>NZ_JAERRJ010000021.1 GCF_016741815.1 Nocardia acididurans
CAAACCTAATTACATCCGCAAACGGCGATACGGCGTGTCGTGCGCGAGAACGAGCTTTCCCTATTCGAGCTGAACCAAGCCTGACAAGCTCACCGCCATGAACACGCACCATTCGGATCTCGCCCGACTGCGCCGCAAGTTCGCCTCCGCCGTCGCAGGTTTCGAGCCGACTGCCGACCCGCTCGACGCCGAACTCCTCGCCACCTTCCTCCTGGAGTCCCTCGGCACAGCCCTCGAAAGCCGGACCCCCTCCGATTTCGACCAGAACGTCCTCGGCATCGTCATTCCCGGTATCGCCTCCACCGCCTCGGCGAAGGCCCTGGCAATCCTGCGAGCCCTCTCCACCCTGACAACCGGCGAAGTCTCCATGGCCGCCGCATCCGCGGCCGACCGCCTCCTCGCCGCCGGCGCCCCCATCTCCGACTGGCTGACCGAACTGTCCGCCCCCATCACCGTCTCGGGCTGCACCCACATCAGCGAACCCGACCACGACATAGCCTTCCTGATCGCGGCCTTCCACCGAGCCGCCCGCTCCCACGTCATCGTCACCCAGATAGACCACCTCAACACCGGCAAAGCCCTCGACATCAGCCTCGCCGACACCGACCGAGTAGGCGTCCTCCTGGACGAGCTCCGCGCCTGCACCCCCGCGATGGTAGCCAAACCCCTGCCCGCCCAAACCTTCCGCGAACAACTCGAATTCGCCCTCTCCATGCGAGCCGCCTGCGACCACCAAGTCCAGGCCCCCGCCCCGGCCCTCGCCGACGCGAACGATGCCCACTACCGAGCAATGGCCCGTCTTCTGGCCGCCCGCCTCACCACCCTGCCTCTCCTCCCCACTCGAGCCGGATGCACAGCACCCCATCGGATACCGAATGCCCGCCGTCACGTCCGTGGAAGGATAGGCCTGTGACCCCAGCCGAGCACGTATCTCCCGATGTGATGAATCGCCTGGTCAGCGTCGGTTACGAAGGACGCCGCGCCGAGGAGCTCATCGAGATGCTGCTACGGGAGAAGGTCGCGACCGTGGTGGATGTCAGGTTGACCCCGATCTCTCGCAAACCAGGTATGTCGAAGACGAAGCTCTCGCTGGCGCTCGAGGAAGCCGGCGTGCGCTACGAGCATCTGAAGGAATTGGGCAATCCCCGCGACAACCGTGCGCTGTTCCGCGATTGCGCCCGTGCCGGAAGAGCCCGTTTCGCCGAGGTGCTGAATAGCGACGCTGCCGGGGAAGCGCTCCATCGTCTGCGCGAGTTGGCCGAGCAGGGCACGGTAGCCCTGCTGTGCTTCGAGCGCGACCACTCCACCTGTCATCGTGAGATGGTCGCGGATGCGGTCCGCGTGCATGATCGGCGAATCACCGTCAGCCACCTGTGATTTCAGCTCAGAACAGGGGCAGCTGGTCGGTCGTGGTCTCGGACGGCGAACGTGGATACCAGGTTCCGAGCACTTCGAACGAGCGCCGGCGCAGTGCTTGATTTCCCACGAAGAAGTGCAGGTCGAGCCTGGGGTCGGTCATCATCCGCTCCCAGGATTCGCGTAATCGTGTTTCGGCCTCGGCAGGCTCGTACTGCTTCAACAGCTGACGGCCTGCCGCGCCGAGCTCCCAGTCCAGGCATTGCTGTACATGCCCGCGGCAGGTGGTGTCGGCGCAGCGATACCGATAGGTGAGCCGGAATGGCATCGGCTCGAGCATCGGTATCTCGACGCCGAACAGCGGCGGCGCACTCGCCGCCATGGCCTTGGATCTCTGGTTCGGCGTCCACGCAGGCCCGGGGTCGATCTGGACCGCGTCGACGCGTGGTTTGATCATGCCCAGGGAGGGGGCCGGAAACCCCATCTGCCCAGGCGGATTCGCGCGTATCAGCTCACAGGTGCTGGTCGCGCCCATGAGCGATCCGATCAATGCGCGACGTCGGCTCCACTGCCTTCCATCCGAGTTCACGTGGTCGACGACCCGCAGTGTGTGCTGGTCGGGCTGATAGGACTCGATCCTGAGGTCGCGGCCGTCGCGCTTACGAATCTCGATCTCGATGATGTCGTACTTCCTGAAGCGAAGATCGGCATCGATGGTCCGGAACCGCATGGGGTAGAGCCGAATCCATGATTTGGGTTCGCTGTCGAGTCGTACCCCGGCGACACACACGATTTCGCCATGCGATTCGGAAGGGTTCGGGTACGTCTTGACCGTGATCAGTACGCGAGCGCGTTGCCGCTCCGGCGATCTCGTCTCCTGCGCCATGTCCTACCGCCGACCACGTGTGGCTGGGAGGGTTTCTACGTTACGCCGGAGATTTCGAGCCGACTGTGAAAGCTGCTGCGGCACAGCAAAGTTGGCACTACCTGTCGGTCATGCGCCGGGTTAGCCGTGGACTTCGCTGTGCGGCAACGGGATCGGTCAATTCCGATGACTGGCTGCGGCTATCCGATGCTCGGCGAGGTGCGCCAGAACGGATTGGTTGGCCTCCCAGCCGTCCGGGAATTTGACCGGAACACCGAGGTGAACCGGTTCCGTGGAGGGGTGGGCGTCGAGGAGTTCGGGGATTCCGGCCCGGCCGACGACTATGCAGGCGTGCCGGTGGCGGGAGGTCAGCACGCATAGCCGGCCTGTTTCCAAGTGGAATGCGGTGGCGTCGCGGCGGCCCGAAAGAGGGTGCAGCACAACGGTTACGTCATATTCGCGGCCCTGGAGGCGGTTGGCGGTGTCCACCGTGACCGTGGCCGCCGGGGTGCCTTGGAGGGCCGCGCGGATGGCGGCCGCTTGGTCGCGGTGGGCGACGCCCACGGCGATGCGCTCGGCGGTCACCGGGTTGGTGCCGCGCTCGGAGTGGGCTGTCGCGCCACGTTCCAGCAGCCGTACGGTCAGGGCCGCGATGGCCGCCACCGCCTCACTGTCTGTGCGGATGGTGTGGCGGGCGGGCAGTTCGTACCAGGCCCAGCCGGTGAGGGCGGCCTCGTCCAGCGCGCTGTCCAGGGGCCCGCCCCAGCCGCCGGTGGTGGCGAATTCCAGTCTGCGCTGGGCGGGTTCGGTCCCGGCGCGGAAACCGGTGAAGGGGTAGAAGGCATCGGAGACGACGGAGGCCGCGGAGGCGGGCAGTCGCCAGGAGACCGGTAGTCGATGGATGGGGATATCGCTGTTGTGGGCGAGCAGCACGCTGACGGCGCTCATGGTCGGATCCCAGGACAGCCCGGCCCAGCGCGCGGTGTCGACCGTCGCGAAGGGGTCGAGTTGTCCGGGGTCGCCCACGAACAGCGCCCGGTCGAAGCGGCTGGAGATGCGCAGCAGCATGTCCGAGCGCATCTGATACGCCTCGTCGACGATGGCCCAGGACCAGTTGCCTTCCTGCACGGTCGCCCATTTGGCGGCGGTGCCGATGAGGATGGCCCGGTCGGCGAGATCGGTGGGGGACTTGGCGATCTTGACGTTCGCGTGCGCGAGGATGCGCTCGCTGGGGTCGTAGCTCCCGGCGGACACCCGGCCGATCAGCAACTCGGGGTCTTCGCCGGCGAGCCGGTCGATGAGGTCGTCGACCTGTTCGTTGGTCTGTGCCACGATGATCCGCTGATCGCCGTCGCGGGTGAGGTGCCGGGCGGCGCGCACCACGAGCGTGGATTTCCCTGCCCCGGGCGGGGAGTCGACGACGACAGCGCGGTCGCTGTTCCGGTCGAGGTCGGCGAGAACATTGTTGACAACCTGATCGGCGGTGTTCACGACCATTCCTCCCGTACCTCGTCGGTTTCCGGCGTCCATTCCGGCGGGGGTCCGCCGTGGGTCCACGGAGTCTCTTCTCGCGCAGGCAGTTTGGGCGGCGCCTGATAGTCGTCACCGAATCCGGCGAAGCAGACCTGCACACCTGCCTCCGGAACGGACCCCTCCTCCGGGACGAGTTTGCGCCCCATCCCACCGGATAGCTCGAGCACGATGGTCCCGTCCTCGATGGACACCACCGTGCCCTTCTGGTTGGGCCGTTCGACGCGGCACAGCTTGCTTCCGGGTTCGGCATTGAACGGATCGCTGGTCTCGACCACGATGCGCGGCCGCAGCGTAGGCCGCTTGCCGCTGGTGTCGAGCCGAGTCGGGTCACTCTGTACGACGACCCCGCGAAACGCCTCCCCGGTCAGCCGCCGTTCCGCCATCACCCGCGGATCGTCATACGCCCGTTGGGCTTCGAGCGCGTCGAGCGCCTGCTCGCGATCGAGCAACCGCCGCACGGCACTGACCGCGTGATCGCGGCGAGCCTGCGGCACGCCCTCCTCGATGCTGTCCATGAACCGCGAGAAACTGCCGCGATCCCGGTCCCAGCGTTTGGCGACACTCGCTCCTTCGGGCAGCGCGTTCAACAATCCGAGCCCCCGCCACATGAGCCGCCAGGTCGGCTCCAACTGGCTGCGCACCGACTGTTCGAGTCGTTCGAGCGCGGTATCGATCGCCTTCTCGTCGACAGCATCGTTGAACGCCGAAATCAACGGCGCGAGTTCCTCATTGTCGTATCCCGGGTCGGTGGCGGGCCCCGCCGGCGGCGACCGCAGCGGATCCTCGGCCACGGCAGCCGCCTGCTGCCCCGTGAGTCCTTCCGGCGGATCGATCCACCCGAGCAGCGCCGCCAGATTCCCGTCCTCCAGCGACGACTGCCCGGAGGCCCAATGCCCCGACAGCACGGTCGTCATCGCCAGAAGCATTGCGGAGCCCGGATGTTCGGCCCGATCCCCGAAGTACGTCAACCACCGCCCGAGCAGCGGCACGCTCTCCGGCAGTGGATTGGGCCCGTCCGGCTTCAGAAACCGTAGTCGGCGGCCCAGCTTCTGCAGCAGCGCGATCCCGCCCGGATTGGGCACCCAGAACTGAGGCGCGTCCAAGCACCGCTGGTAACTCTCCCCGTCCTTGCCGGCGATCTCCTCGGTCTCCGCGGTGAACGACGAAAGATACGGCAGCACAACCTCGGCCAGCTCCGCCGCGAACCGCAACTGCAGCACCCGGTCGCGAGGCTGCGGTACGAACAGCAGCTGCGGCTCGAACTCCGAGAATCCCAGCATCACAGCCAGCGGCGCGGCCGTCTCCCCGGCCATCCGCAGCGGAATCATCACCATCGGCCGTTCCACCGAATGGCAGTGCCGCACATCGGCAATCCGCTGCGCCCGCCCCGCCCGTGTGGCCTCCAACCGCGCCAGTGCGGTCAGCACACTCACCCGGCGACCTCCTGCCGCAGCTGATGCGCGAACCGCAGCACCCGCGCGATATCAGCGTGTTCCGGCCCCGCCGGCATCGACCCGTCTGCGAGCGCGAGCACCATCCCGATGCTGTCGATCCCGCCGAGGTCGTCACATACGCCCCGCCCCAGCATGTCCACCGACCCGCAGGCCCGGGATTCGTTGCGGCAGAAGAACGCCAGCTCGCAACTCTGCATGCATTCGGGCGCATACCGCCCCGGCACCGCCTCGACGGCCTTCCCGAGATCTTCGCCGAGCGCGAAAGTCATTCCAGCGGGCATGATCTCGATAAGGTCCTTGATCGAGGTCAACCGCGACAGCTGCCGTGTGATCACCGCCAGCTGCTTGCGTACGTCCACCATCTCGGCGGTGGGCCGGTTGGTGAAGTCCTTGGTGCACACCAGAATCACATTGTGCGACACCCGATCCGGCGTCCCACCCAGCTCTTCGACCATATCCCGCAGCGCCCGCACATACACCGCCGACTGCCGCGCCGCCGCCGCGACCTGCGCTGGATCGGCCTGCCCGTCGATCACCGAGAACGCTTTGATCTCGACGATATGGAACTGCCCCTCGATCTGCACCGCTACCAGATCGGGCTCCAAGAACGCGGGCGCCCCGGCGATCTCCAGCCGCAGCATCGGATGATCGAACATCGTGCCCTCACCGGTCTTCAACGCCCGCCCAACCAACTGCCGAGTCCGCTGATACCGCACGTTGTTCCCGGTGTTCTCACCCACCGAGTTCAAATCGTCATACGCGACCTCCGGAATGGTCAGCCCCAGCCTGTCCCGCAGCAGCGCCACCAATTCCGCACACCCGTTGGCCTTCACCATCGCCTCGAACGCATTCCCTCGAGTAATGGCGAACTGCGACTGACCGAACTGCGCCGGAAACCCCAGCCCCTGCGCCACAGCCGCCTTGTCGACCGCGGCCGCATCCAGCACCGCCCGCCGCGAACACCCCGGATTACTGGTCAACGCCGCGATGGTCCGCGCGTTGTGCCGACAAGCCGGTGCGCCACCACGCAATTCCTCCAGCCGAGCCGACAGATCGTTCATCCCGCGGAGCCTCCTGCCCTCTGTCGCTGAGTCATCCCGAACCGTGTGCCGAACAATTGCGCCGCCGGATCCGTCAGCTGCGCCACCGCTCGCTGTGCAGCTTCCCACCGCTGTCCGACATCCGCGTCGCGATGCACCGAAAGCTCATTCCGCGCCGCCTCGATCACAGCATCGGTATCAACCTCGAGTCCGCTGCTCCGAACTCCTGGAATGGTGGAAGAAAGCTGCCGCAGCACCCGATGGCCCGACGGCCCGACCTTCCCGACCACCGAAATATGTTCCGCCAACCGGATAACCCCCGTTAACAGATCAACCCGGGCACTGAGCGGCCCCACGATCCGGCGCTCCATCGGCCACGTACTCAAGGCCATCAACCCCCGAGCCGGCGCGAGCAGATCCACGGTCAGCGCCGAGCACACGTAATACGGCCGAGCGAACGGCGCGCCCTTGAACGACCGCTCCTCATCCCGCCGCAAACTGGTCAGCCGCGCAGCCACCAGTTCCCCCGAAAAGAACCCTTCGTGCACACTCAGAATCAGTCGCGGCGCAGCCGGGACGGACAGCAGCGTCAATGCCCGATGCACATGCTCACGAACCGGAACTGCGGGCGTCGCCCCCTCGTTCTCCCCGGTGTCACCCCCGCCGCCGAGAACCGCCGCCTCCCAATCTTTTTCCGCCTGCCGCAATTGCACTCGCAGCTGCCGCGCCGCAGCGCGATCCCCACCCGAGACGGCGCGTCGCACCGCACCGCGCAACGCGGAAATCCGCTCCTCCAGCGCATCCGCCGAATCACTCACGGCGCACACGTTAGTCCGGCAACCCAGCTTATGCCAGTGTTGCCCATGGTTTTCCAGTATTCCTAGCTCGAAGTCCTGTTCCAGTCGACTTTCGCCGCGGTACTACCATGCCGGTGCCCGTGTTGCAGTTTCGACGAGTCGGAGAACAACCATGGCCAAAGACATTCCCGACCCGTCGCGACGGGAGTACGAACGTCTGCAACGAGTCCATGCCGAACTCCTGGCCGAACAGTCGAGCCTGCGCGCCGAGCTCGCCGACCTACTGGCGGATACGCCGTCACCGCGAGAGTTGGCACTGGAGTACGAGCGGGACGCCGAGGCGAATCCACAGGAGCGAGCACAGCTCCTCAACGAGGCAGCCGCCCACTGGGCAATGGCGGGCGACCCGGACCGGGCGCGACGCCTGTACCGCGCCTCCATCGCGGACGGCGGACCGGTGACCGGCGACGCTCGTGTGTGGTACGCGACCTTTCTGATCGAGTTCGGTGCGGAAGAAGAGGGCGACCAACTCCTGAACACCGTATTCGCCGAGGGCTCAGCAGATCCCGCGGTCTACGAGGTGGTCGGCGAACAGTACGAGGAGCGCGGCGAACTGGACCGGGCGCTGCAATGGTTCGACGCCGGCCTGGCACGCCTGCGCCTGGCCTCCGGCGAAATCCGTTCGGCGCCGGACGAATACCGTCTAGCGCACGGCCGAGCCCGGGTGCGCCGCATATCGGGACTGCCGGAGGATATCGACGACAGCTGGGCGGCGAGCGCCGCCCAGGAGTCGCAACGAACAGTGTCGGGCGATCCGACTCCACCTCAGCTCTCCATATTCTATTTCCCGCCAACCGAATTCGACCTCGCTCTGACCCACTGGCCCACGTTGCGCGAGCGCTGGCCCAACCATGACCAGCACCGCGCCGATGTCGCCGACGCCCTCCGCATCCATGCCGCCACGGGTACGCCCGCAAAGATCGCGTCCGCCTCCGTATCCGGGCTCGTCGAGTACGCCGCCGCCCACCATGCCGATCCGGCCGACTCCCACACTCGCGCCACCTACGCCGCTGAACTGCTCCGCACCGGTGCCGCCATCACCTGGCCGCCGGGGCGCAACGAACCGTGCTGGTGCGGCTCGGGAAGCAAATACAAGAAGTGCTGCGGTAAACCGCAGTAGTGTTTCGCTACCGAATCCGATTGGTAGGCAATCGGTCTCGGCTACCGCAGAGGTCAGCCCCCGAACTGCTGGGGGTACTGCCCCGGATACGGCGGTGCCATCACAACAGGCTTGAAGTACGCCCCCGACTGCCGATTCCACAGCAGGATCACCACCGCCAACCCGACCAGCCACGACAGCGCACTGGCGAGCAGCGAGGCAGTGGTGGATGCGTCCGCCGCGCCGGGCATCAGCAGGAACCCGATCACAATCCCCAGCGCATCGAGTGCGTTACGAAGTGCCTCGGCCAGCTCATAGACATAGGTTCCGACTTCCCGAACCTGATCGGGCACGACCGATAGTGCCGCCCGATCCCGATCGTTTCCCCCGTGCTCATGTTCGGAACCGTATCAGCCTGGACAACGCGGACGACTGGCCCGCGTTCTCGCGCACCTGCTGGCAGGAGCGGTCTCGGGCCAGCACTCGCCACCGCACTCAGTTGGCGAATCTCTTGCCTTTGGTCGCGAGTGCGACGCGCCCGCGCGGGCTGATGCGCCAGCTGCTTCGCGGATGGGCGGCGAGGACGAGTCCGCGGGCCCGTAGCCGGGCCAGGGCGTCGCGGGTGCGGCAGCTGGTCAGGGCGGCCTCGTGCTGGAGCTGGGCGACGGTACGGGTGTGGTCGGGGTAGAGGGCCGTGAGGATGGCCACCTCGGCGGGGGTCATGCGCGAACTCCTGATTCTCGGCGGTGTAGGCGAGGGCATGGGGTGCTGTTCGGGTGGTGAGTGATGTGGGTTCGGTTGTAGGCGTGCGGATTCGGCCGACGGGCGCGGTGGCGGCCGGTGGGGTGGTGACGGGGGAGGTCGAGCCGGCCGCTGTCGCAGAGCGTGAGGCGGACGGTGTCGGAGTCGGTGGCGTGCGCCTCGTGGTGGAAGCCCCAGGCGGACCAGGCGATGACGAGTCCGCAGAGGGTGATGATCGCGAGCAGTGCCCAGATGTCCCAAGGCATTTCAGCCTCCGTGTGGTTGGTCTGTGCGGGAGGGGAGTGAGGATCGCGCGCGCTGGGGTCAGTAGACCGCTGAGGGGCGCAGCCGCTCAGCGAATTTGGGCCACCCGATGAAATCGGCCCATTTTCCCTGCACGACGTCCACAGAACGCGGACCATGGAATCCAGAATTCTCGAAGCAACCACCCACGATCAGGCGTGTGCGCCACCCAAATTCGGGAGGATTCGCGATGAGTGGCAAGAACCCGACGACGATTCCCCGTCGCCAGCTCGGTCGCCAGCTGCGGGAGCTGCGGCAGGCCGCAGGACTGTCCATCGTCGACGCGGCTCGAATGATCGAACGTGGAGCGGGGACGCTGCAGCGGATGGAGAAGGGGGAGAACCCGCGCATTCGGCAGCTGGACATCGAAGCGCTCTGCAGGTTGTACGGCGTGCCGGACAGCCGGACCGACCAACTGAAAGACCTTGCCCTGCAAGCCGACCGACGAAGCAAACCAGTTGACGAATCCCACTGGTGGCGTCGATACGAGGACTTGATTCCAGCGGATTTCGAGACGTACATGTCCCTGGAACTGGCAGCCGAGCGGGTGACGATGTACCAGCCCGACACGGTTCCCGGAATAGTTCAGACCGCCGACTACGCGCGAGCGCTGGACCGGGTGTTCTTCAGCTCGGATTCGGTGATGGAGCTGGAGCAGCGGGTGCAGATTCGGATGCAACGGCAGACCGCGATCACACGGCGGCTCGCTCCCGTGCGTGTGGATCTACTGCTGGATGAGGCGGCGCTGCGGCGGGTAGCGGGATCACCCAGAATCATGGCCGCGCAGCTTCGTAGCCTCGCGGACACACCGCTGAACGTCACGGTTCGCGTAGTCCCCTTCAACGTCGGGTTTCCCGTGGGCGGTCATGTCGGACCGTTCGTAATCCTGGAGTTCCCTCGTGACCCAGGGACCGGCGATCCCATCGAGCCCACCACCATCTATGTGGAGTCCTACGGCACCCGGCTGTACTACGACAGCGAGACCGACGTATCGCGCTACCGTGATGCCTATACGAAGATCAGCCTCCTCGCGTTGAATGAGGCTGATAGCAAACATCTTTTGAGATGTGTCGCGAAGGAGTTCGAAACATGAGCGATCTGCTGGGTGCGCGCTGGTTCAAGAGCAGCCGGAGCCAAGGCGGCGAAGCCTGCGTGGAGGCCGCGCACCTGCGCGACGGCAGGGTCGGTGTGCGTGACTCCAAGGATCCCACCGGCCCGGCGCTGATCTTCGAGCCCGGCGGTTGGGATGCGTTCGTGGCCGCCGTCAGGTCAGGCGAATTCGACCCGTTCTGATCGCGGATGGTGTGCCAGAGGTAGTCGGCGTTCGTGCGGAATGCAGCAGGGTCCGGGTCTGCGCGTATTCGCAGACCTGCTGATCGAGGAACCTCTTCTGGAACGCGCGTATGGTGCGCAGTACCCTCCCTGCTGTGGTTAAACGGCGAGCAAAGCGGGTTCCGTTTCTCCCCACACCAGCGTGCGCGGCGCAGCCGGATGTGACACGGCCACATGGAGCAGGTTCGGCTTCCTCGCCGCCTAGTAGCGGACATGCCCTGTTCGGCTTCACCACTGAGGGCTGGGTCTACTTCACCTGAAGGTGGTGGAGATGTGCTCAAGAGAGCAGGCACGTTCATCGACGCAGTCTCCGCAGCCATACTCCGAGCGGAAGCTCGTACCGTAGCGTCGTCGTGTGCGGCATCCTTCGGTGGCCGTAGGGATTATAAATCGTAGTGCGCCCTGTCGACAACTCGGGCGAGTCGACCAATGCGGGCACCAGCGTCGACCCTCTGCGGTAGCGGTGGCTTGACAGTGCTCTGTCCTCGCCGAAGGGAATGGTACATTCAGCATCTTCTGGTCCAAGGTGTCCGTGTGGCGAGCCGCTGCCTCTCTGTCGGCGACGTGCCCTATGATTGCCCGCGTGCCTCCGAACAAACGTTTGAAGATGGTGTCTCTGTTCTCCGGTGCCGGCGGGCTCGACGTAGGACTACACGAGGTCGGGCGTTTCGATCTACTTGCATGCGCCGAGCTTGACCCGCAGTTCTGTGAGACACTTCAGCGAAATCGCGACGCTGGCTTGTTTGGAACTAGAAAGACTCAGGTTCTAAATAAGGATCTCTCCCAGTATGACCCATTCGATCTCATGGACCGCGTAGGGCTGAAGCCGGGTGAGCTCGACTTGCTGGTCGGCGGCCCGCCATGTCAGTCATTTAGCACAGCGGGGCGACGTGGCACTGTGGAGGATCCGCGCGGCCTTCTCCTCTGGGATTTCTTGAGGTTTGTAGATGCCCTTAAGCCGAAGTATTTTCTTATGGAGAACGTGCGCGGATTGCTGTCGGCAGCTCTAAGGCATCGCCCTATTGCTGACCGTCCGGATAAAGGTGGGCCAGCGCTAACCGAAGAAGAGCTTCCAGGGTCGGTGATCCAGAGTTGGATCGCGGACTTGCTGAAGATAGACTCGGGCGCATATCGAGTCGACTCATTTGAAGTTAATGCTGTCAATTATGGCGCGCCGCAATTGCGGGAACGAGTATTGTTTCTGGGGAATCGGAGGGGGCAGATAATAGATTTTCCCGAACCAACTCACGGGCCTACTGAGCTGGCTCCCGATCGTCAGCCTTTCGCCACTCTTCTCGATGCATTGAATGGATTCTCGGAAAGCAATCCAGTTCTAATGGATTTCAGTCCGAGGAAGAAGGGCTATCTTGCGCAAGTTCCTTCAGGTGGAAACTGGAGAATGTTGCCGGATGAGGTTGCCCGTGAATCGATGGGCCGCGCCTATTTTGCCAAAGGTGGCCGTTCTGGGTGGTGGAGGAGACTTTCTTGGGATCTTCCTTGCCCTACAATCACCACTCTTCCAAATCATTCGAGCACAAGTATGTGCCACCCGGATGAGGTCAGGGTACTCTCCGTTGGTGAGAGTGCGAGAATTCAAGAGTTTCCAGTCGGTTGGACCTTTTCGGGATCTCCGCAGCAGCAAATGAAACAGGTTGGAAATGCAGTCCCTGCACGGTTGGGGAAGGTGGCGGGTCAGGTTATTTCTGAAGCATTCGACGGTCCAGATGGCGGCGCAACGATCGATACGCCGCCATATCGCCAAGTCTACTTGCGGTCACATGTTCGAACACGGCAATGGTGGAAGGACGGCCAAGCTTTTGTTTGGGATGGAACAGGCGGTTCTGCTGAATACTCCGCACGGCGTCGGAGCGTGCAGAGTACCCTCTTTTAGGATCTAGCGTCCGTCGAAGAATGCGCTGATTGCCGCCGCCAACCATGTTAGCTCCGACATTCCCAGGTCGGCGGTAATCCACCGGGGAAGATCATCGCCCTCTGGAAATTTGAGGTCGCTAATCGCACTGCTAAGTAGATCCAAACGCTCGTTGAGCGCAGCTCCTATGTCAGACTTTTCATGCGCGCGGCGCAAGGCTACGGCTAGACCGAGCAGTACCTCAAGAAAAGCATGTTCGGTTTCGGCTGGATTTGCCGGATTGGCAACATATGCCCAGTAGTCTATTCCAATCGCGCGATATACTCGTACGGTGCCTTCTTCATTTGTGAGGACTCCTGGATGGGTAAGCCTGTCCATCTCCTTGAATCCGGCGCTCATCAGCTTTGCCAGTATCTGGTTCTCTTTGTTGTTGGTTGCGCTATCTGTGCCGTAGGTTAGTCCAATAACCACATCAATCCCGTGTACTTCAAACCGCTCAACACTGGTTCTCAACCACTCCTTATGATTGTCGCGAATTGCCGTATACATGCCACCTACTTGGGTGTCATTGATAGTTGACGTGCCGCTCTTGATCGTGAGTAGATGGCGGCGGTTTCCTGCTACGCAGCTGGAGTCAATCTCGCGCCAAACTGAGTCCACTCGCCGAGCAGATTTTTCCTCGTTTGACAATCCTGCCAGGGCTGCGAACTCCTCCACCTTCTCGGTCGGTTCTTGCCATTGATTCCCCAAGCAAGAGCCTTCTGGATATTGTCCCATGACTACTTTTTCAATTGATTTTCCGAAGGAAGTTTCAAGCCCCATGTAGAGCTTGATGTCAACGAGGAATTTTGATAGCTCGCGCAAATCTTCAAGCCTGAGCGCGCCAGCTGTGGCCATTAGGACATATGGGCTCGTTCGATAGTCGCTAAGTCTTGATTTGCTCCGCACTGATTGGGGGAGGTTTATTGAAATATATTTTTCCATCGCCGTACCGATTGCGTTCACTCGCTCCATCGAGACCGACTGGAACCAACGTGCGACCTCGGCTGCATCGTATGGTCGCGGACTCTTGATGGCCTTGTAGAAGCCCCGGGTTGATGTCATGGCTACACAGTAGCCCGATGTGCCGACAAATCCGGCGAACTCTCTGATCCTGATGGCAAGGTCGAGCAGTCGAGATGTACTGCACTGCAGTACATCTCAAGTTGAGTGCTGTTGCTCGACTCGGATCCTATGCTTGTGCAGAGGAGGCGTTGGAGTCGCCGACATGGGCGGTGACCCCAGCGTGACCATGACCTGACCTTTGTTTAGCTGGTGTGTGCCGACCACGTCGTCGTTGCCTGCGGTGGATGACCATGATGTCAGCGCAGGGAGACCTTGACGCCGCCGGAGAACATGGAGTCGTGGAGCTTGATGTAGTCGGGGGTGGAGTCGGCGGGGAGGTCGTAGACGATCTGGGCGGTGATGGTGTTGCCGGGGTTGAGGTCGGCGTAGAGGCTGGTGTCGGCCTGGAGGTTCATGGCGGCGGTGGCGTCGTTGCTGAACTTGCGGTTCTTGGTGTCGTAGAGATCCTGGCTGCCGGGGGAGAAGCCGTAGGGCTTGTCGGAGGTGTTGGTGACTGTGAGGGAGATGATGGTGAAGGCGCCCTGGGCCTTCTTGGCGAGGTAGGGGTTGTCGCCTACTTCCGGGATACCGGACTGGACTGCGGTGACTACGAACTCGAACCTGCCGTCGCGGACGGGGGTGTTGAGGCCGGGGATCGTCTGTTCGGCGGGGGAGTTGTTGTCGGGGGAATTGCCTGCGGGGGAGGAGGTTTCGGAATTGTTGCTCTGGGATGCGGTGTTGGACTTGCTGAGCAGGGCGGTGCAGCCGCCGCAGAGGATGATGATGCCGGCGAAGACGATCAGGATGATCTTGAGGGCGTTGGACTTCTTGGGGGCGGGCGGCTGGTACTGGGGCGGGATCGGCGGGGTGGGGTACTGCTGGGGGCCGGGCTGGTAGGTCATCGGGTTCCTTTGGGTGTGAGTGGATTTGGGCGTGGCCGGGTAGGCGGCCGGTGTGGGACGGGCCGCCTGCGGGGCAGGTTGGGTCAGAGGTCGTACTGCGGGCAGTAAGTGAGGATCGCGGCGGTACACGAGGTGCCGTCGTATGGGGGTGGGGAGCTGGGGTCAGGCTCGGCGGAGGCGCCGGATGGTCCGGACGAGCAGAGCGTGTAGTCGTGAGCGGATGCCCGTCCGGATGTGCTGCTGCACAGGCGGATTCACTGCGCGGCTACGGGCGAGTTCGGCGCGGCGGATCGGAACGGTTCGGTGCGCAACCTCTGCCGGGGTGGGGACGGCTCGCATTTCGACGGTGATCGTGCCGAAGTCGAGCTGGGGTCGGAGGCCGACGGTGGTCGCCGGGACCGCGAGGGTGCCCCGGGCGACGGTCACCCCCTGCGTGGCCGTCGCCCGGGAGGCGAACTTCGCGAGGGACCAGCTGGTCAGATGCCAGCCGTCGCAGAGCGGGCACTGATACGAACGCTGTTCTCGGCGAGCAGAATTGCCGCGGTTCATGCCGGTCAAGGCGACCTCGGCGTCGGTGTGGACGTAGTAACGCAGTTTGCCGGCGGGGCAGCGGGTGACCGGGATCGGTGCGCGGCGCTTCTTCAGGTCGTCGCCGTGGCGGGCGGGCAGCGCGGTGCATCCCGTGCGGTGCAGGCGGCGATGTCCACGCTGCTGGCGGTGCCCGGTCATGTCTACCCCCTGAGTTCGGGCTATCGGTTTCGGCTGGGCTGCTGCCCGTTGATGTAAAACCGTAAGAGTCTGTGAAAGCGGTGTCAACGGGATTTCCGAGATTGATTTTTGCTCACCCATCGATCATGGTGGGGAGACGTACACGAGAGGAGGGGTATGTCCAAACCCGCGTCTACGGTCAGTGCCGCGGAGATCTCGCGGCTCGCCGGCGTCACGCGCGCCACCGTCAGCAACTGGCGGCGACGGCACGCCGACTTTCCGAAAGCCGTTGATGGGAGCAATGAGGCGCGACCGCTCTTCGACCTGCATGAAGTGCAGGAATGGTTGTCCGGGCACGGGTTCGACGCGGCCGAGTCGCCGAGCAATGAACTGCGGACGCTGGTGCGTCTGCAGGCCACTCCCGGTGCGGTGATGCGGTTCATGGAGTCGTTGCGGTGGGCCGGTGGCGGCTGGGTCTCCGACGATGCTCCGGCCGAATTCGCGGCTGCCGCGATCCGGGCGCTGGAGCGATCAACGGCAGCCGACGGTCCGCGCATCGCTGTCGACGCGCTGGCGGATCGGGCACTCGAGGACAGTTCGGCCACGGGTGTGTACATCACTCCCGAGCGCTTGGCGAGGCTGATGGCGTCGCTGGTGGTCTCACCGGGATCACTCGAGCTGCGCAGTGCGCTGGACCCCGCCTGTGGCAGCGGCTCGCTTCTGCTCGCGGCGGCCGCGCATGGAGCTACCGAGCTGTACGGCCAGGATGTACTGCCGCTGCAGGTGCAGCGCACACGGCTCCTGCTGGAAGCCGGAACGGCGGCCGAGCCGGCGGTGCGCGATGGTGACAGTCTCACCGCGGACGCCTTCCCCGCGCTTCAGGTCGATGCTGTGCTCAGCAATCCCCCCTACGGTCAACGTGACTGGGGCTCAGCCGAAATGGCGATGGACACCCGATGGAAGTACGGCCCGCCGCCACGGGGTGAATCCGAACTCGCCTGGGTGCAGCACACAGTGGCGCACCTGCGGCCGGGTGGCACTGCCGTACTGCTACTGCCGCCGGCCGTGGCCACACGTCCCTCCGGCCGCAAGATTCGCGCGAATCTGGTGCGGCGCGGGGTACTTCGAGCTGTCATCGGGTTGGCTCCCGGCGCCGCGCAACCATGGCACGTTGGCTTGCAACTGTGGGTGCTGAGGGAGCCGCAACCCGCCGCACCGGTTCCGGAGAATCTGCTGTTCGTCGACACGACCGGAATCCCCGGCGGCGACGGTGAGGACCGCATCGATTGGGATGCGGTGACCGCGGCCGTCACTCGTGCGTGGTGGGCCTTCGACGGTGAGAATCCGGACACCGCGGCAGAATCCGGTGAAGCGGCGACGGTGCGCCTCATCGAGGTGCTCGACGACGAAGTGGATCTCACCCCGGCCAAATACGTACGGTCCTCGTTGGATTCCGGCGCGCTTTCCACGCAGGTCGACAACGCCATCGGCAGACTCACCAGTGCTGCAAAGGAATTGGCCGAGGGTACGGGCGCATTGACCGGCTGGGCGGAATCGGCAGGGCAGTCGTGGCGCTTCGTCACCATCGCGGAGCTACAGAATCACGGTCAGCTGCAATGGATTCGCAGCCAGCCGCCCGCATCGGAGAAACCGGCCCTGGGCGATCGGCGCAGAGTCATCACAGCACCCGATGTGGCGACCGGTAGTCCGGCATCCGGTGTTATGTCCACATCCGCGCCGGCGCAAGTCGAAGAGGTCCGGATAGGCGACGTTCTGATTCCCGCCGTGCGAAGCGATCGAACCGGGGGGCGCAGTGCGCGTGTCGCGGAATCGGAGGATGTGGGAGCGGTGATCGGGCCGCATATTCACGCCTTGCGGGCCGACCTGGATCGCCTCGATCCCTGGTTCCTCGCCGGATTCCTCACCGGCGCCGAAAATGTTTCCGCGACAAGAACATCCACGGTCCGATTCGACCCGAGCAGGTTGCGCGTCCCGGTGCTTTCACTGGCCGAGCAACAACGCTACGGCGAGATATTCCGTCTCCTCTTCCAATTGCGCACCGCCGCACGCCGCGCCACCTACGCGGCCGAGGATGTGGCGGAATCGGTGACCACCGGATTGACCGCTGGTGCATTGGCTCCGAGCGAGGAATTCGAGGAGGGTAGCGGTCGATGAGCAGAGCTGTCGTATTGCGCAGCGGTTCGCCCGTTCCTTTTCGCGCTGGGCTGCTACCGTTGCTGCCGACCGCAGAGACTATGCGGGTGTTGATCTTGGGGGGAGTCCACGGATCGTGATGCGGGATATTGCTGACCAGAAGGGGTTTCGTGCCCCGCTGGGTGAATACCCGACGCTGTACGCGCAACTACGCGTACAGGACTGGACGGTCCCCGAGTTGCAGCCGGACTCCACTGCACCGGACACGGTCTCGCTCGAGGATCTGCTTGAGGCCGAAGCCGTGAGTATTCACGAGTCGCCGCACGCCGTCGTCTCCACCGAAGGCGATACCCCCTTGCTGATAGCGAAGGATGTCCGCCTCGGCCGCGCGCCGTCGCGCTGGGGTTCGGCCGGCGCCCCTGGCACGGTGCTGGTGCGCAAGGGGGATGTCGCGGTCGTCGGTGGTTCCGCGCCGGCCGCCCGGGTCTGTGTCGATGACGGGGTGCTGCTCGGACCAAATATCCAAGTGGTGCGCGTCAATTCGAAGGCTCTCGATCCGCACTTCCTCGCGGGCGTGCTGCGCGCCGCTGTCGAGGCCGCCGACGGCCAACCCATCGACCTGTACCGGGTCGCGGTGCCCCGCCGCACCCTCGCCGAACAGCGCCGCTACGGACTCGCGTTCGAGCAACTCAATGAGCTCGAATCTGCCTGGGAACGCCGGCGAACGAGCGTCGCCGAACTGGTGCGGCTCGGGTTCGGCGGGTTGGCGCAGGGGCGGCTTCGGCCGGCCGCTGCCCCCGAGTAGGTTGGCATGTCAGCTTTTCTGGACTCACGGAGGTAGGGCCGGTGCAACCGCAGGTCGTCGATGGCCGCTACGAGGTGCTCGGCAAGATCGGCTCGGGCGGGATGGGCCAGGTGCACGAGGGTTTCGACCAGCATCTGAAACGCCGGATCGCGGTGAAGTTCACCAACCCGAGCCTGGACGACGATCCGGATTGGACGAAACGCTTCATCCGGGAGGCCGAGCTGATGGCGAGCATCAGCCATCCCGGCATGCCCGTCATTCATGACGCGGGAATCGTTCGTGGACAGCCGGATCGGCCCTACCTCGTCATGGAGTTCGTCGATGGTATCACTCTCGACACGCTGCTCGAACGGCACGGTCCGCTGCCCATCGGAGTCGTCGCCACCCTGGGTGCGCAGGCGGCGGCCGTACTCGCCGCCACCCATCGCAATCGGATCTATCACCGAGATCTGAAGCCCTCCAATCTCATGTTGTGTGCCGACGGCACGGTGAAGGTGCTGGATTTCGGCCTTGCCGTTGCCCCTGATGCCGATATGACCCGCTACACCAATACCGGCCATACCCTCGGCACGCCCGCCTTCATGGCCCCGGAGCAGGTGGAGGGCCGCACGGTGGTGCCGCAGACCGACCTGTACTCCCTCGGCCTGGTGCTGCACGAGCTGCTCACCGGCGACCGCGTGATGACCGGCAGTTCCGCATTCGCGGTGTGGCAGAACCAGGTTCACCAGACGCCGCCCGACATCCAGCGCGAGCGCCCGGATATGGCCGTCGAGATTGCCTGTCTCATCATGGGCATGCTCGCCAAGAGTCCCGCGCAGCGCCCTGAGGACGCCGCTACGGTGCACACCGTCCTGATGCGCCACGCGACCGGTCTCACCGAGCTACCCGAGATCAACGACACCCGTAGTCCGGCACAGATGTACGCCCAGGCCGTCGGCGCGGCCAT
Source organism: Nocardia acididurans (assembly GCF_016741815.1). GTDB lineage: Bacteria > Actinomycetota > Actinomycetes > Mycobacteriales > Mycobacteriaceae > Nocardia > Nocardia acididurans. The sequence goes on from NZ_JAERRJ010000021.1 coordinate 19,070, forward strand.
CTCCAGCCGCACTGCCCCGACGATCGCGGCGCCCACCCACAAACTGCACCGCCCCGCGGAGTCGAACGGTGCTCGCACAATCGATTTCAGCCGCGGCGACCTCCAGCGCGCCATGCGCAATGCCCGTGACCTCGCTGACGACTCGCGCTACCAGCCAGCCATTCATGAACTGAAGACGGTCGTGGATATCGCTGTGCCACTGCAGGGTTCGCGTGACGCCGATGTCGTCGAAGCCCGGATGAGACTTGCGGACCTGCGCTTCGAGAGCGCCGACTATTCCGGCGCCGGCGACCTGTACCGGGCCCTCATCGACGATCTCACCGCCGAGCGCGGACCCTACGACGATCAGGTCATGTACTGCCAACGCCAGCTCGCCACCTGCCACGTGCACACCGGCGACAATCGTGCGGCCCTGACTCGGCTCAAGCGGCTGCACAGTCAGATGGCGGTGCGATACGGCGAAAACGACAAACGGGTCATCGAACTGGCCATGCAGATCAATACCATCAAGGCTCACTGAGCAGTTCCGGCGCGGACCGCGAGAACAGGCCCGAAAAATACTGCCGCACAGTCGAAAAACAGTGATCGACACCTGGGTTCCGGGTCTACTTGTCGGTGGGGTGGTCTACGGTGACCGATGCAAACCCGTCCGCAAGTACACGGAGTGTCATGAGCATCCCGGAGCAGGCTGTTCTGTCTTTGGTGGTTGTGCTGGACGAGGTGGAGGGTCGCCTCGTGGTCTGGCATGTGAATGTCGGTCAGCCGATCGGGCTTTCGCGGCTATCGGGCGCTTGGGTGTTGGAGAGGGGGGAGGACGCGGCTGTGGCCACGCTGGTGGCGGGGCAGCGGATTGTCGTGCGGAGTGGGGCGGGTGAGGTGCCGGGAGGGGTTGTGGCGGAGGGGGTTGTGGATGTGGATGGCACGGTGGCGGCGGTGGAGGCCGAGATCGCGGATGCGGACCGACTGTTCAGTTCGCATCGGGAGGCGGTGGGCGGCAAGCTGATTCGGCCGCAGTGGCCGGACGTGGTGCATCCGGGGGAGTTGCGGCGGGAGTTTCCGGCGGCGGCCGAGATCGTGCGGCCGACATTGGTTTTGGCGCACGGGATCGCTGAGCTGGCCGATGCCTGGGCCGATTTCGAATCGCTGCGGGTGGCGCGCGGGTTCCTGGCCGAGCACGGTGGGCGGGCCGCGCGGCCGCTGCCGCTGGTTGTGCGGTGACCATACCCGGACTCACTTTCGCCGCCGTCGATGTGGAGACGGCCAATTCCTCGCGCGGAAGTATCTGTGCCATCGGGGTTTCGGTGGTGCGGGACGGGTTGCGGGTGAGTACGTGGTCGTGGTTGTGCCGGCCGCCGGAGGCGGTTGATTTCTTTGCGCGGCACAATGTCCGGGTGCACGGGATTCGGCCGGAGATGGTGGCCGAACATCCGCGATTCGCGCAGCGGTGGCCGGGCGTGCTGGAGGTGGTGGCCGGATTGCCGGTGGTGGCGCACAACGCTGGATTCGACAGCGGCGCGCTCCGGCAGGCGTGTGAGCACAGTGGAATCGAGTCGCCGCGTTGGGATTTCAGTTGCAGTCTGGCCCTGGCGCAGCGGCATCTGGATCTGGAGAGCTATCGGCTGCCGAGTGTGGCGGAGGCGCTCGGGGTGGAATTGGTCGCCCATCACGAAGCCGGTGCGGATGCCGCGGCGGCGGCCGACATCGTGGTGGCGTTGGCGGGGCGGGCGGGTGTTTCCTCACTGGCCGAGCTCGAGCGGACCGGGGAGTTGCGGCCGGTGCGGCGTACTCGGGTGGCGCGGGAGCCGTCGGGTGAATCCGCTCGGCCGCAACGGCGATACGACTCGGGGCGGTCGCGACGTGCGATCTCTCCCCGGGACGAGCTCGTCATGCCCGAGGTCATCGGCAGGGATCCGGGGCATCCGCTGGACGGGCGGGTGGTGGTGTTCACCGGTGAGCTGGCGTCGATGACCCGGCAGGAAGCCTGGGACGCGATCGCGAAACATGGTGCGACACCGGCGAAGAACGTGACCAGGCGCACCACCTGCCTGGTGATCGGCGACGGTTTCACCGGATATGATCCCGCGGGATTCCATACCACCAAGGCGCGTCGAGTGGCGGAACTGTGCGGGCGGGGTCACCTTATCGAGGTGCTCGACGAGCGGCAGTTGGTGGCGTTGCTCGATGCCGGTGTGAGTCACGCCTCCACTGGCGTGATTTCGCCACACGGTCCACTCATGTGAATGTAAATTCCCTTTCTGGAACCAATCAGTTTCAGAAGGGTGTCTGGATATGCCGACCGTGCCGCTAGTCCACAGCCGTACCGAATGCGCTGGAGCGGAAAGGTTCTCGCGCAGCGTGCGGAGATCGGCCGGGTCGGCGGGCAGAGCGGATCGCCGACATATCGGCACCAGACTGGTCGCGCGGCCGCGTAATTCGGCGGGGGCACAATGAGATTCGGATACACGCACCGGGCCTTCCTCGATCACTGCGAGTATTTCGTGGCGGTCGGGAAGCATCTGGAGGAGGCGTCGCTGTCGGCCATCGCCGCGGAGACCGCCCTGCAGAGCCGTCATGCCGGACTGCGGAATGAAGCCGTCGCGCAGTACCGCCGGGCCGACTGGAACCTCACCCGGGTGGTCACCACCTTGAACGTCGCCGACGGCAATGCCGACAATCTGACCCGGATCGAGCAGCTCGCCTTCGAGCGATCCGAGTCGGCGGCGCGCATCGAGGTCGCCGGATTGCGGTCCACGCTGCTGTCGATCAGCGAGCGATTATCCGGAATCGGATAGCGGTCATCGCCCTCGGCGTGGAATGCGCGCCGCGGGCGATAAGCTCGTGCGGGTGACCGACGAGAAGCTGCTGCAGGGACCCATCCACGCTGTTCATGTCGAGCTCGGCGCCACCTTCGCGCCGTTCGGAGGCTGGGAGATGCCGGTCTCCTACGCGGGCACCGTCGGCGAGCACACCGCCGTGCGGACCACCGTCGGCGTCTTCGACGTCAGCCACCTCGGCAAAGCCACCGTCAAGGGGCCGGGCGCCGCGGCGTTCGTGAACTCGGCGCTGAGCAACGACCTGGGCCGGATCCGGCCGGGCAAGGCGCAGTACACACTGTGCTGCACCCCCGAGGGCGGCGTCATCGACGACCTCATCGCCTACTACGTCTCCGATGACGAGATCTTCCTCGTGCCCAACGCCGCGAACACCGCCAGCGTGGTGGCCGAACTGGTCAAGGCCGCCCCCGAGGGCATCACCATCACCGATGAGCACCGGGGTTACGCGGTATTCGCCGTGCAGGGCCCCAAGTCGGCGGATGTGCTTGCGGCACTGGGTCTTCCCACCGATATGGAGTACATGGCCTACGTCGACGCCGAATGGGACGGCCGCCCGGTCCGCGTCTGCCGCACCGGGTACACCGGCGAGCACGGCTACGAACTGCTGCCCCGCTGGGACGACGCCGAGGCCGTCTTCCGCGCCATCCTCGACCAGGTGAAGGCCGCCGACGGCCAGCCCGCCGGGCTCGGCGCGCGCGACACCCTCCGCACCGAAATGGGCTACCCGCTGCACGGACACGAACTGTCCGTGGACATCTCGCCCCTGGAAGCCCGCACCGGCTGGGCGGTCGGCTGGAAGAAGCCCGAGTTCTGGGGCAAGGCCGCGCTGGAGCAGGAGAAGGCCGAAGGGCCCAAGCGAATCCTGCTGGGTCTCAAGGCGGTCGACCGCGGTGTTCTGCGTCAGGGCCAGGCCGTCCTGCGCGGTGACGACACCGTCGGCGAGACCACCTCGGGCACGTTCTCGCCCAGCCTCAAGGTCGGCATCGCGCTGGCCCTGCTCAACACCGACGCGGATATCAAGCCCGGTGACGAGGTCGAGGTCGATGTCCGTGGCCGCCGCCTGCGCTGCGAGGTCATCCGCCCGCCGTTCGTCGAGGCCCGTACGGCGTCCTAGCCTGTCGCGACGCGCCGCCCACTGCCGCGGGATCGCGTGATCCCGCGGCAGCGCGCACTGTGCTGAGCGGCCCAAGGGTGAGCATTGTGCTGGGCGGCGTGAGCGTCGATACCCGCTCACCGTCGCGGCGGCAGCCAGCGGCGGAACCGGTTGCCCTGCTTCATCGGGATCGGCCGGGTGTACCGGCGCAGGGTGCGCTGGAGGGCTTCGAGTCGCGCCCGCAGGGGTTCGATATTCATTCGCCGCCCTTCGCCGGAGGGGTTACGCGGGTCCGGTTCCAGTGTGGCTCTCCGGCCAAGTCGGGGGAGCGTCCCACGCGCTCGGACGGGCAAATTAGACTCCCGGTCATGACAGTCGCCGCGCAGTTCACCCGTGTCACGCATCCCGCGCCCGTGCCGGCGCAGCGGCGGCAGGAGATTCTCGCGGAGCCCGGGTTCGGGCGGTTCTTCACCGACCACATGGTGTCCATCGATTACGCCGACGGGCAGTGGGGCAATGCCAAGGTCGAGCCGTTCGCGCCGCTCGCCATGGATCCGGCGACCATGGTTTTCCACTACGGGCAGGCGATCTTCGAGGGTCTGAAGGCGTACCGGCAGGCCGACGGCAGCATCGCCACCTTCCGGGTGGATGCCAATGCGGCGCGGTTCCAGCGGTCGGCCAAGCGGATGGCCATGGCCGAACTGCCCGCCGACCTGTTCATCGAGTCGATTCGCCAGCTGCTCGAGGTCGACGGCGAATGGGTGCCCAAGGCCGGTGGCGAGGAGTCGCTGTACCTGCGGCCGTTCATGTTCTCCACCGAGGTCGGCCTGGGCGTGAAGCCCGCGGGTGCCTACAAGTACCTGCTGCTGGCCTCCCCGGCGGGCGCGTATTTCCCGCGCGGGCTGAAGCCGGTGCGGGTGTGGCTGTCGACCGAATTCGTGCGCGCGGCTCCCGGCGGCACCGGTGAGGCGAAGGTGGCGGGCAACTACGCCGCCTCGCTGCTCGCCCAGCAGCAGGCTGCCGAGAAGGGCTGCGACCAGGTGGTGTGGCTGGACGCCTGCGAGCACAAGTACGTCGAGGAGATGGGCACCAACAACCTGTTCTTCGTCTACGGCAGCGGCTCGGACGCCCGCCTGGTGACGCCGGAGCTGTCCGGCTCCCTGCTGCCGGGTATCACCCGTGATTCGCTTATCACGCTGGCCGCCGATGCCGGGTATCCGGTTGAGGAGCGCAAGGTTTCGGTGGAGGAGTGGCGTAGCGGCGTCGAATCCGGGGAGATCACCGAGGTTTTCGGCTGCGGCACCGCGGCCGTGGTGATCCCGGTCGGCTCGGTGCGTTCCGCCACAGGCGAATTCACCATCGGCAATGGCGAGCCGGGTGAGGTCACCATGGCGCTGCGCGACACCCTCACCGGCATTCAGCGCGGCACCTTCGCCGACAGCCACGGCTGGCTGCGCACCCTGGCTTAGGCTCGGAAACATGAAATGCGCCCGCCCCGAACGGATTCGGGGCGGGCGCGTTTGGTTGATGGGGTCTGCCGAGCCTTGGACCGGGATTGCACAGCTGCGGCGTGTCTCCCGAGTAACGGCCCTCAGCCGGGCATGAACATATGCCACTGCTCCAACGTCTGCGGCCGCATGACGTAGTTCTTGTCCTTGATATGCGACAGCGTGGCGCTCGGCTCATCGGAGTACCAGTGGCCGGGGTACACCACCGGATCCCCTTGCAGCCCAGCCAGATACCGCAGGCTGCGGAACATGGCGTCGGAGTCGCCGCCGGGGAAGTCGGTGCGACCGCAGCCGTCGACGAACAGGGTGTCGCCCGCGATCAACCGGTCCTGGAACAGGAAGCACTGGCTGCCCGGGGTGTGGCCCGGCGTGTGCAGGAGTTCGATCTCGAAGTCGCCGACCGCGACCTTGTCGCCGTGCTCGTGCCCGGTGAGTTCACTGGGCGCGATGCCGGTGACGTTCGCGACCCACGGCAGCTCTTCCTTGTTCACGTGCACTGCCACGTCGGTGCGCTCGAGCAGTTCCTTCACCCCGCGCAGGGTGAATCCCATCATGGTGCCGCCGACGTGGTCGGGGTGGTGGTGGGTGGCGAGGACGCCGGTCAGGCGCATACCGTCGGCTTCGGCGAGGTCCACCAGGTCCCCGGCCGCATACGCCGGATCCACCACCACGCATTCGCCGCTGTCGCGGTCACCGATCAGGTACGCGAAGTTCCGCATCTGTGTGGCGATGGGGTCGCCGACTGCCCAGTCCCTTCCGGCGAGCAGCTGACGAAAATACAAACGGTCCGTGGCCATGGCAACCAGCTTATGGTGAGCGGTCGCTCGAGCAGTAGCCGACTAGGCGACCTGCAGCGTCTTCGCGCCCAGCCGATCGTGGATGGCGCGCAGCCAATTCGCGAAGAACAACCGCGAATGCCCGGACCAGTCGCTGGTCAGCTCCGCATAGCTCGACGGCAGCGGGAAATCGTCCAGCAGCGCCGGATCACCCTGACTGCGCACCAGCGCCGCGTGATGCATGAGGTACTGATGCGTCTCGAACGGGAAGTACGCCAGTGGGATCTCCGGGAACGGCCGGGTCTGATCGGCCAGCCACCGCCGCAGCTCACGCCGGTACTCACGCGCCATGGTGTCGTGGAGATACTCCGGATGCCCCTGCAGGAACACCTGGTTCAACCCGTCGGCGCTGGCCGCCAGATGCCATTCGGACTCCGTGGAATCCAGCAGAATCGGCACCCCGGCCGCGCGCAGATCCGCGGACGTCATGACATTCCATCGGGAATGCGGCACGAACACCTCGTCCGGCAGCCCGGCCACCAGATCACCCGCACCACTCACCTGGTGCAGGAACGTGCCGTGGCAGCGCACGGCCAGCCGCTCCCGCCGCAGCCCGTGGAGCACATGCAGTGCGGCGTGCGCGGATTGGCAGGAGAACAGCAGCGAGGTCGCCGCGCCGCATTCGCGCAGGATGCTCGCGATCAGCGCCACCAGCGGTTCGTCCGCGATATCCGAGGTGGTCGGTTCACTCCCGCTGACGACGAGCGCGTCCATATCGCGCAGCCCACGCCAGTCCACATCATCCAGCGGCCCCATCGGGTCGATCCCGAAAACCGTTGTCTCCAATTGGAAATCGGCACGATCAGCGATCAGCGCAGCCCCAGCCACCACCGCTTCCGTGAATACCCGCCGCGTCATGCTCTCGGGCGAGCGCGAGATCAAGTCGACAATGCCGACCCGCACCACCATCATCAGGTCCTTCGAAAAACAACCAACACAGACAGCGCGCATCAACCGCGCAGAGAAAACCGCACGCCGATCGCATGATCAGCGTGCGGTATGAAAGAGTCCGGCAGGTTTCAGCCGAGAATCGACTCGATGTCGGCTGCCGCCTCCGCGCCGTACGCCTCACGCAGGCGCTTGAGCGCGACATCCCGGTCGAGGGTCCACTCCTGGGTGCCGACGGTCTCCAGGATGTGCACGGCGATCAGCGAGCCCAGCTGCGCCGAACGCTCCAGCGACAGGCCCGCGGTGTGGCCGGTGAGGAAGCCCGCGCGGAAGCCGTCGCCGACACCGGTCGGATCCACCTTCGCGGTGTCGGGCACCACGTCCACATGCAGTTCGGTGCCGTCGCGGTCGACGATCTTCGCGCCCTTCGAGCCGAGGGTGGTGACGCGAATGCCCACGCGCTCACCGACTTCCGCCTCGCTCAGGCCGGTCTTCGACAGCAGCAGGCCCCACTCGTACTCATTGGTGAACAGGTAGGCCGCACCGTCGATGAGCGAGAGCGCCTGCTCGCCGTCCAGGCGCGCCAGCTGCTGAGAAGGGTCAGCGGCGAAGGGGATTCCGGCCGCGCGGCACTGCTCGGTGTGGCGCACCATGGCGTCGGGATCGTTCGCGCCCACCAGCACCAGCGAAAGTTCGCGGGCCGCAGCCAGTTCCGCGATATCGATCTCGCGGGCCTCGCTCATGGCGCCCGGGTAGAAGGACGCGATCTGCGCCATGGCCTCGTCGGTGGTGCACACGAAGCGGGCGGTGTGCGCCTCGGTGGAGATCTTCACGGCCGAGCAGTCGACGCCGTTGGATTCCAGCCACTGGCGGTATTCGCCGAAGTCGGGGCCGACCGCGCCGACCAGCAGCGGGCGCTGGCCGAGCAGGCCCATGGCGTAGGCGATGTTGCCGGCGACGCCACCGCGGCGGATCACCAGATCGTCGACGAGGAAGCTGAGGGAGACGTGCTGGAGCTGATCGGCGAGCAGGACGTCGGAGAACTTCCCCGGGAATCGCATGAGGTGGTCGGTCGCGATGGAGGCGGACACGGCGATGGTCACGAGCGTCAATCCTTCGGTGACATGCGCTGCGCACACCTGTGTCGGCGGCGGACGCGGGGCCGGTGGTGGGGAGGAGCGGACCGATCGGCCCACACCCTAAAAATACTGTCCGAGACGGGTTATTCCAACTCTCGGAAGGCTCTCAGGGGCTTCGCCCCCGAACCCCCTCGAGACTTGCGGGCTCGGTGCCGAAACCGTGGGGGCTCGCGGGGCGGTGCCTAACCCCTCGAGACTTGCGTGGCTCGGTGCTGCACCGGACTCAGCTCAGGTGTCTCGGGGTGGCCTGGACACACGACAACGCGGAACCTCGGCCGAGGTTCCGCGCTGTGCGGTTCAGGTCAGTTGAAGCTGTCGCCGCAGGCGCAGGAGCCGGTGGCGTTCGGGTTGTCGATGGTGAAGCCCTGCTTCTCGATGGTGTCGACGAAGTCGATCTGGGCGCCCTGCACGTAGGGGGCGCTCATGCGGTCGACGACCAGCTTGACGCCGCCGAACTCGACCTTGAGGTCGCCGTCCAGGATGCGGTCGTCGAAGAAGAGCTGGTAGCGCAGGCCGGCGCAACCGCCCGGCTGCACGGCGATGCGCAGCGCGAGATCGTCGCGGCCTTCCTGATCCAGCAGAGCCTTCGCCTTGGAGGCGGCGGCGTCGGACAGAGTCACACCGTGAGTGGTGGTCTCGTTCTGCACAGTCATGAACTCTCCTAAAGGACCAATGGTCAACCCGTGAATTCAGCGCACGGCTCGTGGGCTGTCAACGCCACTTCGCGGGCGGCTATTCCCAATCCTACGCGGCGAGATTACTGCCGCACGGGCAGGGATTGTGATGGATATTGCGACGATTGCCACGCTAAAGGTACGGACCAGGTTTTTCCGGCGGACACGTCATCGAATAGCCTGGTCGGCGTGAAGTTCCTCCGCCGTGGCGAGACCACCCCCTCCTCCGACACCTCCGCCGTCGATGCCGGTGGTGCGGCGACGGTCGCGGAGCGGCCCGCGACCGCCGGTAAGGGTCGGCCCACCCCGAAGCGCCGAGAGGCCGAAGCCCGCCGTCGCGGGCCGGTCGCGCCGCCGCCGACCACCGCCAAGGAGGCGCGTGCCCGGCGCAAGGCGCTGCGCGGTTCCAAGGCCGAGCGCAAGGCCGCGTCCGCGCAGCGGCGCAGCGATATGCAGGATCGCCGTGCGCGCATGCTCGCCGGTGACGAGCAGTACCTGCTGCCGCGCGACAAGGGTCCGGTCAAGGGGTACGTGCGGGACATCGTGGACGCGCGCCGCAATCTGCTCGGCCTGTTCATGCCGCTGGCGCTGGTGTTGATCGTCAGCATGATCCTCTCGCCCGCCCTGCAGGCGATCGTCACGCTGGGCATGCTGGTGATGATGCTGTTCATGATCATCGAGGGCTTCGTGCTCGGCCGGATCGTGAACAACCGGGTGCGGGAACGCTTCCCCGAGGCCAAGGACCGGCCGATGTCGCTGGGCTGGTACGCCTTCGTGCGCGCCTCGCAGGTGCGCCGCATGCGCGCCCCCAAGCCCCGCGTCAAGCCCGGCGACAGCATCTAATTCGCGGTCCGATTCGCGCCGGCCGCCTGCGGGCGGCGACCGGCGGATCGGATTCGTGGGAGTCGCGCGCCGCTCATCCGTGCTCTCGCATGCTGGCGATGGCGCGGATGTCGTTGACCGCGCGTTCGCGGTCGCGGTCGGCGAAATTGGTGGAACCCGAGAGTTCCCAGCGGGATTCGCGGTGGAAGGGGACGGCGCGGCCGGCCGCCGCGAACAGGGTGAAGAGGCGCTTGAACATGGCTGCGGTCTTCTGGCTCGTGTGATCGGTGCTGGTGGAGCGGAATTCGTGGGTGGGGACTACGGCGGTCATATCTGCTGCTCTCCCTCGTCGGTGGATTCGGTTGCGTCCCACGCCATGCCGACGTAGGTGAGGTAGCCGAGGGCACTCATGACGGTTCCTGCGGCGGTGATTGCGTGGAGCGCTTGCATGGCAGTAAGTTTTCTATAGAGCAGTTACTGCCAACAGTGGCAGTTCTGACATTGTTCGTAAATATCCGGCCAGGTATGGTGGGAACATGCTCTCGAAGGTCGCCGTCGTACTCAACGACCGGCTCGCCATGTTCGAATTCGGCGTGGTCTGCGAGGTTTTCGGCCTGGATCGCACCATGGACGGGCTACCCGGCTTCGACTTCCGGGTCTGCGGCGTCGCGCCCGGCAAACCGCTCAGCACCAGCTCACCGGGCATTACCGTCACCCCCGAGTACGGCCTCGAGGAACTGCTCGACGCGGATCTCGTCGCCATCCCGGCCTTCCCGTTCGCGGCCATGCAGAACATCGACCCGAGGGTGATCGACGCCGTACGGGAAGCCTCCGCACGCGGGGCGACCGTGCTCACCGTGTGTTCGGGGGCCTTCCTCGCCGGCGAGGCCGGACTCCTGGACGGCCGCAAATGCACCACGCACTGGCGCTATGTCGAGCAGCTGGCGCAACGCTATCCGGAGGCCACCGTCGACCCGGACGTGCTGTTCGTCGACGAGGGGAACCTGATCACCAGCGCGGGCACGGCCGCGGGTATCGACGCCTGCCTGCATCTGGTGCGACGTGAGCTGGGCTCCGATGTCGCCAATGCCATCGCGCGCCGCATGGTGGTGCCGCCGCAGCGCGACGGCGGACAGCGGCAGTTCATCGAAAGACCGGTCGTGGACTGCAGTTCCGACAGTCTCAGCGAGACGCTGCACTGGATGGGCGAGAACCTCGAACTGCCGCACACCGTCGAATCGCTGGCCGCGCGATCGGCCATGTCCACCCGCACCTTCGCGCGGCGCTTCGCCGCCGAAACCGGCACCACCCCGGTGAAATGGCTGACAGGTCAGCGGATCCTGCTGGCCAAGCAGCTGCTGGAAGCCACCGATATGGATCTGGAGACGCTGTCGCACCGCTGTGGATTCGGGTCGGGCACGCTGCTGCGGCACCACTTCCAGAAGTTGGTCGGCATCGCGCCCACCGAATATCGGCGGCGATTCGGCGCCCGCGTCGACGAGAAGGCGACGGTGTCCTGACCGCCGACCGGCGCTGTGCGGGGGCGGTCGTGGGTTCCGCAGGGTCCTGAAAGAGTGCCTGTCGCCGAGCGATTCGCTCGGTTACTGTGCGGGGGATGAGCATCGAATTTCTGCTGACGACGCTCGTCATCGTGGCGACGCCGGGCACCGGGGTGCTGTTCACCCTCGCCGCCGGATTGTCGCGAGGTGTGCGAGCCAGCGTGATCGCGGCCTTCGGATGCACCCTGGGCATCGTTCCCCATATGGTGGCGGCCATCACCGGCCTTGCGGCGGTGCTGAATACGAGCGCCGTCGCCTTCCAGACCCTGAAATATCTCGGCGTCGCCTACCTGCTGTACATGGCGTGGAACACGCTGCGGGACAAGGGCGCTCTGGCCGTTCCGGAGGAGAGCGAAGCGGGTGCGCCGTCGGCGGGCCGCGTGATCCTGTCCGCCGTCCTGGTCAATGTCCTCAACCCCAAGCTGACGATCTTCTTCTTCGCCTTCCTCCCGCAGTTCATTCCGGCGAACTCCGCGAACGCCACCGTCCGCATGCTGGAGCTGAGCGCCCTGTTCATGCTGGCGACCTTCGTGGTCTTCGCGGTGTACGGCGCCTTCGCGGCGGCCGTCCGCAACCACGTCATCTCCCGGCCCGCCGTGGTGACCTGGATGCGGCGCGTCTTCGGTGCGTCCTTCGTCGCCCTGGCCGGGCGGCTGGCGGTGCAGAACCAGTAGCGTCGCGTCCGCGCGGACCGGTGGGCGCGGGGGTGTGATCCCTGGCGGGAGAGTCGTGCCTGTCGGCTGCTGCGGGCGCGCGGTTGATACCGTGCTGACGTGTCGCACACTGCTCAAACATCCGATCGGCCGCTGCGGACGCTGGTGCTCGGTGGAGCCCGGTCCGGGAAGTCGGCTTTCGCGGAACAGCTGGTTGCCTCCGAGGCGGTGCGATACGTCGCTACCGCCGTTCCGGACCCGGCCGACGACGATTTCGCCGAACGCATTGCGGCGCATCAGGCCCGGCGGCCCGCCAACTGGACCGTCATCGAAGGTGATGCGGTGGCGGCCCTGGCTGCAGCCGCCGCAGGGGATGACGCGGCAGTTCCGGCCAACGCGACCTTCGCCGACGGGGAGGCCACGGCCGCTCCCGCGACCCTGATCGACGACCTCGGCACCTGGCTCACGGCCCGCATCGATGCCCGTGCGGCGTGGGAATCCCCGCGCGGCGCCGTCGCCCCCGACCTGGACGCGCTGGTCGGCGCGGTGGCCGCCTACCAGGACCGCCTGGTGATCGTGAGCCCCGAGGTCGGTCTCGGGGTCATCCCCGCGACCCGCTCCGGCCGCCTGTTCCGCGACGAACTCGGCAGCCTGAACCAGCGCCTGGCCCAGGTGTGCGACGAGGTGTACCTGCTCGTCGCCGGGCAGCCCATCCGCGTGAAGCCCGATCGCGCCACCGCCTCGGCCGCCGCGTTGTCGAACTCGGCGGAGGCCATCGGCACAGCCGCCGCGTTGTCGAACTCGGCGCATGCCATCGGTATAGCCGCCGCGCTCACCGGGTCGGCCACGGCCGTCGCGGGCACGTCCGCAGACAGCGTTGCGGCCCAGAGTCTCTCGGGCACGTCGACGGATGCACCTGGTTCGGCGGAGACCGCTGCCGGGGCGTCCGTGTCGCTCGGCGGGGCCGATGCCGTGGCCGGTGCCGAGCTGGTGAACGGTGTGAGTGCGGCTGCGGCGGTGGCGGATTCGGGTCCGGAGCTGCGGAAGGTGTTGGCGCGGCCGGTGGAGTTCGGGCCGGTGGCCGGGCCGGATATCGGGGTGCGGGCGGCCGCGGAGGAGCGGCAGACGCGGCTGACCAAGCCCGCGGGTGCGCTGGGACGGCTGGAGGCGCTGGGGAATTGGGTGGCGGCGTGCCAGGGGCAGTGCCCGCCCAAGCAGTTCGAGCGGGCGCGCGTGGTGGTGTTCGCGGGGGATCACGGGGTGGCTCGGCACGGGGTGTCGGCCTACCCGAGCGAGGTGACCGCGCAGATGGTCGCCAACTTCCGCAGCGGCGGCGCGGCGGTGAATGTGCTTGCGCGGCTGGCGGATGCGACCGTGCGGGTGGAGGACATCGCCGTCGACGCGGATACCGCGCCGGAGATCTCGCGGTTCAAGGTGCGGCGCTCCAGTGGGTCCATCGATCGCGAGGACGCGCTGACCGAGGAGGAGGTGCAGGCATCGCTGGCGGCCGGTGTCGCCATCGCCGATCAGGAAATCGATTCGGGCGCGGACCTTCTCGTCGCCGGGGATATGGGGATCGGCAACACCACCCCGGCCACGGTGCTCATCGCCGGTCTGACCGATACGGAACCGGTGATCGCGGTCGGCCGCGGCACCGGGGTCGACGACGCGGGCTGGATTCGCAAGACGGCTGCCATCCGGGACGCGATGTGGCGGGCCCGTCCCGTGCTGCGGGATCCGGTTGCTCTGCTGCGCACCGCATCCGGTGCGGATCTCGCCGCCATGGCGGGCTTCCTCGCCCAGGCCGCTACCCGTCGCACGCCGGTGATCCTGGACGGCGTCGTGGTCACCGCGGCCGCCCTGGTCGCCGATCAGCTGGCCCCCGGCGCACGCGCCTGGTGGGTCGCCGGCCATCGCTCCAGCGAACCGTCCCACAAGATCGCCCTCGAGCGCCTCCAACTGGAACCCCTGCTCGATATGACCATGCGCCTCGGCGAAGGCTCCGGCGCGCTCACCGCACTGCCGGTGCTCCGTGCCGCCGTCGCCACCCTCGCCGAGATGGCGACCTTCGCCGAAGCCGGGGTCAGCACCGCCGACGCCACCGAAACCGCCAGTGCCTGACCTCTTTCCGGAGGCAGCCGACCCCGGTGTCCGGCGCCGCGCGTCGTCGGTGCGCCCTGCATTCGGCCGGGCCGCCGCCGGGCCCCGACCGCACGGTGCCGGTGACCGCTCGTGAACGGCTTGCGGCTGGCGCTCTCGTGGCTGACGGTGCTGCCGGTGCGGGGTCCGGAGCAGGTGGATCGCGGGTCGGCCGGTCGGGCGATCGCCTGGGCTCCCGTGGTCGGCGCGCTTGTCGGTGCCGGGGCGGCCGGACTGCTGTGGGCCCTCGGCGCGCTGGGCGCTTCCTGGCTGCTGGCCGGGTTCGTGGCGGTGGCGGGGCTGGCGTTGATCACGCGGGGAATGCATATCGACGGGCTCGCCGACACCATGGACGGGCTGGGCAGCTACGGTCCGCCGGAGCGGGCCCGCGAGATCATGAAGAGCGGTGGGGCCGGGCCGTTCGGGGTGGCGGCGCTGGTGTTCGCGATTGCGGTGCAGGCGATTTCGTTCGCCGCGCTGGCGGGGGCCGGACATTGGCTCGCGGTCGTTCTCGCCGTTGTGGCGGGGCGGATCGCGGTGGTGCTGGCCTGCCGTCGGGGGATCGAAGCCGCGCCCGGCGCGGGGTTCGGCGCGCTCGTCGCGGGCACCCAATCGCCGGTGGCGGGGTACGGCTGGGGCGGGATCGCCTTGGTCGCAGCGGTTTTCGCAACCGGTCACTGGTGGTTGGGGCCGATTGCCGTCGTGGGGGCCTTGGCCGTGTCCGCGCGGCTGGTACGGCACTGTGTGCGCCGGTTCGGTGGCCTCAACGGTGATGTGCTGGGTGCCGTGGTGGAATTGGCGACCGCGGTGGTGGCGGCGGTGTTCACCTTCGCGTTGTGAGCCGGCGCGCGGCTGAGCGGTAGGCCGTTCGTTCGATTCGTGCCCACGCGGGAACAGCCTCCTCTGTATTCTATTACGCAATAGTATGTTACGTATTTATCCGCAGGTAAATACCTATGCGGTGGTGTCGAGGAGGATCGGTGGTCAACGCTCGCGAGGCTCGGCCCGTGCTGCCGGAGGGGTTCGACGCGACGGATCCGGAGATGTGGGCACGGCGGGTGCCGGTGGCCGAACTCGCGGAGCTGCGGGCCGTGGCGCCGGTGTGGTGGAATCCGCAGTCGCCGGAGGTGGGGGGATTTCCGGACGACGGGTTCTGGGTGGTCAGCAAACATGCCGATGTGAAGGAGGTTTCGCGGCGCAGTGCGGAATTCTCCAGTTTCGCGAACACCGCCATTCCCCGGTATCAGGACGATATTTCCCGGGAACAGGTTGAACTGCAGCGATTTTCGCTGATCAATATGGATGCGCCGGAGCATACGCGGATGCGGCGGCTCATCTCGAAGGGTTTCACGCCGCGCGTGGTCAATGGCTTGCGGGCAGAGCTTTCCGCCCGCGCGAAGCTGATCGTCGAGGCCGCGGCGCGGGCCGGGACCGGGGATTTCGTCACCCAGGTGGCGTGCGAGCTGCCGCTACAGGCCATCGCGGAGCTGATCGGGGTGCCGCAGTCGGATCGGGCCGAGGTGTTCCGGTGGTCCAATGAGATGACCGGATACGACGATCCGGAGTACGCGCACGTCGATCCGGTCGCGGCCGCCACCGAGATGCTCGGGTACGCCTGGCGGCTGGCCGAGGAGCGGAAAGCCTGTCCCGCAACGGATATCGTCACCGAACTGGTCAACGCCGATGTGGACGGCGAGGCGTTGAGCTCCGAGGAGTTCGGATTCTTCGTGATCCTGCTGGCCGTCGCGGGCAACGAGACCACGCGCAACGCCATCACCCACGGAATGCTCGCCTTCCTCGAACACCCGGACCAGTGGGAGCTTTTCAAGCGCGAGCGGCCCGCTACCGCGGCCGACGAGATCATCCGGTGGGCGACGCCGGTGACCGCCTTCCAGCGCACCGCGCTCGTGGACACCGAACTCGGCGGGGTGCGGATCGCGAAGGGGCAGCGGGTGGTGCTCATGTACCGTTCCGCGAACTTCGACGAGGAGGTCTTCGACCACCCGCAGACCTTCGATATCCGCCGGGACCCCAACCCGCACCTGTCCTTCGGCGGCACCGGCGCGCACTTCTGCGTGGGCGCGAATCTGGCCCGGCTCGAGGTCGATCTGATCTTCAACGCCATCGCCGATCACCTGCCCGACCTCACGGCGCTCGGTGAGCCGCGCCGGTTGCGCTCGGGCTGGCTCAATGGCATCAAGGAATTCCGGGTGGATTACCGAACCGCGGCGCAATGCCCGGTGCGCGAAGGGACAATCGGCCGATGAAGGTCGATCTGCGGCTGGACGGGCCGCTCGTGGACACGGCCGCGCGAGCGCGGGAACTGGTGGCGCTGGGCGCGGACGGGTTGTTCACCTTCGAAGGGCCGAACGATGTGTTCCTGCCCCTGGCCCTGGCGGCGCAGGCCGTGCCGGCCGATCTCATGACGAATATCGCTGTGGCGCTGCCGCGTAGCCCCGTACACCTGGCGCACCTGGCCTACGACCTCCAGACGCTCAGTGGCGGCCGGTTCCGGCTCGGGCTGGGATCACAGGTGCGCGCCCATATCGAAAAGCGGTACGGCGCAACCTGGTCCGAGCCGGTGGCCCGCATGCGGGAGACCGTGCAGGCCGTCAAAGCGATCTTCGACAGCTGGGAGGGCCGCGCGCCGTTGCGGTTTCAAGGCCGGTTCAGCTCGCACACCCTGATGCCTCCGACCTTCAGCCCCGGGCCGAATCCCTATGGCCCGCCGGAGATCTGCCTGGGAGCCCTGGGGCCGCGCATGACCCGCGCCGCGGCGGAGGTCGCGGACGGGCTGCTGGTGATGCCGTTCAACAGCGCCAAGCACTTTCGTGAGCGCACCCTCGCGGCCGTCGAGGAGGGCTTGTCCAGGGCCGGACGCAAACCCGCCGATCTGCGGCTCTACCCGCAGGTCATTGTCGGCGTGGGCCGGACGCCCGACGAACTGGCCGAGGCCGCGCGCGGTGTCCGGGGCATGCTGGCCTTCTACGGTTCCACCCCCGCCTACCGCCCGGTCCTGGAGGTCGAGGGCTGGGCGGACCTGCAACCGGAACTCAATGCCCTGTCCAAACGCGGCGAGTACCCGGCGATGACGGATCTCATCGACGACTCGATGGTGGCCACGCTGGCTGTGCACGGGACGCCCGAGCACTGTGCCGCAGCCATTCTCGACCGCTTCGGCGGCTACGCGGACCGGGTGTGCTGCTACTTCCCCGGATATACCGTGCAGGACAGGCACATAGCGGATCTCATCACGGCGCTGCGCGGTGGGAACGACGAAAGCCGCGGCACCTGAACTCTTTCGGTGCACTACCTCGGCTCGGCCTTCACGCCACGGGGTGCACGGCCATCGCGTAGAGCGCGTCCGCCAGCCGATCCGCGAATTCGCCCTGATCGTTCCCGCCCCGCGCGAGCGCGTGAAAGGTGGTTGTGCCGGAGAGTATTTCGAACATGACCTCGGGGTCGACCGCGTGCGGGATCGCGCCGCCCGCGGCGGCCCGGTCCAGCATGGCGGCGAAGGCCTCGCGCACCGGCGCGCCGATGGCGAGCAGCCGCTGCCTGGCCTCCTCGGTCTGCGAATCCGCCAGCAGCCCGGGCACTCCCGCCCGCGCTGCCGGACTGGCCGCTCGGGCCAGGAAGATCTGCACCCAGGTGCGCAGATCCGCCCGCAGATCCCCGGTCGGCTGGGGCAGTTCGTACCGCCCCGGCCCGTGCACCGCCTCTTCGAGCAGCGCCTCCCGCGTCGGCCACCGTCGATAGATCGCTGGACTGTTGACCCCGGCTCGGCGCGCGATGGCCACCACCGTGGTCTTCCCGTACCCCTCCTCGGCCAGCAGTTGCCGTGCCGCGACGAGCACCGCGAGGTCCTTGTCGCTGTCGCGGGGGCGGCCCGGCCGCGGGCGAGTTTCGGCGGTCACGAGTGCATGGTACGGCGTCACGGATTTCGCCCTGGCGTGCTGGTAGGCCGCCTGCCGGTGGCTTCCGGTGCCGCTGCGGCGGCAGGGGTTGTGTCCCGGTAGTCGGATACGCGCGCGGACCAGTGCGGCTGTCGGCCTTCGCGCAGCGCTCGGATGCCTTCGATGGCATCGGGGCTGCCCATGAGTCGGTGGTGCAGGCGGGTTTCCGCGGCGGCGACCTGCTCGGGGTCCAGGTTGTCGCGGGCCGTGGCCCATAGCAGTTGTTTGCACAGTGCCGCCGATGCCGGGGCCACATTGTCGGCGATATCGTGCGCGATCTCCAGGGCTGCGGGCAGCACCTGCTCGGCCGGCAGTGCGCTGCTCGCGAGTCCGAGCTGAACCGCTCTGTCGCCGTTGAATTTTCGCCCGGTCAGGAGGATCTCGGCGGCTGCCGACCAGCCCGCCAGCCGGGGCAGGGTCCAGTGCGCCATGGCGTCGGGGACGAGGCCGAAACGGACCTGGGGGACCGCGTATGTCGCGTCGGCGGCCATGATGCGGATGTCGGCCTGCAGGGCCAGGGTGAGGCCGATTCCGACCGCGTGACCGTTGACCGCCGCGATCACCGGTTTGCTCAGGTCGAAGGCCGCGGGTGTGACCGGTGTGGCGGTGAAATCCGGTGCGGTGGGGGAGTCGAAGGTCCGGTCGCCGCCGGAGAGGTCGGCGCCCGCGCAGAAGGCCGGTGGGGTTCCGGTCAGCACGATGGCGCGTATCGTGTCGTCGGCGTCGCAGGCGCGGTAGTGGGTGCTCAGCGCGCGGCCCATCTCGCGGGTGAAGGCGTTGCGGCGTTGCGGCCGATCCAATGTCAGGACGGCGACGCCGCCTTCGACGCGGGCTGTGACGCCGCTCGCCCGTCCACCCCGCTCGACGTCGGTGACCTTCATGCGTGTCCCTCTCATGGTGCCCTACCAGGCAATAAATTAATTACGTAGCAGACTGTAACAGTAATAGATGCGAGTTGATCCACCGAAACTCCGCTCGCCTGTCACAACCCGAGCCCGGCCGGTGTCCTATGCGTGTCCGGCCGTCACGACGGCAGAACTCGAAACCGAGGACAGCACAATGGAATCCCGTATCAACCTCATGACCACCGATTTCGGCGGCAAGGCGTTCAAGCGAATCATCGCCGTGGGCAAGGTGATTCACGACTCCGCCGTACCGCAGACCATCCTGCAACTGGTGGAACTCCGCGCCAGCCAGATCAACGGCTGCGGCTTCTGCACCGATATGCACTCCAAGGACGCGCAGGCCGCGGGCGAGGACTCGGTGCGCCTGAACCTGGTGGCCGCGTGGCGTGAGGCCACCGTGTTCACCGAGGCCGAGCGGGCCGCGCTCGCCCTCGCCGAGGAGGGCACCCGGATCGCGGACGCCCAGCACGGTGTCAGCGACGAGACCTGGGAGCAGGCCCGCAAGCACTTCGACGAGGAGCAACTGGCCGCGCTGGTCACCGCCATCGCCATGATCAACGCGTTCAACCGGCTCAATGTCATCGTCCGCACCCTGGCCGGGAGCTACCAGCCCGGCATGCTCGACCAGCTGTAGCCACCGGTAAATACGTTGCGACGCAGGCGGCGTCATTTCTAGAGTGGGCCGCATGTCGTGTACCTGTTTCATGTTCGTGCGCGTGCGCAGTGATCGGGCTCTGGCCCGCTAGCGGACGCAGCCGACAGCTTCATTCGCGTCCGCAGGCGCGCCCAGGGCCCTTCGAGACCTGTTCATTCTCGAAGACCCGGAAGGGCAACCGCTGTGGCGAAATTTCTAGCGCAGGATTCGGCGTACCGGAACTACTCGCATACCCAGAACAAGGTCAAGGCGAGTGGCGGCCGGACGCCACGTGATCAGGCCAGACGTGTTCTCTCGCAGAACTTTCTGGTGGACCAGCAGGCCATCGAACGCATAGTCGCGGCGGCCGGACCCGTGGATCAGGTACTCGAACCCGGTGCGGGACAGGGCGCGCTCACCCGCGCGCTCGCCGGCCGCGGGGCTCGGGTGTCGGCCTACGAGATCGACCCGCTGGTGGCGGGGAAACTGACCGCCCGCACCCGTGATCTCCCCGGAATCCGTGTGGTACGAGGCGATTTCCTGAAGGCGAAACCACCGCGCGAACCCTTCGCGGTGGTCGGCAACATCCCCTTCTCCGTCACCGCGCGGATCGTGGACTGGTGCCTCACCGCCCCCGCCCTCACCTCGGCGACCCTGGTCACCCAACTCGAATACGCCCGTAAACGCACCGGCGACTACGGTCGCTGGAGCCTGGTGACGGCCGCGAGCTGGCCGTGGCAGCACTGGAGCCTGGCCGGGCAGATCGCCCGGAACAGCTTCCGGCCGGTCCCGTCGGTGGATTCGGCGATCCTGCGGATCACCCGCAGGCCCGAGCCACTGGTCCAGGACCGGCGGGCCTATACGGAACTGGTGGACCTGGGCTTCTCCGGCGTGGGCGGCTCGGTCGACGCATCATTGCGCACCCGGTACCGGGGCGTGGACGCCGCACTGGCGAGGGCGGGCATCAGCCCGGGAACCCTTGTCTGCCATGTGCATCCGGATCAGTGGATCACGGTGTACGAGGCACTGGCCGGGCAGCGCTGAACCCAGGCCGGTGGAGAGCCCCCGCGCGAGTGGACTTGTGTGCAGGGTCGGTCATTCGGCGGGGGCGAGCCGGGTGATCGCCTGCTGGACGAATCCGATCAACCGGTCGGCCGGGTACTCCTCCGGATCCGCGAGTGCCAGGCGCACGAGCTGCTCGCCGACGGCCAGCAGCGACACCGCCAGGATCTCCGGATCCAGCGAGCCCGGCCCGTCGGCCCGGTCCGCCGCCCACTCGATCAGCCCGCGCAGGTTCGCGAGCGCGAATTCTCGTGTCCGCGAGGTGTATTCGCGAACCTCCACCGGTGCGTCGGCGGCGGGTGTGATCAGCAGCCGCGCCGAATCCGGATGCGCGGCCACCGCCTCCAGCAGATTCGCGGCAGCCCGAGCCAGGGTGTCGGTGAATCCGGCCCGTTCCACCGCGGGCGGCATGGCGATATCGAGCTGTTCGAGCATCCGCTGCTGTTCGCGTTCGAGCAACGCCACCAGTAGCGGCCCGCGCCCCGGATACGCCGCGTACACCCGGGGTTTCGCCAACTCCGCCGCCCGCGCGACGGCCTCCATGGTGGTGGCGGCATAGCCCTCCCGCACCACCAGGCGCAGGGCGGCGTCGAGCACCTGTTCGCGACGGACTTCCAGATCCATCCGAGGTTGGCGGGGGCGGGCATTCGGCACGGTCACACGCTACGGCAGTGCGCACGGCCGGATCCCGGCCACCGCCGTCGAACGGGCGTGGCTCCTCAGTACACGTCGAGCGAGCCGAGCCGGGGCGGGGTGATCTGCAACGGCCCGTTGGCGAGCCAGGCGCCGGCGGGCCAGCAGATCGGGGCCACACGGGCGGCGAGATCCCGGCCGGTGCGCATGGCCGGGGTGGTGGCGCGCATGATGCGCAGTGCGCGCGAGGAGATGTCGCGGTTGTGCAGGCCCCATCGCCGCCGAATGACCGCGCACCGTTCGATCGCATACCTGGCCGCCGCGGCATCGGGGGCGGTGAGCGCCGTGGCGATGGCGTCGGCAGCGTCGGTGGCGTCGATGACCCCGGAGTTCAAACCCCTTCCGCCCCAGGGCGCGAACAGGTGCGCGGCTTCCCCCGCGAGCAGCACCCGCCGATGCTCGTCGGTGTAGGAGTCAGCGACCACCTGATGGAATCGGTAGGTCGACACCCAGGTGACATGCTCGCCGTACCAGGGATCGACGACCCTGGACGTCCATTCGCGGATGCCGTCCGGTGTGGCCAGATACTCGGCGTCGTCGGTGGCGTTGCACTGCAGGTCGATTCGCATGCCGCCCCGAAACGGCATGTGCATGACATTGCGCCCGCCCAACCGCGGTTCGCGATACCTGAAATGCGCGGGCGCGAGAGGCGTGGACCCAGCCGGCAGTTCCCGGACATCCACGATGATGAACGGCGTGTCGTCGGTATGCCCCGTCATCCCGACGCCGATGCCCCGCCGCACCATCGACCGCGCCCCATCCGCGCCGACAACATAAGCGGCGCAGAGGATTTCCCCGGTTTCGAGCTCGACCTCCACCCCATCGGTCCGACTCCGCACCTCCGAAACCCCTGCCCCCCACCGGAATCGCACCCCTTCCCGCACACAGGCGTCGTACAGGTGCTGCTCGGTGACCCGCTGCGGCAGGCTCGTCGCCATCAGATCACTGCGCAGCACCCGCCCCGCCCCCTGCCCCACCCGATGTCGAAAAACCCTGCGCCCGTTATAGAACGCGTCATACCCCCGAACCCCGATCCCGTCCTCCGACACCGCCCGCCCCAGCCCCGGCACCACCCGATCCAGCCGCCGCAACGTCGGATACATGAGCACAATGGCCCGGCTCCCCGCCCGAACCCGTTCCCGCGGTTCCTTTTCCAGCACCAGCACAGGCAACCCCCGCCGCGCCAGCGCGACCGCCGCGGCAAGCCCGACCGGCCCTGCCCCCACCACCACGCAGGGATCTCCGGATGTACGACGGTGAAGCGATCGAACCATGATGCCCTCTCCCGGGACGAACCAACGCCAACTCCCCGTACGCTACCGTAACTACGCAGCCGTAACTAGTGTTTCAAGCGCGCTGTCCTGCACGTTTGCAATAAACCCGCCTTTATCGAATAAGGTTGCCTAGCAACACCGGTCCGGGTGGCGGAATGGCAGACGCGCTAGCTTGAGGTGCTAGTGCCCGTATTAGGGCGTGGGGGTTCAAGTCCCCCTCCGGACACAGGCATTACGCACACGGGTGGTCGTGGAGGAGTTTCAGCCGCGACCACCCGTGTGTCGTGCGTGGCGCGGTCACACTGTGACGACGAGTTTGCCCGCGGCCCGTCCGGATTCGAGAAATGCGTGCGCTTCCTGAATCGCGTCGATGCGGTAGATCCGGTCGATGGGAACGCTGACTTCGCCGGCTGCGACCGCGTCGATGAATTCCTGGAGGAGCGCCGATGGCAGATCAGCGGACTCTCCATGGTACGAGGTGAGGCGCACGCCGCGTGGCAGGTAGGCGATCGGGTAGAAGTCCTTTACCACCCATTGCCCGGACAGCATGCCGGTGAAGCACACCGTGCCGTGAATTCTGGTGGCGCGCAGCGTATCCGGTAGGGTCGGCGTGCCGATCAGCTCGAGGGCACTATCCACTCCCTCCGGCACCAGCTCGCGGACCCGCTCGGCTACCGATCCGTCGTCGATGAGCACATGGTGCACACCGACTGCGTGCAGGGCCTCGGTCTTGGTCGGTGTGCGGGTGGTGGACAGCACCGTCATGCCGAGACGCCGGGCCAGCAGTGCGGCTGCCATACCTACCGAGGATGAGCCGCCGCGGATGAGCAGACTCTGCCCCGCTCGCGCGTCGAGTCCGATGGTGAGCGAGCCGTAGGCGGTCTGCAGCATTTCCGGGATCGCCCCCAGGGTCGCCCAGGGCAGTTCGCTGCGGAACGAAATCGCCTGTGCCACTGGCACGCACGTGTACTGCGCGTAACCGCCGTCGAAGGTGCGGCCCATGCCGCCCATCATGGTGGCGACCTGGGTCCCGGGAGCCAACTCACCTCCAGGACAGTCGACTACGATGCCGACTGCCTCGATACCCGGAACGCGAGGGAAGGTGACACCTTCGGCCAGACCGAGCCGGGTATGCAATTCGGAGCGGTTCAGCCCGAACGCCCCGACGCTAATGAGCACCTGGCCGACCGTGGGACGCGGCACCGGCAGTTCGCGGATCAGCAGTGCCTCGGGTGGCCCCGGGGCGTCCAGCACCACTGCCCGCATGGTCGCAGGAATCGCAGGAATCGCAGGAATCGCATCGTGCACCGCTGCCGGGATCGACCTGCTACCGACCATGTGCTCGCCTCTCGTTGTGGAACGATCGCCACGACGCGGGTATCCGCGGGGTCCACGATCAACGATAGGCACAGTCGGTCCGTCGCTATCGGTCGCCGCATGGGTAACAACCCGGACCGGGAGGACGCCGATGCGCCGCATTCGGCGGCCGTCGCAGAGCCATAGGCGCCGAGAGCGGCCATGGAAACGGTCGCCGAATGGGCGAGCCGGATCAGTGGGCTCCGAGGCCCATCATCGTGACGATGTTCGCGGGGATCGAGGTGACCACGTCCGCCAGGGTCAAGGCGGCGGAACCGAGGGCCGAACCGAGGGCCAGGGATCCGATCGACGAACCAGGCATGCTGTTGCTCTCCTATCATCGGGTGAATTACAGTGCGCCGGATATCTTCTCGGCGACAACATCGAAACTAACAACTATCCAGGCAATGATCCATCGAAACAACTGTAACGCAAGGCAGTTCGAAGACTCCGGCAAGTACACCTTCCAATTACATTGGCCTTCAATTAGATTCGAGTTCAGATCGTTGCCTCGTGAACCCCCGGCCGGTTAGCGTCGAATTGTTCGAGAACAATTCACACAAGGAGTGATCACGCATATGGGTTCTTCCATCGGTCCTATCGGTTCGGCTGTCATGGGTTCGGCGGCGGTGGGTTCCGCCGCCGCGGCTGCCGGCGGCATCGCATTGCTGATCCAGCAGCTCACTCAGCCGTACTGATTCAGCGGCCGTATAGATAGCGCCGACCGCGCGGGCATCGAAAGATGTCCGCGCGGTCGGCTTTCATGATCAGGATGCCCAGAGTGGTTCGCGGGGCAGCCGTGGCAGATGCGGCGCGGGCCCCGGGGCGATGGTCACCACAGGATCGGGCGTGCCGCCGAAGCGGGCGACGAAGCGCTCCGCGTCGGCGCGGGAACAGCGGTAGTCGCGATGCGTACCGGATCGCGTGAAGGACAGGCGGATTCGGTACTCCGTCGGGCTATCCGGGCACTTCATCGGATTACCCGGGCAGCGCGCCCGCCAGCGCGACGATCGGGGCCACCACGAGGGCGATCGGTAGCCACAGCGGCGAGGTGACGGCAGCCAGCAACAACAGCATGGGGTTCTCCGTTCATTCGGTGCGGATGAGTTGCAGCCACAGGGTGGGCGCCGCCGTGCTGATGCAATCGACGAGAACGACCGTGCCCGAAGCGAATCGGGCGGTGGCGTCGGGAGTGGTGTAGGGCTCGCCCGCCGGCCCGGATGGATAGTTCACCACCGGCGGCAGCCCGGTCACCTGCGGTGGCAATCCGTGGTAGAGGGCGCATTTCCACCACTGCCCGGGCGAAGCGGAGATTCCGACCTCACCGTCGGGCCTGGTGTTCACCACCGGTTGCGCCGCTGCCGTGGCGGCGGTGCCGCCGAGCGCCAGACCCGCGAAGAGCGTCGCGAGCACACCGATTCGGGCAGTTTTTCGAAGTGTGACCGTCATGGACTACTCCGGTAGCCCGAGTCCGGCGGCCAGTACCGGCCAGGACTTCTTCAGCTCGTCCTGCCAGTACCCCCACGAGTGGGTGCCGGTGGGCTGGAAGTCCACGGTCGCCGGGATGCCGAGCGCGTCGAGCCGGTCGGCCATGTTGTGGGTGCACCAGTTGACCGCGGCTTCGAGGGTGCCGCCCACCGCCTCCTGGTCGAGCAGGGTCAGTAGTTCGCGGTCGAGCCTGGGATCCGCGAGCGTGTCGTATCTGCCGGGCACACCGGTTCCACTGGAGAGGAACAACTTCAGGCCGCGCAGCTGATCCGCGTGCACATAGGGATCATTGGCCGCCCACATCGGGTCGCCTGCCTCCCCGTACATATTCGAGGCGGTGCCGCCGCCCGAACCGATCACCGTGACCGCGAAAGCACGCCCGATCGGGTCGCTGATCTGTGGGCAGCCGCTGTAGGCCGCGGCAGCGCGATAGAGGCCGGGCGCCGAGATGGGCAGTTGCAGAACGGAAGTCGCCGAGGCGGACAACCCGGCGATGGCGTTGACGCCGTTGCCGTGCAGGGTTCGGTCGATCACCGGCGGCAGTTCCCGAGTGAGGAAGGTCTGCCACTTGTTTACGCCGAGCACCGGGTCCGCATTGCGCCAGTCGGTGTAGTAGGACCACTTGCCGCCCACGGGGACAACGACATTCACGTGCTTGTCGGCCAGGAACTCCAGCGCGTCGGTCTGCTCTTCCCAGGTGGCGGCGTCCTCACCGCCACCCGCGCCATTGAGCAGGTACAGCGTGGGCGCGGGGCGCGTGGTATCGGCCGGGCGCTGCACGTCGACGGTGATGTCCTCAGCCATGGCGGCGGAATGCACCAGCAGCCGCACGCGGCGATCGCCGTCGGGGGTGGCCCGCACGATCGCCGGGTCGGTGCCGGCCGACCAGGCGTCGACGGCCGCCGACGGATGACCGGCTGCCACGGCGAAGGGCGCGAGCATCGACAGCGCGGCGGTCACGGCCAGCCTCGCCGAGGCCGGGCGAATCGGATGTGATAACACGATCGAGAACTCCTCTGGGAATTGTTCGGATGAAAGGGAAATCACGACGGTCAGAACGGGCGCAGGACATACCCGACACCGCGCACGGTGTGCAGCATTCGGGGCCTGCCGTCCGCCTCGAGTTTGCGGCGGAGATAACAAATGAATACGTCGAGAACGCTGGAACCGGTTTTCAGGTCGTAGCCCCACACCTGTTCGAGCAGACGCTCGCGCGTTACCACCACGCCCACGGCGCGGGCCAGCAGGACGAGCAGATCGAATTCCGTTCGGGTGAGCGTGATCTCCACGCCCGCATAGGCAACCCGGCGGCCGGGCACATTGATCTCCAATTCTCCGACGCGCAGCAGACTCCCCGAGCGAGCTCCGTTCTCGACGCGCCGCACCAACGCCTTGAGCCGGACAGCCAGCTCCGGCATGGTGACCGGGCGCAGCACATGATCGTCGGCGCCGGCCTCGAGCATCTCGACCGCGTGCTCGGCCGACTCCGCCGGGCCGACCGTACAGATCGGGATGCGGTTGCCGGTCTGGCGCAGGGCGATCACGACCGCCGCGCCGTCGAGGACCGGCAGCTCCACATCCAGGATGGCGGCCGTCGGGTGATAGGCGGTCACCGCGCGCAGCGCCTCCGCACCGTCGGCGGCCGTGTGCACCACGAAACCCGCCGCGCGCAGGGTTCGCGCCATCGATTCCCGGCGCGTCGGCTCGGCGTCGGCCAGCAGCACCCGCTGCCGCCCGGGCTGTTCGCCCCCCGGCCGGACGGGCGGAGCGGGGCGTGGATGGATGCCGTGCGGCGACGGCGGACCGGCCGCCGCCCACGCCATGGGTGGGCGGGGCGCGGAGCGGAGCGAACCGGATTCCGGCGGCCGGGTGGTGGCCGGCGGCCGGATCCGATTGTTGTCGAAAGATTTCATGAAGACGACGCTATGAATCCCTTGCGAACGCCGCATCGGTCGAGATGTAGGTAGTTCGGCTGCAATCGGTCATCGAATGGGGAAACAGCATTCGGCCGACCGATCCGATGACCTAATGCCCTCGGTGGCGCGGTCCCTACCGTCACAGGACTCATGAAATCCGAAGTCCCCACAGGAGGGCTGGACATGGATCGGTTACGCGTGCTCGTCGAACGGCTGGTGGCAATCGCCGCCGTCACCGGTGTGGTGATCGGGGCGGGCAGCGGCATCAGTATCGCCACACCACCGATACCGATGCCGGACGACCAGTTCTACTATTACGACGGGAATTTGGCCGACGTACCGCCGGGAACGGTGCTACGTACCCGCCCGGCTTCGATATCCCTTGCGCCACTACCTTTCTCGGCTCCGCTGGAGGCAACCCAGGCGTTGTACCGGACCACGAACGAGCGCGACGAGCCCTCGGCGACGGTGACGACCATCGTGCGGCCGCCGCAGGCGAGCGGACCGGTCAAACTCGTGTCGTATCAGTTGATCTACAACTCGGTCGGATGGCCGTGCGACGCGTCCTATCTGCTGACGCACCGGATGCTCACCTCACCGAATATCATCGAGGCACCGATCATCGCCTCATTGCTCGCCGCCGGGTATACGCTCGTGATCTCCGATTATCTCGGCCCCACATTCGATTTCGGGGCGGGCCGCGAATCCGGCGATGCCACCCTCGACGGTGTGCGCGCCGCCGAGCAGGTCCTGAATCTCCCCGCGAGCACTCCGGTCGGCCTGCTCGGCTATTCCGGTGCGTCGATACCGACGGAATTCGCCGCGGAGCAGGCCGCGGAGTACGCTCCCGAACTGAACATCGTCGCCGCCGCCGCGGGCGGGGTGCCGGTGAATTCCTGGAACGAAATGCCCTACATCATCAAGAGCCCGATCTTCGCCAATGCCGTGTCGCTCATGGTGCTCGGGCTCGCGCATGCCGAGAACGTCGACCTGACGCCCTATCTGTCACCCGAGGGCATTCGGATGATGAACACCGTCGCCGACTTCTGCCAAACCTACGGTGGCCTCCCGAACCCGACCACCCTGTCCGCGCTGCTGCTGCCGCAATATCAGGACTACACGCAGATTCCGCTGTTCCAGAAGCTGTTCGACGACATGGTGATGGGCGGGTCGATTCCGCGAATGCCCCTGCTGCTCGGCGTCGGCAACACCGACGGCTACGGCGACGATCTCGCGATATCCGGCGACGTCCGGGCGCTTGCGTCGAAATACTGCCGGGGCGGCGATCGCGTGCAGTACTCCGAATACCCTGGCTTCGGTCACATTCCGGGCATGGCCCCTTTCGGCATCGAAGCGGTGAATTTCATGAATACCGCGTTCGCCGGTGCACCGACCCCGACGAATTGTGACGCGCTGACCTAGTTCGATCGACCCGCCGTCCGGCGCGCGGAGTCGTCGACCCATTCGGCAGCCGATGTCACTCCCGTGACCCGAGCCTAGGTTCGGTGCCCTCCCAGTAATTCCCCCCTCGTTCACGGAGGTTCGACATGACGACATTCGGAATCATCGGCGCGGGCAATATGGGCCGGGCGATCGCGACCCGGCTCGGCGCGGCGGGTCATACGGTCCTGATCGGAGACGAGAGCCCCGGCAAGGCAGGGGATCTGGCGGCCGAGGTAGGTGCGGGCGTGCGAGGCGTGGTGCGCGCCACCGATGTGGACACCGCATTGGATGCCGAGATCGTGGTGCTGGCTGTCTGGTATCCGGGCACCGTCGACATCGGCAATGCCCACCGGCAGCGCCTCGGCGGCAAGATCGTCATCGATATCGCCAATCCGCTGGACGAGGCCTACACCGGGCTCACCCTGCCCTCGTCGACCAGCGCGGCCGAAGAGCTGGCCAAGGCGCTGCCGGACAGCCGAATCGTCAAGGCGTTCAACACCGTCCCCGCCCCGGTCCTGACCGAGGGGGTGCTCGACGACCTCCCGATGGACACCTTCGTGGCCGGCGACGACACGGCGGCCAGGAAAACGGTACTGGACCTGCTCGACGGCACGGGCCTGCGCGGACTGGACGCGGGCGTGCTGGCGAATTCGCGACTGCTGGAACGGTTGACCGCCTTCGGCATCGAACTCGGCCAGCGCTACGGGCTGGGCTTCGAATTCGGCTTCAAGTTCGTGCCCACCACGTTCTGAGCCCCGTCCACCCGACCCCCGAAAGGAGCCAGACATGGCGAAGGCAACTGCTACGGCCAAACGACCGGACGCCGGCAGAACATCGAAAAACGGTGCGGCACATCACCGCAAGAAGCCACACGCGCGGAACTTCATCGACGGCATCTGGGTCGACTCGCCCCGGCGTGGCACCTCCACCGCGCCGGCCGACGGCGCGGTGCTGGGCAGCTACGCCGACGGCGATGCCGAGACCGCCGCCGCCGCGATAGAGGCCGCGCGGCGGGCCTTCGCAGGCACCGCCTGGGCTCATGATCGGCAACTGCGCGCCCGCGCACTGTTCGAGATGGCCGATCGCCTCGAGGCGGCGCGCGAGGAACTGATCACGCTGCTGGCCCGCGAGAACGGAAAGATACTGGCGGACGCGGCTTTCGAGATCGATCTGTCGATCCCGAAGCTGCGCTATTACGGCGCGCTGGCGTTATCGGACTACGGCCAGTCCGCCGAGGTCGGTCCAGGCATGTACTCGATGACGCTGCGGCAGCCGATCGGGGTGGCCGCGGTGATCGCGCCCTGGAACTCTCCGGTGGTGCTGGCGATCCGCTCGTTCGCGCCCGCGTTGGCGGCCGGCTGTACGGTGGCGATGAAGCTGCCCGGGCAGACCGCACTGACCAACGGACTGTTCTACGAGATCATCGCGGGCACGCCGAGCCTGCCGCCCGGGGTGATGAACATGTTCACCGAATCCGGCAATGACGGTGCGCCGCTGATGATCTCGCACCCGGACACGGCGGTGATCAGCTACACCGGCAGCACGAAGGTCGGGCGGGCCATCATGGCCTCGGCGGCCCCGTTGCTCAAGCCCATGTCCTTGGAGTTGGGCGGCAAGACCCCGATGATCGTCTTCGACGACGCGGACCTCGACGCCGCGGTCCCGGTTCTGGTCAAGGCCATCACGACCTTCAATGGGCAGTTCTGTATGACCGGCAGTCGCATTCTCGCGCAACGCCCCATCGCCGACGAGTTGCGCCGTCGGCTGATCACCGCGCTGACCACGCTGCGAATCGGCCCCGGCGACGACCCGGACAGCGAGATCGGCCCCATGATCGACGCCGCCAATGCCGAACGGGTCGACGAATTCGTCTCGGCCACCAAGGAATACGCGAAGATCGTGGTCCGCGGTGGCCGCCCGGCCGAGCCGGAGCTGGCGGCCGGCGCCTACTACCGGCCGAGTCTGGTGGAGGTAGTAGATCTCGACACCCCGATCGTGCAGCAGGAGGTGTTCGGACCGGTAGCCACCTTCGAGATCTTCGACTCCGAGACCGATGCCGTCCGCCGCGCCAACGCCACCGAATACGGCCTGGCCGCGAGCCTGTGGACCCGCGATGTCGACCTCCCGCTGCGGGTGGGCCGGCAACTCGACGCGGGCACGGTGTGGACCAATACCTGGGCGGTGGTCAACGACCAGTTCCCTGAGGGCGGGTTCAAACAGAGCGGAATCGGGCGGCTCAACGGCACCCGGGCGCTCGAGGAATTCATGGAGCTCAAGCATTTCGTGCATCCGGTGCCGCCGTCCAACCGGCCACAGTGACGACCGATCGGAGAGGACGCATGGAAGGCAAGATCGCTCTCGAGGAACATCTTTCGACGCCGTCGAACGACAGCCTGTGGGATTCCACGGGCGAGGCCGAGCGCAACGGCCCCGCCTATATGGCCGATGTGGAGCGGCGCCTGCTCGATGTGGAGCAGCGGCTCGACGATATGGATCGCGCCGGTATCGGCACCGCCATCGTGTCGCTCACCTCGCCAGGGGTGCAGGGTGTGGCGGACGAACAGCTCGCCGTCGAATTGGCCAGGGACACCAATGATTTCATCGCCAAGTTCTACCTGGCCGAACATCCGGAACGGTTCGCGGGCTTCGCGGCGGTGGCCCTGCAGAACCCGCGGGCCGCCGCCGACGAGGCCGCACGCGCCGTCGGGGATCTGGGCATGAAAGGCATACTCGTCAACGGGTACACCACGATCCGGGACAAGCGGATCGCCCGCTACCTCGATCACGAAGGCACACTGGTCTTCTGGGATCGGATAGCGACGCTGGGCGTCCCCGTGTACCTGCATCCGCGGGAACCGCTGCCCGGTGGCGGGCGGCGCATCTATCAGGGCTACGAAAGCCTGATCGGCTCGGCGTGGGGATTCGCCCACGAAACCGCTACCCACGCAGTGCGTCTCATGATGAGCGGCCTGTTCGACCGGCACCCGGACCTGACCATCATCCTCGGGCATCTCGGCGAAGGCCTGCCGCAGTTGCTGCCCCGGCTGCGTCACCGTCTGGACATGCAGCGTGAGGGCAGCGGCCTCGGGGCGCACCAGCGCCCGGTGGACGAGTACTTCAGGTCGAACTTCTACCTCACCACCAGCGGTCATTTCCACACCCCGGCATTACGCAACGCCATCGACGAGATCGGCGCGGATCGCGTGATGTTCTCCGTCGACTACCCGTACGAGAGCATGGACGACGCCGCAGACTGGTTCGACAAGGCCGATCTGCCCGGTTCGGTGCGCAACGACATCGGGTATCGCAATGCGGCCCGGCTGTTCGGAATGATCTGAGCCGACCGGGTTCCCGCCGGACGGATCGGGCGAACGGACGGCTCCGCACGGAATCGAGAACATACGAACAGGGGCGGTAGGCGGGCGAGCCTACCGCCCCCGTTCGTGCGATTACACCGCTGTCAGTCCGCCGTCGACCGCGTAGTCGGCGCCTGTCACGTACCGGGCCTCGTCGGACACCAGATACAGTGCCGCCGTGGCGATCTCATCCGGCTCGCCGACCCGGCCCATCGGGATCATCGCGACATAGTCGTCGAACAGGCCCGCCGCGAGCTGGCCGCCGGTCTGCCCGGTGCGGGTCAGACCGGGCGAGACGGTGTTCGCGCGGATGCCCACCTTGGCCCCCTCGACCGCGTATTGCCGAGTCATGGCGAGCACCGCCCCCTTGGCGGCACAGTGTGCGAGCGCACCCCATATCGGATCGCCGGTGCGGGCCAGACTCGACGCCGTATTCAGCAGGACGCCACCGCCATTGGCGACGAAGTGCGGCCACACCTCGCGGGTGAGGTGGAAGACGATGTCGACCTCCCCGCGGATATCGGCGGCGAACGAGTCGTAGCTCATCTCGCCCACCGGGGCCGGGATGGCGACACCCGCGTTGTTGAACAGAATATCGATCCGGCCGAACTTCTCGAGCGCGAACTCGGTGAGCCGTCGCGCCCCGTCGGGACGGGAAAGATCCACCGGCTGCAGCGATTCCATGCGCCCGCCGAACGCGCGCGCCTGCGCGGCCACGCTCGCCCCGCGGGCTTCATGGGTGTCGGCCCCGACGACCGCCGCGCCCTCCGCGGCGAACAGCAGCGCCGACGCCTTCCCGATCCCACTTCCGGTACCTGTGATGACGGCTACCTTGCCGTCGAGCCGATTCGGCATGTCGATCACCTCCTGCCGGAGACGGTAGGGCCGATCCGCGGGGCTCGGATCGGCCGCGGAATCGTGCACCGCCGACCGCATCCGGCTCAGTGCTGTCCCAGTGGCCGAGGATGCGGTGGATCTCGGGATGCCGGTCCGAGCCGATCAATTCGCGCGCCGGCTCGCGCAGCGGGTGCGCGGTGTCCAGCGGGATCTTGCCGTAGATCAGCCGCATCCCGGCGTCCTCGACACGGGCGTGCGGCAGCAGGCTGCGCCGCACCGCCGACCCGACCCCGACGGCACCGATGATGACGACACGCAAACTCATGTTTCCTGCCTTCGTGTCGAGACGAAGCAGCACCGGATCCATGAGTGGATTCACGCACCGTGGGTACGCGCTGCCCGAAACACCCTTCGTCGGCAGATTTTTCGTGCGCCCTGTATTGATCGGACGTGCAGAGCAAACCACGAATCAGGCTAGGTGAGCAACCCGCCCCCGTCGATCGTCAGCACCGTGCCGGTCGCGTGCGGCTGCGTCATGAAGTAGACGAAGCCGCGCGCGATATCGGACGGCTCGGCGATCCGATGCAGCGGATTCGCGGCGGCGGTCTCCCGGAACAGCTGATCGCGCGCGGCCTCGGTCATTCCCGCCCACAGCGGCGAACGCACGATGCCGGGCTGGATCGTGTTGACCCGCAATGGGGCCAGTTCCACCGCGAGCGCTCGGGTCAGTCCCTCGATCGCCCCGACCACGCTCGCGGGCACCGCCGTACCGGGGCTCGGACGCGTGGCGACGGTACCGCTGACGAAGGTGAGCGAGCCCGCCGACCGGAAGCGCGGCGCGGCCGCCTGCACCGCGGTGAGCAGGCCGAAATAGCGCAGCTCGAAATACTTTCGGATCGCCTCCGGCTCCAGGTCCGCCAGTCGGCCCTGCAGCAGTGCGTCGCCGGCGGTGAAAGCCAGATGGTCGAGCGCACCCAGATCCTCGAACAGGGTGCGCACTTGCGCCCCGTCGGTCAGGTCCGCCACCGCGCCCCGCAGTCGGTGCGAGGTGGCGGTTACCGCGCGCTCGACCCGGTCGGGGTTGCCGGACACCACCGTGACCTCGGCGCCCAGGCCGGCGGCCGCGGTGGCGACCGCTAATCCGATGCCGGAGGTGCCGCCGAGTACGGCGACGTGTTCGCCTGCGAGAGACAAGGATTCATCCTTTCGATGAGAGCGGGCCGAGGCCGGCTCAGTGCGGCAGAATCCCCCATGCCTGCAGCAAATAGGTGACGTTCGCGGCGATCCCGGAGATGGTGTCGGCGAGATTGATTGCGGCGGAACCCAGATTGATGATCGGGGCCATGATCTTCTCCTTCATTGTCGTGACGAACCGGCCGGACCCGGCACGGCCGATCCGGTGCACCGGTTCGTCTACGAACGGTAGGAGCGAAAGCCGCAGGAGATATAGGTCGCCGAATCCGTCACCAGGTGAGGCGCATGCCGTGCTCGAAGTCGATGGCGGCCAGATCTTCCCGCGAGGCCAGTCCGAGTTTGGGGAAGATCTGCGACAGATGGTGTCCGACGGTGCGGGGGCTGATGAACAACTGAGCCGCGATCTCTCGATTGGTGAGCCCGTCGGCGGCCAGGCGCGCGATCCGCAGCTCCTGTGCGGTCAGCAGCTCGTCGCCGGACGGGCCGACGGCCTCGCGGCGGCGATCCCCGGCCAGCGCCAGTTCGCCGTCGGCGCGCTGCTCCCAGGGCGTCGCCCCGAGGCGCAGGAAGGTCTCCCGGGCCGCGTTCAACTGCACCCGCGCGTCCGCGCGGCGGCGCGCCCGGCGCAGCCATTCCCCGTACAGCAGTTGCACCCGGGCGTGTGGGAAGGGCCGATCGGGGGCATCGGGCACCGCGAGCGCGTCCAGGAACAGTGTCTCCGCCTCCGGGCCCTCGGCGAGCAGCGCCCGAGACACCGCGACGGAGGCGAGCGCCCACGGTGCCGCGGTCCGGGCCGCCCACCGCGAGAGCACCGCCAGGTGTGCGCGAGCGGCCTCGACGCGCCCCGCACGCACCGCAGCCTCCACCGCGTCCGCGGCGGACAGCGCCGCCACGGCCGGGTGGCGCACCGACTGCTCGGGATCGATGAGGGCACTCAGAAAGCCCAGTGCCGCATCGGCTTTGCCCGCGCTGAGCGCGTTGAAGCCCAGCTGCCAATGCACGTGGGCGATCTGAATACGGGAATTGCGGGCCTGCCCGTACCCGAGAGATCGCGCGCCCAGCGCGGCCGCGGCGTCCTCGTCGCCACGTGCGGCCGCCAACCAGGCCAGGGTGGTCAGGCTTATCCCCGAAGACGCCGGAATGTCACCCATGTCCTGCGAGAGCCGCAGCGCCTCGGAGGCATCGGCGGTCGCGTCGTCCCATTGGCCCCGGGCAAACTCGACCACCGACGAATGCGCCAGGATCGATGACAACCAGCCCACATCGCCACGCCCGCGCAACACCGAGACCACCCGCCGCTGCGCCTCGGCGACCGATACGGCGCGGCCCATCGCCAGCGCGATGGTCGACGAGGGCACCCGCCACGCCGCCGTCTCCAGCGCGGGCGGCAGATCGAGCAGCAGTTCCTCCAGTCCCGGTTCCCCGCTCTCCCAGGCTGCGCGCGTTGCGAGATAACGCAATTCGTCGGCGGTGGCGGGTTCGGTCAGCTCGGCGGCGCGCAGCAGTCCGGCCGACGCCTGCGCGGAATCGCCGAAGACGTAGTCGATGCGCGCGGCCAGCCCGCCACTGGCTCGCACCACCGCGGCGGTGCCGGTGCGGGCGGTGGCCTCGGCGAGATATTCGCGGGTGGCGGGCACGTCGCCGCCCTCCCAGGCGGCTCGGGCGGCCACGGCCAGGCGGCGTCCGGCCGCCTCGTCCTCCGGTGACAGCATCGCCGCCTGCTCGAGCGTCTTGGCGGCGGGCAGCGGGCCGCCTCGGTCCCAGGCCAGGACGGCGCGCTCCTCGAGCAGCGCCGCGACGGTCTCGCTGGGGCCGATGGTGGCGCGGGCGACATGCCACGCCCAGCGGTCGGCGTCCGCGCCGCTCAGCACCTCGGCCAGTGCCCGGTGCACGGCGATCCGGTCGGACGCGGTCGCCTGCTCATAGGTGACGGCGCGAATCATCGGGTGGCGCATGATGATCCGGCCGTGGGCCATCCGGATCAACTCCGCGTCCAGTACCTCGTCCCACGCCGTGTCCGGCAACGCGAGATCGGCGGCCGCGCGCCGGATAACCCACGCTTCGCCGCTTTCCTCGGCCGCGACGGTGAGCACCAGCAGCCGCGCGGCGGGGGCCAAGGCCGCGATGCGCGCGCCTATGGACCGGTGCAGTCGCGGGCCGACCTGAATCAGGCCCGGGGCCGACGGGCCCAGCTCGCTGTCCTCGGCGGTCGCGAGTTCCCGGACCGCGAGCGGATTTCCGAGTGTCAGGCGCAACACGTCGGCCATCCGCTGGGCACTGATGCCGGGATTGCTCTGTCGCAGCAGCATTCTCGCGCTGTCGTCGTCGAGGCCGCGCACGTGCAGGGCGGGCAACTGGTCGGCGAGTCCGCCCGCCGGATCGGCGTGCGCGGTGAACAACATCAGCAGGGATTCGTCGGCACAGCGGCGGGCGACGAAATACAGGCAGTGCGCCGATTGGGCGTCCAGCCACTGCGCGTCGTCGGCGATCACCAGCACCGGTTGTTCGGCGGCCAGATCCGACAGCAAGGTGAGCAGTGCGACGCCGACCAGGAAGCGGTCGGCGAGCGATGGCGAGTCCAGCCCGAGCGCGCCGTGCAAGGCGCGCGCCTGCGGTCCGGGCAACGCCTCGATGCGATCGGTGATCGGGCACAGCAGCGCGTGCAGGCCCGCGAAGGCGAGCACGGATTCGCTGTGCGTGCCACGGCAGGACAGCACCCGGAATCCGGACGCCCGCGCCTGTGCCTGCTCCAGCAGTGCCGACTTCCCGATTCCCGGATCGCCGAAGAGCACCAGACCCGAACCCGCCCCGTGCCGGGCAGCCTCACGCAGCCGGTCCAGCTCGGCGAGTTCGGCGTCGCGGCCGAACAATCGCGCGCCCGCGCCCGCGGGTTCCGGCGTGGTGACGACCGGAGCAGCAGCCATGCTCTCATCCTCGCATTCCCCGAGTTCACCGCTTATATCGAGTTCACCGCGGCGTCTGCCGCACCCGCCCCGACGCCGACCACGGAATCGGCGGGGCGGCAGACGCCGGCGGGCGCGTCGCCCCGGTCGCCGGTCGCCTCCCGCTCAGGAGCGGCGCAGCGTACGGACAGGGCGGCACGTGTGTGGGGCGACCGTGCGGGGTCAGCCGATCGCCGTGTAGGACAAGGGTTTTCCATGCCGGGCGTGCACCTCGGTGTCGCCCAGGTCGAAGCGCTCACCGGGCAGGACGTGCACGGCATCGGCGCCCGCACCGAGCGCACTGATGCCGCCCGCCACCTGCAGCCGACCCAGAGCCCCCGCGATCTCGACGGCGGCGATGCCCACGCCCTCGCTGGTCAGTTCGCCGCCGATGTCGACGGCGTCGATGCCGCCGCCGGGCTTGATGCTCAGCGCCACCGCCTCGAGCTCGGTTTGCGCCCCCTCCACCAGGCTCAGGGCCCGGCCGCCATGGGTGCGCAGATCGCCGGATATGGACAGCCGCCCCATCTTGCGGGTCACCTGAAACCCGACCGCGCCGTCACCGTAGGTGGTGATATCGGCGAATCGAGCCTCGCCCACACTGCCTGCATAGAGGTTGAAACCGCGCGCGCCCGTTCCGTGGGTGACGATCGGCGCGCGTACCTGGAGGTCGTCGATGTCACCGAAGTTGACGAAGCCGATACCGCTGGCGCCGAACGAGGTCACCGGTTCCTGCGCGATCCAGCGCAGCACCGTGCCCCAGTTGTCGAGGACCATGTCATTGGCCCCGTAGGTGATGACCGGGCCGGCATTGACCACCGTCCCCACCTGCGCACCGCCCAGGACGAAAACCCCGCCGCTGATCAGATCCGGTGTGCCGACGGCAATTCCGCCGTCGCTGAAGATCTCGCCGGTCGAGAGCGCGGACACCAGCATCCGGCCGCCTCCGCCGTCGCTGCGCAACGCGCCCACCATGATTCCGCTGCCGCGTACCGGTTCGGCCGCGCTTCCGGCCGCCAGGCCGCGCAGCCGGGCGGTGAGCACGATCGACGGGTCGTCCTGCCGGTTCCACACCGTGATCGCGCCCTGCTGGGCCCGGACGCCGTAACCGCTGGACAACACCTGGCGCGCGCGGGTGTCGGCGGCGGCGACCGTGAGGCCGTCGATATCGACGTGGCCTCCGCGCACCGCGTCGGCAGCCTCCAGCAGCACCTGACCGCGGGTGATCACGTTGTGCAGCACGAGCACCCCGAAATCTGCCACGGTGTGATCGTTTCCGATCGCGACGTCGGCGACGGGGGCGTGCACGGTGATATCACGCAGCTCGTTGTCCCGAGTGAGAGTGATTCCCCCGGAGTCGAATTCGAGTACGCCTCCGGTGAGAGCCGCCCCGGGTGGCAGGGTCAGACCGGCGAGTCCGCTCACGGTGCCCACGATGCGAACGGTGCGGACGCCGCGACCGAGCGCTCGGGTCAGCTCGGCGGCGGTGTCGACGGTAGTGCAGTCCTCGGGCATGGCTACTCCTTCGTGTGGTCGTCCCCGGATGAGATCGATCTCGGGGGCTCAGACGATGACGACGGCCCGGCTCGCGGCTCGGCCGGATTGCAGGTACTCGCGTGCTTCGGCGATCTCGTCGAGCAGGAACACGCGGTCCGGCTGCGCGGTGATCGCCCCGGATGCGATGGCGTCGAGGAACTCCTGCAGCACGACGGGCGGCAGGTCGGTGGAGCGGGCACGATAACCGGTCAACCGCACACCGCGAGGCAGGTCGTCGACCGGTGTGAACCCGGGCAGCCGCGCCTGGTCGGGCAGCATGCCGGCACAGCAGACGACACCGTGAATCCTGGTGGCGTGCAGAGTGTCCCGCAGGGTGGCCGCGCCGCTCAGTTCGAGCGCCGCGTGCACGCCGCCGGGCACGATGTCACGCACCGCCCCGGCCACGGAGTCGCCGTCGGCGAGCACATGCCGCACGCCCGCCGCCCGCAATGCCGCGGTATCGGCGGGATTTCGGGTGGTGGCCAGCACGGTCATGCCCTGACGGCAGGCCAGCACGGCCGTCGCCAGCCCCTCGGCCGACCATCCACCCCGAATGAGCAGGGTCTGCCCGTCCCGGGCGTCCAGGCCGACGGTCAGCGAGCCGTACGCGGTCAGCAGCATTCCGGGCACGGTCGCGAGCACCGCCCAGGACAGCCCGCTGACGAACGAGATCGCCTGAGCCGCAGGCACACACAAGTATTCCGCGTACGCGCCGCCCTGGTTGTCGTCGAGCAGCACGGCCACCTGTGCACCGACCCACAACTCCCGGTCTGGGCAGGCCACCACCACGCCGACCGCCTCGACGCCGGGAACCCGTGGCGATTCGGAGTCGCGGCCCGGCTCGCCGAGCAGGCCGACGCGGCTCAGCCCGAAGGCGTGCACTCTGATCAGTACCTCCCCGCGTCCGGGGGTCGGCACGGGCACCTCGCGCACCATCGATTCGCGCCGGTCCCCGGACTCACCGCCGGTCTCGTCGGCGTCGGCCTGGATCGCCACGCTCATGGTCGCTGGCAACCGATGAGTCACCGGCGGCGTCAGCAGACTGGCCTTCATCACTCCCACAACCTTCCGTCGGGCGAATCGCCGCCAGCTGCGACGTCCGCTCTGATGGCTCCGAAAATAGGTCGAGCTGTCGGCGACGACATCGGTAGCCGAATAGGTAGTGGCATAACCGCAAGTGCCTGGCAAACTTGCGTCATCCCGCTATCCTGGGGCGCACGACACCCCACTGACCAGGCATGATCCCCGCCGCAGCCATCCAC
This sequence comes from Nocardia acididurans, assembly GCF_016741815.1. GTDB lineage: Bacteria > Actinomycetota > Actinomycetes > Mycobacteriales > Mycobacteriaceae > Nocardia > Nocardia acididurans. Next base: position 59,069 of record NZ_JAERRJ010000021.1, read on the forward strand.
GGGAGGCCGCGGCGACGACGACGGGAGCGGCAGTTGCCGGGCATCGATGACACATTGCTGGGGCGCGACGCCGAGCAGGCAGCGCTCGAGCGAGCGATGGATGCGGCGCGCGCGGGGCAGGGCGGGGCGATCGTGCTGTGGGGAGACCCCGGAATCGGCAAGACCGCACTGCTCGGCTACGCGGCCGAGCACGCCACCGGGTTTCAGATCCTGCGGTGCCGCGGCACCCGCGCCGAGTCGATTCTGGCCTTCTCCGCATTGCACGAATTGCTGTGGCCCATCGTCGATCGCATCGACGGGCTGCCCACTCCGCAGGCGGAAGCCCTGCGCGGTGCGCTGGGTCTGTCCGACCGGGCCCACGATCCGTTCCTGGTCGGAGTGGCGGTATTGACGCTGCTGTCGGAACTGGCCGAGGAGCGACCGGTACTCGTGCTCGCCGACGACACCCAGTGGCTGGACGCGGCGTCGACGAGTTGCCTGTCCTTCCTCACGCGGCGGGTATCGGACGAGTCGATCCTGGTGTTGTTCACCGCGCACGAGCGACCCGAGGGGACCAGTTGCGATGGGTTGCCCGTGCTGCATGTGCAGGGCCTGGACCCGGTGGACGCCCGGCGACTGGTGGTCGGGCAGCATCCGGCGATGCCGGACGCGCAGATCGATCGGGTATTGACGCTTGCCGATGGTAATCCTCTTGCACTGCAAGAACTTCCGGATGCCATGCCGCCGTGGTCCGTGGAGGCCGCGACCCTGTCCAGCGGTTTCGCCGAGGCGGCGGCGAGCCAACTGGATCCGGACGAACCGGTGGAGGTGGGCCCGCGGCTGCGACGGGCGTTCGATGCGCGAGTAGCCGCGCTGCCGGTGCCCGTGCAGACGGCGCTGTTGATCGTGGCGGCCGGCGACGGCGCCGAGATCGAGTCGGTGCGGTCCGCCGGGCAGGAGCTGGGGCTCGACGACGACGCCTGGCAGCAGGCCCGGCTGACGGGTCTGCTGCACCTCGCACACGGCCGGATCTCCATGCGGCACCCGCTGATTCGCGCGGCGGTGTACGACCGAGCCACGGCCGCCGAACGCCGAGCCGTGCACCGGGCGCTGGCGACCCCCGCGAGCGGGCTGGATCCCGACCGGCGAGCTTGGCATGCGGCGTACGCCACCGACACTCCCGACGAACAGGTGGCCGCCGCCCTCCAGGACACCGCGGCTCGGGCCTGGATGCGTGGCGCCCGCCAATCCTCGGTGCGGGCGCTGCTGCGTGCCGCCGAACTTTCCCCGGATTCCAAGGCGGCCGGTCGACGGCTGGCGCTGGCGGCGCGCAACGAATGGAACACCGGCCGAGTGGATTCCGCGCGCGCCATACTGCGCGACGCCGAGGCCGCCGCGGGGCACCGGACGGCGGTGCGATTCAGCGGCGGTCTGGAAGGAATGATGGAGCTGGGGCACGGCGATCCCGTGCGCGCGCTGGAGCTGTTCGAACGTGACGCCGCGGTCGCCGGGCGCTACCTCGAGCCGGAACTACGTCACCTCGCCCGGCGCGCGGCATGGTCGGCGGGACTGGGCGATTCGACGACCGACCACGACGCCATGGTGCTCGAGGCGCTGGCGGCGGGCGAGGATCTGATCGGTTGGTGGCGGTTGCCGCCCGCGATTCAAGCGGTCGCGATCGGGAAGGCCGAACCGACGTGGGAGCTGTTCCAGCACGTCTCCCGCGACGCCCGGATCTCCGGGAACATGACCGGACTGCTGACCACCCTCAACTCCCTCGCCACCTTGGAGATGGCCCTGGGCCGCTGGGACGATGCCGCCGAGAACGCCGCCAGCGCTCTGTATCTCGCGGAGCAGCAGGGCCAGCAGAATCCGATCGCCCGCGCGCTGCTCACGGTCGGGTGGCTGGCCGCGGTGCGCGGTGAGCACACCGACGCGGTCGCCGCCACCGAACGCGCACTGGCCCTGAGCCGTCCGCGGCGCGTTGCCGCGCTCAACGCCGCCGGCTACTGGAATCTGGGGCTGGATGCGCTGGGCTCCGGCGATGTCGACTCCGCCTGGGGTTTCCTCGCGCCGATCCTGGATCCCGAGCACGAGGCCCACCATCCGACCCTGGCCGCGCTGGCCGCGCCGGACGCCATCGAGGCGGCGATCCGCCTGGGCCGTACGGCCGAAGCCGCCGCCCACACCGTCACCCTCGCCGCCTGGGCCGAGCGCACCGGTGCGAGCTGGGCGATCTCGGCGACGGAACTCGCGGGCGCGCTCGCCGCCGACGGACGGGCGGCCGAGGACCACTTCCGGGCGGCGCTCACGGTGCCCGAGGCCGCCGACCGGCCCTTCCAGCAGGCCCGTACCCAGCTGCTCTACGGCGAATGGCTGCGCCGAGCTCGGCGGCGCACCGATGCCCGCGCTCAACTCGCCTCCGCCCTGCGGGTTTTCGACCGGTTGCAAGCCGCGCCGTGGGCGGCGCGGGCACGTCAGGAATCCGCCCTGGCCGGGGAAGCCCTCGACCCGAACCCGACGGGATCCTCGCGCACCCTGCTCACCCCGCAGGAGCTGCGGGTGGCGCGCCTGGCGGCGAAGGGCCTGACCAACCGCGACATCGCCGCCCAGCTGTTCATCAGTCCCCGCACGGTAGGACACCATCTGTCCCACGTCTTCCCGAAACTCGGCATCACCAGCCGCGACGAACTGGCGGGAATGGACTTCGAACAGGGCCCCACGATCCTGCCCTGATCGTGCGCCGAGACGGCTCGTGCACTCGAATCCATTGCCGGAAGGCACTTCTCGTTATCGATCAGTCCCGCAGGTGGCCCGATCCCGCCAGCTCCGCGCGGCAGCGGACCCCGAGCTTGGCGAACACCCGGGACAGGTGGTGGCCGACGGTCCGATGGCTGATGCTCAGGCGTGCCGCGATCTCACGATTGGTGGCGCCGGTGGTCGCCAGCCGCGCCACGCGCGCCTCCTGCGGGGTCAGCAGCTCCTCGTGCTCGGCGCCCAGCCGCAATGTGGAACGAGCGTCGACGAGATCGCATTCCTGGCGGGCGCGTCGAGCCCAGGGGTGCGCGCCGAGGCGTTCGAAGGTGGCGGCGGCGGGTTCGAGCTGTTCGCGGGCGACGCTGCGGCGGCGGGTGCGGCGCAGCCATTCACCGTAGAGCAGTTGGATTCTGGCGTGCTGGAACGGCCGCTCACTGTGCCCCGAGGCGGTCAGCGCCGCACGGAAATGTCGTTCGGCGACCGAGTCGTCGCTGAGCAGGGCGCGACCGCAGGCGGCGGCCGCGATGGCCCACGATGCATCGGTATCGGCGGCCCAATCCCGCAGCACGGTCAGGAAATCCGTCGCCGTATCCGGGCGGCCGAGGCGGACGGCCGCCTCGATCGCCTCCAGGGCGGCCAGGGCCGCGAAGGTCGGATGCCCGGCTTCGTGTTCCGGGTCGATGAGCCGTGACAGCCTGGTCAGCGCGAGTTCGGGTTCTCCGGCGGAGAGTGCGGCCACGCCCAGTGCCGTCCAGGTCCCGGCGGCGAGGATCGGCGTGCGCAGTGTGCCCGACAGCTCCTGTGCGCGTTCGCACAGCTGCTCGGCGGTCTCGGCGGCGCCGGTGAGCGCGGCGTGCAGGGCGAGCGTGTTCAGGCTCTGCACGGCGGAATTGGTGTAGCCGTTCGGCTCCGCGAGTTCCAGCGCCGCCCGGGCGTCGGCCGTGGCGTCCGCCCACTGCCCGAGCGCCAGCCGCACCCCTGCGGACTGGGCGAGCATCAGTGCCTCCCAAGCCTGTTCGCCGCGCTCGCGCGCCGCGCGGGCGGCCGCGCGATAGCTGTCCAGCGCCGGTGCCGCCCGGCTGGTCGCAACGGCGAGCGGCCATGGCGGCAGCCGCCAGGGCTCGACCTCGCCGACGGTGAAGGCAGCGCCGGGATCCCAGGTGCGCCCCGCGACCCAGCCTGCGCGGTCCGCGGTGAACCGCAGTTCCGCCTCCGCGTCGGCGTCGACCACAACCAGGTCTCGACCGAGGTCCTCATGTACACCGTCGAGATCGCCGCGACCCAATGCGAGCAGCCCGGAAAGGCCGTCGCTCGCGCGGGCCGCCAATTCCCGGCCGCCGCCGCGCTCGGCGCGGTCGAGCAGCTCCCGGGCGGCTTCGATGTCGCCGCCGGCGAAGGCGGCACGGGCGGCACGGGCCAGCCGTCCGGCGGCCCTGCCCGCATCCGGGGACAACAGCGCGGCGCGGTACAACAGGTCGGCGGCGACCAGACGATGGTCGTCGCGAACGAGATCCGCTGCGGCGCTGGTTAGTTCGATGGCGAGTGCCTCGTCGGGGCCGGGCGTGGCGGCGGCGAGCTGGCGGCCCCGCCCGGCCCGCTCCCCGGTCGCGGTCATCGCCTCTGCCAGCGCGCCATGCGCGGCACGGCGCGCGGCGGCCGGCGCGCTGTGATAGACCACGGCACGATTCATGGGGTGGCGCAGCCGGATTCGACCATCGGCGAGCAGTACCGTCTCGGATTCGAGCGCCTCGCGCCAGTCCGGCTCCGTGACTCCGGAGGCGAACGCGGCGGACCGCACCACGCCGACCTCGCTGTGCCCGGCAGCCGCGATCAGCAACAGGACAGTGCGTGCGCCCGTCGAAAGTCCTTCGAGGACAGCGGCATAGGCGGTCCGCAGGGCGGGCCCGGCCGGATGCGGGTCGCCCCACCACTCGGAACCGGCGAACGGTCCCGCACCCGATCGCTGATCCACGGTGAGCGATTCGGTCAGCGCCAGCGGATTCCCTCGTGCCATCCGCAGCAGGCGTCGTCGTTCGGGCACGGTGAGCCCGGGCTGGCGGTCGGCGGCCAGTTCCCGCGCCTGGTGCTCCTCCAGCTCCCGCAACGTCAGCCGCGGAAACGCCCCGAGCCCGCACGTAGCGGGATCACGGCGCGTCGAGAACACCATGACCACTCCGGCCTCGCCGCTGCGACGCCCCACGGCCGCCAGGCAGGCGGCCGACTCCCGATCGAGCCGGTCGGCGTCGTCGATCAGCACCAATACCGGCTGCACGGCCGCCAACTCGGTGAGCAGCAGCAGGACCGCGGTGGACAGGGCCAATCGATCACCGGCGGGCGGGCCGAGACGTAGTAGCCCGTGCAGCGCAGCCGCTGCCGTGTGGGGCAAGCCGGGAATGCGACCGGCCAGCGGCCACAGCAACTCGTGCAGCGCCGCGAACGGCACCTGCGCCTCATCCGTGCCACCGTGACCGGACAGAACCTTGAAATCGGTTGCACGCCTGGAGATCTCTCCGAGCAGTGCAGTCTTGCCCAACCCGGGCGCGCCGTGCACAACCAGGGCCGCACCGCGCCCCACCCGGGCGCCGTCGAGCAGCCGCCCGAGCGTGGCCATCTCGGCGTCCCGGCCGTAAAGAACCAGGGCATCGTCATCCAGCAACGTCAAGGGCAACCCTCCAGATCGTTCACAGCACCGTTTCTCATCACTGTCGATCTGGTTCTTACGGCTCGCATCGGTCATCGAATAGGTAGGAGGTACGAGCTCCTGGCTATCCGTCGGAATCGAGCTCGGTCAGCGTTAGGGCCGGGGCTTCGAGTTCGCGTTCAAGTTCCTGCCGACCAAGTTCTGACTGGCGGACCGTGGCGGCCGGGCGCTGTGTCCCGGCCGCGTCTGCGCCCAGGAATCGGTCGCAGCTGTCATCCGGCCAGTCGATCGGCCCGCGGAACGCAGGGCGGGCGACGTGGAATCGGCACCAGGCGCAGGGCGCGGCCACTGTCGGATCCGACGACGACATCGTCGAGATCCAGCACCCGGACACCGTGCACCCGGATACCGTCCGCGCGCGGTCCGTAGGCCATGACACCCCCGGCGATCCGGGTTGCGCCCAGTGCGCCACTGACTTCGAGCGCCGGACTGTCGGCGCCGTGGCTGATGATCCGCCCGGTGACATCGAGGGTCCCGATCCGGCCCGCGCGCTGGATGCTCAGCCCGGTCGCGGGCTCACCGCCATCGGAGCCGAGATCACCGTAGGTGCGCACATCCTCGGCGATGTGCAGGCGGCCAACGGAATTCGCGACGAGTACACCGACCGCACCGCAGCCGTAGGTGGTGACGCTGCGGAACGCGGCGGTCGCGATTCCACCGCCGCGCAGATCCACCCCGTGTCCGTCGCGGCCGTAAGTGATCAGTGGCCCGACCACCGCCAGCGTGCCGATCCGGCCCAGGTTGCGCACGCCGACGCCGCCCCGGCCGGATGCGGTGATCGATTGGAAGGCAAAGCATCTGGTGATCGAACCGCGGTTGTACAACCCGACCTGATGCGGTCCGTAGCAGGCCAGCGAGCCGCCGATGACGAGATCGCCCACATGACCGCCGGGTTGCACCAGCACCGCCGCCTCCACCAGCCAGCCGCGCGGGGCGGAGGTCTCACCGCCGATGTGGGCCTCATCGATGGACATCTCCTGCACCCACAGCTTGCCGCCATCGCCGTCGTGGCGGCCCCCGACGACCACGCCGCAGCCCTGGACCGGTGCCCGGCTGGAGCCGACCCGCAGTCGGCGAAGGCGTGCGCTGAGCGCCGCGGCAGGGTCTCGCTGCCGGTTGACGACGGTGATGGCGCCATAGCGCGCGCCACCGCTGCCCGCCGGATGCCCCGCTCGCCCACCGGGATTCGCGGTCTCCACATGCAGGTCGTCGATGTCGATGTGCCCGGCGCGCACCACGCCGTCGGCGCGCAGCAGCACGCGGCCGATGGTGCGCACCGAGTGCAGGGTGAGTATGCCCAGATCGGTTTCGGCGCAGTCGTTGGTGATCGCGGTGCCGCTTTCGGTGACCGTCACACGGATGTCGGCGACCGTGTTGTCGCGGGTGAGCCGCAGCCCGCCGCCTTCGAGCGCGCCACCGCGCAACCGCACGCCGGGCGGCAGCGTCACCGCCGCGAGACTGCGGACGGTGCCGGTGATTCGAATGTCCAACCGTCCCGCCGCGAGCGCGGACATCAACTCGGCGGATGTGGTCACGATCGTCGGTTCATTCACTGCTGTCGATTCGTTCACTGCTCGAATCCCTTTCGGAAAGAGCTCCGGCGGCCGGATGTGATCCGTGCCGCCGGAGCCACCCACGGGCGAATGGGTTGATGGGGTTGTCAATTCAGTTGTGCTCGGTTTCCGCGCACCGAGGGATTACGCGCTACCCGGGAAGTGCAGGAAGATGCCGGGCGTCGCCGAGCCCGAGCCGCCACCGGAGCTGCCCGAGCTGCCCCCGCTGCCGAGGAAGGACAGGGGATTGAAAAATGGGAATCCGCTCACTGAATTACTTCCTTTCCGAGAAGTAACGCCTTGCGGCGGGTGATCCGAGTGGATCGACCGGAAGCGACGTTAGGTACGCGGCGGCCGTGTCGAATCAGTCACCGCATCAGTCGTTCCGATTCGGAAACGACGACGGATCCGATGACCTATATGACCGCGCGGACATCTCCATACCGTTCCCCCAGCCACGGAATTCGCGGGCGCACCCATTTCGGAAATCACTGGAATACGGGCCGCCCGCATCGAAAAGGAGACGCCATGTCGCGGAAATCGCTTATTGCCCTGACGTGTTCGGTGACGGCCGTACTCGCGGCCGGCATGTGCCTGCCCGCCGCCGCCACGGCCGATTCATCCGACCCGGTGATCGCGGCATCGCGTCTGCTGGCCACACCGACCTCCGCGGACGGCTCCTCCGTCACGGGTGTCACCGTCACCGGGGATCGGACCCTGCGGCTGCAGGTGTTCTCGGCCGCCATGCAGAAGAACATCGAAGTCGACGTGCAGCGCCCGGCCGACACCTCCCGCCCCCGCCCGGCCCTGTACCTGCTCAACGGTGGCGGCGGCGGTGAGGACCAGCTGTCGTGGACCCAGCAGACCGACGCCCTGAACTACCTGTCCGACAAGGACGTCAACGTGATCCTGCCGATCGGCGGCCGCTTCAGCTACTACACCGATTGGCGGGCACCGGATCCCGTGCTCGGGGTGAACGAATGGAAGACATTCTTCACCGAGGAACTGCCCCCGCTGATCGACGCCGGTCTCGGCACCGACGGCGCGAACGCCATTGCGGGCCTGTCCACCTCGGGCACCTCGGTGCTGCAACTGGCCATCGCCGCACCCGGCCTGTTCCGCTCGGTGGCCGCCTACAGCGGATGCGCGCAGATCAGTGACCCCGTCGGCTACACCTTCGTGAACCTGTCGGTGGAGGCGTGGGGCGGCGGCAACACCGTCAACATGTATGGGCCGCAGGGCGATCCGATGTGGGCCGACAATGACCCGTACGTGCACGCCGACCAGTTGCGCGGCACCAACCTGTTCGTGTCCAGCGGCACCGGCGTGCCCGGGCAATACGATTACCCCGGCTCACCGCACGCGGGCAGCATCGCCGATCAGCTCTTCCTCGGTGGCGGTATCGAGTCCGCGGTCAACTGGTGCACTCACAATCTCGCCGACCGCCTCGATCAGCTAGGCATTCCCGCCACCTTCGACTTCCAGCCGACCGGAACCCATTCCTGGGGATATTGGGAGGACGCCCTGAAGAATTCGTGGCCGGTGCTGGCCGCGGGTCTGGGTCTGCCCGCTTGAGCGCGTATGCCCGTGGAACGTGATTGCGGTCCCGAATCGATCCGCGGGGAACGCACCTGCTACGGATTCGATGCCCTATTCGAGGAAAGGTGCAGCCCCCTAGCGTCTTTCGAGGCAGGTGCGGTTCTCAGGTGGCGGGCGACCTGTTTTCCGGACATCGGCAGCGATGAAAAGGAGAATTCCATGCGTATGTTCAGCAAGACGATTGTGGCCGGAGTGACGGCGGCACTGGTGACGATCCCGGCGGCGGGGGTGATCGCCGCACCCGCGAACGCGGCACCGGCGGTCGAGGGTCCTGCCCCGATCGTGGTGAACGTCGACGATCCCACGCCCGCCCCGTCAGAGGATCCCGGCCCGTCGACGACACCCGCGCCGGGCCCAGCCGTGGCACAGGCCGCCGATATCGGCGGCCTGCTGGCCACCTACGGCACCGGCTCGGCCGGGGGCGGTGCGGGCGCGGTGAGCGGCGCGCTCGTCGGCGGCGCGATCGGTTGCGCGATCGGGCTGCCGTTCATTCTGGTCGGCTGCATTGTGGGCGCACCGATCGGCGCTGCCGTCGGCGCGACCCTGGGCGGCTTGATCGGCGGCACCGGCGGCACTGTCCTCGGAGCCCTCAGCAGCGGGTAGACACCGCTCACCGCTGACGCCGGCGAGGCGGGCACCATCGATGGTGCCCGCCTCGCCGGTGCCGGATCAGAGGGCTCACCGGATATCGGCGGCGAAGCGTGCGAGGCGGGCGGATCGGTAGAGGCGATGACGGTCGCGGGCGAGCTGGTCGAGAGGAGCGAGCATGCCGGGTGGGAGGCGCAGAGGGTCGAAATCGGGTTCCCGCGTTGGTGACTCGACCCGATTCAGGGTCAGGATTCCGAGCGGGATCTCCTCGGTCTCCGGCCACAGCCGAGTGGGGTCGTGGATGTCGTGGCCGGTGCCCGGGACCTGGGCGGTGAGCGCGAAGCGGGCGGGCAATCGAGAGGCGAGTTCGGTGGCGAGGTAATCGGGTGGCCGGGCGCACGCGGCGGCGGGGTCGAGCGCGGGCAGGGCGCGCAGGGGACGCCAGCGCAGTCGCGCGAAGCGCTCGGCTCCCGACTGATCGACCAGGCCGAAGGCGTGCACACCGTGATAGCTCACGCCGGTGAAACTCGTGATAGGACATGCCGTTTCGGCCAAATGCATCGCGGTGGCCGCCTCTGGGTGGTGATGCAGGAAAGCAGCCATGCGTTCCCCGTCGCCCGAGCCGGACGCCTCCAGGAACTCGACCATGTCGGCGGCAGTGCGCACGAAGAAGACCGGCAGGGTGAACATCACCAGGTCCAGCTCTCCCATCCGGACCGCGAAGCCGTGATCGCCGGCGTCACCGTCGTGCCCGCGGGCCCCGCCCAGCGTGCTGGAGAATCTTCCCGTGACCGGGGTGGGATCCGGTCCGAAAACCCCTGCGGCACAAAGATCGGACGCGAGCGGGACCGGTTCGAAGAATCCGGCCACCCACGTTCCGCGTGTGTGCAGTAGCCGCTGACCCGGTGCGCTCCCGGTCGCCTCGGTCATCCGCTCGACCAGCCGTTGGTAGTCGTTCGCATCCATCGGCCGACGGTAGGAAGTTCGGGGCGTCCGCGCATCGGGCGCCGATTCCGTCTGACCTCAGATCGGGAAGACCTGACCGTCCTTGGCGATGTCGATCCGGCCGCGGTAGCTCGGGGTGATCTCCCGGCGCCAGGTGTCGTCGGAGAGGTTGTCGGGCTGATAGTGGCTGATGACGAGGTGTTTGGCCGCTGCGGCGGCCGCGACTTCTCCCACCTGGCGCGCCGAGGTGTGCGAGGCGGTCAGGTAGCCGGGCGGAAAGATGTTGTGCCAGTAGGCGTCATCGAGGCTGAATGCCGATTCGTGGACGAGGACGTCGGTGTCTCGGGCGAGAGCGATGAGGTTGTCGGATTTGGTGGTGTCTCCGGAGAAGGTGATGGATTTGCCCGACTTTTTCAGGTCGAAGCGGAAGCCGAAGGCGGGGTAGACGTCGTAGTGCGACACCAACGTGGCTGTAACGGTGACGTTCTCGTCCTCGGTGACCGGAAACGGTCGCATCGCCGGTGAGCGGTTGGTGAAATCGGAACCGGGCGGTACGACGATCTCGGTGACCTGCGCCTCGGCACGATAGTCGGGGTATCCGAGATCGCGGATGAAGATATTGCCGGTGTAGGCGAAGGCGTTCTGTAAGTCGGCGGTCAGGCCCGCGATGCCCGGCGTCGGTTGCGCGGGGGCGATGATCGGTGGGTCGGGGTTGCCGACCCGGTCGGGCGGCAGGCCGCCCGCCGGGCCGGGTCCGAACACCTTCACCGGCGGCTGCCCTGGTGGAAGCATGCCGGCGGTGAGGAAGAAGCTGAAGTAGTCGACGATGTGGTCGGTGTGCAGGTGGGTGATGAACATGCTCTCGAGATTCGCGAATTGCAGTCCCGCCGTGCAGAAAGCGTTCACCGAGCCCAGTCCGCAGTCGATCAGATACAGATCGGAGCCGACCTTGAGAACCGACGAGATGCCGGTGCGGTTGGCCACCGGGATGGGCCCCGCGATGACGCCCAGGGTGATCAGGGCAGTCTCCGGCAGTCTCGTCGGTTGCTGTGCGGGCGTGGAATCGGATTGCCGCGAGCCGGTGGCCTCGCAGCCCGCGAGTGTCAGCGCACCCGCCGCGGAGGCCAGCAATATCGATCTCCGGTCGACACCGGGCTTTGGGTCCATACCGAATTCCGCGTCAGTTGGTGAGCCGCGCCCGGAACGGCCCGGAGATGCTGTTGAAAATGAGGTCGCCGTCCGGCGTGAACTCGATGAGGGCGTAGGCGCCGTTGCCGCGATTGGATTGACCGAAGATTGTGCGGTGCACGGTTTCTCCGGTGTTCCAGTCCAGGCCGGTGACATCCCAGCCGTCGGCCTTGCTGTAGCCGTTGACGAAGACCATGTTCGACGCGCTGCTGACGGTGGGAACCATGCTCACCGACACCACATCGCCGCGCTCCCACACCGAATTCCACTTGTGCGCCGTGGGGTCCCATTCGAAGCGCTGCATACCGGTTGGCGCCTGGTCGATCGGGCCGCCGGTGAGCACGTCGACCAGACGGTTCGGATCGCCGCCGGGGTGCATATTGTCGACCACGAACGCGCCGTAGCCGTTCACCACGACCGACTGCTCGGACTGGATGAACTCGGGCAACGGATCCTTTTTACCCGCGGTGACCTGGATCTGGTCGGCGATGCGGTCGGATTTCGTTCCGGGCTTCTGCTGGAACCCCTCGGGAATCTGGTTGCGCCAGAACGCGACCAGCTTCATATGATCGGAGCCGTCCGTAATGACGACGAGTTGATCGCCGTTCTTGCCGTACCCCATGAGCGTGGGCGTTGAGCCGGTTCCGGACCCGAACTTCACGGTCGGGGGCTGGCGGCCGAAGTCGTACGGGGAGGACCAGGCGCCGTCGGCCGGGTCGGTGGACAGCTTCGAACCGGTCCACACCACCTTGCGCATCACCTTGTCGCTGGCGGCGTAGATTCCGCCGCTCTCGTCGATGGCCATCGAATTGGTGACCAGCTCGTCGTCGCCGAACCGGACCTGCTGGGCGTCGCCGGTGAGGTCGCGGTTCAGCACCGCCATGCCTTTGTTCGACAGCACGACCAGATGCCCGTCATAGGTCATGTCCAGGCCCACGATCTTCTCCGGCGCTCCGGCGAAACCTTGCCCGGTCAAAAACGGTTTGTAGTCGAACGTCTTGACGATCTGGATGCCGTCCTCGGGCTTGTCCTTGTTCTTCAACGCGAATACGACGATGTCGCCCGCGGAGGTGTTGTAGTACAGCCGGTTGTCCTTGTCGACCAGCACGTAGACGCCGTTGCCCATCGCCGAAACCCAGTCCAGGCCCCAGGAACTCACGGCCGCCCGCACCTGATCGGAGTTGGTGAAGTCCTGATCGACCACCGCGTCCACCTGTGCCGGAGGCGTCACCTTCGCCCCCGGCGCATCCATGCTCGCAACCTCTGTGAACCCGCCGTCGCGGACGTCCACGTATCGCACGCCGTCGGTGGAGGTGATCCAGCGATAGTCCGGGGACGTGGCGGCCAGCGTCATGTAGTTGATCGGCCCGCCCGCGACGCGCGGCTGCTTCGTGGGATCGACGTGAAAAGTACCGCGCGCCACGGGATACGGAATGCTGTCGGACTGCGCGGGGTCGACGTGGGTGACGGGATAGACGTCCGACGCGAGATACGGATTCCGGGCCGGTCCCACGCCTGCGGCGGCGGCACCGCCGGTCGGGTTCGCAGTCGTAGACGATCCGGAGTGCGAGCTCCCGGAGCCGCACCCGGCCAGCAGGCCGGCGGCGGCGATCACGGTGGTGATCACCGTGACGCCGACTCGCATCGATCCAATTTTGCTCACAGATTTCTCCCTCATCGAATTCGTGGATAAGGCATTGGCGAATTGCCGAAATCGACGGTAGCAGAACCCTTGCCGAGATCGCTAAACGCTATTCAGTGATTCCAAAGTTCCTTGGAATTCATAATGAAATCAACGCGCTGTCTATCATGCCCAATCGACCTCGGCAGGTGATCCGTCACCGAATCGGTATCCCTTGAAATCCGTGCCCTCTTCTTTTTGCACAGGTCCGCCGGCGAGGCCGTGCCGCGCGATCACCGATACGGTGACGGATAGCAGCGCTCTCGAGGCGGAGCAGGCTTGTCGAATGAGAACGCCACGCCTCAACCGCAAATTTTGTCTCGGCGCAGCGACCTTGGCGCTCGGCGGGATGCTTCTCCTTCCGGTCGCCACCCTGGCGGGCGCGCAATCGCCGAATGGCGGCGGCGAGCCCGACGGCAATTGCGTAATCGACCCGGCGGACAACGATCTGACGGTCCGGTCACTCGAATCCCAGTGCACCGATCAGCAGATTCTCGATCTCTTCGCGGCCGCTCCCACCGGTACGGCGCCGCGGGGCACGAAGACGATCACGCTGCTACCGCTGTTCCAGACCGGCGGCTCTCTGCTGCCCTACGACACGGCGCGGGCCTTCACTCAGATGCAAAGCACTCTCGGCAGCGGACTTACCTTCACCACCGGGCCGCAGGGGCCGTGGGTGTACAAGGACTATTTCTGGGGCCAGGACGCGGGCGGCCCGTTGCAGCTGGGAAGTTCGTCCATCGATGGAAAACCGGCCTGGGTGATCGACTATTCGCGGGACTTCGCCGGAATTCCCTTGAGCGTGCACAACATTCGTCAGCTCACCCCGGGCGTATGGATCGGCCGCGACACCGGTTCGCTCGGACCATCGCCGACAGACCCCACGAAACCGACCGGCGGCGCGTTCGCCCTGAACTGAGTTCGATTGGCGAAAGGGGATTCCTATGAGAACAACCAGCTTCGCCCGTTTGGCCCTCGTGCCGACGGTGGTTCTCACGCTGATCGTGACCGCGGTCTCGGGACAGGCCCGCGCCGCCGATGATCTGTCGCGATATCTGGATCTGCCGATGGTGAACCGGAACGCGGAAAATGGTCCGGGCGGGGTCAATCCGGTGCTCCCGGACGACCGCGGCGCATTGCTGACGTTGCTGAACCAGGCGCGGGACGAGCACATCGCACCGCCCCGGTACGCGGCGCTGCTCTTCCAATACTGGCTGGTGGACGCGACCGACCAGGCGGGCATCGATCTGGCCGGCTGGAATCCACGCGCCGGGGTTTTCGCCAACTACGACAACCTGATCAGGTCCTACACCTACTACGAGAACTTCCAGCTCGCGCACCGGGAATTGCAGTGGGCCGGGATGGGCGGAGAAGTCGGCGCCGACTTCGGTGGCGGCCTGATCGACTTCCAGCTCGCGGGTGACGTTTTCGACTTCCCCGGCATCGCGGCCGCAGTCCACGGCATCGTGACCGCGGCCAGCGCCGCGGCGGGACCACAGGTGATCGACAGCCTGCCGCCAGGTCTCCTGGCGCTCGACCACGCCGGTCGAACCATCACCCCCGATGATGTGTCGTTCCTGATCGGGCTGATCCTGGTGATGCAGAAGAACATCTTCTCCGACCTGATGCCCATGCACGACGCCTACGTCACCGGCGGGGTGCCGGCGCTCGAAGAGTTCCGGGCCGCAGGACTTTTCGGCGACGACATCATGAACGCCTGGAAGGATATCGCTTCCGGTGACGCCGACCGGGTAGCCGACGGCAACGCGGCCCTGCTGCATCGCGAGCAATGGACCATCGTCGGTTCGCAATGGGATGAGCTGCGCGCCTACAAGGGCGACGTCGGCGCCGCCGTCGGCTATCTGTCGACGGTGGCGGCGTCACCGTCCGTCGCCGGAGTCGAACCGCCCCGCGATTACCATCCGGTGCGCTACACCTATCTGGACTCCGCGGGTGCGAAGCAGACGCTGACAGTGCCACTGCCCGACTGGAATTGGGCCGATTTCGACCAGCGTTGGAGCTACATCAACGATCAGCTACTGCCGAAATACAAATGGCAGGTCGACAACGACTGGCCCGCGCTGGCAGCGGTGCTTCGCACGCCCTACAGCCAGCAGATGCTGACCCACCAGCCGATCGCCGATCTCGGCGCATACCTGCAGTCGATTCAGCAGATCACGCGTATCACTCCCGCCGCACCGGATACGCCCTTGGGGGCCGGTTAGATGGCCGCGACAGACGGCAGGAGAGTCGCTGCCTCACCGACGGCGATTCGCGTTCTCATCGCCGATCAGGACTGCGCGGCGCTGCCGCCGGACGCCGCGCCGGGTGCCCCTCAGCTGTCCGATCGGGAGCTGGAGGTGGCCAGGCTGGTGGCGCGCGGGCTGACCAATCAGGAGCTCTGCGAACGGCTTTCGGTGTCGCTGGGGACGGTCAAAGCCCATCTCGGCAATATTCAAACCAAGCTCTGCGCCCGCAATCGGGTGGAGATCGCGGCATGGGCCTGGGAAACCGGCCAAGTCGGCCGTTCGGTCGATCAGCCGAGCGGCGGAAGATCGGCTATTCGGCCGATGTGAGCCCCCGGTCTCAGCGAATAATCTCCTTCCCGTCCGCTGCGGAAGGAATTGTCGAAGCAGCCCGAGAGTATGGAGAAGGGGAGAAATGAAATTCAAGAAGGCCGTGATTTCGACCGTACTGGTTGCATCGATCCCACTCTCGGTGGCGATCGCTTCGGCACCGGCTCAGGCCGCCCAGGTCACCGCGCCCGCGATGGCGGATGCCACCGACATCGCAGATCCGGCGGGCGGAGTGCTCAACGCCGGTGCGGGCGCTCTCGACGGCGCGACGGTCGGCGGCGGCCTCGGCGCCGGCGCCGGTGCGGTCGGCACCTCCATCGCCGCCGGTGTCGGGATGGGTTTGGTGGGCGCTGTCGGCGGAATGATTGCGGGGTGTGTGATCGGGTTGCCCGCGTTGATCATCGGTTGTCTGCCGGGCGCGGTGATCGGTGGCGCCCTCGGGACCGTTGTCGCCGGCACGGTCGGTCTGGTGACCGGCGCGATCGCCGGCGGTTTGGGTGGCGCGGCGGTCGGCGCGGGTGTCGGCGGGTTGGCGGGCGGCGCGGCGGGCGCCGCGGTGGGGTAAGTCCGCACGAAATGGCCTGACACATTGAACAATTCGGCTCCCGCTCGCGACTTCTGCGCGCGGGAGCCGTTCGGTTCTCGAAATTTCCCGATCATGCAGCGCCGGGACCTGGTCCTGAGTTCAATGCTAAGTAGCCGAATTAGGGTCGGCTGGGGTTAGGCGCGTTGGATGTCGGGGAGTTTCCAGGTTTTGTCGAACAGTGGTGGTTGGGGGCCGTAGAAGCGGAACAGGACTTCGAATTGCTGACCGGTTTTCGTGGGTATCCAGTTGGTCTTCTTGCCGTCGGGGGCGGTGGGGCCGAAGTAGATGTCGGCCGAGCCGTCGGCATTGAGTCGCAGGTCGGGGGTGTTGGAGGCGCGGCTGGGCCAGTCGGTGTCGCGGATGAGGGTGTGGGTGGCGCGGTTGTAGGCGGTGGCGGACCAGTAGAGGGAGACGGGGGCGTGGGCGGGGACGGTGAGGTGGTAGGTTTTGCCGCCGTCGAGGTCGTGGCCGTCTTTGTCGGTGATGGTCATGAGGTAGAACTGGCCGGAGCCGAGGGTTTTCGCGGCGAAGAACGCGAAGGAGTAGGCGACACCGCGGGCGTCGACGGGGTAGCTGGCCGGGTCGGCGTATCCGTTGGACATGGCGGTGATCAGGTCTTGATGGGCGGGGATGGCCCATTGTGAATTGTCGTAGTAGGCGGCCGCGAATTGCTGCACGTACTGCTGTTCGATCCAGGTGTGGGCTCGCGCGGTCGCGGTGTCGAGTTGCGCGGTGATCTGCGAATCGGGTTGGTAGGCAGTGCCTTTCTTGATACCGATACTCGCGAGCTGATCGATCATTGCCATATCGCGCGGCAGCCACGGTTCGGCCTGTATGACCCGGTCGAGGTAGGTGTAGAACTCGCGGCTGTAGGGGATGGTGGCGTCGAAGTCCTTGCCCGCGGCGTCGACGAACGTCGTGGGGGGTGGATTGGCGGCCACGTCGAGGCGATAGAGCCCGACTCGCTTGCCGTAGGCGACCGCGGCCGCGATGTCGGCGTCGCTGCCGCTTTTCAGGTTCGAGCGCAGCAGCGCGAAGCCGGTGGTGGTTTCCGAGGCCAGCGCGATGAAGCCGTCGGGGATCGGTGCGTTGTAGCCGGGCGGCAGGATCAGATACCGGCCACCTCGGCCTTGGTCGGTGCCGGCGGGGCCGACATCGGCGAGCGGTGTCTGCCACACGGTGTCGATCGATCCGGTGATGGTCGAATCCCCTTCGGCGGGCGGGATGTCGAGCACCATCGGTCCGGCGGTGGTGTCGTAGAACGGCATCAGATAGATCGCGTTCGGGTTCGGAGTGAGGGTCTGGTTGTGCCAGTCCACCAGCCGTGACCAGTACACGATCGTGTTCGCCCCGCCGCCGATCCCGATGGCGGCCTGCAACATTCGATCGGTGTTGACCGCTGGCATGCCCCACACCATCGCTTCGAACGCGCGCGCGGCGATCAGGCTCTTGTCGATCTCGGTGCCCGAGCCCGACGACGGCTTCGACGAATCGTCGTCGCGTTTGGCCACCACCATGCCACCGCCGATCGCCGCCCCCAGCACCGCGGTGGCTGCCGCACCCAGCAGGGCCGAGCGACGAGATACGGCGGGGCCGGATTGCTTCGAGGGCTCCACCTCGCTGTTATCTGATGGCATGGAGCCGAGAATAAACAGCAACCCATCCGGAAAGCGAGATAGCTTAAGGTTTGCAATAAAGCCGGTGCGTAATTGATAGAGAACCTGAAGATGCCAATTCGACAGCTAAGACTCACATCAGTGTAGAAATGCCAATCAGTAGCCAAAAATGTCAGTCGAATCATCTCGCCGCGAGGCGGCCACAGACGGGAGCCCTCCATGTCGAACTCGGGATCGGTGCTGCGAGCGGGCAGATCCGCGCTGCTGCTGGGACTGGCTGCCGCCACGGCGGTCGCGGTCACCGGGTGCGGCAGCTCGAGCGATTCCAAGGATTCCTCGCAGTCGAGTTCCTCTGCTGCCTCGACCACCACGGCCCAGTATCCGCTCGGGCAGCCCCTCATCGTCACGGCCGACAATTTCGTGCGCGCCGAGACCGATATGGAATTCACGGCCGTGGTCGGCAAGGGCGGGCTGGGCAAGTTCGAGCACAACCGCGAGTTCCTGCCTATCGACGCCCAGACCGTGATCCGCACCAACCGTGACACGCTCTACTCCGGCGCGGTGATCGACCTCGACGCCGGACCGGTCACCGTCACCCTGCCCGACACCGGGGACCGGTTCATCTCCATGCAGCCCATCAGCGAGGACGAATACACCTCCCAGGTGCAGTACAAATCAGGCTCCTACACCTACGACCGCAACACCGTCGGCACCCGCTATATGGTGCTGGCCGTGCGCATCCTGGTCGACCCGAACAATCCTGCCGATCTCGACGCCGTCCACCGCCTGCAAGACGCCATCACGGTCGAACAAAGCGGTGGCCCAGGCACATTCGAGGTCCCGCAATGGGACAAGGCCAGCCAAGGCGCCACCCGCAACGCTCTGCTCACCCTCGCCGCCGGACTGCCCGACACCCGGCGCATGTTCGGAGCCAAGGACCAGGTCGACCCGGTACGCCACCTCATCGGCGCCGCCTCGGCCTGGGGCGGCAACCCGGAGAAGGACGCCCTCTACCTCAATGTCACCCCACCGGATAACAGCGGCAACACCGATTACACGCTGCACGTGAAAGACGTTCCGGTAGACGGGTTCTGGTCGATCAGCCTCTACAACGCCCAAGGCTACTTCCAGGCCAACCCATACAACGCCTACTCTCTCAACAACACCACCGCCGTCATGAACCCCGACGGGTCGGTCGATATCCGCTTCGGCGGCTGCGACGGCCACATCCCCAACTGCCTGCCCATCATGCCCGGCTGGAACTACATGGTCCGCCTCTACCGCCCCCACCAAAACGTCCTTGACGGCACCTGGACCTTCCCCCAAGCCCAACCCATCAGATAGCCAACCTTCCACCGACGAGGCTTCATCCGCTATTGCCGCGAGCCGGGAGCTAGCCGTCGATCCGAAACCGTTTCTGCC
>NZ_JAERRJ010000022.1 GCF_016741815.1 Nocardia acididurans
CGCCGATTCGGCCTCACGGGAGGCGGCCTCGATCGATTCCCGCAGCTGCGCGGGATCGGCGACCCGGCGCATACCGCGCCCGCCACCGCCCGCGACGGCCTTCACGAAGATCGGGAAGTCCATGGTCTGCGACGCGGCCAGCAGCGCGTCCACATCCGCGGACGGCTCGCTGGACTTCAGCACCGGCAGTCCGGCGGCCTTGGCGGCGGCGATGGCCCGCGCCTTGTTGCCGGTCAGCTCCAGCACCTGCGCGGACGGCCCGATGAAGGTGATGCCCTCCCGCGCACAGGCGGCAGCCAGGTCCGGGTTCTCGGAAAGAAAACCGTAACCCGGGTAGACAGCGTCCGCCCCCGCGCTCTTGGCCGCCTTGATGATCTCCTCGATCGACAGATACGCCCGGACCGGATGGCCGGGCGTACCGATCTGGTAGGCCTCGTCGGCCTTGAGCCGGTGCACGGAGTTCCGGTCCTCGTAGGGAAACACCGCCACGGTGCCGATGCCGAGTTCGTAGGCTGCGCGGAACGCTCGGATGGCGATCTCGCCGCGGTTGGCGACCAGGACTTTGGAGAACATTCGCCTAAGGTACCTGCCCCCGGATCTCGAACAAGCATCGAACGTCGCTTCGCAGCAATCTTCACAGTCACACCCCGGGCGATTGCGAATCTGTGTTAACGGCCAGGCAACATGGCCGGTAGTCCGGCTCCGGCGCGAATCGGCCATGATTTGCCGGGATGCTAAGCAGGGCAGGCGGCCTCGCGGCCCACGACCCGCGCGCGGCTGGGTAGGCTCTCACAGCGTTGGGCCGAGGTGTGAGCTGCCGTGGCCGCGCACGGTTTGGAGGTAGGCGTGCCACCGGCACAAGAGGATATGGATCCGACGGAAAGCCCTGCGGCGCAATCCGATCGCGCCCGCACCCGCGGCGTCTCGTGGAAGACGGTCGCGGGGGCGCTGGTCCTGGTCGCCACGCTGGTCGTGCTGGCCCTCGAGATGTCGCCCGGCCGCGACCACTCCCAGGCCGGGGCGCCGAGCCGCACGGTGGCCACCCCCACCTCGGCGATAGCGAATTCGCCCCTGGCCGCCGCGAATCCGCCACTGCCCGAGACGGATTCACCGGTGAGCGGAAACGACGTCCCGGTGAGCGAAACAGTCGCGCCCCCGCCGCCGGGCGGCGCGATCAGTGCCGCGCCGAGCCCGGAACCCACCGTCGAACCGGTCGAGCGGATCGAGACCGGCAGCCCTGCGACCACCCCGCCGGTATCGAGCGCGCCTGTCCCCGATGGGAGTTCGGCGTCCGCACTGGAGCAGTGCCACCACTACGCCGCACTGGTGCAGCAGGTCGGAGCCGACGGGGCGATCAGCGTGCTGCGCGACAGCCCCGCCTGGGATATGACCTCGGCCCAGGATCAGGCGATCGCGATCGAGGCCGTCCGCCTGGCCGAGGCCGGAGCCTGCGGCTGAGCGAGTCCGCAGGACGTCATCCCGGCGTACGCCTCACCTGCCCCCACCGCGTGTCCCCGTCATCCCGACGTGCTCGACCAGGCGATCAAGCCTCACTCTCGGGTGAGGAAGTCCAGGGTGTCGGCGATCAGCCGGGGATCTTTGACGACGCCCATATGCGTCGCACCGCGGTAGACGATGGCTCGGCCGTCCGGAATCCCGGCGGCGGTGCGGCGGAGGTTCTCGACCGGATAGGCGGCGTCCCGGTCACCGCCCAGTACGAGCGCCGGGGCGGTGATCTCGGCCAGCCTGCCGGTCAGGTCGAAGGGGTCCTCGGCGCGCACGAAGGCGAGGGTGTCGGCGGGGTTGCGGGGCCGCACGAAGGGGTCGATCAGCCACATGGCCGCGGCGGCGAGCCGGGCGCGCCATGGGGAGGCGATCACCATGGGCGCGCCGTGGTGCAGGCCACGGCGGCCGGCCGCGACCGCCTCGGCATAGGCGAGCTGGGCGGTGCGCACATGCGGTTCGAGGCGGTAGCCGGAGGAGATGGTCACCAGGGTGCGGACGATGTCCGGGTGATCGACCGCCAGCTGCAGGGCGACCGAACCGCCGGAACTGACGCCGATCACGTCCACCGGTTCGCCGAATTCCGCGCGCAGGGCGGCGGCGTGCTGGGCGGCGATATCGGCCATGGTGGTGCCGGGCGCGGTCCCGGGGGCGCGGTTGATCGCGTAGACGCGGAAGTCCCGGGCGAACGGTCGCAGCGTCTCGATCAGCGAATTCCGCATGCGGCCGGTCGGATTGGCGTGATCGGGGGTGAACCAGCTCAGGAACGCCAACGGCCGGCCGGATCCGAGCGCCAGGTACGGCAGGCCGTGTTCGAGAGTTCCCTCGGTGACGCCGGATTCGAGCGCGGGGGCGGTCTTCGTCATGGCTTCCTCCTGGTCCGGTGGGTCGATATCGACTGTGCCGCCGCGTGATCCCACCGTCCAAGATCGGTTTCTTCTGAGTGCCAGCAGTTCCGGTTATCAGGCCGCGGTGAGCGTCTCGGCCTGGGCCGGATCCGATTCCGGCTGCCGGAAGCCGGGGAGGTAGTCGTGCACGAAGGGGATCATGAGCCCGATGAGCGGGCCGATGCCGAAGGCGTAGACGAGGGTGCCGACACCGACGCTGCCGCCGAGCAGGAAGCCGGTGGCCAGGACGGTCGCCTCGATGCCGGTGCGCACCAGCCAGACCGGTCGGCCGGTGCGGCGGACCAGTCCAGTCATCAGGCCATCTCGCGGACCTGGACCCATACCCGCGCCGATGTAGAGCACCGTCGCGATCGCGTTGATGACGACCGCGGCCGCCATCGCGCCGATGCGCAGCGGCAATCCGTGCAGGTCGGGCAGCAGCCAGAGACCGGCGTCGACCGCCACCGCGATGACCACGACATTGCTCACGGTGCCCAGGCCCGGCTTCTGCCGCAGGGGAATCCAGGCCAGTAGCACTACCACGCCGGTGATCGCCACGACCAGTCCGAAGCTGATCGGCACCTGCAGGGTCACCCCCTGATGGAAGACGTCCCACGGGTCCAGCCCCAGGCCCGCCCTGATCATGACGGCCATCGAGAGTCCGTAGAGGACGAGGCCGACGTACAGGGCGGTCAATCGACGAAGCAGCATCGGTCCAGCATGCCCGGCAACTGGACCGTGAATACAGAGCCAGTTGCCGATTGCTGGACCGTTCCGGACCGCCGCCTACGCTGACGGTTATGACCGAAACACCGCGCCTGCGCTACCGGCTCATCACCGGACCCGACGACGCGAGCTTCTGTGAGCGGATCAGCGCACTGCTCGCGGAGGGGTATCGCCTGCACGGGTCCCCGTCGATCACCGCCAACGGCGGCCGCGTGATCGCCGCGCAAGCGGTTGTGCTGGACGAGGATTGAGCGTTCAGCCGCCGAAAGCGCGTGTGAGGCCGCCCATGTCGAAGTAGTCGCGCCAGGCGGCGATCTTGCCATCGGCGATCTCGAACACGCCCATGACCGGGAGCGGGGTCTGCTTACCCGCACCGCGCAGGGTGTCCGTGCGCTCGTTCATCACCAGCGTGCCGTTCACGGTCTGGCGGTGAATGGCGAAGTCGATGCCGTCCAGGGCAGCCGAGAAACTCGTGATGAAGTCGCGAATGGCCTCGCGGCCCACCACCGGATCCATCGGAATATTGTGGTACACAGCGTCTTCGGTGAAGTACGAGGCGATCTCGTCGGCATCGAGGCGGGCCCAGGCCGCGCACATGGCGCGCACCAGGCCGTCAGGGTCGGACATGGTTCTTCCTTTCCAGGCTGCCGCCGATGCGGCGCGCGGCCGCCTCCAATTCGCCGAGATAGCGGCGGCGTTCGGCGCGGGTGACGTCCACGCGCAGGGGCCCGATCTTCAACTCCAGCACGGCATGGCCGCCGCCGTCGAAGACCGGGACGCTCATATAGCTGAGCGGAAGCGCGGCCTCGCCGTCGAAAGTGGCTCGGTCGTAAGCGCTTCCGATGATGGTGGCCAGCTGGGCGAGCACCCGGCCGTGCAGTTCCTTGCTCGACGGGTGATCCGCCAGGTGATGCGCGACATCGGAGAGCACCCGCACGGTGGGCAGGCTGTCGGGTTCAAGCCGCCAGGCGCAATAGCCCGCTGCGCGAAGGGTTTCCAGCACGGACTGCTGTTCGGCGCGGCTCTCGGGTGCGCCGGTGGCGAGCCAATCCTGTTGGCGCGCGGGGCTGGAGTGCGCGATGATCGCCGCTCCGGCGGGGGCGAGCAGGGGAATGCGCGCGCCCTGTTCGATGCCCGCGGTCATCCGGTCCCGGGTGACGGCCACGAATTCCAGGTGATCGCCGCTGATGGCGGTCAGCGCCGCGCCGCAGTCGGTGCGTTCGGCGAGGCGCTCGAGTTCGGCCTCCAGCCGGGCGCGGTCGCCGTTGGAGTCGGCGGCGCGCAGGCCGAGCGCGACCAGCGCCGGACCCAGTTCGTAGCTGAGGTCGGGCAGTCGCCGCACCCAGCCGCGTTCGGCGAGGGCGGTGAGAATGGACCCGGCGGTGGAGCGGTTCAGCTCCAGGGCGTCCGCTATCTCGGCCGCGGTGAGCGGGCTGTGCTGCGCGGCAAGCAGTTCCACGATGGAGGTGACCCGCTGGGTGGGCGGGGAGGTCTCCCCGGCCCGGGTCTTGCCAGTCGGCACACGTTCTCCTAGCCTGTGCATCGATACAAATAGTCGTACCGATTAATGCGGATAATCGTACCGAGGGGACTGGCCTTGCGCACCACCATTGCGGAACCGATCGCGTCGTGATCGCCGATTTCGCCGACAACTGGCTGCTGTACCTGTCCATCCCCGTCGTCGCGGCGCTCATCGGCTGGATCACCAAGATCGTCGCCGTCGAAATGCTCATGCGCCCGCTGCATTTCGTCGGCATCCCGCCGTATCTCGGCTGGCAGGGCGTGGTGCCGCGGGCCTCCGCGCGGATGGCCACCATCGCCGTGGACCTCATGTTCACCAAACTCATCGATCCGCAGGAGATGATCGACCGGATCGACGTCACCGAGCTGACCACCCGGCTGCGCCAGCCCCTCGACGCCGCCGTCGACCACATGGTCCGCGAGATGATGATGCGGCATCAGCCCCGGCTGTGGGTGAACATGCCACCGCTCGCGCAGCGCGCGCTCATCGAACGCGTACAGGAGGGCATGCCGCAGCTCATCGAGGAAATCGTCCTCGACCTGCGCACCAATATCGATCAGGTGATGGACCTGCGCGGCATGGCCATCGACACGCTGGTCAACGACAAGGCGCTGCTGGTCGAGATGGTGCGCCGGGTGGGGCGCAACGAGCTGCGGTTCATCGTGCGCTCCGGGCTCATCTTCGGCACCGTGCTCGGCCTGGTGCAGATGCTGGTCTGGGCGTTCACCCACAATCCGCTGCTCATGCCCGCCTTCGGCGGATTCACCGGCCTGGTCACCGACTGGCTCGCACTGCAGATGATCTTCCGCCCGGTCAAGCCGTTCGGCCTCGGCCCCTTCCGCTGGCAGGGCATGTTCCACCGCCGCCGCGAGAATGTGTGCGCCGACTACGCCGACCTGATCGCCAACGAGATCTTCACCCCGGCAAAGATTCTCGAAGCCGTCCTGGAGGGCGAGCGCGCCGACCGGCTCGCCTCCCTGCTCGCGCACCGCATGCGCGTCTTCGTCGACGGTCAGGCCGGACCGGCCAAACCACTGGTCATGCTGGTGGCCAAGGACGCGGTGACCGCACTCGAAACCGAGGCCGTCACCTACGTTCTCGACTACATCCGCACCGCGGCCACCCTGTTCGACAAGCAGGCCATCGAATCCCTCGATATGCAGTCGCTGGTGGTGGAGAAGACCCGGCTGCTCACCGACGACGAATACGAGGGCCTGCTGCGGCCGGCCTTCAAACAGGACGAATGGAAGCTGGTGGCCATCGGCGCGGTGCTCGGATTCCTGGTCGGCGAACTTCAGGTACAACTGATCCTCGGCTGAAATCCGCCTGTCGGGCAAACTTTCCGACGACCGTTCGGCCGCGCGGAACAGCACCGCCGCGTACCATGGGAACCCGCGCGCGAACTCGCGGACGCCGTCGAATTCGCATGCTACGCAGCCACACCGAAACGCCGAAAACCCTCGCAGTGGGCGAGTTGGCACGGCGAGTCCGCTCAAATAGCGATGTTTGCGAAGCCTGATCGGTACCATCACGCACTGTGCGCAAGATGTATGCGGGTGCCCGACTACGGCGGTTGCGCGAGGAACGTCGGATGACCCAGGCGGCCTTGGCCAAATCCCTGGACCTCTCACCCAGCTACCTCAACCAGCTCGAGCGTGATCAGCGCCCCCTCACCATTCCCGTGCTGCTGAAGCTGAACTCGACGTTCGATCTGGACGTGCAGTTCTTCGCGGCCGACTCCGATGCCCGGCTGGTATCGGATCTGCACGAGATCCTGGTGGAGGCCGCGGGCGGCAATGCCGCGCCCGTGGCCGAGGTGGAGGATCTGGCCACCCGCATGCCCGAGGTCGCGAAAATCGTTGTGGCCATGCATCGGCGACTACGGGCGGCCACCGACCAGCTGGATCTGCTGTCCTCGAAGGTCGCCACACCCACGGGCGCGCCGGGCGTACCCATGCCCTACGAGGACGTGCGCGACTTCTTCTACGACCACCACAATCACATCGCACAGCTCGACCTCGCCGCCGAGCGGCTGTTCGAGGACTGCGGGCTCACCATCGGATCACTGGACCGGCAGCTCGCCCGCGTCGCCGAGGAACGCGCCGGAGTCACCGTCCTGGTGCGCGGCGACGGGGCCGACCCGAATGTGCCCAAGCGGCACTACGAACCGGAGACGCGCACCTTGACGCTGGCGCGCCGGCTGCGGCCCGGACAGCGCGCCTTCCAGATCGCCACCACCCTCGCCTTCCTGCTGCACGGCAACCTGCTCGACGAGGTGCTGGACGAAACACCCTCGCTCACCGACGAATCCAGGACGCTCGCCCGCATCGGGCTGGCCAACTACTTCGCGGGCGCACTCGTGCTGCCGTACAGCAAATTCCTGCGCTCCGCCGAGGAACTGCGCTACGACATCGATCTGCTCGGCCTGCGCTTCGAGGTCGGCTTCGAAACCGTATGCCACCGGCTGAGCACCCTGCAGCGCCAGGGCCAGCGCGGAGTGCCGTTCTTCCTGATCCGCACCGATCGCGCCGGGAACATCTCGAAACGACAGTCCGCCACCGCATTCCACTTCTCCCGGGTGGGCGGCAGCTGCCCGCTGTGGGTGGTGCACGAAGCCTTCGCGCATCCGGGTCGCATGCTCACCCAGATCGCCTCCATGCCCGACGGCCGCCGCTACCTGTGGATCGCCCGCACCGCCAACCCCTCCCCCACCGGATACGGTTCGACCGGAAAGGAATTCGCCATCGGGCTGGGCTGCGATATCGAATACGCCGACCGGCTCGTCTACTCCAAGGGCCTGCAACTCGACGACCCCGGCGCGGCCGTGCCCATCGGCGCGGGCTGCAAGGTGTGCGAGCGGCCCAACTGCGCGCAGCGCGCCTTCCCGCAGATCGGCCGGCCGCTCGCCATCAGCGAGCACACCAGCACCGACCTGCCCTACCCCCGCATCCCCCGATGAAAAGAGCTGTCACACCCGCGCTTTGGTCACCGTGAAGGTCGTGCATCCGGCCGCCTTGGACACCTTCCCGCTGATCGAGTTCACCGCGACCGCGTCAGCGATCAGATCGATCATGAGGTAGTTGTCCGGCCGCTGGATCCACGACCGCTGGGTGAAATTCAGCGTCCGATCCACATAGCGGGTATCCATATCGAAACTGCCCTGCGGCACCGCGGGATTTCCGGGCGTCGGCCCGAACGCGAAAACCGTTCGGGCCGCACTGTTCACCGCGCGCTCGATGGTCAAGGTCAACGCCGTCTCCCCCTGCGCGCACACGTAGGTTCCGGTCCACGTACCCTCCAGCTGCGCCAGCGGCACCGGGCCCTCGACGGTCGAACCGGTCGTCGGCGCGGTACTTCCCGATGTCCTGACGGCCGACGGATCCGGCTGCGCGATTCCCTGCACGGTCTTCCCGCACCCCGTGACCACCAGCAACACGAACACCAACCCCAGCAACCGGTTCCCCACCCGGAGATCATGACATATGCAGCGCCTTGGCGGTCGGCGAGTTCGGGGTCCGCGCCGGGTCCGGGTACGTGCGCAGCACGCGATCGGCGGTTCCCGTCGTGGTCACCGTGAACCAATAGTGCTCGTTCTTGAAATGGTGCAGGCGATGGTTCTTGCGGACGGCTTTGAAAAGGCGGCCCGTGGGCTGGTAGTCGGTGTGGATGAGGTAGTGGGTCCACTCGTAGTAGAGGCCCAGGATGCCTACCAGGACAAGGAAAGTCAGGCCGAGGGCGGGGCGGGGGAAGGCGAGGAGGGTGATCGCCAGGAGGGCGGGGACCAGCCAGAGGAAGGTCTGCCAGGGGATGAAGATCAGGGGGATGTCGCGTGGGTTCGAGTGGTGCTCACGGTGTTTGCGGGCGAGCAGGGAATCCACGGTGACGGGGCCCAGGCGGCGGGGACGCCAGTGCAGGATGAAGACGTGGATGAGCCATTCCACCACTGGGAATGCCGCCAGCATGATCAGCGGGACCAGGGCGTCGGTGATCTGCCAGTCGCCCAGGGCGATTCGGGCTGCGAGGGCTCCGATCAGGATGGCGGCGATGATCCACGGGGTGGGGTGGCGGAGCCATTCGCGGAAGGCCGCGTCCAGAGAAAGCTTTGTGCGGCGCGAGGATTCGGCATCGTCGGCGGCCAGGCGGGCGTGCGCGCGGCGGTCGACCTCGGCGTCGGGGACGCGACGGTCAGGGTTGATCGGGGTCATGGTGCGCCTCCTGTAGACGGCGGATGAAAGTGGTGAATTCCGTTGTCGCCAGGGACAACAGTTCCGTGGCGGCGGTGCGGGCCGCCGGGGCGTCACCGGCGGCGACGGCGTCGGCCAGGGCGCGGTAGCGCTCGGCGTGACCGACCTCGGCGGCCATGACCGAGGCCAGGGCCGCCATGGCGGGCTCGTAGACCGCGCGCAGGTTGTTGAACATGAGGCGGTAGACGATGGAGTCGGCGGCATCGACCAGGTGATCCCAGAAGATCAGCGCGAAACGCTGCTGGGTGATCGGATCGTCGTGGGCGACAAGCTGATCCACTGCCTCACGCAGGGCGGGGACGATGGCCTCACCCCCGCGTTCGGCGGCCAGGCCCGCGATTTCGCGGCCCATGGCCTCGCGGGTCTCCAGAATGCTGCGCAGCACCGCGTGATCGAGCTCGCCGTGCCGGAAGATCAGGCGCGGCAGCATGTCCAGGCCGCCGAAACGGCGGAAGTCGCGGACGGTGGTGCCACCGCCCTGCCGCACCTCCACCAGGCCGGTGTGCGCGAGGCGCTGTAGCGCCTCCCGCACGGTCGGGCGGGATACGCCGAGCGCCTCGGCCAGTTGACGCTCGGCGGGCAGGGTCGCCCCGGGTTCCAGTTCACCGTCCAGCACGGTGTCCACCAGCTGGTCGAAAACCTCGTCCGGGACGGTCCTGCGATCGATCCGCTTCAGCGCCATGCCACGACGGTACGGGGCCGATTGGTCAGAGGTCAAGTGGTCAGACCAATTTGATTTCGCGCAGGTAGGGACACTGTTACGGAGCTAACGCTCGGGTCGAGCACTCCGGGCCGGCCCGACGACGGCGAAACTCCGGCCTATCGGCGCGGCATGCCCGACAACTCAGTCCTTGACCGGCGGAGTGTCCTTGGAGCTGGTGCGCGTGGCTCCCGCCGAGGCAGCGACCACGCAGACGACACCGGCCCATTGACCGAAGCCGAGGACCTGGCCCAGGACGAGCAGGCCCGCGAGCGCGGCGACCGCCGGTTCCAGGCTCATCAAGACGCCGAAGACGCGCGGCGGAATGCGGCGCAGGGCTTCGAGTTCCAAGGAATACGGGACCACCGAGGACAGCAGGGCCACCGCGAAACCTACGGCCAGGACGGCGGGATCGAGCAGGGCGCTGCCCGCTTCGGCAATGCCGATCGGGGCGATGAGAAGACCGCCGAAAGCCATGGCCAGCGCCAAACCGCCGCCGCCACTGGTCCGTTCACCGAGTTTGGCGCTGAGCAGAATGTAGGCCGCCCAGAAGGCTCCCGCCGCCAGCGCCAGCAGAACGCCGGTCATGGAAACGTCGCCGTCGGCCTGAGTGAGGAGCACGACACCACCGAAGGCCAGCAACGCCCACACGGGGTCTATCCATTTGCGGGAACCGGCGAGTGCGACGGCCAGGGGGCCGAGGAATTCGATCGTCACCGCCATGCCCAGGGGGATGCGGTCGATGGCCTCGTAGAAACACAGGTTCATCGAACCCAGGACCGCGCCGTAGGCCAGCACCACCGGGATCGCACGGCGATCGACGCGCAGGGCCGAACGCCAGACGACGAGCAGCACAATGCCCGCGAAACCCAGACGGAGGCCGACCGCACCGGCCGGGCCGATCGAGCCGAAGAGCTGTTTGGCGAAGGCCGCGCCCAACTGCACGCTGACGATGCCGCCCATGACCAGGGCGGTCGGCGGCATGCCGCCGAGCCCCTGCCAGGCGGGCAGGCGGCGGAAGGACGGTCTGCCCGTGGATCTGCGCGGACCGTCGATACCGATCGCCACCATGCGTACTCCTCCTACGGTTCGCCCCCGGAAAACCGGACCGGCGTCGATCCGCCCCCACCGGCCCTGCCGACTACATCGGCTACGACTTGGCCAGATATTCCAGGCGCTCGCCGTCCACGGCGGCGCGCATCATGCTCGCCAGGCCCGGATGCTTCTTCAGGCCCGGATCCGACTCCACCACCTCACGCGCCAATTGCTGTGCGGCGGTGATGACTTCGAGGTCGTCGAGCAGGGAGAGCAGGCGCAGGCTGCGGGCGGTGCCGGACTGCGCGGAGCCGAGCACATCACCTTCCCGGCGCTGGCGCAGGTCGAGGACGGCCAGTTCGAAACCGTCGTTCGTGGCCGCCACGGCTTCCAGACGGGCCATGGCGGTACCGACCGGATTGGTCTCGGTGATGAGCAGGCAGAGACCCGGATGCTTACCTCGGCCGACACGGCCGCGCAGCTGATGCAGCTGGCTGACGCCGAAACGATCCGCGTCCACGATCGCCATGATGGTGGCGTTCGGGACGTCGACGCCGACCTCGACGACCGTGGTGGAGACCAGGACGTCGATCTCGTGATCGTTGAGGGCCCGCATGACACGGTCCTTCTCGTCACCGGGGAGGCGGCCGTGCAGCAGGCCCACGCGTAGGTCCTTCAGCGGGCCGGTGCGCAGCATCTCGTAGACGTCGAGCACCGAATGCGTGGTGGGGCCTTCCTTCTCCTCCTCGGACTTCTTGCGGCCCTTGGCTTTCGAACCCTTGCCGTTCTCCTCGTCGTCACCGATGCGCGAGCAGACGACATAGGCTTGACGGCCCGCCTGCACCTCCTCGTGAATGCGCTCCCAGGCGCGATCCACCCAGGACGGCTTCACCTTGGCCGGAACGACTTTCGAGACGATCGGCGAACGACCGCGCGGAAGCTGGGTCAGCACCGAGGTTTCCAGATCGCCCAGCGTGGTCATGGCGATGGTGCGCGGGATCGGGGTGGCCGTCATGACCAGCAGATGCGGGCTGACGCCGTTCTTCGCCTTGGCGCGCAAGGCATCCCGCTGCTCCACGCCGAAGCGGTGCTGCTCGTCGACCACCACCATGCCGAGATCGAAGAAATCGACATTGTCCTGGATGAGGGCGTGCGTGCCGATCACCAGACCGGCCTCGCCGGTGACGGCGTCCAGCAGCGCGGCCTTCTTCTGACCGGCCGACATGGAACCGGTCACCAGCACCACCTTGGTGGCATTGTCGGCCGCGCCCAGCTCACCGGCGCTCCCGAGATCGCCGAGCATATTCTTCAGCGACCGATAGTGCTGGGCGGCAAGGACTTCCGTGGGCGCGAGCAGGGCGCACTGCCGACCGCTGTCGACCACCTGCAGCATGGCGTGCAGGGCGACGATGGTCTTACCGGAACCCACCTCACCCTGCAGCAGGCGGTGCATGGGGTGCGGACGGGACAGGTCGGCGGAGATCTCGTCGATGACGGTGCGCTGGCCCTCGGTCAACTCGAAGGGCAGACGCTTGTCGAAAGCCGCCGCGATGCCGTCGGTGCGCGGCGGACACGGTTCGGCGCGGCGGCCCTCGGTCTGATGGCGGCGTTCGGCCAGCACCAGCTGCAGGGCCAGGGCCTCGTCGAAACGCAGGCGGTTGCGCGCCTCCTCTATATCGGACTTGCGCTCGGGTAGGTGGATCAGGCGCAGGGCATCGGAGACCGGGGTGAGCGCATGTTCGGCGCGCAGGCTCTCCGGCAGCGGATCGTCGACCGGGTCCAGCTGATCGATGACCTGACGGACGCAGCGCAGGATGTCCCAGCTCTGCACCTTCGCCGTCGCCGGATACACGGGGATGAACTCGCGCTCGAAGAACGACATGTCCACGCCGCCCGCGCCTTTCGCGCTGTTGGCGAGACCGCGCAGCGCGCCGCCGCCGTGCACGGACGTGACCTTGTCGACCTCGCCGTCCACCTTGTTGGGCAGGATCAGATAGTCGGGGTGCGAGAGGTTCCACTGATCGGGCCGCCAGTAGTGCACGGTGCCCGACATCATCGCGCGCACGCCCTCCTTCACCAGATGGCGCACCTTGTCGCCATTGAAGAAGGTGATGTCCACCGGGCGCGGGCCGCCGCTGTCCAGCGACACCTTGAGCAGGCTGCCGCGACGGTTCTTCATCGGCCGCAGATCGGTTTTCGTCACCCGGCCGATGACCGTGATGTGCTGGCCCTCCTCCGGCTGCTCCTCCGACAGGGGCTGCCCCTGGGTGGCGTAGCGCAGCGGATAGTGTCGTAGTAGATCCTCGACCGTATTCATATCGAAGGACTCGGCCAGCTGGTCGGCGGCCTTCACCCCGAGCACATGGTCGAGCCGGTCGTTCAGTGTCGCCATCAGCCCATCACCTCGATCCGCACCGCTATTCCACCCCGATCTGCACCAGATCCACGGCCTGACCGCCGGGATAGACCACCACTTCCACACCCGGGAACCCGGCCGCCACATGCTCGGCCAGCTCCTCCGAAAGTCCTTGCGGCGCTTGCGCGCCCATCAGCATGGTCACCAATTCGCCACCGAGACCGAGCATGCGGTCCAGCAGGGTGCGAGCGGCCGCGCGCACATCGGGGTCGATCACCACCACATCGTGACCGACCAGGCCGAGACCATCACCCGCCGCACAGGTGCCCACAATCGTGAGGGCGCGCTCCGGCGCGATACGCAAAGCGCCCCACCGGGTTCCGGCCGCGGCCTCGGACATGGCGAACGCGTCGTCGGCCGCCGCGCGCCCGGCGTCGTGCATGGACAGCGCCGCCAGCCCCTGCACCATGGAGCCGCTGGGCAGCATGAGCACCTCACGATGCCCGTCGCGCGCGGCCACACTCACCGCGACGAGTTCGTGGGCGGGCAGCGCGCCGTTCGGCAGCACCAGCACCTCCCGCTGCGGCATCCGCTGAATCGCGGCAAGCAGCACGTCGGCCGTCACCTCGCCCTCGAGCACCGCCGCGCCCGCATCCTCGAAAAGCCGCACCGCGCCCGCCCCCGATGCGACCGCCAGAATCCCCCGATCCAGCGGGCCCTGCGGCGCATGCCCCGACACCGCCAGATTCTCGATCCGAATCCCGCTCAGCCGCCCCGCGGCCAGCCCCGCCTCCACGGCGGCACCCGCATCCGCGCAGTGCACGTGCGCCGACCACATTCCGGCCCCGTCCCCGACGACAACGACCGAATCACCGAGCCCGCCGAGCAGATCCCGCAGCTCCGCCATCCTCCGCTCATCGGTGTCGGCGAGCAGGTACATGACCTCGTACTGCGGCACGACCCTATCGTGCGAGACCGAAACATGCTGGGCAACAGCAGATTCCGGCACGGCGACGCGTGCGCCCCCGCTCGCGCCGACGGTGCCGCTGCCGGCGGCACCATTCCCGGCGGCGGTGCCGCTGCGCGCCCGATCGCTCCTCGCCTCCGCAGGCCGAGCCTGGCGGCGATACTCCGGGCGCGCCGGGGCCTGGCCACTCGTCACCGCCACCAGTTGATCCAGCAGTACCAGCAATCCGCGAGCACCGGCGTCCACCACACCGGCTTCGCGCAGCACCCCCAATTGCGCGGGAGTCTCACCGAGCGCCTTCGCCGCACCATCGGCGGCGGCCAGCGCGACAGCGGCCAGCGACTGCTCCGAACAATCAGCGGCCCGCTCGGCCGCCCGATCGAGCACGGTCAGCATCGTCCCCTCCACCGGAGAACTCAATGCCTCCCGCACCAGCACCGCCGCCCGCCGCAACGCCCTGCGCAAGGCGGCCTCCGACAGCGGCCGGTCGCCCACCGAATCGGCGACACCGCGCAGCACCTGCGACAGGATGATCCCCGAATTCCCCCGCGCGCCCACCGTCGCGGCCCGTGCCATCGCCCCGGCGACCGCATCTGCCCGCAGCACGGACGTGATCGGGGCGGCGTCCCGCGCCGGGCCGACCTTCCCTTCGCCCGCGACAGCCGCGGCACCGGCATTCTCAGCGACCTCGGCCGACGCATCCGCCGCCGTGGCCTGCGCGGGCGTGGCCTCCGCCGCCAACGTCTCCTCGGCGGCGATTTCGGCAGCACGCACGGCCGCGCGCATGGTGCTGAGCAGATTCGTGCCGGTATCGGCATCAGCGACGGGAAACACATTCAGCGCATTGATCTCATCCCGATGCTCCTCCAACCCGGCCAGGCAGAGCTGCCCCCAGCGCAGTAGCGCAGTACCGTCGAGCACGTCCCCTACCCCGGGCACCGTCACCGTCCTTCCGCCGCACACACCAGTCCGCCAACCCCGGCAGCCAGCCTAGTCGCCACCACCGACACCACGCTGTCATCCGCTGTTCGGACGGCGCTCATCCGATGTCACACAGGGGGCAATTGGACACGCCCGATACCGTCCGGTTACTCTTGCAGGGTTGCCGTGGCGCAGCGCCGATTCTCCCTCTCAGGTATTGGCCAGCGCCGGCCGGTGTTCTCCACCGGTAGGCACGTCCAAGACACTTAGTTTCCGGACTCGCTGTTTTCGATGCAGCGTGTCCTTACACATGACATGAAGGAGCTCGCGACTATGGCTGCCGTCTGCGACGTCTGCGCCAAGGGCCCCGGCTTCGGTAAGTCGGTTTCGCACTCGCACCGGCGCACCAACCGTCGCTGGAACCCGAACATCCAGACTGTGCGTGCGCAGGTTGCCCCGGGCAACACCCGCCGGATGAACGTGTGCACCTCCTGCCTGAAGGCCGGCAAGGTCGCCCGCGGTTAATCAGTTCTGACGAACGCCCCGGTACCCAGACAATGGGTCAGCCGGGGCGTTTCGTCGTTCCTGGGGAACAGGTCTAGCGAGGGGGTGCGGTGCCCGAGTGGCGGGTCGTTCCGTTGACGAGCGAGCTCGCGCGGAGCATGGCCGAATGCCATATCGATTGCTGGCGTGAGGCGTACCGGGAGCTGGTGCCGCGGCATGTGCTGGACGCCTTCGATGTGGATCGGCGCGCGGCGGCCTGGGACAGGGCGCGCGAGGATCCGGAGCGCACGCTCATGGTGGCCGAGATCGATGGGTACGTCATCGGGTTCGCGGTCGCGGGGGCGAGCCTGGACGAGGCGCCGGTCGCCGAACGGCAGGTGAATGCCCTGTATGTGCGGTCACGCTGGTACGGGTCCGGGGTGGCGCACGATCTGATGCGGGCGGTGCTGACCGAGGACGCGGACACCTCGCTGTGGGTGTTCGAGGAGAATCCGCGCGCCCAGGCCTTCTATCGAAAATTCGGCTTCGAACTCGACGGACAACGCCGAGTCGAAGCCTTCACTCCCGCAAGGGAAGTGCGGATGGTGCGCCGCGTCAGCGGTCGCCGGTGAAGCAGTCCAGGTTCTGGCTGATGGTCATCGGCAGGCAGGCGATGCGCGAGGTGATGCTCGACGACATGGTGGTCGCGCTGTTGGTGTCGAACAAGCTCGCGACGGGTGCGGCAGGCTCCGGCGTGGCGGCGGCCGGCTCCAAGGTGAGGGGCGCAGCGGTTGCGGCGGCCGGGGCTGCGGCGAGCGCCGCGCCCGCGGCGAGCGCGACGAAAACACCACGGGCAGTCTTGTTCTGCATACACATGCTCCTGAATCGGATCAACGGATTGCGGCCTACGGCAGACGCCAGTCCACCGGGGCGGCACCTAATGTACCCAGCAATTCGTTCGTACGTGAGAACGGCCGCGATCCGAAGAAGCCACGCGAGGCCGACAACGGTGACGGATGGGCGGATTCGATGGACGGCGTCGAACCCAGCATGGGCTTCAACGTCGACGCGTCACGACCCCACAGAATGGCCACGAGCGGCTGGTCACGGGCCACGAGCGCCCGAATTGCCTGCTCTGTCACGGCCTCCCAGCCCTTGCCGCGATGCGAGGCCGGCTGCCCCGGCTGCACGGTCAGCACTCGGTTCAGCATGAGCACGCCCTGATCCGACCACGGCGACAGATCACCGTTGGACGGCGTCGGATGCCCGAGATCCTTGGTGTACTCGGAGAAGATGTTCGCCAGGCTGCGCGGCACCGGCGAAACATCCGGGGCCACCGAGAAACTCAGGCCCATCGGATGTCCGGGCGTCGGGTACGGATCCTGGCCGACGATCAGCACCCGCACCTTGTCGAACGGACGCTGGAAGGCGCGCAGCACGTTCTCCCCCTTGGGGAGATAGCCGCGCCCGGAAGCGTTTTCGTTCCGCAGGAATTCGCCCATCTCAGATATACGGTCAGCCACCGGTTCCAGGGCCTCGGCCCAGCCCGTATCGATGACTTCCGACAGTGGTTTTCCACCCATGTCGGGAAAACCTATCGTGGACAGTTTCACGGCGAAACCTCACCCACCCTATGCGAAAGATTCCCAACCGGTAGGTCCGATTCGGACGGCGCCGTCGACCGTCACACCCGAGCCCGCGGCGACCCGTCCGATGGGTACCCAACCTGCGGGCAAATCCCCGGAATCGGCGAAAGTGGCGGCGAAGGCATGGTCCTCGCCGCCGGTCAGAATCCAGTCGAGGGGGGTTGCACCGAGCGCGGCGGCGACCGGCTCGAGCGCCGGATCGTGCAGGGCGGCGGAATCGAGATCGATGGCCACACCGGAGGATTCGGCGATATGCCCGAGATCGGCGAGCAGACCGTCGGAGACATCGGTGAGCGCGGTGATCGCCGCCGACTCCGGCAGATTCAGCACCGCCGCATAGTCCGGGCGCGGGACACGGTGCGCCGCAACCACATCCGCCATGCGATCGACGGGCGTGCCGGTCACCGGATCGGCATCGGCCAGCAGCACCGCCAGCCCCGCCGCCGACCAGCCCAGCTTGCCCGCCACCGCCACGAGGTCACCCGGGCGGGCACCCGAGCGCGTAATCGGTTCCCGCCCACGCGGATCCCCGAACGCCGTCACCGAGATCACCAGCAGCGGACTGCGCACGAAATCACCGCCGGCGATCGAACCACCCGCCCGCTGGGCCTCGGCCCACATACCGTCGGCGAGCCGCTCCATGAACTCGACCTCGGTGTCCGACGGGCACCCCAGCGACACCACGAACGCGCTCGGCGCCGCGCCCATGGACACCACATCCGCGGCATTCTGCGCGATCGCCTTGCGGCCGATGTCCTCCGGATCCGACCAGTCCAACCTGAAATGCCGGTCCTGCAGCAGCATGTCGGTGGTCACCACGAACCGGCCGTCCGGCGCGGCCACCACGGCGGCGTCATCCCCCGGTCCTAGCAGCACGCCCGGCGCCTGCTTGCGATCGGCGGTGATACGCGCGATGAGCGCGAACTCCCCGAGCTCGCGGACGGTACGCGGATGACTGCTGGCGGTGATGACGGTCTCCTCGGCAGTGAGTGGAATGCGGACGGCGAACCATGCGACGGTACCCTCAGACCAGCAATCGACGACCACCCGCCGGGACGTGCCGTGCCCGGCCCGGCACGAGCGGGGACCGACCACCGGATGAGCAACGACAGCACCGACGCGAGCGACGACGCCACCGCGCGCGGGGACAGCACGGCCGTGGAGCTGACCAAGAAGGCCGACGGCGGCGCGGGCGCAACCGGTTCCGGGACGAGCCCTGGCGTCGAGCTCACGAAGGACGCGCAGACCGCCGGAGACACCGTGAAGGTGGCCGCGGACTCCGGTGAAGACACCGACGAGTACTCGCCGCAGCGCTCGCCCGCGCTCATCGCGACCGCTGTCGCGCTGCCCATCGCCCTGGTCGTCGGCGTGATCGTGGCCGGGGTGCTGGCCGGCCGGAATCCGGTGCGCGAGCCGCTGGCGCTGGGATCGGTACCCGCGCCCACCGCCGAAGGACCCGCCTGCACGGCCCTGCTGCCCGCCCTGCCCGCGGACCTCGGCGACTACACCACCGCCGAACTGCGCGCACCCGCGCCGACCGCGACCAAAGCCTGGCAGCTGCCCGACGGCGGTGAGCCGATCGTGCTGCGCTGCGGCCTGGATCGGCCGCTGGAGTTCAACCGGGCGTCGCCGCTGCAGATCGTCAACGGGGTCAACTGGTTCGAGGTGCGCGACGAGACCAGCGGGGTGACATCGGGCACCTGGTTCGCGGTGGACCGCGGCACCTATATCGCCGTCACCATGGCCAATGACGCGGGGCCGACTCCGCTGCAGGAGATTT
Organism: Nocardia acididurans; assembly: GCF_016741815.1. Classification (GTDB taxonomy): domain Bacteria; phylum Actinomycetota; class Actinomycetes; order Mycobacteriales; family Mycobacteriaceae; genus Nocardia; species Nocardia acididurans. Next base: position 18,771 of record NZ_JAERRJ010000022.1, read on the forward strand.
CGGACACCATCTCCGAGACGATCCCGCAGCAGCCGCTGGATCCCGGGCCGCTGCCCAACTGATCAGTCCTTGCGCAGGACGGCCTTACCGGTGGACAGGTCCACGGCGAAGTCCTTGTCGCCGTCGCCGGGGTTCTCACGGTGCATGAGGACCGACTGGCGCTGTTCGAACTCGGCGCGTTTGCCGGAGTTGAAGAGGGCGTCGAACTGCTCGAAGCCGATGCCCGCAGCACTGCGCGGCTCGTCGTCGCCGCGCATCCAGGGCAGGCACGACCGACCGGTCGCCTTGCGATAGGCGACGTCGGCGAAGGCCACCGCGGTGATCAGCAGCGCCAGCCCGGGGATCGTGAAAGCCATGAGCACGCCCTCGAGGCTACGCGGAGCCGGGGGCTGAGACCTCCCCCGCGGGAGGGATGCCCCCTCGGCCGCGGGGTCCACGGCACCGGGCCGTACCCGAGTGAATCAGCGCAGCCCGGTGCCGCGGGTCAGCGCGGTTTCGATGAGGGTGTGCACCAGCGTCCGATTGTCGATGCCGGTGGCCTCCCACATGCGCGGGTACATGGAGATGGAGGTGAAGCCGGGCATGGTGTTGATCTCGTTGATGACCGGACCGTCCTCGGTCACGAAGAAGTCGACGCGGGCCAGGCCCTGACAGTCGAGCGCCTTGAAGGCGCGCACCGCGAGCGCCCGGATCTCTTCGGCCACATCGTCGTCCAGCTTCGCGGGGACGTCGAACTCGCACACGTCGTCGATGTACTTGGTGTCGAAGTCGTAGAACTCCGGGGTGTCCTCGGATTCGTCCGGCATCCGGATCTCCGCCACCACACTGGCTTCCACGCGGCCGTCCGGGAATTCCAGTACGCCGCACTCGACTTCGCGCCCGACGATGCCGGCCTCCACGATCACCTTCGGATCATGCTGGCGGGCAACGGCAATCGCGTCATCCAGCCTGTCCCAGGAGTCCACCCGGGTGATGCCGATGGAGGAACCGCCGCGCGCCGGCTTCACGAACACCGGCAGGCCCAGGCGATCTCGATCCGCCGCCGACAGCGTGGCCACACCCGGCCGCAACACCACCTGGACGCCGACCGGAAGTCCTTCCGCGGCAAGGAGTTTCTTGGTGAACTCCTTGTCCATACCGGCCGCGCTCGCCAGCACGCCCGGCCCCACATACGGCAGCCCGGCCAACTCCAGCATGCCCTGCACCGTGCCGTCCTCACCGAAAGCGCCGTGCAGCACCGGGAATACGACATCGACGGTGCCCAGCACCTTGTCGGCCCCGTCCAGCGGCACCAGATCACCGGAACGACTGGGGTCGGTCAGCAGCGTCAGCGCGGTACCGGCAGCCTCGGTCACCGCCAGCTCCTTGGCATTGCCGGACAGCGCCAGCGGATCGCCGCTGCCCAGCACCCAGGTGCCCTCGGTGGTGATACCGATCGGAACCGCCTCGTAGCGTTCGGGATCTAGGCTGCCCAGCACGGTACGCGCCGACACACACGAGACGCCGTGCTCGTTGCTGCGCCCGCCGAAAACCACCGCCACCCGGATCCTGTCAGTCATGCCCGGAACCGTACCCGGTCGCGGATGACGGGACGGTTACACGGTCACTCCGACTTGAGCCTGCGCCCCAACAGGTAGCCCACCGACTCGGACGCCGGCATGCCCTCATGGCATACCTGATGCACCATTTCGGTCAGCGGCATCTCCACGCCGTGCCGCTGCGCCAGCGCCCGCACCGAGGTGCAGGACTTCACGCCCTCGGCCACCTGACCGTGCGTGGCCTGCTGCGCGATCTCCATGGAACCGCCCTCACCCAGCACATGACCGAACGAGCGATTGCGCGACAGCGGCGACGTGCAGGTGGCGACCAGATCGCCCACCCCGGCCAGGCCCGCGAAGGTCACCGGTTCCGCGCCCACGGCCACGCCGAGACGGATGATCTCGGCCAGGCCGCGCGTGATGAGACTGGCGATCGAGTTGTCGCCCAGACCCATTCCCGAGGCGATACCGCAGGCCAGCGCGATCACGTTCTTGCACGCGCCACCGATCTCGCAGCCGATCACATCGGTATTGGTGTACGGGCGGAAATAGCCGGTGGCGCTGGCGTGCTGCACGGCCTCGGCGCGCGTGACATCGGTGCACGCCACCACGGTGGCCGCGGGCTGACCGACGGCGATCTCGCGGGCGAGATTCGGCCCGGACAGCACCGCCACCCGGCTCGGATCGGCGCCGCTGACCTCGGCGATCACCTCGCTCATGCGCAACAGGGTGCCGGTTTCGATGCCCTTGGCCAGGCTCAGCAGGGTGGCGTCAGCCGGAATGGTCTCTTTCCAGGCGGCCAGATTGCCGCGCAGCGACTGCGACGGCACCGCCAGCACCACGATGTCCGCGCCCTTCAGCGCCACGGTGTGATCATCGGTGGCCGCGATCGGGGGCAGCTCGATATCCGGCAGATACCAGGGATTGCGGTGCTCGGCGCCCAGCACCTCCGCCACCTCCGGTCGCCGAGCCCACATGGTGACCTCGGTTCCAGCCTCCGCCAACACCTTCGCGAACGCGGTCCCCCAGGAACCCGCTCCCAGCACTGCAGCCCTAGCCATCAGCACAGAGTACTTGGCCCTCCGCTGCGCTCCGGGCGCGTTCTCGGCCCTGCCGGCTCGGTCTTCCCTCCTCCGCTCCTCCGCTTCGCTCCCCCGCTCCGTCAGTCCAGACCGAGCCGGGCCGAGAACTTGCACGGCCGCTGATTGCCCCGCGCGGTTACCTGCGGTTCATCGGGAGGTGGGAGGATTCGGGCACTGCACGCGAGACCGCCCCGAGCGACGAAGGGCAGAATCAGCACCATGCACGCAGTGATCGCGGTGAAGAGTCTGGCGGATGCCAAGAGCCGGCTCGCGGATCGATTGCAACCGCAGGATCGGCCGCGGTTGGTGCTCGCCATGCTCACCGACACCGTGACAGCGGCCGTGGCCGCGCCGGGGATATCGACGGTGACCGTGGTGACGCCGGACGGTGAGGTGTCGCGGGTGGTGCGGGAGCTGGGGGCGTGGGTGGAGCCCGAACCGCTGCCCGAGGGGCAGGGGGGTCTGAATGCTGCGCTGTCGGCCGGGGCGGCCGCCGTCCGGCAGCGGCACGGGCCGGTCGATCTGCTTGCGCTGCAAGCTGATCTGCCCGCGCTGCGGCCGCAGGAACTGTCGGGCGTACTGGCCGCCGCCGGGCCGCGGCGTTCGGTGGTGGCCGATCACGAGGGCAGCGGGACCGTGGCCCTGCTGGTGCGCGACGGCGCGGCACCGCTGCGGCCGCTTTTCGGTCCCGATTCGGCACGGCGGCATATCGCGGCCGGTGCGGTGGAACTCCTGGGCGAGTGGCCCGGATTGCGGCAGGACGTCGACACCGCCGCGGATCTCGACCGCGCGGCGGCCCTCGGCGTCGGAGTGGCGACCGGCGCGCTACTCCGTGAACTCGGCGTGTCTCGGGCGTGTCACGCTGCCAAACAGGTTCGCCGAGCCGGGTCTTCACTGTGCTGACCCGGCGTGATCTGCGTTGCAATGGAAGGTGTCACAGCGACACCCCGTAAGCGACATAAGGAATGATCGTGAGAGTGAGCGATACGGAAACCGTCAAGCAACCGCCGCTACTGCCCGCGGCGCCGCCCGCGGCAACGCCTCCGCCCACCACCACGGTCCTGCCGCCCGACCGGTATGTGAACCGGGAGCTGAGCTGGCTCGACTTCAACGCGCGCGTCCTCGCACTCGCCGAGGACACCTCCCAGCCACTGCTGGAGCGCGCGAAATTCCTCGCCATCTTCGCGTCGAACCTGGACGAGTTCTATATGGTGCGCGTGGCCGGGCTCAAGCGGCGCGCGGAAACCGGGCTGTCGGTCCGGTCGGCGGACGGGCTCTCCCCCACCGAACAGCTGGAGATGATCGCCGCCCGCACCCAGCAGCTCGCCAAGCGGCACGCCGGAGTGTTCCTCGACGAGGTGCTGCCCGCACTCACCGCGGAGGGCATCGCCATCATCCGCTGGGGCGAACTCGACGACGCCGAACGGCAGCGGCTCTCGGGCTACTTCCAGGACCAGGTCTTCCCGGTCCTCACCCCGCTCGCGGTGGATCCCGCGCATCCGTTCCCCTACATCAGCGGCCTGTCCCTGAATCTCGCCGTGACGGTGAAGGATTCGGCCACCGGCGGCGAGCACTTCGCCCGCGTCAAGGTGCCCGACAATGTCGACCGCTTCGTGCGGGTGCGCCGAACCCCGCCCGCCGGTAGGGATTCCGGCAGCCGGGACGGCAGTTCCGGCCAGACGCCGGCCATGGCCGCCTTCCTGCCCATGGAGGAGTTGATCGCCGCACACCTCGATCAGCTGTTCCCGGGAATGGAAGTGGTGGAACAGCATTCGTTCCGCATCACCCGCAACGCCGACCTCGAGGTCGAGGAGGACCGCGACGAGGATCTGCTGCAGGCCCTCGAACGCGAACTCGCCCGCCGCCGCTTCGGATCGCCCGTGCGCCTGGAAGTCTCGGACGATATGACCGAGCACATGCTCGATCTGCTGCTGCGCGAACTGGATGTGGACCCGGGCGACGTCATCCAGGTGCCCGGCCTGCTCGACCTGTCCTGCCTGTGGCAGGTGTACGGCGTGGACCGGCCCAACCTCAAGGACGCCCCCTACGTGCCCGCCACCCCGCCCGCCTTCGGCGAACGGGAAACGCCCCGAAACGTTTTCGCCGCCCTGCGCGAGGGCGACGTGCTCGTGCACCACCCCTACGACTCGTTCTCCACCAGCGTGCAGCGGTTCATCGAACAGGCCGCGGCCGATCCGCAGGTGCTCGCCATCAAGCAGACCCTGTACCGCACCTCCGGCGACTCCCCCATCGTCAACGCGCTCATCGACGCCGCCGAGGCCGGTAAGCAGGTGGTGGCGCTGGTCGAGGTGAAAGCCCGCTTCGACGAGCAGGCCAACATCAAATGGGCGCGCGCACTGGAACAGGCGGGCGTGCACGTGGTCTACGGCCTCGTCGGCCTGAAGACGCACTGCAAGACCTGCCTGGTGGTGCGCCGCGAGGGAGCCACCATCCGTCGCTACTGCCACATCGGCACCGGCAATTACAATCCGAAGACCGCGCGCCTGTACGAGGACGTCGGATTGCTCACGGCCGCACCGGAGATCGGCGCCGACCTCACCGACCTGTTCAACTCGCTCACCGGCTACTCGCGAAAAGCCAACTACCGCAACCTGCTCGTCGCCCCCAGCGGGGTGCGCCAGGGCATCATCGAACGCATCCAGCGTGAGGTGGAGCTCGCCGAACAGGGCGTGCCCGCGCGAATCCGGCTGAAAGCCAACGCCATCGTCGACGAGCAGATCATCGACGCGCTCTACCGCGCCTCCCAGGCCGGCGTACCCGTGCAGATCGTGGTGCGCGGCATCTGCGGACTGCGGCCCGGCGTTCCCGGACTGTCGGAGAACATCGAGGTGCGCTCGATTCTCGGTCGCTACCTGGAACATTCGCGCGTCCTGCACTTCCAGGCGCAGAACGAATACTGGATCGGCAGCGCCGACATGATGCACCGCAACCTCGACCGGCGCGTGGAAGTGCTGGCGCAGGTGAAGGATCCGCGTCTGGCCGAACAGCTGGCACAGGTGTTCGACTCCGCGCTCTACCCCACCACCCGCTGCTGGGTGCTGGGGGCGGACGGCAACTGGCAGGCCCAGCCCGATCCCGACGTCCCCGGTGAGGAGATCCGCGATCACCAGGAATTCCTGATGCGGCTGCGACGACCGGATCACAAGTGAGCACAGCGAGATCCGAGAACGGGAGCAAGTACTCCGATCCACGCGTGAGCCCGAACATCCTTGCGGCAGGGGCGGTCCTGTGGCGCTACGACGCCGCCGGCGAGATCGAGATCGCCATGGTGCACCGCCCCAAGTACGACGACTGGTCGCTACCCAAGGGAAAATTGGATCCCGGTGAGACTCCTGTGGTCACCACCGTGCGCGAGGTGGCCGAGGAAACGGGCCTGAATTGCCGTCTGGGGCGTTATCTCGGCCATGTGACGTATCCGGTCACCGGGCACCGCAAACTCAAGCGTGTGGACTACTGGGCGGCCCATGTGCTCGACGGGGCCTTCGAGTCCAACACCGAGGTCGACGAACTCGAGTGGTGCCACATCGACCGGATCATGGACGCCATCTCCTACCCCATGGACCGCAGCATCATCCGCAATTTCCTTCGCCTACCGGCCGATACCGACACCATGCTGCTGGTGCGGCACGCCAAGGCGGGCCGTCGCGACCGGTACGCCGGCCCCGACGCGGATCGGCCGCTCGAAAAGGCCGGGCGCGCACAGGCTCGTGAGCTGGTGGGCAATCTGCTCGCCTTCGGGGCGACCGAAATCCACTCCGCCCCACCGGCGCGCTGTGTCCAAACCGTTACCCCGCTGGCGGAGAAACTCGGCGCGCAAATCGAACTCGAACCATTGTTCTCCGAAACCGGTTACGCCGCAGCGCCCGACGCGGCCCGTAAACGCGCCGTCGACCTGGCCGCGACCGGCGCGATCCCGGTGATCTGCAGTCAGGGCAAGGTGATTCCCGATCTGCTCGACTGGTGGTCCGCCCGGGACGGAATCGCCCTGCCACCGGCCCGGAATCGCAAGGGCAGCGTCTGGGTGCTGTCGCTGCACCAGGGCCGACTCGTCGCCGCCGATCACCTCGACAAGGCCTTGACCCCCATCGACATTCCCGTCCGCTGACCCGAGATCCCCCCGCTCGGAGCAGGATTCCTGCAGAAATGCGAAACGGCCCGGCAATGCCGGGCCGTCTCACATATTTTCGCGATGCGACCGTCAGCGACGGGCGGTGCGCTTGGCGGCGGTCTTCTTGGCCGGAGCCTTCTTCGCCGTCTTCTTGGCCGTGGTGGCCTTGGCGGCAGTCGCCTTCGTGGCAGCCTTCTTGGCCGGAGCCTTCTTGGCGGCCTTGGCCGGAGCCTTCTTGGCGGTGGTGGCCTTGGTGACTGCCTTCTTGGTGGCGGTCTTCTTGGCCGGAGCCTTGGTGGCGGCCTTCTTGGCGGTGGTCTTGGCCGGAGCCTTGGTCGCCGCCTTCTTCGCCGTCTTCTTGGCGGTGGTCTTCTTGGCGCCCGCCGCCTTGCCCGACACCGGAGCCGCCACACCACGTTTCACGGCCGGGCCGCTCGCGGTGATCTTCTGCTTGCCGGCGATGATCGCCTTGAACTGCGCACCCGGACGGAAGGCCGGGACGGAAGTCGGCTTCACCTTGACGGTTTCACCGGTCCGCGGGTTACGCGCGACACGCGCTGCCCGCTTGCGCTGTTCGAACACACCGAAGCCGGTGATGGTGACGCTCTGACCTTTGTTCACCGCACGCACGATGGTGTCGACCATCTGCTCGACCGCTTGAGTCGCCGTGCGCCTATCAGTACCCAACTTCTCGGTCAGAACATCGATCAGTTCCGCCTTGTTCATTGAATCCTCCGCAGACTAATGGCCCGTCGTCGGACCGACTAGGTACCACGGTAAACCTTTAGACGGCAAGAGTCTATGTGCCACGCCTATTTTCATGAGACATGGCACACGCCCAGCAACCGGCTCCGGAGCCGTACAGCTATCGTTCGCCTTGATTACGATTCGGAAATGCGCGCCGGAATGGTGGTGGGTTTCCATGTCGGCCTTGCGTTTTCGAACTCGGTGATCTCGTCGCAGCGCCGGAGGGTCAGACCGATGTCGTCCAGACCTTCGAGCAGACGCCAGCGCGTGTAATCGTCAATATCGAACGGCAACACGACGGTTCCCGCCGACACGGTGCGCGCCTCGAGGTCGGTCGCCAATTCCAAACCGGGCTGTTCCTCGAGCAACTTCCAGAGCAATTCCACATCGCTCTGGGCCATCCGGGCCGTCAGAAGCCCGTCCTTACCGGCGTTCCCGCGGAAGATGTCGGCGAAGCGCGACGAGATCACCACGCGGAAGCCGAAGTCCTTGAGCGCCCAAACAGCGTGCTCGCGTGAGGATCCGGTACCGAAATCCGGACCGGCGACCAGGACGCTGCCCCGGTTGTAGGGCTCGGTGTTCAGAATAAAGTGGGGATCCGTCCTCCAAGCCGCGAACAGTCCATCCTCGAAACCCGTTCGGGTAACGCGCTTCAGATAGACGGCCGGGATGATCTGGTCGGTGTCGACATTGGATCGGCGCAGCGGAACGCCGATCCCCTTGTGAACCTTGAAGGCTTCCATGGTTGATTCTCCTGAGTCGGTGCGGGCAGCGGGATCTGGGGCCGGGATCAGTTGAGATCCGCAGGTGAGGACAGGGTTCCGCGCACCGCGGTGGCCGCCGCGACCAGCGGCGAGACCAGATGCGTGCGACCGCCCTTGCCCTGTCGCCCTTCGAAGTTGCGGTTCGACGTGGACGCGCAGCGCTGGCCCGGGGAAAGCTGATCCGGGTTCATGCCCAGGCACATGGAACAACCCGCCTGACGCCATTCCGCGCCCGCGGCGGTGAAAATCTCGCCCAGGCCCTCTTTTTCCGCCTGCAGCCGCACCCGCATGGAACCGGGAACAATCAGCATGCGTACGCCGTCCGCGACCTTGCGATCCTTCAGAACGCCTGCCACGGCACGCAAATCCTCGATGCGGCCATTCGTGCACGAACCCACGAAAACGGTGTCGACGGTGACATCTCGCAGCGGGGTGCCCGGCTTCAGGTCCATGTACTGCAGCGCCTTCTCGGCCGCCGCGCGCTCGTTCTCGTCGACGATCTGCTCCGGATCGGGCACCGTATCGCCCAGCGGCGCACCCTGTCCCGGGTTGGTGCCCCAGGTCACGAAGGGGGTCAGCTGCGAGGCGTCGATATGCACCTCTTCGTCGAAAACCGCGCCCTCGTCGGTCTTCAGGGCATCCCAGGCCGCAACGGCCGCATCCCAATCCGCGCCCTCGGGGGCGTGCGGACGGCCCTTCAGGAACTCGTAGGTGATCTCGTCGGGGGCGACCATGCCCGCGCGGGCGCCGGCCTCGATCGACATGTTGCACATGGTCATCCGGGCCTCCATGGACATGGCCCGGACCGCGTCACCGCGGTATTCGAGCACATAGCCCTGGCCGCCGCCGGTGCCGATCTGCGCGATGACGGCGAGGATCACGTCCTTGGAGGTGACGCCGTCGGGCAGGTCGCCGTCGACATTGATGGCCATGGTCTTGAACGGGCGCAGCGACAGCGTCTGCGTCGCCAGCACGTGTTCCACTTCCGAGGTGCCGATACCCATCGCGAGCGCGCCGAACGCGCCGTGCGTGGAGGTGTGCGAATCACCGCACACCACCGTGGTTCCCGGCTGCGTCAGGCCCAGCTGCGGGCCGACCACGTGCACGATGCCCTGATCCAGATCGCCCATGGGGTGCAGGCGGATACCGAATTCCTCGCAGTTGCGGCGCAGGGTTTCGACCTGCGTGCGCGAGACGGGATCCGCGATGGGCTTGTCGATGTCGACCGTCGGGACGTTGTGGTCCTCGGTGGCGATGGTGAGATCCGGGCGTCGCACCGGCCGACCGGCTTGGCGCAGGCCGTCGAACGCCTGCGGGCTGGTGACCTCGTGCACGAGGTGCAGGTCGATGTAGATGAGGTCGGGTTCGCGGTTCGCGCCTTCACCTTCGCCGCGAACGACGACGTGCTGATCCCAGACCTTCTCCGCCAGAGTGCGTGGCCGATCGGCCATAGCTCCATCACCTCTCGATAGACATACCCGCGCCGGGGCTGGTGACGCGGGAGGTTCGCTGCGCCCGCATGAACCGGATTCCGGTCCGGGCCGAGAGCGCCGAGCGGCGGATCCCGGTTTGCGTTTCCCAACATGCGAGACGCTATGATCAATCTATGAGACAGCATAGCGGTATCGGCGTTCTGGACAAAGCCATGGCGGTCCTGCACGCCGTCGCCGAGCAACCCTGCGGCCTCAACGAGCTCTGCGCCCGCACCGGCCTGCCCCGCGCCACCGCCCACCGCCTGGCCGTGGGCCTCGAGGCGCATCGCATGCTCGCCCGCGACAACCAGGGCCTGTGGCGTCCCGGCCCGGCCCTGTCGGAGCTGGCCACCACCGCCAGCGACCCGCTGCTGGACGCCGCCGCCACCATTCTTCCGCGCCTGCGCGAGATCACCGGCGAGAGCGTCCAGCTCTACCGCCGCGACGGCAACGCCCGCGTCTGCGCGGCCGCCATGGAACCCGCCGCCGGCCTGCGCGACACCGTCCCGATCGGCGCGCGCCTACCCCTGACCGCCGGTTCCGCCGCGAAAGTCCTGCTCGCCTGGGCGGACCCGGAACTCCAGCGCACGGTCCTCCCGGAAGCGGTATTCGGTGAGCGCGCCCTCGCGGAGGTGCGCCGCCGCGGCTGGGCTCAGAGCGCCGCCGAACGCGCCGCCGGCGTGGCCAGCGTCTCGGCCCCCGTGCGGGACGCGTCGGGCACGGTCGTCGCGGCCGTCTCGGTATCCGGACCCATCGACCGCATGGGCCGCCGCCCCGGCGCCCGCTGGGCCGCCGACCTGGTGGCCGCCGCCGACGCCCTCCACAAGCGCCTCTGACGCGACACCGGGGCCGGTCCCAGCCCGGATCCCGATTTCCCTCCGCCACAGCTGTCACGGCAACCACAGGGGCCACCACGGCGCCCGCGCGAGCCAACACAGGGCGGAAGCTCGATCCCCACAGCACAGTTCGGCGGCCGCCGGTCACGGAAAGACCGGCGGCCGCCGATCGCGTATTCGGTTGTGCCGCCTGCCCTCCCTGAGCACCCGACCAGCCACGACAGCGACCGTAATCGGGCCGGTTGTGGCCGAACCGGCGTCGGCACGCAGGGCCGGCCGGACCCGGAGTGGCACGGTGCACCAACCAGGCCGACGTCGGCGCCCGAGGCCGGCCCGACCTCGGGGCGGCACGGTGCACGACATACGAATCGGCCACCAGGCGCGGCCGACATCGCTCCCGCCGGTTCGACCCCGCCGCCGCGAGCCGCACTCGACGCGTGCGTGGCTCACCGCAGCGTGCGTGGCTCACCCCAGCGGGCATGACTCAGTGCGGCGTGCGCGCGAAGACCTCGTCGGTGCCGCGCCGAGGGGTTTCGGGGAGGGGGGCGGCGCTGGAGCGGACCCAGCCGGCGCGGACCATGGCCTGCGGAAAGCGGCCCTCGCACAGGCCGAATCGGATCTCCTCGCGCAGGTCGGGGACACCGAGGGGTTCGGTCTGGATGCAGGTGGCCAGGCCCAGGTCAGTGGCCGCGAGCAGTAGGGCGCTGAGGGATTCGCCGGCCTGGAGCTGGGCGCGGCGGTCGTCGCGGCCGGTGCTGACGACCAGCCATTCGGCGTCGTCGTGGGATCGGGCGATGTCGATCAGGACGGGGTCGGCGAAGGAACGGCAGGGCAGTTGGTCGTCGGTGCGGACCGCGGTCACATTGCGGGCGGGGACGCCGTCCGAGGTGCCGCGGCGGCCACTCCAGGCCGCGAGTTCGACCTGATAGAGGGCGTCGTCGGCATGCCGTTCGGCGGCGGTGCGGATGAGTTTGCCGAGTTGCGGGCGCATGGTCTCGGGCACGGTGTGGACGGCCGCGCCGAAGCGGGTCGCGTAGTCCGAGGCGGTGCGGATGTAGCGCTGCGGCACCTCGCCGTAGGCGAAGCGGCGCCGGTCGCTGCGGCGGTGCACCATCGCGGCGGTGAGTCCGAAGTCGGTGCCGCGGGCCCGTTTCCGGGACAGCCGGAGCGTGGCCAGGTGATTCGGATCCGCGGGATCCGGGAGGTGTTCGACCTCGGTGGCCCAGCCCAGTGCGGCGAGCGCGACGCGCAGGTGGTGCAGGACCGCGCCGCAGCTCAGGACGAGTGCCCGCTGTTCGGGGTCGGTCGCGGTGAGGTGCCGGGCGGGGTCGGCGTAGAGGTCGAGCTCGCCGCCGTCGAAGTGCCAGCGCCAGGGCTGGGAGTTGTGGACCGACGGCGCGCGCTGAGCCAGTCCGATCGCGGCTCGAATCGTTTCGAGGCCGGGGTTTCCACGCATGACTCGGGTGGTCCTTTCGGGTGGATGGGAGGGTCTCCTCTCCACTTGTCCCCGGTCAGCGGGCATCCGGCAGCGATTCGAAGGTCATGAGAATTCGTGACTTCCGGGCATATGCCCTGCTCGCCCGCATGCGATTCAGCTCACCTCGGGCATATCGGGCGCGAGCCCGAGCCGGGCGGCCACCACCGCCGCCTGCGCCCGGCGCTCCAGGCCCAGCTTTCTCAGCAGCTGGGAAACGTAGTTCTTGACCGTGCGCTCGGACAGGAACATCCGCCGCGCGATCTGCCGATTGGTCAGCCCCGCGCCGAGCATGCGCAGCAGCTCGTATTCGCGGTCGGTGAGGTCGTGGAGCGGGCCGGGCCTGCCCGCCGCGGTGTCGGCGCGCAGGCGGCGCATGAGGGCCGCCGTGGCGTGCGTGTCCAGCAGCGACTTGCCCTGCGCCACCGCGCGGACGGCGTCGAGCAGGTCGCGGCGGCCGACATCCTTGACCAGGTAGGCGTTGGCCCCGGCCAGCACCGCGCCGATGATGGCCTCCTCGTCGGAGTACGAGGTGAGGATCAGCAGCCGCAGGCCGGGCAACAGATCGCGCAGGTCGCGGCATAGTTCGATGCCGTTGCAGTCGGGCAGCCGGACGTCGAGAATCGCCACGTCGGCGGGCTGATGCGGGAGCAGCGTGCGGGCTTGCGCGCAGGTGGCGGCCTCGCCGGCGGTGCGCATATCGGGTTCGCCGTCGATGAGGCAGCGCAGGCCGATCCGGACCACCTCGTGGTCGTCGACGAGGAAGACCCGGATCATCGCTCACCCCTGTCGTTTCCGAGTGTTTGAAGTCCAACCGGTCGGTACTACATCTGGTGCGGATACCCGGCGTGATCAGGCCCAAACGCCGCCGGAGGAGGGTGTGTGTCCTGCGTCATACGGCGTAAATTACAGTCGCCACATGGGAGTTAATCAACGCGCGCAGATCGTGATGTCCGAACAGGAGATCAGCGATTTTCTCGAGCGCAGTCGCGTCGCCACGCTGGCCACACTGGGCCCGACGGGCACGCCGCACCTGATCGCCATGTGGTACGCCCTGATCGACGGCGAGATCTGGTTCGAGACCAAGGCCAAGGCCCAGAAAGTGGTCAATCTGCGCCGCGATCCGCGGGTGACGGTGCTGGTCGAGGCCGGCGATACCTACGACCAGCTGCGCGGCCTGTCCATCGAGGGCCGCGCGGAAATCGTGGACGATCCCGAAGCCCTGTTCCGGGTGGGTATCAGCGTGTGGGAGCGCTACACCGGCCCGTACAGCGACGATATGAAGCCGTACGTGGACGCCATGCTGAACAAGCGGGTGGCGATTCGCGTGGTGCCCGAACGTATCCGCAGCTGGGATCACCGCAAACTGGGTCTGCCCGCAATGCCGCTGGGCGGATCCACCGTGCAACCTTCCGATGTTTAATCCAACAAACAGCGGAACGATTCGGCAACCGGCCTGAGAACACGCGAAAAGCGAAGGCCCCCAGCAGTTCTGCTGGGGGCCTTCGCTTTGTAGTCCCGACGGGATTTGAACCCGCGCTACCGCCTTGAGAGGGCGGCGTCCTAGGCCGCTAGACGACGGGACCAGGAGTGAGATTTCGGCGGCGGTGCCGCCGAGTTTCTCGAATGAGAACCGGAGTTCTCACAGCTGGGGTACCAGGACTCGAACCTAGAATGGCTGAACCAGAATCAGCTGTGTTGCCAATTACACCATACCCCATTGGCCCGGACTCTCGGCCTGCCCCTTGTGGGAGCTTCCCGGCCGCTTTCCGAACGAGAAGAAGATTAGCAGGCCGAGCCCGGGGAACCACAAATCGGCTGGTCAGAGGCCGGTTTTAGGTCGTGCTCCGATCATTTGGGGGTGGCTTCGAGCCCCGCGCGGAGCCGATCCATGGACACCTCGCGGCCCAGCAGCTCCAGCGACTCGTAGAGCGGCGGGCTGATGTGCGAACCGGTGACGGCCACGCGCACGGGCGCGAAGGCCTTACGCGGCTTGAGGCCCAGCTCGTCGATGAGCGCCGTTTTCAGCGCCTCTTCCAGAGCAGCCCCTGTCCACTCGGAAACACCGTCCAGCGCGGAAATGGCAGCCTGCAAAACGGGTGCCGCATCCGCGCCCAGGTTCTTTTCCTTCGCGGCCGGATCGATGGCGAACTCTTCCGGCTTGATGAACAGGAACTTCAGCAGATCCCACGCATCACCCAGAACGACGATCCGCGTCTGCACCAACTCGGCCGCCGTCTCGAAGAGCTTCTCGTCGATCTCCGCGCCGATATGTCCGTGTCCGGTCAGATACTCCCGCAGCCGGTGAGCAAAATCACCGGGGCTCAGCAACCGAATATGTTCGGCGTTCAGAGCGTCGGCCTTCTTCTGATCGAAACGCGCCGGATTGGAATTAACCTTCGAAATATCGAAGGCCGCCACCATCTCCGCCATCGAGAAGAGGTCATGATCATCCGCGATGCTCCAGCCGAGCAGCGCCAGATAATTCAGCAAACCCTCCGGAATGAAGCCCCGGTCCCGGTGATTGAACAGATTCGACTCGGGATCACGCTTGGAAAGCTTCTTGTTCCCCTGGCCCATCACGAAGGGCAGATGGCCGAACTCGGGGGTGAAGTCGGCGATGCCGATCCGCTGCATGGCGGCATAGAGCGCGAGCTGCCGCGGGGTGGACGAGAGCAGATCCTCGCCGCGCAATACATGCGTGATCTTCATCATCGCGTCGTCGACGGGATTCACCAGCGTGTAGAGCGGATCGCCATTTCCGCGGGTGAGCGCGAAGTCGGGCACCACACCGGCCTTGAAGGTGGTCTCACCGCGCACCAGATCGTTCCAGGTGAGGTCCTGGTCGGGCATGCGCAGCCGGATGACGGCGGGCCGTCCCTCGGCCTTGTAGGCGGCGATCTGCTCGGGCGTCAGGTCGCGGTCGAAGTTGTCGTAGCCGAGTTTCGGGTCGCGACCGGCGGCCTTGTGGCGGGCCTCGACTTCCTCTGGCGTGGAGAAGGATTCGTAGGCCTCCCCCGCCGCCAGGAGCTTGGCCACCACGTCGAGATGAATGTCACGCCGCTGCGACTGCCGGTATGGACCGTAGGGTCCGCCGACCTCCGGCCCCTCGTCCCAGGTGAGCCCGAGCCAGCGCAGCGCGTCGAGGATGGCCTGGTAGCTCTCCTCGGAATCGCGTGCGGCGTCGGTGTCTTCGATGCGGAAGACGAAGGTGCCGCCGTGGTGGCGCGCGTAGGCCCAGTTGAACAGGGCGGTGCGGACCAGGCCGACATGCGGTGTGCCGGTGGGGGACGGGCAGAATCGGACCCGAACGTCTGTCATGACTCTCTCTCGATCAGCGTTTGGCGGCAACGGGATTGGTGAGGGTGCCGATACCTTCGACGGTCACCGAAACGGTCTGACCGTCCTGCATCGGGCCGACACCGGCGGGGGTGCCGGTGAGGATGACATCGCCGGGGAGCAGCGTCATCACGGTGGTCACCCATTCGATGAGCTTCGGAATGTCGTGCAGCAGAAGTGAAGTGCGGCTGCGCTGGCGGACCTCGCCGGCGAGTTCGGTGGTGATCTCCAGATCCGAAGGGTCCAGGGCGGTCTCGATCCAGGGGCCGAGCGGGCAGAAGGTGTCGTAGCCCTTGGCGCGGGTCCACTGGCCGTCGTACTTCTGCTGATCGCGCGCGGTGACATCGTTGGCGACGGTGTAACCGAGGATCACGTCCTTGGCGCGAGCGGCGGGAACGTCCTTGCAGGGGCGGCCGATGACGATCGCCAGCTCACCCTCGTAGTCGACCTGAGACGAGCTGGGCGGCAACACAATAGGGGCGTTCGGGCCGATGATGGAGGTATTCGGCTTCATGAAGATGACCGGGTCGGCGGGGGCCGGGCCGCCCATTTCCTCGGCGTGTGCGGCGTAGTTCTTGCCGATGCAGATCACCTTGCTGGCCAGGATCGGCGCCAGCAGGCGCACATCCGCGAGCGGCCAGCTCCGTCCGGTGAACGTCGGCGTGCCGAACGGGTGTTCGGCGATTTCGCGGACGACGGCGTCGCCGCCTTCTCCCTCGACGCTGACGAAAGCGACTCCATCTGGGCTGGCAACTCGACCTAGGCGCATGGTTGGCATCCTATCGACCGGTCTCCCACCAGCCGAAACGCGCCCGACCGCGGGGCGTGCGGGGGTCGCGGAAGCGAGACGGGCGTCTCGTCGGCATGCCACGCGTGCGGGGGCGGCATACCGGTCCGCACGGCCCGCCGGGAAATGTGGAAAGCCCTTGTGCGCAAGGTAACTCACCGTGCGGAGGGCAGACCTCCGGCCCGACTTTCCGGTGTGAGCAAACAAACAGCGCGCACCGGAAATAGCCAAACGCAACAGGTGTATCGTAAGCCGCGAGTTCAGAGTGTGGAACTACAGTTCCAGATAGTGAGATTCGAGGTGTTGGCCATGGCCACCGTGACGCAGATCGGAACCAGTCGACGGTGGATCATGCTGGCCCTCGGCGTCTTCGCCCAAGCCTCCAGCGCGGTCTTCGTCCACGGCACGCCGTTCCTGCTGCCCGCCCTGACAGACCGCGGAATGTCGCTGGCCACAGCGGGTCTGCTGGTCTCCATGCCGACCGTCGGACTGGTCTGCACGCTGATCGCGTGGGGCTATATCGTGGACCGGATCGGCGAGCACCGGGTGCTGGTGGCCGGTCCCGCGCTGATGCTGGCGGCGGGTGTCGCGGCCGCGACCGTTTCCAGCTATGTCGCACTGGGCGTGTTCCTGTTCCTGGGCGGGATGGGCGCCGCGAGTACCAATGGCGCGAGCGGCCGGGTGATCGTCGGCTGGTTCCCGCCGAATCAGCGCGGGCTGGCCATGGGTATCCGGCAGACCGCACAACCGCTGGGCGTCGGTATCGGCGCACTGTCCATTCCGGCTGTCGCTGCCGCACACGGGTTCTCGACGGCGATTCTGGTGCCGGCCGTGATGGCGGGGGCCGCGGCCGTCGCCTGCCTGATCGGCATCATCGACCCGCCGCGGCCCGAAATCACCGGTGACACAGGGCGTCCCGTCAATCCCTACCGTGGCGATTCGACACTGTGGCGTATTCACATCGTGTCGGTGCTGCTGGCGATTCCGCAGGGCACGCTGTGGACCTTCGCCCTGCTGTGGCTGCACCGTGACGTGGGCTGGTCGCTGGCGGCGGCGGGCATTCTGGTGACGGTCACCCAAATCCTGGGCGCGGGTGGGCGAATCGGGGCGGGTATCTGGTCGGATCGGGTCGCGAGCCGGTTGGGTCCGCTGCGCACCATCGCGATCGCGGCCGCAATCTCCATGGCGGCCTTGGCCTTCGCGGCGTGGACGCACTGGTGGTGGGCGGCGATCCCGATTCTGGTCGCGGCGTCGGTGATCACGGTGACCGACAACGGGCTGGCGTTCACGGCGGTGGCGGAGATCGCCGGACCGTACTGGTCGGGACGTGGTCTGGGGATTCAGAACACGGGCCAGAATCTGGTGATGGCGATCCTGGCCCCGGCCTTCGGCGCTCTGATCACGGTCGCCGGGTTCCCGGCCACCTACCTGCTGACGGCGGTCATCGCGCTGGCGGCAGTTCCCTTGGTCCCCAGGGTATCCCGCTGACAGAACCTCCTGTTTCGGGCCACGCGCACCGCCGCCGGGCGCGTGGCCCGGCGATGCGTCGAATCCTCCGCAAATCCGGAAGACGTGTGCCCGTTACGTTTTCGCATCCGAATGCATGAATGCGATATAGCTCACTGCCCCAGCGGGTTTGAACAAAAAGCAAGCCCCGCAGCCGAATCGACGGCTGCGGGGCTCGGTGACGACCAGTCTAGACCGCCGCGGCGATCCGGTCGCCGATGGCGACGGTGGAGGCGGCGCCGGAGCGCGAGGCGAGGTCCTTGGCGACGGCGGCCTCGATGCGCGCGGCCTCCTCGGTCTTGCCCAAGTGGTTGAGCAGCAAGGAAACCGAGAGGATCGCGGCGGTCGGGTCGGCCTTGGACTGGCCCGCGATATCCGGCGCGGAACCGTGCACGGGCTCGAACATGGACGGGTTGGTGCCGGAGGCGTCGATATTGCCGGAGGCGGCCAGGCCGATGCCACCGGAGACGGCGGCGGCGAGGTCGGTGATGATGTCGCCGAACAGGTTGTCGGTGACGATCACGTCGAAGCGGCCCGGGTCGGTCACCATGTGGATGGTGGCGGCATCGATGTGCTGGTAGGCGGTTTCGATATCCGGGTACTCGGTGGCGACCTCGGCGACGGTGCGCGACCACAGCGAGCCCGCGAAGGCGAGCACGTTGTTCTTGTGCACCAGGGTCAGGTGCTTGCGGCGCTGGCGCGCGGTCTCGAAGGCGTAGCGCACCACGCGCTCGATGCCGAAGCGGGTGTTGGTGGAGACCTCGGTGGCGACCTCGTGCGGGGTGTTCACGCGGATCGCGCCGCCGGTGCCGGTGTACGGCCCCTCGGTGCCCTCGCGCACGACCACGAAGTCGATGTCCGGATTCCCGGCCAGCGGGCTGTTCACGCCCGGGTACAGCTTGGACGGCCGCAGGTTCACGTGGTGATCGAGTTCGAACCGGGTGCGCAGCAGCAGCCCGCGCTCCAGCAGTCCGGACTGCACCGACGGATCGCCGATGGCGCCCAGCAGGATCGCGTCGTGCTGCTTCAGTTCGGGCAGCACATTGTCGGGCAGGATCTCCCCGGTCGCATGGAACCGCTTGGCTCCCAGGTCGTATTCGGTCTTCTCGACTCCGGGCACCACGACGTCGAGCACCTTGAGGGCCTCGGCGATGACCTCGGGACCGATACCGTCGCCCGGGATGACAGCGAGTTTCATGAAACATTGCTCCGTTCGGATAAGACTCTGCGCAGCGAGTTCGAGGCCACGATAGCGGAGGGTTTCCCCACCCCTGTCACCAGGGCGAACCCCTCCCAACCAGTGGGATCGCAGTCCCGCCGGTATGTTCGATGGCCGGTTTCGGGACCGGGCGAATACGAAGCGAGCCCCTTCCATCGGCGATGGAAGGGGCTCGGGGCTTGTCCTTTCGGGCCGGAGCCCGTCGGGTACTAGTCCAGGTTGACCTGGGCGACCTTGGACGCACCCACGGCCTCGGTGATGGCGGCCTGGACCTCGGCCGGGACATCGGAGTTGACGCGCAGGATGACGGTGGCGCCTTCGGCGTCGAGGTCCTGGGTCAGCTGGGCGGCGAGGATGTCGATGCCCGCGTCGCCGAGCTTGGTGGCGAGGCGGCCGAGCTGGCCCGGCTTGTCCTCGTAGTTGAGGACGGCCACGTTGAGGCCCTCGGCGCGCATGTCGTAGTTGCGGCCGTTGATGTTGACGATCTTCTGCACCTGCTGCGGCTCGGTCAGGGTGCCCGCGACGTTGAGGGTGCGGCCGTCGCCGAAGACGGCGCGCAGGTCGACGAGGCTGCGGTGGGTGGGGCTCTCCGTCACGGTGGTGACGGTGGCCTCGAGGCCGCGCTCCTTGGCCAGCGACGGGGCGTTGACGAAGGTGACCGAGTCTTCGATGAGGGCGGAGAAGACGCCGCGCAGGGCCGAAAGCTCCAGCACCGCAACATCTTCCGAGGAGAGCTCGCCGCGCACCTGCACCTCGAGGCTGACCGGCAGCTCATCGGCGAGGGCACCGAGCAGCGCGCCCTGCTTGCGGACGATCTCCAGCCACGGGGCGACGGTCTCGTTGACCGAACCGCCGGTGACGTTGACCGCGCCGGGCACGAACTCACCGGCGAGGGCGAGCTGCACGGACTTGGCGACATCGGTGCCCGCGCGATCCTGGGCCTCCGAGGTGGACGCGCCGAGGTGCGGGGTGACGACGACCTGCGGCAGGTCGAACAGCGGGCTGTCGGTGCAGGGCTCGGTCTCGAACACGTCGAGGCCGGCGGCGCGCACGTGGCCGGACTTGATGGCATCCGCGAGGGCCTGCTCGTCGATGAGACCGCCGCGGGCGGCGTTCACGATGATGACGCCCGGCTTGGTCTTGGCGATGGTCTCCGCGTTCAGCATGCCCTTGGTCTCGGGCGTCTTCGGCAGGTGGATGGAGATGAAGTCGGCGCGCTCGAGCACCTCGTCCAGGGTCACCAGCTCGATGCCCAGCTGCGCGGCGCGGGCCGGCGAGGTGTAGGGGTCGTACGCGATGATCTTGGTCTCGAAGGCGGCGAGGCGCTGCGCGAACAGCTGGCCGATGCGGCCGAGGCCGATGACGCCGACGGTCTTGCCGAGGATCTCGACGCCGTTGAACTTGCTGCGCTGCCAGGTGTGCTCGCGCAGGGTGGCGTCGGCGGCCGGGATCTGGCGCGCGGCCGAGAGCAGCAGGGTGACGGCGTGCTCGGCGGCGGTGTGGATGTTGGAGGTCGGCGCGTTGACGACCATGACGCCGCGTTCGGTGGCCGCGGGCACGTCGACATTGTCGAGGCCGACGCCGGCGCGGGCGACGATCTTGAGGTTCTTGCCCGCCTCGAGCACCTCGGCGTCGACGGTGGTGGCCGAACGGACCAGCAGCGCATCGGCTTCCGGGACGGCCGCGAGCAGCTCGGGACGGTTCGGGCCGTCGACCCAGCGAACCTCGACGCCGGAGCCCAGCGCGTCGACGGTCGACTGGGCGAGCTTGTCGGCGATCAGAACTACGGGACGGCCTGCTTGGCTCACTGTGGGGTACTCCTGAGGAAGGGAACCGGAATTTACGGCCGCCAGCTTAGTGTGCGTGAATTCGGCTTGCCTTACCGCCCGGTAGACGGGTGCCCTCACATGGGTGACATGCGGGTTTTCCCACTCACCGGGACTTTCTCGGTCAATTGACCAAATTTGCCGCGCGGTTCCCCGCCGACGACTAGGTTGCCGCGCATGCCTGCGACTCACAGAATTCTGGCCGCCGCCGCCCTGGCCGCGCTCCCCCTGGCCGCCGCCGCGCCCGTGTCCGCCGCACCGACGGTGAACAAGGTCGTCGTGATCGGCATCGACGGGACGCTGTGGAGCGAGGTGCAGGCGGCGAGCGCGCCGAATCTGGATCTGCTGGCCGCGCAGGGCACGCTGGCCCGCACCTCGATCGCACCGCACACCACCATGTCGTGCGTGTCGTGGGCGACCGCGCTGACCGGCGTATGGGATACCAAGCACGGTATTCAGGACAATGGATCCACCTGCAACGCAGCGGCTTTCGCGCCGTACCCGACGGTGTTCACTCAGGTCGAGCGAGCGAATCCGGGATTGTCGACCATGTCCCTCGGCACCTGGGACAAGATCGGCATGATCGCGCGCACCGGCAGCCCGAAGGCCGATCGGGTCGAGGTCACCCAGATCGATCCCACCGGCGCGGGCGTATGCGAGACCACGGCTGATTCCAATGCCGCGGCACAGGTGGTTTCGGCCATCGAGAGCGACGGCCCCGACCTGCTGTTCACCCATTTCGATCAGGTCGACATCGTCGGCCACACGCTGCGCGGCATCTGGCCGCAGGCGTACCGCGACGCCATCGCGCGGGTGGACACGCTGGTCGGCGATATCACCAAGGCGGTCGACGCACGGGCCCGCGCGCATGCCGACGAACGCTGGACGATTCTGGTGACGACCGACCACGGCCACAAGCCGGAGAACGGCCACGGCGGCCAGAGCGCCTACGAGACAGCCAGTTTCGTGATCGCCCGAGGCCCGGACTTCGCGGCGAACACGGAGAACAACGGCTACACCCTCGCCGACATCACCCCGACCGCACTGGATCTGCTCGGCGTACCGGCCCCCGCGTACTCCGACGGCCGTTCGATGCTGGACGGCGGTTCCGGCAATCCCGCCGCAACACCGCCCAACACGCCCGCCATCGACTCCGGAATCACGGGCTCGACCTCGGGTTCCGCCCAGCTGGCCATGGTGAACAACCCGCTCTGCATCCTCGGCAGCGGCTCCGCGAGCGGTTCGGCGAGCGGCTCCTCCGACCGCTAGCGATCGGTAATACACAGCGGCGGGGCCGATTCCGAACCACATCCGGAATCGGCCCCACACTGCTGTCAGACGGCGGCAGGTTCCGCCGACAGCATGATGTCGGCGACCGCACCGTAGGCGGCGGCCCAGGTGCCGGCGAGCTCCTCGGTCCAGGCATCGCCGTGGAAGTGCTCCAGTGTGGCGAGCAGCGACGCACCGGCTACCGGGTACTGCTCGGCCACCACACCGTTGGCGGCGTGGTCGCGACCCAGCTGCTGCACGAACGACGGGTCCGCGGCCAGGGTTTCGACATTGGTGACGATGCGCGCGAGCCCATTCAGGAAGCGCTTGCGCTGGTCGGCCATATCCTCGGGGAACATGGGGCGCACGGCGGGCGCGGCCTCGAACAGGTGGTTGTAGAAGTACTCCACCGCCTCGGGCCCGACGGCTTCGACGTTCTTCCAGCTGGCCTGCAACAGTTCGATATTCATGTGGTTGACCACCACTTTCCTTGTGTATCCGTCGACTTGGGCTGTCAGTTTCGGGATGCGTTGTCGCCCAGGTCGACCGGTAGGTCGTGCTGGGACAGCGCGCGGGTCGGCTCGGGGAGCGCGGTCACGGTGGTGTCCGCGGTTCCGGGGAGCGCCCAGAGGGCCAGCTTGTCGGCTTCGACCGACAGGGTCTGGCTCATCGCCTGTAGTTGCCCGCGCAGCAGATCGGAGTAGGCCCGCAGGTGTTCGAGCCGCTGGTGCTCGGCTTCGTAGTGGGTTCCGTTGGCCCCCACCGATTCCCGCGCGAGCGCCAGGAGCTCGCGCTGCTGTGCCCGGGCGACGGCCATGAGGTCGCGGGCATGCGCCTCGGCCTGTTCGATGATGGAGTCGGCCGCGAGCTGGGCGCGGTTGAGCACGTCCACGGACTGGGCGCTGATGCCCTGCGCGTCCTTCTCCAATTCGGCCTGCAGCCTGGCGATCTCCCAGTTGGCGGTGGCCAGCTGCTGCTGCAGTTCGGCCATGTCCCCGGCGGAGATCATGGTGTGCATCTGCATCTGCAGGGCTTCGCTCTTGGCCATCAGCTGCATGTTCTCGCGTTGCAGCCGAGCCACTTCCGGGGCGTTGCTGGTGAGGGTGAGCTGCCGGTTCTCCCGGGTCAGCTTGGTCATGGCGGTGCGGACCTGTTCGAGGAAGCGGTCCACGTCCTCGGCGTCGTAGCCTTTGCGGCCGAGCCGTGCGCCCTTGAACCGCACGGATCGCAGGTCTTCGGGTTTCACATCCATTGGGCCACCTTGTCCCCACTGCGCTGCTCGGCGGTCCCGGTGTCGTGTGACTGGCCGAAGGTTTCGAATCTGATGGCGTGCCTGGGCAATCCGGCATTGGACAGCGCCGCGACACTGGCGGACACCATGGCGGGCGAGCCGCACACCAGGGCGGTGCAGCCGGCCAGGTCGCGGGCGCGGGCGGCGACCGCGCCGACCGCGCCGTGTACGCCCTGGAAGCTCGGATCCTCCGAGACGACGGGCGTGTAGGTGAACCACGGGCGTTCGGTCAGCGCCGAAAGCGCTTCGTGGTCATAGAGATTCCAGGCGGTGCGGACACCGTGGAACAGCTGCACACGGGGCGCGAGTCCGGTGTCGCGGTAATGCCGGTCGATGCGATCGACGACCGCGCGCAGCGGCGCGAGCCCGGAGCCGCCCGCGACGAGCAGCAGGTTGTCGACCGCGTCGGGCGGGAAGGTGAAGGCGGTGCCGACCGGGGAGCCGAGCCGGATCCGGTCGCCGGGCCGGACCTGACGGGCGAAGGCCGCGCTGACCTCACCGCCGTCCACGACCTGCACGTGCAGGTCGACGGTGCCGTCCGCGCGCGGCGCGTTGGCGGGCGAGTAGTAGCGCCACAGCCGCGTCCGCTGCGGGATCTCGACGGCGAGCGATTGCCCGGCCTCGTACTCATAGGGCTGGTCCGGTCGCACGGTGTGCACGGTGACGTCGACGCTGCGGCGTTCGGTGGCGATGATCTCCGCGTCCCACCAGGCCGGGGTGTGCTCGGCGGCGCTCGCGGCGGCGGTCATCAGGTCGGCGACGGCGAAGTACGCGTCGGTCCAGGTCTGGGCGAGTTCGTCGGTCCAGCGGCGGCCGAGGAAGTGCGCGAGGGTGGCGAGCAGCGAGGCGCCCGCGGCCGGGTAGTGGTCGGCGATGACGCCGAAGCGGCGGTGGTCGCGGCCCAGCTGCTGCACGAAGGCGGGGTCGTCGGCCAGAGTGGTCACATTGCTGACAATGCGGCCGAGCGCGGCGAAGAATTTGGCGCGCTGCCCGGTCATCCGGATGGGGAACATCTCCCGCACTTCGGGATGTGCGAGGAACAGATGCGCATAGAAGTACTGCGTGGCCTCATCGCCCGCGCGCTCGACGTAGCGCCAGCTGTCCTGTAGCGCCTCGATGTTCACATCACGACTCCTACTCCTCGGTACTTGGACGGCCGTCCGAGCAGGGGCCAACTTAGATCAACTTCGGGGGTCTGTCGAAACGAACGAAAACCCGGAATTAGAGCTAACTTTCAGTTATCAAAACGAATTGAGACGCACGCCACATTCCCGCGCCGACTGGCGAAAATCCGCCTTCTTCAGAGGTATTTGGACAACGAAAAAGCCGCTCTCGGAGCTACGGAGTCCGAGAGCGGCTATTTCGAGTCGAATAATCGACGTCAGCTAGCTCACTTGCCGAAAGAGCCGGTCCACAGGGTGTTCAGGACACCGGACAGGGCGGCCGAGCCGGTGTTGACGACACCGTCGAAAGCGGCGGAACCGGTGGCAAGGGCAACGTGGATGGCGTCGATGATGACGTTGATCATGGGGTCAATCCTCTTCTTCGAATTCCCAATTGAACTTTCAGACGCCGAGCATATCGGGCGGCATTCCGGGCCCGTTACCAGGGTTTACACGAATGTGAGGTGGACAACATTGTGTAACAGCAGGTGCGTCGGTTCATATCGGGAAGACGAATTCCCGCCGATAACGCGCTGATCACGCCCCTATTTCTATGGGCTCCGTCAGCCGATGACGCGGACGGCCACGGCCTCGGGTCCGGGCTTCGTCCGGCGCACTTCGAATTCCACGCGCTGGCCCTCGGTGAGCGTCCGGAATCCATCACATTCGACGGCGGTGTACTCGACGAACACGTCGGGACCGCCATTGTCCGGGTGGATGAACCCGAAACCCTTCTCCGTGTCGAACCACTTCACAATGCCGTAGACCATTAGCTCCTCCGCGTCCCCGCGACTTCAGCGCCCGGCAGAGAGCCGTTGACCGTACTGGACGCGTGCCGGCGACCGGGAGCGGCACCGATTCTAGACGTACCCGGCGAGTTACCCTCCCGCCACCAAATCGGTGGGTCGCCAAGCGAACACGGTACGCGGCATCACCCCGCCCGGCGATCACCCGGCGGCTCTTCCTCGACATCGCCGCGCATGGCGTAGACGCGATCGAGGAAGTCGCGGTGGGCGCGCAGGGTGGAGTCGAGCAGTTCACGCCAGGTGCGCCGGTCCACGCGGCCGTCACTGAAGAGTGAGGACAGCGACGCCGGGCCCAGCCTGTCGATGTGGTCGACGATGAACGTGAGCCGCCGGCGCGGGAACTGGGCTCCGATGCGCGGGTTCTCCTCCAGGAAGCGGTCGAGTTCGTAGAGGTAGTTGACCGCGCGGTTGTACTCCTCGTCGGTGAGGTGGTAGTCCATCCGCTTGATCTCGACGATCCACAGTTCGCCGGAGTCGTGCAGCAGCACGAAGTCGGGTTCGCGTTTCGGGCTGCCGATGGTGGAGGTCACCAGGGGCGCGCCGAATCGCTGTGCGTACCAGCGTTCGAAGCTGGCGCGGACGCGTTTGAGCGATTCGTTCATGCCCAGCGGCGTCCATTCGGGGGCGAGCAGCCAGGGCGCGCTTTCGATGAGCTCCTGGAAGGGGCGTTCCAGGGAGCGGCGGTCATCGATGAGCGAGCGCAGCCGGTCCACGACGGCGACGCGTTCGCTGGCGATCTGTCCGAGCGAATAGATTTCGGCGACGCGGGCGCGTTCGAACAGCGCGACCACGACATCGAGTTCGGGATCGGCGTCCTCGGCGATCTCCTTGAGGGTTTCCAGCAGGCTGCGCTGCGGACCCAGGGAAAGCGCCAGGCGCAGCATGTTTTCCACATGTGCCGGATCGTCCATGGAGGCACGGTCCTTGTTGGACACCAGAATCCGGGCGGCATCGAGGACGGAGTCACGGAACAGCCGGTCCCCCGGCGCGATGGATTCCAGGGTTTCGTGGATGCGGGAGCGTTCCACGAACTCCTCCCAGACGCGGCGGCGAATGGATTTCTCACCGAGCCTGCCGATTTCACGAATCAGAGCCTGTCCCCACTGCGCGAGAGCCTCCCCGCGCGGTGAGTTCCACATGATGTCCTGGCGGTCGGAGCGCACCAGATCCTCTTCGTCGTCGAGCCAGTCCACGTGGATCGCGCCGACCAGGTAGGAGCGCAGTTTGAACTCCCCGGTGAATCCGGAGGAGATGCCGAAATCCCTTGTCTGCGCGATGATTTTCCCACGCGCGTAGATGCGCACGCCCGCCATGGCCTCATCCCGGTAGGGGTGTTTGGAGTAGGCGATCCATCCGCTCAAGGGCAGGTACTGCCGTCCGAACCGCACCGGCACCCGCGCCACGTCGATGCGCGTCTCCTCCATCACGTCGATGGGCAGATCGCTGAGCGTGAACGCCTCGTTGCCGATCGAATTGCGGACCTCCACCCGCCAATCCGAGCGTTCGATGCCGAATCTGGCCGCCAGCTGGCGATTCAGCTCGTGCCCGCTGTTCACCCGCTTGCGGAAGAAGTTCCGCATGATCACGGTGGTGCCGCGCTTGGCGGTGAACGTGCCGTCCAGCGCACCGGCTTTCGGGTAGTAGTCGCGTTCGGTGTCGGAGAGCATGTCGTCGAGATCCAGCACCAGATGCGAGATCGGCCAGCCCAGCGGCGTGCGATCCCCGGGCCCGCTGCCCGCGGTGATCACCTCGATGGTGCGGCAGATCCCGAAGGCCGCCAGTTTCCCGATTCCCTTGCGCCCCATGACAGGTCGCCCGCGCTCGCGGGACAGATCGGTCCCCGTGCGCACCCGCCGATCCGATCCCACCATCAGGTAGTGCCGGTTGACCTCCTCGGCGGTCATGCCGTGCCCGTTGTCGGAAACGATGATCTCGTGCGGGGTTTCGTCGGCGGCCCGCACCGTGCCCGCCAGGGTGACGCCCCACGGTAGCGACACCTCGACCTCGGTGGCGTCGGCATCGTAGGAATTGGCAATGAGTTCGGCGAGTACCGCGGAAACCCGGTCATAGAGCCGGATGCCGAGCTTATCGATGGCAAGCCGGCTGATACGCATCGTGTACTTGTGGTCGTCGCATCCCTGCGTGGCCACATGCACGTCGTTGTACATGGTGGGCCCCCAATAACCCTGTCGGCAGCCTTCGTGCAGCTACCCCTTGCTATTCGATGCAACGCCGGGTTTCTAACAGGAGGCTGAACATTTGCCCACTGGTTCATCACGATTCGACCGGTGATTCCCGAGCTCACCGTGTGTCTTGTGTGCGAAACCGCATCCAGCCGACCTGCACCCCGGCGCGCGATGGTCGCCCGCACCGGAATTGGGCACGCATGTTGTGCCGTGGGCAGGTGACAGCCTGATCCGGCGCGGGCAGAATGCGGAACCGCGGGCACAGCCGCCCGATCCGAGCACGAAGGGGACCGCAGCGTGGTAGGTATTCCGATGTCCTGGCGCGACCGGCTCACCACCCCTGACCTGCCGGTACCGACGCTCACCGAGACGATCGCGGCCCGGCGGCGCTTCTTCGGCGACGCGGCGGTGGACCCGCGATCGGGTGCCGTGCGCGCGGATCAGGTGCTGGTGGCCTGGTTCGGCTGCGCGAGTTTCGCCGTCGCCCTCGGCGGCACGGTGGTGCTGCTCGATGCCTGGGTGCCCCGGGGCGTCACCTCCGGCTATGTCCCCACCACGCCCGCCGAGGTGGCGGCGCTGCGTCCGGCGGCGATCTTCATCGGGCACGGGCATTTCGACCATGCGGCCGATGCGGGGCCGATCGCACTGGCGAGCGGCGCGGTCCTGCACGGCACCGCCGAGCACTGCGCGACCGCGCGCAAGCAGGTCGACGGCGAATTGCGCTGTGTCGAACTGGGTTCCGCGTCGTCCCAGCCGGGCGACAGCTACGAGTTCGAATTGCACGATGGCTTGTCGGTGACAGCGGTGCGGCACATCCACTCCGCGCGCACGCCACGCCACGAGGGGCCGGGCGCGTCCGCTCCGGTGCGGCCCACCCCCTGCCTGTGCGATATCCGCACGCACCCACCGACTCTCGCGGACGGCGCGCATCTGGCGCGCAACATCGCCGCTCCCGAGGGCGGGGTGCTGCTGTACCAATTCCGTTGCGGCGACTTCATTCTCACCTGGCACGACTCCTCCGGCCCGCTGCTGGACAGGGCGCCGCAGGTACTCGACGCGCTCCGCGCCCTGCCGCGGTCCGATGTGCACATCGGCGCGGTGCAGGGCTTCAACCAGTTCACCAACGGCCTGCGCGACCCCCGCAGCTATATCGAGGCGCTGCGCCCGAAGGTGTTCGTGCCCAACCATCACGACAACTGGTTGCCGGTGTTCACCGCCCGCGGCGAGGCGTTCCGCACCCCGCTGCACGACGAGATCGCCCGGCTGCCCGAGGCCGAACGGCCGGAGATCCGCATGTTTCTCGACCCCGCCGACTATCTCGCCTCCGGGCGTCTGGCGTTCGACCTGAGCTGATCAACCGGGCCACAAAGCTATTCGGCGAGGATCCCCGGACTGAACTCCGGGGCCACGTCGCGTGCCGTGAGTTCCTCCCCGCACGCGTCGCATTCGAGGTGCACCCGCGCCTCCCCCGCACACCCCTTGTGCCGGTAGATGATCGGCTGCCCGTTGGGGGCCATGTGCTCGTCGCCCCAGTCCCGGAAGGCCATGAGAATCGGATACACGGCATGCCCCTTGGGCGTGAGCCGATACTCCTCGTGCGCCCCGGTCGCCGCCGGTTGCTTGACCAGGATCCGGTGCTCGACCAACCGGTCCAGCCGATCCAGCAGCCGCCCCTTGGAGATCCCCAGGTAGCTCTGGAACCCGTTGAACCGCCGAATCCCCGCGAACGCCGCCTTCAAGATGAGCAGCGTCCACCGATCCCCGAACACCACCAGTGACCGGGTGATCGAACACGGCTCGTCCGCCAATTCCTCGTACCGCACCCTTCCAATCCTAGCGACCCGGTCCTAATATGAGACCGAACTACGGATGGTCTCAAAACGAGACCGACACCCAGGGGACACTATGACCGACAGCTACACCGCCCTCGACGGCCTGCTCACCGCCCGCTACACCTGCCGCGCCTTCCGCCCCGACCCGGTGCCCCGCGCCACCATCGAACAGATCCTGCACGCCGCCCAGCGCACCCCCTCCTGGTGCAACACCCAGCCCTGGCACGTCGCCGTCACCGCGGACCCCGCGGCCACCGACCGCTTCCGCAAAGCCCTGCTGGATCACCTGGCCACCGCCACCCCCGCCACCGACCTCCCCTTCCCCGCCGCCTACAACGGCATCTATCGCGAACGCCGAAAAGACTGCGGCGCAGCCCTTTACACCGCCGTAGGCATTCCCAAGGGCGACAAGGCCGGCTCCCTGCGCCAAACCCTGCGCAACTTCGACCTTTTCGACGCACCGCACGTAGCCGTCCTCACCACCGAAGCGGACCTGGGCGTCTACGGCGCCGTCGACAGCGGCCTGTACCTGCAATCCTTCCTCCTGGCGGCCCAAAGCCTCGGCGTCGCAACAGCTCCCCAGGCCGCCCTGGCCACCTACTCCCCCTTCCTGCGCGACTACTTCGACCTCCCCGCGAATCGTCAAGTGCTAGCGGGCATCTCCTTCGGCTACCCCGATTCCGACCACGCCGCCAACAGCTTCCGCACCACCCGCGCGGACCTCAGCGAGGCCGTCACCTGGCACTGAATCTCACCCGCGCCCCGCCAATTCCGCCAGGTAACCGCGGATGGCGGCCTTCAGCTCCCGCAGCACCGCCGGATCCCCCTCCGGATCCCGCCGGAATGCCTCCTGCATGAGCGCATCCGCCATGAGATGCGCACTCATGCAGGCCCCCGCCAGCCAATCCCGTTCCGGCAGCAGATCCTGCGCCCTGATGAACCGATGCAACCCCGCCGCCATCCGCTCCTTGTGCGCCCGATCCGCGGCCCACGTCGCCGCCGTCGGCTGCCGCCCGAACCACAACGCCCGAAACCCCGGCTCCCCCCGATAAATCCCCGCGAACACCTCCACCAGCACCTCCGCCGGATCCCCCCAATCCTGTTCCCCCGCAACAGCGATCAGCCCCTCCAACACCCCCTCGATCCGCTCGAGATACGCCACCGCCAACGCCTCCAACACTGCGTCTTTATCGGGCAGGTACTGATAAACCGCCCCCACGGATACGTCGGCCTCGGCGGCGATCCGAATCATGCTCAACGCCCCCACCCCCTCCACCGCGATCACTCGATCAGCAGCCGCCAACATCCGCCCCAACCGCTCCCGGCTCCGAGCCTGCCGAGGCACCCGCCGCAACATCCCCTCCGGCACACCCAACTCCGCCATCCCACGCTCCCCGAACTGAATGTGAATCTGATTCAGCTTTAGTACATTACCCACCATGCCGACCACCACCCAGGAAGCGCGAGAATCCGTAGCCGCCGCCTCCCGCCACCTGGCCGCGGCCGGCCTGCTGATCGGCACCGCAGGCAATGTCAGTGTCCGAGTGGACAACTGGGTAGCGGTGACAGCCACCGGCACAGTCCTCGCCGACACCACCCCCGACCTGGTCACCATCGTCGACCTCGAGGGCACAGTCCTCCAGGGAACCCTCGCCCCCACCTCCGAGTTGGAACTCCACCTGGGCATCTACCGCGGCTTCCACACCGGCGCAGTGGTGCACACCCACGCCCCCAAATCCACCGCCGCAGGCTGCGTCCTGGACGAACTCCCCGTCCTCCACTACCAGCAGCTCCTCCTCGGCGGCGCGACACCGGTCGTCCCCTTCCACCCCTTCGGCACCCCCGAGTTAGCCGAAGCAGTCCGCCAAGCCCTCCCCGGCAAACAGGCCTGCCTCCTCGCCAACCACGGCGCAATAACCCACGCCCCCACCTTGGAACAAGCCGTAGCCCACGCCCTCCTCCTGGAATGGGCCTGCACCCTCCACCAAGACGCCACCGCCCTCGGCACCCCCCGCCCCCTAACCCCCGAACAACAAACGGCGGTCATCGAAGTAGCCCTCAAAACCGGCTACGGCACCCCCAAACCCATTGAAAGCCAACACAAATGAACATCATCACCCTCGGCGCGCACGTCCTCGACATCCTCGTCCACCCCGTCGATTCGATCCCCGAAGGTCAACAAACAGCCCTCGTCGAAAACATCCACATCTCCCCCGCCGGCACCGCAGGCGGCACCGCCGTAGTCCTCTCGAAACTCGGTGCCACAGTGCGCACAGCAGGCGCAATAGGCACCGACCCCAACGGCGACCTCCTCCTCTCCCTCCTCCAGCGCCACGGAGTAGACATATCCCTCCTGGTCCGCAAACCAGCCCACCCCACCGCCACCACAGTCCTGCCCATCCGCCCCAACGGCGACCGCCCCACCTGGCACCTACTGGGCGCCAACCCCTTCTACACAGCCGACGACATCAACTGGGACGCCATAGCCTCGGCCGACTACCTCCACCTGGGCGGCCCCGAACTCCTGGGCCCCGACCTGTCCTCCCGAATCCTCCGCCACGCCAAAGAATCCGGCGCCGTAACCTCCGCCGACCTCCTGGCCCCCGGCTCCATGGGTTCCATCGACGCCATAGCCCCGATCCTCCCCCACGTCGACTACTTCCTCCCCAACGAGGAACAAGCCCTCGGCTTCACCAAAACCACCGACCTCCTCGCCGCCTGCCACATCCTCCACTCCGCCGGCGCAGGCACCCTGGCCATCACCCGCGGAGCCGAAGGCGCACTCCTCTTCTCCTCCAGCACAATCCAAGAGATCCCCGCCTACAAAACCAAGGTTGTCGACACGACCGGCTGCGGCGACGCCTTCACCGCCGGTTTCCTGCGCGCCCTCGATCTCGGCAGAAGGCCACATGAAGCCGCCGAACTGGCCTGCGCCACTGCAGCGCTAGCCGCCCAAGGGTTAGGTACAGACTATGGTGATTTCGATCTTGCTACGGTCGAGAGGCGAGCTACTCACTGAACCATCTGTTCACTGCCAAATCAATGGCGCCGTAATAACTGGGTCGTCGACGCCGCGAACAACGTAGTCAATGTTACCAATTCTTGTTGCAGGTCGGCGATCTCCAATAGGAGGCAGAGACAGCGTCGTCGACACCCATGAGCCTTTGAACGGGATCGGCAACCCGAGTTCCCTGGCGACTCGCGGTCCGTCTTTCTGATGCCCCAAAACGACGATCCCCTCGGGTTGCAGGTGCCTCCGCGCATCCCGGATACGCTTCGGCCCATCGTGCTGACTTGCCACGGTTATTGCCGTATTCCTGTCAATAATCTGTCCTTGCACTCTTCGCAGTAACTCATTGACCCGGAGTTGGCCACCGTTCCCGGAACCTCGATGTGAATCCGATGCGGCAAATATCTCGTGCACAATCTGTGGATCAGTCCTACTCAGGTTCAATAGAAGGTTACGCGGCAGACTACCTTCAGGAACGAGCCATCTAATGTCGGCTCTTCCAGTCTTTGAAATCGTTCTTTTTTGATCTCGATTCTTGCCTTGATTGAGTCGCTGATCAGAAATTCTCAAAAGACCAACCTGGAACTCACCGCCAGCGTCATCCGCTCTCATCAGGAGGCAAATATGACCAACGGCCTCCAGAGGGATCGTCCAGTTTCTGCCAAGCGTAAATTTGGCGTCGACAGGACAACCTGCGATTTCGTAGTCCATAACGCTACCGAATCCGAGGGAAAACTCGGCTCGAGTAACGATTTCAACCTTGGTACCCAGGTAGGTTTTCTCCGTTGATGCTACGTTCTCACCGTTTATGTCGTAGCGACCGGTTCGCTGGCCGTCCAGAACCTCATCAATAGCCTGCCGAAGAACACACCCAAAACGGCTGACATAGTCTGGCTGTCCCGTGAAGTAATGCCACACTTCTTCCAGCTGCGGATCATCCATCACCGCCCCCTCCATGCATTCGGGTCCGAAGTCAAGCGGCAGAGTGTTCTCGAACATGACTTTGCCTCGGTTTAACCAATCAGATCGTCAGCGAACCAAAGGGCGGAGATAGTTAGCAATAGACTCAGCGAGAACAGGAGGAACAGCATTGCCGATCTGCCGAGCAATTTGGATCTTGGATCCACACCAAACGAACTGCGCGGGAAACGTTTGCAATAGCGCCGCCTCGCGATGAGTAATCGGTCGATTGACTCGATTTCTTGGATTATCCCTATCCCATTGAGGATGAAGGTATTGCCCTTTCTCGGGCTTGAAGAACTCGGTTCTGATAGTCAACGAAGGTTGATCCCAACGCATTCTACCCATGACATCGGTGGTCCCGGTCTTTTTCTCGCGCCAGCACCTCGAAAGGAGCTCGTCGGGCAAGTCGAACCTTCCACCACCAGGCGGAATGCAATCATATCGACGAAGAGAGAGATCGGTGGGTTGCCTTCCGATATGCAGGTCTTCGCTCTTGAATACACCGGGTAGCCTCTGTCCAAAGAATTCTACGGATGATTTGGGAAGCTCTGTAGTTTCAGGAATTTCAGGAAGACCCTCAATTGCATCTCGAACGGTACGCCATTCAGGAAGCAGCGATCCTACAGGCCCATGTGTTGGACTCGGCATCGGAATTTTCTCTCGACGAGAACCGATTACGATCGTGCGCTTTCGACGCTGAGGAGCACCGAAATCTGCAGCGAGAAGGAGCGACCAGTTCAATTTATAGTCTGCAAGCAGTCCACCAGGCTGGGTTTCAGCTTCGAGGAGTTGGAACTCTGTCGACTTCAGGAATCGATCGACATTCTCGATTACAAACACCTTAGGCTTGGCATGTTTGACAAAACGAATATATTCTTTCCACAACTTGTTTCGAGGATCGTTTACATCACGCGACCCCAAGTTGGAGAAACCCTGACACGGAGGCCCTCCGATGATCACATCAGCCTTCGGTATCTCACTGTTCCTGACCTCCGCGATGTCGCCCCAGCGAGTGTGGTCCTCACCAAAGTTGGCCGCGTACGTGGCGGCCGCAGCGAGGTCGTACTCCACAGACATGACCGGTTCGTATCCACCAGCGCTTACGAAGCCAGAGGTCATGCCACCGCAGCCGGCGAAGAGATCGATCATTGTCAGAGGGCGAGGCATGTGTGACAGGTTAGCCGCTACCTCCGACAAACCTTTGCTGGCTCGCGTTACCGGTCAGCTAGATCACCTGCCGCGCCTTGCGTCGGAGCCGTTGCAGGGAGACCGACCGGCTGGCATCGTTGTGGAGTGACCGCGCCTTTTGCCGCCGAACTCTGTGGCTACCGACCTAACGGCAACCCCTCGACGTCAGACAACAGCGACAAGAACTCGATCGCATGGGGGCATGCGATGTTCGGCGAGCTCGGCGTACCGACAGGCAAACCTGAGGTCACTGGAGTTGGGAACGCGATGGAGGTAGCAGTTGCTGAACACCTCGAGTCTGTGCGCTCCGATCTCGTTGTTCGCCGTTCCAGACCTGCCCGAGTGTTCGAGCAGTACACACATCTCGATGTCTTTCGCCAGTTCACACGGTCATACCGGACGCCCGCTGATGAACTGGACAGTTTGGTCAGCGATATGATCAAGCTGCTGCCGCCCGAGGAATCAGCCAGAGCCGCCGAGAGAATGGGCGCGGCCAGGGCACGGGAGAAGGCTAACCACGAACTCGTCACACAACTCATGGGGGCGATGCCGGAAGAGTCAATGCTACAGATCGACATTACTATCTCCTCACCGGTCTTGAAAGATAGGTTGCTGGTGGGCCTTTCTTCCAAATGGTCATTACGAACCGACAGAGCTCAGGACTGTATCTCCCAAGGAGCGAAGCTCGCGAACATGCGGCGCGGACACATGCCACACTTTGCGGTGCTCACCATGGAACCGCGACCAACAATGCTCAAGCTCATTGCGTACGGATCTGGCTCGGTCGATTGCGTGTACCACACAGCTCTGCCCGCCCTCTTGAGCGCCGCGAACAAGCTGGCAGGCGAGGGCAAGACATTCGGCACTCAGAAAGAACTACTGGACCGCATGGTCGCACAGCGTCGCCTTCGGTCGTACCAAGACCTTGTGACCGAGGTGCTACACCTACCTCAGTAGCACGACCGACTATAATTCCGATCAGCTCATGAATCGATTATTGCTGTGTCCCTTGAAGAGTCGATGGTAGCGAACCGCACCCGACGGGCACCGTCGTAGTGCGCATGCTCGGGTGCAACAAATCCGAAT
This sequence comes from Nocardia acididurans, assembly GCF_016741815.1. GTDB lineage: Bacteria > Actinomycetota > Actinomycetes > Mycobacteriales > Mycobacteriaceae > Nocardia > Nocardia acididurans. The sequence continues at coordinate 54,284 of NZ_JAERRJ010000022.1, forward strand.
CCCATGACGACACGACCAGGCTCAAGGACGCCAGAGTTGGCTGCAACATCGCGATGATCGCGTTCGACCATGGGATACAGCACGACAACGCCCCGACGCTCGGTGCAGAGAACATTTGTGTGAGGGTCGTCCGAGCGACCTGTGCCTCCAGCAATGTAATGCGCAATGACACGGTGTTTGGGATCGCTGATCGCACCGAAAAGGGGCCCCCGGCGGCGGTCACGTTCGAACCAGCAGTATTCGCGGACGGTGGAATCGAGTCGGATTCGCTTGTCGGGTTTAGCGTGTTGAGGAGCCAACAGTACCCAGTCGTCGATAAGTGCCCGTGTCGTGACTCCACGCAAGTAGGTCATGTGAGGTTCAAACTGCGACGGGGCGCTCCATTTGAGGGCCTCGAAAAGGTCACACATGTGGGTGGCACTGACTGTGCCGACTAAGGCCGGGAAGGACAGGCCCTTCTTAGTATCGTAGGTGAACTGGATCGGTTCGGCGGCAAGGGATTCCAGTTCGGGGAGCCAGAGGCGGGTGTTGTGGCGGAGGTCTACGGGGGATGTGGGGTAGGCGGTGGGTTCTTCCCAGCGGCCGGGTGACTGGACCTCGACCAAGCGGGCGTTGTACATCTTGTTCGGCGTTGTAGGTTTCAACAACGGGAAGTGTTGGGACACAAGGGGTGGGACCTGGGCGGGGGTGATCTGGGGCATGCCGTCGACCATGACTGAGTACTGCTTCAGTTCGTCGCGGAAGGCTTCTTCATCGAGGCAGACGGCTTCGAAGGCGCGGTAGAGGTCGATTTCCTGTTTGCCGGTGCTGAGCTTTTCTTCGCGGCCTATGTAGAGGCGTACCAGGTCACGGTAGTTTTTGCGGAAGCCGAACCAGCGGCCCATCTGCATCAGGGCGGAGACGTTGGCGGCGCGGCGGCGGAAGTAGGTGACGGTCAGGCCCTCGACTGTGTAGCCGCGGGAGAGTTTTTGACCGCCTATGAGGATTTTCCAGATGGAGCGGCGGTCGAAGTCGGCTGTGCCGGTCTCCAAGTCTTTGTCGCCGTTAACGACAATGATGGGCTGCTGGTCGGCGCCGATGTTCATGACGGCGGGGCCGATGTAGGGCTGGAGGTCGTCGAATGAGGTGGGGACGGAGACTTTTTCGGCGCGGACCGCGGAGACCGGGGCGAGGTCGGTGTCGAAGAGTTCGCGGAGGCGGGCGTGGCCTTCGGCACTGGAATAGCCTGCCTGCCACCACAGTTTGGTGACACGGCCGAGGAGTTCACGGTGGGATTCCACCCAGTTGGACTCGTGGATCAGCATGGTGTGGTGGCGGAACGCGTCGGGGCCGAGGCCGTCGACCTCCGCGCGGTAGAGCTTCATGGCGGCGGTGAGGACGAACATGTCCATGGCGCGGCGGAGCGGGCCGGTGTCGTCATCGTCGGCGACGATCACATCGCGGACGTGCGCCAGTTCGTTGGAGTTGGCGTAGGTGCGTTCTTCGTCGGATTCGTCGAGGTCGAAGTCGTGGAAGTCGGCTGCGCCCATGTAGCCCTTGGGGCGGTCCAGGGAGATGATGAAGTCTTTGGGGAAGATGTCGGCGGCGTCGCTGGGGTCGATGAAGACGTTCGCGTACGGGGTGGCCGTGTAGCCGACGTACTGGGCGCGGGGCAGCATCGTGAGGAGTTGGGAGATCTTCTCGTTGATGGCGGTGCGCTCGGTGTCGGGCTTCGGGCGTGAGGTGTTGACCGAGGCCTCGTCGGATTCGTCGTCGATGATCAGGACGGGGATCTCGGCCAGTGGGGTGCGAATCTTCTTGAGGTCCTTGACGAGTTTGCCCAGGACCAGCTTGTTCTTCTTCACCACCATCAGGCGGGCAGACGCGCGGTGCAGGTTCTGCGGATCGTAGAGCGGGAGCGCCGGCTCCTGCTTCTCGAATTCCAGTGCGACGATGCCCTGCAGCAGACTCTTGTAGTCGTCGTAGCGAGTGGTGAGGCGATGGATATCGAAGCCACCCAGAACAGAAGGGGCGGAACCAAACTCGACGAACTTGCCCTGACTCCATTCCGGATCGTCGGCGTAGTCGGATTCGAATTCACTTGCGCCGCGCAGGATGTTCTCCCGTCCGACGAGTTCCTTGTCGAGACGCCGCTGGGTTTGATCGCGGAGCAGATTCAGGGTGCCGCCGAGAACGATGACAAGCCGGTACCCCGCGTCGATGGCGCGGGCGATCACGCCGGTGAAGTTCGCGGTCTTGCCGGATTGCACGTAGCCCACGACGAGGCCGCGGGATTGGTATGCCTCGGGGCGGGTCGGGTCGGAGAGGCGCTCGACCACACTCTCGGTGGCCATGTCCAGATCGGTGATGGCCTCGTCCGACCATCCCTTGCGGCTCAACAGTTCTGCGTACATGGGCCAGTACCAGGACTTGCCCTGATGAGTGGCGTACCAGGGAACGAATTCCTTGCTGATCACTACGGGCCCGGGGACCTTGATCACCGGGGCCGCGGCGTCGAGGAGCTTGCGGGTGCTCGGTTCGAGGCCGAGCGCGCTGTAGATGTCGGTTCGACGCTCGTCGGTGCACGGTAGTGCGGTAGACCAGGCGGGGTCCTGGATGTGGTCCCAGGCGCGTAGCTGTTTGCTCCACATATCCGTCAGCTGCCCGCCGGAGACCGGGGCCGCGAAGAGCAGTGCGTCCCGGAAGTCCTCTTCGCTCGCAAAGCTTTCCGCGCCGGGCATGTCGTCGGCCTGGTAGTCCATGGCCCGCGCGAGGCGCTTGGGCTTGCTGCCCGCCATATCGGCCAGCACTGCCCTGTGCAGGGCGATCCGCAGGTCCGGTTCCATCGTTATTCCCCATCCCGATCGTCGAGTCGATCCTGTTCGGCGCGTGCCGCGGCAACCAGTACGGATTGCCAGAGCGCCAGGTTGTCGCGTTCTCTGCTGCCGGCGCGTTCACGCTGGAAGATCTCGTGCAGCATCAGATACAGCAGGGATTTGATGACCGGGGCGTCGTTGAGGCCGCCGTGGCGGCCGCCGAGGATGGCGGCGCGGTATTTGAGGTTGAGCAGGATGCCGTGGTGTTCGCGGTCCAGGTCGAAGAAGTCGTCGCCTTCGAAGGCGGTCCAGCGAACGGAGATCGGTTGTTCGCCGGGGAGTTCGGGGAGTTCTTCGGCGATCACTTCGCGGATTCCGTGGGCGAAGCCGCGGCCGGGTTGGATGGCGGGTTTGCGTTCGACGCTGGATCGTTTGCGGGCTTCGCGGTAGGTGGCGTCGGCGTCGGAGAGGAAGTGGGTGAAGGTGTTTCCGGCGTCGTCGGACGCGTGCTCGAGGGCGGCGATGAATTCCGGGGAGACCTCTACGCCGTCCTTCTTGACGGTCAGGCGGAAGACGTCGCCGGTGTGGGGCGGGAGTTCGACCGCTACGCGAGCCAGGACGAGGTGTTGTTCGGGTTGGCGGAAGTTGTTCCAGCCGCCGGCTTGGACGAGTCGGTCGTTGCGGTAGAGGTAGAAGCCTTGTGTGTCCTGGAGGGAACCGGTCGCACGGAATTGCGGCAGTGACGATTTGGGAGTCCAGATGTGGGCGTTCAGTTGCACCGGGCCGACAGAGGGCAGTTCGAGTTTGAAGGTGCGCGGATACTCGGGGTGGCCGCTCACCGGGTAGCCGAACGGATCCAGTGGCAGGACACCGAAATCCATGACGAGCAGGCCGGTGGTGATGTCCTCCACGGCGATGGTGATGTTGAAATCGCCTCGGGCCAGGTAGCGGTGGAGTTGGAGTCCCAGGTGCATGCCGAGCTTGGAGATCGTGCGGGACAGGTAACGTTCGGTTTGTTCGGGGCCGCCGTTTCGCGGAAAGTCCTTCACGCCGTCCCAGCGGATTACCGTGCCCTGCCAGGTGATCGGGCTGCCGGAGTAGCGATCCATGAGTGATTGCGCATAGCGCGGTTCCACAATGTCGCATTGGAATCCGTCTTTGGCGCGTTCCATTACCCAGCGGCGGCCGGCGGGGCGGCTCGTGCGCGTGCGACTGACGACACTCACCGCGGCGGCATGACTCAGGGAGGCGGATTTGAGGCCGGTGCCGAACATGCCGAGGGAACCCTCGCGGTAGTTGCGCCGACCACCGACTGTCATGGCGACGTCGAGTTCGTCGTCCGTCATGCCGGAACCGTCGTCGATGATGAGCAGGCTCACCAGCCGGTCGCCGTCGCGGAGGAAGTGGATGACCACGTCCTTGGCTCCGGCGTCGATGGAGTTGTCCACGAGGTCGGCGATGGCGGCTTCGAAGCCGTAGCCCTGACTGGTAAGGGCTTCCATATATCGGGGGTCGGGTGGGAGGTGTTTGGTGCCCGTCGTCGGGACATCGAACTTCCAGTCATCCGCCATAACCACCCCGATGCTATGCATTAGCCGAAAACTTTCTGACCCTCCGCGGGGGCCATTGTGAAAGATCCGACGGGTGCGGCGGAGTGTTACAGGGCACACCCGCAAGGGTTTACAAGCCTGCTCCGAGGGTTCGAATGCAGTGGGTCACCAGATCCGAGGGGGAGCCTTTGCCGGCGGCGGGGGCGTCGGTGGATGCCCACTGTTCCACGGCGATTCGGATGGAACCGGCAATCGCGGCCGCTATCAAGCGAATTCGGAGGGTGTCGGTGTCGGGGCCTGCCAATTCGGTTAGGGCTCGGGCCAATTGGCGTTCGCCCTCCATGTTGATGCGTTGCCAGACGGCTCGCAGGGCGTCGTCGGAGTCCATGGCGCGCAGTAGGCCCCGGGTGACTTCCAGGTCGTCGTCCACTCCCCTGAATGTCAGGGCGCGGACTGCCGCGGACTCCAACTCCGCGAGGGTCGGCAGGTGTTGCGGGCCGGTGGCGATGATGTCGAGCCAGCGTTGTGCGCCTGCGGCGAGCATGGGCTCGACGGCGTCTTCCTTGGTGCGGCTGTAGCGGTAGAACGTGCGCAGGGCTATGCCGGATTCGGCGGCTATCTCCTCGGCCGTCACCGAGGCTGTTCCGCGTTCGGCGAAGAGGCGGGCGGCGGTGCGGGCGATGTCCATGCGGGTGGCGGCCTTGCGGCGTTCGGCCAGGGAGGGGCGGCGCGGCTCGGTGGGGGCTGCGGGCATCGGGGGCCTCCTGCTGGTCGGGACTGGTATGGGAGGAATCCTAGTCTTCGGATGACAGTGTGGCACGTTGTGCCATACAGGCGTAGTGTGTCAGGTAGCGGGGACCTAGAGCTACAGGAGGAATTTCGCAATGGAGCGTTTTGCCGATCGCCGGGTACTGATCACCGGCGCGGGGTCGGGTATCGGGCGGGCCACTGTTCATCGGATCCTGTCCGAGGGTGGGCAGGTTGTGGCGGCCGATGTGAATGAGGACGGGCTTGCCGAGACTGCCAAGCAGGCGGCGGCCAACGGGAATGGTGAGCGGCTCACCAGCGTGAAAATCGATATCGCCGATGAGGATTCGGTGCGGGCGGGGGTGGCCTCGGCTGTCGAGACGCTGGGCGGGCTGGATGCGCTGATCAATGCGGCGGGGATTCTGCGGTCCGCGCATACGCATGAGATGCCGCTGGCTGATTTCAATCGGATCATCACCGTGAACCTGACGGGCACCTTCCTGATGATTCGGGAGGCACTGCCCGCGCTGCTGGAATCCGATAAGGGTGTGATCGTGAACTTCACATCGACCTCGGCGTTCTTCGCGCATCCGTATATGGCGGCCTATGCGGCGTCCAAGGGCGGGATCATGTCGATGACGCATGCACTGGCCTCGGAATACAGCAAGCAGGGGCTACGGGTGGTCGCGGTCGCGCCGGGGTCGATCTCCAGCGATATGACCGACGGCAAGGGGCCGGGGTTGCCCGCCGACGCCGATATCAATCTGTTCATGAAGCTGATGCCGGGGATCGGGCAGGGGTTCGCCTCACCCGATACCGTGGCGGGCGTGGTCGCCATGCTGGCGTCGGATGACGGTGCGTTCATCACCGGCACCGAGATTCGCATCGACGGCGGCACGCACTACTGAGCCGCGATCGCCGCCGCTACCCCGTCGAGGATCAGGGACAGGCCGTAGTGGAAGTCCGCATCCGGTGGGGCGGCGGCGATTTCGGGCGAGGTGAAGATGCCGGAGGCGAACAGCGCCGCGGCGTCGGGGAAACGGTCGGGGGTGACCAGGGCCGAGAGGTCGGCCGTATAGGCGCGTAGTGCGCCTGCCTCGTCGAGATGAGCTGCGGCCCAAGCCTGTTCGAGTTGACGTTCGAGGGTGAAGGCCTGGCGTACGTAGCCGCCGACGAGGGTGATGACGCCGATCTTGGCGGGCCAATCCAGTTGTGTGTCGCGGAGTGCGCGCAGGCCGGCGTCCATCCAGGCGAGGGCATTCGGGCCGCGCGGCGGGCCGCTGACGGGGAGCTGTATCAGCCAGGGATGACGGCGGTGGGCGGTCAGTTGCGTGCGTGCCCAGAAGCCTAGGGCGGAGCGCCAGAGGGGTTCGCCCGCAGTGGATTTCACAGACGAGGCCGCGGCGTCCAGCTCCGGCACTCCCTTGCGGTCATCCCCGAGGGCCTCGGGCGGCGGGCCGGTTGCCGCATCGACCATCAGGTCGGTCAATTCGTCTTTGGAGCCGATGTGGCGATAGAGGGACATCGGCGTGACATCCAGGGCCGCAGCGATTTTCGGGAGGGTTGCGCCGGAGAGCCCATCACGGTCGGCCAGTTCGACAGCCGTGCCGACGATGCGGTCGACATCGAGGGCGGCGCGGCGGCCCAGATGTGAGCCGAGCGGGAGCCGCCAGAGGCGGGCCAGGTGGTCGGGCATCGTGTGATCCGTCATCGCGGGTGCGGTCTCCTGTCTCGCCAATCATTGCGATCCACATTAGTATAGTGCTTATAGTTTAAGCCATATACTTTTAGTGATCGCGGAAGGCCTGACCCATGGACGCACTACGCCGCACGACCGGAATCGCAGCCACCGCCGGGGCCGGGCTCACCCTCGTCGAGCTGCCCCTCTACTTCGTCTACGGCGGGCCGCCACCGGACTGGAACATCTTGACGCGCAGCCTGATCGGGCTCTGCGGGGTCACCGCGCTGGTGGTCTTCATGAGCTGCTTCGGGCAGTGGGTGAAACGCGATGCGCCGCAGTACGAATGGATCGGCGCGCTGGCCGCCACGGCTGGAATCGCCTGGCTGACGGTCACCATGGTGTCGACCGGCCTCGAGGTCGGGGCGGCCATCCAGGCGCCGGAACCCATCGATCCGACCATCAGCGTGTCGGGCACCTACATCCTGTACGGGACCATTTCGCGATTGCTGGGGACGGTGCTCTTCGCCGCCCTGGGGTTCGCGGTGCTGCGCACCCGGATACTGCCGGACTGGGTGGGGCGGTCGGCGCTGATGCTGGCGATCGTCAATCTGATTTTCGCGCCGTCACTGTTCTTCGGAAATGATCCGGTGAACTTCTATGCGGCCAATGGGTGGGGCACCACCGCCACGGTCGGCGGCATCACCATGATCTGGCTGCTCGCCGTGGGAATCACCATCCTGCGCTCCCCCGTCACCGCCCCCGAGGCCAAGTCATCCCTGAGTCGTACCAAGCCCTGAACTTTCCGGAATTCGTGCTAGCACCATGCCTTTGCGGATCGGGATTGGGCAGACTCGGCAAGCATGATGTCGACGAAAAACACTTCTGCTCGAAGATTATTCGCTCGCGTTGCTCTCACCGGTGCGCTCGTCGTGACACCGTTGGCCGCGGTCGCTGCCACCGCCTCGGCTGATCCCGGTACGGGGCCGGCGATCACCGACGTGCGGCATCCGCACGGGAACGACCGGGACTGCGACAACTGGAAAGATCGCGATCGGTGGGACCACCGCAATGACCGATGGTGGGATGACGACTGCGATCGCCGGAACGACCGCCATCACGACCGCGACAACGACGGCTGGCGCAATTCGTTGCCGCGCGGGTGGTTCGGCAGCAGCTAGCCCGCTGAGCGCCGAAGATTCGCTTTAACGTCACCGCTCATTCACGCGCCCCCGGCGCGGTCCTGCTT
>NZ_JAERRJ010000023.1 GCF_016741815.1 Nocardia acididurans
TGGATCAAAGCATTCGGCATTCGTGATGTCGTTCTCGGTGTTGCTGCTATCCACCCTGACGACACGGTCAGACGTGCAACACGCAAGGCCGGGATCGCCATGGATCTCGTCGACGTCGGTGTCGTGGTACTCGCCGCACGACGGGGATTGCCATTTCGGGCTGCTGCGGCTGGCGTGCTGTTGGGAGGCGGTACCGCCTTCGTCGCGGCAGCCGGGCCGACAGTGCTCAGGCGGGTCAGTAGCCGCGCCTCCGCGCAGTGACCATGCTGCTTCACAGACGGAGACGAAGGCTGAATCAGAGAATGTGCACGTCGGGGTTATCATGCCGCTGTTCGGCGCCTTCGTCGGCTACTTCACCGACTGGCTGGCGCTACAGCTCACGCCGGGTTCGCGCTGTTGTAGATGCTGTACGTGCCCCACCTGGGGCACTTCGCATGGACACTACCCCCATGCACCCCGTGAACTGCTGATTTCCGCCGATGTCGACGTGGACTGGCGCCGCCGGGGCAACCGCAGCGGTGACGAGCTGGGGCGCTGACCGTTTGGCTCCGAACGTCGATGAAGGCTCTCTCGACCGGTCGCCAACACGCTACAGCCTGCGTAAATAGCTGTATGTTGCTGAATTGGGACGGCTTTCCTGGGCGAGGAGGAAACTGTGGCGGCTCCGGTCGGATCGCGGGCGTGGCGGGAACTGCTTGATCAAATGGTGGTCGAGCGGGTGCGGCTCGCGGCCGCCGATGAGTACGAGCGGCCGCTGACGCTCCCGCGACCTGGCGCAACCGAGGCCGAGCTCCGGGCGGCCGAAGAACGGCTCGGGCATTCGCTGGACCCGCACTATCGGGTATTTCTGTCGGTCGCCGACGGCTGGGATAGCTACTTCATCGGGTCCAGCCTGCTCGGCACGGCCGATATCGGCGCCGGGGAACGGTGGGTTGGTGCCACGAATACGCTGAAGTGGTTCATGGAGAACAGCTCGGGCTATTTCGCTGAAGGGCTGGGCATTCCGGACGACTCGACCGTCTGCCAGGCGATCGGCGACAACGACAACGGCTACTCCAATCATCTGTATCTCCTGCTGCACGACACTTCAGGCAGCCCGGCCGGTGGGGTTTTCCCTCTCGAAGTAGACCAGGACACCATCTGGCCCGATCTTTATTCGTATCTGTCCCACCTGCTGCCGAGTCTGCGTTCCTTCGCCGATTCGGCCGAACTCGGACCGCACTCGGATGCATGGGGTCGCGATATCCGGCGCGATCCGCCGGCGATGGCCGATATCGTCGCCAGGATCGCCGAGCTGTCCGCACTCGCGTACCCCGAGGCATCGACCGTTATCAGCACAGGTGCTACGCCGGAGACGCTCGACGCGCTCGATCGTGAGCTGGGTAGAGCTCTGCATCCAGAGCATCGTGAATTACTCTCCGCCGCAAACGGAATGACGACACCGGAGTGGACTATCGGCCGGGTTCTCTCGGTCGAGGAGATTCGTGACGGTGTGTGCTGGGATGCGGCGCTCACCCGTGCCCAGCAGATCCAGGACGATCACTACCGCGTGGTCCTGGGCTATCTCGACCCGGCTCCCGAACCGAAACCTCCTGCCCGCGAACGGATAAACCGAATCGCTGCTGTCCCGTTCGCGGTCTGGGGTGGCAAGCTCTTCGGCGTGAACATCGGTGACGGGCGAGTCCTCGACCTCCTCGACGATATGTTCACCTACGGCCAGCCGATTGGTCCGCACCGATCGTTCGGCACGGTGCGCGAACACCTGCTCACCGCCTGCGATCACCTCTGGCTACTGGCCCATAACGAGGAGAATGCCGAAGGGCGTGCGGTCGATGGCTGACACCCCCGGCGGGGCCGGGCGGTTTCCGCCACTTCCGCCGCTGCCGGTATTGCGCACGCCCACAGCGACATTCGTGATGGGAGAGGAGACGCTGATCAACTCCTCGTCGTGGTCGGTCGAGGGATTCGCAGCCTTCGGTAGCTGGTGGTTGGCCGCGTATCACATCGGTGCGGCGGAGATGGCCGACGCGATCCTCGAACCGCGTGTGGGTGGCGCTGGTACGAGCGCGGAGTCGATGGCAGCGAATGCGACTGGGGCGAGTGCTGGTGTGGGAGCCTCCACATCGGCTGGTGGTTACTTGGCAGATCAATGGACACTGGCAGTTCGATCCGGGTCCTGAGCGGCAAGCGAGATCGAGGTGCGATTCATCGCCGAGGGCCCGCAGCAGACCACTGTCACCCTCGAACATCGTCACATCGACCGGACTGGTCGAAGGCAAGGCGCTGGCGCAGACCATCGTCGAGGGTGGCGGAGGTTGGAGTTCGGTACTGGAAGCCTTCGCCTCAACCGCCGAAGCGCAAGGCTGATCAGCTGTCGTGCCGGTTTCCGCTCAACGCCGCGACCGGTACCACGGCCAATGCGAGGAGGCCACCCACGAGCGCGAGAACCGGATAGCTGGTGGTCGCGACCATCAGACCGGATCCCATGCCGCCGGTGGCTCCCGCGATGGCGATCGACACATCCACCGCGCCTTGGGTTTTGGCTCGGGTGGCCAGCGGGACGGTGTCGGTGATGATGGCGGTACCGGCGACCAGGCCCAGGTTCCAGCCCAGCCCGAGCAGCGCGAGAGCCAACGCGAGCAGTGCGATGGAGTCGCCCGGCGCCAGTGCGGCAAGGGTTCCCGCGGCCAACAGTGTCACTCCGGAGGCGGCGGCGACGGGGAGGCGACCGTGGCGGTCGACCAGCCAGCCGGTTATCGGTGAGGGCAGATACATCGCCCCGACATGGATGGCGATCACCAATCCCGCCGCGGCAGTGCCGTGGCCGTGGGCGAGCATGTGAATCGGGGTCATGGTCATGATCGCGACCATCACCAGCTGGGCCACGGCCATCACGAAACCGCCTGCTGCGACACCTTTCTCGACGCCGGGAACCGGCAAGTCACCGGGGACCGGCGCAGAGTCGGCTGGTTGCATCGCGCCGAGTTCGCGGGCCAGCAGCAGGGGATCAGGGCGTAACCACAGCGCCAGCACGAGCGCGGCCAGAGTGTAGGCGAGGGCGGCGAGCAGGAACGGTCCGGCCAGATGCGGGATGCCCAGCGTATCGGCAAGAGCACCGGTCGGAGCGGCGAGGTTCGGACCCACGACGCCACCCAGCGTGGTTGCGACCAGCACAGTGGACACCGCACGTCCGCGATGGGCGGTGTCGGCGAGATCGGCGCCGGCGTATCGGGCTTGCAGATTGGTGGCGGTGCCCGCCCCGTAGACGAACAACGCCACGAACAGCACAACCGGATTGCCGAGCACCGCGGCGGCGATGACACCGAGGCTGCCGATCGCGCCGGTCAGATATCCGGCGGCCAGACCTGGACGTCGGCCCCGAGTGTGGGACAGTCGGCCTACCGCGACCGCTGCCAGCGCCGAACCCGCGGTGAACAGTGCGCTGGGCAGACCGGCCAGACCAGTGGAACCCAGCATGTCCTGAGCCAGCAGAGCTCCGACAGTGATTCCGGCGGCCAGCCCCGCACCGCTGAGGATCTGTGCCGAGACAAGGACCCTCAGGACGCGGCGTTGTGCATGTTCGGCATCGGGGAGACGGGACACGGCCGTGGTGACGGGACGAGACACCAAATGGTTCTTTCGTTGCAGGTGTGGCGAAGCGCCGGGCTTCTCGTTTCGCGGGTGAGCCCGGGTGTGATTCAAGCTCGAATGTTCCAGCGTGCCAGCCAGTCTCGTTCCTGTTGTTGCTTCTCCGCGTGGTAGGCCGCCGACGGTCCGCGCAGCCTCACCTGCGGAGCGCGCGCGGCCAGGAAGTTGCCTTCCCCCTTGGCTGCCAAGCCACCACCGAGTTCGACGTAGCAGGCGCCTTCGCCGGTAAACCGGGTATCGGGTGCGTCGTAGCCCAGGTGACGCGCAATCTGATGGGCGGCGGCCTGCGCCTGGGCCTCGGCGAAGATCGCGGCCTTGGGCAGGGGTTTGCCGTTGGGCAGCAGCAGCGCTGCGCAGTCACCGGCCGCGTAGACACCCGGCGTTGTGGTCGCGAGGGTGGCAGGGTCGACCGGGATCCACCCCGCCGCATCGAGCCCGGTCGAGGCGAGGACTGCACCGGGCGTATGAGGGGGAACAGCGGCGAGCAGATCGAAGGATTCGGGTGTCCCATCGGCGAATTCGATTCCGCGGGAATAAGGATCGATGGCACGCGCGATCTTGCCGCCGTGGAATCCGATTCCCTTGGCACCCATCATGTCCACCAGCGCGGCGCCGACCGCAGGCCCCGCGACCGGCATCGGCAGCGGGTCGGGGGTGAAGACATCCACTCGCACCGCGCCACTGCCGAACCTGTCGCCGAGTTGATCGGCGAGCAGGAACGCGGCTTCGAACGGGGCCGCAGGGCATTTGAACGGCACCGCCGACACCAACACCACCACTCTCCCCGACTCGAGCGATTCGACCTTGTCGTGCAGGTCGACCGCACCCGCAGCGGAGTAGAACTGGCCGGCCACCCCGGCATCGAGTGCGGCCGACAGGCCCGGGAGTCGGTCAGGGTCCAGGCTCGCGCCCAGCGCGATCAGCAGAGCGTGGTAGCGGATCGTTCCGCCCGGACCGCAGTCGACGGTCCGGGAGTCCAGATCGATACGCGCGACTTCGCCGTTCACCACGTCGACTCCGGGCAAAGCTGCGGCGGTCGGCCGCACGGCGACCTGGTCGACGCTTCGCCAGCCACGCAGCACCCACAGCAACGACAGACCCAGGCTTCCTTCGAAGCTGCGGTCTATCAGCACGATCCGGTCCTCTGCGGGCAGTATCTTGCGCAACTCGGCTGCGGCGGTCAACCCGGCCACGCCCGCACCGAGCACGACGACGGTTTTGCTCATGACTTCCGATTCCTTTGCAACCGTGAGGTTTTCAGACGTTGATGACCTGGTCGGCCCAGGCCGTCCAGTCGGCCAGCTCGGCCATCGACGAGCGGTGCGCGCCATCGACGAGCTGGTCCTCGCTCATGCCGCGGGCGTCCATACATGCCCCGCAGTTGCCGATCAGACCGCCGTTGCCGGTCAGGGCGGTGGTCATCTTCGCCAGGTTGTAGAACCCGTTGGGCACCTTCTGCCCGGCGGTCGCCGAGATCACCGCGTCGGCGAAATTGAATACCCGCACCGCATGCCCGGCGTCGAGCATCTGCCGCGCCCAGCGAATGCCGTTGTAAGTGCGTTCGGTGCCGTAGGGCGGATCGTGCAGAACGAAGAGGTAATTCACGTGTTCTCCCTGATGAGGAAGCTCCCCGTACAGGACGGGTCGGTGTATGCGAATAGAATCGCGGTGTCTGATGTTATTCCAAGGAACTATGGAATACACTATTCCAAAGAGTATTGGAGAAGCAAGCGTGAGTGAGCTGACCGGTCGCAAAGCCGCCCTGTTCGACGAGATCGCCCGCGTCGGCAAGGCGCTGGGCAACGGCCGCCGCCTGCAGATCCTGGACCTGCTCGCCCAAGGTGAGCGCACCGTCGAAGCCGTCGCCACCGCCACTGGCATGAACCTCACCACCGCCTCGGCAAATCTGCAGGTTCTCAAATCCGGCGGCCTGGTCGACGCCCGCCGCGACGGCACCCGCCAGTACTACCGGCTCGCGGGTACCGACGTGGCACGTCTGTTCGCGCTCGTACAGAATGTCGCCGAAACTCATTTGGCCGATGTCGCCGTAGCCGCAGCTGCGGTACTCGGATCGCCCGAAGATGCCATCACCCGTGAGGAGCTCATTCGCCGCCGCGACTCCGGCGAGATCACCCTCATCGACGTGCGACCGCACGAGGAATACGAAGCCGGACACATTCCCGGCGCGATCAGCATCCCCCTCAGCGAACTGGCTGACCGACTCGCCGAACTACCCGCAGAAATGGGCATCGTCGCCTACTGCCGCGGCACCTTCTGCGTCATGGCTCCTGACGCGATCCGAATCGCAGAGGACGCGGGGCGTCAGATCAAACGACTTGACGAGGGAATGCTGGAATGGGCCCTAGCAGGGCTGCCCGTAGAGGTCGCCACTGTGAACTGACGAATGCACGATAAGTAGCCGCTTGCAAGCCTTTTCGGACCGGCCGGGCCGCCCGGTGGTTCCGGCAAGGCGTTGGGATTCGTCGGCGGTGATTGGGTACCCATCGGATGTCGGGTAGTGGCTCGACCACTCGATCGCGCATTCCGACGGACGTGTGGTTGAGCCGATCTCACCGTCTCGCGACTCGAATGCGGGAGGATGACGGTTCCATGTGGGCTGGCATAGCGTTCGCTGGGGTGAGTGCAGTGAGGGTTGCGGCCGGGTGGTGGATGTTCGTGGAGTCGTGGTGGCGGCGCAACCATCCGTCGGGCGGTGAGGTGCGGATTGACAGATCGGCTGCGGGAGGCGGCGATCGACCCGAGCCGGGCGGCGGTGTGCGGGTGCCGCCCGATCTGACTGCCGAGTGGGCCGATCGTGCGGTGATGTGGAATGCTCTTCGCGCCGAAAACGCCTTGCTAGCTGATAGATTGGCAGGTCGACTTGATAGGGCGGCCTACCGGGGCCGAATGATCGATTGGCTCGGCGGTGCGAGCCGGTGCGGGACGACCTGACATGAATCCCTGGCTCCGCCCACGCCGCAGCTCAGCCTGCGCGAACCGTTGCCCGGCCTATCGCGAGGAGAAGTAGCAACACGAACGAGACTGGCTGGCACGCTGGAACATTCAATCTTGAATTGCGATGAAGATCGTAAATGCGTGATGCTCCAGCAGCTACAAACCGGAGACCATTCAGCTTCGATGATCGACCCGGCCGAATTGATACCGGCTCGTTGGCGAGGACTTCTGTCGGGTGGGTTGCAGTCAGTGGTGGCCGCGCGGTGGTTTCGAGGGTGGGGCTGGGCGAACGGCCTTGTAGCCGACGTTACGAACTGTGCCGATAAGTGACTCGTACTCGACGCCGAGTTTCGCGCGGAGTCGTCGCACGTGGACGTCGACAGTGCGAGTTCCGCCGAGAAATTCGTAACCCCAAATCTCGCGCAGCAACTGCGCGCGGGTGAAGACCTGACCTGGACGCTGTGCCAGGTATCGGAGTAGCTCGAATTCCGTGTATGTCAGGTCGATTGGACGTCCCCGCAGGCGGGCGGTGTAGGTGCTTTCGTCAATGATCAGCTCGCCGAGGGCGATTCGATTCATCAGCTCCGGGTCGTCGGTCGAGTTTGTGCGGCCGACGAGCAGGCGCAGCCGGGTATCCAGCTCGGCCGGGCCGATATGTGGCAGGAGGATATCGTTGATTCCCCAGCTGGAATCGACTGCGATCAACCCTCCTTCGGTAAGAACGGCCGCTACCGGCACCGATGATCGGATTGCGTCGAGACGACGGCAAAGGCTGCGCGCTGCGGCCAGGTCCGTGCGGGCATCGACGAGTGCTACGGCTGCAGCGGAGTCCTGGAGCTGTGCGGCATCAGCGGGCTCGACCTGGTGTATGTCGTGCATCAACAATGCAAGTGAGGGGAGAACGCCAACGGGATTGGGATCGGTCGTCAGTAGGAACAGCTCCATAGATTGTCCTCTAGCGACTATCCCGGGGGAACACCCAGCTCCTGAGTGCTCCATCCGTCAGCAGTGTGTGCTCGTTGATACGGATGATCAGTTCACCGTCCGCCTTCGTGCGTGGGACATATCGCCAGCCTCCGGTGGACGCGATTCCCTTCAGGGGCGGCTGCTCCGGATCATATTCGACAACCACATTCAGGTTCTTCAGGAATGTGTACCAGGATTCGAGACGGCTTTTCTGGACAGCCGAAAGGCTTTTCCATCCGTGCGCCATTACTTTTGCGTGACCGCGGGTGCGCGCATACGGGGGTGCGGACTGAAAGCGAGTTTCAACTCTCCATGGATATGTTGCCTCGACCGCATAGGTCGGCCTGATGTACCGTGCCGGCGACTTGTGCAGCACCGCTTGGCGGGATACTCCAAAGAGGCGACCGATTTCAGCCTTTGTGAGTCCCTGCTCGAGGAGAGCCGCGACACTCTCGCGGGTGAAGTCGCTTCGGTCCATTTCGGTCATACCAGTCGGGTATCCTCGTTCGTTCGATGCCTTGTTACGAAGCTTATTCGTCGTCGGGGTTTTCGCATCCTGGCCGGTGGTCACGCACTCGCCACGACCCTACCGACGTGCTGCGCGACTGCGTGGACGAGACGATGGTCCGCTATTTCGGGGAGTGTGCGGTCTACCGGTGTGATGAGCGCGAGCGCACATGCCGCCGCTGCCAGGATCTCGATGCCGACGTGCGTTGTGCCGTGTCCGCACAATGCGCTGAGCAAACCAGGAACAGCGAGCGCGCCAAGGGCGAACGGGTCTGTAGGGATCGATACCGTGCGCGCCGGAACCATCCACATCGATTCCTGCCCAGTCAGATTCACCACGATGTCGTGATCGACCATCAGGGAACGAATCTCGGGCCCTTCGAAATGATGTCCGGTTGGGGAGGTTACGGTTCCCGCCCCGCACTCGAGCAGGACTGCCCCCAGACGAGGCGTGCGATCGGCGCCGAGTATTGCCAAACGACCGTGCTTCGGCGGGATGCCCTTGCCCCGCAATGCCGTGACGGCCGCAGCCGCAGCGGCGGCTGTGAGGACATCGGTTTCTGATACCACCAGCCGTCCGCCATGCGCGGCGACAATCGACTGCACTGCAGCCGAATCCGTTGCGTCAAGTCCGATCAGGAACGCTGCCGCTGTCTGTGTGGACAATTCCTGGATGCGAGTGGCCACCGGGTAGGGGTACCCCTGGGCCAGCGGGATGACCGAGGTGCGCAATGCCGTGCGAGAGCTCAGCAGTCGGGCGTAGTCCTCCATCGCCGACCAGCAGGAACGGCACGTCGAATACTCCCGGCCGCGGTTGTTCCACACGGCGATGACAGCGACGCCCATATCGCTGTTGACCGGCCTGGCGTGTGTGGTGTTGTCGCCCAGGCCGGATTCCGTGTGCCCGGACACCGTTGGTTCCCTTCCCGTCGAATGCTGCTGATGACGCAGGGTTACATGGTTGTGGTGGATGCTACGACGCAAGGTTGGCACCGTAGCGGCTGTAGGTCCAGTTGTGCATAATTAATATATTGCATGTTTTCGAAATCAGCACAGCAAGGGGATGTGGTCATGGTAGACCTTGCCCCGAAGATTGGCATCAGCGCTCGCTGCCCGTGGTGGCGGGCGGTGGGGTGGTCATGCTGGTTGCTAAACTCTGCAATCAAACGGGTGGGTGCCGACAGGGGCGGCCACCACGATGGAAGGGAGTGGCACGTATGCCCGGAATGCAGCGGCCGCTCTATCAGATGAAGGCCGAGTTCTTCAAGACTCTCGGTCATCCGGTGCGCATCCGCATCCTCGAGTTGCTGTGCGAGCGGGAGCGGGCTGTGTCGGAGATGCTCGCCGAGATCGGGATCGAGGCTGCCAATCTGTCGCAGCAGCTTTCGATCCTGCGTCGTGCGGGTCTGGTTACCGGTCGCCGGGAAGGGCTTTCGGTGACCTATGAGCTCACCACTCCGGATGTGGCCGACCTGCTCGCCGCTGCCCGCTCCATCCTCACCGGTGTGGTGGCGGGGCAGGTCGAGGCGCTCGAGCAGCCGGCGTAACCCCGCCGAATCGATGAGCTTCAGGGTGTGGTGCGCGCGTCGACATTGATTGCAGGTTTTCCAAACTAACTACCTAGCAGTTTCGCGAAGGAGAAACCAGTCGTGGCCAAATCATCCACTGAAGTCGCCGGAAACGAGCAGGCGCTGACGGGCCATGCCGGAGTGCTGGCATGGGTGTCCGAGATCGCCGAGCTCACCGCGCCGGAACGCATCGTCTACTGCGACGGTTCGCGGGACGAGTGGGATCGGCTGACCGGCGTACTCGTGGACAAGGGCACATTCGTGCCGCTGCGGCGCAAGCCCAACTCCTTCTGGTGTGCTTCGGACCCGCAGGACGTGGCGCGGGTCGAGGACCGCACGTTCATCTGCTCGGAGAACACGAGCGATGCGGGGCCGACCAACAACTGGGTCGATCCGGTCGATATGCGCACGGTCATGACCGAGCACTACCGGGGCGCGATGGCCGGCCGGACCATGTATGTGATCGCCTTCTGCATGGGGCCGCTGGATGCGCAGGACCCGAAGTTCGGCGTGCAGATCACCGATTCGGAGTACGTGGCCGTCTCGATGCAGATCATGACCCGCTCGGGTGCGCCGGTTTGGGAGAAGCTCACCGAGACAACGGAATTCGTGAAGTGCCTGCATTCGGTGGGTGCGCCGCTGGCGGATGGGCAGGAGGATGTGCCGTGGCCGTGTGACAAGACCAAATACATCTCGCACTTCCCCGAGCGTCGCGAGATCTGGTCCTACGGTTCGGGATACGGCGGCAACGCCCTGCTGGGCAAGAAGTGCTTCGCGCTGCGGATCGCCTCGGTGCTGGGTCGTGACGAGGGCTGGCTGGCCGAGCACATGCTCATCCTGAAACTGACCTCCCCGCAGGACAAGACCCACTATGTCGCGGCGGCGTTCCCCTCCTCCTGCGGCAAGACCAATCTGGCGATGCTCGAACCCACACTGCCCGGCTGGAAAGCCGAGACCGTGGGCGACGACATCGCGTGGTTGCGGTTCGGTGCGGATGGCCGGTTGTACGCGGTGAACCCGGAAGCAGGGTTCTTCGGCGTCGCTCCGGGCACCGGCGTCAAGACCAACCCCAACGCCATCGCCACCATCGAGGCCGGCAACTCGATCTTCACAAATGTCGCCCGCACCGAAAACGGCGACATCTGGTGGGAGGGGCTGACCGATCAGGCGCCCGAACACCTGATCGACTGGCACGGCGACGACTGGACTCCCGCGTCGGGAACTCCTGCCGCACACCCGAATTCGCGCTACTGCACCCCGATCGCACAGTGCCCGTCGGTGGCGCCGGAATGGGACGACCCGCGCGGTGTGCCCCTCTCGGCGATCTTCTTCGGCGGTCGCCGAGCATCCACCATCCCGCTGGTCACCGAGTCCTTCGACTGGGCGCACGGGGTGTTCACCGCGTCGGTGCTCTCCTCGGAGACCACGGCCGCGGCCACCGGGCAGGTGGGGGTGGTGCGCCGCGATCCCATGGCCATGCTGCCGTTCCTCGGCTATCACGTGGGCGACTACTTCGCGCACTGGCTGTCGCTCGCGCAACGCGATGGCGCTCAGCTGCCGAAGATCTTCCAGGTCAACTGGTTCCGGCGCAGCGCGGACGGCAAGTTCCTGTGGCCCGGCTTCGGCGACAACGTGCGCGTGCTGAAATGGGCGCTGGAGCGGCTCGACGGCGGCGGCGAGGCGGTCGAAACGCCGATCGGTTACGTTCCGGCGTCGGGGGCGCTCGATCTGACCGGCCTGTCCCCGGCCGAGCAGGAGCTGGCCACCGCCGCGCTCGCGGTGAATTCCGACGAGTGGGTGCGCGAAATCGAGTCGATCGATGAGTGGTTCGCCACGATCGGCGACAACCGGCTGCCCGACCAGCTGCGAGAGCAGCTCGCCGCGTTGCGGATTCGACTGGCGGCGGTGCGCGCCACCGACGCCCAGGCCGACTGACGGTGCGGGCACTACTACCCAGCTGGTCGGAGTGGGGTCCCGCGGTCCGGTCCCCGGGCGCGGATCTGCTGGCCGGCCTGATCGTGGCGCTGGTGGCGCTGCCACTGGCGCTGGGCTTCGGCATCAGCTCGGGACTGGGCGCCGCGGCGGGGCTCGCGACCGCGGTGATCGCGGGCGCGGCAGCTGCGGTGTTCGGCGGCTCACGCTTTCAGGTGTCGGGTCCGACCGGGGCCATGACCGTGGTCCTGGTGCCGATCTTCCACCAGCATGGCGCGGAAGGAGTGCTGGCCGTGGGGCTGATGGCCGGCCTCCTGCTGGTGGTGCTCGCGGTCGCCGGGGTCGGGCGCGCGGTGCGCTACATGCCCGCCCCGGTGATCGAGGGTTTCACGGCGGGTATCGCCGTGGTGATCGCGCTCCAGCAGTTCCCCTCCGCGCTGGGCGTCGCGCAGATCGAAGGGGAGAAGGTCTGGCAGATCGCGGCCGACGCGGTGCGGCAGTACATCGCCGCTCCCCACCACACGGCCGTGGCGACGGCGCTGGTCGTCGCCGCGATCGTCCTGCTCGGCGGGCGGTTCTTCCCCAAGCTGCCCTTCGCGTTGATCGCGGTGGCGGCGGCGACCGTGGTCGCGCGCGTCTTCGATCTGGACCTGGCTGAGATCGGTGCACTGCCGTCCGGATTGCCCGCTCCCACCGTGGGATTCGTGCATCCGGACCAGCTCGGCGCACTCATCGCGCCCGCATTGGCAGTCGCCGCCCTGGCCGCGCTGGAATCGCTGCTGTCGGCCACTGCCGCCGACTCCATGGCCGTCGGCACCCGGCACAATCCGGATCGCGAACTGCTGGGGCAGGGCGTGGCCAATATCGCCGCACCGTTGTTCGGCGGCGTGCCCGCCACCGGTGCGATCGCACGCACCGCCGTCAATGTGCGCTCGGGTGCGCGCACCCGGCTCGCGGCCCTGACGCACGCGCTCATTCTGGCCGCGATCATCTATCTGGCGGCGCCACTGGTCTCCGATATTCCCTTGGCGGCCTTGGCCGGTGTCCTGCTGGCCACCACGGTGCGCATGGTGGAGACCGCGTCGCTGGCCGCCATCGCCCGAGCGTCCACCGGCGATGCCGTCATCATGGTGGTGACCTTCGTCGTGACGGTGGCCCTCGATCTGGTGAGCGCGGTAGCCGTCGGGGTAGGGATCGCGGTCGTGCTGGCCTTGCGCTCGGTCGCGAAAGAGGCTCGGCTGCACCAAATCCCGCTCGACGACACCAACCACCTGGCCGAGGAACACGGGCTGCTGCACGACCACATTGTGGCCTACCGGCTCGACGGGCCACTGTTCTTCGCAGCGGCGCATCGGTTCCTGCTGGAACTGGCCGAAGTGTCGGACGTGCACGTGGTCATCCTGCGCATGTCGCACCTGACAGCCCTGGACACCACAGGAGCCCTGGTGCTCAAGGACGCCATAGGCAAGCTCGAGCATCGCCACATCATCGTGCTGATCTCGGGGTTGCGCGATGATCACCGTCGCAAGCTGGCCGCCATCGGCGCCCTGCCCGCCGGTGGAACCGCGCACCTGTTCGAGCACACCCCGGACGCCATCACCTGTGCCAGGCAACTGGCCCCCGCACTCGTACGGAGCGCACCGTGACCGAACGCAGTACGCCGACATTCGCCCAGCGCGTTCGCTACATCGCCGGTGGGACACTGCCGGTGTCCATGTCGCAGTGGGTGATTCGGGATCTCACGGGGCCGGGTGCGGCTCGGCGCTACCTGCTGCGGTTCCTGGTCCCGATCTTTCCGCCGCTGTGCCTGTTCCTTCTCGTTCCCGGGCCGCTGTGGATGGGCGCGGGCATGATGGCGCTGCTCTATCTGCCGCTGATCTACTTCACCGTGGCGCTCATGTACGTCTATCGGCGCGCCCGGCTGGTGAAGCACGGTCTGGATCCCGCGCTCGCCGATCACCGCGAACGGGAACGCGCCGCCGCCGACCGGGCAGCCTACGAACGGCGTCACGGCAGGGGCTGAACCCACTCGGCCCTGGCGAAGTGGCACCGAATGTCCATGATTCGATGAGGGAGAGCTTCGTGATTACTCCGGATCGGTTCCGATCGTGCTACCCCCAACCGGGGATCACGAAGGCGGTGTACGCGCCGCTGGGCAGAGCGGACCGGGATCGGCGGATGCGAGCGATCACCGAACTGGAACGACGGATCAGCGCGCTGGAGATACCCGAACTCGGTCACTCGACAGTGTCCGAGCACGCGGACGCCCATGTGCTCGACTCGTCCACGCTGGCGGTGGTCATCGTGTGCGGCCACAATATCCGCCTCATCGAGCGAGCGATCCGCGCACACACCACCGATACCGCCGAAGTCCAGATCGAGCGCGACATCATCACGATCACGCTGTGATGCCGGGTGGCCCCTGCCGCCCGGCATATCGCATCAAACCTTCTTGACCACAGCGGATTTCAGCTGCATCGCGCCGAATCCATCGATCTTGCAGTCGATATCGTGATCGCCGACACCGGCGACCAGACGAATATTGCGCACCTTCGTGCCCGCCTTGATCCCGGTGGGGCTGCCTTTGACCTTCAAGTTCTTGATGACGGTGACGGTGTCGCCGTCGGACAGCACGTTTCCCACCGCATCGGTGATCACCGCCTCGGAGGGCTCATCGGACCGGGCTGCGGCGGTCCATTCGTGCGCGCATTCCGGGCACACCAGCAGTGCGCCCATCTCGTAGGTGTAGGCGCTGGAGCATGCGGGGCAGGGCGGCAGTTCGTGCACTGTTGATTTCCTTCCGGGTGAGGTTGCTGGTCGGCTATCCGGTTGTGGCGGTGAGGAATTCGATGATGACCCGATTGACTTCGTCGGGACGCTCCAGGTATCCGTAGTGGCCGCAGCGCTCGATCTCGATGTAGCGCGCCCCCGGGATCGCGGTCGCGACCTCCCGGCCGAGTGCGGGCGGCGCCAGCCGATCATCGGTGAAGCCCACGACCAGGCTGGGCACCGCGATCGCGCCGTAGGCGGCCAGTCGATTCTGCGAGCGGTCCATGCCCAGCTGCGCTCGCACCCCCGCGGACGGCTGCGCCGAGGCGGTGAACTCGAAGATGTCGAGCCACTCCTGCGCCCGCTCCGGATCCTCCAGCGACGCCGGCGAGAGATTCAGCATCGCCTTGATCGCCGCCGCGTACGACGGCGGTAGCTGCACCTTCTCGTCGAACAGGTCCCGTTCACCCTTGTTGTAGAGCTGCACGAGCGGGTGCGGTCGGCCGACCGTGCCCAGCATGACGGCTTTGCCGAGCAGACCGGGCCGGGCCAGCGCGAGTTCCTGAACCACGCGTGCGCCCATCGAATGGCCGACCACATGCGCGGGCCCGCCGCCGAGGTGCTCGATCAGGGCGGCGGTGTCACCGACGAGATCCTCGATGCGTATGCCGCCCACGGATTCCTCCGAGGGCGCGATACCGCGATTGTTCACCGTCGCGACCCGGAATCCCGCGGCGACCAGGGCAGGCACCTGATACGTGCGCCACACCCGTCCCGGGCTGCCACTGCCCATGATCAAGACAACCAGGGGGCCGGAGCCGGTCACGTCATAGCTGAGCCGAATGCCGTTCAGGGTGGCGGTGAGCATAGTCCTTCTTCTCTGCGGAGGAACCGCGGTGGCGGTGCGGAAGGCGTCGGTACGAGTGAGCGCATCCGACTGATTCGCATAACTGATTGCTAACATTAGCAACTGAACGATATTGATTGAGAGGCGAGCCATGCGAGTGACCCGGATCAGCCGGTTGCGGGGTCCGATTCTGTGTTGCGCGACCTGTGGGCTGCTGTGTCGTAGACCCGCTCACGCCTCTGGAACCGAGTCGTGCCCGCGCTGTGGATCGAATGGATGGTCGTCGATCGGCGCCCGCGAGTGGTTCGCCGCGGTCTATCCGAGCTGAGCCCGACGACGGACGAGAACCGCTGGTCCGCAGCGCATTCGACGGTGCCGAACCCGCTCGACTGGTCGGGGATGCGCTCTGTTCAGCGAGATCGGCGCGGACTCGGAGGGCGGCCGGGAACCTACCCCCGGGCGGGCGCCGCGTTCTCGCGTCAGGTCAGCTCCGCGGGTAGTCGCGTGGTGGAATCGCTCCCCGCGGAGCCGATCTGATCTCGGGTCAGTCCGATCGCGGTCTGGAGATCGGTGGCCCGGAGGTCCGCGCCCGCCAGACCCGATCCGCTGAAATCGGTTCCCGCGGCAACACATTCCCGGAGAACAGCACCGGTCAGCCGGGCTCTGGTGAGTTTGGCCGCCCGCAGGTCCGTGCCGCTCAACTCGGCGTTCGCCAGGATCGCGCGATCCAGATCCGCCTCGGCGAGCCTGGCGCCCCGAAGGTCTGCGTCGGTGAGGTCGGCCCCGATCAGCCGCGCGCCGCGCAGGTCGACGCCGCGCAGGTTCGCGCCGGCCAACCGCACCCCCGACAGATTCAGCGGCGGATCGTCAGCGGCGGTCGTGCGGCGCTGCAACGCGACGAGGATGGCGGAAATGTCACTGGGCAGCCGATGGTGGGTTTCCCCGCTGCCGAGTTGGGCGGTTCGATGTCGGAGCACGTCGGCGAAGGTTTCCAAGACCCTCGCCCGGTCGGCGGACGAGTATCGCATCATTCGGGCCAGTGCGCGTACCCCACCGGCCCGGATCACGGCATCGTCCGATGCCAGATGCCCGATGGCGGTGTTGAAGATATCGGTGCGCTGCTTTTCTCGATCTAGGAAGTGCTTGTTGATGCCGAAGATCGCGACCGAGGCCGTGGCGCAGATGCCGACGAGGGCGGTCAACTGCCCGCGAAATGCCTCCGCCGTCTTGGCATCTGCCGACAAGAGTGTGGGAATCCAGTAATAGAGCCACACCAGGACGGCGAAAGCCACCACCCCGCCGACGCTGGTGAGCCACAGCCGTATCCGGGTCATGATCTCATCCCAGCAGATTCCCGGGGTATGTGCTCCCGGGTTCGCGATGCTGTGTGATTGGGGCGCAAAGGATTACCGCTGGTGTCGGGACTCCGGTCGTGGCCATGGCAGGTCTATTCGGGCCGAAGCTGTTCCAGTTCGGCCGCGATATCGAGGGCAAGTGGGTTGCCGACCTCACGGTAGTAGCCGAGTGCCGAACGGAATCGCACCTCGGCCTGCTCTCGCTGACCTGCGGCGAGTAACGCACGGCCGAGCCAGGACTGTGCGTGGGCCTGCCAGCGGCGAACCGCGGTGCGTTCGAACTCCTGGAGCGCCTGCTGATAAGCCCGGATCGCTGCTGCGGCATTGTCCTCGGCCAGCCTTGCGCGGCCCAGCACCAGCAGACATTTCGCGTGATTCTCCGATTCGTTGGTCGTCGCGTGGAAGATCGCTGCCCCGTGCCCGGCCTCCTCGATTGCCCGATCATATTGGCGTAGTTCGAGATACACGCGTGCGGACTGTAGATGCAGGAGAGCGCGTATCCGTTCGCGCTGTGCCGGTGGGATCGCGGTGTCGTCCGCCGCGAGCGTTGCCGCCCAGGATTCGGCGAAGTAGCGCAACGCGAAATGCCACCGTCCGCGCCGAGCGGCCGTCTTGCCCAGCCACTCGTGCGCACTCTGCACGCCGAGCAGATGGTTGAGATCCGAAGCCGCGGAGAGGGATTCCTCGAAACATCGCTCGGCGGCATCGTACTCGCCGATCTCCAGATATGCGGCCCCGAGCTGTGAGGTCAGTTGTAGTACACCCGGTGCGCTGGACACCGCACGTGCGGAGTCGAGCCCAGCCTCGTGGCTGTCGATCCATGTGTCGTACAGTCCGTTGAGGTGCAGATACTTCCAGATGACGACGCACAATTGCCAAGCCGTAGTGTGAGACCGGCTGTTGTGGAGTCCGTTCTGATGTGCCGCGCGGATGGCCGCGATCAGGTTCGCGTATTCGGTGCCGAACCATTCCAGAGCATCTCGTGGAGAGTGATATCCGGTGTGCCCCAATGCCGATAGCGCATCGGTGACGGGTGCGACCATCCACCGGTTGGACAGCGCCACGCCCCGTGGCAGGGCGGCCTGTAGGCACCAGGTTGTCCAGCGGGATACGGTATTCCAGCTTTCGGCGGCATTCTCGCCCGTGCAGCGGGTGCGCGCATCGGCGCGCAGCACGGGGTGGAAAGCGTAGCGCTCGTACCCGGTCGCGACAGTCAGATTCCATTCGAGCAGATGCTCGAGCAGTAGGAACGCCTCATCGGAGTCGATACCCAATGCGGCTGCCGCAGCCTCCACACAGAAGTCCGCGGCGGGCAGCGATCCCAGAAGACGGTACGCACGCTTCTGCTCGGCACCGAGGTTTTCGTAGGTGGCGTCGAGGAAGCGCATCATGCGCTGCTCCGGATCGAGATGCAGCGGGGTGACTTTCGCTGCCCGCAATTGTTTCAGCAACCGAGGCCCCCGTGCCGGGTTCAGCCGGATCTGGGCAGCGACTACCCGCACCAGCAGGGGAAAGCCACCACAGGCACGCACCAGGCCGTCGACGGTGGAGTCGTCGAGCTGGTCTCCGCCGGCGGCTGTCAGCGCACGGAAGAGCGCGCGAGCTGCCTCGGGCGCAAGAACATCCGGTGTGAAGGCTTTGAAACCCGCACTCTCCAGCCAGGGCCGCCGGAAGGGCGTGGTGGCGATGACCACTACACCGGCCGCGTCGTCCGGGGTCAGATCGCGCAGCTGACCAACGTTGTCGCAGTCATCGACCACCAGGGCGAACCGTCTGTCTCGTGCGATGGTTCGGTAGACGTCGACCTTCTCCGGATCGGTGGCCGGTTGATCCGCAGGCAGGACGTCCAGCTGCCGCAGGGCCCGGCTCAGCAGTTCTCCCAGTGGAATGGATCGACCGTCCGGGCCGCGTCCGGTGAGCCAGATCATCGGCCCGTCGATTGCGGCGCGATGAACCTTCACGAATTGGGTGACCAGGCAGGAAACGCCAAGCCCTTCGATTCCGTGAACATAGATTCGGCATGGAGTGCCCTCGGCTCGGCAGCGCTCCACCCAGGCGGCCATCTCGGACATGATCGATTCCCGGTTGAGGAACGGATGGGCCGAGGGCGCCGACCAGCTGTCGCTCATCCGAGTGCCTTCCCCTGGGCGGTGACGATCCGTCGCCAACTCTAGTGGATGTGACGTTTCGAACGCGGGAACCTGGCCACGGCATTCATCGGTCACGCCCGCCAATGTGACTGAGCCGAACGGCTATTCGTCGCGAGCCAATGGTCAGGTGGATGTGCGCGGTATCCGACCGGGTGGCGGAAACGAGCCGGTCGTGACCGATCGCGGCGACCAGGGCCGCGCCCATGGGCATGTCGATTGCCGGGACGGTCTCGGCTCGAGCGGTGCGTCCATCGCGAAATCGCATGACAGTCAAGCCATCCGGTGTAGTGGTCACGGCGACTGAACATGCCGGTCGATCCTGGAGTAGCTTCTCGAGTTCGGCATGTGCTGTCTCCGTTTCGCATTCGACGACCACGATATCGGCGTTGCCTCGGATATCCCGGCGTGGATGGTCGGCATGCGCGGCCAACAGGGTGTCGGTGGAACGCGCGCCGCGCCGCGGTGCCGGAGTGACATCCGCCGGCCATCGGACCGCAGTCGCCTCTGTGTCGGAATCCCAGGTGAGGGCGATGCGGCAGGCGCGCAAACGATCGGTAGTCGGTGTCAAACCACTTGCCTCGTACGGGATTACGACTGCGGAGTGATCGGGTTCGGGGAGGTTCAGCAACCGGTAGGCCTCCGAGCGCAGCAGGTGGGCCGACTCGCCTGGAACCGAACTGGCCAGCGCGGCAACCCCGGTCAAGGCACCGGGATCGAATTCTGTTGCCGCCTTGGTGATCTGCTCTGCCAATGGTTGGCTGGTGTGCAGTGTCGGAGCGGTTCTGCCGAGCAGGTCCATGATCGAATCGGGCGCGACCTCGTCGCGCGGATGCGTCGCCAGCAGCGTTGGGATGCCCAGCGCCGCAGCGTATCCGGTGACCGCTCCGAAGTCGCCCACGACCACGTCCGAGGCCACAATGGTTTGCTGCCAGCCGCTCAGGGGAGGAATCAGGCGCAGTCCCGAACGGAGGGCGTTCGCCAGCCATAGTCGGACCTGATAGGGGCCGTGCGCGAACCAGGCGTTCGGGTGCACGATGGCGGCGACCACGTGCTCATCACAGCTGAGCTCGCTCAGTAGGTCGTCGATGAGTTCGGGATACTGTCCGAGTAGCGATTTCGGACCCCATGTCGAGGAGACGGTGACGAGTTTCGAGTCCGGTGGGGCGTCGAGCGCTCCGCGGAACTCGGGTCTCGACGATCGGCTGGCAAGCATCCGATCGAGGCACGGGTCTCCGGCGACCACTGCGTGGGGGAGTGCTTCAGGAGCGCTGGCGGCCAAGCGTTTTCGGTCCTGCTCGTTCGGCAGAATTATCGCGTCGGGAGCTATTCCATCATGCAGAAGCCAGTCGCGGCTCAGGCCGTAGACGCTTCTCGCTTCTCGCTTCTCGCTTCTCGCTTCTCGCTTCTCGCTTCTCGCGAGCTTAGTATATCCGATTCCGTGTGACATCACGGCGAGAGGAGCTGAAATACTGTGCAAATCCCCGCTATGGTGCACCGACAATGCCAGATCGAATTTATCGGAAAGTGCTCGTGCCCAAGGAATTACCACCGCACCATCTGCGGCGAGCTGGCGTTCCACATCACCGGTGACGTGAGATACGTTGGGAAATGTGAACATCAACTGAATGCGCCGGTCGGACTCGAATATCGGAAGGATGTCGGCGAGTCGATTCCATGCCGTCATCGTATGGACGACGATCAGTACGGTCCGGGTGGATTGCACGGTGATCCAGTGCGGGTGGCCGGTTGAATTCGGTTCGGCTGTCTCCGATGGTCGGCGCACGCGTGGTTCTCCCCTTGTCGATCTCGCGTGTCCACCGTAGCGCGGCGCCCGAACTCATGTCGCGGCGCCGCTGGGTACGGTCCGGCGTCGGCGATCGTGTGCCCCGACGATCTGCTCGGTGCCGCTCAGACCTCGAGGTCTTCCTCGATCGCCTTCAAACGGTGGCGCGCGAAGGCGAGATTGCCGCTGTCGCGATCGAGCGCAAGATAAAGGAACAGCCCCCGAGTCTTTCGGCCATGGGTCGGTCGCAGGATGTGATATTGGCTGCCGAGCGTGATGAGCACGTCCTCGATGGAGTCGTTCATTCCGAGCTGTTCGATCGTGCGCACCTTCGCGCGAATCAGTTCGGTGTTGCCGGCGGCGGCGAGCTCGATGTCGAGCGCTTTCGTGCCGTTGACCACGCCGAGCGGCATCCCGCTGCCGTAGTCGACGATGGCGGCTCCGATCGCGCCGTCCAGCAACATCATGTCCTTTAAGGCGACGTCCATATTCGTCATGATCAATCCTTCTGTATGCCCCGGTGGTGTCGTATCGGGCGGTGCGGACGCTACCCACGAGCAACTGAGGTCGCTGGCCGTTTGATGAAGAATTCCACGAGGTATGCAATTTCTGACTTCTGCAACCAGGCAGCCAGCCGGGGTTGATGCACGACGTTGCTGGTCATTGCCCGTCGGCGTATCGACTCGAGGTGTCAAGGCCTGCAGACGAGGTCTGAGCCGGAATTCGTTGCTCCAGTGGCGCACGAGGCCACGGAGGGTTGGGGCCTGCTGATCCTCGAGAGTTCACACAAGGGTCAGCGAGACATGTAACCATCGGGGTTGTTCGCCAATGCCTGTGCGACCGAGCGAGTGCTGTCTTCGAGCTGTGCTTTGGATTCTGTGGATGGGGAGTCGCCTGCGTTCAAATCGGCGAGTTTCACCAGTACGGATACGTTCTGGATGCGGAAATTCAGGCTGGTGGCGAGTCCGCCCCCGGATGCGGGCTTGGTCTCGAGGTAGGCCTCCTCGCCGACCCCCGCGACAGGCGTGGCATCTGTGGGTCGATTCTGGTTGAACCCGTCCCGCGCGAACGCCACGCGGTCGGCCTTGCCGGTGCCGTCGTCGAACTTTCCTACAGTGACCGCGACATAGACCGTCCGTGTGCTCGTCGCGCGGGAGTACGGCGCGTAGCAGGTGAGCACATCCGAGATCTGTTCGTATGTGGTAGTGGTTTGCTGGTACTCGGCATTCGGATCGTAGAGATCACCTGCGAATGCCGCGATCGGGTCTTTGGCGACTCCGACCACTGCCGGACATCCATTCGGTGTCGCGGTGTAGGCCGTGGTGGGGTTGGTCTCGCCTTCGCGGCTCCCGGTGTCGCCGGTGCAGCTCGCGAGTGCCAGTGCGCAACCGGCTGCGAGGGCCGCGATCGATGAACGCTGGATCACGAGGGCTGGCCCCAGCCGGGCCCGGTCGGATTGCGAGGTTGCCAGCCTCCTGTGTCGGTCGCGGCCGGCGCCATGGCCGCGGGGATCTCCACCTTGCTGATATTGGTGATGATGTCGTCCACCTCGCCTCCGATCTTGGTCATGTAGTTCTCCACGCTCTGGACTATGGTGCCGGTCTCTCGCATGAAGTCCGCGACGGCCTCGGTTGCGGCGCTGTAGGCATTGTCGGTGCCCGCCGCGCCTCCGGTGAAGATTACCGACAGGGCATTGATTCCGGTCTTCCGTATGGCCGACTCGTACTGCGCCAGGTCCGAGGCGGTGTTCGAAATATGGACGATGGCCTGCGAGTAGGCATTCGACACGAATGCGCCGATGTTATTCAAATGTGTTGCCATAGAGGCAATTTCGGTGCGGTTGTTCCTGGTCGCAGTCGCCAGTCGAGTGACATAGTCGACCGCGCTTTCGCGGGCTGAACCGTTCCAGCGTGCTTTGAGGTTCTCGTTGGCCGTGTCCAGGCCATTCCCGTCATCGCTGCCGTCGACGGCCTGGGTGAGTTGAGATACCGAGCCTTGCCAGGCGGCCAGTACGGTCGATACGGCGTTCGGGTTCCCGAGCATCTTTTGGATGTTGTCGACCCGAGTGCGCACGCTGGTGCCGAAGTTCAACTCTTCGGCGAACAGCACAACATAGGCGGCTTGCTCGTAGGGGAACACCAGCTCGGCCGGTAGGTTGTTGGGGTTCTTGTCCGCTGGTATCGCATAATCCTGGGTACCGTCTGCCATCGTCAGTACCCCAACTGTGCGTCGATGTAGCCGAATTGCCGATAGTAGTCGGCGTCGAGACCTTCGAAATGCGTTGCGCAGGTCTTCAGTCCATCGGCTGCCGTTTGGATGGCTGTCGATCCGTCACGCAGTTTGCTTGCCAAGTTCGCGCCCGCCAAGTTCAGCTTCCCGGCGATCTCCTTGCCGTACTGGCCGAGTGCGTTCGTATCCAGCGGCGTCTCCACGACGTTCTTCTTCGCTGTGTCCCAGTGCTCCGACGTCTGGCGGACCTCTTCCGCCTGCAGTTTCAATGCGTCTGGGCCACACGAAAGTCGACGCTAGCCATGGAACACCTCGCTGTGTCTGCGTTGCGGCCGTGGCCGCGCCTGTGCCGAATTGATAGCCGCTCTAACGGCATTCAACACGCTGAACTCGTTCGATTGCGCCACTTCGTAGGGCTCCAACTCGATTGCGTGCAGCGTGCCGTTCCCGTCGACGACGACATATCCGTATTCGGTTCCGGCGTATTCGTCGACTATCGAAACCCGCCGACGTTCCTCGGCCCGTCGCGCCGTGTGCCGTCCCGACCGTATCTCGCCGAGCAGCTCGTGCCACGCCTGATTCATCTCTTTGACGCGGTGGTACAGCCGATCGAACTCAGTCACCCCCGAAACCCCTTCTCGAACGGAAACTCGTCCGAAAACCGCTGTGCCGCAACCTCTGCCGCTCTCGAGCGTGCTGCATTGACCGCTGAGACGATCGCTCTCGCGGCGGCGTCGATCTCGTCGCCCAGGGCCCAGGCCGGCCGATTCAAGTCCCCGAATCCGCGAGGCAGGACAATGTCGAGCACTTCTCCGGTTCCTCCGACAAGCACTCGAGCGAGCCCGTCTACCGACGATTCGCGATATTCCTGCCTGCGACAGTCTTCGGCCACCCGGTTGATCCGCCGCCGTACCTCAACAAGCTCGCGCTCGAACTGTTCCTGCTCCCGCGCCGAATCACCCACGAGCCCCCCGTTGCTTCTAGATCGCTAGTCGTTTCCGACGATAGCAGGGCATTGCCCATGTCCGCTTGCGCAGGAGGCCTGCACTTCAGGAGCCGGTGAATCATGAACCAGCCCAACGGAGCCCGGAGAAAGCTACCGAAATTCAGGATGATGTGAAGCGGTGGTACGGGTAGGCCGTTCGGTCACCGTAGCGCCTGATCAACCGGCCGCTGTGGCCGGGCGAGGAGCTTCTGCCCAGACAACCTCGGCTCCGCTCTACGCGCCTGGCCACCCCGTGCGCCCAGGGCCCCGCCGGATGGTGTGTGAATCACCGGCTCGAGGAAATCTGCGAGCCGACTCTGGTTTTGACCAGCGCGCAGGACAAGATGGCCCCGACCAGCTATTGCGAGGCGGCGGTTAGCCGGATCCGCAGTCGGCGACTAACGCGGTGGCGCACCCTCGTGGATAGTCGCTCCGATTTTCGCTCGGTAGGTGTGAAAGGTCCGCGAGTGGGAACCCTGTGCGGTGAGGGAGACCTCGTGGCCAGTTCCCCGATGGTTGTCCCAACCCCTTGTGGGTCGAGGTCTCCCTCAGCCCAGCCGCCCAATGTCTGCTGCGGCTCGTGCTGCTACTAGGCGTGTCGTTGGCGACCGCGCGACTGGACCAGCGAGCGGGTCAAGAAGAGTTGCGGCGTAGCCGGTTTCATCACGGAGTTCTGCCATAGAGGTGGCCGTGCAGCTAGCGGCCTGCGGGCATCTCGATTCGTCAGCGATGCCCATCTACGCGCCCCGGCCCTAACCGAACATCGCCGAGGAGAGCCACATGGGCTGCTTGCGGGAATCTCTGTCGAAGTCGGGACCTAGAGTTCTGACTCGGTGGACACTGTGCCGCTTCGGGAGCGCCCTTTCACCGCCTGACGTTCCCGGGCCAGTGCCTCCTCGAGCAGGTGCAACATGGGCACCCTGGCGAGAGAGTCCTTCGTGGCGGCCTGGTCGACATCGCTGTGGGTGAGAAGCCCCGCTGCGATCAAACCTTCGACGGGGTTGGCCCCATAGACACGTGCCAGTTCGATGACCATATCGGCCGCAGGAGGATCGGATTCGAGGTGTCGCTTGATGCGTGGTCCGGTGCTGTTCAGTTGCGCCGCGATGGCACGGGTGCTTGCTCCACGCGTGATGGTCAGCTTCCACACCTCAAAGGTCGGCTTCATCTTCGCATCTTCCTGGTGTCCCCCTGTGCACACTATCCGGAGATGGATCACAGAGGAACGAATCTAGCTGGTACTGAACCACTCCCGTCACCCGATCCGGCATACGAATGTCAGACCCTTCGTCTAGTGTCACGACCGCACCCGAGCTCGTGAGGATATCGCCTTGAATACCGACTCACCATCGCCGCCAGTTCTATTCCTCAGTGGCGCAGGGCTTCCGGCATGGATATGGGATCGGACACGATCCGCTCTGCCGATCGAAACGACCGTCGCGACCTACCCGAAACGGGCCGACGCGACCCTGCGCGACATCACCGCCGAGGTACTGGCCCAGGCACCATCCGGCGCGTTCACAATCGTGGCGCACTCAATCGGGGGTGTCGTCGCAAGCCAGATCGCCGCGACCGCTCCCGAGCGTGTTGCCGGGCTACTCGGCATCGCAGCGTCATTCCCGGCCGCCCGAACCTCGTTCCTGGCCGCATCACCCGCGCCTCAGCGTGTCCTGCTGGGACTCATCATGCGAATCGCCGGAACACGACCTCCCGAGAAAGCAATCCGCTCGGTATTGTGCGCCGGCCTCGGCCAGGACGACACCGCCCGCATCATCGCTGACTTCGTGCCGGAATCGGCGCACCTCTACCGCGACGCCGTGCCCCCACGAACCTTCCCGGAGCGCCGCGGATACGTCGTAACCACAGCAGACCGGCAACTGTCGGCAGCACAGCAGCACCAGCACGCAAACGAACTCGGACCCGGTCTCCGCCGCGGGCTCCCCACCGGCCACCTACCCATGCTGCAGGACCCCGCGTCACTGGCGGAAATCATCCACGAATTCGCCACCATCGACTGAAGTTGAGTACAAAGCCGCATATTCGTTTATGGATAGGTCAGGGGTTGCCGTGGGTACCAGCCGGGCTTTCGCTGGTGTCGGTCTATTGGCTCTAGTCGGCATGTATGTCTCTTATCTGGGCGAGAACGCCGCAGCTGCCAGAACTTGCGCGCTTACCGCGATAGTCGTGTTCGCCATCGCAGTCGCTCTGCGGTCTCGGCATCGTTAATGGGTGCGGCTTGATCGCAGGGGCGCCTTGATCTGGGGTGATTCGGTTGGGGCGTTATGGTTTCCCGTGGCCTCGTTCTTCGAGCGTGCACCGGACGGCAACGACTGGAACACCCAGCTGACCGACAAACACGTCTGGTTATCAGTGCCGAGGCCGTCCGGTGGAAATATCGCCTATCTGGGTCTGCCGGGAGAGCGCGGGTCACTTCACGGTGAAGTTCCAGACTCCCTTGCAGGCGCCCTCGCGGAACTTGGGGTCGAATGCCCAGCTGCCGGCGGGGGCGGTGATGTCCCATTTTCCGTCGGGGGAGAGCAGGTACCTGCCCGAACCATCAACGAGGGTGCCGACAGAGTGGGCGGGGATGTCGTGGGCCCAGCCGGGCTGGTTTCCGATCGGCGTTGTTCTCATCACGATGCGGATGGCGTTGCGGCTGTCGTTCGCAATGGTCAAGCATGCGCCTCGGCCGGCTGGTTCGGCGGACGCTTGCGGAGCGGTTACCGCCAGTGTGGCAGCCAGCGCCGCGAACGCGAGTCCGACACGGGTGACGATGGTCTTCATCGTGATGGTCCTCTCCAGAGCTCCGCAGAGAAGCTCTAAAACCTTTGATCTGCAATCACTTTCGACTCCTACAACGCTACTCGTGCGACTTTCAAGATCCTGAACGGAAGCTTGGAGGCAAGCCCACCACCCTCCACAACGCCGCATACCGGCAGGCCAGCAGCTCCCTGGAGACGCGCTACCCCCATCGTCGACAGCGGGCGTCAGGTCGTTCGTGAATCAGGTCTGAGGGATGAGTGCCGCGGCGGTTATGGCTAAGGTGGGGCCGTGAACGTCGAAGTAACGCAGTTGCCCGGTATCGGGGTGCGCAAGGATTTTTCGCTGACGGGCTGCCGCCGGACGATCGGAATCATCGATCACAAGGACGGGACGATCGATTTGATCGTCAGCAAGCCCGGCAATCCCGATGCGACCGAGCAGATTCCACTTTCCGGGCCGGAGGCAACCGTGCTCGCCAATCTGCTCGGCGCTCCGCAGTTGGTGGCGCAGTTGCAGGAGGAACAACGAGAGTTCGGTGAGCTCGCCACCCGGCAGTTGGCGGTGCGGGTCGGTTCACCGTACGACGGGCGGCAGTTGGGTGACACCCAGATGCGTACGCGGACAAAGGCGTCGATTGTCGCGGTGATGCGGGCAGGGCAGGCAGTTCCTTCCCCCGGTCCTGAGTTCCTTTTCACCGCCGGCGATGTGCTGGTTGTCGTCGGCACCGCGGAAGGCCTAGCGGCGGCCGCCAAGATCCTCGTGGATGGCTGAGGCAGATGGTGGCACATGAAACCGCGCTCGCGCTGATTCAGCTGGGCGCGGTCTTTTTCGGTTTGGGACTGCTGGGGCGGGTTGCGGCGAAGATCGGAATGTCCCCGATTCCGCTGTATCTCATCGGCGGGTTGGTATTCGGCTCCGGTGGGCTGGTCGAACTCGATCACGTCGACGACTTCATACACCTGGCCAGTGAGATCGGCGTCGTTCTGCTGCTGTTGCTTCTCGGATTGGAGTACACGGCAAAGGAACTCGTGACGGGGATGCGCAGCTCGTGGGCTGCCGGTGTCCTCGACATCGTGTTGAATGCGACTCCAGGAGTCATCGTCGCGCTGATGCTGGGATGGGGCTTTCCCGGTGCGGTCGCGATGGCGGGCGTCACTTACATCTCCTCGTCGGGAATCATCGCGAAGGTACTCGGCGATCTGGGTCGTCTGGGCAACCGGGAGACTCCGGCCATTCTCTCGATCCTGGTGTTCGAGGACCTGGTCATGGCCGGCTATCTGCCGGTGCTCACCGCGGTCCTGGCCGGTGTGGGTTTCGTGGCGGGGTTGCAGACGCTCGGCATCGCGCTGGCCACCGTCACCGTGGTGCTCGTTGTCGCGCTGCGCTACGGCAAGTACGTGTCGATGATCGTCGACAGCGAGGATCGCGAGATCTTCCTGCTCAAGCTGCTCGGCTCGGCCCTGCTGGTGGCCGGTATCGCCTCATCTCTTCAGGTTTCGGCGGCGGTCGGCGCGTTCTTGCTCGGTATCGCCATCTCGGGCTCCACCGCGCACAGCGCCACCAAGATCCTGGAACCGCTGCGCGATCTGTTCGCGGCGATGTTCTTCGTACTCTTCGGGCTCAGCACCGATCCACGCAGCATCCCCCCTGTGCTCGGCTGGGCGATCGTGCTGGCGGTGGTGACCACTGCGACGAAGCTGGCGACCGGCTGGTGGGCCGCCAAACGCGCGGGCGCGTCGAAATACGGCCGGGCACGCGCCGGCGCCGCGCTGGTCGCCCGCGGTGAATTCTCCATCGTGATCGCCGGTCTGGCGGTGACCGCCGGCGCGGTGCCCGCCGAATTCGCGGCCATGGCAACCACTTACGTGCTGTTGATGGCTGTCATGGGACCGATCGGCGCGAGGGTGGTCGAACCGATTATGCGGTGGAGCGATAAACGAGGCTCTGTCGCCGGAGGGGACCAGCAAGCCCCCGCCGAAGTCGTCACTCCGGCGGAAGTCGTCGACAGAACCTGATCGGTGCCGGCGGGATGGTGCATCGTCAACGGACGGGACTCACCCCGGTGCGTCGGTGGTGACGGCTGCGCGTCGGCGGTCCAGTCCGCGGAGAATCGGCTCGACCACGCGCGCGGCAACCGGTCCGAGGACAGCCATCAGTAGCACGTAGGTGGTGGCGAGAGCGGCGAATTCGGCGGGCACCGCACCGGCGGCTACGGCCAGACCGGCGATCACGATGGAGAACTCGCCCCGGGCGACCAGCGCGGCGCCCGCGCGGGCGCGGCCATAGCGGGAGGCCCCTGCTCGGCGAGCGGCCCACCAGCCGGTGACCAGCTTGGCCACCGTGGTGACCACCGCCAGCACGATCGCCCAGCCGAGGACGGGCGGGATGCTGCGCGGGTCGGTGCTGAGCCCGAAAAGTACGAAGAAGAGGGCGGCGAACAGATCGCGCAGCGGTTCCAGGATCTTGGTGGCGTTGTGTGCGGTGGAACCCGAGATGGCGATACCGAGGAGGAAGGCGCCGACCGCGGCGGATACCTGGAGAGATGAGGCGATGCCCGCCACCAGCAGGGCCGAGCCGAGCAGCTTGAGCAGGAAGATCTCGCGATCCTCGCTGTCGACGATCATCGATACGTACTTGCCGTAGCGCAGCGCGACGACCAGCACAACGGTGACAGCGGCCAGCGCGATGCCGACCGTCTGCATGCCTGCGAGGAATCCGACGCCGGCCAGGACCGCGGTGAGAACCGGTAGATAGGCGGCCATGACCAGGTCCTCGAACACCAGGATCGAGAGAATGGTTGGGGTTTCCCGGTTGCCCAGACGACCCAGATCGCCGAGTACCTTGGCCACGATCCCGGATGAGGAGATGTAGGTGACGCCTGCCATCGCGACCGCGCCGGTGACGCCCCACCCCAGCCACAGGGCCACCAACACGCCGGGGGTGGCGTTGAGCGCCAGATCGAGCACGCCCGCCGCCCATGATTTACGCAGGCCGGTCACGAGTTCGCTTGCGCTGTATTCCAATCCGAGCAGGAGTAGCAGGAGTACGACGCCGATCTCACTGGCGAGATGAATGAATTCGTCGACGTTGCCGCCCAGTGCGATCAAGCCGCCCTTGCCGAATACCAGGCCGCCGATGAGATACAAAGGGATGGGCGACATCCCGATGCGTGCGGCCAGTCTGCCCAGTAGTCCCAACCCGAAGAAGACCGCGCCCAGCTGAATCAGCGCGAGCGCGGTTTCATGTGCCACCATTTACTTTTCAGCCATCCGTCAAGATTCTCGCGGCGGCCGAGAGGCCCTCCGCGGTTCCAACAACTACCAACACATCACCGGCGCTGAACACGAACTCAGGGCCGGGTGACGGCATCGCGTGTCCGGCGCGCATCACTGCGACGATGGAAACCTTTGTGCGCGTGCGCATCTGGGTGTCACCCAAGGCGCGGCCCGCGTAGCGGGAACCGGGCTGGATCGGGAACTGCCGGGTGGTTAGCTCACCGAATTCGCTCTGCTCCTCCTGTAGCTGCGCTACCAGCTGCGGTGCTCCCAGGAGGTTCGCCAGTATTGCCGCCTCGGCAGCGGACAATGGAATCTGGTCTGTCGCATCGGGATTGCCAGGCTTGCTGACGATCAAATCGATCGTGCCGTCCTTGCGATCGATGATTCCGATCCGGCGGCGTGTGCCGGACAACGGAAACTCCTTGCGTACCCCGATTCCGGGCAGCTTTGTCACCTCGATGTTCACGCACTTCACCCTAGTGCCGAGTGGCGTTCGGGTCGTATCCGTCGCGATGCCGAACTTTGCGATCGGGAGGTTCCGCTCCGGTGTCATCGTGGTGTGACAACCTCGTCGGAGACGGGCGCGTACGACGTGAGAGCGTGCGGACGTTCGATGTGCGGAGGAAGCGCGGAGATCGGTGCGCACGAAGACGCCGATCAGATGCGCGGCGGGCCGCCGGACCGCTCAGCAAAGGATCGGCGACGAAGTGGCGGTCGGCTACGCGACCAAGGATCGGGGAAAGAGGTATGACATTGTCGAGTACGCGAAATGCGTGAATGCCACGGGCGGCTCCTTTCGGTTCGATTCGCCATGAAACGGACTTGCGGAGTCAGGTGTGTCGACCGTGTGCGGTGGAAGCACCTGCTTGGTAATGATTCCGTAAAGTGGCTGCTCACGCAAATCGAGTGGGATGCATAACATGCAGTTGACTCACGAAATGGGTTGCCGCTGAACCTCGCCCGCGCGGCCGCCCACTCGAGCCCAGGTTGGTCGCATCCATGGTTGCCGTGTTTAGTAGACCCGTGTTAGGTGATAGACCACCCGTGACGTCGTCGATCAGCGGCGGATCAGTGGCGGGGAGACGAAGTGCGGAGGGCCAGCGCGAAGGTAGCCGAACGGTCACCAGCGAGGCCACCTACCGGTACGACCTGGATGGGCTGCGCGGGCTCGCGATAGCGCTGGTCGTGGTGTTCCACATCTGGTTCGGACGGGTTTCCGGCGGTGTGGACGTCTTCTTGGTGCTCTCCGGGTTCTTCTTCACCGGAATGCTGGTGCGTCGGGCAGAGCGGGCGGGGAGCGTGGGCGTGCTTCCCGTGCTGCGCCGAACCTCCATGCGACTGCTGCCGGCGTTGATGGTCGTGCTCGCGGCGGTCGCGGCCGCGGTCGTGTTGCTGCGGCCGTACACACAGTGGTCCGATCTGGCGGAGCAGGTCCTGGCCTCGGCGCTCTACTGGCAGAACTGGCAGTTGGCGCTCTCATGGTCGGACTATCTGGCAGCGGATCCATCGGTGAGCCCGCTGCAGCACCTCTGGTCGATGGCGGTGCAGGGACAGTTCTATCTGGTCTGCCTGCTCATGGTCGGACTGGCGGTATGGCTGTGCAAGCGTTTCGGGATGACGGCGGCGATCCGGCCGGCCCTGCTGACGGCAGTGGTCGTGTGTGGTCTGGCTTCATTCGCCTACGCGGCGAATGGTGCTGCGACACAGCAAGGCTGGAACTACTACGACAGCTTCGCACGTTTGTGGGAGTTGCTGGCGGGGTCCGTGCTCGCCATCATTGCTCCGCTGCTCGCACCGCCTCGGCCGGTGCGAACGGTACTCGCGGCTGCCGGGCTGGCCGCTGTTCTCTTGTGCGGCTGGGTATTCGACGGCGCGAATCTCTTCCCCGGGCCCGCCGCGCTGCTGCCGGTGGGTGCGGCGGCGGCATTGATCGTCAGTGGCGTCAATCTGCCTGCGACACAACAGCCATCAGTCAATCGCTGGCTGGCGGCAGCCCCGATGAGACGGTTGGGAGACCTGAGCTACTCACTCTATCTGTGGCACTGGCCCATCCTCATCTTCCTCGTCGCCGAATCCGGTTCGATCGGGCTGATCGAAGGGCTGCTCGTAATCGGCCTGTCCATGGCGGCGGCGTGGGCCACCCATCGATGGATCGAACAACCATTGCGTATTCGGCCCCGGCCGGAGTCGAGCGTGCCGCCGAGGCATTCGGTGCGACTGACACGGCGAGCGGTCACGTTCGTCGGCGCGACAACGGTCGCGGTGAGCATCGCTTGGCAGTGTGTAGTCCTTTCCCATCCCTCCGAGCCGATCGCGGCACTGGACCCCCAGCTGTATCCCGGAGCCGAAGCGTTGACCGGGAGCGCGCCGCCCCCCGACGCCCCGATGCGCCCGACGATCTTCGAGGCGCCGTCGGATGTACCCGCTCCCACCAGGGACGGCTGCATCGCGGATTGGGACACCCGGGAGGTTGTGACTTGCGTCTACGGCCGATCCGAAGCGGCACGAACGTTGGCCCTGGTGGGCAGTTCACACGCTGAGCACTGGCTGCCCGCGCTGCAGACACTGGCGGAGCAACACGGGTTCCGAATCGTCGCCTACCTGAAGATGGGCTGCCCGCTGACCGTTTCCGCGGAACCCATGTACAAGGGCGAACCCATACCCGACTGCCGGGACTGGTCCATGGACGTGCTCGATCGACTGGCTGACGACCGGCCCGAGTGGGTGTTCACAACCGGTACCCGCCCGGTCGACGAGGGAGGCGATGAAACCCCGCAGGATTACCTCGACGTGTGGACCGAGTTGTCCGACCGAGACCTCAAGGTCGCAATCGTCAGGGACACCCCCTGGCTGCGGCGCAACGGAATTCGCTATCGCGCGATCGACTGCCTGAGCGAAGGCGGCGACCGGATCGAGTGCGGTATGAAACGTGCGGATGCGCTCAGTGCGGTCAACCCTGCACTCGAGCCGTCCGCGGCCTACCCCAACGTCTATCCGATCGACCTCTCGGATGCGGTCTGCACGCTCGACACCTGCGCGGTGGTGGAGGGCAACATCCTCGTATATCACGACGAGCATCACCTCACCGCGAGTTATTCACGCTCGCTCGCTCCTGAGCTGGGCCGTCAACTCGGCCCGGTACTCGGGTGGTGGTGACGCACCTCAGGAGAGGCTCAACCTCCGTCATCGGCGGGATCCGAACCCCACCCGGGCGTCGGCGGCGCGGACTCCGGTGGGGGCGTGGCGGGCACCCGGCGCGGCGTATCCGGAAGATAGGCAGGATTGACGTGCGCATTGGCCTGAGTCCACGCAGTGCAGCCCTCGATGACCGCGAGTCCCTCATCTGTTCGGGCGGACTGCCTCTGGACCTCGGCAATGATCCATCCCTCGAACACATTGAACTTCGGCGCCCGGTACGGGCCGATTGTTCCGCGCTCGCCGGCCGGCTGGTCCGTGTGATCGGTCCCGGTCACAGAACGCACCGATAACGACATCGGTATGCCACGAGGCGGTTCGCCGAGTCGATCCTGTCGCCAGACGAACGTCGCTCCCGCATCGTTCGAACCCGCGACATCGGTGTCGTCCACGCAATATGCGGCCGTGAATCCTGTTGCCGCAGGCCGAATCTCCATTATCCGGGCACGGAACGTACCGGACCAGCGCTGCTCCCAATCGCCCAGGGCCGCTCCGGGCGGATAGGCGCCGCCGTCCGGAACTCGCAGCCCCTGGCCATCAGGTATCGCGTCCGCGTAGCCCGGATAGGCGAGCCTCGCTCCGACCGATCGGGCGAGCTGCATGCTCTCCGCGAATGCTCTGACCACCGCGGCTTCGGTATCGGAAAGGTCGATGCCCGCCGCCGCGCTCCACTGAAAGGTGTAATCCCCCGCCCATTCGACTGGGAACTCGTAGTCCGCCGCGGGCACGACGACGGGGTGGACAACCGCGGGCGTATACGCGGACAGCTGATCGGCCGCATCGCAGCCCGTCAAACCCAATATCAACATCGCGGCGATCGACCCGCATCGTGACGACGTTCCGGCGGTCAATGCCGGAATTGCGGTATTCGATCGTCGCGAGACCCTTGTAACGCCTGCGGGACTCTGACTCGACATGCTGCGAACACAATAGCCCGCGGTGTTCGGCGAATGAATCACCGGTGGTCATAGGGCATCGGAATGGTCATCAGCTATCCGGATGGCGCGACTCGGGTCACATGAAGTATCTGACCCATACATAACCCCACGCCAGTGTGGTGCTCAAGATCGTGACGACGATTCCCGGTTTGGTGAACTGCCAGAACGAGATCGGATGTCCAGAGCGCTTCGCGATGCCGAGCGCGACCACATTGGCGCTGGCGGCCACAGCCGTACCGTTTCCGCCGAAGTCCGCGCCGAAGGCGAAGGCCCACCAAAGCCCTTGGCCGTGCACGGGGTTGGAGGTTTGGGCGACGAGTTCCTCGACAGCCGGTGCGGTGGTGGCGGTGTAGGGGATGTTGTCGACGAAGGCGCCGATCACGGCGGATCCGAAGATGATGGTGGTCATGGCGACGAGCTGGTTGTCGCCGAACGCGGAGATGGCGAAGGAACCGAGGGCGTCGATGACGCCGGTGTGCACGAGGCCGGCGACCATGACGAACAGTCCGGCGAAGAACACGAGGGTGGGCCATTCGACTTCGGCGAGGACATCACTCACATCCAGGCCGGAGACCAGCAGCATGACCCCCGCCCCCACCAGAGCGACGATGGACGGGGCGACGTGCAGCACGGAGTGCAGGCCGAATCCGATGACCACGCCGAACAGCACGATAGAGGAACGGACCAGTAGCTGTGGGTCTTTGATAGCGCGCCGTTCCTGCAGCGCGAGCACGGTCGCGGAGTCCTGGTGATTGTGGCGCAGGGAAGTGCGGAACAGCAGCCTGGTGAAGACCACGAACAAGATGAAGATCACCACGACCGCGGGCGCCATGTGGATGAGGAAGTCGTTGAAGCTCAACCCCGCTCGGCTACCGATTATGATGTTGGGCGGATCGCCGATGAGGGTTGCGGCACCGCCGATATTGGCGGCCAGCACCTCGGCGATGAGAAACGGCTGCGCGGGGATGCGCAGCCGATCGCACACCACGATGGTGACCGGGGCGACGAGCATAATGATCGTGACGTTGTCCAATAGCGGCGACGCGATCGCGGTGATCAGCATCAGCATGACCATGAGCCGGAACGGGCTGCCCTTGGACCGCTTGGCCGCCCAAATGGCGAGGAAGTCGAAAACCCCTGTCTGCTTGATGATTCCGACGATGATCATCATGCCGAGTAGTAGGAAGATGACGTTCCAGTCGATGCCCTCGTGCTCGGAGTAGAACACCTTCTCGCCGGGCGTCAGGCCGAGCACAGTCATGAGTCCAGCGGCGATGAGAACCACCTTGACCTTGTCCGCGCGTTCGGTGGCGATGAACCAGAACGCGCCGACAAAGATGGTCAGTGCGATCAGCCCGTCCATCGGCGGGCTGCCTTTCTCGCGGAGATCGGCTGCCGCACAGGATCATTGGTCATCATCGGGTCCTGCGACAGCCAGACTCGCCAGGAGTCTTTCCAGGGTGACCGCGCCCACGAGTGTGCGTTTCGCATCGACGACGGCGACGAGCGGGCTGTGTCGGTGCGCCATGAGCGCGGCGATTTCCAGCAACGTGGCATCGGGCCGCACCGAAGCGGGTTTCGCGCTCTGCGCGGGGAGGCAGTCACCGACGGTGCGACTGCCGGGGACCTGCCAGAACAGGTCGGCATGTACCTCGTCGATGGTGCGGGCCAGCGCTGGATCGGATTGATACGAGCTGGGAATGGCCAGGCGCAGGACCTGGGTGCCCGGCAGTACCGCGATGGGCCTGCCGGCGTCA
Source organism: Nocardia acididurans (assembly GCF_016741815.1). Classification (GTDB taxonomy): domain Bacteria; phylum Actinomycetota; class Actinomycetes; order Mycobacteriales; family Mycobacteriaceae; genus Nocardia; species Nocardia acididurans. Next base: position 35,626 of record NZ_JAERRJ010000023.1, read on the forward strand.
TCCACGACGATGATTCCGGGCAGTCGCTTCACCACCATCAACCGGACGGCCTTGGCGACCGGGTCGCCCACCCGGATCGTGGGCAGGGAGATGGCTATCTCGTGTGCTTGCATGGTGTCGCTCCATTGCCGACGTGCGTTGGTCGCCACGATGTCCCCGGTGGTCATGATGTCGGGGCCTGTCCGTGCGTGAGTCGCGCCAGCAGTTGTTCCAGCCGGGCGACGCGATCGGTGATCGAGGTGCTGTGCAGCAGTTGGGCGCACTCGTCGGCCTCGTCGGCATCGAGCAGGATGTCGGCGTAGGGCTCGTCGGCTTGCTCGGAGCTGTAGAACATGACGTGCTTGCGGCCGTTCGCCTCGGACAGCACCGCGAAGTGAGCTCCGCTTCGTGTGCGCAGATGATGTACTACACCCAGTCCGGGGACGGTCGTACGCTCGACCTGCATCCCGAACACCTCCCACCGATATCGACCGAACCTTGAATGCCTAAGAGTTTTCGGTGAACGGGGGCGTTCCACTATCGGGGCGGAACCCCATCTTGGGCAGGCACGTGGGGGCGTTCGTCCCGTCCAAATGGGGGCTGGACTGTATGGACAGCAATTTCAACGATGGCGAGAATGACCGGATGGACCATCGCACCGGAGGGCTGGGCCACCTGCTCCGCCATACGCGTACCCCAGTCGGTGCGTTGTTCCGGCGGATCATCTTGATCAACGGGCTGGTGTTCACCTTCGGGACGTTGGTGTTGGCGTTGTCGCCGGCGACTGTGTCGTCACGGGTGCGGCTCACCGAGATCCCGGTGCTGCTGATCGGGTTGGCGGTGATGCTGGGCGCCAACGCGATCTTGTTGCGCCGGAGCTTGTCGCCGCTGGATCGGCTGATCGCCTCGATGCACCGGTTCGATCCGCTGCGCCGCAACGACCGCATCGACGACATCGACAACGGCGACCTCGGGCATGTGATCGATTCGTTCAATGCGATGACCGAACGGCTGGAATCGGAGCGCACCGCCTCCAGTGCGGCCGCGCTGGCCGCACAGGAGGGCGAGCGTCGGCGCATCGCGCGCGAGCTACATGACGAGATCGGCCAGAGCCTGACCGTGGCCCTGCTGTCGATGAAGCGGGCTGTCGACAAAGCACCGGCGGAGATCGCCGCGGAGTTGGGGGGCGCGCAGGAAGCCGTGCGATTGTGCCTCGACGAAGTACGCGGCATCGCCCGCAGATTGCGTCCGGATGTTCTTGACGATCTGGGGTTGCACAGTGCGTTGGCCGCCCTCTGTCACGAGTTCTCGACTACCGCGGGAATTCTCGTGTCCCGTGAGGTGGACCGATCCCTCGACCGGTTGAATCCCGACGTCGAGTTGGTCTGCTACCGAGTGGCGCAGGAGTGTCTGACCAATACGGTCCGGCACTCCGGCGCGAGCCGGGTGACGGTCGGATTGCAGGTGAAAGCAGATGTGCTGGAACTGTGCATAATCGACAACGGATGTGGCGGAGTCTCCAGGGAAGGGGCGGGAATTCGGGGTATGCGCGAGCGAGCGCTGCTCATCGACGCGACACTCACCATGAACTCCCCGCCCGGGATCGGCACCGACGTCCGGCTGCGAGTTGGCTACGACACCGCTAGGAGCGTCTGATGACCGTCCCGGCTATCGCCCGGATTCTGCTCGCCGACGATCACGCGCTGGTGCGCAGCGGACTACGCATGATCCTCGATGCCGAACCCGACCTCACCGTGGTCGCCGAGGCGGCCAATGGGCAGGAGGCCCTCGACCGGCTGGCCGAAGTGCCCGTGGATCTCGCCATCCTGGATATCGCCATGCCGCGGATGACCGGCATTCAGGCCGCACGCGAGATCAGCCGGACTGCGTCGGGCGTGCGAATCCTCATGCTCTCGATGTATGACAACGAGCAGTACTTCTTCGAATCCCTCAAAGTCGGCGCCTCGGGTTACGTCCTCAAATCAGTTGCCGATCAAGATCTGATCGAAGCATGCCGCGCCACCATGCGCGGCGAACCGTTTCTCTACCCGGGCGCGGCCACCGCCCTGATCCGTGACTACCTCCAGCGCGTACGCAGCGGATCGACGCTGCCCGACACCATCCTCACGCCACGAGAGGAGGAGGTGCTCAAACTCGTCGCCGAGGGACATTCGACCCGCGAGATCGCCGAATCGCTGGTCATCAGCGCCAAGACGGTGGACCGTCACCGCACCAACATCCTGTCCAAACTCGACCTGCGGGACCGAACCGCGTTGACCCGTTACGCAATTCGCGCGGGCCTGATCGAACCATGACCGGACTGCTCACAGCGTTTCGGCGATACCGCTCATTTCCGGTAGCCGGACGAACAGCGGCCGGTGAACGGTTGAGCCCGAGGGATGGTCGTATCGGTGCCATCCGACCGAGGTCCAGAACTGGGTCGCGGCTTCGCTGAACGCGAGCAGGGGCCGGTCAGGATAGGTTCGACAGAGCAGATCGACGACGGCTGTGCCGATGCCGCGATAGCGATATGTGGCGGACACCTCTATGAACTGAATCTCGAGCGCATCACTGGCGAGCCGTAGCGCCCCCGGGTAGTCACTGGTGTCCGCATCATCGCCCAGAGCTACTCGGGCAACCTCGGCACGGTCGAGATGAAACGATAGGTACTCGAACGAGTCGCCTTCGAACCGTGGCTCATTCCACCACGACGGCTCGAAACCCGCGTTCGGCTCGAAGGGATGCCAGGCATAGCGGCCATGATCAGGCCGGCGTTCTCGCACGGTCAGGGTCAGCGACGAACAAGTCATCCGAGGAGCTGTCGTCACCCAGCGTCACCTGTCGGGGCGGTGTACCTGCGGTACGGCGTCGAACTGGTGACAGCCACAAGAGACCGGGTGCGGCAGCGTGGGCACGCGTCATCGCCCGGGCTCAGTGCGGATGTTCGGCACAGCAAGCCGCAGTGGTAGCAGCGCAACAGCTGTCCTCGAAGCAGCGAGTTGAGCGGAGTCGATCGCATCAGGTACCTCATTGTTTGCGCAGTTTAGCAAACAATGAGGTAGTGACTTCGGATTCCTGTAGCGGCTGCCCGGCAAGCGGCGGTGATCTACCGGCGAGCTCGGGAGCGGACGAAGTCCACCAGTTCCGGGGGTACGAGTCCGGCGGGAAGCACCGAATCCCGGGCACCGGTGAGCAGGACGGTATTGCCCTGGAGGGCGACCTGGTGGACTTCGGCGAAGGCGATTCGCCAGTGCTTGGACGAACTGTGAACGTGAAGGGAGAAGTAGTGGTAGTGAGCGACCATCGGCGTGCCAGGCGGAGCGCAGATACCCTGTGGCGCCTCCCGTTTGAGTAGGGGCTCGAGCCAGATGAAGGGGACCAGCACCAGGGACAGCAGCAGGGCGAAGGCGTAGGCGTCGGCCGCTGCGGACCCGCCCTCGCGCACGAACGCGATCACCGCGATGACAACAGGGATGCAGGTCGGGGTCAACCAGGTGTGCGGGGATCGCAACCAGCGCGTCGCGACGGACCATCGCACCTCAGTCGCTACGGCGGGGTCGGCGACCCAGCGCACCTCGGCAAGGGGATCGGTGAGGTGCATCGTCCTAGCACTCCTTGCGTGTCGACTGTGGCGGATGGAGGGTGGTCAGCGGCGCGAGCGCAGCACCGCGGCCAGCGCGACGGCGAGGGCCACTCCGAGCAGTCCCGCACGAGTGCGAGATCGGTTGCGAGTGAGCGCTTTCCGGCGTGTCGGACGAGAGCGGAGGACCTGCGGGGGATCGGGCGGCGGCGTGGCTGCGATCAGGTCGGCGAGTTGACGGCTTGCCGCCCAGCGGGCTTCGTGTGGCGGGGGCGTGAGCATGGCGGCCAGTTGCCGACCGGTCAGGGTGGCTCGGTGCGCGGGGTTGTCGCGCAGGTGGATGAGTGTGGACAGTAGCGCGCTCGGGTCCACGCCGAAAACCCAGGCGGGAACGCGCCACGGTCCGTCGGTCCCTCGGGGCGGCAGCCAATCTCGCGGCGCGCGCGGATCGCCGGGCAGGGGCCGGGCCCGCAGCGCGGTTCGAGGGCAGTGCAGGGCGAGGGCTGGGCTGGGCTGGTACTGCCCCACCGCCACACGAGACGGTGCCACGCAGTCGAGTGCCGACCACGGTATCTCCCAATCGCAGCGCTGGGTGGCAATGCGAAGACCTTTGGGGGACAACGAAAGTCGCGAGCGCTGTAATCGAGGAAAGAACGGCGCGCTCAGAACCACCATGCCCGCCATGGTTGCTCCGTAAAGGAGCATCTCGCCGTCGCCGATTGCCACTGCTCGCCAGCTCACCGCGATGCCCATCAGCAACAACCCGCCGAAGATATCGTGTGCCACCGTCCATCTGTGCCCGCGCAGGACCAGAACGGGACCGGGGAGCTGCTCGATCCGAGGCCGGTGCCGGCGCCATTCCTCGAAGCTGCCCGCGGCGACCATCCAAGCGATGGCGAGAGTGATCACGCCCAGCGGCAGCGGTCCGGTGCTGCCGCCCAGCACGTTGTACGCGAGAATGCCGAGTCCGGTGAGCAGCAAGGCGCCAGCCCCCACCGCACACCACTTTTCGGATTCCGAGTTCTGTGGCCACCCGCACAACCACCGAAAGCCGGGCGGTGTATCGGGACCGCCCGGCACCGAGGGAAGCGAATCGGATTCGTGCGACACAGTCATGGCGATCTTGTCCATCTTACGTCGAAATTGGTGCCTACCTTGACATTTCGGGGGAAATGTCGGGGCGATATCACGCCTGGAATCTCAGTGATCACCGCGGAACTCAGCGCGGCAAACGCACCGATCATCGTCAGCACGCCGACAATCACGGCAATGGGCTTCGGATCGGCCCGACTCGTCGTTGGAATCGGTTGATAGGCATGCCTGGGCTGTGGCCGATGCACTGTTCCCCTGGATTCGTTTCCTTACGGCTCGAGACTGTAGATCATGGGGCGCAGCCGAACTCGATCGATGCTGTGACGAAGCGCGGGTATATCGCGAGGCGGCCGGTGCCCAGATCGAAGCCCTGGTAGGCGAGCGCGATCGGTCCGCCCATGGTGCCGTTGTCCACCAGGTCCAGTACCTCGTCGGGAAGCTGATCGGGCTGGCGGATGCACAGGTTCGGGAAGGTCAGCACGAGAGTGCGCGCGGTGTTGATCAGGGTGTCCGGTGTGACTCCGGGGCACCACACCGAGTCGGCGATGTCGTAGAGGAAACGCCGTTGGGGATCCTGCGCGCGGTCCGGGGCGGCGCCCTTGTCGGCGTATCCGGCTTGATGGAGAAGCCAGCGGCCGGAACAAGCCGGTTGTGTTCTGGTGGTAGTGGCCGCTGGTGCGCTGTTGTCTGTCTGTTGGTTCGGTGCGCCGCATGCCACGGTGAGGAGCACGGTGAGCACGATGAGCGTCGACATCCGGGGGCGAGGCATATTCGTCCTGTTCGGGTGTGCGTCGATTCATGTGGATCGGCCGTGTTTGCCTGCCGGTGATGCCGACTCTATCGCGCGTAGCGCGGATTCGATGCCGGCGATGCGGTCGCCGAGCAGGCCGAGAGCGCCGATCGCACGGACCAGGGGGTCGTCGTCGGCGCCACCGAGGGCCTGCTCGCGCAGGAAGGCGGACTTCACCTCGGCCCACCGTTGAGATTGCGCCTCGGTGAGCGGCCCGCGCAGCTCGGCGAGTTTGAGCAGGTTGGCTTCGGCTGCGGCAGTGAGGGTTTGGGCCTCACCACGGTAGTGGTCATCGATGAGGGTCTCGAGTTCTCTGTCGTTCATGACCGGTAGGACGCGTTCGGCGAGGGCGTTCATATTGCGGTAGGAGCCTTGCAGCTGGAACGGCGGCTCGGTGCGCGCGGAGTCCGCGGTGGCGGCCGAGGCGATGTAGGTCCGGTTGACCGACAGCACCACCTGTTGAACGCGCAGCAGTTTGCGCAATACGGACGTGATCTCGGACAGTTCGGCGTTGGTGTAGCGATGGATGAGTTGGTCGCCGGCGGCCTGCTGGTCGCCGTGTGCGGCGCGCACGAGTACTTCGAGGTCGGCGCGGTCGCGTGCGGACAGCGGTGCGAGAACGGGATTGGCGGTGAGCGCGTTCTCGATGTAGCTCAGCGCGAACAGCTCCTCACGGCCCGACAGCACGTCGCCGAGGTTCCACACGTCGGCGCGGTTGGCGAGCATATCCGGGATGCGGAAACGCTTGCCCTGCTCGGTGTACGGGTTTCCGGCCATGCAGACGGCGAAGCGTTTGCCGCGCAGATCGTAGGTGCGGGTGCGACCGTCCCACACGCCCTCCATCCGGCGCTGACCGTCACACAGGGAGATGAACTTCTGCAGTAGCTCGGGGGAGGTGTGCTGGATGTCGTCGAGATAGAGCAGCACGTTGTTGCCGAGCTCGAGAGCGAGGTTGATCTTCTCGAGCTCTTGGCGGGCGGTGGAGTTCGGCGCTTGGGCCGGGTCGATCGAGGTGACCTCGTGGCCCAGCGCGGGTCCGTTCACCTTCACCAGCACCAGACCGAGACGCGCGGCGACGTACTCCATGAGGGTGGTCTTGCCGTAGCCGGGTGGGGAGATCAGCAGAAGCAGCCCGGATCTGTCCACGCTCGCGGAATCCCCTGTGACGCCGAGCTGTTTGGCCAGATTGTCACCGATGAGGGGCAGATACACCTCGTCGAGCAGGCGGTTACGCACGAATCCGCTCAGCGCCCGAGGTCGATACTCGTCCAGACGCAGTCGGGCGCGTTCGGCGGCGACCAATTCGTTGCGGCGGCTGAGGAATTCGCGGAAGCCGGGAATCCGGTGCAGGCGGAAGGCTCGGCACCGTGCCAGGAACTCGTCAAGGCGGAAAGTCAACTCCCGACGGACGATCCGTGGATGCACCCCAAGTAGATTCGTCACCGTCGCGGTGCGTTCGGCCGAGGACTCGCGGCGTGGGAAGTCGTTCCCGCACAGCGCGATCGCGACGGCTTCGGGCAGGTCGTGCACCATGGCAGCAGCCTCGTCGGACTGGTCGAGAAACGCTGTGAGCCAGGCATGTACCAGCTGATAGCGGGCCGCGAGGTCGGTGGATTCCAGGGTTCGTAGATCCTGCTCGTAGGCGCCGCGTGCGTCGACGGCATTCCCGTCCAACGCGCGGTGGAAGCGAGCCAGGAGCACCGTGGCGCCCGTAGAGGTGGTGAATTCTGTTGGCGTGGAACCAATCTCCTCGAACAGATATGCGGCGGCGAGATCGCTGTCGATGTCCGTCAGCCCGCTCGAATCCGCGAATTCGCCGATCAGCCGCGCCAACTCGGCACACAGCTGATCCACCGCCGCCGTCGGCCCGAACACCTTCCGCGCGCGGGCCAGCGATCCGGCGCGCGTCTGCCAATGATCTCGGAAGTCAGCGTCGCTCTCCGCCTCGAATCGCCACCACAGTTGCGCGGCAGCGCGTTCCGCGGCCGGGAAACGCAGGAGTCCCGCTCCGGCGTGCAGGCGCAGGACGGCGGCGAGGATCGCGGCCGCGTCGCGATCGTGTACGCCGCGTTCGTAGCCCTCGTCGTAGCGCCCTGCCGCTACCTTGCCCACCAGCTCGGTGAGCCCACCCTCGGCGGCGACGCGGTGCAACTCCTCGACGCGGTTCTCGTTCTCGGCGTCGGCGAGGATGGACGCGGCCAGATGTTCACCGCGGTACACCTCGGGCGTCTCCGAGACGAGCAGCTGTGACCAGTACGCTCGGCTGTTGCCGAAATCGTTGTCGCGCACCGGCGCTCGATAGTCGGTGCCGGTGATCGTGAACCACATGGCGTTGTCGTGCGGAACCACGGTCAGTTCCACCGGCCGCGTGTCCACGGCGAAGCGGTGCCGGCCGAGGCGAATGGTGTCGCCGCCGTCGTCGTAGAGGTCGGCCCGGTCGCGCAGGGCGCGCCCGGCCTCCTGCCGCGCGGCGCGCAGCAGCCCCTCGAACTCCTCGGCCCGCACCTGATCGCCCAGGGCGCGCAGCTCCGCGACGGCCCGGCGCAGCCTGGCCACCATGGGATCGGCGGCGAAATAGGTGTTGATCTCATCGTTCGAGTCGAGTGCCGTGGTGCGCCGCCGCACGCCGTCGAGCACACGCCGCGCCGATTCGGCGAGCCGCTCGATGCGGCGAGACCGCTCATCGGCCAGCGCCTGCCGACGGGCGGAGATCGCCTCGTAGACGTCTTCGCGTTTGGCGTCGAGCCGGTCGGCGAAATCGTCGAACTCGCCGAACCGCGTTTCCAGACTCTCGATGCTCAGCAGCAGTTTCGACAGTTGCCGGTCGCAGGATTCGGGGGAGTCGCAGCGCGCGAGCGCGCCTGTCACCGCCTGACCGAGCAGCGCGTACTCGGCGGCGAAGGCCGCGCGGCTTTCCACGGCCGCGAGTTCACCGCGGCGGGCTTCGACGGTGGCCCGCACTCTGTTCACCCCCGCGAGCACTTCGCCGATGCGGGTGAGGACCGTGGTGCGCACTGTCGCATCTGCGATGTTGAGGTCGCTCACCACCTCCGTGACCAGGTGCAGCGAATCGGTGAGCTCGGCCAGCCGCTGTCGCACCGACTCGGCGTCGGCCACCGCCGCGAGAGTTTCGGCGCGCGCGAGCAGTGTATCGATCTCGTCGGCGTAGCCGGTGAAAGCATCAGCGCTACTGAGGAATTCGGTTGCTCGCTGACCGGTGTCGGTCAGTGCCGCGGCCAGCTCGGCATCCAGGGCGGCCACACGATCGGTGTCCGCGTAGCGCATTTCGCGCACCGTGACCAGATGTCCCTGCGCGCGGCGCAGATCCGCCAGCAGTCGCACCCAGTCCTCGGTGCTGTGGTGCGCGGCGGCGCGTGCGTTCCGGATGAGCGATGCCGCCTGCTCGGCCGCTCCGTCGACGGCCGCACGCGCCCGGGCGGTCAGCGCGGTGACTCTCGTGTACTCGTCGAGTACCTGTTCGGCGGTGGCCTGTACTGCGGCCAAGGGGGTTCCCAGGTCGCCGAGCCCGGGTTCGGCGAGCCAGTGGTGCTGGTCGAACGCCCGCGTGCAGGCCCCCACGACAGCCTCGAAAACCGCTGCGGCGGGCCGCATCTCCTCCACCATGCGGGAGACCGCGAGGCAGTCGGAGATGCCCCGCACCAGATCGGCGTTTCCGACCCGGTGCAGCGGCCCGGTGCCGGTGGGCTGGGCGGCGGCGTACAGGTCCGAAACGAACGGGGTGCGCCATATCTGGAGCGGGTGCACCCGAACCGGTTCTTCGGACATCGCCCGCAGCACCACCAGATTGCCGTCATCGAACAACGAATACCCATGGCACGTAACCGGAGTCGCGACCTCGGTGCGAACCGTGTTGTAAGACAGCAGCAGCGTGCGTCCTTCGCCGCGGGCATGGAAGGCGTAGAGCACGTCCTCGCCGTTCCCGGCCCGGATCGTGCGCTCGTACTCCAGATCCTCGACGGCGGTGTCGAATCGCTTGTGCGCGCCCGTGGCCAGATAGTAGCCGCCCGGGAAGATGATGCCCTGATCCTCGGGTAGCCGCCGGCACGCCTGGCCGATTCCGTCCAGGCGCACCACCTCCTGGGTGCGGGTGTTGAAAACCAGGTGCCGCCAAGCTGTTTCGTTGTACGGCCGGATGCGCAGCAGGATCATCGGCCCTAGTCGGACGTAGTGCACAGCCGCGTCGGCGAGGCTCTGCAATGGTTCGTCCACGGGCTCGCTGTAGATGCCCTCGCCGCTCTCGGTGTTGTTCTCCACCTTGATGGTGAGGGTGCCGCCGAGCGTCTCCACGAACACCTCGCCGAGGATCGACAGGTGCGGGTGCCGTCCCGGCACCTGGTCGTCGCGGGTGGTCTCGATCCACTCGAAGTCGTGCGAGGCCGGGAACGCGTGATCGCGCTCGCCCCTGTTGTCCAGGTATCGGATGCCTCCGCGCGCATCCAGCTCCCAGCGCAGCACCCGGATATCGTCGGTGCGCTGTCCGGTCTGGAACACCGCCAGCAGCCGGGCCTCGACGCGGCGCAACTGCAACAGTCTGGTCTGGCTGTAATACCGGTACAGCTCGGCGAAGTCCTGGCGGAACCGGGGATCGTCGAAAAGCCCTGTCGCTTCCGCGGATTCGAACCGTGATAGCGGGGCCTCCCGGTTCCACTGCGATGTCCCCGCATCAGTTGTCTCTTCGCCGCCGCGCACCCGGTACACCGCGAACACGTCTTCCACGGCGGTCTCCGGCCGCATCCCGACGAACACGTTGTAGCCGAACACCATTCGGCCGTCGGGAAGCGCGACGATATCGCGCGGCACGCAGTTGTTCGAGGTCCGGATTCGCTCGGTGCACAGCAGCGCCAACTCGGTGCCGCCGAATTCCTCGATCCGTTGTTGATTGAGATGTACTGTGCGTCGGGATAATTCGGTGGCGTGCTCGATCAGCCGGGCCCGCAGGATCTCGTAGGTGCCCGAGTCGAGCGCGTCGTCGGCCCCTCCTCGATCGCCGGCGACCCGGCGATCGAGGTTCGGCTCTGCCGTCGCGTTCACTTGACCGCGATCCGCTCGCCGTCGCCGGAACCGTTGGCGCCATTGGCGCCGGCCAGCCGGCCGATGAGCGCGCCCGCGGCGGCCTGCCCGATCTCGGAGTTGCCGATCAGCTGGTCGAGCCCCTTACCCAGGCTGATGGAGCCGATGAGCCGGTCCAGGAACACCGAATCCCCGCCGACGATATCGATATTCGCCTTCTCCAGACCGGTCGAGAGCACCTGTGCCTGTGCCTGCGCCACGTCGCGATGCACATTGACCCGGGCCAGCTCGACGTCCTTCTCCATCTCGAGCCGCAGCCGGAATTCCTCGTGCTCCCGGGTGACGTCGTCGAGCGCGGCCATGGCCTTGGCCTTCTCCTGCAGGCCCTCGGCCTCACCCTTGAGCTTCTCGCGCAGGGCCTCGGCCTCCACCAGTGCCTTCTCCCGCAGCGCGACCGCTTCCGCGCGACCCACCTTCTCGATGGCGTCGGCTTCACGTTCGCGGACCTGCGCCTGGCCGAGCCCGTACGCGGCCGTCTCTGCCTGCGACGCTTCGGCGAGCCGAATCTTGGCCTGCGCCTGCAATTCCGAAGCCTGCTGCTCGGATTCGGCGAGGATCAGCGCCTCCTTCGCCTTGAACTTGGCGGCGGCTTCAGCGGCTTCGGCGGCCTTGATGTCCTTGACCAGATGCTCCTGCGCCTGTGCTTCGGCCCGGATGACGATGGCCTGGCGATCCCGTTCCGCGGCCTCGACCGCGCGGAGCCGGTTGATCTGCTCCTCCTGCTCGGCGACGGTCTTCTCCACCGCGACCCGCTCGCGCACCACCTCGGCCTTGGCCCGCACCTCGACCTCGACCTCGCGGTCGGCGGCGATCTGGGCGAGCGACACCTCCCGCTCCCGGGCGGTCACCTCGAGCAGCCGGTCCTTCTCGATCCGCTCGGCCTCCACCGCGATCACCCGCTCGCGGTTCTTCTCCGCGACCGCGATCTCCCGGCCCATGTTCTCGCGCTGGATGCCGAGCGCTTCCTCGGTGCGCAGATGCGCGGTCTGCGAGCGCAGTCGCTCCTCGGACTGCACCCGCGCGATCTCGGCTTCCTCCCGGGCGCGCAACGTCTCGACCTCACGCTGCTGCCGGATCTCGGCATCGGCCTGCTGGCGCTCCAACTCCAGCACCGCTTCACGCGCGTTCACATTCTGGCGAGTGATCTCCTTCTCCTCGTTACGCCGGAACTCGTTGGTGCGCACATGCTCCACCGCGGTGAGCTCGGTGATCTTGCGAATACCCTGCGCGTCCAGGATGTTCTGTGCGTCCAGCTGCCCGATCGGCGTCTGCTCGAGGTAGTCGATGGCGGCGTCCTCGAGGCTGTACCCGTTGAGGTCGGTGCCGATCACCGCGATGATGCGGTCACGGAACTCGTTGCGGTGGGTGTAGAGGTCCACGAAATCCAGATGCTTGCCAACGGTTTTCAGCGCCTCGGAGAACTTCGCCGCGAACAGCTCCTGCAGGGTCGCCTGATCGCTGGCCCGTGCGGTGCCGATGGCCTGCGCCACCTTGATCACGTCTTCGACCGTCTTGTTCACCCGGACGAAGAACGTGATCCGGATATCGGCGCGAATATTGTCGCGGCAGATCAAACCGTCCCTGCCGACACGGGCGATCTCGATGGTCTTCACCGAGATGTCCATGTACTCGGCCTTGTGCAGCACCGGTAGGACCACCGCGCCGGTGAACGTCACATCCACCCTGCGCATCTTCGAAATAATCAGTGCGCGACCCTGTTCCACCTTTTTGAACAGACTCGACACCAGCAGGAGCGCGGCCAACGCGATAACCGCGACGACAGCGAACAGCACCCCGACCCCGATTGCTATGGCGGACATCAGATCCCCTCCTCGAAAGCGGCCACCCAGAACACTTCGGCGGCCGTGTCATAGTCGTAGACAATTGCTGAACTACCCTGTGCGAGGGGCTTTTCAGCGGCATGGGCGACGGTCTGGCGGACCTGTACGATCGCCGACGAGCCGTCACTCGAAATCAGTTCGGCCTGACCGAAATCCGTTCCGACAGAACCGGTCCGGATGACGCACCGTCGCCCCAGGAAGTCTTCGCGACGCGGTGCGGGCGCGGACTCGAACAGTCGCCGCAGCGGTAGCACGACCGCGCGGGCAGCCACGACCGCCAACCCGCAGGCGGCTATCAGGACGACGAACCCCGCGAGAACCCCGGTGCCGCCGCTGAACCCGGACCGGCTCACCGCGATCGAACCGATCAGGCACAACAGCCAGGCGAATGCGACGAGTATCGAGATCACGAGCGTTACGGGCACCCCTCCGAGCCCGTAACGCCCGAGTCCCTCCGCCGCGTCCGTCTCGCCGCCGAGATCGGAATCGACTGCACCGATGAGCGCCGCCAGCCAGTAGCCGGCCACGACCATCAGCGTGAACGTGAACAGGACCGTAGGGAAAGACGTTGCGGCAGTGAGAAATTCGCTCATGCCGACCACTCGATCGGCTGGGCGGGGGGTGCAACGGTCAGGTTCGAAGGAAGCACGGGAACTCCAATAGTCGTTCGTTTCAACGCAATCCATCGATCGCGTGCCGACCAGACTTCCCGGCTCCCCTGCCTGTAAGGATGCCGTAAAGATCTCTGGACTGCAAGTCGAATTAGGTGTAAAAGCCTGTCTGCGCCCGGGGTGGGCCGCCGCTCGCCGTATGATCGCCATGCGCGACCCGGGGGCGTGGCTTGGTAGTGTTCGCCGCATGAATCGTGGGGGTTTTCGTGTCGGTGTTCTCATTGCGGCCGCGGCAGTTGTCGCCGCGGGGCTGGCCGCATGTGGAAGCGACGTGGAGGGAACCGCGGAGGCTCCTTCCTCCTCCGCTGCTGGCCTGACGGTGCGGGCATCCACGACAACGCGGACGTCCGCGCCTGCCGGACCGTCAGCGGTTGCGCCCACCGGCGACCTCACCACAATGACCTGCACCGAGTTCCTGAAACTCGATGGATCGACACAGAAGTCGACATTGACGACGCTCGCTGATCAGCTCGGCTATGCGACCAAGGTCAATCCGAACAACTACCTGATCGTGCAATCACTGTGCAAGACAGACGAATCCAAGCTGGTCAAGGACTGGCTGGGTCGAGCTTGAACCGACGGTGGCAGGTATGGGGAGGGGGATGCGGTTCGGAACGACCCTACGACGAATCCAAGCGAAGGCTCGGGGCTGGTGGTTGTTCGCGATCGGTCCCACAATGCTGTTTCTCGTGCTCGCGTTGTCGTTCGATGTGCCGGACGCGTGGGCCGCGCTGAACGGTGATGGCCGGCCGGGTACCTGGACGATGACCGAGGACCACTGCCGACCGGGCCGCTGTGTCGTTCGAGGAGACTTCACGCCCGACGACGGCGGACCCGCCCGCTACAGCGTCAATCTGTCCGGGAGGAACTTCCAGCCCGAGCGAATCGGGTCTCGGTACCGGGCGATCGATGTCGGCGCCCGGGACGAGGTCTATGTTCCTGGTGGCGGTCGCGTGCGGTCGGCGATATGGATCGTGGCGATACTGCTGCCGCTGACCGTGCTGTGGGGCATCTGCGTTGTGCTCGCCCTACGGACATCACGCACGGCGGTTGTCGGTCCTGATCGCTAGCCTGAGCACCAACATTGGGCTCGCATTCATAGGCGGTGTGAGATGAAGGACAACTGGAGTTTCTTCGTTCCCTATATCGCGGTTGTGACTGCTGTGCAGTTCGGTATCACAGGCGTCGCGAAGTTCGTAGGAGCATTCCCCTACAAGAAGCTGGATCGCCTGGGAAAGTGCATCGAGTCGGCAGTGAGCTTGGCTACAGGTGCGCTGCTTGCCTTCCTGTTCTTCAGCGTCGCAGGGTCCGGAGGCCGGATTGCGGATTCTCCCCGCGGTGAACGGATTGCCACCGCATCCGGATTCCTGCAGGTGTACGCCGTATTGTTCGCGTTCTTCCTCATCTGGACGTCCGCGATCATTTTCGGTGGCATCGGCACACGCGCGTTCGTACTCGGGCTGACAGTGGTCGGAGTTCTTGTGAATCTTGGAGGCCTTCCCAGCCCCGAGGTCGTCGAAACGATGCGAACAGTGTTCGGTAGGGCAGTTGCCGGGGTGGTTGCCGTGACAATGGTGGTGATCGTTTGCGCGGAGATACTCCCTGCGCGTTTGAGATCCCCTGTGCTGGAACTGTGGCACCGCACAACATCGAACCTGGCTCTGCGTCGGGTCCGGTTCATTTCGTGGCTCGAACCGACCGAAACCGGATCGGGTGACAACAAGTCGGTCTAATACCGCCACACGAAATCCGGCACAAGGCCGATCACATCGTGCAGGTATTCGGCGTAGAACCACACTTCGTCCGGATTCAGGGTGCCCGCACGCACTGTAATCGCCCACTGGCCTTCGAACCGGAACCCGACGGTATCAGCGCGGGCGTCGGCCAGTAGCCACTCCATGGTCCGCGGGCTGAGCACGTCGTAGGCGAAACGCTCGCTGGCGGTGTCGATTCGGAAACGTTCGTTGAATTCCTGGCTCTCCAGCAGCAGGCCCTTGCGCCCCGGGCGCGAGAACAATCCGCCATGGTCCCGTCTGAGGTTCAGCCACGGACGTGGCGCCGGCATCGCCAGCGCGACGAACTGCCAGGGATGGACGACGGTCGATTTGTTGTTCTTGACGGTGTAACGGTATTCGCCGAAGATCATTGCTCGCCCTCGGTGGGTGCCACGAAAGACGTTGTGCCCGACCCGATTGCTTCCGATGCCGAACGGTGCATGCGCGGACAGGGCCGCGATACTGTTGTCGCCCGGCGTGTAGTGCAGGCCGTTGCGCTGGGCCCACTGGTGCATGCGCGCCATTTCCAGTCGGCGTGCCTTCTGCCGCAATCCGGCGTTCGCTACGCCCAGGACCACCGCGGCGACAACCACCAGAAGCGGGAGTGCCATGGACGCCAAGAAGAATTCCATGTCGTGATCGCGCCGACGTCAGTGCAGCGGAGGGAAAGACTGTGGAGGAGGGAAAGATTGGTCATGCTGGGGCGGATACGGCTGGCCGGTTCGATTCCAGGCGGCGCCGATCTGCGGTACCTGGAGGGCCTGTCGATCGGTGAGCTCGAAGTATTCGACCGGAATGAACGAAAACATGTCGGCGACAAAGCTGGAGGGCACGGTTTGCAGACGCGTATTGTATTGTCGCACATTGCCGTTGAAGAACCGTCGACCCGCGGCGATCCGATCCTCGGTCTCGACGAGCTGCCGCTGCAGGTGTAGGAAGTTATGATTGGACCGCAGCTGCGGGTAGTTTTCCGCCAGTCCGAACACGCTGTGCACCGCGCTGCTCAGCGCGGACTCCAGATGCCCCCGGTGACTGTGCCCTATGCCCGGCAACTGCCGCACCCGCATCGCCTCGGTTCGCGCGTTGACCACGGCCAACAGCGCCTGCTGCTCGAACCCCGCGGCGATGCGGACGGTTTCCACGAGATTCGGAATGAGGTCATGTCGCCGCTGCAACTCGACGTCGATCTGTCGCCACGATTCCTCGATCGTATGTCGTTGCCGGACAAAGCTGTTGTACGACGACAACACGGCCGCGAGCGCCAGCCCGACGAGGAGAACGAACACGATCAACGCAACTGCCATGCTCTCAGCTTTGCAGGAAGCCGATCGGCTCGCTATGCCGGATCAGCCTGGCGCACTGCCGCCGGCAGGTCGAATTCCGTGAAAGTGCTGGTGCCCAGATTGATTCACTGTGATCGAGCTTCCTCACCCTCCAGGACCCGTGAGCTCGTTGAGCTGCCGTTGCAGGCGTTCGAGGGCTGTGCGGATGGCCTCGATCTGTGCGTTGAGTTCTGCGATCTTGGCCGTGTCAACGGTGGTCGGGGATTCTGCGGGCGGCACGGAAGGCGGAGATGCAGGAGGCGGGGGTGTATCGGGCCCGCCTCCAGGTGCGGTGGCGAGCTTGCCGGTATCCGGCCCGAATACTTGCGTGAGTGCTTCAGCGAGGGTGGGGGCGTAGCCGACCCGGACACCGCCGGTGCCAGGCTCGCGGTAGCTGACAAGAACCCGGGCCAGCTGTGGGAAGGTCGACGCATTCGGGGTCGTGGAGATCCGTTCGGTGAACAGCGGTTCGACGTAGAGCACTCCGCCGGCGGCGATCGGCAGGGTGAGCAGATTGCCGTACTGGATTCGGTTCGAACGCTCGAGCAGGGTCCGCTCGGATGCCACTCTGGTATCGGAGATCATCGAGTTCTGGATCTGTTGCGGTCCCTGGGTGAGGGTGTCGGTCGGCAGGCGCAGCACACTGATCCTGCCGTAGTTCTCGGGATCCGAGTAGACGGAGACATAGGCGGACAAGAATTCCCGGTTGAACCCGACCATCGCGCTGGTCAGCCGGAACGACGGTTCGGCGGTGTCCGGATCGCCGAGCAGGACGTAGAACGGGGGCTGGTGTGGGTTCGTGTCGGTGGTGGGGTCGCTGGGCACCGACCAGAAAGCGTTGGTGGTGAAGAACTCTCGCGGTTCGTCGACCTGATAGATGGCGAGCATGTCGCGTTGGATCGTGAACAGATCCTCCGGGTAGCGGAAGTGGGCCCGCAGTTCCGTACTGATCGACTCTTCGGGCTCGACCGTGCCCGGAAAGACCTTCATCCACGTGGCCAGCAGCGGGTCGTGCTGATCGACCTGGTAGAGAGTGACCGTCCCGTCGTAGGCGTCCACAGTGGCCTTGATCGAGTTCCGGAGGTAGGAGATTTCGCGGGCCGGCCGCACCCGGCCATCACTGGGTGCGAGGGCCTCGAGCGAGCTGCGTTTGGCGTAGGGGTAGCCGTCGATGGCGGTGTACGCATCCACGATCCAGAGGATGCGGCCGTCGACGACCGCCGGGTAGGGGTTGTTGTCGGTGGTCAGCCATGGTGCGACGAGTTCGACGCGCTCGCGTGGATCCCGGTGGAAGAGGATCCTCGACTCCGGACCGATCGCTTTGGAGAAGATGATATTGCGTTCGCCGTACACGGTGGCGAAGGCCAGTCGGTTGAGCCAGCTGCCGATCGGGACGCCGCCAGCGCCGCTGTAAGTGTATTTGGTGGCGTCAGTGTCGTATTCGCGAGGCTCTGTGCCGCCCCCGACGATGGCGTAGTCCGGGTCGGCTTGGGCGATGACCTCACCGAAGTAGATGCGTGGCTGGTTCACTGGAATTGTCTGCTGCCCGGCGGCCTGGGAGGCGATGTCGCTGACCGCGTAGATCGGATACCCGCTGTTGCTGCTGGCAGCGTCGCCCGCGGTTTCGCGGACGGCGGCATTGACACGATTGGCGGGCGCGGCGACGAAGCCGTTGCCGTGCGTGTACACCGTGTGCCGGTTGACCCAGTGCCGCTGGTTGTCGCTCAGCGCGCCCGGCGTGAGCTCACGTACCGCGACCACGAAGTCACGCAGCTGTCCGTCGACGCGGTAGCGGTCGAGGTCCAAATTCGCTGGGAAGCTGTAGAAGTTCTTCAACTGCTGCTGCTGAGTGAAGGTTCGTGAGAGCACGCTCGGATCGAGCAGCCGGGCATTGGCAAGCGTGGTTGCGTCCGCCTCGACGTCGGGCGGCGGTGTGCTGCCGATCCCGGGGTAGGCGCGGTATTCGACCCGGTCGCCGTCGATCCCGTACGCCTGCCGAGTGGCGGCGATATTGCGTTCGATGTAGACGCGTTCCATGTCGGCGGCATTCGGGCGGACCGAGAACTGTTCGACGACCATCGGCCATACCGCGCCTACCAGAATCGACGACAGCAGCAGCAGTGTGGCGGCCATCGCCGGGATGCGCAGATCCCGGACCACGATGGCGGCGAAAACGGCTGCGGCGCAGAGGATAGCGATCGAGAAGAGGAACAGTCGTGCCGGCAGGACAGCATGGATATCGGTGTAACCGGCCCCGGAGAAGGTGGGCTCTTTGCTCCTGCTCGACATCAGCGAGTATCGGTCGAGCCAGTAGGCGAAAGCCTTCAGCGTGATGAAAACTCCGGCGATCACCGCGAGCTGGATTCGGGCTGCGCGGGTCAGGCCGTTTGCTTTTCGGGACGGACGCATACCTCCGAACAGATAGTTCGTGGCGAGACTGATAAGAAACGCGAGGATCGTGGCGAACAGTAGCCAGTTCACGACGAGCCGATAGAACGGAAGGTCGAAGACGAAGAAGCCGATATCGTGCCCGAACTCGGGATCGGACACACCGAACGACCCACCGTGGATGAACAGCAGCACTGTGGCCCAACTCGATCGTCCGATCAGACCGCAGACAACCCCCAGCGCGGCGGCGATGCCCAACCCGAACCGCAGCGGCCAGCGGATCGCCAGGGCGCGGTACGGCTCGAGCAAGTCTTCCTTCGTGCCAGTTAACAGGCGCGGACGGAATCGGAACGCGAACCACATTGTCGCGAAGACGATCCCACCGATGATCCCTGTGAGTATGAAGAACAGCGACAGTCGAGTCACCAGCAGCGTCGACCAGACCCCGCGATACCCGACTTCGACGAACCATAGCCAGCTTGTGTACGTGCCGACCAGGCGTGGAATGACCAGCAACGCCACGAGTGCCGCTGCGGCACCGATGAGCAAAGTCCGATAGCGGCGAGCCAATCGCCATGCACCAGGGCCGTCTCGGGGTTTCATCGCCCACTCTCCTGCGGCTGCAGCGGCGGTGCGCAACCGAATTGTGGCCGCTTGGTCTGATTCTACCGGGGCGTGACGATACGTTCCCCGAATTCGTTGCAAAGCATCATGAATTGACGTGGACATGCCAGGTGTGCCGACCAACGATGTTGTGGCCCGATCTCCGAGGTCGCTATGCGCGGGGGAAGTTCGGAATCCGCGGCGCGCATTCACCGCTCGTTGGTGTCGGAGTGCTCGCGTACCGTGCTGTGTCGTAACAGTTTTGGCCACTTGGGAGGGGCTATGGCATACGTGCCGGAGAAGGCGACCAGGACGCAGTGGGAAGCGATTCAACACGCGCTCGGGTTCAACCTTGCCGATGTTGCAGGGCTGGTGGGTCCTGCTCTGTCCGCCGCATGGCTCTGGACCGCTGGCGAGCCGTTGCAGCCTCGGGAAACGCCAGTGCGCTGGCTCGGCCGGATGACCGACAGCGTTGGTCTCAGCGACCGCTAGGCACAGGAGCTCGATGCGTGGCTTCATGCTCGACCGTCCCTGTTCTGGGTCCTCCTCGGCTTCGCTGTGCTGATGAGTGGTCGCACCCTCAGCCGAGGCGTCAGCGCGACAACGAATCTCATTCTGGCTGCGTTGTTGGCTGCGATCAGTATTCAGCCGGTCGGTGTGGTGGTCACTGCATTTCTCGGAGCTTCCCTATGCATGTGCGCAACGGCGATTCTCATCGACTGGATGAACACGAAGTTGTACACGGAGACTCTCTATACATTCCAGCCGAAGCGATCGTTAAAGTTGTGGATCACAGGACCTGTAGCCACTGTCAGCCTGGTTGTCTTCGCACCTGCGATCCTGCTTATGATCGCGGTTCGGCACTACCGCGTCCCCCTCGATCTCCCGAGCCAGCCCGGCGTCCTATACGGCTTGGAGGCGCAGCGGCTGTCCAACACATGCCTATCCGACGCGCCGGCTGACGCGGCGTTGTCCTTCCTCGCCAAGGGCATCCTTCTCAGCGCGGACGAGGAGAGCCGGTCCGCCGCGTTGAACAGCCTCGACAGGAGGCTCTCCACCGGTGCCGTGCGTCGTGCTGTCAAGTCGGGCTCCAAGTGAGGGGCGACCGTTGTGAGGCACGGCTGGTAGCTGGAGCTGCCGGACCGGGCCTTCATGGCCGGGCCTGGTTTGACCACCACGACCGTGGCCGTCCCCCTCGCCGAACAGATCCGCACCTGTCTGGCCAGTGCCGTCCCCGCCGCCGCGCTGGCTGCTGCCCTGTTCACAGGCGCTCCAGCCCACGAACACATGACCTGGCACAACGACGATCTCAGCGACGACGGTGCGATCCTCGCCTCCGACGCCTGGCCACTGCCGCCTCTACATCGTCCCGCCCCCTGCTGCGCGTGGCAGGCACCTACATCCAGCTCAACCGCCCCACCGCCGAGGACTGCTTCAACGGCGGCGCCGGAGTAGGGGTCGCACCCTGCAGATCTCCGCCGACACCTGCGGAATCCGGCTGCCCGCCCGCCATCCGTGGAGACACACTTGGCTGGCGACCGCCAAGATCCGATGTGCCTGCCCCCACCCCTCCAGCGCCGATCCCGACCTGTGTTACGCGCTGCTGCTCACCACGCTGGAGGTAAACCGGCTGACCAGGATCCCGGACTGACCGGCCGGGGTTAGGGGTAGTGGCCGCTCGTCACTGTCGGCCCGGGAAACACACGCGCTGGCAGGGTGTTGTCGATCGTGGCCGGTACCGGTTCGTCTGCGATGTCTGGTCTATGCGGCTACGACGAGGTCTCGGGGGCAGTGGCGCAAGCGGCCGGGATCCGGCGCTAACCGGGAGGTGTGAAGCGCTGAGCAGGGCGAAACACAGCTCAGTGGGTCCACTGGCACCACAGCGGCGGTTGGATCGATGCGTGAACTGGCGACTATTA
>NZ_JAERRJ010000024.1 GCF_016741815.1 Nocardia acididurans
GTCCGGCAGCGGGATCGGGCGGTTCGGGTGGTCATCGCGTCACCCGGTAGTCGGTCAGTCGCCACCCGTGCGGGGTGGAGACGGTGGCGGCGGTGATTGTCAGTACCCGGTAGGGGCTGGTGGATTGGTCGGTGTGCTGGACGGTTTGGGTGAGTCGCACGCTCACCGCGCAGGTGCGGGCGTCGCAGTCGCGGGTGCCGGTGGCGGTGGCGGAGGCGACGACGATATCGGCGGCGTCGCGCCACCGCGCCCACTCGGGCAGCGTCCGGACCTCCGGTGCGGGCCCACCGCCGGCGGCCGCGGCCAAGGTGCCGGTCAGCCAGGGCAGCGCGCGTGTGACCGCCGCGCCGGGTGAGGCGTCGGTGACCGGCTGCCAGGTGAACAGCGCGGCGAGCCCGTGTTCGGCCGCCAGTGTCGGGCCCGCACCGTCGGGGACGGGGCCGTGCACGTCGAAGGAGCTGTCGGAGCCGGTGTGCGGGTCGTCCTCGTGCCCGGATCCGCGCAGTGCACCCGACCACAGCAGCGCGGTCACGGCCAGGACCAGCGCGGCCGTACCGAGGATCGCGGCGAGCAGGCGGGTTCGGGTCATAGCGCGAATCTCCTTGTCAGGACAGGGTGTTGGAGTACTGCTGGGCGGTGGCCAAGATGATGTCGGCGTACGGGCGGGTCTGGACGATGTAGTCCTCGTGGTCGACGGGGAACCCGCCATTGCGCAGGACCGCGCCCTCACCGGCGTTGTAGGCGGCCAGATACAGTTCGCGGACATCGCCGTCGTGATGGACGCGCCCCTGCGCGATCCAGCCGTCGACGGTGGCCGCGATGGCACACATGTAGCGGGCTTGGCCGTTGATCGCGTCGGCGTCGTCCCACACGCTGGCCGTGCCGTTGCCGTCGGCGTCGATCACATACGGCTGCCCGTCGGGGGCGAGCGAGGCGGCGGTGCCGGGTAGGAACTGCGCCAGACCCTGCGCACCCGACGGTGAGGTCAGCCCGCGCCGGAAGCCCGATTCCTGTTTGCCCTGGGCAGCCAGCAGCGAGGAGGAGATCTGCGGGCATTGGGTTCCGGCTTTGCGGTAGAGGGGTTCGAGTTCGGCCGGAATTTCCATGCCCGGGGCCAGGTCGTCGACTCCCCCACCGGGCTTGTCGCACTCGCGGGCCGTGTTCGGCGTGGTTGTGGGGGGTGTGGTGGTCGGATTCGCTGCTGCCGCTGCGGGATCGACCGTCGAGGGCGCTTGGCCGGAGTCCGGTGCGGGTTCGGCACCCAGCCACGGGATGGGGTCGATCGCGGTGCCGCCGCCGAGCCGACCGCCGCCGGTCCAGACCTCGAAATGCAGGTGGGGGCCGGACGATTGGCCGTTGGAGCCGACGGCGGCGATCTGCTGGCCTGCGCTGACCTGATCTCCGGTTTCGACGAAGACCTCCGAGGCGTACATGTGCCCGTAGACCGTGGAGGTGGTGTGCCCGCCCTCGTTGTGGTCCACCACGATCCAGATCCCGAAACCGGAAGCGGGTCCGGCTTCGTGGACGGTCCCGGCCATCGCGGCGTAGATCGGCGTCCCCGCGCTCGCGGCGAGGTCGGTGCCCTGGTGAGCGCCACCGCGGGAGCCGAAAACGTCACTGATGGTGTAGGTTCCGGCCGCCAGCGGCCACGTGCGCGCCCCTCCCCCGGCGGCGGCCGCCGCTTTGCCCGCACTGGTGTCCGGGCCGCAGGTGCCGGTGTCGTCGCCGAGCAGGAACACCAGCACCACGGTGGCGGTGAGCATCCACACCGTGGCGAGGGCGGCCAGCACGACGGACCCCTTCACGATTCACGCCCCGCCGGCGCGGTTGTGCAGTGCCTGGGTCAGGTCGAGGTTGAGCGACTGCGCGCATGCCAGTTCGCGTTTGAGGTGTTCGACGAGTGCTTCCAGACGGGGCACGCTGCGCGAGGGTGCGCGGCCGTCGTCGGCCTGGACCCACAGCAGCACGGTGTTGAAGTGCACGCCGATGTCGCGGGCGACCGCTTTCGCGGCGGCGGTGCGTGACATCTGCGCCGGTGCGAGGTGGCGCACTCGGGCGATGGCGGTTTGGCGGATACGGTCGTCGATGCGGCCGTAGCGGCGTTCGGGTGCGCTCATGATGCCAACCTCCCGTCGGCTCCGGCGGGGTCGCCGAAGCTGCTGAAAATCGCGCTGGTGTCGTGGATTCCGGACTCGCGTTCGATGTCGGTGAGTTCCATCAGGAACGGGATCCCGGGCGAGCGATCCTCGCTGACCTTGAGCAGGAACTTGCCGACACCGGCCGCGATCGGTGGGGCCTGTCCGGCGCGGATCGGTTCCCCGGTCAGTGCCTGCGGCGCCGACCAGGAGGTGACCATGGCGGTTTCCTCGCCGGTGAGTTTGACCGTGCCGTCGAGAGCGGCCAGCTCGTCGGCGGGCAACGGGCCCAGAATCTTGGCGCGGGCCCGTTCGAGGAATCCGACAGCGCGGTCCTTGCTGGCACCGAGGGCTTGCAGGTCGCGAATGGAGTGGCTGATCATGATCAACGCGACGCCCAGCGAGCGTTGCAGCCGGGTCAGCTCGTCGACGCGGGCGATCATGAATTCGCCCAAACCCAGGACCTGCCACAGCTCGTCCATGACGACCTGGAAGTAGCGCTGTTTCTCCAGTCCGAGCTCGGCGAGCAGATTCAGCGCCTCGACCGCGCCGAATCCGGCCGACCAGCAGACCAGCATGGCGGCGGCCTTGAGTTTCTTGTCCCCCTTGGGGATATGGGAGACGTCGATACACACCCCCACCGAGTCGACGTCGATCGGAACGGTGGTGGGACCGTTGAACACGGTGCCGAACGGGCCTTGAGTCAGCGCGCGCAGGCTGCGGCGCAGGTCGATGATTGCGGCCTGGTACTGGTCGGGGTTGGCTGCGGCGGCATCGAGCATCAGCTCCGCTCCCCCGGCGGCGATGACCTCGGCCAGGTCGTCCAGGATCGGCGGGGCGTCGATGGTGTGCCCGCGCCCGCCCTCTGTGCTGGGGGTGAACAGGATCCGTAGGGCGGTGGAGATGAGGGTGTCCTCGAAATCGCGGATCCTCTCTCCGCGTACGAGTTCGACCAGGCCGGCCACGAGAGTGGTGTGCCGGGCCCGGATTTCGGCGTCGAGACTGGCTGCGGCCGCTGTGTGCCCGCCCGCGCGCAGTCGGGCCAGTGCGTTGCCCATGACGCCGGGGTCGAGGGGGTTGATCCGGCCGTGGCCGTAGCCCAGGTCGATGACCTGGCCGCCACACATGGCGATGGTGTCGCGGTAGTCGGGTTTGACGTCGGCCAACACCAGCGGGGTGATGCCTTGGGCGATGCCGCCGAGGACGATGCGCCGCACCAGCGACGATTTGCCGAATCCGTTGAGCCCCAACACGAACAGAGAGGGCGCGGTGATGAACCGACCCCGGCTGAACCAGTTCATCGGGTCGAAGCACACCGGCTCACCCGAATCCAAATGCCTGCCCAAGGGGGTGCCGATCACCGGTGCGCCCGCGCCGACGCACCACGGCCACAACCCGGCGACCTGCGCGGTGGTGGCCCGGAATTCCGGATGCCGACCGACCGAGCGCGAGAGGCCACCTCCAGGGCCTTCGACCCCGCGATGGGTCACCCGCACGCGCGCCTTCCCGCTCTTGCTCTTGGCCTGTTTGGTGGCTTTGCCGGTGCGCGGGTCCTGGCCGGTCGCGCGGGCCACCGCGGCGTGACGGCGGGAATCGTCGGTCCACAACCGGAATCGCGCCCACCCCGCCGCGACCACATTGCCCGTGCAGGCGGCCTGTTCGGCGCGGGACCGTTCGGCCTGCGACAGCAACCGGGTACCGAACCCCTGCGAGGACTTTCGCGCCGACTTCGCCTGCGGTGCTGCGCTTTTCGCGGGAACCCTGGACGTGACGGCCGCGGTCTTGCGGCGCGCCGTCTTTGCCAGGTGGCGGCGGGGGCGTTTCATGATTCGCTCACCACCCGGGGTAGGGACGCCATTTGGGGCAGCAGGGCTCCGGCGCCGAGGCAGGCGGAGAATGCGGCGGCCTGGTAGCGGTAGCAGCGCCTGATCCGCAGGCGCGCTTGCGAACTCAGGTCCTTGGTGATCGCCTCGAGCGCGGGCAGGTCCGCGCCGGCCGGTTCGGTCACCGTGATCAGCGCCCCGAACCGGGTCACGCCGTGCCCGCGTGCTTGTTCTTCGCGGGCGGCTTCGGTGGCGCGCACCCGCATGACCGCGGTCGCGGAGCCGACACCGCGCTCGGTCTGCTCGGCGACCAGCGCGTCCTTGTAGTCACCGTCCACGATCTGGGCGGCGTCACCAGCCGAGTGCGGCCGGTACACGATCGCGACGCGCTTGCGGATGAGCTGGTCGGAGGGGGCGAGCAGGCGCTGCAGGACCTTTTCGCGCACCACGCCTTCGGGTGGCAGGTCCATCTCCCACGACACCGACACGACCCCGTCATGGAGCAGGCGATCGTATTTCTCGTCATGGAAGATCGGGCCCGCGTCGTCCCAGGACAGCTCATGGGATTCGCCGTTCTCGGCGACCGCCTCGAGGTCGGCCTCGCTGGCAGGATCCCAGGCACGGCGCAGCAGCGCGATGGCTTCCTCGCCGGTCATCGGCCGGGCCCGCACCCCGGCTTCGGCCAGGGCGGCGGTGATCAGCGGCAGCCGCCGCGCGACTTCCTCGGCCTGCTCGGCGGGGTCCTTGCGGCGGGCGGGTGTGGTGGCTTTGAACGTGACCGACAGCCACGACTCCATGCGCACGGTCTCCACCGGCAGTTGCGCGGCCAGCTGGGCCATCATCACCCGCGCCGGCTCCGGCGCGTCCGCCCGGGTGAGAGCGTTGACCTCGGCCGCGAGGCGATTGCCGGTCTCGGGCAGCGTGTCCACGACCACGGTGAGGGCTTCGACGTCGGGTTTCTCCCCGACGGTGACCAGTAGCCCGCTCCAGGCGGCCACCCACGCGTCGATGCGGTCCTGGTCGACTGCCCGCGCGCCCTGGGGCCAGCAGCGCAGCAACACCGTGTAGGCGTGATGGCCGGGCATGTGGATCATCGCGAACCGGTATCCGGCGGCGTCGGTGGACTCGTACAGCTTCGAGGTCGCCATCAGGCCTGGCAGTTTGCAGGTGCCGAGTCGGCTGAAAATGCCTGCGAGGTAAATGTTTTCGCGTCGCAGCAGGGTGCGCCACCAGTTGGTCATGAGCAATGCCCTTTCGTATCCGGTGCGCCCGCCCCGGCTGTGCGCCAGGGGCGCCAGCACCGCCAGCTCGATCACCACCACCACCGCGGCCGCTTTCAGCCCGACCACCATCACCACCAGCAGCGCGATCACCACGGCCGCGAACGCCGCGATGGACACGGTCCAGCCCATGCCCCACATGCCTTCTCGGCGCGGGCGGGTCCAGCCGCCGTAGGTGCGCTCGTCGACGGTCTGCGCGCTCATCGCGGCACCGCCCCGCGACCGGCGCCGGTCGGGCGGGCGACCGGAGCGGCAGCGGACTCGACCATCGACGCGCCCCCGCGCATCACCGAGCCCGAGGACTGCACCGCCACCGCGGCGGCAGCGCCGACCGGGCCTGCGCCCTTCACCGCGGTCATCGCCCGCCCGGTCGACGCGGTCTTCGCCGACGTCGCACCGGACGCCCCGCGCCCGCCTCCACCGCCGGACGCGCCTGCGCTACTTCCCCCGCGCGGTGCCGGAGGCGGCGGGGCCGGACGCGCCCCGGTGGCCGAATTACCGCCCCCACCACCGCCATTGCCGCCACTGCGGCTGGTGTTGACGCTGGTCGGTCCGCCCCGGACGCCGGTGCCGCGCGAGACCATGGCTGAGGCGGCGGCCCCGAGGACACCGCCGGCCGCGACCGCTCCGGAGATCCCTCCGCCGATATTGGCCAGTGGCGTGACCAGGCGCATCAAGGCGGGCAGGACCAGGGCGGCGCTGCACAGCAGCACCACCCCGACCAGCACCTGCTGTGCCTGCTCGGTCGTGGGAGCCTGCCCGGATTCCACCGTGGCGGTGAAGTCACGACCCGAGCGTCCGGCGGTGGTGAACGCGATCATGTAGATCAGGGCGGCGACGGGCTTGTAGAGCACGAACGCGATCGACCACGCCAACAGCCGATCATGGAAACCGCGCCCGATATGGGTTCCGCTGCTCGCCGCCGCCAGCGGCAGCACGCCGACGACCACGACCAGCAGCGCCTCACGGACCAGCGCGAATACCGCCTGCATGACCGCGCCAAGCAAACCGAGTAGCGCGACGATGAACACCAGACCGGGTGAGAACGCGGTCAGCACGCTGGTGTGCAGCATGGCTTCGGCGACACCGCGGGCGTTGTGGCCGGTGGATTCGTCGATCACCCATTCGGCGAAGCGGTCACCGCCCTGAGTGCCCAGGGTCAGGATGGTCGAGAACATCGCCGAAGCGAAGATCGCCCTGCCCAGGGTGCGGGTGGTTTCGGTGGCCTGTTCGGCCGCGCCGGAGCGGTGCGCCATCGCCAGCCGGATCGCGCACGCGATCAGCGATCCGGTCAGGCAGATGATCTGCAGTTGGAATGTGTAGGAGCGGATTTCGGAGAACAGGTCGGTGCTGGCGATGGTGGTGGGAATGCGCGTCCACCAGGTCAGCGACAGGATCAGCGCGTCACCGAGGCCCTCCAGCAGTGACTCGACGGCCTTGCCGAAGGTGCTCGACCACGCCTTGTTCTGGATCGCGTCCACCGCGTCGGCCGGGTGGGTGACCGCATGGCCGATCTTGCAGGCGGTGCCGAGGACATCACCGAGGCTGGGCAGCCCGGGAATGCCGACACTGTCGAGTGCGTCGTTGGCCTGCTCGCACGCCTCGTGGAAACCGTATGTGCCGCCGCCATTCTCCTCGGGCGCGGCACCTGCGGGTGCGGCCGTGAGGACCACAGCGGTCAGGACGACCGCCAGCCCGGTCAGCAGCGTCCGCAGTAGTCGCACGGGGGTCACCATGTCGACCACCCGCTCAGAGAGTCGATCTCGGATTTGGGCAGTTCCTGATCGGCGGCCAACTGCAACCGCCACTGTCCGTCCCACACCATGACGACCTGGGAGGCCAGCCAGCGTGGTGCGCCGTTGACGGCGCTGGCTTTGGTCGCCAGCCGCAGCACGCACAGATCCCCTGTGGCAGACCAGGAGTCGATCCGGAACGCGTCCGGAGCAACGAGCCACTTCGTGGCCGATTCGGCAGCGAAGTCGGGGATCTTGCCTGCGGCATCGAGGCGGAAGAAGGTGTCGCGGTCCTGTTCGGTCATGACCTGCATGCGCTCGCGCAGCGGCCAATCCCCCGGCCGCGCATACGATTGCCAGGTCACATACACCGCAGCCAACGCTGCACCCTGCGGGGTGTGGGAGTAGCCGGTGGGGATGCCGTCGACGATCGCGGTGGGCCCATCGGAGGTGGAGAACGGCACGCTCGCGCCGTAGACCCGCTGCCAGCCCCCGGTTTCCGGCAGCACCGGCGCGGCGGTCAGCCAGCCCGGATCGGTGGCGGTCAGTGGCGCGCGGGTCTGGGCGAGCGGCTGGCCGGCCGGATTGTTCGGGATGTCGACGCGCCGGCCGAAGGCGTCCACGTCTGGTGCGGCGAACCCTTGCGGGGTCGCTGTATTCGGGGCGGTCACCGAGGTGGACGGTGCGGTCGCGGTGTTCTCGCCGCTGTCGCGGGTGGTGAGCCAGGCGACCAGGGAGCCGATGAGGATCAGTACGAGCAGCGCGATGGCCGCGATCAGTGAGACGCTGCCGCGCCCGTTGTCCGGTTCGGGGGTGGTCATGAGTGTGCCTCCAATGTCACGAGGTCGGCCGGGATGACCGAGATGGCCTCGACTGGAGCTGTATTCGATTCAGACGGGGCGGACAGGTCGAGTCGCCAGTCCCCGCCGACCCACGCCACCGTCTGGTGGAAGGCGGCAAGCGAGTCGTCCGGGTAGCGGGCGTAGACCGTCACGGCCACTCGTTCGGGCTGGTAGGAGGTGATGCGGTAGCCCAGCAGTGTCGGGACCAGGGCGGCGGTGGCCGGGCCGGTGATCGAGATCCGGGCGCGCGCGAGCACCCAGGCGTCCTTGCCGGGCCCGGAGACCACCGACGCGGCCGCAACCGCCGCCCACGATCCGTCCGGGGCCAGCGACAACCGCGTGGAATGCTGGATCGCCGCCAGCGCCGCGCCTTGCGGTGTGTGGCTGTAGCCGGTGGCCGCGGCCGCGATCTTCGCCGGGCCGTCGACGCTGCTGACCGGCAGTTCCACGCCTTGGTAGGGCTCCCACCGCAGTTCGGCCGGAGCACGCTGCGGATCCGGGGCTGCGTCGACGGTGGCGGTGGCGGGTTCGTTGTGGCCGCCGCAGGCCACGGTCAGCATCAGCAGTCCCGCGACGAGCACGGTAGACAGATGGTGGCGCATCTCGGTTCCCTTTCCCGGACACCGCAAGAGTGCGGCTTAGTGCAGGAGCAGCACGGCGTTGGCGATGGTCAACGAGCTGGTGGCCAGCACCGCGGCCGCGAGGGTGCGCAGCAGGCCGTTGTGGGCTTCGGCGTAGGTTTCGACGGTGCTGTGGCGCAGCGCCATGTAGCGGCCGGCCGAGACCAGAAGCCATGCGACGCAGATGAGTTCGGCGGCCCATAGTCCGTAGGACAGCAGCGTGTACAGCGGCGTGGTCACCGTGTCGGGCAGTTGCCGGTAGTCCTGAGCGAGTGTGGTCATGGCCGTCACCGCGCTCAGACTGCGGAGACGACGGTGTTGAGCAGCGTGGTGGAGACTGCGACGATGATGCCGCCGATGATGGAGGCGGCCACCACTTTCGGGGACTCGCACGCGCCACCGGACCATTTCTCGACCGCGAACCGGCCGCCGCCGTAGACGATGCCGCACAAAGCGACCAGGTAGGCCAGCCATTTGCCGTACTGGGCCAGCATCAGCAGACCTTTGGATCCGGGCGGGGCGACCGGGACGAGATCCTCCACGGCCAACACGACTTCGGTGATCATGACGGTGCTCCTTCAAGGTGTCGGGGAATGCGGTCCGCCCAGCAGGGCGGTGATGGCGGCGAGCAGTTGCTCGCCGAGCTCGCGCACGGCTTCGAGCCGGTCGCGGCCTTTGGCCGGGGGGTGATCGCCCGGCGTCCACACCGGCAGTTCGCCGAGCGAGGTCAGATTCGCGGTGCGGTCCCAGCCGAGGCGCCACAGCCCGCCGCCGTCGGGGATCAGGTCGGAGATGACGTTGCGGTAGCGGCGCACCGGGGCGGGCATGGACCCGGGCTGGGCGGCCACGGTGATCAGCCCGAGCAGCAGCACCCGGCCCGGACCTGCTTGCCCGCAGTGGTATTGGCGCAGCAGGTCGTGCGCGCGTTCGAGACCGGGGATGGTTTCGCGGGCGACCAGCACCACGAACGGGCTCTCATCGCCCAGGACGGCGGGCCATTCGCGCTGGCAGTCGCCGGCGGGGGCGAGCTGGTGGGCCAGGGTGGACACTCCCGCACCGCCGTGGCAGCCCAGCAGCCACCACAACGGTGCCCGGGAACCGCTGTGCGAGACCGGCTTACACCACACACCCGCCCGCCGGGCCGGGTCAGGTGCCACGGTCGCGAAAGCGAGCGAGCGTGTGCGTGCGATGCTCAGCCGATCCGATTCGGCGCGTTTGCGGCGGGCCTTGCCTACCGGCACCGCCGGTTCGGTGGCCTGATCGGTGTCGAGAGTGTTGGGTGCCACCATCATGTTCACCTCCCCGAGGTCGGGGTCGTTTCGGTTGGGGGTTATCGGGAGTTGGCGGTTGCGCCGAAGTCGGGCAGGACCGCAGCCGGCGAGGTGGGTGCGCTCGCCTCGGTAGGTGTGCCGTCGTCGGGGATCTGCGCGGTGGCACCGGAATCGGTGGCGGCCGTGCCCGGGGCGGGGGCGAACGCTGCGGCGACGCCACTGATATCGGCCGCGGCGGCGGCGAACCAGTCCGCCACCCACCGCACCGCGGACTTGCCGCTGCCGCTGATCGGGTCGCTCTGGTAGCTGCCGTGGCGCATGATCGCGTCGCTGTATTTCGTCCACGTGCTGGCGTTGAGCAGGTCTTGGTTGTCGCTGATGTTGTTGACCACTTCGGTGAACGCGGACTGGATCAGCTTGGAGGCGGTGGCCGGGGGGATCAGCTCGGGTATCGCCGCGGCCAGCTTGCTGCCGAACACGGCCAGTCCGGCAACGGGATTGGCCAGCCCGGCGGCGGCGATCTCGGTGATGCTGGCGGGCGTGAACACCGTTTTGACCACGGTGGATATCGCGTTGATCGCGATGGTGCCCACTTTCAGCAGGGCTTTGAGCGCGTCGTCGATGTCGAGTTCGGTGCGCGGGTCCGACGCTTCGGCCAGCGTGGCGGAGATGGACTTTTTGCTGTTGAGGCTCAGGCTCGCCAGCGAGGTGCCCTGGATGTTGTCGTTGACGATGCTGGTAGCGGCCTTGATACCGGTCAACGCGAGCGCTTGGGTGATCGAGGCGATGGCTTTGATCGGGTCGTTGCCGATCTCGACCTGGCCAGCGACGTTGGCGACCGTGCGCAGCAACGCCGCGTTATCCGGTGCGTCACAGGACAAGTCGCCCGAGGAGCAGAAGCTTGCGACCCGGCCGGTGAGCGCGCCGTAGCTGGTCGCGATATCGCGCTCAGGCCCGATGCCGCTGCCCGGCGCGGCCGCGGTGGTGACCGCGTCGATCACCGACACCGCGGTACCGGAGGTGCCCGGGACCGCATCCGGGGTGGTGTCGGAGGTGCCGGGGAACACCGAAGCCGACCGTCCGCGGGTCGGGTCGCCGAACAGCGCGACCGCCGCGACCCGGTCCGCGGGAATGGCGGTGGATCCGGCGCCGATCTTCTGCGCCAGCATCGAGACCGCGTGCGCCCCTTGCGAATACCCCGCCAACGCCAGATAGGTGGAGGCACAGCCGGAGATGATCTGCTCGGCTTTGCTGGTCAGCGCCGCCAGGCCGTCGGTGATGGAGGTTTGGTAGGCGGTGGTGTCGGTGGAGGGCCCCATTCCGCCGAACGAGGCTTCATACGGGATGTATTCGCGCGCGACCGAGACCTTGGCGGCGTCGGCCGAGGCTTGGAACGGTATGAAGATCTCCGAGAGCATGCCGGTGTCGGTGGTCGGTGCGGCATCGACGGAGGACTGCCCGGTGCCCTGCACGCCGAGGGCGTACACCGCCGGGCACCCGCCGCCCGGTTCGGCAGAGGCCAGCGACGCGGTCGCGGTGAGCAGCGAGGTGGACACCACGGCCGCCGACGCGATCGTGGTGGCGCGCGACGGGATTCGTTTCGTGGTCATTGCAGTCCTCCGAGCGTGGTGCGGTATGCCTGACGGGTGGATTCGGACAATCGGCCCCAGTCGAGGCGGGCACGGCTTGCCAGGTGGGGGTCATAGGGGATGTCCACGACCGCCCGCACCGCGCTGCCGAGGTGGGTGCGGACGTGTTCGACCGCGCCGCAACCGAATCCGCCCGGCAGTTGGTAGGTGACCGCGATGACGACTTCTCGGATCAACCACTCGCCGTAGTGTTCGCACAGCCACACCAGCGAGTCGTTGAGCGCGTTGAGCGAATCCGCGCGTGCCGCGGCCACGAGCACCAAACCCACGCGGGGGTCGTCGATCAGCGACGCGACATCGCGGGAGGCGACCTGCCCGCCACCGTCGAAGATCGGCAGCATGCCGGCGGTTTCCAGATGGCGGCGCACCGACAGGAACGACTGCCCACGTGGCAACGGGGCGGAATCACGGGCCAGGATCCGCACACCGGTGGAGCTGCGTCCAGAGCACGCGGTAACTGCGGTGGGACGATCCGGATGCGGAGTGCGCAGCCAGGTCTGCAGCGTGGACACCGGCACCTGTACGTCCGCGCCCCGACGGCCCAGGTCTCCGCCCCACGCGGTCGCGTCGACTGCGACGGCTGCGACCGTGCGCCCGGATCGGGTGGTGGCGGCGGCCGCGAGTCCGAGAGCGACGGTGGTCGTACCCGCGCCGCCGGTGGATCCGAGCACGAGGGACGCCGGGATGCCGAGCCGCCGTAGTGATTTCGTCCGTTTGCCGCCCGGAACGGCGTCGGCCGGTATACCTGCCGGTGCCGGGGCCAGCAGCGCCAGCGCGTGGGATGCCGTGTGCTCGGGCAGGGCGGGAACCTTCAAGCGGGGCATCACAGCTCACCTCCTGCGGTGATGGCGGTGATGACCAGTTGCCCGGCCGGGGCGGCGGTGGTTACCGTCTGCTGCCACTGCGCCGTCGACCCATCGGGGTGCTTCTCCTCGATTTGGACATCGAAGCGGCCCGCTCCCAGGGTGGTGATGGTGACGCAGTGCCGGGTGCCCGCCGGCACCGCGGCCACCGCCGCCCGCGCGGCGTCCGCGTCTGCGGCATGCGCATCAGCCGACAGCACCGAGCGGGCAGCGTCGGCGTTGCGGGCCACATACCATTGCCATTGCTGGAACAAGATCAGCTCCGGGCCCGAAACCCCCGGGGTGCCAGGCGCTTTGCCCTGGCCCGATCCGACCACGACCGAGCCGCTGCGCGAGTCGGCGCACCACGGCGAGGGCGAGGGGGCAGCGGCTTCGGAGACGGTGGGCGCGGCTGCGGCCGGGGAGTCGTTGCGGCCGCCCGCGAGCAGCACCACCGCCGCCGTGCCCGCGACCGCGGCAGTGGCGATCCTGGCGATTCTCGCCGCTCGCCGGCGTGCGGAGGCGGCGTCGATGCGCTCACGCATTCCCGCTTTGATCGCGGCCATCGGGTCGTCGTCGACGAACTCGGCCTCGAATTCGGTGGTGCCGTCGTCGATCTCGGTATCACCGGCCTGGTCGGGTAGCCAGCCGCGCCACGACTCGTTCATCCTCGGCTCCTCTCCACTGCTGGGCGATCGAGCGCTCAGAACCCGGCCTGGACCGCGCCGAGCGCGTCGTTGACCGCCGGAGCGAAACCCGCCAGCGGCCCGAGCTGCTCCGGGGCCACCGGCGGCACCGCAGCCAACGCGTCACGCAGCGAATCGACCGGGGCAGCCAAGCCCGGATCGGCGACCACGACCTGCTCGGCGACGTGCACCACCTGCTCCGCGGCTTGCTCGACCACCTCGACAGCCGCCTGCACCGGCGCCACCCACTCCACCGGCACCGGTGCGGAAACGGGGGCGGGGGCGGCCTCTTCGACGATCGGCATCGGTTCGGGAATCGGTTGCGCGGCAGGGGCATCCATCAACGGCGGAACCTCCGCCGGCAGGGCGACGTCACGATCGGCCGAGCCGATCACCGCGCCGGTGCCCGCTCCGGCCAGCCCGCCCGCGATCCCGCCGGCGGTGGCGAAGGTCAACCCTCCGGACACGCCGCCGACCGCACACCCGATCGCACCACCGATCAACGCGCCCGGCACGGCCATCGCTCCGGCGGTGGGGATGCCGCCGATCAGGCCACCGGCGACCGCACCCACGAGCGCACCGACCCCGCAACCACCGACCGCGCCGACCGGCGCCGCCACCAGCGCGGCGACCGGCGCGCCGATCACGGCACCGCCGACCGCCCCCGCGGCGAGCCGATCGGATTCGTTGCGTGGCAACCCGAGTCCGTCACCGGCCGCGGCCACGTTCCATTCGGCCAGATCGACATATGCCTGGATCTTGTCGCGGGTGCGGACGTCGATCGGGTCGGGCAGCACGATCGTGCCGTTGCCCAGACGCAGGGTGTGCGGATCCACCGGCACCGCCACCGGTTGCTCCGCCGCCGGCTCGGATTCGTCGGCGACCGGCGCGGGCCCGGAATCCTCGACCACCCGGGGCTGGTACTGGCGCTGCGGCTGGACCTGCTGCTGCGGGCGGGGCCGCCACTGCGGCACGGGCATCACCGTCTCGGGTTCGGGCACCCAATCGGCCAGCGTCGCGGTCGAGGGGCCAGGATCGGCGACCACCGGCGCCGCCGGCTGCGGGACATAGCTCGCGCCCGGCTGCCCCGCGCCCGGTGCGGCCATCCCGGGCTGGCCAGGTGCGGCATCGGCCACCCCGGCGGCCACCGCGATCAACGCGGGCCAGGCGGCCACGGTCAGTAACGCTTTGCGACCAAACCTCGTGCTCATCGCATTTCCCTTTCTGAGAGGGCCGCGCAAGGCCGCGACCGGACCGATCGAAGAAGTTCGTCTTCGCGGGCGGACAGGTGCCGGGCTCCGTAGGCCCACAGCAGCTGCGCCACCCAGCCGTCCTCGGCCGCCACCAGCCACCACCGCATCGGCGCGCTCATCGCCGGCCCCTACGGTGCGGTGGCGACATTGCTGGTGGCGCATCACATTTGCCCGCTGACCGCACCTGCGCCGGGGTCACGACGACCACTAGAAAGGCCCGCAGCCACGACACCGCGTCCACTACGGCGAGAGCGACCACCCGGCACAGCACCGCGCGCCGGTGGTGCATCGGAATTCGCGTGGCGGCCCGCACCGGTGCCGAGGTTTCACCGATGCGGACCGACCAACGCCCCCGTACCCGCGAGCAGTCAGCGAGCCGGGTGACCAGCACGCGCCGTAACGACGCGAACAACATCAGAGCAAGCCGGTGGCGCCGAGCGGCCAGGGCGGGAGCGGTGCGCCCCCGCCCGGCCGTCGTGGGCACCAGTGGTGCCCGGACCCCGCACCACACACGCACCCGCCCGGTCCACGGCAACGCCTCTGCGGGAACGGGGTGTGTAGTACGGGGAGCTTGGACGCGCTGCCGCGCAAAGGGTTTCACCGCCGGTGCGGTCCCCTGTGAGGCCGGGGAAAGGAAGGACCCGGCCTCACAGGGCCGTGTAGACGCCGCAGTGTCGGCGTGAGAATCGAGGTGGTGACGCGCGCGGGGCATGCCGTAGCGGTCCAGCGCGGCCGCAGTGGTCAGGCATTCCATGCACGCGGCGCCGGCCCGCATGGACTCACGATCGAGAAGGTCGTCCAATTGCCGTGTCAGCACCGCGATTTCGGCATCACGCGCCGCCAACCGGGTCCGCAATCGCAGGACCACGGGCGATAACGGGGTGTGCCGGGCGCGGGGGGACCGGGATGCGGGCGGGCAGGAATGGGCAGTCATGGCAGCTCCTTCGGGGCTGTACGCCCATGGGCAGCTGCTGGCGAAAGAATGTCCGATCGACGAGAAACCGGTGAGGGTCAGCGGAATCGGATGCCGCGACTGCGCCGAAGGCGCAACGGTGAGATGAAGGAATGCGCGGCGAAGAGGTCTTCGATCACGCCATCAGGGCTGCCATCACAGTCCCCGGAGGGGGCACTTCGACAACTCTCCAACTAGCTGAGATGTTGCTGTCGTGCTGAGTGCTCAGCGTAGGCCCAGAATGTGACCCGCGCAACACTCAAGGTGAAAATGGGCTTCCACGCTGGGGATTCTCGATACACCGCCACGTGTCTCGGTGGTCAACGCCGTGGAGTGCACTGCAGCAGCAGGAACAGTGGGCGCGTGAAATTCTCGCTCCACCACGGGTTTTGCTGACGTTGCGTTGCCGAGGGATGCGGCTCGGATAGGCCGGTGATGGCGAATCCAGCGGCCAGGACCATGCCGACGTAGTGCTCGAGGGAGTAGAAACTTTGCACCGAGGCCGCCGGCGAGACCCGTCCCGCGACGGTGAACGGCTGCTCGACGGTACGCACCCCGAAATACGCGTCGAGCGAGAAGTCCCCGGTGGCGCCGCGTTCGGCGCGCGCGGCGTAGAAGCAGGGGTGCATCCCCAGCAGAATCGCCCGCCCGGTGGGGCGTAACACCCGCGCGAATTCGCTGAAGCGCTGCGCAGGGCTGGTGATGCCGTTGGGCAGCCGGTTGGCCACCACCAAGTCCACGCTGTCATCCGGCAGCGGCAATGCGGCGACGTCGGCGTGATGGAAGCTCACCACCTCCGGGCGGTGCCCGGGGTGAGCGCGGGCGGCGTCGACGAATTCGGCGCAGGTGTCCACGCCGTGGACATGGCGTGCTCCTCGCGCGGCCAGCTCGCGCGCGAGGTAGCCCTCCCCGCAGCCGGCGTCGAGGATGTCGAGCCCGGCAGGGTCGCCGATCGCCGCGTACAGGGCCGGGTCGGTGAGTTCGCGCTGATAGGGGTCCAGGCCCTCACGGATGACCCCGATCCAGAATTCCGCGTTGCGGGTGTATGCGTCGGTGACACGCTCATCGCCCAGCACAGCCTGCTCCCCTTCACCCGGTGGATATCGGCGTCTTCGCTTGCTACTGCACAGTTTTGAGCAACCGCGCCCCGGCCTCACGGGTATGCGGCTCGTCGATCCCGGCCTCGAGCCGCCCGGCGAGGGCGTGTCCGAGTTCGGTGCGTGCGCCGCCGAAGCTCGCATCATGAGCCAGCAGCACCGGGATGGCGGTGGTCAAAAGATAGTGCAGGTAGGCGTCATTGAGCGAGACCACGTCGCCGATCACCTCGGTCGCGGTGCGCCGCAACCCGTCTCGGGTGCTGGTGGTCATCTGCGCGGTCAGCGGGATATCGGTGCAGAAACTGGCCAGCGACCACAGTTCGTTGCGAGCCAGCAGCGCACTCGCGGCCACCTGCCGCGCATAGGATTCGGCGGCATCGTGATCCCCGGCGCCCAGCAGCACACCGATCACACCACTGCGGTAGGCGAACGCCGCACACCGATCCCCCGCCGGCGACCCCCCGTCACCGGGAATCGTCCCGGTCAGCCGCGTCAGCTTGTGGACCAGGATGCCGTAGCCGACCGTGGCCGCCATCGAGTTGCCACGCGTATCCACCAGATCCAGCAGCTGGGTCGCCCGCCCCGCCAGCAGATCCGGGTCCGCCAGCACCCCGCCGGGGGTGAACACCGCGTCCAGGGCGGCGCTGGGGCCCGCGCTCCAGCACCGCGACAGCGCCGCCACGGTGTCGCGGGCGTCCAGGCGTGCCACCGCGGCCGCGGCTTCCAGGACCGTGGCCAGGTATTGCGGGGACTGCCCGGCCCGCACCAGCTCCACCACCCGCGCGCCGTGGACTTCGAGGCCGGATTCGGTGCATTGGTGCACAGCGGTTTCCAGGCGGGCGGCGTGACTGCGGCAGGCCACATACCGGGCCAGGCCGGGGACCGCGGTGATCAGCCGTTGCAGCGTCGCCCCCGACACCTTGTCCAACCAGGCCGGATCCGACCACAACCGCCCCAAGGTGCTGGTGGGGATTTTGGCGAAGACCGCGAGATCGGCCAGGGACACCAGATCCGCTTCGGCCAGCACCTGCAACGGCAACGCCCGCGCCAGGCCCGACGTCGTGACCTGCGGGGACGGTGTCGTGAGGCCGTGCGCTGCGTCTTCTGGACGCAGACCGCTCGGTATCCTCGGTTCCATAGCACGATGCTATGACCTTGCGCAAGGTTTGTCCCACAGACGGGAACACCCTGGCACGCTGCGTCGGTCCGGGTCACGATCCGAACCAGACAAAACAAACCAGGTAACCAGACCGGACAGTCGGCCGATCTTGCCTTCGAGGAGGTCACCATGCGTTCTGTCAGCACACGACGAAACGACGGACCCGCCGACGACGACCACAACATCCCTACCGACACCGGCATCAGCCGCTGGCACTGGGCCGTCTTCGAAACCCTCGCAGGACCCGACCACGCGTCCCTGATCCTTGACGGCGACAGCCCCAGAAACTTCTCCCGCCCCAACCGCGCCTCTCTGGCCCGCTACGCCGCCGCCGCACACATGATCGACCCGCTCCTCCACGAGGTCACCGCCAGCCGCGAAACCAAGAGCAAATACTTCCCCGTATGCCGCGACGAACGAATGCAGAACCTCATCGCCGTGCCCATGTTCGGCCCCAGCGGCGCCATCCACGCCGTAGCCATGTGGCTCGGCGACATCAATGAACCCCTACCGCGCATGCCGATCATCGGCGCGGCCGAATGGACCGCCTCCGGTCTGGTCAGCGCCAGCCCCGCCGCGATGTTCCTGCTGCGCACCGCCCACGGCGACGCGCTCACCAACCACACCATCCCGGAAATGCTCGCCGCGCTCGACAGCCTCGACGACCGTGCCGGCTTCCTGGAAATGTTCAACCTCACCAATCTCGGCAGGCCCGCCGACCAGTGGTCCGGAATCGCTTCCACCACCGACGAATCCGGCCAACCCCACAAAATCCACCTCGCCCTGCGCGCGGTCCTGGTCAACGGCGAACGTGTCGTCCGCGCCGTCATCGCCGATGTCTCGGGCATCCCCACCGCCGACCGCCCCGACCTCACCCTGGCCGCGGTCCGCCACATGCCCGTCCCACCCGGCCAAGCACTCGCCCTGTGCGACCTCAAAACCGGATTCGTCCACGAATGGATGTGCCCGGTCGGCAGCCCGCTGAGCAGCTTCCGCCACCACAACCCGATCTTCGACGACGACTCCAAGCTCCAAGTCGTCAACGCCTGCTTTTCCCTGGCCGCCGGCGTCGCCGACACCGCCACGATCCGCGCCCGGATGCGGTTTTCCGCCGACGAGGAATGGATCGAACTCGACGCCTGCTGGACCAGGATCTGCGGCGGCGAACGGCCCCAGGCCCTGATCACCATCCGGCCGCTGTCCCCCATCCCCACCCCGGTCGTCCGCAGCTGCCGCGCCTGCCAGGAACTGGCCGACCACACCATCCACCTCCGTCCCTGACAGG
The DNA here is from genome assembly GCF_016741815.1 of Nocardia acididurans. GTDB lineage: Bacteria > Actinomycetota > Actinomycetes > Mycobacteriales > Mycobacteriaceae > Nocardia > Nocardia acididurans. Next base: position 18,628 of record NZ_JAERRJ010000024.1, read on the forward strand.
CCCTAGGCGACCTCAGTCCCGCAGCACGCCACCGCTGTTGCGGGATTGGTCTTGCCGACTGCCCCGCAGCGACGCCAACACCGCCGCCGCGTGGTCGACGAACAGAAGATGCCCCACGCCCTCGACGATTTCGAGTTCGGCGTTCGGCAGAGCCGCGGCCAGCCGCCGCGCATCCCCCGCGGGCACGTTCGCGTCGCTGTCGCCGTGCCACGACACCGTCGGTGTAGAGACCTCGTACAGCTCGAATCCCCACGGGCGCACCAGAACCCGCTGCAGATCCGCCGCCACACCCCGGCTGCCCGCCTCGAAACACACGCGAATGTTGTCCCCGATGTTGGCCAGCAGCTGATCATCGCGGGCAATACGTGCCTGATCCGCCGGCGACATTTGCTTGATCAGCGCCGCCAGCCCCTGCGGAGTCCGCACCACCTGCGCCATCCGCGCCGCTGCCGGGCGCGCCAGGAACGGCAACTTCCGCAGGATCATCAACCCACCGGCCCGCTTCCCCTTCCCTGGTACGGGCTTGTCCCCGTCCACCACCGGCGCGAACGCACTGACCAGCACCACCTGCGACACCCGATCGGGCATGCGATACGCGGCAGCCAACGCGTACGGACCACCACCCGAGGCACCGAGCACCGCGAACTCGTCCAAGCCCATCTGGTCGGCCACCGCCTCGACTGTGCCCATCCAATCCACGACCTGGCGGCACGGCGTCATCTCCGATACCCCCATCCCGGGACGGTCCACCGCGATCAGCCGTAACCCGGCGGCGGCCGCAGCCGCATGCGCGAAGCGAACAGCTTCCACGTGGCAACCCGGTGCGCCGTGGAATGCCAGCACGGGATAACCAGTCAGATCTCCGCACTCCATCCCACCTACCACCACCCCTTGCGCAACCATCGACCATGGCATCGGAGAAGTCATGCCCGAACCCTATGGTCTAGCGAACATCTAGCGTCCCGAACCGCCGGGCAGATTTCCAACCTGCCCGCTTTACCCGGTTCAATACCCCGCGTTCAGGCATTCCGCGGCGCGACCGATCTCGCCCAGATCCCCCACCCTGCCCGAAATCGGTGGCGCGCAACAGCTGAGTGTCCACCTCGAAGACGCCAGGGCGAGCACCACACCGATCTTCGTCAAACCAGCCGACGGCCGCAAAGGTTTCGCCGGCGCCGTTTGAGGTTCCCCCGCTTTCTCGGAGGGCTCTGACTGTGGTCCGATAGGGCCGGAAGGAGTCATTCGTGGCAGCACCAAAGAAGTACCCAGATGAGTTGAAGGCGCGGGCCGTGCGGCTGTATCGGGAGTCCGATCCCAAGCCTGCGATCCGCAAGCTCGCCGCCCAGCTCGGGGTGCATCACGAGGCGTTGCGGAACTGGATCCGCCAAGCCGAGGCCGATGCCGGCGAACGCGCCGACAGGCCGAGCACCGACATGCTCGCCGAGAACCGCGCGTTGAAGAAACGAGTCGCGGAGTTGGAGCGGGTCAACGAGATATTGCGTTCTGCGAGTGCGTATTTCGCCTCGGAGCTCGGCCCGACCCGGCGGTGATCATGCGGTTCATTCAACAGAACAGCCAGCACCCGGTCGAGCTCCTGCTACGGGTCCTGGGCATCGCGTCCTCGACCTATTACGACTGGAAGAAACGCGCCGTGCAGCCCTCGGATCGTCACGTCGAAGACGAGAGGCTGCTGGCCGAGATCATCGACATTCACACCAGTTCCGGCGGCACCTATGGGTCGCCGAGAGTGCATGCGATGTTGCGGCGCAGAGAGATTCGCGTCGGCCGTAAGCGTGTGGAGCGGTTGATGCGGGCCTCGCAGTTGCAGGGCGCGTTCCTGCGCAAGAAGTGGAGACTCGGCTCGACGCGGCAGGATCCACGGGCCCGGCCCGCGCCGGATCTGGTCGAACGCAACTTCACCGCCGCCGAACCGAACCGGTTGTGGGTGGCCGATGCCACCCGCATCCCGTGTGGTCAGGGTGCGTTCTGGCTGGCGGCGGTGCGGGATGCGTTCTCGAATCGGATCGTCGGGTGGAAGACCTCCGACCGCTGCGACACCGAGTTGGTGCTCGGCGCGATGGAATACGCGGTCTGGAGCCGCGAGGTCCGCGACGGGCAACTGATTCACCACAGCGACCGCGGCTCGACCTACACGGCCATCCGGTTCGCAAACAGGTTGGCCGACAACGGAATCGCCCAATCGATGGGGTCGGTCGGCGACAGTTACGACAACGCGTTGATGGAGAACTTCTTCTCCACTCTCAAGACCGAGCTGGTCTACCGACGGACCTGGCGCACCCGCGACGAGGCCGAGAACGCGCTGTTCGCCTACATCGACGGCTGGTACAAACCCCCAGCGCATCCAGAAGAAGCTCGGCTGGCGATCACCGGACGAGTTCGAAGCCGGTTACCATCAACGAGTTCCAGCCGGAACCAGATAATCCGCTCTCCGGATTAGCGGGGGAACCTCAAACCGTGCCAGATCCAGTATTGAGCTGGAAGCGACACGGTGTCCAAAACCGCGTCCGTGACGGTGGTGGGCACCGGCACGCACGAGCGCATTCGAGGCCGCCTGCAGCACCAGCCCTCACCTGTATCTCGGAGTCGGCTGGTTATCGACGGAGCCAGAACAGCTGTGGATCCATCCCGGCGGCGGTGCTACCCGATTCTCGCGCGGCGCCGAGGGGGTTTGGTCCCGGTCCGCGGTGGTGAGCGACTTGCCCGCCGAAGTCCAGCGATGGCGAGACGGTCGGGCCGGGCCGAGATGACGTGAAACCCGGCTAACGGTGCGGATCGCCGAGGACCGTGCCCTCGCGGCGTGGGTCCGCGCCTCCGATCCAGCCACGACTGTCGCGGGAAATCGGGGAGGTCCCACTGATCTGTGGCGTGATCGAGACTTGATGGCCCTGCTGCCGCAGCGCCCGCAGCAGAGGGTCGTGGTCGCCGTTGTCCCGAGTGTCGATCGCCGGGTTCTCGCCACCGACGTTGGTGGTGGTGGAGTTGCTCGCGCCGAAAGCGATCAGTGAGATCGCCTGCTGCGGGTCGAGGTTCCAATCCAGCATGGCGACAAGGGTTTTCACAACGAACTGGATGATGAGCGACCCGCCCGGCGAGCCGGCCACCAGACGGAGCGCGGCGCGCGCACCCTCGGGGTGCGGTCGAAGACGAGGGTGGGGGCCATCGAGCTGCGCGGGCGTTTGCCGGCGGCGATGCTGTTGGCGATCGGTGCGCCGTCGGCGGCGAGCTGTTCGGTGCCGAAGTCGGTGAGCTGATTGTTGAGAATTAATCCGTTGACGAGGCGAAATGAACCGAGGCCGGATTCGGTGCTGGTCGTCATGGACGCGGCGTTGCCGTACCGGTCGGCTGTGGATATGTGGCTGGTGCCGTGCTCGCGAGGTTGCGCGCCGGTGCCGAGCGCGGGGGGCCGAAGTCGCCGGGTTGCGCGGTGCCCATGCTGCGGTGCGGGTCGATGAGTACCGCACGCCGCGTCAGGTAGCCGGGGTCCAGCAACGCGTGCGGCGAGTTGCCGGGCAGCGGAACGAAAACCGTGTCCGCGATGTACTTGTCGCGATCGGCGTAGGCCAGTCGCTCGGCCTCGGCGATCAGGTGTACCGCCTGTGCGGTGGGTGTTCCGCCGTTGCGGGCGGCATCGGTGTCACCGCGGGTGCCGGTCGGCCCTATCGCGCTCAGATCGAGTTCGACAGAATACCCAGTGGCGCCGCGACGGTCATGCCCCCGGAGGAGGGCGCCGGCATGCCGCAGATCTCGTAGTTCCGGTAGGGCGTGCACACCACCTCGCGTTTCACCGCTCGGTCAACTGCAACGCTAGCGGGCATACCCACCGCACAGCCCGGTGGTAACGGCGAGTTTCAAACGAGGCGGCGATCCGGGACAAACCTGTCCAGCCATCCAGGCGATGGGACGGGATCCGACCATGACCTATCCAGTTGAGTTCTCTCGTCCACCGCCCGCAGACTCACCATCAGTGAGTTGACCTGAGCGGTGAGGACTTGCCGCACTACTTCCAGCTCGAGTACGTAGCCCTGACCTAGTTCTGCTGCCAGCCGCGAATCCGGCTTCGCTGAACGAACGATTCCACGACTATCGATGAACAGGCCAAGGTCCTTCGCCACGGTATCGATCTCTCTGAGCTTGCCCACCCGATTCTCGATCCAGCCGAGCGCCGAGGAGAAATCGACGGCGGTTCGCGACAGGAGGTGACGGGCCCGATGCAGCGTTCCCGCCTGCCGGGCGAGTGCCATCCGCAGCTCCCAGCCAGCCGTACTGTCGAAGAACTCCGGAACATCGTTGATGAGTTCGCCCAGAAACCATTGCCGATCACCCAAATCGGCAATGGCGGCTTCGATATCATCCAGCACCCGACGAGCTGAATCGAACTTCCACTCCAACACAACATGGACACCGATATCCGTCATCAGCGCTACCCGCTCTTGTGTCTCATACGTCAGCGATCCGTCGCGCCCCGGATCTATCGGCCGATTCGTACTCGCTCACCGCACTTTCCAGGATCTCCACGACGCGAAGGAGCTCGTAAGCGGTCCCGCTCACCAGGTTCTCCACCTTCAGCAGCGTGAAGTCTGCGTGAACCACAAAACGCGACCCTCTCATCTCGACAAGGGCCGAATCTACGGAGTCCCGGCCGAGCTCGGCGCTCTTGCGCACTTCGCCAGAGGTCGCCCGCAAGGCATGGGCCAACTGTCGTAAACGGGCCGGGCTCACTTCCATACGGTCCGCGCCTCTCATCCCGCGCCAGCTGTCGAAATTACAATGCACTGTTTCCAACGAGGGGAAGAAGGGACTGCTGCACGGGAGTTTCGGATTAACGGTGGATCCGGTCTCGGTGTGGGTTAGTTCCCGGTCGGGTGGATCCGGCCTTCGAAAGTGATGGCGAAGGCTTCCACCGCATCGCCCATCGTGCCCGGCCTTGTCCGGTCGGGTCCAGAGAACTAGTCACCAAATACAAGCATTTCAACGCCGACCAGCGATGCCCCGCGTACATGGGCGCACCAGGAAGTTGATCTTCTACCCAGTGCAGGGAACTCGTCTACAGCTCAACGTGTTTCGGACTCGATACGGTGGGCCACCTGCATGCAGCAGTGGTCGCATCCGACAGTCTAGGAGCTTGGTCCCATGGCTTTCCTGCCCCCCGAAATCACCGTGAATCACCACACCGACACACTCACCTGGCGGCGCGCGAAGTGCGAAGCGGGGCACTGCGTCGAAGTCGCCGTCGCTCCTGAAAGTCAAGTGGCCGTGCGCGATTCGAAGTCGCCTGAGACCGGGATGCTCATGTTCACCGCCACGCAATGGACCGAGTTCCTCGGCGGTGTCGGGCGCGGAGAGTTCGATCCGGCATGACATCGGGTCGTCCGCCGGGTACCGAGCAGATCCAGTGGCAACGGGCTTCGACAGCCGGCGAGGATACCGCTTCGGTGGAGGTGGCCATGCTCGGTGACGGCTTGGTCGCGATGCGGGATTCTCGTTCGCCCCAGACGTTGTCGCTGGTCTTCAACCGGGCAGAGTGGACCGCGTTCCTCGCGGGTGTGCGAGAAGGGGAGTTCGCGGACCTCGAGACGACAGTGCGCGAATCATGATGTTCTGTCCGGATCGACAACGCGGGCACTGAACCCATCCCGGTTCCATTGACGCCGTCGACGGCCGCGAGGACATCGCCCGGCCGCAGCAGCACTCGACTGATACCTCTTACCTTCCAAGGAATTCATATGATCAACGATGTCAAAAGGCGGCGGTCGGCTGTCCGCCGCGTGATTCTCGCCGTAGCTCTCGCGGGTTCGGCGGTGGCGGTACCGTCCCTCATTTCGGCCCCGGCTACGGCGTCGACCTGTGCTGTGAAGCCCGCCGACAGTGATATCCGCGGTTTCATCGGTCCCGGTCGCAATCCTGTCCACGGTCAAGGCGGGGGCGCGGCGAACTAGACCGGGGTCCTGGAACCAGAGGAGCTCTCGACCGGTCGGTGGGTGTGAACACCACTTCGTGGATGCCGCCCAGTTCCGGTGAGAGGCGAAGGCGGGTCCGTTGGCTTCACCAGATTCCACCACCTCCTCGGAGGTGCGACAAGGAAGGTTGAGCCGACGGGCCCCTCCGCTGTGTCTTGGTGCTGGTGCAGGACTGGCCGCCTATCCGGACCGGCGGTGCCGTGATCAGCGTGCGGCGCGTTTTCCTCTGAACCTTACTGGTGGCAATCGGGCCGTTGCGTTCGTCGAGTGGTGAGGCGACGAACACTGGGGGCGCACGACGCGAGCGAGGTGGAGATCAGCACGAGTCCCGCTCCGCTGATCAGGGTTACTGCGGTACCCAGGTGGACGGCAAGTGGCCCGGCCGATATCACGCCCAATGGGATACCCGCGTGGGAACCGAGTGTGTCGTAGGAGTAGACCCGTGCCAGCCGCTCGTTGGGAATGTGAGTCTGCAGCGCGACATCCCAGGCGATGGTGAATTGCTCGACGGCGATTCCGCAGAGGAACATCGCCACAACGAGAACGACGAGGTCGGCCGGCCCTGCCAGGGCGAGCATCGGGAGAGCCCGAAGAAGACAGACAGCGACGCCGACACGCAATCCATGGCGTGGTCTGATTCGGACGGCGATGATCCCTCCCGCGAGGGCGCCCGCAGCGTAGACCGCGACGAGCAGGCCCCAGACCGCGCCGCCGAAGGCGTCCCGGGCGATCGGGGGGCCCAGAACCTGCATTGTCCCCGCGACGACCGCGTTGGTGACGAAGAGTTGTGCGACAACCACCCCAGCCCACGCGTGTGACGCGAATTCCGTCCATCCCTCACGTAGTCCAGCGAGAACTGTGCTGTCAGTACCACTCCTGCCTGAGTGAGCGGGATGTTCGAGAGCCCCGAAGCAGCCGCCGGCGAGCAGGAAGACCGCCGCGTTGAGGCCGATACCCCATTCGGGTCCAGCGGCGCTCACGATCACGCCCGCGGCGGCGGCTCCGCCGAGTGTTCCGATATTGACGCCGAGGCGGAGGAGCGCGTTGGCTTGCTGGAAAACAGCGGCTGGGACGATCTGGGGCACCAGAGCGGCCGCGGCGGGTAGGGCCGCGGTGGCGAGCATCCCGTTGAGGGCGCTCAGTAAGGCCAGGATCGAGGTACCAGCCCAGTCGGCGAGCACACAGACTGTCAAAGCCGCGTGGACCGCTCCGGCACCGAGATTGGTTCCCAGCAGGACCAGCCTGCGTGGCAGCCGGTCGGCGACGACACCGCCGAGCAGAACCGTCAGCACACTGGCGGCTGCGCGTGCGCCCATCACCACGGCAACGTCGGCAACCGATCGTGTGAGTTCGAAGATTGTCAGCGACAGCACGATCGGGGCCATGGTGTTCGCGCCCTGCAACGCGGCCCGTCCGCCAGCTAGAGCTCGGAAGGCGCTGAGGCGCCACAGATTCGCGAATTCCGTGTTTCCGTCCAGCCTGATCAACTATGCCCCGGCCACCAGCGTCGATGTCGTACCCAAGTCTGTTGGACCGTAGTGCCGGAGCGGCTGAGCTGGTGCCCCCGGCGGCGGGAAGATGATCCTTGTGCCGACCGGTCACCCGCTTTGTGCGCTATGGGCAGACCCGCCTGAAATGGGTGGGTTGTGTGGATCATGCTGCTGATTGGGCGGTGGTGGGGCATGCGCTGGCCACGCGGCGGCCCTGGCATGTCCCCGAACGGGTTTTATAGGTGCCTTGGTCGAGGCCGGCGTACTAGCGAGACGGCTGGCCTGTCTGACAGTGTGATCCGGGCATTTACATTCGCCGACTCGGCGTATTCGCTTGTATGCTCTAGGAGTGGGTTATCACTTTCGCGACGTCGACGAGGCCGAATACCTGCACGACGTCACGAAAGCTGAGGTGATGCAAGCACTCGCGTATCCGCGCCGATGGCCCCAGCGGATCGAATCCAAGCTCGACGCGCGCGTGCTGCAGATCTTCAGCCGCACGACGGAGAGTCGTGCCGTCGCGGTGGTGGTGATCCAGGTAGATCACTGGGATTGGCTGATCTACGCCGTTCGGCCACTCAAGGTGGACGAAAGCGCCGAATACACCGTATGGGAGGCACAGCAATGAGCATCGAACGCCGAATCGAGGAACTGACCGCGCAGGCCGCCGACGCTGGGCTGATGGACGACTTCCTGGCAGGAAAGCTGGTCCGCAGCACCGACCAGACCGACGTGTCCGGCCTGCCCGTGCCTGATGCCGCCGAGGTGGAATCGGCCGGTGCCATGGTGCCGACCACGGTCCGGTTCTCGCCTGCACAGAAAGAGAAGCTGGCTGCTTTGGCGAAGGCGCGGGGCACCGACGTGTCCAGCCTGGTGCGGGAATGGGTCGATCATCAGCTCGAGGCCTTCGAGCACCCCGAGCGTCAGCTGATCACCGTCGACGAGGCCATCCAGGCACTGCGGAACCTGCCACACTCCGCCTGACCAGCGGAACCGATCACCAGGGACCGCCATTGGAGGTGCGGAAGTCCGTGCGCGCACGCGCCGCTGCGGCGGATAGAGCGTGGCGGCTGACCGGCTGCGACTTGGCCGGGTGCGGACTCGCGGTCGTCTGAAGGCTCCTGATGCGTTGCCCGCGCTGCCCTGGCCAGTAGTCGAAGCTCGGATTCTCCTGGGTAGCCGCGGCTGCGCGCTCTTCCTGGTGCTGGTGAGGTCTCGAATCGGATGATGGCCCTAGACTGCACACGTCCGCTGTGGCAGCCACAGCGGTGTGGTGGGAGCTCCAGGGTTGCCTGATCGGCCTCGTGACGTTTCAGAGCATCGACCGTTGTGCCCTATGCGGGGCATCGTGACGCCGGGCTCGGGGCCTGCCCAACACGGACGTGCTGCCGCCCGGGTCGGTCTTGTCCTGCTCAGAGGTTGGGGTCCAGTGCGTTCTCGGTTGACTGTTCGTGCGATAGCGGACCAGATTGTCGAACTCGGACTCGCTGATGCGGAGGCGGTGACCGCAAAACTGGGCCCGGCGGATCTGGACTGTCCGTTGAATGAGTTCGGCGCCACCGAGTCGCTGGCTGTCCTGCTCGTACTCGATTACATGAAGGTTCGCTACAGCACGGAATACAAGACGTTCCGCCGTGCGTGTGAGAACGACGCGGTGGTGTACCGATATGAGCTCGAGCTCATCGCGGCCTGCGGCCGCGGGCTGTTCGCCATCACGGAGGTGGAGTTGGCCGGCACGATCGACGGTGTTCATATTCTGCGGTTTCGCTGTAATGGGGAACCGCATGAGTGGTCGATCGTGCATGGTCCGGACGAGAGTTTCGATGCCCAAGAGACATTCTTCGAATCGGTAGGTGACCTTATCCCGACCGGATCGTCGTCGCGATGGTGCACGGTGCATCCTGGCGATCCGGATGTCACCGGCGAAGCGTACTTCGGCGACCCGGCGGTGCTGAATGCGCTCGGCGCGCCGTTCGGCCTGCTGTTCGAGCCGATGCGGACAGACCCCTGCGTCGCCGATGTCGAGCTTCTGCGGAATTGGCTGTGTACGCGGCGAGCGGAGTTCGCGAACTGGACCGCGACATACGGCGAGGGGATCACCTGGGACTACTCTCCGGAGTCGCTCGAAGCATTGGGCTACCTCGTCCTGCGCCGCGTTCCGACGATCGATGCCCTGGCGGATCCAGCGAACACGGAGTTCGTCGAGGGTGCGAGCTGGTATGTCGGCGAGGCGTTGTGCCGGGTCAGGGGCGGTCGATGGGTCTATCGGGAGGGTGATTCCGAGGTCAATCCTTATGACGGCTATCCATTCGTGGAACAGGACGGGCCCGGCTCGGCGAGCGCGGTGCCCTTTCGCCAGCTGCGAATCCTGATCAAGCGTGGTGATCCGGGTCATCTGCGTACGCGATACGACGATTTCTCGGCATAGCCGACAACCGTGCTCGGCATCCCCTGACCCTACAGCTCCAAAGCAGGCGCAAAGGCGCCGCCGATCGAGTGCCGCTGGGTAGAAGGCCAGTGCACCTGGATCGGTGAACGTCGTCAGCCGCGGCGATCGACCCGTACGATCCCTGCTGCAGTCGTCCTCGCTTGCGAACTCCATGGACCTCTCATTGATGGACCTGCAAAGGGCCCAGTCAGATCAGGTGACAACAGTGTCACCTACCGCTGCAGCAGCCCCGAGCTTTCGTGAATGGCTAGTCTTCGTGAGCCCGGCTGTCGACACGCACATGATCGCGATCATCGTCCGTTTCTTGTCGTTCCAGAGTGTCACTTCGACCGTGGGGGGTCCTGGTGAGGTTCGGCGCAGGTGGTGGCGACCTAACCCGAGGTGCCGAAATGAGGTAGGGGATGGGTGATCGGGTTGGCGACGTGGTTGTCGATTTCCGAATGACGTTGTGCGCCTTGGTGGCATAGTTGATTGATGGTGGGCGACACCACACATCGGGCAACGGTGGCGATGCCGGAAGCGCGGCGGATCGATACCACTCCGCCTGTCCGGATTTCTGCGGCTGACATCCCGACGCAGGGACATGCATGGCCTTCCCAGATGCTGCGGTGCGCGCATTGTGAGGCGAAAGTGCAGGCGATCGATTCGACGCCCAAGGAGCGGACACGGCCGCGCCGTCCGTACTTTCGTCGGACGCCGCGTCGCGGCGGGGGAAATCGGCACGCGGCCGAATGCTTGTACAACGTCGCGGAGCGGATACGAGTGATCCGGGCCGAGAGCGACGATTCATTGCGACGCGATCGGAGTAGGAACGGGCGTCCCAGATACCGGTTGGTGCTGCCGGAGGCGTTCGGCCCCGCCGAACTCATCGCACGCGGTAGCCGTGGTGAGCAGGTAGTGGCGGAGCGGCTCACCACCGTCTTGAACACGGCGGCGAAGATCGCTGCGTTGTTGGAGGACTACGCCGAGCGAGACGCTGACATCGATATGGAATGGAGCGCCGAGTGCGGCGGAGAGCGAGTGGAATGGCTGAACTTTCTGTATGTGCCCCAACGAATTTGGGTGTTGCACAGACGCCTCGAGCGAGAGGGCCCGGCTCTGGGACATCCGACTGCGGTGGTCTTCCGTGCAACCGAGTGTGAGTCGTCGACATCGAGTACGGGCGTGTCGAGGTCCTGTGCCGGCACATATGCGTTGCCGCCGGAGCCTGGCTCACCCGAAGTCGAGCGTTTGGCGGTGGTGGGCGAGCACGAGCTGATCGAACGCGTATTCGCGCAGGGGACGAGCAGGTTCTATATCGGGTATGGCATGTGGTTTCGCGAACGTGGTGGGCCGGTTGGGCCGACACGGCTGCGGCTGCACATCTACAGTGCCGCGCAGGTCGCCGACATCTCGGACGAAGTGGGAGATCGGCCGTTGTCGCGGTGGCGTCAGTGGCGGCGGCTGCGGGATCTGCCAGGAGAGTAGCCCGATGCTGTGGTGTGCCGACAGAGGGTGACGACGCGATTGCCGTCCCGCGCGACGACCGGATCAGCACCAGGTACCGCTATGTGCGAGTGGGGGTCCGGGTTGTTGCTGACGTTTCAGCGGCAGTCGGCTGGTCATGGGGACGGTTGATGGCGGCAGATCGCAGCTATAAGGGTGGTGCTGCTCCAAGTCTTCCCGCAGCCAGGAAGCCGGTACCGTCCCGACCATAGTGGTTGGGACGGTACCGGTGCGATCGCCACCGCGTCCTGTCGCTGGAGCATTGACCTGAAGCGAGCATCGGATGAATCCACCGGCAGAGCATGATGTGGGAGTTGGTGGGAGGATCTTCGCTGTTTCAGCGGACGAGGTGAGGATGCTGGCCTACAAGGTGGTGCGCTACGCCGACTCCATCGAGTGCGCTCTCGATATCCCCGCGGACTGGGAGATCGCGTTGCACATTCAGCTCTCGGGGTCGGAGGTTGGCAAGGATGTCGAGCGATACCTCACGGAATTGACACGACATCTGGGGGTTGCGTCGCAGAAGCTCCGTCGACTTGCCCTCGACCTTATTGCCTTTGCGGACGTGGTCGTGCAGGTCGACAACATGGCGGCTGCGGCGATCAGAGGTACACAGGAATGAGCGCTCGTTCGTTCGAGGCAGAGAGCATCTCGTGTTGCTGCGAGTGGAGGAACCGATGAAACCGACACCGGCTGCGATCCTGGCGTGGGACCTCCACGAAGCCCGAAAGTATCTCGAAGCCGCACAGCAGGCGGCGGAGGTCATCGATACTGTTGCTCAGTTTGTGGCGTCCGGGTTCGCGGAAACCGACGGCTTCCTCGAAAGTGAGACTGGTGATGCACTCAGGCGACGAGCACAGGAGTGGATCGCAGACAACAACTCCCGGCACCTGCGGGAGGCAGCGTTCTACGGCGCCAGGCTGGAAGGTTTCGATGCGGCTGTCCAGATCGTTCAGGTCGTGCATCGAGCGGCTCAGGACTACAACCGTGCACACGGCTTCACCGGGCCGCAACTTTTCATCGGAGAAGACGGAGTTGTCACCTCCGACCCGCCGGCCAGCGATTCGTTCATCTACCGGCACCTGATCTACAGCCCCGCGCAGCGTGCGATCAACGATCTCAACGAGACGCTTGCACCCGCACTGACCACCATCCTCGACGAGGAGCGCCTGTCGGAGGCCAGGCGGACATCGGCTGAGGCACACTCCGGTACCGGCACGGTGAGGTCCTGACCCGACACCACGGTACCTCGTGCCTTGAGCAATCTGCTTGTCTCTGCGGTTGCGTGCGGGCGAGGCGGCGGGACCCGTGGCCCGTCCCCAGTGAATGAGACCACTCGGTATTAGAGTCCTGTTGGCCCTGATCAGGGCTGGAAGGGACACTGAGTGACATGGCAGGACGCAAGCGACATTCCGCGGAGGAGATCGTGCGGAAGCTGAGCCGTGCCGATGAGCTGATCGCGGCGGGCAAGACCGGGGAGGAAGCCGCCGCGGAGCTGGGGGTGTCGGCGGCCACGATGTACAACTGGCGCCGCCAGTACGGCGGTGTGGACACCGATGCCGCCAAGGAGCTCAAGGAGCTGCACGAGCAGAATGCCCGGTTGAAGCGGTTGCTGGCCGATGCCGAGCTGGAGAAGGACGCGCTGCGGGAGATCGCCAAGGACGCTCCTATAGATGTCAAGCCGACGATCCAGGCCCGCGGAAGTCGGTTCGGTGGGCTCGGAACACTTCGCGTGCGAGATATCGCTTGAGGCAGCGGATGATCTCCGGTTTGGTCTTGCCCTCGGTCGTGCGGCGGGCGACGTAGTCTCGGGTGCGTTGGTCGTAACGCAGACGCACGATCACCGCAGTATGCAGGGCCTGGTTGGCCTGTCGGTCACCGCCGCGATGGAGCCGATGTCGAACGGTCTTGCCGGAGGACGCGGGAATGGGGGCGACCCCGCACAGGTGCGCGAAGGCGGCCTTGCCGATCAGCCGCGCAGGGTTGTCGCCGATCGAAATCACCAGTGCCGCAGCGGTATCGGGACCGAGCGCGAACACTCCCAAAGTGTTCGGAGCGACCTGCTCGAGCAGCTGATGCAGGTGTCGTTCGAGTTGGTCGGCTTGGTCCTTCGCCTCCCGAAACCGAGCAGCGAGCGAGCGCAGCGCCAGTTTGGTCGCTTGCACCGGATCTGCGAGGCGCCCGGCGTCGGGCCGAAACGCTGCGCAGGTGGCCACCAGTTGAGCGCGGGACAGGCCGCGCAGCTGGCTGCGCAGAATTTCCGGGCTGGTCGTGATCAACCCGCGCAACGCGTTGAGCGCGGCGGTGGTGGCCTTGACCGCGTTGTTTCGCGCCACGCGCAGCGCGCGGACAGCTTCGGTCGCGCCGTTGCGCAGTTTCGGTGCGGTAACGCCGGATTTGTCGAGGAGCCGACGGGCCGCGGCGTAGGCGTCGATGGTGTCGGTCTTACCGTGGGAGCGGCGCAGCCTGCGATTCGGGCGCGCCACCTCGGCGACATCGTGGCCGCGCTCATGCAGGTAGCGGGCGAGCTCGACCCCGTAGGATCCGGTGCCTTCGACACCGATCCGCGCGACCCGGCCGAACGAGGTGATCCATTGCTCGATGGCGACGTGGTGGGTGTCGGCATGGGTGTCGACACCGACATAGACCATCGGGAGCGCGACGAGGGAGGAAGTCATCGGGACAGGTGCTGCCTTTCGCTGGGATCGGCAGGTGCTGCGCGTGGTGCGGTAGGTCGGACAGGCCGGTCAGGGGCCGGCGGTGCGACAGGCCCTATCAGGTCACGACCGTGGATGCGCAAGACCTGGGTGGGATTTCGGGGATGCACGCACCGCGCCGGCCCGAGCCAGGGTCGACGGGTCCCGCGAAGGACACCACCAGGGGGCAGGAAACTTCGGAGTCACACCCGAGTCCGGGCTGACGCGGTGAGCGAGTTGCCATCATGCTCGGCGCACCGCACCGGCCAGGACGCAGGCCGACGGGTCCTTCGAAAGACACTCTGTTGGTCAGGAAAATTCTGGGTCAGACCCTCGCCGAGCCGGTGCGATGCGCGGGTTTCATCATGACTGGAAAATTCTGAGCCCAGCGGCCAAGCGCCGCGCCGTGGACATGCTCAAACAGGTCAAGAGCATGTCGGAACGGTTGGCGTGCAAGGTTGTTGGGCTTCACCGGTCGACCTATCGGCGGCTGCCGACCGCGCAAACCCCGCACGATCCCGACGCCGGTTTGCGGGCCTGGCTGCGTTCCTATTCGACGAAACATCCAGGGCACGGGTTTCGCCGGGCGTGGGCGGCGTTGCGGTTCGACGAGGGCAGCGAGGTGAACAAGAAGAAGGTGCACCGACTCTGGCGCGAGGAGGGCTTGCAGGTGCGCGAGAATTCCCCGCGCAAGCGGGCCGGGTGTTCGTCGGTGCCGCCGGTCGACGCGGACGCGCCGAAGGTGGTGTGGGCGTTGGATTTCCAGTTCGACTCCACCGTCGACGGCCGCGCGGTGAAGATCGCGTCGATGATCGACGAGCACACCCGTGAATCGCTGCTGCACCTGGTGGAACGGTCGATCACCGCCGAGAAACTCGTCACCGAGCTCGAGAAGGTGTTCACCGCCCGCGGCGGCCCGCCGAAAGTGCTGCGGATGGACAACGGCCCAGTGATGATTTCCCATGCGTTGCAACAGTTTTGCGCTGACCGGGTCGGGATCTCCTACATTCCGCCCGGGACGCCGTGGAACAACGGATTCATCGAATCGTTCAACCGCAGGTTGCGGACCGAATGCCTCAACCGCAACCACTGGACCAGCCTGCTCGAAGCTCGGGTCGTGATCGGCGACTTCAAGACTGAGCACAACCATCGGCATCGGCATTCGGCGCTGGGCTATCTCACCCCGGCCGAGTACGCTGCCCGCTGCGGCCACCTCCACCACCCGGTGACCTGCGACATTAACTGAAACTGGATCGAATACCACCCGGGCTCAAAGACCGGGTGGTCCCGTCATCGGGGACCGGTCACCCGGGTATGACCATCGATAATGTGACCCGGTCTGTGCGGTGTTCGGGATGGGGTTCGTTGTCGCGAATGCATCCGCGGCACAGGCGGATCCATGCCGGGCGTTCCGCACCCCGAGACCGTGGACACAGTAGCCGGTATCTCTGGACGACTACTTCCTGGTTCCCACGCGGCCTCGGCTTCAACCCGGAAGCGGGCGCGGATGTCAGGGAGGTGGCGGGCTCCGCGCACTACTCGACCAGCCGCGATCGGGTGTTCCATCGACTGGGAACAACACCTTATGTGTTCTTGTCGAGAACCATCGATCCTGGGTGATGCTTGGCATCAACCTAGGAGATGGAAGTGGATCTGCTGCCAATCTCGCTGGCTGACTTACTGATGCTCTTGTGGCACAAGGCGAGCCGCTGTGAAGCTGGCCATTGTGTGGAGATGGCCCGAGTGTCGGATGGCCGTGCTGCTGCCGGCGAGTTCGATGTCTCGTGGCAAAAGAATTATTTCGGTGTAGGAGTTACACGATGGACTTTTCTACATACCTTTGGTCGAGTTGCTGAAGCTGTTGTGGCACAAAGCCGGTGGCTGCGAATCCGGAGCTTGTGTCGAGGTGGCCCGTGTGCCTGACGGCCGTGTTGCTGTGCGGGATTCGAAGAACCCGCTGGGTGGGGCGCTGGTGTTCACGCCCCAGCAGTGGGACGAATTCCTCGCCGGCGCAGCCAGGGGCGAATTCGATCCCTCATGACTTGCTGTTCTATCTGGAGGATTGTTTGCGATGCGGAACTCCGGTGCCCCAGAGATGCCGCCGCTGGTGTTCACCGAGGAAGAATGGACGGCATTCCTGGAGGGCGCACGGAACGGTGAGTTCGCGAGATCCAGGAAGGACCCTAGGCAGACAGAGGTCCGGTGTCGTCTATGTGGCAGGCACCCTGAACCGGGGGCACGGATGCGCTGCCAACGTAGTCCTGGGTCCGCCGCTACGGACGGTGCGGGATCCGGCTCGCCGCGTCCGATAAGGCCAGCCGATGCTCGTGTTGTGCGTACGGCGGCGGGTTCGCCCCTGACCCCACGCCATTGATGTAGCTGCGGCACACTCCTGTCGCAGCGGTTCGAAGGGGTAACCTCAGACCGTGGTGTTCGTTATGGGCGAATGTCGGCGAGGTAGACGGATCGTTCGGTTTGTGTATTTGATGAACCATTGTGTCACTGCGCTAATGGCTGCCATCAGTGAGAGAAAGCCTGCTGTCAGCGCAGGTGCGGTAAGGCCCGCGCTCTTCCAACTACCCCTACGCGCTCCGGGAGCGGGGTAGTTTCCGTTGCCCATCAACTCCCGGAGGATCAATCCGACCTGCGTGCCTATCTGGTTGTACTGCGGCGTGACCATCGCTCGCAGTTCCCCGTTCTTGCTGTTGATGTACAGGATGCACGCCACGACGCATAGCGCTGTGGCCACCGAAGAACCGGCTGCAACCGCCCCCAGCGTTCGTGTTCTCACACGGAGGTTGATCAGCACGGTGATGATGGTGACGGCTCCGGCAATGCTTGCGAGGATGCCCCAGACACCAGAAACAGCGGCGTGGGGCGGTGCGGTCGACCAGATGTTTATTCGGGAGTAGCTGATGTTGGAAGTACCGAAGGCGTTGACATCGATGGTGCCGTCATTGCCGTAGGCGACCAGCCATGGGCGGAACAGCAGTATCAATACGATCGCGCTCGCCGCGACCACCCCGACAGAGACCCAGTCGGCGTCGAGACCTCTTATCCGCGCCGTGGCGACGACCAAACGACGCCGAGAATGCTCGACATGGAGTGCGAGGGTCTTCATCGGCCAGCCTTGACGCCGGCGCGCCTGCCATGGAGTTGGCTGCACCATGACCTCAGCGTAGAAGCTGATCAAGGGATTGGACCGGCCGGTTGTTCCCACGCATGACAGGTGCCGTGCTCGCGGTCGTGCCCGGGACCTCGCCCCGCACATCCACGAGGAGCAGTGACCGGTCTGTGAGCTGTCACGGCCTAAGCCTGCGCGGGAACCGGATGCCTCTCGGAATCGATGGCGGGATGGGCGGAGAGCAATGCATGGGGTCTCTCGTCCACGGTGAGTGCGAAGATGTCAGGTCGTGAGTAGTGTCCGACGGGATCGAAATCGAACCGGCCGCGGGCGATCTGGCCGAGATCCACTGTGGCGGTGAGTATTCCGGTTCCGTCACGGAGCGGGCCGGCGAGTATCTCCCCGAGCGGAGAGATGATGGTGCTTCCTCCGCCGATCAGTACCGGTCCGGAAGTGTCTCGCTGCATTGCCTGGATGTCGGCGGGCAGATCCTCACGGAGCAGGTACTGATTGGCACTGAGGACGAAACAGCGTCCTTCAAGCGCAATGTGGCGCATCGTCGCCTGCCAGCCGTCGCGGTCGTCGACGGTGGGAGCACACCAGATGTCGACGCCTTTGGCGTACATCGCTGTGCGGAACAGTGGCATGTAGTTCTCCCAGCCGATGGCGCTGGAGAGTCGCGCGGTCCCGGTGTCGACTACGGGCATGGTCGATCCGTCTCCGCAGCCCCAGATGATCCGTTCGGCCGCGGTGGGCATGAGTTTGCGGTGCTTTCCCGCGTAGCCGTGGGGGCCGAAGAAGACCGCGGTGCAGTACAGGGTGCTGGCGCTGCGTTCGATCACGCCGATCACCACGTGGCAGCCAAACTCGACGGTCAGCGCCGCCAACTGCTCGGTCTCTGGTCCGGGGACCTCGATCGCGGAGGCGAAATACCGCCGGAACAACTCGCGGCCTGCGTTCGTGCGTCGCCCGACGGTCACACCGAATTCGAGGCCTTTGGGGTATCCGCCGATGAAGGCCTAGGGCAGCACAATGATGTCGGCGCCCTGGTCGGCGGCCGCGCGGATCCAGGTGTGCGCGGCGCGCAGGTTCGCGGCGGTGTCGAACAGGTCCGCGCCTGCTTGCACTACTGCGGCGGTGAGGGATTCGCGGCGTGGACGTACGGTCACAGGTGGCCCCGACAGGGTGTCGAGGGTTGGTTGGCGGCGTGCATGCGGAGTGCCTTTCCGGGGCGGTCCGAGCGGTCCGGCCCTGAGTTCGAGGCCGTGGGGGGCACCGCGTGGTCAGTGCCGGTCCGGTGGTTGCTTACAGGTCGAAGTCGCCGCGCGAGATTCCGGACAGGAACGAGTCCCATTGGCCGGGGGAGAACGCGAGGACGGGCCCGCTGCGGTCTTTGGAATCGCGGACAGCGACAAGGGAATTGGGGGCGTGCGCCACTTCGACGCAGTTGCCGTCCGGGGCGGATTCGGATGCCTTGTGCCAGATCAGCTTCAAGAGTTCTTCGATGGTGAAGGGAAGGAAGTCCATCGCGTGCTCCTTCTGTGTGCCTGACATGCGTGGATCAGGCGCGTCGAACGTGATGAACCATCCTAGGCGCGAGCGCGCGAAGGAACCTTCTCCCCGATGAGAAGCCCTCTCTTGCAGCTTTGTTCGCGTGTGGGGCTCGGTCGCGGCTGACGAGGACGTTCCCGTCCACCAACAGGAGCCGGTACCGAAATCCGTTGCCTGCGATCCCGCGGCCGTCATGGTGCTCGTTCGGCGCCGATGTAGGGGTGCCGGTAAGGATCGTGTCACCAGCCGCAAGTCGGGGGGAAGTCGAGTGCAGGGCCCGGTGAAGGTAATGTCGTCTACCGCAATTGTCCTGTGTCGGTGGTGATCTCGGTGTAGCTTGCGCGGCTGTGGCACGTGCGGTGGACCAGGACGAGCTGATCGACGCGTGGACGATCGTCGGGGACGAGCCGAAGTTGATCGGCGGCAAGCGGGGTGCGACTCGTTTGGGGTTCGCGATCCTGCTCCGGTTCTATACCGAGCGGGGTCGGTTCCCAAGGGGGCGGGCCGAGATCCCGGACGAGGCGATCGAATATATGGCTCGGCAGGTCGGTGTGGAACGCACGGAGATCGCGTTCTACGACTGGTCGGGTCGCACGATCGAATACCACCGCGCACAGATCCGTCAGGCACTCGGGTTCCGGGAGTGCGGCGTGGCCGACGCTGACGCGTTGACGTGGTGGTTGGTCGATGAGGTGACCCAGGTCGAGCGCAGTGGTGAGCGGGTGCGAGAGCATCTGCTGGCCGAGATCCGTCGCCGGAAGCTCGAGCCACCGACAGCGGGCAGAATCGATCGGATCGTCGCTGCGGGTTTGAGCCGCGGCGAGGACCTTCTCTTCGACCGGGTTTTGTCGCGGTTGTCGACCGAGGTGGTGGCGAAGCTGGTGGCCTTGGTTGCCCCTGCCGGTGACGAGGACGGCGAGCTGGACGGCGGCGCGGTGTTGGCGTCGATCCGGTCGGATCCGGGCAATGTCAGCCTGAACACGATGCTGACCGAGATCGCCAAGCTGGAGGCGGTCCGGGAGATCGGGGTACCCGACGAGGTGTTCGCCGAGATCGGGCCGAAGATCGTGAAGAGCTGGCGGGCCCGGGCTGCGGTCGAGTCGCCGAGCCACCTGCGCGAGCATCCGCTGCGGGTGAAGCTGACGCTTCTGGCGGCCCTGTTGCACTGCAGATGCCGGGAGATCACCGACACTCTGGTCGAGCTGCTGAACTCGACGGTGCACCGGATCAACGCACGCGCGGAGGTGCGGGTGACCAACGAGCTGATCAAGGAGTTCAAAAGAGTCACCGGCAAGGAAAACCTGCTGTTCAGGGTGGCCGAGGCCACGGTGGATGCGGGAGACCAGCTGGTGCGCGATACCGTGTTCCCGGTCGCGTCGCAGACGGTGCTTCGGGATCTGGTGGCGGAGTTCAAATCGTCGGGGCCGACGTATCAACGCACAGTGAAAGCGACCCTGCGGTCGTCATACACGAACCACTACCGAGCCGGGCTGATCAGGCTATTGAGCGTGCTCGAGTTCGGTAGCAACAACACCACGCATCGGCCAGTACTCGACGCATTGGCGCTGATCGGCAGGTATGCGGGCGCGAACCTTCGCTACTACCCGGTCGACGAGCATCTGCCGACCCATCGCGGCATATCCGGGGACTGGACCGAGCTGGTGTACCAAGCCGACAAGGACGGGCGGCGGCGAGTGGTGCGGATGGTGTACGAGATCTGCACGTTCCAGGCGTTACGGGATCAGTTGCGGTGCAAGGAGATCTGGGTGGTCGGTGCGGACAAGTGGCGCAACCCGGCCCAGGACCTGCCGACCGATTTCGACGAACGCCGCGTCGAGCACTACGGCAAGCTGCGCAAACCGCTGGATCCGACCGAATTCATCGATGGGATGCGTGAGGAGATGCGCGCCGAGCTGGAAGCGTTGCACGCGGCCCTGCCGAAGGCGAGCTGGCTGGAGATCGCTGAACGCAAGCAGGGTGCGATCAAGCTGGCACCGTTGCCTCCGGCGGCCGAGCCGCGTAACCTGCGCAAGCTGAAATCCCAGGTCCAGACCCGGTGGGGTGTGGTGCCGTTGATCGACATGGTGAAGGAAGCGGTATTGCGCACCGGCTGCCTGCGCGGGATCACCTCGGTCGCTGACCGCGGTTCCATGCCCGAAGAGGTTCTTGCGCAGCGGCTTCTGCTGGCGATCTACGCCTATGGCACGAACACTGGGATCAAGTCGGTGTCCGGCGGCACCGGGCACAGCGAGGACGAAATCCGCTACGCGCGCCGTCGCTACCTCAATGCTGAAGCTGCCCGCAAGATTGCCGTTGAGATCGCCAACGCGACGTTCTCCGCGCGGCGGTCGAGGATCTGGGGCGAATCCTCGACCGCGATCGCGTCGGACTCCACGCATTTCGGGGCCTACGACCAGAACATCTTCACCGAGCATCACTCCCGCTACGGTCGCCGCGGTGTGCTGATCTATTGGAGCGTGGAGCGCAACGGTTCGGTCGTGGTGCACTCGCAGCTGCTCAACTGCTCGGCCTCGGAGGTCCACGCGATGGTCGACGGCGCGATCCACCACGGCACCGAGATGGCTGTGGAATCCAGCTATGTCGACACCCACGGCCAGTCCGAGATCGGGTTCGGAGTCACCAAATTGCTGGGGTTCGATCTGCTGCCCCGGATCAAGCGAATCAACAAGGTGAAGCTGTACCGGCCGGCTGCCGGGGAGCCGGACATGTGGCCTGGCCTGCGACCGGCCATGACCCGGCCGATCAACTGGGCGAAGATCGCCGAGCAGTACGACCAGATGGTGAAGTACGCGACCGCGATCCGGACCGGTACCGCCTCCACCGAGGCGATCCTGCGACGGTTCATGAAGGCCAACTCCGCGCACCCGACTTATCAGGCGATGATCGAACTCGGCCGCGCGCAGAAGACCGTTTTCCTGGCCCGCTACCTGCGTTCTCGGGAGCTTCAGCGGGAGATCAACAGTGGCCTGAGTGCCTGTGAACAAACTGCTCACATCGGCTCTTAACGCTCTGATCTGGGGAATCTGTTGGGGCACTGTTGTTGTGGTGGCTGGCGGCTTATGGTCGGAGCGGGGCGGAGTCGACGTGGAGGCGGCGATGGTGTCCTGGCGCGAGGAGCTCGCTCGCCGCGAGGCCGCGGCGGCGGAACAGGTCGAGAAGCTGCGGCAGCAGATCGCGGAGCTGACCGAGCAACTGGAGGTCGCCGAGCAGCTGTTGTCGCGGCTGGCGATCACTCGGGAAACGATGGCCGAGATCCTCATCGATGCCGACGAGCCGGCATCGATGTCGAATTCCCGGTCGCCGATCGGAGCGACGCTGGTTCCGCAGCGGATGCCCGGGATGGACGCGGCGACAGCGCTGCCGGACGACTACGGCGAGATCATGGCGGTGCTGGCCGAAGCCGACCACGGGTTGCGGGCCGGGCAGGTCGCCGCCGAGCTCGGAATACCGGCGATCGACCGATCGAAGGTCGAAGGATTGCGGTCGAAGCTCAAACGTCTGGTCGCGCGGGACTGGCTGGATCAGGAGCCCGCCGGAGTCTTCACGATCGCCAACGACTCTGGCGTAGTGGGTGATTGACGGTTCACGACCGGCTTATCCAGCGGTTTCACCGCCGAGGCGTATGTTGACCACTCGCAGCGGGGCGGGACCTGGTGGTAGCACCAACAATCACCACAACCGTTGCACCCCACGAGATCCCGCCATGTCGTTCTACTCTCCAACTCTCATCGTTGGCACCCCTACGACCGAAAATCGGTGCGCCTGCGCGGCGTGTGTCTTCGGGCGCGCCACCCGTCACCCGGCACGCGCCCGCCACTACACCTCCGACACCACCGACGCTCAATGGGAGGTGCTCGCGCCGCTGCTGCCCTGGCCGGTCTGGCTCGACGGAGCCGGCGGCCGTCCCGAGGAATACTGCCGCCGCACCGTGATCGACGCCCTCTTCTACCTGGCCGACAACGGCGCGAAATGGCGCAACCTGCCCGCCGACTTCCCGCCCTGGCGCACTATTTACGGCCTGTTCTCGCGCTGGTGGTCGGGCGGTGAGATCACCGCCGTCCACAACGATCTGCGCGACGCGCTGCGCCTGGCCGCCGGTCGTGACTTCGATCCGACCGCGGCGATCATCGATTCGCAAACCCTGCGCGCCGCCGAGACCGTCGGCCGTCCCAGCCGCGGCTGGGACGCCGGAAAGAAGATCAACGGCCGTAAACGCCACATCGTCGTCGACACGCTCGGGCTGTTGCTGATCGTGCACGTCACCGCCGCCAGCGTTCAAGACCGCGACGGCGCCCGCACCGCCCTGACCCGATTGCGGGAGCTGTTCACCGCGATCGTGCTGGTCTGGGCCGACGGCGCCTACAGCGGTCATCTCGTCGGCTGGGCACGCGAGAAACTCGCTCTCACCTTGGAAATCGTGCGCCGCTCCGAGGCGATGACCGGGTTCGTCGTGCTGCCACGCCGCTGGCTGGTGGAGCGCTCTCTGGCTTGGATCTGCCTGCGCCGCAGATGCATTCGCGACTACGAACGCCTACCCGAACACCACGAAGCCTGGGTCACCTGGTCCATGGTCATGCTCATGTCCCGCCGCCTCGCCCGCACCCAACCACTGAAATGAGCAGTTTGTTCACAGGCACTGAACGTGGTCGAGGCATGGAACGGCGCGAACTCGATCATCTTCTACGGCAAGAACTCCGAGATCGCGTCGAACCGCCGCGACGAGCAGGAGATGAGTGTGCTGTGCCTGCGGATCTGCCAGGCCGCCTTGGTTTATGTGAACGTATTGATGATCCAGGACATCCTCGACGACCCGGACTGCCCCGTCGAACTGACCTCTGAGGACGAACGCGGGCTGACCCCGCTGTTCTGGTCCCACGTGCTCCCCTACGGCGAGGTGAAGCTGAACATGAACAGCCGCCTGGCGCTCGGCGGATAGAGCTCACGGTGTGCCGACTTCGGTCTCTAATCCCACGGTTTCGAGACCGAAGGCTCTCCTGCGCAGTGCAACTGGAAACGCTGTCGATGTTCGAAGTCTCGTTCAGCGATGTTCGGAGTTGTCATCAGCAACGGTGCTTGCGCAGGCGGCGTCTGGTTGTACCGGTGTTCGTATCGGCGGGTTTTGACGTCGCTTACGGGTGTGTCACGGGCGTCGGTTTGATCAGACAGGGATGGTGCGCCGCGGCCGCAGGGGGGTGTGGTCGCGGAATGCCTCGATCGCGGCGGCGACTTCGAAGGGTGTCGTGGCGTGCGCGATGTCGTGTCGGTAAAGGACGCGGTTGGCGACCGCGTCGAGGTCGAATCCCCAGACCATCGACATGAGGGGGTTAATGAACAGTTCGGCGCCTTTTGCACGGGTGCGTGCCAGAGAGTGGTGGTCGCCGAACTCGCCACGGGCGGCGTCGGTGGTGGAGGCGCAGAGGATGCTTTCCCGGCCGGGGGTGCGTTGTTGGACCCAGTCGACTGCATCCAGCCAGGCATCGACGGCTGGGATGCCGGGGATGAGCGCGAACAACCCGTGGTAGGCGCCGAGTTTGGTGAGGGCGGCGACGTTTTCCAGAAAGTGGGCATGACAGACACCGTGGTAGGTGTCGTTGCCGAACCCGACGCAGGTGGCAAGTTTGACCGGTAGGTCGAGAGCGTGGGCGGCCAGCAGGCTGGTGACGTCTTCGACCGGAGTTCCGAGACCGGCTTCGTCGCCGGTCATGAGCAGATCGGTGCCCCCGTCGACCAGCACCACCGCGTCCAGGCGCAGCTCACGGGCCAGCCATGCATACGCTGCTCGAATGTCGGCGGGCCCGCCTTTGCGGATGAGGAACACGCGGTCGGGGTAGCCGTGGTCTCGTAACCAGACCGCGAGATGTTTCTCAGGGAAGTAGCCGGGTGGGCCACTGGTGTCGGCGTGGGCTTCGAACAGTCCCGGCGCGACCAGCTGCGCGGTGGTGCGGTGGACCGGGGTGAAGGTGAGGTTGGCCAGGAACACCGTTTTGTGTCGCTCCTGGAGGGCGAACGCGATGGGTAGACCGCTGAGCAGGTCGTGCCCGCCACCGGCACCAGCGATCAGGATCCGTTCGCAGTCGCGCAGCCGGTGCAGGACAGGTGTGTCGAACAGGGTGGACATCTGTCCCAGTATTCAGCACGCCTCATCTCCGATGCGGTGCTTGACTTCCCTGTGCGGGCAGCCAGCGAGTCTGGAACAGCACGGTGAATACCTGGCCTTCGACGCAACGCCCCCTCGATACCGGGCTGGCAGTCGAAAGGCTCGATAGTGCAAACAAAACGCTGCCCAAGGGTCGGCTCACACGCAATAACATCCGCAACGTCCGCTCATGCCTGCGGTCCGCAGTGGTAGCCGCTGATCGCGTCGTGAGCTTGGGGCGAAAACGTTCGTTTCTGTTCCACCAGGACCCGCCCGTTCGTTCTCGCGAATCCGCAGCTCACGCGAGGACACGAATGGGCCACAACCCGTGTGCGAAATCTACGGGACAGAACTCGCCGTGTCGGCCCTTTGTGGGACAGTTCCGCCCATGGGCCGCTTCGGATACGCACGGGTATCGACCCGGGGCCAGAAAGACGATTCCCAGCTCGACGCGCTCAATGCTGCAGGGTGCGAACGGATCTGGGTCGACAAGGCATCCGGCAGACTCGCCCGCCGCCCGGAATGGGACAAATGCTTCGAGCACCTGCGCCGCGGCGACGAACTGGTGATCACCCGCCTGTCGCGGCCGTTCCGCTCGGTCCGCCACATGACCGAACTCGCCGCCCAACTCGACGAACGCGGCATCGACCTCATCGTGCTCAAACAAGGCATCGACACCACCACCCCGGCCGGACGGTTCCTGTTCCACGTCATCGCCGCCATGGACGAAATGACCGCCGACCTGATCAGCGAAGGCACCCTCGAAGGCCTCGAATCCGCCCGCGCCCGCGGCCGCACCGGCGGCCGGCCTCCCGCCCTGACCGAACTCCAGGTGAGTAAGGCACGCGAGATGTACGAAGAACGTGACGGGCGAGGCAAGCGGAAGTACACACTCACCCAAATAGCCGAGACCTTCAACGTCTCCCGCAAGACGATCTACCGCCACCTCGACGCTGGCAACCCCACCAGCTGACCAGCGATTACGGCATCCTCACCCACCTACGCTCGGCTTTCACCCCGACTTGCGGCTGGTGACACGATCCTTACCGGCACCCCATGTATATATTTCGAAGGTTCCCATCGGCGGGAAATAGCAGAACCGTATGTAGCATTCGGTCATCTCGCATCTGGAATTCATGTCCGCGAGTCGACATGGGTTACATTCTCGGAAGAAGACGTATCGATCGCTTTCTTCCGATAACTCCATCCATGGATCGACGAATGTGGAGGAACATCATGCGATCCAAACTCAGGACGAATTCGAAACGAACCGATCACCGGTCGAAACGGGCGACTGGAAACGGAATTGCGCTATTGTCGATAGTTGTCGTTGCGGCAGCATTCTGCATACCAGGTTCGGAGTCGAGTCCGAGAATGCCCGTTCAGGGCCTGTCCACTACGCTGTCGGCGAATGCGGTGGCGGGGCCGGCGGCGCGCGATGTGGCGTTTGACCTCGTCGGCCACGAAATGGTGATGCTGGCAGGTGATCCGAACCTGCTGATCAGTCGTCACCGCTACACAGATGATGTGAACGGGTGGATTCTGGAATCGCTCGAGGTGATGCGGGATCATGGAATACCCGGTTCTTACGAAGGAATTCATCGCACGATTATGCGCGAGTCCAGCGGTGATCGGTTCGCGATCAACCTGTGGGACAGCAATGCTGCGCAGGGCATTCCATCCAAGGGGTTAATGCAGGTTATCGACCCGACGTTCGCGGCCTACCACGTCGACGGCACGTCCTGGGACATCTACGATCCCGTCGCCAACATCGTCGCGGCGTGCAACTACGCTGCGGATCGTTACGGCTCGATCGACAACGTGTTCTCGGCCTATTGAGGTGGGACGCCGATCAGGATGGCCCCGCTGTCTGCCATGAATCGTGTCGGCCCCAGCCGGTGTCCGTTATCGGCTGGGGCCGACATGATGTCACCACCGTCTACAATCGCGGACGGACACCACTACCAGCAAACGCGCCGCTGCTCGAGCCGCTGCTGGGCTGGTGGCCGCCACCGTTGATACCGCCGGTGCTGGGATCCCCTGAGGAGCTCGACGAACCGGTCACCGGATCGTGGCCGACGATCTCGCTCGTAGCAGAGGCCGAGGCCGCGCCGGCGATAGCGATGGCGGCGCTTGCCATACAACCGAATCCGAATACATAGAGCTTGTTCATCAGGTGGGTCTCCTTGACAGTTCTTCCTGGAGCGACGAGTGACTCGTCGGCGGGAACCGTACAAGCCCCAGACCCGCTTCCCACGACAGGGAAGTGCTGCGCGGTTGCAATGCGGCGAACCCTGTCCGCGGCAGCGCGATTTGGTGATTCTTCCGGATCCGCGCCCGGCGCTCTCATCGGTGGGGACACTGTCGGCGTCCCAAGCACCGTTCTCGTAGAAGAATCAGCGGTTCAGGAGTCCAGGTTTCCGAACCCGGTCGACTGACTAATCAGTGATAGGTGAGTGTTCACCATGTGGAGATCTCGAAAGAGCTTGGTTGCCTTGATAGTTCGTGGCGTCATGGCGACGACGTTCACGGCGGCACTCTCGTTCGGTGTGGCGGTTGTTCAGCCGGACACGAGTGTCGGTGCCGCCGACCGCACAGTGGCCGGCGGGCCGGGTGGCTGCTGCCCATAACCGCAGTTGGTCGGATGGCGACCACTGTGAATGCACGCTTCGTGCGTGCAGGCGGTATGACGTAGAACCGATCGAAGGGGTGGGACCGATGCGACTGAGTCGAAGTGGGGCGGGGTGGGGACCTCACACCCTGGCTGTCACGGTCGCGTTCGGTGCCTGCGTTGTTCTCGGTGGCTGCTCAGCGGGTGAGGTACCGGTCGAATCGATGATTGCGCTCACCGAGCGCTGGTTGGCGACCGATGCGCGCTCGCCGGGCGGGGGGTTCGAGATCTCGGTCCGGCCGGGGCGGACACCGCCGATCGCGAACATGACCCGGGCGCGGGATCCGATGCCGATGACCGCGTTCGTCTCCATCGTCGAAACAACTTCAGGGGAGGAGGTTTTCGATGCGGGGGCCTACAGCACCAGTCCGCACTTCCCGTTGAAGGTGGGGTGGCGTTCGGGTACCGCCGACGAGTTGTGGGTCTGCGCCGGCGCCAACCCCGCCCTGCGGATCGCGCGTACCGCGGCCGGCACGTGGGCTCGCGCGGAGGTCACTGCGGATCTGCCTGCGCAGGTGCGTGGCTGGCTGGCGTCACGGCCCGTCCACAAATGAGGCATTCGCTCGAATGAGCAGTCCGGTTCAGACGAAGCCCTGCGATATCACCCGGTAGCCGGTGGTCGTGACGTGGTGCTCTCGCCCGGATCCGCCGTTGACCCTCGACCAGCTTTCGACGAGCAGTTCGGTGTGCCCGGTCGTCGTCTGCAACACGATGTCGAACCCCCCGTACATGCCAGGGACCGGGCACCACATCTGCGGTTGCGGGGATTCGAGTTCTGTCAGCGGCTCGAGTTGCGGGAGCCGGAGACGGGCTCGCCGCACGAGGTGGTGCGCGCGTCCGACAATGACCGCATGCAGGATGTGGTCGAGTTGGGCCAGGTCGGCGGCGGGGAAGTGGTGGTGGGTTAGGGGGGTCAATAGTTCGTATAGATGCCGGTGTCCTCGCTGGGCGGCCAGCTCGAGGGGGGTGTCGCCGTTGGTGTCGCGCAGTGATCGCCAGGCGCCCAGCTGGATCAGGTGTTGTACGACATCGGCGGGGGCGCCGTGGGATGCCGCATGGTGTAGGGGGGTCGAGCAAGGCATTGCTCCGATGCGGTGGCCGTTGACGTCATCGACTGCTGTTGTTTGCCCGCTGCGATGCCCGATGAGCGCGATTACTGTGTGCCACTGGGCGGTTCTGGCTGCTTCGTCGATCGCGTCCCAGTGCGCGAGATGATCGTGATTGTACGATTCTCGGTTCTGCGCTCCCCACCACTGAATTGTCATCGCCCAAGGTTATTCCTGTAGCGCTTTTTCTCCGCAGTGAGAACAGTTGTGTTCATTTCATCGCAGTTTGCCTCGGCTACGGTGCGCGAGAACCTTCCATTGTTGGGAATGGCGCAAACTTCAGGCATCCATCAATAATCGATTCGGAACGGCCGATCGCCAGCCGCGTCAATCACCAACGGAGCTTGAGATGAAGAACAACCCGAACAGTCGAAGCCTGGTACGTCAGGTCCTGATCACCGCCGCATTGGCGTGCTCGGCGACCGTGCTGCCGGCCACCGCGATCGCGGTGCCACCTGCAATATTGCATCTGCAGTCCAGCGCTCCGGGTTCGAGTTCCGCATCCGATGGGGATACGGGTGGAGCGCTGAACCGCGAGCAGACACCCGGGCGCGACCTGCGGGTGGGGCCGCAGAACGGCAGTTTCAACGGCAACAGCGCGGGCTCCGACCAAAGCGGTTTTCCTGGAATGGGTTTGACCGGTGATTTCAACGGCAATTAGTCAGACAACCAGCGAAGCGGTTCAAAAATAGACTGCATCTTTGCCAGGGCGAAATCCCGTCGGGGGTGGCCCTGGCAAGATGTTGTCTCAGCTTTGCGTGGTCGCGGAATCGCATTCGTACTGTGCCTTCGAAATGAAGGGAGCCCTGCGGTCGACCGCGATGATGCAGATTCCTTCGACGAGAGGTTATGGCGAGAGGCTACCCATCGGCGGTTTGACCGAGTTCCCCTTCAAGAGAAGCATTTGACCTCTGACCGGACTTCGCCGGAGCGCCGATCATGGTTACGAGAATCCGATTGTGCTGTCGGACTGGATATTTGATGCCTACGTGGCCGGAGTCGTTAGTCAGTTTCCGGAAGCCAACCCGTGGGCGATCACTGGCCAAGAACGCTCCAGTTCCTCGGCCCAATACGGCCAGGAAGGACGCAGATTGGCTGACCCGGGAATTCTCAGTTGCGCGAGCCGGTCCACGAGGGCCGCGGCACAGGCATACGCGCCCCCTCGAGGGGACCACCTTGAGTGATGCACTCGGGCAGGCCAGATGGCCCGAGTGTATCGGCCTCGCCGGGGATGCCGCTTCCCGAAGATAGGTAGACGCTGGTGCCGCGTAGTTCCTCGGCGTGACGGATGACATCGCGGGCGAGCCAATCCGGGTGGTGGGGAGGGCCGAACATGTTGTCGGGGTTGCCGTTGTAGCTGTGGACGATCGCGCGGGCCACACCGTGTCCGGGTCCGACGGTGGAGCAGCCGCTGTGGGCGGCGACCGCCTGATAGAAGCCCGGGTTGCGGACGGCCGGCATCATCGCGGCTCCGCCGCCCATCGATACCCCCTCGACGGCTTTTGCCTGCCCGATCCTTGGAATCGTGCGTCGATCAGTGGAGGCAGTTCTCGGGTGAGGAAGGTTTCCCGTTTGTTGGTGCCCAGGGCAGGGTCGTGGTGCTGCCAGTCGGTGTAGAAGTTGGCCGGCTCCCGTGGTCAGCACAACGTTGGCGTTCTTGTCGGCGAAGGACTCATCGCCCGGCCGTGGCCGACCCACTCGAGACATGGAACTCCTGCCGCTCGCACACTGCCCATCGGCGCACCGGCTCATCCGAATCTAGTAGTTCGACCGGTTGCTCATCGAGTGGACCACGGGTGTGCGCTGCCAGACCAGCTCGAACTGGGGGCTCGACCGCGCCGCCGATTCGGCGGCGCGCGAGCTGGTCGGGCGCGAGTTGTGCCACTGCCAGTTCGTCAGCGAGGGATGTCGCCGAGCACGGCGCCTTCGCGGCGAGGGTCGGCGCCGCCGATCCAGCCGTGTTGGTCACGCATGATGGCGGATGCTCCACTGCTTTGAGGAGTGAGCGCGAGCTGATGGCCTGCCTGTCGTAGTTGCCGGATCAGGGGATCGTGGGCACCGTTGTCGCGGGTGTTGATGGCAGGGGCTTCGCCTCCGATGTTGGTGGTGTGGGAGTTGCCAGCACCGAAGGTGACCAGGGAGACGGCTTGCTGGGGGTTCAGTCCCCAATCGAGCAGGGCGACAAGCGTTTTCACGACGTACTGGATGATGACCGACCCGCCGGGTGACCCGGTGACTGCCCGGAGTTGGTCACGTCGGAATCCATCGCCGTCGGCGACGCGATCGAAGACCAGGGTGGGGGCCATCGAGCTGCGGGGGCGTTTGCCGGGTTCGATGCGGTTGGCGATGGGTGCGCCGGTGGAGTCGGCTGGTTCGGGGGCGAAGTCGGTGAGTTGGTTGTTGAGGAGGAAGCCGTTGACGAAATGGAAGGATCCGAAGGCGGATTCGACGCTGCTGGTCATGGATGCGGCATTGCCGTACTTGTCGACGATGGAGATGTGGGTGGTGCCATGTTCGGGCAGTTGTGGCCCGGTACCGAGGGGGGAGGGTCCGAAGTCGCCGGGCGGTGCGGTGCCCAGGCTGTGGTGCGGGTTGATGAGCTGGGCGCGTTGGGCCAGGTAGCGGGGGTCGAGCAGGGTGTGCGGTGAATTCCCTGGCAGGGGAACGTATTCGGGGTCTGCGAGGTATTTGTCGCGGTCAGCGTAGGCGAGGCGTTCGGCTTCGGAGATGAGATGGATCGCCTCCGCGGTAGGGGTGCCGCCATTGCGCGCGGAATCGGTATCGCCTTGGGTGCCTGTGGGTTGCAGGGCGGCCAGGTCGAACTGCGACAGGATGCCCAGGGTGGCCGCGACGGTGGTGCCGCCCGAGGACGGGGCGGGCATGCCGCAGATCTCGTGGGTGCGGTAGGGCACGCACAAGACCTCGCGTTTCTTGGCTTGATAGGAGTTCAGGTCCGTGGTCGAGAGCAGCCCTGGGGTGCGGCCGCTGCTGTTCGTGGCGACGGCGTCGACGATGTCGGCGGCGTTGGCGCCGGTGTAGAAGGCATCCGCGCCGGCGGCGGCGATGGCGTTGAGGGTTTTGGCCAGGGCCGGGTTGGTCAGCAGGGTGCCGACAGGTTTGGCGGTGCCGTCGTCTTGGAGGAAGTAGCCGCGCGCGTCGTCGTCGCGTGCGAGGTCGGTGGCGGAGGCGCTGATCTGGGCGGCGAGGCGCGCGCTGATGGGGAAGCCTCGATCGGCGAGGTCGATGGCGGGGTGAAACAGATCCCACCAGTCTTGTCGCCCGTGGTCGCGGTGGGCGAGTTCGAGCAGGCGCAGGACGCCCGGTACGCCGACGGATCGGCCGCTGGCGCGGGTGTTCGGTTGTGGTGTGGTGTGGTCGGTGTCGCTGGTCCAGCGCAGGTAGTTCTGGGTCGCGGCGGAAGGCGCGGTTTCGCGGCCGTCGTAGGCGTCGATGGTGCCGGTCGACTTGTCGTAGTAGAGCAGGAATGCGCCGCCTCCGATGCCGGAGGCTTGTGGTTCGACCAGTCCGAGGACGGTTTGGGCCACGATCAGCGCGTCTGCGGCGGTGCCGCCGGCGGACAGTACGCGACAGGCCTGCTCTGTGGCGAGAGGATTGGCGGTGGAGACCGCGAAGGATTTGGTGCGGACCGGGGTCATTCCGGTGCGGTAGCCGGTGGCGATCTCGGGTCGTTGGCTCAGATCGGGTGCTGTCGGCTCGGGGCCGAGGTCGGCCTCCGATACCGGGTAGCCGTTGGATCCTGTTGTGCACAGCGGGTATTGGAGGTCGTTGTCGGTCGAGCACCCGGTGGTGAGTGTTGTCAGGAGCAGCGCGACGACACTCGCGCTCCTCACCTGCCGTCGTGAGAATCGCATGGTCGGCTCAGCTCTGCCTTTCAGTAGCGGACGTGCGTGCCTTGTTCGGTTGACGGTTGCATGTCGAGGCGATTATGGAAGCGGCGGCCCGGTTGAGGTCTTGGTCGTGTTCCCATGTGTGACAAGGCATTCGGCGTGATCGCGAACTCCGGGTCGATTACGACGGATGGACGGCGCGGCGAACACGAGCCCATTCGGTGCTGAGCAGGTCGGTGGTTTCCGCATCGAGCCGGCCGATCGCCTTCAGACAGTCCTGGGCAATGATGGTGGCTTTGCTGCGGAAGGCCTCGATGTCGGCGAGGACCTTGTCGGTGGGGGTGCGAGAGTGTTCGGGCTCGAACTGGACCGCGACGCGTTTGTCGAATCCGTGCGGGTATTCCACACGGCCGTCGTCGGTCAATCGCAGATTGAGCCGGTCGATTTCGTGGCTGAGCGCGCGGAGGTGGTGCACACTGGTCCGGATCTCATGGAACTTCCCCCGAAGAACGGTCGCGATCTTGCGTAGGACGTCGACCAGAACATGCAGGGAGGTGTTCTGGGTGTCGATCATGTCGCGGAAGGTCTTGCCGCGGTCGGTGTCGAAATAGTCGATGGACTGGGCGGTCAGCAACGTGGTTGCGCTGATGTGTCGTTCCACCGCGGAGGAGACCCGGATTATCTCGCTGATGAGACTGTCGAGTGCGTCGGTGTTCCAAGAGAGAACGACAGGGACCGTCAGCGGCATCATCGCCCCTGGTGACTGACTGCGGAGTCGTTCGGGTCCACGGGGATTGGGTCGTGGCAGGGCAGGCTGATCCGGTGGCCGATCGTACACAGCGCGGTCGCGATCGATGCGATCAGCTGGTCGACCTGCGTGAGGATGCCGGTCTGAGTAGGTGGGTTGCCGGTGAGGGCGCACACGATCCGTGAGCCTTTCAACGCGGTGTCGAGTTCGCGGGCGGGCTCGGTGAGCGAGATCGCAGCCAACGTGGTGGCCTTGGCCCGGACCGCGTGTGCCAGGGCGCTCACGTCGACCGGTTGAACGTCCATGAGCTCGGCCTCCGTCGGCTACTTTCGGTCGATCGGTATCAGCGGCCATCGGTGAATCGGCCGGCGGGAATGAAGATTTCGTGCCCGGTCTCGAAAACTATTCGCGCGCCGTCCAGTGTCCAGGTGACAGTGCGGATGGTTGGTCGGTCGGTTCCGGTCATAGCGATCTCGACCGAATGTCCGGACGACAGCGAAGGGTCGCGGCCGGCGTGGATTCGATACGGGAGGTCGCGGCGAAGTATCCAGGTGCGCACCTGGAGTAGGCCGATGTAGTGGACGGATCGGTCGTCGTAGGTGACAGTGGCGGGCTGGGTGAACTTCTGCACGATGCTCGTTTGACGCAACTGGGCGTCGCCGGCTGCGAGCGCGATCGTCAGCAGGACGGCGACCAAGCCGTAGCCGAGTGTGGGGGTCCGCAGCCGGATCCGGGAGAAGAAGCGCCGGTTTCTCATATCTGGCAACCTTTTCGAGAGAAGGAACCGGTCCCTCGCATTGTTTCGTTCCTATACCGTTGTCGCAGGCCAGTGTGGGCCTTGGGACCGCATTTCCGCACTCGTTGTTCCTATCGGTGGGAACTCTTGGCTCGGTGGCGCCATTTCGGGAAATGTGGGTCGCGTGGTCGCTCGGTGGGGCAGGTTATCCGTAGACGCGATGCGCGGTGCGGGGTGGGGCGCCGTCGGTATCGATCCTGCGCAGGATCGAGGAGGCTATCTGGATGAACAGGCCCGTATCGACGTCGGGAGTGAGCCCTTCGCAGCGGCCGACGCGCGCTGTAAGGGTCATATCCCCGAGAGGTTGCCCTTCGGGAGTGGACGGACACACGGACTGTTCACGTAGATCGAGCACGACGAATCCGGCGCGGGATTGTCCGCCACGGTCGGATTCCCACCGATACACCACAATGTTGGTGCTGTGTCGGGTCATCCAAATTCCGATCGAGTACGCCACGACGCCGGTCCTCCTCGACCTCGCACGATAGTCGAGGATCGCGTCGGCTTCCCAGGTCAGGGAGGCGCGCACAGTAGTTGGTGTCATAACCGACTGGTCGCAGGAGAGTCGCGCGTTACCGTGCGGAGGGATCGTGCCCATGATGGTCGAGCCGGTTGAATTACACCGCTTGGCGACTGCGCTGCGATCGGCGTCGCAGGAAGTGAATAAACCGATCGGCCCGGAAACGGATGTCTGTTGTCGAGGAGATGCGATCCTCGAGCCTGGCGATGAATGCGGACTTCGCTCTGCTCAAGATCGAGAACGCGCTCAACGACATATCTTATAAACTGCTGAACTATGCGGATCTCGCTGACAACGCAGCCACCGGCTTCGCAACAGTGGAAGTTTCTGCCGCCCGCCGGATCGAGCGCGAAGTGCCCACCGCATGAGATCGCGCTAGGGTAGGGCTCACGGTCGGTGAGGCGCTGGAATGGCGATTCGATTCCGCGCGCGTTGTTGAACGATATCCAGGACGCGATCCGGGACCTGGTGATCGACAGCGGGAGTGGCCGCAGCCCGTAACCGATGCGCGCATGGCGTTCGGCTGAGTATGTCGTTCAGGAGTTCAGCAGGCGGTGCAGGACGCTGATCATGTCTGTGACGAAGGTTCGACGGGCCGCCTCGGGGAGTCGATCTGGGCGACGAATCGACAGACAGACAGGCAACGGAAGCCGACGTCACCTGGTCTGGATCAGGTTGCAGGACAGTGGTTTTACCTGTTCCTACTGCCGGGAAGGGGCTCGTGGTCGGTTAACGTTTGCTGCTTCGACCATCGCGGGCGGAGGACAGGGTATGGCGGATCGCTTTCGCACGATCGTCGACATCGACGCAGGGTTCGCCGAGGCATCGGCTTTGGCCGAGACGGTGCTCGACTGGCTCGTTGCGACGCAGGTCGTGGAATCCGAGCCGACCGATCGGGTGTATTTTTCCGATTCGGGGTACCCGCCCGGGACCGCCGCGTCACGGGTGGTCGAGTGGGCCGCTGATACGATCGCGCCGTACAGCATGGTGACCAATGGTCTGGTGATCCATACTGGCCGTGAGGTCTTCGGGTACTACCGGGAGGACGGTTTCCCGGACGCGGCGATCTGTCCGGCCTGCCACACGATGACGCCGCGGGCGGACTCGGAAGCCGGATCCGCGAGTGAATTCTGGAAGCTGTTCGAGGTCGATGGCCTGGCCGGGTGGTTCGCCGGTGATGACGCTGCGGGTGTGCCGTGCCCGGCGTGCGGGGAGCGCATTCGCTTGGTCGAATGGCGATGGGCCGGTCACGCTCTCGCGTTCGGATGCCTGGGGTTCACGTTCTGGAACTGGCCCCCTTTGCGTCCGGAATTCCTGGCAGAGTTCGCCGAGCGCTTGGACGGTCACCGCACCATCGTCGTCGCGGGCGTGTTCTGATCCCGGGGCGGTGACACGTGCACGAAAATCTTGTTTGCGACTCGCGCGCACGCAGTGTGGGCCTTTCCGAGATCGCGAACTGCTCACCGCTGCTTGAGGATTGACGATGTCGCTGGTACCGGACTCGACAGCGGTTCGATGATGCTTCCCATCGGTGGCGGTAGGTGCCGGTGACGCTGCCGAACGGCCATGCAGACTCACTCCACGATAGCCAGCCTTGTGCACTTCCAACCCCGCAGCGTGGACAGGCACCTTGACGATCGGATCGACCATGAATGCAGCGGATGAGGGAATGCAGGCTTCGGGGAGAAGCCTGTGTCGGCGGCGGAGACTTGTCGTGGGCATCACCGGCGCGACCGGCGCCGTTCTGGGTGTGCGGATGCTCGAAGCGT
>NZ_JAERRJ010000025.1 GCF_016741815.1 Nocardia acididurans
GGTTCGACGAGGTGGAGATCGTCACCGAATCAGCCCCATACCCGATGCCTTGTATCAGCTGCGGCTCACTGACGGAATCCACACTTACCGAGGCACTGGTCGGCGAAGATCGCCGGTGGGATATCGATGGGCAGTGCTCGATGTGTGGCGCGGTCTGGGCGGACTGCGGCTATCCGCAACCACTCCCGGGCTTTCGTGATGCCATCTTGGCCGCGAACAGAACTACTGTCCTCGAACTCGAATCGGTCGATGTGGCGGTAGCCACGCTGATGCGAGCACTGCGCCTGACTGGGCCCCTGTCGCTGGCGCAGGCCAAAGTCTTGGCCGAGCAGCTACACACGGCCGGCCTCGAAGGCACGCGTGTCGAGATAGAGATCATCATGCGCCAGCTCCGCCTAATGGGCGTGCCAGCGCGACTTCAACCTGATCGGCCGTAGCTGCCTGAGCCCGCGAGTGACGTCGCGTTGGACTCGCCAGATCAGTGCGTTCGGTCGAGGGCCGGGGCCGTCCCGAACCGAGCGTCCAGCGGCTAGAAGCGGACACATGGTGGGTACTTGTCGATGCCGCAGGGCTATGGCTTCGCGACGACTTGATAGGGGTCTTCGTAGATGATCATGCCGGGGTTGCCGGAGCATAGGCAGGTCCAGCCGATGCCGTGGTGATCGAGAATCTCGAGGTAGCCAGCGACCCGCATGATCATCTACATGGCGGACGCTTTGAACCAGGCTACTGCGCCCGGATGAAGACCGAGGTCGTAGACGGTCGGGTCGATAGTCGCGGGATCCTGGAGATTGCCTTGATACCAGGCATTTTCGCGCTGGCGGAACTGTTCTCGAGTAGCGGTCAGAATCCCGGAACGGGACAGTCCGTTGACCAGCGCGAAGATTCCAGGATAGCGGCCATGGCGGTTCGGTGCCGCCGACTGGAACCGAAGATAGGTTTGGTTGCCGGGGGCGGTCGTCGATGTCGGGGCCACCCGACGACCAGAGCAGCACAGAGTCGATCCCGCAACCTCTGCGCACGGAACTCAGGCAGTATGGTGCATTCGGTCGGCCCCAGATCGGTTCGGTCTGTTGGATCTTCGCCTGCCCGCGTCGGCCGGTTCGGCCAGCACGAACAGCGGCAGATGCGTGCGTTTCCCTTGGCTGTTACCGATCGGCCTCGTGCCATTCGCGCCCAATCATTCGGATCATCGACGGCCACACGATCAGACGGCGGAACGGCGCGATCACAGTCAGGTAGGCCACTCCCAGTGCACCGTTGGGTTTGACCAACACCGCCATCTGGCCGCGGCAGACTCCTGTCCCTTCATCGGGCACCCAGCCAACGTGCAGCACTGCGTGCACAGTCCGATTCGCGCTCTCCAACGCCCATTCGTCGCGCGTCAGGTACACCGAAGTGAACGGAATCGAGCGCAGGCCCGGGCCGGAGGGAGCATCACGCAGATCCGCCGGCAGCCTGTCGCGCAACGTCGGCACCCCGGTGCCGACGTCGAAATCGGGACGATCCCAGCCGAACAGCCTTCCGAGTTTCCACCGCAGCGCGAACAGCGCGCGGACCACCGGTGAACGGTGCGCCCCGGAGCCTTCCGCGAGCAGCCGCACCAAGCGGGGAAAGTCGCCGATGTCACCGGGTGTCGGCAACGCCCATACGTCGGCGAGCCGGAAGTCACCCGTGATCTCATGAATCCGCCATGGCCGGGCCGAATGCGCGGCCTTCGGTAGCCTCACCATGAGGTTGTCGACTCTCTACCGCCCGGGGTACTGATGACCATTCCCACCATTCACCGAGTGTCGCAGTTCGCGGACCGTTGAGACCCTCACGGCCCATCGGCGGGTCGCTCAGGCGTACCACGGGATCTCGGCCAATCGGGCTCAGGACACGGCGGCGCGGCCCGGGACCTTGAGTAACCGGTCGCAGGCACGGTCGGGCGACGGCGGTTGCCCGGTCCGTTTGCGCATCCGAGCCATGTAAAACCAAAACAGCCCAACGGAATTCGGTGCGAACCACTTCGCGCACAGGAGACAACTCGAGCATCGATGGCAAACGGTCGACGAGCCGGTCGAACGCGCTCAACTCGGCATTATGGGAAGGGCGACTGCGGTCGCCGTGATCGACCTGCGTCGAGAATTTGGAAGATGTTGACCGAGAACCCCTGTCGCCGGCCGTCTTGCCACCGGCAATCTGATGTCTGCGGAGATCGCTCCGCCGGCATCGGCCCCTGTCCGGCTTTCCCGGTCCGCCGGGCTTCGCCGGAATATCCCACCAGGATCCGGCCGTCCAGCCACGCCTCGTCAGGTAGAGGTTGAATCTCGAGTTCGATGGTGCCCATTTCAACTGGACGCGGTGTGAGTTGTCAGGTGGGGGTTGGTTCGAGGACTACTACGGCGGTTTCGGTGGAGCGGCGGGCGGCGTAGGCGTCCAGGTCGTGGTCGATTTCGCGCCAGCGGGACCAGAGGCGTTCTCGTTCTGGGCCTTGAGCGGCGTGGGCGTGGACTGTGCGGCGTTCGCCTTTGAGGTCGACGGTGGCGTCGGGGGTGGATTGGAGGTTCAGCCACCAGGCTGGTTCGCCGTTGGACCAGCCGTTCATGGCGAGGGTGACGAGGTTCGGGCCGTCTTCGAAGTAGCCGAGCATGACGCTGCGGGGGTGGCCGGTTCGGCGGCCGGTGACGGTGAGTTGCATTGTCCCCCAGTGGGTGTCGTCCTTGGGGGGCCAGAGGCCTAGTCGGGATCCGGTGGCACGGTAGACGGCTCGGTGGGTGTACCAGGCCAGCCGGATGAACCAGCGGGGTGGGAGGAAGGGGCGACGGCCGGGGGTGCTCGGCATTCGGGACCTCTTGGGGTGGTGCGGTTATTTGCCTGCGGCGCGGGCCAGTTCTTCGGGGTAGCGGGCTCCTGCGATGGCGTCGCGCGGAGCGGCGGCTTCGATGCGGGCCAGATCGTCTGCGGTGAGGGTGATGCCGGCGGCCGCGACGTTCTGTTCCAGGTAGGTGCGGCGCTTGGTGCCGGGGATCGGGACGACATCGGCGCCGCGGCTCAGTACCCACGCTAGCGCGAGTTGTCCTGGGGTGACGTCTTTTTCGGCTGCCAGATCTCGGAGTGCGGTGACTATCGCGAGGTTGGTGTCGATATTGCCGTCCGCGAAACGGGGGAGGCGGCGGCGCATGTCGTCGGCGGGCAGGTCGTCGGTGGAGGTGATGGAGCCGGTGAGGAAGCCGCGGCCCAGGGGGGAGAAGGGGACGATTCCGATGCCCAGTTCCCTTGCGGTGGGGACGATTTCGGCTTCGATGTCGCGGGTCCACAGCGACCATTCGCTCTGCAGTGCGGTGATCGGGTGGACGGCGTGCGCTCGTCGGATGGTGTCGGCCGAGGCTTCCGAGATTCCGAGGTGGCGCACCTTGCCCGCGGCTACCAGCTCCGACAGCGCGCCCCAGGTCTCCTCGATCGGAACGGTCGGATCGACCCGATGCTGGTAGTACAGGTCGATGTGATCGATGCCCAGTCGTGTCAGTGACTGTTCGGCGCACTGCTTCACATATGCCGCGTCTCCGCGTGCGCCCATGGATCCGTCCGCGCCCCAGACGATCCCGAATTTGGTGGCCACGATCGCCCGGTCGCGGCGATCGGCGATCGCGCGTCCCAGTAGTCGCTCATTCGTCTCCGGGCCGTACACGTTCGCCGTATCCAGCAGTGTCACACCGAGATCCAGTGCCCGATGGATGGTGGCGATCGACTCGTTGTCATCGTTGCGCACCCCGTAGGCCTGGCTCATGCCCATGAGTCCCAGTCCCTCCGCGCCGACGGTCAGCTCGCCGAGCTTCCTGGTCGCGATCATGCGGTTCCTCCTTCGTGACGACTGGATCGATCGTGAGCCGTGCTCACGTCCACCGACGCTAAGACCTGGAGTGCGCTCCAAGTCAAGCGGGCGCTCCGAGGGAGGCGGCCAGGTCGGTCAGCTCGTCGCGGTAGAGGGCGGCGGGGTCGGCGATCTGGGGGGCCAGGATGCCGTCCAGTTCGAGGGTTACCAGGCCGTGCATGCGACCCCAAATGCGCAGGGCCAGTGCGAGAGTGGCGGGTTGGAGATCGGGGAAGCGGGTGCGGGCCAGGGCCGCGAAGGACTGGTTCATCTCCGACCAGTCGTAGGGGTGGATGGTCTGGGGGAGGCGGGCCTGGGTCGCCAGGGAGACCAGGCCGAGGCAGAGGTCGTAATCGGCGGTGTCGGCGTGCTGGGCCGCGGCGCTGAAGACGAGGCGGAATTCGTGAGGGTGGGCCAAGGCCCAGTCGCGGTAGGCCAGGCCGTGGGCGATCAGCTGGGCGGCGGGGGTGTCGGCGGTGGCGCGGGCCGCCTCGAGGGTGTGGGCGAGGTCGGCGCGCAGGTCGGCGGCCAGGGTGGCGAGGAGGGCTTCGCGGGTGGGGAAGTAGGTGTAGGCGCTGCCCGAGGCCATGCCGAGTTCGCGGGCGACGGCCCGCAGGGAGACCGCGTCCACGCCGTCTTCGACCAGGTGTTTCAGGGCGACGGTCTTGATCTCTGCGGTGGTTTCGGCGCGGCGGCGCTCGCGGCGGGTAGCGGGCATGTGAGCAGCATACAGTGCACGGAAATTGATCAGTGGTTGAAAAATGAGCAGTGCTCAATTATGGTCGAGAAGTCATTGCTTGAACGAACGAGTTGATCGAGAGGTCGTCATGGACATCCGTGGATACGAAGTCGGGCCGATTCCGGCCGAAGCCGCTTTCACCTCGGACTTCGCCGTCGCCGACGGGGTCGAGATGAGCGAACTGGTGAACCTGCAGGAGATCGAGCGACGGGTGATGGATGCCAGGCCCGGCATGCTCATGAAGTACATGCCCGCCCGCTACGACGCCGTCACCGGCGCGATCCTCACCGGCGGGCGCTACCTGTTCGACACGTGGGACAACGTCGAGGAGTACCGGCGCTTCACGGCCGAGGAACTGGAATTCGAACCCGGCGTCACATTCTGGAGCCGCCCGTTCTTCCTCGGCGTGGACCGCCACATCTGGCGGGTCGCGGGTGCGGAGAACTTCACCCCGATCGCCGAACATGCCGTGGATCGATTCGAGCGGTTCACCTACGAAGGGGACGATCCGCGTGCGCTCCTGGAGGCCGTGTGGCCCGATATCCGCACTGCCGCAGTGGAATCCGGCCTCGATGCGGCCTGGCTGCTGTATCAGCCCGAAGAGCGGCAGATCGGCATCCACCTCGTCGCGGGGCGCGGCGCTGACACCGATCCGGTGGCCGATGCCGATGCGGCACTGCGGCACCTCGCCGCGATCCCGTCGCTCGCCGCACATCTTCCCCCGGAACTGAAGGCGCACAAGGTATTCGATCGCACCGCCATGATCGTCTCGCAGTGGCTGCCCAAGTCCCGCCTGGCCGGTGGCGCACCTACCGCCAACCCCATGACCCCGCCCCTGCCCGCCTGGACCGTCGAACCGCAGCCGGTCTAGCTCACCGCAGGTCGAACCTGCCGGCCCGCACCCCGGCGGTGAATCGGTCCCACGCCTCGGGGTGCAGGAACAGCGCGGGACCCGTCGGGTCCTTGCTGTCCCGCACGCCGACCGCGTCGGTGAGGAAAGCGACTTCGACGCACTCCTTCGACCCGCCGGAACGACTGCTCTTGAACCAATGTGCCTGCGCCAGATCCGCTTTCACGCTGAATACTCCTTCGCCGTCTGTCGTAGCAGAATCCTCGAATCCGCTTCGTCGAGTGCCGCCCGCCGGATTCGGTCGTATGCGGCTGCGTAGCAATCGACAACGCGAACCTTCTCCGAGTACATGTCGCCCGTGAACCCTTCGGCGTAGACCACGGTCGGTTCCACAGATCTGCCGTGGTTGTCGTGGCC
This sequence comes from Nocardia acididurans, assembly GCF_016741815.1. Lineage (GTDB taxonomy): Bacteria > Actinomycetota > Actinomycetes > Mycobacteriales > Mycobacteriaceae > Nocardia > Nocardia acididurans. The sequence goes on from NZ_JAERRJ010000025.1 coordinate 5,863, forward strand.
GAAATCCAAGATCACGAATGGGCCGGTCTGCTCACCCGTAGGCATCCCCGCCGCGAATGGCAGCACGAGAATCGCGATATTCGGACGAGTGCTGGTGTCGGCCAGATGGCGCATCTGGGCTGCCATGATCGTCGGTCCTCCGATCGATCGACGCAGCACACTTTCGCTCAGCACCACGTGCAGTGCTGTCGGCCTGGTATTGCGGGTGATCAAAACCTGTCGCCGCATTCGAACCTGTACTCGCCCAGCGATTTCCGACTCTCTGGCATCGGGGTGGGCGGTGTGGATGAGGCGGCGCGCGTAGTCGGCGGTCTGCAGCAGGCCGGGGACCAGATCGGGCTGGTAGGTGGTGAGAACTCGGGCGCTGGACTCCAAACCCATGTAGACGCTGAAGTTCTCCGGTATCAGATCCCCGAACTCGTGCCACCACGATTTGACCGCTGCCTGCTGCGCCAGCCCCACCATGGCTTCGGTCATCCCGTTGTCGAAGTCGTAGATCCGGCACAGTTCGCGCACGTCGACCACGCGCACGCGGTCGGACTGTCCGCGTTCGAATCGCTGCAGCGTGCTCTTACCCCACTGCATCAGGTCGGCAGCCTCGACAATGGTTAGCCCCAGGGCTTCTCGGCCCTCGCGGAGGTACCGGCCGAGCTGGCGGCGCGGGAAGGTGCTGTCGGCTGCATCCGTCATGGCCTCGTCCTGACGTCCGGTCGAGCACGTGTGTTGGGAAAAGTGTGAGCCCAAAGTGGGAACCTCACACGGACTTCGGCTCAGATTTTTGGGATCCCAGAATTAGCGCCCACCTGAGTTCTGGGCGGGTGTGTGCTTGTCCTGTGCCGGTAATAGGTCGCCGGGACGCATCGAAGTCAATTCGCATCTGCCAGGAGGCGGTCATGCCTTGGGATATGTGGGCTCTGCTCTCGATCATCGGATTGTGTGTCGGCGTTATCGCGTGGTCCTGCTGGGGATTTCGCCGGGAACGGCGGGCGCGCAGAGGTGGGTCTCTACGGCTGGTTCTCACGGGCGGTGGCTACCTCGAAGTTCCCGGCAGTGGGCGGCCCGGTGGCTGCCACCGGGCTCATCGTCGTGACTGGCGGGAGTGGGCAACGGTTTTCGGTCGCTCCGGGGTGCGCGCGTGAACGCGGCCGAGGTGGCCGTGCTGGCGGCGTTGCATCCGGACCGCGTGCTGACCGCCGCGCAGGTGCAAGGTGCTGCCGCTCTGACCGGGTGGCGGACTCGGAATGCCTTGGCTCAACTGGAGTCTCGCGGCCTCATCCTGCCCAGCGCGCCCCGGGGACGTTGGCGGATCAGTCCCCGGGGCCGGGTGGCGCTGTTGACGAAAGGGCGGCGGTTCGCGTGAGGGCGGGCTCAGGCGGTCAATATCGTCAGGTCTCGGAGTAGTTCGGAGGCGGTGATCGGGTCCAGGTCGCCGAATACCGGGGTGCGCTCCGCAGAAGTGCGCGCGACGAGATGGACGGAGATCGGCTGCTTTTCGGAGCGGTCCGTTCTGCTGCTGATCAGGCCGCCGTCGTGGAGGCGGATGAGCACTGTGCCGCAGTCGACGTCGTGGGAGAGTTCGCTCCAGATGTCTTCCATGTAGTCGCCGCGCCGCCAGCCGCGTTGTGCGAGGTTCAGGAGTCTGCCCGCGGGGGCCTGCCGGTCCTGGAAGCGGGGGAGGGTGGTGGCTGTGCGTTCTTCCGGTGTGAGGGAATGGATGTCGCGGTGGAGCTGGGGGAAGGGTTGGAGGATCTCGTAGTCGGCGAAGAGTTCGCTCCAGAGGGGGAGATCCTGGCCCAGGTGCAGGGGGTGGGCTATGCCGAGGGTGGCGGTCGCGGGCACGGTGATCGTCTCGTCGGTGGCGTCGGCGTAGGTGCGGTCCTCGGCCATGCGGAAGGAACCGGTGACCGCGCCGTCGCTGTCGAAGGTTGCCCAGACCAGGCGGCGGGTCACCTGCCAGAGCAGCGGATGCTCGACGAACAGGCGGTGGTGGTCGGTGACCGACCAGCGGCGTTGCGCTGCCAGGGCGCGTTCGAAGCGGCGGATATGGCCTGCGGCAGCGGATTTCACCTCCTTCTTCAGGGTGGTGAAGGATTTGTAGGCGGCGGGCGCGAGGTCGGGGTCGTCGGTCGCCGTCGGTTTGGGGAGGGTTTTGCGAATGGTGGTGGGTTGCCAGCCGTCTTCGCCGGTGCGCACCGCGTCGAAGAGGATCGGGGTCAGGTGCTCGTCGAAGCTGACGACGAAACCCCTTGGACCGTAGTCGAGTTCGAGTGTTCCGTGGGCGTCGAGGCCGAAATCGGGGACCAGGCGGTCGGCGAGTTCCTCCGGAGTCAGCTCCAGGCCGGCCGCCAGTTCCGCGATCTTTTCCTGAGCGCTGGTGCGGATGCCCTTGAACTTCACCCGCTCGGAGATCCGGTGCAGCTGCATGAGCGCGATATCGGTGCCGATGACGAGCAGAGCGTCCAGGCCCGCCACCGCACGGGCGTGGCTCGACTCACCGGGCCAGCGGCGAATCCACGGACCCAATCGGCGGGCGGTCTCGTCGTCTCCGAACAGGCCGAGCGCGTGCAGGATCCAGCCGTCCTTGGACGGATAGTCGGCCAGCCGCCAGCTCTCGAACAGGCCCCAGGCGAACTCCGCCCGCGACTTCGGATCGAGTGCTTCCGACACGGCGGCCACACCGGCGTAGTCGCCGTGCGGGCCGCACAGCGCCAGCATGACGCACACATCGCGGACCGCCGAAACCGGCAGGGCCGCACCGCTGTCACGCAGGGCGAGCGGCGGAAGTGCGTGCGGGTCCAGCCATTTCGGCAAGGCGGGGATGCGCGCGGGCAGCCGCAGCAGCGGGTCGGTATCCAGCGCGACGCCGATCGCCTCGGCGACCTGATCGCCGAATCGCGCTGCGGCGCTGTCGATCGCGGCACGATGGCCGCGGTCGGCAAGCGCGCGCAGGGCCGATTCGGCCAGCAGGCGATGCTTTCCTGGTTTGCTCAGCGCCGCCGCGATCAGCTCCGGCAGCGCGGTGGCCAGGTGCCGGTCGAACCAGGTCAGCGCGTGTTCGCGGGCCTTCTTGCTGTCGAGCCAGCGCATCATGAGGGCGGTGACGGCGGTGCCGGTGACCGGCGCGAGAATCTGCCCGTGACTGCCCGCCCTGGACTGCACCATGGCCAGCACATACGGGAGGGCCTCGTCACCGAACCTGGCGAGGACGCGCGGCAGGATGTCGTCGCCGTCCCACAGCGGACCGGAGCCGGTCGTCGCCAGCAGCGGGCGCATCAATTCCTCCGGGGCGTGGACGAACAGATACGGCAGGGCATACGAATCCTGCGTGGTGGCCCCCGCGAGGGAGGCCGACCAGTCGGCTCGCAGCGAATCCCAGAGCGGGACGTACTGCTGCGCGCACTCCTCCCGCTCGCCCGGAGCCCAGTCCAGGCTGTTCGGCCGGGGTGCGACCAGATCGGGCAGGACGAGCGGCTTGATCCGGGTACGGGGGCGCTCCCACGGTGGAATCCGCAGGACCTCAGGCAATTCCGTGCGGTCGGCGATGCGCGACGGTCCCGCGAGCAGGTCGGCGACCGCCGCTGCCTCGGGTGCGGTCGGGGGCACCGCGCGGGCTGCCAGCCGCAGCAGGGCCAGCCCGAGGGCGGACTGCTTCGCGACCGGCGGCAGCAGTCGCAGCGCACGGCGGGGGTAGCGCCGCACGGTCCGGTCGATCACCGGTGGAACACGGGGGCGATCGATGCGGGCGAGCAGTGCGGAAAACGCGTAGTCGGAAGGCAATTGGGCCAGCGCGTAGGTCAGCGCGGACACCTCGGCGCTCTCCAGATCGGGCTGGTCGATCAGGCGATCGACCAGGGGAGCGCAACCCGCGCCGAATCGAGCCAGCGCGGTGTAGAGCGCCGGCCAGCCGTCGAAATCGGCGAGCGGATCCTCCTGCAGCGCTTCGACGATGCGCGTCAGCTCGGCCGATGTGCCGGCCGAGGCGAGCAGCAGGGCCGCGGAACGATCGAACCGCGCGTTGGGGATCGGATGCCGGGTGTCCTCGGCGACCCACTCGCGTTCGGTGGGAGCCAGGAAGGACGTCGCGATGCGAATCCGTGTGTCGGTGGCCTGGTTTCGGAGCTCACCGAGCCGCGCCACCACCTGGCGGTACTCGGCGTCGGAGGCGTGGGCCAGCAGGTGGCGCACCCGCACGATATTGATGTGCAGTGAATGGATCCGGTGCCACGGCTTGTACACCGACCTGAGGTAGGGCGCGACGAGTGCGGCCGCCCCCGAGCCCATCCGCAGGTCGAGCTCGTGCACCACCGCCTCGGCCGCGAAGCCGAGACCCCGCGTGCTCACCCAGGCGTCCACGGTCCGCCCGGAACCGCCGTAGTGGGATCGGCTGATGAGTCCGTCGACGACATACGCCAGGACGGCGGCTCCCAGCGGGGAGCAGGTTTCGGGATCGGTCATCGCCGCCTTCGCGGCAGCGGCGATCTCACTCGACCCGGAACCGGCGATTCCGTCGAACAGCTGGGTCAGCGAAACATGATGCCGGAGAACGATATCGGCAAGCGCCGACGCCGCGGAACCGTCGAGCGTGATCGGTTGCTGTGGGCTGAGACCGCGAACCGGGAAGCCGCGCTCCCACCATGCGGCGGGTGCTTCCCAGCTGTCCTCATCCCAATCGGCAACGGCCGGAACGGCATCGGTGTCGTGCATGATCCCCCGAATCGTGGAGCGCTGTCGGGGCGACTCTAACGGTCCGGCCCGACAATCGATTCGGGAGAGGCCGTTACGGGTGGGCGGGACGGCTGACCGGTGTGGCGGGGCGGCGAGTGGTCTCACCGAGTACGGACAGAACAGTCCAGGGGTGATGGAAGTTCGCGAAGAATGCCATGGTGACACCTCTTTCCGGCGGGTCGTGCGGTCATGAACCGTCCATAGTGGACTCGGATTCATGCCACGTCAAGGAAAATCTCGAATCGCCGTGGCGCGGGTCATAATTGACGCTGTATGTGACCTGGTGCGCAATTTCTGGTGTCGGGCAATGAAAAACGCAGTGCCCCACACGAATTCGTGCGGGGCACTGCGCTCGGAACAGATCGGCTAGACGCTCACGCCCACACGCAGGGCGTGCGGCTCGATCGCGCCGCGGACCAGGGCCCGCTCGTCGATGGTCTCGGCCTTGTAGGGCAGGGTCGAGAGGGTGGCGGTCATCTTCGCGACCGGATCCTCGATCGCCTTCGGGGTGCCGAAGATGAAGGTCCACTCGTGCTCGTCGGAGACGTAGGGCACGACGGTCTCGAACAGGTTGTGGAAGCGGGTCCACGAACGCTTGAGGGTTTCGTTGCGCCACATGGTCTGACAGCCGGCCTGCGCCGCCAGCACGCCGCCCTCGGCGAGCAGCGCCTTGCAGCGGTTGAGGAAATCATCCTCGTACAGGCGGTTGTGCTGGGCATCCTCGACACGCTCATCGGGCAGGTCGATGCAGATGAGGTCGTAGCGGACACCCGCGGCCTCGGCCTTGGCGAGGAAATCCCAGCCGTCGGCGTAGTGCATCTTGATCGGGCCGGTCTGCGCGACCGCCTCGGCCAGATCCGCCTGCGAGTAGCCGTAGGGGAGGTGCTCGGCGCACAGCTCCACCTCGAGCTGGTCGATGTCGACATGGTCGACGAGCGACGCGCCCGCGGCCACCGACATCTGCGAGGCGACACCCTCACCGGAACCGATGATGAGGACCTTGTCGAGCTTGCTCGCCAGCGCGTACCCCGGGACCAGCATGGCCTCGTGGTAGGTGAGCTGCGAGAACTCGGTCGACTGCCGATCGTCGTCGGAGAACAGGGAGATGCCCTGCTCGGTCTTGGCGATCACCATGTGCTGGAACGGGGTGTTCGTATCCACGATCACCTCGGACATGTTCCACACGCGGGTCATACCCTCGCCGACGGGCTCATGGATCCGGCGGGCGCTGTGGCCGCGCTGGATGACCTCCATGTTGACCGACTTCGGCGACAGCTCCTCCTTGAGCAGCTCCACTGCCTTGGTGGCACCGGAACCGATGCTGCCGCACGTGAATACGTCGACGAAGATGTCACCCGACTCCGGATAGGTGTGGATGGAGGCATGCGACTCCGCCAGGAGGGCCAGGATGGTGACACCCTGCGGCTCGAATTGCTTGCGCACGACATCGCAAATGGTCACCCCCGCGGCGACCAGCGATTTTCGAAGCGCGGTTTCGAGCCGTTCGAGGTCGTCACAGAGGGCTGCGTCGACACCACCGAACTCGGCCAGCACATGCCAGCCGGTGAATTCTGCCGTCATAAGCGAACTCACTCTCGCTCAGCGCCACTGACATGCACAGTCAGAGGCGGAAAACCGTTGAAGGACACCGACGAATAGCTCGCCGTATAAGCGCCGGTTTCGAGGATTCGAACTGAATCACCGGCTCGCAACGTGGTCGGAAGAAGGACCCGCGTGCGTTGATAGAGTACATCGTCGCCATCGCAGGTCGGACCAGCGATCACGACCTCATCCATCGGATCCGCGTCGCGGTCGGTCTGGAATCGGTATGCGATGTACTCGTTCTCGGTTTCGGCCATGCCGTTGTAGCGACCGATATCGAGGTATACCCAGCGCCGCCCGTCCGGCGCGGTGCGAACATTCACCACCTCGGCGTGGATCACGCCGGTGTTGCCCACCAGGGCACGACCGGGTTCCACCACCAGGTGAGTGTGTTCCGGGAGCAGGGTGGCGGCCGCGTGCGCGATCACCGTACCCAGCTCGTCGATGCCAGGAGCCGCGTCGGCGTACGAAATCGGAAGTCCCCCACCGATATTCACCGCCGTCACCGGAATGTCCTTGACCGCAAGGGCTTCGGTGATGGCCGCGGCCTGCTCGATGCCGATCTTCCATGCGATCGGATCCAGCTGCTGCGAACCCACATGGAAGTAGGGGCCGACCACCTTCAGGCCCAGATCATTGGCGCGCACCAGCAGATGCACGGCCTCACCGGGCGCGCAACCGAACTTGGTGCCGAACGGCGTCTGCGACGCCGGCGCCGAAGCCAGGAACCGGCACTCCACCTCGGAACCCGGCGCATGCTCGGCGATGCGTTCCAGATCGTCCTCGGTGTCGAAGGCGTAGCGTCGCACGCCCGCCGCATAGGCGGTGGCGATCTGCGAGGCCTTCTTGATGGGGTTCCCGTAACACATGACGGCCGGGTCGACGCCCTGCGCGATGCAGAGCTCGATCTCGCCGATACTGGCGACGTCGAACTCGGCGCCCTCGTCATTCAGCAGCCGGATGATCTCCGGCACGGGACTCGCCTTGACGGCGAAGCGAATTCGCGCGGTGGGTAGCGCGGCATGCAGTGCGCGGTAGTTCGCGCGGACCCGGTTCAGGTCGATGACCAGACAGGGCGACTCGGGCACGTTTCGATCGGTCAATCTAAGGGAACTCTTCTCGTTCGGGCGCGAAGGCGGCGACAGGCAACAGTGCGCGAGAATACACGCGTTTGCCTACGAAAAACGAACCGGCGCCCGAACGAACTTTTCACCCTACTACCCGGTCAGCTGCGCGAACCGGGCATAGGGGGCTTACCGAGTGTGACCGGTTCAACCCGCGGACACGGTGACCTCGTCGAATACCACCTCACCGGCGGCATCGGACTCGGCCAGATCCACGGTGGCCTCGATGGCCCAGCCGTGGTCGCCATTGGGGTCGTCGAGCACCTGACGCACATGCCAGAACTCGGGGCGCTGCTCGATCTGGAACAGCTTCGGGCCGCGCGCGTTCGGGCCGGTGCCGATCTCTTCGTACTCGTCGAAGTAGGGGCCCAGCTCGGCCTCCCAGTCCAGTTCGTCGCCGAGTTCCTCGAGCGCCTCCCAGCGCCCGAAGGCGGCCAGCTCGAGGCGGCGGAACATGGCATTGCGCACCAGGACTCGGAAGGACCGCTCGTTGGCCGTGATGGGCCGGACCGTCTCCGCGCCGAAAGCCACCTGCTCGGTATCGGTTTCCGCGCCCGGATTGGTGAGCTGCTCCCATTCGTCCAGCAGGCTCGAATCGACCTGGCGGATGAGCTCGCCCAGCCACTCGGTGATGTCGTCGAGCTCCTCGGTGCGCGCCTGCTCGGGCACGGTACGACGCAGCGCGCGGTAGGCGTCGGCCAGGTAGCGCAGCACCACGCCCTCCGAGCGCGCCAGCTCGTACTGGGACACCAGTTCGGCGAAGGTGAGCGAGCGCTCCACCATCTCGCGCACCACCGATTTGGGCGAGGGCTCGAACTCCGACACCCAGGGGTGACCGCCCTTGTAGGTCTCGAAGGCGGGCAGGATGAGTTCCTCGGCCAGGGGTTTGGGCCAGGTGACCTCCTCGAGGAGTTCCATGCGCTCCTCGTATTCGATGCCGTCGGCCTTCATCAGCGCGACCGCCTCACCGCGCGCCTTGTGCTGCTGCGCCATGAGCAGCTGGCGCGGATCCTCGAGGGTCGCCTCGATGATGGAGATGACATCGAGGGTGTAGGTCGGCGACTCCTTGTCCAGCAGCTCCAGCGCGGCCAGCGCGAAGGGGGACAGCGGCTGGTCGAGTGCGAAATCGCGCTGCAGGTCCACCATGAGCCGCGCGTGGCGGCCGTACTGATCGGGTTCGTCGAGCTGCTGCACCACACCCGCGTCGCGCAGCGCGCGGTACAGGCGGATCGCCTTCAGAATGTGGCGGCGCTGCGCCGCGCGGGGCTCGTGGTTCTCCTCCAGCAGATGCCGCATGGCGTAGAAGCAGTTGCCCTTGCGCGCAATCACATTCAGCAGCATGGAGTTGGTGACAGTGAACCGCGACACCATCGGCTCGGGCGAGGCCGCCACCAGCCGGTCGAAGGTCTCCTCCGACCAGGACACGAACCCCTCGGGCGGCTTGCGCTTCTGAACCTTCTTGAGCTTCTTCGGATCGTCCCCGGCCTTGGCGATCAGCCGCGCGTTCTCCACCTCGTGCTCGGGGGCCTGCACCACCACCGTGCCCATGGTGTCGAACCCGGCCCGCCCGGCCCGCCCCGAAATCTGATGGAACTCACGGGCATTGAGCCGCCGCGTGCGCACCCCGTCGTATTTGGTGAGCCCGGTCAGCATGACCGTGCGAATCGGCACATTGATGCCGACGCCGAGAGTGTCCGTGCCGCAGACGACTTTGAGCAGCCCGTCCTGCGCCAGCTTCTCCACCAGCCGCCGGTACTTGGGCAGCATGCCCGCGTGATGCACCCCGATCCCGTGCCGGATGAACCGCGACAGCGTCTTGCCGAACCCGGTCGCGAACCGGAATTCGCCCAGCGCCTCGGCAATGGCGTCCTTCTCGGCCTTGGACGCGAAGTTCACGCTCATCAACGCCTGCGCGCGCTCCATGGCGGCGGCCTGCGTGAAGTGCACGACGTACACCGGCGCGAGGCTGGTGGTCACCAGGTCTTCGAGCGTCTCGGTGATCGGCGTCCGCACATACGAGAAGCTCAGCGGCACCGGCCGTTCCGCTCCCGACACGGTCGCCGTGGACCGCCCGGTCCGGCGGGTGAGGTCCTCCGCGAAGAAGTCGACCTCACCCAAAGTGGCCGACATCAGCAGGAATTGCGCATTCGGCAACTCGATCAGCGGCACCTGCCAGGCCCACCCGCGATCCGGATCCGCGTAGTAGTGGAACTCGTCCATGATGACCTGGCCGACATTCGCCGCATCGCCCTCCCGCAGCGCGAGATTCGCCAGAATCTCCGCGGTGGCACAGATGATCGGCGCTTCGGGATTGACGGCCGCGTCTCCGGTCACCATCCCGACCCGATCCGCCCCGAACACCTCGCACAGCGCGAAGAACTTCTCGCTCACCAGCGCCTTGATCGGCGCGGTGTAGTAACTCCGCTGCCCCTTGTTGAGCGCCGCGAAATGCGCGCCCAGCGCCACCATCGACTTACCCGATCCGGTGGGCGTAGCCAGAATGACATTCGCCCCGGTCACCAGCTCGAGCAGCGCCTCCTCCTGCGCTGGATACAGCGTCAACCCCTGTCCGAGCGCCCACTCCGCGAAAGTCTCATACAACCAGTCCGGATCGACATCGGAGACGGCCTGATCGGGAATGAGTTCGGAAAGCTGCACGCCGGACAACGTTACCGCTAGGCGCCCCTAGTGCAGATCTCCGCCGTCCGCGCCGTCGCCGTCGGCGAATCCCGCCTGCTCGGCCAGGAACTTCTCGAACTCCGCTCCGAGTTCGTCGCCGGTGGGGAGTTCGTTCTCGCTTGCCAGGAGGCTGGCTTTGCGTTCCTCGGCGGTGATGAAGGAGTCGTACTGGCGCTCGAGGGCCTGGACTACGGTTTCCACCTCGGAGTTTCCGGAGATGTGCTCGTTGACCTGTTCGCGGACCCGGGCGGCCTGTTCGGTGAGGGCCTTGAGGGGGAGTTCGAGGCCGGCGTTCTCGGCGACGTTCTCGAGGAGGGTTTGCGCGGCCTCGGGGTAGGCGGTCTGGGTGAGGTAGTGGGGCACGTGGACCGAGAAGCCGACGGACTCGTGACCGTGCTGTGCCATGCGGTATTCCAGCAGGGACGAGGCGCTGCCGGGGACCTGGAGTTCGCCGGGCCAGCCCTGATGGTCACCGATGAGGTCACGGTTGCTGGCGTGAGCGGTCACACCGAGGGGACGGGTGTGCGGGGTGGCCATGGGGATGGCCGAGAGGCCGATGGTGCGGCGCACGCCCAGCTGTTCGGACAGCAGCCGCACCGCGGTGACGAACTTCTCCCACCGCAGGTCCGGTTCCAGTCCGGACAGCAGCAGGAACGGGGTGCCCGCCGTGTCCTTGACCGCCCAGAGATTCAGTTCGGGCTCGGAGTAGTCCGAGAAGTGATCCGTTTTGAAGGTCATCAGCGGGCGACGGGAGCGGTAGTCGAGCAGCTCGTCCATATCGAACGAGGCGACGAGCTCCGATTCCAGGCTCTCCCGCAGATGCGTGGTGGCCAGGCGGACAGCGTGCCCGGCGTCGGTGAAGCCTTCCAGACCGTGCACCAGAACCGGACCCGAGCCGTCGGCCGACGACAACTGCGGAGCCGGGAACTCCAACTCGTACATGCGCGACTCGTAGTCCATCGCGTACTCCTTCCTGCGTGACCCTCCGCGCTGCGGCGGCGGTGCCGGTGGGCACTACCGGTGCGGCGAACCCTGCGCTGCCGCGGGTCCTTCATCGCGGCGGCGCGGTCGGGGACCTTCCACATTGTCCCTCATGCGGCGGCACGTCGTGCACCGCCCGCACCCCGGCTGCAACCACGCTACGCCGGGACGCATTCCCGGGATCGGGGCACTGCGGCGTGGCAATCCGTGTGAACAGCAGAAATTCGGCATAGTGGACCGGTGATTTCGCCGGATTCCGCTGTCAGGCTGTGCCGTATGCCCGTCCGCGTCATAGGGGTGGCGGTGCTCGGCTGCGTCCTCGCCGCCTGCGGCAATTCGGTGTCGGGGCAACCCGTCGCGGCACGCGGACCGGTCACCACCGCGAAACCGGACAGCGGGCTGGCGAAGCTGCTGCCCAACGCGTCCGCGTTCCCGTCCAACTATCCGGCGATCACCCTGCCCGCCGATGCGGCCGGACAGGCCGCGCACGATCTCGACGGCGTCCTGCCGGGCTCACTGGTCGAACCCAGCGCCTGCACCCCGCCCACACCGGGGGCCGGACCCGCCATCTCCGTCGGCACCGATGACGAAACCCGTTCGACCCTCACCGTCGAACTGGTGCGCACCGATCAACCGCTGTCGACCCTGCGAGATCAGTTGCAGCGCTGCGGCACCATGCAGGTCAGCCACGGCGGGACCACCGCCACCGTCACCACCGAACTCGATCCGCCGCCACCGCTGGACGCCGACGACACCCTGGCGCTGCGGCGCACCGTGAAATCCGAATCAGGCGCGGGCGGAACCACTCGCCGCATGCAGAGCCTCCTCGGCCAGATCGGGGATGTGCGAATCAACGTGACCTACATGACCTTCGGCGACGGCAAGGCCGATGCCGAATCCCTCGACTCCCTGTTCACCACCACGGTGAGCAAGGTCCGCAAGGGATAGCACCGCTCTCGCGGCCGGGGCCTCAGCAACCGGAGCCGCTCGCGGAACCACTACCCGCCGAACCACTTCCGGCCGATCCGCTGCCGAACGAGCCGCTCGCCGAACCGCTGCCCGCCGAACCCGAACCCGCGGAACCGGATCCGGCCGAACCGCTCGGCACCAGCGAGCAGTAGTCGGCGCGGCCGACATTGTGGACGACCGACACCATGGACACGCCCTGACGGACGCCGACGGTGTAGGTGCCCTCGGCGGTCGGCCACCACTCGTGCGAGGCGGACACCAGGCCATTGGTGACGGTGGGGTAGGCGGTGCCGATGACCGCGCCGTTGACCAGGAACTCCACCAACTCGAGCTTGCCGGTCCCGGACAGGCCGGTAGTGATGGAACAGCCTGCCGCGATACCGCATTCGGTGCCGGGAGTGCGGCCGAGGACGCTGACCCCGTCCACTCCCGCCGCGGCCGGTCCGGCCGTCAGCACCGATCCGGCGAAGGCGGTGAAGGCCACAGCGACCGCCGCCCCGAACAGTTTTCGCGTCACGGATGTAGTTTTCATCGAATCATTCCTTCCGGCGCCGAGGGGTTGGCGCCGGGCGGACTGTAACAGTGCACAGTCGCGCTTTTTGTTGAAATGAAAAGTGCTGCAACATGATTCGGTTACCGTATGAATTCGCAGCAGTTCCGGGAGGAGAGGCACGATTCGCACACGAAAGACATTTCTCGGGGTCGCGTGGTGTGCGATGCTCGCCAGCTCCACCGCCTGCTCCTTGCCGGCCACCGACTACAGCGCCGAAGCCGAGAAGCTCCGCACGCAGATCTCGGCCATGCCGGGCGTGCAGAGCGTCGAGGTGTCCCACGCCCGAATACGTGCGGTGGAACGTGCTACTGCCGCTCGCCGCCGACCGGGAAACCGAGATTCGCCGGCAGCTGTCCGAAATCCCTTGGGTCGCGACATCCATCGGTATCGAAGGCGGCCATATCAGCGCGCTGTCGGTGCGGAACCCGGATCCGGTGGCCATCGACCCCGACGATGCGTATACCGAATTGGCCGACACCGTGCGAATAGTGGGTCCGACCATCGGCCACCCCCTGCGCCTGAATTGGAAATGGCTCGTCGAATACACCGACGGCAAACGCAACGAGGGCTCGGTCCACGCCGCCGGCTGCGATTACTCCATTCCCGACGGCAACAGTGACGCGCTCAGCGCCGCCGCTCTCGACGTCCAGACCAGGCTGCGCGTGCAGTTCGAGACCTGCGGGTGAGTTCACGTCTCAGGCGCGGTACCGCTCGACGAGTTCCGTGCCCAGCCGGGCGAGCTCGCGGCGAACCGAATCCGGTTCGGTCACTTCGATGGACGCACCCCATCCGGCCAGCTGCTGAGCGATCATGAGCGGCGTCGGGGCGGTGATGCTCACCCGGATACGGCCATCGCCCGCCGGGCCGTCCACGACGCAGTGGCGTCCCTGCTGGTGCCGCAGCACCGGGAGCAGACGCTCGGGGACGAGCACGGTGGCCGCGAGGGTGGACCGATGGCGCTCGACCTCCTCCACCACCTCCGACCAGGCCGTCGACAGGTCGAAATCCGCGGGGCGCTGCGCTGGTTCGTCGGTGACCTCCACCTCCGCCATGCGGTCCACTCGAAAAGTGCGCTGTCCGTTCGCGGTTCCGGCCACCAGGTACCAGATGCCGTCCTTGTCCACCATGCCCCACGGATCGACCACCCGCTCGGTGCGACTGCCCGCGCGGGCGTAGCCGAACCGAATCCTGCGGCGGCGCACGATCGCTCGCTGCAGCACCGTCACCGGTTCCGGCGGTTCCTCGTCGCGTTCGCCCCAGCGCGCACTGTCGACCACCACCGCGCCGGCCGCCGCCTCCGCCTCGAGCCGGAAGGGTTGCGGCAGGGCGCGCAACAGTTTTCGCAGTGCGGACTTGGTGGCGGGCTCGGCAGTGGCGACCGGGCCGAGCAGCAGGAACAGCGCCTGCGCCTCGCTGGCGGTGAGCCCGCTCAGGTCCGTGCGCGCGCCGCCGACCAGCGCCCAGCCGCCGCCTCGTCCGGCCTGCGGATAGACCGGAATTCCGGCCGCGGACAAGGCTTCCAGGTCGCGGCGCGCGGTCGCCACCGACACCTCGAGTTCCGCCGCGACCTCGGCCGCGGTCACCTTGCCCCGGGTCTGCATGAACAGCAGCGTGGCCACCAATCGATCCGCTCGCACATTCGGAGATTCTGCCCGGAAAAGTGCTCATTCGGTGAGCACTTTGACCGAGATGATGGATACATCCCACCGAACGATGAAGGAGATCGAGATGCTGCGAGGCATGGCGACCGTGTGCTACTACGCCGACGACCTGGAAGCCGCCAAGGACTGGTACACCGAATTGCTCGGCATCCCACCGTATTTCCACGTGCCGGGCGGATACTACGAATTCCGCATCGGCGACTATCAGGCCGAACTCGGCATCATCAACCGCAGATTCGCCCCCACCCACCCCGACCAGCCGGGCGGTCAGCAGGTGAACTGGCACGTCGACGATATCGCCGCCACCCTGCGCCGCCTGGTCGACCTCGGCGCGAAGGAACTCGAGCCGATCACCGAACGCGGCACCGGCTCCGGGTTCGTCACCGCCTCGGTGGTCGACCCGTTCGGCAATGTGCTGGGCATCATGTACAACCCGCACTACGTCGAAATTCTCGAAAAGGTCCGCCCCGCCGCCACACTCGGCACCGCATAACCCCCCGATCCTCCAGCGCAGGAGCCGGCCTCTGCCCCGCCCGGCTCCTGAAGGGGACTAGCCCGCCGAACCGGTGGGCAGCAGACCGCCCGCCGAACCCGTGGCCGGATTCGGGTTCTGCAGGGTGTGCTCGATCGTGCCCATGTAGTTGCCCTGGCGGGCGGTGATGGTGTACCTGCCGTAGGCATTGGGCACCCAGGTGACCTCGGCGGTCGTGGCGTCGTCCCAGGTCTCGGCCCACGGGACGGAGTAGCCGATGACCGTGCCGTTCACCGCGACGGCGACCTGCTCGTAGCGGTTCGCGCCGGTGAGGCGGACCCGGATGTAGCAGGGCTTGCCGACCGTGCACTGCTCGGTGTCGGAGACGTTGTCGACGCGCAGGCGGTCGACTTCGGCGGCGGCCGAGGGGGCGAGCAGGGCGGGTACGGCGACCACGGCCATGGCGGCCACAGTGAGGCCGGTGAGCTTCGTGCTCTTCATCGCACGCTGTACTTCCTTTCCAGCACCCGGTGTGGGCGCCGAGCCGGACTGTAACAACGTCGTGCCGATCGGTCGGGCGAAATGAAATAAGTTCATTTCGAAGTTGTGTTCGCCGGAGACGGTAGCAGCGGGCACCGACAGGATTGCGCCCCAAGGGATTCCGCCACGCCGAAGTCATGCACAGGTTGGTGTCCTCCACAGGCGATCGGAAAAGCCCAGGTCGGCGTCTCGGGATGGTCGGAGGTCCGGCGCAGCCTCGACGGCATGACAACACCCAGCGAACCACCGCCGACCGAACTGCACCTGCGTGACCCGGGCGATTTCATCGCGGCCGTACCCGCCATGCTCGGCTTCCCGCCGATCCGATCCCTGGTGGTGACCGTGCTGCGACCCGAACCCGAGACGCCCGGCAGCGCCGCCGTGGACATGGTGGCGCGCCTCGATCTGGAGAACTCCGGGCGGGCGGCCACCGCCGAACTGGTCGAACGGGCGGCGGGAATCTGCCTGCGGCACAAGGCCGTCGCGGTGCTCGCCCTCATCATCGACGACCGCGCCACCCGGCCGACCACCCGCCACCACGGTGTGCGCTCACGCAAACATCGCGATCTCGCCGCCGCGCTGGAACATCGGCTGGACGTCGACGATGTGCCCCTGGCCGGGGCCTGGGCCGTGCGCGAAATCGGCCCGGACCTGGAGTGGTGGAGTGTGAGCGGGCCGAAACGCTTCGGCGTGCAGACCGATCCGGCGGCCTCGATGATCACGCTGCGGCATGTGCTGGAGGGGCATCCGCTGCGCGGCTCGCGCGCCGAGCTCACCGAATTGGTCGAGATGGACGAAACCGCCAGTGCGGCCGTGGCACTGGCGCTCGACGCCGCGGTGACCGCCGCGGCCGACCGGCTGGCTCGCGCGGTGCAGCGGGGCGATCCGGAGGGTTACACCCTGGGTGAACTCCGGAAAGTGCTGTGGCATCTGTCCAATGTCGGCAACGAGGTCCGGCTCGCTCCCGAGGAACTCGCGGAAACAGCCGTGGCCCTGCGGGATTCGAGAGTCCGCGACGTCATGTTCGCGCTCGCGCCCGGCCCGCACGCCGAGGCGGCCGAAGCCCTGTGGCTCCAGCTCACCCGCGCACTGCCCGATCCGGATCGTGCGGAAGCCGCTGCGCTGCTGGGGTATTGCGCCTATGCGCGCGGTGACGGCCCGCTGGCCGGCGTCGCGCTGGAAACCGCGCTGACCTCCGATCCGGAGCATCGGATGGCCGTGCTGCTGGATACGGCCCTGCAGAGTGGGATGCGGCCGGATCGATTGAGCCGCCTCGCCGATACCGGCCGCTCGACCGCCGCGGATCTGGGCGTGGACCTCGAGTCCGAGGTCGCGCGATGATCTCGGAACTCACGCGACCCGCCACTGCCGAGATGAGCGCGGCAGCCCGGCGGCGCACCCGAGAAAGCCGCGCCCACCGGGGTGGACGCGGCATCACGAGGTGCGGGGTGGTGCGCTCAGCGGGCGCTGTGCGCGCGATCGCCGAGCGACCGCAGGAACTCCCAGGCATCGGAGACGATCTCGTCGAGATCGGTGTGCTCGGGCTGCCAGCCGAGTTCGGCGACGGCACGCGCGCTGGAGGCGACCAGAACAGCCGGATCACCGGCGCGGCGCGGCGCGTCGACCGAGGCGATCGGCAGGCCGGTGACCCGCGCGCACGCCGAAATCACCTCGCGCACCGAGAAACCGGTGCCGCTGCCCAGATTGACGATGCGGTGCGCACCCGGCTGCGACTGCGACAGGGCCAGCAGGTGTGCCTGGGCGAGATCGCGAATGTGGATGTAGTCGCGCACGGCGGTGCCGTCCGGCGTCGGATAGTCGGTGCCGAACACCGAGATCGACTCACGATGGCCCAGCGCCGTCTGCAGCACGAGGGGGATGAGATGCGTTTCCACCACCCGGTTCTCACCGAGCCCGGCGTACGCGCCCGCCACATTGAAGTACCGCAGGCTGGTGGCCGCCAGCCCGTGCGCCACCGCGTAGGAGGTGATGGCGTAGTCGATGGAAAGCTTCGACGCCCCATACGGATTCGTCGGCTGCTTCGGCGCTTCCTCGACGATGGGCACCTGCTCCGGCTCGCCGTACACGGCCGCCGTCGAGGAGAACACCAGCCGCGGCGTGCCGGCGTCGCGCATGGCCTCGAGCAGCGCCAGCGTCTTCACCACATTGCCGTGCCAGTACTTCTCCGGCTGCACCACCGATTCGCCCACCAGCGACTGCGCCGCGAAATGCAGCACCCCGTCGAAGGATTCGCTACCGATCAGCTCCACGCCGGCCGTCGCGATATCGCCCTCGACGAACTTCGCCCCGGCCGGAACGCCGTCGGCATTGCCGGTGGTCAGATCATCGACCACCACCACCTCGTGGCCGTCCTCGAGCAGAACCTGCGCGCAGACGCCACCGACGTAGCCCGCGCCTCCGGTAACCAGCAGTTTCAAGTGTCAGACCAACTTCACCTGGACGGCGTGCGCCATCTCGTCGGACAGTTCGAATCCCTCGTGGCCCGGAACCAGGATGACCACCGAACCCGGACGGGTCTCCACGTTCACGCGCGCGTCCGGCACCACGCCGGCCTCCCGCAGCTGGCCGATGATCTCCGGATCGGTCTGGATGTGCTCGGACAGCCGGCGCACCACGACCGCGGCGTTCTGGCCCGCGGGCAGATCCGACAGGCGAACCAGCTTCTCCTCCGAACCGGCGGACGGGGTCACGCCCAGCTCGTCCAGGCCCGGAATCGGGTTGCCGTAGGGGGAGGTGGTGGGGTGGTTGAGCACCTCGACCAGGCGGCGCTCCACCTCCTCGCTCATCACATGCTCCCAGCGGCAGGCCTCGGCGTGCACGTTCTGCCAGTCCAGGCCGATGATGTCGACCAGCAACCGCTCGGCCAGCCGATGCTTGCGCATGACGGAGATCGCCATGGCGCGACCCTTGTCGGTCAGTTCGAGGTGGCGGTCACCGGCGACGGTCAGCAGACCGTCGCGCTCCATACGCGCGACAGTCTGGCTCACAGTGGGCCCACTCTGTTCGAGGCGCTCGGCGATGCGAGCGCGCAAAGGCGTGACGCCCTCCTCCTCGAGGTCGTAAATGGTACGGAGGTACATCTCCGTGGTGTCGACCAGATCCTTCACCTGTTTAACCCCTTCGTCGTGCACGAATTCTACCCATGCGCGGCGGCTGCACCGGGCGCCAGCATATTTCGCGAACGCACCGACAACACCCAGGACGGCCTGCGTGTTCCCTGCGTGTTTCCCGGGTCACAGCCGAAGGTTCCAGGAATGACAGCCGGAGGCCTCAGGGATACCACAGCCGAAGGTCACGGGGATCGCGTAGCAGAGCGTCTCACGAATTACAGCGTTGTGGTGTCACCAGCCTACGAACCCCGCCGAGCCGTTAGCGTGGCAGGTATGCCTGGCCGAACACGCGCGGACGGAACCGTCGTCTGGACCGATCGATTCCTCGACTACACGTGGACGCCGGAGCATCCGATGCGGCCGGTTCGGCTGCAGTTCACGATGGCGTTGGCGCAGGGGCTCGGGCTGCTCGACGGGGTGGAGACGCTGGGGCCCGATGCCGCGCCGGAGTCGGAGCTGCTGCGGGTGCACACCCATGACTACGTCGAGGCCGTCAAACACGCACGCCAGCCTCCCGGGACGCCACCCGTCGCACCGCCGTTCGGACTCGGGTCGGCCGACAATCCGGTCTTTCCGCATATGCACGAGGCGGCCTCGATCATCGTGGGCGGGACGCTGGCGGCGGCGCGCGAGATCGCGGCGGGGCGGACGCGACGGGCGGTGAGCATCGGCGGCGGAATGCATCACGCCATGCCGGATTCGGCGGCCGGGTTCTGCGTGTACAACGATGCGGCCGTGGCTATTTCGTGGCTGCTCGACAATGGTTTCGATCGCATCGCCTATCTCGATGTGGACGTGCATCACGGGGACGGCGTGCAGCGCATGTTCTACGGCGATCCGCGGGTGCTGACGGTGTCGATCCACCAGCATCCGGCGACGCTGTGGCCCAATACCGGGTGGCCCGAGGAAACCGGGATGGGCAAGGGGGAGGGGACGGCGATCAATCTCCCGATCATGCCGGGCACTCGGGATGCGCTGTGGCTACGCGGTTTCCATGCCGTGGTGCCCGGGGCGCTGGCGGCCTTCCGGCCGCAGATCGTGATCAGTCAGTGCGGGGTCGACACGCATCGTGAGGATCCGCTGGCCGATCTGGAATTGAGTGTGGACGGGCAGCGGGCGGCGTTTCTCGCCATGCGTGATCTGGCCGACCGCTATGCGGAGGGGCGCTGGCTGGCCATCGGCGGCGGGGGATACGGGCTCGTCCGGGTGGTGCCGCGCGCGTGGACGCACCTGCTGGCCGCCGCCCTCGACCGCGATATCGACCCGGCCACCCCCACGCCGGCCGCATGGCGGGAGCAGGTGGCGGCCTACGCGCCGACCGTCGCCCCGCCGGGCACCATGGGAGACGGTGGCGACACCGCCTTCGACGCCTGGGATGGCCCCGGCGGCGGTCGCGACACCGGTGACGAGCGCGCCGACCGCGCTCGCCGCGCCCTCGATGTATCCGTATTGGCAACACGCCGAGCGACTTTCGGGCTGCTCGGCCTGGATCCGGAGGATCCCCGTGACTGACCCCACCGAGCCCGCGGCACAGCAGGGCAATGGATCGGATCCCGGAGGGACGAACCCGCCCACAACCCCCGCCGCGCCCGCGACCCCCGCTGCCGGAACGCCCGCGTCCGCCGGAGCCCCGGAGTTCGCCGGAACCGCTGCGGACGCACCGCTGTTGCCGCCCGACACACCCGGAACGCCCGCGGTGCCGCCGCCTCCGCCGGAGCACTGGTTCGCCGATGTGCTGGCCTCCGACGGCGGTGTGGTGCGGCTGCGGCCCATCACGCCCGAGGACGCGGCGGGTATGGAGCGTTTCCACGCGGCACTGTCGGACCGCACCCGATACCTGCGTTACTTCGGGCCGTATCCGCGCATGACGCCCAAAGACCTGTACCGCACAACCCATGTCGACTATCACGACCGGGTCGGTCTGGTCATCGAGCTCAGCGACGACATCATCGGGGTCGGCCGGTACGAGTTCCTGTCCGATCGGCAGGGGCCGCGTGCCGCCGAGGTGGCGTTCGTGGTCGCCGACGGGCATCAGGGCCGAGGGCTGGGTTCGATTCTGCTGGAACATCTCGCGGGTGCGGCGGCCGAGAACGGTATCGAAACCTTCGTCGCCGAGGTGCTGGCCGAGAACAACGCCATGGTGCAGGTGTTCCGCGACGCCGGATACCAGGTGCAGCGCAGTCGCGACGGGTCGGTGCTGCACCTCGAGTTCGCGATCGACCCGACCGAAGCCCTACTATCCGTGCGGGATTCGCGCGAGCGCGCGTCCGAGGCCCGCAGCGTGGGAAATCTGCTGACGCCGAAATCCGTGGCCGTCATCGGCGCGACGCCCTCGACCTCCCGGGTGGGCGGCGCGGTGCTGGCCAACCTGCTGTCGAGCGGATTCCAGGGGCCGGTGTTCCCGGTCAACCGCAATCGCAGCGCGGTGCGCGGGGTGCGCGCCTACGCGACCGTGCGCGATATCCCCGACGAGGTCGATCTGGCCGTCGTCGCCGTGCCCGCCACCGAGATCGGCTCCGTGCTCGACGACTGTATGGCCAAGGGCGTCAAGGGTTTGGTGGTGCTCACGGCCGGGTTCTCCGAAACCGGGCCGCGCGGCCACGCCGCCGAACGGGAACTGGTCGACGCCGCCCGCGCCCACGGTATGCGGGTGGTGGGCCCGAGCGCGCTCGGTATCGCCAACACCGATCCGGCCGTCGCCCTCAACGCCACCCTCGCGCCGGTACTGCCCGGCCGCGGGCGCATCGGATTCTTCTGCCAATCCGGACCTCTGGGCGCGGCCATCCTCGGCGAGGCGGCGGCCAGGCAGCTCGGCCTGTCCACCTTCGTCTCGGCCGGTAACCGCGCCGACGTCTCCGGCAACGACCTGCTGCAGTACTGGGACGGCGACGCCGACACCGACGTGGTGCTGCTCTACCTGGAGACCTTCGGCAATCCGCGCAAGTTCTCCCGAATCGCCCGCCGGGTGGCGCGCACGAAACCCATTGTGGCCGTGAACAGTGGCCGCAATGCCATGCGCATGGAGGGCGAGGCCGACCTGGATCGCTCACTGGTGCGCAATCTGTTCGCGCAGGCCGGCATCATCCAGGTCGACTCCATCACCGAGCTGTTCGACTGCGCCATGCTGCTGGCCTATCAGCCGCTGCCGTCCGGGCGCAGGCTGGCGGTCATCGGCAACAGTGCGGCGCTGAGCTGGCTGGCCGTGGACGCGGCGCGCGGCGAGGGGCTCGAGGTCACCGAACCCATCGACCTCGGTCCGCAGGCGGGTCCGGCCGACTACCTGACGGCGGTGGCCGCGGCGGTCACCGACCCCGAGGTGGACGCCGTCATCGTCATCTACTCGCCGCCGGTGTCGATCGCGGTGGCCTCCTTCGCCGAGGCCATTCGCGCCGGCGCCCAATCCGACCCGGACACACCGGTTCTCACCACGTTCGTCGCCGACCAAGGCATGCCCAACCTGCTGGCCACGCGTGGTCCGGGCGGCATTCTGGAACGCGGCTCCATCCCCGCCTTCGGTGATCCGGAACGTGCCGCCCGCGCCCTGGCACGAGTGCGCCGCTACGCCGACTGGCGCACCCGCCCCATCTCCCCGGTCGCCCGCCCCGACGGCGTCGACACCGCCCGCGCCCGGGAACTGGTCGCCGAGTGGATGACCGACGACCCCGCCCACTGGCTCACCGACCTCCAGGCCGCGGAACTACTGGGCTGCTACGGAATTCGCGTGGTGGAATTCCGCGAGGTCCACGACGCCGACGCCGCTGTCGACGCCGCGGAGCACCTCGGCTACCCGGTCGCGGCCAAGGCCACCGGCGAAATCTGGCGCAACCGCCCCGACCTCACCGGGGTCCGCCTGGACCTGTGGCGTCCCGACGCCGTCCGCCGAGCCTTCACCGACCTGTCGGAAATCTCCGGCAATCCGGTCCACATCCAGCGCATGGCCACCAAGGGCGTCGGCTGCATGTTCCGTGTCCAAGACGACCCCTCGTTCGGCTCGGTCATCAGCTTCGGTCTCTCCGGCACCATCATCGACCTCCTCGGCGACCGCGTCTACCGCGCCCTGCCCCTGACCGAGGACGAATCCGCCGAACTCATCGACGCCCCCCGAGCCGCCCCCCTCCTCTCGGGCACCGTCCGTGGCCGAGACATCGGCAAACCCGTCGACCGCACCGCCCTGGCCGAAGTAGCCCAGCGCATCTCGGCCCTCTGCGACGACCTCCCCGAAGTCCGCGAACTGCTCTGCGAACCGGTCCTGGCCTCCCCGGACGGCGCCGCCGTCCTCTACGGCCGCGTCCGAATCGGCCCCGAACCCAGCCGCTTCGACATCGGCCCCCGCCGCATGGCCTGAACCATCAGCCGAAACACCGTGCCTCCCAGGAGATTCGCAGGCCGACGACCGGCGTCGGGAGATCGCCGGTCCTGCCGGGCTCGACGCAGCCGACGGTGCCATTGGTGTCCAGCAGATAGACGACGTCATCGTGGCGGCTGTTGTAGACCGACCCGGTCCGCGCGCTCATCCACTGCCAGCCGCTCGTAACGTCCTGCCACGCCCCCGTTTTCACGCCGCCGCCGTTGTAGGTGCACACATACGGCCATGGGCAGTCGCCCCGTGCGGCCTGTGCGGGGGCGGCGAGCGGTGTCAGCGCGCCGGCCACTGCCAGCGCGGCGGTGGCGATGCCCAGTCGTGTGCGGATCGTGCTCATGCTCGTACTCCGTTCTCTCGCAAGTAATGCCGATCAAGAGTCACGCGGCCCGCGCTGGTAACCGGATATTCTGGACAACTTTGGACGGAATTCGTCACAATGCGACCAGGGAGGATCCCATGGCCGATCCACTGGACGAATTGCGCGTTCTCAAAACGCAACTGCGCGAACTTCGCTGGACCACACAGGTCGATTCGCTCGAGGTGATCGCGCGGGAATCCGCCAAGGGGCCCGGCGCGCGGGGCGGCGTCAGCAAGGCCACCATCGGCAATATCACCAACCCCGACAACTCGACCATGCCCCGGTGGGAGACATTCGAGATCTTCATCGACACCTGCCTGCGACTCATCGAACGCGCCGGCGCCGAGCCGCCCTCCGACGGTGGGGACCGCCGCGTCTGGCGGCAGCGTTACCTCCAGATCCGAGATGCGCTGGGCGACAGCGGCGACAACGACGAATCGGCCACACCCGTTGCCACCGAGCCGAATCCGGCCGCCGAAGGCGGCGACCCCGCACAGCGACCGGGTCGGCCCACGCATCGGCGAGTATGGCTCACTGCGGCCGCTGCGCTGGTAATCGTGGTTGCTGTCGTCCTGTGGCAGGTGACCAGAGACGAGTCCGGATCCGGTGCTCCCCAGCCGGAGTCCGGATCCTCGTTCTGCTCGAATCGCGGTGGCCGGGTGGTCTTCGAAGACACCTTCACAGATGTGAGCTCGGGCTGGCCGCACCGAAGCGGCCAAGCCGAGTACGCGTCCGGCGCATACCGTTTGACCGCGGTGTCCGGCACCCACGTCTACGGGGCTCGGGCGCCCGTCCCGGCATTGCCGAGCTCCTGTGTGGAAGCGCTGGTCCGGATGGAATCAGGGCTCGGGGGCATCGGGCTGTGGTGCAGGGGCGAATCTGCGGATACGGATCCTCGCTACAGCTTGGGCGTGGACAGTTCGGGGCTGTGGGGAATCTCGATCGAGCAGCCGGTTGATCCGAGGCTGGTCGTGCTGGCCGCACAGGACGAACTGCCCGGCCGGAACATCGAGGACAAGAAGCTGCTGGATGAGCGGATCTGGATCGGCGGTTCATGCCGTGACCAGCCCGAAGGCGTCGAATTGATCGTGAGCGTCGACGGCCATCACCTGCGGTATTTCGATATGGTCCCGAGGCTGCCCGTCGGGAACGTGGGTGTGCTGGCGTGGTCGTGGCTGGTGGACCCCGGCGCCAGTTCCACGTTCCTGATCGAGGAAATCCGAGTCTGGGAGCTGCCGACCACCCCGTTCTGAGGGGAACGCGGCGCGGGCCGGGGGCGATATCGGCGTGCGCGTACGGGTGGAGGAAGGGTAGGTGAGCGCGTTGTGCCGGGTGGGGGCAGAATTGCTTCCATGCGGGAAGATCAGATCGGAGCTGCTACCGCGCCGTTGCGCGACGATATCCGGTTTCTGGGCGGCATCCTCGGGGACACCATTCGCGATCATGAAGGGGCCGATGTCTTCGACCTCATCGAGCGGGTGCGAATCGAGGCGTTCAAGGTGCGGCGGTCGGAGGTGGATCGCAGTGCCGTGGCCGACATGCTGCGTGAGGTGGACATTCGGACCGCGATTCCGGTGATCCGGGCGTTCAGTCACTTCCTGCTGCTGGCCAATCTGGCGGAGGATCTGCAGCGCGATCGGCGTCGGGCCGTGCACGTGGCGGCGGGGGAGGCGCCGCAGGATTCCAGTCTGGCGGCCACCTACCGGAAGCTGGACGCGGTGGGACCGGATGGGGATGTGGTGGCGACGCTGCTGGGCGATGCGCTGGTGTCGCCGGTCATCACCGCCCATCCGACCGAGACGCGGCGGCGCACGATTTTCGACGTGCAGGCGCGCATCACCGAACTGATGCGGCGGCGACAGCGCTACGACGAGACCGAACCCGAATTCGCGCAGATCGAGACCGATATCCGGCGGCAGGTGCTGGCGCTGTGGCGGGCCGCGCTGATTCGCTTGGCGCGCTTGCGCATTCAGGACGAGATCGAAGTGGGGCTGCGGTATTACGATCTGACGCTCTTCGATGTGATCCCGCGCATCAACGATCAGGTGCGGGCGGCGCTGCGGGCGCGCTGGCCCGGACACGAACTGCTGGCGCGGCCGATCCTGCGGCCCGGCTCCTGGATCGGCGGCGACCGGGACGGGAATCCGTTCGTCACCGCCGAGGTGGTGCACCGGGCCACCCATCGCGCCGGGTCGCTCGCCTTCGAACGGTATTCGAAAACGCTTGTGGAGCTGGAGAAATCGCTGGCCCAGTCGGCGCGGCTGGTGCCGGTGACGCCAGAACTGGCGGCCCTGGCCGACGCCGGATTCGACGATTCACCGCAGCGCGCGGATGAGCCGTACCGGCGGGCCATTCGCGGCATCCGTGCCCGGCTGACCGCCTCGGCGCGCCGGTCGCTGGGCGAAATCCCGTCCGACGGAATCGATGTCGGCGCGCAACCCTATGCGGGGCCGGACGAATTGCTGGCGGATCTGAAGGTGGTCGATGCCTCCATGCGCGCCTCCGGCGACGGTCTGCTCGCCGACGATCAGCTCGCCGCCCTGCGCGGCGCGGTGGAGACCTTCGGATTCCATCTCCAGGGCCTGGACATGCGCCAGAACTCGGAGATGCACGAGCAGGTGGTAGCTGAGCTGTTCGCCTGGGCCGGAGTGCATTCCGATTACGCGTCGCTCGACGAAGACCAGCGGGTGGAACTGCTGGCGGCCGAATTGACCACCCGCCGTCCGCTCGTCGGGCCGAATGCGAAGCTCAGTGAGCTTGCCACCAAAGAGCTCGGCGTGGTGCGCTCGGCCAAGGCCGCACTCGATGATCTGGGGCCCGACACCGTGCCCAACTACATCATCAGCATGTGTACCTCGGTCAGCGATATGCTCGAAGCCGCACTGCTGGTGAAGGAGGCGGGCATTCTCGACCCGGGCGACGCCGACACGGCTCCGTCCAGCCCGGTCGGCGTGGTGCCGCTCTTCGAAACCATCGAGGACCTCCGTCACGGAGCCGAAATCCTGTCCGCCGCACTGGAAGTCCCCGCCTACCACCGGCTGGTGGCGGCGCGCGGCATGCAGCAGGAGGTCATGCTCGGCTACTCCGACTCCAACAAGGACGGCGGGTATCTGGCCGCCAACTGGGCGCTCTACCGCGCCGAACTGGACCTCGTGGAGGTGGCCGACAAGACCGGAATCCGGTTGCGGCTCTTCCACGGTCGCGGCGGGACCGTCGGTCGCGGCGGCGGCCGCAGCTACGACGCCATCCTGGCCCAGCCCGCCGGAGCGGTGCACGGCTCGCTGCGGCTGACCGAGCAGGGTGAGGTGATCTCCACCAAGTACGCCGACCCGGGCACCGCCTACCGCAATCTGGAAGCGCTCGTCGCGGGCACCCTGGAATCCACGCTGCTGGACGTGGAGGGCCTC
Source organism: Nocardia acididurans (assembly GCF_016741815.1). Taxonomy (GTDB): domain Bacteria; phylum Actinomycetota; class Actinomycetes; order Mycobacteriales; family Mycobacteriaceae; genus Nocardia; species Nocardia acididurans. The sequence goes on from NZ_JAERRJ010000025.1 coordinate 32,428, forward strand.
GGCGAGGACGCCGAACCCGCCTACGAGGTGCTCGACGAACTGGCCGAGCTCGCGCGGCAGGCGTATTCGCGACTGGTCCACGAAACCCCGGGATTCGTGGACTATTTCCGTGCCTCCACACCCATCGCCGAGGTCGCCGACCTCAATCTGGGCAGCCGCCCGGCCTCGCGCAAGCCCACCAACTCCGTCTCGGATCTGCGGGCCATCCCGTGGGTGATGGCCTGGAGCCAGTCCCGGGTCATGCTGCCCGGCTGGTACGGCACCGGCACCGCCTTCGAACAGTGGATCGGCGACGACCCGCAGCGCCTGGCCACGCTCTCGGATCTGTATCGGCGCTGGCCGTTCTTCCAGACGGTCATGTCCAATCTGGCGCAGGTGATGGCCAAGGCGGATATGGATATCGCCGCCGCCTACGCGGGCCTGGTCGAGGACGAGACCTTGCGGGCCACCGTATTCGGCATGATCTGCGACGAGTTCTCCCGGACCACGCGCATGTACGCGGCCATCACCGGCACCGAGGAACTGCTCGCCGACAACAAGGCGCTCGCGGAGTCCATTCACAACCGGTTCCCGTACCTGGAACCCATCAACCAGCTCCAGGTGGAGCTGCTGCGCCGCCGCCGGGCCGGGGACGACTCCGAATTGGTGGAGCGCGGCATCCTGCTCACCATGAACGGTCTGGCCACGGCCCTGCGGAACTCGGGCTAGCCCGGAACGCGCGGCACGCCCCCGCCAGATGCCGGGGGCGTGCGGGCCGGTGGTCAGTCCCAGTCGTCGATTCGGACGTCGTTCGGGTGTGCGGCGCCCTTCCCTGTTTCCACCAGCGCTTTCATACTCATCAGGTAGCTGCCCCACTTGGTGCTGCAGTGGTGCATGAACTCGACCGGCTCGCGCCAGCCCTCGTGCCGGAACAGCACGATGGTGTAGTCGTCCTTCTGGGTGAGCCGGAAGTCGACATAGGTGCCGATCCACTCCTCGGGGCCGTCGACGACCTGCCAGCGCACTCCCTTCTCCGGCTCCAGTTCCCTGACCTTCATATCGAATCCACCTGCGGCGAAGCGGAATTGGAGTATCCCGTCGATCTCGTCGCCGGTGCCGGTGGAGTCGGCGGTCCACCATCCGGTCAGTCCGTCGAGGGTGGTGAGGGCCGAATAGACCTTTCCCGGATCGGATTCGATGCCGACGCGATGCAGTATGTCCACCATGGTCTTGCCTTTCTTCTTGTGCCCGATCACTTTTCGGGCCGGGGTGTCTGCTGGGTGCGGCTGCGCTGAATGGACTCCGCCAGCCGTTTGATGCGCTGGAGCCGGGCGTCCCAGGCCGAGCCCACCGCGGCGAGCTGGGCGACGGCGCGGGCGAGCTGGGCCTCATCCACGAGATACCTCTTCTCGCGTCCGGCCGGGGTGGCGTGCACCAGTCCGACGCGGTCCAGCACGCCGAGATGTTTCGCGATGGCCTGCCTGGTCACGGGCAGGTGCGTGCTGAGGCTGGTGGCGGTGCCGCCGCCCTCGGCCAGCAGCAGGTCGAGCATGCGACGCCGGGTCGGGTCGCCCACTGCCGACCAGAGATCGTCGTCGACAGCGGTGTTCATCGCGTGGCGACCAGCCGTGCGACATAGTCGCCGAGGCGCGGGATGAAGGTGTCCCAGCCGGAGACGTGATCGTTGTAGACCTCCTCCAGTTTCGCGGCCTCCCAGCCCATTTCGCGAAACCCGGTCTCCACGAGCCGGATGGTGGTGCCCTCGCCCGCTGGAACGAGATCGATGGTGACGAGCATCGAGGCGTCGTCGTCGGATACCGCCCCGCCGGCGTAGCACCAGCGGAAGGAGAAGCGGCGCGGCGGATCCACCTCCACCACCGACATGGCGACGACGTCGACCCGGTCGCCCCAGACGAATTCGCCTGTCGCGCCGGGCCTTACGGTGAACGAGGCGTCGTCGGTCCACCACTCGGAGATGTGCTCGGGCTTGCTCACCACTTCGAAGACCACCTCGGGTGCGGCGTCGACGTAGATCTCCCGCTCGATGCTGCCGAATTCGGTACCGGTCATGATGTCCTCCATGTGCAACGTTTGGTTGCACTTCACGCTAGCCCACCTCCGCGTGATGCGCAACCGATGGTTGCATGTAGCCCTGATGGCCCGTTGGCGGTCCCGGGCCATCCTGGGCGGCGGCCAAGCGGCAATGCTCGACCGCCCGGTCGCCGCGTGCGGCGCCGACTAAGACTGTTGGGCGAACAGCGCGAGGTGATCGCGCACCCAGTCGGCGTAGGTGCGGGCCGGGCGGCCGAGCACCTGCCGTACATCCCCGGTGACCACGGCATTGCGGCCCGCCCGCACATACGCCTGCCCGGCGAGCGAGCCGTCGGCGAACTCCGCTGACATTCCGGCGGCGAGCATGTGCTCGCGCGCGAGATCCTCCGGGACGTCGAAGACCTCCAGGGGGCGGCCCAGCGCGGCGGCGAGCGCGGCGGCCACCAGCGCCTGATCCAGCTCGATGAACTCCGGCCCGAGCAGCCCGACCAGGAACGCCGCCTCCGCACCCGCGAAAGCCGCCGCCATGGACGCGGTATCCGTGTAGTCGCCCCGCACCACCTCGACCCCCGCGGGCATTCGAGCCCGTTCCGGATCCCGCGTCACCGCCCGCACGGGCACCCCGCGCGCCGCCAACAGCCGAACCACTTCACTCCCGATGGTGCCCGTGGCACCCGTGATCACGATCATGCTCATCACGATGTCGCGGCGAACCCTGTCCGCTATAGGAAAAACCGGCACAGTCCGCCGACACCGCAACACCTAGAGTCGATCATGTGACCGCCACGCCGATCTCAATGCGCCACGCCGTAGCAGACCCGGAACGGCCAGGCATCGGCTCACGCGGCCCGGCCGCCGCGCGGGGCGCAGGGCGTCCGGGCCGTCGGCCGCGCGTGGTCGCCGCCGAGGGGGTGTCACCGGATCGCTCGGATACCGAGGCGCGCGGCCCGGGGCTGCAGCACGGTCGCCTGCCCGCCCTGCTCGTGGAGCGCCTCGAACAGGCGGTGACGCCCTCGGCGGCTTTGCGGCCGTGGTTCACCGAGATCGGTTACATTCCCACTGCTTCCGCACTTGCCGCACCCGTCGCGCATGTGCCCGAGGCGGTGACCACACTGGTGCTGCGCACCGAGCAGTCCGGCCGGCGTGACGCGCTGGTCCTGGGGCCTCGGACACGGGCGGCGTACGCGCGCACCGAGGCTCCGGCAGGCTGTGTGCGGCTGCGATTGGCCCCCGGAGCCGCGCTACCGCTACTCGGAGTCACAGCCGGTGCGCTCACCGATCGGATACTGCGCCTGTCCGACATGCCCGGTGTGGCAGGCGGATTCGCGGACCGGTTGGCCGAACTCGATCCCGCCGAGCTGGTGTCGTTCCTGGAATCGCGGCTGCCGCGGCGGATCGGCGACGACGGTATGCGGGACGACCATCAGCGGCTCCTGACCGCCGCGACGGCCGCGATGGCGAAAGGCACTGCCTCCGTGGGTGATCTGGCCACCGAACTGGCCGTCAGCGAACGTCAGCTGCGCAACCTGTTCACCGCGGGCATCGGCGTCTCACCCAAGCACTATGCCCGCATCGCCCGGGTCCGCCAGGTCCTCGCCGCCGCAGGCAATACTCCCTGGTCCGATATCGCCACCACCACAGGCTATTTCGATCAATCCCACATGACCGCCGACTTCCGATCGCTCATGGGCGTCACACCGCAGCGCTTCTCCAGGGGTGAACTGCCCGCGCCCGCGGAGTGTCAGGCGGTCACCGCACTCCGGTGACCATTCGGGTCGGCCAGGCCGTGTCATCGGCCGCCAGCCAGGGTTCCGCGGCCGCGGCGGCGGGAGTCGCGCCGGTGAAAGCGCGGATATCGCGATGCAGATGCGCCTGGTCGGCGTAGCCGGTGACGGCCGCAACCCGCGCGGGCGGGTGGCCGTCGGCGAGCCGATGGATGGCGTGATCGAAACGCACCAGCATCGCGGCGCGTTTCGGCGACAGGCCGATCTGCCGTCCGAAGCGTGACCACAGCTGCTGGCGGCTGCGCCCGGTGCGCTCGGCGAGGTCCGTGATCCGAGCCAGGCCGTGGCTGGCCATGATCTGCTGCCAGACCCACGCCACCTCCGGTTCGATCGAGCGCCGCGCCCGGAGTCGCTGGGACAGCGCGGAATCGATCAGGTCGAAGCGGTCCTGCCAGGTGTGCGCGTCGTGCAGCCGCTCACGGAGCCGACCGGCGTCGCGAGCCCACAGATCTTCCAGCGCAATGACATTCCCGCCCAGCTCGGCCAGCGGGACGCCGAGCACCTCGCGCGCGGCGAGCGGGGACAACCGGACCTGCACCGCCTCGAGGAGGTCGGCGCGTACCCGTAACTCTCGAAAGCCCAGCCCCACAACGAGACTGCCCGACCGGCTGCCGCCGCCCGCCTCGGAGACGGTCAGCGGCCGCTCCCCGAAGTCGACCACGATCGTCACGGCCGGATGCGGGATGGCGCGCAATTCCGACAGGCCGTCGCCGCGAATCCGGAACCCGGCCATGGCGATCGCGCCCGGCGCACTCGGCCGCGCGGGCCGCGCGATCTCCCACCCGGCGGTGGGGTTCGGTGTTCGCACCCTTCGATTATGCGCACCCGGCGGTGGCACGGACATTTATTCAAGACCGCCCATGCCGCTGCAAGAGAGGGTGGGGGCCAGGTCGATCGGCTGAAGGAGAAGCCATGAGCGAGAAGACCATTCCCTCGAACCCCGACACCGGACCGAGGCCCCGCCGTCCCGCACGCGGGAAGCACCGGCTCCGGCGGATCGCGCTGGCAGTCGTGACCCTGCTGCTCGTCCTCGCGGCCGGCAATGCCGTGCTGGTCTCGCGGGAGACAGTCGGGGCGACAGGGGCGCGGATCGTACGCCTCGCCGGCGGCGACATCCATCTCGAAAGCAGCGGTGTACCAGGCGAATCCGCGGTCGTCCTGCTCCACGGCCTGGCCGGCTCGACGGACTGGTGGGATCCGGTCCTGCCCGCACTGCGGGACTTCTACGTGATACGGGTGGACCTGCTCGGGCACGGCGGATCAGCCAAACCCGCCACCGGATACGGCACGGCCGAGCAGGCTCGCCGGGTCGGCGCGGTGCTCGATCACCTCGGCATCCGGCGAGCGACGGTGATCGGGCATTCCACCGGCGGCCTGATCGCCACGTCGCTGGCCGAGCAGCGCCGGGACCTGGTCACGGCGATCACGCTGATCGACACCGGACCGCGAGCGGACGCCTTCGCGGGCGACAGCGCGGTCGCGCGCCTGCTGACGACACCCGTTGCCGGGCAACTGCTCTGGCGGTTGCGCACCGACAGCACGCTGCGCCGCGGGCTGAGCACCGCCTTCGCCCGCGACATACCGATACCCGATCCGATACTGGCCGATATCCGGGGCATGACCTATCGCAGCCTGACCGCGACCTCCGACGCCTCCACGGCGTTCCTGCGCGAACGCCCCGCCCCGGACCGCCTCGCCGAACTCGGCCTGCCCACCCTGGTGATCTTCGGCGCCGACGACGAACGCTGGCCGGTGTCCTCGGCCGAGGATTACCGGCGGATCCCGGGGGTACGCATCGAAATCCTCGCCACCGGCCATACGCCCATGCTCGAGGACCCCGACAGCACCGGAAAGCTGTTGCGGGCGTTCGTCACCGCACCGGGCCGCTAGCCCAGCGAGACCACCTTGTTCTGGCCGGAGACGACATTGTCGGCACCGTCCACCAGCGCCACCCGCACCTGCACCGTCTGACCGGCCGACAGCGGCGAACTCGCGCCGCCCGCGCCCTCGAGCATGATGACGGCGGTGCGGTTGGTGCCGTCGCAGACGATGGCGTGCTGTGCGCCGGTGGCCGACGGGCTCTCGGCGTCGGGAGCGCCCACCATCACCTTGATGGCGGTCGCGCCGGCCGAGGCGTCACAGCTGTAGTCGACTCCGACATTGGTCGGGCCGATACCGGTGACGTCGATGGCGTTCGCGGCGAACGCGGGGGCGGCGGCCACGACCAGGGCCGAACCCACCGCCGCGACGGCGGCCGCGGTGAGCGTAAGACGTTGGTACTGCCGGATTGTCACCACGGATCTTCGTCCTCCTGGGTAGTGGATGCAGATCTCGGAACACAATCGGAACGGCGCGGCACAGGGCACCGCACATCCATACTGTCCTATCGCCGTCGACCGGCCGTCGGCGGGCCGGGCTCGTACGCTGTCCACATGGCCGACGACGACTGCCCGTGGGAACCACCGCTCGCCGGAACCGAGACTGAACACCTGGTCGGCGCACTCGAGCGGCTGCGCACCACCTTCCGCTGGAAGGCCGACGACCTGGACGCCACCGGGTTGCGAGCGCGCGTCGGGGCCTCCGCGCTGACCCTCGGCGGCCTGCTCAAACATCTGGCCCGTGTCGAGGACGAATGCTTCGGCCCCAAATTCAGCGGCAGCCCGCTCGGCCCGCCCTGGAATACCGCGGACTGGGACGCCGACCCCGACTGGGATTTCAGCTCGGCGGCCGCGGACACACCCGCCCAGCTCTACGGGCTCTGGGATACGACGATCGAACGATCCAGGGCCACACTGGATTCGGCTCTGGCCGACGGCGGCCTGGATCAGCTCGTCCACCTCGCCTGGCCCGACGGCAGCCGGGTCAGCCTGCGCCGCCTGGTCTGCGATCTCATCGAGGAGTACGGCCGCCACACCGGCCACGCCGATCTGCTGCGCGAGGCGGTGGACGGCCGGGTCGGTGAAGACCCGCCACCGGGCTGGAGCCCGCGCTCGCCCTCCGCCTGATCCGAGTGGGGGAGAACAGCGGAACGCCGGTCGGCTCACACTTCCCGGAGGGGGACGTACGGAAAGTGGAACCAACCGGCGTGCATCAGGCCGGCGCCTCGAAGACGGCCCGACGAGGGTGACCGGCCGACCCGGGATGAGGGACCGGGCGGCCGGACGTGTGAATCAGCTCGCGTAGGCGCGCAGGCGGTCGGCGCGCTCGCCCTTGCGGAGCTTGGACATGACCTCGCGCTCGATCTGGCGGACGCGCTCGCGGGAGAGACCGAAGAGCTTGCCGATCTGGTCGAGGGTGCGCGGCTGGCCGTCGTCGAGGCCGTAGCGCAGGCGGATGACCTGCTGTTCGCGCTCGTCGAGGGTGGCCAGCACGACGCGGACGTCGCGGTGCAGCAGTCCGGCGATGACCGCGGACTCGGCCGAGGTGGCCTCGGAGTCCTCGATGAAATCGCCGAGCGGGGCCTCTTCGTCATTGCCGACCGGCATATCCAGCGATACCGGGTCGCGGCTGTGGTCGAGCAGATCGGCGATCTTCTCCACCGGAATGCCGGACTCGCGGGCCAGTTCCGCGTCGGTGGCCTCGCGGCCGAGCTGCTGATGCAGTTCGCGCTTGATGCGGGCCAGCTTGTTCACCTGTTCGACCAGGTGGACGGGCAGGCGGATGGTGCGGGACTGGTCGGCCATGCCGCGGGTGATGGCCTGACGGATCCACCAGGTGGCGTACGTCGAGAACTTGAAGCCCTTGGTGTAGTCGAACTTCTCCATCGCGCGGATGAGCCCGAGGTTGCCCTCCTGGATGAGATCCAGCAGCGGCATGCCGCGTCCGGTGTAGCGCTTGGCCAGCGAGACCACGAGGCGGAGATTGGCTTCCAGCAGATGCTGGCGGGCCGCCTGACCTTCGCGGACCAGGATCGCGAGATCCTTCTTCTTGGCCGCGGACAGACGTTTGCTCGTCTCCAGCAGGTGCTGCGCGTAGAGGCCCGCCTCGATGCGCTTGGCCAGCTCGACCTCGTCGGCGGCCGTGAGCAGCGCCGTCTTGCCGATCCCGTTCAGGTACACGCGTACCAGGTCGGCGGCGGGGCTCTGGGCGTCGAGGTCCTGTTCGCTGGTGCGCACGTCAGTGGTGGCGGGGCTTGTCATGACTTGCCTCCTGTCGGTGGTGTCTCGCTCCGTTCAACGGACCCGACATCAGGAAAGTTCCCCGGCATGGCCGTCATAAACCGGTTCTGAGCTGCGGTTTTTACGGTGCACGTCTGAGAAGTTCCTGAGAAGGGCGCGTTGTCGGGAACGCGTGCCGTGCGGTGGTGGTCGTCGGTTTCCGGTCGGTAGCCATCGCTGATCTCGAACTGTGGAGTGCGGCAATGAAATACATGTCAATGGGCCCTGCCCGGCCGTCGTCCTTCACGTGCCCGATGCAACGATGCGCAGGTCATCGGCATTCCCCACACGCGAGCGATGCAATCTCGTGTTGTGATACAGATCACCCGGTCGGAGCATGGAAAAGGCCGCCGGGCAGGATGCTCGGCGGCCTCTGGGAGTGGACTCGGGTTTCCGGGGCAGGGGGTTCCCCGATCCGGCGGGCGGAAACGTTATGCGGGAGTGATCAGTCCGTGCCGGACCAGCCCGGCCACGACGGTCAGGGCGGCGGCCTCGAATTCAGGGGTGGCGGCGTCACCGGTCTCACCGAAGGCGAGGAGTTCGACGAGTTCGCGCAGCGGCAGGCCGTCCGGGCGCATACCGGCGAGCAGGGCGGCGATGGAATCGTCCACCTCGTGCTGCCAGCGCGGGCCGTCACCGCGGTGCAGCCGGGCCACGCGCTGCTCCCAGCCGTCCGGGCCCGGCAGGTAGACGCGTTCGAGTGCGGTGGCCGGGTGCACGGTGTAGCGGGCCGACAGGGCGATGTCGTTGTCCGCGGCCACGGCGCGCAGCCAGGCCGAACGCTCGAAGTAGCGGGTGGCCTCGTCGCCCAGCGGATCGTCGAAACCGTGGGTGAGGTCCTCGGCGAGCAGTTCGGTGGGACCGTCGATATCGCGGAGATAGACGAATCCGAACCCGATGCCCTCGACCTCGGCGGCGTCGAAGGCGTCCAGCCAGCGTTCGGCCCGCGCCTGCGCCTCGGGCTCGCGCGGATCCAATCCGGCGTCGCGCAGCCAGGTTCCGACATAGAGGGCGGGATCGGCGATATCGCGCTGCACGATCCAGGCGTCCACGCCGTGGTCGGGCAGCCAGCTCGCGACGCGGGTGCGCCAGTCCTGTCCTTCTATATGCACCCAGGAGGCGAGCATGGCGGCGGTGCCGCCCGGATTCAAAAGACCGGGCGCGCGCGAGATCACGAGTTCACTCGCGCCGTCCAGGGCCAGGCCGGAGTCGCGGTAGGTGTGCTCGACGCGGGCCGGGCCCACCACGAACGGGGGATTGGCGACGATCCGATCGAAACGGCGACCCGCCACCGGCTCGAACCAGGAGCCTTGCAGCAGTTCGATATCCAGCCCGTTGAGCGCGGCCGTGGCCTCGGCCAGCCAGAGTGCGCGGGCGTTGAGATCGGTGCCGGTGATCGTGCTGCCGTAGGAGGCGGCGTGCACCGCCTGGACGCCGCAGCCGGTGCCGAGATCCAGGACGGTGCCGGTCTTTTCGGTCGGGGTGGCGCGCAGCAGGGACAGGGAGGCCTGGCCGACGCCGAGCACGTGGTCGGTGTCGAGGGCGCGGCGTCGCATGGAGTCGTCGAGATCGGAGAGCACCCAGCGGGTGCCGTGGCCGAGATCGAGCGGCCGCAGGTCGAGGGCGGCGCGGACCTCGTCGCCGTCGCGCTCGAGCAGGCCGGCCGCGACCGCGCGGTCCAGGTCCAGCGGGGCCAGGGCCGCGGCCACCTCGCGGGCGGGCATCGGATCGCCGAGAAGTAGCAGGCGGATCAGGGTGCCGAGGTCACCGGCGTCGCGGGCGGCGCGGCGCACCGGTACCGGTTCGGAGCGGCCGAGGGCGGCGTGGGCCTCGTCGCCCAGGGCGTCGAGCAGGGTGTCGGCGTCGTATCCGACACGGGTGAGCGCCGCCCGTAGGTCGGGGGCGAGGTCGGCGAGCAGGGACGAGGCGGTCGTCTGGTTCGTCGGCATGACAGAGAACTCTGCCACCGCAACCTCACCGCATCCCGACGCGGCCCCCCGGTTGGCCGGGGGGAGCCGGGCGTGGCCGCCGGGGGACCGGCGACCAATTAGCAAAGAACCGACCATTTCGTATATGTGGAGACATATATTTCGCATGCCTGGAATCGGCGACGATTCTCGATAGTACCTGTAAGTAAGTGCAACGACTTGGTAAGGTGAAGGTAAATAGTTGTGCGGCAGTGACATCCGGAGAATGTCGCTGAAACATCGCCGAATCTGTTTCCCTCCCTTTCAAGATCAAAAATTCGAAGATCAGAATTGTTGCCCCACAAGAAGGTTGGTCTGTGTATGCTCCGATCAACTAAGGCCCACTACGAGGTGGACGACGGCAAGGCGGTGTCGTAGGTGGACGTCAACAAGCGGTTGATGCGTCGCACGGGCGCAATTGCGGCCGTGCTCGGTGCATTGGCTTTGATGGCTACGGGTTCGCTGGATCGGTTGTTGCTGGGTGTTTTCATGTGCGCCGGACTGGGATTGGGCTGGTTGAACGCGCAAGTCACCTGGCTGTCCATTGTTCGAATAACCGATGCGGAAACTCCGAGTAAGCAGAAGCTCGCCATGTCCGCGGCGGCGCGACTGGTCCTCATCACCGCGCTCGCCATCCTCGTCGCCATCTTCACCCGGCCCAACGGGATCGGAATCTTCTTCGGGCTGGCCGTCTTCCAGATCGTGCTGGTACTCCACACCGTTGTGCCCGAGCTGAAAGGGCTTCGACAGCAATCATGAGCTATTCCGTGGTACCGATCGCCCACGCGGGCGATCCCGTCGGCCTGCTCGCCGCCGAAGAGTCCAAAATCCATGTCGGCGAATACATGCAGGCCCACCTGTGGGGCATGACCTTCAATGTCGACACCATCGTCTCCACGGCGGTGGCGGCGATCATCGTGCTCGCGCTGGCCTTCTACCTGCGCGTGAAGATCACCTCCGGCGTGCCCAACGGCGTGCAGTTGTTCTTCGAGGCCGTCACGGTACAGATGCGCAATCAGGTCGAGAGCGCCATCGGCATGAAGGTCGCGCCCTTCGCCCTGCCGCTCGCGGTGACACTGTTCGTCTATATCCTGCTGTCCAATTGGCTGTCGGTACTGCCGGTGCAGTACGGTGCCGGTGAATTGGTGAAACCGCCCGCGTCGGATGTCAACTTCGTCTTCGCGCTGGCACTGTTCGTCTTCGTCTTCTACCAACTCGCCGGTGTGTGGCGACGCGGCGCGGGCGGCCACGCCAAGCAATTGCTCAAAGGCCATACCGGCTGGGGCCCGATGATCTTCATCAATGTCATCGAGGAAGTAGCCAAACCGATTTCACTGTCGTTGCGATTGTTCGGCAACATGTTCGCCGGCACGGTGATGATCTCGGTGATCACCCTGTTCCCCTTCTGGATCAGCTGGGGGCCGAATGCGGTGTGGAAGCTGTTCGACATGTTCGTCGGGCTCATCCAGGCCTTCATCTTCTCCCTGCTGACCATTCTGTACTTCAGCCAGTCGATGTCGGTGGAACACGAAAAGCACTGACGGCAGGCTCGATCCGTTTCGAATCGTCTCGATAAGGAAGTGAACAATGGAAACTGCGACCATCGTCCAAGGCGCGCTGATCGGTGGCGGCCTGATCATGGCGGGTGGCGCCATCGGCGCCGGCATCGGTGACGGTCTCGCCGGTGCGGCCCTGATCAACGGCGTGGCCCGCCAGCCCGAGGCCGAAGGCAAGCTGCGCGTCAACTTCTTCCTGACCGTCGGTCTGGTCGAGGCGGCCTACTTCATCAACCTGGCGTTCATGGCTCTGTTCGTCTTCGCCACCCCCGGTAAGTAATCGATATGCCGCCCGGAACAGATGTGGTCGCGCAGGAGAATTTCCTCATTCCCAATGCGACCTTCTTCGTCGAGTTGGCGATCTTCATGATCGTGCTCGGAGTCATCTGGTTCTTCGTCGTTCCTCCGATCCGAAAGGTATTGGAGGAACGCGAGAAGCGGGTCAACGAGACCACGGCGACCGCCAAGGAGGCCGCGGAGATCTTCGCCGAGGCCGAGGCCCGCTACAACACCGCGCTGGAGCAAGCCCGCACGGAAGCGGCCGAGATCCGCAACCAGGCACGCGCCGAGGGCCGCGCGATTCTCGACGAACTGCGCGGCGAAGCCCAGCAGGAAGCCGATCAGATCGTCGCCGAGACGACAGCGCACCTGCGCGCCGACGCCGACCAGGTCGCCGCCGAACTACGTGAATCCGTCGAACCGCTCGCTCACGATCTCGCCGGACGCATGCTCGGCAAGAACGGCCGTACCCGGACAAGCGCCGGCCATCAGAGAGGACAGGGCTCGTCGTGATTCGTACCAACGGCCTGCTCGCCGCCGAGGGCATCTACAACATCACCTGGGACTGGCCCATCTTCTTCAGCCAGCTCTTCGGTTTCGGTGTCATCGTGTGGTTCTTCTGGAAGTACATTCTCCCCCCGGTGAAGAAGGCCATGACCAAGGCACAGGGCACCGTCCAGAAGCAGCTGGAGGACAACGAACGAGCCGCCGACCGGCTCTTCGCCGCCAAGCAGAAGTACGACGACTCCGTCAAGGAGGCGCAGGCCGAACTGGAGCGGATGCGCGAGGAGGCCCGCGCCGACGCCGAGCACATCATCGAGCAGATGCGCCTCGCCGCGGCCGAAGAGGTGGAGCGGGTGCGCAAGGCGGGACGCGCACAGATCATGCAGTTCCGCCGGCAGCTCATCGCCGACCTGGAAGCCGATCTGTCGGCCGCCATGCTGGCCCTCGCCGAGGAGAAGATGCGCGAACAGGCCAGCTCCCCGCAGGCGCGGTCGGAGAGCATCGAGAAGTTCCTCGACGATCTCGAGGCGCTGGCCAACTCCACGACGGCCGCGCGGCCGGAGCCGCGGACCGGTTGGAACTGAACAGAATTCAGGCCGGAACCCGGCCGGTCAGGCAGTACGGCTGACCGGCCGGGTCCGTCATGACGATCCAGTTGCGCTCCCGTTCGATGAGATGCGCGCCCAGCTTCTCGTGCCAGGTGGCGGTGGCCTCCCTGTCGGTGCAGGCCACGTCGATATGCGCCGACGTCGGCCGGTTCTCGCCGAGTCGCTGCAGCAGCAGTCGCAGCGGAAGCGCCGGACTCGCTGTCAACCGGGAGAATTCCGGCAGGCTGCCCGGCTCCCAGTGCCATCCGGTCAGTTCGGTCCAGAAGCGGACCTCGTCGTCGTAGGCGTCATTGCCGATATCCAGGCACACCTGGTCGAGCCGGGACTGATCACCGGCGGGACCTGTTACCCGCGACGGTAATTGGCGATCCTCGCCGTTCCGGCCCGCGGGAGTGTGGCAGAAGATCATGCCGTGCGGGGACTTCAGCACCATATAGTCCGGATTCTCCAGCACGAGCGTCGCACCGAGTTCGACCGCCCGCTCGGTCGCGGCGGCCACATCATCGACATCCAGATCCAGATGCACGCGCGGATCACTCGCCACCGCCTGCATTTTCACGCTCGGCGCACCGGAATCCGGTAGCAGCGTGACGAATTCGGAATTCGTGCCGCGCGCGGGGGACAGGCGGGTGCCGGTGACGGTCGTCCAGAACCGCGCCGATTCGTCGAAATGCGCTGCGGGACGGTCGAGGAAGGCCCAGAGCCATCGAACTGTCATGCTGCTGCTCCCATCAGGTGCCGATCGTACGACGCTAGGCGCGCCGAAATGTCTTGCGGTAGGCCAGTGGTGACACTCCGACCTCGGAGCGCATGTGGTGCCGCAGGGATGCGGCCGTCCCCATGCCCGCCTTGCGCGCCACCTCGTCCACGCCCAGATCCGTGGCCTCCAGCAGATGACGGGCCTGGCGCACCCGCTGTTGCAATACCCAGGCGCCGGGAGCCATACCGGTTTCCGCCTTGAAGCGGCGGGTGAAGGTGCGCACGCTCATACACGCGTGTGCGGCAAGGGAATTCAGATCCAGGTCGGCATCGAGGTGATGTAGCGCCCACAGCCGGGTCGGTGCGGTGCCCTCGACGCCGGGCTCGGGCACCTGACGGTCGATGAACTGCGATTGCCCGCCCTCGCGCCACGGCGGCACCACGCAATAGCGGGCCGAACGGTTGGCGGCGGCGCTGCCGTGATCGGTGCGGATCAGATGCAGGCACAGATCGATGCCCGCCGCGAGACCCGCTGCGGTCCAGACATTCTCGTCCTGGACGAACAACAGATTCTCGTCCAACCGGACACGGGGATACAGCGAGCGGAACATATCGGCGAAGGACCAGTGCGTGGTGGCCCGGCGACCGTCCAGGATGCCCGCCGCGGCGAGGACGAACGCGCCCGTGCAGATCGACACGATGCGCGCCTGCGGACGGATGGTGCGCAGCGCCGCGGCGAGATCCGCGGGCAGCACACCCTGCGTGCGCGGGCCGGGGATCCGGGTGCCGGGCACGATCACGGTATCGGCCCGCGCGAGCAGTTCCGGCCCGTGATGCGGAATGAGCGTGAACCCCGTGGTGGCCTCGATCCCGGTGGTGCCCAGGCCACAGATGCGCACGTCGTACAGCGGTTCGCCGGCGGCGTTCGCGGCCGACCCGAGCACCATCGACGGAATCGTGAGATCGAAGCCCACCACCGGTTCGACCGCGAGCACTGCCACCAGATGCGGTGTGGTCATCCCGGATCCTCCCTGTCCCGCAACACCTGCGACGTCGACGACCGGACCATATCGGTTCCCCGCCGCCCTACCGCTACGGCCGGATGACTGTTGGCCAGATATTGACGCATTGTGGCATTCAGGCCACTCGATCGCCAGCCCCTGTTCCGCCACGCTCATGCGGTGAGCGAAGTTCGAATCGACCGCGGCGCGGAGAATCCGCCGGGCACAACGGCATCCGCGCAGGACATCGGCGCGATGATCGATCCGGCGGACGGCGTGCCCGAGGGGTCGACTCGTCTGCGGCGTGGCCCGCATCCCGCCTGGATCGTGGCGGGCGTGGGGTTCATCGCGCTGCTCGGGGCCGCCGGGTTCCGGTCGGTGCCCGGCGTGCTCATGGAGCCGTTGCACGAGGAGTTCGGGTGGTCGCACGGCACCATCGGTGCGGCGGTGTCGGTGAATGTGCTGCTGTACGGGCTGATTTCGCCGTTCGCGGCGGCGCTGATGGATCGCTTCGGGATCCGGCGGGTGGTGGCGTCGGCGCTGGTGCTGATCGCGGCGGGCAGCGGGCTCACCGTGTTCATGACGCAGGCGTGGCAGCTCATGGCGACCTGGGGACTGCTGGTCGGGGTGGGTGTCGGATCCATGTCGATGCCGTTCGTGGCGACCATTACCGGACGCTGGTTCGTCGCGCAGCGCGGCCTGGTCACCGGGGTGCTCACGGCGGCGGGGGCGACCGGGCAGTTGATCTTTCTGCCGCTCGTGGCGGGCCTCGCGCACGAGCACGGCTGGCGACTGCCCGCGTTGATCGTGGCGGGCACGGCCCTGGCCGTGGTTCCGTTGGTGCTGCTGTTCATTCGGGACTTTCCGAGCGATATCGGCGTCACGGCCTACGGCGCGGAGCCGGGCAGCGAGGCCGGTGTGCGCACGACTGTCCAGGGTGGGGCCTCGCGGGCGCTGACCGTGCTCGCCTCGGTTGCCCGCAAGCCCGTATTCTGGCTGCTCGCAGGCGGTTTCGCTATTTGTGGTGCGTCCACCAACGGACTCGTCGGCACGCATTTCGTGAGCGCCGCCCACGATCACGGCATGCCCGCCACCACCGCGGCCGGATTGCTCGCGCTGGTCGGCATTTTCGATGTGGCCGGAACCATCGCCTCGGGCTGGCTCACCGACCGCGTCGATTCGCGCTACCTGCTGATCGGCTACTACTCGCTGCGCGGGCTCTCGCTGATGATCCTGCCTACCCTGTTCGCTCCGGATGTGGAGCCGAGTATGTGGGCGTTCATCATCTTCTACGGGCTGGACTGGATCGCCACCGTGCCGCCCACCGTCGCCCTGTGCCGGGAACACTTCGGCGCGGACGGACCGGTCGCCTTCGGCTGGGTGTTCGCGTCACACCAGGTCGGCGCGGCGCTCGCGGCCTTCGGCGCGGGCCTGATTCGCGATATTCAGGGCAGCTACGCGCTGGCATTCTTCATCGCCGGTGGATTGTGCGGGATCGCCGCGGTGCTGTCGGGCAGCATCCGCCGCCGGCCCTCACCCGTCGATGGCCCGGTGCTGACCTGATTCGAGCGCGGTCTGATTCCAGCGACCGTCCCACCGGCTGGGCTCGTCCTTGCTACGCGGCGGACGGTCGTTGGCGATCAGCACCGCGATCCACGGCAGCGGCACCGAGACACCGATGATCAGCAGCGAGATCACCCAGTTGCCCCAGACGCTGTACGCGATGGCCGCCCCGACCAGGCACGGGATCCGGAACGCCATAATCATCGTGTACCGCCGCACCCGATCCCGATGCTGCTGCTCGAGCGAGGTCTGCGCCTCGGTGATCAGCGCCGGATGATCCTTCTCGCCCCGGAAGAACCCCTGTGACGGCCGCGCCGGTTTGGGAATCGACCCCGCAGGACGAAACTCGAATTCGGGGCGAACCTGGTCGCCACCGCTCTCGGCCTGGGAGTCGCCGTCACGCTGCATACTCCCGAGTCTTCCACTACACCGCGTCGGATGCACACGCCCTGGTGGCATCATGGAGGGCGTGAGCACAGACACCCTGGTACGTCCGGACACGACCACGGACGAAACGACCTCCGACGACACCCCCAAGTTCTTCCACTACGTGAAGAAGGAAAAGATCGCCGAGAGCGCCGTCATGGGCACCCACGTCGTGGCCCTGTGCGGCGAAGTCTTCCCGGTGACCCGCTCCCCGAAGCCCGGCTCCCCGGTCTGCCCGGAGTGCAAGCGCGTCTACGAGATGATGAAGAAGGATTGACCGTTTCCGCAGTTCAGCGGGTTGTGAACTGCTGAACTAGGCCCCGGTGTGCCACTTTGGTGCCATTTTGAACGGGTTCAGCAGTTCCAGGACGTCCGCGTTGTCGACCGCCACCATGCGGCGAATGCCCTGGTGAATGTAGTGACGTTGCGCCATCGACTTGTTCCCGTCCAGGTGTCCGAGTTGGGCGCTGGCCCGCTCGTCATCCCCAGTGACCGTGGCGACGTGAGTGGCCACCGTGTCGCGCAGGTCCGAAAGCCGGAACGTGGCGAACTGACTTCCCCTCCGCATCGCGTAGACGGAGATGCGAGCGTTGGACACGCTGACCCATGATCCAGTGGTACTCCGCGGGCCCTGAAGGACAGGCAGATATTCCGACGCGGGGGAGGCGTGCGCCTTCTCCTTCGCCAGTTCGTCCGTCAGCCAATCGGGAAGTATCACCCTGTATTCGTTCCCGCTCTTGCGGTGCGGGTTCCGGTACGGGCCGGTTTCGGACTTGCACCTGATCGTGGCTCCGATGTACAGCACTGACCGAGTTGTCCCGTCGAACTGCTCCTCGGCAATGTCGCACCAACGAAGCGCCAGTCCTTCGCCCGGCCGCATGCCGGTACCCAGCAACAGCAGGTAGAGCGTTCGCAGATACCAGGCCTCGCCGCGTCCATCCCTCAGCCATGTGTCGATGCGCTCCAGCACGCCTCGTTGCTCTTCGGGACTGAGCGGTCGAGGCGTCGCGTCATCCATGCTCGGTCGAGGTACAT
>NZ_JAERRJ010000026.1 GCF_016741815.1 Nocardia acididurans
ACGATGGGGCAGGTCAAGTTGTCACCTATCCCTGCGGCAGTCCCGATCGAGCCAGGTGACAGGCTCCTTCTTTCTGTTTGCCCGGATCTGGGGCTGGCTATCGTCTACCCCTTTGAGGTCGTCGACCTTGCGTTATCCGCTCTCCATTCCGATATCTTCGGGGTTTCCGATGACGACGCCTGAGATCGAAGCGGCTCGAATGTTGTTACAGCGACTGGGAATCACACCTGAACAGCTGCTTGGAAATTCGACATCGCAGGTGCTTCCGACGTTCGGAGAATATATCCCAGCTATTGCCGCGACGGTCCCTGGTAGCACTCTTCGGGTATACGGAACCTACTTGGACCGCCTTGTCGAGGAATGGGGTACGCGACGGCTGAACGAGCCGACCGCCTCGGATCTCACGACAGCTTGCTGAAAAGACTAGACGCCGGGCCATCATTCGCCGAAATTCCCGAGGCGGCCGCAGTGCCGCAGAGAATCTCATCGCCGCAGCTCGGTGCGTATACCGCCAAGCGGAAGAAGATGGATACATACAACCTGACAGCAACCCGGCACGGCGAGTCGCGAAGCCGCGGCGCCTTGCCAGCACCCGGAGAGCGATTTCGAATCGTCAGCTCTCCGAGATCGTTCAGGTCGCAGCGACCACCGGCAACGATCCCGAGCTGGACTCACTGCTTCTGCGGATTCACATCGAAACCGCTTGCCGCAGATGCGGTGTGCTCGCGCTCCGACCGATGGACCTCGACTCTCAGCAATGCCTCATATTCCTACGGGAGAAGGGAGGCACGGTCCGCTGGCAGCCGGTGACTCCAACGCGGATGAAGGCATTGACAAATCATGTGGCAGAACGACATCGAGGCACGGTAGACCAGGGATCACCGCTTCTCCGCCGCCGCAACGGCGCACCGGTTACGCGCAGGCACTACGACTCCCTGTGGAATCGCATTGGCAGAGAACTGGAATGGGTGGCCCGCCAGCAGATAAGCGCGCACTGGCTACGTCACACAACCCTCACCTGGGTGGAGCGAAACTTCGGATACGCGGTTGCCCGTGCCTATGCCGGTCATTGCAATCCGGATGGACGCACCGGAGAGACGGTCACCTACATCAAGGCAAGCCTGGAAGAGGTTGCCGAAGCACTGGCAGCATTGACAGGGGAGCCACACCCCCTCGCCGGCTGAATTAGGACGCAGGCAACCTTCTCAGCGCTTCAGATCCGTACGAGGTCGCCAGGACCGACCGGCACCTCATGCGCCCCCGTCAGGTACTGAGCTATCCGGCCTTCGTCGGCATGCTCGACCGCCATGGCCACGCGCGGGTCCATGGCGGCCACAACCCGAGCTGCAACGAGATCTGGGCCGGTGAACGCACCGGGGACAGCCACTGCCGACGAGGTGACCAACCGGTGCGCAGCCGCGTCCAGTTGCCGATAGCGGTTGACACGCAGGGTAGCCAGAATCAGGACCGGGTTCTGGGAGTGGCTGGTGAGCAAGCGGTCGATCGTACGTAGGGTGAGTGCGTCGAGGTGAATATCGAGATCGTCCAACCAGATCACGGTGCGGGGGCACACGCACTCGAAGACTTGTGGGTGGCTCAACTCGCCCGCCGCCGGCTTGAGAAGATGCCAGTCCTGTGATGCCAACCGCTGCAATGCTTCCCACAGGGTTCGTGTTTTTCCTGCCTGAGCGTCGCCGACCGCCACGATCATCGTGCTTGTGCCGCCGACCGCCCGGCGAACCGAGTCCCGCACCCGAATATCGTGTGCGCGTGCCACATACCGGGGAAGAGTAGGGACCGCAGGCTCAGCGGCGACGGAGATAGGCGGATGGACGCCGAGATCAAAGGCATCGGTAGCCATCGCGACTGGAACGTACTGCACTCCGACCACCCGGACGTAGGCCCTCCACCAGGCGATAACGTCGGGCGGGCGGACATTGCACGAGTCCAGCGCTCGCTCGATCGCAGCCCACGAATGCATGTTGCCCTCGCCGGTCAGCAGGTGAACCTCTGATACGCGGCTGCCGGACTCTCTGGCGAAAGCAGACAGACTGCGGTAGCTGCGCAGGATCAGATCTTTGAGCGCGTCGCCGAGTTGACGACTCGTCCGAATATCTTCCAGGCTGGATGTGGCTTCGGAATCCGCGGACTGCGCTGTCGGCTCATCCTCGTGGTCGAGGACACGGGTCTCGCTCAGCGCATCTTGCAGCCGCGTCCAGGCCGCGTCCGTCCCGATGCCGGGATGATGCGCGACGAGGTGGTCGCCCACGGCCTCGAACACTCGGCGCGCGAACTCGTCGTACGGTCCCGGTCCGGTCTGCGTGGTCTTCTCCGTCATTCGATCACCACTCCTGCGGGGTCGGGCAAGTGCTCGGCTCGGTGTGTGGTGGGGTGACGGCACGAGAGCTCTTGTTCTGCAATAGATTTCAGCTTCCGTCGCACTCGGTGCAAGCAGCTGGTCACCGCCGTTCGGGTGGTGCCCATCTCCTTCGCGATCGCTGCGATCTCCATGTCCAGTGCCCACCGCATTGCCGCCACGCGGAATTCCCCTTCGCTGAGATCAGTAAGCACTTTGGTCCAGAACTGTGCAACAGCAAGTCGGCCTATCGCCTCATCCGCCACAGCAGGCGCCGTGGGGTCCGCAATCTCCCGGGGTGCATCGCCGAGCTCGTGTGTCACTGGATCCGAAAGTGCAAAGTCCCACTGCCCCTTCCCATTTCGACGCCAGTGATCGATGACGCGACTACGGGCAAGGGTCAGTAGGTGCGCTGTGACCTCCTCGGACGGCATATCAAGCACCCCCGGCGTGTTCCACGCCTCGAGGAAGACCTCGTGAGTCACATCATCGGCATCGCGGGAATCGCCGCGCATTACCGATAGAACCCGCCGATACACCATCGGGCGATGGTGCTGGTAGAACTCGCCGAACTGGTCACGGCGTGAGCCCGCCGATCGGGATCCGTCTGTTGCTGTCATCCCACATCCCGGCGCACCACTGGCAGCGCCGGAGCATCTGCTCGCCGCATCATGAACCGTATTTCCTGTGCAGGCAACGATGAACACTCGACGATCGTCTGTGTTCGGCGGAATTCTACGACCACATGTAGGCCACGAGACATCCCTTCCCGCATGATCATTCGGGTCAGCCGATGCGCCAGCACCCGATATGCGATGCCCAGTACGCCGGGCCACAGTACGGCCAGCGCCAACAGCACTGTCGCGGACGACGGGACCGCCGCCGCCAACTCGGCGGGAACGATCGGGGAGCTCATCTGCATACCTAGAGACACGCAGCCATCACAGCGTCGATCACTCGACGCAGGTCACGACGCACCTGCTCCCGCAAGCTCTGAGCTACCCAGGTGGGTTTCATCGCCGGCCCCGCTTCAACAGGATCTCGAGTACGCGGCGTGCGTCGGCTGGAATTGCGGCATGGCAGATTGATTCTCTAGGGTGTAAAGATCGCGTCAAGGTGGCGCATGGTGTGCCGGGAAGTCTGGTCGGCGAGTTGCCAGGGGCCTTGTGGCCTGACGTCGATGTCCCGGGAGGACCATCCTTGGCTGCGGCCCAGCGTAAGCGCACCGTCTTTCTCGGATTGCCGACCTGGGCCGAGCGCTCGGCGCTCGGCGGAGCTTTGCGCACCGAAACAGTGGGTGGCCTGGTCCTGCTCGCCGCCGCGGTGCTGGCCCTAGTGTGGGCGAATTCGCCGTGGAGTGACTGGTACGAACGAATCCGTGATTTCCAACTCGGCCCGGCCGGTCTCGGGCTCGAGCTCTCCGTCGGACACTGGACTTCCGATGGGCTGCTGACCATCTTCTTCCTGGTCGCTGGCATCGAACTCAAACGCGAACTGGTTGTAGGGGAGTTGCGCACACCGTCGAGAGCCGCGCTGCCGGTAGTAGCCGCGATCTCAGGCATGGTGCTGCCCGCACTGGTCTACCTGAGCGTGGTGCTGCTCCGCAACGGCAGCCCAGCCGGCTGGGCGGTCCCGATGGCCACCGATATCGCCTTCGCGCTGGCGGTACTCGCTGTGCTCAATACCCACCTTCCGGCCGCCCTGCGCGCATTCCTGTTGACCCTCGCGGTGGTTGACGACCTGGGCGCGATCGCGATCATCGCCTTCTTCTTCACCGACGACCTGAACCCGCTCGCTCTCGCCGGAGCCGGAGTCGGGCTCGTTGTTTTCGCTGTGCTGCAACGTCTTCGGATTCGCGGCTGGTGGTTCTACATCCCGCTCGGGGTGATGATCTGGGCATTGACCTACGTGGGTGGCGTGCACGCGACCGTCGCGGGGGTGTGCATGGGCTTGCTGCTGCGCGCGAAACCCGACGACAGCACCGGCGAGGTGGACTCGTCCGGAGCCCGCACCAGCCATGTGCTGCGGCCGATTTCGGCGGGTGTCGCGGCGCCGCTGTTCGCTCTGTTCGCGGCGGGCGTCACCATCTCCGGAACCGCACTCGGCGAGGTCTTCATTCACCCCGAGTCCCTCGGCGTCGTACTCGGGCTGGTGCTCGGCAAAGCTCTCGGCATTTTCGGCGGTACCTATGTCGCTGTCCGATTCACTCGCGCCCAGCTGAGTCCGAACCTCCGCTGGGCGGACGTGTTCGCCCTCGCGGCGTTGGCGGGTATCGGTTTCACCGTGGCCCTGCTGATTGGCGAGCTCGCCTTCCCCGCGGGTTCCGATTCGATCAAGGCCGCGGTCCTGGTCGGCTCACTACTGGCCACGCTCATAGCTTCGGTCTTGGTCAAGCGCCGCAATGTGGTCTACCGGCAGCTTTGTGAGGCCGAGAACCGCGATGACGACGGTGACGGCATACCCGACATCTATCAGTCCAAGGGGATCACCGGCTGAACTGGCTGCCCGGCCCGACGACGGCGGCTCGGAGCTCGGTGGCGACGAACGCGTGGCTCAGTGCGATTGCGCCGCGGCTTCGCCGCCACGAACTAGTGGATTACTCGGGCCGGTCGTGGTGTTCAAGCTTTGCAAACGCCCGACCATGCTGAAGTTCGCCCAGCGCTGACTCTTTGTGCTCGGTGATGATGTTGCTGAGCCGAAATACCTCACGTGGATCCGGGAGCAGGTGCCGTCTGGTGAATACGGCGGCTCGCGCCAGGCGGCGCACCGCGTAGGTGAATACCGTTGGGGCTTGCGGGATTTGCAAGGTGTCGACGACGTGTTTTTCGGAGAATGCCAACGCCAGCCAGCGTCCGAACCAGTGCAGTGGCCGCGGGAACCAGCGGGTCGCGAACTGGTCGATGAGGGCGTTGGCCAGTCGTTGTCCGGCCGGGGAGTACGCGAATTCTGCTCCGTGTTCATAGGATTCGAGCAGTTGTTCCATGCCGTGCCAGGTGTGCGGGACATCGATGACGCCGAGGCATTGGGAGACGCTGCGCCAGTGGATGATTTGGGCGCGGCGCTCGTTGTCGCTCAGTCCAGGAGCTCCCGCGACATGGTGCAGGAGCCGGTCGAAGCCGAGGGTGAAGACGGCGGCGCTGTGCTGGAAGGTGTGCATGGGCATCGGCCAGTTGCGGGCGACGCCGGAGTGCCAGTTCCGGACGTAGTCGAGGCTCGCGATGCTGGCGGGGCTGGAAACCCCGTCGTCGATCCATGAGAAGAGGTGGAACATGGTTTCGTCGGCGCGGCGGATTCCGTGGTCGTAGAGCAGCCCCGTGCCGTTGCGGTCCACTGACTCCGCCGAGACGGGTGGACCGGCGAAGCGGATGAATCCGACGGTATAGAAGAGGTGCACGAGGAGCAGGCTCTTCGGCAGGTATCGGCAGCTGGTCAATCTCACGATCCGTTCGCTGTCCACTTCTGGGTCGAGCCGCTCGATTTCGGCGCGAATCCATTTGTAGCCACGCTTCTCGGTTGTCATCGGGTTCTCCTGTCAATCATTCGCCGCGACTGGGGTTTCGGATCTCGGGTCGACGGCTGTGGGGGAGTCGTGCGCAACAAGGCGATGGTCAGCACGGCGCCGAGGGCGGCCAGCGCCGTGGTGGTCGCGAAGGCGAAGTTCAGTCCGATCCGGTAGGCGTCGGCTGCCGTGGATCGCCGGGAGACCATGTCGGCGAGCAGCAGAACGGCCGTGACGCCGATTCCCGACCCGACACGCTGCGCCGTATTGACGATGCCTGCCGCGATACCGGCATCGGATTTGTCGACGGAGGTCACGGCCGGAACGGTGACGCCGACGAATGCGGCGGGCAGGCCGACTCCCAGCAGGACCGCGCCGGGCAGTACGTCGATCAGGTAGTCGGCGTCGCCGGGCAGGCGAGCGAACCAGGCCATCGCCAGTGCTTGCAGTCCGAGACCGATGGCCAGCACCCGCCAAGCGCCCAGCCGATCCAGCGCATACGGGATCAGCGTGCGGGACACGACGATGTTCACCACCGCTACCGGCAGCACCGCCAGACCGGACGCGGTCGGGCTGTAGTGCTGAGTGTTCTGCAGATACAGCGCGAGCAGCGCGAAGGCGGGGACGTGGGCCGCGCCGACCAGCGCGTTCACGGCGGCAGACCCGCTCACCTGGCGAATGCTGAACAGTCGCAACGGCATCAGCGGATGGGCGCTGCGCGCTTCGAGGAGCACGAAGACCGCGAGCAGTGCGAGACCGAACCCCAGTTCAGCCCACGCGGTGTCGCGAGTGGCCTCATCGCCGAGTGCGCCGATGGCATAGCCGATGAGCAGCAGCGCAGCCGTGCCCGTGATCGCGCCCGGCACGTCGAGGCGGCGCGCCGCCCGGACCGACAGCGCCGGATCGGCTGGCAGCAGTCGGACAGAGGCCAGCGCCAGCACGCCCACGGGCAGGTTGATCAGGAAGATCGACGGCCAGCCGAACAGGTCGGTGAGTGGTCCGCCGACCGCGGTGCCGATGGCCGCACCGGCCGCGCCCATCGCGCTCCACATGCCGAAGGCGCGATTTCGTGCGGCGGGTGTGGTGAAGGTGGTGGTGAGCAGTGCTAATTGAGCGGGGATGATCACGGCCGCGCCGAGTCCCTGCAGCGCCCGTGCGGCGACGAGAACCGTTGGCGTCGAAGCGAATCCGGCCAGGACCGAGGCCATTGTGAAGACGGTGAGCCCGCCCGTGAACACCCGGCGTGGCCCGAGCAGATCCGCGGCGCGCCCGCCGAGCAGCATGAATCCGCCGAAGGCGAGCAGGTAGGCATTGGTCACCCAGCCGAGTCCCGATTCGTCGAGTCCGAGGTCGGCGCCGATGCTGGGCAGCGCCACATTCAGCACGGTCGTGTCCAGGAAGACCACCAGCTCGACCGCCGTGATCAGCAGCAGGACCAACCGGTCTTTCGCTGCGAGTACACCCCTGTTCGACATGAGCACAACCTTTCACTAGAGCGTCACTACAGTCAGATTTCACTAGAGTGACGGTCTAGTCAAGTAGGATGTGCGGCATGACGGGCAAGAACACCGGAGTGCGGGCGGCCAAGACCACGGCCAACCGGGTCAAGATGCTGGCCGCGGCGCGGGAACTGTTCACCACCCGCGGCTACACGCCGACAACCATGAAGGCCATCGCCGAACAAGCCGGCATGGCCGTGCAGACCCTGTACTTCACCTTCGCCACCAAGCGGGCGATCCTGTCCGAACTCCTCGATGTCGAGATCGCCGGCGACGCCGAACCGATCGCCACCATGGACCGGCCGTGGTTCGCCGCGGCGGTTGCGGCGCCACCCGCCGAGCAGATCCGGCTCCAAGTCGACGCGGCGGCAACGATTTTCGCCCGAGTCAGCCCGCTGCTCGAGGTGATCCGGTCGGCCGCGGCGACCGACCCCGAACTCGCTGAACTCTGGGAAACCAACATCGCCCAGCGGCACCTGGTTCAATTCCGCCTCGCTGAGGCCCTCGCCGCCAAAACGCCACTGCGCGAAGGCATCACCGCTGCCCGCGCCGCAGACATCGCCCTGGCCACCCTGGCCCCCGAGACCTACCGGCTGCTCGTCACCGAACGCGGCTGGTCCGCGGCGGAGTGGGCGTCCTGGGCAACACGGGCTCTTACCCTGCAGTTGCTCCCGCCGGAACCGGCGTTCGACACCCCTGACCCCGAGGGGACCCGATGAGCGTTCTGGTACTGGGCGGATACGGGGCCGTCGGCGCTCACTTGGTGAGATTGCTGCGTGCACAAGGTATCTCCACACTCGTCGCCGGACGTGATCCGGCCCGGGCGGATCGCGTAGTCGACCTCGCCGTGCCGGAGAGCGTCCGGCAAGCATTGGCCGGAGTGTCCGTGGTGGTGAATTGTGCAGGCGCTGAAGACATCCGGCTCGCCGCGGAGTGCGCCCGTCATGGAATCGTCTTCATCGAGATCTCGGCGACATCCGACTACGTGCAGGCGCTCGAGCATATCGACGGACCGGTGGTACTCGGAGTCGGTCTGGCTCCCGGCCTGACCACCCTGCTCGCCGCCGATCTGCTTGCGAAAGGCCCCGGCCCGGTCGACATCATGATCGGACTCGGCTCCGGCGAACACCACGGCCCCGCCGCCACCGCCTGGACCTACCGGCTGCTGGGCCGCCAGTTCACCGACTCCGACGGCACGTTGGTCCGTAACTTCACCAAACCCGCGTATTTCACCGTTCCGGGCGCAGCCGCCTCCGCCTACAAGCGCTTCCCCGCCCTGCGTGCCGACTTCGCCGACCAGCACCGCCTAACCCACGACTACGCCGTACCCGTTCGCACCTACCTGCGCTTGGACTCGCGTCTCGCGACCACCGGTCTTGCCGTCCTGACATGGGCCCCCGCACTACGATCACTGGCCCCGAAACGAATGCCGGGCAGCGACAGGTGGGTGATCCTCGCCCGATCTGTCAGTGGACCGGCTCGCTGGGCCACCGGCCGAGGGCAATCCCTGGCCACGGCAGTAATCGCGGCCGCCACGGTTCGAGAGGCGGCACGACACCCGATCACCGCGCCGACATGGATCCAAGAACTATTCGAGATCGGCACACTGCGGCGCGAATTGTCAGCGGCGGGTGTCAGCCTCTGGCACGTACCGGCGGTCCACATGTGAAGGCGGCGTAGAAGATACGTCGAGACACGCGGACGGCGGGGGCAATCGATGTCACTGCGCACAAACTGTTTTCGCTGTCCTGCAGCTGAATCGGGGCCATAGCATCCTGAGGATGGTGGGTGCCAGGTGGTGGAGTGTGCCACCATTTCCCAGGCGTTGGTTCGGGGCTGCAGTATGCTCGCGGGCAGTGGAACGCCTCAGATGAGATTCCGCACGGCGGTGGGGCCCGCCGTACCCGAACCGCGGCGGATGCCGCCAACGGTCCCTACTTGTGGGTGAAACGCGCCTTGCGGCGCCGCACGAGTAGGAGCTACGAATGTCAACCCCGAATTCAAGTACCGCGCAAAACGAGGTCGATCCGGACCTTTTCGATCCTCCCCCACGCCGCAACAGGTACGCAGAGCAGGCCCCGATCGTAGCCATCGTGGCGGTAGGCGGGGCCATCGGCGCGTGCGCCCGCTACGGCGCCGGGTTGATCTGGCCGACCACGCCAGGTGCCTTTCCAGTGACAACACTCGGTATCAATGCCCTCGGTTGCGCGATCATGGGTGCTTTCATGGTGCTCATCACCGAGATATGGACCACGCATCGACTAGTACGCCCGTTCGTGGGAACCGGCATTCTCGGGGGATTCACAACCTTCTCCACCTACGCCACCGATGTCACCGACCTGATCAACGACGGCCATGCCGCCGCCGGAATACTGCTGCTGTCCGCGACCCCGCTCGCGGCGCTCGCCGCGGTCTGGACTGCTGCCGCCTTCACCCATTGCCTCGCTACCCGGAGGAATCCATGACCAGGCTGACCGGTACCGCGCTTCGACTGACAATCTTTATCGGCGAAGGCGATCTCTGGCACCACAAACCGCTGCTTACCGAGATCGTGCATCGCGCCCAACAGGCGGGCTTGGCCGGTGCCAGCGTCTTTCGCGGGATCGAGGGCTTCGGTGCGTCCTCGCTCATCCACACGACTCGGCTGCTGTCGCTGAGCACCGACCTGCCGGTCGCGATCATCATCATCGACACCGCCGAGCGGATCCACGCGTTCCTGCCGCAGCTTGATGAGCTGATCGGCGAGGGATTGGTGATACTCGACGAGGTCGAGGTCATCCGCTATGTCGGCCGCGAGAGCGTAACCACGAAATGAGCTGGCTGCTGGTCATACTCGGTGCCATGATCGGTGCCCCGCTACGCTACTTGACCGATCGCTACATTCAAGCGCGACACGGTACCGTGTATCCGTGGGGCACCTTCGCCGTCAATGCCGTGGGCTGCCTGGTCCTGGGCATGCTCACCGGCGCGACGGTCGCTGGAGCGGCCGACTCCGAGGTGCAATTGGTTCTTGGGACGGGCCTGTGTGGTGCCCTGACGACCTATTCGACGTTCTCCTATGAAACCCTGCGTCTGGCTCAAACCGGTGCCCGCTCCTACGCGCTGTTGAATGTGGCTGCAAGTGTCCTCACAGGCATTGGTGCCGCATTCACCGGAACCGCACTTGCTCAAGCGATCTGGACCTAACACATAGAGACGACAGTAGGCGGCGCTCAGCCCCGCCGATCTCGCTGCGTCAGCACGGACTGCTGTCTGTAATAGCGCAGAGTCGCACAGGCGGGCCGTCCTGCTACGGCGGTCTAGCGATCGATTCGTCGATAGTCCGCCAGTTGCACGCGCAGCTTACCGATGCGGCGATGCATCGTGCGCTATCGGGAACGGAATCACATTGGATGTGACCGCGTACTTGTCGTTCTCGACACCGACCATCCGGGCCGCCTCGAGTTGGCGAGAGCACGTAACAGGGTGACAATCTCGGTGAATGATCATGGCCTCCAGCGCTTCAGCCTGGGTCATCTCGATATCATTCGGGCAGACGTGGCAGTCCTCCAGCCTGTCCAGTCGGGGACCATAGAATTCCATTTCCTCATCCTTGTGGTTGGACGGTCGCCCATGCCCATCCATGAGTGCGGGCGATTTCAGCAAGTTGCGTTCTGGCACTGCATGATTGCGGCGTCGTATCGTCTCCGGCAGTGCACGTCCGATGCCGCCGAAGCAGAATCTTCACGCCGTTCTCGGTCTCCAGAAACTGCGAGTGCGGCAGCCGTCCGTGATTGACGCGGGAGATAGTTCCGGTCACGACCTGACGCAGTTTCCGCGATGCCGACCACTCTCGTGGCCGAGGCGAGGCGCGTCGATCCACCTGCCATCGTCGAGACGTATGCGGACCGATTCATTCGAATCGTTGTACCGCCCCGCATTTCTGATGTCTTCGATCAAGCAGAAAGCAACGATAGCTGTGCACATCCCAATGAAGAACACCAAAACCCAAGCATCCCAGGACATTATGGCTCCTAGGTCCTGTCTCCCAATGATTTGAGCCATTCGACGATGAGGGCCAGGACGAATCCGGCACGGTAGGTGGTCGCGAGTTTGTCGTATCGGGTGGCGACCGCCCGCCAGTGCTTGGCCCTGTTGAAGGCGCGTTCGATGACGTTGCGGCGTTTGTAGATCTCGGCGTCGAAGTGTTCTTGCGGCTGGAAGGCATTGCCAGCCAGATCATCTCGCACAATCCGGTGATCCTTCCGGCGCTGCTTCAGATCGCCGACTACCGTCGCGCGCTAGATCTCGCCGGGAACCCGAGCCTGTCCCGGGTGATCCCCTTCTCTGCCGGCGCACATCCCGGACTCACTATGCAGACCTTCGATTGGCTGCAATTCCCTTCGGGGACCAGCGGTCTCACCTTGCCGACGGTCGTCTATGCCGAAGGCGCCATCGGCAGCGTCTTCCACGAGCACGACGACGAAGTCAATCGCTATCGACAGGCGATCGAGGCGATCAGAGCGGTAGCGTTGGGACAACAAGACACCAAGGATCTAGTGCTGAAGATCGCGAAGGAGTTCGGGGCGTGAATAAGCCGGTCAAAGGCGAGTGGTACAAGTCGAGCCGGTCCAACAGCGGCAACCAGTGCGTCGAGGTCTTCCACGGTGACGCCGTAACACGGGTCCGGGACACCAAAGAACATGGCAGCGGCCCGGTCCTCGAGTTCCCGGCGGATTCCTGGACGAAGTTCATCGACAGCCGAGTGTGGGAAATCTGAGCAGAGCTCACGCTGAACGCCCCTGGTGGTACCTGACGGGACCCCGCTCGACTGGGTGGTTGTGATCGTGCGAAGCCGTCATTGTCGGCACACATCGGAATGGGCGTGCCCGCCGACGTGCGGGAAGAGTATTCCGTACAGCGATATCCGCAGCTCGCAGGTGTAGGCGTTGGCGTAGGCGCCGTTCTGGGTCACTTTTCCGATGGCTGCCAACATTGCGGGGAAATCGACGGCGGCCCGATCGAGTTTGTCGCCGTTGAGGATCAGCAAGGTCAAGGAGTCGCGGGCGGCGATTTGTGCCTTTGCCAGTTGGGGTTGGATCAGGGTGATCGTGTCGACCAGGCCGGTGGTGGCCTCGGCGATTTGAACGGTCGACGCCAGGAGG
This sequence comes from Nocardia acididurans, assembly GCF_016741815.1. GTDB lineage: Bacteria > Actinomycetota > Actinomycetes > Mycobacteriales > Mycobacteriaceae > Nocardia > Nocardia acididurans. The sequence continues at coordinate 12,499 of NZ_JAERRJ010000026.1, forward strand.
GTCTGACCTTGTGAGTAGAGGCCGCCGATGAGTGCGCGGGTCTGGGTGACCAGGGTTTCCAGTTCGTTGCCGCGGGTGGCGAGTCCGCGCATGATGTCGGAGAGATTGGCGATGACGTCGGCGAGAATGGTGTCGCGGCGCTGGAAGTCGGTCGCCAGTGCGGCGGCCTGGGTGATGAAGCTGCTCAGGGAGACCCTGTCTCCTTGCACTGCGAGGATGAGGGTCTCGGAGATGGTGTTGACCTGCTGTGGTGAGAGGATTTGGAAGAGCGGTTGGAAGCCGTTGAGTAGCACCGAGATGTCGAAGGACGGTTCGGTGCGCTCGAGGGGAATGACACCGTTGTTCGCCAGCACGGTGGGGTCGCCCTCGTGTCCGCGGTTCAGTGCGATGTACCGCTGGCCCATCAGGTTCTGGTATCGGACCAGGGCTTTGGTGTTGTTGTGCAGGTACTGATTGCGCTCGACGACGAAGGTCACCCTGGCGTTGTAGTTTTCGTCGAGTTCGATGGCGGCCACCTTGCCGACCCGAACCCCTGCAATGCGTACATCGTCGCCCGTGCGCAGGCCCAGGACATCGGAGAAGACGGCGCAGTAGGTGTTGGTCCTCCCGTTCACATTGCGAGCCAATGTGTTCCAGATGACGGTGGTTGCCAGCATAGAGACGATCGCGAACAGGCTGAAGCCGATCAGCTGCCGACGAAGGCCGTGCTCGAGATTCCGCACGAACACCTCTCGAAGTGGTTGGTAGTGCCATCGCGTGGACCCGCGAGCGTGGCGTCAGCAGGCAACTTACTTGCGTTCTAGATAGCAAATATCTGAAACTGCAGTATGTGACTGACATCACCAGTGGCTGGAAGGCGAAACTGAGGCGATTGGCATTCATTCGCCGCCGGAATTTTCAGTCCGTCCGCGGAGGATTGCCCTGCGCTTCGTTCGACACTTCCGCCCAGTTGTTCCAGGTGCGTAGTCGTTCGTGGTAGACGGCGGTGACGTGGGGTAGTGCGGTCGATCCGAAAAGAACCCGCAGGGGCGGGTTTTCGGCATCGACGATGGTGATCAGGGCACGCGCCGCGGCGCTGGGGTCGGCTGGGACGGTCCGCTCTGCCGCCGTGCGGAGCGCGGCACGCAAATCGGCGTAGACCGGAAGGGGTTCCGCGTGTACCGCGGACGAGCCGGCCCAATCGGTGCCGAACCTTCCCGGCTCGACCAGGGTGACCTTGATGCCGGTGCCGGCGACCTCCGCGGCCAACGCCTCGGTCAATCCCTCGAGGGCCCACTTCGAGGCGTTGTATCCGCCGAGGGCGGGCAGGGAAACGACGCCGGCCACGGTCGAAATCTGCACGATGTGGCCGGCTCCCTGCGCGCGCAGCAGCGGCAGCGCGGCCTGCGTAACCCAGACCGCTCCGAAGAAGTTGGTCTCTAGCTGGTCGCGGAGGTGTTGTTCGGTGAGTTCCTCGACCATGCCGAACAAGCCGTAGCCCGCGTTGTTGACGACGACATCCAAACGACCGAAGTGCCGGTGGGCGCGTGTCACGGCCCGAACGGCCGCCGCCCTGTCGGTGACATCCAATGGCAGGGCCAGTACGGCCTCCCCGTACCTCTCGAGGAGATCGGTCAAGGCGCCGGTGTCGCGCGCGGTCGCCGCCACGCGGTCGCCTCGCGACAGGGCGGCCTCGACGAAGTGGCGGCCGAGACCGCGCGCGGCCCCGGTGACGAACCAGACTTTGGGCATGGGGGTAACTCCTGGTCAGTTCGGTGTGCTGGGAGTGCGAACGCCACAACGGAATGGCGGGCGCCGCTGGTGCGAAACCTGCCCCATGTCTTCTGGCGGCTGCCTGTCCGGCCGGGCTCCGTCTTTGCGCGCAGCATCAGCTGGGGCGGATTACTTGCTGATGGTACAGCAAGTAATCTAGGGTTGAATGTGCGCCGGGCCACATCGACGGCGTAGTTGCCCGGATCGTCGCCGTGGCTCGAGCGGGCGAACGCGCGGACCTGTGTCGACCGCTCCCGCGGAAGTGACCTCCGGGCCGAATATCCGTGCGTCACACCATGATTGAACGTGGGTGACGCGTGAAAGGGGACGAAGTTGACCCAACCCGAGCAAGGCTCCCCGGAATACTGGGCACTGCACCGGCCCGAACAAGTCGCGGTGATCAGTGGACCCACCGCACTGACCTACCGGGAGTGGAACGACGCGGCTGACCGCGTCGCCGAAGGTCTCGCCCGTTGTGGACTGACCGGCGGTGATCGCCTCGGCATGAGGTTCCGGCTGACGCCCGAGTGGTTCGTGATCCAGCGCGCGCTGCAGAAACTGGGCGTTACGCAGGTAGCGGTGAACTGGCGGCTGACGCCGGGTGAGGCCGTCTACATCCTCCGCGACAGCGGCGCCAAAGGTTTGGCGTGCAACGACGGTGACGTCAGCGGTTGGGCCGCTGAGGACATCGGGCTATTGGTGACCGTCGGCCAGGACGAGAACGCCGCCGGTGTGCGCTACGAAGATCTGCTGAAAACCGGTGACGCCCCGGCTCGCTTCGGCGCGGCGCGCCCGGCCATGGTGCTCTACACCTCGGGGACGACCGGTCGACCACGCGGCGTGCCGCCGACCAACACCATCGCCGACCAAGAACGCCTTGCCCGATACGTGCGGTCGGTGGATGCCGTGCCGCCGCATCCCGACGGCGTCCGGACTCTGCTGACCATGCCGATCCACCACGGCGCGGGTCCGTACCTGGCCTTCCGGGCCTGTGCGCGTGGCGGAACGGTCATCACGCTGGATCCGTTCGACGCGGAGGAAGCGCTGCGGCTGATCGAAAAGCACCAGATCCGTTCCTGGGGCGCCGCGCCCACCATGATGTTGCGGATCCAGAAGCTGCCCGAGCACGTCGTCGACCGCTACGCCCTCTCGTCGCTGCGCGATATCGGACTCGGGGCGGCGCCGGTGCCGCATTCGCTGAAGCAGTGGGTCATCGATCGATTCGGCGACAGTGTCCTCTGGGAGAACTACGGTGCGAGCGAAGTAGGGATGATCACCTACACCGCGCCCGAGTTCCAGCTGAGCAAGCCGGGAACGAGCGGACAACCCTACGACGGCGTGGAGGTGGCGATCGTCGACGGCGACTGGAATCGTCTGCCCGCCGGTCGGCTCGGCGAGATCGCGGTCAGCACCCCCACCGTTCTGCACAACTACCTGGGAGGACCCGCCCTGGGCGACGAGGTGGTCAAGGATGGGTTCTACCGGACCGGCGATGTCGGCTATCTGGACGACGACGGTTTCCTGTTCATCACCGATCGGATCAAGGACATGATCGTCGCGGGTGGGGTGAACATCTATCCGGCCGAGATCGAGAAGGCTCTGGTGACTCATCCGCAGGTTGTCGACGCTGCGGTCATAGGCGTCCCTGACGACGACTTCGGTGAGAAGCCGATGGCCTTCGTCATCCCGGTCGCCGGTTCCGTGCTCACCGAGGCGGAACTGCTCACACATCTGGAAGACCGCCTCGCCGGGTACAAACGCCCCCGCCGGTTCGAGTTCGTCGATGAGCTGCCGCGTAATCCTACCGGCAAGGTACTCAAACAACTACTGCGCCAGCCCTATTGGGAAGGCCGCGAGCGCAATGTCTGATAATCCCACCGCGCTGCCGCAGCTGCTGGATCTGAGTGGGCGAGTCGCGCTGGTCACCGGTGCAGGGCGGGGCGTAGGCGCGGCGACCGCCAGATTCCTTGCCGCGCAAGGGGCTGCGGTCGCGGTCAACGACTACTTTGCCGAGCGGGCCCGCGCCGTGGCCGCCGAGATCGAGGCCGTCGGCGGCGCGGCAGTGGCGGTGGGCGCCGACATCGGTGACCCGGTTCAGGTGGCCGATGTCGTCGACACCGTCGCGAGGACCCTCGGCCCGGTCGCGATCCTGGTGAACAATGCCGGTAACGCGGGGCCGGAACCTGTTCCCCAGCAACCATTCTGGCAATCCGGTCCGGCCCAGTGGGAGCCGTATCTGACAGTGAACCTGCTCGGTGTCATGGTGTGCTGCCGGGCGGTGATCCCCGGCATGATCGAGGCCCGCCACGGCCGGCTCATCACCGTGATCAGCGATGCGGGCCGGGTCGGCCAAGCCGGACTCGAAGTGTATTCGGCCGCCAAAGCCGGTGCGGCGGGCTTGATGCGAGGGCTGGCGCGCAGCCTCGGGCGGTTCGACATCACCGCCAACAGCGTGGCCTTGGGGATGACCAGAACCCCGGCCATGGACGAAGTGCTCGACGACGACGCCCGCGTCGAGAAGATCCTGGCGGGCTACCCGATTCGCCGGGTGGGTGAACCAGCCGACGCCGCCGCGGTCATCAGCTTCCTCGCCTCGCCCGCGGCCGGCTGGATCACGGGCCAAACCTATCCGGTGAACGGAGGATTCAGTGTCACCCAATAATGAGGCGGTGCCGCCCGGCGCCGCGAAGTCCAGTGCGGCAACCGATGTCGCGGACACCGGGGCCGTGGTGCTCACCGAGGTGGTGGATGGGCACATCCTGGTCCTACGCATCAATCGGCCGCACCGCCGCAACGCCTTCGACCGAGCCACGGCGCGGGCGATGGAGGATGCTCTCGATGCCTTCGAGGCCGACGACACCCTGTGGTGCGCGGTCGTCACCGGCTCGGACATCGTCTTCTCCGCCGGCCAGGATCTCATCGCCGCCGCCTCGGGAGATATGGCCGTCACCGCGCGCCGCGGAGCCTTCGGCATCATGGGGCAGCCGCCGGTCAAACCGATCATTGCCGCGGTGGAAGGCCACGCACTCGCCGGCGGACTCGAGCTGTGCCTGGCCTGCGACCTGATCGTCTCCTCCCGCACCGCCACCATGGGCCTGCCCGAAGTCGCCCGTGCACTCGTCGCGGCGGGCGGCGGATGCTTCCGGCTGCCTCGGCGTATCCCGCACCATATCGCAATGGAGCTGATCCTCACGGGAAAGGCTTGGCCCGCAACACGTTTCGCCGATCTGGGTCTGGTGAACAAACTCACCGAACCCGGTGCCGCCCTCGCCGGCGCGCTGGAACTCGCGCGGGAGGTCTGTGCGGCCGCACCGCTCGCGGTGCGCGCGAGCAAACAGATCGCGGCCCATTCCCATGCCTGGTCGGATGCCGATGCCTGGTCGAACCAGATGACCTACACAGCCCCAGTATTCGAGTCCGAAGACCTGAGAGAAGGTCTGCTCGCCTTCGCGGAGAAGCGGCGACCGGTATGGAAGGGACGCTGAGATGACGATCGACCCCATCCTGCGCAGCGCACTGCTGGACGGCCACGTCGCCATAGTCACCGGCGGATCACGCGGAATCGGCGGGGCGACGTCGACCGCGCTGGCGGCCAACGGCGCCAAAGTCGTTGTGGCCGACGTCGATAAGGCCAAAGCCGAGGAAACGGCGGCGACCATCAACGACGCCTACGGCCCCGGCTCGGCCACGGCCTTCGTCGCCGATCTGGTCGCGCCCGGCGCGTGTGACGATCTGGTCGCCTACACGCTCGAGCAGTACGGAACGCTCGATATCGTGGTCAACAACGCGGGTTATGCCTGGGACGGCCGTGTGCACTCGATGACGGACGAACAGTTCCAAGCCATGCTGGACATCCACCTCGTCGTACCGTTCCGCCTGGCTCGCTCGTGCGCGCCGGTGTTCCGCGCCGCCGCGCTGGCCGACGACGAGAAGGGCGTACGCCGCCACCGCAAAACGGTGATGGTGTCCTCGATGGCGGGTCTGATCGGCCTGGACGGCGCGGCCAATTACGCCTCCGCCAAAGCCGGCGTCCTGGGCCTGATGCGTTCGCTGGCCCAGGAGTGGGGAACGCTGCATGTCAATGTGAACGCCGTGGCCTTCGGCATCATCCAAACCCGTTTCGGGCTACCGCAATCCGAGCGCGAGGTCATCCAGACCGGTGGCCGCACGATTCACGTCGGCGTGCCGCCCAAGCAGGCCGAACGACTGGGGCTGGCCGTCGATCCCACCGCCGCGCCGACCGACGCGGAGATCTACGCGCCCAAACCGTTGCGGCAGGTCAGCCTCGGTCGCACCGGAACCGTCGGGGAAGCCGCCGACACCATCCTCTGGTTGTGCTCACCGCTGTCGAATTATGTGACAGGGCAGGTCATTCCAGTCAACGGTGGCATGCGCGCCGGCTGAACCGAACCGGGGGGCCGGGGCCGTGCGGAACCCACCTGTGCGGCACCGCCCTCTCGGCGGGGCAGGCTTGTCGAACAGCCAGCAACCGATGCTACGGTGAGCGCCATGGCAGGCCGGACACGACAAACCGAGGGCAGGAGCGACACCGAAGCCACGGCGCGCGCGGCGGCGGTCACCCGCCGCACCCAGAAGGAACGCTCCGCCCATGCCGCGCAGGCACTGCTCGACGCGGCGGAAGAACTGTTCGCCCGCCGCGGCGTCGACCACACCTCGCTAGCCGATATCGGCGAGCTGGCGGGTTTCAGCAGGGGCCTGGCCAATCATCATTTCGGCACCAAGGCCGCCCTCGTGGACAGGTTGACCGAGCGAATTCAAACGCGGTTCGCCACCGACGCCGAAACCCGCGCGGAAACAGGGTCGGCCGACGCCCTCGAAGCTCTGGAAAATCTGGTAGAGGACTATCTGACAGCGATAGCCCGGCACGCGCGATCCAGCCGCGCCTTCTTCGTCATGCTGGGCGCGGCGTTCCCCGCCGAGGCGTCTCTGCGCCCCGTGCTCGCCGCCGACGACGAGAGCTTCCGGGAACGCATGGCCAGCCATGTGCGGGCGGGACAATCCGATGGCAGCGTGGACGACACCGTGGATCCGGTCGCCACCGCGGTCATGGTGGTCGCCATGCTGCGCGGTACCGCGGCGCAGTATCTGGTGGACCCGGACGCCATCGACCTACCCGGGGCGATTCAGGCCGCCCAACGTTTCCTGCGCATCGGTCTGGCGCCACCGAACCGTCGATAACCGCTGCGGCACAGTACCTTCCGGCATGGACTCGGTTCAGTCTTTGGCGAGTACGTGGACCGCGCACACCGCGCCCACACCCACCATGTGTGCCAATCCGATTCGTGCGCCGGGATGTTGACGTGCCCCTGCCTCATCGCGGAGCTGTGTGGTCAGTTCAACGATCTGACCGATGCCGGTGGGGCCGATCGGGTGCCCCATAGACAGCAGGCCGCCTGATGTGTTAACCGCGACTCGCCCGCCGATATCGAACTCCCCGGCCGCCAAAGCGGCTGCGGCCCGGCCGGGTTCGCACGCGCCCATGGCCTCGAGATACAGCAGTTCCTCGATGGTGAACGCGTCGTGCAGTTCGATCAGATCCACTTCGCTGATCCGCAAACCGGCGCTGGTGAGCGCCTCCCGGGTGGTCGTGGCGGTGAGCGCGACATCGAAATTCTCGGTGCCGTAGAAGGTTTCGGATCGCAGCGCGGACGATCGAATGCGCACGGCCCGATCGCGGTCGAGCCCGAGCTCGCGAATAGCGTTGTCCGACACGATGATAGCGGCTGCCGCGCCCTCACTGATCGGACAGCACTGCAGGCGCGTCAATGATCCGCTGATGTACGGCGGGGTCAGCACGTCTTCGAGAGACCGGGCCTTGCGCCGTTGCGCATGGGGATTCGACACCGCATTGCGACTGTTCTTGACCGCCACCTGGGCCACCTGCTCCGCTGTCACGCCGGTTTCGTGCATATATCGCGAGGCGAGCAGAGCGAAATGGGTCACCGGGGCTACGCGTGTGCCCAACAGATCCGTGAGGCCGGCCGCGTGTGCCGGGAACGAGACGTGCAGGGGCTTGTCGACACCGACCGCGATGGCCACGTCGTGGACTCCGGCCGCGACATCGAGATACGCCTGACGGAACGCGGTCGATCCCGACGCGGAAGCATTCTCGATCTGCATCATCGGAATTCCGGTGGCCCCCAGATGCCGATACATCAACCGCGACAACGCCATCGAGGTGGTCGCGGTGCCTGTGTAGGCGGTTTGCACCCGGCCCCAGCTCATCCCGGCATCGGCCAGCGCTTCTCGGATGGCAGTCACCCCCAGTTCGGTGTAGGGGGTATCGCCGGGCCTCTGATAGGGATGCATTCCGACCCCGGCGACCCACGCGGTGCGCAGTCCGGATGCTGGGTTCACTGCTGCTCCTCGTTTTCGCACAGCACGAAACCCGGTTCGACGGTTCGGTTTCCGGCTTGGTCCATTCCGGTGGCACGCCAGCGCGCCGTCACCCGATCGTCGATGCGCACCGCGGCGGACTCCGGGTGGATGAGGGCGCGGATGAGCGGGCCGCCGTCGAGCAGGATCTCGGCCACGGTGAACGGCGGGTCGGGATGTCGGGCCACGTGGACGGTGGCCATCGCGCGCACGATGCCGACGGCGGCCAGCTCGAGGGGTTCGAGGCGGGCTTGTGGCGCCCCGCAGACCTCGCACCCGATGCTGATCGGGGGAAAGTAGGCCCGCCCGCAATCGGTGCATGTCACGCCGTGGAACACGGGTGTTGCGGGCGACGGGTCGTACAGATGGGGATGAGCGGCAATGCGCACGTGCTCTCCAAGGGGGTCGATACGGTTCAGGCGATCGAAATGGTCTCCGCTGCTATGTGTTTGGGACCGGTGAGCGCCTGTGGTAGGTGTAGGTGATCAGCGCCGACTGCAGACGGAGCAGGTCGGAATTGTTGTGTGGGTCGAGGCCGGTGAGGTCCTTGATGCGCCGCAGCCGGTAGTCGACGGTGTTGCGGTGAACCCCGAGGGTCGTGGCGGTTTTCCGGCGGTCGAAATTCGCGGCCACGTGAGACTGCAGCGTATCGATCAGATCAGGGGTTTCGAGCAATGCTTCCACGGGCGCGATCAGCGATCCGGTCGCCGGACCTGTGCGAGTGAGCTGGTACTCCACCGTCAGGTCACCGAGCGTATACAGATCCGGTGCGTAGCCGAGGCGTACGACGATGTCCAGCAGGTCGCGCGCGAGTGCGACCGCGCGGGGAATCGCTGCCGCCGAACTGTGCACGGCCGCAGCCGAAATCGGAGCCTCGGCGACCCACGCGAGCTCGGCCGTGAGCCCGCCGGGGAGCTGGGGCTCGCCACGCGACGGCAGCAGTATCGTCCCTCCGCTGCTGTCGAGATTGACGACGGCCGCGTCGCCGTATCGTTCGGTGAGCCGTGATCGAATTCGGCGCTGTGGCTCAGCGGGGAGTTCCGCGGCCGGAGGCTTGCGGGTACTCGCCTTCGTCTCGGGGGCGTTCGCGATGGCGACCACATGGTAGTGCCCGCGGATCGGCACACCCGATACAGCGGGCGTCCGGCCGTACAGCAGTGCCGATCCCAGCACCTGCGCCCGGTCCGCGGACCCGAGTTCGCTCCAGTGCCTGGCCGGCACGAGGGGTTTCGATGTCAGGGAACGGCCCTGGCGGAGAGGTTTCCTGCCGGCGAACCAGCGAGCTGCCATGACGTCGGCGGGGCCGAGGTTGCGACCTGTGGACGCCGGCTCTCGCACATCCCGCTCACGCATTCGACACCTGGTAGGACACGACGACGATGGGCGGTTGAGCTTGCTCGTTCCTGCGCTCGACGCTGAGCGCATGGCTGCCGACCATAGCCGCCGTTCCTTCCTTTCCAGGTTGCCGGGCACGCCTGCGCAATTGCGAACAGCACCAGCCCGGCGCAAACATGTTAACTAACCAGCAAGTTAATGAGCAAGGAGTCGCAGCGCTGATCCCCTGAATGCTGGCTCGATCGAGATCGAAGCCGCCCTGCACCGCGTCGAACTAGGTGACCAGCTCCGGGAGCGATCTCTGTACCCAGTCGTAGGGTGCGATCACGGCATCGAGGAGTTCTTCCGGAGTGTCTTTGCACAGCGATCCGTACAACTTCCGGATGAGCGTGTGTTGCCCGGCGCAGTGCGCGGCGGTACGCACCGCGCGCAGGCCGCTGCGTACGTCCGAAGCGGCGCGAACACGCCGATCCTGGTCCGGCACCGGCACTTTGGCGCAGCCTGCCCGCCATGTCGCCTCGGAGAGCATCACCGCCTGTGGGTTGCCGTGCTGCAGAATGACGATCGCCTCGGTGCCCGAGCGGGCTTCCGCGAGCACATCGCGCCAAGACATCCGCAATGCTCTACTGGAAATGCTCTTCACGCTGCTCCGACTTCCGATGGCGAAACTGATTCGGGCAAGTTCAGGCACCGTGAGCTGGAGTGTATGTCTTGGCGTCGCTGATGAATTCGGGGTTGCCGTAGGTGGCCAGCCGACGCCGGACCAGCCTGGTGAGGTAGCGGTCCAGAGCCGGCCGCAATCGTTCTATGCGGGAGGCGCGCAGGACGACCAGGAACCGGCCGACGATGAACGGTGCCGTCACCGCGATCCGCGCGAGATCGGCGGCGCCGATCGACACGCCCATAGCGCGTGCGGCGCGCCGATCTCCGTGGCAGAAGGCCGCGATGAAACCCGCCTTGCTGTAGCTCTTCTCGACCGCATCGGCGATGCGATCGACGCGAGAGTTGCCGGGGCGCAGGTAGGCCGACATGGTCGAGCTGATCAGCTGCCCGCAGGTGGCCTCGTCGAAATCCGCACGCAGGAGAGCGGCCCGGGCGTGGATCACGTGCACAATCCCCTCGGGCGTGGTGGGGAGCAGATCCTCGGGAAGTCCCAGCAGAAAGCATCGGTAGCGGCCGAACTCCACCAAAGCCCGCTCGCTGTCGGTGAATCGGGTCCGACCACTGCGCAGCACGCGCGTGGAGAGAAGGTAGAGGTTGATCATTCCCGCGGGCATCTGATCGACCTGTGGGACCGGTACGCCGTAGGTCTCCGAATCCCAGCGTCCGGATCGGGTGAGCGCGTTGAAGCGGACCATCGAGTGCATCAACCGCACCATCGCCGCCGCTTCGAATCCGGGGCCGTGGCGCTCGAGCGCTCCCGGCAGAGTCGTCACCGCGAAGAAGTTCGCCGTCTCGTTCACCCGCCGTGCGGCCCGGCGTCCGGACAGCGCTCCGGTCAATGCCATCGGCAGCGCGGCATAGGTATTGGTGAACGTGGCCAGGAACGCGCCTCGGGTGAGGAATGGGGCCAGCAGCGCCGCGGTGACGCGGGCCTGCCGTGCGCCTTCGCGGACGAGTTCCATGTCCAGCCACTCGGGAGTGGCTTCCATCGCGGCGATGAACCGCACCAGCTCCGGTGGTGCGTCCTCGACGGCCTCGATGCCTTCGCGGCAGGCGCGGCGCACCATGGCGACCAGCTCGGTCACGCTGCGTTCGGCACTCGCGGCGGCGAGCGGATCCGCGACCGTGTCGCCGAGCATCGTCGCCGTCGAAATCAGTTCGACGACAAGGGGATCGGCGAGAATCGGGTCACGCTCGGCGACCCACTCGGGTAACGCCGAGGCGACACCCGGCTGCGTGGCCAGCCGGTAGGGCTGCCTGCCGAAGTCGATGTGCCCGTACAGGTCAGGCTGCCGCTCGCGCTGATCGCGTACGAGCCGCGCCAAGTCCGGGTAGTAGGTAGCCATGCATGCTCCGATCAACTAACAACTTGTGAGCAATACTCACGGACTGTTAGTTATGCTGTCAACCATGACTTCGCAACCGCGACGGCGAATGAGCGCAGAGGCGAGACGTGAGCAGATCCTCGACGTCACGCACGCGATCATCACCGCCGAGGGCTTTCACGCCGCGACTCCGAACCGCATCGCCGAGACAGCCGGCGTCAACCGGTCGCTGCTCTACCAGCAGTTCGGCGATCCCGCCAAGCTGTTCGTGGCGCTGATCGACCGCGAGGCGGCGCGCGCGGCCGCGCAATTCGCACAGGCCGTGTCCAGTACGAGCGACAGTGGGGCCAACCCGGCGCTGCGCGCCTTCGACAGCGTGCTCGACGCCGTCGACGCCAGCCCCGCCACTTGGCGGCTGTTCCTGCTGCCGCCGCAGGGCGCACCGCCAGAGCTCTACGAACGACTGAATCAGGCGCAGGCCATCGTGCGCGAGCACCTCATCGCACGGCTGCGCCGACTGGGTCCGGATCTCGAGGATCCGGAGTACACCGCACGGATCCTGCAGGCGGTGTGCCGGGAGTTGCTGCAGCTACGTCTGACCGAACCCGAATCGGCTACTCGGGAGCGACTGCACTCGCTGGCGCGCAGATTCGGCTCCGAGCTATTGCCGGGAATCCGACCATGAATCTCGTCAAGGGGTTGCCGAAAACTCGACGAACCGTTTCATATGCCTCGAGTAGCCGAACCGCAAGAGTCGGTCAGTTGACCAGAATGTTACATAAGAAACACGAGGAGAAGGCTAACCTATCCGTATGCTCAGCTCAGTCCACCGCAATACCGGCTGTCGTCGATCAATTCGATATCTCGTCGCAACGGCCGCAATTACTTTGATTGCAATTGGCACCACCCACCCTCTCGCGGCGGCCGAGGAGCCAATTGCTGAGCAATCGAGAATTTCCGATGCGAAAGAATTTCTGGCGGCAATTCAGGGTGGCCGGTTACTCGGTGTTCCGCCGCTGAACCAGCTGCTCGCGGGAGCCGGAGCGAGTCTGGCCTCGGCCGAGTTCTGGTCGAACCTCGTCCACGAGGCGGTGGTCAACGATTCTGTTCTGCTGCCGCTCCCGATCGATGTCGTGAAGCCCGATGTGGTGCTTCCGCACGCCCCGGTCGCGGCCGGTGGCACAGTGTCGGCACTGCCGTACGAGCCCGTCGATCTGCTCGGCGTCTCCTACGAGTGGGCAGGGCGGACGAAGACTGTCGGTGATTTCCTCAACGAGACCGCGACCGACGTGATCGAGTTCGCGCACAACGGCCGCCTCGTCGCCCAGTACTTCGCCAACGGATGGTCGGCCGACGTCGCGCATCAGGCCTGGTCGACCACCAAATCTTTCGTCTCCACGCTGGTCGGTATCGCTCTCGACCAGGGCCTGATCTCCTCGGTGGAGGACCCGATCGAGCGGTACATCCCCGAACTCGCCGAGACGGCCTGGCAGGGTGTCACCCTCCGGAATCTGCTCGAGATGCGATCCGGAGTCCACTGGGATGAGCACACCTCGGAACTGTCGCAGAACACCCAGGTCCTCCAGTGGGTCGACCTGGCGCTGGACTACTTCACCGACGGCAGCGCCGGACAGACCAGAAACGAATTCCTGCGCTCGCTGCCCCGGGCGGAGCCGCAGGGCGTGCGCTTCAACTACAACAGCGCCAACACGCAGGTGCTCGCCTGGCTCGTGGAGAGCGTCTACGGGCAACCGTTCAATCAGGTTCTCTCCGAACAACTCTGGCAGCCGGCGGGGATGGAAGCCGGAGCGGACATCATGACCGATCGAACCGGTGCGGCCATCGCGTCCGAGGCGCTGTTCGCGGTCCCTCGTGACTTCGTCCGTTTCGGTGAGTTCATGCGCACCGGCGGCAGCACCCCGGACGGCCGCCGGATCGTCTCCGCGCGATGGGTCGCCGCGGCCACCACCGACATGAAACCCGCCCATGACGCCGGCGACCACGCCGAAGGCGGTTACGGATTCCAATGGTGGAACGGCGCGACACCGGACGGCTTCCAGGCCAACGGTTTCCAAGGCCAATACATCACCGTCGCCCCGTCGGAGTGCCTGACCGGTGTACGGCTGGCGCACACTCTGCAGGTGACCACGGACCTGGATTTCGCGGGACAGGGCAAGGAAGAGTGGCACGCACTCTATCGCGCGGTCATGGACCGACTCGGCGGCTGCGAATAGCCGCTCATTCTCTCGAGTATCGACAGGGCCGCACATGCTCGACTCTCCCACCGCTGATCCGGCATTCTCTTCCAGGCGCAATGTACTGAGTTCTGCGCGGCGCGCCAATTCGGTCGCATTCGCCGCGCAGGGATTCTTCCTGGCCGTTGTTCTCACCGAACTACCCCAGCTCAAGAGCAAATTCTCTCTGAATGAATCCACTCTGGTATTCCTGGTTGCCGGAATTTCGCTGATCGCGGCTGGGGGTAGTGTTCTCGCCGAGCGTGTGGCCGCACGCCACTCGAGTCGAGCGGCACTGCGGCTCGGCCTTCACTTCATCTCTCTCGGTGGGCTTGCCGCCGCGTGCTCGCCGGGACCGGTGGCGTTGTTCGTCGCGCTGGGGGTCTACGGCATCGGCCTCGGCGCGGTCGACGCGGGCGCGAACATGCAGGCACTACTCATCCAGCATGGTCAACGGCGATTCATTTTGTCGTCCTTCTACGCGGCGTGGAGTGCGGGAGCGATCGGGGGCGCATTGCTCGTGGCGAGCTGCGAATCCCTGAACGTTCCGGTCGGTGCGGTCATCGGTGCGGCGGCAGTCATCGTTCTTTCCGCCGCGCAGATCCTGGGACCGCGGCTGCCCAGCGCAACCAATGGCGAGTCGGGGCCCGACGAGCGGGAGTGCGCCCCGGATGTGCCGGTCCGCGCGCTACTGCTGTTCGGTGCTGCGGTGGCGCTGGCGTTCGCTATCGATCTGGCGGTGGGCAATTGGTCGGCGCTGTACCTGAGCGAGGAACTGCGCGCCTCGGCTGCGACAGCGGCACTCGCGCTGGCTGCCTACCAGGGCGCATCCCTGGCCGGGCGGCTGGCAGGCGACGCCCTGGTGCGGCGGTGGGGCGCCCGGACTGTCAGCAGGTGCGCGGCTGGAATCGGTGCCGCTGGTCTCACCATCGTCGTGGCGGCGCCGGTCCCGCCGGTCGCGATCATCGGATTCCTGATCGCTGGTTGCGGCCTGCCGTTGATCGCACCGTTGTGCTTCAGCGAATTGGGACGACGCACCAGTGGCCGCGGGCTCGACACGGTGATAGCCCGGCTCAACCTGTTCAACTACGCGGGGACACTGGTGGGCGGTGTGCTGGTCGGCGCGGTCGCCACCGCCACCAGTCTGCGGACAGGATTGTTGGTTCCGCTGCTGTTCGCGCTCGCCCTCCTCGGGCTGGCGCGGGCCTTCCCCACCCGCCATGCCGCTGCCGGCGGTGCGGCCGGTCCGCCCGGAAAGGTGGTCCCGTAATGCACACCTCGATCGCGGATCATTGCCTCGTCGACGCGAGATTGGATCTTCCGACTATTCCGCCCGCGGTCCTGAGCGGGATCGTGGAACTGGGCGTGCGGGCAGGTTGCGACATCGGATCGTGGTTCGCCGGCACTGGTCTGACCGTGTCCGAACTGCTGACCGAGGATTCGATCAAAGTGTCCTTCCGGCAAGCGGTTACGGTGTTGCGGCGGGCGGTGGCGGTCATGCCGGACCGGCCGCTGGGCATGCAGGTGGGCGGCCGGGACATTTTGTTGTCGATGGGCATGCTGGGGGTGGCTATGCGATCGGCCGCGACCGTGGGTGAAGCGTTGTCGATCGGCTTGGAACTGCACCAGGCATCGGGAAGCCTGATGGACATCGACCTCGAGCAGGATGGCGGAACCGCGGCTCTGCGACTGTACGAACGACAGCCCGAACCATTGCTGCTCGCCTTCCTCTGTGAAGAAGTGCTCTGCAGCACAACGGTTTTCGTGCGCTCGGTGGTCGGCGCGGACTGGACCCCGGCGCGGCTGGAGTTAGGGTACGAGCCCCCGTCGTACGCGAGTCGATACCAGAGCTTCTTCCGATGCCCGGTCGAATTCCGCGCTGAGTACACACGAATGGTCTTTCCCGCGGCGACCCTGAACCTGCCGTTTGCCACACGCAATCAACCGACCAGGGCGATCGCGGTGGACGCGTGCCGTCGATTGATCGACACCGGTCGCGGGGAACCGGACGTGGTGGCCGTCGTGGAGGCGCTGCTGGAACAGCACCTGCGTCATCCTTTGACGATGGCCGAGGTGGCGGCCAGGCTGCATGTCACCGAGCGGACGCTGCGCCGGCGCCTCAGTGCCGCGGACGAGAGTTTCAGCTCGGTCAGGGATCGAGTGCGGCGACGGCGTGCCACCGCGCTGTTGCGCGAGTCCACGATGCCGGTGGCGGCGGTCGCCCATCAGGTCGGCTACAGCGATATCCGTGAGTTCCGTCGCGCCTACGTTCGGTGGACCGGGCAGCCCCCCAGCGCAACTCGCCGGTGATGTCCGGTTTCCCCCTCCAGAGGCCCGGAAGTGCCCTCGCCCGACGCAGCGGCTGCCGTTTGAATACCGGCAGCACCTCTGTTCGGATCTCGCAGGCAGGCACGCGGACAACTCACGATGGCACGAAACTCCAACGGCGAAAGCACGTTTTCTCGGATCGTCAAGCTCCTCGACGCCTTCGCGCACGGCGACACCGTGTTGAGCGTGACGGAACTGTCGTCGCGGACGGCGATGGCCGCGCCGACGGTCTCCCGTCTGGTCGGGGAACTGGTTGAGCAGGGCTGGCTGCAACGCACGCCCGACCGTCGGGTGCGGGTCGGGCGTGCGCTGTGGGATCTTGCGGTGCGGGCCGCCCCCGGGGGTGTGCCGCCGCCGGGGTCAGACGGGCATATTCGCTTCGTACCAGCGTGCGGCGTCGAGTATGGCGGTGTCGATGTCCCCGGGGTGGTAACCGAGTTCGGTGATGGCGCGGGCGCTGCTGGTGGCCTGCGGTAGTGACAGATAGCGCGCCAGGCCGGGATCGATGTCCGGCGCCGCCCTGGTCACCAGCGAAGCGAATTCGCGGAGTGCGCCGACCGCGCCGAGCAGCGGACGCGGAATGGGTAGCGGGCGTTTCGATGCGCCGATCAGCTCGGCCATCCGCGAAAACACCTCGTAGTAGCTGTGATTCGGTCCGGCGAGAATGTAACTGCTGCCGGCGCTGCCCTTTTCGAGCGCGGCGACCATGCCCCGCGTCACCGCCCGCACATCGCACCAGGAGGTGGTGCCCGGCGGGCACGGATAACGGCGGCCCTGCTGCAGCGCCCGGATGACCCGTCCGATCTGCAGGGTGTAGTCGTAGGGGCCGATCATGAAGCCGGGGTAGACGACCACCGCGTCCAACCCCTTCTCCACTCGATGCCGCACTGCGAGTTCGCCGGCGAGTTTGGTGTCGGCGTAGTGGTAGCCGATCCCGGTGAACAGGTGATCCCCGCCGTTCTCGTCGACCGGACTTCCGTCGGGGAAGTAGCCGAGCACATCGGTGGTGCTCGTGTGCAGAAAGCGGGTGACGCCGGTTTCGAGGGCGGCGTCGGCGAGCAGGGCGGGCACCACGGCATTGACCTTGCGCCGCCGCTCGGCCAGGCCCGACCAGGTCGAGGTGTCCCCGGCGACATGGAACACCCAGTCGTGGCCGTCCACCAGCGCCCGGGCCACGCCGGGTTCGGTGAGGTCGGCGAGCCGGATGGTGATCGGCAGGTCTTCGAGCCAGTGGGTCGGCGAGCCGGGCATGCCGGTGGCGGTGACGTCGTGGCCGGCGGCGAGCAGCTCGCGGACCAGGTTCGCGCCGACGAAACCCGTCGCGCCGGTGACCAGGCATTTCATCCCAGCACCTCCGAGATCTGCTGGTCGACGCGGATTCCGTCGAACTGGCCGGGAGTGAGGTTCTGCCAGCCCAGCCGCTTGCGCAGGGTGGCCAGGTAGGAGTGATACGCGTGCGCGTCGACGTAGGAGCGATGGCGTGCCGATGCCAGGAAGTTGATGCCGCCGTTGAGTTTCGGGCGATCGGCGGCGATGAGCCGGTCGAACTCGGCCGCACGGTCCGGGTTGTGGTCCTGGTCGTGCAGATACTGGGCGAGGAGATTGCTGATGTGGTCGAACAGCGTGTACGCGCTGGAGTTGATCTCGATGTACCCGAGCCCGAACAGATTGTGGTGCGCGCGGTTGAACACCGAGAGGTACAGGTCGGGGCGTCCCTCGTTCCAGCTGAAAAACTGTGCGGCGTAGGGGATCTCCCAGTCGTAGCCGGTCGCGTAGAGGATCAGGTCCACCTCTTCGGTGCGTCCGTCGGTGAAGCGCACCCGCGAGCCTTCCAACGCCTCGATATCGGTGCGGATGGCCACATCCCCGTGCTGCAGGTAGTGGATCAGCTGGCTGTTGAGCAGAGGGTGCGATTCGAACAGCTTGTGATCGGGTTTGGGCAGACCGTATTTCGTGAGGTCACCCTGGATCATTCGCAGGGTGGCCTTGAAGAAGGGGCGTTGCAGCCACAGCGGCAGCTGTGGGCCGCCGTGGGCGAGTTCATCACTGGGAATTCCGAAGATGTGCTTGGGAATCAGGTGATATCCACGCCGGATGCTGACGAACGCCGCCTCCGCGTTCGCGGCGGCGTCACAGGCGATATCCGCACCCGAGTTGCCCAGACCGACGATCAGCACCCGTCGCCCGCGGAACTCGAGCGGGCTGCGGTAGGTCGACGAATGCCGGATCTCGCCCGCGAATTCGCCCTTGTGCTTCGGGATTCGCGGCGACCAGGTGACGCCGGTGGCGCAGAGGACGGCCCGATAGCGGTGTACGGTACCGTCGTCGAGGCCCACCAGCCACTCTCGTCCGTCCTGCTGCACATCGGTGACCGCACAGTTGAACCGGATCGTGTCCCGCAAACCGTACGCCGCGGCGAACGACCGCGTGTACTCGAGAATCTGCCGGTTGCCCGGGTAATCCGGATAGGTCCGCGGCATCGGGAAATCGAAGAACCCCGAGGTCTTCCGCGACGAAATGAAGTGCGCGGACTCGTACATCGGCGTCCCCGGGTTGTTCAGATCCCAGATGCCGCCGACATCGCAATGGCGTTCGTACTGGTCGTATTCGATTCCCAGCCGCTTCAGCGCTCGGGCCGCCGACAGGCCCGCGGGTCCGGCGCCGATGATGCACACCGGCAGCGGTGTGCTCGCCGAGTGATGGTCCGACATGAATCCTCCGTTCGAGATCGAGAACACAGCGATCGAACAACGAACACGCTCACGGCGATAAGGGGAATTGCGGCAAACCCCAGGGGCGTACCGGACATCGATAGGCGCGAACACGAAGTGCGCTCGATCCGTCGGGCCGAACGACGGCAACTGTCCGGATATACCCCCTCGCAGGCTGATAACCCCCTCCCGGTCACGGCGTCGAAAAGCTGGAATACGGAGTCGAGGTGCTTCGGCCAGTGGCCACGCACCACGGAATCCCCTCGTTTCAGCAAGGACCCACCCGAATGTCTTCCGACAGCAGCACTTCCACTATGTCTCGCCGTGGCCTGTTCGCACTCGGTGGGGCCGCCGCAGCCGCCTGGACCGTGGCGGGCGCACACCGCGCCCACGCCGGTCTCGCCGCCGATGTGATCATCGTCGGCGGCGGACTGGCTGGGCTCGTCGCCGCCTCCGAACTGATCGCCGCCGGGCGACGGGTCCTGATTCTGGATCAGGAGCCGGAAACCAGCCTCGGCGGCCAGGCCCATTGGTCCCTGGGCGGCCTGTTCTTCATCGACTCCGTCGAGCAACGACTGGCCGGTGTCCGGGACTCCCTCGAGCTGGCCCGCGGCGACTGGTTCCGCACCGCGGGATGGGACCGCGGACCCGATGATGTTCTCGGCGAAGACTATTGGGGCAAGCGATGGGCAGAGTCCTACCTGCAGTTCGCCGCCGGCGAGAAGCAATCCTGGCTGCGGAGCCTCGGCATGAACTGGGTGCCCTACGTCGGCTGGGCCGAACGCGGCCAAGCCGACGGCGGGATCGGCAACTCCGTACCCCGATTCCATATGACCTTGGGCACCGGGCCCGGTGTGGTCGAACCGTTCGAGAGGTCCGTTCGAGCCGCAGCGGGCCGACTGGTCACCTTCGCCTTCAGGCATCGGGTCGACGAACTCATCCTCACGAATGGCGCGGTAACGGGAGTCCGGGGCACCGTGCTGAAGCCCAGTGACGCCATCCGCGGCACTCCCAGTTCTCGCGTCGCGGTGGGCGAGTTCGAGTACACGGCAGCACAGGTGGTCGTCACCTCCGGAGGCATCGGCGGCAATCATGACCTCGTGCGGCGTCATTGGCCCGCGCGGCTCGGCAATGCCCCCGCACGCATGATCACCGGAGTGCCCGAGCATGTCGACGGGCGCATGCTCGGCATCACCGCGGCTGCCGGGGCGCGGCTGGTCAACCAGGATCGCATGTGGCACTACACCGAAGGAATGCGCAACCACTCACCGATCTGGCCCGGCCACGGCATCCGAGTCCTGGCCGCCCCATCGTCGATGTGGTTCGATGCCGAAGGCCGCCGTTTCGCCGAACCCGGCATCCCCAGCGTCGACACTCTCGGCACGCTGGAGTTGATCATGCGCTCCGGCTTCGACTATTCCTGGTTCATTCTCAACAAACGCATCGCCGAGAAGGAATTCGTGCTCTCGGGCTCCGAGCAGAATCCTGAGCTCACCCGCAAGGATCTCGCCGGCTACCTGGCCACGCAGGCTCTCACCGACGTGCCGCCTCCGGTGCAGGCTTTCCTGGACCGGGGCGAGGATGTCGTGATCGCTGACGATCTCCCCGGCCTCGTCGACGCGATGAACCGCCTCACCGGCAGCACGATGATCCGGCTCGACCCACTCCGAGACCAAATCATCCAGCGCGACAACGAGATCGAGAATCCGGCGAGCACGGACCCCGGCATCGCGGCCCTCCGCCGATCTCGCGCCTACATCGGCGACAACCTCATCCGAACCACCGAACCCCACCGCATCCTCGACCCAGCCGCCGGACCCCTCATCGCGATCCGCATGAACATCGTCACCCGAAAATCCCTCGGCGGACTACAAACCGACCTCTCGGGCCGCGTACTCGATCCGCATGGCCAACCGATCCCCGGCCTGTACGCAGCGGGCGAGGCGACAGGATTCGGCGGCGGCGGCATCCACGGCTACCGCGCACTCGAAGGCACCTTCCTCGGCGGTTGCCTGTTCACCGGCAGGGAAACCGGGCGCGCCGCTGCCCGGGACAGCGCATGACCGCTCCGCGACCCGACCCGAGGACCCGGTGGGTGGAGCCGCCACGGTTGTCGCGCTGACCCGGCTTCCTCGGCTAGGAACACCCGAAGCCGCTGCGATATAACGGATTTCGAGCAATCGAGCGAGAGTGGTTCGGCCGCAATTCGAGCTGAACCGGACACACATGGCCGGAACCGGGGGTTTCCGGCACCTGTTCGGGTTGGGGTTCGGTTTGGGTGAAGTCGCTGGCGTACTGGAATCCGGATTCGTCGAGTCGGTCGGCGCGCAGGTAGTACTCGGGGGCCCACAGGTACCCGGATTCGACGGTGTCGGCGTGGCGAAGTCCTTCGACGGCAACCGCATTCGGTTTCGGCTTGGTGGCGGGATCGATGCTGTCGGGGTCCACCACCTCGCCGGTGTCGCGGTCGAGGAGTACCTCGACCTCGGTGGGCTGGCAGTAGATGCTCCACAGCGTGGGCGTGGCGTGAATGCGGGCGATGTCGATCGGTTCGCCGTCGCTGGTGCGGAGCAGGTCGGCGGCGATGAAACTGTCGTCCTCGGTGGGGTCGGTGCTGTGGACGCCGAAGCCCTCGGCGGCATAGGGCAGCGATTCCCGGAACCGGTCGCGGGATTCGTCGCGTTCGGCGGCGATGCGTTTGACGTGATGGGCGAACATCGACCGGGGTGCGGCCAGCAGCCGGGCGACCGCGTCGGTGTCACCGGCGTTCTCGTACACCGCGAGCACGGCGGCCTGTTCGAAATCGAGCTGATGGGCATCGACTGCGGCGCACGCGGTTTCGCTGCGGCCGACGGTGACCGCGAGCTTGACCTGTTCGCGGCGTTGCCCGATCTCCTGGCTGATGCGGGTCAGCGAGGCACCGAAGTCGAACATGCGCGCCATGCCCGCGGCACGGTCACCATCAGTTAGCGCGATGCGATGATCGTTGACGTTGATCTGCGTCGAGGTGCGGCGGATCTCACGCTCGGCCCGATCGACCTGCGGTGCGGGGGTCACCCACACCGGAACTCTGGCAACCTTCAACTCGATCGCGGCCAGCGCACGGACCTGGCCGTCGATGACGGTGATGGTGCCGTCGGGTTCGCGGTGCGCCAGCAGCGGAATCTCGACGCCGCGCTTGATCGACTCCTTGACCTCGGGATGCTCGTCCAGGTCGAAATTCTTGCGCACATTCTCATCGATGGACAGCGCCTGCGGAGGCAGATTACAGCGCCTCCGCAGCAAGTGCCTCCTCGGACTCGGTGGTGGGTTGATCCCCGGTCTCGGGTTCAGCGGGGAGAGCAGTGGCGTCGGTGGCGGTGTCGATGGTCGTGGCGGTCATTCGGAACTCCTCTGGAAATGAGACAGGCGGGTACCGGCCCGGGAGGGGGCTGGCACCCGCCTGAAAAGTGGAATGGGTATCAGGTGAGTTGTTGAATAGTGTCTTCGGACAACGGATTTCGGTGAGTTGAAGGATGGTCGGACAGTGGCGCTATTTCTTTTTCTCGCGGGTGATCACGTAGATGGGGCGCAGCGACCAGAGCTTGTCGTCACCGCGGACGAACAGCCAGTACTTGCCCGCCCAGCGGGGCTCGTCAGCGCGCCAGGCATCGATGGTCTTCGCGTCGAGATGCGTGACGAGTCCGGCCGAGCCGAAGTGCCGCTCGTGCTCATAGTCGGTCTGGGACAACGTTTCGATCATGGGGGAGAGCCTCCTGAGAGACGGACGGGCGAGGTATCGCGACAGACAGCCGCGATAAGGGAAGCGAATCGTCGTGTGGCGCACTGTGACCGAGATCAGGCCATGGTCATGGCCTGGTAGGCGATGTCGTCGAGAGCGTTGGCGCGGTCCGGGTCGGGGATTGTCTGGGAGTAGCTGGTGACCGCGTTTGCGATCCCTGCGGCGGTGAGTTGGCCTCCGGAGATGAAGTGCGAGAGGATCCCGGCGCGTTCGGTCTCGCTGAATCCGAGTTTCTTGGCCAGCACTTCGAGGGTCTTGTCCGGTTGCGTGACCGGCGCGCCGGCGGCCTGCTCCAGTTCTTCGACGCGGGCCGCGAAGAATTCCGGGGACAACCATTCCGCGACGCGGTCGCGGGTTTCGGCGGTGATGACCGCGAGCTTCTTGCGCAGCGTGTCTTGAGACCAGGACACCGTGCCGGCGTCGAGACGTTCGCCGACGTGGCGGTGGGTGTGGGCGAACATGGGGATGGTCAGCCCATTGCCGCAGATCTGCACCACCAGCTCCGGAGTGAGCCGGACGGCGTGGTGGCCGGTTTCGTCGTTGCTGCACCGGAATCCGGTGAACACCACCGGCTCGGCCCCGGGTGCGTAGCCTTTGCCCTCGCGGGCGGCGATCGGCCGCCAGCGGTCGAGATCGCCTGCGACACGGCGACGTTCGGCCTCCAACTCCGGGTTGGAGAACGCGCTGCGGTAATTGGCCAGAAACCGGGGCGCCAGCACCGACATCTGCGGGGAGTAGACCTTGGCGTGCATGGTGGAGTCGGTCAGATCGCACGAGCGGATCTCGGTGTCGGCACCAGCAGCCTGGACACCTTCGAGCACGGCGGCGAGCACATCGAGGTTGTCGATGATCCCGTACCGATTCGACACCATCGCCCGCAGCACACCGGACTGCCCCGGCCCGGAGCCGGTGACCAGCCGCAGCAGAAACGACCGGTCATCAGGTTCAGGCAGCTCAGCGTCCACGGACCCGTGTAACCAGCCATTGACGTTGCCGTCGTAGAGATCCAGGCGTTCGCGTTCACGCAGTCGGCGCAGGTAGCGGACCGGGATGCCGAGTTTGTCGGCGATCTGCCCATCGGCGGCACCGGTCGGGCTGTAGAGGCCGTCGACGGTGGTGACGCCGCGTTCGTCGACCACCGGGGTGACGCCGAACAGTTCGATCATGCCGTCGCGGGCGCGGATCGCCGAGGCCGGGGCGACGACATCGACCTTGGCGGCCTGCTGCTCTTGCAGCAACGGCACCAGCTGCTGCAACGACATATGACGGGCGTAGGTATCCAGAGACATGAGAGGCGTTTCCTTCCAACGGGATTCGAACTATCGCAATGGGCCGGCGGTCGGCCAGGACACGTCGAGTCGGGCTGCTGGGTCAGGCGTCGGTCTTGCGCCGGACGGCGGCGAGCAACGCATCCGCTGCCTCGGCATCCTGGCGGGCGTGGCGGTAGCGCGTTGCCGTGACTTCCTTGCGCATCGAGGCCAGATCGTGGGCGCGGGAGGTGATTTCGCAGCGGTGCGCGGCGCGGGCCTGCCGGTAGCGGGCCACTCGGAGGTCGGTGAGGAACCGGTGCGACAACGTTGCGGGAGGTGATGGCCGCGCGTGATGCGGTCATCGATGACGACCGCGAGTGCGGCCACGGCATCGGCACGTCGGCAGATCTGGACGACTCGTTCGGTAAGGTGCGAGTATCGGTCGGCGGTGGGGAGATCGAGCCGAACAGCGACATGCACCTCGTGGGGAGTATCGGGCTGTGCTTGCCGGAGCACGACGACCACCAACGATCGCCGCGGGACGAATCCCAGCAGCGCAGGGACGGCAGCAATGAACTGACCCGGTTCCTTCAGCAAAACTTCGGACGACGACATGAGCGGACTCCTCAGAAACGAGACAAGCCCGACGGCGCAACGCGACACCCAACCAAGAATCGATGTCCGCGCCGCGCCCTTCGGGGCGGTGGGCGCGACGCGTAGACACCGGCGGCGTCAGTGGGCGGTTAAGCCGAAAACCCTTGCCCCCAGCCACGATCGAACTGTTCGCACGTCTGGGGATTCGCACTGGCGGCTTGACCGCCCACGCCGCCGGTGTAGCGTGCGCCCGCCCACCGCCCCGGAAGGCGTGGCGACATCGCCTACTCGACTCCCCGGATTCACGGCTTGCGAGGATTCCAATTCTGTTGTGCCCCAGCCGTACAACATTCCTGGTGGTTGCTGCCGTCCGGCCCGGCTCCGGCCGATCATGCAATGCCCGCATGCCTCTGACGGCGGCGAGCTCGCCTTCGGGCCGATTGCGATGTTTGCCGCAATATCGACGGTCGGAGACCGATTTCGGAGCGCCGAGTGATCGCGTGGAGGGCCGCCGGGGCTGTAACGTGGGTGCTCTGCCGATTGGGTCGATTCGATTGGGGGAGTGCGCAATTGCCAGGGGTATCGGGTCAGGGGGCGTTCGGCCGCGCGCGGGACCTGCCGCCTGATGTCGATGGGGCCGAGCCGAACGGGAGGATCTGGACGGTGGCGCCGCCGCCGGGCACGTTCATCGACCGCACCGACCTTCTCGACGAGGTCCGCAGGCTCGCCGCTTCGGAACGGGACGGGCCCGCGATCATCACATTCACGGGGTTGTCGGGCAGCGGGAAGACGGCTTTCCTGCGTCATTGCGCGGTGGCTCTACGCGAGAGTTTCGATATCGCATTGAGCGTCGACTTCGCGCAGTTGCTGCATGAGGGCGCGGTTCCGATGGCGGATGTGCTGGCAGGGCTGCTCGGTGATCTGCGTGTCGATGAGCGATGGATACCGGTGGATTTGGCCGGGCGGCATCGCCGGTATCTGGCGGTGACCGAAGGCCGTCGAGTGTTGTTGTTGCTGGACGGAGTGTCGGATGCGGCGCAGGTGTTGGTGTTGCTACCCAATTCGGCGTCGGCACTGGTCGTTGTCGCCGGTGAGGTAGACCTCGACGAGTTGACCGCTGAGGGCGCGGTTCCCTATCGGATGAGCGGTCTGGACGAGGGCTACGGCGCGGAGCTGCTGACGAGAATCTGCGCCGATCGGCTTGTGGTAGCCGAGCCGGAGCAGATTCGCCGATTGGTGAGTTTGGTCGACGGGTCTCCTCGTGCGATTCGGGTGCTGGCCGCGCAGGTACGGTCACGTCGTGGCCTGTCGGTGCAGCAGTTGATCGCAGAGCTCGAGCAGGAGCTCGACGGCGCGACCGCCGAGGGTGCGCGCACGAAGGTGGGTGACGAGCTCACCGAGTTGTTCGACGCGGTCTACCACCGATTGTCGCCGGCGGCCGCACGGGTCTACCGGCTGGTCGGCGATCTTCCAGCTGGACGCTGGTCGGCACGTGCTATCGCCGCGGCCTGCAACACCAGCGTCGACAAGATCGAACCATTGATTCGTACCCTGGTGGACGCAGACCTGCTCGCCGAGGTCGGCGATGACGAGCATCTGATGCCCGGTTTGGTGCGGCTGCACGCGCGCCGTATCGCTGCCCTGGACGAGACCGCCGAAGACCTCAACGCGGGTGCGGTGCGGGCGATGACCGTGGTGGTCCAGGACGCGGTGGCAGCCGATCGCGCCGTCGTGAGCGACCGATTCCGGGTGGGCGAGCCGCTGGCTCCATCGGCAGGCCCGAGTTTCGATTCCGCGCGGGCGGCGATGGCCTGGTTCACGCAACGCCATCCCGAGCTGCTCGGTGTGGCGCGGCGTGCGTCGGCGCAACGCGCCCGCGGGCTGGTGTCACGGCTGTTTCAAGCCGCGTGGCCGTTCTACAGCAACAGCCCGCTGTACCTGCAGCAGTGGCTGGAATTCGCCGATCTCGCGGTGACCGACGCGGAGGCCGGAGGGGATTCGGCGATGGTGGCGCGGATGCTGTGTCAGCGGGCGCGTGGGCATATCGAGAACAAGGATTTCACTTCGGCGGGTGGCGACCTGGCCCGTGCCATGGAGCTCGGTCGTGCGGTCGGTGGCTCGTTGTTGGCGTCCGTGCTCGATTTCATGGGTCAGTTCGAATACCGGCAGGGGCATTTCGCTGCTGCTCTCGCGTGTTTCGAGGAAGCGCTGGCGCTCAACGAGCAACTGGGTGATCGGCGCGGTATCGCGTTGCAGTCACAGTTCCGCGGCCGGTGCCTGGGGCGGTTGGATCGGGGCGCGGAGGCATTGGTCGCTCTGGACCGGGCAGATGAGTCCATCGCACCGTTCAACGATGCCCGCACCTCGTCACGGATCTCCTACAGCCGGGCAGAGGTGCTGATCACGCTCGGCAAAGACGCCGAGGCGGTCGCAAGCTTGCATGACTCCATCGATCTCGCCGCCGGACTGGGACAAACGATGCTGTTCGCGCGGCCACTCGAGCTGCTGGCCGAGATCGCCGAGCGGCTCGGGGATCGCGATGCCGAATGCCGCTATGTCGAGAAAGTGGTTGCCCTGCACCGCGACAGCGGCTCCCCGGAACTCGAACAATGGGTAGATCGCCTCGCACGCCTAACCGAATGAGTCGAAGCGCACGATGGTCGTGCTGGTGCCCGCAGTCACTGTGACGGGTCGAAGATCGGGCCGCTGGGCACGGACGAGCAGGTGATAAAGGACGGAGGCGAGCAACCCCGGATCAGCATGCGCCCCAGGCGTTGTCGTCGCGCTGACGCGGACTAGGTGACCATCACGCAACACCGCGAGGATGGTGTTCGCGCTGATGGGCGCGGCGGCTATCCGGCAGCCCGGCAGCCTGGTCAGGGTCGCGGCACCCCACACTCGAGCTGTTGCCTCGGTGATGATGGTCTGGTCCGCGACGAGAATGGCGGCGGTCTGGGCGAGCCGTTCGTCGGGCTCACCCTCGATGACGACCAAATGACCACTGTCGGCGGGCCGCACGATATCGGACAGTGATGCCGGGAAGCGTCGAAGCGTGACAGTGTCACCGAGCGACTCGGTCACGACGCGCAGGGCGCGGGGTGCCGGGCCGGCCGGTGGGTTCGCGGGACCGGCATCGAATACCGGTGTGGTGGCCGACGGCGTCAATCCCATTGTCTCGTACATCAATTCGCGCAGCAGCGACAGTGATTCGCCGCGTCGTGCGAAGACCTGGTCTGCGAGGTGGTCGAGTTGGGCGTGGTCGACCGCGCTGATCGCGTCCCTGATCTGGTCGGCCAGCGGTTGTGCTCGATCCAGCCGCGGCATGGAGGCGCCGAGCTGGGCCATCGATGTCCCGGCGGGGACCTCGGAGTCGCCGAAGGCGGCGAGCATCAGGGGGTGGCGCAGTCCCGCGGCGTAGGCCGACAGGCTGCCGTGATCACCGATGACGCAATCGGCTGCCGCCAGGGCCGATTGCCATGGTCCGGTCGGTGCGATCAGGGTCAACCCTGCTGACCGGGCTCGGCGGAGCCAGTGGTCGATCTGCCAACTACCGTGGTACGCCCACACATTCGGGTGCAGGATCGCCGCGACACGAAACTCGTCGTAGGGCAGTTGAGCCAGCAGATCGGCCGCCAGTGTGGGCCAACGCCCCATGGTGGACTCGGTGCCCCAGGTCGAGGTCACCGTGACCAGCGCCTGCCCAGGCTGTAGGTTCAGCAGTCGTCGCTGACGGTCACGGTCGCGGGCCAGCATGCTCAGCCGATCCAGGCACGGATCCCCGATCACCACCGCGCGGTCGGCCAATTCCGGTGTGGCGCGTTTCAACTGGACGAGCTGGTCCTCATGTGACAGACCGATGTGGGCAGGGACGGGACGGCCGTTATGCGAGAGGGCTGTGGCGGATAGGCCCGACAGGTCGCGGTCGTCGCCGGAGCCGGGGTGCGTCGAATATTTCTGGTATCCGGCGCCGTGGGGTACCAACAGCACGGGGCCGATGAGCTGGTGTAGGTCGCTGTTGTCGCTGGCGGCGATGACGAGATCGAAAGGGGTGGTCGTCGCATCCGGCCAGGGAATGACGCGCGCTCCGAGGGAGCGGAGACGATCGGCGACCCCGACGCTGAATTGGGAGCCCTCGTCGATGGTGAACACCACCTGGATTCGGGGATCATCGGCCAGCGCGGGCAATACATCCAGGATCCGATTCAGTGAGGTAATCGTCCTGGTCACCGCCAGCACCCGACGGCTGCACGCGATGGTGGCCCAACGCGAACTCACCACGCCACCTGATCCCGCTGCCCGCTGCCCGCTGCCCGCTGCCCGCTGCCCGCTGCCCGCTGCCCGCTGCCCGCTGC
>NZ_JAERRJ010000027.1 GCF_016741815.1 Nocardia acididurans
TCAAGGTCGGAGCCGTGTAATAGATTGTGACACCGTACTTTTCGATGATGTCGAAGTGCCGGTGCCCATCGGGGAAGTTCGGGGTGCCCTCGTAGACGATCTGCGTCGCACGATTGGCCAGCGGACCGTACACGATGTACGAGTGCCCGGTGATCCAGCCGATATCGGCGGTGCACCAGTACACGTCTCGTCCGGGCTTGTGGTCGAACACGTAGTGATGGGTGTAGGCGGCCTGCGTGAGGTAGCCGCCGCTGGTGTGCAGAATGCCTTTCGGCTTTCCGGTGGTGCCGGAGGTGTAGAGGATGAACAGCGGATGCTCCGCGTCGAACGCCTGCGGCACATGCAGATCCGACGCCTGTGCGACGGTCTCGTGCCACCACAGGTCGCGGCCCTCGGTCCACGGCACCTCGATGCCGGTACGTCGGACCACGAGTACATGTTCGACACTCTTCGCGCCGCCGTCGGCCGAGAGCGCCTCGTCCACAGCGGTTTTCAGCGGGGCTGCCACACCGCGCCGGAACTGCCCGTCGGTGGTGATGACGAGTTTGGCCGCGGCGTCGTCCACGCGCTGGCGCAGCGCGCTCGGCGAGAAGCCCGCGAACACCACCGAATGCGTCAAACCCAGTCGCGCGCAGGCGAGCATGGCGATGATCGCCTCGGGCACCATCGGCATGTAGATGGCGACCCGGTCCCCGGCGACCAGCCCCAGCGCGGTCAGAGCGTTGGCCGCGCGCGAAACCCCGGCCAGCAGTTCCGAATACGTGATGTCCACCGCATCCCCGGGCTCACCCACCCAGTGGATCGCCACCTGATCCCCGTGCCCGTCCACCACGTGCCGGTCCACGCAGTTGTAGGCGACATTGAGCTTGCCGTCCGCGAACCAGCGGGCGAAAGGCGCGTCGTCCCAATCCAATACCCGGGTGAAGGGTTCATCCCAGTGCAGCCGCCCGGCCTGTTCGGCCCAGAAGGCGTCCCGGTCGGCCGTGGCGCGGTCGGCGAGCGCGCCGGTGGTATTGGCCGCGGCGGTGAACTCGGCGCTGGGCGGGTAGCTGTCGGAATGGGTGGCGACGCTGGTCAATTCGATACTCCTGGTGAAAACGAGCGGACGGGCCCGGGGGTGTGGGCGGTCAGTGCGCGATGGCCTTCTCCGCGCCGACGCCGGTGAGGGAGCGGACCTCCATCTCGGCGGCCTTGACCGGATCCTCGCGGTCGCGGCCGACGAAGGTGCCGATCACGCCGAGGGCGAAGGCGAGCGGGATGGACACGATGCCCGGGTTGGACAGCGGGAACCAGTCGAAGTCCATCGAGGACAGCATGGCCGTCTT
This sequence comes from Nocardia acididurans, assembly GCF_016741815.1. Lineage (GTDB taxonomy): Bacteria > Actinomycetota > Actinomycetes > Mycobacteriales > Mycobacteriaceae > Nocardia > Nocardia acididurans. The sequence goes on from NZ_JAERRJ010000027.1 coordinate 1,326, forward strand.
CGAACCGGACACCGCGGGGGAGAAGACGATCAGCACGATGGTCGAGATCAGACCGCCGTACATGCTCCACAGCGCGCCGGTGGTGTTGAAGCGCTTCCAGAACAGCGAGAACAGGATGGTGGGCAGGTTCGCCGACGCGGCCACCGCGAAGGCCAAGGCCACCAGGAACGCGATGTTCTGGCCGTTGGCGAGAATGCCGAGCCCGATGGCGAGGATGCCGACCACCACGGCCGTGATCCGCGAGACCCGCACCTGCTTGGCCTCATCCACCTTGCCACGCTTGATGACTCCGGCGTAGATGTCGTGGGCGAAGGACGCCGAGGCGGTGATGGTCAGGCCCGCGACCACCGCCAGAATCGTGGCGAACGCGACCGCGGAGATGATGCCCAGCAGCAGTACACCGCCGAGTTCGAACGCCAGCAGCGGAGCTGCCGAGTTCTGGCCGCCGGCCGCGCCCAGAATCTTGTCCGGGCCGACGATGGCCGCCGCGCCGTAGCCGAGCACCAGGGTGAACAGGTAGAACGCGCCGATCAGGCCGATCGCCCACACCACCGAGCGTCGCGCCTCCTTGGCGGTGGGCACGGTGTAGAAGCGCATCAGCACATGCGGCAGACCCGCGGTGCCGAGCACCAGCGCCAGACCCAGGGACAGGAAGTTCAGCTTGGAGGTCTCGCTGCCGCCGTACTGCGCGCCGGGGGCGAGCACATCGCGCGAGGCCACGCCCTTGGTGGTCGCCTCGGACACCTTCTGCTGCGCCGAACCCAGGATGTCGGAGAGGTTGAACCCGAACTTGCTCAGCACCATGACGGTCATCAGGCCCGCGCCCGCGATGAGCAGCACGGCCTTGATGATCTGCACCCAGGTGGTGCCCTTCATACCGCCGACCAGCACGTACACGATCATGAGGATGCCGACCACGGCGATCACGACCGCCTGCCCGCCCTTGGTCTTGATATCGAGCAGCAGCGCCACCAGACCGCCCGCGCCGGCCATCTGCGCCAGCAGGTAGAACAGCGACACGGTCAGCGTGGACAGCGCGGCCGCGGTGCGCACCGGACCCTGCTTCAACCGGAAGCTGAGCACATCGGCCATGGTGAATTTGCCGGTGTTGCGGAGCATTTCGGCCACCAGCAGCAGCGCGACGAGCCACGCCACCAGGAATCCGATCGAGTACAGGAACCCGTCGTAGCCGTAGACGGCGATGGCTCCGGCGATTCCGAGGAAGCTGGCCGCCGACAGGTAGTCACCGGCGATGGCCACACCGTTCTGCGGCCCGGAGAATCCGCGCCCGCCGGTGAAATAGTCGGCGGCACTGGCATTGCTGCGGCTGGCCCGGATCACCACGACCATGGTCACGCAGACGAACAGGCCGAAGATGGCAATATTGGCGGCCGGATTGCCGACCGTGGCGGTGGCGGCGAGGTAACTGGTCACGCCTGGCCTCCCTCGAGCTCGTTGCGGATGGCGGCGGCGCGCGGATCCAGTTTCGAGCTGGCGAACCGGACGTAGAGGCCGGTGATCAGGAAGGTGGAGGCGAACTGCCCCAGGCCCAGCAGCAGGCCGACATTGATGTCGCCGAACACCTTCGTGGCCATGAAGTCGTGCGCGTACGCGCCGAGCAGCACGTAGACCAGATACCAGGTCAGGAATAGGGCCGTCATGGGAAAGACGTAGCGCCGCAACCGGTTACGCAGTTCCTGGAATTCGGGACTGGCCTGCATGGCGACGAATTCCTCGGGCGTGGGCGTATGCCTGCCTCGGGTTCCGTCGTCGATCTCGGTGGGGCTCATGGTGGTCCTCGCATGTGATGTGGCTTACTGCGCAGGACGGTAGCGAGTCGATGATGACCGGAACATGATGTGGCGTGGGTCACTCGTCGAAGCGGCCCGACTGTGCGGTGAGCGGTCGATGTGACGCGACGAACGGTCGGTCGGGCGGACCGGTCCGATCGCTGCGACGGGCACCGGCGGAGCGGTCGGCAGAGCGCCGCTCGCGCGGTCAGGAAGAGCGCAGTCCGCCTTCGCGATCCGCGCCCATGCCGAGCCGCTCGGAGGCGTGCATACGCACGAAGATACGGGCGATCTCCCGCGTGTGCTGGAGGCGGGACAGTTTGCTGACCAGGATCATCGCACCGAATGCCAGCGGAACGCTCACGGCCGCGGGGTAACTCAGGATCGCGGCGGGCCAGCCGTGAGCGACGGTATCGCTCACCGTGCCGAGCACCGAAACCGCCACCGCGCCACCGGCTATCAGGCCGCCGGTGATCATGCCCGCCGCCGCACCGGTCGCCGTGAGCCCCCGCCACCAGATGCCCAGCACCAGCAGTGGACACAGGGTGGAGGCGGCCACCGAGAACGCCAAGCCCACGGTGCGGGAGACGTCGAGGGTGGCCACGGCGAACGACAGGCCGAGTGGCACTGCCCCGGCCACCAGCGCGGCCGCCCGAAAGTCCCGGATCCGACCGCGCAGCACATCGGTGCTGAGCACGCCCGCGATACTCACCAGCAGACCCGAGGAGGTGGACAGGAATGCGGCGATCGCGCCGGCGGCGGCCAAGGCGGCCAACAGTTTTCCGCCCAGCCCGGACAGCACCGTGCCGGGCAGCAGCAGGACCGCGGCATCGGAGGTTCCGGTGATCAGCAACTGCGGCACGTACAGCCGCGACATCACCCCGAGCAGCACCGGGAACAGGTAGAACGCGCCGACCAGCCCGATGACGGCGAGCGCGGTGCCGCGCGCGGTGCGGCCGTCCGGATTCGTGTAGAACCGCACCAGCACATGCGGCAGGCCCATCGCGCCCAGGAACAGCGCGACGATGAGCGAATACACCTGATACATCGGATGCGGCCCGCCGAAGCCGCCGCCGGGTAGCAGCCAGGAGCGGTTGTCGGCGGGGGCTCCCGCGACCACCGGAACCGCGGCTCCGGCCTCGAGGATCAGTGTTGTGCCCGAAGCCAATTCGTGATCGCCGGGAGTCAGCACCACCGGCCCGTCCAGCTCCCGCCCGTCGAGGCGGCCGATGATCGACATCTGCTGCGGCACATCGCCTGCCAGTCGCACGGTCACATCGGTGGTGATGTCCACCGTCGTGCGCTGGGTGACCGTCGGCGGTGCGGGCGCACCCAATTCCTTGTCCGCGCCGAGGAAATGGCCCAGCAGCACCATGGCGGGCAGGGCCAGCGCGGTGAGCTTCAACCAGTACTGGAACGCCTGCACGAAGGTGATCGACCGCATTCCGCCCGCCGCCACATTGGCGATCACGATGACGCCCACCGCCACCGCCCCCACCCAGTCCGGCACCCCCAGCAGGATCCGCAAAGTCAGTCCCGCACCCTGGAATTGGGGAATCAGATACAGCGCGCACACCAGCACCACCAGCAGCGCGGCCAACCGCCGCAACCGCGCCGACCCGAGCCGGAACTCCGCGAAATCCGGCACCGTGTACGCCCCCGACCGCCGCAGTGGAGCCGCCACGAACAACAGCAGTCCGAGATACCCCGCCGTGAACCCGAGCGGATACCACAGCGCGTCCGCGCCGTACTTCGCGATCAACCCGGCGACGCCGAGAAACGAAGCGGCCGAAAGATACTCACCAGAGATCGCCGCGGCATTGAGCCGCGCGCCCACACCCCGTGAGGCCACCAGAAAATCGGACGTCGTGCGCGCGACCCGGATCCCGTACGCGCCGATCGCCACTGTCGTCACCGCCGCCAGCAGGAGAGCGGCCAGCGTGAGCCCCGGCGAGGTGACAGCGTTCACCGGCAATCCCCGCTGTTCTGGTGCGATAGCTCGGAATCGACACTCCCGCAGCGCATATCAGTCCTCCGCCAGTTCGGCGAAATCCTGCTCATTGCGATCGGCCAGCCGCACGTAGGCCAGACCGGCCGCGTACAGCAGCGGTCCCGGCACTACGCCGAGCACCAGCCAGGGCGCTGACACGCCCAGCAGCGTCGCCCCGCGCACCGCTTCCACGGCGAACAGCGCCGGAATCGCCGCCACCACGGCCACCACGACGAATCCGATCCGCACCGCCAGGCCGAACTGCGCTCGAATCAGCCCCCCGATCAACGCTTCCCCGATCTCGGTCTGCTCGGCCACCTCGACCCGCGTCCGCACCATCCGCGCCCCGCGTCGTTCGGCCAGCACGACCCGCTCCCGCACGACCCGCTGCGGGCCGACGAGAGCGCGCCGAGCGCCTGACCCCCGAGCGGGCGTGTTCCGCCCGGACACTCTCGCGTTCCGATCGGATTCAGCGGCCGATCGGCTGGAGCGAAGCGCCCGCGCGAGCACCTCGCCGGAGCCTCCGGACGATGCGGCGGCGCTGAGCCCACCCGGCACGGGATGTTCGTCTCCCGCCGTGTCCGGATCATCGCGGGTGTCGTGGCCGCTTCCGGTGTCGGGTTCGGGAGCGGTTGCCCGGTGGCCCTTCTCGCGTTCCGGTGGCTCCGGCTCGCTCACCGGCCCGCCTGCCTGCGTGGGCGGTGCACCAGGCGCTGCTTGAGGTCGCGGACCTGGCGACGGGCGACGGGCAGCTCTATTGCGGGGGAGCTGCCTTCCGCGCGCAGGCACACGACCGTGCCGGTGCCGACCGCGCGCAGGCCGGTGACCATGCGCAGGGCGACCAGATATGAGCGGTGGATTCGGACGAAACCGGCTTCCTGCCAGCGAGTTTCGAGGGCGGAGATGGGAATGCGGACCAGATGCGCGCCGGTGGCCGTGTGCAGCCGGGCGTAGTCGCCGTCGGCCTCCACCCAGGTGACGGCGGAACGCTCGACGAGCGTGGTGACGCCGCCGAGTTCGACCGGGATGACCTCGTCCTGATCCGGTGCGGGCGCGGCGGCGGGTTCGGGTGCGATCGGACGCCGTTCCGCGCGGGCGGCGCTGATGCGGCGGATCGCCTCGGCGAGGCGGGCCTCACGTAAGGGTTTGAGCAGGTAGTCCGTCGCGCCGATATCGAAGGCGGCCACCGCGCGGTCGTCGTGGGCCGTCACGAAGACGACCGCGGGCGGGTCGGCGAAGGCGGCGAGAATTCCGGCCAGCTCCATGCCGTCCAGTCCGGGCATATTGATGTCGAGGAAGACCGCGTCGATCGCGTGCGCGCGCAGCAGTCGCAGGGCGGTGGTGGCGTCGTTGGCGGTATGGATGTCGCCGACTTCGGGCTGAGTGCGCAGCAGATACACCAGCTCGTCCAGAGCCGGCTGCTCATCGTCTACGGCCAGGACGCGCAGCGCGCCGCCGCTCTCGGTGGTCGGTGTCACAACCGGCTCATCGTAGGCCACGAATAGTGCGATTCGGGCAGGGTCCATGCGGTCGGGCCGGGCTCGCTGTTGCTCGCCGGCCTGCGGCCGCCATGGCCGGGATTGGCGACCGAGTCGGCGGAAGCTCCCACGCCACATCCGCGGGTGGTGACTGCGGGGGTGACCGCGCCGGGTGCGTCCCCGCGGAGCGGTCAGGCGCTGATACCGGCGCGGAATTTGGGGACGCGCATGCTGACCTTCGTGCCCGCTCCCGGCGCTGTCTCGACCACCAGGCCGTAATCGTTGCCGAAGGCAGCGCGCAGGCGGTCGTCGACGTTGGCCAGACCGACATGGGCGGATTCGGATTTGGCTGGGCCGCCGGTGTTTTCGACCGCGTCCAGCGCGCCGGATCGCAGCACGTCGGGATCCATCCCGACGCCGTCGTCCTCGACGCTGATCACGCAGTCGGTGCCCTCGTCGACGGCGGTGATGCTGACGGTGCCGCCGCCGGGCCGGGGCGCGAGGCCGTGCCGGACCGCGTTCTCGACCAGGGGTTGCAGGGCGAGGAAGGGCAGGACCACGCCCAGGACCTCGGGGGCGATCTGCAACCGGACCTGCAGGGCGTCGCCGAAGCGGGCGCGTTCGAGCGCGAGGTAGCGGTCGATATTGCTGAGTTCGTCGGACAGCACCGTGTACTCGGCCGCCGAGCGGAACGAATAGCGCGTGAAATCGGCGAATTCCAGGATCAATTCGCGCGCCCGCGCCGGATCGGTGCGCACGAATGAGGCGATGGTGTTGAGCGCGTTGTAGATGAAATGCGGGCTGATCTGGGCGCGCAGCGCCCGCACCTCGGCGCGATCCAGCCGAGCCCGGGAGGCGTCCAGCTCCGCCAATTCCAGTTGGCCGCAGACATATCGGGCCACCTCCGCGAGCGCGCCGAGCATGCCCGGCTCGGGCTGCCCGGTGGTGACCAGGCCGAGCACCCCGACCACGCCGGTGTCCTCGATGAGCAGCGGCTGCGCGGTCACGGTGCGGCGCGGGTGGTCCCCGGCTTCACCGGCGGTGACCAGGATGCGCCGCTCACCAGTGACGGCCTGGCGCGCCGCCGCCAGAAAGGAATCCTCGAGGTCGTCATGGTCGCCGTCCCAGGCCAGCAGCGCACCCTCGGGATCAGCGATGCCCAGGGCGGCCGCGCCGGTCAGCGCCCGCAGATGCGGTGCGGCCTCCTCCGCCGAGTCGGTGGTCAGCCCGCGCCGCAACGGTCGCGCCGCCAGCGACGCCGTATGCAGTGTCGAATGCACGGCGCGCTCGGCGGAGGTCGTCACCGTGCGCCGCGTGCGCGGCCACGCGAATACCGCCCCGGCGATCAACACCCCGGCGATGATCACCGCCACCGCCGTCACAGCACCCGCCTCGCCTCGTTCATGAGCGCATTATTGCCCGTACGCCGGGGCAGCCCGCGTCACCAGGCATCTCGCCGGACAGGGTGTTGCCGCCCGGCGGCGTGACCGGAACGCCTTCGCCTGTTCAGCGCGACTCTTCTCGCAGCCACGCGAGGTCGCGGAGCACCTCCGAGGCCGTGATCGGGTCCAGGTCGGTGAAGGTGATGCCACCGGCTGAGCGGCGCGACGGGCGCAGCTGGGTGTGGAAGGTCTGGGGCTGGGCGATGTGCAGGGCGTAGACGGGTAGGCCGGGGTTGGCGGAGATATGGAGATAGCGGCCGTGCGGGAGGGGCTTCTCGAATTCGTAGACCACGCCGCCGTCACCGGTTTCCGGTGGCAGCCAGCCGCGACCGGTCAGACCGAGGAATCGGGGGCCTTCGACTTCGTTTCCGGCACTGCGGATCTCGTCGGTGTCGTGGAGTTCGTCCGGGAGGGTGAAGGTTTCCCGGTCCAGCTGCGGGAAGGGTTGTAGCAGTTCGTAATCGGCGAACAGTTCACCCCAGGCGGCCAACCGGTCGCGGAACTGAACGGGGTGCGGCACCCCGAGGACCGCGTCGTCGGCGAGGGTGAGGGTGTCATCGGAGTGGTCGGCGAACCCGCGATCCTCGGCGATACGGAAGGTCGAAACCAGTGTGCCGCCCTCGTATACGCCCCACACCAGTCGGCGGGTCACATGCCAGCGCAGTGGATGGCCGATGAACAGTGTGCGCAACTCCTCGACGGTGAAGCGGCGCTGGGTGACCATGGCTCGCTCGAGCCGCCGGATCTGGTCGGCGGCCACCGCCCGAGCCCCGGCCTTGATCCGCCGGAACTCCTGCTGCGCCTCCTGCGCCAGCTCGGCATCGTCCTTCGCACCCGGTTTCGGCAGCGCCGCCAGGTTTTTGCCCTCCTCGGTGGTCACTCTGGGCCGCAACTGCTCGTCGAACCCGACGGTGAAGCGGCGCGGACCGTAGTCGAGGACCGCGCAGCCCTCGGCATCGAGCCCCAGATCCGGCACCAGGCGGTCGGCCAGCTGATCCGCGGTGAGACCGAGCCGCTCGGCGACCGCCTCGATGCGCTCCCGTGCGCCCTCCCGCACGCGTTTGGTCTTCACTTTCTCACCGAGGAACTTCAGCGCCAGCAGCGCGGCATCGGAGCCGATCGCGACGAACGCGTCCAGGGCGCTCACCGCGCGCGCATCGGATCGGTTGTCGAACACGTACTTTCGCAGATCGGCCACAGTGTCGTCGCTCCCGAGCGAACCGAGCGCGTCGTACACCCAACTGTGCCGCGACGGCGAGCCCGCCCGCTGCCACTGCCGGAACAGCTCCCACGCCAGATCCGCCAGCGAGGTCGCGTCGCACTCGTCTCGCACCAGCGCCACACCGGCATACGGCTCGTACGGGTCGGCCATCATCAGCATGGTCAGCAGGTTCGCTACGGCCGCGGTCGATATCGGCCGCCCGTCGCGCATCCGGACCACCTGCAGCGCGGGGATGTTCACCCAATCCGGAATCGCCGGCGGGCGAGCGGGCAGCAGGGTGAGCGGATCGGCCTCGAGCAGCGATGCCACCGCGGCGGCCGCCTGCGGCCCGTACTCCGCTGCCGCAGCGCGGATCTCGTCGCCGTGATCGTGCGAATCCAGGTGCCGTAGCACGCGGGCGGCGAGGCGGCGTTCCTTCGCTGTCGCGCCGATCGCGCGCGGGATCAGCACCTGCGCCGCGAACCGGCTGTGTCGGCGCAGATACCGCAGGGCATTCGGGCGCAGGGTGCGGCGATCCAGCCGGGCCGCCGCCAGCTCCACCAGTTCAGCGCTCTGGAAGACGAGAATGACCTCCGCGCAGCGCTCATCCCGGGGGCTTTCCCGATTCAGGTGCGCGACAACGGGATAGAGCTCCGCCTCGAAGGACGCGGCGGCCGCGCGCAACGCGTTCTCCCCACTCCACAGTTGATACCGCGTGGCCGCGCGCAGGATCGGCACCGCACGCTCAGGCCCAAGCACCACCAGCGCCGCGAGTTCCGTGGGCGTGAGGGAGCCGTAACCGATACGGGCCAGGGCCTTTTCGGGGTTCTCGACCTGCTCGGCGCGCACGAGATCACGCCATTCCTCCCGCTGCCCCGGCAACCAGGCACACCGCACACCCGAGGGCGCGACCAGGCCCGCCACCGTCGCGGCCTTGCCGCGCTTCCGGCTCTCCCACGGCGGGTCACGCAGGATCTCGGGGGCGACATCGGTGGTCTGGACGGCGATGCGCTCGAATTCCCGCTCCGCGAGCGCCGCCGTCGCGGCGGGCAGGCCGGGCAGTTCCGCGCACACCAGATCGGCATGTCCGCTGATGTGCTCGCGCAGCACGTCCCGGTGTGCGGTGGCATCGAGAAGGCGCAGTGCGCGGCGCGGGAATCGGGCGGTCGCGCGGCGCAGCGCGGGCAGCACGTGCGCGGTGTCCGAGCGTCTGGTCAGGGCCTCGAACGCGGCATCGGTAGGGATCACCGACAGGGCCTCTGCCAGTGGTGGTTTCAACTCGCGCGGCAGGTCGTAGCGGTCCAGCCAACGGGTGAGCACCGGCTCCACGTCGAAGCCGACGCCGTCGACCAGCGTGATCGCGGTGGCCGCCGCGGTGTAGGCGATTCCGGCCACGGGCCGCCACAGCCGCCCGCAGATGCTGTCCAGCCGGTCGAGCTGGCCGACCTCGCTCACACAGTCCACCAGCAGCCGGGCGTGCGTCGGATGCGCCCCCGCCTCCACCATGTCGATATCGGCGGCGACCCAATGCCGTTGGGAGGGCATCAGATAGGACGCCACGATCCGGCCCTGATCGGAGAACGCGCGATACCGCTCGAGTACCTCGAGCACCGGCGGCAACTGCTCTTCCAGACAGGCGGCGAGGTGATTGCGCAGCGGGCCCAACGCCAGCGCGCCGTCCCAGGGTGCGCCGTACAGCCATTCGCGCGGTGGCTTCCACAGTGGTTCGGTATGTGCGTGCAACGCGACTTCGGTGGCGAAGACCAGCCCCCGGGTGCTGATCCAATGCTGGTAGAGGGCAGCCGAATCGGCGGATCGGCGGCGGGTGGAGACCACCCCGTCGCTCCAGCCCGGCGAGGTCCGCTGCGCCAGCAGCGCCGCGGCCGCCGCGACCGGAAGCATGGTCACCGAGACGGGCGCGTCGGGCAGCGTGCCGTCGGGCTGCGGATCGCGCTCGGCCAGCCGCTGCCGCGCCACGCCGTAGAACTCCAGGCAGGCATTCGCCCGGGTGGCCACCTCGCGCGCATCGGAGACGACCGGCGGCGGCGTCAACAGCCCGTCTCGCCGGTACAGCAGCGACCCTCGCTGCTTGACCGTCGGTTCGAACAGGTCCTCCACCGCCGCGCTGCCGCGTTCCGTCGGCGTGACCGGGCTGCCCTCCCCGGCAGCCGGGCGGCAATCCGCAATGGTCATCGAAACCCCCGTCTCGTCTTGGTGATTCAGCACAAGACCATAGCCACGGACACCGACAGCCGAGGGGGCGCGCATGCCCCGAAAAGCAGGGGCTCTGATGCGCACCGGCTGGGCAGGGCCGAGGGGCTCTCGGCAGTCGTGAGCCCCCTGGTACTGCTGGGTTCGTGGCGGTCGTGTCCGTCGTGAGCCCCTTGGTACTGCTGGGCTCTCGGTGACCGCGCCCGTCGTAGCCGGACTCCGGAGCTGCTGCCCTGGGACGACGGGCCGGCACGGCGGTCAGCGGGGGCAGTAGCGGCGGGGCGACCAGTGCAGAGCGGCGGCGTCGCGGAGGGGTGGCGCGGTGACGGTGGCCAGTGCCACGCTGCCGACGTCCGCTGCCGCCTGATGGATCACCTCGCGATGACCGCAGCGGCCGAGGGTGTCGAGGGCGGTGCGTGCGAGTTCCCGTTGCCGCAGTGGCGCATCCAGGGCGGCGGCCACCAGATCCGGTGCCGCCGTGTGGATGTGGCGCGCGAACCAGGCCAGGGCCTCACGCTGGGTGGCGTAATCGCGCAGCAGTCGCGCCATCACGAAGGTGGCGGTGGTGCCGTCGATGGGCAGCAGCGCCGAGGCCAGGTCCTGTGGATCCCGGTGCGCCGCCTCCACCAGCACCGGCGCTGCCGCATCCCCGAAGCGGGCAAGCACCCGCCGCAGGATCGACAGGCCCGAGTAGCGGAAGTCGGTGGCGGGCAGCACATCACGGTACGGCACGACCAGCTCGACGGGGGCGGCGGCCAGCAGCCACGCGACGCGATACCGGTGTGCGCCGGTATCGGCGAACACCCGCTCGATCTCACCCCGCCAGCCGCCGCGCGGCTCGTCGTCATCGTGCATCCACGCGGCCGCCCAGCGTTCCCGCTCACCCTGCTGCCAGTGCAGGGCGGGCGGGGTGGGGATCAGCAGTCCGGGCAGTACAGCTGGGGAGGTCGCGGACGCTGCCCGCATCGGAATCCGCGGGTACTCTGATAGCCCATTCGGCCCGGCGTAGAGCGGTTCGGACATACGGCCCCTCCCCAAACTTCGAAATGCGCGCGACTCAGTTAGTTAGAGTAACCAGCTCGCGCAAGACCTCGGACAGGGTCACCGCATCCAGTTCGGTAAAGGCGTGATCGGTGCGATGCCGTACCCACCACGACTCCTGCCCGGCCGCGCTGAGCCGCACACTGAGTTTCTGCTCCGGCAGTCGCAGCACCTCACCCGCCGGAATTCCCGGGTCGAGCTCGACCACCACCGAGCGGTCCGCGCCGACGGTCCGGTAGATCTCCTCGATCTGCCCCGCATCCTGCGGTGCGGTGCGCTCCCAGCCGAACCGGCTCAGCCCCAGCACCTTTCCGGTCGGCACGACCAGACCCTCGAAACGAAGCGGACGGGCGGCGGCGCACTCTTCGTCGGTGAGGGCATAGGTCTCACGCGACAGTTGCGGAAACGGCTGCAGGATCTCGTAATCGGCGAACAGCTCCCGCCACGCCTCGAGTGTGCCGTCGAGCTGCAACGGATGTGCGATACCCACGAGATCGCCGTCGCCCAGCGACACGGCCTCGTCGCGAGCGTCGGCCGGACTGCGATCCTCCGCGATTCGGAAGGAACCGGTGACGAGACCGTCCGCGTCGAATACCGCCCACACCACCCGGCGGTTCAGATGCCAGAGCAGCGGATGTTCGGCGAACAATTGCCGATGGACGCTCGCCGGCCAGCGGCGGCCGGTGATCATGGCCCGCTCGAACCGCCGGATCTGGTCGGCGGCAACGGTTTTGACGTCCTTCTTCAGCGCGGCGAAGTCCTTGTAGGCGGCGGGTGCGAGCTCGGGATCATCCTTGGCCCCCGGCTTCGGCAGGGATTTGCGCGGGCTGCCGTCGCCATCGCTGATGGTGGGGCGGAGCTGCTCGTCGAACCCGATGACGAAACCACGCGGCCCGTAGTCGAAAGTCAGAGTGCCGTCGGCCGACAGGCCGAAATCCGGGACCAGGCGGTCGGCCAGTTCCTCGGCGGTCATACCCGCCTCGTCGGCGAGCTGCCGGATCTTCTCCTGCGCCTTCGCTTTGAGGCCCTTGAACTTCACCTTCTCGGCAATACTGTTGAGCTGCATCAACGCGACTTCGCTGCCCACAGCGGTGAACACCTCGAGCGCGGCGACCGCCCGGGCATGCGCGTTCTCGCCGGGCCACACCCGCACCAGCGGCGCGAGTCTGCGGACAACCTCGTCATCACCCCAGAGCGTGAGCGCGTGCAGTGTCCAGCCGCCGCCCGTGGGATATCCGGCCAGTGCCCAGTTCTCGAACAGGGACCACGCGAATCCGGGCAGGCCGCCGGGTTCAGCGAGCTCGTTGAGCTGTGAGATACCCGCGTAGTCGCCCTCCGGCGAGCACATGGCCAGCATGGTGCACACGGCCTCGACCGCCGCCAGTGGGAGTGCGGCGCCGCTCTCGCGCAACCGAATCGGCGGCAGCGCCGCGGGAATCAGCCACCCGGGCAGCACCGGAATCTCGGCCGGGAACTGTGACAGCGGATCGGTCGAGAGCTCGGTCTCGACCGCCCGGGCGGGCTCCGCGCCCAACTGTGCGGCGGCCGCGACAAGGACATCATGGTGGCCGCGAGTATTGAGCGCCCGCAAGACATTCCACGCCAGCACCCGGGCACGGACGGGCTTCCCGAGTGCGGTGATCACAAGATCGGGCGCAGCGGCATCCAGGTGGCGTTCGAACCAGGCCAGCGCCAGCCCTCGGCTGCGCCGGGTATCGAACAGCCGGGTCATCACCGGGGTGATCGAGGATCCGGACAACGGCAGCAGCACCTCGGCCGCGCCCGGAAGATTCCGCTTGGCGGCTTCGGCCACCACGCCCGCCGCCGGCTCGCCGAAGCGACCGAGTATGCGCCGCAACGAATCCTCGACACCCCAGTGTTCCACCGCGGGCAGCCGCCCGAGATGCGGAGCCACCAACTCCTCCGGTCCGTTGGCGAGCACAGTGACGATCCGAAATTCGTCGTACTCGCCACCGGCGACCAGCTGAGCGACCTCGGACTCCCAGCTGTCGAGCCGGTAATAGTGCCGACAGGCGCGAGTGCGCGCCCACTTCTCCTGTTCGCCCGGCTGCCATGTCAGCGTGGTGGGCCGCATCGTGCCGAGCCCCGTGAACACCTTCGGTTCGGGCCGAGAGACGCCGCGTTCCCAGGGCGGGGTGCGGAGCCAATCGGGTAGGTCTACGTCGGTCGCCACGGTCGCCACGGTCGCCACGGTCGCCACGGTCGCCACGGTCGCCACGGTCGGTGTGGTCGCCCGGGTCGGTGCGGAAACCGTAGTCGCCGTGTCGAATTCGGCCGCGATTTCGGGGTGTCCACGGCGGAGCAGGCTGGACAGTTCGCGGCGCAGGGGTGCCTCGGCGGGGAGCGCGGTGAGCAATCGCAGGCCCCGGCGCGGGAAACGGCGCAGCGCCTCGATCAGGGTGGCGCGGAGCGGTATCCGATCCGCGCGAGCCAGCAGGACGTTCAGTGCTTCGTCGGTCGGCAGGTGGGCGATACCGGCGGCTACGGCCCGCTGCTCGTCGGCTGGTTGCCAGGAGAAGTCGAGGAGCTCGGTCAGGAAGCCGATCGCGTCGGGGCCGAGGCGGGGCAGGATGTCGAACAGGCTCTGGCGGACCGACAGGCCAGTGACGGTGTTCGGGCTCGGCAGTTTCGCCAATTGCTCGGGGGTGGTGACACAGCTGGCGAGCAGGGCCCAGGTATCGCGCTGGGCCGCCTGTCGCCAGGTGGCGAGTCGCAGCGCATCGTCCACCCAATGCTGTTCGGTCGGAAGCAGATACGGCAGCACGATGTAGGTGGTCCCGGTGTGGAGCTCGCCACGCACCCGGGTGAGGTGGTCGACGGTGGCGCGGTAATCGTCCTCGGGCAGTGCGGCCAGATGCGCCCGCAGGCGCGGCAGCACCTCGAACGTCGCGAAGCCGAGATCGCCGTCGCTGCCCACCGGCCGGGCGACAGCGCGGAAATCATGGGCCGAGTTGCCGTTCCGGCGGGTTTCCGCGAGCAGCCCGGCGAAGCGTGCGCCGATCTCAGCGGCGAGGGCCGGGCCGTGGCCGATGATCCAGGCGTCGACGAGCCGGGTGGCGGGGTTGGGGCGGGCGGACACCTGGTAGGCCACAGTCCAGATGAGCGCGCTCGCCACGGCGACACCCAGCGGGGTGGCCCGCTCCGGATCGTCGATCGCGGTCAGTCCCGCTGCGGCGAGATCGCGCTGCCCTGCCGCGGCCGTTGCCTCGAGCGCCTGCCGAATTCGTTTGTCCGCCAGCCATTTCTGGTAGACCTGCACGGCATCCGGTGTGGTGGAGACGGCGCGGACCGGTCCCCGGCCCCGGAACGGCGTGGCCTCGGCCCACCACTCGTCCGGAGCCCGCCAGGCGTCCTCGTCGGGATGGGCGACGATGCTCATCGTGCCCCCTCGGCATCCGGTGCCAGCAGGTGGAGCTGGCGCAGCAGCTCCGATTCGGTGGTGGCTTCCAGCCCGGCGAAGGTGCGCGTCTGCGCCGCCTGATGCCAGCGGTCCTCGTGACCGGTGTCGGTGATCCGGACGGTGATCTTCTGCTCGGGGAGATCCATGGCATCACCCATGTAGACGCCGGGCTCCATATCGATCACCACCGAGCGGCCGTCACCGAGCTGGCGGTAGAGCTCACACCACACCCCGCCGTCGCCGACATCGCCACGCTCCCAATCGAATCGGGTCATGCCCAGCAACTTTCCGGTGGGGATCACCAGATCCTGGAAGCGGGGGAGGGTGTTGCCCGCGCGTTCCTCGGCGGTGAGCAGGTAGGTCTCGCGCTGCAACTGCGGAAAGGGTTGCAGGATTTCGTAATCGGCGAACAGCTCACCCCACGCGCCCAGGGTCTCCTCCAGGTGCAGTGGATGTGCGATGCCGACGATGCCGTTCTCCGGCAGCGTAACGGGATCATCCGAGGCATCCGCGTAACTGCGGTCCTCTGCGATGCGGAACGAGCCCGACACCACGCCGGAGTCGAAGACGACCCACACCAGGCGGCGCGACAGATGCCAGACCAGTGGATGTTCCACGAACAGGCGGCGGTGGTCGGCGACGGTCCAGCTGCGGCCTGCCACCATCGCCTGCTCGAAGCGCCGGATCTGGTCGGCGGCAGCCGATTTCACATCCTTCTTCAGGGCGCTGAACTTCTTGTAGGCGGCGGTGCCCAGTTCCGGATCGTCCTTTGCGCCCGGCTTGGGCACGGTCTTGCGTGCGCCGACGACGATCCACTCCTCGCCATCGGACCGGATCGCTTCGGACACAGTGGGTTTCAACTGTTCATCGAATCCGATGACGAAACCCCTGGGACCGTAGTCCAGCACCAGGCTGCCGTCGGCGTTCAAGCCGAAATCGGGGACCAGGCGGTCGGACAGTTCCTCCGGGGTGAGCCCGAGATCGTCCGCGACTTCGGCGACCCGCTCCTGCGCCTTGGTCTTCAACCCCTTGAAGGTCGCCTTCTCGGCGATGCCGTGCAGCTGCATCAGAGCGACATCGGTGCCGAGGGCGGTCAGCACGGCGAGACCGGATACCGCACGGGCGTGGCCGGATTCGCCCGGCCAGATCCGGATCAGCGCCGCGAGACGGCGTGCGGTGTCGTCATTGCCGAGGATGCCCTGGATATGCAGCACCCAGCCGTCCTTGCCCGGGTAGCCCGCCAGCCGCCACTGTTCGAGCAGTGCCCAGGCGAACTCGGCCAGTGAATCCGGATTCGCGGCCTCGATCAGCTGGCCGACACCCGGATAGTCACCGTGTGGTCCGCACAGGGCCAGCATGGTGCACACCTCGCGCACCGCGGACAGCGGCAGCGCTGCCCGGTCGCCGCGCAGGGTGAGTTCCGGAAGTGTTTCGGGCAGCAGCCATTCCGGTGGTTTCGGCATGGTGGCGGGCAGGACGTCGAGCGGATCGGTGTCCAGCACCGCTCGCACGGCCGTGGCCACACGCGGTTCGAATGCCGCTGCGGCACCGAGGAGTTCGTCGCGGTGGCCGCGCGCGGCGAGCACTCGCAGGGTGGTCTCGGCCGCGCGGCGGTCCTTGCTCACCTTGGCCAGGGCGGCGGCGATCAGATCCGGCGCGGCGGCAGCGAGGTTGCGGTCGAACCAGTTCACCGCGGCGGCGCGGGTCTTCTTGCCGTCCATCCAGCGGATCATCGACAGGGTGATCGGAGTCCCCACGGCGGGCGCGAGGATATCCAGCATTGTCAGCGGGGCGGCCTGCACGGCACGCAGCACACAGGGCAGGCCGTCGGCGTCGAACCGACCGAGGATGCGGCGCAGCGCATTCCGGTCCGCCCAGCCGCGGTGGGGTGTAGCTGTCCGCAGATGCGGTCGCACCACGTCCTCGGGTGCGGTCGCGAACAGGGCCGGAGCCTGGCTGTAGTAGTTCTCCGCGAGCGCCTCGGCGATGTGACGTGCCCAATCGCCGTCGTACCTGTCCCACACCCGCACCTCGAGGTTCGCCCACTGTTCGCGCTCGCCCGGCAGCCAGGCGAGCCTCGCCGGGGTCGGCTCGCACAGATTCGGTACCGTCAGCTCCTTTGCGGAGGTGCGCGGGCGGAGCCACGGTGGTGTGCGCAGGATTTCGGGGAGGCGGTGCGCATCGGCCACGTGGTCACCGGTGGCGAAGGCGACGCCGGGCGGCAGGCCGGGCGCGAGTTCCGGATGACTGTGCGCCAGCACCCGCAACAGATGCCGAACCAGTGGCGAGGTCGCGGCGGCGGGTCGAAGCAAGCGCTGCGCACGATGCGGGAATCGTCGCGCGGTATCGATCAGGACGGGAACCATCTCGCGATGGCCGGACTGCGCGAGCATGGCGGAAAAGGCTGCGTCAGTGGGGAATCGGGCGACGATCCGGGCCAGTTGGCTCGCCACATGACCGCTGTTGCCGCGATGACGCAGCATGCGTTCGAGTGCGGGCAGGGCGTCGGGGCCGAATCGGAGCAGGGCCACGGTCAGATATCGTCGCCCCGAACCCGACACGAACTCACTGGGTTGCAGTGCGGCCGTGAGCGTTTCGAACTGTGCCACGGTGCAGGCCGAGGCCGCGAGGATATTGAACGGGTGCCGACGGCCGGTGTAGGTCTGCGCCGCCGCCAGATCCTGGGCCGCCCACTCCGTCTCGGTCGGTGCGAGAAACGACGTCGTCAATCGAACGGCCAAGCCGCCCTGCGCTTTCCGCAGCGCGTCCAGCCGGGCCACCACCGCGCGATACTCCTGCTCCGGGAGATCGGTCAGCAGGGCCCGCAGGTACTCCGGAGCGTACGACGGCGTGATGAAGCCCGGCTCGTGGGAATCGTTTTCGCGCACGTGGTACAGCGACCGGTGCTGCCCGCTGTCCCACGAACTGCGGGTGACGAGACCGGCCTGCCACGCGACGGCTTCGGCGGCGAACTCCACACCGCGCTGCGCGACCCACGTGTGTACCGCGTCATGGTCGCCGTACAACTCCGCGTCCAGTGCCTGCGCCACCACCGCGGCCCCGAGCGGCGTGCAATCGGCCAGTCCGGCCAGCGCCTGTGCTCCGGCGTCGGCCAGCCGCTGTTCGCCGTGCACGGCGGTCTGCTCGAGGATCTCGGCGACCCGCTCATGCTGGGCCACGACCAGATCCGCGTACGCGTGCTGTGCCGTCGCGTGGGTGCCCTGTCCAGGCGGCGTCACTCCCCGCGTCGGGGTGGCGAACCGCACCCACTCCTCCGGCCTGACCCAGGTGCTCTCATCGGTCAGGACGGCATCGACGGGTGGTTGTGGAGTCGGACATGATCCCCCGAATCGTGAAGCGTTGTCGCAGCGACTGTAGCGGCAGTCACCGACAGCGGCTCGGGGCTCACGCCGGGGGTTCGCCGGGGTCAGGTATCGGTGGCGGGAATTCCCCAGACCAGGCAGAAGGTGTGGCCCGCCGGGTCGCGGAAAACCCGGAAGTCGTCCTCGTCCACGGCGTCCGGCACCCGCGTCGCGCCGAGTTCGAGGACCGCGCGCTGGGCGGACTCGATATCGTCGACCAGGATGTCGAGGTGGAACTGCTGGGAACCGCGCGGGTCCGGGAAACGGGGTGGCTCGTGATCCGGCGCGAGCTGGAAGGCGAACCGGCGGCCGCCGGGATCGATCAGGACCGCCCATGTCTTATCCGAGTCGTCGACGGTGCCGCCGAGGACGCCTTGATAGAAGCCCGCCAGCGCCGCCGGGTCCCGGCAGTCGAGTACCACGGAACGAAGGTTTCCGATCATGTCGCGGGGTTTGCCGATCGGGCGCGGGCTAAACGTGGGGCTGCGCTACCGCCGCGCGATCCCGGTCGCGCCCTGCGTGAGTACATGATTCCCCTGTGGCGCCCTGCGTGAGTACGCGATCCCCTGTTGCGCCCTGCGTGCGTAACAGGGGATCGGTACTCCCGTGCGGTCACCGCTGCGGCGCGCTGAGCGACTGCGGGCGGCCGAAGAACCCGTCGGGGTCGTAGCGATGCGCGATCTCGGCCAGCCGGGCCTGGTTCGCGCCGTAATACGCTGTGCGCCAGTCGATCAGGGCCGGATCGGGCAGGTTCTGATACGTGTGGGGCGAGGACCATCGGCGCAGCACCGGCTGGCAGGAGTCGATCCACGCGGACCCGCTCGCGCGTAGCTCGTCGGTGATCTCGTCGTGCGCCTCCACCACCAGGCCCGCGTAGTACAGCTGGTCGCGGTGTACGAAAGCCGTTGCGTCGGAAGGTATTCGATTGCAGGCCCCGCCCATAGCGCCCAGTTCGAGTGCGCGAATCTGATCGCCGGCAGGTGCGTCGGCGAACGCGGCCAGGATCTGTTCGATGCCCTCGGCGGGGATGGGTTCGGGGACGAAATGCCCGCGCTCGCGATGCCAGCCATCGCGCGGCAGTGTCGCCTCGGGACCGGTGCCGACTCGATGTGCTTGCGCGCGAGTGAGTTCGGCGCAGCCCATCCATGTGCGCAGCGTGTCATAGTACGAATCGGTGTGCAGGAACTCCGCTTCCGGCGCGCGGCCGACCCGCTGCCGCAAGTCGTCCAGCAGGGCCGGCAGTTCGCCCGGATCCCCGAGCCATGCCCCCAGTACCATGACCTGCGGCTGCGTGCCGGCCTGCGGATGTTCCAGTGCGAAGCGCACATTCGACGCCAGGTCGTCGGGTGCGTGCGGGGCCCACTGCTGCCAGGCGGCCCAGACGTGCGGTGCGGCGGACCAGTCCCAGCTCAGGCTGTAGCTGGTGACCGGGGTCGCCGGAACCGCCTCCAGCACCAGCTCGGTGACGATGCCCAGATTGCCGCCGCCGCAGCCGCGCAACGCCCAGAACAGATCGGCGTGCCGCTCGTCATCGCAGGTCACCACGCTGCCGTCGGCCAGGACCACCTGCATCTCCCGCACCCGATCGCAGGTCAGCCCGTACTTGCGGGTCGCGATTCCGATACCGCCGCCGAGGGTGAGCCCGGCCAGGCCGACGGTGGCGCAGGTGCCCGCCGGAATCACCCAGCCGCCGGGTGCGGTCTCCTCGAGCAGATCGATGGTCTGAATTCCCGCTCCGGCCCGGATCAGTGTTCCGTCGCGCCGCACATCGGCGATTCCGGTGACATCGATGACCAGTCCCTCGGTGGTGGAGTAGCCGGCGCTGCTGTGCCCGCCGGATCGTGGCGCGACCGCCAGCGCGTGCGTGCGAGCGAACAGCACGGCGGCGCGCACATCGTCCACGCCGGTGCAGTAGACCACTCCCGCGGGGCGGATCGTGTCGAACTCTCGAATCTGCAGGGCCCGCGCCTCGTCGTATCCGGCATCGCCGGGCCGCACCAACCGGCCCGCGATCCGCGCGGCCAGCTCCTGCCACGTCTCGTCGCGAATGACCACCACTTCGCTCTCCTCTCCGTGTTTCGAACCGAAGGAGCATACGGTCAGCAAATCTCAATGGCCACTGGATTATCCGTGACACGGCGGTGCGCGGGGATCGGGCATGTGCACAGGGGAACCCGGTCCGGCATTGACACTTTTCACAGTCGAACCCTATTGTCTCAGACGGTAATTAGAGATCGAGCGCTCTCTATCTAATTGGCGGGTATGGGGCGCGGCGTGAAGGAGTGCGATATGACAGCGGGGTGCCCGGGGATGCTTGCGCGAGCGTGCATGGCGGTCGCTGCGGGGGTGGCGGTAGCCACCAGTCCGATGGTGACGAAAACCGCGGTGGCGCAAGAGGTTCCGGTGCAACCGGCGCTGCCGTTTCCGGTGCCGCCCGCGCCGCCGTACCTGGATGCCGCCTTCCACCGGCCGGATCCGGCCCGGGTGGCCGCCGCGGAGCCCGGCGAGATCCTGGCCGCGCGGCAGGTGAACCTCGCCAACTTCTGGCTGATCCCGTTGAACGTCAACGCCTGGCAGCTGTCCTACCGCAGCACGAATACGCGCGGCGAGCCCATCGCGGCCGTGGCCACCGTCGCGGTGCCGCATCGGGCCGCGCCGACCGGGCAGCGCGGGCTGGTCTCGTTCCAGTTCGCCGAGGATTCGCTGTCCATCAACTGTGCGCCCTCGTACACGCTGCAGATGGGGTCACTGCCGAACCCGCTGAACCCCGTCATCTCCGCGGAATTCGTGCAGGTGCAGGCGATGCTGCAACTGGGCCACGCGGTGATCATGCCCGACCATCAAGGCCCGAACGCGGCGTACGCGGCCGGGCCGCTGGGCGGCCGGATCACCCTCGACGGCATCCGCGCCGCCGAACGGTTCGAGCCCGCCGGTCTGCCGGGCACGGATACCCGGGTCACGATGTGGGGTTATTCGGGTGGCGCGATCCCCACCGCACATGCCGCCGAACTGCAGCCCGAGTACGCGCCCGAAATCGATCTGGTCGGAACAGCCGCGGGCGGCCTCCTGGCCGATATCCGCATGACCGTGGACTACAACAACACCACCTCCCTCGTCGGCGGTCTGGTCTTCGGTGGCCTGCTGGGTGTGGCGCGCGAATACCCGGAGGTCAACGAATTCCTGGAGCGGTACATGAACCCGTTCGGCAAAGCCGTGCGCGTGGTGCACGAAAACCAGTGCGTGGCACTGCAAGGCGCGGCCTTCCCCTTCATCAACCTCAAGGGCCTGTTCGACTACCCGGGCGACCCCATGCGCGCACCCGACGTGCAGGCCGTCCTCGACGAACTGACCCTCGGCAACCGCGGCACTCCGAAATCCCCGCTCTTCCTCTTCGAATCACCCTTCGACGAGGCCATGCCCATCAACGCGGTGAACAACCTCTACGACACCTACTGCCGCGACGACAACGCCCGCGTCTACTACACCCGCGATCTGCTCAGCGAGCACGTCATCGCCGACGTCACCGCCACCGGCGCTACCGCCATGTGGCTCAACGACCGCCTCACCGGCGTCGAGATCCCCGTCGGCTGCAACAACCGCGACGTGCTCTCCACCCTCCTCGACCCCGGCTCGATCCAATTCGTCGTGAACTCCCTCGGCCAGACCCTCGCCTCGGCACTGGGCATCCCGGTCTGACCGCCGGCCACACGAAGCATCCTGCGGCCCTGCGACATTGATAGTCTCCCCACGCCGAGAACCTTCAAGAGAGGACGTCATGGGAGTCTGGGGCCCAGGAAATTTCGACAGCGACACCGCGGCGGACGGCCTCGGCGAACTGACCGACCACCTCATCGCCCAAATCGCCGCCCAATTCCGCGACCCCACCGACGACACACCACTCGAACCCGACGAGTGGGGCGGAACCATGGTGCCCGCCTGGCTCGAAATCCTCGCCCAGACAGCCGAACCCGCCCGAGTCGGCGCCACCTTCCCCTCAGCGGCGGTTCTCTCCGAGTGGCGCGACCGCTACCTGCGGGTCTGGGACGACTACATCGACGACCTCGACCCCGACGACGACTACAAATCCCAACGCCGCGCGATCCTCACCGAAACCTTCGACCGCGCCCTGACCTTGGCCGCAACCCGCGAACAAGACCAGCACACCTAGACCGAATCCGGCTCCGCTCCTACCAGGTCGATGGTGTGATGGCGTACAGCGCCCACAGTGCCCTCCGGGTCCACCTCGCCGAACCCCGAGAAGCGTCCTGCGAACCAGTCCGGGCGCTCTCCGTGGGCAACTGATCGGCCTGCTCGTTCGACTGAGCGTTCACTCGGCATCGGCTCCTTCACTCACAGTTCACCGCCGCAGCCGTTGTGCTGGGCCACCATCGGTTATAGCACCCGCCAGGGTCTCGATGGCGGGGAGTGAAAGCCGTTACGAGGCATACGAAGATGGCCTGAGGATCCTGATACTGTTCGATGATCGCTCGGCACCGGTCGACCCAAGTCGATGGGGATAACCGACTCTGCGGCAGTGTGAAGTTGCGCGAACTGGGTTACCCGATCATGGCGCCGATTGTTTCGACCCGATCCGCCAGAGGGATGCTCAACTCGATCACCGGAATGTCGGTGAGAAGGTGCAGCGGATCGGTGTAGGCCAGCTCCAGAAGTGTGTCGTTGACCGTGCGACGCAGGCCGGGCATTTCCGCCGGGGGTAGGAGTCGCTCGGTCTCGGGGGTGATGGGCACGAGAACCAGGAGATCCAGTGTGGCCATTGCAGTTCGGATTGCGGAGGTAGCGGAGGCCGACTCGATATCGAGGCCGGTCCCTGCCAGGTAGGACAGGAAGTCCAATGGGGTTCGATCGAAGACGGATCCATCCGGCTCGGTGGTCAGCAGTTCGATCGAGCGAGTCAGCTGGGCGCGGTAGTCGGCGCGCGAGGGCGGGTATTCGAAGTCGTAGCCTTCCTCCTCGAGCAGGACGTACGGTTCCTCGATCGGCGTGAGTTCGGCGAAGCGGGAACACAGTTCGTGAACAAACGTGGACTTGCCGGTTCCGTGTGGTCCGGACACCCCGATGCGCATTCGACTCCTTCGATTCGACGATGCTGCCATGAACATCGAAGGACTTCGCCCACTGTGAGACCGACCGCCTGTTCCGTGGTCTGCCGGTGAATCTCAGCAGACCACGGACGGTGAGCTGCCATTGAGTTCGGCGTGGAGGAAGAACAGGTTCCCATAGTGCAGATCAGCCGACACTGCGTCAACGAACGACGGATATGCGGCAGACTAGCGCTTTTTGCAGATCGTGGCCTGAGCCCTCAGCTCGCACAACGGCATCCAGATCCGGCCGACGGATAGTCACACTCGCGTCGAGCTGTCACGCGACCTAGGTTC
>NZ_JAERRJ010000028.1 GCF_016741815.1 Nocardia acididurans
TACTACGCGCAGCAAGCGCAGGGAACATCACAACTTGATTGGACCGTCACCGCCTATCTCGAGCCGGATCAATTCCGAATCACCTACGCCGAGCCTGCTCCCAACCCGTCTCTTTCCTGCACGGTGGCGGGGCTGATAGCTCCCGCCACAGGAACTCTGCGAGGCTATCGTGGTCTCTCCGAGATCCGTCATCTGGAGAGCTTCGTCGCATTGAAAGCGGCCGTCCAACCAGGTCAACGCATCGAGCGAACGGTGAACGACCTCACCTATCCCCTACGGGTCATCCTGATGCACGAAGACCCAGCAGTCGTCGAGCGCGACGCGCATACAATCCGCTACCTCGATGGTGGCCATTTCTACGACATCCAATAGGTGGTGTATCGGCCAGTGATGTGGCTGTGGGGGTGGACAGGTCCAGCTTCGACGGCCGGACGGGCGATGGCCTGGCGTGCACTGAAGGACTATTAAACAGCGATATATGAATTGATGCATAAGATTTCGAAGAGGCTCACTTCGGTTGCGCGTCGGAGTCGTTGCTTGCGCCTGCAAGGCCTCCCGATGCTCGCACTGGCTGGGCCAGCCAACCTTCTCGTGATCGTCGTGGCGATGTTCCTCTGCGGAATCGCCCTCGAGCAATTCATCGTCGCCTGGGACGTCGCGCGGCAAACCCATATCCCGGACGGACGTTTGGCGCGGGTTTACGCTTACAACACACTCGGCTCGCTAGCGGGAATCCCACTGGTCGTAGCAGTGGCGCAACATGTCGCCTTCCAGTGTGGGGCACCGCGGCGCCCCTGCTCGGCAGGGCAGGGCTGGCGCTGGTATCCACCGCCGCAGCGCTTCCCACCCGAGCGTTCGACTGGCCTGACTGGACACTGCTGCGTGACCTCATCGAACTGCACTCACTCGGCAGCTACATTCGCCTCGCGCCCACGAAATCCGCTGCAGAACGGGAACTTCACCACCGCCTCCGCTCCCTACGATCCGGGAACCGGGGAGCGATCTGGCACGCCGTGGCCTGAGAAGCAGT
This sequence comes from Nocardia acididurans, assembly GCF_016741815.1. GTDB lineage: Bacteria > Actinomycetota > Actinomycetes > Mycobacteriales > Mycobacteriaceae > Nocardia > Nocardia acididurans. The sequence continues at coordinate 1,031 of NZ_JAERRJ010000028.1, forward strand.
TCCAGAGCCGTTGTGCGGTAACAACTTCCGCAGCCACGACGGGCCGAGGCCTGACCCGCCCAATAGGGATCGGCAGTTGTCTCCAAACGCTGGGCTGCACCACTTCCAGGTGCCTTCTCGGTGGATCCGGATGGTCTGCAATGCCGCGGGGAGCTTGCCCGGTATCGGCGGGGTCTGGGTGGGTGCCGGCACCGGACATCGGGGGTGCATCCCTGGGTGGGCGATGCACCATTGCGGATCCAGCATCAGTGTGGAACACCGGGCCCGGCGGGTCGGGCCGAACGACCCGTTCGGCGCGAATTGTCCGTGTGCGGTGCTCCACCCGGGCAATGATCACCAGGTCGGAGCGTGTGTTTCGGGTCCGGACGAGGGCGGGGCCGTTTAGCATGTCGGCGGGCATTCCGATCACGAGCCGATGCGTGACCAGCGCGCGGGCCCATCCCAGGGCTGCTCGTCTGGCCTGGTTCTCGTGCTCGGGATGTTCGGGGCCGCCCAGCCCTGGCGGCCGTCTGTATCCCCGGTCCCGCCTGCAACCGGACCGGCGCTGTACGCACGGCAGTCCTACCTCGGCGGGTGTGAAAAACCCACTGCGGCAACCGCACCCGCCGATAGCACGCCCTTCAAGTCCCGGCGCGCCCACGGGTCGCACGGGCCCGCCCGGCGAGAGGAACTGCGATGGCGTACGAGGCGATAGAACTGCTGAACCAGATCCTGGACCGCTACGGCAGCCTGGACGTGTTCATCGCGCAGCTCTACCGCGAACTCGACGACGCCCCCACCCAAGAACTCCCCCGCCTCACCTTCCCCGCACCGACCGCCGACGGTGGAGGCCGCCACGCCCTGCGCTGCTGACCGTTGAACGGTCAACGGACCGACAGTGCCGCGAAAGTGCTGATGCGTGCCTCATTTAGGTCGGCTGCGGCGCGGGCAATGCTGGGACGCCCCGGGTCCACCCCCGATGGTTGTTCGTTGACCGGGATCCGGGGTTTTTTATTGCTGTCCGGAAAACGATTGTTTTCCGACCACAATGTCCACACACGAACGGCGCGGCCACACCCTGCGCTCCCTCATCGAGCAGACTGCGGAACGCGTAACTCGCCCTGGTGATCCCGGCCCGCAGCGTGTCGTCTGTGAGGAGCTCGCCTCGCATATCCGGGACGGCGGATGGGAGGCGGCACTCTACTGGCTCGACCGTCAGGCCGGCCCCCGCAAACGTCACCTCCCGCGCGGTGAACTGAACACCACCCAGCTGCCCGCCGGAGCTGCTTCCGCTGTCGAGCCACCGTCCCCTACTACTGTCCCGTGGTGTGGAACTAGCGGATTGGCTGTCGGCGATCAGCATCCTGATCGCGCTGGCCGCCCTCGGTTTCGCGCTGGTCAGTTGGCGGCATGCTCGCCAACAAACGAAAATCGCGGCCGCGCGACGGCATGAAGAGACCGCCCCGGTCTGGGAGACACTGCGGTGGGGACCCACAACAGGTGTGTCCTGGCAGCTGGAGCTCACGGTGGCACGAGGAACACTGGATCGCGTTGTTCTTGAGATTCATGACAGCCCAGGCATCACATTCGACCTCGACAGGCACCCCGACGCCACCGCCGATCGCCTCGAACGCGACGCGACGATGCACACAGGCAGCTCAATGTTCTTCTGGGTAAAGCTAGCGAAGAGCCACGGGCGTCGGTTCCGTGCACGTGTGACGTCAAGCTTCGGCGGTGTGGAGTGGGAACCCGTTCTTCTTCCTCGAGTTCCGGTCGTCGCCCGCAGATGGGACCAGTAGCCGGAGTCCTCTAGTCGCTGTCGTCTCGGTCTTCGCGGATCCCTACGCCTACCTGTAGGTGCAGCTCGGCTTGGCGTTGCATGGCCGCGACGATCTGCCAGCGCAGCGCCAACTCGGTGGCCTTCTCGGGTTGGAGATGCGATCCGCTCTTGATCGCGGCTTCGGTGGCGTCTTTCGCTGCGCTCATCGCGTCATAAGCGTCGGTTGCGAGCCATTGGGCGCGCCCGAGATGCGAACTGGTCATCGTTCGACGTTATGTCACCATCTCAGTTCGACCGCCCCATTTTCCTGTAAAGAACGAGGTCAGGTGTCGGGTGTCCTGGCTCAATCGACCTGATGCCGCCGTCGACGGTCAGCGCCCGCCCGCTGGCCAGGCTCAGCAGGGCGTGGGCGATCTCGGGAAACGGGAATGGACCGTGTCTGCGGGTGCTCCCGCCGGCGGTTGGGCGATCTCGTACTCCGGCACGTTGCCATGGCTGAGCGCAGCGGTACCGGTGGGCCGCTCGGGTGCACGGCCCCGGTATGCGAAGCGAACCGTGCGGATGCGGACCTGTTGCCCAATCCCCGCATCCGACAGGGCGCGACGGGCGCGCCCCGCTCCGGATACCCGTCTCGACGGTAGCGATCTCCCCTGATCAGCAGGAAGTGCGGCGCGCCGCATTGGCACACGATGCGAGTTGCTGGCACGCACCGTCACCCGATTTCCAGCTGGAAGCTCCGCGCGGACAGCTCCGGCGCACACGCACACGCGCCGTCGCGATACCAGCCGCAGTACGGGCACGCGATCGGCAACGCCGCGAACTCGCCGCTGAGCAGCCACTGATTCGGCACGCGACCACGGGTGTGAATGACTGGCGGGTCGGGCAGGTCGACCCAGATGACACGGCCGCTCTGACCGCGGGCCCGCGCGGCGGCGGCCAGCTGCGGTATCCGGGTTATCGGGACCGGGTGCGAGCGACCAGGTGAGTACACGGCCGGATCCGCCGCTGTGACGGTGGTGTCCGGCTCGTCGTCGTCGCCGAGCCCCGCGACCATGATCTCAGCATCCCACACCCTCTCCCACCTGCGACGACGCGCGGATCAGCCGTCACCGCGCCGCGGTCCGGGGAGGTCATCGAAGGCGTCGGCGGCGCGACGACCACCAGGGTTTCGATGCGGTGCGAGAGGCGCTCGTGGCGGGCCGGGCCCCACCACACCACGACCCAGCCCCCATCGTCGATCACCGGCTCGGTGCGATAGGCCCTGATCAGCTCATCCTTGGTCGGATGCAGCGCCGCGTTCTCCCGCACCCCTCCGAACCGGCAGGCATGACCCAGCCGAGCAGGTCGGGACGACCAGCCAGGTGAACTCGGGTGCGGGCGTGCAGCACACAGCCATCCTGCCCGCCGTGGAAACAACCACCACCGTCGCGTGTGCCCGCGAGTCGCCGAGCGCGGCCTTCGCGACCGGGTTTCCACGCGGCGACCGGCGCGGATAGGGTAGCCGCCATGCCGTTCGAGTTGCCGGACTGGGCCCGAGCCGCCCTGCGCGGCGTGACACCGGAAGAGATCGAGCAGGTGTTGCGTGCGCGACGTCGCTGGGCGCGTCCATCGACGGGAGCGCCGATTCAGGTGACACTGATAGCAGGACGCACCACCAGCGGACGCCCGCTGGTGATCGCGACCCGCGAGATCAGCCCGTTCACCGCGATCGTGATCTCGGCACGCGAGCTGACCGGGGCCGACCTGGCCGTCTACGAAGAATGGGAGGAGGGCACCGATGAGCCGTTCAACGGATGACCGCGCCAGCGCGATCCAGGCCCAACTACTCGACACGCTCGGCCCGAACTGGGGCGACGAGCTGTGGAAGAACATGCGCCTGGACCCGGCCGCCGAACCTGTCGACGTCCCGCGCTTGGGCGACGACGAAGAGCTGACGGTGACCTTCACCGCCGAGCTGAAGCTCCCCCGCGCCGCCTACGAGCGGCTGCTCGCCCGTGCCGCCGAGTCCGGTGCCGATCGTGACGAACTGCTCTCGGAATGGGTGACCACCGAAGCCAACGCCGACGACGTCGATGCCATCACCCGCGACGACGTCCTGCGGATCCTGGCCCACCGCCGGCCCCGCTCGGCATAAACCCCCGCGATACCGCAGAAGGCCCGGACGCTTCCCTATGTCCGGGCCTTTCTCATGCACGGTAGCCGCACATACGTTCGATTGTGGAGCGATGACAGCGCGTCGCGACCGATCCCCCACACGCCGCTACTACGCGGTCAACGGCATCGTGGTAGCCCCCGACACCCTGGTGAAACTCGGCGACGGCCGCTACGCCGAACCGCAACTGGTGCGCTGCGTCGGCGAAGACCAGCACGATCTACGCACACCAGGCAGTGCGCTCATCGGATGGATTTCCTGCCCGAGCCCGCACCGGCGCGACGGCCACCGAACAACGACCTGTAAGAAGTGCGCGGCAATCGACTACAACCCGCCACTCGACGAGCCGGAATGCGCCTGCCAGCAGCGAACCCGCCAAGCACGCCCCGGCTTGAACGCGACTTTGCTGTGTCAGCGGCGGCTTTGCGGTGCGATGACCGGGCCGGTGGTGCCGTCGGGCCGCCGCTGTGGGCGGGCACGCGGCGACCTCCGGTCTCCTGAGGCCCGACCTACCGTCCTGTGATCGACTTGATGAACTCTTCGTCGAAGCCCTCGAACTTGAGCTCGACTGCTGCTTTCTGGCCGTTGTGAACGCGCTGCTGCCAGGCGACTTTGCCGTTCCAGAGGATGTAGTACGTGCCAAAGGCGGTCTTGCGAATATCTACGTCGCCGGTGAACGTGGACTGCTCGCCTTCGGAGGTAACCGTGATCGAGCGTCGCGGTGAGTTCATCTTTCAAACCGTACAACCGATGCCGCTGAACGATCAGTCGTTGCCCACCTCCCGCTTCGCCTGGATCTGCTCGCCGTTGCTGTTCTACCGGTGGGGTCCGGGACCTGCCGGTCGACGTTGCCGGTCGAAGAACTCGGCGGGGGATCGCGTTGTCGGCGTAGGCGAGTTCCATTGCGGACCAGCTGGTTTCAGAAGCGAACGCGGGGTAGGCCGCCGCTCTGAGCGGATGGCGTGCGCAGGGCTCGGAAGAACTCGGCGAGCATGTCGTTTTCCTCGAATCCGAGCACCGTGGCTGCGATCTCGGCTTCGGTGAACCACGCCAGTGCTTGGCCTTCGGTCAGTTCGACGGTGTCGAGGTCGAGGTCCATGACGGTGGTGAAGGTGTGTTCCACCATTCCCCACGGCCGCCGTCGCGTGCACACCGGGATGAGGGCCGCTGGGTCGAGGTGGACGCCCATTTCTTCGGCGTATTCACGGACCGCGCATTCCAGGGGTGTCTCCCCTGGCTCCACGTGTCCGCCGGGCAGGGCCCACATCGCTGGAAACGGTATGTCGGGCTTGTCATCTCGCAGGAACAGCAGGATCTGATTGTGGGAGTTGCGCAGGATGACGTTCGCGCCTTCGGTACCAGCGGCCACGCGGGAGTTCCTCCGGAAGGTGTGACGGGGCGGGGTGTACACAACGAAGATCGGCTCACCCTAATGTGGGTGAGCCGATCCGAGTTGCCCAGCCGCCCCTTTACCGGGGCCCGCGCCTGCTCAACTGGTCAGCGCCTTGTAGGTCGCGGCGATGCCGTCGGCCAGGCTGGTGTGCGCGCGCCACCCCAACTGCTCGGCGGCGAGGCTGGCATCCAGTGCCCCGTACCGCCATTCGCCCAGTCGCGGTGGCGCGGGCCGGGCGGGCAGGTCCTTGCCGGCGGCGGTGTTGACTGCGGCCAGCAGCTCCCACACGGTGCTGCCGTGCCCGGTGCCGATATTGAACACTGCCTGGGGGCCGTCGTAGCGCATCGCCAGCAGGAAGGCTTCGACGATGTCGCCGACATAGACGTAGTCGCGGGTCTGGTTGCCGTCGCCGAACACCGTGGGCTGCTGGTCGGCGGCGACAGCGCCGCAGAAGATCGCGACCACGCCCGCTTCGCCGTGTGGGTCCTGGCGGGGCCCGTAGACGTTGCCCAGCCGCAACGCCACATGGTTGGTGTGGTGCAGCCGGTTGGACAGTTGCAGGTATTGCTCGGCGCAGTATTTCGAGATCCCGTACGGGGCAGGGGTTTGCGGCAGCACGGTTTCCGGGGTCGGCAACGAGACGCCGTCACCGTAGAGCGCGCCGCCGGTGGAAGCCAGGATCACTCGGGCGCCGACGGTGCGGGCGGCTTCGCAGACGTTGAGAGTGCCCAGGATGTTGTCGGTGGCATCGGCTTGTGGGTCGGCCACCGAGGCACGGACACTGATCTGGGCGGCCAGGTGGAAAACCACCTCGGGGTGGTCCAAGCGCAGTGCGTCGGTGACCGCGGCGGCGTCGGCGACGTCCACGGTGTGCAGGCCGGTGATGGTGGCGGGCAGCCGGTCAGGGCGTCCGGTGGAGAAGTCATCGAGAACGGTGACGGTGTGGCCTTCGGCCAGCAGGCCGTCGACCAGGTGCGAGCCGATGAATCCGGCACCGCCGGTGACGAGGACATGCATGTGCGGGTACCTTTGCGGTAGTAGAGGATCAGTTGGTGAGGTCGGCGACGCAGCGGAAGCCGATATCGAAGGTGGAGTAGTCGGCCGGGCAGCACAGCCGTTCGCTGGTGCGGGTCTGCCAGCGCATGGTCTTCCACGACCCGCCGCGCACCACGTGATAGCCGAACCCCACCGCGGCCTCGAATCCGCGGGGCTGCCCGCCACCGGGCGCGTAGGACCGGTAGCGGGTGGAGGTCCATTCGATGACGTTGCCCGCCATATCGGCGACGCCGAACGGTGAACAGCCGGTAGGGAATTCACCAACCGGGGTGGTCCCGGGCAGCGGGCCGTACTCGCGCCAGCGCGGACCCCACCACCGTTTCCATGCGGCGAGATCGCGGACCGGTTCGCCGGCCCAGTACTCGACGGTGTTGGCGTTGCGGGCCGACCAGGTCGACCCCCACGGCCACGCCTGCCAATCCGGGCCGTGGGCCGCGTACTCCCACTCGGCTTCGGTCGGCAACCGCTTCCCGGCCCACGCCGCGTAGGCAGCCGCGTCGGCCTGGTCGACGTGCACGACCGGATGGTCTGGGCGGTCAGCGACCGCGTCGAGATCCAGATGCGGCCGCCGCCAACATAATCCGGACTCGGCCATCCAGTACTCTCGCCCGTACACCAGCCCGTCACCCCGGCGTTCGGCCGCGGTGACATATCCGGTGGCGTCGACGAAGGCCGCGAAGTCGAGGTTGGTCACCGGATGGCGGTCGATGCGGAACCCATTGAGGGTGATCCGCCGCTGCGGTGTCTCGTCCTCGAACCATTGCCTCGGATAATGCTGCTCGCCGCAGATCGCGTCCAAATGCTGCTCAGGTGAACCGATCGGCACGATCGCCGCCGGAATCAGCACCATGTCGTTCGTGGTCAACATCGGTCTCACCCGCCCATGAACGCGGGCACGATCTGCAACTCGTGCACCCCGCCCTCACTGATGACGGTGGTGAGCGCGTCCGCGCCGGCGAGTTTTTCCCCGTCCAGGCCGTAGGTGCTGAACCGGGTCAGTTGGCCGTCGGCGGACAGGATCCGGTCGGCCAGCGTCGGGCATTGCTCACGCAGCCAGTGCAACGCCTGCCCGACGGTGTCGGCCTCGCATTCCAGTCCGTCGAGGGTGCGTCCGGCCAGGGTGGACCAGTTGGGCGAGAGGATGAACCGCACCTGCCCGCTCATGCGCAGTCCGCCTTGCTGACATAGCCGCGCATCCAGTCCAGCGTGCGCGACAGGCCGTCCTCGAGGCAGGTGGTGGCCTTCCAGCCCAGCAGCTGCTGGGCGCGGGTCACGTCCGGGCAGCGCACCCCCGGATCATGCGCGCGCCCTTCGGTGATGGTGAGCGAACCGGATCCGGCGAGGGCGACGATGGTTTCGGCGAGGTGGCCGATGGTGACTTCATCGGTGGAGCCGATGTTGACCGGCCCGAATTCCTCGCAGCCCAGCATCGCCACGATCGCGTCCACCGCGTCGTCGATGTAGAGCAGGCTGCGGGTCTGGGTGCCGCCGTTGTGGATCTGCAAGTTGTTGCCGCGCAACGCTTCCGCGCAGAACGAAGGCACCACCCGGCCGTCCTCCGGGCGCATGTGCGGGCCGTAGACGTTGAACGGGCGCACGATCCCGCACCGCACGTACTTGGACTCGCGGTAGGCGGCCGCAGTCGCCTCGAGGAACAGTTTCGCCACGTCGTAGGAGGCACGTGGCCCGATGGGGTCGATGGCGCCGACGTAGGTTTCCGGCTGCGGGTGCACTTTCGGGTCGCCGTAGACCTCGCTGCTGGAGGCGAGCACGATCCGTGCGTCGAACTGGTCGGCCAGCGACAACGCGTTGAAGGTGCCCAGCGATCCGGCTCGCAGGGTTTGGATGGGCATGCGCTGGTACCAGACCGGGGATGCCGGGCACGCCAGGTGCACCACCGCGGAGACGTCCTTGAGTCCGGTCAGCGAGGTCGGGTGCGCGATATCGCCCTGCTTGAGCCAGAACCCGGGGAAGTCGTAGCAGGGGCCGAGGTTGTCGTAGCTGCCGGTGGACATGTTGTCGATCACGGTCACCCGGTGCCCCTGGCGCAGCAACGCCACGGCCAGATGACTGCCCACGAACCCCGCGCCTCCGGTGATCACCACATGCGAGTTGGACATCATGATTGTGAATTCCCTTCTGTGTCAGCGTGATTGCTGTCGAACATCACGGTCAGCCCGTACTCGGCGAGCCGGGCTGGGTCCAGCACGTGGCAGGTGTCGATCACCGCCGCACGTGTGGTCATCGCGGCCGCGATCTGCGCCCAGCCAGGCTCGACGCACTGCGGCCAATCGGTGGTCAGCACCACCACGCACGCCCCGGTCACCGCCGCGAGCACCGAATCGCAGACCGCGACACCCGCGAGGAACACCCCGCGTCCCGGGTGCACGGTCGGGTCGTAGCCGGTGACCACCGCGCCAGCGGCCACCAGTTCGGCCGCCACCCGCAGCGCCGGGGAACAGCGGGTGTCGCTGCTACCGGACTTGAACGTCAGACCCAGCAACGCGACTCGGACACCGGTCAGCGATCCCCCGGCGGCCTCGCGGACGCGCTGGCAGATCCACTGCGGCAGCGCGTCGTTGGCGACCACAGTGGCAGCCAGCACGCCGAAATCGACTCCCGCGCTGGTGGCCTGGTGCAGCAGCGCGGTCGCGTCCTTGGGCAGGCACGGCCCGCCCCACCCCGGTCCGGGGCGCAGATAGTCCGGGCCGATACGCGGGTCCAGACCCAACACGCGCAGGACCGCGGGCACGTCGGCGCCGAGGCGCTCCCCCAGGGCGGCCAGGGTGTTCACGTACGACAACCGGACGGCCAGCATCGCGTTGGCGGCCAGTTTCGCCAGTTCAGCGGTCTCCGGGGTCGTGTGCACGACCGGGCCGTGGCTCCAGTCGAAGAGGGAGGCCAGGGTTTTCGCGGCGACGGCATCGTGCGCGCCGATCACGATCCGGGACGGATTCATGCAGTCGTTGACCGCGTAGCCCTCCCGCAGGAACTCCGGGTTCGACACCACCGCGACATCGGGACGACCCAACCGCCTTTCGATGGCGCGGCAGGTCCCCACCGGCACAGTCGACTTCAGGACCAGCACCGCCCCAGCAGCCAGGTGCGGGCCGATCTGTTCGACCACCGCGAAGACCGCGCTCAGATCCGCCGCCCCGTCGGCCAATGCCGGAGTCGGCACGCACACCAGCACCACCGCGGCGTGTTCGACAGCGGGCAGCGCGGTGGTGGTGAAGTCCACGGTGCCGCGGGCCAACGCCACGGCCAGCAGCGAGGACAGGCCCGGTTCGTCGGGGATTGGCGAGAGCCCGCTGCGCAGGCCGGTGATCACCTCGGTGTTCGTGTCGACCGCGATCACCGCATGCCCGAGTGCGGCCAGGCACACCGCGCTGGTGAGCCCGACATACCCGCACCCGATCACCGCCACCCGCCACCAGATATCCGCATCGCCGGGCGGTCGGGCCTGCTCGAGCGCATGCTGAGAGGGGTTGTGCGGCAGCGGGTTCAGCATCGAGACTCCCTGGAGCGAGCCGCCGGGATTCCGGCGGGAGCGGATCGGCCGGTGTCGCTGCTTACCGTCGCGCGTTCCCCGCTCGTGCCCAACGCCCACGGGGTCTAGCCCCAGTGGGGCTAGCCGCCGCCATACCGAGATGCACGGTTTCCCACACCGGTGCGCGACCTGCGCTTTAGGCTCAAGTCCAGTAGCCGGGGAAGGCCGACACCATGAGCACCGAGGCTCGACACTGCCGCCACTGCGCGCACGTTCTACCGCCCGATGTGCTGGGAATCCTGTGCGCCGACTGCGGCCGCCACGCCGGATTCCAACGACCGCTCACACCAGCGTTCTACGACCGCCCCGACATCCGGGACGCGTTGGCGCGCTACGACTTCGGTCCGGTGTTCCGGGCTGTTCGCGCCGAGACCGAGGCCTCGCAGCTGAACCTCGGTGTGCTGCTGGACCTGTCGCAGTCGCGGGTATCCGCAGTCGAGCGAGGCGAACGGCGACTGTGTGACGTGGGGTTGGTCGCGCGCATCGCCGAAGCGCTCGGAATCCCCGCCCAGCATCTCGGGTTCACCCCCCGACCGCCCGGTAACCTGGCGATCGAACAGGAGGTGAGCTGGGTGAACCGCCGTGACTTCATCACATGGCTCACGGCCATCGCGCTCGGCACCGGGCTGTCTCCCGACCTCGACCGCCTCACCAACCGGGCAACCGGAAAGACCTTGCGGCATCGCCAGATCGGCGCCGGTGACATCGAGGCCGTCGAGACGATGACCAAAGCATTCCGGCAATGGGACCTCGCCCATGGCGGCGAGTTGTGCCGCGCGGCCGCCGAAGCACAGCTACAGCAGGTCTACGCCTGGGACCGCGCCCACTGCACACCCGCGATCAGGGCGCGGCTCGGTATCGCGACCGCTGATCTGGCCAGCATGACCGGCTGGCTCACCTACGACGTCGCCGAATCCGCCGACGACCACGGTGGCGCCCGCCAGCATTGGGGCAGCGCGTTCGAAACCGCACTCGGCCAAGACCATCCGCGCAGCACGGATCTGGCAGTGTCGGTCCTGCTCGACCTGGCCCACCAATATCTGCACCTGCACCAGGCCCGCCATGCCTTGCAGGTTGTGCAGTTGGCTGCCGCGACCGCGTCCAGCCGTTTCTATCCGGTCTCCACGATCACCGCCGGGTACATCTCGGTGGTTTTGGCCTGGTGTTGGGCGATGATCGGTGAGATCGAGCCCACCCGCCGCGCTCTCGGCCAGGCCCAGGAGCTCTACGCCGCGGTCGATGGCGATACTCCGCCGTGGGCGTGGTTCGTCACCGAACCCGAGATCGCCGGCCAGCAGGGTCACGCTCTGTACCTGCTGTCGCTGCATCACCCGCAATTCGCGCCCGAGGCTATCGAGCACCTCACCGTGTCGGTCGCCGGGCACGGGGAGACCTTCGCGCGCACCCGCGCGGTGGTGCTGCCCACGCTCGCCGGAGCCTATGTGCGGGCCGGGGACCTCGACGCTGCCCTGCACCACGGCCAGCACGCCCTCACTGCGGCCACGAAACTGTCATCCCAACGCTGCTACCGGCGACTCGGCGACCTCCACGAACTCACCGCCGCGCACAACCACCGCTCCGATATCGCCGACTTCCGCCGCACCCTGGTCGACGCGGTCCCCGGCCTCGAAACCCAGCCATGAGCACACCGACCGACAGCGAACTCCCCGGCCACACAGCACTTCTCGACATCTGCGCGGCCTTCGGCGCGAATCCCACCGATGCCCGCCTGCTCCACCACCGATCGAACGCGGTCTGGCTCCTCCCCCACGACAACCTCATCGCCCGCCTGGCCCCCGACACCGACCTGCGACGCCAGCGCGCCACCACCGCCGTCACCGTCACCCGCTGGCTGGCTGGTCGCGACCAGCACATCGCTCTAGCACCCGCACACGGGCAACAGCCACTCCGCAGCCACGGCGCGGTGGCCACGCTATGGCCCTACCGACCCAGCACGCGCCCGAATCCTGCCGCACTGGGTGCGCTGGTGCGGCGCCTGCACGACCAGCCCGTCCCACCGTTCCCACTGCCCCGTTATCAGCCCCTGAACCGGCTCCGTGAAGCCTTGTCCGTCGACGAGGAACGAGAGCAGCCGGCGCTCGACAGCAGCGAGCGCAGCTGGCTCAAGGAACGAATCGACGCGGTACTCGGCGAGTTCGCCACAACAGATTTCCCACTCGGCTACGGACTCGTCCACGGCGACGTCCACGACGAGAACGCCGTCTACGACCAGGACAGTTGGGTGCTCATTGACTGGGACGGGTGCTGCCTGGGCCCACGAGAACTCGACTTGGTCTCGACCCTGCCCGACCACTTCCACCAGGACACCGACGAGCGGCGGGAATTCATCGCCGCCTACGGCCGCGACCTGATGGATTGGCCAGGCTGGACACTCTTGCGCGATCTCACCGAACTGCACTCACTCGGCAGCTACATCCGCCTGGCACCCACCAAACCCGCCGCAGAACAGGAACTCCACCACCGCATCCGCTCCCTGCGATCCGGGGACCGGGAAGCGATCTGGCACGCCGTGGCTTGAGAACAGCCGTTGTGCGGTGACAACTTCCGCAGCCACGACGGGCCGAGTGCCGCACCGCCCGGTATGAACAGACGCTCTGTGCTGCAAAAACATTCAGACACCAACCCTGCCGACGTCAGGAGCCAGTCTCTGGGTTCAATGTGCGGCAACAACATTCGAGATCGCCCATGGACCAGAGCCCGCCCCGGACGAGCACACAGAGGGAGTGCGGTGGTCGGGCTTGACCCCACTGTCGCAATAGCAAACTCAGGAGGGTGCCGGCGCGGGCAGTTCAAGGTCTGGGAACGCCTGGACAGCCCACTGGTACGGGGCGAGTACCGCGCGTTCCTCGTTCCACAGTGTCACGATCGTGTGCTTCCCGCGGCGCAGCCCTTCACGCTGAGCACGCAGTTTCGTGCGTGCCTCGCGACTGTTCAGCACGATCTGCAGCGACTCCTCGACCGGCAGCCGCTGTACACCCTGAGCCCATTTCTCGCGGGACATCAGCACGCCCGCCGGCTCGTCATGGAACGTCGTGACCAGGACTTCGCCATACTCGTACGCCGCGCGAAGGCTATCCGCCCAATTCACGCGCAACTGGTCCGATTCCACCTGCCGCATACCAGCAACTCTACGGACCTTACGCACCTTACGCCCCGGAAACGATCAGCGACGTGCCGCGCAACATGCCCCGGCACCCGCGGCGTCGCATGCTGCGCAACCGTTTCAAGACGGCCTTGAGCTGCCGCGACACCGAGCCCTCCCGCAGTCTCGTCGCTCCCGCGGGCTCACCACCCAGCGTCGTGACGTCGAAGACGGCCGGCCCGACACCGCACCTGGACTCGCGCAGCCCCTCACCCGATGTCCGCGAGCTTCGCTCGCGCGGGGGCCGTCCCGCGGTGGTGGACCCTCCGGATGGCTTATCGGGACTATCAGGACGACCACGGCCGGTCAAGCCGAAAAGCGTGGCTTGACCGGCCGTGCCCGCCCTGATCGGAGACGTCCCAGCCATCCGAAGGGTCCACCACCTCCCCACCTGTCGGTGCCGTCCCCCGGGTAGAGCTTCACGCCCTGCGGGCGTGCACGGGGGCCAGCCCCCGGAGCCCCCGCCCTCGCCGGGAGGCAGCCAAGCCCAAGGGACGCCAAAGAAAAAAGCAAGAGCCAAAAGCAAAAAGGCCCGCCCATTCTTACGCCCGAAAACTCTGCCGGACCTGCAGAAATAACCCCAAGAAAGATCGGCGATTCCTCTGCGTAAGGTGCGTAAGATTTAGGTATTGGATCGGAACGGAGGGGAAGCGGTTCCCCGGCCCCTGATTCCACGGGTTGTTTGAGAACTCCATAGCGAGATCGGTGCGAACATATCGACCTTCGCCGCTTCCGTCCCGCGTGTCAGCGGGCAGCCCGGTTCGGGCTGGACATGTCCGGGGCCCGAGGACGCCTAGACCCTGTTCGAGAGGTCGAAGGGTTGACACCCTGGCTGTAACGGCGTGACCCGCGAACACGGGCGCGCCAGGAAACCTAGCGCCGGTCTCGCCTTCCTTGTTCGCGAAGAACGAACGAAAGGCAGGTGAGGACGTCATGTCCCTACCCGAGGCCCCCGAGGACGTTCCCGACAGCTGGGCGTATCTGGGCATCACGCACACCGAGTACGGGCCGCGCCATCTGTACCGGCGCGACTACCACCAAGGCCAGTTCGAGGGTTTCGTCTGGGTCGACCGGTCCGGGCTCTACGGCTGGTCGGTACACAGCCTGTTGCCCGAAGCGGTGTTGCAGCGGTTCTGCGCGCCGGATCTCGACTCGTTCGACGAGGCCGCCGCCGACGTCGAGAACGCCGTCTACCGGCTGATTCAACGTCGGTTGGATGCCCTGCGCCGCCAGCTGCAAGGCGGGCGGAAATGAGCGCCCCGGGGAAGTCGTGCCGGTGCCGCAACTGCGTCAGCGAAGGCGCGTACGCGGACGCTACCGGCACGATTCCCGCGAATTGCCTGTATCGCGACCACAAACGCTGTGTGGGGTGCGACTACTACGGGCCGATCACCCACCCCGACCAGTTGTGCACGTCGTGTGCGGGCCGCCTGGCCGCCGACGAGGAAACCCCGAAGGGAGCCCCCCAATGACCATGACCACCCCGACCGGCGATGCCGGACCGGTCGCAGTCCCCGAAATCCGGGGAATGCGGTTGAACGTCTATCGCGCCCTGCACAACTGCTCCAACGGTATTTCCGCCTGGTTCGGACAGGTGACCGTGATCGGGATCGTGGACGAGACCGACGGCGGGAAGATCACCCCGGTTCCGGACTGGCGACAGTCCGGACCCTCCGACGACGCTCCCCCGGTGGTCGTGGTCGTGCGCCGCCGGTTCCGGTCGGTCAATACCTACCCGAACGAGAAGCACGCGTTCTTGCGGCCGTTCCACCCCGCAGGCTCCACCCCGGACGGGCACACCCCCTGGTACATGCACGGCGGCAACGACGCCGGGGGCGGAAGCCTGTTCACCCGCGCAGTTGAAGAGGTTCTGGGCTATCCGGTCGGTGAGGTGCTGCCGATGCACGACCGCACCGCCTAGCCACACCCACCCATCCGATAGCGCGACGGCCCCGGGCAATCCTTAGTGCCCGGGGCCGTCGCCTGTTTGCAGACAGGAGACGAATCCCATGCTCACGCTTATGGATTGGTTCTGTGGTGCGGGCGGATCGAGCCAGGGCGCACACTCCGTGCCCGGGGTCACCGTGACCCGCGCGGCGAACCATTGGGACCGCGCGATCGAGACGCACGCCGCGAACTTCCCCGACACCGACCACTACCAAGGCGATATCCGGACCGCACCGGTGGAGCGGTGGCCGGTCGCGGATCTGTTCTGGGCTTCCCCGGAATGCCCGCAATGGAGTTCGGCGCGCGGCAAGAAACGCGACTACGACGCCACCATGCAAGGCGATCTGTTCGACACCCCGCGCGACGAGGAGGCCGACCGGTCACGGGCCCTCATGGAAGAGGTTCCGCTGTATCTGCGCGGGTGCGCCGAACGCGGCGCGCGTGTGCTGGCCGGGGTGGTGGAAAACGTGGTGGAAGTCCGGCAGTGGGACCAGTGGTCCCGCTGGTTGGGCGAAATCCGCAAACTCGGCTACCGCACGCGAGTAATCGCGTTGAACAGCATGCACGCCCAGCCCGTACGCACCCCGGTTGCTCCGCAGAGCCGAGACCGGCTCTACGTCGCCTATTGGCACGAGTCGCTGGGACGTGATCCGGATTGGTCGAAATGGTTGCGGCCGTTGGCCTTCTGCCCCACGTGTGAGGAGTGGGTACAGGCCATGCAGGTATTCAAGTCCGAGACCGGCGACATGGGCCGCTACCGCACCCAGTACATGTACCGGTGCCCGCGCGTGAAATGCCGAAATCAGGTGTTGGAGCCGCCCACCCGGCCAGCGGCGAGCGTGATCGACTGGACCAACACCGGCCAGCGGATCGGCGACCGCGAACGGCCACTCGCCGAGAAGACCATGGCGAGAATCGCGGCCGGACTGCAGCGCTACCGGATACCGCTCACCGTGCCCGCCGGGGGTACGTGGCGCGACGCGGCGAGCCCGGTCACCATGCCGCTGCCCGCGCGCACCACCCGCGAGAACGACGGGATCGCCATTCCCGCACCGTTTCTCGCGCTGCTGCGTTCGGATCGGCCGCGCACGATCGGGATACACGAGCCGCTCGCGACGATCGTTGCCGATGGCAGCGGTCACGCGTTGGTCGTGCCGATGGAAGGCCGCGACGGGAAAGAAGCCGCACCGGTGAACGTGCCGTTGCGGACCCAAACCACCCGCGCGGAAACGGGTTTGGCGTTCTTGCCGTTCGTCGCTGAACTGCGCGGTGGAGCGTCCGACGCGCGCGCGGCTACCGAGCCGCTCGCCACGGTCACCGCCAGCGGTAACCATCACGCACTCGTCACCCCGAATCAGGAGATCAGCGAGCGGGTACGGCAAGCGCTGCTGTTGCCCTACTACGGCACCGGGTCGGCCCGGCTGGTCAGTGAGCCGGTTCCGGCGATTCCCACGCATGACCGGTTCGCGTTGGTCGCCCCGGCGGAGGTGGCCGAGGTCGACATTCTCGATTGCGGGTTCCGCATGTTCCTGCCGCCCGAAATCGGCGATGCCATGGCGTTCGTTCCCGAGTACATCGTGCTCGGCAACAAGCGCGAGCAGGTCAGGCAGTACGGAAACGCTGTCACCCCGCCCGCCGCCGAGATCATCGTTTCAGCGCTGGTCGAGGCCGTCACCGGCGAACCACTCGAGCGGTGGGCCACCGCCGCGTAACCCCCTCCAGAACACGTGCAGAGGGCACCGGGCGTTCCTTAGTCGCCCGGTGCCCCACTGCTCACCCTAACCAGTGAAAGGGCACCACCATGACCAATCCCGAACCCGGTATGTCCGCCACCATGAAGACCCGAGATGAGTTGCTGCCCATCGTGACCGCCGTCGCCGCCGAACGCGACGCGATAGCCGGACCCCTCACCGCCGCGACCAACACCCACAGTGCGCGGCTGGCGTTGGCGCTGCGGATGCAGGGAGACACCGACGCCTACACGCGCAGCATGCTGTACCGGACGCTGAAACTCATCATGACCAGCGACCCCGACGAGCCGGTGTCGCCGGAGGTGCGCGCGGAAATCGCTGTCGCGCTGCGTGATTCGGTGGTCCGCGATGCCATGTTCGGTCTCACGCTGACCGAGCTCGCGCCGGTCGCCGAGTCGATCTGGGCGCAGCTGACGCGCTGTCTGCCCCACCCCGACCGTGCCGACGCCGCGTGTCTGCTGGCATACAGCGCGTTGCTGCGCGGCGAGTCACTGCTCGCAGACGTCGCACTCGAGACCGCCATCTACGCCGACCCCGAACACCGGATGGCACTGTTCTTGCAGCGCGCGGTAGACAAGCCGCTGAAGCCGAAACGGTTGCGCCGGTTGGCGGAGGCCGGGCGAGATATCGCCTACGTGTACGGGATCGAATTGCAGATGGCGGACGAGCACCGCACCTAAAGGCCCCCTGTTTCGTGCGGTGGGCGGCTGGAGTCGGGTCACACGAGCCCGGCCGAGGTCGCCCACTCGTGCGGGACCAGCACGGCGATTTCCTGCCCGTACCGGGTGATCACGGTATGCGTACCCGCGCGCGCGTCCTCGCGCAGTTCGCGCACCCGTTCGCGGGCATCGCCCGCCGTGACCGCCCGCCGCACCGAGGCGACCGGGACGCGGGCACATCCCGCCCGCCACACCGGCACCGGCACGAGCAGCACGTCTACCCGGCCGTGCCGGGCCACGCCGACGACCTCACCCCGGAAGTCCGCACCGTCGAGGAACCGCGCCCACTGCTCACGCAGCACATGAACCGGGACCGTTTGCACACCAGCACCGTACCCACGACCACCGGAGAACACCGACCGGCCGCCCGCGCTACGCCGCCCCCGCCGTGACCGGTCCCGCTGTCCGGCCCGGTCCGATTCCCCCGACCGGGCGTTGGGGCCCACCCCGCACCGCCGCCTATGCGCGGCCCACTCACTTAGGAGCGTCCGCCCAATGACCCCATACACGCTGTTGCAGCTCACCGACGTTCGCGGCCGGACAGTGACGCTGGTCCCCCATCCCGGCAACATCCTGCATATCATCGTGCGCTGCCATTGCGAGCGGAACCACGTGCGCATCAAACGCAGCGACGCCGAGCACCTCGCCGCCGCACTCACGCCGCCCCCGCCGAGCCCGGGTTACTGCTCGAGTTCCTCGATATCGACGGTGACCGAGTCGTCACCACGCGCGAACCCACCGGCCGGATACGGCTCACGCTGCGCGGTATCGCCGACTGGTTCACCGAGGCCGATTTCGCAGACCCCGACGCCGAACGAATCGCGGCCGTCCTCACCGCCTACGCCGAACAACCCCACACCTAGACGGCCCCCGCCGGCCGCCGTCAAAACCCCGAGAAAAGGAACACCGGGCATGACCGAATCCAACGGACAGCAGACCCCGCCCCCGGGCGGGAGCGTCGAAATCGAAGGCCACACAGTCACATTCGTGGTGCGGAATCTGGAGTACCGCGAAGAAGCCGGACTGTTCGGCACCCGCCGCCAGGGCTACAGCGCCGACGTCGAGACGTCATCCGGACACCGGATCAGCGTTTCCCAACTCGAGGGCGAGGCCCCTCAGTGGGGTATGGACGTGTTCCTGGGACCGAACTCTGAGCCGTTCTGGGTGCACAGCTTCGGCGAACGCGAAGGGCTGCGCGTGAACGCCACCATCCCCGAGATAGAGGAAGTTCTCAATACCGCCCGCGACGAGTACGCCGCGACCTGCGCCGACGCCGAGGAGCCGCCCACCAGCGACGAGTGAACGCGAATCCCCTACCGCCCCAACCCGTTCGGAAGGAAGGCAACACCGATGATGGAGAACGACGCCCCCGCACAAGACATGTTGGACAAGGTGCGCAAGTTGCTCGCGAAGGCCGCCAGCGTGGCCGGGACGCCCGAGGCCGAAGCGTTGAACGCGAAGGCGTTCGAGTTGATCGCGAAATACGGTATCGACGAGGCCCAGGCCCGCCAGCAGTCCGGGCAGGAGCCAGCTCAGATCGAGCGCGCGGAATTCCAGATCGCAGGCCAGTACGTTGCGCAGCAGCGCGCTTTGCTGAACAGGCTTGCTCTCGCGCTGCACTGTGCGCCGGTCCGCGACCGCCGCGACGGCCAGGAAACGATGGCGGTGTACGGGGTGCCCGCGCATACCGCGCGTGTTCGCGTGCTGTTCGCCTCCCTCATGCCGCAGATGCTTGCGGGAGCAGCCCGGGTGCCGATCCGCGGGAGCAGTGCCGCGCAAACCCGCCAAGTGCGGAAATCCTGGATGTATGGGTTTTACTGCGAGATCTCTGCGCGGCTGACCGGTGCAGAAACCCGCGCGGCTGAGATCAGCGCACCGGGTACCGCGTTGGTCCTCGTCGACGATGCACAGCGTGCTGACGCTGCGATGCGGGCCGAAATCGGAAAGGTAGTCAAGCGGCGCAGCCAGGCCCGGTACTACGCGACCCATGCCGAAATGGGCGCGGCCGCCGCCAAACGCGTTGATCTCGGACAGACCGGGCTCGGCTCCCGGCGCGCGCTCGGCCGCTGAACCAGAGCACATCGAACAGCAGCGGCCCACTCACACCAGAATGCGTAAGTTTCGTACAAATCTTGGTGTGGTTGGGCCGCATTGGTTCCCCAATCCGTTACCGCCCCAACTCATCCCGGAGGCCCGACCATGTCTGATTCCTGCCCGTGGTGCCTTGATCCCCACGCCGACGACGACACCGACACCAGCTTGCTGTGCCTGACGCATGCCGCCGAGTTCGAGGGTTTGAGCGTCGAGCAGTTCGAGCGCCGCGACCGCGAGGAGTACGAGGAATTCCGCGCCGCCATCGATGGCTGAACGCCCGCGTTCGTCCGCCACCTATAAGCCGTTTCCACCGATCCGAAACGAGGTTCGCGAAATGTCTGCTACCGCTTACGATCCCGCCACCACCGCCTACCTGCTGCGTGATATCGAGGTGGGTTCCGCGTCGTTGATCGGCGGGCGGGCCCGCCAAGAGGATGCCAGCGACCACGCCGAATTCGTCGGAGCCGATCCGGGCTATGTCGTGGTCGCTGCCGCCGACGGTATCGGGTCGGTGCCGGGGTCCGCGGTGATCGCCGATGCGGCCGCGCGCACTGCGTGCACGCTGGCCGCCGGCCTCGACCACCGCGCCACCCCGGCCCAGCTGATCAGGCTCACCCGCGCCGCTGTGCCGCTGTGCGGCCGCCACGGCGACCAGGCCACACGCATGCTGTTCGAGGATTACAGCGGGCTGTACAACGGCGCACGGCCGAATACGACCCTGGTGGTGGCGACGATCACCGCCGACGCGGATATCCATGTGGGATGGATCGGCGACAGCCGCGCGTCTGTCCTGCTGGGTAATACCCGCTTGGTCCAGTTGTCTCGGGATCACAACTTGGGCAAGTTCGGCCGCCCGCAGGTGCTGACTCGGTCGCTGGCACGCGCGGAGTCCGAGCCGGAGCAGTGCCATTGGCCCACTTGGCCGAATCTGTTGCGGGCTCGCCGGGTGCTGCTGAGCACCGATGGAGTACACGAGGCCTTGTCGCAGAAGACGATTCGGCGCATTCTCACCGTCGCCCCGTCCAGCCAGCAGGCCGCCCAGTGGCTCACCCGCGCGGCCGTCGCCGCCGCCGGGGCCCGCGCCGATAACGCCACGGCCGTGGTCGTGACGATCCCTCACCCGCCGCGCCCGGAGCGGTGACCGTGGCTGCGGTAGAGCGGGTTCCGATGTTCCGAATCATCCGGTCGGGCAGCGACGGACTACGGGAGGAGGGCAACGCCACCGAAGCCGAGGCCACGGCCATGCTGACGCGTGGGCTGCGGTTGCGTACGGCCACGGTGGAGGCTCACCGGCGCGGCGCGATCATCCTCACCTGGACCGTGTACCGGTTGTCGGCCATGCCGATACAGCGCACCGTCACCGCCGAACCGTTCGGGCGGGCCCTCACGCCGACGATGTACGCGGCACTGCGCAGAATCGGTCAAGCGCCCCGCCCGCGCCTGGTGGACGACGGCCGCATCCTGGCGCTGGGTGAGGACATCGCCCGGAGCACCGGCGCGCACCTGTTCACCCGGCAGTTTCTCGCCCGCAGCGGGCGGGACGAAGTACGGCTCGCACTGCCCGCCCGGCTGGCGCTACTGGCCGATGACCATCGCACCCGCACCACCGCCCCGCACGGGTGGTACTGGCCCGCCGACCGGGGCATGTCCAGCGCCGGACTGAACAAACCAGCGGGCCGCTGCGGGCGGCTCTACGACGGAACGAGTTGGGCCGGGTGTTCGTGCGGGCAGCTGGGTGACTACGCCGACAGCCGCACCGCGGCCGCCGCGAAGGCGCGCGCACACCGTCAGCAGGTCACGGCGGCGTTCGTGGAGGGGCTCTGTCCGCCCCCTATTGCGTAAGGAATGTACAGAATCCCGTCCCCATGGAAGGAGCATTGTCATGGCCAGGAAAGCCCGATACACCCCCGAGGAAATCGCGCAGTGGCGCGCCGAGGAGCAGGCCCGCGCCGCGCACGTAGACGCGCTGCTGTCCGACCCGGACGCCGTCAGCGGGCTGGTGAGCAGCGCTGTCCGGATCCGCTGTGCGCGGTTCCTGGGCTACAGCCTTCGCAATCAGGCCCTGATTCTGCGGCAGGCCGAAGAACGCGGATTCCCCGTCACCGAGGTAGACACCGCCTCCGGATGGCGCGCCCGTGGCCGATACCCCGATCAGCCGGGACTGCGGATCGCACGGCCCAAGGGCCGCGAGACCGCCGGACAGGACGAGGGCGAGAGTGCCCCGGAAGCGGTCATATACGAGACCAGCGACAGCGGCGAGAGCACCGGCGAGGGCGAGTCCCGCACCCGATTTCGGACGTCGAAGGTGTGGGATATCAGCCAGACCAAGGGGATTGAGGATTTCGAGGGCGAGCCGGTGACCGTCGAGCCGGTCACCGATCCGGCCGCCGCGCTGTGGGAGACCCTGTGCAAGGAAGCAGGACGCTACGGGTTCACCGTCGCCACCAGTGCCGACGCCGGGGGTCCCAGCGTAGACGAGGGCCAGGCGGTGATCACGGTCGCGGAGAGCCAGCGGATAGACCATCTGGCCCGCGTGCTGGGACCGATGAGCACCGACCGGGCCCGCGCGGCCCACGCCGCGACCGAGCGGCCACCGCGCGAGTACTCCGGTAGGCCGGTGGATCTGGGCGAGTTCGGCACCGCCTACCTGTGCGAGCGGACCGACCTCGAGGCCGCCCGCAGCTACTACACGATCAGCGGGAAGCGCCTCAGCGGAACGCTGACAGTGTGGATTGAGGCGAACCCGCTCGAGCCCACCGAATCCGTGCATACGCTCCGCATCGCATACGGCGAGGACGACGGCCGCCGAGACCGCATGTGGTGGGAGCGGCCCAACCGGCCGCAGGTCAACGGTATTGAAGTGGTGGGAGCGTCGGGGCGCATCCGTACCGCCGTGCTGCCGAATCTCTCCACGTGGGAGATCAACAACCGCCGACCGGTCAGCAGGACCCATACCGAGCAATGCCCGCCGCGCACCTCGCAAAAGGTGGTGGCCCTGGTCGGGGCAATCCTGCGGGAGTTCCTTGCTCGCCCCGACCTCGAGCAGATACGCCGGGCCGCGCATGTGGTCGCCGACCGCAACCGCCGCGCCGAGCTCCGCAAGGCTGCCCAACAGCTGGCCGACGAGATCGAGCAGGTACGCATCCGCAGCGCTGAGCACCTCGAATCGCTCGCCGCCGACCGGGCCGTGTTGTTGGCCCAGGCCGCCGACGGTGAGGATCTCGCCGACCGTGCGGACGCCGAGGGCGTAGCGGTTGCACAGTCGGCGGGTGTCGCGGATCCGGCCGTGTGAGCCCGCCGTGTCCGCCTCCCCCGCCCGCTGGGGCAGCACAGCGCCCGTGCTGCCCCAGCCGGCCGCCCTTGCCGATGTCGTCGAGGAGGTCACCGCCGCAGCGCACCGGCGCACGCTGCGCACGCTCGACCCGGGCCGCAATCTCGTGGCGGCCCTGCTCAATCTCGACACCGCCGAGGCCGCCGAAGTCCTCGCGATGGTGCGTACCACCGATTTCGACGACCACTTGAACGCCTCGATTTTCGCCATGCTTCGGGTGATCGTGACCGAGCGCGGCCAGCAGCCCACCCCGCAAGCGGTCTACGCACTAGCGCGCGGGTTGAGCGAGCGTCTCGGAGAGCTGCAACTCAGCGTCGATCGAGTCGCGCAATACGTCGTCGAGGTCTACTCGCTCGGCAACCCTCTCACCGTGTGGGCCGACGCCCGCCAAGTCGTCGAGGACGCCTACCGGCGCAACCTCGGCGCGATCGGTACCCGGCTGGCGCAGATGGCGGACGCCTACGCCTCGATAGCCGACCTCGAGAAGGTCACCGGCAACGCGGTACGCGACTGGAAAGACCAACGCGCCCGCCTCGCGGCCCTCACCAAGCGGGCCAGCCACTTCTAACCCGTCCCCGCCGACACAACGGCGTGTCCCGTCAGCGTGCAATGGCGCATGCTGCGCGCGGGGATTCCCACAGCCACCCCTGTGGTTCCGGTCTGGACCGGAACCACAGGGGTGGCTT
>NZ_JAERRJ010000029.1 GCF_016741815.1 Nocardia acididurans
TAAGGGAGGTTGCCGCCGCAGAGTCGTGCGCCTGCTTCCAGGAGGACGGGGCCGCGAGACGTCGATTTCATTTCAAGGTGCGCCGGACCGTACATGATTCCGAGGACATCGAGAACCCTATGGGAGTAATTGATCAGGCGCTGCTCTGCCGAGCCGATCTCTCTGACAAGATGCTGGCCTTCGGTCAGGTCGAGCACACCGTTGGCTGTCAGGCGGGTTGTTCGCCAGATCTCACACACTCGGTGCAGACCGTGACAACTCACGGTGTTGATCATATACTCGACGCCGCTCAGATATTCTTGCGCGACGACTCCGAAGTTGCGCATCGACAGGATGTTCTCGGATCGGTGGATCCTGGTGAACGCTTCGGCGGATTGTTCCGGCGTGTCACAGAAGAAGACGGAGTCGCCGCCACCACTGGCAACGGGCTTCACGACGATACGGCCCCCGTTCTTGCGGTGCCATTCTTCGAGCTCGTCTTCGGTTTGCGCCCTGATCTGCCGGACAGCAGCGATTCCTGCATGACGTAGCGCTTCGTTCATCAGGTACTTGTCGCGGCGCGCCGCACTGAGCTTTGTGCCGTTGCCTGGGGTTCCGATTTTCTCGGAAAGTGCGTCGGCGAGCTCCACGCCGGTTTCGGTGCCCGCAATCACTGCGACCGGTGCAAACCGCCCGGTCTGCTCGGCGGTCCGGCTCAGATCACCCTCGTGGATCAGGTTGCTGAGGATATTGTTCGCGTAGTCCGTGTGGCGATATTGTCCGATCCGGAAGGCGAATGGTACTTCTCGACCGCTTTGAACGCGCACCACGTTGCATCCCGACCGTTTGAATTGGTCGACCAACGCTTTTGTCGGCGCATAGGAGTCGACGATCGCGATACACGGTGAAGTGGTCATTCTGCCCCCTGTCTTGGATCGGGTTTGTCGTGTACGCGGAGCCCGCGAGAACGCGTCGCCAAAAGGGTGGCACCTTCCTTCTGTTGGGAAATCATCCTGCAGCCTCAGTCTGCTGAGCAAGCTGCCGGGTGACCTGCGCACGGTATCCCCACAAGCGGGAAGCTCAGACCCCGCCGCCGGAGGCGGGTGTGTGCTATAACTCCTGCGTTCAATGGGCCGATACACAAGGAGATACCTGGGACGGGCGTGTGCTCGTGGTGTGCGATGCATTGGACAACCGTGCCCGCGTTCAGAAAGTCGTCATGCGTGTTCTCGCTCAGCCTCACCCATCGGTCTACTCCCTATTGTCCTCCGCCGACATCAGCGAACTCGTTGCGAGTATCAAGGAGTGCCAGGAAGTTCCCCTGCGGTTTTCCTATTTCGGCGAGGGCGCGCACAAATGGGACGAGCACACCACGTTCCTGAATTCGTCGGCTGCAACGAACAGCTATACCGTCACCCGGAGGTTTTTCGAGCAGAACCTCGATCGCCTGGGGTCACTGTGGCACGATGACGCAAAGGTCGAGATAGTCGATCTGGGTGCCGGCAATGGCCTGCCTGCTCGAATTGTCGTCGAGTGGCTGCTGGGCGCCGGCCGCCTGCACCGGTATGTCGCCGTTGACAGCAGCCGGGAGATGCTTCGGATCGTCGAGCAGAACATGGCCGCATGGTTCGATGGCACAGTGACGTTCGACCCGGTCGAACTCGACCTCAGTCGATCCTGCTTCGGAGACCGGATCGGGGAGCAAGTCAACGATAAGACCGGTGATCGCATCAAGCGGGTTGTGCTGCATCTGGGCGGCACTTTGTTCAATCTTCCCGACCCCGATTCAGCGTTGTCGCTGGTGTGTCGGGGATGAACATGGATGATTTGTTGCTGCAGACCTATGCCGTGATGCGCCGTGACGAGCCGGACGGATTGCATGATCCCGGATTTCACAGCGGGTTTCTGCATCTGCTCGGCTTGAGTGACGACATGTACACGATTGAGACGTTCCGGGACAAGGACACCTCTACTGTCGGTCGGCGAGCACGCTTCTCGCGCGATATTCGCCTGGCCTTCCGTACCGGTCATGCTGTGGATATCGATGCCGATGATGCTCTGCTGCTGCTTCGGGCGGGAATTTTCGATCGAGATGATTTCACCGCGACCATGACTCGGGCTGGATTCAGGACTGTGCCAGCCTATCGCTTGGAAGATTCAGGTTACGCGTTTACGGTCTGCCAACGCCGCGAACCCGCAGCCCGTTGAGCCGGGTCGTGTGTGAGCTTGACAGTGCCGACCACCGTGGAGTTGCGGTGGTCCCTGCATCCTCGGAGCGGTGGTGAGACGACCCTCGGCAGAATTGCTCGGCCCACCAAGATTTAGGTCGTTTCTCGTCGCGAGAACATCGGCACTGCTCGGGGCGGCGATCGGCCACACCTGCCTGACAGTTCTGATCCTCGAGCGTACAGAGAGTGTTGGTGATGTCGCTGCTGTTCTCGCCGCATTCAGTGCCGCGACGATAGCTGTCGTCGTTCTGGGCGGATCGCTGGCCGACCGCACGTCACGAACGCGGCTGTTGCGGTTCTCGCACTGCGGTTCGGCGGCGGTCCAATTGGCGACGGTGGCCGTGGCCGACGGTTATCCGATAGGGGTGGTGGCGGCCCTCCAGTTCGTCAACGGTGGTTTGACTGCGCTGTCGTACCCCGCAGCCCGCAGTCTCGCGCCTCGACTGGTGTCGAAGCCGCAACTTCATCAGTCCAACTCCTGGTTAGTGCTCGTGTACGAACTGATCGCGTAGCGGCTTGGCGGTTTTGAGTCGTGGTGGTGGGTGAGGGCTTATCGTCGAGTCCGGGGGCGGTGCGGTGGAGGCGGCGATGGGGTCCTGGCGTGAGGAATTGGACCGGCGTGAGGCCGTGACCGCGGAGCGGGTCGAGGCATTGCGCGGGCAGATCGCTGAGCTGAGCGAACAACTCGAGGTCGCTGAGCAACAGTTGTCGCGGTTGCAGATCACGCGCGAGACGATGGACGAGATCCTCGGCGAGAGGACCGAGGTCGATGCTCAGCATGGGCTGACGGCCGGATCCGATGCCGAGGGTGAAGTGAAAGATGGTGCGTCGCAGCATGTTCGGGCTGCCGGCAGGGTGATCGGGGCGGTGTTGGTGCCGCAGCGGGTGGCTGGGATGGACCCCACGGCGGAGCTGCCGGAGGACTACGGCGAGATCCTGGCGGTGCTGGCCGAGGCCGCCGATGGGATGCGGGCAGGGCGGGTCGCCGCCGAATTGGGGATAGAGACCACCGATCGGGCGAAGGTGGAAGGACTGCGGTCGAAGTTGAAGCGCCTGGTCGCGCGAGGCTGGGCTGATCAGCAGCCGTCGGGGAAGTTCACGATCGCCAATGAGGTTGGCGTAGTGGGTGATTGACACCTTTTCTGCGTGTCGTTCGGGACTTTCGCCGACCGTCGGTGCAGGAGTGGTCCTGCGGAGCGGGACCTGGTGGTGCACTCGGAATCACCACAACCCCGTCATGTCACCCACTAGGTCCCGCCATGTCGTTCTACTCCGCAAACATCATCACTGGCATCCCGATCGCCGAAATCTCTTGTGCCTGTGTGGCGTGCCGATTCGGGCACGGCACCGACCGACCGCCCCGGAAACGCCGCTATACCTGCGATGCCACCGACGCCGAATGGGCGGTTCTGGCCCCGCTTCTGCCGTGGCCGAGCTGGCTCGACGGCGGGGGCGGGCATCCGGAGAAGTACTGCCGTCGCACCGTGATCGATGCCATCTGCTACGTCGTCGACAACGGAATCAAGTGGCGCAACCTGCCCAGCGACTACGAAATCCCCTGGCGCACAGTCCATGCCATCCTCACCCGCTGGAACCGCGCCGGATTCACCCTCGCGGTCCACAACGACTTGCGCGAACGAGTGCGCATGATCGAGGGCCGCGCCGCCGAGCCCACCGTGGCGGTCATCGACTCGCAATCGGTGCGAGCCGCCGAAACCGTCGGTTCAGCCAGCCGGGGATGGGACGCGGGCAAGAAAGTAGCAGGTCGCAAACGCCACGTCCTGGTGGACTCGATCGGGTTACTACTCGTAGTGGTCGTCACCGCCGCCAGCGTCCAGGACCGCGACGGCGCCCGAACGGCCCTGACACTGCTGCGGGAGTGGTTCGAGAAGATCTCCCTGATCTGGGCCGACGGCGCCTACGCCGGCAAACTCGTCACCTGGGCCCGACACACGCTCGGCTACACCATCGAGATCGTCAAACGCAGCGACGACGCCACCGGCTTCGAAGTCATCCCACGCAGGTGGGTCGTCGAGCGCACGCTGGCGTGGATCTTCCAGCACCGCCGCTGTGTTCGCGACTACGAACGCCTGCCCGAACACCACGAAGCCATGGTCCAGTGGGCCATGATCATCCTGATGCGACGCCGCCTCGCCCGGACAAGATGATCAGTTCGTACACGGGCACTTAGTCTGCTCCAGGCATATCTCGGCAGTCGCAGGCCCTTTGATCGGTGGGTTCGTGGCGGTCACTGTCGGTGCACGGTGGGGCATTGCGGTTGATGCGGTTCTGGCTGGGGCGGCCTGCGGGCTTCTATCGGCTGTGGACGAGCCGAGCGGGGGACCGGCGCTTGGGCGTTCGACACTAGTGCACGATATCCGGGGCGGCTGGTCGGCGTTTCACAGCTACGGGTGGATCTCCCCGGTCGTCACTGCTTTTCTGATTCTCAATGCTGTCCGTGCGGGTGTCTGGTCGGTTATAGGCATGCTCACCGTTCAGCAGAGTCACGGCGCGGCCGGTTGGGGAATCGCGATGAGCAGCAACGGACTCGGGATAGTCCTTGGCTCGATCGTCGTGTTCCGGACACAGGTACGCCATCTACTTTGTGTGGGCCAGGCGGCCGCGATTGTCGGAGCGGTGCCGTTGGTACTCGTCGGGCTCGAACCGAGCCTGGGCCTGTTTAGCGCGGGCGCGTTGTTGGGGGGCATCGGTCTGGGCGTGTTCGCCGTCGCCTGGGAGACCTGCCTGGGCCACCATGTCAGAAACAGCGAGTTGTCACGTGTTGCGTCCTACGACACGCTGGGTTCTCTTGTCGCGGTACCACTGGGCCAGCTGGCGGTGGTTCCGCTGGCCGCGGTGGCCAGTCATTCCCTGGTGGCGTACGTAGCCGGCGGCCTGTATGTAGTTGTGTGCTCTGCTCCTCTGGCTTCTCGTCATGTTCGTATGCTCCGGCAGTCCTGATCATCGCCGCGCTCTTGGCACAAGTCGGGGGCGCGACCGCCATGTTCCCACCGACTACATCAATGTCTTTGTCGTAGAGGCGAGCACGCCGCTGTTGGACAGCGTGTGCATGGCCGGAGCCCGCCGCATCACCGGTCGCGCTGTTCGCGTTCGGACTGCACCTGGGCGGTAGCAGGATGCGGTGGCGCAGCGCGAGCCGTGACGAGTACCGACCATCGGCGTCAAATGCGGCGGCTTCCCGTTACTGGCATTCGCAGTCGTGCACTACGGATTTCGCCTCACCGGGGCTACCTCTGGCCTACCTCGTAATCATCGCGGCATGCCCAACCCGCAGAACCTGTTGATCTTCGCCCAAACCTTCAACATCGACGTCGACCTGGCCGCCTCAATCGTCGTCAAGACCACGCTGGTCCTTCTACCCTTACGGGCCATGGCGGTAACGCGTTGACGATCTCCGGGCCCAGCAACGTCGGGACACAGGCGCTCGCTTGGCGCGGTACATGAGCGCGCTGCAGCGCCGCGGTGAGGCAAGCAGTTCGGCAACAACGACGCCCAGGTCGACGACTTCGTGCTCGGCTACGGATCGAATCCGCGGTCGTGGGGGGCGGTTTTGAGGTTCCGCGCGAGATCCGCGACCTGCACGCTCTTGGCGGTTGCCTCCGTCGTGCCCGGTGCGATGACCAAGGTGCCGCAAAGGAGCTGCCGACGCCTCGACAGCCTGCAGCGGCACCACGACCACGCTGCGAGCTGGCATGCGGTCTCCTGAACCCCTCGCGTTACACTCGCCGAATTCTTCGGCCGGCACGGTCAACTCGCGGGACCCAGACGGCTGCAGAACTGGCACAGCGGTGGCCGCGAAGAAGGCTTCTGGCCGTCGTGCAGGACAGCGTCGAGGTTTCCCGCCATGACAGCGGTGGCTGGCATGGCACAGCCGTCCTGAATATAGAGCCGATCGTTCTACCTCGAACTGGGCAATTCGGGATGGTGGCGGATCAGCGAAGATCACCTCGAGGTCCGGTAGGTCCACCCCACTGCGCTTCGTCTCATTTCCTCGGCCCATCGCGCGTCTTCAAGGATCGGAGCCATCACCTTTTCTAGCTCGGAGTTCAACTTCATCATTAGAGACAATGTCATGTATTGATACAATGCTCCGTAGTGGTAGAAGCGCAGCGGTTCAGCCAGCTTGACGTATCCCTCGTCAGAAATCACCAGGGGGATATCATTCCCATGGGCTCGGTCTCTGATTTCCTCGAGCGATCTGATGCTTGCTCGAATGAGTTCGATGCGCCCGAGGAAAAGTTCAGCTCCTCCGGAGTAGAGAATCTGATTCAGAGTACATATTCTCGTCCATTCTCCAATCGAATCCCGAAAGAAGTTTCCGACCGCGCCGGAATAGTACGAGCTCGAATCTCGCGCATCTGCGTCGACGAGTCGAGATATCGAACCAATTCTCGCGGCAGCATCCAGAGCCCTACGGATGTGCTGCTCCGCTATGTCAACATCCCAGCTTAATACCATGTTGGGGGTTATGTTCATCCGATACTCACTGAAGAAGGGGGGTAGCAAACTGCTTGGATGCTTGGCAATAACTTCACACCAGTCAATCAGGGTTGACGTCGTCGATGATAGCCGCCGCGCGGTAGTCTTCGTAAACGAGCATGTCGACGCTCCTGGCAAGGTCAACGCCGAGATCACCCAATTCACTGCCCAGAGACGGTAGACATGACGCCAGGTCATCGAGAAAGCGCTCGATATCGAGATAAAAGTAGGAGTTATGCAAGGTGGTTTCGAGTCGTATTCGATCGTCCTGGTCGAGCGCATACGCAGATGAGAGGGAGGCTGCGCAACTCTGCAGCTTCCACGCCAGCATCCTGGCTTTTTCTGGTGAAACCAGCAAAGGATCCGTCGAACCCTCGGGTTCGTATGTCCCAGCAAAAGGCACAGTGTCGCTCCTAAGGAGGTCGCCATGGATACGCGAATCCTATGTTCTTCCCAGCTACGGCAGGCGTGGCTTCTTCTTGCCGAAGGTCACCGTGGCATGAGCGCGATCGCCTGCGCCTGGACCTGAAGAACGACCCGGCTATCTGCGCCCCGGACCGGGCGGGGCGTGCCTGCCCAAGATGCCACTGCAGGACTCCGCGCACGAGTCTTCTGCATGAGTAGCAGGGTGTCACACGAACTGCCCGGACCACGCCGCGGTCACGTGGACCGGAGCGGCCTCCGGCCTGATCAGAGGACCCCTAATCAGCTATGCGACAACGAGTTTCCCAGCAGCAGGAAGCCTTGCCGTCAACCGAAGCGCGGGATGGTCACATGGAGAGCGGCCGGACTCGAATGATCGACCGTCGTTCAGGGCTGCGCGGTGAATGACGAGCACGGGGAGAACTTCGGCGGGCTCCGCTCGTCCGGGTGCCTACTGTCGGACCTCGCTTCAATCCACACGCCAGAACTCGAGTTTTGGGTGGCTCGAGCTGCTTCCGCATACGACCGCAACCTGTTTTCACCCTGCCACTTTTCGGCCGACTGCAACCATCATGCCCAGGCGTCCTTTGCGTGCGACGACGTCATCCCCTGCGGCGACCACGTGATAGCGACAAGATCCATACCTGTCATAGGTATCTCGAACCTGTTCTATTGTCAGATTTGTCGCGGGAAAGCGAGTTCCAGTTCCAGCGTAATAGCCGTCAGATCCGATAATGTGGGCAGCCACGAAAATACCGCCCCTTTTCACAGATCCGATCAGAGATTCCGTTGCCTTACGGAAGTCCATCAGACTATCACCTATCGATTCACCGACAAAGAATGAAAGAGCTGCATCATATGAGTTCGACGCTATGGCGTGAATATCACCTCTTATCACGTTGGACAGTTCGACCACTCGGTGGAAATCAGCGGCGACTCCGAGACTGCGGATGTACTCCTCGTACTCCTGCCACAGCTCAAGACCTCGTTCGTCCCGGCCATCGAGCAACCGTCGCATGTAGGTGCGGTTCAAAGGTGCAGCGTCGATCAGGTCGATCACACCGCCGTCCGCGAGGTAGGAGCTTGCAATTAGGGCCGGGTACAGATTGGGACCCGATCCGACATCTGCAACCGTCAGTAGGCTGGTGCGTCCTACACCCAGCCCTTCCATCTCCGAGATTACGAATTCAATAATTTGTCGATCGGCCGGAGAAATTCCGTTCCCATAATTCCGTTCGACATATTCGATTGCATCGAAATCATCCCACCTGCTATAGCTGTCGCATCCGTGTTCAGCACGCAAGCGATCACCTCTCTTCTGTTGATACTATCCCCGCACGCCGAACCTCTCTACATTTGCAGAGTGTCTTCCAATTCGTCGAACGGAGCCGGGAATCAGCGACGTTCGTCGGCCCCGGCGTTTCTTCTTGGAGCACGACAGCCTCGATTTCCTGTTCACCGATTGTTGAGCCGGGCCGACAGGGTAGCAATTGATGGAGAAAACGGTCAACAATACCCCTTCCCATGGCAGAGGAGTATCTTGGAGCTATTCACGACGGGCCGGATCGGGGCTTCGCGGAGCCAGTCGAAGTGATGACACTGAGTCGACACTCAACTTGTCGGGTCGTGGGCTGAGGCTCCAGCGAGACGGGTCGACCGTTCCCATCCATGAGAACCAGTACTCCACCTCGATACAGTGCTGGGCTGCTGAGCCCGCGCGAGCGGGCGCGCGCAATGTCGGGCTACTCCGAGGCGGAGCAATGGGCTTCTTCGCATGGGACAACTATCGACGGGTTCTGGCTCCGGCCGGCGCGCGAGCTCTCGCGGTGTCGGGCGTAATGGCCAGAGCCAGCGTGTCCACTGTTGGTTTGGGCATATTGCAACTTGTCGCCGCGACGCACGGTGGCTATGCGTCTGCGGGCATCACGTGTGCGATGTACATGGTGTGTGCCGCGCTGGGCGGGGTTTTCTGGGGCAGGCTGGCCGACCTCCAAGGTCAGAGGTGGGTCCTGCATCGCACCTCAGCGATCCTGGCCGTCGGTGCGTTCGGTTTGTTGCTGTTCTCCTACACGGAGTCATCCTTGCCGGATCTCCTGTTTGCCGCGGCGATCACAGGGTCGGGTATCCCTCCGGCTCCTGCGATGGTTCGGGCACGTTGGACCGTGTTGCACGCGGGGTCGCCCAACTTGGGTGTCGCGTACTCGATGGATGCTTCTCTCGAGGAGCTCATCTTCGTGGCCGGCCCACCGGTGATGGGGTTTCTCCATCTGGCGAACCCGCATGTCGGACTCCCCGCTGTCGTGATCACCACCCTGGTGGGAATGCTGTGGTTGTCGGCGCAGCCGGGCACCGAACCACCCATCGACCTGCTCAGCCCGCAGAGGCAGAACTTGGTGTTGGCTGTCCGTGGAATGCCGGTGCTCTTCGCGACATCCTTCAGCTTCGGTGGGATGCTGGGCGCGCTGGATGTCGCGGTGATCACGTTCGCGGTCAGACGTGGCCATGAGCAGATCGGTTTGATAGCCCTGGGCTTGTGGGCAGGGGCGAGCGCCATCGGCGGCGCCTTGTATGGGGCGTCACGACATACGCTTGCCACCAGTAGACAGTTCGCCGTCGCGGTCACGATCGTGTGGGCGGGAATCCTGCCCTTGCTGTTCGTTCGCGATCTGACTCAGATGGCCGTCCTCCTTGCGATCAGCGGTACGGCCATGGCACCGACGATGGCCATCATGACCGGACTGGCCGAGCAGATCAGTCCGAGGAAATCGCTCACCTTGACGCTGTCGTGGATCACTGCGGGCACGGGATTGGGGGTTGCTGCGGGCACCGCTCTTCAGGGCTGGGTCGGCGATCTTGGTCGAGATCCGTTGATGTTTCTTGTGTCGATCACGTTCGCCTCTCTTGCCGTGGTCATCACATGGAAGGGAGCTTCGTCGCTGCGAAGGACCCCTGCCCGCGCACTGACGGGCACGCCCTGGTCAGGCCAGCGGGACCAGTCCTGAATCGTGTAACGCTGCCGAGGGGTCCATACAGGTGGCTGAACCACCTCTCTTGACAGCCCCGCGCTCGCGGCGGCGGCACACCTGAGCGAACGGCTTGGACGATGAGCACAACCCGTTCCCAGGTTGGGGAACACGGTTCAATGCGAAGTAGTGCAGCTGTTCGGCTGTCCTATGTCCTTGTTCGTCCAACTAATGTGGCAAGGCTGGAAAATGAAAGGGCCAGCGGCATCGTGGATGTCCCCTTTCCGTAGAGTGAAAGTTTCGGGATTGAAGGAATCGAAAGCTGTGATTAGTACGTGGGGAGACTTTCTTCACAGCAAGGGCGACCTGGAGGCAATCGAGATTCACAGGCTCGACGGAATGTGCTGGATGCCTTTTTTGACGGCACCGCCGGGGGCGTTGAAAACTCGTATGGAGGTATTTCCTGAGGGCCAGCTGTGCATCGCCACCGAAGAAGGTGAGCTGTGCGCGATAGTGACGACAAATCGCATCGATTGGAACGGTGAAACCGGAAGTCTCGGCACTTGGCACGACGTGGCGGGCAACGAACAAACATGCCGGGAGACATATCGATCTGATGGCAACACCCTATGCTTATTATCGCTGAGCGTCGCTCCAGCGAGCAGGGGACGGAATCTCGCCAAGACGCTGCTGCGCGGCGTCTCACTACTCGCAGAGCGCCTGAATCTGGAGTTCGTCATCGTTCCCGCCAGACCTAACATGTACAGTAAATCGGTGATCGATGCTCACCGATCCGGCGCACCGATTCCAGAATTCGATCAGTACGCACTATCACGACGAGCCGATGGAAGTCCGCTCGACCCTTGGTTGCGCACCCTCACAACCTGCCTCGGGATGGAGATAACGCAAATAGTCGACAACGCCATGGTTGTCGAAATCGAGGAATATCAATTCATGTCCTCGAAACAATCCGACTGGGCGCTGTTGCATTCTCCCGACGGGCCCGCGTGGTGGGTCAACGAAACCGGATTCATCTACCAAGAGCGAGACGGCAGACTGGTCTACCGGGAGAAGAATGTCTGGTGCGTTCTTCGGCGCTCGCCAGTAAATCGCACAAATGACCTCCCGTATCGATCGTCGACCACGGAAGGCAGGAGACTTTAGCACGGTGAGCAGGGATAGCATGAGCGCATTCGGAAATCTATCGAATATTACGAATACCTCGTACGAGAGGTTGGGTCTTGCCGCCGGGAATGTGAACCTCTCCGACGCATATTGCAGGATATCGCTCACCGATTCTCAGGCGTCCATCATCGAGCGTCTTCCGCAACTCTTCGCCGAGGCCAGACGAACTCGCCTTCCTGATCTGGAGCGCGAATTCATCGGCCGCTATCTCCAACTGGCAGGTGAGCCGCAGATCCCGGATGCGTCGCGGTGCATGTTCTCCTACTCCGCGTCGTGTGCAATTACCATGGTTGCTAGCTACTGTGCCATTCGAGGAAAGACAGTAGCCCTGCTAGAACCTACCTACGACAGTATTCCGTCGATTCTGCGCCGCGAACGCGTCACTCTGATCCCAATCCGAGAGCAGGATTTCCGCACCGATAATATCGGCACCGCATTCACTGAAACGCAACCGGATGTGGTCTGGCTGATATCCCCAAACAATCCAACCGGATGGATGATCGATCGGTCCTGTTTCCTCACCCTGGTCGAATGGTGCACAGAGAACTATTGTACGCTTGTGATCGACGCCGCTTTTCGATTCTTTCGGCGACCCTCCTGGTCTCTATACGAAATTCTCGAGCATTCGCAGGTGTCCTACGTCGTGCTGGAGGACACGGGCAAAACCTGGCCAACCAGCGGAATGAAGGTCGGAATCGCAGTGTGTAGCACGGATATGTTCACTGAGATGTACCGTCAGCACGATGACCTTCTTCAAGGCGTGTCGCCGTTTCAGCTGAGGGTCTTGTCCGAGTTCGCAGACGACAGTCTGTCGCAGGGCCTCGCCGGGACATTACAATCGGCGATCCGTGACAGCAGGACGATACTTCGCACCGAGTTGAACATTGAGCACTTTCGATTTGCTACCAGTCTCGACAGCCCGATTTCGGTTGATTGGGTCGAGCTACGAACAGGTCCGGACTGCGAGAGATTCATCGCTGCGGCGGCGGATCAGGGCGTGCAGGTACTGCCGGGTACCAATTTCTACTGGACCGAACGAGACCGCGGACGTCGAATGATTCGGATCGCACTGGCCCGTGATCCTGAACTGGTAGCAACCGGAGGACGACTGTTGTCCGCGACAGCGCAATCGTTTCACAACTCCGCTACGTCGAACCAGAGTAGGACATACCAGCGATGAGCAGGCACCGCGCCCTGGTAACAGGCAGCATGTTGAGCTCCGCCGAATTAGCATCCATCGAACATGACGGTCTCGATGTCGAGGTAATCGAGCAGACACTCGGTGAGGCCGAGCTTTCTAGAGCGCTCGCCGATAAAGACGCCTTCATTCTGGGTGGCAATGAATACGTGTCAGCTACGGTTCTCTCCGCGACTGCGCGAACCCGGGTGATCGCTTTTCTCGGTGTCGGCTACCACTCCTTCATAGATGTCGGCGCCGCGTCGGCTGCGGGCATTGCCGTCACAAATGCGCCCGGCGCGAACCGGCGCGCAGTCGCCGAGTTCTCGATCGGCTTGATCCTCGATTCCGTCCGGTCGATCAGTCATCAAGCGCTTCGAACAAAGGTGGGGAGGTGGGAGGAGGTGAGAGGTTTCGAGCTCGCCGGCAAGACGCTGGGAGTTTTCGGCATGGGGAGTATCGGTTCAACTGTCGCCAGAATCGCTACCAACGGGTTTGGCATGCGTGTGGTCTACGCGAACAGGTCTCCCAAGCCGGAGATCGAGGCGGAGCTCTCTGCGCGCCGTGTCGGTTT
Source organism: Nocardia acididurans (assembly GCF_016741815.1). Classification (GTDB taxonomy): domain Bacteria; phylum Actinomycetota; class Actinomycetes; order Mycobacteriales; family Mycobacteriaceae; genus Nocardia; species Nocardia acididurans. The sequence goes on from NZ_JAERRJ010000029.1 coordinate 13,030, forward strand.
GGATGACCTTTTTGCGTTGTCGCAGATCATCAGCTTGCATGTCGCCTACAGTGATGGACTGAAGGGCGTGGTCGACAGTGCTCTTCTCAGGACGGTCAGACCTGGTGCAGTACTCGTGAACGCCGCCGATCCGCGGCTCGTCGACCCAGAGGCACTGCATAACGCGCTGATCGAGAACCGGCTGCGCGCGGCGGCGATGGATGGCTACTACATACAACCCCCGCCTGCGGTCGATGACGATCCACATCGCCTGCTGGCATTAGGGGAGGATCGATTTCTATTGACGCCTCATGCGGCCAGCGCCACCGCAGATTCGTGTCGCGCGATGCTTGCTGCGAACCTCTCGTCGATCAGGAACGTGCTTTCGACCGGGACCGACCCGAACATCGTCAATCCCGAGTTCCGTCGTCATCCACGCTGGCGATCCCGGCTGACGTAGGCACTTGAGCTGTTACTCAGCGGTAGGTGCGCATCCAGAGCAGAGGGTGTCAGCCATGCGCAGACCCTCCATGCATTCGGAAGCACCAGCCAGCTATCGCTTGCAGCACAGATCGAGGCTCACACCTGTATCGACTTGTACGACGGCCCGTGAGACACGCTGCCATGTCCAGTCGATCGCTGACGACCATGGAGCCACTGCTCCTCGGCGGCTCCCCGGTGGTTGATCGCGGAGAGCGACGGCTTCCCCTCATTGGGCTCGCATATTCGATGGCTCGCGGGCTCCATGCCCACGCGACGAACTACTCCCACTGATGGGAATTCTCGCAGCGTCAGGGTTCGTTTGCCTGACATATGCTGTCGAGGGTAAACACCCTGCAACGAAAGGAGATTCGATGCTCATCGACATTGTTTCTACCGTGGTCAACTATCTATTCGCTGGCGCGTCGATGATTCGTGGTTTTCTGGGAATCTGACCAGCAACAGATGACTCGTTCCCTGAACTATCCTTTGCCCTGACAGGCCCTCCACTTCCAGTCCCGGGGAGGGCCTGTTCCACTACTCGTCACGTCCGTGCAGTGAGAATCACAGGGGCTGAAGCTCTTTCGCGGCAGGTCGCACCGATCAGGATCACGGGCATCGTGTCCGCGCACTTCCATCCCCCCGATCGATACCACCGAGTTCGTCATGCAGGGCGCTGGCGAAGCGGGCCCCGGAACTCGATGATCTGCAATCCGCATTGTGTCGAGACTCATTTCCGGTGAGGTGATATTCCATCGGAGCAAACAACTTTCGACTGTAACGCCATCATGATTGCCCGTCGATGACCGGACTCGCGGCATCAGCGCCCCGCACGATAGGGGCCGGTTGCTCACGGATCCGTTCCTTCTCATCAGCGAGAAGGAACGGCCTTTCGTTGTTGATGCCACTGCTACTGTCGGCGCCCATCAGAGCGCGGCTCGGGCACCGTCTACCGGTTGTTCGAGCGGCAATCATCTACTCGCTCATACGAGATGGCGGCCTGCTGTGCTGTCGTCGCCGGGTTGAGAGGCACGTCATGAGGCAGCACATCGTGGTGATCAGCCCGTGGAGTGATCGCTGTGTTCACTACACAGACTACGTTGATCACGGCCATTACGCCGTCAGCTACATCTGTACCGAGTATTCCGCCTCGACGGCGCCACCGACCGCGTGCGCCGTCGAGATCGTGGATAAGACGTCGGACGTGTCGGCGGTGAGTCTGGCCGCGCGCGAGCTGGTTCAGCGATTCGGCGCTCCGGCAAGGATTTTGGCGTTCAGTGAGTCCGATCTCGAAGCCGCGGCACGGTTGCGGGCCGAGTTCGATGTTCCCGGCGATCAGTGGGAGCGGATTCTGCGGTTTCGCGACAAGCTGGTCATGTCGGAAATGATTGCCGCTGCGGGTGTTTCGTTGCCGGCGTTCGCTGACGCGCCGGACAAGGATGCCGTGTCCCGGTTCGCGAGGACGCATGGTTGGCCGGTGGTGGTGAAGCCGCGCTCAGGTGCGGGCAGTCGTGGGTTCGTCAAGCTGAATGGCCCTGCCGAGCTCGATGCCTACTCGTTCGAGCCGGTCGAACCTCGTGTGGTGCAGTCGTTTTGCGCGGCGCCGGTCGGTCATGTCGACGGTTTCTGGGATGGCGAGCAGTTGGGTGGGTGGCGTGCGTCGCGGTGCCTGATGCCGCCCTCGGAGTACTTGGCTGGGCTCCCGTACGCGTCGGTGGAGATCGATGACCCGGCGTTGATACAGCGCCTGGGTGATTTCACCGCGCGGGTGTGCGCGGCGATGAGCGCGGACCCGTTCGTGTTCCATCTGGAGGTGTTCCTCGATGGGGAGAACGGCGCGGCTCTGAGTTTCCTGGAGATCGGGGCGCGGGTCGGCGGTGCGGAGATTCCGTTCATCTGGCACGAAATCCACGAGCGTGACCTGTTCGCGGTGGCAGCCGATTTGCAGATGGGACGGCCACCGGCTTTTCCCGAGTTCGACAGTGGCGTGATCGGGGGTTGGATGTTGGTTCCGACCCCGGTTTCGCGACCGTGTGTGGTGACCGGGGTCGCGCTGGATCTGCCTGCGGGCGAGGTCGGTCCGTACGCGCGGGTGCTGCCGCAGCTTCACGCAGTGATTCCCGCGACGTCGGGATATGAACATTGTGGCGCGCGCTTCCGCTTCGTCGGGCCGTCCACGGCCGCGGTGGAATCCTCTATTCGCCGTACCGCGGCAGGCCTGCGGTTGCAGTGCGTTCCCGCGCGTTCTGTCGCGGCGCTCTGAGCTCAGAGCCCTCTCTGTTATTTCAGTGTTGGACAAGTAGATTCGAGCAGTCAATGAAGCCTCATATCGTGGTCTTGCATCGTGCGCCGGGTATCGCGATGCCGTTCGCCGAGCGGATCGACCACAGCCAGTACGCAGTCACGTACGTGACGATCCGCAGTGCGCAGCGCACAGTGCCACCCGAGGCCACCGCGGTGATCGTCATCGAGGACCTGGCCTACGCGGCGAAGGCGGTGCGTGACCTCGTCTCGACTTACGGGCGGCCCGAACGGATCATCGCCCGGGGTGAGTACGACTTGATGACTGCGGCCGCGCTGCGGATGGAGTTCGGGGTGGACGGTGATCTTCCTGAGCATGTGGTCTGGTTCCGCGACAAGTTGGTCATGTGTGAGGCTGTGCAGGCTGCGGGTGTCGATGTCCCGGAGTTCGGGGAGGTGCGCACGGACACCGAGGTGGCGAGCTTCGCTGAGGCACACGGGTTTCCAGTGGTGGTCAAGCCGCGGTTGGGTGCGACGAGCCGTGATGTGGTGATCATCGAGTCACATGGCGAGCTGGCGGCGCTGCCGGATCTGAGTGCGGAACCGTTTCTGGTGCAACGTTTCTGCCCGGATCCGGTCGGCCATATCGATGGGATCTGGACCGGGACGGAGCTGGCGGCGTGGCGGGTGTCGCGTTATGTCGATACCTGTCTGTCGTTTGCCACCGGAGGCGCGACGCTGGGTTCGGTGGAGCTCGACGATCCGGCACTACGAGCGCAGGCCGAGGAATTGGCCGTCGCGGTGTGCCTGGCGCTGAGCAAAGGGCGGCCGCAGGCGTTTCATCTGGAATACTTTCTGGGCTACGACGATTCGGGCCGGCCACAGCTGCGGTTTCTCGAGGTCGCCGCTCGGGTGGGTGGTACCGAGATCGCCTACATCTGGCGTGATGTACACCAGTTCGATCTGCTCGGCGCCTCGCTCGATATCCAGCTGGGGCGTACTCCCGAGCCGCACGTGTTCCCGGAGGATGTGGTAGGTGGTTTCGTCGTCATCAGGCCCTCGGTACCGCCGCCGTGTGTGGTGATCGATTCCGGTCTCGAGATCACTCCTGCGCTCGGCCGAACGCTCTACGACGGTGAGGTGCCCGCGCGGGGCGCGGTCATCACCGCCAGCGAGGGCTATGTCGGAGTGGGCGCGGCGTTCCGGTTCCGCGGTGATTCGACGGTGCAGGTGATGGATTCGATCGCCCAGGCCAGGGCGGGGTTCCACATGATCTGTGTGCCACAGGAATGACACGCACACCTGTGCCGGTTTCGCCTCCGGCACGCAACGCCGATCACCGGCTGCACCGACCCCTACAGCGGGGACGTCACCGGGCCGTGCGAGGCGGCCGCCACCGGGCGCCGGTTCACCGCCGCAGTGGGGCGCGACGGGTTCGGAGCGGTGACGACGATTCTCCCGACAGGCATGCGCGCCGCGCGCTGGCGCTGATCATGTTGGTGACCTCGATCTCGAGTGGCATCTATTTGTCGTCGGGGGTGGTGTATTTCACGCGGATCGCGGGGATTTCGCCGGCGCAGCTCGGTGTCGGTTTGAGCATCGCGGGTTTGGCGGGTGTGTGTGGCGGGGTCGCGGCGGGTCGGCTCTCGGATCGGTTCGGGCCGAGGATTGTGATGTGGATGACGTTGTCCGTGGCCGGGGTTGCGACGTTGGGTTTTCTTGCGGTGCGCGAGTTTGCGGGGTTCGTGGTTGTGGTAGTCGTGTCAACCTGTGGTCGGGCGGCCGCGGTGGTGGTGACCGGCCCGGTGATCAACAGGATCGTCGTCGACGGGGTAGGTGAGTTCCGGGCCTATATCCGGTCGGTGTTCAATGTCGGTGTGGCGGTGGGGGCGACGGCGTCGGTGGCGGTCGCGCATTTCGATTCGATCGCTGCGTACGGGATTCTGATCGGGTCCAGTGCGGTGTGCCTGTTCGGGGCCGCGCTGCTGGTTCGGCGGTTGCCTGTGTTGCGGCCGAGCGCCGATGGCGCGGGCCCGAGTCACTGGCTGGTGTTGCGTGATCGTCCGTATCTGGCGCTGACCGCGGTGGATTCGGTGTTGTCGCTGCAGTATCGGATCTTGAACGTCATCGTCCCGCTGTGGATCATGCAATGTGCGCAGTTGCCGACCTGGACGGCTCCGAGTGCGTTCGTCCTGAACACGGTCATCGTCGTGTGTTTCCAGGTGCGCGTGGGTCGCCGCGTGAACACGCTGGTGTCGGCGGGGGTGGCGTTGCGGCGGGCGGGATGGGCGTTTTTCGTGGCGTGCACAATGCTCGGTTTGTCGGCGGGGGAGTCGGGGCTGGTCGGGGTGCTGTTCGTCGCGGCGGGGGTGACGGCGCTGAGTGTGGGTGAGTTGTGGCAGACCGCAGGAGGATTCGAGGCGGCGAACACCCTGGCCCCGGCGTCGGCGATCGGCCAGTATCTGGGTGTGTTCAGCGTCGGGTTGCGGATGTCGGACTGTATCGGCCCGGCTCTGCTGACCTGGCTGTGTCTGGGGTGGAAGGCGCCGGGGTGGCTGGTCGTGGGGCTTTTGCTGCTCTCTGCCGGCGCGGTGGCTCCGCTGGTCATCGGATGGGGTGCCTCAACCAGGAATCGATACCTTCTCAGCGAGGCGCGCGTCGATGTCCGCGTCTGAACAGTGCGGCCCCGCCTCGGTCTCGGTGGGTGCCGCGTGGTTGGCGGGAACGGGGTGTGGTCTATCGCCGCGCCCTGCTGCACTCCCCGCTGGCGGGGGCTT
>NZ_JAERRJ010000003.1 GCF_016741815.1 Nocardia acididurans
GCGATTTTCGGCGCGACTACTTGACGATCTTGGTGATCTGCCCGGCCCCCACTGTCCGGCCGCCCTCGCGGATGGCGAATTTCAATCCCACTTCCATGGCGATCGGCTGGATGAGCTTCACCGACATGTGGACGTTGTCGCCCGGAAGCACCATCTCGACGCTCTCGGGGAGCGTCACCACCCCGGTCACATCCGTGGTCCGGAAGTAGAACTGCGGGCGATAGTTGTTGAAGAACGGGGTGTGCCTGCCGCCCTCCTCCTTGGAGAGGATGTACGCCTGGCCCTCGAACTCGGTGTGCGGAGTGACCGACCCGGGCTTGATGACGCACTGGCCGCGTTCCACATCCTCGCGACGGATACCGCGCAGCAGGAGGCCCACGTTCTCGCCGGCCTGGCCCTCGTCGAGCAGTTTGCGGAACATTTCGATGCCGGTGACCGTGGTCTTGGTGGTCTTCGGGCGGATACCTACTATCTCCACCTCCGCATTGACCTTGAGGATGCCGCGTTCGATGCGCCCGGTCACCACGGTGCCGCGGCCGGTGATGGTGAAGACGTCCTCGATCGGCATGAGGAAGGGCTTCTCCACCTCGCGGGCGGGGGTGTCGATCCAGGAGTCGACGGCGTCGAGGAGTTCGACGATGCCGGAACCCCAGTCGCCGGAGGGGTTCTCCAGGGCCTTGAAGGCGGAGATGCGGACCACCGGGCTGTTGTCACCGTCGAACTCGTACTCGGTGAGGAGTTCCTGCACCTCGAGTTCGACCAGTTCGAGGATCTCCTCGTCGTCGACCATGTCGCACTTGTTCAGGGCCACCACGATTTTGGGGACGCCCACCTGCCGCGCCAGGATCACGTGCTCCTTGGTCTGGGGCATGGGGCCGTCGGTGGCGGCCACGACCAGGATCGCGCCGTCCATCTGGGCGGCACCGGTGATCATGTTCTTGATGTAGTCGGCGTGGCCGGGGCAGTCGACGTGGGCGTAGTGGCGGTTCTCGGTCTGGTACTCGACATGCGCGATGGAGATGGTGATGCCGCGTTGGCGTTCCTCGGGGGCCTTGTCGATGGCCTCGAACGGCGTGAACGGATTCAGGTCCGGATGCTGTTCGTGTAGTACCCGGGTAATCGCCGCGGTGAGAGTGGTTTTGCCGTGGTCGATATGACCGATGGTGCCGACATTCACGTGCGGCTTCGTCCGCTGGAACTTCGCCTTCGCCACTGCGATCCTCCTGTGCGCCCGTGGGATCCGAAGTGGGCACCGGAGGGTGGGGACACCGCTGGACAATGCCCGACTACGGTGTCGTTTCCAGCGTATGGGCCGGATCGGGCGAAAGGTCGGGAATGGGCTGATCGGACGTCGAGCGGGATTGACGTGCGGTTTCCTACAATCCGGGGATGTCGTTGCGGTGGCCGTTCAGCGGCCGGGGTGCGGAACTGACGCGGATCCGGCGGGTGCTGGCGGGCGGCGGGAGCGTAGTGCTCGCGGGCGGGGCGGGTGTCGGGAAGAGCCGAATCGCGGCCGAGGCCGCACCGGGGGGCCGTGCGGGTGCGCGCCAATGCGACCGCGAAAGCATTGCCGCTCGGGGCATTCGGGACATTGCTGCCCGCCGAGGCGGTGACCGACAATCTGCTCGGCTGGGCGGGGCAGGCCGTGCGGGAGGCCGTGCGCGGGGTGCTGATCGTCGATGACGCGCATCAGCTGGATGCGGTGTCCGCGGCGCTGGTTCGGCAATTGGTGGACGGCGGGCAGCAGGTGCTGGTGACGGTTCGGACCGGGGAGAGCTGTCCCGACCCGATCACCTCACTGTGGCGAGACGGGCCGGGCGAGCGGATCGAACTCGGCGCACTGCCCGATGACGAGGTGGCCGCGGTGCTCGCGGGGGTGCTGGGCGGGCCGGTCGAGAATGCGGGGCGGTTGACGGCGCTCAGTCGCGGGAATGTGCTGTATCTGCGGGAATTGGTGAACGAGGCGGTCGAGCGCGGCACGCTGACCGAGCACGGCGGGGTGTGGCGGTGGCATGGGGCGGTGCCGCTGTCCCGGCAGTTGAGCGAGCTGATCTCCGGGCGAATCGGCGAGCTGACAGCGGCGTAGTCCGAGGTGCTGGAGTTGGTCGCGCTGGGCGAACCGCTCGAACTCGGGAAATTGCTGACAGTGTCGGCGGTGGACGCGGTCGAGCAGATCGAGGAACGCGGGCTGGTCGTGATCGCGGATGAAGAGGCTCGACCACAATCGGGACGTCGCACCATGATTCGACTGGCCCATCCGCTCTACGGTGAGACCGTGCGTGCGGAGCTACCCCGCCTGCGGGGTACGCGACGCTATCGACAGCTCGCCGAAATGCACGAGACCGGGAGCCACGCTCGGGCGGATGAGCTTCGAATCGCTTTGTGGCGGTTGGAGAGTGGATCGTACTCCGCGCCCGAGCCGCTGCTGGCGGCGTTGCGGCTGGCGTGGGCGGGGCACGACTATCCGCTGGCCGAACGGTTCGGGTGGGCCGCCGTGGAAGCCGGGGCGGGGCCGGAGGCGGCGGTGCTGCTCGCGCCGGTGCTCGGGTACGGCGGGAAGATGCGGCAGGCCGAAGCGCTGCTCGAAAAGGTGTGGGAGCAGCCGTGTGATGAGCGGACGCGGACGCTGCTCATCTCGACGCGGTTGAACATCATGGCGACGCTGGGCGGGCGGAGGAGGCCATCGCGCTGGTCGAAGCGGCCGAGCTGCTGCTGACCGCACCGGAGAACCGGCAGGAACTCATGTTCTGGCAGTCGTCGATCCACTTCGCGCTGGGGCATTTCGACAAGGCGCTCACCGTGCTGGACGCGATCACCGCTGCCCCGGTGAGCATTCCGATCCTGGCGCAGGCACTCGGGCAGCGGGCGTGGACGCTCACCTTCATGGGGCGGGCGGTGGAGGCGCTCGCCGATGTGGAGGTGGCGTTGGATTGCCGGGAGCAGTGGCAGGACGCGGTGCCGGTGTTCGTGCGGGCCTTGCAGGGCATCAAACAGATCGCCGCAATCTTCGCCGGTGAGCTCGGAATCGCGGGTGACGCAGTGGAATTGGGCGAGACCACCACGGGCGACGGCAGCGACTGGGCGGTGTCGGAGGCCGAGAACGCGCATGCGCGCGGCGGGCTGGAACGGCAGCGCGGGCGGATGCGGACGGCGGCGCGACTACTCGCAACCCCCTCCCCCGGCGTCGCATTGAGCGATATGCAGGCGCATCGGTGGGCGGAGCTGGCCACCGCGGCGGCGCTGGCCGGGGATGTGGCGACGGCCGAGGAGGCGCTCGCGAAAGGTGCGGAGACCGGGCTCGAGGTCGCACTGCTCTTCGGGGTGGATCTGGCGCGACCGTGGGTTGCTGTGGCGCGGGGGGAATTCGCGCGGGCGGCCGAACTGGCGCTCGCCAACATGGACCGAATGCGGTTGGCGGGGGCCATATCCCAAGCGGTGGTGGCCGGGCACGACGCGGTGCGACTGGGCTGCGCGACCGCGGTCGCCGACGGGCTCGTCGAGCTGGCCGCCGAATGCCAGGGCGAGTTCGCTTCCGTCGCAGCGGATCACGCGCGGGCGGCGAGCGCCGTGGACGGTCCGGGACTGAATGCGGTGTCGGAACGGTTCGAGCGACTCGGGTATCTGCTGCTCGCCGCCGATGCCGCCGCCAGGCCGCGAACGCGTTCGAGAGTGCGGGGCGCTCGGCGTCGGCACGCTCGGCCGCAGCACGGGCCGAGCTGCTGGCCGAGGCGTGTGAAGGCGTGACGACACCGGCACTGGCCCGCCTCGACGCACCACAGCTCACGCCGCGTGAACTCGAGATCGCGCGGCTCGCGGGCGACGGGCTGGCCAACCGGGAGATCGCGGAACGACTGGTGCTGTCGGTCCGCACGGTCGAGAACACCCTGCATACCGTCTATCAGAAGCTGGGCGTCTCGAACCGCGCCGAGCTCGGCACGCTACTGCGCTCCGGCACCTCGGCTCCGGGTGGCGGAACCTCGCGGTAGCGATGTCCGGGCGCGACGCGGTGCACCCGCTCGGTGCCGACGGCGAGACTCAGGATGTGCGGCTGCCCGGTGGGTCAGTGGCCGTGATTGTCGGCGACGACGCCGCTGAGTTCGTTCGGGGCCGCGTCCAGGGTCACCGAGTTCGTCACCTTGCCGGCGGCCAGGTCGACACGGTGGATCTGTTTGGTGACGGGGTCGCTGACGTAGACCTCCGCGCCGCGGACGAAGATCGCCGGACGTGCTTCCTGCCACTTCAGGGGTTCTTCCCAGGCGGCGGTGACGGGGAAGCTGCGGGTTACCGTGCCCGCCACGGGGTCGATGACGTGGATTTTGCCGTCGGTGCCGAGGACGAGGGCTTCGCCCTGGGGGCCGCGAGCCAGCGAGCGGAAGGTGTAGCTGGTGCCGAGCTGGACCAGGCGCAGGCTGCCGTCTCGGGTGTCGATGAGCGAAACCTGGGTGGGGCGTTCGAGTTCGGCGTTCTTGTCCTGCTTGTAGTCGCCGAGCGCGATCGGGGACAGGGGGCTGCCTGCCTGGTTTCCGATGCGGCCGTACGGGGTCGGGCTGGTGACCTTGGTGATGACGCCGTTGCGGTAGATGAGAGCGCCGGTCTGGCAGCCGATGACGACGGCCTCACCGGCGGTGGTGGATTCGCCGTGGACGCCGGGGCAGTCCTCGTTGCGGGCGATCTCCTTGCGGTCCTTGTCGAGGACGGCCATGCCGACCCGCTTCTCCTCGGTGCCGAGGGTGACGACCAGTTCGCCCGTCGAAAGCTGCACCGCCACACCGTGATGCGGGGCGGCAGCCTGGTACACCTCGGCCTTCGGCTTGCCGTTCGCCAGATCGTGCGGGTCGAAGATGGTGACCTCGCCGGTGCCGTCGGTGAACAGGACGGTGCGGTCGGCGTGGCGGACCACGTGACCGGGCTTGGCGCCGGGGAATTCGATGTCGGTCAGGGTCGCGCCGGTGGCGTCGAGGACGCGGAACCCGTCCTTGGTGGAGACCATGACGTGGCTGTCGTCGCCTGCCGGGTTGACGCGGTTGTAGCCGTCGAGCTTCAGATCGCTTGCGACCTTCAGGGTTTCGCCGTCGAGCAGGTAGATGCCCCCGTCGTAGGTGACGGCGAGCGGGTCGTTGATCTTCGGGGCCGGATCGGACTTCTCCGAACCGCAGCCGCTCAGGGCGACCGCCGAGGCCAGCAGACCGGTCAGGGCCGCCGCGGTGGCGGGACGAAAACGCATGGGGTTACTCCTCATCGGGCAGGGTGGGGTGGATCAAGGCTTGGTCAGGCCGGAGACGATGGCGTCGGTGTTGGCGCGCATCATTTCCAGGTAGGTGGCCGCTCCCCCGCCGGGCGCGGTGAGGGATTCGGTGTGCAGGGCGACGACTTGGACGTTCACGCCCGCTTGCGTGGCGAGGACCCGGGCGAGGCGGTCGGGCTGGGACGAGTCGGCGAAGATCGCGCGGACACCCGCGGTGCGCACGGCGGTGGCGAGATCCGCGAGATCGGAGGCGCTCGGCGAGGCGAGGGCCGTACCGCTGGGGATCACCGCGCCGATGACCTCGAAGCCGAAACGCTGGGCTAGATAGCCGAATACGTGATGGTTGGTGACCAGGCGGCGGCTCTCGGCGGGGAGGGCGGCGAAGCGATCGGTCATCCATGCGTCGAGGGTGGCGACCTCGGCGAGATAGCGGTCGGTGTTGGCGCGCACCGCATTCGCGTCGATTCCATCGAGTTCGAGCAGCCGGGCGCTGAGCACCTCGACCGCGCGGCGGACCCGGGCCGGGTCGGTCCAGAAGTGCGGGTCGGGACGGTCGGTGGCCCGGTAGTTCAGCGGGTCGACCCGCTCACCGACGGAAAGTGTTGCGACGCCGGACTGTTCGGCGGCGGAGACGTGGCGCTGGACGCCCTCCTCCAGGCCCAGGCCGTTGTGGACCAGCAGGGCCGCGTGTTCGATACGGGCGGCCTGCTGCGCCGAGATGGCGAACTGGTGCGGGTCCGCACCGGCGGGCATGAGCACCATGACCGAGGCGGCGTCGCCGACCAGGGACTGGGTGATGTCGCCGAGAATATTGGTGGTCACGACGATTTCGAGACGGTCGGAGTCGGCGTTCGAACAGGCCGGGAGCAGCGCCAGTACGGCGAGGGCGCAGCCGGCGACGACGGCCGTCAATAGTTTTGTGCGGTGCGGCTCCCGGCGTAGGACAGCGGCGCGGCGTCGGAACAGTCTCATCGGCCGGTCTCCACCATGTAGTCGGGTGCGATGTCGAGTGGGAAGGTGCGGGCGCGGCGGAGGTTGTCGCGGTAGTCGATCTCGTACACGGATTTCGCCTGCGGGTCGTTGAGGTAGGCACGGCTCGAATCGATGTCGATGACCGGACGGGACGCACCGGAGACCGGAGCGGAAAGCAGTTGGGCGCGAGCGGTTTCGGCTCCCGTGCCGGGGTCGTAGGCGTGCATGATGCCGTCGGCGGTGAGGGTCAGCACGGAACTGCCCTCGCCCGCGGTATTCGCCGCGACCACCGGGCCGACCTCGAACAGACGCCACATACCCGAGCGGATGTCGAGCAGCCAGACACCGCGGTCACCGGCGTGGGCGACCAGGGTGGTGCTACCGGGGCGGTGGGTGAAGGCGGTCGGGCGGTCGGCGGCGGAAACCTGGCCGGGGTAGGCGATTTTCGTGGCGGCGAAGGCGCCCTCGTCGGCGGAGACGACCAGAACGCCGTCCGCGCAGCCGAATACGATGCCGCGCCGGGTGACCGCTGATCCGCGTGGTTCGGCGCAGGGCTCGGTGAGTGGTGTCACCGTCGCGCCGTCCCGTGACCGCACCTCCGCTCGGCCGGAGGGATGCACGGCGACCAGGTGTTCGGCGAACGGAACAGCCAGACCTTCAACTATGCGCTGCTGGGCAACCGATCCCGTGTCCAGCGCTTTCCGATCCAGGAGTGTGGTGCCGGAGTCGGAGATGATCGCCGCCACCGCCGGATCGCTGTGCACCGCCCGGATTTCGCCGCGGTCTAGCGCGCCGATCTCCCTGATGGCGGTCGTGTAGTAGTGCATGTGGTCGCCGTGATCGACGGTCCAGGCGCCGCCGTCGACGATGCGGGCGGCGTTCGGGGTGGAGAGAAACGCGAAGCGATCATCGGCTGCCACGCCGGTTACTCCGGCCGCCCGGCCCGCTTCGGTGATCTGCTCGGTGGTCAGATCGATCACGCGGGTCGCACCGGAGACGTCTGCCACCACCAAACGTGTTTGCGGGGAGTCGGTTTCCTCCGCGCCCGCCACGTAGCCGTGCGGGACGTCGGCGGGGGCCGTGTCGTCGACGGGCCTGGTGCATCCGAGCAGGGAGCCGAACGAGATCAGCAGGGCCAGCGCCGCAACGGTATTCGGCGTTCCCGGGGCGCGACGGCGCAGCGAGCCGAGGAGACCGGGGCGACGCAGCGCCGAACGCAGTGCCGCCGCGAGCGCGGAGACGAAGAACAGGCCGACCGCGACCGCCGCGATGGTCGCACCCGCCGCCGTTCCGGCATGCCAGGAGATGAGCAGGCCGGTGACGGTGGCGATTCCGCCGAACAGCGCGGCCAGGGCCATGATCACCGGGATCCGGTCGGCCCAGTAGGTGGCGGCGGCGGGCGGGGCGATGAGTAGCCCGAAGACCAGCAGTGTGCCCACCACGTGGAAGGACGCCACGATCGCGAGTGTCAGCAGTGCGAGCAGTGCGGCGTGTGCCAGGCGTGGGCGCAGGCCCAAGGTGTGGGCGGTGCGCGGGTCGAAGGCCAGGGCCACGAACGACCGATGGCCGAGGACGGCGACCACCAGTGAAATGCCCAGCGCGACGGCCAGATAGACCAGGTCCTGGTGACGAATGGCCAGAACGTCACCGAAGAGCATGCCGGTGACATCGACTGCGAAGGATTGCGAGCGGGACACGATGATCACGCCCAGCGCGAGCATGCCCGCGAACAGCAGGCCGATGGCGGTGTCGGCGGCGAAGCGGGAGCTGCGGCCCATAGCGGTGACGCCCGCTGCCATGGCTCCGGCGCTGAAAGCCGCTCCCAGCAGCAGGTTTCCGCCGAGCAGCGAGGCGATGGCGACGCCGGGCAGCAGGCCGTGCGCCATGGCCTCGCCCAGAAATGCCATGCCGCGCACCACAACCCAGGTGCCGGCGAGGGCGCACACACCGGAGACCAGCAGGCCGCCCCAGAGCGCTCGTTGCACGAAGGACACTTCGAAGGGGGCGATCAGGAACTCCACGAGAGGGCACCCTAATATGAAAATGATTTTCAGTACAAGTTAGGTGAGATAGTGAACAACGCAGAGACAGCCGCGGTGCGGATCGAGAAGCTGTGCGCCGGATACCGCTCGCGGACCGTGCTGGACCAGGTGACGGCCGATATTCCGGCCGGGCGGGTGACCGCGGTGGTCGGGCCGAACGGATCCGGGAAATCCACCCTGCTGGGAGTGTTGGCGGGGGTGATCACGCCGCTGGCCGGTGCGGTCATCCATGCGAGCAGCAGTCGCCCGGCGCTGGTGGTGCAGCAGAGCGCGGTGCCCGCGACGCTGCCGATCACCGTCCGCGAGACCGTGGCCATGGGACGGTGGGCGCATCGCGGACCGTGGCGGCGGCTCACTCGCCGCGATCATGACCTCGTCGGCGAATGCCTCGACCGCATGGGGATCGGCGATCTCGCCGCACGACGACTGACCGATCTCTCCGGCGGCCAACGTCAGCGTGCGCTGCTCGCCCGCGCGCTGGCGCAGGAGGCGGAGTTGCTCCTGCTGGACGAGCCCACGACCGGTCTGGATATCGATGCGCAGCAACAGATCTCGCGCACCCTGCGGGACGTCGCGGCCGGCGGGGTCGCGGTCGTGCATTCGACCCACGACCGGGCCGAAGCGCTGCGCGCCGATCACTGCCTGCTACTCGGCGATGGACGGCTCGCCGACGCCGGGGTGCCGCGTGAGGTGCTGCCGGTCGCGGCGTAGCCGGGTCAGCGGCTCCAGGCCAGTTTGATTCTGGTGGTGGCCAGGAAGTCCGCCGTCAATTCGCGCAGGGCGAGGAATTGGCCTCCGGTGCCGTACTTTTGGCGCAGGCCGCCGAAGTCGGCGTATTCGGCCGCCGCCGCGATCTGGTTCGATTCGGGGATGCGGGTGGGGAAGAGCCTGGGCAGGGAGTGGTTGCGGGAGAGGGCTTCCAGGACCTGGCGGTGCACCGCGGAGGAGCGGCGGTATTTGGTGACCACCACGCCGAGTTCCTCGATGGGGGCTCCCCAGTCGGCGGCGAGGTGGCGGATGTGGTGCTGGACGGACGGAATGCCGTAGGTGGACATGAAATCCGGGATGGTGGGGATGAGATAGCCGTCGGCTATGCGCAATCCGTTCTGGGTGATGGTGCCGAGGTTGGGCGGGCAGTCGATGAGGACGAAGTCGTAGCCGCCGAGCACATCCGCCAGTGAGGCCGCGAGGACCGTGGTGGGGTCGTTGCCGCGCAGGTGCGGCAGATCATCCTGTTGCGCAATGAGCTTCGGGGAGGACGGTAAGAGGTCGACCGAGGTGACGACCGACATCGGGGAGACCTGCTGCTGCACCAGGCGGGCGGCATTGCCGGGGCGACGCCCGGCCAGGGCGTCGGCGAAGACCGCGGCCAGGGTGGCGTCGGCGGAATCCAGTTCCGCCCTGCGTTTTTCGCCGACCATCATGGTGGTGAGATTGGTTTGCGGGTCCAGGTCCACGACCAGGACGCGTTTGCCGAATTCGACGGAGAGGATCTCGGCCAGGGCGGCGGTGGTGGTCGTCTTGCCCACGCCGCCCTTGAGGTTGAAGATCGCCACCACGTAGGGCCGGGCCTGACCGCGCACCGGGTGTTTCTCCCAGATCCGTTGCGGCCGCTCGAATTGCAGGATCCGGGACGACTTCGCGGGCCAGTCCCAGCCGAATCCCCGCTCCCCCTCGTCCCCCACGGGCGTCCGAGCATCGGGCACCACGTCGCCACGCAACTCCACCAGCTCGTAACCCTCCATCGCCTCGACCGCCGTGGCGGTCCGAGTCAGCCTAGTGATCGGCGCCCGTGGCGGAGGGCTTCGACACGACGTGTCTCAGTTCTCGGGACGGAGATCACGGCATCGCCGCAGGCACTCCGGCAATCGGGACATTTCGCATTCGACGCGCCGAACCCCGACCCGATTCGACACGCCCAGTAACGTGGGGCCCATGACAGCTGTTGCAGATCGTTCGCTCGGGCCGGAACTGGTACGCACCGAGAGCATCGGCGAGGCCGATGTGCTCGTCATCGGACTCACGTCGTCCGACGACGGTCCCGTCATCGCGCCCGCGGACGCCTTCGGCGATGTGCTGGACGCCGACACCCGGGCGGCGCTGCTGACCGCCCTGCGCGCGGTCGGAGCCAAGGGCAAGCCCGAGGAGCTCACCCGGGTTCCGGCGCCGGCCGGACTGGGCGTGGACAGTGTGCTCGCGGTCGGCCTCGGCCCGGCCGAGAAAGTGGACGCCGAGCAGATCCGCAAGTCGGCCGGTGTGGCCGGGCGGGCGCTGGCCGGGACCGCGACAGCGGTCACCACGCTGTCCGGGCTCGATCTGGGCGCGGCGGCCGAGGGGTTCTACCTCGGGGCCTACCAGTTCACCGCGTTCAAGTCGGTGAAGTCCGCGCCGAAGCCGGGTGACCAGCCGGTCGCTCGCGTCGAATTCCTGGTTCCCGACGCGGGATTCGGTGAAGAAGCCCTGTTCCGCGCCCAGGCCGTGGCCGAAGCCGTCGCCACCGCACGGGATTTCGTGAACACTCCCCCGAACGCGCTGTTCCCGGCCGAATTCGCCAACCGCGCAGCCGAATTGGCCAAGGCCGCCGGACTGCACGTGGAGATCCTCGACGAAACCGAGCTGGAGGCCAAGGGCTTCGGCGGCATCCTCGGCGTCGGCAAGGGCTCCTCGCGGCCGCCGCGGCTGATCCGCATCACCTACGCGGGCGGCGACAAGAAGGTCGCGCTCATCGGCAAGGGCATCACCTTCGACACCGGCGGCATCTCCATCAAGCCGGCCGCGAACATGGAGAACATGACCTCCGATATGGGCGGCGCGGCGGCGGTCATCGCCACCACGCTGCTGGCGGCGCGGCTGAGCCTGCCCCTCACCGTGGTCGCGACCGTGCCGATGGCCGAGAACATGCCGTCCGCGACCGCGCAGCGTCCGGGCGACGTGCTGGTGCAGTACGGCGGCACCACCGTCGAGGTGATCAATACCGATGCCGAGGGCCGGCTGATCCTGGCCGACGCCATCGTGCGCGCGAGCGAGGACGAGCCGGACTACCTGATCGACGTGGCCACCCTCACCGGCGCGCAGATGGTGGCGCTGGGCACCCGCACCCCGGGCGTGATGGGCACCGACGCCTTCCGGGATCGGGTGGCGCGCATCTCCCAGGGCGTCGGCGAGAACGCCTGGGCCATGCCGCTTCCCGCGGAACTGCGCGGCGACCTCAACTCCAAGATCGCCGATCTGGCGAATGTCGCACCGCACCGCTGGGGCGGCATGCTGTCGGCCGGGCTGTTCCTCAAGGAGTTCGTGCCGGAGTCGGTCGAGTGGGCGCACCTGGATGTCGCCGGCCCCGCCTACAACACCGGCGGGCCGTTCGGCTACATCGGCAAGGGCGGCACCGGCGTCCCGGTCCGCACCCTCATCGCCACCCTCGAGGACATCGCCGCGGAGTAGGCGGCAGCACAGTTCGCGGTAATGCTCGTTCGGCATGGCCGAAAATCGCTGGCGCAGAATATATTCTGCGCCGGCATCGCTCGGCGCGGGAACTACTCCTCGGGTGCGGCGGGGAGGCCCACGACGAAGAGGATGCGGTCGTGGTATTCGACCGAATCGACCTGGAAGAGTTCGAGATCGATGTGGCGGTGCTCGCCGGAATCCGGGTCGCGGAGTTCCATGCGCGGGGTCTGGCGGCCGAATCCGGCGTCGCCGTTCGCCCAGATGCGACGGAAATCGGGATAGCGGCTCAGCTCCTCGAGTGTCTCGGACCACCATTTGGCATTGTCGGAACGGCCGATGAATCCGCGCACGAGTGAGACGGTCAGGTAGGCCTCGCGTTCCCATTCCACGAGAGCCTGTTTCGATCGTTCGTCGGCAAATATCCAGCGCAGCACGCTGCCGTTGTCGAGGATGCCGGTGAAGGTGCGACCGTAGGCGGCATTGCAGGCCAGCACATTCGAGCGCGTGTCGAGATATGCGGCGGGATTCGGCTCGTGCCGGACCAGGCTCTGGCGCATCCCCGGCGAGAGGGTGGCGCGCAGATCCTCGACGGTGGGCATGTCGATCTCGCTCAGCCCGGCCAGGTCGTAGAGGTGGCGGCGGTCCGCGTCGGAGACCAGCTCCTTCTCGTCCAGACAGCTGAGCAGCGCCTCCACCACGGTGCGGGTGGGTTTGCGGTCACGGTCGTCGAGTTCCAGGTGCGCGACGTAGCTGGCGCTCAGATGCGCGGAGCGGGCCAGCCGCTCGCGGGAAATGGCGCGCGCGTCACGCAGCCGCCGCAGCACCGATCCGAAGGTGGGTAGCGGTAGCGCGTCACCCGCGGGTGAGTCGACTTTCTTATGCAATGCAGCTACCCCTCGAGCAAAACGTAAACGCAGAGAGGACCGGGGTCCATACTCCTGCCTGTATATCAGGCAAATACAAGGCAACTCCATGTTTCCGACACGCGTTTTCCGGAAACTCCATTTTCCCCACCGCCGTCGGCTTTGCCGCGCCGAGGTCCGGCGGACGGGATTCGCGCCGGTGGCGGGCTCGCGCGGCGCAGGTGAAAGCTTCAACCAGACCGCCCGGTTCGCGACGCTCGCCACAACTGACCGGCCTCACGAAACTCGGTGACATGGGACACGGGACAAGTCGGGCGTCCGTGCAGTTCGCGGCGCTCGGCGACCACTCACAGCCCCCTCGGCGGTAGCGAGAGGTCCGCTCATCGGCCGCCCTGTGACACGCCGCACGCGCGGTAGTGCAAGGATGGGTTCCGGAACAACAACCTACGGATCTCCGGGAGCCACAGAAAGTTCGGTGGCTGTACGGGTGTTCACCGCGACCCGCGGTGCGCGCCACCCCGAGACACACTGTTTAACCCGACGAGCAGTCAGAGGAGTCAACGGACATGGCCTTCTCCGTCCAGATGCCGGCTCTTGGTGAGAGCGTCACCGAGGGCACTGTGACCAGGTGGCTGAAGCAGGAAGGAGACACGGTCGAGGTCGACGAGCCGCTGCTCGAGGTCTCCACCGACAAGGTCGACACCGAAATCCCGTCTCCCGCAGCCGGTGTCCTGGTCAAGATCGTGGCGCAGGAAGACGACGTGATCGAGGTCGGTGGCGAACTCGGCGTGATCGGTGACGCGGGTGAGGCTCCGGCCCCCGCTGCCGCGCCCGCCCCGGAAGCCGCGCCCGCACCTGCCCCCGAACCCGAGCCGGCCCCCGCGCCGCAGGCTGCCGCACCGGCCGCCGCCCCCGAACCCGCGCCCGCCGGCAATGGCGGCGCCGCCTCCGGTACCCCGGTGAAGATGCCCGAACTGGGCGAATCCGTCACCGAGGGCACCGTCACCCGCTGGCTGAAGCAGGTCGGCGATCAGGTCGAGGTCGACGAGCCGCTGCTCGAGGTCTCCACCGACAAGGTCGACACCGAGATCCCGTCGCCCGTCGCGGGCACGCTGCTGGAGATCACCGCGCAGGAAGACGACGTGGTCAACGTCGGCGGCCAGCTCGGCGTCATCGGCTCCGGATCCCCGGCCGCCGCCCCGGCTCCGGCCCCCGCGCCCGCCCCGGCTCCGGCCGCACCCGCTCCGGCCCCCGCGCCCGCCCCGGCACCGGCTCCGGCCGCCGCGGCTCCCGCTCCAGCCCCGGCGCCCGCGCCCGCTCCGGCTCCCGCGCAGAAGCCCGCCCCGGTGCCCGCCGGTGCGACCCCGGCCGATGAGCCGTCCTCCAACGGTGGTCCGTACGTGACCCCGCTGGTGCGAAAGCTGGCGCAGGAGAACGGCGTCGACCTCGCGAGCCTGACCGGCTCCGGCGTCGGTGGCCGCATCCGCAAGCAGGATGTGCTGGCCGCCGCCGAGGCGAAGAAGGCTCCGGCTCCGGCAGCACATCTTCCCCAGGAAAAGGCGTCCGAATCCGGAGCGGCAGTCTCGGTTTCTGCCAGCACTCCCGCTTCGCGTCCGAGCCTGGCGCACCTGCCCGGCACGGTCCAGAAGGCCAGCCGCATCCGGCAGATCACGGCCACCAAGACCCGCGAGTCGCTGCAGACCACCGCGCAGCTCACGCAGGTCCACGAGGTCGACATGACCCGCATCGCCGCCCTGCGCGGCAAGGCCAAGGCCGCCTTCAAGCAGCGGGAGGGCGTGAACATCACGTTCCTGCCGTTCTACGCGAAGGCCGTCATCGAGGCCCTCGCGGTGCACCCGAACGTGAACGCCTCCTACAACGAGGACACCAAGGAGATCACCTACCACTCGGTGGTCAACCTGGGTATCGCGGTCGACACCGAGAACGGTCTGCTGTCGCCGGTCATCCACAACGCCAACGACCTGTCGCTGGCGGGCCTGGCCCGCGCCATCGCCGATATCGCCAACCGGGCGCGCACCGGCGGACTGAAGCCGAACGACCTGTCGGGCGGCACGTTCACCATCACGAACATCGGTTCGCAGGGCGCACTGTTCGACACCCCGATCCTGGTCCCGCCGCAGGCCGCCATGCTGGGCACCGGCGCAATCGTCAAGCGCCCCATGGTGATCAGCGATGACGGCAGCGAGTTCATCGGCATCCGCTCGATGGCCTACCTGCCGCTGACCTACGATCACCGGCTCATCGACGGCGCCGACGCCGGCCGCTTCCTCACCACCATCAAGCACCGGCTGGAAGAGGCGGCGTTCGAGGGCGACCTCGGCCTGTAGTAGCACTGTTCGCATGAAGGTTGTGGTCGCCGGTTCGTCCGGGTTGATCGGTACGGCGCTCGTCGCGGCTCTGCGCCGCGACGGGCACCGGGTCACCCGCCTGGTCCGGCGGCCCGCCCAGGCGCGCGACGAATTCCGCTGGGATCCGGTGCGCGCCGATCTGGACGAACGCGCGCTGCGCGATGCGGACGCCGTGGTGAATCTCTGCGGCGCGAGCATCGGGCGGCGGCGCTGGAACGGCAGTTACAAGCAGGAACTGCGGGACAGCCGGGTGGTTCCGACCGATGTGCTGGCCTCCGCGGTGGCCGCCGAGGGCGTGCCGATTCTGGTGAGCGCCAGCGGCGTGCACTACTACGGCGGCGACAGCGGGAATCGCGTCGTCACCGAGAGTTCGCCCGCGGGAACGGGTTTCCTGCCGAGCCTGTGCCTGGACTGGGAGGGCGCGACCCTGCCCGCCGCCGAGGCGGGAGCACGCGTGGTGCTGCTGCGCAGTGCGGTGGTGCTGGCCAAGCACGGCGGCATGTTCAGTCAGCTGTATCCGCTGTATGCCCTCGGGCTGGGCGGGCGGCTGGGCAACGGCCGCCAGTACCTGCCGTGGATCTCGCTCGACGACGAGATCGCGGCCCTCGTTTTCGCGCTCACGCACGAAAGTCTTTCCGGCCCGGTGAATCTGGCGGGCCCGGCTCCGGTCACCAACGCCGAGTTCACCCGCGCGGTCGGCCGGGCCATGCATCGGCCCACGCCACTGGTGGTGCCCGCCTTCGCATTACGCGCGGTGCTGGGCGAATTCGCGCAGGAGGGCATTCTGCACGGGCCGCGCGCGATTCCGACGAAGCTCGAGGAAGCCGGGTTCGAGTTCCAGCATCCGACCGTCGGCGCCGCGCTGGCGGCGACCCTCGGCCGCAACTGACCCGCAACTGGCCGAAACCACGGCATTTCACACAGGCGTACCGTGGTCGTAGGTCGGTCGACTAAATCCCCTGGGTAACGCCGAAGCGCTACAGATCTGAGACCTGAATGCCGACCCGATGACGTGTAAGACGCCCATAATCAGGTAACTCGGTAGTAGCCATTGCCGATAACTCCCCATTCGACCCGTGCGGGATACGGGCCATCGAGTGACAGGGGGTCACCAATGTTCAAAACAATCGCGGCCGAACTGTTCGTCGCATTCGCGCTCCTCGCGGGCGGATACACCGTGCAGACCATCGACGATCCCTATCATTGCCTGCCGCACGTGCTTGCCCCCGGTGACCTCGTGCAATGCCTGGACGAAGACTGACGCCGGGTGAGGTCCGGCTCACAACCGCATCCTGATTACCGTTGGGGGCGTGAGTGAAACTCCCTCCCCCACCGTGCTCGCCCGCGCCGAACTCCAGCTGCGCGACGCACGGGAGAGCGATCTGCCGGAGATCCTGGCGATCCACAACCACGCCATCGCCGAGACCACGGCCATCTGGGATACCGAACCGGCCGATCTGGACGAACGCAAGGCGTGGTTCGAGACCCGCACCCGCGGCGGCTACCCCATCCTGGTCGCCGAGATCGACGGCGCGGTCGCCGGGTACGCCAGCTACGCGCAGTTCCGGCCCAAGTCGGGATACCGCTTCTCCGTGGAGAATTCGGTGTACGTGGCCGAGAA
Organism: Nocardia acididurans; assembly: GCF_016741815.1. Classification (GTDB taxonomy): domain Bacteria; phylum Actinomycetota; class Actinomycetes; order Mycobacteriales; family Mycobacteriaceae; genus Nocardia; species Nocardia acididurans. Next base: position 16,557 of record NZ_JAERRJ010000003.1, read on the forward strand.
GTTCCACCGCCGCGGCGTGGCCACCACCCTCATGCGCGCACTCATCGAACGCGCGCAGCGCGGCGGCGTGCACGTCATGGTCGCGGCCGTCGAATCCGGCAACACCACCTCCATCGCCCTGCACGCGAAGTTCGGCTTCGAGATCGTCGGGCGGATGCCGGAGGTCGGGCACAAGTTCGGGCGCTGGATCGATCTGACGCTGATGCAGCTCACGATCGATGATGGCGTAACGTCGCTGTCGTGAGCGAGAGCACCACCGCCGCCTCTGGCAGACCGGCCGTCACCCCGGCCCGCGGCATCTCGGCCCGCCTCGACAGCACCGAACTGCTGGTGGAGGATCTGGGCCTCATCGACTACACCGAGGCGTGGGAGAAGCAGCGCGAGATCGCGAGCGAACGCGCCGAGGGCATCGGACAGGATCGGCTGCTGCTGCTGGAGCATCCGTTCGTATTCACCGCCGGACGGCGCACCGAGGCCCAGGACCTGCCCATGGACGGCAGCCCGGTGATCGAGGTCGACCGCGGCGGCAAGATCACCTGGCACGGCCCCGGGCAGCTGGTCGGATATCCGATCATCCGGCTCGCGGAGCCCGTCGACGTGGTCGCGTACGTGCGGCGGCTCGAAGAGGCCCTGATCGACGTGTGCGCGCAGCTGGGCGTGAATGCCGGTCGCGTGGAAGGCCGTTCGGGCGTCTGGGTGCCCGCGAACGACTTCCTGCCCGAGCGCAAAGTCGCCGCTATCGGCGTGCGCGTACAGCGCGGGGTGGCCATGCACGGCATCTCGCTGAACTGCAATTCGACCCTCGACGGCTTCAACGCCATCGTGCCGTGCGGCATCCGCGACGCCGGCGTCACCACGCTGACCCGCGAACTCCGCCGCGAGGTGACCGTCGCCGAGGTGCGGCCCCTGGTCGCCGACGCCATCACCCGAGCGCTCAACGGCGAGCTCCCGGTTACCGATCACCAGATCACCCGGCCCCCGGCTGTCACCGGCAAGGTGCCCGCCACCGCGGAATGATCACGAGCGTAAGGTGACTTGAGTGACCTCCGTCGATACCCCGACACCGAACACCAATCCGGCCGGACCCAATGGCCGGAAACTGCTCCGCATCGAGGCCCGCAACGCCGAGACCCCGATCGAGCGCAAACCCAAGTGGATTCGCACCCGCGCCACCATGGGCCCCGAGTACTCCGAACTCAAGGGCCTGGTGAAACGCGAAGGGCTGCACACGGTTTGCGAAGAGGCGGGGTGTCCCAACATCTTCGAGTGCTGGGAGGACCGCGAGGCCACCTTCCTCATCGGCGGCGAGCAGTGCACGCGGCGCTGCGACTTCTGCCAGATCGACACCGGCAAACCCGCCGCACTCGACCGGGACGAGCCGCGCCGGGTGGCCGAGAGCGTGCAGGCCATGGGGCTGCGCTACTCCACCATCACCGGCGTCGCGCGCGACGATCTGGAGGACGGCGGGGCCTGGCTGTACGCCGAGACGGTGCGCGCCATCAAGCAGCTGAACCCGCACACCGGCGTGGAGCTGCTCATCCCTGATTTCAACGCCGATCCCGAACAGCTGGCCGAGGTGTTCTCCGCGCGGCCCGAGGTGCTGGCGCACAACCTGGAGACGGTGCCGCGCATCTTCAAGCGGATCCGGCCGGCGTTCCGGTACGAGCGGTCCCTCGCGGTGATCACCGCGGCGCGGGAGGCCGGGCTGGTCACCAAGTCCAACCTCATCCTCGGCATGGGCGAGACGCCCGACGAGGTCACCGCCGCCATGAAGGATCTGCACGAGGCCGGGTGCGACATCCTGACCATCACGCAGTACCTGCGGCCGTCGCCGCGGCACCATCCGGTGGATCGCTGGGTGAAGCCGGAGGAGTTCGTCGAACACTCCGACGTCGCAACCGAACTCGGCTTCGCGGGTGTCATGGCCGGGCCGCTGGTGCGCTCGTCGTACCGGGCCGGGCGGCTCTACGCGCAGGCCATGCGGCATCACGGGCGGGAGATCGCGCCCGAGATGGCGCACCTCGCCGAGGAGGGCACCGCCTCGCAGGAGGCCACCTCGGTGCTGGCGCGCTACGGCTCCTGAACCACGGTTTTCGCCCCGGCGGCGCCACCGTGAACGGCTCAATAACTCGAATCGTGGACGCGATCGGGGTCCCGGTGGGAAGGTTGAGATACCGCATCTATCGACCCCGGAGCGAGCCATATGGTCGAGCGAACGAGTGCGTCGGCAGGCGCCAACGGCAGGGCACTGACGGCCGAAAGGCCGGAGGACATACGAAATGTGGTGCTGGTAGGGCACAGCGGGTCGGGTAAGACCACGCTGGTGGAAGCCCTGGCCGTGGCCACGGGGGCGGTGATTCGCGCCGGGAGAGTCGAGGACGGCACCTCGGTGTCGGATTACGACGACATCGAGCAACGCCAGCACCGATCCGTCCAATTGTCGGTGGTGCCCATGGGGTGGGACGGCAGGAAGATCAACCTACTCGACACCCCCGGCTACGCGGATTTCGTCGGGGAATTGAGGGCCGGTCTGCGAGCAGCGGACGCGGCCCTTTTCGTACTCTCGGCCGCCGCCGGAATCGAAGGCGTGAGCGGGCCGACCCTGGCGCTGTGGGAGGAATGCGCGAGCGTCGGCATGCCGCGCGCCATTGTGCTCACCCATTTGGATACGGCGCGCGCGGATTTCGACGACATGACCGAGACATGCCGGGAGATTCTCGGCGGCGGAGTGTCGGAAAGCATTCTGCCGCTGCATCTTCCGGTGTACGCGGAGAAGGGGTCCGATGGGCATCGGCCGGTGGTCGGGCTCATCGATCTGCTCACCCAGCACGTGTACGACTACTCCGGTGGCGAGCATGTGGAGACGCCCGCCTCCGAGGAGCAGCGAGAAGTGCTGGAGGAGGCGCGGAATCGGCTCATCGAGGGGATCATCGCCGAGAGCGAGGACGAGACCCTCATGGAGCGCTACATCGGCGGGGAGGAGATCGACCTCGACACCCTGGTCGCCGACCTCGAAAAGGCGGTGGCGCGCGGCAGTTTCCATCCGGTGCTGATCGCCGCTCCCCCACCCGAGGGAGCCAAACAGGGCCTGGGGACGGTCGAGATCCTGGATCTCATCACGCGGGGATTCCCCACGCCCGCAGAGCATCCCGTCTCGGCTACCACCGCCAAGGGCAAGACCTCGGCACTGGTGTGCGATCCGAAGGCACCGTTGGCGGCGGAGATCATCCGCACCGCCTCCGACCCGTACGTGGGCCGCATGTCGTTGGTGCGGGTGTTCTCCGGGACGCTGCGCGCGGACGAGACTGTGCACGTGTGCGGGCACGGACCCACCGAGACCGTGAATCACGACTCGGATGAACGCGTCGGCGCGGTGTCCGCGCCGTTCGGGAAACAGCAGCGGCCGCTGGGGCAGGCCATCGCCGGGGATATCGTGTGCGTCACCAAACTCGCGCACGCCGAAACCGGGGATACCCTGTCCGCCAAGGATTCTCCGCTGCTCATCGAACCGTGGTCGATGCCGGATCCGCTGCTGCCCATTGCCATCAAAGCGCACAGCAAGGCCGACGAGGACAAGCTCTCGCAGGGGTTGAACCGGCTCGTCGCCGAGGATCCGACGGTGCGGCTGGAGCAGAATCCGGACACCCGGCAGCTGGTGCTGTGGTGCCTGGGCGAGGCGCATCGTGATGTGGCGCTGGAACGGCTGCGGTCCCGCTTCGGCGTGCAGGTGGACACCGTCGAGCACAAGGTGGCGCTGCGGGAGACCTTCGCGAGTTCCGCGGCCGGGCGGGGACGGCACGTGAAGCAGTCCGGTGGGCACGGGCAGTACGCCATCTGCGAGATCGAGGTCGCGCCGCTGCCCGAGGGGTCGGGTATCGAGTTCGTGGACAAGGTGGTGGGCGGAGTCGTTCCGCGGCAGTTCATTCCGTCGGTGGAGAAGGGGGTGCGGGCGCAGGCGCTGAAGGGTGTGGCGGCCGGATATCCGCTCGTGGATGTGCGGGTCACGCTGTTCGACGGCAAGGCGCACTCGGTGGACTCCTCCGACGCCGCCTTCCAGATGGCGGGCGCGCTCGCACTGCGGGAGGCCGCGGGCACGGCGCGGATCAACCTGCTGGAGCCGATATCCGAAGTGCTGGTGGTGGTTACCGACGAATACGTGGGCGCGGTGCTCGGTGATCTGTCCGGGCGGCGCGGCCGGGTGCTGGGTACGGAGCCGCTGGGCCGAGGCGGGCGCACCGCCATTCGCGCCGAGGTGCCGGAACTCGAATTGAGCCGGTACGCAGTGGATCTGCGCTCACTGGCGCACGGCGCGGCGACGTTCGCGCGAAGCTACGCGCGCCACGAGGCCATGCCCACCCAGCTGGCCGAGAACCTGCGCAAAACCTCCGGATAAACGAGAAAAGCCTGGGACTCCCCCGAAATGGCGGGAGTCCCAGGCTGTTTCGTGCGCAGCGGCGATTACTCGCAGGCGATGCCGTCGTTGTCGCGGTCCAGGGCGGGGCGGTAGCCCGGCTCGCCGCGCAGGATCGGAGCGGCACCCGCATCACGGGCGGCGGCGCAGTTCTTGTAGTAGACCTCCTCGGCCGAGGCCGACTTCGCACCCAGTACAAGGGCGGCGAGCAGAAGGGCGATGACGCCGAGGAAGGTCAGGGTCTTCTTCACTTGTGTTCTGTGTTCTTTCTCTTCGAGCACGAATTTCCCCATGGTTGTTACGACAACCGGTTCACAGCACAACACAGAAAAGCGCGCTTCACCAAACACTTGGCCGGTTATCGCCACCCCCGGTGTGGCCGCGCAGCCACGCCGGTCACGGCACGGATGTCCCCGTCGTGAGGTATGCGGTGCCCGGCCACTATCCTGGGTGGCATGGCAGCAGGTAAGGGCGGTAACCCGTCGAAGGAAGCGAAGGCCGCGGCGAAGGCGGCCCGCAAGGCGGAATCGAAGCAGCGCCGTCAGCAGCTCTGGCAGGCGTTCCAGATGCAGCGCAAGGAAGACAAGGCGCTGCTGCCGCTGATGATCGGCGCTTTCGTCGGCGTGACCGTGCTGTTCCTGGTGATCGGGTTGATCTTCGGACTGCAGTGGTTCCTGCTGCCGATCGGCCTGCTGCTGGGTGCGCTGGCCGCGTTCATCATCTTCGGACGCCGCGTGCAGAAGAACGTGTACACCAAGGCCGAGGGCCAGGCCGGCGCGGCGGCGTGGGTGCTCGACAATCTGCAGGGCAAGTGGCGGGTCACCCCGGGTGTCGCCGCGACCACCCAGCTCGATGCCGTGCACCGGGTCGTCGGGCTGCCGGGCGTGGTCCTGGTGGCCGAGGGTTCGCCGTCGCGGGTCAAGTCGCTGCTGGCGCAGGAGAAGAAGAAGGTCGCGCGACTGGTCGGCGATACGCCGATCTATGACGTGGTCATCGGCAACGAGAAGGACCAGGTGCCGCTCAAGGAGCTGCAGAAGTTCCTGACCAAGCTGCCGCGCAATATCGACACCAAGCGGATGGATCTGATCGAGGGCCGACTGTCGGCGCTCGCGACCCGCGGCGGTCCGGCGCTGCCGAAGGGTCCGCTGCCCGCCGGGGCGAAGATGCGTGGCGTGCAGCGCGCTGTGCGCCGCCGCTGAGGCATCGACTCTCGAAGGCCCGCGTCCGATTCGGACGCGGGCCTTCGTGTGTTTCGGGGTGTTTCGGCTGGTCGGTGCGGATTCGCTTGGGGGCGTGGCGATTCTGTGCAGAAAGTTCGGGCGGGCGGGAATGAACCCGGATGCTTATAACCTTCTATATGTCGATAGCCGGTTAGTCGGACCGGCGTGAACGATAGGACGAAGCAATGAGCATCACCGTGCGCCACCACACCGTGCAGATTCAGGGCCGGGACGTCTTCTACCGCGCGGCGGGCGATCCCGCGAACCCCGCACTCGTACTCCTGCACGGGTTCCCGTCCAGCTCCGCGATGTTCCGCAATCTGATCCCCGCCCTCGCCGACCGCTACCACGTGATCGCCCCCGACCACATCGGCTTCGGACAGTCGGCAATGCCCCGGGTCGGTGAATTCGAGTACACCTTCGAGAAACTCACCGAGATCACCCTGGACCTGCTCGACACCCTGGGCATCGAACGATTCGCGCTCTACATCCAGGACTACGGCGCACCCATCGGACTGCGCATCGCCTCCCGCAACCCCGCACGCGTCACCGCCCTCATCACCCAGTCCGGCAACGCGTACATGGAGGGCTTCACCCCGTTCTGGAAGCCGCTGTTCGACCACGCCGACGACCGCGCCGCCCACGAGCACGAGGTGCGCCCGCTGCTCGAGGCCGACGCCACGAAATGGCAGTACCTGCACGGTGTTCCGGCCGATCGCGTGGCGCTGATCTCCCCCGACACCTGGACCCTGGATCAGGCGTACCTGGACCGGCCCGGCAACAAGGAGATCCAGCTCGAACTGTTCGCCGACTACAAGGTCAACCTCGACGGCTACCCGGACTTCCAGAAGTACTTCGCCGAACACCAGCCGCCGACCCTGATCACCTGGGGCGAGCACGACGAGATCTTCGGGGCCGACGGAGCGCGGGCCTATCTGCGGGATCTGCCCGACGCCGAACTGCACCTACTGGACGCAGGGCACTTCGCGCTCGAATCACACGGCCACGAAATCGCCTCGTACATCCGGGATTTCCTGGAGCGCGTACTGCACTGAGCAGGGTACGCGGCGCCGGGGAGTCAGCCCCTCCCCGGCGGTCGTGTCGCGAGCACCGGGCGCAGAGCAACACCGGAGGGCGCTTGGGCAGTCTGCGCCAGGGGCGCAGGGTGGGCAAGCGCAGCACAACCCAGCACCGCGTCTCCCCCAACCCCCACCATCACACGTGCCGCCCCAGAAATCCGACCACATCCGGAGTAATAGTGCGCCAATACTCCTCGGTATGACCCCCCGGCGTAATGCGTCCGATCTCCGGCCGAGCCGAGCCGATGAACTGACGCGCACCGTCGATGAACTTGTCACGATCGCCGCACCACAGACCGATCGGCGAAGGCCCGAGTTTGTCGATATTGCGCAGCGGATCCAACCCAGCCCATTCGTCCGGATTGGAGAACGCGTTGCGTTTACTCATCTCCGGCCACGAGGTGAGCAGGCCCGGCGACACCGCGGCAATGGCATTGGCGGGGCGCCCGCGTTCGGCGCGGCGGCGTGAGTACACGAGTGCCCCGAAACCTCCCATGGATACCCCGGTACACGCGAACGGTTCACCCGCCGCGCCCCCGAGACGTCGCGCGGCCAGCCACTGCGGCACCTCGTCGAGCAGCATGCGCATCGGGTCGTCACCGCTGTAGTGCTCGTGCCAGTAGTTGTCCCCGCCGTCGACGGCGATGAATCCGAACGCGGGCACCAACCGGGTGGCGACCCCGGCCGCCAGCACGTCGGCGAGCCCGCCGACCGCGGCCTCGTGGGCATTGCCGTGCAGGCCGTGCAGCAGCAGCGACATGGGCAGGCCCTCGTGCGGGACGGTGGGCGGCAGGATGGTCACCACATTGACCTCGCGTCCGCGCGCGGCCGAGAACAGTCGTTCGGAGCGGATGGTCGAGTCGATCCCGAAGGCGGTCTTGCCGTCGAGCGGGTATCCGGCCTGCAGGGTGCGCTGCACCCCCTCGCCGCCCGCTGCGGCGTTCGCGCTCACGGCCGCGACACCGGCGGCCGCCAAGCCCAGCAGACCCGTGGACGCGAACAGCGACCGGCGGCTGAATCTCCGCGCGTCGGTTGTGTTCTCACCCATCGATCCTCCATCGGCACCACGTCAGCAATTCGCCGCGACACGGGCCGGGTGGGCGCGGGCCTGGCAGAACGCCGCCACACTACCGAGGTAAACCAACAACGGGTAACGAATTGGCTACGGATGAACTGAACCCCAGCCAAGAATCAGCGAAGAAAGACGAGGGCCGTTCCGGTGGCGCGGTCGTGCATTCCGCGGCCGTCGGCGTCGGAGAACAGCGCCGGAATCACGAACAGCAGGATGACCTGACGGCCCAGTGCGCGCACGAATCCGACGGGCGCGTCCGCGTCCACGCGACCCACACGCATGCGCAGGAAGTACTGGCCGGGCGTGAACCCGAACAGGGTCACCGAGATGACGCCGAGCGCGAACCACACCAGCAGGGTCGGCGTCGACAGCGAGCCCATTACCAGCGTGAAGCCCGACGGCGGCTGGGTGCCTTCCGGAATGGTCATCTTGGCCAGCAGCTCATCGGCATTGGGCCGCACGATCAGCGCCGCGATGCCGATGGACATGAACCAGTCGAGCATGAGCGCGATGATGCGCCGGAACATCGAGGCCAGCGCGCCCGGACCGGATTTGGGCAGGCCGAGGTCCTTGCCGGGGTAGTCACCGGGTTCGGGACTGCCGGATTCGGCGTTCGGTCCGGACAGCCAGGAGCCGGTGATGCGTGCCATGGCTTCCAGCTTAGGCGGCGCTCGCGGCCGGGTTTCGCGGCCCTCGCCGCGGGACCACTCGCCCTGCACGAGTCAGGACCACGTGATTGACTCGAGCCCCAACCGTCGGCACGCGTTGCGAACAGTTAGCGGCTCTCAGCCGGGCGCTGAAGATTCGGGGAGGCGGGACAGTCGGTGAGGATTCTCACGGCGACCGGCCCGCGACACGTAAGACCCCTATCTTTTCGGAGTCTTAGCGACCTCCCGGCGCAGGTGAATGGCAGGATATCGGTGCTGGTCGAGCGTCACTCGGTCACCGGTCAGGCCACTGGGCGAACCCGGGGGCACCGCCGAACCCCCGGCCAGCGGTACGTGTAACACTGACGAAACACAGCCTTGATTGCGGGGAAACTTCGCGTCCATACCGTCTGGTCGCGACGAACCCATGCAGTCACAACTGGCTGGGAACCGATCCGTAAGGAGTACTAAGTGGCGTTCAGCACGGCCGACGAGGTCATCAAGTACATCAAGGAGGAGGAGGTCGAATACGTCGACGTACGTTTCACCGACCTCCCCGGTGTGCAGCAGCACTTCTCGATCCCGGCGAAGGCGTTCACCGCTGATCTCGCCGAAGAGGGCCTGGCGTTCGACGGTTCGTCCGTCCGCGGCTTCCAGTCCATCGACGAGTCGGACATGCTGCTGCTGCCCGATTTCAGCACCGCTCGGATCGACCCCTTCCGTGCTGCGAAGACGCTGAACCTGAACTTCTTCGTGCACGACCCGTTCACCCGCGAGGCCTACTCCCGCGACCCGCGCAACATCGCGCGCAAGGCGGAGGAGTACCTGCGTTCGACCGGTATCGCCGACACCTGCTACTTCGGTGCCGAGGCCGAGTTCTACATCTTCGACTCGATCCGCTACGACTCGGCGATGAACGGTGCCTTCTACGAGATCGACTCGATCTCGGGCTCCTGGAACACCGGCGCCGAGTACAACGCCGACGGCACCCCGAACCGTGGCTACAAGGTGCGCAACAAGGGCGGTTACTTCCCCGTCGCGCCGTACGACCACTACGTGGATCTGCGCGACAAGATCTCGACCAACCTGCAGAACGCGGGCTTCGACCTGGAGCGCGGCCACCACGAGGTCGGCACCGCCGGTCAGGCCGAGATCAACTACCGCTTCAACACCCTGCTGGGCGCCGCTGACGACCTGCAGCTGTTCAAGTACATCGTGAAGAACACCGCGTGGCAGGAGGGTAAGACCGTTACCTTCATGCCGAAGCCGCTGTTCGGCGACAACGGCTCGGGCATGCACGCCCACCAGTCGCTGTGGAAGGACGGCAAGCCGCTGTTCCACGACGAGGCCGGTTACGCGGGCCTGTCGGATCTGGCGCGTCACTACATCGGCGGCATCCTGCACCACGCCCCGTCGCTGCTGGCGTTCACCAACCCGACCGTGAACTCCTACCACCGTCTGGTGCCGGGCTACGAGGCCCCCATCAACCTGGTGTACTCGCAGCGCAACCGCTCTGCCGCCGTGCGTATCCCGGTCACCGGTTCCAACCCGAAGGCCAAGCGCATCGAGTTCCGCGCGCCGGACTCCTCGGGCAACCCGTACCTGGCCTTCGCCGCCATGCTGATGGCCGGCATCGACGGCATCAAGAAGAAGATCGAGCCGCTGGCTCCGGTCGACAAGGACCTCTACGAGCTGCCGCCCGAGGAGGCCAAGAACATCCCGCAGGCCCCCACCTCCCTCGCGTCGGTCATCGACAAGCTCGAGGAAGACCACGACTACCTCACCGAGGGTGGCGTGTTCACCGAGGACCTGATCGAGACCTGGATCGACATCAAGCGCACCCAGGAAATCGCCCCGGTCAACCTGCGCCCGCACCCCTACGAGTTCGAGCTCTACTTCGACGTCTAAATCGTCGGAGCGGCAACGACTCCCGGAAAGCCCCCAGCCCGCACGGGCTGGGGGCTTTCCCCTTTCCTGCGGGTTTCAGTCCCGAGGTTTTTTCAGCGGGTCGCCGGATCGGCTGTGCGGTAGGGCATTCGGTAGTGGACGCCGGTGAGCTCCTCCGAGAGCTGCCACAGGCGGGTGGCGGTTTCGGTGTCCCGCTACAGGCGGCCGCGGTTCGCGTTCGCGCCGCCGGTGAGGATATTGGTGTGGGCCAGGCCGGGTGCGACGGCCATGCTGCGCAGCGGCAGGCCCCAGGCGTCGGCGCGGCGCTGTAGTTCCATCGCGAAGTAGAGGTTCGCGCGTTTGGACTGGACGTAGGCGAAAGCGGTGCGGTAGCGGCGTTCGGCATCGAGGTTGCCGACGTCGAAGCGTGCGAAGCGCTGGCCTTCGCTGCTGACGGTGACCACCCGCGGTTCCGGTGCGGCGGCGAGGTATTCGAGCAGAAGGCCGGTGAGCGCGAAGGTGCCGAGGTGATTGACGCCGAACTGGGATTCGAAACCGTCGGCGGTGCGCGCGAACGGCACCATCGCGATCCCGGCATTGTTGACCAGCAGATCGAGGCCGCCGCGATCCCACTGCCGGGCGAATTCCCGAATCGACGACAGGTCAGCCAAATCCAGTCGACGCGATTCCACCTGTGCGCCAGGGACTTCGGTGCGCAGCCGATCGAAGGCCGCTTGCGCTCGGCTGGGATTACGGCAGGCCAACACCACCTGGGCACCGGCGCGGGCGAGTTCGCGCGCGGTGATGTAGCCGATGCCGCTGTTCGCTCCGGTCACCACCGCCGTTCGGCCGTGGAGATCCATGCGGAAGTCGTGCTGGAAAGGCCGGGCATTTCGTGCCATGTCGTTCCCCTACTCGGATTCTCGGACATTCGGGTAGGCCCACCCTCGTTATCGCAACTCTGAGTAGTGCACGCGGCGACGCTGACCGGAGATCGCGGCGGCCCGGCGGCAGATCTTCGCCGATCGTTGCCGACGGGCCGAGCCGGTGGTGACGCGCGCGGTCGAGCGCGGCGAGCTGCCCGCCGGAACAGATCCTGTCCGCGTGCTGAGCACCTTGGCCGCCCCGATCCACTTCCAACTGCTCGTCACCGGCGAACCGGTCGACGAGCGGACCGCCGACCAGTCTGCGGCGGTCACGCTGGCAGCCGCCCGCGCCGGGGCGTTGACCTGACTGGAACGCATATACTGATTCGAAACACGCGAGAATTCTTGCGGTGCAGTTGAATTCGTGGAACGAAGCCAGGGTGGGTCTCGGTCAGCGGCCCGGTTGTCTCGGTCAGTAGCGGTTGTCAGGAGAAGCGGGCCTTCATTCGCGGGGTGGGCATAATGTCTCGCCCGTGAAAATTAATTCATTTGCAAGACTGAAGATTTCCCTTATTTCTGTGGCGGTGGCCGTTGTCGGGGTGCTCGGCGGCGCGGCTACCGCACCGTCGATCGCTTCGGCCGAACCCGCCGAACTCGCCGCGGGGAGCGGGGGGTTGATCACCTTCGAGGGGGCCGTCAATGTGCGGGATCTGGGTGGGTATTGGACTTATGACGGGTCCAAGACCAAGTCCGGGAAGATGATTCGGGCCGAGGCGCTGGCCAAGCTGACCGATGCGGATGTGCAGAAGCTGGCGGGGTTGAAGGTGCAGACCGTGGTGGATTTGCGGACTCAGGCCGAGGTGCAGGCGATGGGGGCGGATCGGTTGCCGAATGGGGTTCCGTTGGTGTCGCGGGCCATCGAGGACAATGGGATGTTCGGGAAGATGTATGCGGCCATTCAGTCCCGGGATCCGGTGAAGCAGCAGGAGCTGCTGGGGGACGGGAAGGCCGAGCAGATCATGCGGGATATGTACAAGAGCTTCTTCACCAGTGATTCGTTGAGCAAGTTCGGGCAGACCGTGAAGGATTTGGCGAATACCAATACGGCTACGCTCTTTCACTGCACCGCGGGGAAGGATCGGACGGGGTGGATTTCCTACATCACGCTGCGGGCGGTGGGAGTGCCGGAATCCATTGCGCGGGACGACTATTTGAAGTCGAATGATTATCGGGCGGCGGCGGACGCGGCGCTGCGGCAGCAGTTGAAGCAGGCGGGGGTGATGCAGAATCCGGATCTGCTGATTCCGCTGCAGGAGGTGCGCGATGAGTATCTGGATGTGGCGGTGCAGCTGGTGACCGAGAAGTACGGGGATTTCGGGAAGTTTCTCACGAAGGGGCTCGGTCTGGACGCGGGCACGATTCTGAAGCTGCGTAAGAATTTGGTTGGGTGACAGGTTAATTGAGGGTGTGGCGGGCTGGGTCGCGATTCGCGATCGGGCCGAGGACCGAAAGGTCCAGGGCGCGACGGAAATCGGTCCAGCCTGCCGCACGCAGATCTTCGGGGGAGGCTACGCCCAGCGCGTCGCGCAGGCCCAGGGCGGCGGAGCGGGCCAGATCGAGCAGGCCGTTCGGGGGAAGGGGCCAGGTGAGGGTGCGGCGCCAGTTCTCGATTTCATGGTGCAGTGCGGGAGCGGTCCAACCGAGATCACGCAGGCGTTGCGCGGCGGATTCCGAAATCGGTTGGGGCAGATAGTAATTGCCGGTGAGTTCGGCGGAGAGTTTGATGTCGAACTGCTGGAACTGGACGTAGCGATTACCGGTGGCGGCGATGACGAGCGTTGCGCGGGAGGGTAATTCGGCTAGACATCGGGCCAATGCCTGCACGAACGCGTCCCAGTTCATAGCTGTCTCGCTTCGACCCCGATATTCATCGCCGCCGATCATACGCCGTCCAATGTGACGGTTGCCACCGGCGCGAGATGGTGAGAGACTTCAATCGTAATCGTCTCATCCTGTCGCGACCCCGGCAGGACCGTGATCAAAGGAGATCACCATGACCGCGGCCGTCACGCAGATCGATCACACGCCCCGAGCAGCCCGCCCCGAACGCCGGCCGTTCGAACCCGGAACCCGCATGTGGGACGACACCGGCCTGATCACCTTCTCCCTCACCGCCGGCTCCGCCTTCCTGCTGCAGACCATGGAACCGAGCATCTCCGCGGTCGTCGACGAGCATTCGACCTTCCGCACCGACGCCCTCGGCCGCGCCGCCCGCAGTATCGCCTCGGTCATGATGTGGGTGTACGGCGGTGAGGAGGCCCTCGCCGAGGCCGATCGCCTGCGCACGATGCACGCCACCCTGAACACCACCGACGCGCAGGGCACCAAACATCAGGCCCTGTCGTCCGCGCCGTGGGCGTGGGTGCTGCACACCGGCGTCTTCGCCTTCGTCGAGGGCAACAAGTACTTCTCCGACAAGCCGCTCACCGAGGCCGACAAGGAGTCGTACTACCAGGAGGTCGTGCAGCTCATGCGCAATTTCCAGGTGGCGCCCAAGGAGATTCCGGCCAGCTTCGCCGAGTGGGAGCCGTGGTTCTACGACCAGGTGGACAACCATCTGCAGGTCACCGGCACCGCCTACGACTATCTGAAGGTGATCCGCAGCATCACCCCGCCCAGACAGGTTCCCGCGCCGCTGCATCCGGTGTGGCGTGCGGTGACCAGGCCGGTCGGGCGACTGCAGTACTTCTTCACCGTGGGCACGACCCCGCAGAACATTCGCGAGAAGCTGGGCCTGGAGTGGACCGCCAAGGATGAGCGCACCCTGCGCGCCCTCGGCTGGGTGATCGGCCGCACCGTGCCGATGCTGCCCGAACGCGTCCGCTATTTCCCCATCGCCTTCGAGGCCCGCCGCGTGGAACGGGACAGGCAGCGGCTGCGCAAGATCATCACCATGCGCCCGGTCTGACCCGGACGCACCCGGGAAGAGTGCCACGCGGTCACCGGATCTGCTGAACAATGCGAGGGTGACTGTCGACCTCCCGCACCGGACCGGTGACCGATGACCCGTATCGCCCCGACCCCCGCCGGCGTGGACGATGCCACCGCCGAACGCCTGGCCGCCGCACTGCGCTGCGCCACCATCTCGCGAGAGGATCCGGCGCAGCTCGACCGCACCGAATTCGACCGGCTGGCAACGCATCTGGAGCATTCCTTCCCGCTGGTGCACAAGCATCTGACCTGGGAGACGTTCGGCCACAGCAGGTTGTACCGGTGGGGCGGCACGGCCGAGGCCGGGTCGCTCCCCCACGCGGGCGCCGATCCCGGTACCCCCCTGCCGAATACCGGCGAGACCGAGGCAGTCGCCGCGATCCTGCTGGCGCATATGGATGTCGTCCCCGTCGACGACGAGACCGGGTGGACGCATCCGCCGTTCTCGGGTGCGGTGGACGGCGACTTCATCTGGGGCCGCGGCGCCATCGACGACAAGAGCCGGGTGCTGGCGATCCTGGAGGCGGTGGAATCGGCGCTGGCGGAAGGGGTTCGGCCGCGCGACACCATCTATCTGGCCTTCGGCCACGACGAGGAGGTCTTCGGCTCCGCGGGCGCGGCGCGTATGGCCGCGCGGCTGCGGGAGCGGGGTGTGCGGGCGGGGCTGCTGCTCGATGAGGGCGGGGTGATCACGTCCGGGGTGGCCGACGGTGTCGACCGCCCGGTGGCCACGATCATGGTGGGCGAGAAGGGTTTCGCCACCGTACGACTGTCGGTGGTGGACGTGGGCGGGCACTCCTCCATGCCGGGGAGGCAGACGGCGGTGGGCAGGCTGGCGCGGGCGGTGGCGCGGCTGCAGGATCATCCGTTCCCGCTGCGCCTGACGCCGGTGACGGTGGATATGGTGACCCGGCTGCGGGATGTCATGTCCGAACCGCGACGCTCCCTGCTCGGGCTGGTGAATGTGGCCGGGCCCGCCATCGCCCGGGTGCTGGCACAGCGCCCGCAGACCGAGGCGCTGGTGCGAACCACGACCGCCCCCACCATGATTCACGGCGGCGTGAAGCCGAACGTGCTGCCGCAGCGGGCCGAAGCCTTCGTGAATTTCCGTATCCTGCCCGGTGATTCGGTGGCGAGCGTGCTGGCGCACTGCCGGAAGGTGGTGCGCGACAAGCGGGTTGCCATCGAGCTGGCGGGCACGACCTCGGAGCCGACGCCGAATCCGTCGGCCGGTCCGGGCGTGGAGTTGATCTCCGAGCTGGCGCGGGAGGTGGCGCCCGGCATCGCGGTGACGGTCGGCATCGTGCCGGGCGCGACCGACTCCCGGTACTACGACGATCTGGCGGTGACCCGCTGCAATTTCGCGCCGATCACCCTGACCGGGCAGGATCTGGAGCGTATTCACGGCACCAACGAGCGCATCTCGCGGGTGAACTATGCCCGGCTGATCACCTTCAACCGCCTCCTCATCGCCCGTCTCGCCTGAATTGCACGAATAGTGCGCGACAATGGCCCGGAACCGCGACGGCCCGCACCGCGATGCCGCAGCACCCACGCGAATGGAGGACCGATGACCCGAACCGAGACCGGCGAGTTCCAGGGCGCGGGCGGCCGCATCTACTGGCAGGCCTGGCTGCCCGAGGCGGGACCGCGCGCGGTAGCGGTGATCGTGCACGGTTACGCCGAGCACTCCGGCCGCTACGCCCATGTGGCGCAGCGGCTCACCGAGGCCGGGATCGCGGCGTACGCGCTCGACCATGTCGGCCATGGCCGCTCGGCCGGGAAGAACGCGAATGTGGAGTCGCTGGACTGGGCGGCCGACAATGTGGCGGCGCTGCTGAAGCTGGCCACCGACAGGCATCCCGGACTGCCGCACTTCGTGATCGGGCACAGTATGGGCGGCCTCGTCACGGCGTATCTGGCCACGCGCGCGCCGCTGGATGTCACCGGGATCGCGCTCTCGGGTCCGGCGGTCAAGGTCGACGCCGGTAATGCGGTGCAGCGCGTCATCGCACCGTTCGTGGGCCGCTATCTGCCGACACTGCCTGTGCTGAAACTGGATTCGAGTCTGGTGAGCCGTGACCCGAAGGTGGTGCACGCCTACGACACCGATCCGCTGGTGTATCACGGCGGCGTCCCCGCCCGCACCGCCATCGAAATGCTGCGCGCGGGTGATTTCGTGCTGTCGCACCTGGAGAATCTGACCGTGCCCCTGCTGGTGCAGCACGGCAGCGCCGACGGCCTGGCCTCCCCCGTCGGCACCGATATCATCGATCAGCTCGCGGCGTCGAAGGACAAGACCGTCATCCGCTACGACGGCCTCTACCACGAGATCTACAACGAGCCCGAGCAGGACAAGACGATCACCGACCTGGTGAACTGGCTGGAGGCGCACATCCCCGCCGCCTGACCGAGGCCGCTATCGGTAGGTGCCGAAGCAGGCCGAGTCACCGTCCAGGACACCGGTTCTGAAGGCTTCGAGCCGGACGAAGCCGCTCGGCACCACCTCGCCGTTCACGTCGGCGGCCGCGAGGCCGTCGGCGAGCAGCCCGGAGACGGCCTCGTCGAGATCGTCGGAGGACAGCGAGATCTCGTTGACGCCGACACTGAGTTTGGTGCTGTACGCGCCCGCCAGGCAGGCCGCGCGCAGGCCGGCGGTGTCCGCGCCGGTCAGCGACAGCTGCCGATCCTGTTGCACCGCAAGCATGTACCGGGACACGAACAGCACGAACCCGCTGTAGTCGCCCGCCACCATGGACGACAGCAGTTCGTCCTCGTCGCCGCCGCGGGCCAGTCTGGCCAGCGACTGCACGTCGATGCCGACGGTATTGTCCGACGGGCAGTACGAAACCGGTTGTGTGGTGGTCACATTCGGGCAGCCGCGGGTGACGCCGGAGTAGTCGAAGGTGGGGTCGCGCCGCAGGGGGTAGGTGGTGACCAGCGTGGCGGCCACCTGATCGAGGGTCTGCCGGTTCACGTTCAGCTGATTGTCGTCAAGCCCGATCCGGTAGCTGGTCGGCAGCGTGCCGCGGCGTTCCTCGAGCTCGGCGCGGGTGATCCGCGCGCAGGCTTCGGTGCCGTCCTGGTAGCCGATCTGCACGGCCGTCACCCGTTCGAACGCGGTGCCGTGCTCGTCCGCCGACGCGCCCGCCACCCGGTCGCGCACGGCGATGGTCGCGCCGAGCACACTGTTCAACCCGTCGGTGGTGTTGACGGTGAAGTGCCGCGAATTCCCTTCCGCCACATGGCGCAGGAACACCCCTTCGAAGCAGTCGGCCTGCTGTTCGGCGACGACGGTGGGGGTGAGGATGCCGTTGAGCCGGGCCTGCGTCTGCAGTACGTGCCCGTACTCGTGGGCCATCACCATCACCACGGAGATGGCGCCGAACTTCTGCTCGAGTTCGGGCAGCAGCACGCCGCGGTCCCAGCCGATGGATTCGTCCAGGCTGCAGTAGGCGGCGTTGACCAGTTCGAAGGTGGTTTCCCGGCAGAACTCCACGGCCTGGCGGCGGGGTGCGGTCGCATCCCATGAGACGAAGCGGCTGGGCGGGGTGAAGCTGCCGGGAAAACTGTTGGGGTACTCGGTGGTCCAGAACTCCTGCAGGTCGGCGAGCGCGTTGACCACGAGCTGGTCGACCGCGCCGCCGTCACTGCCCTGGACCGGTAGGTCGGCGTCGGGCACGCCCGCGCGCGGACCGTTGGGTCCGGTGGCCGAGGCGGCGCCCTCGATATCGAACGGATCGTCCGCGCGATTCGAAACCGTCTCGTCGCCAGGGATTTTCACCACACCGCAGCCGGTGAGCGCCGCCCCGGCGACCAGCAGTACGGCGGCGGAGACCGCCGCCCACAGCCGCGAATTCCGCATCTCGCCCTCCCGAGTGCCGGTCCGAGACCGCCATCGGCGACGGCGAATTCACCGTGCCGCGTCTACCGAGTATCCACCTTTGCTATCGCTCAAAGGCGAAGTCGCGCAACAACGGCACGATGATCGGTTCCGGGGATGGTGAGCGCGCGTACTTCGGTCGCGTGTCCACCCGCGACCAGCACCTTGTCGATGCCGATGTACGGACCGCCCGGCTTGTCCTCGGGCCAGGTGGGCAGCGCGCCGATACCGACCAGTTCTCCCGCGTCGGCGTAGCGGCCGCGCAGCAGATCCCGGAAGTCGGCATGATCGTAGGTGGCGTTGAAATCGCCGCCCACGATCACCTTTCCGGGCTGCTGGTCGAGCAGATCGCGCACGCGCGCCATCTCCCACTTCCACTGTGCGAAGTCGGCCAGCGGCGGGACGGGATGGAACTGGAAGACGGTGAGCGCGCCCAGCTCCGGGTGAATCATGGTGGCGCGCAGGTTGAACAGGTGGAAGCCGTCGAACCTGACCCCGTCCTGCAGCGGATAGCGGCTGAAGATGCCCGAGCCCTGGCCCCCGGACGCGGGTTCCACGTAGTAGTAGGGCAGTTCCTCGGTGATGCCCGCGGCCCAGAGGCGATCGAGGGCGGGCTGGGTGAGCTCCTCCAGGGTGAGCACATCGACCCGGTCCGCGCGGACGGTGTTCAGCACGGCGGTCACATCGGCCGCACCGAACAGCAGATTCGACTGCATCACAGTCACATCCACGCCGGGCGGGGCGGTGCCGTCCGGCCACAGCATGGGCACCTGCGACCAGGCCACGACCGCACTCGCCACGAGAGCCGTTGCCGCGCTGCGCCATTGGCGGGCGATCAGGAACAGCACCAGGGCCAGGAGAGCGCCCATCATGAAGTAGGACGCGAACGACGCCGCCAGACCCAGCTCGTAGTAGGACCAGGAAATGTAGTGCAGCACAAGACCGGCCGCACCGCTGAGCAGCAGCAGCCAGCCCAGCAGCAGAGCCGTCCAGCCGAGGAATCCGCGGCGGCGCTTGCCGCCGGTGGCGGCCGGGCCGTCCGGTCGCTGTTCGACGCCGGTGCCCGGCCCGGCTGCCGAGGCGTGCGACGCGACCGCCGTCCCCGTGCCGAACTTCGCGGTGGGAGCGGCATCGCCGGGACCGCCCGCCACAGCCTGCCCGTGCTGCCCGCCCGCGCGCCCCGCCTCGCCGGAATACACCGGCGCACTGTCGAATCCCGGCGCGGCGGTGCGCACCGGCTGTCCCGCCAGTGCCCGCTGCGCCGCGACGGCGAGTTCACCGCAGGTCCGGAAACGATGCTCCGGGTGTTTGGCCAGCGCGCCCGCGATCACCGCGTCGAAACCGGCCGGGAGATTCGGGCGCAGCAGGGTGGGTTGCGGCACAGGAAGATTCAGGTGACCGTGCAGCAGCTGCCCGGCGGTCTCGCCGGGATACGGGGCCGCGCCGGTGAGCAGATGCAGCAGGGTGCCGCCGAGCGCGTAGACATCGGCGCGGCCGTCGACCCCGCCGCCGGCGTCGAACTGTTCGGGGGCGGCGTAGCGCAGGCTGGCGTAGAGCTGGCCGGTGCGGGTGGCCTCACCGACCTCGTCGAGCACCTTGGCGATGCCGAAGTCGGCCAGGAAGACCTGTTCCCCCGGCGCGCGCCCGAGCAATATGTTGGCGGGCTTCACATCTCGGTGCAGGACGCCGGAGCCGTGCGCGTGATCGAGCGCCTTGGCCACCTCGGTGACGATCTGCACCGCGCGCAGCGGCGGCATCGGCCCGCTCTGCAGCACATGCGAGAGATCGGTGCCGTCGACGTACTGCATGGCCATCCAGAGCTGGCCGTTCTCCTCGCCGCGCGCGTAGACGGCGACGATGTTCGGATGCGAGAGCCGCGCGACGGTATCGGCCTCCCGCAGAAAACGATTGCGTACGTTCTCGTCGTCGGAGACGCCGCGCCCCAATACCTTGAGGGCGATCATCCGAGGCAGATCCCGATCGTGCGCGAGATATACCTCCCCCATTCCACCCGCTCCGAGCAGCCGCTCGATTCGATAGCCGGCGAATAGCTGACCGTGCGCCAGCATACGAACCACTCCACACCTCCACAGCTCGCGGACCACCCTACTGCAACTCGGCGGCACGCCGCTGACCTGCGAACAGGCCCTCTCCCCCGGGCGCGCGCGGCAGTACGCCCGCGCGGACGGCACGCCGAAAATGAGCTGTCCCGCCGGGCCGGCGCATGGCACAGTCGGAATCCATGAGCGATTACCGACGTCTGAACCAGGCAAATTGGGATGATCGCGCGCCCGTGCACGCCGCCTCCGCCGACTACGGTTTCGACCGCTTCCGCGCCGACCCCGCACACCTCAGCGATGTGGTGCGCTTCGACCTGCCCCGGCTCGGCGATATTCGCGGGCTGCGCGGCGTCCACCTGCAATGCCATATCGGCACCGACACCCTCTCGCTGTCCCGCCTCGGCGCGCGGATGACCGGACTCGACTTCTCCCCCGCCTCGCTCACCCAGGCCCGCAAGCTCGCCGCCGACACCGGAACCGATGTCGAGTTCGTGGAATCGGATGTGTACGAGGCGGTTTCGGTGCTGGGGTCCGAACGGTTCGACCTGGTGTTCACCGGCATCGGCGCACTGTGCTGGCTGCCCGACGTGGCCCGCTGGGCGGAAACCGTTGCGGCGCTGCTGCGCCCGGGCGGGCGACTGTTCCTGCGGGAAGGGCATCCGGTGCTCTGGTCGATCGACGAATCGATCACCGATCGCCTGGTGATCGGCTACCCGTACTTCCAGACAGTCGAACCGATGGTGTGGGACGACACGCAGACCTACGTCGAGACCGACACCGCACTCACCGAAACCGTGACCCACGAATGGAATCACGGCCTCGGCGAGATCGTCGGCGCCCTGCTCGACGCGGGTCTGACCCTCACCGCACTCACCGAACACGACAGCGTGCCGTGGCAGGCCCTGCCCGGCCGCATGACCTGCGACGAGCACGGCGAATGGCGGCTCACCGACCATCCCGAACGGCTGCCCCTCACCTATACGCTGCAGGCCCGCAAGCCCTGACCACGCCATCCGGCCGCCGTCTGCGAATCACTCCCATGGGACCGAGACCGGACGGCACGGATGCGCTGCGCCGCAACGCGCACCGCATCCAGCAGGGCGCGGAGCGGGAACAGGGACGGATCTCCCACGACGGCGTGGATCCGGACTACATCCAGCGCCTGGAGCACTTCGGCGGACTGTCCCACGAGCGGATCCACGAGTGCGTGCAGGCCATGGATCCCGGAGCCATGCGGGCACTCGCCGAGCTGTGGACCGCCGTGGCCGACAACCTGTCCGGCGCGGTCACCGGACTGCACATGACCATGCAGGGCGCACTGTCGGAGAGCATGGCCGGGCGGATCGCCACCGCCGCCGAAGCCGCCACCTACGAGTTCATCCAGCAGGCGGTCGATGTCACCGAGGTGGCGCACAGTACCGGGCACCGGATCGAGGCCGCGGCGTGTGCGGCCGAGGCGCTGCGGAAAACCGTTCCGCCGCCGGTGGATTCGACCGCCGCGGAGCGGGAGGAGCAGTTCCAGCTGGCACTCGCGGCGGTGGAGGCCAACTATGTGCCGATCTACCCGGCGGCGGGGTCGCGGGTGCCCGCGTTCGCGCCGATCGAGACAGGTGGTGGCGGCGTCCCGGGGAGCGCGGGCGGGGATGCCGATCCGGCCGTGCGCTCGGCCGGATCGGGAGCTGTGTTCGTCCCGGCCGGCTCCCGCCATGAATCCCGTTCCAGTGCAGGGCAGTTGGCAGGTCTTCAGCCGGACGGCACCGGCGGCGGTAACCCGGGTGACGCCGGAACCCACGGCGACCGATCCCACAGCCGCAGCGCCGGGGACGCGGGCTACTCCGATCCGTCCGGCACCGAAACCCCCTCCCCTGCTTCGGATATCGCGACAACGGCCGCGAGCACCGATGGCGGCCGAGTCCCCGGCCTCGCTACGCCGAGCCTCTCAGGGCCACCGTCCGCCCCGGGAGTCTCCGGCCTGCCCAACTCCCCCGGCATACCTTCGCCGCACGACGCGGTCCGTGGCCTGCCCGGCTCACCGCTCACCGGCACCGCCGCCGCCCCGCCGCTCACCGGCGTGCGAGGCGGCCCCGCCACGATGGGCTGGATGCCCGGCATGTACCCGCCCGGCGCACGCGGCGGCCCCGACGAGGACTCGGCCCACCGCACCCCCGACTGGCTGCTCCGGGCCCGGGAGCGGGAGCTCCTCGGCACCCCAGCCGCCACGGTCTCCCCGGTTCTCGGGGCCGAATTCCCTTCCGCCCGACCCGAATCCGGCGGCAGACCGGCAGACGACACGCCCTCACCCGATCCGAAACGGTAAGAATGAACGGATGCGTGAAGAGGTTGTCCCGATCCTGTACGTCACCGACGCCGCCACCGCCGTCGCCTGGTACCGCCGCCTGGGTTTCACCCAGCAGTGGGAGCACCAATACGAGCCCGGCCTCCCGCTCTTCGTCGAGGTGGCCCGCGGCGACCTGCGCCTGTTCCTCTCCGAACATCAGGGCGACGCCCGCCCCGACACCCTGATCTACATGTACGTCCGCGACGTCGACGCCATAGCGGCCGAATTCGGCATCACCGTCAACGAGCAACCCTGGGCCCGCGAGGTGGAACTCGTGGACCCGTACGGGAACCGCCTGCGCATCGGCACGCCCATCGAGGAGAGCTAGCCGCCGAAGACCCGCTCCACCACGGTTTTGGCGCGGCGGGTGACGCGCATGTAGTGGTCGAGGAATTCGCTGCCGTCGTCATTGGGCCAACCGGCGACCCGGGCCACCGCGGAGAGCAGACGGCCGGGGCCGGGGAGCTGATCGGCGGGTTTGCCGCGAACCAGGACCAGAGCATTGCGGGCTTTGGTGGCGGTGAGCCAGGCGTCGCGCAGCAGTGCGGCGTCGGTGGCGTCCACGAGGCCGGATCCCTCGATGACATCGAGGGATTCGAGGGTGGAGGTGTTGTGCAGCGCCGGGATCTCGTGGGCGTGCTGGAGTTGCAGGAGCTGCACGGTCCATTCGATGTCGGCGAGCCCGCCGCGACCGAGTTTGGTGTGGGTGGCAGGGTTCGCGCCGCGCGGGAGGCGTTCGGCGTCGACGCGGGCCTTGATGCGGCGGACCTCGCGAACGCCCTCGGGAGACATGCCGCCCGACGGGTAGCGGACCGGGTCGATGGTGTGCAGGAACCGGGTGCCGAGGTCGGCGTTGCCCGCGGCGAAGCGGGCGCGCAGCAGCGCCTGCACCTCCCAGGGCTGGGCCCACTGCTGGTAGTACGCCTTGTAGGCGGCCAGGGTGCGGACCAGGGCGCCGTTGCGGCCCTCCGGGCGCAGGCCCGCGTCGACCTGCAGGGGCGGGTCGGTGCTGGGCGCGCCGAGGAGGCGCTGCACCTGTTCGGCCACGCCGATGGCCCACTTCACCGCGACCGTCTCGTCCTCGCCGGGACGCGGGTCGCAGACGAACAGGACGTCGGCGTCGGAGCCGTAGCCCAGTTCCATGCCGCCGAGGCGGCCCATGCCGATCACCGCGAAGTCGGCGGGGGCCGGTTTGCCGAGTTCCGCTTCACTGGCGCGGATCACGGCCTGCAGGGACGCCTCCAGGGTGGCCATCCACACCGAGGACAGGGCCTCGCACACCTGCGGGACGTCGAGCAGGCCGAGTACGTCGGCGGAGGCGACGCGGGCCAGTTCGTGCCGGCGCAGGGAGCGCGCGGTGGCGACCGCGCGCTTGGGTTCGTCGTAACGCCCTGCGCCGGAGAGGATTCCGCGGGCGACGTCGGCGGGCTGGGTGGCCAGCAGCAGCGGGCCGTCGGGGCCGTCGGCGTACATGCGGATGGTTTCGGGGGCGTTGATGAGCAGGTCCGGCAGATAGGCCGAGGAGCCGAGCACGATCATCAGGCGCTGGGCGATGGCGCCCTCGTCGCGGAGTTCGCGCAGGAACCAGATCTCGTTGTCCAGGCCCTCGGAGACGCGCCGGTAGGCGAGCAGGCCCGCGTCGGGATTCGGTGTCTCGCCGAGCCATTCGAGCAGGGTGGGCAGCAGCAGGGCCTGGATGCGGCCCTTGCGGCCGACCTCGCCGGTGAGCGCCTTCAGATGGCCGAGCGCGTTCTCCGGGGCGGCGTAACCGAGCGCCGCGAGCTGCCGCACGGCGGCCTCGGGACTCAGGCGCAGGGCGGCGGCGTCAAGGCGCGCAACGGATTCCAGCAGCGGACGGTAGAAGAGCTTGGCGTGCAGGCGGCGCACCCGCACGGCATTGCGTTTGATCTCACTGGTGAGCACGCCCACCGCGTCCTGCCGCCCGTCGGGGCGCATGTGGGCCGCGCGGGCCAGCCAGCGCATGCCCTCCTCGTCGTCGGCGGCGGGCAGGGTGTGGGTGCGCTTGAGCCGCTGCAACTGCAGGCGGTGCTCGAGCAGGCGCAGGAATTCGTAGGAGGCGGTGAGGTTGGCGGCGTCGTCGCGGCCGACGTAGCCGCCCGCCGCCAGCGCGGTGAGCGCTTCGACGGTGCCCTGCACGTGCAAGGACTCGTCGGCCTTGCCGTGCACCAATTGCAGGAGCTGGACGGCGAATTCGACATCGCGCAGGCTGCCGTGCCCGAGTTTGAGCTCGCGCTCGCGCAGATCGGCGGGCACCAGATCCTCGACGCGGCGGCGCATGGCCTGCACGTCGGCGACGAAGTCGGGGCGCTCGTTGGCCGCCCACACCATCGGCATGAGGGCCGAGCGGTACTGTTCGCCGAGGTCGAGATCGCCTGTGGCGGGCCGCATCTTGAGCAGCGCCTGGAATTCCCAGGTGCGCGCCCAGCGCTTGTAGTAGGCGACGTGCGAGTCCAGGGTGCGCACCAGCGCACCCGCCTTGCCCTCCGGGCGCAAGGCGGCGTCGACGTCGAAGAAGGCGCTGCTGCCGACGCTCATCATCTCGGCGGCCAGGCGGGTGGCGGTGGTGTCGGCGGGTTCGGCGACGAACACCACGTCCACGTCGGAGACGTAATTCAGTTCCCGCGCACCGCATTTGCCCATGGCGATGACGGCCAGCCGCACCGGCACCGGCCGGTCCGGGCACACCCGGGTCACGGCCACCGACAGGGCCGCGGTGAGCGCGGCATCGGCGAGATCGGTGAGATACCAGCCCACCTGCTGGTACGGCAGCACCGGTTCGTTCTCGACGGTGGCGGCGAGATCGATGGCGGCGAGCAGCATGAGCTGATCGCGATACCGCTTGCGCAGCAACGCGATCGCTTCCGGCCCGGAGATGCCCGCGCGGAACAGCATGGGTCCGGCGTTCGGACCGTTCTCCGGCCGCGCCTGCACGGCCTCCAGCATCGCCGTGCGCAGTTCGTCGCGGGTGGGCAGCTCACGCCGCAGCAGCAACCGCCACGCCTGCGGGTCCGCCACCAGATGATCGCCGAACGTGGTCGAGGATCCGATCAGCGCCAGCAACCGCCCGCGCAGTGCGGTGTTCGTCCGCAGCTCCGAATCCAGGGCGGCCCAGTCGTTTCCGAGCTGCTCCCGCAACCGGATCAGCGTCAGCAGGGCCAGATCGGCATCGGGTGACCGCGACAGCGCCCACAGCAGGGCGACACTGTCGACGTTGTCCCACGCCAACTCTCGCAGCGAATCGGCCGCCGACGGTTCGAGTAACCCGAGCCGTCCGACGCCGGGGACTGCGGAGCGAGTTGTCGGAGGCCGGACCATGACTTCAAATTACATGTGGGTCCGGACTAACACCGCAAGCAGCTCCCCCTGCAGCAAACCGTGACAAAAGCCGCGCAGCCGAAGGCCACGCGGCATCGTCACAGCGGCTCTCCTACAGGCCCAGGTATTCCTTCAGCTCGTACGGGGTCACCTGGGCGCGGTAGCCCGCCCACTCGCGGCGCTTGTTGCGCAGGAAGAAGTCGAACACGTGCTCGCCGAGGGTTTCGGCGACCAGCTCGGACTTCTCCATGTTCTTGAGCGCTTCGTCCAGCGAGGCCGGCAGCTCCCGGAAACCCATGGCGCGGCGCTCGGCCGAGGTCAGCGACCACACGTCGTCCTCCGCCTCCGGCGGCAGCGTGTAGCCCTTCTCGATACCGCGCAGACCGGCCGCCAGCAGCACCGCGAACGCCAGGTACGGGTTGCAGGCGCTGTCAGGGCTGCGGATCTCGACGCGACGCGAGGACGACTTGTTCGGCGTGTACATCGGGACACGCACGAGCGCCGAACGATTCGAGCGACCCCAGGACGCGGCCGTCGGAGCCTCGCCGCCGTGGATCAGGCGCTTGTAGGAATTCACCCACTGGTTGGTGACCGCGCTGATCTCGTGCGCGTGCTCGAGAATGCCGGCGATGAACGCCCGCGCGGTCTCCGACAGGTTGACCGGATCGTCCGGGTCGGCGAAGGCGTTCTGCTCACCCTCGAACAGCGACATGTGGGTGTGCATGGCCGAACCCGGATGATCGGCGAACGGCTTGGGCATGAAGGTCGCCCGCACGCCCTCGTCGATCGCCACCTCCTTGATGAGGTAGCGGAAGGTCATGACGTTGTCGGCCATGGACAGCGCGTCCGCGTAGCGCAGGTCGATCTCCTGCTGGCCCGGCGCGCCCTCGTGATGGCTGAATTCCACGGAGATGCCCATGGATTCGAGCGCGTCGATGGCGTGCCGGCGGAAGTTCGGGGCCTCGTCGTGCACGGCCTGGTCGAAGAAGCCGCCGTTGTCGACCGGGATCGGGCTGGAGCCGTCGTAGGGGCCCGGCTTGATCAGGAAGAACTCGATCTCCGGATGCACGTAGCAGCTGAAGCCGAGGTCGGCGGCCTTGTTCAGCTGCCGGCGCAGCACGTGCCGCGGATCCGCCCAGGACGGCGAACCGTCGGGCATGGCGATATCGCAGAACATGCGGGCGGAGTGCTGATGGCCCTTCGACGTCGACCACGGCAGCACCTGGAAGGTGGACGGGTCCGGCTTGGCCACCATGTCCGCCTCGGACACGCGGGCAAACCCCTCGATGGCCGAACCGTCGAAGCCGATGCCCTCCTCGAAAGCGCCCTCGAGCTCGGCGGGCGCGATCGCCACCGACTTGAGATAGCCCAGGACATCGGTGAACCACAGCCGCACGAAGCGGATGTCGCGCTCTTCGAGCGTGCGGAGGACGAATTCCTTCTGACGGTCCATGACCGCGAGCGTAAGCACCCGGAGTTAAATCCGTGTTACATGGATGACTCCAACTCGCGGAGAGCTCTCAGGGGCTTCGCCCCCGAACCCCCGAAACCCGGGCGCGGCGGGTCGCGGCCGACCGCGCCGAACCCGCGAAACCCGGGCGCGGCAGGTCACGACCACCCGCGTCGAACCCGCGAAACCCGGGCGCGGCGGGTCAGGACCACCCGCCTTCGGCCCCCGATCCGACCCGGAACCTCAGCACGTGAGTCCGGCGGGCGGCTCCTTCAGGTCCACGAGATAGGCGATGACGGGGTCGTCGACGCACTGGACGCCGTTCAGCGACACCGTGTGCTGGCTGCCCCGGTAGGTGATGAGCGCGCCGCCGAGCTGCTCGGCCAGATCGACGCCGGCCTGGTAGGGGGTGGCGGGATCGTCGGTGGTGGAGATCACGACCGTCTTGGGCAGGTTCGGGATCGAAATACGGTGCGGGGTGCTGGTATTCGGGACGGGCCAGGTGGCGCACACCTCCAGCGGGGCCGCGCCGGAGCCGTGGCCGTCGTCGATGAAGGGGGCGACGCGGCGGAATTCGGCGTCCTGCTGGGCGGCGACGGCGCGGTCGGTGATCGGCGGGTCGTCGGCGCAGCGGATGGCGGTGAACGCGTCGGAGGAGTTGTCGTAGGTGCCGTCCTCGGCGCGGCCGTCGTAGATGTCGGCGAGCATGAGCAGGCGGTCGCCGTTGCCGGACTTCAACTCGGTCAGGCCCTTGGTGAGCGCGGGCCAGTACCGGTCCGAGTACAGGGTCTGCTGCACGCCGGTGATGGCGTCACCGTAGGACAGGACACGGCCGTCGGAGGTGGGGACCGGCTTGTCCCACAGCGGGCCGACGAGCTCGCGGAAGCGGGTCACGGCCTGCGCCGGATCGGTGCCGAGCGGGCAGTCGGGTGCGGTCGCGCAGTCGGTGGCGTAGTTGT
The DNA here is from genome assembly GCF_016741815.1 of Nocardia acididurans. Taxonomy (GTDB): domain Bacteria; phylum Actinomycetota; class Actinomycetes; order Mycobacteriales; family Mycobacteriaceae; genus Nocardia; species Nocardia acididurans. Next base: position 44,756 of record NZ_JAERRJ010000003.1, read on the forward strand.
CGAACGCCTTCTGGAAGCTGGTGGCCTGCAGCACCGATTCCTTGATGGGATCCTGCGCGGGATCCAGCGCACCGTCGAGGACGAGCGCGCGCACCCTGTCCGGGAACTTCTCGGCATAGGTGTAGCCGAGCCGGGTGCCGTACGAGTAGCCCAGGTAGGTGAGCTTCGGATCGCCCAGCACCGCGCGGATGACGTCCATGTCCTGCACGACTTCCCGCGTGCCGACATTGGCGAGGAAGTCCTTGCCGGTGCGCTCGACGCACTTCGCGGCGTACTCGCGGTTCTCGGCCTCGGTGGCGGCGATGCCCGCGGGCGAATTGTCCTCGGGCTTCTCGGCCCGTTCGGCGTCGTTCTCCTTGTCGGTCAGGCATCGGATGGCCGGGAGCGAGTCGCCGGTCCCGCGCGGGTCGAACCCGATCCGATCGAACCGCTCGGCCAGCTGGGTGTTGTCGCCGATGGTCGCCATGGACAACCCCGGCTGCCCCGGCCCGCCCGGATTCACCAGCAGCGAGCCGATCCGGTCGCCGGTGGCCTTGATGCGTGAGATGGCGATGTGCGCGGTGTCCCCGTCCGGCTTCGAATAGTCGACCGGCACGGTCACCCGGGTGCACTGCGCGCCGGACGGTAGTGCGCCATCAGCGAATTCCGCGCAGCTGCCCCATTTGACGGTCTGGTTGTAGAACCGATCCATCCCCTGCGAGGCAGGCTCCGGGTTTCCCTCAACCGTCGAGCCGGAACACGAGGCCACCATCATCGCCAACGCCGTCGCCAGCAACGCGGCGCGGCCGGTGCGCACAAAACCCATCCCACGATCGTGCCAGTCCCGCCGCCGCGCGCCGTCAGCGCCCGGCGGCTGTGAGCAATCCCATCCCCGACCGGGGTTAATCGCGGCTGCGACCGGTGGCACACTGGGGTTGTCACATCTACCCGGGGACCCGCTACGGGCCTCGAGGACGACGAAAGAGGGACGATGATGTCCGTATCCGATGCGGCTGGAACGTTTCAGGAGACCCCTGCCTACGGTGCCGCCGAGGCTCCGAAGACGCCCGCGAAGCGCAAGACACGGGTGCAGCATCTGCAGCAGATGAAGCAGGCCGGCGAGAAGTGGTCGATGCTCACGGCGTACGACTACTCCACGGCCCGGCTGTTCGAAGAGGCCGGGATTCCGGTGCTGCTGGTCGGCGATTCCGCCGCGAATGTGGTGTACGGCTACGACACCACCGTGCCGATCACCGTGGACGAGTTGATTCCACTGGTGCGCGGTGTGGTGCGGGGCGCGCCGCACGCCCTGGTGGTGGCGGATCTGCCGTTCGGTTCCTACGAGTCCTCGCCGGAGCAGGCGCTCGCGACCGCTGTCCGGTTCATGAAGGAGACGGGCGCGCACGCGGTGAAGCTGGAGGGTGGCGAGCGGGTCGCCGACACCATTCACAAGCTGACCGCCGCGGGCATTCCGGTGATGGCGCATATCGGTTTCACGCCGCAGTCGGTCAACACCCTGGGCGGTTTCCGGGTGCAGGGTCGTGGCGACGGGGCCGAGCAGCTCATCGCCGACGCCATCGCCGTGCAGGAGGCCGGGGCGTTCTCGGTCGTCATGGAGATGGTGCCCGCGGAGCTGGCCGGTCAGGTCACCCGCAAGCTGACCATCCCGACGGTCGGCATCGGCGCGGGCGCGGAATGCGACGCGCAGGTGCTGGTCTGGCAGGACATGGCCGGTTGCACCTCCGGCAAGACCGCCAAGTTCGTGAAGAAGTTCGCCCAGGTGGGTGACGAATTGCGTTCCGCCGCAGCCACTTACGCGGACGAAGTGCGGCGCGGCGTGTTCCCCGGCCCGGAGCACAGCTTCTGATCCGAGCCTGTTCGAGGCCCGAGCCGAGCGCCCTTCGCGAACTGTCGCGGAGGGCGCTTTCGCGTTCCGGCCGCCCGGTTCATAGCCGGTAGCTATCGAATCGCCACCGGCCGCTCTCTTCACAGACCTCCGTCAGGATTTGGTGGCAGAGTGGGGGTTCACGAGCCGGAACGACCAGAGGGAAGCTATGCATCGCCGTTGGATGAGCAGTCGCCGGGTCCGGCGCGCTCCGCTCCTGATCGCCGCCGCCGGAATCGTCGCCCTGACCGCCGCGTGCGGGGGCACGAACTCCGGGTCCGCGCAGCCGAGCGGATCGACCGCGCCGAACACCAGCGCACCGGGCACCACCACGCCGGGCAAGACCACCCCGAACACGGGCAGCGGCACCGGCAACCAGGTGACGGTGTCCGACGCGGCCGCCACCCAGCTGTGCGACATGCTGCGTCCGCAGCTCTCCGACTGGCGGGTGCAGGGTCCGACGCTGGGCAAGATCGCCTACAACACCACCGTGCACGAGTGGGCCGTCCGCAACGGCGGCATCAACCTGCAGGTGCTCGGCGACAAGGATGTGATCGACCGGATCACCGTCGCCAACTGCTCGGATGTGCGTGATCAGGCGCTGTCCGCGCTGGAGATGCAGTCGATGGCCGCGGGGCTGCTCTGATGCGCACCCTGTACCCGCCGATCGAACCGTACGAGCAGGGCATGCTCGACGTCGGCGACGGCCAGCGGATGTACTGGGAGGCCAGCGGCAACCCCGAGGGCAAGCCGGTGGTGTTCCTGCACGGCGGGCCGGGTGGCGGAACCGCGCCGTTCCATCGGCAGTTCTTCGATCCGGAGGCGTATCGGATCGTGCTGCTGGATCAGCGCGGCTGCGGGCGGTCCACGCCGCACATCGCCGACGGGGCGAGCCTGGAGACCAACACCACCTGGCATCTGGTGGCCGATATCGAGGCGCTGCGCACGCATCTCGGGATCGAGCGGTGGCAGGTGTTCGGCGGTTCGTGGGGTTCCACGCTGGCGCTGGCGTACGCGCAGACGCATCCGGACCGGGTCACCGAGCTGATCCTGCGCGGGATATTCCTGTTGCGGCGCAAGGAAATCGATTGGTATTACAATGGCTCCGCGGGATACGTGTATCCCGACGAGTGGGAGAAATTCCTGGCCCCGGTGCCGGAAGCCGACCGCGGCGACGATCTCGTCGAGGTGTATCACCGTCTGCTGTCCTCCCCGGACCCGTCCACCGCCACCGACGCGGCCGTCGCGTGGTCGACCTGGGAGGGCGCCACGAGTTCGCTGCTGCCCCAACCTGATCGGGTCGCCGAATCCGCCGACCCGCGATTCGCGCTGGCCTTCGCCCGCATCGAGAACCACTACTTCCACCATCGTGGCTTCCTCGACGACGGTCAGCTGCTGCGCGATATCGGCCGCATCGCGCATATCCCCGCCGTGATCGTGCAGGGCCGCCACGACATCGTGTGCCCGGCGGTCAGCGCCTGGGATCTCCACAGGGCCTGGCCCGGTTCGGAATTGCACATCGTGCCCGATGCCGGTCATGCCGCCGCCGAACCCGGCATCACCCACCATCTGGTTTCCGCCACGGACAAGTACAGGTATTAGATGACAATCACAGCCGGTCCCGCCCTGGTCGATGCGATATCCCTCGACGTGGATCGGCTGTGTACAGCCGAACCCGATGTGCGCCAGGATCTTCCGGATTCGGTGCACAAGATGCGGGTGGCCACCCGCCGCCTGCGCAGCGTCCTCAAGTCCTACCGCCGCGTGGTGCGCCGCACCCCGGTCGGCGAGATCACCGACGAATTGCGCTGGCTCGCAGGGCTGCTCGGCGTCGCCCGCGACGCCGAGGTGCGCGCGGAACGCTTCGCGAAGCTGCTCGACGAGAGCGACGCGGCCCTCGATCAGAGCACCGCGGGCACAACTGGCACCGCGGCGAAGGCCAAAGCCGCGGGCAATGGCAAGAACAGGTCCGCGGCGAAGTCCGGGGCCGACGGCGGACCCGCCCGCGTCAAGAAGGTCCGCGTCACGGAGCCGCCCTCGCCACGAACGAGTTTCGGAGCCGAACTGGTGGCGATGGAGCGCCGCATCTACGTCGGCGCGCATCAGGCGGTGCTGGAGGCGTTCGACGGCCGCCGCTACAACGCCCTCACCGCCCGCCTGCACGACTTGATCGAGAACCCGCCCCTGCGGAACAAGGCGTCCGGCAAACCGGCCACCGACGTGTTCGAGGCCGTCCTGAAGCACGACTTCCACGAGCTGCGCCACCTGGTCCGCGTGGAACCCACCCTCTCCGAGGAAGACCGCGTCGAGCATCTGCACGACATCCGCAAGGCCGCCAAGCGCCTGCGCTACTCCGCCGAGGCCGCCGCCGACATCCTCGGCGATCCCGCAACCACGCTGTCGCGCAACGCGAAACGCCTCCAGGGCGTCCTCGGCGACCACCGCGACGCGGTCGAAGCCCTGGAAACCCTGCGCGCCCACGCCCCCGACACCCCCGAGCCCGGCTATCAGCGCATGTGCGACGCCGAGGAATCAGCCGCCGCGAAGGCGCTCGAGGAGTACCCGGCGGCCATCGAATTCCTCAGCCGGCACCCGCTGCAGGCCGCGGTGTAGGCGCCCAGGAGTTTCGGGCGCGCACACCGGCGACGGCGATCGCAAGATCGGCGAGGATCTCGAATATGGCTGCGAACCAGGAGAATCCGGTGACCCGCGCGGCGGGCGGCGCGTTGATGAAGCTGTCGCTGAGTGGCCCGAACCAATCCGGCAGCAGGTGCACGACGGTGAATCCGACCGCGCTGACGGAGCCGACGGCGAAGGCCGCCAGCGGCGCCCGGGGGTGCCCGGTGAACACGAGCGCGATGGTGGCGACGGCCAGCAGCAGCTGAATGGTGCCGAGCGCCATGACCAGCATCGAAATGGTGTCCATACCGCGCCGCAGATGATCGGCGCCGTGGACCGCCAGCGCGATGGCGAACACCACGGTCACCCAGCGCAGTGCGGTGGATGAGCTGACCTGTCGTGCTGTCGAGTCGATCATGAGCACCCCCGGACGCTGTCGATTCTACGACCGAGTGTAGTAGAGAATGGCCGCCCCGACCACCCTCGAGTCAGGGCTGATACGCGAAAGTCACTGTGCGCGTGAGGGGGTCGGCGACCGTGAGGCGGACCTTCACCCGCCGGCCTTCGAGAGGCGCGCCCTCGCACTTGGCGAGCACGGGCGGGTCGGCGACGAAGATCTCGGCGGGGCGGGTGCCGTTGGCCTCGCGCAGGACGACGGCGTCGAAGTCGGTGCCGACTCGCTGGGCCAGCAGGGTCGATTCGGTGAGGTCGATGCAGGCGCGTTCGAGTTTGCCCGCGACGGCGTCGCTGCGGCGCATGGAGTCGGCGGCGGCCGCGAGTCCGTCGTGGACCCATTGCGGGACTCGGGTTCCAGCGCAGTGGGACAGGCAGATCTCGGTGGCGAAGCGGTCGGAGAGGCGGCGCAGGGGTGCGGTGACGTGGGCGTAGGGTGCGCCGATTCCGCTGTGCTGCACGGTTTCCGGGGGTTGGCCGTTGAGCAGGGTGTAGGAGGCGCCGCGCAGCAGGCCGGTGGCCTCGGACATGAGCACCAGGGCGGCCGGGGTGTTGGGATCCAGGCCCGCGAGCATGCGTCCCACCGGTTCCCCCGCGGGCCAGTCCACGCCCACGGCGGCCGCTGTGCGGCGCATGGATGCGATGGCCGAGGCGGGTGGGGGCGGCATGGTGCGCAGCAGTCCGATCCGCGGTGCGGAGTCGCCCGCGACGGCCGCCGAATCCGCCCCGGGCCGTCCGGCGCCGGGCTGCGCAGCAACCGCCGAATCGGGGCGCTGGGCATGCGAATTCGAGGCGGGCTGGCGATAGCCGTTCAGCATGATCGCGGCCGCGCACATGCCGGTGAGAAGGGAGACCTGTTCGTTCCAGTCGTCGGCGGCGGTGCGGGGTTCGACGATCAGCTGCCAGTGGTCGACGCCGGTTTGCTCGCGGCCGTCGGGGACCACGCTCTGGGTGGGCAGGCGCAGGGAGATCGCGCCGCGTTCGAGCCCGGCTTCGATGCGCAGGCGGCCGAATTCGGGGAGGGCGGCGATGGCGGGGTGCAGGCGGCCGGCGTCCGCGTCGGCCTGTACGCCGGTGTAGTCGAGGCGGGCGCGGGAGCGGACCAGAGCGCGGGTCACCGAATACCGCAGCGGCTCGGCCTTCTCGTCGAGTTCGATGGTCCAGAGGGCGGCGGGCCGGTCCTGATCGGGCAGCAGGCTGGCGGTGCCTTCGGAGAGCACGTTCGGGTGCAGCGGCACGGTGCCGTCGGGGAGGTAGAAGGTCTGGCCGCGCGCCATGGCGGTGGCTGCGAGCGGGCCGTCGGGGCGCACCACGGCCGCCACATCCGCGATGGCGTAGTGCAGCAGGAAGCCGGTGTCCGTGCGTTCCAGGGACAGCGCCTGGTCCAGATCCATGGCGCCGGGGGGATCGATGGTGACCAGCGGAATGTCACGCCGGTCGACTCGGGAACCCGCGAACGCGTCGACCGCGTCGCGGGCCTCCGAGACGGCCTCGGACGGGTAGTCCGAGGCCAATCCGAATTCGGTTCGGACGGCGCCGAAATCGACCGGCGCCGACACGATCCGCTGATGCAGTTCCACTGCGGTGCGCTGTCCCTTACTGCAGGGCCAGCATGGTGCCGTTCAGCTGATCGAACGGACCGTAGACGGTGAAGACCACGCGGCCGTTCGGGTACTGCGACGACAGGGCCGCCGCGGAATTCAGCGCCTGGCCGAACGAGGCTGCCGACGGGTGCGGCAGACCCGCGATGGTGTTGCCGAACTGAGTGTTGGCCACCCACTGCGTGTCCGCCGGGGTGAGATCCACCTGCACCCCACCCGGCAGCGGAGTCACGGCGAACGCCGAAGCGGACCCGGATCCCAGCACAACCGAAACGGAAGCGGCAGCGGCAAGGAGCGCGCCTGCTGCCAGTTTGCGAGCAATTCGCATATAGATGAGACCTGCTTTCCGAAGTTCGAGAATGCCCTTCGCCCGTTGCGATCGCAACGGAACTTTCCAACGCGCAACACTTTATGACGCCGATCACGTCCCAGGCCAGTTCCGGGATGGTCACGGGTTGGACACGTCGTTCTCGGACTCCGGATCGCGGCTATCTGTCGCGCAATCCGCCGGGCAGCATCGCGGACAGGAACTTGAGCGCGTAGGCGATGGCGAACAGCACCAGCACCGCCAAAGGCTGGATCAGCATGGACCAGGACATGGGTTTCAGCTCCCTCATTCGGCTGTATTCGCGGCGGCTTCGGCGAGCCCGGGTTCCCGGACCGATCGCGCCCGCCCGAGCCGGAAGACCACGCCCTTCTCGTACTGGGCGACCACCCGCATCGACGAGGCCGACAGTGCCCCGAGAATCACCGCCAGGCCGATGAGCCAGGCGCCCAGCAATAACAGAACGTCCATTGTTCGCTCCGCGAATTTCGCGCTGCGCCTTGGGAATATCTGCGCGGCGTGCCTCCATCATGGCACTGTGGCGTCGGCCACGCGACGGTGGAAACCAGATGGTTCGCCGAACGGCGGGAAGTACAGGCGGACGAGTCGGTCTGTAAGCCGGATCCTGTCCCGGTGGAATCACCGGTGACGGTCATCCATCTGGGCACACCGTTGCCGGGTACCTCGAGCAGTCCACCCGCAGGCTCGGGCGAGCAGCCCTCGAACGCCTGCGCAGCCGCACTCTCGCGAGTGCGGCCTTCGACCTTGCTCCGGGCGGGGTTTACCTAGCCGCACCGGTCACCCGGCGCGCTGGTGCGCTCTTACCGCACCGTTTCACCCTTACCGGTGGTGTCCTCCGAGGAGCACACCGCCGGCGGTTTGTTTTCTGTGGCACTGTCCCGCGGGTCGCCCCGGGTTGCCGTTAGCAACCGCCCTGCTCTGTGGAGTCCGGACTTTCCTCGACGACGGGCAGCGGCATTCTCATGCCCGTTCCCTTCGCCGCGACCGCCCGACCGACTCGTCCGCGCCACCAATGTACGGTAAGGGGCCATGGAGCGTGTCGAGGTGGGGTTCTCTTCCGGTGGTGAACAGTGCGCGGGGTGGCTGTATCAGCCGGATGGACCGCCGAAGCCGCGTCCGCTCGTGCTCATGGGGCACGGGCTGGGGGCCGATCGGGAAATGGGTCTGGATCGCTACGCGCGCCGGTTCGCGTCGGCGGGAATGGCGGCGCTGGTCTTCGACTACCGGCATTTCGGGGCCAGCGGCGGTGAGCCGCGACAGGTCGTCAATATCAAGAAGCAGCGCCAGGACTGGCATGCGGCGATCGCGTTCGCACGCACCCTACGAGGTATCGACGCCACGCGAATCGCCCTGTGGGGCAGTTCCTTCGGCGGCGGGCACGTATTGAGCGTGGCGCCCGACGATCACTACATCGCGGCGGTGGTGGCGCAGTGCCCGTTCACCAGCGGCTGGTCCTCGGCCATGGCGAAGGGGCCGATCAGCCTGGTGAAGACGGGGACGGTGGCCACCACGGATCTGCTGGTGGGCCCGATCATTCGCAAGCCGATCCGGGTGCGGCTGGCGGGCGGGAAGCACTCCTCGGCGCTGATGAGCGCGGCGGATGTCCCCTTCGGATACGGGCGGCTGGCCGAGGAGAGCTCGCAGTACCGGCCGAAAGTGGCTGCGCGCGTCGGCCTGTCGACCCTGTTCGACTCACCGGCCCGGCGCACCAAGGACATCAAGGCCCCGGTGTTCTACGCGATCTGCGACAACGACACCGTCGCGCCCGCCGGACCGACGGCGAAGGCCGCCGAACGCACGAAACACGCTGTGGTGAAGCGCTATCCGATCGGCCACTTCGACATCTACTTCGACGACTGGTTCGAGAAGGCCGTCTACGATCAGACGGAGTTCCTCTCCGCCGTGCTGCGCCCCTGATCCTCGGCGGGATCGCGCACCGGCAGGAACGGTTCGTGCTCGGGCGGCAGGCCGCGTTCGATGCCGCGGGCCCGGGCCAGTTCGGCGTCGAACGCCGCGCCCAGCAGCACGGCCAGATTGCTGAGCCACAGCCAGATCAGGAAGACCACGACGCCCGCCAGGGAGCCGTAGGTCTTGTTGTAGGAGCCGAAATTCGCCGCGTAGAAGGTGAATCCGGCCGAGGCCACCAGCCAGATCACCACGGCCAGCACGCTGCCGGGGCTCAGCCAGCGGAATCCCGGCTGCCGGGCATTCGGGGCCGCCCAGTACAGCAGCGCGAACGTCAGACTCACCAGCACCGCCAGCACCGGCCATTTCGCGAGATCCCAGATCTGGACGGCGGTTTCGCCCAGACCGAGCCAGTCGCCGACGCGATCGGCGATCGCTCCGGTCAGCACCACACCGACGAGGACCGTCGCCAGCAGCACCATGAGCAGCAGCGTCAGACCTATCCGCAGGGGCAGCAGTTTCCACAGCGGACGACCCTCGGGGATCTCGTAGATCGCGTTGCAGGCCCGCATGAACGCGCCGATGTAACCCGAGGCCGTCCACAGCGCCACCACCAGACCGGCAATGGCGAGCGGACCCGCGAGTGACTGCGAGCCCTGGAGTTCGGTGATGGCGGAGACCAGCAGATCGGTGCCGCTGCCGGGGCCGATCCGGCGGATGGTGTCGATCAGCGACCGCGTGGGTTCGGGGCCGAGCAGACCGAGCAGGGCGGTGAGCACCAGCAGCGCCGGAAAGATCGACAGCACACTGTAATACGTGAGCGCGGCCGCCCAGTCGGTGAGCTTGTCGTCGATGAGCTGACGTAGTGTGCGCTTCAGCACCGACCACCAGGACCGCTTGGTCAGATCCGTGGGACCTTCCGGCGGGCCGGGATCGATCGTGACCTGCTCGGGCATGTGCCACCTCCGGTGACGCCGTGATACCCGGCGGCACCGAGCGCAAACTCACAGATACGAGGTGTCGTTCACCAGTCGGACCGACGCTCCCCCATCGGGATAGAACTCGGCGATGGACAGCGACGCCAGATCCAGGTGCAGCCGGTACAGCAGCGACGGGCCGACGCCGAGCGCCAGCTGCAGCAGCGTCTTGATCGGCGTCACATGGCTCACCACAAGCACATTCGCGCCCGGGTACAGGGCGACGAGATCACGGCGCACGCCTTCGATCCGCTCCCGCACCTGATCGAAACTCTCGCCGCCCGGCGGGGGCAGCGACGGATCACCCAGCCACCGCTCGTGCAGTTCCGGATCCTGGTCCCGCGCCTCCAGGAACGTAAGCCCTTCCCACGCACCGAAATCCGTTTCGATCAGCCCGTCGAGCACCCGCACCGGCACCCCGAGCGCCTGCCCGGCCGCCTCCGCGGTCTCCCGGGCACGGCCGAGCGGCGAGCACACGATGGCCGCGATTCCGCCTTTGGCCGCAAGCATTTTCGCCGCATGGGCCGCCTGTTCCCGGCCCAGCTCGGTCAACGGCGGATTACCGCGGCCCGAATACCGCCGCTCCACCGACAGTTCCGTCTGCCCGTGCCGCAGCAGCAGGAGCCGAGTCGGACGCCCCATGGCCCCGGTCCATCCGGGCGCGGTAGCGGTGCCGCCCGGGGCGGGCCCGGTGGTGCCCGCGGCGCTGGATGTCGTCCCTGCCTCTGCGCGTACGGAATTCGTGGATTCCGTGGGCTCCGCCGTCTCGGCCGCGGCGGGCGTATGCAGGGCCGTCCGCACCTCGTCCACGAGGTGCGCGTCGTCCATGGCCTCGTTGGCCAGTTGATCCGCGTGTGAGTTCTCCGCGCGCGGAATCCACGCGAAGCTCACCCGATCGAATCCGGCCACCAGCTGCCGGGCGCGCTCGGCCAGCGGAATCATGGCCTCGTGCTTGACCTTCCAGCGGCCCGACATCTGCTCGACCACGAGCTTGGAATCCATGCGCACCGACACCTCACGTGCGCCCAGCTCGGCCGCCGCCTCCAAACCCGCGATGAGACCGCGGTATTCGGCGACATTGTTGGTGGCGGTGCCGAGGAATTCCTTACGCTCGGCGAGCACCTGCCCGCGACTGTCGTCCCAGACGACCGCACCGTACCCGGCGGGGCCGGGGTTGCCCCGGGAGCCGCCGTCGGCCTCGACGATCACCTTGTTCATCCGCGCTGCTCACCCTTCGTGCTGCTCATCGGTCACCGGTGCGCGGCCGTGAACTCACAGCCCGGAGTGCTTGGTGCGGACCAGGATCGCGTTGCATTCGGGGCAGCGGACGACCAGGTTGGGGTCGGCCTTGGCGATGCGGGCGATCTCGCCGCGGTCGAGTTCGATGCGGCAGGCGCCGCAGCGGCGGGCCTGCAGGAGAGCGGCGCCGACGCCGTAGCCGGTGCGCTGTTTGTCGTAGGCGGCCAGGAGTTCGGCCGGGAAGACGGCGGTGAGGGCGGCGCGGTCGGAGTCGCAACGCTGTTGGGCGACAGCGAGATCGGCGAGCGCCTCGTCGCGGCGGCGTTCGGCGTCCACCAGGTCCTGGTCGGCGCGGTCGAGGTTGGCCCCGGCGTGATCGTGGTCGGCGGCGGCGGCCTCGCGGCGCTCCATGACCTCGATCAGATCGTCCTCGAGGACCTTGCGGCGGCGCTCCAGGCTGCCCAGCTCGTGCTGGAGTTCGGACAGCTGCTTGGCGTTGACCGTGCCGGCGGTGAGCAGGCCCTTGTCGCGCTGCTCGCGCTTGGCGACGGCGTCGATCTCACCCTCGAGTTTGCGGATGTCGCGGTCGAGATCGTCGATGAGGATCTCCACCTTGACCGCAGCGTCCTTGCGGGCGGTGCGCTCGGCCTCGAGAGTTCGCACCTCCTGCTCCTCGGGTAGCACCTTGCGGCGATGCTCGATCCGGGTCAGTTCGGCGTCGACGGCGGCGAGGTCGAGCAGCTTGGACTGGATCGATGGTTCGGCATTCAACGCGGAAGGTCTCCTGGACGCTATGGACGGTTCAAGACTCCCACCGTACCCGCCCGGCGGGGTCCCGATCCCCAACCCGGCCACAACCAGGCAAAACGGGCCTGGTTGGGGATGCGCGGCCGGAAATCCACTGCCGGTCAGGAGCCCGATATGCGAGGGTCGAAGCATGGCTGAACATGTGTACGAGGTCGAGGTCACTTGGGCCGGCGCGACCACCGGCTACCGCTCCTACTCCCGCAACCACGAACTCCTCGCCGCCGGCCGGCCGCCCATCCCCGCCACCTCCGACCCCAAGTTCCGCGGCGACGCCACCCGCTGGAACCCCGAACAACTCCTCGTCGGCTCCCTCTCCGACTGCCACATGCTCTGGTACCTGCACCTGTGCGCCGAGGCGGGCGTCGTCGTCACCGCCTACCACGACACCGCCCTCGGCGTCATGGACGACGAACGCTTCCAACTCGTCACCCTCCGCCCCCGCGTCACCATCACCGACCTGGCCATGATCGACACCGCCGAACGGCTGCACCACGACGCCCACAAGAAGTGCTTCATCGCCAACTCGGTGAACTTCCCCGTCGCCCACGAACCGACGATCGTCGTGGAGTAGACAACTCTCGTAGCTCTCAGGGGCTCCGCCCCCGAACCCCCAGAAGCGTGCGCTCGGAGGCTCCGCCCCCGGGCCCCAGGGCCGCGCGCTCGGCGGCTCCGCCCCCGAACCCCAGGGCCTCGCGCTCGGCGGCTCCGCCCCCGAACCCCAGGGCCGCGCGCTCGGCGGCTCCAACTCCAATCTTCAGGAGCGAGCGCTCGGCGGTTTCCAGCCCGAACCCTCTGGGGGGGGTGTGGGCTCGGCGTCCGCGCGGTCAGCAGTCGGCTGCGCCGAGGGTCCAGGGGTCGGTGCGGAGGGTGGAGACGCGGGTTTCGACGGCGGGCAGGGCTGCTTTGACCACGGCTTCCGCCTGTGCGCACCAGGGGAATTCGGTGGCCCAGTGGGCGGCGTCGATGAGGGCGGGGCCGCCGGTGCGGAGGTGTTCGTCGGCGGGGTGGTGGCGCAGGTCCGAGGTGACGTAGGCGTCGACGCCGAGGCGGGAGACCTTGGCCAGGAAGGAATCTCCCGCGCCGCCGCAGACGGCGACGGTGCGGATGACGCGGTCGGGGTCGCCCGCGGCGCGGACGCCCCAGGTGGTTTCCGGGAGGGCCTTGCGGACGCGGGCGGTGAAGTCGCGCAGGGATTCCGGGGTGGGGAGTTCGCCGACGCGGCCGATGCCGAGCGGGGACGGGAGGCTCGCGCGTTCGGTGACGTGGTAGGCCGGTTCCTCGTAGGGGTGGGCGGTGCGCAGGGCGGCGAACACGGCGGCGCGGCGGGAGGGGGGTGCGACGACCTCGAGGCGGGCTTCCTCGGCGGTGTGGAGTTCGCCGATCGTGCCGAGGGCGGGGTTCGCGCCGTCCAGGGGACGGTATTGCGCGGTGCCCGTGGCCTGCCAGGCGGCATCGCTGTAGTCGGCGCTCGCGCCCGCTCCCGCGGCGAACAGGGCGGTCAGCACGGTCTCGGCGTGGGCGCGCGGGACGGTGATCTCCCATTTATCCAGTGCGGCAACGGGTTTCGCATCGAGCGGACCGGTGACGGTCAGCCCGATCGCTTCCGCCAGCGCATCCGAGACGCCCGGATCCGCCGAGTCGGCATTGGTGTGCGCGGTGAACAGCGCGCACCCGGAGCGGATGAGCCGGTGCAGCAGTGCGCCTTTCGGCGTATCGGCGGCCACGGTGTCCACTCCGCGCAGCAGCAGGGGGTGATGCACGACCAGCGCCTGCGCATCCCAGGCGATCGCCTCGTCGACCACGGCGGCGGTGGCGTCCACGGCGAACAGCACCCGCGCCACCTCATCGCCCGGATCCCCGGCCACCAGCCCCACCGAATCCCAGGATTCGGCCAGTCGCGGCGGATAGGCCGCATCCAGCGCCGCAATGACATCCGCCAGCCGCACCGCCGTCACCACAACCGAACCTCCTCCGAGACAGTACTTTTCGTCACAACCCGACCTCGCGGACGGCCGCGATCAGCCGATCCACCTCGCCCGCCGACCGCACCGCCAACCGCAGAAACCCGTGCTCCAGCCCGGGGAACGTATCACCCCGCCGCACCGCGATCCCCTTGTCCGCGAGCTTCTTTCGCAACAACTCCGCTTCCGGCACCCGAATCAGCACGAACGGCCCGTGCGCGGGCTCGTGCACCTCGATCCCCAGTTCCCGCAGGCGCGGAATCATCGCCTCCCGATCGGCGGCGATGCGCTCGGCCTTGCGCTGCGACTCGGTCACCGCGTCCGGCGCGGCCGTCGCCACGATCGCCTCCAGTTGCAGCGTCCCCAACGGCCAGTGCGGCCGCCCGTGATTCAACCGTGCGAGCACGTCCGGATCACCGAGAAAGTACCCGCACCGCAATCCCGCCAGCGCCCACGTCTTGGTGAGACTCCGCAACACCAGCACATCCGGATAACTCTGCCCCGCAAGCGATTCCGGCTCCCCCACCACCGCATCCGCGAAAGCCTCGTCCACGACGACGATCCGCCCCGCCCGCCGCAACGCGAGAATGCTCTCCCGCGGATGCAACACCGACGTCGGATTGGTGGGATTCCCCACCACCACCAAGTCCGCCGCCTCCGGCACCCCACCGTCGCCGACTCCCGCCCCCACAGCATCCGCAGCGGTCGCGGCGACCCCGTCGAGGGTGTACGGCGGATTCAGGGTCACCCGCGCCACCGGCACCCCGGCCTCGCGCAGGGCGAGTTCGGGTTCGGTGAAGGACGGGTGGATCACGGCCGCCAGCGTGGGCGCGAGCCGGGGCAGCATGGCGAAACCCTCAGCCGCCCCGGCCAGCAGCAGCACTTCCTCCGGTCGCCGCCCGTGCCGCGCCGCGACCGCAGCCCGCGCGGCCCGCTCCTCGCGAGCATCGGGATACCGGCCCAGTTCCCCGAGCCGCCCCGCGAGCCGCTCCCGCAGCCACTCCGGCGGCCCACTCCCCTGCACATTCACCGCGAAGTCGACCATCCCCGGCCGCGCCTCCACATCCCCGTGATGCCGCAGCTTCTCATGATCGACGCCCGCCACGTAACCGGCCGCGTGCGCGGCGACGTGGTTCTCCGCCCCGTGAGTGTGGGCCGTGCGCCGGCCAGGGCTGAACGTGGCGGCTCGGGTCGGGTCGCCACCTCCGGGTTCGTCGGTGCCGCGTGTTCGCGGCGTGTCCTGGGGCACAGCGGACACCCTACGTGGCCGGATTCGGGGCTTGTCCGAGGCCGGAACGGCCGGGCGTCCGGCTCCTACGGCGAGCGCGTTCCCGGTCATCGCGCGCCCGTGGCCGAACCCGCGGCGAGTGACCCCTGGACTCGCTCATCGCCGGGCTGGACGGGGTCGGCCGGGTATCGGAAAGGATCCGGCGGGCCGGATGGTCATGCCCTCCGGGTTACCCGCGCCGCTGGGACAGCGACGGCACCCGGCGTCGGCCCGGTTCCGAAGTCGCCCACACCGGAAACGGTCCGTCGTGCGGTCCCCGGAAGTCGGGGTGCGCTCGGTATTCTCGCCCTGTGACCGAACCCGATCCGCAGTTGGCCGAACTCGCCGAGCAGACCGCCATCATTCGGGCGGCCTTCGGAGATCTGGACTTCGTGGATGAGTTCGCGGGCGTGAACGACCATCTGGATCAGCTCATCGCCGGACTGGACGAGATCGGCCGCGAGCTGGACGCGGCGCTGGATCGGATCGAGCAGGCCGAATAGGCGCGCCCTCCGGATCACCGCGCCGCGTGTTCTGGGGCACAGGCGAGACCCGACGTGGCCGGGGGCGGGGGGCACCGGACAGAATGGCTGTCGTGGGCGAGCTGCATGTGACATTCGTGTGCACGGGAAACATCTGTCGTTCCCCGATGGCGGAGAAGATTTTCGCGGCGCATCTGGAGCGGGCCGGGTTGGCTGATCGGGTGCGGGTGAGCAGTGCCGGGACCGGTAGCTGGCATGTGGGGGACGAGGCCGATTCGCGCACGACGGAGACGTTGCTGCGGCACGGGTATCCGGTGGGGCATGTGGCCGCGGTGGTCGGGGACGATCATCTGGACGCGGATCTGGTGGTCGCGCTGGACACCGGGCACGAGCGGGATCTGGCGCGGCTGGGGGTGCCCAGCGATCGGCGGCGGCTGCTGCGCAGTTTCGACCCGTACGCCGACGGACGGAATGTGCCGGATCCGTACTACGGCGGCATATCGGATTTCGAGCTGGTGCGGGCGCAGATCGAGGCGGCCGTGCCGGGACTGCTGGAGTGGGTGCGCGAGCAGCTCGGTGAGCCGGGAGGCGAGCGGGCATGAGCGGCGCGAATTCCGGCGGCTCCAAGGTTTCGGGGCTGCGGCGGCTCACCTTCCTGCTGCGGCCGAGCTGGGTGATTCTGGCGATCGTGGTCGCCGGGTTCGCGTACATGTGCTTCACGGTGCTGGCGCCGTGGCAGCTGGGGAAGAACGAGTCGACGTCGGAACGCAATCAGCGGATCGCGGATTCGGTGGACGCCGCGCCCGTGGATGTGAGCGGCATGCTCGGCGGCACCGGTGCGGACACCGAGTGGCGGCGGGTCACCGCGAACGGCAGCTACGTCCCGGATTCGACGGTGCTGGTGCGGCTGCGGCACCTCGACGGCGCGCCCGGGTACGCGGTGCTGGCCGCCTTCCGGCTCGACGACGGCACTACCGTGCTCGTGGACCGGGGCCTGGTCGCGGCCGTGAACGGCACGCGCCCACCGCAACTCGCCGATCCCCCGGCGGGCCCCCAGCATCTCGAGGCCCGCATCCGCGCCTCCGAGGGCGTCATCGACTCCAAGCCGCCCACCACCGAGGACGGCTACCGGCAGGTGTACTCGATCGACACCGCCCAGGAGGCAACGGTGCTCGGCCTCCCCATCACGCCCGTGCCCACCGACGGTCGCGGCGGCTACCTCCAGCTGGCGGAGAACCAGCCCGGCGCATTCACTCCCGTGGCCCTCCCCCAGCTCGACGCCGGCCCCTACCTGTCCTACGGCCTGCAGTGGCTGGCCTTCGGCATCATGGCCCCGCTCGGCCTCGGCTATTTCGTCTACGCCGAACTCCGTGCCCGCCGACGCGAACGCGCGGAAGCGACAACCGAATCCGCGGGCTCGACCGGAACGGAACCGGTAACCAGCACGCCCACCGATTCCCCCGCAGCCGCGGACACACCGGCCACGGCCGAGACAACGGCTGCGGTCCACGCCGACCGAAAAGCCGAATCCGCCAAGCGCAGCAATGAAGCCCGCCTCGCGGACCGCTACGGCGGCACCCGCCGCTGATCGGCGGCCGCACGGGCAACGGCTAACCTCGACCGGTGCGTACGAGGACTGCAACCGCGGCCGGGCTCCTACTCGGCTTCGCCCTGGATCGCGTGCTCGGTGATCCCCGGCGCGGTCACCCGGTCGCCGGATTCGGTTCGGCGGCAATGGCGCTGGAGAAGGTCACCTACCGGGACAGCCGTGCCGCCGGCGTGGCGCACGAGGTAATCCTCGTGGGCGGTGTCACCGGTCTGGGAATCGCGGCGCAGCGTCTCGTGGCACCGCAACGACCGCTGACCGCGCGCCAGGCACGCCGCCTACAGGCCGCCGAAGCGCGGTCGGCCGGTGTGCGGAATCGATCGACCCCCGGACGCACAGTCGGTGCGGTGGCATTGACCGCGCTCGCCACCTGGACCGTGCTCGGCGGCCACACCTTGGCGCGCACCGGCCGGGAGATGGCCGATCATCTGGAATCCGGCGACCTCGACAGTGCCCGCGCGCTGCTGCCGTCACTGTGTGGCCGTGATCCGGAGGTGCTCGACGCCGACGGATTGGCCCGCGCCGCATTGGAATCCATCGCCGAGAACACCTCGGATGCCACGGTGGCCCCGCTGTTCTGGGGCGCGGTGGCGGGCGTGCCCGGCCTGCTCGCCTACCGCGCGATCAACACCCTCGACGCGATGGTCGGCTACCGCAACGACCGCTACCACAACTTCGGCTGGGCCGCGGCCCGCACCGATGATGTCGCCAACCTCGGACCGGCGCGCGTTGCCGGGGTGCTCACCACCGTTCTCGCCCCCGTCGTCGGCGGCCGCCCACGCGATGCCTGGCGCGCCTGGCGTCGCGATGCCGCCCAGCACCCCAGTCCGAATGCCGGTGTGGCGGAGTCCTCCATGGCCGGCGCACTCGGAATCCGCCTCGGCGGCAAGACCGAATACCGCCACGGCATCGAGATGCGCCCGACGCTGGGTGACGGCCCCGCACCCCGGGTCCCGGATCTGCGCCGGGCCGTGCATCTGTCGGAGGCGGTCCAAGCCGCCACCGCGCTGCTGGCCGTGGCTGCCGTCCTCGCCCGCCGCTGACAGCGGCGCACAGCGGATCTGGCCGCGGACTTTCGCCCGACGTCGCGGGGTTGCTGTTGCGTGCGTGCCTACAGGGGACGCCGCGCGGCGGCCGCGGGCCGGGGAATGTCACAGTGGTCGGGGCTGTTTCGTCGGTTCTGTGACAGGGCTTGTCCGGCGGCGGCGGGCAGGTGGAATCGAACTCGGTGAGGTGGCTATGAGTGACGAGCGGGACGTTCCCGATCAGGCGGAGTTGGCGCGGCGGTTCGAGGAACATCGGGGGTACCTGCGGCGGGTCGCCTACAGCACGCTCGGGAGCCTCAGCGATGCCGATGATGTGGTGCAGGATGCGTGGTTGCGGTTGCAGCGGTACTACGAGACCGCGCCCGCGGGGACCGAGATCGAGAATTTGCGGGCGTGGCTGACGACTGTCACCGGGCGGCTGGCGCTGGATCATCTGGGGTCGGCGCGGTCGCGGCGCGAGGAGTACGTCGGGGAGTGGCTGCCGGAGCCCGAGGTGACGCGGTGGGATGACCCGGCGGATCGGGTGTCGCAGGACGAGCGGGTCACCACCGCGCTGCTGGTGGTGCTGGAGTCGCTGTCGCCCGCCGAGCGGACGGCGTTCGTGCTCCAGGATGTGTTCGGGATGAGCGGACCCGAGGTGGCCGAGGTGGTGGGCCGGACACCGGCGGCGGTGCGGCAGTTGGCTTCCCGGGCGCGCAAGCATGTGGAGAGCGGGACGCCCCGGTTTCCGGCCAGCAAGGATGAGCACGAGAAGGTGGTGTCGGCCTTCGCGGTGGCGTGGCGCTCCGGGGATCTGAGTGCGCTGCTGGGCGTGCTGGATTCCGAGGTGACCTTCACCGCGGACGGCGGCGGGAAGGTCAACGCGTTCCGGCATCCGCTGCACGGCGCGGATCGGGTGGCGACCACACTGCTCGGGTTCCTGGGCTTCGCGACCAAGGTCGGTGGGGCGTGGGGTCGTTCGGTGCTGGTCAACGGGGCGCCGGGGCTGGTGGTGTTCGACGGGAAGAGCATCGGCGTGTTCTCGTTCACCATCGACGACGGCCGGATCACGAATATCGATGTGGTCCGCAATCCGGACAAGCTGCGTGACCTGCCGCTGGACGGGGATCCGGACTGGGCGCTGCGCGCCCCGGAAGGCTTTGTGGCACCGGAGGATTCGGCCGGATAGTCCGGAGCGGAACGCGGACCGGCGGGCGGCGGTCAGTTGGGCGAAGCGGCCGCCGCCACCAGCCGCATACCGTGTGCCGCGGCGACCTCGGGCGAGTACAGCCGTCCCGCGTCGGCTGTCAGCCCCTGGGCCAGACCGGGATCCGCCGCACAGGCCGAGCGCCAGCCGAGGTCGGCGATGGACCGCGCATAGGGCAGGGTGGCGTTGGTGAGCGCGACGGTGGCGGTGTGCGGTACCGCGCCGGGCATGTTGGCCACGCAGTAGAACAGTGAATCCGCTACGGGGAAGGTGGGATTCGCGTGCGTGGTCGGGTGCGAGCTCTCGAAGCAGCCGCCCTGGTCGATGGCGATGTCCACCAGCACGGAGCCCGGCCGCATTCCCGCGACCAGGTTGTCGGTCACCAGTTTGGGTGCGCGAGCGCCCGGCACGAGGACCGATCCGATCACCAGATCCGCTGCCAGCACCGCCTTTTCGACCTCGGACGCATTGGATCCGATGGTGGTGACGCGGCCGGAGTACAGCGCGTCCAGCTCCCGCAGCCGAGTGAGGTTGGTGTCGAGCACGGTGACCAGCGCGCCCATGCCCAGGGCGACGGTCGCCGCATTGGTTCCCGCGACGCCGCCACCCAGCACCACCACGTCCGCGTGGCGTACGCCCGGCACCCCGCCGAGCAGTACGCCCGCACCGCCCTGCGGCGACATGAGGTGGTACGCCCCGACCTGTGTCCCGAGTTTCCCGGCCACTTCGCTCATGGGCGCGAGCAGGGGCAGTGAGCCGTTGGCGCCGCGTACGGTCTCGTAGGCAATGGCGGTGGTGCCGGACGCGAGAATGGCCTCGGTGCATTCCCGGGAGGCGGCCAGGTGCAGGTAGGTGAAGAGCACCTGCCCGGCCCGCAGCCGCGGGTATTCCACGGCGATGGGCTCTTTCACCTTCATGATCATATCGGCGAGGCTCCACACCTCCTCCGCGCCGAACACCACGCGGGCTCCGACGCCGGTGTATTCGGCGTCGGTGAAGCCGGAGCCGCTGCCCGCTCCGGCTTCGATCAGCACCTCGTGGCCGTGTCGCACCAGTTCACCGGCACCGGCCGGTGTGAGTGCGACCCGATACTCCTGTTCCTTGACCTCCCGTGGCACCCCGATCCGCATACCTGCATCGTGGCCCAACGAAGTGCCCGCCGCCACGACCGCCACGATCCGATTTGCTAACGGGCGGACAGGATCAGCGGCTCGCCCGGGGTGGGGATGACGAGTTGGTCGGCGCGTCCGGCATAGCCGAAGTTGCGGGCGAGGTAGTCGAGGGTTTCGGAGAAGTGCGCCCAGCCTTCCGCGTGCACGGGGACGATCACAGTGTCGCCCAGCACTTTCGCGACCTCGACGGCGCTGCGGCCGTTGAGCGTCACGTCGATGTCGCCGTAGCGTCCCGGATTGGCCGCGCCCACATTGAGGATCGCGATGTCGATGCGCCCGATGCGCTCCACGATCCGCTCCACCCGGTCGACGGAGGCGTTGTCGCCGGAGACGTACACGGTGGGCAGCCCGGCGGCCTGGAGTACGAACCCGGTGACGACCCCCGACAGGGGTTCGCAGCCTTCGGGCCCGTGCAGGGCGGGCACGCCGGTGACGGTCACGTCGCCGATCACCACGGATTCCCAGTTCTCCAGGCCCGCAACGCCTTCCATGCGCGCGGCGGCGTCGGGCGTGGACAGCACCCGCTCGACCCCGGCGAGGAACGCCCGCCCGGAGTTGTCGAGATTGTCGGGATGCTGGTCGTGCGACAGCAGGACGGCGTCCACGTGACCGACCTTGGCGGCGGTGACGGCGGGCCCGGTGAGCTTGTGCAGCGTGAGCGGTCCGGTGGTGTAGTCGCCGGGCTCGTCGAACGTGGGATCGGTGAGCCAGGTCAGGTTGCCGTAGCGGAACCGGACGGTGGGGCCGCCGATGTGCAGGATCTCGATGGTGGCGGTGGTCTCGATCGTATTCGTCATGGCTGCAAGCCTGCTCGCATCGAACATGATCGGACAGTGGCCCGGAGGCCGGGTATCGATAAAATCGGGCCATGCATCAGATCGCCGTGCTCGCCTTCGAACGCATCAGCCCGTTTCACCTGTCGGTGCCGAGTCTGGTGTTCGGACGGGCCGGGCTGGGCGCGGCCGCGGAATCACCGTACGAGGTGCGGGTGTGCGCGGAGCAGCCCGGAATCCTGTCCACCCCGGCCGGATTCGACATCATGGTGCAGCACGGGCTGGAGGCGGTGCGGGCGGCCGACACGGTGGTGGTCCCGAGTTGGCGCAAGCAGCTGGAGCTCTCGGACGCCACCCGCGAGGCGCTGCACCGCGCGCACGATCGGGGTGCGCGGATCGTCGGATTGTGCCTGGGCTCCTGGGCGATCGCGGCCAGCGGTCTCGCCGACGGGCGCGAGATCACCACGCACTGGTCGGCCGCGTCGGAGCTGGCCCGCGCCTACCCGAAGGTCCGGGTGCGCGCCGATACGCTGTGGTCGGATCACGGCGATCTGATCACCTCCGCGGGTGTGGCGGCGGCGCTGGACTGCTGCCTGCACCTGGTGCGCAGCGATTTCGGCAGCCGCAATGCCACCGAGCTGGCGCGGGCGCTGGTGCTGGCCCCGCATCGCAGTGGCTCGCAGGCGCAGTACATTCCGGTGGCCGTGCCCGAGCCGATCGACGACGATCCCTTGGAGCACGCGATGGTCTGGGCGCGAACCAATCTCAGCGAGCCCATCGACCTCGACACCTGGGCGCGCACGGCCCTCATGTCCCGCCGCACCTTCACCCGGCATTTCCGGGAGCGCACCGCGTCGAGCCCGCAGCAGTGGCTGCTGCAGCAGCGTGTGGACCGCGCCCGCCTGCTGCTGGAGTCCACCGACGAGACCATGGACCGCATCGCCTCCGACGCGGGTTTGGGCACAGCGGTGAATCTGCGCCACCACTTCCACCGCGCGCTGGGCGTCTCCCCGGCCGCGCACCGCGCCGCCTTCCGTTCCACCGCGATGGTCTAGGCGCACCGCCCACCGTGCCGCCGTCGGTTCCGCGCCGGTGCTCTAGGTTCACGTCTATGAGGATTCAACTGGGTGAGCATGCTCCGCAGATCGACGAGGCCGCGTGGATCGCGCCCAATGCCACGGTGATCGGGCGCGTGAAGATCGCGGCCGAGGTGAGCGTCTGGTACTCGGCGGTCGTGCGCGGCGATCTGGAGGACATCACCATCGGGGATCGCACCAATATCCAGGACGGCTGCGTGCTGCATGCCGACCCGGGGTTCCCGCTGACCATCGGCGCGGGAGTATCGGTGGGGCACAACGCGATTCTGCACGGCTGCACGATCGGTGACGATGTGCTCGTGGGCATGGGGGCGACGGTGCTCAACGGCGCGGTGATCGGCGCGGGAAGTTTGATCGCCGCGAATGCGCTGATTCCGGAGGGCGCGCAGATTCCGCCGGGCTCGCTGGTGGCGGGTGTGCCGGGCAAGGTACGCCGTGAGCTGGGCGAAGCCGAGCTGGATCGGATTCGGCTGAATGCCGCTGTGTACCTGCACAACACGAACCTGCACCGCGAGGGTCAAGTTCTTTGACTCAACGGGGTGTGTGAGATCACCCACACTGAACAAGTGACCATATAACCGGCTGCTAGCATCGCCCACAGCGTTCCCGGCGGCCCGGGCTGTGCCGCCGCTTGCCGGGTGCGCGCTCGGGGCTAGCAGGAGGTTAGAACGGTGTCGTACGAGCACGACGGTATGCACCGACGCCGGATCAGCGTGGCCGATATCGCGGCCCAGCCGGGGGGTGTCGAGGCGCTGCAGCGCCGGGTCCACGAATTGCGTTCCAATGGCATCGATTTCGCGGCGAACGCGATAGAACGCGAGATGGCGGCGTTGAACGTCCGGTGACCGCGCGGCGGCGTCCGGCCGATGGACGCCACCGCGCATCGCGCTCCGGGCACCAGTGAGATAATGGCGCGGCATTCGCCGCAACGTCGCGGTTTTCGACCGATCGACTGGAGACTCGATGCCCTCGGTGCCCACCATCCTGCAACGCATTCTGGAGAAGCCGCGGGCGGAAGGCGAACAGCTCCTGGAGAGCGCCCTGTCGGCGTTCCTGGACTTCGGCATCAAGCGAACCAGCATGGGAGAGATAGCACGTCGCGCCGGCATCAGCCCGGCCACGCTGTATCGCCGCTTCGAATCGAAGAACGATCTGGTGGAGGCGGTGGGCGTGCGCGAGGCCCAGCTCTTCGTCGCCCAGATCGAGGAGCGGGTGCAGACCGTGTCGCGCGACGGCCGGGCGGTGGACGAGCAGATGGTGGAGATCTTCGTCGCCTTCATCACCAATCTCGCCAATAATCAACTGCTGCAACGACTACTGCGCACCGAGCCGGAGATCATCCTGCCCCGCCTCACCACCCAGGCGGGACCCGTTCTGGCCGTGGGCCGTTCATACCTGGCCGACAAACTGCGGGTGCTGCAGCAGGCCGGCGCCGCACCAGACTTCGACGCCGAGCTGGTGGCCGAGATCTTCGCCCGCCTCGGACATTCGCTGGTGCTCACCCCCGACGGCCTCATCCCGCTCACCGATGAACAGGCGGCCCGTGAATTCGCCCGGCGCACAATGCTTCCCATGGTCGGCGTCCAGCAGCAGGTGTGAGCCGCCCGATCGGCACGCCAAGATCGACAAGGGCTCGATAAGCATCTGTTGAGGCGGGCGCGACACACTGCCGCCATGAAGTTCCGTGCCCGCCTCGAGCTCCACACCCGGCCCGCCCGCACCCTGCTGCTCCGCTGGTTCCCACCGCGCCGCGTGGGAAAACTGTTGGTGGCGAGCGTGATCGGCGCAATCCTGCTGACGCTGAGCTCGATCCTGTGGGTCCGCTACACCACCGACGACTTCCAGTACAGCGCCGAATCCGCGCCGAACAAGGATGTCGCCATCGTCTTCGGCGCGGAGATCTACGCCGACGGGCAGCCGTCCCCGTTCCTGGCCGCACGCCTGGACCTCGGTCGCGCACTGCTCGAGGCGGGCAAGGTGAAGGCCATTCTGGTGACCGGCGACAACGGCCGCAGCAGCTACGACGAGCCGACGGTCATGCGCAACTACCTGGTCGCCAAGGGCGTTCCCGCGAGCAAGATCGCCCTCGACTACGCGGGTTTCAGCACCTACGAATCCTGCGCCCGCGCCCACGAGGTCTTCGGCGTCGACTCCGCCATCGCGGTGACCCAGGACTTCTCACTGCCGCGCACCATCGCCCTGTGCCGGTCGGTGGGCATCGACGCGGTGGCCGTGGGCGATGACGGCCAGGACCACAACGGCGTCTACTGGAAGTGCTGGTTCCGCGATCAGCTGGCCACCACCAAGGCCATGTACTCGATCATCGTGCAGCCCGAGCCGACCTTCCTGGGAAATCAGGAAACCACGGTCCGCGACGCCATGGCCGCGAACCCGTAGCCGACAGCGCCGGTCAGCGCGCCTCGGTGGCGGTGGCCTCCGCGGCGTGGCCCTGGCACCAGTCGGCCTCGGGCACCATGGCGCGGACCTCGTCGACGTGGGCGCCGCAGCCGTCCCAGGTCGTCTTTCCACAGGTGCAGGCAACGGGGTAGCACATGGGTCGTTCTCCTCAGGTCGTCGGGATCCCCCCGAAATGGTACTGACCTGGGAGAAGCGGCTGTTCAGGGCATCAGGCAGCGGCGGCCGCCGACCTGCGGCGGGCCGCGCCGATACGCTTGCCGATCACGCCCTGACGTGGGGCGAAGAGGTAGACGAGGGTGAAGACGACACCCTGCGCGACCACCACCATGGCGCCCGGAGCGGTGTCGACGTGGTAGCTCAGATACAGTCCGGCCACCGAGCAGACCGCCGAGATGACCGGTGCGATGAGCAGCATGCGGCCGAATCGATCGGTGAGCAGATACGCCGTCGAGCCCGGGATGATCAGCATGGCCACCACCAGGATCACGCCGACGGCCTGCAGGGAGAGGACCGCGGTCAAGGCCAGCAGTGCCAGCAGCCCGGCCCCCAGCAGGCGCGGTCGCAGTCCCAGGGCGTGCGCGTGGGTGGGGTCGAACGCGTACAGGGTGAAGTCGCGGCGCTTGAGTACGAGCGCGGCCAGCACGATGGCGGCCAGGATGGCGACCTGGATCAGTTCGGCGCGGCTCACACCCAGCAGATTGCCGAAAATGATGTGGTTCAGGTCGGTTTGGCTCGGCGTCACCGAGACCAGCACCAGGCCGAAGGCGAACAGCGTGGTGAAGACGATGCCGATGGCCGCATCCTCCTTGACCCGGCTGGTGCTGCGGACCACGCCGATGAGGGCGACCGCGAGGAAACCGAAGATCACCGCGCCGACCGCGAAGGGCGCGCCGACGATATAGGCGAGGACCACGCCCGGCAGCACCGCGTGCGAGACCGCGTCACCCATGAGCGACCAGCCGATGAGCACCAGCCAGCAGGACAGCACCGCGCACACCACGGCCGTGATCAGGCAGGTGATCAGCGCCCGGGTCATGAAGTCGTAGCTGAGCGGTTCGATGAGGAATTCGTTGAGGCTCATGGTCATCCGGCCTTACGCAGGTCGTCGCGGGCGCTCTCGAGCACATCCATGCCGAAGGCGCGGGCGAGGTTTTCCGGCCGCAGCACCTCGTCCGGCGCACCGTGGGCGAGGACGTGGCGCATGAGCAGGATCGCCTCGTCGGCCAGGCCGGGCAGGGCGTGCAGGTCGTGCGTCGAAATCAGCACGGCGGCACCGGAATCGGCCAGTTCGCGCAGGACCGCGGTGATGGTGGCCTCCGAGCGTTTGTCGACGCCCGCGAACGGTTCGTCGAGCAGCAGGACCGTCGCGCCCTGCGCGAGTCCGCGGGCCACGAAGGCGCGCTTGCGCTGCCCGCCCGAGAGCTGCCCTATCTGCCGGTCCGCCAGATCCGTCAATTCGACGCGAGCCAGCGCCTCGGCGACGGCTTCCCGATCGGCGCGGCGCGGGCGGCGGGTGAATCCCATCTTCCCGTAGCGGCCGGTCATGACGATGTCGTGGACCGAGAGCGGGAAACTCCAGTCCACGTCCTCGCTCTGCGGAACATAGCCGAGCACACCGGATCTGCGGGCCGCGGCCGACGTGCCGCCGTCGATGCGCACGGTGCCGTGATCGGGCGCGACCAGGCCCATGATGGTCTTGAACAGCGTGGATTTGCCTGAGCCGTTCATGCCGACCAGCCCGCAGATCCGGCCGTGGCCGAGGGTGAGCGAGACGCCCTCCAGGGCGGACACCTCACCGTAATGAACTGTGACGCTGTCGATTTCGATCGCGTTCATGACGTCCGTCCCGTCAGACCCGCGCTGATGGTCGCGGCATCGTGCTTGATGAGATCCAGATACGTAGGGACAGGGCCGTTTTCATCGGACAGCGAGTCCACGTACAGGGTGCCGCCGAACTTGGCCCCGGTGGCTTCGACCACCCGTTGCATGGGCGCGTCCGACACCGTCGACTCACAGAACACAGCGGGAACCTTGTTGGTGCGCACGAATTCGATGGCGGAGGTGATCTGCTGCGGGGTCGCCTGCTGCTCCGCGTTCACGGCCCAGATGTACTTCTCGGTGAGCCCGGCATCGCGCGCCAGGTACGAGAACGCGCCCTCGCAGGTGACCAGCGCCCGCTCATTGCTCGGCAGCGCCGACAGCGTCGTGGTCAGCTCGCTGTGCACCTGCTGCAGTTTGCCCTTGTAGGCGTCGCCGTTGGCGCGAAAGTCGCCGGCGTGCGCGGGATCCAGTTCGCCGAAGGCCCGCACCATATTGTCCACGTAGATCTGCACGTTGAGCGGTGACATCCACGCGTGCGGGTTCGGCTTGCCCTGGTAGGCGTCCTCGCCGATGGCGATCGGGGTGACGCCGTCGGTGACGACCACGTGCTTCACATCCAGATCGGCGACGAATTGTGCGAACCAGGCTTCCAGGTTGAGTCCGTTGTCGATGATCAGATCCACCTTGGACGCGGTCCGGATGTCGCCGGGGGTCGGCTCGTAGCCGTGGATCTCGGCCCCGGGCTTGGTGATCGACTCGACGGTGAGATGCTCCCCCGCCACATTGCGCGCGATATCGGCGAGCACGGTGAAGGTGGTCAGCACCACCGGTTTGTCATCGCCGGAGTCGCTACTCCCGCAGCCGGTGAGCGCGATTGCCGTCGCGGAGACGGCGAGCATCGCGATGAGCGCACGCCGAGGAGCACTCCGAAATCGGTGGGGCCAAACCTTCATCACCTGAATGTAAAGTTCGGCGACCCTAACTTTCAACCCCCGGGTGCGCGAAAACACCCCTTGACGGGCGGGCACATGAGGCGTAAAGCCGGTCGCGGAAATCCGAGTCTGGCGGAATTCAAATACCGCTAGTATTTTGATCGCATGGCACGCATGTCACGACCGGAGAGCCAGGCGCGCACCCGGACCGATCTGGTGCGCACCGCCCGTGACCTGTTCATCGCGGACGGGATGGCGAACACCTCCCTGGCCAGGCTCGCGGAGGCGGCCGGGTACTCCAAAGGCGCGGTGTACTCGAATTTCCGCAGTAAGAACGAGCTCTGCCTGGAAGTCGTGGAACTGATCCACGTCGAGGCCGTGGCCTCGATCAAGGCCATGCGCGGCCCGGCCCGGACCACCGCGGAGCGGCTCGCCGCATTCGGCGCATGGGCCCGCGCGGGTATCGCCGACCACGGCCGCAACCGGCTCGAATTCGAGTTGACGCTCGCCGCGCGGAACGACCCGCGGCTGCGCGACCAGCTCGCCGCCAATCTGGCCGCCGTTCAGGACGCCCTGGCCGGGCTGTTCGCCGACCTCGGCGGATCCCGGGACGCCGAACCGTACCGGGACGCCGCGCGAACCGTCTTCGGCCTGGGTGTCGGTTTGGCGGTGGAACGCCTGGTCGACGAGACGGTCACGGCCGATCGGATCATGGCGCTGCTGCCCGCGCTGCTCAACGGCGGCGACCCAGAGTTGAAAGACGTTCAAACCGGTCCGTCCGGCAGTATTGAAAAGCATTCAAACCCGCGTACCGCCTCCAGCCGCAGTGCGGAGACCCGGGCCGCGCTGCTCGACGCGGCCGTCACGGTCTTCCGCACCAAACGCTTCGACGAGGTGTCCACCACCGAGATCGCGCAGCGCGCCGGGGTGGCCATCGGGTTGATCACCTATCACTTCGGCGGCAAGCGCGGTCTCTATCTGGCCGCGGCCGAGGCCGTCCACAGTGATTTCTGGAATCGCCTGCAGGCGCTGCGCGGGCCCGCGGTGTCCAGGCTCATTCGAGGTCTCGATATGTATCTCGATACCGCGGAGGAATTCGAGGGCTCTCCCCTGGCGCTGTCGACCCGCACGCCGGACGCCGAACTGCGGGCCATCCAGCAGCGGCAGACCGACCGGCTGATCGACGGCCTGCTGATCGAGATGAGCGGCGGCCCCGGAACTCCCCTGGCGCGCACCGCCATCGCGGGCTGGATCGGCTTCGTCGAAGGCACGGTCGCCGAATGGTTGCGCACCCGTGCACTCAGCCGGGTACAGATCCGGGAACTGCTGGTGGCCGGCCTGTTCGCCAACGGCCAGGCGGTGCTGACGCTGGCCCCCGACACCCCCCTGTCCTCGCGCGCCATCAGCGCGCTCCTGGACCGTTCCCAATTACCCACCGAGACAACGGAGTAACGCGTGAGTACATCCCTCGATACCGGACCCAGCAACCGGCTCGCGGCCGGGCCGATCGGCCGCGGCGTCATCTGGCTGGTCGGGCCGCGGCCGTACAGGAATCGAGCCCGGCTGCGCCGTGAGGTCGACGGCAAGATCGCCGTGGTGACCGGCGCCAGCTTCGGCGTCGGCGAGGCCACCGCCCGCATCCTCGCCGACGCCGGGGCCACGGTGGTGCTGGGTGCGCGGTCGACGGACCACCTGGAGCGCATCGTCGCCGAGATCAAGGAGGCGGGCGGCAGCGCGGTCGCGATTCCCCTGGACCTCGCCTCCGAGGATTCGGTGCAAGCCTTTGCCGACCAGATACTCACGCAATTCGGCCAGGTCGACTACCTGGTGCACAATGCGGGCAAGTCGCTGCGCCGCTCGATCCACCTGTCCTACGACCGGCCCAAGGATCTGAACGCGACCACCGCGGCCAACTACCTCGGCCCCATGCGACTGACCCTGGCGCTGCTGCCGAGTATGCGGGACCGCGGATCCGGGCACATCGTGAACGTCGCCACCGCCGGGCTCATGTTCCCGGTCGCGCCCAAGTGGGGTTTCTATCTGTCGTCCAAGGCCGCGTTCGACATCTGGATCCGCTCGGTCGCCATGGAGGCCCGGCCGGATGGCATCACTCTGACCAGCTTCTACGCCGGAGCCATGTTCACCCGGATGAGCGCACCCAGCGGCTGGGTTTCGGCCATGCCGGGCCACTCCGCGCGCGACGCCGGATACATCGTCGCTCGGGCCATCGTGCACAAGCCGCGCACCCTGGCCCCGGTCGTCGTGTGGCCGCTGTCGGTGCTGGTGCCACTGCTGCGGACACCGCTCGAGATCGGCGCCACCTTCCTCTACCGCTTCCTCGGCGACACCAAGGCATCGCTGGCTGGTGCGGCGAAGGAGGCGGGCCATGTCGCCTAGCACCGGTGGATTCCTGTTCGCTCCCACACCGCTGCCGCTCGATGCCGACGGAGTTCCGGGCGATGCGCACGGTACTGCGCTCGGCTCCAACGGATTCCGATGGCGCGACGCGGCGCTCCCGCTGGTCGGCTCGGGCGCGCTGCATCCGGTCGGACCCACCGCCGCATGGCGAATAGTGCGCTCGCTGACCAGATTCGGCCCCTCGATCGCCTCCGTCGTGGCATTGTCGGCGGCCCGCTATCCGCATCGCGCCGCCATGATCGACGACCGCGGCACAATCACCTACGGTGAGCTGCAGCGCCGCAGCGAGACCATTGCCGCCGCCCTGCACGCCGCCGCCCCGGCGGCCGCGACCCTGGCGGTGCTGTGCCGCAATCATCGCGGGTTCCTGGAAGCAGCCGTCGTCGGCGCACAGCTCGGATGCGAACTGGTATTCCTGAACACCGATCTGCCCGCGGCACAACTGGCGCAGATTCTGGAGCGGCACCAGCCCGAGATCCTGGTGCACGACGAGGAATACGACGAAACGATCGCTGCCGCAGGCTATGCCGGCCTCCGTGTCCGGGCCTGGCAGGACCCGGCAGCCCGACTGCCGGACATAAGGGCACGGACCGTTCCGGAGACCGCGGCCGGCGACTCGGGCGCGCGGAGGGATGGCACGCCCGATTCGGAGCCCGCGGTCGGCGACACGGGAACGCGGGAGGTTGGCACGCCGGATCCGAGCACACTCGCGTCGCTCGATTCCCTTGCGCGCCAGTGGCATCCAGCACCTCCACCAGTACGGAAGGCGGTGCGGATCACGCTCCTGACCTCCGGGACCAGCGGCCTCGCGAAAGGGGTGTCACGGCCGATTCCGGCGCGTGCCGTGGTGGAGATGGCCGCGACCGCCATGACCGCGACGCGCTTCACGAGCCGCGATGTCATGGTGTTGTCGCCGCCGTTCTTCCACGGCTTCGGCCTGGCCACGCTGATCGGCGCGGTGGCGCTGGGCGCGACCGTCGTCACCCGGCGGCGGTTCGACCCGGAGACCGCGCTCGCCGACATCGCACGCCATCGGGCGACGGTCTTCATCGGAGTTCCCGTGATGATCCAGCGGCTGGTGGCGGTGCCCGCGCACCGGATGCGTGAATTCCGCACCAGCTCACTGCGATTGGCGGTCACCGGGGCCGCACCGATCGCACCGGCCACGATCAGCCGGTTCATCGACGTGTTCGGCCCCATCCTGGTGAACGGGTACGGCTCGACCGAGGCTGGCATCGTATCCCTGGCCACCGCTTCGGATCTGGCGCAGGCTCCGAAGACCGCCGGGCGACCCGCCCTCGGTGTCTCGGTGCGCGTGCTGCGGGCCGACCGGACTCCTGCCGCCGTGGGCGAAACCGGAACCATCTTCGTGCGCGGTGGGATCGGCTACCACGGCTATGTGGCGGACCGGAATTCACCGGCCCACACCAAAGAGGTGGTCGACGGTCATGTGAACACCGGGGACATGGGTTACCTCGACGCCGTGGGCAGGCTGTACATCGACGGCCGCGATGACGACATGATCGTCTCGGGTGGCGAGAACATCTACCCCAAGGAGGTGGAGGATGTGCTCGCCGACCATCCCGCGGTCGCGGATGTGGTCGTCATCGGAGTCCCGGACGAGGAATACGGTCAGGTGCTGCGGGCGTACCTGGTGCCCGCACCCGGTACGCCCATCCCCGCCGCGGCCGACCTCGTGGAGCACATCCGGCAGCGACTCGAGCGCTACAAGGTGCCCAAGGAATTCGTTGTGCTGGATCAGATTCCGCGCAATCCCAGCGGCAAGATCCTGCGCCGTGAGCTGGAGTCCCGGACCCGCCACGTCGCGGGCTAGGGCCGCTGCCGGAAACGTTGCGGCGGAACCCGCTCGTCCGGAACCGGCCGCGCGGGAGCGGAAAGGCACCCCCGGTCCGAATGTTCCACGGCCCGGGGGTGTTTCGCTGTCCGGCGTCAGTCGAGTTTGGTGACGGTCAGCGCGCCCTCGGCGTGCTGACCGCGCAGGCGCTTCTTGTCGTACTTGCCGACCGAGGTCTTGGGC
The DNA here is from genome assembly GCF_016741815.1 of Nocardia acididurans. Taxonomy (GTDB): domain Bacteria; phylum Actinomycetota; class Actinomycetes; order Mycobacteriales; family Mycobacteriaceae; genus Nocardia; species Nocardia acididurans. The sequence goes on from NZ_JAERRJ010000003.1 coordinate 76,784, forward strand.
ACCTCGTCGATGAAGGTCCAGTACTCCGGGAGCTGCCATTTGGCGAACTTGCCCGCCAGGAACTCGCGCAGCTCTTCGGGTTTCGCTTCCGCGCCGTCGGCGAGGACCACGGCGACCAGCGGGCGCTCGTCCCACTTCTCGTCCGGGATACCGATGACGGCGGCCTCGGCGACGGCCGGGTGGCCGACGACGGCGTTCTCGAGATCCACCGAGGAGATCCATTCGCCGCCGGACTTGATGACGTCCTTGGAGCGGTCCACCAGGGTCAGGTAGCCGTTGGCGCTGATCTTGCCGACGTCACCGGTGCGCAGCCAGCCGTCGTGGAACTTGTCGGGGTCGATCACGCCGCCTTCGGGCGAGTAGTAGGACGCGGTGATCCACGGGCCCTTCACCTCGACTTCGCCCAGTGCCACACCGTCATTGGGGAGGACGCTGCCGTCGTCGCCGACCAGGCGGGCCTGCACGCCGGCGGGGAAGCGGCCCTGGGTGTAGCGGTAGGCCCAGCGCTCCTCGCCCTCGGAACCCTTGGGCGGGTGCGAGACCGAGCCCAGCGGGGAGGTCTCGGTCATGCCCCAGGCGTGCAGGAGGCGGACGCCGTACTTCTCCTCGAAGGCGTGCATCATCGACGGCGGCAGGGCGGCACCGCCGACCACGACGGAACGCAGGTGCGAGATGTCCTGCGGCACAGCCTGCAAACCGGCCAGCACGCCACCCCAGATGGTGGGCACGGCGGCGGCGAAGGTGGGCTGCACGGCGGCCATCATCTCCAGCAGCGGCTGCGGCTGGAGGAAACGGTCGGGCATGAGGATGTTCGCGCCGGACATCATGGCGGCGTACGGCAGGCCCCACGCATTGGCGTGGAACAGCGGCACGATGGCCAGCACGATGTCGTCGGAGCTGAAACCCATGCCGTTGGGGGCGCAGACCTGGGCGGCGTGCAGCCAGTTGGAGCGGTGCGAGTAGACGACGCCCTTGGGGTGGCCGGTGGTGCCGGAGGTGTAGCACATACCCGCCGCGGACCGCTCGTCGATCACCGGGAAGTCGAAGGTATCGGGCTGCGCGGCAAGCAGTTCGGTGTAGGAGTGCACGGTGACGCCCTCGGGCGCGGACAGGGCGGAAGCATCCCCGTTCGCCACGATCACATGGCGCACCGTCTTCAGATTCGGCAGGTACTGCGCGAACATGGGCAGCAGCGTGCCGTCCACGATCACGACCTGGTCCTCGGCGTGGTTGGCCACGTATACCAGCTGCTCGGGGAACAGGCGAATGTTCAACGCGTGCAGCACAGCGCCCATGGCGGGCACCGCCACATACGCCACCATGTGCTCGTTGTTGTTCCACATGAAGGTGCCCACACGATCGCCTTCGCCGATGCCGAAGCCGCGCAGCGCATTCGCCAGGTGTGCCGCGTCCGCGCCGATCTCCCGGTAGGTCTGGGTGCGCAGCCCCTCCCCGGTCCAGGTGGATACGGTGCTCTCGCCCTGGACGGTGGACGCGTAGCGCAGCAGCGTCGCCAGCGACAGCTGCTCGTCCTGCATGGTGCTCAACATCGGAATGCCTTTCCTCTCAACATATTCCGGAAGTTTCAGCCGTGCCGGAGCACGGTCAGCGTGGCCATCAGCTTGTCGATCTTGGCCGTGCGGGCGAAGGTGGTGAGCGCCAGCAGGGGCGGAAGCCGCCGGTGTGCGATGGATTTCGCGTAGGTGAACTCCTTGAGCCCGTCCGGGCCGTGGATGCGGCCGAATCCGGAGTCGCCGACACCGCCGAACGGCAGGTCGGGCAGGGCGGCGAACAGGTACACCAGGTTGACGCCGGTCATGCCGGAGCGGATGCGCCGCGCCAGTTCCTGACCGCGCTGCTTGGCGAATACGGCCGCGCCGAGACCGTAGCGGGAGTTGTTGGCCAGCGTGACGGCCTCGTCCATATCGCGAACCTTGTTGACCGCCAGGGTCGGTCCGAAGGTCTCCTCGGTCATGGCGATCGAATCCTCGGGCACGTCGACCAGTACCGTGGGCTGCACCAGGCGCTCACCCACCGCGCCGAGACCGCCGACGAGCGCACGCGCGCCCCGGCTCAGCGCGTCGGTGATGTGATCGGCCACCACGCGCGGCTGCGACGGCATGGTCATGGGGCCGATCTGGGCCTCCGGGTCGTCGCCCGCGCGCAGGTTCTTCGCCAGATCGGTGAGCTTGGCGACGAATTCGTCGTAGACATGCTCGTGGACGTACACCCGCTCGGTGCCGATGCAGGCCTGCCCGGCGTTCGAAAGCCCGCCCCACACAGCGGCTTCGGCGGCGGCGTCCAGGTCGGCGTCGGCGTCCACCAGCAGGACGTCCTTGCCGCCCGCCTCGATCAGCACCGGGGTGAGGGTTTCCGCGCAGGCGGCCATGACCTTCTTGCCGGTGTTCGTGGATCCGGTGAAGGCGATCTTGTCGACGCCCGAACGGCACAGTGCCGCACCGGTTTCGCCGAGCCCGGTCACCAGCTGCAGCACCGGATGCTCGGGCACCACCTGCGCGAAGGCGTCCACCAGCCACTTGCCGACGCCCGGGGTGAACTCACTGGGCTTGAACACCACCGCGTTCCCGGCGGCCAGCGCGTACGCGATCGACCCCATGGGCGTGAACACCGGGAAGTTCCACGGCCCGATCACGCCGATCACGCCCAGCGGCAGGTACTCCACCGAGGCGCCCAGATCAGCGGCCATGACCCCGGTGCGAACCTTCTTGCGGCCCAGCACCTTCCGCGCATTCCCCGCCGCCCACGCCAGATGGTCGAGCATCATCACGATCTCGAGCTGCGCGTCGGAGGTGGGCTTACCGGTCTCCAGATGCGAGATATCGGCGAGCTGCGCCATCCGGCGGGCGATGACGCCACGCCACTGCTTCAACCGCTCCCCGCGCTCCTCGAAGCTCAGCGCACCCCACCACTGCGCGGCTGCCCTTGCGCGAGCCACGGTTTCGTCCACCTGTGCGGCGCTGAACACCGGATGGGTGCCGACCACGTCACCGGAGGCGGGGTCGAGCGAATCGAAGGTCGGGGTAACGGCGCCGGCCTGCGCGGCGGTGGTCTGTTCGGCGGTGCTCACGGCTGCTCCCAGGTTTTCGGTACGACTGTCGGCGGCGGACATCAGGCGTTCCCGCCGCGAATGAGGTCGGCGGCCTTCTCGCCCACCATGATCGTGGCGGCGTTGGTGTTGCCGCGCGGGACGACCGGCATGATCGAGGCGTCGGCCACGCGCAGGTTGTCGATGCCGCGGACGCGCAGTCGCGGGTCCACGACGGCGTTCTCGCCCGCACCCATGGAGCAGGTGGCGACCGGATGGTAGAGGGTCTGGGTCCAGGCGCGGATGTGGTCGGCCAGGTCGTCGTCGCTGACGCCGTCGACGCGACCGGGCAGGTAGGGCTGATCCAGGTAGCGGCCGAAGGAGCTGTCCCGGGCGATCTCGAGGACGCGGCGGCTGCCCGCGATCACGGCGGCCATATCGATCGGATTCTCGAAGTAGGCGGGGTCCATCGACGGCTTCCACGCCGGGTCGGCCGAGCGCAGCCGCAGGCTGCCGCGACTGGCCACGTTCACCAGGGTCACTCCGGCGGTGAACATCTGGCCGACGGGCTCGCGGAATCCGTTGTCGTAGAAGCCGGTCGGGGCCACGTGGATCTGGATGTCGGGTGCGGCCAGGCCGTCGCGGGAGGCGAAGAACGCGCCGCCCTCACCGACATTCGAGGAGAGCGGACCGCGGCCGGTCAGCTTCCACTGCATGAGGCGGGCGGGATTGGAGTAATCGGTCAGGTCCGAGGTACCCCTGGTGCGCCACAGGAACGGTGTCACCGGGTGGTCGTGCAGATTCTCGCCGACGGGCAGGTCCACCACCGGGTCGATACCGTGCTCGCGCAGGTGCGCGGCCGGGCCGATACCCGAAAGCATCAGCAGCTGCGGCGAATTGATCGCGCCGCCGGACAGGATGACCTCGGAGTCGGCGTACGCGACCAGCTCCTGACCGCGCTGCCGGTACGAGACACCCACGGCGCGAGTGCCTTCCAGCACCACGCCGGTGGCGAGGGCGAAGGTGCGCACGGTCAGGTTGGACCGGTCGAGCGCGGGTCGCAGATACGCGTCGGCCGTGGACCAGCGCCGGCCGTTCTTGCAGGTCACCTGGTAGCGCCCCGCGCCCTCCTGCTCCGCGCCGTTGAAGTCGTCATTGCGCTTGAGCCCGTGCGCGACGGCCGCGTCGATCCAGCCCTCGGTGAGTTCGTGGGTGTAGCTGCGATCCTCCACGTGCAGGGGGCCGTCCCCGCCGTGGAAGCGGTCGCGCAGGCGCGTATTCGATTCGGCGCGAACGAAATACGGGAGCACATCGTCGTAGCCCCAGCCTTCGGCCCCGAAATCGTCACGCCAGGAGTCGAAGTCGGCGCGATTGCCGCGAATGTAGATCATGGCGTTCATGGACGAGCAGCCGCCGAGCGCCTTCATGCGCGGCCAGAAGGCTTTCCGGCCCGCCATATGCTTCTGTTCGACGGTCTCGTAGTTCCAGTCCCACTTGGTCTTGAACAGCTGCGGGAAGGCGGCGGGGATGCTGATCTCGTCGGCGTCGTCGGCGCCGCCGGCCTCGAGCAACAGCACCGAAACCGCGGGATCCTCCGACAGCCGTGCGGCCAGCACCGCACCGGCGCTCCCCGCTCCGACGATCACGTAGTCGAAGCGTGTCTGCTCGCTCAAGGTTCTCCTCACATCCTCCCCCCGACACCGTGACGGCGGTCACGGTGGGTTGGGACCGAGGGTAAAGCGGGCAAACGGGAGATCCCACGTCCGGGAGGGCCGCATTTTTGATATTTTTGGCCAGAGGGAATATCGACGCGACGAGGTGATCATGAGCGTCCTCACGGCGCTGCGCGCGCCGACCAGCGCCCTGCTGGTCACCCGGCTCGCCGCCGAACACGGCATGACCGAAGCGGAATGCCTGCGCCACACCGGCTTACGCGGCGAAGACCTGCGCAAGCCGGGCACACTGGTGACCGGATCGCAGGAGATCGCGCTCATCACCAACGTCCTGCGCTCGGTACCCGGCACCATCGGGCTCGGCCTGGCCGCGGGCGTGCGGTATCACGCCACCGCGCACGGTATCTGGGGATACGCGCTCATCGCCAGCCAGTCCATCCGCGATGCCGTCGACGTCGGACTGCGATTCCTGGACCTGTCGTACTCGTTCTGCCGCATCACCGCGGAGATATCGGGCAGCGAACTGTCCCTGGTGATCGAACCCGCGGTGACCGATCCGCTGGTCGCGCGGTTCGTGGCCGAACGCGATATCGGCGTCATCACCACCCTGCACCGCGATATCTCCGGCCCCGACGCCCGCCTGCACGCGGTCCGGCTGGCCTACCCCGAACCGGATCCGGACACCGCCCACACCATCGCCGAAACCCTCTCCGTCACACCGAAATACGGATGCGACGGCTACGCGGCCATCTTCGACCTGAACATGGTGGACGACCCGCTGCCCCTCGCGGACCCCTATACGGCCGATCAGATCTACCGGCAGTGCCGGGAACTGGCCGATCAGCGCCGCGCCCTCACCGGCACCGCGGGCCAGGTCCGCGACGTCCTGTTCACTCAGCCACGCGGCCCGCTCACCGAACCCGAAGTAGCTGCCGCCCTGCATCTTTCGACGCGAACCCTGCGCCGCCAACTAGCCACCGAGGGCCACTCCTACCGCTCCCTGGTCGACGAGGTCCGCAACACCCTGGCCTGCGAACTGCTCTCCGGCACCGACCTCCCCACCGCCACCATCGCCGACCGCCTCGGCTACTCCGAATCCGCCAGCTTCACCCGCGCCTTCCAGCGCTGGAACGGCGTCTCCCCTCTCCGGTGGCGCAAAGCCCAGCGCCTCGAACAGTGAGGCGCTGGGCTTCGAATTCCTTTGTTACGCCTGGACTTCGCTGCGGTCACCGCTCCAGAGGGTGTGGTACTTGCCCTCGGCGTCGATGCGCTCGTAGGTGTGCGCGCCGAAGAAGTCGCGCTGGCCCTGGGTCAGCGCGGCCGGGAGGCGCTCGGCGCGCAGGGCGTCGTAGTAGGACAGCGACGACGCGAAGGCGGGGACGGGGATGCCGAGCAGGGTGGCGGTGGCCACCACGCGACGCCAGGAGTCGATGGCGGTTTCGATGGCCTCACGGAAGTACGGGGCCAGGATCAGGCTCGGCAGTTCGGGATTCGCCTCGTACGCCTCCTTGATGCGGTTCAGGAAGCGGGCGCGGATGATGCAGCCGCCGCGCCAGATGGTGGCCAGGTCACCGGGATTCAGGTTCCAGTCGTATTCGGCGCTGCCCGCGGCGATCTGGTCGAAGCCCTGCGCGTAGGCGACGATCTTCGAGGCGTAGAGGGCCTGGCGGATGTCCTCGGTGAACTGCGCGACGTCCGTGGGCTTGTCGGCCAGGGTGCCCGAGGCCAGGCCCTGCGCGGCCTTGCGCTGGGCACGCGAGCCGGAGATGGCGCGGGCGAACACAGCCTCGGCGATACCGGTCACCGGGATGCCCAGATCCAGCGCGGACTTGACCGTCCAGCGGCCGGTGCCCTTCTGCTCGGCGGCGTCCACGATCACATCCACGAGGGGCTTGCCGGTCTTGGCGTCGACCTGGTTCAGCACCTCGGCGGTGATCTCCACCAGGTAGGACTCCAGATCACCGGAGTTCCAGTCGGTGAACACGTCGGCGATCTGCTTGGCGTCGAAGCCGAGCGCATCACGGAACAGGTTGTACGCCTCGCCGATGAGCTGCATATCGGCGTACTCGATGCCGTTGTGCACCATCTTCACGAAGTGCCCGGACCCGTCCGGGCCGATGTGGGTGCAGCAGGGGGTGCCGTCGACCTGCGCCGCAATGGATTCCAGCATGGGACCCAGCGACTCGTAGGACTCCTTCGGCCCGCCCGGCATGATGGCGGGGCCGTTCAGCGCGCCCTCCTCGCCGCCGGAGATGCCCGCGCCCACGAAGTTCAGCCCGCGCGCGGCCATGGCCGCCTCGCGGCGGATGGTGTCGGTGTAGAGGGCGTTGCCGCCGTCGATGATGATGTCGCCCGGCTCCATGGCGTCGGCGAGCTCCTCGATCACGGCGTCGGTGGCGTCGCCCGCCTTCACCATGATCAGCACGCGGCGCGGCTTCTCCAGCGCGGCCACGAACTCCTCGACGGTCTCGGTGCGCACGAAGTCGCCGTCGCCGCCGTGCTCGGCCAGCAGCGCGTCGGTCTTGGCGACACTGCGGTTGTGCAGGGCAACGGTGTACCCGTTACGCGCGAAGTTCCGGGCGATATTGCTGCCCATGACCGCCAGGCCGGTGACGCCGATCTGGGCGCGAGCTTCCGAGGTCGCCATGAAAGAGCCTCTCTCCGTTCGACAGGTGAAGTAGCGTTCCGCGCGAACCGGGTCCGGCGGGGCATCCCGGAAAGCCTTCCATGACGCCTGACCTTTTCTACCCCGTCCCCTCCGACCCCGAACACCCGCCCGTACCCCGCCACCGGGAAGACGGCCGAGCCCGCGACTCGGCAACCGCCCGGCACCGGGGACACGATGTGACCCCGGCTGCGGCTGACCGGCCGGGCTCGCAGGACCGGGTCATCGGCGCGGGCGCGCGTGGATGTGATCCGGTTCACGGTGGCGGACCGTCACGTTCGGCGCGGTTGATATGTCTAACGGGTTGTCCACCAACGATCCGAGGATGTGCACGATGAGAGTTCTGCTCGCAGGGGCCACCGGGGCCATCGGCCGGCCGCTGACCCGCGCGCTGATCGCCAACGGCCACGAGGTGCTCGCCGTGGCGCGACGGGCGGAGACCGCGCAGGCCGCGACCGCGCTGGGGGCCGAGGTGGTTCGCGCCGACGCCATGGATCGGGACGGGCTGCTGCGGGCGCTCGACGGGCTGCGCGCCGACGCCGTGATTCATGAGCTGACCGCGCTGACCGCGCCGAAGCGGACCCTCGACGAGAACGATCCCAGCACGCTGCTGCGCACCCGGGGCACCGCGAATCTGCTGGCGGCTGCCGAAATCCTCGGGGCGGGAAGGTTTCTCACGCAGTCGATGGCGCTCGGGTACGGCTACACCGATCACGGGGACCGGGTCCGCGACGAATCCGATCCGTTCGCCGTGCGCAACGGCAATGTCGCCGATTTCGTGATCGACGGCCTGCGCTCCACCGAGGAGCAGGCGTTCGCGGCCGGGCACGTCGACGGGATCGCGTTGCGCTACGGGCTCTTCTACGGTCCGGGCACCTGGTTCGATGCCACGCCGGGCAGCCGCCCCACCCCGGTGCCGTGGAACGGCGGCGGGCTGGTGCCGTGGATTCATGTGGCGGACGCGGCGGCGGCCACGGTCGCCGCTCTGGAGCGCGGCAGCGGCGGGCAGGCGTACAACATCGTCGACGACCGGCCCGCGCGCTGGGGCGAGGTCGCCGCGGCGGCGCGCGGCGGTCGTGCGGTGCGGCTGCCGGGCCGGGCGCTGCGGCTGATGGTGCCGTACTTCGGACCGCTCATGGTGGACACCGTGCTGCGGGTATCGAATACCAGGGCCCGGCGCGAATTGGGTTGGACGCCCGGCTATCCGAGCTATCGCGAGGGTCTGGCGGCCGCGCGGCCGTGAGCTCCGGTCCGCTGCCTGCGGCTCCGAGCTTCGGCGCACCGCTCGACGCGCGCGGGGCCGCCCGCCCGCGGTGTCAACCCGTCAATATCGGCTGCTGTCCCCGACCGTGTGACATGCGAGGATGATTCGTCATGTTTCGGAGCGCGGGACTCACAGTGGGATCGAGGTGAGCACGAGTGCTCGAACGCGTGGAGATCGAGGTGTTCCTGACCCTCGCGGAGGAATTGCATTTCGGCCGCACGGCCGAACGCCTGCTGGTGACCACCAGCCGGGTCAGCCAGATCATCGGGAAACTCGAACGCCGGGTCGGCGCACCGCTTTTCGACCGCACCAGCCGTTCGGTGCGGCTGACGCCGATCGGTGAGCAGTTGCGCGCGGATCTGCGCCCCGCCTACGAGCAGCTGGGCGCCGGGTTGAAGCGCGCCATCGCCAGCGGGCAGGGGCTCACGGGCACCCTGCGGGTCGGTTACTCCACGCTGTGGTGCGGCGACCTGGTGGTGCGGACCGCCGACCGGTTCCGAATCCTGCACCCGGGCTGCGCGATTCACATTCAGGAGGTGCAGCTCACCGATCCGCTCGGGCCGCTGCGCACCGGACGGCTCGACGTGCAGCTGACCGAACTCCCCATCGAGGAGCCGGATATCGTGCGCGGCCCGCTCGTGTACTCGGAGCCGCGCGCCCTCATCGTACCCGCGAATCATCGCCTGGCCGACCATGATTCGGTCTCGCTGGAGGATCTCGCCGATCAGACGCTGCTGTCGATGAGCGGTGAGTCGATCCCGCCGTACTGGCTCGAACACCACTATCCACGCCATACGCCGTCGGGCCGCGGCATCCGCCACGGCGATCCGATCCTCTACTGGCAGGAAGTGCTGGCGCACATCGCCGTCGGGCGCGGAGTGTCGGTGGCCGCCGCACGGGGTGCGCACTATTACACCCGCCCCGGCATCGTGTTCGTGCCGTTCCGGGACGCGCCCACCATCGACTACGGATTGCTGTGGCGCGTCGACAACGATGACAACGTCCTGGTCCGGGCTTTCGCCGACGCGCTTCTCGAGCAGCGCGCCGGCGAACGCTAGCGGACTACACCGCCGCGCCCGCCTCGGCATCGAGCGCGAGCGTGCCGTAGCCGAGGCCGGGGGTGGTCTCGTACACGGCGTAGACGATCCCCGCCGGGGTGGTGCTGGTCCTGGTGAGTTTCAGTCCGGCGGCGACGGTTCCGGGCGTGAACAGCCGCTTGCCCGCACCCAGCACCACGGGGAAGATCAGCAGCCGGTATTCGTCGATCAGCCCGGCGCGCTGCAGCGTTCCGATCAGATCGCTGCTGCCCTGCACCAGGATCTCGCCCTCGGTGCTCGCCTTGAGTTCCGCGATGGTCTGTGCCGCTTCACCTTTCAGCACGACCGTATTGTTCCAGTCGGCCGTCTCGAGGCTGCGGGACGCGACGTACTTGCGCATGCCGTTGATCTGCGCGCCCTCCTCACCCTCCACATGCGGCCAGTGGCCGGAGAGGATGTCGTAGGACTTGCGGCCCAGCAGCATGGCGTCCGCCGTCGCGAACACCTCGCCGATGATCGCGCCCATGGCCTCGTCGGCGAAGGGCACCAGCCAGCCACCGTGCGCGAAGTCGTCGGAGTCGTCCTCGCCCGGACCGCCCGGCCCCTGCATGACACCGTCCAGCGACACGAAGGTCGATACGACCAGCCTGCTCATTTTCGCTCCTCGAAGGTTGTTTTTCCGGCCGGTCGGCCGGTGAGATCAACTCTGCGGCAACCGATTCGGCCGAACAAGCAAGGTTCGAGCAACGATCCGTTGAGTGCGGTTAAACGGGCGCGGGGTAGCAGTCGTAGCTCTCCTGGCGGGTGATGCGGCCCGCGTCGTCGTAGGTGAGGAACATGGCGACATCGGCCCACAGCTCCGCGCCCGCGGCCTGCTCCCCCAGGGGTTCGGCCAGCACACCGGTCCACCGGAGTTGCAGGGCCACCAGGGATTCCGCGGTGATCAGGGACCGGATGCGGTAGCGCTGCGTGGCGAACAGGTTCGCGCCGACGTGGGAGGCCGCGAGCATGTCGGCCAGTGGCCGGGTGCGCCCGGCGGGCACCACCCGGCTGGGGTGTTCGACCTGTACGGCGTCGGGGTGGAAGTAGGGGCGCAGCCGCTCCCCGGCGGCCCCGGATTCCAGGGCGGTGAGCAGGTCGCGGGTTCTGGCTTCGAGAGGGTTCATATCCACAACCATAGTTGTGCAACTATAGTTGTGTACATGGGTGAATTGACACTGCGCGATCTCGATATCCCGACCCTGGTCATGCTCACCGGCGAGGCGGTCCGCGCCCGGGTGACCGCACAGGTGCACGCGGCCGGCTTCGCCGATATCCGGCCCGCGCACGGGTTCGTCTTCCAGCAGCTGATCGATCGGCCCCCCACCGTGTCCGAACTGGCCCAGCGACTCGGCATCACCCAGCAGGGCGCGTCGAAACTCGTCGTCGAACTGGAAACGCTCGGCTACGTCGCACGGACGAGCGATCCGGGCGACAGCCGGGTCCGGCGCATCGCCCTCACCGAACGCGGCCACGCCTGCCTCGCCGCCGGACGGGCCGCGCGCGCCGATCAGCAGGCGGCCCTGGCCGAGCGACTCGGCGACCGCGGCCTCCGCGCGCTCACCACCGGTCTCGCCGCGTTCGCCGAGGAACTGGGCCTGACCGAACCCGTGCGCGGGCGGCGGGTGACACTTCCCGCACGGGAACAGTGATCACGAACAGAGAGGGCGCGATGACACGCATGGGTCTGGGACGCCGGGGCGCATGGGCAGCGTTGACCGCCGGGATCGCCGTGCTCGGTCTTCTCGAAGCCGCGGTGCTGCATTTTCTGGCAGGCGCATTCCTGCCCGACGGGGTGGCGGTCGCGGTGGATGTGGTCCCGGCGGTGCTGACGCTGCTGGTCGTCCTCGCGTTCGCCTCTCCGCTGCGGGGTTCGGTGCGCGTGGATGCCGAATGTGTGCGGGTGCGTTTCGGATGGCTTGCCGCTGCGAACATCCCGCTGCCGAGTATCGCAGACATCCGCCCGCACGTGACCGATCCTCGCAATCCGGTCGAACTCGGCCTGGATTTCGACGAGGCGTCCGGACTGCTGTCCCTGATCCGCTCACCGTCGTCGCCACTCGTGCGCATCGGACTCGAATCCGCAGTTCCGGCCCGCACCATGGGCCTGCGATCGATCGCCGCACGGGCCGTGCTGGTGAGTGTCGGCGACGCCGATATGCTGTGCGACCGGATCAGGAACAGGTAGTCGAAGATCGGGACAATCCGGACGAAAATCCCGATCCCCGTGTCGTACCGGCATATTCACTGTCGAGTAGCCGATAGTTCGCTAAGGTCGCCACGACGCGGAGAACGACTACCACCTTGAAATAGTCCGATCAAGGAGTGTGGGCCCCGATGTTTCGAACGGCGCAGCCAATCAGGACAGTGTGCTCGGTCGCCACAGCGGCCGCCGCGGTGACGGCGAGCCTGCTGCTGCCCACCGGCACCCCCCAGGCCGACGCGGCACCCGCCTGCCCCGACCTCAATGTCGTGGCCGTGCCCGGCACCTGGGAAACCTCGCACGACGATCCAGGGCAGGGCATGCTGTCCCTGGTCACCCGGGGACTACCCGGCAGCGTGCGCACCGACTACGTCACCTATGCCGCCACCGCCCTGCCCTGGGAGGGCGAGGTCTACGGCATGTCCAAGCGGGAAGCGGTCAACACTGCGCGCGGCATGGTGGCCGAGATGGCGGGCCGTTGCCCCGCAACACGTTTCGCCCTGATCGGCTACAGCCAGGGCGCGGACGCCGCCGGTGATCTGGCGGCCGAGATCGGCACCGGGCTCGGTGTGGTGCCGCCCGACCGCATCGCCGCGGTCGGACTGCTCTCGGATCCGCGCCGCTCCCCCACCGACGCGCTGATCGGCCCGCCGGTGCCGGGCGCGGGCGCGGGCGGGGCGCGCATCGGCGGCTTCGGCTGGATCAGCGATCGGGTCCGGACCTTCTGCGCCGACGGCGACCTGTACTGCTCGGTGCCGCAGACCGACCTGGCCGGCCGGTTCGCCGGATTCCTCACCCAACTGTCGGCACCGGATCCGTTCCAGGTGGTCAACTACGCGGTGACGCTGCAGTCCATCCTGAGCGAGGCGCTGATCCCGGGCGTCGCGGCCATTCTCGCCGCGCCGGCCGACAATCCGGCGGGCGAACAGTGGATGACGCAGGTGCAGGAATTCCTGATGTCCGGTGCGCACCAGTCCTATCCGCACTATGCGGTCGACGCCAACGGCACCGCCGCCACCACCTGGCTGCACAACTGGCTGGCCGATATCGCCGCGCAGTAGGTCAGGCGCGCAGATCCTCGATGCGCTGACGCAGATGATCCAGCAGCTTGTCCGGGTCGTCGAAGTCGGCGGGATCGATGGGCGCGCCGAAATGGATGGTCACCGGCTGGCGGCGGTCGAACTTCGGACCGTCGCCACGCAGGCGTTTCATGGGCAGCACCCGGTCGGTGCCGATGGTGCCCACCGGAATGATCGGAACACCGGTCGCCAGTGCCAGTTTCGCGACGCCCGGCTTGTACGGTTCGTACTCGCCGGGGGCGACCAGGCGGCCCTCCGGATATATGATCAGCACACCGTTGTGCCGCAGAATCTGCTCGGCCTGCGCCACCGCCGCCTGCCCGGACGCAGTGTCGCGCCGCAGCACCGGGATCTGGCCCAGCCGCCGCACCAGCCACCCCACCACCGGCCATGACCACAGCTCCGCCATGGCGATGGCGATGGCGCGCCGGCGCAGGGCGCCCCACAGGAAGACGGCGTCCAGCATCGAGATGTGATTGCTCGCCACGATCACCGGACCGGTCGCGGGCACCAGTTCACGCCCGATCACGGTGACGCGCACGATATTCGACCATGCCAGCGTGCGCAGGACGCGGCGCACGAACTGGGTCGTCACCCACGCCCGCTTGCCCAGACCCTTGGGACGGCGCTGCTCGTTCATGCCTTCAGCTTGCCGATCGTAATGGTGACCGTCGAATCGACGGTCGTGTCCGAGCCCGACGCCGGATCCTGCGCTGTGATCACACCGACCTGCGCGGAATCGGTGACGGTGGTCGTGGCGGTCTGCAGTGAGCCCGCCCAGCCCTGCTCCTTCAGCACGGCGGCGGCCTGCGCGGCGTCGAGTCCGACCAGGTTCGGCATCGTGATGGTCTTCTTCGCCGGGCCGCTCGACACGGTCACCGTGATCGTGGATCCGGATTTGGCACTGGTACCCGCGCCGGGATCGAGGGACAGGACGGTGCCCGCGGTGCTGCTGTCCGTCTTCTCGACCTTGGTCACGGTGAATCCGGCGTTCTCCAGTTTCGTCTTCGCCTGCGTGTAGGCGGTGCCGACCACATCCGGCACGGTGGGATCGGTGATCACCACGTCGCTGGTCTTCACGGGCGTGGTCCCCTGCCCGGTGGTCCCCTGCTGTCCGGTGGTGACCTGCTGGTCGGAGGTGGTGACCACCGTCGTATCGACAGCGGAGGTCACCGAATCCGTCGTGGTCACCGCGGTGGTCGGCAGGGTGGTCGACACTCCGCCGCCCCCTTCGCCTCCCGCCCGCGACTGGGCGTACGCGATGCACACCAGCGCCAGCACACTCGCCAGCCCCGCGACCAGCCACACCGCGACCCGTCGTTCCCGCCCCGGCGGATCGCGATCCGCCCCCACTCCGCGCTCCCCGCGATCTCCGAAATCCGGTGGGATGAACCGCGGTTCGGACGGCATCACCCTGGTCGGCGGCGGCGTGTTCGCCACCGTCCGCGCAGGTTGCGGATTCCCCACCGCCGGCCGCGGCCCGGTACTGTTCCGGCCCCGCTCGGGCGTGACATTCCGCTGTCCCGGCCCGGCGAGCGGCCCACTGTCCCCGATCTGCCGGGTGGTCCCCGGAGGCGTCGAGAATCCCGCCCCCGCGCTCTGCGTCCGGAACCGCGGCCCGGAGGCCCCGTGCCCCCGCAGTCCCGGGGCGGGAGCCGCCTGCGTCGGGATACGCGGCGACGAATTCCCCGGCGCGGGAGCACGCGAGGCGGCCGGACCCTGCGCGGTGCCGCCCGGCCCGGACGTCCCCTGGGTGGGGATGCGGGGCGACGAGGTGTGCTGCGCCTTGGCATCCGCTGTGTTCAGCGCCGATTTCGGGATGCGGGGGAAGGATGTCGCCGTCGCGGGCGTCCTGGTGGGGGCCGTGCCGGGTGCGGTGGAGGCCGTGCCGGTTGCGGTGGGTGCCGTGCCGGGTGTGGTGGGACCCGCGCTCGGGACCGCCGGCGTGCCGGAACCGGGCGTGCGGGCGGGCGGCGGCCGGCGCAGGGATTGGGCTGCGGCGCGGGCGAATTGGGCGCAGGTCTGGTAGCGGCCGGTGGGGTCCTTGGCCATGGCGCGGGCGATGACCTCGTCCAGAGCCCGTGGGAGGGTGTCGTTCTGGTCGGTGGGGCGGGGGACGGGTTTGTAGGCGTGGCCGTAGACGATCTGGCCGACGTCCTCGCCGCCGTAGGGCGCCCGGCCGGTGAGCATGTGATAGAAGGTGCAGCCCAGGGAGTAGATGTCGGCGCGGTGGTCGGCGTCGTCGGGCTGGGTGAGGCGTTCGGGGGCCACGTATTGGAAGCTGGCCACGACTTCGCCCTTGCGGGTCAGCTGGTGGCTCTCGTCGCGGGCCTTGGCGATGCCGAAGTCGGTGAGCAGCACGCGTTCTCCGCCGCGCTGGGTGAGCAGGATGTTC
This sequence comes from Nocardia acididurans, assembly GCF_016741815.1. Classification (GTDB taxonomy): domain Bacteria; phylum Actinomycetota; class Actinomycetes; order Mycobacteriales; family Mycobacteriaceae; genus Nocardia; species Nocardia acididurans. The sequence goes on from NZ_JAERRJ010000003.1 coordinate 92,185, forward strand.
GCGGGCTTCACATCGCGGTGCAGGATGCCGGTCTCGTGGGCGTGGTCGAGTGCGGCGGCGGTTTCGGTGAGGATGCGCACCGCCCGCGCGGGGTGAATGGCCCCCTGCCGCAGCGCCGTGGCCACATCGGTGCCGTCCACGAAGGTCATGGAGATCCACAGCTGCCCGGCGTCCTCGCCGCGCGAGTACACCGTGACGATATTCGGATGCTCCAGCCGCGCAACCGAATCCGCCTCCCGCAGGAAGCGGACCCGGTGTTCGGGATCCGCGTCGTCGGTGGCGGTCAGCAGTTTGAGCGCGACGAACCGCGGCAGGTCGCGGTCCCGGGCCTGGTAGACGGCTCCCATGCCGCCGGCGCCGAGCCGCCGCAATATCTGGTACCCGGCGAAGTTCTCGCCCGGCCTCAACGTGGTACCCAACCGACTTCCCCCTCGGCGGCGTCATCCGTGGTCGCAGTATGCGGCCCGCACCCACCCGAGGGCCAGTGCATTCGCACCACAGAATCGCGGATCGGGCCGCCCAGCGTTAACCCGGCAACCCGAATCGCTCAGGCGGTGATCAATGCGTCGATCGGCAGCGTCGTCGCCCACGCGCGCGCCAGATCCTTGGCGCGCACCTCGCTCGAATAGTCGTGCCGCCCGTGCTCGCCCACCTGGGTGGCGCCGCGCGCGGTCATCTTCTCGGCCGCGATCTCGCCGCCCCGGTTGTAGGTGTCGCCGTACACGCTGTCGCCCAGCCCGAACACGGCGAAGCGCAGTCCGGTGAGATCGGGCGCGGTGGTGTCGAGCAGCGTGAAGAAGGGCTCCGCGCCGGTGGGCAGTTCCCCGTCGCCGTAGGTGGAGCAGACGAGAATGTGGAAGTCGTTGCGATCGAGGTCGCCCGGGTCGTAATCGCACATATCGAAGACCGACACGTCATGGGCCGACAGCTCGTCGGCGACGCACTCCGCGACCGCCTCGGAGGTGCCCATCTCGGACCCGAACAGGATGACGACGCGCACGCACAACCCCTCTCGACTGAAGTAAGCCTAGCCTAACTAGCGAGACTATACCTCGCGCGGGCGACCTACCCGGGGTGGCTCGCGATCCCCCGGGCGGGCCGCCGCCGCTCGATGGCGCGGACCAGTTCGTGAACCGCCTTGTCGGCGGCCAGGCGATGGTCGAGGACGACATTGATCGCGCCGCGCAGCAGGGCGTAGGGCTCCCAGCCGCGCGGGGCGATGGTGCGCGGAGCGCGCCGGGCGATGCCGTCGGCGATGGTGCGGGCGGCCTGGTCGGCGGTGATGCGCTGGTTGAGCGGCCAGGGCAGCAGGGCGTCGAGAGTGCGGCCCAGATCGTCGGTGTCGAGCATGTCGTGGGTCATGGGGGTGTCGACGAGGCCGAAGTAGGCGATGCCCGCGGTCGCTCCGGTGGGGGCCAGTTCCACGCGCAGGGCGCGGCCCAGCTGTTCGACGGCGGCCTTGCTCATCATGTAGGGCGAACCGCCCATGCCGGGGGCGAAAGCGGCGCACGAGGAGACCACGACGACATGGCCTTTCGCGTCGACTATGTGGTCGAGGGCGGGGTGGACGGTGTTGAAGACGCCGGTGAGGTTGATGCGCAGGACGCGGTCGAAGTCGGCGGGGTCCATGGTGCGCAGCGTGGCGGGAACGGGGGTGACGCCCGCGTTCGCCACGACCACGTCGAGACGGCCGTGGCGGGACAGGATCTCGGCGATCACGGCGCGCATCCGGGCGCGGTCGGCGACATCGGCGGCCACCGGGTGCGCGCGCGGGCCGAGGTCGAATGCCAGTGCGGAAGCGGCGGTTTCGTCGATGTCGGCGAGGACGACCACCGCGCCGCGCCGGTGCAGCAGCCGCGCCAGGGCACGGCCGATGCCCTGCCCCGCGCCGGTGATCAGGACGACCCGGTCCGCTACGTCGTAGGTCATCAGTGGCTCATCTCGTAGGAGGTGCTGTCGAAACGCTGGGTACGCCTGCGATATTCGAAACTCCAGCCGGGGTAGAGCCCGGCGTTGCCGCCCTCGGCGGTGGTGTAGTAGCTCTCGCAGCCGCCGGTGAGCCAGACCGTGGACGCGCTGCGGTGGCGCATTTCGTCGAGGAAGGCGTCCTGCACGTCGGCGCGCACCTCCACGCGGCGGGCGCGCCGGGCGCGGGCGGTGGCGAGAGCGTCTGCGATATAGGCGATCTGGGATTCGATCATGTAGATGGCGGATTGATTGCCCGCCGCGCCGAAGGGGCCGAGAGTACAGAAGAAGTTGGGGAATCCGGCCAGGGCGGTGCCCAGGTAGGTCTGCGGCTGCTTGCGGTAGAGATCCGCGATGGACAGACCGTCGCGGCCGACGATGCGGTCGAAGGCGGTGGGGATCTGTTCGAAGCCGGTGCCGAAGATGATGGTGTCCACCGGGATTTCGACGCCCGCGCGGGTGACGATGGAGCGTGCGCGGATCTCGGCGATGCCGTCGGTGACGACCTCGACATTGTCCCGGTCCAGGGCGGGCAGGTAGGCGTCGGAGAAGATCGCGCGCTTACAGCCGATCATGTAGTCCGGCGTCACCCGCGCGCGCAGGCGCGGATCCCGGATCTGGCGGCGCAATTGGATTCGGCCGAGCAGCTCGTACGGGTGCCGGAAACGGTTGTCCACGAAGCCGACCAGGCCGAAACCTTCGATCAACCCGTACCAGCCGCCGCGGATCGCCCGCTGCGCCAACGGGATCCGCCGCAGCAGAGCGCGCTCGACGCCCAGGGTCGGACGGTCCAGGCGCGGCACGATCCAGGGTGCGGAGCGCTGGAACACGGTCAGCGCGGCCACCTTCGGCTGGATCTCGGGGATGAACTGCACGGCGGACGCGCCGGTGCCGATCACCGCCACCCGCTCCCCCGTCAGATCGTGGTCGTGCTCCCAGTGCAGGGAGTGGAAGGCCGTGCCCTCGAAGGCGTCGAGACCCTCCGTCGCGGGGTATTTGGCCTCCGCGAAAATCCCTGCCGCCGACAGGAAGTAGTCGGCGGTGAGCGCCCCGCGGGGGGTCTCGATCCGCCACAGCGAGTGCTCGTCGTCCCAGCGGGCCGCCAGCAGTTCGGTGTTCAGCCGGATATCGGGTTCGATGTCGTATCGCCGTGCGACGGAACGGATGTACTCGAGGATCTCCGGCTGCCGCCCGTAGGTGCGCGACCAGTCCGGATTGGGCGCGAAGGAATAGCTGTACAGCTGCGACGGCACATCGCAGGCGCAGCCGGGATAGGTGTTGGCCTGCCAGGTGCCGCCCAGATCGGCGGCGCGTTCGAGCAGCAGCAGATCGGTGAATCCGGCCTCGCGCAGGGCGATCGCCAGCCCGATGCCGCTGAAGCCCGCGCCGAGGATGACGACGGTGCGGTGTTCGGTGGCCGCGGCGGTGTCACCGGTCGGCAGGGAGCGCAGGGTCATGTGCCCGTTCGCCTTTCACTGTCAGAGGTCGAGGACCAGCGCGTCGCCGTCGGCGCGGGAGACACAGGTCAGCATGTGGCCGGCGCGGTCGCCGTCGGTCAGCAGGCGGTCGCGGTGGTCGACCTCGCCCGCGAGGACACGGATCCTGCAGGTGCCGCAGAAGCCCTGGCGGCAGGAGTAGACGACATCGGGTTTCACCCGCCGGATCGCCTCCAGCGCCGTCTCGGTGCTGCCCGCGCGCACGCTGATCCCGGTGCGCGCCAACGTGATATCGAAGTCGTGCCCGCCGGTGACCGGCAGCGCCGAGAACCGTTCGGTGTGCAGCGAAGCGGTCGGATTGATCACGAACAGGCTGCGCTGCGCGGCCTCCAGCACCGGCGGCGGACCGCAGACGTACACCGCCGCACCGGGTTTCGCCGTCGCCAGTATGCCCGCGATATCGTGCGGCCCGGCCTCGTCGTCGGTGCGGATATCGGCGCGGGCGGGTAGTTCGTCCAGGAACGGCATGGTCTCGCGCCTGCGCCCCAGATACACCAGCCGGCCCCGGGATCCGGCCGCCCGCACCATCGGCAGGATGGGCGTGATGCCGATCCCCGCCGCCAGGAACAGGTAGGACGGCGCGTTCTCCACGAAGGTGAAGGCATTGCGCGGCCCACGGATGCGCAGTGTGTCGCCCGGTCGCAGACCATGCATCTCGACCGATCCGCCGTCGCCGTCCGCGATGCGGCGCACCGCGATCCGGTACCGCCGCCGATCCGAGGGGTAGCCGCAGAGCGAGTACTGCCGCTGCCGTCCCGAGGGCAGGAAGACATCCAGGTGCGAACCCGGCCGCCACGACGGCAGGCGTTCGCCGCCGGGCCGCTCCAGGGTCAGGCTGATCACGTCGGCGGCCTCGGCATGCACCGCCCGCACCACGACGTCGAGGTCGAACCCACTGCGCCGCACCGGATTCGAGCGCGCCATACCGGGCGCGGTGACGACCCGCTTGTACACGTCCATGGCGGCGGCCAGGGCGCGCAACCCGGCCGGCGCGTCCGCCTCCCGCACGGTCATGCCCGCGCCGCCGGGGAGTGCGCGAGGTAGCGCAGCGCGTTGTCCATCGAACCCAGTTGCGAGGGATGGAAACTCGGGCGCAGATAGCGCGGCATCTCGGTGAAGAACGTGGTGAACCGGGGTATCACCCCGCGCACGGTGGCTCCGGCGAACTGCCGCAACCAGAAGCCGCCCTTGTCCGGGCTCGGATCCTTGCGATACAGGTACGCGGTCGATATCACGAACAGCGGCAACAGCATTCCGCTGGCCAGGATCCCGGTGCGCGCCCGCCGCGCGTATCCGCCGTCCACGTGCATGTAGGCGTCGAACACCACACTGCGGTGCTCGACCTCCTCCGCGCCGTGCCAGCGCACCAGGTCGAGCATGGTCGGATCCATGCCGAGTTCCTCGAGCACCTTCGCTTCGAGCAGCCATTCGCCGATCACGGCGGTGAAGTGCTCCATGCCCGCGAACAGTCCCAATCGTTCGTTGAGCCACTGCCGCTTTGCTTTTCCGGTCAGCCCGTGGTCGCCGAGCACCCGGTCGACCAGCCAGGCCACCGCCGTCACGTAGGCGTCGACGTCGAGTCCGATGTCCTGCAGGTGTTTTCGCGCGCCCTCGTGACTGCCCGCGTGCATGGACTCCTGCCCGATGAACCCGGCGACCTCCTCGCGCAGCCGCTCGTCGGCGATATAGGGCAGCGCCTCGGCCAGGCAGGTCGCCATCGCCCGCTCCCCCTCCGGCAGCACCAGGTGCATGACATTGGTGACGTGGGTGGCCAGCACTTCGCCGGGAATGTAGTGCATGGGCACCGTCGAGAAGTCGAAGTGGACGTCTCGCGCCTGAATGGCGTGCTCCTCGTCCTGATAGGAGCGCGCCGTTGCGCTGTTCTCAGCCATGCCGTGACGGTAACAGTGCAACATTCTCTATGGCAATGTTGCAGCCACAAATCGCCTCGGATTGTTGCATCGCTGCGGCCCGCTGCTAGCGTTGACCCGTGCCCACCCCCGCCGCCACCTCGAAGGATTCCGCCGCCGACAGCATCGAGGCACGCATTCTCGACGCGGCGCTCATCCAGTTCGAGCGGGTGGGCGTGAAGAAGACGACCATCGAGGACATCGCCAAGCAGGCGGCGGTGGACCGGGTGACCGTGTACCGGCGCGTCGGCTCCCGCGACGATGTGGTCCGCGCGGTCACCGCCCGCGAGGTGCGGCGGATTCTCGACGAGCTCAACGACATCGCCGCGCGCCACGACACCCTGGACGCGGCCGTCGCGGACGTGTTCGCCACGGTCGTCACGCGGTGGCGCACGCACCCGCTGGTCGATCGGCTGCTCACCCTCGAACCCGATCGCCTGATCCCGCAGCTCACCACCGACGGCGCGGTCCCGTTCACCCTGGCCGTCACCGCCACCACGGCCGTTCTGCGAAATCTGCTGCAGGCCAATGATTTCCCGGATATCCCCGACCTTCCGACGCGCGTGGAGATCGCCTGCCGCGTGGTGCACTCACTGATTCTGCAGCCGGTCGGGCAGGCCGATCTCACCACCGAGGCCGAGCTCACCGCCTTCGCGCGCACCTACATAGTGCCCATCATCACGCGCTGAGCGCGGACCCGGGGGCAGCACGACCCGCCAATATCCGTTACAGTTTGTAACAGGTATTTCGGGGCGGTCGCGGCCGTCCACCGGCCGAGAGGAATCGACCCCCGATGACGTCGCTCATGACCAGTCTGCCACCCGCCCTGCGCAACGGCTGGGCGCTGACCTTCGGCAACGGCATCGAAACCCCCACGCGGACACCGTCCACCACACTCTACGACCTGCCGCATCGGCAGCTGCGCCGCTTCGACCGCGACACCCCCGCCACCGGCAACCCGGTCCTGCTGGTGCCGCCGCTGGCCGTCGACGCCTCCTGCTACGACCTGCGGCCGGGCCAGAGCCTGGCACAGTTCCTGGTCGACTCCGGACGCCAGCCGTACGTCATCGACTACGGCCGCATCACCGCCGAGGACCACGACCTCGGCCTGGAGGAGTGGATCGACGACATCGTCCCCACCGCCGTCGCGCACATCAGCGAACTGCACGACGGCGCGAACGTGGACGTGATCGGCTGGTCCCTGGGCGGCATCATCAGCCTGCTCACCGCCGCCGACCACGCCGACCTCCCGTTCGGCTCGGTCACCACCCTGGGTTCGCCGCTGGACTTCAGCCGCAATCTCCCCCTGCAGCCCGTCCGCATGTTCGCCAAACTCACCGGCGGCCGCGAGATCACCTACGCCACACACCTTTTCAAGGGCATCCCCGGCTTCTTCGTGCAGGCGGGCTTCCGCGGCATGTCCCTGCCCCGCGAACTCACCCGCCCGCTGTTCATCGCCCGCAACGCCGGCGACACCGAGGCGCTGGCGCGCATGGAGGCCATCGACCGCTTCATCGCCGCCATGCCCGGCTACCCCGGCCGCCTCTACCGCCAGACCTACCGCAACCTCATCGTCGGCAACCAGCTGGCGACCGGTCAGGTCACCCTGACACCGCATCGCACCATCGACCTCACCAAACTGACCTGCCGGGTCCTGCTGCTGGCGTCGGGCGGCGACACGCTGGCCCCCGCCGCCACCATCGCCCCGGGCCGCCGAATCCTCAGCGGCGCAGCCGAAGTCGAATTCCACGACGTCCCGGGATTGAACCATCTCGCCCTCGTCGCGGGCCCGCAGGCCCGGACCACCACCTGGCCGCTGATCGACGAGTTCCTGGCCCGCTGAACGCTCAGCGGCTGCCGATGGGCTGGCCGAAGAAGGCGGCCAGTTCACCGCCGACGATGGAGACCCACTCACCCCAGGTCCGGGAGTCCAGGGTCATGGAGCCGACATCGTCGAGGCGGCAACCGGATTCGACCGGGACACCGGCGAAGCGGTCGCGCATCCACATCATGACGCTGGGCAGCGCGATGGCCTCCAGGGAGAGGTGCTCGCTGAAATTGTCTCGGGTGTAGGTGATCCGGGCATCGGGATCCTGGCAGTAGGTGCCGTAGAGCGTGTTCACCGGGCCGACCGGGACGATCCAGTCCATATTGGCCTGGTAGAGGAAGACCGGCATATCGGGGACGTTCTTGCCCATCCGGGTGCGGTCGAGGACCTTCTGCGCGGCCGGGGCGAGCAGCGGGTCACCGGGAGTGTTGAGCAGCCCCTTGATATTCACGAACGGCAGCAGCGCGGCCTGATACACGATGCAGAGACGATCCTTGGCGGCGAACAGGGCCTGCCCCAGGGGATTTGCGGACTCGCGCAGGAAGGCCGCGAATTCCGGCTCCTCGTGGGAGAGGCCGATGATGCCGGCCAGCACGAGGCCGGAGGCGGCATTGCCATTGGCCAGATTGACGAGCTCGCCCAGATCGGCGTCGGTGCCGCCGGAGGCCGCACCGACGATATTCAGTTCCGGCGCATAGGTTTCGTGGAGTTCGGCCGCCCACATGGTGGGGATCGAACCACCGGAGTAGCCCATCATCCCGACCTTGGTCGCCGCGCCGTCCAACCCGAGCGGCCCGAAGTTCTCGGCGGCGCGAATGCCGTCGAGAGCGATGCGCCCGGCCAGCGGTCCGTGCGCGAAGGCCGCGTTCGGCCCCTGATGATCGGGAACCACCACGGCCCACCCCTGCTGCAGCGCGACCTGCACCTCCAGGAACGAGATCTGCGCGACCTGCTGACCGGTGACGAACCCCGGCACCGACCACTGCTGAATCGCGTACGACGAAGCGCAGTACTGCCCCGTCGAATCCTCGGCCATGTGATACGAGAGCAGATTCCGGGTCCCGCGCGGCACCTCACCGCGCGGCTTCAGCAGCGTCGCCACCGCGCCGATCGGATTGTCGTAGCTGTCGTTCGAGCGATACGACACCTGCCACGCGTCCACATTCAGCGGGAGCACCGAGTAGGTCGCCACATTCACCTGCCGCGCCGCGATGATCTCGCCGGGCTGCGTGGCCGCTACCACCTCGGCAGCAGGCCGGTAGAAGCTGTCGAACTCGGGGATCACCGGCGAGCTCAGGAACGGCGGCGCGGGCTGCACCTCGCCCGCATAGGGCGCGGCCGCCACGGGAGCCCCGGACATCACGACCGATGCGGCGACCGCCGTCACGATGACGGAGACGATGCGCGACCACGACCGTGGTCTCTTCCCTGACGACACGAACACTCCCGACGATTGTTGGACATGCTGATCCAAGACTGTGAGGCACACTACCCAGGCCGCGGGCGTTGACACAAGTCACAGACGGATGCGTCCATGAATCGACGGATCGGTTGCCGGCCAGCGAGTCAGCGATCGTGAACCCTGGCCGGCAGGACATCGAGCGGGCGCGCCCGCGGAAGTCAGGACGCAGTCTGGATCGGCATGAGGCTGGCCAGGAACCGGGTGAGCACCTCGACCACGTCGGCGAGCTCACCGCGCGGTTCCATCGTGCTCCACTGATGCACCAGCGCCATCAGCGCGCCGATGAAACCCATTGCGGCGGAAGGGTATCCGCCCGGCGGGATGTAGCCGTCACCGAAGCTGCGGCGCATCTCGTCGGTGAAGAACTCCACCCAGCGCCGCCGCTGCTCCACCCGATGCTGCTCGACTTCCGCGCTGACGCCGACGATTTCGACGAACGAGATGCGCGCCCGGCGCACATCCCCGCCCACCGACTCCGCGTACGCCACCACCGCCGCCCGCGCCCGGCCCACCGCGTCACCGGGATCGGTCGCCGCGACCGCGGCGGTCACCGCGGCCCGCGCGTCGGCCTGGATCATGTCGTAGACACCGAGCAGGAGCGCCTCCCGATTCGCGAAGTGCTCGTAGAACTGACTGCGCGCCAGGCCCGCCGCCTTGCACAGCGAGGTGATCGAACTGTCCTGGTATCCGCCCTCACCGAAAACCGTCAGACCGGCGCCGAGGAATTGGATCCGGCGATCGGCGCGGCGGTCGACGACAGGACGGCCGTCGTAGGTGCGGGAGGAACTGGTCGCGCTCACAGCGAATGACGATAGCCGCTCGTCGAATCAGCACGTGATGGACCGGGTCGGCCCCTTCGCCACCCCGGTGAAATCGGCGCTCGACATTACCGGCGGCTCAGCCCGCGGGCCGCAGTACCGTGACATTTCCGGCGAGGAAGACATTGATGTAGACCTTGTGCGACAACGGATCCACGACCAGTTCCTGCGGACTGTCACCCACGAGAATTGTCGCGATCGAGGTGTTCGTCCGCGTGTCGATCACCACGACCGGACCACCGTCGCCGCCGGCCACCCGCGGCTTGCCGTCGTTGTTGGTGACATACACCGCGTGCGCCGCGCTGTCGGCCGCCAGCCGGAACGGATTCTTCCCGACCTCGACGGTGCCGACCGGCTGCCGGGTCTCGGCGTCGATCACCGCCATCGGCGCTTCGTCGTTCGCCACGTAGATCCGGCGTTCCTCGGGCGCGACGGTGACACCCTCGGGCTGGCCGCCCGGGTCGATCGTGGAATCGACCGTGTGGGACCGGGTGTCGAGCACGGTGAGCTTCGCGGTATTGAAGTTCGCGGCGTACAGGCGGTGCGCGCCCGGATCGATGGCCAGATCTCCGACGTGGTCATCGAGCTCCACGGTGGCCTGCACCGTCCGGGAAACGGTGTCGACGACCGAGATCTGTTTACCGGCGAAATGCGACACATACAGCGTCTTCGCCACCGGGTCGACCTCCAGCAGATCCGGGTACATCGCCACGGGGATGGTGGCGATCACCTTCCGGTCGGCGGTGCTCACCACCGACACCGTGTGATCCTGATAGTCGGCGGTGTAGAGCAGATCCGCCTCCGGGTCGATCGCCAGCCCCTGCGCGCCCGCTCCCACCGGGATCTTGGCGGCCACCGTGTCGGTGAGCGTGTCGATCACCCACACCAGGCCCTCGAAATCACTGGCGTACAGGGTGTGCGCCTCGGGGTCGATCGCCAGTCGCCGGATCGTGCCGTCCATCGGGATCGTCGCCCCGATTTCGGTTGCGGCCCCGGCCTTCTCGTCCGCGCCGTCCGCGCAGCCGACACCGGCCGTCACAGCCATGCCGAGTACTGCCGCCCCGAGTGCGGACCGGAATGCCGGCATTCGCGCCACCTCCCCAGACCGAGGAGTTCACTTTACGCGAATGCCGTGCACCCCGTGCGCGATCGGAACGGTCCGGTCAGCGGGTGGCGATGATCGCCGAACCGTGCCCGAACAGGCCCTGGTTCACCGCGATACCGGCGCGGGCGTTCTCCACCTGACGGCCGTCGGCCTGACCGCGCAGCTGCCAGGTGAGCTCGCAGATCTGGGCGATGGCCTGCGCGGGGATCGCCTCGCCGAAGCAGGCCAGGCCGCCACTGGGATTGACCGGGATACGGCCGCCCAATGTCGTTGCGCCACTGCGCAACAGCTCCTCCGCGCCGCCCTCCTCGCAGAGGCCGATGTCCTCGTACCAGTCCAGCTCCAGCGCGGTGGACAGATCGTAGACCTCGGCGAAGGACAGCTCGGCGGGACCGAGCCCGGCCTCCTCGTACGCGGCCTGCGCGATGGCGGAACGGAATACGCGCGAGGGCGGTTCGACGGCCACGGCGGAATCCGTCGCGAAATCGGGCAGATCCAGGACGGTCTTCGGGAAGGTCGGCGTGACGGTCGACAGCGCGCTGATGCGGACCGGATTCGCGATGCCGCGCTTGCGGGCGTACTCCATCGAGGTCAGTACGAGCGCCGCGCCGCCGTCACTGGTGGCGCAGATATCGAGCAGCCGCAACGGATCCGAGACGATGGCCGAGGCCGAGATCTCCTCGACCGACACCTCTTTGCGGTAGCGGGCGTACGGATTGTTCAGGCCGTGCTTGGCGTTCTTCACCTTCACCGCGGCGAAGTCGTCGAGGGTGGCGCCGTGCAGGGCCATGCGACGGCGGGCGTAGAGCGCGAAGTAGATCGGGTTCGTCGCGCCGAGCAGGTGGAAGCGCAGCCAGTCCGGATCGTCGCGGCGTTCACCGCCGACCGGCTGGAAGAAACCCTTGGGCGTGGTGTCCGCGCCGATGACGAGGGCCACATCGGTCAGCCCCGCCAGGATCTGGGCGCGCGCGTTGGCGATGGCCTGCGCGCCGGAGGCGCAGGCGGCGTAACTGCTCGAGATCCGCGCACCCGACCAGCCCAGCGCCTGCGCGAAGGTCGCGCCCGCGACGAAGCCCGGGTAGCCGTTGCGGATGGTGTCCGCGCCCGCGATGTAGCCGACGTCGCGGTGGTCCACCCCGGCGTCGGCGAGCGCCGCGCGCGCCGCGACCAGCCCGTATTCGACGAAGTTCCGCCCCCACTTGCCCCACTGGTGCATACCCGCACCGAGGACGGCGATATCGCGATCCTTGTCAGTCATTGACCGGCCTCCACATCCACACCGTGTGCTCGGCTTCGTCGTCGGCGTACAGGGTGCCGACGGTCAGCTCCACCGGCATACCGACCGCCAGGTCATCGACGGTGAACCCCTTCGCGACCTGCCCGAGAATCACCATCTGCTCGACCTCGAGCTCCACCGCCGCGACCACATACGGCTCGAACGGATCCCCCGACACATACGGCGCGGGCGGCTTGTACCGCTGATCCGCATACGACCAGATCCGGCCACGCGTCGAGAACAGATACTCGGCGAGCTCGGACCCGTCCTTCGGCCCCGCGCACTGCGGATTCCGGCAGGCCAGGGTGTTCCGCGGGAAATACGGCGTGCCGCAGACGCCACACCGGCTCCCCACCAGACGGACATCGCCGTCGTCGGTGGTGAACCAGCCTGCCACGGCGGGTCGTTGTTCTTTCTGCACAGCCCCGACGGTATAGGAACACGTTCTATTTTGGGAGCGGAATCCACTCCGAACCCGCCCGGTCGCGAGGTACGGTGAACCCCGGACCGCGAAACACCCGCATCCGCGAATCGACCCGGAGTACCACTACGCGATGGGCCCCAAAGCCATTGACCCGCAGGCGATCCGCAATGTCACCCTGATCGGCGACCCCGACGAGCTCGCACCCCTCACCCGCCGCCTGCGGCAACGGGCCGGTGCGTCCGCGACCCCATCACAGCTCGTGATCCCTTGGGCCGCAGGCCGAGTCGAGCACACGATCCGCGTCAGCGACTTCCCGGCCCATGCCCCCATCGCCGCCCTGGAACGCGCTATCCGGCTGGCCGACGGCGTGATCGCAGTGGTGAACGCCGCCAACCCCCGGTTGGACGCCATCCTGCGCGTCGCCGACGACCACCAGACCGCCCGCCTCTGCCTGCTCACCGCCCTCGACCACCCCGCCGCCGACGTCGACCACTGCCTGCGCACCATCACCGAAACCCGCGGCGCGGTCCCCCTGACCCTGCACCTCCCACTCGGCGCAGGCCCCACCTTCGAAGGCGTCATCGACCTGCTGCCCATGTGGTCCCTGGCCCCCATAGCCGCCGAAATGTACGGCAGCCATTGGCAACTCGCCGAACACCGCTACCACGACCTGGTAGCGACAGTGCAGGAACAGGACACCCCCGCAGCCCACCCCGACGATATCCCCCTCGACCGGCTACACACCCGTATCCGCCACCTCACCCGCATCGGCGACATCGTCCCCATCCTCTGCAGCGCCACACCCCGCGGCGACGACATCCCACCCCTCCTCGACGCCATCGTCCGCTACCTCCCCTCCCCCCTGGACGTCTGCCAACCCGAACACGCCCTCGACTACTGAGACCCCCACGGCCGCACCCGAACCCGGCCCGGTATCAGCAGCATTCGGTGCGGCCGTTTCGTACCCCGATCATGCCGCGTTGTCGGCGTAGTACAGGCAGCGCACGAACTCCACGACCTGCGGCCACGCCGGCGACGACATGTCCGACGCCGAGGTCACCAGCAGGGCGATGGCCGGGTCGAGTGCGGGCCACGCAATGCCGGAACCGGTTTGACGCGCGACGATCCACTCCCGTGTCCGTGCGGCCAGATCTCCCGTTTGCCGATCAGTGGGCGACCGGCCGTAAAAGGCGTCATGCTCGAGATAGAGCTCGCAGAAGTGTGGGTCGGCCAGCGAAGCGCATTTGTCGGCGAGCCAATACCGGGCCTGCTCCGGCGCCACCGCGTGCAACAGGATCCACACATCGCGTTCGCTGCGCAGCATGTGTTCGCTCGCGCCGAGATCACGCAAGCGGTCCAGGAACTCCGCGACAGCGGTGGGCACGAACAGCCGTTCGGGATTGCCGAGCTGCGCCAAGCGCTTACGCACGGTCTGCAGTTCCTTGATCCGATGCCGCACGTCACGATCGATTTCGGCCACCGCGTCGTCGAACCGCACCGAATCAGCGGTGAGCAGATCCTTGATGCGCGCCAACGGAACACCGGCCCGCGCCAGCGTCTTGATCTTGACCAGGTCGATGGTGTGCCGTGCCGTGTACCTGCGATAGCGAGCGGAGTCGCGCTCCGGTTCGGGCAGCAGCCCGCGCGAATGATAGTGGCGGACAGCCTTGGTGGTCACGCCCGCGTATGTCGCCAGTTGTCCGATAGTGATCATTCTGTCCTCTGTTCCGAACAATGTTCGAACCTTGCCCCACGGGCAAGGTCAAGCCGGACGCGAAGACAAGGACGCTGATGCCGTATCAGGCTGGAGGAAGAGGCCCACCGCCCTGACGTCTGTTCGAACAACGTCCGGCTGGGTCCGACGAAGTAGACCTAGCGGGATCTAATTCGCACCGCGTTGAACTGCAGAAACTCGAAGCAGCCCTAGCAAAATCTCAGGTTCAAGACACCTCACCGGTCCCCCGCCGACGACGGCGACCATCACAGACCAAGGCTACCTCCCGCACTCCGCAACGCCTCGAACGCCGACTCTCGCGTACCGAGAAGAACGAGCTGATCCAGGCTTACCATGATGGCGCATCCACCGCCGAACTCGCCCGCCGGTACCGCGCATCCAAGAGTGCGATTCTCGAACTGCTCACCAAGCACAAGGTCCGCGCCGATACCAGTCGATGACCGACGCTGACATCGACCACGCCGAGCAGCTCTACCTCGTCGGACACTCCCTCACCGCCTGCACCGAACTCACCGGATTCCCCGCCAGCAGCATCAACCGCGCCCTCAACAAACGCGGAACATCGGGGCGACCCGCAGGATGGTCGCGCACCGGTGCCCACTGAACGCGCAGCCTTCCAGCGTGTCGACGCGCCCAGGCAAAACAATTTCGTCGCAATAGCTATTGATCAGCAATTGGACTAATGCTCCGTCTCAACGATGCCCGAGGACCACCATGACCGCGACTGCCACCGCAGATTTCCCCGCCCACCCCGACGAGTCCGCGCGGATGCACTCGGTGCATCCCCTGACTCGATTCAGCCGCCGTGCGCACGCGTTCTTCTGGCGCGTACTGGTGACCGCGGCAGCGGTCAGCATTGCCGGGAACGCAACCCACGCGATTCTGCACTCCCCCGGCCACTGGATGCTCGCGGTCAGCGTCGCAGTCGTCCAGCCCGCCGCGCTGATCACCGCTGTGCACGGGTGTCACTGTGCTTTCCGGTGCGCACAGCGCTGGCCGCGTCACCCAACTGATCGAGGTCGCGATGACCCTGCTCATCGCAGCGGCGGCATTCCGGCTGTCCTTCACAGCGCTGCGCTCACTGGCGATGCTCTCGGGGCTGTCCGCTGGCGAGGCCGCACTGTGGCCGCTCATCATCGAGGGCTCGATGGCGCAGGCCACCGTAGCCCTGCTGGTGATCACCGGCTCCGA
Organism: Nocardia acididurans; assembly: GCF_016741815.1. Taxonomy (GTDB): domain Bacteria; phylum Actinomycetota; class Actinomycetes; order Mycobacteriales; family Mycobacteriaceae; genus Nocardia; species Nocardia acididurans. The sequence goes on from NZ_JAERRJ010000003.1 coordinate 107,395, forward strand.
TCATCGTGCGCACACCAGCATCGACCCGCACAGCAACGCCGAGACGCATGCCCGCCCACCCAGCGACGGTGATCCCACCGACCGCGCGGCGACGGTACCGCCGATCACGCCCGACCTCGGCCGCCCCGTACGCACGAAGCACCCATCCGGCGAAACTCCCACGCCCACAACAAGATGGGTGGAACTCGCAGCGGACATTTGCGCCCGAGACACCGCAGGCCGCCGACAACCCGAAGAGGTGGCACTGATTCTCACCCGACGCTTCGACGACGGCTGGAACGCCACCCAGATCGCCGAACTGACTCAGCGCAGCCGCTCCACCGTCAGCCGCGTCCTCTCGGACCGCGTCCGGCTGCGACCGGATCTTCGCAACGGAGGTCACCGCGCACTACCGAGTCGGAATGCCGAGCTGATCCTCACCCAACACTTCGACGGCGGCGATCCGAGCAGCAGGCCATCTTCTGCCCTTCGCACAAACGATGGCGGCTGACCGGGCAGTAGAACGGGCCCCAAAAGGCAACCGACTACTCGATTCGACCGGCACCCCTCGAATGCAGCCGACCGTTTACTTTGCCTGGTCGCGTTCGCTACGGAGGCGCACGGTCTCCTGCTCCACCTGCGCAAGCTGCTCACGCAGAGCGCGAGCACTAGCCTCGGCCGCATTCAAGCGGCGGGTCAGGGTTCGGCGGGACGGCGGTTGCGGTGGCTTGCTCACCTTTGGCCGGGCCAGCGGACCTATCGACCTGGCCCCGGTGACGCGCCGCATGTAGACGCAGTGTCGACAATCTTTCATGGAACTGGGCAATTTGCCGTCTCGGGCAACGCCGGACTGTTCCCGAAAACCGTGCTCGGGTCGCCAGTCCAGCTCGGTTACGACTGGCGATTCGTAGTGCCCACAAGAGAGCATGACGGTCCAGGACGCGAAGGGTTCAAGCTGACGTTCCAACTCTTGGGAGTAAAACCCAGGGCGCTGCTCGCGCTCCACCCATTCGGTTATTTCGCGTAACGGTCGGTTGTCGACATGGCCGGCGCACCAGGCGAATCCCTTGCTCCAGTTTTGGTGCTTCCATGAGACCCCGTATCCGAACAGCAAGACGTTGTCTGTGCTCACGCCGCTTCTACTCTCGCCGAGGTACCTCGTGAAGACGCAATCTGAGGGGCGGAGCTCGTCCATCGCGACGTGCGCGGCGACGTGCCCCACGGTCACGGCGTCAGTGACGCAGCCGCAGTCCAACTCGACCAGCCACCGATAGCAGTGCTCCGGCGAGTCCCTTTTCTCGATGAAGTCGCGGATGGAGGGGTTGCACCTCAGTAGTTGCTCGTAGTAGGGCTTATACAGTTTCCCGAGCGTGCTGACCGGTCTGGGTCTAGCTCGCGCCAGAACCGGACTCGCCGCCGTCGCACTGATCACGGGTTGCGATCGAACGGCGGCAGGCACCGTCCGACCACAGTGCGGGCATTCGACTGGCTCCGGTCCCCAATCCTGTTGCCACGCCCGGTAACCCGCGTTATGCCAATCATGGACGCGGGCGGCGTACACCAGTTCGTCGGTAAGCCCCTGCTCAGGGTCGTAGTACGACGCCACGAACAACACCGGGTGACTAGGCTCGTTGTCTACCCCCCACTGGCGTACCTCGACTTGCCGGATTTTCGATGCGGCACCCTGCTGGCGCATCTCAGTCGTCCATTCCGACGCGCGCTGCATCGCGTCAGACAGGTCGGACACCAGCTGACAGCTGACCTGCGTTCCACCAGTCCCGTTCGAGCCCGAGCAGTGCTGGGCCCTCACTTGGTAACGGGTGCGGACCCCACGTCCCATAGGCAATCAACCTATCTCGTAGCCGCTCCATGTGTGTCATTTTCAGATACTCCTTATCGCCGCACCGGTGCTCCGCCTGGCCAGCCAGATCACGTAATGCGTTCTCCACGTATGCATCTGCGATCTCCCACGCTGAGGGCTGGTCGGTTTCAGGCATTGTGTTAGGTCCGCGGCGCGATCTGGATTCCCTACGCACTCAGCGCACACGGCAGATCGACTCGACGCCAAAGACGTGGCGGTATCTGTCGATGAACCCGACGATCAGGGGTGTCGTGCTCGGCCACCCCGTGCGCACAAAGCACCCGTCCGCTGAAACTCCCACGCCCACAACAAGATGGGTGGAACTCACGGCGACCATCTGCGCCCGAGACACCGACGGTCGACGCTACCCCGACGAAGTGGCCTGATCCACACACGGCACTTCGACGACGACTGCGCCACCACCCAGATCGCCGAACAGATTCAGGGCAGCCACTCCATCGTCAGCCTCGCCCTCGGGGACGGACCAGCTGCGACCCGACCTTCGAAGCGGAGATCATCATGCACAACCGAGTCGGAATGCTCGGCCGAGAGCCGTTGAATCTCACCAGAACCAAACGGAACGATGACAACGGAAGAGTGAAGATGTAGCCGAATCAAACTCCAGCCGAATAGATTTCATGGGGCAAGACGCCGGTTGAGGCGGCGTCGTCGACGATCGGTGGTGGATACGGGATGTCGATCTCGGCACGCGAACTTCGGGCAGTGGTACGGAAACTGCCTGCCCGACAACCGATCACCGACAGCTACGAGCAGGCTCATCCCGGACCGCAATCGAAGTGGCCGAGTCAACGCGACCATCTCTTGGGCTGGCTGGCCGAATACGACGGCGTCGGCTACTACGGGCGCGAGCATCCCGGTCAGGACGCCCGGTTCTTCTATACCCACTTCAAGTGCGCCCCGGGGCTCCTCTGGCTGGCGGAGGCACTGGGTGAAGACCCGGCCCGATTGCGGGAAGCCGTGACTCGCGTCGAGGCAGCTGGAGGGAACCTCGCCCGCCAGTGCGGCGCATTCCGCGCCGCCATACCCTGGGCCCGGATCGAGGAACTGCTGGCCGCACAACCGATCAACTGCCCTCGCAGTCTGCTCCGTCGGATTTCGAAGCGATCGCCACGCCACACCCACTGACGGTTCCGACGAACGGACCGACCACTGAAAATGCCACGTCGGCCATCGGTAGAACCGACAACTTCATTGCGACAGGTCTGCAACGCTTCGACCATGGTGTCTGCGTCCGAGGACGAACCTCGCACCCTGCCGGAGAAGTTGGACGTCGGTCGTGAGTGGATTTGCCGCCTGCGTGAATTCTCGCCGTCCGAGCGCGTGCGCATCCTCGCGATCGACCGGCGCCCGCGGAGCGGACGCTTCGAAGTCGAGTTCCTCGACGGCGAGAAAGCCGGGCACCGAGAACATTCCTTCGGGGCGGCTCCATGGCCCTTGGAGCACGGTCCAGAAATACGACGAACTCATGGCGAACTGGAGCCGCCTAGCCGCCGAGGACGACATCGGCGAGGCTGAAGAGTACGCCATCGACACGGTGCCGCTGCCATCCGATCAGCCGATCCACTGCACCATCAACAGGTGCACCTCGCGCTGCGCTTCGAGCACGAGATAGACGACCTGGCCGGCCATTCCCGGACCGAATGCCCAACGGCGCACGGCCCCATGAGGATTGGCATCATTCTGCGGGGAACCCGCCCACGGTGAGACCTCGAGGACAGTGAGTACCTGGGCGTAGTCCAGCAGCGCATCGACCGGAAGAGCAGCAACCTGTTCAGCTGTTTCCGGATCCGGAACGATCCGATACAAGCGGCGAAGACTCAGCCGGCCTGCAGGCGCTGCTGGATCTGGGCGCGCATGTCCTCGATCGAGACGGACGTGGTCCGGCCACTTGCCGCTTCGATCTGCGCCGCCTTCTCCAACAAACGCTGATACGAACCTGGATCGCGCAACTCCATCACCGCGGTGTGCTGCCACTTGTTCAGCAGATCGTGGATCTCCCTGAGCGAATGTGACTGCTTCGCGCGATCCAGCACCTGCACCCACTCTGCGTCGAACTCGTCGCGCAACGTGGCGGGTAGTGCAGCCCGTAGCGCTTCAGGGTCGGCCGCGGGAATATGCGGGGGCCGCGGGAGTGGCATGGGATTAGCCATACCTCACGATAACCGGTGGTACCGACGAACACGCCGATGATGCATCGCACAGACCGACTCATCGGCGCCTGGGCACAACTTCGGCTAGTACCGAGCGAACGTTCGCTGCCCCATGCATGCCCCACGTAATCGAATGTGGGGCAAGAAGAAACCGGCAGATACCTGAAGCACCTGCCGGTTCGAAGTGGGCGCAGAGGGGATCGAACCCCCGACCGCTGGTGTGTAAAACCAGTGCTCTACCGCTGAGCTATACGCCCGGATGATGCCTTGCGGACCGGGTGGTCCGGGGCAACGGGTTATGAATCTAGTGCGGCGAGGGCTTTTTCCCAAGCCTGCTGGTCACGGGGCTCTCCGGGGCCGTTCATCTCCGCGAACTGGATGATGCCGTCTTTGTCGACCACGAAGGTGCCGCGGTTGGGGTAGCCGGATTTCTCGTTGAAGACCCCGTACTCCTGGGCGACCCGGCCGTGCGGCCAGAAGTCGGAGAGCAGGGGGAAGGTGTAGCCCTGTTCGGCGGCCCAGATCTTGTGGGTGGGGGGTGGGCCTACCGAGATGGCGAGGATTTCGGCGTTGTCGTTCTGGAACTTGGGCAGTTCGTCGCGAACCTTGCAGAGCTCTCCCTGGCAGATGCCGGTGAAAGCCAACGGATAGAAGACCAGGAGGACGTTCTTTTCGCCGCGGAAGGACGAGAGGGTTACTTCCTGGTTGTTCTGGTCCTTCAGTGTGAAGTCCGGTGCGACCGTGCCGACTTCTAGCGGCATGTGGGAACCCTCCATCCTGTCGCGCTTTCGCCCGGGTGGCGCAGGTGGGCGCTACCCGGGCGAAAACCGTTGCCCGTTCGAAAGAACCTTATGCGAAGCGGCTAGCGCTGCTTCGAGGGTGTCTTGGGCTGGGTGAGTTTGGTGCCTGTCCAGGTGCCGAGGCTGACGGGGGTGGTGGAGGTCAGGCCGGCGGGGGTGGCGGACTCGGCGATTTCGGAGGGGTCCACGTGACCGGGCTGGCCGGTTTTGGGGGTCAGGACCCAGACGACGCCGTCGTCCGAGAGGGGGGAGACGACGTCCATGAGTTCGTCCACGAGGTCTCCGTCGCCATCGCGCCACCAGAGAAGGACCACGTCGACGACCTCGTCGGTGTCTTCATCCAGTAGTTCGGAACCGATGGTTTCCTCGATACCCGCCCGCAAGTCGTCGTCGGTATCCTCGTCCCAGCCCAGCTCCTGGACCACCATTCCGTGTGCAATGCCAAGCTTCTGAGCGTAGTTCTGCGCGTCCGCCGCGGCGACCACGGTGGTGTCCTCCTCAACTCCCGACAATAGGTAGTTGCAAGCGAACATGGTAAATGCGTCCAGCGCAAGCCGATCCGCCGAAATCGCACCCTAAATGTCGTATGTGAGACCTTGATCAGCGCGCCGGGCACGCGTCGCGGACCGCGTTGAGCGTGTCGTTCACCGTGCGGCTGGCGTCGTTGAGAGGTCCGACCGACGAGGTGGATGTCATCTTGCGCACGGCGTCGGCGAGCGACCGGGCCGCCGCGATGTAGTCGGTGAACTTCTGCGAAAGATCCGCCGGCAGATCGCTTCCGGACGCGTTGAGCTGCGTCTCGACCGTACGCGCGGCATCCTCCAACGCGTTCGCGGCGATATCGCGCTTGGACGCCTGGTCGGCGGCGTTCGCGTCGTGCGCGTCGACGAACTCGTTGTAGCGATCCACAGCCGTGCCCGTCGTCTTGCGGAACGGTGTGCAGTTGTCGGTGATCGCCTTGGCTTGCGCCGCCGCCTTTTTGGATGACGTCGCCGCCGCGGAGGAGGCGGAGGCGTCGGCCTTGTACGACGTCGCCTCGGCCTCGTTGAACGTGGCGGTACCCTCGACCGTGTTGGCGCACCCTGCGAGAACTAGCCCGGCGGACACCGCCGCGGCCGCGCACAACAACCCGAACCCACGCGGGTTCAGCAGCTTCATTGTCCTCCCCGTTCCGCCTCGGCCGGTTCCCTGGAGAACCGTACTGGATTCTCGGCTGACATGATGACCTGGGACGCACTCTCGACAAGGATGTGAGGTGCGCCCCAAACCAATCGTTACGGGTATGCCGCCCACCAGCGGCTACCCGGGGTAATGACGCCATCAGATGTCCCACCCCTGTGTACGAGGAGCAAACGTCTTGACCGACCTGATGCACCCGATTTCTTCGTCGAGTCCCACAAACGGCCCGGCACGCAACCGCCCGGCGGGGGGCCGGGTACGAGTGATTCGCGAGGGGGTGGCGTCATACCTTCCGGACATCGATCCGGAGGAAACCAGCGAATGGCTCGACTCGTTCGACGAGATGCTGGAACGAGAGGGACCGGGGCGCGCCCGCTACCTCATGCTGCGCCTGCTCGAACGCGCCGGTGAACGCCGCGTCGCGATTCCCGCCCTCACCTCGACGGATTACGTCAACACCATCCCCACCGAGAACGAGCCCTGGTTCCCCGGCGACGAGGAGACCGAGCGCCGCTACCGCGCCTACATCCGCTGGAACGCCGCGGTCATGGTGCACCGCGCGCAGCGGCCGGGAATCGGTGTCGGCGGCCATATCTCGACCTACGCGTCCTCGTCGGCGCTGTACGAGGTCGGCTTCAACCACTTCTTCCGGGGCAAGGATCACCCGGGCGGCGGTGACCAGATCTACGTGCAGGGTCACGCCTCCCCCGGCATCTACGCGCGCGCGTTCCTGGAAGGCCGGCTGACCGAAGACCAGATGGACGGCTTCCGCCAGGAGTACTCGCACGGCGGTCCGGGCCACGGCCTGTCGTCGTACCCGCACCCGCGGCTCATGCCGGACTTCTGGGAATTCCCCACGGTGTCCATGGGCCTGGGCCCGATGAACGCCATCTACCAGGCGCGTTTCAACCACTATCTGAACGACCGGGGTATCAAGGACACCTCGGATCAGCATGTGTGGGCGTTCCTCGGCGACGGCGAGATGGATGAGCCGGAGTCGCGCGGCCTGATCCAGGTCGCGGCCAACGAGGGCCTGGACAACCTGACCTTCGTCATCAACTGCAACCTGCAGCGTCTCGACGGACCAGTGCGCGGCAACGGCAAGATCGTGCAGGAGCTGGAGTCGTTCTTCCGCGGCGCCGGCTGGAATGTCATCAAGGTCGTGTGGGGCCGCGAGTGGGATTCCCTGCTGCAGGCCGACCGCGACGGCGCGCTGGTCAACCTCATGAACACCACGCCCGACGGCGACTTCCAGACCTACAAGGCCAATGACGGCGCGTACGTGCGCGAACATTTCTTCGGTCGCGATCCGCGCACCAAGGAGCTGGTCAAGGGCCTGTCCGACGGCGATATCTGGAACCTCAAGCGCGGCGGCCACGACTACCGCAAGATCTACGCGGCGTACGCGGCGGCGATGGCGCACAAGGGACAGCCGACGGTCATTCTCGCCAAGACCATCAAGGGCTACGGCCTGGGCAAGCACTTCGAGGCCCGCAATGCCACGCACCAGATGAAGAAGATGACCCTCGACGATCTGAAGGCGTTCCGCGACGTGCAGCGCATTCCGATCACCGACGAGCAGCTGGAAGCCAACCCGTACCTGCCGCCGTACTACCACCCCGGCATGGACGCCCCGGAGATCCAGTACATGATGGGCCGCCGTCAGCAGCTGGGCGGTTTCCTGCCGGAGCGCCGCACCGCCGCCAAGCCGCTGCCCCTGCCCGGTGACGAGCCCTACCGCTCGATCCGCAAGGGTTCGGGCAAGCAGAGCGTCGCCACCACCATGGCCTTCGTCCGCCTGATGAAGGAACTGTTGCGCGACAAGGAGATCGGCAAGCGCATCGTGCCGATCATCCCGGACGAGGCCCGCACCTTCGGTATGGACTCGTGGTTCCCGTCGCTGAAGATCTACAACCGCAACGGCCAGCTCTACACCTCGGTCGACGCGGAACTGATGCTCGCCTACAAGGAGTCGAGCGTCGGCCAGATCCTGCACGAGGGCATCAACGAGGCCGGTTCGACGGCGAGCTTCACCGCGGTCGGCACCTCCTACGCCACGCACGGCGAGCCGATGATCCCGCTCTACATCTTCTATTCGATGTTCGGTTTCCAGCGCACCGGCGACGGTATCTGGGCGGCGGCGGATCAGATGGCGCGCGGTTTCGTGCTCGGCGCGACGGCGGGCCGCACCACGCTGACCGGTGAGGGCTTGCAGCACAACGACGGTCACTCGCTGCTGCTGGCGTCCACCAACCCGGCGTGCGTCCCCTACGATCCGGCGTTCGCCTTCGAGATCGCCCACATCGTGCGCGACGGCATGCGCCGCATGTACGGCGGCGGCGTCACCTCGGGCGGCTACCAGGAGGCCCTGCCGGGCACCGATCCGGAAGCGCACTCGCAGCACCACGAGTTCGGTGGCGAGGACATCTTCTACTACATCACCCTCTACAACGAGCCGCAGCAGCAGCCGACCGAGCCGGACAACCTGGATGTGGAGGGCCTGCTGCAGGGCCTCTACCTCTACAAGCCCGGTGCGGCGGGCGATCTGCGCGCCCAGATCATGGTGTCGGGCGTGACAATGCCCGATGGTCTGCGCGCCCAGCAGATCCTGGCCGAGGAGTGGGGTGTGCAGGCCGATGTCTGGTCGGCGACCTCATGGGGTGAGCTTCGTAAAGAGGCTCTCGCCAAGGAGATCCAGAAGCTGCGCCACCCGGATCAGGACGCGGGCGTGCCGTACGTGACCAAGGTGCTGTCCCAGGCCCAGGGTCCGTTCGTCGCGGCGTCGGACTGGATGCGCGCCGTGCCGGATCAGATCCGCCAGTGGGTGCCGGGCGAGTACATCACCCTGGGCACGGACGGTTTCGGTTTCTCCGACACCCGTCCCGCGGCCCGCCGGGTGTTCAATGTCGACGCGCATTCCATTGTCGTCGCGGCGCTTTCGGGCCTGGCCAAGCAGGGCCGGATCGACCAGGGCAAGGTCGCCGAGGCCGCCGCCCGCTACCGCATCGACGATGTGAACGCCGCGCCGAAGGCGGCACCCGGTACCGAGGGCGGCGACGCATAACGCACGATTAACACTGTGGAACGTAAACCGCCGAGGCCGCGCCGGATCAACGAAGGCTCCTCCGAACACGAGGTCTACCTTCCGACCGGCGCACTCTCCCCGAACCGGCAGACGCGCGATCCGCTTCCGGACACGCTCCTGAAGAGGGTCAAACAGTTCTCGGGCCGCTTGTCGACCGAGGCCGTGTCGTCCATGCAGGATCGGTTGCCGTTCTTCGCCAATCTGGACGCCGCCCAGCGGGCCGGCGTCCAGATGCTGGTGCAGACGGCGGTGGTGAACTTCCTGGAGTGGCTGCAGGATCCGGAATCCGATATCCGGTTCTCCCTGGACGCCTTCCAAGTGATCCCGGACGATCTGGCGCGGCGGCTGACGCTGCGCCAGACCGTCGACATGGTCCGGGTGGCCATGGAGTTCTTCGAACAGTGGCTGCCGGCGCTGGCCCGCAACGACCGGCAGCTGGTGGCGTTGACCGAGGCGGTGCTGCGCTACGGGCGTGAGCTCGGTTTCGCGGCCGCCTCGGTGTACGCCTCGGCGGCGGAGTCGCGTGGCGCGTGGGATACCCGGCTGGAGGCGCTCGTCGTCGACGCGGTGGTGCGCGGCGATACCGGCCCGGAAATGCTCTCGCGCGCGGCCACGCTCAATTGGGATGCGACAGCACCGGCGACCGTGATGGTTGGGACTCCTCCCAAGGATCAGGTGGCCGTTGTGGGATCCGTACATTCGATCGCCGCCCGGCACGGCCGCAAAGCACTGGCCGTGGTGCAGGGTTCGCGGCTGGTAATGGTAGTCAGCGGACATCTCGGGGAGACGATGTATCCGTCTCCGTTCCTCGCCGACATCCTCGCCGAGGCTTTCTCCGATGGTCCCGTGGTGATCGGTCCGACCATGCGCACGCTGTCGGCCGCGCACTACTCCTCTATAGAGGCGATGGCCGGAATGGAGGCCGTGGTGGGCTGGCGGGGCGCGCCGCGTCCGGTGCACGCGTCGGAGTTGCTGCCCGAACGCGCCCTGCTGGGCGACCGGGCGGCCATAGACGCTCTCAACGAGCACCTCGTGCTACCGTTGGCCGCCGCCAGCGCCGATCTCTCGGACACGCTGGATGCGTATCTGGACTGTGGTGGAGCCGTCGAGACGTGCGCCCGCCTGCTGTACGTTCATCCAAATACCGTGCGTTATCGGCTGAAGAAAATCGCCGACATCACTGGCCGCGATCCGGTTAATCCGCGCGATGCCTACGTGTTACGAGTCGCTGCCACAGTAGGCCGACTGACACGAACTCGTAACGAACCTCCCTCACCTGCCACTGGAGTGACTCCCGTCACAGAGCCGAAAGATGGGATGTAACGCTTCGCGGAATCGGACGATCCGGGCGAGCGACTTGCGCTTTTGTGGACTCCCCACAAAACTGCTCCGCATGGTTCATTCGTGCCGACATCTCGAGAGACCCGCCTCACAGTGTTTTCTTAACACCGTGATCGCGTTGTTCGCCCCTGGACAGGGCTCTCAGACACCCGGCATGCTCAGCCCGTGGCTCGAACTCCCCGGTGCGGCCGACCGCATCGAGATGTGGTCGAAGGCCTCCGGACTGGACCTGCTGCGGCTGGGCACCACTGCGACCGCTGAAGAGATCGTCGATACGGCTGTCACCCAGCCGTTGGTCGTTGCGGCTGCCCTTTTGGCTTTCGCGGAAATCCCGCAGGATTCCCTTCCCTCGGATACCATCGTCGCCGGACATTCGGTCGGCGAGTTCGCCGCCGCGGCTGTCGCCGGAGTCCTCTCCGCCGACGACGCCGTGGCCCTGGCCGCCATCCGCGGAGCGGAGATGGCCAAAGCGTGCGCACTCGAGCCGACGGGCATGTCCGCGGTGCTCGGCGGTGACGAATCCGCCGTGCTCGCGCGGCTCGAGGAACTCGACCTGATCCCGGCCAACCGCAACGCGGTGGGCCAGATCGTGGCTGCGGGTAGGCTGGACGCGCTCGCGGAGCTTGCCGCGAACCCGCCCGAAAAAGCCCGCATCCGCGCACTGCCGGTTGCCGGCGCCTTCCATACTCGGTTCATGGCTCCTGCCCAGGATGCCGTGGCCGCGGCTATCGCCAAGATTGCGCCTGGCGAGCCGTCGCGGGTGCTGCTGTCGAACTTCGACGGGCAGCCGGTCGTATCCGGTAAGGATGCGGTCGAGAAGCTCGCGGCTCAGGTCACCCGGCCCGTGCGCTGGGACCTGTGCACCGAAACCGTCCGTGCGGCAGGGGTTTCCGCGGTGGCAGAGCTGCCACCGGCCGGCACCCTGGTCGGCATCGCCAAGCGGGAGCTCAAGGGCACCCCGAATCTGGCGCTGAAGACACCCGCGGATCTCCCCGCGCTGGCTGAACTGACTGTCACCAGCTAGCTTGACTCGCGGTGCTCCACCAACGGCGATGGAGCAAGCCCCGGATTTTCGGGGCACCGCAAGGCAATACAACACAATCCGACCCACAACAGCTAAGAAGGGAGCCACCAAAGTGGCCGCTCTGACCCAGGAACAGATCGTCGAAGAGCTCGGCAAGATCATCGAAGAGGTGACCGGTATCGAGCCCTCCGAGGTCACGATCGAGAAGTCCTTCGTCGACGACCTGGACATCGATTCGCTGTCGATGGTCGAGATCGCCGTCCAGACCGAGGACAAGTACGGCGTCAAGATCCCGGACGAGGATCTCGCCAGCCTGAAGACCGTCGGCGACGCGGTTGCCTACATCCAGAAGCTCGAGGCCGAGAACGCCGACGCGGCCGCTGAGCTCAAGGCCAAGTTCGACGCCGAGTAGGACCGCCACCGTGACCACTCCTTCCACCTTGAACGGGAACTTCCCCAACGTCGTCGTTACCAGCATGGCGGCGACCACGTCGATCGCCGGTGACGTCGATGCGACGTGGAAGGGCCTCCTCAACGGCGAGAGCGGTATCGACACCCTCGAGGACGACTTCGTCGAGGAGTACGACCTTCCGGTTCGTATCGGCGGACACCTGAAGGTGTCGCCGGACACCCTGCTGAGCCGTGTCGAGATCCGCCGCATGGCGTATGTCGAGCGGCTCGCGACCGTGCTCGGTCGCGAGGTGTGGAAGAACGCCGGCAGCCCGGAGGTCGACCCGCTGCGTCTGGGTGTCGCCATCGGCACCGGCCTCGGCGGCGGTGACGCGCTCATCGATTCGGTCGACAAGCTGAAGAACGGTGGCTACCGCAAGATCTCGCCGCTCGCTGTTCAGATGGTCATGCCGAATGGCCCGTCCGCGGTTGTGGGTCTCGAACTCCAGGCTCGGGCAGGAGTGATCACTCCGGTCTCGGCGTGTTCGTCGGGTTCCGAGGCCATCGCCAATGCCTGGCGGATGATCGTCATGGGTGACGCCGACATGGTTGTCACCGGTGGTGTCGAGGGCTTCATCGATTCGGTGCCGATCGCGGCCTTCTCGATGATGCGCGCCATGTCGACCCGCAACGACGATCCGAAGAGCGCTTCGCGTCCGTTCGACAAGGACCGCGACGGCTTCGTCTTCGGTGAGGCCGGCGCGCTCATGACGATCGAGACCGAGGAGCACGCCAAGGCCCGCGGTGCCACCATCCACGCGCGACTGCTGGGTGCGGGCATCACCTCGGATGGTTTCCACCTGGTTGCTCCGGACCCCGAGGGTTCCGGTGCGGCGCGCGCGATGCAGCGCGCTATGCAGACGGCGGGTCTGTCCCCCAAGGACATCACCCACGTCAACGCGCATGCGACCGCCACCCCCATCGGCGATACCGCCGAGGCCAATGCGATCCACAAGGCCGGGGTGCAGCATGCATCGGTCTACGCGCCCAAGTCCGCCCTGGGCCACTCGATCGGCGCTGTCGGCGCTCTCGAGTCGGTGCTCACGGTCCTCAGCATCCGGGACGGCATCGTCCCGCCGACGCTGAACCTGGAGAACCAGGATCCGGAGATCGATCTCGATGTGGTGCACGGCGTTGCCCGTCACCAGGACATCGAGTACGCGATCAACAACTCTTTCGGTTTCGGTGGGCACAATGTCGCGCTCGCCTTCGGCCGGTACTGATCACCGAGCAGTACCTCGTTAAACCGGTCGAAAGACAAGCGGTCCCGGCAGGGGATTTCGGATGGAGATCCCGCATCCGCCCCTGCCGGGACTTCGACATTTTCGCAGCCGCTCTGATGCGACCGCGCTTCCTTATATGAGGAGAGTTCGCGATGACCACAATGGCTCCCGCACATGCGGATACCACGACAGATCCCCGTGACCCGCTAGGTCGCCTGCAGCGTTTCTTCGATCCCGGAACCGTGCTTCCGCTGCACCCCCGTGACAAGTCCGGCGTGCTCGCCGCCATCGGTGAGGTCGACGGTGTGCGCACCGTGGCCTACTGCTCCGATGCGACCGTGATGGGCGGCGCCATGGGCGTCGAGGGGTGCAAGCACATCGTCGATGCCATCGATACGGCCATCGACTCCAAGATTCCCGTTGTCGGCCTCTGGCATTCGGGCGGCGCCCGGCTCGCGGAGGGCGTCGAGGCGCTGCACGCGGTCGGCCTGGTCTTCGAGGCCATGGTCCGCGCGTCCGGCCAGGTCCCCCAGATTTCCGTGGTGCTCGGCTTCGCCGCCGGTGGCGCCGCCTACGGTCCCGCGCTGACCGATATCGTGATCATGGCTCCCGAGGGGCGCGTCTTCGTCACCGGCCCGGACATCGTCAAGACGGTGACCGGCGAGAGCGTCGACATGGCGACCCTGGGCGGCCCGGTCACCCACGGCAAGAAGTCCGGCGTCTGCCATATCGTCGCCGATGACGAATCCGATGCCATGCATCGTGCGCGTCGCCTGGTCTCGATGTTCGCCGAACAGGGCGAATTCGACCTGGCCGCCGCCGCACACGGCGACGTGGACCTGAAGGCCATGATGCCGGAGTCCGCCAAGCGCGCCTACGACGTCAAGCCGATCATCCACGAACTGCTCGACAATGTGGACGGCGAAAGCTCTTTCGAGGAACTCCAGGGCGGCTACGCCCGCTCCATGGTGGTGGGCCTCGGCCGCCTCGGCGGCCGCACCGTCGGTGTCCTCGCCAACAACCCCATCCGCCTGGGCGGCTGCCTCAACTCCGAAAGTGCCGAGAAGGCATCGCGTTTCGTGCGCCTGTGCAACGCTTTCGGCATCCCCCTGATCGTCGTCACCGACGTGCCGGGTTACCTGCCGGGCGTCTCCCAGGAGTTCGAAGGCGTAGTCCGCCGCGGCGCAAAACTGTTGCACGCCTTCGCCGAAGCCCGCGTCCCCCGCGTAACCCTGGTGACCCGCAAGATCTACGGCGGCGCCTACATCGCCATGAACGCCCGCGCCCTCGGCGCCACCGCCGTCTACGCCTGGCCGGGTTCGGAAGTAGCGGTCATGGGCGCGAAGGCAGCCGTAGGCATCCTCCACAAGAAGGCCCTCGCGGCCGCCCCGGAGTCGGAGCGCGAAGCCATGCTCGAGCGCCTCACCGAGGAGCATGAGAAGATCGCCGGCGGCGTCCAGCGCGCCATCTCCATCGGCGTCGTCGACGAGGTCATCGACCCCGCCAAGACCCGCTCCACCATCGCGGCGGCTCTGGCAGCAGCCCCGGCCCGCCCGCAGCACAACAAGAACATCCCGCTGTAATCGGTTCAGCGGCAACGCAATAGCGGGCGGTCTCCTCCGGGAGGCCGCCCGCTTCGCCGTGCAGGGGAACGTTGTCGGCCGCACCCGATAGATTGCTCGGGACTTACCGCACGACAGCTGGGGGAGATCCGACACCATGACACATGCCGACGAAGCGTGGAATCCGCCTACTACATGGTGGGCGAAGGGCGTTCCGTCCCGGCTCTGTGGTCCGCGTCCGGCCCTGGATGGGGATCACGCGGAGGCGGATCGAGCGCTGCTGCTCACGTCGGACCTCGAGAAGTTGCGAGATGCGTTGGTGGGGGCGCTGAGTCCGTCCGCCAGATTGTTCCGGCTGCGTCGCACCCTCGTCGCGCTACCCGAGGACGAGTATCGGACCGTCGTCGCACGGCTGGCTGAGCTTCGGACGTCGGTGGGTTCCTGGTACATCAGGCTGGCGAGTTCGGTGCTGGCGGATGCCGAGCAGCAGTGGGTGGACGAGGACGTCCGCACCGAAGAATCGGTGGCCTACCAATATCCGTTGCTCGCGGCATCACTCACCACGCGCGAGCAGTTGGAGATCTTCAGCGCCCGATCGGCGTTCCCCCGAACCGGCGAGCAGGGACTCATGCTCGCCTATACCGCGGCTGTCCGAATCGGGCCGGATATCGCCTTCACCATGCGTGACAAGCCGGACTGGGAGTGGGGCGGGGACGACGAGCCGGACCTGCGCAAGTACGCGGATATGCTGGCGCACTTCGCGACCGGCGAGGCGCTCGATGTGCTGTGGTTGCATTCCACCCGGCCGTTCGTCACCGCCGCATTTCTCGCTGCCGCCGACCGCTCACCGCGCGAGGCCATGCGGGTGCTCGCCACCGCCGAGGATGATTCGGCCAAGGCGAGACGGCTGCGGGACCGGCATGCACGCCTCCATCCTGACGTGGCACGGGAATTCGGTATCGCGCCCGAGCCGATGTCTACAGCCTTCCCGGATGATCTGCCCGCGGTGTTGCGGGAGCCACCGAAGAAGACATCCGGGCGCGCCGATGCGTTGGTGCTCAGCGGATTTCACGAGCCGCAGCCGATGTCGCTGTCCTGGAAGGACGAGGAAAGAACGCAGTGGGCGAGCGCCTGCGCCGAGCAGTACCAGAGTTGGCAGGATCCCCAAACCGTCGCGGAGTGGCGGTCGGTTGCGGCCCGGACGCGTCCGAAGCGGCACGGCGGCAGCAACGGATACGAGTTCAGCCACCTTCTCGCCCTGGCTCCCGAGGAAGTCGCTCTGGAGTACCTGGGTGATCTGAACGTGGACTCGGGATTCTCCTTCGATGCGCTTACCCGGCTTGTCGCCCGGTTGGGTTCTCCGGCAGTCGATCTCCTGTTCGCCGCCGCGCGGGTTCGCTACGACGAGTCACCGGCGCTGCTCATGCCGCTCACCGGGGCGGAACCCGCGAAGCTGATGGCCCGCTGGCTCACCGGGAAGACCTTCCAGGATGACGCGTGGTCATGGTTCGACCGGCATATCGATTCCGCCGCACCGGATCTCATCGCCTTCGCGTTGGCCAAGAAGGCCGCTGATCGCAAGATCGCGAGCGCGGCACTCCGTGCCCTGGCCGCGCGTCACGGCGCAGTGATCCGAAGGGTCGCGGCCGAATTCGGCACGGAGGTGAAAGCGGCGGTCGACGCGCTGCTGGCGACTCCCGAATCCGCACAGGTCCCGATACCCACTCCCCCGCGGTGGTGCTCGGCGGCCGGGCTGCCGCCGGTCTTCCTCAGCGAAAACCGCACTGCCCTACCGGAATCAGCGGTCACCGCGGTGATCGTCCATCTGATGATGTGTGGGGGCGACGCCGCCCACCCGGGGATCACGGCGCTGCGTGATATCGCCGACCCGGCGTCGCTGGCGGAGTTCGGCTGGGCGCTGTTCGAGGATTGGCAGCTGGCCGGATATCCGATCCGGGACCGGTGGGTGCTGCACGGCCTCGGATTGTTCGGGAACGACGACACCGCCGACCGATTGACGCCGCTGCTCTGCGAGTGGCCGTTCGAGTCGGCGTACGCACGGGCGGTGTACGGGCTCGAGGCGCTCACGGCGATCGGCACCGAACGGGCACTGCTCCACCTGCATCGGTTGTCGGAGAACAGCAAGATCGGCACCCTGAGCTACGACGCCGGGAAGAAGATCGACGAGATCGCCGCACGGTTGGATCTGACCACCGACGAGCTGGCGGATCGGCTGGTGCCCGCCTTGGAGTTCGACGATGACGGAGCGCGCACTTTCGATTACGGCACAAGGGGATTCATCGTCCGCCTGGATGATCAGCTCGGGCTGACCGTCTTCGACGCCGAGCGCGGTACATCGGGCGCGTGGATAGCCTGTGCCCGCCGGAAGGGTATACCCGCGCCGGGAGTGAAAGATGACAGTGCGCTGGCTCCGGCTGCCCACGCTGTCTACCGCGCCCTGCGCAAGAATCTGAAATCCGAGACGGCGGAACAGATCCGACGTCTGGAGCACGCCATGGTGAGCGGCCGTCGCTGGACACCACCGGTGCACACCCGGCTGTTCATCGAGCATCCGCTGCTGAGCCGCCTCGCCCGTCGGCTGGTGTGGGCGACCTTCGATGCGAAAGAGCGTGTCACTCAGGCATTCCGGATCGCCGAGGACGGCAGTTACGCCGCTCTCGACGACAAGCCCGTCACCCTGCCCGCCGATGCCGCACTCGGCATCGCGCACCCGGTACATCTCACCGGCTCGGTTCCGCAGTGGGCGGAGGTGTTCGCCGACTACGAAATCCTGCAACCCTTCGAACAGCTACACCGCCGCACCTTCGTTGCCGATGCACCGGAGAATGCAGCGGGCCTGCGTCCCTTCGTCGATCGCACGGTATCGGCCGGTTCGCTCCTGGGTCTGCTGCGCCGGGGCTGGAGCGACGAACGGACGAGGGATGGTGTCGTATACCGATTCTCCCGTCATGTCGGCGGTGAGCCCTGGGTGGCGCTCGAGATCACTCCCGGCATACCGCTGGGCGTTCACGCGTCATCGTGGGAGCGCCAGACGATCACCACCGCAGCGCTTCACGGTGCGAACAAGCTGTCGAATCTGCATCCGGTCGCTGCTGCCGAACTACTGCGTGATCTCGAATCGCTGCGCTGAGTCAGGCGGATTCGGCGTGGTCGGGGGCTGGTTCGGGGGCGGCGGGGTAGAGGCGGTGCACGGTGAGGGCGGCGGCCAGGAGGCGGGAGTCGTGGGGGTCGCTGGGGTCGAGGCCGGTGAGGTCGGCTACGCGGCGGAGGCGGTAGCTGTGGGTGTTGGGGTGGACGTGCAGGATGGCGGCGGCGGCTTTGCGGTCGGAGCCGAGGCGGATGTGGGCGTCGAGGGCTTCGAAGAGGTGGGGGTGGCCGAGGATGGGGGCGATGCGTTCGGAGAGGCGGTCTCGGGCCGGGCCGGGGCGGGTGAGCTGGTATTCGAGGAGTAGGTCGTCGAGGCGGTAGACGCCGGAGGGGCGGCCGAGGAGGCGGGCAAGGTCGGCCAGGTCGGTGACGTGCCGGGCGGCGGCGGGGAGGTCGGCGCGGGCGACGGCGGAGTATTCGGCCAGGTGGACGTCGAGGCCGAACTGCTGGGCGAAGGTGGCGGCGAGGTCGTCGTAGGGTTCGCCGGATCCGGTGGGGAGCAACGCTATTCCGGTGCTGCCGTCGAAGGTGTGCAGTGGCGCGGTGCCGGTGCGGTCGGCGAGGGCGCGGTGGACCAGGCGCAGTCGGCGCCGGGCGGCCAGGGTGTCGGCGACGGGGACCAGGGGGCCGGTGCGGGCGTGGATGGCGAGGACGTCGTATTCGTCCTCCAGGGCCAGGTCGGCGCGGGCCGCGAGGTCGTCGGCGGGGGCGCCGCGGAGCAGGGCGGTACAGAGGGCGCGCCGCGATTCGCGTTCGACGGTGTAGACGGTTTCGCCGACGTCGGCGTGCACTTCGGCCATGGTGACGGTGAGGTGCATGAGGAGTTCGAGGGCGTAGCTGCCGAGGGTGATGAGTTCCTCGAGATCTTCGGGGCGGGCTTCGCTCGCCATTTCGAGCCAGCCCTGGCGGGCGCCGCCGAAGACGGAGATGAGCAGCAGTCGCAGGGGAATTCGGTCTTCGGCGTTGCGTTCCACCACCGGCACCACGAATTCGGCGACCTCTTCGGCGGTGACCGGTCGCCGCTCCTCGATGACGCGCAGGAAGGAGACGAAGCCGCTGACCATGTGCGGCAGCACCTCCTCGGCGAAGTGCTCATAGGGCAGTTCGGCGGTTTCGGGCACGGTGCGGAGCCCGGCCTGGAACACGCTCTGTGCGATATCCCCCAGTCGCGCAAGCAATCTCGTCATGATCGGCGAGTCCAGAACCGGAAGAGAATCAGTGTGCGACATAGACCGATTGTGAACAACCACTGGCGTCCGCGCCAAAGCATGTGACAGGAACACAAAGGTTCCACGGCAATCTTTGTCACGCGGGACAAATGACGCGCGCCACTTGCTTCGGAGGTAGACTATCGGCTCGCCGCCGCGGTGGCGCAGGTCATTCATCTGGTCTCGCGAATACAATTTCCGGGCGCTGCTTTGTCTCCTAAAATAAAGGTGCACAATGTAATTCGCCGTATTCGAATTTCGGGGATACGCTGCGCAAGGTGTCCGTTTCGATTACACGCCCGCTGTCCGTGGACGACCTTCCCGGCCCCGGCGGCTGGCCGGTGCTCGGCAATCTCCCGCAGATGCCGCCCGCCGCGCTGCATCGCCGATTCGATTCCTGGGCCGACGAATTCGGTCCGGTCTACCGGCTGAACGTGGCCGGGAAGCGCGTGATCGTGGTGAGCGATCCGGAGCTCAACAAGGAGATCCTGCGCAATCGGCCCGGCGGATTCCGCAGGCAGTCCTCGATCGAATCGATCATGGACGAGATGGGCTCCAACGGGCTGTTCTCCCTGGAGGGCGAGTCCTGGCGGCGACGCCGCAAACTGGCCATGCCGGCCTTCAACGCCGCACACCTGCGCGGCTTCCACCCCACCCTGGAGACCATCACCGAGCGGCTGCGCAGGCGCTGGGAACGGCAGGCCCCCGGTGATATTCGCGCCGAGCTCACCCGTTACACGGTGGATGTGACCGCGAAGCTCACCTTCGACTACGACATCAACACCATCGAGCAGTCCGGCGATGTGATCCAGCGGCACCTGGAACTCATCTTCCCGATCATGAATCGGCGGCTCGGCATGCCGTTCCCGTACTGGCGCTACGTGAAGCTGCCGCAGGATCGCGCGCTGGACAAGGCGCTGGCGGCGCTGCGGGAGGATCTGACCGGTGTGATCGCGCGGGCGCGGGCGGCGCTGCCCGAACGGCCGACGAACTTCATCGAGGCGCTGCTGCTGGCGCAGGACGGGCAGGAATCCTTCACCGACGAGGAGCTGTTCGCCGAGGCGCTGACGATCCTGATCGCGGGCCAGGACACCACCAGCAATGCCACCGCCTGGCTGCTGTACCACCTGGCGGGCAATCCCGATGTGCAGCAGCGCATTCGGGAGGAAGTGGCGGAGATTCCCTCGGTCCTGGACCGGCAGCCCTACCTGGAGGCGGTGGCCGCCGAATCCATGCGCCTGCAGCCCACCACTCCCCTGCTGGCCATGGAGGCCATCGGCGATACCGAGATCGGCGGGATCCAGATCCCGGCCGGCACCTGGGTGATCGTGAACGTGCAGCACGCCGGGGTGCAGGCACGGAACTTCAGCGACCCACTGACTTTCGATCCGGAGCGCTGGCTGGGCAACCCGCACGGCAATCACCGCCCGGACGCCTCCATCCCGTTCGGATCCGGTCCGCGCTTCTGCCCTGGTCGCGGGCTGGCCATGCTGGAGATCAAGAGTGTGGCCGCCATGGTGTGCCGCACCTTCGACATCAGCCTGCCGGCGAATGGCGAAAAGCCCAGGGACCAGTTCCATTTCGCCGTCATCCCGATCGGGATGCGGCTCGAGCTGCAACGCCGCAGCGGCGACTGATATTCGATAGCTCGAGGAGCAGTATGTCCATCAAGAGGTTGTCCGCGACCGACGGCATCTGGCTGTCGCTCGAATCCCCCGATATGCCCATGCATGTCGCGTTCCTGCTGGAGTTCAGCGCTCCCGACGGCGATGCCGCGCGCTATGTGCGGCGCTGGCGGGCGGGGCTCACCGCGCCCATCACGGTGCCGCAGCCGTGGAATCTGGCCCCGGTGGGCGGGCCGCTGACCCGGCTGGTGGCGTTGATGCGGGAGACCGAGGAGATAGACCCGCTGCAGCACATCCGGAGCTGGCAGTTGAGCCGGAGCGGGGATCGCCGGGAACTGGTGGAGCTGGCCACCCGAATCCACCGTGAGCAGCTGGATCCGGCACGCCCGCAGTGGGAGATCCACATTGTCGAGGGCCTCGCCGCCGATCGGTTCGCGGTGATCCTGAAGGTCCATCACAGCCTGTTCGACGGCGCGTCGCTCATGCGGCTTTTCACCGAGACCTACTCGGAGGATCCGCACGCGCGGGATACCCCTGATCTCTTCAGTATCGGCCGGTCGCAGCCCGATACGCCGCGTGAGGCGTCGAATCCGTGGCGGGGGCTGCTGATCGCCCTGCGCGGTGTGCTCGAACTGCTGCGCGGATTCGGTGGCGCGACCCGGGATGCGTTGCGGCGCAAGCGCGGGAGGAAGGATCTCGCCCAGCGCGCGTACCAGCAGCCACCGTCGATATTCGACGGTCCCATTACCGGGGCACGGGAATTGTCCCTGCGCCGTTACGATCTCGCGCGGTTCAAGCGGCTGGCCAAGGCAGCCGACTGCACCATCAACGACATCGTGCTGTATCTCGTCGGGTCGGCGCTGCGCGAATACCTCAGCGAGCATTCGGAATTGCCGCAGGAGTCGCTGACCGCCGGTGTGCCGGTGGATCTTCGGGACGAGGGCGATGACCGGGTCGGCACTCGCGCCGGGATGATGTTCACCGCGCTGGCCACCGAGGTAGCGGATCCGCGCGAGCGGCTGGCGGCGGTGCGCGCGTATATCGGTGCGGCCAAACAGCATATGGCCGGGCTGCCCCCGAACGCTGTCATCGGCTACGGCCTCGCGGTGACGCTGCCGTGGATCATGGGTCTGAGCTGGGGCCTGCGGCGTACGCCGTCCTCGCATCCGATGGGCATCTCCAATGTGCCGGGACCGCGTAATCCGCTGTACTGGAACGGTGCTCGCCTGGAGGCTCTGTATCCGATCTCGCTGCTCATGCACGGCAACCCGTTCAACGTCACCTGTGTCGGCTACAACGGCGCACTGCACTTCGGCGTACTGGGCGCCTCCGATTCCCTGCCGCCGATGGAATACCTGACGCAGGCCCTGGATTCGGCCCTGGACGAGCTGACCGAGCTGCTGCTGCCCGCCGAGCGGAAACCACTGCGGTCGGTGGGCTGAACGGTCCGGACAGCGGAACGCTCCCGGTCTTCCGACCGGGAGCGTTCTCGAGTCAGCGCTCAGGCGAGGAGGGCGGGCAGGCCGCCGATGGACCGTACCCAGTCGATGTACCGTTCGGTGCCCTCACGCAACGAAACCGTTGGCTCGAACCCGAAGTCGCGGCGAGCGGCCGAGGTGTCGTAGGTATTGGACACCGTCAGCGCGGCCACGGTCCAGCTGGACAACGGTGGAGCCACCCGCTCCTGCAGGCCGGGGATCTTCCAGATGGTGTCGAAGACGGCGATGGCCGTGTCCAGCACCGGTTTCGGGATGGTGCGGGTGGGCGGCGTGAGGTCGAAGGCGGTGGCCAGATCGCGGGCGAAGCCCCACAGGTCGATATCCTCGGCATCGGCGAGGAAGTACGCCTTGCCCGCCACCGCGTCCGAGCGGGACGCCTGCACGCAGGCGCGCGCGGCGTGCTCGCAGTAGGTGATCGACACCATGACCGGCTTGCCGCCCGACAGATCCGGCAGCCGTCCGGAGCGGATCTTGCTGAGCAGCAGCGTCATCCAGCCGCCCGAGCGCGGCCCCCAGATCATCCTCGGCCGCAGCGCACAGGTGGTGAAGTCACCGCTGTCGGCGGCCAGCACCTCGCGCTCGGCGACCGCTTTGGTTTCGACGTAGTAGCTCTTGGGGTTGCGCACATACGGTTCCGATTCGTCCATGCCGAACCGGTCGCGGTCGTATTCGGTGGCGACGCTGGGGCTGCTCACGAAGACGAACCGCCCGACTCCCGCGCCTCGCGCGGCATCCATGAGCCGCCGGGTGCCCAGCACGTTGGCGTCCCAGAACTGGTCGCGGCTGCCGGTCTCCTCCACCCGTCCGGCGCTGTGGTGCACCACGTCCACGCCCTTGCACGCGGCGGCCAGGGATTCCGGATCGCCGAGGTCGCCGTGCACCACCTCGATGTCGGGCAGGGTCTTCAAGTGCCCGAGATCGCTGGTGGGCCTGGCCAGTACGCGGACCTCGTCGCCGGCGGCGAGGCTGTGGTCGACGATATGGCTGCCGAGGAAGCCGGTGGCTCCGGTGACGAGGACTTTCATCGCGGGTTTCCTTCGGGGTCGTAGCCGAGCCGCTGGGCGGCCCACACCGCGAGCTGTTCCCGGCCGATCTTGGCGTTGTGCCGGATGTCGACGGGAAAGCCGGTGTGGTGCAGGAAGGTTCGGATGGGCGCGGTGAGTTCGCGGGCCGCCGCCAGCCGCCACAGTTCGCGTTCGATGCGCGGGATCTCGGCGGTGTCCACGCCGTCGCGCAGTTCGTAGCACAGCACCGGCACCTGCGCGCCGGGCCGCCCGACGCCGACGAGGGCGGTGCGGTGCACGTCCGGATGCGCGGTGAACACCTGTTCGCAGCGCACGGTGAACAGGTCGCCCGCGGCGGTGCGCACGCGCTGGGAGATGCGGCCGCAGAACCAGAGTCGGCCGGTGTCGTCGCGCCAGGCCAGGTCGCCGACGCGATGCCAGCGCCGGACGGTGCCGTCGGGCAACTGCTCGTCGATCTTGGCGCGCGCATTGGCGGCTTGGTTGTGGTGATAGGACCGGCTCACCTGCGCACCGGTGGCGACGATTTCACCGACCTCACCGGGTGCGACCTCCAGATCGTCACTCCAGGAGGGGATGTCGTCGTCGGTGATGCGGATGAGCCGAATCCTGGTGTCGCTGTCGGCTTCCGGGAGCGCGCGGCCCACGCAGGTGCCCGCGCCGTCGAGGGTGCGGGTGCGCATCTCGTCCAGCTCCGTCCACTCCAGGGTGGTGAGCGGCAGCGCCTCGGTGGCGCCGTAGGTGGTGAACACGCGCGCCTCAGGGCCGAGGGCGGCACGGATGCCGCCGAGGGCCGACAGGTTGGCGGGTGCGCCCATGGAGATCACCGTGGTGAGGTCCGGCAGCCGGGTTCCGCTGTGGCGCAGGTGTTCTCCGAGCGGTCCGAGCAGTGCCGGGGAGGCGGTCAGATCCGTCACCCGGTAGTGCTTGGCCACCGCGGCGAGCAGTGCCGGGTCGGCCTGGGAGACCCGCACCGGATCCACGGGTCCGAGGATCAGGTGCGCGCCCTGCAGCAGATCGAAGATGCCGAACAGCGGCACGGTCACCAGCGAGGTGAATCCATCGGCGCGCCCGTGCAATTCGGTGACCACGCGCAGCGATGCCGCGAATCCGGCCCGGGTGAACTCCACGCCCTTGGCCGGTCCGGTGCTGCCGGTGGTGAAGGCGATCATGAGCAGATCGCCGGGCCGGTGCGCGGGAGTCACCGGCGCACTGTACTTTCCGCGCTCGGCGAGGTCTTCGAGGCTGTATCCGCCCCAGAACGAGCGGCCCGCCGTGACGTGCATGCGGATCTCGCGGAAGGTGCGCCGCGCGGCCAGCCGGACGGCGTGGGCGCGCGGTACGCCGATGAAGGCCTGCGCCCCCACGCTCTGGAAGCAGTGCAGCATGCGCCGCACGCCCATGCCCGGATCGACCACGACCGGCACCGCCCCGACCCGGAACAGCGCGAAGATCACCGCGAACAGGTCCGGGTCGGGCCGCACCATGACAATCGTCTTGACGCCCCTGCCGATTCCGATCTCGGCGAAGGATCGTGCGTAGGCGTCGATGCGTTCGCCGAGTTCGCGGAAGGTGAGCTGCTCGACGGCGAGCGCCTCGGCGGAGGCGGCCCGGTCGGCATTGCGCACCGTCGGATAGGTCACGGCGGGCAGGTCGGCGTACTTCTCGAGCTGTCGGCGCAGCAGGACGTCGAGGTCGTCGGACACCGCCTTCACGCGGCTCCCGCCACGCGATAGGTGGCGGCGGCGGCCATGGGGCCCGACCCGGCCGCCAGCAGCACCAGCCGGGTGCCCGCGCCGAGTGCACCGCTCTCGTGCAGCTGGTGGTAGGCGATGGCGAGACCCGAGCTGCCGGCGTCGCGGTCACCGGTCATGGCCTGGTAACCGCGGGCGAATCCGAACCGCCCCGCGAGGTCGGCGGCCAGCCCGGGTACCGGGTTGTTGGTGACGAGAACGGCTTTCGCCGCGTCCAGCCCGGACCGGTCCAGGTGTGCGCGCAGGGTGTCGGCCGCGGTGTCCGCCAGCACGGTGGCGTAGTCGTCGGCCACCTGCACCGTAATGCTCTGCTGCCCGGCGTTTCCCATGGTCTTCAGGTCCAGGAATCCGGCGACGCCCGGGTTCGTCCCGGGTGCGCGCCCACGTGCGGGCGTGATGGTGATGTCGGAGAATCCGGCGTCGACGCCCTTGCTCAGCAGCCAGGCCGCGCCGACCGTCGCGTACCGGAATCCTGCTCCCGCGGCGGAGATTCCGCCCGGGTGCGCGTCGCTGCCCACGATCAGTACCCGCTGTGCGGTCCCGTTGCGCAGGAGCGCGGTGGCCGCCTGGGCGGCGTTGAGCACCCCGCACGCGCCGTTGCGCAGATCCAGCGAGAAGGTGGAGCGCCCGGATCCGGCCTCGTAGTCCAGGTGCATGCCCAGCCCGAGCTGGATGAGCGCCGAGTTGGCGGGCTCGACCACATTGCCGTCGCGGTACACGCCCACATTGATCAGCACGTCGATGTCACCGGGCTCGATTCCGGCCCGCTCCAGGCACTCTCGGCCCGCGGCGACGGCGAGGTCGATGGAGCCCGACCCCGCGGGCGCGGTGCTGATCGAGGACTGTTCGATGACTACGGACACTTCTCATCCCACCAATGCGTCGACGGTGGCCGACATGACGCCGAAAATCATTCCGGACGCGGTCGGCACGAAACAGATCTTGGAACCCTTGGGTATTTCTCCGCGCGAGATGTAGTCGTAGAGCGCGAGGAAATGCGTACTGGCCCCGGTATTCGCGTATTTGTGCACGGTGGCCAGGCGCGGCGGCATCTCGGCCTCGTGGATCTTCGCCCCGGATTCGGCGAGTTTCTCGGTGAAGGCCACGCCGAGCTGGTGGAAGACGATGAAATCGAACTTCTCGTCGGCGAATGTGCTGCCGCGCTTTTCGAGCAGATCGCGATGCAGTTTCGCCCAGGTTTCGCGGCGCGGCGCGGCCTGCATGGTGATGTTGTCGGTGAGCATGATCATGTTCTCGCTGGCGTCGCTGGGTTTGGCGATGCACAGCGGCGAGAATTCCGCGCTGCAGATCATGTCCACGTAGTGGATGCGGTCCCGCTCGTCCTCGGCGCGGTCGACCAGGATGGCCACCGCCGCGTCGGCCAGGGTGAGCGCCGGGAACTGGAGATCGCGGATGTCCTTGGCCTCGGCGAGCGCGCCCTCGGTGACCGGGGAGATGATCTCGGAGGTGACCACCATGCCGGTGCGCACGATACCCGCGCGAATCATGTTCTCCAGCAGGTAGATCGCGGTCATGGTGCCACCGCAGGCATTGACGACGTCGTAGCCGGTGGCATTGTCGGCGCCGATGCGGCGGGCGATCTCGTGCGCGGCGGCGGGCTCGAAGACCATGTGGAAGCCGTCGTGCACGGTGGTGCCGGCGCTGATGATGATGTCGAGGTCGGCGGCCTCGTACTTCGACCGGGCCAGGCAGTCGCGGGCGGCGCGCTCGCCGAGGGACAGCGTGTCCTCCCCCGCGCTCCGGTCGACCATGCGCCGGGTGCGGATGCCGGTGATCCGCTCGACGTCGAATTGCCCGCCGCTGGACATTCTTTCCAGCACTTCGTCCGTGGTGTATTCGCGCTGGGGCAGGGCGGCTCCGAGCGCACCGAGGCGTGCAGCACTCACAATCGTGACTCCCGCTTCGTGGGGTGTTAAGGGAAACGGCGATATGGCCGTCAATGGGGACTACCGAGGCGATCAATGGCTCGGGCCGTATTTCTCGGACGGTAGGAGCCGGAACCATACGGTGTCAAGGAAATCCGCGTGCGGGAGCGACCCATATCACCGTCATAGCCGGATTCGTACTCCCGCGAGAACAATTGCGGTGCCGCGTTCTGTCGCGGGAGACAAATCCCGCGCCACGGCTACGACTTCGGCGCGCACCTCAGCTAACCTGGCCCCATTCGGACTTCGTGGCCATTCGGCTATTCGCCTGTAGCGCAGCAGATTTGGAGCTTGTCGCGATGACACTCATAGGTACGGACCATTCGACGTCCACCCGCACCGCTCCCACCGCACCCGGCGCGCTGCCGCTGCTGGGCCATTGGCCGCGCTTCGGCCGCCGCCCGTACCGTTTCCTGTCGACGCTGTCGGCGGTGGGACCGGTTGTGCGGGTGCGCATCCCGGGCTACGACACCTATGTCGTGACGGACCCGGAGCTGGTGCGCGAGGCCTTCGTGGCGCTGTCCGACCAGGGCATGATGATCGAGCGGGCGGAGGCGTTGCTCGGCGAGGGCGTCACCGTGCTGCAGGGGCAGCGGCACCGGCGCGAGCGGCGCATGATCGCGCCCGCCTTCGCCAAGGCCCGCATCGCGCGGTACGCGGAGGTCATGACCCGCCTCGGCGCGCAGCGCGCCGAGTCCTGGCGGGCGGGCCAGGTGCTGGCGGTCAACGAGCAGATGCACGATCTGGCGCTGCGGACGGTCGCGGGGGCGCTGTTCACCGGTGAGCTCGGCGCGGAGACGGCCGAGCACATCCATCGGCTGCTGCCGCCGGTCATGACGCTGCTGTCGCGGCGGGTCACCCGCCCGGCCTGGATCGACCGGCTGCCGCTGCCCGGCAATCGCCGTTTCGACGCGCTGGTCGCGGAGATGAAAGCGGCCACGGGCGCGATCATCACGGCCTACCGCGCGGAACTGGCGGCCGATCCCGACCTCGATCACGGGGATCTGCTGGACACGCTGCTCAAGGCGCGCGACGAGAACGGCGACGCGCTCACCGATTCCCAGGTGCACGACGAGCTGATCAACTTCCTGGTGGGCGGCACCGAGGCCATCGGGGCCACCCTCGCCTGGGTCTTCCACGAACTGGCCGTCAATCCCGAGGTGGAGCGGGCACTGCACGCCGAACTGGACGCAGTGCTCGAGAACGGTCGCGCGGCCGAATTCACGGATCTGGCGCGGCTCGACGTCACCAAGCGCGTCGTGCTGGAAACGCTGCGCAAGTACTCGCCGTGGCTCACCGTGCGGCACGTCCCGGAAACCTATGTGCTGGGCGGGGTCGAGATACCCTCGGGCAGCATGCTTTTCGTCTGCCCGGTGGCGGTGCACCGCGATCCGGCGATACATCCCGATCCCCTGCGCTTCGACCCGGACCGGTGGCTGCCGGACCGGATGGCCGAACTGTCCAGGGGCGCGCACATCCCGTTCGGCATGGGCGCGCGCCAGTGCCCGGGCAATATCTTCGCGCTCACCGAGATCGCCCTCCAGGTCGCCACCCTCGGCGCGCGCTGGCGGCTACGACCCATGCCGGGAATTCCGGTGCGGGAGACCGTGATCGGCGCGCTGGTGCATCCGCAGCGGCTGCCCATGCAGGTGGAGGCGCGCCGACCGTGATCGACTTCGTGATGCGCCGGCACCGGCTGGTGCTGACCGTGGCGGCCGTGCTCGCCCTGCTCGCGGGCGCGGCGGGGATGACGCTGTTCGACAGGCTCCAGGGCGGCGGCTATTTCGACCCCGGCGCGGAATCCACCGCCGCGAGTGCCGCCCTGCGTGAACATTTCGCGCAGGGCGCACCGAACCTGGTCCTGCTGGTGGAAACCGGCGGCTCCGTCGACGACGCCGAAACCACCCGGGCCGCAACAGCACTCGTCGATCGACTGCGCGGCGAGGCGGATGTCTCCGGCGTGCTGTCCTACTGGACCTCCGGCAAACTGCCCGCCCTGCGCGACAAGCAGGGTGATACGGGTCTGGTGGTGGCCACCATCCTCGGCGACGAGATGCACATCGACGACCGGATCGCCGCGCTGGCACCGGCATTCGCGGGCGCGCACGACGGCCTCGACATCACCGTCGGCGGCTACGCCATGATGGCGCACGAGACGGTGAAGCAGGGCGAGAAGGACATCATCGCCGGTGAGGCCATCGCCTTCCCACTCACCCTGATCGCGCTGCTGCTGGTGTTCGGCAGTCTGGTGGGGGCGGCGCTGCCGCTGCTCATCGGCACCGTCACCACCATGCTGACCATGGGCGTGCTCTGGTTGATCGCCGCGGTCACCGATCTCGGCGCGACCGCCTCGAATGTGGCGTCACTGCTGGGCCTCGGCCTGGCCATCGACTACAGCCTGCTCATCGTCAACCGGTATCGCGAGGAGCTCGCCGGGGGTGCGGAACCGCGAGAAGCGTTGCGCACCACCATGTCCTCCGCTGGACGGACGGTGGCGTTCTCCGCGCTGACCGTGGCGGCCGCGCTGTCGTCCATGCTGTTCTTCCCGCTGCTGGCGGTGCAGTCCATCGGGTACGCGGGCATCGCCGTGGCGGTGATCGCGGCGGTGGTGTCGCTGACCGTGCTGCCCGCGGTGCTGCTGCTGGCGGGACCGCGCGTCCAGCGTTCCAGATTCGGCCGGAAGGGGTTGTCCGGCACCGAGTCCCGGGCGGTGGACGAGGGCTTCTGGCATCGGCTGGCCACCATGGTGATGCGCCGGCCGGTGCCGGTCGCCACGATCACGATCGTGGTGCTGCTGGCGCTGGGGTTGCCGTTCCTGCAGTTCAATGCCGGGTTCCCGGACTACCGGTCGATGCCGGGGGACACCTCCGCGCGGCAGGTCGCCGAAACCCTGCGGACCGATTTCGACGCGGCCGAGCTCAGCGGACTGTTCGTGGTGCTGCCCGACAGCAAGGACGGGCTCGGCGATTATGCCGCCGCCCTGTCGAAACTGGCGGGAGTGCGGCGCGTCGACACCGCGACCGGCAGCTATGCCGCGGGCGCACTGGCGATTCCGCAGGCGGCCATTCACGCACGGTTCCAGAACGACTCCGCCGCATATCTTTCCGTCATTCCGACGGAGGCGGATCCGGAGACCGTCAACGGGGTCGTGCGGGCGATCCGTGACACCCCGGCACCCACACGCGCCCTGGTCGGCGGCGTGGACGCGGCCAATCTGGATGCCATCGCGGCGCTGACGGGCAAGGCTCCGCTCGCGCTGGCCTACGTCCTGGTTCTCATGCTGGTGCTGCTGTTCCTGCTCACCGGAAGCGTTTTCGTGCCGGTGCTCGCGCTGGTGCTGAGCGCGCTGAGCCTCACCGCCACCTTCGGCGCGCTGGTGTGGATCTTCCAGCAGGGCCACCTGTCCGGGCTGCTCGGGTTCACCGTCACCGGCGACATCTCGGCGGTGGTGCCGGTCATGCTGTTCGCCATCGCCTTCGGGCTGGCCATGGACTATCAGGTGTTCCTGCTGGCCCGGATTCGTGAGGAGTATGAGCACACCGGTGATCCGGTGGGCTCGGTGGCGGTCGGGCTGGAGAAGATCGGCAGGATCGTCACGGCCGCGGCGATTCTGATTTCCATTGTGTTCCTGGGCTTTCTGGCCTCCGACATCACCTTCATGAAGGCGTTCGGCATCGGCCTGCCGCTGGCGGTGCTGGCCGACGCGACGCTCATCCGCGGCTTCCTGCTGCCCGCCGCGCTGCGGCTGGGCGGTCGGTGGACGTGGTGGGCGCCGGGGCCGCTGCGCCGCCTGCACGATCGCATCGGCATCCGCGAAGGCGGTTCGCCGCCCGCGGAAGTCGCCGTGCACGCCTGAAACACACCACCGCACACCCTGTTTCGACGAGGAGCCGCATGACCACCGCCCCCGAGCACTACGACGTCGCCATCATCGGCTCCGGTTTCAGCGGGATCGGGGTCGCGATCGAACTGCGCCGCCAGGGCATCGACAACTTCGTGATCCTGGAGCGGGCGGACGCGATCGGCGGCACCTGGCGCGACAATGTGTATCCGGGCTGCGCGGTGGACGTGCCCTCGGTGCTGTACTCGTATTCCTTCGCGCCCAACCCGAATTGGACTCGACTGTATGCCACGCAGCCGGAGCTGCGCGGCTATACCGAGGCCGTGGTGGACCGGTTCGACCTGCGCGGGCACGTGCGCTTGCGCAGTGCGGTGACCGACGCCGACTTCGACGAAGCCGCCCACCTGTGGACGGTCCGGCTCGCCGACGGCCGGGAGGTGCGGGCTCGCGCGGTGGTCATGGGCTATTTCTCACTGCACGCGGAAGCGGTGCCCGATATCCCCGGGCGCACGGATTTCGCTGGGCCGCAGATGCATTCGAGCAAGTGGGATACGACCTTCGAACCGGCGGGCAAGCGGATCGCGGTGATCGGCTCGGGTGCGAGCGCCGTGCAGATCGTCCCGGCGCTGGCCCGCACCTCCGCCCGGGTGCTGTCCTTCCAGCGGTCCGCCGCGTGGGTGCTCCCGCGTGGTGACCGCCCGATTCCGCCGGCCGTGCGGAAACTGCTCCGGCGTGTCCCGCCGGTGCGGCTGGCCGCGCGCGCCCTCGTCTTCACCTTCCTGGAGGCGCTGCACCTCGCCGAGTTCCACCCGCGCCTGGTGTCGGTGTACGAACGGATCTGCCTGGCTGCGCTGAAACGGCAGGTCCCCGATCCCGAGACGCGCCGCAAACTCACGCCGGACTACCGTTTCGGCTGCAAACGGCCCATGGTGTCGGACGAGTACTACGCGGCCTTCGCCCGCCCCACCGTGGATCTCGTCACCGAGAAGATCATCGAGATCACCGAGAACGGTGTTCGCACCGCGGACGGCGTGCACCACGAGGTCGATGCCATCGTGTGGGCCACCGGCTTCCACATCCAGGATTCCATCGCCCGCTTCCCGGACTTCCGCACCCCGGCCACCTCCACCCGCCGCAAGTTCGCACGGGACGGCTTCACCGCCTACCGGGGCATCGCCTTCGCCGGGCTGCCCAACCTCTTCGCGGTCACCGGACCCAACACCGCACTCCCGCACACCTCGCAGTTCCTGGCCATCGAGCCGACCACCCGGCTGATCGCGCGCACCATCTCGCATATGCGCGCCCACCACATCACCCGGTACACGCCCGACGCCGCCGCCGAACGCGAATGGGTCTCGCGCGCACGGACTCTGCTGAGTTCCCGGGTCTGGTCGGTCGGCGGCTGCACCAACTACTTCACCACCCCCGACGGCACCAACACCCTCACCTTCCCGGGCGGCACCTGGACGCTGCGCCGCGATCGCGGGCAACTGCGGCTCGAGGACTGGCGGCTGGGCGACGCCGTCTGACCATCCCGCACCCTCGAATCTCAGTGCGCGCCCAGTAGATTCACATCCTCCACGAAGTCGATGATGCGTCCGTTCTCCAGCAGGAAGACCCCGAGGGTG
Organism: Nocardia acididurans; assembly: GCF_016741815.1. GTDB lineage: Bacteria > Actinomycetota > Actinomycetes > Mycobacteriales > Mycobacteriaceae > Nocardia > Nocardia acididurans. The sequence goes on from NZ_JAERRJ010000003.1 coordinate 139,761, forward strand.
ATGGGCGCGTTGCCGTACGAGTCGTCCTCATAGGTGAGGGTGACCAGCCGCTGGAACACCATGAGCTGGCGTTCGTCGAGCTCGTAGGGCACGGCGAGCAGACAGGTGCGGCGCGGCGTCGAAACCCAGAGCCGGGTGCTGTCGAGGGCGTCATGCGCACCCTGCATGGCGCGCGGGTCGAGCACCTTCTCAGCGGAGAAGTCGTGGCCGGAACAGTTCACGGTGGGGAGGCCATACAGCTCGTCGGTCTCCCAGGGGTAACGCTGCAAGCCGGACAACCTGGCAATGGCCGCGGGCAGCAGGAAGTCGTTGCCGGGCGCGTCCGGGTCATAGCTCTGCATGGCGTAGCCGTCGCCCATGTCGGCGGTCAGCACGATGAGCGGCGCGTTCCCGGAGGCGCTGGGCCAGTGCGGAATCAGGTGGCGGTGCGGCCAATCCGCGGGCTGGAGCAGCGGATAGGGGTCGAACGGCAGCTGTAGCTCGATCGGTTCGGCATCGCCGGCCGGGGGCTGGGGGGACTGGGGTGCCGCGGCGGACGGCTCGTAGGAGATATCCACGGCGGCAGTGGTTTCGGGCGGTCCGAACACCGGCTCGAATTCGTAGTAGCGCAGGCTCTTGTCCGAATCCATGACGATCAGGGTGTAGTCGACCCGCATCCGGCCCTGGGCCAGTGCCTCGGCCAGGTGCGGCCGCTGTTCCAGCACCGCTCGGAAGTCCGGATCGGCATGGATCATGGACCAGATGTAGGCGGGGTCGCCCTGCTCGACGAGGCCGCCGTCGACCTCCCGTCGCACGAGCGGAATCTCTTCCAGATCATCGAGATTGGGGAACACGTCCACGACGAGCAGGGTGTCCGGCCCCTCCAGCCCGATGAAGTCCACGGTCCGGTCGCGCACCGGCCAGGTCATATCGCTACCGGTGAGGATCTCGAGCCCCCGGTGCTGAAACAGATTGTTGCCGCAGATCATCCGGAGCTGATGTTCTGCCTCGGCACCCTGCCGGCGCGCGTCCAAACCCAGGCGGCTCATCTCCACCGCGTCGGCGATCTCCTCCGGTCCCGCGGCCCGTATCGCGGCAGCGTCGGCATCGTGGCCCAGCCCACCCGTGGACAGCACCTCGCCGGTGTCGTCGATCCATGCCCGCGCGATGAACTGGGCCGGCAACCAGACCTCGAACCGGGAGCGCAATTCCCTTGCGACATAATCCCCGACGCGGAGGTACTCCTGGTAGCGGGCGGGCCAGGGCAGTCGCTGCCTGCGCACCGCGCCCTGGTCCGCCCGGTCCGGGTCGAGCACCCATGTCAGTGCCGCACCGCCCCGCTCGAAGCGCACGACCTCCCGGTCCCGCAGGGACAGGCAGACGCATCCCTCGACCGGGAGCATGAACAGCTGCAGCGCTAATTCTTCCGAAAACACCTGCCAGGCAGTGCTTTCCACTGCCAGCCAGCGTTCGTCCGCAGCCTCCGCCGAGCCGGTCAGCCCACGACGCCACAAACTACCCAACCCCACCGAAACTCCATCCGATCCAGAACAATCGCCGCAAACTAGCACGGTTGCCTGAGGATTCCCCGTGGATCAGGAGACGAGCCGCACCTTGTCCGCGGACTCGTTCTGGCTGCCGCATTCCTGGTACGGGTTGGGGTCGCCCTGCCGCTCGCCGCAGACCCAGCGGATGTTGTCGACGGTGACCGCGATATCGCCGTCGGGCTGCTTGGCGCGGTCGGAGGCGTAGGCGGCGGCGACAGCGGTTGCGGTGGAACAGAATTCGGAGCCTTTGGCGGTGGCGACGACGACGGCGAGGCCCCAGGGACCGGGACCGCAGTGGACGATCTCGTGGCCCGCGGCGGGGAACGGTGCGGGGCTCGTCGCTGGGGTCGCTGCCGTGGAGGAGCCGGATTTCGCTGGGGCACTGGTGTTTTCGCTGTCGTCACCACACGCCGCGAGCGGGAGCAGCAACGCACCGGCAGCGAGCACGGTGAGCGGACCTCGGGTCCACCGCTTCACAGGAGACTCCTTTCGGGAACCACGGAATTCGAGTGGATGGGCTGTTCGGATCGGCGGGTTCGCCGCGACGGCGCGACAGGGATCCGGGCCGCGCGTCAGCCGACGTCGCGGCGCAGCCAGGTGACCTCCGCGCCCTCACCGCCCATGCGGTAGGGCTCGAGCGCGTCGTCCCAGGCCGTGCCGAGCGCACGGTCGATCTCGGCGGCGATGTCGGCGGCGGAGTGACGGCCGTGGGCGCGGGCCTCGGAGACGATGGTGCGCAGGCGCATCTCGCCGACCATGACATCGCCGTTGGCGCTCATGGCCCCGTTCCACAGGCCGAGGCCGGGGACGAAGCTGTAGCGTTCGCCGTCCACGCCCTCGCTGGCGTCCTCGGTGACCTCGAAGGCGAGAACCGGCCAATCCCGCAACGCATTGGCTAATCGGCTGCCGGTACCGACCGGGCCGTACCAATCGGTGGTGGCGCGCAGGCTTCCGGGGGCCGCCGGCTGGGCGGTCCACCGCAGTTTCGCGGGCGCCTTGAGGGTCGAGGTGAGCGCCCATTCGATGTGCGGGCACAGCGCGGCCGGCGACGAATGGATGTAGACGACACCCGACGTCGCGTCCGCGAACTGACTCGATGCGCGCACCACTGACACCTCCGGCTCGACGAGGGACGTCTTCCCCAACGACCCCTGACAGCCGACGATGCCCGAGTGTACTGGAGTGCCCGGTGTTACGTGTGTTACTTGCGGGCCGTGTCGGCGCGCTACGCGAACTCGGCGATCACCGCGTCACTGAGCGTCGGCCACGCCGCGCGGGCCCAATCCCCGAAATTTTCGTCCGCCAAACCGAGACACGCCATGCCGACTTCCGGGTCGACCCACAGGAAAGTTCCGGATTGCCCGAAATGCCCATAAGTCCGCGGAGAGTTCGCGCCACCGGTCCAATGCGGCAGTTTGTGATCGCGGATTTCGAAGCCCAGACCCCAGTCGTTGGGGCGCTGCGAGCCGTATCCCGGAAGTACGCCATTGCGATCCGGGAACTGCACTGTGGATGCCTTCGCATACAGCTCAGCGCTCACCAGAGTGGGATTCAGCAATTCTTCGGCGAACCGCAGCAGATCGGCGACCGAGGCACGCGCGGCATGCCCGGCGGAACCGGACAGCACCGCGGTGCCCATACCCAGCGGCTCGAAAACGGCCTCGTGCAGGTAGCGATCGAAGGCGATCTCGGTGTGCTCGGCCACGAAATCCGCGAGCACCTCGAAACCGGCGCTCGAGTAGATCCGCTTCTCGCCCGGTTTGGCCAGCACCTCGTGCGAATCGAAGGCCAGACCCGAGGTGTGCGCGAGCAGATGCCGCACCGTGGACCCGGGCGGGCCCGCGGGCTGGTCGAGCTCGACCGCGCCCTCCTCGACGGCCACCAGAACCGCGTACGCCACAAGAGGTTTCGTCACCGAGGCGAGCCGGAACACCCGGTCCACCTCACCCTCGGTATCGACGGTGCCCTTACCCGCCAGCACCACCCCACCCGCCGCATGAGGGACCGGCCACTGTCGCATCAGATCCAGCGCTCGCACGCCGTCGAGCCTACGTGGTGGGGTCGCGATGGCGGGCAAGCAGGGAGCGGCGGCGGGTCAGATCCGCGATCTCGCCGCGAGCATCAGACGGTCTCGCGCTCGGCCACGCGGTTGAGGGCCGAACGGCGACGGCCGTAGCCGAAGTACACGACCAGCCCCACCCCCGACCACAGCGCGAAGGCCAGCCAGGTGACACCCGGCAGGTGTGCGAGCAGCCAGACGCACAGTCCCACACCGAGAATCGGCACCAGCGGCACCAGGGTGCGGAAGGTGCGCGGCAGATCCGGCTTGGTGCGGCGCAGCACCAGCACGCCGATATTCACCAGCGCGAAGGAGACCAGGGTGCCGATATTGGTGGCGTTCACCAGTTCTCCGAGCGGAACGAGCGCGGAGAGCACCGCCACCACGCCGCCGACCACCAGGGTGTTGACGGTCGGCACCCGCTTGCGCCCGACGCGGGACAGCACCGAGGGCATGAGCCCGTCGCGGGACATGGAGACCAGGATGCGGGTCTGGCCGTAGAGCACGGTCAGCACCACCGAGGCGATGGCGATCACCGCGCCCGCCGCCAGAATCGTTGCGGGCCAGCCCCTTCCGGCGACCTGCTCCAGCACCGTCGCCAGCGACGCGCCCGAACTGCTCACATCGTCGACGCCGACGGCCGCCACCGCGGTCAGCGCCACCAGCACGTACACCAGCGTCACGATGCCGAGCGAGATGATGATGGCGCGCGGCAGATCCCGCTGCGGATTCTTGGCCTCCTCACCGGCGGTCGACGCGGCGTCGAAACCGATGAACGAGAAGAACACCATGGACGCCGCCGCACTGACGCCCGCCACGCCCATGGGCGCGAAGGGGTGCAGGTTGTCGGAGTTGAAGGCGGTGACCGCGACGACCACGAAGAAGATCAGCACCGCGATCTTGATCATGGTGGTGACGGTGGTGACGCGCGCGCTCTCCCGGATCCCGTCCAGCAGTACCGCGGTCGCGATGAGCACCACGACGGCCGCGGGCAGATTGATGATGCCGCCGTCACTGGGCGCACTGGACAACGCATCCGGAATCCGCCAGCCGATGGTCGAGCCGAGGAACTCGTTGAGATACGACCCCCACCCGACCGCGACCGCCGCCACCGAGACGCCGTACTCCAGCAGCAGGCACCACCCGCACACCCAGGCCACGATCTCGCCCAGGGTGGCATAGGTATAGGAGTAGGCCGATCCGGACACCGGCACGGCCCCGGCCAGTTCGGCATACGACAGCGCCGAGAACAGGGCGGCCAGCGCCGCCACCGCGAAGGAGACCACGACCGCCGGACCCGCCAGCGGGGCGGCCTCGCCGAGCACCACGAAGATGCCGGTGCCCAGGGTCGCACCCACCGAGAGGGCGATCAGCGAAATGAGACCCATGCTGCGGCGCAGCGCGGTGTGCTCACCGTCGGAGGTGAGCTGCTCCACCGGTTTGGTTCGCAGCAATGATGCGGTAATCGGTTTGAGTCCGGGCACGTACTGCGACGCTACCGGGTGAATGGGCCCTCACCGGCAAACGGGTGTCGTGTCCACCGCCGACCTCGAGACAACAGCAACGACATGGCATTCGATCGCCCGGGAGGACTGGGCGGTACGGCGTATACGATCGGGCCACCATGAGTGAGCAGGTCACTATCCACGGCGAGGTGGATGCGGGTTTCGGACCGGTGGCGGATGCCTTCCGCCGCAACTTCCGGCAGCACGGCGAGATCGGGGCGGCCGTGGCCGTCTACGCCGGGGGCGAGCCGGTGGTGGATCTGTGGGCGGGTCATCGGGATCGCACGCGCACCCGCGCCTGGGAACGCGACACCATGGCGCCGGTCTGGTCGTCCACGAAGGGTATGACCGCCTTCGTCTTCGCCGAGTTCGTCTCGCGCGGACTGCTGGATTACGAAGCGCCCGTGGCCCGGTACTGGCCGGAGTTCGCGGCCAACGGCAAGGAGTCGATCACCGTCCGGCAGCTGCTCGATCATCAGGCCGGACTGGCGGCGCTGGATCGCCCGGTGCGGCTGAAGGATATGGCCGATCTGGACGGGCTCGCGCTGATCCTCGCCGAGCAGAAACCACTGTGGCGGCCGGGAACCCGGCACGGGTACCACCCGATCACCGCGGGTCTGTTCCAGGGTGAGCTGATCCGCCGCGTCGACCCGGACCACCGCACGCTGGGCCGCGTGTTCGCCGAGGACTTCGCCGCGCCGCTGGGGCTGGACTTCTATATCGGTATGCCGGAAGAGATTTCGATGGACCGCGTCGCCACCCTGTCGGCGACCGAGGGGCTCGACATCCTGCGCTACGAGCGAGATCTGCCGCTGCGCATCGGCATTCAGCTCTACAGCAAACGCGGCCTGTCCTTCCAGGCGCTGAACAGCCCGCAGGTGGGCGCTCCCGCGCGCGCCGCGCGGCGGGAATTCGTATCGGTGGAGAGCCCGGCCGCCGGCGGTGTCGGCACGGCGCGCTCGCTGGCCCGCGTCTACGGCGCGGCGGCGGCGCAGACCGGCGAGCTTCCCATCGAGCGAGATCTCTTGGACCGCTTGGCTTCCGCGGACACCGCCGACGACGTCCCCGCCGAGGACCTGGTGCTGCTCACCCCGAGCCGCTACCACCTCGGCTTCCGCAAGTCGCGTGGCGGCTTCCGCTTCGGGACCGACAAGCGCGCCTACGGCACCACCGGGTACGGCGGATCCTTCGGATTCGCCGATCCGGCAACGGGTCTCGGCTTCGGCTATGTCATGAACCGGCTCGGCATGGCCGTGCTCGACGACGTCCGCTCCCGCAATCTGCGCGACGCGCTGCGCCGCTGCGGCTGACCCGCTACCCGAATTCCGCCGGGTTTCAGGCGTGCTCGACGTCGTGCACGTGATGCACCAGATCGTGCACGAAGTACCGGGCCAGGGTGTCCACGGTGAACTGTGATCCGTTGCTGCGCCGGGCGATCAGGCCGCGCTCGGCCACCGGCACGGATTCGAAAGCGCGCGCGGCGGATTCGGCGACGGCGACCAGGTCGGCCGCCACGGCGGTGGGCTGCTGCGCCCCGTAGTTCTCCGCCACGGCGGTCTCGTCCTGATCCCAGTTGGCGAACATGGGGATGCCGTCGGCCACCGTAACCGAGGGGTCGTAGCCGCCGATCACCGGACCGGGGCGGCCAGACGCCGTGCGGGTGATGTCCAGGCGGTGTTCGAAGATGCGGCACACGTCGCGGACGTGCGCGGCGTACTCCAGGGCCGACCAGGTCGAATCATCCGGGCGCACAGCGGCGTTCGGCGCGGTGAGGGCGACGCCCAGGCGCCGGGCGCTGCCGCGGACCAGCCCGGGGACCGCCTCGTAGGAGGTGGCCGCCGGGTCGAAACCGCATTCGGTGCAGGTGCGCTCGAGCACCCAGGTCCAGTCCTTGGCATCGGGAACGATCGACATGACCGTCAACCTATCGTGGCGAAAATTTATCTACCACAAATATTCTGCCAATAGCCGCCGAGATCGCGACAGGCCCACTCACTCCATGAGCTGATGCGCCTTCTCGAACAGCTCCAGGGTGATGGCGTGCAGGAAATCGCCGACCTGCTTGGGCGCCTTGCCCGCCGCCGCGCGGGCATGCGTGCCCTCCAGCACGATGCCCAGCTTGAAGCAGGCCAGCACCGTGTACCAGGTGACATTGCTCAGATCGCGGTCGGAGAACTTGCCGTAGTGCGCGATCATCTCCTCCGGCGTGGGCAGGCCGCCGACCTCGCCGAGCTTGCCGACCAACGCCGCGCCGACCTTGCCGGGCTCCGGGCGGGTGCAGATCTGCCAGCCCAGGTCCAGCAGCGGGTCGCCGATGGTGGACATCTCCCAGTCGACCATGGCCGCCACTTCGGGGCCGTCGAAGGAGAACATCATGTTGGCGAGGTGGCAATCACCGTGCAGGATGCCGGGTTTCCACTCGGTGGGGCGATTGCGGTCGAGCCAGTCGCCGACCTGCCGCACGCCCGGGATCTCCGGGCCGCCGTAGCCCTCGTTCGCGCTGTAGCCCTCGAGCTCCGAGAGCCAGCGCGGGACCTGACGCTCGAGGAAGCCCTCCGGCTTGCCGTAGTCGGCCAGACCCAGCGCCACATGATCGAGAGAGCCGAGGCGGGCAATGGATTCGACCGCGGACAGGCCCATCTGCCGACGGATCTCCGGATCCCCGGCGTGCAGGGCGGGCAGTTCGTTCTGCGGATTGAAACCGGTGATGGGCTCCATCAGATAGAAGGACGCACCGATGAGCGACTCGTCCGGGCAGGCCGCGATGACCTTGGGGTGCCGCACACCGGTGCCGTCCAGCGCGCCGAGGATGCGGGATTCGCGGCGGATGACATTGTTGCTGGCCGCCCGCAGATGCTTGGGGCCGCGCCGCAGCACATAGTCGCGACCACCCCGGGTGAAGCGCAGCATGATGTTCTGCGTGCCGCCGCCGAGGGGTTTGACATCGGTGAATTCACCACCGGTCAAGCCCTGTTCATCCATCCAGTTACCGACGATCGCGAAGTCCACGACCTCGCGGTCCACCTCGAGCGGCTGTGCTACAGACATGCCCCACATTGTGCCGCAGGCCGCAACCCGAACTGAAGGCATATGCCCGCAGTAGTGGCGGTGACCTCGTTCACGCAGGTCGGAGCACGGTGCACGAGACCGCGTGGCGTAATGTGCGAGCCAAATGCGCACGCTGCTGATCGACAACTACGACTCGTTCACCTACAACCTGTACCAGCTCATCAGCCAGGTGAACGGGAACGAACCCGTGGTCGTGCGCAATGACGAGGTCGACGCGCTCGCGGCCCTGGACCTGCGATCCTTCGACAACATCGTGATCTCCCCCGGACCCGGCCGCCCCGACGTCCCCCGCGACTTCGGCATCTCCGCGGCGGTCATCGCCGAAGCCGACCTCCCGCTGCTCGGCGTGTGCCTGGGCCACCAGGGCATCGTCATCGCCGCCGGCGGATCGGTCGTGCGCGCCCCCGAAGCCCGCCACGGCTACCCGGACCTGATCACCCACGACGGCCGGGAACTGTTCGCGGGCGTACCCCAGGGCTTCCAGGCCGTCCGCTACCACTCCCTGTGCGCCGCAACGCCGCTGCCGCGCGAACTGGAGATCACCGCCACCTCACCCGACGGCGTCGTCATGGGAATCCGGCACCGCACCCGGCCCCGATGGGGCGTGCAGTTCCACCCGGAATCCATTGCCAGCGAACACGGTGCGACCCTGCTGCGCAATTTCGCCGACCTGACGCGGGCGCACCGGCGGGCAGCGAATCCGCACGGCCCCACCACGACGCGCACCGATTCCAGGCGCGCGACGAGCGGCAGCAGCACGGCAGAGCTCATGTCCAGAGCACCGTCTGCGGCGGATTCGCCATCGGCCACGAGCAAGACCATGACCGTGGAATACCGCGTGGAGCACACGGTTGTGGAGCGGGCGGTGGACGCCGAGGCGGTGTTCCTGCGGCTGTATCGGTCGTCCCCGACGGCGTTCTGGCTCGACAGTGAGCATGTGGAGCCGGGGCTGGATCGGTTCTCGTTCCTGGGTGATGCGTCGGGGCCGCTGGCGGAGGTAGTGCGATACCGGGTCGGGTCGGGCGAGGTGTCGGTCGAGTCGGCGGCCGGGCGGCGCACGGTACCGGGGGGCGTGCTGGACTACCTATCCGGTGAGCTACGCCGGCGGCGGATCGAATTCCCGGCTGTGCCATTCGATTTCGTCGGCGGGTACGTGGGGTACCTGGGTTACGAGATGAAGGCCGACTGCGGGGCCGAGGCGGTGCATCGCGCGCCGACGCCCGACGCCCAGTGGGTGTTCGCGGATCGGCTGATCGTGGTGGATCACGAGGTGGGCCGCACCCATCTGCTGGCGCTGGCGGAGACGGATTCCGTTCGGGCCGCGCATGATTGGCTATCGGTCACGAAGGCCATCGTGGAAACCCTTCCCACCTGGGAGAATCCGCCGGATCTGGCGCTGCGGGCGGAGGAGCGGACGGTAGCGCCGCTGCTCACCCGCGGGCGCGAACGCTACCTCGCGGATGTCGCCGCCGCGCAGGAGCAGTTGCACGCGGGCGAGTCCTACGAGATCTGCATCACCGACAGCGCGTACCTGCCCGCCGACAGCGACGGCCTGAGCGTCTACCGCACGCTGCGCCGCTGCAACCCGGCCCCCTACGCCGCCTTCCTGCGCTTCGGCGACGTGGAGGTGGCGTGCTCCTCTCCCGAGCGCTTCCTCAAACTGGATCGCGCCCGCACCGTCGAGAGCAAGCCGATCAAGGGCACCGCCCCGCGCGGTCACACCCCCCTCGAAGACGAGCACCTGGCCGCGGAACTGGCCCGCAGCCCCAAGACTCGCGCCGAGAACCTCATGATCGTCGACCTGCTCCGCAACGACCTCGGTCGCGTCTGCGAGATCGGCACCGTCCACGTCCCCGAACTCATGGCCGTCGAGACCTACACCACCCTGCACCAGCTCGTCTCCACAGTGCGCGGCACGCTGCGCCCCGATCTGGACGTAATCGACTGCCTCCGAGCCTGTTTCCCCGGCGGCTCCATGACCGGCGCCCCCAAACTCCGCACCATGGAGATCATCGACGATCTGGAAACCGAAGCCCGGGGCATCTATTCGGGCACCATCGGCTTCCTCGGCCTCGGCGGCACCGCCGACCTCAATATCGTCATCCGCACCGCGGTCCGCCACAACGGCCGCTGGCGAGTCGGCGCGGGCGGCGCGATAGTCCTCGACTCCGACCCCGAAGACGAGTACCACGAGATGGTCTGGAAAGCCGCCGCCGCCCTGCGCGCTCTCCCCGGCATCGGCGTAGCCCCCACCGCCCCGCTTCCCTCGGCCTGACGACGGCTGAACTCATCCGAGCCCGACAACACCGCAACCGCTCGACGCGGACCCGCGTGGGGCTTCGGTCCCCGAGCCGCTACTTCTTGCGCGGGTCGCGGCGTGACTTCGGCTCGGGCGCTTCGGGTTCGGGTGTTTCGCGGCCGCCGGTGAAGCGGCCGAGCAGGCCCGCGCCGGGCAGCCGGTCGAGGCGGGCGAAGACCTGGTCGGTCAGCGCCATGACCTGTTCGATGCGGGTGAGCATGTTGTCGTAGGCGACGAAGGCGGGTTCGGCCAGCGCGAGGGTGCGGTCGAGGCGGTCGATGGTGGAGTTGAGGCGTTCCACGGCGGTGGTGAGGTTTTCGATGAGGTCGGGGAGCTGGGCGGCCAGCTGGACCGAGGCCGGCGGGAGGCGGACCGCGGTGTCGAAGGCGGCGCTGGCGGTGACCTGGGCGGAGTCCAGGGCTTGCCCGGCGGCGCTCTGGGCGGCTTCGACGGCGGCCTGGGCGGCGGCGAGGATGTCGCCGGCGGTGGGGACGCGGGGCTGGGGTTTGCCGCGCGGCGGTGGCGGGGTGGCGCGCGGCGGCTGCGGGTCGCCGCCGCGGCCCTTGGGGTTGGTCATGATTCCACTGTGCCGCAGGTTCGGCCGGATGCACAGCACGATGGAGACCGATCGGTTCGCGCGCGCGGGATCGCCGGGTCAGGGGCCCTGTCCTCGGCGAACGCTGCGTGTCGGAGTCGCGTGGCAATATTCGATCACAATGAAACTCACCAAGGGTGGCAATACGCCGGTTCCGACATCGCTTCTGACGGTTGTCCTTTCGTGGCAGTCCGATCACGAGGTCGATGCGCATGCCTTACTGCTGTCCGAGTCCGGCCGCGTGCGCTCGGACCGTGATTTCGTCTTCTTCAACGCGCCCCGCCACATCTCGCAGGCGGTGACGCTGGACCAGGAACCGGCCCCCGGCACCGCCCGCCTGTCGATCTCCCTCCCCCGCACCGAATCCGACGTCACCCGCATCGTGGTCACCGGCTCGGTCGACGCGGCCCCCTTCGCCGACATCCCCGGCCTCATCCTCACCGTCTTCGACCACAACCGCCCCGTCGCCTGGTTCGAGATCACCGACCCGGACTCGGTGCGCGCCATGATGTTCGGCGAGTTCTACCGCCGCGACGACCAGTGGCGCTTCCGCGCCGTCGGCCAGGGCTGGGCAGGCGGCCTGGCGAACATCATCACCGAATTCGGCGTCCAGATCGACGATCCCGGCGACGCCCCGTCGAGCGGGTCCGGGACCAACCCCTCACGGCGCACGGGCGACGGCCCGGCATCGCGCACCGGCAACGAGAGCGCGATGCAATCCGCGCGACGTGGCACCTCGCTCGCGCGGGAGCGCCAGGAAGCCCCGCCGCCACTGCCCCCGCCGAATCCCGACACCGCCGATTGGCATGTGGATCCCGAGCATTCGGGGCTGCTGCGATGGTGGGACGGCGAGGAGTGGACCGGCTCGACGCGGCCGGTGCCGTCGGCGGATGCGCGGCACTGTCATCGCTGCGGGCGGCCGCGCCGGTGGCGGCTGTTCGGGCGGGCGGCCACGTGCGGGGAGTGCGCGGATGAGATCGGCCACTACCTGGCCGGGTGGCGGGGGCGGGCCGAGCGGGTGCTGCGCACCACCGGCCCGCAGGGCGGCGACTGGGATGGGCTGTGGGTCGCGCTGCGGTATCAGCGGATCGAACGCGCCGCCGCCCAGGAGGTGCTGCGGCCGGTCGGGCACGACTATGTGGAGCGGCTGGTGGCCTTCGCGTTCGCGGACGGGGCCATCGAGCAGTCGGAGATGGACGCCTTCGACGCGGCCGTGGGCGATCTGGGGTTGACCGGGCCGCTCATCGAGGATCTGCGGCGGCGAATGCTGCGGGGCCGCATGCTGACTCGGCTGCGGTCGGGTGAGCTGCCCGTGATCCAGGTGGCCGGATTGCATCTGGATCCGGAGGAGCGGGTGCATCTCAATGTGCCCGCGATCCAGATCCGCCAGCTCGCGCGCGGCCCGAAGCTCACCGAGGGGCGTTTGATCTGCAGCAATAAGAAGCTGCGCTTCACCGGCGTCGACACCGGAGCCGAGATGCCCTGGGGCCGAGTGGTTTCGGTGGTGTCCGAGGGCGGCCGGGTGGTGCTGGCCGCCACCTCCGCGCGTGGCGGCGCCACCTTCGACGTGGCCGATCCGGATCTGGCGGCCGCCACCATCGAGGGCGCGCTGCGGGTCGCGAAACGCCTCGCACTCACCCCGGGCCGCCGCGACACCCGCAGCATCCCGCAGGAGGTCAAGGCCCAGGTGTGGCAGCGCGACGGCGGCAAATGCGTGGAGTGCGGCGACAGCCACTACCTGGAGTTCGACCACGTGATCCCGATCAGCCGGGGCGGCGCGACCAGTGCGGCGAATCTGCAGATCCTGTGCCGTGCCTGCAACCGCTCGAAGGGCGCCCGCATCTAACCCCATCGACACGCGGAGAACCCCGCATTGTGCGCGATCGGACACCATGCGATGAATCATGTTGAGCGCCACGGCGAACGGTCCTACCGTCCGAAGAGGAGTCGGAAAGGGGATTCGACATGCAGGTAGCGGTACTCGGCGGAACCGGAACACTGGGGACGCCGACGGTGCGGGAATTGGTGGCGCGCGGCCATACGGTGCGGGTGCTCACGCGCAGCGCCCCCGCGGACCCGGTGCCCGGCACCGTGCACCACCCGGTGGACCTCGCCACCGGCGCGGGCCTGGACGAGGCGCTGCGAGGCGCGGACACCGTGGTGGACGCCGCCAATCACCTGGGCCTGCGTCATGCGAAAGTACTGGTGGACGGTGTGCGCACCCTGCTGGCCGCCGAACAGCGCGCCGATATCGGCCATCATGTCGAGGTGTCCATCGTCGGCTGCGACCAGGTCCCGTTCGGCTACTACCGGACCAAGGTCGCCCAGGAGCAGGTGGTGACCTCCGGCCCGATCCCGTGGACCCTGTTGCGCGCCACTCAATTCCACGAACTCATCGACGAGATCTTCCGCACGGCAGCGAAATTCCGGGTGGCCCCGCGTGGCCCCCTGCGTTTCCAGCCGGTCGATGTGACGGCGGTGGCCGCCCGCCTGGCCGATGCGGTGGATGCGGGCCCGTCCGGTCGGCTGCCCGATGTGGGCGGCCCGATCGTGCAGACCCTCACCGACTTGGCCGCGGCCCGCCGCGCCTTCCTCGGAAAGACCGTCCTGCCGGTGCCGGTGCCCCCGCTCGGCCGGGCCGCCCGACGGTTGCGCGACGCTGCGCTGTGCCTCGACAACGATGGCGAGACAGTGTCGTTCGACTACACCGAGTGGTTGCACCGGCGCTATCCGAAACCGGCGTCCTGATCTGCCTCAATCTTCCGTCCGGCAGGCGATTCCGGGAATCCGGGTTCACCCCTAGAGTCTCCCGGATTCGTGGTCGCGCCCGCGTCCGTCCGAAAGGTGATTCGACTGCCCGGCATTGTCATCCGAAAGAAGGTCATCCGGTGGACGGAGGCGTCGTCAGCGGTACATGACCCGCGTGACGACGGGCTCCGCGCAGAACTTCGCGCGCGCCGCGGCCTGTGATTGCACACCGGTCGAATACAGTCCGCCGTCGTCGACCACCGTGCACTGGTTGTCGACGACCTTCTGATTGCCGTCGTAGACGAAGGTGACCTGCGCGGTGAGCAGCGGTGTGAGCGTGCCGGATTCGAAGGTCCAGAAGCTGATGTCCCAGCCCTGCGTGCCATTCTTGGCGGAGATGGCGGTGTATCCGTCCGGCGTGGACTCGATGCCGAGCCCACTCACCTCACCGGCGCGCGTGTACTCCACGCCGTCCGCGGAGTGGTAGATGGCGTAGGCGGTATTGGCGCCCGCGGCCTGCAGCGGCACGATGAGTTCGTCGCGCCCGTCGCCGTCGATATCGCGCAGTTTCGGATTGTCGGCGAGCGCCTGCGTATCCGGCTCCGAAATCGTCTGTGTCGCAGTGCCGTCCGCGTCGAACACGTCGATGGTGAGCGTGATGGCGTTGCCGATGCCGGTGCGCTTCACGTCGAAGGTGCGGCCCGTCGCGTCGTGCGATTCCAGTGTGCAGTCCGGCAGCGGCACGGCCGAGCCCAGCGCGCACAGCGGAAGCCCTTCCGCCGCACCGTCGTTCGGCTCGGGCGGCGCGGCCGGGGCGGTCGTGGGCGCGACGGCCGTGCTGGTCGACGACGCGGGCGATGCGTCCGGTACGCCGGCGACGCTGTCACAACCCGCGACGGCGATGGCGGCAGCGGCGATCATCAGGCAGACCGTGGAGTTCCTCCCCATGCCGGAGATCATAGGTGGTGCCCGCCTTTCCTTCGCTGTCGCATTCGTCGTGATCGCTACACTGGCTGCTACGGCCCGCAGGAGAGGTGAGTCATGGAGCGCAAGCGGAAAACCGAGGCGTTGCACTCCCCCAGCCTCACCCACCCGGGCGACCCCGATCAGGCCCGGCTCGAGGCCGCCACCGCGACCTTCCGCATGCTGGCCGATCCGACCCGCCTGCACCTGCTGTGGATTCTCGCCCAGGGCGAAGCGGATGTCACCGCGTTGACCGAGGCGTGCGGCGCGTCCCGCACGGCAGTGAGCCAGCATCTGGCCAAGCTGCGGTTCACCGGCCTGGTGGACACCCGGCGGGAGGGCCGGCGCATCATCTACCGCATTCGCGACGGGCATCTCTCGCGGCTGGTGCGCGAGGGCCTCAATCACGCCGATCACGTGGTGACCGGCGAGCCCGCACACGCGTAGATCTCTGCTCCTGGTCAGTGGGACCAGCGCTCGCGACCTGTCGCACGCGCCGTGACGATATGCCTAATCGAAATATCGTCAGAGGAATAGCGAGAGGTCACGCATGTACCCCAGCGCCGGGCAGGGCAGTCCCCACGATGTGATCATCATTGGCGCCGGATTCGCCGGACTCTACGGCGTCCATCAGGCCGCCCGCGCCGGGCTGAACGTGCTCGGCCTGGAGGCCGGCGAGGATGTGGGCGGCACCTGGTTCTGGAACCGCTATCCGGGCGCGCGCTGCGATGTGGAGAGCGTCGACTACTCCTACTCCTTCGACGAGAACCTGCAGCAGAGCTGGACCTGGACCGAACGCTTCGCCGCCCAGCCGGAGATCCTGTCCTACATCAATCACGTGGCCGACCGCTTCGAGCTGAAGCAGCGCTACCGGTTCAACCAGCGGGTCAGCGCGGCCCGCTTCGACGACGACACCGCGCTGTGGACGCTGCGCACCGAGCAGGGCGACGAATACCGTTCCCGCTTCGTGGTTTTCGCCACCGGCTGCCTGTCCGCTCCGATCAAGCCGAACATCCCGGGCGTGGAAACCTTTGCGGGCGAGGAACTCTTCACCGCGCGCTGGCCCGAGGAGGGCGCGGATCTCACCGGTAAGCGCGTCGGCGTGATCGGCACCGGCTCCTCCGGCATCCAGGTGTCGCCGATCATCGCGCGGGAAGCGCTGGCGCTCACCGTCTTCCAGCGCTCCCCCAATTTCAGCGTGCCCATGCCGAACCGGCCGTGGAGCGCTGCGGAGCAGGAGCAGATCCGCGCCACCTACCGGCAGCGCCGCGAGAAGTCCTACTACGCCCCGGCCGCCACCCCGCACCCCAGCATCCAGACCAAGGCCCTGGAGCTGAGCGCACAGGAGCGCGAGGCGGCCATGGAGGACCGCTGGAATCAGGGCGGCGTGCTGTTCAACAAGGTGTTCCCGGATCAGAACAGCGATCTCACCGCCAATGAGCTGGTGCGTGATTTCGCGGTGGCCAAGATCCGCGCCAAGGTCGAGAACCAGTCGGTGGCAGACGATCTCATTCCCACCGATCATCCGATCGGCACCAAGCGCATCTGCACCGACTCCGGCTACTACGAGATGTTCAATCAGCCCCATGTCGGCCTGGTGAACCTGCGGCGCGAGCCCATCGAGGAGATCACGCCCACCGGCATCCGCACCGCCGAGAAGTTCATCGAGCTCGACACCCTGGTCTACGCAACGGGATTCGACGCCATGACCGGCGCGCTGCTGCGCATCGACATCCACGGCTCGAAGGATGCGAAGCTGGGCGACACCTGGGCCGACGGACCGGTCACCTACCTGGGTTTCGGCATCCCGGGATTCCCGAACATGTTCAGCATCAACAGCGTCGGCACCCCGTCGGTGATGGCGAATATGGTGCTGCACTCCGAACAGCAGCTGGACTGGGTGCTCGACCTGGTGGAACACTGCCGCGCCCAGGGCATTTCCCGCGTCGAGGCGCGTGACGAGGCCGCGGTGAAGTGGACCGACCACCTGCTGGAGGTCGCCGAGGGCACCCTGTTCGTGCAGGCCAACTCCTGGTACATGGGCGCGAACGTCGAGGGCAAGAAGCGCGTATTCATGCCCTACATCGGCGGTTTCGGCAACTACCGCCGCTTCTGCGACGAGGAGCGCGACAACGGCTACCCGAACTTCGAGCTGACGAAGTAGGGCCCGGAATGTGAACGGCTCGCCACCCCGTCATGGTGGCGAGCCGTTCGCTCGCCTGCGCGCTTCCTCGGACGCGCAGGTGAGATCAGTTGGCGGGCAGGCCGAGTCCGGCGGCCAGCACCGGCCACGACTTCACCAGGTCATCCTGCCAGTAACCCCACGAATGGGTGCCGGTCGGCTCGAAGTCGAAGGTGGCCGGGATACCCAGCTGGTCCAGTTTGGTCGCCAGGTTGTGCGTGCAGTAGTTGGTGGCCGCTTCCAGACCGCCACCGAGCAGCACCTGATTGGCCAGGCCGCCCGGTCCGGGCAGAGCGTGCGCGCCATCGAGGGTGTCGTACCGGCCGGGCAGCCCGGATCCACTGGAGATGAACAGGTTCAGGCCGCGCAGCCCTTCGGCGTTCACATAGGGATCATTGGCCGCCCACATCGGATCGCCCTTGGGGCCGTACATGTTCTCCGCATTGCCGCCGCCCATCGCGACCACGGTATTGACGAAGTTGTAGCCGATCGGGTCACTGATCTGCGCGCAGCCGCTGTAGGCCGCCACCGACCGGTACAGTCCCGGCGCGGCGATGGGCAGCTGCAGCACCGAAGTGCCCGCCATGGACAATCCGGCAATGGCGTTGAGCCCGTTGGTGTTCAGCGCCTTGTCGACGAGCGGCGGCAGCTCCTCGGTGAGGAAGGTCTTCCACATGTTCACGCCCAGCTTGGGATCCGGTGCGCGCCAATCGGTGTAGTAGCTGAACTGCCCGCCCACCGGCTGCACCACATTGACGTTCTTGTCCTTCAGGAAGGTCAGCACATCGGTCTGCTTCTGCCAGGTCGCCGAATCCTCGCCGCCGCCCGCGCCGTTGAGCAGGTACAGCACCGGGGCGGGGCCGGAGGTGTCGGCCGCGCGCTGCACGTCGACCTCGATGTTCTTGTCCATGGCGGCCGAGTAGACCTGGAGTTTCAGCGTGCGATCGCCGGTGCTCTGGCTGGAGACGATGCGCGAGCCGTCGGCCGAGGTGCCGGACGGATTCAGCCCGCCGATGGGGGCCGCGTGGGCCGTCCCCGCCGCGATGGGTAGCAGAACAGTTGCCGCTACCGCCAGGACCGCACTGCCCCACCTCGTCGATACGCGCACGCCGGACTTCTCCTTCAAGTGATGACTTCGACTATTTCCAATCGGAACAACCCGACGATCCAGGGTGGACCAGTGCGCTGAGCGTTAGCTGGCCTGAACCTTACGAACGGCTTAGAGGGGCCGGTCAGCCGCGGGAAATTGCGGCCGGCCGACCCCGGGCCGGGCGTCGTGGATCACTACTGGACGCGCAGGAAGAGGCGTCCGGCCAGGTCGGCCCCGATGATCCGGTCGTTGTCGTCGCGGGTGAAATAACCGCGCGACCCTTTCAGCCCGCCCTCGGTGACGATGAACTCGTCGCCCGCACCCGGCAGCAGGCCCATGGCGGCGGCCGGCAGATCCGGCGGCAGCTCGACCGGCGAGGCCGCGCGGACATCGGCGTTGATCCCGGCCGCCATGGTCAGGCGTGCGCCGTCGACCGCGATCGTGACCGTCATATCGTTGACCGCGTAGTCGCCGACGATCTCCGCGGCCCGCGCGGCGTCGAAGGGCAGCGGCTCCGGATCGGGCTCGACCAGGCCCAGGTAGTGCTCCAGCGCCCAGCGCACCACCGACTGATTGAGCAGCAGACCGTTGTCCGGACCCGAGTTGGACAGCACGATCACGGCGAAGTCGTGCTCGGGAACCATGAGCAGTTCGGCGAATTGGCCGTTGCCCGAACCGCCGTGGCCGAAGGTGGCCGCACCGGCGATGTCCTCGAGGAACCAGCAGATGCCGAAGGCGTCGGCGAGATTGCTGCCGCGCAGTTCCACGGTGGGACGGCGCATACCGTGCAGGGCGGCCGTGCTCAGCAGCCGCTCCCCGTTCGCGGTGCGGCCGTCGCCGAGGTGGAATCGGGCCCAGCGCAACTGATCCGACACCGAGGAGGCCAGACCGCCACCGCCGTTGTCGGCGCGGGAGTTCTTCCAGGCGCGCGCCACCGACAGGGTGCCGTCGGCATCCACGTTGTGCCCCATGGCGAATCGCCGCGTCATGACCTCGTGGGCCAGGTAGGCACTGTGTTCCAGCCCGAGCGGCTCGAAAAGCAGTGTGGCGACGGCCTGTTCGTAGGTCTGGCCGGTGACCTTCTCCACCACCCGGGCCAGCAGGTTGTAGCCCGCCTGGCTGTAGGAGGCGCGGCCGCCGGGCTCGCCGATGAGGTCGAGTTCGGGCAGGTGCTCCACGTAGCGGGCCAGATTGTCATCGCCCTCACCGCTGTCGACGACGACGCGCACGGCCAGGCCGCCGGTGTGGTTGAGCAGGTGCATCACGGTCAGTCCGGCGGCGACCCGCTCATCGGCCAGCCGGAGTTCGGGCACGTACCGCCGCACCGGCGCGTCGAGTTCGATCCGGCCGTCCTCGACCAGTCGCATGATGGCGGTGGCCGCATAGCTCTTGGACACCGACCCCAGCACGAACAGCGTGTTCTCGTCGACCGGGACCGGATTGTCGATATTGGTGACGCCGCAGGTCGCGTAGGTCTCCCGGCCGCCGTGGTACACGCCGACCGCCACGCCGGGCACGCCCAGCTTCTCGGCCAGGCCCTCGATGAGCTGCTGCAGTTCGGTGTTCGTCATGTCCTTCACCCCTTCGGTGTTCTCGGTTGGTGAGGACAACGATGCGAGGGGCCGCTGACAGCACTCCGATAGCGTGCTGACAGCGGCCCGTCAGGGTGAATATGCCTTGGTGGAAGGGGGTTTTCAGGCTCCCACGTAGGCGGCCAGGTGCTCGCCGGTGAGTGTGGAGCGGTCGGCCACGAGATCGGCCGGGCTGCCCTCGAAGACGATCTTGCCGCCGTCATGGCCCGCGCCGGGACCGAGGTCGATGATCCAGTCCGCGTGCGCCATGACCGCCTGGTGATGCTCGATCACGATGACCGACTTGCCGGATTCCACGAGTCGATCCAGCAGGCCGAGCAGGTTCTCCACATCGGCCAGGTGCAGGCCGGTGGTGGGCTCGTCCAGCACGTAGACCCCGCCCTTGTCGGCCATGTGCGTGGCCAGCTTGAGCCGCTGCCGCTCACCGCCGGACAGCGTGGTCAGCGGCTGGCCGATGGTCAGGTAGCCCAGGCCCACATCCGCCAGACGCTCCAGGATCGCGTGCGCGGCGGGGATTTTGGCCTCACCCTCGCTGAAGAACCGCTCCGCCTCGGCCACCGACATGGTCAGCACCTCGCTGATGTCCTTGCCGCCCAGGTGATAGTCGAGCACCGAGGCGTCGAAACGCTTGCCCTCGCACACCTCACAGGTGGTTTCCATCCCGGCCATGATGCCCAGATCGGTGTAGATGACGCCCGCGCCGTTGCAGTTCGGGCACGCGCCCTCCGAATTCGCGCTGAACAGAGCGGGTTTCACGCCGTTGGCCTTGGCGAACGCCTTGCGGATGGGCTCGAGCAGGCCGGTGTAGGTGGCGGGATTACTGCGCCGCGAACCCTTGATGGGCGTCTGATCCACGGCCACAACGCCTTCCGAGGCCGGAATGGAACCGTGGATGAGCGAGCTCTTACCCGAGCCCGCGACACCGGTGATCACGCACAGCACGCCGAGCGGGACGTCGACGTTCACGTTCTGCAGATTGTGCGTGTTGGCCTTGCGGATCTTCAACGCGCCCTTGGGTTTGCGCACCACGTCCTTGACCGCGGCCCGATCGTCGAAGTGACGGCCGGTGACGGTGTCGCTCGTACGCAGGCCCGCCACATCGCCCTCGAAACAGATGGTGCCGCCGCCGGATCCGGCCCCCGGACCGAGATCCACGATGTGGTCGGCGATCACGATGGTCTCCGGCTTGTGCTCGACCACCAGCACGGTATTGCCCTTGTCCCGCAACTGCAGCAGCAGATTGTTCATGCGCTCGATATCGTGCGGGTGCAGCCCGGCGGTGGGCTCGTCGAACACATAGGTGACATCGGTGAGCGAGGACCCCAGATGCCGGATCATCTTGACGCGCTGGGCTTCACCGCCCGACAGCGTGCCCGAGGCGCGATCCAGCGAGAGGTAGCCGAGCCCGATCTCCACGAACGAGTCCAGGGTCTGGCCGAGCGCCTCCAGCAGCGGGCCCACCGACGGCTCGTTCAGCTCCCGCACCCATTCGGCGAGATCGCTGATCTGCATGGCGCAGGCGTCGGCGATGCTGATCTTCTCGATCTTCGAGGAGCGGGCCAGCTCACTGAGCCGGGTGCCCGCGCAGTCCGGACAGGTCTGGAAGGTGACCGCGCGCTCCACGAAGGCGCGCACATGCGACTGCAGCGAGTCGATGTCCTTGGCCAGCGTGGTCTTGCGCAGTTTGGTGATGACGCCCTCGTAGGTGAGGTTGATGCCGTCGACCTTGAGCTTGGTCGGCTCCTTGTAGAGCAGATCGCTGAGCTGCTTCTTGGTGAACTTCTTGATCGGCTTGTCCATGTCGAAGAAGCCGCTGCCGCTGAAGATCCGGCCGTACCAGCCGTCCATGCTGTAGCCGGGGACGGTCAGCGCGCCCTCGTTCAGCGATTTGTTCTCGTCGTAGATCTGGGTCAGATCGATGTCGTTGACCGCGCCGCGGCCCTCACAGCGCGGGCACATGCCGCCGGTGATGGAGAAACTGCGGCGCTCCTTCACCGTCTTGCCCGCGCGCTCGATGCTCACCGCGCCCGCACCGCTGATCGAGGCCACATTGAACGAAAAGGCCTGCGGGGAGCCGATATGCGGCTTGCCGAGGCGGCTGAACAGGATGCGCAGCATGGCATTGGCGTCGGTGGCGGTGCCGACCGTGGAGCGCGGGTCCGCGCCCATGCGCTGCTGGTCCACGATGATGGCGGTGGTCAGGCCGTCGAGGACGTCCACCTCGGGGCGGGCCAGCGTCGGCATGAAACCCTGCACGAAGGTGCTGTAGGTCTCGTTGATGAGCCGCTGCGATTCCGCGGCGATGGTGCTGAAGACCAGCGAACTCTTCCCCGAACCGGAGACGCCGGTGAAAACCGTGAGCCGGCGCTTCGGGATCTCGATGCTGACGTCCCTGAGGTTGTTCACGCGCGCGCCGACCACGCGGATCAGGTCGTGGCTGTCGGCGGGGGCGAGCGCCGCTCCGGCTTTCGCGGCGGTCTTCTTCTTCGCGCCGTTTCTCGTGGCCGTGGTCATCGTGTCTCCCTCTGTGTCCGCGGGGCCTGCGTGGTCTCGGTCGACGTGGCCAGGCTCGATTCAATCAGCGGCACCGGCCCCCCGGTGCGATTTGTCCGGGTGGGTCGGTGCCGGGGCTGGATTCAGAATGACCGGGATTCAGCTCGCCTGCTGGAGACGGACCATATTGCCCGCCGGATCGCGGAACGCGCAGTCCCGCACGCCGTACGGCTGGTCCGCCGGCTCCTGGATGATCTCGGTGTCGGTGGCCTGGATCTTCTCGAAGGCGGCATCCACATTCTTGGTTGCCAGCACGATGCTGGCGTAGGTGCCCTTGGCCATCATCTCGGTGATGGTCTTGCGCTCGTCATCGGTGATCCCCGGGCTGGCCTCCGGCGGATACAGCACGATATTGGTGTCGGTCTGGCCGGCCGGGCCGACGGTGATCCACCGCAGGCCGTTGTAGCCGACGTCATTGCGCACCTCGAAGCCGAGGACATCGCGGTAGAAGGCCAGGGCGGCGTCGGGATCGTCCTGCGGGAGGAAGCTCGCTTGAATAGTGAAGTCCATACAGATCAGGCTAGGTTCGCCGCCGGGGCCTGCGCTTCTCGATTTCTGATCGGTCTGGTGACCTGTTTGGCCACGCACGACGGAATGCCCTCGGTCTCCTGCGCGGCATCCTTCTTGTAGACGCTCGGCGAGACGCCCACCAGCTCGGTGAAGCGCGTGCTGAACGTGCCCAGCGACTGACAGCCGACCTCGAAACACACCTCGGTGACGCTCAGATCCCCGCGCCGCAGCAGGGCCATGGCCCGCTCGATCCGCCTGGTCATGAGATAGCTGTACGGTGACTCGCCGTATGCGGCCTTGAACTGCCGGCTCAAATGTCCCGCCGACATATGCGCATCCCGGGCCAGCCTCTCGACATCCAGGGGCTGTGCGTACTCCCGGTCGATCCGATCGCGAACCCGGCGCAACTGCGCGAGATCGCGCTTGCGCTGTTCAGCGGCGGAGTTGCTGGTCACTTCCCCGATCGTAGACCAGACCACCGACGAGGACAGTGCGCCGAGCCGGTGGCGATTCACCCCATGATCAGGCCGAACCGGCCACCGCCGCCAGGAATGCCAGGGCCTCGGAACGACTGAAACCGGCCCCGCGCGCGTATGCCGAGCGATAGCCGTCCTCGCCGAGTCGATCACCGATGGCCGCGACGAGGGCCCGCAATTCCGGCTCACCGGCATCGACTACGCCGCGTATCACCGCGGTGACGCCCATCGCGATGGCCGCCGATTCCGGATCACCGTCGAGCAGCAGCAGTTCGGCCCACAGCTCGACCGCCTTCGCCAGGGCGAGGGTGACGGCAACCGGATCGCCATTGCGGAACGCATCGCGCACGGCCGCGACCAGCAGTTCGTACCCCCGACTGCGCACCTGCCCGTCGATCCTCGCGTCGGCCGGCGGGGTTGCGTCCTGACCAGTGGCTGCGAGATCGATTCTGAGCCGCGCGACATTGATCCGGTTGGCGGCGGTGGGATCCGGGTGAATCTGGCGGCGCAGCCGGTGTTCCAGCTCGGCGAGCGTGTCGGCGGCAGGACGAAGCTCGCCGCGGCGGCGGTGAAGTTCATTCCGGCAGAAGAGCATTGCGATGGCCAGGCGGGACAGTCCGCCGTCCGCAGCCAGGCGCTGGGCCGCGTGGATGTCTCGTTCCGCACCGGCGAGGTCGCCGCCGCGCATGCGTTCGGTGGCCAGTTCGGTTCGCGCGGCGAGGATGTCGTCCTCGGTGCCGAGTTCGGAGGCCAGGGCGACCGCGCGGGCGAAGGTGGCCAGCGCCTGATCGTGGTCGCCGTGCAGGGACAGCGCGCGGCCGACCGCGATCAGCGCCATGCCCAAACCCCAACGGTCGCCGACGGTTTCGAAGCCGTGCCGGGCGGCGCGGCGGGCTTCGGCACCGGCGGGCAGTTCGCCGCGGCCCGTGAGAGCCATGTCGCGGGCCAGGTGGGCGCTGGCTCGCACCCAGGGATCGGGCCAGTCCAGGGCGGTGCGCTGCTGGCGTTGCTCCAGATCGGCGTCCCCGGAATGTCCGGCG
The DNA here is from genome assembly GCF_016741815.1 of Nocardia acididurans. Classification (GTDB taxonomy): domain Bacteria; phylum Actinomycetota; class Actinomycetes; order Mycobacteriales; family Mycobacteriaceae; genus Nocardia; species Nocardia acididurans. The sequence continues at coordinate 163,968 of NZ_JAERRJ010000003.1, forward strand.
AGCAGGGCGGTCCAGAGCGGCAGGGCGGGGTGGAACTCGAGCGCGCCGGTGCGGTCGCACTCCGCGAGCATGGCCTGCGCCGAGGGCGGGTCACCGGCCGGGTTGCCGCCCATCAGATGAATCACCCGGAAAGCCGCGCGCGCATCGGCGGGCAGGGCTTCTCCCAGCCGGAGCACATCGGCCAGCGCTGTCTCGAACTGTGTGCTCATGCCGCGAATTCCCCAGTACCAGAACAGGGATCGCACGAACCTGGCCGCCAGTACGTCACCGGCGTTCACTGTGTTCCGCAGGGCAGCCGCGATATTCGCGTGCTCGGCGTCGAAAAGCGCTATCGCGTCCAGCTGTTCGCCGGTCCGCAGCGCCGGTTCATGGGCTTCGGCGAGGTCGAGGTGATACCGCACGAACCGATCGGTGAGATCGTCACCGGATTCCGCCAGCCGGTCGGCCGCGTAGGCGCGGATGCTCTCCAGCATCCGGTAGCGCCCGTCCGCGCTCACCACGATGGACTTCTCCACCAGCGCGTCCAGCACGTACACGATATCGCAGGCGGGCAGGGCGGCGTCCGCGCAGATCCCCTCCAGCGCCTCGACCGTCGCGCCGCCCGGGAACAGCGAAAGCCGCTGGGCCAGTAGCCGTTCCTGCGTCTCGAGCAGATCCCAGCTCCATTCGACCAGGGCGAGCAGGGTGCACTGGCGGGGCAGCGCGGTGCGGCTGCCCGAGGTGAGCAGCCGGAAGCGATCGCCCAGCCGGTCCGCGATCTGATCGACCGTCAGCGAGCGGAGTTTCGCGGCGGCCAGCTCCAAAGCCAGTGGGATGCCGTCGAGTTGGCGGCAGACCTCCACCGTCGGACCGACCGTGCCGTCATCGAGGGCGAACCCGGGCCGGACGGCCGCGGCACGGTCCAGGAACAGCCGGACGGATTCGAATCCCGCGGCCCGCACCGGATCCGCGTCAGCGGGCGGCAGCCCGAGCGGCCCCAGATGGCACAGCGCCTCACCGGTGATCGCCAGCGGCTCCCGGCTGGTGGCCAGAATTCGCAGTTCGGGCAGGCTGTCGAGGAGCTGCTGCGCGAGCGCCGCGGCCGCCTCCACGACATGCTCACAGTTGTCCAGAACCAGCACCGCCGGACCGACATTCAGCAGTTCCGTGAGCCGGTTCGTGCGGTCGGGACCGTCGGTGTCGAGCGCCCCCGCGATGGCGTCGGCCAGCTGATCGGGTGTGCCCACCTCGGCCAGCGGCACGAAGAACACCGCGCCCTCGTCATAGCGATCCATCGCCTCGACCGCCAACCGGGTCTTCCCCGCCCCGCCCGGCCCGACAATCGTTACCAGCCTGGCGTTTTCGAGCTGCTCACCCACCCCGGCCAACTCGTCGTCGCGCCCGACGAACCTGGTGAGCCGCGCGGGCAGCTTCTTGGTGGCGGATTCGATGCGCACCGGCGGGATGTCGATCTCCCCGCGCAGCAACGCCAAATGCGTGTCCCGCAACTCCGCGGACGGATCGATCCCCAGCTCCTCGTCGAGCCGCGCCCGCATGTCCTCATACACGGCAAGCGCGTCCGCCTGCCGCCCGGCCGCGGCCAGCGCGCGAATCCGCAACGCCGCCACCCGCTCACTCAGCGGCTGTTCCGCCCCCGCCGTCTCCAACTCGGACAGGATCCCCACATGCCGCCCCAACCGCAGTTCGGCCTCGAACCGATCCACCTGCGCGGCGACCCGCAGATCCTCCAGCCGAGTAGCGCTGACCTGTGCGAACGGCGCATCCAACACATCACTCAGCGCCGGCCCCCGCCACAGCCCCAACGCCTGACCCAGCACCCGCGACGCGGCCTCGACCCGCCCCGCCGCCAGTTCCTTCCGCCCCTCCGCGACCATCTCCTCGAACCGCCGGGCATCGGTCTGCACCCCCGCCAGCCGATAGCCCCCTGCCACCAACTCCACGGTTCCCGTGCCCCGCAACGCTTTCCGCAACCGCGACACCAGCGCCTGCAACGCCCCCGCCGCCTCGGCGGGCGGCTCCTCCCCCCACAACCCGTCGATCAGCGTCTCCACCGGAACAGCCCCGCCCTCGGCCACCCCCAGCCGAGCCGCCAGCATCCGAACCCGCACCCCGCCGATCTCCACCAGCGATCCATCCGCCCAGACTTCCACCGGACCAAGCACACCAACCCGCACCCGCCCGAGTCTTCCAGACGCCGAACCCCCCGGTGGATACCGCATTACCCCTCAGGTAATCGACTCACCGCACCCCCTCCGGCACAGTCGATTCCATGACCGACACCGCCCTGGACCCCACCGGCGCCCAACTCTTCGCCACCATGCCCTTCACCACCAAACTGGGCATAGAAGTCCTCGAACACTCCGCCGACCTCGTCCGCACCCGCCTGGCCTGGCACGAATCCCTCTGCACCCTGGGCAACACCATCCACGGCGGCGTATTCATGTCCCTGGCCGATTCGACCGCAGCCGTCTGCGCCTACCTCAACCTCCCCGAAGGCTCCCAGGCAACCACCACCGTCGAATCCAAAACCAACTTCCTGCGCGCCATCCGCTCCGGCCACGCCACCGCCACCTCCCGCCCCCTCCACACCGGCCGCAAATTCATCATCATCGAAACCGAAATCCACGACGACGCAGGCAAACTCGCCGCCAAAGTCACCCAAACCCAAGCCGTCCTCTAACCCAGCGGACGAGCGACCAGAAATAATGCGGCAGATCGACGGTGCCGCCGGGCGATACGCACTCGGGCAACACCGAAAGATGTATCTGCCTGTGCAGATCGGAAGTACACGGCTCACGGTGATCGGGCTGGTCGCAGTCGGCAGCGGCGCACGACTCGACCTGTACGACAACGGTTTCGTCGTCTACCGCGGCCAGCGCGTGAGAACAGTGCGCTACGACACCACCTCGGTCAAGGCCATGGTCACCCGCCACACCGGAGCCCAACAGAACCACATCAGCTACGACCTCACCTTCACCGACGTGAACGGCGCGAAATTCCTTCTGCACCAAGGCTTCCACCCCCCGCCGAGTGGAGCGCCGCCACACAGGAAAGCGTGGCCCGCGCCCAACTCCCCAAGGCCGCCGCCGAGATCCAACGCGGCGGAACCGTGGACTTCGGCCGAGTGCGCCTAACCGCCCAGGCCCTCATCACCAAAAAGCGCACCGTACCCTGGTCCCAGGTAGCCCGCCTAGACATCCGCGACGGCACCCTCTACATCGACGACGCCCAGGGTCGAACCATCGAGGTCCTCATAGTCTCCGACACCCCGAACTTCTACGTCTTCCACACCCTGGCCCGACAACTACGCACCCAGTCCCAGCCGACCTCGTCATAGTCGAATCCGGGACATGAGCGGGAAGAGAAGTAGAGGAATGTGGTGCCCCCGGCCGGGCTCGAACCGGCAACCGACGGATTATGAGTCCGCAGCTCTAACCCATTGAGCTACAGGGGCGCGCCACCGGCACATTAGCAAGTGCGAACCCAACCGACAAACCCAACACTATCGGGTGGATGGACGGTTCAGGTGAGCCGCGTCGCAGGAGTAACCGACTGAGCTACCGCTGATATCGATTCGTGGCGACGAGTCGATATCCCCGGCCTTTCGGAGGGGGAGGTCCGTAACGGTGTCACCGATATCCGTAGCGGGCACGGTGTCCTGATGACGGTCTCTCGTTTCTGCCCGCTGATGCGGGGTTTCGCCGACTGCCCAGCGCTCCCTGCCGGGACGCGCACCGCGGGTCTTCTGGTCGGCTCCACGAGGCTTCGGAGCTGACGCTCCCCGGTCTCCGGCCACTCCGGTACCGGTTGGATCGTATGCGGCCGCGAGGGCGGCGAGGTTGCGGGCCGCGTTCTCATCCCGGTCCAGGCCCAGGCCGCAGGCGTCGCAGGTGAACTGTCGAATGTACAGGGGCAGCTTGGTTTTCACCGCTCCACAACGTGAACAGGTTTTCGAGGACGGATACCAGCGGTCGGCCACGATGGTGTGGCCGCCTGTCCGGTCTCCCTTGTAGGTGAGCTGGTGCCGGATTCGGCCGAAGCCGGCATCGGCGATGTGACGGGCCAGTCGGCGGTTGCGCAGCATGCCCGTGACGTTGAGATCTTCGATCACCACGGTTTCGTACTCCGCGCGGATTGCCGTGGTGAGCTTGTGCAGGGCGTCGGTGCGCAAGTTGGCGATCCTGTGGTGCACTCGGTTGCGTTCGGCATCAGCTTTCGACCAGCGACGAGACGGTTGCCGCCCGGTTCGGCGATCGGGGCCTCGACGGCGAGACACCCGACGTGAGCGCATCCTGAGCTCGGCATATGCACGGTTGAAATTGCGAGGGTTCGGTATGAGCCGAACCCTGCCCTGAGAATCTGCGATGACCGCCAGGTTTCTCACTCCGAGGTCGATCCCTGCAATCCTTCCCGCGCCTGCGGCAGGAACTGGGGAGCGTTCGACCTCGGTCTGAAATGAGACCCACCAGCGCCCGCGTTCGAATCGAACGGCCGCCGACAGGATCCGGGCGGTCCCCTTCACTATGCGCCGCTGCAGCTTTCGAGTGGATTCGTGGGTCCGAATAGCCCCCAGCCTCGGGAGGGTCACATGACGACCGTCCTCCTCGACACGAATGGCCCCGGTGGTGAACCGGCACGCTAGCGTGGTGCGACGCTTCGCCTTGAAGCGGGGCATACCTACCCGGCCCGCGCGCCGACCGGCTTTGGCCTTGGCGTAGTTGTCGAATGCGGCTGCGGCATTTGCCAATCCGGTGTTGTATGCCTCCTTGGAGTTCTCCTGCCACCAGGACGAGAAACGCGGGTCGGCCTTCTTCTCCCGGTTGAAGACCTTGCGCAGCTCGGGCAGCGACCACGGCCGCCACGGAGTCAGGTCGGCCTCGTCGATACCGTAGGACAGCTCGGCCTGTCGCTGCCGCCACGAGGCCGACACCCATTGCACGGCCCAGTTGTAAGCGGCACGGGCCGCACCGCAGTGAGATTGAAGTGCCATTGTTTGGGTGACGTTCGGGTCAAGAGCGAATTTGTACGCTTGGAGGACGCAGTTCGGTCGCGCCTGGAACGCCCTGGCCACTCGCCTCCCCCTCCGTCGACGGGCATCGATGTTAGACGACTATCGCCGTGCCCCGCGTGGTTTGAGCCGATCCGGGCCTAGGGTGGCGGATGGAGCGAATGACCAGGAGGAATGATGGCGGATCTGTTCGTGAATGTGCTTCGGGCGCATCAGTGGATTTATGAGAACAGCAAGGGGGTGGTGGGGCATCGGCTGCTGTTCGGTAACCCGACGCTGTTGCTGCGGACTGTGGGGCGGAAGACGGGGCAGGAGCGGACCAATGCGCTGACTTATGGGCGGGATGGGAAGGACTATTTGGTTACCGCTTCCAATGGGGGGTCGGCGCGGGCGCCGGGGTGGTTGGCGAATCTGAAGGCCAAGGCGGACTGTGAGATTCAGGTGGGGACTACGCTGATTCCGGTGACGGCTAGGGCTACCTATCCGGATGATCCGGAGTATGCGCGGCGGTTCGCCATCGTGGACAAAGTGAATCAGGGGCGGTATGCGGAGTATCAGAAGAAGACTTCGCGGCCGATTGCTGTGGTGGTGCTGAGTCCCCGGTAGGCGGGTGTGGAACTGGACAGGTGAGATAAGGGTCGGCTATCCTCGGCCGCAGAGGGGAGTACTTCCCACGAATCATTCCGGTCAATACGGACAGCGCCGTCGCTGATCCCCGGGTGGTTGCCCACGGATGCGGGTGAAGGAGACCTCGGCTGGTTTTCCATGTCCGAGGAGGTCCGTTGAGTTCCGCTCTGTCTTATGTCGCTGCGGGTAGCAGCATCGAATCTGTTGGTACGCCCTGGTTGTGGGGTGGGACCATCGCTGTCGTGCTGGCGCTGGTGGTGCTGGACTTCGTGTTGACGCGGAGGCCGCACGAGGTGTCCATGCGCGAGGCGGTGGGGTGGACGACGTTCTATATCGCGCTGCCGGTGGCGTTCGGCGTGTTCCTGTGGGTGAACAGCGGGGGGACGGCGGCGACGGAGTACTTCACGGGGTATCTGCTCGAGAAGTCGCTGTCGGTGGACAACCTGTTCGTGTTCATGCTGCTGCTGTCGGCGTTCGCGGTGCCGAAGGTGCTGGCGCAGCGAGTGCTGCTGTACGGGATCGTGGGCGCGCTGGTTTTGCGTGGCGTGTTCATCGCGCTGGGTGCTGCCGCACTGGCGACGCTGGACTGGGCGTTTCTGCTGTTCGGGGCGATTCTGCTGCTGACGGCGGTGAAGCTGCTGGCGGATGCGGCCGGTGGGTACGAGGCCGAGGTGGACATCTCCACGATGCGGTCGGTGCGGGTGCTGCGCCGGTTCTGGCCGGTGACCGATGACTATCGCGGTACGAAGCTGACGGTCGTCGAGAAGGGCAAGCGGGCGCTGACCCCGCTGGCGCTGGTCGTCGCGGCCGTGATGGCCACCGATCTGGTGTTCGCGGTGGATTCGGTGCCCGCCGTGTACGGCGTGACCGGGGATCCGTTCCTGGTGTTCGCGACCAACGCGTTCGCGCTACTCGGTTTGCGCGCACTGTATTTCGTGCTGCACGCGGCGCTGTCGCGGCTGGTGCACCTGGCGTACGGCCTGGCGACGATCCTGGCCTTCATCGGTGTGAAGCTGGTGCTGCACTGGGCGCACGGCGTCTGGAGCGGCGTGCCGACCATTCCGACGGCCGCCTCGCTGGTGGTGATCGTGGTGGTGCTGGCGACGGTGACGCTGACCAGCCTGTACGCCACCCGCAACAAGCAGCAGGAGCCCACGGAGCCGGAGGTCGAGGCGTCGACCAGCTGATCGGACAAGCGACAGGGGCGCTGCCGGTACCCATCGGCAGCGCCCCCTGTCGTGAACCGGTTACGTCAGCTTGACCCGCGCCGCGAAGAACCGCGCGACCGAGGGCGCGAACCGGTTGAACCGGTACTGCAGCCACGCCTCCGGCGTCACGGGAACCACGGCCTTCCCGTTCTCGACGGCCTTGACGATCTGCTCGGCCACCTTCTCCGGCCCGTAGCGCCGCGCCGCGTACAGCTTGTCGAACTTCTGCTGCTTGGCGGCTTCCTCATCGGCGGAGACGCCGGCGAAGCGGGTGGTGGCCACGATATTGGTGTGCACGATGCCGGGGCAGATGGTGTGCACGCCGATGCCCTTGCCGTTCAGCTCGGCCCGCAGGCAGTCGGAGAACATGAAGACCGCCGACTTGCTGGTGGAGTACGCGCTGAACCCGCGCTGCGGCGTGTAGGCCGCCATGCTGGACAGGTTGACGATATTGCCGCCCAGCCCGCGTTCGGCCATGGCCTTGCCGAAGGACCGGCAGCCGTTGATCACCCCGTGCAGGTTGATATCCAGCACCCGGTTGAATTCGGCTGCGGGAGTGTCGAAGAAGTCGCCCGCCTGCCCGACGCCGGCATTGTTGATGAGGATGTCGGGCACCCCGTGCGCCGCCACGACCTCGGCCGCGTGGGCATCCACGGCGTCCGCGTCGGCCACGTTCAACTGGTAGGCATGCGCCGTACCGCCTTCGCGCGCAATGAGTTCCGCGGTCTCCTTGGCGGAGTCGAGGTTGATATCGGAGAGCACCACCTCGGCCCCGCGGCGCGCGAATGCCAGCGCGGTCTCGCGCCCGATGCCGCTGCCGCCGCCGGTGATCACCAGCAGCTGATCCTCGAAAGGCCGCTGCTCCCGGCCGACTTCGGCGCGCCGCAGCGTGCGCGGGACGGCCCCGGTGCGCACGGCGTCGACGAGTTCGATGGTGGAGGTGGCGAGCAGTTCGGGATGGGAGAACGGAAGCCAGTGCCCGCCACCGACTTCGCGGCGGTACAGGTTGGGCGCGTACTCCTTGGTGTCGGCGTATCCGGCGGGCCGCACGGCCACATCCCGGCGCGCGATGATCAACTGCACCGGCACCTCGGTGCGGCGCTCGCGCGGATCGGCCATGCGCTGCGGGATGTTCGCGCGGTAGATGCGCATCCCGTCGAAGAAGTCACGCCGGAACTCGGGCCCGAATTTGATGTTCTCGGGCGAGGTGTCGTTCATGATGCCGACGAACCGCGACCAGATCTTCTCGGTGCCCAGCGGCTTGAGCACCACGCGCGGCACGCCGGGCGTCATGAACAGGCCGGTGTAGAGCGAGGAGAGCAGCTGGGTGAACGGCCCCCACACCTTGCCGCCCGACAGCTCACCGCGCACCCACGCGCCCAGGTGGTCGAGGTTGGGCCCGGAGACGGACGTGAACGACGAAATCCGTTCGGCGGCCTGCGGTTCGCACACAGCCTCCCACATCTGGACCGAGCCCCAGTCGTGCGCCAGCACGTGCACGGGCTGATCCGGGCTCACGGCGTCGGCGACGGCGAAGAAGTCCGAGGCGAAGTGCTCGAGCTTGTAGTCCTCGGTGCGCGAGGTGCGCGTGGAGCGACCGTGCCCGCGGGTGTCGTAGGTGACCACGTGGAAGCGGTCGGCGAGCAGCGGCACCACCCGATCCCACAGGTGATTGTCATCCGGCCAGCCGTGCACCAGCACAATGGTTTCCGCGGATGGCTCACCGTATTCGTAGACGGCGATATCGAATTCACCATTGCGGACGAGGCGCTCGGCGGCCGGGATGATGGTTGTCTGATCGGTCATCGATCTTCTCCTGGAAGACGGGTGCTCAGAGGTCGAGCACCAGACGGTCGCCGTCGCAACGGGATACACAGATGAGCATGTCGCCGGCCGCCCGCTCGTCAGCGGTGAGCACGGTGTCGCGGTGGTCGATGTCGCCGGTGAGCACGCGCACCTTGCAGGTGCGGCAGAAGCCCTGGCGGCACGAATACGGGCTGTCGGGGCGGGCTTTGAGCACTTCCTCGAGCACGGATTTGTCGGCGGGGACGTCGAGGGTCTCGCCGCTGCGCGCCAGGGTCACCCGGATCGGCTTCCCGTCCACCACGGGCGGCGCGGAGAACCGCTCGGAATACATTTCCACGCCCGGCATGTCGCGCACGGCGTCGGCGATGACCTTGGTCATCACCACCGGGCCGCAGCAGTACACCGAGGTGTCCGGCCCGACGCCGGACAGCAGCGCGGCCGCGTCCGGGATGCCGTGTTCGTCGTCGGTGCGCACGGTGACGCGGTCGCCGAAGCTCTCCACCTCGGAGAGGAACGGAATGGTGTCGCGGCTGCGCCCGACGTACACCATCGACCATTCGACCCCGAGCCCGTCCGCCATCCGGATCATCGGCAGGATCGGCGTGATCCCGATGCCGCCCGCCACGAAATGCACTCGGGCGGCGGAGGATCCGTGGCCGGGCAGTACGAACGGGAAGGCGTTGCGCGGCCCGCGTACGACCACCGGCGTGCCGACCTTCAGGGATTGGTGGACCTCCACGGATCCACCGAGCCCGTCCGGAATCCGCCGCACCGCAATGCGATACGCGTGCCGGTCGGCCGGGTCACCGCACAGCGAGTACTGCCGCACCCTGCCCGACGGCAGTTCGATATCCAGATGCGCGCCGGGCCGCCATTCCGGCAGCGCGCGGCCGTCCGGCGCGGTGAACAGCAGGCTGATCACGTCGGTGTCGTGCGCCTCCACGCGTCGTTCCACCAGCACCAGCGGGATCCGGCGGTCGTCCACGCGGGCAGGCGGTTCCTTGCGGTTGACCAAAGTGGTCCAGCGCAAGCGGGTTTCGGCGATGGCGTCCAGCACCCGGGTCGCGCGGTCGGCGCGACCCTTGCCGAACAGGTCCAGCGGCGGTTGCGCCGGAACCGGTCGAGTCACGTTCACGACGCCATGATCCGGGCGGCCGGGGACTGCGCCAGGTAGGCCACCGCCTGCGCGGTCGAGCCCACCGGTTCCGGGCTGTATCCGGGCTTGAAGGTGGACAGCCCGCTCCACAGCAGCGACGGGATGCCCGGCACCGAGCCCCGCCACATGGCGGCGAAGATCCGCAGGATCAGCATCGGGTACCGGTGGTTGGGCAGCGAGGGGTCCTGGTGCACAAGCCATTTGGTGCCGCGCAGCAGCAGCGTGATGAAGATCGGGAACACCAGCAGCATGAGCGCGCCGCGCCGCACGTAGCCGACGCCGAAGTATTCGGCGACATCGTGGGCGACCATGCGGTGCTCGACCTCTTCGGCCCCGTGCCAGCGGAACAGGTCCAGCATCTGCGGGTCGGAGTCGAAGCTCTCCAGGTCGGCGTTGAGGATCCAGTCGCCGAGGAAGGCGAAGAAGTGCTCGAGCGTGGCGATGACGCCGAGCCGCTCGACCAGCTGCTGCTGGCGTAGCGCCCCGGTCGCGCCCTCGCGCGGGCCGAGCGTCTTGCGGAACAGGTATTCGGCCTGCCGCACATACGGTTCCACATCGATGCCGTGGGTGGCGAGCACCTGCTCCAGGGCGTCGTTGTGGCTTTCGGCGTGCATGGATTCCTGGCCGATGAATCCGATCATGGCCTCGCGCACCTTCTCGTCGCGCACGAGTTCGAGCGCTTCGGTGTAGGTGACGATGAACATGCGTTCGCCCTCGGGCAGTAGCATGCTCAGCGCGTTGAGCACGTGGGAGGCGATCGGTTCCTTGGTCATCCAGACCGGTTTGGTCTCGGTCCAGTCGAACCGGACGTTGCGAGCCTGCAGGGCTACCTCACCGGGTTCGGTCACCGAACGGCGGCCCAGCGTCGGAAGTAGCTTCATCGATACTCCTGGTTTCGGTATGCGCGTTTGCTGCGTGAGCGTAGCAATATTCTACGCGTGTGTGAAACCTGGAGTTACATCTAAAACGTATCAACTGTCGACATGCACGTGGGGCCGCTGTGACCGGCGCGGGACGGCACGCCGCAGGATCTCCCGGGTGACCGGTGCGACCTCGCCCTCCCCGAAGAACAGGAACCGCATCAGGTTGACGATCGGATTGCCCTCGGTCCACTCGAAATAGACGTGCGGCGGCACGCCCGTGCGGTCGCGAATCGCCAGCAGAATGGCCGCGACGGAGTTCGGCACGGCCGCGGCCTCCACCGAGAGGATGTGGTACTCGCCCACGTCGACCACGGTCACCAGCAGTTCGGTGCTGAATTCGGAGGGATCCTTCACGATCACCTCGAGGAACAGGATCGGGTCGTCCGCGGGGATATGCGATTCCCGCCGCTGGTCGGCCTCCTTCTCGAAGTACTCGTGCGCCTGCCGCTGATCCACGTCGTGGGTGACGATGCGGACCTCACCGCGCGCGGCCATCTCGTCGATGAGCTGCCCGGCGCGCTCGTCGAAGGTGACCTCGATGGCCCGCAGCTCGAACGCGCGCCGGGTCCGCGAGGCGAACGACACCACCAGGATGGCGAGAATGAACAGTATCGCCAGGTGCACGCCCTCGGGCTTCTCGATGATGTTGTCGATGGTGGTGTAGACGAAGATCAGCGACACCAGCCCGAAGCCCAGCACCCGCGACCGCTGGCCCTTCTTCCACGCCGACACCGTCACCGCCACCGCCGCCGAGGTGATCAGCACCAGCACACCGGTGGCATAGGCCGCGCCCTGCGCATCGACGGAGGCGTCGAAGTACCAGGTGATCCCGAAGGACACCACCGCGAAAACCAGTACCAGCGGCCGAATCTGGCGCGCCCACTCCGGCGCCATGCCGAACCGCGGCAGATAGCGCGGCACCAAATTCAGCAGGCCCGCCATGGCCGAGGCTCCCGCGAACCACAGGATGGCGATGGTGCTCACGTCGTAGACGGTGCCGAAGGCGTTGCCCAGATGCTCGTGCGCGAGATACGCCAGCGCCCGGCCGTTGGCCGCGCCACCGGGTTCGAAGGCGGCCTGCGGGATCAGGATCGTGGTGATCAGGCTGGACACGATCAAGAAGCAGCTCATGATGAGGGCCGCCGTGGTCAGCAGTTTGCGCGCCCCGATGATGCGCCCGCGCGGGAACTCCCGGGTGTCGCCCGGCCCGCCCTTGATCTGCGGCATGACCGCCACACCGGTCTCGAACCCCGAGAGGCCCAGCGCCAGTTTGGGAAACACCAGCAGCGCCACGCCGATCATGGCGAGCGGGCTGCCGTGCTGTGTGGTGAGCAGATCGGTCCAGTCGCCGACGAGTTCGGGCTGCCGCAGCACCTGCGCGATGCCGGTCACGGCCACCACCACATTGAGCGACAGGTACACCCCGACCAGCACCACCGCGATGCCGATGGCCTCGCTGAACCCCTTGAGGAACACCGCCGCCAGCAGCGCCAGCAGCACCAGGGTGATGGCCAGGTTGTGCCCGTGCAGCGCCGCGGGCACGAACGGGTTCTCGACGATATGCGCTGCGCCGTCGGCCGCGGACAGCGTCATGGTGATGGTGAAGTCGGTGGCCGCGAACCCGAGCAGCACCAGGATGAAGATCTTGCCCCACCATGCGGGCAGGAAGTCGGCGAACATGGCGATGGATCCGCCGCCGTTGGGCGATTCCCTGGCAACCCGGCGGTACACCGGCAGCGCGCCCAGCAATGTCAGGGCTACCAGCACGATGGTGGCCAGCGGGGAGAGCACGCCGGCCGCCAGCGCGGCGATGCCGGGCTGATAGCCGAGCGTCGAGAAGTAGTCGACGCCGGTGAGGCACATGACCTTCCACCAGGGCTGCCGGTGCTCTTTGGGCCCGGGTTTGGCCATCGGCCCGGGGAGCTGCGAGTGCCGTTCCCCGGCGTCCTCGAGCAGCCAGGTGGCGAACCGCGAGCGGGACCGTTCCTCGGTGGTGGTCAAGTCCAGTCCTCCCCGGAACCGGAGCGTCCGGCTGCTCCGAAATCGGCTGTGTCGGGGCCAATGTACTCACGGCAAACCGGGCAGTTGGTAACCACGCGCCGGAGTTCTATCGGACTGTTGCGCCGATCGCGCCCCGGGATTCAGCCGACGTAGCCCGCGATCGCGTTCGTGATGGCCTCGGCGATGCGCGCCCGTCCCTCGGGAGATCGCAGGATGTCGATATCACCGGGATCGCGCATGTTGCCGCATTCCACCAGCGCCGCAGGCACTTCGGAGAAGTTCAGCCCCGCCAGATCCGGTCGCGGATTCAGCCCCTCGGACCCGACATAGGTCGACGGCACGAAGCCCGAGCGAACCAGGCTGTCGCGCAGCGAGGTGGCCAGCCGCACCGACGGCTCGCCCTGCGCGGCGTTCAGCGGCGGATTCGAGTAGGCGACATGGAACCCGTGCGCCCCCGCCGGCGCGCCGTCCGCGTGGATCGACACCACGGCCGCCGCGCCCACCCGCTGCCCGAGCGTGCCGCGGTCGTTCACGCACGGCCCGGCCCCGGCGTCGTTGTCCCGGGTCATGACCACGCGATAGCCGCGCAGGGTGAGCAGATCCCGCACCCGGGTCGCCACATCCCAGTTGAACTCGTGCTCGGTGTATCCGTCGTCGGCACTGGTGCCCGTGGTGTTGCAGGACTTGCTGCCGCCCCGCCCGTCGGGCACCGAGGCATTGATGACCTCCGGCTGTGCCGCGCCGCCGCCGTTGTGCCCGGGGTCGATGACCACCGTCCTGGCGAACGGCACCTGTGTCCGCGCGGGTTCGTCCTGTGCCGAGGCCGTCATCTGCCCGCTACCCCCGATCAACAGTGCACCGCAGATCGCCGCCATTGCTTTCCAGTGTCGCTGTCGCACCCGGCCCACCCTACGTCCGCGGCCGTGCGCTGTCGGCACACCCGGCCGAATCAGTCCTCGGGTTCGAGCTTGCGCAAAAGGTCACGCAGGGTGCGCAACTCGCTGCCGGAGAGTTCGGCGATGGGCGGCGGCGCGGGGTCGGGCACGGACTTGGCGAAGGCCAGCATCCGCTCGCCCTCCTCGGTGATGGACACCAGCTTCTGCCGCCGGTTGCGCGGGTCGATCTCGCGCACCACCAACCCGCGCTCCTCGAGATCGTTCACCGCGACGGTGGCCGCGGGCGCGTCCATGCCCGCGGAGTACGCGAGTTCCTTGAGCGTGATGGGCCCCGGCCGCAGTCGTTTCAGGACGCGAATCCGGCTGAACGGCAGTCCGGTTCGATCGGTGACCGCCCGCCGCCACGGATCGCGGCTCTCGATCACCACGTGGGTGAGCAGCCGCCAGACCTCGTCGGGTGTGGGTGTGTCAGGCATGGGCGGGTGCTTTCTGTTCGAGAAGGGGTGCGACGCGATCGCTGGAACGATAGGCCCACGCGGTGTTCGCGGCTACTCCGAGCCCGACCACGGCGAGGGCGAATCCGGTGATGGTCCACCACAACCCGGCCCCGGACAGCGCGCCGCACAGGGCGACGCCGAGGCTCACGCCGACCTGGCGGCTGGTGGAGGCCACCGCGGCCGCCGCGCCCGCGCGATCGAGCGGCATCCCGCTGACCGCGGCGGTGGTGATGGGCGCGTTGACGGTGCCGAACCCGATACCGAACAGCACGAACAAGACGATCAGCAGCCAGATCGGCGTGTCCGGCCGCAGCTGGGTCAGGCCGGCAGCGGAGAGCGCCATGAGGCTGCCGGAGATCAGCAGGGAGGGCCGGGTGCCGTAGCGGCCGACCATGCGGCCCGACAGCGGCGAGAAGATCAGCATGCCGAGCGCCATGGGCAGGTACAGCAGGCCGGTGTGTACGGCCGAGAAGCCGCGCTCGCCTTGCAGATACAGCGAGATGTCGAACAGGAACGCGCCCAGCGCCGCGAAGGCGCACACGGCGATGACGGTGGCCGAGGTGAATGGGAAGCTCCGGAAGAAGCGCAGGTCGATGAACGGCCACGGATGCCTGGACTCGTGCCGGAGGAATCCGGCCAGCGCGGCGGCGGTGAGGACGAAGATGAGCGGCTCCCGCTCGATCAGCCCGAACACCAGCGTGAACAGCACGATGACGGCGAGCACCTGCCCGACCGGGTCGATGCCGCGGAAGGTGGCCGACTTCGATTCGGGCACATAGACGGTGGTGAGAACGAGTGCGACCGCGCAGATGGGCAGGTTGATCCAGAACACCGACTGCCAGCCCAGCGAGTCGATGAGGGTGCCGCCGACGATGGGCCCGGCGGCGGTGGAGATGCCGACCACCGCACCCCAGATGCCGACCGCCCGCGCCCGTTCCACCCGGTCCACGAAGACCGTCGTAATGATGGACATGGCAATGGGATTCAGCATGGAACCGCCGACGGCCTGCAGGAACCGGGCCCCGATCAGCACGTCGACGGTGGGCGCGAGGCTGCACAGCAGCGAACCGAGCGCGAATACGACCAGTCCGATGCGGAACATGCGCTTGCGGCCGAAGCGGTCGGCGGTGGCGCCCGACAGCATGAGCAGGCTGGCCAGGGTGAGGGTGTAGACGTCGACGATCCACTGCAGGCGCGACAGCGGCGCGCCCAGATCCTGCTGGATGGTCGGGAGCGCGACATTGACGATGGTGGCGTCCATCGACGAGATGAGCAGGCTCAGGCAGCAGGTGATCAGGATGATCTGTTTGCGCCGGGCGCTCAGACCCTCAACAGTTGTATGCACACAACGATTGTGAACCTACAACTGTTCAGGGCGCAACCCCCAGCCGACAGGGCAGCGGCCACGGCAGGCAGGTCACATACAGATCCCGCAGCACCTCGGGCACGACCGCGAGCACATCCTGGGTCTGCTCCTCGGCCGTCCCGTAGGTGTGCGCGCTGACCGTGAACCCCGGCCCGACCGACGCCGACGCCACCTCCGGCACGCCCATATCCGACCAGCCCCATTTGCTCCCGGTGACGCCCGGCAGCCGCGCGGTCCCCCAGTCCTGCCGCGTGCCGTCGGCGGCCACCTCGCCCGGATTCGCCATCCACAGCAGCAGCGGAGAATCCGGGTCACTGCGCTGCTTGACGGCCAGGAAGTCGGCGACGTCCGCGGTACTGGTGGACGACATCCCCCAGCCGCCCGCCCCGGTCGTGGCCGTCAAGCCGTACTCCTGCGCGACCGCGTCGATGGCGTAGGGATACTTGGCGGCCATGGCCTCGGCCGCGCCGTCGTCGGAGTAGCGGATCATCCGCTCCCCCAGATCCCGGTCCTGCGCGGAACCGTCCCCGTGCCGCAGCGCGTAGTCGGCCAAATACAGCTTCGAAATGGACAGTCCCCCACGCGATTCCGTCTCGTTCGCGGTCCCCCACCGCACCCCCGGCACCGTCGACCGCAGTGAGATGGAGGTCCGCGACGGCACCTCCGCGGGATCCACGATCTCCCCGGCGGCGGGTCCGGCCCCGAGCGTCACCGCCGCCGCGACCACCCCGACCACGCCTGCCCGATAGCCCATCGCCACCTCCGTGTCGTGTGCGCCCAGCTCCCACCATGCCGGGCGAAACCGGCGGGAGCTGGGAGAACAGCCACGACACGCCGACCGGGATCAGACCGTGAGGATGGTGCGGCCGAAGGTTTCGCGGGCGGCGATGGCGGCATGTGCGGCGGCGGCTCCGGCGAGCGGGAAGGTGTGGCCGATCACCACCTCCAGGCGGCCCGCCGCGGCCTCGGTGAGGGCGCGATCGAACAGGGTCGTCCAATCCACCTCGGTGGCGGTCAGTTCGAACAGGGGAACCACGGTGACCCCCTGGGCGGCAGCGGATTCCACGTCGATATCGGCGAATCCTCCTGCGGCATTGCCGTATCCGATGAAACGCGCCCCCGGAACGGCCGCGCCGATCGCCGCGGCGCCGATCGAGCCGCCCGCGCCGTCGAGGATGACCCGCACGCCGCCGGTGGCCGCGCGGACCCGCTCGACCCAGTCCGGGGCCGAGTAGTCGATCACTTCGGTGGCTCCCAGGCGGCGCGCGAGGGCGAGCTTCGCCGCACCGCGCGCGGCCGCGATCACCCGTGCACCCGCCGCCCGCGCGAGCTGGGTGAGCAGGGTGCCGAGGCCGCCCGCGGCGGCGGTGACGAGAACCCATTCGCCGGGCTGGATGGCCGCGCGATCGGCGACGGCGAGGGCGGTGCGCCCGTCGTGCACCAGGGCCACCGCCCGGGTGAGGTCGAGGCTCTCGGGGACCGCGGTGAGCTGATCCGCCCTGACGAGCGCCTTCTCGGCGTAGCCGCCGATCGGGAGTCCGCCACCGACGCGGCTTGCCGCGGTGTTCGAGGCCACCCGGCGGCCGATCCACGCGGGGTCCACGCCCGGGCCGACCGATTCGACGACGCCGGCCACCGCGCCGCCGGGAACGAAGGGCGGATCGACGGGGAAGTACTCGGCGGCAACCCCGGAGCGCATCATGGTGTCCAGGAACATGACGTCGGCGGCGGCGACGGCGACGAGGGCCTCGCCGGGGCCGGGGACGGGGTCCGCGATCTCCGCGAGGGTCAGGACCTCCGGATCGCCGAATGCTGCGGCCTGTATCGCGCGCATTTCCCCGCCTGCCTTTCCTGTTCGAGGACGATCGATGTTCGATCGACTGCCCCCAGCCTCCAACCTCGAGGACTGTTGAGGTCAAGCCGGACCGACGGGATTACGCGGTGGGCGAACTCGGGAACAGCGCGGCCGCTGACGCACCCGGCACACGCTCGGTTACCGTCGCCGAAACTGCTGCGGTACACCGGGTTACAGCGCTCCCAACGACCGGGACGGCCGGTTGCCGCACGGTTCGCTCTCGGGTAGCGCCAACTTTCCCAGACGCCTATGCTGCTCCGCTAGATCCGAATCTGTTTGCCGATCCACCTATTCGACGCGGATCGGCGGGCGGGTGCGTCGATCGCATCGGGGCGTTCATCCCCGATGAACGTGAGTGCGGAAGTGCGGAGTGTCGGAGTCATCGAATCCACCGGGCGGCGAGCGCGACGCCGTCCGGAGTGTACGGCTACCGTACGAGGCCATGCTGACCTCCGCGGCGGCCGGAGTCGCGGTGGTCGGCGCGGCGGTTTTCTTCGCGCCCAGTGATTTTCGTATTCCCCTGGCGGCCGGGGCGAGCGTGCTCGCGGTGCTGTGCTGCGCCGCGGTGACGGCCGCGGCCTACTGGCGCGGGGAGGCGCTGCGGGCCCGGCGGTCCGCGGCCTCGCACGGCACCGAGACCGAGGCGCGCATCGCCGCCACCGTGCACGAGGCCAATGCGCGAATCAGCAACGCACAGGCCCATTTCGAAGCCCTGAACGCGGCGGTCGCGGCGAAGACCCAGGAGGTCAAGGCCGGAGAGAACCGGCGGGCGGCCGCACTGGCGGCCTTCGCGGGCGCGGCCGGGCGCATGCAGGCCATGAGCACCTCCATGCTGGCCGAACTGCGCGAGATGGAGCATCGGCACGCCGATCCCAAGGTGCTCGCGGATCTGCTGGAGCTGGATCACCGCACCGCGCAGGCCGGGCGGCTGGCCGACAGCATCGCGGTGCTCAGCGGCGCGCGGTCGGGCCGCCGGTGGGCGAAACCCATTGCCATGGAATCGATTCTGCGCGGCGCGATGGGCCGGGTCGCGGGCTATCAGCGGGTGCGGCTGCGGGCGGTCACCGATATCGCCATCGCCGGTCACGCGGCCGAGGGTGTCATGCACGCGCTGGCCGAGTTGCTCGACAACGCCTGCAACTTCTCCCCGCCCACCACCGAGGTGCACGTCTACGCCGCCGAGGTGCCCGCGGGCGTGGTGATCACCATCGAGGACAGCGGCCTGGTGATGAGCGAATCCGCCCTGCGCCGAGCCGAACAGACCGTCTCGAAGCAGCAGGGCAGCGCCGACCTCTCCTCGCTGTCGGGCACCCGGCTGGGCCTGGCCGTCGTCGGGCACCTGGCCCGTAAGCACGACCTCACCGTGTCCTACCGCCCGTCGGCCATCGGCGGTACCGCCGTGGTCGTGGTGGTCCCGCGCGAGCTGACCACCCGCGTCGAGCGGCAGACCGGAACCCTGGCCACGCTGAGCCCGGTGTCCTCGGGCGAGTTCGCGGCGGTAGGGACGCCGGAAGTAGCTGCGGCACAGCCTGTTCCGGAACTCGTGGCCGCACCCGCCGCGGCGCCCGAGGTCCACGAACCCGCACCCGCCGGTCTCGACGACCTCGCCCAGCGCGCGGGGGCCGCCGCGGCCGGGGGCCTGCCGCGCCGCCGCCGGGGCAGCACGCTGGCGGCGACACATCCGGGGGGCTTGAACGATCAGGTGGCCGCGCCGGTGCGCCCGGCGTCGCCGCCGTCCGCGCTGGGCGCGTTCCAGCGCGCGGTGAACGGCCGTGGGAGTTCGGCCGATCCGTCCCCGTCCCAAGGCATGGAGAGCGAGTGATGACACCGTCCGCGACACATTTGAGCTGGCTGCTGGAGCAACTGCTGGCGCGCACCCCGCACGCCCGGCATGCGCTACTGCTGTCCGGGGACGGGTTGAAGATCTGCCATACGCCGGAACTCGGTAACGACAGCGCCGATCAGCTGGCCGCCATCGCCGCCGGTATCCAGAGCCTCTCGCACGGCGCGTCGGTCGAATTCGGCGACGGGCGCGGCGGTGTGCGGCAGTCCATGACCGAGTTCTACGGCGGCATCCTGTTCATCGTGGAGGCCGGGGTGGGCGCGCACATCGCGGTGGTCGCCGCCGAGGACGCCGATGCCGGGCTGGTCGGCCACAATATGCGCGAACTCGTGGAGCAGCTCGCCGATCATCTGACCGCCCAGCCCCGAGTGCGGGGAGCGAGCGTGTCGTGACCAGGCCAGACGAGAGTCCGGACCGGCTCTACACGGTGACCGGCGGACGCAGCCGCCCGGATTCGGATGCGTTCGATCTCGTGACTCTCGTTGTCTCCGAATGTGATCCGACGCCGGGCATGCAGTCCGAGCATCGGGCCATCCTGGACATGTGCCGGGCGCCGACGGCCGTCGTGGAGATCGCGGCGGAACTGCGGCTCCCGGTCGGCATCACCACCATCCTGCTGTCGGACCTGCTGCACGCGGGCCGGATCACCGTGCGACATCCACGCCACAACCCTGGCGCGCACTGGAATTCACTGCCCGACACCACCACGCTCGAGAAGGTGCTCGTTGGACTCCGCAAGCTCTGACTTCTGGAACCCCCGGGGTCGCGACCCCCGTCCCGCCCGCGCGGATTCGCCGCTGCACGCCGACACCCGGCACGGTCTGAAGATCGTCATCGTGGGTGGCTTCGGCGTCGGCAAGACCACCATGGTGCGCTCGGTCAGCGAAATCCGGCCCCTGGACACCGAAGCCACCATGACCCAGGTCGGCGTGGGCGTCGACGATCCGGCCGGTGCGCCCGGAAAGACCACCACCACGGTGGCTTTCGACTTCGGCCGCATCACCATCGACGACGAGCACGTGCTGTACCTGTTCGGAGCGCCCGGCCAGGAACGGTTCTGGTTCCTGTGGGACCGGCTGTTCACCGGCGCGCTGGGTGCGATCGTGCTGGTGGACCAGCGCCGCATCGAGGACTCCTGGTACGCCATCGACCGTCTCGAACATCAGCGCACGCCGTTCGTGGTGGCGTGCAACAACTTCGGCGGCGACGCGGACCCGGACCAGGTGCGCGACGCGCTGGATCTGGATCCGCATGTCCCGCTGATCGATTGCGACGCGCGCAACCGCGATTCCTGCCGCGACGTCCTGATCGCCCTCGTCGAACACCTCTACACCCCGGAGACCGTCGAATGACCTCGCCCGCGCCCGGCTCGTCCGCCTGCCCGGTACCGCACGACTCCGGCGTGGTTCCGCTGAGCGGTCCCCGCTTTCACACCGACCCGCACAGCCTCTACCGCGAGATGCGCCGCGATCACGGTCCGGTGGTGGCGGTGGAGCTACCCGGCAATGTGCCCGCCTGGCTGGTGATCGGCTACCGCGAGATGCATCAGGTCACCAGTTCGCCGGAACTGTTCCCGCGTGATGTGAGCCTGTGGAACCAGTGGGGCAACATCCCGCCGGACTGGCCGCTGCTGCCCATGGTCGGGCAGCCCATGCCGTCGATCTACTTCACCGCCGGGGCCGAGCACCTGCGCCATGTGGCCATGGTGGAGCCCGCGCTCGAAGCCGCCGACCCGTTCGAATTGCGCCGCGTCTGTGAGAGTTTGGCCGACCGCCTGATCGACTCCTTCTGCGGGCGCGGCACCGCGGACCTGGTGGCCGAGTTCGCCGAACCGCTGCCGGTGCTGGTGCTGGCCTGGCTGCTGGGTTTCCCGGACGCGGAGGGCCCGGAACTGGCGCGGGCCATGAAGATCATGGCCGACGGCGGCGCGGACGCCCAGGCCGGATACATGGCCTTCATGGGTCATATGCAGAATCTGCTGGCCCGCAAACAGGCCGTGCCCGGCGACGATCTGGTGTCGCGCATGCTGGCGCATCCGGATCAGTTCACCGATACCGAGTACGTGCTGGACCTGATGGCCATCACCGCGGCCGGGCATCTGCCGACCTCGGACTGGCTGGTGAATTCGGTGCGGCTCATGCTCACCGACGACCGTTTCGCGGCCGCCCTGGGTGGCGGCCGCCGCAGTGTCGGGCAGGCCATGAACGAGGTGCTGTGGGAGGAGGCCCCGTCCTCCATCCTGGCCGGCCGCTGGGCCGCCCGGGACACCCCCCTGGGCGACAAGCTGATTCGCGCCGGTGATCTGCTGCTGCTCGGCCTGGCCGCCGCGAATACCGATCCGCATGTGCGCCAGCATGTTTCCGACAGCGCCGTGCACAACGGCAACAGCGCGCACTTCGCGTTCAGCCACGGCGAGTACCGCTGTCCGTTCCCGGCGCAGCAGATCGCCGAGACCATCGCCCGGACCGGCATCGAGGTGCTGCTGGACCGGCTGCCCGATATCGATCTGGCCGTGCCCGCCCAGAACCTGGTGCGGCGGCCGTCTCCGTTCCTGCGCGGAATGACTTCTCTACCTGTCGTTTTCACACCTGTTCGCGCCGTCGGAGGTTTTTCGTGAGTTCTGCATGCCCGCACGCCATCGCCATCGATCCGATGGTGGGTGATCTGGCCGGGGAGACCGCCCGGCTGCGCGCCGCCGGATCGCTCGCCCGTATCGAACTGCTCGGCGTCCCCGCCTGGACCGTCACCGACCACACCGTCGCGCGCCAATTGCTCACCGACGCACGGCTTGTCAAGGACATCAACCACTGGGGGCTGTGGCAGTCGGGTGCGGTGACCCGGCAGTGGCCGCTCATCGGCATGATCGATGTGGGCCGCTCCATGTTCACCGTCGACGGCCCGGAACACCGGCGGCTGCGCATCAAGACCACCCAGGCGCTGACCCCGCGCCGGCTCGAGGAGATGCGCCCGGCCATCGAGGCGATCACCGCCGTACTCCTGGACGATCTCGAGGCGGCCGGGCGCGACGGCGCGGTGGTGGACCTGAAGCAGATCTTCGCCTACCCGCTGCCCATGCGCGTGATCAGCGACCTCATGGGCGTCCCGCGCTCGGACGGCCCCATGCTGCTGGAGAGCTACAAGGCGTTCTTCTCGGTGATGACCCCGCAGGACGAAAGACTGCGCGTCATCGAGCAATTGAACGTCTACTTCGCCGAGATGGTGGCCCGCAAGACCGCCGAACCCGGTGACGATCTCACCAGCGCGCTCATCCTGGCCGACGAGGGCGGCGAACCGCTCACCCCGGAGGAGGTGGCGGGCAATCTTCAGGCGCTGGTGGCCGCGGGCCACGAGACCACGGTCAGCCTCATCCTGAATGCGGTGCGCGCACTGCTGTCCCGTCCCGAACAGCTCGACAAGATCCGTTCCGGCGATATCGAGTGGAAGCAGGCCATCGAGGAGACCCTGCGCTACGACGGTCCGGTCACCCACCTGCTCATGCGCTTCGCCGCCGACGATATTCCGCTGGGCGACACCGTGATCGAGAAGGGCGAGGGCGTGGTGATCTCCTACCGCGCCGTCGGCCGCGACACCACCGTGCACGGCGCGGACGCCGACGATTTCGATGTCACCCGCCCGACGGCGAGCCGCAATATCTCCTTCGGCTACGGTCCGCACATCTGTCCGGGCGCGGCCCTGGCCCGGCTCGAGGCGGCCATCGCCCTGCCCGCCCTGTTCGCGCGCTTCCCGGATATGAAGCTGGCCGTGGCCGCCGAGGAGATCGGCAACCTTCCGGTCATGACCCAGAACGATCTCACCGGGCTGCCGCTGCATCTGGGCTGATTCCAGAACGTCGATTCCGCTTCGCCGCCCGCCCCCTTCCCCTAGGCTGCAACACGTTACAACTCGCCAGGGGAAGGGGGCGATGGTGTCGAGGCGTATCCGCACTGCGGCCGCAGCCATCGCAGTGGCGCTGTGTGCGGGGGTCATGCCCGCCGCGACACAGGCGGAAACCTTCACTTCCATGGATATCGGCTCGACGGCCGTGCCACGGGCGGATTGCGGGCCCGGCTCGTCGCCGGAGACCGGCCTGCAGGGGGATGTGCCCACCGAGGATCGCAACAGCGGGCGCAGCACCCTGGGCTACTCGTGCAACTTGTTCCAGATCGGCGGCCTACAGGAGCAGGGTGGCGGGATCCTGTCGGTCACCTACGACCACTGCTCCTACACCAGCACCTTCTTCCCCGGAAACCTGCTCGACCCCGCCGCGCCCGGCGTGCACGTCCTCGACGTGTCCGATCCGGCGAATCCGGTGCGCACGGCGTCGCTGGACGAGCCCGCCATGCTCGGCGGCACCTGGGAGTCGTTGAAGGTCAACGAGGAACGCAAACTGCTCGCGGCGACCGCGGTGCCGGTGGCCATGGGCACGGGGTATTTCTCGGTCTACGACATCTCCGACTGCGCGCATCCGCGGCTGCTCAATGCCGGGGTGGGCACGAATCTGACCATGCCGCTGCCGTTCCTGTCGCACGAGGGCGGGTTCTCCCCGGACGGCATGACCTACTGGGTGTCCGGGGTGGGGCCGGGGGTGCTCAGCGCCATCGATCTCGCCGATCCGGCGAATCCGCGCATCATCTGGCAGAGCGTGCAGGCGCTGACCGAGCACGGGTTCGGGATCAGCCCGGACGGCAACACCATGTACCTGTCGGTGCAGACCGGCATCAATATCCTCGATATCAGCGCGATCCAGCGCCGGGATCCGTATCCCGCTGTGCCGCAACTGGCTACGCAGCTGTGGGCGGACGGGCTGTTCAATCAGCACAGCGTGCCGGTCACCTACGGCGGCAGGCCCCATATCTTCACGCCGGACGAAGCCGGTTCGGGCGGTGTGAAACTCATCGATGTGGCCGATCCGCGCAACCCGCGGATCCTGCGGACGCTCAAACTCGAGGTGAACCTGCCGGGCAATATCGACGACCAATGGCGTTCGGCCATGGGCGGTTCCGCGTACTCCTACGACTCGCACTACTGTGCGGCCGACCGGATCGACGATCCGACGGCGCTGGCCTGCTCCTGGGGGCAGGGCGGGATCCGGGTGTTCGATGTGCGCTCGCTCGCCGATATCCGCGAGATCGCCTACTACAACCCGCCCGCGCAGACGGGAAGGCAGGCGCTGCTGCCGAATTCGCCGCACGTGCTGTCGTCGAACCTCGGCGTTCCGCTGTTCGGCCTGGTGCCGCTGGTGCGGGATGCGCTGCAGGGCCGCATCGATCCGAATGTGCTGTTCGGGCCGCGTATGAGCCAGACCGTATTCGGAGATCTGTCGGCGGATTGGTGCCTGTCACCGCCGGAGTGGCACGGCAGCCAACTCTGGACCACCTGTTCCGACAACGGATTCATGGTGCTGCAACTCGATCCGGCGGTGTATTCGCCACCGGCGAACCAGGATTCGACCATTGGTTCCTAGGCTGAATACGCGGTTCACCCGCGTGGGCGCGGCCCTGCTGGCGGTGCTGGCGGTCTTCACGCTCGGGCGGTGGAGCGCGCCCGATGCCACCGACCCGGGCCTGCGGCTCACCGCGGTGGAGATCGGTTTCGCCCAGGACATGTCCACCCATCACGATCAGGTGGTGTTGCTGGCGAGCACGCTGGCGCGCGATGTCACGGCGCAGATCCGCGCGCTGGCCGACCAGATGAGCACCGCGCAGACGGCCGAGATCGCCATGATGCGCGGCTGGCTGGCGCTGTTCGACCTGCCGCGCACCGCCGAGCAGCCGATGAGCTGGATGACAGGCACACACCAGCACACCGGGGGCGCGGCCATGCCGGGCATGGCGAGCACCGGGGAGATCACCCGGCTGGCCGCGGCCCGCGGCGCCGACGCCGAAGTGCTTTTCCTGCAATTGATGATCCGGCATCATCGCGGTGGCGTGGATATGGCGCAGGCCGCCTATGCCCACGCGAGCAATGCGCAGGTGCGGCGGACCGCGATGGAAATCGTCCGGCAGCAGGTCAGCGAATTAGGGGTCATGACAACCTTGCTGACGGCACGGGAGGCGGATCCACTCCCCTATCCATAGCGATATCCGATACCTCGAATCGGCGCGATTCGCCCGCCCATTGGCCTCGCGCACAATCGAACCCCCCCGTTACCTGTCCTTGCGACCAAGCACAAGTTAGGGCATGCGAGATATGATGCGCCCAAGTATGTTTCGATGTGAGAGTCGGCGATACGAGGGGTGTGGATCGAAGCAATCTCACCGAACGCAGCACTACCGGTCCACCACCCGGGCGGGTATCGTGGGGCCCATCGGGGGGGCTACCCCCGTGTATTCGATCCAATGCGATTGAATACCAAGTTAATTCAGCACATCGAGGTGCTGTCGCACACCGATCGGCAATCCGGCGGTGTTCCATCCCAGGGGCAGTGGGATACAAATCCGTGATCCGCATTGTGGATTCGCGTTTACGCAATGACACGCGTCCGATTCCGGGGGAACGGACCGTGCGCACAGGAGGTTTGCGTGGCTGACGACGCGGCACTTCGCTCGTATCTGACGAAGGCGACCAGGGAGCTCCAGGACACGCGCAAGCGCCTCGGCGAACTCGAGGCACAGCGCAGCGAACCCATCGCCATCGTGGCCATGGGATGCCGGTATCCCGGCGGCATCGACTCCCCGGACGGATTGTGGGAGTTCGTCGCCGGAGAACGCTGCGCGGTTGCCGACCTGCCGACCGATCGCGGCTGGGATATGGCCGCACTCACCAATCCGGTCGCCGACAGTCCCGGCGCGACCTACGTGCGGCGCGGCCACTTCGTCGACACCGCAGGCGATTTCGACGCCGCCTTCTTCGGCATCAGCCCGCGCGAAGCCCTCGCCATGGATCCACAGCAGCGGCTGTTGCTCGAAACCACCTGGGAGGCACTGGAAAACGGCGGGATCGACCCCCGTTCGCTGTCCGGCTCCGATACCGGCGTGTACCTGGGCGTCGGCACCCAGGAGTACGGCGCGCGCGTCTACCGCGACGACAGCGGACTGGCCGGGCACCTCACCACCGGCACCACCGTGAGCGTGGCCTCCGGCCGCATCTCCTACGTACTCGGCCTCAACGGCCCCGCCGCCACCATCGACACCGCCTGCTCGTCCTCGCTGACGGCCATCCACCTCGCCGTCCGAGCGCTGCGCTCCGGCGAGACCGCCCTGGCCATCGCGGGCGGCGCGACCGTCACCTGCTCCCCCAGCATCTTCGTCGGCTTCTCCCGCCTGGGCGCACTCGCCCCCGACGGCGTCTGCAAACCCTTCTCCGCCGACGCCAACGGTTTCGGCGTGGCCGAGGGCGTCGGAGTCCTGGTCCTACAACGGCTATCGGATGCCCAACGCGATGGTCGCCCGATTCTCGCCGTCATCCGCGGCACCGCCATCGGCCAGGACGGCGCCTCCAACGGCCTGTCCGCCCCGAGCGGCCCCGCCCAGCAGCGCGTCATCCGCGCCGCCCTCGCCGATGCCGGTCTCACCCCCGGCGACGTCGATGTGGTCGAAGCCCACGGCACCGGCACCACCCTCGGTGACCCCATCGAAGCCGACGCTCTGCTCGCCACCTACGGCACAGCCCACACCCCCGACCGCCCCCTGCTCCTCGGCTCCATGAAGGCCAATATCGGCCACGCCCAGGCTGCTGCCGGTGTCGCCGGGGTCATCAAGATGGTCGAAGCCATGCGCCACGGCCTGGTCCCCGCCATCCCCGGCCTGAATCAGCCCACGTCCCAGGTGGATTGGTCCCCCGGCACAGTCCGTCCCGTCGGCGAATCCACCGCGTGGCCCCAGTCCCCCGCCGGCATCCGCCGCGCGGGCATCTCCGCCTTCGGCATCAGCGGCACCAATGCCCACGTGATAGTGGAACAGGCTCCGGGCGCGGCTATCGCCCGGACAGCCGAAAGCACTGTTGCCGCCATAGCGCTGCCGCTGTCGGCGCGCACGGAGAGCGCGCTCGCCGATCAGGCTGCGCGGCTGTCGAAGTGGCTGACCGAGCGGGCCGAACTGGATCCGCTGGATGTGTCCTTCTCCCTGGCCACCGGGAGGTCCGCGTTCGAGCACCGCGCTGTGGTGGTCGGACGTGACCGCGACGATGTGCGGCGGGGTCTGGACGCGCTCGCGGCCGGTGAGCCGTCCGCGCAGGTGGTCACCGGGCGGGCCGTCGACGCCATCGGCGGGCCGGTGTTCGTGTTCCCCGGACAGGGGTCGCAGTGGATCGGTATGGCTGCCGAATTACTTGACAGCGCACCGGTTTTCGCAGACCACATCGCCGAGGTCGAGCGGGCTTTCGCGGCGCATGTGGACTGGTCACTGACCGATGTGCTGCGCAATCGGGCGGGTGCCGCCGATCTGGAGCGGGTCGATGTGGTGCAGCCCGCGCTGTTCGCGGTGATGACCTCGCTGGCGAAGCTGTGGGAGTCGATGGGCGTGCGGCCCGCGGCGGTGATCGGGCATTCGCAGGGTGAGATCGCGGCGGCCTATGTGGCCGGGGCGCTGAGTCTGGCGGACGCGGCCCGCGTGGTGACGTTGCGCAGCAAGGCCATCACCGCCCTGGCCGGGCGTGGCGGCATGGTGTCGGTCGCGCTCGCGCCCGCCGAGGTGGAGGCGCTGATCGAGCCGTGGCGGGGACGACTGTCCATCGCGGCGGTGAACGGTCCTGTGGCTGTCGTTGTTTCGGGTGACTCCGCCGCCTGTGACGAGCTGGTCGCCCAGGGCGAGGAGCGCGGCCTGCGGGTGCGGCGGATCCCAGTGGACTACGCCTCCCATTCGGCGCATGTCGAATCCATCAGCGAAGCCGTGCATTCCGAGCTGGACGGCGTCCAGGCCCGCGTCGCCGACGTGGCGTTCTTCTCCACCGTGACCGGTGAGCGGATCTCCACCGGGGAACTCGGCACCGCCTACTGGTACCGGAACCTGCGTCAGCAGGTGCGATTCCACGCCGCCGTGCGGGCGGCGGGCGAACTCGGGTATCGGGCGTTCCTCGAGGTGAGCCCGCATCCGGTGCTCACCACCGCGATTCAGGACGCGCTCGACGAATCCGGTTGGGGGACCGAGGGCGCGGTGGTGGAGTCCCTGCGCCGCGACGACGGCGGACTGCGCCGATTCCTGCTGTCGGCCGGGCAGGCTCAGGTGCGCGGGCTCACCCCGGACTGGGGCACCCGCCTGGCGGCTCTGGGCGCACGCCGAATCGCCCTGCCCACCTATGCCTTCCAGCACAAGCGCTACTGGATCACCGACGACGGCGGCTCCGGTGACGGCTCCGGGTTCGGTCTCACCACGCTCACCCACCCGATGCTGGCGGCGGCACTGCAGGATCCGGAATCCGAGGCCGTCACCTTCACCGGGCGGCTCGGCCTCGACACCCATCCGTGGCTGGCCGATCACGCGGTGCACGGCGCGGTCCTGCTGCCCGGCGCCGCGCTCACCGAACTGGCCTTGTTCGCCGGCGAGCACACCGGATATCCGCGCGTCGCGGAACTGGTGCTGCGCGAACCGCTCATTCTGCCGCGCCAGGGCGCGCTGACCCTGCGTGTGGTCGTGAGCGAACCGCAGTCGACCGGCGCTCGGCCGGTGCGCGTCTATTCGCGTCCGGCGGAGGATGATTCGGCCCCGTGGAGCCGGCACGCCGAAGGCGCTCTCACCCCGGACGCCGCCACTCTCACACCCGCGGGCGCGTGGCCGCCGCCGAATGCCGAACCCATCGACATCGGCGACCACTACGACCGGCTCGCCGACGAAGGCTACGAATACGGCCCGTCCTTCCGTGGCCTGCGCGCCGCCTGGCGCACCGGGGACGCCGTCCTCGCCGAGGTCGCGATTCCCGAATCCGCGTCCGGCGCAGACCGTTTCACCCTGCACCCGGCCCTGCTCGATGCCGCCCTGCACGCGCTCGGCTTCAGCGGCCGGCTCACCACCGGCGACCCCGACCGCATCCGCCTGCCCTTCTCCTGGGAGGGCGTGACGGTCCACGCCCTGGGTGCGACGAGCCTGCGTGTCCGCATCATCCCGCGCGGCGACGAGCGGGTCGCCCTCGAATTGTTCGACGCCGCAGGCTCTCCCGTGGCCGCCGTCGACGCGCTGGTGCTGCGCTCCATCTCCCGCTCCCAGCTGGCCGCCCACACCACCACGGCCCGCGACGGCCTGCACGGCATCGACTGGCAGCCGATCCAGCTCACCGGCACGACACCCACCGCCCGCGACTGGGCCGAGCTTCCCCTCGCCGCCGACACACAAGCCCGCCGATTCAGCGTGCTCCGCTACGGGAAGCAGCCTTCCGGCGGGCATACGGCCGAAGCGGTGCACGCCGAGCTGGCCGCATTGCTCACGCAGGTCCAGGAATGGCTGGGCGACAAGCGGTTCGAGTCCTCCACGCTGGTCGTCGTGACCAGTCGCGCGGTCTCGGTGGCCGAAGGCGAGGACATCGCCGATCTCGTGCACGCCCCCGGCTGGGGTCTGCTGCGGTCGGCGCAGACCGAGAACCCGGGCCGAATCCTGCTGGTGGACACCGACGATGCCGCCGCCTGGCCCGAGGCCGTCGCGGCCGCGGTGGCCGGTGGGGAACCGCAGCTGGCGGTGCGGCGCGGGCTGGCGTTCGCGCCGCGGCTGGTGCGCGCGGACGCCGATCTGATCGGCAATATCGCCGCGATCGCCGAACCGCGCTGGCGGTTGCGGACGCGCGGGCGGGGCACGCTCGACGGGGCCGGACTCTCGATCGAGGAATGGCCCGAGGTGGATCGGGCGCTCGCACCCGGCGAGGTGCGGGTGGGAGTGCGCGCCACGGGCGTGAACTTCCGCGACGTCATGATCGCACTGGGCGTGTATGCCGATCCGCGCGCCGATATCGGCGGCGAGGGCTCGGGTGTCGTGCTCGAGGTCGCCGCGGATGTGACCGCGCTGCGGCCGGGCGACCGGGTGATGGGCATCTTCGAGGGCATCGGCCCGGAGGTGATCACCGACCACCGCTATCTGGGCCGTTTCCCGGATTCGTGGACGTTCGAGCAGGCTGCCACCACGTCGGCGGTGTTCATGACCGCCTACTTCGGTCTGCGGGATCTGGCCGGATTGCGCAGCGGTGAAACGCTTCTCGTGCACGCGGCCACCGGCGGCGTGGGCATGGCGGCCATCCAGCTGGCGCGCGCCTGGGGTGTGGAGGTCTATGTCACCGCCAGCCCGGGCAAGCAGAACACGCTGCGCGCCATGGGTTTCGACGACGAGCACATCGGCAACACCCGCACCGTCGAGTTCGAGCAGAAGTTCCTGGCCGCCACCGACGGCGCGGGCATGGATGTCGTACTCGATTCCCTCGCACGGGAGTTCGTCGACGCCTCGCTGCGGCTGCTGCCGCGCGGCGGCCGCTTCCTGGAGATGGGCAAGACCGACATCCGCGATCCGGAGCAGATCGCCGCACAGTATCCGGGCGTGCGCTACCGCGCCTTCGACCTGTTCGAGGCGGGCCCGGATCGGGTGCGGGAGATGCTCGCGGAACTCCTCGACCTGTTCGAAGACGGTACCCTGCAACCCATTCCGGTCTCGGTCTGGGATGTGCGCCGCGCACCGGAGGCGCTGCGCTACCTCAGTCAGGCCCGGCACACCGGCAAACTGGCCCTGCGCCTGCCCACCCGCCTCAACCGCGACGGCACGGCCCTGATCACCGGCGGCACCGGCGTGCTAGGCGCGCTGTTCGCGCGCCATCTGATCACCGAGCACGGCATCCGAAACCTGCTGCTGCTCAGCCGCCGTGGCCTCGCCGCCGACGGTGCGGCCGAACTGGCCGCCGAACTCGGCGCACTGGGCGCACGGGTCGAGGTCGTCGCCTGCGACACCTCCGACCGCGCCGCCCTCGACGCGGTGCTGGCCGCCATCTCCCCCGAACATCCGCTCACGGCGGTCCTGCATGCCGCGGGCGTGCTCTCGGACACCGTGCTCACGGCCATGACCCCCGAACAGCTGGCGACCGCCCTGCGCCCCAAGGTGGACGCGGCCTGGAACCTGCACCTGGCCACCGAGCATCTGGATCTCGCCGCCTTCGTGCTGTTCTCCTCGGCCGCAGGGCAACTCGGCTCCCCCGGACAGGCCAACTACGCGGCGGGCAATGTCTTCCTCGACGCCCTGGCCCAGTACCGTCGCCAGCGTTCACTGCCCGCGCTGTCCCTGGCCTGGGGCTGGTGGGCCGACGCCACCGGCATGACCGGCCACCTGGACGAGCGCGACCGCGCCCGGATGAGCCGCTCCGGCTTCGTCCCCATGACGGCCGAACAGGGCCTGGCCCTGTTCGACGCCTCGCTCACCACGGGCCGGGGCCTCACGGTCCCCGCCCGCCTGGATCTCGCGGCCCTGCGCCGCGCGGCCGACGCCGACGCGAGCGCCGTCCCGTCGGTCCTGCGCGGTCTGGTGCAGGCCACCCGGCGTGCGGCCGCCGCTGCGGCACAGTCGGATTCATCCAGTGGCCTGGCCGCTCGCCTGACCGGGCTCACCGCCGCCGAACAGCAGCACGTGGTCCTCGCGACGGTCCGCTCGGTAGCCGCGGCGGTCCTCGGCCACGACGGCCCCGAGGCCATCACCCCCTCCACCCCCTTCAAGGATCTCGGCTTCGACTCCCTGGGCGCGGTCGAATTCCGCAACCGCCTCCAGGCCGCGACCGGCCTGCAACTCACCACCACGGTCGTCTTCGACCACGCCACCCCGGTGGCCCTGGCCGACCACATCCGCACCCAGATCGCCCCGCCCCCACCGGATCCCACGGAAGCGGTGCTCGCCCAGGTCTCGGCCCTCACCGACCACCTGGATCAGGTGGGCGGCGACCTCGGCGACGTCTCCACCGACCAGCCGGAACTGGCCGAGGCCATCACCCGGCTGGCCGCCGCGCTCGGCGTCGTCGCCCCCGACCTGGTCGGCACGGCCTCCGCCCGCGCCAACGGGATCGGCTCCGACCTGAGCGACGAGGAACTGTTCGCCCTCATCGACTTCTCCGGCACGGATCCCGAAACTCCCTCTGCGGAAACGCCTCCGGCACCGGAAGCGGCTGCGGTGCGGACCTGGCCGCTGACCCGATACCAGGTGGATATCGTCGCCGTCGGGCTGCGGTATCCGGAGCTGCCGCTCACCCAGGTGGGCGGGTACCTGCGGATCAGCGGGGCGCTCGACGCGGAGCGTATGCGGGCGTGCGTGCGGCGCAGTTCCGAGCGGCACGAGGCGTTGCGGATGCGGGTGGACGCGGCCGCCATGACGCAGTGGATCAGTCCGGAGCTGCCGGAGGTCGAGATCGTCGACTTCACCGCGCAGGCCGAGCCGAAGCGGGCGGCCGAGGAGTGGATGCGGGCGCGTACCGATGCGGTGCTGCCGCTGGACGGGCCGCTGTCGGAGATCCTGATCCTGGTCGACGACGACGAATCCTTCGTGCTGTACGGGCGTTTCCATCACGCGGTGGCCGACGGCTGGTCGTCGGCGCTGGTGATCCGGCAGTTGTGCGCCGACTATCTCGGGCTCGCCGCCGCCGATCTTCCCGCTCCGGGCTACCTGGAGATCGTGAACGAGCTACAGCGGTACCGGGATTCGGCGGAGTGGGGCAAAGATCGCGACAGCCTGGCCGGGCAGCTGGACGGGGTCGAGCCCGCGCTGTTCCCGCGAGCGGCGACCGTCGCCACGCATCGGCGGCACAAGCACTGCCTGCACTTCGACAAGGCCGCCGTGGACCGCATCCGCGCCACCGGCCGCACCGTCTTCGCTTTCACCGCAACGGCTCTCGCCGCCTACCTGCGCCGGATTCACCGTGACGGCGACATCGTGCTGGGTGTTCCGATGCTGAACCGGCAGACGCCGGAGGAGTTCCTGACCGTCGCGGACATGGTGAACATGCTGCCGCTGCGGATTCCGGTCGACGAGGATCGCTCGGTGCTGGAGCTGTCGGCGGGCACCGCGAGCGCGGTGTGGGAACTGCAGGCGCACCAGCGTTTCCCGGCGGGCGACCTGTACGCCGCCCTGCGGGAGCGGGGTTTCCCGAACGGTTCGCTGTTCGACGTCACGTATTCGTATGTGGCAGTACCGGATCTGGCGGGTTCGGAGGCCATCGGCGGCGACACCTCACTGCTGTCGACCGGCTATTCCCTGGATGTCGTGAACATCGTGGTCCGCGACTACGAGCGCGACGGGTCGCTGGATGTGGACATCTTCTACGCGGACGACGTCTTCGACTCCGACCTCCCGTTCCCGGTCGCGCTGCGGCAGGTGCTTCGCCTCATCGAGACCGCGCTGACCGAACCCGAGCGCCCGGTCGGCGAGATCGCGCTGCTGTCCGCCGAGGAGCGGGAGCGGATCGAGGAGTTCGAGGCCGGGCCCGTCGCACCCCTGGACCTGGACGCCACCGTGGACCAGTTGGTCGCGGCGCAGATCGACCGGACACCCGAGCAGACCGCCCTGGTCGGGGACGGCCCGGACGGTGCCACCTGGAGTCTCTCCTACGCCGAATTCGGTTCCCGGATACGGGGTTTGGCCGCCTCCCTGCGTGGCGCGGGATTGCGTCCCGAGCAGAGCGTGCCGGTCATCCTCTCGCGCGGGGTGGATTCCGTGGTCGCCGTGCACGCCATCCTGGCGGCGGGCGGGGCCTACGTGCCGATCGGCGTCGATCATCCGGAGCAGCGCATCCGCGAGCTGGTGACCGCCTGCGGCGCTCGAGTTCTCCTCGCCGGACCCGAGTTCGACGCGCTGGCAGCGGATCTCGGCGTGCACCGCATCGATCCGGATCCGGCCCTGCACACCACGGGCACCGCTCGCACCACCACGCGCTCCAGCGATCTCGCCTACGTCATCTACACCTCCGGCTCCACCGGGGTGCCCAAGGGCGTGATGATCGAGCATCTCTCGGTCGTCAACCGCCTGGAGTGGATGCAGCGCCGCTACCGGCTGACCGCGAACGACGTTGTGCTGCACAAGACACCGGCCACCTTCGATGTCTCGGTGTGGGAACTGCTGTGGTGGTCGCTCACCGGAGCCCGCGCCGCCGTCCTGGCGCCCGGCGCGGAACGCGATCCGCGTGCCCTGACCGAGGCCATGGGCCGCCACGGCGTGACGGTGCTGCACTTCGTACCGTCCATGCTCGGCCCGTTCCTCGACCACATCGCGGAAACACCCGCCGCGGCGGCCGATCTCACGGCCCTGCGCCTGGTGGTGTGCAGTGGTGAGGCCCTCACCCCGGCCCTGGTGAACCGGTTCCGTCACGTGCTCGCCCGGCTGGGTCTGCACCGGGTACAGCTGGCCAACCTGTACGGCCCGACCGAGGCCACCGTGGATGTCTCCTACTGGGATCTGCCCGCCGGTGCCGAATGGATCGACCGGGTCCCGATCGGCCGTCCGATCGACAATCTCTCGCTCTCCGTGCTGGATTCGCGGGGCAGACGGACTCCGATCGGCGTCCCCGGGGAACTGAACATCGCCGGAATCGGCGTCGGCCGCGGTTATCTCGGCCAGCCGGAGCAGACCCTGACGGCCTTCGTCCGCGATATCTCCATGCCGGGCGGGACACGCTACCGCACCGGTGATCTGGCCCGCTGGCTGGCCGACGGCACCCTGGAGTACCTGGGCCGCCTCGACGACCAGATCAAGGTGCGCGGCAATCGGATCACCCTGGGCGAGATCGAGAATCAGCTCGGCACCTGCCCCGGCGTGACCGCCGGCGTCGTCGTCGACGAGCGCACCGCCGACGGTGGCATCACCCTGGCCGCGTACTTCGTGGGCACGGCGACGGCGGACGAGGTCGCCGCGCACCTGGCACAGCGCCTGCCCGCCTACATGATTCCGTCACGCTTCCACCTCCTGGAGGCGCTGCCGCTCAGCCGCAGCGGCAAGGTCGACCGCCGGGCGCTGCCGTCCGCCGATCGGCCCGCCGCGGGAATCGTCGCACCGCGCACCGATATCGAGCGCGAGTTCGCACAGCTGTGGGCCCGCGTGCTGGACCGCGATCCCGCCGAGATCGGCGTGCACGACGACTTCTTCACCACCGGTGGCGATTCCATTCTCGCGCTGCGCCTGCGCACGGCCGCCGAACAGCGCGGCCTGGCGGTGGATCTCGACGAGCTGTTCGCCCGCCCGACCATCGCGGACCTGGCGCGGGCGGCCACCCGCCGCACCGACTCGGGTCCGGCGGTAGCCACTGCGCTGGAGACCGTCCCCCTCATCGACCGCGCGTCACTGACCGGGGTGGCGGACGCCTTCCCGGCCACGGCACTGCAGCTCGGCATGCTGTTCCACAGTCTGGAGAACAGCGAATCCACGCTGTACCAGGATGTTTTCACCTACCACCTGCGGCTGCCCTGGCAGGAGGAGCCGTTCCGGGCGGCGTATGCCGCACTGCTGCACCGGCATCCGGCCCTGCGCTCGGATTTCGATCTCACCGGGCGCTCCATCCCGCTGCAGCTGGTGCATCACAGCGTGCCGTCCGCCCTCACCATCGGCGCGGAGGACGACCTCGATTTCGACGCCTACGTGCCGAATGCCGCACCGCTGCACCATCTGCACGTCACCCCGGGCGACGCGGGCATCACCCTGACCCTGCACTTCCACCACGCCATCCTGGACGGCTGGAGTGTGGCCACCCTGATCCGCGAACTGCTGCAGGACTACCTGCACCGCATCGGACTGCCCGTCCCGGCCGTCGAAACCGCGTCGTACACACCGGCTCTGCTGGCCGAGTACGCCCGGGACGAACGCGCCGCCGAGCAGGACGCGACCGCGCGGCGCTACTGGTCCGAGCTGCTCGCGGACGCGGTGCCCGCCACCATCGCCTCGGCTCGTCCGTACCTGCCGCGGGAGACGCGGCGCAGCGGAACCGCCACACTCGTACTGCCCACGTGGTTGCGGCGCGGGCTGCGCGATATCTCTGTCGCACAGGGCGTTTCGCCCAAGGCCGTGCTGACGGCCGCACATCTGCTGACCGTGCGGGCCATGTCGGGAGCCACCGACGTGATCACGGGCGTGGTCAGCCACGCCCGTCCGGGCCGCACCGGCGGCGATCAGATCGCCGGGTTGTTCCTCAACACCCTGCCGCTGCGGCTGCGGACCACCGACCTCCCGTCGTGGGCGGACACGGCGCGTGCGGTCGATCACCAGCTGCGCGCCTCGCACCGGTATCGCCGATTCCCGTTGCGCGCCATGATCGCCGACCACGGCGGCCCCCTGTTCGACACCGCTTTCAACTACGTCGACTATCACGGTCTCGCCGAGCTGGTCGCCGTTCCGGAGGTGGCGATCACCGAGGTGAGCATCGAGGAGCAGACGAACTTCGCCCTGCTCGTCACCGCCGCCGTCGACCCGCGCGGGGATGATCTGGTCCTGCGTGTCTCGGCGGGAGCCGACGGGATCACCGACGCCCAGTGCGACGAGTACGCGCAGCTGTACAGCGGCGTGCTGGCGGCCCTGGTTCGTACGCCCGGCGCGCCCGTGGACCTGGATACGGTGCGTTCCGGCGACGTCCTCACCCTGGTGGAGGCCGCCGCGGGCAGGCACCCCGGGCGGGCTGCCCTGGTGGACGACTCGGGCACGCGCGACTACCGCTGGCTCGCCGACACGAGTGCGCGTATCGCGAGCAGGCTCAGCGCCGGCGGCGTGCTACCGGGCGACCGGGTGGCCGTCATGCTCGACCGCTCGCCCGAGCTCATCGCCAC
Source organism: Nocardia acididurans (assembly GCF_016741815.1). Taxonomy (GTDB): domain Bacteria; phylum Actinomycetota; class Actinomycetes; order Mycobacteriales; family Mycobacteriaceae; genus Nocardia; species Nocardia acididurans. The sequence goes on from NZ_JAERRJ010000003.1 coordinate 200,840, forward strand.
CGTGCTGGGCGTCATGCGCGCCGGAGCCGCCTTGGTGCCGCTCGACCCGAGCTACCCCGCCGAGCGACGCGAAGCCGTACTCGCACAGGCGGAACCGGCGCGGGTCATCACCGACCTCGACGCGCTCTTCGCGGAGGACGACGCGCTGCTCGCGGACGGCACGGAACGCACGGGTGACACGGCGCCGGACGCCGACCGCCGCACCACCGGGTCCGGCGAGTGGCAACCGCCCGTCATCCATCGCGACTCGGCCGCCTATGTGCTGTTCACCTCGGGCAGCACCGGCGAGCCCAAGGGTGTCGTGATGCGGCACGGGGCCCTGGCGAATCTGATCGAATGGCAGGGGCGGGCGGCCTCGGGCGCCGGCGCGGTGACCCTGCAGTACGCGCCGCTCGGATTCGATGTGTCGCTGCAGGAGATCTTCTCGACGCTGGCGGGCGGCGGAACGCTGCGGTTGATCACCGAGGGGCACCGGACCGATCCGGTCGCGTTGCTGCGCACCGTGATCGACGGTGCGGTGCAGCGGATGTATCTGCCGTTCGTGGCCCTGCAGGCGCTGGCGGAGGCCGCGGTCGCCACCCGCACGTTCCCGTCCGCCCTCACCGCGCTGATCTCCTCGGGCGATCAGCTGCGGATCACCCCGGAGATCCGGGCACTGTGCGCGGCCAATCCCGGGCTGGTGCTGGAGAACCAGTACGGGCCGACGGAATCCCATGTCACGACCGCCTATTCGATGTCGGGCGAGCCGAATCGGTATCCGGCGCTGCCGCCCATCGGACGCCCGATCGACGGGGTGCGGGTGCTGCTGCTCGACGACCGGTTGCGGCCGGTGGCACGCGGCGTGACCGGGGAGATCTACCTCGGCGGGGCGTGCCTCGCGCAGGGGTACGAGAACCGGGCCGGGCTCACCGCGCAGCGATTCGTCGCGAGCGGGAGCGGGGAAAGGCTGTACCGCACCGGCGATCTCGGCGTCGAGCTGCCGAACGGCGAGCTGATCTGGCTGGGGCGCGGCGACACCCAGGTGAAGGTGCGCGGGTACCGGATCGAGTGCGCCGAGGTCGAATTGGCCCTGACCCGGGTCGGCGGGGTGGAGGCGGCGGCCGTGCTGCCGCTGCATCGCGATGGCGTCGATGCCGTCCTCGCGGCCTTCCTGGTCGGCGACGGTGATCGGCCCGAAGCCGCGGCGATCAGCGCGGAAATGCGAAAGACACTGCCGCACTATATGATCCCGAGCCGGTACCACTGGCTCGATGCGATACCGGTCATGCCGAACGGAAAACGCGACGACACCGCCCTGCGGGCACTGGCCGCCACTCCCCGAGCGGAGTCGCCGGCCGAAAGCCGCGCGCCCGCCGACGAACACGAACGGGCGCTCACCGAGATCCTGGCCGAATTCGCCGGGGCCGCCTCGATATCCGCCGACACCAGCTTCTTCGAGGCGGGCGGCACCTCGGTGGGAGCCATGCGGGCGGCCATGACCATCGGCAATCGCTGGGGCGTGGACATTCCGCTGGAGACCTTCATCGCCACGCCCACGGCGGCCGGACTGGCCACCGTGGTGCGGGCGGGCGGCGTGGCCCGTGCGTTCGATCCGCTGGTGCCGCTGCGCACCGGGGAGCCGGATCGCGCGCCGGTGTTCCTGGTGCATCCGATCGGCGGCAATGTGCTCTGCTATGTGGACCTCGCCGAAAGTCTCACCGGTCGAACCGTTTACGGCATCCAGGCCAGTGGTATCGAACCGGGCGGCACACCGATCGGCGATATGGCGGGACTCGCGGCTGCCTACATCGAGGCCATCCGCCGCGTGCACCCCGACGGCCCCTATCATCTGGCCGGCTGGTCCTTCGGCGGCTATGTCGCCCTGGAGATGGCCCGCCAGCTGCCGGAGACGGATCTGGCACAGGTCGTGCTGCTGGACACCATCTCCCTGGGGGACGACCCGGTGACCCCGATTCCGGAGCGGGATCTCATCGTCTGGTTCTTCACCGAACTGCTCTGGTACGCCCAGGGCCCGGAGGCGGCGGCAGCCGAATTCGACACCACCGCAGCGACACCGGAGGAGTTGTTCGAGGCCGTCCTGCGGCAGTCCGTCGCACGCGGGATCGTGGGCGCGGAGGCCTCCCCGCAGCTGATCCGCCGCCTGTACGCGGTCTTCCGCGCGAATTACGAAGCCACCGTGCACTACTCCATGACGCCGCTGGACCGCGACATCGTGGTGCTGCGGGCCGAGGACGCCCTGCCCGACGCCGCCCACGAGGCGCATCACCGGGTGGGCAGCATGTTCGACAGCCCCACCAATGGCTGGGATCGCTGGGCGGCACGGGAACTCGAGGTGATCGCGGTGCCGGGCGATCACCTGACCATGATGTCGCGCCCGCACGTCTTCGAGGTGGCCCGGCAGCTCGCCGTGGTCCTCGACCGTGCCGAAATCCGAAATGCCGAGGTGGGCAACCGATGACCACAGCCGAGGTGCACAGACCGCTCAGCCCCATGGAGCGGTGGTACTGGATCGCCGATCAGATCTCACCGCTGAATGTGATCGCCCGAGTGCGGGTGTCGGGCGCGGTGACCACCGCCGCGCTCGAGGCCGCGGCGGCGGATCTCACCGCGGAGCATCCCCTGCTCCGGGTGAGCATCGCCGCCGACAGCGACGGCAAGAACCCCGAGTTCGTGCCCGTCTACAGCGCCGAGATCCCGGTCCGCACAGTCACTCCCGCCGCCGCCGATACCGAGGCCTGGGAGCACGAGGTGGATATCACCGAGCTGGGGACCTCCCTGGACTGGCGCACCCGTCCGCTGGCCCGCATCGTCGATGTGGTGCACCGCGCCGGTGAACCCGGCGAGTACCACGACCTGATCCTGACGGTGTCCCATGTCGTCGCCGATGGCACGACGGCGCTGGCGCTGCTGCGCGACCTGGTCGATTACGCCGCCGCGCACACCGCTGGGAGCATGACGCCCGACACCGAACCCGCCGCCTACGGTGTCGTGCGACGGTTGCCGCTACCGGCTCCGGAGGACATGCTGCCCAGCCGGTTTCGCGGGATGCGCGGACTCCTGCGGGCGGTCGGCACCGCCATTGTCGATCAGGTGGTCGCCGCGGCGGCGCGCCCGCACCGACTGCTGCCCGAGGTGGCGGTGGACCCGCACGACCGGCGGACCCGACTGTGGCATCGGGAGTTGTCCGGCGAGCAGCTCGAGGCGCTGGTCCAGCGGTGCCGCGCCGAGGGCGTGACCGTACACGGGGCGCTCACCGCGGCCATGGCGCTGGCGCTGGGAAATATTGTCGCGCCGGGCGATTCGGGCCGGATCGGGATCGGGTCACCGGTGGATTTCCGGACCGAGCTGCGCCCCGTGGTGGGACCCGACGATGCCGGAGCGTACGTCTGCACGGTCCCGTCCTTCCCCCGGTTCGGCGCGGTCGACCTGTGGGAGGTGGCCCGCGATCTCAATCGTGAGCTGCTGCGGCGCAAGAACTTCCGCCAGCACCTCGCTCTCGTCACGCTGCTGCGCCTGGCCACCCCGGATTCGGTGGCCAACTCGGCGCGCACCGTGGCCCTGCTGGATCAGCGCGGCCCCGGCAATGTCTGCATCTCCAATATCGGCCGCTACGACTTCCCCGAGCGGTCCGGGGACTGGGCCCTGTCGGGGGCCCAGTTCATCGCGGGCATCTCCATCAGCGGGCATTTCGTGGCGACCGTGAACACCAGTCACGGTGTGCTGCACTGGAATTTCACCTATATCGAGGGCACGGTCTCCGACGCCCGGGCACGGCAGCTGGCCGATGACTCGCTCGAAATCCTGTCGCGTGAACTAGTCCGGCCGGAACCGGCCGTGCGGAAAGGCTGACAACGTGTCCGATACCCGTGGAGCGGTATTGATCACCGGAGCGTCGACCGGGCTGGGCCGGGAGACCGCCCTGCACCTGGCCGATCGCGGTTTCCAGGTCTTCGCCGGCGTGCGGCGCGAGGCCGACGCGCAGGAACTGCGGCAGGCGGACGACCGGGTCGAGCCCGTCATCGTCGATGTCACCGCCGCGGAGTCGATCGCCGCGGCGCACAAGCTGATCGCCGACCGCGTGGGCGCGGCCGGGCTGACGGGTCTGGTCAACAACGCGGGCGTCTGCGTGGCCGCGCCGATCGAACTGCTGCCCGCCGAGGACCTGCGCGCCCAGCTGGAGGTCACCCTGGTCGGTCCGGTGCAGCTCATCCGGACCTTCCTGCCGCTGCTGCGGATTCGCGCCGCCGGTGCGCCGACGCGCGCGCCCGCGGGCCGCATCGTGAACGTGGCCTCCGGCGTCGGCCGCCTGGCCACCCCGTACCACGGCGCGTATGCCGCAGCGCAATTCGGCAAGGTCGGGCTCTCCGACGCGCTGCGCCGGGAGCTCGCGCCCTTGCAGGTCAGCGTCTCCATCATCGAGCCCGGTGCGGTGTCGACCCCCATCTGGGGCAAGCTCGGCGAGGGCGCGGAGCGGGTGCTCGCCGCCGCCCCGGACGAGATCGCCGACCTGTACCGGGACCGGTTCCTGGCCTTCGTCACCGCGAACACCCAACGCGCACAGGCGAGTCGCACCAAGCCCGCCCAGGTGGCGACCGCCATCGAACACGCGCTCACCGCGCAGAGCCCGCGCACCCGCTACCCGGTGGGCGCGGATTCCAAGGCGGTGGCGGTGGCCACGCGCCTGCTGCCGAACCGCCTGCTGGACTTCGTCATGGAGCGCACCGGCCCGGCGATCACCGTCCCCAAGGAGGTCAGAGCGTGAAGGTCCTCGTCACGGGCGCGGGCATTGCCGGGCTGACCACCGCCGTCGCCCTGCGCAGGCACGGCTTCGATGTCGACATCCACGAGGCCACAGCGGGATTCCGGGATACCGGCACCGGGCTGGGGCTGGCCTGCAATGCCACCGCGGCACTGGCCGAACTGGGCATCGATCCCACCGACGGCCCCACCGGAAGCCCGCTGCGCCGGTTCAGCATTCACACCCCGACCGGGGCCACGGTGCGGGAGCTGCCGATCCAGCGCATCACCGCCGAGCTGAACGCGCCGATCGTGAACATCCGCCGCAACGACCTGATCGCGGTGCTGCGCGCGGCGGCCCCGGAGGTGCCGATCCACTGGAACAGTCCGCTGACCGGCTTCCGGCACGACAGCGCCGGTGTGACAGCCACTTTCGGCGACGGACAGACCGCGAGCGGTGACGTGCTCATCGGCGCGGACGGCATCCGCTCGGCGGTGCGCGCGCAGCTCGCGGGCGACGAGCCGCTCAACGAGTACGGCTATGTGTGCTGGCTGGCGGTGATCCCGTACTCCCACCCCAGCCTGACCACCGGTGCGGCCCGGCACTATTGGGGCCGCGGCACCCGCTTCGGCCTCATCGAGATCGGCGGCGGCCAGGTCTATTGGTGGGGCACCCAGAGCGTCGGGGTGGCGGCGGCTCGCGACTGGTCCGGCGGAAAGGCCGGTGTGGCAGCGGTATTCGCGGGCTGGGCGCCGGAGGTGATGGAGGTGATCGAGCAGACTCCCGAGGAGGCGATCGTGGTCGTCCCCGCGCAGGACCGGAACTTCCTGTCGCAGTGGGGCGACGGCCGGACCACCCTCATCGGCGATGCCGCCCACCCCATGCTCACCAGCCTGAGCCAGGGCGCGAGCTCCGCCATCGAGGACGCGGTGGTGCTCGGCCACGAGCTCGCTGTCGCACCGAATCCGATTACGGGACTGCGCAATTACGAGAAGGCGCGCCACGACCGCACCAAGCGGCTCGTCGCCGACTCCCGGCGGCTCAGCCGACTGGAACAGCTGCGCAACCCCGTGGCGGTGCGGTTGCGCGACCTCGCCATCCAGTACACGCCCATGAGCATTCTGCGGCGGCAGAACATGCAGCCCATGCGATTCCGGCTGCCGGGTGAGGTGAGCACGGTCTCCCGATGAGCGGCCCGGCGGGCTACACCCGCTATGCCGCCATGGCCGTGCTGTGCCTGGCCGAGCTGCTGGTGGTCATCGACAACACCATCATCAATATCGCGCTCCCGGCGATCGGCGCGCAGCTCGGCGCGGGCTTCAGCGGCCTGCAGTGGTGCGTCGACGCCTACACCCTCACCTTCGCCGGATTCCTCTTGGCGGCAGGCACTCTCGGCGACCGCTACGGCCGCCGCCTGGTGCTCTACCTGGGCATGCTGGGCTTCGCCGCCATGTCGGTGGTGGCCGCCACCTCCGATCGACTGCCCGAGCTGATCGGGGCGCGCGCGGCCATGGGCGTCTTCGCGGCCGCCATCTTCCCGGCGACGCTGGCCCTGGTCACCACCCTGTTCACCGATCGGCGCGAGCGGTCCATCGCCATCGGCGTGTGGGCGGGCGTGGCGGGTATCGCCATCGTGGGCGGGCCGCTCGTCAGCGGCTGGCTGCTGGCGCATTTCAGCTGGCATTCGGTGTTCTGGATCAATCTGCCGGTGGCCGCCATCGCCGTCGCCGGGACCGCGCTGTGGGTTCCGGAGGCCAAGGTGGCGATACCGGCCCGGCTGGACATACTCGGCGTGGTGCTGTCCATCGCCGGAATCGTGCTGCTGGTGTGGGCCATCATCGAAGCGCCCCGGCACGGCTGGACCGCGCCGATCACGGTCGCCGCCTTCGCGGGTGCCGCGCTCGCGCTGACGCTGTTCGTGCTGTGGCAGTTGCGGGTTCGGGTTCCGCTGCTGGATGTGCGGCTGTTCCGGATGCGCCGCTTCGCCATTCCGGCGCTGTCGATTTCGGTGGCGTTCTTCGCGCTGTTCGGGTTCGTCTTCTTCTTCACGCTGTATTTCCAAGCGGTGCGCGGCTATTCGGCCATGGAGACGGGTGTGCGGGCGCTGCCGTACGCGGTCGGCATCATGATCGGCGCACCGATCGGCATGACGCTGGGCCGCAGGCTCGGCACCGCGCCGACGGTGGCCGCCGGGCTGGCGGCGCTGTGCGGCGGTTTCGTGGTGGCGACCTTCCTGGACACGCACACCTCCTACGCGGCGGTGATCCTGCCGACCACCATCCTCATGGGCGCGGGTCTGGGCCTGGTGCAGGGCCCGGCCACCGAACTGCTCATGTCCAATCTCGACGAGGAGGATATGGGCGTCGGCGCGGCCATCAACGACACCACCCGCGAGGTGGGCGGCGCGCTGGGCGTGGCGGTGCTGGGTTCGGTGCTGTCCTCGATCTACGCGCACGCCATCGCACCGGCCGTCTCGACCGCGGGACTGCCGGAAAATGTTGTCCGCGAGGTTAATTCGTCCCCGTTCGCCGGACTGGCACTGGCCGAGCGGATACCGTCGCCACAGTTGCGCGAGCAGGCGATCACGGTGGTGCGCGAGGCCTTCGTGGACGGCATCTTCTGGACCGCCGGGGTGGCCGCCCTCGCCACGGGGGTCGGCGCGGTGCTCACCGCGGTACTGCTGCCGTGGCGCGAGGGCCGGCTGAGCTCCGCCGCACCCGAACCGCTCGCCGAGGAGGCCGCCTGATGTCCCTGCCGGACACACCGACCGAGATGAAGTCGATCCAGCTCTCGGCGGGGACCGTCGAGTATCTGGATTCCGGCGGTCCGGGGCCGACGCTGGTATTCCTGCACGGGGCCATGAAGGACGCACTGGTATGGCGCGAGGTGGTCGCCGGGCTGCCCGCGCGCTACCGCTGCGTCCGGCCCACCCTGCCGCTGGGCAGCCATCGCATTCCGATGGAGCCCGAGGCCGATCTGAGCATCACCGGGCTGGCGCGGCTGGTCGCGGAGTTCCTGGACGCCCTGGATCTGAGCGAGGTGACCCTGGTCCAGAACCATTGGGGCGCAGCGCAGATCATGCTGGCCGAAGGCTGCGCCGAGCGGGTGAGCCGCCTGGTGCTGTGCGCCTGCGAGGCTTTCGACAACTATCCGCCGGGCCGGCCGGGCCGGGCCTCGGCCGCCGCCGCACGGGTGCCCGGTCTGCTCGGGCTGGCCGGTCGCGCCCTGCGCAGCCCGCGCGTGCGGCACCGCTTCGCCACGGCCGATCCCAGTGCGGGACGCCGGATTCCGCCGGATCTGGTCGAACGCTGGCTGCTGCCGTTCGCCTCCGAGGCTGGGGTGCGGCGCGATCTCGCCAAGATCCTGAGCGAACGGCATACGCCCGCGACCAAACGACAGTGGGCGGCCGCCACCGACTTCCCCGGCCCGGTCCTGGTGGTGTGGGCGGCCGATGACGTCCTCATGCCGCCCGCGCACGGGCGGCTGCTGACCGACGCCTTCCCCAACGCCCGCCTGGTGATCGCCGAGCACAGCCGCACCTGTGTCCCGCTGGACCGCCCCGAGGTCCTGATCCGTGAACTGATCACGCTGCCTTCGGTCTGAGGAACCGTCGACGGCGTGACGCCGCGGCGGGACACGGGCACGCTGGTGTATTGCGACACGCTCGAACCGACCCCTCGCCCTGCTACCTTCGGAATGCGGAACCCGCGAGGCAAGGAGCATGCCATGAGCATCATCGTCATGATCATCATCGGCCTCATCGCCGGTGCCATCGCCCGTCTCCTGGTCCCCGGCAAGGACGATATGGGCTGGATCGCCACCATCGTGCTGGGCATCGTGGGCGGCTATGTCGGCGGCACCCTCGGCAGCCTGGTCTTCGCCCCCCACAAGTTCGATTTCCGGCCGCCCGTGGAGCACACCTTCATCGGCGCCATCATCGGGGCGATCATCGTCCTGCTGATCTACCGGTTCGTCCGCACCAAGGTCTGAGCCCGGCGGGCGCGCGGTTTCCTGTCACCCTCGGCCGCTACCGTGCAGGCACGATCAGGTAGCGCCGAGGAGGTCCGGTTTGAGTCCACGGGATATTCGTGCGCAGGGCTATATCCGCGGCGTCCGGCTCGCCCCCGGCACGCCGGACAGCGGCTACCCCTTCGATCTCCCCGTGATACGCGCGCTGGCGAGCGGCATCGACTTCGACCCCGGCATCACCTTCTTCGTGGGCGAGAACGGCTCCGGCAAGTCCACGCTGGTGGAGGCGCTGGCCGTGGCCTACGGGTTCAATCCCGAAGGCGGCAGCCAGAACTTCAACTTCGCCACGCGGTCCAGCGAATCCGAGCTGGGCGCGCACCTGCTGGTCGCGAAATCCGGCCGCCGTCCCCGCTCGCGCTTCTTCCTGCGCGCCGAGTCCTACTACAACGTGGCCACCGAGATCGAGGCGCTGGACCGGGAGCCGAGCTTCGGCCCGCCGCTGCTTCCGGCCTACGGCGGCGTCTCCGCGCACGAGCGCTCCCACGGGGAATCCTTCATCGACCTGATCAGCAATCGTTTCCGGCCCGGCGGGCTGTATCTGCTCGACGAGCCCGAGGCCGCGCTGTCGGTTCGCGGCTGCCTCGCGGTGCTGGCCCATGTGGCCGATCTGGCCGCTCGGGACAGTCAGCTGATCGTCGCCACGCACTCCCCCATCCTGCTGTCGCTGCCCGGGGCGATGATCTACGAGATCAGCGATACCGGCGAAATCCACCGCACCAGCTACGACGATGCCCTGCCGGTGCGCCTGACCCGGGATTTCCTCGCCGATCCCGACCGCTATCTACGCCACCTACTGGATTCCTGACCGCACCCGCAGCCCGGCGGCGAAGGCCCGCGCGGCCGTCAGGTCGTCCGCGTTCGGCCGGTTCTTGCGGATCCCGCCGACGGGTTTGAACGGCAGCCAGGTATCCCAGGCCCGGCAGGAGAAACTGCCCGCCACCTCGAAACCCTTGCGTTCCAGCTCGGTCACCAGCGGGCCGGTGAACGGTCGCACCGGCCGCTCGAATCCGCTGGTGGCGTAGACGAACGCCCGGCCGCGCTGCCCCGCCGGCAGGGCCCGCACGAATTCGCGCAGGTTCTCGTGGAAGGAGCCCAGGAAGATTCCGGACCCGAATCCCACCAGGTCGTAGTCGGCGAGGGTGGCCGCGTCGATCTGTTCGGGGGCGACGACGTCGGCGTCCAGCACCTCTGCCATGACGTCGGCGACCCGCCGGGTGTTGCCGTGGGATACGGATGTGCACACGATGATCGTCTTCATACCTCGGAGACACCGCCCGGTTCGCGATCGTGACAGCGGGTGACTGTGGCCCGCGTCACCGCCGCAGGGACCGCAGGGTCTGGGCCGATCCCAGCTTGTCGGGATTGCGCACCGCGTAGAGGTTCGCGATCCGCTCCCCGTCCAATTCGATGATGAGCACCGTATCCAGCTTCCCGTCGCTGTCGAACAGCAGCAGCGCGGGCAGGGCGTTGTATTCGCCGAACTCGAAAGTCATGCCCGCCAAGCCTTTTCGAGCCAGACCCACCAGGTAGTTCGCGACCGGCGCCGCCCCGGTGACCGGGCGGCGCGCGGCGGTCACCTTGCCGCCGCCGTCGGAGATCTGCACGACGTCGGGGGCGAGCACATCCATCAGCGCCTGGACGTCGCCGGTGCGGACCGCCGTCAGGAAGGTGCCGATCACCGCCCGGCTGGTCGCGTTGTCGGCGGCGAAGCGCCGATGCCGGGATCGCACGTGGGCGCGCGCCCGATGCGCGATCTGCCGCACCGCCGCGTCGTTCTTGTCGATCATGTCCGCGATCTCGGTAAGACTGTGCCCGAACACTTCCGAGAGCAGGAACACCGCCCGCTCGGTGGGGCCGAGGGTCTCCAGCACCAGCAGCATGGCCATCGACACCGACTCGGTGAGCAGCACATCGTGACTGGCATCGTGCTCGGTGCGAATGGGTTCGGGCAGCCAGCTGCCGACGTACTCCTCGCGGCGGCGCTGCACCGTGCGCAGATGATTGAGCGCTTGGCGGGTGACGACCTTGGTCAGGTAGGCGCGCGGATGCGCCACCTCCGCGGCCGGGACGTCGCGCCAGCGAATGTAGCTGTCCTGCAGCACATCCTCGGCGTCGGCGGCGCTGCCGAGCAGTTCGTAGGCCACGGTGAACAGCAGCGGCCGCAGCCGGTCGAAGACCTCCGGCTCCCCGCCGCCCAGCACCGCTACGCCCTCACCCATACTTCCCCCTCGATCGAATCTCGCTAGGCCCGTTTCCCGGAGAACAAGGCGCGCAACCACTTTCGGCGGCGATTTGACGGTTCCGCTGATGTGGCCGCCGTTTTCGCCGGTGGCCGCGGGACCGCTTGCGCAGCCCGAGCCGCCGCACGCTCGCTCCGCCACTGCGCGACCACGTCATCGGCGTTCACCGGACGCACCGGCACATGGGGCGGCGTCGGCATCCGCAGATACTGCACGACCCGATCATTGAGCTCGCCGACAACGGCCCGCACCTGTGCTTCCGCGGCCAGATCGCGCACCGTCTGCTGAATCCGCTCGGCATCGCGGCGCAGCACGATGGACGGCGGCAGCAGCGCCTCGCCGCCGATGCCCTCGCGCCGCAGGTAGCTGTTCAGCCACCAGTTCTCGTCGAGCGGCGCGCCCGCACCCGGCAGTGGTTCGCCCTTACCGGGCAGATCGTCGAACTCGCCCCGCTCGGTGGCCTCGCGGATCTGCTTGTCGATCCAGGATTCGAAGGTGTGCCCCGGCGGTTTCCGCTCGGTCATGACCGGCCCCGGGCTCAGCCGCGCAGACGGATACGGGCCACCACTTCCGGCCGGCGCAGCGGCGGCACGGTCTTGGGCGGCACCTTCCGCTCCGGCAGTTGCTCGAGCAAACGGGTGGTCACGGCCGCGATATCGGCCACGGCGGCCTCCACGATCGCGCGATTGGACTCGGAGACGCTGGACAGCCCTCCGACCTTCCGAACGTACTGCAGTGCGGCGGCCTGGATCTCCTCAGGCGTGGCCGCGGGCTCCAGGCCCCGTAGGGCAGTGATGTTTCGGCACATAGTCCGAGGCTAGCGCGGTTGCAGCGTGACCGGCAGGGCCGAGGGCGAGAGAACGAAGTCGCGATTGGACGGGCGCACGGTGTACCCGGGCACCGGAGTGGGCCGCCAGCGGGTGAGCAGCGCGGCGGAGGCCAGGGCGATCTCCATCATGGCGAAGTGATCGCCGAGGCAGCGGCGGCGGCCCACGCCGAAGGAGAGACTGGCCTTCCTGGCGGTGTCGTCGACACGTTCGGGCGACCAGCGGCCGGGGTCGAAGTGTTCGGGATGCGGGAAGTTCCGGGGATCGTGCTGCACCAGGTAGGGGCTGAACATGACTGCCGCACCCGCGGGCAGGGTGACCTCGCCGATGGTGAGATCCGACGCGGAATTGGCCGCGCTGATCCACGGACCCCAGAAGCGAATGGTCTCCGCCACAACCTGTTTCAGGTACGGCAGGGCGTCCAGGTGTTCGGGGCTGATGCCCTCCGCGCCGACCACGGCATCGAGTTCGGCGTAGAGCCGCTCGGCGACCTCCGGATGGCGCATGACCTCGTACCAGAGCCAACCGGCCAGGGAGGCCATGGATCCCACGCCACCGGCGAGCATGAGAATGGCCTCGTCGATGATGTGCTCGTCGGAGAGGGTGGCCCCGGTCTCCGGATCGGTGTGGCGGATGAGCGCCGACACCACATCGTTGAAATCCTCGTCGCGGCGGCGGTATTCGGCGATCACCGCACCGACGGCCGCGCGCAGATCCCGCGCCTTGGTGCGCCAGCGGTAGTTGGAGATCACGCGCAGCCGCCGGATCTGCGGTGGCATGGCGGTGCGGATGATGACCTGGGACAGCAGCCACGGAATGTTGTCGCGGATCTCGCGCCGGGCCGACGCGCTGAAATCCGCGGTGAACAGCGTGGAGGAGACGGTGTCGAGAACCAGGCCGTGCGCCTCGTCCATGAGGTTCACCCGGGTGCCGGCGGGCAGTCCGGCCGACCAGGTGTTGGCGATATCGGCCGCGGCCCTGGAGTATTCGGCCAACCTGCTCTGCTTGAGCGAGGGCGAGATCATGCGGCGGCGCAGTTTGTGCTCGGCTCCGCGCAGCACGTTCACCGATCCGCCCGCCACATCCTCGATGGCCTCGCGCAGATCCTCCCGCTCGAACTCGGCGTCGCTCACGGCGACCCGGCGGACCAGCTCGGGTGTGGTGAGGACATATCCGGTCTTGCGGCCGAAGTGGATTCGCACGATCGGCCCGAGTTCGCCCAGTGATTTCACGAAGCCGGGCGCATCGCTCAGCGCCCGCAGGCTGTGCCCGACGAGCGGCAGACCGCCCGGAGCGGTAGGGATTTCCGACAGGGTGCGCGGAAGCGCGACGGCTGTCGCCCGCGCGGCGGTGCCCACGGCGTCCTCGTAGATCGCGAGAATCGCCGCGGTGTAATGGGATTGCCGGACCGAGCCGGAGTGCTCGCCCGCGACCTCGCGCATCGCGTCGAGGGCGGTGCGATCGGCCGCCAGCTTCTCGATGCTCTCGGCGAGGGACTCCACCGACGCACCGGCGCGCAGACCCGCACCGGCCGGGACCGTCTCGTCGAGGACCGCATCGCAGTAGAGAACGGGCAGCGCCACCGCCACCGCCTCGAGCAGCACCATGCCCTGGGTCTCGGCATCACGGGACGGGAACAGCAGCGCGTCCGCCGCCGCCATGGCCGTCAGGCAGGCAGCGCGGGAAACCGTGCCGTGCAATCGGATTCGGTCCCCCAGCCGGTGTTCGCCGAGGTAGGACTCGGCGGCGGCGCGCAGATCCCCGTCACCGTAGACCTCGAGGGTGCAGTGCGGGGCCTGCCGGACGGCCGCGAGCGCCTCGAGGAACCGCTTCTCCGCCGACAACCGCCCGCACCACACCAGCCGCAGCGGTCCGTCCACCGGATGCGGCTGCGGCACAATGTCTTCCAGCAGGGCGTCGTCGACGCCATTGGAGATCACCCGGATCGGCCTGGTGAGCCCGTGCGCGACCAGGAGATCCGCGAAATGCCGGGTCGGCACGATCACCCGATCGGCGGCCTGCGCCTGCCCGCTCATGGTCCACCAGGCATGCCGCGCCGCACGGCTCTCGGCCCGATGCGGCATGTGATGGGTGTGCGGCACATACCGCCCGTGCAGCGTCCGCAGCGCCAGCGCCGCCGCGTACGGGGCGGGTGAGGTGTGCTGGATGAAGGCGTCGTCGCGGCTGTGCGCGGTGTGCACCAGCGGAATCCGGTGTCGCCGTGCGGCTTTCATGCCCGAAATGGCGACGCCGTAGGTCGAGTGGGTGTGCACGACATCGACGGGACCGCGCGCGGCGAATTCCGCGTCGATCAGCGCGTCGTTCTTCGCGCCCGGGGTCACGACGGCCAGACCGTTGACCGCCAGCGCTATCGGCCGCAATTCCACCACGTCCGGATCGTCGATCGCGGCCACGCCCCCGGCCTGCGGCGGCACGAACAGGGTCACCCGATGGCCGGCACGCTCGAGCCCCCGTCGCAGCGAGTCGACGGCGGTTTGAACTCCACCGAGCGTGTGCGGGTGATAGTCCGCGAAAAGCGCGATGTGCATCAGCCGGACTGTACCGACGCCGACCTATTGTTGGAAAGGCAACACTTCCTTGGTCTGGACGCTGTAACCGCTGACCTTGGAGGGTCGATAGGTCCTGTACCGATACAGAAAGCAGGCCCGTGCGCATTGCGATTCCGCTCACCGGAACCCGAGGGGACGTGCACCCGGTCGTCGCTCTCGGAATCGAACTGCGACGCCGCGGACACGACGTGCTGTTCGGCGCGCCCCCGAATCTGGTCGACTTCGTGAAATCGGCGGGCCTGCCCGCCCAGGCCTGCGGTCCCGACGTGCAGCAGCTCTACAGTTCGCCCGAGGGACAGCAGGCGCTGGCGGCGGGCAATACGCTGCGGCTCATGCAGCTGGTGGCCAAGCAGATGTCCGGCTACGCGGATCGGATGAACCGGGAGGTCATCGAGGTCTGCCAGGGCGCGGATCTGATCGTGGCCAGCACCGTCACCGAGGACCGCGCGAGTTCGGTGGCCGAGGCCATGGGCGTTCCGCTGGTCAGCCTGCACTACTTCCCGTGCCGCGCGAACTCCGCCTATCCGTTCCCGGGCGCGCTGCCCGCGCACTGGAGTCCGCCCGCAGCCGTCAACCGGGCCACCTGGACGGTCGCGGAGAACCTGCGGCGGGTGGCGTTCCTGCCGTACCTGAACGCACTACGGGCCGAGCTGGGATTGCGGAAGTCGTTCGCCAGCCCGGCGGGCGTACTGGCGCGAGCGCGAGTCCCCGAGCTCCAGATCTATGATCCAGCCCTGGTTCCCGGGCTGCCCCGGCAGTGGGACGCGCGGCGGCCGTTCACCGGATTCCTGACCCTCGACCACGACACTCGTGCGGCCGTCGGCGATCTCGCGGGTGATCACGACGGCATCCTGCGCTGGATCGACGCGGGCTCGCCGCCGGTGTTCTTCGGTTTCGGCAGCATGCCGATCAAGGACGCCGCCGCCGTGCTGCGGATGGTCGACGAGGTGTCGAGTCTGCTGGGCGTGCGGGCGCTGGTGAGCGCGGGCTGGAGCGATCTGGATATCGCGGCCGCGCACGCGGGCGACCATGTCCGGGTGGTCGGCGATTTCGCGCACGACGTGGTGTTCCCGCGCTGCCTCGCGGCCGTGCACCACGGCGGTATCGGCACGCTGTTCGAGAGCCTGCGCGCCGGGCTGCCGACCCTGGTGTGCTCGGTGTCGTTCGATCAGCCCATGTGGGGCGGGCAGGTCGCCAAGCTCGGCATCGGCGCGCATCTGAGGTTCACCCAGCTGACCGCCGAGCGCCTGCGGCAGGCGCTCGCGCCACTGCTGACACCGGAAAGCCGTTCCCGGGTGGCGGAATTCGCGGCGACCCTGCAGACCGAGGGCGGCGCGGCGCGGGCCGCCGACCGGGTCGAAGCCGCGGCCCGGTGAACCTCTACTTCGTGACCGACAGCGCCGTGATGTTCCGGCGCTGTGCGCGCAACACCCTGCGCAGCCCCGACACCCTGATCCTGTCCATGACCATGCCGATCCTGGTCATGCTGCTGTTCACCTACGTGTTCGGCGGGGCCATCAATGTGGGCGGGACCTACCTCGACTACGTGGTGCCCGGAATCATGCTGCTGTGCACCGGATTCGGGGCGTCGATCACGGCCACGGCGGTCTCCACGGATATGCTGCGCGGCAGCATCGACAGGTTCCGGACGCTGCCCATGTACCGGCAGGCGGTGCTGGCCGGGCACGTGGTGGAGGGGATGGCGCGCATTCTGGCGGCCATCGGCATCGCGGTGGCGGTCGCGGTGATCCTCGGTTACCGCCCGCAGGCCGGGCCGCTGGACTGGCTGGCCGCGCTGGGCGTGATGACGCTGTTCGTCCTGGCCATCTCGTGGATCTCGGTGGCGCTGGGCATGATCGCGGCCAATCCGGCGGCGGCCGGCGGGCTGACGTACGCGATCACCTTCATCCCGTACGTCAGCAGCGCGTTCGTGCGCACCACCACCATGCCCAGCTGGCTGCGGGGCTTCGCCGACAATCAGCCCGCGACCCCGATCGTGGACACCGTGCGCGCACTGCTCGACGGTGGCGGCGGCGGCCGCTGGGTGGAGGCCGTGCTGTGGTGCTCCGGCCTGGCACTGGTCGGATTCGCCGGTGCTAGTGCGTCTTTCAGCCGGTTGGCCCGAAGGTGAGGGCCTGTGCGATGAGCGCCAGGTAGAGCGTCAGGATGAACAGCACGGCGGGGATCACCGGATAGTCGGTGTCCCCGGATCTCCGGAAACGCCACGCGCCCGCCAGCGGAATCAGCAGGAGCGCCACCGGAAGCCAGCCGAACACCGCCGACGGCAGATCCTGCGCCCACGGCCGTGCCACCGCGATCTCGAATCCGACCGCCGCCACTGCCAGCAGCACGGAGGCGAGCGCACTTCCGTTCGCCCCCAGCGCATTCGAGTACAGCATCTCGCCCTCGCGATACTCCCGCGAGGTCTTGCGCGCGAACTCGAACTGCAGGAACGCACCCGCGAAGACCGCGGCCACCACCAGGATCCGCCAACTCCCCGCCACCTCACCGGTATTCATCGCCGAGATCACCGCATAGGCGGTCACCAGCAATTGCACCGGATAGGTGACGACAAGGTTGAGCAGGATATTCGTGCGCACCGTCTCCGACAGCTGCTCCAGACCCCACAGCACGAGACCGTAGGCCAGCACGGCCGCGATCAGGACCGCGGACCAGGCCGACAGGGCCAGGCTGCCCGCGATGGCGACCACCGCGATAACGCCCATAGCCGTGCGCAATTCGGGGGCGCTGACCGCACCGGTGACCAGCGGCCGATCCGGATTGTGCACCCGGTCGTACTCCAGATCCTTCTGCTCGTCGACCATGCGCAGGTACAGCAGCACGACCGCGACGATCGCAATGCGCGCGGCCGTCGCACCGGTCGGCCGCCAGGCCGTATCCGTCTGGGAGACAAGGGCGGCCGTGCCCTCCAGGGCCAGCACCCACAGCACCCCGTAGAGCAGGTAGTGCGGTTTGTACATGACCTTCGTGAACCGCGCGATGCGCCCGGCGGAGACGAGTACACCCGGGCGCACGGCGGTACCGGCCGTCACGGTGCCGCTCCTCCGTCGGCAATCCAGCCGTCCCATCCGGTGAGTTCCGCTGCGGGGGTGCGCTTCCGGGCCGGTGCGTCGTTGCCCGGCAGCAGATGCGCCACCGGCAGCAGGGCCACCTGGGTGACATCCTCCGGGATCCCCAGCAGTTCGGCGACCTCACGCTCATAGACCAGATGCGCGGTGGTCATGGTGGATCCGAGGCCCCGATCCCGCAGTGCCAGCAGGAAATTCCACACCGCCGGATAGATGGAGCCGTAGAAGCTGGCCAGCCGCAACGCCGACGGTTCGACCGGTGGGCGGCCGAGCGAGCACACCAGCACCAGGGCAGGCACCTCGTGCATATGATCGGCCAGGTACTGACCGGAGGCCAGATCGGCCAGCTGATCCGGGCGCGGCGTGCGCGCGGCAAGGTAGGCGGCGAAGCCCTTCCGGTAGTACTCGCCGATCCGCTGCTTGAGTTCCGGGTCCTGGACGACGACGAAGCGCCACGGCTGGCGGTTGGTGCCGCTGGGCGCGTGGGTGGCGATCTCCAGGCACTCCAGCAGATCCTGGCGTGCGACCGGCCGCGTCAGATCCAGCCGCCGCCGGTAGGCCCGGGTGCCGGTGAGCAGGTCGACGCCCATCAGGGGTTCACCTCCGGCTCGGAAACCGTGGCGTCGTCGGCGAATTCGAGGTCGATGCGCGCCGCCACCGCGCCGTGCTGATGAATCTCGCAGTGCACGACCGTGGGCCCGACACCCTCGTCCGCGAAACGGGCCACGCATTCCGCCGGTGCGTCCAGCTCCACGAAGTGCCCGAAGGAACTGGTCACGCTCAGCACCGGCCGCAGCTCGGGCACCATGCTGACCGCGGTCTGCCGGGCCGCCTCGATGAGCAGATTGCCCGGCACATGGTCGAGCTCATGGTCGAACAGGATGGGGTGCGTGGTGTCCGCGACCAGCGCCGCCCGGGTGCTGCCGTCCACCGAATACGGCTGTCCGACAACCACGTTCCACGGATTCACCCGGCCCACCGAGGCGGCGTCGGCACGCGCGCCGAGCGCGGCCGCGCCCTGGAACTCCCCGAGCCCCAGCTGTTTCCGGAATCCGGCCCGCATGGCCCCCCACGCGCGCGGTGACACCCAGGAGAAGGATCCGTCGACCGTCGACAGCGGCACGCCCGCGCAACTGATGTCGAGCACGAGGTCCAGGCCCTGCAGCGTCTCCTCGCGGTAGTGCTTGCGCAGGGCGCGCCCGTGCATAACCAGATCCGCGGGGGCGGAACCGATCTCCCACGCCGCGGTATCCGCGCCGGTGCTGTTGAAGGTGCGCACCAGGAACGCCCGATCGGCGGGCACCCCGTAGAACTCGTGGGTCAGGGCGATGGACGCCTGCCGGGCCGCCTCCATGACCGCGATCGGATCGAGCCGTGCGGCCAGCGCGCCCACATGATCACCGTAGTGCCCGTGCATGCGCGGCAGCTGCGCCCCGATCACGAAGGCGTCCTCGGCCACGGCGTCCAGCGAGGTCACGAAGACCTCCGACACCGATCGCCGATGCGCCAGCGTGCGGGGAATGGTGCGGACATGGCTTGCCGCCACTGTTTCGGCAGGTATCACGATCGGCCCTCCAACCAGTCGTTCGCGGTGACGGGGCGCAGCAGTTGCGACTGCGATCCGACCCGCATGGGAAACACATAGGAGCCCAGCACGATCGCCGACCAGGCGTCGACTTCCCGGCCCGCGATGAGCGCCGCGTCCAGCGCCCGAGCGCGCTCCGCATCGGATTGCGCGCCCCCGAGTACCTCGTCCAGAGCTGTCACGGCGTCGGCGCGGTCGAAGCTGCGGGCGGGGGTCTCGGCGTACAGGACGCGGGCCAGCTCCGTGGCCTCCGCGGTGCGATCCAGGTTCGAGCAGACCTCGTGCAGCAGCTCGGCGCGATCGTGCTCGTCGAAGTAGATGGCGAGTTCGCGCAGCACGTCGGCGGGATCGTCGGGCGTGTGCACCAGGTTCAGCAGGTAGTTGTCCTTGCCGACCAGATGCCGCAGCTCGCCCGGCTTGCGCTTGCGCGGGTCGGTCGGGCCCTTGGCGGCGGTCAGCCGCGCCTGCACGGGCAGTTCGCCGTCCGGGCCGTGCACGACCAGCACCAGCACCTCGGAGATGCCGACCAGCAGATCCGCCAGGCGGCGGCGTTCCGGGGAGGCGATATTCCAGGCGAAGTACCACAGCGCGCGGGCCAGATGCCGGTCCACCGCGGTCTTGCGGGCGGCGACGACACGGAACCCGTTGCCGCGCAACCAGTCCAGCGTGGGTTCGACGGCGCGGGCCACGATCGCGTCCGGCTTGAGCAGCAGCAGGGCGTGCTCGCGGGCGAATTTCGCGGCGTCGCAACCCGATCGGTCGAGATGCTCGATCGTCTCCAGGACGTAGGTGTCGCCGGTGTAGGCGTCGACCTTGGCGGGAGAGGGCGTCAGCTCCGAGAGCAGTTCGCGCACAGCATCATCGGTCATGGGTGGCCACCTCCCGTTCTGGCGAGGACCTCGGCGATCGAGGGCAGCGGTGCGCCGAGATAGCCGGACTCCAGACAGTAGTCGAGGAGAAGTCGCAGGTAGTCCTTTCCGGATTCGGGTGACGGCCTGCCCAGCAGTTCATCGGCGGCGGTGGTGTCGAATACCAGGCGGCGCTTGAAATAGCTGGTGTAGAGAATGCCGATGCGCAGGTAATACTCGCGTTCCAGCGGGTCCAGATCGTCGGCGCGGAAGGTGGATTCCGGCACGTAGGTGGCGACCTCGAAGGACGGGTATTCGGCGAGCACATCGGAGACCTCGCGCAGCGACAGGGTGTCGCGTCCCAGCGCGTGCAGGGTGCGGCCCGCGGCGGCGTCGAAATGCAGTGCCGCGGTGGTGATCACATCGGCGACATGATCGACCGGGGCCAGTGACAGGGTGGCGTCGTAGCGGCCGGGGAGCTTGCGGAGCTTGCCCTCCACCATGAGTTTGACCACGGTGTAGAGGTTCTTGTACTCGCGGATGACGCCGGTGCCCAGCGCGCCGGTGACGATGCCGGGACGCACGATCGACCAGCGCAGGCCGCGCTCACCCGCCGCGCGGACGATCCGCTCGGCGCGGAACTTGCTGTCCTCGTAGCCGTTTCCGAAATCCTGGCCCGCGTCGAGATCGTCCTCGCGAATGACGCCGCCGCGCAGGCCGCACACATAGGCGGTGCTGACGTGCACGAGCGGGACATTCCATTCGAGCGCGAGTTCCACCGCGTGCGTCGCACCCCGCACATTGAGTTCCTCGTAAGCCGTTGGCGTGGCGTCGAACGCGGTGGTCGCGGCGCAGTGCACGATCAGGCCCACCCGCCCGGCCAGATCGGCGGCCTCGGCCTCCGGTATCCCGAAACGCGGGGCGCGGATATCGCCGCGCACCCGATGCGCGACTTCCAGCGGGGAGCCGTCGTTGCGGGTGATATCCGAATTACTGTGCAGCACAGCCACAACGGTGCGCCCGGCGGCGGCCAGCCGCGCGACCACCTCGGCCCCGACCAGGCCGCTGGCTCCGGTGACGAGTACCAGTTCACGTTCGGTCATGCCTGCACCTCCTGGTCGGCCAGTGTCGCGGTCACCAGATCGACGACCTGGCCGACGCGCAGCACCCCCATCAGATCCTCCGGGCGGTACCTCGGCAACTCGAAGCTGCGCTCCAGCACCACGGTGAGCTCCATGAGCCGCAGCGAATCGAATCCGAGATCCTCTATCAGCCGATGGGCGTCGGCCAGTTTCTCCGGCGGCTGCGGGGCCATGGCCGCGACGATGCCGTGAATCCGGACGGCGACGGTGTTCTCGGCGGTCATGCGTGCTCACTTTCCCGAATGTGCGGCTGATGCCCGCCGCTGGCCAGCAGATCGCGCGTCTCGTCGAGCGGCAGATCCGTATTGAGATATCCGGCGATACGAAGCCAGTCGTAGCCGATGGACAGGGTGCGTTCCCACTGCTCGCGGGAATCGAAGGAGGCCGGGAACCCGGTCGCGGCATCCGCGCCACCGGCGACCCGGCGCACCAGATGCACGAACTCATCGAGCACCGTGAGCGGTTCGAGAGTGTCGCCACCCGCGGCGATGACCGCCGAGAACCGCACGCTCCGAGCCGCATCCAGCTGCTCGAGGATCTCCGTCCGCCGCACCGCGGACGCGGGCAGCAGCCTGCGCAGCGTCTCGGCGGGCGCGACATCCGCGGGCAGCGGGTAGATCCCGAACGCGGACACCAGCACGCGCACACTCATCGCGATGAGCCGGTGCGCGGCAATGTCGGCGACCCCGCCCTGCCCGTTCTTGACCGCCCCCACCAGGTCTTCCCTGGCATTCTCCAGAACCACGTTGGCCCACACCAGATTCAGCCCGCATTCGGTGAACCGGGTCGCGGACATCGGCACCAGCGTGGCGATCTCACTATCGAGCGCGGCCCCGGTCAACCCGAGCGCGGGCGCGGCCGCCCCCGGCACCGGCGCATACGGTTTCACCACCTTGCACATGGCGAGCGCGGGCTCGACGACTTCCCCACCGCGCCACTGCAACCCGACGAACCCGAGCCGGACGAACTCCGCCAGCTCCGCCCCGACGTCCTGGCCGGCGCGAGCGAGCACATCGCGCACCGAATGCCGGAACACCACCGAGCGCCACGCCTTCGCCGCGCGCTCGGACAGCACGAAAACCTCACTGTCGGAGCGCAGTACATGCACGCGGCCACCCAGCGACCACGTGGTCACCCCTGGTTTGCGGGCGAACAGGAGCTGATGCGCGTCATCCGCGACGTCGGTGACACCGAGCGCGAACGCCAAGTCCAGCAGTCGTTCCCAGCGCTCCCGCTCGGCGGGCGGCGGCTGCTTCACCAGGTCACCATCGCGCCGTGCCTCCGCAGGGCCGGCCTCCGGCCAGGTGGCGGCGGTGCCGACCTCGCGGTACCAGTCGATCAACTCGTGCGAGCCGATGCGGTCGAGCTGGCTGGGCAGCCATTTGGTCTCGATGTAGGTCTCGCCACGACGGGCGGCCCACCCCTTCATGGCCTGCAGCAGACCGTCGCACGCCCACTCCACGGCCTCGGCGTGTGCACCGAAGGCGCGCAGGGCAATCGCGTAGCGCAGGGCGTGTGCGGCGCGACCGGTCCACCACCGCGCGGCCAGGGCCGAGAAGCCGCCGTAGGGCATGAGTGAACGCAGCTCGGCGAGGTCGACCTCGCCCGCGCGCACCACCGTGGCGCGCAGGAAGCGCTGGCACCGGTTGAGCAGGTCCTCATCGGGGGCGGCCGCCACGGCGGTGAGCTGCCGGCGCAACTGGCCGACGGAACGGGTGCGGACCTCCACTCGGCGGCCGTCGATGAACAGCACCGTGGGGAGGGTGGGCATCGCCTCGTCGCCGGGTGACACCACCAGAAAATCGATATCCGAGCCCTCGTTGCCGAAACCCTCGGCCAGCGAACCCTCGAACAGCACGGCCGCGCCGGCGGGGACCGCCACGGCGTCGAGCGCGGATTCCAGCAGTTGGCGTACGCGTTCCGGTGCCATACCGGGTCGCGGCGTGGCCGTATCGGTCGCCTCGGCGGCGGAATCCGCCGCGGGCCCCTCCGCCTCGTGGACCACCGCACCCGCGAGCGCGCCGTCGCGCAGCAGCTGCCACATGTGGCGGCGGCGCGGTTTGCCGCTGGAGGTGCGCCGGATGAGGCCGCGCGGGCCGGTCACGATGTGCGCGGTCTGCGCCGGGCCGAGGTGTCCGCGAATTATCTTGCGGGCCTCGTGGATCCAGTCACCGGCCGCGGTTTCGGCGAACAGTGCGATGCCCTGGACTCCGGCGTCGTTGATGCCGACCGCCGCGAGTTTGCCCTTGGTGATACCGGTTTCCTGGGCCACGCGGGATTCGATGTCCTCCATGAACACCGAGCGGCCGCGCACCTTGAGGCTCGATCCCATCCTGCCGAGAACGAAAACCTCACCGTTGTAGAGGAATCCGGCGTCGCCGCTGTACAAACGGCCGTTCTCGATGCGGGTGGACGACCCGGTGCTCGGCTCGCCGGAGTACCCCAGCGCCACCGAGTCACCGACCACGACCATCTCGCCCAGAACACCGTCGGGCAGCTCATTGCCCTCGTCGTCCACCACGAGCACGGTCGACTCGGGCGTCGAATAGCCGAGTCCGGTAATCCATCCCGGGCCGTCGACCCGGCGCTTGTCATCCAGCAATGCCTGTTCCACCACCGGAACCGGTTGCCCGAAGCGCAGATTCGGATTGTCCACCCGCAGTGCCGTGATCGGCCGCTGCCGCGCTGACGAAGTCACCATGAGCGTGGCCTCCGCCAGCCCGTAGGCCAGCGTGTACGCGTTCATCGAAAACCCCTGCGGACCGGTCAGTTTCGCGAACGACTGCAGATCGGCCGTCTCCACCGGTTCCGACCCGATGGCCAGCGTTCGCAGCCCCGACAGATCCAGCTCGGCGATCTCCTCCGGCCGCACCCGGTGTGCCACATACCCGAGCGCGAACGACGGTGACGGCGAATGCTGTGCCGTCGACATGGCCCGCAGCCACCGCACGGGATCGCGCACGAACTGATCCGGGCGCATCAGGTACAGGTCACCCTGATTGGTCACGGTGGTCAGGAACGCCCCGACCAGCCCCATATCGTGGTAGAGCGGCAGCCACGACACCATCGCCTCGCCCGGCCGCCAATCCAGCAGCTGCGAGATCATGGCCACGTTGTTGGCCAGGTTCTGCCAGCTGACCCGGACCCCACGCGGCGCGCCGGTGGATCCCGAGGTGAACTGCAGCAGCGCCACCTCGTCGGCCGGTGCGAGTTCCCTCGGGGTGGCGGCGGGTTCCAGCGTGGCGGTGTCGACCACCAGCAGCCCGTCCTCGAATCCGGACTCGACGGCCGCGCGGCGCACGAACGACTCGAACTCCGGCGAGGTCACCACCAGTTTCGGCCGCGCCTGCTCGAGGATCCCCGCGATATGCGCCACGATCTGATCGAGATCCCCGAACATGGGCGGCGCGATCGGCGTGAACACCCCGCCGCACGCCCACACCGCGTAAAACGCTGCGAAACACGGGAATCCGGTCGGCATGATCACGCACGCACCGTCCCCGGTGCCGAGCCCGCGCGCCCGCATGAGCGCCGCGATGGCCCAGGCTTGATCGGCCACCTCGCCGTATCCGCGAAACTCCCACCCGTCGGCCTCGTCGGCCAGGTGTATCCCGGCGTCGGCCACCGGGTCCACCAGCCAATCACGAACCGTGCCAATGGCTTTCGCCGAATCCGCATTACTCATGCGATTCTCCTTCGGGGAGCACCGTAACCGTGCCGTTCACACCGTCTACACGAATGCGCATCCCGGTACGGATCTTCTTCGTTACGTCCTTGACCTGAACCACCGTGGGAACGCCCAGCTCGCGCGCCACAATCGCGACATGCGTCAGCGGACTGCCCCGCTCGATCACCAGCGCCGCCGCCGACGGCAGCGCGGCCACCCACCCGGGGTCGGTGCGATAGGCGATCAGGATCCCGCCCGCCACGTCGCGGGGTTCGTCCACGACGACCGCCGGACCCTCCACCACACCGGAGGCCGACGGCGTCCCTGCCAACACGGTACCGACTTCGGCGGCGGCCGTATCGGTGACCGGCACCCAGCCCTGCCGGGCCAGCTCCGCCCGCGAGAACTTCGCGCCGACGGTACGGAATCGCGGCGGGGCGACGAGCGCGGAATCCCTGGCGCGCAACGCCTTCCGAGCGGCCACGGTCGCCCGCAACTCGCCGGTGTCGGCCCCTTCGTAGCATCCGCGCAATTCGGTGACGGTCAGGTAGAACACATCCGAGAAATCGTCGATGACGCCGCGCGCCACCAGATCCCGGCCCATGACGCGAATCATCCGCTTCACCATGCCGAAAGCGCGGGTCCGGCAGAACCGCAGCCGCTCCCGATGCGCGGCGCAGCGAGAAACCTTGGCGCGCAAGCGTTCGTAGATCCGGCGGCGGGGTCCGCGCAGGTGCTGATCGAGGTAGGCGTCGGCCTCGTCGCCACGACTCGCGGTGACGCTGTCGCCCAGCCGTCCCAGCGCACTGCGCAGCATGATGAACAGGCTCGCCGGATCCTCCCGCAGGTCGGGGGTTTCCAGCTTGAGCTCATCGAGGCTGCGGTAGCCGTACTTGTCGATGTACTCATCGACCCGCCCCAGGAACTCGGCATATCCGGACTCTCTGAGACCGGGGTAGATCTGTTCCGGCGCAGCCGATTCCACCAGCGCCGTCAATTCCGGATCGGCCTTCACGATTCGCGCCAGTTCGGTCATGGCCCGCGCGGGTTCCGCCGATTCCACATCCGCGCCCGGGCCCACCACCGCGTACAGGAACCATTCCGGAGCCTTGGGCAGAAACAGTTTGGTGAGCAGGTACATGAGCCCGGTACCGGTCAGCAGAATCGCGTCCAGCACCATGAGCGGCCCCCACCGCTCCACCAGATCCCGATCCACCCTCCGGTATGCCGAATAGGCGTCCTCCCCGCTCATACCTGTGTAATCGAGGGCATCGTATTCGTCGTAAACACGGTAGAACTCGGTCATGAAGTTCTCGACCATGGTGTCGATGCCCCGCCACCGCTGCACATAGGTCTTCGTCGTCACGGCCCGCGACCACAATCGTGCGGCCCGGCTCCGAAACTCGAAGGGCCGCAGGGTCGTGGCGATCTCGTTCTCGAGCGGTTCGTCCACCCCGAGCGCCGCCTCGAGCACCTTGCGGTTCAGCGGATATCCCGGCGCGATCCCCACCATCCGGTACCAGTGCAGCAGGTTGTAGTACACCCGCCCGTGAAAGTAGCCCAGCAGCACCGGAGTCCACTCCGCCACATCACGCCGCTGCTCCGGCGGCACCCGCAGCGACGCCGCGTACCCGTCGTACACCCGCCCGTAGATATCCGCGGCGACCGTGTAGGTCAGCGGCGAGGTGATCCCACTGAAACTCTCGATGATGTTGGAGTTGTCCCAGATTCGCAGCTCCCCCTCCGGAACCTCCTCCCCCGCCCCACGCAACTCCACATCCGGCCCGGCAGTCACACCGGTTGCCGTAATGGGCCGCGCCTGCAGCAGCCACACCCCGTCGTCATCGATGGCCCACTCGATGTCCTGCGGTGCCCCCCTGTCGATTTCGATCTTCCGCCCGAGCTCGGCCAATTCCGCGACCTCGGCGTCGGTGAGCACGGCCCGCCCCCGATCCGCCCCGTCGACCTCGACGATCGCAGTCCCCTGCTCACCCACCTCGAACCGCTGATCCTTGTCCCCCACAACAAGATCCAGCACCGCACCGCTGCTCTTGTCCACGATCACCGAGTCGGCGTCCACCGCCCCCGACACCAGGCCCTCCCCGAGCCCGTACACCGCACTGATCACCACCTCATCGGCCGCGCCGGTGACAGGATTCGCGCTGAACACCACCCCGCTGGCCCGCGCCGCGATCAACCGCTGCAGCACCACCGCCGGAGCGCCCACCCGCGGCAAACCATGCGCGAACGCATACCGAACAGCCCGCTCGGAGTATGCGGAGGCCCAGCACTCCCGCACCCGAGCCACAACCTCCGCCCGCCCCCGCACATTCAAGAAGGTGTCGAACTGCCCCGCGAACGAATGCTCCGCCCCGTCCTCCCCCACCACCGACGACCGCACCGCAATCGCACCCTCCCCCACCCGATCGAGCGCGGCGTCGATCACCTCCAGAACCGAATCAGGAAGCGGCCCACCAACAATCACTTCCCGCAGCGCCGCCCCCCGAACAACAGCCGCCTCGACATCCCCGATCCCCTCGAACTCGGCCAGCGCGTCCCCCAACCCCGCCGCCGCCACGAACCCCTTGAAAACATCAACCCCCAGCGCAACCCATTCGGGAACCCGAAACCCATACTCCCCCAACGAATACAACCCCCGAGCCTTCCCACCCCCCAGCTCGCCGACCCGCACTGCTTCGGACCACGGACCAAGCACCTGCACCAGCACTCTCCCATCACCCCGGCCAGTGCCCCGGCCGGCGCCGTACAAGATCAAAGGATCTTGTCTGAATACCCCACGCTTCACTCGATAACCAGCCCAACCTTCTATGGGCTGTCCCTCCCCAAGCCGCCCTACACCCGGTAACGGCAGGTTCGCTACCCCCGATTTCCAGGGCAACAGGGATCCACGCGGCCCCCGGCGAAAGGACAGTCCCATGAATGTCATCAACGGCCTTTCCAACGCGGCCTACCAGTACATGATCGGCGCCCCACCAGAAATCTGGATGGGCTGGCTCCGCTACGCGTTCGGTCTGTAATGGACATCGTCCACCCTCACCTCACGGTTACCCACCGATCGCCCACCCGCCCTGAGACCACCCTCACACCGCCCCATCCAGCGAACTCGAAAACCCGGATTTCGCGCAACCACCCCACACCGACCCCGCGATCCGACCCTCAACCAACTCCCCGGTTGGCACCCCCTGCGGAGCCGATCCACGTCACCTTCCGCTGAGCGAAAATCGGGCCCATGGCCGAGCCGAATCCGACGGAGGACCGACGACGGGCGCTGACCGAACTACTCGAGGACGGAAGGCGGCTGCAAGCCCTGTATCCGAAGGTGGCCGACTACCTGACGACAGCGGCGATGCTCCCGGGAACCGGAGACCTGCAAGCAGAGGCCGCCTTCGACCTACGCATGGTCCACTACCTGACCGGCGGTCGATCCCCCAGTGGAACTCGGCGCGGGCCGCGGCTACTGGGCCGCACAGCTCGCCACCGCTGGATTATCAATCACCGCATACGATTCGGAGCCACCCAACAAGTCGATGAACATCTCGTTCCCCAGCACCACAGGCCTACCGGATGTGTGGCACCGAATTGATGGCCTCCCCGAGAACTCCGAACGAACCAGCAGCCACGCAGACCATGCCCTCCTCCTGATCTGGCCGCCGGGATATGATCTGCGCCATAAGCTGCGTCCCGCTCTGGGGAATCTTCGTGTGCGGGAAGCGGATACAGGTCGTCTCGATGAACACATCCAGTCGATCGTCACCGCCGGACTGAAATCGAAGGCCCGGCTGCACAAGGTCATTCTGACCGCTCGTGCTCGATGTGGCCTACCTGGTTCTCGGCTCCGGCGCGCGCCCCGGAGAAGCGCTGGCCGCATCCTGGGGTCAGTTCGACTTCGCCGCGGAGCCAGCGACATTCACCGTCTCGGCGACTGTTGTCAGGTTGAACGGGAAGGGGATCTGTCGGCAGGAGTGGACGAAATCGATGCCGGGTACCGAATTGTCGCGTTGCCCCCGTTCACCATTCAGATGCTGAAGCGGCTACGCGACGACCCGACGTACGGCCGGATGTGCAAGGTGAAGGCGCTGCGCGAGGTGGGCGGCGACGTGGTCGAGGAAGAGAACAAGGTCGCGCTTGTCTTTCCTGGCCGCGGTGGGGTGCTTCGCGATCCCCACAACTTCAATCGGACATGGCGGGCCGCCTGTGGCACGCGGTACAAGGACGTGACGCAGTGCACGTTCCGGAACGGCACTACATCGCGTCACCTGGAAATGGTTAGTCCAATGGGCGGAACAGATCGTGCCCCTGAACAGGCAAATCTGACCGGTGGCGTAACTCCGCTTCCTCATCTTGAAGCGACACCACTGCCGCGACCCACGACTTAGTCCGTAAAGTCGGCGCGAACACCGTCACTAGGAGGAGGGTCCGAGTGATCACGCCGCAACCTGATTCGCTTCGGCAGACTTAGTCGCTGGCCACGAAGTTGGACCGGTTGGCCGAGGCGCTGAGCAATGAGCGAACAGCGCTGCGAGCCGACGGCGTATATGTAGACGTCCACGCAAACGGCCATGTCCGATCCATCGTCATCGAGGACAAGATAGTTGCCGGCAGCAGTCAACTCGGCTCTCTGATCGCCGACCTGATCAACCGCGCCCGGGAGCAAGCGCAGGCGCAGGTCGAGAATCTTGTGCGTGAGGTGCAAGGAGATCCGCGGATCACGAAAGTAGTCGAGCAGATCGGAGACGCGCCCGAGCGGGCACTGCCTACTCCGGCCGCTCAGCCGCAGCCCGAGCAATGGGACGAGGATGAGGACGATCACGGGCACGGAAAGTCGAGCTGGCTCCACTGACGACGCCAGCCGTAGACGCGCAGATTCCTATCGCCGACCCATCGGATTTCATATGAAGGTTGTGCCGAACCAGGACGTCGCGTATCGGACAACCGGAACTCGGCGTCATCGCGACATTGTCGAGGACAGTGGGACGCACATGTCCGGTCACTTCCAAGTCGGTTAGAAAGTCATTCCCGCCTGGTCAAGTACAGTGTTCAGCGGCAGCCAAGATCGGCGCTGACCTGTCGAGGGGGGACCTGTAGTGAGCGATGATTTCCTATATGTGGATATCGACCGCGTACGTGGCTTGATTACGACGCTGAATACCAGCGCGGACACACTCAAGACGATTGATGTGGATCAGCAGGCCGCAGCCGTGGCGACCGCTGTCGACGGAACCGGAGTCGGCGCGGCATGTTCGGCATTAGCACAGTCGGCGGCCACCGCGATCGAGGCTGTGGTCCAGGGCGCTAGGACGATGGCCACCACCACCAATACAGGTCTGAACACAGTAATTGCGTTGGATCAGCACAACGCAGGCCAGCTCCCGCAAGGGAACTGAGTCGATGGCTGAAGCAATGATCCCGACCGTGTCCCAGGTGAGCGGCTGGCAGCTCGATACCCTCGACACTCAGGCATCCACGTGGAAGCAGCAGGCCGCCACCTTGAAGACCGAGGTCGATGGGTTTTACACCGCGGTCGGGAACTCGGCAGATTACCTGGTAGGCAAGTTCGGCAACGGGATGCGTGACAAGGGCTTGACCGTCCGCGACCAGGGCTATCAAACCGTCGGATCCCTCGAGGCGGCCAGCACAGCCATCACCATCGGCTCGCCCGGAATGCGATTCGCTCAGCAGACCGTGAAACAGACGCTGACCACACTCACCGCCGAGGGCTACCTCTGGGGCGAAGACGGCACCGTGACCCTGTCACTGTCGCAGACGGCAAATGCCCTGTCGGACAAGGACAAAGACAGCGCGACCGTCAAACTCGCAGCACTGCAGCACCAAGCCGACCAGTAAACGACTACGTTGAAAGGCGCGCTGCACGCCGCG
The DNA here is from genome assembly GCF_016741815.1 of Nocardia acididurans. Taxonomy (GTDB): domain Bacteria; phylum Actinomycetota; class Actinomycetes; order Mycobacteriales; family Mycobacteriaceae; genus Nocardia; species Nocardia acididurans. Next base: position 231,473 of record NZ_JAERRJ010000003.1, read on the forward strand.
GGAGTCGCCGCGCAAGGCGTCACCGACGGCGTAACGAATGCGTTCGCCCGACTACCCGAGGCAGCGCAGGGTGCGGTGCCCGGCTCGCTGACCGACCCGGGCATCGCGAAACAGCAAGGCATCGACGACGGACAGCTGGTTGCCAATGGCAAGGCCACCGACGCCGACCTCCAACGGATCACGACCCGGTTGGCGGCAGCGGGCATCACCACAGCCGACGTCGAGGCCATAAACGCGGGCAAGCAGGTCGAGCTGACCGAAGCACAGTGGAACTACCTCCATGCCTTCTACAACACCGCCGACCTCGACGGACTGACGTCGATGACCGACCGGCTCACCACCGCAGGCGACACCACCGCCGCATCCACTGTCGTCAACCAGTTGAACACCCTGGCCAACCCGAACGTGCGTTCCGCTGGCCCAGATCCATTGTTCGGCAGCAACTTCCACCCCCAAGGCGGACTCACTCAACTGCCCACCGATCTGCGGAACACACTGACCAAGGGCTACGAAGTCCACCAGGGCAGGCCGTACGCCAACCTCGGAGCCCAGGATCTACTACAGGTCACGCAGTTGATGGCCCAAGCCGACGGTGGGTCCGCGCCAGGCAGCGACATCAACAAGGCGCTGCTGGTGCAGGCGGCGGAGATAGCGCCGCAGCTGGATCCGAGCAGTCCCAACGTCGCCATCGGCGTCGACTACCGTCTCGGGTCAGCCGAAGGGCTGCTGCAGTCGATGATCGCGGTCGGCGGCGAGGACAGGATCGCCGTACACGACATCCTGACCGGCACCAACCTCCACAGCGACATCAGCAAAGAGCAGATCCTCGACGCGTTCACCCAACACCATTGGCCTGACGATGGCGCGCAAGTGAAACAGATGCTGTCGTGGATCGGGACTGATGCCACCTCTGCCGACGTACACATCGCTACCCGCGCGGGCGAGGCCGCTACTACGTTGGCCAAGTACGTCGGGGCGAACGGGTCAGACCTGCTTCACCTCGACGGCGGCCGGTCGCCCTCGCTCGGCGAGATCAACCCGGAGATCGTCAAAGGCATCGGTTCTGCACTGAGTCCGTACATTCCCGAGCTCGTCGGTGTTCCAGATGAGTACCTGGAGACCCGGGGTTTCGACGCGCCGGATGACGCAGAGTCGACGCAGCTCGACGCACCTGGTCGACCCGCCGCTCAGAATATTTTCGCGGTGATCGACACGAATGTCGAAGCGGCAAGGGAATTCAACGCCCAGGCATTGCTGACCGCGCAACAGTTGAATACTTTGTGGCTCGAATCGGTACTTGCCGATCCCACCAATCCGGAGACCGATCTCGCGACCCGCTCCGGCACCCTGTTCGGACTGGTGGACAAGGGGCTCGATATCGAGATCGCCGCGCAGAAGGACACCGAAATCGGCAAGGCGATCAACGGGTTCGTCGACAAGGGCAGCGCCTACGACTCGTTCAAGACCGCGATCGGTACCGGTGTGAAGTACATTCCCGTCGCGAAAGACATCTTCGGTCCGATGATCGACGCATCGAACAGCTACGCCAAAGCGAACATCGTCGGGTATTCCTACGACGTACCTTCGACACCGGACAAGCCCTTCGACACCAGCCACGATTCCACCTCAGCTCGCCAGCTGTACCAGATCGCCCAAGCGCTACAGGGCCATGACGGCACTCTTGCTCACGACCCCCGCTACGATGCCCTCTTCGATTCCAACGGCAACCTGAAAAGCTATGAGGACGCGGCACGTTCAGCCGGCGACCAGGCCGGGCTACACGGCAAACTTCAAAACATCCTCTACTCCTATCAAGGCGGGATCCTGCGAGAACCTCTGCAAGACATGGCAATCAACGTCAACAACGGCAGGACAGCGGTGACAAAATGACAACACGCATATTGCGCCCGGCTGGCAGAGCGCCGTTTCTACTCGCTGTCTCCCTGCTGATCGGCATTACCGCTGGCTGCGGGGAGGACAAGCAGCCGGAACCACCGCCCGCGCACACCCTCGGCGACTTCTGCAATCCGCTACTCGAACTCTTCCGCAACGACCTCGACATCAAGGACGCCAAGCTCGTCGGGGTCGAGGAGGACGAGCCCATCGACGACTCCACGACCACCGAAATCTGCAGTATTTCGAGCAGGACGAGTCCTATACACGGTGGCGCATGGATCACGCGGCTCAAGGACGGGGCGAAGATAGCCGATGATCCGCAGTGGTTCGAAAGCAATAAGTACACGCCCCTACCGGGCCACGCCGTCGACGTCTGGATTCGCGACAGCCGCGCCATCACGCGATCGATTCAGACAAAAGGCACAGTCGACCTCATCACCCAGATCGGAGCATGGCGGGGACACCTCGAGTTCGAAGGGGCTGTCGGCGGTCCGCTGGTCATGACTGACGAGCAGGTCGGGAAGGCCGCCGACGCCCTCATCAACGCGACAGATTCTGTGAGCGATTGACGGCGGAATAGCCGGGGCATGCTTGACACCCACGTCCCTCGAGCAGCTCACGACCTGCTGCAGGATCTGGTCACAGTGGTTGTCACCTCCCCCTGCAGCAGCTCGGCGTGCCGAGCTTCGGGAGTGGCTGGCGGGGAAGGAGATTCCAGAGCTCCGTGTATACCCCAAGCCTGACACAGGATTGGCTCCTACTCGATGTGGCCGAGCTGGTCCTTGTCTCCGAGGTACGCCCGAAGGGGCGTTAGCTGAATCACGGGCTCAGTTCGACTTCGCCACGGAGCCAGTAACGTTCACTGTCCCAGCGGCCGTCCGTCAGGCTCAACGAGAAGGGGGCCTCTCCATCAGAAGTGGACGAGATCCGATGCCCTATAGCGAATCATCGCCCTACCCGAGCCCGCCATACAGATGATGAAGCAGCTGCACGACGACCCGACACTGCCGGATGTTCAAGGTAAGGCACTGCACGAAGTACGTGGCGACCTGCTGACGAACGTTGGCACGCCGAATTCTTGGTGTTTTCTTGGAAATGGTTCAATCTACGGATGAAACAAATTGGCCCCTGACCAGTTCCACCTGGTCAGGGGCCAATTTCTGCTCCCCCATCTGGACTCGAACCAGAAACCTGCCGATTAACAGTCGGCTGCTCTGCCAATTGAGCTATAGGGGATTGTGTCTCGGTCGCCCTCTCAGGCGGCCGAGAAGAACTTTAGCGTATCGGTTGTTCACTTCCCAAATCGCGGCTCTACCTGGGGACATTGTGGAGGGGCGGGCGGTGGGGCGGGGTGACAGGGGGGTGGGGTGTCGGGCAGGATGTGGGGGCGGACTGGCCCTATGGGAGGAGCTTCTCGAGATGCTGCGGTTGATCATCGGTGTGGCGGCCGGGTATGTGCTGGGCGCCAAGGCCGGGCGGGCTCGGTATGAGCAGATCAGTAAGACGACCCGCGCGATCAGCCAGAGCCCGGTCACCAAGAAGGTGGTGTCGGTGGGGCGGCAGAAGCTGGCGGACAAGTTGAGCACTCAGCCCAAGTTGGAACCGCTGGTGCCGTTGGATGAGCGGACCACGATTTTGGTGCCGCAGGATCAGTTGCGGATCAAGTGACGGGTGGCTCGGCTGCTCTCGGATGAGAGTGGCGAGCCTTCGGCCGCCTGCGGGATCGGGGCGGGCGGGTGTGTGCGTTCGGCCGTTCACTGGGGTGGGCGGCCGAAAGCGTTGGGGGTCAGCGGAAGTCGTCTGAGGTGCCCATGGCTTGGGCTATCAGGCTTTTGCGGTATTGCTCGAGGGCTACCAGGTCGCCGAAGAGGTTCATGTACTCCTCTGGCTTTTCCGTGGAGGAGATGCGCTGGAGTTTGGACTTCAGTTGGGCTACCTGGCGGCCTACCCAGGCTTCCTGGGTGCGGGCGAGGACGCCGGTGACGAAGCGGGGGATGTCGCTGGCGGATTTGACGGGCAGGGGTTCGGCGGCCAGTTCGGAGACGAGGGCTCGCATGGTGAGGTCTTCGGTGTTGTCGGCTACCGCTGTCACCCATTCGGCGCCGCCCAAACCTGCTGCGGTGCCGCCTGCTTCGGCTATGGCGGCGCGCAGGTCTACGTAGACGGGGTGGGTGAAGGCTTCGGGTTCGAGGGAGTCGAAGACCGGGCCCGCGTAGGCGGGGTATTGGAGGGCCGCGGCGAGGGTTTGGCGCTGTGGGAGCAGGACCGGGTCGTTGGGGCGAGGTGGGGCGACCGGTTGGGGGGTGTTCGATTGGGCGGGTTCGCGTTCCGGCGTCGCCGAACGGGAGGACGCCGGGCCGCCGTTCTTGGCTTGTTTGCGGGCTTCCTCGCCTACGCGGCGGACCACCAGGGGGATGTCGTCCCAGCCGACCCAGCCGGCCAGTTTGGTGGCGTAGGCCTTGCGCAGGGCGTAGTCCTTGATCTGGGCTACCACCGGGACGGCTTCGCGCAGCGCTTGGAGTTGCTGCTCGGGGGTCATGTCCTTGGTGACGGGGTCTTCGTATTTGTCGACGATGCCCTGGATGACGAACTGGTACAGCGGGACTCGGCGGGCAACCAGGTCGCGGACGGCGCCGTCGCCGTTGCGCTGGCGGAGTTCGCACGGGTCGAGGCCGTCGGGGGCGATGGCGATATATGTTTGGCCCGCGAGCTTTTGGTCGCCGCTGAAGGCTTTCAGGGCCGCGGCCTGGCCTGCTTCGTCACCGTCGAAGGTGTAGATGATCTCGCCGCGCCAGAAGTTGTCGTCCATGAGGAGGCGGCGCAGGATCGCGAGGTGTTCCTCGCCGAAGGCCGTACCGCAGGACGCCACAGCGGTTTTCACGCCGGACAGGTGCATGGCCATGACGTCGGTGTAGCCCTCGACGACCACGGCCTGATGGCCTTTGGCGATATCGCGTTTGGCGAGGTCGAGGCCGAAGAGGACCTGAGACTTCTTGTACAGCACCGTTTCCGAGGTGTTGATGTACTTGGCGGTCATCTGGTCGTCGTCGAAGAGGCGGCGGGCGCCGAAGCCGATCACCTCGCTGCTGAGGTTGCGGATGGGCCACAGCAGGCGGCGGTGGAAGCGGTCGATGGGGCCCTGGCGGCCCTGCTTCGACAGGCCCGCCGCTTCGAGCTCCTTGAAGTCGAAACCCTTGCGCAGCAGGTGTTTTGTGAGGGTGTCCCAGCCTGCGGGGGCGTAGCCGCAGCCGAACTGATGGGCGGCGTTGTGATCGAAGTTACGGTCGGTCAGATACTTTCGGGCCATTTCGGCTTCAGGCTGACCGAGCTGCCCGATATAGAACTCGTGGGCCGCGGCATTCGCGGCCACCAGGCGGGCGCGGGTGCCGCGATCACGCTGGACCGAGGTGCCGCCGCCCTCGTAGTTGATCTTGTAGCCGATGCGGTCGGCCATCTGCTCGACCGCCTCGACGAACCCGATGTGGTCGATCTTCTGCAGGAAGGCGAAGACGTCACCGCCCTCACCGCAACCGAAACAGTGGAAGTGGCCGTGATTGGGCCGCACATGGAAGGACGGCGACTTCTCGTCGTGGAAGGGGCACAGGCCCTTCAGCGAGTCGGCGCCGGCGCGCTTCAACGCGACATACTCACCAACCACATCCTCGATCCGAACACGTTCACGAATCGCCGCGATATCGCGGTCAGGAAGTCGGCCGGCCACGCAGCGAGTCTAGCGGCGGCCCACCGACAGGTTCGACCCGGACGCACGGCTGGACACCGGACCGAGTGCGCCGGCGCCCCCATGCCAGGATCTACCGGTGCTCAGCCTCTACCACGACGCCCGGACGCCGGTGCATACCGTGCCCGCCGGGGTGAAGCTGCTGGTGCTGGCGATCACCGGGACCGCGCTGTTCTTCGTGCCGTCGATGCTGTGGCTGGCGGTCGCGCTCGCGGTGGTGCTCGGGCTGTACGCGGTGGCGGAGATTCCGTGGCGGATGACCGGGCGGTCGGTCCTGGGGCTCGCGCCGTTTCTCGCGCTGATCATGGGCGCGCAGTGGCTGTTCACCGGATGGGTGAGCGCGGTGCTCGTCGGGGAGCGCATTCTCACGCTGGTGCTGCTGGCCAATCTGGTGACCTTGACCACGCGCACCACCGCCATGATCGACACCATCGAGCAGGCGCTGCGCCCACTGAAACCGCTCGGTGTGCGACCCGAACGGGTCGGCCTGCTGGTGGCCATGACAATTCGGTTCATTCCGGTGATCAAAGAGCAGGCCGAGCTGGTCAGATCCGCGCAACGGGCACGCGGGATCGAGCGCAGCACGGTCTTCCTGATCCCGCTGCTGATCCGCACCCTGCGCATGGCCGACGGCGTCGGCGAAGCCCTGGACGCGCGTGGTCTGGACTGATCCCCGGCACACTCCCGGCAAGCGCAACTGAGGGTGCCCTTAGGATGCCCTGCGTGCGTAGTAGGGATTTGGCGCAGATCGCGCTGTTCGCGGCAATTATGGTGGTCCTCGGGTTTTTCCCGCTCATCCAGTTGCCGGGCGCGTTCGCGCCGTTCACCTCGCAGACGCTGGGTGTGATCCTCGCCGGATCCATTCTCGGCGCGAAGCGGGGTGCGCTGGCGATTCTGCTGTTCGATGTGCTGGTATTCGTCGGTCTGCCGGTGCTGCCGGGTGGGCGCGGCGGGCTCGCGGTGATCATGGGGCCGACCGGTGGCTTCGTGCTCGCCTATCCGATCGGCGCATTGGTGATCGGCCTGCTCACCGAACGTCTGTGGAAGCACTACAACCTGCCCATCGCCATCGCGATCAACTTCCTGGGCGGCGCGCTGGTCCTCTACGCCATCGGCGTGCCGTGGATGGCGGCCGCGGCGAATATTCCGCTCGGCAAGGCGATCACCACGTCGGTGGCCTTCCTGCCCGGTGACATCATCAAGGTCGTGATCGGTTCCCTCGCCGCGGTCGCGGTCCGCAAGGCCTATCCGCTGATTCCCGCGCGCGCATGATCGAACTCGACGCGGTCTCGCACCGGTTCGGCGAGCGGCAGGTGCTCGAAGACATCGACCTCACGCTCACCGAGGACCGGATCGCCGTGATCGGCGCGAACGGTTCGGGCAAGTCCACCTTCGCGCGGCTGCTCAACGGGTTGCAGGTGCCCACGGCGGGCACGGTCACCGTGGACGGTCTCGATACCCGCAAGCAGGGCAAGGCCGTTCGCAAGAAGGTCGGGTTCGTGTTCCAGGACCCGGATGTGCAGATCGTCATGCCGACCGTGGCCGAGGATGTGGCCTTCGGACTCAAGCACCACGGGCTCGGCAAGACCGAGGCGGCCGAGCGGGTCACCGAGGTGCTCACCGAATTCGGGCTGAACGACTTCCGCGATCATCCGGCGCACCTGCTCAGCGGTGGGCAGAAGCAGTTGCTCGCCATTGCCGCGGTGCTGGCGGTGCGGCCCGATTATCTGATCTTCGACGAACCGACCACGCTGTTGGATCTGCGCAACAAGCGCCGCATCACCCGGCTGCTGCACGACCTGCCACAGCAGATCGTGGTCATTTCGCACGATCTGGATCTGCTCACCGACTTCGACCGGGTGCTCGTCATCGACAGCGGCCGGGTGGTCGCGGACGGTTCCGCGCGCGACAGCATCGCCCACTACCTGGCCATGCACGAGGCATCCTGAGCCGCCACGCTATTCGGTGCGCCCGAAATACGTCCGCCGCTGATGGTCGTTGAGCCGATGCCCCGGCTTCGCATTGAACGCCATCTCCACGCTGATCCGCGGAATCAGCCCGTGCACCGCCGTCACGCGGTGCCGGGACAGCCGCCCGGCATGCAGCACCAGCGAACCGGGCACCGTCGGCAGCAACCGCACACTGCGCCGATACCTGTCGGAACGCTCCGGGAAATCCCGTGGCACCGGCATGTATTCGAAGATTCCGCCCTGCTCCGGCGCGACGATGTGCAGGATGGCCGTGTAATCCGACAGCCCGAACTGCCAGTGCAGGCCGTCCCCGGCATGCCGGATGTGCACCGTGGTCGCGCCGAGCTCATCGGCCGACCGGTACACCAGCTCCCCCACCACCCGGGAGATGAAGTCCAGCAGCGGTTCCCAGCGGTACAGCTGCTTCAGCGGCCAGGATTCCGGAATCCGATCATGCGCGACCACCCGCTCGGCCGAGAACGGGCGCTGCTCGATCACCTCGTCCCCGCTGCCGACCAGCAGTGAGGCCGCCATCTCGGTGATGCCGTCCGGGCGCAGGAATTCCGGCAGCACGGCCAGCCCGGTCTCGGCGAAATCGTTCTGGGCCAGCGTGATCACCTCGCGTAATGCGGTGACATCGCGGCGATCCAGCGGGTATCGATCGATATCGACATAACTGTCGAACCCGGCCCCCATCGCCCACCTCTCGATCTCAGGGAATCGCCGCGGCGACCCGTTCGAGACGGCTCTCGGTGTAGGAGGCGATCTGATCGACCACCACCCGCACGCGAGCCGAATCGTCGGCAGCGGTCTCCCAGCTGGGAGCCAGCATCCGGTCGAGGCCACGCGGGGCGGCTTCGAGCAGGCGGTGGGCCACCAGCAGAATGCGTTCCCGCTGCCCGGCCTGGCGCACCTGATGTATCGGGTCGGACAGCACATAGCGCAATGCCATGGTCTTGAGCACCGCCACCTCGGCGGCCACGATGCGCGGGACCTCCAGATCGGCGGCGTAGCGGGCCAGTTGGCGGCCGCCCCAGGCGGCGCGGGTGGCCTCCACGGCGGCGGTGGCGAAGCGGCCGACCAGGTCGCTGGTCAGGCGTTTCAGCGCGACCGAGGCGGGCAGGGTGCCGTCGTAGTCGGCGGCGGCCACCACCACGGGTAGTTCGGAGAGGCGTTGCGCGGCGGCGCAGAGTTCGTCGGTGGACAGCGAACGGTTCTGGGCCGCACCGAGTTCGGCCAGGGCGGACTGCTCCACCGGATCGGCCAGGGCGCGCAGGTCGATGCGGCCGGCGATGACGCCGTCCTCGACATCGTGCACCGAGTAGGCGACGTCGTCGGCCCAGTCCATGATCTGGGATTCCAGGCATTGGCGGCGTTCGGGCGCGCCTTTGCGGACCCAGGCCAGGCGTTCCATATCCACGTCGTAGGCGCCGAATTTGGAGCCGGAACCGGTTCGGCCCCACGGGTATTTGACGACGGCGTCCAGGGCGGCGCGGGTCAGGTTCAGGCCGAAGCTGTGGCCGTGCTCGTCGAAGACCTTGGGTTCCAGGCGGGTGAGGATGCGCAGGTTCTGGGCATTGCCCTCGAAACCGCCGTGGGCGTCGGCGAATTGGTCGAGGGCCTTCTCACCGTTGTGGCCGTAGGGCGGATGGCCGATATCGTGTGCGAGCCCGGCCAGGTCGACCAGGTCCGGATCGCAGCCCAGGCCGTCGGCGATACTGCGGCCGATCTGGGCGACCTCCAGCGAATGGGTGAGCCGAGTGCGCGGGGTGTCGCCGTCGCGCGGGCCCATGACCTGGGTTTTGTCGGCGAGGCGGCGCAGTGCGGCCGAATGCAGGACGCGGGCTCTGTCCCTGGCGAATTCGCTGCGGCGGGCCGGGGTCGGCGACCAGCTCAGCCCGGCGGTATGCCCGGATTCGGGCGCGGGCCGCTCCCGGTCGTGGTCGTTGTAGACCCGGTCGTAGTCGATGCGCGCGTCCATGGGTTCACTGATCCGCGGTGTACTTGAAATCGGCCGAATAGTGGGTGAGCTGATACCAGAGCAGGGCGAAGGTCTCGCGGAAGATGCCGTGCGCCTGCGACTCCCGGGTGTAGACGGCGGGGCCGGTGCGGGTGGGGGCCGTCCAGGCGTCGAGGCCGGCGTCGCGGGCCATGGTGCGGGTGCGCAGGGAGTGCCATGGATCGCTCACCAGCACCACCTTCGTTTTGCCGCGCGCCAGCAGGGCTTTGGAGACTGCCTCGACACTCTGCAGTGTGTCGGAACCGGTTTCCACCGCGAGGATCCGATCTCCGGGCACGCCACGGGATTTCAGGTAGTTCTTGCCCGAGGCCGCCTCGGTGTAATTATCGCCCACCTGCTTGCCGCCCACGGTGACAATCAGCGGGGCCACATTGTTCTTGAACAGCTTGTAGCCCTGGGCCAGCCGCGCCTCGAACACCGAGGAGGGGACGCCGTCGTACTGTGCGGCGCCCAGGACGACGATGGCGTCCGCCTGGGACCAGTCGTCGATGCGGGCCACCTGCCAGACACGCACGGCCGTGCCCGCCACCAGGAGGACGCCCAGCACCAGCGCGCCGGCAATGATCCGGCGCGTCCAGCGCAGGGTGCCCGCGACGCAGCCGCCGCGGGGTTCGTCGTCGTCGATCTCCCGAGTCAACCAGATGGGTTCGGGGTCGCGGGACCGGAGTTTCACCAACCTCGTCGCCGCCACTCGGGCAGGTTCGGGCGTTCGGCGCCGAGGGTGGTGTCGTCGCCGTGGCCGGGATAGACGACGGTGTCGTCGGGGTAGCGGCCGAACAGTTTGGACTCGACGTCGCCGAGCAGGGTGGTGAATTCCTCGTCGCCACCGGTTTTGCCCACTCCGCCGGGGAACAAGGAGTCACCGGTGAAGAGGTGGGTGCGGCCGGAGCCGTCGGTCAGCGCCAGCGCGACCGAGCCGGGGGTGTGGCCGCGCAGGTGGATGGCCTCGAGTTCGAGGTCGCCGATGCGCAGCTTGTCGCCGTCGGCGAGTAGGCGGTCGGGTGGGACGGGTAGGGCTTCGGCGTCGAGTTCGTGGGCGGCGGTGGTGGTTTCGACGGCCGAGAGAACATCCTGCAGGGCCCACCAGTGATCGGGATGTCGATGGGTGGTGACCAGCAGTTCGACTCTGCCGGGGGCCTCCTGGCCGAGCAGCTCGATAATGCGCTCGGCCTCGTTGGCGGCGTCGATGAGCAGGGCCGCGCCGGTATTCGCGCACTGCACCAGGTAGGTGTTGTTGTCCATCTGGCCGACGGACATTTTCACGATGCGGGCGCCCGGGACCTCCACCTGCTGGGGGTTGGCGCCGGGAGCGACATGACCCGTGTACGGGGAATCGATCGTGATCACGTCATCGATCGTAGCCATCGCCGCCGACACGGGTGTCGGGAAGAAACTCCTCGCACCCCCACGGGCGGATAGATTCTGAGCATGCCGCCCAGGATGCCGCTGTCGAAGCCGCTTTCGCTGATCATGACCGGCTTCCTGGTCACGCTCACGCTGTTGGGCGCGCCCGCGACGGCCGAACAGCCGCTGCGGCTGCCGAGCTACATCACCGACGAGGCGAACGCGCTACGCGGCGGTCAGACCGCGGAGGTGCAGGCGGCGATCGACGCGCTGTACGCGAAGGATCGGACCCGGCTGTGGGTCGTGTACGTGCGGGACTTCGCCGGGCTGGACGCGCAGGCGTGGGGTGAGCGCACCGCGCAGCTGTCCGGATTCCAGGATCGGGATGTGCTGCTGTCGGTCGCGGTGGGCGATCGCGCGTACGCGTTCACCGGTGATCTGCCCGACGGGGTCAGCGACAAGGAGCTCGACGCGCTGCTCGCCGACACGGTGGAGCCGAGGCTGCGCTCCGGGGACTGGGCCGGGGCCGGGGTGGCGACGGCAAACGGGTTGTCGGAGGCCATGAGTGGGTCGTCGGGCGGGGTGAGCTTCCTGACGATTCTGATCATCGCACTGGTCGTGGTGCTGGCGGTGGTCGCGCTGGTGCTGTGGTCGAAGGGGCGGCGCGGCAAGCGCTCGCGGGCCGAGGTCGAGGCGGCGCGCACGGTGGATCCCACCGACGCGCGGGCGCTGCAGGCCCTGCCGCTGCATGCGCTCGACGCCCGCTCCAAGGAGATTCTGGTCGACGCCGACAACGCGATTCGCACGAGCACCGAGGAATTGCGGTTGGCCACCGACGAATTCGGGGCGACCGCGACAGCGCCCTTCACGGCCGCGCTGGAGGCCGCGAAAACCGCTCTGGCGAAGGCGTTCTCGATTCGGCAGCAGCTCGACGACGAGATTCCGGAGACGCCGGAGCAGCAGCGGGCCATGCTGGTGGATCTGATCGGTACCTGCGGGCGCGCCGATCGCGAACTCGATACCCGGGTAACCGAATTCGACTCCATGCGCAATCTGCTCATCAATGCCGGGGAGCGACTCGACGCACTCACCCGCGACATCGTGGATCTCACCGCCCGGATGCCGGAGTCGGAATCTACGCTCGCACAGTTGGTGAGCGCCCAGCCCGCCTCGGTGATCGCGCCCGTCCGGGACAACGTCGCCATGGCGAAGGAGCGAATCACCTTCGCGGAACGCAGTATCGACGACGGCCGAACCGCCGTCGCGCGCCCTGTCGGCCAGCAGGGCGCCGCCGTCGCCGCCATCCGCGCGGCGGAATCCGCCGTGCAGGCGGCGCGCACCCTCCTCGATGCTGTCGGCACCGCCGCCACCGACATCGACCAGGCTCGCGCCGGACTGCCCGGCATGATCGAGGAGTTGCGCCGCGACCTCGCCACCGCGCAGACCCTCACCGAGCACGGCGGCCCCGACCTCGCCACCGCCACAGCATCCGCACGCACCGCCCTCGACACGGCGGTCACCTCCGGAGAATCCAACCCGCTGGGCACCTTCCAGCAGGCCGTCGCCGCCGACACCGCCCTCGACAAGGCCATCGCCGCCGCGACCGACCGCAAACAGGCCGCCGACGAACTCCGCCGCCGCCTCGACCAGGCCCTCACCGCCGCCCGCAGCCAGATCAACGCCGCCTCCGACTTCATCAGCACCCGCCGCGGCGGCGTCGACGCCGAACCCCGCACCCGCCTGGCCGAAGCCCAGCGCAACCTCGAACAGGCCCAACAACTCTCGACCACCGACCCGGCCCAGGCCCTGACCCTCGCCCAGCGCGCCACCGAACTCGGCACCCGAGCCCTGCACACCGCCCAGGCCAGCGTGCAGCAGTGGCAGACCATGCAGTCCTCGAACTCCGGCTCGAACTCTCAAACCGGCGCCATCCTCGGCGGCATCCTCATCGACGGCATGCTGCGCGGCATGGGCGGCGGATACCGCGGCGGCGGAGGCGGATTCGGCGGTGGAGGCGGCGGTAGCTACGGCCCCGGCTCCTTCGGCGGCTCCGACGGCTCCCGCCGCATCAGCCGCGGCGGCAGGTTCTGACAGCCATCCGCACCAGGCGCTCGGCCGACGGCCCCGCCGCCCCCACGCCACCTCTACGCGAGTGGAGAAGTGTCACATCTACGCAGGTGTTCAAGGGGCGCATACCGATCTGCGCCAGCGGCCGAGGCGTTGATGACCTTCCCGCCTTCGGGCAGGAAGGCACCTACTGACCTTCAACCCGTGATTGCGCCGCCGCCTTCGTCATTCCGGCAGGCACCACGCGTGGGAGTTCAGTAGGCGCGGAGTCTAGAGCCAGCCGAGGCGTTCGGCGGTGCGGACTGCTTCGGCTCGGGTTTTGGTGCCGGTTTTGCCGATGGCGGACGAAAGGTGGTTGCGGACTGTGCCTTCGGAGAGGTGGAGTTGCTTGGCTATCGCGCCTGCCGTCGCGCCGTTCACCGCTGCGGCGAGGACTTCGCGTTCGCGGGCGGTGAGGGGGGAGGTTCCGGTGGTGAGGGTTTCGGTGGCGAGGGCGGGGTCCACTACTCGCAGGCCCATGTGGACTCGGCGGACGGCGTCGGCGAGTTCCCGGGCGGGGGTGTCCTTGACTACGAAACCGCTTGCACCGGAGTCTATTGCGCGGCGGAGGTAGCCGGGGCGGCCGAAGGTGGTGACCATGAGGATGCGGACTTCGGGGTGGGCGGCGTGAAGTTGGGCGGCGGCCGCTATGCCGTCCAGGCCGGGCATTTCGACGTCCAGCAGGGCCACGTCGGGGGTGGTGCGTTCCACCGCGGCGAGGATTTCGTCGCCTCGGCCGACCTCGGCTACCACCTCGAGGTCGGGTTCCAGGCTGAGGAGGGCGGCCAGGGCGCCGCGCACCAGGGCCTGGTCGTCGGCCAGTAGTAGCTTGATCACCTTGTCTCCGTTGCCTGGTGGGGTCATCGCGTCGCCGCGGGGGTCGGGGGGAAGCTTGCCAGGACTCGTAGTCCGCCTTCGGGGCGGTTGGCGAGGGTGAGGGTGCCGCCGGCGGCCGCGACTCGTTCGTGCAGGCCGGACAGGCCGGTGCCGGTGGGGGCGTCGGCGGGCAGGCCGATGCCGTTGTCTTCGATTTCTATTGCGCCGGTGGTGATTCGGACCGTGCAGCGGGTGGCTCGGCTGTGCCGGACGATATTGGTGACGGCCTCGCGCAGGACCCAGCCGAACAGGACGCTGTGGTCGGTGGGTTGCGTGCCGGGGTCGGGGAGGTCGGCGCGGATCTCGGCGGCGGCCAGGGCGGTGCGGGCATTGGCTAGTTCGCCAGGGAGGGTGACCTCGCGCAGGCCGCCGACGGTGGTGCGGACTCCGGCGAGGGCTTCGCGGGCCAGGCGTTCCATATCGGCGAGTTCGGCTTTGGCGCGTTCCGGGTCGATATCGATGAGACGTTGCGCCAGTTGGGTTTTCACGGTGATGACGGTCAGCGAGTGGCCGAGGATGTCGTGCACGTCCCGGGCCACCCGGTTGCGTTCTTCGATGATGGCGATCTCGGCCTGCTGGCGGCGGGCCAGGGTGCGGAGTCTGCGGCCGCGCATGCCGAGTTCGCGGCCCACCCAGACGGCGGGCGGGACGAGGGCCAGGTACAGGGGGACGCCGTCCTCCATCCAGCCGGGGAGCAGGGTGGGCAGGAGCAGCGGGAGGGCGAGCATGGCCGCGCCCGTCAGCACGGCGATGACGGCGGATTGGCGGCTCGGCAGCATGAAGATCGCTGCCACGCCCACATAGATCGCGGCCGGCAGGGCCGTGCCGCCGAGCAGCAGCGTCAGGCCGAGACATAGTGCGGCGAGTGCCGCCAGCAGGACCCAGGCTGCCCGGCCCGCCGGCACCGGTTCTTCCGCGTCATCCCAGTCCGGCTGCCGGAACAGGGCGAAAACCGTCACCACCAGCACCGCGAAAATCAGCAGTCCGGCCGCCGACACCGCGGCGACCAGATGATCCCCCGCCGCCCAGCGATCCCGCAGCGGTCCGACCAGGAAGATCAGCCACAGCACCGCCAGCAATCCACCGATCCAGCTGCGCCGCGTTCCGCCCGGACCATCTCGCAGTCCATTCGGATGAGATGGAAGGCCGAATCGACTTCCCAGCGAGCCGAACGGACCACCTCGCCGACGCTCGCCTTCACCGGCCATCCCACCCGGAGCATTCAGGATTCCACCCGGACCTCTGAAAGTTCCTTCCTGATCTTCCAAAGCTCCGTTCGGACCTTCAGGCACGCAGTCGCGACCTCCGCTGATGCCACGCGAAGGCAATCCCTTCGCGCGGTACAGCCATCTCGCTGTCAGCCGCGATGCCACGCTGCCCTCCCATCTCGGCCCGGTGGTGCTCGAGCGCCATCGTGTCGGCCTCCGGACGGTACCGCAACGGCGTCCGCCGCCCGCTGATGCGGGCGGCGGGACCGGGTGGTCAGCGGGCGGTGTCACGGCGGAACAGGACTATCGAGCCGAGGGTGAAGATCGTTGCCCAGGTGGCCACGTTGAGGACCGCGAGCAGCACCGAGGCGAGGGACGGATCAGCGAAGGGTGCGCGGGCCAGGATCGCTATTCCGTTGGTGGGGAACACCTTCGAGACGGTCTCGAACCAGCCGTGCAGGGGTACGAAGAGACCACCCGCGAAGGAGAGCAGGGCCAGGGCCGGGCCGAGGAGCTGCATGACGTTCTCCGAGGGCAGGAGATAGCCCATGAACAGGCCGAAGGCGGCGAACACCAGGGAGCCGAGCCAGGCGATGAGGAAGCAGGCCGCCCAGGCCGCAGGGGGCAGATCCGCGCCGACGCCTGCGCCGACCGCGAAAACCACTGTGACGGAGAGCAATCCGAAGGTCATCGCGACCGCCATCTTGACGGCGATGTAGACCGGTGGGCGCAGTGGGGTGAGGCGGAGCTGGCGGCTCCAGCCGAGGGCGCGTTCCACCGCCACCATGGCCCCGCCGCTGGTGGTGGCGAGCATCGCGCCGTAGACGGCCATGGAGACCATGATGTAGCCGGTGACATTGCCGGTGCCGATCGACTGGGTGCGGTAGTCGCCCTGCGTTCCGAAGATGACGAAGAACAGCGGCGGCAGGACCAGGGTGAAGATCAGGGTGCGCTTGTTGCGCAGCATGCGCCGCAGCTCCAGGAGGAGGAAAGCGGGGCGGAAGCCGCCGATGACAGGGCGGGAGACGAGGGTGGTCATATCAGCGTGCTCCGGCGGCGGCCGCGGTGAGGGCGAGGAAGGCGTCCTCGAGATTGCGACCGGAGATCTCCAGGTCGACGGCGGCCGTCGCGGTGAGCAAGTGCCGCGCGATGATGTCGGAGTCCGTGGCGCGCACCAGGATTCGGTCTCCGCGCTGCTCCACCTGTTCGACGCCCGGCAGGGTGAGCAGGGCGGCCGGGTCCGCGCCGGGCAGGGTGGCGCTCACGGTGCGGCCCGCGGCGAGGTTCTTGACCTGGGCGGCGGTGCCGTCAGCGATCACCCGGCCGGCGCGCACCAGCACGATGCGGTCGGCGTAGGCGTCGGCCTCGTCCAGGTAGTGGGTGGCGAAAACGACGGTGCGGCCGCGGCCCGCGTCCTGGCGGATGGCGTTCCAGAAGTCGCGGCGGCCTTCGACATCCATGCCGGTGGTGGGTTCGTCGAGGACGATCAGGTCCGGGTCGGGCAGCAGGGCGAGGGCGAAACGGAGCCGCTGCTGTTGTCCACCTGAGCATTTGCCCACGAGGCGGTCGGCGATATCGGCGATTCCGGCGCGGGACAGCACTTCCGGGACGGGGCGGGGACACGCGTGCAGGGTGGCGATCATGCGCACGGTATCGGCGACCGTCAGATCGGGCAGCAGGCCGCCGGACTGCATGACCGCCGAAATACGGCCTGCTGCAATGGCATCGGCCGGATCGCCGCCGAAGACGGCCACGCGCCCGGAATCCGGTCGAGCGAGACCGAGCAGCAGGTCGATGGTGGTGGTCTTACCCGCGCCGTTGGGTCCGAGGAAGGCGACCACCTCGCCCGCGCCGATGGTGAGATCGAGCCCGTCCACGGCACGGACCCGGCCGCCGGGCGCGGCGAATGTCTTGACCAGGTCCCGGATTTCGATGACGGGCGCGTGACGGTCCGGCGCCGCCGTCGCGGCAGTAGCGTTCATACCTCTACTGTCGGCGTGAGCGGGCCCGCGGACCTCGGCCGACCGTCACGACCTGACCATGACAGATGTCATGGTCGCGCGGAATCCCGGCCGGAACCACGGGTACGGCGTCACACGGTGACGGTCACGGAATGGTAGCCACCCGGCCCGAGCGGGAACGGCGGGCGGACCGCGCCGTCCTGGACTTCACCCGAACGGCTGGTCACCCGAGCCTGCACGGTGTGCTCCCCGGGCGGCAGATCCACGACCGTGCGCCAGCGCCGCCATGCGGCGGGGGCCAGTTCGGCGCCGAGTTCCACCGGGAGCCAATCGGTTTCGTCGATCCGGATCTCGACGGCCGAGACTCCGTGCGGCGGAGCCCACGACACTCCGGCGATGGTGCACTTGCCGGATCCTGTCGCGCCGGTGGACGCCACATCGATGCGCGCTTGGGGACGCACCCACAGCGGCGCGCTCGGCCAGCCGCGCCGCCACCAGTAGTCGACGTGCGAGTCGTCGGTCAGTTCGAGTTCGGCCAACCACTTCGCGCCGCTGTACTGGCCGTAGATGCCGGGCACGAAAACCCTTGCGGGGAAGCCGTGTTCGGGCGGCAGCGGCTCGCCGTTCATGCCGATGACGAGATAGCCGGGCCATTCGCCGCTGCGCAGCGGTTCCAGCGGCAGGGAGATGGTGTAGCCGTCCACGGCGCGGGTCACCAGGCGGGTCGCGCCGGATTCGGGGAGCGTGTGGTCGAGCAGGCTGGTCAGTGGCACGCCGAACCAGCGGGCGTTCCCGGCGCGCCCCGAGCCGACGCGGTTGTGCACGCACACCATGACGGCGTCGAATTCGACGGCCTGCTCGGCCAGATCGCGCAGGGACAGCCGCAGCGGATGGGCCACGAGCCCGCGAATGGCCAGACGCCACTGCTCCGGGTCGATGCGCGGGGCACGTGAATTCACGTCCGCCACATAGAATTTGCCCGCCTGGGTGATCAGCGGGGAGAGGCCGGGTTCGGTGCCGAAACCGTCCTCGGGAGTGGGGACGCCGGAGCCCATCGAGCCGACGCGGCGGGCGCGTTCGCGATGCAGCCGGTCGTCGCGGCGCACCAGGGATTCCGCGGCGGCCAGCATGCCCGCGCCCGCGCCCGCCCACAGCAGACCGCCGCCCACGCCCGTGGGCTGCCTGCGCAGGCCGGCGCGCAGGATCCCGGCGGCGGCGATGCCGCCCAGCGCGCTCATGGCCGACCGGTTGGTTCCACGCAGCGCCGTGGCCGCCGCTCCCGCCCCGAAAGCCGCGATGGCGGGCCCGCGCAACCGATCCGGAAGCTGCGCCAACCCCGCCGAGGCCAGCACCGCTCCCGCCGCGACCCCGAGGCGAGTCGTCTCCTTGTCGTGTTCGCCCGCGCGTTCCACCGCCGCCTCGACCACCGGAACCGGCACGGTATCGGTCAGCAGCCGCCCGACGCCGTCGAGCACCGACCCGCCCCGGGCCGCCGCGATCAATTCCCCGGCGCCGAGCGCCCCCAACCCGACCGCCGCCGCTCCCAGCAGTCGGCCCTTCCCGAATCCCGCCACGTGCCCGAACCTTCCCTGTCGCCCGCCCGTCCCGACCCATTGTTCCCCAGCCCGGCTGCGCCTCAGCGGGATTCGCGGGAGCGGACGGTATCGGCGCAGATGAGCGCGGTAATGGGACCTGGCACCGAGCAGCACTCGGCAGTGATGAACCCGCCGCGACCGAACGGGGAAGGCTGATCGTGCGCGCGTGGTGTAAGGCACGGGTCCCGAGGTCAGTCGGCGCTGCCCAGGTGTTCGTCGAGGATGCGGGCTATGGCGGCGAGGGCGTGTGGAGAGGTGAGCTCCTCGTGGTTGGCCTCTATGTCGTGGTTGGTGATGGTGCCGGTGATGTAGGGCCGCCAGCCGTCAGGGCCTGCGCCCTCGAGGCGGTCGATGGCGGCGCTGAAATACAGTGCGTCGCCGGGGAATACCGGGCGCTGGTAGCCGGTGCGGACGCGGCCGGAGGCGTTGTAGGAGGCGGCCATGCGTTCGAGGGTGGCGGCGTCGATGAGGGAGATGCCGCCCATGTGCTCGCGGATCAGGGCGGCGGCCTGGTCGGCGGTGGCGTCGGCGGGGACGTCGGGGAGGCCGAAGATGGAACCGAAGGCGGCCACGAAGGAGCCGGCGGTGAGGGTGTCGTGGTCGGCGGCGTCGACATCGGTGCTGTCGGCGTCCAGGAGGGCGAGGATGCCTGTTTCCGCGCCCTGTTCGCGGAGTTCGGTGGCGACGGCGTGCGCGATGAGGCCGCCGAAGGACCAGCCGAGCAGGTGGTACGGGCCCTCCGGTTGCAGGCGGCGGATCTCCCGGACGTAGCGGTCGACCAGGTCGGCCATGGTTTCGGCGTGCGGTGCGCCGGACAGGTCCGGGGATTGCAGGCCGTAGATCGGGCGGCCGGAGCGCAGCAGGTCGGACAGGCCGAGGTAGGTCCAGGCGATGCCCGAGGACGGGTGGATGCAGAACAGGGCCGGTTCCCGGCCGCCGGTGCGGATGGGCAGGACCACGTCGAGCCCGAGGCCGGGCGCCGAATCCGCGGCCGCCGCAGCGTGTGTCGCGGCCTGTCGGCGGGCCTCGAGGTAGCGGGACTCTTCTTCGGCTGCCGCGCGGGCCGCCGGGGTCGTCGCGAATTCGGCTGCGGCGGAGAGGGCCTCGCTCCATAGCCGGGCGAGTTCCGCGACGTCCGTCTGCGGCAGCAGCGTTTCGGGGAAGTTGAGGTTGGCGCGCAACCGATCGTGCACGACCACCGCATTGATCTCGATCTCGGCACTCACCGGCACCTCGGGGTGCTCGGGGGCGTGCAGATCACCGAACTCGTCGCTCGGCAGCCAGCCGAGACCCTCCAGGCCCGCCGGAAGATCGGCGTGGGCGTAGCGGCCGAGATAGTTGAAGCCGATTCGTCCCGGAATACGCTGCGGCAGCAGCTGTCTCGTCTCCTCGTTGAGATAGCGCAGCAGACCGAAGCCGATACCCTTGTCCGGGACCGCCAGCAGTTGGTGTTTGACCGCTCGAATGACCGCGCCCATGGCCGGACCACCCGCGAGCGCGTCGTCCACATCGATGCCAGGAAGATCCAGGCGGACCGGGTACATGGTGGTGAACCAGCCGATGGTGCGGGACAGATCCGCGCCGGGGATGACCTCCTGTTGCCGCCCATGCCCTTCCAGACGGATCACCACCGAGGAGTCGGCGGCGGCCCGCCTGCGCAGAACCGCCAGTGCGAGGGTGGCCAGCAAGGCGTCCTCCACCGTGCCGTCGAACAAGCCGGGCAGCGTGGTGAGCAGCGCGTTGGTGACCTCGGCGGAGACTTCGATCTCCACGGCCCGGCGTGCGCCGACGCGATCGACAGCCGGGTCCAGGTCACGTGGTCCGATGAGCGGATCGGACGCCTCCGCGATATCGCGCCAGTAGTCGAATTCCGCTGTGCGGGAGGCACTGTGCGCTTCGTCGTGCAGCGCGTACGCCCAGCGCCGCACCGACGTGCCGGATTCGATGAGAGCCGGGGTCGCGCCGGTCGCGATCTGCCCCCACGCCGCGATCAGATCCGGGACCAGGATGCGCCAGGACACCCCGTCCACGACCAGATGGTGGGCGATGAGAATCAAACGGCCTGCGGCACCGGAGGTTCCGGACGCACCCGCCCGGGATCCCGGCGATTCGGTGGCCTGGTCCGGCTTCGGATCGAACCAGATCAGCTGCAGCATGGTTCCATTCGCCGGATCGAGACGGTCGAGAGCCGAATCCAGTTCGGCCGCAGCACGATCACGCAGGCCGGAGGTGTCGGCGGGATCGAACTCCAGGCGACGCAGCAGCGCGTCCACATCGACGGCACCGGGTTCGCCGGTGCGCAGACGCCATTCGCCGTCGGTCCGGGTGAGCCGCGAGCGCAGCATGTCGTGGTGATCGACCACCGCGGTGACGGTGGCGACCAGCTGCTCCCTGGTGATCCCCCGGGGAAGCTCCAGCACGGCCGATTGCGCGAAACGGCGGTAGTCGCCGCCGCGTTCGAGCATCCAGCGCACGATCGGGGTGAGCGGCAGGTCGCCCACTCCCCCGCCCGGGAGCTCCTCGAGCACGACCGCCGCACCCGCCGCGTCGGCCTGCGCGGCGAGAGCGGCCACGGTGCGGTGCTCGAACACCTGGAGCGGGCTGAGTTCGATACCGCGCAGCCGGGCCCGCGATACCAGCTGGATGGCCAGAATACTGTCGCCGCCCAGTGCGAAGAAGGAGTCGTGCACACCGACCTGTTCGCGGCCCAGCAGTTCGGCGACCACCTCGGCGAGCGCCGTCTCGGTCGGGGTGCCGGGGGCGACGTATTCGGCCTCGGCGTCGAAGACCGGCTGCGGCAGGGCTTTCCGGTCGAGTTTGCCGACCGCGTTCACCGGGATCTCGTCCAGCACCACGTAGGCCGCGGGCAGCATGGCCCCCGGCAGCGCGGCGGCGGCGTGCGCGCGCAGGGCTGTCAGATCGAGCGTAACGCCCGGCTCCGGCAGCAGGTAGGCGGCCAGCGTCATCGCGCCGCCCGGACCCGGAACACCCAGGGTGACAGCGAATTCCACGCCGTCGGCTCGGGTCAGCGCGGCGTCGATCTCACCGAGCTCGATTCGCTGCCCGCGCACCTTCACCTGGAAATCGGTGCGGCCCAGGTATTCCAGGCTCGGTGCGCCGAGGGTTCCGACCCAGCGCACCAGATCACCGGTGCGGTACATCCGCTGCCCCGGCCGGCCGTACGGATCGGGGACGAACCGGGCCGAGGTGAGGCCCGGCTGTGCGTGATAGCCGCGTGCCAGGGCGGGTCCGGCCAGATACAGTTCCCCGGCAACGCCCAGGGGCACCGGTTGCAGGCGATCGTCGAGCACCAGGGTGGTGGTGCCCCGGATCGGGCCGCCGATGGTGATCGGAGCGTCGATGCTCAGCTCGGAAATCGTTGCCCAGACCGTGAATTCGGTCGGACCGTAGACGTTCACCAGGGTGCGTCCCGGCGACCAGCGCTCCACCAGCTCCGGCCCGATGGCCTCACCGCCCACACCGACCACGCGCACACCGGGAACCGATGCGGGATCCACGGTCGCCAGCGCCGACGGGGTGATCGCCATATGCGAAACCCGCTGGGCGACCAGAAGTTCCCGCAACGCGTCGCCGCCGAAGACCTCGGGCGGCGCGATCACCACCGCGCCACCGGATCCGAAGGCCATCAGCATCTCGAACAGCGAGGCGTCGAAACTCGGTGAGGCGACCTGCAATACGCGCGAGTCCGGGTCCAGGTCGAGGGTGTCCCGCAGTGCCTGAACGAAATCGGCGAGGCCGCGGTGGGATACCGCGACGCCCTTCGGGGTACCGGTGGACCCGGAGGTGTAGATCAGCCAGGCCGGTTGGTCCGGGTGGGTTGTGATCCGGTCGCCGACGCCGACCGCGCTCGGCTGCGCCGCGTCGTGCCCCAGCACCATCCACCTCGTGGTGTCCGGCAGCTGTGCACGGTGCGCGGGACCGGTGATGCCGAGCAGAGCACCCGAGTCGGACAGCATGTGATCGATACGGTCGAGCGGGTGGCGGGGGTCGACGGGCAGGAAGACGGCTCCAGCCTTGGCTGTCGCCCAGATCGCGGTCACCAGGTCGGCACCGCGCGGAAGTGCCAGTGCGACTACGGTTTCGGCGCCCGCACCGGCGGCGGACAGGCGTGCCGCCAAGGCGTCGGAGGCGTGATCGAGCTCGCGATAGGTGAGACACAGGTTGTCCGCCACCACCGCCGTGCGGTCCGGATGGGCGGCAGCGGTCGCGGTCAGAATGTCCGCCAGCGTGGCGAATTCGCTGTCGCGTTCGGGACGGCCGGGGAGCAGGGCGGCACGTTCGGCGGGATCGAGCAGGTCGATACCGGAGAGCGGGGCCTCGGGGTCGGCGGTGGCGGCGTCCAGGAGCCGCACGAAACGCTCGGTCATGGCCCGCACGGTGGCGCTCTCGAACAGGTCGCTGGTGTAGACGAGTTTGCCGACGATCCCGGCCGGTGCGCCCGTGACGTCGAACTGTTCCACGAACAGCCACTCGAGGTCGAACTTGGAACCCGGCGCCGGGGCTTCGAGGGGCCGAATCGTCATGCCGGGCAGCGTGGTTCGCTCGGTCTGCAGGTTCTGGAAGGCCAGCAGCACCTGGAACAGCGGATGGTGGGCGGTCGATCGGACCGGGGCCAGGGCATCCACGAGCCGTTCGAACGGCACGTCCACATGCTCGTAGACGGCCAGGTCGGCGGTGCGGACGGCATCGAGGGTAGCGGCGAAACCGGCATCGCGATCCAGGCGCGAGCGCAGCACGACCGTGTTCACGAACATGCCCACGAGATCGTCGAGCAGGCCGTCACCACGTCCGGCAACCACCGATCCGAGGGCGATGTCGGTCTCGCCGGACAGTCGGCCCAGCAGCACCGCCAGCGCGGCGTGCACGACCATGAAAGGGCTCGCGCCATGGGCTCGGGCCAGCGTCCCCACCCGCCCGTGCACCGCTGCGGGGATGGTGAATTCGATCTGGCCGCCGCGGCCGGAGGGCTTGGTCGGCCGGGGCCGGTCCGTGGGCAGGCTGTGCGCCTCGGGCAGCCCAGCGAGTGTGGTGCGCCAGAACTCCAGCTGACGGTGTGCGAGACTCGCCGGATCGTCATCCGTTCCGAGGAGTTCCCGCTGCCACAGTGCGTAATCCGCGTACTGCAGCGGGAGCGGCACGAATTCCGGCGCACTGCCCGCCGCGCGGGCGATGTAGGCGCGCACGACATCTCGTGCCAGCGGGGTCATCGACCAGCCGTCGGCGGCGATGTGATGCACGGCCAGACCGAGCACCGTGCGGTTGCGAGCGACGCGAATCACGCAGACGCGCAACGGGGTTTCACGAGTCACATCGAAGCCGCGCGCCAGCTGCGTCGTCAGTGCGGCCACCACCTCGTCGGGGTCGGCGGTGAGTTCCGCGACCGGGGTGGAACCCGGTACGGCGGGCAAGATCTGCTGATACGGCGCACCGGCCGGATCGACGGGGTACACGGTCCGCAGCGTCTCGTGCCTGGCCACGACATCGTCCAGAGCCGCGCGCAGCACCGAGATATCCAGGGCGCCTTCGATTTCGAGCGCGCCGGGAATGTTGTAGACCGCAGACTCCGGCTCGAGCCTGTTGAGGAACCACATCCGCCGCTGCGCCGCCGACAACGGCACCCGCTCGGGTCGCGGACGCGGCGTGAGCCGGGGGCGGCCCGCGTACGCACTCGACGCGAGCGACACCGCCAACTCCGCCACGGTCGGCGCGTCGAACAGCGCCCGGACCGGAACATCGATATCCAGCGCGGCCGCCAACCGCGCCACCACCCGCGTGGCGATCAGCGAATTGCCGCCCAAGGTGAAGAAATCGTCCTCGCGCCACACCCGTTCGACACCGAGCACCTCGGCGAATACTCGCGCCACCGCCTCCTCGACAGGACCGTTCGGCGGTTCCCCGCGCAGGGTCGTCTGTTCCGGTGCGGGCAGCGCGGCCCGATCCAGCTTCCCGTTCGACGTCCGCGGCAGCGCGTCCAGCACCAGAACGGCAGTCGGCACCATGTACGACGGCAAGCGTTGCGCCACCGCCTTCTTCAACGCGGCAGGATCGAGCCGCACCCCTGGCGCGGGAACCACGTAAGCCACGAGCATGCCTGCCCGCCCGAGATCCGGTACCGCCCGTACGGTGGCGGCTCCGGCGTGGTGGTGGTCCGTGCCGCCCGCCACGGGCACACTCGGCCCGGCGCCCGCACCGCGGGAATCCGCAACTCCCGGTGCATCAGTGCGAGCATCGTTCGCGGCAGGCGGCGCATCGGTGCCGTGGACGCTTGCTCCGGGGAGATCTGTCCGCGGGCCTCCCGCGTCTTCGCGAATCAGAGCGACCGCGTGGGCGACGGTCGGCTCGGCGGTCAGCGCGGCTTCCACCTCTCCGAGTTCGATGCGCAGGCCGCGCAGCTTCACCTGGGTGTCGGTGCGGCCCAGGTACTCCAGGTCACCGTGGCGGCGGCGGACGAGGTCGCCGGTACGGTACATGCGACGGCCGGGAGTGTGCGGGTCGGCGACGAATCGGGTCGCGGTCAGGCCGGTGCGGCCGTGATAGCCACGGGCCAAGGCGATTCCGGCAAGGTAGAGCTCACCGACGACGCCGTCGGGGACCGGACGCAGGCGATCGTCCAGGACCATGGCCCGGACGCCGGGTGCGGGGGTGCCGATCGTGATCGGGTCGCCGGGGTGCAGCGGGGCGCTGCCGGTCGCCCAGACCGTGGTTTCGGTCGGTCCGTAGTCGTTGAAGTGCGTGCGACCCGGGGCGGACCAGGCGGTCACGAGTTCCGGCGGGCAGGGTTCGCCGCCGGTGATCACCGTGGCGACCGCGGGCAGGTTGGTCGCGTCCACCGTCGCCAGGGCGGACGGCGTGATGGCGAGATGCGAAACCTGCTCGCGGGCCAGCAGTTCCGCGAGTTCGGGACCGGCGAAGACATCGGGGGGCGCGATCACCAGCGTGCCCGCGGCCCCCGCCGCCATTACCAGTTCCAGGACTGAGGCGTCGAAACTCGGTGAGGCGACGTGCAATACCCGGGAGTCGGCCGTCATACGGTTCCGTTCCCCCTGTGCCGCTGCGAGATTCGCGAGGCCACTGTGCGTGACAACCACGCCCTTCGGTGCGCCCGTGGAGCCGGAGGTGAAGATGACGTACGCCGGGTTGTCCGAGCGAATCGGCCTGATCGACGGTGAAGTGCGCTCCGGGTCGGCGGTATTCGAGTGTGCCGGGGTCGGCGGGGTGTCCAGGCACCACCAGTCGAGGGTGCCCGGCAGCCGATCGCGCTGGGCCGTCACGGTCAACCCCAGCGCCACACCCGAGACCTCGACGATACGGGCGATACGCTCGGGTGGGTACGCGGGATCCACCGGCACGAACGCCGCACCGGACCGGGCCACCGCCCACACCGCGAGCACCGATTCGATGGATCGTGGAATACCCACGGCCACCAGTGTTTCCGGTCCCGCTCCGGCGGAGACCAGTCGCCGGGCCAGCTGCTCGGCCCGATAGTCGAGCTCGCGATAGGTCAGTCGCCGATCACCGCAGACAACCGCCACGCCGTCGGGGTTGGTGGCGACGGCTTCGGCCATGAGGTCGGCCAGGGTGCGCGGTGCCGCGACGGGTGGAGAAATCTCGTGCAACCGTGCGTATTCGGCCGCCGTGAGCAGATCGAGGTCGCCGACCGAGCGGGCGGGCTCGCCGGTCACCTCGGTGAGCAGCCGCAGCAGTCGATCGCCGAACCCGGCGACCGTGGTCCGGTCGAACAGGTCGGTGGCATAGCAGTAGCGCAGTTCCATGCCGTTCGCATCGGCGACCACGGTGAGGCTCAGATCGAATCTGCTGGTGGTCTGCGGCATTTCGAGGGGGACGACGGTCAGCTCCGGCAGCCGCAACTCCGGAATCTCCAGGTTCTGGAAGACCAGCATCACCTGGACGAGGGGATGCCGGGCCTCCGACCGCGCCGGGGCCAGGACGTCGACCAGGCGCTCGAAGGGCACATCGGAGTGCTCGAAGGCGGCCAGATCGCGATCGCGGACACGCTCCAGCAGTCCGCCGAAACCCTCCTCCGGTCGAATTCCGGTGCGCAGCACCAGCGTATTCACGAACATGCCGACCAGATCGTCGAGTTCGCGGCGACCGCGCCCGGCGACCGGGGTGCCGACAACCACATCCGTACTGCCGCTCAACCGGCCGAGCAGCACCGCCAGGGCCGCGTGCACCACCATGAACGGTGTGGCTCGATGGGCGCGAGCACACCGTTCGATGGCGGCCGACAGCTCGCTGTCGACGCGAGCCGTCAGCTCCCCCGCCCGATGCGAGGCGCGCACCGGACGCGGGCGATCCGTGGGCAGCTCGAGATGATCCGGCAGCGCCGCCAGCGTCTCCGTCCAATACCCGATCTGCTTCGACAGCAACGATTCCGGGTCCTCCGCACTGCCGAGCCGCGCATGCTGCCACAGCGTGTAATCGGCATAGTGCACCGGCAGCGGCTCCCAGCCGGGGGCCTGCCCGGCGGCACGGGCCGCGTAGGCGGCGGCCACATCTCGGGTCAGCGGGGCCATGGAGAAACCGTCGGTCGCGATGTGGTGCGCGACGAGCACGATCACGTACTCACCGTCGGCCTTCGACCACTCGGCATACGCGGCAGCATCGCTCGGCACCCCAGCACGATTCGGTGCAGCAATCCCGGACGGCGCGAACGCGTTCTGCGGCGCGGCACCATGATTCGGTGCGGCAATCCCGGACGGCGCGAACGCGTTCTGCGGCGCGGCACCATGATTCGGTGCGACAGGTCCCGTCTGCGTGAAAGCACTGTTCGGCTCGGCAGCGGGATCGGTCGTGGCATCACCGACGATGCGGAACAGTCGCACTCGCAGCGGCACCGCCGCCGTCACGTCGAAACCCGTTGTCACCGTGCGTACAACCGCCACCGGGAGGTCCGCCGCGGACACCGGGATCGGGGCAAGCTCCAGCGGAACCTCGCCCGCCGAGAGCACGCGTTGCACGCCGGTGCCGTCGATATCGGGGTACACCGTGCGCAGCGACTCGTGCCGCTCGATCACCTCGGACAGTGCGGTGCGCAGCGCCGCATGGTCCAGTCGGCCTGAAAGCCGCAGTGCCACTGGGATGTTGTATGCCGGGGATGCCGGATCGAACCGGTTCACGAACCACATGCGCTGCTGTGCCGGGGACAGCGGCACCAGCTCCGGGCGCGGTCCGCGCACCAGCGCCGGACCTGATGCCTCGGCATCCACAGCGGCCAGTTCACGGGCCAGATCCGCCACCACGGACGCTTCGAACAGCAGCCGCACCGGCACCCGCGCCAGCAGCGATGCACTCAGGCGGGCCGAAACCTGGGTCGCGACAAGGGAATCGCCGCCGAGAGCGAAGAAGTCGTCCCGTGCGCCCACCCGCGCGACGCCGAGCACCTCAGCGTAGGTCTTCGCGACCAGCACCTCGAGTCCTACCGGCTCGACGTACTCCCGCTGCGCCACTTCGGGTTCCGGCAACGCACGCAGGTCGATCTTGCCGCTGGACGTGCGCGGCAGCTCCGCGAGCACCTGGACGCTCGCGGGCACCAGGTACCTTGGCAGCCGCTCCGCCGCCCAGCTCAGCAGCTCACGCGCTTCGAGACGCGAATCGCCCTGCGGTGTGACGTATGTGCACAGTGCGGTCACTCCGGCGGGGGTGCGGTGGGCGATGGTCACCGCCGATTCCACCCGCGGATGGCGCGACAGCATGGCGTCGACCTCACCGGGCTCCACCCGGATACCGCGCACCTTCACCTGGTGGTCGCCACGACCGACATACTCGAATCCGGTTGCGGTGCAGCGGACGAGGTCGCCGGTGCGGTACATGCGCTGCCCGGCGGCGAACGGGTCGGCGACGAAGCGTGCGGCGGTCAGCCCGGCTCGGCCGCTGTACCCGCGCGCGAGACCCGGTCCGCGTACATACAACTCGCCGACGACGCCCGCCGGAACGGGCCGCAGCCAGCCGTCCAGCACCAGCAGGGTCGCACCGGTGACAGGGGCTCCCAGCACCGTCGCGGTCTCCGGGGTCATCGGATCGCTGTAGGTGACGGCCACCGTGGTTTCCGCGGGGCCGTAGGCGTTCACGAGAATCCGGCCCGCGCTCATCCGCGTCACAAGCGCCGGCGGGCAGGCTTCGCCACCGAGGGTGACCGCGCGCAGTCCCGCCACATCAGCCGTGTCGAGGGTCGCCAGCATCGACGGGGTGCAGATCATGTGCGTGACCGCGCCGTCCGCAATGGCGGCGGCCAGCTCCGCCCCCGCATTCGACTCGGGTGGGGAGACGACCAGGGTCGCTCCGGAGGCGAAGGTGGACAGCCAGACCGAAATCGCCGCGTCGAAAGCAGGATTCAGGCAGTAGAGCACTCGGGAGTCACAATCGAACCAGGAATGCGCCGCGGTGGCGGCCACCAGATTCGCCAGCCCGGTGTGGGTGACGACCACACCCTTGGGCGTGCCCGTCGAACCGGAGGTGAACACCACGTAGGCGGCATGCTCGGGGTGCAGGGGGGCCAGACGGTCAGCATCGGTGACCGATTCGGCGGGCATCGTGTCGATGCGCGCGGCGAAGGCCGGATCATCCAGGACGATCCACCCGATATCGGGCGCGGGGGCGGCGGACGGATCCGACGGGGCGACGGCCCCCGCGACCGGCTCGACAATGGTCTCGCCGGGCACTGCCCGTGCCCCGATACTCAATTCGATCTCGGTGCCGATCGGCTCGCGCTCCGGTTCGATCTCGGTGCCGATCGGCTCGCGCTCCGATTCGACCTCGGTGCCGATCGGCTCGCGCTCCGGTTCGACCTCGGTGCCGATCGGCGCACGCGCCGACGCGGCGCGGCCGCGCTCGATCGTCGAGGACGCGGTAATACCCAGCACCGCACCACATTCGGCCGCGATCGCGGCGGTGCGGGCGGCAGGCTGCGAGGTGTCGACCGGAACGAAAGCCGCGCCCGTCTTGGCGATGGCCCACACCGCCACCATGGCCTCCACCGACCTCGGCAGGGCCAGCAGCACCGAGCGCTCGGGCCCCGCGCCCGCGGCGATCAGCAAGCGCGCCAGCTGGTTCGAGCGAGCATCCAACTCGCCGTAGCTGACCGAAGTACTCACGCGAATGCCCGCTGCGGCGGGGGCCGGTGCACCGGAAACTTCGGCGTCAGAGACACTTCCGCGCTCGGCGGCGGCCTCCGGGACGGTAGCGGCTGCTGCGATCGCGGGGCCGACGACCGCATGCGCATCCGGGAATCGGGTGCCCGCGTGCAAGAGATCGGGGAGCAGGCGCACGGGATGGCTCGAGGGGCCGTGGACGATCGCGGGCGATGCGCCGGGATCGCCGCTCGAGAGACTCGCGGTATGACGGTGTGGGTCTGCGGTGAGAGCCGACAGCAGCTTCGCCAGCGAGTCGGCGAACGAATCCGCTTGGGCCGCGTCGAAATACCGGGGCGAACGGGTGATCTCCAGGCGGAGGCCGTCGGTGGAATAGGCGGCCAGGGAGAGGGGGTAGTGGGTGCCGTCGTGGCCTCGGATCCCGGTCACCGCGAGTTGGGCCTGACGGGTGGCGGCGGTCAGGGAGGCGGCGTCCACCGGGTAGGACTCGAAAACCGTAGCGGTGTCGAACAGGGGGCCGAGACCGGTGGCGGCGTGGATTTCGTCGAGGCCGAGGTACTGGTGTTCGGCCAGGGCGGCCTGTTCGCGCTGGATGCGGGCGAGCAGGGCGGCGACGGATTCGGCGGGGTCGAGGGTGATGCGGACGGGGACGGTGTTCACCAGCATGCCGACCATGCGATCGGTCCCGGGCAGCTCCGGCGGGCGACCGGAGACGGTGGCGCCGAAGACGATGTCGGTGCGGCCGGTGCGCTCGGCCAGGGTGAGCGCCCAGGCCACCTGGACCAGGGTGTTCAGGGTGACCTGACGGTCGGCGGCAGTGGCGCGCAGGCGGTCCACGAGACCGGGTGGCAGGGTGACCTCGTGCGCGACGGGGGCGGTGGCGGTTTCGGCGCGCGGGGCGGTGGGGGCCACCAGGGTGGGGCCGTCCATACCGGCCAGGGCGTGGGACCAGGCGTCACGGGCGCGGCCGGCATCTCGGGCGGACAGCCATTCGAGATAGCGGCGGAACGGCACGGGTTCGGCGAAACCGCCTGCGTCACCGCCGGTCTCGTACAGGGCGATGAGCTCCGCGAACAGCAGCGGCATGGACCAGCCGTCGAGGATCAGGTGGTGGTTGGTGATGACGAGCCGGAACTGCCGCTCCCCCACCGCGATACACAGGAAGCGGAGTAGCGGCGGGCGTGTGACGTCGAAGGGGCGCGCGAGTTCCGCCGCCGCCATGGCGTCGAGTTCGGCTTCGGTCGCGTCGAGAGCTTCACGGTATGCCCACGGCACCCGCACCTCGCTCGCGATCACCTGGACCGCGCGATCACCCGGTACGAATCCCGCGCGCAGCACCTCGTGCCTGCGCACCAGGGCGCGAGCGGCCGCGTTCAACCGCTCCAGGTCGAGATCCGCTTCGACATCGATCACGGCCTGCACCGAATAGCCATCCGTGCCGCCTGCGGCCAGCTGCGACTGGAACAGCAGGCCGCGCTGGAGCGGCGTCAACGGCAGGACATCGTCGATGCGGCCGTAATCCCGCTCCCACGAATCGATTTCGGCCTGCGTAGTGGTCAGCAGCGGCAGGTCACTGGGGGTGAACCCACCGGCCTCGTCGGCGCTGACCAGTGCCGCGATCTCCGTCACCGCCGAAACCCATTCCGAGGCCAGCGTTTCCACGTCGAGGCGATCGATGATGCCACCGGCGAACTGCCATACGGCCCGGATCCGCTGTCCGCGCTCGGACTCCAGCACCGCGGTATCCACCGAAATCACCGCTGCCAGCGGCATATCCGGGTGGACGTGCCCGCCGAGACGTCGCGCCATGCCCACCGGCAGCCAGTCGCCCTCGGACTCGATGTCCGGCACCAGACCGAGGTAGTTGAATCCGACCTGCGGCTCCGGCAGGGCCGCGAGCTCCCGGGCGGTCGCCGGATTCAGGTATCGCAGCAGACCGAATCCGAAGCCGCCACGCGGTACCGCCCGCGACTGCTCCTTGACCGACTTCAACGCCATGGCCGCAGCACGCTTCGGGGTGAGCGCGTCGGAACCCGAATCGCTGCGGGAAAGGCGTTCCGAGGCAACAGGTCCCAACCGAATAGGCACCTGCGCGGTGAACCAGCCGACCGTCCTCGACAGATCCGCACCCGGGACCGCGTCCTCGTCCCGCCCGTGCCGCTCGACAGCCACCACGATCGGGGACTCCCCGGCCGCACCGCGACCGGCCCGCCACCGTGTGATCGCCAGACCCAGCGCCGCCAGCAGCGCGTCCTCCACGCCGCACCGGAACGCTGCGGCGATGCGGCCCACCAGAGCGGCCGAAACATCTTCTGCTACTTCGACATCGAGCCGCCCGGCGGTGCGCTGAGTATCCAGCACGGGATCGAGCCGACGGCTTCCCAGGACCGCATCGGGCGTCAGCACGTCACGCCAGTATTCGAGCTCACTCACCGGCCACAGCGGTGCACCCGCGTCTTCGCGCGACCTCACATCAGCCGGAGCAGGATGCTCCTCGCCGATCCCGTCGGCCGGGATGTCGAGATGCTCCTCGCCGGTCCCGTCGGCGGGGATGTGGTGACGCTCTCCGATCGCGAGGTCGCGCAGGGCGTGGGCCCAGGTCCGCATCGACGTGCCGCCCGCAGCCTCCAAAGACGGCGCGACGCCCGTAGAAGCCTGTTCGAAAGCGGACACCAGGTCGGGGAGCAGAATGCGCCAGGACACCGCGTCGCACGCCAGATGATGCACCGCGATCAGCAACCGCCCGGCACTGTCCGGTCCGGCATCGAGCCAGGTCATCGCCACCATCCGCCCGGCTCGCGGGTTCAAACGCGCCACCGCGTCCGCGAGCTCCCGCTCGATGGCCCCTGCCGTGAGGATTTTCGCACCTTCGGTCAAATCCGCAGCGGTGCCGTGGATTCGGTTGAGCACCGCCGATCCGGAGCGCGGATCGGCTGGGGCGACCTCGAATTGGGTGCCGTCTTCCGTGTCGACCACACGGGCGCGCAGCATGTCGTGACGGGCGACCAGGGCGTCCAGTGTCTGTGCGAGGGTGTGCTCTTCGAGGCCCAGCGGGAGGCGGACCACCATGGACTGGGCGAAATGCTCCCAGCCCGGCCTGGACAGCAGCCAGGCGGCGACGGGGGTGAGCGGGAGGCGGCCGATGCCGCCGCCGGGGAGTTCCGGCAGGGTTCGGACGTGGTCCTCGGTGCGGGACGCGATGATTGCCAGGGCGGCGGGGGTGCGGTGTTCGAAGACCTCGCGGGCGGAGAAGACCAGGCCCTCGGCGCGGGCGCGGGAGACCAGGGTAATGGCCATGATCGAATCGCCGCCGAGGGCGAAGAACGAAGTGTCGGGGGAGATTTCGGGGAGGCCGAGGATCTCCGCGTAGAGGGCGCACAGTCGGCGTTCGGTGTCGGTGGACGCCTCGCGCTGCCGGACCGGCTGGGCGACAGCGGGTTCGGGGAGGGCGCGGCGGTCCACCTTGCCGTTGGCGGTGAGCGGCAGGGAACCGAGCACGGTCACGGTGGCCGGGACCATGTAGGGCGGCAGGCGGTGGGTGGCGTGGTCGAGAAGTTCCGCCTCGCGCACCGAGGCACCGGCATGCGGGACCACGTAGGCGGCGAGGACGGTACCGCCGCTGGGACCGGGACGGGCCACCGTGACCGCGATCTCCACGGCGGCATGGGAGTTCAGCACCGTGTCGATCTCGCCCAGTTCGACGCGCATGCCGCGCAGCTTCACCTGGAAGTCGCCGCGGCCGACGTACTCCAGCACGCCGTCGCCGGTCCAGCGGACGAGGTCGCCGGTGCGATACATGCGGCTGCCGGGAGCACCCGACGGTGCGGGCACGAAACGCTCGGCGGAGAGCCCGGGACGCCCGATGTATCCGCGCGCCACCCCCGGCCCCGTCACATACAGCTCACCCGCGACGCCGATCGGCACCGGCCGTAACCAGCGGTCCAGCACCAGCATTCCGGCTCCGGGCACCGGATCGCCGATACCGGCGTTTTCCCCCGGCACGAGCGGCTTCGTATACGTCACCGCGACGGTGTTCTCACTGGGTCCGTACGAGTTGACCAGATCACGTCCGATACCGAAGCGCGCCACCAGATCCGGCGGGCATGGCTCGCCACCGGTGGACACCGCCCGGATCCCGTCCAGCGCGCCCGGCTCGAGCGTCGCCAGCACCGCGGGTGTGGAGCACAGCTGCGTGATCCCGTATTCCCGGACCAGTGTGGCCAATTCCGCGCCGATCACCGGATCCGACTCGGCGACAACGAGTGTCGCACCCGCGGCGAAGGCCTGCAGCCACTCCAGCACGGCCGCGTCGAAACTCGGATTCAGGCACTGCAGTACCCGGCTACCGGGCTCGGTCCGATACGCCCGCACGATCGCTTCGGCCAGCCCCGCCAGCCCACTGTGGCTGACCACCACCCCCTTGGGAGTCCCGGTGGACCCGGAGGTGAAGACGACATACGCCGGATTCGCCAACCGCGCCGGGCGGGGCAACTCACCCGAAGACAGTGGCGCGAACCCGTTTCCGCCGACCCCGGATGCGTCCAGCGCCGACCCATCCAGCCCAATCTCGGTGGCGACCTCGTCGACCGCCACCCACCGCAGCGCATCCGGCAGCCCCGCCAGGCTTTCGGCGAATGCCAGCCCGACCGTGGCCCCGCATTCGCGGGCGATGCGCTCCACCCGCTCAGCTGGCATCCCCGTACCCACGGGCACGAATGCCGCCCCTGTCTTCGCGACCGCCCACAGCGCCACCACAGCCTCGAGCGAACGTGGCAGGGCAAGCAGCACAGCGGATTCCGGGCCGAGAATCAGCAGCCCCTCCCCCACAGCGGAACCACTCGCCGCACCCGGCGCACTCACCACGCCCGGCGCACTCGCCGCCCACGGCTCACCTGCCGGACCCGACTCGACTACCCGGACCCCGTCGCCCAGCGACCTCTCACCACTCGCGCCGAGGCTGTCAGCATGGTCGCCTGCGCGCGGGTTCACCTCGGGGCCTGAGGTATCAGCAGTCTCCAGCCGAAGCAGCCTGCGCGCCAAGCGGTTCGATAGTGCGTCCAGCTGCCCATAGGTCAGCTCTCGGTCACCCGCCACCACGGCGACTGCGCCGCGCCCGGCCCGGCGGATGCCCTCCTCGAGGATTTCCGACAGGAGGCGCGGGGCCGGGGCGGCGGGGCCGTGCGCGCCGCCCAGCAGTGGTTTCTCCTCCGCCGTCCAGTATTCGAGCTCGGCCACGGGCGTCCGGGCCTGCGCGCCCAGCAGCGAATCGAGCAGTGTGAGGAAGCGCCGATGGTGCCGTGCGAGCGAATCCTCTTCGTAGAGGCGGGGGTTCGCGGCGAAGTCGACGTGGATCGGAGCGTCCGAGCCGTGCTGGTAGAAGTTGACGAAGAGGTCGTCGATCGGGCCGGAGGTGACCACGTGCAGGCTGGATTCCACGTCGGCGAAGTCGATTCCGGTGGGGAACAGCATGATGTTGACGACCGGGCCGACGATGCCGCGGCCGAATTCGGGCTGCTGCGTGACGTTCTCGGCCGCGTGCGGGTCGGCGTCGTCTCGGGAGTGGCCGGGCTGCGGCGATGGCTGGGGTGGTTGCGCGGCGTCGTCCTCGAACCGCATGTCCTCGTAGCGGAAGCGCTGGTGGCGAAGAGCACCCGAGGCGGCCACCCGGACCGCGTCGACCACGTCGCCGACGCGGGCGTCTCGGGCGACGCGCAGACGCAGGGGGACGACGTTGGCGATATTGCCTCCGGAGCGGCGCAGGATCGCCGTGGTGCGGCCGGAGACGGCCAGGCTCAGGACCACGTCATCGGTGGCGGTCAGGCGGGCGTAGTAGAGGGCCAGCGCGGCCATCACGAGGGTGGCGGTGCTGGTGTTGTAGGTGCGGGCTACGGTGTCCAGCCGGTCGGCCGTGGTTTCGGGCAGTTGGGCGCGCGCCTCGCGGGCGAGCGCGCAGGCGGGGGCGGTCGCGGCGACCAGGCTGCAGCGCTCCGGCATACCGGCGGTGATCTCGCGCCAGTACTGCTGGTCGGACTGGAAGCGGGACGACTCCCGGTAGGCCATTTCGGCCTCGTGCACCTCCAGCAGGGGCGCGGCCGCGCTGGGCGGTGCGGGCTCACCGCGGACGGCGGCGTTGTAGAGCTCGGCGATGCGGGCGATCATGGTGGCCGAGCCGAAGCCGTCCAGCACCACGTGGTGGACGCGGGAGTAGCACAGGTGATGGTCGTCCCCGATGCGGATGACGGCCGATACCGCCGTCCGGGTGCCCAGCAGGTCGATGGGGGTCTCGACGTCGGCGCGCATCCAATCCAGGGCTGCCGCAAGGGGATCGGGGCGGTCGCCGAAGTCCAGGATCTCCACGACCGGTCGCAGGTTCGGGTCGACCACCTGGTAGGGCCGTCCTTCGATCTCCGTCAAACGCAGTACGCCGGAACCGAATTCGCGGGCCGCGAGCGAACCGACCCGGCACAGCGTGTCGATGTCGAGCGGCCCGCGCATCTCGATGTACTGGGCCTCCGACAGCGGCACGCTCGGATCCAGTTGCTGCGCATACCACATCCCGAGCTGAGCCGGGGAGAGCGGGAAAACGGTGGCTGATCTATCCGCCGCGATCTCTCGCGTCATGACGCCCCCCTACTACCTGATGGTGGAACAGTCTTCGGCTTGTTCTTGATACGCGGGCACGAAGGTGTCGGGGCGAGAGGTCAAGCGCCCCACCATGACCTGGCGTACATGCGCGGGCAGCATCGGTGCGAACTTGCGCACATAGGAGTTCATCCATTCCGGCTTTCCGAGCAGGAACGGGAAATCGGTGGTCATCATTGTACGCACTACGAGCATCGGCAGTGGTGCGTCCAATGGCCGAAAATCCTTGTTCCACAACCCCGGTTGATCGCAACCCGGATAGAACTGTCCCAGCATGTTGCCCTGTTCCACGAATTTGGTCTTGAATTCCGCATGGATCTCATCGATCAGCGAATAATCCTGCAAATTCGGAAACACGGTGATCATCGCGCGGAGTACCGATGTGGAACTGCCGTTCCCCGTGGGCAGTCCGGGATACATCTCCAGTGCGTCCTCGATGATCGCCCGCACCCACATGGGGCGCGGTTCCGCGGCGGGCACCTGTGCCAGCCACAGCAGATCCCGTCGCATGGACGGGCGTACATACGGGCATACGGGCCCGTCGCGTCCCAGTTCGTCACTGGGCTGGGTCAGAAAAGATTCTGCCCAAGATCGAAAACCCGCCACCGTGGAACGGGCGGCGGGGCACGATGATCCGGTGTCCCCCAATGAGACCCATTGCAGCCCCGAGCGGGGCCCGATAACACGCTCGCTCATGACTTCACCTCGGCAGATCGAGCACAGCAGCAGGCGCCGTTGCCCATACTCTATAAATAGTGCGCCGGTCATGGGCTGTTAACACGAGTAGCGTGATACCTGAATTCGCATACTGCGCCCCAAATTTCGGGGGCACGGAAATAAAGAAAAGACCGGTCAGCCATTGACCGGTCTTTCTTCGTTACCTAGTTGTACGAATTGATCATGAACCGATCAGCCGTGCGGCCAGGTAGCCCTCTACTTGATCAAGGGCGATCCGCTCCTGCGCCATCGAGTCGCGCTCACGCACCGTCACGGCCTGATCCTCGAGGGTGTCGAAGTCGACCGTGATGCAGAACGGGGTGCCGATCTCGTCCTGACGGCGGTAGCGGCGGCCGATCGCACCCGAATCGTCGAAGTCGACATTCCAGTTGCGCCGCAGCTGGGCGGCCAGATCGCGGGCCTTGGGCGACAGATCGGCATTGCGCGACAGCGGCAGCACCGCGGCCTTCACCGGCGCCAGACGGCGGTCCAGGCGCAGCACCGTGCGCTTCTCCAGCTCGCCCTTGGCATTCGGGGCCTCGTCCTCGGTGTAGGCGTCCACCAGGAACGCCATCAGCGAACGGGTCAGACCGGCCGCGGGCTCGATCACGTACGGGGTGTACCGCTCGCCCGACTGCTGATCGATGTAGACCAGATCCTTGCCCGAATGCTCGGAGTGGGTCTTCAGGTCGAAGTCGGTGCGGTTGGCCACGCCCTCGAGCTCACCCCACTCGCTGCCCTGGAACTGGAAGCGGTACTCGATATCCACCGTGCGGGTGGAGTAGTGCGAGAGCTTCTCCTTCGGGTGCTCGTACAGGCGCAGGTTGTCCGGGTTCACGCCGAGATCGGTGTACCAGGCCAGCCGGGTGTCGATCCAGTACTGGTGCCACTGCTCGTCCTCGCCCGGCTTGACGAAGAACTCCATCTCCATCTGCTCGAACTCGCGGGTGCGGAAGATGAAGTTGCCCGGCGTGATCTCGTTGCGGAACGACTTGCCGATCTGCGCGATGCCGAACGGCGGCTTCTTGCGCGCGGTGGTGGCGACGTTGTCGTAGTTCACGAAGATGCCCTGCGCGGTCTCCGGGCGCAGGTAGTGCATGCCCTCTTCGGACTCGACCGGGCCGAGGTAGGTCTTCAGCATCATGTTGAAGTCCTTGGGCTCGGTCCACTTGCCGACGGTGCCGCAGTCGGGGCACGCGATGAGCTCCATGGCCACGGCGTCGGGATCGTCGAGCTTGTGCTTCTCGGCGTAGGCCTCCTGCAGGTGGTCCTGCCGGTGCCGCTTGTGGCAGTTGAGGCATTCCACCAGCGGATCGTTGAACACCGCGACATGGCCCGAGGCCACCCACACCTGGCGGGGCAGGATGATCGACGAGTCGAGGCCGACCACGTCGTCACGGCTGGTGACCATGGACCGCCACCACTGCCGCTTGATGTTCTCCTTGAGCTCGACTCCCAGCGGGCCGTAATCCCACGCCGATCGTGTGCCGCCGTAGATCTCACCGCTCGGGTAGACGAGACCCCGACGCTTGGCAAGGTTGGCGACGGTGTCCACCTTCGACTTGGGTGCCACTGAAGATATCTCCATCCGTGTTCTCGGAAACGATGCAGCCGGAAGATTGCAAGGATTCACTCCAGCCTATCGGTACCGGGCCAGCGGATTTTCACCGGTTCAGACCGGCCTTCGGGCGCGTCCGTTTGACATGCGCACACGTGCATAGGAAAGATGGCATTGGTTTCCAATAAGGAGTTGGTACTGATGACCACCGACAGCGGTGCACCCTTGCGGCGATCCGTCGCAACCGAGGCTCCAACCGCGATTCCGCACGACCCGTACCCGTACCGGTCCCCCATGCCACCTGCGGTTCCGCCGCGCGGAATCCTGGACTCGGCCGGCGAGCTGCTGCGCGCGCTGGCCGCGCCGGTGCGCATCGCTATCGTGCTGCAACTACGCGAGTCGCCGCGCTGCGTGCACGAGCTGGTCGACACCCTCGGGGTGACCCAGCCGCTGATCAGCCAGCACCTGCGCATCCTCAAGTCGGCCGGCGTGGTGCGCGGCGAACGCACCGGCCGCGAAGTCATCTACGAGCTCGTGGACGAGCATCTCGCGCACATCGTCATCGACGCGGTGGCGCACGCCGAGGAAGGGTGATCGTGGGCACAGGTGAGAAGACGGTCGGCGTGCGCAGCACCCGCCAGCGCAGCGCCATCTCCGCGCTGCTGGCGGATATCGACGAATTCAGATCCGCGCAGGAGCTTCACGATGAACTCCGTAAGCGCGGCGAAGGAATCGGGCTGACCACGGTGTACCGGACCCTCCAGTCGCTGGCCGACGCCGGGCTGGTGGATGTGCTGCGCACCGACTCGGGGGAATCGGTGTATCGGCAGTGCTCCACCGGGCACCACCACCATCTGGTGTGCCGGCATTGCGGGCGCACTGTCGAGGTCGAGGGACCGACCGTCGAGGCGTGGGCGGATTCCATTGCGGCGGAACACGGTTTCACCGATATCAGCCACACCATGGAGATCTTCGGCAGTTGCCGATCCTGCTCCAACGGTAAGGGCTGAGCACCGGAACAGCAGCGTGCCCCTTGCGACTTCGCAAGGGGCACGCTGTTTTTCGGGCTGCTACGCGGGCACCAACTCGGAGGCGGGCGCGGTTTCCGGGCGGCCGGTGCGAAGCGCCGCGACGCCGAGCAGGACGACCGCGGCACCGGCCCAGACCAGCAGGACCGTCAAAGGCATTGCGGCACCGGCTCCGTCGAAGAAGGCGACCGAGCGGAGCAGGGAGGCGGCGGCGCCGGGCGGGAGCAGCTGGCCGATGGCTCCCCAGGGCTGCGGGAGCAGTTCCGGCGCGGATGTGGCCGCCGAGAACGGGTTACCGATGAGCAGCATGGTCAGGGCGCCGAGCCCGATTCCGGCGCGGCCGAGCACACTCGCCAGGCCGACGATGGTTCCGGCCACCGCGAAGGACACCAGAGCGGCGATGGCGGCCAGGGTCGGGTAGGAACCGGGCAGCAGCGACAGCCAGCCCTGCACGATCGCCATGCTCAGCAGCCCACCGGCGACGGCGAAGGTCACCAGGCCGATGCCGCGGGCGGCGATCGACGGGATCAACAGGGTGAGCAGGACTCCGGCGGCGATGCCGGACATCACCAGCGGCAGCACCATGGCCCCGAAGCCCGCGCCGCGCGGGTCGTCCGGATCAGCGGCCACCACATCCTGCACGGACGCGGCGGCGGTACCCGACATCTGCTGGGCGATGGCCGAAAGCTGTTGCGCCACCATCGGACTGGCGGCGGAGGCGACGAGGACCTGCGGCGCGCCGCCGCCGGTCACGATGGCCCCGTAGACCTCTCGGTCGCCGATGAGCGCGCGGGCCTCGGATTCGTCGGTGACAGTGCGGATTTCGAAGGCTTCACCATCCTGCGCGGTGAGCTTCTGCGCGACGGTGGCGGCCTGCGGCCCGGCGACGGCGACCGGCAGATCGCGCGGCCCGACGTTCGCGGCGGGCCAGGCGAAGGCGATGAGCATGACGGCTTGGATGACAGTCGCGGCGAGTCCGAGCGCCACAGCGCGTTTGATGATCTCGTTCGGACGGGACGTGGTCTCCACGGGGCTCTCCCAAGAAAAGCGAAGGTTCGTTCTTTTTGTTGGGACAAGGCTGACACCCCACTGTCAGCTTGTCAAGAACGGATATTCGTTTTACTTTGAGTCCATGCCCCGAGTCAGCGAAGAACACCTGGAACGCCGCAGGCAGCAGATCCTCGACGCCGCACAGACGTGCTTCGCCCGCAGGGGCCTGCATACCACCACCATGCAGGACGTTTTCGCCGAATCAGGTCTGTCCGCCGGCGCGGTCTACCGCTACTTCAAGAGCAAGGACGACATCATCGCGGCCCTCACCACCGAGGCCACCACCGAACTGCGCGCCATCCTGTATGAGGCGGTTTACAGCGATCCGCTGCCCACTCCCCCGGACCTCATCCGCACCGTCGCCGAGGCCATCGTGCGGCTCGCCGCCCCCGGCGGGCCGGTGCGGCTCATCCCGCAGGCCTGGTCCATGGCGCTGACCGACCCGAATATCGCCGACTACGTACGCACCAGCATGGGCGGCATCCGCCGACTCTGGCACGACTACACCAAGCGCATGGTCGAACACGGCTGGCTACCGGCCGACACCGACACCGACGCGGTGGGCAAGGCGTTCGTCGGGCTGATGCCGGGCTTCATGCTGCAGCACCTGATCCTCGGCGACACCGACCCCGACACCTACGCCCGCGGCGTCGAACAGCTGCTGGCCACCTACGAGTACGCCGCACCGGCCGCCGGGTAGGCCCGGTGCGCGGTCACGGCGCGAGCAGACCCTTGCGGGCCTCGCCCGCGCCGGACAGCACCAGCAGCAGCATGGCGGTGAGGGCGTCATCCGACAGCCCCGCCGCCGGAAATGTGTAGCGCAGCACCACATCCGCGAGTTTGTCATGCGCGATGACGGTGATCGACCCGAACTGCAGCGAGGCGTTACGCTCGGCAACCCGCTTGTGCAGCTGCGGTTTCAGGGTGCGATCCCACGCCAGCACGCAGGTCAGGGTGAGCACGTCCAGGCCCGGGGTCAGCGTGACGGCGCGCAGCGAGCACAGCCCGCCCTCGAATTCGAAACCGAGCGCGCCGTCCTCGACCCGGACGTCCACCTCGTAGCGGATCAGCACCGCGGCGGCGCGGGTGAGCAGTTCCTCCGCCGAGGTCAGCTCGTCGTCGGCCCGGGTCACTTGACGCCGCCGAACCGGCGATCCCGCTTGGCGTACTCCAGGCAGGCATCCCACAGGTTGCGGCGATCGAAATCGGGGAAAAGCGTTTCCTGGAACACGAATTCGGCGTACGCCGCCTGCCACAGCATGAAGTTGGAGGTGCGCAGCTCACCCGACGGCCGCAGGAACAGGTCTACGTCCGGCATATCCGGCTCGTCCAGGTACTGCGCGATGGTGGCCTCGGTGACCTTCTCCGGATCGATCTCCCCGGCCGCCACCCGGCGCGCGATTTCCCGTGCGGCATCGGCGATCTCGGCCCGGCCGCCGTAGTTGACGCACATGGTCAGAGTCATCACCGTATTGTCCTTGGTGAGCTCCTCGGCGACCTCCAATTCCTTGATCACGCTGCGCCACAGGCGCGGTCGCCGCCCCGCCCAGCGCACCCGCACACCCATCTCGTGCATCTCGTCACGACGCCGCCGGATCACATCCCGGTTGAAGCCCATGAGGAAACGCACCTCCTCGGGGCTGCGCCGCCAGTTCTCGGTGGAGAACGCGTACGCCGACAACCACTTCACGCCGATCTCGATACAGCCCTCGACGGTGTCCATCAGCACGGCCTCACCGCGCTCGTGCCCCGCGGTGCGCGGCAGCCCCCGCTCCTGCGCCCACCGGCCGTTGCCGTCCATCACCAGCGCCACATGCCGGGGCACGAACTCCGCCGGGATGGCGGGCGGCGTGGCGCCGGAGGGATGCTTCGACGGCGGACGCACCGTGCGCTGGATGGTGGAAGGCTTGCGGTTACCGATCACGCCCACCATCCTGCCCGACGGCCCCGGGCCGCCGATCGGGACCACGGCATTCGCGCACGATCTCCACGAAACCGCCACGAACAGGGTCCCGGATCCGGGCGGTGTCACTGCTCGGGCGCAGGTCAGGGCACGACGCGGATCTGCTGCATCATGTCGTGATCGGCGTGGTCGAGGTTGTGGCAGTGCCAGACGTAGCCGCGGATCTCCTCATGACCCGAGACGTGATCGGCGCCGTGATGGCCCGTCGGGGAGATGGTCTCCGCGCCGTGCGGGACGGTGAGCGGCGCGTCCGGGTCGAAGCCGAGTTCCTCGATGGTGGGCCAGCGGACCATGATGCGGGTGATGTGGTCGGTGGGGCATTCGACGGTGTCCTTCCAGCCCAGTTCCCAAGCGGGAGGCCACAGTTCGGGGCCTGCGGCGAAGGCCTCGGCCGGGGGCGCCCAGCGGGTGCCGAAAGCCGGGGGCGGGTTGGCGTTCCAGTACTCGGCGGCATGGATCGGGCGGCGGCTCAGCACCCGCATGCGCGCCAGGTGGATGTGCACGGGATGGTCGAAGGCGGTGGTGTTGATGATGTCCCAGCGCTCGGTGGTCCCGGCCTTCGCGATATCGATGTCGGTGCCCTGGAACGGCAGGTTGTTGAGGACGGCCATGGCGGGAAAGATCGCGGCCGAGCGGTCGGGATCGTTGTAGCCGATCAGGGTCATGGTGCGGACGGCATCCGGCCAGTAGGGCTGTTCCAGCAGGTCGGGCAGGCCGGGTTCGCCGCGCAGCATGGGCGGGACGGCGGCCGCCGGACCCGCGCCCGCCACCGTGAAACGCATGATGTTGCGGACCTCGGGGACCATGAAGATGGTGTTGCCCGCGTCGTTGAGCGCCACATTGATCAGGTCCACCACATCGCCGTCGCGGTAGGTGCTGAAATCCACCAGCAGATCGGCGCGCTCACCGGGGCTCAGACGGATGGCGGGGGTGAGTACGGGGGCGTCCAGCAGGCCCAGATCACTGCCGATCGCCCAGAACGGCATGTTGTTCGTGAAGGCGAAAACGTAAGGGCGCGAGTTGGATCCGTTCAGCACCCGGAAGCGGTAGAGGGTGCGGCGCACCGAAAGCCGCGGCCACACCTTGCCGTTCACGCACGCCACGTCACCCAGCTGGCCCGCCTGGTTGTACCCCTCGGGCAGGTACCAGGCGACCATCGGCTGAATGGTGCCGTCCGCGTTGAAGGTTCGGTCCTGCACGATGAGCGGGATCTCGAACTCGCCGCTCGGCAGGCCCAGCGGGTTGTCGGGCGCGCCGGTATCGAATTCGTCCCGCACGTAATACATTCCGACGAGTCCGGCCTGAATGTTGAGGCGGGTGATGCCCATCGCGTGGTCGTGGTACCAGAGCGTCGCG
Source organism: Nocardia acididurans (assembly GCF_016741815.1). Classification (GTDB taxonomy): domain Bacteria; phylum Actinomycetota; class Actinomycetes; order Mycobacteriales; family Mycobacteriaceae; genus Nocardia; species Nocardia acididurans. The sequence goes on from NZ_JAERRJ010000003.1 coordinate 275,634, forward strand.
GCCTCCTGGCGATTCGAGTAGGCGTAGCTCGCCATGCCGCCGTTGCGCCAGGCCAGCAGCGGATGGCCGTCCGCGTCCGGGGAATTCGCGCCGCCGTGCAGGTGCACGGTGAAACGCGGATCGGTGCGGTCCAGGTCGGTGACGCCGTGCATGGTGAGGTCCACGTGCTGGGCCAGTACGTGGGCGCCGAGCTCGTTGCGGAAGGTGATGTGCGCCAACTCGTCCCGGCGCGCCTCCAGATTGGGGCCGAGCACCGGGCGGGAGTAGCCCCAGCTGCGGGCTTCGGGCAGATCCCGGTGGTAGCGGTGCATGCCGGAACCCGCGACCAGTTCGCCTGTGGCCGCGATGGTTTCGGGGATCGGCAGGTCGTCCACGAACGGCATCAGGGGCGGTGTGTGAAAGTTCAGCGGTGTGACGGGCAGGGCGGGCAGTGAGGGCAGTGGAATCGCGGGCGGGGGCACGGCGACCGGATCGGCGTGCGCGGTCGCGGCGAGGCCCGCCGCGCCCAGCGCGCCCAGGAGAAAACCCCGGCGGGGTAACCTCTCGCTCGTCATCGGTCGCTCCACCCCCGGTCAGCGCCGGACTTTGTCCGCTTTGTCCATCTGCAACCTCTCCGATTCTGCGCTGGACCACCCACACGGATTTGGCACGTGAGCTTTTCGTTATCCAACTGCTTCATCGGCCGACGATCACCGGATGCTTCAACACGTCTGCGGCGGCCCACCCGACCAGGCCGCGATCAGCCGGGAACAGCGGCGGTTTCGACGGGCGCGGCGGCCTCGTGCGGGCGGGTGCGCTCGATGAGCGGGAGGGTGCGGAGCTGACGCTCCAGATGCCACTGCAGATGCGCGGCGATCAGACCGCTGGCCTGACGGCGCAGATTGTCCGGAACGCCGTTCACCCCGGACCAGTCGCCACGATTCAGGGCGCTCATATGATCGAGCACCCCCACCATCGGCGTAGCCGCGCCGGGCGGGCGGCAGTGCACGCACACCGCACCGCCGGCGGCCACGTGGAAGGCGCGATGCGGACCCGGCGTCGCACACCGGGCGCAGTCGTCCAGCGCCGGGGCCCAGCCCGCGAAACCCATGGCCCGCAACAGGAACGCGTCCAGAATCATCTCGTGCGGACGCTGCGCGAGAGCGATGGCCCGCAGCGCGCCCGCGGTGAGGGTATGTAGTCGAGGAGCCGGAGCGCGCTCCTCGCCCGCCAGCCGCTCGGCCGTCTCGAGCACCGCGCAGGCCGTGGTGTAGCGGCCGTAGTCGGCGACGATATCGGCGGCGAAGGACTCCACCGTGTGCACCTGGGTCACCACATCGAGCGTGCGGCCGGGATGCAACTGCACATCGACGTAGGCGAAAGGCTCCAACCGGGCACCGAATTTCGAGCGGGTCCGGCGCACCCCCTTGGCCACGGCGCGCACCAGACCGTGCTGGCGGGTCAGCAGCGTGACGATGCGGTCGGCCTCGCCCAGCTTGTGCTGGCGCACCACCACCGCGTGATCCCGATACAGCTGACTCATCGCGCTACACCGTAGCCGACCTGCCGGGAAGCGCTCACGACGACAACCCTAGCCGGAGCCTGTGACAGTGTCGCGGACGTTCGCACCACCTGATCCCCGGTCATCGTCCGCATAGTCCCCCACGGTACGGCCCACGCGGGCACAGTGCCGCCTCCTCGACGGCGAGTCTTCCAGCGGGAAGCCCCGGCCCCGGAATACGGGACCGGCGCATCACCTCCTCCGGTCAGTGCCGGCTCTGCAGATACGCAGAACCGGCACTCGCCACTCCCATTCCCTTCCAGAACATGGTGACGAGGAGCTGGATGATTTCCATTGAAGCCTGTTCCCAACTGCTGATGAGTGACCGATCGATTCCCCGACGGCAACAGCGATACCACAGCCCGCCCCTCGGCCGCATCCCTGCACGTCGAACGGTCCGGCCACCTCTGGGAACGACGTGTCCGAATTCCGCCGGTCATGGGCTGCCGGGTGGGGCAGATTCGAGAGGAGGAACGAGCGAGAAGGAGACGAACAGATGACCGTCTACACGACGATGGACAGCCCGCTCGGCGAACTGCTGCTGGTCGGCGAACCGTCGCGGACCGCGCCCGGCGGGGTCGCACTGACCTCGCTGTCCATGCCCGGACAGCGAGGCGCGGTGGCGATCCGGGACGAATGGGTCTCGGACGCAGCGGCATTCGCCGCGATCGGCGCGCAGCTGCGGGCGTACTTCGCGGGAGAGTCCACCCCGTTCGATATCGAATTCACCAGCGCCGGATCGGAATTCCAGCAGCGGGTGTGGCGGGCGCTCGACGCGATCCCCTACGGCGAGACTGTCAGCTACGGCGAGCTCACCGCCCGGATCGGCGCGCCCCGCGAGCGGGTGCGGGCCGTCGCGGGAGCCATCGGAGCGAATCCCCTTCTGGTGGTTCGGCCTTGCCACCGGGTGATCGGCGCCAATGGCGCACTCACCGGCTACGCGGGCGGTCTCGAGCGTAAGCAGAAGCTGCTCGAGCTCGAGAACGTCCTGCTGGCGGTATGACATCCGGCTGCCGCGCCCACCCGCGGCAGCCGGTCACCCGCCACGACGACACCCGAGAAAGGAGCGCCCCATGACCACCGCGCCCGGCACCCTGTCGACCGGCTCCGCCGAAGAGCTTGTCGCGCGGCAGGATTGGCCGGCCCTCACCGCCGAGCTGGACGAGTACGGCAGCGCTCTCACCGGGCCGCTGCTGACACCCGAGGAATGCCGCTCACTCGTCGCGCTCTACGGTCACGACCGGTATTTCCGCAGCACCGTGAATATGGCGCGGCACCGATTCGGCTCCGGCGAGTACCGGTACTTCACCCACGACCTGCCCGAGATCGTGCGCGACTTGCGTGCGGCGTTCTACCCGAAACTGCTTCCCATAGCCCGGGATTGGGCGGCCCGCCTGGGGCGGCCGGGCAGCTGGCCGGACAGCTTCGACGAATGGATCGCCCGCTGCCATCGCGGCGGCCAGACGCGCTCGGCCCAGATCCTGCTGCGCTACGGCCCCGGCGACTGGAATGCCCTGCACCGAGACCTCTTCGGCGACCTGGTCTTTCCCCTCCAGGTGGTGATCGGCCTCAACACCCCGGGCACCGATTACACCGGCGGCGAATTCCTCCTGGTGGAACAGCGCCCGCGCGCCCAATCGCGCGGCTCGGCCACCACGCTGCCGCAGGGCCACGGCCTGCTCTTCACGACCCGCGACCGCCCCGTGGCGAGCACCCGAGGATGGTCGGCGGGGCCGATGCGCCACGGCGTCAGCACCGTCCGCTCCGGGCAGCGCCACTCCCTCGGCCTGGTCTTCCACGATGCGTCATGACCTACACCCTGCTGGGCGCGGACGGTTCCCCCTACCCCAGCGAAACCCCCGGCACGCTGGGTGGACACCGCCGCGCTCGGATCTACGGCCGCCTCGACTGCCCGTCGGCGCTGCGTGCTCTGGCGCGCGGGCACTACGTCCGGTATCGCGTGTTCTTCGCCGATGAGGCCACCGCCGTCGCGGCCGGATATCGGCCGTGCGCGACCTGTCTGCGGGATCGCTACCGTGGTTGGAAGGCACGACGCTGACTCGGGAAGGGCTCGGCGTGGGCACGGAATCGAGCCGGTCGCGGTGGTGCGATGCGATCCACCGAGAATGCGCGATGACTCTGGCGGGATGTGCCATCACGGCGGGTGGCGCGAGCGAAGGCGATGCTGGACGTGTGACCAGAATCGCGCTACGTTACCCCTGGGTACAACTTGGGAGACAGATCACATGACGACGGCGTCGGTTGGGGAACTCGGGCTCGTTGAACTCGCGAAGGCACTCGCGGACGGGACGGTCAGCTCGGTCGCGGCGACCGCGGCGGTGCTGGATCGTGTCGAAGCCAGTCAGGCGGGGCTGAACGCCTTCCGGATCGTGCGACGCGAACAGGCCCTGGCCGAAGCCGCGGCGGCGGACGAGAAGCTCGCGGCGGGGCAGCGCGCGCCGCTGCTCGGGGTGCCGCTGGCCATCAAGGACGACACCGACTTGGCCGGGACGCCAACGGCTTTCGGGTGCGGCGGGGATTTCCCGGTGAAGACCGAGGACGCGGAATCGGTACGGCGGCTGCGTGCGGCCGGGGCCGTCATCGTGGGGAAGACGAATACCTGCGAACTCGGGCAGCTGCCGTTCACCAGCGGAAACGCGTTCGGGCACACCAGGAATCCGTGGCATGCGGGGCATACGCCGGGCGGATCGTCCGGCGGATCGGCGGCGGCGGTCGCGGCCGGATTGGTGCCCGCCGCACTGGGTTCCGATGGCGCGGGCTCGGTGCGCATTCCGGCGTCGTGGAACAACCTGGTGGGGATCAAGCCGCAGCGTGGACGCATCTCGACATGGCCGCTGCCGGAAGCGTTCCACGGGCTCACCGTGAACGGACCACTGGCACGCACCGTCGCGGATGCCGCACTCCTGCTGGACGCGGCGTCCGGGCCGCACGCCGGGGACCTGCACACCCCGCCCGTGCTGACGGTGTCGGACGCGGTGGGCCGGGATCCGGGGCGACTGCGCATCGCGCTCTCCCTGCGAATTCCGTTCACCGCCACCAGAACCGCGCTCGATCGCGAGGTGGAGGCCCGTGTCCGCGACACCGCCGGCACCCTGCGCAAGCTCGGGCACGAGGTGACCGTCGCCAACGTGCACTACGGCGTACTGTCGGGAGCCACCTTCCTGCCGCGCTCCATGGTCGGCATCCGTGAGGCCCTCGATCGCCTGCCCGGTGCGACCGTGGACCCCCGCACCAGGCACAACGCCGTCACCGGCCGTATCCTCGGCCCGCTGCTCCACGCGGCCCGGCAGGCGGAACCGTTGCTGCACAGGCAGATCGGCGGCATCTTCAAGAACTTCGACGTGGTGCTCGCCCCGACCACCGCCACCCCACCCCCGGGGGTGCACGAGATCGACGGCATCGGCTCCTGGGCCACCGACGCCCTGATCACCGCGGCCTGCCCGTACACCTGGCCGTGGAATGTCCTCGGCTGGCCCGCCGTCAACGTCCCGGCGGGCTTCACCGCCTCCGGCCTGCCGGTGGGCGCTCAGCTCATGGGGCCCGCCAACTCCGAACCCCGGCTGGTTTCCCTTGCCGCCCAACTGGAATCGGAACTCCAGTGGCACAAGCAGCGGCCCGAGATCTGGTGGGAGCCTGCCGCCGCCTAGGGTTCGCGCCCACCTGTGTGGATCGCGGCCACAACCATGCCGGGACGACGCGGGTGCTTGCCGCCGAGAGTGCTCAGCTCTCGGCGCTGCCCCGGCTGCCGGTGAAGCGGCTGCCGAGGAAGGCCACGTAGGCGAAGAGGCCGATGGCTCCGAGGGCGCGGGTGCGGCGGAAGGTGATGGCCAGGCCGAGCAGGAGTTCGGTGAGGCCGTTGCTGTAGGTCCAGCGGCGGGTGTCGCGGGGGAAGGCCAGTTTGGTCAGGGGTTCGAAGGCGCCGGGGGCCGTGAAGTGGGCCGCGCCGGCGCCGGCCAGGCCGAGGCCGAAGAGGCGGGCGGGGACGCTGTCCGGGGTGCGGGCATTGATCACGACCGGGTTCTTCGGGGTCTTGCCCGCTACCAGGGCCTGGCCCGCCTGCTTCGTGCGCTTGCGCTCACCCATGTACCCACTCCTAGTCCACATCGACTTTGTCTGGGACAGTCTGGCACAGGAAAGATCAGAAACCCAGCTTGCCCAGCTGCTTGGGGTCGCGCTGCCAATCCTTGGCCACCTTCACGTGCAGGTGCAGGTAGATGCGCACACCGAGGATGTGCTCGATCTGCTTGCGGGCGTTGGTGCCGACCTCTTTCAGGCGAGCGCCGCCCTTGCCGATGATGATGGCCTTCTGGCTCGGGCGTTCCACGTAGAGCAGGGCGTGGACGTCGAGCATTTCCTGCGCGGAGCGACGGCGATCGGACTCCGACTCGTCCTCCTCGCGCGGGAGCACCTCCTCGATGACCACGGCCAGCGAGTGCGGGAGCTCGTCGCGCACGCCCTCGAGCGCGGCCTCGCGGATGAGCTCGGCCATGAGGGTTTCCTCGGGCTCGTCGGTGAGCTCACCGTCCGGGTAGAAGGCCGGGCCCTCGGGCATCTGCGAGGCGATGACATCGACGAGCACCTCGACCTGTTCGCCCTTGACCGCCGACACCGGCACCACCTCGGCCTCGGGGCCGAGCAGCGCCGAGACCGCCATGAGCTGGTGCGCGACCTGGTCGCGGGACACCTTGTCGATCTTGGTGACCACGCCGAGCAGCGTCGTCTTCGGGGCCATCGTCTTGATCTGATCGACGATCCACCGGTCACCGGGGCCGATCTTCTCGTCCGCCGGAATGCAGACGGCGATCACATCGACCTCGGAATACGTATCGCGCACCAGATCGTTCAGCCGCTGGCCGAGCAGGGTGCGCGGCCGATGCAGACCCGGCGTGTCCACCAGGATCAACTGCGCGTGCTCACGATGCACGATGCCGCGAATGGTGTGCCGCGTGGTCTGCGGCCGAGAGGAGGTGATGGCGATCTTCTGCCCCACCATGGCATTGGTGAGCGTGGACTTGCCGGTGTTCGGCCGCCCCACGAAACAGACGAAACCAGAACGGAATTCGGAATCCTTGCCGGTCATTCGAATGCCTCCGATTCGGTGTCGAGGTCGAAGCCTTCCGGAACAGCGCGCACGCCCGCCGCATCACCGGCCTCGGAACGTTGTGCGGCGATGGGGTTCTCGACCCCGTACGGGTCACGGGCGTCCTCGATGGTGTCGTACACCACGCCCTTGCGATCGGTGAAGACGATCCGCGCGGAGGAGGAGACCTCCCGCACCGCACCGACACCCGGATCGGAGAATTTGCCGCCGACCACGACCGCGGCCTCGAAACCCTCTGCGCCACTGGAGATGGCGGCCGCCACGGCCGACTGCAACGCGGTCAGCTTGAGGGTGCTCAGCGCCACCTCCCCGGCCGCGTAGGTGCGCCCGTCCGAATCACGCACGGCCGCACCGCCGTTGCCGCCGGTCCGGCCCATGGCCCCGCGCGCCAGGACCAGCAGCTTGTTGTCCTCGGCATCCAGTTCAGTCATCGGCCTCTCCGTCCTCGTGTGCGCCGATGCCCGGCTCGGCTTCGCCCGCTTCGGTTTTCGTCTTCTCCGGGGCGCGCTTCACCACGACCGTGTGCACCCGCACCCGGCCGCGCGCGTCCGCGCCGCCCTCACCCTTGAGTTGCAGTCCGTGGATCACGGCCTTGGAGCCGGGCAGCGGCACGCGGCCCAGCGCGTGCGCGAGCAAGCCGCCGACGGTGTCGACGTCCTCGTCCTCGATCTGCATGCCGAACACATCGCCGAGATCCTCGACCGGAAGTCGCGCGGACACCCGGTATTTGCCGTGCCCGATGTCCTCGACGGGGGCGATCTCGTCCTTGTCGTATTCGTCGGCGATCTCACCGACGATCTCCTCGAGCACATCCTCGATGGTGACCAGCCCGGCGATACCGCCGTATTCGTCCACCAGCACCGCCATATGGTTTCTGCGCCGCTGCATTTCGTCGAGCAGCGCGTCCAGGGGCTTGGAGTCGGGGATGAACACGGCCGGGCGCATCACCTCGTGCACCCGCACCTTGCGGCTGCGATCCGCGTACGGCACAAGGTCTTTCAGGTACACGATGCCGACGATGTCGTCGACGTTCTCGCCGATCACCGGGATCCGCGAATGCCCGGACCGCACAGCCAGATTCATGGCCTGCGCCGCGGTCTTGCCGGATTCGATCCACACCATCTCGGTGCGCGGCACCATGACCGCGCGGGCGGCCGTCTCGCCGAGCTCGAACACCGACTGGATCATGCGGCGTTCCTCGTCGTCCACCACGCCGCGCTCACCCGCGAGATCCACCACCTCACGCAGTTCGATCTCGGAGGCGAAGGGGCCGTTGCGGAAACCCTTACCAGGGGTGATGGCATTACCGACCAGAATGAGCAGCTTGCTGATCGGGCCCAGCAGCGAGCCGATGGCCTGCAGCGGCAGCGACGCGCCCAGCGCCAGCGAGTAGGCGTGTTGACGGCCCAGCGTGCGCGGCCCGACACCGATGACCAGGTAGTCCACCAGCACCATGACGGCCGCCGTGATGACCAGCGCCTGCACTTCGCTGAGCCAGTCCATGAGCACCGCGGCCAGCAGCACCGTCGCGGTGATCTCGCACAGCACGCGCAGCAGCACCATGAGGTTCACATAGCGCGGCCGGTCGGCGATGATGCGGGCCAGCCGGGCCGCACCCGGGCGTTCGGCGCGCACCATATCGTCAACGCGCGCAGCGGAAATGGTGTTCAGCGCCGAATCGAGCGCCGCGAAAACGCCGCCGGCGGGGACCAATACGATCGCGAGCAGCAGTAGAACTATCGAATTCACGCGGGATCCAACGGATCACCGGCATCGGTGAAACCGGTCTTGCCCAGCAGACGGCGATCACGTTCGGCGAGGGCGGCGCGGCGCTGTTCCTCGCGCACGCTCTCGTACCAGCCCTCCAGCAGGGAGGCCTGGAGCGCGAACATCTCCTTCTCCTCCTCCGGCTCGGCATGGTCGTAGCCGAGCAGGTGCAGGACGCCGTGCACGGTGAGCAGGGCGAGCTCGTGATCCATGGAGTGCCCGGCCTTCTCGGCCTGCTGGGCCGCGAACTCCGGGCACAGCACGATATCGCCCAGCATGGACGGGCCGGGCTCGGCGGCGTCGGGACGCCCGCCGGGCTCCAGCTCGTCCATGGGGAACGACATCACGTCGGTCGGACCGGGCAGGTCCATCCAGCGCATGTGCAGATCGGCCATGGTGTCGAGATCGACCAGCACCATCGACAGCTCGGCAGCCGGATGGACGTCCATCTGACCGATCGCGAAGCGTGCGACGCTGACCAGTTCTTCTTCGGATACCTCGATACCCGATTCGTTGGCGATCTCGATGCTCACCCGATAAGGGTACGGGCCGAGGTCAGCGCCGCTCGCCTCGGCTCGCGGCACGCCGCTGTGCCCGATTGCCCGTGTAGTGCACGGTGGCCGGAGGCCGCGTCTCGTTCTCGTACCGGTCATAGGCGTCGACGATCGCCCCGACCAGGCGGTGACGCACCACATCCGCGCTGGTGAGCTCGGAAATATGGATGTCGTCGATACCGGTCAGGATCTCCGTCGCCGCCCGCAGGCCGGAACGCGAGTTGTTGGGCAGGTCGACCTGGGTGATGTCACCCGTCACCACGATCTTGGAACCGAAGCCCAGACGGGTGAGGAACATCTTCATCTGCTCGGCCGTGGTGTTCTGCGCCTCGTCGAGAATGATGAACGAATCGTTCAGCGTGCGACCGCGCATATACGCCAGCGGCGCGACCTCGATGACACCCGCCGCCATGAGCTTCGGAATGGCTTCCGGATCCATCATGTCGTGCAGGGCGTCGTAGAGCGGGCGCAGATACGGGTCGATCTTCTCGTTGAGGGTGCCCGGCAGGAAGCCGAGCCGCTCACCCGCCTCCACCGCCGGACGCGTCAGGATGATGCGGGTGACCTGCTTGGTCTGCAACGCCTGCACGGCCTTCGCCATGGCCAGATAGGTTTTGCCGGTACCGGCCGGGCCCACACCGAACACGATGGTGTGCGCGTCGATGGCGTCGACATAGCGCTTCTGGTTGAGCGTCTTGGGGCGGATGGTCTTGCCGCGCCGGGACAGGATGTCCAGGCTCAGCACCTCGGCCGGGGAATCCGAGGAACCCTCGGTGAGCATGGAGTACGTGTGCCGCACCGCCTCCGGCGTCACCACGCGATTGCGCGCGGTCAATGCCACAAGCTGCGCAACCACCCGTTCCGCGAGCGCGACGTCGGCGGGCTTGCCGGTGAGCGTCACGGAATTGCCGCGGACATGGATGTCGGCAATGAGAAGGCGCTCGAGTTCACGCAGGTTCTCATCAGCCGAACCCAGGAATCCGAACACCGACTCCGGTGCCAATTCGATGCTGGAACGAACGGTCCGCCCCGCCGGTCCGGACCCGTTGCCACCGGCCCCGATGCCGGCGGTGGGCGTGTTCTGGTCGCCGATTTCGCCTGGTGTTCTCAAAAGTGGCTATAGCCTGCTTTCCGGTCTCGAGCGTCACAATCTTTGACCAAAGTTTACCGCCGACCACCGACAGCGCCCAGTGAATAAGCCGCTACCACCAGGTGTGAAGCGAGATCGCCGCCACGCTGCGGCCGGGGTGTTATCGGGACAGACCGGGCGTGCCGCCGAAAGTCATTCCGGGGCAAGCGGGTCCGGGCCGAACGCACCCGCCCAGGCCACGGTGAAGTCGCGGAAGCGGCGGACGGCCTCCGAATGCGCGGTATTGACCGACCAGATCAGGCCGACATCGCGGGTCGCGTGCGGGTCGGCGAGGGGTATCAGGGCGGGACCCGGCTGCGGGCCGCCCATCGGCTCCTCCAGCGGCACCACCGACACGCCCAGGCCCACCGCCACCAGACCGGCGATGGTGCCCAGATTGCTGCACTCGAAGGTGATGCGGGGGCGGAAATCGGCTGCGGCACAGAGATCGTCGAGCACATGACGCATACCGAACCCCGGATGCATGGCGATGAAATCGGCGTCGGCCACCTCTCCGAGGCGCACCTGCCTACGGCCCGCGAGCCGATGATCGGCGGGTACCGCCAGTGCCAGGCGCTGCCGCAGCAGCGGCCGCCAGCCCAGCCCCGCCGCCGACGGTTTCGGGGAGACGAGGCCCAGGTCGGCGTTTCCGGTGCGGACCGCCGCCGTCACCACGTCGGCGGCATCCTGATCGAGGGTGAAGGTGACGCGGCCCGAGGTGCGCCGGAATCCGGCGATGAGTTCCGGGATCACGCGCGCGCCCAGGGAATGCTGGAACGCCAGCCGCACCACACCCAGTGCCGGATTCGCCAGATCGGCCAGTTGCCGTGCGGCGGCATCGAGTTCGGATTGGGCACGGCGGACGTGCTCGTAGTAGATCCGGCCGGACTCGTTGAGCGTCAACCGTTTCCCGTGCCGATCGAAAAGCTCTACTCCCAAACGCCTTTCGAGCCGGGCCAGCATGCGCGACAGGGTCGGCTGCGTGAGGTGCAGACGCTCGGCGGCCGCTCCGACCCGCTCCAGCTCGGCGAGGGTGAGGAACCAGTGCAGATCGTCACTCGACATGGTCGGCCTCCCGCCGGTAGCTCCACTAATGCCTCAGATGCATGAAGATGCCAGTCATTATGCATTTCCTTTCCCAGCGGCCCGCGCCCACGCTCGGAGGATGACCCCGCCGACCACCCCGGACACCGACTCCACCCCGCCGCCGTCCGCAGGCGGAGCACCCGAACGACCGCAACCGCCGGTAGACCGGGCACATGATCGGCGAATCACGCTGGCGCTCTTCGCCGCCGGGCTCACCACCTTCGCGTCCATGTACAGCGCGCAGGCCCTGCTGCCGAGCCTGTCGACGGCGTTCGGGGCCACGCCCGCCCACGCCGCCCTCGCGGTCTCGCTGACGACCGGGCTGCTCGCGGTGGCGATCGTGCCGGTGAGCGTGCTGTCGAACCGCTTCGGCCGTACCCGCGTCATGCAGGTCTCGGCGGTGACGACCTGCGTGATCGGCCTGCTGCTGCCGTTCAGCCCCAGCCTGGACATGCTGCTGGCGGGCCGGGCATTGCAGGGGATCGCGCTGGCGGGTGTGCCCGCGGTGGCCATGGCCTATCTGGCAGAGGAGCTCGGCACCGCCGGACTCGGCGCCGCCATGGGCATCTACATCTCCGGCACCAGCATCGGAGGGCTTGCGGGACGACTGATTCCGGCACTCACCCTGGAGGCGGCAACATGGCGATGGGCGGCGCTGGCGGTCGCGATCGTCGCGGCCGGATGCACGGCCTGGTTCATCCGCGCCCTACCCGAATCCCGCCGATTCACCCCGAGCCCACTCCAATTCCGCACCCTCACAACAGATCTGACAGGGCACCTCCGAGATCGCACCCTACTCCCCCTCTTCGCCCTAGCCTTCCTCCTGGCGGGCGGCTTCACCGCCACCTACAACTTCCTGGGCTTCCGCCTGACCTCCACCCCCTTCGAATTATCCGAAGCCACAGCGGGTTCGGTCTTCCTCATGTACCTGGCGGGCACCGCCTCCGCCACCCTGTCCGGCCGTCTGGCCGATCGCATCGGCCGCACCCGCGTCCTGGCCTTCGCCATCGCGACCATGTCGACCGGCCTCCTGCTCACCCTCCCCGACCACCTCCCCACCCTCCTCCTCGGCATATTCCTCTGCACGGCAGGCTTCTTCGCAGGCCACGCGGTAGCAAGCGGCTGGGTCAGCGCAGCAGCCGAAGGCAACCGCGCCGCCGCCTCCTCCCTCTACGTCTTCGCCTACTACCTGGGCAACTCTGTTCTCGGCGCCACCGCCGGCCTCGCCTTCGGCCACCTGGGCTGGCCCGGCCTGACCACATCCGTGGCCACCCTCCTCGCCCTCGCAGCCGCCCTCACTACAATCCTGTCGCTACGCTCGCGCCACCCGGCCCGGCACCGACCGGCGCTGGTATCGGGCGGTTAGGTGAGCCCGAACTCCGCGATCAGGTCGCGGTAGCGGGTGTAGGCCGGTTTGGGCGTGTAGTCGTCGGTCGTGATGGCTAGCTGGGTGAGGGGTTCGTTGCGGGCGGAATCGGCGTCGCGGAGGCCGAAGAGTTCGTAGACGGTGATATTGGCCTCGGCGGCGCGGGCGGCGATGGTTCGGATCATGGATTCGAGGCGGGTGGCCTGGTCGGCGGGTGAGCGGTCGGGGGTCGTGGGGGTTCCGTTCTCGAAGATGTGGATTGGGATCTCGCGGCCGAGATGGGCTGCGGGGAGGCGGGTTTCGCGGAGGTGGTGGATCGCTTCGCGGGTGCGGGCGGGCAGGGCTGCGGCGGGGACCGGGGAGAAGGCGTCGGGGTACAGGGCCAGGCCGATGTAGTCGATGTGGGTGGCGAAGTCGGCGGGTGGGATGGCGGCCAGTGCGGTCCAGAAGGGGTCGTCGCCGCCCAGCCATTCCGCGGGTTCGGCTACCGAGAAGCCCACTGCCACATCGGGGTAGCCGGCGGCGTCCAGGGTGCGGCGGGCGTGGGGGATGCCGTGGACCAGGGCGTCGAGGACGCCGGGTGAGATGCCGTCGATCCAGGGGATGGGGAAGTTGGGTTCGAGGGTGATCTGGAGGTAGCGGGCCAGGTGGCCGTAGCGGGCGATCACCCGGTCGATGAAGGCCAGCCAGCCGGGGAGGTCAGCGGTCTCGGGGAGGTAGCAGAGCACTAGGTCGAGGTGGCGGCGGTCGGTGTACCAGGGGTCGGGCATGGTGAGGGCGTGCAGGCGGGCTTCGGGGCGGAGTACCCGCGACTTGTCCGGATCTGCGGGGTCGCCGAGGTAGGACAGGTATTCGCGAATGATGAACGAGCCGGGGCCCTGGAGTTCTCGGACCAGGCGGTCGATGGCGGCGGGATCGTCGGGTTTGCCGGTGTCGCGGCCGACCTGGCTTGCGGCGTAGATGCCGAAATCTAGGGGCATGGAATCGACCCTAACGCGAATTTTGGTGTGACACCATATTTGGTGTGACACGGTATTATGCTTCGATCGAAAGGATGGTCGTGGCCCTACGGGAAGAGAAGAAGCGGGCGACTCGGATCGCACTGGCCGATACGGCCATGATGCTGTTCGCCGAGCGCGGGTTCGACAGGGTGACTGTCGCGGAGGTGGCGCGGGCGGCGAATGTGTCGGTCAACACCGCGTTCAACTACTTCCCGACGAAGGAGGATCTGTTCTTCGACCGGCAGGAGGAGGCGGTCGACCGGCTGGCGCGAGCGGTCCGCGAACGCGAGGTGGGTGAATCACCGGCGGCGGCGATACACCGCATGTTCCTGGACGAGGTGCGGCGGGAAGATCCGACGCTCGGATTGTCCACGGACGCAGTGCATTTCTGGCGAATGATCGATGCGAGCCCCGCATTGCAGGCCCGGTTGCGCCGGATCGTCGAGGAGAGCGAGGACGCGCTGACCGATGCCCTGCGGGCCTCGATGGAGGCGACCGCGGAGGATCCCATGCCGCGACTGGCCGCGGCCGTGCTCACCGGCATCGACCGCGCATTGCACGCGGAGATCCGGCGCGGAATTCTCGCGGGCGAGCAGCCCGCAGTCGTCCGCACCCGCATCGTGGCGGCCGCCGCGCGCGGATTCGGCGCAGTAACAACGGGATTCACCGATCAGCGGTGAACTGGTGAACGGCTACCAGCGGGGCGTGAGCGCGCCGAGCGCGCCCAGCGCGACAGCGGCCGCCGTCGAGGTGCGCAGGACCGTCGGGCCGAGCAGGACGATATCCGCGCCCGCGTCCGCGAGGGCGGTGAGTTCCGAATCGTCCAGGCCGCCTTCGGGTCCCACGATGAGGACGACTTCCGGGACGCCCTCGAAGGGCAGTTCGGTGAAGCGGCCCGCGCCGGATTCGTGCAAGGCCGCCACGATCGCGCCACCGGCCTTGGCAGTCCGCACCAGTTCCACCAGTTCGCGCGTGGTGTGCAGGTCCAGGACATCCGGGATGTAGGGGCGGCGGGATTGCCGGGCGGCCTGTTTGGCGGCGCCACGCCATTTCTCGACGCCCTTGCGGGCCTTCGCTTCCCAGTTGGAGACGCAGCGGGATGCCTGCCAGGGGACGATGGCGTCCGCGCCCGCCTCGGTCATGAGTTCCACCGCCAGTTCGGAGCGGTCGGACTTCGGCAGTGCCTGGACCACGGTGACCTGCGGGGTCACCGGGTCGGCCATCCGGCGGGCCAGGACTTTCAGCTCCAGGCGATCCTTTTGCGCCGCAACCACTTCGGACTCGGCGAGGACCCCGTGCCCGTCGGAGAGCGTGATGGGCTCACCGACGCGAATACGGCGCACGGTCGCGGCGTGGCGGCCCTCGGGGCCGTCCAGGACCGCGGTCGCACCCGGTTCGGGAACCTCGTCGAGGTAGAAGACGGTGGCGGCCAAGGGATCAGCGTCCGCTGAAGGAGGCGCGCAGGCGGGCGAACAGTCCGGAGTTGTGCTCGGACTGGGCCGTCATGACCTCGGTGCGCTCGTTGGGCCGCAGGCCCTTGTACTTGCGCAGCAGGTCGGCCTGCTTGCTGTCCAGCTTCGAGGGAACCACGATGTCGAGGTGCGCGATGAGGTCGCCGCGCGTGCTGGCCCGCAGCTTCGGCATGCCGTGGCCGCGCAGGACCGAGGCTTCGCCGGGCTGGGTGCCCGCGGGGATGTTCAGCTCGACCGGGCCGTCGAGGATGGTGTCGATGACGACCGTCGCCCCGAGGGCCGCGTCCACCATGGGGACGCGAATCGTGCAGTGCAGGTCGTCGCCGTCGCGTACGAAGGTGTCGTGCGGCTGCTCCACGATCTCGACGTAGAGGTCGCCGGCCGGACCGCCGCCGGGTCCGACCTCGCCCTGTGCGGCCAGGCGCACCCGCATGCCGCTGGCCACGCCCGCCGGGATCGGTGCCGCGATCTCGCGGCGCGAGCGCACCCGGCCGTCGCCGCCACACTTGCGGCAGGGATCGGGAATGGTCTCGCCCGCGCCCCGGCAGGTGGGGCACGGCCGCGAGGTCATGACCTGGCCGAGGAAGGAGCGCTGGACGGTCTGCACTTCGCCTGCGCCGCCACAGGTTTCGCAGCGCACCGGCTTGGAGTTGCCGTTGGTGCCCGCGCCCTGGCAGAGGTCGCAGAGGATGGCGGTGTCGACGGTCAGATGTTTGGTGACGCCGACCGCGCACTCCTGCAGCGAGAGCCGGGTGCGCACCAGCGAATCCGCGCCGGGCTGCACGCGGCCGCGCGGCTTGCGCGGGCTGTTGCCGCTCATGCCGCCGAAGAAGGCCTCGAAGACGTCGCCGAGCCCGCCGAAGCCGGCTCCGGCTCCGGAGAAGCCGCCGCCCATGCCGCCGGATTCCAGCGGGTCGCCGCCCAGATCGACGATGCGGCGCTTCTCGGGATCGGTCAGCACCTCGTAGGCGCTCGACACCTCCCGGAACTTCTCCTGCGCCGCAGGATCCGGGTTGACGTCGGGATGCAGTTCACGCGCCAGCTTGCGATAGGCGCGCTTGATCTCCTGGTCGGTCGCGTTCCGTGCGACGCCGAGCAGTGCGTAATAGTCCCGTGCCACTTGCGCTCTCTAGTCCTGTTTCGTCTCCGCTGCGCTCACCGTTCGGAGAGCACCTCACCGATGTATCGGGCGACGGCCGCTACCGAGGCGATAGTGCCCGGGTAGTCCATGCGCGTCGGACCGAGTACCCCCATGCCACCGAGAACGGTACCGGGCATCCCGTATCCGGTGGACACCACGGCCGTGCCGCGCATTTGCTCCAGCTTCGTTTCCTCGCCGATCTGCACGGTCACCGTACCCGGCTGCTGTGCCGCGGCCAGCAGCTTCAGCACGATCACCTGCTCCTCGAGCGCCTCGAGGACGGTGCGCAGCGAACCCGGGAAACCGTTGCCGGGGAAGTCCGAGGCATTGCGGGTGAGGTTGGCGGTGCCGCCGAGAACGAGGCGCTCCTCGGGATGTTCGACGAGCGTCTCCACGAGCACGGTGGAGACCCGGATGAGGACGTCGCGGAGTTTGGCGGGCGAATGCTCGGGCAACTCGGCCACCGAGGCCGAGGCCGAGGCGAGCCGCTTGCCCTCCATGGCCTTGCCGAGCATGCCGCGCAGGGCGGCCAGATCGTCCTCGCTGATGAGATTGCCCAGATCGACCAGGCGCTGGTCGACGCGGCCGGTGTCGGTGATCACGACCAGCAGCAGCCGGGCCGGATTCAGCGCGACCACCTCGATGTGCCGGACCGTGGAGGCCGACACCGTCGGGTACTGGACCATGGCGACCTGGCGGGTCAGCTGGGCCAGCAGCCGGACGCCGCGGCGCAGCACATCGTCGAGATCGACGCCGCTCTCCAGGAACTCCATGATGGCCCGGCGTTCGGCGTTCGAGAGCGGCTTGACCTCGGAGATGTGGTCGACGAACTGCCGGTAGCCCTTGTCGGTGGGAATGCGCCCGGAACTGGTGTGCGGCTGCGTGATGTAGCCCTCGGCCTCCAGCACGGCCATGTCGTTGCGCACGGTCGCGCTGGAGACACCCAGGTTGTGGCGTTCCACCAGCGTCTTGGAACCGATGGGCTCCTTGGTCGAGATGTAGTCGGCGACGATCGCGCGTAGCACCTCGAGACGTCGCTGCTCGGTAGTCGACATGGGCCCCACCTCCTCGATTCACCTCGGGCCGGCCGAACACCAGTTTAATTGCAGATGAGCAACATGCCTGCGCACCCGCCTGGCCCGGCTCACAGGAGGGTGGCGCGGGGCTCGTTGCCGGGCTTCCATTTGATGCCGCAGCCGATGCTGGGCGTATGCGGTTCGGGGACCGGTTGGTTGGCGAGGACCAGGTCGATGGCGCGGCGCAGGGTGGAGCCGTCGGCGGGGACGTCGTTGCGGGGGCGGGCGCCGTCGAATTCGCCGCGGTAGGCCAGGGTGCGGTCGGCGTCGTAGAGGAACAGGTCGGGGGTGCAGGCCGCGCGGTAGGCGCGGGCGGTCTCCTGGGACTCGTCGATCAGGTAGGGGAAGGTGAACCCGGCCCGCAGCACCTGTTCACGCAGGCGTTCGGGGCCGTCGTCGGGATAGTTCGCGATGTCGTTGGCGCTGATGGCGACCGTGGCCAGGCCGCGCTCGTGCAGTTCGGCGGTGAGCGCGCCGAGGGCCAACTCGATGCGCCGCACATACGGGCAGTGATTCGACAGGAAGGCCACCAGCAGCGCGGGCTGTCCCTTGAAGTTGTCGAGCGACACCACCTCGCCGGTGAGCCCGGGCAGGGCGAAATCCGGTGCGGGCGTGCCGAGCTTGACCATGAGCGATTCGAGAGCCATGGTCCCAGTCTGCGCCGCCCGCCACCGGAGCGGGATCGTTGCGATCGACGGATTCAGCGCATGTCGCGGAAGAAGGCGCGAATATCGGCCACCAGTTCCGCGGGCGCTTCCATGGCGGCGAAGTGGCCGCCGGTGTCGAGGTCGGTCCAGCGGACGATGGTGTTCACCTGCTCGGCGTAGCGGCGGATGGCCACGTCACCGGTGAAACAGGCTACGGCCGTGGGGGTTCGGGACGGGGTCGGATAGCTGCCCGAGTGCAGGGACTCGTAGTACATCTGCGCCGAACAGCTGCCGGTATTGGTGAACCAGTAGATGGAGATATCGGCGAGCATGTGATCGCGGACCACGGATTCCTCTGGGAGACCGGGCTTTCCGGTCCACTCCTGGAATTTCTCGGCGATCCAGGCCAGCTGGCCGGCGGGTGAGTCGGCGAGGGCGAAGCCGAGGGTGTGCGGGCGGGTGCCCTGCAGGCGGAAGTAGCCGCTGCCCTCGGCCATGAAGCGTTCCAGTCCGGCGAGGCGGACGCGTTCCAGATCGGTCATGCCGGCGGCCTCCTCCTCGGGGACGCCGCCGTAGGGGATGAAGCCGAAGGTGGCGGCGTTCACGTGCACGCCGAGTACCCGGTCGGCGTCGATGCGGCCGAGTTCGGGGGCGATGGCCGCGCCGAAGTCGCCGCCCTGCGCGGCGTAGCGCGGATAGCCCAGGCGCGTCATGAGTTCGGCGTAGGCGCGGGCGATGCGGGTGGTGTCCCAGCCGGGATCCGGTGCGGGACCGGAGAATCCGAAGTTCGGATGGGAGGGGATGACCAGATCGAAGGCGTCGGCGGGATCGTCGGGGTCGATGAGCGGTTCGATCACCTCCAGGAATTCGATCACCGAACCGGGCCAGCCGTGCAACAGCAGCAGCGGCATGGCGTCCGCGTGCGGGGAGCGCACATGCAGGAAATGCACTCGGGCGCCGTCGATTTCGGTGAGGAACTGGGGGTATTCGTTGAGCCGTTTCTCCCACAGCCGCCAGTCGAAGCGCTGCTTCCAGTGCGCGGCCAGATCCTTCAGATAGTCGAGCGGGACGCCCCGATCCCACCCGACGCCGGGAACCTGTGCGGGCCAACGGGTTTCGGAGAGCCTGCGACGCAGGTCGGTGAGTTCCCGCTCGGGGATCTCGACGCGGAACGGAACGATATCGGATTCGATCATGCGAAAACCTCGCGATCGGAGCGCCGATCGGCGGACCAGCAACTCGCATTGCACCTGATATCCGCAGCCTAACCCCGCCCGCCGCGAGCCGTGCCCGATTCGAGCCGTCCGTCCCCGTCCGCTGGTCAGCCGGGGCGCGGCGCGGCGACACCCCTCACGACGGCGGGGCGGTGGTTATGTGAGGAGGGTGCGGACTACGGCGTCGGCCAGGAGGCGGCCGCGGTCGGTGAGGACGAGCAGGTCGCCGGTGCGCTCGGCCAGGCCGTCGGCGATGACGCGATCCGCGGCCGCGCGGCCGTCGGCGTCGAGGTCGTCGAGCGGGAGGCCGGCGCGGAGGCGGACGGTGAGCATGACGCGTTCGGTGTAGCGCTCCTCGTCGGTGAGCAGTTCCCAACCGGCGGCGGGCAGGCCGCCCGCGATCACGCTGTCCGCGTAGCGCGCCGGGTGTTTCACGTTCCACCAGCGCACGCCGCCGAGGTGGCTGTGCGCGCCCGGACCCGCGCCGAGCCAGTCGCCGCCATCCCAGTAGCCGAGGTTGTGACGGCAGCGCGCGGCATCGTTCGCGGCCCAATTGGAGACCTCGTACCAGTCCAGCCCGGCGGCGCGCAGGCGCGTGTCGATGCGCTCGTAGCGGTCGGCGAGCACATCGCCGTCAGGGGCGGGCAGTTCGCCGCGGCGGACCCGACGGGCCAGCGCGGTGCCGTCCTCGACGATGAGCGAGTACGCCGAGACGTGGTCGACGCCCGCCGACAGCACGGCGTCGAGGCTGGCGTCGAGATCGGCGTCCGTCTCCCCCGGCGTGCCGTAGATGAGATCCAGATTCACGTGCTCGAATCCGGCGGCCCGCGCCTCCTGGGCGGCGGCCACCGCTCGGCCGGGCGTATGCGTCCGGTCCAGGATCTTCAGCACATGCGCGGCAGCGGACTGCATACCGAGTGAGATACGGGTGTAGCCGCCCGCCCGCAGCCGGTCGAAGAACTCGGGCGAGGTGGATTCCGGGTTCGACTCGGTGGTCACCTCGGCGCCGGCCGCCAGGGTGAAGTTGGCGCGGATGGCGTCGAGGACGCCGGCGAGACCGTCACCCCCGAGCAGCGAGGGCGTACCCCCACCCACGAAGACCGTTTCGACCGGCGGCGTATCCGACGGCAGCGCCTCGAATTCCCGTGCCGCCGTCTCCAATTCACCCTTCAGCGCCTCGAACCACGACTGCGGCGAGGACGAGCTCCCCAGCTCACCCGCCGTATAGGTGTTGAAGTCGCAGTACCCGCACCGCGTAGCGCAGAACGGCACATGCACGTAGATCCCGAACGGACCGCCGCCGAAATCGCGCAGCACCGGTACGGGCTGGTCTGCGGTGGTCCGGGCGGCCGAAGTCATCCCACCAGTGTGACGGGTCGCGCACGTCACACCGCAGCCGCCTCGAACAATCAGCGCGCGAACCACACTCCTCGGTGCGACCTCGCCCGGTGGTGTGCCGCGGATGTCCGGCGGCGAGTAGCGGAAAGCAGGCGAAAAGCAGTAGTACCGAACGGAATCGGGGCGGGACGTCGTAGATTCTGCGTAGTCTCACTGTTTGGAGGCGGCCGTGACCGCAGCATCCCACTCCGCAGCCGATTTCGATCCGCTCGATTCGCGGACTCTGCAGTGCCCGTATCCGTGGCATCGTGCGCTGCGCGCCCAGGCCCCGGTGCACTATGTGGCGAGCCGGGACATGTGGTTCGTCAGCTCGCGGGAGCTGGTGGCCGAGGCGCTGGCGAATCCGGCCGTCTACTCGTCGGCGTTCGGGTCGCCGCAGTTGCCCGCTCCGGAATCGATCGCGGCACAGGTGGCCGAGATCCAGGCGCAGGGGTGGCCGGTGGTGTCGACCCTGCTGACGGCGGATCCGCCGCAGCACCACTACTACCGGCGGATGGTGGCGCTGGCGTTCACGCCCAGGCTGGTGGCGCGGCTGGAACCCGAGATCCGGCGCATCACGAGGTCGGTGGCGGACGGCCTGGTCCTGGGCGCGCCAACCGATTTCGTGGCCGGGTTCGCGAATCCGCTGCCGCTGCAGGTGATCGCGCACGTGCTCAATGTTCCGGCCGAGCGCATCGATGATTTCAAACGGTGGTCGGATCAGTTCACCGCGTCGGTGGGCGCGGAACTCGACGACGAGGGCCGTCTGGAGCAGGCGCGGGCACTGCTGGAGTTCCAGCGGTACTTCGCCGGTGAGCTCGACGATCGGCGGGAACGACCGCGCGACGATCTGCTGAGCGGTCTGGTGGCCGCGCCGAGTGCCGAATCCCGGGACGAACCGCTCGGCACCGCAGCGTGTTTGGGCATCATCCATCAACTGCTGGTAGCGGGGAACGAGACCACCACCACGCTGCTGTCGGGGATCATGCATCGGCTCGCGCTCGCGCCCGAATGGTGGGAGTGGCTGCGCGCGGACCCACACAGCCGGGCCGCCGCCGTGGTCGAGGAGGGGCTGCGGTTCGTCACCCCGGTGCAGAGCATGTTCCGAATCACCAAGGCGCAGAGCCGATTGGGCGGGCAGACCATTCCGGCCGGGGCGCGGGTCGTGTTGTTGTTCGCCTCGGCCAATCGTGACGAGCAGCTGTTCGAGAGCTCCGACGAGTTCGATCCCACCCGGTCGAATGCCAAGCTGCACCTGGCATTCGGCTACGGCATCCACGTCTGCCTGGGCGCTCCGCTGGCCCGGCTGGAGACCCGGATCGCAGTCGAGGAACTGGCGCGGCGCATCTCCACGGTGGAGTGCGCGCCCGGGTTCTCCGTCGAGTACGAGCCCAGTTTCATTCTGCGCGGCATGCGGGAGCTGTCGCTGATCCTCGCCGCCGAGGCCGGGTAGTTCACCCGGCGGCGAGGTCGACGGACGTCAGTGATCGACGACCGGGGTGTTCTGGCAGAAGGTGAGCAGCCAGCGGCCGTCCTCCTTGGTCATGCCGTAGAGCGGCGAGCCCTGGGACTGCAGTTCGTCGGCATGGTTGAAGTACTGCTGACGCACCTTCACCGCGGCCACGTCCGGGCGGATGAAACGGACGAAGAACGGCTCGTAGGTGGCGTAGCCGTCCTTGGTCGCGCCGGGCAGCACCGCGCGGGTGAACTCGGAGATCTCGTCGCGGCCGTTGAGGAACTTGCCGCCGCCGGTGGTCCAGATGGCGTCGGGGTGGAACAGGGCGAGGAAGGCGTCGGCGTCCTCGGCGCGCTGCGCCTTCTGTACCGCGGCCACCACGGCGTGGATGGCTTCGATCTCGGCGGCGGTGTCGATTGATTCGGTTGTCATGCGGACATCCTGCAACCTCGACGATGGTTCAGGTCAATCGGACAGATGCCCTGTTCCGGGTTTGCCGCAGGTGAACTGCATCACGTCGATGATGCCGCCGCGGAACAGTTCGGCGCAGCCGGTCAGGTAGCGCATATAGGTGCCATAGGTTTCGAGACTGCTCAATTCGACTGCCCGGGAACGGTTCTCGCGCAGGGCTTCGGCCCAGTGGTCGAGGGTTTTCGCGTAGTGCATCTGCAGCGGGTGGATTCGGCTGACCTCGAATCCGGCCTGCTCGGCGTATTCGCGCACACCACGGGGCGCCTGTCCGGTCGGCAGCGGTAGCTGGCCGCCGGGGAAGATCTCGGTCAGCATGAAGCGCATGAAGGCGAAGTCGTCCTTGGTGAGCCGGATGCCGTTCTGGCGCAGATGATTCAGGCCGTAGATGACGATGGTGTGCAGCAGCATGATGCCGTCGGCGGGCAGGGTGCGGTAGGCGAAGTCGAAGAACTGCTCGTAGCGCTCCTGGCGGAAATGTTCGAACGCGCCGATGCTGACAATGCGGTCCACCGGCTCGTCGAATTCCTCCCAGCCCTGCAGGCGCACCTCGGCGCGGGGGCCGCCGGTGCGCGCGGCCAGGCGAGCCTGGACGTGGTGGAACTGGTTGCGGCTCAAGGTCAGACCGATGACATTCACCTGATGGCGCTGCAGCGCCCGCAGCATGGTCGAGCCCCAGCCGCAGCCGATGTCCAGCAGCGTCATTCCCGGCCGCAGATCGCATTTGCCCAGCGCCAGATCGATTTTCGCGAGCTGCGCCTGTTCCAGGGTGATACCCGGGCGATCCCAGTAGGCGCAACTGTAGGTGCGCGACGGGTCCAGGAACAGCGCGAAGAAATCGTCGGACAGGTCGTAATGCGTTTGCACATCGGAATAGAAGGGCGTCAGACGGCTCACCAGGCAACCTCCGGAGGTGTCGTGCGCGGCACGAGGCGGGTTGGGGATCGGTCACCTCGGAGTCGCAACGAAACCCCTCGCGGATGGGTCCGGCCTTCCCTCGATGCCCGGAACCTCGTGCGGGAGCACTCAGGTGAGGTTCAGGGCGGCGATCGGTGTGGTCGTCGGCTGGGTCGAGCCTCCCGCTGGTTCGAGGGTGAGGGCCAGGGTGTCCTGGGTGCCGAAGCGGATGACCAGGGCGGAACCCGAGGGCGGGACCGTGGCGACCACCCCGGCGGATACCGGGGTGCCGCCGATCGGGACCAGCCACAGCTGGTACGCCCGACCCGGAGGCGGTGCCGCGACATCTTGGAAAGCCACTGCGGCAGCGGCTATTCCGGCCGAGCTGTAGACGATGAGTTCCCCTCCGGAGGCGACGGGCGCCGTGCGGGTGCGGGTATCCGCCTGCGCCTGGATCGACTGCGCCGTCACGGCGGCCGGACCGGCGGGCGGACGGTGGGCGAGGACCGCCGCGCCCGCGCCGATCGCCACGACGACCGCGGCGGCTGCCGCGACCATCCGCCAACGGCGAGAACGCCATCCGCCCGCGTGTCCCGCGAGCCTTCCCTGCTCGCGGGTCTGCGCGGCGACCAGGTCGTCGATCGCCCGCTGTATTGCTTCCTCGAGCTCGGGCGGCGCTGGTACCGCGTCGAAAACCGTGAGCAGCGAGAGGGTTTCGCGGATGTCGCGAACGGTGGCGGTGAAGGCGGCGCGGGTGCCGGGATCCGTTGCGGCCAGCTGATTCTCGAGGTTTCGGCGTTCGAAGGCGGTGAGGGCGTCGAGGGCGTAGGGGTGCGCGCGGTCGAGGAGTGCGGGGTCGGCGGGGGCGGTCATCGGATATCACTGCCCGCCAGGCATTTTCCGAGGCGGCGCAGGCCGTCCCGGATGCGGCTCTTGACGGTGGAGAGCGAGACCTGAAGGCATTCGGCCACTTCGTGATACGTGCGGCCGCTGTAATAGGCGAGGGCGACCGCTTCGCGCTGGACGGCGGTGAGGGTTTCGAGGCAGACGACCACCGCCTGTTCGTCGCTGCGCTGGTCGACCTCCTCGACGACGACGTCGTGGTCGCGGCCCAAATGGGCGTGGCCGTAGACGATGTCGCGATGGGTGGCCGAGCGCTCACGCCGCACCCGGTCCACCGCGCGCCGGTGGGTGAGGGTCATCAACCAGCCCATGGGACTGGCGAATTCGCGGTCGTAGCGTTCGGCCAGGGTCCACACCTGGAGGTACACCTCCTGGGTGACCTCCTCGGCCGCGGTGTGGCTGATCAGGATGCGCAGTGCCAGGCCGTACACGCGGTGGCTGGTGGCGCGGTAGAGCTCGGTGAAAGCGCCGCGGTCTCCGCCGGCCACGGCGGTGAGCAGTTCACCGAGCCACTGGGTGTGCGCCGCCCCGTCGGGGTGGCGGCGCACCGGGCAGAACGCTGTGCCGGGTGGCCCGTCGGAGTCCCCGTTGTGGCTCGCGGGTACCTGGGAGGGCATCTGCAACTGCGACACGACGAGTTCGACTCCTGACGAGGTCGGCGACTATCGATCAGCGAGTGGTGCGGCTGCCTCAGGCAGCGGGCGGCATGAGCACGGTGTCGATCATGTAGACGGTCGCGTTGGCGGTTTTCACGCCACCGCAGATCACCGATGCCGTCGTGTTGACCTTGATGTCGTCTCCGGTGCGCGTCACATCCACCTTGGCGCCCTGGACGGTGGCATGCTCACCGGCAATGCGATCGGGCGCGATCTGCCCGGGAACCACATGGTAGGTGAGCACACCGGTGAGCGCGGCGGAATCGGTCTTCAGCGATTCGAGCACCGCCGGATCGACCTTCTGGAAGGCCGCGTCGGTCGGCGCGAAGACGGTGAACTGTCCGCCGTTGAGCGTGTCGACCAGGTTCACCTGCGGATTGAGCTGGCCGGAGACGGCCGCCACCAGGGTGGTGAGCATCGGATTGTTGGAGGCCGCGGTGGCCACCGGATCCTGGGCCATGCCGCTCACCGAGCCCGCGCCCGTGGGCACCTGTTCCGCATAGGACTTGCAGCCCGCGCCGACCAGGTCGGCGGCCGCCGCGGCCGTGGTCGCCATGGAGGTCGAGCTCGCCGTGCTGTCGGATTTGTCGTCCGAGCAGGCCGGTGCCGCGAGTACCGCCGCGAGGATGGTCGCCACCGCCGCCGAACGCCGCATGACTGTCATGTGTGTGGATCCCGCTTCCGTGTCAGGGCCCGCCGGGCCGTGCTGTCGATTGGGCGGAACGGAGTTCGCCTTGCCTCCCGGCGCGGACGGGTGCGGGCTGGAAAAGCGTGTGCGGATCTCGCCGCGGCAGGGACTCCCGGCGGACCTAGGTCAACTGACCAAGATTTTTCGGAGCTGATCTATGACACCTGTCACAAATGGGGTGGTCTATGCAGGGGATTTCCCTCGAAACTGCGGAAAATATTGTCCGACGGTCGGAACGACCCGTCTGACGTGGCACAATAAGCTCCATGACTGGACTTGGAGTACGACTCGTGGCGCGTCGCCACGTCGACTTCAAGCGTGTCTGCAGCGCGAGCTGTCTGCCGGGAAGCCTCCGGTAGCTCGGCTCCCCCTTCCAGGACTCCGGCGTTCATCTGACGCCGTACGAGCCGTTTCGCTGATATCGGAGGCGTGAGCCAGCCCCTCCCGCCTGCCCGCAAGACCTTCAGGAGCGACCCCCATGACGTCGAGTACCGACGCCGGTCCCACCAGTTCCGAAAACTCCCGCCCCGCCCGGCCCGAACGGCCCGTGGCGGAGCGGCGCGTGCGGCCGGACCGTCCCCGCTCGGAGGCGCCCGTCGCCCCGCGTGAACGCACCGGCAAGCCGGTCCGGCGCAAGTCGGAGGGACAGTGGGCGCTCGGCTACCGGGAGCCGCTCAACGCCAACGAGCAGTCCAAGAAGGACGACAACCCGCTCAACGTGCGCGCGCGCATCGAGAACATCTACTCCAAGCAGGGTTTCGACTCCATCGACAAGAGCGACCTGCGCGGCCGCATGCGCTGGTGGGGCCTCTACACCCAGCGCGAGCAGGGGTACGACGGCACCTTCACCGGCGACGAGAACATCGACATTCTCGAGGCCAAGTACTTCATGATGCGCGTGCGCTGTGACGCCGGCGCGCTGAACGTGCGCCAGCTGCGCACCCTCGGCCAGCTCTCCACCGAATTCGGCCGCGACACCGCCGATCTCTCGGACCGCGAGAACGTGCAGTACCACTGGATCGAGATCGAGAACGTGCCGGAGATCTGGCGTCGCCTCGAAGAGGTCGGCCTGCAGACCACCGAGGCGTGCGGCGACTGCCCGCGCGTGGTGCTCGGATCGCCGTTGGCCGGCGAGTCCTTCGGTGAGGTGCTGGACCCGACCTGGGCCATCGACGAGATCGTCAAGCGCTACATCGGCGACAAGAAGTACTCCAACCTGCCGCGCAAGTTCAAGACCGCGATCTCCGGTCAGCAGGATGTGGTGCACGAGATCAACGATGTGGCGTTCATCGGCGTCGAGCACCCGGAACACGGTCCGGGCCTTGATGTCTGGGTCGGCGGCGGCCTGTCCACCAACCCGATGCTCGCGCAGCGCCTCGGCGCGTTCGTCCCGCTGGAGGAGGTGCCGGATGTGTGGGAGGCGATCGTCTCGCTGTACCGCGACTACGGTTACCGCCGCCTGCGCACCAAGGCGCGCATCAAGTTCCTGGTCAAGGACTGGGGTATCGAGAAGTTCCGCGAGGTGCTCGAGACCGAGTACCTGAAGCGCAAGCTGATCGACGGCCCGGCTCCCGAAAAGCCCACGCGCCCTATCGATCACATCGGTGTGCAGAAGCTGCGCAACGGGCTCAACGCGGTGGGCTTCTCCCCCATCGCCGGTCGTGTCTCCGGCACGATCCTGCAGCAGGTGGCCGACGCGGTGGAGGCCATCGGCTCCGACCGCATCCGGTTCACCCCGTACCAGAAGCTCATCGTCCTCGACGTCGCCGACGACAAGGTCGAGGAGCTCATCGACGCGCTGCAGCCGCTGGGCCTGCACGCGCGACCCTCGCACTGGCGGCGAAACCTCCTCGCCTGCAGTGGTATCGAGTTCTGCAAGCTGTCCTTCGTGGAGACGCGCAAGCGCTCCCAGGTGCTGGCTCCCGAGCTGGAGCAGCGCCTCGCGGACATCAATGCCGACCTGGATGTGCCGATCACTATCAATATCAACGGCTGCCCGAACTCGTGCGGTCGTTCCCAGATCGCCGATATCGGCTTCAAGGGCCAGCTCGTCGACGACGGCGAGGGGAATCAGGTGGAGGGCTTCCAGGTTCACCTCGGTGGCAGCCTCGGGCTCGACAGCGCCTTCGGGCGCAAGCTGCGTCAGCACAAGGTGACCAGCGAGGAGCTCGGCGACTACATCGAGCGTGTGGTGCGCAACTTCGTCAAGAACCGGGACGGCGCAGAGCGTTTCGCGCAGTGGGCTGTCCGCGCCGACGAGGCCGACCTGCGGTAGTTGGGAGAAATAGCAATGAGCACAGCATCGCACAGCGATTCCGTGGGGGGTGGCGGTCGGGTGACGGGTGGGCCAACGAAACTCGCCGAAGCCGAACTGCGGGCCATCGCGGAGAAGGGCGCGGCCGAACTCGGACCGAACGCCACCGCGCAGGAACTGCTGCAGTGGACCGAGGACACCTTCGGAACCAACTACATCGTCGCCTCCAATATGCAGGACGCGGTGCTGGTGCAGCTGGCCGCGCAGGTGCATGCCGGAGTGGACGTGCTGTTCCTCGACACCGGCTACCACTTCGCCGAAACCATCGGTACGCGTGACGCGGTCGAGCTGGTGTACGGCGTGAACATCGTGAACGTGCAGCCGGAAAACACTGTGGCCGAACAGGATCAGCTGCTCGGCAAGGATCTGTTCGCCCGTGACGCCGCCGAATGCTGCCGGCTGCGCAAGGTGGTGCCGCTGCAGAAGTCGCTCGCCGGCTACAACGCCTGGGTGACCGGCATCCGCCGCGTGGAGGCGCCGACCCGCGCCAACGCCCCCCTGATTTCCTTCGACGAGGGCTTCGGCCTGGTGAAGATCAATCCGATCGCCGCCTGGTCCGACGACGAGATGGCCGCCTACATCGAGGCCAACGGCATTCTCGTCAATCCCCTTGTGGAGGAGGGATATCCGTCCATCGGTTGCGCTCCGTGCACGCGGAAGCCGGAACCGGGATCCGATCCGCGATCCGGCCGCTGGGCCGGGCTCGCCAAGACCGAATGCGGGTTGCACGCGTCATGACGACTACCGAGACCGAATTCGACACGCTCGCCGCGCTCGAGTCCGAATCCATCCACATCTTCCGCGAGGTGGCGGGCGAGTTCGAGCGGCCGGTGATCCTGTTCTCCGGCGGCAAGGACTCCACGGTGCTGCTGCACCTGGCGATCAAGGCCTTCTGGCCCGCGCCGCTGCCGTTCACGCTGCTGCACGTGGACACCGGGCACAACCTGCCCGAGGTGCTCGACTTCCGCGACCATGTGGTCGAGAAGTACGGCCTGCGACTGCATGTCGCCTCCGTCGAGGAGTACCTCGCCGACGGGCGGCTGCAGGAGCGCCCGGACGGCATCCGCAATCCGCTGCAGACCGTGCCGCTGCTGGACGCCATCAACGAGAACCGCTTCGACGCGGTCTTCGGTGGCGGCCGCCGCGACGAAGAGCGTTCGCGCGCCAAGGAACGCATCTTCTCGCTGCGCGACGCCTTCGGACGCTGGGATCCCAAGCGGCAGCGGCCCGAACTGTGGAACCTGTACAACGGCCGGCACGCTCCCGGCGAGCACGTGCGCGTGTTCCCCATCTCCAACTGGACCGAACTCGACATCTGGCGCTACATCGCCCGCGAGAACGTGGAACTGGCCAGCATCTACTACGCCCACGAGCGCCCGGTGTACCAGCGCGACGGCATGTGGATGACCCCCGGCTCCTGGGGCGGTCCCGCCGAAGGTGAAGAGCTGCTGGTGAAGTCGGTGCGCTACCGCACCGTCGGCGACGGATCCACCACCGGCGCAATCATTTCCGACGCCGCCGACAACGAGGCGATCCTCGCCGAGGTGGCCGCGTCCCGACTGACCGAACGTGGCGCCACCCGGGGAGACGACCGTGTCTCCGAGGCAGCCATGGAAGACCGTAAGCGAGAGGGCTACTTCTGATGTCCGACCTACTCCGACTGGCCACCGCCGGATCGGTCGACGACGGCAAGTCCACCTTGGTCGGACGGCTTCTGTACGACACGAAATCGGTGCTGGCGGACCAGATCGACGCGGTGACCCGCGCCTCGGTCGACAAGGGTCTGGCCACGCCGGATCTGTCGCTGCTCGTGGACGGCCTGCGCGCCGAGCGCGAGCAGGGCATCACCATCGATGTGGCGTACCGCTACTTCGCCACGCCCGCACGGTCTTTCGTGCTCGCCGACACCCCGGGACATGTGCAGTACACCCGCAATACGGTGTCCGGCGCGTCCACCGCGCAGCTGGTGATCCTGCTGGTGGACGCCCGTAAGGGCGTCATCGAGCAGACTCGCCGCCATGCCGCCGTGATGGCGCTGCTGGGTGTGCCGAAGCTGGTGCTCGCGGTCAACAAGATCGACCTGGTCGACGACCCGGCCGGTGTGTTCGACAAGATCCGCACCGAATTCGCCGTGCTGACAGCCAAACTCGGCTGGTCGGCCGACGATGTGCAGGAGATTCCGGTCTCCGCGCTGCACGGCGACAATGTTGCCTCGCGGTCGGAGAACACCCCCTACTACGACGGGCCGTCGCTCATCGAGCACCTGGAATCGGTACCCGTCGACGCCGACGCGCACGGCCGCCACGAAGTGGGCCTGCGCTTCCCCGTGCAGTACGTGATCCGCCCGCGCACCGCCGAATACCCGGACTACCGCGGCTACGCGGGCCAGGTCGCGGCCGGTGTGGTCAGCAAGGGCGACGAGGTCGTGGTGCTGCCGTCCGGCACCCGCACCACCGTCGAGCGCATCGACACCGCCAACGGCGAACTGGCCTCCGCACAGCCGGGCCGCAGCGTCACGCTGATCCTGGCCGATGATGTCGACGTCTCGCGCGGCGATGTCATCGCCGCCGCCACCGGCGCTCCCGAGCCGATCGACGCCTTCGACGCGACGGTCTGCTGGCTCGGCGACAAGCCGCTGCGCCCGGGCGCGCGCCTGCTGCTCAAGCACGGCACCCGCACCACCCAGGCCATCGTGGGCTCGCTGCTGGAGCGCTTCGACGAACAGCACCTGGCGGCGGATCCGAACCCGGAAACCCTGGCGCTCAACGACATCGGCCGCATCTCCATCCGGGTCGCCGACCCGATCGTGGCCGACGACTACAGCGTCAACCGGCACACCGGCTCCTTCCTGCTCATCGACCCGGCGGGCGGCAACACCCTCGCCGCCGGTCTGGTGGGCGACGCGCTGACCGCCGTCGAGGTCGGCACGGAAGCCGGAGTCTGAGCATGAACGCCCCTGCCCGCGGTGTCGCTGCGGCGGCGCCGGCGGGCGGGCTCGGGCCGCGCACGCGGCCCGAGCCGCACGTCGGACCGGCGGGCGGCCGGCCACGCTCCGGAAAGCCCAGCGGCCCAGTGCTTGTCGCGGTGGCACACGGCAGCCGCGATCCGCGCTCGGCAGCGACCATGCGCGATGTGGTGGAGCAGCTCGCCGCCGCCCATCCGGACACCGATGTGCGCCTGGCCTTCCTGGACCTGAGCACACCATCGGTCGACGAGGTCCTCGATGCCGTTGCGGCCGAAGGCCATTCACAGGCCATCGTGGTTCCGCTGCTGCTCGGCAGCGCCTTCCACGCCCGGGTGGACCTGCCCGGACTGCTGGAGGCGGCGAGCGCCCGCAACCCGCGCCTGCGCCTCACCCAGGCCGATGTGCTCGGACCCGATCCGCGACTGATCGTCGCACTGCGAGATCGCGTGCACGACAGCCTGATCGGTGCGCATTCGGCCAGCACCGGAATCGGCGCGACAGGGTTCTCCGATCAGCACGATCACTCGTACCCGGGAACATCGGACCGCGGCGGCCGCATAGGCATCGCGGTCGCGGCCGTCGGCTCCTCGTCGGCATCCGCCAACGCCGCCACCGCCCGGGTCGCGACGCGGCTCACGGAGATCACCGGCTGGGATACCGAGATCTGCTTCGCCACCACCGAACCCACAGTGCTCGAGGCTGTTTCACGCCTTCGGGCGCGCGGGGCCGAGCAGGTGCTGGTGGCCCCGTGGTTCCTCGCCCCCGGCCTGCTCACCGATCGGCTGCTCGGCGCCGCACCCGATCTGATCCATGCCGAGGTGATCGGTCCGCACCCGGCACTCACCGAAATCATTTGGGACCGGTACGCTTTCGCGGCCACGACGCCGCTCCCGCTGTCCGCCTGACCTGGTGCGCCACCGGCCCTGACAGGACCGGGCGGTTGTGGCGGAGCGGACCGGGTAGGCGTTGATATGGCCTATCAACCTCGAAAACTGTTCAGAATCACGACACTATGCGGCGCGCTGGTGATCACGCCGGTGATGGTCGCCGCCGGTGCGGCGGGCGCTCCGGAGCCGCAGCCCGACCCCAGCGCGGCCATCCGCTGTATCGACGAGGTGACCAGCGACGACTCCTTCTACGGCGGGCCACGGGCATCCGATGTGTACGACAATCGGTTCCGGGGCAGCCATGCCGTGCCGCATCTGAGCACGCATGTGCCGCAGGGCACCGCCACCTGGTCGAACTGGAAGGGCGAAGACGATCTGATCCTGATCGCCTCGTATGTTCCTGACAGCAAGGACAATTCGATCATCAGTGCGCTGGATGCCCGCAGCGGCGAGCTCGTCGGCACCGCGGAGATCGACAACGCGCACGTCGGCGGGATCGCGGTCTTCGAAGAGCAGGGGTGGATGTTCGTCGCGGGGGCCGAGGCGAAAACGCTGCGCAAGTATCCGCTCGACCGGCTGCGGCAGGCGATCGAGAACTCCTCGCATATCGCGCAGGAGGGCGGGGATATCGAGGTCGCGGGCGGATCCTCCTTCCTCACCAGCCATGGGCCGAGCGACACCCTGTGGACGGGATCGTTCGAATCCGACAGGCGCGGAGTCATGTACTCGTACCGGGTCGGCGAGAACGGGGACCTCTCCGGGCGCGAAGGACCGTGGCAGGTGCCGACGAAGACGCAGGGGCTGGTCGTCACCGACGACCTGTTCATCTACAGCACCTCGTTCACCCGGCCGAATCGCAGCAATATCTATGTGGTCCGGCGCGGTGAGGGCTCCACCGATCTCGACAAGGCGCGACTGCGGTGCGTGCGCGCGCCGAGCATGTCCGAGGGGCTGACCGTCTTCGGCGACGACGTCTACCTGGCCTTCGAATCCGGGGCCGCGTACTACCGCTCGGACCCGGACAACCAACCCCGCAACATCATCGAACACCTGCACCGGGTCCCACTGGCGGAGCTCGACGAACTCGCACCGCGCAGCGGCCCCACCGGGTGAGCTCGGGCCCAGCCGATACGCTGGGCGAATGATCCGGGCTGTGGTGTTCGATGTGGGCGAGACGTTGATCGACGAGACGCGGATTTGGACGCGGTGGGCGGATCGGCTGGGGGTGCCGCGGTTCGCGTTCATGGGGGTGATCGGGGGGATGGCGGCGACCGGACGGCCGTTGACGGATGCGTTCGGGATGGTGCGGCCGGGGCTGGACTGGGCCGTCGAAGAAGCGGACTGGGCTGCCGAGGAACCGGATTCGCTGCGGAACAACTTCGACGGCGACGATCTGTATCCGGATGTGCGGGGTGCGCTCACCGAACTGCGGCGGCGCGGGCTGACGGTGATCATCGCGGGGAATCAGCCGCCGCAGGCCAAGGCCGCGCTGGAGCGGATGGGGCTGCCGGTGGATGCGATCTACACCTCGGCGGAGTGGGGGCTGGAGAAGCCGGATCCGGCGTTCTTTCTGAAAGTGGCCGAGGTGGCGGGGTTTTCGGCCGGGGAGATCTGCTATGTGGGCGATCGGGTCGACAATGACGTGCTGCCGGTGCACGAGGCGGGCATGATGCCGGTGCTGATCCGGCGCGGGCCGTGGGGGTATCTGAGCGCGGAGACGCCGGAGGCGGCCTGGTACGGGACGGTCGTGAACAGCCTCGACGAACTGCCCGGCCTGCTGTCGCCCGCCTGAGGACGGCGGTCGGCCGACCCGCCTCCGCATACCCCGCTCGGACGGGCGTGACGGTGAATCCGCTTCTCCCGCAACGTTTCGCAGTTAGTTGACACATCAAATGCAACGGCGAATTTCCGCCAGCCCCACCTCTCGCGACAGCGTTGAATATGACGTGTCAACGAAATTGCCGACGCGAGGAAGTACAGCCATGAACGCACGCTTCGAATCCAAGGTCGCCGTCATCACCGGAGCCACGTCGGGAGTCGGCGCGGCGGTCGCCCGCCGCATCGCCGCCGAGGGCGGAGCCGTCGTCCTCGGCGCCCGCGGCAAGCAGGCCGGTGACCGCATGGCCGAGGAGATCCGCTCCGCGGGCGGGCGCGCCCTGTTCGTCCCCACCGATGTCACGGTCGAAGCCGATGTCGCCCGCCTGACCGAGGCCGCCGTCAGCGAATTCGGCCGCCTGGACGCCGCTTTCAACAACGCGGGCGCGGTGAACGCCTTCGGCCCCGTCCAGGACATCGACGAGTCCGGCTGGCGCGCCGACCTCGAACTGAACCTCACCTCCGTCTACTACGGCCTGCGCCACCAGGTTCCGGCCATGATCGCCACCGGCGGCGGCGCCATCCTCAACAACGCCTCCAACCTCGGCGTGGTCGGCATGGCCTCGGTCGCCCCCTACGTCGCGGCCAAACACGGCGTCATCGGCCTCACCCGCGCCGTCGCCCTCGAGAACGCGGACCTTCCCATCCGAGTGAACGCCCTGGTCTCCGGCGCGGTGGACACCCCCGCCTTCCGAAACTCCATGGGCGCCACCCCAGAAGGCGAAGCCGCCATCGCCGCCCTCCACCCCCTCGGCCGCATCGCCACCCCCGCGGAGATCGCCGCCTTCTGCGCCTACCTGCTCAGCGACGAAGCCTCCTTCATCACCGGCGCGGCCCTGGCCGCCGACGGCGGCTTCACCGCCCGTTGATCAGCTCGCGGAAAGCCGAAACCCGGCCTGGGCGAACACTTTTCCGGTGATCGTCGTTCCCGCGAGAGCCTGAACGCCGGAGGAGTGATGCCTAGGCCGGGCAACCGCTGACAGCGGCGACCGAGCCCACCCACGCGCTGGGCACTGGAGGCGCGGGGGTGGGCCGGTCGCGGCCGACTCCGGTCAGGTGGTGGACCCTTCCGCCTGACCGGGCCGTTCTGGGTGCGGAGGCCGGGTAGCACCTCCGCCTGGAGTGGGAGCCTTTGCGGGAGTGGGAGATTGCGGATACGGATGTCGGATCGTTCGACGCAGAGATTCGGATGTCGGATCGTTCCGCGCAGGATCGGTGGGGTCAGAGGAAGGATCGGTGCGGTCAGCGGGAGGATCGGTGCGGTCCACAGGAGAATCGGTGCGGTCCACAGGAGAATCGGCGGGGTCAGCGGGAGCCACCACCGCCACCGCCTCCTCCCCCACCGGATCCACCGGATCCACCGGAGCCGCCGGACCCTCCGGATCCACCCGAGCCGCCAGACCCTCCGGAAGCACCTGAGCCGCCGGAGTTGGACCCGCCGGAGTTTCCGCGTCCGCCGGAGTTCGAACCGCCGGTGCCGCCTGCGCCCGAGCCGCCCCGGGAGCCGCCGCCCGACATGCTGCCGCCCGAGGTGGAGCCGCCGCCGGAACCTCCGGATGTCGAACCGCCGCCGGTGCTTCCGCCGGAGCCGCCGGTGTTGCCGCTGCCGCCGGTGTTTCCGCCGCCTCCCGTGCTGCCGCCGGAATTGCCTGCGCCGGAACCGCCCGCACCGGTTCCACCGGAACCGCCTGCACCGGTACCGCCGCCCGCGGAGTCGCTTCCGCCGGAACCGCCCGTACCGCCGGTACCACCACCGGAATTGCTGCCACCGGTATTGCCGCCGCCACCGGTGCCGCCGCCGGAATCACCACTGCCGCCCGTGCCGCCGCCCGATGGGTCACTACCGCCGGTGCCGCCACCGCCACCGGTGGACGTGTCGCCGCCAGGTGTGCCGCCGCCGGTGCCGCCCGGGTCGCCTGCACCGGGTGTGCCGCCGGTGGAACCATCCGAGGGGGTACCGCCCGGGGTGCCACCCGCAGCTGGATCACCGGAAGGGGTTCCGCCGCCGGGAGTTCCGCCGCCCGCGGGGTCGCCGGTGCCGGGGTTGCCGGTGCCGGGAGTGCCGGGAGTTGTTCCGCCGCCCGGGGTTTCGGCGCCCGGCGTGCCGGGGGTGCCGCCCGCTACGGGATCGGCGGGGGTTGTTCCGGGATCGGGGGTGGTACCCGGGGCGGGGGCAGTCGGGCCCTCACCGGAAATCGGTCCGCCGCCGGGGGTTTCGGAGCCGGGGGTGCCGGGGGTTTCAGCGCCCGGCGTGCCGGGACCGGGCTGCTGGGGCTGGTTGACCACTCGGCCGGGGAGGCTGATGGAGGGCAGGGTGCCGAAGGTCCGGGGGAAGCGGGAGGACACCGTGAGGAAGGGGATGGGGTTGGTGAAGTCGGCCGGGTTGGCGTAGGTGCCGCCGGAGTCGTCGCGTGGTTCACAGCGGCTGCCGGGGCCGGCGCTGGTAATCCGGTTGGTGCCGCCGGAGTGCGTGGGGGCGGTGCCGGGGGTGTAGGGGCCGTAGGTGCGGGTGGAGACCGCGGCGTTGGTGATCGCGTGGGGGCGGGTGCCGGGGGTCGCGACATCGTCGAAGACGAGGACGTCGCCGGGGCCGGCGCTCGGGGGGTTGGGGATGGGGGCGGCCTGGAGGCCGGGCGGGATGCCCGCGGGGCCGCCGAGAACCGTGGCGGCGGACATGGCGAGGGCGGAAGCCACTGCGGCGCCGGAGAATACGGCCGCGCGCGGAGCGTAGCGGCCGATGGCCGAGCCGGTGTCGACACTGCGGTAGGCGGCGATGGCCGCGCCGACCGCGACGGTGTGCGCCGGGTCGGGCGACATGACGACCGGGCGGCCGAGGTCGGACAGGACGCGCGCCACCTCGCCGGGGCGGGCCGCGCCGCCGATGAGCAGGACGCGGTCGATATCGTCCAGTTCCAGGCCGGTGCGGTGCACGCAGGCGCGGACGAGCCGTAGCGAATTGCGAATGTGCCAGCAGCGCAGGCGATTCGTGTCGGAGGCCGGGACGACGGCTGAAACGGGTTGCGGCGCACCGGGTGCGATGCTGCGGGCGTACCGCGCCAGCAGTGCGCCGAGGTGCCGCCCGCCGTATTCGTGGGAGCGTTCGGCCCTACCGAGAATGCCGCGTTCGTCGCGATCGGCCTCGGTGCGCACCACCGCGATGTCGAGGCTGTTGCCGCCCAGGTCGTAGACGAGGGTGAGGCCGCCCTCGGAGATCCCGTGTTCGTGATCCAGCCACTCCACCGCCGCGACGGGTTCGGGCATGAGCAGCACGTCGGCCGCGCCGGACCAGTCCAGCGCCCGCCGCAACCGGGTGACGTGCTTGTCGGAATAGCAAGCGGGATAGGTGGTTACGGCCGGATCCTCGGGCGCGTTGGCGGCGATGAGCCCGTTCACCACGGCGGCCACCAGATCTGCGGGCGACCAGATGCGCCCGCCGACGACCACCGGATCCGGTTCGGCGGTGAGGTCGGCGAAATCGGTGACCACGGGGGCGAATCGGGGGATGCCGCCGATGCGCGGCCCGCCGGCGCTGTCGAAGGTGACGGCGGTGCGCCGTACGCGCACGCCCGGCCGGGTCCGATCACCGGAGGTCGTGGCCCACACGGAGTTCACTGTGCCGATGCTCATACCAAAGCCAACAGTCATCGCTATCCCGTCAACGCACCGAGACCACGGCCTCACGGCATCACAACCCTGTGGTCGCGGTCGTTTACCAAACAGCGCGTTCAGGTTAACTGGCTCATGCCGGACATGAATATCGAATTAACAGAAAAGATTTCGCGTCCAGTAGCGAAGGTAGCGAATCCACTGGTCAGGCAACTGTCACTGCAAGATCGAATCGAACTGGACGCCAAGACACATGACCGAATGCGCTCGCGTGGCAACAGCACAGCGAACGACTTATTAAAACCAACCGGTATGTGAGAAGTGTCCGAAAAAGAAAACCGCAACGTCCGTACGCCGCAGTCGATTACCGTCGCTGGTAGGTAGCTCACCAAGGTTTCCCTTATCGGGATAACCGTTCAGCTCCCAGCGACACCGAATTCAACCTCCACACAGGGGAAGTCGCACAATGCCCGCGCGGCATTACACCGCGCTCTACGCAACCCACACATGATGGACTCGCGTACAACGGATTCGCAGCCGCACTGCGGGCGGATACCCCTGACAGCTGCCCTGAAACGTCAACCGCCGCATGCGAACCGGTTCGCATGCGGCGGTTTGTGCCGTTTGTACGGAATTGTGCGCGTTATCGACTGCGCACCAACAGCTTCAGCGCACGTCGCGGCCTGTTCACCGCACCGCCGCGCACGGCGTGCGGCTGACGCTCGCCGACCAGTCGGTCGAAATCCCGTGCGTCCCCCGCGGGTTCGGCCAGGCGACCGGCATTGAAGTCGTCCACCAGTTGCCGCACCGTCTGCTGAGCGCAGGACTTGTTCGTGCCGATAAAACCGGTCGGTCCCCGCTTGATCCAGCCGGTGACATACGTACCGGAAACCACGGAACCGCCCGCCGTTTCGAGCACCCGGCCATCCAGGTTCGGAATGATCCCGGCCCGCTCGTCGAACGGCAGCCCCGCCAGCGGAACACCGCGGTAGCCCACCGAAGCCAGCACCAGACCGGCCTCCAGGGTCTCCACCTCGCCGGTCGCGACCGCCCGCACCACGCCATCGGCATCGGTGACGAGCTCGTTGCGCGCCACCACGACACCGGTCACCCGATCGTCGCCCGCGAGGGCGGTCGGCGCGGACAGGTACCGGAAGACGATCCGCTTGCGCCCGCCCACCGGCCGATCCGCCAAGCCGCGCAACAACTTCAGCTTGTGCTCGATCTTCTGCGGCATATCCGGCGTGTACTCCGGAATCTCGCCCTCGACGACGATATCCACGTCCGCGCCCAGCAGGCCCACGAATTCCGGCACGGTGAAAGCGGATTCGGCCGGACCGCGACGACCCAGCACCACCACTTCCTCGATCCGGCTGCGCCGCAACGCCGCCAGCGCGCGCGGCGCGACATCGGTGCCGGTCAGCAGTTCCGGATCGGTGGTGAGAATGCGCGCCACATCCAGCGCCACATTGCCGTTGCCGACGATCACGGCGCGGCGCTGCGACAGGTCGAAGTGCCGGCCGGCCTGATCGGGATGCCCGTTGTACCAGGCCACGAACTCGGTGGCGGAGACGCTGCCCGGCAGCCCCTCCCCCTCGATATCCAGCTTGCGGTCGGCGGACGCGCCCACGGCGTAGATCACGGCGTGATGCGAGGCCAGCAGCTCGGCATGCGAAACATGCTCGCCCACAGCCACATTCAGGTACGAGCCGAATCCCGGCTGCGCCGAGATCACGTCGAACAGCTTGCTCACCTGACGGGTCTTGGTGTGATCGGGCGCCACGCCGAAGCGCGCCAGACCGTACGGCGTGGACAACCGGTCGAGCACCGTCACCGAAACGCCGTGCTGCGTGAGCAATTCGTCGGCCGCGTACATGGCCGACGGACCCGAACCCACGATGGCCACCCGCAGCGGCTCGCGTCCGGGCTTGACCTCCGGGGCCGGGATCGGCCGGGCCAGCAGCGGCCGCGGCCGCTCGTGCCGGTAGAAATCAGCGTTGATCTCGATGAACGGCTTCTGTTCCGCGGTCAGCTTCTTCGAGGACACGATGGCGTCCACCGGGCAGGCGGTGGCGCAGGCGCCGCAGTCCACGCAGGCCTGCGGATCCACGTACAGCATTTCGGCCGTGCGGAAGTCCGGTTCGTCCGGGGTGGGGTGGATGCAGTTGACCGGGCAGGCGTACACGCAGGAGGCATCACTGCAGCACGACTGGGTGACAACGTACGGCACTGTACGAATCCCCTCGTTCTCAGGCGGCCGAGTGCGAAGCGCCGCGGATCGGCTCGGAGCGGTAGCGCGAAGCGGGGCCGTCGATGCCGAGGACCTTCCACACGCGCTTGGCGATCGGGTTCATCAGGCCGATCTCGTGGGCCAGGGCCCGCACGTCGATGAAGTAGTCGGCGAAGACCTGCTTGGCTTCCTTGGAGCCGTAGAACAGTTCCTTGCGCACCTTCTCCGGGATGTCGAACTCCTGGAAGAACTTCTTGGGCGGGGTCGCGATGGAACGGCCCAGGATGAACATGACGATCGGCATGGCGATCGAGAGCACGAAGCGCTGCGGGGCGCCCTGCTCCGGCACGTGATGCTTGAGGAACTCGTGCGCGAAGGAGATGTGGCGCGCCTCCTCGGCGACGTGGATGGACATGACGCCGCGCATGATCGGGTGCACCTCCTCACCCGAACGCAGGATCTGCTTCTGGATGTGGTCGATCGGCTCCTCGCCGGCGAGCACGGCCATGAAGAACAGGTTGGGGAACATGACCGCGACGGGCACGCCCAGGTGACGAAGCTGGCGGACCAGCGGGCCCATGCCGGGAACGTCGGCGCCGATGCGGTTCACCATCTCCTGGAACATCAGGGTGTGGTTGAGCTCTTCGGCCATCTCGTGGGTGCAGTACCGGAACTCCGGGTCACCGTTGGCCAGGGAGAAGGTGTGGTTGACCATGCCGGAGATCAGGATCGACTCGAACTGCAGGCCGACCTTGGCGACATTGGCCTGGCGGTACTTGCCGATCTCGATCTTCTGCTCGTCGGTGAGGGCCATGTACCAGGGGTGGCGGCCCAGCGGGTCGGCGGAGCCGGGGAGGATCCAGCGCTCGGGCTTGGTGTTGGCGTCGAAGTCCGGGTTTTCCCAGTCGATGTCCTCGTAGGGGTCGAAGCTACGGTTCACCGAGCCTTCCGACAGCAGCAGGAGCTTGTTCGCGTACTCCAGCGCTTCGGCAACCACAGGGTCGTCGGTCGGGGTGGTGGTCGGAGACATCGTCGTCACCTCTCCAGTCAGTGGCGGTATCTGTTTCCCATGGTTACACCAAACCGGAGTTACGTCAACAAGTGCTAGCAAGATGCTTGCACGTGTCAGCGACGAGCGCCCTATTAATAGGGCATATACCGACTGGTAGCCGGTTTCAGAGGGCCGCGACGCGGGTGACGCGGCGGAGGAAGCCGGTCAGCGAGTGGTGGCGGTGGGTCGCCGAGTCGTGGGCGATGACCGCGCGACGGGCGGCGATGGCCGCGCCGTCGGCGATGGTGCGTTCGGGGTCGGGGGCCACGATGACGGGACGGGCCAACTGTTTGGCCAGGACCTCGGCCACTTCCGGCGGGCGAGCCGCGCCCCCGACCACGAGGACCCGGTCGACATCGGCCATGGTGACATCGGCGATGCGCAGGGATTCGTAGACCAGGTCGAGGGATTGCCGGATGTGCTCGGCGCGCAGCTCCCCCGTATCGGAATCGGACATGACGCGGGAGATGACCGGGGCGTCGGGGCCGCGGCGCAGGCGCTTGGCCACCAGGGCGCCGAAGGCGCGGCCGCCGAAATCGGCCGAGTGCAAGGGCAATCCGACGATGGGGTTGCTCGGGGCGCCCGCGCCGACCCGGACCAGGGTGACGTTCAAGCCGGAGCCGCCGAGATCGTAGATGAGGGCGAGACCGGGCATGAGGGGACCGCGGTTGGCCTCGAGCCAGGTGGCGGCGGCGATGGGTTCGGCGAGCAGTTCGGCGGCGGTGAGGCCGACGCCCTCGAGCGCGGTGCGCAGGTCGGTCACCAGATTCACGGAGTACCCGGCCGGATGGGTCACCACGATGCCGGTGTCCCCACTGAGCCCCGCCGGAGCCTTCCCCAGCACCTCCTTGATGACGCTGTCCGCCACGGTCGCAACGAGATCCGCGGCGGACAGTGCCCGGTGACCGACCCGCGCGACCGGCCCCCCACGCTGGGTCAGATCGGCGAATTCGGTGATGACCCGCCCGTGCCGGGGAATGCGCCCGACCCGGGCCGTCCCGGAACTGTCGAAGGTGAGTGTGGTGCGCCAGGTGGTGGGCGGTGCGCCCCGTTTCCCCTGCGGATTCTTACCGGATCGATCGGCCGCTGTCGCGCACACCGTATTGACCGTGCCGATACTCAAGCCCACACCGAACGCCATCTCATCCACCTCGATCGACGAGCCGTTTTGCGCCAGCCACCCTGACCCGACCCGCAATTCATGCAACTCCTGCGCCGGATGCTTGCCAAGGAGCGGACACCCGGTTGTCCGCACGTGCGCCTCCCCCGCCCGACAACCGCACTGTCCAGGCAGGCAACCCCGGACACCTCCCCCGCCCCCGCCGATCGCGACATGTTTGCCCGAGATAACCCAAAAGACCGGTCCGTCGACAATGGGTCACAGGTGGCGGCCCGGACGAGAATCGCCCCCGCTCCGGAGGTTTCCGGGCGGGGGCGATGTCGGAGCGGGACTATTTCGCGGAGCTCATGAGGACGGAGACGACGCTGTAGGCCAGGTTGACCAGATCCGCGGCGATGCCGTTCTGGCCGGTGAGCATTTTGGCCAGGGGGTTGAGGAACTTGACCGCGAGCTGAACCAGGGTGCCCATGGATTGGAGATCCGGGTTCTCACTCTTGGGGTTCGTGTCGGCGGTGGACGGCGACTGCGAGCCCGGATGCCCCTTGGGGCCCTGGTTGGCCTGCGGGGAAACCGCCGGATTCTGTTGCGGAGCGGCGGCATTGGGCTGCGCGGCACCGGCGTTCGGAATCTGGGCACCGGCATTCGGCTGGGCCGCACCGGCATTCGGGATCGCCGCACCCGCATTCGGCTGGGCCGCACCCGGATTCGCCTGCGGTTCGGCCGGAGCGGAGACGGGCCTGATATCCGACAGCAGCGGGAAAC
Source organism: Nocardia acididurans (assembly GCF_016741815.1). Taxonomy (GTDB): domain Bacteria; phylum Actinomycetota; class Actinomycetes; order Mycobacteriales; family Mycobacteriaceae; genus Nocardia; species Nocardia acididurans. The sequence continues at coordinate 318,004 of NZ_JAERRJ010000003.1, forward strand.
TCAGGACGGCGTTGCCGAGTTGCGGCTCACCGGCCGGAGCCTGCGCCGGAAGCACCGGCTGCGCCGCCTGCGGCAGCGGAGCGCCCGGCTGCCCCGCCGGTTGCTGCTGAGCCTGCGGAGCCGGGGCGCCGGCAGCCTGGGGCTGCGCGGCCTGCGCCTGGCCGTCCGCCTGCGGGGCGGCCGGTTGCCCGCCCTGCGGCTGCCCGGCAGCCTGCGGATTGGCTTGTGGCTGAGGCACTTCCGCCGGTGCGGCCGCGTTCGGCGGAGCCGGCGCGGCGGCCTGCGGCTGGGCGTCCACCTTCACATCGGCCTGGGGCTGGGCGGCTTGCGGCTGCGCCGCTTGCGGTTGCGCGGCCTGTGGTTGCGCGGCTTGCGGCTGCGCGGCCTGTGGTTCCGTCCCCTGCTGCGCCTGCGGCGCCGCCGGGGCGGGGTCCACCGCGGGGGCCGGAGCGGCGGCATGGGGCTGCGGGGCCGGAGCGGCGGGTTGTGCGCCACCGTTGGTCTGTGGTGCCGCGGCCCCGGAATCCGTTGCGGGCTTTTCGGATTCGACGGCAGGCTGGCCCGGTGCCGCCTGGGCGTCGAGTTCGGTCGGCGGAACCGACAGCCCGAGCAGGTAGGACACCAGCCCGGTGGTGATGGTCACGGCGTGCCGCAGCTGCCCCTCGGGGGTTTCCAGCTGCTGGGCGTCCTCGGCGTTCGCGCCGTTGCCCATCTCCAGGAAGATGTCGGGCACCTGGGTGAGCGCCGGACCCGCCACGTCGTTGCGGATCTGGATGCCGTCGACCGCCCCGTTGTAGCCGGCGGCGGGAAAACCGGCCTGCGCGTACGCGTCTCGCATGGCGCGGCTCGCGGACAACCCCGCGCCGGACTGCACCTCGTTCGCCTTGGCGTCCGGTATCGGCAGTTGCGGGACGATCAGGTGGTAACCGCGCTGACCTGGATCCGCGCTGTCGGCGTGGATGCTGAGCGCGACATCGGCCCCGGATTCGTTGGCGGCACGGGCGCGGTCGTCGATGCAGCCGCCCCAACCGGTGTCGTCGGGGCGGCTCATGACGACCCTCGCGCCGAGGCCCTCCAGCGAGGTACGCACCAACTGCGCGACATTCCAGTTGATGGTGTGCTCGGGGATGCCGTGCAGGGAGGTCATGCCGGAGGTCTGGCAGGCTTTGCTGCCGCCGCGACCGTCGCTGACCTGTTTCGCGACATCGATGTTGTGGTTGGGCCCCTGATGACCGGGGTCGAGGAAGACCGTCTTGCCCTGCAGTTTCTGGGGCATGTCCGGCAGTGCGGGTGCAGCCTGCGCGGCGACCGGAATGAGCCCGGTCACCGTCGAGAATGCCGCGGCCGTGACGGCGGTGTAGATGCCGGCCTTGATATTGCTCGGCTTCATAAGCGGACGGCGCTCGCGGGAGGAGCGCCCCTCCCTTCCCACTAGTAACACCAAACCCAGCTGTTTACTCTGGCAACACTAGTTACCATCTAGCAAGCCCTGCGATCGAACTGTTACACGTGGTCAGACAGCTAAACGTTGTCCGACACCGAAGAACTCGCGGACACGAGCAAATCGAATCGGCCCGGTCCTTGCGAGAATCCCGCACGCAGCGGAACACACCGGCCATACGCCGTACGGCCTGGCGTGTCAGCAACGAAGAATCCGGCCGGTCCACACGAACCAGCCGGACTCGCCCCGAGGGAAACAGCCGCTACGCCGAGAAGATGCGGTCCCCCTCGACCCGGATGCCACGACTGTCCAGTGGCCGCCCGGCCGGACCGCTCTGCACCGACCCGTCGAGCCCGAAAACACTGTTGTGGCACGGGCACACCATCGTGCCGTCGGCCGGCGCGTTCACCTTGCAGCCGAGATGCGTGCACACATTCGAGAAAGCCTGGAAGTTCCCCGCGGTGGCCTGCGTGATGATGGTGTCGCCCTTGACGACACCGCCACCCACCGGCACCTCCGAGGTGGTGGCGAGTTCACCGGATTGCTGCTGGCCCGGCCCGCCGCCCTGGGGAGCGGTCGAGGCGGCCTCGTTCGTCCCGTAGCTGTCACAGGCGGCGACGGTGAGTGCGGTGGCGGCGGCTCCGGTGACGACCAGCGCGGTGCGCCGGTCCAGACGGAGGCCGGGGATATCTGCGGTCATGGGCTGTACTCCTGGATCCAGGCAGACCGGTGCGGTCGGCCACGTATTTCTCGACGAGCGCTTACATATTCGACGTGTCAGGCCGCCGCGGGGTTCACCGCCCGTGCGGCGAGGCGGGGCCGGATGCTCCGGGTCACGATTCGCGGGCGTTCAGGCCGTGAACCCTTTGACCCGGAAGAACCAGACCGCCGAGGTGAACCACAGCCCCACGAATCCGGTGAACAGCAGCCCGCCGGCCACCGGAATCACCCAACCCGGCAGCCCCGTGCGGGTGAGCAGCAGCATCTTGGTGACGAAGATGCCGTAGACCAGGCAGCCGAGCAGCGAGTGCACCAGCACCCGGGTGGTGTAGGACTCGAACCCGAAGGCGTAGAGGCAGTGCACCGCGACCGGCAGGCTGATCAGCACGGCCAGCCGCCCCGACCAGATGTGCCACACCGAGGCCCAGCGTCCGCCGCGGACTCCCGGCAGCAGCCGGTACATGATCAGCGCGCTCACGTCCTGACTCGCGGCCAGCAGCACCACCACCGTGGCGAGCCAGGATTTCACCGCGCCGGGACTGGAGAATCCGGCCAGGCTGACGGCGTATCCGCGCGGCTGGTGCACCGCGCCGTAGACGCCCAGCGACAGCGCGATGCCCGCGCCCGCCAGCACGATCAGCAGGATGGCCCCGGTGGTCGCGCGCTGCGCCGAACCGCCCTGCGCCGAATTGCCCTGCGGCGGTTGGGATGCCGGGTTAGAAATCGTCGTCATCGCCGTCGACCTTCCGTGCGTTCGGCGCGAGATCCGGTGCGGGCGAGGTACTTCCGTCGGGCGCGCGGCGGACTCCGGTGACCGAGCCGTCCGGGCCGACGATCCAGCTGTCCCGCCCGTTCGCGGTCTGCGCGAGGTAGAGCCCGGCGGGCGGCTGCACGGGTGGCGCGAGGAAGTCGTAGGTGCGCTCCCCCAGCGTCAGCGTGCCTTTCAGCGCGTCCCCGACCAGGGTGCCTTCGAGCTGAGAGTTGTTGCCTTTCAAAACCATTCGACCGGCTTCGGCCGCGCCGCGCATCCAGTTCTCCACCGAGGCCCCGTCGCAGGCGTAGCCGACGGCCTTCACCCCGGTGACGGTCAGCGACAGGGTGATGGGCCGGGAATCCGTGGCGATCTCGGTGACGTAGTCGGCGTCCTGCGGGAAGTTCACCACCGTGCTCGCGCCCGGCGACGCCGGGGCGGTGGCGGTGCCCGCGGTGTTCGCGTCCCGGTTCAGCCCGGTGAGAGTATTGGTGACCAGCAGTCCGCCGCCGAGAACGGCCGCGGCGGCTAGCGTGAGATAAGGCCCGGCGCGTTTCATCGGTTACTCCTGCTCGGATCGGATTCAAGTATCGGGGAATTCGGCGCTGACGACCCTGGAAAGCACGGGCTGTCGCGGCGCGGGACCGTAAGGCCCGTTGACGGCATACATAACGGTTGGTGCGGGATTCGAATCTCACGGGAGGGTGTCGGCGCTACTGCCCTAGCGCCGCGTCGTCGAATGCTCTTACGCGCTGATCGGAAGCTGGCGTAGCGAGCGGAGTGCGTAGTGCACACGGGTTTTCACGGTGCCCACCGGGATGCCCAGGTCCTGGGCGACGTCATGGTAGGCGCGGTCGCGCAGGATCACCTGGACGACGGCGTCCCGCTGCGGGTCGGGAAGGTGGGCGAGGAGTTCGTCGACCAGCAGGCCGTCGGTGATGGATTCGGCGAAATCGGGCCGGGCATTGCGCCCCTCGGTGAGTTCGCTGATCTCGTCCCAGTTGGTGTCGCCGGGCCGGGTGGCGCGCACCCGGGCGATATCGGTGAGGACATTGCGCTCGATGGTGAGCAGCCAGGTGCGGACGCTGCCGCGGTCGGGGTTGTAGGTGGCGCAGGCTTTCCAGGCCCGCAGCAGGGTTTCCTGAACGGCGTGTTCGGCGATGCCGGTATCACCGAGGCGGCGCATGGCCCGCCAGTGCAGCAGGGCTTTGTCGGCGGCGAGCACATCGGCCAGGCCGTCGTTCGTGCACAGGCGGGCACAGCGTTCGGTGCAGGTGGGCGGGCCGGTGGAGGTGCTGGCCCCGAGGGGTCGGAGTCTTCTCATGCCCTGAATATCGTCGGGGCGGCCGAAAAGAGCATCGGTGATCATTGCCCATTTCCGTAACGGTGGAAACGCCGTACCGGTCGGCATGAATTTCTCCGTTCTGCCCGAAATCACGGACGATTTCTGATAGACCCCTCCCGGGAGATGCGGGGATCACCCACGCCGCCCGTGACGGGACGCCGGGCGGAAAATACGCAAGGGAGGACACTGTGCGTGCACGCGCGCTCGCGATCACGGGGGCCATGGCTTCCGCGCTGACTCTGACGGCGACCGGCCTCGCCGCCGCCGACCCCGCCGCCGAAATCTCCGGCGACGGGCTCTACCTGGTCAATATCGACATCCGGCCGGGCACCTACGAATCGGCCGGGACGCCGAACGAACAGGGCTGCTGGTGGCGGCGACTGTGGAAAGTCCAGACCGATACCGATATCCCCAAGGATCCGAACTACTACATCATCGCCAGCGATTACACCCGTCAGCATCCGACGCGGGTGGAGATCAAATCGACCGATGTCGCATTCAGCACCGAGAACTGCGGGACGTGGCGTATGGTGCCGCCGGTATCCACCGGTTCCTTCGGTTGATGACACGTCCAATTCCATTGGGGTAAACGGAATTCGCTGTAGGCATCGCCGAATTGGGTACTCAGCGACGGGATCACCGCATTCGTGCGGCGATCCCTCCGGCAACGACGCCGTACCACCTACAGCGCTACCGAAGGTGCGAACATGACCAATCCTGAACCGTCCCCGCGACATACATCCGTCCAATGGCGTAAGAGCAGCTACAGCGGCCCCAACGGCGAATGCGTCGAACTGGCGGTGCTGCCCGACGGCACGGTCGCCGTTCGGGACAGCAAGAACGTGACGGCGGGCGCACTGGTGTTCCGCCGGACCGAGATGGCCGCGTGGATCGCCGGGTGCAAGGCCGGAGAATTCGACGATCTGGGCTAGCCGTCGAGGCCGCCGCACCCGCTAGGGTGACGGCATGACGCGGCGCAAGATCCTCATCACGGGTGCGAGTTCGGGACTGGGCGCGGGCATGGCCCGCGAGTTCGCGCGGCGCGGCCGCGACCTGGCCCTGTGCGCGCGGCGGGTGTCCAACCTGGAGGAGTTGCGCGCCGAACTGCTCGCCGCCCACCCGGGCATCACGGTGGCGGTGCGGGCGCTCGATGTCGACGATCACGCGGCGATCCCGAAGGTGTTCGCCGAGCTGAAGGAGGAGCTCGGCGGGCTCGACCGGGTCATCGTGAACGCGGGAATCGGTAAGGGCGCGCGCATCGGCACCGGGCGCGCGGATGCCAATATCGCCACGGCCACCACGAATTTCGTGAGCGCGCTGGCGCAGGCCGAAGCCGCCATGAGTATTTTCCGGGAGCAGAATTCCGGGCATCTGGTGCTGATTTCGTCCATGAGCGCGGTGCGCGGGCTGCCCGGGAAGAAGGCCGCGTATTCGGCCAGCAAAGCCGGGCTGTCGGCACTCGGCGAAGGGCTGGCGATCGAACTGCGCGGCACCCCGCTGAAGGTCAGCACCGTGCAACCGGGATTCATCGCCACCGATATGTCCGCCAAGGCGGGGGACGCGAAACTCGTCGCGCCACTGGACAAGGGCGTGAATTCCATGGTCGCCGCCATCGAACGCGAGGCCGTTCGCGCCTGCGTGCCCGAATGGCCTTGGCGGGTACTGGATTTCGTCATGCCGCGACTGCCGCGCGCGGTCATGGCACGGATGGGCTGAGCTGCGCCCCGGCACCCCTCGCAGGCGGGACCGCTACAGCGGATTCCGGCCGAACCCTGCCGCAACGACGATGCACGCGGCTAGGATCGGCGCGATGGCGAAGTTCACCACCTGGGACGGCTTGGAGCTCAACTACACGGTGTGGGAGGGCGAGGGGACGCCGGTCGTGCTGCAGCACGGCATCGTCGCCGATACGAATGCCAACTGGATGAGCGTGGGCGTGGTCGCCGCGCTGCAGGCCGCCGGGCACCACATCATCTCCCTCGACGCGCGCGGCCACGGCCGCTCCGAGAAACCGCACGATCCAGCCCGCTACTCCTGGGGCGCGATGGCCTCGGATGTGCGCGCGCTGTTCGACGAGCTCGGCCTGGAAGAGGTTGCGCTGGTGGGCTATTCGATGGGCGCGATCATCTCCCTGCTGGTCGCCGACGCCGACGAACGGGTCCGCCGCCTGGTCGTGAGCGGTGTCGGGTCCGGCGTGGTGGACTGCGGCGGCATCGACTGGCGCGTGATCGACGCCGAGGACATCAGCACGGTCATGCGCGGCGACGGCTCGGCCGCCACCAACCCGCACGCCGCCCAGTTCCGGGTGCTGGCCGACGCCGTCGGCGCGGACCGCGACGCCATCGCGGTGATCGCCAGGGGCCTCAATGCCGCGCCCGTCGACACCGTCGCGGGCGTCACCGTGCCGACCCTGGTCCTGGCGGGCACCGAGGACCCCTTCGCCGCCGAACCCGAACGCCTGGCCCAAGCCTTCCCGGACGCCCGCCTCGCCCTGGTCCCGGGCGATCACCTCGCCGCCACCATGGACCCCGGCTTCGCCGCCGCCCTGGTCGAATTCCTGAAATAGCGGCGGCGGCCGGACCGAAGCCGCCCGCCGTCAGTGCTCGCGGCGGTGCGGGACGAATTCCAGGGTGAGCAGTGCGGCGGCGGCGATCAGGACCTCGCGCCAGCGGATGAGCACGAAGCGCTGGTCGGCGAAGGCGTGGAATTTGCGCAGGAAGCGGTACAGCGACTCCAGGCGGATGAGTGGATCGCCCACGCGCACGGCGACATACACCAGTTGGCCGAGCCGGGAGCGCTGCTTGTCGGCGAAGAGTTCGGGGAAGGCGGCGAAGGCCAGGGAGATTCGCGTGATGCCGTGTGCGCGTGCGTAATCCACCAGATCGAGGATCATGCGCTCGTCCAGGCCGTTGGGGGCGTCATGGCGACGCCAGGGCACGTCCAGGCTGAGTTCCCGTCCGCCACCGGAGATTCCGTACCGTTGGAAGCCCACGACACGGCCGTGGACATCGCGCGCCAGCACCACCAGCATGCCGGGATTCCGGCCGTCCAGCAGGTGGTCGAGAATCATGGAGAAGCCGCGCGTCTGGCGGCCGCTCCCCCATTCGTCGACGATGCCGAGCAGGGTTTCACGCTGCGGTTCGGTGAGCGCGGCCTCCGGCAGCACCTCGGTGGTGACGCCGAAATTATGTGTGCGGCTGACGGCTTGGCGCAGATTGCGATACCGGCGGCCCACCAGGTCGAAGGTGTTCACCTCGAGCACCACGTCCCGCCCCACCGCGACCGGGCGCAGCCCGCGATGGTCGAGGGCGCGCCACTGCCACATCTCGCTCAGTTCCGGGCCCGCGCCCAGCACCGCGATGCGCCACCCGTGCTCCCCCGCGAAAGCCGAGAATTCGGTGAGCAATTCGGGGAAGGCGCGCCGGTCGCCCACGGGATCCCCAGCGACGACGGCGATCCCGAAGCGAGCCCGGTAGGCGATGGCCGCCGACCCGTCACCGTTGAGGTAGTAGCTCTTCATCGAATGCAGGGCGAACGGTGCGAGCGGATCGGTTTCGGTGCGGCGCACCAGTTCCGCGATGCGCGGCAGTTGCTCCGGCTGCGGGCGGCTGGCCTGCGGCAGCACCAGCACGAATCCGGTGAGGGCCAGGAAGACGAAGCCCATGACCTCGTGTTCGGCCCGATAGCTGAAGTTGGCCACCACCAGCACCATGGCCGCCGCGCTGAGATGCGGCAGCGTGATCGGCCGCCGCAGGTACAGTCCGCGCGCAAGGAGTAGTCCGGCGATGGAGACGGCGACGAACCAGCCGTGGTGGGCCGCGCCGTCGCGGGGTGAGCGTTCGGCGGCCCACACCAGGATCACGCTCGCCAGCACCAGTACGCCGATGAGGCCGACCCGGGTGTTCTGCCCGGCGGTGAAGACGGTGTCGCGATAGGTGCCGAGTGTGCCGCCACGAACCACGGTGCGCTCCTCACTCATGAGAAACCCCAATTTTCATGTCCGCAACGCTCATCAGCCAGTGCCCCACGAGGATCCTCCATCCCGTCCCACTCGAACTCACTATGCAGGACAGCCCCTTGCGGGTGCACTCCTATTCCGCCCACCCCGGGATCGGCGTGGACAGCAGCGGATCGGTGATGCCGCCCGGACAGGACAGGTCGCGGGTATCCCAGCCGGCCAGCCGGGCCCCGGCGCTGTAGGCGGATTGGAAGAAGTCCAGGGTCGCGCCGACCGGGTCGGCGGTGGCGCGCACCGCGTCGTAGTCGAGGTAGGCGCTGTGCCCGGAGCCGGAGGACACCCAGTGCGCGGCGGCGGGCAGCAGCGGAAGTTCGCTCAACCCTTCGGGTTCGGGGGCGGTGTAGGAGTAGAAGGTGGGCGCGGGCACCTTGTCGTCGCCGAACCAGAATCCGGCGCTGATCACCTCGCGGGAATAGGCTTCGCGGGTGGGCGAATTCACGCTGCCGGGCATATCGATGTGCCGGTCGGAGAAGCGCTGCACCGCGAGATCGAAGCTGTGCCAGAACAACTGGACCGGGCTGATCTTGCCGGAGAAGGTGGCGCTGAACTCCTCCAGGATGCGCCCGACCTGACTGGTCACCCGGAAGGCGTGCCGGGCGGCGGCCGGGTCGTAGTGGTGGTGTTCGGTGTCCTCGGCGTAGGGCCGATCGTGGTCGGGCAGGTCGTAGGGGACCGGGTTGGCGATGGTGACGTCGATGCCCAGATTGCGCAGGGCGTCGGTGACCTCGCCGTAGAAGCTCGCCACGGACTGGTTCTCCAGCGGGATCTCCTCGCGGCTGCCCCGGTCGGTGGCGATCCGCAGAACGTGATCGAAGAAGTCGAAGGAGCAGGTGAAGACCGGTCCGTCGGTGGCCGAGCCGAGCGGGACGGTGGTCCAGCCGCGGGCGGTGAGCCGGTAGGTCATATGCCACCAGTGGTTGCGGCGGATGCCCTTGGCGAGAGCGATCTTGCCGATGATCTGCGCGTATCGGTGCAGGGTCTCCTTGGTGGGCCGCCAGGCGTCCAGGGGCAGCGCGGGCAGCACCTCCCCCGGATCGGTTCCGAGGTGCCGCACATTCGTGGTTTCGGCCATGTTCGTGCCCACTTTCGCTGGTGACGGTCTTTTTCCTGCCAGGCGGTGGTTCGTTTCGTATGCTACTCAGCTACCCTCCAGGAGCCCGCAACCTACCTGCGACAACGGCGAAATACTCAGTAGTGCAATATCTTTCGAAGTATCCTGAACATTCCCCGCGCAACGCCGGACAACACCGGACCGGGGATGCGCCGAGACAATGCGCCGCATCGCGGCGGCCATGACCATGGACAGGGGGTTGATCCGCATGGCGGACGTCACCGTGGGTACGGCATACGCCGTCGTAGTCACCGCGGTCCCCGACCCCACCCAGGTGGACGGCCTCGAATGGGAGGATGCCGTCGAATTCCTGCCGAGTATCGACTCGCGCACCATGCAGACCTGGGTGCGCGCCCAGGAGGGCGCCACCCGCAGGCACGGGGTGGTGATACCGGGACCGCGGCATCGGGTGTCGCCGCGGCATCCGTATCGGGAGGTGTGCGTGCCCGCGGCGGAATTCCAGTTGTTCACCAAGGCGGTGCGCACCCGGCCGCGGTGCCCGGCGGCGGAAACGATTCGCCCGGAGGAGGACTCGCGCCGCCGAGCCGCGCTGGTCTCGCGCTGACGCCTGGCCGGGGGCAGGCCGGAAAACGGGAAACCCCCTGTGAGAGGGGGACTCTCACAGGGGGCAATACGGAGAAGGTACGGGACAGGCGGCCGGCGCGATGACGGGTCGATTTCATCGCTTCTCAGGCGAGTCACTTCTTCGTTTGGGACGAAGCTGATTTCCGTCGTGCCCGGCTCAGTTCCCGTACTTCCCATGGTGGCCGGTATTCGATTGTGGTGCAACCTATTTACGCGGCGGCGAACAGCGAGGCGTAGACGAGACGCTCGTGCTCGCCGACCAGCTGGCCGGCGAGCTCGCCACCGGTGACGGTGTGCAGGCGCAGGTCGAGATACCGCTCCTCCTCGGTGGTGCGCACCTCGGCGGGGGCGGGCATCCAGGACAGCACCCGCTCGGTGGCGCGGGCGCGCTCACGCTCGAGTTCGGCGCGCAGCTCGGCCAGGCTGCTCGCCGCGAACGGCTCGGCCGCGACCTGCTCCGGCTCCTGCTGCCAGGCGGCGACGCCGTAGGCGAAGCACACCAGCGGCATCCACATCTCGGCGAAGTAGCGCGGATCGGGCGCGATCTCCAGGCCCGCGAACCGCTCGCCGACGAAGAACAGCGCACCCAGCTGGCCGGGCAGCAGTTCGAGGCGGCTGCGGAACCGGGTGAGCACCGCGCGCTGCCGGGTGAGAATCTGCTCCAGATGACCCCGCGCGGGCAGCCGGTAGCGGCTGTTCACCGTCGAGATGTCCTGCCACAGCTTGGAATACCCTTCCCGCCCGCGCAGCTCCAGCGCCTTGGCGCGCAGCTCCAGCGGCAGCACGAAGAACCACTGATCCCGGCCCTCCAGATAGCCGCCCTGCGCGGCCTGCACGCAGCAGGCATCGCGGAACATGCGGGTCTCCCCCGCGCCCATGAGCGCGGCCGAGCACAGCGCGTGATTCTGCGCGCCCTCCTGGATGTAGCCGATATGCAGCGGCACGATGGCGACCCCGGAGGGCGCGCCGTTGTGCAGCTCCACATTGCCGTATCCGGCAACGCGATTCAGCTTCAGCCCGGAACGCGGCGGCACGATCCCGGGCCGCTCGGGACCGTGTACGGGCACCATGGTGAGCGCCCCCGCCCGCTGCGGCGCACCGAGCCGGTAACCGCTGAGGTCCACCGGCGCGCGAACGAAAGTGTCCAGTCTGGTCATGAGGTAGCTCCTTCGAGTCGGCGATCGAGGAATCGCGTCGCGGCGGCGGCGATCCAGTCACGCCCGGACGCGGTATGCGCGAACAGCCAGGGCAGCAGCGCACCGAAATCGTCCTGGTGCCAGAAGATCTGGTGCGGCAGCCCGGGGGCCGGATCCCGCAGCCCGCGATTGTCACTGGCGGTGAAGGTGGCCAGGCACAGCAGAATCGGCGTCTCGACACCGATCCGCGGCAGCGTGGCCGCCACCCGCGCCAGATCCCCGGGCAGCCGGTTCTCATATCCGTCGGTCACCACGACGACGAGATCCGGGGCACCGCCCGGCGCGACCGGGCCACCCGCCCCGCCCGGCGCGGCCGAACCAACCGCCCCGCCCGGCGCGGCCGAACCAACCGCCCCGCCCGGCGCGGCCGGGCCAACCGCCCTGCCTGGCGTGGCGGTCGGGACAACGCCCGCCGCGACTCCCTCGCGGTCGCCGAAGTCGTCACGGGCGGTCTGCGCGCCGGGATCGCCTGTGGCGCTGCGTGGTCCGGTGTCGAGGGCGTTCAGTACGCCGGTGGCGAGGTCGGTGGGTGCGGTCTGGGCCGCGCCCGCCTCGATGACGGTGAGGTGGTCGCAGATCTCGCCCAGCACCAGGCGCAGGGCCTCGGCCTGGGAGAGCAGTGCCCACTCGCGATCGCCGTAGCCGCGCATGGACTCCGAGGTGTCCAGGACCAGCGCCACGCGCGCGGACACCCGCGGGAGGTCGCGGGTGGCCGCGGCCACGTATCCGGCCAGCGCGGAGCGCAATTCGGCGACGGGGCCGCCGCGGTAGACGTGCACCAGGGTGGCCGCGATGTCACCACGATTGGTGACGGAGACGATCGGCTCGCGCGTGCGCGGGGGCTCGAGCGGGGCCACCGGGTCGGCCAGCGTGGGGATGCCGTGCGTGCCGGGGGCGTAGAGCTGGGCGACGCGGGCCGGGGCCGTCGCCGGATTCGTGGTGTAGCGCAGCAGCTTTCGGCGCAGCTCCGGGGAGTCGGTGTCGCCTTCGGCGATACGGCGCGCGAGACCGCGGGCGGTGGCCTTGCCGAGGGCGTGCTCGAAGGCGTCGCGCAGCGAGGGGCGGCGGGCGGCGATGAGCAGTTCGGCATCGGGGTGATCGAGGACGAAGGTGAGGACGGCCCGGGTGGTGTGCTTGTGGTTGGCGCGCAGGCGGCGCAGTGCGAGCAGCACCGTGACGACCGTATTCGGCGCGATACCGAAAAGCAGGGCGCGCGTGGCCTTGTCGAGAATTGCGCGAGTTTCGGCGGGCAATTCCGTTCGCGAAACGCTCAGCGTTTGCAGCAGTACGCGGGCGCGCTGCGCGTCGCGGACGCCGGGAACCAGCGCGAGCAGGGCATATTCCTGTGGATCAGAAATATATGCGGCATGGTGGAATTCCGCATCGTCCCACGCCACGGCACCGGCCCGAGACAGCGTCAGAGGCGCGCCGTGGGTGCGGAAGTGTCGGAGGATTTCGGCGGTGTTCACCATCGAAGTGTAGGAATCACACCCCGCCGGAATCCATTGATTTTCCCTGCGCCGCAGTCCGTTTCGATGTCGATTTCACTGTCGACGCGGAAATTGGGAAACCGGCCCTCCGTGGGCTCCACAACCACGGACGGCCGGTTTCGGGCAGCGGCGGGATGAGGTCCGCCGCTGGTATCAGGGGGTGACGATGGCGAAATTCGGGTCGGGCTTGGTCACCAGGCCCTTGAACTGCACCAGTACCGCCGCGTTACCGTCGATCTTGACGTCGCCCTTGGCCACGGCATCCTGCATATTGCCGCCCGCCAGCATGTTCTGCAGGAACGCCCCGCGCGTGATGGTGACGGTGGCGTCGGGCGCGGGCAGCCCGTCGTCGGGCCAGCGGTCGTAGTGCACCAGCACGCCGTTGCGCAGTTCGGCGCGGTGCACGCGATTGTTGTCGTCGCTGAACCGCCAGTCGGTGGTGATCTTCACGTCCCAGGCCTTGGGTCCGTCGATGAACAGCGAGATGGCGTCGAAGGCCTGCTCCACCGTGAGCGCCGCCAGCAGCCCCTTGGAGTTGGCCGCGGTGGGCGTGCCGAAGGATCCGTTGCGCAGTTCGTATGCGCCGGAGAGGTAGAAGTTGCGCCAGGTGGCGCATTCGGAGCCGTAGCCCAGCTGTTCGAAGGCACTGGCCTCCAGGTCCTTCGCCTTCTTGTTGTCCGGGTCGGCGAAGATCACGTAGTTGGTGACCTGCACCGCCCACCGGAAATCGCCGTCGTCGTACGCCTTTTGGGCCGTTTTCAGCGCACTGTCGGCCCCGCCCATGGCGTCCACGTGCCGCTTGGCGGAATCCACCGGCGGATGCTCCCACAGGTGTGCGGGGTTGCCGTCGAACCAGCCCATGTAGCGCTGGTAGATGGCCTTCACATTGTGCGAGACGGACCCGTAGTAGCCGTGCGTGAACCACGCCTGCTGGATATTGGGCGGCACCTGCATCATCTCGGCGATCTCGCTGCCGACGTAGCCCTGGTTGAGCAGGCGCAGCGACTGATCGTTGAGGTAGCCGTACAGATCCCGTTGCAGCGAAAGATATTCCACGATCTTGTCGGTGCCCCAGATCGGCCAGTGGTGCGAGGAGAACACCACATCCGATTGGCGCGCATACAGATTGATGGATTCGGTGAGGTACTTGGACCACACGTGCGGGTCGCGCACCAGCGCGCCGCGCAGGGTCAGCACATTGTGCAGGGTGTGCACAGCGTTTTCGGCCATGCACAGGATGCGGCGGTCGGGGAAGTAGAAGTTCATCTCCGACGGCGCTTCGGTGCCCGGGGTCATCTGGAACACCATGCGCACCCCGTCGATCACTTCTTCCTGACCGGTGGTGGTGATGTCGATGGTCGGGTCGATGAGGGTGACGGTGCCGGTGGAGGTGGTCTGGCCCAGTCCCGCGCCGATCTGGCCCTTCTCGCCGCGCGGCAGGGCGGCCCCGTACATGTAGGCGGCGCGCCGCGCCATGGCCGTGCCGGCGTAGATGTTCTCGGCGACGGCGTGCTCGAGGAAGCCGACGGGCGCGAGCACCGGAACGCGCCCGGATTCGACGTCCTCGCGGCTGACGACGCCGAGGGTGCCGCCGAAGTGGTCGACATGCGAGTGGGTGTAGATCAGACCGGTAACCGGTCGATTGCCACGATGGTCGCGGTAGAGCTGCAGCCCGGCCGCGGCGGTTTCGGTGGAGATGAGCGGATCGATGACGACGATGCCCTTCTCGCCCTCGATGATGGTCATGTTCGACAGGTCCAGGCCGCGCACCTGATAGAAGCCGGGTGCCACCTCGTAGAGACCCTGCTTGACCACCAGCTGCGACTGCCGCCACAGGCTGGGGTTGGCCGAGGACGGGCAGGTGCCCCGCAGGAAGCCGTAGGAGTCGTTGTCCCACACCACCTTCCCGCTGGAGTCCTTGACCACGCCCGGCTTCAGGTCCGCCAGGAAACCGCGGTCGGCGTCGGCGAAGTCGGTGGTGTCCGAGAACGGCATGGTCTCGGCGATCTTCTTGTTGGCGTCGACGATGTGATCGGTGGGGTCGGTCTGGGTCGACGACGGGTTCACCTCGTCGGAGGAGCTGCATCCGCTCACCGCGACGCCGACGCCGACCGCGGCCAGTGCGGCCGCGCCGACGCCGAAGACGCCTCGTCGTGATACCCCGGAACGGCCGTTGCTGCCCGGATTCGCCGTGTCGCCGACCTTGCCGCCGTCAACCACTTCGATCTCCTGTCTCTCATCCGTTCGAACGTCCGTGACCAGAGCAAACCATGATTAGCCACGCATTCGCTGCATTGCCGACCTTACCGTTATTGCAGTCAGACTGCAATAAGCTGTTCCCATGACCGGAACCGGCCCACCCGCTACGACAGCCCACCCCGCACTGTGATCGGATGCAGCTATGAGTGAGGGCACCACCGCACGACGCCGCCGGCGCAATCCGGAGCAGACGCGCAGCGCGATCGTCGACGCACTGCTCGCGGCCATCAAGGAGGGCAGCTTCATTCCGACGGCCAAGGACATCGCCGAGCGCGCGGGCGTCTCCGAACGCAGTATCTTCGTGCATTTCCCGGGGCGGGACGAGTTGCTGCTGGCAGCACTGGAAACGCAGTCCGAATACGTGGAATCACTGGTGGCACAACCCGATCCCGGAGCGGCACTGGACGAGCGGATCGCGGCGGTCACCGCACAGAGCGCCGCCATCTTCGCGGCCCAGCGCAATCCACGACTGCTGGGACTGCTGGGCTCCCCGACGATCCCGGCGATGGATGAGCGAATGCGCTTGGCCGACAAGCGGATCCGGGACGGCCTGGCACGCACGTTCGCACCCGAACTCACCCGCGACGGCACCGTCGATCAGGAACTGCTGGACCTGGTCGAGGCCACCGCGGGCTGGGCGTACCGGCATCAGCTGATGGACCGGCGCGGACTCTCCCAGGACGAAGCCTCGCACGCCATCGGCCGCGCCCTGCGGGCCCTGTTCGCCACCCAGCCCTAGCCGCTCCACCGATACCCCTTCCACGGGCCGGTACCGCTACAGTGCGTCGCCGAAGGCGATGATCTGGCGGACGGCGTTGCCGTCGGCGAGTTCGTCCATGGCCTCGTTGATGTGGTCGAGGGGGATGCGCGCGGAGATCAGCTGTTCCACCGGCAGACGACCCTCGCGCCACATCCGCTCGTAGCGCGGGATGTCGCGGGCGGGGACGGCGGAACCCAAGTAGCTGCCGACGACCGTGCGGGCTTCGGCGGTGATGCCGAGTGGCGACAGGGTGACCGTGGCGTGCGGGGCGGGGAGGCCGACGGTGATGGTCATGCCGCCGGGAGCCGTTGCGGCGTAGGCGGTTTCGAAGGCGGCGGGGTGACCCGCGCATTCGATCACGTAGCGCGCCCGGACGCGCTCGGCACCGACCTGATCGGAGGTGCAGGTCTCGGTCGCGCCCAGGGCGCGGGCCAGGGCCAGTTTTCCCGGAAGCCGGTCCACCGCGATGATGCGTTCCACGCCGATGGCGCGGGCGGTGAGTACGGCGGCCATGCCGACCCCGCCCAGGCCGACGACCATGACGCTGTCCTGCGGGCGGGGGTTCGCCACGTTCAGGACCGCGCCGCCGCCGGTCAGGACGGCGCAGCCGAACAGGGCCGCGACCTCGGCGGGGACATCGGAGCCGACCGGCACCACCGAAGCGCGGTCGACCACGGCGTGCGTGGCGAATCCGGATACGCCGAGGTGATGGCGGACCGCCTCGCCACCGCGGGACAGATGTCCGGGGTGGTGCAGCAGTTCGCCCGCCGTATTGGTGCGCGTGCCCTCCGCACAGGGCAGTTGCCCGTCCCGGTCGCAGGCGTCGCAGTTCTCGCACCGGGGCAGGAAGGACATGACCACCCGCCGGCCGGGTCGCACATCCCACACCCGCTCGCCCACCGCGACCACGGTGCCCGCCGCCTCGTGCCCGAGCAGCATGGGCAGCGGTCGCGGCCGATTGCCGTCCACCACACTGAGATCCGAGTGGCACAGCCCGGCCGCCTCGATGGCGACCAGCACTTCGGTGGGTCCCGGATCACCGAGTTCCAGTTCGCACACGGTGATCGGGCGGGAATCGGCGAAGGGCCGCGGGCGGCCGCTCTGCTCGAGCACCGCCCCGGTGATGCGCATCAGATCTCGACCATCTGGTGGTCGCCGACGGTGCGGCCGAGGTAGCGCAGGTGGTCGGAGGAGTCGCCGAGGCTGTGCTCGATGGCGGTGAGCCGCGCGGTGTAGTGGCCGACCGGATATTCGGCGGTCATGCCGATACCGCCGTGCATCTGAATGGCCTCCTGCCCGATATGCCTGGCGGAGCGGCCGATTCGCAGCTTGGCCCGCGAGGCGACGACCGGATCGGCGACCCCGTCGGCCAGCGACATGGAGGCGTACATGCTCATCCCCCGCGCCAGCTCCAGCGAGACGTACATGTCGGCCGCCCGCTGCGTCAGCGTCTGGAAGGCCCGCAGCGGCACGCCGAACTGCTTGCGCGTCTTCAGATATTCGGTGGTGAGCCGCAGCGACTCCTCCATGGCGCCGATCGCCTCGGCGCACAGCGCGGCCTGCGCGCCCGCCACGGCGGCGGTCACGATCTCGGCGGCGTCCTTGGGCTCACCGAGCAATTCGGCGGCGACACCGTCGAATTCGATGGTCGCGCCGCGCACACCGTCGTGGCCGAGGTAATCGGTGCGCCGCACCCCGGCCGCCGCCGGGTCGACCAGGAACAGCCCCGCCGCCACGCCGCCTGGATGACCGGGGCCGGCCTCTTCGAGGAGGTCCGGGTAGGCAGCCGCAGGCTCTGTGCCCGCCTCCTGGAAGGAGCCCACCGGCAGGGCCGCGCTGACGATCAGCAGATCCGCGCTGTCACCGTGCGAGACAGGGTGTTTGGCACCGGTGAGATTCCAGCCGGTGGCGGTGCGGACCGCGCGGGTGGTGAGTTCGGTGGCGGGCCAGCGCACGCCCGGCTCGCCATGTGCGAAGACCGGGCGCAGGTCGCCCTCGGCGATGCGGGGCAGCAGG
This sequence comes from Nocardia acididurans, assembly GCF_016741815.1. Classification (GTDB taxonomy): domain Bacteria; phylum Actinomycetota; class Actinomycetes; order Mycobacteriales; family Mycobacteriaceae; genus Nocardia; species Nocardia acididurans. The sequence goes on from NZ_JAERRJ010000003.1 coordinate 335,696, forward strand.
TCCTTGCGCTGGGTGTCGGTGCCCGCGCGGGCGATCAGACCGCCGGGGAGCAGGGCGCAATCCAGCAGGGGTTCGGGGGCGAGGCGGCGGCCGAGTTCAGTGAGCACCAGCATGGCCTCGATGGGGCCCGCGCCCATGCCGCCGTCCTCTTCGGCGAAAGTCAGTCCGAGCAGGCCGATTTCGGCGAAGGTGCGCCAGATCTGGGGGTCCCAGCCGAGTTCGGTGGCGACGATTTCGGTGCGGCGTTCTGGGGTGTAGGCGCGTTCGAGCACGTCACGGACGGTGTCGCGCAACATTTCCTGTTCGGGTGTGAGATCGAAATCCATTGTGCTGCCTTACAGTCCGAGAATGGTCGAAGCGATGATGGTGCGCTGCACCTCGTTGGATCCGCCGTAGATCGAGGTCTTGCGGTAGTTCAGGTAGGTGGCGGTGGAGCGGCGGGCCCAATCCGGTTCCGCGCCTTCGCGGGCCAGGGAATCGGGTCCGGCGATGTCCACCAGCAGTTCGGTGACGGCCTGCTGCAGTTCGGTGCCGCGCAGCTTGAGAATGGAGGACACCGGGTTGGGCTTGCCGTCGGCGGAACCCGCGGCCACCCGCAGCTGCACCAATTCCAGTGCGACCAGCTCGTTTTCGAGTTCGGCCAGCCGGGTGGCGAAGATCGGGTCGTCGAGCAGGGTGCCCTGACCCAGCCGGGTCTGCCGGGCGTGCTCCTTGGCCAGCCACAGCCGCACCTTGGTCTGGCCGACCGCGGCGATGCCGGTGCGCTCGTTGCCGAGCAGGAACTTGGCGTAGGTCCAGCCCTGATTCTCTTCGCCGACAAGGTTTTCCGCGGGCACCCGGACGTTCTCCAGGAACACCTCGTTGACCTCGTGGCAGCCGTCGATGAGTTCGATGGGCCGCACGGTCACGCCCGGAGTGTCGAGCGGGAACAGCAGCAGGGAGATGCCGGCCTGCTTCTTGGGCGCGTGGGGGTCGGTGCGCACCAGGCAGAAAATCCAGTCGGCGGACTGCGCGGCGGTGGTCCAGGTCTTCTGGCCGTTCACGATGTAGTGGTCGCCGTCGCGGACGGCGGTGGTGCGCAGCGAGGCGAGGTCGGATCCGGCCTCGGGCTCGGAAAAGCCCTGGCACCACCAGATGTCGAGGTTGGCGGTGGCGGGCAGGAAGCGTTCCTTCAGCTTCTGCGAGCCGAAGTGCGCGATCACCGGGCCGATCATGTTGGCGTTGAAGGTGAGTGGCTCGGGCACCGACGCGAGCTGCATCTCGTCGTGCCAGATGTGGCGCTGGATGGGCGTCCAGTCGCGGCCGCCGAATTCCACCGGCCAGTTCGGCGTGGCCAGCCCGTGCGCGTTGAGGATGCGCTGGGTGGTGACGATGTCGTCCTTGCTCAGTTCCTGGCCGTGCCGGGCGCGATTGCGGATGTCGGCCGGGATCTCGGTGCGGTAGAACGCGCGCAGCTCGTCGCGGAAGGCGAGCTCGTCGTCGGTGAGTGCCAATTGCATGGTCGAGTATGATACACAGACTATCGAATGTCTCAAATGGATCGGTTGACAGGGAAGGGATCGCGAGTGAACGACTCCACGCTGGGGGTGGCCGAACTCCTCGCCGCCCGGCATCGTGCCGCGAGCCTGCCGGGGCAACGCACCGACCGGCACCGGCTCGCCCTGGTCATCGAGGGCGGATCCTCGCGCGGCGCGTACTCGCACGGCATGGCCATGGCCATCGAGGACCTCGGGATACTCCCCTGCTTCGACGCGATCTACGGCGCGTCGGCCGGTGCCCTCAATGCCGCCTGGCTGCTGTGCGGCCGCGCCGTACACGCCCGCCGGGCCTGGAATCCGGAGGTGATCAACCGGGTGATCTCGCCGGTGCGCGCCCTGCGCGGCGGTCCGGTGGTGGATACCGGATACCTGGTGCACACCGTGTACGAGCGGCTGGTGCCGATGGATTTCCCGGCCATCCTCGCCAATCCGGTGACGTTCCATCCGATCGCCACCGACGCCGACACCGGCGAGGCCGTGGATCTGCACGACGGCCTGACCGACCCGGCCTCGGTGCAGGCCGCCCTGCGCGCCTCCACCTGCCTGCCGCTGCTGGCCGGGAAGCCGGTGCGCATCGGCGACCGCCGCTACGTCGACGCCGGGCTCTCCGAATCCGTGCCCATCCGAACGGCTTTGGCGCAGGGCGCGACCCGCGTGCTAGTGTTGCGCACCCGCCGCGACGACGAGAACGTCTCTGCCCCATCGCCCCTGGAGACCAGGGTGGTGGCGCGCTTCCTGTCCCGGCACGCACCCGGCACCGTCGGCCCGTGGCTGTCGCGGGTGCGCCGTCACCATCGCGACGAGGCCGATTTCGGCAGCGATCCCGCGGTCATGCAGATCCGCCCGCCCCGCGACGCCCCGGATGTCGGCCGCATCACCCGCGATCCGGACCTGCTGCGCCAAGCCCTGGACCTGGGTCGCACCGTGACCGTGCGGACGCTGTCCCCGCACCTGGCCCCTATGCTTTCCGCGTGACGCGCAGCGAGGGAACCAGGGCTCCGGGGCGGCCGGCCTCGGCCAGCCGCGAGGATGTGCTGCGTGCGGCCATCGGTATGTTCCTCTCCGGGAAACGCCTGGATGTGAATGCCATTGCCGCGCAACTCGGCGTCGGCCGGGCCAGCATCTATCGCTGGTTCGGGTCCCGGGACGGCCTGCTCGGCGCGGCCATCGCCCATCAGCTGGACCGGCTGGTGGCCCGGATCGAGCGGGACTGCACGGCCACCGGGGGCGCGCGCCTGGAGGAGATTCTGGACCGCACCATCGCCCTGCTGGTCGAGGACGATTCGCTGCGCAGGTACTTCGACAATGAATCGACGGCCGCCCTGCGCCTGGTCACCCGCAGTGACGGGCCGGTGCACAGCGCGGCGGTGGCGACCGTGGAACGGGTCATCGAGCGCGCCCAGCGGGAGGGCTATCGCCCGCCCATCGAGCGCGACACGCTCGCCTACGCGCTGGTCCGGCTGTGGGAGGCGTTTCTCTACAACGACGCGGTGGCCGGATTCCGCGGTGACGGCGAGCGGCTGCGCCAGGTGCAGACGGCGCTGTTACGCGCCTGAGCCGCAAGACTATTGCGCGGGCGCGTGCAGTGAGCGCCGCACCCACAGCCAGGTGCCCGCGAGCATGAGCACCAGGGCCGGTTTGCCGAGAACCAGTGCGACCGAACCCAAGAGCACCACCTTGTTCGCCAGGTAGAGCGGCACCATGATCACCAGGTGCGCGGCCCAGAAGCCGAACCAGACCAGGGTTATCCTGCGGTGCAGCAGGTTTCGCGCGTCGGGGTCGGCGGGCTCGGCGGGTTCCAGGCCGATCTTGCGGCACGCCCACCCGCTGAGCGGACGCCCGGTGAGCAGCGTGAGACCGAAGGCCACGGTGCAGACCACGCAGATGATGAGGTCGGGAAGATAGAACCCGCGCCCCTCGCCGGTGATGCCCACGAAGAGCGAGAACACCACCACCGTAATGAGCGAGACGGAGACGACCCGGATCGAGTCACCCTTCAGCAATCGGTACACCGCGACCGCGCCCGCCGTCCCGAGGGCGAACAGGACGCCCATCTTGGCGTCGATGGTCGCGTAGGCGAGGAGGAAGGCGACGGCCGGGGCGGCGCCGTCGACGATGTGCTGCGGCCCGCCCATGGCACGGAACTTTCCCCACATCTCGGCCGCTCCGGACCGAGGTCGCTCGATGGTCTGCACTGCCATTCCTCTCCTCGCCCTCCCTCGTCGTGGCCGGTTTCTACATCGGCAGTGGAGTCTTATTGCAGTCCGACTGTAATAAGACTCGTACGTGCCGGGCAAGGGTTCCGTGCCCTACCTCGCTGAACCCGGATCCGGTGACATGGCACACAGTCGGCTACCCGGGAAAAGCGGAACGCCCGCCATTCCGGACGGAATGACGGGCGTTCGGTGCTCGCGAAATCAGGCCAGGCCCCAGGCCTTCAACAGGTAGGTGATGTTGGCGGCCAGCGAGGTCACGGAGTTGGCCAGGTCGAGCGCAGCGGAACCGAGATTGATAAGCGGCATGAAAATCTACTTTCGAGTGGAGACCGTGGATCGGCATCCAGGGTAGAGAAATGAAACGTGTTCGGCATCATGGTTTTTCCCACGACCGCTTTCCGGCTGTGAAGCAGAACACGAACTTTCGCGCGCCTAGTGCGGCACCGGGACCGGCGCCCGGCGCCGTTCCCGAGGTACCAGCAGCGCCAGCAGCGCGAGCGCCACGCCGCCGCCGAACAGGTACAGGCCCCAGGTGCCCGACAGCAGCGCGCGATAGTCGTCACGCAGCAGATCGTCGAAGCGCTCGTCCAGACGCCAGATCAGCACGCCCAGGCAGGCCAGCCCGCCCAGCACACCGATCCAGCCCAGCACCCGCGACCCGACCAGGGCCGCGATCAGCACCACCAGGGCCGCCCCGAGCATGATGATGCCCAGTGACATCGGCAGCGCGGCCGACTGCCCGCCGACCTGGTCCAGGGTGAGGCCGGTATCGAAGCCCTCCCGCAGATCGGAGAATCGGACATCACGCGCGTCGACCGATCCGACCAGCGGACCGAGCACCCCCACCGCCATCGCGACAGCGCACGCGAACAACAGCAGATGAACGTAAGTTCGCATACCTCCAAGGTATCCGCTCGGCGAGCCCGCGCCACCGCGGCGATCCGGCGCGCGACCCGAGCGCGGACTCAGCTGGACGGGGGCGTGAAGATGCCGAACCGGTTGCCCGAGGTGTCGAGCAGGTAGGCGAACACCAGGCCGTTCGGCGTGGTGGTGGGCGGCTGGATCACCTTGCCACCCAGGCGTTCGGTCTCGGCGGCGGTGGCGGCGACGTCGGGCACCAGCACCAGGAAGACGGCGTGGTTGTCCGAGGCGTCGGCCGAATGGGCCACGCCGCCGCTGGGCATCTCGCTGTCGGGGTAGCTGATGAGGTCGTAGTCGCCGCTGCCCGGATCGGGGACGAAGTTCCAGCCGAACAGGTCACCGTAGAACCGCTTCACCTCTTCGGGCTTGTCGCTGCCGATCTGGAACCACGACACGGTGTTGAAGGTGAGGGTGGACATATGCACTCCGATCGGGTCGGTGGAAACGTTGCCCGATCACGATCACCCGCTCCGGCGACAACCCCCTGTCGGTGTTTCGCGGCGAGATCCGCCGGATTCTCACGGAAACCGATCCGCCCCTCCGGAATTCACCGCACCCGGCGGTTCAGAGCGCGAGCGCCCGCACCTCGTACGCCGCGGGCCCGCACGGATACCCGTCGCGCGCCCGCACCGGCGCGACCAGATCGGTCAGCGTGAGCGCCCGCATACGATCCAGCCGGAAGACCCGGAACCCCTCGCGCAGCCGACACCAGCCGATGAGATACCAGCCGAAACCGCCGTGCAGGAACTCCACCGGCTCGACCTCGCGTTCGCTGGCCTTCCCGTGCCGATCCAGATAGCCCATGCGCAGTACCCGCCGGCTCTCGATGGCCTGCCCGATCAACGGCGGCACCTCCGGTACCTCGGGCTGCCCCTGCGGCTCGGCCAGCCGCACCCGCGCGGCCAGATCGCGGGCGGCCTCGGCATTGCGTTCGGGCATGGCGGCCACCACCTTGGCCAGCGCGCTGCGCCCGGCGTGGTCGAAGGGCCCGCCGCGATTGCGGGCCAGTGCCACCGCCAGCGCGACGGTTTCGGCCGCGGTGAAATTGAGCGGCGGCAGCGACATGCTCTTCTCGAGCGCGTAGCCGCCGCGCCTGCCGACATCGGCGTAGACGGGGATGCCCGCCTGCTGGAGCGCGGCGATATCGCGTTCGATGGTGCGCGGGCTGACCTCGTAGCGCAGCGCCAGCTCGCGGGCTGTGCGCAGGCGCGGCGAGATCGCCCGGAGCTCTTCGACGATCGCGTACAACCGATCCGTCCGGTTCACGCCGACACCGTAGTCCGGGGCACCGACAAACTCCGCCCACGGACGGTCCGGCTCTCCTGCCACGGGTGGTTCCGGTGGTCCCGGCCCTCGAATTATGGTGAGCGCATGCTGGATACGACCGCCACCGCATCCGAGCCACCGGCCATCCCCGGTGTGCGCCGATCCTTCGTCCAGGCGCGCGGTGTGCGCTTCCATGTCACCGAGGCCGGACCGGCGGACGGCCGTCCGGTGCTGCTGCTGCACGGGTGGCCGCAGCATCATTACGCGTGGCGGGATCTGCTGGCCGATCCGCCGGAGGGCCTGCGGATCATCGCCCCCGATCTGCCGGGGTACGGGTGGTCGGGACCCGCACCGCATCGGTGGGAGAAGGAGGAGGTCGCCTCGGATGTGCTTGCGCTGCTGGACGAACTGCGGATTTCGCGGGCGCTGCTGGCCGGGCACGACTGGGGCGGCTATGTCGGATATCGGATGCTGCTGCGCGCGCAGGCGCGCTTCGACGGCTACCTGGTGATCAATATGTCGCATCCGTGGGTACCGCCGGGCGATGTGGCGAAGCAGATGTGGCGATTCCTGGCCTATCAGCCGGTCGTCGCCGCGTTCGGCATGCCGCTGCAGCAGCGCACGGGCCTGCTGAACTGGCTGCTGAGTTCGGCTTTCACCGACAAGTCGGCGGTGGATGCCGAGACCGTGCGGATCTTCGCCGATCGGTTCCGGGATCCGGTGGGCGCCCGCGCGGCCACCGACACCTACCGCACCTTCTGGCTGCGCGAGATTCCCCGGCTCGCGCGCACGCCCGAACGGCAGCGGCTGAGTGTGCCGATCCGGGCGCTGTTCGGCATGGACGATTTCGCCGTGCATCATTCGCTGGCCGCCGCCGAGACCGCACGCGCCGACGACTACACCTTCGAAGCCGTCCGGGACTGCGGGCATTTCGTCCCCGACGAACGCCCGGATCTGGTGCGGGCCCGGCTGCTGGAGCTGGCCGCGCAGACCGCCTAGGTCAGCGCCTCGAGCGCGCGGTCGACATCGTCCTCGGTGTTGTAGAGGTGGCAGGCGAGCCGAAGCCGCCCGGCGCGCATGGAGCCGATGACCGCGGCCGCGCGCAGCCGGTCGATGGTCCCCGGTGCGACCGCCAGCGACACCACCGCCGAATCACCCTCGGGCAGACCGAGTCCCGCGCGCAGCCGGTTGGCCAGCGCCACATCGTGCCGGTGGATGGCGTCGATGCCGACCGATTCGATCAGGTCGAAGGCGACGCGCTGCCCACGGAAGGCCGGCCAGGTCGGCGCGACATCCAGCCGCCGCGCGCCGGTCGCCAGCCGCAGCGGCGCGTCGTACACGCTCTGCCACGGATCGCCGCCCGCGTACCACCCGGCGGCGAGCGGGCGCAGTGTGTCCAGCGCCTCGGGCGTCCCCGCGAGATAGGCCGACCCCTTGGGCCCGAGCAGCCACTTGTAGCCGACGCTGACCACGAAGTCGGCTCCGCTGTCGTGCACGGGTAGCCATCCGGCGGCCTGGCTCACGTCGAACAGCACCCGCGCGCCGCAGGCCCGCGCGGCCGCGACCACAGCGGGTATATCGGCCACCCGGCCGTCCGCGGACTGCACCACCGCGGCGGCCACCAGATCATCGCCCGGCCGCACCGCGTCGGCGAGATCCTCGAAAGGCACGGTGCGCACCCGCAATCCGGGCCGGGCGAGGAAGGGCCAGATCACCGAGGTGAACTCGTTCTCCGGCAGCACGACACTCGCGGTGTCCGGCAGGCTCTCCGCGATCAGCCCGACCAGCTGCGATACTTGCGAACCGATCGCCACCTGCGAGCCGTCGAATCCGGTCAGCCGCCCGAACGACGCGCGGCACGCGTCGACGATCGCATCCACCGCCGGAATATCGAACTCACCGCGGACGCGCTCCTGCTCGGCCGCGGTCACCTCCGCTGCCACGGCGCGGGGCAGCAGACCATAACTGGCCGCATTGAGATAGGTGACCGACGGCGCGAAAGCCTCGCGCACGGACGCAGGGAGCAGCGTGGACTTCGAAACAGCTGTCATCCCACCAGTGTTCGCGCGCCCGGACGGCCGCGGCAAGATCCAACTCCCCGGAACTGGTCCCTGTTCATGACGACGGGACAACCCGAACCGGGCGCTGGGGTCGCGGAGCGGCGGGACGGTCTTGCCCTGTTGACCAGGTTGCTCTACGCTCCGGCCTTCGTGAGCACTGGCGCGGAAAGTGAGCCGCTGAGAGATAGGTTGCGGTGGGGGGCCATCACCGCGGTGGGCGTCATAGTCGGATATGTCGTGGTGCTGCTGGCCGATGCCCGGCACTTCTACACCGACGACACCGAGGCGCAGTACGCGCCCATGTGGATCGCGCTCGGAAACCGCTTGCGGGACGGCAACTTTCCGTGGCTCATCCCGCACGAGTGGATGGCGGGCAACTACACCATCGAGGAGGCGGGCCTCTACAACCCGCCGCAGTTGCTGATCCACCTGCTCGCGCCGTCCTTCGACAATCTCGCGGTGTACGCGACGATCGTGAAGCTGGTCTTCTCCATCATCGCGGGTCTGGGCGTGTACCGGATCTGCCTGGCCTACGGCGCGCGCACGCCGTGGGCGGCGGTGGCGGGCGTCGCCTTTCCGCTCAGCGGCTGGTACCTGTTCTTCGACGAGGCCAGCTGGGTGACCTGCCATACCGCCACCGCGTGGATGGTGCACGCGTGGGCGTCGTCGGTGCGGTACGCGCGCGGGAGGAGCGGGCCGATCCCGACCTTCGTCTTCCTGTATCTGGCGTTGACGGTGCAGTACGCGTTCCCCGCGGTGGAATCCGCGTTGATCATCGCGGCGGTGATCGTCGGCGAGATCATCCATCAGCAGCGCTGGGCTCCCGCGCTGCGGGTGGCGGCGGTGGCCGCACTCGCGGCGCTGGCCTCACTGCCCGCGAATCTGCCGGGCATCCTCTCCTCGCAGGTGACCTGGCGTGGTAACGCCCGCATCCACAACGACCCGTTCCTGACGGTGCCGTGGTCGGAGTCGCTCAATGCCAGCCTGCCCACCACGACGCCCGCGTTCACGGCGTGGTGGGGGCATGTGCAGCCGCTGCCGATGGTCTATATCGCCTGGTTCCTGATTCCGGCGCTGGCCTTCATCGACTGGCGCAAGGCCGTGCATTCGGCGCGCGACTTCAGCGGTATCGGACTGTTCGCGATCGCGGCGCTCATGTGGACGGCGGGTCCGGGCGCGATCGGCCCGCTGCGCTGGCCCGCGCGGGTGCTGCCGATGCTGGCCATCGCGCTGCTGGTGCTGGTGTGCGTGCTGTTGAGCAGGCACGGGGTGTTCACGGCGTCGCGGAACCGGATCATCGGGGCGGCGGCGCTGATCGGGTTGCTGTTCGTGCGATCCGCTTCGGCCGCACCGGATCTGACGCTGCGGCACGTGTACGCGGTGGCCGCGGTGGCGGTCGTGGGCGCGGCGGTGGTGTGGGCGGCGCGCACGCGCGGGATCGCGCTGGCCTGTGTGCTCACCATCGCGGCCATGTTCCCGATCGCGTTCACGCAGGTGAAAACCGCTCCGATGACGCCGATGTCGTACAACTTCCCGGAGCGCCGTTCCACCATGCGCGAGGCGTTCCCCGATTTCGACGGCGTCACACTGCAATTGGCGGATCGCGCCATCATCGCGCCGGAGGACAAGAGCGTCGAGGGCGCGTACGGCTCGCTCGCCATCGGCAACTACGCCAAGGCGCTCGAACTGGATTACGTGAACGCGTACACGCCGATCGGCTTCCACACCTTCGCCGGGCTGCTGTGCATGTCGTGGGACGGCAGCACCTGTGCCGACGCCTACCGCCGCGTCTTCGCCCAGGAACCGTCGACGGGTCGCACGGTGGTGGATCTGATGAAGGTGGATCGGGTGGTGCTGCATCGCGCCCAGTACCCGGATGTGCGCGCGCAGCCCGCCCCGGAGGGCTGGCAGTGGGTGGACTACCCCGGCCATGAACGGTTCATCTGGGTGCTGGAGCGCACCGGCGGCCTGCTCTCCACCGTGAACGGCGATATCGCGGATACGCGCGGCGTGACCGCCAAATCGGTGTCGCGCGACGACACGTCCTCGATCATCCGGGTGAGTTCGTCCAGCGGCGGTCGCGTGGTGTTCAACCGGTTGAACTGGCCCGGCTACGAGATCACCCTCAACGGCGCGGCGCTCCCGCACACCGAGGTCGCGCAGTCCTTCCTGGCGGTGGACATCCCCGCGGGCACGAAGGACGCCGAACTGGTGGTGAGCTGGACCCCGCCGGGCTTCACCGGTGAGGTGTCGGCAGCCCTGGTGGGTGTCGCCGGAACCGCCCTGCTGCAGCTGGCCTATCAACGTCAGCGCCGCCGTTCCGGCGACGAGACGCCCCCGAGCGAGGGCAAACCCGTGACCGAGCAACTGGAGACCGCGAGCGTCTGAACAGCGAGGGCTGGCCTCGCGAGCGAATCACCCATACGGTGGAGAACGCATCCGATCGCTCGGCCTGGGAGGCGTTCTGCGCAGCATCGTTCGTGTACTGATTGCCCTGATGGCGTTGATCTGCGGTGTCACGCTGCTGCCGACGGCGAGCGCTGCCCCGGCGGCCGCGACCATCGACGACTACTCCTCGCGCAAGATCGACGAACTGCTGGCGGTGAAGGCCACCGCGGGTGCAGGCAAGGGTGAACTGCTCGACGCGATCTCGCGGCAGTTCCTCGGCACCCCGTATGTCGCGAATATGTTGGTCGGCTCCGCGACGCAGCCCGAACAGCTGGTCGTGGACCTGCGCGGGGTGGACTGCTTCACGCTGCTCGACTACGTGGAGGCGTTGAGCCGTTCGGCGAATCGCGAGCAGTTCCTCACCAATCTGGTCGAGACGCGGTACGCGGGCGGGCAGGTGGATTTCCTGCGCCGCAAGCACTTCTTCACCGATTGGGCGCAGGTCGCGCGGACGGCCGCCAGCGATATCACCGGGTCGCTGAGCGGTGCGGCGACCACGGTGGCCAAGCGCCTGAATGCGAAAGGCGATGGCGGAACCTATCTTCCGGGCCTGCCCGTCGTGGATCGGGCGATCACCTACATCCCGTCCGGTGCGGTCGACCAGGGAGTGATCGGGCAGCTGCGCACAGGTGACTACATCGGCGCGTACGCCGACGCGCCCGGCCTGGATGTCACGCATGTCGGCATTTTCGTCATGACCGCGAACGGTCCCGTGTTCCGCAACGCCTCGTCACTGGCCGCGAACAATCAGGTCGTCGATTCGGGCTTCGCGCAGTACGTGGCCACGGTGCCGGGCATCGTCGTGATGCGCCCGCAGTAGCGCCGCGCCGCCCGGATGGGCACCCGCCCACTCCCTGGGTGGACACGCGCCCACGCAGTCCGGGCGCTCGCCCCTATGGATCGGGCACGTGCCCACCCAACTCCCGCACCTGCCCGCGGAACCGGGCACTCGCCCGGCGTCAATGGGCGCTTGCCCACCCCTCCCGAGCCGCGGTGGCCGAGTGGCGCAGGGCGGTGCGCGCGGCACGGATCGCGGGGTGGTCGGCGGTGCCGCGGCGGTAGGCGATGCGGGTGCGGCGGCGGGTATCCAATGGTGTCAGCGCGACCGTGGCGGGAGGTGTGCGCGCCCCGAGTTCGGGGACGAGCGCGACACCCGCACCGGCGGCGACCAATTCGAGGACGGCCCCGAAATCGTCGGCGTGATGCCGGATGCGCGGGGTGAATCCGGCGGCCTGGCAGGCGCGCACGGTCATGGTGTGACAGAGCGTGCCGGGAGTGCCCGCGATCCAGGGATTCTCGTGCCGGGCGGACAGGGCCAAGGGTGTGGGGCGGGGGCCGGGTTCCGCGAACGCGGCCGGTTCGGCCAGATAGACGATCTCCTCGAGGAACGGCTCGGCGTCCAGGGCCGCGTCATCGTCGACGGGCACGTAGTCGTAGTCCTGAACCAGTGCGATATCCAGGGTTTCGGCGCGCAGCGCGCCGGGGGCGAGCACCGGATCCAGTTCGGTCACCATGAGTTCCAGGCCGGGATGCGCGGTGCTCAGATCGACCAGGGCCGGGGCCAGGATGGTGCGGATGGCGGTCGGGAAGGTGCCGATGCGCAGGGTTCCGGTGAGCTCGGCCCGTCCCCGGGCGAGGTCGGCGGTGGCCTGTTCCAGGATGGCGAGGATCGATTCCGTGTGCCCGACGAGCGTGTGCGCGGCGGGTGTGAGCGTCACGCGGCGGCCGCCGCGTTCCAGCAGCGGCACACCGGCTTCGCGTTCCAGGGCGGTCAGCTGCTGGGACACCGCGGACGGCGTGTAGTTGAGCGCCTCGGCGACCGCGGCGATGGTCTGCCGATGTGCCAGTTCGCGCAGCAGGCGCAGCTTCCGGATATCGAGCATCAGTTCAGCTTATGCTCGCTGCCAGAAATGCGAACTGGTGCTTATGCTTTCCGGCCGCGAAGCTCGTAGCCATGACACTCTCCGGACTCTTCGTCCCCCTGGTCACGCCCTTCACCGCACAGGACACCCTCGCCGAGGACGCCCTGCGGGAACTCGCCCACGATGTGCTGACCGCCGGCGCGACCGGTCTGGTCGCCCTGGGCACCACCGCCGAGGCGGCCATGCTCACCGAGTCGGAGCGCACCCGGATCATCGAGATCTGTGTGCGGGTGTGCCGGGAGCACAACGCGCCGTTGATCGTCGGGGCGGGCACCACCGCCACCGCCGCGTCGATCGACGCGGTGACCCGGCTGCGGGACGGCATCGCCGCCGCGCTCACGGTGGTGCCGTACTACATTCGCCCCACCGAGGCGGGCGTGCTCGAGCATTTCCGCCGGCTCGCCGCCGCGAGCCCGGTGCCGCTGGTGGTCTACAACATTCCGTACCGCACCGCGCGCCCGCTCGGTGCGGAAACCCTGCTGGCCCTGGCGGATACGCCGAACATCATCGGCGTCAAGCACGCGGTGGGCGCGATCGACGACACCACCGTCGAGCTGATGCACCGTGTCCCAGCCGATTTCGCGGTGCTCGCGGGCGACGACATCTTCGCGGCCCCGCTGCTCGCCCTGGGTGCGCCCGGAGCCGTTCTCGCCTCGGCGGTGGTGGCCCCCGCCGCCTTCGCGGCGCTCATCTCGACCTGGCGGGACGGCCCGATCACCAAGGCGCGCAGCCTGAGTCATCGCCTCGCCCCGGTGTCCGCCGCCCTGTTCGCGGAGCCGAATCCGACCGTCCTCAAAGCCGTTCTGGCGGCGCAGGGGCGCATCCCCTCCCCCGCCGTCCGGCTGCCGCTGCTGCCCGCGTCGGAACCCTCGACGGCCGCTGCCCTGGCCGCGCTCGACCGGCTCACCGCCGAATAACCACGGGCTGCGGGCCGCCGGACTCGTTAGGGTGCTGGGGCATGGAGACTCCCAGTCAACTTCTGCGGGATCGTCTGAGCCGGGCCTTCGCCCTCGTGGCCGGCGCCACCGTCGATCCGATCGTGCAACGCTCCCAGCACGCCGACTTCCAAGCGAACGGCACGCTGGCGCTGGCACGACGATCGGGAGCCAATCCACGGGAGATCGCGGCGCGCATTCTCGACGAGGCCGACCTGGGTGAGCTGGTGGCGCAGGCCACGGTGTCCGGGCCCGGGTTCATCAATCTGACGCTGGCCGACACGGTGATCGGCGCTATGGCGGGCGCGGCGCTGGCCGATGATCGGCTCGGCGTCCCGCGCGCCGCGCACCCCGCCACGGTGGTGGTCGACTACTCCGCCCCGAACGTGGCCAAGGAAATGCACGTGGGGCATCTGCGGTCCACGGTCATCGGGGATGCCGCGGTCCGGGTGCAGGAGTTCGCCGGACACCGGGTGATCAAGCGGAATCACCTGGGCGACTGGGGAACTCCCTTCGGCATGCTGATCGAGCACCTGCTCGATCTCGGCGAGGACGAAGCGGCGCACGAGCTGTCGGTTGGCGATCTGAACGGCTTCTACACCGCCGCCCGCCGCAAGTTCGACGCCGACGACGTGTTCAAGGAGCGCGCCCGGCAGCGGGTGGTGCTGCTGCAGGGCGGGGACGCGGCCACGCTGCGGCTGTGGCATCTGCTGGTCGGTGAGTCCAAGCGGTACTTCATGTCGGTGTACGAACTGCTCGGCGTGCGGTTGACCGAGGCCGATTTCGTCGGCGAATCCGCCTACAACGACGAGCTGGAATCGGTGCTCGAGGAGCTCGGCGAGCTCGGGCTGCTCCAGGTCAGCGATGGCGCGAAATGCGTCTTCCCCGAGGGGTTCACGGGCCGTGACGGGCAACCGCTGCCACTGATCGTGCGGAAGTCCGATGGCGGGTTCGGTTATGCGGCAACCGATCTGGCGGCCATCCGGAACCGCGTCCGCGATCTCGCCGCGACCCGGCTGCTGTACGTGGTCGGTGTGCCGCAGCGGCAGCATTTCGAGATGGTGTTCGCCACCGCGCGGGCGGCGGGCTGGCTCACCGCCGGGATGCGCGCCGAGCATATCGGCTTCGGGTCGGTGCTGGGCTCGGACGGCAAGGTGCTGCGCAGCCGGGCGGGTGGGGTGTTCAAACTCGCGGATCTGCTCGGCGAGGCCGTCGACCGCGCCGAAACCGTTGTCTCGGAGAAGAATCCGGAGCTCGCGGCGGTGATCCGCGCCGAGATCGCCGGGCAGGTGGGCATCGGCGCGGTGAAGTACGCCGACCTGTCCACCGACCGGGTGCGCGACTACGTCTTCGATTTCGATCGCATGCTGGCGCTGGACGGCAATACCGCGCCGTATCTGCAGTATGCGCACGCCCGTATCCAAAGCGTATTCCGGCGCGGGGACGCGGAGCCGGTCCGCGACGGCGCGCCGGTGCTGATCACCGTGCCCGCCGAACGCGCGCTGGCCCTGGAGCTGCTGGCCTTCCCGGATGTCTTCGCCGAGGTGGCCGAGACGCTGGAGTTCCATCGGCTGGCGCACTATCTGTTCGGTGTCGCAACGGCTTTCACCGGCTTCTACGAGAAGTGCCCGATCTTGAAGGCCGATACCGAAGCCCTGCGCGCGAGCCGTCTGGCACTCACCGATCTCGCCGGGCGGGTGCTGGCTACCGGTTCGGACCTGCTCGGCATCGCCGCGCCGGAGCGGATGTAGTACGGCCGGAGCTGGTGTGGCACGAATGGAGCGGCATACGAAATACGCCGCTCCCCTTCGGTTTTCGATCAGGATGCGCGCGCCGCGGGCACCGCCGCTTCCTCGAGCTGCCGCAGCAGTTCGTCGGTGGTGGCGACCGCGCCGCAGCGCCGTGCGGTGTAGTTCAGCGCCATGAGGTGTTCCTCGCGGCTGAAGTCGGCGGTGGCGTCCAGGGCCAGGAACGGACGGACGTCGCTCATGAAGGCCTCCGCGGCGCTGAGCATGCAGCCCATGTGCGCGTACACACCGGTGACCACGAGATGATCACGGTTGTAGTAGCCGAGCAGTTCGCGCAGGTCGGTACGCTGGAAGGCGGAGTAGCGCCATTTGGTGACCTGGATATCGCGCTCGTCCGGGCGCAGTTCGGCGATCACCTCGGTGTCGGGGCCGTGTTGCATGCCGGTGCCCCAGAAGTCGGCGAGGATGCCGCGCCGGGAGGGATGCTGATTACCGGGCTGCATGGTGTAGATCACCGGAATCCCCAACTCGTGGCAGCGATTTCGCAGTCGGGCGATATTGGCGACGAGGGTGCGTGCGGGCTCCTGCTCGGCGTCGTAGGCCGTGAGGAAGTACTGCTGCATATCGTGGATGAGCAGTGCGGTGCGGGACGGTTCGACGGTCCAGGGCACCTGGTTGCCGACCACCTCGTCGAGGGTCGGCATGTCGTAGGGCGCGATGGGCGGAATGGGCATGGCAGATCTCCGGTTCGTCGTATGCGTGGTGACGTCGGCCGCGGGCCGGAAGACGGTGTCGGGTGCGCCGATCAGGCGACCGTGACCGGGAGGGAAATACCGAGCGGGCGCAGGATGCGCTGGAATTTGGCGGTGGTCTCGGCCAGTTCGGCCGCGGGGTCGGATTCGGCGACGATGCCGCCGCCCGCGTGCGCGAGCAGGCTGTGGCCGTCGGCGGCGAGTTCGGCGCAGCGGATGCTGACCATCCATTCGCCGTTGCCCTCGGCATCGCACCAGCCGACCGCGCCCGCGTAGAAGCCGCGCTCACCCTCGAGGTCGGCGATGAGCTGGGCGGCGGTGGCGGTGGGGGTGCCGCAGATGGCGGGGGTGGGGTGCAGGGCGGCGGCCAGCTCCAGCGCGGAGGGACCGTCGGCGCGCACGGTGGCGGTGATCGGGGTGCCGAGGTGCCACATCTCCGGGGTGCTGGTGAGTTCCGGTGTGGGCGTGGTGACTTCGGTGCAGCGGTCGCGCAGTACCTCGGTCACCTGGTCGACCACGTAGCGGTGCTCGTGCTGGTCCTTGGCGGAGCCGAGCAGGGTTTCGGCGATCTTCCGGTCGGCCTGGTCGTCGCCGAGGTCGCGGCGGGCCGAACCCGCGAGCGGGTGGCTGAGCACCTCGTCGCCGTCGCGGCGGACCAGGATCTCCGGACTGGAGCCGATGAGGTGGCGACCGGCGAAACGTCCACCGGCGGTGGAGAGGTCGACGAGGAAGCCGTTGCCCATCGGGTCGGTGGACACCAGCCGGTCCAGAATCTCCACCGGCCGTGCGGCGTGCGCCGAGCGCGCGCGAATGGATCGCGCCAGCACCACCTTCCGGACCGGATGCTCCGGATCACGCAGCAGTGCAACGGCTTCACCGACCCGGCGCACATGCTCCTCGGGTTCCGGGAGCGCCGCGTCGAACTCGAACTCCGGCTGGGCCGGCGTGGCGGGCAGGTACCCGGTGTCCCTCACCGACACCGACTCCGGCGACCAGAGCGCGACGGGTGCGCCCGGGACGAACGGCAGCGCGCCGACCACGTGGGTCACCTCGCCGCGTCGCAGTGTGGTCGCCGCCTCCTGGGCGGATTCGAATACGCGCCCGACCCCGCGCGCGATCACGGTCCGATAGGGCCGGGCCAGAATAAAGGCGGGGTCCGAGCTTTCAGCAGACATGGCAGAAATGGGGATCATCCTCTCGAATCACATATCCAGGGTCGCGCCGCCATCCACCCGCAGGTCATGCATGGTGATGTGGCGAGCGTCGTCGGAAACCAGAAAGCGGATCGCCGCGGCGATATCGGCGGGTTCGGCAATGCGCCGCAACGGAATTCCGAGGCGGTAGGCCCCGGGATCACCGTCGAGCAGCGCCGCGTGCGCGGCGGGGTCGAGCGGCCGAGGGCGAACGGCCTCGTCGAGCGCGCTGGAGCCCGCGACGCCGCCCGTGTCGGCGGCGGGTTGCAGGCCGCGCAGCATGGCGGTGTTGGTCGAGCCCGGTGAGACCAGGTTGACGCGGACGCCGAAGGGGGCGACCTGGAGGGCGAGCGCGCGGGTGAAGGCGGTGGCCGCGGCCTTGGAGGCGCAGTAGGCGGCCATGCCCACCCGCGGGGTGGCGGCGGCGTTGGAGGACACGACCACGATCGCGCCGCGACCGGCGGCGGTCATATCGCGGGCGGCGCGCTGGGTGACGTGCATGGTGCCGGTGGCGTTCACCGCGAAGCTGCGGTCCCAGGACTCGGGGGTGATGTCCAGGGCGGTTCCGGCATCCATGACCCCTGCGGCGTGCACCAACACGTCGGCGGGGCCGTGTGCGGCGGTGAGCCGGTCGAAGGCCGCCTCGACCGATTTGCGGTCCGCCACATCGACTTCGGCGGCGATCACGGCGACCGCCTGCGGCAGTGCCGCTTCGGCGATCCCTGCCGCCGCTTGCGGCTGCTCCGGTTCCACGATCCCCACAACCGCCTGGCGCTGCTCCGGTTCGGCGATCCCGGATGCGGCGGCGTACCGCACGGCACCGGTTGTCGCGGCGTACTCCGTTGCGCGCCGGGCGATTTCGGCGGCGACCTCGTGCACGCGGGGGTCGCGGTCCCAGAGCGCCAGGGTGCGGGCTCCGGCGGCGAGTTCGGCGGCGACGGCGGCGCCGATGCCCGCTGCCGCGCCGGTGACCACCACCACGCGCCCATCCGATTCGATCATGCGCATAAGGTTAGCCTAACCTGATAAGAATGTGGGGCGCTCCGTCTTCCCCGTGATTCGCGAGCGCCGTCCGATCCCCTGAAATGAGGTGTCCCACAATGCCATCCACCGTGCTCCCCGGCTTCACCCCGTGGCCCGAGGCCGCGGCGCAGCGCTACCGCGAGCTCGGATGCTGGACCGGTGAGACGTTCGGCGATGTGCTCACCGCACGCGCCGCCGCGACCCCCGAGGCCATCGCCGTCGTCGACGACAACCATCGCTGGACCTACGCCGAACTCGATCGTCGTTCCCGCTCGCTGGCCACCGGCCTGGCCCGGCTGGGCATCGCCCGCCGCGACCGGGTGCTGGTTCAGCTGCCCAATCGCGCCGAATTCGTGGAGACCGTGTTCGCGCTGTTCCGCCTCGGCGCGCTGCCGGTGTTCTGCCTGCCCGCGCACCGCCAGGCCGAACTGGTGCCGATCGCCACCGCGAGTGCGGCCACGGCCATCGTCACCAGCGGCGTGCATCAGCGGTTCGACTACGCGGCGCTGGCGGATTCGATTCGCGTGCAGGTGGATTCGCTGCATCACATCCTCGTGGTCACCGATGACGCCGACGCGGCGCTGCCGCAGGGTGCGCGCGATATCGCCGAATTCCGGGACGAGCCGGGCGAACTGCCCGCACTCGACGCGAGTGACGTTGCGTTCCTTCAGCTCTCGGGCGGCAGCACCGGTGTTCCCAAACTCATTCCCCGCACGCACGACGACTACCTGTTCAGCGTGCGGCGCAGCGCCGAGGTCTGCGAACTCGGCCCGGACACCGTGTACCTGGCGACCCTGCCCATCGCACACAACTTTCCGATGAGCTCGCCGGGCATTCTGGGTGCGCTGTGGGCGGGCGGCACCGTCGCCATGACCCCGGACCCGACCCCCGCCACCGCCTTCGCGGCCATCGAGAAGTTCGGGGTGACCATCACCGGACTGGTGCCGCCGCTGGCACGACTGTGGGTGGAACGCGCAGAGAAGGGCGGCACCCCTGATCTTTCCAGCCTGCGCGTGGTGCAGGTGGGCGGCGCGCGCTGCCAGGAGGAGCTGGCGCGGCGCGTCGGCCCGGCGCTCGGCGTGACCCTCCAGCAGGTGTTCGGCATGGCCGAGGGCCTGGTCTGCTATACCCGCCTGGACGATCCGATCGACGTGGTGATCGCCACTCAGGGCCGCCCCATGTCCGAGTACGACGAGGTCAAGGCCGTGGACGACGACGGCAATGAGGTTCCGCCGGGCACCGACGGCAACCTGATCACGCAGGGCCCCTATACGATTCGCGGCTACTACGACAACGCCGAGGCCGATGCCCGCAGCTTCACCGCCGACGGCTGGTACCGCACCGGCGATATCGTGCGCATCCGCCCGGACGGGAATCTGGTGGTACAGGGCCGCGCCGGGGACTGGGTGAACCGCGGCGGCGAGAAGGTCTCCGCCGAGGAGCTCGAGGCGCATCTGCTCGAACATCCCGGCATCCGCGACGCCATCATCATCGGCACCCCGGATCCGGTACTGGGGCAGCGCATCTCGGCCTTCGTGCAGCCCGTCGACCCCGAGAACAAGCCGACCCTGACCACCGTCCGAGCCTTCGTGCGCGGTCGCGGTGTGGCGGCCTGGAAGATGCCGGATGCCGTGGTCGTCGTGGACGACTTCCCGGAAACCGGCGTGGGCAAGACCAGCCGCAAGGAATTGCGGCAGCTGCTCGCGGAGCGCGCGGCGGTGAGCTGACGCCCGGGGCCTCGACCCTGTCCATGCTCCCGCCCCGTCATTCCGGCGCGGGTGGGGCATGCCGGGATGACGGGGTGAGTCATCCCGGCAGACCGAGGGGGTCATTCCGCGAGGGCTTCGATCCAGGCGCTCAGCACGGGATCGGCTGCCAGCGTGGGGAAGTCGATGTGCTCGTAGCCCGCCGAGCGCCACTTCTCCACCAGCGACATGATGCGCACGGAATCCATTCCGGCGTCGAGGAGGTTGGTGTCGTCGGTCAGTTCGGCCGGACTCACGCCGAGCGCGGTTGCCACATCGTTGATCACGCGCTCACGGTCGGCGGGCGCGGTGGTCTGCTCGGTCATGGTTGTCACTCGTCTCGGTCGTAGTCGGCGATGCCGCGTTTCCAGTACCCGGCGATCAGTCGGTCCTTCGGGCCCACCTGCAGATCGGTGCTCACCCATTTGCGCAGCGGCTTCAGCACGCCCGCCTCACCGGCCAGCCAGACGTAGAGTCGTTGTCCGGCAGGCACATCCAGGCCACGCAGGGTCTTCTCGAAGGTGTCGCCGGTGCCGGGCGCGGCGTCGCCGCGATGCACCCAGTGCACCTCGAATCCGGCGGGTGCGCCGAGCGGGATCTCCTCCTCCGGACCGCGCACCTCGATGACCGCCCAGCCCGCGGATTCGCGCGGCAGCCATTCCAGCCAGCGTGCGATGGCGGGCAGCGCGGTGATGTCACCGGCGAGCAGGTACCGGTCGTAGGTCCGGGGCACCACTTCGCCCCCGGGCGGACCGGCGATGTGAATCCTGGTGCCCGGCTGCACGTTCACCGCCCAGTCCGAGGCGAGACCGCCGGGGTGGACGACGAAGTCGATATCGAGTTCCCGGTCCTCGGCGCTGAACCGGCGGACGGTGTACTCCCGCGAAACCGGCCGCGGCGCACCCCATTCCAGCGAGAGCCCGTCCTTGCGGGGCAGCCGCAGTTCACCGTTCTCGTCCGGGAAGATGAGGCGCACATGCTCATCGGGCACATAGCTGTGGAACCCGGCCAGATCCGCGCCGCCGAAGGTGATGCGCAGCAGTCCCGCGCCCACCTGTTCGGTGCGGATCACCTCCACATCACACAATCCGATCGGATATCCGACCTTGGCTCCGTGTGCACCCGACAACACCTCCGCGATGTTGTCGGCATAGGCGGCACGATCCATCAGAGCTTCTCCTTTCCCAACAGGGGCGCGGCGGCCAGGGCCGTCAACGCGCCGAGTACCAGTACCGACAGCCCGTAGACCACGAGAGCGGTTCCGGGCGTGAAGAATTGGCCGACCACACCGGCCACCATGGAACCGACCGCGGTCCCGGCGACCGACTGCACCATGAGCAGTCCGGAGATCCGGCCGCGCATGTCCTCGGGTGCGGCGTGCTGCAGAATCGTGTAGCGCAGCACCACGTTCAGCGCCCGCGCCAGACCGAATCCGGCCAGGCCGAGGAAGGCCACCGCGGCGTGCGGCGCGAGTCCGGCCGCGATGACGCCGATCGGCATGAGCACCATCGAGATCAGCAGGGCGAGGCCGGGACGGTTGCTGCGGCCGATCCAGCCGCTGGTGAGCGACCCGATCACCGCGCCCGCGCCGGGTGCGGCGTACAGCAGTCCGAGCGTCGTTTCGCCCGCGCCGAGTTCGCCTTCGGCGAGGGCGGGCAGCAGGACCAGTGGACCGCTCACCATCATGGCGATGCCGCCGGTCAGCAGGGCCATGCGAATCACCTTGTGCCGGGCCGCGAATGCGATGCCGGTGGCCAATTCGCGCAGCGGATGCGCGATCTCGCGGGCGGGCGGCGGCTGCGGTCCGATGGAGCGGATCAGCCCCACGGTGGCGGCGGTCGCGGCGGCGCACAGGAAGAACGGCAGTGCCACACCGGTTTTCGCGATCAGGAGTCCGGCGATGGCCGGAGTGACCATGGTGCCCAGGTCGGTGGTGAGCGAGGTCAGCGCACCGGCGGCGGCCACCTTGTCCCGGCCCACGAGCATGGGGATGAGCGCCATCAGCGCCGAACCGCTGACCCCGCCCGCCAGTCCGTCGACCACGCCCGCGGCGTAGATGACGGCCAGCGACGGCTGCTCCAGCAGGGCGTTGGCACCGAGCGCGAGGAATCCGAAACCGGCCGCGCTGCGCGACCATTGGATGACATCGCGCCGGTCGTACCGGTCCGCGATCACCCCGCCCGCCAGGGATCCGGCGAACAGGGCGATCGCGGTGACCGTGGTGACGCCGGCGACGTGCAGGGACGAGCCGGTGGCCTGATAGACCTGGACGGGCAGGGCCACCATGAGCAGTCCGATACCCAGCACCGAGATCAGCCGGGCCGCAAAGGCATTGCGGAACGCCCGGCTGTCACGCAGGGGTGAGGTATCGATCAGCAGGCCGCCGACGGCTGTCACTTGAAGCGCTCCGCCAGCAGGTCGAGGGTGGCCATGGCGCTGCGGTAGTCCGGACGCAGGCTGGTGGCCGGCAGTTCATAGACCTGACCCTTGGTGAAGGCGGGCAGCTTGGCCAGCAGCGGGTCCTCCTTGAGCTGCGCGATGCTGCGGCCGCCGTCGACGGTGATGACGAAGACCAGCGGCGCGTCGACGACGGTGTTCAGCAGTTCGGGGCTGAAGGTCACCCAGTCACCGGCCGCGGGGCGTGTCGGGTTGCCCGCCTTCGCCTCGACCTTGTCGTCCATGGTGAATCCGGCGTCGGACAGCAGCGAGGCCAGTGGGGTGTTGGGGGCGATCAGGGTGGGCTGACCGTCCTTGCGGGACTGCATGACCGCGGCGAGACCCGCCGGTGCTTCGAGGCCGGCCTTCACCTTCGCGACCTTGTCCTTGTAGGCGGTGACCAGCGCGTCGACCTTCTCGGAGCGGTTGACGATATCGGCCACCGACTTCAGCAGGTCCTGCCAGTTGATGGCGTTGGACGCCACCAGCGCGGTCGGCGCGATGGCGGTCAGCTTGTCGTAGTTGTTGATCGACTGCTGTCCCGGGTAGCCGGGGCCGCCGCCGATGATCAGATCCGGCTGCTGGGCGGCGATGAACTCGAGGTTCATGTCGTCACCGGAGGGCACCACCTCGGTGCCCTGCTCCTTGGCTTCGGCGGCCCAGGCGGCGGGGAACTCACCCGGCTTCAGCGAGACGCCGAGCAGGCGCGGATCCGCGGCCTTCACCTTCGCGCCCAGGTCGAACAGGTATCCGGCGAGCGCGCCGTTGACGACCACGATGCGCTGCGGGTCGGCGGGCACGGTGACCGGGCCCTTCGCGGTTTCCACCGTGCGCGTACCGGAATCGGCCGCCTGGTCGGAGTTGGAGCTGCCGCAGCCCGCGGCCGTCGCGGCGACCGCGACGATCAGGAGTGCGACGGCGGCACGCATGCGTGCCGTCATTCGGTTGACTGACATGGAGGGTGTTCTTTCTTTCTTCTAGGGGGGAGGTTCAGGTGCGGATCGCGGGATCCACATCGAGGAGCGCGGCGACCTCGAGCCAGCCGGTCGGCATCGCGATGTCGTTGTGCGTGTAGGGAAGTCGGCGCACCACCAGTTGGGCGCCGGCGGCCTGCCAGCCGGTCAGCTGGGCGTGCACGCGCTCGGGTTCGAGGCCGTTGTCGGCGCAGTAGAGCGCCATCGGGCCGCTGTAGTGCGGGGATTCGGATTCGGTGACCATGCGCAGCAGCTCGGTGGCGGCATTGCGCACGACGACCGCCAATTCCGGTGCGTACTCGGCGATTTCGGGGAGCAGCGCGTCCATGCGGGAGGGGTCGGCGAGGGTCGCGGCGGCCCGGTCGGTGAGGTTCGACAGCGGATGCGAGTCGAGCAGGCCCACATAGCCGATCCGCTCGCCCTCGGCCTCCAGGATGGCCGCCATGGCGTGCGCGAGATTGCCGCCCAGCGAATAGCCGAGGAAATGGTAGGGGCCCTGCGGCTGGATGCGGCGCACGGCGGCCAGGTAGTACCGCGCCAGATCGTCGAGGGTGCGGGTGTCGACCTCCAGGTTGGTCAGCTGCGGCATCTGCAGGCCGATGATCGGCCGCTCCGCGCGCAACAGCCGGGCCAGCGGCGCGTATTTCCATGCGGTGCCGCCGATCTGGTGAATGCAGAACAGCGGCGGCACCGAGCCCTCGGCGCGCAGTTCCAGCACCGGATCCAGGCGGCGGCCCAGACTGGCGAGGCCGTCGACGGGGCGGGCGGATTCGGGATCGAGCGCGCCGATCCGCGCCGCGAGCGCACGCGGCGTGGGTGCGGCGAACACATCGTCGAGCACGACCGGCAACTGGGCCCGGCTGAGCCGGCCGACCAGCCGCACCGCGAGCAGCGAGTGCCCGCCTTCGGCGAAGAAGTCGTCGTCCGAACCGATTTCGTCGACCGACAGCACCGCCGCCATGGCTGAGCGGATGAGCGCGAGCGCTTCGTCGTCCGGCGCGCTGTCGGCCACGACTCCCGCGGAGCGGTCTGCGGCGGTGCGCGGGGCAACTGCGGGCGATGCGATCTCCGGTGCGGGCAGTTCCCGGCGGGCGATCTTCTCGGTCGCGGTGCGCGGAATCTGGTCCAGCACCACGAACGCGGCCGGAATCATATACGCGGGCAAGGCATTACGCAGCTGATCACGGACCGCGCCGGTATCGAGCGCCACCCCGGATCTGGCGATGAGGTAGGCGACCAGGCGCTGATCACCGGGCGTGTCCTCGCGCATCAGCACCACCGCCTGCGCCACCCCGGCGCACGACAGCAGGGCCGATTCGGTGTCGCCGAGTTCGATGCGCTGACCGCGCAGTTTCACCTGGCTGTCGGTGCGGCCGACATACTCGAGCTCGCCCAGCGCGTTCCGTTTCACCAGATCGCCTGTGCGGTACATCCTTTCGCCGCTCCCGTACGGGTCGGCCACGAATGCTCCGGCGGTGAGATCGGGGCGCGCGAGGTAGCCGCGCGCCAACCGGACGCCAGTCATGTAGAGCTCGCCGATGGTCCCCTCGGCGACCGGCCGCAGCTGATCGTCGAGAATGCGGACCTGATCGGCGGGCGCGCCGACCGGGACCGACACGGTGTCGGCGTCGACGGTCCGATGCATGGCGAAGCCGATCGCGGCCTCGGTGGGACCGTAGAAGTTGTAGACGGCCGTCCTGGTCAGCTCCCGCATGCGCCGCGCTGTCGCGGGCGGCAGCACCTCGCCGCCGGTGAGCACCACGCGCAGATCCGCGCACCCGGACAGATCGGCCTCCTCGGCGAGCACGGTGAGCATGGAGGTGGTCATCCACATCGCGGTCACCCGCTCGGTGCTCATGAGCCGTGCCTGATAGTAGGGATCACGATGTCCGCCCGGCCGGGTCAGCACGATCCGCGCGCCGACATGCAGCGGCAGGAACATCTCCATGAGCGAGGCGTCGAAGATCGGCGGGGTGCGGTACAGCATGGTGTCCCCCGGCCCGAAGCCGACCTCGCGCTGCAACCACTCGAAGGTGGAGATGATCGCGGCATGCGAGAGGCTCACCCCCTTGGGCACGCCCGTGGAGCCGGAGGTGAACAGCAGGCAGGCGGTATGGGCCGGACGCAGCGGCGCGACCCGATCCGCGTCGGTGACCACGTCCCCCGCGAACCCGCTGACGTCGACCTCCTCGAGGTCGCGCAGAACCATTGCGGGAGCGGCGGTCCCGAGGATCTGCTCGACACGCTGAACAGGCTGTTCCGGATCCACCGGCAGGTACACGCCGCCCGCCCGGCAGATCGCGTGCGCCGCCACGACCGAGTCGACGGTGCGCGGCATCGCCACGGCCACCACGGTCTCGGGACCGACACCCTGCGAGATGAGATGGCGGGCAAGGCGATTCACCCGGGCATCGAACTCGCCGAAGTCGACGGTGACGCCCTCGGCCGTAACGGCCGGCGTCGCCGGATCAACAGCGACACCCCACTCCGCCAGCGTGCTGCCGGTCGGCTGCGGCCGGGCAGCCACGGCCCGCACCCCCGCACCGAGGGGCTCGAGAAGCGCCGCCGGGCGAATGTCCGCCTCGGTGGCGAGCGCGGTCAGGATCATGGTGATCCGGTCGGAGATTCGCGCGAGGGTGGTGTCCGCGACGGCGGCGCGGTCGTACCAGATCACCAGTTCCAGGTGGTCGCCCGGCGGGGCGATCAGGGTGACGGGGTAGTGCGTGCTGCCGTGATTGTGGAACTCGCCCCGGCGGAGCTCGTGCGACTCCGGCTGTCCCGCACCGGAGTTCGGGAAGTTCTCGAAGGCGACGAGGGTGTCGAAGAGCGTTCCGACGCCGGCGATGCGCTCGATCTCCGCCAGCCCGGCGTAGTCGAATTCCTGCATGGCGAACTGGTTTTCCTGCAGTTCGGCCAGCTGATCGAGCAGCGCGCGCTGCGGATCGAAGGCGCAGCGCACCGGCACGGTGTTGGCGAACAGGCCGACAATGCCTGCCACACCGGGCAATTCGGCGGGACGACCGGAAACGGTAGCGCCGAAGACGACGTCGGTGCGGCCGGTGAGCGCGGCGAGCACCAGCGCCCAGGTGCCCTGTACCAGGGTATTCAGCGTCAGGCCGCGGCGGCGGCCGAGCTCGGTCAGCACCGGCGTGAGGGATTCCGCCAGCGGCACCTGCCACCGGCGCACCTCACGCTCGGAGACTGTGCCGGCGCCCACCAGCGTCGGCGTGGTGAATCCGGCCAGCCGCCGCGACCAGGCCGCGCGGACCGCCGCCCGGTCGCGGGTGGCGATCCAGGCCAGATAGTCGCTGTAGCGGGCGGGCGAGGGCAGTTCGTCACCGTGGTAGACCGACAGCACCTCGCGCAGCACGATCGGCGTGGACCAGCCGTCGATCACCAGGTGATGAGTGTTGAGCACCAGGCGATGCGACGCGTCCGGCATCCGGATCAGGGTGGCGCGCAGCATCGGCGAACGATCCACCGCGAACCGGTGCCGGGTCGCCTCGGCTTCGATCCGGTCGGCCGCCGCCACCGCGACCCGCTCCGGCAGCGCGGACAGATCGACTGTGCGCCAGGGCATTCCGACGGTGCGCGGGACAGCCTGCACCGGCTGTTCCAGACCCTCGTAGTGGAAGGCCGCGGCCATGGTGGGGTGGCGGCCCACCACGGTGTCGAAGGCCGCCGACAGGCGGGCCGGGTCCAGCGGACCGTGCAGGTCGACCCGCGCGCTCAGCGTGTAGGCATCGGCCGCGCCGTCCCGAATCGCGTGGAACAGCAACCCTTCCTGTAGCGGCGACAGCGGCAGCAGTTCGGCCAGCGGACCGTGCGCGGACTCCAGCGCGTCGATATCGGCCTGCGTGACGGCGAGGCCGGGGCTGTCCGAGGGCGTCAGCCCACCGGGGTACAGCAGCGCGTGCGCGGCGAACGCCTCCAGCGCGTGCGCGAAGTGCCGCTGCAGATCAGCGACCTGCTCCGCACCCAGGATCCGGCTCGCCGCGGTCCACTCCACGGCGAGCCTCGGCGCACCCGGCTCCCCGGCGGCGGGCTCGTGCACGAAGACATTGAGCGAAAGTACTTCGGTGAGCGCCTTTTCCGGCGACTCGATCACCGCGAAGGCGTCCTGCTCGGGCAGGCTCCAGCCGATCGCCGAGCCGCCGCCGAAGCGGCCCAGGTAGTTGAGCAGCACCTCGGGCGCACGCCGCCGGGCCAGCGCGGGCGCGGTCTCCGGGTCCAGGTGCCGCAGCACCCCGTATCCGACGCCGTTGCCGGGCACGGCCCGCTTGGCCTCCTTGACCGCGCGCAGCAGCACCCCGGCCGCCGCGCCACCGGCCAGCGCCTCGGCGAGTCCGGCCGCGTCGTCGACCCCGCTCGCAGGCGTCCACACCGGGAACTCGCTGGTGAACCAGCCCACCGTCCCGGCGAAATCCGTATCCGCACGCAGCGGTTCGCGACCGTGCCCCTCCACGGCGACCGGTCGCCCCGCTTCGAGGGCCTCGCCGCGCGCACTCCGCCAGGCATTGAGCGCCAGCATCAGCGCGGCCAGCAACACGTCGTCGGTCTTGGCCCGATACGCGGCGGGCAGCGTGGTCAGCAGCGCCTCGGAGATGGCCGGATCCGCGAAAGTCCTTGTCCGATGCGCACTGTCGACAAGGTCCACACCGTGGTCGAGCGCTCGCTCCCCCAGCGTCGCGACGCCGCCGCCACCGAGAGCCCGCTCCCAGTGCGGCAGCTCGGAACGATGGTCTCCCGCGGTGCCGGACTCGGCGAGCAGCGTCGCATGCCGACGCCACGAACTGCCCTTCGCGGGCAGCCGCGCCGCCCGCCCCTCGCGCGCCGCCATACACGCCTCGTACAGTTCGGGCACCAGAACGCGCCACGAAACCCCGTCCACCACCATGTGATTGGCCACCAGCACCAGCCGATCGGCCACCCCCGCCGCAGTCCGCACCAGCGCGGCGCGAATCTCGACCCCCGCACCGGGATCCAGCTCCCCGGCCAGCGCATCCGCCACCGAGTCCAGGTCGAGCAATGTTGTCTCGGATACGAGATCGACTGCGCGTACCGTGCCGACACCGGCGATGACCAGGCGGGGGCCGGTGGCGGACTCCTCGAGTACCAGGCGCAGCGCGTCGTGGCGGTCGAGAAGTGTCTGCAGGCCGGTGGTCAGGTGGTCGAGGGTGAGGTCCTCGTGCAGGGTCAGCGCCGTCCACTGGGCGTATCCGGTGATGGCCGTGCGGTTTCGGTTGGCTTCGAGCAGGGCCGCCACCAGGGGCGGGATCGGGACTTCGCCGGTCGCCTCGTCGGGGGTCGCGGTGCGCGTCTCGGCTGCCACCGGGCGGGCCGCGGCGGCGATGGTGGCCAGATCGCGTTGGGCGAGCAGGTTTTTCGGTTGCAGTTCCAGGCCCAGGGCGCGCAGGCGGCTGCTCACGCCGATGGCGGTGATGGAATCGCCGCCCAGGCCGAAGAAGTCGTCGGTGGCGTTGACCTGTGGGACGCCGAGAACCTCGGCGACCACGCCGCAGAGGGCGCGTTCGGAGTCGGTGCGGGGCGGGCGGCCGGTGGAGGTGAACCGGGGCGCGGGCAGCGCCGCGCGGTCGAGTTTGCCGTTCACCGTGGTGGGCAGGGCCGCGAGGATCACCAGGGCCGAGGGCACCAGGTGGTCGGGGACGCGGGTGGCGAGGAGCTGGCGCAGCTGGTCGGCCTCGAGGGTGCGGCCGGTTTCGGGAACCAGGTACCCGACCAGGCGCGTGCTGTCACCGGATGTGCGAATGGTGGCGGCCGCGGCCGCGACCCCGGGGAGCGCGCCGAGCGCGGCCTCGACCTCGCCGAGTTCCACGCGGTAGCCGCGCACCTTGATCTGTTGGTCGGCGCGGCCCAGATAGTCGTAGCCGCGGCCGGGCAGCCAGCGGGCGCGGTCGCCGGTGCGGTACATGCGCTCGCCCGCCGTGAACGGGTCGGCGACGAACCGGTCGGCCGTGATCGCGACGCGGCCCAGGTAACCGCGCGCCAATTGCGGTCCGGCCAAATACAATTCGCCGATCTCGCCGTCCGGGACGGGTTGCAGCGCGCCGTCGAGCAGGTAGGCGCGGGTGCCGGCGAGCGGTCCGCCCACATGCGGGTGCGCACCGGTCACCGGTGCGCTCAGCGCGTCCACGGTGGCCTCGGTCGGCCCGTACATATTGCGGGCGGCCACCTTCGAGGCGACGATGGCCGACCACAGCGCGGGCGGGGTCGCCTCGCCGCCGAGCAGCAGCAGTCCGGGCCGGTGCGCCGCCCCGAGCAAGCCGTTGTCGATCAGCGCGCTCGCCATGGACGGCGTGGTGTCCACGACATCGATGCGATCGGCCGCGAACGCGGCCACCTGCGCGGCGGCGTCCTTCTGAATCTCGGTGTCGTACAGGTGGATCCGGTGCCCGCACCACAGCCACAGCAGCTGATCCAGCGCGGCGTCGAAGGCGAACGAGTAGGTGTGCGCGACGTGCAGCTGCCGTCCGCCCGCCCGTCCGGCGGCCTCGGCGTACACGGTCGACCGGTGATGGTGCAGCAGCTGCGCCAGCGCGCCGCTGGAAATCTGCACGCCCTTGGGCTTTCCGGTGGAGCCCGACGTGTACACGAGGTAGGCGAGATGCGCGGCCGAACGCGGCGCGCCCAGCTCGGCCTCGGTCAGCGGACCGTCACCGAACCCGGCGACCGCGGCCTGAACACCGCTGTCGCTCAATCGGATCAGCGCACCGGGAGCGGGGGCGTCGCGCCACTCCGCGACAACGGTGTCCGCGACCGTGTCGTCGGTGAGGATCAGGGCCGGGCGCGCGTCGTCGACGATGTCGGCGAGACGCTGGGCGGGGTGGCCGATGTCGAGCATCAGGAAGGCCGCGCCCGCGTGCCGCACGGCGAGCAGCGCGATCACCAGCTGCACGCCGCGCGGGAGGGCGATGCCCACGATGTCCTCGGGACCGATGCCGCGTCCACGCAGGTAGCGCGCCAGCCGATGCACCCGTGCGCCGAGCTCGCCGGCGGTGAGCCGGTCGTCGCCGCCGACGAGCACGGTGTCGCCGGGGCGCGCGGAGATCATCCGGTCGAAGACCTCGACCACGTCCTCGGGCTGTCCCGGCAGTTCCGGCGCGGCGCGTTCGACGGCGATCCGTTCGCCGATCTCGCCCGGGTACAGGCTGATCGCGCCGATGGGCCGGTCGGCCGCGTCGACGAGTTCGGTGATCAGCGTGACGAGGGCCGCCATGCGACGGCGCACCGTGGCGGCGTCGAGGGACCGGGCATCGACCTCGAAGCCGAGCTGGATGCGGTCCTGCGCCAGCGGGGTGACGGTGAGGCCCAAGTCCTCCGGCGGCCCACCGGCCACATTGCGCAGAATGCCTGTCGCACCGTCGAAGTCGAGGGCGAAGTCGAATGCCTTGAGGTTGATGCCGATACCGTGCAGCAGGGCTCCGGTCTGGGTGCCGCCGAATTCGCGGGCCAGGTCCTCACCGCGGAAGCGCTGGTGGGCGCGCACTTCGCGCAGCGCGTCGGCCACCCGCTTGCCGAGCTCGCCGAGCCGGTCCTGACTCGACACCGGGACGCGCAGCGGCAGCACGTTGACGGCCATGGACGGCGTGGTGAGCGCGGTCTTGCCGACCCGCGCCATCACCGGCAGCGCGATGACCACGTCGGTCTCGCCGAGCAGCCGGTGCACGAATCCCACGTATCCGGCGACGAGGACATCGGCCCAGGTGATCCCGGCCGTCGTGGCCGCCGCCTTGATCCGCGCCACCATCTCGGCGTCGAGCACGGCCCGCGCCTCGTGGGTCTGTTCCACCACGCCCTCGGGTGCGCGGCCGCGGCCGTCCAGCGGCGGCAGCGGGGTGAGCCGGTCGCGCCAGTAGTCGCGGTCGTGCTGATGTGCCTGCCCGGCACGGTATTCCAGGTCCTCGGCGACGAGGGTCTCGATCGAGCCCCAGCGCAGGCGCGGCACCGCGGTGCCGCGACGCAGTGCGGTGTAGTGGGCGGCGACCCGGCGCGACACCATGGCCGCGCTGTATCCGTCGATGATCAGGTGGTGGTAGAGCTGGATGCACCACACGTGGTCGTCGGCCAGCCGCAGCAGCGTGTAGGTGTAGAGCTGCCGGTCGACCATGGCCCGGCAGTAGGTGGCCGAGCGCGTGCGTTCGGCGGCGACCAGCCGGTGCGCGGCGGCGACCGGATCGGCTTCCCCGCGCAGGTCCACCAGGGGCCGCAGTTCGGGTTCATGCTCGGTGACGCGCTGGCGGGGGCCGTCGGCGGTGTCGGCGAATCGCAGCCGCATGGTGTCGGTTTCGGCGATGGTGCGGCGAATCGCGGTGTCCAGCAACGCCACATCGATCGCTTCGGGTCCGGAGACCTCGAGCACCTCGCCGACCATGTAGCTGAGCGAGTCGGGATCGAGACGCTGGGCGTTCCAGATGCCCAGTTGTGCTCCGGTGAGCGGCAATTCGGGAACTTCGGCGCTGATGTCGTCCCGTTCCACCGATCCCACCGCAACTCCTTCACCATGAACGTTTCCGACCCCTCCCTCGGTCCACCCGGGCTCGATGAGAGTCCAGCAAGGGAGGGGCGGAGAGTAGGTTAGCCTAACTTTAATTCCATTGGGAAATTGTGTCCCGTATCACCCCGGAGGCCGTTCCGGACGCCGGGTCAGTGCAACCCCGCGGCATTCTCTGCGAGCGGAATCACAAGGGGCGCACCGGTTTCCGGATCATCTATGATCCGGCAGCCGAGCGCGAACACCTCACGCACCAGTTCCGCCGTCACGATCTCGCGCGGCGCGCCCGCGGCGACCACCCGGCCGTCCCGCATCGCGATGAGGTGGTCGGCGTACCGGAAGGCGTGATTCAGGTCGTGCAGGACGGCGACCACGGTCCGCCCGGAATCCCGGTTCAGCGTGCGGCACAGATCCAGCAGCTGGATCTGATGCGCGATATCCAGATAGGTGGTCGGCTCGTCGAGCAGCACGATCGGCGTCTCCTGCGCCAGCACCATGGCGATCCAGACGCGCTGCCGCTGCCCGCCCGACAGCTCGTCCACCGACCGGGCGGACAGATCGGTGACACCGGTCGCGGCCATGGCCGCCGTGACCGCGTCCTCATCGGCCTGCGACCATTGCCGCAGCAGCGTCTGATGCGGATATCGGCCGCGCGCAACGAGATCCGCGACCCGGATGCCGTCCGGGGCGGTGGAGGTCTGCGGCAGCAACCCGACCCGGCGCGCCACCTCCTTGGCGGGATAGCTGCCGATCGCCTTGCCGTCGAGCAGCACCGACCCGGCCTCGGGAGCCAGCAGCCGGGCCAGCGCCCGCAGCAGCGTGGATTTGCCGCACGCGTTCGGGCCGATGATCACCGTGAACGTCCCGTCCGGAATCTGCACGGAGAGTTCGTCACTGATGGTCCGCCCGCGATAACCGAGCCGAACCCGGTCGGCGCGCAGCCGGACCAGGTCTGCTCGAGCACCGGGCGGATCCGCTGCTTCCGCACTTCGAACAGCGTGCGCCACAGTGGGATTCGCCTGTTCCGGAACGTCGTCCAACCCGGCGGCGTCCGAATCGGCTCGGACGCTGAGATTCTCGTTCATCGTCGCTTCCTCTAGTTCCGTCGCGCCTCGGCGAACAGCAGATACGCCAGGTACACCCCGCCCACCGAGACGGTGACCACGCCGACCGGCAGGGCGGTGGGCGCGAACACCCGCTGCGAGATCCAGTCGCAGGTCACCAGCAGCAGCGCGCCCATGGCGGCGGCCGGAGCCAGCGCGGTGGAGGGCGTGCGGGCCAGGCGGCGACCCAATTGCGGTGCGGCCAAGGCCAGGAACGCGATGGGGCCGGCCACCGCGGTGGCGATGGAGCTGAACGCCACGCTCAGCACGATCAGCAGCATGCGGTCCCGCCCGACCCGGACGCCGAACGCCTGCGCGAGGTCGTCACCCAGTTCCAGCACTCGCAGCCGGGCCGCGGCGACGGGTACGGCCACCGCCAGCACCGCCAGCAGAATCAGCGCGGGCGCGACCTGCGCCCAGGTGACTCCGCTCAGCGATCCCGCGCCCCAGGCCGCCGCCGACATGGCCGCGGCCAGATCCGCGCGCAGGATGAGCCAGGTATTGACCGAGGCCAGCATGGCGCTGACGCCGATACCCACGATGATCAGGCGAAATCCGGTCACGTTGTGCCGGAAGGCGAGCAACTGGATGGCCAGTGCCGCCGCCAGTCCGCCGATGAACGCGCCCGCCGTGGTCTGGAATCCGCCGCCGCCCAGCACCAGCATGACGATGAGCGCACCGGTGTAGGCGCCGGTGTTGAATCCGACCAGATCCGGGCTGCCGAGCGGGTTGCGGGTCACCGATTGCAGGATCGCGCCGCTCACGCCGAGCGCCGCGCCCAAGGCCAGCGCGAGCACCACGCGCGGAAACCGCCAGTCCCACACCACGAGTCGATCGAACCGCTGATCGCCGATGAACAGCGCGCGCAGCACCCGGTCCGGCGGAATCGGATAGTCGCCGGTGCCGAGCGAGACGACGGCCATGGCCAGCGCCGCCAGCACGAGAATCGCGCACACCACCACGGTCCGGATGCCCACGCGCGCGGTGAGGCGGCGGGTGCGCAGCACGACCACCGAGCGGCCGAAATCGATGGCGGTCATTCGGCGCTCACCCGCGTCCGCCGGGCCAGCCAGATCAGGACCGGCGCGCCGAGGAAGGCGGTGACCAGCCCGGCGGCGAGTTCGTCGGGCCGGATGATGACGCGCCCCAGCACATCCGCGCCCAGCACCAGCATCGGTGCGAACAGCATCGAGTACGCGATGATCCAGCGCTGATCGGGGCCGACGATCCAGCGGGCGATATGCGGCACCGCCAGCCCGACGAAGGTGATGGGTCCGACCGCGGCGGTCGCGGTGCCGCACAGCAGGGTCAGGGCCGCGACGGTGAGCAGGCGGGTGCGCCCGACGTGGACGCCCAGCGCGTGGGCGAGATCCTCCCCGAGGGCGACGGCGTTGAGGGAGCGGGCCGCGATCACCGCGGCGATCAGCCCCACCGCGATGAAGGGGGTCGCCCCGGAGATGACGTCGTAGCCGCGCCCGGTCAGGGCGCCGGCGTCCCAGCTGCGCATATGGTCGAAAGCCTTGGGGTTCAACAGGATCAAACCCCTGGTCAGGCCGGACAGCACCGCGGTGATGGCGACACCGGCCAGGGTGAGCCGGATCGGGTCCGTACCCTGCCTGCCCGCGGTGCCCAGCCGGTACACGACCACCGAAGCCACCGCCGCGCCGGCGAAGCCGAACCACACGTAGGAGGTGATCTCGGCGGCGCCCAGGAAGGCGACGGGGATCGAAATGGCAAAAGCCGCACCGGCATTGATACCCAGCAAACCCGGGTCGGCGAGCGGGTTGCGGGTGAGGCCCTGCATCAGGCACCCGGCCACCCCGAGCGCGAGCCCGGCGAGCAGTCCCAGCAGCGTGCGCGGGACGCGATAGTCGGTGATGACGACCGCGTCCACGGAATCGCTGGTGCCCCGCAGGGCCTCCCACACCACGGTGAGCGGGATGGCCTTGGTGCCGACCATAAGGCTCAGCACACAGACAGCAACCAGAGCGGCAGCAGCCAGCAGCCATCCCGGCCAGTGCTGTGGCCGGGCGCGCGATCTTTCCATCAGGTACTTTCTCCACGAGTGTCGTGCGGTGCCAGCGGTTCCCGCGAGCGGGGCCACCGACCCTGCCACAGATCCTTCGCGAAACGAAGGTCTTGCAACTTAGGTTTGCCTACCCTAGCGTGTCTTCTCGTCCGGTTCACAGCTACCGCCCAGCCAGGCGTCAGCCTCCACCCCCACCCCCGGAACCCGGACAAGCCGTATCCACAGCCCCCGCACGGTATTTCGCATACCCGGTGCCGGGGTCGACGGCGCACGTTCAGATGAGGGAACAGAGAAAGGTTCACCGTCCGTGAAGTTCACCAAGGTCGCGCTGCTGGCCGCCGCCATCTCCGCGTCGCTCGGCGTCACCGCCGGAGCGGTCAATGCGGCCCCCGCGGAATCCGACCAGGGCGCTATCAACTACGCCACCACCGTCTCCGAGACCAACACCATCATCAAGACCGACGCCGGCTCCATGGTCGTCGAGGACGGTGTCTTCAAGGTCAAGGCGGCCAACGGCGCCACCGTCGCGGGCACCGAACTGAAGTTCCGCGTAGACGATTTCGAGTTCCCGATCGCGGCCGAGATCGCCGATCGCACCGCCACCCTGACCCCGCAGTTCGACCTGGCGCACGCCGTCTACAAGCCGGTCGCCCTGCCGTACGAGAACCAGGCCCCCTGGAAGACCGAGTACGACCGTGAGGTCGCGGCCTGGAGCCGTCTGGGCAGCACCATCAGCCTCGGCGCCAGCATCGCCACCATCGTCGGCGGCATCGGCGGCGCGGCACTCGGCTGCATCGGCGGCGCCCTCGTCGGCGCGGCCCTGACCGCCCCGCTGGCCCTCATGTTCGGCTCCGGCCCCATCGCCGGCTGCATCGCCGGTGCGGGCGCCGTCGGCTTCCTCGGCACCCTCGCGGGCCAGATCTTCATCACCGCCCCGGTCGCCATCCTGGCCGCCGTGCAGTACTTCACCACCATCAATCAGCCGATGCCCAACGCCGCCAAGTAATTTCACGGCGGCTTCGAGACCCCGTCCGGCATTGCCGGGCGGGGTCGTCCTGCTGTCCGGCGACACTCCGCGCCCACGCGCGCCCACCGCGAGACGGGCGCACCCGCTGGCATCCTGAGAACATGAACCCGGAACCGACGCGCGCCCAGACGTTTTCGCTCCTCGCCCGGGCCGGAGCAGCGGATACCCCGGATGCCGCCCGCGCCGAGGCATTCGAGACACTGGCGGCACTGGAGGACTACCGCTCCACCGCCCCGTTGACCGCCATGGTGCTCGACACCCGGCTGCCCGAGGCGGTGCGCACGAGCGCCTCCGAGACGGTCAGTGGATTCGACGACACCACGACCGGCGACATCCGCCGAACTTGGTGGGCGAGTGGCGATCCGATCGTCATGCGACACGCACTTCGCCTGATGACCCGGGCCGAGGCCGACATAGTGACATTCGTCGCTCAGGACGACGCCCACCCGCTCCAAGCGGATGCCCTGTCCGGCATGGTGTTCGGTTTCGACGAGCCGGACTTCGCGCCGATACTCGTTCGCGCCCTGCGTCATCCGGACCCCGGAATCGCGCGCGCGGCCGCCGATGCCCTGCTCTGGGACGAGCCGGTCGCGGCCGAATCCGCACTGTTGGAAGCTGCGGTGAACCGCGAAACCGACGTGGCCGCAGCGGCAATCGAGACACTGCGGTACTACCGCAGCCGCCGCGCCCTGCGCGTCCTGGCCGATCTGCGGTCCAGCGACAACGCCCGGATTTCGGCGCTCGCCGCGAACAGCTTCGACGATATTCGCGAGGACTTCGAGGCGGCCCTGCAGACGAACCCACCCGACATGGCCGTGCCACTGCGAGAGTGGATGCGCCCGGTCGCGGATCTGATCGAGTCGACACCCCATCGGCCGCCTGCCGGACATCCCGCACCGCATCCGGAGCCGGTCGCACCGACCACGCTCACGTCCACGCGACCGCTGACGGAGCTACTCGACGACCCCGACGCCGGTGGACCGCGGCTGCTCGGGCTGCTGCGCGAGAACCCTTGGTCCGCTGACGAACCCACCGACCGAACCCGCTGGAGCGCACGCCTCGCCGAACACCCGGACCCCACGATCCGCGCGGAAGCGTGTTCGATCCTGGCCGGCTGGGCCGAATCCGCCGTGCTGCTGAACCTGATGACCGATCCCAGTGCCACAGTCCGGAAGTCGGCGGTCTGGTCACTCGGTCAGGTACCCGGCGACCCCGCCATCGCCGACCACGCCTGGGCCTACCTGTCCACCGCCGCAGGCACCACGGCCTCCGAAGCGGTGCGCACCTACGCCACCCACGCACCGGCCGGTCGAGCAGTGGATCACCTCCAGGAGCTGGCCTGGTCCGACCCTCGCGAATGCGTTCGGTACCAGGCCATCCGCTCCCTCGCCACGCTCGGGGCAGACGATGCGCTCCGCACCCTCGCGCCCATGCTGCAGGAGCCACCCAGAATCCACTGGGGCGTGCACATCGCCCTGTTGGACAATCTCCACGAACTCGGAATTCACACACCCGCTCCGGATCATCTGAGCCAGGCCGACAATCTCGACCTGATGACGGCGCTCCTCCGCTTCACGAACTGACGCGAAGGACCGCTCCGCACCTGGTCGCAGCCGTCTCGGACGTCATGGGCTGAGGCGGTGGAGGTCTCGGGGAAACAGGGTGGACCAGCGGATGTTGTCGACCTCGACGAGGCGGGATACCCAGCGCTCCAAGCCGATTGCGAAGCCGCCGTGCGGGGGCATGCCGCCGGACATGGCTTCGAGGTAGGCGGTGTAGCGGGCGGGGTCTTCGCCTCGGGTGGTCAGGGCGTGCAGGTAGTCGGCGTGGTTGTGCAGGCGTTGACCGCCGGTGACCAGTTCCAGGCCGCGGAAGAGGAGGTCGAAGGAGTTGGTCCAGCGGGGGTCGGTGGGCTGAGGGTGGGTGTAGAAGGGGCGTTTGGCGGCGGGGTAGCCCTCGACCGCGAGGAAGTCGGAGCCGAACTCCCGCAGCGCCCATTTGCCCAGGGCACGTTCGTGTTCCGGGGCCAGGTCGGGTTCCTCTGGTGGGGCTCCCACCACTTCGAGGGCCTCGGTGAAATGCAGGACGGGGATCTGTTCGGGAACCGATGGCAGTTGTGCGCCAATCGATTCCACCGCCGTGCCCGCCGTGGCCCGGACTCGTTCGAGCATGGCGGCGAGGGTGTCACGCAGCACCGAAAGGACGTCGCGGTGGTCGGCGATGAAGCCGAATTCCACGTCCAGGGAGACATATTCGGCGAGATGGCGGGCGGTGTCGTGGGGTTCGGCGCGGAAGACCGGGCCGACCTCGTAGACCCGCTCGAAGACCCCGGTGAGCATCTGCTTGTAGAGCTGCGGCGACTGGGCGAGATAGGCGGGCGCGCCGAAGTAGTCCAGGGTGAAGACGTTCGCGCCGGATTCGGCGGACTGTTCGACGATCTTCGGAGTGGTCACCTCGGTGAATCCGGCGCTGTCCAGATGCTGCCGGAATCCGGCCATCGAGGCGGCGGCGATCTGCCAGACCGCGCGCCGGGCGGGATGCCGCCACGTGAGCGCGGCGTGGTCCAGGACCGTCGGGAGGGTCGCTTTCAGCGCGGGCCGCCACAATTCGACCGGGGGCACGGCGGCGGGCGGGCCGAGCGGTGTGATCACGGGGTCGATGATCTCGATACCGCCGGGCGCTTTCCCGTTCGCGATCACACCTCCGGCGACGCGCACCACCGTCTCCTCCGGTAGCCACGAGATCTGCTCTCGCACAGCGCTTTCCGTAGCCACGACCTGCGCGACCCCGGACCTGTCGCGCACGATCACGAATGTCACCCCGGACAGCTGCCGCCGCCGGTGTATCCAGCCCTCGACGGTCGCCGAGGAATTCCCCGCCGCGTGCGCGGCCGGCAGTTCCGAACAGAGAGTACGTGTCATCCGATTCACCTCCTGGTTGTTGCCCCGGGAGGTGTGGGCGATCGGGTAGTCGCGGTGCCACCACACCTTCACAGCCGAACCGGCTGCCTCTACTGGTCGATTGATATTCGGTGACCGGCCGATCGGCTCGGAGTTCGTCACGCTCGTCGACGCCGTGAATGCGATGGTAGCCGACCCGGTGACCACAATCACCGCGTTAACGCCGGCGGCGTGGTGGAAGATTTCACTGCGAATCTTTCGCCCGGGGGGTCCGGGCGTCGCGCACTGAGATTGCGAATCTGTTGGGAGGCAGCGTGCGATCGATACTGAGAAATGTCGGGGTGGCCGTGCTCATCGGAGCATCACCCCTGCTGGTGACGGCCTGCAGTGGGACGACGACGACCGATCGGCCGTCCACCTCGGTCGTGGCCACGCAGGTGAACGGGCAGCAGCAGCCGGGCGGAAAGGACGGTCAGTCCACCGTCCGCACCATTGGAAAGACCGGTTGGTACAGCGGTTTCGAGATCACTGTCGACAAGGCCACGGTGGTGCCCGACGAATACGGCGGCGGCAAGATCCGCATCGACATCACCTATCGCAACACCACCACCGACAGCGCGCAGATGGGCATCGGCACCTACCTGCAGGTCGGCAATGAGGTCGACGGCGGCGCGAGTTTCGACAATCCGATGGTCCCCGGCAAGGGCGCCGCCGTCGGCAGCGTCACCACCTCGGTGCAGAAGCTCGCCGATGCCGAGCACCTGCTCGACACCATGACCGTGGTCTACGGCGAAGCGTCGGACAATCAGACCAAGATTCCGCTGCAGGCCGGCGCGAAGGTCGAATCCGTCCAGCCCAAGACGCTCACGGTCGGGGGCAAGCTGGTGCAGAATCAGACCACCATCGAAGTCACCGGTGGCACACTGGCACCGAGCTACACCTCCGATGAACGCGGCAAGATGGATCTCGCCTTCCATATCAAGATCATTGGCGGATCCGGCATCCCCGATGGCGGCACCAATATCTACTACGACTGGTTCACCCTGAAGACCCCCGACGGACAGGTGGTCACCGCCGATATCCGCGGTCCGGTCAACGAACTGCTCAACCGCAGCGAAACCATCGACAATGCGAAGAATTACGTGGTTTTCGTGATCTCCGAGCCCGTCTCCGGCAACTACACATTGAGCTACGACGCCACGAAGGGAGAAAGCGCGGCCTCCACCCTGCCGATCACCGTGAACTGACAACCGGATATCCCGTCGTGTGTTTTGCTCTGACAACAGTCAAGGCTTGGATACGATCGGCGGGATACGAGGGAGGTGCGGTGCCGGAGGCCGGTCGCGTCCCGGTCGGGGTAGATCCGTCCAAGCCGAACGCGGCACGGGTCTTCAACTACCTGCTGGGCGGGAAGGACAACTACGAGGTCGATCAAATGGTCGCCCATCGTATGCTCGCGGTCGATCCCGCCACCCGCACCCTGGCCTGGTTCAGTCGGCAGTTTCTGCTGCACGGCGTGAGAATGGCTGCCGAGCAAGGGATTCGGCAGTTCATCGATATCGGCGCGGGCATTCCCATCACCCCCGATGTCCACGAGGTGGCGCGGGAGATCGAACCGGCGGCCCGGGTGGTGTCCATCGACTACGACCCGGTCGTGCACGCGCACGCCAATGCCCTGCTGGCGGGCACGCCCGGCGTCACCTCCATGCTCGCCGACGTCCGCGCACCCGTGGAGATGATCGTCCGACTACGCTCGGACCACGCCATCGACTTCTCGCAACCGGTCGCCGTCCTGATCGTCGGCGTCCTGCACTTCGTCATGGACGACGAGGATCCGTACGGGATCATCGCCCGCTTCCGCGACGTCATGGCCCCCGGCAGTCTGCTGGTCTATACACAGGCGGGGAGCACCACCGCACCGGAGTTCATGGCGCGCACCGGAATGGACACCGACAACAGCCCGGCCCAGGTCGCCTATCGGACCCAGGAACAGGCGGCGCGGTTCCTGGACGGATTCGAGGTGGTGGGGCCGGGTGTGACGCCCATCCAGCAGTGGCTCGGCGACGACCTGCCCGAGACCAAACTGGTGCTCTTCGGCGGCATCGGCCGCAAACCCGAGGATCCCTGATCACACTGTGGCGGAAAGACTTTCGGCCCGCCGCGCCATGGCGTCCGCGATCGCCCGCGGCCGGCGGCCCAGACCGCACGCACTAGCGACACCCGCGGCCGGACGGCCCAGCGCCCGCTCCACCATCCGCAATACCTGGACCTGCTGCGCCGGACTCGGCGTCTCGTGGACGAGACCGGCGTAGAATCTGATGTCCGGGTGCAACCGCGCGAGCGGCGCGTAGAACTCGAACCGCTGTGACGGCGGCACCTGCCCGGCCGCCAGCGGACCGTGCACGAACTCCAAGGTCCGCCCCGACGGCCACTGCCGGACAATGGAATTGGCCAGATCGACGAAGGGCCGCAGATCGCGCAGCCGGGCGCGGGACCGATTGTGCATACTGCCCAGGCACAGGTGCACACCGATCCGCGTACCCTCCGGCGCGCCCGCCGCCAGCTCCGCGATCCCGGCCGCGAGCCGCAGCGCGGTATCGGCACGCCGGTGCAGCGGTTGGGTTTTCGCCATGAGCACCATTTCGGCGGTGGCCTCCAACTGCAGGACCACCTCGTCTCCGGCCAGCTCGCGCACGGCCGCGATCTCGCGAACGGTGGCGTCGCGGAACGCTTTCCGATGTCTGCGCAGTCCGCCCGCACCCATGGCGATGAACGCCAGGGTGAAGTCGGTGGGCATGCCGATCTGCAGGGAAAGGCCGGGCAGGGCGTAGTCCGCGCGCAATCGCCGGAAGACGGGCAGGGCTTCCTCGGCCTCGCCGCGATAGCCGAGGTTCAGCATGTCGCCGGTCAGCCGCACGCCCGGGGGTGCGCGATGGATGGACCGCTCCCGGCTCGAACGTAGCGTGCCGGGCTTCTTCACCTCCAGGGCGCCCTGGTCCACCAGGTCGGCGATGATGGGCTGGATGTAGAACTCGTAGCGCCGGGTCTCGCCGGTGGGCAGCGTGCGCAGGCGCGGGCCCGCGCCGTCGAGCATGGCCCGCATCGCCTCGTCCGTGCTCGCTGCCGGGAAACTCCCGACAAAATGCACAGCTCGTGTGCTCATGGGGTGCATCGTAGATCAATTTCGGTGAATACCCATCCGGGTGATTCGTCCTTACGAATTGCATTGTGCGGTATCGTGTCTCGCCAGAGTAGGCCGGACACCCACTGAATTCGCCCATCGTTCGAGGGAGCACGGAGCGTGCGAACCACAGTCCGCGCATTCGCCGTCGCGGCAGCCGCACTATTGCTGTGCCTGGTACCCGGGGTTTCCCAGGCCGCGCCGAGCGACTCGCCGGGCGCCTGCCGCGATATCGACTTCCCGGTGGCGCAGGGCAGCCTGGCCACCACCCTCTGCCTGCCCGACCGGCCCACCGACACGGTGCTGGTGCTCATGGCGGGCTCCAATTACAACCACACCTACTGGGATTTCCCCTACGCGCCGGAAACCTACAACTTCCGCCGCGCCATGAACGCCGCCGGTTACGCGACCCTGGTCGCCGACCGGCTCGGCAACGGGGGCAGCACCCGGCCGCCGAGCCTGACGCTCACCGCCACGGCCACCGCGACC
Organism: Nocardia acididurans; assembly: GCF_016741815.1. Classification (GTDB taxonomy): domain Bacteria; phylum Actinomycetota; class Actinomycetes; order Mycobacteriales; family Mycobacteriaceae; genus Nocardia; species Nocardia acididurans. The sequence goes on from NZ_JAERRJ010000003.1 coordinate 378,114, forward strand.
GCGCTGCACGAGATGGTGCAGGCACTGCGCGCCGGATACTTCGGCGCGCAGCCGTTCGCGAAGGTGGTGACGGGCGGGCATTCACTCACCTCGGGCACCACGGTCATCGAGGCCACCACCTATCACGATGTGGACGCCGTGCTGCTCACCGGCTACTCGCACACGCTGAGCGTGCCCGATGTGCTGGGCGTGATCAGCACCTACCACCAGGCGGTCGAGGATCCGCTGTTCCGCGGGCGCGGGTTCGACTCCGGCTACCTGGTCACCCGGCCGGGTACGCGAGAGGCCGATTTCCACGGGCCCGGAAATGTGGATCCGCAGGTGCTGGCGATGGACGAGGCCACCAAGGAGACCTTCTCGCTCACCGAATATCCGGACGGTCTCACCTCCACCCTGCCGGGCATGTCCAGCGACATCACCGTGCCGGTCCTGGTGGTGAACGGCGGGATGGACCGATTGTCCTGCGGCAGTGCGTTTTCCATCTGCGCGGACAGCGCCGCGCTGCAGGCCGCCGAGGCCCCCCACTTCACCCTGGCGGCGCGGTTGCGCACCTATGTGCTTCCCGGCAGCGGACATTCGCTGAACCTGGCCCGGAACACCAGGGACTATCAGGCCGCGGTCATCGACTGGCTGGGCACGATCTAGACCGGCACCGGCTCGCCGTCGGTGTGCTCGGGGGCGGCGAAGCCCGGCAGCCAGCGTTCCATGATCTCCAGAATCGGTGTGTCCGAGTCGAGTTGGGCACAGATGCCGATGATGCCGCCCGCCACCCGGGCCAGCATGGGCAGTTCCACCGCGTCCTCGGGGGCGGTGGCCGCCATGGCGTTCTGGAAGGAGAAGTTGCGGACGTCGAGCAGGGCCAACACGGTCTCCTGCACGGCTTTACGGCTCACCCGGAAGTCGGGGTCGTTGAACTTCTCCATATGCGGCTGGATCACGCCGCGCAGGTGCTCGACGTCGTAGTCGGCGCCGTCCTTGACGAAACCGTTGCGGCGCATGACATCCACCGCGCCCTCGAAGTCCTGGGCCAGGGCCAGGCGGAACACCTCGCCGAGGTAGGGCGGGATGCCATGGGGCATGGGCAGGCAGGCGCCGAAGTCGATGACGCCGAGCCGGCCGTCGGGCAGCAGCTGGAAGTTGCCGGGGTGCGGGTCGCAGTGCAGGTAGCCGACGCGCTGCGGGGAGGAGAGCAGGAATTCGGCCAGCAGGGTACCGGCGGCGTCACGCTGCTCCTGGGTGCCGGAGGCGATGATCCGGGACAGCGGGGTGCCCTCCATCCACTCGCTGACCATGATCTTGGGCGCACTGGCGACCACCTTGGGCGCGAAGAACTTCGGATCGTCCGGGCCCAGGGCGCGGGCGAATTTGCGCTGGTAGTCGGCTTCGATACGGTAGTCGAGTTCGTCGTCGGTGCGGGCGATGAACTCGTCGACCAGGGCCTTCACATCGGTGCCCGGGAGCACCAGATTGAATGCGGCGGAGAACATCTGGAGCATCTTCAGATCCGCGCGCAGCGACTCCTCGGCCTCGGGATACTGCACCTTCACCGCGACGGCCCGCCCGTCGCCCCATACCGCCCGGTGCACCTGACCGATGCTCGCGGCCGCGATCGGGTCGTCGTCGAAGCTCTCGAACCGGGCGCGCCAGCGGGTGCCCAACTGCATGGCCAGCATTCGATAGGTGTCCTTCACCGGCATCGGCGGGGCCTCGGCCTGCAATTTGACCAGCGCGTCCTTGTACTGGCCGATGAACTGCGGCGGCACCGCCACCTCCATCACGCTCAGGGCCTGGCCGATCTTCATGGCCGCGCCCTTGAGCTCCCCCAGCACCTGGAAGACCTGATCGGCGGCCTCCTGCATCAGTTTCTCGTCGATCTCCCCCCGCTCCAACCCGGTGATCACCCGGGTGCTGAGCGCGGTGGCCCGACTCAGCATGATCGACATCGGCAATCGGACAAGCTTCACTGTCCGTGCGATCCCCTTGCGCCTAGCCCCGGCCATCGCCCACCTCGCAGCTCCCCGCGACCCCACCGGCCGCCGATCGATATTGTCTGAGACAATTTTCTCGACCGTAGACCAGAGCCCCGCACCGAATCAATAGCACCCGGCCATTTCCGAAAACGCCTGCGCCGCAACCACCCCACGACACGACGAATTCGCTGCGGCGACGCTACGCCGCCACAGCGAACCGTTTCCCGGAGCCGACGCTCAGCTGTCGCGCAGCCGCCGCCCGGCGCGCTCGGTCGCCTGCCCGGCACGTTCGGTCGCGCGCCCCAGCCGCTCCTGCGCGACCTCGATCAGATGCTCACCCTTCTCCTTTGCGGCAGAGGCGAATTCACTGCCCCGATCCTGCGCCGCCTCGGCAAGATGGTCGCGCTTGTCGCGCGCGTTCGCGGCCAGATCGCCGCCGCGATCCTGGGCGGCGGCGGCCAGCCGGTCGCGTCGATCGCGGGCGGCCTCGGCCCACTCACTGCCGCGATGCTGCGCGGACTCCGCGAGCTCATCGCGCTTCTCGCGCGCGTTGGTAGCCAGCTCATAGCCACGATGCTGCGCGGATTCGGCCAGGCGATCGCCGCGTTCCCGCGCGGCTTCGGCCAGTTCGTCGCGGCGTTTGCGGGCCGCCCTGGCGAAGCGGGCCCGACGGCCCCGCGCGGTGGCGGCGTAGGCGCCGCGACGATCCTGGGCGGCGGAGGCCAACTCGGCGCGGCGATCCTGGGCGGCCTCGGCCAGACGGTCGCCGCGCTCGCGGGCGGCATCGGCCAACGCGGCCCGGCGATCCTGGGCCGCCTCGGCGAAGCGCTCGCTCTTCGCACGCGCCGCCGAGGCCAGTTCACCGCCGCGGTCCTGGGCTACCTCGGCCAGGTGACCGCCTTTTTCGCGGGCTACGGCGGCCAGGTCGCTGCCGCGGTCCTGGGCGACCTCGGCGAGGTGCTCGCCCTTGTCGCGGGCGGTCGCGGCGAGTTCGCTGCCGCGGTCGCGCACCACGTCGGCCACCTGGCTGCCGCGGTCGCGGACGAGTTCGGCGAGGTGGGCGCCGGCCTCGGAGACGGCGGCGGCCGAGGGGAGGGCCGCGGCGGCGCTCTCGGCGGCGCGGCGGGCGCGCTTGGTGAGCGGAGGCGGGTCGGCGGAATCGGTGGTGGCGATGAGGAGGCCGCCGAGGAGGCTGATGTCCTTGAGGAAGGCGGTGCGCTTGTGGGCCCGGCGTTCCGGGTCGGATTCGGCCCAGAAGTTCTGTTCGGTGACGGTGGCGGGCAAGACGGTGACCGTCAGCAGCAGGGTGGCGAGGCGAGGGGTGCGGCCCGAGGCCAGCAGGACGCCGCCGAGCACCTGGGTGGCGGCGTTGGCGCGCACCACGGTGCCGGGGTCGCTGGGGATCCTGTTCGCCGCCTGGGCGGGCAGCGCGGTCCGGCCGCGCTGCATGAGTGCGTCAGCCGCCTTCACCCGCGGCTCCGGGTGGGTGAGCGTATCGATACCGTCCACGATGAATGCCGTCGCCAGCAATGGCCGGGCGATACGCCGGACGAGCCTGATCATGGGAAATCCTCCGATGCCGGAAACGTTGGTGCTTCGGCCATTCCCGGCACACCGGCCGTCAAACGGTCCCCCCGCCGCGACATCGGGAAATTCGCGCGGCCACCACGCTGCCCCCGCTGCCCCGAAAATCTAGCTTGAGCAATCCATAGTCAGCTGGGTATCTTCTGACTATGGTTCAATACAGTCAGCGTGCCGAGACCGCCGCTGCCACCACCGCGGACCGCTCGAACCTCGTCCTGCTCATCCTCTGTTCCGCCGCCTTCACGGCGATGCTCGACGTCTTCGTCGTCAATATCGCGTTCACCGCCATCGGCGCGGCGTACACCGGATCCTCGCTCGCCGACCTCAGCTGGATCCTGAACGCCTACACCATCGTCTACGCGGCCCTGCTCATCCCGGCCGGCCGGCTGGCCGACCGCTACGGTCGCAAAGCCGGATTCCTCGGCGGGCTGGCGGTTTTCACCCTCGCCAGCGCCGTGTGCGCGGCCAGCCCCACGCTGGGCGTGCTGATCGCCGCCCGGGTGCTGCAGGCGGCGGGCGCGGCCGCGCTCACCCCGGCGAGCCTCGGGCTGCTGCTCACCGCCATGCCCGCGGCCGAGCGCGCCTACGCCGTGAAGGTCTGGGCCACTTCCACTTCCGTCGCGGCCGCGCTCGGCCCGGTGCTCGGCGGCGCGCTGGTGCAGCTCTCCTGGCAGTGGGTGTTCCTGGTCAACGTGCCCATCGGCGTGGCGGCGCTGCTCGCCGCGATCCGCTTCGTACCCGATTCCCGCGACGAATCGGTGACCGCGATTCCGGATGTGCTGGGCGCGCTGGTGCTGGCGGTCGCGCTGGGCGCGACGGCGCTCGCGCTGGTACAGGGGCCGGAGTGGGGATGGTCCGGCCCCGGGCTGCCCACCGCCGTCGCGGTGGCGGCGCTCGGAACGGCCGCCATCGTGATCCGCGTGTTCCGGCATCCGGTCCCCATCGTGGCCCCGGCGCTGCTGCGGGTGCGCACCTTCTCCAGCGCGAATTGCACCGCCCTGCTGTTCTGCACCGCGTTCGGGGCGGTACTGCCCAGCGTCGTGCTGTGGCTGGAGGGCCGCGCCGGATTCAGCGCGCTGCGCACCGGATGGGCCATCGCGCCGGGGCCGCTCATGGTGCCGATCTTCGCGGCGGTGAGCCAGCAACTGTTGCGGCGCTGGTCATCCGGAATGGTGGTGGCGTTCGGCAATCTGCTGGTCGGCGTCGGCGCGGCCATGCTCGCGCTGAGCGCCGACACCGAGGTCGACTATGCGACGCAGGTGCTTCCGGGGTGGATCGTCGTGGGCATCGGCGTCGGATTCGCCCTGCCCACCCTGCTGGCCACCGCGACCGTCGGCCTGCCCGCCGCCTGGGTCGCGACCGGCAGCGCCGTGGTGAACACCAGCCGCCAGCTCGGCTATGTGCTCGGAGTGTCGCTGCTGGTCGCGGTGCTCGGATCCACCGCGGTACCCGCCGAGCGGGCCGAGACCGTCTTCACCCGGGCGTGGTGGGTGATCGCGGCGGTGGCCGCCGTCGCCGCGCTCACTTCCTTCGGCATCACCGAGAAACGAAACAGCGAGTAAGCGAGGCGATGACAGTGCACACACCGATCGAGGAAACCGATCCCTTCGTCCTCGGCGCGCTCGACGCCGCGGCGCTGATCCACGACGCACCGTGGACGCGGTTCGGCGTCATCGGCGACAGTCTGGCCCTGGGCACCAGTGACCCGAGCCCCGGCTACGGACCGGAGGGCTGGCCCGAACGCGTGGCGGGCGTCCTGCGGCGCGTACGGCCCGACCTCGTCTACCTCAATATCGCGAAGTACGGTGCCACCACCACCGAAGTCCTCGACGACCAGGCCGAGCGGATCCGCGCCTTCGCGCCGGAGCTGCTGCACCTGAACAGCGGCGCGAACGACATCATGCGCCGCACACCGGATTTCGGCGAGATCGAGGCGAACCTGCGCCGCCTGTACGAGTTCGCGGCGCGAACGGGCGCGCAGCTCAGCACCATTCAACTCGGGCGGGCCTTCGTGATCCCGGCCTTCCCCGATTTCACCGAGCGGGTGCGACGGGTCAACGAGATCAATGCCCGGCTCGCCACGGAGTACGACGCCCTCATCGCCGACACCTGGGATCACCCGTTCAACGATCGCCCGAACCTGCTCAGTGCGGATCGAATCCACTTCTCCACCTCGGGGCAGGCGGTGATCGCCACCGAGATGTTCAAGGCGATGGCGCACCGTCTGGCACGGGCCCGAGGGTGAACGACGGGCTGCGGCCGTGCGCGTCCAGGCGGCCGTCACCCCAGCTGGCGCTGCCGTAGGCGTCGATCTCGATGGCGTACTCGCCCGCGGCCAGCGCCGCGGGTAGTCGCAGCGATGTCCAGGGGTGGCCGTCGACGATATCGAGGTACGTGCGGTGCGGCTGCTCGCTCAGCGCGACCAGGAACACCCGCGCGTACTCGAACCTGCGGCGGGCGGCCGACTCCGTGGCGGGCGACCACCGGATACCGAGCGCACGGTCCACGGGATCGGTGAACTCGACGGTGACACGCAGCGGCACCTGCCCGTCGAGCTCGGTGTGGAACCTCATGAATCCAGGCTGGCACGGAGTTCCCGGTGGGGCAATGCGAATCCCGGGGGCAGGCCGCCCTACGCCTGCGCGGGAACCCGCAGCGCGCCCGAGCGGACCAGTTCCACGGCCGCCGCGATATCGGGTGCGAGGTGCCGGTCCGGCCCGGGAGCCGGAACCCGTTCGCGCAGCAGATCCCGGGCCGCCGCGGTGACCGGACCGGGTTCCAGCGGCGCGCGCAGATCCAGCGCCCTTGCCGCGGTGAGCAATTCGATGGCCAGCACGGTGGTGAGCCCGTCCACCGCCCGCCGCAGCTTGCGTGCCGCCGACCAGCCCATGGAGACGTGATCCTCCTGCATGGCACTGGACGGAATCGAATCCACCGACGCCGGTACGGCCAGCCGCTTCAACTCCGACACGATCCCGGCCTGGGTGTACTGGGCGATCATGTAGCCCGAGTCCACGCCCGGATCGTCGGCGAGGAAGGCCGGAAGCCCGTGCGAGCGATGCACATCCAGCATGCGGTCGGTGCGCCGCTCCGCGATGCTCGCCACATCGGCGACGGCGATGGCCAGGAAGTCCAGCACGTAGGCCACGGGCGCGCCGTGGAAGTTGCCGTTGGATTCCACCCGGCCGTCCGCCAGCACCACGGGATTGTCGATGGCGGAACACAATTCACGCTCGGCCACGGTTTCGGCGTGGGCCAGCGTGTCCCGCGCCGCACCGTGCACCTGCGGCGCGCACCGCAGCGAGTAGGCGTCCTGCACGCGCGGGCAGTCCGCGCCGCGATGGCTGGCCACGATCGCCGACCCGGCCAGCGCGGTCCGCATGCGCGCGGCCGAAATCCCCTGTCCCGGATGGGGTCGCAGCTGCTGCAGATCAGCGGCGAACACCCGATCGGTCCCGAGCAGCGCCTCCACGCTCATGGCGGCCGTCAGGTCCGCGATATCGAGCAGCCGGTGCAGATCGTCGATGGCCAGCACCAGCATGCCGAGCATGCCGTCGGTGCCGTTGGTGAGCGCCAGCCCCTCCTTCTCGGCGAGCGTCAGCGGGGTGAGTCCCGCCTCTGCCATCGCCTCGCGCATGGGCCGCACGCCGTCCCCGGCGAGCACCTCCCCCTCCCCCATGAGCGCCAGCGCCACCGCGGCGAGCGGCGCGAGGTCGCCGGAGCAGCCGAGCGAACCGTATTCCGGCACAACGGGAATCAGCCCGCTGTCGAGCAATCCCGCGAGGGCCTGCGCGGTGTCCGGCCGGACGCCGGTGTGCCCCGACATGAGGGTCCGCAACCGCAGCACCATCATGGCCCGCACCACTTCGGCTTCGACCGCCTGCCCCGCCCCGGCCGCGTGCGAGCGAATCAGCGAGCGCTGCAGATCGGTCCGCCGCTCCGGGGGGATATGGCGCAGCGCCAGCGCCCCGAACCCGGTGGACACGCCGTACACCGGTTGCCGGCCCCGGGCCAGTTCGTCGATGGTCAAGCGCACCTTGGCCAATCGGGCCAGATCATCCTGCGCGACCCCGACCCCGGCCCCGCCGCGGGCCACCGCCACGATCTCCGCGCGCGTCAGCGCTCCGGCTCCCACCACCACCCGCTGCATACCGCCAGTCATGTGCCCGACAGTAGCCAATATCGCCGCACCGACCGCGTGAAACGCCCGGACCTGCACCCCCGCTCGTTTACGCCGAACCCCCTCGGGTAGGCGAGCGATGGTGCCGGAAATCGCGGCACACCGGATACGGAAAGCGAGGTTGTCATGGGTACCGTCACCGCGTCGACAGAGGTCAACGTGCCGATCGGCACGGCCTACAACCAGTGGACGCAGTTCGAGTCGTTCCCGCACTTCATGGAGGGCGTGGAGCGCGTCGACCAGCTGGACGACACGCACACGCACTGGAAGGTCCATTTCGGGCCGGTGGAACGGGAATTCGACGCCACCATCACCGAGCAGCATCCCGACGAGCGCGTCGCGTGGCGTTCCGACAGCGGCCCGGAGCACGCGGGCGTGGTCACCTTCCACCGCATCGACGACTCCACCACCCGGGTGATCACCCAGATGGATATCGACCCGGAGGGTTTCGTCGAGAACGTCGGCGACAAACTCGGCCTGCTCGATCGCCGGGTCAAGGGCGATCTGAAGCGGTTCAAGGAGTTCATCGAGAGTCAGGGCTACGAGTCCGGCGGCTGGCGCGGTGACGTCCCCCGCCCGGGTTCGGATCCGTTCCAGGGCAGCTGACCCGCGCCGGCCGTATCGGCCTCAGACGCTGGAGGCCCGCTCCGCCAGCAGGGCCTCCAGGTGCAGGTCGAGCGCGGTCAGCTTCTTGGAGATGGAGGCGATGGTGGTGGCTGTGCGGTTGAGGTTGTCCACCGCGTCCTCCAGTTGCTCCAGCCGCTGCGAGATCGACTTCAGCCGATGGGTGATGGTCTCCACATCGGTGGCCGTGGGAAGGTTGAGCAGGCTCAGAATGGCCTGCTGAGTGGCCAGTGCGGTGTCGCGGGCGTCATTGGCCCGGTCGATGGCGCCCTTGGCGATGGGGTTCTCGAGGATATCGTTCAGGAAGCTGGTCAGCATCGGGAGTCCTTGGGGGGCTGAGGGTTTCAGGCGCGGAGGGGTTTCAGGCGCGGGCGAGGGTATGGGCGGCGGCCCAGTCGGATTCGGCTTCGATACGGCCCAGTTCGGTGCCGGGGGCCTGGTCGTACTGCCACTCCCGGGCGATGGCGTGCCAGTTGCCCGAGGCGCTCAGCTGCCCCAGCACCGCCATCACCATCACCAGGGTGCGCAGGGTGACCAACTGCTCCTGCGGAACCGATTGCTTGCGAAGCAGACCGAAGCTGTCCCCGGTGGGGACGATGGTGTTGGCGAGGGCGTCGTTCACCATCTCGGGGGTGATCCGGACGACCGCGTCGGTGGTCATCCAGCCGAAGACGGATTCGACGATGGGCAGCGCCTCGTCGGCGTCGACCGCGTCGGGGTCGGGCAGGAATCCGGCGGATGCCAATCCGGAATGGACTGCCGCGGCGTCGTTTTCGGCCATGGCGCGCTGAATGACCAGCAGGTCTTCGATCGAGCTGTCGTCGATGTACTTGTACAGGCCGAAGTCCAGGAAGGCCACGCGGCCGTCGTCGCCGACGAGGAAGTTGCCCGGATGCGGGTCGCCGGAGAACTGGCCGTAGCGCATCATGCCCGCGCCGAAGAACCGGAAGATGATCTCCGCCACCCGATTCCGGGTCTGCTCGTCCATGAGCTTCACGGCCTCGAACCCCCGGCCGTCGAAGAATTCGGTGACCAGCACCCGCTGCCCGGACAGCGCGGTCACCACATCGGGCACCACGATGAAGGGGTGCCCGCGGAACAGGCGGGCGGCGGCGCGCTGGTTCTGGGCTTCCAGCTCGTAGTCGAGTTCCTCCTCCACGCGGTCACGGATCTCGGCGGCCAATGCGGCCGTATCCAGCGCCGGCGCAATCAATTTCAGGGCGTGGCTGAAGAGCGCCATATTCTTGATGTCGGCGCGCACGGCCTTGTCGATGCCCGGGTACTGCACCTTCACACACACCTCGCGCCCGTCGTGCAGCCGCGCCCGGTACACCTGCCCGATGGAGGCCGACGCGATCGGTGTGTCGTCGAAGACCGCGAAGTGATCGCCGAGCTTGCCCCCCAGCTCGCTCTCGATCAGCTTGCGCATCTTGTCGAATCCCACGGTGGGGGCCGAATCCCGAAGCTTGGCAAGGGCTTTCTGGAAATCCTCGCGCACTTCGTCGGGGAAGATGCCGCCGTCGACGATGGACAGCGCCTGCCCGATCTTGAGCGCCGCGCCGCGCATAGTGCCCAGGCCGTTGACGAGCGCCTTCATCGCCTCGGCCTGCTTGCGGTCCATGACCGCCTTCTTCTTCTCCTCGCTGCGGCCGACCGTGGCGACCTTCACCCCCGCCTGACGCAGCACCGCCCCTGCCGCCACGCGCCCCAGCGCGGCGGTCCGGACCGCGCGCGAGGTGGGCACCTTCTTGTCCATGGCGTCTCGTGCCATCGTCATCTCCCCTGCTGAACTGCGGTTTCCACCGAGAGAATTAAGTGAATGAGACCTCATTCGCCTGGAAAGTTAGCACGTCTGAGACAGCTTTGGGAATTAGGTGAATGAGATCTCATTCAATTCCGCAGGACGGGGTACCATGGCCCCCGCAGACCGTCCCTCAGCCCGAGAAAGCGCCATGACCCCCACCCCGACCGGACCCGCGCAGCCCAGGCGCGGCAGGCCGCCGAGCGCGGACCGCACCGCGCAACGCCGCCGCGAACTGGTCGCGACCGCCTACGCCGTGTTCATCGAAAAGGGTTACACCGCGGCCGGTGTCAACGACATCACCGACCGGCTCGGCGTCGCCACCGGCACCTTCTACCGGTACTTCGACAGCAAACGCGAAATCCTCGACCACGTCATCGAATTCGGCATCGAGAAGATGTTCACGGCCATACAGGAAGCCTGGGGCGCGGGCCCGGACGAGAGCTTCGACGGCTTCATCGCACACCTGCACACGGTGGGCGAGGCCATGATGCGCACGCTCGACGAGGAGCCCGGCATGGTCCGCATGCTGCTGTTCGAGGCCACCGCCGTCGACGAGGAACTCACCTCCCGCCTGCTCGGCGTCCACGAAGCACTCGGCGCGGCCATCGCCTCCATGCTGGATCACGGTGTGGCCCAAGGCTATCTGCGCCAGGGCCTGGACACCCGGCTCATCGGCCGGTCGCTCTACATGATGCTGTCGCCGAGCCTGGTCGACATGCTGACCGAGCCGCTCGGGCCGCAGGGCCGCGCCCACCACATCGACGTCGTACTGGACCTGGTGCTCAACGGGCTGCGTGCCCCGTAGGCCCGCGCGGCCTGCCGTGGTGGCACTGCCGGTCCGCTGCGGCTACCGATTCCGGAGTGCCGCGAGCGCGGCGGCGGCGACCTCGGCCGGGGGTGGGCCGATATCGATGGTGCGCACGTCGGGTTCGGGGGTCGGATCTTCGAGGGCGGCGAGCTGGGAGTCGAGCAGTTCCGGCGGCATGAAGTGGCCGGTCCGGGCAGCCAGCCGGCGGTGCAGCTCGTCTCGCGTTCCGGCCAGGTAGACAAAGGTCAGAGTAGCCTCTGAATGCCCGATCACGCTGCGGCGCAGGACATCTCGATAGGAGCGCTGGAGCGCCGAGCAGGTGACGACGACCGATTCGCCGGCATCGATGCGCTCGGTGATCAAACCTGCCACGGCATCCAGCCACGGCCACCGGTCCGCGTCCGTAAGCGGCTGTCCGGCAGACATTTTCGCGATATTCGCCGGCGGATGCAGCTCATCGCCCTCCACCAGCGGCCAGCCCAGGCCGGCGGCCAGCAGCCCGGCCACGGTCGACTTCCCCGAGCCGGATACTCCCATCACGATGACGGCGCACGGTCCCACGAATCACTCCAGCAGTCGTTGTTCTTTGGCATGGGCGACGGCGGCGGCACGGGTGTCGACGCCGAGCTTCTCGTAGATGCGACCCAGGTGGGTTTTGACGGTGGCCTCGCTGACGTGCAGGGCGCGCGCGATTTCGCGATTGCCCAGGCCGAGTGCGAGCTGGGTGAGAATGTCCAGCTCGCGGGCGGTGAGGGCGGGCCGTGGATTGCGCAGCCGGGTCATCATCCGATCGGCGACGGGGGCCGAGAGCGCGGTGCGGCCCTGCGCGGCGGCGTGGATGGCGCTGAAAAGCTCTTCGGGCCGTTCGGCTTTGAGCAGATAGCCGGTGGCCCCGGCGGCGATGGCGCGGGTGATGTCGGCGTCGGTGTCGTAGGTGGTGAGCACCAGCACGCGCGGCACCGGAGCGGGCTGGGCGGTGATCCGCCGGATGGCCTCGATGCCGTCCATCTCACCGCCCAGTTGCAGATCCATGAGCACCACGTCGGGAGCGAGACGGGCGGCCAGGGCGATGGCCTCGGGTCCGCTGCCCGCCTCGCCGACCACCTCGATGCCGCCGGCGCTGGCGAGCAGGGCGCGCAGACCCGCCCGCACCACCGCGTGATCGTCGCAGAGCACCAGGCGCACAACAGGATTCATGACAGCTCCAGGGGGACCGAGGCGGTGATCACGGTACCGTCGCCGGGGACCGATTCGATGGTGAGCCCGCCGCCGAGCTGGCGCATGCGGGCGCGCATGGCGGGCAGACCGTGGCCGCGGCGCGGGGCCGACACGGGGGCGTCGGGGTCGAAACCCGTTCCGTCGTCGGCGATATCGAGGACGACGTGATCGCCGAGATGGGTCAGCGACAGGGTCACCCGGGCGGCGTGCGCGTGCTCGCGCGCATTCGCCAGCGCGCCCTGCGCGATCCGCAGCAGGGCCGCCGCGACGGGTTCCGGCAGCGGCGCCGGTATGCCGTCGAGGTGGAAACGCACACTGAGGTTTTCGTCGTTCTCGCGACGCGCCAGCGCGGTCAGCGCGGCCTCCAGCGATCCGCCCGCGGCGAGATCGGACGGGGTGAGATCGTGCACGAACCGGCGCGCCTCGGCCAGATTGTGTTCGGCCACCTCGGCGGCGGTGCGGACATGCGCCCGTGCCTGCCCGGAATCGCTGTCCCACACCCGATCCGCGGCCTGCAACAGCATGCGCTGACTGGAGAGCCCCTGTGCCAGGGTGTCGTGGATCTCGCGCGCGAGCCGTTCGCGTTCGGCGAGTACGCCTGCGCGCCTTTCGGTCTCGGCCAGCTCGGCCCGGGTGGTTCGCAGGGTGTCGATGAGCGCCGCCTGCCGCGCGGCCTGCCGCTGCATGCCCACAAACAGCGCGGTGCTCAAGGCCGCCACCGCGATCGGGGCCAGCAGCAGGTTCGGATCGGCCCAGCCCGCCAGCCGGACCTGGGTCACCACCACGAGTCCGGTGAGCGCCGCCACCAGGCCCAGTGCGATCCGCAACGGCAGGATGCGCAGTCCGGTGTAGAGCAGCGGCACCGCGCACCAGGCGAAACTGGGGGCCAGCAGCACCAGCGCGGTCCAGGCGGCCACCAGCAGCACGAACCACAGCACCCGCCGGGACTCCCGCAGTTCGCTGACCACGTAGAGCACCATGACCACCGAGACCAGGGCCAGCACCCAGGGCAGCTGCGGCGCACCGGAGTGCCGCAACAGGTAGCGCAGCAGCGAGGCCGCCAGCAACACGGAGAAGGCGCAGTGCACGATGGTGGCGAGCAGGCGGGAATCATCGCCTCCCGCACCGGTTTTCCGCACTCCGCTCACCTCCTGGACAGCGCTGACATGGGCATACGGTTTCATTCTGCCGTGCGCGGCCCAGGGTACGGGTCATCCGATCGGTTGATACGGACCTCCCCCGATGCGCTCGCCGAGCACACCCGATTCGTCGATGGCAAATCCCCGGCACGGCCGCAGGCTGGAGTCATGAGCAACGAGACACAGCAGCAGCAGGTCACCGCGATCGGGAAGCCCGCCCGCACCCGCCTGGTCATCGCCGGTGCGGCCGTCGCGGTGGTGGCAGCCGGAGCCGTCGGCATCGCCTCGGTGAACGCGCAGCGCCCCGACCCGGCCGCACAGGCCCCGATCGCGGCCGATGTCAGCGACGCCGACCTGCAGCAGAGCACCCACCTCACCCTCGCCGCCGCGACCCGCGCCGCACAGTCCGCCCTGGACGCGGCGGTCAAGGCGAACCAGCGCGTCACCGTGGCCGTGGTCGATCGCAACGGCAATACGATCGTGGTGCTGCGCGGCGACGGCGCGGGTCCGCAGTCCTACGAGTCCGCCCAGGAGAAGGCGTTCACCGCGGTCTCCTGGAACGCCCCCACCTCCCAGCTCACCGAACGCCTGAAGTCCGCGCCCCAGCTCGCCGACATCCCGGGCACCCTGTTCCTCGGCGGCGGCGCGCCGGTCCAGGCGAAGGGCGGCGCTCCGATCGCGGGCATCGGCGTCGCCGGCGCACCCAGCGGCGATCAGGACGAGGAGTTCGCCCGCGCGGGCGTGGCCGCCCTCGGCTGAGCGATCCCGCCGTCGGGCATACATCGGCCCCGGTGAATGTTGTTCGGAATGCGGTTCACAGGCCGTTCGACTGGGACGGCCCGCGTAATCCGCGCAACCGGCTTATGCTCGGTTTGACTGGCTCGTTTGCTTATCGGGGTCGCTGTGGTGCATACCGATCCGTTCTCCACGCGCCGTGACCCGACCGCTGGGTTCGCGGCGGAACTCGAAGCGGCCGGATTCACCGGTCCGACCGAGGTCGGGCGCGGCGGATTCGGTGTGGTGTACCGCTGCACACAGGCGGCCCTGGACCGCACCGTGGCCATCAAGGTGCTCACCGCCGATCTGGAATCCGAGAGCCTGGAGCGGTTCGTCCGCGAGCAACTGGCCATGGGCAAACTCTCCGGGCACCCGAACATCATGAACGTCTTCGAGGTGGGCTCCACCGCGACCGGACGGCCCTACATCGTGATGCCGTTCCACGCGCACGGCTCGCTGGACGCGCGCATCCAGCAGCACGGCCCGGTGGGCTGGCAGGAGGTGCTGCACATCGGGGTGCGGATCGCCGGCGCGCTGGAGACCGCGCACCGGCGCGGCCTGCTGCACCGGGATGTGAAGCCGGGCAACATCCTGCTCACCGAGTACGGCGAGCCGCAGCTGGCCGATTTCGGAATCGCCCGGCTGGCAGGCGGTTTCGAGACCACGGCCGGGGCCATCACCGGCTCGCCCGCCTACACCGCGCCGGAGGTGCTGCAGGGCCAGACCCCGGATGTCACCGCCGACGTGTACAGCCTGGCGTCCACCCTGTTCTGCGCGGGCACCGGGCACGCGGTGTTCGAACGCCGCAGCGGTGAGCAGCTGATCGCGCAGTTCGTGCGCATCACCAAGCACCCCATCCCGGATCTGAGCGCCTCCGGCCTGCCCGCGGATCTGACGGATCTGATCGAATCCTCCATGTCGCGCAACCGCGACGAACGACCGGCCAGCGCAGCCGAATTCGGTACGGCGCTGCGCGATATCCAACTCCGGCACGGTCTTCCACCGGATGAGATGCCGATCCCGCTGCCGCCCGCCGAGACCGTCGAGCCCCGCTCCCCCGCGACACCGACGGGCTCCGATCGCCGCCGCCGCACCACCGGCCTCACCCCGCCCGTGCCCGCGACCCGCCTGCGCCCGCCCGCGCTGCCGCAGGCCCTGGTGGACCGGCCCCGCCTGCTCGACGCGCTGCGCCGCGGCAGCGACCGGAAGTTCGCGGTCGTGCACGGCCCCACCGGTTTCGGCAAGACCACCCTGGCCGCGCAGTGGTGTGCGGCGGTCTGCGCCGAGGGCGGTTCGGTGGCCTGGCTGACCGTCGACAGCGACGACGACAATGTGGTGTGGTTCCTGGCGCACCTGGTGGAGGCCATTCACGCGGTGCGCCCCACACTGGCCCGCGAACTCGGCGATCTGCTCGAGGAACACGCCGACGAGGCGGGCCGCTTCGTGCTGACCTCGCTGATCAACGATATCGACCGGCGCGGTGAGCAATTGACCGTGGTGATCGACGACTGGCATCGGGTCTCCGATCCCGCGACGATCGCCGCGCTGCGCTTCCTGGTCGAGGGCTGCAGTCCGGTGCTGCGCATCCTGGTGACCTCGCGCAGACAGACCGGCCTGCCCATGAGCACCATGCGCGCCCGCCACGAACTGCTCGAAATCGACACCGCCGCATTGCGTTTCGACGCCGACGAAGCATATGCGCTGCTGGTCGGCCTGGGCGGTCTCGACCTGGACCGCGCCGATGTGGAGGATCTGGTCGAATCCACCGGCGGCTGGGTGGCGGCGCTGCAACTGGCGGCGCTGAACCTGCGCGACACCCCCGATCCCGGATTCCTGATCAGCACCCTCACCGGCCGCCACCACGCCATCGGCGAATTCCTGGCCGAGAACGTGCTGGAAACCCTGGAACCCGAGGTGCTCGACTTCATGGTCGCCACCTCCATCACCGAACGCACCTGCGGGGACCTGGCTTCCGCGCTCACCGGGGTGGCGGACGGCAAGGCCCTGCTCGAGCACATCGAGCAGCAGGATCTGTTCCTGCGCCGAATCGACGGCGGGCAGTGGTTCGAATACCACCACCTGTTCCAGGATTTCCTGCGCCAGCGCCTGGAACTCGCTCCGCCCGAACGACTCGAGCGGCTGCATCGCGCGGCCTCGGCCTGGTTCGCCGAGCACCGGCAGGTCAGTGAGGCGGTCGATCACGCGGTCATGGCCGGTGACGAGGTGCGCGCGGTGGAAATCGTGGAGCGCGACGGCATGTCGCTGCTGGAGTACGGGCAGATGGCCAGCCTCATCGGCCTGGTGAACAAACTCCCGCCCACGGTGATCGAAACCCATCCGCGCCTGCAATTGGATCTGGCCTGGGCCAATATCCTGCTGCACCGCGCCGGACCGGCGGAACGCGCACTGCGCCTGGCGGAATCGACGCTGGACGCGGGCAGCCTGGACGCCGAGACGACCGCCCTGCTGCGCGCCGAGGCGGGCGTGGTGCACGCCGTGGTGACCGTGCGCGCCGATGTACTGGTCGGCGTGGAGGGCATGCTCGCACCGTGTTTCGCTCGCGCGGAGGAGCTTTCACCGTATGTGGTGGCCATCGGCGCGAATGTGGCCAGTCTGGCGGCGGGGTACCGCTACGACTTCGACGAGGCGGTGCGCATCCAGGAGTGGACGGCCCCGTACATGCGCCGCAACAAGGGCTTCTACAACAATGTGCACGGCCTGTGCTTCCTCGGCATCGGCGCCAGCCTGCAACTCGATATCGCCCAGGCGGAGAAGTACTTCCGGCACGCGCTGAAGGTGGCCAAGCAGTCCGGCGGCAGTCACTCCTACGGTGCCCGGCTGGCCGGGTCGCTGCTGGGTGAGCTGCTCTACGAGCGCGGCGAGGTCGCCGAGGCGGAACGGCTGCTCGACGAGGGCTACAAACTGGGCCCCGAGGCGGGCGTGGTGGATTTCAAACTGGCCCGCTATGTGGTGGGCGCCCGCGTGAAGGCGCTGCTCGGTGATCGCGCCGCGGCCATCCGGCGGTTGAACGAGGGTGCGCGCGTGGCGCATTCGATGTCGCTGCCCCGCCTGCGCGCCGAGGTGGAGAACGAGCGGCTGCGGCTGGGCCTGCCGCCGCATCCGGAATTCGGGCCGCTGCCGACCGTCTCCTATGACCGGCGTCGCAGGCCGGTGGACCCGATCGACGAATTCACGGTGCTCTACGAGGAATTCACCGCGATCCGGCTGCTGCTCGCCGAATCCGATACGGAGCAACGCGAACTGGCGTGCCGTTGGGCGCGGGAGTGGGTGGAGTACCTCGAATCCGTGCACCGGCCACGGGAACTGCTCAAGGCGCGGCGGCTGCTGGTGGGCTGCCTGGCCGCGACCGGCCGCGCGGACGAGGCCAAGGCCCTGCTGGCGACGGTGACCGCCCAGTGCGCGGAACACGATTCGGTCCGCTACATCCTCGACGGCGGGCCGCATGTGGTGGCCACGCTGGCGGCGCTGTACGCGGACCGGCTGGCCGGCCGCTGGCAGCGGGACTGGCCCGAGGTGCCGACGGCCTTCCTGCGCAGCCTGGTGGAAGCCGATGCCGCTCAGACGATCTGAGGCGGGGCGGCTTCCCCCGGGCTTCGCCGATTACATGGAGGCGTAGCTGACCAGCAGATCCTCGGTCTCGCGCGACACCTTCCAGGAGCCGTCGACGTACTTGAAGGTCACCGGGATCGGGTAGCTGTAGTCGCCGAGGCGGCTGTCCAGGGTGGCGTTGGCGACATCCCCGTCGACGCTCACGCCGCCGGTGATGCTCCAGCTGTAGCCGGGGATGGCGGCGATGCGGGTCTTGACGGCGCCGATGCGGCTCGCGTCGCCCGACTCGAGGGCCGCGCCCGAACCATTGAGGGCGGCCTGCATCGTGCCCTGCAATTCACCGGCCGACGGCGCGGCGGGCGCGGCGACGGCGGCGGGGGCGGCGATGACCGCGGCGGCCGAAACCGGAAGCAGCAGAGCGGCGGCCGACATCGAGGCGGCGACGAACTTACGAACCATGAGGCAGTCTCCCAACGAATAGGTAAGCCTAAGCATACTGAACGGTTTCGATCCGCGGACCCGGACCCCCGGGACAGGTCCTTCGACGATCGAGAACCCATGGACAGCAAACGGTTCGCAAGCGCATGATTGAGGGACATCCGGTGCCGTTCGTCGGGGGAACGTCAAAGGAAACCCGAACGGATGGAAAAGATCATGTTCATCAGGAAATTGGTGGCGACAGCCGTATTCGCCATCGCGGCCACCGGAATCACCATGGCGACGGCGCACGGCGAGGCGGGACTCACCGTGAGCGGCGTGGACGGCTCGGTCGGCTACAGCACCACTCTCGCCGCAGACCATTCGAATGCCGTGGTCGCTCTGGCCTCCGGCAGATTCGTACTCACCCCGGACGTGGTCCAGGTGGTCGCGGCGGACGGCGCGGTCATCGGGGCCATCCCGTTGACGCTGCGCACCGAGACCGGCGCGGCCTTCCAGGTCACGCCGACCCTGGCCAGTGACACCGAACTCGTGCTGACCCCGGTGGGCGGCCCGGCTCCGGCCGCCACCAGCGCCCAGGGCCTGCCCTTCGTCCATGTCACCGGCGGCGGTGACGCGATCCTGGCGGGCGCGGCCATCGGCTGCCTGGTCGGGATCGTGATCGGCATCTGGTTCTTCCTGGTCGGCGCCATCGTCGGGTGCGCGATCGGGGCGGCGATCGGAGGTTTCATCGGCGCGGTTTCGTGAGCGATCCAATCCCGCACGGCCGCAGCGGATTCTGCGGGACCGGAAATCCGGTCCTGCGGAATCTTGCGTGAAAGTGTTGCTGGGGTAACGCAATCGGTATGTTGTGGGCTACTGTCGGGCGTGTTTGCGCGCGTGTGCCCGACCTTGACGTAGCCGACAGGATTGACGAAATCGCATATGGCCGTGATGTTTCTCTGGATACTCCTACCTGTACTGATACTCGCTGTGGGGGTGGCGGGGTACCTGGCGGTGCGGTTACGCGCGGAGAGTAGACGCGCCGGTGACCTGACCGCCCGACTACGGGCCTCGGAGCATTTGCTCGAACAGTTTGCCCACCAGGCGCTTCCGTCCATCACGGAGTCGCTGCGCCGGCCGGGCGTCCCGGTCAGCGGGATGGATATCGCTCCCGTACTGCGAGATTCGACACTGGTGCCGCTGCTGTGGCGGACCATCGAGAACCACACCGAAGATTTGCGGCTGCTCTGGGCCGAGGCCGCCGAGCAGGGCCGTCACGAGATCGAAGCCCAAGCGCGGCAGGCGATCAGCAAGGCCGAACAGGAGGCCGAGGAGCAGGTCCGCGCCGCCCGCGACGAAGTGCAGGGCGCGTCCCGGGATGTGACCGCGGCGGCGGTGCGCTCCTTCGGAACCTCCGTGGTCAGCCTGGGCGCGGACGTCGGCAAGGTGGTCAGCTCCGCGCTGCGCGAGCACCGCGACGACGCGGTCTACGAGACCCTCATCCGCATCGATCACAGTGTGCAGCAGATGATCCGCCAGGCCCAGTCGTATGTGATCGTGAGCGGCGGGCTGCCCGGCCGCCGCTGGCCACAGCAGTCGGTGACCGATGTGGTGGGCGGCGCGGTCGGCCGCGTGCGCGACTACCTGCGGGTGCGTTCGGGCCAGGCCGACCGCGTGGTGACCAGCCGCGTGGTGGAGCCGCTGGTGCACACCGTCGCCACCCTGGTGGACAACGCGCTGCGCTACTCGCCGCCGACCTCGTTCGTGGACATCAGCTTTCAGGAGGGCCACCACGGCGTGACCGTCCTCATCGACGACGCCGGCGTGCGCATGAACGCCGAGCAGCTCGAGGAGGCCCGCCAGGTGCTCGCCGGGGAGCGGTCGGTCGACATCCTCGAACTCGGCCCCGCCCCGAAGATCGGTTTCCCCAGTATCGCGGCCCTGGTGCGCCGCTACGGATTCAATGTCTACGTCGACGGCCCCAACGCCTACGGCGGTGTCCGGGCCATGGTGTTCATTCCGGAATCCCTGCTGGTGGCGCCGCATGACGTCGTGGAACAACCCGTGATGGCACCGGTGCCGGGCGCCGTGCCGGTGCAGGAGCGTGCCGTGAGTGAGAACACCGTCGCCGCCGCCCTCACCGCCAGCGGCCTGGCCAAGCGCCGGCGGCGCACCGTCACCCAGCCGGGCGCGCACACCCCCGCCCTGCACCCGGCCCCCGCGCCCGCACCCTCGACGCCCCCGCACGGCATTCCCGCGGTCGCTTCCGGCGACGGAAGTCCTTCACCCGCACCGCAACCCACCCTCCAGCTCGCGCGACCCGATATCGCGGTGGCCTGGCACAGCGGTTCGGTCAGCGGCCGCATCGCCGCGGCCGGTACCGAACACACCGAAGGGATGAACTCGTGAACTCTCCGTCCGCCACCGGCCAGCAGAACGCGGTCCTATCCAACCCGTCCGAGGGCCCCAACCAGCTGGCCTGGCTGCTCGCCGATCTCGACATCCCCGGCGTGCGGTTCACGGTGCTGCTGTCCGAGGACGGACTGCGGATGGCGCACTCCGGCAACATCACCCGCGACAACGCCGAGCGATTCGCCGCTGCCGCCTCGGGTCTGCGCTCACTGGGCAAGGCGCTGGGCGAGTTCTGTGGCGGACCCGGCGACAACGTCCGCCAGAACGTCACCGAGTACGAGGGCGGCATGATCTTCATCACCGCCGCCGGAACCGGTGCGGTACTGGGTGTTTCGACCACCACCGAGGTCGACGTCGCACTGGTCGCGCATCGGCTCAACGAACTCGCCGCCCGGGTCGGGCACGAGCTCGGCGCCGTGCCGCGCCGCGACGCCCGGCAATGACCGGGCCGCGGCGGGATCCCGACCTGGTCCGCGCGTATGTGCGCACGGGTGGGCGCACGCGTGCCACCCGGCATCTGGACCTGGTCACCGTGATCGTCGCCGCCGACACGGCCATGCAGGGCGGTTCCCCCGATGCCCGGCGCATCTTCGCGCTGTGCCGGAATGCCCTGTCGCTGGCCGAGATCGCGGCTCACCTCGACCTACCGCCGTCGGTGGTGAAGATCCTCGTCGCCGACCTGCTGGACAGCGGTCACCTGATAACCCGGACGCCCGAGCACACGCTGCCGGACGTCAGCCTGCTGGAAGAGGTACTGAATGGGCTCCGAGCCCTCGCGGTCTGACTCGCCGCCGGCGGAGGTCGAGTACCTGCCGCCGACCATCACCAAATCGGTAAAGCTGTTGGTGGCGGGCAATTTCGGGGTCGGCAAGACCACCTTCGTCGGCAGCGTGTCGGAGATCAAGCCGCTGCGCACCGAGGAGACCATCACCCACGCCAGCGTCGGCGTGGACGATATGGCCGGGCTGCGGGACAAGACGACCACCACGGTCGCCATGGATTTCGGCCGCATCACGCTGAATCCGCAACTGGCCCTGTACCTTTTCGGCACCCCCGGCCAGCAGCGCTTCGTCCCGCTCTGGGAGGAGCTGGCACTGGGCGCGCTGGGCGCGCTGGTGCTGGTCGACACCCGCCGCATCGAACAGTCCGACGAGGTGCTGGCGGTGCTCGAGGAACGCGGGGTGCCGTACGCGGTGGCGGTCAACGAATTCGAGGGCGCGCACCGCTATCCGCTGTCGGAGGTGCGCGATGCGCTCGACCTCGCCGCGGACACCCCGCTGACCGCCCTGGACGCGCGTGATCGGCGCACGTGCGTGCAGTCGCTCATCATGCTCGTCGAATTCCTGTTTCATTCCCGTCAGGAGTCACGCCTTTGACCACGTCCACCGGCTCGTTCCCCCTTGCCGTCGAAGCCCGGATCCCGCTCTACACCGCGGAATTCGCGAACGACCCGCACGGCAACTACCGCGAGATGCGCCGCGCGCACGGCTCCATGGTGCCGGTCGAGCTGGCGCCGGGCGTGCCCGCCACCCTGGTGATCGGCTACCACGACGCGGTGCGAATCCTCAACGATCCCGAGCACTTTCCGGCCGACCCGCGCATCTGGCAGGACACCATCCCGGACGATTCGCCGGTGAAGCCGATGCTGCAGTGGTATCCGAACGTGCTGCGCAATGCGGGATCCACGCACTGGCGCTACCGGCAGGCCAATGTGGCCGCCGTGGACGGCGTGGACCTGCACGGGCTGCACGCCACCGTGGAGCGCGAGGCCATTCCGCTCATCAACGCCTTCTGCGAGAACGGTAAGGCGGAGCTGATCAGCCAGTACGCCATGCCGCTCGTCTTCGCCGGGCTCAACGACATGCTGGGCTGCCCACCGGATATCGGCGCGCGCGTGGCCGCGGGCATGGCCGCGCTGTTCGACTCGGTGGACGAGAACGCGGCGCTGGGCATGCAGATGCTCAGCGAGGCGCTGCTGGAATTGATCGCGCTCAAGCGCAGCACCCCGGGCGACGACATGGTGACCCGGCTGCTGCAGCACGACGCCGCGCTCGACGACACCGAGATGCTCTACAACATCATCAGCATCTACGGCGCGGGGCTGGAACCACAGCAGAACCTGATCATCAACACGCTGCGGCTGATCCTCACCGACGATCGCTTCGCCGGTGACGTGCTCGGCGGAAGCCTGTCCACGCGTGACGCTTTGGACGAGGTGCTGTTCAACGATCCGCCGATGGCCAACTTCGCCATCTCCTATCCGCGCCAGCCCATGCTGATCGGCGACACCTGGCTGCCCGCGCATCAGCCGGTGGTGATCAGCCTGGCCGGCTGCAACAACGATCCGGCCATCGGCGGCGGCGAGCGCATCGGCAACCGCTCCCATCTGGCCTGGAGTCTCGGACCGCACGCCTGCCCGGCCAAATCGGTGGCCTCGCTGGTGGCGCAGGAGGCGATCGATCAATTGCTGGATGCGCTGCCCGAGTTGCGGCTCGCCGTTCCTGTGGATGAATTGTCTTGGCGGCCAGGACCTTTCCACCGGGCGCTGGCGGCGCTGCCGGTCGTCTTCCCGGCGGGCCCGCCCTTGAATGTTCTGTGAGTGAGGAGTTACCAGCATGACCATCGAACCCCTGGCACTGGATCTGACCGGTGTCGACATTCAAGGAGAGAACGCCCGGATCCGTGCGCGAGGACCGGTGACCCTGGTCGAGCTGATGGGCGTGCCCGCCTGGTCGGTGACCGATGCCGAGCTGCTCAAGCGGCTGCTGGCCGATCCGCGGGTGTCCAAGGACGCGGCGCAGCACTGGTCGGCGTTCATCAACGGTGCGGTGACCGCGGAGTGGCCGCTGTTCCCGTGGGTGGCGGCGCAGAACATGTTCACCGCCTACGGCGCTGATCACCGGCGGCTGCGCAAGCTGGTGTCCCCGGCCTTCACGCACCGCCGGACCATGGCGTTGCAGCCGCGCATCGAGGAGCTGGTCACCGAGCTGCTGGACAAGCTCGCGACCACCGCGCCGGGCGAGATCGCGGATCTGCGTGAGGGTTTCGCGTATCCGGTGCCGATTCAGGTGATCACCGAGCTGCTGGGCGTGCCGGAGGCGATGGAGCCGGGGCTGCGCGTCTGTGTGGCGCGGTTCTTCGACACCGAGATCAGCCCGGAGGCCGCGCTGGCCAACTACATCGAAATGGGCGAGCTCATCGGAGAACTCGTGGCCTTCCGCCGCGACAACCCGGGTGACGACATGACCAGCGTCCTGATCAACACCCGGGACGAGGACGGCGAGCGGCTCACCGAGAAGGAGATGATCGACACGCTGATGCTGGTCATCAACGCCGGGCACGAGACCACGGTCAACCTGCTGGATCAGGCGATTTTCCTGCTGCTCACCCATCCCGAGCAGCTGGCCGCCGTGCGAGCGGGCGAGGTGAGCTGGGAGGCGGTCATCGAGGAGACGCTGCGGGTGGAATCGCCGGTGGCGCATCTGCCGCTGCGCTACGCGGTGGAGGACATCGAGATCGACGACATCCGGATCGCCAAGGGCGAGGCCATTCTCGCCTCCTACGCCGCCGCGGGCCGCGATCCGAAGGTGCACGGTGAGACAGCCGAGGTCTTCGACGTCACCCGCACGAACAAGGACCATGTGGCCTTCGGCCACGGCGTGCACCACTGCATCGGCGCGCCGCTGGCCCGGCTCGAGGCGAGCATCGCCCTGCCCGCGCTGTTCGCGCGGTTCCCCGATCTGCGTCTGGCCGCCGGCCCGGCCGATATCGCGCCGGTCATCGGTTTCATCTCCAACGGGCACCGGGATCTCCCGGTGCGGCTCACCGCGGAGTAGTACTACCTTCCAGCGCCGTGGTCCGCTCCTCAGCCCGGACGACCACGGCGTCCCCCCGGCGGGCATTGCGCCGCGCGGTGAACAGGAACAGCGCGACCAGCAGCACGCTCAGCCACACGTAGGTGTCGCCCTCGAGGTGCTGCCACGGGGTCCACGACCATTCGCGGTCGTCGTCACCGGGCAGCCAGTTCTGCGGACCGTAGACGAAGACGGCCGCGGTGAACGCGGTGACCGCGTACCAGCCCGCCGCCCGCCGCCACGGCAGCCGCGTGGCGTAGCCGAGCATGGCCAGCAGCGCGGGCGCGATCCACACCCAGTGGTGCGACCAGGAGATCGGCGACACCAGCAGGGTGAAGACGGCGTTCATGGACAGCGCCAGTGCGGGCATCTCGGCCGCCTGCCGCATGGCCGCGACCACGAGCACCAGCAGCGCCGCGCTCAGCGCCAGCCAGATAATGGTGAACAGCGGCTTCTCGATCTGGAATCGAGCCAGCACCGCCTGAATCGACTGATTGGTGTGGAAGGCCGACCCGCTGAGCCCCGACACATTGCCGAGTCCGCCGAACCAGTACTCCATCGACGACTTCGGCATCACCACGAAGGCGAGCACTGTCGCCGCCGCACCGGTGACGGCCGCGGTGACCGCGGCCTTGTAATCCTTGCGGACCAGGAAGTAGAGCACGAACGCGGCGGGCGTCAGCTTGATGGCGGCGGCGACGCCGATCAGCATGCCGCGCTTCCACTTCGGCTTCTCGGTCAGGCAGTCCGCCGCCACCAGCACCATCAGCAGCAGATTCACCTGCCCGAAGTCCAGCGTCGCCCGAGCCGGTTCCAGCAGCAGCGCCAGCGGCGTCGCGGTGGCCGTCACCCACAGCGCGAGCAGTGTGCGGTCCTCCCCCGGCCACACCCGCCGCGCCACCAGATACAGCGTGGCCCCCAGCGCCAGCACCGAGGTCACGAAGAACGACAGCGCCGCCGCATCCCACGGCAGCAGCGCGAACGGCCCGAGCACCAGCGCCGCGAACGGCGGATAGATGAACGGCAGCCCGATCCCGATGGTGGTCTTCGGCAACTGTCCGTACAGATCCCCGCCATCACGCAGCGTCTCGATCCCCAGGCGATACACCTGTAGATCGATGAACCCGCGCGAGATCTCCTGGAACGGCCAGATCGGCAACGTCAGACAGAGATAGGCGAAGCCCGTACACAACGCCGGCACCAGCCACATCACCCGCCCGAAACGGCGGTCCAGCGACTTCGGCTCAGCAACAGGGGTGGAACAACTCATCCGCGACGACTTTACCGTGGTCGCCGCCCCGGCACCCAACTCACGTCGGAGGTCGGCGCGCGACCGGCGGGAATCTCCGGCGCGACCGATATACCTCGAGCTACTATGCCTAGAAGTTCTAGGCTTCAACGGGAGGCGGCCGATGCATATACCGAAGGACCTGGTCGCGGCTTCGGCCACGCCGCTCGTGCTCGGGATTCTGGCCCGGGAGGACAGCTACGGGTACGCGATTCTGAAGCGGGTCGGGGAGCTGTCGGGCGGGGAGATCGAGTGGAGTGAAGGGCTGCTGTATCCGCTGCTGCATCGGCTGGAGCGGGTGGGGCATATCGAATCGTTCTGGGATACGCCGGACGGGGGGCGGCGGCGGAAGTATTACCGGATCACCGAACAGGGGCGACGGGAATTGGTCGAGCATCGGAAGCAGTGGGTCGCGGTGGTGGAGGCGCTGGATGGGGTGTGGCAGGCGCCCCGGTTCGCGGGAGGGATGGGGGCGTGAGCGCGGACGGCGATGTCGAGGTGCAGATCGCGCAGTGGCGGGCCTATATGGGCAAGCGGCGGGCGCTGTCGGAATCGGATACCGATGAGCTGGAAGACCATCTGCGGAGCACCATTTCGGAGCTGACCGGGGTGGGGCTGACGCCGGACGAGGGGTTTCTGGTCGCGGTGAAGCGGCTGGGCGGGGTGGACGAGCTGTCGCGGGAGTTCGCGCGCGAGCATTCGGGGCGGTTGTGGAAACAGCTTGTGCTGAGCGGGGATTCGGAACCGGCCGGGGCCACGACGGGGCGGCGGATCGGCGGAGCGCGGCCGGATCTGGTGGTGATGATCGTCTGCGCGGTGGTCGCGGCCATCGGGATCAAGGTGCCCGCCTTGTTCGGAGTCGACCTCGACGAGCATGCCGAGATCTACGGGCGCAATCTGGCGCTGTTCGCGTTCGCGCCGCTCGCCCTGTATTTCGGTGTCCAGCGGCGGCTTTCGGGGCGGGCGAGCGCGGTGATCGCGGCACTGTTCGTGCTGGGCGCGGTGGGAGCCAACGTCTATCCGCTCGACACCGACTCACAGTCGCTGGTGCTCACCGCGATTCATCTGCCGATCGCGCTGTGGCTGGTGACCGGGGTGGCCTATGTGGCGGGCGACTGGCGGTCGGATCAGCGGCGCATGGACTTCATCCGATTCACCGGGGAGTGGTTCGTCTACTTCGTGCTCATGTACCTCGGTGGCGGCGTGCTGACCGGCGTCACGGTCGGCACCTTCGCCGCGATCGGCATCGACGCGGAGGAGTTCGTCACGCAGTGGCTGCTGCCCTGCGGCGGTATGGCGGCCGTGGTGGTGGCGGCGTGGCTGGTCGAGGCCAAGCAGAGCGTGGTCGAGAACATGGCCCCGGTGCTGACCAAGGTCTTCACTCCCCTGTTCACCGCCGTGCTGTTGGCGCTGCTCATCGGAATCGGGGTGAGCAGCAGTGGAATCGACGTGGACCGGGATGCCCTGATCCTGTTCGACGTGCTGCTGGTGCTGGTGCTGGGCCTGCTGCTCTATTCCATCTCGGCCCGCGATCCCGGCAGCGCCCCGGGGGTTTTCGACAAACTGCAACTGGCCCTGGTGCTCAGCGCGCTGATCGTCGACGTGCTGGTGCTGGCAGCCATCACCGGCCGCATCACCGAGTGGGGCTCCACCCCGAACAAGATCGCGGCTCTCGGCGAGAACCTGATCCTGCTCACCAACCTGGCCTGGTCGGCATGGTTGCTGCTCGAATTCATCAGGCACCGTTCCCCTTTCACGCGCCTGGAACGCTGGCAGACCCGCTATGTGGCGGTCTACGCGATCTGGGCGTGGATCGTGGTGCTGGCCTTCCCACCGCTGTTCGACTTCATGTGAGGTAATCCCGCAGACCGTCGGCCAGTTCGTCGGGGTCGTCGTCCAGCGCGGCCGAAAGCGCCTGCTGCAATGCGAAAGTCGCGCGGATCACATGAGCGCGGGCGAGCATGCCGGAAGAACCGTTGCGGCGGTCGGTGATTCGTTCACCCAGGGCCGCGCCGTATCCGGCCATGAGTGCGGCGAGGTCCTCGGCGGGGTCGCCCAGTGCGACCTCGTCCCAGTCGACGATTCCGGAGAGCAGCGGGCCGTCGGCGGAGGAGACCCAGAGCAGATTCTCGCCGCCGAGATCGCCGTGTACGAGCGCGGCGTCCACGGCGGACAGGGCGACGACGGCGTCCAGCTCAGCCGCGGCCCGCGCCCGCCCCCGTGGCGACATGCGCGGAAACAGCCGCGCCCGAACATCTTCGGCGAAATCATGCCAGCGCCGCGGCGGCGTGACCGGGAATCGGCCCGCGGCGCGGACGGCCGCCGCCCCGAGGGCGCTCAGCACCCGGGCCAGCTGATCCGCCACGCTGTCGAGAACGCCCGGGTCCGCCAGCACACCGGGGTCGAGCGGCTCGCCGGGAATCCGGCTGGTGACCAGGCAGAGGAAATCCGGCTTCGCCACCAGTGCCACGGGCACCGGAACTCCCACGCCGAGTGCGAGTTCCGACAGTATGTGCAATATCCCCGCCCGCTGCCGCAGCGCCGCCGCGGCAGTGCGCGTTCGCGGAATGCGGTAGGCCCGGGTCGATGTCAGCAGCACATGGTGGAACTGACCGGAGTGCACCGCGATCTCGGCGGGGTCGTCGCCGAAGCCGCGGACGACCGCGAGGTAGGGCTCGAGCGTCAGAGCAGTCACCAACCTTTCCGAAGAACTGGCAAACCCCTTGTAGCACAGGAGAAGTGCCCTGCTCGCCGCTGCCCCGCTAACCGTCAGCCCGCAGCGGCGGACCATCGCGCGATGGTGCGGCCCGTATCGCTTCGCGGGGGTTCGTCGTAGAGCCACTCCCGGGCGAGGAGATGCCAGTTTCCGGTAGCCTCCAGTTGCCCCAGCGCGGCGTAGGTGAACAGGTCCGCGCGCCGGGAGAAGACATGTTCGGGCGGTAGCAGTTGATGCCGCATGCCCCGGAATTCGGCGGCACGCGGATCGACGGCCAGCACCACCGCGCCGGTGGCCAGTTCCGGGGTGATGGTGATCTCCGCGTCGAGCAGATGCCAACCCGCGGCCGCCCAGACGTAGTTCAGGCATTCCTCGGGGGTCACGCCCGCGTCCGGATCGATGATGCCGCGCGCGACCCACTGGTCGTAGAGGTCCCCGGCCCGATGCCCGGCCGCCGCCCGCATGGCGTACCGCTCGAATTCGACGTGCGCCGGATCCATCCGGTGGTACAGGCCGAAGTCGACGAAGGCGACCCGCCCGTCGGCGGCGAGCAGGATATTGCCGGGGTGCGGGTCGCCGCAGAACTCGTGGTCGGCGAACAGGGAGCTGATGTAGAAGCGGTAGATCAGTTCGCCGATATGGTCGCGGTCGGCGTCCGGCAACGCGCGGATTTGCGAAAAGGATTGTCCGGCAACGAATTCAGTGACCAGCACGTGGTGGGTGCAGTACTCCTCGATACTGTCGGGCACGGTGATGAAGGGGTGCCCGCGATACCGCCCGGCGACCCGGTGCTGGGTGTGCGCTTCGCGCACGTAGTCGAGTTCGCCGCCGATATTGCGCGCAACCTCGTCCAGCACGGCGGCGTCGGCGGCGCTGGGCAGCACGGATCTCCACAGCCTGCTGAAGAATTCGAGGTTGCGCATATCGGCGTGCACCGCCTCGTCCACGCCCGGATACTTCACCTTCACCGCGACCTCGCGCCCGTCGTGCAGGCGCGCCCGGTACATCTGCCCGATGGAGGCGGCGGCGATCGGCGTCTCGTCGAAGTCGGCGAACACCCGTGCCAGCGGCCCGAGATCGCCCTCGAGGACCGCGCGCATCTCCGCGAACGACACCTGCGGCGCGCGGTCCCGCAGTTCGGCGAGCTTGTCCCGGAACAGTTCCCGATGGGATTCGGGCACCAGGTCGACGTCGAGCACCGACAGCATCTGACCCAGTTTCATGGCCGCGCCCTTCATGCCGCCGAGCACGGTGACCACCTGCTGCGCCGCCTGCAGCGCGGATTTCTCGGCGAGAATCCGCCGCGCCTGTTCGGGCTGTCCGATCATCGACAGCCGGGTGCCGACGCCGCGAACGGCCTGCCCGGTGGCCAATCGCCCGAGCCGGCTCGCCCGGGACAATCGCCCGCGCGGCACACGTCCGGCCGCCGCCATAGGCACCTCCTCGAGCCCGCGTGAATCCTGTGCCGGAAAAAGTTACCGTAACTCCGAGTAACCCAGAGCACATTCGGTCATAAGATGAGCAACGCTCAGCTTTGCCGAACACCAGGAGACCCGGATGCCACCGAAGGCCGTCCGTCACCGCCGCCGCCCGACCCAGCAGCGGTCGAAGGAGACCAGGGAGCACATCCTCGACACCGCCGCGCAGTTGTTCGGCGAACGCGGGATCGCCGACACCTCGACCAACCGCATCGCGGCCGAGGCCGGGGTGAGCATCGGCACGGTCTACCGCTACTTCTCCGACCGCAGCGTCATCGTCGACGAACTGCTCGGCCGCCTGCTCGAGAACATCGAGCGTCGTTTCACCGAATGGGTGTCCACGCTGTCCCAGCGCGAGATGACGGATCTGCTGGCCGAGATGACGCAGGTGATCACCGAACTCCTGGAGGTCTTCACCGCCGAGCTGGTGACCAATGCCAAGCTGGTGCGGGCGCTGGTGGCGGGCGTGCAGTTCTACAGCAGCGGGCTGCCGGAGTTCGAACCGCGCCTGCGCCTGCTGGTGAAGGTGCTGCTGATTCAGTTGCTGGGGGCGGGCAACGACCACAAATACGATGTGATGACGTTCGTATTCATCAACACCGGTTTCGCGGCCGTGCTGCGCGCGACCGCGCTCGAGGTGGGCAGCCAGGAGCGTCAGGAGGCCATCGCCATGACCGCGCGCATGATGGCGGCCTGGATCGAGGCCGAAGCCCGGGAGGCGCAATTGGCCTCCAGCACAACGGGTTCCACACCCTGAGCCACCGGTCGGACAACGACGGAACGCGAGCCCACCGGGGGTTTCAGGGGGTGACCCCCGGTGGGCTCGCTCGCGGGCTGTACGGGTTAGAGGGAGCCGCCCCCGCCCATCAGCCACGGGTTGAAGGAGCACTCCAGTTGCGGGTGCCCCACCGGATCCAGCGCCCGCAGCGCGATCGACAGTGCGCGCGGCGAATACATCATCGTCAGGTGATCGGACAGGTCGGGCTCGCAGCCGTCCTGCAGCAGGATGTTGTTCACCCGTGCGCCCGGCCCCGCCCTCAGGAAGGTGAGGTCGTAGGGGTTGGTGACCTCGTCGTAGCGGGTGCCGACGATGGTGTAGTCGATACCCGCGACCGTATCCCCGTCGGCATTCAGCCGATTCACGAAATCGGAGCCGATGGTCTGCTGAATTCCGGCGTGGCCCACGAAGATCTCGACGAAGCCGAGGACGTCGATCCCGAAGTTGTTGATCGCCCGGCCGAGTGCGCCGATACCGTCGAGTGAGGTGCCGTGATGCGTTGCGCCGAAGGTGATCAGGTTGTGCACCTTGGCCGCGCCGCCCTCGAACTTGGTGTACCAGTTGGACATCGAGCCGCCCTGCGAATGCGCCACGATATCGACCTGCCCGGCCCCGGTGGCCGCCAGCACGCGATCCACGAAGGCGGACAGCTGTTTCGCCGAATCCTGGATGTAGCCGGTGCCCATGGTGCCGGGCAGGAACGAGCCCAGCCCGCCACCCTCGAGCAGATTGGATCGCCCGTAGTTGAAGGTGAAGGTGCAGAAGCCCGCGTCCTTGATGGGCTGGCCCATGTACGCGAATCCGTTGTAGGCGTTCATCCAGGTGCCGTGGATGAGCAGGACCGGGCGCGGATGCTCGGCGGTGGGCTTGCAGTTCCAGTCGTTGGCGCCCGGCGGGGTGGCGTCGGGGTTGAGCAGGCCGTAGCCGAAGGCGGCCAGCCAGGAGGTCATGGGCGGGCCGTAGGCCGCGGTCTCGGAGGAGTAGCCGCCCGAGGAGCCGGTGCTGGAGCCGGAGCCGCCGAAGCAGTTGCCGGAACCGTTGCCGGAACCCGCTCCGCTGCCCGAGGTGCAGGCGCTGCCCGAATCGGCAATGGGGCCAGGCTGATTCAGGCCCGCGGCGATGTAGTCGGCCAGCTGCTGCTCGGTCGTGGCCGGCGCGGGTTCGGGCGAGGCGTCGGCGCCCGTGCCGGCGAAACCGAGGGCCAGCATCGCCACCCCGGTCAGGATCGCCGCCCGTACTGTGCTGCGGCGGGAACTTCGTCTCATTGCATGCCTTTCCGTAGCCCGATGTGGGTTCGAGTTCCGCTGCCGGGGAGTGAATTCCGGCAGCGAAACCGGGCTCACGGTAGGACGGCGTGAAAGGCGCTCAGTAGGTGTGCCGGTGAATTCTGGCGCAGCTCACCATTTACCGAGTGGCATTCGGTGAACGATGACAGCAGCCGCGCATTCGCCTATTCGCGAGTTCGGTTCGGACTGTCACAAATTCGCGGTGGGCGGTGCGGTGAGATTTCCAGAAAACGGGGGGAATTCCCCGTGTGCGCGGGTCGCCGAAGAATCATTGACCATCCGGTGATCATGCCGGATCCCTCTCGCGTGGCAGTTCTGGAGTTCCCGTGCGCGACTTCGCATTCACCCGTCCGTCCCGGTGGTTCCGCACAGCGGCCGCCGCCACCGCGCTGTCCGCCGCACTGCTCACGACCAGCACGTCGTCGGCGGTCGCGGAGCTGCCCGTTCCCCACGGCCCGGACACCGCCATCGTCATTCTCGGCTACGGTCTGCTGCCCGACGGCGGTATGCGCCCGGAGCTGATCGAGCGCCTGAGCGCGGGCTATGTCTCGGCGCTGGTGTCGCCCGCCTCCCCGATCATCGTGACCGGCGGCAATCCGCAGGCCGATGTCACCGAGGCGCGGGCCATGGCGGATTGGCTCACCGCGCGTGGCATTCCGCCCGAGCGCGTGCATCTCGAACCGGACGCCCGCTCCACGGTGGAGAACGCCGAACTGTCGGCCGCGGTGATGGCCGAGCTGGGCAGCCACGACGCCGTCCTGATCACTTCGTCCGACCACATGCCCAGGGCGGTGGCCACCTTCGCCGCCGCCGGCGTGCGGGTGACCGACACCTGCACCCCCGACGACCTGCCGTACACGGCGCTGTTCACCCCGATGCCGTAGTGGCACACCGAAATCCGGAGGCAAGGACCATGAGTAACACAGTTCTGAGCGCGGGCGCCGAGCAGGCCCGCGCGCTGGTGGGGCGCAGTTACCGATGTGCGCGGCCGTTCGTGGTGGAGCGCAGCCGAATTCGCGAGTTCGCCCGCGTCGTGCAGGCCTACCATCCCGCGCACTGGGAGGAATCCGCCGCCGCGCGACTGGGTTTCGAGACGATCATGGCTCCGCCGACCTTCGCGGCCCTGGTGTGGCAGCAGGTTCGGCGCGAGATCCTGGACACGGTGCTGACCGGGTACCGGCTCGATCGCATCGTGCACGTGGACCAGACCCTCGACGTGGGCCGCCCGCTGCTCGCGGGCGATGTGCTGACCTGCGACGTCCACTTCGAATCCTTCCGGCACTTCCACGCTTTCGACGTGCTGACCATCACCGGGGTGCTGCGGGACCGGCACGGCACCCCGATCCAGTCGGCCTCCACCGCCCTGCTGGCGCACACCGGGGAGCCGGGGGCCACCTCCGCCCGGGATTCCGGGCTCGGCGCGGTCCACGCTCCGGACGCCGATCCACCGCTCGCCGATACGCTGCACAGCGCGGCGCTGCTACGAGATCGCCTGCCGCGCACCCGCGTCGACTTCGACCGGCTCGCGGCCGATACCGAACTGCCCACCCTGGGCGTTTCGATCCAGGCCCGGGATCTGGCGAATTACGCACGGGTCGTGGGTGATCCGCCCGCCGCCGGTCCCGATCGCGGGGCCGCGGGCGGCAGGCCCGCACTCATCGCACCGGGCATGCTGGTGCTGGGTCTGGCCGCGGGCTACGTCACCTCCTGGACCAGCGATCCCGCCGCGGTCACCAAGTACCGCGCCGAATTCGCCAACCAGGTCCACTATCTGGCGGTGCCGCGCGCCGACACCGCCGATATCGAATTCAAGGGCCGGGTGATCGCGTGCGATCGCCGCCGCCGCACCGCGACCGTCACCATCGACGCACGGTCCCAGGGCCGCAAGCTCTTCGGCTACGCAAGCGCCGAAGTCCGCTTCGCGCCCTCACTCCCACGCTGAGTCAGTCCGTCCGGCCGTCGAGCTCCCGCACGATCAAGGCGGCTCGCGCGCGCGAAATCCCCTCGGGGCAGCCGAGATCCAGGCCGGAGAGCCGATGGATGCGGCGCAGGCGGTGGGTGATGCTGTTGGGGTGGACATCGAGGCGGCGGGCGGTTTCCATCCGGTCCAGCCCGGCGTCGAGAAAGGTTTGCAGGGTCAGCAGCAGCCGGGGGTCGGCGCGGATGGGGGCAAGCAGGTCGGCGAGGTGTTCGCGGGCGGGGCCCGGCCGGGAGAGCTGATATTCGACGGCGAGGTCGGCGAGGCGGTACATGCCGGGCGGGCGGCCCAGGGCGTGTACCAGTTCGAGCAGTTCGTGGGCGCGGGCCGCCAGATCGGGGATGCGATCGGTGGACCCGGACAGCACCACCGCGGTCAGCGGGACACCGGCCGCCAGCGAGAGGATGCGCAGCCCGTCCGCGCTCACGCTGAACGCGCCGGGCAGTTCGGCCCCGCCGTTGTCGTCACAGGGCACCAGGATCGTGCCCCCGGCCGTGGTGAGCAGTGACAGCGCCCGCGAGCCCAGGACCGAGGCGGATTCGGCCTGTACCCGGCGCAGCCGCCGCAGCGGCGCACCCGGATGCGAATCGTCCGGCTCCGGCGCCGGGATGCTCAGCGCCACCACCTGATACTTCGAGGCCACGGTGATGCCGGTGCGCCGGGCCAGCGCGGACCGGCCGTGCCCGCTCAGCAGGGCGGCGATGAGGGTCTGTGCGGCCGTTTGATGCTGGCGCGCCACCAGCCGGTACTCCTCGACGAAGGCCGAGGTGGTGGCCATGGTCACCGTCTGCAGCACGCGCAGCAGGAGTTCGGCCCGGCCGGCGGGGACCGTGCCCTGGGTGGGCGGTTCGGCGGCGGCCAGTGCCAGGCCGTCGCGGACGGCCTCGTGATACTCGAGCAGTACCCGGTCCAGCCCGAGGCCCTCGCGCGCCCAGGCGGCCGCCGCGGCCGCGACCTCGACCATCCACCGGCCCTGTGCCACACTGTCGTCCGGGAAAAGGGATACCAGCCGGGCGGCGAATTCCGCGGGGTCGGCGGAAATTCCGGGATCGGTGACGGTGCTTCCGTTTGCGGCGGTACTCGTCGAATGGCGAATGGTCAAGGCGCCCTCCTTATTTCGGCATCAGGCTAGGAGTCGGAGGGCAGTGCTCCCGGAAACGCCGTTCATATTCGGAGAATTCACATATTCGACTGCGCGTAACTGTGGTCGCTGAACGTGCGCGCGATGAGCGCGGATCGCAGTTGCCACAGTCCGGATGTGGCGGTGGGGTCGAATCCGGTGAGCTGGCAGATGCGTTTCAATCGGTAGTCCACGGTGTTGGTGTGGATGTGCATGATGCGCGCGGTGCGCTGCCGGTTCAGATTGTTCCCGATATGAATCTGCAGCGTCTGCAACAGCTCCGGATGGTCGTCCAGCGGATCCAGCAGCGCGCCCAGGGTTTCGCGACCCGGGCCGGGCCGGGTGAGCTGGTATTCGAGGGCCAGGTCGGCGAATCGGTACAGTCCCGGAACGCATTCCAGGCGCTGCACCATATCGAGCAGTTCGTGCGCGCGATCCGCCGCGGAGGGCACCTCGGCCGGGGTGGCGACGACCAGGGCGGCGTGCACGGGGACGTGCGCCGCCGCCGACAGCTGGGCCACCAGTTCGTCGAGCTGCGCGTCGGTCCGGTCCGCGGCGGGGACGAGGATGGTTCCGCCGTCCACGCTCAGCAGGGCCAGCGCGCTGTCCCCGCAGCGGGTGGCGAGTTCGGCCTGCAGCCTGCGCAGTTTGCGCCGGGCCACCACCTTGCCGTCCAGCATGGGATGGCGCTCGTCCGGATGCTGTGGAACAGACAGCGCCAGAACACAATACGAGTCGGCGAGTTCGATACCGCATTCCCGGGCCATGGTCGAGGTGGGATGTCCGCCGAGCAGGGCCGAGGTGAGCGTGTGCACCGCGGTGTGGTGCTCGCTCACCACCGCCTTGTGCTCGCGCACATAGGCGCGCGCGACGGTCGCGTTGATGGTGTCGAGCATGTCGACCACCAGTTTGGCGGCGTCCACCAGACTGTCGAAGTCCTGCGGCGTCGCATTCGAAACGATAAGTCCCAGACCGATTTTGAACCCCTCGTGCACCGCGTGCAGGACGACGTCGATCGGCACGCCCTCGCGCGCCCACCCGGCCGCGGCGTCGGCCAGCCGGCCGGTCTTGGCCGGGATGTCCTCGCCGTCGAGCATGCTCACGGCCAGTTCCAGGCAGATGCGGGTGATGGCGGTGACATCGCCGGAGATGATGTCACCGGGCAGGGTGGCGCACGGGACGACATTGTCGATGAAATGCCCCACCAGCTGCCGCGACAGCGCTCGGACATCCTGCAGCGGCATGGACATCGGCCTGCCGGACACGGTCAGTCCCGTGCGGAGTGCTCCCTCGGTTGTCATCGTCGACTCCTTCCGATCCAGACATCATCGGTGGAGTTCGAACTCTAAGATGATCGAGTACTCACCTTCTACTCTCTTTCGCGGCCGAACCCGCAAGATTGCGAATCAGCTTCTTCACCTGCGGGAAGACCTTGGGCGAGCGGCATTCACGCACGCGGAGACGAGATCATGGGAGAGAGTCGCTCACCTTTTCCACCGCCGGGTTCCACAAGGCCGCCGCGCGGCCACCAGCACCGGTCGCCGAGCAGCGCCATGGCGGCGGGCACCAGCAGGACGCGCAGCACGGTGGCGTCGATGAGCAGCGCCGCGACCATGCCGTAGGCGATGTACTGCATCATGAGCAGATCGGAGAAGGCGAACGCGCCGACCACCACGAGCAGCACCGCGGCCGCCGCGGTGATGATGCGCCCGGTGCTCGCCGTCCCCCGCCGCACCGCGTCGACCGTGCACGCGCCCGCCGCCCGCGCCTCCGCGATGCGGGAGAGCAGGAATACCTCGTAGTCGGTGGAGAGGCCGTAGATCACGGCGGTGACCACGATCAGGATGAGCGCCATGATCGGTTGCGGGGTGAAACCCAGCAGGTACGCGCCGTGGCCGTCGATGAAGATCCAGGTGAGGATGCCCAGGGTCGCTCCGAGGCCGAGCAGGTTGAGCAGAGCCGCCTTGATCGGCAGCACCAGCGAGCCGAAAGCCCCGTAGAGCAGCACCGTGGTGGCGGTCAGCACCAGCAGCAGCATCCACGGCAGCCGAATACGTAAGGCGTGCAGGGTATCCCGTTCGACGGCGGGTGAACCGCCGACCAGCAGGACGGTGCCCGGCGGGGTGGCCAGCGCGCGCAGGTGGTCGATGGTCGCGCCGCTGTTCCGGGGATCCAGCAGCGGAGCGGCGGTGGTGAAGACGTCCGGGTGCGTGCTGCTGCGCTGCGGAACGGTGAACGAAACGGCAAGGCCCGGGGCGTGATTCGCCTGCTGCCACACCGTTCCGGCGGAGCGCGGGTCCGCGGTGCGGATGACGAGCTGGATCGGATCGATGCGCCGCAGCGGGAACAGTTCGTCGAATTCCTCCTGCGCGAGCCTGGTCGGATGCTCGGGCGGCAGGAACCGCTCGCTGATGCCGCCGAAGCTGATGCCGGTGACCGGCACGATCAGCAGCAGCAGTCCGGCGCAGGTCGAGATCAGTACGGCCCGTGGATGTTTCACCACCCAGCCGATCATCCGATCCCATCCGGCGGCGCGCACCGAGCCACGGAACCATCGCACGCCGAGCAGGTCCACTCGGCGGCCGAGCAGGGCCAGCAGCGCGGGCAGCACGGTGATCGAGGTCAGGGCCGCCAGCGCCACCGTCACCATCGCGCCGAGCGCGAAGGAGCGCAGGAAGTTCTGCGGGAAGACGAGCAGGCCCGCACTCGCGGCGATGACGATCCCCGCGGAGACGACCACCGTGCGCCCGGCCGTTACCACCGACCGCCGCACGGCCACGCCCACCTCGCCGTGCTCGGACAGTTCCTCCCGGAAGCGGCTCACGACGAAGAGTCCGTAGTCGACCGCTAGGCCCAGTCCGATCATCGAAACCACCGGCGAGACAAAGGAGTTCACCTCGGTGACGATCGTGACGGCGCGCATGACGCCCCATGCGGCGAGGACGGTCAGCCCGCCCACGAGCAATGGCAGCGCCGCGGCGACCACGCCGCCGAAGACCACGAACAGCAGCACCGCCACCACCGGGATGGCGAGCAGTTCCATTCGCCGCTGATCCTCGGCCATGGTGTCGTTCAGCGCGCCGCCGACGGCCTGCCCGCCCGCGACCCGCATATCGACGCCCGGCAGCCGGAACTGCCCGGCGACCGCGCGGTAGTTCCGCATGAGCGTCGTATCGTCGTCGCCCGCTATCGCCACCGAGGCGAAGGCATACCTCCCGTCGGCCGTTCCGAAGACAGACCGTTGTGCCACACCGGTTTCCGTGGCCCAGTAGGCGCCGTTGATCTTCGTGATCCGGTCCGGGTACCGGCGCGGGAGCTCGTTCAGGTAGCCGGTGACCAC
The DNA here is from genome assembly GCF_016741815.1 of Nocardia acididurans. GTDB lineage: Bacteria > Actinomycetota > Actinomycetes > Mycobacteriales > Mycobacteriaceae > Nocardia > Nocardia acididurans. The sequence continues at coordinate 416,458 of NZ_JAERRJ010000003.1, forward strand.
GCGCGCGAACTCCGGTTCGTCGACCGTCGCGCCCTCGGGCGCGGTGAACAGCAGCAGCACATCGCCGGTGTGATCGCGTCCGAAGGCCGCCTGGTGCAGCCGCGCCGCCCGCACCGCATCCGATCCGGGATCGTCCCAGCCGCCAGAACTCAGCCGGTCCGGCAGGCCCAGCCCGTATCCGCCCAGGGCCAGCAGGGCGGCGACCAGCACCCCCAGCACCAGGCGACGCCGCCGGACCACGAATTCTCCCCAGTATGCGAAACCGTTGACCAACGATCGACTCCCAGCGCGCGTAGATCGGCCGATGCTACGGACAGTCGGACCGGATGAATTGCCGGGCAGGCCAATTCGTGGTCTTTCACAGCTGCCGGATCGCAATGTTGTGCGGTCGCGCAGGATTCGTTTTGTGATCTGCGGAATAGGTTGCCGCGCAACTACTATCGGCGCACCGAGCCATGTGACCCCATTCGGAAGGACCCGCATGTCGGATATCGCCGTCGTCGGGATCGGCTGCCGTTATGCCGGCGGAATCGATTCACCCGAGAGTTTCTGGGAATTCGTCGTCGAGAAACGTGACGCCGTCGTGGATATTCCGGCCGACCGGTGGGATTATCGGCGCTGGTACGACCCGGACCGGCGCACGCCCGGCCGCAGCTACACCCGGCGCGGGGCGTTCCTGACCAGCGATCCCTGGGAATTCGATCCCGACTTCTTCGGCATCTCCCGCCGGGAGGCCACCGGTCTGGATCCACAGCAGCGGCTGCTGCTCGAGGTGACCTGGGAGGCGCTGGACGACGCGGGCGTCGCCGGGCGCGCGGCGGGTGCGGCGGTCGGTGTGTATGTCGGGGGCTTCGTGGTGGATCAGTCGGTAGTCGGCGTCGTCGGCCCCGCACTCCCCCACGTCGATATGCACACCGCCGCGAGCGCCTCCTACACCATGCTCTCCAATCGAATCGCGCACGCGCTCAACCTGACCGGACCCGCGCTCACCGTCGACACGGCCTGTTCTTCGTCGCTGGTGGCGGTGGATCTGGCCTGTCAGTCGCTGCTGCGCGGCGACTGCGGGGTGGCGCTGGCGGGCGGAGTGAACATCATGCTGCAGCCGGAGACCTTCGTCATGATGTGCAAGGGCGGCTTCCTGGCCGCGGACGGGCGCTGCAAATCCTTCGACGCCGCGGGCGACGGCTACGGGCGCGGCGAGGGCGGCGGCATGATCGTGCTCAAGCGGCTCGAAGACGCGGAGCGTGACGGTGACCGCGTGTACGCGGTGATCAAGGCGAGCGGCACCAATCAGGACGGACGGACCACCGCGATCACGGTGCCCAATGCCGTCTCGCAGGAGTCGCTGGCCCGGACCGTATGCGCCCGTGCGGGATTGGATCCGCGCGCGATCACCTACGTGGAGGCGCACGGCACCGGGACGCCGGTCGGCGACCCCATCGAACTGCGGGCGCTCGGTCGCGTGTACGGCGCGGTGCCGGGGCGCGACGGCACGCTCGGCGTCGGTTCCCTCAAGGCCACGCTCGGCCACACCGAGGCCGCGTCGGGCGTCGCGAGCGTCATCAAATCCGCGCTGGCCATCCGCCACCGCACGATCCCGCCGCAGGGCTGGTTCGACACGCCACATCCCGATATCCCCTTCACCGAACTCAACCTGCGCATACAGCTCGACGCCGAACCGGTCGGGCCGGAGGTCGAGCGAATGACCATCGCCGTCAATGGATTCGGCTACGGCGGCACCAACGCGCACGTGATCCTCCAGGAGTACACGGCGCTGCCGCGGCGTGAGGCCACGCCGCAGCAGCACTCCGAGCTCCGGCAATCGGAGGCGTCCCAGACCTCCACCGGCTCCGGTCACGCGGCCCGCACCGAGCCTCGGCACTTCGGCGTACTGCCGATCTCGGGACGGAGCCCGGCCGCGGTACGGGAGATGGCGGGGCGCTTCGCAGACCTGCTGGCGGCGGGGGCCGTTCCGGGCCGCCAGGCGGAGGCGGCGTGGACGCGTATGGCGCATCACCCGTTCCGCACCGGGGTGCTCGTCGGGGACGACCTGGTGCGGGAACTGCGTCGCTATGCCGCGGGTGACGGGCGCGACGTCGTGCGCACGGTGGCGCGCCGGGTCGCCGAGCCGGTGTTCGTGTTCTCCGGCATGGGCCCGCAGTGGTGGGGCATGGCGCGTGAACTGCTCTGTGCCGACGGCGCTTTCGCGATCACCGCGCGCCGGGTGGACGCGGCCTTCCAGGAGGTGTCCGGGTGGTCGATCATCGACGAGCTGCTGCGCCCGGAGGAGGAGTCCCGAGTCGGCGCCACCGAGGTCGCCCAGCCCGCCAACTTCCTGGTGCAGGTGGCGCTGGTGAGCGCGCTCGCCGAACTGGGGATCGCGCCGGCCGCCATTGTCGGGCACAGCGTCGGCGAGGTGTCGGCGGCCTATGTGGCGGGCGTACTTTCGCTCGAGGATGCCGTGACGGCGGCCTACCATCGGGCCCGGTTGCAGGCCACCACGGCCGGTTCCGGTGGCATGCTGGTCGTCGGGCTCGGCCTCGAGCGGGCGCGGGCGCTGATCGCCGACGACCCGCGGGTGGATATCGCGGCGAGCAACAGCCCGAGTTCGGTGACGCTCTCCGGGGAGGTGGACCGTCTCGACGAGATCGCCGAAAATCTGACCGATGACGGTGTTTTCGCGCGCAGGCTGCGGGTCGAGGTGCCGTATCACAGCCGTCTGATGGATCCGATCCTCGACGAATTGCGCACCGCCCTGGCCGATCTCACTCCGCAGCGCCCGATCGTGCCGCTGTACTCCACCGTCACCGGCGCGGTGGTGACCGAGGGCGACTGGGATGCCGAGTACTGGTGCGCCAATGTCCGTCGGCCGGTGCGGTTCTCGGCGGCGATCAGCGCCCTGATCGCCGCGGACAGCCAGGTGTTCCTGGAGGTCGGTCCGCATCCGGTGCTGTCGGGCAATATTCGGGAAATGCTGTTGGGCGCGGGCGATACCGGCGTCACCGTGGCGACCCTGGACCGCAAGCAGCCCGATTCGGAGAGCCTGCGCCGCACTCTCATCGGGCTCTACGGTGCGGGCGTGCTCGATCCGGAGGTGCTGTTCCCCGCCGACCGCCCGGCCACCCCTCATCTGCCGCTCCCCCGCTATCCGTGGCAGCGCACCCGATTGCATTCCGCCCTACCGCTTTTCGAACAGCTGCGCTTGGGCACGCCCGGCGGGCATGCCATGCTGGGCGATCCGGATCTGGAGGGCAGGCCCGGCTGGCTGCTGCAGATCGGTTCGGAGAATCTGCCGTGGGTGCCCGATCATGTGGTGGCGGGTGCGCGAATCCTCCCCGGCGCGGCGTATTTGGACGCGGCACTGAGTGCGGCCGCCGCCCGGCTCGGCGGCACCCGGGTGGCGCTGGAGGGTGTGCGCTTCGTCGCGCCGCTCATCATGGCGGCCTCGGATGTGCCGCTGCTGGAGACCGGTGTCGAGGATTCCAGCGGCCGCTTCCTGATCCGCTCCCGGGGCGCGACCGGTTCGGTGTGGACCGTCAACGCCACCGGCCGCCTGCAGACCGGCAGCTATGAGGACACAAAATGTGCTGTGCCCGAACTGGATTCCAACATCGAGTTCGATCCTGAGCTCTTCTACGCCGCACTGGCGGCCCGCGGCCTGCAGTACGGTCCCGCCTTCCGCCGGGTCATCGGCGTGCGCGCGAGCGCCGACACCGTGGTGGCCGAGGTGGACGGTTCCATCGCCGCCGATTCGGGACATCTCGCCCATCCCGCCGTGGTCGACGCGGCCATGCAGACCGTCGCCCTGCTGTTCGCCGACGCCGCGCTCGGCGAGGGCGCGCTGGTGCCGGTCGGTGTGGACGGGGTCCGCCTGTTCGGCCCGCTGCCCGAGCGCGTCACGGTGGTGGCCCGGCGCGCGGCTGCCCGCTTGTGCGCCGACGTGGATCTGCTCGACGACGACCATAACCTGTGCCTGCGACTGGTCGGGGTCCGGCTCGGCGCGCTGAATCCCGGTGCGGGCCCGCTGCATCGGATGGTCGACTTCTTCTACGCCGACACCATGGAGCAGCGCGAGCCGCTCGACCCGGGCTCGCTGCCGCCCGCCGGCCAGACCGCCACCCTCGTGGTCGCCCTGGGCCCCGCCCGCTACGCCGAGCGCCTCGCGGCGGTCCTGGTCGGCTCCCGCCACCTGCGCGCCGACCTCCTCGAAACCACCCTCGAGGAGGAAATCAGCACCCAACTGCGGGCTGCCCTGTCCGGACCCGAGGTCAGCAGGGTCCACGTCGTCGTGGTCGCACCCGGCCGTATGGACAGCCCGGCGGCCGAAGCACAGGCGCATGCCGAACACCGGCCGGGCGACCGGAACCGAGACGCGGCCGAGGTTCGGACGGCGGTCGAGATCGACGATCCAGCCGCGGGCTCCCTCGACGATCTGGCGGCGCTGTGGCTGTTGAAGCGCGTTGCTGTCGCGGTGGCGGACTTCGCGGCCTCGGTCGAGGACGCCGAAGCGCTTGGTCCCGAGGAGGGGCCGTGCCACGCCACACTCGTCACCGAACACGCCTTCACCCTGCCGGGGAGCGCCCACATCCCGGACTCCGCGCACGCCGCCCTGGCCGGGGCACGGCGGGTCCTGCTCAATGAACAGTTGCGGCTGCGCTGGCGGCTCGTCGACACCGAACCGGATATGGCCCTCATCGACCTGATCACCGAACTCGCGGTGCCGGGCGCGTTCTCGCTCGACAACACCGACGAGGTGCTGCTGCGCGGCGGGGTGCGCTGGGCCCCGGTGGTGACCCGGCCGCTGCAGGAGCGCGTGGACGCACTGGAAACCGCTGCGCCGCTGGATGATCCGGAGGCCAACTTCGCGTTGGAGTCGCCGCGGTCGCGGCTGCTGTCGGCCCTCGCGTGGCGGCGCGGTGAGCGGCCGGATCCCGGCCCCGGCGAGGTCGAGGTCCGGATGCGGGTGATCGGCATCAACTACAAGGACCCACTGAAGGTGATGGGGATCCTCGGCGAAAAAGAGCTGGCGGCAACATTTTTCGGTACCGCGCCCGGTATGGAGGGCGTCGGGACCGTGGAGCGGCTCGGTCCCGGTGTCACCGGCGTCGCGCTCGGCGAGGTGGTGGCCGTGGCCGCCAAGGATATGATGCGCCGATTCCGGATCGTGAACGAACATCTGGTCATCCGCCTGCCCGCCGGTGCGCCACCGGAACTGTGCACCAGCACAACGGCATTCGGCACCGCCGAATACGCGCTGCACGATCTGTCGCGGTTGCGCGCGGGCGAGACGGTGCTGATCCACGGTGCGGCGGGCGGCGTCGGCTCGGCTGCCATCCAGGTCGCGAAAACCCTGGGGGCGCGCATCATCGGCACCGCGAGCACCGCGGAGCGGCGCGCGCACATTCTGGCACTGGGTGCGGACCACGCGCTGAACTCCCGTTCGCTCGACTTCGCCGACGAGGTGCTGGCGCTCACCGACGGTTCGGGCGCGGAGGTGGTGCTCAGCACCGCCCCCGGCGAGATCCTGCGCCAGAACTTCAAGGCGGTAGCCGAATTCGGTCGCATCATCGAGGTCGGCAAGGCCGATATCTACACCGGCGGCCTGCTGGAACTGGCCAACTTCGACAAGAACCTCACCTACCACTCCATCGACCTGGACCGCATGTGCGCGGTCCGCCCGCTGCAGCTGGCCGAACTGCTGCGCCGGGTGTACGACAAGATCCAGTCCGGCGTCTACACCGCGCTGCCCTATGAGGAGTTCGAAACCCACGAGGTGGCAAAGGCTTTCGACGAGGTCATTCGCTCCACCCGCACCGCCCGGGTGGCGCTGCGCATGGACGAGGCCGCCCCGCCGGTGCGCCCGCTGCTGCCCGAGGTCGATATCGACTCCGCCGCGACCTATCTCGTCACCGGCGGGTTCGGCGGCTTCGGGCTGGCCACCGGCCGCTGGCTGGTGAGCAAGGGCGCGCGGCGGCTGGTGCTGGTGGGTCGCAGCGGTGCGGCCACCACCGCGGCCCGCCAGCAGATCGCCGCGTGGCGCACCCTCGGCGTGACGGTGATCGAGGAGACCGCCGACGTCACCGATGCCGCCGCGGTGGCGGATGTGGTGACGCGGGCACACGGGGCCGGGGCGCTCGTCCAGCGCGGTGGCGACGCCGCCGGTCCGGAAGATGCCGCGCGGCACCCGCTGCGCGGCATCTTCCATGCCGCGGGCGCGGTATCCGACAACCGGATCTCCGCCATGGATCACGATCAGCTGGCCCGGGTGTACCGGCCCAAGGTGCACGGTGCGCGCGCCCTGCACCGGGCGGTCACCGCGGCGGGCATCGAGCTCGACATGTTCGTGCTGTACTCCTCCGGCGGCTCCATGTTCGGCATCTTCGGCCAATACAACTACTGCGCCGCCAATGTCGCCGTGGAGGCGCTGGCCGAGCGGTGGACCCGCGAGGGCATACCCACCACCTGCATCGGCTGGGGTCATATGTCCGGGGCGACCGGCGGGATGGCCGCCGAGGAGAAGACGTCGAAATATTTGGATCTGGTCGGCTTCGCACCCATCGACATGGCCGACGGCACCGCGTATCTGGAGCAGTCCCTGCGGCTGGGCGTGACCCGGGCGGCCATCATCCCGACCGACTGGGGCAAGCTCACCGCCGCCTTCCCGCAGATGGCGCGCACCGGACGGCTGACCGGCCTGGTCGCCTCCTCGGTGCGCGACAATTCCGCACTGGCGCAACTGAAGTCGGAGCTCGCCGCCCTCGAGGAGGGCAAGCGCGGCCAGGCTGTGGCGCGCATGATGGCCGATCAATTGGCGGTGGTCATGGGGGTCTCGCCGGAGTCCATCGACCTGACCGTGCCGGTGCCCGAACTCGGCCTGGATTCGCTCATGGCCGTGGAATTCGGTGCGCGCGTGGGCAAACAGCTCGGCATCGAACTGATGTCGCTGCAGATGGGTCGCTCCTTCAGCCTGCAGCAGGCCGGGCCGAAGGTGGCCGAGCTGATCCTGGCGGCGAACGAGCCGATCGGCGCGCGACCGTGACGGAGATCGCGGCCCGCGCCCCCGTGGAGCGGGCCGGCGGCGAACTGGGCGCGTGGCTCGCCTTCGGCGGCTGCCTGATCGCGGTGTTCATGCAGATGATCGACGTGACCATCGTGAACACCGCACTGCCGAGCCTGACCGCGGATCTGGGCGCGTCGGCGCAGGCGCAGCTGCTGGTGATCTCGGGTTACTCGCTGGCCTTCGCCTGCACGCTGCTCACCGCCGCCCGGCTGGGTGAGCGGGCCGGGCGGCGGGCGCTGTTCCTCGGCTCGGTCGTGGCCTTCACCGCCGCCTCGGTGTGGTGCGGGATCGCAAGCAGCGCAACAGAACTCGTCCTCGCGCGGGTGGTGCAGGGCATCGCGGGCGCGGGGATGGCGGCGCAGACCATCGCGATCCTCACCGCCACCTTCCCGCGCCGCAGGCACAGTCTGGTGTTCGCGCTCTACGGCGCGACGGCGGGATTCGCGGGCATGCTCGGCCCGATTCTCGGCGGCACACTGCTCACGCTGAATCCCTTCGGCCTGGGCTGGCATTCGGTGTTCCTGATCAATCTGCCCCTGGGCCTGTTCGCCTTCGCGCTCGCACTGCGCTACCTGCGCCTGGGACGGCCGCGGCAGCGGACGCGGCTGGATCTGGGCGGCGCGGCGCTCTCGACCGTCGCTCTGTTCGCACTGCTGTTCGCCCTCACCGATATTCACCAGCACGGCTGGCATCCGGGCGCGATCGCACTGCTCGTCGCCGCGTTCGTCTGGGGTGCGGTGTTCCTCGCCCAGCAGCGCGGCGAAACCCGCCACGGCGGCCGTCCGCTGCTGCGCTTCGATCTGTTCGCCGACCGCGGCTTCGCCATCGGCGCACTCCTGGTGACCGTATTCTTCGGCCTGTTCACGGCTTTCGTCTTCGCCGTCTCGATCACCCTGCAGGAGGAACTCGGCTTCTCCGCGTGGCGCACCGGCCTGCTGATGACGCCGTTCGCCCTCGGCGCGGGCGTCGGCGCACTCGCCTCCCCATTCCTGGTGCGGCGCTGGGGAGTTCGCATGCTCGCCGCCGGAATCACCTGGTACGGCATCTGTATCGCCATCGGCGCGGTCTATCTGCGCATGACCGCGGGCGATATCAACCTCCCCCTGGCCGTCGGCCCGATCTTCCTGTGCGGGCTCGGCGTCGGACTCTTCGGCGTCCAGTTGCAGCCGCTCATGCTGGCCAACCTGAATCAGCGGCAACTCGATGCCGCGTCGGGCCTGCTGCCCACCATCGAACAGATCGGCAACGGTCTCGGCCTGGCACTGCTCAGCGCCGCGTTCTTCCGCAGCCACACCCTGCCCGACAGCATCACCATGTTCGGGGCCATCGCCGTGATCGCCATCGCCATGGGCGCGTTGACGCTCGCCATGCCGGGCGCGGCACCCGAGGCGCGGCAGGAATCGGCGGAACCGCAGCCGTCCGCACCGCAGCGCGAATCCACGGTGACGCCGATCGAGCCGCAGCACGCGACGCAGTCCACCCGCGCAGTACAGCCATGACCGTCAAGGCACACGGTCCGAGCCCGGTCGGCATGTCAGGCAGTCCGCGGGCCTTCGCCTGGCGGGAGGTGGCGGCGGTGGCGGGGCTGGCCGGGGCGCTGTTCCTGCTGCGGCTCGAGCGCTACGAGATCGGCGGGGACGAACTGTATTTCGTGGCCGCCGGGCATCGCCGGGCGTTCGGGTACGCCGATCAGGGTCCGCTGGTTCCGCTGCTGGCCGCACTCTCGGACACCATCGCTCCGGGTTCCCTTGTGGCGCTGCGCCTTCCAGCGGTGGCGGCCACCGTCGCGGCGGTGGTGCTGAGCGCTCTCATCGCCCGCGAGTTCGGTGGCGGGCGGGGTGCGCAGGTGCTCGCAGCACTGGCCTACGCGGCCACTCCGGCGGCGGTCATGCAGGCCGCCATGCTGAGCACCTACGCGCTGGATGCGACGCTCACCGCCCTGCTGGTCTGGCTGCTGATCCGCTGGGTGCGAACCCGGCGCGACCACCTGCTGCTGCTCGCCGGACTGGTGGCCGCACTCGATTTCCAGGTGAAATGGCTGAGCCCGGTGGTGTGGGCGGGGCTGGCGGCGGCGGTGGCGCTGGTCGGGCCGCGCGACATGCTGCGGCGGCCGGCCTGGTGGCTCGGGTGCGCGCTGTTCACGCTCGCGGCCGTGCCGACCCTGTGGTGGCAGCACGCGAACGGGTGGCCGCAGCTGGCCATGGGCGCGGTGGTGCGCGCCGAGCAGCTCTCCACCAGCGGCGGCGTGGCGGCCATGCCCTGGCAGGTGCTCCTGGTGACCGGGCCGATGGGTTTGCTTCTGCTGGTGGGCATGTGGGCAGGGCTGCGTTGGGAACGGTTGCGGCCCTACCGTTTTCTGGTGCCGGTGGTGCTGCTCGGCTTGATCGGCATCCTGGCGGCGGGACTGCGGCCCTACTTCGTGGTGGGCGCGCTGCCCGGCCTGTTCGGGGCGGGCGCGGCCTATCTGGCCTGGCGCGGAGCGGGTTCCGGGATTCGGGCCGTCGGGCTGGCCGCCACCGGCGTGGCCGTCACCCTGACCGTGCTGGCCGTCGTCGCACTTCCGCTCCCGGAGTCCCGCTTGCGCCCGACCGACACCTATGCGCAGATCGATTGGCGCAGCAGACTTTTCGGACCATCCGGGTGGGACGACCTGGTTGCCGTCACCGCCGAAGCCCACGAGCGCCTGTCGGCGCAGGAGAGCGCCGATCTGGTGATCGTGACGCAAAGCTATTGGCAGGCAGCGGGACTCGAATACTTCGGCCGCCACCTGCGACTGCCCGCCGTCTACAGCCCGAATCGGGGCTACGGCTATTTCGGTCCGCCGCCGGACACCGCCGCCTCCGTGCTCTACATCGGCGTGGAGGACCCGAGCACCGGACTGGGCGTGGAGTTCGGCGACACCGACGAGCTGGCCCGCATCGACCGGCCGCTCGGCTTTCCCGGCGTGAATCGCCATGTGACCGTGTGGCTCTGCCGCGACCCACAGCTCCGCTGGTCGACCGTCTGGCCGGGTCTGCGGACGCTGCGCCTGGTTGACGGCACCGCCAATTGACAACGCCGGGTACGGCATCGCACGAACAGGGGTATCGCCATGGTGAGTTTCGGATTGATCGACGAGTGGGAACCGGAGCCCGGCCGCATGGTCAGCTGGGTGGCCACACCGCGCTCCCTCGCGCGGGCCGCCGCGGCTCCCGCGCATCCCGCGCCGCCGTCCCATCAGCAGGAGGAGTACCTGCGGGCCGCCGGCCGCAATGCCGCGGCGGACTTCCGCTTCTCCGGCCTGTGCCTGGTGACCGCCCAGGTGCCCGACGTCCTCGACCGCGCCGCCATGACCCGCGCCGTGAACGCATTCCTGCTGCGGCACGACACTTTTCGCACCTGGTTCGCCATCGACCCGGGCGGCGCGGTGGTGCGGCATCTGGTTCCGGAGCAGGATGTCGAGTTCGCGGCCGTGGACCACGGCGAGCTGGACAATGCCGAGGCCATCCGCCAGCACGTGCAGAAGACCACGCCCGGCCCCTTCCAATGGGACTGCTTCAGCTTCGGCGCGATCGAACACGAGGGGTCCACCACGCTGTACCTGGCGGTCGATCATCTGCACACCGACGGTGTGGCCCAGTACATTTCCTGCTTCGACCTGGCCACGCTGTACGCCCGCGAGATCGGCGAGGACATCGAGACGCCGGTGCGGCCCGCCAGCTTCCTGGACTACTGCATCCGCGAGCGCGAACAATCCGCCCAGCTCACCCCGGCCAGCCCCGGCGTGCGCAGGTGGCTGGAGCTGGTGCGCGGCAACGATGGCGAATTACCCTGCTTCCCTTTGGATCTCGGCAAGCGACTGGACGGCTACAATCGCAGCGCACACCGCACGATACCGCTCTTCGACGAGGCCGGAGCACAGCGTTTCGAACGCGCCTGCCAGACAGGCGGGGCCGAATTCACCGGCGGCATCTTCGCGGTCGCGGCGTTGACCGAACGCGAACTCACCGGCGGCGACTACTACTTCGGCATGACGCCGATCAGCACCCGGGCCACGGTCGCCGAACTGGCCTCGGTGGGCTGGTACGTCACCCTCGTCCCGGTGGCCTTCCCGCTCAGCGCCACAGCGACTTTCGCGCGCACGGTGACCCGCGCCCAGCGGGCCTACGAGAACGGCCTGCGACTGACCTCCGTCTCCTTCCACCGCGTCCTCGAACTGGCCGCCGCCGATACCGGAATCACCGTGCCGCCGGGCTGGGTGACGCCGATGATCTCCTATGTCGACGCCCGCGACTTCGCCGGTCACGAGCTCTTCGACACGGCCCGCGGCGGCGTCTACGCGAATCGGGCCGCCAGCGAGGAGGTGCTCATGTGGATCAACCGGCTGCCCTCGGGCACCTCGCTGAGCATGATCTACCCGGACACCCCGGTGGCGCACGAATCCGTGAATCGCTATGTCGCCGTGATGAAGTCGCTCTTCGAACAGGCCGCCGCCGATCACTGACCGAGCGCGCCCGCGAACACGGCCCAGGAGTTGTGCAGATCCTGCTGCCAGTACGGCCACGAGTGTGTGCCGCTCGCCCGCAGATCGATCACCGCCGGAATATCCAACTCCCGGAAGCGATCCCCCAACTGACGGGTGCACGCACTCGTCACGGCATCCAGAATCCCGCCGATGACAAGCTGATCCACCAGCTTGACCGCATTCCCGTCGATCCCCGGCCCGCCCAGCGTGTCGAACGTCCCCGCCTGCCCGGTACCCGAGCTCACATAGATCGCGGTACCGCGCAGCCGGGCCGCATGCAGATATGGATCGTTCTCCGCCCACGCGGGATCCGTCGGCGGCCCCCACATATTGAGCGGATTCCCACGCCGCGAAGCCACGACGGCATCCACCATGACCTGCCCGAGACCATCGCCGGTCCGCACACATCCGCTGTAGGACCCCAGCGCCCGATACAGCCCCGGCGCGGCCAGCGCCAGCCGGAACACCGCCGAACTCGCCATGGACAACCCCGCCAGCGCATTCGCCCCCGACCCCTGGAACGCCTCGTCGACGACCGGCGGCAACTCCCGCGTCAAGAAAGTGGTCCACCGCTGCCGCCCCAGCACCGGATCGTCCACCCGCCAATCAGCGAAGAAGCTCCCCGCCCCGCCGATCGGAATCACCACGGTCACCTGCTTATCGGCGAAGAACCGATCCACATCGGTCTTGGTCAGCCAGTTGCTCCCGTCCCGCCAGTCACCGGTATCGGTCCCCCCGTCCACGCCATTGAGCAGATACAGCACCGGCGCGGGCCGGGTAGCGTCCACCGCCGGAAGCACTGCCACCGGTATCGGCCGATCCATCGCCGCCGAGTACACGCTCAGCTCGACCATCCGCCCGGTTCCCCGCGCGGCGGGCGGTTCCGCCACCGCCACCCGCCCACCGCGATCAGCAGTGCAGCCACCAGCAGGACAACCGTACGAACCATGTGCGCGAACGTATGCCCGGTCCGGCTGCTCGCGCGGCGGCCCGCCGAACCGCTGGAGAACTCGCCAGCCAGGGGGCATCCGGACTGGTACCGGCCACAACCCCCGGCTGGACGGTCCGGCCCTCGGCATCAGGCCGCGGCCGCCGCCTTCAGCATCCGCATGGCCGCCTCGGGGTCCTCGACATCGACGACGAGCCGCGTGAATTCGCCGCCCGCCAGCTCGATCCGCACGGCTCGCCCCTGAAACAGGGTGTCCCAGAACTCCTTGCGGCCCTTCCCCCGAAATGTCCCGGCAGCGATCACGCCCGGAAAGAACGCTCCCGGGGCCCGCAACCACGGCGGCCGCAAATCCACCTCGGCAACCGACACCGAAACGACATTCGCCAGATCGAACGTCACATGCTCCCGCAGAGCCAGCACCCGGTGGGCCCCGGTCACATGAACCGTCACAGTCGTCCCCACAACTTCGAGCTCGACCATCTCACACCTCTCCAGCCGACATCACTGCCGTCATCCACGGTGCCCTCCGAACCTGGCCGAACCCTGAGCTCGTCCTACGAGTTTTCTCAGACTTCCGGCCTGTGATCGGTGGCACAGTGGGGGCATGAATCGGGGCGGGCATCGAAAAATACTGGTGGCGGCCATAACCGTCGGCTTGCTGGTGGTCGCGGCCCTTGTGGCTGTGTGCTGTTCGACCGACGATGATCCGCCCGGTCCGGCGACCCTGGCCTATTTCGTGAAAACCGATGAACTCTCCATCGCGAGCGCCATGGAGGTCAGCCGGCCGGAGCAACTGGACGCCTTCTTCGCCTCCCTGCACGGAGGGCTGTCCGACGGCGATGAGCACTTGATCCGATCCGTTGTCGAGAATCGGCCCAGCAACCACCGCGCGTTCGCGTTCAATGTGCCGGGTTGCCAGAACACCGGGGCCTACCTGTCGATCTCCGACGAACGGATGCACCCGGTTTTGACCGGCGGCGAGAACGTCGCCTGCGCCCGCGCCGTGTGGTACCTCGCGGTCTTCACGCTGCCCGCCGAGGCCGTACCGCCGACCGCGAAAATCGGCTGAACCCGATCCGGACGGCGGACGCGAACCTGTCGGTGGCATCACATACCTTTGGGCGCATCGTGATCGACCGGGAGGGAGAACGATGGCCTCGAATCCGAGTGCCTCGCCGGATGCACCGGCTTGGGAAAGTGCTTCTGTGGTAAGGGTTTTGCCCGCTGTCGCGCCGCGCAAACTGAACAAGGTTCCGTTCGTGGAGCTGGCCGACGGGCGGTTGCAGGGGGTGGTGTCGAGCGGGTCGGACATCTCGCGCGTGTACGTGGCGTCGGTGGCGGCGGGCACGCACGGGCTCAGCTGCTCCACGAACAACAATCGGCCGTGCGGCGGGTTGAATCAGGGGTACGCGTGCAAGCACCTGGACGCCTTGATCGAGGAGGCGGTGCTGCAGTACGGGCAGGATCGGGTGGCCCGGTTCCTGCGGGTGGAGGTTCCCGAGGGTGAGCGAGTTTCCCGCTACCTCAACGGAACTCGCGATCCGGCGCCGGCCGCGGCGGTGTTCGCCCGGTTCCTGCGGCACCTGGCCTACCTGGAGTTGCCGGGTGGCGTCGCGCCGGTTCCGGAGCTGCACTGGTTTCCGGCGGGGGTGGGTCGCTGATGCGGGAGGTAGCGCTGAGCGCACTGGCGCAGTCCCCCGACGGGGTGACGGCGGCGCTCGAGGCGGTGGGCGGTTTCGACAACGCCCTGGTGAACGGGTTCGCGCGGGTTTCCGAACCGCAGGGCGCGGCGCTGGCGGCGCTCGCCGGGGCGGTCGCGGGTTCCCCTCTGGCCGAAGCGGTTTCGGCGGCGGTGGCCAAGGTGAGCACCGGAGCCATCGGCGCCGAGGATTTGTCGGCGCTGGCCGCGGCCCGCGCGGCGCTGCTCGGCGCGGTGCACGACGCCCTGCTCGCACAGGCCGATACAGCGCTGGGGCGCAACAGATTCGAGTGGACCGAACCGGCGCAGACCACCGCGCCGAGCGCACTGGCGGTGGGCTCGCGAGCCTGGCTGGGCGAGCTCGCCATCGCGGGCTGGCGCGGCGTGGATCATGACCTGGTCTCGGCCGCGGATCAGACCGTGGAGGCGTTGCTGGCAGAGCCCACGCTGCGGCGGCTGGCCGTCCTGCTCGACGGATTCACCGCCGAACTCGGCGGATCCGCGCCGATCGCCACCATGGACCGGATCCCCGCGCGCCGCTGGGCCGATCTGTGGGCGCGGGCCCTGCTGCTGTCCTGGCGCGGTCCGGAATCCGCTGTCACGGAATCTGTTTCGGGCAGGCTGCTGCCGCTCGCGGTGGATGTGCACGAGCACGGTACAGCCGTGCAGGCCCAGTTGCACGGGGTGCTGGAGGTCGCGGGCGCGCCGTCCCGCCGGGTGCGCGTCTCGGTGGCGGCGGCGAAGGTGGACACCATTGTGGGGCCGGCGATCTGGCAACTGCTGGCCGCGCATCGGCAACTGCTCACCGCACTCGCCGAACACCGCGCGCTCGAACTCACCGATATGCCGCTGACCGGCACGGGCGATCTACTGTGGGACGACCATCGCGCGAAGGCCGGGGAGCCCGCCGATCCGTTCGTCACCGCCACGGTGCAGTTGCCGCAGGCGCACGGCCCGGCGGTCGCACCGCTGGACCGCGACCCGGTGCACATCGCCGAGCCTGTCCTGCTCGACGGGTACAAAATCCGCGACGGCGCACTGGCATCGGGCGATCGTCGGATACGCCTGGAGCTGGACGCACTGGCCTCGGCCGGTCCCCTCACCGCTCCGATCGTCAATGCCTCCAGCGCCATGATCGGCCTGCTGCGCTGGGACGCGGACAGTTGGTCGGTGCGCCCGCTGGCCGTGCAGCGCAAGGTCAAGACCGCGCTCACCGCCTTCCACAACGGCGACTGGGCGCTCGGCCCCACCGATCCGAAAGTGGCCAAGGCCCAGGCGAAGTCGGGCGACGCGGTGGCTGTGCTGCGCGAACGGGCAGGACGGTTGCTGCGCAAATGACCAATCACGAGACACGGCGCCAGATCCTGTACTGGCGTCTACTGGCCGGTGTCTTCACCGGTGATCAGCAGCCGACCCTGGAACAGGCGAGCGCGGGCATCGTCGACGATCTGGGACTGCCGCTGGCGGTACTGGATCCGGGCATCTCCATCGACAATGTGGTGCAACGGTATCCGGCGATGGAGGCCGAGTTCGCGAGGCTCGACTTCTCCGAAGCCGGGGCGACCGAAACCGGGGCCGAGGAGCCCGGTGACACCGCGGCCGAGGACGCCCCGGCCGCGCCCGACGAGCTCGAAGCCGTCGCATCCCAGCCCATCGGCGCGGCCGATGTCCGCACCGCCGCACTGGTTTCCAAACTCCTGCTCAACGTATTCGCCACCGGCTCCGGTCAGGTCAGCGCCACGCAGCTGGCCGGCTGGCAGTCCGATGCCAACTGGCTGCGCCGCTGCCTGGGCGAAGAACAGGCGGGTGCGGTGCAGGGCGTGCTCACGGGCCTGGAGGGTGAGCTGGTCTCGCGCATGCGCCTGCGCGAGGTGCTGGCCGACCCGCATCTGGCCGCCCAGCTCACCCCGAGCATGTCGCTCATCGAACAGCTGTTGCGTGACAAGCACAATCTGTCGGGCGTGGCCCTGGCCAATGCCAAACGCCTCATCCGCCGCTATATCGACGAGGTGGCCGAGGTGCTGCGCACCCAGGTGCAGCAGACCAGCGTCGGCACCGTCGACCGCTCGGTCCCGCCCAAACGCATTCTGCGCAACCTGGATGTGGACCGCACCATCTGGAAGAACCTGCCCAACTGGAATCCCAACGACGAGCGCCTCTACGTGGACCGGCTCTACTACCGCCAGACCGCCAAGCGCACCGTCCCCGCCAAGATGATCGTGGTGGTGGACCAGTCGGGTTCCATGGTCGACTCCATGGTGAACTGCACCATCCTGGCGTCGATCTTCGCGGGTCTGCCCAAGGTGGATGTGCACCTCATCGCCTACGACACCCGCGCCCTGGATCTCACCCCGTGGGTGCACGATCCGTTCGAGGTGCTGCTGCGCACCAATCTGGGCGGCGGCAACGACGGCCCGATCGCCATGGCAATGGCGCAGCCCAAGATCACCGATCCCAAGAGCACCGTGCTGGTGTGGATTTCGGACTTCTACGAGTTCGACCGTTCGCAGCCGCTGTTCGAGGCCATGGAGGCCGTGCACCGCTCCGGGGTGAAGCTCATCCCGGTCGGCTCGGTGAACAGCTCCGGCCATCAGAGCGTCAACCCGTGGTTCCGCGAACGGTTCAAAAACCTCGGCACCCCGGTGATTTCCGGACGCATCCAGAAGCTCGTACACGAGCTCAAGAACTTCCTCGACTAGGAGACAGACCCTCATGAACGACGTTTTGCGCGCCCCCGCCGAGGTCAAGTACGCCGCGGAGCTCGATTGGCTGGAGTCCATCGACGACGGCCCCAAGCCGTTCGCCTGGCGGCTGAGCCCGAAGATGGTGCGGCTGTTCATTCTCGGCTCCGAACGCGCCGACGGGCTGGACCGCGAGGTGGAGCAGAAGTGGTTCGGCGACCGCAGTTTCGTCGAGCGCAGCATCGTCACTCTGGCCTCGGACCGCGGTCTGCTGCTCATCGGCGATCCCGGTACCGGCAAGAGCTGGCTGGCCGAACTGCTGTCCGCCGCGATCAGCCGCAATTCGACGCTGGTGGTGCAGGGCACGGCGGGCACCACCGAGGACCACATCAAGTACTCGTGGAACATCTCCATGGTCATCGCCAAGGGCCAGTCCCGAGAGTCGATGATCCCGTCGCCGATCATGACCGCCATGGAGCAGGGCGTCATCGGCCGTTTCGAGGAGCTCACCCGTTCCACCAGCGATGTGCAGGACGCGCTGATCTCCATCCTGTCCGAGAAGTACGTCTCCATCCCCGAACTCGACGATGACAATGTGGTGTTCGCGCAGCCGGGCTTCTCCATCATCGCCACCGCCAACAGCCGCGACCGCGGCGTGAACGACCTGTCCTCGGCGCTCAAGCGACGCTTCAACTTCGTGCGAATCCCGGTGGTGTCCAACAAGAAGAGCGAGGCGGAGATCGTGCGCTTCCGCACCGCGGAACTGCTGCGCCGCCACTCCATCGAACTGGAGCTGCCGCCCACGCTGCTGGACATCCTGCTGGAGAGCTTCGCCGATCTGCGCGCCGCCGCGGCCGCCGCCACCAGCGACGACGACAAGCTGGAGTCGGCGCTGTCGACCGCCGAGCAGATCGGCGTCCTCGAGGACGCCATCCTGCACAGTCAGTTCTTCGGCGAGAAGGAACTGCGCGCGGAAACCCTGGCCGGTTCGCTGGTGGGATCCCTGGCCCGGCGCACGCCCGAGGATCTGGCCATTCTCAACAAGTACCTGCACGGCGTGGTCGAGCCGCGCACCAAGGGTAAGAAGGGGCAGATCCCGTGGGGCGAGTTCCTGGAGGGCGGCCGGGCCGCGATCGCGAGGCTCTCGTGACCGTCTCCGGTACCCCGGCCGCCCCCGGCACAGCGGCACCGAATACCTTTGCCGCACTGCGGGATCAGCTGGCGAACGCGGCGGTCGCGTTCGCCGGCGCGCCCGGCGCGGCGGGTGACATCCTGGCGGGCATCGTCGACGACGTCGACCGGGCGCTGTCGGAGCGGCTGGAGATCTTCCCGGTCTGCCACCACTCCCCCGCCTCCGGGCTGGCCATGGTGCGGCGGCTGCGCGACAAACAGCCCAGCGTCATCTATCTCGAACTCTGCGAGGATATGCGCCCGCTGCTGGACGAGCTGCGCAACTGCCGGTTGCCGGTGGCGCTGCAGGCCTTCGCCACCGACACCGACGGATTCCCCGCCGCATGGGCCCCGCTGTCGGTGGTCGCGCCGATCACCGAATCCTCCGCCGAGTACCAGGCCATCGCCTATGCGCTCGACACCCCGGACGTGGAACTGGTCCTGGTGGACCGCTCCACCGATCACGTCTTCCAGTGGTCCCCGGAATCCGAGCAGCCGCAGCAGCCGCAAGCGCCGTCCGACAGTGAGCCGCCCGAGGACGACGGCCTGCACGGCGCGGCCGTCGGCATCGAGATCGGTGATCTGCGACCGCGTTTCGCCGAACTGGAAGAACACCTGCTGCACCACGGCAAGGTCCGGCACTGGTCGGAATGGTGGGACCAGTACGTCGAGCAGCCGCTGGCGAACGCCGACTACGACACCTACCGCCAGGTCATGGTGATGATCGGCAGCCTGTTCCGGCGACTGCGCCGGGGCAGCACCGTCGAGGACGAGAATCGTGAGCGCTACATGTGGACCCGTATGCGGGAACATCTGTCCGCCAACGACATCGACCCGGCGCGAGCGCTCTACGTGTGCGGGGCGGCGCACGCCGCGAGCCCGGTCGAGCAGTTCGGCATCGACTCGGACGCACCGTTCGAGATCTCCCCGCGCTCGGCCACCGCCTGGCACTACGGGCTCATCCCGTCCAGCCACTCCGCGATCGAGGCGCAGTTCGGGCTGGCGGGCGGCGCGGTGTCGATCGCGGCGGCCACCTGGTCGAAGGGGTTGCGGCGCAGCGCATTGCAGTCGTTCCAGCTGGAGGGTCAGCAGGGTGCGAAGAAGCGCGCCAGGAAGCCGCTGCTCCCGACGGCCCCGGAAACCGCCGTGGCGGATCAGCTTTCGGGATTCCTCTCGCGGCCACCGGTCCTGGACCCACTGGACGAGGCCGAACTCCTGGAGTGGTCGGTGGATATCGTCCGCCTGGCCCGGCGCAACGGCTACCTGGCCAGCACCGCCGACGCCATCGCCATCTTCGAGACCTCGATCCTGTTGGCGGGCTTGCGCAACCGCGCCCGGCCCACCCCGTACGACTTCCAGGACGCGGCCGTCACCTGTATCGAGAAGGACCGCGTACCGGGGCGACGCGATGTGCGCCGGCTGTGCGAGATCCTGCTCGGCGGCGACCGCATCGGCCAGGTCGGCTACGCGGCCCTGCCGCCGCTGGCCCGCGACGTCCTCGACCGGCTGGAGCCGCTCGGCCTCGATCTGTCCAAACGGACCCTGCAGCGCGCACTGCTGGATCTGAAGTCGAATCCGGAGTTGCGGCCCTGCTCGGATCTGCTGTGGCTGCTGCGCAGACTGCTGCCGCAGGATGCGTTGCGCCCCATCATGGGTTCGCGGGGACTGGGCGAGACCTCCATCCAGGAGAGCTGGGATATCGGGCTCGGCAAATACCAGCGCTCGCTGGTGGAGCTCGGCTACGAGGGCGTCTCGGTGGAGCAGGTGCTCGAGCAGCGCCTGCGCCGCGCGGTCTCCGCACCCGACGCGACCGCGGCCGTGGCCCTGGCCGCGGTCGAGGACGCCCTCGTGTACCTGCGCTCGGTGCGCCTGGCCGACGAGCTGGGCGCTCGCGCGGTCGAACTCCTCGCCGCCGAGCGCACGGTGGACGACGCGCCCGTGGTGCTGCGGCGTATCCGCCTGCTGCTCAACTATTTCCGCTCCACCGAGGACGGCCTGCCCGCCTGGTGCGAACGGTTCGTGACGGCCGGCTACGCGCACTACTGCACCCTGCTGCCCACCGCCTTCACCGCCGAGGAGACCGGTCCGCCGCAGGTGGCGGCCATGCTCGGCTTCCTGTTCGGGATGGAGAACCTGGCGCTGTCGCTGGGCTGCGATCACACCCAGCTGGAACTGGCTGTGCTGCAGTCACATCCGGAGGCTCCGGCCAAGGTGGCGCTGCTGTGGGCGGCGCGCTTCCAGCTCGGCCTGCTGACCATGGCCGAGCTGCGCGAGCGCTGTGACGCCATGCTGGCCAATCCGCTGGTCCTGCCCACGGTTCCGCAGTACGTGAGCGGTTTCGTGCAGGCCATCGACCCGGCCCCGGCCCTGAAACCCTTTGTGGTGGAACTGCTGTCGAAGGCTTTCGGCACCCTGCCGGACGCGGTGCTGCTGCCGTGGCTGCCGAAGCTCATCACCACCCTGAAGGATCAGGCGGGCGATCTCATTCCGGGCCTGGTCCGGGAGGCCGGTCGCACGTTCCCCGGCGCGCTGCCCGCCGTGGACGCCTTCGTTCCGCCCTGGTCGGTCGAATTCGCCACGCCCGCAGCGCCGGTGGCCGCCGTCGCGAGCGGACCGGTCAGCGATCTGCTCGCCGCGCATCCGGCGGCCTGCGACGCCCTGGCCGGTCTGCTCGGCCTCGCGGGCGGCTGGCAGGAGGCCGGACCGACCGGGAACCGCGAGGTCTCCGAGCTGCTGGACCGCTTCCCGGCTACCGCCGCCGCGCTGGCGACGCGACTCGGGATCGTGGCCGCGGGCGGCTGACCCGGATTCGACGGTGATTCAGGCCCCGGCGATTCGCCGGGGCCTGAACGCGATTCGCGTGGTCCGTCGACTCAGCGGGTGGGCCGGGTGGTGGCCCGGGGATCCTGCCAGTGCCCCAGATCGAAGTACAGCGTGGTCATGGAGTCCCACAGTGCCGGCCACGACTGCTTGGGCCCCTGCAGCTTCCACACCGCGACCATCCGATCGATGCCGGGGATGCCGATGGGATCGTCGAGTCCGCCCAGCCGCTCCACCCTGTCGAACCGAGTGCGCAGCTCCGGCTCGGCGGTGTTCAGCCCGACGTAGATCACCGTGGTCGTGGTGTCCGGCGGCGGTCCGAAGAAGCCGAATCCACGGCTCGGACTGTAGGTCTCGGGCAGGTCGTAGCGGCCGCCGAACTGCTCGACCGCCCCGGCCTGCCAGTACCCCTGGGCCATGATGACCGCGTGCTCCTTCTCCCCCGGAGTCAGCGTGTCGTAGCCGGCGGCGACGCCGGCGACCATGCGGTCCCAGTTGGTGGTGCCGAACAGCGCCGATCGGACGCCGAGGTCGATCGCGGTATGGGTCTGGGTGCGCCAGTGCTGCGGCAGCGGCAGGCCGGTGAGCGAACCGGCGAAGGTGATCACCGTGAGTCCGATGATCGGGACCAGCGCCAGATTCATCCATCGCTTCCGCTCGAACTGCATCAGGCAGACGGCGCCGAGGGCGAACATGGCGGGGAAGAAGCCCGTGGGGTAGTAGGGCCTGCCGTGCGTCGCGATGACGAAGGCGGTCATGACCACCAGCGCGACCGCGACGAAACGGTAGGGGCGCAACGACTCCAGCTTGTACACGCCCCAGAACCCGAGGGCCAGCAGCAGCGCGCCCAGGAAGCCCGCCAGCGCCAGCCACTGCGGGATGAATCCGATCGGACCGTAACCGGTGGCGTCCTGTTCCGCGCCGATGATCGAGCCCATGGCCAGCTGCGGCCAGTTGTGCTGTGACTGCCAGTAGAGGATGGGGATGAAGGCCGAGGCGAGAATGCCGGTCGCGATCCACAGGGCCCGGCGGCGCAGGATCTCGCGCGGACCGCACAGCACGACGCCCACCCCGAGGCAGGCCCAGACCAGCGGGATCATCCACTTCACCTGCATGTCCAGTGCCGCAACGAGTCCCGCCACGATGAGCAGCCGGTCCTCGCGGGTGCGCACCCAGCGGATGAACAGCCAGGTGATGACGGCGGTGAAGGTGGCGTCGAAGGAGAAGGTGCTCAGCGCGACCTGGGTGGCGATCAGGCTGGAGGTGCCGTAGGTGAAGGCGGCGAGCAACTGCGCGCGGTGGCTGCCCCGCAATTCGTAGGCGATCAGCGCGGCGACGACGACCGCGCCCACGCACATCACCACGGCCGGAAAGCGCAGGGCCGTCAGCGATCCCGGCGCGATCAGATCGGCGAGGTGGGCGAAGAACGGCACGACCACACCCTGGTCGGCGTAGGTGTAGTCGAGCCGGCGTCCGGCCGAGAGGAAATAGAGTTCGTCGCCGAAGAAGTCGTAGCGGCTGGCCGTGGCGGTCAGCACGACCCCGACGAGGGTGGCGATCAGTGCGACGCCCCGCAGTGCGAACGTAGGACTGGTATCTCGAATGACTTCCGGTTCGACGCGAACCGGAACGACGGCTGTCATGTACTGCCCCTGAAACTTTCCGACAGACGCGTTCGACGTCCCTGCGGTGACGTGACCTCTGCTCGCTGGTTAACAATTCCCACCCCGGCAGCGAACAATGAGCGCGGGCGCTCGCGATCCTGCTCGGAATTATGAAGTTTTCGGCAACGCTAGTTTGAAACACTGGCGTCCGCAAACGCACAGCCGAACGCGCGGACGGCATTGCCGCCAATCGACGGATATCCCCCCGCGTTACTGTGATCTGGGCAATAATCCTGCCGCTTTAACAGATCACAGCCCCATTAACACACACGGATCAAGATCGTACCCAAAATACGAAAAAGACCGCAGATCTGTTGATCTGCGGTCCTTCTCGTGGTGGAGCTAAGGGGACTCGAACCCCTGACCCCCACACTGCCAGTGTGGTGCGCTACCAGCTGCGCCATAGCCCCGGATGGGTGTGCTCCCGGTTTCCCGAGTGCCTGCAAGAAGTTACACCATTGGTACCCCGATAGGCCAAATCGGGGGTATTCGGAGATGTGCTGCAGGATGGCTGGATGGCTGCGAACGAGACGGGTGGAACGCGTGAGGTGGCGATTCGACGAGCGGTGACGGCGCTGGGAGTGTTCATCGCCTTCGGTGCGGTGGCCTGGCAGGTCGTCACGGCCGGCTGGCTGACCGGCGGGGATCAGGGCACGCTGAACTGGTTCGTCGGCCACCGGGCGGCGGGCTGGACGATTCTCGCGGAGGAGATCACCTTCTTCGGCAATCCGGAACGGGCGGTGTTGATCGCGGCGGCGATGGCGGCGTTCGTCGGGTGGCGGTACCGGAGCTGGCGCGGCGCGATCCTGGTGGCGATGACGGTCGCCACGGCCACGGCGGTGGGGCACATCATCAAGCGCGCGGTGGGGCGCGAACGGCCGCCGGTGGACACCCGGGTGGTGGATGCCACCGGAATGTCGTTCCCCTCGGGGCACGCCACGGCCACCGCGGCCTTCGTCGGCGTGGCCGTGCTGGTGTACCTGCGGACGCATAAAGGGTTGGTACGCAGCGTGATTGCTGTGACATGCGGCACGCTGGCGGTGGCGGTCATGGCCACCACCCGGCTCTACCTCGGTGTGCATTGGCTCACGGATGTGCTGGGCGGGGCGCTGCTCGGGCTCGGAGTCGTGCTGGTCGCGGCCGTTGTGCAGGTGTTTTGGTGGCCTCAGGAAAATCGAGATGAGTTGGGGGCCAGGAAAATCAGGGGGCGCGTACCCGGAAACCACGCGTAGACTCGGCGGCGAATCGTCGGGGGTGACGGTCGGGTCCGGCTCGAAGGGATCGCACACGGTTGAAGCTGATCAATGGTCGCTATGAGCTGCAAGAGCTGATTGCCGTTGGGGGGATGGCCGAGGTCTATGCCGGGCTCGACCACCAACTGGGGCGATCGGTCGCTGTGAAGATGCTGGATTCGGGAAGTCTCGCGGCCGCGGGCGGCGATCTCGGTATGCAGCGGGCCCGATTCGAACGCGAAGCGCGCATCGCGGCCAAGATGACCTCGGCTCACATTGTGACGGTGCATGATTCGGGCGTCTGCCAGGACAGCCGCGGCGTCCGGCCGTTCCTGGTGATGGAACTGGTGGACGGCCCGAACCTGCGGCAGCGGCTGCGCGAGCCCTGCGCCCTGCCGGTACTGCTGAACTATCTCGACGGCGCGCTGTCCGGCCTGGTGTACGCGCATTCGGAACACCATGTGGTGCACCGGGACATCAAACCCGAGAACATCATGATCTGCCCGGACGGCTCCGCCAAACTCACCGACTTCGGCATCGCCATCGAACTGCGCGAGAACTTCCAACGCCTCACCCGGGCCCACCATCAGGTCGCCACGCCCGCCTACGCCGCGCCGGAGACCATGCACGGCAGCCAGGCGACGCAGCTCAGTGACGTCTTCTCCTTCGCCCGGGTGTGCTGGGAAACCTTGAGCCACATCCACGGCGGCGCACCACTGCCCGAACCCGTCCAGGTCGTGCTGGCGCGCGCCCTGGAACCCGATCCCGCCGCACGGCAGCGCTCGGCGCGCGAGTTCCAGACCCAGTTCCGCCACGCCGTCGCGCACGCGGCCTGGCCGCTGCACGCCGTCGCGCACAGTGGCGCGAGCGCCGGCGGCGGTATGCGCCACACCAGCGTGCTGACCCCGGGCGATATGCAGGAGTCCCAGCAGATCCCGACGCCGCCGCGGCTGCCCACCGACACCACGGCCGGCTTCCTGCTGGCGCCGATGATCGACCAGCGGCAGCGCGTGCTGGAACGGCTCTCCAAGAACGATCCGCGCTACGTGGCGGGTGTCATCGGAGCGGCGGCGGTGGCGGGCGCGCTGCTGGGCTGGCTCGCGTTCCTGCTGATCGGCTGGGTCGGCGTCACGATCGTGAACCAATTCTGAGGTGGGACAGTGAGATATCGACCGGTGGGGACGGCGTGGCAGAAGTACGTGTTCGCGGGATCGCGCGCCTCGCATTGGCTGCGCGTCGCATTCATCGTGGGACTGACCTCCTTCGGCGGCACCCTGCTGCTACTGCTCTACGCGCTGGTCACCGGATAGGGACCGGATGCGCACCGTCTGCCTGAACTGCCTGTCGGAATTCCGCTACGACCGGGCAACCGATTCCTGGTTTCGGATCATCCGGAAAGCCAATGGGGATCACGCGAAACAACTGGGCGTTCTGTTCGACAAGTTCAACCTCAAATGCCCCAATGGTTGCGAGATCGACGAGGAGATGCTGAATCACCCCACCAAGGTGATCGGCTTCGTCGGCGAATCCGCCTCCTCCAAAACGCATTTGATCGTGTCGATGATCCACTCGATGATGAACGATCCGGTGCTGGCGCAGGAGTGGTCGATCATCCTCACCCGAAAGTCGGTGCGGCTGTGGGCCTCGCTGGAGGACCAACTGGTGAACCGCAAGGCCATCCGCGCCACCGAGGGGCGCAAGTTCGCCGGCAACCAGCTGCAGAAGATCGACACTCCCCCGGCCCCCGGCGGCGCACAGCGCCAGCAGCAACAGCAGCAGCCGCGCCATCACGCGTGGAGTCATCTGCAGCAGCGCACGCCCATCGTGGTGAAGGTGTCCTCGCTGTACACCAGGCGCACGGTGAATCTCGCGTTCGTCGACGTCGCGGGCGAGGACATCACCGACGGTGCGGTGGCGGCACAGGTGAGCCCGCATCTGGCGGTGGCCGACTTCCTCTGGTTCGTGGTGCCGTCGACGCTGAACAAGCAGTACCTGTCGATCATGCGCGAGCACGCGGGCCCGGCCAACGAGGACAGTCTCAGCAATGACGTCGAGCACTCGCAGACCGTCGGGCGCACCAATGTGATGATCGATCAGATCTCCAATATGTGGCGCACCGCCAACAGCTACCCGGCGCACCAGCCCATCGAGCCGCCGCGCCTGCACGTGTCGACCATCCTGGCGAAATCGGATCTGCTGTCGCTCATCGACATGCCCGAGGTCAGCATTGTCGCGCCGCCGTCGGACTGGGCGCAGTCGCCGCTGTGCACCAATGGCTCGGGCAATCTGTACAACTGGAATCAGATGGACTACCGCAGCCAGGCCACGCGGAGCCTGGTGCGCAAACTGTTCCCGGCCGTGGACACCACGCTGTCCATCCACTTCCCCTACAACCGGTACTTCCCGGTCTCGGCGGTCGGATGCGGAAAGCGCAGTGACAACTCCTATCCGGTGTTCAAACCGTACGCCGCCTCGGATCCGATGCTGTACATGCTGAGTCTCATGGACGAACTACGGACGGACCGATGACCGGATTTCCGCAGCTGCTGTGCGGTTGGGCGATGGTGAATCTGGAGTCCTCCGGTGCGGGCGTGGGCGTGGTCGCACGCTCGGCCGACTGGCCCGCGCATCTGGGATCCACTGTGCGCGAGATGGGTTCGCTGGTCACCCTGCCCGGCGAGGAGCCACCGGATTCACCCGAGCTGTTCGCGCTGGAGTTCCAGCTGGTGGGCGGGCTCGCGCTGGCGGGGCTCAAGACGCCGTCCAACGCCCGGCCGGGAACCTGCGTCACGCATCTGGTGGCGGGGGAAGCCGGTGTGCTGGACGGGGTTTCGACGCTGACCCTGTACGACTCGGGCGGGTTCGTCAGCACGCTGAACGGATCCATCTCGCCGACCGACCAGTGGGAGGCGGCCGCGGTCGCCAGCGAGGAGAGCTCCTGCCGCGCTGCGGCTTCCACGATGCTCGACGAGCCCTGGCTGCCGGTGCTGATCGCCGCGGTGCTGGCCCGGCTGGCCGGGCAGGGTCCGACGGTGGCGCTGCATGTCGGCACGGCGGCCGAGGCCGTGTCCATGCTGCGCGCACTGTACGGCATGCTGCCCCGGAAACCGTTGCGCGAGTTGACCTTCTCCACCTTCGCCGAGCACACCGCAGCCCAGCCCGCGATCGTCGCGGTGGTGGCGGGCAACGGTATCGGTGTGTCGGCGGAGCGGGTGCGGATCGGGCGCGACAGCAGCGCCGACGGACGCACCGACACCTTCTCCAGTATGGGCCGCGAGATCGTTCGGCATCGGCGGGCAGGCGTCTGCCCGCCGGAATCCCTTGCGACCGTGCACGATATCTATCAGTGGTGCTATCAGCGCCATCTGCGCACCCTCGAACCCGCGGCGCTGGACGAGGAACAGCTGGCCACGGTCCTCACCGATCCGGAGCTGACGGCGGACTGGTTCACCGACCCCGGCGTGGCCCGCCGCGCCATCCGGCTGGCGCTGGACAACCCCGCGGTGGCGAAGGCGCTCGCCGGGCTCGATCATCGCCGGAATATGCGCTCCGCCTTCGAGAAAGCGCTCGTCGGCCATGTGCGGACCGGCGGCCGCGAACGCACCCGCGCGGCGCAGCTGGCCGGTGAGCTGGGTATCGACATCAGTGAACAGGTGGAGGCCTCGGCGTGGCAGCGGCTCGACGGCAGCACGCTGACCGCCGACGACGCGCAGACGGTATGGCCGCGCCTGCAACACACCTGGACCTCGGGCGGCAGATCACAGCGCGACCAGGTCCTGCGGCGGATCGAGAAGCACCGGGCGCTACGGGAATTCGCGCTCGCGTCGAAGGATCGCGCGCTGGCGTACGAGGCGGTGCGCGCCGAGGTCTGTGATCCGGCCGTGCACGCCGGGAGCAGTCAGCTGCTGCTGCACGCGCTGTACACGCAGCTGGAGATCGTCGCCCAGCTCACCGTGAACGTCTCGGCCACCAGCCGGGACCGCTATATCCTCGAGCAGATCCTGAGCTGCGCGCCCGACGACCGGCTGCCCGATCTGATCGCCGCCTGCGCGCGCTACCCCGGGGCCGACGCCATCGAGATCATGCGTGCGATCACGCTGGTGCGCGCGGAGCCCGCCGAGATCGTGGCGGCGCTGCGGCCCGGCTGGACCGCGTTGCGCACCTTCCTGGATCTGCCCGAGACGATCACGCCGCTGGTGATCCTGGACGCCACCGCCGAGGAACGCCTGGTGGGCAAGGACGGCCGGCGCGGCCTCCCGTCACCGCTGGATCTGATCCGCCGCCGCCCGCAGGCCGAATGGCACGAGTCGGAGATCGTGCACATGTTCAGCGCCGCCGATCACGACCGCATGATCGAGGACTGCTACGAGATCCTGCGCGCCGCAATCGATTCCGATATCGGCCTGGTCGCGGACTGCATGGCCGAACGCTCCCGCACCGCGACCGGCGCCTCGGTGCTGGCCCGCGCCATGGCCAGCGCCGGCCGCGAACGGCTGCCCGCGCTCATCGCCGCCGTGGCCCGGCACCCCGATGTGGACGCCTATACCCTGCTGCACGCCGCGGGCACCCTGCGCCTGGATCCCGAGGAACAGGTCGCGATCCTGGAACGCGGCTGGCGCTCCCTGCGCCTGCGCCTGGACCTGCCCCACCGCATCGCGACCCTGCTGGTGCTGGAAGCCCCCGGCCTGGGCACCCTCCCCCGTCACATCGGCCAGGAGGCCCGAGAACCCCAGCGCCGCAACCTTTTCCGTCGCTGAGCACGCTCACGCCTGGACGCGGCCGGTGCGGCGGCCGCGCCTGCGCGCCCCGTGCAGCAGCAGCGGCGTGATCGGCCCGTCGTATCCGGCGGCGATCAACTCCACCGTGGCGGTGAACTTCGCGACGAAGCGTTCGGCGGTGGCCCGGTCGAACAGCGCTGTCGGATAGACGAACAGGCCGTCGATGCCGACCGGCGCGCCGGTGTGGTCGTAGCGCTCGGTGAGGCCGATCTCCAGGTCGTGTTTGGCCCGCACCACCCCGGTCGGCACCTGTGTCACCGAAAAGTCGCTGCTGCCAAAGGCTTCCGGATCCGCAGCAGCGGCGCGCTGCAGGATCAGGGTCGCCTGGAACAGCGGGTGCCGCGCATCCTGCGGCAGGCAGCGCTGCAGCCGCGGATTGGAGGTGTCCGGATTCGCGAAGGCCGCCAGCGTCACCCGGCGCACCTGCTCGAGCAGTTCGTCCATATCGGCGGCGCGATCGAGCCGCACGCGCAGCAGCACATCGTCGGCCAGATTGCCCACCAGATCGGCGAGCAGCGGATCGACGCGCCCCGAAACAGCCGTTGCCACAGTCACATCCGGGCACGCGGCGAAGGCGGCCACACTCAGCGCGAAGGCCGCCTGCAACACCATGAGCAGGCTCGCGCCCGATCGACGGGCGCGGGTCAGCAGATCGGCGTGCAGGTGCGCGGCCACGGCCAGCGGCACGGCGTCGCCGTCGGCGTTCGCACGCACCGGCCGGGGCCGATCGAAGGGCAGGTGCAGCGGCGCGGGACGGCCGACGAGATTGTTGGCCCAGAACCGGAGCTGTGTGCTGGCCCGGCTGTACGGGTCCCCGAAGTCGCCCAGGTACTCGTGCTTCCACAGCGTGTAGTCGATGTAGTCCACCGGCAACGGCGACCACACCGGCGCCTGCCCGGCGACCCGTGCCGTGTACGCGGTCAGGAAATCCCGCATGAAACGGACCGAACGAACTGCCGTCCATGGCGATGTGGTGAACGACCAGCGCCAGCACCACATCCTGCCGTCCCAGCCGGAACAGCCGCGCCTGGATGGGCAGTTCGGTGGCCAGATCGAAACCCCAGGCGCAGAAGTCGGCGAGGCGCTGGGCCAACTCCCCGGTGCGGGTGTCCACCACGGGCAGTTCCACCCGTGCGACATCGGCGTCCACCACCACCTGGATCGGCCCGTGCGCGGTGGCCGGATAGCAGGTGCGCAGTGGAACATGCCGTCGCACAACATCATCGATCGCCGCGGCCATCGCGGAAGTGTTCACGGCCGCGTCACGAATGCGATACGCGCTAGCTACATTCCAGTCAGCCGCGAATCCGTCCCGCGCCGCGTGCCACATTCGCTCCTGCGCGGGCGCCAGCGGTATTCGGGCCGATCGCGGCATTCGCCGCAGCGGGCGCGGATCCGAGACGATCCGTAGAAACTCTTCCTGGTCAGAGACCTGACGACGAACCCCCCGGCCGGCCCGAGCAGAAACGGGAACCGCCATGGCTGCTGTCCTTTCAGCTGCCGAGCGAATCCCGAACCGCCGCCCAAAGATCCGGCAGCACTGCGGGGCGACAGCGCGCAAGACGGTAGCAAAGAAACGGCTATTAGGGTGGGCCAGGATCGAGAGCAGAATCACGAACGGCCCCCACTCGCATCCCGGGCGAGTGGGGGCCGTCGAGCGTTCGGGTCAGCGCAGCGTGACCGTGGTGGGCAGGCTGGCGAAACCGCGATTGTTGGAGGAGTGGATGCGGCGCAGGCCGTCCGGATCGATCTCGAAGTCCGCCACCGCGGCCGCGACCTCCTGCAGCGCGACGCGCAGTTCCAGCAGCGCCAGATTCGAGCCGAGGCAGTGGTGGCGACCGCTGCCGAAGACCAGGGAGGCGCCGGTGTCGCGATCCATATCGAAGGTGTCCGGATTCTCGAACACCTCCGGATCCCGGTTGGCCGAACCGGTGAGCAGCAGGATGCGGGCGTCGGCGGGAATCGTCACGCCGTGCAGTTCGACCGCCTCGGTGGTGCTGCGCAACTGGGTCTGGGTGGCCGGATCCCAGCGCATGGCCTCGGCGATCCAGTCGTCCACCCGGCCGTCCAGGGCGAGCCGGCGCTGATCCGGATGCAGCGCCGCCGCGTGCCAGGCATTGCCGAAGGTCAGCATATTGGTTTCGATGCCCGCGCCGACCAGCAGAATCAGCACGCCCACGATCTCCTCGGGGGTGAGCCGGTCCGCGCCCTCGGACGCGCCGAGCAGCCCGGAGAGCAGATCGTCCTGCGGGCGCTGCGCGCGCTCGATGGTCAGTTCGGTGTAGTAGCCGACCAGCGCCCCGATGGCGGCCATGGCCTCGGGCCGCAGATCGGTGGACTCCTCCTCGGTGTACATGATCTCCATGCCGAGCTTGCGCAGCATCTCCCGATCGGACTCGGGCACGCCGACCAGTTCCGAGATCACGTCGGTCGGGAACGGCCCCGCGAAATCGGTCATGAGATCGAAGCTGCCACGCTCCAGCAACGGCGTCAGCAGCCCGCGGGCGATCTCCCGCAGGCGCGGCTCGAGCGCCTGCACGCGCCGGGCCGTGAACGCCTTGGTGACCAGCCCGCGCAGCCGCGTGTGCTTGGGCGGATCCATGGCCACGAAGGAGAAGAACCGCTCGGCCTGCGGACCCCAGAAGGCCGGCTCCATGCGAATGCCGTTCACGCTGGAGAAACGCTCGGAATCGCGCAGGGCGGCCAGCACGTCGGCATGCCGGGACAGCGCCCAGAAGTCGTCGGCGTCGTTGCGGTAGACCGGGGCGTCGGCACGCAATCCGGCATAGTAGGGATACGGATCGGCGTGCACGTCGAAGTCGTACGGGCTGTAGCGCAACTGCATGAGAAGGGCCTTCCGGGTCGTAGCGGCCCCCGCCGCTACCGGTTCGCAACTCGGGCTGACATGATGCAACACTAGTCGAGAAGGATTGGGGGCGTTGTGAACTCGGAACCGACACCGGATTCGGCCGCAGCCCGGGTGGATACCACCAAACCGCATCCGGCCCGTCGTTACGACTATTGGCTCGGCGGTAAGGACAATTTCGAGGCCGACCGCGAGTCCGCGGACGCCGTCGCCGAGGCGTTTCCCACCGTCCGGCTGGCCGCGGTGGAGAACCGCAACTTCCTGCGCCGGGCCATCCGCTTCCTGACCGCCGAGGCCGGGATCCGGCAGTTCCTGGATATCGGCACCGGCCTGCCGACCGCCGGGAATGTGCACGAGATCGCGCAGGGCATCGCACCCGAATCCCGCATCGTCTACGTGGACAACGATCCGATCGTGCTGGTGCACGCCCGCGACCTGCTCAACAGCTCCCCGCAGGGCGCGACCACCTACCTGGACGCCGACCTGCGCGATCCGCAGCGCATCCTCACCCATCCGGATCTGCTGGCCACCCTGGATCTGTCGCGGCCGGTGGCGCTGATGCTGGTGGCCGTCCTGCACTTCATCACCGACGACCAGCGACCCTACGAGCTGGTGCGGCAGCTGTCGGACGCGCTGCCCTCCGGCAGCTACCTGGCCATGACCCACGCCACCAGCGACTACATCGACCCCGAGGATGTCGCGCGCACCGAGGAGTCCAATCGGCGCAGCGGCATTCCGTTCCGGCTGCGGTCCAGCGCCGAATTCGCCCGCTTCTTCGAGGGGTTCGAGCTGGTGGCCCCCGGCATCGCGCCGGTCACCGCGTGGCGGCCGGAGGAGTGGCGGCCGCATCCGCGCGCCGAGGCCGTCTCCATGCTCGGCGCGCTGGCCCGCATTCCTTGAGCGCGCGGGTGACTCAGAGCGATCCGACGTCCTTGAGCACCCGCCGGGCCTGCGCGAACAGCATGCCCACATTCACCTGCTTGCGGCAGACGACCACGATCACCACATCGTCCCGGCTCTCGGTGCGGATGAACAGGTGCGACAGATTGTCGCTGTTCACCAGAATTTCCTGGAAGTAGTGCCGGTCGATGCGAATTCCGCGGCGCTCCTTCCAGATGTCCTCGATCATCACGACATTGCGGCCCTGGAAAAGATCGAGGGTGGCCGCGGCGAGCAGATCGAGCACCTCCTGCGGATGATTGTCGACGGTTTCGACCGCCAGCAGCATTCCGGTCGTCATATCGATCGCACCCGCGGCTATGCATTCCGGCACCTCGGAACGCAGCACTTTCACCAGGGTTCCGATTCGTTCGGACAGGCTCCCCGTGGCTTTCTGGTTCGAAGTATTCATGACGTCCTTTCTGGTTTCCGCACAGTGAGTGGCCGTTGCAATCCGCGCACCGCCTGGGGCGGACGCGGCGGGAGTGTGTCGTTGATGCCACTGGCCCCGCGGCGACGGCGCGGCAGCATCGAACGAGCACTCCCGCCGCGCACGGGCTGCACATCCGGTTCGCGCTCGGCGGGACCGATGATCAGCAACCCGCTGTCGAGCATCCGCACGACATCGACGGTGACCGCGTACAGGGCGCGGCACAGCAGCATGGCGATGTCACGGCAGCTGCGACGGCCGTTGACCCACAGCAGAATCGGCTGCCACTGCCCGGTGTCCGGACTGCTCAGCAGCAGTCGCCCGGAGTCGGTGAGCAGCAGGTGATTGCGATGCGGGGACACCCGGCCGTGCGCGAGCGCGCGCAGCCGGCGATCGGTTTCCAGCAGCAGCCAGCCCGGGTCCACGCCGGGCACGGGCGGGACCGGACTGTCCACTACCGGCGGGCCGGAAGGGCTGTCCTGCCAGCGGCAGGCGCCGATCCAGCCCGACGTGATGGCGAACGCGCCGTCGAGGGCGGCCATCATGGCCACCAGGCGCAGATCCGCCAGGCCCGAGGAGGTGCGGCCGGGGCGCGCCAGCAGTTCCCGGACACCGGGGGCTCCGGGTGATTCGACGGTGACGACGAGACCGTTCGCGATATGGATGTCACCACCGGGTTCGCCGGTTACCCGCAGTATGCCGGTGCGGGCGTCGGCGGCGGCCTGCGCCAATTCCTGGACCAATTCGCGGGCCGATTCCCGGCCGAGTACCGGCAATCGCCCCGGATCCGCGATGGGCCCCGTTGTCATGCTCGAACTCCCGTGGAAATCAGCAAGCCGTGAAATTGCTGAATATCCTGACAGCCCTGAGGTTTTGGAGCAACGGATTCCGGCGAAATAGGGGTATATGAGGGTTTACAGCGGTTTGCTGAAATAGCCTGTACAGCAAATGAATACCGTACGGTCAAACCAATTCACGGCGAATTCGGCTGATGCGCACTATCCTTCAGCGGTCCCGATGGACCGCGCATTCGGCCAGCTCCAGCAGGTCGTGCGCATGGCGGTAGCCCGCCACCGCGGACTTCGCGGCACGCAGGTGCCGCAGGGATTCGGCCTGCGCCCAGCGCTTTCCACCGGCGCGGGCGATGAGATCCGCGGCGCGGGCGGCCGACGGCGCGTCGAGAGGCGTGTCGGCGGCGTACAACTCGGCCAGCTCCCGGCTCGCGGGCGAGGACGACTCGAGCGCCATCACCACCGGCAGGCTGCGTTTGCGGCGCAGCAGATCGTTGCCGACTGGCTTGCCCGTCCGCGCCGGATCACCCCAGATACCCATGACATCGTCCACCAGCTGGAAGGCGATACCCAGTTCACGACCGAAGCGGTCCAGGGTGTCGATCATCTCCGGCGCCGCCTGCGCGCACAGCGCGCCCAGCGCGCACGCACAGCCCAGCAGCGCACTTCCCTTGTGCCGCAGGGTTTCCAGGCACTGATCCACGGAGACGTAGGGCTGCGTCTCGTAGGCGCAGTCGTGCTGCTGACCCAGGCACAGCTCGATGACGGCCTCCTCGAGCCGCGCGATGCCCAGCAGCGCGGCGGCCGGAGCGTCCGCGAGAGTCCACACCGCCAGCCCGTGCAGCGCGTCCCCCACCAGGACGGCGTTGTCGACGCCCCACACCCGCCAGACCGTCGGACGGCCGCGCCGTATCGGATCGCCGTCCATGACATCGTCGTGCACGAGGGTGAAGTTGTGCACCAATTCGATTGCGGCAGCGGCATGTACGGCATCGACCGCGCGGCATCCGGCGGCCCGCGCGGCGGCCAGCACCAGGGCGGGACGCAGGCCCTTTCCGGACTCGGAGACCGTGACCCGGCCGTCCGCGTCCCACCAGCCGAAGTGATATCCGGCCATGCGCCGCAGCTCGCCCGGCAGGTTGTCGACGGCGGCCCGCAGCAGGGGTCCGGTCGACTGCTGGGCGCGCGCCAGGATCCGGGCCGCCTCGGTGTACCCGAGCCCGTCCCGGCCACCGGATGACGCTCCCTCCCAAGGCATTTCCCTGCCGAACGCCGCATCGGCCGCTGTCGACGAACTCATGCCTACCTCCAGGACTCGCGGACTCGCTATCGCTGGGCCGGCGCGCCGGTGCGCGCCGACCGGAAGCCCGCCGGATGGGCGAGCGTGCTGACGAAGGGTCCGTTCGGGCCGGCGGGCACCGGCTTCGGACGGGATCGGCGCAGAGTGCGTTCGGTGTAGCGGGCGGTGCCCACATGCCAGGCCAGATTGCCGGTCAGGTAGTTCCGCAGGGCGTCGACATGGGCGAGGACGGCATCCCGGGCCTCATCGTCCAGGCCGTAGTCGGTGACGAAGGCCGGAATCTCCTCGCCCACCAGGTGTTCGAACTGACACAGGCGCTCGTTCACCAGGTCCACGACGATATCGCGGGCGGCCTCCCGCGCACAGCCCAGGAAGGATTGCGTGATGTAGACCAGGTTGTGGCGCTCGCCGTCGAACTCGATCTCCTTCTGATACGAGTACAGATCGTTGACCAGGGCGGCGTGGTCGGCGGCCGAATTCTCCAGCTGCCGAATGACACTCGCGTCCGCGAGCTCCGGGCCGAGCGCCCGCGCGGAGCCCAGGGCGGTGAGCAGTTCACTCCCCGCGGCCATTCGCCGGTTGTCCAGATAGTCGACGGGATCCGGTATGCGCCCGCGGGTTTCGTTCTCCAGCACCTGCGCCCAGGACCCGAACATGCGCAGCAGCGTGTCCCGGATACGGTCGCGCGCCGGGCCGTCGGCGAGGTCCGGCACCGCCCGCCAGAGGTCGGACAGCCCGAGTTCCACCGGGGTCGCGGGCGGCGGCGCCGCGTCGGTGAGGTGAATCGCCAAGCGTCGCAGCTGTTCCCGGCCCGCCACCGGCTGGGTGCGGTACACCTTGGAGAGCAGGTCGTTGGCATAGGCGCCCCACGCGCACCAGCGCGCCCGCAGCACGAGTTCGGCCGCCGAGCCGTCGGGGAACATGAGCGCGGCCAGCGCACCGAAATCGACGTCGTCGGCGTAGTCCCCGCTCCAGCCGACCACCGGATCCAGCATGCCCATGGCCGCCAGCCAGCGCGGCACATCCGCCCGCGCGAGCGCCAGCTGTGGATGCACCGCGGGGGTGTAGGGCATGCGCAGGCCGTCGACCGGCAGCGGTCCCGGCGTACGGGGCGGCGGCACATGCTGATTGCGCTGGATGCGGAAGCCGGGGAGCAGCCGGGCCACCCCGCTGCCCAGGCCGGTCGGCCCGGAGCTCATGCCGCCGTTCATGTATCGGCTAGAGCGCAGATGCCATTCGTGGCCGCCGGCCTGCCAGTCCTGCAGGCCGAGGGTGTAGCGGGCGACCGCCAGCTGCTCGTCCGGCGTGGCGGCCCGCTCCGAGAACAGCAGGGGCACATCGACTTCGGCGGTGTCCTCGAACTGCTTCAACCGCGCGGTGATGATGTCGTTCACCAGGTCGGCGGCCGCCTGGGTGGGCAGGCCCAGGAAACGTTCCAGCACCAGCACCATATTCGCGTTCTCGCCCTCGACCCGGACCTCGCGCTCGTAGGAGAACAGGTCGTTGCGCAGATGCACCGCGTCGGAGAAGGTCTCGCACAGCACGCCGAGCGGGCGCTCGTCCGCGAAACGGTCGGGAATCTCTGCGCCGCAGGCGTATTCGACCAGATTGGCCGACCAGGGCGCGCCGCCCACCCGGCGGCGCATCTCGATGTACTCGATCGGGTTGGCCACCCGCTCGCGGGCGATATTGTCCAGCTCCCAGATGGATTCGACCATGAGGTTGTGGGTGCTCAGGCGCATGCGCCGCCGCCAGCCCGCCGACATGGAACCGACCGTGCGCTCCCAGCAGTCCAGCAGCCCGGCCTCCGAGGGGTTCTCGGGTTCCGGTGTGGCGCAACCTGGTTCGGCCATGAACAGTTCCAGTCGCTCCAGATACCGGAGCGCCTCGGCTCGATTGCCGGTGTGCTTGAACTTGGCGAGGAAGTCGTCGTCGAAGAAGAGCACCCAGACGTACCACTCGGTCACCAGGGCCAGGGCCTCGGCGTCGCAGTCGGGGTGGGCGAAGGCGCACAGTAGCGCGATCTCCATCCGCTCCAACCGGTCGGCGTCCCAGACCAATTCACCGGTCGGGCCCGCCTCCGACAGAATTCCCGTGCGCTGCGCCCACGCCGCGGAATGTTCGCGGGCGTATTGCAGGTGGGGGTTGAGCCTGGCCGGGTGGGGGAGGTAGAACTCGGGCAATGTGAAGGGCTTCACGCATGGCCCCCTCGCTGGTCTGCGATATTGCTAAACGAACCTGCGTCAAAACATCCAGTGCAACAAGGTGATCCGGGTCACATTCATGGTAAATGGCGGTTAGCTGATCGCCAACACCCTTGATCGAACTCCGGTGCCGCCACGCATCCGAGATAGCCTGACATCCGGCCCCCGAGCGGCCGTGCGACTCGTGAAACCAGGAGGCTTCCACCATGACCGACCCCGCCGTCGACCGTGACGACACGCTGCGCCGGCTCGCCGCCCACGGCCCGGTCCGGGTGATGGTGGCGGGTGGCGGCACGGGCGGGCACACCTATCCGGCGGTGTCGGCGGTGCGTGCGCTGCGCGATCTGGCGGCCGCGGCGGGCACCACCGCCGACGTGCTGTGGGTCGGCGTGCCGGACAGTCTGGAGTCGCGGGTGGCGGCCGAGAACGATATCGACTTCGCGCCCATCAAGGCGGGCAAGCTGCGCCGCGACCGCAACCCGCTGAAGATGCTCAATGCCGAGAACGCCAGAGACGCGCTGCGGGTGCCGCTGAGCGTGGTCACCGCGAACGGACTGGTCCGCCGGTTCCGGCCGGACGCGGTGCTGTGCACCGGCGGCTACGTATGCGCGCCCCTGGGCATGGCCGCCGCGCTGCGCCGCACGCCGCTGGTCATCCACGAGCAGACCACCGGGATCGGCAAGGCCAATCTGCTGCTGGCCCGCATGGCCGACCGCATCGCGCTCAGCTCGGCGGCGTCGGTGGAGCTGCTGCCCGCCAAGGTGCGCGGCCGCGCGGTCGTCACCGGCAACCCCATCCGGCCTGTGCTGACCACCGGCGACCCCGAGGCGGCCGTACCCGCGCTGGACTGGCCGGGCTATGCGCCCGGCCTGCCGACCGTGTACGTCACCGGCGGCGCGCAGGGCGCGGTGCAGATCAACGATCTGGTGCACGAACTGCTGCCGGAGCTGCTCACCAAGGCCAATGTGATCCACCAGTGCGGCGCACGCTCCTACGATCAGGTGCGGGAGCGCGCCGCCGCCCTGCCCGAGGAACTGCGCGGCCGCTACCTGGTGCGCGATTTCATCCGCACCGAGCTGCCCGATGTGCTGGCCCTCACCGATGTGGTGGTATCCCGTTCCGGCGCAGGCACTCTCGCCGAGCTCACCACCCTCGGCAAGCCGTCGGTGCTCATCCCCTACCCGCATTCGGTGGGCGGCGAGCAGACCCGAAACGCCCGCATCCTCGCCGACAACGGCGGCGCCCGCGCCGTCATCGGCGACGACGCCACCGTCGAAAACCTGCGCGCCGCACTGTTCGAACTGCTCGACGATCCGGAATCCCGTGCGGCGGTGTCGAAAGCGGCTCGCGCCCAGGGCCATCCCGAGGCCGCCGACGATCTCGCGCTCACCGTGGCGGACCTTGCCCTGCGCTGATCGCTCCCCGGTTCCGGCCCGTCATAGCCGGGCCGGAACCCAGTGACATATCCGGCACCCGCGGGCCGCCGGGCGCGGGTAATGTCGAGGTTGTCAGCAAGTTCTCGGCAATCCCGAGAGTCAGGAGATGCCATGCAAATCCAGGTCTTCGCCGACAAGCACATCGGCGGTGGTGCGGCACTCATCGAGGAAGCAACGGACGCCATCGCGGGCGTTCTCGACCGCTTCGCGGACCATCTCACCAGGGTCGAAGCCCACATCACCGACGTCAACGCCCACAAGGGCGGCGCCGACGACAAACAGTGCAGCCTCGAGGTCCGCCCCAAGGGCCAGCCCCCGGTGGCCACCACCCACCGCGCCGGCTCCGTGGAGGACGCCTACCTCGGCGCCGCCGAAAGCATGGCCCACCTGCTCGACAGCCGCTTCGGCCGCCTGCACCACGCCAAGGGCGGCGAATCCATCCGCTACCTGGCAGCCGACTGACCACCGAACGAACGCGTTCTTGCGGGGCGGGCGATTAGTTTGTGGACTGGGCGTCGTCTTCCGTGATCGGTGGGGCAACCACCTGCGGTTCGCGCAGCCGCCGTCCTGATCGTTCAGGGCAGCAGACCCAGTCGGCGGGCGCGCACCACGGCCTCGTGCCTGGTGTGCGCCCCGAGTTTGGTCATCGCGCTGCGCAGATAGCTCTTCACGGTTTCCGCGCGCAGCGAAAGGCGCTGCGCCGCTTCCGCATTGGTACAACCCAGTGCCACCTGGGCGAGCACGTCGAGCTCGCGCGGGGACAGGTTCACCCCGTCCTCGGGATCGACGACACCGGACACCACCCGCGCCAGCCGCTCGGTGATATCGCGTAATCGATTGCGCGCCTGCGTATCCGACACCGACTGAGTGAGCCCGCGCAACTCCGCGTGCAGATCCCGCAGCTGTTCGGTGACAACGGCTTTCGCCCCGGAGGCGGCCTCGCGGGCCGCACTCAGCCGCACCCGTCGATCCACCTCGTCACGAATCGTGAACTCCACGCCCAGCCGCTGCCCGGCCGCCACCATGGCCTCGGCGATGCGGTCGCCGATCGGGCCGGAGTCGCGATTGGCCACGTACAGCACGGCCCGCGCCTCACCGCGCACCACCACCGGCACCGCGACCACCGCGCGCAGCCCCTCACCCAGTACCGGCGCGTCGTAGTGATGGGTGATCGTCGACGCCGACCGGTAGTCGGCCACCGAGCGCGGCCTGCCCGTCGCCACCGCCGCCCCGCCCAGCCCCGAACTCGGGGCCACCGCCAGCCCGCGCATGCCGTTGGTGCGGGTGCCCACGAACTCGCTGAGCACCAGCGTCCCCGCGTTCACCTCCCCGCCGAAGACCACCGGCAGCTTGGACAGGGACGCGATGCGCCGCAGCTCGGCCCGCAGCGCGTCGGCGTCTCGCGGGCGCATCAGGGCATCGGGGGCCGGGACCATCGGGTACCCCTTTCCGGGGGTAGCAGGGGCGCGAGTGTGACGTGGATCCTATCTAAGTGAGCACAAGCACGGGCCGGCCTCGGCCGGCGAGCTATACCTTCGGGGTCTGGGACGCGCCGCTGCTGGGCGACACCATCGGCGCGAATCTGGATCGCACCGCCGCCGCCTTCGGAGATCGCGACGCCCTGATCGACTACACCACCGGCATCCGCTGGACCTACCGCGAGTTCGTCGCGGAGGTGAACGCGCTGGCGCTGGGTCTGCTGGCGGCCGGGGTCGGCAGGGGCGACCGGGTCGGCATCTGGGCGCCGAACTGCCCGCAGTGGACGCTGATGCAGTACGCGACGGCCAAGATCGGCGCGATCCTGGTGAACATCAACCCCGCCTACCGGTCGCACGAGCTGCGATACGTGTTGCGGCAGGCCGGAGTTCACACGCTGATCGCCGCGCCGTCGTTCAAGACCTCCGACTACGCCGCCATGATCGACGAGGTCCGCCCCGAATGCGCCGACCTCGTGCAGGTGGTGCTGCTCGACAGCGCCGAATGGCGGATGCTGTTCGACACCGGGCGGGCCGCCGACGCCGGGCAACTGGAACTGGCACAGTCCGGACTTTCCGCCGACGATCCGATCAATATCCAATACACCTCGGGGACAACGGGTTTTCCCAAGGGCGCGACGCTCAGCCACCACAACATTCTCAACAACGGGTACTTCGTGGGTGAGCTGTGCGGGTATACCGAGACCGATCGCATTTGCATTCCGGTGCCCTTCTATCACTGCTTCGGAATGGTCATGGGGAATCTCGCGGCCACCAGTCACGGGGCGGCCATGGTGATTCCGGCGCCCTCGTTCGACCCTCGGTCGACATTGGAAGCCGTTGCGGCGGAACGCTGTACCGCCCTGTACGGTGTGCCGACAATGTTCATCGCCGAACTCGCCGATCCGGAATTCGACGGCTACGACCTGTCCTCGTTGCGCACGGGGATCATGGCCGGATCGCTGTGCCCGGTGGAGGTGATGAAACAGGTCATCGAGCGCATGGGCATGCGCGAGGTGAGCATCTGCTACGGCATGACCGAAACCTCGCCCGTCTCGACGCAGACCCGCGCCGACGACAGCCTGGCGCAGCGTACGGCCACGGTGGGCCGCGCGGGCCCGCATATCGAGATCAAGATCGTCGACCCGGTGACCGGCGTGACGGTGCCGCGCGGCGCGGCCGGTGAGCTGTGCACGCGCGGCTACTCGGTCATGCTCGGCTACTGGGGTGAGCCCGAGAAGACCGCGGAGACCATCGATTCCGCGCGCTGGATGCACACCGGCGATCTCGCCACCATGGACGAGGACGGCTATGTCGCCATCACCGGCCGCATCAAGGACATGGTGATCCGCGGCGGCGAGAACATCTACCCGCGCGAGATCGAGGAATTCCTCTACACCCACCCGGACATTCTCGACGCCCAGGTGATCGGCGTACCCGACGCGAAATACGGTGAGGAACTCATGGCCTGGGTGCGCATGCGCGAGGGCGCGGCCCCGCTCACCGCCGAAACCCTGCGCGAGTTCTGCACCGGCAAGCTCGCTCATTTCAAAATTCCACGCTATGTCCGTGTCGTAGACGAGTTTCCGATGACCGTGACGGGCAAAATTCGAAAGGTCGAAATGCGCGAGGTCTCCGCGCGCCTGCTCGGCCTGACCGGTGAGGAGGACGCATGACCGCCAATACCGACGCCTACCACGTCGCACGGGACGGTCTGCTGGCCGCCGGAACCGACTACGACACCGCGTCGCGCGAGTTCACCTGGCCGCGGCTGACCGGCGAATTCAACTGGGCCACCGACTGGTTCGACGTGATCGCGCGCGGCAACGAGCAGCTCGCCCTCTGGATCGTCGAGGAGGACGGACGCGAACAGCGGGTCACCTTCGACGAGATGGCCACCCGCTCGGACCGGGTCGCGACCTGGCTGGCCGAACTCGGCGTGAGCAAGGGCGACCGGGTGATGCTCATGCTCGGCAATCAGGTGGAGCTGTGGGAGGCCATGCTGGCGGTCGCCAAACTCGGCGCGGTCATCATGCCCACCACCGGCGCGCTCGGCACTGCCGATCTCATCGACCGGATCGACCGGGGCGGAGCGCGTTTCGTCATCGCCAATGCCGGGGACGCGGACAAGTTCGCCGCGGTTCCGGGCGCCTACACACGAATCGTGGTGGGCGAGCAAGTATCTGGTTGGTACGACTACTCCGATTCGGCGACCGTCGCATCGGCGGGGCCGTTCGCGCCGGGCACCGAGGTGACCGATCCGCTGCTGGTGTACTTCACCTCCGGCACCACCAGCAAGCCGAAAATGGTGCAGCACTCGCAGATCAGCTATCCGGTCGGGCATCTGTCGACCATGTACTGGATCGGCGTGCGCCCCGGTGACGTGCACCTGGCCATCAGCGCGCCCGGCTGGGCCAAGCACGCCTGGAGCTGCTTCTTCACGCCGTGGCTGGCCGAGGCGACCATCTTCGTCTACAATTACGCGCGGTTCGACGCGAGCGCGCTCATGGCGCAGCTGCACCGCGCCGGGGTGAACACCTTCTGCGCACCACCGACCGTGTGGCGCATGCTGATTCAGGCCGACCTCGGTGAAAGGCCGTCCGGGCTGCGGGAAATCCTCGGCGCGGGCGAGCCGCTCAATCCGGATGTGATCGCGCAGGTGGAGAAGGCGTGGGGGCTGACCATCCGGGACGGCTTCGGGCAGACGGAAACCACACTGCAGGTGGGCAATACGCCCGGTCAGCCGATCAAACCCGGGTCCATGGGTCGTCCGGCGCCCGGCGTGCCGGTGGTCCTGGTCGATCCGCTCTCCGGGGAGCTCGGCGACGAGGGCGAGATCTGCCTGGATCTCGCCGCGGCGCCGGTGAATCTGATGACCGGCTACCTCGGCGATCCCGAACGCGATGCCGCGGTCATGGCGGGCGGCTACTACCACACCGGTGATGTCGCCGCCCGCGACGCCGACGGCTACATCACCTATATCGGCCGCACCGACGACGTCTTCAAGTCCTCCGACTACAAGGTGTCGCCGTTCGAGCTGGAGAGCGTGCTCATCGAACATCCGGC
This sequence comes from Nocardia acididurans, assembly GCF_016741815.1. GTDB lineage: Bacteria > Actinomycetota > Actinomycetes > Mycobacteriales > Mycobacteriaceae > Nocardia > Nocardia acididurans. Next base: position 459,522 of record NZ_JAERRJ010000003.1, read on the forward strand.
GGTGGTCGAGGCGGCCGTTGTGCCGCAACCGGATCCGACCCGACTATCCGTGCCCAAGGCGTACGTCGCGCTCGCGGCGGGCTGGCAGGCCGATGCCGAAACCGCCCGCAGCATCCTCGAATACGCCCGCGACCACCTGGCCCCCTACCTGCGCGTGCGCCGGCTCGAGTTCACCGAGCTACCCAAGACCATCTCCGGCAAGATCCGCCGGGTGGACCTGCGCCGGCGCGAAGAGGAGGCCCACGCCTCCGGCGCGCCCATCACCACCGAGTACCGCTACGAGGAGATCCTGACCGACCCGAGGACCTAGGCACCACCGCTATCCCCCGCTCCTACAACCAGATTGGACCCTGTATGGCCCACACCGTGGAAACCGCCACCGCGTACGTCATCACCGAACTCGAGGCGAAGGGCACCGCCACCCGCTTCGACTTCGACGTGTCCGGAATCGTCGCCGCGACCCACAACCTCACGGAGACATGGGATTTCCACAGCGTGGACCGCAGAAGGTTCTGGAGCATCGCGGCCACATTCCTGCGGGCCTGAGCCCGGCCGCGGCCGGGCGGACACCTGACCCGCCCGGCCCGGGAGCCCTACGCGCGCCGATCCACCGCGGCCCACGCCGCCAGCGCCACCACGCCCGACACCACGGCCACCGACGGCCACGCGCCGATCTTCTTCGCCAGCGGATGCGACGCCCCCATCGCCCCGATCGAGAGCCCGGTCAACGCGGCCGCGCCGCCCGCCCCGGCGGTCCGGTACCACTGCGGCACCGAGGCCAGCGTCCCCGCCGCGAACACCGCGCCACCCAGCTGCCGCTTCTTCGTCGCCTGCGCGAGCGCGAACCCGCCGGTGAGACCACCGGCCGCCAGCAGTGATGTGGGAACCAAGGGAATCCGAGCCATCTGCACTACCTCCAACGCGTGTACGAATCGAACACTTCGACGCTAACCCTCCGCGCTCAGAAGACCGCGACGGGGGCCACCGGCGTACCCGTGGCGCCGACGAAGGGTTCGGGCATGGCGGAGAGCAGGAATTCGTAGCGGGACTCCTCGGCGCAGGCGATCGCGAGGGGTTCCAGGTTCCAGTTCTGGCCCTGCAGCATGCCCATTTCCACCAGGTGCAGGGCGTGCACGGCCAGCCACATGCCTTCGATCTCGGGCGGGAAGATCTCGAAGGTGAGGGTGTCGGTGGCGACGGCCGCCACGTTGCGGGCGTGGAACCACTCCGGGCAGCGGACGGACAGACCGGGGGTGGGCATGCCGTAGCCGTCCCGGTTGCCCGCGAGGAACAGCTGCATCTGACCGGTGCGGACGAGGACGATATCGCCCGCGCGGACCTCGATTCCGGCGAGTTCCTCGGCGGCCTCCAGGTCGGCGGGGACGACGGCGTGGTCGGCGGGGAGGCGGTCGACGCCGTGCGCCTTCGCCACATCCAGCAGAACGCCGCGCGAGATCAGGTACGGGATCTTCTCTATGCCGCTGACCGCCGCGCCGCGATGCGGGGTGATGGTGTCGGCGGGACGGCCGTTGTAGACGAATCCCGCGCGGGAGATGTGTGTCAGTGCGTCCCAATGGGTTCCGGCCTGCAGGCCCATGGTGACCACGTCATCGCTGGTGGCCACGGTGCCGGGACCGAACATCTCCCAGTTGACGGCGATCATGGAGTGCAGCGGGTTGACCCGGCCGGGGATGAGGCCGGTCTGAATTCCCTGCTGGCTCAACGGGACCGCCAGCGCGACGCGGCGGCCGGTGCGCACGGTCGCGGCGGCGGCGCGCACGACCTCGTCGGTGACGAGGTTGAGGGTGCCGATCTCGTCGTCGGAACCCCAACGGCCCCAATTGTTCACGCGCTTCGCGATATCCAGGAACTCAGGTGCTGCCATAGGCGGCACGCTATCGCGCGGCGCTGAGCGGGCGGGCCAGGTCTTCCAGTGAGCGGCCCTCGGCCTTGACACCGTAGACGACTTCGACTAGACCGGCGGCCAGCATGGCGAGCGCTCCGATGGTGAAGGCCAGGGCGATTCGGCCCGGATCGCCGTCCTCGGACAGCTTCGCGAAGACCAGCGGCCCCGCGACGCCGCCCGCGACGGTGCCGATGGCGTAGAAGAACGCGATGGCCATGGCGCGGGTTTCCATCGGGAAGATCTCGCTCACCGTGAGATAGGCGGCGCTCGCGCCACACGAGGCCACGAAGAGCACGGCCGTCCAGCAGGCGGTGAGGGTGACCGCGCTGAGGTGGCCCTGGCCGAAAAGCCATGCGGTGCCGAACAACAGGAGCGCCGAGCCGATGTAGCAGCCCGCGATCATGGGCTTGCGGCCGACCGTGTCGAACAGCCTGCCCAAAAACAGTGGGCCCATGAAGTTGCCGACGCAGATGACGGCGAAGTAGTAGCCGACCTTGTCGTTGGGGACGTCGAACGACTTCGTCAGGATCAGCGCGTAGTTGAATGTGACGGCGTTGTAGAGGAACGCCTGGCCGATGAACAGCGCGAAGCCGAGGGTGGCGCGGCGCGGGTAGTACTTGATCAGCACCGCCGCGATCTCCCCGAAGCCTGTCGAGCGGCGCTGTGTGATCTCGATGCGCTGATCGGAGACGTCCGCCAATTCCGTTCCGGTATCGGCTCGTACCCGGTCCTCGATCTCGGCGACGGTCCGCTCGGCCTTCTCCTCCCGGCCGTGGATGAACATCCAGCGCGGACTCTCCGGCACGTGCCGGCGCACCAGCAGGATCACCAGACCGAAGACCGCGCCGAGCGCGAAGGTCAGCCGCCAGCCGATATCGGCCGGGAACAGGCTGGTGTTCAACGCCACGATGGACAGCAGCGCGCCGAAGGCCGCGCCGAGCCAGAAGCTGCCGTTGATGATGATGTCGATCCGGCCGCGGTACTTGCGCGGAATCAGTTCGTCGATGGCGGAATTGATGGCGGCGTACTCGCCGCCGATACCGAATCCGGTGAGGAAGCGGAAGATCACGAACCACCACACCGAGAACGACAGCGCCGTCAGCGCCGTCGCGACCAGGTACACCGCGAGGGTGATCAGGAACAGCTTCTTGCGACCGAATCTGTCTGTGAGCCAGCCGAAGAACAGTGCGCCCGTCCCCGCGCCCGCCACATACATGGCCGCCGCCAGGCCGGACACCTGCGCGGCCGTGATGTCGATACCGCTGCCCGGCTCGGACAGCCGGGCCGCCACACTGCCGACCACGGTGACCTCGAGCCCGTCCAGAATCCACACCGAGCCGAGGCCGACAACGATCATCCAATGCCAGCTCGACCACGGCAGCCGATCCATTCGCGCCGGAATATCGGTAGATATGGTCCGCACCGGATCACCCCTTCGGTCTCTCCCGACCGACTACCCGCCGCGCCCGCGCCCAATCGTGTCTAATCGCGACGTGTGTCCCCGACCGCGGCGTGCGCGTCCACCGTGGCGAAGGCCGCCCACACCAGTGGCGAATTCTCGATGCCGCCGTGCTCGCGCCAGGCGGTCAGGCGGGTGCGCTGCCAGTCATTGAGCGCGGCCACCGGGTCCGGTCGCTCGTGTGCGGCGTTGATCGCGCACACGGCGTCCTGGAGCGGCCTGGCGTCCTGGGGCGCACCACCCAGCCGGTGAAATGCCAGATCGGTGGGCAGCGGCCAGCGGCCGGAGGTCACCAGCTCGGCTCCGCCGGTGAGCATGGCCGCCACCAGGCCCAGCGGTTCACCGAACCGGAGGTCACCGCCGCTCTCGCAGGCGATGAGCGCGACCCGGCTGGGGATGGGCCACAGCTGCGGGCCACTGCGCGGGGTCTCGCTCAGGGTGTAGGTGCCGAGCAGCAGATCCCGCGCGGAGAACGGGCGGTGATCACGCTGGAGGTCGGCGAAGCCGAGGGTGTCCGCGGTGCACGCCAAATGCATTGTGGCCGACTCACTTCGGCCGGAGGTCGGCACGGCGGCGGTGACATGGCCGACATACAGCAGCCGGGATGCCCCGGCGTGCAACGCATCCGACAGCCACAGCCGGTCCAGATCGGTGCGCCGGAAGGCCGCCACGGGATCTTCCACCTTGGGCAGCAGCCGATCTCGCTCGGCGAGTCCGGCGACCAGCTGGGACATGGGCGCGGTCGCGTCCATCCTGCCCAGCACCGAACCGAGGACGGAGTCGGCGCGGAATCCGGGCACGCGCGGGTCGAGGACCGCCACCACGGGCAGGTGGCGGTCGTTTTCCCACGAGCGGCCGACGCGGGCCGGTGCGTGCACGATCCCCGAGGGTGCGAGCAGGCAGACGTCGGCGAAATCCACCAGCCGCAGGCCCGGATCGGGCGCGATCAACTCCCACGGAATCTGCCCGACCCGCGGTGACGGCTGGACGCACACCCGGGGCCGGATGCCCCGCGAATACCACTCGTGCAACTGCACAGCCAGGTTGTACGGCAGGAAGGCGGCCGAAAGTTCTTGCGCCAAAGCCTGTTCCGCGTCGAATGACGCGAGCTCCCCCGTGCTGAGCGCGGCCTCGAGCCCGCCCGGAGCGCCGGGCGCGGGCAGCGCCGCCGCGAATCGCCGTACGGCCGCCTCGGCCTGCTCCTCCGGAACCACACCGATCCCACCCGCCGCACCGCCGTGGGCGTCCGGCACGCCGCGCCAACGCCACGCGATGTAGAGGTCCCCGGCGTCGGCCATGCGCACCACCACCGTCGGCTGATCCTGATCCTGATCCGCAGCCGCCCGCGCCGAAACCTCGCTCATGCCCGCACCACCCGCGAGAGCAGCGCTGATCCGGCACCAGCACGCGGCGCGGCGGATCCGGCACCAGCACGCGGCGCGGCGGATCCGGCACGCGGCGCACCTCGCCCAGCCCCGCCAGAACGCACAGTACGAGAACGCAGGGTAGTGGCGGCGATGGGATCAGCGCGACGATTCGAGCGGCACGCGCAGGCCCTCATGCGTGGACCACCCGGTCGTCACGCAGGCGGCGGCGGTAGCGCTGCTCGGCGGCGGCGATCCAGCCCGCCAGGGCGATATGGCCGTCGGGGGGAACCGCGACGTGCGGGGGCGGGGTCACCGGCAGGCCCGCGCCCGCCGCTACGGCGGCGAGGGCAGTGCCCAACTGCAGGGCGTCGTGACCGGGTCCGGGGTCAGCGGCCGGCGGCTGGAACGGTTCGAAGGTGCCCATGGGGGTGTGCGGCGGGGCGGTCGCTATCCGATCTATGTCGAGTGTTGTTCCGGTGCAGCGCATTTCGATCAGATCACCGAGGAGGGCGGCATCGCCCGCCAGGTAGGCGTAGCGGAAGGCGAGGCGCAGGGCGGGGTCGGCGATGCGGCGGTCCCAGTTCTCGCGCTGAGCTCCGTCGGGGAGTTCGTAGCGGGCGGCATCGAGGGCGAGGGCGGCGGGGATGGCCAGACCCGCCGCGTGCGCGAGCATTCCGGGGACCGTCTCGACGAAGGGTTCCAGCAGGCCCGCATGCCAGAAATCCAGTTGGGCGCAGTGCATGGTCAGGCCGTGGTCGGCGTATACCGTTCGGGCGGAGGTCAATTCGGCCGCGCCCTCGTCCAGGCGACCGGTGGCGAAGGCGAGGGTGGCCAGTCGGGTTCGGACATCGGCGGCGTCGATGACGGCTCCGGATTCCTCGAACCCGCGCAGCGCGTGGCGGTAGTGGGTTTCGGCGCGGGCGAGATGCTCGCGGTGCTCGTCGATGAAACCGCGCATCTTCCAGGTGATTCCGGCGTAGTAGTGCGCGCCGGAGGTGGTGAAGAAGTCGTGGGCGTCCAGCAGGAGGGGTTCCGCGTCGTCGAAGCGGCCCAGGCGGACGTACATGATCGCCAGGTTCTGCCGGGTCTCCGCGATACCGGCGGCGTCACCGGCGGCTTCGAAGGCGGCCAGAGCCTGCGCCGCGAAGTCCTCGGCCAGTTCCCAGCGGCCGGTCTCGAAATGCGCGGCCGCCAGATTGCTCAGCGGGTGGCCCGCCCGGTCCGGATCGAATTGCCATGCGGCATGCAGGGATTCGTTGGCCAGCTCGATGGCGCGCGCCCACTGCTGCCGATGCAGCGCCACCGCCGTCGCCGACACCAGACAGGAGAAGCGCAGTTCCCCCGGAGCGTCGTCGCCCGCGAGCAGTTCCCGCGCCCGATCCAACTCCTGCTGCGCCGCATCCAGTTCGCCCAGATGCTGCAGCGCCTGCGACAGCCCGATCAGCGTGCTCGGATGCAGCCGCGGCGCATCGGAGGGCATCTGCGCCAACGCTTCCCGATACCGTCGCACGGCGTCGGCATGCTCCCCGAGCTGATCCCGCACCGACGCGATATTGACCAGCGCGCACACCCGGTACGCCCCGGTCTCCACCTCGACCGCGTGCTCGAAGATCCGCAGCGCCTCCGTCAGCTCGCCCCGCGCCATGGCCTCGCCACCGCGCCGCAGTATCTCGGAATCGCCGGTGGTCGTGGGCACATCCATGTCAGAAGTCCGAATCCTCTGCGGCAGCGGCGATTTCGGCCAGCAGCGGCGCGTCCGGCGCGGCGGGATCCACATCGAGCGCCGCCAGCAGCAGGCGAGCGGCCGCGAACTCCCGCACGCGAGCACGGAGATCAACGGCCGCGCTGTCGGCACCGCGGCCACCTTCCTGGCGCGAACTGTCACCGGCCCCGGCCGAGTCCACCCGCCGCGCCGGCGAGCCGCCCGTTTCGCCTGTGCTCCCGCGCGAGTCGCCGTGCGCACCGGGCGACTCGCGCGGGAACGCGGGCGAGCCGTCCTGCTCACGCGCACTGCTCGGATCCGCACGCGAGGCCGGGTCCGGTTCGACGCGCGGGCCGAATCCGGGCACGTAGATGTCCACGCGTGTGGGCGACCCCGTGGTGATCATGGTCCCGGTCCACGCGTCACCGGCCTGGGACAGAGCGGTATTCGCCTCTCCTCCGGCGAATTCCACGTGCGCCCAGGGCCTCAGGTGCGGCAGGACCGCCGCTCGCATCCCGGGTGCGGCCACCGCGCTGATCGCGACCGTCGTCGTGCCGTTGTCGCGGAGCACCTGCCAGGACACCGCGCGCTCGGATGCGTCCACGAGGCCGGGTGGGCAGCGCCGCCAATCCCATCCGCCGGCGCCGCGGGCGAGAATCAAGCCGCCCGCGGGGAGTTCGTCACCGGCGGCGAGGGCGTAATCCGAAGCGCGCAGCAAGGATTCGACCGGCTCGGAGATCGGAGCCACCAGCGCGTCGGCACCGTCGACGAGCGATTCGCATTCCTCGGTCAGGGCCGCGATATCGCGGTCCAGCAGGGCTTGGTCGAGCGCTGCGATGCCGTCCAGGGTGGACGCGGGCCACCAGCGCGACGCCCAGTGCGCGTACGCGAGTCGCCGGGCGCTGACGGCCAGCGCGGGCAACGCGGGGGCGGCCTCGGCCATCCCCTCCTGATCGTCGGCCAGGGCGAGCGCGAGCGGTTCGCCGTAGACGGCCCACAGCCATTCCTGGGCGAGGTCGGCGTCGTGGATGACGGCGGCCGGAATCAGTTGTCCGGCAAGCACATTCCAGGTCAGATAGCCGCCGAAAACCTCCAGCACCATAATGTCCGCGTCGGACCTGGCATCCAGGACGGTCGGCGCTTCCGGCGGGGCGATGCTGTAGACACCGTCGCCGTAGAGTCGGACGAGCACTGCCGTGGTTGTCATCCCGCCCTCGATTCCAGAGTCTCGGGTGCTGCCGATTCCGCCGCGAGCGCCCGTTTCACCAGCGTTCGATGGTCCAGGATCACCGAGCGGGCGACGCCGTCCAGCAGATCCCACAGTTCGTCCGGCGCGTATACGGGCAGTTCGCGTACGTCACGCCCGTGCAGGCGCGCCCACAGACGGCGCAGGTAGGGACGCCAGGGCACCTGGAGTTCGGCGGCGATGGCGGCCAGCGGGCCGGTCGCGTCCGCGCGCACCATCAGTCGGCGCGCCTGCAGCACATAGGCTTCCCGCTGCCAGCGGCTGTTGATCACCCGGGCCGCGGCGCTTCCTGCGGCGGGTTCCGCCGCGGTACCGCTCGATCCCAGCGGCCCGCGCGGCAGCAGAGTGTCGAACGGCTGCAGCAGGACCGCGAGGACCGCACCGGCGGCGGCGGTCAGGCGCAACGACTCGTCGAGCAGCGCCCAGGGGGCACAGGACCGGGCGATCTCGGCGTCGACGAGATCGGGTATGTCCGGCAGTTCGGTGCGGTCGGTGGAGGCCTGCAGGACGGTGAAGACGCGCTCGTGGATGGTGCGGTCGAGGGGCAGTCCGAGGGCCGCCGTGGACGCCGTCTCGCCGATGCGCGGCGGCTGCGGCCGCTCGTGCAGGGTGAGTCCGAGATACTGTGCGCGCCCGGGGTTCTCGTCGATCCACAGCCGGATGCCGGTATGCGTGCCGAGGAACGCGGCGATGGGTTCGCCGATATCGGCGTCGCTGAGGTCCGGGTCGAGCCGCGCCGCCGCGCACGCGTCGAGGAGTTCGGCGAGCGCGGCGGTGTGGTCGGCCGCGGCGGTGAGCGGACGCCGCCCCCACGCGATGTGCACGAGCTCGGTCAGCTCGTCCGCGCGCAGGGGGTCGGACAGGTACTCCTTGAGCGCCTGGGTGGTGCGGCCCGCGGTCATATCGTGGATATCGCGCAGGGCGGCTTCGGCCGCTACGCGGTCGCGGACCGGGTCGGGCATACCGGACATGGTGGCCAGTTCGAAGCAGCGCTGGAAGTACAGGTCCTGGGCATTGCCCTCGGTGATGCGCAGCGCCCGCCGGGTCTGCTTGAGCAGGGTGAACCAAGCCGAGGTGGCGCGCAGTACGTCGGCGGCGGCGTGCAGGCGGGTGGCCAGCAGGATCGCGCCGTCGGCCGAGAGCATGGCCCCCGCGCATTCCGGATGCTGCACCGGGCGGATGACCAGCGGATCCAGGACGAGTTTCACGGTGCGGCGCAGCGGACCCCCGTGCGGGCCGCTGAGGGCCTCCACACCGTCCAGACGGCGCCACGTCTCATCCAGCACCATGGCCCGCGGTCGTCGCATTCGCCCAGGTTAGCGGAGTTTCCGGGTCGTTCGCGATGCGAAAGTTGGTATCGGTAGGGCGACCTGTCGTTTCTACCTTTCTCTCATCGGCTCCACCGGATACCGGGAGCCACCGAGAAGAAGGAAACATCATGAACGCCAAGTCCCTCCGCCTGACCGCCGTCCTCGCCGCCACCGCCGCCTCCGCCCTGGTCCTGACCGCCTGCGGCGACGATTCGAGCAGCACCTCCGCCACCACCGCATCGTCCACCGCCGCCTCCTCCGCCGCACCCGGCAGCCCGGCCCCGGCCGGCGGCAAGTCCAGCGCCGCGGTCGACGGCAAGGCCCTCGACGCCAAGTTCGAGACCACCTGCGTCAAGAACGGCAACGATCTGGCGCTGGCGCTGACCGACACCGCGAACGCCACCTACGGTCAGCTCAGCGTGAGCGCCACCGTCAACGGCGACACGGTCACGGCGGTCGGCATCGCGGGTTCCAAGGGCGGCGACAACGGCATGCCCTACGCGGTCGGCTACGGCAACGGCGCGCCCGGCGGCTCGGCCAAGGTCACCAAGGACGGCAACACCTACACCGTCACCGGTGAGGGCGTCGGCGCTCCGGACATGTCGAATCCGCTTGCCGGAGTCAAGAACTCGAAGTTCGAGATCACCTTCGCCTGCTCCAGCATCGTCGGCGGCTGATCTCTCCCCACCCGCCCCGCTCATGCCGGACGGCATGAGCGGGCCTGAATCCTCGCGCCCGCAACCCCGCAACCCCGCACCAGCACAACCGAATTCGAGGACATCATGAAGAACCAGCTCCGCATCGCCGCCATCGCCTTCCTGGCCTTCGCCCTGTTCGTCTACCTCTGGGTCAGCCTCACCTCCGACTCCTTCCTGCCGTGGGTGGGCGGGCACATGGCGCTGCCGATCATCGCGATCACGCTGGTTCCCATCGTGTTCGCCTTCACCGGCGACGGCATCCTGTCCGCCCTCACCGGCAACAACAGCGCGGAGTTCCGCAATGGCCTGATGGGCCTCGGCACCGTCGAGAACATCGGTCACACCGGCGTCACCCTCAACGATCAGCCGCAGGTGCGCATCGACTTCCGGGTGGAGGGCGTGGACGGCAAGGTGTTCCGCTCGCAGGCCAAGATGATCGTGCCGATCACCCAACTGGCCCTGCTGCGCCCCGGCGTGGTGCTGCCGGTCCGCTACCTGCCCGAGCGCACCGACCGCGTCGAGGTGGATCTGTCCGGCGACACCGCCGCCGCCCAGGAGGCCATGAACGCGGCCATGATCCGCAAGGGTTTCACCACCCCCGCCAAGCTCGATATCGCCCGGCGTGACATCGCCACCCAGGGCATCGTGCGAGGGCTGTCGGTGCCGGGCGAGATCCGCGAGGGCCACTCCAAGCTGGAGCTGACCCTGGTCGTCACCCGCCCCGACGGCAGCACCTTCGAGACCCGCACCGAGAAGTTCCTGCCGCCCGCCCAGGTTTCCCAGGTGCAGGTCGGCCGGGTGGTCGGGGTGCACTACCTGCCCGGCAACGAGCAGGAGGTGGTGCTCGCACTGCCCGTGAACGCTTCCAGCACATGACTTCTCATCCCCCGAACGGGCCAGGACCGGAAAATCACCGGACCTGGCCCGTTTCGTTGCGTCATGATGGTCCGTGCTCCTGATGCGTTCCCATCGCCCGCTGGCCGCGCTGTTCACCGCGCGGGTCGTGTCGTACGCGGGCGATTCCCTGAGCCTGGTCGCCCTGATGCTGCATGTCGCGAACACCACCGGCCAGGGGCTCGCGGTCGCCCTCCTGCTGCTGGTCGGAGATTTCGCGCCATCCCTGTTCAGTCCGATCGCGGGGGCGATCAGCGACCGGTTCGACCGCCGGAAGGTCATGATCGGCTGTGAGCTGGCGCAAGGCGCGCTGGTGTTGCTGATCGCGCTCTCCCTGCCCCCGCTGCCGCTGCTGCTCGCCCTGGTCGCGGCGCGCGCCATCGCCGCGAACATCTTCCTGCCCGCGTCCCGCTCGGCGATACCGGCCCTGGTCGAGGGCAAGGATCTCGAAAAGGCGAACTCCGCCATAGGTTTCGGCTCCAACGCCGCCGAGGCGTTCGGCCCGCTGCTGGCGGCGGCGCTGCTGCCCTTCCTCGGGATTCGCGGTGTGCTGCTGGTGGACGCGGCATCGTTCCTGGTGTCCGCGCTGGTACTGCTGGCGGTTCCCGCCATGCCCCCGCGGGCCCACGGCGAGGAGCCCGAATCCCTGCTGTCCCAAGCGAAGGTCGGCCTCGGCTACATCTGGCGCACCCCGGTCGTCCGCATCATCGCCCTGGGCTTCTGCGCGGTCGTCGCCTGCAACGGCGTCGATGATGTCGCCCTGGTCCTGCTGGCCAAAGAGACGCTGCACTCCGGGGACGCGGCCGTCGGTCTGCTGCTGGGCGCGGTGGGCATCGGCCTGCTCCTCGGATACGCCCTGCTGACCCGCTACGGCACCGCCCTGTCCATGACGGCGCTGCTGCTCGGCGGCTTCTTCGTCAGCAGCGCGGGCAACCTGCTCACCGGCCTGGCCTGGTCGGTGGCCGCCGCCTTCACCGTGCAGGCCGTGCGCGGGCTCGGCATCGCGGGCATGGACGTCGCCTCCAGCACGCTCCTGCAACGCGTGGTGCCCGACGGCCTGCTGGGCCGGGTCTTCGGAAACCTGTACGGGGCCATAGGCGTTGCCGCCGCCCTGTCGTATGTGGGCGGCGGCCTGCTGCTCGACGCCACCGACGCCCCGACCACCCTGATCGTGGCGGGCTGCGGCGGCATCCTCGCGACCGCCGCCGTGGCTCTCACCCTGCCGCGCGCCCTGCGCCGCCATGCCGATGCGAGCGGCACCCGCTCGTCGTGAATGAATCCGCTGACACGGCAGGCATATTCGGGTAACTCCCGCTTCACAGGCGGCGGTAGGGCCGCCGCCCGTGCGGCACCTCCGGGGCCGGGCGGGAGGACAGTCGCGGGATGGGCAGGGTCACCGGTTGTTCGGCGAGGGTGAAGTCGCGGCCGTGGTGGGTCAGTTCCAGCGAGTCACCCTCCAGCAGAGCGTATTCGGCAGACTCGGCGGTGATCTCGACGCGAATGCGGCGGCCGCGCCAGGCCATTCGGAAGGACAGCCGGTCGAGTTGGTCGGGTAGGCGGGGGGCGAAGATCAGGGTGTCGCCGCAGTCGCGCATCCCGCCGAAACCGCCGACACAGCACAGCCAGGTGCCTGCGAGCGAGGCGATGTGCAGGCCGTGCGCGACATTGTGGTGGAGGTCGTGCAGATCGGTGAACGCCGCCTCCACGAAGTAGTCGAAAGCCAGTGAGAGATGGCCCACTTCGGCGGCCAGCACCGCCTGCGTACAGGCCGACAGCGAGGAGTCGCGCACGGTCAGCGCGTCGTAGTAGTCGAAGTTGCGGGCCTTCTGGTCGGCGGTGAACGCGGTCGGGCACAGGTACATGGCCAGGGTGAGGTCGGCCTGTTTGATCACCTGTTTGCGGTACAGCTCGAAGTACGGATAGTTCAGCAGCAGTGGATAACTCGTGGGCGCGGTGGCCGCGAAGTCCCAGCGGGCGTAGCGGGTGAAACCCTCGGACTGCTCGTGCACACCGAGTTTGTCGTTGTAGGGCACGGCCATTCGGTCCGCGCCGTCGCGCCAGCGCGCGATCTCGTCGGGTTCGACGCCCAGCTTGCCGGCCATATCCGGGCGGCGGGCGCACGCCGCCGCGGCCTCGCGCAGATTCCGCTGCGCCATCAGGTTGGTGAAGACGTTGTTGTCGGCCAGCGCCGAGTACTCGTCCGGGCCGGTGACGCCGTCGATGCGGAAGACGCCGGAGGAATTGTGGTGGCCCAGGCCCGCCCACAGCCTGGCCGTTTCCACCAGCAGCTCCACGCCGCAATCGGTTTCGAATTCCTCGTCCTGTGTCGCGGCGAGGTAGCGCGCGGTGGCGTCGGCGATGTCGGCGTTCACGTGCACGGCGGCGGTACCGGTCGGCCAGTAGCCGGAGCCCTCCTCGCCATTGATGGAACGCCACGGGAACATGGCCCCGGACTGCCCGAGTTCCCGGGCCCGGCGGCGCGCGAGGTCGAGGGTGGAATGCCGCCAGCGCAGCGCCTGCCCGGCCGCGAGCGGCACCGTGCAGGTGAGCACCGGGAGCACGAAGGTCTCGGTGTCCCAAAAGGCGTGGCCGTCGTAGCCGGGACCGGTGAGCCCCTTCGCGGGTATCGCCCGCGATTCCCCGCGCGCACCCGCCTGCAGCACGTGGAAGAGCGCGAAGCGCACCGCCTGCTGCAGTTCCGGGTCGCCGTCGATCTCGACATCGGCTGTCGCCCAGAACTGGTCGAGGTAGTCGCGCTGGCGGCGCAGCAGGGCATCCCAGCCGGTTTCCATCCCGGCGGCCAGGGCGGCCTCCACCTGGGCGCGCAGGGCCGGGGTGGAGCGGCGGCTGGACCAGCCGTAGCCGAGGAACTTGGTCAGGCGCAGCCGCTGCCCGCCCGGCACATCCGCCGCGATGGTCACCCGCGCCAGATCGTCCTCGACCCGCACCGAGCAGCGCGGGGTCGCCGACACCTCGAGTTCGTGGTCCATGCCCGCGGCCATGCGCAGCTCGGAACGCCTGGTGTGATGGGCGAGGACGGCCGAGAGGTCGTGGGCGGCAGCGAAATCGGCCACCAGCGGTTGTTCGAGCGCGGCGGCCAGGCGGGGATCGCCGCCCGGGATCGGGACGGGTTCATTGGCCAGCAGATCCGACTGAACGACCAGGTCGAGATCGCCGTCGAGCGGTTCGACCTCGTAGCGGATGGCCGCCACCGCCCGATCGGTGAAGGACACCAGCCGTTCCGAGCGGATGCGCACCACCCGGCCGGTCGGCGAGGACCACACGGTGTTGCGGCGCAGCGTGCCGGAGCGGAAGTCCAGGGTCCGTTCGTGTTCCAGGCATTTGCCGTAGCGCATATCCATCGGCTCGTCCTCGACGAACAGGCGGATGATCTTGCCGTCGGTGACGTTCACAATGGTCTGGCCCACCTCCGGATAGCCGTAACCGGCTTCGGCATAGGGCAATCGGCGCTTCTCGTAGAAGCCGTTGAGGTAGGTGCCGGGCAGGCCGACGGGCTCACCCTCCTCGAAGGTGCCGCGCAGGCCGAGGTGGCCGTTGGAGAGCGCGAAGATCGATTCGGTGCGGTGCATCGCCTCCAGATCCAGTCCGCACCAGCGCAATTCCCAGGGAGAGGTCTCGAATCCGGGGCTGCAGTCGATCATCGTCCCTCCGTCAGCTCGGCGAGATCGGTGATCACCACATCCGCGCCCGCCCTGGTCAATTCACCGGCGTGCGTGCCGTCGCGCACCCGGTCCACGCCGATCACGTAGCCGAACTCCCCGGCCCGGCCGGCTTCGACACCGGCCACCGCGTCCTCGAATACCGCTGCCCGCACCGGGTTCACGCCCAGCAGGTCCGCACCGGCCACGAAGGAGTCCGGTGCGGGCTTGCCGCGCAGTCCGCGACTCGCGATGTCACGCCCATCGATTCGCGCGTCGACGAATCGCGTCAGCTCCCCCGCCTCCAGCACCGCCTCGGCATTGGCCGACGAAGTCACCACCGCCACCGGCAATCCCGCCGCGCGGACCGCTTCCAGATAGGTCACCGAACCGGGGTAGACGGTGACGCCGTCGCGCTCGAGCACCGACAGCAGCAGGTGGTTCTTGCGATCGCCGATCCCGTGCACGGTGTCGGCGCGCGGGCTGTCGTCCGCATCGCCCTCCGGCAGCGTGATGTCCCGGGATCGCAGGAATTCGCGGACGCCGTCGGCGCGCGGACGACCGTCCACGTACCGCAGATAGTCGGTGTCGCTGAACTCGCGCACGCCGGGACCGCAACGCCGCCGGAGGAATTCGTCGAACACCTCTTTCCAGGCCCGGCGGTGCACGGCGGCGGTGTCGGTGAGCACGCCGTCCAGATCGAACAGCACAGCCGCGATGGATTCCGGTAGTCCCAGCCCGGTGGCGGGCAAGTCGTTCGCACGAGCCACGGACGAGCGATACCCGGTGCCGTACCGGGAAAACGCCCGCCCGGCGGGTCGCAGAGGGTGTCGCGGATCGGAGTGCGGCACATCACAGGACAGATTCCTACAGAGATACCCCTAGGGGGTATAAATTCAACCGAGTAACCGAGCCGGGAAGGAGACCCGAGATGTGCGAATGCCGCTGTCCCAGCACGCGTGATCCACCCACCCCTGATCGAGGAAGTGAATTCCGATGCGCTCCATGGCCCCGACCACCGGCCTGTTCGCCAACCGTGACTACCTGCGACTGTTCACCGCTCAGGTCTCCGGCCTGTTCGGCACCGGATTGACCACCGTCGCGCTGGGACTGCTCGCCTACGAGCTCGCCGGGGCCGCCGCGGCGGCCGTACTCGGCACCGCGCTGACCATCAAGATGGTCGTCTACGTCACCGTCGCCCCGATCGTGGGCGCGTACGCCCACCGCCTCCCCCGCCGCACCTTCCTGACCGCCCTGCATCTGATGCGCGCGGGTGTCGTGCTCGCCCTGCCGTTCATCGCTGAGATCTGGCAGATCTACCTGCTCATCGCGGTCCTCCAAACCGCTTCCGCCGCATACACACCGACCTATCAGGCGGTGATCCCCGACATCCTGCCGCGCGAGCGCGACTACACCCGCGCCCTGTCGGCCGCACAGCTCGCCGCCACCATGGAGACGCTGCTGAGCCCGATGCTGGCCGCCGCCGCGCTGCTGGTCGTGAGCTTCCACTGGCTGTTCGCCGGCACCGCCGCCGGATTCGTGATCGCCGCTCTGCTGGTCGTCGCCACGCGCATTCCCGATGCCACCGCCGCCGCGCCGGGGTCCTTCCGCGAACGAATCACGGTGGGAGTGCGCCTGTTCGCGGCGACACCGCGCCTGCGCGGGCTGCTCGGCCTGAACCTGGTGGTCGCCGCGGCGGGCTCGGTGGTCATGGTCAATACCGTGAACTACGTGCGCGATACGCTCGGCGGCGCGCAGTCGGGGGTGGCGATGCTGCTGGCCGCCAACGGATTCGGCACCATGCTCGTCGCCCTCGCACTGCCCCGGATCCTGGACCGCACGCAGGCCCGCCCGGTCATGCTCACCGGCGCTGCCACCCTGGTGACCGGACTCGCGGCCGCCATCGCGCTGTCCACCGCCGGCAGCGGCGAAGGGCGCTGGGCCGCGGCCCTTGCGGTGTGGGCGCTCATCGGCGCGGGCACGGCCGCCGTCCTGACCCCCACCGGCCAGGTGCTGCGCGGCTCGGCATCACCCGCCGACCGCCCGGCGCTGTTCGCGGCACAGTTCTCGCTCTCGCACCTGGCCTGGCTGATCACCTACCCGATCACCGGATGGCTCACCACCACAGGCGGTTTCACCATCACCTGGATCGTGCTCGCGGCGTTCGCCGTCGCCGGAATCGTGGTGGCGCAGCGCATGTGGCCCCGCGGTGACGCCGACGCGCTAGACACCCAGCGCGTCGAGGATCAGGGGACGCGAGGTGCGCAGCGCCTCCTGCCAGTACGGCCAGGTGTGGGTACCCGGGCCGATATCGACCCGCGCACCGATACCCAAGGCCGCCAAACGATTACGGAAGATCTGGGCGGCGGTCTGGGTCATCGTCTCCAGGACCATGGCATTGAGCGTGTTGCCCACGCCGTACGGCAGGTCCGCGCCGGTCGGGACGCCGTTGCCGCTCCACACGTACATGGGCAGCCCGCGCAGCAGTTCGGCCTGGACGGTGGCGTCGTTGCGGCTCCACGCGGGATCACCGGCCGGACCCCACATATCGTCGAGGTTGAAGTTGCCCTCGTCCCGCAGGGCCAGGCGCATCGCTTCGTTCCACAGCGGGAAGGTCGGGTTCACGTAGCCGGAAAACGAACCCGCGAAACGGAATTGGTCGCGATGATGGGCGGCCAGGGTGAGCGCGGCATTGCCGCCCATGGACGCGCCGACGACCGCATTGTTGGTGCGGGAGACGCCGTACCCGGCGAGGAAGGCCGGCAGTTCCTCGGTGAGGAAGGTCTCCCACCGGTAGGTGACGGCCTGGCGATTGGTGCTGCTCGGCCGGTACCAGTCGGTGTAGAAGCTGGAGTGCCCGCCGACCGGGAACACGAGAGTGACGTTGTCCCCGGCGAATTGGCGCAGGGCGTCGGTGTCCGAGGTCCACTGGCTGTGATCGGCCGGGGCGCGTAACCCGTCCAGGACGTAGAGGGCCGCACTGCCACCGCGTGCGGCCCACTGCACCTGCACCTTGATCGGGCCCATACTCGAGGGCACCCAGAGTTCGTCGTATCCGCCCGAGGGGGCGGCCGCGGCCTGCACCACCCCGAACGACGACATCACGACCGCCGCCGCCACCGCCGCGAAAGACCGCTTCCACCAGCCGCGAATCGACCGCCGACCCCCGGACCGCACATCCCCTGCCATCGCGCACCTCCCATGTCGCTCGGGAAGTAAGTTACCGCAGCCGACGGGTAATGCGCTGTCGCTCAGTCGTTTTTGCTATTGCTCGCCGAAGCGCTCGGCGGTGTACTCGGCGCTGAACTGTTCGGTGAACTCGCCGGTGGGCGGGATCTCGGTGATCACGTCGATCAGGACGCCGCTGGGGTCGGCGACGATGAAGTGGCGCTGACCGAATTCCTCTGAGCGGATCTCCAATTCGGCCTTCAGACCGCCCTGGACGACCATCTCCTCCCACAGCGCGTCGACATCCTCGACCTCGAAGTTGAGGATCAGGCCCTGGGTGGGCTTGCGGAAGTCCGCGGGGATGGTCTCGTGGGTGTAGTCGAGCAGGGCGACCTCGACGGAACGGTCATCGGCGGTGCGGCGCAGGCTGATGTACCAGTCCGCCTCGAAGGTGATGTCGAAGCCGAACCACCTGGTGTAGAAGTCGCGGGATCGGGCGAGCTCGGTGGTGCCGATGACGGGGTAGAAGCTGCTGAGTTTCACGGCGTGGCCTTTCGCGCTGCGGTTGACGTACCATCGGTATGTCAACGACGGTAGTTCACATACCACTGGTACGTCAATAGGGAGGTTTCGCCCATGGCGGGCATGTTGCGCATCCAGCAGCGCGAGCAGACCAGGCGCACCCTGCTGCGCGAGAGCAGGCGGCTGTTCGCCGCGAAAGGCTATGCGGCGGTGGGGCTCGCCGAGATCACAGCGGCGGCCGGTGTCACCAAGGGAGCGCTGTACCACAATTTTTCGAGCAAGATCGAACTCTTCCGGGCGGTCCTGGAAGAAGTACAGAACGAAGTCGGCGAGCACGTCGCCGCCGCGGCCGACGCCGCGGCCGAGCCGTGGGACCAATTGGTCACCGGCTGTGAAACTTTCATCACCGCCTGCACCGCACCGGAGATCCAGCGCATCCTGCTGATCGACGGCCCGTCAGTCCTGGGCTGGCACGACTGGCGGGCATTGGACGAAGCCGCCTCCGCCCGGCACCTGCACGAGGCGCTCACCGAACTCGTTGCGGCCGAGGTGATTCCGCCGCAACCCATCGAACCGCTCACCCACCTGCTGTCCGGCGCGATGAACGAGGCCGCACTGTGGCTGGCCACCGCCACCGCGCCGGACGCGCTCGAGCAGACGCTCGCGTCGCTGCGCCGGCTACTCGGCGCGATTCAGACCCCGCCGGGTCAGTAGCGGCTCGATCTCCGGCCCCCGGCCGCGGAAGGCGGCGAAGGCGTCCAGCGGATCGAGTGAGCCGCCGCGCGAGAGCAATTCGCGGCGGAACAGCTCACCCTTCTCGCGGATGGGCGCGACGCCGTCCTCGAACCACTGCACGGTGTCCGCGTCCAGGACCTCACTCCAGATGTAGGAGTAGTACCCGGCCGCGTAGCCACCCGAGAAGATGTGCGCGAAATAGCCGGTGCGGTAGCGCGGCGGGATGGCGTTCACGGCGACACCGGCCGTGCGCAGCGCCTCCTCCTCGAAGGACTCCACATCGGTGTCCGCCTGCGCGTCGGCCGTGGAACGGCGATGCCAGGCCCAGTCCAGCAGCGCCGCGGCCAGATACTCGACGGTGCGGAAGCCCTCGCCGAAGCGCTCCGCCGCCGCCATGCGCTCGACCAGTTCGGCGGGCATCGGTTCGCCGGTGTCGATGTGGCGGGCGTAGTTGGCCAGGATCTCCGGCCGCGACATCCACATCTCGTTCACCTGGGACGGGAACTCGACGAAATCGCGCGGCACCGCCGTGCCGGAGAAGAACGGGTAGGTGACGTTCGAGAACAGGCC
The DNA here is from genome assembly GCF_016741815.1 of Nocardia acididurans. Taxonomy (GTDB): domain Bacteria; phylum Actinomycetota; class Actinomycetes; order Mycobacteriales; family Mycobacteriaceae; genus Nocardia; species Nocardia acididurans. The sequence continues at coordinate 478,758 of NZ_JAERRJ010000003.1, forward strand.
GTGCAGCGCGTGCCCGAACTCGTGGAACAGGGTGCGGACGTTGTCCCAGGTCAGCAGGGCGGGCTCACCCGCGGGGGGCTTCACGATATTGAGGTTGTTGACCACCACCGGGCGCTGCCCGAACAGCGCGGACTGGCTGACCAGGCTGTTCATCCACGCGCCGCCGCGTTTGGACGGGCGCTTGAAGAAGTCGCCGAGGAACAGGCCCAGGCCGCTGCCGTCGGCGTCGAAGACCTCGAAGACGCGCACCTCGGGGTGGTAGCCGCGCAGCTCCGGTCGCTCGGCGAAGGTGATGCCGTAGACCTGGGTGGCCGCGTGGAAGACGCCGTCCCACAGCACCCGCTCCAGTTCGAAGTACGGGCGCAACGCCTCGGCGTCCACCGAGAACTGTTCGGCGCGAATCTTTTCCGACCAGAACTGCCAATCCCAGGAGCGCAGTTCGGCATCCGGTTCGGCGGCGTGCATGACGGCGGTCAGCTCACCCGCCTCGCGCTCGGCATTGGCGACCGCGGGCGGCACCAGGCGCGACAGCATCTCCTCCACGGCCGCCGTGGTTTTCGCGGTCTGATCGGCGACGGTGTAGGCGGCGTGATCCGAATACCCCAGCAGGGCGGCGCGTTCGGCGCGCAGCGCGACCATGCGGGCGGCCAGCGCGCCGTTGTCCCCGTTCGCGCCGAAGCCCCGGCTCAGCGACGCGTCCATCATGCGTTCGCGCACGGCGCGGTCGGCCAGCTCGGACAGGATCGGCTGGTTGGAGACGTTCTGCAGGCTCAGCGCCCACTTGCCGGGCTGCCCGAGGGTCTCGGCGTTCTCGGCGGCGGCGGACACCTCCGCCGGGGTCAATCCGGCCAGCTCCTGCTCGGTGTCCAGGATCAGGGTGGCGGCATTGGTGGCGGCCAGGTTGTTCTGCCCGAATTCGGTTGCGGCCGTGGCGAGTTCGGCATTGAGCTCGCGCAGGCGGGCCTGCTGCGCGGCATTCAGGCGCGCGCCCGCGCGGACGAAGCGCAGGTGGTAGCGCTCGAGCAGCCAGGACTCCTCGGGGTTCAGCCCCAGTTCGGCGCGTCGCTGGTACAGCGTGTCGATGCGGTCGAAGAGGGCCGGATCCAGGTGGATGGCGTCGTCGTGGGCGGCCAGGCGCGGGGAGATCTCGGCCTCGATGGCGTCGATGCGCTCGTTCGAATCCGAGGACACGACATTGAAGAAGACCTTCGCCACCCGCTTCAGCACCGTGCCCGAACGCTCCAGTGCGGCAATGGTATTCGCGAAGGTGGGCGCTTCCTCGGCGGTGGCGATCACGGCGACCTCGGCGAGCTGCTCGGTCATACCGCGCTCGAACGCGGGCAGATAGTGCTCGACGGTGATCTCCGCGAACCGCGGAAGCTCGTAGGGCAGCGTGCTGCGCTCGAAGAACGGATTGCTCGTCATACCCGTCACCCTATTCCGCGCGCGAGATCGGCTCCCGGTGGCACGATCGACGCATGAGCGCCGACTACTTCGATCTCGGCACCTTCGCGAGGGGCGTCACCGCCTCGTCGCCGGATGCGCAGCTGTGGTTCGACCGGGGTCTGATCTGGACCTACGCCTTCCATCACGAAGAGGCCGTCCGGTGTTTCCAGCAGGCGCTATCGGCCGATCCGGAGTGCGCCATGGCCTACTGGGGCCTGGCGTTCGCACTGGGTCCCAACTACAACAAGCCCTGGGAGTTCTTCGACGCCGACGAGCTGGCCACCACCGTGCTCGGCACCCACGACGCGGTGCGGCGGGGCCTCACGCTCGCCGATACCGCGACGCCGGTCGAACGGGCCCTGCTCGAGGCGCTGGCGGCCCGGTATCCGCGCAGTGCGCCCGAGGGCGACCATTCCGGCTGGAATCGGGACTACGCCGAGGCCATGCGCACGGCGTATCAGCGATTCCCGGACGATCTCGACGTGGCCGCGCTGTTCGCGGACGCGCTCATGAACCTGACGCCGTGGGCGCTGTGGGATCAGCGCACCGGGCGGCCCGCCGAGGGCGCGTTCACCCTCGAGGCCAAGGCGGTGCTGGATCGGGCGCTGCGCACGGCGGAGGGGCTGGCGCATCCGGGGATACTGCACCTCCACATCCACCTCATGGAGATGTCGCCGACGCCGGAATCGGCTCTGGCGGTGGCGGATCGGCTGCGCGGGCTGGTGCCGGACGCCGGGCATCTCGAGCACATGCCGTCGCACCTGGACGTGCTGTGCGGTGACTACCGGAAGGTGGTCGCGGCCAACTCCGCCGCCATCGCCGCGGACGCGAAGTTCGTGCGACAGGGCGGGGAGATCAACTTCTACACGCTGTACCGGGCGCACAACTATCACTTCAAGATCTACGGGGCGATGTTCCTCGGGCAGTCCGCCACCGCACTGGAAACCATTGCGCAACTGGAGAATTCGATTCCCGAGGAGTTGCTGCGAGTGGAGTCGCCGCCGATGGCGGACTGGCTGGAGAGCTTCGTGTCCCTGCGGGTGCACGCGCTCATCCGGTTCGGGCGATGGGCCGAGATCATCGCGCTGGAGCTGCCGAAAGACCCTGAGCTGTACTGCGTGACGACGGCCATGCTGCACTACGCCAAGGGGGTCGCCTACTCCGCGACCGCGCGGGTGGCGCAGGCCGAGGCGCAGCGCGAACTGTTCCGGGCCGCCGTCGACCGGGTCCCCGACTCACGGACGCTGTTCAACAATGCCTGCCGCGATATCCTCGCCATCGCCGCCGCCATGCTCGACGGCGAGCTGCTGTACCGAAAAGGCCAGTACGACAGTGCCTTCCAGGCGCTGCGGCGGTCGGTCGAACTCGACGACAACCTGCCCTACGACGAGCCCTGGGGCTGGATGCAGCCGACCCGGCACGCGCTCGGGGCGCTGCTGCTGGAACAGGGGCGCGTCACCGAGGCGGAGGCCGTCTACCGCGCCGACCTCGGGCTCGATCACACCCTGCCGCGCGCCTGCCAGCATCCGGGCAATGTGTGGAGCCTGCACGGCTATCACGAATGCCTGGTGCGACTCGGCAAGACCGATGCCGCCGAGATCATCGCGCAGCAGCTGAAGCTGGCGACCGCGCTGGCGGATGTGCCCATCGCGGCCTCGTGCCTGTGCCGGGGAGTTGCCGAGCCGGACGGGGAGTCCTGCTGCCACTGAGTCGGCAAACCGGGCGCGCGGTACGCGAAACCCTCGCAGATTGACAGCCTTTCGTCTCTTCCCATGGCAGGAAGACCGTGCGAGAGTGATGCGCACCGCGGCACAGTTTCGGACGAGGAAGTCGAGCCATGGTCACTCTGATATGGGTCGGGCTACCCTACGCCGCGGCTTTCTCCTGTCTCGCCGGTCACCTCTGGCGCTACCGCCACGACCGCTTCCTCGGCCACCTCTACGGCCCGCGCCTCGACCGCACACAGCGCTTCGGCGTCCGGGCCTTCCGCATCGGCATCCCGGTCCTGTTCGCCACCCGCGTCGCCGAAGTCCTTGCCTCCGGACCGGATTCGGGTCCCGAGGGCGCGACCCGGGTGGTGCTCACCGCACTGCTGCTGCTCGCGGTGCCCCTCGCCCTGGTCGGCGTGGGCCTCATCATGATCCCCCCGCTCATCGACGCCGACCCGCACGCCCGGGTCACCCCCGTCGACCGCCTCACCCTCCCGGTCCTCATCGCCACCATGGTCTCCGGCGTCCTGGTCAAGTTCGACCCCGGCCCCGACGACGGCCGCTACACCACCGCCGAAACCCTTTTCACCTGGGTCCGCTCCCTGGTCACGCTGCATCCCGACCCCGCCGCCATGGCGCACGCCCCCGCCATCTACCAGGCCCGCGGCCTGATCATCCTGCTGCTCATAGCCATCTGGCCCTACACCCGCCTGGCCGGCATCTTCGCCATTCCGGCCCTGCGCCTGCTCCAGCGTGCCGCCGGGTTCCGCCAGCGCTCCTGGGTCAACCCCGCCACCTGACCGGCGCCCCGCCCGCGATCAGCGCGGCACGGTCACCGGATCGGTGCAGCTGGCGACGGCGTCGACCAGGGAGCACGGCTGCGGGTCGCGGGTGGGGCGGTAGTCGGCGGGGACGCCGCCCGCCCGGGTGATCTCGGTGTACGCGGGTACGGCGTCGGTGGGCTTGCGGGTGAGGGTGGGGTCGGTCAGGACATCTACCGTGTAGAGGCCGAAACGGGGTGTGTAGGAACCCCATTCGTAGTTGTCGGTGAGGCTCCAGTAGTTGTAGCCGATGACGTTCATGCCGTCGGCCTTGGCACGCTGGATCCAGTAGATGTTGTCGCGGAGATTGTCGGCCCGGGTGTAGCCGTCGGCGCGGGGTGCGCCGTTCTCGGTGGGCATGCCGTTCTCCACGATGTAGAGGGGCTTGCCGGGGAACTTTCGCGAATAGTGTTGCAGGGCATAGTAGATGCCCTCCGGCTGCAGGGGCCTGGTCCACATGTCCTTCAGCGCGGCCTGGGAGCCGAGGGTATCGGGGCTCAGGCCGTAGTAGTAGTCGATGCCCATGTAGTCGAGCTTGGCGGCGATGCTGTCGACGAAGTAACCGTTCACCGCCTCCTCGCCGGCGGGGACATAGGCGACATTGCTGGTGACCATCGCGCCGGGCTGCCGGGCATGGATGTAGTCGTAGATGCCGTTGTGCGCCTGGGCCATTCGGTCCTGGATGGCGCGCATCGCGGTGACGGGGCGGCCGCCCAGGCCGATCTCCATCGCGACATTGGCGATGGGCTCGTTGAAGGTCACCCACAGCGGATCGGCGGCGGCGAAGCGGTCGACCACGACGCGGGCGTTGGCCAGCCAGTCCGCGACCACGCCGGGGTTGTCCCAGCCGCCGCGATCGGCCACCCAGCCGGGATGCACCCAGTGGTCGATGGTCAGCATGGGCCGCATCCCGGCGGCCCGGATCGTCGCGACGACATCGTCGTAGAACCGCAGGCCGTCCTCGTCCCATACGCCCGGCTGCGGCTGCACCCGCGCCCACTCGATGCCGATGCGGTAGACCCGCACGCCCAGCTGTTTCGCCAACTGGATATCGGACCGGTACCGGCTGAAGAAGTCGATCGAGTCCCGGTACGGATCCTCGACCTTGCCGCCCGCCGCGTACCGCGACCAATTGCTGTCGGGCGCATGACCTTCGGACTGGAAGCCGGACGCCGCCACACCCCACAGGAAGTCCTCCCCCAGCGGCGCGAGCCGCGCGGGCGGCTCCGGACTCGCGAGGGCCGGGGCCGCCACCGGAGTGAGGGCGGCGGACACGGCCAGAACGACCACGGCGAACGTGCGACGGCGGAAGACCATGCCGAAAACCGTACATTGCTCGGTTTTCGCGCGCAAGAAGCCCGCTCAACAGCGCATACACTCGATCGGTGGCAAAGCGCGGACCTTACGGCAAAGGCATCGAACGGCGGGAGCAGATTCTCGAGGCCGCCCTGCGGACCATTGCCGAGCGCGGATTCCTCTCGACCTCGGTCGCCGAACTCGCCGAAGCGGTGGGACTGAGTCAGAGCGGTCTACTGCACTACTTCGGCTCCAAGGAAGAACTCTTCGTCGCCGTGCTGCGCAAGCGCGACGAAGTCGACGCCGCCGCGATGGCGGCCGAATACTCGCGCCCCGAAAGCCTCCTCGAGATCGTCCGCCGCAATATCGAAGTCCCGGGGCTGGTCGAACTCTTCACCCATATGCAGGCCGCGGCCGCCGACCCCCGCCACCCCGCCCACGAATACATGCACGAGCACTACCGCACCAGCGGCGCGGCATTCGCCGAACTGCTGCGCGACATGCAGCGGTCCGGCGATCTGCCCGCCCATGTCGACCCCGGGCAGATGGCCACGGTCTTCCTCGCCCTCACCGACGGCCTGCAATCGCGCTGGCTCATCGACCCCACCATCGATATGGCCGCGCACCTGCGACTCGCCTGGGACCGCTTCACCGCCGAACCCTGACCGGCCTATTCGACGACCGGACGGCACGGACCGCGCGCCGGATCCGGGTCCAAGGTCAGCACCCGATCGGCCAGCCGGTCGAGCACCACCTCCTGATGACTGATCACTATGAGCGCCAGCCCCTTTCGCCGCAGCTCGTCGAGCAGGTCGAGCACCGTGTCCCGGCTGCGCGGATCGAGCGAGGAGGTGATCTCGTCACAGATCAGCACCCGGGGTCCGGCGGCGAGCGCCCGCGCGATGGCGGCCCGCTGCTGCTGACCGCCCGACAACTGCTCCGGCCGCCGTCTCGACAGGCCGGCGTCCAATCCGACTCCCGCGAGCAGGTTCCCGGTCCGCTCCGCGGTCGCGGCGCGATCCAGCCCGTGCAACAACCGCATCGGGCGGCCGATCTGGGTAGCGATGCGATAGGACGGATTGAGTGAGGTCGCCGGGTTCTGGAACACCAACTGCACGGCCCGGCGCTGATCCAGCGGTCTGCGGTCCACGCGCGGATGCAGCGGCGTGCCGTCGAGTTCCACCGATCCCTGATCGGGCAGGTGCAGACCCGCCAAAGCCCTTGCCACCGTGGTCTTTCCGATACCGGAACGACCGGTGACAGCCAGGCACTCACCCGGGCGCAGCGTGAAGGAGAGATCCGCGACCACCGGCTCGGCCCGACCGTGCCCGACGGTGAGACCGCGCACCCGCAGCACCGGCGGCGCTGTGCCGGTATCGAATGGAATACGCTGCGGCACAGCGACTTCGACCCTCTCTCGGCGACCGGAGACCATCCGGCCGCGATCCAGCTCCAGCACCTGATCGACGATCGGCGCGACGGTCTCCAGATCATGGGTGATCACCAGCAGCGCGGTCGCGGTGTCACGTCGAATCGCGCGCAGCGTATCCATCAGCCGATCGCGGGTCCGCGCGTCCAGCCCGGTGGTCGGCTCATCGAGCACCACCAGGGCCGGCTCACCGAGCAGGGCCATCGCCAGCAGCACCCGCTGCTGCTGGCCGCCGGACAGTTCGTGCGGATAGCGCCGCTGGAAATCGCGGCCGCCGGGCAGATCGACCCGGCGCAGCGCGGCGGCGACCACGTCGCTGTCGGCGGAACCGCCTCGCAGGCGTGCGATTTCGCGAATGGCGACACCGATCCGCAGCGCGGGATTGAGTCCGGTCGCGGGATCCTGCGGAACGTAGCCGACCGTGCGACGGCCCTCGACCGCACCGATCTCGACGCTGCCCTCCGCACTCCATCCGGGCGGCAGGGCGTCGAGCAGCGCCAGCGCGAACGTGGTCTTGCCCGCACCGGACGGACCCGCCAGGGCGACGGCCGCGCCCGGCGGCAACCGCATCGAAACATCCTCGAGCACAACGGTTCCGCGTGCGTCGCGCACCGTGAGCGATTCGACGGTCACGCCCGGCGCTCCGCCCGCCCGGCGCGGACTCGACACGGCGGCCGGGCGCTCGGACCGCAGAGCCCGGTCGGTGACCATATTGACCGAGACGACGAGCACCATGATCAGCAGCGCCGGAGCCAGCACCGACCAGGGCTGCACCCCGAAGCCGGGCCGATTCTCGGTGATCATCAGCGCCCAGTCCGGCGAAGGCGGCCGCAGGCCGAGGCCGAGGAAACCGCTCACCGCCACCATCGAAATGGCCGCCGACATCCGCACCCCGGCATCCGCGAGCACGACCGATCGGAGGTTGGGCAGCACCTCCACCAGCGCCAGCCGCCACAGCGGCTCACCCCGGGCCCGAGCCGATTCCACATAACCCGTCGACGCCAGCTCGAGCACGCACGTGCGCACAATACGGATGATCCACGGCACCGACGCCAGCGCGACGGTCACCACGATCGCGGCGGGCCCCGCGCCCAGGGCGGTGGCGATCACCGCGAGCAGCAGGAACCAGGGCACCACGACAATGGCGTCCACCGGTCGCATGATCCAGCCGTCCAGCCCCCGGCGCAGCCCCGCGATCAGCCCCAGGCCGAGCCCCAGCCCGTACGCGACCACCAGCGCCAGCCCCGCGAGCGACAGCAGCGGCACACCGCCGTGCAGGATCCGCGACAGCACATCCCGCCCAACCACATCGGTGCCGAGCAGATGCCGCGCCGACGGCGCTCGGAACGGCGGTGCGACCGGCGCGGTCGGCGAATACGGCGCGAGCAGCGGGCCCAGCGCCACGAGCAGCAGCACGGCCACTACCGCGACCAGCCAGACCGATCGAATCCTGTTGCGGCCCCTCATATCCGGCCCTTCGTGAAAAGAAGCCGAGTAGCCGGGCTCACCAGCATGGCGAGCAGATCCGCGACGAGATAGACCCCGATCCCCACGGCCGCCATCAGCACCGCGGCCGACTGGACGAACGGAAAATCACGAGCCTCGATGGCGCGCAACAACTCCTGCGACAGACCCGGATAGCTGAACAGCGTCTCCACGACGGCCACCCCGCCGATCAGCCCGACCACCGAACCCGCCAGCGGATGGATCGATGCCGACACCGCGTTCGGGGCGATATGGCGCACCAGGAGCCGCACACCGCCGACCCCGTTGAGCCGGGCCGTCCGGATGTAGGCGCTGGAGATGACCTCCGCGGTCTGCGCCCGCACCATCCGCACCGGATGCGGGGCCAGCCCGATCACCAGGCAGGCCACCGGCAGCACCAGGATCTCCGGCCGGCTCCACGGACCGGCCCCGGTCGGCAGCAGCGAAACCGCGGGCAGCAACCGCAACGACAGCGCGACCGTCGCCACCAGCAGCACGCCGAAGACGAACGACGGCACCGATTCCGCGGCCAGCGCGACCGTACTGATCACTCGATCGGTGCGGGAGCCCGCGCGGGCGCCGGCCACCAGACCCAGCACCAGCGCCACCGGAATCAACAGCGCCGCCGTGATCGCGGCCAGGGTGACGCTGTTGCCCGCCCGGCCCAGCAGCACCTCGCCCACCGGGCGGCCCGAGAGCAGCGAATCCCCGAAATCGCCGTGCAGGAACCCGAACATCCACTCCGCGAACCGAATCGGCGCGGGACGGTCCAGTCCCAATTCGGCGCGCAGCGCCGCCAACTGCTCCGGGGTCGGGTCGCCGCCGCCGGTCCGCGACAGCATCACCGTGGCCGCATCCGAATCCAGCGACTCGAACAGCACGAAAACCATCAGCGCGACGGCGACGAGAACCGCGATCCCGCCACCGATCCGCCGCACGATATAGCCGATCACGGTGCTACCGCGCGGCCAGCCAGGTGGTCGCGTAATTGGCCCAGTCGTCGGTACCGGGCACCCCGTTGCGGACGCCGCCCACATAGGTCTTCGCCGCGTCGGGACGCTTGGCGAAGCTGTGCAGGATGTAACCGCCCTCATCCCAGAGTTCGCGCTGCAGTTCGTGATACAGCGTGCGGCGGCGCTGCGGATCCATGGCGGCGCGGGCCTGCGCGAACTTGGCGTCCCATTCCGGCCGCCGCCATCCGGTGCCGTTGCTCGGTGAGGCACTGGTCATGGTCTGGCCGTAGAAGTAGTCGAGACTGTAGTTCCACCAGCCGATATGGCTGAGCGCCGCCTTACCGCTGATCTGTGAGAAATAGGTGTCGGCGGGCACCGACTCCAGCTCGATGGTGATGCCGGCGGCCTTCGCGTGCTCGGCGAACAGCGTCGCGGACTCGAGCATGCCCGGCATGCCGTCGGCGGTGGGCAGCGTCACCCTCAGGTTCTCCCGGCCCGCCGCGCGCAACAGCTCCCGGGCGCGCTGCGGATCGTAGGCGCGCTGCGGCAGCGTGTCGTTGTAGAACGGCGCACCCTTGCCGTACGCGTCATTGCCCAGCTCGGCATAGCCGTAGTACACCGAGTCGACCATGGCCTGGCGATCCACCGCCAAACGCATGGCCTGCCGTACCCGCACGTCGTCGAAAGGCGCTGTGTCGACCCGCATCTGGAACGCCCCCATCAGCCCGGCCGGCGGCACCACCACCCGGACCTCCGCGTCATCGGACAGCGTGCGCGCCTGCAGATACGAGATCTCGTGCACCACATCGGCTTCGCCGGACAGGAAGGCGTTCACCCGGGCTTCGGTCTCGGCGATCTGGATGATCTCGACCTCGTCCAGCAGCGGCCGGCCGTCCCAGTACCGGTCGTTGCGCCGCAACAGGGTTCGGTCGCCGGGCGACCAGTGCGCCAGCGCGAACGGGCCGGTGCCCACCGGAAGCACCGAGCCGTCGATCGTGCCCGTACCGTCCTTGACGATGTAGCAGTACCAGCCCGCGAGCACCGAACCGAAGTCCGCCAGCGGTGTTTTCATCCGCACCACCACGGCCAGATCGCCGTCCGCCCGGGTGCGTGACATATCGACCGCGGACAGGTCGCCGGAGGATTTCTTGGCCGGGTCGAGCATCCGCTCGAAACTCCACAGCACATCCCTGGACGTCAGCGGCGTACCGTCGGCGAACACCACGCCCGGACGCAGGGTGATCCGCCACTCGCTGCCATCGGCGTTGGGCTGCAACGATTCCGCGAGCCGGTAGCGCAGCGTCAGATCGTTGTTGTAGGCGACCAGCTTGTCCCACACATTCTTCGACACCGCGCCGCCCGCGGAACTGCCGGCCTGGTGCGGATCGAGCACGTCCGCGCTCGCGGACCGCCCGGCGATCACCGAGCGCAACCGTCCCCCGGGTTGCGGCGGGCCATCCGCGCCTGCCGGACCGCTGTCGGTCCCGCAGCCCGTGAGCAACCCGGTGCCGCCCAGGGCGGCAAGGCCCAGCGCCCCGGCGCCGCCGAGCAGTAGTTTCCGGCGCCCGATGCCGGGCCGTGCCGATGTGGAGTTGTCCATAGCCATCCTCGTGGGTGTGATCCCTGTACCGCGGGCGCAGGTATCCTGGCTCCCGGATCAACGCTCCCCACCGGCCTTCCAACCTGGGCAGGTCGTGGCCATGAATCGGCGGATCGCTCCTCGGTGACAGTTGCGGGACAGCCCCGGATTCACACCGGTGTTCCCTACGCCGGTTAGAGACCCTACCGCTGCCGCGCGTCGATCCTGGCAATCATGCGGTGGCCGAGGTTGTGGAACGGCTTCTCGATCGTGCGGTAGGTGAGGGCCGCGATCAGGATCGCCGCGGCCACCCACGTGCACAGGGTCAGCCACGGGGCGGGAATTCCCGCGACGGAGGTGGTCCAGCGCGGGCCGTCGAGGATGAGGGCGTGAATCAGATAGAGGGAGTAGCTGATTCGCCCCAGGAACAGCAGCGGCCGGGGGAAGGAGCGGCCGCGCAGCAGCAGCGCGAGGGCGAACAGCACGAAGGCCGCGATGATGGTCGTGGGCTGCTTGAGCCAGTGGACCGAGACGCCGGTGATCGGATCCACCGAAGGCGGTGCGAGCAGGCTGATACCGAAGATCACGCCCACGGCGAAAGCGAACACCGCCCAGCCCCGCTTCGCCGAGATCTCCCCCGAAGTCATGCGATAGAGCACCGTGCCGACGAACATCGTGGCGAAATAGCCGACGGTCAGGACCGACGGGCCAGGCTGATTGAGCACCAGGGGGACGGCGAGGAAAGCCAGCAGAATCGCCGCGAGCGCGGCGCGCCGGTCCCCCGCCAGCCGGGCGAAGAGCACCGCGACCAGAATCGTCGCGACGACGACGATCGAACGCGTCACGACATCGGCCTGGGAACCGGTGAGCAGCGCGGGCGGCAGTGCCGCGCCGGGAGCGATCAGCAGGATCGCCAGCACCGCCAGGGGCACCGAGGCGCGATTGCGGCGGGCGATCAGCAGCAGCGACAGGAACAGGTAGAAGACCAGCTCGTAGGACAGCGACCAGGACGCCCCGATTATCTGAATATCCCAGCCGCCGAGAAAGAACTGCACCATGGTGAGGTTCGCGAGGAAGTTGAGAACGGGCTGGTCCATATAGCCCGCCGGCACCTCGTACCGATTGAACGAGTGCAGAATCATCGCCGCGATCAGGCAGGCCCAGAACAATGGGAACAGCCGGAAGAACCGGCCCACCCAGAACGCGCCCAGCGATCGCCCGCGTTCCAGCGAAGCGGGAATGATGAACCCGCTGACAAGGAAGAAAACGAAGACCCCGAACTCCCCGAGCCCGAAATGCGCCTGCGAGAACCGGAAATACGCGGGAAAGAGCCGTTCGGCCGAATGCTGGAGCACAACCGCCAGCGCCGCCAGGCCACGCAGCGCATCCAGAAATTCGTAGCGGCCACCCCGGCCGCGAACGACCCGCTCGACCGGCGCAGCCGAAACCGACACAGCGCCATCGACAGTCACGACCAGACACCGCCGATGTGCTCGAAACCATTCAACGCACAAAAGCTCAGGCGGTGCACAGCTGAGATTTGTAACAGATCGCCCTAACCGCGGCAACACGGGAACTCGGCCGGCGGCCGATGGTCAGGGCGGTGGGTACCCGACCTCGGTTGTCAGTGGTTCAGTCGCCCTGGAGCAAGAGCCGGAACGACGGATGAGCGAGCGTCAGGGGCCGCACGGCGCGAAAATCCTTCTCATCCAACGTCAAGATGTCATTGGTGACGTAGCGCTCGGCGAGTACGACCGTGACCGCGTCGGCCAGGTCGAGGCGCAGGCCGCGATACTGCTCGATGATCTTCTGGGCGACTCGGAGGTCATCACGGTCCACCTGCGGCACGAGCACCGCACCTTCCTCCGCAGAGGTGAGCAGGTCGTCGAGGACGAGATCGGCTGTGCGGCGGTCCTTTCCGAACCGCGCCACGAGCAGATGATCGACCTCGTCCAGCACCAGTGGCGAGACAACCGCAACAGACGTGGAGAGAAATTCGCGCGCCCGCTCGTGCAGTTCCGCGGCACGGTCGTAGGCGGCGATGATGGCCGAGGTGTCGGCGATGAAGAAGCTCACCCGCCGTATGCCTCGCCGAGCAAGTCCTCACTGTTGGCGGCAAACCCAGGATCGCCGGAATCGAACGACGGCCAGGGCCGGGTGCGGTGGACCCGGTGCGCTCGCAACAACACCAGTTCGATCCCCTCACGGATCAAATCGGCTTCCGATCGTCCTGCCGCTTCGGCCGCCTTCTTGAGACGGGCAGCCTGCTCTGGATCCAGGTACACGCTCGTTTTGGCCTTCATGAACGTAGGGTACTACGTAGGGCATCTCCCGGGTTCGTGCCTTGCCGGAAAACAAAAGAGCCACAGGTCGATGACCTGCGGCTCCGTCGTGGAGTGGACCTGACGGACCAGCATACAAACCGGGCGGTACTGGTCGACGGGCCGGACATCATGATCCGGGTGGTAGGTGCCAGGTCGCGATAGCGGCTGGCCGAACCCGCCTACTTGGCGGCTTTGGCGGCAGAGGGGCGCGGCGGGAGTTTGCGACCGAGAATCTTCTCGGCTTCGCGACGGCGCTCAGCGATCTGCTCCGGCGTGAGCTTCACCCGGGTGACGCGGCTGGATCCCTGCGTCAACGCACTCATCACTCGCCTCCTCGCACGATTGCTTTGATGCGCCACATATTACGCGTGTCGTCCCACACGACAACAACGACGAACAGGATCCGCGCGTCGATCACCAGGACTTCCTTCTCTGCTGGTTCCTCAGCGAGGTCGCCGAGGCGAAGAGCCGGTACGCCCGCCTGCACAACCAGATCCAAGATCGCCGGGTCGACGCGTGTGTATGAATGCGGCGGAATGGCCGATCCCGAGGTCGACAGAAAGCCGTGGTGAATGATGTCTTCGTCGATCAGCGCATACGCCGAATCCGCATCGACGATGCCGTACTCCGAAGCCTCGACTTCCCTGGTGACGCGAACCGCGCGTTCGAGCGGATATTTCGCCAGTCCCGATCTGATCAGGCGAATGCGGCGCTCAATTGCCGGTGTCATCGCGATCTCGCCCCACAGCGCCTTGTTGATGGCGTCGTGCGAGTTGTAGGTATACGAGTGAATGACATCGGCTTCGCTGTCGGTGAGCCGGTCGGCCCGCTGCCCCGCCAGGGCCGTCTCCGCCAGCGGGATCTCGTCGAAGCCGTACTCGTCGCCCTCATCCGTCACATCCTGGAATCCTGGCCACACGCCGACTGCACACGTGGAGATCCAACAAACTCCGCCCGACACGACGCGAGCTCGCACAACGTGATCGCGAGCGATCGGATCCCAGCACACGCGGTATCCACGGACTGGCCGAAAGCCCTTTCAACGCAACGAAACCGGGCCCAGCGTTTCCGCTGAGCCCAGTTTCATGAGTGGAGCTGACGGACCAGCATACGAACCGGGCGGTGCTGGTCGACGGGCCGGAGATCGCGATCAGGGCCGTCTGGAGTCGAGGCGAACCTCGAACTGAACTATCACATTGATGTGATAGTCAGGCTAGGTGTTGTATGCGATCGAGATCGAGCCAGAGGTACGCGAGTTCCTCGCCGGATTGTCGCCTACCGACCTTGCCCGCGCCGACTTCGCCGCCGGCCTGCTTGCCACCCACGGCCCCGAACTATCCGAACCCTATTGCCGATATCTCGGGGACGGTGTACGCGAACTCCGGTTCACACTCAGCCGTAACCGGGCCACGCGCATCACATACTGGTTCCCGGTGGCCGAAAAGCAGTGCTGCTGACCGTGTTCCACAAAACCCGCCAGCGCGAGACAGCCCAGATAGACCGCGCGAAACGGCCCGCAAAGTCTGCGAAACCAACCACACCGACCCGGCCCACCTCACGTTCGCCCCGATGGGAGACACCGAATCATGAACGCGCAGAAAGACTTCGACACCACCCTGGCTGCCAAGCGTGCCACCCCCGAATACCAGGCAGCCATGAAGGCATACGCACTGGCACACGAACTGGGCCGCCAGGTACGCGCAGCCCGGGAAGCGCGAGGCTGGACACAGACCGAGCTAGCCCGGCGAACCGGCATGAAACCACACGCGATCAGCCGCCTCGAAGCCGGTGACGTAGTACCGACACTGACGACCCTCGAACGAGTTGCCGCCGCCCTCGATGCCGAACTGTCGGTATCCCTGGCCGCGTGACTACGACAACGTGACATCAGGCGCGGAAGGTCAGGTCCCGACACGATCGTCTCGACAGCACGGCTAAGCACGAGGCAGGTGGTGAGTTTGAACGGGACCACCACAAGCGGTTCGCACACTGTCGCAAATGCGGCGAAGCCGCCGGTCGATGACCGGCGGCTTCGCCGTGAAGTGGACCTGACGGACCAGCATACGAACCGAGCGGTGCTGGTAGACGGGCCGGACGTGATCATCCGGGCCGTAGGTACCCGCCCGGTCGCGGGCGGTGATGCCCGATGACCGGCCACGACGACAGCACGACTGCGGGTGCGGCGGCGTTTAGTCACGCGGATGGATCGGCGGATGCTTGGCGTCCTATAGCCGCCACCCCAAACGCCGAACACGGCTACCGCGTCCGCGCCGCTCGGCATCCTGATCCGGCCTGTGGGCCGAAATCCAGACTCAATATCAATACTCATACACACTCCCACCCCCGGCGGCGGGGTGGGCACGCCGTTCACCGTGGCGGGCACCCAGACGCGAGTCCGTGGTTCCGTCTGCTCGACCGCGACCGACGCCTGCTCTCGGTCCTGGCCGAACACAAGGTGCTCACCACCGACCAGATCGCCGCCCTGGAATTCACCTCGACCCGCCGCGCACAAGACCGGCTGCGGAAACTGCGTGAGATGGGCATGCTCTTCGCCTTCCGCGAATCGCTCTACGGCGGCGGCACCAGCCAAACCCGCCACGCCCTCGGCTATCTCGGCGCACGCCTGATCGCTGCCCAACGCGCCGAGAAACCACCCGCCCCGGGCGCGCACGCACTGGTGCTCGAACGACTGGCGTGCTCACCCACCCTCGCCCACCGCCTCGGGGTCAACGACTTCTTCTGCGCCCCGGCCGCCCACCGTAACCCCGCCCGCCACCACCACGACACCGCCTATACGGATCCGGTGGCCGGGTTGACCCAATGGTGGTCGGAGCGCCAGTGCGCCGACTGCTTCCGTCTGGACCTGTATTCCGGGGAAACCGTCGGGTTGCGCCCCGATGGGTACGGCTGCTGGGAGCAGCGCGACCGCGCGGTGCGGTTCTTCCTCGAATACGACACAGGCACAGAATCATTGACCACCCTCACCGGCAAACTCGCCGCCTACCAACGCTTCCCCACCGACGAACTCGGCATCCTGCTGTTCTCAGTACACTCCTCCCGCCGCGAGACAGCGTTACGGGCAGTGCTGCACCGGGCGGTATCCGGTCATCACCCCGACATCGCGATCGCCACCACGGCCCGCGATCACTCGCATCCCGACGGCCCCGCAGGCCCGGTCTGGGCGCTATGGACTCCCCACAGCGATACCCTCATCCAACGACTCTGCCTGGCCGACTTGCCCGAACGCGGTCCACGCCTCACCCACCACACCGAAACCGGCCAGCCCTACAACTAAGCCGCCTTCGAAGCCAACGGCCGGCATGTTCGCGCCGTTCTCGACTCGAACCGAGCGAGGGCTGGCGTGACACACCTGAACGCGATTTCGGATCCCTCGGAGCAGATCGTCATCGAGACCGATTGCTGAACATAGGTGACCGTAGAATCGACTCGGGTCCGGCGGCCCGATGGTGAGAGTGCCATGCAGCAGGATCTAAGCAGTGTCAGCGGCCGTTTCTGCACGCGGACGCGGAGAGTAGATTCCCATCCACGTTACACACCTAAGCAAGTCAGTTGTTCTTCTGTCTCCCAGGACATTTCAGGACACCGACGAGACTCCGACAGGCGGGGAGCGCAGCTCATCGGAGACAATGATGGCGTGACCGAATGGCCGTTTCTTCATGATGTTCTTCAGTCCACCGCCCCCAGGAAGGTGACGGTCTCCGTTCGGACGGTTCGCGCGGCTATCGAGTTCGAGCTGATGCGGCACACGCGAGAAGCTCTTGAGGTGGTGTTGGCCGACGAGCTCAAGCTGCCATGGGTACGTGTGGATCCGCCTTCGAAGATAGGTTCCAAGCGCGACCTCATCCGCTATTACACCGACGATTGGCCGCTGTCCGAGCTGATTGACTTGGCCCGCCGGATAGTTGACGACTACGGAACCGTCGGCAACGAGGTGCCGGAGCTTCTCGCCGAGTATGCCAGGAGGGGTGGTGTCGACACCCCGGCTAAGAACCTAATTTTCGCTGCGAATGGTCCCAAACCTGAGATCGTGCTTCGCGATGCAGTCAACAACGATATAGAGATCGTTAAAAACGCCGAATATTGCCTAGTTTATGACGAACCCATCCCCGCGACTGGTCTCACGTTCCAGCATCTCATCGACTGGTGGCGAAAACACAAAGGTGCGAGTGGTGACGATCGCGATGTGGGCGTGTCTCTGTACAGGCGTCTGATGGACAGCCTCAACGAAAACGAGGCTGAGCAGTTGATCTTTGATGTCTATGGGGGGCGCTACAAGGAGCACGGATTCAAAATTCCGGCGCTAATTCCGCAGGTCTACCTTCATTACGACCCGTACACTCTTCGATCCCGAGGCATCCTGAATGGCCCTTTAGCTCGCCAGCGAATGGACTTTCTGATGCTGTTCAGCAACCGGCATAGAGTGGTCCTCGAACTCGACGGCCAGCACCATTACGCCGACGGCAAAGGAATAGCCGACCCTACTCGCTACGCTGCGATGATGACCGAGGACAGGCGTCTTCGACTCGCCGGATATGAAATCTACCGTTTCGGAGGAGCCGACTTCGTGAACAAGCAATCGGCGCGAACATTGATAGCTTCCTTTTTCGACGAACTGCAACATCGCATGAGTTGAACGGCGAGAGTTGGCCGTCCACTGCCCCCCTGCTGCAGTCTGCGACTAGAGTTCAATCCTGGTAGGTGATAGCAGCTCGGATAGAAGCAGAGACTTGAACCCAAAGAAACGTGTTGGCCGGCGACCTCGTTCGTACTTGGTGGACACTCACCCTGATATCGCGGCTCAGTACCACCCGCGATACAACACGCTCGATCTTGAGACACTGGGCACCGGATCTAGCTCGAAGGTTTGGTGGTTCCACAGGGCCAATGACGGGCAGATTCACGAATGGCCAGCCACCCCAGCGCATCGAACCTCTGGCCGTGGCTGCGCGGTATGCGCAGGCAAGCGAGTGCAGCCCGGTGTCAACGACTTAGCGACCAATTATCCTGAGATAGCTAAAGATTGGCATCCCAGCCGGAACGAACTAACACCAAATGAGGTGTCGCCGGGCTCGGACAAGAGAGTGTGGTGGCGCTGCAGTCGAGGCCACGAATACGAGAATTCGATCTCGAAGCGTACGGTAAGCGGCAGAGGTTGCGCCGTGTGCGCAGGGCAAACAGTTCTGAAGGGGCACAATGATCTCGCGACGCTGAATCCTGTCCTCGCTGCCGAATGGCATCCCGATTTCAATGGCGATCTCACTGCTTCTGACGTGACTGCCGGCACGGGGCGCCGCATCTGGTGGCTCGGTGAGTGCGGACATCCGTACACCGCTACCGTCGACCAGCGCCGCCGCGGGAATGGGTGCGCTGTCTGCGCTGGTCATCAAGTGCTACCAGGAGTGAATAACCTTGCCACCACTCATCCAGCTATCGCCGCAGAGTGGCACCCGCACCTCAACATTCCGCTCGCTCTCGACCAGATGACCGCCGGATCCGAGTTGAAGGTGTCCTGGCTGGGTTTCTGTGGCCACACGTTCCAAGCCACAATCCACAGTCGTGCACTCGGAGGGATCGGCTGCGGTGTGTGCCACGGAACTCAAGTAGTAGGTGGCATAAATGATTTGGCAACTTACGCGCCAGCTGTAGCAGCCCAGTGGCATCCAAGCCTGAACAAGACAGAAGCCTCTGGTGTGTACTACGCGACACAGGCGCATGCATGGTGGAAATGCAGCTCTGGGCACGAATGGCGTGCAGTGGTCCGAACACGATCGGTCCATCCGAGAACCGGATGTCCCAAATGCTCGGCCTCTGGACCGGAAAAGGAACTACTCGCTGCTCTGGAGAACATATTTGACGAGGTCGAACACGATGCGCGCCTACCCGTTCGATGGGGAGCATTCAGTCGCTCACGAGTCGATATCCGCGTTCACGCCAATGGTATAAATGCTCTGATCGAGTACGACGGTGCATACTGGCATCGCAACAAAATTGACAAAGATACCGAGAAAACCTTGGCCTTACTCCGAGCCGGATATCACATTGTAAGGGTGAGAGAGGGCGACCTGCCCGACCTAGTGCTAGATAGTCCGCGTCTGCTGCAGATTCGCAGACAAGCATCGAACACACTTGCTGAGATCGCGGCCTCGATCGCCGTATGGATAGAAAGTCAAACCCAAATACCACCGTCGTTCTGAGAAATTCTTCAATCTGAGCCGTAGGTCCTTTCCTGCGCTGCAGTCATCAGACTCACGTCGAGATCGGACGCTGCGCGGGACAGCGACCAGGACATCGAGATCCCAGGCGACCTGGGCTTCTGCGACCGGCCGAGGTCTGATGTCGCATGTAGCGCCCCCTCTCCCGGAGACGATCCACTAGTTGTCGGACCCATACGTCAGGATTGGACCATGATGACGCCACTGTGGTTGTTCTCAAACGGCAGGCTCCGAGACAAACTCGAAATGCTGGGGCGGAGCGCGAGCTCAGAACTTCTCGGATGGGATGCAGACGAATTGCTGGCACTCCCTGAAGCCGACGTCATCGATCACTTGATCGATGTCGCAACCATCGTCTGTCCTGCGCTCGACCGCAATAGTGCGTACATGCTAGATCCACATGAGGTCGATCACCAGTTCTATGACTTCGGTCAGCCCTTCACGCGCCGCGTCACCCGGTTCGACCTGGTGGTCCCCTTCGACGGGAACCGGGAGGTGTTCACTCTGCAAGCGTCGACGTTTTCGACCAGTCAACCTGAGGCTGAGGTCCGAGACGGCCAGTTGCGGATCTATGCATTTCCGAACGGCCAGGATGCTGCGGCCATCAAGGCGAACTTCGATGGTCAACTCGACAGGATCGAGCAACAACTCACGTGGAGTCGATCCGACATCGAGGCACATCAGCGTCAAATTGAGACTGACGTTCCACGACTCGTCCGCGATCGGCGAGCGAAGCTTTTAGCCGATCGGGACCTGCACGCGAACATCGGCTTTCCGATCAAGCCCCGCGACGACGCTAGCACCTTTCGGATCCCCTTCCAGCGCCGCACCGTCACGCCCCGCAAACCAACCCTGTCAGCGGCAGCGCGCTTCACTCCCGAACCAGCACTGGGGCAAGCTGACTACGAGAACGCACTGGCCGTCCTTCAAAACATGCGGAACGCCTTGGAGCGAAGTCCCTCGACAACCCATCACCTGGGCGAGGAACAAATTCGGGACCTGCTTCTCGTTAGCCTGAATGCCCAGTTCGAAGGCAAGGCCGCTGGCGAGGTGTTCAACGGCAGCGGTAAGACTGACATCCTCATCCGTGTCGAGGACCGCAATATCTTCATTGGGGAATGCAAGATTTGGAAGGGACCGAAGACCGTCACCGACGCGCTTGACCAACTGCTCAGTTACCTCGTCTGGCGCGACACCAAAGCCGCCCTCCTTCTTTTCATTCGTGACTCAGACGTCTCAACGATCACTGCGAAGGCAGTGGCACAGGTCGAGTTGCATTCGAACTACAAGCGGCGAGGAAGCACGGCCGCCGAGGACCGGTACGACTTTGTGTTCCATGCCAACGGAGACACGACCCGAGAGATTCACCTCGCGCTGCTTCCGTTCCTCATCGCGGGAAAGTCAAGGCCAGCTACCCAGATGTAGTCTGCGTGGTCCACGATCTCGGTGTCGGTGTCGGTGTCGGTCCCGGTCGAGGCCACCTCACGCGGGATGCCACCGATAGAATTCGCCGAGAAGTTGGTTGCGCCTGTCGATTTAGCCGCTGCGCGACAGATCGCTGTGTGCTTTACGGATCCCATTACTTAGGCTCGGATGCCCACCCGTTGACTCAAATCGCGTACATCGGAGCGCATGCCAGTCGGCGGTTTCTTCAGCAGGTCACGCAGCATATCGCGGGCGAACCCGTTGTATCGGATCGTCTCTGGTGCGGTCTGTTCCGACTTCACCAGCATCGTCAGTGCTGCGGTGTCCTCGTCGCGTTGCATATACGCGCGGGCGACCTCGATGAGGTGGCGACCCCGACGGGGCACGGACACGATGTTGTCGGCGTCGATGGCGCGGGCCGCCCGCAGCGCCTCTCCGGGCTGGCGCAGTTCCACGCCGAGAGTTGTCGCGTGCGCGGCCATCACCGGTTGGGAGAAGCTGGTCTGGATGTGCCGATAGGTCGGGCCGAGCTGTTGGGCGATGCGGTCGGCCTGTTCGAGGCCGCGCCAGGCGTCGCCGGAGCGGCCACGCCGGCCATGGACATAGGCAATCTCGAACTCCAGCGCTCCGGCGATGCCGTGCCAATCATCGGGGGTATCGGCACGGTCGAGGTACGGCGCAATCTGGTCGATCGCGTTGCGGGCCAGCGCGATCGATTCCTCCCACCGCCCGGAATCACGCAAGGCTTGCACCATCGCCCAGGCACCGCACGCGATCACGTACGGGTCGTCGGCCTCGTAGCCCTCGTTCACCGCACGGTCGGCCACCATCCACACCAGCTCGGGCGCGGGCTGATAGGCGACATAGAAATCGGCCAGCTGATAGACCCCTGCCAGAGTCCGGCGCGCGGCGCGGCGATCGTCGGCAGTACGCGCGGCAGTCTGGGCGTCGCGGATCAGGCCCGGCAGCAACGCACCCAGTTGCGAACGATGATCAGGACTGGAATGACGGATCCGCCACGCCTTGCGCAGCCTCTCATCGAGATGCTCGACACTCACCAGCCGATCGCTGGGAGTGAGGCGATAGTCGGTTAGCGCAGCCTGTACATCAGAGAGGGCGGCGTGACGCTCACCCGCGAACACCGTCACCGGGACCGCGTGATCGTCTCCGGTGAGCGTGGCGAGGTCGTCCAAGTCCAGGACGCGGGCGATGCGCAGCAGCAACTCAAGACTCGGCGTGCGTTGAATTCTGCCGTTCTCCAAGGCTTTCAACCATTCGCCAGACCGGCCGATCTGCGCGGCCAGTACGGGTCGCGCCATTCCCGCGCGTTCTCGGTACAGCCGAACGCGCTGACCGATCTGCGAGGGAGCTTCGGAACCGCTCACGGGGACCACCTCCTGGTCGTGGTGTCACGACAATCGCCAGCGTAACGGCATTGGGGGTACGTTCGTACCCGTTCACGGCGTCAGCCGGGCATACGTTCCACATTGCCCCGACGTCGGTTCGATCACCAGTCCCCGGCGTCGGGTGCACTCCAACACCGTTCCAGGGACATGGAGAACACCCGACATGGAAATCATCGTTGTCGCCACCATCATCGCGCTAGTGCTGGTTTTCCTCGCTGCTCACGCGCTGCCGGACGTCGAACGCACGCAGCGGCCGAAGCCGTTGACCGTGGCCGACATTCAAGCGCGCCTGGCAGCCGAACCACCACGCCCATATGTACCGATCAGCAGGGGGTGGTGAGCGATGGCGTTCACCGAACCCGAGGCGAAAGTCCTTGGCGCACTGTCGAACCTCGACCCGCCACACGCGCTGACCGTGCGGCAACTCTGCCGCGCGACCCTACTGCCGGAGACCTCGGTCCATCGGGCGCTGCTGCGACTGTCGCGCACCGGGCTCGCGATGAGCACCCTGCAAGGTCCAGCACAGTGGCGCTGCACCGACCGTGGACGTCTTGCGATCACCCGACCGGTGTACCGCGACTACGCAGGGATCCGACCATGAGCAACTACGTGATCGGATTCCTACGACCGGCCGTGTCCGGCGACAGATGGGGTGAAGACGAGGCGCGGATCCACGCGCTTGCCGCGGAGCGCGGGTGGTCGGTGATCCTCGTGTACTACGGCGACCCGGACCGACCCGGGGGCGCGGTGATCAACCGCCTGATGAACCTCGCCTACAGCGAGCACGCCAACGGCGTGATCGCACCGAGCGCAGACCATTTCGAACCCGACGACATCGCAGCACTCGTCAAGATCACCGACGTGATCTGCACAGACACCGAAACCAAATACACCACCGCCAGTAACGACGGCCAGGACCAGACCGGGCTAGTCAACTGGCGATAGGCGTCACCCACCGCCGTGACCGCATCCAAAGCGCCCCAGGGACAAGACAATCGCCCCTGGGACGCTCTCCTGCGGCGACCGATCGTTACTGAACCGTTTCGCACTGAAAAGTCGAAATCGGGCCCCTTCTCGGCAGTTAACAGGCGCGACACCCTATATGCCAGAACCCAGCGGATCCCGTGATTGATGCCGAACTTTGACCACGGAACACGGAATTGCATCAATTCCGGTCTCATACGCGGATAAACGCGGGTTCTCCTGCCAGTACAGGGTGACGCCACTCCAAACGCCGAACATCCCACAGGAGCCCCGATGGAACGTCCCGAACCCGGAAAACACGCCCCGACCGGTACAGAACCCGCCAAGCCACCTGCTCGTGACCGCGCCCACCAACGCTGGCACATCGACCGAATCGACACCGAACCCCTCACCGCCACCCAACACGACCATGCCGTCACCCTCCTCGCCGACCTCCTCACCGCATGGATCCACCGTCACCACACCGACAACGGCGAACGGAATGCCGCATGAAACGCCCCGACCGAAATAGCCGCCACACCAATACATTCGAAAACCGATCGAGGGACAATAGGACCGGCGACATACCGAACCGAATCCCACACCCGAATTCCGTGCCGTCACAGGTTGTTTCAGATATCCACCTTTGCGAGAAACGTGTATCGATGGGAAGGACCAGCAGCATGGCAGGCAGCAAGAAATCCTCAACCTCGCGTATCGCCACCGACACGGCCGAATGGCGACAGGACGTGCGGGTAGGGACTTACACCCGCCGCTCCACCACCGAAGACAACCAGCCCTACTCCATCGACGCCCAAGACGCCCGGCTGGCCTCCTACATCGATTCCCAACCCGGCTGGCGACACACGACGTCGTTCACCGACGACGCTTCCGGCGCGAGCACCGAACGCCCCGGCCTGCAACGCGCGCTGCACGCCGCGCGTGCCGGGCTCATCGATGTGCTTGTGGTCTACCGTGTCGACCGCTTCTCTCGCAGCCTGCGTGACCTGGTCACCCTGCTCGACGAGCTGGACCGGGCCAGAGTCGTGTTCCGCTCGGCCACAGAACCATTCGATACCTCCACTCCCATGGGTCGCATGCTGGTGCAGATGTTGGGCATGTTCGCCCAGTTCGAACGCGACACCATCATCGACCGCGTCATCGCCGGAATGGAACGCAAAGCCGCCAAAGGACTTTGGAAGGGCGGCAAACGGCCCTACGGATACCGGGTCGACAAAACCACCCAAACCCTCATCGTGGACGACGCCGAAGCCATGGTCGTGCGCACGATCTTCGACCTCTACGCCTGCCGCCGCCTCGGTGCGCGGGCCGTCGCCGCTGAGCTGAACACACGCGGGCATCGAGCCAGCACCGGCCGCGAATGGTCCGGCCACCACGTCCTGCGAATCCTCAACAACCGGATCTACCTCGGCGAGTTGACCTTCCGCGACACCACCGTCACCGGCACCCACCCCGCCCTCATCGACATCGACATCTTCGACCGTGCTCAATCAGTCCTCGAAGCCCGCGGGGAGTCCCACGCCCACCGCGCCGCCAACTCATCGGACTACCTCCTCACCGGCCGCCTGCGCTGCCCGCGCTGCGGGCGCTCCATGATCGGCACCCGCGCCACCGGACGCTCCCGCACCTACCGCTACTACACCTGCTTCAACCGCGCCCGCTACAACAGCGACAAATGTGACTTCACCCGACTCGACGCCGACTCCGTCGACGGCGCCGTACTCGAAGCCCTGGGCAAGTTCTACCGCACCCGCCACGACCTGATCAGCCAAGCCATCCACGCGCAACAGCGACACCACCGAAACGCCAGCAGCGACACCCGCCCTGAACTGGCCAGCGTCACCGCCGAACTTGCCAAGGCACAGCAGGCGATCGACCGCTATCTGAACGCCTTCGAAACCGGCACCCTCGATCCCGAGCTCATCGCCGGACGACTCGGCGAATTACGCGCCAAGGCAACCCAGCTCACCACCCGCCGCGACCAACTGACCGCGACCCTGGCGAATGAACCCACGGCCCCGGAACCCGCCACGCTGGATGGCATCGCCGACCACATCGCGGAAATCATTGCCACCGGCACCCGAACCCAAGCCAAGGCACTCATCGAGACCCTCGTCGCCCAGGTCGCCATCACCGGCCCCAATCGCCTCGTCCCCACGTTCCGCATCCCCCAACCCGGAAACGACATTGGGGCTGGTACCGCTTCTGCGGTACCAGCCCCAATGGAGTCGGTTCGTGTAATGACACGATTGGTGGAGCTAAGGGGACTCGAACCCCTGACCCCCACACTGCCAGTGTGGTGCGCTACCAGCTGCGCCATAGCCCCGTGTTCAGTTTTCGCTCGCGGGGCGTGCCCCGCTTGCCTGAACGAAGTTACACGACACGCGCGGGAGTAACCAAATCGCCTGGATAGAGGGTGGCGGGGGCGATCATATGGGCGTAGGGTCGAACACATGTTCGACAGCCGAGAGGTGGAGGCGATGGGCGACGAGGAGCTGATCGACGCGCTGCGACGGGCACACGGGGCGGCGGCGTTCGCGCAATCGGCGGAGGTTACCGCCATCCGGGAGGTGTATCGCAGACATCGGGCCGAGAATGCCGCGCCGGGGGCGGGCGGGGTGCGGGCCGGGGAGTTCGCGGCCGCCGAAGTGGCGGTGGCGGTACGGGTTTCGGAAGGAGTGGCCACGGCGATGATCGATCTGGGGCTGGCGCTGGATTCGCTGCCGCTGACGCGGAAGGCGTTCGCGTCCGGGCGGATCGATCTGTCCCGGGTGCAGGTGATCACCGACAGTATGCGCGGACTGACAGCGGAGGTGCGAGAAGCGTTGGAGCCCAAGCTCATCGAAGCCGCGGTGCGGTCGGATCCGGCACGGCTGCGGCAGACCGCGCGGCGCTGGGTGGCGCGCCTGGATCCCAACGGCGAACAGCGCCGCCGCGAGGAGCGCGAGGACGACCGCGACATCCGCATCCGCGCCATGCAGGACGGTATGGCGGTTTTCGACGGTCTGCTCCCCGCCGCCGGCGCTCAGACCCTGGCCATGCGCCTGCGCGAGATGAGCCTGCAGGTGTGCGAGGGCGACCCGCGCAGCATGCCCCAGCGCCGGGCCGACGCCCTGGTCGCCCTCGCCGACGGCTCCGCCCGCCTGCGCTGCGGCTGCGGCCGGGGGAGGTACTGCCCCAAATCCGCGACCCCCACCACCCCGCGCCGCCCGCTCATCCATATCGGCGTCCCCGCCGAAACCCTCCTCGGCCTGCGCGACGACCCCGCCTACCTCTCCGGCTACGGCCCCATCGACGCCGCCCTCGCCCGCACCCTCGCCGAACACGCCCGCTTCCAGGTGATTCCGGAGTACTTCGTCCCCGCCGAGACCGAGCCGGAACCCGAGCACACCGAAACCGACTCCAGCGCAGCAGTTTCAACGGCCGGCGACACCGATCCAGCCGCGGCGAAAGACCGGGAGCCGAAGGCCCGGCCACATGGGCGCGGGGCCGAGCGGCTCACCGGTGGCCTGCGAGGGGCCGAGCGGCACATCGGTGGCCGCGACGCGGCGGACGCGCCCGCCCGAAGCCGAGGCACGGCGGACGCGCCCGCCCGAAGCCGAGGCACGGCGGACGCGCCCGCCCGAAGCCGGGGCACGGCGGAGACGCCCGCTCGCGGCCGAGACGTCTCGGAGTTGCCGCCCCGGGGCCGGGGTATCGCGCCCGCACCGTGGGAACGTGCCGCTGCCACGAAACATATTGCCGTGCGCCCGTTTTCGTCCGCGCCGCCGCGCGAGGTCCGCGCCGTGGACGGCATGTGCCGCTTCCCGGACTGCGGTATGCCCGCCGCCGAAACCGTTCTCGCCCAGTTCGGTCCGCTCCCACCCGGCCTCGCCTCAGGTCCCGGCGCGGCGTCCCGGGCCATCCTCTGCACCCATCACCATCGACTGAAGATGCTGGCGGACAAGGGAAAACAGCCCTGGCGCGTCTATCTGGCCGACTCCGACACCCTGCGCTGGGTGGACCCCAGCGGCGAATCCCACGAGACGGTCCGCGAGGGCGCTCGATACCTGTTCCCGCACACCGATATCGACGCACCCACGCCGCCGCCGCTGCGCGCGGTTCCGGAACCGGTGGAGGAGCCCGCCCGGCCGCTCCCCTTCACCGCCGACCTGGCCTACCCGATGGACGACCACATCCTCATCCACCCGCAGCTCTCCCGCTGCACCCCGGAGAACGACATCCCCGAACCGCCGGCGGCCCGCGCCGCGAACGGCTGACGCAACCGCACCGAGCCACGGAGCCGTATCCCGCAGAGCGGTTCCGTCCCCGGGGTGCGGCCCACCCGAGCACCCCCTGCAGGGCCGCACCCCACCCGCTTCCGGGAACTACCCGGCCGCGTTCACGACCCAGTCGTCGTTCTGCCAGTCGACCTTCTTGTCGTCGAGGAAGACCGACGGCGTCGCGGCCTTCCCGCCGAGCTCGGCCTCGAGCGCCTTCAGGGCCGCCTCGGCATGGTTGCGGGCGGTGTCCACCCGCTGACCGGTGCTGATGCAGCGCACCACCTCATCCGAGGCCCCGGCGTCCTTGGCGATGGTGGCCAGGGTCTGGTTGTCGTGGTCCGCGCCGCGTTCCTCGGGCTGCCGGGTGGTGAAGAGCGCCTCGTGGAATCGGGAGTACAGCGGCCCGTCACCGGCCTGGGCCACGCACTCGTTGGCGGCGATGGCGCGCGTCGAGTAGTCCTTGCTGCGCGAGGCCGAGTCGAGGAAATTGACCAGCCGGTAGCGGACCGCGAACTTCCCCTCGTCGATCTGCTGGGCGATCTCCTGGCCGAAGATCTTCTCCAGGTGACCGCAGGCCGGGCACAGCGGATCCTCGAAGATCTCAACGGTTTTCGCCACCCCGGGCTTGCCGAGGACGATCGCGCCGTCGGAGTCCAGGGCCACGCTGACCGCCGCGTCGCGCACCGCGCCGTAGCCGTCGTTGCGGGGCGAGTCGCTCCCGCGGTTCCACTGGTAGACCGCGAAGACGATCGCCGCGACCACGACGAGCGCCAGGGCTCCGAGCGCGTAGGTGGTCTTGCTGGAAACCGGCTGCGGGGTGTGCTTCGAAGACGATTGGCTCACGGCCACCACTCTGCCCCAACCCACCCCGCCCCGGTACCGGTGGGGTGGGACTGGCGGCCTAGGCGGGCATCGAGACAGCGGCTTCCTTGCGCCGCAGGGTTTCCGGCGTGACCACCCAGAGCGCGGAGGCCGAGGCCAGGATGACACCGGTGACCAGGAGAGCCAGCCCGTAGGAGACATTGTCGGCCAGCAGCCCGATGGCATAGGGGCCGAGGAAGGTGCCCAGGTCACCCGCCATCTGATAGCCCGCGAGCACGGGCCCGCCCCGGGTGCTGGGGCCGACCACATCCGCCACGGACGCCTGCAGCGCCGGGGAGAACACACCCGAGCCGATACCCGCGACGCAGGAGGCGACCATGAACCAGATCAGGTTGGGCGCGAGCCCCAACCCGGCGGTGCCGATCGCACAGATCAGGGTGCCCGCGATCAGGAAAGGCTTGCGGCCCAGTTGATCCGACCACCGTCCGGACAGGAACAGCACCGCGGCATTGCCGATGGCGAACACGGTCAGCGCCACACCGGCCATGCCCGCGCCCTCGTCGAGCACTTCGACCACGATGAGCGGCACCAGCGCCATGCGGACGCCGAAAACGGCTGCGCCGTTGCCGAAGTTGGCCCACAGCGCCGCCCGGTACTCGGGCCGCGCGAAGCCGTCCCGGAAGGTCATGACCTTCATGCCGTGCACCGTCTCCGGCTGCACCAGCGGCGAATCCTTCAGCGCCACATACACGATCAGGCTCGCGACGAGCAGCGCCACGCAGTAGATGAGGAACGGCGCCCGCAGTCCCAGGAAGGTCAGCGCGCCGCCCACCAGCGGCCCCGCGATGGAGCCGATCAGAAAGCTGGTGGAGTAGATGCCGGAGATCCGCCCGCGTTCGGCGGGCGGCGACATGCGGATCACCAGCGCCAGCGAGGACACCGTGAACATGGTCGACCCGATGCCGCCCAGCGACCGCAGCACCAGCAGTTGCCAGTACGTCTGCGCGAACGCGCACGCGCCCGTGGACACCGCGACGATGACCAGCCCGGTCAGATAGACCGGCCGCTCCCCCAGCCGCTGCATGAGCTTGCCGCTCATGGGCGCGAACACCAGCCGCATCAGCGCGAAGGCGCTCACGATGAAGGAGGCGGCCGCCACGCCCACCCCGAAACTGCGGGCGAACTGTGGCAGCGCCGGTGCGACGAGCCCGAATCCGATGGCGATGGTGAAGGCGGACCCCACCAGCACCCAGATTTCGACGGGTACCGAATGACGCTGGGCGGTGGAGCCCTTCGAACTACTCACCGGATAGCGCCCGTCCCACCACTTCCTCCGCGGCCGCCTGCACCTGCGCGAGGTGCTCGGGGCCTTGGAACGATTCCGCGTAGATCTTGTACTTGTCCTCGGTGCCCGAGGGACGGGCGGCGAACCAGGCGTTCTCGGTGACGACCTTGACGCCGCCGAGCGCTGCGCCGTTGCCCCGGGCGCGGGTCTGGATGCCGGTGATGGGCTCGCCGGCGATCTCTGTCGCGGTGATCATGTCGGGCGTCAACGCCGCGAGGCGGGATTTCTGTTCCGCGGTGGCATTGGCGTCCACCCGCGTGTAGGCCGGGGAGCCGTAGCGCTTCTCGAGTTCGGCGTAGCGGGTGGACGGGCTCTGCCCGGTGACGGCGGTGATCTCCGCGGCCAGCAGGGCGAGCAGGATGCCGTCCTTGTCGGTGGTCCACACGGTGCCGTCCATGCGCAGGAACGAGGCTCCGGCGGATTCCTCGCCGCCGAAAGCCAGGCTGCCGCTGAACAATCCGGGCACGAACCATTTGAACCCGACCGGCACCTCGTACACGTCGCGGCCCAGCACGCCGACCACGCGGTCGATCATGGAGGAGGTCACCACGGTCTTGCCGATCTTGGTCAGCGCGTCCCAGCCCATCCGGTTGGCGATCAGGTATTCGATCGCCACCGCCAGATAGTGGTTCGGGTTCATCAGTCCCGCATCGGGAGTCACGATCCCGTGCCGGTCCGCGTCCGCGTCGTTACCGGTGGAGATGTCGTAGTCGTCGCGAATCGCGACCAGCGACGCCATGGCATAGCGCGAGGACGGATCCATCCGGATCCGCCCGTCGGCGTCCAATGTCATGAATCGCCAGGTGGGATCGACGAACGGATTCACGACCTCGAGTT
This sequence comes from Nocardia acididurans, assembly GCF_016741815.1. Classification (GTDB taxonomy): domain Bacteria; phylum Actinomycetota; class Actinomycetes; order Mycobacteriales; family Mycobacteriaceae; genus Nocardia; species Nocardia acididurans. The sequence goes on from NZ_JAERRJ010000003.1 coordinate 509,114, forward strand.
CGAGGTCGTAGCGCTGCCCGATCTCCTCCCAGTAATCCACGGAAGCCCCGCCCATGGGGTCCGCGCCCAACCGAATCCCGGCGCCGCGAATGGCATCCAGGTTCAGCACGTTGGGTAGGTCCCCGATGTAGCGGTCCAGGTAGTCGTAGCGCTCCACCTTGGTGGCCAGCGCATGCGCGAGGCTGGTGCGGCGCACCTCCGAAAGCCCGTTGCGCAGCAGCTCGTTGGCGCGCGCGGCGATGGCGTCGGTGGCCACGGTGTCGGCCGGTCCGCCGTGCGGCGGGTTGTATTTGAAGCCGCCGTCGCGCGGCGGATTGTGCGAGGGCGTCACCACGATGCCGTCGGCCTGATGCCGGGTGCCGCCGCGATTGTGCCGCAGCACGGCGTGGCTCAAAGCCGGTGTGGGCGTGTACCTGTCGCGCGCGTCGATGACGGCGGTGACGTCATTGGCGGCCAGCACCTCGAGCGCCGTCGTCCAGGCGGGTTCGGACAGCGCGTGCGTATCCCGCGCCAGATACACCGGCCCGGTGATGCCGCGGGTGGCCCGGTATTCCACGATCGCCTGCGTGATCGCCAGGATGTGCGCCTCGTTGAAGGCGCAGTCCAGACTCGAGCCGCGATGCCCGGAGGTGCCGAAGGACACCAGCTGCGCCGGATCCGCCGGATCCGGGATCTGGCTGTAGTACGCGGTCACCAAGTGCGCGATGTCCTCGAGGTCCGTGGCCCGAGCCGGTCGTCCGGCTCGATCGTGGGCCATGCTCGCACCTCCCTTCCGTATCGCCTGTGCCCGGCTGGTCATCAGAATCATGGCCACACCTGCTGCCCGAGGAAGGCACCACCGAAGGCCGCGGCCAGGCTTGCCGCAACGCCGATCACGACGTTCGCCACCGCATAGCTGTAAGCGCCCTCCTCGACGAGTCGAACCGTTTCATAGCCGAACGTGCTGAACGTGGTCAGCGCACCGCAGAAGCCGACTCCCACGGTGGCGAGCAGCCAATGGTTCGCTCCCGCACCGATCAACGCGCCGAGAATCAGCGAGCCGGTTACGTTCACCACCAATGTGCCCAGTGGGAAGACACTAGCGAATCGACGGGCCACCGCGCGATCCGCCAGGAAACGGGCAGGGGCGCCGAGCATGCCTCCGGCTATGACCAACAGTGCCGTCACCGCCGCACCTCGTCTTCGCTGAGCAGTCTCCGCAGCCGTGACGCCGGTCGCCAGCGCGGATCCGCTTCTCTCATCGCCTGCCCCCAATCGCCGTGCCGTATCGATACTTACCGTGCTCTAGTCGCCGCGTGTGAAGCCGCGCCGCAATCCACCTCTTCGTCTCACCCGATCACCCGCCGCGTCGCGGCCATTCCGAGGACGACCGCGCCCACCGCGGTCACCACCGTGCCCCCGAGATATCCGAGCGCTACAGCGCTTCGGCCCGATTCGAGCAGTGTACGAACTTCCACGGCGTAGGTGGAGAAGGTGGTGAATCCGCCCAGTACACCGACCCCGAGGAACGGGCGCGTCAGCCGATGGGGTGTCCATTTCTCGGTGATCGAAACCATCAGGACGCCGATGAGGAAACAGCCGATCACGTTGACCGCCAAGGTCGGCCACGGGATTGCGCCGGTGTGCGGCACCAGCAGGCTCACGCCGTAGCGCAGCAGGGCGCCGAGTCCGCCGCCGAGAGCGATGGCGGCCAGCAGGGTCGCGTCGATGTCGTCGCCCATGGTGCTCACCGCCCGCCTCTCTCTAGTTTGCTAATTAGTTGCCATTCGGCGTGTTGCTGAACCGGAACAACACCCCGGAACTGCGAGGATAGTGCGGCTTGCCCGGTGTTGTCCCATCGGCCTCGAGGAGCCAAGTTGGCACTGCGCCAATCGATCAGAAGGGTGCTGGTACAGAGCGTCGGAGTGGCGACGGTGTTGATAGCGGCAATGGCCGCGGCACCGGCCGCGCACTCGGCGGTCTACCCCATTCCGGACGGGGACGGGTTCTACGGAGCCCCACCGGGTCTCGGCGGCGCGGCGCCGGGCGATGTACTCAACTCGCGCCTGGTTCCCGCGCACGGTTTCGCCGGTGCGACGGTGTGGCAGTTGCTGTTCCGCTCCACCAACTCCGGCGGTGGGCCGATCGCGGCGGTCACCACGCTCATCGTGCCCGCGGGCGGCGGGCCGCGACCGCTGGTCTCCTATCAGCCGTTCGTGAATTCGCTTGGGCTGCAATGCGCCCCCTCGCACAGCCTGTTCGACGGCAGCCTCAAGGAGGCGCCCGCGCTGAATATGCTGCTGGCCCGCGGCTGGGCGATCGCCGTACCCGATCACCTGGGACCGACCAGCGCGTACGGCGCGGCCCGGATGGGCGGTCAGATCACCCTCGACGGTATTCGAGCGGCCAAACGCTTCGCACCGGCCGGGCTCGCGGATTCGCCTGTGGGACTTGCCGGATACTCCGGCGGGGCGATGTCCACCGGCTTCGCCGGGGTCCTGGCCCCGGACTACGCGCCCGAACTGCCCCTCGTCGGCCTCGCCATGGGCGGCGTGCCGGTGAATCCGGGCAAGATCGCCATCGCCAACGGCAACGCACCGCATCCGCTGTTCGGCCTCGGCTTCGCGGTCGCCATCGGCATGGAACGGGAGTATCCGGACGAACTACCCCTGGATCGCGCCCTCACCCCCGCCGGTTTCGCCCTCCGCGACCGCATGGCCAATTCCTGTGTGGACGACATCATTTCGGTCGGCGCGGGCAAGACCATCAGCGAGGTCTTCAATCCGGGCATGGAGAACGATCCGGCCCTCATCCACGCCTTCCACGACAACGCGCTGGAGATCTACCCGGCCGTCCCGCGCGTCCCGGTCTACCAGTGGCACGGCGGCAGCGACCAGGTCCCGCTGAACCTGGCCATGGCCACGGCGGGCCGCTACTGCGCCTCGGGCACCCCGGTGCTGTTCGACGTGATCGGCGGAGCCGACCACGGCACCGCCATCTTCCCCGGCGCGATCAACGCGGTCAGCTACCTCTCCGACCGTTTCGCCGGACTCGCCCCACCGTCGAATTGCCGCTGACGGCACGACGATCCGCACCTGAATCGGCCCCCAGCCACCGCGGCTGGGGGCCGATTCGCGGCCTGTCCCGGAAACGCGAAACGCCCCGCCCGTTGCGCACGGGCGGGGCGCTCCTCCATCGAGGACGCGGATGTCAATGCGCCAGAACGGGTTCCCCCTCCGCCGGCTGCGGAACGGTATTCGGCATCACGATGCCGGTGAGCACCGCGCCGACCAGGAAGATGCCGGCCGCCCACCAGAAGGTGGTGGTGTAGCTGTCGACCGCGGCCTGGGCGAGGACGCCCGGGGACGGCTGCTGACTGCCGACCGAATCGGTGAAGGCGGTGGCGGCCAGGGTGCTCAGCAGCGCCGTGCCGATGGAGCCGCCGACCTGCTGGCTGGTGTTCACCATGGCCGAGGCCACGCCCGCATCCGTGTGGTGCACGTTGGAGGTGGCGCCGATGAAGGCGGTGGACATCGCCATACCGAGGCCGAGACCCATCAGGACCAGGCTGGGCAGGATATGCGTCGCGTAAGCGGTGTCGACGCCGATCTGGGTCAGCAGCACCATGCCGAGGGAGGCGATGAGCATGCCCGTCACCACGGTCACCTTCGGTCCGACCCGCGGCACCAGCAGCGACGGCGTGGTGGTCGAGGAGAGGATCATGCCCGCCACCATGGGCAGGAAGGCCACACCGGTGATGATCGGGGTGTATCCCAGCTGCTGCTGCATGTAGTAGGTGAGGAACAGGAACATCGCGAACATGCCGATGGCCGTGGCGAATACGGTCAGGTAGGACCCGCCGCGGGTGCGGTCGAGCACCACGCGCAGCGGCAGCAGCGGATGCGCCACGCGCTGTTCGATCACGAAGAACAGGGCCAGCAGCGCCGTGCCGCCGATCAGGAACGCCAGGGTGACGCCATTGGTCCAGCCGTCGGATTCGGCGTGCGAGAAGCCGTAGACGATGCCGAACAGCGCTGCCGTCACCACGATCGTGCCGGGGATGTCGAGCTTGGGCCGTTCGTTGGTGACGTGCTTGGCCAGCAGCAGCACCGCGCCGACCAGGGCGACGGCCGCGAAGACCAGGTTCACGTACATGACCCAGCGCCACGACGCCCATTCGGTGAGCGCGCCGCCGAGCAGCAGGCCGAGCGCACCGCCCGCGCCCGCGATGGCGCCGAAGATGCCGAAGGCCTTCGCCCGCTCACCGGGTTCGGTGAAGGTCACGGTCAGCAGCGAGAGCGCGGCGGGCGCGAGCAGCGCGCCGAAGACACCCTGTGCGACACGCGAGGCCACGAGCACCTCGAAGTTGGCCGCGGCGCCGCCGACGGCCGAGGCCACCGCGAAGCCGACCAGGCCGGCGATGAAGGTGGTGCGGCGGCCGAAGAGATCGGAGAGCCTGCCGCCGAGCAGCAGCAGCGAGCCGAAGGCCAGGGCGTAGCCGGTGATCACCCATTGCCGATCGGCATTGGAGAACCCGAGATCGAGCTGCGCCTCGGGGAGCGCGATATTCACGACGGTCGCGTCGAGGACGACCATCAGCTGGGCGACGCCGAGTACGGCGAGCACCCACCAGCGCATGGCGTGGGAGCCTCTGCGGCCCGTGTGCGCCGCTGTGGGCAAGTCTTTCTCGAGAGTTGTCGTCATTGGTTTCCTCGTCCCCTTAGGATTAACGGAGGCAACTTCTCCGTTTCACGTATTGGAAGCTACCAGCAAAACGGAGAGATAGCCTCCGCTTAATCCCGATTGTTGTTAGGATGAGGGTGTGAATCACGTCACCACCGCGCCTCCACCTCGGCGTTTGCGCGCCGACGCCGCGCGCAACCAGCAGCGGATCATCGCCGCGGCCCGCGAGCTGTTCGCCGATCGCGGCCTCGAGGTCACCCTCGACGATGTGGCCGAGCGCGCCGGCGTCGGCGTCGGCACGGTCTACCGACGTTTCGCGAACAAGCAGGAACTCATCTCCGAGGTCTTCGATCAGATGATCACCGAGCTCGGCCACGAGGTGGAGACCGCGCTGCACCACACCGACCCCTGGGAGGGGCTGGTCGGCCTGTTCGATTACGCCTGCCGCCATATGGCCGCCAATCGCGGCTTCAGCGAGGTCGTGCTGGAACTACACGACAGCATGGACCGCTTCGTGTGCATGAAGGAGCGCATCGCCCCCGGCATGAGCGCCGTGATCAGTCGCGCCAAGGAGGCCGGGGCACTGCAGCCGGAGATCGAGACGAGCGACTTCTTCGCCATGGTGAACATGGTCGACGGCGTCGCCGGCTTCGCCCGCACGGTGAATCCCGATGTGTGGCAACGCTATATGGCCGTCATCCTGAACGGCGTCCGCGGCGACGGCGTGGCCCGCATGCCGCTGACGCAGCCCGCGCTCACCGACGACGAGGTGGAGCGGGCGAAACAAGCCATGCACGACTGCCGGAAACGGTAGCGCGTCTCACACTGACGGTTTAAAGTTGGTCACATGACCAACTGGGTGAACTGGGCCGGAGACCAGAGCTGCACTCCGGCGACCATCGCCGCACCGAGCTCGACCGAGGAGCTCGCCGCCGAATTGGCGCGCGCCGAGGCGGCCGGGCACACGGTCCGCGTCGCCGGATCGGGCCACTCCTTCACCGACACCGTGCTCACCGACGGCACGCTACTGCGGCTGAACAAGCTCGACCGGATCCTGTCCGTGGACCGGGCCACCGGCCTGGTCCGCGCGGAAGCAGGCATCACCCTCAACGCCGCCAGCAACGCCCTGCACCCGCTCGGTCTGGCCTTCCCCAACCTCGGCGACATCGACGTGCAGTCCATCGCCGGGGCCACCGCGACGGGCACCCACGGCACCGGCGCGAAACTACAGAACCTCTCCGCCGCACTGCAGTCGGTGGAGCTCATGCTGGCCGACGGCAGCCGGGTGGAGCTCAACGAGCAGACCGATCCCGACGGCTGGCGCGCGGCGCGGGTGAATATCGGCGCACTCGGCGTGGTCACCGCCGTCACCCTGCAGATGGTGCCGTCCTTCGTGCTCGAGGGCATCGAACGACCGGTTCCGCTCGAAGAGGTGCTCGCCGACCTCGACACCCATGTGGACGGCAACGAGCACTTCGAGTTCTACATGTTCGCGCACAGTCCGCTCGCCATGACCAAGCGCAACAACACTGTTCAATTGCCGGAGCAGCCGCGCAGCAAGGCCGTGGACTGGTTCTCCGACATCCTCATGACCAACTACACCTTCGACGCGCTGTGCCGGCTCACCCGCCGCAGCCCGAGCCTGATCCCGTGGGTGCAGAAGGGCGCGGCCTACGCGGGCAGCTACCGGCGTCAGGTCGAACGCTCCTACCGGGTATTCGCCAGCCCGCGACTGTTCCGGTTCACCGAGATGGAATACGCCATCCCGCGCGAACATTCGATCGACGCCATCCGCGAGATCAAAGAGGTCGCCACCCGCTTCGACACCGCCATGCCCATCGAGGTGCGCTGGGTCGCGCCCGACGACGCCTTCCTCTCCCCCGCCGGTGGCCGCGACACCTGCTACATCGCGGTACACCAGTACGAGGGCATGGAGTACGAGGGCTACTTCCGCGCCTGCGAGGCCGTGTTCGACAAGTACAACGGCCGCCCGCACTGGGGTAAGCGGCATTTCCAGACCGCCGAGACGCTGCGCACCCGCTACCCCGAGTGGGAGCGGTTCACCGAGGTCCGGCGGCGGTTCGATCCCAAGGGCCGGTTCACCAACCCCTACCTCGAGCGGGTGCTCGGACCCGTCGGCTGACCTGCCACACCGGCCCCGAGAGTTGACACCGTCCATTCCAGATCGCCACGATAGGTGCACACCGGTCGTTTGCTGAACGATCGCTGTGGTTCGTCGAAGTACCCCGCATGCACGCCCGCCCCGGGCGTGACACACCTAGGGAGGTTTCGATGTCGCTGATGGACAAGGCCAAGGAAATGGCCGAGAAGGCCAAGGCCAAAGCCGAGGGCATGGGTCAGAAGATCGAGAACCAGGCCGACGAGTTCGAAACGAAATTCCACGACCGCGCCGACAAGGCCAAGAACGACGCCGAGAACATGGCACAGGACGCCCGGGACAAGGCCGACGACGCCATGCGGCAGGCCAAGGACAAGTTCGGCGGCGGACAGTAGCCGGGGCGACGTGACCGAGGACAACAACCTCACGGCCACCTCCGACGAACTCGCCGAGAACGTCAGCGAGACCGTCGGGGGTCTCGCCGACAAGGCGGGCGACGCGGCGGGGCAGCTCGCCGAGAAGGCCAGCGCCACCGCCGCGGAACTCGCCGACAAGGCGAGTACGGCGGCCGCCGAATTCGCGGATATGGCCAAGGCTTTCGCCGACAAGTTGAGTACCGAGGATCTGCAGAAGGCCCTCGATCAGGTGCGCGCCAATCTCGAGGGCGCGGCCACCGACGTGATGAAGGTGCTCAACGAGATCGTCGAGAACCTGAAAAGCCGCATGAGTTGACCCAACTCTCCGGGGCCTCTCAGGGGCTTCGCCCCCGAACCCCGAAATCCGGGACCTTTGGGGGCTTCGCCCCGAACCCCGGAGCGGCACGGTGTCCGGCCTCCCGACGGAGGCCGGACGTTCCCGCATCTACTGCCCCTAGGCGAAAGGGATTCGTGAGCGCACCGAGCGGCACCGACAAGACCCGTCCCGTTCATCATCGAGCCGCGGTCGCGCCCAGAGTGTTCTGGCCCGCGGCCGTCATCGTCACCGCGTTCACGGTGTACGCCATCGTGTTTCAGGATCTGGCTGCCCGGCAGGCGAAAGCCTTGCAGGACAATGTGATCGGCGGGTTCGGGTGGTACTACATCGTCATCGTGACGCTGTTCGTGGTGTTCGCGATCTGGCTGGGGCTGGGGCGGTTCGGGGACATCACGCTCGGGCAGGACGGGGAGAAGGCCGAATATTCCCTCGGCGCTTGGCTTTCCATGCTGTTCGCGGCGGGTATGGGTATCGGCCTGGTGTTCTGGGGCGTGGCCGAGCCGCTGTTCCATTTCGAGGATCCACGGCCCGGCGTGGGGAACACCCCGGCGCAGCGCGCGGATGCCGCCATGGTGCAGACCTTCCTGCACTGGGGCATTCATCCGTGGGCCATCTATGTGGTGGTGGGGCTGGCCATCGCCTATGCGATCCACCGCAAGGGGCGGCCGGTGTCCATCCGCTGGTCACTGGAACCCCTGCTGGGCGAACGCATTCGGGGCTGGCGCGGGGATGTCATCGATGTGGTGGCGGTGATCGGCACCGTGTTCGGCGTCGCCACCTCGCTCGGGCTGGGCGTGCTGCAGATCTCGGCGGGCCTGAATTTCCAGGGGTGGGTGAACGAACCGGGTAAGGGCCTGCAGGTGGTGCTGATCATCGGCGTGACCGCGCTGGCGACCATCTCGGTGGTGACCGGGGTGGACAAGGGCATCAAACTGCTCTCGCAGACGAATATGGGTGTGGCGGCGGTGATTCTGCTGTACGTGCTGGTGGCCGGGCCGACACTGTTCATCGTCAACGACCTGGTGCAGAACATCGGCGCGTACCTCCAGACGCTGCCGAAGATCAGCCTCTACACCGGGGCCACCGAGGGCCCGACCGGCACCGCGTGGACGCAGCAGTGGACGGTCTTCTACTGGGGCTGGTGGATCTCCTGGGCCCCCTTCGTCGGCGTCTTCATCGCGCGCATCTCGCGCGGCCGGACCGTCCGCGAGTTCGTGGCGGGCGTACTGCTGGTGCCGACCCTGCTCACCTTCGTCTGGTTCGCGGTCTTCGGCGGCGCGGGCCTGCATCGCGAAATGTTCGGCGGCGGTGGACTTGTCGGCCCGGACGGGCCCGATCGCGACAGTGCGCTGTTCGCGCTGCTGAACACGCTGCCCGGCGGGTCCATCACGGCGGGGCTGGCGATTCTGGTGATCGTACTGTTCTTCGTCACCTCTGCGGATTCGGGCGCGCTGGTGGTGAACATGCTGTCCTCCGGCGGCAATCCGGAGCCGCCCACCTGGAGCCGGGTCTTCTGGACCTCCGCACAGGGCGCGGTGGCCATCGCACTGCTGGTGGCCAGCGGCACCGGGGCATCGGCGCTCACCACCCTGCAGACCGTGGCGATCCTGATCGCGCTGCCGTTCAGCGTGGTCATGCTGGCCATGTGCTGGTCGCTGGTCAAGACGTTCCAGGCCGAGCGCGGGAGCTGAACAGGTCACTCCGGACATCCGGTGTGAGGGTGGCCGCGATGGGGTGTGGCAATTTCTCACCGGGCTCGGGGCAGCCCATAGACTTCGGCGCTGAACTCTCGTATTCAGCTCTCGGATTGGAATTGCCAAGCACCATGTTCAAGGGTTTCAAAGAATTTCTGATGAGGGGCAATGTCGTCGACCTGGCGATCGCCGTCGTGATCGGCGCGGCCTTCACCGCCATCGTCACCTCGATCACCAAGGGGCTGCTCGAGCCGCTGCTCGCGGTGCTGGGCGGTAATGCCGAGTTCGGTTTCGGCTTCCAGATCCTGGCCGGGAAGCCGTCCACCTTCGTGGCGCTGGGCCCGATCATCAGCGCGACGATCAACTTCATCCTGGTCGCGGCCGTGCTGTACTTCGTGCTGATCGTGCCGATGAACCACCTCAAGCAGCGGCTGTCCAAGCCGACCGAGGTGAAGGCCGATCCGACCGAGCTGGAACTGCTCATGGAGATCCGCGACCTGCTGGCCGCGCAGAAGACCGAGCGCGAGTCCGCGATCGTGCGCGGCGAGGCCACGACCACCGAGACCCTCCGGAGCTGATGCTCGCGAGGCGCTATCGTGCTAGCCAGAGTGTTGCTGACCGATAGCGCCTATTCGAGGAGGCAGTCGTGGGGCGCATCCCACCCCGGCAGGTTGCCGAAGCTCGATCCGAGAACGCGGAACCGCCGCGGGTGACCGGGCGGTGGGCCATGCTGGCCGTGCTGTGCGCGAGCCTGCTGCTGGTCGCCATGGACGCCACGATTCTGAATGTCGCGCTGCCCTCGCTGATCGACCACATGGAACCCAGTCCCATGGAACAGCTCTGGATCGTGGACCTGTACGGGCTGGTGCTGGGCGGTCTGCTCATCACCTGCGGCGCGATCAGTGACCGGTACGGGCGCAAACGGCTGTTCATCGCCGGATTCGTGCTCTTCGGCCTGGCCTCGGTGGTGGCCGCCACCGCGCACGATCCCGCGCAGTTGATCGCCGGGCGGGCGCTGCTGGGCGTGGGCGGGGCCATGGTCATGCCGTCCACCCTCTCGCTGATCCGCAATATCTTCACCGACGATCACGAACGGACGCTGGCCATCGGCATCTGGGCGTCGGTCGCGGGTGCGGGCGCGGCGATCGGGCCGCTGGTCGGCGGGCACCTGGTCGAGCAGTTCGGGTGGTCGGCGGCGTTCTGGCTGAATGTGCCGGTGGTGGTGCTGACCGTGACGGCCGGGCTGTGGCTGCTGCCGGAGTACCGCGCGCCGCAGCAGGGCGGGTCACTCGACTGGCTCAGCGCGGCGCTGTCGGTACTGGGCATCGTGGCGCTGGCGTGGGGTATCAAACATCTGGCCAAGGGCGATCCGGCGCCGGTCGATCTGGTGATCATGGTGGCGTCGGTGCTGCTGCTCGGCTGGTTCGCCTACCGGCAGCTGCGGTCGGCGGATCCGCTGCTGGATGTGCGGCTGTTCCGCAACCGCGCGTTCACGGCCGCGGCGCTGTCGACGCTGCTGGCCATGCTGGCCATCGGCGCCGCGCTGTTCCTGATCTCGTTGTGGCTGCAGTACATTCACGGCTACACGCCGTCGGAAGCCGGGCTGCGGACGGTGCCCGCCGCGTTCGCCACCCTGTTCGGGTCGCTGGCCACGCCGTGGCTCATGCGCCACGTCGGAGTGCGCCCGCTCATGGCGTTCGGCCTGGCCTCGCTGACGGCGGGCTTCGTGGTGCTGGCCGCCATCCCGACCACGTCGTATCCGCTGGTCGCCTTCGTGCTGGTGTGCCTGGGCATCGGCGACGGCATCGCCATCACCACCGCCGCCGCGGTGCTGGTCGCGGCGGTGCCTCCCGAACGCGCCGGGCAGGCCGGCGCCGTGGAGGAGACCAACTACGAGCTCGGCATCGGCCTCGGGGTGGCGCTGCTGGGCAGCATCCACGGCCGCCTGTTCGTCGAGCACATGACCGACCTGCCACTGCACGGCGACGATCTGGACACCGCGCGCGGCTCCGTCGGCGGCGCGGCCTACATCTCCCATCAGATCGGCGGGCCGGTCGGCGCACAGGTGCTCGAAATCGCCCAGCACGCTTTCGATTCCGCGTTGACCACCACCTCGTGGATCTCGGCGGGACTGGTCGGCTCGGTCGCACTGCTCGTGGTCATCCTGGTACCCAAGGGATTTCAGGCGACCTCGTCGCACTGACGAAACGACAACGGCCCGCCGCCGTCAGGCGAGGGCCGTTTTCAATTGCGCCAGACCGGATCTGATGCGCGCCTTGACGGCGGGCAGGCCGATGCCGAGATGGGCGGCAACCTGCGAATAGCTGAGGCCGCCGTAGTACGCGAGCATGACCGACTCGCGCTGATAGGGGGTGAGCGCGCGCAGACCCGTTCGCACCGCCTGTTCTTCGTGCCGGCGCACGATCTCCTCGGCCACCACGTCGGCGGGCGGGCGGTAATCGCAGACGCCCCAGCGATTCTCGTGTCCGGCGGCGGAACACTCGCGCCGCACCCTATCCACCGACTGATGGTGCGCCAGGGTGGTGAGCCAGGTCAGGGCGCTGCCGCGGCGCGGGTCGAAACCGGCTGCGCTGCGCCACACCTGGAGGTACACCTCGTGACAGGTCTCCTCGGCGTAGCCGTGATCACGGACGATGGTCTGCACGCGACTGTAGACGAGCCTGCGGGTGCGGCGGTAGAACTGCTCGTAGGCGTGATCGTCGCCGGCGGCGATGCGGCGAACCAGCTCGTCGTAGTCGTTGCGGCGGTGGGTTTTTCCGGTCGGGCGCCCGGCCGGATGAGCCGGGCGGGCGGGATGGTGCGGTGCTCGTGACACGTTCACTACTGCCCCTAGATCTGCGGGAATCAGAGTTGCCGAAACGAGCCGTCGAGGGGCAGGGACGGTCGGACCTCACACGGAAACCAGCCGGGGACAGGGGCTTTCGATTCCGCCAATCGATCAGCCTACTCTTCCCGTCCGGGACACCGGCGCAGTTGTGTCAGATCCGCACTACAGTGCTGCGCAATCTTCGCAACCGGTGCGGCGGTGTGCGATTCGCAGGCCCCGCACCGCGCCGAATCCGTCGTTTCGCGGCGGTGTCAGATTCGCAAGCCCAGTTCGACGATGCCGCGCGCCACCGCCCGGACCGTCACCCGATTGCGGCGGGCGTGGGCGCGAATGAGCTCGAAGGCGGCATCCGGCGTGGTCTGACGGGCGTGTGCGATAACGCCTTTGGCCTGCTCCACCACGATCCGGCTGTTCAGCGCGTGCTGGAGTTGCTCGGTCACGCGCTGCTGGCGTTGCACCAGATTCGCTGTCACGATGTGGCCGGTCGCCATCCCGGCCAGCAGCGCCGCCACCGACAGATCCCGCCCCGACCAGCGGCGGGGTTGCCGCGAATACAGGCTCAGCACACCGGCTTCGGTGTCGTCGAGCCGCATCGGTATCGCGGCGATCGACGAGATACGGTGCTGCCCAGCGAGATCCGCGTACTCCGGCCACATGTCCCCGTAGTTGCCGATATCGGTGATGGTCACCGGTGCGCCGCAGGTGTGCGCCACCACGCCCGGCCCGCGCGCGCATTCCCGCTGGCAGACTTCGAGATCCAGCAGTTCGGCGGGAATTCCGCTGAAGGGTCCGGGCTCCCCGGCCCCGAGCTGCTCGGACAGCGCGACGGTGGCGCCGGCCGGTTCGAGCACATCGATAGCACTGCGCATCAACTGTTCCAGGATGTGCGGCATCTCGTGTGCCGCGGGTAGCAGTCGTGCGAATCGAGCCAGCACCGCAACCAGCAACTCACTGTCGGACACCGCAATCACCCCGCATCGGCGAACGCCGGGGCGCCGCCACGTAAGTTTCCTGTGCCGCTCTTGCCGTCAGCTAATCGTATGGGGCGGCCGGTGCGCTACGGAACACTTGCGCTCATTCGGGTTCGATTCGAACCTTGCGGTCTACTACCCCGTGCGCCACCTCCACCAGCGAAAGACCGTGTGTGAAGGCGTATCCGCGCAGGCGAGCGTAGGCGTCGGCGATCTCGATGCCCAGTTGTGCGCTGGTCATGCCCGCCGCCTGATGAATCCGGCGACTCGACACCGGCTGCGCCCACTGCCGCGCCTCGTCCCCCGACGACAGCACCAGGCTGGCGGTCACCAGATCGGCGATGTGCAGCGCGGCCGACATGAGCCGCGGTCCGGGCAGGCCGGTGGTCCCGCGATACAGATCCACCGCGCCGAGCCGGATGGCCCCGAGCCGCAACGGCACCGCCAGCACGGATCCGGCGGCATGCCGGTCACCGGGCATATTCGCCAGGGCCGCAGCGAATCCCGGCCAGCGGTCGAACTCCGCCGCGAGATCCTCGACCAGGATCGGCACACCGTCGGCGACCGCCGAGACCGCCGGTCCTTCCCCGGCCGTGGCCTGGGCGGCCTCGACCCGATCGGCGAATTCGTCACTGGCGCACCAGGGTTGCATCCCCGCGTCGCGTTCCTCCAGCACGATGGCGGCCCGGTGCACGGGCAGCACGCGCACGCAGGCCGTGCACACCGCGGTGAGCCCGCCGCCCGCATCGCGCACGGCACGCAGGAATTGTCCTGTCAGCTGGTCGAACTGTGACGAACCCATCCAACGAACCGCCCCACCATCATCGCGCCCTACGATGAGTAATTCGGTGTCAGCGGTCAGTATCACCGTCACAGGTGGGCAACGGACAGGGCCGAAAGTCCCTGTGCCCTACCGCCATCCGCACCTACTCCGCCAGCGCGGCGGCCGGACGATGCGGTACGCCGAGCCGGTACAGCCCGCGCAGATCGTAGGTGTGGGTGGCGATCGCACCCAGCAGCACGCCGAACAGCAGGCCGAACAGCGTCATCCAGAGGCCGGTGCTCAGCCCCGCCGCGAGATTCCCGTCGAAGTACAGCAGGGAGCGCACCGCCAGATAGATCTGGTGCATGGGCTCGAAATCGGCGAGGAAGGAGATGTAGCGCGGCGTCGCCTCGATCGGAATGGTGCCCGAGGAGGACGGCAGGCCGAGGATCACGAACACGATCATGTTGATCAGCAGTCCGGCGGTGCCGAAAGCGGCCAGCACCGACAGGCCCGTGACGCACACGGCCGCGATGGCCAGCGCGCCGTAGAGGAACAGCGGCAGCGGGTGATCGATCGGCATGTTCATGAGCGTCGCGATACCGAGGAAGATGCCCGAGATCACCGGTGCGGTGAGCGCGGCCATGGCCCACTTGGCCAGCAGCGTGCGCCAGCGGCTGATGGCCACCGGCTGGATGTGCCGGTACCAGGGCCCGTATTCGGCGGGCGCGTAGCCGAGCACATTGTCGACCATGGCGTGGATGATCATCGCGCCGCTGAAGCCGGCGAACAGCAGGATCAGCGTGTAGAAGAACGCCGACAGCCCCTGGCCGGTGCCCTCGGGCAGCGGGCGGAACGGGCCGACGGTGACATCGATGGGCTTGGCCAGTTGCAACCGGGCCGCGCCGCTGAGCTGGGCGGCGGCCGTGGCGGCATCGGTGCCGGGTGCGAGTTTCGCGGCGACCTGCTCGGTGAGCTGCGTGCCGACGGTGGCGTTCACCTCGGTCATGGCGCGGTCGCTGAAGCGCTGCACGATGCCCGCGGCGTAGGTTCCCGCCCGCGGATTGGTGTGCACGGTGATCACCGGACGCTCCACGTCACCGGGAACCACCGAGGCCGCGGCCAGAATCGAGAGCCGCTTGCTGAAATCGCTCGGGATGACGATCGCGCCGTAGATGTGCCCCTCTTTGAGCTGGCGCTGCGCCTCACCGATGCCGAGCAGCCGCAGATCCACCTTGTCGGCGGGCACCTTGTCCTTCAGCGCCTCGGTGATCTGCGTGCCGACGTTCACGGTGCGGCCGTCGATCACGTCGCCGTCGTCCTGGTTGACCAGGGCGACCGGAAAATCGTGCAGGTTCTTCTCCGGGTCGGAGGTGTAGCCGAGGTACATGGTGCCCAGCAGTGCGGCCAGCAGCGTGACCACGAACATCGGCACCAGCCAGCCGCGCAGTGGCACGCGCCCGCGCCCGCCCTCCGGCGAAACCGCTGTGGACGCACTGTCTTTCACCACGGATTCCCCGCCTTCCGATCCGGACATGCTGTCGTTCGTCATGGTGACAGCCAATGTAGGCACTGCCTACAAAGTAGTCAACGACAACATCCGCAAGTGTGTCCGATATCCTGCTCTCGATGTCCGCTGCCCGTTTGCGCTCCTATCACCACGGCGATCTGCGCGCCGAACTCCTGCGCCGCGCCGAGGCCGCGCTGCGCCGTGTCGGCGTCGACGGGCTGTCGCTGCGGCAGCTCGCCCGAGACACCGGTGTCAGCCACGCCGCGCCGAGCCGGCACTTCCGCGACAAGCAGGCACTGCTGGACGCCCTGGCCGCCGAAGGTTTCGTCCGGCTCGGCAGCGAATTCGAGAAGGCCGCCGCCACCGGCACCTTCCTGGAGCGGCTGCACGCCATGGCGCGCACCTACCTGCGCTTCGCCATCGACAATCCGGCGCTGCTGGCCCTGATGTTCGCTCGCCGCCACACCAGCCCGACCGCCGTCATGGAAGAGGCTGTGGCCACGGCCTATTCGGTCCCGATCAGCATGATCGCCGACGGCCAGGCGCGCGGCGAGGTGGTCGAGGGCGATCCGCGGCGCATCTGCCTGTCGGCCATGGCGGCGCTGCAGGGCATGGCCACCTTCGTCGGCTCCGGCTTCGTGACACCCGAGGGCGCGGACACGCTGCTCGACGAAACCGTCGGGTTCATGCTGGACGGTTTGCGTCCCCGTCGCTGACGCCGGCACCTCTACCGCTACCTTTGGGGAGTGACGATCGAGGGAAGACAGTACGGCGGCCGTGCCGTGGTCGAGCGGAAAGCCGAACGCCGACAGCGCTTCCTCGACGCCGCCATCCAGATCTTCGGGGAACGCGGGTACGCCAACTGCTCGCTGGCCGATGTCTGCGCCGCCGCGGGACTCTCGAAACGCCAGTTCTACGAGGAGTTCCAGACCCGCGAGGACATCCTGGTCGCGGCCTACGACCGCATCCAGGAGGAGGCCGGGGCCGCGCTGGCGACCGCGCTGGCCGAACTCGGACCCGATCCCGACCCCACCACCACGGTGACCACCGCGCTGTCGGCCTACCTCGGCTCGGTGGGCTCCGACCCGCACCGCGCCAAGGTGGCGTTCGTCGAGGTCGTCGGCGTGAGCGAGCGCATGGAACAGCATCGCCGCGCCCGCAGGCACAACTGGGTCACCATCATCCGCGCCGCGCTGCAACCGCTGGCCGGGCCGAACGCGCGCATTCGCGGCAATCCGGAGCTCGCCGGTAGCGCGCTCATCGGCGCGATCAACGGCCTCGCACACGAATGGCTGCTGTCCGACCCGCGCCCGCCGGTGAGCGATCTGGTGGAACTGCTTGTCCCCATCTCGGTTTCGCTCATCGTGCGGGACTGACCGGCTAGCCCGGCATCAGCCTGCGCTGGAAGTAGGTGTACTCCAGGGCGCTGGTGCGCGCCTGCTCGTCGATGGTGGTGCCGCCGCCGTGCCCGCCCTGGGTGGGCTCGTAGAACAGGTACGGGACGCCGAGTTCGGCTAGTCGGGCGGCGAATTTGCGGGCGTGCTGCGGGCCGACGCGGTCGTCCCTGGTGCTGGTCCAGATGAACGGCTCGGGGTAGCGCACCCCCGATCTCACCTGGGCGTAGGGCGAAATGGACTCCAGGAACTCGGCTTCTGCCTCGTCGGCCACGGTCCCGTACTCCCCGACCCAGGACGCGCCCGCGGCGATCTGCTCGTAGCGCACCATGTCCAGCAGCGGGATCTGGATGTTCACCGCGTTCCACATCTCCGGATGCTGGGTGAATTCGACGCCCATGAGCAGCCCGCCATTGGACCCGCCCTGAATGCCCAGGTGCCGCGGGGCGGTGATCCTGCGGTCCATCAGATCGCGACCCACCGCCGCGAAATCGTCGAAAGCCTTCTGCCGCTGGGTCTTGCGCGCCGCCTCGTGCCAGGACGGGCCGTATTCGCCGCCGCCGCGGATATTGGCGATGACGTACACGCCGCCCCGCTCCAGCCACAGTCTGCCGAGCACACCGCTGTACGGCTGCAGTGCGGAGCTGCCGAAACCACCGTAGCCCCAGAGGATCGTCGGGTTGGTGCCGTCGTAGCGCATGTCGGCGGCGCGCACGATGAAGTACGGCACCTGGGTGCCGTCGGATGAGGTGGCCTTCAGCTGCTCCACCACGAAGCGCGACGAATCGAACCGGGCCGGAGCGGATTTCACCGGATCGAAGCGGCCGTCGTCGGCGTCGAGCCGCCACAGGGTGGTCGGGGTGACCAGCGAGGTGACGGACAGGTAGGCGGTGTCACCGCGCGAATCCGCGTCCACCGCGTCGACCGTCATCAGGTCGGGCACCGGAACCGGTGCGGCGGACCAGGTTCCGCCGGGCTGCGGGGTGAAGATCGCGGCGCGGCCGCGGACATCGGACAGTGAGGTGACGACCACCCGGTCATGGGTGGTGACGACCTGACGCAGTGCATCCTGCGGTCCCGGCGACCACACCGGGGCGGGGAGCAGGTTCCCCGGATCCGCGGCCAGATCGTCCGCGTTCAGGGCCACCAGGGATCCGGAGGGGAAAGTCGTTGCGCCGGAAGTCCATTCGGTGCGCAGTGAAATCAGCACGCGATCACCGACCATGCCCTCGATATCGGCTTTGTCCGGGAGCGCGACAGCAGCCGTGCGGGTGCCGTCGACGAGGGTGACCCGCGCCTCGTAGAACGACGGGCGGCGCACCACCAGTGTCAGCCGCCTGCCCGCCGCACCGTCCAGGCGCAACGCCACGGTGCCCAGGCCGTCGGAGGGTTCGCCGCGCGCGACCTCCACCGCCTGGTCGAGCCGCTGCCCGCGCTGCACGCGTTTGACGATGTACGGGTAGCCCGAGGCCGTCTTCTCCCCCGCCTGCCATTCCCGCGAGACCAGCAGGGTGTCGTCGTCCACCCAGGTGGCGTACTGTTTGCCGCGCTCCAGCTCGAAGCCGCCTGCCACGAACTGTCCTGTGGCCCTGTCGAACTCCCGGATGGTGACAGCGTCCTCGCCGCCGTCGGAGAGCTGCACCAGACACCGGGTGCGGGTGGCCGGTGAGCAGTCGATGCCCTTCCACACCCAGTCGCGGCCCTCGGCGGCGGCCAGCGCGTCCAGATCGAGCACGGTGCGCCAGTGTGGTTGCGGCGATTCGTAATCGGTGGCGGTGGTTTCGCGCCAGATACCGCGCCGGTGGTCGGTGTCCTGCCAGAAGTTGCCGATCATGCCGTCCACGAAGGTGGGGGTGGGCAGGCGGTCGGGCGCGCTGCCCAGTTCCAGGGCCTGACTCAGATTGCCGGCGTAGCGCGAATCCTGTTCCAGCACACCGAGGGTTTTCTCGTTCTCCCCCGTCACCCACGCCTGTACGCGGGGACTGTCGAGTTCCTCCAGCCACAGATTCGGATCGGAGGCCGGGGCCGACCCGCCGCAGGCCGTCACAAGGACGGCCGCCAGTGCCACTACCATCGCGCGCCAGCCGTACGGCCGTGCGAGACCCATGCCGTTCCCCCAATCCCCACTCGCTCGAAAAAGCGTGCCACCACACTACAACCGGGCACCGACGCGATTGTCGGTGCCGCGAGGCAGGATCATTCCTATGGTCGACGAGAACGCGTGGTCACTGCCCGCGCCGTGGTGGGAGCAGGCGGAGCCGTTCCGCGGCAGGAATCGGGCCCGCCCGCAACCCCTGCGGCCGAACGCCACCGCCGAGGTCCGCCAGGCCCTGATCCGGCGCGGACATGTCGACACGGTGCTCACGGCCGCCCGCGCGGACGGACTGCACGATCTCGCCGACGCCACCCAGACCTACGTCGACGCACTGAGCAGCACGCCGGCCGCCGCACGCCGGGCGGCCACCGTCCCCGCGCACGAACAATCCCCCGCCGAGCCGAGAACGGCCGCCGTCACGCCGCCGGGGGCGGCCGCCGCGCTGGCGATCGCCCGCGCCTTCGCATCCCCCACCATGCTCGAGTGGGAGGCGCGGCGCGAGTTCGACGAAGTGTTCGTCGACAGCTGGATCCTGGAGTACGGGTTGGTCTTCGCCGCCGAGGCGGTGGTGTCGCTGCGCGGGTTCAAGGTGCAGTCGCGCCGCCCGCAGCAGGGCCGGATGACGGAGTGGCTACAGCTCGCACAGCCCGGCGAACTCCTGATCACGGGCTACGACCACGCCGCACAGCGGGTGCGCGCCATCCTGTCCGATGCCACCGAGGCCGCGTATCTCAATGTGGTGGAACGACTTTCCGAACTGCGATCCGCCCCCGGCACGGTATGGGCCCGCCTGGCCGCCTCGTATCTCGTTCCGGAGCGCCAGGATTGGGTCGACGCGGACCTCGCCCTCGAGGGCCTGCCCAAGGAACAGGTGGTGCGCATGCTCGCCAGCGCCCTCACCACCCCCGAGCAGCTCACCCGCTACCGCGAGATCGTCGGCCGCATCCAATACGGCCCGATCACCCAGTGGTACAACCTGCTCACCCAGGTCGGCCCGGCGGCCGTCGCCCCACTGGCCGAAGAGCTCACCGAAACCCCGGACCACCTCCCCGACAACATCAAACTCCTCGCGGGCCTACTCGCCAGGATCCCCACCGACAACGCCTACCAGGCCCTCCTGGACAAGATCGACGACAAACGGGTCTTGCCCGCCCTGAACAAGGCGACCACCGAATTCCCCCGCCGCGCACTGCGACTGCTGTCCCAAGAGGCCGTCGCCGCCACCGACTCCCTCGGGTCGACCCCACGGAAGAACGCTTCCGCACCGCTGATCATTCGCACCCTGCAGCTGCACGCCCTCGCACACCCGAAACTTGTTGCAGAAGAAGTCAATTCAGACGCGCTGCCACTGCTCGAACTCGCGCGGGAATTCCCGGAGGCCGACCCCGCGACCCTACCCGCCGCGCTCACTGCCCCGCCCGCACGCAAGCCGAAGCTGCCGCGCTGGCTTCCGCCCACGCTGCTGCCCCAGATCCGGCTGCGCGACTCCGCCACAGCATTGCCGGAATCCGCTGTGGCGCTGGTGATCACGATGCTCATGCACGCGGACGCCGGTAAGGCTCAACCGGACCCGACAACCACGCCCGACAGGGACCGATCAGCATCGGTGACCGAGCTGGGCGAGATTCCCCCGGAAGCAGCAGGCTGTGCCGATGCGGGGCGATCGGACCTGGCGGTGGTGGCCGCCCTTGCCGATCCCGATTCACTGGCCGAATTCGCCTGGGCGGTCTTCGATTCCTGGCGGCTGGCGGCGTATCCCGCCAAGAACAGCTGGGTCATGCAGGCTCTAGGTCTTTGGGGCACCGCGGATACCGTGCGCCGTCTGGTGCCGTTCATCACCGCGTGGCCGGGCCGGTCCGCCAGTGCCCGTGCGGTCGAAGGGTTGTCGGTGCTGGCGACCATCGGCGGTGAGGTCGCACTCGCGAACCTGCACGCCATCGCCAGGAAGTCCAAACATGCCTCGCTGCGCAAGAAGGCGGAGGCGACCATCGAAGAGATCGGTCGCGCACTGGATTTGAGCGAGGAGGAGCTCACCGACCACGCGGTCCCCCGCTTGGGGCTGTCCGCCGACAGCACCCGCACTCTGGATTACGGGCCGCGCCAGTTTCGCGTCGGTCTGGACCCGCATCTGAAGCCCAGTGTCACCACCGAGGGTTCGCGCCTGCGCACGCTGCCCAAGCCGAGCGCCACCGACAATCCAGCGCTGGCCGCCACCTCCTACCAGGCGTATCGCGACTTCGCGAACGAGCTGAAAACCGTGACAACCGACCAGATTCGGCGCTTCGAGTCGGCCATGGTCGACGGTCGCCGCTGGCGTGCCTCCTCCCATCGCCGCCTCGTGATCGAACACCCCGTGCTCGGCCAACTGGCTCGCCGCCTGGTGTGGGCGGTCTACCCCGTGGACGTTTCGACCGCCGCCGCGGAGGGGGCGTCGTCCACCGTCGGCCAGGCGGTTCCCGCGGCCTTCCGCATCGACGATGACGGCAGCCTCGCGGATGTCGAGGACAATCGGTTCGAGCTGTCCGAGGACGCGCTGGTGGGTATCGCCCATCCACTGCATCTCGGGGAGGATCTGGATCGCTGGCGGGTGCTGTTCGCGGATTACGAACTGCTGCAACCGTTCGAGCAGTTGGATCGGGGGGTGTATCGGTTCACGGCCGAGGAGGCGGCGTCGGATCAGTTGTCCCGCTTCGAGAATCGGGTGGCCCCGACCGGGCGGCTGTACGGGTTGCGGCAGCACGGGTGGGAGCTGTCGTATGGGGACGTCTCCCTGCCGGTCGGGGTGCTGCGGCGGGTGCGGGTGAATCTCGATCCCGGTATCCAGGGTGGATACCGGTACGAGGCGGAGCGGCAGCGGATCGTATCGGTCCGGATCAACGGCGGGCGGTTCGATGCCTTCGACGCCGTTGCCGCTTCCGAACTGCTGCGTCAGCTGGAGCGGCTCACCGCGTGACGTCCGGCGCGGCGGCCGAAGAAGGAGCCGGAGCCGAGCTGGGTGCCGCTGGCATAGCCCTTGCCGTCCTGGGCGAGGGTGCCGCCGTTGGCGCCGACGGCGTACAGGCCGGTGATGGGTGATCCGTTGTCCCGCAGCACTTCTCCATGCGCCGAGGTGTGCAGTCCACCGAGGGTGAAGCCCGCGTACAGCGCCTTGCCCAGGGTCAGGTCGAATGCGCCCCACGGGCCGCTGTCCTGCGGCTGTACGAACTCCGCGCCCTTGTGGAAGTCGGGATCCTCCCCGCGCGCGGCGTGCTCGTTGTAGCGGTCGAGCGTGGATCGCAGTGCGCCGGAAGGGATTCCGAGCGCCGCCTCCATCTCCTCGACGGTCTCCCAGCCGTCGATGAGCGGTGCGAGCGGGAACATGGGCTGTTCCATATGCTCGGAGTCGACGATCAGATACGCTGCCGCGCCGGGCTGTTCGAGCACGAACGCCGAGGTGCGAGCGTGGTAGGAGTCCTCGGCGACGAAGCGCTCACCCGCCTGGTTGACGATGATTCCGGTGAGCAGTTTGGACGGCGGGTAGACCGGCGCGGTGACGAACGCCTGGTCCATATTCCGCGTCACGCCGCCCGCCGACAGCCCGAGCCGGATGCCGAGCCCATTGTCGTAGGTGGTGCCGAGCACGAACGGCTTCTCGGCCAGCCAGGGCACGTGTTCGGCCACCATCTCGGCGTTCATGACGAATCCGCCGGCCGCCAGCACCACCGAATTCGCCCGCACCGCACCGGTTTTCCCGGATTCCTTCCAGCGCACGCCGACCACCGCGCCGTCGGCGTCGACGATCAGGTTGGTCGCCCCGGTCTCGTAGCGCACCTCGACGCCGAGGGCGGCGGCCCGTTTCACCAGCAGTTCGATCACCAGTGCCGCGCCCTGGGTGTCGCCCGGCACCGGCACCTTGTGCCCGCGCGGCGCGGGTTCGGCCTGTTCGCGGAAGGGCCACACCTTCTCGTTGCCGGTGTACATGAGCCCCTGCGTGCCGGGCTGGATGACGGCCTTCTCCGGATAGTAGCTGCGCTCGAATTCGAATCCGAGGGCTTCGAGCCAGTCGAAGTGTTCGACGCTGCCGTCACAGTAGGCGCGGATCTTCTCGGGTTCCGGGTCGCGCGCCACGGCGGTCAGGTACTTGTACATCTCCTCGGCGGAGTCCGCGTGCCCGGTGGCCTGCTGGACGGCGGTGCCGCCGCCGAGGTAGAAGTGCCCGCCGGCCAGCGCGGTGGTGCCGCCTGCCACGGCGGCCCGCTCCAGCAGCAGCACTCGCGCTCCGGCCGCCGCGGCTTCGACGGCCGCGCAGCCGCCCGCGATGCCGAATCCGGCCACCACCACGTCGAATTCATCGGTCCATTCGGTAATCGTGTCTACTGCAACGACTTCCGGAATCTGTGTGCTCACGCCGCATCCTTCTTGATCTGGTCGAAGAACAGTCGCATATTCGGCCCGATCTCGGCGAGCTCGAGGTAGGGGACTCCGGCGTTCGCGCCGTCGAGGTAGGCGAAGCGCATCTGGCCGCCCATATCACCCTGCTGGACCACGTCGATGCCCTGTGCCGCGGCGTCTTTCAGCGCGGCGTCGAAGTCGTCGGGTTCGACGCAGACGTGGTGCAGTCCGGGTCCGCCGCGTTCGAGGAACTCGGTGTAGATGGAGGTGCCGCGCACGGGCTGGATCAATTCGAGCTGGGTGTCACCGCTGTAGGCGAGGGCGATGTGCGCGGTGAAGTCGGCGGGTTCGCCTCGGTAGCGGCAGGTTTCGGGGCCGAAGTGCACGTCCGGCATACGGATCCATGTGCCCGCCCCCAGGGTCGCGCCGAGGAATTTCTCGCTCGCCGCCACATCCGTGACCACCCATGCGATCTGGGTGATGGGGCCTGTCGCCACACTCATCGCAACTCCGCTCGCCGACTGTCGTCCACCGGCAGTTAATCACACTCGCTTAATTTGTGAAGCCTCAGGCCGTGCGGAGCCGCTTGACCACCCGCATGGTGATCACCGCGCAGGCGCCCACGGTGGCCGCCATCAGCACGGTCGACAGCCAGGCCATGGTCGACACCGGCAGCTGGTAGGCCAGCACGATCCGCGCCACGGCCTCACCGGTCAGGGCCGTCCCCCACAGCATGGTGAGCCGGGCGTGCATGCGGCGCACCCACGGATCGGTGTTGTAGGCCGCCTCCATGGCGGCCACGTGCGCCGGATCCGTCGTGCCCACAGCGCGGCGGGCGGCGGCGTAGATCAGCGGCCTGCCGATCAGCGCGCTGACCAGGAAGGCGATCCCGACCGAGGCGGTGCCGAAGGAATCCCGCACGATCATCAGCCGGGCGTCGCCGCTCACCATCGCGCCCGCCAAACCGATGGCGAAGCCCGCGAGAATGATCATCGCGAAGCCGTCCACCCTGCGGGCCCGGATCATCCCGATGCCCACGATCGCCGCGGCGGCGATCATGCCGCCCAGCAGGGCGGCGAAATCCGAGTAGCCCTGCCAGTGCATCAGGTAGTAGGCCGACATCGGAACGACGAGGTCCAGGGCCATCGGGGCCAGCATCCGCCATGGGCTGCGGCGGGTTGCGGCGGGAGTTCCGGCGACGGTGGGGTTGATGGTGGTCATGGCGTCCGCTCCTCGTATTCGACTGTGCGCTACGGGAAACGACGCTACGGACGCGCAGGTCGGAGGGGATCTGCCAACCATCACCTCTCGGGCATGACAACTGTCATGCCGGGCGCGGGCGCAGTACCGGCGCGGGTTGCCGGGCGGCGGCGGCATCGAGGGTGCGGCCCTTGGTTTCCGGCGCGCCCCACACGCAGATCAGGAATCCGGCGGCGGTGATCACCGCGGCGGCCAGGAAGGTCGGTCCCATATCGAGGTGGGTGAGCGACCACGGCAGCAGGTAGGTGCCCAGGGCCGCGCCGACCCGGCTGATGGAGGTCGCGAATCCGACGGCGGTGGCGCGAATGTAGGTGGGGAACAGCTCGTTCGGATAGGTCCAGTCCAGGACGTTGGGCCCGCCGCAGAAGAAGGCGTAGAGGCACAGCATCAGGAAGGCCAGCACCGCGGGCATGCTGGGCCAGATGCCGATGAACAGCACCGGGATGATCATCAGCCCGAAGCACCACACGATGGTGGGCCGCCGCCCGACGGTGTCGATCAGGCGCATGGCGGGCAGGCAGCCGATCAGGAACACCATGCTGATGAGGGCGGTGCCGAGGGTGTCCATCCAGGTGCCGGACGGCATGCCGAAGGCGGTGAGGATTTCCGGTCCGAAGGTGAGCATGGCGAACAGCACGGTCACCTGACACAGGAAGAAGCCGCTGCAGAAGACGGTCCGCTTGCGGTATTCGGGTTTGAACAGTTCCCGCAGCGAGGCCCGTTTGCCCTGATCCGCACCGCCCGCCTCGATCAGTTCCTCGGGTTTCACCTTGACGTGCAGGAACTTCTCGACCAGCTGTGCGGCCTTGTCGCCTTTGCCGTGCTGGACCAGCCAGCGCGGTGATTCCGGCGCGGTGCTCTGCCGGATGATCAGGAAGAACGCGCACAGGATCGCGCCGCTGGCCAGCTGCCACCGCCAGCTGCCATCGCCGCCGAAGGTGAGGAACAGGTAGCCGACGAGATAGGCGAGCACCGATCCGGCGTACCAGGCCACGATCTGGAATCCGAGGAGTTTGCCGCGCTGCTTGGTCGGCAGCCATTCGCCCAGCAATGAGGTGGCGATCGGATAGTCGGCGGCCACGGCCATACCGAGTACGAACCGCAATATGACTATGAGCCAGGTCGATTCGGCCCAGAAGGACAGGATCGAGCAGACGCCGATGACCACCAGGTCGGCGGTGTACATGACCTCGCGGCCGATCTTGTCGGTGAGCACGCCGAACAGCGCCCCGCCGACGAACATGCCGATCAGGGCCGCCGCGCCGATCAGCTGAATGTCGAAGGTGCTGAGCGACAACTCGTTCTGCATGCCGATCAGCGCGGTGCCGACGATGCTGAGGATGTAGCCGTCCAGCAGTGGCCCGCCCGAGCAGGCGACAGCGAGGCGCTTGTGGAATCCGGTGAAGGGCGCGTCATCGATCACGGTGGTCATACAGCCTCCTCGCCCCCCACCCCCGCGAGCAATTGCACAGCAATCGCTACGAACCTATCCCGCGCCGTCCTGCCCGCCGACGCCTGACACGCGGTGCCCGCCATTCGTTGCCCCCGCGAGACCTTGTGAGCGGCCATATCCGATTGGCTCCCGGGACAGCCATGGGCCACG
Organism: Nocardia acididurans; assembly: GCF_016741815.1. Lineage (GTDB taxonomy): Bacteria > Actinomycetota > Actinomycetes > Mycobacteriales > Mycobacteriaceae > Nocardia > Nocardia acididurans. The sequence goes on from NZ_JAERRJ010000003.1 coordinate 535,157, forward strand.
ATGGCTCAGGAATGTGATCGGCATGTGCGGGAGTGGTTTGATGCTTCGAGGCGGGGAGAAGTTCGCCGAATACGTGATCGAGCGCGAGCTGGGCCGAGGGGGTATGGGCACGGTCTACCTGGCACGCCATCCCCGGCTCCCGCGCCTGACCGTACTGAAGGTTCTCAACGGCGACCTGTTCTCCGATCCGGAGAGCCGCGCCCGATTCGAACGCGAGGCGGAACTGGCCGCGCGCCTGGACCATCCGAATATCGTCTCGGTGTACGACCGCGGGGCCGAGGGCGAACGGCTGTGGATCTCCATGCAGTACGTCCAAGGCGAGGACGCGTCCGGCAGCACCGGCCCCATGCCCGCCGACCGCGCCGTCCGGATCATCGGCGAGGTCGCGCAGGGCCTCGACTACGCCCACCGCAAGGGCGTGCTGCACCGCGACGTGAAGCCCGCCAACATCCTGCTCGAACACGGCACCGACGGCCATCCGGACCGAGTCCTGCTGTCCGACTTCGGTATTGCCCGCCTGCGCGACGACGCCGGGCACCTCACCCGCACCGGAACCTTCACCGCCACCCTGGCGTACGCGTCGCCGGAGCAGTTGTCGGGCACCGACCTCGGACCGCGCGCCGACCAATACTCGTTGGCCTGCACGCTGTTTCGACTGCTCACCGGCACCGGACCCTATGAGGCCGAGCATCCCGGCGTGGTCATGCAGGGGCACCTCTACGAGGCCGTGCCGACGCTGGGTTCGGCGCGCCCCGACCTGCCCGCCGAACTGGACGCCGTGCTCGCCAAGGCTATGTCCAAACGGCCCGAGGACCGCTACCCGACCTGCACGGAATTCGCCGTGGCCGCCCGTCGCGCGATCTCGGAGCGCACCGACCCGACCACGGTTCGCGCCGCGTTCGGCCCCCCGACGGTCCGCGCCGGGTTGGACACACCGGCCACGAGCCTGCCCTCCACGCCGAAGCCTGTGCGCCGCAAGCGCATTGCCGCCATCGGTGCCGCGGTCGTCGTGAGTGTCGTTGCGGCAGGCGCCATCTGGTACGGACTCTCCTCCTCCGAGACGGCCGAGGCGCAGCACTCGAACGGCGATCACGCCGCCATCTGGGATGCCTTTCCCAAAATGGTGCCCGTCGACACCAAACGCAAAGAGGGCTACAACGCCGCCCGCTGCGAGAGCACCTCCGAGAACAAGCGCAAGGTGGACAGCGACGACGGCCTCGACCTCGGCGCGTGGACCGCCATGTGGGAGTGCGAGAGCGGCGGAACCGACTACAAGGACCCGGCCTTCCGCATCTACGCCTACAAATCCGCCGACGATGTCCGCGCCGTCGCCGCCCTCCTCGACCCCGCGACCAAATTCACCGAATCCAACAACGGCAGGACCTACACCCACTACCGGGTGAAGTCCTACTGGGGCGACGCCCTGGTCACCGTCTTCCTCGGCACCGACCGTGCGCCGTTCCTCATGTACACCCGGCCCCGCTCCTCCAGCGAGAAGGCCGATCTCGTCGCCTGGTGGAAGACGGTGACACTGGACTGATTTCGACCCGCGCCCGAGAAAATCGAGCGGGCCGGCTATCCGGAGGGCAGCCGGTTCCGAATGAGATGGGAAGAGATCGTTCGTTCGGAATGAGGTTCCCTATGGGCGCACATCGGCCCACGGCGGGGATTCGCCCCCGCCGGCATCGTGTCATCGCATTCGCCGCCTCCGGCGCGCTTCCACTCTCCCTCCTCCTGTTCTCCGCCGCTCCGGCGCAGGCCGAAGAGTCACCGTCACTCGACTCCTCGATCGTGAACACCCAAACCCTCATGGAGACACCGGATACCGTGATCCGGGTCGGCACAGTGCAGGTGGCGCGGCCGGATTGGCTGTCCGCCGAGCAGGCGCGTCAGGTCAACGACGCGACCGCGGGCGCGGAAACCTCACTGACGCAGGCCCTGCAATCCTCCGGTCTGGATTCGGCCCGCTCCGGGCAGATCGCCCGCACCGTACTCGGCAACGCGGCCATCGGGGCGGTGGTCGGGTCCGTCGCGGCGAGCCCGGTGGCCAGTGTGGGTGCGGTGATCGGCGTCGTATCCGGTGTGATCGCCGGGCTGCCGTTCGCGCCGATCGGTCTGGTGATCGTCCCCGCCATCGGTGCGGCGCTCGGGTACGCGATGGTCGCGGCCCCGTTCGCGGCTCTCGGCGCGGCAGTGGGCGCGGCGGCCGGCGCATTCGAGGGGTATCTCGCGCCGACCACCGGCTGAGGGCGGCGGCCGCCCCGATTCCGAACGGGCAGCCGCTCACCTCCACACTGGAGGGCGACCGGGTGCGGGCCGCCCAGCACAGCTCCTAGACGTTCTCCGGTTCGGCCAAGCCGATCGGATCCGGCTGCGCCACGACGACCGGCCTGATCAGCAGCAGCGCAGCGACACCACCCAGCAGGCCGACCACGCCACCCACGGCGAGGGTGCCCTGAACTCCGGCTGCGGCTGCCGCTCGGACGGCGTCGATGGTGTTGTCCGCCAGCGCATTCTGCGACCGGGTGAGGTAGACGCTGCCCAGTGCGGCGACCCCGAAGGCCATGCCGAGCTGCTGCGCGGTGTTCACCGCACCCGTCGCCATACCACCGCGCCGCGGTTCGACCGCCGCCATGGTCGCCGAACCCAGTGTGGCGGTGGACAATCCGACTCCCGCGCCGATGGCGAGGAAGCCGGGGATCAGTGCCGCCCAGCCCGCGTCACCGTGGACGAGCGCGGCCCCGATCACGCCGCCCGCGCCGATGATGAGGAGTCCGACGCCGATGATCCGGCCCGCGTTCGCACCGTGCAGGTAGCGGCCGAATCCGCCGGAGACCACGAAGGCCATGGCGGACAACGGCAATCCGATCAGGCCGGTTTGAATCGGGGTCATGCCGAGGGTCGACTGCAACCAGATGGAGGTGTACATGAGCGCGGCGAAGGCGGCGAAGAACAGGGCCGCCGCCGCGATCAGCACTCCGGCGAAGGAACGTTCACGCAGTAGCGACAGATCGAACATCGGTTCCGGGCAACGCTTTTCGATGACGCCGAACCCGATCAGGGCAACTGCCGACACCGCGAGCATCGACCATGTCCCGGCATTCGACCAGCCGTGCTCACCCGCTCGAATGAGCGCGTAGGTCGCCGCGGCAGCAGCCACCGAGAACGCCGCCATACCCGCGAAATCCACTCGCCCCCGGCGCTTTTCGCCGTCACCGGCGAGCACCCACACCCCGAGCGCGATCACGCCGACACTGACCGGCAGGTTGACGAAGAAGATCCATCGCCACCCGGCCGCCTCGGTGAGCACGCCACCGATGATCGGACCGACCGCCGAGGAAGCGCCCGCGACCGCACCCCACAGGCCGTAGGCCGTCCCGCGGTCACGCCCGTCGTAGGCGCTGTTCAACATGGGAAAAGTGGTGGCGGCCATGGCGGCCGCGCCGATGCCCTGCACGACCCGGGCCGCGATCAGCACCTCCGGATCGGGGGCGATCCCGCACACCAGCGACGACAGCGCGAACACCGTGAGCCCGGCCAGGTAGGTCCGCCGATGCCCCGCCAGGTCCGCGGTGGATCCCGCGCCGAGCAGCAGGGCCGCCATCGCCACGGCGTAGCCGTTCACGACCCATTGCAGCGACCCGAACGACGCCCCGAGATCGGCCGCCATATCCGGTAGCGCCACATTCACGATCGTGACGTCGATCAGCAGCATGAATGTCCCGAGGCAGATCGTCAGCAGCGGTAGCCATTTGCGCATGGGCAGTTGTCCTCTCTCTGGAAACCGAAGGTGGGCACCGAGTTTCCGATGAGCAGACGGCCGGAGTCGCCTGGATCGAGGGTTCGCGTAGATTTCGTGCAATGGCGGCGATTCTCCCGAAGGAAACTTCCGTTCTCGAGCCTCTGGACAAGCAGATCGTGCGCGCGCTACAGCTGGATCCTCGAATCCCCTTCCGCCGGATAGCCGCTGACCTGGGGCTGGCCGAGCAGACCATTGCCCGCCGCTACCGTCGGCTGCGGCGCGCGGGCCTGGTCCGGGTGATCGGCTCCGTGGACGCCCCCGCGCTCGGTGAGAACGATTGGCTGGTGCGAGTCCGCTGCCGCCCCGAAGGCGCCCTCCCGGTGGCCGAAGCGCTGGCCAAACGTGACGACGCCGCATGGGTCAGCATCGCGGCGGGCGGGGCCGAAGTGGCCTTCTCACTGCATCCGCGCACCCAGCAGGACCGCGACGATCTGCTGGTCCAGCGTCTGCAACGCAGTGCGCCCGTACTGGACATCACCCCGGCGCTGATCCTGCACCGATTCGTCGGCCGCCAGGCCGTCGACTGGCGGGGCCGTCAGCGTCTCGAAGGCTCACCCGGCCCCGCGCCACACGAAATCGATTTGGACGGCACCGATTACACCCTCCTGGACCTGCTGGCCCGGGACGGCCGCACCAGCTACGCCGTGCTGGCCCGCGCCACCGGCCTGACACCCGGGCGCGTCATGCGCCGGGTGACCGCACTGCAGGAGGCGGGCATCCTCTACTTCGACCTCGATATCGCGCCCGCCGCGGCAGGCACCGGTCTTTCCGCCTTCATCTGGCTCAAAGTTGCTCCCGCCCATCTGGATTCAGTGGGCAGGGCGCTGGCCGATTTCCCGGTGACCACCTACACCGCCGCGGTCACCGGGCCCTTCAACCTGTTCGCCACCGTCTTCTGCGACAGCACCGACGACCTCTACCGCTTCGTCTCCACGACCCTGTCGCCCCTACCGGGTATCCACGATTTCGAGCTCTCGCCGGTGCTGCGCCGCATGAAACAGGCGGGCACCCGCACCCACGGTGATCTGCTCGCCCCGCCCGCCCCGGTCACGCGCCGCGCCTCCCGCGCGCGGTAGGCGGTCAGTCCTCGCGGCGCACCGGGGTGAGGATCACGACCGGGATCTCCCAGGCCACCGCGTTCTGCATCTCGTTCAGGAACTCCCACTCGCCGATGCGGCTGTCCCACAGCCTTTTCCGTTCGGCGCCCTGCGCCACCGACGCGATCACCGGCCACCGATCGGTGCCGACCTCCACCTCGGCGCGCGGCTCGGCGAGCAGTTCGTGATACCAGTTGGGGCCGTTCTCCCGGCCGTTGTCGGCGGCGAACACGAACAGTCGATCGCCGTCGCGCGCGTACCCGATCGGGACCGTGCGGTGTTCCGCGCCGGTGGTCAGCAGGAGTACATCGAACTGCGCGTAGGGTCCGCTCAGCTTCCCGGCATTGGCGCGGAACTCGGCGATGACCTCGCGGTACACCCGTTGACTCTCCTCATACGACATGCGCCGATGGTAGGCCCGATCAGCGGGAGGGCGGGACCAGGAACGCGGTGAGCAGTGTCGCCCCGAGGTTTTCGGCATTGGCCTCAGGCGTCGACCAGGAGCGGGTGGTCACCGTCATCGCGGTGGCGGCGGGTTTTCCGATGCAGTGCGGGGCGAAGGCGGCGAAGAAGGCGTCGGGGTCGATCAGGGTTTCGGGCGGATGCACGCCCGGACGGCGCATCGAGGGCAGCAGCAGCGTGGCGACGGCCAGGGGGACGCCGGTGTTCTCGGCCATGGACAGGCCGGGGATCTGCGCCAGCGCGGTGGCGGCAGTGGCGGGTTCGCCCGCACGAACACCACTGGCCAGCGCGAACAGCGGTGGCGGTCCCGCCGGTTTGATGATGTCGGCCGGGCTGCCCGGCAGGACGTGTTCGGCGAGGACGGCGAGGCGGGCCGCGCGCTGCTGGGTCAGCAGGCGGCGATCCATGCCGAATCGGAGCGCCGACAGCGCGGCGAAGGTGAGCCGGTCTCCCACAGCGATATTGACGTTCGCCCGCAGCCCGGGAAACGCCCGGTGCAGGGTGACGGCCTCGGGATGCCCGAAACTGCGGCCCCGGATCGGCCCGATTCCGGGATAGTCCAGATCGACCTTCTCCAGCGCGGGCGACTGCACGAAGCCGCCGTCCCGCAGTATCCGGATCGTCCCGCTGATCTGCCGCATCCCGTGCACCACCGCCGCACTCGGCTGCCCGGTGCGCGCCGAATCCGGTTGCGCCGCATCAGCGATATTCCACCCGGTGACCACACTGTCGACCGAATCCAGTTCCCGCCCGGCGAGCACGGCGAGCAGGTTCGCGACGCCCGGACTCGCACCCATACCGACCAGCGCGGTCACCCCGGCGGCCCGGGCGCGTTCATCCAGTTCGAGCATCTCGACCGTCGGCTCCCAGTCGTCACAGATATCGACGTAGTCGCGCCCCGCCGCCACCGCCGCCGTCAGAATCGGCGTCCCGAACCGGAAGAACGGCCCGACCGTGTTCACCACGACATCGCACTCCCCCAGCACGGCAGCCAGCGCCGCCCGGTCGGTCACATCCACCCGCCGCCCGAAGGCCTTGTCCCCCAGGCTCCGAGCCACCGCATCGGCACGCCCGCCATCGAGATCGGCCACGACCACCCGCGTCACCCCGTCTGCGGCAGCCAGCACCCGCGCCGCGACCCGTCCCATCGCGCCCGCCCCGCCCAATACCAGAACTCGCATCGCAGCTCCCCTCCGATATATTTACTAACATGACAGTAAATAAAGTCGGCCGCCCCAGCAAGACCCGGGAACGAACTGTCGAAATCCTGCGAGCCATGGCCGGCGTGGTGGCCCGCGAGGGCCTCGCCAACGCCACCCTCTCCCGCGTGGCCGCCGCCGCGGGCATGCAGCGCACCCTCGTCCTGCACTACTTCGGCTCCCGCGACTCCCTCATGCGCGCCTTCGTCACCGAAGCGGTGGCTGCCTACGGCTCCGCCATGCTCCGCACCACCGCCACCGACCCCGTCGCCGCCCGCATAGACGCCATGTTCGAACCGGGCGCCTACCCCGATCGCGAAGACCTCATCATCTGGACCGAACTGGTAGCCCTGGCCGCCCGCGACCCCCAAGCCCGAAACCAATTGCGCGACCTGTGGACCCACCACTGGCTACCCGAACTGGAACAGCAACTCCACACCGAATACCCCCATGCCACCCCCGACAGCATCGCCACCGCCGCCTACGCCCTCACCTGCCTCTTCGAAGCCCACTGGGCCTTCGACCTCCAAGACGTCACCACCCCCGCCCGCCGCACCCAAGCCAAACGCGCCGCCCACGCCATCCTCACCACCCTGACCGACCACCGATGAATTCGGCGAGCAGACCGGGTCTACACCTACAGCCCTATTTCCGATTTCACCCGGAAGGTCGTCCCCATGAGCACCCAAGCCCTGCCACCCGTAGTCGACACCGAAACCTGGCAACGTGAACTAGACGCCCTGCGCGTCCGCGAGAAGGCCGCCACCCGCGAACTCGACGCCATCGCCGCCCAGCGCCGCCGCCTCCCCATGGTCGAACTCCCCGACTACACCCTGGAGGGCGAGCACGGCCCCATCCGTCTCGCCGAAATCTTCGGCGACAAAACCCAATTGATCGTCTACAACCACATGTGGTTCCCCGGCGAGGAATGGCAGTGCGGCGGCTGCACCGGCTACACCTCCCAATTCACCAGGCTCGCCTTCCTCGGCAACTACGACGCCCGCTTCGTCATAGTCACCCAGGGCCCCATCGACGAAGCCCTCGCCTACAAACGCCGAGTAGGCAACACCATGGACTGGTACTCCACCGCCAACAGCCCCTTCGGCGCCGACGTAGGCGCCCCGCCCAACGCCGGCTTCGCCATGAACGTCCTTCTCCGCCACGGCGATACGGTCTACCGCACCTGGCACACCAACGGCCGAGGCACCGAACAACTCTCCTACACCTTCGGCCTCATAGACCTCCTCCCCTACGGCCGCCAGGAGGTCTGGCAGGACTCCCCCGAAGGCTGGCCCCAATCCCCCACCTACAGCAAGTGGATCGACTCCAAAGAGGTAGCCGCCGCCTACGGCGACCCCGGCTAGCCTTGGGTCAAACGAATGGCCTGGTCCTGCGGGACCGGGCCGTCCTCACGCCGATTCCCAGGCTTGGAATGTCATCCGTCCAGCTCACCAAGCGCCGTTTCCACGGCAATTCGAGTGGTTTTGACGATGCCCTTGGCCATGATCAGGTTGCCACCGGCTCCGATCGCCATCCCGATTCCGAACGGTGCCGCCTTGCCGATCACCAGAATGCCCTGCCTGGTGCCCCATTTGGTGACGAAATTGACTCCGAGAACACGGTTGACGGAGCGGATGGTGGCTTGCGGAACCGAGTTCGTGAGCAGCTTGCCCAAGTGCGCCCCCGTCCGCCCCGCCGCCTTTCCAACAAAGCCCGACCCGCCACCGCCGGCGAGCACGGTCAACACAACGGCCTTCTGGTGCTCGAGATCGGTGAGGTGAATGTCATGCACCCGAAGCACCGACAGCACATGCGCTATCGAAGCCGTGAGAAACCAGGAGGTGTCCGCCCCTACAGTCGCGACAGCAGCGATCGTCCCGACGCCCGGAACCGCTGCAGCTCCGCCAGTCGCGGCCCCCGACGCGGTCACCGAAGACAAGAAAGTGGTCTCCAACCTCTTGACCAGCTGCACGGCGGTGTCCTGAGGGTGACGTTCCCGAAGCCTGTCGACGCGGCTACTGACCAGTTTGTCCGCCGCCACCAACGACTTGTCGAACAATTTCATCCCAGCGCTCTCAGGACCAGCGTGCTTCTCCTCGCCCTCGGTCCCAGAACCGGGTTCCGTAACCACTAGATCCCCCATCTTGTATTCAGTCGACCTCTAGCTCCGAAAGCCCAAGCCTCCCATGGCATAGCGGAACAGGTGAGTGCATCCGGCTCATCGGAAAGCACGGCCGCGGTTACACGCGCGCCGATGCCTCACCGCAACGGCTGACGTTCCCCGGAACGATGCAGGCCCGCTACCCGAGTTGCCGGATAGCGGGCCTGATCACGAGCCTGACCCCGCCGCTACGGCAGCAGGAGCATGCTCAGGAAACTGTTCACTTTGTGGATGACCTCACCGATGAAGTGCGGGATCATGCCGTCCTCCTTCGCGATTGATGAGAGTTGTGCTGATCCGATATTCGGCGCGGCGGCACAAAAGGATGGCCGGTCGGTATGCAATGGCCCGTGCACCCCGCCCGGGATGGCAGGCTGGGACCATGTCCGATGAAAAGGAAGTCCCCGCCGAACAACTCGCGGCCACCGACGAGTCTCCGGAAGAGGCCACCAAGCGGAAGTTCCGCGAAGCCCTCGACAGGAAGAATGACCACGCCACAGCGGGCGGGGCCCACCAGAACGCCGCCAAGGTGCGCGGCACCCACGCCCAGGCCGGCGGCAAGCGCACCTTCCGCCGCAGGGCGGGCGGCTAACAGAGAGACCCGGCTGCGCAGGTTGCTTGCTACGACGAAGGCCCGGTCCACAGTGGACCGGGCCTTCGTGTCCGACGGCCCTGGCAGTGATTCACTTCGACAACAGCATCCCCCGCAGCACCGCCGCCCCGATGGGCAGATCGCCGGTGGCCCGAAAGCCCATGTGTTCGGCAACAGCCACGCTTGCAGGATTGGTAGCCACCGCGAAGACATCGGAATCCGCGGCCGCGATCCGCGCTCTGAGCAGTTCCGACACCAACCGCTTTCCGCGCGCACGCGCCGCGGTGGCAGCGACGGCAACGTACAGGTGCGGCGTCGCTGGACGTAGCTTTTCGATCCGGCCGGACGCGGCCAGGGCGCGTGGTGCGGCCACCCCCAGCGAACGAATCAGACTGAACGGCTTGGCCATCGGCGGAGAAATTCCAGGCTGCTCCCACAGCACGACGGCCGCCAACCCGTCCCCGTCGGAGACGGTGTCAACGATCCCCGCGCGCCGCCTCGCCTCCACCCGTGCATGCCAGAACAACGGCAGAGCCCTGACCCGCCGCGCCGCATCCGGCCAGAAATACGCCATCAGAGGATCATTCACGAACGCCTCGGCCAGCAGCCGAGATTCTGCTGTCATGCGCTCGAGAGTAGAGCGAAACAACCGATGCCGCCGCGCAACCGTACACCAAAAGCTCTAGGGCGCAACGGATTCGATTGTTACGTCGAAATCCAACCCGCGAGTCCCAAGGATCGCGGAAATGAGAAAGGCGGTCCTGCCCGCCTACCAGGTGTAGCAATGGCTACCGGCGAGCCTCCGATCCCACCCCGCGATCATGGGCTTGTTCCTGCCGACACCGACATTCCGTGCCAACTCTGCGCTGCCGGATTGCCAATAGCGCGAGCACCTTTCACGATCATGAAGCGATCACCGCTCACTCTCGAGGGGGTACCTTGTCCGATCCCACACCGCCCGCCGATCCTGCCCAGAAGCGCCGGAAGCTGAATAGCTGGATTTTCGGCGTCGCCGGCGCAATCCTCGCGATCATTGCGTTGATCGTGGTTATCGGCGCGGTCGCCGGTGGAGACAAAGAATCCTCGGCCCCGGCCGCAGCACCGCCCACGACGTCGGCAGGCGCTGCTCCACCGGCTACAACGACCGGGGCCGCACCCGCCGGCATCGGGCAACCATCCGACCCACGGTGTGCTCCTGCGATGCAATCGGTCGTCGACTCGGTTGCGGCCGGGCTGAATCAGGCCGGTTACGAATTGCGGAACGGAACGGTGATCGCAAGCAGTGGGCTCACCTACTTCGGAGCGTCGATGTTCGACAGCACGGGGAAGTTGCGGGAGCGGTCGGACGTGTGGGTGATCAAGGATGGCGTCGTGTACGCCTCGACCGGTGGTGCGCGGAACAACACGACGTTCGCGAAAGCATCTGCGGCACCGCTGAATCTCTCTGCCGGGGACGAGATCGTCCAGGCTCTCGACAACTGCGTCATCAACCTCACCAGGGGCTGATACCCGCGGCCGCAACTGAGGGCGGTCAGCTCATGAGAAAGGCCCTTCACCTGCGTCGCAGGTGAAGGGCCTTTGGTGGAGCTGCCGGGAATTGAACCCGGGTCCTCCGCCGCATTTTCAGGGCTTCTCCGTGTGCAGTTCGCTATGCCTCTGCTTGGATCTCTCGGTCACGCGAACAAGCCGAGATGACGATCCCAGCCGCTGTTTGGTGTCCAGTCCGTCGCCGCGGCCGCGACGGACTGTAGAGCCCACTAGCTGATGCCAGGGACCGGGTCGTGGGCGAACCCGGGCTGACAGACACGCTTCGTTGCTTAGGCAGCGAGAGCGTAGTCGCGCTGATGAGAATCGGCGCTTATAGGGTTACAGCGACGCTTATACGGTGGTCTCCTGCCTGCACCGACACGCTTCCCCTGAATCAACGTACGCAGTCGAAACCGTTCAGCCCCGAGAACTTTCATCGATTCAGATGAATCACCCGGCTTGCACCGGGCACAGTCATAGTAACACCGGTGGAACGTCGGATCATCCCATTAACCGCGCATGCCCTTGATGCGGCGGCCGAGTTCGCGGGTGATCTCGCGTTCGGTGGTGCGGCGGGCCAGGTCCTGACGCTTGTCGTAGTCCTGTTTGCCCTTGGCGAGGGCCAGTTCGACCTTGACCTTGCCGTCGGAGAAGTACATGGACAGCGGGACCAGGGTCAGGCTGGACTCTTTGGTCTTGCCGAGCAGTTTGTCGATCTCGCGACGGTGTAGCAGTAATTTGCGGGTGCGGCGCGGGGCGTGGTTGGTCCAGGTGCCGTGCCCGTACTCGGGAACGTGCAGGCCACGCAGCCACACCTCACCGTCGTCGATGCTGGCGTAGGCGTCGACCAGGGATGCCTTGCCCTCGCGCAGGCTCTTCACCTCGGTGCCGACCAGTGCGATCCCGGCCTCGTAGGTGTCCAGGATCGAGTAGAGGTGCCGCGCCTTGCGGTTCGTGGCGATGACCTTGCGGCCCTTCTCTTTCATAACGTTCAACATTAATGGCCTCCGTCGAGCGAATATTCCGGGAGTCACCGGGCGGGTCGCAACCTCGCGGCGAACGAGGTCGCGACCCGTGTTCAGGAACGCTCGCGCGGGTCGAGGACGACCTGCGTACCCGGCGCGGCGGCGACCTGCAGGGTGCGCAGGCGCAGCAGGACCGGGTTGTCGTCGAGCAGCTTGGCGGTGTTGGCCAGCGAACGCAGGGCCGCGGCCTCGGCGCGGGCGCGCTCGAGCTCGGCGCGGCCGCGCTCACGGGCCAGGACCGTCTCCAGGGCCGCCTTGCGCAGCTCGCCCGGCAGCATCAGATCCTTGGCGCGCATACCGTCGACCCGGATGCCGAGACGCTCGACCAGGGCGGCGACCCGCTCCGCGCCACCGGACAGCAGGGTGCGGTCGGCGATCAGCTCGTCGAGGGTGCTCGCAGCCACCAGATCGCGCGCGACCTCCTGGACCGCGCCGTAGAGAACCGTGTCGGTGTAGACCGCGCCCGTGGTGAAGGCGACCGGATCGATGACCACCCAGTCGACGGCGAAGCTCACGCGCAGCGACAGCCCGTCACGGGTCAGCAGTTCCTGGCCGGACAGCTGCAGCAGGCGCGGTCGCATATCGACGCAGACCAGCGTGCAGCGGTCCTTGTCGTAGCGGTGCCGGCCGGGCTCCAGGACCTCGGTGAGGGTGCCGTCCTTGAACAGCAGCGTGCGCTGCCAGTCCATGACAGTGGTGTAGTCGTATGCGGTGAACATTCCAATCTCCTTTCCCCACACGGAAATCGGCGCGAACGGAAAACACCCTGCCCGATCACGACCGCACGGCGGGGGCCTTCCCCGTCCGGAGACGGAGAGCCCGCAGAGCCGTGTGACCGCAGACGACCGGGCAGGGTGTTCCGGTAGGGAATCGAACCCTGGACGGAGTGACAGTCCGCGCCAACCTGAGTGGATGGAGCGCCGCCCCGATACGGAGAACGCGATCCGGAGATTCCGGCGCGCCCCTGGTGACGACCTCCGAGATCAACGGTAGCCAGCGGAGGCCGGTGCGCGCGAACGAATTTCCGCGCACACCGCAAGCATCATCGAAACCGTTTGTCAGCCAAGGACTTTGAGGCCGACCACACAGGCCACGATGCCGCCGAGGAACAGCAGCTTGAGCGGGCTCACCGCTTCACCGCCGGTCGCCATGGCGTAGGCCACCGTCAGCACCGCGCCGATGCCCACCCACACCGCGTAGGCGGTGCCGACGGGCAGACCGCGCATGGCGTAGGACAGCCCGCCCATGCTGGCGATCAGCGCGATGCCGAAGACGGCGGTGGGAACCAGACGGGTGAAACCCTCGGACTTGTCCAGCGCGGTGGCCCACACGGCTTCCAGCACACCCGAGATCAGCAGAACGATCCAGTACACGACGACCTCCTCCGAGGCCGTCTTGTCGCTCGCCGGGTACGGCTCCCTCGTCCGGTGTTCCGTCGCGGAACTACTTCCACCATCGCAAACGACCCGCTACCCGGGCAAATTACCGGCCGGTGATCTCCGCCTCCAGGTCAGTTCGCGGCATCGAGGCGGGCTGCGACCCAGTCGATGGCCGCGGGCGAACCGGCCGATTCGGCGGTGACGTGCTCGGTGCCCGGGATCTTCACGTAGGTGACGTCCACGCCACGGTTGCGATAGTCGGCGACCAGTGCGTCGGTGCCCGGGGTGTAGGCGATCTCGTCGTAGTCGGCCATGAACAGGTAGAGCGGGGCGTTCGGGGTGCCGTAGGTGCCCGCCTCGAGGGTGTCGAGCACCTCGGTGACGCCGGGCACGCCCAGCGGCCACACGCCGTTGACCGTCTTGGACTGCATGGGCGTGAACGGGTAGCTCGACAGGATCTGGGTCTGGCACATGCCCGAGATCGCGGGCTCCAGGCCCGGATCGGTGAACAGGGCCGGAATGTTGAGCTCGGGGTACGCGCGGGCGAGCCCGTAGGACGCCGAGAAGTTGATGCCGCCGAAGGGCCCGCCGTTCATGATTTCGGCGGACTTGCCCATATCGGTGGGCAGGCCGCCCGCGGCCGAACCCACGATGTTCAGCTCGGGTGCGTAGTCCGCCGCGAGTTCGGCGGCGAACTCGGTGCCGCGCGCACCGCCCGAGTAGCCGAACAGACCGACCGGGGTGTCGGTGCCGCGCAGTCCGGCGGGAGCGAAGTTCAGGGCGGCGCGGATACCGTCGAGGGTGTTGCGGCCCTCGACATAGCCCGCGGCGAACTGGTTCTGCGGGCCGAGGTAGTCCGAGACCACCACGGTGTAGCCGCGATCGAGGAAGGTCGCGAGATTGCCGTTCTCGGCGATCATGCCGGTGCTCAACAGGTAGGGGATGCCCGCGCGCAGCTGGTAGGAGGGGTTGCAGCGGGTATCGAGGGCGTCGATCCACGGCTGGAAGGAGACCAGTTTGGTCGGTGCACCGGCCACGTCCGGCTTGATGACGACGGCCATGGTGGTCCACGGGTTGCCCTTGGTGTCCTGGCTGACGTACTTCACCTGCCAGGCGCGCACCGGATTCTTGGTGGAGACGCCGGTGAGGGTGATCGGACGGCTGTCGACCACCTGCCCCATGGCCGCACCCCGCAGCGAATCAGGCTGCGTGTAGAAGGGGTCTAGCGCAGGCACCGGCGGCACACCCGGATCGGCGTGCCCCGCGGGCATGGAGGTGAACCCGGCCGCGATCGCGAAGGCGGCAACCAGTGAGCGAATCATCCGACGTGACATGAGCCGAGACATTAGAACCGGTCCCGCTGGTTTCACAGTTGAAACACGGACAAACAGTCCATTTGCCTCCGTGTTGCTGCTCATGCCGATACCCCGGCCCGCCGCAGTGTTGCCTACGCGACAGCACTCCCCTTGCACCCCAACACATTCCGCCCGCCCACACGAAAAAGCCCCCAACCGAATCGGTTGGGGGCTTCTCAGTAGTCCCGACGGGATTTGAACCCGCGCTACCGCCTTGAGAGGGCGGCGTCCTAGGCCGCTAGACGACGGGACCAGGTCGCTCGCTGCGATCCGTGGACCGCGGCAGCCCCGAAATACTAACGTGCCAACCGTCCAGCAACCAAATCCGCTGCTGAGAGCACTACCGAGATCAATCCGTGGACCGCGCTCAGGCGTAGTCGGGAGGCAGCTCGTCGAAGTCCGGGGGCGCTTCGTCGGGCCAGGGGATGTCATCGACGGAGGATGCGGAGCCGCCCCGGGCAGGCCGAGCGGCCGCAGCCGTGCGAGGCGGCGGGGCGGAGCGCTGGGTTTGCGTCGTGGCCGGAATGGTTGGCGTTGCCGCGGAAGGAGTTCGGGCCGTACCGCCTGCACCGCCCGGCGCGGCTGCCACGACCTCGAGGACGCCTTCGCCGTATTTGGCGCGCTTGTTCTCGCCGATGCCGGAGATGCTGCCGAGGTCGGACAGGGTTGCGGGTTTGCGGGAGGCGATTTCCCGCAGGGTGGCGTCGTGGAAGATGACGTAGGCGGGGACGCCCTGCTCCTTGGCGGTGGCGGCACGCCAGGCGCGGAGTTTCTCGAAAAGGTCGGAATCGGCCGGGGTGAGGTCGGCGGCGGCGAGGCGGGATGCCTTGGCGGGCTTGGAGGTTCGGGCCGCCTTCGCGCGTTCCGGTTCGCGGCGGAGTTTGACCTGGCGGCCGTCGAAGAGGACCTCGTTGGAGGATTCGGTGAGGGTCAGGACGCCGTAGTCGCCGTGGACGGCGAGCAGACCCTGGGCCAGCAGCTGACGGACCACACCGCGCCATTCGACATCGCGGATGTCGGAGCCCACGCCGAAGGTTGTGAGTTCGTGGTGGGAGTGCTGCTCCACCTTGGGGTTTCGCTTGCCGACGAGGATGTCGACGATATGGCCGGCGCCGAAACTCTGATTGCGTTCGCGCTTGAGGCGCAGGACGGTGGAGAGGAGTTTCTGCGCGGGGACCGTGCCGTCCCAGGATTCGGGGGCGTTGAGGCAGGTGTCGCAGTTGCCGCAGGCTTTGCCGGCTTCACCGAAGTAGGCGAGCAGCTGGGTGCGGCGGCACTGGACGGTTTCGCAGAGGGCGAGCATGGCGTCGAGGTGCAGTTGCAGCTGGCGGCGATGCATGGCGTCGCCGTCGGAGTTGTCGATCATTTTGCGTTGCTGCACAACGTCACTGAGGCCGTAGACCATCCAGGCCGTGGAGGTTTGGCCGTCGCGGCCGGCACGGCCGGTTTCCTGGTAGTAGCCCTCCACCGACTTGGGCAGATCCAGATGCGCGACGAAGCGGACGTCAGGTTTGTCGATGCCCATGCCGAAGGCGATGGTGGCCACCACGACCAGGCCGTCCTCCCGCAGGAAGCGTGCCTGGTTGGTCGCGCGCGTGCGGTTGTCCAGGCCCGCGTGGTACGGCACCGCGGGAACCCCGTTGGCGCTCAGGAACGCGGCGGTCTTCTCCACCGAATTGCGGGACAGGCAGTAGACGATGCCCGCCTCCCCCGCGTGCTCGTTCTGGATGAAGGCCAGCAGCTGGTGTTCGGGCCGGTTCTTGGCCTCGATGCGGTACTGGATATTGGGCCGGTCGAAGCTGGCGACGAAATGCTTGGCCTTGGTGAGATCCAGGCGCTCGGCGATCTCCTTGCGGGTGGCCGCGGTGGCCGTGGCCGTCAGCGCGATGCGCGGCACCTCCGGCCAGCGCTCGTGCAGCATGGACAGCCCGAGGTAGTCGGGCCGGAAGTCGTGACCCCACTGCGAGACACAGTGCGCCTCGTCGATGGCGAACAGCGCGATCTTGCCGCGATCGAGCAGTTGCGCGGTGGACTCCAGCCGCAGGCGTTCGGGTGCGAGGTAGAGCAGATCCAGTTCGCCGGCCACGAATTGCGCCTCGACAGTGCGGCGTTCGTCGGGGAACTGGGTGGAGTTGAGGAACCCGGCCCGCACGCCGAGGGCGTTGAGCGCGTCCACCTGATCCTGCATGAGCGCGATCAGCGGCGAGACCACAATGCCCACACCGGGCCTGACCAGCGAGGGAATCTGATAGCACAGCGATTTGCCGCCGCCGGTGGGCATGAGTACGAGCGCGTCCCCGCCGGTGATGACCTGCTCGACGATATCGCGCTGCGGCCCGCGGAAACTGTCGTAGCCGAAGACGCGGCGCAGAACCGCGTGCGCCGCATCGATTCCGGCCCCCGCGGACCCGTTGCCGACAGCTGTCTGGACCTCCGGTGCACTCACGGCCGCTATCCTACGGACCCGCGCCGACACCGTCCGCGCGTCGCGCGTCCTCGCACCCCCACTCACCTCCGGCGTGTCGTGGAAACACCAGAGGTGAACAGCGGCAAGACATTTCACTCACGCACATAGAACCGCAGCGCCACATACGCGGCCAATGCGGCGAATCCGACACCTACCGGCGTGATGACGAGCGCCACACTCGCGATGTCGTCGGTGGTTATCTTCGGCAGCACCTGATCATTTGCCAGACTACCCAGCGCCTTGTTGATCACCAGCGGCCGGGCCACGAACAACCCCACCACCGCGAGCACCGAACCGACCAGCGCGGCCAGCACCGCCTCCAGCAGGAACGGCAGCTGCGTGTACCAGCGGGACGCGCCGACCAGTCGCATGATGCCGACCTCGGTCTTCCGCGCCAGCGCCGCGACCTGAACCATATTGGTGATCAGCAGCAGCGCCGCGAGCCCCTGCAGGATCGCCAGCCCGAAGGCCGCGTTCCGCACACCCACGAAGAATCCGACCAGCCTGTCCACGATGTCCACATCATTGAGCACCGTCTCCACGCCCGGCTCCTTGGAGAAGTCGTCGTAGATGGCCCGGTACTTGGTGACATCGTTGAGTTTCACCATCAGCGCCGACGGCAGCCCGTCCTTGCTGATCTCGTCGGCCAGCGCGGGCTCGTCCTTGAACGTGGTCTCGCGCAACTCCTTCAAGGCGTCCGCGCTGTTGACGAACTGCACGCTCACCACATGCGGATTGGCCTTCAGCTTCGCCATGATCGTCTTGCACGGTTCGGCCGTGCAGTCCGGATCCGACTGCGAGACCTCCGGATCCAGGTAGAGCCGGATCGCCACCCGCTCGACGTAGTAGTCCTGGATCTTGTCCGCGAGCCGCACCATGAGCAGCCCGCCGCCCAGCATGGTCAGCGACACCACGGTGGTGACGATCAGGGCCACGGTCATGGTGATATTGCGGCGCAGACCGGTGATGATCTCGCCGAAGAGGAATCCCGCGCGCATTACCGGCCCACCCCGTAGACGCCCATCTCCTCGTCGCGCACCACGCGGCCGCGATCGAGTTCGATGACCCGGCGGCGCATGGCGTCCACGATCACGTTGTCGTGGGTGGCCATGACCACCGTGGTTCCGGTGCGGTTCACGCGTTCCAGCAGCGTCATGATGTCCTGACTGGTCTCCGGGTCGAGGTTGCCCGTGGGTTCGTCGGCGAGCAGCACCAGCGGCCGGTTCACGAAGGCGCGGGCCAGGGCCACGCGCTGCTGTTCACCGCCGGAGAGTTCGCCGGGCAGCCGGTCGGCCTTGCCGGCGAGGCCGACCATGTCGAGCGCCTCGGGAACCGCGCGGTCGATGAATGCCCGGGATTTGCCGATCACCTCCAGCGCGAAGGCCACGTTCTGTTCGACGGTCTTCTGCTGTAGCAGCCGGAAGTCCTGGAACACGCAGCCGATGCGCTGGCGCAGTTTGGGCACATTGCGCCCGGCCAGCTTGTCGACCCGGAAATCGGCGACCCAGACCTCGCCCGCGCTCGGCCGTTCCTCCTTGAGCAGCAGCCGCATGAAGGTCGACTTCCCGGACCCGGACGGTCCGATGACGAAGACGAATTCGCCCTTGCCGATATCGACGGAGACGTTGTCCAAGGCGGGTCTCGTCGAGGTCTTGTAGGACTTGGTGACGCTCCGCAGACTGATCACGAGTTGCCAGTGTAACGGTTTGGTCTCGCTACCAGGCTGCGCCGCGCAGGGGACTTGTCAACGTTGCTGGGTGTTCTCCCCATCCGGTAGCACGCTGCTGAGCATGGTGTTCATGATGGCCGGATAGCCCTTCGCATCGGGGGTTTCCGGTTTGACGAACAGGTACAGCACGAATGTGGCGACCCATACCGTGAGCAGGACCGCCGTGGACTTACGCGTTGTTTTCACTCAAACCCTCCCGGCGTAGCGCAGCGGCGACTCGCACGCGCAGCTCACGACCGACTTCGAACTGTTTGCCCGGCAGTGTCCGGGCCACCATCTTGATATTCATCTGGTCGACGGTGAGATCTTCGACACCCATCACGGTGGGCTCATCCAGGAGCAGCGATTTCAGCTTGCGATCGGCGAACGCCTTGGCGCCCACGTCGTGCAGGATCTCGTTGACCTTGTTGATATCCGCGGTGGCGGGCACGGGGACATCGATGGCCGCGCGCGCCCAATCCTTCGACAGGTTGATCACTTTCACGATCTGACCGTTCGGTACCGTGATGACTTCTCCATCGGCGCTACGCAGAGTCGTGATGCGCAACGTGACGTCCTCGACCGTACCTTCGGCATCGTTCGCCGATCCAGTGACGGCGATCCGGACGACATCGCCGTAGCCGTACTGCCTTTCGGTGATCAGGAAGAATCCGGCGAGAAGGTCCTGCACAATGCGCTGCGCGCCGAAACCGAGCGCCGCGCCCAGAACCGCCGCTGGCGCAACCAGGCCACCGAGCTGGAATCCCAAGCGCTGCAACACTTCCAGACCGACCAGGAAGTACACGATGGACAGCACGACCCAGGTGACCACCTGCGCCAGCGCGTGCCGGTGCTTGGCCGCCTCGGTGCGCACCAGGGAGTCACTGCTGCGGAAACCGGCGTCGATCTTGCGCGTAATCCGGTCTCGCACAAAGGTTGCGGCGCGACTGAACAGCATCGCGCCAGTGATGAGCAGGACGATCTCGAGGCCGCTCGACCGAGCCCAGTTGGCGAAATCGGCTCCGGTCGACGCGGCGAGATACGAATTCATCCTGGTTTACCCCTGGGTTGTCTGCTGCTCCCGCATACGCCAGCGGATGCCGGATTCGATGAAACCATCTATGTCGCCGTCGAGTACAGCCGACGGGTTGTTCACTTCGTAGGTCGTGCGCAGGTCCTTGACCATCTGGTACGGGTGCAGGACGTAGGAGCGCATCTGGTTGCCCCAGGACGCGCCCTCGGTGGTCTTGAGGGCGTCCATCTGGGCGCGTTCTTCCTGCCGTTTGCGCTCCAGCAGCTTCGCCTGGAGCACGCGCATGGCCGAAATCTTGTTCTGGAGTTGGGATTTCTCGTTCTGGCAGGTGACGACGATGCCGGTCGGGATGTGCGTGAGACGCACGGCGGAGTCGGTGGTGTTGACCGACTGGCCGCCCGGACCCGAGGAGCGGTACACGTCGACGCGCACCTCGTTCTCGTTGATGTCGATGTGGTCGGTGGTCTCGACCACGGGCAGCACCTCGACCTCGGCGAAGGAGGTCTGGCGGCGGCCCTGGTTGTCGAACGGGCTGATGCGCACCAGGCGGTGCGTGCCCATCTCCACCGACAGGGTGCCGTAGGCGTACGGCGACTTCACCGCGAAGGTTGCCGACTTGATGCCGGCCTCTTCCGCATAGGAGGTGTCGTAGATCTCGACCGGGTACTTGTGGCGCTCGGCCCAGCGCACGTACATGCGCATGAGCATCTGCGCCCAGTCGGCCGCGTCCACGCCGCCCGCGCCGGAGCGAATGTTGACCAGCGCTTCACGCTTGTCGTATTCGCCGGACAGCAGGGTGCGGACCTCCATGGCCTCCACATCACTGTGCAGGCCCGCGCGCTCGGCGTCGGCGTCGGCGAGCGCGGCCGTGCGGTCCTCGCCCTCCTCGGCTTCGGCGAGCTCGTAGAGCACAGGCAGGTCTTCGAGCCGCTGGCGCAGGTCGCGGACCCGGCGCAGTTCGGACTGCGCATGCGACAGTTCGCTGGTCACGGCCTGTGCGTGTTCTTGGTTGTTCCAGAGTTCCGGATCAGCCGCCTGCTGCTCGAGCTCGTCGATACGACGGGCGAGCTCCTCGATGTCGAGCACCGACTCGATGGTCTTCAGAGTGGTGTCGAGTTCGGCAAGATCAGCTGATACGTCAGGATGCACGATGGTCAAGATTACAGCCCCGCCTCTCCGAAACTTAAGCGCCCAGCCGGGTGCCGTGGACTGTTCGGGCACGCGTGCCGGCGGTTGGGAGCCGACCCGATTCCGGACGTACCCGACGAGTTACCCGGCCCTCGCGAAATCAGTTGTCGCGATCGCAATCGGGCGGAAAGAACAGGGGCAAGCGCTCTTCAGGCGTGCTCGCGGGCGTCGATATCACTGTTCATGATCGCGAGGGTACGCCTCCAAACGGCTTCCACGCCAACGAGATCAGCGTCACCCGATGGCGCGCAGGCCACCCGGGCGGCGGCCGAGCAGACCGTCCAGCGCGGTCGCCGTGGCCTCATCCGCCGGAAGGTAGACCATGATGTGCTGGTCGTCGTCCGCCGACAGATCCAGCCGCTCGTACCCGAGCCGCAACTCCCCCGCCTCCGGATGCGTGAGCCGGTCGACACCGGTCGATCCGATGAATCCCGGGATCTTCAGTACGCGATCGGTGAACGGGAGCCCGACGGTGACCGCCAGCTCGTCGGCCAGCGCCGCCACCGCCGCATCCGTCCGGAACGGCCCGGACTTCAACGCCGCCACCACCTGATCGGCCATATGCTCCCAGTCCGCGAAGACGTTCCGCGCCCGCTCATCGGTGAAGACGAACCGCGCGAAATTGGCGGGCAGCCCCGCATCGAGCAGACCCACGGATCCCATCACCCGCTCATATCCCTCGGTGCACGCCAGGACCTCATGCAACCGGTTGAACACCGCGGCGGGCGCGGGCCCGAGCCGATCCAGCACCGCCCGCACGGCGGGCCGCACCTCCCGATTGGGCATCGCCCCGCCCATGCAGTGGAACCCGGTACCGGTCTTCTGCAATTGATAGAGGTGAATGCGCTCACTGGACGTCAGCCGCAGAGCATCCCCGAGCGAGGACAACACCTCCGGCGAGGGATGCCGATCCCGCCCCTGCTCGAGCCGGGTCAGATATTCGACGCTCACGCCGGCGAGCATGGCCAGTTCGGACCGTCGCAATCCGGGCGTACGCCGCCGAGGTCCGGTGGGCAGGCCCACCGCCGCGGGAGTCACGGCTTCGCGCCGGGTGCGCAGGAACAGTCCCAACTCGTTGTCGCTCACCATTCGAACGTAACAGCGGTGGGCCACCCGAGAGTGGCCCTGTCACTACCACTCTCAGCGTGGTCTCCCTGGGGGTCTCGCCCGGCGGCAGAGTCGTTCCCAGCGGCGGAACCGCCGGTTGAACTCTCGGAGGAGAAGAAGATGAGTGGGAAGAATCTGCGGCTGGCCGTGATCATCGGGAGCGTGCGGGAGGGGCGGTTCGGGCCGACCGTGGCGAACTGGTTCGCCGGGGAGGCGCACAAGCACGGGGGGTTCGAGGTCGACGTGATCGATCTGGCGGATTACACGATGCCGGTGGAGTTGCCCGCGGTGCCGTTGTTGATGGAGCCGAATCCGGTGCGGCACGCGAGCATGACGAATCTGACCCGGCGGCTGGCGGCGGCGGACGCGTATGTGGTGGTGACGCCGGATATCAACAGGAGTTACCCGGCTTCGCTGAAGACCGCTATCGACTGGCATTTCGCGGAGTGGGATCGGAAGGTGGTCGGGTTCGTGGGGTACAGCGGGAAGAGCGGCGGCATGTTCGCGATCGAGCATCTGCGGCAGATCTTCTCGGAGATGAACGCGCACGCGGTGCGGGATTACGTGTCGATGCCGCGGTACTACCAGCTGTTCGACGGTGACGGGACGCTGATCGAGCCGGGTGAGTTCGAGTACGCGGCGCAGTCGATGCTGGGGCAGATGCACTGGTGGGCCAGTGCGGTCGCGGCCGTGCGCGAACTTCCCGTGTCCGCCTGATCCCGCGCGGGGGCCGGGTGGCGGTGTCCCCGCGACGCTGTCACGCCGGAACCGGGATTGTCCCAGGATGCGGGAAGTTTGCGGCCGACGCGCGTGGGTCACATCCAGGCACTAACGTGTCCCGGGTGACCGTCTACTCCGATGATCTCCGTCTTGCCCTGCGACTGGCCGATGCCGCCGACGCCATCACGCGTGAGCGGTTCGGCGCGCTCGATCTGAAGGTCGACGCGAAACCGGATCTGACGCCGGTGTCGGACGCCGACCTGGCGGTGGAGCATGAGATCCGCGGGATCCTCGCCACCGAGCGGCCCGGTGACCTGGTGCTCGGCGAGGAGTTCGGCGGCGACGTCGAGTTCACCGGGCGGCAGTGGGTGATCGACCCGATCGACGGCACCAAGAACTTCGTGCGCGGCGTCCCGGTCTGGGCTTCGCTCATCTCGCTGCTCGTGGACGGCGTCCCGGTGGTGGGCGTGGTGAGTGCCCCGGCGCTGGCCCGCCGCTGGTGGGCGGCGTCCGGTGCGGGCGCGTGGTCCAGCTTCGAAAAGGCTGAGCCCAAGGCGATTTCGGTGTCGGCCATCGCCGAGCTGGGCGCGTCCAGCCTGGCCATCTCGAGTCTGTCGGGGTGGCGGGCCATCGGCCGGCGCGAGAAGCTGCTGGTGCTCAGCGACGAGGTGTGGCGGGTGCGCGGCTACGGCGACTTCTTCGGCTACTGCCTGCTGGCGGAGGGCGCGGTGGATATCTGCACCGAGCCGGAGCTGTCGCTGTGGGATATGGCGGCGCTCGACATCCTGATTCGCGAGGCGGGCGGGAAGTTCACCTCGCTGGACGGCAATCCGGGACCGCACGGCGGCAGCGCGGTGGCCACCAACGGCCATCTCCAGGATCAGGTGCTGGCCGCGCTGGCGGCCTGACGCCTACCCGTAATGCCTTATGCTGGGCCACATTTCGGCCCAGCTCTGGCGGGGTGCGCGGCAGAGGTAGACGAGTCTGCCCTGTTCCTCGTTGTCGATGCCGAGGCCGTTGTCGATGCGGCCGACCTGTTCGACCTGCGGGCACAGTTCGAAGGCGCGATCGATGGGGAGTCCGATCAGGAGGGTGGGGCGGGAGTCCTCGGGCGGTCCCCACCACCAGTAGGAGTTGTGGCCGCTGTGCGGGGTGGGGAGGTTGTGGGGCGCACCGAAGCGTTCGATGGCGGCCGCCTCGCCGTAGTTGGCGGTGAGGAGTTCGGCGTCGGGGGCGGAGCGGGCGCGGATTTCGGCGATATGGTCGACGAATACCGGCCAGCCGATGGTCTCTCCCGCGTCGTAATTGATTTCCAGGACCGGGGATTCGCGGACCGACGTGACCGGCAGCAACGGTAGGAACAGGGCCGCACCGGCGACGGCGTTGATCACCGTCACGGAAACCACTGCGAACCTTCGTATTCGGTTGCCGGTGAGCATGGGCTCGAGTCCGGCGGCCGCGGCGGCCAGCAGTAGCGGGTACATGCCGGCGAGGTAGTAGGCCTTGCCGCCGGACACGGTGAATACCACGAACAGCACGGCGTAGGTGAGTACGAAGGCCCGGTAGCGCGGCTGCCGCCACAGGCGCCAGAGCCCGAATATCCACAGCGGCGCCAGGAATGGGCCCATCAGGCCGAATTGCAGCAGGACGAAGGTCAGCGGGGTGTCCGAGGTGCCGGAGGAGCCGCCCGCGATGGCGCGGCTGAGTTCCCACTGCGGCCAGTCGTTGGCGGCCTGCCAGATCAGGTAGGGCAGCGCGATGATCGCCGCTGTCGCGATCGCGGCCGCAAAATATTTGGTGGCGAAGATCTTTCGCGGACCGAGTGCGGCCAGCGACGCGGCGAGCACCAGGATCGGCAGGGCCGAGAGCGCCTTGTTCTGCATACTCAACCCCGCGAGCACGCCGACGCCGAGCCACCAGCGCGGATCGAATTCGTCTCGCAGCAGCCGCAATACGAGCAGCGCGATGCCCGACCACAGCGCCAGGTCGAAGACGGTGGTGCCCAGCAGATGCCCAGTGGCCATGAGCAGCGCTCCGGAGGCGGTGAACGCGGCCGCCAGCGTCTGCGCCAGCCGTCCCCCGCCGAACTCCCGCGCCATGAATCCCGCGCACAGCACGACGGCGGTGGCCGCGGTCGCAGCCGGAATACGTAGTAGCACTAGCGATTCGGCGTCGATGGCCGATATCCCCCGCGCGATCAGCGGCACCAGTGGCGGCTGATCCGCATATCCCCAGTCCAGGCGTCGCCCCGCCGCCAGGAAGTACATCTCGTCACGGTGATACCCGTACCTGTTCGAGACGGCCAGCAGTACCGCCGCGAAAACCCCCGCTATCCAGTACATTCCGTCACGGTCTCAGATTTCGGTGAACGCCGGGTGCCCTTTCGCCCACCTGCCCCCGCAGTCGTTCCGTCCGGCGCGGGGCTGCGGTCCCGACGCCGTCGTGGTGCTACTTCAGCCCGGATCCCGAGTTGCCGACCCGGACCGACCCGAAGTCGAGGTACGGGCCGTCCTTGACGCTCGAGCCGACCTGGACCGAGCCGAGGCCGAGGCCGGTTTCGACGTCACCGCCGCCCGTGGCGGATCCGGCCCCCACCGACGGGGCCGATCCGCTCTGGATGTCGGCGGCGGGTTGCAGGGTGATGCCTTCGGCCGCGCTCGGGGCGGCGAACAGGCAGAGGGCGATGGCGAATGCGCCGGTCGTACCCACCAGCGTTTTCATATGCAAGACCTCCATTTTCGGGGCGAATGGTGCGCGCACACGGTAGCCCAGATGCCACCCTTCTGAAGGGTGTTTGTTTCACTTTGGTGCGAGCGGCGTCGGAAGTTCGGCAAACCACCGCCTCCACCTGCCGATTCGACAACCCTCGACGGTTGTTCTTACTCTGGAGTAAGATAGTCTTACTCAGGAGTAAGATTGCTGGGCAGGATCACCCTCCACTCTCAAGAAAACTGGTGATTATGAGCACTCGAGACACCGCAAAGAAGCGACGTCCGGATACTTCCGCTGTTGGCCTGAACCCGGTCAAGCGTGACTGGATGGGCACGGCGATGCGGGTCATGACGACCATCACGGGGTCGGAACTCGCGGAGAAGTACAACCTGCGCAAGCCTATCGAGCGGCTTACGTACGAGGGCACGAAGACCGGTTTCCGCACCCTTGGTGCCGCCACCCGCGCGTTCGAGAAGGTCTCCGGCGGCGGCCAGCCGAAGCGGCTGCCCGCCAACGAGTCCCGTAAGAAGGACTACTTCGACCTGACCCCGACCGACGAGCAGCAGATGATCGTCGAGACGGTCCGCGAGTTCGCCGGCGAGATCCTGCGCCCGGCCGCCTACGACGCCGACAACGCCGCGAAGGCTCCCCGCGATCTGCTGGAGCGGGCCGCCGAGCTCGGCATCACCCTGATCAACGTGCCGGAGGAGCTCGAGGGTGCTGCCTCCGAGCGCGGCGCGGTCACCAATTCGCTCGTGGCCGAGGCGCTGGCGCACGGCGACATGGGCTTGGCGCTGCCGATCCTGGCGCCGAGCGGTGTCGCGGTCGCGCTGTCGCAGTGGGGCACCGACGCGCAGCAGAAGACCTACCTGGGCGCCTACACCGGTGAGAACGTGCCGCAGTCGGCCGTGGTCATCGCCGAGCCGCAGGCGCTGTTCGATCCGTTCGCGCTGCAGACCAAGGCGACCCGGTCGCCGTCGGGCTACCGCCTCAACGGCGTGAAGACCCTGGTCCCGGCCGCCGGTGACGCCGAGCTGTTCATCGTCGCCGCCGAGCTGGATGGCCGTCCGGCGTTCTTCATCGTCGAGGCCGACACCGAAGGTGTTGTGATCGAGGCGGATCCGTCGATGGGTCTGCGGGCCGCGGGCCTGGGTCGCCTGCTGCTCAACAATGTCGCGGTCTCCACCAACGCGATCCTGGGTGACGCGGACGCCGTGCAGCGCGCCGAGGATTACGCCGACGCCGTGCGTCTCGCCCGCCTGGGCTGGGCCTCGCTGGCGGTCGGCACCGGTCAGGCCGTGCTGGACTACGTGATTCCGTATGTGAAGGAGCGGGAGGCGTTCGGCGAGCCGATCGCGCACCGTCAGGCTGTCGCGTTCATGGTCGCAAATATGGCCATCGAGCTGGACGGTCTTCGTCTCGTGACGCTGCGGGGTGCGTCACGTGCGGAGCAGGGACTGTCGTTCGCCCGTGAGGCCGCGCTGGCCAAGAAGCTGGCCACCGACAAGGGCATGCAGATCGGTCTCGACGGCGTGCAGCTGCTGGGTGGACACGGCTTCACCAAGGAGCACCCGGTGGAGCGGTGGTACCGCGATCTCCGCGCCGTCGGCGTTGCCGAAGGCATCGTCCTCATCTAGCCCGCCTCGTCCCCGCCGCCACCCTTGAATCGAGCCGCTGCGCGGCGCGGACGAATCCTCAACGGAGAGACTCCCCATGATCAATCTCGAACTCCCCAAGAAGCTGCGGGCCAGCGCCAACCAGGCCCACCAGGTCGCCGCCGAGATCTTCCGCCCGGCGTCGCGCAAGTACGACCTTGCCGAGCATGAGTACCCGGTCGAGCTCGACACCATGGCCGCCATGGTCGAGGGCCTGTCCGACTCGGGCACCGAGCAGATCTCCGGCGCCACCGGCGGCCGCTCGGCCGACAGCGAGAGCGACGCGCACGCCACCGAGCTGCTCGGAAACACCAACGGCGGCAATATGTCCGCGCTGATGAACGCGCTCGAGACCTCCTGGGGCGACGTCGGCCTGATGCTGTCGATCCCCTACCAGGGCCTGGGCAACGCCGCCATCGCCGCGGTCGCCACCGACGAGCAGCTCAAGCGCTTCGGCAAGGTGTGGGCCGCCATGGCCATCACCGAACCGTCCTTCGGCTCCGACTCGGCCGCCGTGACCGCCACCGCCACCCTCGACGGTGACGAGTGGGTCCTCAACGGCACCAAGATCTTCGTGACCGCCGGTTCGCGCGCCACCCACATCGTGGTGTGGGCGTCGGTGGATCGCTCCCTGGGCCGCGCGGCCATCAAGTCCTTCGTCGTCCCCCGGGATGCCAAGGGCCTCACCGTATCCCGCCTCGAGCACAAGCTCGGCATCAAGGCGTCCGACACGGCCGAGATCCGCTTCGAGGACTGCCGCATCCCCAAGGACAACATCCTCGGCTCCCCGGAAGTCAACGTGGAGAAGGGCTTTGCCGGCGTCATGCAGACGTTCGACAACACCCGCCCCCTCGTGGCCGCCATGGCCGTAGGTGTCGGCCGCGCCGCCCTCGAAGAGCTCCGCAAGGTCCTCGAGGACGCGGGCGTCGAAATCAGCTACGACAAGCCGGCCAACAACCAGCATGCCGCCGCTGCCGAATTCCTGCGCATGGAAGCCGATTACGAGTCCGCCTACCTCCTGTCGCTACGCGCGGCCTGGATGGCCGACAACAAGAAGCCCAACTCCCTCGAAGCCTCCATGTCCAAGGCCAAGGCCGGCCGCATGGGCACCGACGTCACCCTCAAGGCCGTCGAACTGGCAGGAGCCACCGGCTACTCCCAGCGCACCCTCCTCGAGAAGTGGGGCCGCGACTCGAAGATCCTCGACATCTTCGAAGGCACCCAGCAGATCCAGCAGCTCATCGTGGCCCGCCGCGTCCTCGGCCTGTCCTCGGACAAGCTGAAGTAGGCACCGGCACCGCGAAAATCGGCGCGAACCCTGGTCAGGGTTCGCGCCGATTCTTCTTAAGCGGTTTGTTGGGTGGGCTGCAAGGTGTGCTGCGCAGGATCAGCGGTGACAGATCACATCGGGGCTGCTCGGTGTCCTACCGCGAGGAAGTTTCATGCGCATCATGCAGTCCTTCGGCGTCGTACTTGCCGCCGCCGCCCTCGTCACTACGCTCAGCGCCTGTGGCGGCGAAACGAGCACCGAATCCCGTGCGACGGAACAGAATACGGTCGAGGCCATGAAGCCGTTGCAGCCGACGGCGTCCGGTACCGAGATCCTCGGGCCGGCCGGGTACAACGGGCTCGATCTCGGGGCGGACTGGGCCGAGGAGACTGCCCGGAACAACGGGAAGGCGCGGGGGATTCTCGAGGACGGCGCGACCATGGTGGGGTGTGCGGGCTTCAGGTTCTGGACCTCGGGTAGCGGGTACCTCAACGACGGGAAGGTCGTGGCCCTGTTCCCGGGGTCCTCGGCGAAGGTGCAGACGCCGGAGGGCATCAAGGCGGGGTCGTCGGTGGATCAGGTCCGGGCCGCGTATCCGAGCCTGCGGTTGGGTGTGAACTGGAGTTCGGCGGATGTTCCCGGGCACCCGGGTTACCACTACGGGTTCATGGGGATCACTCGCGATGGCCAGGCGGGGCAGAGCGTGACCTCGCTGCTGCTGTACTCCGACCAGGACACCTGCCACAACTGAGAAGGGTTGGGTGGGCGGAAATTCGGTTGTGCGGGGGTCGTTTGCTGTGGCGTCATGGAGCGCGATGAAACAACAGCGACCTGCTACCGCGCGATCCATCGGCGACGGACTCAAACTGCACCGGCACCTGGTGCGGTCGGTGAATGGCGTCCACACCGTGATCACGTTGCGGGCGGGGACGCGTGCTCGGTTCAGTACCAATCGGTTTCACGACACCTGGCATGTGTTGTCCGATGAGCATGGGGCTCGGTTGCTGGCGCGGCTGCTGTGGGGGCTGTCGTATCAGGCGCGGCCGGGGACATTCGTGTACATCGACCGGCAGTTCCTGACGCCGACTCCGTTCGATGCCGATCCGGCTGATCCCATTGCGCTGGTGCCCGGTTGGTGCACGCCGTTCGACGATCGGGTGACGCATCAGTTGAAGCGGCATGCGTTGCCCAAGCCGGAGGGCACTGTGCGGTGGCAAACCTTCGGTATGGACCGGACTTTGGAGCCTGCGGCGTTGGATGCCTGGTGGGAGCGGTATCACGCCACCCATCGGGGTGAGGGCCGGGGGCAGGTCGATCGCCGTCGGGGGGTGATCGTTCTTTCGCCGGCTACACCTGAGGATGCTCGTGCGTGGGCGCTGAGCGCGGCCGGTCTGGACACCACGCGCCACGGCTCCGACCACACCTATCTCGGGCCGTGGGATTACGGATATGACGGGGAGATCCAGGTATTCCGGCGTTTTCGGCCGATGGTCAGCGTTGCCGCGCAGGCTCGCGCCCAGGTGCTGTCTCGCGCCACCGTGCCGGAAGACCCCGAGGATCTGCGGGCCGCGGTGTGGACCGAGGCCGAATCGGTGCGGGGCGATGCGCATCTGAAGGTGCGGGAGTGGCGGGACCGCAGCTACGTCCTCAGCCGGGCGGCGGCCGCGATGCTGGCGCACGCGAACGTCGCCACGCTGGAGGATCTCGCCGCCATCGGCCCGGTGGAGGCGTACCGCCGCATGCGGGCCGCCGACGTGAAAAACCTTACGCTGCAGATGCTCTGGGCCATGGAAGGAGCTCTCACCTACCGCGACCGGCACAGCATCCCGCTCGAGCGTCGCCGCGAACTGCTGGCGGATCTCGGCGCGACCCCGGCACCCGCCCCACCCGTGCGGGTGCGGTATCGCGCCCCGATCCGGCGGTCCCCGAGCATTGTTCGCGGACCATCGAAATCCGCTTCACGGTAATGAATTTCGCGTTGCTATGAGTTGACCCACAGGATGTGGCCGGGTGCGTCGGCACCCGGAAGAGTGGTATCCGAACGATCTTCCCACCATCCCTACCCTTCAGGAGTATGTGTGTCTGCCGGTCGTATCCGTTCCCTCGCGCCCAGTGAACTGTTCTTCGCCATGGCGGGCGCCTATATCGGCTACTCGGTCCGAGTGCGCGGCGCACTGGACATCACCGCGCTGTCGACCGCCTTCGCGGCACTGCGCCGGCGCTACCCGGCGCTGGCGGCGACGCTGGAACCGGAGGACGGCGGGTTCGTGATCGTGGCCGGGTCCGGTCCGCTGCCGGGCGTCGTGGTCACCGCCGGTGATCTCGATGCCCCGATCTCGACGGTCTGCGCGGACCAGACGCGCGCACTGTCCGGCCTGCACGTCACTCGAGATGGCGACCGTTCCGCGGTCACCCTCTTCACTCATCACAGCATCGCCGACGGATATCACTCGCTCGATCTGCTGGCGGATCTGTGGGCGCTGTACACCGCCACCGTGCACGGCGTAGCGGTGGACGACGCCGTGTGGGAGTACCCGGAGTCGCTGGAAAAGGTGCTCGCCGACCGCGGGATCTGCAAGGCGGACAGGGCAACTCCGCCCGCGCCGGCACCTCAGCCGACCGAGGACGAGACAACGACAGCGGTCGCACCGGGCCGCGGTCCCAGCACATCCCGGGTCTTCGCGACCACGAGTGCGCGCTGTCGCCTCGACCCGGCCGCCACCGCCGCCCTGCTGGCCTTCGCCCGCCGCAACGACACCACTCTGAACGCCGTGCTCTCGGCGGTGATCATGCGGGTGGAATCCGAACTGGGCGGTGTCCCGTCGGATCGAATCGCCTACACCTATCCCGTGAACCTGCGCAGCAGACTCTCACCCCCCGTAGCGAACCCAGCCGCCACGAACCCCCTCGGCTTCGCGGAGTTCACACCCACCGCAGACCTGACCGACACCGTCGCCATCGCCCACAAGGTCAACGACAGCCTCCGAAACGGCCTGGAAACCAACGACATTCACCAGTCGGGCCTGAGCTTCTTCGAGAACATGTCCGCCGCGATCGCCGAAATGGCCCAGATCCCCGCCTCGGAGCGCCCGATAGCGATCGTCTCCACCAACTGGGGCATCGTCCCACCCCCGCACGCCCCCACCCACCTCGAATTCGAAGACTTCCGCAGCCTGATGATCGAAACCCCGATCGACCCCAACACCCCCTTCGCCCCACCGGGCACCTACATCATCTCGACCTTCCAGAACCGCCTCGCCATCGAACTACGCCTCCCCACCGCCCCCGAAGCAGCCCAAAAACGCACAGCCGCAATCGAATCCACCCTGCGCACCCTCATCTGACGGGCGCAGGGCGGTGGTTGCCGGTTTCCAGATCGAGGCACCGTCAGACCAGGCAGGGTGTTGTCGTGTCGGATGAGTTCACGACCATCACCTGTGCCACATAGGGGCTGACTCGGAAAAGACCGGTGCCCGAGGTGAGGTCCACGAGTTCCGAACTGCCGAGGTCGAGCAGGGACTGACCGCCGCTGGTGATGTCGCCGGACAGTTTCAGCGTGTGCGGGCCCGTGGTGGTGGGGGTCCAGTTGACGTAGCCGAGGTGCCAGTCGCCCGCCTCGATCGGTATCGGGTTTCCGTTGTCGGTGAAGGTCAGGTTGGAGGTCACCCGGGCATTGGAGCCGAGAACGATACGGTAGGTCTGGCCTACGTGACACGACTTGCCGGCGAGGACATCGGTGCCGATGCCGCCGGCGGCGTGGGCCGAGGGTGCGGCGACGATCACGCCGATCACTGCGGCGGCGAAAGCTGTTACGACGGTTGACTTCACAGGATCTCCTTACTGGTGAGCTGCTCGCGAGAGTAGCCAGGCACAGTAGTGAAACGTGGGCTATTCAGAAATATGCGACGCCCCCAGTTTCAGGGTCGGACACAGGAGCGCTTGTCAGGAATTACGTAGTTACGTAGATTGTGGTTGTGGGTTTGGAACAGCGGGTCGAGGAACTCGAACGACGGGTCGGTGAGCTCGAGGGTGAGCGGCGCGCGGAGCGGCGGGCGGTGGTTCGCCAGGCTGATCTGTGGGCGCTGACGCGGTTGGAGGAGCAGTTCGCGGAGCTGGGGATCGAGGATGGCGGCGTGCTGTTCGCCGGGTCGGTGCGGTTGCCGGCCGGGGAGCAGTATGGCTGGCAGATGGGATTCAGCACCGATGATCTGCTTGCCGACGACGGCAGTGAAGCCGCTGATCGTCTTGCGGCGCTGGGGAATCCGGTGCGGCTGCGGCTGTTGCGGGAGATTCTCGGCGGGCGGCGAACCGCCACCGAGTTGACGGCGCTCGAGGGTGTCGGCACGTCGGGCCAGATCTACCACCATCTGCGGCAGTTGGTCGCGGCCGGATGGCTGCATGCTGCGGCGCGTGGGCGCTATGAGGTGCCCGCGGGGCGGGTGGTGCCACTGTTGGTCGCGCTCGCTACCACGCGGCGCTGAAACTCTCTGGGGGAACGTATGTTCCGGAGGATTGCTCTACACGTATTTCATTGGGGCCGGTTGATTTCGGTCGCGCTGATACTGCTCACCATGGCCGGCGACCTGCTGTCCGTCGATCGGCTGACGGCACTGCGGGATTCGCGGTACGGGGGGTGGATCTGGGCTGTGGCGACCGTGCTGGTGCTGACCTATCTGGTCGAATTCGGCTGGAATCTGGTGCGGGGGCGGCGGCGTAAGGAGCATCCCGCGCGCCCGGCGGTCGCGGTCATGGCTCCGGTGCTCGGCGACTGGACGGCGGTGAACAGTCCGGCCGATCGGGTGCCCAGTCATGGAACCGAATGGGGCGGACAGGGTTACGCCATCGATCTGGTGCGCAACGGGGCGGAGAAGCCGGGCTTCCGGCTGCTGCGCCTGCATCGGCCGGAGGAGTTCCCGGCCTTCGGCAGTCCGGTGCTGAGCCCGGCGGAAGCCACGGTGGTGGAGGTCGTCGACCGGCGGCGCGACCATCGCGCGCGCTACAGCGTGGCGGGGTTGCTGTACTTCTTCGTCGTCGAGCAGATCGCGAGATCCCTTGCGCCGGTGAGCTTCGTCTTCGGCAATACGCTGGTGCTGGAGCTGGCGGACGGCACCTATGCCCGCGTCTGCCATCTGCGGCGCGGGTCGGTGACCGTGCGGGTCGGTGACCGCGTGGACGCCGGGCAGGTCATCGCCCGCTGCGGCAACTCGGGCAACAGCACCGAGCCGCATGTGCACTTCCAGCTCATGGATTCGCTGGATACCGTTGCCGCGCGCGGAATCCCGTTCACCTGGAACGGAATCGGCGTGCCGCGCACGGGTGAGCGCTTCACCACACCCGCGGCGGCCTGATCACGCGGCGGCGAACCGCAGCGCCAGCTGGGTGCGGCTGGTGCACGCGGTTTCGGCCAGCACCCGGCTCAGATGCTTCTTGACGGTATCCACGCCGATGAACAGCCGTTCGGCGATCTGGCGGTTGGTCAGACCCTGCGCCGCCAGATCGGCGACCTCCCATTCCCGCGGCGTCAGTTGCCAATTCGCGGTCGCGGCTCGGCGGTCGCGGTCCCGGTCGAGCTGGTCGACCACCAGCGGCGCGAGCAGCCGCCGCAGCGTCCGCAGGACGGCCAGATCGCGTTCGGGCACGCGCGGCGCATCGGTGACCGCCATGCCGACGAACAGCACCCCCGAGGGCCCGCCGTCCACGACCATGGCGGCTTTGTCGGTAATCCCGTTGGGCCGCAGGAACTTCGCGATGAACGGGGAATCCGGTGCGATCTCCACCAGCCGGGCCACCCCGCGCGCCAGGATCAGCTCGGCGGCGGCCGGGGTGCGCAGCGGATCCGTTGCGGCCCACCGGGCCTCGTATTCCGCGGTGAACTCGGGGGTGTAACCGCCCTGCACGCCGCACCCCTGCTGGATGGCCTCGAAGAGGGTATCTCCGTGCAGCACAGCCACTCCGGTGAAGCCGAACCAGTTCCGCAGTGCGTGCACCAGGCGCTCCCGGAACTCCGGCAGATCACTGGCGTGGTCCACGGTTTCGAGGACGCCGACGAGCCTGCGGTAGTCCTCCGCCGACAACCGCTCCCCCGTGGGCAGGACGCGCGGACGACGGATGGGATCGCTCAGTGCACCGGCCACGCATCCATATTCCACCTTTGGGCCATACCGGGCCACACCCGCGGCGGGCAGGCTGGTTTCCGAGCAACCGGGCAGACCGCCCGGGAACACAGCGAAAAGGATCGACCATGAGTGCAGAGACCACCCCGCGCCGCTGGCTGATCACCGGAGCCAACAGCGGATTCGGTGCGGCCTTCACCCGGGCGGCGCTGGCTGCGGGCGATCAGGTGATCGCCGCCGTCCGCCGTCCCGAGAGCATGGCGGAAATCGTTGCCGCCCATCCGGATCGGGTCGAGGTGCTGGCCCTCGACGTCCGCGACGCCCAGGCCGCCGAACGCGTGGTGAAGGAGGCCGGGCGGGTCGACGTGCTGGTGAACAATGCCGGCTACGGCATCGTCGGCGCGATCGAGGAGACCGCCGAGGCCGATCTGCGCGATGCCATGGAGGTCATGTTCCACGGCCCGCTGCGCCTGACCCAGCTGGTGCTGCCGCAGATGCGGGAACGCCGCGGCGGCGCGATCGTGCAGGTGAGCAGTATGGGCGGGTTCATGTCCTTCGCCGGTGTCGGCATCTATTCGGCCGCCAAGGGCGCGCTGGAGCTGGCCAGCGAAGCCCTTGCCGCCGAGGTGAATCCGCTGGGCATCCAGGTGCTGATCGTCGAACCGGGTTCGTTCCGAACGAGTTTCGCCAAGCCCGCGGCGCTGCGGGTCGGCTCCGCGATCGCCGACTACGACGCGACGGTGGGCGTCATCCGTGACGGTCTGCCCGCCTCGGATCAGCAGCAGGAGGGTGATCCGGCGAAGGCCGCCGCCGCGGTCCTCGCGACCCTGGGTCAGCCCGATCCGCCACTGCGCCTGACCCTCGGCCCGGATGCCGTCGCCGCCGTGCGCGGCAAGCTGGCGGCGGTCGGCGCGGAGCTCGACGCCACCGCGCATCTCGGCCTGCACACCGGTTACGACGCGAGCTGAGCGACGGAAACGCCGATGGTCCCCCGGCGGGTGAGGCGGGGGCCTTGCGCCACCCGCGTGCACACCGCCGATCGGTCCGCGCACCACGACCGCGTGTCCGTTGTGACCGGATTTGTGTAACGCGGGTCACACTCCACTGCTACCGTGGCGGCAACCTGTCCTGTCGGCGGGCGGGTAATCGCACGTCAATGGAGGTAGCGCGATGGCCTCGGTTCTGCATTCGGCGCGGCAGCGAATGGCGCACACCGGCGAAGCCCTCAAGGGGCTCAAGCGGTTGCGGGAGCAGGGAGTGAGCGATCCCAAGGATCCGCTCGAAACCGTCCGCACCGCATTGGATTCCAGAGTCTACGGCCCGCAGGCCACCATGATCCGGCACGCCGCGCGAGTGTGGCCGCAGGCCATCGGGCTGGCCGACGAGCGCGGTGACCTCACCTACGGCGAACTCGAGGAGCAGTCCAACGCCATCGCGCGCGGCCTGCAGCGCATGGGCGTCAAACCCGGCATGGTGATCGCCATCCTGGCGCGCGACCATCGCGGCCTGCTGCTGTCCATGGCGGCGGCCGGGAAGCTCGGCGCACGCTTGGCGCTCATGAACACCGGCTTCGCCAAACCACAGTTCGCGGAGGTGTGCGCGCGGGAGAACGTGAAGGCGGTGCTGCACGACAGCGAATTCCTCGGCCTGCTCGACGCCCTGCCGCCGGAGCTGCCGCGGGTGCTCACCTGGGTCGATGAGGGTCACGAATTGCCGGACGGCGCAACCACTCTCGACGCTCTGGTGGCGGCGAACAATCGGGAGCCGCTGCCCGCGCCCAAGAAGCCGGGCGGGTTCATCATCCTCACCAGCGGAACCACCGGCCTGCCCAAGGGCGCGCCGCGCGACAAGGTGACCCCGCTGGCCACCGTGCAGATGATCGACCGTATCGATTTCCCGCGCCAGGGCACCATGCTGATCGTCTCTCCGATCTTCCACAGCACCGGGCTGGGCACCTGGCTGGTGGGCGTGTCGCTGGGCAACAAGACGGTCGTCGCCCGCCGCTTCGACGCCGAGCAGACGCTGCGGCTCATCGCCGAACACAAGGTGGACATGCTGGTGGCGGTGCCGACCATGCTGCATCGCATGGTGGAGCTGGATCAGAAGATCCGCGAGAAGTACGACACCTCCTCACTGAAGGGCATCGTGATCGCGGGTTCGGCGCTGTCGCCGGAGTTGAGCATCCGCACCGCCGAGGTGTTCGGCGATGTCCTCTACAACCTGTACGGCTCCACCGAATGCGCGGTGGCCACGGTCGCCCGGCCGGAGGATCTCGCGGTCGCGCCCGGTACGGCGGGCCGCTCCCCCATCACCTGCGAGGTGGTGCTGTTCGACGACGACGGCAAGCGCGTCCAGGCCAAGAACGTGACCGGGCGCATCTTCATCCGCTCGGGCGCGCCGTTCAAGGGGTACACCGACGGCCGCCACAAGGAGATCATCGACGGCTACATGTCCAGCGGCGACGTCGGCCATTTCGACGATGCCGGACTGCTGTTCGTGGACGGCCGCGACGACGACATGATCGTCTCCGGCGGTGAGAACGTCTTCCCGCAGGAGGTGGAGAACCTGCTGCTGGAGCGCACCGATGTCTTCGACGCCGCGGTGGTCGGCGTCGACGATGTGGAATTCGGAAAGCGGCTGCGCGCCTTCATCGTTCCCGAGCCGGGCGAGAAGCCGGATCCGGACGAGGTGAAGCTGTTCGTCAAGAACAATCTGGCCCGCTACAAGGTGCCGCGCGACGTGTACTTCATCGACGAACTGCCGCGCAATGCCACCGGCAAGCTGCTGCGCCGGGTGCTGGTCGAGTACGAGCCGCCCGCCGGATAGTCCGCGACCCCTACCCGTCCCCCCTGCTCACACTGCGAGCCGGGCTGTCACCCAGGCCACGACCTGCGGTAGGTATTCGATACCGCAGGTCACAGAGACCTCGGCCACAACTGTGAGCTTTGTGCTTGCTAGGGTTAGCACGCACTGGATCTCGAGGTTGCGGTCCGACAGCCGACTCGTCAGGCAGGGGATCGCGGAAGGTTGTACCCATGTCACTTGCCCTTCCACAGGCAGGCACGGTTCTCCGCAAGGCGAGCGACGCCGCGCTGAGCGTCAACGCCATGGTCCGAGGGGGACTGTTCAATCCGCTGCGGCCCGATGTCGCCGTGCGTTCCGCGGTGAACGTGCTGAAGTTCGGACCGTTCGCGGGCGCGGTGGTGCACGCCGCCAAGACCAACCCCAAGGCCGCGGCCATCGTGGACGAGGCCGGTGAGCTCACCTTCGAGCAGATCGACCAGCAGTCCAACGCCTTCGCGCGCGGCCTCGCCGCCCAGGGCCTGGTCGCCGGTGACGTGATCGGCGTGCTGGCCCGCGACCACCGCGGCATGGTGCTGAGCCTGGTCGCCGCCGGCAAGCTCGGCGTGCGCGCGGTGCTCATGAACACCGGTTTCGCCAAGCCGCAGTTCGCCGATGTCGCGGCCCGCGAGCAGGTCAAGGCGGTGCTGCACGACAGCGAGTTCTTCGACCTCATGGGCGCGATCCCGGCCGCGATCCCGCGCATCCTGACCTGGGTCGACGCCAAGGACAATGCCGATCCCTCGATCCCGACCATCGATTCGGTGGCGGCCGGGCAGTCCGTCGCGGCGATCGCGCCGCCGGAGAAGCCGGGCGGCATGGTCATCCTCACCAGTGGCACCACCGGCACCCCCAAGGGCGCGCCGCGCGACAAGGTGAGCCCGTTCATTACCGCGCAGTTCCTGGACCGGATTCCGTTGCCGCGCAACAGCACCGTCGTGATGGCCGCGCCGATCTTCCACGCCACCGGCCTGTCGCAGTTCACCATCTCCATCGCGCTCGGCAACCGGGTCGTGTTCCAGCAGCGGCGTTTCGATCCGGAGACGACGCTGAAGAACATCCAGAAGTTCCGGGCGCAGGGCCTGGTCGTGGTGCCGACCATGCTGCAGCGCATCCTGGACCTGCCGCCGGAGACCCTCGCGAAGTACAAGCCGAGCGAGACCCTGCGCGTACTGTTCGCCGCCGGTTCGGCCATCCCGCCGGACGTGGTCACCCGCACCCTCGACTACTTCGGGGACAGCCTCTACAACGTGTACGGCTCCACCGAGTGCGCGGTCATGACCGTCGCCCAGCCCGCCGAACTGCGCAAGGCCCCGACCACCGCGGGCAAGCCGCCGGTCGGCATCCGCGTCGCGCTCTACGACGAGAACCGCAAGCGCATCACCGCCCCGAACGTGACCGGCACGATCTTCATCGAGAACGGCCACTCCTTCAAGCAGTACACCGACGGCCGCACCAAGGAGTACGTCGACGGCCTCATGTCCTCCGGCGATGTCGGCCACTTCGATGCCGACGGTTTGCTGTTCATCGACGGCCGCGATGACGACATGATCATCTCCGGCGGCGAGAACGTCTTCCCGCAGGAGGTCGAGAACCTGCTGTCCAACCGTCCCGACGTGCTGGAAGCCGCCGTGGTGGGCGTGGACGACCGGGACTTCGGAAAGCGCTTGCGCGCCATCGTGGTTCCGGGACCGGGCTCGAACCGCGACGCCCAGGAACTCAAGGATTACGTCAAGGAGAACCTGGCTCGCTACAAAGTGCCGCGCGAGGTGATCTTCCTCGACGAACTCCCCCGCAACGCCACCGGAAAGTTGCTGCGTAAGCCGCTGATCGAAATGGATGTGCCTTCGGCCTAGTTTCTTTCGATTCCTTCGAGCCCACTGCGCAGCAGTGGGCTCGAGAGCTTGGAGAGACAGGGTTTATCATCAGCGAGTGAGTTTCGAGCACGGCCGCTCTTCGGCGCATACCCGCAGTGATGCTGCGGTGTTGCGCGGAGGGGCGGCCGGTTCGATTTCGGGGGCTTTGGCGGTGGCCGCGCACGGGTGGGTTTCCGGGGCCGCGGCGCTGGAAACGGGGCCGTTGACGTTGCTCGTGGCGGCGTCGGCCGCGGTCGGTGCGCTCGTCAGTGGTGTGAGTCTGCTGCGCACGACCTGGCTCGGGCTGGTGACCGCGCTCATCGGCGGGCAGATGCTCGGGCACTTCAGCATGATGTGGGGGTCGCCCAGCGGGCATCACCACCACAATCAGGCTGCCATGTGGAGTCCGGCCATGTTGGCGGCGCACTGCACTGCCGCTGTGGCGGCGGCTGTGGTCATCGTCGGCGCGGAAGCCGCCTATCGGATCACCACCACGGTGCTGTCCTGGGCGCTGCCGATTCCGGTTTCGCTTCCGGTTCCCTCGGGGTTCCAGGCGCTGCCGATCGCGCATCGCGATCGGGTCGTGCTGCGGATCTTCGCGGCGGATGTCTTTCGTACGCGGGGGCCGCCCGCACTCGTTCGAGGCTGACCTCATCCTTCTCCCGGGCACACGAGCCGTCGCGGTCGTGTGAGTTCGCCATACGCGCACAGTGATTCGCTGTTCGCGTTGGCGCCACCGCCGACCGCGGTTCCGGGTTCCCTCGAACATCAGAAAGACCGCTTGTGACCATCACAGAAAGCGGTGTCGAACAGGTTGATTCGACACCGCCGCCCTCGCCTACCCCGGAAACTCCGAAATCCACGAAACGCAGTGCCGGGAATGCCTTTCAGGCGCTGACACTGCGACTGCACTTCTACGCCGGTGTTTTCATCGCACCGTTCATTCTGATCGCGGCCGTCACCGGCGCGCTCTACGCGATCGCCCCCACGCTGGAAACTGTGGTCGATCGCGGTCTGCTGCACACCGATTCGACCGGACCGACCAAACCGCTCTCGGAGCAGGTGGCGGCGGCGGTGGCGACCAAGCCGGAGCTGGCGCTCAATGCCGTGGCCCCCGCGCAGAATGTCGGCGACACCACGCGGGTGATCTTCAGCGATCCCTCGCTCGGCGACTCCGAACGGCGGGCGGTGTTCGTCGACCCCGTCACCGCGCAGCCGATCGGCGACAGCGTCGTGTACGGCAGCTCGGGTGCGCTGGAAACCCGCACCTGGATCGACCAGTTGCACCGGGATCTGCATCTCGGCGATATCGGCCGCTACTACAGCGAGGTCGCGGCCTCCTGGATGTGGCTGGTGGCGCTGGCCGGGCTGGTGCTCTGGTACCGCCGCGTGCGGGCGCGACGCGAGAAGCGTTCCGCCGGTTGGCTGTTCCGCCCGGACCGGTCCAAGCCGCGGGCGCGCACGCTGAACTGGCATGCGGCCGTGGGCATCTGGATCCTGCCGATCGTGCTGCTGCTGTCGGCCACGGGCATGACCTGGTCCAAGTACGCCGGTGAGAATGTCGCCGACCTGCGCAAAGCCATGAGCTGGACCACGCCCGCCGTGAGCGCCAAACTGCCGGGCTCGACCGGTCCGGCCGAGAAGCCCGCCGGGGACCACAGCGGGCACGGCGGTGGCGGAGCGCCCGCCGCCGCACC
Organism: Nocardia acididurans; assembly: GCF_016741815.1. GTDB lineage: Bacteria > Actinomycetota > Actinomycetes > Mycobacteriales > Mycobacteriaceae > Nocardia > Nocardia acididurans. The sequence continues at coordinate 576,123 of NZ_JAERRJ010000003.1, forward strand.
GTCGCCGAACAAGGCCGCGCTGGTCGACACCGTGTACGGGGTGGCGCGCGCCAACGGCTTGGAGGGTCCGCTGGAGATCAGCATTCCGGCCAAGGACGGCACGGCGTTCGTCGCCAAGGAACTCCGTCGCCCCGGCGTGTACACCCAGGATTCCATCGCGGTCGAGGGTGCGACCGGCAATGTCACCGATACGCTGCGCTTCGCGGATTGGCCGCTCATGGCCAAACTGACCAGCTGGGGCATCGCGTTCCACATGGGTCTGCTGTTCGGGCTGCTCAACCAGTTGCTGCTGCTGGCCGTCATGATCGGGCTCATCACCGTGATCGTGCGCGGCTACCTGATGTGGTGGCGTCGCCGGCCGACCAAGGAGAACAAGCTCGCCGCGGGCCGGGCGCCGCGTCGCGGCGCGGGCCGGCAGACGCCGCTCGTGGTGCTGGTTCCCTTCGCGGCGGCCGCGGTCTTCGTGGCCTGGTACGTGCCGATGATCGGGATTCCGCTGCTGGCGTTCCTGGCGGTCGACGTGCTACTCGGACTCGTCGCCAAGCGCCGCACCCCGGCCGCATAAGCTCCGAATTCCAGTGCGCGACACGGCCTTCGGGCCGTGCCGCCGGTACCCCATGCCTTACACAGCTCCCGGAAGCCGGGAGATACTCCCCCGTGCAGCCACCTGACCTGCACTGACACAAGGACTTTCCACCTGATGAAGCTCCACAAGCTCGCCGTGTCCGCCGCCCTGCTGTCGACCGCTGTCGCCGTCGCCAGCGGAACCGCCTCCGCCGCACCCGAAGTCGCGGATGCCGGAGTCATCAACTACTCGATGACCACCACCGAGACCCAGCAGATCATCAAGACCGACGCCGGCTCCATGGTCGTCGAGGACGGGGTCTTCAAGGTCAAGGCGGCCAACGGCACCACCGTCGCCGGAACCGAATTGAAGTTCCGCGTAGACGATTTCGAGTTCCCGATCGCGGCCGAGATCGCCGACCGCACCGCCACCCTGACCCCGCAGTTCGACCTCGCGCACGCCGCCTACAAGCCGGTCGCCCTCCCGTACGAGAACCAGGCCCCCTGGAAGTCCGAGTACGAGCGCGAGCAGGCCGCCTGGAGCCGCATGACCAGCACCCTCGGCCTCGGCGCGAGCATCGGCACCCTGGTGGGCGGTATCAGCGGCGCGGCGCTGGGCTGCGTCATCGGCGCGGGCGTCGCCTTCGGCGCGACCCTCCCCCTCGCCGCCATGTTCGGCCTCGGCCCGCTCGGCGGCTGCCTCATCGGCGCGTCCACGCTCGGCTTCCTGGGCACCCTGCTCGGCCAGGTCTTCGTGACCGCCCCCGTCGCGATCCTCGCCGCGGCCCAGTACTTCACGACGATCAACCAGCCGTTCACCCCTGCGGCGAAGTAGTTCACTTCCCGCTGCGCTCCGGTAGTTCACGCGCGCGTGTGCCCCGTCCGATGCGTAATCGGGCGGGGCACATCGTCATTCGTGATCGCGCAGCCTGTGTGCCCCGGCGGCGGGGGTGACGGCGAAGGTGCGCGGTGGTTTGAACCCGTTGGTGTGGAAGGTTTTTCGGATGGCGTGGATGACGTTGGGGGTGTTTTCGCGGTCTACGAGGGCTATGACGCTGCCGCCGAAGCCGCCGCCGACCATGCGGGCGCCGTAGGCTCCGGCGGCCGTGGCGGTTTCCACGGCGGTGTCGAGGGGTGGGGCGGAGACTTCGTAGTCGTCGCGGAGTGAGTGGTGGCCTGCGGTGAGGGTGGGGCCGATGGTGCGGGGGTCGCCGCCGGTGCGCAATTGTTCGGCAACTGTACGGACTCGGGCGTTTTCGGTGACGACGTGGCGGGCGCGGCGGCGCAGGACGGGGTCTCGGAGACGTTCGACGAGATCCGGGGAGGTGACGTCGCGGAGGAACGGGACGTCCAGTTCTTCGGCGGCGGTGGCACATTCGGTGCGGCGGCGAGCGTATTCGCCGTCCACCAGGCGATGGGGGGTGCCGGTGTCGACGACGAGTAGTTCGAGGCCGAATCGTTCCAGATCGAAGGGGATCTGCTCGTGTTCGCCGGTGCGGACGTCGAGGAACAGCACATGGCCCGCGGTGCACAGGATGGCGGCGGATTGGTCGAGGACACCGGTCGGGACGCCCACGTAGACGTTCTCGGCGGTGCGGGCGATATCGATGATCTCGGCGGCGGAAAGGCTGGGGGCGAACAGATCACGCAGGGCGATGGCCACCGAACAGGACAGCGCGGCCGAGGAGGACAGGCCCGCGCCGATCGGCACCGTACCGTCCAGATCTAATTCCACGCCGGGCACCTCGTAACCGCGACGAGTGAATTCGCGCAGCACGCCGAGCGCGTAGTGCGACCACTCCGGCAGTTCCGACCAGCCCGAGACATCGAGTGCGGCGGTGCTGGTCTCGATCGGCTCGGCCGCGCGCTGCCGGGATCGCAACCGCACCATGCCGTCTCCGCGCACACCTGCCGTGCAGGTCACGCCCAGCGGCAAGGCCATCGGCAGCACGAATCCGTCGTTGTAGTCGGTGTGCTCGCCGATCAGGTTGACGCGTCCGGGCGCGAGCCACCGTCCCGCTGTCGATTCCACCGCAGCTCCTTGTCGGAGGGTAGTTCAGGCCGTACGGTTCGGATTGGCAGGGAGCATAACGAGTCTCGCGGAAAGCGATACTGCGGGTTCGGTGAACTCCCCAACGAACCGGCGTGATTCGTGCCATGATCGACTCGGTTACCCAGATCCGGACGGCAGCATTCTCCTACCGTCTTTTTGGGCCCTATGCTCGTACGCACAACACTCGGTCGTTGATCACCGAAGCCCTTCGAGCACTGTTCGAGGGGTCGGTGCGCGGCACGGTCTTCGGGAATGGAGCGGTAAAGGGGGGCTGGTGGGAACAGACACAACACCGGCCGGTCAGTCCGGTCGGCGGTTCAAGGTCTGTTGGCGATCAGTGCTGTTCTACCCCGGCATACTCATCGTCGCCTTGCCGATGCTGTTCCCCTCCCGCCAGCTCGGGCTCGGCACGCTCATCGCCTCGGTCACCCTCAGCCTGTGCATGATCGTGGTCGGCATGCGGCAGTACCGGCCGCGGCATCCCATCCCCTGGTACCTGCTCTCGGCCTCTGTGGTGCAAGTCACCATAGGCACGGTGCTACGCGAGATCAGCGATTGGCAGCGGCATCCGTTCGACGATCTGTTCACCCTCAGCGGATACTGCTGTCTGGGGGTGGCGGCCGTGCTGTGGCTACGCCCGCGCCAGAACAGCACCGACCACGACCTGCTGCTCGATTCCGGATTGATCGGCCTCGGCGCCCTGCTGGTCTCGTGGACCTTCCTGATCTCCCCGATCCTGCACAAGGCGACGGCCTTCAACCTCACCACGCTCATCGCCGTCACCTATCCCGTGGTGGACGCGCTGCTGCTCACCGTGGTCGCGCATTCGATCGTCACCTCGGCGCGCTCGGAAACCTCACTGCGGCTGGTGTACCTGGCCATGCTCGTGATCCTGGTCGGCGATCTCGGCTACAACCTGGAGATGGCCGGCTCGGCCCCCGACCTGAGCCGCGAGATCCTGCTGATCCCCCTGCAGTTCGCCTACCTGCTGGTGGGCGCGGCGGCCCTGCATCCGAGCATGGTGATGCTCGGCGGGCCACGCGATATCCACGCCCACCGCTCACGGCAGCGGGCCAGCATCATCGCCATCATCATGATCGTGGCCGCGCTGGTGCCGGTAGTGGGCTCCAGTCTGGAAATGATGGACCGCGTGGTGGTTTCGTCGCTGTTCGCGCTACTGCTGTCGGGCGTGCTGCTACGCAGCGAACGCGCCATCGAACGCAGCGCCCGCAGCGAACGGCGCGCGCAGTACCAGGCCGATCACGACATGCTGACCGGACTCCTGAACCGCGCCGCCCTGCTGCGGGCGCTGCATCGCAATCGGGAGCGATGGGGTGAACAACCCCTGGCGCTGCTGTTCATCGATCTGGACGGCTTCAAGCGGGTCAACGACAACTACGGGCACGCGGTGGGCGACGAACTGATCGCCAATGCCGCGGCCAGGATTCGGCGCATCATCCGCCGGGACGACGCGGCCGCCCGCTACGGCGGCGACGAATTCGTGGTGCTGGCCCCGCTGGCCCGCCAGCAGGCCCTGCTGCTGGCCGAACGACTGCTGGGCACCCTCGGGGAGCCCTTCGAACTCAGCGCCGCAGAGGTGCGCATAGCGGCCAGTATCGGCATCGCCTACAGCGGCGCCCGCGGTGACGTGACCGTGTACGAGCTTTTGCGAGAAGCGGATTCGGCCATGTACCACGCGAAGGAGTATTCGCTCGGGTACGTTTTCCACGATGATCTCAGGCACGGTCATCCGGAGTCCGGCCCGCGCACGTGGCATCGGGAGTCCGCGGTCTGACGGTCGTTATTCACTGTCACCGCAAGGATATTCGGGTTTCACATGCACTTCTGCTCCACCACGCGGGCGTTCGGGTCGCGCTCCGCGACACCGCGCCGTGCCTCGGGCACACCGCGCTTGGCTCCGACCACACTGCGCTTCGCCGCCACCGTACTCTTCGCGGGCGCGCTCGCCGCGGGCTCCTCGGGCACGGCTCTCGCCGTACCGACGGGCTCGGCCGATTCGGGCTCGGCCTCGGCGCTGATCACGGGGTCGTCCGCCGGATCGGCGAATACCGGCTCCGCGAACGCCGGATCATCCAGCGCCGGAACGGGTTCGGCGGCGTACTACCCCAACAGCGGCTCGGCGAAGTTCGGCGAGCGGGTGGGCCAGCAGGGGCCTCGGATCGCCCAGGGCATCGAGCAGCTCATGCGCGCCTTGGGATTCCAGGGGATCTACCTCAGCTGTGCCGACGCGGAGCGTACCGGGGCGGCCCCGCTGCTGCGCGGGACGCCCGGGTACAACTCGGCACTGGACCCCGATGGTGATGGGATCGCTTGCGACTGAGGAGGTTCGGCGGGCCGGTGGCCCGCCGTTCGGTCAGTTCAGCTCAGCTCGTCGAGTAGCCGACGGGCGTTCTCGAGCTCGGCCTGCAGCTGCTCCACCTTGGCGCGCTGCGAGGACCGCACGGCCTCGAGTACCGAGTCGACCACCTCGGCGGCCTCCGGGTGCAGCAGCTTCGCCGCCTGCGACACAGCGGAACTCGGCACGGCCAGGCCCTTGATGGTGCGCTTCTTGCCGTTCACCACGTCGAGGGTCCACTCGCCGTCGGCGGTGCCGCTCAGGGTGACGACGACCTCGGGGACACTGCTGGGCTTGCGCGCCGCGGCGTTCTTGGCCGGACGCGAGGCGGCGGGCTTGGCAGCCGGCTTGGCGGCCTCCGCGCCCGCGGCGGCATCCGGGGCAGGCTGCGGCGCCTCGATTTTCGGCGCCGGGGCAGGCGCGGGAGCGGGCACGCTCGGCGGGGCCGCCGGCGTCGTCACGGGAGACGACATCGTCACTGTGGAGTCCTTCCTGGTTGCCGTTTTCTGTTTCGCGCCGGCCGCCGCGTTGGGACGGGCCGGTTTGGTCAGGGTCACCTCGGTAGGGCCGAACGACAGCACATCTTTCGAACCGGTCGGCTTCACTTGCAGGTAATCACCCTCGGAGGGATCGCCGAGCGAGATCACCTTTCCGGAACGGCCTTCGGGCACGCCGACTGCGGCCGCCGTGAACCACACCATCGGCGGACGGCCGGCGTCGATCTCGTCGGCTATGTGCCGAATTTCGGTCTCCGACAAGGGCAGTGGCTTGGTACGGGACGACATGGGGCTCTCCGGGCGGACGGTCGGACATCTGCGTGCCAAGAGCATGCACCATGGCACCGACAAATCCACATCCGGAGACTTCGCCCCCGCCACCACCAGCCGTTTCGCGAACCTTCAGCTATCCGTCTGATCTGCGTGTATCGACGATCGATGCGGCCTGTGAGCATGACCGGCGGCACCGATCCTAGGCCCGCACCACCACCCGTGCGCAACTTTTCACAGCTGTTGCACGCCACGCAATTCACAGTGCACGGTCTGCGGCCGGTTCACCGGATCGAGCCGGGTCTCGGTGATGAAGCCCTGCGTCGCGCCCGCCTCCACCCGCACCTCGGTGGTGGTGCGTTCCAGCAGCGTCGATTCCGGGGTCAGGAAATTGATCACCACGAGGTACCGATGCTCGACCCGGTCGCGATTGCTCACCACCGCGGTGGCCTCCCAGCCCGCGGCGGTACCCGTGCACGCGGTGACGAAGGCGCTGCGTAGCGCGGAGGCGTCGACGGACTCGGCGGCGGCGTCCGCGGCGGGACCGTTCGCCTGGGAACAGCCCGAGAGGAGCGCCGCACCGGCGGCCGCGAGCATGATTCCGGCGAACCGCTTGATTCCGGCAAACCACCGACCAGGGGCGATCATCGAATCTCCCGTTCCACCGCGCACTTCCGCCCCCGCGACTACCGTTGCCGCCAAATAGCTGCGGGCAGCAGAGTACCGCAGGGTCCGCCGCGTGTCGTCACATGACGGGATAGGCGTGTCGCACTATACGGCGGCCTTGGAAGCCCGGTAGCGGGTTTCGAGCGCCTCGCGCAGTCTGGTCTCGGTCCACTTGACGGCGACCGCCACGAACGGCTCCATGGCCGCGCCCAGCGCCTTGCCCGCCAGGCCGCCCGGCAGCTGATAGTGGATATCCACGGTGAGCGCGGACTGCTCGGGGCCGAGTTCCTCGAGCACCCAGCGCGTCTGATTGCTGAAACCCTTGACCGATTCCGTTGCCACGACCCGATTCTCGACGAGTTCGGTGAGCTTGATCGTCGCCTTGAGGGTCGCGCCGATCTTGACCACACCCTCGTACAGCGCGCCCGGACGCATGTGCGGCACATCCCCGACGAGCGTGACGCTCTTCATGCCGTAGAGCCAGTCCTTCATATTGGTGAAGTCGGCCATGTACTCGAACGCGAAATCGGCCGGAACCGCCGACTCACCCCGATGATGAATGTGAACCACAATGCCCTCCGTTCCCCCGGCGGCAGCCGTCAACCGCCCAATTTGACAGTACTGTATCAGCGCCGCCACGGGCCATCGGAGAGCGAGACTCAGTTCACACCAAGGGTTTCCAGCACACGCACCGCCTGATAGTCGGCGCCCAGCTGATTCGGATGGAACGGCACCGCGAGCCCGACCGGATTGCCGGAGAACGGCATCAGGCCCTCCACCCAGCGCGTGCCCACCGGACGGCAGGCATCGTGCCCGGCGCTGCCCTCGTAGGTGTTCACGAAGTCGACGCCGGTGGTGTCCGCGACCCGGGCGAGCATCTCGTGCAGTTCGAGTAGCTTGTGGCCCAGCCAGATCGCGTCCGGGTCCGAGATCGGGATCTCCGGGAAACAGCCGCCGTCCAGGTCGACGCCCTGGAAGTAGTCCAGCAGCAGAATGCGGGCGTGCGGCGAGCGTTCCCGGATGCCGTCGATGGTGGCGATCACCCGGGACTCGGCGGCGAGGAGGTTCTGTGACATGCGATCGGCGCCGTCGGCGCTCACATGGGCGTCCAGGCAGGGCGTCGCGGCGGGGTCGGCCGTTACGCATTCCATGACGGTCGCGGCCAATTCCGCGTCGTTGCCGCCGATTTCGAGCGTCACCAGATCGGTGGTCGGGGTGAGGCGATCGAACTGCGGGGCGTTGGTGCCGAGGACGCTGGTCTGCGGTGCGGTCATATTGCGGGTGGTCGCGCCGCCGCAGGTGGCATCGCGGAAGACCGGGACGCCCAGCGCCTGCGCGACCTGTTTGCCGTAGTTGCGGGCGCTCTGCACACAGTTCACCGGCGTGAAGGCGGTGGTGATCTGGGTGAAGGTGGCATCGGCCGCCCACGAATCCCCCAGCGCCACATACTCGGTGTAGCGGGCGGCGTCCTGCGGTGCGGCGTGTGCCGTCGCACCGGGAAGGACCGCCGTAACGGCCGCGACCGCCAGCAGCGCATGCCGGATCTTCATTCGTGTATCCCCTCGCCCCGACCCGAATTGAACTGGACCGTCGTCCAGCCCAGAACCTAACAGTCGATGCGCGATGACGTGCGGTAATTCCGGAACAGCACCAGAATCCCGGCGGCCGCGGCGATCAGACAGCCGCCGACCACCCACATGCCGAGATGGTGACCGCCCGTCCGGTCCCCCAGCCACCCGGTCACATACGGAGCCGCGAAACCACCCGAATTCGCGATCGAATTGATGAACGCGATACCACCGGCCGCCGCCGCACCGGCCAGAAAACCGCCGGGCAGCGCCCAGAACGCCGACAGCGCGCACAGCACACCCACCGTGCACACCGTGACCGCCGCCATCGCCGCGAACGGGTTGCCGAGGTACAGCGCGACCGGAATGGCAAGTCCCCCGGCGAAAGCCGGGAGCGCCACCCGCAGACCGGGGTTGCCGAGCCGACCGGACCAGCGACCCCACCACACCATCGCCACGGCCGCGATCAGATAGGGCACGGCATTGATCAGCCCGCGCTGCACGATCGAATAGTGCACGCCGTAGCGCTCTTCGAAGCCCTTGATGATCGTGGGCAGAAAGAACGTCAGCGCGTACAGGCCGTACACGATGCCGGTATCGGCCAGTGCCAGACCGAGGATGCGCGGGTGAGTGAACACCCTCCGCATCGTCCAGCGCTCGGCCCGCTCCATCGAATCCCGTTCGGCGGCAAGGGTGTCCGCGAGCGCGGTGCGCTCCCCCGGGGTCAGCCACGCGGCCCGCTCGGGGCGGTCCGTCAGACAGCACCACGTCACGACCGCCAGCAGCAGGCTCGGCACGCCCTCGACCAGGAACATGAAACGCCAACCGGCGAGCCCGAATACACCGTCGCCGTACTGAATCACCAGGCCGGACACCGTCGCACCGAGTGCGGTCGAGATCGGGACGGCCGCCATGAACAGCGCCACGATGCGCGCCCGCTGCGCCTGCGGGATCCAGTACGTCAGGTACAGGATGATGCCCGGAAAGAATCCGGCCTCGGCCACCCCGAGCGCGATCCGAAGCCCGTAGAGCACAGTCTCATTCGGCACGAAGGCCATGGCGGTGGCGATCACGCCCCAGCTCAGCACGATCCGCGCGATCCACCGCCGCGCCCCGAACCGGTGCAGCGCCAGATTGCTCGGCACCTCGAACAGCACGTACCCGAGGAAGAACAACCCCGACGCCAGCCCGAACGCCGTCTGTGTCAACCCCAGATCGGCCTTCATCCCGCTCGGACCGGCGAACCCGATGTTCACCCGATCCAGATAGTTCACGAAGTACAGCAGCCCCAGCAACGGCACCAACCGAATCACGGCCTTGCGCACCGCGATTCGCGTTTGGTCCGCAGCCTGTCCGGTGTTCGGACGCGGCAGCCGCGCGTCGGAACCCCGTGCTGTCACACGCGATCCGCCGAATCGACGCGCTCGTAGCCGAGCTGGACGTCGTGGGCGACCTCGCCGTCGGCGACGGTGACGCGGCTGAAGGCGGGCGGGTAGCCGCGGGCCATGACGGTGTAGCGGCCCTCGGCGAGGTCGGGGACGGTGTAGTGGCCGCTGTCGTCGGTGCGGGTGGTGGCGATCAGATCACCGGCCTCGTCGAGGACGGTGATCTGGGCGTCGGGGATCGCGTGGCCGGCATCGGTCCAGGCCGCACCGGCGAGTACCGCGCGGGGCGCGAGTTCCACGTCGTGGCGCAGCATTCCGCTCTCGGGGACGGTGAGACTGAGGGCGGTCGGGCGCATATGGTCGGCGACCGCCACCAGCGTGTAGGTGCCGGGCAGCACACCGCGGCAGACGTAACCGCCCTCGGCGCTCGTGACGGCCGAGCCCACCACGTCACCGTAGGAGTCGGTGAGGGTGATGGTCGCGTCCGCGAGAGGGAGGCCGCGTCCGGCGGAGCGCACGATGCCCGAGACCTCACCCGAGCCGACGAGGGCGATATCGAGCTGGTGCGGGCGGCGGCCGACGGTGATGGTGACAGCAGAGGGCTGGTAGCCGTTGGCGGAGACGATGAGTACGTAGCCGCCCGCACGCGGGACACCGATGCGGTAGGTGCCGTCCGCCTCGCCGATCGCGCGGGAAAGCTGGTGTCCCCGTTCGTCTATCAGCGTGAGCACCGCATCGGGGATCTCGTGCCCGTCCTCGCGGCGCACGCATCCGGCGATGGACAGCGACGGGGTTTCGAAGACCGGCTCGTCCTCGGGTTCGGGTTCCTCGTCGACCACCGTCTCGGGGACGGGGGCCGGGAACTCGTGCAGCGGAAGCTCTCTCATGAACATGAGCACCACCGCCGCCAGCACCGCCACTGCCGCGGACACGTAGAACACGCCGCTCATGGCATCGGTGAACCCGATCAGGATCGGAGTGCGGACCTCGTCGGGCAGTTCGGCCATGGCGGCGGTATTGCTCTGCACCTGATTCAGTTGCGCCGCATCGAATCCCGGTGGCAGTACCCCGCCGAAGGCGTCCAGGATGCGATCCGGGAGCAGGTTGAACAGCACGGTCAGGAACGCGGCCACACCCAGGGTGCCGCCCATCTGGCGGAAGAAGGTGGCCGAGGCGGTCGACACGCCCATATCCGCTGCCGGGGCGGCGTTCTGCGCGGCGATGATGAGCGTCTGCATGCAGAAGCCGAGCCCGAATCCGATGACGCCGCAGTACAGCAGCGGCTGCCACAGCGGGCTGTCGTAGTGCACCCACGCGAACAGCACCGACCCGCCCGCGATGATCAGCGACCCGAGCACCGTCAGCATCTTGTACTTACCGGTGTACTTGGTGATGAGCCCGGCGATCTGCGCGCCGACCATGATGCCGAGCACCAGCGGCAGCATGAACAGTCCGGCCGCCGTCGGCGAATACCCCCGCACCACTTGGAAATACAGCGGCACCAGGATGATCGCGCCGAACATGGCCACGCCCACGATGAATCCGCCGCCGATGGCCACCGAGAAGGTGCCGCTGCGGAAGAGCCGCAACGGAATCAGCGCGGCATCCTTCATGAGGAATTCGACGATCAGGAACAGCACCAGCCCGGCCGCGGCGATGCCGTAGCAGAGCAGCGCGCGATCCGAACGCCAGCCCCACTCGCGGCCCTGCTGGGCGATGAGCAGCAGCGGGACCGTGCCCGCCGTCAGGGTGATCGCGCCCGCCCAGTCGATGCGCTGGCGCTGCCGTTGGAACGGCACGTTCAGGAATTTCGCCACCACCAGCATGGCGGCCAGGCCGATGGGCACGTTCACCAGGAACACCCAGCGCCAGCCCTCCAGCCGCAGCAGGTGGTCGGCATCGGAGAACCAGCCGCCGAGCACCGGCCCGAGCACGGTGGCGATACCGAAGACCATCATGAAATAGCCCTGGTAGCGCACTCTTTCGCGGGCGGGCACGATATCGCCGATGATGGTGAAGGCCAGCGACATGAGCCCGCCCGCGCCGAGGCCCTGTACCGCACGGAATCCCGCGAGCTGGTACATGGAGGTGGCGAAGGTGCACGCGACCGAGCCGAGGATGAAGACGCCGATGGCGATGAGGTAGCAGGGTTTTCGGCCGTAGATGTCGGCGAGCTTGCCGTACAGCGGCGTGCTGATGGTGGCGGTGATGAGGTAAGCCGTGGTGGCCCAGGCCTGTTCGTCGAATCCGTGCAGGCTGTTGGCGATTCGCACGATCGCCACGCTGACGATGTTCTGGTCCAGGGCGGCCAGGAAGACACCCAGTAGCAGACCGGACAAAATGGTCAGAATCTGCCGGTGCGACAGCGTCTGCGCCACTGGCACATCGGGTTCCGGGTCGAACTCCCTGGCTCTCACCTGCTGCGGCATTGCCCGGGTGGTGACATTCGTCATGTTTGCGGCCCTTGTCGGATTCGGGTGTCCGTACCTGCGGTGCTACTCGAAAAGACCTCGCCATGAAGCAATTCGGCAGCTTACCCGGACCCCGAAACCGGCACTCCGGCCGGGGGAGGTTACACCTCCACTTGTGCGTACAGCGGAATTCCGGTGTGGAAGAACCGGATGAGGCGGCCGATGCGCACGCTGTGGTCGACGAGCCGGCCGTAGTGGTGCACCACCATGGCCAGGTCGATGGCCATGGCCGAACCGTGCGACCAGCCCGGATCCCCGGCCAGCTCTAGCACCTGGGCGCGCAGGCGATCCATGCGTTCGTCGCGGGTCACCAGAGCACGATCACGCGGCGGGTGCTGTGCGGCAATGACTCCCACCACGGTGCCGACGATATCGATGGCGGCGCCGGAGATTTCCACCAGCAGATCAGTGATCTGGTGCGGTGCAACGGGTTCCGGGTAACGGCGCACGACATTGTCGGCAGCGCGACTGAGGGCGTCGCTCACCGCGAGCAGATCGTCGGCGATCTGCATGGCGGTGATCACGTGGCGCAGATCGCGGGCCACCGGCGCTTCCAGGGCCAGCAATATAACCGACCGGTCTTCACATTTCGCGTGCTCGACCTGGATCTGCTCCTCCAGCGCGAACACCTCGTAGGCGGCGGTGAGATCACTGCCGGCGAGCGCCGACGACGCCCGCTCGGCTGCCTCATGGGTCAGCCGAGCCATATGTGCCAGCTCATCGGTCAAAGCCATGAGCTCGATGGAGAATTTCGTCCGCACCCGCATAGTCTGTCCGCCCGCCCGCACCCCTGCACAGTATCGCGAGGAAATCTCCTGTCCGCGAACGAGTCTCGGTAGTTGAACCCCACAAGTACCAACCAGTATTTATTGAACGGTTGTACCACGGTGGATGAACCAGGCGCGTCGCTACCGGAAAACCCCAGGCCGTCCCCCAGACTGGGGCGGTGGCCACCCCCGCTGCCGAACCCGAGGAGCAGGACCTACCGCAGACCCCAGCCGCCGGGCCACCACCGCCCGGCAGCCGGATGCCCCCATGGCTACCCAGGGCCATGGCCCTGGCCCTGGTATTCCTCGGCCTCTTCGAACTCGCCAACTGGGCCACGCACCGGCTGCTCGGCATCATCATCATGCTCGCGGTCGCCTTCTTCGTCGCCCTCGCCATGGAGCCGGCCGTCAACGCCCTCGCCCTGCGCGGCATGGCCCGCGGACTCGCCACCGCCCTCGTCTTCCTGGTGGTGCTCGCGGCCGTCGCCGGCTTCACCGCGGCGCTCGGCGTCCTGCTGGTCGAGACCGTGGGCGACGTCCTCGACGAACTGCCCGGACTGCTCGAGGACGGCGTGCACTGGGTGAACAGCGCCTTCCATCAGGATTTCACCGTGAAACAACTGCGCGACCGGCTGTTCCACGACTCCGACATCGTGAGCGGGTACGCCGAACGCGCGGCCGGCAATGCCTGGGGACTGTCCAGCACCGTGCTGGGCGGACTGGCGCGCGTGGTCACCATCGCCCTGTTCGCCGTCTACATGACCGCCGCCGGGCCGAACTTCCGGCGCGCGGTGTGCTCGCTGCTGCCGCCCGCCAAACAGTCCACCGTGCTGCACGCGTGGGACCTGGCCATCGACAAGACCGGCGGCTACCTCTACTCACGGGCGCTGCTGGCCGTCATCTCCGCGGTCGCGCACGGGGCTTTCCTTGCGCTGCTCGGACTTCCGAACGCGATCGCACTGGGCGTGTGGTTCGGCGTGATCGCCTCCTTCGTGCCGACCATCGGCACCTATATCGCCGGGGTGCTGCCGATTCTGGTGGCGCTCACCATCGAACCCATCGACGCGGTGTGGATCCTCATCTTCGTGGTGGTGTACCAGTGGATTCAGGACTACGTGCTGCAACCGCGCATCACCGCGCGCACCGTGGACGTGAACCCGGCCGTCGCACTGCTGTCGGTCATGGTGGGCGCGGCGCTGCTGGGCGCGGTGGGCGCACTGCTCGCCATCCCCGCGACGGCAACCGTGCAGGCGTTCCTGAGCGAATACATCAAACGGTACGAGGTGGCCGACGATCCGCGCATCGAACGGCGCGGCGGAAAAGGCAAGGCACGCAAGGAGAAAGCGCCCGAGCCGTCCTGAGCCCGCTCAGACCGCGGCGGGCTCCTTCACCTCCGGTCTGGCCCTGGCCGTGCCCAGAATCGAACCCAGGATCACCAGCGGGAAGCCGATCGCCATGCCCGCGGTCAGCGGTTCGTCAAGCAGGGAGACGCCGATCAGCAGGGCCACCGCCGGGTTGATGTAGGTGATCACCGTGGCCCGGGACGGACCGACCTCGCCGATGAGCGCGAAGAAGATCACGAAAGCGATGGCCGTGCACAGCAATCCGAGACCGACCACGGACCAGGTGGCATCGGCCGGGTAGTGCTCGGGACGCCGCCAGACGGCGAAGGGCAGGTACACCAGGGCGGCCAGGATCAGCGACGCGGTCACCACACCCATCGGCGGCAGATCGGCCAGCTTGCGATTGATCATGATGGGGCCGAGCGCGTAGCCGACCACACTCACCGCGATGGCCGCCAGCGCACCCAGATTCGAGGTGTCGATATCCAGGCCGACCAGGGCCGCCACCCCCGCCAGGCCGACCACCAGGCCGACGATCCGCCGCGTGTCCAGGCGCTCGTGGCCCAGCCGGGTCACCAGCAGCACCGCCACCAGCGGCACGGCCGCGATCAGCAGGCCCACGGTGGAACTGTTCAGCGACGTCTCGGCCTGACTGATCAGCAGCCACGGGCCGACGATCTCGACCACCGTGTAGGCCAGCAGCCACCGCCATTTGCGCAGCACCGGCGCGAAAGCCTTGGTGTACAGGGCGATCGGCAACAGCACCAGCGCGCCCAGGAAGGTGCGGCCGAAGGCCACCACCACCGGATCGAAATCCTCGACCGCCACCCGGATCATGGCGTAGGGGACGCCCCAGATCAGGCCCATGGCCAGAAACAGCATCCATCCGCGCTTGCTCATCCCACGGCCCTGCTCTCGCGATTCATCCCATCACTCCTTCCATCGGAGCGTAAGGCACCCGCACGACATTCCCTGAGCGGATGACCGGTCCGGTGAGCACGCTGACCGCAATCCCGATGTACGCGTGCACTGACCAGGGCAAACCCTGGAGGGTGTCGGTGAACCACACGGCTCACGCGGCGGGCTAGAGTCCGACGGTATGGCGACACCGGATGTGGAATCCGCAGCGGAAGCCCACCCCTCGGCGGCCGAGATCGGGCGCGCGGCCCGCAGGCAGGCGTCCCGATCGGAACTGGGGCAGTGGAAACCGGGACCGGACCGCGCCGATCCGATCGCGATCCTTGAACGCCAGGCCGCCACCCGCGTCGCCGAGCTGGTGCGAATCCGGCACGCGCGCATGGCCGCCGGACATTTCCCCTTCTACCGCGGCGCACCGGCCATCATGGCCGCCGACCTCGCCGCCGGACCCAGCACCGGACTGACCGTGCAACTGTGCGGAGACGCGCACCTGTCGAACTTCGGACTCTTCGCCTCACCCGAACGCGCACTCGTCTTCGACCTCAACGACTTCGACGAAACCCTGCCCGGCCCCTTCGAATGGGATGTGAAGCGGCTCGCCGCCAGCCTCGCGGTCGCGGCACGCGCCAACGGCTGCGACGACACCGCCGCCGGGGCAGCGGCGGGCGCGGCGGCAACGGCCTACCGGGAAGCCATGATTCGCTTCGCCACCCTCGGCGAAACCGACGTCTGGTACCAGATGACCGACGCACAGCAGGTGGCGGACCTGATCACCCCGAAGAGCCGCAAACTCATCGACAAGGTGACCACCAAGGCCCGATCCCGCACCAGCCTGCAGGCCCTCGACAAACTCACCGAACCCGGACCCGACGGCACGCCGGTCATCCGGCACGACCCACCCCTGCTCATGCCGGTGCCGAAAGAACTTCTCGCGGAAGTGGATTCGGTACTCGCCGACTACCGGCGCAGCCTGCCCGAGGAACGCCGCATCCTGCTCGACCGCTACGAACTGCGCGATATCGCCATGAAGGTCGTCGGCGTCGGCAGCGTCGGCACCCGCTGCTTCATCGCCCTGTTCACCGGCCGCTCCACCGGCGACCCACTGTTCCTCCAGGTGAAGCAGGCCGAGGACTCCGTACTCGCAAACCACCTGAACGCCAGCATCTTCCGCCACCAGGGCCATCGCGTCGTCCACGGCCAGCGCCTCACCCAGGCGGCCGGCGACATCTTCCTCGGCTGGGCCACCGGCCCCGACGGCAACTTCTACTACTGGCGGCAACTGCGGGACATGAAGGGCTCGGTCACCATCGAGGACATGTCCGGCGCCCAACTGCACCAGTACGCCATCCTCTGCGGCCACACCCTCGCCCGCGGCCACGCCCGCTCCGGCGACCGCGTCGCCATCGCCACCTACCTCGGCAACGGCGGCAGCTTCGACCGCGCCATGACCGAATTCGCCCTCGCCTACGCCGACCAGACCGCAACCGACCACGAAAAACTGCTGGCCGCAATGGATTCCGGCCGGGTCGACGCAGCGCACGAGAGCTGAACCCGCCGTCGCGTCGACCGGACGTGGCGGCGGCGTCCCTGCGCTACGCGGTGCGCCGAACGCTCACAGCATTCGGCGAGTGAGTCCTTGGTGGCGGCCCGGTCCACATCACTGCGGCTGAGCAGACCCGCCGCTCCGCGATGGCGCGGGTGCTGGCACCCCGTGTGATCGTTCGTTTCCACACGTCGAAGGTCTGCTTCATCGTCGCGTCTCCCTCGAATCGTCCGGTGCGCCACCTCGAGCCGAACCAATGCGAAAGCGGCCCGGAACCTAGTGGTTCCGGGCCGCTTTCCTAGTAGCGGGGACAGGATTTGAACCTGCGACCTCTGGGTTATGGGCTCACGAGGACACGTTCCCATGCGGGTCGGCGGGTACCGCAGAATCCCATCCGTGTCGGTCAGCGGGGTGTCGCCCGTACCGGTTTGTCCTTATCGTTCCACCCGTTTCGCTGGATTCCGCCGTGTTCGGTTGCCAAATCCGTTGCCAAACACGGCGGATTTGGGGATCGGTATCGCGTCGAGAAGTAGCGAGCATGCTGCCCGGTGGCGATCGTCATACCGATGAGCGCCCGCAGGGTGGTGGAGGGCGCGGAAACCGTCGGTGCCGCAACCGGATCGGCGGCCAGCAGCAGCGCCACGCGGTCGGCGATCCTCGTCATACCGCTCGTGATCAACTCACGCAGCTGCGCGTCGTGGGCACTCGCCCGCAGGCACGCAGTAAAGAGAGTGAGCACGAACCCGGGGAAGATTCAGGACGGCCGACTTCACGGTGGTTTCCTTGATTTTCGCGTTCGACAGCACCCCGTCGATATTCGCGCCGTCTTTCACCGAGACGAGATGGACGTTGGGGACGCCACGACCGCGTTCAGCCTTATCTACGGTGATCCTCGGCTTGTGCTCGGCGGGTTCGGCGGTGGCGGGATCGCCGATGCGACAGAGGTTGAACATTTCTGCGGGTGATACAGCAGTGCGCCACGACCGAGATTGGTTGCGGCGCACTGTTATTCGTGCTTCCGGGAGCTTTCCGCGGACCGTCGATCAACCTGTCGTTGAGCGGGCGGTGTCTCGCGGGCGGTTCGCCTTGACGGTTACAGGCCGCCGGTGTTGAGGAGGCGGTTCACCGTGTTCGGGGTAGCGTTGCCGTTGAGCTTGGGCAGCACCACGTCCTTGGTGGATTTGTCCTTGATCCAGTTGGTGATCACCGTGTGGTGGGCGTCGCCGTAGGTGGACTTGTACAGGGCCCCGACACCGGAGACCATCGGCGCGGCGAAGGACGAACCCCTACCGATCGCGAAGCCGCCACCAGCCATCGGCATGGGGACCCACTCGCCGGGTGCATAGAGTTGGATGCAGGGTCCCCAGTCCGAGCGGTCGGCAGCGTGGTCGTTCTTATCCGTATGTGCGACCGCAACCACTCCCGCCGCCTCGGCGGGGTAGGCAAGGCATGCGTCACTTCCGCGATTGCTTGTGGAATTCGTGATGAACATGCCATTTTCCGCAAGGTTGTTGACCAACCCGCGCAGCACCAGAGACTCCCATTGGTCGAATATGTTGCCAGGTCCGTCGACATTGAACGATAGGTTCACCACGGCGGGCTTCTGGGCATGCCCCAACACCCAGTTCAGGGCCTTGTGCACGTTTGTCATGGTGGACCTCCCGTCGCAGCCGGTTATACGGAGGGAGACCAACTTGGCCTGCTTGGCCACGCCGTACTTGGTGCCGCCCAGCACGCCTGCGACACCGGTGCCGTGCTGGAAGCCCGCACAAGCGGCGGTTTGCGGCTCGGTGATGATGTCGGTGATGCCCTCGGAGGCTCGCCCGCCGAAGTCTGGGTGAGTGATGTCGATGCCACCGTCGATGACGTAGGCCGTGACGCCGGCGCCGGTGGCGGTCGTGGTGTAGCTGTTGTCCAGGGGCAGCGCCGCCTGGTTGATTCGATCGGCTGCCCACCCGGGAGCCGGTTCGTCGGCCGGAAGGTGCCAGTTCTCCATACCCGTCGCCGAGCTGGTTACTATCCATCGGTCCTCGAGGATCACTTCAACCCCCGAATCCTCTTGCAGCGCTTCGACCTGATGCTTCGAAAGCTTCGCGCTGAAGGAATTCAGCCCGGGTGATACGACCTTGGTTTCCTTGATCTTCGCGTTCGACAGCACCTTGTCGATATCCACCCCGTCCTTCACCGCGACGACATAGATGTCCTTGATGGCACGACCGTTTTCTGCCCGACCGACGGACACCTTCGGCTTGGCCTCAGCAGGATCGGCGGCCGCGGGGACCGCAGCTGCGGCAAGTATGGACAGTGCCGCGAGCGGCAGCGCCAACCAAGTCTTCTTCACGTGATGAAATCTCTCTTCGTATGGTGGAACGCGTTGTTCCGCAGGTAGAGCAGGTCTACGTGAAGCCGCAGCGCGCAGATGTCAGCGTTGGCTATGAGTTCCCACCCCGCTCGGTACCGTACGGACCCCCATACATATGTGAAGTGCATACGTTTCAAATATGATGAGCATCACTCTGCATAGGTAGCCGCCGGTGTCGAGCCCCTGAGAATGTGGGCGGCTGGCGGTTCGAGCAGTCGAGTACTGGTGTGATATAGCTCACATTGAAGCAGTCTTCTTGCAGGTAGGGTTCGATTGGCCGCCCCGTGCACCCCGATTCGATCCGGGAACGCTTCAAGCGGCTCGCCGCCCGCGTCGGCAGCTACATGCCGAGACGCTGCGAAACCCCTGCGACGGCACCGCATCCATGAAACTGAGTTTGGCTAATGATGCCAAACGTGATGCCAAACCAACGCGAAAACGGCCCGGAACCAGCTGGTTCCAGGCCGTTTTGCCTAGTAGAGGGGACAGGATTTGAACCTGCGACCTCTGGGTTATGAGGTTCAAGTTACGTATCCCAGAACTCGCCGTATGGCAAATAGTGACTACGACCTGCCAGGTGTCCATATGCCCGGATTGGGTTATGGTATGTACTGGTAATTTGTGGCGCGAGTTTCCGGTCACTTTCCGGTCTGTAGTTATGGCAAGTCCGGGCGCTTGCAGGAGTAGGACTCTGCCGTACGTGACGCCTGCTATCGCGCGATCAACTGAGCGTTACCTCAGTTGCCGCGAGCCTGTCGTACTATCTTCCGAGCCGAGTTGGTATCCAGCTCTATGCCGGTTGTCTTCTTGTACTGCTGCTTTACGGAACGAATGGCATCGCTTTCACTCCCGTCGAGTGGCACCTGCACCGTGCCCGACAACTGCTTCTCCAGCTCCCGCATTGCCTTCTGGTTGATCTCGAACTTCATCGTCCTCGCCTCCAACTCACCGACATCGAGAGACACATTCGGATGCTTCGCCGGTCAGAATAGCGACCGGCACCGACACCAACCGGCCTCTATACCGACTGCGGGGACGACCCGGTTCGGAACCGGACTTACGTCCCAGGAGCACCCGACCGCATCGACAACGACCAAACGACACGGCCGCAGGCTCAACGATTATCGGTTGCCGATCACTCAGAATCGCATCCCGTGTGTCTCGACGAGGAACCGCTCGGTGGCACCGAGCAGTGCCCGCACATCCTCACTTACCACAGACTTGGACATGCCCGGCTGCACTCGCGACCGTCACCCGTAGCTTCAGATATCGCGATTGCGAGACGATCGCCGCCAACGTGTCCGCATTCCCAACAATAATTCCCATTCTACCTGCGGCTCGACGAGCACTCTCCCGGCGCAGCAGCAACC
>NZ_JAERRJ010000030.1 GCF_016741815.1 Nocardia acididurans
ATCCAGACCCCTTGGTCGGGACCGGGGTAGTCGAGGTTCCCCATACGGTGAACGTGGCGAGAGGCGAGCGCGGTCAACACGCCCCACACGATTCGCCCGATGCCGATCGCTGCCAGCACACCCCGTTCTGCCCAGTCCTGGGAATGTGCGGACTCCATGGCCTCAGCCGCAGGCCTGCCACGGTTCGGCAATCTGGTTTTGTTGCGAGACTGCGTATTTCGCGAATCCGTGTATTTCATGCCTTCCAGCGTCAGCTCTGGCGCCGTGGCCCGCAACTCGCGTTCAAAGCAGCTGCCGCACCGGGTCAGGGTAGTCACGAAGCGGGCTACTCATGTTCGCCGGTGGCCCTCGGTCAGTTTAGACGGGCGCTCCCGCGTCGCGTGAGTCGCGCGGCCCGCGATTGCCGCCGGTCAGAGCATCGGGAGGTTTGGGGGTATCTGGAGTGCAACGGTGATGAGGGAGTGTACGCGGGCGGCGATGATGCTGAGCAGGCCGTTTATTTCGCTGGGCGCGACTTCGGCGGCGGTTTGTAGGGACTTCAGGTCGGTGTCGATGCGGGCGAGCAGTTCACCGATGTCCTCGGGCTGGGAGTTCAGGGCGGTGGCGATCTCCTCGAGCGAGATGCCTTGTGCTTCCAAGCGTTGGATGAGGTGGATGCGGTCGACGGCGGCGGGATCGTAGAGCCGGTAGTTGCCCGCAGTGCGTTCGGCGGGGACAAGCAGCCCCAGGCCGGTGTAGTAGTCGATGGTGCGGGAACTGACCTCGGCGCGGGAGGCGAGTTCTCCGATTCTTACCAGGCCCTCGGACATCAGCACCTCCCGGACGCGACAGAACACTCAAGCATGCAGCGGCCCGTGCCGCTGCCCGGGCAACGAGCCGCAATCACATTACCGTCACTCGACGGCCCGTTCCAGCCACGTTGCGGCCGGGACACACAGAACAACCTTACAGTGTTACGTGCTACTGTGGATTGCGCGGTGGGTTCTGCGACTTCCCCGCCGCTCACGCGCGGTGCTGTCTAGTTCCGTGCCGACACCATTGCGATCCGGTACTCGGGTGGCCGCAGGCCCGGCACGAGTCGGGGCAGCCAACGGGGATTCTCGTGACCCGTAGTCCATCTGTTCCGGAGCTTGTACCGACCGAAGGAGACCACTAGGTGGGAATCGACTACACCAAGTCCGAGGCTGGGCGGATGCCCTCGCCAGGAACAGATTCGGGAACAGTGACCCTCACCAAGTCCGCGCGAAGCGTCACACTGACCAAACCGGGCGTAGACCACGGCGCGATGCGAGTGAACCTGAATTGGAGCTCGACCGCGCCGCGGAAGAGGGGCTTTCTGGCGAAGCTGGCGGGCGTCGGCGGCGGTGTCGACCTGGACCTAGGGTGCTTGTACGAGCTCGCCGACGGCAGCAAGGGCGTGATCCAGGCCCTGGGCAACAGCTTCGGTGCGCTGGACCGCCCGCCGTTCGTGGCTTTGGACGCCGACGACCGAACGGGCGCGACCACAGGCGGGGAGAACCTGCACATCAATCTCGAACGGCCCGAGGTGTTCCGGCGAATCCTGATCTTCGCCATGATCTACGAAGGAGCGCCGAACTGGGCGACGCTGGACGGAAAGGTGACGATGTACCCCAGCGCGGGGCCGCGTGTGGAGGTGTGCTTGGACTCGCCGGTCGATGGTGCGCGGATCTGCGCAGTCGCCTTGTTGACCAGCACCGGGCAGGAGTTGAGCGTGCGGCGTGAGGTCGACTACATCACCGGCAACCAGGCCGACCTGGACCGCGCCTACGGGTGGGGCATGAAGTGGGCGGCGGGTAGCAAATGAGTGGCATCGCAACCGATTCGGCTGTTGGTTCTGTCTTCGCACGGATCGGTCGATACAGATGAGTTTCTCTGCCACGGACTCGGCGAGCGTGAATCTGGCTCTGCTGCCCGGTTTTCTGGATCCAGTGAATCTGCTCAACTCGTTCGGCACTTGGATGCTGGTGGGCCTGCTGGCGGTGGTGTTCATCGAGTCCGGTCTGCTGTTTCCGCTGCTGCCCGGTGACTCGCTGTTGTTCACCGCTGGTCTGATCGCGGCGTCGAAGTCGACCGAGATCGCGCCGTTCGCGCCGATCGAGGTGCTGTTGCTGCTCATTCCGGTCGCCGCCGTGGCGGGTGATCAGGTGGGGTACCTGATCGGGGCCCGCGGCGGAACCAGGTTGTTCAAGCATGACCAGGCGCGCTTCTTCAAGAAGTCCTATATCGAGCAGTCGCACGCCTTCTTCGAAAAGCATGGCCCGATCACCATCGTGCTGGCGCGTTTCGTGCCCATCGTGCGCACCTTCGCGCCGGTCGTGGCTGGCGCGGCCGGGATGAAGTACCGAGTGTTCGTCGCCTACAACATCCTCGGTGGCGTGCTGTGGGGTGCGGGGCTCACCTATCTGGGCTACCTGCTCGGGCAGATCGCGGTGGTCCGCGACAATATCGACCTGATCTTCCTGCTCATCGTGTTCGTATCGGTGCTGCCGATCATCGTCGAGGTCGCCAAACGCGGTCTCGCCAAACGGCGCGAGCAGTCGGCGGACCCGGTCACCCAATCGGTTTCCTAGTCAGGCCGTGCGCGAAAAACCCTGCCCGCAAGTGCTTCGGCACGGGGCGGGCAGGGACTCAGCCGTCGGCCTGCTACTGCATGGCGAAGCGCAGCAGGGCCTGCATATCGCCCTGCTTGATCTTGCCCTTGCGGTCGAGGACTTCCAGCTGCCAGGCCGGGCCGTTGCGGAAGGCGCGCGCGATGGCGTTGGCGTTGTCGGCACCCAGCATCGAGGGCCAGATGTCGGCCACCTGCTGGACGCCACCGCCGGAGGCGTCGTAGATCTTGAACGAAATGTTGTTGGCCTTGTCGAACGAGCTGCCCTTCTTGAACGCCGCCGCGACGAAGATGATCGCGTCAATGCCACCGGGCACATCGGCGAAAGTGACATGGACGGTCTCGTCGTCGCCGGAGGCGGCGCCGGTCTGCTCGTCACCGGTGTGCAGGACCGAGCTGTTGCCGAGCGGGTCGAGGGAGTCCAGGCCGGCGAAACGCACAGGTTCGCTGCCTTGCATGAGAATCGCGACCAGATCTAGGTCCACGCCCTTCTTGCGGCGCGCGATGCCCAGCAGCCCGCCGCTGGCTCCTGCGGAGGGGTCCCAGCTGACCCCGACGCTCATCTTGGTGATGCCGGCCAGATCGGCGGCACCGTCTTCCTTCTTCAGCGTAATCATCGATCAACCTATCTCTTGGCGGTGATACCTTGCGACGCAGTGATTTTCACGCATTCGGCCCGGTCAGGCAGCGGCCGAGCCGGTGGCGGGTAGCAGACGTTCGAGGACGTCGGTGAGCGTGACGAGGCCGATCAGCGCGCCGGTGTCGGGGTTGGCGACCACGGCGATATGGCTGCGGGATTCGCGCATGATGCGCAGCGCCTCGTACACGGGCACCGCGGAGTCGAAGCGCAGCACCGGGCGCATGAGATCGCGGGCCGTCGTGCTGGTGGATGCTCGCATGCTGTCGCGCACGTGCAGCACCCCCGCCAGATCCGCGCCGTCGCGAACGAACAGGCGCAGATGACCGGTCTCACGCGAAACCCGTTGAATCGCATGGAGGTCCGCATCAGTGGCGACACTGCTGGGCGCGGTGTTGGGGCGCACGATGTCGCCGACGGTAAGCGCTTCGAGTTCCAGTGCGGCGGAGAGGTTTCCGTGGTAGCGCTCGTCGAGCGTGCCCACAGTTGCGGAATGTTCGATCAGGTGGCGCAGCGCGGCGGGGTTCTGTCCGGCGTCGACCTCGTCGACGGGGGTGACCCCCACCTTCACCAGGCACCAGTTCGCCAGCCGATTGAGCACCGACAGCAGCGGGAGAGTCACCCACATGAAGGCGCGCATCGGAATCGCCAGCAGGATCGCCGAGCGTTCCGGGTGCGCGATGGCCCACGACTTGGGCGCCATCTCGCCGACCACCAGGTGCAGGAAGGTCACCACGATCAGCGCGAGGACGAATCCGGCGACGTCAGCGATCCACAGTGGCGCACCGAGGGCCTCGATGCCCGGAGTGATCCAGTGGTGCACAGCGGGTTTGGTGATCGCTCCCAAGGCGAGCGTGCACACGGTGATGCCCAACTGCGAGCCCGCCAGCAGCACCGACAGCTCCGACGCGCTGCGCAGCGCGGCCCGCGCGGGCGCACTGGTCGCAGCGGCGTCCTCGAGGCGATGCTTACGCGCGGCGATGAGTGCGAACTCCACCGCCACGAAAAACGCGCTGGCGGCGATCAATCCCAGCGTGATCGCCGCGACGACCCAGGGGCTACTCATCGGTGCCCACCTCCTCGCCGGTGTGCGGGGTGATCAGTACGCGGGACGGCACCCGCTTGTCCACCTGCCGGACCTGCGCCAGGACCCAGCGCCGCGGTTGCGGATCGTCGGTCAATCGGACCGCGGTCGCGGGCTCGAGGTCGATCTCGACGCTGTCGCCGACCTCGGGTAGCGCGCCGAAGCGGGCGATCACCAGACCGGCCAGGGTTTCGAAATCGTCCTCGGGCAGTTTGAGTTCCAGCAGACGCGACACCTCGTCCAGGTGCAGATCACCGGCGACGAGCCAGCCACCGTCCACGGCGACGACGTCGTCGTTGGCCTCGGGGTCGTGTTCGTCGTCGATCTCGCCGACGAGTTCCTCGGCGATGTCCTCGACGGTGATCATGCCCGCGAAGCCTCCGTACTCATCGACGACCAGGGCCATCTCCTGTTTCGCCTCGGTCAGGACGGTGACAACGCCGGGCAGAGGGAGCGATTCGGGCACCATGACCGCCGCACGGACCCGGCGCAGCGCTTTCTCCGATGGGTCGGCGTCGAGCAGGTCGTGCAGGTGGATGATGCCGCGCAGGTCGTCGCTGGTTTCACCGATCATCGGATAGCGCGTGTGGCCGGTGCTCATTCGCTCGCGGACCTCGCCTACCAGGGCGTCATCGGAGACCGTGTCCACCCGGGCCCGGGGAATCATGGCGTGTTCGGCTGTGCGCATTGGGAAATCAAGGATGCGATCCAGCAGCGTGGACAGTTCCGGAGGCAGTTCGCCCGCGTTCCGCGAGGCCGCGACGATGTGCTCGAGGTCCCGCGCGGTCGCCGAATGCTCCACGTCGTGGACCGGCTCGATGCGCAAGGCGCGCAACAACACGTTCGCCGACTGATCGAACAGCTTGATGAGCCAGCCGAAGACCTTCAGATACACGGTGGTCGACAGCGCCAGCCGGCGCGCGACCGACTCAGGGCGGGCGATGGCGAGGTTTTTCGGGAACAGCTCGCCGAAAACCATTTGCACGACAGTTGAAAAGGCCACGGCCACAACAGCACCCATCGCGATCCCGACGCCGGCGGGTATGCCGACCCCGCCGAGCAGTTCGCCCAGTCCACGTCCGATGAGTGGTTCGGCGACGTAGCCGACCAGCAGTCCGGTGACGGTTATGCCAAGCTGCGCGCCCGACAGCATGAATGACGTTCGCCGCGTCACCCCCAGCGCGCGTTGCGCGGCCGCGTCTCCGGCTTCGGCGCGGGCCTTGAGCCGGGAGCGGTCCACGGCCATGTACGCGAATTCCTGAGCGACGAAATAACCCGTCAACGCGGTGATCGCCAGCACGACCAAGATACCGAATCCAACACTCAGCGCAGTGAGCACGACTCCACCTCCTTCGCGAAGGCAGGGCTGTGCTCAGCACGGGGCAGGTTGGGTATTCGATATTTGCGCTTGGCGCGTCTCATCGGCTCGTTTCGATATCGAATCGGACGGGTGGCGCGCTTGAGACTATCACGTTCAACTGTATGGTCTTCGCTGCCGATGGTGACGTGGAGGCGCTCATCGACCCCGGAGTCGGTGTCGATTCTGCATGAGAATCTCCATATCACCTGTGCGACAGTCGATGTCGAGGCCCCGCCGGACGAGGGCGTGGGCGCGTCTACCCCCGCCCGGGGATAGCCCTGCCCGATCGCGCGGAGCTTCCATTCCGCGCCATTGCGATACAGCTCGCCGAACGCCATCGCGGTCTCGGTGGAGGCGTCCTCGCTCAGGTCGTAGCGGGCCAACTCGGTGCCGTTAGCGCGGTCGACAACCCGGATGTAGGCGTTGCGCACCTGCCCGAAACTCTGACTCCGCGAAGCCGCATCGTAGATCGAGACCGGGAACACGATCGACTCGATGGTCGCAGGGGTGGTGGCCAGGTCGACATTGATGACCTCGTCGTCGCCCTCGTCCTCGCCGGTGCGGTTGTCACCGGCGTGCTCGATCGCACCCTCTGGCGAGTCCCGATGAGGGAAAGCCTGTCGCGCGAACACGTTCTGGCGGTAACGAGTTCGGCGTTTCGGATCGCCAGCAGGAGAAGCCGGTCGACTTTGACCGCTTCCCGGTTTCGGTGCCCCTTCATGGTTCTACCCGTTGCGGCGTAGCCAAAAGCACAGTGGGACAAGAAGTTATCGGTGTCCGGCTGCGGGCGGCTGCTTCTTGGTGTAGAAGAGCTCGGAAGCCGCGATACCGATCGCGATCACGACGGCGATCCCGGCGATGAGGTTGCCCCAGTAGGTGGCGATCCCGAATCCTATGACGAGGGCGACTACCAAGAGCGCCAGCTCGATAACGGTCGGTTTCCTGGTCGCTTTTCGCATGATGATCCTCCGATCCTGTATGGGCTGTTCACGCGGGGCTTATCGCGTCGGGGCGGTGCGTGGTGGAAGTGCTTCCAGCTCGGCGACTTCGACCTTGTGCAGGTGTTCGATGATGTTTCTGGGCTGGTTGTCGGGGTCTTTGCGGTAGAAGGCCGCGCCGGATTCGAAGGCCAGGTAGGCGTGGTCGCCGAACACGGTCAAGCCCTGGGACATGGAGGGGGCGCGGAAGCAGCGCAGGCGTGCGGTGTCGAGCTCGGTGGATCCCTCACCGCGCCGGACCGCGTAGATGTTGCTGCGATTGGGGCGGGTGTAGGAGGTGCTGTAGAGGAACACCTCGTCGGTGACCACGAGCCCCTGGGTCTTGGTCGGTACCTCCCACGGGCCGTCGCGTCCGGAGAGCTCGCCGTTGGTGTTCACCTTGTAGGAGTACATCTCTCCGCGCTTGTCGGGCTCGAACGAACCGGTCCACAGGGTGTCGCTGGGGCCATGGCTGGTCAGGAAGCTGGAGCCGCCCGCGACGGCGATATCGCCGCCCTCCTTGGCGATATGCGAGGAGTTCTCAATGGCTTGACGCAATCTGTCGAGCGGATACTTCCAGACCGACTTCTCCCCATCGCCGACGATGAAGGCCCAGCCCTGTTCCTCGAAGACCGCGATACCGCCGACGTGCGACGCATCGACTTCGGCGGTGCCGACGAGCTTGCCGCTCTCGGCATCGAGTGCACTGATATACGAATTCGCGTCACTGCCCGGGACATACGACGTGATCAGGATCAGGTCGTCCTCGCCCTTCCAGTTCGACCAGGTGGCTGTGCCCTGCGGGACATGTGAATCCAGGTGCGGGATAGTGTGACTGTCGGTGAATCGGTTGTCGTAGGCATCGGAGGCGCGGGGACCACCGTAGAAGGATTTGTCGCTGGTCACTTCGTCGATGCATTTGATCGCGGCGTTGGGGTCCGGGTCCGGTTCGGGTGGTGGCGCACCCGAGGCGCTGGTGGCCACCATCACCGGAACCACCATCAGGGATCCGAACACCGTCGCGATTCTGATCAGGATTGGTTTGCGTAGTGCCATCTCGATACCTTGCTGTGGACTGCGAGCGGTAAACGGCGCGCGGTACCCACCGGGTAGCGGTCGCAGTGCCATCCGACGCGAGGCCTCGGCCGTTCGTTCGGCGACTACCCGCTCCTCGTCGTCCGAACCCACGCCCGCTCTGTCATGAGCCGGGATATCGCCGTGAATGTGCAGTTCACGGTCCTTCTTCGTCGTAGACATACCAACGGAATTCGTATCCGGAACGCTGCATCGCCGGAAGTTCTACGGCTGGATCCAGCGTCGTAAGCTGTGTGCGCCAGGCAGCCAGAAGGTCGAGGATCGGTCCGGGTAAAGGCGCTCCGGGAAGTTGCAGTACATCGCCCCATCGTGGTTGGACGGTCGGTACGCCACGGAACCCGATCGGTCCGAAAACCACTTCGTAGGGTCGCCAAGTCAGGATGTGGTCGTCGAACGTGGCGTCCACTGTGACGATCCCATCCGGATGGTCACCTGCGCCGAACAAGGAAGCACGCAAATCGCATTCCTCCCACATCAGCACCAGTTGCGTTGAGCAGATCGCGGCCGCCGCACGGCCGAGTCCCGCAATGGCGGCATGGGCGTCCGCGCCGCGGTGGTAGAAGCGGGACATGACATAGCCCGCGTGGGGTTCGGGTCGGTCCTCGAGAATGAAATGGAGTTGGGGCCGCGGTGCCATGCCTTCGAACCGGAGGCCCTCGATCGCCCGCTCGACGATCCGCTGTTCGATTCGCTGAACGTAGGCCCTGTCAATTGGCACAGTCAGACCGTCCTTCCACCCACTCCCATGGGCGGTGCCGAGCGGCAATGTCCCAGCCGGCACCAGCCCATCGATCATTTCAGGCTCACTTGATCATGGGTGGCAGTTTGGACAAGGCGGCCCCCGCGCTCGCCCCACCGGCCGGCCAGCAGGGCCGCTTGACCGGCCCCTTTCCGAGGGCTAGCGTCTAGCGCATGAACCCCTACAGCCTGTCTGTAGGCGGACAAAATGTGTCAAAGTCCCTGATGGCGCACCATTTTCACTGATCGAAGCCCGAATATTCGTGTTCAAGTGCTGGCGAACGAGCTCTAGCGTTGGTTCTGCCCAGCGCATAAACACGCATTCTCCGCTCGCAGGCCAACAATCTGGGTCACAGTGCGACCTTGAACACTGTTCGTGCTACTCCTCGTACTCGACGGATCGCACCGACATGCAGGCCCCGCCGTCGTCAGCGACGGGTGGGGTTGCAGCAGTCCAGACCTGTGCGCTTCGCGGGTTGCCAAAGCCCCGAACGAGGCGCTGCCAGATGATCATGGCGACCCTGAAACTCAGCGCGGGGATAGCGTGACGTTTCTGTGCAGGTGGGCATGGTATGGCCCCAGGCCGAATATCTTTCGATCCTCCGCCCTCGGGGCATCAATAGGCGGTCGTCGGCAACCTAGTGCTACCACGTAGAACGCGGGTACCGGGAATGAGTGAACGCTGACAGGACGGCTCCGTCTTCGCGCACGAACCCGACATTCATATCAACGGAAAACACCAGTCGACGCCGCAAGATCACGGCGTCTGGTTGTCTTACGTGGTGGCCGACGGTAGGGAGGCGGGGAGGTGTTCGAGGCCGCGGTAGGTGCTGAAGGTGACCTCGACACCGAGACAGGTCCAGTAGTCGCGTAGTTGGGGGGCTTGGCCGTAGCCGACGGCTTGATCTGCTCGACCGAGGGTCAGCAGCACGCTGGGCGGCGGGGGCTAGAGCGCCCAGGTGCCTGGAGAGAGGCCCCTCCCGGTCCCTCACAATCAGCGAGTTCTCCAGTGTGACGGGACCCCGTGATTCGGTCCACCTGGACCGAATTCATGGGGTCAGGTCAAGTGGTCTAGGACAACCCGAGCAGTACGCGCCTGGCTGACACCCGCACTCACACTACGGCGCTGCTGGACCGCCTGGTCGAACATCGCCCCCCGCCACCTGAACTCCAGCAACTGATCGATGAACGACGCCATCAACGCAGTCCGAGACTTGCGCCTCTGCCTCCCATCCTGAGCCAAAACTACCGGTGATTGGCGAAGTCGGCGACCTTGGACATGACGTTTCGACGGTAGGTGATTCTTCCCGCGTACGAAATTGCCATGTTAACTATGTTTTGCAGCATTGGCATGGGGCGCAAAACATCTACGATTAGAACTACTCGATCGCCGTTGCTATTGTTTTTAACTTCATGTTCCCAACTATCATCGAACAGGACGCTCTGGCCCTCTTGCCATGTATGCCATTCGTCGCGAACCCGAATGCTCGGTGGATCAACTTTCGGCACCACCAGGCCGATGTGATACCTCAGATATCCAGCATATCCGCGGTGCGGGGGAACAGATTTTCCAGGCTCAAGAATGGAAAAGAATGCTTGAAACAGATTCGGCACCTGCGCCAACACCGCCGCCGTCTCGGGGCATCTCGTCGCGTTGGGTTCCGCCCACTTTCCCATGCTCCAGAGGTAGTATACCTTCCACTTTCTGGGCGTTGTTGCGGATATTGCGGTCTGACCAGGGTCCAGATCATGATATTGGGGAAGATCGACATTCTCACCCAGCACCTTCTCAGCTTCGCGCTTGATGGCTGGATATGCTGCGTCAATTACACGCAATGCAGGGTAGGTTTGATCGATGTCATAGAACGCTGGTCGACTATCCCCACCGGCCGTGCGGGAAAACCAGACGCTGATCTTTCCCAGAAGGGGCAACAAATTCACAACTATACTCCGATGTGTTCCGATACTACTCAATCTTGAAGAACGTTGCGCAGGTGAGGACCGTACAGACGCAGCGATTCTTTCTGCATCATTGTTGAATGGCTGCAGTCGACTGGATATTCGTTGACCCGTCCAGCGACGTACGGCTGCCATCCGGTTTGCTCGGGTGAATGCAGTTCGCGTTGTTTCGCAATAATTATTTCGATATCGCCAGGGAATACCTCAAGATTGTGATTTGATTTCAATTCCCGATACCAGCGACGGTTGTCGATTATGGAGTCAAAAAACCACGCCGGAGGAATCAGATTCTGCATACCGGATCGTTCGGCTACTTCAGTAACGTTCTGATATGTAAACGGCTCCGGTTGGACCGGAAGATGGATGTCGTTATCAAGTAGGTACTCCCGGAGTATCCTCTCCCCCAGGAGCTCGCTATCCCCTTCAGGGGATTTTTGCATCCGTTCGGGATATGCGTCCAGGATGATGAGGTGCCGAACGGTATCTCCCCGTTGGGTGAGAATATTCGCAATCTCATGAGCGATGATCCCTCCGGCCGACCACCCCAGGAGGTTGTACGGCCCGATCGGGTGGCTTGATTTGATCAGGTCGACGTAACCGATTGCCATGTTGTGGATTGAGTTTGGTCGAGATTCGCCACCAGTTTCGAGCTGCCTTATGCCGAAGATGGGGCAGTCCAAGAAATCTCTCAAGGACCAGTACGGCCAGGTCACTCCACCTGCAGGGTGGATGCAGAACAAAGGAGTTCCTGAAGCTTCTTGAATTACTTCAACAGGCTCGAGCCGGGCGATCTGCTGGTCTTCCGCGGCCATCATCGACACTGCCAGACTGGCGAGACCCGCGACTGTCGGTGTCTGGAACATCAACCGCACCTCCATGTCGAGGTTCAACATGTCACGTACGCCTGCGACTACTCGCATCGCGGTCAGAGAGTTGCCGCCCAGATCGAAGAACGAATCGTCGATCCCGATCCTCTCGACCCCCAACACACGCCGGAAGATGGACACGAGGGCTTCCTGCAGCGGCGTCGATGGCGCTCGATACGCCACACCTGACGCGAACTCCGGCGCTGGCAACGCTCGTCTGTCCAGTTTCCCGTTCACCGTCAACGGCAAAGCATCGACCACCATCACCGCCGATGGAACCATGAACTCCGGCAACCGAGTCGTCGCGAACCGGCGTACCTGGACCGGGTCGACCACACCTGCCTCGGCCACGACGTATCCGACCAGCTGCGGGTCTCCTGGAACCTTGTGGCTGGCTACCACCGCCGCCTGAGCCACCCCTGGACATGCTGTCAGTACTGCCTGAACCTCACCTGGTTCGATCCGGAACCCGCGGATCTTGACTTGGTCGTCGACGCGCCCCGCGAACTCCAGTTCTCCAGCACCGTTCCAGCGCACGAGGTCCCCAGTGCGATACAACCGGTCCCCGATACCCCCGAACGGGTTGGCAACAAACCGCGACGCGGTCAGTCCTGGCCGACCGTGATAGCCGCGAGCCACTTGGATCCCACCGACGTACAACTCGCCCGCGACGCCGACCGGAACCATGCGCAGTCCGGAATCCAACACGAACAACGCTGCCCCCGAGATAGCCCAGCCGACTGAGGGCACACCAGAATTCGCCAGCAATGGTCGGCTGATTGTGATGTTCACCGTCGTCTCGGTCTGGCCGTACTCATGAACCATGAGTCGTCCCGGCGCGAACCGGTCCACCAACTGCGCTGAACAGAGTTCGGCACCCACGATCAGCACAACATCCTCGAGCTGGTCGGGAGAGAGTACCGCCAGTGTCGAGGGCGTCAACTTGAAGTGGGAAACCCTCTGCCGCTTCAGCAGATCTACTAGCCCTGGACCAGGCGTCGCTTGTTCTTCGGTGGGGAACACCGCGGCAGCTCCGGTCAGCAAGGCGAACCAAAGGTTCCCCGCCGATGCGTCGAAAGACAAGGGAGCCCACTGCAGGATTCGACTGTCAGCAGTGATCGCGGCCCGTTCGACATGGGCAGCGACATGGTTGGCGATACCGGTGTGAGTGACGGCAACGCCCTTGGGAACGCCGGTGGTGCCGGAGGTGTAGATGACGTAGGCGGTGTGTTGTGGTGCGGGATAGGGCAATACGGCTACGGCGTGCGTATCGATGCGGGGGTCAGTGACATCAATGACGGAATCGGGTCGAATCTGTGGTTGCAGTAGGGTGATTCGGTCGAGGTGCTCAGTTGTGGTGAGGGTCGCCGCAGGTGCGGCATCGGCCAAGATGAATTGGACCCTCTCGTCGGGATAGGCGAGGTCGATCGGCACGTACCCCGCACCAATCTTCACTACCGCCATCACCGCGATCATCACGTATTCCGAACGCGGTAGAGCCAATCCGACCAGATCCCCGACGCTTACACCCATATCGGTCAGCAACCCGGCCAACCGGCCTGACGCCTCATCGAGCTCCCGATAGGTCCACGACCGATCGTTGAACACCATCGCCGGCGCATCCGGACGTACCCGCACCTGTCCTGCGAACAGTTCGGGTACAGAAGCTCCTGGTTTTGGCGTAGCGATCGTGTCGTGATTGCCCCACGCGGCGAGCTGGCGGCGTTCGGTGTCGTCGAGTAGGTCGATCGAACTCACTCGGGTGTCCGGGTTGTCGGTGATGGCGGTAAGTACCCGTTCGAATCGGGTTACTAGGGATTCGATGGTGCGGCGGTCGTACAGAGCGGAGCGGTATCCAAGGGTGCCGGTGATTCCGGCGGGACGTCCGTCGGGATCGACGTGCTCGGTCAGGGTCCAGGTCAGGTCGAAACGGGCGGTGCCGGTGGCAACCGTGATCGGGGCGATGTCCACCTCGGTGAAATGCCCGGTCGCGGTATCGATTCCGTTGCCGGTTGTGGTGTTGTTCTGCCACGTGAGCATGACTTGGAATAGTGGGTGGTGGCTCAGCGAGCGTGTGGGCGCCAGGCGGTCCACGACTACTTCGAACGGCACGTCTTGGTGGGTGTAGGCCTGCATGCAGCGTTCTTTCACCCCATCGAGTACTTGGGTGAAGGTGGGATCCCCGGCCAGGTCGGTACGCAGCACGAGGGTGTTGACAAAGAATCCGACCAGATCATTCAGTGTCTCGTCGGTGCGTCCAGCGATTGGGTAGCCGACCGCCACATCGTCTTGGCCGCTGAGCTTGGACAACATTACCGCCAAGCTGGCTTGGACGACCATGAACACGGTCGCGTCATGCTCGCGTGAAAGTTGGAGCAGTCGTTGCTGGAACCGTGGCGACCATTCGAAACTCACAGTGCCGCCCCGCGGATCTGCCACCGTGGGATATGAGCGGTCGGTGGGAAGTTCCAAACGGTCTGGGAGCCCGGCCAAGGCGTGACGCCAGTAGTCGAGTTGTGTGGTGATCGCGCTATCGGTTTCGTCGAGGTCGCCTAGCCATTCCCGTTGCCACAGCGTGTAATCGGCGTACTGCACCGCCAATGGAGACCAGTCCGGCACCCGACCCTCACACCGCGCCCGGTAGGCGGTGGCCACGTCCCGGATCAAAGGCGCCCACGACCAACCATCCCCAGCGATGTGATGCACCAGCAACACCAGCACTCGATGATCGGCACCGACGTCGAATACCGTCGCACGGACGGGGATCTCCGCTGCTAGATCGAATTCGTAGCTCACCGCCACGGTGATTTCCTGGTCCAATCGCCTCCGGGACCATTCGGTTGCGTCGATAACTTGCCAGCCCACATCGAGGTGGTCGATAGAGACGATGTGTTGGTATGCGACGCCGTCGATGTCGGGGAACCTGGTGCGCAAGGCCTCGTGTCGGGTAACGACATCGGTAATCGCCATGCCCAGCGCGTTCGGATCGATTGCACCGGTCAGCCGTAAGACCAACGGGATGTTATAGGTAGAGGATGGTCCCTCCAGCCTGGAGAGGAACCATAGTCGGTTTTGTGCGTATGACAGCGGCAACAGTCGCGGGCGTTCCCGGACTGTCAGTTCGGGACGCTGATTGAGGTTTGCTTCGGCTTGCATCGCCCCGGCGAGGCCTGCGACGGTCGGCTGTTGGAATACCAGCCTTACCTCGATATCTAGGTTCATGAGGCTC
>NZ_JAERRJ010000031.1 GCF_016741815.1 Nocardia acididurans
GTTCTCATGCCCCACTACCCGATCCGTGTCCTATCTGCCGACTGGTGGGGCGGTGACCCGCGAGAGTGACGGCGCGCTTCCGGTCTACCGCTGGATGGCCGCGCCGCCGCACCTGAAGGCCCGCAGGCAACTGCGGGACGCAGGGCTGAGCCCCGGCCGCCAAGACATCGCCGCCAAGATGGAACGCCCCCGCAAACGGCGAAACCCGTTGGTGGCCTACCTGTTCGACATCACCAAAGCCGTTCCGCGCCGCACCTCCACTCCCGCCCAGCGCGCCGCGCTCGAACGCGCCAACCGCGACCGGCAAATCGAGGCCGCCGAACGCCGCGGCATCTCCCTGGTCGAGGACACCGGCCCGGATCTCCCCGCAACCGGGCCACCCACCCCGTCCGCGCCGCACACCGTGGCGGCCGCACTCGCCCGGCACGCGCTAGCCGAGGCCACCCGCACCGCGTTGACCTGCTGCGCGCTGCCTGCCAGCGCACTCGAGGCGGTCACCGCCTGGCGGTCGGATCCGCCCACCGCCCAGACCGCGGCCGCCTACCTGGCCGACGAACCCGAACGCCGCGATCGGCTCGAAGCCCAGCTCATCGCCCTGTCCCTGCCCGCACACGCGGAACGCGACGTGGCACTGATCTTCGAATACGTCGACGGCCGCACCCCGCACACCGATCTGCTGCACACCAGCGTGCTCATCGACCCCGCCCTGGCCGCCCGGGGGCGCGTGGACGGCCTGCTGGCCCGCTACGCCCGTCACGGAGCCCCGTTCGCGGCCGCGCTGGCCGCCGAAACCGGCGCGCTCACCCTCGCCGACCAGCAGCGAGTCCGCAGCGCGGTCCGCGAACTGGCACAAGGGCATCGGTTCACACCGCTCTGGCCCGATCACGTCGACCGCAACCTGCTCACCGCCCGCCTGCACGCACTGGCCCGCGCACCGCATCCCGCCCGCGACGCCGTCGCCGGACAGATCACGCACCTGCTGGCCGGCCGCGGGCTGCATCCGCTCGAGCGCGAACGGCTTTCGCAGTGCTGCCACGAGCTCGCCGCGCACCCCGACCAGCACGACCTGCCGCCGTTGCTGCTGCTCGACGAAGCCAGCAAACATCACCACGAGCTGGCCCGCCACCGTGCACGCGCCGCACTGCTGGGCCACGGCACCGGGGAGAAGGTCCGCACGGTGCTCCCGGATCCCGTGATCACCGCACCCGGCATGCGGAATTCGCTGCGCGCGGTCACCGACGATATCGCCTGGCTGGCGCGAGGCCACCACACCCGCGCCGAGCTGACCAGCCGCAGAAACACCTACCACCAGCACCTGACCCGCCTGCACCAGCAGATGGTGACCGCACACCTGCCCCGCGCCCAGCGTGCGCAGGTCCGCGAGATCCTCGACACCGCCCTGCACACCGCCGCGCGCGCCGGACGACACCGTGATCAGCGCGATCGAGCCTGGGATCACCGACTGCGGCCGGGCCCCACCGCCGTGTCCGCACGCCTGCTCACCGCCGTCGCTGCGACAAACGCCCGCGCGCACACCCCCGACCATCCAGCGCCGCAACTACTTCCGTCCGATATCGGCCAGCAGGCTGCCGCAGCGGTGGAGGTCGCACCATGACCGACCAGCGCTCGCGCCGCGACCGGGCACCGCCGCGCGGTGAATCCCGCAACCTCTTCCCCTCGTCGAATCGAAAGGCCCTGTCATGCAACACCTTCACGAAGAAGAACAGATCGTCGCCGAGAACCTGGTACTCGCTGAGGCCGCCGCCCAAGCCTTGCTCGCGGCCCGGCGGGCGGTACACCGGTGGGCACACGACCGCGAACAGGCCGCCGGGCACACGACCGGTCACAGCGCGAACACCAGTGCGGCCCAGCAGCATTCACCCCGCCAACGATCCCCGCGACAGAGCTTGTGGTCGCGGATGTTCGGGCGCCGCCAGCCCGCCCCTCAGGTCGACCCGTCCCCGGCGAACCAGCTCGAGAAGCTGGTCGCCGAATGGGCCGCGCACGAAGCACAGCGCGAATACGCCTGGAAAGTGGCGCGCAGCTGGGAGGAATCGTCCGCCGAACTCGGCAAACGCCTCAAGGCGGCCGGGGCCGACCCGTCGACCGCCCGCGGGATCGCCGATCGCCATGTCGATATCGACGTCGAGCGCGTCACCCGCCTGGCCTCGGAATACACCCTCGCCGAACTCAACGCCGCCCGCGCGCTGGTCGAGCAGCAGACCCAAGCCAACGGGCGCGGCACCG
This sequence comes from Nocardia acididurans, assembly GCF_016741815.1. Lineage (GTDB taxonomy): Bacteria > Actinomycetota > Actinomycetes > Mycobacteriales > Mycobacteriaceae > Nocardia > Nocardia acididurans. The sequence goes on from NZ_JAERRJ010000031.1 coordinate 2,248, forward strand.
AGCACAGCGAGCCGAAAGCCGCCCAGACCGCCGCCGCGAAGGACTCGGACAAGATCCCCGAGCAATGGCCCGGCCAACCCGATGCCGCGAAAGCCGCCCCGCCCACGGCCGAAGCGAAACCCAAAGCCAAAACGGCCGAGGCCGGCTCTGCGGACACGACGGCGCGCAAACCCCGCGCCCGCAAATCCGCGCCCGTCAAAGCCTCCGACACCGCGAAGGCCTCCGACGCGGCGGCCGCCGGTGCGAAGCTCGCGGCCGACACCAAACCCGCCGGACGCAAGCGCGCAGCGGAGAAACAGCAGCAGCTCGAAGCCGAAGCGCCCCAGCAGCTTCCGCCTGAGCAAGCCCCGCAGGCGGCACCCGAAGCGGCGGTCGCGCCGTGACCACGCGCCGCGCCGCCCCGGCCGGTCGGATCACCGGCGACATGGTGGTGATCGCGACCGCGGCCGTGGTCACCACCGTGGTCGGGGTCGGCTATTGCGCGTGGTGGGCGAGCATGGCCGCCCTCGGTAGCGTCGGCGCGAACCCCTGGCAGCAATTCCAGGCCCCCGATACCTGGCCGGTGCTGGCGGTCGCGGCGGTCGGGCTCGCCGAATCCCTACTCATCGTCGCAGGAGCGCTGGTCACGGCGAAAATGGTGCGGCGTCACGAAGTCACGCGCCGGGCCCGGGTGATGGCCGGACCGCACCGTCTGCGGGAAGTCTCCGGTGCCGGGGCCCGCGCGAAAGCCCGCCGTCTACGCCCCGACGCCGACACCCTCACCGCCTGCGATATCGGAATCGAGTTGGGGCGCACGGTGATCGGCGGGCAGCCGGTCTACATGTCCTGGGAGGACGAGGGTGTGTGCTTCGGCGGCCCCCGCACCGGCAAGACCGCGTCCCTGGCGATCACCGCGCTGTGCGCGGCACCGGGCCCGGTGATCGCCACCAGCAACAAACGCGATCTGCACGATCACTGCCGGGGCGTGCGCGAAACCTATGGGCGCGTGTGGGTTTCGGACCTGCAAGGCCGCTGCGGACACCCCGCCCAGCCGTGGTGGTGGGACATCCTCGCCGGCCTGGACACCCTGCCCGCCGCGCGCCGGCTGGCCGGATACTTCCAGGCCGCCACCACCGTCCCCGATGCCCGCGCCGACAACTACTTCGAAGGCGGTGCACTGGAACTGCTCGCGCTCAACCTGCTGGCGGCCGCGGTCGGCGGCGGAGACATCATGCACGCCTACGGCTGGCTGTCCGCCGAAGACACCCCCGTCCCGGCGCGGCTGCTCGAACAGGCCGGACAGCAGATCGCTGCGATCAAACTCCGCACCGCCCAAGGCTTGAACTCCCGCCAGCGCGACGGCCTCTACGACATGGCGCGCCGCATGCTCGCGGTGCTGTCCGATCCGAGCTGGGCGGCCACGGTCATGCCCCCGGCCCGCAAGCACTTCGACGGCGACACCACCGCCCTGGGCGCCTGGGATCCCACCCACGACCTGCCGCAATTCGATCCGCGCGCCTTCGTGACCTCCCGCGACGGGCTGTTCCTGATGTCGCTGGAAGGCCCCGACAGTGCCACCGCCCTGGTCACCGCGCTGGTCGGCCGCATCCTCGACCACGCGCTGGCCGTCGCGTCCCGCTCACCGGCCGGTCGGCTGCCGGTGCCGCTGGTCGGTGTCCTCGACGAAGCCGCCAACGTCTGCCGATTGAAGGAACTGCCGTATCTGTACTCGCACCTGGGATCCCAGGGCGTCGTCCTGGTCACCTTCCTGCAGAGCCCCGCCCAAGCCTCGGAAGTGTGGACCGCCAACCAGCTCGAACAGTTGGTGTCGGCCAGTAATGCGCACATCTACGCCGGCGGGGTGCGCGACACCAAATACCTGCAAGGGCTCTGCGACCAGATCGGCGACCACGACGTGGCGCGCTGGTCGGACAGCCACGGCCGCGGCGGCTCCTCCCGCTCCCAATCCTGGTCCACCGAACGCACCCTGCCGGTCTCGCTGCTGGCCGAGCTGCCCAAAGATCTCGCGCTGGTGCTGACCACCGGCAACCCGCCCGTGCTGGTCCGCAAAGTGCCCTGGCACGCCACCCGCTACGCCGAGGCCATCCGCGCCTCCCTGGCCCGCTACGAGCCCACATCCCTGCGCAAAGAACGGATCCGGTCATGACCCTCGACTTCGGCGACGAACTCGACGACGCGTTCACCGGCGGCGTCAACGGCAACCAACCCACCCCAACCGAGGACGACGACTATGTGTTCCCGCACGTCGGAGCCTGGGTCGTCGGCTGGCTATCCCCGGCCACCGCGATGAAACTGTCCGACGGCGGGCGCGGGCGCGTGTGGTGCGCCCACTGGTTCGAACACCCACCAGTCCACGTCCGCCTCGACGCCCTATGGCGAGCCTGGGAGAAAGCCGTGCGCTCCGGTGACGATCACGCCCTGATCGGCTGGTACACCTACGATTACGACCCCACCATGCGGGCGCTGACCGACGGCGAATCCGGGCCGATGCACGCGTGCAGCCCCACCCGCCACGTCCCCATCGACCCCCTGCCCGTCGCACCACTCCCGCCCGGACTCTTCGACAGCCCCACCACCGCCTCGGCGCTGCTGCACCCGCTGCCCACCGCCTCGAGTACGAAGAAAACCGGCGGTGAACAGGCGATCCCCGAACTCGACCTGGACTCGGGAGAATAACCGGCCATGGCGGATCTGGTAACCCTGGCCGGTCGACGGATACGACTCGACGACCTGCGCGCCAAGCCCGAACAGTTCGCGCGAGTCTTAGCCGCGGCCAAGGCTTCCGACAAACACGGCTACTGCCTGTGCCGCCCCGCCGCCCCGCTACGGCTGGTCATCCGCCGCCGCGGCGACCGCTACCACCTCGCCCGCTGGCCCGGCGAAGGCCAGAACCACGACAGCGGCTGTCCCTTCCACGCCGTCGACGCCGACCTGTCCGGCCGCTCCGCCTACGCCGACTCCGCCATCCTCGAAGGCCCCGACGGCACCAGCATCCGATTCGACACTCCCTTGACCAGCGGCACCACCGCCACCGCGGCGCGCGCGGACACCGGCGACCGAGACGGGGGCAATACCGGCAGCGGGCGCCGCGCGGTCGGGCTGCTCGGCCTGCTGCACTTCCTGTGGGAGGACGCGAACCTGAACTGCTTCGAACCCGCACAGCGGCACCGCAATTGGGCTTCGGTCGTCACCGCGATCACTCGCCAGAGCAGCGACATCACCCTCAGCCGCCACCCGCTGGCCGACGTGCTGTTCACCGTCCCGGCCTACCGAAACGGGCTGGGCGAAACCAATATCGCCGCCTTCGACGCCTTCCTCGCCAGGCTGCGTAGCGCCGACGGGCAGTCCCGGCGCGGCTTGCTGTTGGCCGAACTCAAATCCGTGGAAGCCACCCGCTACGGGCACGCCTACGTCCTGGCGCACCTGCCCCGGGCCCGACGCGCCTACATCGACGCCCGCCTGCACACCAAAGTCTTGCGTTCCTACGACACCGCCTTCACCCAGGCGGCCACCGACGCCGGCGGACGTCGTATCGCGCTGCTGCTGATCGAGGCCAGCCCGAAAGGCTATGCGCAGGTGGTGGATGCGGCCGTGATGCTCACCGGCCACACCTACATCCCCGCCGACTCCAGCCACGAACTCGTCATGGACACCGCCCTGCGCCGCGCCGGGCGCGCCTTCCTCAAACCCCTGCGCTGGGACCACACCACGCTCACGCTGCCCGACTTCGTCCTGACCGACACCCCCACCTCCACGGTGATCGAGGTGTGGGGCATGGACAGCACCGAGTACGAACAGCGCAAGGCCGCCAAAATCGCGACCTACACCCACACCGGAACCCGGTTGATCGGCTGGCGGCCACCCGAACCCCTGCCCGACCTCACCCTCAGCGCCCCGCCGACCACCGGCGGTGCCCGAAGACCGTGGGAGGACCGGTGAAGTTCTATCTGGGCACCCATCACCCGCACTGGCTGTCCCGCACGACCGCGCCGTTGTTCATCAGCGATGTGCGCCTGCGGGATCGCAAAACCTTGCCTCGCGCGCGGGGCGAATGGGCGTTGGACTCCGGCGGATTCACCCAGCTACAGCGATATGGGAACTGGGACTCGGTCACCCCCCGTCAATACGTGGACCGGGTCCGGCGCTACCGCGACGAGATCGGCGGACTGAACTGGGCCGCGCCGCAGGACTGGATGTGTGAACCGATGATCATCCACGGCGGCCGGGTCGGCGAGATCCGATTCGCCGGCACCGGACTGTCAGTGCCTGAGCACTTGCGCCGCTCGGTCGGCAACCTGCTCGACCTGCGCGCACTGGATTCGACGCTACCGATCGCGCCCACCATCCAAGGGTTCCGCCGCCGGGACTACGAGCTGTGCCTGGACCTCTACGCCAAAGCCGGCATCGACCTGGCGGCCGAACCCATCGTCGCCGTGGGCAGCGTCTGCCGCCGCCAGAACACCCGTGAAGCCGCCGAAATCATCGCCGCCATCACCACCGCGGTCCCCGGAATCCGGTTGCACGGCTTCGGCATCAAAACCTCCGGCCTGGCCGAATACGGCTCCCAGCTCGCCTCCTCCGACAGCATGGCCTGGTCCGACACCGCCCGCTGGGAGCAGATCCTGCTGCCCGGCTGCACCGGCCACAGCACCTGCGCCAACTGCATCCGGTGGGCCTTCCTCTGGCGCGCCAAGGTCCTCACCGCACTGACCGGGCCCGCCACCCGAACCCCGTGCGCCACCCCGTCCCGGCGGCCAACCTCAGCGGTCCTGCGCGCCGCACATCGGCTGGCGCTGGCCGGATTTCGTGACGAAGCCGCCGATCTCGCCCGCGACACCAGCATTCGATGGGCGCACCGCGACGGCATGGACACCGCCCACATCGCCGATCAGCTGCACCTCACCCTCGAACAGGTCGCCCAGATCCTCGACGCACCCGAACCGGACCTGCTCGAACAGATCCGTGCCCTCCGACAGAAATGGGACATCGACACCGAGCCCGCGACCCGCGCCGCCGCCGACCGAATACTCGCCGACCTGGTCGCCGACGAACTCGTCGACCAGCCACCGACACCGGCCCGCCGACGGCCACACAGACGGACCGACCCTTCGGCGCTTCCACTGTTCGATATCGCCTGATCCCCACCAGCCCAACACATTCCACGCCCACCAGGACCCCGCGACGCCATGCAGCCGACAACTCCATTCCCAGCCCCCCGAGGGCCTCCAGCACACCGCAAGGAGAAGACGATGAACCCCAACCACCCCACCCGGCCCACCGACACGCTGTACGCGGCAGACCTGACACGCGGGATGATCATGCCCATCAGCTCACCCGACCGGCCCGCGCTCAAACACGCCTGCCAAATCGAGAAGACCAGAACCCGCCTCAACGGCAACGTCTACCTCTGGGGCACCATGCTGCACGGCCCCTACGAAGGCCGACGCGCCCACGTGATCTGTCCCGGTCACTCCCTCATCCGAGTCCTCACCAGCCACTACGGCGTATGCGGCACCTGCGGCGGCCTCGCACCCTGCCCGGACGAAACCGCCGACTACGAACTGCGCGCCCTGCTGGCCTCCATCGACC
>NZ_JAERRJ010000032.1 GCF_016741815.1 Nocardia acididurans
GAACCACTCATGCGCGAGAACGGGATCAGCGGCTTCAGCCGCTGACACGACCGAAAGCACCAATTAGTCACGGATCCAAGCATTTTGACGCGTGACTAATGGGTTGTCCGGTGCTGCTTGTCGGTCCCTGCTGCCATCCTCGAGACTTGAGATCAGCAGAGGAAAGGTGGTGAGAGCGGTGAGCGAGGACGCGCTAGCGGGTGCTGTCGATGTCGGATCGGCCGGCAGCGATCGGTACGCTCTCGACCCGCTCTATGCGCACGCGCTGGGCGTGCGCCCGCACCGGAAACTGGTGCCGCGCACCCGGATCGAGTACACCCGCCGTGTCTCGCTGTATCTTGCGTGGCTGCGCGAGGCCGACCCCGCCCACGTCGATGCTCTCACCACCGCCAGCGGGCGTGACGCCGCGGTCGAAGCGTATTTGCAGTCGCTGAAACAGCGCGGCCGCACCGCCAGCACCTGGAATGTGACGCTGGCGGCGTTGAACAGCTACTACGAGCACCTCGAGCTGGGACCTGCCCAGGTGGCCCCTGCCCCGATCAAACGGGTAGTCACGCGTCCGTTGACAGTCGACGAGCAATCCAGGCTGATCGCGACGGCGCAGGCCCGCCCCGCGCACACCCGACTGTTCCGGATCCGCAAGGTGCGCAACATGGCGCTGGTCATGCTGCTGCTCTACGGCGGGCTACGGGAGTCCGAAGCCGCCGACCTCGATGACGACGACCTGGTACTGACCGGGGCCAGACGAATCGTGTGGGTTCCTGGCCCCGGCGGCCGCCGCCGACAAGTTCATCTGCCGCGCCGTGCCGCGGTCGCGCTGGCCGCGTGGCGCTCCGAACGCGCAGTCCTGCTCGGCGATCTGCGCATCAAGCCGTTCTTCCTGGCTGGGGACAACGACGAAGGCGACAGCGACCTGCGGCGGCTGTCGCAGCGGCAGATCGAGGACATCGTGCGCGACCTAGGCCGTGAAGCGGGTCTCTGCGAGGGAGAGGGCATCGCCCCCGGAGCTCTGCGCGCCACCCACGCCCAACACGTGATCGCCGAAGAACCCGATCTCGCACGCGTCGCCTCGCGGCTCGGGCAGGTCAAACCCGACCTCCCCCAGATACACACTCTGCGTGCCACACCACTGCAGCAGCATCCCGGACGCCGTCACGCGGTGCCGCGCGACGATGAATATCCGCAGCTGGCGCTTGATTTCTGAGGTTCACTGCCTGCCGGAGCGGGGTAGGCGGCGCAGCACGATGGCCAGCACGGCCAGCAGGATCAGGTGGAAGAGGCACAGGACGACTTTGAAGATGAGGGGCATCTCGACCTGCAACGTGGCCAGAATCAGAAGAGGTGCCGCGATCAGCAGGAAGGCATAGGCCCACATCCGGGCTGCCGCGCTACGGCTCAACGCACCACGCTCTTCGAGGGAATTAGCCCCGATCTGCAGGTATGCCCCCACGATCAAGCACGTGGCACCGGCCAGCAGCAGCATGCTGATCATTATGCGGTCCGCTAAACGGCTGTAACTCGCGCACCGCTGGTCAACGCCAGATCGATTGTCGAATATCTACAGTTCGGCGCCGTAGTCCTGAGCGGCCTGCGGATGTTGGGCCTGGGCTGATTCGGGTGCTTGCTGTGCGTCCGGTGTGACGGTGCGGGCGCGTACACGCTGTTCGGCTTCCGCTGCGGCGGGGGAGAGGTTGCGGCGTCGTGTGCGTTCGGCCAGCGCCTGCGCGAGTTGCTGGTTGGCATGGGTGCGTCGGTGCGCGAGCCGGGCTCGGTGGGCCTGTATGCGGTCGTCTTCGGCGCGAGCGGCCATGAGTTCAGCGTGGCGGGATTCGTCGTTGTCGCGAGCTATCAGCTGTGTCCACTGCGCCCGTGGCGCGCCTGCCTCGAGAGCTTCCTGCACGGCGATATCGGCGTCGACGCGAGCGGTTTCGGCGTGGCTGCGGGTCCGGTCGTAGTGGGTTTGGGCGGCGGTGAGCTGGGCTTGTGCGGCTTGGCGTGCGCTGCGCCGGTACGCGGGTACGGCCGCGAGCGCTGCCAGTGCGGTGGTGAGGTCCTCGGCGGCGGCGTCGAGTCGGCGCTGGGCTTCGGCGGCGGAGTCCAGCGCGGTCTGCGCGGCGTGGATGGCTTCGACGCGCGCGTGCAGTTCGGCGTGATCGGCGGTGACGGCGTCGACGTGGGAGGTCTGCATGTCGGTCGCGGTGAGTTCGGCCGGGTCGGGTCCGGTCGCGGTGTGGCGTAGTGCGCGGATGCGGGCGTTGAGGGCTCGGGTGTCCAGGATGCGCAGCGGGTCGGCCTGCATCTGCTGGAGCAGGCGCAGGTCTTCGAGGGTGGCGATCTGGTGCAGTAGATCGGTGGCGTGGTCGGCGACGGCGCGATCGAGCCCGGGGTGTTCGGGCGGCAGAGGGGGCGGCGGGGTGACGGTGGCGAGGTCGCCGGTGTCGAGTCGGTGCTGGGCGATGGCGGTGTCGGCGCGGGTGGCGAGCACGGTGGCGACGTCGCGGGGGCGGGTGATCGGTGGGTAGGTGGCGGTGGCGATTTCGGTGACGAGTGCGCGGGCGTCGAGGCCGGCGGATTCGGCGTGGGCGAGCACGTCGAGCAGGTGGGTGTAGTCGCGGCCGTCCTGGGCGTGGCGGTGCAGTCCGGCGGGCAGGGCATCGGCGAGGAGATGCCGGGCCCAGTCGCGGCCGAGGATCTTCACGCGGTGGGTGTAGTCGCGGCGCAACCGATCGAGGCGGGCGTCGAGGGTGCGGTCGGGGCCGTCGATCGCGAGCGCGTCGGCGAGTTCGCCGATCGCGGCGACGCGGTCGGGGTTGGCGGCCAAAGCTTCGATCTCGGACCGGTCGGCCAGGCGGGTGCGTAGATCGGCGGCGTAGTCGGCGAGTTCGGCGTCGACGCCGGGATGGCGTGGCGGCAGGGCCGGTAGCTCGGGTTCGGGCAGGTCGCGCAGCGTGCGGAACGGGCCGTCGCTGGAGCGGGCGGGGTAGCCGAGTTGGCGGGCGATGTGGCGGTCGGCGCGGGCGCGCAGGACCGCGGCCGGGTCGTCGGTGTCGTCGAGTCCGTCGATGGTGGCGCGCCAGCGGTCGGTGGCGATGAGCCCGACCAGGGTCACGGTGTCGAGGCCGTGTTCGTGGGCGCGGTCGAGGGTGTCCAGCAGCGTCGAATAGTGCCGGGAATGGCGGACCTGTTCGGCGAGTGCGGGTTCCAGTGCGCGGTCGAGCAGGTCGGCGAGGCGGGCGTGGGTGAGCAGCTGGCGGGCGTGGTCGTAGATCTCGCGGGTCCGGCCCGGGTCGGTGAGGCGGTCGGTTTCGGCGCGCAGGATCTCGGTGGCGGTGATGTTGTCGTCGCGGCGTCCAAGTTCACGCCGCCACACCTCGTGATCTGTGAGGACCTGGCCCGGTTCGTGGTGCAGATCCGGTTCGGGGACGGCGTCGGTGGTGAGGTAGATACCGTTCCAGGTGGCGCCACGGGTGAGCCCGACGTAGGCGAGGGAGCGGCCCAGCGCTGCGCCCATGAGCAGGTGGGCGCTGTCGACGGTCATGCCTTGCGCGCGGTGCACCGTGGAGGCGTAGCCGAGTTCGGTGTGATCGGTGACGTAGCGGGCGGGCAGTCGGACGTGGCCGCGGTGGGTGGTGCCGGTGACCGTCAGTGAGCCGTCGGCGTGGATCTTCTGCACGCGCCATTGCTCGCCGTTGTCGACCGGGTTCCCGGCGCGGTAGCCGCCGGTGATGCGCAGGCGGGGATTGTTGCGGCGGGTGACGACCAGATCCCCGATGTAGCCGGTGTGTGCGTCGGCCAACTGCACGCCGGGCCCGCTGGTCTGCACTTGTCCGCGCAGGGCGAGGGCTGTTTGGGCGGCTCCGTTGAGCATGTGGACGTCGTCGAGGGTGGCGGCCATCATCAGGCTGGACGCGCCGCGGTCGAGGTCGGCGAGGTGGTTGGTGAGGATCTGTTCGCGCAGTTCGTCGGCCATTCCGGCGACTACGCGCCCAGCGTTCTTGTAGTACGCCCATGCCTTGTCCGCGTCGCCGTCGCGCACGTGCAGCGACGCGGCGGCTTCGAGCGGATCGGCGAACCGCACCACCGTGTCCAGGGCGGGGGCGCGGGTGTCGGTGGCGATCAATCGGAGTGCGCCGCCGGCTTCGATCGCGTCGAGTTGGGCGGGGTCGCCGATCCAGCGCACGACCGCGCCGTGGGCGTCGGCCAGGCGCTGCAGTTCGGCGAGATTGTGGGTCGAAGCCATGCCTGCCTCGTCGACGAGCAGCATTGCCCCGGCGGTGATACCGGTGTCGCGGCCCCAGCGTGCGAGCGCGAGCAGGGAGTCGATGGTGCGGGCAGGACAGTCGATCGCGTCGCCGAGTTCGCGGGCGGCGGTCTTCTGCGGAGACAGCGCGATCACGGCGCGCCCGTCGGCGCGCCACGCCTTCACGGCCGCGCGCATGGCGGTGGTCTTGCCGGTACCGGCGGGGCCGATCGCGACCGCCAGCCGCATCCCGGACGTGCACAGGTGCCGCACGATGCGGCGTTGTCCCGCATTGAGTTTCGGCGTATCCGGCGTCTCGACCGCGGCGATGGCGGCCTCCACCGCCGACGTGGACACGAACTCGGCGGTGGGCGTCTTCGCGGCCTCGAGCAGCCCGGTTTCGTTGTCCAGGACCGCTTCGCAGGTGTAGCGCAGCGTGGTGGCCGCGCAGGTGGTGTGCACGTGCTCGCCGTTGCGGCGCGCCATCGCGGCGGGCACCGGATCCGGGTCCACACTCAACGCCACGCTGAGCTGGTCGCGCACGGTCGTGATCGCGGTTTCCACCGCGTCACGCTGGGCCTGGGCGGTGGGGAAGTCACACAGACTGATCCGGTCTTCGGCGGCGGCCCGGATGTGGGTTTCGGTCCAGGTCGCGCGCCGGCGTGCCACGGTTTCGAGGATGTCGACGGCGACCTGGCCGGGGTCGTAGACGCTGCGCTGGGCAGCGAGGACGGCCCGGTCGACGTGCTCGAGCAGGTTGTTCTCGTTGTCGGGATCGAGCAGCGCGCACACCTGCTCGGCGGCGGTCTGCGGGTCCAGTTCGGCGGGCAGGAGGAATCGGTGGGCCAGGGTGTCGAGGACCACCTGCTGCACGCGGGAGCGGGGGGTGTCGGTGATGGTGGCGGCGCCGCCGAGGGCCTGGCCGGCGGTGATGGTGGCCTTGTGCAGGTCGTAGCGGCGCGGTGCGTCCGGGTGCTGGGACAGGTAGCGGACCTCGGTGGCGAAGTCGCGGGCGGTGCGGCCGTCGCCGAGGAATTCCTCAGTCTGGGCGGCCCATTCGGTGAGCATCTCGGCCAGCGATCTCGGCAGCGGTTTGCCCTCACGCGTGGCGAGGGTAGCGGCCTGGACGAGGTGGATCTGCACGTTCTTGGGCGGATTGTGCCCATGGGTGCGCCGGTAGTCGGCGATGAGCTTCTCGGCTTCTTTCAGAATGCTCGGGCGCCGGGAGAAGAACTTGATCAATTCCTCGGGGACGTCGGCGATTTCGAGCACGGGAGCCTTGCCCAGACCGTTGCGATAGCGCTCCTCGAACCGGTAGCCCATGGTCCGTTTCAGCTCGCCGATGCGGCGCGCGTTGTACTCGCACGACAGCGACACCGTGGCCTGATAGAGGGCCCGCGCGTCCAGGGCACACCATTTGTCGTCCGAGCCCAGGACCCGCGCCGAGAGCACGACGTGACTGTGTGGGGTGGGATCTCCTGCCCGTGAATCCCAGTGGTGATAAACCGCGAAGGTCAAACCTTCGGCGTCGATAACCCGTTTGCCGCCCGCGCCGCGGCGGGCCAGCGCGTACTTGTCCTGGGCGGTTTCCAGCGCGCCGTAGAGGGCGCGCAGGTGGGCTTCCCAATGCTGTTGGCGGCCTTCGTCATCGAGCAGCGCCCACTGGATCGACTCCGATTTCGTGGGTGTGGCCACCATGTCGAACCCCACCACCGTGGCCCGGTCCCGGCGCTTCTCGTCGGCAAGGGCGTCGGTGATCTCCTCTGGAGTCGGTGTACGCCCGAGTTCGCCCAGCAGGTGCGTGCGGGCGGCTCCGATGCGTAGATCCAGCCATTCCTCGCGGTCGGGAGGGCGTTGATGCTGGGCCAGGAACGCGACTTTGCTGCGCTCGTAGATCTCGCTGATCGGGCTGGGTGTGCCGCCGACGGCGTGGTGGCCGCTGCCGAGTTTGGCCTCGGCGAGGGCCTGCTCGGTGGTCTTGCCCTCGGCGATGGCGTCGATGATGATGCGGTCGGCGTCGGGGTGGATGCCCTCGCCGTAGAGGGCCCGCATCTGCGCTTCGGTGACCTCGCCGAATACTCCGAGCAGGTCGGCGCCGCGGCCGAACCATTGGCCTGGGGGAGTGCCGGTGGCGGTGTAGTAGTCGGTGAGTCCTTGACCCCGCGCGCGTTGACGATCAGCGGTGGCGACCGAGCGGAGGAGGTACTCGAAGCCATCGCCGGCGTGTAACGCCTTGATGGTCAACACATGATCAAGTGTGCGCGCAAACTTGCGGCAACGGAAGAGGCTGTGACCTGGGAATTCACGATAGTGCAAGAGGTGTGTAGGAGATTTGGGCTTGTCACGTGGGTACCAGTAGGGGGTGGATGGTGCGGAATCGGCAGGGGAGCGGGAGGGCGCGCGGGAACGGCGAACGGAAATTCGCTGATGAACAGCGAGAAACGGGCGTACCGTCAAAGATCAACAAATATCGGGCAACCTGATCGGCTCGGCCGACAGTCCGCCCGGTACCGGCAACGCGAGGGGCCGCGCGCGGTCCGTTGGGAGGCTGGCAGCGATGACAGGCACAAAACGCGCTCCCGGGGCGGCGGTCGTGGCCGCGCGGGAAGCACGCGAACGGATGGCCGCGCTAGCGGCGGCCGCGCGGGAACGCGAATCGGCCAACACCAAGGATCTGACCGACTACCTCAAAGCGGCGTCGGCGCTGGCCACAGCGGCAGGCAAACGCGATACCGCCATCGCCGCAGCGGAAAAGACCTACGCGGCCGCGGTGGCGGCAACACAGCGGCAGCAAGCGGCGGCGCTGGCACAGATCCAAGCGCGTGGGGCCAGTGAAGCGGAGTTGCTGGCGCTCACCGGGCTGGAACCGGGCAAGCTGCGGGCGCTGCTCAAACTCGCCCCCGCGGCCGACCAGCCGGCGGGGGCCGCACCGAAGTAGGGCACGACCGATCGGAGACAAAGGGGGCGGCGATGATTCTGGTTGCCGAATTGCTGGTGGTGGCCGTCGGCGCGGTCGGTGCGCTGCTGACGGTGGGCGCGCTGCTGTGGCTGTATCCGGGCGTGCTGCGGATCCTGGGCGGGCTGCTGATCCTGTCGAACCTGTACCGGCTCGGGCTGTCGCTGCTGTATCCGTGGGTGCGGGGCTCGGCGCTGCTGTGGCTGGCGGTCGGGGTGCTGGCGTGGCTGGCCGGGCATTGGCTCTACGCGGCGCGCTGGCATGCCTGGCGGTCGCCGATCGCCGCGCACACGTTCGCGCTGCCCGTCCTGCGGGCACTGGCTCCCACGACCGGGCGCGGACATGCCTA
>NZ_JAERRJ010000033.1 GCF_016741815.1 Nocardia acididurans
ATAGGGCATCGGGTTGGCGCCAGCCTCTATGCCTTTACCCAGTACTGCGATCTTGAAGGCGGAGCACAGCTGGCGGTGCTGATGATAGGCAATACTGGGCGCACTGTCGGCGACCTCGTCCAAATAATCGGCGATCCAAGCGGCATCAGCGACTTCGGCGATGCTGAGGCTGCCCATCTCTGTATCGAGTTTGAACGAATCGGGATTTTTGCTACGCTTTGCGTTCTTTGCTGGTGGATAGATATAGCATCGGTAATTGTTGTATGTGTCTTGGGACATCTTGCCTGCATCCACCCTGGCCTTGTACTGGGTATCGAGCTCGGCGAACACTTCGCCCATTTTGTCAGTGGCGCTGAACTGTCGCCGTTTGCTCGTGCGTTTGCGCTTCGAGCCCTTATGAACATTCCTCTTGAACGCCTGGTCCCACTCGTCCAGGCATTCTCGGCGAGTTCGTCCGACGGCGCTGGTCTTCACGTATTCGCCGCTATGGGAACGGTGTCGAATTCGGGTGAGTCGCCATAGTCCATCTTTGCCTTTGACAGGATTGAGTTTATCCTTCGGGGGCAAGGCTCCGGGTTCCAACGAGACCTGGGCCATTTTTGTTCTCCTTCCGCAGGCTGGCGGTCTCGTATTCAGGCGGCCTTGCGGCATTCGCCATTCGGTTCCTGTAGGTTGCTGCCTCGGGTCGGCAGTGCCTCTTCCCAAGCGATCAGGTCGCTCAGCCTGTACCGGCGAAAGCGGCCGATTCTCGCGAACCGTGGGCCCTTCCCGAGGGAAGCCCAGTTCGCTAGCGTCTTGGGTGGAATCTTCAGTCGCTCGGAAACCTCGTCAGTACTCATCCAGTGCTCGTACTTCTTTTCCAAGGCGTTCTTTGGGCAGAAACTCTGGCCGGGCTTTGTGCTACCCGTTTCGGGGTCGGGCATGGTCGCATCCTTTGGTCGGCTGCCGGATCGGCTAGATACCGGTGTGGTACGACGGGATATGGACCCTCCGGTGCGGTCGTTGGGTCAAGTGCCTCGTGCATGGGATGGGTTCTTCAGCCTGGACACCCTGTACTGGCACCAAAGCTCCCGAAAATTGCGTTTCGGGGTGGTGGTCGCAGTCAGATATCCGAGATGAGGCTGTTCAATGTCAATGTGCGGCGCCGGAGCGGTCCATGTGACCTGCCAGCAACCGGGCCGTATCACTACGAGAAGGACGCGGCATCGTTCAGGCGCATGAACACCGACGTGCGCAGACCTATCAGGTCATGAACGGCGCTTCAAATAGCGTCGCTTCAGTTGCGGGCACGTCTCAGCCGTCGCAGGTTCGTGCCCTCGGGGCGGCACGTACAGCATCTACACAAACACCCACCCGTCGTGAACTGCGAATATCCGCCGATGTTGCTGTGGAGCGACGTATTCGCGGCAGGTCCGGCAGTGTTTGACGTCCGGCGGTTCGGAATCGGCGCGCCGAGTGGTTGCTCGGAGGGACGGCGGTGCAACCTGGGTATCGGTCTCCTGTGGTGGGTGCGGCGAAGCACGAATTTCCCGGCACTCCTGGCCGGGTCAATACTGGCGTAGTTGCACGATGATGCCGCTGTACTGGGCGGGATCGGTGAGCCACAAGCTGACAGCACCGGCGGGCTGGGCGGCGGCCTCGCGCCACAGTTGCGCGAAGGTGGAGCCGCTGTACCATCTGCCGTCCGGACCCTGGTAGGGCACGCTGGTGGAGTACCAGGCGGGGTCGACGAATTGATGCTCCGGGGTGGTGGTGCGGTCGATCCAGTCCGGGATTGCGGTGTTGGCGAGAACGGAGGTCTCGACGTGGTCGAGATCGACGTTGACGTAGCCTTCCCCCGGGTTCACCGTCCAATCAGCGGCCGAGGCCGGCCCCGCGCTCATTACCGCAGCCGCTGCCATCACGAGTGCCACGCCGCCGGTCTTGATCCATCCT
The DNA here is from genome assembly GCF_016741815.1 of Nocardia acididurans. Classification (GTDB taxonomy): domain Bacteria; phylum Actinomycetota; class Actinomycetes; order Mycobacteriales; family Mycobacteriaceae; genus Nocardia; species Nocardia acididurans. The sequence continues at coordinate 1,936 of NZ_JAERRJ010000033.1, forward strand.
CGCGCAGTCATATGGAGCTCCGTTCTGTCGATAGGTACTGGCGCAGGGAGAGGCCGTCGTTCAGTCCTTGCTCTGTTCTGCGGTGAACGCCTCCAAGTCGATCTCGCGCAGATGCATTTCGGTAGGAATCGTACGGGTCCTGTAGTAGCCGAAGAACAGTTCAGCAGCGTCGTCGGCGGTAAAGACTTCCTCCGGGTACACGGTCAGTTGGTGGTTCCCACGCTGGAACGGGATTCGGATGCTCGGGTCGCCGGTGTAGTCACCAGGTCGTCCGAGGGTGTACAGCCTGGAGGCACCGTCGACGAGCATGCGTACCTCGATGCTGAGGGCATCGGCCGATCCTGCGCATTGCAGGAACTCGAGGGCCATTGCGAGCCGGTCGTCGTCGGTCAGGTCTTCCGACCACATGGGGCGGGGCAATGTTTGCAGGTTGAGTGAGTAGCGGTCGTCGCCGTCGAGGCGTGAAAGTGGTCGCCGGAAGTCCTCGACGGTTTCGTGGGGGCCGACGAGGGTGACGAGCCGTTCACCGTTGTAGGCGATTCGGTGCGTGGGGATCATGGGTCAGCCTTTGAGGTCGATGACTTTGGTGATTTCGATGGTTTTGCCGTTCAGTGTTGCGGTCGCGGGGTTGTCGGGGCTCACCGCGCCGTCGAATTCGCGCTGGTTGGCGTTTTTGGATGCGGTGCCGCTTTTCACTTCCAGGCCGGTGTATGTGCCATCGGGGTTTTCGACCAGGCCGTCGTAGTAGCGTCCCTGCTCGACTCCTGGGACGCTGGCCTTGATCTGGTCGCGGATGACTTCTTCGCCGCTGTCTCGTGCGTATTCGTCGAGTGCGGCTTGTTCTTGGGCTTTTCCGCTGGTGCCGGGGTTGCCGTCGGCGTATTGCCCGAGAGCGTCACGGCCGTCGCCGCGGTCTTGGGCCATTCCGTAGAGCGCGAGTCCGCCGGCCACTGCAAGCAGCGCCAAGCCCAATGGCACACCGAAACCGGTCTCGCTGGCACCGAGTCCTCCTACAGCGAGAGCTCCGGCCAGGGCATAGGGGCTGACCGGGTTGTCTTTGCCAAGATCGGGTGTCTCAGGTATGGAGTCACCGCCGTCGGTGTGCGAAGGTCCGCGCATATCCGGCGACAGGAACGGCAAGGGGACAGGACTCTGGTCAAGTGGGACGGTCTGCCCATCAGGTGACCGGTCTTCAATGAGCGAGTCGAACCAGTGGGTGCCCGGCCGTGGATCGCTGGACGGGCGGTCGCCGCCGACATCGGGTGTGAGGCCCAGCAAGGGCACCGGGCTGTCTTTGAGCGGGACGGTGTTCGACGACGGCCCGTCCGGGGTCTTGTCTTCGACGATGCCGTCGAACCAGCGCGTGCCGGGTTGTGTGCTTCCTGGTGACTGGCTTTGCGGATTGGGGTTCGTGCTCGGCTGGGCACCGGAGGTGGTGGGACCGGTGGTGGTGCCCGACGGCGAACTGGATGTCGGACCGCTGGGAGTCTGACCGCCGGCGTCTGGTGTGAGGCCCAGCAAGGGCACCGGGCTGTCTTTCAACGGGACGGTGTTCGAGGACGGTCCGCCCGGGGTCTTGTCTTCGACGACGCCGTCGAACCAGCGCGTGCCGGGTTGTGTGCTTCCTGGTGACTGGCTTTGCGCATTGGGATTCATGCTCGTCTGGGCACCCGAAAAGGTGGGACCGCTGGTGGTGCTCGACGGCGATGACGGTGACCGGCCGCCGCCACCGTCGAGGGTCAGCGATGGCGTGGAGTTGGCATTGTGTAGCAGAGCACCCGCGAGGTCTCTCGGAGAGGCGGGGCCTGTCGCTGGTGCTGAACCGGCAATGGGTGCAGCAGGTTCGGTCTGACGCGACGACCGCGGTCCCGCACCCGCCGCAGCGAAGGCAACCGCGCCGATAATCGCCAGCAGTGGCAGCCGTGGGTCGGCTTCACCGTTCTGAGGTTGCACGGCAGCGCCTTCAGGCTGAGATTGCGTGGGCGCCGGAATCGCTGGGCCACTTTGGAGCAGCCGTTGCTTCAGTTCGGCGAACTCTTGGTCCGAGAGCACGCCCTGGTCGTGCAGCCTTGCCGCACGCTCGAGCTGTGCGACCAGGTCGTCGTTAGGTGCGATCTGGCCCGGTTGCGTCGAGAAAGGAGCCTGTGTGACGGAAGCATCGGGTGGGATCGACTGCGGCCCTGCAGTTTCGGGGGAGCCGGGTGCCTGCGGCGCGGCAGGTTGCTCGTTGCCCGGCAGAACGGGCGGGACGTAGCCGGGCACCGGCACGATCGGGTTGTTCATGTTCGGCGGGCCTTGCAACGGCGGTGGGGTCAACGCACCCGCACCAGGTCCCCCGCCCTGCTGGGTGGGCGGATTGAGCAACGACGGAATGATCGGCGCGGGCGCACCGGTGTTCGGTGGTTGCGTGGGCTGCGGGTTGTAGGTAGGAACGTCCGCACACGGCCACCCCGGATGCATCTGCTGCCACTGCTCACACGGAATCGGCTGAGCCTCAGCGGCGTCACGGCCCGCGAACAGCACCAGCGCCGATCCCAGACCGACCAGAACGGCCACGGTTGCCATCGCCACTCCGCTGACCTGTGCGCGGAAACGACCTCGACTACCTGGTCGAGGCAGTGCGGCGCGCCGTTCGCGGGTGGTCCTCACCGGCGCAGTTGTTTGGCCAGGTCGTCAGCGCCGATCCAGAACAGGCGGCCAGCGATCGACATGTAAAGGAAGAACACCAGATACACCCAGATCGCACCATGCTCATCCGCCCAGCCGGGGACGCGTGACAAGTTTGCAAAGGCCACGACCAGCAGCACCACGCCGGTCATCAGGGCGGCGGCCGGTTTCACGACCGAGTTCGAATCACGCTCATTCCCAGCAGCCGCTACTGTGTCCGTGCTCGACGCATTCGTCATCTCCGCCACCGTCACCTTGTTCGCTCAGCAAGCTCTCTCGACAGCATGGATATCGAACCCAAACAGCGGCCCACCGCACCCACACCTCTGTTGTCCGATCGCGGACTGAACCTGTGGCACTCACCCTTCGAGGTCAGACTGCTCAGGAAGTCGGCTTTCGAGCCATCCGCGTTCGCCGCCCTCGCCTTGCACGGGCTTTGGGGTGGCGAGCGCGGTCTTCGCAGCTCGCAGAGCCTCGTCGAGCGACCCGTGCATCTGGTCATGGCCTGTAAACCCCTCTCCGTCAGGGATATCCACCGACAGGCCCCATTCCGTGTCCTTGCCCTGGATCACCGCGAAATGTCCCCGCCAGCGCAGGACGATGTCCAAGGCCCCGGAGGGGAACTCGGTCGAAGAGATCACTACGTCCGGCCCGAACACCTCCCGCGCGATGCGTTCTGATTCGTGTGCGGATCCACTCATGCCCCACCACCTGGTTTGAAGAACTCGACCTGGCCGGAATTCTTGCTGATAATTTCGATCGAACCATTGGAGCCGATGTTGATGACGCTTCCTTTGGTGTTTGCCGTCAGGCTGCCATCGGGATTTTGCACCGTGTAATCCTCGCGCGGAGGGTACATCCGCCCGTCCCAATCCAAGCCGGGGTTCGGATTCCTGGGCACACCGCTGTATTGGTCCTCCACCGCGTCCAGCGTTGTGGCGACCTGGTTGAATGCTTCATCTGCGGAGTTGGCTGGCGGCAATTGCCCGAGTCGCTCGTAATAGATATCCAAGCGCTGCCTCACGGAATACCCTGGTACAAATGTACCACGTATGTCAGCTTCGGGAAAATATGTCGTCCTGCCTCGCTGATACTGACCGGTAATGTTTCCATCGAACTGCACTTTTTGGCCAATTCGCACATTGGGCACTTCGATGAGATAGTAACCAGGCCCGGTTTCTTGCGGCATGACGTGCTGATATTGACCATCAACCCATACGTCTATGCCGTCGGTCTTCCACGAACCGCTCAGCGGGAGCAGCCCGATGCCCATTCGAACGGTGCCGGTCGTCGCACCAGGCTGGTCGGGCACCCACTCGGTGTAGGAGGTGGTTTCGAATCCCTGCTCGCGGTATTGGGTCTCGCCATCCCAGATCTGCTTGCCCGGATTGAGATCCCGCGGTGGGTTCGGATCTTTCGGAGGTGTGGGATCTCCCTTGACCGGACGGATGAGGGAACCACCGATCGGTCGCGCGGCGGCGACAAACGCGGCCGAACCACCCACGAGCAAGGCCACGACCCGCGGATCGAATCCAGCACCGCCCGAGTCAGGTACTGGATTTGACGCGTGGACTTCAGGCGGGGTCGCCGGCGAGGGGGTGCTCTGCAACAGCCGTTGCTTCGCCGCTTCGAATTCCTGATCGGTGAGCGCGCCCTCGGCATGTAGCTTCGCCAGCGTCTGCAGCTGCGTGACGATATCGAGACCCAGTTGCGGTATCTGCGAAGGCCCGGCGGGGGTCGAAGCTTCAGGGCCAGGCGCGCCAGTCTGCGCATCAGGGCCCTGAGGTGTTTGCGGTCCGGGGGGCGGCATGTTGCCCGGGAGCACTGGAGGGACGTACCCGGGGACGGGCACGATCGGATTGTTCATGTTCGGTGGACCCTGCAGCGGCGGCGGGGTCAACGCCCCCGCACCAGGGCCTCCACCCTGCCCAGTGGGTGGATTGAGCAGTGACGGGATGATCGGCGCGGGCGCACCGGTGTTCGGCGGCTGCGTGGGCTGTGGATTGTAGGTCGGGACGTCCGCGCACGGCCACCCCGGATGCATCTGCTGCCACTGCTCACACGGAATCGGCTGTGCCTCAGCGGCATCGCGGCCAGCGAAGAGCACCAGTACCGACCCCAGACCGGCCAGGACCGCCACCATCAACCCGCTCACACGCGCACGCGACCTGCCTGGCCTGCGTGAAGCTGTCGTGGCGTGTTGGCTGCGGGTCGCCATCACCCGCGCATCCGCTTGACCAGCTCGTCGGCACCGTTCCAGAACAAGCGACCCGCGATCGACATGAATGCGAAGAACCCCAAATACACCCAGATCGCGCCGTGGTCGTCGGCCCAGCCGGGGATACGCGACAGATTCGCGAACGCCACGATCAGCATCACGAGACCGACCGCCAGCATCGCGACCGGCTTCACCATCGAGTTCGACTCGCGCTTGCCCTCGGCACTCGTTGCCGTTTGCGTGTCCGATGCACTCGTCATCTCTGCCACCGTCTCCTTGTTCACTCACCAGGAACATCTCGAGGGGAAACCGCATCAAATGCTTGTCGGCCTAGACAAAGGACCGGGAACGAGCAGCTCACCACAGCTAAGCAAGCTTCCAGCTACATCGATTGTGATGGTACATGAGCGTTGATTCGCCGCACTCGACGCAGCAGACCCGCTGCCACAACGACCGGCCAGTATTGACGAGAGGGACTGCTGCACAGGTAGGTGACAACC
>NZ_JAERRJ010000034.1 GCF_016741815.1 Nocardia acididurans
GGCCGATTCGGCTTCGCGGGCGGCGGCTTCGATGGCCTCGCGCAGTTGCGAACGCTCGGCGACCCGGCGCATACCGCGCCCGCCACCACCCGCGACCGCTTTGACGAACACGGGGAAGTCCATCGACTCCGAGGCCGCCATCAGCGCGTCCACATCCGCGGACGGCTCGCTGGACTTCAACACCGGCAGGCCCGCCGCCTTGGCCGCGGCGATGGCGCTGGCCTTGTTGCCGGTCAGCTCGAGGACCTGCGCCGACGGTCCGATGAAGGTGATGCCCGCCGCCGCGCAGGCCGCCGCGAGATCCGGGTTCTCCGAAAGGAATCCGTAGCCCGGGTACACCGCGTCCGCACCGGATCTGCGGGCGGCGGCGATGATCTCCCCCACCGACAGATAGGCGCGGACCGGGTGTCCGACCTCGCCGATCTCGTAGGATTCGTCGGCCTTGAGCCGATGCGGTGAATTGCGATCCTCGAAGGGAAATACCGCGACGGTGTTCGCGCCGAGTTCGTAGGCGGCGCGGAAGGCACGAATGGCGATCTCGCCGCGATTGGCCACCAGGACTTTCGAGAACATAGAGCGGGCTACCTCATGGTTTCGGGACACCAGCGACGGGGATACCGCACCGGGAATGGGAGACGGCCCGCACCAGGTGAAGTGCGGGCCGTCCGGTGAACGTCGTGGCTGGGGCTGTCAGGCCACGACGGAACGCTGTGGCACGCCGACGTATTCGCTCAGCGGCCGGATCAGGGCATTGGATTCGCCCTGTTCGATGATGTGCGCGGTCCAGCCGGTGATGCGGCTCATCACGAAGATCGGGGTGAACACCTCGATATCGAAGCCGAGCAGGTAGTACGCCGGACCGGTCGGGAAGTCGAGGTTGGGCTTGATGCCGGTGGCCTCGGTCATGGTCTGCTCGAGGATCTCGTACATCTGGACCCACTTCGCGCCGTCGGTGACGGCCGCGACATCCAGGAAGGCCTTCTTCATGGTGGGCACCCGCGAGTCACCGTTCTTGTAGACCCGGTGGCCGAAGCCCATCACCTTTTCCTTCTTGGCCAGCTTGTTGCGCATCCACTCCTCGGCCAGCGCCGGATCGCCGATCTCGATCATGTCGTGCATGACCGCCTCGTTCGCGCCGCCGTGCAGCGGGCCCTTGAGCGCGCCGATGGCGGCGGTGACCGCGCTGTAGATGTCCGACAGCGTGGAGGTGACCACGCGGGCGGCGAAGGTGGAGGCGTTGAAACTGTGCTCTGCGTAGAGGATCAGCGAGACCTCGAACGCCTTCACCAGTTCCGGAGCCGGGACCTTCCCGAAGCACATGTGCAGGAAGTTCTCCGCGAAGCCCATGTGCGAGTGCGGGGCGATGGGCTCGAGGCCGTGCCGCTTGCGGTGGTCGGCGGCCACGATGGTGGGCAGGACCGCCATCATGCGAAGGGCCTTGGCGCGGTTGGCCTTCGGCGAGTTGTCCCACTCGTCGGGGTCTTCGGCGCCGAGCCAGCTGATGGCGGTGCGGACCACGTCCATCGGGTGGCAGTTATCGGGCATCTTGGCGATGAGCGACAGCAGCGAGCGGTCGACGCGGCGCGACGCGCGTTCGGACTGCATGAACTGCGCCAGCTGGGCGTCATTGGGGAGTTCGCCGTACCACAGCAGGTAGGCGACCTGTTCGAAACTGCAGTTGGCCGCCAGATCCTGGACCGCGTAGCCGCGGTAGGTCAGCGAGTTGGTTTCCGGCACCACCTTGGAGATCGAGGTGGTGTCGACGACGACGCCGGCGAGACCCTTGTAAATAGTCTGGATCGCGGTCTCCGGCCCACCCGTCGCCCGACCACCACCCCCCACGGAATCGCTACGCGATGCGGTGTTCATTGATTCCTTCCCAGAGTGAAATTGAAGATGTCGGAATCGAATTCGTTGTAACGCTCGTACTGGAGAAGCTCGTAGAGACGGCTCCGGTGCTGCATCCGATCGAGCAGCCCGGACTGGGTTCCGGTCTCGGCGATTTCGCGCAGTCCGGTCTCGGCGGCGTACATGGCCAGGCGCAGCGTGGTCACCGGGTAGATGACCGCGTTGAAGCCGATGGACTCGAGCACCTTGGCCGACAGCAGTTCGGACTTGCCGAACTCGGTCATATTGGCCAGCAGGGGAATCGAGACGGCGGCCCGGAACTTCTCGAAGTCCGCGGGGGTGTGCAGGGCCTCGGTGAAGATGAGGTCGGCCCCGGCGTCGGCGTACGCCTTCGCGCGTTCGATGGCCGCGTCGATGCCCTCGATCCCGGCGGCGTCGGTGCGGGCGCAGATCACGAAATTCGGGTCGCGCCTGGCGGATACGGCCGCGCGCAGGCGGCGCACCATATCGGCGGTGGGCACCACGGCCTTGCCGTCGAGGTGGCCGCAGCGCTTGGGGTTGACCTGATCCTCGAGGTGCAGGCCCGCGATTCCGGCGTCCTCCATGAGCGTCACCGTGCGGGCGGCGCTCATGGGTTCACCGAAACCGGTGTCGGCGTCGATGAGCACCGGCAGGTCGGTGACGCGGGCGATCTGCTGTCCGCGCCCGGTGACCTCGGTCAGCGTGGTCAAGCCGATATCGGGCAGACCGAGATCCGCCGAGAGCACCGCGCCGGAGACGTAGACGCCTTCGAAGCCGATCTCCTGAATCAGCTTGGCCACCAACGGATTGAACGCACCCGGGAACCGCTGAATCGTGCCGGAGGTCAGGCCCGCCTTGAAGGCGGCCCGCTTGTCGCCGGCGGAGGTGGTGGCAGCCAGAAGTCCGGTCATCAGAACAGACCCTTCGGGGACTGGGGCGCGCGGGCGAGCACATCCGCCGAGACGGTGAAATTGAGCCCCGACAGCTCGGCGGCGGACAGCTCGCCCGCGCGCTGGACCACCTCGAGGAAGCGGTCCTGCTCGGCGGGTTCCACAACGCCCTCGGCGAGGGTGCGGAACTTCGCGATGTACTGGTCACGGGCGAACGGCCGCGCGCCCAGCGGGTGAGCGTCGGCGACGGCCAGCTCGTCCACGATGACCTCGCCGCTCTCGAGGGTGACCTCGGCGCGCGCGCCGAACGCCTTCTCGTTCGGGTCGGTCGAGTGGTAGCGGCGGGTCCACTCCGGATCCTCGGCGGTGGAGATCTTGTTCCACAGCTCGATCGTGCCGGGACGCTGCGCACGCTCGGGAGCGTAGGAACGCTCGTGGTGCCAGGTGCCGTCCTCGAGGGCGACAGCGAAGATGTACATGATCGAGTGGTCCAGGGTCTCGCGCGACGCCTTGGGATCGAACTTCTGCGGATCGCCCGAGCCGGTGCCGATCACGTAGTGCGTGTGATGGCTGGTGTGCAGCACGATCGACGCGATCTGGCTCAGGTCGCCGACCCGCTCGCGCAGCCGGAACGCCAGGTCGATCGGAGCCTGGCTCTGGTACTCGGCCGAGTGTTCCTTGGTGTAGGTGTCGAGGATGCCGCGCTTGGCCTCACCCGGGCCGGGCAGCGGCACGGTGTACTCGGCCTTCGGGCCGCCGAGCAGCCAGGCGATGACGCCGTCCTCACCCTCCCAGATCGGGGACGGCGCGCCCTCGCCGCGCATGGCGCGGTCCACGGCCTCGACGGCCATCTTGCCCGCGAACGCCGGGGCGTACGCCTTCCAGCTGGAGATCTCGCCCTTGCGGGACTGGCGGGTGGCGGTGGTGGTGTGCAGGGCCTGGCCGATGGCCTGGTAGATGGTCTCGGTGTCGAGGCCCAGCAGGGTGCCGATGCCGGCGGCGGCCGACGGGCCGAGGTGGGCGACGTGGTCGATCTTGTGCTCGTGCAGGCAGATCGCGCGCACCAGGTCGACCTGGATCTCGTAACCCGTTGCCAGACCACGGATCAGGTCGCGGCCGGAACGTCCGGTGTGCTGGGCGACGGCCAGGATGGACGGGATGTTGTCGCCCGGGTGCGAGTACTCGGCGGCCAGGAAGGTGTCGTGGAAGTCGAGCTCGCGCACCGCGACTCCGTTGGCCAGCGCGGCCCATTCCGGCGAGACCCGGGCGTCGACGCCGAACACGGTCGCGCCGGGCGAGTACGGGTGGGTCAGGGCCTGGGCACGCGCATTGGCGACCGGGCGGCGGGTGACCGACGCGGCGGCGACGGCGGCGTTGTCGATGATCCGGTTGACGATCATCTCTTCCGTCTCCGGAGCAACCTCCACGGCATCCGCCGCGACCTCGGCGATCTTCCACGCGAGGTGCTCCTCGCGGGGGAAGTCTTCCGCGGAGCGGTGGGTGCGGACGAGATGATTCTTCACGGTCGAAGCCTCCAGGGAGTCGATGTTCACCGGTACATTTCGCACGCTACACAGCGCCGTCACTAGCGGAAATACCCCGCAATTGCCTAATTTTGTGGAAGCGAATCTGTAAAAGTGTGAAAGTTGTGTAAATCGATCTTGCTAGATTGTGGATATGCAGAAGATGTACGCGGGCGCTCGGTTGCGCACGCTCCGTGAGCAACGCGGGCTCTCCCAGTCGGGCCTGGCCAAGGCTCTGGAGCTATCCGTGAGCTACATCAACCAGCTCGAACACGACCAGCGCCCGCTGACCGTGCCGGTGCTGCTGCGGCTGAATTCCCGCTTCGATCTGGACATGGGGTTCTTCGCCGCCGACAGCGACGCCCGGCTCATCGCGGACCTGCAGGACGTGTTCGCCGAGGATCCCGAAGGCGCGGGCATCACCACCGCGGAGATGGACGATCTCGTCGCACGTGTCCCGGCGGCCGCGCGCATGCTGGTCGGCCTGCACCGGCGGCTGCGCGGCGCGACCGAGCAGATGGAGCGGGTCTCGGCTGGAATCGACAGCGGCACAACGGATTCCACTGCCGCCATGCCGTACGAGGATGTGCGCGACTACTTCTACGATCGCCGCAACCACATCCCGGAGCTCGATACGGCGGCCGAGGAACTGTTCCGCCACAACGGATTCAGCATCGGCGGACTCGACCTGCAACTGACGACGCTGCTGCGCGACAAGTACGGCATCGTGGTCGTGATTCGCACCGACGATCCGAATTCACCCGGCCCGAAACGGGTGTTCGATCCCAAAGCCGGTGTGCTGACCCTGGCGCGTCGGCTCAGCACCGGGCAACGGGCCTTCCAATTGGCCACGCAGCTGGCCTTTCTCACCCAGGCCGCGGTGATCGACGATCTGATCGACCAGGCCGAGACCATGCCCGAGCATTCGCGCGGACTGCTGCGCATCGGGCTGGCCAACTACTTCGCCGGGGCGCTGATCCTGCCGTACACCCCGTTCTGGGACGCCGCCGAATCCCTGCGCTACGACATCGAGATGCTGGCGGCGAAGTTCGAGGTGGGCTTCGAGACCGTCTGCCACCGGCTGTCGACGTTGCAGCGGCCGGGCAAGCGGGGCGTCCCGTTCTTCTTCGTGCGCACCGACCGTGCCGGGAACATCTCGAAACGCCAGTCCGCCACCGCATTCCATTTCTCCCGGGTCGGCGGCAGCTGCCCGCTGTGGGTGGTACACGAGGCGTTCTCCACGCCGGGCAGCATCCGCACCCAGATCGCGCAGATGCCCGACGGCCGCAACTACCTGTGGCTGGCGCGCACCACCGACGAGAAAGCGCCCGGATTCCTCTCCCCCAAACGCGATTTCGCCATCGGGCTGGGCTGCGATCTGGCCTACTCCGAGAAACTCGTGTACTCGCACGGCCTGCCGATCGACGATCCGCGCACGGCGGTGCCGATCGGGGCCGGATGCAAGGTGTGTGAGCGCACCGACTGCGCGCAGCGCGCGTTTCCGCAACTGGGTCGTCCGATCCGGGTGGACGACAACAGCTCGCAGAACATCCCCTACGTACCGACGACGACCGTCTGACCCGATTCGAGCGGCCCGCTATGCGCTCAGGGGTGCGGCGGTGACCTCGTAGCCGAGGTTGGTCAGCACCTCGGAGGTCGCCTTGGCGAAATTGAGGGTGATGAAGTGCAGACACGGCGCACCCTCGGCGATGAGCCGCTGCGCCATCTCGGTCGCGATCTCGATACCGGCCGCGCGCACCGCCTCGCGGTTCTCCTCCGGGCCGTCACCGGCCGCCTTGCGCAACCGGTCGAGCACCGGCGCGGGCACCGCGCGCCCGGACAGTTCCACCGCTCGCTGCACCGTGCGCAGTGAGGTGATCGGCATGAGTTCCGGGATGATCGGTTTCGCGCCCTCGATCGGATCGTGCGCGGCGACGCGATCCCGCAATCGCAGGTAGTGCTCGATGTCGAAGAACATCTGCGTGATCGAATAGTCCGCTCCCGCACGCAGTTTCGCGGCCAGGAAGGCGGTGTCGGTCGCCAGGTCCGGAGACCGGTGATGACCTTCCGGGAACGAGGCCACGCCGACATTGAAGTCACCGAGATCGCGCACGATCCGGACCAGCTCCTCGGCGTAGGTGACACCGTCGGGGTGTTTGCGCCACTCCCCCAGCGGATCTCCGGGCGGATCACCGCGCAGCACCAGGATATTGCGAATGCCGCAGTCGGCGTAGGAGCCGACCAGGGCCCGCAGTTCGGCGAGACCGTGCCCGACCGCGGTCAGATGCGCGACCGGCAGCAGGGTGGTCTGCTGGGCCAGCTGTCTGGTGATGCGGGCGGTGCGGTCCTTGGTGGAGCCGCCCGCGCCGTAGGTCATCGACACGAACGCCGGATGCATGCGTTCGAATTGCCGTACAGCACGCCACAATCGGGCTTCGCCCGCGGCATCGCGGGGCGGGTTGAACTCCACCGAGAACGGCACCCGCGTCCCGGCGTGGGCGCGCAGGCTCTCGACCACCGATCGGGAACAGGGCGCCGGGCGAATACTTCGTACGGCAGCGCCGGTCGCCGTGCGGTCCGCGGAAAAGAAATGCATGGTGGCCTCGAGACTGAGAGGGAGAACGACGCGAGCCGGGGCGCCCGCCGCGCGGGCGCCCCGGCTGATTCTACGTCAGCGCAGCGCCTTGGCCGCGTGGACCAGGTTGCGCAGCGAGGCGATGACCTCGTCGTTGCCGCGGGTCTTCAGGCCGCAGTCCGGGTTGACCCAGAGCCGTTCGGCCGGAACGGCTTTCAGTGCCGCTGCGAGGGAGGTCTCGATCTCCTCGGTGCCGGGCACGCGCGGCGAGTGGATGTCGTAGACGCCGGGTCCGACGCCGAGGTGGAAGCCT
>NZ_JAERRJ010000035.1 GCF_016741815.1 Nocardia acididurans
ATTCTCCTCGATCCGGTCCGCGATCCTGTTGAGGATATTGGCACGCTCGGTCACCGAGGTCGCACCCCACGACTCCGCGGCCCGATGCGCGGCGTCGAGCGCCAGGTCGATGTCGGCGGCGCCGGAACGCGCTATCTCACAGAAGTTTTCGCCGTCCACCGGTGAGGGATTCGCGAAGTACCGGCCCTCCACGGGCGCGACCCAGTCTCCGCCGATGAAGTTGTCGTAGCGGGCGGCGTAGTTCACGACGCTGCCGTCGGCGCCGGGCTTGGCGTAGATCATTTCTCGCTCCCATGCGAAAGTCTCGAGGTGACGTGAGTCACCATGTTTCGCCCGGGTTGGGGAAAGGTTGGGCCCCGCTACCGGCGCAGCGCGGTGTGCACGCGGGCGCTCGCCACTCCCCTGCGCGGGTCGGTGGCGGAGAGTAAACGCAGTGCGTGCTCATGGATTTCGAGATCGTCGGGCGCGCGCATCCCGTACTGCAGCGCCAGCTCGGGATCGGCGCTCGACAGCACCGCCGTCCGCACCGCCACCTCGAGATGATGCCGCCACTCCACGATGCCGGGCGTCTCCGAGTCCGGCAGCAGCGGCCCGCGATACAACCGCACCGCGGTGGCGACGTCACCGGATCGCAAGGCGGACAACACTTCCGTGGCATCACAGGACAGCGGGCTCAGCAGCCGATAGACCCGGTTGCCGATCTCGCCGCCGGTCGCCTTCCGCAGCTGCGACACATCGGCTTTGAGGGTGCTCGTCGTGACCGGCCGCTCCCCGTAGATGGCGTATTGCAGCCGCTCGGGCGTCAACCCCTGTGGTTGCAGCGCCAGCAGGGTGAGGATCTCGAGGTGGCGGCGGCGCAGCCGCACCGGCTCGCCGTGGCGGGTCAGCCGCGCGGCGCCCAGGCAGCTCAGTCGCGGCGCGACCTGCCCGCTCGACGCGGCACCGTGCATGCGGGATTCGATGGCGCACACCAGACTTCGCACCATCGACAGCCCCAGCGGATGGGAGCGATCCCAGGTGGAGGACAGATCCAGCACCCCGAGTTCGCGCCCGTCGGCGTCCCGGATCGGCGCGCAGTAGCACACCCACCCGTGCAGCGCGGCCACCAGATGTTCGGCCGAGAACACCGTGCTGGCGTTCCCCGTCGCCAGGGCCAGTGATAGCGCGTTGGTGCCCATGTGCGCCTCGTCCCAGCGCCCGCCGGGTGCGAAGTTCACCCGTTCGGCCCGCCGCCGCATCACCTGCCCGCCGCACGACCACAGGATGGTGCCGGTCTCGTCGGTGACCGCCCCGATGAAGCCGGCGTCCTCGGCGATATCGCGGATCTGGGTCGCCAGCGCGGTCACCGGCTCGCGCAGGGGCGATTCCGCCCACCGCGCCGAGACGTCTCCGGAGTCGGGCGCGCACTCCTGCCGGGGGTCGACGGTGCGCGCGGACCGCAGCCACGAGTCGGCGACCTCGTCACGAACCGCCGGAGGGGCGCCGTGCCTGGTGCCGGACGACGAGCGGCTCACCCAGCGCGCCCACTCGTCCTCCAGAACGGCACGCCGCTGCGAGAGCGTGTCGTGTGCCATGTTCCGACACTACGTGCCGCGCATCGTTTCCGGTCGCGTTCGGCGGCACCGCCGTCCGAGATCCAGCGGCACGAGAACGTGCGTCGCCGCCGCGTCCGCCCCCGACCCGCTCACTCGCGCAGGAACCGCACCGAGGTGTCGCCCTCGTCGGTGACCGTGACCCGGCAGCGCACCCGGTAGACCTCCGCGATGAGGTCCTCGGTGAGCACCTGCGCGGGCGAGCCGGTCACCACCACCCGGCCACGGTCGAGGACGACCAGGACATCGCAGAACATGGCGGCGAGGTTGAGGTCGTGCAGGGCCAGGATCGCGGTGACCGGCAGCGCGCGGACCAGGGTGAGGATCTCCAGCTGGTGCGCGATGTCGAGGTGGTTGGTGGGTTCGTCGAGCAGCAGTTCGCGGGGTTCCTGGGCCAGGGCGCTCGCGATGAGGGTGCGCTGGCGTTCACCGCCGGAGAGGGTGTGCCAGCGGTCGGCGGCCTTGTCGACCAGACCCGCCACCTTCAGCGCCTGGTCGATGGCCGCGGTGTCCAGGGCCGGATCGCCGCCGAAGGGGCCGCGATGCGGAATCCGGCCCAGGCGCACGACATCGTGCACGGTGAGATCGAGTTCGGTGTCGGCGTGCTGGCCGACCAGCGCGATACGGCGGGCGAGCTGTCTGCGCCGAATCGTGTGCAGTGCGGCCTGATCGAGCAGGACCTGCCCGGAGTCGGCGCGGTCGAGCCCGGCCATCAGCCGCAGCAGCGAGGATTTGCCCGAGCCGTTGGGGCCGAGCAGGCCCACCGTCGAACCCGGTTCCGGATCGAGGGTGACGCCGTCGAGAACCATTCGGCCCGAACGAGTCCAGGTGAGATCGAGTGCGCGCAGTGTCATGCGAGCTGCTTCCGCCGACGGGCCAGCAGAATGGCGAACGCGGGGACGCCGAGCAGCGCCGTGACCACGCCGACGGGCACCTCGCGAGCGCCGAAGGCACTGCGCGCCAAAGTATCCGCCCACACCATGAACACCGCGCCCATGAGTACGGTCACCGGCAGCAGCCGGGTGTGGCGGGGACCGACCAGGAAGCGGGCGACGTGCGGCAGTACCAGCCCGACGAAACCGATGGCCCCGGCAGCGCTCACCAGCGCCGCCGTCACCACAGCGGTCACCAGCAGCAGCACGATCCGGGTCCGGCCCACCGCGACGCCGAGCGCGGCCGCCGCCTCCGGGCCGAAGGCGAAGGCATCCAATGTCGTTGCGTACCAGAGACATACGAGAGCTCCGACGCCGAACACCGTCGTCGCGATGGCGACATCACTCCACGTCGCCCCCGAGAGCGATCCGAGCAACCAGAACAGCACTCCGCGGGTCTGCTCGGCATTGGCCGACCACAGCACGATCAGCGACGTCAGCGCCGAGAACAATTGCGTGCAGGCCACACCCGCGAGAATCACCCGATCCGGTGTGCCCCCGGCGACGTAGGCCAGTGCCAGCATGAGCGCGAAGGAGAGCACCGCGCCGAGGAAAGCACCACTCGAGAGGGTCAGCGTTCCCGCGCCCACCCCCAGCACCGCCACGGCCACCGCACCCGTGGACGCGCCCGAGGACACCCCGAGCACGAACGGATCGGCGAGCGGATTGCGCAGCAGCGATTGCAGCATCGCCCCGCACAGCGCGAGCCCCGCGCCGCACAGTGCCGCCAGCAGGGCGCGCGGCAGCCGCAGCTGCCAGACGATACCGTCGGCCAGCCGCCCCGCCGTCGACGTCCCGAATCCGAGGTGCTGGCCGATGATCCCGTAGACGTCGCGCAACGAGACGTTCGCCGGTCCGATCGATACTGTCACCGAGATCGAAACAATCAGCAGCACCGCGCAACTCAGCGCGAGCGAGAGGGCACGACGGCTAGTGAGATCGGGCACTCGGCCCCCCTGTCGATCCGGCCCCCCTGCCCGCGCGCCACCGTGCCCCGGGCACGCCGGGTGGGACAGACCGCGCGCCCGCGAGTTCGGAAACGGTCACCGCGCTCCCGCGAGTCCGGCGGCCAGCTTCTCGATGGCGTCGATCTCGCGGATACCCGGATCCAGTTCCGAGCCGGTCATGACGACATAGCGCTTGTTCTGGACAGCGCGCATCCGGTTGGTGGCCGGATTCGATTCCAGGAATTCGATTTTGGTGGCGAGGGCGTCGCCTTCGATGCGTTTGCGGCTCAGGTCGGCGAGCACCAGGACCTCGGGATCGGCGGCGACCACCGCCTCCCAGCTGATCTCGGGCCAGTCCTCGCGCTGGTCGGCGAAGACATTGCGGGCGCCGACCTCGCGGGCGTACAGCCCTGGGGCGGAACAGCATCCGGCCAGGTAGGGGGTTTTGACGCCGGAGAACCAGAAGGCGACGGTGGGTTCGGCCCCGGTGCGCGCCTGCTGCGCCTGCGCGGTCGCGGCCTGCAACCGCCCGCGCAGCTGATCGACCAGTTGCGCGCCGCGCTCCTGCACGTCGAAGATGCGGGCCAGCTCGGTGATCTCCTGGAACAGCGTGTCGATGCCGAGCGGCGCTGTGCGGGTGACGGTTTCGCCCTCCACGATCGCGCCGGTGCACACTGACGGCGACTGATAGGTGGGAATGCCGAGCTGCGCGAACCGGGAGCGTTCGGCGACCACGGCGGGGGTGAAGGTGTGCGCGCTGGCCGAGGTCACCAGATCGGGTTCCTTGGCGAGCACTGCCTCCAGCGACGGATCGTTGTCGGCGAGCCGGGGCACCTTCGCATTGTCGGCGGTCAGATTCGGCAGCACCGGATCGAACCAGGTCGAGGTGCCGACCATGCGATCGGCCAGGCCCAGCGACAGCAGGATCTCGGTGGAGGCCTGATACAGCGAGACCGCCCGGGCGGGGGCCTTGTCGAATGTCACCTGCACACCGCAGTTGTCGAGAGTGAACGGGTAGCCGGTGCGCCCGGCGCGATCGGCTGCGCCACCGTTGCCGGTATCGCTCGCGTCGGAGGAGGTGCCGCAGCCGACGAGTCCGGCAACAAGGCAGCCAACCAGCCCGAACGCGGACACTATCCGCAGAGATCGCGTCTTCTTCATAGGGTGAACCGTACCAATCCGGGTAGTGGTGAACTTCCAGCGTGATATGCGCGGGCTAGGCGCTCAGCGGCGCCGCGGTGACGTGGTAGCCGAGGTTGTTCAGCACCTCCCGGGTCGCCTTCGCGAAGTTGAGGGTGATGAAATGCATGCCCGGCGCGCCCTCGTCGATGAGCCGCTGCGCCATCTCGGTGGCGATCTCGATGCCCTCCGCGCGGACCGCGGCACGGTCCTCCTCGGGACCATTGCCCGCGGCCCGGTGCAACCGCTCCAGGATGCGCGGCGGCAGCGCCCTGCCGCTGAGTTCCTCGGCTCGCGCGACCGTGCGCAGCGAGGTGATCGGCATGAGCTCCGGGATGATCGGCTTCGCCCCCTCGACCGGGTCGGCGGCCAGCGCGCGATCCCGCAGGCGCAGATAGTGTTCGACGTCGAAGAACATCTGCGTAATCGAATAGTCCGCTCCGGCACGCAGTTTCGCGATCAGATGCGCGGTGTCGGTGGCCAGGTCGGGTGACCGGTGATGCCCCTGCGGGAAAGAAGCCACGCCGACATTGAAATCGCCGAGATCCCGCACCATGCGCACCAGTTCCTCGGCGTACTCCACGCCGTCTGGATGCTTGTGCCACTCCCCCAGTGGATCGCCGGGCGGATCTCCGCGCAGCACCAGGATATTGCGGATGCCGCAGTCGGCGTAGGAGCCGACCAACGCGCGAAGTTCGGCGATGCTGTGCCCCACCGCGGTGAGATGCGCGACGGGCAGCAGCGTGGTCTGCTGCGCGAGCTGTCCGGTGATCCGGGCGGTCCGATCCTTGGTGGATCCGCCCGCGCCATAGGTCATCGAGATGAAAGCCGGATGCATGCGCTCGAATTCGCGCACCGTCCGCCACAGCCGCGCCTCCCCGGCGGCATCGCGCGGCGGATTGAACTCGACCGAGAACGGCACCTGCGAGACGGCGTGCGTGTGCAGGCTCTGCACGACCGACGGCACCCGGGCGTGTGCCGGAGACCTCCGGTTGTTCAGCGAGAACGCCTGTCCCCGTGCGGGTTCGGAATGCATGTCTACCTCGTAGGTCTGATGGGTTATGGGGATGCGCGTCCCGTGCGGGTCGCGCCGAGCAGCGGCGGTCGCGGAATGCCGGGTGCGCCACGCCGTGACGCACCCGGCGGCCGATCAGCGCAGCGCTTGCGCGGCGGCGACGAGGTTGCGCAGCGAGGCGACGACCTCCTCGGTGTGGCGAGTCTTCAGGCCGCAGTCCGGGTTGACCCAGAGCCGCTCGGCCGGAACGGCTTTCAGTGCCGCCGCGAGGGAGGTCTCGATCTCCTCGGTGCCGGGCACGCGCGGCGAGTGGATGTCGTAGACGCCCGGCCCGACGCCGAGATCGAAGCCC
>NZ_JAERRJ010000036.1 GCF_016741815.1 Nocardia acididurans
TATTACTGGTTGCCCTGGATCGCACGCTGATGGCCGCGATGTGAGGACAGTGAGGGAAAAGAGAGCTGGAAAGTCCGGTCGGCGAATCTTGTCTCAACACCGCAGGAACAACCCGGCGGAGATGAAGCCGACCCAGCGTCGCAGACAAGAAGAGGACCAAACCCGATGCGTATCAAGCGATTCGTCACCGCAGCCCTGCTCGCCGCCTCTGTGGCCACCACCCTCGGTGTGGCTGCTCCCGCGGCTACGGCCGCCCCCTCCATCCAGGGCGAGTCGCCCCTCAATATCGATGTGAACGCCAACGATCTGCTGGAGAAGGTGATCAACGGTGTACGGGACGCGAAGAACGTCGAGGGCTATCTGGCCTCGCTGCTCGAGGATGCTTTCATCAATGCCGGGAACGGACAATACGGTGCGATGGTGTGCAAGATGCACAAGGCGCTCGATTGTGTGAACAATGCTTCGGCCGCCGCGTTCAAGTCGGTCATGTACAACGGTGACATCTTCGGTGTCTGGCTGATCCGGCCGGGCTCGGGTACCTTCCACCGGGGCGCGGACGGGGGCTACCAGAACTGGACCTTCATGGGCTACCAGGACTACAACCGTGACACCATGACCGTCACCTTCTGAGCATTCCCCCTCATCGGTGGCGGAGCCTCGCCGCCCTCCCGGGGGGTGTCCGGCCTGGCAACGGTCGGCCTCTCGACATCTCACACGGAACCCCTCAGCTGCGGCAGCGCATCGGCTGAGGGGTTTTCTGGCGTTTGTGGCGCAGGTCGTGAGTGAGCAGCGGGCCGGCGAGCCGCTCGATGCCGGTGGACAGTGCGGAGAAAGGGCACGGGAAAGGGGCGCTCGGTGATTGTTGTGTCCGACCGCGACACCCGTCGCCGGTCGGACATGAATCACTGGAGTGCCGGGGTCGGTCCCGGTATCGCGTAAAGGAATCACCATGAAGGCTCGTCAGATTCTCGCCACCGTCCTACTCGCTGGGGCGGTCGCCGGTGGTGGCGTCGCTGCTGCTTCGACGGTATCGGCCGCCGCCATCAGCAACAACCCTTCGAACATCGACTCGGCGATCAGTTTCGAGGACGCGCCCTCGTTCTGGCCGCGGTGGTGAGGCGAGGGCGACGCAGCCACGTGCTGCTGGTCGTTCGATGAGATGAGATGAAAAACCTGATGCCGGTGCGTGAATCACGCACCGGCATCAGACGCTTCCAGGTTGGACACGGTGGCGGATTACGATCCGAGCGAGTTACCAAGGTGGGGAGCATCCTTGGCCGAGATCTTCAGGACACGCAGGATGATTGATTTGCAGCCCGGCACGGTTTTCGCCGGATACACGATCGAGCGCCGTCTGGGCGCGGGTGGTTGGGGGACAGTGTATTTGGCACGTGATCCGCAGTTCGAACGAAGATTCACGGCGTTGAAGCTGCTCAATCGTGGCGCCAGTGACAACGAGTCACAGCAGCGGTTCCTGCGTGAGGGCGATCTGGTCGCGCAGCTGGAGCATCCCAATATCGTCACCGTGTTCAATCGCGGTGTCGAAGGCGAGATCCTGTGGATCTCCATGCAGTACGTTCCCGGCGCCGATGCCTCGGTCCTGGCGGGCATACCCGCCGACCAGGCGGTGCGGATCGGCGCGGAGGTCGCTGCCGCCCTCGATCACGCCCATCACCAGGGAGTGCTGCATCGCGATGTCAAACCCGCCAACATTCTGCTCGGCGAGCCGGTCGACGGCCGTCCCGGCCGGGTACTGCTCACCGACTTCGGGATCGCCCGCCGACAACACGACGATGCCGGGTTGACCCGCGCCGGATCGGTCAACGGCACTGCGGCGTTCATCGCTCCCGAGCAGGTCTCGGGCGGAACAGTGGGGCCGTGGTCGGATCAATACTCGTTGGCGTGCACGCTGTTTCAGCTTGTGACCGACGAGCCGGTGTACGCGGCGCGCGAGTTCGAGGCGCTGATATTCGCGCATGTGGAGGGAACCCCGCGCCTGGTCAGCGATTTCCGGCCGGACCTGCGTGCCCTGGACCCGGTGCTGGCTCGGGCGCTGGCCAAGAATCCCGTCGAGCGGTTCGGCAACTGCACCGAGTTCGTTGCTGCGGCTGCGCAAGCGCTGCGCGGGGGAAGGATCGCCGGGGCCGTGGCCCCCTTGCCTTCCCCACGTCCACCGTTGGAGGCAACGATGCCGGCCCCGGTGGCCGCGGGGTCGAACAAGGGACCGTACCGGGACGATCCCACCGCGGCCGCGCCGGTGGCGGCAGCGCGCCGCGGGCGGCGTCGCACCACGGTGCTGCTGGGCCTGGCCGCGTCGGTGCTGGTCGGGATCGGCGCGGTGGTCACGGTGCCGATGGCCCTGCGGCAGAACGCGGACCCGGCGACATCTCCGGTCGATCCCTCCTCCTATGCGGGGGCCCGCGCGGTGACGACGTTCGACCATTTGCTTCCCACCACCACCGCCAACCTCGGCTACGAGAACGCCCGCTGCGTGCGACGCAATGAAATCGTCGATCCTGTCCTGGGCAAGTCCGGTTACCAGATCGACTGCACCCAGCCCGACGGCCTGAACTTCGTGATCTTCGACTACCTGAGCGCCGACAGCGCGGCCCGGCAGTTGCGAGATGTCTATCAGGGCGAGCAGCCCTCGACCACCGCGCTGAACGGCACCGACGATCACGAGGCGTTCTACACGGTCCACATGGTTGAAGGAGACATGCGAGTGCGCATGGGATTCGCGACGGCCCCCTGGTCGGAATTCACCATCGAGATCACCTGGCCCGGCCACGCCGCGGAATATCTCATCGACTGGGCGGAGCGCGCACCCCTGTAACTGTCGGTGGGGGCAGGAAGGTCCACGGAAAGCGGCGCGGAAAGCCCCCCGCGCGATGATCATCGCCGAGGAGCTTGCCCGCGCCGGGCAGCGGCGCGACCGGAGAGGAAACAGGAATCGGCATGGCCCACAACAAGTTCGCCGCCGCGGTGGCGTCGGTCGCCGCCTCGGCGGTAGCGGCCGTGGTTCCCGCCTGTGCGGGCACACCCGGCGATGACACTACTCACCCCGCCGGCTTCGACCAGGACCTGGCACACGCCATCGGCGGGATCGGACCGGCCGGCAATGTCGAAAGATATCTGGCTTCGCTGCGGGAGGAGACCTTCACCGGCACCGGCAACGAGAAGTTCGGGGTGATGGTGTGCAAAACGACCGGGGGCCGGGGATACACCATGAACGCCAGCGCGGTCGCCTTCCAGACGGTCAGCTACGACGGCGATCGCTTCGGTATCTGGCTGATCCAGCCCGGCTCTGGCACTTTCACCAACCACCGCGAACACGCCCACCGGAACTGGACCTTCGTCGGCTACCAGCGTTTCGACCCCGATACCCGGACCGTCCAGTTCTGATGTCGCGCCTCCGGCACTGGCCACCGGGGGTGCCCGCCGACGCCACTCGGACATCGTGACGTTGGAAGGACAGGAATCGGAAGTGGTTGAGTTCGTAAGATTATCGCTGTGATCGACAGACAGGCTCCCGGTACGAACGGGAGCGGGGGATTTGACCTACGACTTCTCGGACCGGCCGAACTACGCATCGACGACCGTGTGGTCCCGCTCGGTGGAACGATACCGACCGGGGTTCTGGCCTACCTGGCCTTGAACCGCGAACGGGCGGTACCGACCGAGGTACTGGCCGACAGGCTGGCCAAAGGGAAAGAAGCAGACCCGCCCGACGTGCACGTCGCGATCTGGAAGCTGCGTCAGGCACTCAGCGCGCAGTCGGTGCGTCACGAGGACATCCTGGTCAACACCAGAGGCTCCGGATTCCGGCTCGTACTCGACGAATCCTGCTGCGATGTCTTCCGTTTCCGCGCGGCCCGGGCCGCGGCGAACGACGCGGTCGCCGCGGGCGAGTACCGCAAGGCCGCCGAACTGTACCGCCGCGCCCTGCGCGAGGGTCGTGGCACGCCCTTGTCGAACCTGCCGGATTTCAACTTCATCTTCGGCGAACGCAGTCAGTTGGAGAACGATCTCCAAGCCTGCCTCGAGGCACGGATCGACGCCGACATCGAAACCGACCCCCGTACCGAACTCATCGGCGAGCTCACCGCTTTGACCCATGACGAGGTCATGCAGGTACGAGAGCGACTGTGGGCGCAACTGGCCACCGTGCAGTACCTCAACGCCCGGCAAGCCGACGCCCTCACCACGCTCCGGCGAGCCCGCGCAATCCTCGGCGAGGTCGAGGGTATCGACCCCGGGCCCGAACTAGTCGAGCTCGAACGAAAGATCCACCAGCGAGAACCCCTGCGCCCCCAACGAATCCGACCAATCCACATGCCCACCACAGTCGCCCGCGACGCCGCACAAACCAGCGGCCGACTCCAACTGGACGACGGCACCACCTTCCTGGTGAGCAAACCCGTCTTCACCATCGGACGTCACCCCGACAACGACCTGGAACTCGATGACGCCCAGGCGAGCCGCGAACACGCGAAGATCCTGCAGAGCGCGATCGGACTCATCATCCGCGACCTCGATTCGACCAACGGCGTCTTCGTTGACGACAAACGGATCAACCAGACCGCCACGATCAAAGACAAGACCGTCATCCGGATCGGCACCACCTCGATGGTCTTCCATCAGGACTGACTGCCTAGCGGACAACCAGCTGTACCCGCCCGGAGGCGGGCGGGTACAGCAAGGACCGGTGTTGCGATTACGACGAGTACTGTCCGTCCCAGAGACCCTCCGTGGCGATCGCTTCAGCGATGGAAGGATCGATCTGGATCTGCGTCGGGTACTCGTACCCGGTCTCCGCACCGGCGACGGCGCGAACGATCTCGGTCAGGAACTTGGCGAACATATCGACTCCTCGAACAGATTCAGGCCGTAGGGCCTCGGTGTCCTCCCCGGCAGGGGAACTACTGAGAAGTACGATCGTCGCTGCGCCTTTCCACGAAACCTTTCACTGTCTTTCCGGGGGTTGCGACCAGCACGGGTGTATCTGCCACCGACCCGACGGGTTACTGCCTCGCCAGCTGACCAGGCAATCCGCCCCACGTTCAGCGAACACGATTGCGACTCCTGGCAAGTCGCCATCTTCTTCACCGCGCAGCCAGCTACACATTTCGATGCAGATCGTCAGTGGCTGTGCGGCAGACCCCCGGCGTTCTCCGAAACCATTTGCGGGAGCCAGTATCGACGATCTATGACGTTTGCGGGCAGGCTATGAAACTGAACTGGGCGAAGTCCATGCCCAACTTGTTGGCCAAACGGTTGCTG
>NZ_JAERRJ010000037.1 GCF_016741815.1 Nocardia acididurans
GGACGTTTGTGGCGATCTCGCCGTCCAACCGGGTTGGTGACCATTCGGTCGCGTCAGTTACCTTCCATCCCACATCGATTCGTTCGGCTGGAAGAACTACCTGATAGGCCACCCCGTCGACCTCAGAAAACACCGTCCGCAACGCTTCGTGTCGAGCAAGGACGTCGATGACGGCGGCCCCCAACACATCCGGATCTACCGCGTCTGTCAACCGCAGAACCAACGGCAGGTTATAGGTCGCTGACGGACCTTCCAACCGAGACAGGAACCACAGCCGCCCCTGGGCATACGACAACGGGACCAAGTCCGGGCGATTCCGGGCCGCCAGCGGAGCCCGGCGGTTGTTAACTCCTTCGGCACGAACCGACTCCGCGAGGCCCGCGACGGTCGGCGCCTCGAACAATGCCCGGACGGAGACACGCGAACCGAGGGCCTCGCCCACCGCCACTATTGCCCGCATCGCCAACAACGAGTTACCACCCAAATCGAAGAAGGAGTCGTCGATGCCAACTCGCTCGACTCCCAATACTCGTGCATAGATGGCGGCAAGGATCTGCTCCACCGGATTTGTAGGTGCACGGTAGGAGTCCGTACCCCCGTACCCGGGCGCGGGCAGAGCGCGCTTGTCCAGTTTTCCGTTCACCGTCAACGGCAACGATTTCAAACCCACCACCTGGGCCGGGACCATGTACTCGGGCAACAGAGCCACGACCGCCGCACGCACCGTCACAGGGTCGACCCGACCGGTCACGTACCCCACCAGACGTTTCTCTCCCGGCAGGTCTTCACGCGCCACAACTGCGGCCTGCTCAACCCCTGCCACCGTCGACAACGCAGCCGCCACCTCACCTGGTTCGACCCGGAACCCCCGAATCTTCACCTGATCGTCGACGCGACCCACGTATTCCAACTCGCCAGTGTTGTTCCACCGCACCATATCCCCCGTCCGATACATCCTGGCCCCCACACCAGCGAACGGACACGCCACGAACCGCGACGCGGTCAGCCCCGGTTGGCCCCAATACCCCCGGGCTACACCAGGACCCGCGACGTACAGCTCTCCCGCCACACCAACTGGAGCCTCGCCCAGCCTCGAATCCAATACGAAGAGCGCCGTGCCGGAAACCGGCCGACCGATCGCCGGCACACCTGCCCCCACCGCCAATGGCCCGCTGATCGACACATCTACCGTTGTCTCGGTCGGACCGTAGACGTTGATGACGGTGTGATCGACCGCCCAGCGGTCGACCAGCTCAGCCGGACACGCTTCGCCGCCGACAATCACCACCCTGCCTGAATCGACTCGATCCGGTGACAACGCCGACAACGCAGACGGCGTGACCGGTATATGCGAGACGTCGTTACGGGTGATGAACTGCTCGAGGTTGTCGAGCATCCCCTCTTCCATGGTCGGAATCACTGCGGCGGCCCCCACCAGCAACGCGCCCCACAAATTTGCGACCGATGCGTCGAAATTCAAGGACGCGAACTGCAAAACGCGGCTGTCACAGCTGATGCCAGCTCGATCTGCTTGAGTAGCAACGAGGTCCGCAAGGCCGGCGTGGGTAACCGCGACACCCTTCGGCGCACCGGTGGTACCGGAGGTGTAGATGACGTACGCGAGGTCTCCAGCCCGTGGTGCGGGCAACGCCACGCACGGTTGATCTTCGATCATCGGGTCACCCATATCGATTACGGCCACCCCATAATCGGCGAACCGGACGGCGTGATCGACCCAGGTGATCACAACCACCGGCGCGGCATCGGCGAGTATGAACGCGACCCGCTCCGCAGGGTGGTTGAGATCGATGGGCAGGTATGCCGCTCCGGCCTTCAACACCGCAAGGATCGCCACTACCGCATCGGCCGAATGCGCCCCAGCCACACCCACGATGTCCGCGGACCCAACACCACGTTCGACAAGCAAATTCGCCAGCCGCGAAGACCTCTCGTCAATTTCCTGATAAGTCCACGAACAACCCTTGAATACCACCGCAGTCGCATCCGGTGTCCGCTCCGTCTGCCCAGCGAAAAACACCGGAACTGACTCCAGCAAACGACCCGAGGACAGCGCCGCCCGGTTCGACAACACCGCCAACTGTGCCCGTTCGGACACTCCAAGCAAATCGATCGAGGACAAAGACCGCCCCGGATCGGCGGCGACCGCTTCCAGGAACCGCAGCAACCGAGCTATTACAGCCTCGATGGTCACAGCGTCGAACGCATCAGTCCGGTACTCGACTCGCAGGCCCAGTTCACGTCCTGGCGCAACCTGCAGGACAAGCGGGTAGTGCGTCCTTTCCCGACTGTCAACATCGACCACCGTCAGTGCGGCGGTGCTGACTTCGTCGACGGATGACTCTATCGGGTAGTTCTCAAATACAACGAGCGTGTCGAAGAGTTCACGGTGTCCCGCTGCCTGGTGGATCTCACTGAGTGAAAGGAAGTGATACTCGAGGGTGTCGTAGTTATTGGCTCGCAGTTGATCGATCAGCTGCAATGCGGTGATGTCCTGCGTCAGCACAGCACGCACAGGGACTGTATTGATGAACAGCCCCACCATGTTCTCCACCCCCGGCAAGTCTGCCGGGCGACCGGACACCGTCGACCCGAACGCGATGTCAGATTGGCCGGTCATGACATGGAGCGTCCATGCCCACGCCATCTGAAACACTGTGCTCATCGTCGTGTCGTGGCTGCGTGCGAAAGACTCGAGCGCACGCGTCGTCGACTCGGTCAGAGAGAACCGCGTCTCACCCTTCGCGAGCACGGTCGACGTCGGTGCAGCGGGGCAGACCATCGTGGGGGTCTCGAACCCATCGAATAGCGTCCGCCACGCCAGGCTGGCGCGCTCGACCGGTTGCTCGGAAACCCACGACAGATAGTTCCGGAAGGGAACCGGTGTGAGGAGCCGTTGCGAACCGTATTCCTGGAACATCTCCTTCAGCAGGATGGATATCGACCACCCGTCCACGACGATGTGATGCACGGTCAGGACGACGTGGTAAGTGTCCTTGGCGACTCTGATCAGGGACACACGTATCGGTGACTGCCGCTCGAGATCGCCGACAGCGATTCGCTCGTCAGCGGCCAAATCCCGTAGCACCCGTTCCGCATCTTCGACGCCGACGAGATCCACGAACGTCCACGGAACGTCGGGATTGCTCAGAATGATCTGAACAGGTCGGGCGAGTGGCCGGGAGACGAACCGTGCGCTCAGATGCGGGTGGCGCCCGACCACGGACCTAACCGCCGCAGCAAACCGATCGATGTCCAAGTCACCTTTGAGGGTGATGTCCAACTGAGTCGCATAGAGATCGCCGAGTCCTTCGAATGCCGCGTGAAACAGCAGGCCCTCCTGGAGCGGGGAGAGTGGCAGAATATCTGTCAGATCCCATTCCCGTTCCAGATCGTCGATCAGTGGCTGGCCGATCTCCGGTAGCAGCAGATCGGACGGGACCAAGCCACTGCCACCCGCCAAGGCGTAGCTACAGATTCCCTTCACGGCTTCGAACCACAATCGGGCCAACGACTCGATCGTGTCACGGTCGAGTTTCGATGCCGCCCAGGTGATTCCGGCATGCAGCCGAACTTCCGCACCGTCGTCGAACGCCGCAGCGTTGATCTGGATGGTATGCGACAACGGCATATCCGGCGCGAAGGTCGCAGTAAGCACGTCGGCCGGCATACCCACCAGTCCCCACAGCCGCGAGCCCTCCCGGACCTCGGCTCCATCGCCCATCCGGCCCAGGTAGTTCAGCATCACCTGCGCTCCCGGCACGTCCAGATCGGGCTCGGACCGTAGATATTTCAGCAATCCGAAGGTAATGCCGTCCGGTGCGGTGCGAAGCTGCTGCTTCGCGCTCTTGACGACCGCTTCGAGATCTCCGTCACCGGCTAACACCCGTCCCCAGGCAATTGCCGGGACGTGCAAGCGGACCGGGTACATGGCTGTGAACCAACCCACGGTCCCGGACAAACGAACAGGGCGGGCGATCTCCTCGTCCCGTCCATGCGATTCGACATCGATACCAATGGGTGTGCCCTGGGAGCCGGAGTGCTCGGCCAACGCCAAACCCAAAGCCGTCACCAGAATCTCATGCACGCCCATTCCCAGGATGGCGGGCACTTGGTTCGTCAGTGCCCGCGTCAGGTCGGCATCGAAGACCTCGGCGAACGACTCCGATGTCGCGAACGTGTCGACGCCTGAGTCCACTTGCGGCAACACCGCAGCAGTCGAGGCTATCTCCTTCCATACCGACAACTGACCCGATACCGCGGGAGAGGTCGCATACTCCGACAACACCGACGCCCATTCGCGGAACGACGTGCCACCGCCACGCAAACTGATCTCATCCCCCGACTGCAGTGCATGCCAGCCTGCGTTCAAGTCTTCAAGAATGACGCGCCATGACACCGCATCAACGGCGAGATGATGCACGAACATGACCAGATCACGGGCAGCTGGAGCCCAGACCGCGCGAACTACAACGCCTTCGGAAGGATTCAGTCCAGCACGAGCGTGGGCTACGGCCTCGGCCGTGATCTCGGCGACCTGCAGCAGACAATTCTCGGCGCGCACCCCGCCGGCCTCCGGAACAACCAGCGACCAACCGCGCTCCTTGTCGCCGTAACCCTCTAGACGCACCCGCAGCATCGGATGACGGTCCAGCAACGCCTGCAACAGAACAACCACGTCATCGAACCGAGCTCCTACCGGAGCCTTGAACATTACTGACTGATTGAACTGGTCGACTGGGCCCTGCAGAGCTGAACGCTCGAGCCAAGAAATGATCGGTGTCACCATCACGTCGCCAACACCATCATCGCCACGCTCGAAACCACCGTCGTCCACAATTGCGACAGCGGCGACCCCGGCAACCGTTTTGTGGGCGAAGATGTCCCGCGGTGTGACGACCAACCCGACGGCACGCGCCCGCGAAACGACCTGAATCGATGAAATGCTGTCGCCGCCGAGGTCGAAGAAT
>NZ_JAERRJ010000038.1 GCF_016741815.1 Nocardia acididurans
GACAGGGACGAAGCGCAAGTGACGGTACCTGTAGAAGAAGCACCGGCCAACTACGTGCCAGCAGCCGCGGTAATACGTAGGGTGCGAGCGTTGTCCGGAATTACTGGGCGTAAAGAGCTTGTAGGCGGTCTGTCGCGTCGATTGTGAAAACTCACAGCTCAACTGTGAGCCTGCAGTCGATACGGGCAGACTAGAGTACTTCAGGGGAGACTGGAATTCCTGGTGTAGCGGTGAAATGCGCAGATATCAGGAGGAACACCGGTGGCGAAGGCGGGTCTCTGGGAAGTAACTGACGCTGAGAAGCGAAAGCGTGGGTAGCGAACAGGATTAGATACCCTGGTAGTCCACGCCGTAAACGGTGGGTACTAGGTGTGGGTTTCCTTCCACGGGATCCGTGCCGTAGCTAACGCATTAAGTACCCCGCCTGGGGAGTACGGCCGCAAGGCTAAAACTCAAAGGAATTGACGGGGGCCCGCACAAGCGGCGGAGCATGTGGATTAATTCGATGCAACGCGAAGAACCTTACCTGGGTTTGACATACACCGGAAAGCCGTAGAGATACGGCCCCCCTTGTGGTCGGTGTACAGGTGGTGCATGGCTGTCGTCAGCTCGTGTCGTGAGATGTTGGGTTAAGTCCCGCAACGAGCGCAACCCTTATCTTATGTTGCCAGCGCGTAATGGCGGGGACTCGTGAGAGACTGCCGGGGTCAACTCGGAGGAAGGTGGGGACGACGTCAAGTCATCATGCCCCTTATGTCCAGGGCTTCACACATGCTACAATGGCCGGTACAGAGGGCTGCGATACCGTGAGGTGGAGCGAATCCCTTAAAGCCGGTCTCAGTTCGGATCGGGGTCTGCAACTCGACCCCGTGAAGTTGGAGTCGCTAGTAATCGCAGATCAGCAACGCTGCGGTGAATACGTTCCCGGGCCTTGTACACACCGCCCGTCACGTCATGAAAGTCGGTAACACCCGAAGCCGGTGGCCTAACCCCTCGTGGGAGGGAGCCGTCGAAGGTGGGATTGGCGATTGGGACGAAGTCGTAACAAGGTAGCCGTACCGGAAGGTGCGGCTGGATCACCTCCTTTCTAAGGAGCATCTGCTCAACGAACTCGAAGAGTCGAACTTCGTTGTGCCAGAGCCGTTTGAGTCCCCGAACGTGGGACCACGGAGCTCATGGGTGGAACGCTGACAAGCT
This sequence comes from Nocardia acididurans, assembly GCF_016741815.1. Classification (GTDB taxonomy): domain Bacteria; phylum Actinomycetota; class Actinomycetes; order Mycobacteriales; family Mycobacteriaceae; genus Nocardia; species Nocardia acididurans. Next base: position 1,198 of record NZ_JAERRJ010000038.1, read on the forward strand.
CTCCCGCGAAAGCGGTTGATATATCGACACACTGTTGGGTCCTGAAAGAACAGACGTTCTTTCCAGGCAAAAAACGATCCGCCAGGATCTCATGAGATATCGGCCCCGGAGGGGTGCAGATCCTTGAATCAAGTTCTGGTGGGTGTGTTGTTTGAGAACTGCACAGTGGACGCGAGCATCTTTGTTAGTAAGTGTGTAAGAGCGTACGGTGGATGCCTTGGCACCAGGAGCCGATGAAGGACGTAGGAGGCTGCGATAAGCCTCGGGGAGCTGTCAACCGAGCTGAGATCCGAGGATTTCCGAATGGGGAAACCCAGCACGAGTGATGTCGTGTTACCCGCGTCTGAATATATAGGGCGTGTGGAGGGAACGTGGGGAAGTGAAACATCTCAGTACCCACAGGAAGAGAAAACAACAGTGATTCCGTGAGTAGTGGCGAGCGAAAGCGGAAGAGGCTAAACCGATTATGTGTGATAGACGGCAGTCGTTGCATAGTCGGGGTTGTGGGACCTACTTACTCAATTCTGCCGAGTTGGGCACAAGTAAGAAACCGTTGTGTTAGTCGAATTGGTCTGGGACGGCCAACCGTAGAGGGTGAGAGTCCTGTAGACGAAAACTCAACGGCTTGTGTAGTAGGCACCCGAGTAGCAGCGGGCCCGTGAAATCTGCTGTGAATCTGTCGGGACCACCCGATAAGCCTGAATACTACCTGGTGACCGATAGCGGACTAGTACCGTGAGGGAAAGGTGAAAAGTACCCCGGGAGGGGAGTGAAATAGTACCTGAAACCGTGCGCTTACAATCCGTCAGAGCTGACTTGTTCAGTGATGGCGTGCCTTTTGAAGAATGAGCCTGCGAGTCATCGGTGTGTGGCGAGGTTAACCCGTGTGGGGTAGCCGTAGCGAAAGCGAGTCCGAATAGGGCGAACCAGTCGCACACTATGGACCCGAAGCGGAGTGATCTACCCATGGCCAGGGTGAAGCGACGGTAAGACGTCGTGGAGGCCCGAACCCACTTAGGTTGAAAACTGAGGGGATGAGCTGTGGGTAGGGGTGAAAGGCCAATCAAACTCCGTGATAGCTGGTTCTCCCCGAAATGCATTTAGGTGCAGCGTCGCGTGTTTCTCACCGGAGGTAGAGCTACTGGATGGCCTAGGGGGCCCACAAGCTTACCGAAGTCAGCCAAACTCCGAATGCCGGTGAGTGAGAGCGCGGCAGTGAGACTGTGGGGGATAAGCTTCATAGTCGAGAGGGAAACAGCCCAGATCGCCGGCTAAGGCCCCTAAGCGTGTACTAAGTGGAAAAGGATGTGGAGTCGCGAAGACAACCAGGAGGTTGGCTTAGAAGCAGCCACCCTTGAAAGAGTGCGTAATAGCTCACTGGTCAAGTGATTCTGCGCCGACAATGTAGCGGGGCTCAAGTACACCGCCGAAGCCGCGGCATTCGCACATATATCTTGCTTTCGAGCCAGGAGTGCGGATGGGTAGGGGAGCGTCGTGTAGCCAGGGAAGCGGCGGAGTGATCCAGCCGTGGAGGCTGCGCGAGTGAGAATGCAGGCATGAGTAGCGAAAGACGAGTGAGAAACTCGTCCGCCGAATGACCAAGGGTTCCTGGGCCAGGTTAATCCGCCCAGGGTGAGTCGGGACCTAAGGCGAGGCCGACAGGCGTAGTCGATGGACAACGGGTTGATATTCCCGTACCCGTGTATCCGCGCCCAATGGCGAATCATCTGTGCTAACCGTCCAAAAGTTCCTTAATCCACCTTCGGGTGGAAGGGGAACGGCTGCACGGGACCCTGGGTGTAGTAGTCAAGCGATGGGGTGACGCAGGAAGGTAGCTGGGCCAGGTGATGGAATACCTGGTGTAAGCCTGTAGGGAGTGGTGTAGGCAAATCCGCACCGCACATATCCTGAGAGGTGATGCGTAGCCGATTGAGGCGAATTCAGTGATCCTATGCTGCCGAGAAAAGCCTCTAGTGAGTTGATACACGGCCCGTACCCCAAACCGACACAGGTGGTCAGGTAGAGAATACCGAGGCGATCGAGAGAACTGTGGTTAAGGAACTCGGCAAAATGCCCCCGTAACTTCGGGAGAAGGGGGACCTCGGCTGGTGACCGGATTTACTCCGTGAGCTGGTTGGGGTCGCAGAGACCAGAGAGAAGCGACTGTTTACTAAAAACACAGGTCCGTGCGAAGTCGTAAGACGATGTATACGGACTGACGCCTGCCCGGTGCCGGAAGGTTAAGAGGACCGGTTAGCGCCTTCGGGTGCGAAGCTGAGAATTTAAGCCCCGGTAAACGGCGGTGGTAACTATAACCATCCTAAGGTAGCGAAATTCCTTGTCGGGTAAGTTCCGACCTGCACGAATGGCGTAACGACTTCTCTGCTGTCTCAACCACAGACTCGGCGAAATTGCAGTACGAGTAAAGATGCTCGTTACGCGCGGCAGGACGAAAAGACCCCGGGACCTTCACTATAGCTTGGTATTGGTGTTCGGTACGGTTTGTGTAGGATAGGTGGGAGACTGTGAAGCAGGCACGCCAGTGTTTGTGGAGTCGTCGTTGAAATACCACTCTGATCGTATTGGACCTCTAACCTCGGACCCTGATCGGGTTCAGGGACAGTGCCTGGTGGGTAGTTTAACTGGGGCGGTTGCCTCCCAAAATGTAACGGAGGCGCCCAAAGGTTCCCTCAGCCTGGTTGGCAATCAGGTGTCGAGTGCAAGTGCACAAGGGAGCTTGACTGTGAGACCGACAGGTCGAGCAGGGACGAAAGTCGGGACTAGTGATCCGGCACCGGCAAGTGGAAGCGGTGTCGCTCAACGGATAAAAGGTACCCCGGGGATAACAGGCTGATCTTCCCCAAGAGTCCATATCGACGGGATGGTTTGGCACCTCGATGTCGGCTCGTCGCATCCTGGGGCTGGAGTAGGTCCCAAGGGTTGGGCTGTTCGCCCATTAAAGCGGCACGCGAGCTGGGTTTAGAACGTCGTGAGACAGTTCGGTCTCTATCCGCCGCGCGCGTCAGAAACTTGAGGAAGGCTGTCCCTAGTACGAGAGGACCGGGACGGACGAACCTCTGGTGTGCCAGTTGTTCCGCCAGGAGCACGGCTGGTTTGCTACGTTCGGAAGGGATAACCGCTGAAAGCATCTAAGCGGGAAGCCTGTTCCAAGATGAGGTTTCTCACC
>NZ_JAERRJ010000039.1 GCF_016741815.1 Nocardia acididurans
GATCCGGAGACAAACGGCTGGTCGCGTATGTCATAGGCGAGACAGGCGAGGTGGACACGGTTCAGATTCGTCGGTTCGTGATGGCCCGGTTGCCGGAATATATGGTGCCCTCGACGATCATGATGATCGAGGCGTTGCCGTTGACTGTGAACGGGAAACTGGATATCCGAGCGCTGCCGGTGCCGGAATTCGTGTCAAGCGCGGTGTACAGAGCGCCCTCGACACCGGTCGAGCAAGCGTTGGTCGAGATCTTCGCAGAGGTGCTGGGGCTGGACCAACAGGTCGGTGTCGACGACTCGTTCTTCGAACTCGGCGGGCATTCACTGTTGGCGACGAAGATGGTGAACCGGATCCGGGTGGTGCTCGGTGTAGAGGTCCCGATTCGCGTGGTGTTTGAAGCATCGACGCCGGCGGGGTTGGCGGATCGGCTCGATGCGACGGAGAGAGTGCGTCCAGCCTTGGTAGCGGTGGAGCGCCCGTCGATGCTGCCGTTGTCGTTCGGCCAGCGCAGGCTGTGGTTCTTGTATCGGCTTGACGGTCCGTCGGCGAAGTACAACATTCCGATGGCGGTGCGGATGACCGGTGTCGTCGACATCGAGGCGCTGACCGATGCCATCGGTGACGTAGTGGCTCGTCACGAGGCGCTACGCACAGTGTTTGTCGAGGCCGATGGTTTCGGCGCCCAGAGGATTTTGACCGCCGATGAGGTCAGGGTTCCGGTTGCCGTGGTCGCTACCAGCGGAGCTTCGATGGATACGTTGGTGAACGAGGCCGCCGGGCACCTTTTCGATCTGTCCAGTGAGATCCCGGTCAATGTCACGCTCATCGACTGCGGTGCTGATGGTTTGGTCGTCGTTCTGGTTGTACATCACATCGCGGCCGATGGTGCGTCGATGGTGCCGTTGGTGCGAGATGTACTGTCCGCGTACAACGCTCGCTGTGGTGGTTCGGCACCGGAGTGGCCCACACTGCCTGTGCAGTACGCAGATTATGCGTTGTGGCAGCGTGAACTGCTCGGCGACAGTGAGGATTCGGAATCGCTGCTTGCTCAGCAACTTGCCTACTGGCAATCCGCCTTGGCCGGGATGCCGGAGGCTATCGAGCTGCCCGTGGATCGACCTCGTCCCAAGATCGCAAGCTACCGTGGCGACTGCGTTGAATTTGTCGTTTCCGCAGTTGTTCGTACCCGCCTTGAACAAGTGGCGCGCGCTCAGGGCGTGACAGTGTCGATGATGGTGCATGCGGGATTGGCGATCCTGCTGCATCGCCTGGGTGCTGGTGACGACGTCGCGATCGGTTCGCCAGTCGCGGGTCGGTCAGATGAGATGCTCAATGATCTGGTTGGGTTCTTCGCTAACACCTTGGTCCTACGAGTGGATCTGTCCGGTGATCCGACTGTCGCAGAGCTGGTTTCACGAGTACGTGATAGGGCCTTGTCCGCATACGCACATCAGGATGTGCCGTTTGAGCGGCTTGTCGAGTCGTTGAATCCGGCGCGCTCGACAGCGCACCACCCGCTGTTCCAGGTTGCCCTGGCCTTCCAAAACAATGAGCTGCCGGACCTGAAATCCCTCTCCGGAGGTGTCGAGCTGGAGCTGATGCCTGTCGATTCCACGACTGCCAGATTCGACATTACTGTCAACTTGTCCGAGGTCCTGGGCGGGGGGTCTGGCTTTGCTGGTTCCTTGGAGTACGCGGCGGATCTGTTCGATCGCGCGACTATGGAGGTATTCGCGGCGCGATTTGTGCGGGTGCTCTCTCAGATCGGTGAGGACCATAGTCGGCGGGTCGCCGACATCGAGGTGCTCGAAGCTGCCGAGCGCACGCTCATCTTCGGCGCATGGAATGACACTGCCGCGCCGATGGATACGGCGGCGACCATTGTGTCGATGTTCGAAGCCTGGGCCAAGGATCGTGCGACCGCGACCGCTGTGGTTTTCGAAGACTGCGAATACACCTATGCGCAGGTGAACGCGCGTGCGAATATGGTGGCGCGGCAGTTGATCTCGATGGGTGTCGGGAGGGACTCCGTGGTGGCTGTCGCCTTGCCGCGGTCGCCAGAGTTCGTTGTCGCGCTTCTGGCAGTGCTCAAGGCTGGTGCAGGATACCTGCCTATCGATCTGGACTATCCGGCAGATCGGATCGACTATATCCTCACCGATGCAGACCCGGCCGCGGTGGTAACTTGCACTTCAGCACAACACGTCGTGTCGAGCGCCGGACTCAAGCCTCTCCAGCTCGACGTTATCGAAACCCCAAGTCTCGCAGATGATTTCGTGGTCTCTGACGTTACGTCGGAAGAGCGAGGTGGTGACCTGCGCTCATCCAACCTCGCGTACGTAATCTACACGTCGGGTTCGACCGGGCGTCCCAAGGGCGTCGCGGTCACTCACGCCAGCGTTGTGAATTTGGCATTGGGTGCGTGGCCGTTGCGGGTCGGCAGCCGAATGCTAGTGCATTCGTCGACCGCGTTCGACGCATCGACATACGAATTGTGGTCGCCCTTGTTGGCCGGCGGAACCGTGGTTTTGGCTGGTTCTGGCAGAGTCGATATGACCGATATCGAAGCGCTTGTTCATCGGCACGCAGTGTCGGCTTTGTTCCTGACCTCACCGCTTCTACCTGTGTGGGCCGACCACCTCGCCACTGGTGTCCTGGCTGATTCGGACATCGCTGCCCGATGGGGATCGTTGCGGCAGGTGATCGTCGGCGGTGACGTCTTCTCGCCAGGGGCAGCGCGGCGCGTGCACGCAGTTCTGCCCGAGGTACGGCTGATCAACGGCTACGGCCCGACGGAAAACACGACGTTCAGTGTGACCGTGGAGGTTGATGCCTCTTCGGACATGATCTCTGTGCCGATCGGTCGTCCGCTTCCGAACACGGGTGCGCGGGTACTGGATTCACGTCTGCGACCGGTGCCGATTGGAGTGCCGGGTGAACTGTACCTGTCCGGTGCCGGACTGGCTCGAGGGTATCGTGGCCGCGCGTCAATGACCGCTGAGCGATTTGTGCCCGATCCGTTTGGGGCCGTGGGTACACGTATGTATCGGTCCGGCGATGTCGTCCGGTGGACTCGATCAGGTGATCTCGAATACCTGGGCCGTGCCGATGAGCAAGTCAAGGTGCGCGGTTTTCGCATCGAACCCGGTGAGGTCGAGGCGGTGTTGCTCACCTGTCCGGGAATAGGCCAGGCGGCGGTGATCGCCCGGGAGTCCCTGGCCGGAGGCGGCAAACAATTGGTCGCCTATGTGGTCGGTGACGGTCGCATGCCGAGGGCGGCGCTCAGTTCGGCGGAGGTTCGCCGGTTCGTGGGTGAGCGTATGCCGGAGTTCATGGTTCCAGCTGCGGTCGTGGTGTTGGACCGGTTGCCGTTGACGGCGAACGGGAAGCTGGATCGCCGGTTGTTGCCGGATCCTGAGTTCTCCGGAATAGCTGAGTACCGAGAACCCAAGGGCAGCAATGAAATT
>NZ_JAERRJ010000004.1 GCF_016741815.1 Nocardia acididurans
GCCATCTCCCGGGCGGTAAGCCCGTTCGATCAGCTAGGCAACTTTTGAAGCTTAGCCCGCACCGCGCAGCAGAACCAAATCCGCTGGTTGGAAGGGAGCTAGTGTGATCATCAGGCGCTCTCGTTCTCCCCGGTGGGAGTCCGTGTCGCTCTGACCTGGAATAAGTTACGTGTTGGTTGTTCGCATGTCAAATCGCCTGTTCAGGAGGGGTTTTCGCGAAACAACCCCGTCATCCGATGTTCAGTCGGCGGTTCCCACGCGTTCGATCTCGGCGCCTAGACCACGCAGGTTCTCCACGAAAGACGGGTAACCCCGGTCGATGTGGAAGACATCGTGGACTTCGGTGACACCGTCGGCGACCAGACCCGCGAGGACCAGACCGGCGCCGGCACGAATGTCCGACGACCACACGGGCGCGCTCGACAGTCGCGGAATCCCGCGCACCACAGCGTGATGCCCATCGGTGCGGGCGTCGGCGCCCAGGCGGATCATCTCTTCCACGAAGCGGAAGCGCGCTTCGAAAATGTTCTCGGTGATCATCGAGGTGCCGTCGGCGATGGCGGCCAGGCCGATGGCCATCGGCTGCAGATCGGTCGGGAAGCCCGGGAAGGGCAGGGTCGAAAAGTTCACGGCGCGTGGACGATCCGACTGCACCACACGAAAACCGTCCGGTTCGAACGAGATTCGCGCGCCGGCCGAGCGCAGCTTGTCCAGCACGAGGGACAGGTGCTTGGGGTTGATGCCCGTCACCCGCACGTCGCCCTGGGTCATGGCCGCGGCGATACCCCACGTGGCGGCGACGATGCGGTCACCGATGACGCGGTGGTCGGTCGGCTGCAGCTTCTCCACGCCCTCGATGGTCAGCACGGAGGTGCCCGCGCCCTGGATCTTCGCGCCCATGCGCACCAGCATGTTGCACAGGTCGACGATCTCCGGCTCGCGCGCGGCGTTGTCGATGACCGTCTCCCCCTCGGCCAGCACCGCGGCCATCAGGATGTTCTCGGTCGCGCCCACGGACGGGAAGTCGAGGCGGATGCGCGCACCCTGCAGCTCCTCGGCGCGCGCCACCAGGCAGCCGTGCTCGATTTCGCTGGTCGCGCCCAGCAGGCGCAGACCCTGCTGATGCATATCGAGTGGCCGCGACCCGATGGCGTCACCACCCGGCAGCGCCACGACCGCGCGCTTGCAGCGCGCCATCAGCGGACCCAGCACGCACACCGAGGCGCGGAACTGGGTGACCGCCGGGAAGTCGGCGTGATACTTGGGTTCGGTGGGGGTCACGATGGTGACCGTCTCGTGGTCGACGGTGACATCGCAGCCGAGACCACGCAGCACGTCTGCCATCAGCGGCACATCCAGGATGTCCGGGCAGTTCGTGATGGTGGTCGTACCCTCGGCCAGCAGCGCGGCGGCCATCAGCTTGAGGACGCTGTTCTTCGCGCCGCCGACCGCGACCTCACCGACGAGCGTGCTGCCCCCGGTCACCAGAAACCGTTCACTCACGGGGGTCAGCCTAGTGGTCCGCATCCGTGCCCGTGGCTTGTCCGCCCGGCTGCCAGAGGATGTCGCCGTCGGGGTTGGCCACGCGGCCCAGGATGAACAGCAGGTCGGACAGCCGGTTCAGATATTTCGCGGGCAGAACGTTCGTGTCGTCCGGGTGTGCCGCGACCGCGGCCCAGGCCGATCGCTCGGCGCGGCGCGCGACCGTGCGGGCCACGTGCAGCAGTGCGGCCAGCGGGGTGCCACCGGGCAGAATGAACGAATTCAACGGCGCCAGAGGCTCATTGAACTCGTCACACCACTTCTCCAGCCGCTCGATGTAGGGCTCGGTGATGCGCAGCGGCGGGTACTTCGGGTCCTCGACCACCGGGGTGGAGAGGTCCGCGCCCGCGTCGAAGAGGTCGTTCTGGATCTGCCGGAGCACGGCGAGAATGCGTTCGTCGGGGTGCCCGAGCGAGATGGCGACGCCGAGGGCGGCATTGGCCTCGTCACAGTCGGCGTAGGCGATCAGCCGCGGGTCGGTCTTCGCCACTCGCGAGAAATCGCTGAGACCGGTGGTCCCGTCATCGCCGGTTCGGGTGTAGATCCGAGTCAGGTGCACGCTCACGCCACTCACCGTAACCCTCGGTAGCCGGTATGCCCGTCAGTAGTTCGGGCGACGTCGAATTCGTTCCGATGGGCGGGACTCCACCCAGGAGAGCAGGGCCGCCAGCGCGCCGCGGTCCAGGGCGACCTCGTAACTTCCGGCGCCGTCGGACAGTGTCACGATGGATTCGTCGGTCATGATGTCGTACTCGTCGCCCTGCGGGGAGCGGCGGTTGCCGACCTCGATGGCCAGGCGGCGCATGGTGGAATCCGGCCCGAGTTTGAGACTCGACAGTTTGTAGAAGACGAGGGTGTCCTCGTCGTAGCGGATCAGCCCGTGCCGCCAGCCGCCGCCGTGGCCCTTGGCGGGCAGTACCCGCAGCAGTGCGGCGGTGCCGCCGCGGCGCAGCATGATGAGCCGATAGATCGAGGCCAGGGCCAAGGCGACAAGCAGCAGCACCAGAATGATCAGAAGCACCATCCCGGTTTGCAATGCCGCTCCGTCCCTTCACATTCGCCAGCAGGTCGATCGTGCGCCGGCCGATGGCCGAACCCCGCCCGTGTGGTCGATAGTAGCGACCGCGTGATCACGGAGCCCGGCCATCCGCCGAATGTGACGTATGCCCTGTTCAGCCCATGGTGAAGGGTTGACCCCAGAGCGCGAGGTTTCCGATGAATGTCGTGGTGTCGATCTCGGCCAGGACGAAGGAGCGCGCCTGCGCGTAGCCGCCGCAACCGTTCACCTCGAAGGCCTCGTCCACCCACGTGACACTGGCGTGCGGGCCGGGCACCTTGTTGTACCGCTTGTGCGACTCCATGCCGTAGTCGTCGGGCTTCTCCAGGTCGAGCATGAGCCGGGCGACGGCCTGGCCGGGCGCGAGAGTGATTCCGCCGCCGAAGGACTCGCTCAGCGACGGCGTGATGTACGGCGCGGTCTGGCTGAGCGTGTTGGATTCACCGGCGTTCTCGTTCACCCCCAGCGAGGAGATGTCCATCTGGCAGCCGACCACGTAGCCGGGCGAGATCTTGATGGTCGCGGTGTCCGCGCTCGGTCCCGCCAGATCCACGCTGCCGACACCGGACACCCACACGTTGCGGTGGACCGGCGTGGACCCGAGCGACGGGCTCACCTTCGCCGACTCCTCGTCGATCCGAATGGTGATGGTGGTGCCGTCCGCCAATTCCCGGGTGATGATGCCGCCCGGTAGCGGAATGAACGTATCCGCGTCAGCGGTGCCGGTGTTTCCGAATCCGCAGCAGGCCACCGCGAGGGCCGCCACGAAAAGTCTCCCGCCCCGGGGATATGTGCCGATGCCGAACATGTGATCCCTTCGCGTCGGAAATTCGAAACGTCAGCCGATGCTGAACGGCTGCCCGTAGAGGGTGACCTTCTTGTAGTCCGCGCCGATGATCTCGACCACCGCGAACTGGCGGGCCTGGGCGTAGCCGGCGCAGCCCTGGATATCCATCGGGACGTCCTGGTACTGGATGGTGTAGCTACCGCTCTTGATCAACTCGATGTTGTTGATGGACAGCCACTTCACCTCGCCCGGCGACAGCGGGAAGCTGAAACCCGCCGAGATGCCCGGGGACATGAGCACCGTGACGGAGGTGTTGGCGCTGAGCGCACCGATGGCGACCTGGCATCCGACGATGTAGCCCACCGTGAGGTTGGACGAACCGTGGGTGCCCGAATTATTGGTGCCCGGAAATCCCTTGGGGCCGTTGTTGGGGCCGACGGTCCCGTCCGGCGTATCCACGTCGGCGACGACATTGCCGGTGAGCCAGGCCGAGCGGCCGGCTCCGTTGGCGGCGAGCGACGGCGAAATGATCGCGCGCTCACCGGTACTGGTTATTTTGACGCCGCCGCGTTCGATATGCCCGTCCGGCAGGGGAACCCATACGTCGGCGGAGGCCGCGCCCGGCGAGAAGAAACCCAGTGCGACCGCACCCGCTACTGCCAAGACAATCGATCGAAACCCGCTCATTCACCCCTCGCTCATCAGGTGCGCGCACGCGCAAACTCATTGCGGTAAAGCTGGAAGTGCTTGATAGCCAGGATTTCGCCGGAGTGCTTCAGATCGCATTAATTCCGGCGTTTGCATCTAACCACACGGTTCCGCGGGGACTTAACAGCACCGGCGAAATCGGTCCAACGAGCGCCCCACTCAGTGGGATCGCTCGTCGCCGATTTTTGGAACGCGTTCCTATTCTCGTTCCATGAGCCTGCGGCACCCGGCCGCATGGGAAGGAGTTTTCCGTGGAGATCACTGCGGCGGTGGCCCGCGGCGCACACGTGCCGTTCAGCCTGGAAACGGTGACGCTGGAGGACCCGCGGCCCGGCGAAGTGCTGGTGCGCATCGTCGCCACCGGCGTGTGCCACACCGATCTGGTCACCAAAAGCGTGTTCCCGCCGGAACTTCCGATCGTGGTCGGGCACGAGGGCGCGGGCATCGTGGAGCGGGTCGGCTCCGAGGTGACCGGCATCGCGCCCGGCGACCACGTGCTGCTGACCTACGCCAGCTGCGGCGACTGCCCGCGCTGCGCCGCTGGAACACCGTCCTACTGCGAGAATTTCGTCATTCTCAACACCTCGGGCGGGCGCTCGGATTTCACCTCCGCGCTGAGCAAGGACGGCGAGCGCGTGATGGGCGCGTTCTTCGGGCAGTCCAGCTTCGCCAGCTACGCGCTGGTGCCCGCCCGCACCATCGTGGTGGTCGACGAGGACGTGGATCTGGTGGCCACCGCACCGTTCGGCTGCGGCGTGCAAACCGGGGCGGGCGCGGTCACCAATGTGATGCGGCCGGGGCCGGACGACTCGCTGGCCATCTTCGGCGTCGGCGGGGTGGGCATGGCGGCACTCATGGCGGCTCGTGCGATCGGCGTGGGAACCATTGTGGCCGTGGATCTTTCGGCCGAGAGACTGGCGGTGGCCAAGGAGCTGGGCGCGGATGTGACCATCGACGGCGCGGCCGAGGACGTGGTGGCGCAGGTGATCGCCGCGACCGGCGGCGGCGCGCACTTCGCCCTGGACACCACGGCGCTGAATCCGGTCATCGCCAAGGGCCTGGAGGCGCTGCGGCCGCTGGGCACCCTGGTGCTCGTCGGCCTGGGCGAGGCCACCATGGAGGTCGAGATCGGGCATCTCACCGGAAACGGCAAGGCAATTCGGGGCTGCATCGAGGGCAGCGTGGATCCGCAGCAGTTCATCCCGCAATTGCTGGCCTGGCATCGCGAGGGGAAATTCCCCATCGAGAAGATCAGCAAGGTTTATCCGTTCGCGCAGATCAATGACGCCGTGGCCGATGCCGAGCGCGGCAGCACGATCAAACCGATCCTGATCCTCCCCTGAACGAAAAGAGCGGTGGCCCCGGGGAATTCCCCGGGGCCACCGCTCTTCTACGTGAAACTCAGGACTCGGCCGCCTTGGCGAGCGCGCGGACCTGGCCTTCGGCCTTGGTCCTCGCGGCCGCACTGGCGTCCGGATCGGCGAGCACGGCCTTGGCCGCGGCCTCGTCGATATCGCCTGCGAAATCAGCGGATTCGGCGAGCACCCGCACCGAGGTGCCGGTGACGGAGAAGAACCCACCGTGTACGGCGGCGACGATGCGCTCGCCGCTGTCGGCCACGATGGTCACCGTACCGGCCTCGACCAGCTGCCCGAGCAGCGGTTCGTGGCCGGCCAGAATGCCGATCTCACCCTCGGTGGTCTGGGCCGCGACGAAGCTCGCGCGGCCCGACCACAGCAGCCGCTCCACGGCTACCAGGTCAACGGACATATCTGCCATGGTGGACTACTTCCCGGCGATCTTCTTGGCAGCAGCCTCGACGTCGTCCAGGCCACCGCAGGAGTTGAACGCCTGCTCCGGCAGGTGGTCGAACTCGCCCTTGCAGACGCGATCGAAGTCGTCGATGGTCTGCTCCAGCGGCACGACGGAACCCGGCTGACCGGTGAACTTCTCGGCCACGATGAAGTTCTGGCCGAGGAACTTCTCCAGACGACGGGCGCGACCGACGAGGACCTTGTCCTCTTCGGAGAGCTCGTCCATGCCGAGGATGGCGATGATGTCCTGCAGTTCCTTGTACTTCTGCAGGATTCGCTTGACCTCGTTGGCCACCGCGAAGTGCCGATCGCCGACGATGGACGCCTCGAGGATACGAGAGGTCGAGGTCAGCGGGTCGACGGCCGGGTAGATGCCCTTCTGCGAGATCGGGCGGGAGAGCTCGGTCGTCGCATCGAGGTGGGCGAAGGTGGTGGCCGGCGCCGGGTCGGTGTAGTCGTCGGCGGGCACGTAGATCGCCTGCATCGAGGTGATCGAGCGGCCACGGGTCGAGGTGATCCGCTCCTGGAGCTGACCCATCTCGTCCGCCAGCGTGGGCTGGTAACCCACGGCCGAAGGCATACGACCCAGCAGGGTCGAAACCTCGGAACCGGCCTGGGTGAACCGGAAGATGTTGTCGATGAAGAGCAGCACGTCCTGGTTCTGCACATCGCGGAAGTACTCCGCCATGGTCAGCGCGGACAGGGCCACGCGCATACGCGTGCCCGGCGGCTCGTCCATCTGGCCGAAGACGAGGGCGGTGTCCTGGAGCACGCCCATCTCTTCCATTTCCAGGTGGAGGTCGGTGCCCTCACGGGTGCGCTCACCGACGCCCGCGAACACGGACGTACCGGAGAACTCACGCGCGATACGGGTGATCATCTCCTGGATCAGAACGGTCTTGCCGACACCGGCGCCACCGAACAGACCGATCTTGCCACCCTTCACGTACGGGGTGAGCAGGTCGATGACCTTGACGCCCGTCTCCAGGATCTCGGTCTTGCCCTCGAGCTGGTCGAAGGCGGGCGGCTGGCGGTGGATGCCCCACTGCTCGCCGTCGCGGCCCAGGCCGGGGGTGTCCAGGCAGTCGCCCAGGGCGTTGAACACGTGGCCCTTGACGATGTCACCGACGGGCACCGAGATCGGCTTGCCGGTGTCGCGCACCTCGACGCCACGCACCAGACCGTCGGTCGGCTGCATGGAGATGGTGCGAACGATGTTGTCGCCCAGGTGCTGTGCGACCTCGAGGGTCAGCGTCTTGGCAACGGACTTCAACGCGATGTCCACGTTGAGGGCGTTGTAGAGCTCAGGGATCGAACCGCGCGGGAACTCGACGTCCACGACGGGTCCGATGACGCGGGAGACGCGGCCTGTGCCGGCGCCAACCCGGGTTTCGTTAGTGACAGCTGCGGTCATTGCTTCTCTTCCTACGGCTTAGTCGCGGTCCGAGCTCGCCGCGAGCGCATTGGCGCCACCGACGATTTCCGTGATTTCCTGCGTGATTCCGGCCTGGCGCAACGAGTTCGCGGTACGGGTCAGTGAATTCACCAGTTCCGTAGCGTTATCGGTGGCCGCCTTCATAGCGGTGCGGCGCGCAGCCGACTCCGACGCCGCCGCATCGAGCAGCGACGAGTAGATGCGGGTGTTGATGTATTTCGGCAGCAAAGCGCCCAGCAGGCGATTCGCGTCCGGCTCGAACTCGTACTGCGCGTGGACATCCGCGGTCTCCGAATCGGAGAAGGCGTCCTCGCCCATGTCGTAGTTCTCGTCCACGTAGCTGACCTGGATGGGGGCCAGCCGGCGAACTTCCGGCTCCTGCGTCAGCATCGACACGAAACGCGTGTAGACGATGTGCAGTTCATCGACACCGGCCATGGTGCCCGCCCCGTTGGGGGTGGGAACCTCGCCGTCGGCGCCCGCCATGAACGCCTCGACCAGGTGGTTGCACGCAGCGGACGCGTCCACGTAGTTGGGCGACTGGGAGAACCCGGTCCACGATCCGTTCACACTGCGCTTACGGAAGGTGTAGTAGGTCAGGCCCTTCGCGCCCATCACGTACAGCACCGGCTCTTTGCCCTCGGAGCGCAGCGTGGTGACCAGTTCCTCGGCGCGCTTGAGCACGTTCGAGTTGTAGCCGCCGCACATGCCGCGGTCGGAGGTGATGACCAGGATCGCCGCCCGGCGCGGGTTCTCCCGCTCGGTGAGCAGCGGATGCGTGAGACTGCCACTGGCACTTGCCAATTCGGCGAGCACCTTGGTGATCTCTTCCGCGTACGGCTTGGCAGCCGCGACCCGGGCCTGCGCCTTGCTGATTCGCGAGCTCGCGATCAGCTCCTGCGCTTTGGTGATCTTCTTCGTCGAGTTGACGGAACGAATTCGGGAGCGCAGTTCGCGCACGCTTGGCATTAGCGGTTCACACTCCCTTCATTCCTCGAGTCAATCAGTCGCATGAGGTTCGCCCGTCTTACTTCTCGACGTGCTTGCGAGTGACGGACAGCGACTCGACCTCTTCGTGGTCGAGCTTGCCGGCCTCGGCCTCGTTCACGACGCGCGAGCCGTCGGAAGCCAGGAAGCCCTGCTTGAACTTGTCGGTCGCGGTCTTGATGGCCTCGGCCGCGTCGCCCTCGAGCGCCTTCGCGCCGCCCTGCAGGGCGTCGAAGGAGGACTGCACGGTGGAGTGCAGGTTCTCCAGCAGCTCGGAGTTGAAGCGGCGGATATCGGCGACCGGCACCGAGTCGTAGTAGCCACCGTCGACCAGGAACAGCGAAACAACCTGGTCCTCAACCGAAACCGGGGCGTACTGGTCCTGCTTGAGCAGCTCGACCCAGCGCGCGCCGCGCTCCAGCTGAGCCAGCGACGCGGCGTCCAGGTCGGAGGCGAAGGCGGAGAACGCCTCGAGCTCACGGTAGGAGGCCAGCTCCAGACGCAGCGAGCCGGAGACCTTCTTCATGGCCTTGGTCTGCGCGGCGCCACCGACTCGGGAGACGGAGATACCGACGTTGATGGCCGGGCGGACACCCTTGTTGAAGAGGTCCGACTCCAGGAACACCTGGCCGTCGGTGATGGAGATGACGTTGGTCGGGATGAACGCCGAGACGTCGTTGGCCTTGGTCTCGATGATCGGCAGACCGGTCATCGAACCCGCGCCCAGCTCGTCGGACAGCTTGGCGCAACGCTCCAGCAGACGCGAGTGCAGGTAGAAGACGTCACCCGGGTACGCCTCGCGGCCCGGCGGGCGGCGCAGCAGCAGCGAGATGGCGCGGTAGGCCTCGGCCTGCTTGGACAGGTCGTCGAACACGATCAGGACGTGCTTGCCCTGGTACATCCAGTGCTGGCCCAGCGCCGAACCGGTGTAGGGGGCCAGCCACTTGAAGCCGGCGGAGTCGGAGGCCGGGGCCGCGACGATGGTGGTGTACTCCATCGCGCCGTGCGCCTCGAGGGCCGCCTTCACGCCCGCGATGGTGGAACCCTTCTGGCCGATCGCGACGTAGATGCAGCGCACCTGCTTCGACGGATCGCCGGTGGCCCAGTTGGCCTTCTGGTTGATGATCGCGTCGACGCAGACCGCGGTCTTGCCGGTCTTGCGGTCGCCGATGACGAGCTGACGCTGGCCGCGGCCGATGGCGGTCAGGGCGTCGATGGCGGTGATGCCGGTGGCCATGGGCTCACCGACCGGCTGGCGCTCCAGCACGGTCGCGGCCTGCAGCTCGAGGACGCGACGCTCGTCGGCCTCGATCTCGCCCAGGCCGTCGATGGGGGCGCCCAGCGGGTCGATGACGCGACCCAGGAACTTGTCACCGACGGGGACCGAGAGCACGTCGCCGGTGCGGCGGACCTGCTGGCCCTCCTCGATGGTGTCGAACTCACCCAGGATGACGGCACCGATCTCGGTGTCCTCCAGGTTCAGCGCCACGCCGAGCACGCCGCCGGGGAATTCCAGCAGCTCGTTGGCCATCGCCGAGGGCAGGCCGCTGATGTGGGCGATACCGTCGCCGGTGTCGGTGACGACACCGACCTCTTCGATGGAGGTCTCGGGGGTGTAGCTCTGGGTGTAGCTCTCGATCGCGCTACGGATCTCATCGGGGGAGATCGTCAGCTCCGCCATGTTCTTCCTGCTCTCGCTGTGGTCGTAAGTCGGTGTGTTGATGCGCTCGCCGGCGGGCCGGCAATTCGATGCCGCCGAGTCTCTAGGCGAGAGACTGACGCAAGCGCTGCAGCCGGCCGACGGCGCTGCCGTCGATCAGGTCGTCGCCCACGCGCACGACGACGCCGGCCAGCAGGCTCGGGTCTTCCTGCACGTGCACCGTGATCGGCTTGTCGTAGATGCGCTGCAACGAGGCAGCCAGCTGCTCCCGCTGCTGCGGCGTCAGGGCGATCGCGGAGCGCACGTGCGCCACGATCTGATCCCGCAGCGACGCCGCCAGGTCGGACAGCTCGTCGATGGCGGCCCCGGCATCGCCCTTGTGGCGCAGCACGGCCTGCTCGACCAGCTGCAGGGTGATGTCCTCGACCTTGCCCGCGAGCAGACGCTGCACCAGGGCGCGCTTGGCATCCGCCGGCTTGCCGTGGTCCTGCAGCGCCTGCTCCAGGTCCGAGTTGTCGTCGATGATCCGGGCCAGCCGGAACAGCTCGTCTTCGACGGCGTTCAGGCGTCCGCGCTCGTCCGCGGCGCGCAGCAGCGCTTCGCGGCCGAGCAACACCAGGGACTCGACCAGGTCGCGGGCGCGGGACCAGTCCTGCGCCACCGCAGTGGTGAGCACCGTCTGGGTGGCTCCGCTGACCTTGCCGCCGAAGAGGCGTTCGGCCAGCTCGGCGCGGGCCGAACTCGACACCGACTTATCCGCGAGCGCCACACGCAGCGAACGCTGGTCGTCGAGGACGGCGACAACGGCGAACAGTTCGGAGCCCGTCGTGGCCGCGACGGTGTCGCTTCCGGTCAGAGCGGCCCGAAGAGCTTCCCGCGCACGGGAGCTCGCCTCGCGGCTCGCTGCGTACATGCTTCCCACTTTCGGTTCGTTACCTTCCGACCCCGATGCCGGCGTTCTGATCCAGCTCCGCGAGGAACTTGTCGATCGACGCCGCCTGCTTGGCCTCGTCGGCCACCGACTGACCGATGATCTTCTCGGCCAGGTCGACCGCGGTACGGCCCAGTTCGGACCGCAGCTCGGTCACGATCTGCTGGCGCTGAGCCTCCAGCTGCGAGTGACCCGCGGCGACGATGCGGTCGGCCTCGGCCTGAGCCTCGGTGCGCATCTGGGCGAGGATGGTCTGGCCCTGGGTGCGGGCCTCCTCACGGATACGAGCGGCCTCGAGGCGAGCCTCGGCCAGCTGCTCCTGGTACTGCTGCAGGGTGGCCTGCGCCTCGGCCTGCACGGCCTCGGCCTTGGCGATACCGCCCTCGATCTTCTCGGAACGCTCGGCCAGCACCTTGTTCAGACGCGGGACGACGTACTTGGCGAAGACAAAGGCGATAACGATGAAGACGACCGCAGACCAGACAATGTCATAGACCTCGGGGATGAGGGGGTTGACTTCTTCGGCCCCCTCAGCCGCGAGCAAGTAGGTGCTGTTCATCGTTGATTCCTAGTCTTTCGAGCCGGAATCAGAAAATGAAGCCGGCGACGAGACCGATCAGCGCCAGGGCCTCGGTGAACGCGATACCCAGGAACATGGTGGTCCGGATCTGGCCCTGCAGCTCGGGCTGACGGGCGATTCCCTCGATGGCCTTGCCGACGACGATGCCGACGCCGATGCCCGGGCCGATCGCGGCTAGGCCGTAACCGATGGCGCCGTAACCCTTGGACTTGGTCTCGACGACTTCCTGGGCCAGGTAGGAGAGGGTGCTCATGGTTTTTTGTTTTCCCTTTCTGTCGCCCACCCGCCGACGGCGTGTGAACAGGTTTGGTGTTGGTACCGGTCGGTCAGTGTGAGTCAGCGTGCTGCGCGAGACCGATGTAGACAGCGGTCAGCAGTGCGAACACGTATGCCTGCAGGAAGACCACCAAGAGTTCGAAGAGGGTGAAGCCGAAGCCCGCGAGCAGCGAGAACGGGGAGAACACCTTCATCCAGTTGGCGGCGTCGAACAGGAAGAACTGGGTGGCACTGAAGAACAGCACCAACATGATGTGGCCGGCCAGCATGTTCGCCATAAGACGGACGGTCAGGGTGAACGGGCGCAGCAGGAAGGTCGAGATGAACTCGATCGGGATCAGCAGCACGTGCAGCGCGGGCGGAACATTCGGAACCACGATGCTCGAGCGCATGTACTTCAGGAAGCCGTACTTCTTGATACCCACGTAGTTGAACGTGATGTACGCGACGACGGCCAGCACCAGCGGCATGCCGATTCGGGCATTCGAGGAAATGTTCAGGCCCGGAATGATGCCGGTGATGTTCAGGAACAGGACCGTGAAGAAGATCGACGCGATCAGCGGGAAGAACTTCTTGCCCGATTCCTTACCCAGGACCTCGTCGCAGATCTGCTCTCGGACGAAGACCAGGCCGGATTCGGCGACATTCTGCAGACCCCTCGGAACAAGCTTCGGGCTGCGGAATGCCAGCATCATCACGATGACGAGAACGGCCGCCATGAGGATGCGAATGAGCATCAAACGGTCGAGCTCGAAAGGCGTCCCCTCGAACAGCACAGCTGGAGGGAAGAAGTCGTTAAGCGACGGCGCGTGGAACTCGCCCGCCAAAGTGGTGACGCTCAGCGTTCTCTCCCGTGTTCGGGCCGCGGAAGATAGTTTTCTCCCGCGGTTCGATCGGACATTGACGATCTGGTGGGTCGACTCAGGTCGGCTCGAAGTTCGTCAGCAGCTGTTCGGGCTCGGCCCGGGCGTCTGTACGCGCGTCGGCGACATCGTCGACGGTGCAGAACCGTGACCCGTGGGGGTCCGGTACGGCTGTAAGCATAACCTGCTCTCAGGTGGGTCTCAGGTGACCCCCCCTGTTGATTCGGTTGGCTACAGGTAAAGAGTTTATCAAGTTATCTACGACAGCGTGTAGGGGGTCGCGGAAACAGTCGGTGAACTGCGCCGCGCCTACAGCTCCCGGTCCACCTCGACATACGGAACACGTTGCCGCAGAAGGCCGTACGTCTCCGCACCGAGCACCACCAGCAGTGCACCGATGACGGTGAGGAACAGCGCCATGGGGCTGTAGAAATCGAACTGCTTGAGAACCGCCACCACGACGAGGGCGACCAGCAGTTTTCCGACCCAGCTACCCAGCAGCACAATGCCCTGCAAACCGGATTCGATCTTGGCGCTGAAAAGCACCGAGGCCGCGGTCGTCAGGATGAATCCACCGCCGATGGCGGCTCCGAGCAGGGCGCCCCAGAGACCGGGGACACCCGCGAAAACGGACGACAGAATCGCCGAAATCACCACCAGCACAGCCAAACCCATGAGGCCGTAGCGCAGCGCCGCCCGCAGCGGGGCGTCCGGATGGGGATTGGAAGACGTGCTCACGTCAGGCCACTCTACCGGGCGGTCGGATTCGGTCCGGCGGGCGGTTTACGACCGGGCCGCACCAGCAGCTCCCGCCAGGACGGCACCGCGGTCACGATCAACGCGAAAACCAATCCGGCCGCGAACAACAGCACCACCAGGGTGCGATCGGTGATGAGTGAGCTGCCGACCGCCCCGAATGCGAGCACGCTCACCCACAAGTAGATCAGCAGCACCACGCGTCGCACGGAATGGCCGATCTGCAGCAGCCGGTGATGCAGATGCATTTTGTCCGGAGTGGAAAAACTCACACCCGCGCGCACCCGCCGGACGATCGCCATTACAAGATCGAGTACCGGAATGAACATCACCGCACCCACCAGCAACAACGGTGACAGCAGACCCACGATGTCGCGCGGGCCGTAGCCCTGCAGCGGAATTCTTCCGGAAGCGCCCGTGGACACCGCGGCCAGCATCAATCCAATGAGCATCGAGCCGGAATCACCCATGAAAATTCGGGCCGGCTGAAAATTGTGCGGCAGAAATCCGAGACAGCCACCGGCCAGCGCCGCCGCCAGCAACGCCGGCGGATAAGTGTCGGTGGCCCCGCCCACCTCGTAGAGCAGGCCGACGGTGAACACGAACACCGCGACCGAGGTGATGAAGCCCATCCCGGCGGCCAGACCGTCGAGGCCGTCGATGAAATTGAAGGCGTTGATCATGGTGACGGTGATGGCGACCGTCACCAGTCCGCCCTGCAGGGGATCGAGCACCACGGTCGTATTGGTGAACGGGTTGTAGATGGCCACCCAGCTCAGGCCCATCACCGCCATGACGCCCGCGGCGGTCACCTGGCCGACGAATTTCGTGAGCGCGTCCAGACCCCAGCGGTCGTCGATGATGCCGACCAGCACGATGATCGCCGTGGCCGCGAGCACGGCCGGAATGTCCTTGGGATATTCGAATCCCCGGCGCAGCGCGGGCAACTGGTGCGCGAACGCGACAGCGGCCAGTACGCCGAGGTAGATGCCGACACCGCCCATGCGTGGGGTCGGCGTCACGTGCACGTCGCGGTCACGCGGGATCGCCACGGCCCCGAAGCCGATGGCGATCACCCGGATGCCGCCCGTGCTCAGAAACGTGATGACGGCCGCGACCAGCAGCACCAGCAGCAGCTCCCGCAGTGGGACGACCGCACCCTGGCTGAATACGCCCTGACTCAGCAACATCTACGAGGCCGTCACCGCGCGTCCTGCGCGAGCAACTCCTCGGGGGTCAGCCCGAGCACCTCCCCGATCTTCTCGGCCGGGATGGCGCCCTCGCGCAGAATGCGCGGCACATCGGAGGTGAGATCCACGATGGTCGAGGCCAGGCCGTGGTCGGCCTTGCCGCCGTCGAGGTACACGCTCACCAGATCACCCAGCTGCGCCTTGGCCTCGTCCACGGTGGTGGCCGGCGGCTGCCCGGAGACGTTCGCACTCGACACCGCCAGCGGGCCGACCTCACGCAGCAGCTCCAGCGCCACGGGGTGCAGCGGCATCCGCAGCATGACCGTCCCGCGGGCGTCGCCCAGATCCCAGGCGAGCGAAGGGGCCTGCTGCACAACGAGACTCAGCGCCCCGGGCCAGAACGCCCGGATCAACTCGCGAGCCTGCGGCCGCACCGAGAACACCAGCCCGTCGATCGTGTTCCACGACCCGACGAGCACCGGCACCGGCATATCCCGCCCCCGCCGTTTGGCCGCCAGCAGCGCCGCGACAGCCTGGCTGTCGAAGGCGTCGGCCGCGATGCCGTAGAGCGTGTCGGTCGGAATGACAGCCAGCCGCCCAGATTTCAGTGCACTCCGCGCCGCGTTCAGCCCGGCAGCCCGCGAATCCTGATCGGCACAGTCGTAGACGGTACTCACGCGCAACATCTTGGCACGGATGAACTCTCCATAGCTCTCAGGGGCTTCGCCCCCGAACCCCCGCAGGATTTTCCGGGGCTCCCGCCCCGAACCCCGGAGACTATCTCAGGGGCTCCTGCCCCGAACCCCGGAGACTATCTCAGGGGCTCCTGCCCCGAACCCCGGAAAGTCGGAGGGCAACCGAAGTCCCTGTGGCCCCGGACGCGCACACGCCGTTTCGGATCCACCGTGCGCGCCGCGTTCGGATCGAACAACTCAGCCGGATATGCGGCGCGCCGAGACGAAACGCGGCTTTCCGGCCAGATCGGGATGTTCGGCGATCTCGGTGAAACCGCCGTCGGCGGTGAAGAGGGCGGCCACGCCGGAGCCGTTGGTGTCGTCGTGTTCGACCGCGGTGACGCCGTCGGCGCGCAGCAGGCGGGCGATGGTGGCGATCATGGGGCGGATGACGGACAGGCCGTCGGGGCCGCCGAAGAGCGCGCGGTGCGGATCGTGGTCCACCACTTCGGGATCCAGGGTCGCGGCCTCGGGGATGTAGGGCGGGTTGGATACGACGATGTCGACCTTCCCGTTGAGATGGTGGAGGATCTCGGGGTCCGCGACATCGCCGGCGTGCAGGTTGACGGGGGTGTCGCCTTCGTCTGCCAGTTGCAGGGCGTTGCGTTTGGCCCAGGCGAACGCCTCGGGGTCGAGTTCGACCGCGTGCACTTCGGCATCGGGGCGGGCGTGGGCGATGGCCAGGGCCAGGGCGCCCGAACCGGTGCACAGGTCGACGACCACGGGGTGGCGGTCGTGGGTGAGAGCCTCCGCATGCGCCAGGGCCCAGGCGAAGAGGAGTTCGGTTTCGGGGCGGGGGATGAAAACGCCGGGGCCCACCGCGAGATCGATGTCGCCCATCGCGGCGGTACCCGTAAGGTGTTGCAGCGGAATGCGTTCCGCGCGGCGGGCGACCAGTTTACGGAACTCTTCGAGCTGGTCGGGGTCGACCGTGGGGGTCAGCGCCAGGCGCATGCGGTCCACGCCGAGCACGTGGGCGGCCAGGAGTTCGGCGTCGGTGTGTGGGCTGGGGACGCCCGCGGCTTCCAGGATTTCGGCGGCCTCGCGAATCGCCGGCCGCAGAGGTGTGCGATTCATGGTGGTCATTCCGCCTCTCCACGGATGGGCCGAGCGTTGTCGAGATCGAGCGAGATCGAGCGAAGGGCCCGCGGCGAGCCTTCGGATTGCGGGCCGACAGGTCCGGAGGGGAACCCATGTTCCCATGAAAACCCAAGCACCTCGCGGGGTTTGCCGCCACCGGAAGGGTTGTCCCGGCGAGCCGGGCGGTTTCCTGATTCCCGCGCGCGCCGCAGGGCATCGCAGCTGATGCGAGCCCTGCGGCGGCGATTACGCGGTGCCGGTCACTCCGCGGCGAGGCGGGCGGCGCGGTCGGCTTCGCCGAGTGCGGTGAACAGGTCCTCGAGGTTGCCCTGCAGCACCGAGTCCAGGTTGTGCGCCTTGAAGCCGATGCGGTGGTCGGCGATGCGGTTCTCCGGGAAGTTGTAGGTGCGGATGCGCTCGGAGCGGTCCACGGTGCGGATCTGCGAGGCACGGCCCGCGGCGGCGTCGGCGTCGGCCTGCTCCTCGGCGAGGGCCTGGAGCCGAGCCGCGAGCACCTGCTTGGCGCGGATCTTGTTCTGCAGCTGCGAGCGTTCGTTCTGGCAGGTCACCACAAGCCCGGTGGGCAGGTGGGTGATGCGCACGGCGGAGTCGGTGGTGTTGACGCCCTGACCGCCCTTACCGGAGGACCGGTACACGTCGATGCGCAGATCCTTCTCGTCGATCTCCACCTCGGCGACCTCGTCCGGTTCCGGGTACACGAGCACACCGGCGGCCGAAGTGTGAATGCGCCCTTGGGATTCGGTCACCGGCACGCGCTGCACGCGGTGCACGCCGCCCTCGAACTTGAGCTTGGACCACACGCCGTCGCGGGTGGGTTCCTTGCTCTTGATGGAGAAGCTGGCCTCCTTGTACCCGTCCAGATCGGAGTAGGTGACGCCGAGGACCTCGACCTTCCACCCGTGCCGCTCCGCGTACCGGATGTACATGCGGGCCAGATCGGCGGCGAACAGCGCCGACTCCTCGCCGCCCTCACCGGATTTCACCTCGAGCACGACATCGTCGCCGTCGTGCGGGTCGCGCGGCGCGAGCAGATCGGTGAGCGCCTTGTCGAGCTCCTCGACCTGCGCCTCGAGTCCCGGCACCTCCGCGGCGAACGACGAGTCGTCGGCCGCGAGCTCCCGGGCGGCGGCGAGATCGTCCCGCGCGCCGGTCAGCTTGTTGTAGGTGGCCATGATCGGGCCGAGTTCGGCGAACCGCTTACCCACGCGCCGGGCCGCGCCCGGGTCGTTGTGCAGTGCCGGATCCGAGAGCTGGATTTCCAGCCCGGCGTATTCGGCCAGGATGTCGTCGATCGCGTTCGGGGCCGTATTCCTGTCGGCCATCGCGGTGTCCTCCTGTCGGGGGTGCTGCTAGTAGGTCCACAAACGCACCGACGCCCGGCCTGCAGGATGCAGGACGGGCGTCGGCGGGACAGCTACTTGGCAGCCTTGGAGCGCTTGCCGTAGCGAGCCTCGAAGCGAGCCACGCGGCCACCGGTGTCCAGAATCTTCTGCTTGCCCGTGTAGAACGGGTGGCACTGGGAGCAGACCTCGACCGTGATCTGGCCTGACTCCTTGGTGCTCTTGGTCTGGAAGGTGTTGCCGCAGCCGCACACGACCGTGGTGTCCACGTACGTGGGGTGAATTCCTGCCTTCATGGGTGTCCTTTCGAATGGCTCCGGGTCGCCTGATTTCGTGACGTGAACCGGAACCGACTAGAGGCATGGTTGCCGACGGACCAGTATAGCGGCAGGTTACCCGTGATTATTCCAGCCCCCCATGAAAGTACGGGCACGCATATTCGCGGCTCCCGAGCGAGGCTGGAAGTCGAGTAGTTCGCTACTCAGGAATACGAACACCGGTGTTCATAGAGTTCGTGTCCAGGTGAGAGTCCCACGGCGATCGGAAGGACAAACTGTGACCAGGAAGGACGCGGAAACACTCGCGGGGTGGGTCCTGGCCACGTTGGCGATTCTGGTGGTCGTGGGCTGGTGGACCGCTCCCGGGGAGTCCGCACATGCGGTGGGGCCCC
The DNA here is from genome assembly GCF_016741815.1 of Nocardia acididurans. Lineage (GTDB taxonomy): Bacteria > Actinomycetota > Actinomycetes > Mycobacteriales > Mycobacteriaceae > Nocardia > Nocardia acididurans. The sequence goes on from NZ_JAERRJ010000004.1 coordinate 18,432, forward strand.
TGAATCCGACCCCTGCCCCACCGCTCGGGGACGGCACCCTCACCTACACAGCGGTCACGGCGTCCGGTGTTGGGCCCGACGCCGTGACCGCGCCCATCCTGATCTTCATGATCGCCGGAGCCATGCTCGTCGGGCTGCTGTTCTTCAGCCCGCGGCCGCTACCCCGGAAACGGCGACAGCCCCGCCGAAGCGGGGCTGTCGTCGCGTATTACCTACTGCGCCAAGCCTATTCGTCGATCGCGCCCGGGGCGGTCTTGGAGACCGTCATGAGGAACTCGACATTGCTCTTGGTCTTCTTCAACCGGTCGACGAGCAGGTCGATGGCCTGATGCGAGTCCAGGCCGGACAGCACGCGGCGCAGCTTGTGCAGCACGGCCGCCTCGTCGGGCGACATCAGTAGATCGTCGCGGCGGGTGCCGGACGGGTTGACGTCGACGGCCGGGAACACGCGGCGCTCGGCGATCTTGCGATCGAGCTTGAGCTCGGCGTTACCCGTGCCCTTGAACTCCTCGAAGATGACCGTGTCACCGGTGGAGCCGGTCTCCACCATCGCGGTGGCGATGATGGTGAGCGAGCCGCCGTTCTCGATGTTGCGGGCCGCGCCGAGGAACCGCTTGGGCGGGTACAGCGCGGTGGAATCCACACCACCGGAAAGGATTCGGCCCGACGCCGGGGACGAGTTGTTGTACGCGCGGCCCAATCGGGTGATCGAGTCGAGCAGCACGACGACGTCCTGACCCATCTCCACCAGTCGCTTGGCCCGCTCGATGGCGAGTTCGGCGACGGAGGTGTGGTCGCTCGGCGGCCGGTCGAACGTGGAGGCGATGACCTCGCCGCGCACGGAGCGCTGCATATCGGTCACTTCCTCGGGACGCTCGTCCACCAGCACCACCATCAGGTAGCACTCGGGGTTGTTGACCGAGATCGCGTTGGCGATGTCCTGCATGATCGTGGTCTTACCCGCCTTGGGCGGGGACACGATCAGCGCGCGCTGGCCCTTGCCGATCGGCATGATCAGGTCGATGATGCGCGTGGTCAGCTTGTTGGGCTGGGTCTCGAGCCGCAGGCGCTGGTTCGGGTACAGCGGGGTGAGCTTGCTGAATTCCGGTCGGCGCTTGGCGGATTCGATATCCGAGCCGTTGACGGTGTCCAGTCGCACCAGCGGATCGAACTTCTGCCGCTGGTTGCTCTGGTCGCCGTCGCGCGGGGCGCGGACCGCGCCGGTGATGGCGTCACCGCGGCGCAGGCCGTTCTTGCGGACCAGGTTCATCGACACGTACACGTCGTTCGGGCCGGCCAGGTAGCCGGAGGTGCGGACGAACGCGTAGTTGTCGAGGACATCCAGGATGCCGGCGACGGGCTGCAGGACGTCGTCCTCGCGGATCTCCAGCTCGCGGGTCTCCCCGGTGGCGGCGCCGCCCTCGCGGTCCCGTCCACGGCGACGCTCGCGGAAGCGACGGCCCCGGCGACCGCGGCCGCCTTCCTCGTCGTCCTCGTCGCGGGCCCGGTCACGGTTCTCGCCGCGCGGGGTGCCGTTCTGGTTGCCCTGCTGGTTCCGGCCGTTCTGCTGGTTGCGGTCGCCCTGACCACGGTCGCCACCGGAGTTGCGATCACCCTGGTTACGGTCGCGGCGGCGCTCGCCACCCTCCTGCTCCGGCTTCGACTCGCCCGCGGCGGTCTCGGTCGCGGTCTCGGCGTTGCCGGTCGCGGCGGCGGCGCGCTGCTCGCGGCCCCGGCGCTGCCGGCCACGGCCGCGCTCGCCACGATCGCGGCCCTCGTCGCCGCCGTCGCGGCCTTCGGCCTCGTCCCGCTTGTTCTCGCGCGACTCTTCGCGGACCGGCTGCTCGGCCTTCTTGGCCGGGGCTTCGTCGGTCTTCGCGGGAGCCGAATCCGCCTTGGCGGGAACGGTTTCCGTCTTCGGCGCGACGGCCGGCCCGGACTCCCCACCGGTCGGCGCCTCGGCCTTGGTCTTGGCCTGCTTCCCCGCCGCCTTCGGCGCGGCGGTGGCCTTGGCGCCGCCGGACTGGTTCTCCTTGATGGCGGCGATGAGATCACCCTTACGCATCCCGGAAGTGCCTCGGATACCGAGTTCTCCCGCAAGCGCACGCAACTGCGGCAACAACATTCCAGTCAGCCCCGATCGTGCGACGTCAGTTTGTTCGCTCATCTTCGAAATCTGTCCGGAGTCACTTTCGCGAATACCCGAGGAAGCGCTTTCCACATCGGGTGTCGCGAGCAGGTCCGTATCTGTCACGGAAATCCTTTCCTTCCCTCGAGTGCCTTTTGCCTGTTCGAGGGTTCCTCCTGCAATCCGGTCTTCCACCGGATTCGGATGCCGTATCGCGCCTGCCCCGCCGTGCCTGCGGCTTCGCCACCGCGTGGGCTTCGCCACCAATACAAGAAGGTGGGAGAGATCATTCCAGTTGACTGGCTACCCCCAAGTTTCGAGCCTCAAGCCTCGAGCCTGAGCAAGGAGCCTCTGGAGCGATTTGCCCTGATGAAGCACCGGCGTCTGACGCGCACGATGTACGGACTCCGTCAGAATAGCTCTCGGCCTGTACATCGGCAAGGCAGCCACGCTGTCAATCCCGCTTTGCGCGTCGGATCAGTCCACCAGAACGCCGTCGGCGATACCCGGTTCGAGCACGCGCAGCCCGTCCGAGATCGCGAGTTCCCGCAGCTCGGCAGGGAATTCGCCGGTCAGCCAGGCCAAGACGGTCGGGCCCGCGCCCGACACCGTGGCGGGGATTCCGGCATCCCGCAGCCGCTCGATCCACTTGGTGGTGAGCGGCAGCGCGGAAGCGCGGTAGCCCTGATGTAGCCGGTCGGCCGTGGCGGCCATCAGCAGATCGGGACGTTGCGTCAAGGCCACTACCGCGAGCGCGGCGCGGGAGACGTTGAACGCGGCATCGCCGTGCGGAACCATATCCGGCAGCAGCCCCCGGGTGTGCGCGGTGGACGAGCGCTCCTCGGGGATGAGTACGACGGGGCGCAGCGACGGATGCGGCTCCAGACGCACTGCGCGATAGGTGCGAATGTGGTGGTCTGCGGCCCCGTTTCCGTTGGCAGGCTGGTCGGTTTCCGTCCAGGACACCACAATTCCGCCCAGAATGCTCGCCGACGCGTTGTCCGGATGTCCTTCGAACTCCGAAGCCAGTTGCACCAGCACGTCATTGCCGTAGGCGAGGCCCGCGTCGAACTTCGCGGCCAGGCCGCGGCCGGCGGCCAGTCCGCCGACCACCGCCGAAGCCGAGGAACCCATACCCCGCGAATGCGGAATCACGTTGCGGCACACCACGTCCAGACCATCGGCCCAGACGCCCGCGGCCTGCAGGCCGCGTTCGATGGCGCGCACCACCAGATGCGAAGGGCCCCAGGGCACGTCGTCCGCGCCCTCACCCTCCACGCGGATGGTGAGCCCGGAGTCCGTGGTGGACACCGCGATCTCGTCGTACAGACCCAAAGCGATTCCGAGGGAATCGAAACCGGGACCCAGGTTGGCGCTGGACGCCGGAACCCGCACGGTGACGGTGATTCCGGCGGGCAGGGTCCTGGTCATGTCGGCGGCTCGCTGGCGCTCGCCACCGTCATGCCCAGTCGGGCCGGCTTCATGGCTCTCTCGCTGCGCTCGCTCGCGGAGTTGACCTTCACGCGAATTCAAGGTCAGGCCAGCTCGAGTTCGTGCGCCACGGCCACCGGATCCACCGCGATGGGCTTCACCTCGGGCATGCCCTTGAGCGCGTTGTCGGGGTCCTTGAGACCGTTGCCGGTCACGGTGCAGACCACGGTGAGGCCCGGCTCCAGCCAGCCCTCGGCGCGCGCGGCCAGCAGACCGGCGACCGACGCGGCCGAAGCGGGTTCCACGAAGACGCCTTCCTTGGCCGCGACCAGGCGGTACGCGGCGAGGATCTCGTCGTCGGTGGCCGCGCGGAACGCGCCGCCCGACTCCTGCTTGGCGTTCATCGCACCGTTCCACGACGCGGGCGCGCCGATCCGGATGGCGGTGGCGATGGTCTCCGGATCACTCACCGGGGCGCCGTTGACCAGCGGCGCGGCGCCCGCGGCCTGCACACCGAGCATGCGCGGGCGCGAGGTGCTGACGCCGTCGGCGTAGTACTCGCTGTAGCCCTTCCAGTAGGCGGTGATGTTGCCCGCGTTGCCGACCGGCAGCGCGTGCACATCGGGCGCCTTGCCCAGGGCGTCGACGATTTCGAAGGCCGCGGTCTTCTGGCCCTCGATACGGGCCGGGTTGACCGAGTTCACCAGGCCGACCTCGGGGAAGTCGGCGGTGACCTTGCGCGCGAGTTCGAGGCAGTCGTCGAAGTTGCCCTCGACCTGAATGATCTTCGCGCCCAGCATGACGGCCTGCGCCAGCTTGCCCATGGCGATCTTGCCCTGCGGGATGAGCACCGCGCAGTGCAGGCCAGCGCGGGTGGCGTAGGCGGCGGCCGAGGCCGAGGTGTTGCCGGTGGAGGCGCAGAGCACCGCCTTCTTACCGGCGTATTTGGCGTCGGTCATGGCCATGGTCATGCCGCGGTCCTTGAACGAACCCGTCGGGTTCGCGCCCTCGACCTTGAGGTACACCTCGCAGCCGGTCACCTCGGAGAGGTAGTGCGCGGGCACCAGCGGGGTGCCGCCCTCGAACAGCGTGACCGCTTCCCAGTCCGCCGGGATCGCCAGCCGATCCCGGTAGGCGTCAATCAGACCGGGCCACGGGGTATGCACACCAGCAGCCCGCGCAGTCGTACTCATTCCTCGGTGCCTTCCAATCTCAGAACACTGGTCACGGACGTGACGGAGTCCAGTTCGGCCAACGCGGCAACGGTATCCGCCAGCGCCGATTCCTGCGCGTGGTGGGTCACCACGACCAGGCGGGCGCCCTCGTTCTGGCCCTCCTGACGGACCGTCGAGATGCTGACTCCGTGCTTGGCGAATTCGCCGGCCACCGCTTCGAGAACGCCGGTGCGGTCGGCGACCTGCAGGTTCACGTGATAGCGGGTGGGAGTGTCGCCGATCGACGCGATCGGCAACTCAGCATAAACCGATTCGCCCGGAGCGCGGCCACCGAAGAACTTGTTGCGCGCCGCCATGACGAGATCGCCCATGACCGCGGACGCGGTGGGAGCGCCACCCGCGCCCTGCCCGTAGAACATCAGGCGACCGGCGTTCTCGGCCTCCACGACCACGGCGTTGAACGCGCCGCTGACCGAGGCGAGCGGGTGCTTGCGCGGGATGAGCGCCGGGTAGACGCGCACCGACACCTGGTCCTTGCCGCCCTCGTCGCTGACGCGCTCGGCCATGGCCAGCAGTTTCACGGTGCAGCCGACGGCGGCGGCGGTCTCGAGATCCTCGGAGGTGATCTTCGAGATGCCCTCGCGGTAGACGTCGGCGGCGGTCACCCGGGTGTGGAACGCCACGCTGGCCAGGATCGCGGCCTTGGCGGCGGCGTCGTAGCCCTCGACATCGGCGGTCGGGTCGGCCTCGGCGTAGCCCAGGCGGGTGGCCTCGGCGAGCACGTCGCCGTAGTCCGCGCCGGTCTCGGCCATCGCGGAGAGGATGAAATTCGTTGTGCCGTTGACGATTCCGACCACGCGGTTGACCCGGTCACCGGACAGCGACTGGATGAGCGGGCGGATCACCGGGATGGCGCCGGCGACGGCGGCCTCGAAATACAGGTCGGCGCGGGCACTTTCGGCCGCGGCGGCCAGTTCACCGGTGTACTCGGCCAGCAGCGCCTTGTTGGCGGTGACGACGGACTTGCCGTTCTCCAGCGCGGTTTTGATGAGTTTGCGGGCCGGATCGATCCCGCCCATGACCTCGACGACGATATCGACGTCGTCGCGGGCGATGAGCGCCTCGGCGTCGGTGGTGAGCAGTTCGGCCGGGATGCCGCGATCCTTGCTCAGGTCGCGGACGGTCACCCCGCGCAGCACCACGGGTGCGCCGACGCGGTTGCACAGATCGTCGGCGTGATCGCGGATGATGCGGACCACTTCGGTACCGACCGTGCCCATGCCGAGGACCGCGATTCCGATCGGGTGATCCGATCCCCACACGCCGGTTTTGGCGTTGTTCGCCTCGGTCATGCTTTCACCTCCAAGCTCAGTAGGTCCTCCACCGTCTCACGGCGAAGAATCAAGCGCGCCTTACCATCTCGCACCGCGACCACGGCGGGCCGGGTGAGCAGGTTGTAACGGCTGGACATCGAGTAGCAGTACGCGCCGGTCGCCGCCACCGCCACCAGGTCCCCCGGGCCGACATCGGCCGGGACCCAGGTGTCACGAATGACGATATCCCCACTCTCGCAATGCTTTCCGACCACACGGGCGACCACCGGGTCGGCGTCGCTGGAACGCGACACCAGCCGGACGTCGTATTCGGCCTGATACAGCGCGGGCCGGATGTTGTCGCTCATGCCACCGTCGATGCTGACGTAGCGGCGGCGCAGCCCCGCGTCCAGCACCACATCTTTGATGGTGCCGACTTCGTACAGCGTTACAGTGCCGGGTCCGGCGATGGCGCGACCGGGCTCGACGGCGATGATCGGCATCGGCAGTCCGGCGCGCTCGGCCTCCTCGGCGACGATGCGGCGCAGGTTGGCGGCGAAGTCCACCAGGGACGGCGGATCGTCGTGCGGCAGGTACGAGATACCAAGGCCGCCACCGAGATCCAGCACATTCACCTGTGCGGCGCGCTCGGGGCCGAACTTGTCGGCGACCTCGCGCAGCACGCCCAGCATGCGGCGGGTGGAGATCTCGAAGCCGTCGATCTCGAAGATCTGCGAGCCGATGTGGCTGTGCAGGCCGACCAGGCGCAGGTTGTCGGATTCGAAGACGCGGGCGATGGCCTGCATGGCATCGCCGCTGGCGATGGAGAAGCCGAACTTCTGGTCCTCGTGCGCGGTCGAAATGTATTCGTGGGTATGGGCTTCCACACCGACGGTGACGCGCACCAGCACGTCGACGACCTTGCCCGCGGTCCTGGCGACGGCTTCCAGGCGGTCGATCTCGATCAGCGAGTCGAGCACGATGTGACCGACCCCGGCCCGCACCGCGTACTCCAGTTCGGGCACCGATTTGTTGTTGCCGTGCAGTGCGATTCGCTCGGCCGGGAAGCCCGCGTGCAGTGCCACGGCCATCTCGCCGCCGGAGCAGACGTCCAGGTGCAGGCCCTCGTCGCGGATCCAGCGCGCGATCTCGCCGCACAGGAAGGCCTTGGAGGCGTAGTGGACTCGCGCACCCTCACCGAAGGCGGCGACCATATCCCGACAGCGGGAACGGAAGTCGTCCTCGTCCACCACGAACAGCGGGGTCCCGAATTCGGCGGCCAGTTCGTGCACCGGCACACCGGCCAGGCGCACCACGCCGTCCTCGTCGCGAGAAGCGTTGCGCGGCCACACATTCGCGGGCAGTTCGATCATCTGCTTCGGCTCGGAAGGCCGTGCGGGCAGATTCTGGGCGGGCGGGATGTCCGCGTGGCGGGGACCGGCGGGGTGTGCACTCATTTACATACGCTCCGGAGCTGAGACGCCTAGCAGGCCGAGGCCGTTGGCGAGAACCTGACGGGTAGCTTTGACCAGCTCGAGACGAGCGGCATTGAGGGGGGTGACGGGCTCGTCGCCCTGGGGAATGACGCGCAGCGTCTTGTCGGACTGGAACGGGTGGTACGCGCCCGCCAGTTCCTCCAGGTACCGCACCACGCGGTGCGGCTCGCGCATGTCGGCGGAGGTGGCCAGCACCCGCGGGTACTCGCCGAGGGTGCGAATGAGCTCGCCCTCGCGGTCGTCGACCAGCAGCGCGAAATCCGGTGTCACCGAGCCGTATTCGAATGCCGCCGCATTGCCGATGATCTGGTTGGTGCGGGCGTGCGCGTACTGCACGTAGTACACCGGGTTCTCGTTGTCGGTCCGGGTCCACAGATCCAGGTCGATATCGATGCTGGAGTTCACCGAGCTGCGCACCAGGGAGTAGCGGGCGGCGTCCACGCCGATCTCGCTCACCAGATCGTCCAGGGTCACCACGGTTCCGGCGCGCTTGCTCATGCGCACGGCCTGACCGTCCTTGACCAGGTTCACCATCTGGCCGATGAGCACCTCGACGGTGTCGGGGTCGTCGCCGAACGCCGCGGCGGCGGCCTTGAGGCGGCCGATGTAGCCGTGGTGGTCCGCGCCCAGCATGTAGATGCACAGATCGAAGCCGCGCGAGCGCTTGTTCTGGAAGTAGGCGATGTCACCGCCGATATACGCGGATTTTCCATCGCTCTTGATGACGACGCGGTCCTTGTCGTCACCGTATTCGGTGGAGGCGATCCACCACGCGCCGTCCTTCTCGTACAGGTTGCCGGACGCCTTGAGCTCGTCGAGGGCCTTCTCGACCGCGCCGGAGGCGAACAGCGAACTCTCGTTGAAGTACACGTCGAAGTCGACGCCGAAGTCGTGCAGCGTCTGCTTGATGTGCGCGAACATGAGCTCGACGCCTTCGTGGCGGAACAGTTCGTGGCGTTCGGTTTCCGGCAGTTCGGCCGCACCCGGGTTCGCCCGCACGATGGTCTCGGCGATCTCGTTGATGTACGCGCCCGCGTAGCCGTCCTCCGGCGTCGGCTGCCCGGTGGCGGCCGCGACCAGCGAGTTGGCGAAGCGGTCGATCTGCGCGCCGTGGTCGTTGAAGTAGTACTCGCGGGTGACGTCCGCGCCCTGCGCCGACAGGATGCGCCCGAGCGCGTCGCCGACCGCGGCCCAGCGGGTGCCGCCCAGGTGGATGGGTCCGGTCGGGTTGGCGGATACGAACTCCAGGTTGATCCGCCGGCCGCCGAGTGCGTCCGCGGTGCCGAACCTTTCCCCCGCCGCCAGGATCGTCTCGATGATCGCGCCCTGCGCGGCCTTGGCGAGCCGGATGTTCAGGAAGCCCGGACCGGCCACCTCGGCGACGTCGACACCGTCGGCTTCGCCCAGCGCGGCGGCCAGCAGTTCGGCGAATTCGCGGGGTGCCATTCCAGCCCGCTTACCTACCTGCATCGCCAAATTCGTGGCATAGTCACCGTGCTCAGGGTTGCGGGGGCGCTCCACCTTGACCTCGTCGGGCAGGACCGAAGGGTCGGATCCGCGTTCGACAAGTACCTTCGCCGCGGTAGCGCGAAGGAGATCTGCAAGGTCAGCTGGAGTCACGAGTCACTATCCTATGGTCTGAGCAGGTAACCGCCGCGAGCGGGCACCTACCGGGCAGGCGCCCAGCAAACGATGCTCCCCGCATCGTTTGATTGTCCGACACGTCGAAAAGAGCACAACAAGCGATGCCGAGCAGGACCAGTGCCAAGTCGGCCAAGGCCATCAAGGCCGCGGGCAAATCGTCGCCTTCGCTCCGCAAGGGCGGTGGCGGCGGCAAACTGCCCACCAAACGTAACGTTCCCTGGATGCTGATCGGCGCGATCGTGACGATTGTCGCGCTGGTCGGGGCCATCGCCTGGTACCTGGTGCCCAAGTACCACGCCAAGGAGGAGCTGAAGAACCCGTCGGCCTACATCGACGGCGTGGTGAAGAAGGAGTACGACGCGGGCCTGCACGTGGCATCGACGCAGCGCGTGGCCTACGACCAGACCCCGGCCTTCGGCGGCCCGCACGACTCGTCCTGGGCGGCGTGCACGGGCGTGGTCTACAGCAAGGCGATCCGCACCGAGAACGCGGTGCATTCGCTGGAGCACGGCGCGGTGTGGATCACCTACAACCCGGACAAGGTGGACGCCGCGGGTATCGACACTCTGAAGAAGAAGGTCGAGGGCCAGCCGTACATGCTGATGTCGCCCTACCCGAACCTGGACAAGCCTATCTCGTTGCAGGCGTGGGGCCATCAGCTCAAGCTGGACTCGGTCAGCGATGCCCGGGTGGATCGGTTCATCAAGGATCTGCGCCTGAACCCGAACACCTACCCCGAGGTCGGCGCGAGCTGCGCGAACCCGACCTTCGACCCGAACAACCCGCCCGCGTTCGATCCGAGCGCGCCGGGTCCGGACGCGGTGCCGATGGACGGTAACGGCCTGACCCCGGATCCGACCGAGCTGGGCGGCACCGGCGGTCTGATGCCGGGCGGTCTGCCGGGCGGCGATCTGGGCGGCCTCGGCGGCCTGGATGGGAGCACCCTGCCCACCGATCTCTTCCCGACCGTGCCGGTTCCGGCCGACGGGCAGACCGAGAACCCGGGTCCGGCGACCGACGCGCCGGCCGCGGGTCAGTGATGGCTCCGCTGGTGCCCGACGACGAGATCCGTGACTTCGGTGGGGCCGACCCCGCCGACGCTCCCGCCCGGACCGGCCAGCGCACCGCGCTGCTGGTCCTGGGTGTGATCGGCGTGCTGCTGCTGGGCGTGGCGCTGGGCGTGCTGCTGCGAATTCCCTTGGACAACAAGGCCGATACCGCGCCGAGCCCCGTCGACGTCGGCTTCTGCCAGGACATGTCGGTGCATCACCAGCAGGCGGTGGAGATGTCGGCGGTGGCCTTCAGCGGTTCCACCGATCCGGCGGTGAAGCGACTGGCCTACGACATCCTCACCACCCAGCAGAGCCAGGCCGGCCGCATGCAGGGCTGGCTGCAGATGTGGGGTGAGCCGATGCTGCCGGTGGGCGGCTACATGGGCTGGATGAGCAATTCGTCGGGTGCGGGCCACCACGGCGGCACGACCACCGCGGGCAACCATTCCGGCCCGGTGCAGTCCATGCCCGGCATGGCCTCCACCGAGGAGCTCACCGCCCTGGGCAAGGCCACCGGCCCGGCCCTGGACGTGATGTTCCTGCAGCTGATGCTGCGCCATCACCAGGGCGGCATGCCGATGATCGAGTACGCCACCCAGCACGCCGACACCGACGCGGTGCGCTCCCTGGCGACCAGCATGGCCAAAACCCAAGCGGGCGAATCCCAGCTGATGACCACCATGCTCACCGAACGCGGCGCCACCCCCCTCCCGATGAACTGACCCGCGCGGACCGGGTGCCCGAATAACACCCGGTCCGCGAATGTTTTTGGCGCAGCGCAGTCCATGCGATACGCTTTCCCAGCCCGCTCGCAGCGCCGAGGGGGTCCATCCCCGCCCTCGTAGCTCAGGGGATAGAGCGTCTGCCTCCGGAGCAGAAGGCCGCAGGTTCGAATCCTGCCGAGGGCACCGCAGTACGGCCCCGATCGTGAATCACGGTCGGGGCCTTACTTATTCGCCGGGGCGTCTAGCAGCGTTGATATCGATTGTCAATCGACTCGGCCGACACCGAGCAGTGCATACACGGCACGGATCGGGGTGCGTTGCCTTGCCGCTGGATAGCCAGACGGAACGGTATGTTTTTCACATGTCGGAGATCGAGATCGCGAGGGCGGGGGCTGCGGCCGCCCGACGCACGAGCGCTGGCATCGTGACCACGACCCTGGCCGCGGTGCTCGCCGGATCGATCGCCGCCACCGGAAGCGTTGCGGCACTGCCCGTCTCGGACGAGGGGAACCCGGCGGCCGCCTTCTACGATCCGCCCGAGGACCGCGTGCCCGGGGCGCCGGGATCGGTGATCCAGTTGCGGCCGCTCATCGACGAACCGGCGCTGCCGGGGGCGCAGAACTATCTGGTGCTGTACCGGTCGGTGAATATGCAGGGGCGGACGGTGCCGGTGTCGGGCACCCTCGCCGTGCCCGAGGGGACGCCACCGGCGGGCGGCTGGCCGCTGATCTCGTGGGCGCACGGCACCACCGGGGTCGCCGATATGTGCGCGCCGTCGCTGGACACCTCCGACGAATTCCCGGCACACGACTACACCTCCCTGGTGCGCCGGGTGCAGGCGCGGTGGATCGCCGCCGGATACGCGGTGGCGCAGACCGACTACCAGGGGCTGGGCACGCCCGGCCCGCACGGCTACCTGATCGGCGCCGCCGAGCAGCGGGCCGTGACCGATATGGCAAGGGCCGCACGGGAAATCGATCCGGGGATCGGCACCCGCTGGGTGGCGATGGGCCATTCGCAGGGCGGTCAGGCGGCGATCTTCACCGCCGCGCAGGCCCAGCGATGGGCGCCGGAGCTGCAACTGATCGGATCGGTCGCGCTGGCCCCGGCCTCCCATCAGGGCATCGGACTGCAGGCGACCCGGGTGGCCACCTCGGTGGGGGCCGCCACGGCGGTGGGATCCTTCACCGGTGGGGCGACATCCTTTCTGCCGCTGATCATTCGGGGCGCGCAGACGGTGGCGGCGGTGGATCCGGCCCACTTCCTCACCGCCCGCGCCGACTCGATGATGGCGCTGGCCGACACCGGCTGCATCGGCCAACTGCGGCGGCCCGACGAATGGGGCGGAGTGCCCGCCGGAGAAGTGTTCTCCCCCACCGGCGATGCCGCGGCGCTGATCCGGGTGCTGAACGAGAACGACCCCAGCGCACTGACTTTCGCGCAGCCGGTCCTGGTGCTGCAGGGTCGCGCCGATACCACGGTGCCCGCCTTCGCCACCGACGCCATGGTGGCGCGGCAGCGGGTGAGCGGGCAGCCGGTGCAGTATCGCGGCTATCCGGGCGCGGACCATCGCGGGATTCTGGAGGCGTCCTACTCCGACGCGCTGGCCTGGGTCAACGCCCGCTTCGGACGCTGAAGCCCAACCGGCCCCGGGAAATCCACTGCCGCACCACGGAATCGGTGCAGCAGGTAGATGGAGGCGGCGCATCCCACGGCGGTCGCCAGCGCGAGCCAGCCGGGGCCGGCGGTGATGTAGCCGTTCGGATCGCGGTACCAGTGCTGCGAATACGCGACGCGCCCGAAGCTGCTGCCGCGCAAGGCGGTCACCAGGCAGGGCACCAGGAGCGCGGTCATGGCGACCACGCTGCCGATGGCCGCGGTGGGTGCGGCCGCGGCGAAGCAGTAGCCCAGCAGCAGGCCCAAGGCGGTGATGCCGATGAGCGGCACCACCTCACTCTGGTGACCGATCGGCGCGGTGACCGCGGCGAACACCGACAGCGCGGCGCAACCGGCGACTCCCGCCCACGGATTGGGCAGGCGGCGGCCGAGGGCGTAACCGGCGGCCACGGCGATCAGGGGCAGCGGGGCGCTCCAATCGGGGCGGGGCACCGCGATGACGGCGCTGCCCGCGTTCGTCACCGCCACCACCAGCAGTACCAGCGTGCCGTCACGGCCGGGCAGCAGGAAGGCGGCGAGCAGGGCCGCGACGACGATGACAGTCAGTGCCGCAGCGATATTCACGGTCGTGGTGGCGTGCCGCACGAGCCACTCGGTACTCGCGACGGTCGCCGTCACCAACAGCAGGGCGGCCACGATGGGGCCGATGGGCAGATCGGTGTTCTCGTTCTCGAGGGCGCGCTCGTGCACCTGGACGCCGGTCGCGACCACCAGCGCCACCACGCCCAGGATCAGCACCCAGACCGGCGGGATACCGGAGGAGGCCCATTCGATGAAGGGCCGGTTGGTCGCGCCCGGTGAGGGCAGCGCGGTGAGGTCGCCGATCAGAATGCTGGCGAGCGCGCCGATCAGGTAGGCGGTGGTGGCGGCCCGGTGCCCGGCCACCGCGACGGCGAGCGCGCCGAGCAGGATGCCGCTGAAGATCGAGTCGATGTAGTTGACCGTGGTGAGCGTGCCCGCGGTGGCCTCGGCCCGCTCGAACAGGTGCCCCACCAGCAGGACCACGGCACTGCCCAGCGCGGCGATCCAGGCCGCCCGCCGGCCCAGCGCGACGGAGAGCCCGGCGCTCACCACGGCGAAAACAGCACCCGCCGCAGCCGCCCGCGGCATGTTCACCACCAGCAGATCCAGTTGCAGAATCGGCCCGTCGGCCGTGCGCCCGAGATCGAGCGGAGCCAGCAGCAACAAACCCGCGATCACCGCACCCAGAAATGCGGCGATGGTCTCGATTCTCCCGCTGTACCTGCGGATATCCGGCCACGCGGGCTCACTTGTCGGGTGCGTCAACGCGAACCTCGCGCCCATCTCGCCACCTGCCCTATCGGTGATGCGACGCCTATCGCGCTACTGCGAAACAACAGCTAACTGAATACGAGGGTAACAGTCATATACGCGCCGGGCCGGTCGGGTGATCCCGGGCACAACACCCCGCTGATCGCCGGCCCAAGCCCCACGGTGACCCCGGCCTAGATCCCTCGGGGCCATCCGAGCCCGAGGACGCCACCGCTGGCGCGGCCCATACCCTCGCGGTCGTCGCCGACAGCGCGTGGGCGGGGTCCACGACGGGCCGGTGCGGATCGCGGCCACCGGCGCGCGCCGGAATTGGCGGGGCGGCTACCCGACGAGGTCAGGCGCCGAGGGTGGGCTTCCAGTGCGGGTCGCGACCGAACCAGGCGGCGAGGCGATCGTAGGCGGGGGCGTTGTCTGCGATGGGGATCTCGAGGCCGAAAGCCTTTCCGGGGCCGCGGAATTCGGGTTTCAGGAGCTGTTTGGACCAGGCCAGGCCGTGTTCGGCGAGTTCCGGGTCGAGTTCGCGGTCCTGGGCGGTGGCGGTGGCGAGATCCCAGGCGTGCATGGCGAATTCGGTGATCTGCTGATCGGCGCGCGTGCGCAGCGGGGCGGTGCCGCCACCGGCGACCGGGGCCTCCTGGTCGAGGTCGGCGGCGTGCCAGGCGGCGAGCAGTTCCCCGGACCCGGCCCGGAACTCCGCCGCCCAGTCGTCGCCGAATTCCCCTTCGGCGGCATGCCAGTCGGGTGTCTCGCCGCGTGCCGCGACGGTGAAATTGGGCAGGATCTGGCCGAGCAGATGCCCGATCACCCGGCGCACCGGCCAGTCCTCGCACGGTGTGGGAAGTTCGGCCTGGTCGGGCCGGATCGCGGCGATGACCTCGGCCATCTGGGCGACCGCCCGCTCGACGAGTACGAGTGCCGGGTCCTTGTCCGCCATACCTCCACGCTAACCCCGCGCCGGGGCGGCCAGGACGTTTCGGGCAATTACGCGCAGCGGAACCGGAAGGTGGCGGTCGGGGTGAGGCCGGGCATCGTGGTGACCTGCTGGGCGGCGTCCCCGTCGACCGAGCAGCCGCTCAACGTTCCCGCCGCGACGCGATAGCAGCCCGCGCCGCCGGTGAAGGTGGCGGTGCCGTCGTTGCCGGTGGTCACCGTGCCGAGGGCGGGACCGCCCGCGCACGAGGTGATCTCGGCGGTCACGCCCGCGATCGGGAACTGCTCCGGCCCCCACACCGCCTGCACCCGCACGGCGGAATCACCGCCCGCCGGTTGCGCATCGGCCGCGGGCGCGACGACGAACGCCGCGGCGGCCAGGGTGGCGGTGAGGAACATCGTGCGACGCAACGGATCTCCTATCGGAACAACGGGCCGTTCGGTCCTCGCGCCAATATAGGCGTCGGCGGCGCTCCCCCGCACCGCGGTCCGCCCGACACGGCGCATCCCCGGACCCAACCGGGCGGCGACGCTGACCCGGCGGACCCGGATGGGGTCGGCGCGACCGTCGAGTTGTATCGCTTGGCGGGCCTCCGGAACCGGCACCCACCGAATCGCAATGGTTTTGCCGTAGTCTGCGGACGTTCCGTGGTGACTCGATCGACAGGACTTGATGACCTTGGCACGCCGGCTCTGCCTCGCCCTGGGCGTGGGCGCACTGACTGTGATCGTGACGGCCTGCGGAACCGCCGCCGCGGGCAAGGATTCCGCCACCGACGATCAGCGCATCGAGACGGCCGCGCGCGAGTTCTACGACACCCTCGCCGCGGACGGCCCATCGGTGGCGGCGGCCCGGGCGTGCGAGCCGGACCGCACCGAATTCGACAGTCTCCCAGCGGATCAGAAGGCCGCGGTGGACAGGGGCAAGTTCACCATCAAGATCACTTCGGTGGACGACATCGTGATCACCGGCGACCGGGCCACGGCCGGACTCACCGGCACGCTGACCCTGCCCGGCGCGGAGGGGAAGTCCAGCACCACCGCCCAGCACTTCCGCAAGGAGAACGGCACCTGGAAGGTGTGCTCGGCGGACGGCAAATGACCTGCTGCGGACCGAACCGGCGACGCCTGCTGGGCTTGCTCGGCGCTGCCGCGCTGCTCCCCCTGGCCCGGCCGGGTTCCGCTGTCGCACAGCCGGGTTCGATCGTCGCCACGGATCTGGAAGTCGTCACGATCACCGAGCGCTCGGCGGTGCTCAC
Organism: Nocardia acididurans; assembly: GCF_016741815.1. Classification (GTDB taxonomy): domain Bacteria; phylum Actinomycetota; class Actinomycetes; order Mycobacteriales; family Mycobacteriaceae; genus Nocardia; species Nocardia acididurans. The sequence continues at coordinate 34,555 of NZ_JAERRJ010000004.1, forward strand.
CTGGACCACGGTGAGCGCGAGCGGCGACCCGGTCGAGACCGACAGCGAAGTCTGGCTGCGCCCCGCCGACGGCGGCGTGCTGCGCCAGGTCTTCGGCGAATCCGGGCCCACCGCCTGCCACTACGCCGAGATCACCGGCCTGGAGCCGGGCCGCGACTACCGCTTCGAGGCGCGCTCGGCCGGCGTCACCGCCGCTCCGGCACTGAATCTCGTTACGCGCCTGCCGAATTCACCGGAGGCCAGGGGTGAGTTCAGCACGCTGGTGCCGCCGCCGGGCCGTCTGATCCGCACCATCGCGCTCTCGAACGACGTGCACTACGGCGAGGAGGTGAGCGGGCTCATCGCGGCCGGTCTCCCGCCGGGTGCACGCCAGGATCCGGGTCTGCCACCGTATCCCGAGGTCATGCTGGCCGGGCTGCTCGACGACCTGCACCGGCCCGATCGCGGGGCCGATCACCTGCTGATCGCCGGGGATCTCACCGCCGAGGCCACACCGGAGCAGGTCCGCGGGGTGCACGCGCAACTGTCGGCCTGGGGCGCGAACGGCCGGGACTGGTTCGCCGCCAGGGGAAATCATGATCGCCCGCACACCGGATCCGACTACGCCTCCTGCTCCCCGTACCTCGATCACTTCGACTGCTACGGCGAATTGTTCGGCCCCCGACAGGAATTGGGGTCCTACGAGCTGGGCGGCCTGCGCCTGCTCGCCCTGGACACCACCGAACTCGACACCTCGGGCGGCGCCATCGACCGCCCGCAGTTCGATCGGCTGCGTGAGCTGCTGCGCGCCGATCCCGACCGTCCCACACTGGTTTTCAGTCATCACCCCGTCACCGCGGAGTCCGGCTGGTCGAATATCGCAGGGCCGGGCTTCGTTCTCGCGGCCGGGGACGCCGCCGAACTCCAAGCCCTCTACCGGTCCGCGCCCGGCGTCTTCCTGCATCACAGCGGCCACACCCACCGCAATCGCCGGACCCGGCCCGATCTGCCGGTGGCGGTGGAATTCTTGGAGGTCGCGGCGGTGAAGGAGTATCCGGGCGGCTACACCCTGCTGCGCCTGTACGAGGGCGGCTACATGGCCACCTTCTACAAGACCCGGTCCGCGCTGTCCCGCCGCTGGAGCACCCGCACCCGCTCGGAGTACCTCGGCCTGCAGCCGGAGTACACGCTGGGCACCACGGCCGACCGCAATCACACGGTGCTGCGCGACCTCTCGGGCCTGACCCCGGCCTCGTGAACGACGACGAAGCCCCTGCGGCCGGCACCGCAGGGGCTTCGTCTCCAGAGCGAGCGGTGGGAATCGAACCCACGTGAAAGGCTTTGCAGACCTTTTCCTGAACCACTCGGACACACCCGCATCGTTTCGTTGATGATGCCCGCGCGCCGGGTCCGCGGCGAGGGTTGGAATCAGCGTGATTTGTTTGTGCACGGGCTCGGCGTGTCGGTTGACGGCGTGACGGCATGCGATGATCGGGGCATGTCTCGGCCCCGTCCTCTCCCGCTCGATCCGATCGAGGAGGCGCATCGTCAATGGTCGGAGCACGGATGGGGGGACGTCGCCGACGGGATGGCGGCAGTTACCTCGCTCGTGCGCGCCCAGCAAATCGTCATGTCCCGGGTCGACGAGGCGTTGAAGCCGTCGGGGCTGACATTTTCCCGGTACGAGCTACTTCAGCTACTGAGCTTCAGCAAAACAGGCGCGCTGCCCATGGCGGTGGCCAGCGCGCGTTTGCAGGTGCATCCGACAAGTGTGACGAACACGGTGGACCGGCTGGAGACGGCGAATCTGGTGAAGCGGGTGCCGCATCCGAGTGACCGGCGCGCGACCTTGATCGAAATCACCGATGCCGGAAGGGAATTGGTGTCCACGGCCACCTCCGAGCTGAACCGGCGAGTGTTCGCCGAGACGGGGCTGCCGCCGGAACGTTTGCAGTTGTTGCTGGAATTGCTGGCGGAGTTCCGGCAATCGGCGGGCGACTTCGACAGTGGTGGCTCGCCGACCAGATGGGCCGGTCAGTAACCGTCCAGCATCCGATCAGCCATTTTCCTGCGTCATAGTCTTGGAATCGGACCGCAAAAGGTTCACCATGGAGGCCATGGTGCTGGTCCTCGGGGTGTCGGCGGGCGCTGCTGGTGCACGCGCCATGCTCACCCATTCCGACCAGCCGCATCTGCCGCCCATCGACCGCTGCAAAGTGGTACGCCGCGCAGGTGGGAGCATGGAGGAGGCGGTGTTCGAGGCCATCCGGCAGATGCGGAAGTCGGCCGATCAGCGCGACGAGTTCATCACCGGCATCGCCGTCACCAGCCGCTGTTCCTCGCATGCGGAGGCCATCCGCACCACGGCCGGGCGCAATCGCCTCACCGTCATCGACGAACCGGTCGCGCAGCTGCGCTATCTGCGGTTCACCGGCCGCCTACCCGCCGAGGGCTCGATCCTGCTCTACGACCTGGGCGCGTCCGGCCTGACGCTGACGCAGATCGACTGCCGCACCGATGCCATCCTGGCCACCAAGCGCAGTACGGTGCTCGGCGGTGACGGCCACGACGCGCTCTTACGCTGGCTCCTGGTCCGCGGCGGGGTCACGGTCGATCTGGCCACCAGCCGGCACCACAAGGAGCTGCTCGCCACCGACAGAGTTCTGGCCGTCTGCGATCCCATCTCGGGCCAGCGCGCGGTCATCACCCGCAGCGACTTCGCCGACCTGGTATCCGCGGGCATCCACCATTCGGCGTCCTTCGTCCGTCAGATGATCGACGAGACCGGCGTCCCGCCCGACGGCATGGCCCTGCTGGGCGGCTGCCCCCGCAACAAGTCCATCCGCGATGAACTGGACAGACAGCTCGATCTCCCCCTGATCTACGACCCCGAACCGGAGTTCGTCTCCACCCGCGGCGCGGTCCTGCTGGCCGCCGAACGCCCCTCGGCCCGCCGAGTCCGCAGCGTCCGCCTGAATCCCACGGCCCCGGCGACCCGCCTCCCCGAACCGGTCTCCCGCAAGAAGCTCGTCGCCGCGGTAGCGGTCACCGCCACCCTGGGCGGCACCATAGTCGGCGCGCTCGCCATGGACCGCTCCAACGACCACAAGGACGGCAACACCCCCACCGTCGAAGTCGTCGGCCCGCCCAAGCATTGACAAACTCTCTGAGCTCTCAGGGGCTTCGCCCCCGAACCCCCTGGGCCACAGCGGCACCGCCCCAAACTCTCTGAGCTCTCAGCGGCACCGCCCCGAACCCGCTATGCCACAGCGGCACCGCCCCAAACTCTCTGAGCTCTCAGCGGCCCCGCCCCGAACCCGCTATGCCACAGCGGCACCGCCCCAAACTCCCTGAGCTCTCAGCGGCCCCGCCCCGAACCCGCTATGCCACAGCGGCACCGCCCCAAGCCCTTATGCCGCAGCGGCCCCCGCCTGGTGAGGCGGGGGCCGCTGTTTTCGGGGGTTCGGGGGCGGAGCCCCTGAGAGCCTCCGGAGAGTTCGGTAACTCGGCTTACTTGTGGCTGAAGTTGGCCGGGCGCTTCTCGACGAAGGCGGTCATGCCTTCCTTCTGGTCCTCGGTGGCGAAGAGGGAGTGGAAGACGCGGCGTTCGAAGCGCAAGCCCTCGGTGAGGGTGGTTTCGAAGGCGCGGTCGACGGCTTCCTTGGCGATCATCACCGAGGGGAGCGACATGTTGGCGATGGTTTCGGCCACCTCGAGGGCGGTGTCGACCAGTTCGGCGGCGGGGACGATGCGGGAGACGAGGCCGGCGCGCTCGGCTTCCTCGGCGTCCATATTGCGGCCGGTGAGGATCAGGTCCATGGCCTTGGCCTTGCCGACGGCGCGGGTGAGGCGCTGCGAGCCGCCCATGCCGGGGATGACGCCGAGTTTGATCTCGGGCTGGCCGAACTTGGCGGTGTCGGCGGCGAGCAGGATGTCGCACATCATGGCGAGTTCGCAGCCGCCGCCGAGGGCGTAACCCGCGACCGCGGCGATGATGGGCTTACGGAACGCGACCAGTCGGTCCCAACCGGCGAAGTGGTCGGTGAGGAACATGTCCATGTAGGACTTGGTCTGCATCTCCTTGATGTCCGCACCGGCCGCGAAGGCCCGCTCGGATCCGGTGAGCACGACCGCGCCGATCTCGCTGTCGTGCTCGAGCTCGTCGAGCGCGGCCGAAATATCGGCCAGGACCTGCGAATTCAGCGCGTTCAGGGCCTTCGGCCGGTTGAGCGTGATGAGGGCGACGCGGCCTTTACGCTCCAGCACAATGGTCTCGAAGTCGGGCCCGCCCGTCGCCCGGCCGCCACCCCCCACCGAATCGCTGCGCGATGCAGTCACAGTTGCTCCCCTTCAGATCGCTTGCGGATATCGGTGACGATAGCCGAGAAGTCCTTGCCCGCTTCGTCCTGGTTGTACCGCGCGTAGATCTCCGCCGCCAGCAAACCGATCTGCCCGTCGACGCCGTTGCCACGCAGCGCGTTTGCCGCCAGACCCAGATCCTTGGTCATGAGCGCGGTGGCAAACCCCGGCTGGTAGTCGTTGTTCGCCGGGCTGGCGGGAACCGGCCCCGGCACCGGACAGTACGAGGTGAGCGCCCACGACTGCCCCGACGCCGTGGAGACCACGTCGAAGAACTTGTCGTGGGTCAGACCCAGCTTCTCGCCCAGCACGATGGCCTCGGACAGCCCGATCATCGAGATGCCCAGCAGCATGTTGTTGCAGATCTTGGCGGCCTGGCCGACCCCGGCCGGACCGCAGTGCACGACCTTGCCGCCCATGACCTCCAGCAGCGGCAGCGCGTCGGCGAAATCCTCGGCCGCGCCGCCCGCCATGAAGGTGAGGGTGCCCGCCGTCGCACCCGCGACACCACCCGAGACGGGCGCGTCGAGAGCCCGATGCCCGGCTGCCGCAGCGAGTTTCGCGGCTTCCTGCGCATCGGCGACGTCGATGGTGGAGCAGTCGACGAACAGCGTGCCCGGCTTGGCCGCCGACAGCACCTCGCCGTAGAGGTCGAGCACGATGCGCCCGTTGGGCAGCATGGTGACGACGATATCCGCTTCCGCCACAGCCGATCCGGCGGTTTCGGCGACGGTCGCGCCGTCGCGTCGCGCCTGATCTTGTGCGGCCGGAACCGGATCGAACGCGAGGACCTCGTATCCGGCCCGCACCAGGTTGGCGGCCATCGGCCCGCCCATGTGGCCCAGCCCGAGGAAGGCGACCTTCGTTGCCGCCGAGTTGTTTTCGGTACGCCCACCCGTCACCCGACCGCCACCCCTCACGGAATCGCTGTGCGATGCTGTGCTCATTGCTACTCCTCCGGGGCGGTCAGCCCCAGTTCCTTGTCGCCGAGTCCGGCGAAGTAGGCGTCCACATCCGCGTCGGTGACGTCGGCCAGGGTGGCGGGCGACCACTGCGGGTTGCGGTCCTTGTCGATGACCTGGGCGCGAATGCCCTCCACCAGGTCGTGGGTGCCGAGCGAGGCCACCGACACCCGGTACTCCTGGTTCAGCACCTCCTCGAGGTTCGCGGCCACCCGCGCACCGCGCAGCGACCGCAGCGTGACCTTCAGCGCCACCGGCGATTTCGACAGCACGTCCTGAGCCGCCTTGGCGGCCTCGGGGGTGCCGTCGGTCTCCAGCCGGTTCACGATCTCCTCGACCGTGTCCGCGCTGTAGCAGGCGTCGATCCAGCGCAGCTGCGACACCAGCTCCGAAACCGGTGCGGGCTGTGCGAATTTCGCGATGGCCGCGTCGGCGTCGTTGTCCCGCAACGCTTCCAGCAGTGCCGGAATGTACTCGGAGGGCACGAAGTGGTCGGCGAAGCCGGCCGCGATGGCGTCCCCGGCGCTCATGCGCGCGGTGGTGAGCGCGACGTGGGTGCCGATCTCGCCGGGCGCGTGCGCGAGCAGGTGGGTGCCGCCCACGTCCGGAATGAATCCGATGCCGGTCTCCGGCATGCCGACCATGGACCGCTCGGTCACGATGCGGTGGCTGGCGTGCCCGGACAGGCCCACGCCGCCGCCCATCACGATGCCGTCCATGATCGCCACATACGGCTTGGGGTACCGGCCGATGAGCGCGTTGAGGATGTACTCGTCCCGCCAGAACCTGCCGCTGGGCGAATCCGAAGCCGCTGTATCACCCTGCGCGACAGCGTTCTTCGCATCGTTGTGGATGGCGACGATATCGCCGCCCGCGCACAGTCCGCGCTCGCCCGCGCCGGTGAGCACCACCGTGCGCACCTCGTCGTCGTCCGCCCACTCGCGCAGCGTGTCGAGGATGACCAGCGCCATCGGATGGTTGAGCGCGTTGATGGCGCGCGGGCGGTTGAGCGTGATCGAACCCAGCCCGTCCCGCTTCTCGATCAGAACCTCGGGTTCCTTCGCTTCGCTCATGCCGCTCCTACCACCGAGCGGGCCACCACGACCCGCATGATCTCGTTCGTACCTTCGAGAATCTGATGCACCCGCAAATCGCGAACGATCTTCTCCACCCCGTATTCAGCCAGATAGCCGTAACCGCCATGCAGCTGGAGGGCCTTGTTGGCGACCTCGAACCCGGCGTCGGTGGTGAACCGCTTGGCCATGGCGCACAGTTCCACCTTGTCGGGGGCGTCGGCGTCGAGGGCGGCGGCGGCCCGCCACAGCAGGGTGCGCGAGGCTTCCAGCGAGGTGCGCATATCGGCGAGTTCGAACTGCAGGGCCGCGTTGTCCAGCAGCCGCGCGCCGAAGGCCCTGCGTTCGGCCAGGTAGGCCACGGCCTTGTCGAGGGCGAACTGCGCGCCGCCGAGCGAGCAGGCGGCGATGTTCAGCCGTCCGCCGTTGAGCCCGTTCATGGCGATGCGGAAGCCGTTGCCCTCGCCGCCGAGCAGGTTGGCGGCGGGCACCCGGGCATTGTCGAGGATGACCTGCCGGGTGGGCTGGGCGTTCCAGCCCATCTTGCGTTCGTTCGCGCCGAAGGACAGGCCCGGGGTGTCGGCGGGCACGATGAACGCGGAGATGCCGCGCGCGCCGTCGTCGCCGGTGCGGGCCATGAGCACGTACACATCCGTGCTGCCCGCGCCGGAGATGAATTGCTTCACTCCGGTGAGCAGGTAGTCGTCGCCGTCGCGCACGGCCCTGGTGCTCAGGGCCGCCGCGTCGGAGCCGACGCCCGGTTCGGTGAGGGCGTAGCTGGCCAGCAGATCCATCGAGGTGAGTCCCGGCAGCCACCGATTGCGCTGTGCCGCATCGCCGTAACTGTCGATCATCCACGTCGCCATATTGTGGATGGAGATGTAGGCGGCGATGGCCGGGCAGCCGGTGGACAGCTGCTCGAAGATGCGCACGGCGTCCAGCCGCCGCAGCTCCGAGCCGCCCACGTCCTCGTTCACGTAGATGCCGCCGAGGCCGAGTTCCCCGGCCTTGCGCAGCACGTCGACCGGAAAGTGTTTCTGCTCATCCCATTCCAGGGCATTGGGGGCGAGCAGCTCGTCGGCAAAGGCGCGGGCGGTCTCGACGATCGCCTTCTCGTCTTCGTCCAGTACGAACATTGCGGTCAGTCCATGGTCGGGATGACGAAGGCGTTGGACTCCTTGAGACCGGAGGGCCAGCGCTGCGTCACCGTCTTGGTCTTGGTGTAGAAGCGGATCGAGTCCGGGCCGTGCTGGTTGAGATCGCCGAAGCCGGAACGCTTCCAGCCGCCGAAGGTGTGGTAGGCGATCGGCACGGGGATCGGCACGTTGATGCCGACCATGCCGACCTGGACGCGGGTGGCGAAGTCGCGGGCGGTGTCACCGTCGCGCGTGAAAATCGCGACGCCGTTGCCGTATTCGTGCTCGTTCGGCAGGCGCAGCGCCTCTTCGTAATCCTTGGCGCGCACGATGCTCAGCACCGGGCCGAAGATCTCTTCCTTGTAGATGCGCATTTCCGGGGTGACGCGGTCGAACAGCGTTGCGCCCGCGAAGAATCCGTCCTCCGCCCCGTCGATGACCAGGCCGCGCCCGTCGATGACGATCTCCGCGCCCTCGTCCACGCCGATCTGCACGTAGTTGTTCACACGGTCGACGCCGTCGCGCCCGACCAGCGGGCCGAAGTCCGCGCCCGGATCGTCGGAGCGGCCGACATTGAGCTTGTTGACCCGCTCGATCAGCTTGTCGCGCAAGCGATCCGCGGTCTCCTCGCCGACCGGCACGGCGACCGAGATGGCCATGCAGCGCTCACCGGCGGAACCGTAGCCCGCGCCGATGAGCTGATCGGCGACATCGTCGAGATCGGCGTCGGGCATCACGATGGCGTGGTTCTTCGCGCCGCCGAAGGCCTGCGCGCGCTTGCCGTTCGCGGTGGCGGTCTCGTAGATGTACTGCGCGATCGGCGTGGATCCCACGAAGCCGACGGCCTTGATCCGCTCGTCGTGCAGGATCGTGTCCACGGCTTCCTTGTCACCGTTGACCACGTTGAACACCCCGGCGGGCAGCCCCGCCTCGAGGAACAGCTCGGCCAGCCGCAACGGCACCGACGGATCCCGCTCGGAAGGCTTGAGCACGAAGGCATTACCGCAGGCCAGCGCCGGCCCGGCCTTCCACAGCGGAATCATGGCCGGGAAGTTGAACGGCGTGATCCCCGCGACCACGCCGAGGGGCTGCCGCATGGAGTAGACATCGATCCCGGTGCCCGCGCTTTCGGTGTACTCACCCTTGAGCAGATGCGGGATCCCCACGGCGAACTCGATGACCTCGAGCCCGCGCTGAATATCGCCCTTGGCGTCCGGAATGGTCTTGCCGTGCTCCGAGGACAGCAGCGCCGCAAGCGAATCCATCTCGTCCTGCACCAGCGTCAGGAACTTCATGAGCACGCGCGCCCGCTTCTGCGGATTGGTCGCCGCCCACTCCACCTGCGCCGCAGCGGCATTGGCGATGACAGCCTCGACCTCGGCCTTGGTGGCCAGCGGCACCCGCGCCTGCACCTGACCGGTGCTGGGGTCGTACACATCCGCGAAGTTGCCGGAGGTCCCGGGCACGTGCTGCCCGCCGATGAAGTGGGTGAGTTCGCGAACCATGCCAGTCCTGTCTCGAAGCCTGCGCGCACTGAGCGCTGTACATGGTGATCCTATAGTTGGACGTCCATCTATTTACTGTGCGATGGATCACAACCACTCCGTGCGAGCTCTCAGCGACTCCGGCCGCGAACCTCGTCGCGGATTTCATACCGGTCCGCTTGGCGGTGTGTGCCATATCACTCTAGAGTTGATTTGACGTCCTACTATTTGATCTCCAACAGCATGCTCCGTGGAGGAAGCTATGGGCGACCTGCATGTGCCGGTGCATCCGGTGCGATTCGTGACCGCTGCCGCGCTGTTCGACGGGCACGACGCGGCGATCAACATCATGCGGCGGATCCTGCAGGCGCAGGGGGCCGAGGTGGTTCATCTCGGGCACAACCGGGCGGTCAGCGAGGTGGTGGACGCGGCGGTCACCGAGGATGTGCAGGGGGTGGCGGTCAGCTCGTATCAGGGCGGGCACATCGAGTATTTCGAGTATCTGGCGAAGGCGCTGCGGGAGGCCGGGGCGGGGCACGTGAAGATATTCGGTGGGGGCGGCGGGGTGATCATCCCGGAGGAGATCGCCCGGCTGCGGGAGTCGGGGGTGACGATCTTCTCGCCGGAGGACGGGCAGCGGCTGGGGTTGCCGGGGATGATCAACCAGCTGGTCGCGGAATGCGATGTGGATCTTTCGGGGACGCCGGCCGCCGTCGACGCGGTGCTGACCGGGGATCGGGCGGCGCTCGCGCGGACGCTGACCTGTCTGCAGCAGGACACGGTGCCGCAGGCCGATCGGGCGGCGTTCGCGGCGGCGGCCGGGGCGCGGCGGGTGCCGGTGCTGGGCATCACCGGCACGGGCGGATCCGGAAAGTCCTCGCTCACAGACGAATTGGTGCGGCGGCTGCGCACTGATCAGCAGGACAAGCTGCGGGTGGCGGTGCTGGCCGTGGATCCGACGCGGCGACGCGGCGGCGGGGCGCTGCTGGGTGACCGGATCCGGATGAACGCGCTCGACGGGGATCGGGTGTTCTTCCGGTCGCTGGCCACCCGCGGGGAGCGGGAGGTGCCACGCAATATCGACGCCATGGTGATCGCCTGCAAGGCAGCGGGTTACGACCTGGTGATCCTGGAGACGCCGGGCATCGGACAGGGCGATGCCGCGGTCACCGAGCATGTGGATGTGTCCATGTATGTGATGACGCCGGAGTTCGGGGCGGCCTCACAGCTGGAGAAGATCGACATGCTGGATTACGCGGATGTGGTGGCCATCAACAAGTTCGAGCGGCGCGGGGCCGAGGACGCGCTGCGGGATGTGTCGCGGCAGCTGGTGCGCAATCGCGAGGCGTTCGACGCGGGACCGGAGGACATGCCGGTATTCGGCACCAGCGCGGCCACTTTCAACGATGACGGGGTCACGGCGCTGTACCAGCATGTGAGCGGGCTGCTGGCCGAACACGGACTGCCGTTGGAACAGGGGGTGCTGGCGCGGGTCGAGACGCGGGCGTCCACGCGGTTCGCGCAGATCATTCCGCCCGCGCGGGTGCGGTATCTGGCGGAGATCGCGGAGACGGTGCGCGGGTATCACGCGGAGACCGCGCGGCAGACGGCGGCGGCGCGGCGGGTGCAGCGGCTGGACGAGGTGCACGCCGAATTGGTGGATTCCGGCCACCAGCCTGCCGGAACGACGGGGGTGGCGGACCTGCTGGAGGATGCGCGGAAGCAGGTATCACCGGAAAATGCCGCGCTCCTGCGCGATTGGCCTGCCGTCGCCGAGTCGTACCGTGGTGACGAGCAGGTGGTGAAGGTTCGCGACCGGGAGCTGCGGACCGCACTGCGGCGGGAAACCCTGTCCGGCAGTTCGATTCCGCGGGTAGCGCTCCCCCGCTACACCGATCACGGTGAGCTGCTGCGATTCCTGCGATCGGAGAATCTGCCGGGCCGATTCCCGTTCACCGCGGGCGTCTTCGCGTTCAAGCGGGACAACGAGGATCCCGCGCGCATGTTCGCCGGTGAAGGCGATGCCTTCCGCACCAACCGCCGGTTCAAGGTGCTGTCCGAACACGCTGACGCCAAACGGCTTTCGACCGCGTTCGATTCGGTGACCCTGTACGGGCACGATCCCGCCGAACGCCCCGACATCTACGGCAAGGTCGGCACATCGGGCGTTTCCATTGCGACGCTGGAGGATATGAAGGCGCTCTACGACGGTTTCGACCTGGACGCGCCCACCACGTCGGTATCCATGACCATCAACGGTCCCGCGCCCACCATTCTGGCGTTCTACCTCAATGCGGCGATCGATCAAGCGCTGGAACAGTTCTCGGCCACCGAGGCCCGGGAGCCGACCGCCGACGAAGCCGCCGAGCTGCGTGCGCGGACCCTCGCCACCGTGCGCGGCACCGTGCAGGCCGACATTCTCAAGGAGGATCAGGGCCAGAACACCTGCATCTTCTCCACCGAATTCAGCCTGCGCATGATGGCCGACATCCAGGAGTGGTTCGTGCGCAACAGCGTTCGCAACTTCTACTCGGTGTCCATCTCCGGCTATCACATCGCCGAGGCCGGGGCGAATCCCATCAGCCAGCTGGCGTTCACGCTCGCCAACGGGTTCACCTATGTGGAGGCGTATCTGGCGCGCGGTATGAATATCGACGACTTCGCGCCGAACCTGTCGTTCTTCTTCTCCAACGGCATGGACGCCGAGTACTCGGTGATCGGCCGGGTGGCACGGCGAATCTGGGCGATCGCCATGCGGGACAGGTACGGAGCCAATGATCGCTCGCAGAAGCTCAAGTACCACATTCAGACCTCCGGGCGGTCGCTGCACGCACAGGAGATGAGCTTCAACGACATTCGCACCACGCTGCAGGCGCTGATCGCCGTCTACGACAACTGCAACAGCCTGCACACCAATGCCTACGACGAGGCGGTGACCACGCCGACCGAGGAGTCGGTGCGCCGGGCGCTGGCCATCCAGCTCATCATCAATCGCGAATGGGGGCTGGCGATGAACGAGAATCCGCTGCAGGGCAGTTTCGTCATCGACGAGCTCACCGATCTGGTGGAGGAGGCGGTGCTGCGCGAGTTCGAGCGGATCAGTGAACGCGGCGGCGTACTGGGGGCCATGGAGACCGGCTATCAGCGCGGGCGCATCCAGGACGAGTCGATGCTGTACGAGCGGCGCAAACACGAGGGCAGCCTGCCGATCATCGGCGTGAACACCTTCCGGAATCCGCACGAGGAGGAGCATCGGACGCTGGCGCTGGCCCGCGGCACCGAGGCGGAGAAGCAGTCGCAACTGACCCGGGTGCGGGAGTTCACCGATCGGCATCGGGAACAGGCGCCGGTGGCGCTGGCCCGGCTGGCCGAGGCGGCGAGCGGGGATGGCAATGTGTTCGAGGCGCTCATGGAGGCGGCGCGGGTCTGCACCTTGCAGCAGGTCACGGACACTTTCTTCACCGTGGGCGGGCAGTATCGCCGCAATGTCTGATTTCCGGCTCGGGGTCGGTGCGGGCGTGGAAAGATCCCCTTCGAGCCGACCCGGACGGAAGGGACATCATGGACCTTGCGGGAATCACAGTCGTCGATGCGCACATCCACCAGTGGGATCCGCTCACCACGCCGCGTGAATTCAGTGGGGTGGCAAAGCTGTTCAAATATCTGCCGCTGCCTGTCGATGTGGCCAAACGACTGGCACCGCGCCGCGACCGGGAGTTCGCCGGGGACGACCCTACCCCGTTCGTGCACCCCTACCTGCCCGCCGACTACCGCGACGACGCCGGGGAGTTGCCGGTCGAGGCCATCGTGCACATCGAGGTGGAATGGGCGGGCCGGCAACTGCTGGCGCAGGCCGAGGAGACGCGCTGGGTCGCGAGCCTGCCGTTCGGCGTGGACACTCCGGCGCTGGGTGCGATCGTGGGCGCGGCGGATCCCTCGTCACCGGCCTTCGCGCAACTGCTCGACGCGCATCGGTCCGCATCGCCCAAGTTCCGCGGCATCCGCAGCCACGTCGACAATCACCCGGATTCGGGTGTGCGCTCACGCAGCGCGCCCGGCGTCCTCACCTCGCACGCGTTCCTGGACGGATTCGCCGCACTGGCCGACCGCGAACTCAGCTTCGACGCCTGGGTGTACTCGCAGCAGCTCCCCGAGGTGACCGCGCTGGCCGCACGCTATCCGGAAGCGACCATCGTCCTCGACCATCTCGGCACGCCCGCGGGCATTTTCGGCCCGGTCGGCAAACACACCGGCCGCAATCCGAGCCTGCGCCGCGAACTGTTCCTGCGCTGGCGCGACGACCTCACCGCCCTGGCCGCCAACCCGAACACGGTGGCCAAGGTGAGCGGCCTGATGATGCCCATCCTCGGCCACCCGCTCCCCCAGCGCGGCACCCCCACCTCGATCCCCGACCTGGTCGACCGCATCTCTCCGCTGCTGCATCACGCCTACGACGTCTTCGGCCCCGACCGGCTGCTCTGGGGCTCCAACTTCCCGGTCGACAAGACGATCACCAGCATCCCCAACGCCGCCGACGCGATAGCCACCGCCCTCACCGACCACGGCGCGGACACCGCCGCGCTGGAGCGGGTCTTCCGCCGCACCGCCGAGCGCGTCTACGGCGTCGACGACTTCTGACCGGCGGCTTCCCGCTATTTGAGCGCCCACACCATGGATTCGGGTCCGGCGAGCCGTTCTGTCCGCGGATCGCGAAACCCGGCTTCCGCCAGCCACTCTCGCAGGTCCGCCGCGGTGTAGTCGAAGCCGCCCGGGGTTTCGATGAGCATGTTGAGGCTCATCAGCAGCCCCGCGAGATTGCTGCGGCGCTCGTCGTCGATGAGCGTTTCGTAGATCAGGATCGCGCCGCCCTCGGGCAAGGCCCTGTGCGCCTTCGCCAGCAGCATGCGCTTGGTGTCGAGATCCCAGTCGTGCAGGATGTGCCCGAAGACCAGCACCTCCGCGACGGGCAACGGGTCGGTGAGGAAGTCGCCCGGCTGGAATGCGACGCGCTTGCCCAGGGGCGCAACGTATTCGGTGAAGAGCGGCTCGACCGCCGGGAGGTCGTAGCCGATGCCCTGCAGGTGCGGATGCTCCTGCAGCACAGCGCGCAGCAGGGCGCCCTGGGCGGTGCCGATATCCGCGACGGTGATCCACCGCTGCCAGGGAAACCGCGCCGCGATGACATGTGCGCTGGGCAGCGACAGTCCGGTCATGGCGCGCTGGAAATCACGCAGCCGATCCAGGTCCTCGTACAGCGCGGCGAAGAAGTCGCCGCCCTGGCGCGCCTCGTTCTGCGGCTGCCCGGTGCGCAGCGCCTCGGTGAGGTTGCCCCAGAAGCCGTACAGCCGGGCTCCCGCCATTTCCAGGAAACTGCCGAGGTATTCGCCGCGATTGCGGTCGAGGTAGGTGGCGGTGTCCGCGGTATTGGCGTAGCGGCCGTCCTCGCGGCGCAGGATCTCCATGGCCACCAGCGCGTCGAAGAAGTCGCGGGCCGCGCGGGGATGCAACCCCAGTTCACCGCGCAATTCCTCGGCGGTGAGCCGACGGTCTCCGAGGGTGGTGAACACCCCGAGTTCGACGGCGCTGAGTAGCGTCCTGGATTCCCAGAAACCGAGACCGATCCCGAGGATGCGCTCCATGCCGCATCACCCTAGCCATCGCCTCCGTGCCGGTAGGGGAGGCGCGACGGCACGCGCAGGCGTCAGCCGAGGAGGGCGAGGTAGCGGGCGCCGAGCAGGTCGGCGGTTTCGGTGACGTGGGCGATGATGCGGGCGGTGTCGGCCTCGACGGCGCCGGTGCGCCAGGCGGTGAGGAGTTCCACGAAACCGCCGATACCCATGAGAACGCCCATGCGGAGGTCGGATTCGTCGACGCCGGGGCGCAGGTAGGGGCGGGCGGTGGCGATGAGCAGATCGGCGGCCTCGGTGAGCATGGCCTTGCGGCGCTCCTCGAGAACACGGCTGCCGGCGTGATTGCCGAACAGGATGCGGGCCGGGCCCGCCGTCTGGAGGTCCACCGAGCGGGCGATGGCCAGGTGCAGGATATCCAGTGCGGGGAGTTCGATGTGTTCGGCCACCAGGGCCGAGAGTTCGCCGAAGACGTCGAAGCAGACCTCGTCCCAGACCGCGGCCAGTAGTTCGTCGCGGTCGGTGAAGTGCTCGTAGAAGTAGCGGTCGTTGAGCCCGGCCTGGGTGCAGACGCCGCGCATCGTGACTGCGGCCCAGCCGTTTTCGAGCCAGATGCGCAGGGCCGCGTCGATCAGGCGGGCGCGGCGTTCGGTGCGGCGCTCCTCCTGGGTCCGGCCGCCCCAGGTGCCGCCGCGCCTACTCGGACTCGCCGGTGCACGCACGTCCATGGTTGACAAAGTATCCCACCGAGCGCCTAATTGGTGGCAGGCGCGGCCAATGGTGGCAGATGCCACCAATTGACTGCCCGGATGGCACCTCTCCGGGAGTTTTCATGCGACTCAACCCCTTTGGCGGAACACGGCGCACACAGCAGGCGGATGCCGTGGTCACCGGCGCGGGCAGCGGCATCGGCCGCGCCTTCGCCCTCGAACTGGGCAGGCGCGGCGGGCGGGTGATCTGCTCCGATATCGACCCCGATCGCGCCCGGGAAACCGTCGAACTGGTGGCCGCCGCGGGCGGCAAGGCCTTCGACGCCGTCTGCGATGTCAGCCGCGTGAACGAGGTTGCGGCCCTGGCGGATACGGCCGAACAGTGGTTCGGCAAGACCGCCGACATCGTGGTCAACAATGCCGGTATCGGCCGCGGCGGCATGGTGGTCGGCGACGCGCCCCTGGGCGAATGGCATCAGGTGCTCGACATCAACCTGTGGGGCGTCATCCACGGCTGCCATGTCTTCGCGCCGCGCATGCGCGCCGCCGGACGCGGAGCACTGGTGAACGTCGCCTCCGCGGCGGCCTTCGGCTCCGCACCGCGCATGGCCGCCTACAACGTCAGCAAAGCGGGCGTCCTGGCCCTGTCGGAAACCCTCGCCGCCGAACTCGCAGGCACCGGCGTGGGCGTCACCGTCCTTTGCCCGACGGCGGTGAAAACCAACATCCTGGAAGGTGTTTCGATCGGCGACGAGGCCATGGAGCGCTGGGGCGACCGCCTGCTGCGCTGGACCGGCCGCCCACCCGCGTCGATCGCCCGCACCACCCTCGACGCCGTCGACCGCAACCAGCTCTACGTGGTGCCGCAGGTCGAAGCCAAATTGATCTGGCAGTCCAAGCGGCTGCTGCCCGAGCCCTACGCCCGCGCGACCGGACTGCTGGAGCGGCTCGTGCGCTGATCCACCTGCCCCGCAAGGAGTTTGAACAATGGCGTTCGCATATTCCGACATGCTCACCGTGATCAAGGATCGCCAGTGGGCGCTGGCCGACCTTGACTGGGAAGCCCCCGGCGCCGAGCTGATCACCGACGCGCAGCGGCCGAAACTGGCCGCCTTCATGGCCGATCTGGTGTGGATCGAACACGTCGGCGCGCGCGGGTTCGCGGCACTGAAGAACAAGGCCCCCGACGGCCCGCTCAAGGAGATCTACCGCTACTTCCACGCCGAGGAACAGAAGCACGCCAATGCCGAACTGGCGCTCATGCGGCGCTGGGGCATGCTCGACGGCGACGGTATGCCGGTGCCCAACAAGAACATCCGGCTCGTCATCGAATGGCTGGACCGCAATGCCGACGACCTCTCCCTGCCGGTGCTGGGCACGGTCATCCCCTCGCTGGAATGCGCCCTCGACGGCGCACTGGTGAAATTCCTGCTCGACGAAGTGCGGGATCCGCTGTGCCACGAGGTGTTCCGGCACATCAACAGCGACGAGTCCCGGCATCTCGCGGTGGGATTCCAGGTGCTCGAACAGCTCGGCGCGGGCCCGGCCCGCCGAATCGCCATCGAGACAGCGGGTTTCGCACTGCGCCCCAGCCTGTTGCTGGGGGCACTGCTGTACACGCCGCTGCTGTCGCGCATGTCGGCCAACATCATGGCCATGGGGCTGGACGAGGAGAAGCTCTGGAACGCGGTGCGGCGCTACGAGAAAGCGGGCGAACGCGCGCCCGAGATCAAACGGCTGCCGCTGTTCCACATCGTGCGCATGCACGGGCGGGCCACCATCAACCGGCTGCAACCGCTGCAGGCCGTCAACGACGCCCTCAGCCGGGCCATCGACCTGTTCCCGGTGCGGGTGCTGGGCCGGCCGCCGTCCTGGTCGAAGGAACTGACCCATGAGCCGGTGGCCCGGTGAGCGCCCCGATTCGCCGGGGCGGCACCGGCAGAACACGTGACGAGTTCCGGGGACCGCAGCTCCACTGCACGCGCTGGCGTAACCAGTTTCTGCTCGGCCAACTGGACGCGGCGGTGATCGGCGACGGGGCCGCGGTGGCGCGGATACTGCCCGCGGTGGCCGCGCGCGCCCGCAAAGTGACCGTCTTCCAACAGGATCCGATCTGGGTGCTGCCGGTGCCGCCGATCCCGGGCACCCGGCACCTGTTGGAAATGCTGCCGGACGATCTGCTCGGCCCACTGCCCATCACCACTGCCCGGCCCCTGCCCGGCGATCCGAAACCCCCGGCCACTGCACGCCCGCCTGGCATCGCGGCCCTGCACCGGGTCGGCGGCGCGGTACTGCGGCGCGCGGCCGCCGTGAATCTGCGCCTGCAGGTGCGGGATTCGTGGCAGCGCCGGCAACTCACCCCCGATACCGCCGCGGACCTGCGGCTGCACAACCACTACTACGAGGCCCTGCAACGCCCGAACTGCCGCCTGGTGACCTGGCCGATCGCACGCCTCGCGCCGCTCGGCATCCGAACCGTGGACGGTATCGAGCATCGGGTGGACTGCATCATCTACGCGGAGGATTCGCAATGACCAGCAGCACCGTCGTCGATCACGAGATCGTCATCGTGGGGGCCGGATTCTCCGGCATCGGGTTCGCCATCGCGCTGCGCAAGGCCGGATTCGACGACTTCGTGATGATCGACGAGGCCGACGGCGTGGGCGGGACCTGGCACTGGAACACCTATCCCGGTATCGCCGTGGATATTCCGTCGTTCAGCTACCAGTATTCGTTCGAGAAACAGCGCACCTGGTCCCGGGTGTACGCGCCCGGACGCGAACTGAAGGCGTATGCCGAACGCTGTGTGCAGAAGTACGGGCTTCGGCCGCGAATCAGGTTCGGCACCACCATCGCCCGCGCCGAATTCGACGACGAACTGCATCTGTGGCGGTTGACCACGAGCACCGGCGACGTGATCACCGCACGCTACGTGGTCGGCGCGACCGGCGTGCTCACCCGGCCCAAACTGCCGGAAATCCCAGGGGCGGAACGGTTCAGGGGCACGATCGTGCACACCGCCCGCTGGGATCACGATCTCGAGCTGCGCGGCAAGCGGGTCGGCATCATCGGGACAGGCGCGTCCGCGGTGCAGGTGATCCCGGAGATCGCGCCGGACGTGGCCTCGCTCGTGGTGTTCCAGCGCACGCCGATCTGGTGCCTGCCGCGCCCGGATGCCCCACTGCCGCAGGCTGTTCGGACGCTCATGCGACTGCCCGGCGGACAGCTGCTGACCCGGATGCTCAGTCAGGCCTTCGTGGAGATCACCTTCCCGCTGGCCGCGCACTACTACAACGTGCTGCCCATGGTGAAACTCGGCGAACGCTCCGGGCTGGCCCACCTGCGGCAGCAGGTGCGGGATCCGGCGGTGCGGGCCAAGCTCACCCCGGACTACGCCCTCGGCTGCAAGCGGCCGTCCTTCTCCAACGACTACCTGAAGACCTTCAACCGGGAGAACGTGCTGCTGGAAACCGATCCCATCCAGGAGATCACGGCCACCGGCCTGCGCACCGCGGGCGCGCACCACCAGGTCGACGTGCTCATCATGGCCACCGGATTCAAGGTCATGGAGTCGGGCAATATGCCGACCTTCGACCTGTACGGCAGCGGCGGCACCAGCCTCGAGGACTGGTGGGACACCCACCGGCTGCAGGCCTACGAGGGCGTGAGCGTGCCCGGATTCCCGAACTTCTTCACCATCATCGGGCCGTACGGCTACAACGGGGCCTCGTACTTCACGCTCATCGAAATGCAGACCACGCACATCCTGCGGCTGCTGCGCCGGGCCCGCAGGCACGACTCGACGCGGGTCGAGGTCACCCACGAGGCCAATGACCGCTACTTCCAGGAGATGCTGAACCGGCGCGGCACCCAGGTGTTCTGGCAGGACAGCTGCGCGCTCGCCAACAGCTACTACTTCGACAAGAACGGGGACGTGCCGCTCAAACCCATGAGCACCGCCGAAGCCGCTTGGCGGGCAGCGCATTTCGATATGAAGGACTATCGGTTCGAGAAGGTCGGATCACCCGTTCAGCGCGGCGTAGAGAGCGCGCAGCTCACGTAGGCCGAGTTCGGCCGTGCGCTCGTCCTCGGCGGTCATGCGCAGCGCCTGGCGCAGCAGCACGGCCTCGAGATCCTCGGGCGCGGGCCGGAATTCGGGCGCGGGCAGGGCCGGTAGCTCGATCTGCTGCCCGTAGAGGTCATCGGATTCCGCGGCGGCGCTCTCGCTCTGCACACTGCCGATCAGGGCATCCAGCTGCACGCCACGCAGGGTGAGCAGATCGCCGGGGCGCTCGTCGAACCGTTCGGCGAGCACGTAGCAGACCGCCGCCACATGCTTGCACGGCCAGCCGGAATCCGGACAGCTGCAGGAGAAGTCGAGCTCCGACGCGGTGGTGGGCAGCAGCAGCGGGCCGAGCTCCTGCGGCAGCGCGCCGGAGGCCATCCGGCCGAGCATGCCGGGGGTGGCGCGCACCAGCTGCACGAGCTCGTCGAGGCGGTCGTCACGCAGCTGCCGCATGGTCAGCACCGCGATGAACGGGCGCGGCTGACTGCCCTGCACCTCGGCGTGCACGACGCCGGGCTCCAGGCTGTAACTGACCACCTGGCCCGCGCGCGCATAGGTGCGTCCCCGGGTCAGGCGGCCCGCGTCGGCCACCTGCTCGATGGCCTCCAGAAACGAACGGCCCCACCAGGTCCGGGCGAAGGCGGCGCCCCGCTGGCTGCGAGCCCGCACCCCGCCCCGCACGGGGCGGCGCGGACCGAACTCGCTGAAGTCGACGTAGTCGCGCTCGTTCACCACCGGCACTCACCCGCCCCGGCATCGCATCGCATGGTCATTCGCCGACCGCCTCCGAGCCGAGCGCGAACAGGGCGCGCAGTTCCTCGTTGCTCAGCTCGGTGATCCACTTCTCGCCGACGCCGACGGTGAGATCCGCGAGCTGACTCTTACCCTTCAGCATGTCGTCCACCCGCTCCTCGATGGTGTCGACGCAGACCAGTTTGCGCACCTGCACATCCCGGCGCTGGCCGATGCGGAAGGCGCGGTCGGTGGCCTGGTTCTCGACCGCCGGATTCCACCAGCGGTCCAGGTGCACAACGTGATTGGCGGCCGTGAGGTTCAATCCGGTGCCACCGGCCTTGAGCGACAACAGCATCAGGGGCGGGCCGTCCTCGCCTTGGAAGGCGGTGACCATATCGTCGCGGCGCTGCTTGCTGACGCCGCCGTGCAGGAACGGGGTCCGGACGCCGAAGCGCTCGGTCAGGAACGGGGCCAGCAGTTCGCCGAACTCGCGGAACTGGGTGAACAGCAGGGCACGCTCGCCATCGGCGATCACGGATTCCAGAATGTCCTCGACCAGTGCGAGTTTCCCCGACCGATGCTGCCCGCGCCGCAGCAGCGCCGACCCGTCGTTCAGGTAGTGGGCGGGATGGTTGCACACCTGCTTGAGCCGGGTCAGCGCCGCCAGCACCGCGCCCTTGCGTCCCATGCCGTCGGCGTTCTTCAATTTGTCGGTCATATCGTCGAGAACGGCCTGATACAGCGCGGCCTGCTCCACGGTGAGGTTGGCGCGCACCGTCATCTCGATCTTCTCCGGGAGATCGGAGATGACGGCCGGATCGGTCTTCACCCGGCGCAGCACGAACGGGGAGGTGATCGCGCGCAGGCGGGTGACGGCGTTCTCGTCGTGCTCGCGTTCGATGGGCACCGCGAAGCGGGCGTGGAACTCCGACGCCTTGCCCAGCAGTTTCGGATTGGCGAAATCCAGGATGGAGCGCAGCTCCTCCAGGCGGTTCTCCACCGGGGTTCCGGTGAGCGCCAGGCGATGTCGCGCCTGCACCAGGCGGGCGGCGCGGGCCTGACGGGTGCCCGCGTTCTTGATGTGCTGGGCCTCGTCGAGCACCACCCGCTGCCACGGCTGGCGCTTCAGCTCCTCCACATCCCGGGCCAGCAGCGCGTAGGTGGTGACCACCAGATCCGACTCAGCCACGGCCGCATCGAATTCCGCGCCGCTGCGCCGCCCCGGACCGTGATGCACGAGCACGCGCAGATCCGGCGCGAAACGTTCGGTCTCCCGCTGCCAGTTGCCGACGACGGACATCGGGCACACGAGCAGCGTCGGACCGACACCGGCCGTCGTCGAAGCAGGGGCCGCGCCTTCACCATATGCGGTGCATGCACCAAGATCCGTTCCACCGGTTGCTGTTTCGCGCTCGTGCACGAGCAGGGCCAGCACCTGGACGGTCTTGCCCAAGCCCATGTCGTCGGCCAGGATCGCGCCGCAACCGAGGCGGCTCATGGTGGCCAGCCAGCTCAGCCCGCGCTGCTGATAGGGCCGCAGCTCGGCCTTCAGCCCGACCGGCGTCGGCACCGGCTCGACCGTGCGCTCACCCTCGAAAAGCTCTGCGGCCCAACCGGTCGCGCGGACCTCGTCGAGCGGCACCCCGATCACCGGATGCGCGGCCAGTTCCGCGAACAAACCGCCGATGGTCGTCTCGGTACTGTCCGTCCGCCCCGCCACATAGTCGGCCGCCGCCGCCAGCATCCGGTGATCGGCCTGCACCCATTCCCCGCGCAGCTGCACCAGATCCGATTTCGACTGCACCAGACGCGCCATCTCCGCGGGCGTGAGCACGATATCCCCGAGCGCCAGCTCCCACCGGAACGACACCAGACCCTTGAGCCCCACCGCGGTCTCGGTGGCCGCCGGGCTCTGCACCTGCAGCTTCATCGTCGGCGCTGCCACCCGCCACGCGCGCGGCAGCATCAGCTTCACCCCCACCGACTGCAATGCCTGCGCACCGTGCGCCACCAGATCCATCACCACCTCGGTGGGCAGGAAGACGTCCATGCTGCGTGCGTCACCGGGCAGATCCCGCAGTCGCGGATAGGCGTCCGTGGCCGCGATCAACTTCTCCCCCGCGATCCGCACCAGATTCGGATCCCCGGGTAGCAGCACCGGCTGCGGTGCCTCCCCGTCGACCCGCACGCACACCTCCAGCCGCCACAGCGCCGACTCCCCCAGCTCCTCCGCCTCCGGCTCCAGTAACCGCAGCACCAGCTCCGGCTCGTCGGTGGTGATACTGGTCCGCCAGTCCTCGAGGACCGTCGCCACCCGATGCGACCCTGTCTCCAGCGGCTGGTCACCGGTGAGCGCGCGCAGCAGCGGATGGGTGACGCCGTCCGGCATCGAGTATGAAAGGCGAAGCCGCGCAATAGGATCCGCCAACTCCGCGGTCAGATCCTCGAGGATTTCAGCGGGCCGACCGGCCACCCGCAGCGCCGCGGGCATGGCCACCGCGAGCTCCGCCAGCCACGCGCGCTGCTTCTGCCCGCCCAGCAACCGCCAGCGCACCCACCACTCGCCGTCGTCACGCCGCATCTCGGGGACCATCCGCCCCGCCCGCACCCAGCGATCCATACCGCGCACCACATGACCCAGGTACCGCAGCTCCCCCGCCACCGACTGCCTCGGCAACTCCTGCAGCAGTACCCCCGCCGCGGTCTCCGGCGCGAGCGCGTGCGCCCGCACCCGCACCTTCTCCGCCCCGTACTGCCCCGGCACCAGCACCTCGGCCTTGTGCCGGAAGCGCGCGGCCCGCACGATCGACCCCAGCGGATCCGGCAGGGCGGCGGCGGTCACGTCATCGGCCGGGTCGTGCCACAGCAGCAACCCAGCACCCGGCGACCACAGCCCATGCAGCATCCGCCCATCAAAGCAGCCGCGACCGACAACCCGGTGACGGCCCACGCGGTCGGTTCCGCGGGCCCGTGCGGCGAACGCGGCCGTAATCTGGCAAATCACCTCCCCTACCAAGTCTTTATTTCTGGCCGATTACGGCACATACTGGAATAACCGCAGGTCACCGCATACGGCGGGGTCGGCTGCGCCCGAAGGGCCTGCCGAGGCGGGGCGCACCCTGACAATCCACCGCGACTCAATCCGGAGCCGTGGCACTTTCGATACCGAGGGAGGCCGTGAAGATGACGATTCTGCTCCAAGTGCTAGAGCAGTCCTTCACGCCGACAACGCCGTGGGAGCGACGAAAGTTCACCTTCGTCGACACGACCAAAATCGTGGGGATGCGCCTGGACGGGCAGTCCGGAGTATGGCTGGACCTGTCGAGGCCGGGGGAATCCCAGCGCCTGGCACGCACCGCCGATCCACGCGATGCGATCAACTTCCTGCTCAATACGTTCGCCAAGATCGCCGAATGCGAGGAACGCGGCGGCTCCTGGCTGATCGGCCATGACGGCTGCCGCATCGAATCCATTGCGGCGACACGATTCCCACCGCAACTATCGGAGACCGCGGCGGACGATCTGCTCGCACACGCCTGGCTGTAGCGCAGCCGGCCGCGTACCTCCCGCGCATATTCGCCGACACCGCGACGGCGCGCCGGGGGTGCGAGATCTCCGTCTTCACGCAATCCGCAGGTGCGCTCGGGTAGACGTGAAATGTGCGGAACATAGTGCACCACACGGCACTGGCGCTGGGGGCAGTGCTCGTCCTCCTCATCTCAGGGTGCGAGGCATTGGGCGAGCACGCGGCCCCGGCGCCGGGCAGTCCGAGCCGGGCGCGGATCGAACAGCTCCTGGACTCGGTGCGCGTCGTCTCCGCCCGGCCCCATCCGGGCGGATACGAACGCGGCTGCAAAGCCGGGCAGGCCTGCGTCTTCGGCGCCTCGTGGACCGACGACTACGACGGTCCCGGCGGGCACGACGGCTGCGACACCCGCAACAATGTGCTGGCCAGACAGCTGACCGAAATCGGCTACCGGCAGGGCACCAGGAATTGCGTGGTGCTCACCGGCACGCTCGACGACCCGTACACCGGCAGGCGGATCGCCTTCGACAAGGCCGCCGCCGGCGGCGTGCAGATCGACCATGTCTATCCGCTGGCCGCCGCGTGGGATATGGGCGCGTCCGGCTGGAGTCCGGAACAACGGGTGCGGTTCGCCAATGACGTCGACGTCAACCTACTGGCGACGGACGGGAAGACGAATCAGCACAAGAGCGATCAGACGCCCGGCGAATGGCTACCGCCCGCACGGGCCAACCACTGCTTCTATGCCGGGAAGTACCTGACGGTCGCGGCACAGTACGAGCTGCCCGTCACCACGGCTGATCGGGCGGCGCTGCAGCGGGTGGCCGCCACCTGCCCGTAGCGCCGCGCCCGCGCACGGTGACCGGCATCCGCACCGCCGTCACGCCGGATCGGGACCGGTGGCGACCGGGCGCTTCGGGTCGTTGGACCACTGCGACCAGGAGCCCGGGTAGAGGGCCGCGTCGATGCCCGCGGCGGCCAGGGCGGCGACCTGGTGGGCGGCCGTCACACCGGACCCGCAGTACACCGCGACCGGGCCTTCGCCGAAACCGGTGAAACGGGAACGCAATTCGTCGACCTGCTTGAAATATCCCTCGGCCGTGAGGTTTTCGGCCGTCGGCGCGCTGACAGCGCCCGGAATGTGCCCCGCGCGCGGGTCGATCGGCTCGATCTCGCCGCGATAGCGTTCTCCCGCACGGGCATCGAGCAGCAGCCCCTTCCACCCGGAAGCGGTATCGGCGTCGACCACCGGCAGCTTGCCCGAGGTCAGCACCACGTCACCGACCTCCGGATCGGGCTCGTCACCGGCGATGATCGTGCCACCGGCCCGCTCCCACGCCTGCAACCCGCCATCGAGGATGTGCACCTCGCCCAGCCCCGCCCAGCGCAGCAGCCACCAGGCCCGCGCCGCCGCCATCCCACCGGTGGCGTCGTAGGCGACCACGGTGTCCCCCTGGGAGAGTCCCCAGCTCCGCGCACACTTCTGCAGATGGCTCACGTCCGGCAGCGGATGCCTGCCGCGGGCCGGCGACGGCGGCGCGGCCAGCTCCGTCTCCAGATCCACGAACACCGCACCCGGAATGTGCCCGTCCAAATAATGCTGCGGCCCGTCCGGATCGCCCAGCGCCCATCGCACATCCAGTAGCCGAATCCGAGACCCCGTGCCCGCCAGCCGGTCCCGCAGTTCCTCGGCCGAGATCAATACCGCGCTCAAGCCAACTCCTCGTCGCAGAATCCCCCGCATCCAACATACGAATCTCCCCCACATTACGCAGCCCGAGACCCCGGCTTCGCGGCAGGTGCCGCCGGTCCGCGAGCCCGGAGCCACCAGCGCACGACCAGCCCGGCGACGAGGGCCCAGAACGCGCCGCCGATGCCGAGGACGGTGACGCCGGAGGCCGCGACGAGAAAGGTGATCGCGGCGGCGGATCGGTGCTCGGGTGTACCCAGCGCGGCGGTGAGCGCACCCGCCAGGGTTGCGATGAGGGCAAGGCCCGCAACGGTTTCCAGCACACCCTCCGGCGCGGCGGCAACGAGGGTGACCAGCGCGCCCGAGGCCAGGGCCAGCACGAGGTAGACGCACCCAGCGGTGCTCGCGGCGATCCAGCGGCGTTTGGGATCAGGATGTGCTGCCGGAGCAGCCGACAGGGCGGCGCTGATCGCCGCCAGGTTGATGGCGTGCCCGCCCGCGGGAGCGCCGAGGATGGTGCCCAGGCCGGTGACGGTGAGCGCGGAACGCCACGGCACCTGGTATCCGAAGGACTTCATCACGGCTACGCCCGGGATGTTCTGGGCGGCCATGGTGACGATGTACAGCGGTACGGCCACACCGATCAGGGCCTGCCAACTCCAGTGCGGCACAGTCAATTCCACACGTGGAATCATGTTCGACACGTCGATCGGGCGGTGGGTGACCGCGATGTCGATCCCCGCGCCGACCGCCGCCACCGCGAACGCGGCCAATACCGCCCAGCGCGCCGCGTACCGCTGGAGCACCAGCCAGGTGAGGATCACCGGCACCACCACGGCGGGGCTCACCGCGATCGCCTTCATCGGGGCAAGACAGAGCGGCAGCAGCACCCCGGCCAGCATGGCCTGCGCGATCTCCACCGGAATGGCCGCGATCAACGCGCCCAACCGTTCCCAGAATCCCGTCACCACGATCAGCAGGCCCGCGATCGCGAATGCGCCGACCGCGGCGGGCCACCCTCCCGCGACGACGCCGGTCCCCGCCAGCAGCGCGGCACCGGGCGTGGACCAGGCCAGTGTGATCGGCATACGGTACCGCCTGCTGAGCACCAGAATCCCGATGGCCTGCGTCACCGATACCGCCAGCAGGCCCGAGGCAGCCTGCCCCGGAGTTGCTCCCATCGCGGTCAGACCGGCCAGCACCACCGCGAACGAACTCGTGAAACCCACCAGCGCCGTGACGATTCCGGCCCCGATCGGCTGCCCGAGCCCTACCGCGGGTGCGTCCTCGACGGCCGATGTATCGCTGGTGGTTGTGCTCATCGCACGATGGTCCCGGTCCAGTCACCCCCGGGTCAGCGGCCAATCCCGCGAAACTGGACTGAAATTCGCGATCAGTCGGCGGCGGGCTCCAGCCGGGGCGCGACGCCGTTCGCGCGGGCGGTGCGATCCAGCAGCGGGGCGGTGCGCGGGCCGACCAGTTCCCGCATGACGAGAGCCATATTGGTGCGTTCCACACCGGGGATCTTCAGGATCTGCCCGGCGATCCGGTACAGGTCGTCGGCGTCCTGGGCCACCACGCGGACGGTCAGATCGGTGGGACCGGTCATCCCGCAGACCTCGGTGACCTCGGGTATTTCGGCGAGTTCGTCTACCACGTCGTCCAATTGGTGTTGATCGACCACCACGGCCACGAACGCGGCGAGCGGGTAGCCCAGGGCTCGGGGTTCCACGCGGCGTTCGAAGCTGGCGAGAACGCCGTTGGCTTCCCAGCGGGCCAGGCGGGCCTGGACGGTATTGCGGGAAAGTCCCAGGCGGGCAGCCAATTCCACGCCGGTGGCGCGGGGGTTGTCGATCAGTTCCAGAAGCAACCGGGCATCGGTGGCGTCCACTGCGGCGGCGACGGGCTCCCTGCTGGACATGTAGGGAAGTATCTCAGCCGGGATGCGGGGCGCAGGGAGCATTGTGCACGGCTCGCGTGTCATCCCGGATGCAGATCGCTCTGCCGCCGTGCCGGTCCGGCCACAACCGGCAGCAACCGCGGGGACAACGTCGCGAGGTCCGGGCGCAACTGTGCACGCAAGGCAGCATGACACCCCACATAGGGGAGGAACCGGGCACTCTGCACAGTTGCCGCGCGCCTCCTTGCGCAATTCGCCCGATGGTGGATGCTGTGTGATATAGGACACGCGCTGTTGCTCACGGGACACAATCCCCTGGCGATGACCGTGTATCCGGTTCTCGAGGAGGCGACACCCATGCCCGAGAAGAACACCTATCCGGTGCAGCTCGTACAGCCCGATGGGCAGCGTGTGCTCGACCGCGTGCACGCGCCGCTGGTCGCCGATGTCGGCGCGGATCGGCTGCGGGCCATGTTCACCGATATGAGCGTGGCACGGCGCATCGACGTCGAGGCCACCGCGCTGCAGCGACAGGGTCAGCTGGGATTGTGGCCGCCGCTGCTCGGCCAGGAAGCCGCGCAGGTCGGCTCGGCGCACGCACTCGACGCCGACGACTACGTGTTCTGCAGCTACCGCGAAGCCGGGGTGGCCTACTGCCGTGGCATACCGCCCGAACAGTTCACCCGGCTCTGGCGCGGCGTCGCCCACTCCTGCTGGGAAGCCGACACATACAAGATGACCAACCCGAACATCGTCGTCGGATCGCAGGGTTTGCACGCCACCGGATACGCCTACGCCGCACATCTCGAAGGCTCGGACGTGGCCACCATCGCCTACTTCGGCGACGGCGCGACCAGTCAGGGCGATATCGCCGAGGCACTCGGATTCGCCGCGAGCTGGAGTGCGCCGGTCGTGTTCTTCTGCCAGAACAACCACTGGGCCATCAGCGCGCCGGTCCGGGTCCAGAGCGCCACGCCCATCGCGCGCCGCGCCGTCGGCTACGGCATTCCGGGCGTGCAGGTGGACGGCAACGACGCGCTCGCCGTCCTGGCCGTCACCCGGCAGGCGCTGATCCGGGCCCGGGGCGGCGGCGGACCGTCGTTCGTGGAGGCCATCACCTACCGGATGGGCCCGCACACCACCGCCGACGACCCCACCCGCTACCGCACCGCCGCCGAACTCGAACTCTGGCAGCGCCGCGACCCCATCGACCGCCTGCGCCGGCTCCTGGAGCGAGAAGGACTGTGGGACAGCACCTTCGAACAACAGGTAACCGAACGGGCCGACGAGATCGCCGCCCGGCTGCGCACCGCCACCCTCACCATGCCGGATCCGGAACCCGCCGAACTCTTCGAGCACGTGTACTCCACCCCGCATCCGCTGGTCGAACAGGAACGCCGCGAATACACCGCCTACCTGGAAGGAGCCCCGTCATGAAGACGACATTTGCGGGCGCCGTCAACTACGGGTTGCGCAGGGCGCTCGAGGACGATCCGAAAGTCGTGCTGATGGGCGAGGACATCGGACGGCTCGGCGGCGTATTCCGGGTCACCGACACACTGCAGAAGGACTTCGGGAACAACCGGGTCATCGACACTCCGCTCGCCGAATCCGGAATCGTCGGAACGGCTTTCGGCATGGCGCTGCGCGGATTGCGGCCGGTGTGTGAAATCCAGTTCGACGGATTCGTGTATCCGGCCTTCGATCAGATCGTGTGCCAGGTCGCAAAGATCCACTATCGGACGCGCGGGAAAGTGGTCGCGCCCATCACCATTCGCATTCCGTGCGGCGGCGGCATCGGCTCGGTGGAACACCATTCCGAATCGCCCGAAGCGTATTTCACGCACACCGCCGGACTGCGCGTGGTGTCGCCGAGCAATCCGGCCGACGCGTATCTCATGATCCGGCAGTCCATCGCCCTCGACGATCCGGTCATCTTCTTCGAACCCAAGCGCCGGTACTGGGACAAGGCCGACGTGGACTTCGACAAACTGGACCGCGACGGCGGATTACCGCTGGACAAGGCCCGGATCTGCGCCAGCGGCGAGGACGCCACCCTGGTCGCCTACGGCGGCACCGTGGCCACCGCGCTCACCGCCGCCGATATCGCCGCCGCCGAAGGGCATTCGCTGGAGGTGATCGATCTGCGCAGTCTCTCGCCCATCGATTTCGACACCATCGAAACCTCGGTGCGCAAGACCGGGCGGCTCGTGATCGTGCACGAGGCACCGGTATTCGGCGGACTCGGCGCGGAAATCGCGGCGCGCATCACCGAACGCTGCTTCTACCATCTGGAATCACCGGTGCTGCGGGTCGGCGGCTTCGATATCCCTTATCCCCCAGCTAAGCTCGAGCGGCACCACCTGCCCGACCCGGACCGCATTCTCGCCGCGGTCGATCGCACGCTCGCCGCCTAACGATTCATCGCACGGAGGAAGCCCGGTGGAAGATCAGCGTCAGGTAATGGAATTCCGGTTGCCGGACCTCGGCGAAGGATTGGCCGATGCCGAATTGGTGTCGTGGACAGTGCAAGTCGGCGACACCGTCGAATTGAACCAGGTCATCGCCGAGGTCGAAACCGCGAAAGCCCAGGTGGCGCTGCCCTGCCCGT
The DNA here is from genome assembly GCF_016741815.1 of Nocardia acididurans. GTDB lineage: Bacteria > Actinomycetota > Actinomycetes > Mycobacteriales > Mycobacteriaceae > Nocardia > Nocardia acididurans. The sequence goes on from NZ_JAERRJ010000004.1 coordinate 64,413, forward strand.
ACGCCGGAACGGTGGTGGACCTGCTCGCGGAACCCGGTGACACGGTGCCGGTCGGCGCGCCCCTCATCCGCGTGGAAACCGCCGACGCACCCGCGCAACGGCAATCGGTCCTGGTGGGATACGGCCCCGAAGGCGAACCCACCTCGCACCGTGCACGCCTGGCAGCCGCCCGGACAACGCCCGCCGACGCCGCTCCCGGGCAAGCGGATTCATCCGATGGCGTTCCGGTATCGAAGCTGGGCTCGGACCTCGGCACCCTGGGCCGTGCCACGGCCACCCCGGCCGCCCGCAGGCTCGCCCGCGAGATGGGCGTCGACCTGGCGGGCATCACCGGAACCGGGCCGGACGGCGCGGTCACCGTGGAGGATCTGCAGGCGACACCGACGATCGAGGACAACCGTCCCGCGCGGCGGGAATCGCGCGGCTCCGAGGTCATTCCGATCCACACCGCGCCGCCGGTGCCGCCCATGCGCCCGGCAGCAATGCTGCGGCCGACGACGTCGGAACGCGAAACCCGCACGCCCATCGGCGGAATCCGGAAACGCACGGCGGCGGCGATGGTGGCCAGCGCCCAGCACATTCCGCAGGCCAGCACCTTCGTCACCACCGATTTCACCGGGTCCATGGAACTGCTGGATCATCTGCGCGCCACGCCCACCTTCGCCGGTCTGACACTCACCCCGCTGGCGCTGGTCGCGAAGGCAACCCTGGTGGCGCTCAGCGAATTCGCGGAGCTGAACTCGTACTGGGACGAGCCGCATCAGGAGATCGTCACCAAGCACTACGTGAATCTCGGCATCGCCGTGGCCACCGAACGCGGGCTGCTGGTGCCGAATCTCAAAGAGGCGCAGGCACTCAGCCTGCGGGATCTGTGCGTGGAGATCGGCCGGGCGGCCGAACTCGCCCGCGCGGGCACCGCCACACCGGCAGACCTCACCGGCGGCACGTTCACCATCACCAATGTGGGCGTCTTCGGTGTGGATACCGGTGTGCCACTGGTGAATCCGAACGAAGCCGCCATCCTGTGCCTGGGTTCCATCCGCAAGCGCCCGTGGGTGCACCGCGACGAACTCGCCGTGCGCTGGGTGACCACACTGGGCCTCAGCTTCGACCACCGCATGATCGACGGCGAGCAGGGGTCGCGGTTCCTGGCGAATGTGGCTGCGCTGCTGGAGGATCCACTGACCCTGCTGGGCCGGGTCTAGCGCACCACCAGCGGTTCGACGGCCTTCCGGATGACCTCGGGAATCGGCACCGGCTTGCGCGTCACCTCGTCCACGTAGACGTGCGTGAAGGTGCCGGTGGCGGCCAGCTCCAGGGCGTCACCGTCCACCCGGAAGATGGCGAGCTCGTAGCTGATGCTCGAATTGCCCAGCCGGCCCACCCGGATGCCGACCTTCAGCAGATCCGGGAAGCTGATCGAGCCCAGGAAGTTGCAGGAGGTCTGCGCCACCACGCCGATGGCGTGCAGGTCGCGGATATCCGTGCCCGTCGCGGCCAGCAGGAACCCGTTCACAGCCGTATCGAAGTAGCTGTAGTACGTCACATTGTTGACGTGCCCGTAGTGGTCGTTATCCGCCCAGCGGGTCGGCATCGGCCACATGACGGGGTATTGCTGATCCTGTGTCACCCGGCAGACGATAGCGGGTCAGGCCGTGCGCTCGTTCTCGGCGTTGCGGTGATCGCGCGGGCTCAGGCCGTAGTGGCGTTTGAAAGCCGTGCTCAGGGCGAAGGCGCTGCCGTAGCCGACGCGGCGGGCGATGGATTCCAGGGTGGCGTCGGATTCGTGCAGGAGGTCGGCGGCCAGGGCCAGCCGCCAGTCGGTGAGGAAGGCCATCGGGGGCTCGCCGACCAGTTCGGTGAAGCGGCGGGCCAGGGCGGCACGGGAGACGCCGACCTCGGTGGCGAGCGAGGCCACCGTCCAGGCGTGCGCGGGATTGTGCTGCATCAGGCGCAGGGCCTTGCCGACCAGTGGATCGCCGTAGGCGTGATACCAGGCGGGGGCGTCCGCGCGGGAGAACCAGGCGCGCAGGGTGGCGATGAGCAGCAGGTCGAGCAGGCGGTCCAGCATGGCGCCCTGGGCCGGGAGGTCCTTGGCGGCCTCGTCGACCAGCAGGTCCAGGACCCGGGAGTCGATCTCGCCGCGATTGAGCAGCGCGATGGGCGGCAGGGCGCGCAGCAGGCGGCGGCTGGCGGCGGACTCCTGCTCGTAGGTGCCGGTGACCAGCACCGTCTGCGACTCGGCGCTGGTGCCCCAGCTGCGGATGCCCAGGCTCAGGGTTTCGCACAGCACCTCGCCGTCGGGGGTGGTGGTGATCTGCCCGGGGTGGATGATCACCTGCGGCGCGGTGCCGGGATCGTCGGCGACCGTGTAGTGATCGGGCCCGCGGAACAGCGCGATATCGCCGGTGCGCAACTGACGCGGCGGGATCGGCTTGCCGCCCTTGGCATCCGGGATCACCCAGCCGCTGCCGCGCACCATCGCCACCAGGGTCAGCGGGGCCTCGTCGCGAATGCGCAGCGACCACGGCGGGTCGAAGCAGGATCGCATCACGAACGCGGCCCGCGCGCGTGGACCTTCGAGCAGGCTCGCCAACGCATCCATGACTAAAGACGATCGCAAATGGGTGTGCGCTTCTCAACCATGTTTGCTCGCCGACGATCGAGATGTACTGGATACATGACGACGAAAGACATTGTGAGCAGCCGAAACACCGTTTTGGTTCTGGGCGCGACCGGGAAGACCGGCAGCCGGGTGGCAGCGCGGCTGTCCGGCCTCGGGCTGCCGGTGCGGCCCGGCTCACGATCGGCCGCCGTTCCCTTCGATTGGACCGATCGCGGCACCTGGTCCGCCGCGCTGGACGGCATCGGCGCCGTCTATCTGTCCTATCAGCCGGATCTGGCGGTGCCGGGCGCTCCCTCGGACATCAAAGCCTTCTGCACCATGGCGCGTGCGGCGGGCGTGCACAAGGTCGTGCTGCTGTCCGGACGCGGTGCGGCCGAAGCGCTGGAATGCGAAGGGATAGTTCAGGATTCGGGCCTCGAGTGGACCGTGCTGCGCTGCTCCTGGTTCGCGCAGAACTTCAGCGAGGGCCTCCTCGCCGACTTCGTCCGCGCCGGCGCGGTGGCGCTGCCGCACGGTGACGTGCCGGAACCCTTCGTACACGCCGAGGACGTGGCGGAGGCGGCCGTGGCGGCGCTCCTCGACCCCGGACACGCCGGGCAGGTGTACGAACTGACCGGCCCGCGCGCACTGACCTTCGCCGCGGCGGTGGCCGAGATCGCGGCGGCCACCGGCCGCGCGATCACCTTCATTCCGTTGTCCCGCACCGATTTCGTGGCGGCGCTGACGTCGTTCCACGTACCCGCGGACGAGATCAGCCTGCTCGACTACCTGTTCGGCACGGTCCTCGACGGCCGCAACACCCCCACCGCCGACGGCGTGCTCCGAGCCCTCGGCCGGGCGCCCCTGGACTTCGCGGACTACGCCCGTGACATGGCGATTTCCGATGTTCCGGTGCCCCTGCGGCGGGCATAACCTGTCGGTGCCCGGGCATACAATTGAGGCGAAACAGGTTGAAGTTCACTGGAATCGGATCCCGATCGGAGGCGACGACGAGGTCGCCGAGGACAGGGGTGAAGAGGAGCTACCGAACAGGTAGCGTCGTACCGATGGTCGCTGCGACGCCCGCTCCTCCCATCCGATTCGCGCGAGCCGCGCTGTTCGCGGTGTTCGGCCTCAACGGGATGCTGTCGGCGATCTGGATCGTCCACATTCCGGCCGTCACCGAGCGAACCGGCGTATCCAACGCGACCCTGGGCATGCTCCTGCTTCTCATGGCGGTCGCGGCCATCGCGGGCATGCAAACCGCCGGTCCGCTCGCGGACCGCCTCGGCAGCCGCACCCTGACCGCGTCCGCCGCCACCGCACTGTCGCTGTCCCTGCTCGGTCTCGCCTTCGCACCCACTCCTCTCGCACTGGCTCTGGCCCTGTGCGCCTACGGTTTCGGCAACGGCGCCCTCGACGTCTCCATGAACGCCCAGGCCGTCCACGTCGAACGCGCCTACCCCCGCCCGATCATGTCGGCCTTCCACGCCCTGTTCTCCCTGGGCGGGCTCACCGGTTCGCTGGTCGGCGCGGCCACCCAGCACGCGGGCTGGGACACCCATGTCACCCTCCCCCTGGCGTCGGCCTGCGGTCTCGCGATAGTCGTGCTGTGCACACCGCACCTGCTCCCCCACACCACGGCCACGGAGTTCACCGAATCCGGCACGCACAGTGCGCCGTTCGCGAACGCGGGCGGCGATCTCGGCTCGCTCACGAGCGCGAACCCCGGCACAGGCTCGCAGGTCGGCGATGCCGTCCACGCGATCGCCGCAGCCACTCAGTCTCCCCGGAAGCCGTCGGGGCGGGCTCGAAAAGTGCTGGCGCTGGCCGCCATCGCCTTCGCGATCCTGATGGCCGAAGGCGTAGCGGCGGATTGGAGCGCTCTGCAGATGCGGGAGCGCCTCGGCGTCGCGGAGGGCACCGCGGCGCTGGGCTTCGCCGCCGTCTCCCTGACGATGACGCTCGGCCGGTTCGGGGCGGACCGGGTGAGCGCCCGCTTCGGCCGCGTCATGATCGTGCGCTGGGGAACCCTGCTCGCCGCAGCGGGTTTCGCGCTGATCCTGCTGTCCTCGTGGACGCCGCTGACCGTGGCGGGATGGGCCCTGTGCGGCATCGGCCTGGCCGGTGGCATTCCCCAGGTGTTCACCGCCGCGGGGAATCTGGGCTCCAGCACCGCCGCGACCGATATGTCGCGGGTGTTCGGCATCGGCTACCTGGGCCTGCTGGCCGGCCCGGCCATCATCGGCTGGCTGACCGAAGCCATGTCGCTGTCGACGGCCATGCTGGTGCCGCTGGTGGCAATGCTGTTGTGCGCGTGGGGTGCTCGCGTGGTCGCACCGGGCGCCACGAAGTAGCGCGGCGCGGGAGGGTCAGGGGCGGCGGCGTTCGCGGGCGGTCGCGCCGTAGTCGCCGATGCTGTCGGCGTGGTCGAGGAAGGCGTCGACCATGCGGTGGTTGAGGACGGCGAGGGATTTCAGGTCTTCGGGGGTCCAGTCGGTGAGGGCGTCCTGCATCCAGCCGCGCAGGACGTCGCGGATGGCGTCGACGGCGTCGCGGCCCTGGGGGGTGGGGCGGACGCGCTGGGCGCGGCGGTCGTCGGGGTCGGGGACGCGTTCGACGTAGCCGGATTTCTCGAGGCGCTGGATCTGGCGGCTCACATGGGGGGCTTCGACGTCGAGGCGGGTGGCCAGTTCACCGAGGCGCAGCGGTTCCTCGGCGTCGGCGAGGATGCGCAGCAGCGGGACGCTGGCGCGGTCCATGGTGATGCCGCACTGGGTCATGGCGCGGTCGTGACGGCGGACTCGGGTCAGGAGGTAGGCGACGCGGGCCAGGGCACGCTCCAGCTCGACGATGTGAGCTGTGTCTACTTCGCGGTGCGGTGTGGCTTCCGGGCGCGGCATGTGGTTATCTTACGAAACGCATTTACTTAATTTTGGTAAGTAATCCAGGGGATTCCGAACTCATGACTACGACTGCTGTCGGTTCGCCCGCCGAAAACGGCGTGGACGACCGGCCCCCAGCCCATCTCGGGCTCACCCTGCTCGCCCTGTGCGCGGCCGGTCTCGTGGTGTCACTGCAGCAGACCGTGGTGATTCCACTGCTGCCCCGCATGATCACCCAGCTGAACACCGATGTGGCCGGGGTGACCTGGCTGTTCACCGCCTCCCTGCTGACCGGCGCGGTGTGCACGCCGCTGCTGTCCCGCTTCGGCGACATGTATGGCAAGAAGCCCATGGTCATGACCGCCATGGGACTGCTGATCATCGGCTCGGTGGTCTGCGCGCTGGCCGACAGCCTGCCCGTCTACATCGTGGGCCGCGCCCTGCAGGGCACCTCGGCGGCCATGATTCCCTTGGCCATCGGCATCATTCGCGACACCTTCCCCCGCGAACGGCTGGTCGGCGCGATCGGCATCGTCTCCGGCACCATGGGCGTCGGCGGCACCGTCGGCCTGCTGGTCACCGGCATCATCGCCGACCACACCCAGAATCCGCATCCGGTGTTCTGGCTGACCGCCGTGCTCGGCGTGGTCGCCACCGTCCTGATCCAGGTGAGCGCCAAGAACAATGGCGTGCGCCACGGCGGCAAGCCCGACTTCATCGGCGCGGCCCTGCTGGCCGGCCTGCTGGTGTGCCTGCTGCTCGGCATCAGCGAGGGCCCGCGCTGGGGCTGGGGCTCCGGCTCGGTGATCGGGCTGTTCGTGGCCGCCGCGGTGCTCACGGTGGTCTGGGTGCTGGTGGAACTCAAGGTGGCGCAGCCGCTGGTGCGGCTGCCGCTGCTGGTCGGGCCGCAATCACTGTCCGCCAACCTGGCTTCCGCGCTGCTCGGCTTCGCCATGTTCGGATCCTTCACGCTCATCTCGAATTTCATCCAGACGCCCGCCGACAAGGTCGGCTACGGTCTGTCGGGTTCGGTGCTGGCGGTGGGCCTGTACGGCATTCCGAGCTCGATCCTGATGACGTTCTTCTCCTTCCGCACCGGGCGGATCGCGGCGAAGATCGGACCGGCGTTCACCCTCGCCATCGGCGCGGCCTTCGCGGGCGCGTCCATGCTGTGGCTGGCGATCTCGCACGACCACGGCTACGACATGGTGATCTCACAGATCCTGCAGGGCACCGGATTCGGCATCGGCTACGCCGCGCTGGGCACGCTCGCCGTGCAGCATGTACCGATGAGCGAGAGCGGCATCGCCTCGGGCATCAACTCGCTGGTGCGCACGGCGGGCGGCAGTATCGCGGGCGCGGTGACGGCGTCGATCCTGTCCGCGCATGTCATTGCCGGAACCCATGTTCCGACAGTGAACGCGTATGTGGCGAGCTTCGCGATCCTGTCCGCGGGCGCGTTCCTCACCGCCGGTGTGGCCTTCTTCCACGGGGTGCGCCACAAGGGCGAGTGACCCGAGAATTCGACCAAGATCGGAAACCCCTACCGGAATTCTTCTCCGGTAGGGGTTTTCGGTTCATCGGGCCCCGAGGACGTCCACCCGATCACCCTCGACGACCACGACATCCTCATCCGTGAGCGCCCAGTGCGCGATACCCGCGTCGCGGTAGTCGCGGGCCAGCCGACGGGAGAACCCCTGCGGGTCGGTGGGTGAGTCCAGATGCGGGACAATGCGATGGTCCACCAAACCCAGTCCGTCCCAGCGGGGTTCGATGCCGCACACCGGGCGGACCTCCGCCGGATCGTCCGCGGATTCCAGACCGTGCAGGTCAGGCGTCATGACGCAGGCTCCGGCGCTGTAACCCGCGTAGACCAGGGCATCGGCCTCCAGCAGATTGCGCAGCGCGACATCCGCTCCGCTGCGGGCGAATTGGGCGCGCAGCACGAAGGTGTTGCCGCCGCGCACCCACACCAGCGGGAAACCCGCGAGCGTGCGCTCCAGGTCGGCGGGGCGGCCGACATAGTTGCGCAGGTCCAGCTCCTCCGGCTGGAAACCCATGCGGCGCAGCGGAAACAGGTCACTCGACACCGCGCTCGGCCGCGCCGAGGGCCAGGCGTCGCAGGCGTTGGCGATCACCGCGACCCGGCCCGGCTCACCGACCATGGCGAGCAGGCGGTCGGTGTGCGCGCCGAAGCGGTAGCTGGACAGGAACAGCCGCATCAGACCTCAGATGGTGAAGGCGAGACTGCGGACCAGGCGATTGCCGAGGTCCGTGTCACCGGTGAGGGTGAACTCACCGGTGTGTGCGTCGGCCGTGGTGCGGCCACCGCGCAGGCAGGCGAACAGGCCGGACGGCAGCGTGAGGACGAGAGTGGCCGGGCCGCTCAGGTTGTCGACCACCGCGGCGCGCGTGCCCGCCACCTCGAGGTGCAGGACCTGCGGCACCGGGCCGGTCGTCTCCAGGGTGATGCGTGCGCCGTCCGCTGCGCCCGCGCCCTTGACCACGGCTTTCCCGATGGTCGGAAGCAGTTCCGGGAAGGCGTTCTCCGCGCGCGGCCCGCCCTCGTCGGTGGTCACGCCGAGCCCGTCGGCGATATCGAGTCCGTGCATCCAGCAGTCGAATAGGCGGATTCGCATGAACCGGCCGTAGGGGGCCATCCCCACCGGCGTCGGCACCGGTTCGGCCCATGCCTGCGGGCTGGTCTCCGCCAGCGCTTTCCGCCGCCGCCCGGTGGTCTCGTGGAAGCGTTCCAGCAGCTGCTCCCCCGGCAGCGGCCGGAGCGCCGCGATCCACTTCTCGTTGAGCGCGCCCACGTCGTTGCGAATGTGCGCACCGCTCACCTCGACCTCCGGTGTCGGCTCCCCGAGCAGCAGGGACTCCACGCCGATGATGTGCGCGAGCACATCGAACACCGTCCACCCCGGGAGCGCGGACGGCGTGCGCCACGCCTGTTCATCGAGTCCGCCCACTAGCCGGGTGAGCTCGTCCCACTGGGCGGACAGGGCCGCGGTGATCTCCGCGCGGTCGAGCACCGTGTCGGTCATGCGCTGGCCTCTTTCATCTCAAACCGCCTTTTCTTCGGCGGCGAGCCGGTCCAGACCCGAGCGGATGGCCGCGGCGGTGGCCTCGCGGTCGTGTGGGCGGCGCAGGACGAAACCCTTGGCGAAGGTGAGGGTGTCGCCCTGCTGCCGGGGGACCACGTGCAGGTGTACGTGATGGACGGTCTGGAAAGCGGCCTTGCCGTCATTGAGCACCAGGTTCGCGCCGTCGGCCCCGAGGTCACTGCGGCGCACGGCCTTGGCGAGCCGGTGCCCGAAGGCGAACAGTTGCGCACCGAGCGCGGGGTTGAGATCGTCCAGATCGGTGGCGTGCCACTTCGGGATGATCAGCGTGTGCCCCCGCGTGATGGGCCGGATGTCGAGAAACGCCAGGAGAATGTCGTCCTCGAAGATCTTGGTGGCGGGTGCGGTGCCCGCCACGATCCGGCAAAAGATACAGCCACTCACGCTGGTGAGATTACGGCGTACGAGTGATCCGCGACACCCCTGCGAAGCTGCGAGCGATCTCTACCAGCTCACACACCTACCGGTTAGTAGCGCACGCTGTCGTAGGTACTTGTGGCTGGTAGCACCCCTGCCCGAGCATGTGATTGTCCGATTTCTCGCCACACTGTGTGACCGGCATCTCCGCTATCCTCACCGCGGACCGGGTACAGTTGCGAGAATTCTCAGGAACTTACTCCAAAGTAAGTTCCGGGCTCACCACGAGAAGGAAGTTTGACAAGTGGACACAACGCAGAGCGCACAGACAGCTGCGCCCCGCGGTGCGCGCGTCGGCGTGGTTCGGGAGACGAACCCCGACGAACGACGTGTCGCATTGGTGCCGAAGATCATTCCGGCCCTGCGCAAGCAGGGCGTGGAGGTGATCATCGAGTCCGGTGCCGGTCTGGGCGCACTCATCCCCGATGAGCTGTATACCGAAGCGGGCGCCACCATCGGCGATCCGTGGAGCGCCGACGTCGTGGTGAAGGTCGCCCCGCCCAACGACTCCGAGATCGCGAAGCTGTCCTCCGGGCAGACGCTGATCGGATTCCTCGCGCCCCGCAACGCCGACAACAAGATCGGCGCGCTCAAGGACGCGGGCGTGCAGGCCTTTGCCGTGGAAGCGATTCCGCGCATCTCGCGCGCCCAGGTGATGGACGCGCTGTCCTCGCAGGCCAACGTGGCCGGCTACAAGGCCGTGCTGCTCGCCGCGTCGGAGTCCACTCGATTCTTCCCCATGCTGACCACCGCGGCCGGCACCGTGAAGCCCGCGACCGTGCTGGTGCTCGGCGTGGGTGTCGCGGGTCTGCAGGCGCTGGCCACCGCCAAGCGCCTGGGCGGGCGCACCACCGGCTACGACGTGCGACCCGAGGTCGCCGATCAGGTGCGATCCGTGGGTGCGCAGTGGCTGGACCTGGGCATCGACGCCGCCGGTGAGGGCGGGTACGCCCGCGAACTCACCGACGACGAGAAGGCCCAGCAGCAGCAGGCTCTGGAGAACGCCATCAAGGGATTCGATGTCGTGATCACCACGGCCCTCGTCCCCGGCCGCCCGGCCCCGCGCCTGGTCACCGCCGCCGCCGTCGAGGGCATGAAGCCCGGCAGCGTCATCGTGGACCTGGCCGGTGAGACCGGCGGCAACTGCGAGCTGACCGAACCGGGCAAAACCGTTGTGAAGCACGGGGTCACCATCACCTCGCCGCTCAACCTGCCCGCCACCATGCCGGAGCACGCGTCCGAGCTGTACTCCAAGAACATCGCGGCCCTGCTGGAACTGATGCTGAAAGACGGTGCGCTGGCACCGGATTTCGAGGATCAGGTGCTGGCCGACTCCTGCGTCACCCGTGAGAAGGAAGCCTGATGTACACGGAACTTCTTGCGAACATCGCGATCCTGGTGCTGTCCGGGTTCGTCGGATTCGCGGTCATCTCCAAGGTGCCCAACACGCTGCACACGCCACTCATGTCCGGCACCAACGCCATTCACGGCATCGTGGTGCTCGGCGCGCTCGTGGTCTTCGGCAAGATGGAGGATCCCTCGATCCTCATGCAGATCATCCTGTTCGTCGCCGTCGTCTTCGGAACGCTGAACGTCATCGGCGGTTTCGTGGTCACCGACCGCATGCTGGGCATGTTCAAGGCGAAGAAGCCTGCCGCACAAGAGAAGGCCGGTAAGTAAGCCATGGACAACCTGGTCAATATTCTCTACATCGTCGCCTTCGCGATGTTCATCTACGGTCTGATGGGCTTGACCGGCCCGAAGACCGCGGTGCGCGGCAACTGGATCGCCGCCGTCGGCATGGTGATCGCGGTCGTGGCGACGCTGATCTCGATTCGCGACACCTCCAACTGGATCATCATCGTCGCCGGCCTCGTTGTCGGTGTGGCCCTGGGTGTTCCGCCCGCCAAGTTCACCAAGATGACGGCCATGCCGCAGCTCGTCGCCGCGTTCAACGGCGTCGGCGGTGGCACCGTGGCGCTGATCGCGTGGGCCGAATTCCTGGACAGCGACGGGTTTTCCGCGCTGCACGAGCAGCCTTCGGTGCACATCGTCATCGGTTCGCTGTTCGCGGCCATCATCGGCTCGGTGTCGTTCTGGGGCTCGGTCATCGCGTTCCTGAAGCTGCAGGAGACCCTGCCCGGCCATCCGATCGGCATCGGCAAGCTGCAGCAGCCGCTGAACCTGCTGCTGCTCCTCGGCTCGATCGCCGCGGCCGTGGTCATCGGCATCGGCGCCTCCGGCGAGGGCGTGTCCCAGCTGTGGATGATCGGCCTGCTGGTGCTCGCGGGCATCCTCGGCCTGATGGTCGTGCTGCCCATCGGCGGCGCGGATATGCCCGTCGTCATCTCGCTGCTCAACGCGCTCACCGGTCTGTCCGCCGCCGCAGCCGGTTTGGCGCTCAACAACACCGCCATGATCGTGGCGGGCATGATCGTCGGCGCGTCCGGCACCATCCTCACCAACCTCATGGCCAAGGCCATGAACCGGTCCATCCCGGCCATCGTCGCCGGTGGATTCGGTGGCGGCGGAACCGCTCCCGGCGCTTCCGGCGGCGAGCAGAAACAGGCCAAGGCCACCTCGGCCGCGGATGCCGCGATCCAGATGGCCTACGCCAACCAGGTCATCGTGGTCCCCGGCTACGGCATGGCCGTCGCCCAGGCCCAGCACGCGGTCAAGGAGATGGCGGCGCTGCTCGAAGCCAAGGGCGTCGAGGTCAAGTACGCGATCCACCCCGTGGCGGGTCGTATGCCCGGCCACATGAACGTGCTGCTCGCCGAGGCCGAGGTGTCCTATGACGCCATGAAGGAAATGGACGACATCAACGGCGAATTCAGCCGCACCGATGTCGCCCTGGTCATCGGCGCCAACGACGTCACCAACCCGGCCGCCCGCGAGGACTCCTCGTCCCCCATCTACGGCATGCCGGTGCTCAACGTCGACCAGGCCAAGTCGGTCATCGTGCTCAAGCGCTCGATGAACTCCGGCTTCGCCGGTATCGACAACCCGCTGTTCTACGCCGACACCACCTCCATGCTGTTCGGCGACGCCAAGAAGTCCGTCGGTGCGGTCACCGAGGAACTCAAGGCGCTGTAAGGCATTCGCCTCCGGGCGAGTTCACGGCCCGTGCCCGCGAGGGGCACGGGCCGTTGCCGTTTCCGGCCTACGCTGAGGTATGGAGTCGATTCCGGAGTCCCTGCGCTACACGGACGGTCAGTACGTTCCCGAGCGGTTCCGGGGGATGCGGCGGACGCCTCGGCCGGAGGATGCCAAGCGGTTCGCCAGGATTGTCCATGCGGTGCACATGCCGTGGTTTCCGGTGTGGCAGCCGCGCGGGACGGGAGTGCTGACCACGCGGGGGCGCAAGAGCGGAGTGGCGCGGCACACGCCGGTGAAGGCGGCACGGGACGGGGATCGGGCCTTCCTGGTCTCGATAGGAGGCAAACAGGCCCAGTGGTACCGGAATCTGCGGGCCGATTCCCGAGTGCGATTGCAGTTGCCCTCCGAGAACGGCTGGCCGGGTGGGGTTTTCGAGGGAATCGCCCGCGAGCTACGCGATGACAACGAGCGAGCGGAAGCCTATGCGGCACTGTGCGAGCGGGTATATCCGTTCGACTGGGTGGAGAATCTCGCGCATCGGCGCGGCCTGCCCACCCGGGCCAAAATCGTTGAGCTGCATCGATCCTGGTTCGTATGCGGGCATCCACTGGTGATCGAACTGGGAGCCGCGCCGGTGAGCAGGCAGCGCTGGCCGTTCGTACCGCGCAATTTTTGACCTATAGGTCTAGAACGGTTAGAGTCGGCCGCATGGGCAGGCCGCGCAACTTCGAGACGGACGCCGTCGTGGAGTCCGCGATGGAATGCTTCTGGACCAACGGCTACGCCAACACCTCCCCCGCACAGCTCGCCGAGGCCACCGGCATCGGGAAGGGGAGTCTGTACAACACCTTCGGCAGCAAGCGCGAGCTGTTCGACCAGGCCATGACACGGTATGCCCGGCGCGGCGCGGCGGTGGCCGAGGAGGCGTTGAACCGACCCGGCGGCACCCGCGAATGCATTCGGGGATTCCTGCGTGAGCTCGTGGATATCGATGTCGCCCAACCGGTTCGCCGCGGCTGCCTGGCGGTGAACACCGCCGTGGAGATGGCCGGGCACGATCCCTCGGTCGCCCCGGCGCTGCACGCGGCGACCGAGCCGATCATCACCGCGCTGACCGCCCGGATAGACCAGGGGCGGCGCGACGGCGATGTCCGGGCCGATATCGACGCACGGGCACAGGCCGAGTTCCTGCTGAACACCATTGCCGGACTTCGGGTCATGGCCCGGACCACCGCGGACGTCGCGGTGCTGCACCGCATCATCGATACCGCCCTGACCACACTCTGACCTTCGAGGCCGCAGTGTCGCGGCCTTTTTCGCACCCTAGTTTTTGACCTGCAGTTCAAGAAAGGTAAACCCATGGATCTCGGACTGAACGGCAAGACCGCCCTCGTCACCGGAGCCAGCCGCGGCATCGGGCTCGCCATCGCCGAAACCCTGGCCGCCGAAGGCGTTCGGGTGGCCGGAGTCGCGCGGAACATCACATCGGAGCTCGAAAAGGTGTCCGTCGCAGCGATTTCCGCCGACCTCAGCACCGCCGACGGAACACGGACGGCCGTCGCGGCCGCACTGGCGGAACTCGGCGGACTCGACATCCTGATCAACAATGTCGGCGGCGGGGACATCGAACTGCTCGGCCTCGCCGGAGTATTGGAGACCGAGGACGAGCAGTGGCGAAATCTGTTCGACCTCAATCTGTTCGGAGTCGTCTCGACCACCCGGGCGGCACTGCCGAGTCTCATCGAGCGGCGAGGCGCGATCATCAACGTCTCCTCGATCAACGCGCACGCCCCGGCCACCGGGCCGGTCGGCTACAGCGAGGCCAAGGCGGCGCTCACCTCGTTCAGCAAGCGGCTCAGTGAAGAACTGGGGCCCAAGGGCGTTCGCGTGAACACGGTGTCGCCCGGCGTGACCGGGACCGACATCTGGCGCGGCGAGCGGAATCTGGGCGCGACCCTGGCCGCCGTCAGCGGCGTCGGGCACGCCGAGTTCCTGACCGCGCTGCCGGGGCAGTTCGGCATCGCCTCCGGGCGGATCTCCGAGGCGGCCGAGATCGCGGCGCTGGTGACCTTCCTGGCATCGGGGCTGGCTGGGAACATTGTCGGAGCCGATCTCGTCATCGACGGCGGCACGCTGAAGAGCGCCTGATCAGCTCGCGTGACCGGAACTCCTGGACGGTTCAGGCGAACAGGTCCAGGAGGGCCGGTGCGACGGAATCGGCTTGGGCGCGGCCGGCTTCGGCGGCCGGGGTGCGGGAGGTGGGGTCGAGGGGGTCGGTGCCGAAGGCGGCGAGGGATGCCTCGTCGGGGGTGATGAGTTCGACTCGTGAACCGGTGCTGCGCAATTCGGCGATCTGGTCGTCGAGGAAGGGGTCCACGAGTATGGCGAGGATCAGGACTCGGTCGTAGCCGGAGGCCAGGTCGGCGTTGACCGATGTGCGGACGCCGCCGTCGGTGTAGCGGGCCTCGCCGATGGTGACCGGCGGCCAGATGCCGGGGACGGCGCAGCTGGCGGCTACCGCGGTGACCAGGGGGACCTCGGAGGTGCGGTCGAAGATGCGGGGGATGCCGGAGTCGACGTCGACGGCGGTGATGCGCAGGGCGCGCTCCGGCCAGGTGTGCACCGGGAGACGACCCTCGATGATGGCGTATCTGGTTGCCTGCGGGACGGTTTCGGCTTCGCGGGCGAGGGCGCAGACGCGCTTGCGCTGTTCGGCCGGGTCCGCGCCGGAGGTGTAGATCTCCGCGAGGACGGGCCACAGGTCTGCGAAGGAGATGCCAGGCGGGACCATCTCGGGGTACTGGCGGGCCGGATCTGCTTGGCGGGCATACAGTTCCGTGACGGGCAGGCCGCTGCTCAGCTGTGCGGCGACCGTCGCGCCGGCCGAGGTGCCGATGACGACCTCGGCGTCGTTCACGTCGATTCCGGCGGCGGCCAGGCCCGCCACGATGCCCGTCTGCCAGGCGATTCCGGCGACGCCACCGCCACCGAGGACCAGTGCGGTATTCGCGATCATGGCGCCCATACTGCCACCGGCACAGGGGAATTCGGAGTCAGGTGGCCGAGTTTTCCGGCGGTTGCGGGGCGACGATGCGGCGGATGGCGTCCTTGACCCAGGCCCGCTGCTCCGCGGGATCGGGGTGACCGCCGAGGGTGAAGACGCGGAGCTGGGGGACGGCGAACGGGTAGTTGATCACCGACATGATGGACAGGAGGATCTGGCCGGGGGGCATATCGGAACGGATCAGGCCCTTGTCCTGAGCGACGGCAATCCAGTGGCGTTTCGCGGCATAGCGGGCGGCGCGGAGTTCACCGGCGGTGGGCTGATCGCCGAGTTCCAGGGCCTCCCACATGAGCAGGCGCAGCAGTTCGGGGTGTGCGCTGTGGTAGTCGATGTGCTCGTCGATCCACCGGTCCAGGTCTTCGATGGTGTCGGTGACGGCGTTGACCAGCTCGAGCATGGCGTGTTCGAGGACCTGGTGGAACAGCTGCTGCTTGTCGCCGAAGTAGGCGTAGATGAGCTGCTTGTTGGCCTTCGCGTTGCGGGCGATGCGGTCCACGCGGGCGCCGGCGATGCCGTATTCGGCGAATTCGGCGGTGGCGGCCTCGAAGATGCGGGCCCTCGTCGCGTCCGGATCCCTCGGTGACATGGGTCGATGGTATCCAACCAATTGGTTGACAAGGCGGGGAACGGCACGGGCCGTCGTCGGCTACAGGTACAGGCCGGTGCCGTGCTCGGGGCGCTCGTTGGCGATGGCGTGCAGGTCGCGTTCGCGCAGAACGTAGTAGGCGTGGCCCTGGACTTCGACCTCGTACTGGTCCTCGGCGCTGAACAGCACCTGGTCGCCGACGCCGACGGCGCGCACGTGGGAGCCGACGCCGCAGACCTCACCCCAGGACAGACGCTTGGCGACCTGGGCGGTCGCCGGAATCAGGATCCCCCCGCTACTGCGCCGTTCGCCCGCCTCCTGGTTGATACGAACCATGACGCGGTCGTGCAGCATTTGGATTTCAAGCTTGGGATCGGACACGGCGGCAGTGTACTGCGTGCTCACGAAGGTACTTTCTGGGGTGTGGACCCGTACCAACTCTCGGAACTCGCAGGGGCTTCGCCCCCGAACCCCCCGAACCTCGACTCCCTGCGCGCTCTGCTCCCGGACGGGATGGTGGTGACCGATCCGGACATCCTCGGCGCATACCGCCAGGACCGGGCATTCGATCCGGCTGCGGGAACCGCACTCGCACTGGTCCGGCCGACGACCACCGCACAGGTGTCGGCGGTGGTGCGGTGGGCACACGAGCATCGGGTTCCGATCGTTCCGCGCGGCGCCGGAACCGGACTGTCCGGAGGCTCGACCGCGCAGCACGGGGCGCTGGTGCTGAGCACCGAGAAGCTGCGCGACATCAGCGTCGACACCGTGACGCGGACCGCCGTGGTCCAGCCCGGACTGTTGAACGCCGAGGTCAAAAGGGCTGTCGCGGAACATGGTCTGTGGTATCCGCCGGATCCGTCCTCGTTCGAGATCTGCTCCATCGGCGGCAATGCCGCGACCAACGCCGGCGGGCTGTGCTGTGTGAAGTACGGGGTCACCACCGACTACGTACTCGGCATGGAGGTCGTGCTCGCGGACGGAACCGCGGTGCGGCTCGGCGGACCCAGACTCAAGGACGCGGCAGGGCTGTCGCTGACCAAGCTGTTCGTGGGCAGCGAGGGGACCCTCGGCATCATCACCGAACTCACGCTGCGGCTGCTGCCCGCGCAACCGCCGCAGTCGACCGTCGTGGCGACCTTCCCGACGCTGACCGCCGCCACCGACGCGATTCTCGCCATCACCGGTGCGCTGCGGCCGTCGATGCTGGAGTTCATGGACTCGGTGGCGATCAACGCCGTCGAGGACGAACTGCGCATGGGACTGGATCGCGAGGCCGCCGGGCTCCTGGTCGCGCGCTCCGACGCACCCGGCGAGCACGCCGGATACGAGGCCGACATCATGCTGGCCGCCTGCGAAAAGGCCGGAGCCACCGAGGCTTTCCGCACCGACGACGAAGAGGAGGGCGAAGCCTTCTGCGCCGCACGCCGATTCGCCATCCCGGCCGTGGAACGCAAAGGGCCGCTGCTGCTCGAGGATGTCGGCGTGCCGCTCCCCCGGCTCGGTGATCTCGTGAACGGCATCGCCGAGATCGCGCGGCATCGCGCGGTGCTGATCTCGGTCATCGCGCACGCGGGTGACGGCAACACCCATCCGCTCATCGTCCACGATCCGAACAATCCGGATGAGTCCGAGCGCGCGCACCTGGCCTTCGGCGAGATCATGGACCTCGCGATCAGCCTGGGCGGCACCATCACCGGTGAACACGGGGTCGGCCGCCTCAAGAAAGCCTGGCTCCCGGACCAGGTCGGACCCGACGTGATGGCGCTCACGCGCACGATCAAGAACGCCCTCGACCCGCACGGCATTCTCAATCCGGGCGCAGTGCTCTGACCCCTCCTCCGGTCCCCGATCCGGAACAAACCACCCACGCAACGGAGTTGACACGATCATGACTGCCAGGCTGGAACACAATGCCGACGCCACCCGCTACGAGATCTATCTCGACGACACGCTCGCGGGCTACGCCGACTACGCCGAGCGGATCGACGGTGACAAGAAGATCCGCGACATCCAGCACACGCTCACCTTCCCCGAGTTCCGGGGTCGCGGCGTCGCCGCACAGGTCGTCGAGTTCGCGTTGAACGACGCCCGCGCGGAAGGCTTCTCGATCATCCCCACCTGCTGGTACGTCGAGAAGTACATCGGGCAGCACCCCGAATACGCGGATCTGGTCGGCTAATTCGACTGCGGGCGGCGCGGATCGGTGCGCCGCCACACCAGGAACTGGCGGTCCGCGACGCTCACCATCGCCTCGACCACCTTGTCGCCGTCGAAGCCGGGCAGCGCCTGCAGCCGCGCCAGGAACGCGGTATCGGCCGCCGAATGCGGCACCACACAGCCCTTACCCGTCGCGCCGATCAAGACGAAGAACACATCGTCGGCGAACGGGCCGTCCGCCGTCGTGATGATCCGCACCTCCGCAAGCTCGTTCCACGCGACCTCCTCCACCCGTCCGTCGGCCAAGGTACGCCGGACGAAGGTGTCGGTGATTTCGACTCCGGCCATGGATACATGGTGCCCCTACCATGCCCGGCCGAACAGCCCTGAAATCCGGCCTTTCCCTGGGGAAGACACAAGAAAAAGCTCCGGCCGCCCGTGACGCCGTCCCAACCACGGCGCCCCGGCGACCGGAGCAATCATTCAGCTACTGAACGGATTCAGCGCAGGATCTGACGCGACATGACGACGCGCTGGATCTGGTTGGTGCCCTCGTAGATCTGAGTGATCTTGGCGTCACGCATCATTCGCTCCACCGGGAAGTCGGTGGTGTAGCCCGCGCCACCGAACAGCTGCACCGCGTTGGTGGTGACCTCCATGGCCACATCCGAGGCGAAGCACTTGGCGGCGGCGGAGATGAAGCCCAGGTTCTTCTCGCCACGCTCGGCGCGGGCGGCCGAGGTGTAGACCATGAGGCGGGCGGCCTCGATCTTCATGGCCATATCGGCCAGCATGAACTCGGTGTTCTGGAAGGACGCGATGGTCTTGCCGAACTGCTTGCGGTCCTTGGTGTAGGCGATCGCGGCGTCCAGGGCGCCCTGCGCGATGCCGACGGCCTGCGCGCCGATGGTCGGGCGGGTGTGGTCCAGGGTCTGCAGGGCGGTCTTGAAACCGGTGCCCGGCGCGCCAATGATGCGGTCACCCGGCACCCGGCAGTTCTCGAAGTACAGCTCCGCGGTGGGGGAACCCTTGATGCCGAGCTTGTGCTCCAGCGGGCCGACGACGAAGCCCTCGTCATCCTTGTGCACCATGAACGCGGAGATGCCGTTGGCGCCCTTCTCGGCGTCGGTCACGGCCATGACGGTGTACCAGTCGGACTTGCCGCCGTTGGTGATCCAGCACTTGGAGCCGTTGATGATCCAGTCGTCGCCGTCGGCCTTGGCGCGGGTGCGCATGGAGGCGGCGTCGGAGCCAGCCTCACGCTCGGACAGGGCGTAGGAGGCCATGCCGCCGTTCACGATGGTCGGCAGCACCTTCTGCTTGAGCTCCTCGGAGCCCTGCAGGATCAGGCCCATGGTGCCGAGCTTGTTCACGGCCGGGATCAGCGAGGAGGAACCGCACACGCGCGCGACCTCTTCGATGACGATGCAGGTGGCGACCGAATCCGCGCCCTGGCCGCCGTACGCCTCGGGCACGTGCACGGCGTTGAAGCCGGCGGCGTTGAGGGCGGTCAGCGCCTCCTCCGGGAAGCGCGACTTGCCGTCGACGTCCTTCGCGTACGGGGCGATCTCCTTCTCGGACAGGCCGCGGATGGCCTCGCGCAGCTCGTGGTGGAAGTCCTCGAGCTGGAACAGGGTGAAGTCGGGGTTGCCCGCCATGGGGGTTCTCTCCTGGTCGTCGGTGGGGATCGCCGCTGGTTGCCCAGCATCGCCAACTAGTCGGCACTCAGTGCCATTCGGAGCCAACTATACGCCGCAATATCGCAGCCACGTGCGCGTAATACCTCACAGATCAGTGGCACGCAGTGTCATCACAGACCCTGCGGCACCCTCACAGCGTATCGAGACGACGCGCCAGCAGGTCGGCGACCTGCCGGGCGGGCATATCGCGCGGGAAGACCGCGACAACCAAGTCGTCGGAGTCGGCGGGCGAACCGCCAGCACTCGAGCCGGCGGCACGGGGAATCGCGATCAGCGCCGCCCGAAGATCCGCAGGACTCGCGTCCGACTCGCCGCGCACCATGCGGCGCAGCAGATAGTTGTGCGTCGCGGTCACGGCCGCGGTGAACTGCACGAGCTCCAGATCCGCCCGCCCCCGCAGGCGGCTGCGAAGGAAATCGGTGAAAAGCCGCTCGTACCGAAAGACCGTGACGATCTCACGCTCACGCAGGGTAGGCACCTGACGCACCACGCCGTACCGGCGGGCGGCCAGCTCCCGCCACTGCGTGAACCGCTCGAACACCGCCACGACGGCCTCGATGACCGCCGCCCACGGATCCCCCTGCGCCGCATCGAGAAACTCCCGCGCCTGCGCCAGCTGAGATTCGTGATCGGCGAAGACCACATCCTCCTTCGACCGGAACTGCCGGAAGAAGGTACGCCGGGAAATCCCCGCCGCCTCCGCGATCTCCTCGACCGTCGTTGCCTCGTAACCCTTTTCGGCGAAGAGACGCAAAGCCTGGTCCACGACGGTCAACCGTCGCGCCGTCGCGGAGCTCATCCGCCTCTCCGCGTCTTCAGCGCCCGACTCGGTGCCGCCGGATTCCGCTCGCGTGGCGGCGGTCCTACGCCGCCCCGATTCTGGGCGTCCCCCAGGAGTTACCCCGAAGCTCACGAAATCAGTCGTTCCGTCAGCCGAGGAGTTTGTTGCGGAGGGCTTCGTCCTTCTCCAGGACCATGGTCTCCAGGTTGGCTTGGAATTGCTCCATGCGGGAACGCAATTCGGGGTCGGCGGTGGCGAGGATGCGGGCCGCGAGGAGGCCGGCGTTGCGGGCGCCGCCGATGGAGACGGTGGCGACGGGGACGCCCGCGGGCATCTGGACGATGGAGAGCAGGGAGTCCATGCCGTCGAGGTATTTCAGGGGCACGGGGACGCCGATGACGGGGAGCGGGGTGGCGGAGGCGACCATGCCGGGGAGGTGGGCGGCGCCGCCCGCGCCCGCGATGATGACCTTGATGCCGCGGTCGGCGGCGTTCACGGCGTAGTCGAGCATGCGCTGCGGGGTGCGGTGGGCGGAGACGACGCCCACCTCGAAGCGGATGCCGAATTCGGCGAGGGCTTCGGCGGCGGCCTCCATGGTCGGCCAGTCCGAGTCGGAGCCCATGATCAGGCCAACCTGTGCAGTGTCACCCATGGTGCGGATCCCATCCGTCGGTCCAAATGGCGTGCGACATCCAGTGGGCCGCGCGCTCTGCTTTCTCGCGGGTCTCGGCCACGTCCTCGCCGAGGATGTTGATGTGACCGATCTTGCGGTCGGGGCGCTCGCCCTTGCCGTACAGGTGCACCTTCGCGTCCGGGATGCGGGCGGCCAGGTGGTGCAGGCGCTCGTCCATGGACATCTCCGGAGCCTCGGGAGCGCCGAGGATATTGGCCATCACGGTGACCGGGGCCAGCGGGCGGGTGCTGCCCAGCGGGTAGTCGAGGACCGCGCGCAGATGCTGTTCGAACTGGCCGGTGCAGGCGCCGTCCATACCCCAGTGGCCGGAGTTGTGCGGGCGCATGGCGAGTTCGTTCACCAGCAGCTCACCGGAGTGGGTTTCGAAGAGCTCCACCGCCATCGCGCCGGTGACGCCGAGCTCGGAGGCCAGGCGCAGGGCGAGCGCACCGGCCTCGGTGGCGCGCGCCTCGGACAGCTCGGGGGCCGGGGCGATGACCACGGCGCACTGGCCGTTGCGCTGCACGGTCTCCACCACCGGCCAGGCGGCGGCCTGACCGAACGGGGAGCGCGCGACCATGGCGGAGAGCTCCCGCTTCAGATCCACCTTGGCCTCGGCGAGCAGCTGAACGCCGTGCGCCAGTTGGTCTTCCACGATGCGGGTGGTCTCGGCGGCGTCGGCGGGCATCCAGACGCCGCGGCCGTCGTAGCCGCCGCGCACGGCCTTCAGTACGAAGGGGAAACCGTGCTCGTCGCCGAAGGCGAGGGCGTCGGCCGGGCTCTCGACCGCCACGAACGCCGGGATCGGGACGCCCAGCTCGGCCAGCTTGTTGCGCATGGCCAGCTTGTCCTGGGCGAAGATCAGGGCGCGCGGCGGCGGCTGCACGTTCACGCCCTCGGCGATGAGCGCCTCGAGCAGTTCGGTGGGCACACCCTCGTGATCGAAGGTCAGCGCATGTGAGCCGACGGCGGCTTTGCGCAAGGCGGTCAGATCGTTGTGGCTGCCGAACACCACGTCCGGGGTCACCTGGGCGGCCGGATCGTCGGGGTGCTCGGCCAGCACCCGCAGCCGCTGCCCCAGGGCGATCGCCGCCTGGTGGGTCATACGCGCCAGCTGGCCGCCACCGATCATGGTGACGGTGGGCATCGCGGAGGAATCGAAGGAACGGGCGCTCACGTTGGTCAATGTTGTCATGGCATGGACCGGGTACTGCCGTCCGGGTTGCTCGAGGTCCGCGCGGGCGACGTAGACTCGGCTGGTGTCATTCGTCGACAAAGTGGTAAACGGCCTGCCTGCACCGATGCGGGCCCTCGCAGACCGGCATTACGAACTGATCAAGTTCGCGATTGTCGGCGCGACCACGTTCGTCATCGATATCGGGATTTTCTACCTGCTGAAGTGGACAGTTCTCGATACCAAGCCAACCGTCGCCCGCGTGATGTCCGGTGTGATCGCCGTCATCGTGTCCTACATCCTCAACCGGGAATGGACCTTCGACAAACGCGGCGGACGCGAGAAGCACCACGAGGCGCTGCTGTTCTTCGCGGTCAGCGGCATCGGCGTGCTGCTGGCCAGCCTGCCGCTGTGGTTCTCCAACAATGTGCTCGACCTGAAGCAGCCGCATGTGAGCTTCACGGTGGAGAACATCTCCGACTTCTTCAGCGCGTTCATCATCGGCAATCTGCTGCAGATGGCATTCCGGTTCTACGCCATGCGCAAATGGGTGTTTCCGGACGAAATGAAGGAACTGCAGGACGAATTCGAGGATCTCATCAACGAAGAGCAACTCGGACACTCGTAGGCAACCCCCCAGCTCTCGGGGCAATGCCAATTGCGGCCCGGAACCTGAAGGTTCCGGGCCGCAAACGTTTTCGTGAGATTTTGTGGAGGATTCGCGGCGAAACTCTCATTTCGGGCGAGGTGAGAGGGTGATCGTCAACCGCACCCCGCCCAGCGGACTGTCGCCGATCTCCGCCGCACCACCGTGCAGGCGGGCCTGCTGCGCGATCAGAGCGAGGCCCAGGCCACTGCCGGGGGCCGGGCTGGCCCGGTAGAAACGGTCGAAAACCCTGGCGCGGTCGGCTTCCGGGATACCGGTGCCGTCGTCGTCGACGGTGAGGGTGATGGCGTCGCCCACCTGGTACGCGGCGATCTCCACACGGGTGGCGGACCCGTGCCGGACCGCATTGGTGATCGCGTTGTCGACCACGGAACGGAGCCCGGCGACCAAACCGCGCAGGCGAATCGGCTCGACCTGCTCGTCGGTGATGGTCACCGCCGGGTGGGCACGGCGGGCGTCGTCCACCACCTGGTCGATGAGCTGACCCAGATCGAGGTCCTCCCAATCGGATTCGGTGGTCAGATCGCCCACGGCCAGACGCTCCAGCGCGGCCAGGGTGGTCTCCACCGTGCCCTGCGCGGCCAGGACATCGTCGAGGATCTCCGCGCGATCGGCATCCGAGAGCGGCATCGTGCGCAGCACCTGCAGATCCGTGCGCATGGAGGTGAGCGGCGTGCGCAGTTCGTGCGCGGCGGTCGCTGCGAAATCCCTTGCGGTGACCAGCGCTTCACTGGTGTGCCGGCGTTCGGCGGCGATCCGGCCGAGCATGGTGTTCATGGCATCGGTGAGTTCGGCGGTCTCACTCGCGCCCACCCGATCCTGCCGCTCCAAGGCGAGCCGATCCCCCAGCCCCGCCGTCGCCGTGGTGAGCCTGCGCAGCGGCGCGACCGCGCGATTCGCGAAATACCAGCCCAGCACCGCGGCCAGCGCCACCGCCGCCACGCCGATGGCGACGATCCGGGTGCGCTGGGTGGCCGTGGAATCCGACACCACACTGCTGGGCACCGCCACCACCACCATATCCCGCCCGTCCACCGGCATAGTACGCGCGAAATCCATTGTGGGCGCGGTAATCCCGGAACCTTCCGGCGACACCGTGGCATTCGGCCCGGCCGCCACCGTGGGCGGCACGGACCCGGAGACCGGGGCGGACTCCGAAGGCACCGCAGGTGTGGCCGGAGCGGACTCCGAAGGCACCGCAGGCGTGGCCGGGGCGGATTCGGCGGGCACCGCGGGCGCCGCCCGAATGATCGTGCGCGAACCATCGAACTCGGGTGGGAAGACCGGCACGGCCGGTGCCCCGGGCTCACCCGGCTCGTCGATGCGAGTGATGGCCAGTGCACTGACCACGCGCCCGGCCTGACGCTCCGCTTCGGGCTGCGCGATCGCGAACAGCACCGCACCCATGGCCGTCACCACCACCGCCGCCGTCAACGCACTGGCGAGCGCGACCCGGGTGCGCAGCGAGATCGGCCGGAGCGAGCTGAACCGAATCCTCCTCGGCCGCAGCGGGATCCGCCGCCTCACCGGAACGCCCTGCCCGAGCGGACCAGGTTCGACCGTCCGCCGACCGTGATCGACAGCGTGGCGAGCGACAGCACACCAACCACGCCGAACGACAGCATGGCGAGCGATCCGATCGTCAGCAGCGCGGTGAGCGATCCGATCGACCTGCCGTTCCCCGTGTGGGGGCGGGATATGCCTGTGGCACCGCAGAATCCGGGCGACCGGCTCGAGCAGGCGGTCGCCGTCATGCGTCCTCCCGGAGTACGAAGCCGACGCCGCGCACCGTGTGGACCAGGCGCGGGCAGCCGGTGGATTCGATCTTGCGGCGGAGGTAGGAGACGAACACGTCGACCACCTTTGTCTGGGTTTCGAAGTCGTAGCCCCACACTCGATCCAGGAGCTGGGCGCGGGTGAAGACCTGGCCGGGGGCCGCGGAAAGCGCTGCTAGCAAGTCGAATTCGCGTTTGGTCAGGTCGAGCAGGGTGTCGTTGGCGTAGGCGCGGCGGGCCGTGGGGTGGATGGTGAGCGGGCCCACTTTGATCAGGTCGGCGGCCGCGCCGTGGACGGGGGCGGGGGCGCGGCGCAGCATGGCGCGCAGGCGGGCGACGAGCTCGCCGAGGTCGAAGGGTTTGGTGAGGTAGTCGTCCGCGCCCGCCTCCAGCGCGCCGATCCGGTCGGTGACCTCCGAGCGGGCGCTCAGTACGCAGATCGGGATGTCGTTGCCGAACGAGCGCAGCGCGGTGACCACGCCGACGCCGTCCAGCTGCGGCATGTTGAGGTCGAGGACCATGGCCTGCGGGGCGCTCGCGGCGATGCGCTGCAGGGCGGACGCGCCGTCCGTCGCGGTCTCCACCTCGAATCCGGACAGCCGCAGGCCGCGCGTCACCGCCGTCAGCACCCTGGCGTCGTCGTCCACAATCAGAATCCGGGGACTCGTCACGGACACGAGGCTAGGGGAGGCTCCTGAGAATTCACGGCAGCTGCTCCGGACTGCCGCATCGGCCCGGCTGCTCCCCGAGGGGCCGGGAGCAGCCGGGTCGCGCACAGCCTCGGGGGCCGCGAGGATCAGCCCGCACTCCCGGTGGACGGGCGCGCCGGAACGATCACCTGCGCCGGGACGTGCGGGGTGTCCGGGTCGACGATGATGGTGCGGCCCGGCTCAGCGGGCTGCCCCGGCCGTGTCGGAAGTGCGGGCAGCGCCGGCACGCCGGGCACGTCGCGCAGGTCGCCCCGGCGCACCGTCACATTGCCGTCCTCGTCCCTGGTCACCAGGACCGAATCCGGGTGGGCGACATCGTCCGCCTGAACGGCCGCACCCGAGTCCACCGGCGACGCTCCGGCCACGGCGGGCGCGGCGAGCAGGCCCATCGCGGCGACACCGGCCAGCCCGCCCGCCACCACGGCCCGCTTCCCGAAACCGCGCCCGGTACCGGCCGAGCGGCGAATCGTGAACTTGCGCATGAGTTCTCCTTCGTCTCGTCGACGACTGCTTCGTCGATCTCTGCGGAACGAGTTCGAAGGTAGGGAGCCAATACTCAGCGGCCGCTAACGAACGGTTAGGGAATCGATAGAACGCGCACTGCACTGACTCCGATCAGCGGGGTTCGGTCGCCATGTCGCCGACCGGGCGAGCCGCGCCCGGAGCGCCGAGGAAGACGGCGAACAGGGCGGGGCGGCGGCGTTGGAGTTCGAGGCGGCCGCCGTCGGCCTCGACCAGGGCGCGGGCCAGGGCGAGGCCGACGCCGGTGGAACCGCCCGCGGAGAAGCCGCGGTCGAAGATGTGGGGGGCCATTTCGTCGCGGACGCCGTCGCCCTCGTCGGCCACCTCGACACAGACCAGCGGGTCGCGGCCGCCGCGGCCGCCGGTGACCGTGCGGACCGAGACCGTGCAGGTGCCGCCGCCGTGCATGAGGGCGTTGTCCACCAGCACCGCGACTGCCTCACGGAGGCGGGAGCCGGTGATGGGGGCCTTGAGGGTGGGGTCACCGAGCAGCACGAGCTTGCGCCCGGCCTCCGCGAAGGGGTGCCGCCATTCGGCGACCACGCCGCGCAGTTCGGCTACCACCGGCACCGGGTCGCGGTCGTCCGCGCCTTCGTCGCGGGAGGCGCGGACCAGCTCGTCGATGGCGCCGGTGAGCCGATCCACCTGTGCCATGGCCTCTTCCGCCTCGTGCACCACCTCCGGATCGGTGTGCGTGGACAATTCGTCCAGGCGCAGGCGCACGGCCGTGAGACGGCTGCGCAGCTGATGGGAGACATCGGCGACCAGGGCGTGCTCGCGTTGCAGTCGGCCCGCGATTTCGACTGTGGCGGAATCCAATACGTCCGAGACGCGGTCCAGTTCGGTGATGCCGTGCCGGCGTGGGTCGGCGCGGAAGTCACCCATGGCCAGCCGGGCGGCGCGCGCCGCCACATCGCGCAGCGGGTCGGCCACCCGGCGCGCGGTCACCACGGCCACCGCGATGCCCGCGCCCAGTGAGATGAGCACCAGCCCCACCACCGCGCCCAGCGCCTGCCGCTGCATCGAATGCATCGGCGCGGCAGGCGTTTCCAGGCGTAGCGAACCCGAGGTGCCCATGGCGAGGGATTCCACCAGCGGGTCGGTCACCGATTCCGCCCCGATGTCCAGGCGCGAGGCATTGTCCTGCGGGGTCGGGTACACGATGGTGAGCCGCCCGCCCGCCGGGATCAGCGGCCGCACCGAGCGCAGATCCAGCGCGCCGTGCACCAGCCCGTCGCCGCGCTCCTGCGCCACCACCTCCACCGCGATCCGGTCCAGGCGGTTGCGCAGTTCGTTGCGGGAGATGTCCTCCACCCACTGCCAGGCCGTGAAGGCCAGTGGCACACCGAGAACCAGTGTCGTGAGGGTCAGTGCGGCCACCATCGACAGCAGGATTCTGCGTCTCATCGTCGAGATGCCTCGCTTCGCTGGACCTTCGGGACGGATGCGCCTGGGGCGCGGCGCATGGAGCAACAACACGGGCGGAACGCGGGATCGACGCTAATCGGTGTTGAAGCGGAAGCCTACGCCGCGCACCGTGACGATCCGGCGCTCCGCCACCGGGCCCTCGTCGCCGATCTTGCGGCGCAGCCAGGACATGTGCATGTCGAGGGTTTTGGAGCCGCGCAGGTCGGCGTCACCCCACACCTCGCGCAGGATGGTCTCGCGCGACACCACCTGCCCGGCGCGGTCGATGAGCACCTTGAGCAGCTCGTACTCCTTGTTGGCGAGGTTCACCTCGACCCCGTTCACGAGCACCCGCCGCGCCTGCGGTTCCAGCCGGATACCGCCGACCTCCACCACGTCGTCACCGATTCCGCTGCGCCGCAACAGGGCTCGCACCCGGGCGAGCAGTTCGGCGAGCCGGAAGGGCTTGCCCACGTAGTCGTCCGCGCCGGCGTCGAGGCCCACCACGAAATCCACCTCGTCGGTGCGCGCGGTGAGCATGAGCACGGCCAGATCAGCGCCCCGGGCGCGCACCTGGCGGCACACCTCGAGCCCGTCCATCCCGGGCAGGCCGAGATCCAGGATGAGCAGGTCGTGGCCGCCTTCGAGGGCGCGTTCGAGTACGGCGGGACCGTAGCTCTCCACGGTCACCGAATAGCCCTCGCGCCCCAGCGCTCGCGACAGCGGCGCGGCGATAGCCTCGTCGTCTTCAGCCAGCAATACGGCGGTCACGCACCAAGACTACGGGTATTCACCGTGGGATCCGTAGTAGCCACCACCGGCTCGATCGTTTTGCACCACATCGAAGACCTGGTGATAGAGCAGCGCATGCACCTTCTGTACGTGTGGAATGTCGTCATATTCCAGATCGTCCTCGGAGGCCGAGCCGATGATGAGGGTTCCGGTGCCCAGCATTCGGTCGAACAGGCCATGGCGGAACTGCACATTCGAGATGCGGTTCATCGGAATGTCGATACCGGTGTGGGTCAACACGCCCTGGCGGATCAACACGCGGCGATCGGTGACGATGAAATGTGTCGACTTCCACCGTAGGAGCGGGGCGGCGCAACGCCAGATCACGATCACCAGCCACAGCACGCCAATGCCGATGAGCAATCCGGAACGTAAGCCGCCCTCGGTGTTTCGCGACGCCACGCCGAGCCCGAATCCGGCCAACGCGGTGATCAGGATGAAAGTGACAGCGGGCCAGAACAACATCTTCCAATGCGGATGCCGGTGCAGCAGCAACTGCTCCTCGGGCGCCAGCGCCTCCTCCGGATAACCCATACGCGAACCCTATCGCGCGGAGATGACAGAATGCCTGACGCCGAACTGCGATCGGGCGCACAATCGTGCGGCTGACGCGTAGCATCGGCGACCACGATTGCCTTTCGTCGAGCTGTCCCGCGCAACACCCTTTAGGCCCGTGCATGACACAGGAGGCGTGTGTGACCCGAGAGTTGACCCAGCTGCAGATCCTGACAGAGCTCGAACCGGTGGCGGAACAGAATCTCAACCGTCACCTGTCGATGGCCAAGGAATGGCACCCGCACGATTACGTGCCATGGGATCAGGGGCGCAACTTCGCCGCCATGGGCGGCCAGGACTGGGATCCCTCGCAATCGTCACTGAGCGAGATCGCAAAGATCGCCATGATCACCAATCTGCTGACCGAGGACAATCTCCCCTCGTACCACCGGGAGATCGCCGAGAACTTCTCCCAGGACGGCGCCTGGGGCACGTGGGTCGGACGCTGGACCGCCGAGGAGAACCGGCACGGCATCGTCATGCGTGACTACCTGGTCGTGACTCGGGGAGTCGACCCGGTGGCACTCGAAGAGGCCCGCATGATCCACATGACCAACGGCGTGGCCTCCCCCGACGACTGGGGCGGCTTCCTGGAGAACGTCGCGTACGTGACCTTCCAGGAGCTGGCCACCCGCATCTCGCACCGCAATACCGGGCGGGTGTGCAACGACCCCATCGCCGACCGCATGCTGCAGCGCATCTCCGCCGACGAGAACCTGCACATGATCTTCTACCGGACCCTGTGCGGGGCGGGCCTGGATCTGGTGCCCGACCAGGCGTTGGAGGCCATCACCAAGGTGCTCACGCACTTCGTGATGCCGGGCCACGGCATGCCCAACTTCCGCCGCAACGGCGTCATGATGGCCAAGCACGGCATCTACGACCTGCGCCAGCATCTCGAGGAGGTGGTACAGCCGGTGCTCAAGAACTGGAACATCTTCGAACGCAACGATTTCGGGGCGCGGGGGGAGATGGCGCGGGAGAAGCTCGCCGCCTACGTCGAAAAGTTGCAGGGTGACGTGCTGAAATTCGAGGAGCAGCGCGACAAGCTGCTCGCCCGCGAGGCCGCCCGGGGTCAACTGCAGCCCGCCTGAGCACTTTCCGTCATAACGGGTAGTTCCCCATGAGAAGGGGCCCGGCGGAAAGGCATTCTCATGGGGGACAGGTGGTTCGGCCGATACCGCCTGGAATCGCCCATCGGCAGTGGCGGTTCCGGGCAGGTGTGGCGCGCACACGACAGCAATACCGACCGGACGGTGGCCCTGAAGGTGCTCGCACCCGACCTGGTGGCCGATCCCGCGTATCGAGAGCGATTCCAACGCGAGGCCCGCGCCG
Organism: Nocardia acididurans; assembly: GCF_016741815.1. Classification (GTDB taxonomy): domain Bacteria; phylum Actinomycetota; class Actinomycetes; order Mycobacteriales; family Mycobacteriaceae; genus Nocardia; species Nocardia acididurans. The sequence continues at coordinate 94,445 of NZ_JAERRJ010000004.1, forward strand.
CCGCCAGACTACGCGGGCGGCACATCCTGCCCATCCACAACTTCGGTGAACAGGACGGGCGACTGTTCATCGATATGCAATTCGTGGACGGCACCGACCTCGGGCTCGTCCTGCGCCGCAGCGGACCCATGCCGCCGCCCCTGGCCGTCGACATCGTCGCGCAGGCGGCCACGGCCCTGGACGAAGCGCACCGGGCCGGGCTCATCCACCGCGACGTCAAACCCTCCAACATCCTGTTGACCCGCAACAGATTCGCCTACCTCATCGACTTCGGCACCGCCCACCGCAGCGGGCAATCCGCGATCACCCTGTCCGGCATGGTGATCGGCACACCCGCCTACATGGCCCCCGAACGATTCACCGGCTCCGCCACGGCCCGATCCGACATCTACTCCCTCGCCTGCGTGCTCTACGAATGCCTCACCGGGCGAAGACCTTTCACCGCCCTGGACCCGGCCCGGCAGATGCACGCCCACCTCACCGAGGACCCGCCGCGCGCCAGCGCCGCGCAATCGACTGTGCCCCAAGCGCTCGACGAGGTGATCTGCCGCGGTATGGCCAAGAAGCCGGACCAGCGGTACGCCACCGCGGGCGAGTTCAGTGCCGACGCCCGGCGGGCGCTCTTCTCGGGCACCGGCGCTGTCGGCCCGGCCGCAGCGGCGGCCCAGGGCGCGGCGACCGGTGAACCCACCAAACCCTTCACGGAAGTCGCCGCGACCCGCCTCGAAACCAGACAGACGGATGCGATTCCAGCGGTCGGCTCACACACCGGTCATGCGACGAAACCTGCTGAGGGCGAGGCTGTTCCGGCAGCCCGGCGACGGTGGAAGGAGACCAGAGCGCCGGTCATCCCCGTGCGTGACGCGGTTACCCGCGGCCCGGAGTCCCGAAGCGCCGCGCCCGTCGTCCCCCGGCGAGTGGCCATCGCGCTGGTGATCATCGCGCTGCTGGCGGCGGCGGGAGGCACGGCCTGGCTGACCGGACTCACCGGAGGGGACGTGCCCACCCACCCCCAGCCGAGCCAGCAGTCACCGGCGGGCGGACCGGGATCCGGGGAATCCGAGACCACCCCGCCGGGAACGTCGAGCCGCGCCGCGACCAGCGCCGAGCCGAATCCGCAACCCGCTCAGCCTGATTCGGCACAGCCCGAGGCACCCCGGAACTCGGGGCCCACCACCACCGCTGGGCAGGAGACCACCGCGCCGCCTGCCACCACCCCACCGGCAACGACCCAGCCGAATGCCACGGTGCCCCCGACCGCGCCCGGTCAGCTGACGATCCCGACGTTCCCGGGGCTCCAGCCCGGAGAACGGCCCTCCGGCAACGACAACAGCGGCCCGAACGGCAACAGCGGTCACGGGAACGCCAACGATGGTGGAGGCAACGGCGGCGGCCAGGGAGACGGGAACTCTGGACCGCCCACCTGGACGCCACGCTGAGGCGGATGACGCCGCTGTCGATATTCCACGCGCAGATGGATAACCCCGCCGTCAGTATTCGGCGCGCCGGCGGATGAAGCCGCCGCCGTCAGTATTCGGCGCGGAGGTGGGTGACGTCGCCGGCCGAGACGGAACGGTCGCCGAGCAGGAGGCGGCCGTGCTGGTCGATGCCGGTGGCGGTGCCGGTGAGGACTTCGCCGCCCGGGAGTTCGGCGCGGACCTGTGCGCCGAGGGTGGAGCAGCGGTCGCGGTAGGCGGCGGACAGATCGGCGATATCCCAGCCGGCCGCTTCCCAGGCGGTGAAGCGGCGGGCGAATTCGGTGAGGATGGCGGCGGCCAGGTCGGTGCGGTCGACCTCCGCGGCACCCGACAGGGTGAGGGAGGTGGCGTGCGGAACCGGGAGTTCGGCCTCGGTGAGGCTGACATTGAGGCCGATGCCGACCACCACGGCGGGGTCGGGGGCGGTGGCCGCGATCTCGGCCAGGATGCCGGACAGTTTGCGGCCCTCGACGAGAACATCATTGGGCCACTTGAGAACTGCCTTCACCCCCGCGACCGTGCGCACGGCGTCAACGACGGCGACGCCCGTCAAGAGTGGGAGCCAGCCCAGCACGGCCGGGTCTATGCCGCGTACTCGCGTCAGCACGGACATGGCCAGCTGTGCCCGGGGCGGGCTCACCCAGGTGCGCTCGTGCCGGCCCCGGCCGCGCTGCTGTTCCTCCGCGATCAGTGCCAGCCGGTCCGTCTCCGGATCCGCCGCTCGCGCAACCAGATCCGCGTTCGTCGACCCCGTCGATTCCACCACGTCGATCCCGGTGAAGAAGCGAGACTCCGCTGACTCGGCGACGCTGCGCCGCAGCCGCTCCACGTCCAAGGCTGCCCTGTCCATCCTCGCAATCTACGCCACCGGCCGCTACGGTTTCGCCGACGGCATCCATGGAGGAGCCGTCCGTGCTCTCGATGTTCTCGGTGCGCTCGGCCCAGTCCTCCGGGTCGAGAATCGTCGGTGCGGGATCGCTCGTCCGCCACGTCGTGAACGCCGCGGCCTCGGCGCGATCCGTCAGATATCTACTCCAGCCCCACATAACCGCTCCCCTACCTTCGGTTTCCGGATGCCCCTCCAGGGTCCCCGGGAACCGGTGCGAGCGCGACTGCTTTTCGCGCCGAGCGAAGCAGAATATGCAGGTAGATAGGTGTTTTCGCGGTGCGATACGCAGTCCGGACCGGACAGATCCGGCTACGCGTCGCGGGGTTCCAGCCCCAGCGCTCCGGCGGTGAACCGCCGCACCGTCACCAGACCGTCCTCGAGCGCCTCGGTGTACCCGTCGCGCGCCCACCCCGTTACCGCCGCGGTGCCGTCGCTACCGGGCGTCACGCCGATCTCGGCCACCATCTCGGCGGTGGTCGGTACGCACACCGCCCACGAGAAGTGGGTCTCGTCAGCCCATTCCGAGTTCCGTCGCGTCACATACTCGGGATCGGTGATGCCGCCGTCCGCCAGCGCGGGCCGATCATCGATGCGCTCATCCGCCCGCAACGCCCGCAGATACCAACTGCCCGCATTGATCTCGATCGGCTCCATCTACTCCTCATCTCCACGATCACGCCGCCGCTCCCGCCGCCCGCGCTCCCGCCCCGGCCCACCGCCGAACAGGAACATGAAGGCCAGCGGGATCAACAGGAACACCCACCACTGATGCGTCAGTGCGAACAACAGCACCGCCAGAATCGGCACCGCCGGCGCGAACCGCTGCGGCACCGCCATCGACCGCCGCTTCCGCACAGCCGGAACAGCCTTCTCCACCACCGGTTCCGGCAGATCCGTGAACACCTGCGCCAGATCACCGCGCGTCACCGCGGCATTCACCACACCGCTGCGCTCATCGAACTCCGCGACACTCAACCGCCCCGCCGCGAAGTGATCGGACAGCCGCTTCATCGCGTCCTCCCGCTCCGCGGTACCGATGCGAATGTCCGGTAGTTCAGCCATACGAACGACCTTAGCGCGCCCCGGTTACACCCGCGTCCGCCGCGAGACGTACGGGCCGACCCGCACGAATACGTACTTCGCACCCGCCCGCGACACGAAGCATCCCCGGCCCGCCCGCGCGGCCGGGACCGGGTGGCGCGACGCACACTGTCGTCCGCGCGAGACCGGTTCTAGGGTGTTGGTCAGCTACGGACAGCACGGTATCGGCGCGCGCGAAGGCCGCCCACCGCGTCCGCAGACAGGGGGTGGCCATGGAGGCCGGAACATTCGGGCATTACCGGCTGAAACGACTACTCGGCCGGGGCGGCATGGGCGAGGTCTGGCTGGCCTACGACGACAGCGCCGAGCGGACGGTGGCGCTCAAAGTCCTGCGCACCGACTTCACCACCGACGCGGACTATCGACGGCGCTTCGAACGGGAGGCGGAGCTCGGGACCCGGCTCCACGATCCGCATCTGGTCCCGATCCACGGATTCGGCGAACACGACGGCCGCCTCTACCTCGCCATGGCCTACATCGACGGCATCGACCTGGCCCGCACCCTCGCCCGCGACGGCGCGCAGCCGCCCGAGATCGCCCTCGGCCACCTCACCCGGGTGGCATCCGGATTGGACGCCATGCACCGCGCCGGGCTCATCCACCGCGACGTCAAACCCGCCAATATCCTCATCGACCGCACCGGCCACGCCTACCTCATCGACTTCGGCACCGCCCGCGCCACCGACGAAACCACCTTCACCGCAACCGGTTCCGCCATCGGCACCCTCGCCTACATGGCCCCGGAACGCTTCTCCGGCACTGTGGACGCCCGCTCCGACATCTACTCACTCGCCTGCGTGCTCTACGAATGCCTCACCGGCAGAAGACCGTTCGGCGATCCGCAACCGGCCGAACTCATGCACGCGCACCTGGTCCGCGAACCGCCGCGACCCAGCGCGGTGAATCCCGCCGTCCCCACCGCACTGGACGCGATCGTCGCGCACGGGATGGCCAAGGACCCGGCCCGGCGCTATGCGAGCGCGGCCGAATTCGCGGCGACGGCCGACGCGGCGCTCACCCTGGCGCGGGCCAAGCCCGCCCGCGACACCTCGACGGCATCGGCCTCCACCGTCATCGTGCCGGGTGCCGGTCCGGCACCCGCGCGGGTGGAAACTACGTCCGCACCCGCCCCCACTCGGATCGAAACCACGTCCGCACCCGCCCCCACTCGGATCGAAACCACGTCCGCACCCGCCCCCACTCGGATCGAAACCACGTCCGCACCCGCCCCTACTCGAACGGAAGCCACGGTCGGCCCTACCCCCACTCGGGCTGCAACCGGCTCTGCGCCTGACACATTCACGCGGTGGCCCGGCACGGAACCGGACCGGACCGCGACCTGGAAACTTGCCGCGGGTATCTCCGCCGCGATCGTCGTCCTCATCGGGGCGCTGCTGATCGGCACCGCCCTGCGCGGCGGCGGCCCCCTGGGAACCACCGCGCCGCTCGGCGCTCCGGGCGGGGCCGAACCGGGCGCGAGCACCACCGATCGACCTTCCGCCCGCACGCTGGTCCTGCCCACCCTGATCCTGCCCACCTTCGGACCGGCCACCCCGACGTCGAGCACACCGCCGCCCCCACCCGGCACCGCCGTACGCGGAAGCGGTGTGGGCGGAAACGAATTCGAGTACACCGTCACCGATGTCCGCACCGGCATCAGAACAATCGACGGCTACACCACCGGCGGCTCGTTCGTCTCGGTCACCCTGCGGGTCACGAACCTCGACTGGAAACAGCAGTGGTTCGCCGGCGCCGTCACGAAGCTCTACGACACCGCGGGCAACCAGTACGGCGTCTACTACCGGGGCAGCACCGACTTCACCGAGCGACTCGACCCCGGCGCGACCCACACCACCACGCTGGTGTTCGAGATCGCCCCCGATGTCGTGCCGAGCCACCTCGACACCGGCAACGGCATCACCCTCGGCCTGCGCTGACCACGCGAAACTCGTTCCCGCACAGCAGAACAGGCCGCCACCCGAAGGTGACGGCCTGCTGCTGAGCTGCGACCTATTTGATCTCGGCGAGCACGGTGCCCTGGGTGATGGCCGCACCGGCCTCCACCGCGAGACCGGTGATGACACCGGCCTTGTGCGCGGTGACCGGGTTCTCCATCTTCATGGCCTCGAGCACGACGACCAGGTCGCCGGCCTCGACGGTCTGCCCCTCTTCGACGGCGACCTTGACGACAGTGCCCTGCATGGGTGCGGTCACGGCGTCACCGGAGGCAGCGCCACCCGCGCCGCCGCCGCGCTTGCGCGCCTTCGGCTTCTTGCGGACGACGCCCGCGGCCGCGCCGTTACCGGCAGCGCCCGCGCCGACCGAGAACTGGCCGGGCAGGGAGACCTCGAGCCGACGGCCGCCGACCTCGACGACCACCTTCTGGCGGGGAGCCTCTTCGTCCTCTTCGATGGCCACGCCACCGGTGTAGGGCTCGATGGGGTTGTCCCACTCGTTCTCGATCCACTTGGTGTAGACGTCGAACTTGGTGCCGTCACCGATGAACGCGGGGTTCTCGACGATGTGGCGGTGGAACGGGAGAACCGTTGCCAGGCCCTCGATCTGGTACTCGGCGAGAGCGCGGGCGGCACGCTGCAGCGCCTGGTCGCGGGTTTCGCCGGTGACGATCAGCTTGGCCAGCATGGAGTCGAACTGGCCGCCGATGACCGAGCCTTCGACCACACCGGAGTCGACGCGCACACCCGGGCCCGCAGGCTCCTTGTAGACGACGACCGGGCCGGGGGCGGGCAAGAAGCCGCGACCGGCGTCCTCACCGTTGATGCGGAATTCGAAGGAGTGGCCGCGCGGGGTCGGATCCTCCTTGATGGAGAGCTCGTGGCCCTCGGCGATGCGGAACTGCTGGCGCACCAGGTCGATGCCCGCGGTCTCCTCGGTGACCGGGTGCTCCACCTGCAGGCGGGTGTTCACCTCGAGGAAGGAGACGGTCTCGCCCTGCACCAGGTACTCCACGGTGCCCGCGCCGTAGTAACCGGCTTCCTTGCAGATCCGCTTGGCGGACTCGTGGATCTTGGAGCGCACCTCGTCGGACAGGAACGGCGCGGGGGCCTCCTCGACGAGCTTCTGGAAGCGGCGCTGCAGCGAGCAGTCGCGGGTGCCCGCGACGACCACGTTGCCGTGCTTGTCGGCGATGACCTGCGCCTCGACGTGGCGGGCCTTGTCCAGGTACTGCTCCACGAAGCATTCACCGCGACCGAAGGCGGCGATGGCCTCACGGGTGGCGGACTCGAACAGCTCCGGGATCTCCTCGATGGTGTGCGCGACCTTCATGCCGCGACCGCCACCACCGAAGGCGGCCTTGATGGCCACCGGGACGCCGTACTCCTTGGCGAACGCGACGACCTCGTCGGCGTTCTTGACCGGATCCTTGGTGCCCGCGGCCATGGGGGCCTGGGCCCGCTCGGCGATGTGGCGGGCGGTGACCTTGTCACCCAGATCGCGGATGGACTGCGGGGAGGGGCCGATCCAGATCAGGCCCGCGTCCAGTACGGCCTGCGCGAAATCGGCGTTCTCGGAGAGGAAGCCGTAGCCGGGGTGGATGGCGTCCGCGCCGGCCTTGGCGGCGGCGTCGAGGATCTTGTCGAACACGAGGTACGACTCGGCGGAGGTCTGGCCGCCGAGGGCGAAGGCTTCGTCGGCGAGCTTCACGAACGGCGCGTCGGCATCGGGCTCGGCGTAGACGGCGACACTCGCGATGCCGGCGTCCTTGGCGGCCCGGATCACGCGCACGGCGATCTCGCCTCGGTTGGCTACGAGGACCTTTGTGATCTGCGCGTTGGCATGGTTGGGCACTGAGCCTCCTGTGCTCTGAAAACTTTCGTCTTGGGCGAGTGTAGGCAGTCTGCCAACAAGCGCCGAACCGGGCTAGGGCTACCCGAGAGTAGGGGGCAACCCGTTTGGCTGCCCTGTGACCCTCTCATACCGGTATTCCACGCGTCCTCGTTACGACCGGGACGCGATCGCGGGCACCGCGCCGGGCTCCTCGCCGGTGACGATGGGAGCGCCCACCAGATTGGCCCATTCGGTCCAGGAGCCGTCGTAATTGCGCACACCGGCCACACCGAGCAAATGCGTCAGCACGAACCAGCAGTGCGCGGAGCGCTCACCGATGCGGGCGTAGACGATCGGGGCGCCGCCGTCGGCGACCCCGCCGTAGATGACGTCGAGTTCGGCGCGCGGCCGGAAACGGGAGTCCGGGCCGACCGAGGAGGTCCAGGGGATGTTCACGGCGGTGGGGATGTGGCCGGAGCGCAGGGCCTGTTCGTCGGCGCGCTCGATTTCCACGAGTTCGCCCGTGTACTCCTCGAATACGCGCACGTCGACCAGCGGGCCGCCGAGCTGGGCCACCACGTCCTCGCGGAAGGCGCGGGCGATCTTGTCGTCGCGATCGACGATCGGGTATTCGCCGGGACCGGTGATGTAGGGGACTTCGAAGGCGGTGTCGCGGCCCTCGGAGATCCAGGCGTCGCGGCCGCCGTCGAGCAGGCGCACATCCTGGTGGCCGAAAAGGGCGAACACCCAGAGCGTCGCCGCGGCGGTGCTGTTGTACTTGTCTCCGTAGAGGACAACGGTGTCATCGCGCTCGACACCCTTGGCGCGCATGAGGCCGGCGAAGCGCTCGCCGTCGATCACGTCACGAGTGCGCGGGTCGATGAGCTCGGTTCGCCAATCGATCTTGACCGCACCCGGGACATGCCCGATGTCGTATAGCAATATGTCTTCGTTGGACTCGATGATCTTGAGTCCCGGCGCGCCGATGTTTGCAGACAGCCACTCTGTGGTTACTAGTCGATCAGGATGTGCATAGGAGCCGAACGTGGAATGCGGATCCGGGGCGACGGGCACGGTGTGGTCCTTCACGCGTGGTGGGTTGGGTATTGGATGTTCGAATCTCAACACCGATCGTAGGCATGTGGTGGTTACGAAACTCGTTTCAGATCACGAATCGGGTGATTGGGCGAATTAAGCGCAGCTTCATCCGATAAAGTCTCCGGAGAGGAGGGGTGAGCTATGTCCGATTCTTGGCCGCGGCGGCGACTGCTCGCGATCCTACGCGGCGCCAGTGAGCCTCTCGATGCCCAGGAACTGGCCCGCGTCACCGGTCAACATGTGACGACGGTGCGTTTCCATTTGGATGTCCTCACCCGAGAATCACTGGTGCGGCAATTCCAGCAGCCCCCACGCGGCCGCGGCCGACCCCGAATCGGATATACCGCCGTACAGCGATCGGTGGGCTATCAGGATTTGGCGCAGGTCCTCGCCGATCAGCTGGGCAGCGATCCGCGCAGGCGCTCCGATGCCGCCGTCGCGGCCGGGCGCACCTGGGGCTCGAAACTGGAATCGGTGGATCAACCGATCGAATCGCTCGAGGACGCCAAGGACCTCACGGTCACGCTCATGTCGGAACTCGGCTTCGCGCCCGAACGCGATCACAACGGGGAAACCGACGAGCAGGTCATGATCCGCATGACCGCCTGCCCGCTGCGCGAACTCGCGCGCACGCACTCCGAGGTGGTGTGCGGCGTGCACCTGGGCCTCATGCGAGAGGTGCTGGACCGCAACGGCGGACGCGATCAGGTCAACGTCCGCCTGCACCCGTTCGTGGAACCCGAACTGTGCGTGGCCCGGCTGGAACTGCTCAAGGCGCACGCCCCGGCCGTGCCCGGGGTGGACGAGGCCGAGGAGTCCGCCGCACCCCGGCTGGCGCCCTCAACGAGCCGTATCGCTCCACAGCTGCGCAATGCCGACCCCCACGTCGGCAAGCAGGCGACGAACCAGCGGTAGCCCGATCCCGATGACGCTCGACGGGTCGCCGTCGATGCGGTCCACGAACCAGCCGCCCCGGCCGTCCAGGGTGAAGGCTCCCGCCACCTGCAGCGGTTCCGCCGTGGCGATGTAGGCCTCCAGCTCGTCGGGCTCCGGCTTGGCGAAATGCACTGTGGTGGAACTGCAATCGGACGATTCGGCCACCACCGCGGCGTCCCGCACCCGCAGCACGCAATGCCCGGTGAGCAGATCCGCACTGCGCCCCGCCATCTGCGCCCAGCGCGCCCGCGCCACATCGGCGGTCAGCGGCTTGCCCTGCAGTACCCCGTCCACGAGCAGCATCGAATCACAGCCCACCACAACGGAATCGGCGTACACGGCGGCATCGGGCCCGGCGGCCAGCGCGGCAGCCACATCGAGCGCCTTGGCCCGCGCCAGCTCCACCACCACCTGATCCGGAGTCGTCCCGGCGGGTAGCGCCGCGGCCACCGCGTCCTCGTCCACCTGGGAGACAACGACAACCGGCTCGACCCCCGCGTTACGCAGGACGCCGAGCCGGGCCGGGGACTGGGATCCGAGTACGAAGATCGTCACGGACGCAGTCTACGAAGGTGGGCCACCCGCAGGGGCCGCGGGGAAGCTAGTCGCGCAGGTGTGAGAGCCCGGGGAAGGCGTAGGGAGAGAACGGAGTGGTGCCGCGGTGCAGCAGGGTCGGGCGACCCCAGTTGTCGGCCGGGCCGTTGTCGACCACCGCGCCGGACGCGGAGGCCGAGGCGGCCGCGAAGACGGCGACGAGTGCGGCGAGCTCCAGGTCGGTCGGATTGCCCTTGAGGATCTGAATGGCCGGCCCCGCGCTGGGCGCCTCGGCCTCGGCGACGGCGGTATCGACTGCGACCGCGAGTTCGTCATCGACGGCTAGATCCAGTTCGGCGGCGCGCAATACCTCTTCATCAGCCATGGTCGTCACAGCGCCAGTCCTCCTGTCCAATCGCCGCGGGTCCACGCGGCTTGGTCTGCGGACCCTGCATTTCCGTCGGATCCGCAAACGGTATTCGTTACGACCCCTGAGTGCGAGGGTCGATTCTTACCATCTTTGCTCGGATGAGGCGATCGTGCGCGGTACGAGTCACTGTCTCACTTGCCAGTGTGCGCCTCACACCGCGCATATCGCTGATTCAGAGCGGAATGTTGCCGTGCTTCTTCGGGGGCAGCGAGACCATCTTCCGCTCGAGCAGACGCAGCGCCGAGACGATCTGGCCGCGGGTGTGCGACGGCGGGATGACCGCGTCGACGTATCCGCGTTCGGCGGCGACGTACGGGTTCACGAGGGTGTCCTCGTACTCGTTCTGCAGCTCGAGGCGCAGGGTGTCGACGTCGTTGCCCTCGGCCGCGGCCTGCTGCAGCTGCTTGCGGTAGACGAAACCGACCGCCCCGGACGCGCCCATGACGGCGATCTGAGCCGTCGGCCACGCCAGGTTCACATCCGCGCCCATGTGCTTGGAGCCCATGACGTCGTACGCGCCGCCGTAGGCCTTGCGGGTGATGATGGTGATTTTGCCCACAGTGGCCTCGCCGTAGGCATACAGCAGCTTCGCGCCACGACGGATGATGCCGTTGTATTCCTGGCCCGTGCCCGGCAGGAAGCCCGGCACATCCACCAGCGTGATGATCGGAACGTTGAAGGCGTCGCAGGTGCGCACGAAGCGCGCGGCCTTCTCCGAGGCGTCGATGTCCAGGCAGCCCGCGAACTGCGAGGGCTGGTTGGCCACGAAGCCGACGCTGCGGCCGTCGATGCGGGCGAAGCCGACGATGATGTTCATCGCGCGCTCGGCCTGAACCTCGAGGAACTCCTCGTCGTCCACCAGGCGCTTGATGACCTCGTGCATGTCGTACGGCTGGTTCGGCGAATCCGGGACGATCTCGTCGAGTTCCAGATCGGCCTCGGTGAGGGTCTCCTCGATGGCGCCCGCGGCGGCGGTGGCCGGGAAGCGCGGCGCCTCGGCGCGGTTGTTGCTGGGCAGGTAGCTCAGCAGATCGCGCACGTAGTCGAGGGCGTCCTGCTCGCCCGACGCGACATAGTGCGCCACACCGGATTTCACCATGTGGGTGTGGGCGCCGCCCAGCTCCTCCATGGTGACCTCTTCACCGGTGACGGTCTTGATCACGTCGGGGCCGGTGACGAACATCTGCGAGGTCTGGTCGACCATGACCACGAAGTCGGTCAGCGCGGGCGAGTACACGTGGCCGCCGGCGGCCGGGCCCATGATGAGCGAGATCTGCGGGATCACGCCGGAGGCCTGGATGTTGCGGTGGAAGATCTCGCCGTAGAGGCCCAGGGAGACGACGCCCTCCTGGATGCGCGCGCCCGCGCCCTCGTTGATGCCGACGAGCGGGCGGCCGGTCTTGAGCGCCAGGTCCATGACCTTGACGATCTTCTCGCCGTAGACCTCGCCGAGCGAGCCGCCGAAGACGGTGACGTCCTGGGAGAAGATGCAGACGTCGCGGCCGTCGATGGTGCCGTAGCCGGTGACGACGCCGTCGCCCAGCGGGCGCTGGTTCTCCAGGCCGAAGTTCACGCTGCGGTGCCGCGCCAGCGCGTCGAGTTCGACGAACGAACCTTCGTCCAGCAGGGCGAGGATGCGCTCGCGCGCGGTCATCTTGCCCTTGGCGTGCACCTTGTCGACCGCGGCCTCACCCATGGGGTGCTTGGCCTCATCCAGCCGATTGCGCAGGTCAGCCAGCTTGCCGGCGGTGGTGTGGATATCTGGGGCGCCCGCCGACCCCGGCGAAGGCTGCTGCTGGACACTCGTCATGACGGGGAGTGTAACCAGTACCAGAGGGCATTTGTAATCCCGCAGGGGCTACTCACGAGTACAGTTATTGGCTGATCGCCAGTAAAAATCGCCTGGTAGAGGGACTATTCCGGGACGTTTCTGTAGGACCCCTACAGAAAATAGGGGAAGATTTCTCACCCTGGCGTAACGGTGACTCGCCGGTGTCGCGAGCCCTCCGGATTGAGCGCCGGGCCCATCGGCCCGCCGGCGAATGCCGGGCGGCGCGAAGGGGTTTCGCGCCGCCCGGCATTCGGCCGCCTTCGGTCAGCCGAGCACGCGTTCGAGCGCGGCGATCGCCTCGTCGATCTCGTCCCCGGTGACGGTGAGCGGTGGCCGGAATCGGATGCCCCGCTCCCCTGTGCCGAGGATGAGCACCCGCTCCTGTTCCCGGAGCCGGGTGACCACCTTGTCGCGGGCGGCGGCCGACTCGAGATTCACCGCGCACATGAGGCCGCGGCCGCGCGGGTCGGTGACCTCAGGGTGCGCCTGCGCCAGTTCGGTCAGCTGGGCGAGCAGGTACGAGCCGAGGTCGGCGGCGCGGGATGCGAGATGTTCGTGCTCGATCACCTCGAGGACGCGGCGTGAGCGCACCATGTCGGTGAGGTTGCCGCCCCAGGTGGAGTTGAGCCGGGAGCTGACGTGGAAGACGTTGTCGGGCACCTCGTCGATGCGGCCGCCGGCCATGATGCCGCACACCTGGGTCTTCTTGCCGAAGGCCACGATGTCGGGTTCCAGGCCGAGTTGCTGGTAGGCCCAGAGGGTTCCGGTCATCGCTACGCCGGTCTGCACCTCGTCGAGGATGAACAGGGCGTCGTTCTCGTGGCACAGGCGCTGCATGGCCTGCAGGAATTCCGGCCGCATATGCCGGTCCCCGCCCTCGCCCTGGATCGGCTCGGCTATGAAACACGCTATGTCGTAGGGGTTTTCGGCGAAGGCGCGCGCGGCTTGGTCGAGTGCCTGCCGTTCGGCGGCCTCGATGTCGCGCCCCTCGGTGAGGTACGGCGTGTCGATGCGCGGCCAGTCGAACTTGGGGAAGCGCGCGGTCTTCACCGGATCGGTGTTGGTGAGCGAGAGCGTGTACCCGGTGCGGCCGTGGAACGCGCCGGTGAGGTGCAGCACCTTGGTGCCGAGTTCCGGTGCGCGCCCGTGCATTTCATTGTGCCGGGACTTCCAGTCGAAGGCCGCCTTGAGCGCGTTCTCCACGGCGAGTCCGCCGCCGTCGATGAAGAACAGGTGCGGTAGCCGGGGGTCACCGAGCACGCGCGCGAAAGTCTCGACGAACCTGGCCATTTCGACGGTGTAGACGTCGGAGTTGCTGGGTTTGTTGAGCGCCGCCTCGGTGAGGTGGGAGAGGAAGCGCTTGTCGCTGAGCAGGGCCGGATGGTTCATGCCCAGCGCCGAGGAGGCGAAGAAGCCGAACATATCCAGGTATGCCGTGCCGTCGCGGGCGTCTACCAGCCTGCGACCGTGCGACTTTCGTAGGTCGAGTACGAGGTCGAAGCCGTCGGCAAGAATGCTCGCGGCAAGGATTTCATGCACCCGGGCGGGGGTGACCAGCTTCGTTTCGGCAACCGCCCTCAGCCGATCGGGATCGAGGGTCACCACCCCAGCGTAAATGAAAATTTACGGTTTCGTGCGCAACTGCCGAACTAATTACGAAACAAGCCTATTTGTCATAGAATGTCTGCAGAATGATCGTGCTTCGGGTCCTGACGTTCGCGGTCGCTCGGATCTCCTGCAGCAGCTGCTCCAGATGCCGGGGGGAGGCCACGCGCACCAGCAGCATGTAGCTCTCGTCCCCCGCCACCGAATGGCAGGCCTCGATGCCCGGAATGTGCTGCAGTAGTGCGGGTGCGTCATCGGGCTGCGACGGGTCGAGAGGAGTGATCGCGACGAATGCCGACAGCATCTGCCCCAGGGCTTCCGGATCGACGTTCGCCGTGTAGCCGCGAATCACGCCACGCGCCTCGAGACGCCGCACTCGTGATTGCACCGCGGACACCGATAGGTTGGCCTTCTCGGCCAGATTCGAGAGTGTGGCGCGACCATCGGCAATCAGCTCACGGATCAGCAGTCGATCGATGTCGTCGAGTACGGGTTTCGCCGGTGTATCCGCCATCAGCGAAGGCTAACGCAGCGAAACCAACTCGTGGTCGGAACCTAGCCTGGGAGCTGTTATGACTTCCGCACTGAGCGAACGCAACACCCGTGAACTACGGACCCGCACCGAGGAATTGCTGCGCAACCTCGGCGCGGAACCGCCCGCACCGGGCGCGCTGTCGGTGCGCACGCCGATCACCGGCGGCGAACTGGCCACGCTGCGGCCGACCTCGCTCGACGAGGCCGACGCCGCAATCAGCCGGGCCGCCACCGCATTTCACGCCTGGCGCGTGGTGCCCGCGCCGCGGCGGGCGGCGGTGGTGCGCAGACTGTCCGAACTGCTGACCGCCCACCTCGACGATCTGGGCGAACTGGTCACCCTCGAGGCAGGCAAGATCGGCGCGGAGGCGCGCGGCGAAGTCCAGGAGATGATCGACATCTGCGAGTTCGCGGTGGGTCTCTCGCGCCAGCTCTACGGCAGGACGATGCCGTCCGAACGGCCCGGTCACCGGCTCATGGAGACCTGGCATCCGCTGGGCGTGGTCGGCGTGATCTCGGCCTTCAACTTCCCGGTGGCGGTGTGGGCGTGGAATACCGCGCTCGCGCTGGTGTGCGGTGACACGGTGGTGTGGAAACCGTCGGAGGCGACACCGCTGACCGCACACGCCTGCCACAGTCTGCTGCGCCGCGCGGCCCGCGACGTCGGACTGGATCCCGAAGTGCACCAACTGATCCAGGGTGACGCCGAGGTGGGTTCCCGGCTGGTGGACGATCCGCGCGTGGCCCTCGTCAGCGCCACGGGATCGGTGCGGATGGGCGCGATCGTGGCCCCGCGCGTGGCGGCCAGGTTCGGGCGCTGCCTGCTCGAACTGGGCGGTAACAACGCGGCGGTGGTGACGCCCTCCGCCGATCTCGACCTGGCTTCGCGGGGAATCGTTTTCGCGGCGGCGGGCACGGCGGGTCAGCGCTGCACCACCTTGCGCCGGCTCATCACGCATGTGGACGTGGTGGGGCCGCTGGTGGATCGCATCGCCAAGGCATACCGTCAACTGCCCGTGGGCAATCCGCTGGACGACGGCGTGCTGGTGGGCCCGCTGATCAACGGCCGGTCGTACACGGCCATGCGGGACGCCATCGGGCGCGCCCTGGCCGCCGGGGGCGAATTGATCTGCGGCGGTGAGCGTGTCGAGGGTTTCGGCGACGATGCCTACTACGTGCGCCCGGCGCTGATCCGGATGCCCGCGCAGACCGCCGTGGTCCGCGAGGAGACCTTCGCGCCCATCCTGTACGTGCTCACCTATCACGACCTGGACGCCGCCATCGAGCTGCACAACGGTGTCCCGCAGGGGCTTTCGTCGTCGATCTTCACCCAGGACCAGCGCGAGGCCGAACGCTTCCTGGCCGCGGACGGCTCCGACTGCGGTATCGCCAACGTGAACATCGGCACCTCCGGCGCGGAGATCGGCGGCGCGTTCGGCGGTGAGAAACAGACCGGCGGCGGGCGCGAATCCGGCTCCGACTCGTGGAAGGCGTACATGCGGCGGGCCACCAACACCGTCAACTATTCGCCCGATCTCCCTCTGGCCCAAGGAATTCGGTTCGAGTAGCACCCGACCTGTCAGTTCGTGGTGCGGCGCAGGGTCGCCGCTGTTCGGTAGTGGTTTTCGCCGGTGCGGTGGACCGCGACACCTGGATGTGCAGGCTGCCGCCGCCCGGGAACTCCAGTGTGGTCCGCAACGGTGCGCGCACGCCCCGCACCCGAACCCAGGTCGACAGCGTGGCCTCGGTATTCGCCGTGGGCAGCAGTGCCGCCACGGTTTCGGCGGGCACCCGCGCCCGGATCAGGAAGGCGTCGGTCCCGTCGAACTCCCCGCGTTCCACCGTGCGCGGATCCTGTAGTTCGCCGAGCAGCCGGGCGATGACGCCGGTTCCGAGGTCCGGTGGCGTCGCGCCGGTGGGCAGCGCCCGCTCCCCGCCGTCCGGTTCACGGCTGTACATCACGCCGTCACGCCGGACGAAGTCGACGGTCTGCCCGAAAGGTGTTGCCGCCGAACCGTTCGCGGCGCCGTCCGCCGCGGATACATCCGCTTCCACTCGCTGGAACGGGAATCCGGGCACCGTGCCGTCGGCCCGCAGCACGATATGCGCGGATTTCATATGCCTGCTCGCGATCGCCGCGTCGCGCATGATCAGTCCGGCGTCGGGCAGTCCTCCCGAGCCGTCACCGCAGGCCGCGACGATCACCGTCAGACCGACCACCAGCAGTGCCCGCCGAATCCATTCGGGCCGTCGCCTCATCGCGCCTCCCCTCACTGCCTGAGACGGTACCCACCGCCCGCGCGCACGGCCAGACCACGACGCCCGAATGCGAAACGGTCCCGAACCTTCCGGTTCGGGACCGCTCGTACCGCGACTCGCCCCTGCTCGACGCGGGGGCTACTTGCCGTCGTCGGTGATGGCGCGAATCTGGGATTCGTACGCCTCGCGGGTGCGGGTGTCCGACGGGTGCAGGGCGCGGTCGCCGTTGAAGAGGCGGCGGACCAGGCGGACGGCGGGTTCGGGCGCGGCGGCCAGCGCCACGTCGATCGGGCCGAGGTAGTTCGGCACGGCGACCTCCGCGCGGCGGGTGCGGACCGTGTTGACGATGGCGGCGGCCACGTCCTCCGGGTCCACGGTGGGCATGCCGTTGCCGAGGGTGAGGCCCGAGGACAGGCGGGTGCGCACGGCCGACGGCATGACGCAGCTGACGCTGACGCCGTACTCGGCGAACTCCAGACGCGTTGCGGCGGAAAGGCCCACGGCCGCGAACTTGCTGGCGTTGTAGACGGCCAGGCCCGGGACCGGGATCTTGCCCGCCAGCGACGCGACGTTCACGACGTGGCCGTGGCCGCGCTCGATCATGCCGGGCACGGTGGCGCGCATGCCGTGGATGAGACCCCACACATTGATGTCCATCGCGGCGCGGCCGACGGCGTCGGACTCGTCCAGGAAGGCTCCGGCGGGCATGACACCCGCGTTGTTGACCAGGATGTCGACACGGCCGAAGTCGGCGACGACCTGATCCCACTGCTCGCGATTGCGCACATCGAGGTCGAAAGCCTTGGCGCCCAACGCCGCGGCGGCACTCTGCGCGGCGGCGGTGTCGACATCGGCGATGCCGACCTCCGCGCCCTTGCTCGCGAACAGTTCGGCGGTGCACTGGCCGATGCCGCGGCCCGCGCCGGTGATCAGGACGCGTGCGCCCTTCAGATCGATTGCGGGGTAACCGCTTCCGAAGATGCTCATGCGAAACTCCCTTGTTCCAGCGCCCGGCGGGTGCTCTTCAGACTGTGTTCGAAGGTGGCGAGACGGCGGCGGCCGTCCATGAAGTTGGGGCCCATGACCGCGAGATCCTCGGCGGTGGCGGCGATCAGGAGCACCTTGGTGCCCGCGGCGCGCAGCAGGGCGATCTCGGCATCCAGCTTCTCGCTGAAGCGGTTGCGCAGCTGGCGTTCCAGGAAATGCCCTGCGCCCGTGGCGGGTACGCGTCCGGCGGAGGCCATGGGCGCGATCACCACGACCTCGTCCAGCTGGGCGGGGATGAGCAGGTCGACCGAGGCGGTGGAGGACGCGCCGCCGTCGATGAAGGTGCGACCGGCGATCGGCACGGCCGGGAACCAGCCGGGGATGGCCCACGAAGCCCGCAGTGCCGCACCGAGACTCGCGTCCGGAGCCGACGGCGAGCCGAAGGCGACCCGTTCCCCGCCGGCGTCGTCGGTGGCCACCAGCCAGGTCGCCGGATGCTCGACCCAGGTGCGCCGGGGGTTCAGCCGGTCGGCGAGCCGCTGCAGCCAGGCCGGGTCGCCACCGCCCTGTGGCAGCAGGCCGCTGCCCGCAGTGAGCAGCGCGTGCCCGTTGCCGGGCCGGGCGAGCAGTTCGCGCATCGCGCGGGCCGGAGCGCCGGTCCGCAGGCGCGGCTTGGGCAGCGGCGGGAAGCGGCCCGGCTCGCTGCGCATGTGTGCGGTCAGCACCGGGTTGGTGGAGGTGCCGTCCTGCATGGCGACCAGCTCGTCCACGCCGATGCCGCTGCCGAGCATGGTGAGCGCTTCCGCACCGGCCGAGGTGCCGATCATGACGTCGGCGTCGCGGGGATCCCAATCCAGCACGTCGCGCGTCGCGGCCAGGGCCGCGACGATCCAGGCCATGCCGACCGTGCCACCGCATCCGATGGCCAGGCCACGTCGCTGTGACCCATTCCTGTTACCCATGGTTTCGAACACTAGCAGTTTTTGAATACTCCCGGTATCCCGAAACTGGCATTCCCCTAGAATCGCTGCATGGCACGACTGACCCGGTCCGAGAGCCAGGCCCGCACCCGCGCTGACCTGCTGGCGACCGCGCGCGACATGTTCCTCGCCGACGGGTACGCCAAGACCAGCCTGGAACGCGTCGCCGAGGAGGCGGGCTATTCCAAGGGCGCGGTGTACTCCAACTTCAAGACCAAATCCGAGCTGTGCCTGGAAGTGCTGGACCTGATCCACGAGACGAAGTTCGGCGAGATCACCGAGGCGGTCGGCAGTTCGGGCAGTCTCGACGAGCGGATGGAACGATTCCAGGGCTGGGCCGAGCGGACCCTCGGTGATGTCGGCTGGACATTGCTCGAATTCGAGTTCGCCATCGTGGCCCGCGACGATCCGGCGCTGCAGGCCGCACTGGTCTCCAATCTGTCCATGATGCGCGGCACCGTGGCCGCCCAGCT
Source organism: Nocardia acididurans (assembly GCF_016741815.1). GTDB lineage: Bacteria > Actinomycetota > Actinomycetes > Mycobacteriales > Mycobacteriaceae > Nocardia > Nocardia acididurans. The sequence continues at coordinate 113,369 of NZ_JAERRJ010000004.1, forward strand.
GCAGACGGTGGCCGGGTCGATGGGCATCACGCTGCCCATGCCGCCGGAGGACGCCGCGACCACCCTGCTCGGACTCGGTCTGGGACTGGGCATTCAGCGTGCCGTCGATCCCAGCGTGTCGGCGCGGCTGATCACCGACGCGGTGCGGTCGATGATGCTGCTCGGACAATCGATGAACGGCACGCCCGCCACCGCGTGATCGCCGCGGAGCCGTGGCGTCAGGGCCGGAAGTGCAGGGTCCACTCGCCGCGATAGTGCAGGCGGGTGACGCTCACCGGCGGAACGTCGATGCGCCAGAACGACTTCGCGGGCGCGTCCAGGGTGACCAGCAGCGCCGCGCGGATCACGGCGGGATGCGTGATGGCGATGGTCGGCTCGCCCTCGACGGCGATGTCGGCCAGCCATTCGCCGGTGCGCTCGAGCACGTCCACCACGGCCTCGCCGCCGTGCCCGCGAAAGGTGGGATCGGTGAGCCACTGGTAGAGGTCTTCCTTGGGCACCGACATGAGTTCGCCGCCGCGCCAGGCGCCGGCGTCGAGATCGCGTAGTCGATCTTCCTCGTCGCCCATGAGACCCATGAGCGCCGCGGTTTCGACGGTGCGGCGCTCGGGCGCCGTCAGCACGCGCGCCGCCTGCAATCGGCCGCATGCGGAGACGGCGCGGCGGCCCGCCTCGGTCAGCGGTTCGTCCACCGGAAATCGTGCTTTGCGCATCGCCTCGGTCATCCCGTGACTGACCAGGTCGAGTCGTAGCACCTTCTGCACGGTTGGCAGCCTACGCGCGGGTGCGGTGGCCGTATTCCGATTGCCCATGCTTCGCCCACCGCCGCACGGATGTCCGGTTCCCGCGAGCCCGGCCGGCGTACCGGTCGCTACCTGCGGTCACCCGGTCAGCGCCGGTGGGGACGCGGAAAGCGATGACGTGTCGGTGCCGGGGTGCACACTGGGGCCATGGATCGGTTCTCACCCGCGACTCGGCAGTGGTTCGAGGGGGCGTTTCCCGCGCCCACGGCCGCACAGCTGGGTGCGTGGAATGCCATCGCGGCGGGTGAGCACACGCTGGTGATCGCACCGACCGGGTCGGGCAAGACTTTGTCGGCGTTCCTGTGGGCCATCGATCAGCTGGCCACGCGGGAGCCGGTGGAGGGGCCGCGCAAGACCTCGGTGCTCTATATATCGCCGCTCAAGGCGCTGGCCGTCGACGTGGAGCGGAACCTGCGCGCGCCGCTGGTGGGCGTGACGCAGACGGCCAAACGGCTGGGGGTGGACGCGCCGGAGATCCGCGTGGGGGTGCGGTCCGGGGATACCTCGGCGGCGGATCGGCGCGGTATGGCGCGCACGCCGCCGGACATTCTGATCACCACTCCGGAGTCGCTGTTCCTCATGCTCACCTCGGCGGCCCGCGAGAGTCTGAGCGGCGTGCACACCGTGATCGTGGACGAGGTGCATGCCATCGCCGGGTCCAAACGCGGTGCGCACCTGGCGCTTTCCCTGGCCCGCCTGGACGCGCTGACCGAGCGCCCGGCCCAGCGGATCGGGCTGTCGGCCACGGTACGGCCGCCGGAGGAGGTGGGGCGGTTCCTGGTGGGCGGCGCGCCCATCACCATCGTCGCGCCGCCCGCGCCCAAGACCTTCGACCTGTCGGTGCGGGTGCCGGTCGCCGATATGACCGAACCCGATGCGGGCGGGGAGGATTCGGATACGCCCGGGTCGATCTGGCCGCATGTGGACGAGGCCATCGTGGATCTGGTGCTGGAGCATCGCTCCTCGATAGTGTTCGCGAATTCGCGGCGGCTGGCCGAACGGCTCACGGCGCGCTTGAACGAGGCGTATGCGGCGCGCATCGGTGACGCGGTGGACACCGAGCACAAACCGCCCGCGCAGCTGGGGCCGTCCACCGAGGTGAATCACGGTGCGTCGCAACTGCTCGCGCGAGCACACCACGGGTCGGTGAGCAAGGAGCAGCGCGCGCTCATCGAGGACGATCTCAAGAGCGGGCGGCTGCGCTGCGTGGTGGCCACCAGCAGCCTCGAACTCGGCATCGATATGGGCGCGGTCGAACTCGTGGTGCAGGTGGAGGCGCCGCCCTCGGTGGCGAGCGGTCTGCAGCGGGTCGGCCGCGCCGGACACCAGGTGGGAGAAATCTCGCGTGGTGTCATCTTCCCTAAACACCGCACCGACGTCATCCACTGTGCGGTGGCCTCGATCCGCATGACGGGCGGCCAGATCGAGCAGTTGGCCGTGCCCGCCCACCCCCTCGACATCCTCGCCCAGCAGACGGTCGCCGCCTGCGCCCTGGAACCCATCGACGCGGACGCCTGGTTCGAGACGGTCCGCGCCACGGGAAGCTATGCCGCCCTGCCCCGTTCGGCCTACGAATCGGTGCTGGATCTCCTGGCCGGCCGCTACCCCTCCGACGAATTCGCCGAACTGCGCCCCCGCATCGTCTGGGACCGCGACGCCGGAACCCTGACGGGCCGCCCCGGCGCCCAGCGCCTCGCCGTCACCTCCGGCGGAGCCATCCCCGACCGTGGCCTCTTCCCCGTCTTCATGGTCGGTGAAAAGGCCTCCCGGGTAGGCGAACTCGACGAGGAGATGGTCTACGAGTCCCGGGTGGGCGACGTCTTCGCCCTCGGCGCCACCAGCTGGCGCATCGAGGAAATCACCTTCGACCGGGTCCTGGTCACCCCCGCCTTCGGCCTCCCCGGCCGACTCCCCTTCTGGCACGGCGACTCCCTCGGCCGCCCCGCCGAATTGGGCGCGGCCCTGGGCGAATTCGTCCGCGAAGCCGGGCAGGCCGTGGAGCAGCACACCGGGCGTACCCGGGCGGCCCGCAGCGGTTCGACCGCCGCCCCGGGCGGGCTGGCCGAGCTGGTACTCGACGCCGAGGCCGTGCTCGACCGCCCCACCGACACACCCGCTCCACGGGCGGGTGGCGAGCCTGTCCGATTGGCCTCGGCCCTGGGTGACATCGCGCATCCGGACGGTACGCGGCAGCGCGCCGAAGGGGGCACGGCGAAGTCCGGCCCCCGATCGGCTCGCAAGGGCACGGCGAAGAGCGCCGCGCCGGAGTCGGAGCTCGATCGGGTGGCTCGGGCGGCCGGGCTGGACGCGAACGCGACCGCGAATCTTGTTGCGCTGCTGGAGGAGCAGCGGGAGGCGACCGGGCAGCTGCCGACGGATCGGACGATGCTGGTCGAGCGATTCCGGGATGAGCTGGGTGACTGGCGGGTGGTGTTGCATTCGCCGTACGGGATGCCGGTGCACGCGCCGTGGGCGCTGGCGGTGGGGGCTCGGCTGCGGGAGCGGTTCGGGGTGGATGCCGCGCCCACTCCCTCCGACGACGGGATCGTGGTCCGGCTGCCGGACACCACGGATGATCCGCCGGGCGCCGAGCTTTTCGTCTTCGAGCCGGACGAGATCGACGACCTCGTGACCGAGCAGGTGGGTGGGTCGGCGCTGTTCGCCTCGCGGTTCCGCGAGTGCGCGGCGCGGGCGCTGCTGCTGCCGCGCCGGGATCCGGGCAAGCGTGCGCCGCTGTGGCAGCAGCGGCAGCGGGCGGCCCAGTTGCTGGATGTGGCACGGAAGTTCCCCGATTTCCCGATCCTGCTGGAGACGGTGCGCGAGTGCCTGCAGGACGTGTACGACCTGCCGTCGCTGCGCGACATTCTCGGCCGGGTGGCGCGTCGGCAGGTGCGCCTGGTCGAGGTGGAGACGGCCACTCCGTCGCCCTTCGCGAACTCGCTGCTCTTCGACTACATCGGCCAGTTCATGTACGAGGGCGACAGTCCGCTCGCCGAGCGGCGGGCCGCGGCCCTGTCGCTGGATTCGAGCCTGCTGGCGGAACTGCTCGGGCGGGTGGAACTGCGCGAACTGCTCGATTCTGCGGTGCTGGAGCAGACCGAACAGGAGTTGCAGCGGCTCACCCCCGAGCGGCAGGCGCGCGATATGGAGGGCCTGGCCGACCTGCTGCGCCTGCTCGGCCCGCTCACCGCCGCCGAAGCCTCCGAACGCTGCACCGAGAACCCCGCCGACTGGTTCGCCGAAATGGTGAAAACCCATCGCGCCCTGGAGGTTTCCTTCGCGGGCTCCACCTGGTGGGTGCCGATCGAGGACGCCGCCCGGCTCCGCGACGCCCTGGGCGTCCCGCTGCCCATCGGGGTTCCGGCGGCCTTCATCGAACCGGTCGCCGACCCGCTGGGCGACCTGGTCGGCCGCTTCGCCCGCACCCACGGCCCCTTCACCCTGACGCGGGTGGCACACCGCTTCGGGCTGGGCACAGCCGTCGCGGCCACCGCCCTGCACCGCCTCGCCCTCGAAAAGCGGGTGGTGGAAGGCGAATTCACGCCGGGCTCCGCCGGCACGGAGTGGTGCGACACCCAGGTCCTGCGCCGGCTGCGCCGACGCTCCCTCGCGGCGGCCCGCAAGGAGGTCGAGCCCGTCGCCACGGCGGCGCTGGGTCGCTTCCTCCCCGCCTGGCAGCACGTGGGCACCCGCGAGCTCCGCGGCGTCGACGGTGTGGCCGCGGTCGTGGAACAGCTTGCGGGCGTGCCCATTCCGGCCTCGGCGTGGGAGTCGCTGATCCTGCCGTCCCGGGTCCGCGACTACTCCCCCGCCCTGCTGGACGAACTGCTCGCCACCGGCGAGGTGCTGTGGTCCGGCCACGGATCCCTCACCGCCAAGGACGGCTGGATCGCCCTGCATCCGGCCGAGGGCGCTCCCTTCACCCTGAGCCCGCCGACGGAACTGGATCTCACCGAAATCCACATCAGCCTGCTGATGGCCTTGGGCGCCACCGTCGTCGGCGGCCCCCGCGTGGACGAGCCCGCCGTATCGGCAGTCGATGACTCCGGCTTTCCCAGCCCGTCGACCCCGGTGCCGGGCTCTCGAATCGGTTCGCCCGCAACGCCTCCGGCGTATCAGGTGGTGCCGAGCACCGGCGGCGCGTACTTCTTCCGGCAGCTCGCCGAGTCCACCGGTGCGGACGACGAGGCCGCGGTGGTCGCCGCGCTGTGGGAACTGGTGTGGGCCGGATACGTCGCGGGCGACACCTTCGCGCCGGTGCGGGCCCTGCTGGCCGGAACGACCCGCACCACCACCGCCCATCGCACCCCGCGCCGGGCACCGCGCGGGCGCATGTACCTGCCCGGCGGCGGTGCGCCGGTGCGGCAGAGCTCACCGCAGGTGGCCGGGCGCTGGTCGTTGCTGCCGGATCGGGTGGCGGACACCACGCTGCGCGCGCACGCGACAGCCGACATCCTGCTGGAGCGCTACGGTGTCCTGACCCGGGGCTCGGTGCAGAGTGAAGGCGTCACCGGCGGATTCGCGCTGATGTACCGCGTCCTGACCGAGTTCGAGGACCGCGGCCGCTGCCGCCGCGGCTACTTCGTCGATTCCCTGGGCGGCGCGCAGTTCTCCACCACCGATGTGGTCGACCGGCTCCGCTCCTTCGACACCGACCGCACGGGTGCCACCGATTCCGGGGGCACCGCTCTGGCGCTGGCCGCCTGCGATCCGGCGAATCCCTATGGCGCGGCGCTGTCCTGGCCCAAGACGGCAGCCGAGGGTGTGGGCCACCGACCGGGCCGAAAGGCGGGAGCGCTGGTGGTGCTGGTCGGCGGCGAACTCGCGCTGTATCTGGAACGCGGCGGCAAAACCCTGCTCACGTTCACCGAGGATCCAGCGGTGCGCACGGCAGCGGCTGCCGCCCTGGCGGGCCTGGTCCACGACCGCCGAGTCGATTCCCTGGTCATCGACCGCGTGAACGGAGAATCCGTGCACGGCAACACCTTCGCCGGTTTCCTCACCGAGGCCGGTTTCGCCGCCACACCGCGCGGTTTCCGCCTGCGGAGCCGCCCGTGAGCCGGTCCGCGCATGCCTGAGGGCGACACCGTCTTCCTGGCGGCGGCCCGCCTGCGCCGCGCCCTGGCGGGAAAAGTACTGACCCGCAGCGACTTTCGCGTACCCCGCTACGCCACCCTGGACCTGCGGGGGCAGCCCGTCGAGAGCGTCGGTTCCTACGGCAAGCACCTGTTCGTACGGACCCCTCAGGTCAGCATTCACACCCACCTGAAAATGGAGGGCGTGTGGCGCGTCCACACCCCCGGTCAGCGCTGGACCAAGCCCGGCTTCACCGCTCGCCTGATCCTGGCCACCGACGACGCCGAGGCCGTCGGTTTCTCCCTGGGAACCGTCGAGGTCCTGCCGATCGCCGACGAACACACGGTCACCGACCGCCTGGGCCCCGACCTCCTGGGCCCGAACTGGAACCCCGCCGAAGCGGTCCGACGCCTGGAACGAACCCCCGAAACCCCCATCGGCACAGCGCTACTGGACCAAACCAACCTCGCCGGAATCGGCAACATCTACCGCAGCGAAGTGTGCTTCCTCCGCAAGATCCACCCCGCCACCCCGATCAGCCGGATCGAAGACCTGACCGCCCTCGTCGACGAGGCACACCGCGTACTGACCCGCGCCGCCCACGAACCCCCCTGGCGCACACTGGCTTACGGCAAACAACACCGCCCCTGCCCCCGCTGCGGAACGAACCTGGTGATCCGCATGCTCGGCGACGGCACCAGGGAAGAGCGCGGAATCTACTTCTGCCCGCGCTGCCAACCCAGCCCTCCCGAGGTCAGTGGGTTCAGTCGCGGGTGATGGGGACGGGGTCGAGGACTTCGCGGCGGGCTTCGGGGGCTTCCAGGCGCAGGGCGTCGGCGGAGGCGTCGTCGGGGCGGGTCTGGGATTCGATCTCGGCCTTGACGCGGGCGGTGTAGGTGGCGACTTCGCGGTCGATGTCGGTGGCGGTCCAGCCGAGGATGGGGGCCACGAGGCGGGCTACCTGATCGGCGCAGTCGACGCCGCGGTGGGCGTATTCGATGGAGATGCGGGTGCGCCTGGCGAGGATGTCGTCGAGGTGGAGGGCTCCCTCGGCGGCCGCGGCGTACAGGGCCTCCACCCGGAGGTAGCCGGGGGCGGCCGTAATCGGTTCCAGGAGTTCGGGATTGCCTTCGGCCATGCCGACGACCTCGTCGATGAGGGAGCCGTAGCGGTTGAGCAGGTGCTGGACGCGGTAGGGGTGGATGCCGTATTTCTCGGCGAGGTGGGCGGCCTGGTTCATGAGGGCGTAGTAGCCGTCGGCGCCGAGGAGGGGGACGCGTTCGGTGATGGTGGGCGGGACGCGGCGCGGAATGTCCTGGGCCGCCTCGTTGACGGCGTCGTAGGCCATGACGCGGTAGGTGGTGTACTTGCCGCCGGCGATGGCCACCAGGCCGGGGGCGATGCGGGCGACGGCGTGTTCGCGGGAGAGTTTGGAGGTTTGGTCGCTCTCACCGGCCAGCAGGGGGCGCAGACCCGCGTAGACGCCGGTGATGTCGTCGTGGGTCAGCGGGGTCACCAGGACCTTGTTGACGTGGTCGAGGAGGTAGTCGATATCGGCCTTGGTGGCGGCGGGGTGGGCGAGGTCGAGATTCCAGTCGGTGTCGGTGGTGCCGATGATCCAGTGGTCGGTGCTCCACTGGATGAGGAACAGGACGCTCTTCTCGGTGCGCAGGATGATGGAGGTGTCGCTGGCGATGCGGTCGCGGGGGACGAGGATGTGCACGCCCTTGGACGCTCGCACATGGAATCGGCCGCGCTGATTCGCGAGGGACTGGATCTCGTCGGTCCAGACGCCGGTGGCATTGATGACGACGCTGCCGCGCACCTCGGTGGTGCGGCCGTCCTCGCTGTCGCGCACCTTCAGCCCGACCACCCGGTCCGCCTCCCGCAGGAAGCCGACGACCTGGGTGGAGGTGCGGATGACCGCGCCGTAGTGGGCGGCCGTGCGGGCCACGGTCATGGTGTGGCGGGCGTCGTCGACGACGGTGTCGTAGTAGGTGAGGCCGCCGGTGAGCACCCCGGACTTCAGTCCGGGAGCCAGCCGCAGGGCCGCCGATTTGGTCAGATGATGCTGTCCCGGAACGGATTTCGCGCCGCCCATATTGTCGTAGAGGAGCAGTCCGGCGGCCACGTACGGCCGCTCCCAGGCGTAGTGCGACAGCGGGTAGAGGAACCGCAGCGGCTTCACCAGGTGCGGGGCGAGCGCGGACAGTGCCAGCTCACGTTCCTTGAGCGCCTCGCGCACCAGCCCGAATTCCATCATCTCCAGGTAGCGCAGACCGCCGTGGAACATCTTGGAGGAGCGGCTGGAGGTGCCCGAGGCCAGGTCACGGGCCTCTACCAGGGCGACTTCCAGACCGCGGGTGGCCGCGTCCAGGGCGATGCCCGCGCCGACCACGCCGCCGCCGATGACGACCACGTCGAAGGTGTCCGTTCCGAGCCGTTCCCAGGCGGCTTCGCGCTGCTGCGGGCCGAGGAATTGCGATTGCGGTTTGGCGGTCATGCTCGACTCCTTCAAGTCGCTCCGGCTACCCACTGGCAACCGTAGACCACCGCTCCGGCATCCGGTGCGACCGCCCACCTCCAGTGTCGTAGCGCCGCACCCGCTCCCGCTTCGAGTAGCCTGCACGAATGCGTCGCTATGTTGCCGCCATCGATCAGGGTACGACCTCGAGCCGGTGCATCGTCTTCGATCATCAGGGACGGATCGCCGGAGTGGCCCAGCGGGAGCACGAGCAGATCTTCCCGCAGCCCGGCTGGGTCGAGCACGATGCCGAAACCATCTGGCGCAACACCGAATCGGTGATCGCGGAGGCATTGACGAAGGTGGGCATCACCGCCGCCGACATCGCCGCGGCGGGCGTCACCAATCAGCGCGAGACCACGGTGGTGTGGGAACGCGCCACGGGCAGGCCGATTCACCACGCCATCGTCTGGCAGGACACCCGAACCGCCGCTCTCACCGAGGAACTCGCGGGCGATCAGGGCGCGAACCGCTACGCCGACCGCACCGGCCTGCCGCTGTCCACCTACTTCGCGGGGCCGAAACTGCGCTGGATCCTGGACCGGGTCCCGGGCGCGCGGGAGCGCGCCGAGGCAGGCGAACTGTGTTTCGGCACCATCGACTCGTGGATCCTGTGGAACCTGACCGGACAGCATCTCACCGACGTCACCAATGCCTCGCGCACCATGCTCATGGATCTTCGTACGCTGCAATGGGATCCGAGCATCTGCGCGGAATTCGGGGTGCCGGTCGCCATGCTGCCGGAGATCCGGAGTTCCTCGGAGGTGTACGGGGACATCACCACGACCGCGCTGGCGGGCGTCCCGGTGGCGGGCATTCTCGGCGACCAGCAGGCGGCAACCTTCGGGCAAGCGTGCCTGGAGCCGGGTGACACCAAGAACACCTACGGCACCGGCAACTTCATGCTCATGAACACCGGCACCACCCCGGTGTTCAGCGAGCACGGCCTGCTGACCACGGTCTGCTACCGGCTGGGCGAGCAGCCCGCCGTGTACGCGCTGGAGGGTTCCATCGCGGTCACCGGCTCGCTGGTGCAGTGGCTGCGCGACAACCTGGGCATGATCTCCTCCGCCGACGAGATCGAGGCGCTGGCCCGCACGGTGGACGACAATGGCGGCGCGTACGTGGTGCCCGCCTTCTCCGGCCTGTTCGCGCCGCGCTGGCGGCCGGACGCGCGCGGCGTGTTCGCGGGCCTGACCCGCTTCGTCACCAAGGGCCACATCGCGCGAGCGGTGTTGGAGGCCACCGCATTCCAGACACGTGAGGTCATCGACGCCATGCGCGCCGACGCCGAGGCGCAGCGGCTCGACGTCGAGAAGGTGACGCTCAAGGTGGACGGCGGCATGGTGGTGAACGAACTGCTCATGCAGTTCCAGTCCGACATTCTCGACACCACGGTGGTGCGGCCGGTGGTCACCGAGACCACGGCCCTGGGTGCGGCCTACGCCGCCGGACTGGCCGTCGGCTACTGGAAGAGCCCGGAGGACATCCGCGCCAACTGGGCCGAGGACAAGCGCTGGAACCCCACCATGGCCGATGCCGAACGCGAGCGCCTCATGCACGAGTGGAACAAGGCGGTCGAGCGCACCTACGACTGGGTCTGACCCGTCCCCGCGGCCGCGGTCCGGGACCGCCCCGTCCGATCGGCGCCGCACCGCGTAAGCCCCGGTGCCGCGCGCCCCTCACAGCGCGCGGCACCGGGGGTATCGCTCACACTGCCGCTACCAGCGGGTAGACGCCGTTCTCGTCGTGCACCTCACGACCCGTCACGGGCGGATTGAACACGCACATCATGCGCATGCGGGTGCGGGCGTCGAGGCGGTGCCGTTCATGCCCGTCGAGCAGGTACATCGAGCCGGGGGCCAGCTGGTAGGCGGTCTGGTTGTCCAGATCGATGAGGGTGCCTTCGCCTTCGACCAGCCACACGGCCTCGATGTGGTTCTGATAGTGGAACTCGTGGGTGGTCCCGGCCTCGATGGTGGTCTCGTGGAACGAGAACCCCACCCCGTCGCCGCCCAGCACGATGCGCTTGCTGCGCCAGCCCGGACCCGCGACATCCCGTTCGGTGCCGGTGATTTCGTCGGTGGTGCGCACGATCATGTCAGTTGCCCTTTCCGGTGCACACGACATCGACCGAGGTGGCCAGGATTTCGAGGCCGTGGTCGAGTTCGTCGGCGGTAATGGTCAGCGGGGGAAGCAGTTTCACGACTTCGTCCTCAGGACCGGAGGTCTCCACCAGCAGCCCCTGATCGAAGGCGACACTGCAGACCTTTCCGGCCTGCGAGGCGTCGTCGAAGACGAGGCCGTGCACGAGACCGCGTCCCCTGGTGGTCATACCCTCGTGGGCGGCCGCCATGCCGGTCAGCGCGCGCTGGATGCGCTCGCCCTTGACGAAGGTCGCGGTCTGCAGACCGCCGTCGGACCAGTAGTGCTGCAGCGCCGCCTGCGCGGTGACGAAGGCCGGGTTGTTGCCGCGGAAGGTGCCGTTGTGCTCACCGGGCGACCACTGGTCGAGTTCCGGCTTCATGAGCACCAGCGCCATCGGAAGACCATATCCGCCAATGGATTTCGACAGCGTGACGATATCCGGGTGGATGCCGGCGGCTTCGAAGGAGAAGAACGGCCCGGTGCGTCCGCAGCCCATCTGCACATCGTCGACGATGAGCAGGATGCCGCGCGCCGCGGTCAGTTCGGCCAGGCGGCGCAGCCACTCGGCGCTGGCCACGTTCACGCCGCCCTCACCCTGCACGGTCTCCACGATGACCGCGGCGGGCAGGTCCATCCCGGAGGAGGTGTCGTCGAGGGCGCGTTCCATCCAGTCCAGGCCGTCGCTGTCGGTCAGGTAGCCGTCGTAGGGCACCGGCATCGAATGTGTCAGCGGCACACCGGCTCCCGCGCGCTTACCGGCATTGCCGGTGACGGCCAGCGCGCCCAGCGTCATGCCGTGGAAGGCGTTGGTGAAGTTCAGGATCGTGGTGCGACCGGTCACCTTGCGGGCCAGTTTCAGCGCCGCCTCGACCGCATTCGCGCCGGTCGGCCCGGGGAACTGCACCTTGTAGTCCAGACCGCGCGGGGTGAGCAGGGTGCGCTGGATGGTTTCCAGCAGCTTGCGCTTGGCGACGGTGGACATGTCGAGTCCGTGCGTGATGCCGTCGCCCGCAATGTATTCCAGCAGCGCCTGCTTGAGCACCGGATTGTTGTGCCCGTAGTTGAGCGCGCCCGCTCCGGCGAAGAAGTCGAGGTAGTCGCGTCCGGCCTCATCGTGCAGCCACGCGCCGCTGGCCGAATCGAACACGGTCGGCCAGGACCGGCAGTACCCGCGCACATTCGACTCGACGTGTTCGAAGATCGTCATATCGGTGCTGGTCATCATTCCTCCGTCGGTTTCGGGGTGATGCGGTAGAGACGTTCGGGCTCGTGTGAGTCGGGGAAGTCGGGGCGGTCGAACAGCGGCCAGTCGGTGAGCAGGCAGTCGCGCCGCCGGGCCAGGGCGGAGAACATGGCGATGGAGGCTTTGTTGTCCGGCGAGATGGTGGTCTCGAGTTTCGAGACCCCCTGCCGGGCCAGGCCGTCCCACAGCCGGTCGAGCATGGTGACACCGAGGCCGAGGCCGCGGTACGGGTGGTCGACGGCGACCTGCCAGACGAACAGCGTGTCGGGCGCCTCCGGTCGCCGGTAGCCGATGACGAATCCGGCTACGGTGCGGCCGATTTCGGCCACCACCGAGGTGGCGGTGAAGTCACGGCACCACATCAGGTACGCGTAACTCGAATTGGTGTCCAGCACACCGGAATCGGCGGCGATGTGCCAGATGTCCGCGCCATCGGCGACACGTGGACTCCGGATGACGGTCAGGGAGTCGACCGTCGCGGTCGCCTGCGGCGGGCCGGGGAGAATCGGTTCGGTTGCTACGGGCAATTGGCTGAATTGTGTCTTCATGACGAATTTCAGCCTTACCGAGTGATCTTGAGGTCATCCGGTCGAGATCATTACCGTTTGATGACGGGCACGTCGGCGATTGTCATGAAACCGGCATGCATGAAATATGGAAGGACCGCACCACCTGCGGTGATGCGGTCCAAACAGAAATTCGCCGTGATTGCGGACACGTGATCTTCATGACGGCCGGAGTATCCTCGCGCGTCCGCGCGAACCACTCGGCAGGCGGGGACGGCCTTATTCTCCGGGCTGTTCGCAGACCGGTAGCCGGACAATGAATCGCGCTCCGCCACCCGGCCGATCCGCGCAGTCCACGGTGCCGCCGTGCGCGGCCACGGTTTCGGCCACCAGCGCCAATCCGATACCGGTGCCGGTGGCGGTGCGCCGGCCCGCGCCCACGGTGGCGAAGCGCTCGAAGATGCGCTCCCGCTCGGCTTCCGGAACACCCGGGCCGAGATCGTCGACCACGATGATGGCCTCCCCGCGCGCCCGGCGCACCGTGACGCCGGTGAGACCGCCGCCGTGCCGCACGGCATTGTCGAACAGATTCGCCAGTGCGCGTTCGAGTTCCAGTTTGCGGCCGCTGATGACGACGTCCTCGGTGACGGTGAGCAGCCCGGCCGCGTGCTTGCGGCCCTCCAGGGTGTACCTGAGCAGGCTGGCGACCGAGAGCGGTTCGGCGTCACCGACATACACGCCCGCTTCGACGCGCGCCAGGGCGAGCATGTCGTCGAGGGTGCTGCGCAGATGCTCGAGTTCGTCGGCGACCAGTCCCAGCGCGCGCCGGGAGCGCTCGGGCATATCGTCCGCATGTCGTTGCAGCACACCGACACTGGTGACGAGGGTGGTCAACGGTGTGCGCAACTCGTGGCTGACGTCGCCGACCAGGCGGCGTTCACGTTCGATGCGCCGCTGCAGGGAGTCGACCATGCTGTTGAAGGCGTCGACGGTCGGCGACAGGTCGTGATCGTCGGAGCGGGGCAGCCGGGTGTTCAAGTCCCCGGCGGCGATTCGCGCGGCCGTGCCGGAGATCCGGCCCAGCGGCTCGAGTACCCGGCGGCTCACCCACACGCCCACCGCCGCGCCGACGCCGGTGGCCGCCAGTACCGCGATGATCAGCACATGACTCAGGCGCGTGGCCGATTCCCCGGGGTGAGAGCGCACATAGTCGGTGCCGGCCGTGTACATGACCACGGCCAGCAGGAAGGACACCAGGCTCGCACTCAGCGCGAAGGCGAGAACCACACGCCCGCGCAGACTTTGGGGTGCCCGCGCCCGCCAGCGCCGGCGCCGGCCTTCGCCGGTCATCGCTGCAGATCGAGCCGGTACCCCAGGCCCCGGACCGTCACGACCACGCGCGGATCCGAGGGGTCGCGCTCGATCTTGGTGCGCAGGCGGCGGATATGCACGTCCACGATCCGCTCGTCGCCGAAAAAGCCTTGGTCCCAGACTCTTTCGAGCAGGGTGGCGCGGCTGAAGACGCGGCCGGGGGATCCGGCCAGTTCGCACAGCAGCCGGTATTCGGTGAGGGTCAGGTGGATTTCCTCGTCGCCGCGGTGCACGGTGCCGCTCTCGGGGGCGAGAATCAGCGGCACGTCCGGATGTTCGTCGAGGACGGTGGTGCCGAGTTCGGGTTCCCCGTCCGCCGCCGCCTCGACAGCGAACTGCATGCGCCGGCGCACCGCGCGCATGCGGGCGGTGATCTCCTTGACCTCGAAGGGTTTGGTGACGAAGTCGTCGGCGCCCGCCTCCAGCGCGGCGACCACGTCGTGGGTGTCGTCGCGGGCACTGACCACGATGATGGGGACATCGTGGTCGCGGCGGATCTCGCGGATACAGGTGAAGCCGTCCATGCCGCCGAGCATGAGGTCGATGATGACGACATCGGGTGCGCCGTGGTCGCGCAGGTGGCGCAGCGCCACCTCGGCCTCCTCCGCCTCGGCGACGTCGTAGCCCTCGTCCTCCATCGCCAGTCGCAGCGCGGCGCGGACGCGGTCGTCATCCTCCACGATCATCAGGTTCGCACTCATAATCCGTCCTCACTGTCACGGCGAACCGGGAGGTACGCGCTCAGTAAGCGCGCGGCAACCCGGACCGCACAGTCACAGCAAGTAGGACTACCCGGTCAAGCGGCATCGAAACCAAATCGTGACATTGCCCACCGGTGGCTTGCCACGCCCGGGTTAGACGTGCCCGTGCGCCTTGGCGAGCCGGTCCACGGCCTCGCGCAGGGCGTTCGCGTCGGAGGTGGTGAAGCACAGGCGCATGGACGCCGTGTAGTCGGTGGAGACGGCGAAGGCATTGCCGGGGACGTAGGCGACACCGGCGTCCAGGGCCTGCGGGAGCAGCGCCTGGGTGTCGGTGCCGTCGGTGAAGTCGACCCAGACGAACATGCCGCCCGCCGCGTTCGTGGCGGTGACGCGGTCGCCGAAACGGGTGCGCACGGCGTCCACGAGCGCGTGCGCGCGCTGCCCGTAGGCGGCGCGGACGGAATCGATGTGGCCGGTGAGCCAGTCGGTGTCGGCGAGCAGGTCGGCGGCGATCTGCTGGGTGAGAGCGGAGCCGCACAGGTCAGCGCCCTGCTTGAGGAGTTCGACGGCGCGGCAGACGCGCTCCGGAGCGGTCATCCAGCCGACGCGCAGGGTGGGGGCCAGGATCTTGGAGACGCTGGACAGACGAATCACGTTGGGCGAGTAGGTCGCCACCGGGGCGGGGGACGGCCGGTCGAACCAGAGTTCGCCGTAGGGGTCGTCCTCGATCACCCAGAAGCCGTGTGCGTCAGCGAGTTCCGCGAGCTCGCGGCGACGGTTCGGGCTCATGGTGACGCCGCCCGGATTGTGGAAGTTGCTCACGGTGTGCACGAAGGCGGGGCGCTCGCCACCGGCCAGCAACTCACGCAGCACATCGACGCGCATACCCTCGGAATCCAAGGGAACAGCCACGATTCGCGCGCCCGCGGCCCGGAAGACCTGCAGCGCACCGACATACGCGGGATCCTCCACGATCACCAGGGAACCGGGATCGAGCAGCACCTCGGCCAGCAGCGAAAGCGCCTGCTGCGAACCGTGTGTGACGAAGACCTCCGCCACCGGGACCTCGCGGCCCAGGCGCGCGGACTCGCGGGCGGCCAGCACCTCGCGCAGCGGGCCCCAGCCGGGCGACTCCGTGTACTGCAGGCGCGAACGGTCGGACAGGGCGGCGTCGGCGGCTACGGCGATGCGGTCGCGCGGCATGAGTTCGGCGTCCGGCAGGCCGCCGGCCAGGCTGATGATGTCGGCGCGCGCGGTCAGCTTGAGCAGATCGCGGATGGCCGAACTCCGCAGGCCGTCGAGACGCCGGGACAGCGGGGGGACGAGCGCCGACATGGAACACCTCCGAGGGAACGCCGGGGTATACGAAACCCCACCATGTCACAGCACGACCAGAATATGAAATGAGAATCCCATATTCTGGGAATGCGGGAAGTGGTTCGGGCTCAGCGCTCGTCGATGGTGAAGATCAGGCTCTTCCCGTCCCGGTTCACGGTGGTGATGCGCTGCTTGTACACGGTGGTGGTCCCGTCCGGGCGATGCTCGGTCAGATCCGCGTCGAACAGCTCCGGGGTGACCTCCACGATTCGCACGCAGTAGCTGGTCCCGACCGGAATCACATCGTTGATCGCGTTCTGGATGACCTCGGCCTGCGACACGTTCGCCGCATCCGGCGCCACGAAAGTCCGCGCCTTCACGCCGCTGCGATCCGTGTAGAACGAATGCTGGAAGCCGAGAATCGCGTCCGCGCCGTTGGCGGTGCTGCCCGGCCCGTTCCCGATGGTGAGATTGCCCTCCCGCTTGGCGGGGCAGCTCAACTCCGCGGGCGAGGTGGTGGCGGTGGCGGCCCGCTTCGTGCTCGCGGGCACCGGCGGCGCGGCCGTCGGCTCGGCGGGCTCCGTATCCCGCGTGGCCACCGCGACCACCACCGCGACGGCCACGATCACCGCCACCAGCGCGCCCACCCCGGCCGCGATCCTGCCCCACGGCGGCGCAGCCTTCTCCTCCTCGTCCACCTTGCCCTGTGGCACAACGTTTTTCGGCGTCAGCGCCCGACCGATCGGATCATCCGCCCAGGAGAGCGAATCCGATTCCGCCCGCGCCCGATCCGGCGGCGGCACCGGCGGAAACCCGTCCGACCCCGAGGACCGCCACCACGACCCCGAATCGGAAACACTCGAAGCCCGTTCTCCCGCACCGGATCCCGAATCCGCGCCGGACGGCGTCCCGCTCGCCCCAGGGTTCGGCACACCGGCGCCGGCCGCCTGCGCCCCGGCCACCGGGTCGGCACCGCTCGCCGGCGGATACTGCCCCGTCGCAGGCCCGCCCGCTGGCGGATACTGCCCGGTCGCCGGCCCGCCCACCGGCGGATACTGCCCGGTCGCCGGCGCACTCCACGAATCCGGCGCCCGATACTGCGGCGGCGGTGGCGGAATCGGCGGCGCCCCATCCGCGGGCCGCCAGGCCAGATCCGGACTCGCAGGCTCCCCCGCCGGCGTCCACCCGGTTCCGACCCCGGGATCCACCTGCGCCCCGAAATCGTTCAACGACGGCCCGAAGTCATTCAACGCGGGCCCGAAACCCTCGTCGCCACCCCCACCCCCCGGCACCGGAGCCCCGAAACCCCCAGCAGCCGAACCGGAATCGTGTACAGCGGGGCCGAACCCGCCCGCGGTCCCTTGTGCACCCGGATCAAATCCGGGTGCGGGAGAACCCGTATCGCGCACAGGCGGGCCGAACCCGCCGGATGTCGCAGCCCCGGGCTCGACCGGGCTGGAAACGGGGGTTTCGGCACCGCCGACAGGCGGGCCGAAGCCGCCCGCGGCCGGATCCATGTCTCGCACCGGCGGGCCGAAACCATCCACCGGAGCCGGAGGTCCGCCGACGGCCGGTCCGAAACCGCCCGCAGACGCCCCTCGATCGCCGACTGGCGGACCGAAACCCACTGCGGGGGAATCAGTGTCGGGTACGGGCGCGCCGGGGCGTGTCGGAGCAGGCACGGCGTCGTGCACCGGGGGGCCGAATCCGCTTGCCAGAGAGACGGGGTGGGTGACGGCGGGGCCGAAAGTGGATTCCCCTTCCGGGGCCGAAGATCCGGGCTGAATCGCGTCAGGTCCGGGCTGCGCCGCGCCGGTTCCGGGCTGCGCCGCGTCAGGTCGGGGCTGCGCCGCGTCGGGTTCGGGTTGCGCCGGGGCGGATGGTTTCGGTTGGGCCGGGGCCGCGTCGGGCCTCGGGGCGGATTCGGGGTCGGGGCGATCCGCCGACTCGTCCTTGCCGGAAACCATCACCCGTCCTTTCGCCACACACGTGGGGCGGTCACCCCTGACCGCCCCACGCGACGACTCACCTGCTGCCGGTACCGGCTCGCGGTACCGCTCAGTTCTGTACCGAACCACCCATCTGCGTGGTGACCCCACCGAGGTCGACCGTCTGCGCGGGCAGTTCGCCAGCGGGGAGTTTACCAATCTGCCCGGCCGCCTCCAGGATGGTGGCGCCGCCGGGGAGCAGGCGGATGAAGTTCTCGGTGTCGGCCTTCACCGCGTTGGCGACGGTGGTGTCGAGGATGAACTCCAGGGTGCGGTTCTCGTCGGTGCCGGTGGTGGCGAACGCGGTCACCTTGATGCTGTTGGTGACCGTGTAGTCCAGCGACATACCGGCCGCGCCGAGACCGCCCGGCGTGGTGTAGCCGATGGTGCCGACGTAGCCGTCCAGATTGCTGAAGTGGTGGGTGTTGGCCGCCCAGCCGCCCAGCAGGGTGCCGCCGTCGACGCTGAGGCCGAGCTCGGAGTGCGGGCCGGTCATCTCGACCACGGGCGCGGTGGGCGCGGCGTCGAGGACCGGGGCCTGCCAGCGCGGCTGCTGCGGAGCCTCCGTCACGACCTCGTCGGTGAGGGTGTTGAGGCTCGGGTCGGTCTGCGCGCCGTTGCCGGTGCCCGGCTGGCCCGCGCCGGTCTGCGGGGTCTGCTGGCCGTTCTGGGTCTGCTGCCCGGCCTGCTGGTTCTGCTGCCCGGCCTGATCCTGCTGTCCCGCTTGCGGATTCTGCTGGCCCGCGTTCTGCTGCCCGGCATTCTGCTCACCGGTCTGGCCGACCTGCACGGTCTGGCCGGGCACCGGCAGCGGGGCCACCCGCGGCACGGTCACGCCGGGCTGGGTCGGCCGCGAGTTCTTGGGCTGATCGCCGGCGGGCTGGTTCTCGTTGGTCTTCGGCTCGTTCGAATTCGGCTTGGGCTCAGCCTCGTTCGTCTTGGGCTCGGTCTCGGGCTTGCCGGGCGTGGTGACGCCGGGCTGCCCCGGCTGGTTCTGCCCGCCCTGCCCGTCGTTCTCGGTGCCGTTGGGCGCCTCGGACTGCTTGGGCGCAGTGGTGTTCTCGTCGTTCTGGGCCGGGACCGCGCCGGGATCGGCGGGGGCGGCATTGGCGGGGGTGCTGAACAGGGTCACCGCGGTGGCCGCGACGGCCAACGACAGGGAGGTGCTCGCCTTGATTCGACTAGGCTTGCGGTGCTTCACTTTTCGCTCGATTCCTTCGTCCCTCTCGGACGATCGGCGCGCGGAGTGACCGCGAGTCGAGCCACCGGCCGGAGCCGGAAAGGGCTGACCCCCTGACAATCTCGCGACCACCCTGCCGATCGCATCCCGTGGCGAAGTGAATCACACGTAATGCACAGCGGCAAGACGGCAGATGTCACAACATTCGCTGTTCACCCGCCGACCTTGCCGTCACATGAAATCGATTGGCTATCAGTCCAGGTCGTCGTGCCGCATGAGCTGGCGCGCGGCCTCGGTGACCGATCCGGTGAGCGAGGGGTACACCGAGAAGGTCTGCGCGAGATCGTTCACCGTCAGATTGTTCTGCACCGCCAGCGCGATCGGCAGGATCAGCTCGGAGGCGATCGGGGCCACCACGACGCCGCCGATCACCACACCGGTGGCGGGCCGGCAGAAGATCTTCACGAAACCCCGTCGCAGCCCCGACATCTTGGCCCGCGGGTTGGTGTTGAGCGGCAGCATGACCGTGCGCGCCGGCACCTCGCCATTGTCGATGGCGGTCTGCGAGACGCCGACGGTGGCGATCTCCGGCCGCGTGAACACCGCGGACGCAACGGTTTTCAGGCGAATCGGCTGCACGCCCTCGCCGAGCGCGTGGTACATGGCGATACGGCCCTGCATGGCGGCGACCGAGGCCAGCGGCAGCAGGCCGGTGCAGTCACCGGCGGCGTACACGCCGGGCGCGGTGGTGCGGGAGACCCGGTCCACCCGCAGGTATCCGCCCTTGTCGAGTTCGATGCCGACGCGCTGCAGACCCAGGTTCTCGGTATTGGGCACCGAACCGACGGTCATGAGCGCGTGCGAGCCGGTCACGACGCGGCCGTCGGACAGCTTCACCGCGATCCCGTCGGCGGTGCGCTCCACCGCGTCCGCGCGGGCGTGCTTCACCAGTTCCACACCGCGCTCGGCGAGCGCCTCCTCCAGCACCAGCGCGGCGTCGGCGTCCTCGCCGGGCAGCACGCGGTCGCGGCTGGAGACGAGTTTCACTTTCACGCCCATCTCCGTATAAGCGGAGACGAATTCGGCGCCGGTCACACCGGAACCGACCACGACGAGCGTCTCGGGCAGTTCCTTCAGGTCGTAGAGCTGCCGCCAGTTCAGGATGCGGTCGCCGTCGGGTTCGGCCCCGGGCAGTACGCGCGGGCTCGCGCCGGTGGCGATGAGCACCACCTCGGCCTCGAGGATCTGCTGCCCGTCCGGGCAGGTGGCCTTCACCAGGTGGGTGGCCAGGCCGGGGGCCTGGTCGATGATCTCGCCGAAGCCGGACAAGACTGTCACGCCGGCCGTTTGCAGCTTGGCCTTGATATCCGAGGACTGCGCCTGCGCCAGCGCCTTCACGCGCGAGTTCACCTCGGCCAGGCGCACCTGCGCCTGTGAGGGATGCACGGTGATGCCCAGGTCCCGGGCGCGGCGCAGGTCGGTGCGCACACCTGTGGAGGCGATGAATGTCTTGGACGGCACGCAGTCCCACAGCACGCACGCGCCGCCGATGCCGTCACTGTCGATCAGCGTGACCGGTGCGCCGTGCTGTGCGGCGACCAGCGCCGCCTCGTATCCGGCGGGCCCGCCACCGATGATCGCAATGCGGGTCATTGTCCCTCCGCTTCTGCCTCGGCCTCCGGGATCTCCGGATGCCGCCCTACAACGTTATCGGGCCAGGTACTCACGGCCGCGACCACGTCACCTGTGATCTTTGTGGGCGTTTTGCGCGTATCGCTATCGCCCGCGAACCGCCCGGTGACGGGGATCGGGGATGGTGCGGGGTTTTGTTCGATAGGCTTTTGTGGTGCCGATTTATGCCGCCTATGGATCCAACATGGATCCCGAGCAGATGCTGAAGCGCTGCCCGCACTCCCCCGTGTACGGAACCGGCTGGCTGGAAGGTTGGCGGCTCACCTTCGCCGGCGACGACATCGGCTGGGAGGGACCGCTCGCGACAGTCGTCGAGGAGCCCGGGGACCGCGTCTTCGTCGTCCTCTACGACGTGCCCGACGACGACGAGATCAGCCTCGATCGGTGGGAGGGCTCGGACTTCGGCATCCACAAGAAGATCCGGCTGCGCGTCACCCCGAATCAGAGCACCGGCACCGACCCGGTGCTGGCCTGGCTGTACGTGCTCGATGCGTACGAGGGCGGCCTACCATCGGCCCGCTATCTGGGCGTCATCGCCGATGCGGCCGAAAAGGCAGGCGCGCCAGCCGATTACGTGCTCGCGCTGCGCACCCGCAATTCCAAGAACGTGGGGCCCGGCACCTTCGGGCTGTGAGGAAACCGACACGACGAAATCGGGCCGCATCCGAGGGGATGCGGCCCGAGCGTTTTCACCCGTCAGTGCTGTGCGGCGTTCAGCACGATATTGGTCATGACCCGCACGCCCGCGGCGAGCGCGCGCTCGTCGATGTCGAAGGTGGGCTGGTGCAGATCGAGCTGCTCGCCCTGCCCCGACCAGACGCCCAGGCGCGCCATGGCTCCGGGCACCTCCTCCAGATACCAGGAGAAGTCCTCGCCGCCGCCGGACTGCTGGGTGTCGGCGAGCGCGTCGGGGCCGAGCGGGCGGATGGCGTCCTCGAACATGCGCACGGCCAGTTCGTCGTTCACCACCGGCGGCACGCCGCGCTTGTAGTTGAGCTGGTAGCGCACGCCGGTGGGGGCCAGCAGGCCCTCGACGATCTCGCGCACCATGGGCTCGAGCAGTGACCAGGTGGCGTGGTCGCCGGTGCGGACGGTGCCGGTGAGCATGCCCGTCTGCGGAATGGCATTGGGGGCCTTGCCCGCCGAGACCGCGCCCCACACCATGACCGTGCTGGTGCGCGGGTCGATACGCCGGGAGAGCAGACCGGGCAAACCGGTGATCACGGTGCCGATGGCGTAGACCAGGTCACTGGTCAGATGCGGGCGTGAGGTGTGGCCGCCCGGGGAATCCAGCACGAGTTCGACGGTGTCGGCGGCGGAGGTGATGGCGCCCACGCGGATACCGACCCGTCCGACCTCCAGGCGCGGATCGCAGTGCAGCGCGAACATGCGCGAGACGTCTTCCATGGCGCCGGCCGCGACCATATCGATGGCGCCGCCGGGCATGACCTCCTCGGCGTGCTGGAACACCAGCCGCACACCGACCGGAAGGTTCGGCACTTCCGCGAGCGCCAGCGCGGTGCCGAGCAGAATCGTGGTGTGCGCGTCGTGCCCGCAGGCGTGCGACACGCCCGGCACGGTCGAGGCGAACGGCAGCCCGGTGTACTCCTGCAGCGGCAGCGCGTCCATATCCGCGCGCAGGCCGATCCGCGGGGTGTCGGGGCCGAGGTCGACGATCAGCCCGGTGCCGCTCGGTAGTTTGCGCGGCTCCAATCCGGCCTTCACGAGCCAGGATTCCAAGAATTCGGTGGTGCCGAATTCGGTGCGCGAAAGCTCCGGATTCGCATGGATGTGCCGTCGCCACGAAATGAGATCTTCCGTGTGCTCGGCAAGCCACGCCTCCACAACACCACGTCGAGCAGCCATGTCCATAGCCTCCATCGCCGTGCCGGCTGGCTGCATGGAAACACATGCGCCACCCTTGTGCCCCAGCGCTCTGGCTGCTGCGGACCGGCCGGTTGTGCTCACCGAATATCCTCCTGTCGTCGCTGAAACTGCCGTTGCAGAACTCGTTCCGACAACCTGTCCCTATGAAATTGATCGCCTGCGATAGTTATCGCGGTGCGGGCCAAAGCCGTTGCCCCGTCCAGGACGGCGCGATCGGCAGAGGCGTTCACGGCGGCGGCCGCGAAAGCGGGCTGGTGGGTCACCGCTCCCCCGGCGTCGATGCCGATCACCGGGTGGATGCCGGGAATCACGTGGGTGACGTTGCCCATATCCGTGCTGCCCAGCGGCCGTGCGGCTGCCAACTCCGGTGCGATGGGCACGCGGCCGAGTGCTTCGATCTGCTCGCGATAGGCGCTGCGCAGCGCGCTGTCGGGAGTGAGCTCGGTGTACGTCGGCGCGAGCTTCCGGATGTCATGTGTGCATCCGGTAGCCAGTGCACCTGCCTCGAAACAGGCCGATGCTCGTTGCATCAGATCGTCGAGGGCCGCGGAGTCGCCTGCACGTAGGTAATACAGCAGTTCCGCGTGTCCGGGCACGATATTGGGGGCCACGCCGCCCGACCCGACTATACCGTGCAGTTGCTGTCCGGGAAGTAGATGTTGGCGTAGCAAACCTAGTGCAACCTGCGCGACCGTGACGGCATCCAGCGCATTGCGCCCGTACTGCGGCGCGGCGGAGGCATGGGATTCACGGCCGTGAAAAGTGACCGACAGGTCTGCCAGGGCCAGGGAGCGGGCCTCCACGATGTCCTCGGGACCCGGATGCACCATGAGCGCCATGGCGAGATCGTCGAAGACGCCGCGCTCGAGCATGAGGACCTTGCCGCCGCCGGACTCCTCGGCCGGGGTGCCGAAGACCTTGACGGTGAGGCCGCAGGCATCGGCCACGGCGGCCAGGCCCAGGGCCGCGCCGACGGTGGACGCGGCAATGATGTTGTGGCCGCAGGCATGTCCGATTTCCGGGAGCGCGTCGTACTCCGCGAACAGACCGACCACCAGGTCTCCGCTGCCGTATTCGGCACTGAAGGCGGTGGGCAGATCAGCGATGCCCTTGTCGATGCGGAAGCCGTGTTCGCGCAGCGGCTCGATGGTCTTGTCGACGCTGCGGTACTCCTCGAACGCGAGCTCCGGCTCGGCGTGGATCGCATGCGAGAGGGCGATCAGCTGATCGCGCGCGGCGGCAATCGCGGAGTCGGCGGCGGCGAGGACGGACGGATCTGCCTGGGTGATTGCCATATCCCCAGTCTCGGCCACGGCAGCGACAGATGACGGCACGGCTGTCTCGTGCCGACTGATCGGTATGCGGGAAATCCGGTCATCGCCGCCGCGCGATGGTGGCATGCCCCACAGTCTCGCATTACCCGGCGACGATGTCGCACCAGGTGACGCGGAAATCTCTCATACAGTCACGATGTCAAGGCATGAGTAGGGGCCCTGACGGGATTCCGCAGGGCCCCTATCGGGTTTCTCAGCGCCGCAGCGCTACTCAGCTCGGGGAGAAAGCCAGGTTTTCGGGAGTGGTCTCCACGGCCAGGCCCTCGAGGGTGACCTTGTGCAGGGCGCGCTTGATGACCGGAAGGTTCGGCTTGCGGTTGCCCTTGAGCATCTCGGCGCGCGCGATGGCGGTAGCGAGCAACTGGTCGGCATCCGCTTTGCCGTCCACGATGCCGGCCGCGATGGCGTCATCGGCGGCGTAGCGACGGCCGGTGGTCATGGCCTCCACGCACACCTGATTGGTGAGGCGGCCGGTCAGCAGTGCGTTCATGGCGACGGTGAACGGCATGCCCAGATGCACCTCGGGCAGGCACCAGAAGCCGCGGTCCGCGCGCATGATGCGGAAGTCGCAGGAGGTGGCGAGCATGGCGCCGGCGCCGAAGGCATGGCCGTTGACGGCGGCGATGGTCGGCAGCCCGAAACCGAGCAGGCGCGTGTACAGCGAGTGCACACGGTCCAGGTACCAGCAGTTCTTGTCGAAATTGCCGAACAGCCAGTCGGTGTCGAGGCCGTTGGAGAAGAACTTGCCGTTGGCGGTGACGACCAGGGCGGCCGGGCCCTCGCTGGCCTCCACCTCGTCGAGCAGCGCGTGGACCGCGGTGATCCAGTCGGGGTGGAAGCGGTTCTCGTTGTCGATGTTCTGGCCCTCTTCACCGAGGTACAGGACGAACACGTCCCCATCACGCTTCAAATACGGCATGCGTGCAGCGTAGCGATGACGGATTCGCATACCTACCAGCGGGTAGCTACAAAACGCGATAACTGATTTCGCACGTTTCGGGTAACTCGTCGGGTACGTCCAAAATTGGTGTAGCACCTGACCGCTGGCACGCGTGTGAAACGGTGACGGCTCTTAGCCGGGCGCAAAAGACACGGAGAGGCGGGAAGGTCTAGGGTGGCGGACATGCTAGCCGTGCAGGCCGCCGAGGCGATCGCCGAACGTACTGGAGTGCAGCAACACCGGGTCGCGGTGGTGCTCGGGTCGGGCTGGCAGGAGGCGGCGCTCGAGATCGGGGATCCGAGTACCTCTATCCCGATGTCCGAGGTGCCGGGATTCGGTGAGCCAACGGCGCAGGGACATCAGGGGACCATCCACTCCGTGCCGGTGAACGATCGGCCGGTACTGCTGCTCATGGGGCGGCAGCATCTCTACGAGGGTAAAGAGCCCGCGCAGGTCGTGCACAACGTGCGCACCGCCGTGGCGGCGGGCGCGGAGACCATCCTGCTCACCAACGCGGCGGGCGGCATCCGCGACGGGCTATCCGTCGGCGAACCCGTCTTGATCAGCGACCACCTGAACCTGACCGGCCGCACCCCGCTGGTCGGGGCGGACTTCGTGGACCTGGTGAACGCCTGGGATCCCGAATTGCGCAAGCTCGCAAAGGAAGTCGACCACACGCTCACCGAGGGTGTGTACGCCGGACTCACCGGTCCGCAGTACGAGACCCCCGCCGAGATCCGCATGCTGCGCACGCTGGGCGCGGACCTGGTCGGCATGTCCACGGTCCTCGAGGCCATCGCCTGCCGCGCCGCCGGAGCCCGGGTCCTGGGTATCTCCCTCGTCACCAACCTGGCCGCGGGCGTCACCGGCGCGCACCTCTCGCACGCCGAGGTGCTGGCCGAAGGCCACGCCGCCGCACCGCGTCTGGGCAAGCTGCTGCGCGGCATCCTCGAGCGCCTCTAGGCTGCGCGCCATGCTCCGCTTCGGCACCGCGGGCCTGCGCGGCCCGCTCCGGGACGGCCCGGACGGCATGAACATCGACACCGTCACCCGAGCGACGGCGGGCATAGCCGACTGGCTCCGCGGCCGCTGTCTCGGCGGCGGGCTGATCATCGTCGGCCGCGACGCCCGGCACGGCTCCGCCGAATTCGCCGAAGCCACGGCGGAAGTCTTCGCCGCGGCGGGCTTCTCGGTCCTGGCGCTGCCCCGGCCGCTGCCCACCCCCGTGGTGGCCTACGCCGTCAAGGCCCTGCAAGCCGTTGCGGGCGTGCAGATCACCGCCTCACACAACCCCGCCACCGACAACGGCTACAAGCTCTACCTGGACGGCGGCTCGCAACTCGTCCCACCCGCCGACGCCGAGATCGAGCGCTGCATCGACGCCGTCACCACCCCCGTCCCCCGCGCCGAACCCATCCCCACCGCCCCCAAACCCGAAATCCTCGGCCTCCCACCCGAATCCACCCTCGAGGAACTGGGCGAGGAGATCGTGCGCCGCTATTCGACGCGAGTCGCCGAGCTGCCCCGGCTGATCGGCCAGGGCGACAACGAGCCGACCGCCGAAGTGATCTCCGCATCGGACACGGCGGCACCGGCGCGACCCGATCTGCGCGGGCACGCCGCTCCGGATCGGCAGACCGCCCGCCCGCACACCGGTGGCGATTCTCCCGCCTCGACCGAAGCCGGGCGAATTCCGTTGTCACGCAGCCCGATTCACATCGCACTGACCGCGATGCACGGGGTGGGCGGCGAGCTCGCCGTGGAGATCCTGGCCGCGGCCGGGTTCACCGACGTGCATGTGGTGGCCGAGCAATTCGAGCCGGATCCCGATTTCCCCACGGTGGCGTTCCCGAATCCGGAGGAGCCGGGCGCGTCGGACCTGCTGCTGGAGCTCGCCGAGAAGGTCGGGGCGGATGTGGCCGTCGCGCTGGACCCGGACGCGGATCGGTGCGCGGTGGGGGTTCCCGGGCCGCATGGCTGGCGGATGCTGCGCGGCGACGAAACCGGGGTGCTGCTGGGCGATTTCGTACTGCGGACCGCCCCGCCCGATTCATTGGTGGCGACGACCATCGTGTCCTCGCGGCTGTTGAGCAAGCTCGCTCCGGCGCGCGGAGCGCGGTACGCCGAGACGCTCACCGGATTCAAGTGGCTGGCCCGCGCGGGCGCGGGGCTCGTCTACGCCTACGAGGAAGCCATCGGGCACTGCGTGGATCCGTCGGCCGTGCGCGACAAGGACGGGATCTCGGCCGCCGTGCTGGCCGCGGATCTGGTGGCACGACTGAAGGCGTCGGGCCGCACCGTGCTCGACGTACTCGATGATTTCGCGGTGGAATTCGGTGTGCACGCGGGCGGTCAGGTGTCGCTGCGCCTGGCGGATGCCGCCGAGGCCGCCGCCGTGGTGGCACGACTGCGGGAGTCCCCGCCGACCGAGATCGCCGGGGAGCCGGTGTCCTGCACGGACATGTCGCAGGTGCGCGGGCAGATGCGCACCGACGCACTGATTTTCGAGGGGCCCGCACTGCGGATCGTGGTGCGGCCCTCCGGTACCGAACCGAAGCTCAAGTGCTATCTCGAGACCTTCGAGCCGGCGTCGGATCGCGAGGCATTGAAATCCGCGAAAGCCACTGCCGCACAGCGTATCGACGAGATGCGGGCGTTCTGCGAGAAACTGTGACATGGCGCCGAAACCGACACCCCACTGCACACACTGCGGCAGCACCGATCTGGAGCAGGGGTTCATCGAGGACAGCGGCGAACACGCCAAGGGCTACGCCCGCTGGATACCGGGGCCGCTGGAGTTCGGCCCCCTCGGCGGCGTCAAGCGCTGGGGTAAGACACGATTCGCGGTAGTCGCCTACCGCTGTGTCGTGTGCGCGCATCTGGAGCTGTTCGTCCGGGCGTAGCGCCCGGACGGCAGCGCGAGCCGAAAGTTGTTCAGCGCGGTCCGAACTGGCGGTCGCCCGCATCGCCGAGGCCGGGCACGATGAAGGCGTCGGAGTTCAGGCCGCGATCCACCGACGCGGTGACCAGGCGGATGGGGTGGCCCGACTTCTCCAGTGCCGTAATGCCTTCCGGCGCGGCCACCACGCAGATGACGGTGATGTCGCGGGCCTTGCGGGTGGCGAGCAGGTCGAGGGTGTAGACCATGGATCCGCCGGTGGCCAGCATCGGGTCCAGCACGATCACCGGCGTTTCGGAGAGATCCTCGGGCAGCGACTCCATGTAGGGGGTCGGCTCGTGCGTGGTCTCGTCGCGCGCCAGCCCGACGAATCCGATGCGCGCGTCGGGCACCAGGTTCTCGGCCGTCTCCACCATGCCGAGCCCGGCGCGCAGCACCGGCACCAGCAGCGGCGGCGTGGCGAGCCGGGTGCCCTCGGCCGCGGCGACGGGCGTGGCGATCGGGAAGGTGACGACGGGGGCTTCGCGCAGGGCCTCGTACACCAGCAGGCCGGTGAGATCGCGCAGCGCCGCCCGGAATGTCGGATTCGGGGTGCGGGCATCTCTCATGGTGGTCAGCAAAGCGGCAGCGAGCGGATGGTCCACGATGTGAGTGCGCATAGGAAAACGATAGGTCAACCAGCCGTTCGGTACTTCCACGCGGCCGGATTTCCCTGATCATGCGTTTTCCGCACTTCCGGAACCATCGCACGCCCGCGCGCGTCCAACCCTCATGCAGGACGTAAACACTCAGCGACCAGCACGACGGGGGTTCACATGCTCGGCCTCTCGATCGATCCCGACAGCGTCACGGCCTACACCGCGACAGCTCATCTCCTGGCAGGCGACCTCACCGCGGCGAGCATCCTCGCCGCAACCGCCGACCCCCTCCTGCTAACCCCCGCCTTCGGCCTCATCGGCGCGGACTTCCTCACCGCCTTCACCGCCGCCCATGCCACCCACACCGCCACCCTCACCACCCTGTCGGCGACGCTGACCGGCATCGGCTCCACCGCCGCCGCCTCGGCCGCCGGCTACCGGTCCACGGACACCGGCCACGCTGCGGCCCTGCGCGCGGTGGAGGCGAACATATGAGCGCCACAGCCGAATCCACCAGGGCATCGGCATGAGCCCCGGGGTGGACGTGCCCGCGGTGGACGTGTCGGGCTTCGCGCAGGCCATCGCGGATCTGGCGGCGGTCTTCGGCAGCGGCGCGGCCGGGGGCGCGGCAGCGGCGCTGCGGCAGGCGTCGGCCGGCGTCGACGGGGTGTGCGCGGCGAGCTGCGACAGCATCGACGGGTTGTATGCCGCGTGGCGCGGGGGCGCCGGGGACGCGGCGATGGATTCGGCGATGCGGGTGCGGACGGCGGCCGCCACCATGGCGGATCGCGGTAATGCCATGGCGGAGATGGTGGATCGCGCGGCGGGGGTCATCGCGGCGGGGCAGCGGGAGATCGAGGCGATCCTGCGCTCGTTCGGGGAGACGGTCGCGAGTCTGGGAGCGGAAGGGCTGGGCCCGGGTGGGACGGCGCTGATCGTTTCGGAGGCCATCGACCACCTGGGGCGGGCGCTGCGGGTGGTCGAGCGGGTGCGGGGCGAGCTCGACACCGAGACGGCCGCCATGAGCGAGTTGATCTCACCGCCGCCGACGCCGGAACCGGCCGCGGCGACCGCGCCGGAGCCCGCCCGTGCACCGGCGGTGAGTCCCGTTGCGGCCGATGTCGTTTCGGCGGGGGTCGGCGCGCCCGCCGCCGCCGTTGCCCGGCCGGTGGCCGCAACCGGGGCGGGGTCCGGCGGGGCGACCGAGGCGATATTCGGCGGGATGCGCACCGTGGCGGCCTCGACGGGTGGCGCATCGGAACGGTCCGGCGGGACCGGTCGCGGCGGGGGCGGCCGGGGCGATGTCGGGCGCGTCGACACCGGCGAGTCGCAGACCACCGCCACCGGGGTGAAACTGACGCTCCCCGACGGCAGTACGGTGGAGGCGCCCAACCAGCAGGCGGCCGACGCGGTCCGCCACGCGCTCGATGCGCTCGGGACGCCGTACGTCTGGGGCGGCACCACCCCCGGTGCCGGACTGGACTGCAGTGGCCTGACACAGTGGGCGTATGCGGAGGCAGGGGTGCGGTTGCCGCGATTGGCGCAGGAGCAGGGCTATGGCCACCCACAAATCGGTCCAGGGGACTTGATGCCGGGGGATCTGGCCGTGTGGGATGGCCATGTCGCCATGGTGATCGGTAACGGTCAGTTGGTGGAGGCGGGGGATCCCGTCCAAATCGGTCCGATTCGAACGGAGAACATCGGTATGCAGTTCCTCGGCTTCTACAGGCCCACCGCATGACGCGTCCACAGGTTCCGGCTGTCACGGTGGCGGCCAGCAGCAACCGCGCGAATACGGTGACCGTGCGCGCCACCGATCAGGGGATGCCGGTCGAGATCGTTTTCGAGCGCAGCGAATACCGTTACGGCGCACAGGCACTCGCGGACGAGATTCTCCGGCTCACCAAGCGGGCGGCCATCGTGGCCAAGTCGCAGCGGCGCGAGATGCTGACCGAGCTGGGCATGCCCGAGGACATCCTGAACCGCCTGGGCCTGCCCACCCGGCAGGCCGCCGTGGACGAACTGGATCGACTGGACGAGGCCGACACCGGTCAGGCGACGTGGATGAGGCGCGTATGAACGGTCAAGCCCGGAGGCGGCAGCGCAGCGTAACCACGCAGGGCTCCGTTCATACGCGAAGGGAAACAGCATGAGCCGGGAGATGGATGCGCTGGTCGGGCGGGTCGCCAACAGCCTGGAAGCCCTGGAGGCCGCCCTGTACGGGCTCAAGCAGGTGCGCGGCACCTTCACCAGTGCGGACCGTTCGATCACCGTGGAGGTGGACGGCGACGGCGCGGTGACGAGCCTGCGGCTGGCCGAAACGGTGACTTCCCGCCAGCCCGCGGAGGTCTCGCAGTTGATCCTCTGGGCGTGCCAGCAGGCGGCCGCCGACGCCACCGCGCAACGCTCGCAAGTCGTGGCCGAGTTGAACAAGTCCTTCCCGTCGGGAAATGTTGGGGGCGGCCCGGATAGTGCCGGGGGCGGCCACTAGATAGGCTTCCCGTCATGGCTTCTGGAGACATCGTCCCGATCGCGCTCGGCCTGACCAAAGGCGATCTCGTCACCCTGTGGGCACCGCGCTGGCGAGACGGTGACGATGAGTGGCAGGCATTCCTCGGTCACGAGGAAGACCTGTACGGATTCGAGGGCGTCGCGGAGCTGGCGGCGTTCATCCGCACCAACTCCGACAACGATCTCGTGGATCATCCCGCGTGGAAGATCATCGCCGGTTTGTCGGCGGCCGAACTGGAGCCGGAGGAGCAGTTCGTCTTCGATCTGGTCGGCGTGCCCGAGCTCGCGGCCGACGATCCGGATCCGGAGGTGGTCTCCGAGCTCGAGGAGACCCTCGACATGGTCCGCAATATCGGCGACGTGTGCGAACTCGAGGTTGTGACCAAGTTCTTCGGCTCGCATCCGGTGCTGGGCGCGCTGCCCGCCGGCGTGAGCGCCTTCGCCGGGCGTGAGGGCGAGGAACTCTGGGATCAGATCGGCGCGGCCATCAACAAGGATTGGGACGCGGTCCTGGACGCCATCGACTCGGTGGTGACCGTCCCCGAGGTGGACGCCGACGCGGTCTCGGTGGCCGAGGCGGAATTGCTTGCGGCACAGGAGAACGAGGTGGACGCGGAGGACGCCGCCGACACCGACGAGGACATCGAGCAGGTCGACCTCGACGAGGACGACGACGAGGAGGACGAGGAGACGTTCTGGCACGAGGTCGGCATCGACCCCGTCAAGATCATCACCTCCGAGGGCACCTTCTTCACGCTGCGCTGCTACGTGGACGACGAGCCCATCTTCCTCGGCACCGACGGCGCGATCACGGTGTTCGGGTCGGAGCGGTCGCTGGCCCGCTACCTGGCCGACGACCACGAGCACGACCTGGCCCGGGTGAGCACCTACGGCGACGTGCAGACCGCCGCCGTGGACGGTTCGCTCGAGGTCGAGGTGGACGACGAGAACGTCTACGTGCTGCCCGGCCTGGCCGACGACCTGGCCGACGGCCCGCAGGCCGTGGACACCGATCAGCTCGACCTCGCGGTCGAATTGTTCACCGACGCAGCCGATTACGCCGACGACGACGCGGTGGAGAACGCGCTGGCGGTCTCCACGCCGCTGGGCTGGTACGTCTCCTACCTGCTCAACCCGGACCCGACCCGGATGGCCCCGAACCCGCCGTTCGCGGCGGAGGCCGAGGCGTGGAAGGTGCTGGAGCAGGCGTTCGAGAGCCGCCTCCAGAAAGCCTGAGCGGTAGCGGTATTCGCGAAACGCCCCCGCCCGATCCGATCCGGGCGGGGGCGTTTCGCCGTTTTCAGGACAATCGGATCCAGACCTGTTCCGAACGGCCGAGCAGGCGGCCGTCCTCGCCGTAGATCGCGGTGGCGGTCAGACCCTTCCGGCCGCTCTCGCCGTGCAGCGCACCGACCACCACGCATCGTTCACCGATGGCGGGAGTGTCGCGCACGGTCGCGGTCATGGAGCCGAGAACCGCCGGGCGAGAAGCTATTTCGGGCACTGCGAACCCGCCGGGGCAATCCATGGCGGCCCACAGCAGCGGCGCGCCGACGGGCAGGCTGTCGTCGGGCGACCAGGCCGCGGCCACCACGCCGTCGCCCACCGCACCGGCCTGGATGCGCAAGCCGTCCGCGCGCAGATCACCGCAGACGAAGCATTCACGGAACGGCGTATCGCCTTGGCGCTCAACGCTTGCCGAAGCCGCGTCCGCATAGGCGACCGCCGCCGGGGCATCGTGCAGGAACTCACCCGGCACGGATTCGGCGACCAGGGTCTCGCCGTCGTAGAGTCCGCCGTCGGTGACCCGCAGTGGGGTCTCCAGCGGCGGCGGGCGGCGCAGGGTCACCTTCACCACGGCGTCGTCGCGCAGTTCGGCGAGCAGTCCGGCCACCCAGCCGCCGTTGCCGGAACCGGGTGGCCCGTTGAAGCGGCTCGGAATCCGCAGGGTCGTCATAGTTCTCACGCTAACTAATCGCGACCCCGCCGATTCCGTGAACATTTTCACGTGAAAGGAACTAGCCGATCAGGACGGCGTACCCCGGCTTGATGATCTCGTCGATGATCCGCAGCCGGTCCGGGAACGGAATGAAAGCCGACTTCATCGCATTGATGGTGAACCGCTCCAGATCGCTCCAGCCGTAGCCGAAGGTGTCCACCAGCTTGTGCATCTCCTCGCTCATGCTGGTGTCGCTCATGAGCCGGTTGTCGGTGTTGACGGTGACCCGGAACCGCAGCCGCGCCAGCAGGTCGAAGGGATGCTTGTCGAGCGAGGGCACCGCACCGGTCTGCACATTCGAGGACGGACACAGCTCCAGCGGAATCCGCTGATCCCGTACATAATTCGCGACCCGGCCGAGCTTCGGCCCGTCCGCGGAATCGGTGATGTCATCGGTGATCCGCACCCCGTGCCCGAGCCGGTCGCAGCCGCAGAAGGCGATGGCCTCGTGGATGGACGGCAGCCCGAACGCCTCCCCGGCGTGGATCGTGATGTGCGCGCTGTTGCCGCGCATGTATTCGAACGCGTCCAGGTGCCGCGAGGGCGGGTATCCGGCTTCCGCGCCCGCGATGTCGAATCCGCCCACGCCCTTGTCGCGCCAGCGCACGGTCAGTTCGGCGATCTCGCGGGAGCGTGCCGCGTGCCGCATGGCGGTGAGCAGGCAGGTGACCCGGATGGGCGTGCCCGCGGCGGCGGCGATGGCCTCGCCCTCGCGGAATCCGGCGAGCGTGTGCTCGACGACCTCGTCGAGATCGAGCCCCGCCTCGAGATGCTGTTCCGGCGCGAACCGCACCTCGGCGTACACCACCCCGTCGGCGGCGAGGTCCTCGGCGCATTCGCGCGCCACCCGGCGCAGGCCCTCGGGCGTCTGCATGACGGCGACGGTGTGCGCGAAGGTTTCCAGGTACCGCTCGAGGGATCCGCTGTTGGCGGCGTCCCGGAACCACCGCCCCAGGGCTTCGGCGTCTTGTGCCGGTAGTTGGTCGTATCCGCAGTCACGCGCCAGCTCGAGCACGGTCGCGGGCCGCAGCCCGCCGTCGAGATGATCGTGCAGAACCGCCTTGGGCGCCTGTCGGATCGAAGCGAGAGTCAAAGGCGTCGGTCCAGTCATGTATCGACGGTAGCCGCTCCCCCGCCTCTCCGCGCCCTTAGCGCCAGCTGAGAGCCGTTACCGGTTGGCAACGCATGCCGGCGGTCCGATGCCGCATCCATTGTGGACGTCCCCGGTGAGTTACCCGGCCCTCACGAAATCAGTTGTCACCTTCGTTTCAGCAGGCGATGCCGTTGCCGTCCGGGTCGAGCGAGGGCCGGTAGCCCGGCTGCCCGCGCAGCAGCGGACGGTCCAGGTTCTGGTAGACGTCCACGCAATTGGCGTAGTACGGACGCGGTTCGGATTTGGAGGTGGTCGGCGTCATGATGTCGTCGCCCGGCTCGGCGTACGCCGACTGCGGCCCGGCCCCGAGCACCGCGACGACCGCGACCCCCATGAGACACGCCGCCCCGGACCCCGCCACTGCCTTCCTGGTTCGAATCTTCACCAGCTCCAGGCTAGGTCGATCCGGTGCCGGTGCGCCCCATCCTCCGGGAGCCGCACGCCGGCCGGGACCTCGTGGCGGCCGGCTCTCGCCCGATGCCGCCATCGGGTCCCACTCGCGCGGCGCTATGCCTGGATGCGACCGAGAAGCAGTGGTGGCGGGGTGAATTCGGCCTCGGCGACGGTGGTCGCGGTGGCGAGGGCGTCGAGAGCCGCGGGGATGGCCTCGGGGGTGTCGGTGTGCAGGGTGAGGAGAGGTTGACCCGCCTTGACGGAATCACCCGGCTTGGCGTGCATTTCGATGCCCGCGCCGGACTGCACCGGGTCGCCCTGGCGAGCGCGGCCCGCGCCGAGTCGCCAGGCGGCGATGCCGATGTCGTAGGCGTCCAGACGGGTCAGTGTGCCGGTCCGCGTGGCCCGGATGGTTTCGGTGTGTTTCGCGCTGGGGAGTTCGGCGTCGGGGTCGCCGCCCTGGGCTTCGATCATGGCGCGCCAGTGGTCCATGGCGCGGCCGTCGGCGAGGGCGTCGGCGGGGTCGATGTCGTCGATTCCGGCCAGCGCCAGCATCTCCCGGGCCAGGGTGAGGGTGAGTTCGACCACGTCGGCGGGGCCGCCGCCGGCCAGCACGTCCAAGGATTCGGCCACTTCCAGGGCGTTTCCGGCGGTGCAGCCGAGCGGGGTGTCCATGGCGGTCAGCAATGCCACGGTGCGCACGCCCGCGTCGGTGCCGAGTTCGACCATGGCCGTGGCGAGTTCGCGGGCCTGGTCGATGTGCTTCAGGAAGGCCCCGCGCCCGACCTTCACGTCGAGCACCAGCGCGCC
Source organism: Nocardia acididurans (assembly GCF_016741815.1). GTDB lineage: Bacteria > Actinomycetota > Actinomycetes > Mycobacteriales > Mycobacteriaceae > Nocardia > Nocardia acididurans. The sequence continues at coordinate 148,482 of NZ_JAERRJ010000004.1, forward strand.
CGTCCCCTCGGCGATCTTCTTGCTCATGATGGAGCTGGCGATCAGGGGGATGGATTCGACGGTCCCGGTGACGTCACGGAGGGCGTACAGCCTTTTGTCGGCGGGTGCGAGATCGGCTCCGGCGGCGCAGACCACCGCGCCGATGCCGGGGTCGGCGAGCATGTCCCGCATCTGCTTCACGGGGATGTCGGCCTGCCAGCCGGAGATGGCCTCCAGTTTGTCGAGAGTGCCTCCGGTGTGGCCCAATCCGCGGCCGGACAGCTGCGGGACCGCCGCACCGCAGGCCGCGACCAGCGGCGACAGCGGCAGCGTGAGCTTGTCGCCGACGCCGCCGGTGGAGTGTTTGTCGACGGTGGGCCGGGGCAGGTCGCTGAAGTCCAGCCGGGTGCCGGAGTTGATCATGGCGTTGGTCCAGCGCGCGGTCTCGCGGCGGTTCATCCCGCGCCACACGATGGCCATGGCCAGCGCCGCCATCTGTTCGTCGGCCACCTCGCCCCTGGTGAACGCGTCGACGACCCAATCGATCTGGCCGTCGCTCAGTTCTCCGCCGTCGCGTTTGGTAGTGATCACCGACACCGCCGAATGCACCGTCACGCTGTCCACCCTGGCACGCTCGGGGTCCGGGCGCATCGAACATGCGGTACGCCCGGCGTACGAATTCCGTTGAGCTGCGGCTTTACTGCTGTCCGGCGGCCAGGTCGTCGGGTCCGAAGGCGTCGGGGAGCAGCGCGCCGAGCTTCACCGGCGCGCCCTTGTGATCGACAAGCAGTGCGCCGCCGCCGAACTCGTAGAGCACCTGCCGGCAGCGTCCGCAGGGCAGGAGGATTTCGCCGCGCGAGTCGCAGACGGCGACCGCCAGCAACCGCCCGCCCCCGGACGAAATCAAGTTACCGACCAGTACAGACTCGGCGCAGAGGCCCAGGCCGTATGAGATATTTTCCACATTGCAACCGCTCACAAAGCGGCCGGTGGAAGTGAGAGCCGCGGCCCCGACGGGGAATCGCGAGTATGGCGCATAGGCATTTCGCATAACTTCGGATGCCTTGTGCCGCAAGACATTCCAGTCTATTTCAGACATATCGGACCATCCTCCAGAGGCCGTGACGGGACCCGCGCTGAACCCATCGAACCATGCCCGGAAAATCAGGAAAGGCAAACCTAACTCACTACAATTCGGGCCAACGAGCGGCACGCCGAATTAGTTCCCCCAAACTCCGGGGATTAGAGTTCCCTTTCAGATCGGTTCAGGTTCCCGACAGCGGACCTGCGGCACTGCCACTGGATGTCGATTCCATGTGTGAGCAGGTGTTATCGACAGTCCAACGGCTCCGCGGCCGGATCTGACCGGGTCCATCAACGACGTTGGAGGCACCGCACTCTATGACCACGCTAGAAGCTCCGGCCAAGCCGAAGCGGACTCTCTACCGAGGCGACCCCGGCATGTGGTCCTGGGCGCTGCACCGCATCACCGGCGTGACGATCTTCTTCTTCCTGTTCGTCCACGTCCTCGATACCGCACTGGTGCGCGTCGATCCGGACACCTATGACCGTGCGATCGAGACCTACAAGACCCCCCTCGTCGCCCTCATGGAAATGGGCCTGGTCGTGTGCGTGCTGTTCCACGCGTTCAACGGCATCCGGGTCATTCTCGTCGATTTCTGGTCGCAGGGGCCCCGTTTCCAGAAGCAGATGCTCTGGATCGTGCTCGCCCTGTGGGTCCTGATCGCGGGCGCCGGCATCGGCCGCCAGTTCTTCTACCTGTTCACGGAGCACTGACATGAGCGCACCTGTCCTGGGCAAGTCCTACGACCGCCCCGCGAGCCTCGACGCTCCGCGCGCGCCCCGGCGCACCTCCGGCAACAACTTCGAGAAGTACGCGTGGCTGTTCATGCGCTTCTCCGGAATCCTGCTGGTCTTCCTGGTCATCGGCCACATGTTCATCATGCTGATGATCGACGGCGGCGTGCAGCGCCTGAACTTCGCGTTCGTGGCCGGCCGCTGGGCCTCCCCGTTCTGGCAGATCTGGGACCTGACGATGCTCTGGCTGGCACAGCTGCACGGCGGCAACGGCCTGCGCACCGTCATCGACGACTACGCCCGCAAGGACTCCACCCGGTTCTGGCTGAAGACCGCCCTGGTCATCTCCATGATCCTGGTGATGGCCACCGGCACGTACGTCATCTTCACCTTCGACCCCAACATCAGTTAGGAACAGGCCAACTCGATGAGTGACTCTCGACCGATTCAGGAGCACCGCTACGACGTCGTGATCGTCGGTGCCGGTGGCGCGGGTATGCGCGCCGCGATCGAGGCGGGTCCCCGGGTGCGGACTGCCGTCTTGACCAAGCTCTACCCGACCCGCTCGCACACGGGCGCGGCGCAGGGCGGCATGTGTGCCGCGCTGGCGAACGTGGAAGAGGACAACTGGGAGTGGCACACCTTCGACACCGTCAAGGGTGGGGACTACATCGTCGACCAGGACGCGGCGGAGATCATGGCCAAGGAGGCCATCGATGCCGTGCTCGATCTGGAGAAGATGGGTCTGCCGTTCAACCGGACGCCCGAGGGCAAGATCGACCAGCGCCGCTTCGGCGGCCACACCCGCGACCACGGCAAGGCGCCCGTGCGTCGCGCGTGCTACGCGGCCGACCGCACCGGCCACATGATCCTGCAGACGCTGTACCAGAACTGCGTCAAGCACGACGTGGAGTTCTACAACGAGTTCTACGTGCTGGACCTGGTGCTGACCGACGGCCCCAACGGCCCGATCGCCACCGGCGTCGTGGCCTACGAGCTGGCCACCGGCGAGCTGCACGTGTTCCACGCGAAGTCGATCATCTTCGCCACCGGTGGTTCGGGTCGTATGTACAAGACCACCTCCAATGCCCACACCCTCACCGGTGACGGCATGGCTATCGTGTTCCGCAAGGGACTTCCGCTGGAGGACATGGAGTTCCACCAGTTCCATCCGACAGGTCTGGCGGGCCTGGGCATCCTCATCTCCGAGGCGGTCCGCGGCGAGGGCGGCATCCTGCGCAACTCGTCCGGTGAGCGCTTCATGGAGCGGTACGCCCCCACCATCAAGGACCTCGCGCCGCGTGACATCGTCGCGCGCTCGATGGTCCAGGAGGTCCGCGAGGGCCGTGGCGCCGGTCCGAACAAGGACTACGTGCTCATCGACGTGACCCACCTCGGTGAGGACGTGCTCGAGGAGAAGCTGCCCGACATCACCGAGTTCTCCCGCACCTACCTGGGCGTGGACCCGGTGAAGGAGCCGGTGCCGGTCATGCCGACCTGTCACTACGTGATGGGCGGCATCCCGACCCGCATCCGCGGCGAGGTGCTGCGCAACAACACCGACATCGTCCCGGGCCTGTACGCCGCCGGCGAGTGCGCCTGCGTGTCCGTGCACGGCGCGAACCGCCTCGGCACCAACTCGCTGCTGGACATCAACGTGTTCGGCCGCCGCGCCGGTATCGCCGCCGCGGAGTACGCGCAGCGCGCCGAGTTCGTGGAGATGCCGGAGAACCCGGCGCAGATGGTGCAGGACTGGCTGGCCGGTCTGCTGTCCGATCACGGCAACGAGCGCGTCGCCGACATCCGCACCGACCTGCAGAACGCCATGGACGACAAGGCCGGTGTGTACCGGACCGAGGATTCGCTCAAGGAAATGCTGGACGAGATCCAGGTCCTGAAGGATCGCTACACCCGGATCACCGTGCAGGACAAGGGCCGTCGCTTCAACAGCGACCTGCTCGAGGCCGTCGAACTCGGCTTCCTGCTGGAGCTGGCCGAGGTGACCGTGGCGGGCGCGTTGAACCGCAAGGAATCCCGTGGCGGCCACGCCCGTGAGGACTACCCGGATCGCGACGACGTCAACTTCATGCGCCACACCATGGCGTACAAGCAGACGCCGGAGCTGATCTCCGAGATCCGTCTCGATTACAAGCCGGTCGTGCAGACCCGCTACGAGCCGATGGAGCGTAAGTACTGATGACCGCAGTCGCTGAAACGCCGCAGAAGGCGGCCCCGGTGCCGGACGGCTCGACCATCATCACGGTCAAGATCGCCCGGTTCAACCCGGAGGACGGCAAGGGCAACCACTGGGATTCCTTCAAGGTTCCGGTGCTGCCGACCGACCGCTTCCTGAACGTGCTGATCTACATCAAGTCCTACCTGGACGGCACGCTCACCTTCCGTCGCTCCTGCGCCCACGGCGTCTGCGGCTCGGATGCCATGCGCATCAACGGCGTCAACCGCCTGGCGTGCAAGATCCTGATGAAGGACATGCTCCCGAAGAGCGGCAAGGAAATCACCGTCACCGTCGAACCGATCCGCGGCCTGCCCGTGGAGAAGGACCTCGTGGTGAACATGGAGCCGTTCTTCGACGCCTTCAAGGCGGTCAAGCCGTACCTGATCTCCTACGGCAACGAGCCCACCCGCGAGCGCATCCAGTCCCAGCACGACCGCGCCCGCTTCGATGACACCACCAAGTGCATCCTGTGCGCCTGCTGCACCACCTCCTGCCCCGTGTACTGGAGCGACGGCAGCTACTTCGGCCCGGCCGCGATCGTGAACGCGCACCGCTTCATCTTCGACAGCCGCGACGAGGGCACCCGCGAGCGTCTGGACATCCTCAACGATGTCGAGGGTGTGTGGCGCTGCCGCACCACCTTCAACTGCACCGACGCGTGCCCCCGTGGCATCGAGGTCACCAAGGCCATCCAGGAAGTCAAGCGCGCGCTGCTGTTCGCCCGCTGACGTTCCCGGCGCAGGGGTCGCACCTCGACCCCTGGGGTAGGTAGTGGAATTCGAAGGCTGCCCTCACCATCGGTGAGGGCAGCCTTTCTGCGTTGCGGCACAATTGGTGCGATTGGATCGGGAGGGGAGCGATGAGGTTTCGGGTCGGTATGCGGGTGGCGGTGGCCGGGCTGGTGCTCGTGGCAGCCGGATGCGGAAGTTCCGAGGACGGGCCGGACGCGGGCCTGGAGAAGTTCTACTCGCAGAACGTGACGTGGGGATCCTGCGAGGGATTCTCCAGCGGGCAGATTCTGGCCGAGGTGGGCATGCAGTGCGCGAAGGTCACTGTGCCGGTGGACTACTCGAAGCTGGACGGCGATACCGCTCAGATCGCGGTGTCCCGGCTGGCCGCGAGCGGGGCGAAGGTCGGGTCGATGCTGACCAATCCGGGCGGGCCCGGCGGCGTCGGTCTGACCATGCCGGTGATGTTCGCGAAAAGCGAAGTGGCGCAGCGGTTCGATGTGATCGGGGTGGATGTCCGCGGGCTGGGGTCCTCGACGCCGAAGGTGGTGTGCCGGACGCCGGAGGAGTTCACGGCCGAACGCACCGATCTCGATACCGACATGTCTCCGGCCGGGATCGCGCAGACCGAGAAGGAGCATCGGGAACTCGTCGCCAAATGTGTGGAGCGCACCGGCACGGAGTTCCTGAGTCATGTCGGAACCGTCGATGTGGCACGGGATTTCGATGTGATCCGGGCGGCGCTCGGGGATGAGAAGCTGACCTACTTCGGCGTGTCCTACGGGTCGCGGCTCGGCTCCACCATAGCGTCGCTGTACCCGGAGCGGATCCGGGCCATGGTGCTGGACGGCGGTGTCGATCCGGCCAACGACTCCATGGTGGATCTGGAGCTCATGGCGACCGGATTCCAGACCGCGTTCGAGGCGTACGCGGCGGATTGCGCGAAGGCGGCGGACTGCCCGCTGGGCACCGATCCGGCGCAGTCGACAGCCCGCCTGCGCGGCCTGGTGAATCCGCTGATCGAGCGGCCGGTACCGGCGGGTGATCGGCAACTCGGCTTCATGGACGCGCAATCCGCCCTGCTCAATTCGCTGTACAGCCCGCTCTACTGGCCGGATCTCACCAAGGGCCTGACCGAACTCACCCAGGGTCGCGGCGACACCCTGATCGCGACGGCCGACCTGTTCGCCTCCTCCGAGTTCGTCGAACGCGATCTCCAGATGGCCGTGCTCTGCCGCGAGGACGCGCGGGTCACCGACCGCGCGGAGGCGGCCGCCCAGGATCGCCGAATCCGCGCCACCGCACCGATTCTCGACGACGGGCACGGATCGGATCAGGCGCCGCTGGACGTCTGCGCGATCTGGCCGGTTCCGGCGGCCGACAAGGCCGGACAGGACTACACGGGTCTGCCGCCCACCCTCGCGGTGGCGACCACCGGCGATCCGGCCACCCCGTACCAGGGCGGCGTGAATCTGGCCCGGGCGCTGGGATCGAAGCTGATCACCTATGAGGGCGTACAGCACGGTGCCGCCGGTGTGGGCATCGCCTGCGTGGACGAACCGGTGACGCGGTACCTGGTGGATCTGACGGTGCCGCAGGAGGATCTGCGCTGCGCCGCCGCGTGACGGGTGGCGGGATTCACAGTGGCGCAATGAGCGGCGGAAGGGCGGCGTAACCCGCGTCCTCTTCCGCCGGGCGGTCCCTCAGCTCTCGTTCGCCCGCTGTTTGCCTGCCGCTTCGAACGATTTCTTCAAGATCGAGAAAACGGCCATGCGCCGCGGCCTGCAACCCGTACGCGGCTCGTAATTCACGTAACCACAGCGCAATAGCCGCGTAGCAAGATGCGAAATTTGTCCCATATAGCCGACCGCTATTCCAGTGCTGCCGCGTTGCTGTGCCCGGATTCTCGCCCTGCGAGCCCAGCCTTCCAGCCCTAGCGTGTGCCTCGTTCCCACCCGGAACGCAGAAATCTCCGCACCGGAAGGCGCTCGACATGTACTTCGCTCGATCGGCGGCGACCGCCGCACTGTTGCTTTCGGTAGCCGCTGCCACGGCTGCGCCCTCGGTTGTGCCGACGGCCCTCGACACCCGAGCCGACACCGCGGGTGGAGCGGGTCCGGGCAACGCTGCCAGCGCAGGTGCAACCGGCGCGGAAACCTCACTCGCACAACAGACCTCGCCCGCAGCTCAGGCTGGGGGCGGGGCGGGTGCAGGTGTGAGCGCCGGTCCGGGTGTACCCCTGCCCCTCCCGCCCTCCGTGAAAGCCACCGCCGCACCGATAGGGCTCGGAACCGGCAGCGCCGCAATAGGTCCGGTGCTCGGCGCGGGCAGCAGCACCCTGGGCAGCGGTAGTGCCGCCGCCGGTCCGCTGGCCGCCACCCTCGGCACCGGCAGCGGCGCGGCCGCCACCGGCAGCGCCGCCGCCGCGGGCGTGGGCGACGCCCTGGGCGCGGGCGCGCTGGCCGTCGGAACCGGCAGCGCCGCCCTCGGCGCGTCCGGCAGCGCCGCCTCCGCGGGCCTGGGCACCCCACTCGCGATCCTCGGAACCGGTAGTGCCGCACTGGGTTCCGGCAGCGCCGGCTTGGCCGCCGCCGGAACGGGCTCCGCCGGTGTGGCGGTGCCGCTGGGCACCGGCAGCGCCGTGGTGGGCAACGGCAGCTCCGCCGTGGCCCCCTTCGCCGCGATCATCGGCAAGGGCGTCGGCGGGGCCCTCTCCTCCGGCAGTTCCGCGATCACCCCCCTCAGCGCCGGAACCGACGCCGGCAGCTCCGCCGCCGCGGATGCGGGCAGCGCGGTGATCCCCCTCGCCCTCGGCTCCGCGCAATAACGCATACCGGGATCGAACGGTACGCACCACGCCAACGCCCGAGAAGGCGCTCAACCAGAGATCAAGAAGCGCCCGCGGCGGGATTTCGGCTGGTCTTCGGCCGTCGGAGCTCCCCTCGCCGGCGGTACCGCGAGATGGACCGCGCTACGGGAGGGGGATGCGCGTAGCGTTGAAGCGACACGGGGCCTACCCAATGAGAGGAGGCCCGCGGTGGAACCTTCGGATGTGATCGTCGTGGGTGCGTCGGCCGGTGGGGTCGAGGCGCTGCGGGATTTCGTGCGCGGACTGCCCGGCGATATCGAGGCGGCGGTGCTGGTGGTGCTGCACATGCCGCCGCGCGGGGTGAGTGCGCTGCCCGCCATTCTCGGGCGGGCGGGACCGCTGCCCGCGGTGGCGGGGACGAGCGGGACCGTGCTGATGCCCGGCCGGATCTACGCGGCGGTGCCGGACCATCATCTGCTGGTGGCGGACGGCCGAATCGTGTTGTCGCACGGGCCGACCGAGAACGGTCATCGCCCGGGGGTGGACGCGTTGTTCCGGTCGGCGGCGGTGGCGTGGGGGTCGCGGGTGGCGGGTGTGGTGCTGTCCGGCTCCCTGGATGACGGGACGGCGGGCCTGTCGTTGATTCGCGAACGTGGCGGGGTGACCGCGGTGCAGGATCCGGAGGAGGCGCTCTACCGCAGCATGCCGGAGAGCGCGATAACGAACGTACCGGTCGATCTGGTGCTGCCGGCCCGGGAACTCGGGGCGGCGATGGCGAAGCTGCTGAAGGCGCGGCGAGAATTACCGGCCCCGGCCCCCCTGTCCGATATGGATCGCCTGGAGGCCGAGATCGACGCCGGCGAGGGTATCTCCCGAAATGGGGTGGTGGCCATGACCGAACCGTCGGGCATGTCCTGTCCCGACTGCAATGGTGGATTGTTCAGCCTGCCGGGCGGCAAGCGCTTCCGCTGCCGGGTCGGGCACGCCTGGACCGCGGAGGCGCTGCTGGTGGAGCAGAGCGTGGAGGTCGAGAAGGCGCTGTGGACCGCGCTGCGCGCCCTGCAGGAAAAACAACAGCTCGCCTCCCGGATGTACGCCGACGCGCGGACCCGCGGCGACATGCGACTGGCCGAGCGGTACGCCGAACAGCAGGCCGAACATGCCGAGTCGGTGAAAGTTCTCCGAAAGCTGCTGGTCGAACGTCGAAGCGAGTGAGCAGCCCGGTAGGTTGTGCTTGTGGATCAGGACAAGGCCCCCACCGACGTTCACGGCTTCGAAGAGATCCTCCAGTATCTGAAGGAAGCCCGCGGGTTCGATTTCACCGGGTACAAGCGCAGTAGTCTCATGCGCCGGGTGCACCGGCGCATGTCGCAGTTGAACATCGACGATCATGTCGAGTATCTCGATGTGCTGCAGGCGAATTCGGATGAGTTCGTCTCCCTGTTCAACACCATCCTGATCAATGTCACCGGCTTCTTCCGCGATCCGGACGCCTGGGAGTTCCTGCGCAGCGATGTGGTGCCGACCATCCTGGCCGAGCGCGGCCCGGACGAGCCGATCCGGGTGTGGTGCGCCGGATGCGCCTCCGGCGAGGAGGCGTACGGCCTGGCCATCGTGCTGGCCGAGGGCCTGGGCATCGACGATTTCCGGCAGCGCGTCAAGATCTACGCCACCGATGTGGACGAGGAGGCGCTGAGCAGCGCCCGCCACGCGGTCTACAGCGAGAAGGAGGTGCAGCCGCTCGGCCACGAGCTGATCCAGAAGTACTTCGAGCAGATGGGCGGCCGCTACTCCTTCCGCAAGGATCTGCGCCGGTCGGTGATCTTCGGCCGCAACGATCTGGTGCAGGATGCGCCGATCTCCCGCATCGACCTGCTGGCGTGCCGGAATACGCTGATGTACTTCACCGCCGAGACGCAGACGAAGATCCTGGACAAGTTCCACTTCGCCCTGGCCCCGCGCGGCATGCTGTTCCTGGGCAAGGCGGAGATGCTGCTGTCGCACAGCCGGATATTCGATCCGATGGACCTCAAACGGCGGGTCTTCCGCAAGGTGTCCACCTCGCGTATCGATGTCGGTTCGGTCTTCGGCCGCAGCTTCCTGCCCGATCGCCGCGAGGTCGATCAGGTGGATACCCTGCGCAGTCTGGCCTTCTCCACGGGCCCGGTGGCGCAGGTGGTGCTCGATACCAATGATGTTGTGACACTTGCCAATCAGCAGGCGAAGCACCTGTTCAGCCTGAGCGACCGCGATATCGGCCGCCCGCTGCGGGATCTGGACCTGTCCTATCGTCCGGTGGAGCTGCGCGGCTATATCGATCAGGTGCGCAGCGAGCGACGAGCCTTGCGCATCAAGGACATCGAGTGGCAGCGCGGCCCGGGTGAGGTGCTCGCCCTGGAGGCGCACCTGTCACCCCTGCTGGCGGAGGATGTTCCGGTCGGCGTCTCGCTGGTATTCCATGATGTGACCGCGAATCGGCGTCTGATGTCGGAACTGAACCGCGCGAATCAGCAGCGCGAGTCCGCCTATGAGGAATTGCAGTCCACCAATGAGGAATTGGAGACCACCAACGAGGAACTGCAGTCCACGGTGGAGGAATTGGAGACCACGAACGAGGAGCTCCAGTCCACCAACGAGGAGCTGGAGACCACCAACGAGGAACTCCAGTCCACCAATGACGAACTGCAGGCCATCAATACCGAACTGCGGGAGCGCAGTACCGAACTCGATGAGGTGAACGCGTTCTTCGCCGCCATCATGAGTTCCTGGCCGGCCGGGGTGGCGGTGGTGGACACCTCCATGCGGATCGTGGTGTGGAACGCCGGCGCCGAGGATCTGTGGGGGATGCGCTCGGACGAGGCCGAGGGCGAGCATCTGCTGAATCTCGATATCGGGCTGCCGGTGGCGGAGCTGCGGCCGATCGTGCGCCCGGCGCTGAGCGATCCGACCTACCGCCAGGAGATCAAACTCGACGGCGTGAACCGGCGTGGGCGCAGTATCACGGTGCGGGTGGTGTGCACCGCACTGCGCAACCGCACCGGCGCACCCACCGGTGCCGTGCTGGTGATGGAGCCGTACGGGAACGGCGACCTCGATCCGGAGCCGGCCGCCCCGAACCGGTGACGACGGGCGACGCCCCGGCCCGGTGACCCGGATTCAGCACCGCACCCGCCGGGCCCCGGTCGGCAGCACCGCCCACACCACCTTGCCGTGCGGCCATCGGGGCACGCAGCCCCAGGTGCGGGCCAGCCGCGCCACCACGTGCAGTCCGTAGTAGCGGGCGCCGCCCGGAACCGGTTCGCGCAGTACGGCTTCCCGGGGGTCGTCGTCGCAGACGGCGACGGTCAGCAGTTCGGCGCGCAGTTCCAGGCGGACCCGGATGTCGCCGCGCGCGACGCTGTGCAGGAAGGCGTTCTCGACCAGCTCGGTGGCTATGAGCTGGGCGTCGGCGCGCACCTCCGGGGCGCCCCAGCGCTCGCAGACCTCGGCGACGAACCGGCGGGCCCGCTGGGCGCTCTCGGCGGCCGGTATCAGCTCCAGCTCCGCGCGCCGCCGGATCGGGCCGTCGTCGACCGCGCCCACGGCGAGCCCCACCGTGCCGAAGACCGGCAGGAATCGGCTGATGGCACTGCCCCGCAGGGTTTTCCGGCGCTCCGGCTGCTCGGCGACCAGCATGATCGGCACCCCCGGCCATTCGCCGACTCGCATCCACGCGCTGGTGAAAGCGGTGAGCAGCGGTTCGTCACGGACGGTGAGATCGTCGACCTCGACGATCACCGCGCGCGGTTCCTGCAGGGCGAATTTCACCAGATCGTCGGCGAACTGCCGATAGGTGCCGGTTTCCAGTCCACCCCGGGGCCGCACCACCGCACAGCCGTCCGACTGTCGACAGTCCCACTGTATTTCCTTGTCGTCCAACATGATTCAATCACGGAACCCGGAGGGATACTGTGGCGCCACCCCCAGCAGGGCGAGCAGGTCGAGGGACCGCATCGGCCGCGTCACCGCGGCCTGGTCGGCCACCACGATGAAGGTGACACCGGAGCTCGCGCAGCGCCGCTGCGCCCGACACAGTACGTGCAGTCCCGCGACGCCGAGGAACTCCACCCGGCGCAGGTCGACGATCATTCGGGCGCAGGGTTCGGCCACCGCGCCCGCCGATCGGAGACCCGCGTCCAACATCTCGATTGTGGACAGATCGATCTCCCCCGCCACCCGCACGACGACCGTGTCGATTCGGCGATCCCAGCTGATGCGCAGTGGGTCGTGCTCATGTCCGAGAACCCGAGGGTTCTGTTGACTCACGCCGTCCACACTATTCAGTTACCCGCTGCCGCCATGGGGGAATCCTGAAACCGCTCTACTCGAATCCGCCGGATCTGCGCCGAAACCCGTTCAATGGATTGAATTTTCATCGTTCGCACGGTCGAATGCGCTTTTTGTCCGGGAATCCGGCCGCACGGGGCCGCCGAGGGGTGTTGACGCCGCCGCATCCGATGCCCAGCTGTTCGGGCAGCTGGGCGTACTGCCTAGTCGATACCCGGGAATACGCTGACCGCGCCCAGGACAGCCGACTGCCAGCTTGGCAATATGCGTAGCTGAACAGGTGTTTGTTGTCGGTTTGCCCGTGCGGTGCTTGCATCGAGATATGTTCACCGAGGCTCAGCTGTACTCGCCGGTGACGAAGAGCGCTGCCGGTGCTGTGACGGTGCATTTGAGTGACGAGCATCCGGGCGTGCACGATCCGGACTACCGCGCCCGCCGCAATGACATTGCCGCGCTCGCGCTGACGTACCGGCCGGGGCAGCCGGTGCCGCGCATCGACTACACCGGCGAGGAACAGGACGTATGGCGGATCGTCTCCGCCGAATTGGCACGCAAGCGGGAACGCTACGCGTGCACGGAGGTGATCGAGGCGGCGCAGCGGCTCGCCCTGCCCTCCGATCACATTCCACAACTCGACGAGGTGTCGTCGAGATTGGCTCCGCTCACCGGATTCCGCTACGTGCCCGCCGCCGGGCTGGTGCCGCTGCGCGAATTCTTCGGCTCCTTCGCGGACCGGATCTTCCATTCCACGCAGTACATTCGGCATCATTCCGCGCCGCTGTACACGCCGGAGCCGGATGCCGTGCACGAAATCCTCGGGCACGCCAATCAATTGGCGAGCCCGCGGTTCGCGGCGATCTACGCGGAGGTGGGTGCGGCGGTGGCACGCCTGGCCACCGATACCGCGCTCAAATTCCTGGCGGACGTGTTCTGGTTCTCCATGGAATTCGGCGTCCTGCGCGAGCAGGATGAAATCCGTTGCTACGGAGCGGGTCTGCTCTCCTCCTACGGCGAGATCGAGGAATTCCGCGAGGCCGAGCTGCGGCCGCTGAACATTCTCGAGATGGGCACCCGCAGCTACGACATCACCCACTATCAGCCGGTGCTGTACTGCGCGCAGTCCATCGCCGAGATCGAGGATGTGGTGGGCGGCTTCTTCGCCACCGTGGACGACGAGGTGGTGACGCGGATGACCGGTGCGAAAGTGGCCGGGGCGCAACCGGCTTGACGGGGTGTGCGTTTCAGAGCCGCATGCCGGAGCCGAGGAAGTTCAGCACCCGTTCGATGGTCTTCATGTCGAACGGGTCCTCGCGCTCCATGATCACCGCCTGCGCGGCTCCGATTATCGCCCCGGCCAGCGCCCGCGTCTCGAAGTCGCGCGGATCCCGGCCCACCCGCCGCGCGATCATCTCCGAGATCATGTCGACATTGCGATTCAGCTCCAGCGCGAGCACGCCGCGCAGCTCGGGCACGGTGCGCACCAGGGCGGCGCGCTCCCGCTCGAAGGCGAACTGCTCGGAACCCAGTGACGCGAAGGTGTCCCGCATGGTCCGGCGCAGGGCGTCCAGCACCGAGAGTTCAGCGGGCTGACCTGCGAAACGCTCGATCATGATCGGATCCAGGTCGTCGGCGAGTACGACCTGCTCCTTGGACGGGAAGTAGCGGAAGAAGGTCGCCGACGAGATGTCGGCGGCCTCGGCGATCTGCTCCACCGTGGTCTGGCTGTACCCCTGCTCCCGGAACAGCCGGAACGCCTCGGTGCGGATGGTGCGCCGAGTGCGTTCCTTCTTCCGCTCCCGCAGTGACGGTTTGTCACCGCGCGCGGGAGCGGTCAGCAGGGAGTCGGGGGGATCAGCCGGCATGAACCGATTGTGCAGCATCCGGCAGCGAATCCCGGGGCCGCGCCGGAGCCCGGGTGAACACCGCGGCGAGGGCGGCCGCGACCAGGCAGATGGCCGCGCACACCCACATCATGGCGCTCATCCCGTCCATGAACGCGGACTGGACGTGGGCGAGCAGGCCCGGATCGCCGGTCCGCCGGGCGATGCCGGCACCGGCGTTCACGCCGTCGGAGATCGGTTCGCGGTCGTACTCCCCCAGCCCGGCCCGGTACTGCGTGGACAGCACGGTGCCGAGCACCGCCACCCCGATGGTCCCGGCCGCCTGCCGCAGCGCCTGAAGCAGCGCGGACCCGGATCCGGCGCGTTCGGCGGTGAGGTCGCCGGTGGCCAGTCCCATGGCGGCGGGCATGACGAAGCCCATGCCCACGCCGAGCAGGGTGATGGCGAAGGCCGCGAACCCGTACCCGCTGTCGGCGGTGAGCAGGGCCGCCGCGACGAGACCGCCCGCGAGCACCAGGAATCCGGCCGTCAGCACGGCCCGCACGCCGATCTTCGGCAGCAACTTGTCCACCAGCCGGCTGCCCACGACGAGCCCGCCGATGAGCGGCAGCAGCCGCAGCCCGCTGCCGAGCGTGTCCGCGCCCAGCACCGACTGGAAGTACTGCGGCATGGTGAAGAACATTCCGAACAGCGCGAAGTTCACGAGTACGAGATAGATGGTGCCCCAGCGGAATCCGGGCGACCCGAACAGCGCCATATCCACCAGCGGCTGCGTCGCGCGCCGCTGCCACAGCAGGAAGAGCCCGAGTAGCGCGGCCCCGGCCGCCACGGACGCCCAGGCCGGGGCGTCACCCCAGCCCTCCTGCCCGCAGCGGATGAAACCGTAGGTGAGCCCGAGCATTCCGAGCGCCGACAGCACCGCGCCGGGCATGTCGATGCGGGTGATCTCCAGCGCCCGGGACTCCGGCACCAGCAGCGCCACCGCCGTCGCGCCGATGACCGCCATGGGCACATTGACGAGGAACACCGACCCCCACCAGAAGTGCTGTAGCAGCCAGCCACCCAGGATCGGTCCGAGCGGCAGTCCGATGGCGGTCGAGGTGATCCAAATGGTCAGTGCCCGTTGCCGTTCCGAGGGATCCGGGAACAGGGTCGGCAGTACCGACATGGACAGCGGCATCATGGCCGCCGCCGCGACGCCGAGCACGGTGCGGGCGGCGATGAGCTGTCCCGAGTTCACCGCGAAGGCGCAGGCGACCGAGGCCGCGCCGAACAGCAGCAGCGCGGCGAGCAGCATCTTCTTGCGGCCGTAGCGGTCGCCGAGCGCGCCCGCCGGGAGCATGAAGGCGGCCAGGGCGAGGGTGTAGGCGCTGCTGAACCACTGCAGTGCGGAGGTGTCGGCGTTCAGGTCGACGGCGAGGGTGGGCAGGGCGACGGTCAGCACGGTGACATCGAGGCCGATGGTCAGCATGGATACCGCGAGGGCGCCGAGTGCCAGCCAGCGGCGTGCTGGATCTTGCATAGCGAGTCCCCAGATCTATGAGAGTTTCTCGATAATGAGAGAGTCTCTCATTTGAGAGGATCTGTCAAACATTCGGCGGGGTGGGGATTCGGCCCGACATGCCGGGCGTTCGGTCTGCTGCTACCGTCATCCGGTCCAATCGAAAGATCGGTCTTTACAACAGCTCTGAATGTGTTAGGCACGAAATGACCCTTGAAGCAACAGAATCCGTCGAGACCCCCGAGACACCCCTGCACCTGCAGGGACGCGAAGCCGTAATCGCCGCCGCCGCAACAGAAGACTGGCGCGATGGGGCCCCCGACTATCACCTCAGCCACACCGTGCTGCCGCAGCAGCGCACCACGCAGCACGCTCCGGATTCGCTGGAGCACATCGTCGAAGAGCTCGTGAAGGTCTTCGAGATGGAGGTCTCGCACAAGCACGATCCGGCGAAATGGGTGTCGCTGGTGGCCGAGCACTACCGCGGCCGCGTCAACGGCGGACCGTGGCAGGACGCGGAAGAGTTCGCGCGCATCGGGTCCTACAACATCCTGATCGGCGAGAACCCCTACTACGACGTGGCCAAGGAGACCTTCGAGTCCTCGCACCACATCTTCCACACCGCCTTCCCGGGCGGCTTCTTCTGGGAGGTCCTCGAGGTCCTCTCCGGCCCGCCGACCGTCACCTTCAAGTGGCGGCACTGGGGCAAGTACGAGGGTGAGTACAACGGCCACCAGCCGACCGGCGAAACCATCGAGATGACCGGCATCACCATTGCCAAGGTCTCCGAGGATCTGCGCATCACCGAACTCGAGCACTTCTACGACAACAACAAGCTGCTCGGCCCCCTCGCGCACGGCTGCCCCGTCACCGGCAAGACCGCGGAATAACCCCGCGCACAGGCGCTCCTGAATTCACGACCCCCGATCGCACAGCCCCGAGGTCGGGGGTCGGCCGCCGGATTATCTAAGCTCAGCCTCGATGATCATCCGCAGGCACGCATCCCTGGTCATGGCTGCCGGATCGGCGGCGATACTCACCGCGCTGGCAGGAGTCGCGTACGCACCGTTACCCGGTGCGGCGCTGGCCCAACCCCCCACCACCACAACACCGTTCACCACCCCGAACACCGACAACTGTCCGCAGAAGACCTCCCCGCCACCACCGGTCGACGACTCCGAGGTGCCCAAGCCGGGGCAGACGAGTCCCGCGGCGCTGCCGATCCCGAGTTCGACCATCGGCGGAAAGGCGCTCAGCGGTTGCGGTCTCGTGCTGCCCAAGGGCGCACCGGCAGTGCCGGAGGGTATTTCGGCGACGGCCTGGATGGTGTCGGATCTGGATACCGGAAAGGTGCTGGCGGCCAAGGACCCGCACGGCCGCTACCGCCCGGCCTCCACCATCAAGGTGCTGCTGGCCGCGGTCGCGCTGCGCACGCTGGACAAGAACAAGGTGATCATCGGCACCCAGGAGGACGCCGATGTGGACGGCACCCGCGTCGGCATCGGGCCGGGCGGGCGGTACACGAACCTGCAGCTGTTCCAGGCCCTCATCATGGCTTCCGGCAATGACGCCGCGCACGCCATCGCCGCCCAGCTCGGCGGTGACGACGCCGCCGTGACCAAGATGAACGAGCTGGCGAAACGCCTGCAGGCCATGGACACTCGCGCTGCCACCCCGTCCGGACTGGACGGGCCGGGCATGAGCACTTCGGCCTACGACCTGTCGGTGCTGTTCCGCGACGCCATGACCATCCCGCTGTTCGCGGAGCTGATCCACACCGAGCAGGTGGACTTCCCGGGTTTCCCGGCGGATCCGCGCACCCCGGGCGACGAGGACAAGCCCGGCTTCCCCATCGCCAACGACAATCACCTGCTCTACAACTACGAGGGCGCGATCGGCGGCAAGACCGGCTTCACCGACGATGCCCGGCAGACCTTCGTGGCCGCGGCCGAACGCGACGGCCATCGCCTGGTGGTGACCCTGCTCAAGGCCGATGTGAAGCCGTTCCGGCCGTTCGAGCAGGCGGCCAAACTGCTCGACTACGGTTTCGCGCTGCCGTCGGGTTCGAGTATCGGCACGCTGCCGGACAACACCACCAAGCAGGCCAATTCGACTGTGGCACTGGCTACTCCGCCCACGGACCACACCGACGAGCAGGCCGAACCGGTGCGCCGGAATCGCGATGATCTTCGCGTCACCCTCATGGTGGGCGGCATAATTTTAGTGCTGGTTTTACTGGCCGGCGCACGGCGGTTGAGCCGCCGACGCTGAGTCACGTCCCGCGGGTTCAGCGCCTGCGCAGTGCCGAAACCAGCGCTCCCGCAACAGCACCCGCACCGAACAGCGCCGCACCCGTTCCGGCGGTGAGCCCCGGGCCCGAGACCCGGGGTTCGATCACCGCCGGGGGCGGAGCCGGAATATCCTCCGGCACTTCGTTTTCCGTGGCCGTGGCCGCCCAGGCGGTGGCGTACAGGATGATCCGCGCGGTGATGTAGCTGAACACCATCAGGCCGATGATCGGCCCGAAGGCCACGCCCGCCGGGCCGTTCACCACCGACTGCAGGATCAGCGACGCCAGCTGTTTGAACGCCTCGAACACGATGGCCGCGACGAACGCCGCCTTGGCCGCGCTGCGCAGCGTCACCGGATGCCGGGGCATGCGCGCGATGATGTAGGTCAGCACCGCCCAGTTGGCCAGAATCGCCAGGGCCAGGGAGACGAGCGTGAGCCCCAGCGTGATCCACCCGGATTCCGCGATGTCCAGCTTGCGCAGCAGGGCGCGGATCAGCCCGCTGGAGGCCAGCACCGACAATCCGAGCGATACCCCGATGGCCAGGAACAGCCCGATCAACGCCAGCAGGTCCGACAGCTTGCCGAGGAAGAAGTTCCCGGGCTCGTAGCGCTGCGACCACTGTTCGGTGAGCGCGGCCCGCAGGTTCGCGATCCAGCCCAGCCCGGCGTACGCGCCCGCCAGCAGACCGATCACGCCGACACTGGTGCGCGAGGCCACGGCCTGGTGGATGAGATCGTTGAGCTGCTCCCCCGCCGCGCCGGGGATGTTCTTGATGATCTCGTCCTGAATCTTGGTGAGCAGCTCGGGATCGCGCGCCAGCACGAAACCGGCCGCCGCGAAACCCACCATCAGCAGCGGAAACAGCGACAGCACAGTGAAATACGTGATGCCCGCGGCGTAGTAGTCGCCGCGCTGCCGTTGATACCGCCCGTAGGCGCGCACCACGTGATCCAGCCAGTGCCGCCGCTGGATCTCCTGCTCGATCCGCGCCCGAACCCCGTCGAACACCCGCTCACCTCCGCCACGCTCCTCGCGCGGCGGGAGACCGGATCAGCGGGCCAGGAAGCCCACCCGGTCGTACACCTGCGCGAGAGTCTTGCCGGCGATCTCCCGCGCCCGCTCCGCGCCGGCGGCGAGGATGCGGTCGAGTTCGCCCTGGTCGGCCATGTACTCTTCCACCTTCGCGCGCAGCGGGGTGACAAATTCGGTCAGCGCGTCGGCGGTGTCGGCCTTGAGGTCGCCATAGCCCTTGCCCTGATAGTCCTGCTCGAGGGTGACGATCGGGGTGTCGGTCATGGCGCTCAGGATGACCAGGAGATTGCTCACACCGGGCTTGTTCTCGACGTCGTAGCGGATCTCGCGCTCGGTGTCGGTGACCGCCGAGCGGATCTTCTTGCCCGAGATCTTCGGATCGTCGAGCAGGTTGATCAGGCCCGCGTCGGAGCTGGCCGACTTGCTCATCTTGGAGGTCGGGTCCTGCAGGTCGTAGATCTTGGCGGTGCCGGTGACGATATGCGCCTCGGGCACCACGAAGGTCTTCTTGTAGCGAGTGTTGAAGCGCTGCGCCAGGTTTCGGGTGAGCTCCAGGTGCTGGCGCTGATCCTCGCCGACCGGCACCAGCTGCGGGCGGTAGAGCAGGATGTCGGCGGCCATGAGCACCGGGTAGGTGAACAGGCCGACGGTGGCGTTCTCCGCGCCCTGCTTGACCGACTTGTCCTTGAACTGGGTCATCCGGCTGGCCTCGCCGAAGCCGGTGATGCAGTTCAGCACCCAGGTCAGCTCGGCGTGCTCGGGCACCTGGGACTGCACGAACAGGGTCGACTTCTTGGGGTCGACGCCGAGCGCCAGCAGCTGCGCGGCCGACTGCTTGGTGCGCTTGCGCAGCTCCTTCGGATCCTGCGGCACGGTGATGGCGTGCAGGTCCGGAATGAAGTAGAAGGCGTCGAAATCATCCTGCAGGCGCACCCAATACTGCACCGCGCCAAGGTAGTTCCCGAGATGGAACGAATCGCTGGTCGGCTGGATCCCGGACAGGACCCGCTGCTTGCGTTCGGCGGCGGCTGGGGCAGGACTCGACATGGCACTGATCTTTCCATGTGCGCCCCGCCCCGATTTCCGTGGCCGCCCGAGTGCGGGTCAGGCCGAGTTCCGGGCCGCCCAGTTGCGGGTGTCCACCCCGGGCATGGCCGGCCGCCCCGAGTTCACCAGCTGTTGCTCCCGGCGGGTCGCCAGGCGGTACAGCGGATAGCTGGGGCCCGACAGCGGGCCGCGCAACAGCCTGGGCACCAGTGGCGGCGAGATGTGCGCGGTGCGCACGGCCTGGGCCAGCGCCCGGTACGCGACTTCTTCGCGCATGCCCCACTTCAGGTCGTACATCTGCCGGATCCGATCCGGCAGGGTGCCCTGGACCAGCAGGGAGAAGCTGCCGAGCGCCTGCTGGATGGGCATCGGCATGGGATAGGCCACCCGCTGGCCCATGAGATACGAGCCGACGAGCTTGGCCTCGTCGGTGAGGAACAGTTCGTCGGAAGCGAGGTAGCCGTCGAAATCCTTGCGGAAGCCGGCGTAGGTCGCGGGCGCGGCCGAACGCGGCATGCCGAACAGCTCACCCCAGCGCACGTAATCCAGGTACAGCGCTTCGCGTTCGGTGTCGGTGAGTTTCCGGACCAGCAGGTCGTGCATGACCTCGGCGGAATCGAAGGTGAAGGCCATGGTCATGTACATCAGATGCGGATCCAGCGCCGAATAGCGCGTGCCCGCCGGATGCCGCTCGCCCGCGTCTTCGGGCAGCGCGCCGTTCACCCGCACATGCTTCTTGCGCGTGAATGACCGCGCCCGATCGGCCTCGTCCTTGCTGCCGAGCGAGACCGCCTCGAACAACCTGCCCGTGAGCGCGAGCCGCGTGTACGGCGTGGTCCGGTGCTTGGTGTTCTCGGCGGTCCCCACGTACAGCAGCGGATGCACGGCCCCGATGACCAGCGCCCGCTGGCCGTAGGTGAGTCCCACCGCCCGTTTGCTCATCACGCGCCGGATCATCGAATCGTCGGAGAAGTAGCCGGGCTCTTTGGCCTTCGGTGCGGGCATCGTTGCCTCCTGCAGCACTCTGTGACGCGGGCCACCGCATCTGGAATCAGAGTCCCCCACAATCACGATTCTGGCAAGAGTCACTTCCAGAATTGCGACCGTGCCAGAATCGAACCGTGACCGGTCAGCGGACCTACGGCGGCATCTCGGCGGAAGAACGCCGCACCCAACGCCGCACCGCCCTGCTCGACGCCGCCCTCGACATCCTCGGCACCCAGGGCATCGACAAACTCACCGTCGCGGCCCTGTGCTCGGGCGCGGGCCTGAACGAGCGCTACTACTACGAGAACTTCGACAGCCGCGACGCCGTACTGTCGGCGCTGTTCGACGCGATCGGCGAAGAGCTCGCCGCGGCACTGCTGGCCGCCCTGCACACCGCACCGGAGGATCCCCGCGAGAAGGCGCACGCCGCCATCACCGCGGGCGTGGACGTCCTCACCGCCGACCCGCGCAAGGCCCGGGTGGCGCTGCTGGTCAGCTCGGCGACCCCCGAACTGCGCACCCGCACCATGCAGACCATTCGAGCGTTCGCGAATCTCGTTGCGGCCGAAGGCATCGACTTCTACGGCATCACCGACGCCATCCCCTCCCCCGCCGTCACCTTCCGCGCCACCTACCTGGTCGGCGGGCTCGTCCAGTCCCTCGCCTCCTGGCTGCAGGGCGACCTCCCCATGACCCGCGACGAGCTGATCGACCACACCACCGACGTTTTCGTCCTGCTCGGCGAGGATCTGGCCGATCGGCTCCGCGCACAGGAGAGCTAGGGGCTACAGCGTCAGCGAGACCGCTCCGAGCGCGGCGGGCGCGGCGTCCTGCAGGACCACCCGGAAGGGGGTGCCCGACTTGGCCCAGCGCGCGGCGCAGTCGGTCATGGCTTCGGCGAACCAGGCGCGTTCGGCGGGTTCCTCGTCCAGCAGCAGGGCCGCGTTGCGGATCACCGCGACGTAACCCTGTGCGGGGCCGACGAATTCGTCGAGATCACGCAGGCACTCGTCGAAGGCGTCCTTGTTCTCGCCGAAGTAGTAGGGGAATTGGAAGGCGGCGGCGAACTCGTCGTAGACGCCTTCGACCGTGCGCATCTTGCGGCCACGCAGTTCGCGCGAGAGGTAACCGGCGGGGATCGCACCGGTGACACCGGAGAATTCGGCCGCGCCGACCGGGAGTACGCCGAGCACGGGGGCCGCGGAGACCGCGGCGGCCACCTCCGACGCACGCGGCACGCTGCCGGTGCGCGGGCGGGCCTTCGCGACGGAATCGGCGGGGGCGGAGAGGAACTGCGAGAGCGGCATGGGCTCGGTCATCAGCGCATCCTCGTGAAAGTTTTGTAGTGGTCGCCGGTGTACCAGGCGGTGCCGTCGCTGCCGGTGACGATGCGTTCGGCGTCGCGGGTCTGGCCGCGCTTCTTCGGGTTGACGTCCCATTCCTGGTAGGTGATGCGCTGGCCCGCGGAATCGGTTGCGGGAAGCCGCCGTTCGCGGTTGTTCCAGGTTTCGCCGCCCTGTGTGCCGGGGGCGTTCGCCGAGTCCGGCCAGCGACCCGCATCGATTTCGGTGAGGGTGGCGTAGGCGCGGTCGGGAACGCCCGGCGCGCGGGACGGTGCGGCCGTGCTGGATTGGTCGGCGCGGCCGGGGTTCGCCGTGGCCGGAGCGCCCGGCTTCGGGGCGGTGGTCTTGACCGCGACCGTGGTGGTCGCGCGCGCCGAGGCGCTGGTGTCGGCGGCCTTGTCGCCGCCGCGCGAGACCAGCACGGCGACGACGAGCATGGCGATGGCTCCTCCGAGGAGGAGCCAGGCGCGTACGCGCGGGGTGATTTTCACCGGTACTGGACCGTCACGGGGGCGTGATCGGACCAGCGCAGGGCGTAGGTGGCGGCGCGCTCCACCACGGCCTGCTTGGCGCGGCCGGCGATATCGCCGCGTGCCAGGTGGTAATCGATTCTCCAGCCGGCATCTGTGTCGTAGGCGCGGCCGCGGTAGGACCACCAGCTGTAGGGACCGGGCTCGCCCGGATGCAGTTGCCGGACCACGTCCACGTACCCGGCGGCGATCATGGAGTCGATCCACGCGCGCTCCTGCGGGAGGAAGCCCGAGTTCTTGATATTGCCCTTCCAATTCTTGATGTCGAGTTCGGTATGCCCGACATTCCAGTCGCCGCAGATGACGAAGTCGCGGTCGATGGCGGTCATGCGGGAGCCGACCTCGTCGAGGAAGCGGTATTTCTCGTCCTGCATCGGCGTGTCGGCCTCACCGGTGTGGACGTACACGCTGGCGACGGTGAATTCGTCGAAGTCGGCCTCGATGTAGCGGCCGGTGCCCGCGAATTCCGCACTGGGAACCCAGTTTCCGTCCACCTGCAGGCCGAGGCCGATGCGCACGGCGCTGGGTTCGCGCCGCGACAGGATGCCCACGCCCGCCCGGCCTTTGGAGCCGGGTTCGGCATGCGCCAGGAACCATCCGGCATCCAGTGCCGGTGCTAGTGCAGCCCGGGTTTGCTCATCGGTCGCGCGGGTCTCCTGCAGGCAGATGATGTCGGCCTCGGTGACCTGCAGCCACTCGAGCATCCCCTTACCCGTCTTCCCGGTCGCCGCACGGACTCCGTTTACGTTGATCGTTGAGATGATCGCTGCCACCCCACGACCGTACAATGCGGCTATCCCACTCTTCTTGCGGACATCGAGGTCCAGGAAGGGGTGACGACGATGACGTCCGGCACCACCGCGTCCACCGCGCCGCTCGCGCCGACCAAGGCCCTCCACACGGGCTCCGGCGATCCACTGCTGCTGCTCCACGGCTTCATGCTGTCCCCGCACTGCTGGGAGCAGGTGGCGCAGCGGATGGCCGGCCAGTGCGAAGTGTTCGCCCCGGCCCTGACCGGCCACTGGGGCGGCCCCGATTTCAACGGCTGGTATCTCGACGTCAACGCGCTCGCCGACCGCGTGGAGAACCAGCTCGACGAACTCGGCTGGCGCACCTGCCATATCGCCGGTAATTCGCTGGGCGGCTGGGTCGGGTTCGAACTGGCCCGCCGCGGCCGGGCCCGCACGCTCACCGCCATCGCTTCGGCAGGCGGCTGGCAAACGCCATCGGTGCTGCAGATCCGGGTGGGCGCGAAATTCCTGTCGCTGGTGCCGGTCATCGAGATCGGCAAGCATCTGCCCGATGCCGTCGTGTTCAGCCCGCCGGTGCGGCAGGCGGTGGCCCTGCTGTTGAGCAAGAACGCCGCCGCGGCCCCCCGGCGCGGTATCGAGGCGGCCATCACCGCGGCACTGCACTGCAAAGCCATGCTGCCCATGCTCGCGGGCGGCCTGCGCGGTCCCGGCCTGGCGGATCTGGCGGACGTGAAAACCCCTGTGCGCCTGCTCATGTGCGAGCAGGACCGAATCATCCCGACCCGCCTATATCAGAAGCGCTTCCTCCAGGAGCTGCCCGACACCGCCGACCGCATCCTGGTGCACGATGTCGGCCACGTCCCCATGCTGGAGGCCCCGGACCGGATCGCCACCCTCATCGCCGAACACGTCTACGCGAGCCGTACCCGCTTGCGCGCGGTGTGAATTCGCACGATGTGAAGTAGCGCGGTGGCCGGGCACTGCACGAAGCCCTGCCGGAACCCGTTCGCCTCCCTAGGATTGGACCGACGAACGGGTCTTCCGACAGGGGTGAGTGGGATGAGCGAGCCATCCGCGCAAGTGGACCAGACGAAACCGAGCATCGCGCGCGTCTACGATTATCTGCTGGGCGGTAAGGACAACTATGCCGCCGACAGAGCCGTGGGCGACTTCTTCATCAACGATCTGCCCGGATCGGTGTCGATCGCATTCTCCAACCGGCAGGCGCTGATTCGCGCGGTCGGGGAGATATCGGCAATGGGGGTAACGCAATTCATCGATCTGGGTAGTGGCCTGCCCACCGCCGACAATGTGCATCAGGTGGCCGAAAGGTATTCGGCGGATACGCGTGTCGTGTACGTCGACAATGATCCGATCGTGCTGGCGCACGGCCGGGCGCTGCTGGCCAACGACAAGACGACCACCTTCATCCAGGCCGATCTGAGCGATCCGGAGGACATCCGGCAGCACTCGGAGGTGGAGCGGCTCATCGATTTCGAGCAGCCGGTGGCGGTGGTCTTCAGCGCCATCCTGCATCACATGAACGACGACGAGAAGCCCGCCGAGGTGGTCCGGTACTGGGCGGATCAGGTGCCGTCCGGGAGCCTGATCTACATCTCGCACTTCCGATCCGGCTACAACGAGGAGACCCGGGCCGCCGAGGAGAAGCTGCAGGGCACCTTCGGGCGCGGGCGGTGGCGCAGCGACGAGGAGATCCTGTCGCTGTTCGGCGATCTCGACGTGCTGTCCCCCGGGCTGGTGCCGTGCACGCTGTGGCGGCCCGCCGCGGACGCGCCGGACGACACCAGCCGGATCGGCGAGGAGTCCCGGGAGATCTCGGTGTGGGAGGAGCTGATCGCCGCGGCGCTGGCTCGAAAGCCGTAGCACCACTCGGCATTCCGAGTGCCGGGCCTACGCGGGAGGCGGGGGCGCCGGCGCGCCCTGCGGCGGCGGGATCTTCGCGTAGGACTTGATGACCGGCGCGCCTTCGGTCGGGTAACCCGTTGGCTCCGTGGCGATTCCGAGCGCGGTATCGCGGGCCGCGCCGGGATCCCAGCCGCGCGCCACCACCCGGGTCTGCACCAGGATCGCGACGGCGAGCACTACCAGCCCGACCGCCAGGCAGACCAGGATCGCCCCCGCGCCACCGAGTTTCGCGGCCAGGCCGATGGAGGTGCCGAACCAGCCGAAGTCGGCGTCGCCGAAGGTGGTGTTCTCCGCGCCGAACGGGCCGAGCACCTGCAGCAGGATGGCGGGCAGGAAGGTGATCAGCACGCCGTTCACGAACGCGCCCGCGACCGCGCCGCGCCGCCCGCCGGTGGCATTGCCGTAGACGCCCGCCGCGCCGCCGGTGAAGAAGTGCGGCACCAGGCCCGGCAGCACCAGCGTCCAGCCGAAGGCGGGGTTGAAGATCCAGGCCAGCAGGCCGAGCGAGATCAGGCCGCCGGTGAAGCTGCTGAGGAATCCGATGAGCACGGCGTTCTGCGCGTACGGGAACACGATCGGCGCGTCCAGCGCCGGAATCGCACCCGGCACAACGCGTTCGCCGATGCCCTGGAAGGCGGGCACCAGCTCGCCCAGAATGGTGCGCACACCGAAAAGGATGACGGCGACCGCGATTCCGAACTGCAGGCCCTGTGAGACCGCCTTCATGAGGTAGTTGCCCACATCGGTGGCGGGGATCTCGAAGGCCCTGAACGCCACGTCCTGTCCGGCGCGAATCAGGTAGATCACGGCCAGCACGAGGTATAGGATCACCATCGACAGCGCGGTGGCCACCATCGAATCCCGCAGGAAGCGAAGACCTTCCGGCAGATTCATCTCCTCGGTACTGCGGCTCTTCTTGCCGACCAGCTGCCCGGTCGCACCCGCCGCGATGTACCCGGCCGTGCCGAAATGCCCGATGGCGATATCGTCGCCGCCGGTGATGCGCCGCGTCCACGCCTGCGACAGCGCGGGCAGCGACACCATCACGATGCCGAGCAGCACGCCGCCCAGCATCACCACGACCGGCGTGGACATCCCCGCCACGGCCAGCACCATGGTGAGCAGCGTGGCCATGAACAGCATGTGATGCCCGGTGAGGAAGACGTAGCGCAGCGGCGTGAACCGCGCCAGCGCCAGGCTGATCGCGAAGCCGAGGATCATCAGCCAGGTGACCTGTGCGCCGTACTCCTGCTGCGCGATGGCCACGATGGCCTCGTTGGTGGGGATGACCCCGTGCGCGCCCAGCGCACCCTGGATCATGGTGCCCAGCGGATCCAGCGAGGCCACCACCAGGCCCGCGCCCGCGCCGATGAGCAGGAAGCCCAGCGTGGCCTTGATGGCCCCGCCGATCACCTGCCCGGTGGATTTGCGCAGCGCGATCAGTCCGACGGCGGTGATGATGCCGATCAGATACGAGGGCTGGCTGAGGATTTCGTTGACGATGAACTGGGCGATGCTCAGTACGACATTCATCCCGCGCCTCCTAGACGTCGAAGATCTCGCGCATGGCGTGATCGACTTCGGCCGTGCTGGTGAAGTTCTCGATGACCCGCACCGGAATCCCCACATCACCCAGGGTTTTGGCGATCTCGCCGGAGGTGAGCACGGCCACGGCCTCCCCCGCCTTGCCCTTGGCCGAAATGGTGTCGGTGGCTTCGACATTCACGTACGGAGACCAGTGCCATTGGGCCAGCACCTTTTCCAGGGTGCTTTTCAGGAACAGGCTGGTGCCGACGCCGTTGCCGCAGACCGTGAGGATCTTGACCGGTCCGGAGGTGCGGCTGCTCTCGGAAGCCGCAGCGGCAGAACCGGATTCGGTAGGCGGGGTGGTGGCCGCCACGACGGGCCGTGTTCCCGGCGCGGGCGGTTCACTGAGCAGTGCGCGCAGCTGCCGTGGTGTGGCCACCGCGCGCAGCACCTTGTCCGCGCCGGGTTCCAGCAGCACCTTGGCGAGCTCGGCCATGGCGTCGGTGTGCACGCTGGAGTCCTTCGCGGCCAGCGCCACCACCAGATCGACGGGATCATTGGGACTGCCGAAGGTCACCGGTTCGCGCAGCCGCACCCAGGACATGCCAGTCTTCAGCACCGCCGGCGAGGGCCGGGCGTGCGCGAAGGCGAAGCCGGGTGCGATGACGATGTAGGGTCCGTTGTCCTCGACATTGCGGATCATCTCGTCGGTGTACTCGGCGGTCGCCACGTCGGTGGCCACCAGCAACTCACCGGCGGCGCGGAGGGCGGCGTGCCAGTCGGCGGCCGTGCCGTCCAGGTCGATCGCTTCCTCGGGGAGTAGTTCACCCAGTGCGGTCATCCCTGGATCATGTCAGAGGCATCCGTTCAGCAAACATCGGACACCTCGGCGCGTCACCGGTACATGGCCTCGATATCGGCCGCGTACTTCTCGGCGATGGGCTTGCGTTTCAGCGACATCTTGGGGGTCAGTTCGTCACCGCCGGGCTCCCAGGTGGCGGTGAGCACCCGGTACTTCTTGATCTGCTCGACTCGCGACAGCTGCTCGTTGGCGGCCTTGATCCCCGATTCGATGACGGCCAGGACACCCGGATCCTCGGCGAGGACGGCGGGAGAGGCGTCGGGCAGCCCGGCGCGTTCGGCGTAGGCCGCGCACGCGTCCGGGTCGAGGGTGATCAGCGCGGTCACATAGGGCCGGTTGTCGCCGATGGCGATCACGCCGAAGGCCAGTGGCAGGGAAACCTTCACCGCCCCTTCGATATTCGACGGCGACATGTTCTTGCCCGCCGAATTGATGATGAGTTCCTTCTTGCGGTCGACGATGCGCACGTACCCGTCGGCGTCGATGGAGCCGATGTCTCCGGTGTGCAGCCAGCCGTCGGCGTCGATGGTTTCCGCGGTCTGTTCGGGCTGATCACGATAGCCGCGCATGACGAGCGGACCGCGCACCAGCAGCTCACCGTCCGCGGCGACCCGCACCTCGGTGCCGGGCACCGCGATGCCGACCGTGCCGATGCGGATGGCGTCGGGCGGATTGCAGGTCGCGGCGGCCGAGGATTCGGTCATCCCCCAGGCCTCGCAGACCGGGATGCCGAGCCCGAGGATGAACGCGAGCGCGTCCGGGGCCATCGGAGCCGCGCCGGTGAGAGCGGCTTTCACCTGGTCCATACCCATCCGCCCGCGCAGCGTGCGCAGCACCAGCCGTTCCGCGAGCCCGTGCTGGATACGCAATGCCGGCGGGACGGGCCGCCGATCCGAGCGGCGGCGCGCCACCTCGGTGCCGGTGCCGATCGCCCACTGGAGCAAGCGCCGCTTGGGCGTCGACTTCTCCGCCGCGACAATGGCTTCGATACCCGCTTTGATCTTGTACCAGATGGCGGGAACGCCGAGGAACAGGGTCGGCCGCACCTCCGGCAGGGTGGCCACCAGCTGCTTGGGATCGGCCACCGCGACCACCTGCACACCCTCGATGAGGTTGTTGTAGTGGCAGAACGCCCGGTTGGCCAGGTGCGCGTCGGGCAGGTACGACACCACCCGATCATCGGAGCTGGGCGTGAAATACCGTTCCACGGCCGCGAATTCGGCCAGCAGATTGGCGTGGGTGAGCTCCACCCCCTTGGGCGCGCCGGTGGTGCCCGAGGTGTAGACGATGGTGAGCAGATCCTCCGCCCGCACCGCCCGCCAGGTGGCGTCGAAGTCGAAATCCGCTGCGGCGGCGGCCTCCACATCATCCAGGCTCAGCGTGTAGTCGAATGCGCCGTCCACACAGACGAAATGCTCGATCTGCCCGCGCACATCCGCCGCCCGCAGCTTGTCGAGGAACTGCGACTCGGTGACCACCACCCGGTTCCGCGCATTGCCGAACAGATGTGAGACCTGTTCTGCGGTGAAGGTGTTGTAGATGGAGAACGGCGTCGCCCCGGTGTGCAGGATCGCCGTATCGGCCAGATGGAACTCCATGACATTGGTGAGCATGAGCGCCACGGTGTCGCCCGGCTGCACCCCCAGCCCCGCGAATCCGGCAGCGAGTTTCCTTACCCGCGAGGCGTATTCACTCCAGGTGACACTGCCCGATCCGGCGGGTCCGCGCAGCGCCACCTTCTCGGGGTGGCGTGCGGCTGTCGCCTGGAAGGCTTCGCAGAGGGTGGTCGGGTGCGCGGTCACGGTGCTCCGTTCAAGGTGATCGGTGGTGCTGTTCAGTTGTCGTGTCACCGGAATCCGCTCCCGGTCAAGGCTTCCCGAGGAACCGATCGGCATCGATGTCCCATTCGGCCAGAATGGTGGCGGGATCGGTTCCGCGCTGGTTCATGGGCGCGGGCGTGGCCGCGGGGGTGCGGGTGAAACGCGGGGCGGGGGCGGGCCGGCGGATGGGTGTCGCGGTTCGGTCGTTGTCCGTCACAGGCTTTCGCTCCTTGTCCGGCGGGATCACGGGTACGTCAGGCGATGCGCCGGGCCCGCTGCGCGGTCTCGAGGATCAGGCGGACCACCTCGTCCGGCTGGTCCAGTTGCGGGCAGTGCCCGGCCTGGGGCAGCACCACCAGTTCGCTGCCGGGCAGCAGCGCGTGCAGCTCGCGGGCCGCGCGCACCGGGATCACCCGGTCCTTGGCCCCGTGCACGATGAGCACCGGGCAGACGGGCACCACGACGCCGTGGCCGATGGGGTTCTCACGGGCGTAGCGGACGGCGTCCCTGCCGCGCGCGGCCAGCGCCGCCATATCGGGCACCGACCGCACCGCCGTGGTCAGGAATGCGGGATCCGCGACGAATCCCGGTCCGTAGATGAAGACCCCCACGGCTTTTCGCACTGCCCACTGCACCACTCGATCGGAGATCGGGAGCGCACCGATCAGGTCGAACAGTCCGGTGTACTCGCGCCACCGGCATACGCGTGCGAGCCAGTGCCGGGCGAGGAGCGGCTCGTCGAGGCAGATCACCGCGGTCACCCGGCCGTCGCGGTCGCGGGCCGCGATGCGCAGCGCCGTCGCCGCGCCGAGCGAGTTGCCGACCAGGACGACCGGGCCGTGCGCGCGGACCACCGCCGCAGCGAACTCCTCGAATTGCGCTGTCAGCGCGCCCGGTTCGCGCGGCGCGGCCAATCCGAAGCCGGGCAGGTCGACCGCGACGGCCGAGCGACCGGCCGCCGCCAGCGCGCGCAGCACGCCACGCCAGGTGTCGGCGCTGTCGGCGTAACCGTGCAGCAGCACGATCGGATCCCCGCTCCCGGACACCAGCAGTTCCCGGGTGCGCACCCCAGCGTATTCGGCTGTGCGCTCGATGATTTCGGGCGCTGTGCCCGGCGAGTCGGGTGTGCTCACTGGGTGAGCAGACCCTTGGCGACGTGGGTCACCTGGATCTCGTTGGAACCGGCGTAGATCATCAGCGACTTGGCGTCGCGGGCGAGCTGTTCCACGCGGTACTCGGTCATGTAGCCGTTGCCGCCGAAGAGCTGCACGGCATCCATGGCCACGTCGGTGGCGGCCTCGGAGCAGTAGAGCTTCATGGCGGAGGCTTCCGCGAGACTCGGCTGCTTACCGGCGCGGCCGCGTTCCAGGGCGCTGAAGACCATGTTCTGCACATTGATTCGCGCCACCTCCATCTTGGCCAGCTTGAGCTGCACCAGCTGGAAGCGGCCGATCTCCTGGCCCCACAGCTTGCGGTTCTTGGCGTAATCGACGCAGAGTCGGTGACATTCGTTGATGATGCCCAGCGCCATGAAGGCCACGCCGATGCGTTCGGCGGTGAAAGACGAACGGGCGCTTTCGCGTCCGTCGCCGCCCTTGTGCTCCTCGGTCTCGCCGAGCAAGCGGTCCTTGGACAGCCGCACATTGTCGAAGAACAGTTCACCGGTGGGCGAGGCGTGCAGGCCCATCTTCTTGAAGGGCTTGCCCTGGGTGAGGCCCTCCATGCCCTTGTCGAGCACGAAGGTGAGCACCTTGCGGTCGCGCTTGTCGGCCCCGTCGCCCTCGTCGAGCTTGGCGTAGACCACCATCACGTCCGCGAACGGCCCATTGGTGATGAAGGTCTTCTGCCCGTTGAGGATGTAGTCCTCACCGTCGCGCTTGACGTAGGTCTTCATGCCGCCGAAGGCATCCGAGCCCGAATCCGGTTCGGTGATGGCCCAGGCCGCGACCTTCTTCATGGTCACGATGTCCTCGAGCCAGCGTTCCTTCTGCGCGAGGGTGCCACGCGACATGATGGTGGTGGCGCCGAGACCGATGGAGACGCCCATGGCGGTGACCAAACCCATGCACACGCCCGACAATTCGGCGATGAGCACGGCCATCATGGATTCCTGACCGCCCATGATGCTGTCGCCGGAGGACTTCTTGCCGTCCTTGCCCGGCAGCGGCTCACCGGCCGCGAGCGCCTCTTCCCTCTTGCGCTGCTTGGCCAGCATCTTGCCGACGATCTCGCCGGTCATGACGTCGATTCCGAACTCGCTGAACAGCTTTCGGATGACCGGGTACGGTTCCATCTCGCCGCTGTCGAGCGCGTCCAGATGCGGGCGTACTTCCTTGTCGATGAAGCCGCGCACCGCGTCGCGGATCATCTCGTCGGTCTCGGACCATTCGAACATCGTCGTTCTCCAGTCTCTTTCGAATTTCCGCGGAAATCAGGGCAGCCGAGCGGCGATATCGTCGACGAGCCAGGGGCCTTCGGTTTCGATGGTCTTCACGTCGTGCCAGCCGGCCAGTTCGGAGATGGCGCCGCCCTGCACCGCGAACACCTTGCCGGTGATCGGGCACTTCTCGGTGGCCAGATAGGCGACCAGCGGGGAGATGTTGGCGGGGCTGAAAGCGTCGAAACCGCCCTCCTCCACCGCATCCGCCTCGGCCGCCATCATGGCGCCCATACCGGGGGTGGCCAGGGTGAGCCGGGTGCGGGCGATGGGCGCGATGGCGTTCACGCGCACGCCGTAGCGGGCCAGTTCGTCGGCCGCCACCAGCGTGAGCGCGGCGATACCGGCCTTGGCCGCACCGTAATTCGCCTGTCCGGCATTGGGAACCGTGGTGCCCGAGGCCGACGCGGTGTTGATGACGGCGGCGTTCGGCTGGTTGCCCGCCTTGGACTGGTCCTTCCAGTATCCGGCCGCGTGCCGCAGTACGGCGGCGTGCCCCTTGAGGTGCACGGCCACCACCGAATCCCACTGCGCCTCGTCCATGCCCGCGAGGAACGCGTCGCGCAGGATGCCCGCGTTGTTCACCACGATGTCGAGTCGGCCGAACTCCGAAACAGCCTGATCGACCAGCCCTTTCGCGCCGTCCCAGTCCGCGATGTTGTCGGTGTTCGCGACCGCGCGCCCCCCTGCGGCGACGATCTCGTTCACGACCTCCTGCGCGGGACCGACGTCCGTGCCCTCACCGGAGTTGCTGCCGCCCAGGTCGTTCACGACCACCGCCGCGCCCTCCCGGGCGAACAGCAGCGCGTGCTCCCGGCCGATCCCGCGTCCCGCGCCGGTGATGACGGCTACGCGTCCCTCCAG
The DNA here is from genome assembly GCF_016741815.1 of Nocardia acididurans. Classification (GTDB taxonomy): domain Bacteria; phylum Actinomycetota; class Actinomycetes; order Mycobacteriales; family Mycobacteriaceae; genus Nocardia; species Nocardia acididurans. The sequence continues at coordinate 181,140 of NZ_JAERRJ010000004.1, forward strand.
TGCACCCATGTCCTGCTCCTTCGCGAAGTCTGAAAGTGTTGTGTTGCGGCTTTTTTCGATACGGCGGCCGCGGCGCCGGTACACGGATGGCGCGGCGCACAGCTGCCTGCGCGCCGCGCCGAACATCAATCCGCGATGACGGCCAGGCCGTCCGTCAGTACGAGGTCGTCGCCGCGACCGGTCTCGAACAGGTACGTGATGGCCCCGTTCTCGGTGCTCGTGCGCCAGATCCGGGTCTCCAGGTCGTCATTGGGGAAGACCATCCTGGAGAACCGCACCGCGTAGCGGCGCAGCCGGTGCACGTCGGAGCCGGCGAACTCGCCCAGCACGCCCCACGAGGACATGGCCATGGTGCACAGGCCGTGCGCGATGATGCCGGGCAGGCCGGCGTCCTTGGCGACCTGCTCGTCCAGGTGCAGCGGGACCGGGTCACCGGAAGCCGGGGAGTACCGGTAGGTCTGGTCGGCGTCCACGTGCGCGGCCGCCTTCGCCAGCGGCGGATTCGCGGCCAGGGCCTTGTCGAAGCGATGCGCGGGCGCGCTCTCGCCCACCTGCGGTCCGGCGTTCACCCCGCGGAAGAACGCCGTCAGGTACTGCTCGTTCACCAATTCGCCGTCCTCGGAACGGCATTCGATGAGCACGGTGATGGTGGAGCCGTTGTCCTTGCCCTCGTAGCCGATCACCTTGGCGCGCGAGACCAGCTTGTCGCCCGGACGGATCGGCCGGTGGAAGTGGAAGTCCTGCTCCCCGTGCACGACCCGGCCGAAGATATCCATCGGCACCACGTCGAGGATCGGCATCATCATGGCCTCGAAGACCGGGACGATGGCGAAGATCGGCGCGGCCACTTCACCTTTCAGGTGTGCTTCGATGGGATCGTTGGTGGCGGCGGCGTATTCGGCCAGTCGCTCCCGGGTAACCTCGAAGCGTTCCTCGTCGGACCAGACGTTCAGCCCGGCTGGGTCGAATTCGACTGGCGTGCCGGACATCTCAGGCCGCCGAGGCGAGGGCGTCGAGCTGCGCGAGGCTCTTGTCGATCTGGGCGCGGCCGTCCTTCTCGACCGCCTTGCCCAGCGCGCCCTTGATGAGCGCGCCCTCGAAGTCACCGGAGACCGACAGCTTGGAGCCCTCGCCCTCGGGGGTGATCTCGAAGGTGAACTGCACCTTCACACCGGCCATGCCGGTGCCGCCCAGCACCAGCTTGCTGGGGGTGTCGACGCTCTCCACGACCCACTCGATCTTGTTGGCCATGCCCAGCATCATGATCTTGGCGACCAGCTTGGAACCCGCGGCCAGCACGGCCGGCGGCTCCTCCATCCAGCGCTCGTGGATGGTGAACCACTTGTCCCAGGTCTGCGGATCGGAGACGACGGCCCACAGGGCGTCGGGGGTGGCGGACAGGGTGGCGGAAGCCTCGATGTGGCCCATGACGGAAACTCCTTCGGTTCCCCGCGATCCCGGCGCTGCCGGGATCGCGGAATGGTGAAACTCGGTGCCGGGCACCGGGGTCGGTGAGTGGTGTCAGCGCTCGGCGCGCTGGTAGGCCGTGACGATGGCAGCGCCACCGAGGCCGATGTTGTGCTGCAGGGCGGCGGTCACGTTGTCGACCTGACGCTTGTCGGCCGCACCGCGCAACTGCCAGGTGAGCTCACTGCACTGCGCCAAACCCGTTGCGCCCAAGGGATGTCCCTTGGAGATGAGCCCACCGGAGGGGTTCACGACCCACTTGCCGCCGTAGGTGGTCTGGTTCTCGTCGATGAGCTTGCCCGCCTCGCCCACCGGGCACAGGCCCAGCGCCTCGTAGGTGAGCAGCTCATTGGCGGAGAAGCAGTCGTGCAGCTCGATGACCTGGAAGTCCTCCGGGCCGAGTCCCGCCTGGTCGTACACGCTCCGCGCGGCTTCGACATTCATGTCGAAGCCGATCAGGTTCTTGGCCGTGCCGTCGAAGGTGGACGCGAAGTCGGTGGTCATGGCCTGACCGACGATCTCCACGGCCTGCCCGGCCAGATTGTGCTTGTCCACGAACGCCTCGCTGGCCAGGATGACCGCGCCCGAACCGTCGGAGGTCGGCGAGCACTGCAGCTTGGTCAGCGGGTCGTAGATCATGCGCGCGTTCAGGATGTCGTCGAGCGAATACTCGTCCTGGAACTGCGAATACGGGTTGTTGACCGAGTGCTTGTGGTTCTTGTACCCGATCTTGGCGAAGTGTTCGGCGGTGGTGCCGTACAGCTTCATGTGCTCACGCCCGGCCGCGCCGAACATCCACGGCGCGACGGGGAACAGCACCTCGCTGATCTCCGCGAGCGCGAGAATGTGCTTGCCCATGGGCTGTTCGCGGTCGTCCCAGGTGGATTCCAGCGAACCCGGCTTCATGCGTTCGAAGCCCAGCGCCAGGGTGCAGTCGGCGAGCCCGCCCCGAACCGCCTGCGCCGCAAGGTAGAGCGCGGTGGATCCGGTCGAGCAGTTGTTGTTGACGTTCACCACCGGGATGCCGGTCATGCCGAGCTCGTAGACCGCGCGCTGACCCGAGGTGGATTCGCCGTACACGTAGCCGACGTACGCCTGCTGCACCTCGCGGTAGTCGATTCCGGCGTCGGCCAGGGCCTTGGTTCCGGACTCCCGGGCCATATCCGGGTAGTCCCAGTCGCTGCCGTCCTCGTTCTTGCGGCGGCCCGGCTTCTCGAACTTCGTCATGCCGACACCGACGACATAAACCTTGTTCGTCATCGAACTCCTCACATCCGTCGAACTGACCACAAACATACAGAGCTGTATGTAACACAGCAAGACCTTCACCCGGAATCGGTACAGATTTGGGCAAATCACCAGGTAGTAGCCGCCGTATTGGTACATACAGCCAGACGTGTATGTAGGGTCCGAGCCCGCCGGCACGCTCGGCATTAGCTGGCCGATGTGACCCGCGCCACCGGTGAGGAGGCCGAAACAGCCACGTAATGGAACGGCAATTGCCCGTCCACATCCGTATACGAAGTTCAAAAGGTTGCTGTGGATGTTGTGAGGTTTGACGGGAGTTACACGTGGTCGATGTCGATACCCGGGCGGCGAATTCCGATGGAATCGCCGCCGCCAAAGAGACATTGGAGGACTACACCCTCCGCTTCGCACCGCGGAGTTACCGGAAGTGGAGCCCGGCGGTCGTCGGCATCTCCGCCCTCGGCGGTATCGCCTACCTCGCCGACTTCGCCATCGGCGCGAATATCGGCATCGCCCACGGCACCGGAAACGCGCTGCTCGGCATCGGTATCTTCGCGATTGTCGTGATGCTCACCGGATTTCCGCTCGCGTACTACGCGGCCCGGTACAACATCGATCTCGACCTCATCACGCGCGGTAGCGGATTCGGCTACTACGGATCCATCGTGACGAATGTGGTGTTCGCGTCCTTCACGTTCATCTTCTTCGCACTCGAGGGCTCCATCATGGCCCAGGGCCTGGAATTGGGCCTGGGCATACCGCTCTGGCTGGGTTATCTGGCCTCCACGCTGATCATCTTCCCGCTGGTCATCTATGGGATGAACACGCTCGCGAAGTTGCAGGTGTGGACGACGCCGCTGTGGTTGCTGCTGATGGTGCTGCCCTTCGGATTCCTGCTCGTGCGGCATCCGGACTCGGTGGACGCGTTCTTCGCCTACGGCGGCGCGGACGGTGCGGGCGTGAGCATCTCGGGCACGCTGCTCGCGGCCGGCGTGTGCCTGTCGCTGATCGCGCAGATCGCCGAGCAGATCGACTATCTGCGGTTCATGCCGCCGAAAACCCCTGAGAACAAGGGCAAGTGGTGGGGCTGGATGCTGCTGGCCGGTCCGGGCTGGGTGCTGTTCGGCGCGGCCAAGCAGGTCGTGGGCCTGTTCCTGGCGGTCTACCTGATCGCGAATCTGCCTGCGGCACAGGGCATCGCGAATCAGCCGGTGCACCAGTTCCTGGAGATCTACAAGGATATGGTGCCGGGCTGGCTGGCCATGACGCTGGCGGTCGTGCTGGTGGTCATCTCGCAGATCAAGATCAACGTCACCAATGCGTACTCCGGATCGCTGGCGTGGACCAACTCCTACACCCGGGTCACCAAGACCTACCCGGGCCGACTGATCTTCCTGGCCGTGAACCTGGTGATCGCGCTGGTTCTCATGGAAGCCAACATGTTCGACTTCCTGAACGATATCCTCGGCTTCTACGCCAACTGCGGCATCGCCTGGATCGTCACCGTCGCAACGGATATCGCGGTCAACAAGTACCTGCTGAAGATCTCGCCGAAGGTGCCGGAGTTCCGGCGCGGCATGCTCTACGACTTCAACCCCGTCGGCCTGGTCGGCTTCGGGCTCTCGGCGGTGCTGTCGATCATGACGTTCTTCGGGCTGTTCGGTGACCTGCTCAAGCCGTACTCCCCCATCGTGGCCGTGGTGGTGGCGTTCGTGGCCACCCCGCTCACCGCCATCCTCACCAGGGGCAAGTACTACCTGCGGCGCACCGACGACGGCATCGACCTGCCGCTGTTCGACGAGCACGGGAACCCGTCCGGCGAGACGCTGCCGTGCGTGGTCACCGGCATGGAATTCGAGCGGCCGGACATGATCGCCTCGGCGGTGCCCGGACCCGAGGGCGAGATCCAGTACATCAGCTCACTCGCGCTCTCCACCGACAAGGCGGGCATTCACCTACTGCCGCACCAGAAGTAGCGGTTCTAGTCACTGATCCGGAGGTCGCCCAGCTTGGTCTGGGCGACCTCTCGCAGTTGCGCGGAGGCACGCCGCCAGCGCCGCAGCGCCCGCTCGGAATCCGGATAGATGAAGTTGGACACCAGGATTCCGCGCAGCACGTCCATGGCGGTGTACAGGAAATCGCGAGCGTCCTTGCGGTGCACCTCATCCGGTACGAACCGGGCCAGCGCCATGAACAACGCGTTGTTCACGAACGGCTCGACCTTCTGCATCTCCGCCGCCAGCACCGGATCCGTCCGCCCGGCGATCCACAGCTCCGCGACCGCGATGAACAGCGGACCCTGATGTAGCTCCCACAGGTAGTCCAGCACCACCCCGACCGGATCCTGCGCGACATCGGCCCGGACCTTGCCCATCTCAGCCAGGGCCGCCTCGGTCCGCCGCTGCGCCAGATGATTGATGGCCGCCACCACCAGATCGGTCTTCGATCCGAAATGATGGACCTGCGCGCCCCGGGTCACCCCCGCCCGCTCGGCCACCCGCGGCGTGGTCGTGCCGGTGTACCCGTATTCGACCAGGCAGTCGATGGTCGCGTCGAGCAGCCGGACCCGCATCTCGGTGCTGCGCTGCTCCTGCGTGCGGCGCTGCGGTTTGGCATCTGCGGACCTGGTCATGCGGTGGATTCTACACTTACATGCAGATCTGAACGTAACCTGCCGCCGCAGCCCGGCCACGGGCCCGCCCACCCCGCCGTCCACAATTCCTGCCCATTCGTCCGCACCCCTGGAATCCCCCCGCCATCGGACTACATTCGAATCCATACCGCTCCCCCTGCCCTAGGCGGCAACCATGACCACCATCGTGATGACCGGCGGCACTTCAGGATTCGGCGCGACAGCCGCCGAACGCCTCGCCACATCCCCCACCACCCGGCTGCTGCTCGGCGCCCGAACCCGCACGGCCGCAACCGAATCCCGGATACCAGCCACGCCTAACCCAGCCGCGGCCGTCGAGCGCCTGCCCCTCGACCTCACCAGCCTGGAATCGGTCCACTCCTTCGCGGCCTCCGTACGAGATCGCCTGAGCGACACCCCGATCGACGCCCTGATCCTCAACGCGGGCATCATCCGCCCCGACACCACCGCCCGCACCCCCGACGGCTACGAAACCACCTTCGCCGTCAACCACCTCGCCCACTACCTCCTCGCCCGCCTGCTCCTCCCCCACCTTTCCGACACCGCCACCGTCATCCTCACCACCAGCGGCACCCATGACCCCGCCACCGGCTCCCCCCTGGCCACCCCCCGCCACGCCGACGCCCACCTGCTGGCCCACCCCGACCAGGACCCCGCCCTCGACCCCCGCCCCAAGAAGGCAGGCGAACACGCCTACACCGCCTCCAAACTCTGCGCGGTCCTCACCGCCCGAGCCCTCTCCGACCCCCGCCACACCCACCCCCACCTCCTCACCGCCATCGCCTTCTGCCCCGGCCAGGTCTTCGGAACCGGCCTGGCCCACAACCTCTCCCTGCCCCTCCGCACCGCCTGGCGACTCCTCGGCACCCCCCTCGGCCGCCCCCTCCGCCTGGTGAACCCCAACTTCAACACCCGCGCCGAAGCCGGAACCACCCTCGCCGCCCTCGCCCTCGGCCACCTCACCCCACCCGACCGCCACCTCTACGCCGCCCTCCGCCGAGGCACCCTCACCTGGCCCGCCCTCTCCCCCCAGGCCGGCAAAGACGAACTCTCCCAAGCCCTCTGGACCGACAGCGCCAAACTGGCCGGCCTACCCGACTGACCACCGCGCCCGCCACCGGACGATGGAGCCGAATACCGCTGCTCGCCCTGATGCGCTCCGACGCGCAAGCGCGTAGCCGGACCGTCGCCCGTGTACCCGGGCGGGTGGACGGCCGAGCGCGCAGGCGAGCGGATCCGGCTGCCGCTCAGTGTGATTCGGTGCGGCGGGCCAGCGTGACCGTCACCGTGAACAGCAGGACGCCCAGGACCGCCAGGCCGGTGCCGACCACGGCGGGGGCCGTGTAGCCGAGGCCGGCGGCGATGACCAGGCCGCCCAGCCAGGCGCCTGCGGCGTTGGCGATGTTCAGGGCCGCGTGGTTGAGGGCCGCGGCGAGGGTTTGGGCGTCGTGGGCCACGTCCATGAGACGGGTTTGCAGGGCGGGGCCGAGGGCTGCGCCGGAGGCGCCGACGAGGAATGCGCCGAGGCCGGCCGTGAAGGGGTTGTGGGCCATGGCTATGAATGCCGCCAGGATTACGACCATCGACAGGAGGGCGGCGTAGACGGCGCGGTCTACGCCGCGGTCGGTGAGGATGCCGCCGATGATGTTGCCCGCGACCATGCCCAGGCCGAAGAGGGACAGGACTATGGGGACGAAGACGACGCGCATGCCCGCTACGTCGGTGAGGGTGGTGGTGATGTAGGTGTAGACGGCGAACATGCCGCCGAAGCCGACCGCGCCGACCAGGAGGGTGAGCAGGACCTGGGAGCGGCGCAGGGCGCCCAGTTCGGTGCGGGGGTCGGTGATGCGGATGCCGGTGAGTTCGGGGACGAATCGGATCAGGGCGGCGACGGTGGCCAGGCCGATCACGGCGACCACGATGTAGGCCTCGCGCCAGCCGAAGTGCTGGCCGAGCCAGGTGGCCGCGGGAACGCCGACAACGTTGGCGGCGCTCAGGCCCAGCATAACGGCAGCAATCGCCTTGGCTCGCTGGCCCACCGGGGCCAGCGTGGCCGCCGCCAGGGAGGCCACGCCGAAGTAGGCGCCGTGCGGGAGGCCCGTCAGGAAACGCGCCAGGACCAGCGTGAGGTACGTCGGAGCGAAGACGGTGGCCGCGTTACCCACGGTGAACGCCACCATGAGGGCGACCAGCAACCGCTTGCGCGGGACCCGCGCGCACAGCGCGGCGATGATCGGCGCACCCACCACGACACCCAGCGCGTAGGCCGAAACCGCATGGCCCGCAGTCGGTTCGGAGATGCCGAGACTTCGTGAGATCTCGGGCAGCAAACCCATGGTGACGAATTCCGTGGTGCCGATGCCGAAACCGCCGAGCGCGAGCGCCAGCATCGCGGGCACATGCCAGTTCCGGCGCTCCTCGACGGGCGCATCAACGGGCGCCGGGGACAACGCGGAACTGGAACGAGAATCGGCCACAATCCAGCCCAACACGCCCGCCAACTCGCCGCAAACCCACGACGGGTGAGTTCCCTCACCAGCAAACGAACCGCAGCCCACAGCATGGGTGATCCGGTTCACATGTCACAGTCGCGGGCCGCGCTTCGTCCATTCATCGAGCCCAACGGACACGGTCCGAAACTCGGTGAAAGGAAACGAATCCAATGAACATCGCCTATCACATCGTCGGTGTCGTCGCCGCCCTCTGGATCGGATTCTCGGGATTCTCGCTGTTCAACAGGAGCGAGTTCGTCGTGGAGCCCCTGCAGCAGTACGGCGTTCCGCAGACCTGGTGGACCTGGCTGGCGCTGGCCAAGTCGGCCGGAGCCCTCGGGCTGATCGCCGGATTCCTGATTCCGGCGGTCGGCGTCGCGGCCGCTGTCGGACTGATCCTGTACTTCGCGGGCGCGGTGCTGACCACCCTGCGGGCCCGCTCGTACGGGACCGCCGTCTTCCCCGTGCTCTACCTGGTCCCGGCTGCCGCGACCCTGATCCTGCAGTTGGCCCGCTGAGCCGGGAAGGCCGGCATCCAGTCGGCGAACGGCAGCTCGGGGACGAAACATATCGGCCCGCACCGTCTTTCACCGGTGCGGTCCGAAACGTGTTGCCTACTGGATCAATTCCGTCGGCGTGGCGAGATTCTCACTCCTCGATCGGGAAACTGCCGCGCAGCGTGCCCTTCGGGTCGTAGTGGTTCTTGATCTCCCGCAGCCGGTTCAAGGTCTCGGAATCGAAAGCGGCGGAGGAGGATTCACCGGCGTCCAGGTAGGTGTAAGGCTTGCGGCCGGTGATGTGGGGACGCACCGCCGCGAGAACGGCCTGCTGACGGGCCTCGACCACCGCACCCATTTCGCGGGTGAGCACCGGCCCCAGCAGAGACAGCAGGTAGGGCTCGGCGATACCGCCCGCCGCACCCGCATCCGGACCGGGGCGGGTGAGCGCGCCGCCGAGGTGGCGGACCTGCATCATGGCCAGCGGGGCGGGGGTGCCGCCGGGGATCGCCGCGGCCAGCAGGGCCTCGCTGACGGCCGGGGAGAAGTCGGTGAGAAGTTCACCGCGGGCACGGGACGGCGTGGGGGTGGTGGGTTCCATGCAGATGCCGCCCAACTGCGTGGCATCCAGCTCACGGCGGGTGTCGAGAAGACGACCGGGAATCTCGTCGAACCAGCGCAGCGGCGCGGTGACGCCGTCCGCGGACACCACGTCGACCACCACCATCGACTGACCGCGCAAGAAATCGGGCAGCTGCGGGAACGGCGGGAACTGCACCACCGCGAACCACAGGCTCAGACTCTCCGGGGCTTCCTCGGTGGCCTTGCGGAAGGCGTCCACCACCGCCCCGGCCTGCCGGGCGGGCCACAGCATGCGGCCGCCGTACAGCCGATTCGCTTCGAACAGCTCGAATTCCAGCGCGGTCACCACGGCGAAATCGCCGCCGCCGCCACCGCGCAAGGCCCAGAACAGCTCCGGTTCGGCGGTGGCTGTCACGCGGACCTGCTCGCCGTCGGCGGTGACCGCCTCCAGGGCGCGCACCGCACTCGCGGCCAGGCCCTGACTGCGCGAGAACCAGCCCACGCCGCCGCCCAGCGTGTATCCGGCAACGCCCACCACATCGGAACTGCCCACCGGCCCGGCCAATCCGTGCTCGGCCGCCGCCTCCAGCACGACCGCCCACGGCGCGCCCGCGCCGACCACGGCCCGCCGTGCCGGGGCATCGACCCGAACCCCGTCCAGCCCACGGGTTTTCACCAGAATGGTCCCGCTCGCGGCGGTGGACGCGCCGTGCCCGGTGGCCTGCGTGCTCACCGCCAGCCCGGCCTGCGCCGCATACTTCACGACCGCGGCGACATCGCCCGCGTCGGCGACCTCCACGACCGCCGAAACCTTTTGATCCACAGCGCGATTCCAGGCCAGCCGCAGATGATCGAAGCCTTCCTCCCCCTGCCCGACCGCCCGCCCGCGCACCACACGCCGCAGGTCCTTACCGATACCCATCTCATCTCCTCGTGCACCGCCCCCGCGCCGATCGCTTTCGGCGGACTTTGCGGCAACGCTATTGGATTCGGCATACCCGCGGCATACCGGGCAGGCCCGCAGGCCACGCCACCTGGTAATCCGGCCACAGCCCGCGCCGCGTTAACGCCCCACGCCGGCAATCCCACCCACTGACACTCCCGCGATCTCGGCCCGTGGCAACCGTCCTGCGAAAACAGTTCGGGCACCCGCACCATCACCATTCGGTGAGGGCAGGTGCCCGGAATGTGGCGGCGGCGATGGTTCCGGCCGGGACGGTGGTCCCGGCCGCCATCGTTCGCCGCGGCGCGCTGTTCACGTGCGTCAGCGCTGTGCTCGCCCGGCCCGAGCCGTGTGCTCGGGCGGCAGAGCTGGTGGGCGTCGAAACGCCCCGTCCCCCTGGTGTTTCGGGTGAACCCCGGCTAGCGCAGTTCGCGCGCCAGGTTGGCGTCCAGCACGCCGAGGAATTCCTCGGTGGTCAGGTAGCCCTGGTCGCCGCCCACGAGGAGGGCGAGGTCCTTGGTCATCTGGCCGGACTCGACGGTCTTGATGACGATGTCCTCGAGGGTCTGCGCGAAACCGATCACCTCGGGGGTGTTGTCCAGCTTGCCGCGATGCGCCAGGCCACGGGTCCACGCGAAGATCGAGGCGATCGGGTTGGTGGAGGTGGGCTTGCCCTGCTGGTGCTGGCGGTAGTGGCGGGTGACCGTGCCGTGTGCGGCCTCCGCCTCACAGGTGCGGCCGTCCGGGGTGAGCAGCACCGAGGTCATCAGGCCCAGCGAGCCGAAGCCCTGCGCGACCGTGTCCGACTGCACGTCACCGTCGTAGTTCTTGCAGGCCCAGACGTAGCCGCCCTCCCACTTGAGCGCGGAGGCGACCATGTCGTCGATCAGACGGTGTTCGTAGGTGAGCCCGGCGGCGTCGAACTCCTGCTTGAACTCGGTCTCGTACACCTCCTGGAAGGTGTCCTTGAACATGCCGTCGTAGGCCTTGAGGATGGTGTTCTTGGTCGACATGTAGACCGGGTAGTTCTGCTGCAGGCCGTAGTTGAGCGAGGCCCGCGCGAAGTCCCGGATCGACTCCTGGAAGTTGTACATGCCCATGACGACGCCGCCGTCCTCGGGCATCTTCACGACCTCGTGGACGATCGGCTCGGAGCCGTCCTCCGGCGTGAAGGTCAGGGTGACGGTACCGGCCTGATGCACCTTGAAATCGGTGGCGCGGTACTGGTCGCCGAACGCGTGGCGGCCGATGATGATCGGCTTGGTCCACCCCGGGACCAGACGCGGAACGTTCGAGATGATGATCGGCGCACGGAAGATCGTGCCGCCCAGGATGTTGCGGATGGTGCCGTTCGGCGACCGCCACATCTTCTTGAGATCGAATTCCTCGACGCGAGCCTCGTCCGGGGTGATCGTCGCGCACTTCACGCCGACGCCGTGCTTCTTGATGGCGTTGGCGGCGTCGATCGTGACCTGGTCGTCGGTCTTGTCGCGGTATTCGATGCCGAGGTCGTAGTACTCGAGGTTCACATCGAGATACGGGGTGATCAGCTTGTCCTTGATGAACTGCCAGATGATGCGCGTCATCTCGTCGCCGTCGAGTTCGACGACGGTGCCTTCAACCTTGATCTTGGACATAGATCGCGTGTCCTCCTAGGAAGGTGGTGCTCCCATTGCACGGCCGGTGAACACGCTCGTAGCGGGCCCCAGCTGTTCAACAGACAACGTATACGCATGGCGCGCGGCACGGGGCCTGTGGTGCCAGGTCCACGTACGCTGTGGCGTCAAGCAAGACAAGCGTACTGCTGCTATCAACCTCACCGCGCACCCCGCCCCCGCTGTGCGGGACCTGCGGTTGGTTACCGGCAAGTAGGGTGCAAGTGACCTCCGGCACCGTTCCGGACATGCCGATCGACACCACCACCCCCGACCTGCTGGGCATGCGCCTCGCCCACCGCGCCATGATCTCCGACACCGCGCGGTTCGCCGACCTGCTGCGCGACATCGCCACCGGAACCACCGACTGCCCGCCCGCACGGGCCGACGCCATCGGCGACTACCTGCATCTGCTGTGCGACTCCATCCACCATCACCACACCATCGAGGACCAAGTCCTCTGGCCGCTGCTGCGCGGCACCGGAGCGGTCGACGTCCGCGACCTGGAGGACGACCACGCCCAGCTGGATCCGCTGCTCGACGCCATCCGCGTGCGCACCCGGGCCTTCGTGCGCGGAGCGACGGAATCCGCGGCGCAACTCGCGGACCACCTGTCACAGCTGCACGCCATGCTCGCCGAACATATCGCCGACGAGGAGAACACCGTCTTCCCGGTCATCACCCGGCACCTCGACGCCGCGCAGTGGAGCCGGGTGGAGGCGGCGGCCCGCGACGGGGCGAAGATGAGCTTCGAACTGCCCCGCATGTTCGGCATGTGCACCCCCGAGGAATGGGAACGCGCCACCGCCGAGGGCGGATTCCTGCTGAAGGTGCTGTTGCGCGTCTTCGGTCGCGGCTTCCGCAAACGCGAACGCCTCATCACGGGCCGCTGAACGGCGCGAGCCGGCCGAGGATCGTCCGTCGACCGTCAGGCATCGAGCTCGGCCAGTTGCGCACGGATATGCGCCGACACCGCGGCCGCGGATTCCCGGTATCGCTCCGCCGCGACATGCTCGCCCAGGGCATCCGCCAGTTCGGCGAGCACCGCGTCCAGCGGGCCGTACACCACCGAGCCGGTGTCCAGGCCCGCCATGGTCCCGGATCGGGGAGCCATATCCGCGTAGCACTCACGCACCGCGTCCATCTCGCCGAGCCGCACCGCACCCCGTGCCCGGAATACGGCCATGACCGACCAGTAGTGGTCCCGCTGGGTCGGGCCCGCCGCCCGGAAAACCGTGCGGGCACAGTCGATTTCCCCAGCGTCCAGCAGCGCCACCACATAGGCGAAGACCAGCGCGTCCGGGGCCACCGCGTGCACCGCGCCCATCGGCTCGGCCAGCTGTGACAGATCCCCGCGCGCCCAGCCCAGCATCATCCGGGCCGCGATCATGAGCTCGGCGCCGTTGGCGGTGCCCGACGCCACCAGATCCGCACTGCAGCGCGCATAGATCGCCTCGGCGGTCGCCAGATCACCCCGCAGCGCGGCCAGCACCGCCGAGAACAACGACAGCACCGCCAGCAGCTGCCGCAGCTGCCCGCCCGACGCGCACTCCAGACCCCGCTCCACGGCTGCCCGCGCACCCACCAGATCACTTGCGCCGCAAGCGATCAGGCACTGCAGGAAATGAGCCACCGCCTGGTATTCGACGAACCCGGCCGCCGTCGACACCGTCAGCAACTCCGAGGCCAGCGGTTCCCGCTCATCCCACAGATCCGGCCCCAGTGCGAGGAACGCCCGCGCATTCAGTGCGGCACAGAGCAATTCGGGATCATCCAGGGTGCGAGCCGTAGCCAGCGCTTCCGCGGCAGCCGCGAAGGCACGCGGATCATCATTGCCCTCGACCTCGAACACCGTGGCCACCAGCAGTCGCACCCGGGTCGCCGCGGGCAGCGGCCGGGCGAGTGCGGCGGCCAGCGCCTCCACGATCCTGGTGTCCGGCAGCCGCTTGTCCCGGGTACCCCAGATCACCGGCGCGCGCCACGAACTCAGCACATAGGCGACCGGATCGCTCGCGGCGGAGACAGCCCCGAGCACCCCGTCGACGACCGAGTCAGCACCGGCGGAGGCCCTGTCGCGATGACCGGGAGACAACCCGCCAGCACCTGTTTCACCATCGGCCGGTGCGGCGAATCCGGTGGCAGTCGTGCGCTTTTCCGACTCCTCCGGCATACCCCGCGGCACCGCGAGCACATGAGCCAGGTCCAGCGCCCGCAGGCGCACGGCACGCGCTGAGGTGTCGTTCCCGCCGTAGCCGAGCGCCGTCGTCAGCGAGCACATCGCCTCCAGCACATCCGAACCCACCGCCCTGTCGACCATCATGTCGTGTGGGCGCGCGCGATCTGTGCTCGCCGCGGCGTCCCCGTGGTCGGCGATGTGGCCCGCCAGCACGTGCAGGTCGACGGCGGCCCGCCAGAGCGGCACCGCGTCGGAGTGGGCGCCGCGCGCGACGCACTGCCGGGCCGCCGCCACGACGTGGCGCAGCGCCTGTTCGGCGGTGGAGCCCGTCGCGCCGGCGATGGCGTGGTGGGCCAGCGCGTCGAGGTCGCGGTGCGGACCGCGTTCGGCCACCCGGAGGGCCGTCCAATGCATTCGGCCGCGACGCAGAGCGGGAATCTCGTCGTAGACCGCGTCACGGGTCAGGGCGTGGCCGAAGCGGATCCGGCCCGCGCGGCCGATCCGCAGCAGTCCCGCGACCACCGCGGTGTCCACGAGATCGACCAGCGTGTCCTCGTTCTCCTCCGCGAGTTCGAGCAGATCGTCGAACCCGACCTCATCTCCCCAGACCGCCATGAAACGCAGCATCCGCGCGGCGTCGGCGGGCAGGCGGGCGATCCGCCGCCGCAGCACCTCCCGCACACCCACCGGAACCGCGAGCAAATCCCCCTCCGCCGCGGCGAGTTTCGCCAACTCCCGCACGAACATCGGATTGCCGCCCGTCCGATCCCGGACCAAAGCCAGTGTCGCCCCGTCGATTACGGGCATTCCAGCGGCGGCCATCACGGCTCGCACCGCCTCGGCATCCAGCCCGCTCAGCTCGAACCGAGACGCCGTCACCCCGGCCAGCGCCGCCGCGGTGGCCTGCAACTCGTTCCCGGCCTCCGACCCCCGTGATGTCACCACGAACAACACCGGCTCCCCCGCCAACCAGGCCACCACCTGCCGCAACACCTGCAGGGTGGCACTGTCCGCCCGATGCGCATCCTCCAGCAGCACCGCCACCGGACCGCCCGCCACGCGCCCCCGGCAACGCTCGACAAAACTGCGCGCCAGCTCGAAAGGCGTTGCGGACACGTCGAAATCGGCCAGGTCTCGCGCTGATTCGACCGACACGTCCGCAATCACCGCCGAGGTGCCGAAATCGCCTTCGAGACGGGCGAACCCGGCGTCTGTCACCGGAGCGCCGGGGCGGGTGCGGCGGTCGGCCAGACCTTCGGCCAGTTCGATCCAGGCCCAGGCGGCTGGAGCGCCGTCGACCTCGGGACAGTGACCGGCCACCACGGTCCACCCCGCCGCCGCGAGTGCGCTGGCGGCCGAGCTCACCAGGGTGGTCTTCCCGGCCCCGGCTTCGCCGTCGATCCACACCACCCGGCTGCGACCTGTCCTCGCCTCTTCCGCCGCCGCGAGCAGGCCCGCCCGTTCCGCCGCATAGCCGACGGCGACCTCCGCAGGGACCGCGGGGATCGTTGCCGCCGGTTCTGTTGCCGCAGAATCGGTTTCAGCGTTTAGCTCCGAAAAGGCGGCACCGGACGGGGGTGGCTGCACCGCGATCGGCGGCGCGAGAGCTGGCGGGGTGTGGTCGAGTTCCGGGGCGTGGGCGAGGATGGCGGATTCGAGGGTGCGCAGGGGCGGGCCGGGGTCGATGCCGAATTCGGTGTTGAGGTGGGCACGGACGCGGCGGAGGGTTTCGAGGGCGGCGAGCTGGCGGCCTTGGCGGTATTGAGCGAGAGCCAGCAGCCGGACGGATTCCTCACGTTCGGGATGGGACTCGACGTGGCGGTGGAGGGCGGCGGCCACCTCTGCGGGACGGTTCAGGTGCAGCGCGGTGGCGGCGCGGAGTTCCAGTGCAGTCCAGCGCAATTCGGTGAGCCTAGTGATTTCGGGCGCGGACCAGGCGGTATCGACATAGGGGGCGTAGGCGTCGCCGCGCCAGAGGGACAGGGCCGTGTCCAGGATGCGGAGCCGGATCGCCGGATCGGTGGCGGTGTCCGCGTGGCGCAGCAGCTCCTCGAAACGCCAGGCGTCGACAGTGGCGGCGTCGCGGGCGAGGGCGTAGCCGGGAGGCTGGGAGATCAGGACGCGAGCGGGGGCACGCCGGGGACGGTCGGGCTCCAGAGCGCGCCGCAGATGCGAAATATGCGCCTGGAGAGCGGCTCCCGCCTTGGGCGGCGGCTCACCGGCCCACAGCTCGTCGATGAACCGGTCGGCGGAAACGACCTCGCCGCCCGCCACCACCAGCCGCGCCAGCACCGCCCCCTGCATCGGGCCGCGCAGCACCGCCTGTTCACCGTTCACCACGACGCGAAACGCGCCGAGCACATCCACGAACACCACGCACCGAATATCGCCCCCGACACCCGATTCCGTATCGGAACGAACGATTGACACCGCGAAGCGGCGAGTCGTCCGCCCATGATCAACGAGCGGCGCGGGCGGAAAGCGAGCCGGATTTCCGCCCCGAGCGCTGCCTCACGCCTGGCTGGCAGTGGTGGTGCGGAAGGCTGCGACGGCGAGGACGACTCCGACCACGATGGTGCCGGGGATGATCCAGACACCCTCCGCGCCGGGCAGTCCGGGGGCCGCGCCCATGGCGACGACCGCGACCAGGATGAGGATTCCGGATACGCGGCCCAGGGCCGGGGCGGGGCGGGCGATCGCCGCGACCGCCAGCAGGATCAGGCCGAGCAGCAGGGTGGCCGCGAGCGGATTGAGCAGGGGTGCGGCGGCGTCCTCTATGGCGTGCTGGTCGTGGTGATCGAGCTGGGTGACGACGAACATCTCGTGGTACGCGCCGATCGGCACCGTGACCGCGAATCCGATGAAGAGCAGGGGCGCTGCCGCTGCGCGAAGTTTCGCTGTCCAATCGGATTCACCGATGGTGGCGCGCAGGGCGGCGAAGATCACCGGCAGGCCCACGGCGATCAGGACCGAGCCGAGGGCGAAGGTCAGGTGGGCCGCTTTCCAGGTGGCGGCCTGTTCGGCCGCCTCCGAATGCTCCAGGGGGTGCAGGGCGTTGCCGATCGACCAGAGCACCCCTCCGGCAATGAGGAGGTAGGCGCGGCGGATCCGGTCGCGGGTGATGGCGGCTGAGAGCTGAGGTGTCGCAAGTGTTGTCACCGCATCACGGTGGGCGACGGCGGTTGACCTGGACTTGCGGGCGACTTGCGACGCCGCAGGAACTCCGCTCGCTGATGAACGCCTTCCTGGCCGTCATCGACAGTGTGTCCGGCCCCACTTCGGAAACAGCGGCGTCCGCCCGTTAGAATCTCGCAACAGGTCAAGAGCATCAGCGTCAAGCCCCGGCTAGCTGATCGGCAACCCTCCAGCTGCGGTGGGGTGCTCCGGGTGAGGACCGGGCGCTCGAGGGCCGAGCGCAAGCGCACTGTAGGAGGTCACCGAAATGTGTTGTTGTCGAAGCCGATCCGCTTTCAGATAACGTCAGACTTCCGCCATTCGGCGACCTTGTTTTTATGGAGCAGGACATGAGTGACTCGACCGCGCCCGCGAACACCGAAACGGACCCGGCCGGCTGGTCCTTCGAGACCAAGCAGATCCATGCCGGGCAGGCGCCCGACGCCGCCACCGGGGCTCGCGCGCTGCCGATCTACCAGACCACTTCCTACGCCTTCCGCGACACCGACCACGCCGCCGCGCTGTTCGGTCTCGCCGAGCCGGGCAATATCTACACCCGCATCATGAACCCCACCCAGGACGTGGTGGAGCAGCGCATCGCCGCTCTCGAGGGCGGTGTCGCGGCCCTGCTGCTGGCCTCCGGGCAGGCGGCGGAAACCTACGCGATCCTGAACCTGGCGCAGGCCGGGGACCACATCGTGGCCAGCCCGCACCTGTACGGCGGCACCTACAACCTGCTGCACTACTCGCTGCCGAAGCTGGGCATCGAGGTGAGCTTCGTCGAGGATCCCGACGATCTCGCGCAGTGGCAGGCCGCGGTGCGCCCGAACACGAAGGCTTTCTACGGGGAGACGGTCGCGAACCCGAGCAGCTCGATCCTGGATATTCCGGGTATCGCCGGGGTCGCGCACGCCGCGGGCGTCCCGCTGATCGTGGACAACACGGTCGCCACGCCGTACCTGATCCAGCCGCTGAAGCACGGCGCGGACATCGTCGTGCACTCGGCCACCAAGTACCTGGGCGGCCACGGTTCCGCGGTCGCGGGCGTGATCGTGGACGGCGGCACCTTCGACTGGACGGTGCGCGACGCGGCGGGCGAGTCCCGCTTCCCCGGTTTCACGACCCCGGACCCCAGCTACCACGGCGCCGTATTCGCCGATCTCGGCGCTCCGGCGTTCGCGCTCAAGGCGCGTGTGCAGTTGCTGCGCGATCTGGGTGCGGCCGTCGCGCCGTTCAACGCCTTCCTCATCGCGCAGGGCATCGAGACGCTGAGCCTGCGTGTCGAGCGGCATGTCGCGAATGCCGAAGCGGTGGCGGAGTTCCTGACGCAGCAGCCGGGCGTCGAGGCGGTCTATTACGCGGGTCTGCCCAGCTCGCCCTGGCATGAGCGCGGCAAACAACTGGCACCCAAGGGTGTGGGCGCGATCGTGTCCTTCGAGCTGGCCGGCGGCGTGGACGCGGGCAAGAAGTTCGTGGACGCTCTGAGCCTGCACAGCCATGTCGCTAACATCGGGGATGTGCGCTCGCTCGTCATCCACCCGGCCTCCACCACCCACTCGCAGCTGACGCCCGCCGAGCAGCTCGCGTCCGGCGTTACGCCTGGTCTGGTGCGTTTGGCAGTGGGCATCGAGGGTATCGACGACATCCTGGCGGATCTGCGAGCCGGACTGACGGCGGCGGCGCTTTGACCGTGAGCATCGACTCGAGCACCTCCCGGCCGGCGGCGGAAGTTCTGCTTCCGCCGTCCGACGGCACGCTCGGCAGCATCGTGATCGGGGATGTCGAGCTGGAGAACGGCGCCGTCATCCCCGACGTGACGCTGGCCGTGCAGCGGTGGGGCGAACTCTCGGCGAACGCGGACAATGTGGTGCTCATCGAGCATGCGCTGACCGGTGATTCGCATGTGGTCGGCGCCGCCGACGTGCACCACGCGCAGGCCGGCTGGTGGGACGGCGTGGTCGGGCCGGGCGCGCCGATCGACACCCGCGAATGGTGTGTCATCGCCACCAACGTGCTCGGCGGCTGTAAGGGCAGCACCGGTCCGGCGTCCCTGGCCGCCGACGGAAAGCCCTGGGGCGCACGGTTTCCCGAGATCACCATCCGCGATCAGGTGCGGGCCGAGGAGAAGCTGTTCGACCTGCTCGGCATCGACCGGCTGGCCGCGGTGGTCGGCGGGTCCATGGGCGGCATGCGGGTGCTCGAATGGATGATCGGCTCGCCCGAGCGGGTGGGCGCGGCGCTGGTGCTGGCCGTCGGCGCGCGCGCCACGGCCGATCAGATCGGCACGCAGACCACCCAGATCGCCGTCATCAAGTCCGATCCGGACTGGCAGGGCGGCAACTATCACGGCAGCGATCGCGCGCCGATGACCGGTATGGGCCTGGCGCGGCGCATCGCGCACCTGACCTACCGCACCGAACAGGAGCTCGACCACCGCTTCGAGAATCACGCCCAGGGTGAGGAGAACCCTTGGGACGGTGGGCGTTACGCGGTGCAGAGCTATCTGGAGTACCAGGCCGACAAGCTCGTCTCACGCTTCGATCCGGCCACCTACGTCCTGCTCACCGAGGCCATGAACCGGCACGACGTGGGCCGCGGGCGCGGTGGCGTCGAGGCCGCGCTGACCTCGACGGTGGTGCCGTGCGTGGTCGGCGGCGTGGATTCGGATCGGCTGTATCCGCTGCGCACGCAGCAGGAGCTGGCGGATCTGCTGCCCGGGTGCAAGGGCCTGGAGATCGTGCGTTCGCGTGACGGTCACGACGGGTTCCTGACCGAGACCGAGGCGGTGGGCAAGCTCATGGTCGAGACCATGGATCTGGCGCGGACCGTGCGGACTTCGCGGCGCTGAGCCCGCGGCTGCCGACCGTCCGGTCCTTCCAGACCGAACGGTCGTCAGAGTCGCCCTTGTTTCCGCCGAATTATCCTGACGCACTTCCGGTTTCACCACAGTGACGCCTCGGTTACCGGCACCCCGATTCCGAGACGCAGAACCACTGCGGCTCTACTATGAAATCCATGACAGCGGCATTCGATGACATGGATCTGCGCGATCTCGTCGACCTGCTCTCCGACGAGGAAAAGCGCGAACTACGCCCCGCCATCCTGCGCGTTCTACACCGCCTGCCATCGCAGGAGGTGCTGCGCCGAGATCTCACCAGACGCCTGGTGACCAAATAACCCGAGCCCGCGGGTTACGTCACTCCCAGCGTGCTGATCGTGGCGGCCACGGCAATGATCGTGCCGCCCAGCACCGCCATCCACGCCACATCGAAGCGCTTACTGCGCACAGCCAGCAAACCCACCCGCTCGGTCGGCAGCATCATCCTGAATGCTGCCCCGAGCAACGTCGCGCCGCCGATGACATACGTCCCGCGCCGCCACCTGTCCCACGCCAGGAACACCACCGCCACCAGCAGCACGGCCCCGATCACCAGCATCGGCAGATTGTCGCGGCAGAACGCACCGAATCGACTGCTCCGGCTCTCGGGAGCGGCATGGGCGGCAGACACGGTCCCGAGCTTAACGGCAACACCCCGCATGGGATGCTGGAGCCCGTGTTCCATCTGGTGTTCTTCGAACCGCGCATCCCGCCCAATACCGGCAATGCCATCCGATTGGCCGCCGGTACCGGATGCCATCTGCACCTGATCGAACCCCTCGGCTTCGACCTGTCCGAACCGAAACTCAAGCGCGCGGGCCTGGACTACCACGACCTCGCCTCGGTGACCGTGCACGCGAATCTGGGCGCGGCGTGGAAGGTGTTGCAGCCCGAGCGGGTCTACGCGTTCACCGCCACCGCCACCACACACAACACCGATATCGCCTATCGCGAGGGTGATGTGCTGCTGTTCGGGCCGGAGCCCACCGGGCTGCCCGCGGAGGTGCTGGCGGATCCGCACATCACCGAGCAGCTGCGCATCCCGATGATTCCGGGGCGGCGATCCATGAACCTGTCCAACGCGGCGGCCGTCGCGGTGTACGAGGGCTGGCGGCAGCTCGGGTTCCCGGGCGCGGTGTGACCACCGTCGTGCGGGCCACCATCAAGCCCGGCAGCAAGAAGGGGCCGCTGGTCGAGACCCTCGCCGACGGCAGCCTGCAGCTGTACGTGCGGGCGCCCGCGGTGGAGGGCAAGGCCAACAAAGCCGCCTGCGAGCTGCTGGCCGAGCACTACGGCGTACCGAAGTCCGCCGTCACCCTCACCGCGGGAGCCACCTCCCGGTTCAAACGCTTCGAGATCGACGACTGAGCGTCGCCGCTCACGTTCAGGAACGCACGTCTTCCGTTCAGGAACGCACGGCCACGGCATCCACCTCGAAGAGCATGCCCGGCAGCGCCAGCGCGGCCACACCCGAAAGAGTCTGCGCGGGCGGCTGATCGCCCCAGATCTCGGCGATCTTCTTCCCGAGCACGGTCAGCTTGTCCAGATCGTGCGCGACGATGTGGGTGCGCAGCTGAGCCACATCGGAGTAGTCCAGACCGACTGTGCGCAAAGCCTTTCCGAGATTGGCGAAGGCATTGGCGACCTGCTCGGCGAAATCCTCGGTCGTGGTGTGACCATTCTCGTCGGAGTCGTACTGGCCCGCGATGAAGACCAGTTCACCACTGACACGGGCGATATGGCTGTAGCCGAAGCCGGTCGGGTCGTGCAGCTCGGCGGGGTTGATCAGTTCGATGGCCACGATGATTCCTTCGTTCGTCGGTACGCGATATCAGGACGACGACGCGGAGGCCGAGATCGTGACCCGCGTTCGCTGTCAGCGGAAGTCACGGGAGCGGGCGGTGATCCGCAGATCCAATCGCTGCAGGTGATCGGCCACCACGGTGACCGCACCCTCCGCGTTCTGCACCCGGCCGCGAATGAGCAGCGCGGGCGCGGACTGGGCCAGCCGCCGATAGCGCGCCCACAGGCCCACCGAGCAGACCACGTTCACCATGCCGGTCTCGTCCTCCAGATTCAGGAAGGTGACGCCCTGCGCGGTGGCGGGCCGCTGCCGGTGCGTGACCGCGCCGCCCACCAGAACCCGGGTGCCGTCCGGGATGTCGAGCAACCCGGCGGCCGGGACGACGCCCAGCGCGGCCAGGCGGTCGCGCAGGAATTCGGTCGGATAGCTGTCGGGTGAGATGCCGGTCGCCCAGACGTCGGCGGCAGCCAGTTCCAGATCACTCATTCCGGGGAGCACGGGGGCGGCGGTGACCGCGCCGGTGCCCGGAATACGGTCGGCGCGTTCGGCAGCGGCGGCTCCGGCGGCCCACAGCGCCTGGCGGCGCGTGATGCCCAGACTGCCCAGCGCGCCCGCCGTGGCCAGCGCCTCGGCCTGCGGGACGGTCAGCTCCACCCGGCCGGTGAGATCCACGAACGACGTGTACGGCCCGGATTCCCTTGCGGTGACGATCTTTTCGGCCAGCTCCGCCCCGAGCTGACGGATCGAGGCCAGCCCGAGCCGGATCTGCGTACCCTTCGCCTCGAGGGTCGCCTCGGCCAGACTGCGGTTGATATCCGGGCCGTGCACCGCGACACCGTGCCGCCGGGCATCGGCCACCAGCGACTGCGGGGAGTAGAAGCCCATCGGCTGCGCCCGCAGCAGACCCGCGCAGAAGGCCGCCGGATGATGCAGCTTGAACCACGACGAATAGAACACGATCGACGCGAAACTCTGCGAATGGCTTTCCGGGAAACCGAAATTCGCGAAGGCGTACACCTTCTCGTAGATGCGGTCCGCCACCTCGCCGGAGATCCCGTGCAACTCCCGCATACCGGCGTAGAAGCGTTCGCGCAGCCGCTCCATCTTCTCCGTGGAACGCTTGGAGCCCATGGCGCGGCGCAGCTGATCGGCCTCGGCGGGCGTGAAACCCGCGACATCTACGGCCATCTGCATGAGCTGCTCCTGGAACAGCGGGATGCCGAGCGTGCGCGCCAGCGAATTCTCCAGTGCCGCATGGTCGTAGGTGACCTTCTCCTGCCCGTTGCGGCGGCGGATGTAGGGGTGCACCGAGCCGCCCTGGATGGGACCGGGACGGATGAGCGCGACCTCGACCACCAGGTCGTAGAAGGTGCGCGGTTTCAAGCGCGGCAGGGTGGCCATCTGGGCGCGGGATTCCACCTGGAAGACGCCGACCGAGTCGGCGCGGCACAGCATGTCGTAGACGGCGGGTTCGGCCAGATCCAGGGTGTGCAGTTCCACCGTCTCGCCCTTGTGCTCGCGCACCAGGTCGATCATGTAGTGCAGGGCCGAGAGCATGCCGAGGCCGAGCAGGTCGAATTTCACCAAACCCACCGAGGCGCAATCATCCTTGTCCCACTGCAGGACGCTGCGACCGGGCATGCGCGCCCATTCGGTCGGGCATACATCGGCGATGGGGCGGTCGCAGATCACCATGCCGCCGGAGTGGATGCCCAGATGCCGCGGCAGGCCCTCCAATTCGCCGGCGAGGGCGAGGACGTCGTCGGGGATATCGGTGTGCTCCTCCTTCGCGACGCCGGTCCAGCGGCTCACCTGTTTACTCCAGGCGTCCTGCCGGCCGGTCGAAAAGCCCAGGGCGCGTGCGGCATCGCGGACCGAGGAGCGGCCGCGGTAGGTGATCACATTGGCCACCTGCGCGGCGTACTCGCGCCCATACTTGGCGTAGACGTGCTGGATCGCCTCCTCGCGGCGATCCGATTCGATATCCACGTCGATATCGGGCGGGCCGTCCCGCTCCGGGGACAGGAACCGCTCGAACAGCAGCTTGTTCTCCACCGGGTCCACATTGGTGATGCCGATGGCGTAGCAGACCGCCGAGTTCGCGGCGGAACCTCTTCCCTGACAGAGGATGTCGCTGTCCCGGCAGAAGCTGACGATATCGTGCACCACCAGGAAGTAGCCCGGGAAACCGAGCCGCTCGATCACTCGCAGTTCGTGCTCGAGCTGGTCGTACGCCTTCGGGTTGCCGTCGCGCGGACCGTAGCGGCGCGCCGCGCCCTGATAGGTGAGTTCCCGCAGCCATGAGTTCTCGTCGTATCCCTCCGGCACGTCGAACGGCGGCAGCTTCGGGGCGATCAGCCTCAGGTCGAAGGCGCAATCCCGGCCCAGGGCAACGGCATTCGCGACCGCCTCCGGGCAGGCCGCGAACAGGCGCGCCATCTCCGCCCCCGAGCGCAGGTGCGCGCCGCCGGTCGGGGCGAGCCAGCCCGCCATCTCGTCCAGACTGCTGCGCGCCCGGATGGCGGTCAGCGCCATGGCGCGGCGGCGCTGCGGCGGAGCGGCGAAATGCGCTCCGGTGGTGGCGAGTACGGGCAGTCCGAGACGCTCGGCCAGGGCGATGAGGCGAGCATTGCGCTCATCGTCCTCGGGCACCCCGTGATGGGTGAGCTCCACGCTGACCCGGTCGCGCCCGAAGCGCTCCACCAGCTCCCGCAGCGCCGCCTCCGCCGCCGCGTCACCCTGCTGCAGGGCTTGCCGCACATGCCCTTTCCGGCAGCCGGTGAGAATATGCCAGTGCCCGCCCGCCGCCTCGGTGAGCCGATCCAGGTCGTAGCGCAGAATGCCCTTCTCCCCCGCCACCATGTGCGCCGCCGCCATCTCCCGCGACAGGCGGCGGTAGCCCTCCTGCCCGCGCGCCAGCACCAGCAGATGCGGTCCGACCGGATCGGGTGTGCCGGTGCGCGGGGCGGAATCGCTCCACGCGGAATCGGGAGCCTCGGGCCACGCGCCGCCCATGGGTGCGGCGCCCCGCCGCCCGGCCATCCGGACCCCGCCCTCGGCGGCGGGCGTGCGCCGCGCTCCCCGCCGCTCCAGATGCGCCCCGGCGCGCGCGGCCGTACCGAGGGACAGCTCCGCGCCGAAAATGGTCGGCATGCCCCACTCGCGGGCGGCCTCGGCGAAGCGGACCACCCCGTAGAACCCGTCGTGATCGGTGATGGCCAGGGCCTCGAGCCCCAGCCGCACGGCCTCCTCCACCATCTCCTCCGGCTGGCTCGCACCGTCGAGGAAGCTGTAGGCGGAATGGGCGTGCAGTTCGGCGTACGGGACGACCGGGCCCGCGGGCCGCTCGACCGGGGCCGTCCGATACTCCCCGCGCGTGCGCGTCCATGCCGGGCTGTCACTGCCGTCACCGGGATGCTCAGGCTCGACGCGCCCCGGCCGCCCGGACAGCACGCGCTCCATCTCCGCCCACGAGGGCGGACCCTGGCCCCAGCCCACCGTACCTCCTCACACCGACAAGATTCGAACTCATGTTCGATAGGGTGGGACCATACACGGGCTCGTACCGAACGGTTTGTATCAACTCTCGAATCGAGACGAATCGATTGTGGATTCGGAACTTACTTTGGAGTAAGTTCTAGGAAATCCGATCTGCAAGGAGCTGACATGACGGCATCGCGTAGCGATTCGATGAGGGGTGGTGGTCGGGCGACGGGTGGGCGCGAGAACGCCCTCAACGGTGACGGCTACCTGGCCCGTCGACGTGCCCGCCGGGACCTGACCGGCAAGCACATCGTCATCACCGGAGCATCCTCCGGAATCGGCCGATCCGCCGCGATCGCCGTCGCCGAGAAGGGCGGCGTGGTCATCCTGCTGGCCCGCCGCGCCGACGAACTCGAATCCGTCGTCGACGAGATCACGGCCATGGGCGGCAGCGCATTCGGCTACCAGTGCGATGTCACCGACGCCGAATCCGTGGACCGCGCAATCACTCTCATTCTCGACGAGCACGGTCACGTCGACATGCTGGTGAACAATGCCGGCCGCTCCATCCGCCGCGCCGTGCACCGCTCCACCGACCGCATGCACGACTTCGAACGCACCATGGCCGTCAACTACTTCGGCGCCGTGCGCATGACCCTCGGCCTGCTGCCGCAGATGCGTGAGCGCAAAGACGGTCACATCGTGAACATTTCGAGCGCCGGCGTGCAGGTCGCCACCCCGCGCTTCGCCGCCTACCTCGCTTCCAAGGCCGCCCTCGACAAGTTCGCCGAGGTGACCGCGGCCGAAATGCTCGCGGACAACATCACTTTCACCACCATCCATATGCCGCTGGTGCGCACGCCCATGATCACGCCGAGCGGTGACCAGGGCTCCCCCATCCAATCTCCCGAGTGGGCGGCCGCGCTCATCGTGCGCGCCCTCAGCGAGCGCCCGCGCCGAATCGACGTCCCCCTGGGCACTCTCGCCGAATACGGCAACCTCATCGCGCCCGCCATCAAGGAGCGCGTCCTGCACCGCTACTACCGCGCCATCGGCGACTCCCCCGCCGCCAAGGGCGAAACCGTGGTGGAGCCGGAAACCACCGACCTGGAATACATTGTCCCGGAACGCCGTCGCCGCCCCGTCCCGCCCGCCGTCCGCGCCACCGGCACCGTACTCCGCCGCGCCGCCCGCCTGGTGCCGGGCACCCATTGGTAAACCCCAACTCTCTGGGAGTCTCTCAAGGGCTTCGCCCCCGAACCCCCAAGGACTCGGGGCCTCGCCCCAAACCCGAAGGGGCCTAGGGCCTCGCCCAAACCCGAAGGGTCCTCACGGCCTCGCCCAACCTGAAGAGTCTCAGGGGGCTCGCCCCAACCTGAAAGGCCCCCAGGCCTCGTCGATCCCTGGGGTTCGGGCCGTCCCGCAATCCACGAACGCATCGAACCCCCAGAGGCGCAATGCCTCTGGGGGTTCGATGTCAGGTGGTCAGTTGTTGGGGGTTGTTGTTGTGGTGGTGGTCGCCGGTGGGGTGGTGGTGATCGGGGCGATCGTGTCCTGGGGGGCGGCTACCTCGGTGCGGGGGCTGTCCGTAGTCGGGGGGACGGTGGTGGGGGCCACGGCTACCGGGTCTTCGGTTTTGGGGGCCGTGGTCGGGGGGACCGTGGTCGACTCCGTGGTGGTGGACTTGGCGTCCGTCTTGGGGGATGTGGTCGTCGAACCTTCGGTGGTCGTCGACTTGGTTGTCGTCGGAGCCGTGGTGGTGGAGCCGGTGGTGGTGGTCTTGGAGACCGTGGTGGTCTCGGGGGCCGAGAGGCGTT
Organism: Nocardia acididurans; assembly: GCF_016741815.1. Classification (GTDB taxonomy): domain Bacteria; phylum Actinomycetota; class Actinomycetes; order Mycobacteriales; family Mycobacteriaceae; genus Nocardia; species Nocardia acididurans. Next base: position 208,009 of record NZ_JAERRJ010000004.1, read on the forward strand.
CCTTGCGCGGGGTGTTGGCCACCTGGCGGGCGGCGGCGTAGTCCTCTTCCTTGGGCTGCGACTTGGTTTCGATCGGCACGCCGGCCTGGGCCTGCTTGGCCAGGTGGGTGAGCCAGGCGGCCGCGTATTCGGCGGAGGTCTGGTTCTTACCGTTGGCCGGATCGGCGTCACGCCAGTAGTCGAAGTGCGCGCCGGTGCCCTCGCCGAGGGTCTGCTGGTACGGGTCGCTCATGATCACCGGAATCGTGTTGGTGTTGGTCATGATCAGACCCACGATCTCGTTGAACACCTTCTGCGGCAGGTACGCCAGCGGCGACATCTCGTCGGTGGAGATGGAATCCGCCTTGGTCACCGCGGACCCGGCCTCGCCCGGCTTGTAGTTGGGGGCCGAAACCTTCAGCAGCACATCGAGGAAGGTCTCGTTGCTGGTCCACCAGTTCGGGTTGCTCTGAATGTACTGGAACGCGGAGAAACCGGTGGCGGCGAGCACGGTCGCCACATCCTGGCCGGTGGCCGGGGTCAGCCCTTCGTTCTGCAGGGCATCGACATTGATCTGCCTGCCCACGTTCGCGGCCAGCTGGATCAGCGAAATGTTCTGCGGCACAGAGCAGGTCTGGTCGCGCTCGGAGCAGAAGGAGGCGATCTTGCCGTTCAGCTTGCCGAACCCGCCGTTGGTGTCGGCCAGCGCGCCCTGACCGGAAGCCGCTGTGCCGCCGAGGGTCTGGCCGTAGTTGTCCGGACGGTTGGGGTCGGTGGCGCCGATGAACGGCCCCTCGCCCGCACCGCGTCCGGCATCGGCGAACATGACCACGCCGACGACCTTGTCCGGGTCGGCGGTCTCGTATTTGCCGTTGGTCCCGGCCTGATCGTCGCCGATATCCATGGCGACGCGGCGCACGACATCCGCGCCCTCGCTGTATCCGACGATGGAGAACCGGGTGTCGGGGCAGGCGGCGGAGATCTGCCGCATCACCTCTTTGGTGTTGGTGACGCCGGTGTTGACCGCGTCCTCGTAGGTGGCCATATTCGCCGGATACGAGATGTAGACGGCCGCGTAGTCGCCGCCGACCGCGTCCTTGGGCGCATTGGCGACCGGATCCAGCCATCGGCTCTGATAGTCGTCGGACAGTGCGGCGGGCAGTTCGTTGCCGTTGGCGTCGACGAGCATCTTCACCTGGCCCGACTGCGGCGAGTCATTGCGCCCGGCGACCGAAATGGTCACCATGTCACGGCATTCCGTGACCGAGGCCACGAGCGCCGGATCCGCGATGGTCGGCTTCTGCTCGGAGGTGGTCAAGATCAGCGTCGCGCCGACGATCGCCACCACCCCGAGGGCCGCCGGACCGGCAACCATGGGCGAACCGATGCGAGCGCGCGAGAAAATAGTGCGAAGAGCCATGTGCCCTGATTCCCATTCCTGTTCGTCACGTGGGCGGACAGGCCTCCCGACAGGCCGTGATTCGGTGATCATGTCGTTCCGGCTGAAAGAATCGTTACGCCGATGTCGATTCGCGGCTTCCCCGTTCGACCTACGAGTGGAAGGGTCCGAAGGGGACCCGGCAACACTCGAGGAGGACACCACCATGAAGTACATGCTGATCATGCGTGCCACCGACGAAGCGTGGGCGAACATGGCCAACGTCGATTTCAATGACCTGCTGAACGAGATGGGCAAATACAACGACGAGATGATCCGCGCGGGCGTACTGCTCGCGGCGGAGGGGCTCGACGACGCCGCGAAGGGCGTGGTGGTCGACTATTCGTCCGAGCCGCCCGTGGTCACCGACGGACCCTACGGGGAGACCAAGGAGCTGTTCGGCGGCTTCTACATCCTCAATGTGGCGTCGCAGGAGGAGGCCGTCGAATGGGCCAAGCGGATGCCGATGACCGGCAAGGGGGTCAAGACCGAGATCCGGCGGGTGCCGACCATCGACGAGTTTCCACAGGACAACGAGTGGATCCTCAAGGAACGCGCCTGGCGTGAGGCCACCGGGCAGCTCTGAGCCGACCGTGCCCCGTTCCGTCGCCCGGCGCGGGCTGGAGACCGCCGCGACCGGGCCGACCGGACGGTTCCGAAAGGATCCACCGTGACCGACCCCACCGGCCGCGAGGCGGTCGCCGCCGTCTGGCGGATCGAATCCGCGCGGATCGTCGGCGCGCTGGCCCGCTACACCGGTGACTTCGCGCTGGCCGAGGATCTCGCGCAGGAGGCGCTGGCCGAAGCGCTGGTGACCTGGCCGCGCGAAGGGACGCCGCGGCATCCGGCGGGCTGGCTGCTCACCGTGGCGCGGCGGCGGGCCATCGACGGATTCCGCCGCCGCAGCGCCCTCGACGAACGGCATGCCGTCCTCGCCCGCGAACTGGGTGAGGGCGGCATCGCCGCGGGTGGCGCGCCGGGCGATCCGGGCACGGAAGACGAAGGGGTGCTGTGGGATCCGGACCGCATCGACGACGATGTGCTGGCGCTCATGTTCACCGCGTGCCATCCGGTGCTGGCGCGGGAAGCACGGGTGGCGCTCACCCTGCGCGTGGTCGGCGGTCTGACCAGCGACGAGATCGCCAAGGCGTTCCTGGTGCCGACCGCCACCGTGCAGGCCCGCATCACCCGCGCGAAGAAAACCCTCGCGGCGGCACGGGTGCCGTTCGAGGTGCCGCCGCTCGCGGAACGGGCGACCCGGCTGGGCTCGGTGCTGAGCGTGCTCTACGTGATCTTCACCGAGGGCTCCTCGGCCAGTTCCGGTGAAGATCTCATCCGCTTCGACCTGGCCGGGGAAGCCCAGCGGCTCGCCCGCGTCCTGTCCCGGCTCATGCCCGACGAACCCGAGGTGCACGGCCTGCTGGCCCTGCTCGAACTCACCGCCGCCCGCTTCCCCGCCCGCATCGGGCCGGACGGGGAACCGGTCCTGCTCGAACAGCAGAACCGCCGCCTCTGGGATCGCGCCGCCATCCGGCGCGGACAGGCGGCGCTGTCCCGCGCCGGCCGACTGGGAAGGGGCTTGGGCGCGTACGGATTACAGGCCGCCATCGCCGAATGTCACGCCGTCGCGGCATCCGTCGACGCGACGGACTGGGAGCGCATCGTCCTGCTGTACGAGGCGCTCGGACGACTCGCGCCCTCACCGGTGGTCGAATTGAACCGCGCCGTAGCGGTTTCCATGGCGCAGGGACCGGCGGCCGCCCTGCCGATAGTCGACGAACTCCTGGCCACCGGAACCCTGTCGGCATCCCACCTGCTGCCGGCCGTCCGCGGCGAACTGCTCATTCGCATGGGACGAAATATCGAGGCGCGCACCGAATTCGAGCGCGCGGTGAAACTGTGCGGCAACGACCGCGAGCGCGCCATGCTCGAACGCAAGATCGCCGACCTCGGAACGACGGGGTGACGGCGGCCGGGACGAAATTTCAGAGGATCAGGCGCACTTCGTCGGCGACGACGGCGGTGGCCTTCTTCGGAGCAGCGCCGCAGCTGGCCTGACGAGGGGCGTAGGCGACAGTGTGCGCGGTGACCAGCCAGCGGCGGCCGTCGCGGTGCGTCACCTCGGCCGCACCCGCGAAGGTGGCGGGGTTGCGGGAGGTCGCGGAGTCCACCTCGGCCGACTTCACGGTGAGATCGCTGACGCCCACGCACATGTCGGCGGTGCGCACGCTGTCGCGCAGGCCGGGGCGGCCGGTGGCGTGGATACCCGCGTCGGCTACCGCCCCCGGCGCACCTTCGTCGCGCTGCGACCGCTCGCGCACCGCGACCGGATCTTCCCGCTCAGTGTAGGTCTCGTCGATGAGGCGTTGGGCCACAGCCAATTCCGCGACCTGCTGCACGGGGGTGTAGCAGCTGCGGCCGCGCAGACCGGGCAGGGAGATGCGGCCGTATTGTGCTGCCTCGACGGCGGTGATGACCGCGTCCGCGTCGACCCGGCCGTAGGTGAGGCCGGTGGGGAGCAGGACTACGGCGGGGGCGAAGCGGTGGCCGCCGGTGTGTGAGCACTCCCAGACGCGGTCCGGGAATTCGGTGACCAGGCGGGCGGCGATGGGTCGGCCCAGCAGGGCGCAGCATTGGTCGCGTTTGCCGTGGGCGCAGACCAGGACCAGTGGATCCTCCACGCGCGCACCGATTCCGGGGGCGGGGCCGTTGAGCAGGTGCAGGTCCAGGTCGAGCAGCTGCTTCAGGTCGGTGATCTCGAAACGTTCGCACCAGGAGTCCTCGGCACTGGTGCGGGCCAGGAGAACCGTTCGGACGCCGTTGAATTCATTGCGGCCGGGGCGGCGGATGAGGGTGGGGCGCACATGCGCGGCCTTGGTGCGGGCGGCCAGTTCGGCGGTGATCTCCGGGCCGAGCACTTCGTCGCCGATGACGTCGCGGCCCCACGCGCCGGGCTGTTCCACGCACAGCCATCCGGTGACGTGGGTGGCGCTGCCGGGTAGCGGAATCTCCTGTGCGGCAGCCGAACACAGCATGCCGTCGAATCCGGTCACAGCGGCTGCCCGTCGATCAGCTTCTGGATCAGCTGCTGCAGCCGCCGCTCCCGGGTCTCCGGCCGCACCGCACTGCCCAGGTGGTATCCGACCGCGATCCGCGACTGCGCGGGCAGGGTTTCGAAGAAGGCCGCCGCCTCCGGATTCGATGCCAGCGCGTCCAGGAAGTCCTGCGGCAGGTCGCGCCCGTAGGCGTTGTCCCAGCGCCCGTCCGCCTTGGCGCGGTCGATCTCGGCCTGCCCGGCGGGATGCATGAGCCCCAGCGCGATCAACTCCGCCACGATGCCCACATTCCGCTGCGACCACGGGCTGCGCCGCCGGCGCGGGGTGAACCCCTGCAGGTAGAACTCGTCGTCGAGCCGCCGTGACTGCCCGTCGATCCAGCCGAAGCACAGGGCTTGGCGCAGTGCGCCGTCATAGTCGAGGGAGGTGTAGCCGGTGCCCTTCTTGGCGAATTTCACCCAGATGCCGTCCACGGCCGCATGATTGGCCGCCAGCCATTCCCGGAACGACGGTTCGTCGGGAAAGAACAGCGTGGGACGCTCGACTCCGGACACGCCCTCAACTGTAATTACCTGTTCCGACGGCCTCGCGCCGGTGGCAGCAATCCGAGGGTTCAGTGGCCGAGAAAGGGCAGCACCGCGGATTCGAACTCGCGGTACCGGTCGCGGTGGATGCTGTGCCCGCAGGTGAACGCGCAGACCGTGCAATCGGGCATGGACGCCCGCATATGCTCCAGTTTGCCCGGGTCCACCATGCCGCCCGGCCCGCCGCGCAGGAACAGCGTCGGCGCGGTGATCTCGGCCAGCCCCTCCCACCACTCCGGATACGGTTTGCGGAACTGTTCGAGCGCCTTGCCCGTCATGGACCTGTCGAAGGCCAGCACCGCGCGCGGATGCCGCAGCAGGCTGGTGGTGGCATGCCAGAGCTCCGGCACCGACGGCAGCCGCCTGGTCAGCGTCATCTGCTCGTCGCCCGAGCGCAGCGGCAGCGGCTGCTCCTCGATCACCAGCCGGCGCACCAGTCCGGGCCGCTGCATGGCCACCCACGACACCGCGTACCCGCCGAGCGAATGCCCGACCAGATCCACCGACTCCAGGCCGAGCCGCTCGCACAGGCGCAGCACATCGGCCCCGAACTCCGGGAACTGATAGGACTCGGTGTGCGCGCTACGGCCGTGCCCGCGCAGATCCGGAATGATCACCCGCCGCCCGCGCCGCACCAGCTGCTGGGCGAAGCGATCCCAGGTGTACCCGTCGCCGCCCATACCGTGCACGAGCATGACGGGGGTAGGACTGGGCTCGGCCGTCGCCCCCGAATCCCGATAGGCGATCAGCACGTCGTCGAACTCGACCCGGGTGACCGTCTCCACGATCAACCAGGGTACGGACCCGGCCCGGCGGCCCGCCCGGGATTGTGCGCATCGCCATATCCGGCGACCTGGTTGGATGCGGGGGTGAAGTTTGTGTCCTGGCTGGTAACGACGGTCATTGCGGCAGCGCCCGCGATGCTGACGCTGTGGTGGGCGGCGGCGACCGTGCGCGCCGACTCGGCGTGGGCGGTGCTCGCGATCGGGGTGGCGATGGTGTGCTGCACACTGACGGTGACCCTGCTGGTCATGGTGGTGGGATCCGCCATCGCCGGACCCGAAACCGCCGCCCGCATCCGCCACGATCGGGTGGTGATCGAAGCCCCGTGGGGCGCCCCGGTGCACTACACGGCCGCGACGGCGGCAGTCGGCGGCCTGCTCTGGATCGCGCTGGGCGCGGCGCTGGAAATCTGGCTCTACGCGATCCTCGGCGGCCTGCTGTTCGCGGTCTGCGCGCTCGGGCTCTGGGACTCCTTCCGGCGGCGCGGGACCCGGCTGGAGTTCAGCCGGGAATCCCTGCGCCTGGTCTTCCGCAACCGGGATCGCGAATTCCCCTGGACGGCAATATCGGACGTGACCTGTGCACAAATTCCGGTCAGCGGCAACACCACCCGGCCGAATATCGAATTCCGTTGCCCCGCAACCGCTGTCATCGCACATTCGAAACGCCCGGAAACCCATTTCGCGAACGATGACCACAGCCCGCGGATCTATCAGCTACGACCGCAGGGACTTCCGGTGCCCGCGGACCGGTTGACCGAGACCATCACGCGGCTGTCCACCACCCACCCTGATCAACTCGCGACCCTCACCGTCGAAGAGATCGAAGCCATGCTGGTTCCGGCCTGAGCGTAAATCTCTGCCGCACAGCGGAATCAACCCCGCGGTGGTAGGCAGGAGGGTATGACGTCGCACACGGGTTTCGAAGGACGCACATACGTGGTGACCGGGTCGGCCTCCGGAATCGGAGCGGCGACAACCGCACTGCTGCGCGAACGCGGAGCCGAGGTCATCGGCTGCGATCTCGCCGACGCCGAGATCCGAGCCGACCTGTCCACCCCCGATGGGCGGCTTTCCCTGATCGAACAGGTACGAGAACACGGGCCGATCGACGCCGTGCTCGCGGTGGCCGGTGGCGGGAAAACCGGTCTGCTGGAAACGAATTACTTCGGCGCGGTCGCGACGCTGGAGGGTCTGCGCCCGCTGCTCGCACAGCGCACCGCACCTCGCGCGGTAGCTGTATCCTCGACCTCCGCCCTGGCACCGGCGAACGAGCAGGTCGTGCAGGCCTGCCTCGACGGCGACGAGGCCGCCGCCGTACACCTGCTCGGGCAGGACCCCTCCGGCGGTGGCGTGGCGGGCGGCTACGGGGTCGCGAAACGCGCCCTGAACCGCTGGGTCCGCCGAGCCGCCCCGACCGCCGAGTGGGCGGGTGCGGGCATCGCCCTCAATGTGGTCGCGCCGGGCGTCGTCGACACCCCCGCGGCCGCCTACATCCTCACCGACCCCGAGGTCCGCAAGGCCGTCGAAACCGCTGCGCCACAACCATTCGGCGGATTCCCGGGCCGCCCGGAGTGGATCGCCGAAACCATCTGCTGGCTGGCAAGCGCGGACAACCGCTTCGTCACCGGCCAGATCCTCTTCGCCGACGGCGGCTCGGAAGCAGCGGCGGTGGGCGACCTGCACTGGCAATAAGCCGGGACTGCGGGCGCTTCGGCTATTCGTAGAGGCCTTCCACGTGCCAGACGCGGTGGAAGCCGAGTAGGAGGAGGGCGCGTTTGTCCTTCTCCAAAAGGACCTGGGCGCGGGCGGCGACGCCGTGCTGGACCCGGTGGCTCCACCAGCGGTCGTCGAGGAGCCAGGGGCCTGCCCAGCCGATCAGTTTCCAGCTGCGGCTGCCCCAGTGCAGGTGGGCCGGTTCGGCGGTGAAGAGGCCGCGGTCGTCGATCCAGACCGGGGCGCCGGTGGCGTCTTCGAGGCGGACCTCGGGGCGGTTCGGGAGCAGGACCGTCGGCGCGGGTTCGGGGAGGCGGCCGGGCCAGGGCTGGGCCGGGTCGTGGGCTGGGACCAGCTCATCGCCCAGGGTGATCATGGTGATGCGTTCTTCGGGCCCGCGACCGCCGCTCAGCACGCCCAGGCGGACGGCGTCGCCACCCAGCAGGCCCTGCACCCGGATGAGCACCCGGCGCGCCCGCTCCTCCTCTTCCCCGACGCCGCCCCAGAGGCCGAGCTGCAGGGCTCCCGCCGAGACCACCTCGAGCGGTTCCAGTCGCAGCAGGGTGATCGCGCCCGGCCCCCAAGCCTCCTCGGGCTCGTCGAACGAATCCGGCTGCGTTCCGCCCGGGTGCCGCATACGGCCGAACGAATCCGGTTCCGCTGACCGCCGATTCGATGCGCGACCGGACGAATCTGAACTCGCTGCCCATCGGTTCGATGCGCGACCGGACGAATCTGAATCCGCTGCCCGTCGGTTCGATGCGCGGCGGCCGGGTGAGTTCGGTTCCGCGCCGCGCCGATTCCGGGTGCGGCGACGGGTGAGCCAGCCGTCCAGCTGCCAGCGGATACGGTCGGCGGTGCTGTCGGGAGTGAGGGGTTCGGCGCAGCGCCAGACCCGGGAGAAGTGTTCGCCCGCTTCGGTTTCGGCGTGGATTTCCAGGCGGGTGCAGGCGACCGAGGCGGCGGACAGGGTGTCGTGCAGTCGAGCGGCGAGCATGCGGCCCGCGAAGGCGGCGGCGTCGACGCGGTCGATCGGCGGATCGCAGCGGTACTCCACCACCAGGTCGGCCGGGGGGACGCGCGCGGAGGCCGGGCGCTCGGGAAGCGCTCTGGCACAACGGTGCGCGGTGATGGCGTCCTGCCCGAACCGCGAGGCGACCTCGGCGGGGGTCAGCCGGGCGAAGTCCCCGATCCGCCGTAGCCCCAAGCGCCACAGCAGATCCACCAGCTCGGCACGCTCCGGCGCGGCCAGTGCGGGTTCCACCGCCAGCTCGGAAACCGGCAGCGGCGCAAGGAACTCCGCCCCCTTCCCCGACGGTACGAACGCCGCCCGCCGCGCGGCGAACACCGCCGTGGACAGCTCGTCCGCGATCCCGATCTGACATTCCGCCCCGGCCGCCGCCACCGCGTCCACCAGCTGTTCCGCCGCAGCCTCCTCGGATCCGAAGAACCGCGTCGCCCCTCGCGCGGCGACCGCCAGCAGCCCCGGCCGCAACACCTCCACCCCCGGCACCGTGGCATCCACCGCCTCCACCACGGCCTCGAAGAACCGCCCATCTCGATCCGGATCCTCCTGCGCCACCACCAGATCCGGGCAACAGGCCTGCGCCTCCCGCTTCCGCATCCCGCGCCGGATCCCCTCGGACCGCGCCACCGCCGAACACGCCACGACCCGATTCGACGACAGCACCGCCACCGCCCGTGTGACCTCCACGCCCGCCTCCACGGCGGCCGCCACCGCGGGCCAATCCGGGCACCACACCACCAGCACCCGCGACCGCGCCTTCACACACACCTCACTGTTCCGTCTCCGGAAATTGCTCGACGCCCGCGTCATGAGCCCGGCCGCGCACCCGCGCGGTAGGCGTCAGCGGTCACGCACGCGCCGGTGATCGAGCGCCCGCATCGATTCGGACCTACTCGGTGAGCTATCCGAACCTTGCGAAACCTGTTGTCACGCTCCATGGTCGGCGGCACCCGCCGACCGGATAGCCGCCGCCCGTCCGATGCTCAGGACACCGCATGGCGGATGGGCCGCAGGGGCTCGGCTGCGGGCTGGTCGGTGGCGACCCATTCGACCTTGCCGTCGTGCGGGCTGAGGGCGAGGTGGCCGTGGCGGGGCTGAGCGGCGCGGCCGCGGACGGAGATGTCCAGGCGGACGGTGCGCAGGCGACCGCAACCGCGGCCGAGACCGCTGTAGCCGGTGACGTGGGTGTCGATGTGCAGGGCGGGACCGGACCAGGTGCCGCCGGTGACCAGCAGGGTCGAGTTCTTGCTGCGGGCGCGGGCGGCGAGGACCCGGGTGCGGGATTGCGGGACGTTCAGGCCGTTCAGGCCGAGAACCACCAGGTCGAGACCCTCCAGCAACACCGAGGCTATTTCCAGGGGGTCGGAGCCGGGGTCGGAGACGACGGCCAGACGGTCCAGTCGTGCACCCATTTCCGCCGCCGCCAGCAAGCCCAGCCGGGGCAGGCCGACCACGGCGGCGTGACCGCCCGCGCCGGTGACAGCCGCCAGCAAACCCGAGAGCAGGGAATGCGCGCCCCTGTAGATGACCACCGAACCCTTCGCCAAACCGCCGTCGGGCAAAAGGTTTACGAGTGCGGACGGGACGGGCAGCGCTTCACGGCGGAATTCCTCCGCCACCGGTACCCGCGCCGCGGCTTCCCCACCGCGTGCCGGCACCGCGGCCATACGCCGCCGTAGTTCCGTCAGTTTCCGCTGTTTCTCTTCTTCCGTCGAACCCATCTATCGACCACCTCTCCCACCAATGGATGGACCCTGCCGAAGCGGCCGAACACTGCTCAGCACCGCTTCAGCTACCTATCATAATCGAATATACGTTCGATTCATGCTCAGTAGAACTCGAGCCTCGGCGCGCGTCAAGGGGCAGTGGCGCAAACCTCCGGTTTCGAACCAGGCCAGTCAGGATGGTTTTCCGCTACCCTGCACGACGTGACCGAACGCGCCCGTCCCATCGTCGGCCCCGATTACCTGGTCGCCGGCCGCTACCGTCTGAAGTCGAAGCTCGGTGGCGGCGGCATGGGTGCGGTGTGGCTGGCCCACGACCGGTTACTCAACCGCGACGTCGCCATCAAGCAGGTGCTCTCCCTCGCCGACCTCAGCGAGGAGGAGGCCGGTGAGGTGCGGCGGCGCATCATGCACGAGGGCCGCGTCGCCGCCAAGCTCTCACACGAGCACGCCATCGCCGTCTACGACGTGGAACTCGAGGCGGGAGAACCCTGGCTCGTCATGGAGTACTTACCGTCTCGCAGTGTGGCCAAGGCACTTTCGCTGACCGACACGCTCTCCCCCATCGAGGTGGCGCAGATCGGCGCGCAGGTCGCCGACGCGCTCGCCGCCGCGCATGCCGCGGGCATCGTGCACCGGGACATCAAGCCCGGCAACATCCTCGTCGCCGATCGCGGTGACGAGGTGGGCATGGTGAAGCTCAGCGACTTCGGCATCTCCAGCGGCGCGGGCGATACCGACGAACCGGGCGATGTCATCACCGGCACCCCCGCCTACCTGCCGCCCGAGGTGGCGCGCGGGCAGCGGCCGACCACCGCCAGCGACGTATTCTCGCTCGGCGCAACGCTGTACACGGCCATCGAGGGACAGCCGCCCTACGGGTTCGACGAGGACAGCAATGTGATCGTGGAGCGCGCGGCCATGGCGCAGATCATTCCGCCGGAACGCACCGGACCGCTCACCGCCGCCCTGCTGCACATGATGGAACCCGCCCCGCAGCGCCGCCCCACCATGACCGAGGCGCGCAACGAAATCCTCACCGCCGCATTCGGTCCCGGCACCGCGCCCTACATCCTCGGCGCGCCGGTGCGCACCGAGGACGGGACCATTCCGGCGTGGGCGGCCCGCAACTCGGCCGCCGGGCTGCGCAGCCCGCACTCCAGCCCACTGCCGCGACCCCAGCGCCAGCAGGCGCAGACTCCGGCTGCGGCGCAACCGAAGTCGGGCGGACTCGACTTCTCCAAGCTCGGGCCGAACGCGGGTCCGCTGGCGGTGGCGATCGGCCTGCTCATCGGCCTGCTGATCATCATCGTGATTCTCGTTGCGCTCTGAAAGTCTCGTGCCGCAGTTCAGTCGATGCGGCGACGGTGGGCCCAGCGGGTCAGCGCGTTTCGGTTGGACTGCTGGGTCTTTCGGAGCACGTTGGAGGCGTGCGTTTCGACCGTTTTGACGGAGATGAAGAGGTTTTCGGCGATCTCCCGGTAGGTGTAGCCGCGCGCCAGGAGACGCAGGACCTCGAGTTCACGCGGGGTGAGCGAATCGAGTTCAGGATCCAGGGGCGGTTCGGGGACAGGGGATTTGCCAGTGAAGGAGTCCAGCACGAATCCGGCCAGACGCGGGCTGAACACCGCGTCGCCGCCCGCGACACGCCGAATCCCGTCCGCCAGTTCGGGTCCCGAGATGGTCTTGGTGACATAGCCGCGCGCCCCCGCGCGAATCACCGCGATCACATCCTCGGAGGCGTCGGACACGCTGAGCGCCAAGCACACCGGCCCCTCCTCGATGCCCTGCAGCACCGCCACCCCGCCCCCGTCGGGCATATGCACGTCGAGCAGCACCACATCCGGTCGCGCCGCCTTGATCCCGGCGATCGCCTCGGCCACGCCGCCCGCCTCGCCGACCACCTCCATATCGGTTTCCCGGCTCAGCTCCGCCCGCACCCCGGACCGGAACACGGCATGATCGTCGACCAGAAAAACCCGGACGCTCACCTATATCTCCTCACCTGACGCGGACATCCCCAGCCAACAGCTTGCCGTACCGGACTCACAGCTGCGCGGCGTCCTCGGTGACGGGAGCCTCCTGCGGCTGCACTACGAGCCTGGCCTCCGCGCCGTCGGTGCGCGGCAGGTAGATCCGGACCTCGGTGCCGCGCTCCGGCGCGGACTTGATTTCCACTGTGCCGCCGCGTCGTTCGATGCGGGCGTGAATGGATTTGGCCAGCCCCTGCCGATCCGAACCCACGGCGTCCGGATCGAAACCCTTGCCGCGGTCGCGCACGAAAATGCTCACCTGATGCGGTTCGACCTCCGCGAACAGGTCGATGGCCGGCACCCCGGCATGTTTGGCGGCATTCACCAGCGCCTCGCGGGTGGCCCCGAGCAGGGCGGTGAAATGCTCCTTGGGCAGTCCATGACCGCTGTCGTCCACATCCATGGTCACATCGCCGACCGTCACCGGCGTAACCTTCACACCTTGCTGATCCTCCACCTCACCGGAGATGGTGCGCAGTGCCGCGGCCAGACTCGAATGCGCCGGGCCGGTGTCGTCGAACAGCCACTTGCGTAGCTCGCGCTCCTGACTGCGCGCCAGCCGCACCACCTCCTGCGGATCCTCGGCCTGCCGCTGGATCAACGCCAGCGTCTGCAACACCGAATCGTGCAGGTGCGAGGCGATCTCCTCGCGCTCCTCGTTGCGAATGCGCGCCGCCCGTTCGGAATTCAGCGCCCGCACCATCCGCAGCCACAGCGGCACGGTGAGCAGCCCGGCCCCGATCAGGCTGACCGCCACCGCCAGCAGCGCCGACCCGAGCGAACTCAGATCGATGCGCGCCAGCACCACCACACCCAGCCCGACCACGATCAGCGTGACGCCGCCGACGATGCGCGCCCAGGTGACCACATTCGGCCGCGCGGGCAGCCCGAAGACCGATCTCGGCCCCTCCGCGTCGAATTCGCGCCACACCAGCGCCGCGCCGACCGCCACCACGATGATCGGACCCACCACATGCGCGGCCGTCCCGTTGAACAGCCACGCCATCGCGACCGCGGACGCCAGCCCCAGCAGCGCCAAACCGATGGCCTGCCGCCGTTCGGTCGCCGACGGTTTCACCGCGTCCCCGCCGCCCGGCGTGAACAGCCACAGCATTCCGTACGCGATCACCCCGGACCCGAACAGCGCCGACAGCAGAACGAACGCGATCCGCACCTTGAGCACGTCGATGCCGAGATGGTCGGCGATGCCGCCCGCGACTCCGCCCACGATCCGGCCCCCGGAGCGCCGCATCAGCTTCGGCGGCTGCGGCAACGCGGTCACCGCGCGGGCAGGGTCGAACAGGGGTGGGGACGGATACATGCCTTCGATACTGGCATGCCGCTCCGACAGGCGGCATCAGGTAACACCCCGATTCCTCCCTGAGAAACCGAGTTGTCCGGTCCGGACAGAAAAGGGCATGTGACCAGCCCGGATTCCGCGTCGCATCGGCCGGGACCGGATAATTCTCAGATCTGATGGTTCGCACAGCTCGACCGGACCGGATGCCGCCCCGAATCGACCCCGAAATCCGCCTGGCCGGACCGGAAAACCGGTGCCACCGCCTCTGAACAGGCGTTTCCCAGCTCTCGAACCGGTAAGCCACTCGGCCGGAACCCGCTCCTCCCCGACTGTTGAAGCAGGACATCGGCTCCCACCGGAGACCGGGTCCACCGGAAGCCCTCGGGCAGCCGGACAGCTCAGTACGAGGTTCGGGGAGGAACCACCATGAACATCAAGACCGTCGTCGCCACCGCCATGACCGGCATCGCACTCGCCCTCGGGGGGCCGTTCGCCGCACAGGCTCAGGCCGGGGCACTCGCCCCGCACGAGAAGATCGTCACCGCACCCAATGGAATGACCGTCACCGCCGGTCATTTCGACAACGCCGCCCACCCGGTGGCATCACTCAACCTGATGCCCACCAGCCGCGAGGTGTACCTCGACAACACCTCCTACGGCCGCGTCGACGGCGGGACCGGCGTCATCCACACCGGTTTCTTCTTCGCCTGCGCCGTGGCCCTGGACGTCGATTTCACCTTCAAGGCCGGTGCGAGCCTCGACCTCGACGCCTCCATCGGCGTCACCGCAGGCGCGACCCTGGTGACACCGACCGCGGGCGTCACCCTCAGCCCCTCGATCGGCGCGAGCATCGGCATGACCCTCGGCATGTCCCCCGGTGAGATCGTCGATCTCCCCCTCGGCTCCAAGGACATCCCGGCAGGCGGCACCGGCTACGTCACCCAGAGCGGCTACCGCCTGACCGTCAACGACTGCGCCGGCCCCCTGACAGTCCAGGCCTACACCATCGTCGAGGCCACCTCCCCCGAGGCGGATACGGCGAGCTGGGTCATCGGCGACCCGTTCGTCCTGTAACCCGCGAGCGGCCTCGAAGCCGAGCGGCGGCGCAACGATGCGCCGCCGCTTCGGCATTCGGCGTCCCAGACGATAAATTGACCTCATGCTCGCGGGGGAACAACCGAACACCGAACCATCGGCACTGGAATCCGATTCCAGCACCGATCCTCGAACCCACTCCCCCCGAGCCCTTTTCACCCAGCGCTTCACCGATCTCTATGCCGCAGCAGGCAACCCGACCCTGCGCCGCGTGGCCACCGCCGCCGAATCCCGCATGCGCGCCGCCCACGGCAACCGCCCCGGCGGAGCCTCCGCCCAGCGCATCAGCGACTGGAAATCGGGCCGAAACGTCCCCGCCCGCTTCGAATCCCTGCTCCCGGTAGTCCTCACCCTCATCGACCTGGCCCGCACAAAGGGCACACCGCTGACCCGCGAACTGGCCGAACCCAAGGAGTGGCAACGCCTCTGGCACGCCGCCACCACCTGGAATCCGGAGGAACAGAACGAGGCAGCCTGCCCCTACCCGGGCCTGAACTCCTACCGCCCCGAGAACCGCGAACTGTTCTTCGGCCGCGCCCGAGCCACCACCGAACTCGCCGACCTGGTCCGCGACGCCACCGGCATCGTCGCCGTGGTCGGCGCGTCCGGAGCCGGTAAATCCTCCCTGCTCGCCGCCGGACTCGTTCCGGCACTGCCGGATTGGGAGGTCGTCAGCCTCACCCCCGGCCCGCACCCCCTGGAAACCCTCCTCCACGCGGCCACACCGGCCGAGACCGAGGAACCAGTGGCTGCCGACGACCAGCCGGGCGCCGAACACTCGATCGACGACGCGGCCCGTGGCGGCAATCTCGCACCCCGTCCCGACCGCCCCCGCCGCCTGCTCGTCGTCGACCAGTTCGAGGAACTGTTCACCCTCTGCACCGACGAGTCCGAGCGGGAACGCATCCTCGACACCCTGCACACCTGCGCCACCCGCACCGTCGACCCCCTCGCGGTTGTCATCGCCCTGCGCGCCGACTTCTACGCGCACTGCCTCGACTACCCGGTCCTGCAGGACGCCCTGGAGCGCCGCGCCTTCCTACTCGGCCCCATGCGATTGGACGAACTGGCCCAAGCCGTTTCAGGCCCCGCACGGGCCGCCGGGCTGGAACTCGAACCTGGCCTGGAAGAGCTCGTCATCACCGAACTCTGCGGCGTCGGCGACCACCGCGACCGCCGCAGCTACGACCCGGGCGCACTACCCCTGCTCTCCCACGTCATGGCCGCCACCTGGCAGCACCGCGAAGGCCGCCGCCTCACCATCAACGGCTACCGCAAAGCCGGCGGCGTGACCGGCTCGGTCACCGAAACCGCCGAATCCGCCTGGAGCGAACTGTCTTCCACGCAACAGGCCGCGGCGCGGGAGATCCTGCTCGGACTGGTCACCGTGAGCCAGGACGCCCAGGACACCCGCCGCTTCGCCCACCGCTCCGATCTGCTGACCCGGGCCGCGCACGAGGAAGACGCCGCCGCCGCACTGGAACTGCTCTCCCGCACCCGACTCGTCACCCTCGACGCCGAATCGGTCACCCTCACCCACGAAATCGTCCTGACCGCCTGGCCGCGCCTGCGGGCCTGGATCGACGAGGACCGGGTGGGATACCTGGTGCGGCAGCGACTGGCAGCCGATGCCGCGGAATGGGCCGCGCAGGAACGAGATTCGGCGCTGCTGTATCGGGGGAGCCGACTACAGAACACCCTCGATCACGTCTGCCCGCCCCCGGTCGGCCCGCTGGCGCACGAATTCCTCACTGCCGCAGCGGCTGCCCGCGACCAGGGGCGTCGACGATCCACCGGATACAAAGCCGTCCTCGCTCTGCTCGCGGTAATCCTGCTGGTCCTGGGATTCGCGGCTTTCACCCAGACCCGTCTTGCTCTGCAACAACGCGATGATCAACGTTTCGCGGCGGTCCTCGCCGAGGCCGACAGACTGCGAGAGACGGATCCGTCACTGGCAGCCCAGCTGTATCTTGTTGCGCGACAGCTCCGCCCGGACCATGCGGAACTGCGCAGTCGGCTCTTCCAAACCCAGAACCGACCCCTGGCCACGACGAACCCCGCTCACGACAGCGGAATCTGGCGGATGGCGTACCGAACCGGCGGCGTGCTGGCCACAGTCGGCTTCGACGACAATCTCCGGCTGTGGGATGTCACCGACCCCTACCGCCCATCGCAGCTCGGCCGGCCTCTCGATGACAACCACGTGGCCTTCAGCCCGGACGGCGGCTTGATGGCAACCAGCGGCGGCGACCACAACGGCATCCGGCTCTGGGATACGACGGTGCCCGCCTCTCCACGCGAGCTTTCGACCATGCCCGAGCCGAGTGGTCCCGGCAGCGGTGTCATGGCACTGACGTTCGCGGACAACGGCCGAGTGCTGGTGACTGTGACGACGGAATCGGTGACGCTCTGGGATCTGAGCAATACGGCGGCTCCCACACCCGGTGCGCCCCACCACCTCTACCGGGACAAGAGTGCGCGCCGGGCGTTCTCCATACCTGTGATCGCGGTCAGCCCGGACGGTCGAGTACTCGCGGTTTCCTACGATGCCGACGACGGTCCGAACCAGCAGTGGGTCCGGCTGCTGAACGTCGCCGGCGGCGCCACACCCACGGTCCTGAACAACCAGGTGAACACCGCCAAGGTAGCGATACGCGACATGGAATTCAGCCCCGACGGAAACACCCTGGTGCTGGCCACCGCGGGTGGTGATTCCTACGCACTCGGGGGAACCAAAGCGGTCCTGCACTTCTGGGATGTCTCGGACCGTGGGAAGGCCCGGCAGCTCGGAGCGCCACTGACCAATGGCGTGGACGAGGTGCAGGATCTCGCGTTCAGTCCCGACGGTCGCGTGCTGGCGGTAGCCAGTCGCGCGGAAGTCTCGCTGTGGAACGTGACCGAACCCGCGTTCCCGACCCTGATAACCAACGAACTGTCGGTCAAGGGAGCCGTATGCCGTTCCTCCGGAACCGAATACCAGTGTGACGGCGGTGCCTACACCGTGGCCTTCACACCCGACGGACGCTCACTTCTCACCGGCAACGGCGATGGCAAACTCCGGACCTGGGCGCTCCCGTCGTCCGTGCTCACCGGGCACGCGGGTGAACTCTCCCGACCTCGCATGGATGCCGTCGGAGACCGGATGACAACCGTATCCAGTGACGGCCGTATCGCGGTGTGGGACATTCGAAATCGACAGCTACCGGTGCGCATCGGCGAGTACCGGCTACCACCGGACCGATACCAGCAAACCCTGTCGCCCGACGGGCGGACCATGCTTGTGACAGGACCGGACCGCAGTGCCACGGGCGGACGGGCCTCGGTGAACACGATGCTGGATCTGTCCGATCCCCAGCGCATTCGTCCTATCGACGGCTGGCAGCAACGCCTGGACCAGGGAATCACCGCGAGCATGAGCCCGGATTGGCGCATGATGGCCACCGTCGAGAACGACAGCTCGCTGCAACTGTGGGATCTGACAGACCGCTCCCGGCCGACCCCGATCGGTGCGGCACTCGAGTCACCCGATATCCGCTGGGCTGTCTTCAGCCCCGACCGCAAGACCCTGCTCGTACAACAGCAGAGCAGGGTCTTCGCACAATCGGGCAACGACCTGGTGATCAGCCGATGGGACATCACCGACCCGCAGCACCCGCAGTCGCTCGGTGAAATGCTCCGTCTGCCGGGAAAATCCTTCCTCACGCAAGTGGTGTACACCCACGACCTCAACACCCTCCTTGTCACCGACGGCACCGAGATGTCCCTCTGGGACATCAGCGACCCGGCCCGTCCACTCACCCTGGGAAATTCGGAAACGGAGGGTTCCCAGCAGTGGTCATCGGTGCGAATCTCCGCGGATGACCGGCAGATACTGGTCTCGACCACCGACAACTCCGTGCAGCTGTGGGATTTCACGGATCGGTCACGACCGCGCCGGGTGGGCAGTCCGCTACTCGAACCCGGGAAGGCGCGCTTTCTGGTCGATTTCCACCCCGACGGCCGATTCATCGCCGGCGCCGCTGACGACGGCATGCTGCGGCTGTGGGACCTGGACGAGCAGCGCGTAATCGATCACATCTGCGCCATCACCGGCGGGCTGTGGACTCGGGAGCTATGGCGTAGCCATCTACCGGACCTCGAATACAACCCACCATGTGGACAGTGAGCAGAGTCGGATCGATGCAGAACGGAAGATCGTGATCGAGGAAACCACTTCCGAGGCAGAGAACCGTTCCCCCAGAGCGGTTTTCGCCGATCGATTCACCGAGCTGTACACAGCTGCCGGAAACCCGACCCTGCGACGCGTCGCTGCGGCGGCGGAAGCGCGCATGCGCGCGGCGCAGGGAAACCGGCCCGGCGGGGCTTCGGCGCAGCGCATCAGCGACTGGAAGGCGGGGCGAAATGTGCCCGCCCGCTTCGAATCCCTGCTTCCGGTCGTGCTCACGCTCGTCGAACTCGCCCGTAAGGCGGGTAGCCCGCTGAGCCGTCAGCTCGCGGAACCCAAGGAATGGCAGCGGCTCTGGCATGCGGCGACCACCTGGGTTCCGGAGGCCGACGCCGAATCCGCCTGCCCGTATCTGGGGCTGACCTCTTACCGCGCCGAGAACCATCGGCTCTTCTTCGGTCGCGCCGATGCGACAGCCGAACTGGCCGCACTTGTTCGTGAAACGGCCGGGGCGGGGATCGTCATCGTGGTGGGTGCGTCGGGGGCGGGGAAATCCTCGCTGCTTGCCGCTGGACTCGTGCCGACGCTCTCCGGGTGGGAGGCAAGCAGTTTCACACCGGGTGCGCATCCGTTGGCCGAACTCGGCTCGTTCGAACCGCGGGCCGACGGCGTACCGCGGCTGCTGATCGTCGACCAGTTCGAAGAGCTGTTCACCACCTGCGACGACGAGCGGGAACGCACGGAATTCCTTGCCACCCTGCATCGATACGCCACTCGTGCCGAAGATCCGGTCACCGTGGTGGTCGCGCTGCGTGCCGACTTCTATGCGCACTGTCTCAACTACCGAACCCTGCAGGATTCCCTCGAACATCGCAGTTTCCTGCTGGGTCCGATGCGGTTGGACGAACTGGCGCAGGCTGTTTCCGGTCCGGCGCGGGCGGCCGGGCTCGAACTGGAACCCGGCCTCGAAGAGCTGGTCATCACCGAATTGTGCGGCGCCGGAGAGCATCACGACCAGCGCAGCTACGACCCGGGCGCGCTCCCCCTGCTGTCACATGTCATGGCCGCCACCTGGCAGCATCGGGAAGGGCGTCGCCTCACCGTGGTCGGTTACCGCAAGGCCGGCGGGGTGACCGGGTCGGTCGCGGAGACCGCCGAACAGGCTTGGCTGGAGTTGTCCGGTGGACAGCAGAAGGCAGCCGCGCGGATGTTGCTCGGACTTGTTGCGGTGGGCCAGGATTCGCTGGATACGCGACGATCGGGCACGCGTTCCGATCTGCTGCGTCGTGCGGCCGATCAAGAGGATGCCGGCGCCGCGCTGGAACTACTCGTCCGGACTCGTCTCATCACCCTCGACGCCGAGTCGGTCACGCTCACCCATGAGATCGTGTTGCGCGCCTGGCCACGACTGCGCGGGTGGATCGAGGAGGATCGGGTCGGGTACCTGGTGCGTCAGCGGCTGGACGTTGACGCCGCCGAATGGGCTGCTCAGGAACGTGATTCGTCGCTGCTCTACCGCGGCACACGTTTGCGGAACGCACTCGACCATGCCGGGCCCGCGCCGATCGACCCGCTGGCACGCGATTTTCTCGCCGAATCGACCGCAACCCGCGCTCGGACCCGTCGCCGATCCTCACGAACCAGGACAGTCCTGGGCTTACTCGGTGTGGTGCTGCTGATCCTGGGGTTCGCCGCCTACACCCAGACGCAGCTCGCCCGGAAACAGCTGGACGACAAGAACTTCGCGGCGATCCTGGCGACCGCGGATCGCATACAGTCCTCCGATCCGTCGCTGGCCGCACAGCTGTACCTCGTCGCGCAGCGGCTGCGACCCGCCAGCGCGGAGGTACAGAGCCGAATTCTGCAAACCCAGAACATGACGCTGGTGCGGACGACACCCCTTGGTGGGGACGGCATCTGGGATATGACGTACCGCCCGGACGGCGTCCTCGCGACAGTCGACACGTACAATAAACTCCAGCTCTGGGATGTCAGCACCCCACGACTCCCACGCCGATTGAGCGCGCTGGCGGACGAGGTCACGGGGGTCGAATTCAGCATCGACCGTTCGCTGATGGCAACCGGATACGGCGCGGACATCCGGCTGTGGGACATCCGGGAGCCGACGGCGCCTCGAGAACTCGGCAGACTGCAGACCTCGGCAC
The DNA here is from genome assembly GCF_016741815.1 of Nocardia acididurans. Classification (GTDB taxonomy): domain Bacteria; phylum Actinomycetota; class Actinomycetes; order Mycobacteriales; family Mycobacteriaceae; genus Nocardia; species Nocardia acididurans. The sequence continues at coordinate 229,073 of NZ_JAERRJ010000004.1, forward strand.
CCCAGGGTGCGGCACAGATGACGTTCATCGGTGACGGCCGGACACTCGCGGTCCTGACTACCGTCTCTTTCACACTGTGGGATCTGAGCGATCCGACAGCACCCGTCGCGGGTTCGCCGCATCAGCTGTTCGACGACACCCCGACGGAGGACGGACCGGTGATTCTCGGTCGAATCGACGCCGATCCGACCGGAAATCTGCTTGCGATCAGCGCCAACCGCGACAGCGATTCGTTGATCGAAGCCATTCAACTGTGGGACGTCAGCAACCGGACCGCACCGGTGAAACTCATCGACCGCCTCATCACAACCGATGTCACCCTCGGCGATGTGGCCTTCGCCCCTGGCGGCACGCTGCTGGCCATCGGCACGAATGCCACCAGCGTACTCCCGATGGGCAATACGAACGGCACGGTCGAACTCTGGGATCTCACCGAACCGAACCGTCCACGCCAGACGCGAGCACCACTGGAAACCGGGTCCGGTGACGCCCCCACATTGGCATTCACCGCCGACGGCAATACCCTCGCCGTAGGCTCGGGTCCCAGCCTGAACTTGTGGAACATGACCGATCCCGCCTACCCCGTACCGGTGATGGGTGAATCGACCATCGGTGCGGGGATCTGCCATGTCATCACGACCTCCTACGACTGCGCCGGTTCGGCTCGCGATCTCGCCTTCACATCGGACGGCCGTAACCTGTTCTCCCATCGCACAAGTGGTGACCTGCTCATCTGGTCACTGCCGCCGTCCGTGCTCACCGGACATGCCGGGTACCTGACGCCGCCGCTGTTCGACGCATCGGGGGATCGTATGGTGACCATGTCCACCGACGGCCGGATCATCGTGTGGGACATGCGAAATCGGCGACAACCGGCCCGCGTCGGCACCTACCGCATGCCACCGGACTTCTATTCGACGGCACTCTCCCCCGATGGCGGCACGCTGCTCGTTTCCTCCTCCGAACCGATGAAGACCTTTGTCCTGGATCTGTCCGATGCCTCCCGCATTCGACTATTGGGGCAGTGGCCGCTGCCGCAAGACGACTCCAGCCCGCCGTACCCGAGCGGCGATTGGCGGATCATGGCGAAGATCCACGAGGACGAGACGGTTCGGCTGTGGGATCTCTCCGAGCGCACCCGGCCGGTATCCCTCACCACCCTCGACATCGATACCGAACCCATGTGGGTCGCTACGGACTTCCAGAACCGGACCCTGACAGTCCAGCAGCTGGCCAATGAGCCCGGCGGCGCCCACACTCTTCTCGTCACCAGCTGGGATGTCGAAGATCCCGCGCACCCCGTCAAACTGGCCGACGCCGTGCGGTTCCCCACCGATGTCCCGAACACCAGGGCCTACGCCACGCCCGATCCGCGGGTGCTCGTCGTCGTCTCGGATGAGGCGCTACAGAGCTGGGACGTCGGTGATCCGGCCCACCCGCGGGCACTGGGTGACCCATTCACCGCGCACACCTCCGCGGTGAACTCGCTCGGATTCACCACCGACGGGCACACGATGCTGACCGCCGGTAGCGACGGCACACTGCAACTGTGGGACTACACCGACCCCACACAACCGCGTCCGAAAGCCGACCTGACCGCCGGTCACGGCAAGAACTACTGGTCGGCAGCCGTGCACCCCGCAGGCGGCATCGCGATAGGAGCCAGTTCCGGTGGCGCACTGCGCCTGTGGAACTTCGACCGGCAACACGCCGCCGAACGAATCTGCGCCATCACCGGCGACGCGTGGACCGAGAAATTGTGGCAGCGCTATCTGCCTCAGATCTCCTACGACCCGCCCTGCGACTGACCCCGACTTCAGGTGGCGTTTCAGGGTGATCCCCGATGCGGCCGAGGTCGGTGGGACAGCACGATGGAGCCATGACTTCAGGGAGCGACTGGTCCAGCAGCGCCAGAACCGGCGGCAGCTTCAGCGATCAGGTTCATGATTTGTGGGCGACGCGGCCGGTGCGACTGCCGCAGCACGGGCCGGTCGCGGGGGTGGCGGCCGGGTTCGGGCGGCGGTACAACGTGGATCCGGTGCTGGTGCGGGTCGCGTTCGTGGTGTCGGCGCTGTTCGGCGGGGCCGGGATCGTGCTCTATCTGATGGGGTGGCTGCTGCTGCCGCAGTCGGGGGATCAGACCTCGGCGGCGGAATCGCTGTTCGGGAAGGGGCAGGCTTCGCAGTCCTCGTCCAAGACGGTGGTGCTGCTGGTGGCGCTGGGGATCGCGGTCAGCACCATCGGGCCGGTGGGGGCCGGGCTGGGCGGGTCGGGGCTGATCAGCTTCGTGCTCATGCTGGCCGGATGGTGGCTGCTGCATCAGCGGCAACCGCAGCCGCCTGTCGGATATCTGGATTGGATATCCACTGATCCTGCGCTGGATCCCGGGTATCCGGGCACGAATTCGCCGTGGTGGACCGGGTATCCGGGGACGACCACGCCGGGCGGGACCGCGCCGTTCGAGACCTATGGGCCGTATACGAAACTGCCCGACCACTACGAGCCGGATCCGAACCGGCAGCAGCAATCACAGTCGCAGTCGGGGTCCGGGGAATCCGCGGTGCAGGCGCAGGTCCAGGCCACCGAGACCGCGGCCCTACCGGAAGTCGAGGCCGACACCGTGGTGCTACGCAAACCCGAGACGCCGGAGGCGGCATCCGACGCGGATCGGCCCGTTCCAGCCGACGAGGAGATCATCGACGCCGAAACCGTAGTCCTGCAGAAGGATACGGCCACTCCGGCGGACGACGAACCCGAGCACGACACCCCCGCCGCCACCCTGGAGAAGCGCCCGGACGACGGCACACCGCCTGTGCTGCACCGGATTCCCTCCGCCATGGAACAGCCCCGCACCAGCTACGGGCCCGCGCCCATCTCCCCCGACTTCGGCCCCACCCCACCCGGCTGGGATCCACTCGGGGTGGCCCCGCTCGCCTGGGATCTCCCCGATCCCACTGCGACAGCACAACTTCCGGTGCAAACCCAGACCGTCGCGCCGCGCAAGCCGCGCTCCCGCTTCACCCCCGTGGTGATCGGCCTGGCGCTGCTGGCCGCCGCCTCGGCCGGATCGGTGGCCGCCTCCGGCGTCGAATGGATGACCCCGGGCCGCATCGCCGCCGCCGCGCTCGCGGTCGTCGGCATCGGCCTGATCATGGGCGCGTTCCTGCGCCGCGGCTACGGGCTGATGGTGATCCTCGCGCCCCTCGCGGGTTTCGTGATCCTGGCCTCCATGATCGGCCCCATCGAATGGGACGAGACCACCATGGGCGACCAGTCCTGGGCCGCCACCAGCGCCGCCGACCTGCGCCCCGCCTACAAGGTGAACATGGGTTCGGCCACCCTCGACCTGAGCGCACTGCAGCTCACCGAGGACCGCACCACCACCGTCACGGTGGGCGCGGGCGAAGCCAAGGTGATCCTGCCGGAGAACCTGCGCGTGAACACCACCTGCAATGTGCGCATGGGTGACGCGTCGAACTGCAAGAGCGGCCTGTCGGGCCCCGCCGAAGGCCCGATCCTGAACCTGATCGTGAACGTCCGTATGGGCGATGTGGAGGTGACCCGTGGCTGACAAGAAAACTCGCCGCCCCTCGTTTTCCCTGCTCCTGGCCGGAGTCCTCTCCGTACTGGTCAGCATCTGGGCCTTCATCGGCCCGCACTCCTGGCCGGTCTCGGGCGGACTGTCCCTCGGCTGGATCGTCGTGATAGCCGCCATCGTGGTCGGCGTGGTCCTCGTCCTCTCGCCGCGCAAACGCGACGATTGACGGACGGCACGGAAGGACCCGCCACCATGGAAGGGCCCGGATCCCGAAAAGGATCCGGGCCCTTCACATGTCGGCTGCTACCTTGAGCCTGGGCGAGCGCCCCGGGGGATCGAGGTGGGCACGTGGTGGGTCGGGAAACAGTCGAGCGCGAAAACCTCTCCCCGCGTGCGGCCTTCGCCCAGAACTTCGCCGATCTCTACGACGCGGCGGGCAATCCGACGCTACGCCGGGTCGCCACCGCCGCCGCCCAGCGCATGCGAGCCACCCAGTCCGCCACCACGACCGGCGGCGCATCGGCACAACGCATCAGCGACTGGAAGGCCGGGCGCAATGTCCCGGCACGCTTCGAATCGCTGCTGCCGGTCGTGCTGACCCTCCTCGACCTGGCACGCCGACACGAAACACCGATACCCAAGCAGCTGAGCGATATCCGCGAATGGCAGCGGCTCTGGAAGACCGCCACCACCTGGACTCCGGACGACGCCGGCGACGCCGACTGCCCGTACCCCGGACTGGCCGCCTACGGCGCTGCGGACCGGCAGCGATTCTTCGGACGAGACCGGGCCACAACAGAATTCACCGCGCTGATCCGCGCTGGTCTCGACTCCGAATCCGGAATCGTCATCCTCACCGGCACATCCGGGGCCGGTAAATCCTCACTCCTGGCAGCCGGGGTGGCGCCCGCCCTCAGCGGCTGGGACATCACCGCCCTCACGCCCGGCGCGGAACCACTGCGAGCGCTGGCTTCCGCAAACGAAACCAGCAGTCCCGAAACATCATCCGCCCACCGGCTCCTGATCGTGGACCAGTTCGAGGAGCTCTTCACACTCACCGACGCCGAACACGACCGCGAGGAATTCATCGCCGCCCTCGCCCGCCGCGCCGCAGCACCCGGATCCGCCGCCGTACTATCCCTCCGCGCCGACTTCTACAGCCAGTGCCTGTCCTACCCCGCCCTGCGCGCCGCCTTCGAACATCACAGTTATCCGCTCGGCCCCATGTCCGGTGACGAACTCGCACAGGCCATCTCGGGTCCGGCACAGCTCACCGGCCTGGAACTCGAACCCGGCCTGGAAGAACTCGTCATCACCGAACTGTGCGGCGTCGGCGACCAGCACGACCGCTCCGGCTACGAACCCGGCGCACTCCCACTGCTCTCACACGTCATGGCCGCCACCTGGCAGCACCGCACCGCCCGCCGCCTCACCATCGCCGGCTACCGCAAAGCCGGCGGCGTCAGCGGCTCCGTCACCGAAACCGCCGAGAACGCCTGGACGGACCTGACCGCACCACAGCAGACCGCCGCCCGCCACATTCTGCTCGGCCTGGTCACCGCCACCGCCGACGCGCGCGACACCCGCCGCACCGCGACCCGATCGGAGCTGGTGCGCCACACCGCCGATCCGGACGCGGCCGAAACCGCTCTCGAAACCCTCTCGCGCACACGCCTGCTCACCCTCGACGCCGAATCCGTCTACCTCACCCACGAGATCGTGCTCCGGGCCTGGCCGCGCCTGCGCTCCTGGATCGACGCCGACCGAGTCGGCCACCTGCTGCGGCAACGACTGGAAACCGATGCCGCCGAATGGGATTCGGCCGGTCACGACGCGTCGCTGCTCTATCGCGGCGCGCGGCTGCACACAGTCCTGGATCAGGTCGATCCCGCGGCCGCGGGCGAACTGCCCCGCGCCTTCCTCGCGGCCGCCACCGACTCCCGAACCCGCGCCCGGCGACAGTCGACCACCCGCAAGGCTGTCCTCGCCCTCCTGGGCGTCATCCTCCTGATCCTGGGCATCACCGCCTACACCCAAACCCGATTCGGCGAAAAGCAGCGCGACGACAAGAATTTCGCCGCCATCCTCGCCGAAGCCGACCGGCTGCGCGATATCGACCCGACCATCGCCGCCCAGCTCTACGTGGCCGCCGCCCGGCTGCGCCCCGGCGATCAGGAAGTCCGCGCCCGGCTGCTGGCCACCGAGAACACGCCGCTGGCAACAGCATTCGCGGCCCACGACGAGGGACTGCGCAAGATCGCCTATCGCCCCGACGGAAAACTGCTGGCCACCGCTAGCAACGACAACACGATCCGGCTGTGGGACGTCTCCGACCCACGCCGACCACAGGCGGTCGGCGAACCCTTCGGCGCTCTGCCCGACGCCTCCTTCTGGGTGGGATTCAGCCCGGACGGCAGGACACTCGCCACCACCGGAGCCACGCAGATCCCCCAGCTCTGGGACGTCAGCGAACCGGCCCGCCCCCGGCAACTGAACCCGGCCAGCGGTACGGAGGCCGGTGAACTGGCGTACTCGGGAAGGTACGGTCCGACCGGCCGCACCCTCGCTGTCGCTTCCACCGGCGGACCGGGTGTCCTCCTCTGGGATGTCGGCAATCCGGCCGCTCCGAAACCCGGCCCCATTCTGGCCGCACCCGGCGACGGCGCCGTCCGGGCCTTCACCTTCGCGGCCACCGGCAGCCTGTTCGCCATCACGAGCATCGCACCCGGCCAGGCGCATTCGAAAGTCGAACTGTGGACCGTCACCGAGCCGACGATCGCCACCCGCGTCGGACCCACGCTGGAGGTACCACTGACGGTCTGGAGCATGGAATTCACCCCCGACGGCACCATGCTGGCGCTCAATGGGATCGGCGACGCCGAACGCTTCGGGTCCGCACCCCTCACGCAGCTGTGGCGGGTCACGGATCCGGAGCACCCACGGTCCCTGGAATCCCCACTCGTCGACCACAGTTCGATCGACCGCCCCACCCCGGTCATTGCCTTCAGCCCCGACGGCCGCACCCTGGCGACCGGAGGCGCGGCCGGTGCGCGACTGTGGAACATCACCGACCCGGCCAGACCGACCCCGCTGGGCAACCCCCTCGGCGCGGTACCGGTCCGCTGCCTCAACGACGCGCGCGTGCCGACCCGATGCATCGGCGAACCGACCTCGCTCGCATTCAGTTCGGACGGAAGAACTCTCGCGGTCGGCGGCACCGAGGGAACGGTTCGGCTGTGGTCGCTGGCCCCCACCGACCTCACCGGGCACACCGGGTGGTCCGGCCGCCCACGATTCAGCGCCGACGGCGCCCGAATGCTCACCGAATCGGATGACGGCCGCGTAATCGTATGGGACACCAGCGATCCCGGCGTTCCACGCCGTCTCACCGAGGTGCGTGTACCGCCGGGATCCTTCGTCTCCAGTATCGACGCGCAGGCGCAAAGAGTGGCGATACGGAATCAGTTCGGTTCGGCCACACAGATATTCGATCTGACCAACCCCGATAGCCCGGTTCTGCTCACCGAATGGAACGACCCCACGCGACAACGACTACCCGTGACCATGCGGCGTGATTGGCGGCTGATGGTGACAACCAGCACGGAACGGGGTAGCAGTTCCGTTCAGCTGTGGGATATTTCCGACCCGGTCCATCCGAAGCCATCGGCCTCGATCCCCACCGACTCGCTGCTGCGCGCGGCATTCAGCCCGAACGGCACTATCCTCGCGCTCACCCAGTGGACCAATGCCGACGAGGCCGCGGCATCGGGGGCGTTCACCATGCAGACCCTGCTGTCGATGTGGGATGTCTCGAATCCCGACCATCCGATACAGCTGGGTGAAGCGCACCGGATGGTGGATCCGGCCGGAGACCGCTCGACCCCGCCATTCGGGGAGATGACCTTCCACCCGGACAATCGCACCCTGCTCACCTGGGGCAACGAGACGCTGCAACTCTGGGACATCAGCGATCCGGCAGCCGTCACCCCGCTCGGCGATCCGATTCGAGCGCATGAACTCTCCATCATGACCGCCGACTTCAGTGCCGACGGATCCCTGCTGGTCACCAGCGGCAGCGACCGGACGATCCGGCTGTGGAACACCACCGACCGCCGCCACCTCGAAACCGTCACCGGACCGATCGTGACACCCGATACCGCCGCCTGGCTCGTGGCCTTCCATCCCGCCGGCGGATTCCTGGCAGGCGCGAGCAGCGAGGGCACGCGGCGGCTCTGGAAACTCGACTGGGAATACGCCATCGACCGAATCTGCGGTATCGCAGGGGATTCCATGACACCGGAGTTGTGGAACCGCTATCTGCCGGATGTGCCCTATCAGGCCACCTGCGGATAGCGAAGGGCCCCCGATCCCGAATGGATCAGGGGCCCTTCGTATTACGCGTCAGCGACCGACGCTCACTCCCATTCGATGGTGCCCGGCGGCTTGCTGGTCACGTCAAGGACCACGCGATTGACCTCGGCCACCTCGTTGGTGATCCGGGTCGAGATGCGTTCCAGCACTTCGTAGGGCAGGCGGGTCCAGTCGGCGGTCATGGCGTCCTCGGACGAGACCGGGCGCAGGACGATGGGGTGGCCGTAGGTGCGGCCGTCGCCCTGGACGCCGACCGAGCGGACGTCCGCGAGCAGGACCACCGGGCACTGCCAGATGGACTTGTCAAGGCCGGCGGCGGTGAGCTCCTCGCGGGCGATGGCGTCGGCCTGACGGAGGAGTTCGAGGCGGTCGTGGGTGACCTCGCCGATGATGCGGATGGCCAGACCCGGGCCCGGGAAGGGCTGGCGGGCAACGATTTCCTCGGGGAGGCCGAGTTCGCGGCCGACCGCGCGGACCTCGTCCTTGAACAGGAGGCGGAGCGGTTCCACGAGGGAGAACTCGAGGTCGTCGGGGAGGCCGCCGACATTGTGGTGGGACTTGATGTTGGCCGTGCCCGCGCCGCCGCCGGATTCGACGACGTCGGGGTAGAGGGTGCCCTGGACGAGGTACTCGACCTTGGTTTCGCCCTGCTCGCCGACCACCTCGGCCACCGCGTCCTCGAAGGAGCGGATGAACTCGCGGCCGATGATCTTGCGCTTCTCCTCGGGGTCGGTGACGCCCTTCAGCTCGCCGAGGAACTTGTCGACCGCGTCGACGGTGACCAGCTTGGCCCCGGTCGCGGCGACGAAATCGCGCTGCACCTGCTCGCGCTCACCGGCGCGCAGCAGACCGTGATCGACGAAGACACAGGTGAGACGGTCGCCGATGGCACGCTGCACCAGGGCCGCCGCCACCGCCGAGTCGACGCCGCCGGACAGGCCGCAGATGGCGTGGCCGTCGCCGACCTGCTCCTTGACCTGGGTGATCAGGGCCTCGGCGATATTCGCGGGGGTCCACTGGGCGGGGATGCCCGCGACCTCGTGCAGGAAGCGGCTCAGCACCTGCTGGCCGTGCGGCGAATGCAGCACCTCGGGGTGGTACTGGACACCGGCCAGCTTGCGCGCGCGGTTCTCGAACGCGGCGACCGGAGCGCCCGCGGAGGTCGCGGTGACCTCGAAACCGGCGGGGGCGTCGGTGACGGCGTCGCCGTGGCTCATCCACACCGGCTGCCGGGTCGGCAGGCCGCCGTGCAGGATGCCGCCGTCGACACTCAGATCGGTGCGGCCGTACTCGCGGGTGCCCGTGTGCGACACGGTGCCGCCGAGCGCCTGCGCCATGGCCTGGAAGCCGTAGCAGATGCCGAAGACCGGCAGCTCCAGATCGAACAGCCGCGCGTCCAGCTGCGGCGCGCCCTCGGCGTACACGCTGGACGGGCCGCCCGAGAGGATCACGGCGAGAGGCTGTTTCTCCGCGATCTCCTCGACCGTGATGGTGTGCGGCACCACCTCGGAGTAGACGCTGGCCTCGCGCACCCGGCGCGCGATCAACTGCGCGTACTGCGCACCGAAGTCGACTACAAGGACTGGTCGCTGGGTTTCTGCCACCCGCCCAGTCTAAAGAGCGACATGGAACACACTGCCTCCGGGGAACACAACGCAAAAGACCCAGGAGAACACATCGGGTGCGGTGGCGGTAGAGCCCATCGGACACCGCCCGAAGGCGGTACGACCTGCCGCCGTGGGCATCCCGACACCGGTTGTGGCGGTGCTGGGAAAGCCCGCCGATTTGTCGGTCGGCCTGGCTATCCTCTACCCGTGCCATTCGCCCACGCGATCGATGCCGAAATCCACTATGAGGACAGCGGGGGCAACGGTTCGGTAGTACTGCTCGGGCACGAATTCCTCATGGACCGAACGATGTTCGCGTCGCAGACCGCGGCGCTCACACCGGAGTTCCGGTTCGTGTCCTGGGACGCGCGCGGGCACGGCCACACACGCGACAAGGGCCTCCCGTTCACCTACTGGACCTGCGCCCGGGACGCGCTCACCGTGCTGGATCAGCTCGGCGTGGAACGAGCCGTGGTGGGCGGCATCTCCCAGGGCGGCTACATCGCGCTGCGCACCGCGCTGCTCGCCCCGGAACGTGTTGCGGCGCTGGTCCTCATCGGCACCGAGGCGCACGCGCCGACCCCGCAGGAACTGGTCAACGCCCGGCGTTTTCTCGACAAATGGTACGAGGACGGCCCGCGCCAGGCCCTGGCCGAATACCTCGCGCGCTGGCTCCTCGGCGACGACGACTGGTACCGCGCCGTCTGGGTGAAACGCTGGCTGGCCCGCGATCACCACGCGACGGAGGTGGCGGCGGGCTGCCTGCTCGGCCGCGACTCTATCCTCGACCGACTACCCGAAATCACCTGTCCCACACTGGTTATCCACCCCACCAGGTCCGGGATCCCGCGCGCCCACGCCCGCGAACTGGCCGAACGGCTGCCCGACGCCCGCTATCTGGAGATCGAGAACGCCCGCCAGACCGTGAACATGACCCACCCGGTGGCCGTGAACGCCGCCATCCGAGACTTCCTGCGCGAGCACACGGTGTCCAGGTCGCTGACCCCGTCCCGCTTCCGCACCGGCGAAATCCCCGTGCGCACAGCCGATCTCCCGGCCCACCCGAAGTCCGAGAGCCACTGATACAGCTCGGCCGCACTCCACACAGGCAGAGCGCGGCCGAATCCGGAAATTTCAGGCGCGGATGTTCAGGCCGACCTTCTGGAATTCCTTGAGGTCGCAGTAGCCGGTCTTGGCCATCGAACGACGCAGGCCGCCAACCAGATTCAGCGAGCCGAACGGATCGTTGGAAGGTCCGTTCAGCACCTGGTCCAGCGACACTCGCTCCTCGTCGATGCCATACGGCAGCACCGCGCCACGCGGCACCGAAGGATGCGCGGCGGCCGACGGCCAGTACCAGCCCCGGCCCGGGGCCTCGCTGGCCAGCGTCAGCGGCACGCCCAGCATCACCGCGTCCGCACCGCAGGCGATCGCCTTGGCGATATGCCCCGAGGTGAGGATGTCGCCGTCCGCGATGACGTGCACGTAGCGGCCGCCGGTCTCGTCCAGGTAGTCGCGCCGCGCCGCGGCGGCGTCGGCGATGGCGGTGGCCATCGGCACGCCGATGCCCAGCACCTCACCGGTGGTGGTCGCGCCCTGCATGGAGCCGTAGCCCACGATGACGCCCGCCGCGCCCGTGCGCATGAGGTGCAGCGCGGTCCGGTGATCGGACACGCCGCCCGCGACCACCGGCACATCCAGCTCGGCGATGAAAGTCTTGAGGTTCAACGGTTCCCCGTCTCCCACATGCTCGGCGGAGATGATGGTGCCGTGCACGACCAGCAGGTCGATGCCGGCCTGCACCAGCGCCGGGGTCAGCGCGCGAGCGTTCTGCGGGCTCACGCGCACGGCGGTGGTGACGCCCGCGGCGCGCACCTCGCCGACCGCCGCGGCCAGCAGATCGGCCTGCATCGGCGCGGCGTGCAACTGCTGCAGCAGCGCGACGGCGGCCTCGGTGCCTTCCTTCTCCGCGACCTCGGTCAGCTGCTGGATCTTGGACTCGACATCCGCGTGCCGGGCCCACAGCCCCTCACCGTTGATGACGCCCAGGCCACCGGCCTTACCGAGCTCGATGGCGAACCGCGGCGACACCAGCGCGTCGGTCGGATGAGCCAGGAACGGGATCTCGAAGCGGTACGCGTCGAGCTGCCACGCCAGCGACACCTGCTTGGACGAACGCGTCCGCCGGGACGGCACGATGTCGATGTCGTCCAATTCGTATGTGCGCCGGGCAGTCCGCCCCATGCCGATCTCGACCATGTCGCGCATCGCAGATCATTTCCTCTCTATGTCCGGACACGACAAACCGGTCCGCGGTAACTCCGCGAACCGGTCATATCGCTTACGAACGGGTGGTGTAGTTGGGAGCCTCGACGGTCATCGTGATGTCGTGCGGGTGCGACTCCTTCAGACCCGCCGCCGTGATCTGGGTGAACTGCGCCTGCTGCAGATGCGGGATGTTCTGCGAACCGGTGTAGCCCATGGCCGCGCGCAGACCGCCCACCAACTGGTGGATGACCTGGTCCAGCGGGCCGCGGAACGGCACCCGGCCCTCGATGCCCTCGGGCACCAGCTTCTTCTCCGACAGCACGTCGTCCTGGAAGTAGCGGTCCTTGGAGTAGGACTTGGCCTCGCCGCGGCCCTGCATGGCGCCCAGCGAACCCATACCGCGGTAGCTCTTGAACTGCTTGCCGCCCACCAGGATCAGCTCACCCGGCGACTCGGCGGTACCGGCCAGCAGCGAGCCCAGCATGACGGTGGACGCGCCGGCCGCGATGGCCTTGGCGATATCACCGGAGTACTGCACGCCACCGTCGGCGATGACCGGCACACCGTGCGGCGCGCAGGCGGCGTTCGCCTCGAGGATGGCGGTGATCTGCGGCGCGCCGACACCGGCGACCACGCGGGTGGTGCAGATGGAGCCGGGGCCCACACCCACCTTCACCGCGTCCGCACCGGCCTCGACGAGCGCGGCCGCGCCGGCGCGGGTGGCGATATTGCCGCCCACGATCTGCACGCGGTCGCCGACCTCGGCCTTGATCTTGGAGACCATCTGCAGCACGCCCGCCTGATGGCCGTGCGCGGTGTCGACGATGAGCACGTCCACTCCGGCCTCGGTCAAAGTCATCGCGCGCGACCAGGCGTCCTCACCGACACCCACGGCCGCGCCGACGAGCAGTCGCCCGTCGCGGTCCTTGGTGGAGTTCGGGAACTGCTCGGTCTTGACGAAGTCCTTGACAGTGATGAGCCCGCGCAGCTTGCCGTTGCCGTCGACGATCGGCAGCTTCTCCACCTTGTGGCGGCGCAGCAGGCCCAGCGCGGCCTCGGCGGTCACGCCCTCCTGGGCGGTGATGAGCGGAGCCTTGGTCATGATTTCGGCCACGCGGCGGTTCTGATCGACCTCGAAGCGCATATCGCGATTGGTGATGATGCCCACCAGCGAACCGGTCTCGTCCACCACCGGCAGACCGGAGATGCGGAACCGCGCGCACATGGCATCGACTTCGGCCAGCGTGTCGGTGGGGCGACAGGTGACCGGATCGGTGACCATGCCCGCCTCGGACCGCTTCACCGTCTCGACCTGCGCGGCCTGATCGGCCACCGACAGATTGCGGTGCAGCACACCCATACCGCCCGCACGCGCCATGGCGATGGCCATGCGCGCCTCGGTGACGGTATCCATCGCGGAGCTCACCAGCGGCGTGCGCAGCGAGATCTCCCGCGTCAATCTGCTGGACGTGTCGACCGAACTCGGAATCAGATCCGAGGCGGCCGGCAGCAGCAGCACGTCGTCGAAGGTGAGGCCGAGCATCGCGATCTTGTTCGGATCGTCTCCACCCGTGTGGGGGCGGCCGGCGTTTCGTTCGCCCGTAACGGGACTGCTCATCGGATCGACCCCTCCTGGAACCTCGGCATCGCCCTCCGGCCCGGTACCGGTGGACGAGATGGATGACAAGTACCGGCGTTTGCTACCCGGCCTTTGGTCAACCATGGTATCCGCCGCACAATTCCAGCTCGCAGCCACGCCCGCACCCCTGTGTCACCGGTAACGACCGGGGTGCGAAGTCCGCTTCCACACAGTGCATCACCTATGTTTCAGATGCCGCGCCACGCCCGAGATGTGCGTTGTGCGCACGAGTGCAAGTACCCTGTCGCCGGTCGTACACGCACACTTGCACCCCTACTTCAGCGAAACAGGGGCAAATGCCTCTCAGCGCTGGCGCGGAGGGGGTATCTCTGCGTACCGTGGGACTGTGCGTGACCATCTACCACCTGGCTTGCCGCCGGATCCATTCGCCGGAGACCCCTCCGACCCGTCGGCCGCGCTCGATGCCATCGAGCCGGGGGAACCGCTGGATCCTCACGAGCGCCTAGCGGTCGAGGAGGATCTCGCCGACCTCGCGGTGTACGAGGCGCTGCTGGCCCACCGCGGCATCCGCGGACTCGTGGTCAGCTGCGAGGACTGCCGACAGGACCATTACCACGATTGGGATATGTTGCGCGCCAACCTCCTCCAGCTACTGGTGGACGGCACGGTGCGCCCGCACGAGCCCGCCTACGATCCGACCCCGGAGGCCTACGTCACGTGGGACTACTGCCGCGGGTATGCGGACGCCTCGATGAACGAGGCGCTGCACGGCGACGGGTTCGACGGATTCGACATCTGAGTCCGATGCACTGAGCAACGGCATCGGGCCTGCATTCCACCCGGAATGCAGGCCCGTTCCTATTGCCGCACAAAGAAAGCCGACCGCCACTCGGCGATCGGACTATGCCTCAGCTGATTTCGCTCACGGAGTTCCACCGGAGTTGGGCACGGTCGGCGGCACGATCCCCCCGTTGGTGGGAAGCGAATTCCCGGACGGCACCACCGGCGCCACCGAGATCGGCTTCTCCACCGTGGGCGGATTCGCGGGGACTTCACCAGCCGGAGGCACCGTGATCTCCGGTGCCCCCGTCTGCTGTCCGCCGGTGGGCTCACCGGCCGGTGTCGAGATGTTCCCGCCGTTGGTCGGCGGCGTGGCCGGATCGGTCGTCGGCGGTGTGGTGACCACCGGAGGCGTCACCGGCAGGGTGGTCACGCCACCCGTGGTGCCGCCCGGCGTGGTGCCGCCACCGGTATTCGGGTCGGTGGGATCGACGCCGAGGATCCGCGGATCGGTGGTCGTGCCGCCGCTACCGCCCTGATTCGGCACGGTCGTTTCCTTCGGCGGCGTGGTGACCTGGCCCGGGGGCGTGGTCGGCGCGCTCGGATCGATCGACTTGGCCACCTCGGGAGCCACCGTCGCCAGCGTGGTCAGCAACTGCTGCCACTGATCCTGCAGCTTGTCCTTCTTGCCCGGATCATTGACCTGGCCGACATTGCTCGCCGCCCGCTCCATGTACGGCGCGGCCAGCTCCGGCTTGCCCTCGCTGATGTACTGCTTGGCAGTCGCCAGATCGTCGTCGGCCAACTGCACCACCGTGCTCTGGGCCTGCTCGCTGAACACGACCTCCTTGACCCGCCACAGCGGATCCCCGGGCGCCGCACTGTACGAGAACGCCGTCATGCCGCCGATCACCAGGGCGATCGCCGCGGCCGCGCCGGCGATAGGACGCAGCAGCCGTAGTCGCCCACCCGTATGCGCACTGATTCGCGCCTGCCGGGCGCCTATCTCTTGATTGACCGCTGCGACAACGGCATCCAGGTCCGGTCCGGCCGGCATCGGCTCGGCAAGGATCTCCGCCCGCCAGTTCGCCAGCAACGCCGCGAGCTGATATTCCTCCTCGGTACCCGTCTGCACGGGACCGTCGCCGGAGATGGCATCGATCAGAGCGTCATCACGGCGGACCGCCGTAATGTCCACCGGCCCGGTGTCACCGGACGCCTCGGCGTAGGGACCGCTGTTGTGCGATCCAGATCGCGCCTTCCAGTCGCCCCGACCGCGCTCGCCATCCCTAGCCATACATTTCACCTGCCCTCGCCACTTGAGACTTGAGTTTCGCGAGTGCCCGGTGCTGGGCGACTCGTATAGCACCCGCCGTACTGCCCACGGCGACTGCGGTTTCTTCAGCTGACAGACCCATGACCAGGCGGAGGATCAGGATTTCTCGATGCTTCTCCGGAAGCGTCGCCAGCAATGCGTTCATCTGGCGACTGGTTTCGGATTCGAGAGCTCGCTGCTCCGGCCCCTGGTCGGTGGATATGACATCCGGTACTTCGGCCATGGCGTCCGCCTTGTTACGGGCGGAATTTCGATGGGCGTCGGCGACTTTGTGCGAGGCGATGCCGTAGACGAAGGCCATGAATGGTCGGCCCTGATCCTGATACCGAGGCAGGGCTGTCATGACGGCCAGACAAACCTCCTGCGCCACGTCGTCCGCGGAGAGCTGGCCTCTTTCGGCCGACCCGATGCGCGCGCGGCAATACCGCACCACCAGTGGGCGGATGCTCTCCAGTACCTGGGCTAGAGCAGCCCGGTCGCCCTGCGCTGCGGCAGCGACGACTGCGGGGTCCAACTCCTCACCCGTGTTGTTCATCGTCAGAGCTGTTCCTGGCGTTACGAGTGGCACATCGGCGGGAGGGCCGGTGCTTCCGCGGAGGGGCGGAACGGTCCAACAATAGCGGCTGTCGCATCGACGCCACCCTTTACGGGGTCACCTTTGGGAAGTGTTCAAGGGGTGCCCAGAGTGTCCGTGGCGGAGCGCAATCGACCGCCGCGAAGGGCCAGCAAACCAGCGCATTCGGCGGCCTCGGACGCGCCGTCGGAGGCCGGATCCACGCCCGAACGCAGCATCGCGCAGGCCCATCGCAGCGGCAGCAGGTCGTACTCGCGACACTGCGACGCGACGGTGGCGGCGAGGGCGCGGGACCGCTCGAGATCCCCGGTGGCGGCGCAGGCGGCCGCGACGAGTAGCCGGGATTTCACCTGGTGACGGACCGAGGGCGCGCGCTCGGCGAGGGCGAGCGCGGTTTCCGCGTGGGCGAGGGCGGGGTCCGGGGACAGCGGTTCGGAGAGCTCATCGCCGGCGCGCCGGGCCGGGGGCGCGATCAGCTGCGAGTCCGGGGCCGACAGCGCGGTCTCGGCAGCCACCCAGTGCAGGCGGATGCGCTGGCGCCATCCGGCCTCCGGGGCGGCGAGATGGGCGTCGATATGGGTGTGGCAACGGGTCAGCAGCCGGGCCGCGAGGGCCGGGCGAGCGGTGCCGAGAGCGTCCGCGGCCAGGCCCGTCAACGCGTCGCAAACGGCTTGGGCGCGAGCGATATCCGCTTCGACGGTCGCGGGCGCGGTCACCGGGCCCGCGAGAGCGAGGGCGGCGGCGCGGCCATCTGCGACAGCGGCGTATGCGTGCCAGCCGAGTTGCCGCAGGAGAGAGCCCTCGGTGCTGTGGGTGAGCGAGCGCAGCGCCGGATCGGTCGCGGCGCGGCGGGCGCGGGCGAGTTCGGCGCGGGCGGCGGCATAGTGCCCGACACCGCCGAGAGCGACGGCGCGCAGCCAGGATTCGGTGGCGTCGGTCGCCGCGGGCAATCCCGTGGCAGCGGCGGCGGGCGCATTGCCGAAAGCCGACTCGGCGAGTGGGGAGTTCACATCGGGCACAGGCACTGCCGCACTGTAACCAGCCCGGGGCGGATGAACATCAGCCGCCATAGCATAGATACTCAGCTACCTTTCAGCATTCGCAAGCGGCATTGTGTTTCCACTCCGTAAATTGCTGCTCGCTATCGCCTAGCACGCCCGTAAGAAATTCGTATGGCGTTTCGCGCTATTAACCTGGGCGCCTTGATCCGGCCATCTCTACCGCACTCAGGGCGGGATGCGCAATGGGCGAGATCACGACGATCGCCACTCGGGCATAGCTCCGATTGCACGCATTCGCGTACGAAAAGGCCGTTCTACCTGTCGGTTTGACAACTCGGAGTGGCTATCACGGAGGCCGCGGGCTGCTGGGCAACCGATCAGTATCACCACAGATCGCCCGATTTGTAAATAGCGTCGATGTTAATTCTCAAATGCACTGCTATTCGGATCGCAGCGGATCGAACTATTGACTCGATTTCGTTGTCCGTCCTAACGTACGACATCGCCATCGTCGGCGCTGATCGAAATTCGGCGGCGGCGGAGTGCGATCGCCGGGCACCGGCGATGCGGCCCACTGATTGCTCACCAGCACCGCTCGACAATGCCGACGAGCTCGCACCACGAGGAGTTCACCATGCCTATGCCGACCCACCTCCCCGGTCCCAACGCCGACGTCTGGGACTGGCAGATGCGCGGGTCCTGCCGCGGTCAGGACTCATCGGTCTTCTTTCATCCGGACGGTGAGCGGGGCCGTGCGCGATCCCAGCGCGAGATGCGAGCCAAAGAGATCTGCCGGCAGTGCCCGGTGCTGCTGCAGTGCCGGTCACACGCGCTGAAGGTGAGCGAGCCCTACGGAATTTGGGGCGGCATGTCGGAGACCGAGCGCGAGATGCACGCCCGCCGGAACCGCCGCCGGGTGGTCGCCTAGATCGTCTTCCCACACCTGCGTGACGGGTGTGTACCAGCGGGGACGCTGAGGCGGCCCGGGAGTGTGAGTTCGGAAATTTTCCCATCCGCGTGGCGTGGCGTGCCGAATCTCTAGCAAACAACCGGCCACTGTCCCACCGAAGCCGGTTGCGACGGACTGGCGTACGGCGTGTCTCACCAGACGCGTTGCGGAGATTCGGTACAAATCGGAAAACCACTGCGCGACAGTCGCTTTCCCGATACCCCCAACGGAAAGGAGGTTATAGCGGCACGCTACCCTCGTGGCCGATGACACAGAACGGAGCGTTGTGACAACGCGTCCGCCGGCCGCAGAGGGCGACTCGTTCCAGAGTTCGAGGGGCGAGCGGGTCGGAACACCGAGCGTGGACTCTGCGGTAACGGCGCGCGCAGCCGAAAGTCTCGAACTCGCCGCACTTCTCGAACGCTGTGGGCAGTCCGACCAGCAGGCATTCGCCGAGCTGTACGACCGCACCTCGGCACGAGTGTTCGGCCTGGTCCTACGCGTGCTACACGATCCTGGATACGCGGAGGAGACCACTCAGGAGGTCTATCTCCAGATCTGGCGCACGGCAGCCAATTTCGACCAAGCCAAGGGCTCGGCGGTCACCTGGTTGATGACCCTCGCCCATCGGCGCGCGGTCGATCGCGTGCGCGCCGAACAGGCGCATGCCCAGCGTGAGGTCGCCTATGGCACAAGCACTCTCGGTCACGAGTTCGACGAGGTGACCGAGGAGGTGGGACGTCGGCTGGAACAGCAGGCGGTCCTGCAGGGCTTGGCCACACTGACGGAGACGCAACGGGAAGCCATCTCCCTCGCCTACTTCGGTGGGCGCACATATGCCGAGGTAGCGGCATATCTGGGCGTAGGGTTACCTACCGTTAAGTCTCGTATACGAGACGGATTGACACGACTCAAGAAAAGTTTGGGAGTGACGTGAGATGAACGAAAGCCAGATCGATCTCGCGCACACTGTCGCGCTCGGATCGATCGGCGACGAAGATCAGCGCGCAGTGCAGGACATCCTGGATACCGACGACCCGGTACTGCGCGCGGACTTCACCCAGGAAGTGCAGCAGACCCGAGAAGCTCTCGCCCTGTTCGCGACCGCGGCGGCCACGCCGCCGCCCGCCGCGCTCCGCGACCGCCTCCTCGCCGCCATTGCCACGGACCCGGCGCCGGCAACCGCAATCCATCACCACACCACCTACCGCCCGGCCAACGGACGAAGTTCCCACCCCGTCCACGACTGAGGCGCTTTTTCGCAGCTCCGCGAATCCGGGCGCCCGCCCAGTTGGTTCCGCACCAATTACGGCAAACGTCCGGATCGCCACCAGTTTTCGCGCCCCTCCCGCCAGCCCACCCCGGCTGCGCCGGAAGCGCAAATGCAAGGCCCCTGAACAGGATTCGCGTTCAGGGGCTTTTCCGTGCCGAACTCCGGGTCTGGGCGCGCGCGGACCGCGACTGCTAGCGTCGAGGGCTGTTGCATCACCGTTTCAGTTCGGGGGGAGAAGGTTTCATGTCGCTACGCGCGCTGACCGAGTTCATCCAGCGGCAGACCGAAGCGGCGGAGATCCAGTCCATCGAAAGCGGCCGCGGACTGTGGCTGCCACCCGACGCCGGCGCCGAAGTCGGCGAGATGATGTCGGCCCGGACACCCGCGGAACTCACCGCGTCCGTCGTCGAACTACGCAACCTCATGCCCGGCGGAGACCTGTTCCACAATGCCGTGCTCGCGCTCCTGTGCGGATCGCTGGTGGAGAACGGGGCCGACGCGGGCGGCGCCATCGACGCCACCCTGGAACTGCTCGTACGGCAACTGGACGCCTTCGCCGAACGGCCCGACGCCGAGGTGCTGGCGGCGAGCCGGTTGAGCTTCCCCGCGGCCATGACGATGCTCAGCCGATCCAGGGAGACGCGCAAACGGTGGCGGGAACGCCCCGACGTGATGGAACGGCTGGACGAGCTCGAGGACAACGACTTCGTGCCGTTCTTCCTGCGCGAGATCTTCACCCTGCACGACGACTTCGAGATCCTGCTGCTCGATCCGAAGAACCGGCGGGCCTTCCGATTCCGGCTGATCGCGGTGCGGGACCGGCTGTATCACGCCTACGCGCTGCTCCAGGACGCCCTGCTGCGCCATGCCGGACCGGGCTACCTCGACGCCGAACCCGTCGATCCGGACGCGGTGAACTACGCGCGCAATACCGGGCTGGACTACAGCGACCCGGGCGCGTGGGAGCGCATCCGCGATCATCAGCGCTTCAATTTCGCCTACCCCGGCGGCCTGTTCATGCCGGGCTCTGCTTCACCCCTGGAGCTGCCGCAGCTGGACGGAATCCCGTTCCTGGTGGTCGAACCCAAGCTGACGCATTTCGGATGGCAGCCGTCGAATATGTATCCCGTTCTGCACGAGGCGCTGCGGGCGTCCGCGGAGCTGATCGAGGAACTCGACCCGGCGGCCGCCGAGGGCCTGCTGGCCCGCTGCGGCCTGGCCTGACGCGAAAGCCCCCGGACACGGTGCGTGTCCGGGGGCCTGTCGCTTCGCTCAGCGAGACCGCACTCAGTGGGCGTGGCCGTGGTGGCCGTGGTCGGCCTCCTCGGCGGGCTTGTCCACGATGGCCGACTCGGTGGTGAGCACCATGCGCGCCACGGAGGTGGCGTTCTCGACAGCGGAACGGGTCACCTTCACCGGGTCGATGACGCCCTCGGTGACCAGGTCGCCGTAGGTCAGGGTGGCGGCGTTGAAGCCTTCCTTGCCCTCGGTGACCTTGGAGACCACGACCGCGCCGTCGACGCCGGCGTTGGTGGCGATCCAGTACAGCGGCGAGAGCAGCGCCTGGCGCACGACCTCGACGCCGACCGCCTCGTCACCGGTCAGCGAGTCGCGCAGCTCCACCAGCTTGGCGGCGGCCTGCACCAGGGCGGTGCCGCCACCGGGGACGATGCCCTCGGCGACCGCGGCCTTGGCGGAGGAGACCGCGTCCTCGACGCGGTACTTGCGCTCCTTGAGCTCGGTCTCGGTGGCCGCGCCGACCTTGATCACGGCGACGCCGCCGGCCAGCTTGGCCAGGCGCTCTTCCAGCTTCTCGCGGTCCCAGTCGGAGTCGGTGTTCTCGATCTCCTTGCGCAGCTGGGAAACCCGCGCGTCGATGGCGTCCTGGGTGCCCGCACCCTCGACGATGGTGGTCTCGTCCTTGGTGACCACGACGCGCCGGGCCTTGCCCAGCACCTCGAGGCCCGCCTCACGCAGGGTGATGCCCAGGTCCGGGTTGACCACGGTGCCGCCGGTGACGATGGCCAGGTCGTCGAGGAACGCCTTGCGGCGGTCGCCGAAGAACGGGGCCTTCACGGCAACGGCCTTGAGGGTCTTGCGGATCGCGTTCACGACCAGGGTGGACAGCGCCTCGCCCTCGACGTCCTCGGCGATGATGACGACCGGCTTGCCCGACTCGGCGATCTTCTCCAGCAGCGGCAGCAGGTCCGGCAGGGAGCTGATCTTCTCGCGGTTCAGCAGGATGTAGGCATCCTCCAGGACGGCCTGCTGCGCTTCACCGTCGGTGACGAAGTACGGCGACAGGTAGCCCTTGTCGAACTGCACGCCCTCGGTGATGGCGAGTTCGGTCTGCAGCGTGGAGGACTCCTCGATGGTGACCACGCCGTCCTTGCCGACGGTGGTGAGGGCCTTGCCGACCAGCTCACCGATCTCCTCGTCGCGCGAGGACACGGTGGCGACCTGCGCGATGGACTTCTCACCGGACACCGGGGTCGCGGCGGCGGCCAGGGCCACGGCGACCGCGTCGGCGGCCTTGCTCATGCCCTTGCCGAGCACCATCGGGTTCGCGCCCGCGGCGATGTTCTTCAGGCCGCCCTTGATGAGCGCCTGCGCCAGCACGGTGGCGGTGGTGGTGCCGTCACCCGCGACGTCGTTGGTCTTGGTGGCGACGCTCTTGACCAGCTGCGCGCCCAGGTTCTCGAACGGGTCCTCGAGGTCGATGTCGCGAGCGATGGTCACGCCGTCGTTGGTGACGGTCGGGCCGCCGAACGCCTTGGCCAGCACCACGTGCCGGCCGCGCGGGCCCAGGGTGACCTTGACGGCGTCGGCGAGCTTGTCGACGCCGCGCTCCATTGCCCGACGCGCCTTCTCGTCGAACTCGATCTGCTTTGCCATGTGTACCTGCTCCTGAAATGAGTTGGGAGAGAACGCACTCCGCCCCGGGTCGGGTGGCCGTATGACCAGCGTCGACGCCGGGGCGGAAAGTCCGGGTCCGGGGCGAAGCCCTGGAGGCCCGGAGAGTTGCGTCTTACTTGGTGACGACGGCCAGCAGGTCGCGCGCCGAGAGGATCAGGTACTCCTGGCCGGCGTACTTGATCTCGGTGCCGCCGTACTTGCTGTAGATGACGACGTCGCCTTCCTTGACGTCCAGCGGAATCCGCTTCTCGCCGTCCTCGTCCCAGCGGCCGGGGCCGACGGCGACAACGGTGCCCTCCTGGGGCTTTTCCTTGGCCGTGTCGGGGATGACCAGGCCGGAGGCGGTCGTCGTCTCGGCCTCGTTGGCCTGGACGAGGATCTTGTCCTCGAGCGGCTTGATGTTCACGCTCGCCACGTTGAGCCCTCCACTTTCAGGGGATTCTTCGCGCCCGGGGCTGTTCCCCGAGCTCACGGATAGGTCTTGCCGACCCTGTGCGTCGCCCCGTCGTCGCGGGTGCCGGGACTCCTGCCCAGTAGTCGTTTGCTGGCACCTGAGCACACATCCAGTGCCAACTAGCACTCTATACACGGGAGTGCCAGCGCTCAAGGCTGGGCTCTGCCATCAAGACCAACCAATACTTGTCATCCGTCCAGGCAGTGCCGGTCATCGGTCCAGGCAGGACCCGTAACCGAGACACACAACGCGACTCGCCGACTGGAACGGCCGGGGAATCTGAGGGCTTCCAAAGAAAAACGAAAATCTGTAACGTTCGGATAACGGAATGTGACACCATTGACGACGGCCGCGCGACGGCATCACATCGGATACGTCACGCGCCGCATCGAAAGTTACAGAGTGCTTCACCCCACTGCACGGCAGCGCCCGCGCAGCGCAGAGACGAGAGCAAGACCGCAAGTGATCGCCGGCTGGTCCCGACGCCCCATCGGACGAGGGCTCAGCTTGATCCGTAGCTCGGATTCGTCCGTCACCAGCGAGACGTTTCCGCAGTCCGTTCGAGATGGTCGGTTACAGCAGGACCATCCGCTCGAAGGGAGGTGAACATGCGAACATCCCTCGGCATCTCCGCCGGGAACGAGGTGGTGTGCTCGGCGACTGTCGCCACCGCGCCCAACGGAGCCCAGACTTTCGACTACCGTGTCGTCACCGCCGACACGGCCCATTCCGATCTCGGCGATCTGGTGGCCTCCTCCATCGAGTTGATGACCACCCAGATTCCGCGCGACATCGTGCACCCCGTCGGCAGCCACCACATCACGCCACTCGTCCAGCACGATGCCGAACCCTCCGCGCCGGGTGATATCGCGGTCGCCTATCGAGACCGGGAGCAGGCTCAGATCATCCGCTCGGCTATCGGGCGGCAACGCCGGGCCGTGCAGCTCATCCCGGAAAGCACCGCGGCTCTCGCGTTCCTGCGCCACACCGGCCTGCTGGACCGCTACGACACGGTCGCCGTACTCGATCTGGGCGCCACCGGCACCACCGTCACCGTGGCCGACCACGCCGACGACACCGTGCTGCGCTCCGAGCGCACCACGGCCATCAGCGGCAACGCCATCGACGAACTGATCCTGCAGCACCTGCTCGACTGCCACCTCGCCCGGCGCGGCACCCGGCCCAACCGCGGCATGCTGCTGAACCGCAGCCGGGCCGCGAAGGAACACCTGTCCATCGCGCCCGCGGTGACCATCGACCACGTGGCGGGGCAGGCCATCAAGCTCACGCGGGTCGATTTCGAGGAGCTCGTCTCCGATCTGGTGCGTGAACTCGCCGTGTTCACGCGCGGCGTATTCGTGCGTGCGCCCAAGTTCCCCGAGGCCGTGGCCCTCATCGGCGGCGGCGCGAACACCCCGATGATCCTGGCCAGTCTGGAACGCCAGCTCGACGTGCCGGTGCTGACCGTGCCCGAGCCGGAATCCGCCATCGCGAAAGGCGCTGCGCTGGTTGCCGATTCGCAGGCCACCAATGCCTTCCCGGTGATCAACCTGAGCTCCGACGCCCCGGTCGGCACCTTCACCAAACTCGCGGGCACGCTTGCGGGAGCCATCGTCGTGGTCGGCCTCATCGTCGGCTACGGGGTCAAGGAGCTGGTTCCCGAACCCCAGGGCACCAACTACTCCCCCAGCACCGGCAACCAGGCCCCGCAGAACCCCACCCCGCCGACCACCGGCCCCACCACCGGCAACGGCATCACCACCCCCGCCATCCCCAACCGGAGTCCGGCCCAGCGCACCACCGGGCCCACGGCCAACACCAACGGCCAGCCCGGCACCCCCAACGGCATCCAGACCCCCTCGGCCACCACGGTCCAGCAGCCGCCCCTGCGTCCCGACCCCGGCCTACCCCAGATCCCCTTCCCCGCCGATCTCCCCCGCATCCTCGGCCCCCTCCTGGGCAGCACCCTCGCCCCCTCGGAAACACCCGACCCCGAATCCCCGACCAAACCCGCCGCCCCCCGCAGCAACTCGGGCTCCGCCGGCGGCACCACAACCCTGGTCCGCCCGACCGACTAGCGTCCGGACGCCCGGCGACTGCGCGCATTCGGCTCAGGGGCGGTCGAGTTCCGCTGCCATGCGGGCGGTGATCGCGGTCAGTACGCGGGCGGTCGTGGCCAGATCCTCCGGCGTGACAACGCTGTAGGCGTCCTGCACGATCGCGCCCGATACGGTACGAACCTCACCCGCGAGAGTTGTTCCGGTCTCGGTGGGTTCGACCAGGCCGCCGGGTGCGGCCCGCAGCAGGGCGCTGTCGAGCAGTGCGCTCAGCGCGGCTTCGATGTCGACCGGATTCCACTGGGTCATCGCGGCGATGCGGGCGATGTGGGCGGATCGTTCGACCGGTCCACCGGCGGCCACCGCCTGGTTGAGCACGATCCACTGGTGCTCGTCGAGGGTGGTGCCGGCCAGCGCGCGGGCCAGAACGGCGGTGTGGTGCTTCTCGGCCTGGCCGATGATCGAGGGGCTCAGGGTGGCCTGGATCGTGGCCGGAGCCTGTGCGGTCGTACTCGCGGCCACGACGGCGCTACTGGACGGCCCCGCGTCGACGGCCGCTGCGTGACAACCGGCGAGCAGCAGCGTCGCGCCGATGACCGACACCGCGACGCCGACCGTGGCAGTTCTGCTGGACATTTGTGAAACCTCTTCCGATGCGGGCTATCTGGGTGCCCTCGAGTCAGCGGATCGCGCGGCTCCCGGGCCGGGAGACGCCGTGCCGTGGTCAGGCGCGGGCCAGTTCCTGGGCCATGCGGGCGGTGACGGTGGCCAGCACCCGGGCCGCGACGGCCAGGTCCTCGGGAGCGACCGCGCCGTAGGCGGCGGCGACGATCGCGCCGGATTCGGCGCGGATCCTGCCTGCGAGGGTTGTGCCGGTCTCGGTGGGTTCGACCAGGCCATCGGGCGTGGTCGCGAGCAGGCCGCCAGCGAGCAGTGCGTCCAGGGCGGTCACCACGTCGGCGGGGTTCCACTGGGTCATCGCGGCGATGCGGGCGGTGTACGCGGCCCGTTCGACCGGTTCGGCTGCGGCCAGTGCCTGGTTGAGCACGATCCACTGGTGCTCGTCGAGGGTGGTGCCGGCCAGCGCGCGGTTCAGGATCGCGGCGTGGTGCTTCTCGGCCTGGCCGACGATGGCGGGGTTCAGGGTGGCCGGGGTGGTGGTGGTGGTCATTGCGATCTCCTCGTTCGGTGTTGCTCGTTGACGAGATCGATTCTGACACTGAGTTCCATAAGTGCGCAAGTACCAATTTCTATTGAGTTTCTTTCGTGCCCGAGGTTCTCTTCGCGTTAGGATTCCGGGTATGCCTGCAGACGACCGCGCCCTGCCGCTGCGTGAACGCAAACGGATACGCACCCGCCGCGCCCTCGCCGACGCCGCACTGCGGCTCTTCGCGGAAAAGGGTTTCGCCGCCACCACCGTGGAGGAACTGGTCGACGCGGCGGAGGTGTCCCGCAGCACATTCTTCCGGGCCTTCGCCACCAAGGAAGCCGTGGCCATCGAGGCCGAAACCGAGCTGTGGACGGGCTATCTCGACACCCTGACCAGCCACGATCTCACCGGTCCGGTCCTGACCGCACTGCACGACATCCTCACCGACGCCATCGCCGCACTACCCGAGGACTGGGACGAGCGCTACATCGCCACCCGGCAGCTGGTGCTCACCGCGCCCAGCTTGCTCGGCCACGTCGAATACGCCCGTTCCGGCGTGGAAACCCAAGTAGCCCAGCATCTCTCGGGCAAACTCGCCCTCCCCGAAGGCGACCTGCGTCCGCGGATCCTCGCCGAACTGACCACCACCGCCTGGAGCACCGCCGGCCGCGGCTGGGTCGCCGACAACGGCAAGGGCGGCCGCTCCGGCCTGCTCGAGCGTCTGCGCCTGGCCTTCGCAGCCATTCCCGCGGCACTCCAGCTGTCGGCGTGATCGCGCGCCGGATCGACGCCACAGCCGGGCGTCGAGGGCGTCAGAGGCGGCTGGTGGAGACCGGGAGGCCGGGGTCCGTGGCCACCGTCAGCTCGGAAGGTTGTGCGCCGCCGGCGATGATGTGAGCGCCGAGGGTGGCGATCATGACGCCGTTGTCGGTGCAGAGGCGGGGCTTGGGGACGCGCAGGGTCAGACCCGCTGCGGCGCAGCGTTCTTCGGCCAGGGAGCGGATGCGCGAGTTCGCGGTGGCGCCGCCGCCGAGGACGATGGTGTCGACGCCGACATCCTGGGCGGCGCGGACGGCCTTCATGGTGAGGACGTCGGCGACGGCTTCCTGGAAGGAGGCGGCAATGTCGGGGATGGGGAGGTCGCGGCCTTCGCGCTGGGCCGCTTCGACATAGCGAGCCACCGCGGTTTTCAGGCCGGAGAAGGAGAAGTCGTAGCGGGGGTCGCGGGGACCGGTCATACCGCGCGGGAAGGCGATGGCGGTCGGATCGCCTTCGGCCGCAATGGAATCCAGGACGGGCCCGCCCGGATAGCCGAGGCCGAGCAGACGGGCCACCTTGTCGAAGGCTTCGCCCGCGGCGTCGTCGACGGTGCTGCCCAGCTCGGTGATGGGCTGGGCCAGGTCGGTCACCTGCAGCAGATGGGTGTGCCCGCCGGAGACGAGCAGGGCGACGGCAGGCGGCATGGGGCCGTGCTCGAGGGTGTCGACGGCGACGTGACCGCCGAGGTGGTTGAGCGCGTAGAAGGGGATGTCCCACGCTGCCGCATAGGCTTTCGCGGCCGCGACACCGACCAGCAGCGCACCCGCGAGTCCGGGGCCGATGGTGACGGCGAGGGCATCGGGCTGCTCGATATCGGCGGTTGCCAGGGCGCGACGCATCGCGGGCACGATGGCCTCGAGGTGCGCGCGGGAGGCGATCTCGGGCACCACGCCGCCGAAACGGGCATGCTGATCGACGCTCGAGGCGACCTCGTCGGCGAGCAGTTCGCAGGTGCCATCCGGCCGGTAGCGGACGATGCCGACTCCCGTTTCGTCGCAGGAGCTTTCGATACCCATGACGATCATGACAGGACCTCGGTGCCGGTTGCGGATTCGGTTGCGCCGGGCGCGGATTCGGTTGCGCCATCGGCGGACTCGGCTGCGCCGTCGACCGATCCGGCTGTGCCGTCAGCGGATTCGGCGGCCGAGATCCCCGGAACATCCTGCGGGAAGCCGGCCATGGCGGGTCGGCGCATGGTGTACGCGTCGGCGCCGCTGGGCTGGTAGTAGTTCTTGCGCAGGCCGATGATGTGGAAGCCGTGCTTCTCGTAGAGCGCGATGGCGGGCGCGTTGTCGGTGCGCACCTCGAGGAACACCGGGCCGCCGCGCCGACCGGCCTCGGCGAGCAGTGCGGTCAGCAGCAGGGTGCCGACGCCGCCGCGATGGAAGCGCGGGTCGACGCCGATGGTGTGGATCTCGGCTTCGGGATGTTCGATGTCACCGAGCAGCGCGATACCGGCGTAGCCGAGCATGCGGCCGTCCTCGCGGGCGGTGATGTAGCGGTTGTGCGGCCCGGCCAGTTCGGACAGGAACGACACCTCGTGCCAGGGGTCGTCCTCGGGGAACAGCAGCTGCTCGAGTTGCGCGCAGCGGGTGGCATCGGAGGGGCGCATCGGTTCGATGCGGATGGTCATCGGCCCACCTGCGCGTAGCTGCGCTCGACCGCGTCGGGGCGGCGCAGGTAGAGCGGGATCAAGGGTTCGGGGGTGACGCCGGACAGCAGATCGCGGGCCGCGACGCGCACCAGCCCGGCCGGGGACGGGGTCTCCACGGGCAGCACCGGCAGATCGAAATAGTCGACGTGCGAGGCGGATCCGGCGATGACGGTGGCCGCGGCCGGATCCAGGTCGGCGGGTTTGCACACGGCCGGGCCCTCGACGCGTCCTTCGGCGCGGTAGCGCGCCCAGTACACCTCGCGGCGGCGGGCATCGGTGACGACCAGCAGTTCCACCGGGTCGGCGTGGTCGCGCAGATAGCTCTCGGTGTCGGCGGCGACGGCGTCGAGGCTGCACACACCGTGCACCGGCACGCCGAGAGCGTCACCGAAGGCGGCCGCGGTGGCCATGCCGACACGCAGACCGGTGAAGGGTCCGGGGCCGATTCCGGCGACGACGGCGCCGATCTCGCCGCGTGACCGGCCGGATTCGGCCAGGCAGGCCAGGATCTGCGGGGTCAGCACCTCGTTGTGCGCGCGTGCGTCCACGGTCACCTTGGAGGTGATCGTGGTGATACGAGGTGCGGTTGCCCCGGCGTCCGCCGGTTCCAGTTCCACCAGTCCCGCCGTCACGGCTGGGGTCGCGGTGTCGACAGCCAGTACAAGCATGATTGCCCCAACAATACAGTTCCGACTGTCCCGCCTCTCCGAGACTTCAGCGCATGGCTGAGAGCCGTGACCTGTTCCACACGCGTGTCGGCGGTCGTGAGCAGCTATCGGGGGGTGGTGGCGGCCACCCATTCCCATTCGGCGGTGCGGACGTCGGATTCGGGTTCGCGGCGGAGCTGGACGCGGAGGTGACGGTCGGCGAGGTGTTCGGCGACGCCGAGACCCCATTCGACGACGACCACGGCGTGATCGAGGTCGGTGTCGAGGTCGAGGGCGTCGAGCTCGTCGAGGTCGCCGCCGAGGCGGTAGGCGTCGACGTGGACCAGGGCGATGGAGCCGGGGTCGGCGCCGGCGCGGTGCTGGCGGGCGATGATGAAAGTCGGTGAGCTGACCCGTCCTTCGACGCCGAGGCCCGCCGCGATGCCGCGGGTGAGGGCGGTTTTGCCCGCACCCAGGGGGCCGTCGAGGATGACGAGGTCACCGGCTTGGAGCTGGCTCGCGAGTTCGCGGCCGAGGGCTTCGGTGTCTTCGACGGTGGGGAGCATGCGGTGATTCTGGGAGACGGTGTTCATCGGTCGCCTCCGATGTGGCTGCGCACGACTCGGCCGCGGGGGGAGCACACCACCTCGTAGTGGATGGTGCCGAGGGTATCGGCCCATTCCTGGGGGTGTGGCACGCCGGTGTCGCCGCCGAAGAGGATGGCGGTGTCGCCCTCGCGGACGCCGGCTTCGTTCTCGCCGAGGTTCACCACGAGCTGGTCCATGCAGACGCGCCCGATACTGGGGTGGCGTTCGCCACCGAGGAAGACGTCGAAGCGGCCGCCGAGGGTGCGGGGCACGCCGTCGGCGTATCCGGCGGGGATGAGGGCGACGGTGGTGTCGCGGTCGGCGATCCATTCGTGGCCGTAGGAGACGCCTTCACCGGCGGCGACGCGTTTCACCAGGGCGACGCGGGCGCGGAAGGTCATGGCGGGGCGCAGGCCGTAGTCGGATATTTCGGGCACGGGTGACAGTCCGTAGACGGCGATGCCGGGACGCACCATGTCGAAGGCGAGGTCCGGCCGGGTGAGGGCGGCCGCCGAGTTGGCCAGGTGCACGAGTTCGGGTTGCAGGCCCGCCTCCTTGGCGGTGGCGATGGCTTCGAGGAAGCGGTCGCGCTGCATGTCGATGACCGGGTTGTGCGGCTCGTCGGCGTTCGCCAGGTGCGAGAAGATCGCCCGGAACCGCACGGTCCTCTCGGCCACCAGACTCGCCAGCAGCTCCAGCACCTGCGGGTACTCGGTCGGCGAGACGCCGTTGCGGTTCAGCCCGGTATCGACCTTGAGGCTCACGATCGCGGTCTTGCCGAGCTGCCGGGCGGCAGCCGCCACGGCTTCCAGATGCGCCACCGAGGACACGGCGATCTCGATATCGGCGGCGATCCCGCTCGCGAAATCGGTATCGGAGGTGTTGAGCCAGCACAGAATCGGAGCTGTGATTCCCGCCGCACGCAGGGCGACGGCCTCGGCGACGGTGGTCACCCCCAGTTCGCGCGCACCGGCGGCCAAGGCCGCCCGCCCCACCTCGACCGCGCCGTGGTTGTACCCGTCGGCCTTCACGACCACCATCACCGCGGCGTCCCCGGCGTGCTGGGCCAGGATCCGCACATTGTGTGCGATGGCATTCAGATCGACTAGGGCTTCCACCTGCGGTTCCGGATTGCTCACCCTTCCGATCCTGCCATCCCCCGCTGTCGTCCCGGCACAGCATGCGTCAGCTCACACCGGATTTCCGCTGCTTGTGCGGGCCTGCGAGCGGTGTGGCTCACATCGGGGCAGCGAGTTCCCGGAGCGTGCCGATGGCCGCACGGACATGGGCGAGCAGCGGTGAGGCGGAGATGGGCGTACCCGCGTCGGTCGCGGCGTGCGCCGCGAGGTTCGCGGCGAGCGCATGCACCCGGGCAGCCGCGGCGGCCGCCCAGACGGGTTCGCGTCCGGCGGCGAGCAGTGCGCCGATGATGCCGGACAGCACATCACCGGAGCCCGCGGTGGCCGCCCACGATCCGCCCGCCTCGTTGACCAGCACCGGCCCGCCGGGAGTGGCGACCAGGGTGGCCCGTCCTTTCAAAAGGACTGTGACCTCCCAGGATTCGGCGAGTTTCCGAACGGATGCCACCCGATCGGGGCCGGGCTCGTCACCGGTGAGCCGAGCGAACTCGCCCGCGTGCGGGGTCAGGACGGTGGGCGCCGCGCGGTCGGTGACCAAGCTCGGATCTGCCGCGAGGAGGGTCAGCCCGTCCGCGTCGACCACCACGGGAAGGTCGGTGGCGAGGATCCGCGCGAGGCGGTCACGAGCCGCGTCGTCGGTGCCCGCGCCCGGCCCGAACACCCATGCCTGCACCCGGCCGGTGGACGAGATATCCGGAGCCGCAATGACTTCCGGAAAGTGGGCGAGGACCTGCTCCGCCCCGGTGCCCGCATAGCGAACCATCCCGGAGGTGGCCGCGACCGCGGCCCCGGTGCACAGCACCGCCGCGCCCGGGTAGGTGGCGCTGCCCGCACACACTCCGGTGACGCCCTGGGTGTACTTGTCATCGGCCGCGCCGGGCACAGGCAACCGCGCACCGACCGAGTCCGGTTCCAGCGCGGCGAGATTCGGCTCCGGCAGCCGTAACCCGATGGGCACCAGCTCGATTCGCCCGCAGTAGGGCGCGGCCAGGGCGTGCACCGGCTTGTACGCGCCGAATGTCACGGTCACATCCGCGCGAACCGCCGGTCCGGTGACCGCACCCGTATCAGGGTCCACCCCACTGGGCAGGTCCGCCGCGATGATCGGAACCCGCACGGCGGCAACGATTTCCGCCGCGCGCGGGCGCAGCGGACCGCGACCCGAAAGGCCGACGATGCCATCCACGACCAAATCCGGTGCGCCGATCGCGCCCGCCGGGCCGGAGCCTTCGGACTGCTCGCCCGAACTCCCTCCCTGAACCGACTCACCTGGGACAGCGAGAATCCGACCCCCTGCCCGACGCAGAGCGGCCAACCCGGCAGCGTGCGCACGTTCGGGCGACAACAGGATCGCCCGGACCGCGACGCCGCGGCGGCGCAGCATCGACCCCGCCCACAGCACATCGCCGCCATTGTCACCCGATCCGACCAGCAGGGTCACCGACCGACCGGCCACGCCTCCGGTGCGCTGGCGCAATTCACGCGCCACCACGTCCGCGAGCCCGAATGCGGCGCGTCGCATGGGCATTCCCTCGGGCACCCGGGTGAACAGCTCGGCCTCGGCCGCCCGCACCTCGTCGGCCGTGAAGTATCCGCGCACCGCGTCGGTCATCATTCGCCTCCCGCAATTGAGGTCCGACGGGACCGCCGGTCCCGCGTGCCTGCGACCCCAGCAGATTACGCCGGTCGATGGGCGCGTCGGTTCGGCCCTGCTCGGCCCCTCGGCCGTGCCCCGCTCAGCGCTCGATCGGAGGCGGTGCTTCGATTCCGCGTCACCGCAGACGGGAACCATCTGGACACCTGCCCAGCGAATTCCGGTGTTGCGGCCGCCCGCGAATTGGCTGCTACTCGTGCCCGTTTAGGCTGGCGGGCATGCCGATCCGCCACTACACCGCCGCCCGCGCCCTGCTCCTCGTCACCGTGGTGGCCGGAGCGCTAGCCGTGGGCGGGTGCGGGGCGGATGATTCGAAGCCCACGAGCACCACCACCTCGGCGGCGACGTCGACGTCGGCCGGGGAGACGTCGGGGCCGCGGACGCCCGCCACGGTGACGGTGCAGGTGACGGATATGAAGTTCTCGCCCGCGAATATCACCGTGAAGGCCGGGGATACGGTGACGTGGAAGTTCGATGACAAGGCGCCGCACGCGGTGCAGGGCATCGGGGATGTCGCCATGGGAATCAACAGCCCGATCTTCCACAAGGGCGAGTGGAGCTACACGTTCACCTCGCCGGGCACGTACCGCTATCTGTGCCCGCTGCACCCGGATATGAAAGGCACCGTCACCGTCGAACAGTAGGACCCTCAGGCTGCGGCCCCGCCGATCGCGATCGGCGGGGCCGCAGCCTGTTCGGTGCTCTTCGACGGCTGCCCGGATTATTCGACCGTGACCGACTTGGCGAGGTTGCGGGGCTTGTCGACGTCGTAGCCGCGGGCCTGCGCTACTTCGGCGGCGAAGATCTGCAACGGCACGGTCGACAGCAGCGGCTGGTAAAGCGTTGGGGCAGCGGGGATTTCGATGAGATGGTCGGCGAACGGGCGCACGGTGTCGTCGCCCTCCTCGGCAATGACGATGGTGCGCGCGCCGCGGGCCTGGATCTCGCGGATATTGCTGAGCAGCTTGGAGTGCAGTACCGCGCGGCCCTTCGGGGAGGGCATGACCACGAAGACCGGCAGGCCGTCCTCGATGAGCGCGATGGGACCGTGCTTGAGCTCACCGGCGGCGAAGCCCTCGGCGTGTATGTAGGCCAATTCCTTGAGTTTCAAGGCGCCTTCGAGGGCGACCGGGTAGCCGACGTGGCGGCCGAGGAACAGCACGGTCGGCACATGCGCGAGCGAGCGGGCGATTTCGCGCACCTGCGGTGCGGACTCCAATACCTGCGCCACCAGGCGCGGCATATCCTCGAGTTCGGCGAATTCGCGCGCGACCTCGTCGGGGTATTTGGTGCCGCGCGCCTGCGCGAGCGCCAGACCCACCAGGTAGTTGGCGGTGATCTGCGCGAGGAAAGCCTTGGTGGAGGCGACGCCGATCTCGGGCCCGGTGCGGGTGTAGACGACAGCGTCGGATTCGCGCGGGATCTGCGCACCGTTGGTGTTGCAGATGGCCAGCACGCGAGCCTTCTGATCCTTGGCGTGCCGCACCGCTTCGAGCGTGTCGGCGGTTTCGCCGGATTGCGAGATGGCCACGACCAGGGTGGAGCGGTCCAGAACCGGGTCGCGGTAACGGAATTCGCTGGCCAGCTCCACCTCCACGGGCAGCCGCGTCCAATGCTCGATGGCGTATTTGGCCAGCAGGCCCGCGTGATACGAACTGCCGCAGGCGACCACGAAGACCTTGTCGAATTCGCGCAGCTCCTGATCGGCGAGGCGCTGTTCGTCGAGCACGATCTTGCCATCGGCGAAATGCCCGATGAGGGTGTCGGCGACGCCCTGCGGCTGCTCCTCGATCTCCTTGAGCATGAAGTAGTCGTGGCCGCCCTTCTCGGCGGCGGCGAGATCCCAGTCGATGGTGAAGGGGCGGGTGCGCACACCGTCGGTGACACCGTGGAAGTCGGTGACCGTGTAGCTGTCGGCAGTGATCACGACGGCCTGGTCCTGGCCGAGTTCCACGGCCTCCCGGGTGTGTTCGATGAAGGCGGTGACATCGGAGGCGATGAACATCTCGCCCTTGCCGACACCCACCACGAGCGGCGTGTTGCGGCGGGCGGCGACAATCGTGCCCGGATGGTCGGCATGCGTGAGGACCAGCGTGAACGCGCCTTCGAGGCGGCGCACCACCGACAGCGCGGAGGCCACGAAATCGCCCGCGGTCTCGCCCGCGGCGTACGCGCGGGCGACCAGGTGCACGGCGACCTCGGTATCGGTGTCGCTGCCGAGCTCGACCCCGGCCGCCTCGAGTTCCCGCCGCAGCGGCACGAAGTTCTCGATGATGCCGTTGTGCACCACCGCGATCCGGCCGGTGACGTCCCGGTGCGGGTGCGCGTTGCGATCGGTCGGCGCGCCGTGTGTGGCCCAGCGGGTGTGGCCCATGCCGGTGGTCCCGGCGAAGCGGTCCACACCGGTCTCGGCCAGTTCGGCTTCCAGGTTGGCGAGCCGGCCCGCCTTGCGTTCCACGGCGAGCCCGCCCGCGCCGTCGAGAATGGCGACTCCGGCGGAGTCGTAGCCGCGATATTCCATGCGGCGCAACGCGTCCACCACTACGGTCAGGGCGCCCCTATACCCCACATACCCCACGATTCCGCACATGGGTGACCAGACTACTGGCGCACACACGACACGCTGAACCGAGTGTGCGGGCTCAATGGGCGAATCACCCCAACCACCCGGAGATCGGATAGGTTCTAGGTCGTGTCGGCGTCTGTGAAATCGCTCCTGAGCACCCTGACCGCCCGTGGCCCGCATCAAGTGCTGCGCGGCAATCTCGGCATCGCCGGGCAGCCGGGTGTGGTGTACACGCCAGCCAAGGGGCTCAACCTGCCCGCGGTGGCCTTCGGGCACGGGTGGCTGACCAAGGCCGAGAACTATCGCCGACTGCTGGAGCATCTGGCGTCGTGGGGGTTCGTGGCCGCCGCGCCGGACACCGAGCGCGGCCCGATCCCCTCGCACCTGAACCTGGCGACCGACCTGCTGACCACCCTGGACATCTGTGCCGGGGTGCGCCTGGGCACCGGCGACATCAGCGTGCATCCGGACAAACTGGCCCTGGCCGGGCACGGCATGGGTGCGGGCGCGGCGGTGATCGCGGCCTCGCAGCGTGCGGTGTCGGCCGTGGCCGCGCTGTACCCCGCCCCGACCGCGCCGTCCGGTGAATCGCTCGCGGGCGGGATCGACACGCCCGCACTGATTCTGGCCGGCGCCGCGGATATCGACTCGGTCAGCTCGAACGCCATCCCGCTGGCCTCCGCCTGGGGCGGCAAAGCCGTACTGCGCTCGGTCGACCGGGCCTCGCACAACGGCATGGTCGAGGGCCGCCGCGCCCTGGCCGCCCTCGGCGCGGGCAAACACGAGCCCAAAACCGAGCGCCTCACCCGAGCCCTGCTCGTCGGCTTCCTCAACTACACGGTTCTCGGCGACAAGAAATACAAGGCGTTCGCCGACCCGGAAATCCTGATCCCGCACACCCAGGTGGTGGACCCGGACGCCGTCGAGGAGGAGCCCGCCGAGCCGCAGAAGCTCCCCCTCCTGCAACTGGTCCAGGCGCTGCGCAAGTAGCCTCACGGCATCTCCGGGGCGGGCAGCTCGGGGATTTCGGTTCCGGCATAAGGGATTTCGACGGTAGGATCCTCGGTGTCGAGCACCGAAGGCGGCACCGGAACACGCTCCGTCGGCCCGCCGGGCGATGGCGGCACAGGGTTACCTTCACCCCCGTCGACCGGTGGCGCGGGCTGCCCCTTGCCCCCATCAGACGGCGCGGGTTGACAGGTGCCCGGTTGCGTCACGCCCGGCTGCCCCGAATCGCCGGGCCCACCTGAATCGCAGGACGGCGCGGGCTCGCAGGACGGCGCGGGCTCGCAGGACGGCGCGGGCTCGCAGGACGGCGCGGGCTCGCAGGACGGCGCGGGCTCGCAGGACGGCGCGGGCTCGTCGACGGGTGCCGGGCCCGCGGGGGAACCATCGAGCGGAAGCTGCTGCGCTACAGCGGGATTCTCCGGTGAATCGCACACCCCGCCCTCCGGCCGACCTGACGCGTCCGGCGGCACGTCGCCGTTCTGTGCGGGTTCCTCGACCGTAATGGCAGGAATTCCGTGCTCGTCGAAAGTCACGGCGTAGGTGTGCACCTCGCCCGATTCGTCGGTGACGGCGAGTCGCAGGCCACCGTCGGCTGTCGGCTCCAGGGCGAAATGCTTTCCGGCAATATCGAATTCGGCCTTGCCCGCTGGGAGGGCCGGATTCATCGGCGGCTCCGCCGCAGGCTGCGGTTCCCTGCCGGATTCCGGTTCCGTACCCGGCGGCGCATCAATCCCCGACTCGGGATCGCTCCCCGGCTGTCCGGCACCGGACGGATCGACCACGCCGGACCATGTCGACGCCGCACCGGAGATGATCTCCTGAAGACGGTCGAGCAAGTCCGCGATGGCTTGCGGCACAGTACTTCCGGTGCGCTCGGCCCCTGCGGAGCTGTCAGCGGGACCGGAGCCCACACCCGAGGGCTGCGGTGATTCGTCCCCGGCGGCATCCGATCCGGTGACGGACGCGGATCCCGGCGCGGCAGCCCCCACTCCGGCCGGATCGATGTTCGGCTGCGCTCCGGGCGCGGGAAGTGCGGGAGCTGCGCCGGAGGCATACGTCTCGGCCCCGGACGATCCCGACACCGTAGATCCCGGCGCGGGCGATGGTGGCTCGGATGTCGGTGGCGCAGCCGCGGATACGGATGCCGCCGCCGTATCCGGCGTCGTGGAACTCCCAGTGGCCCATGCCCCGCTCGTCGTTCCGGAGAAATCGGACCGGCGCGGGACGATCGCGTCGTCGGGGTAGGGGTACGGCTGGTCGGGTACCTGGTTGAGGGCGGTGACCATGGATTGGTATTGCGTCTCGAAGCATTCGTTCGTCGTCGCGCAGGCGGCGGTGAAGGCGTCCAGCTTGCGTTCGACGTCGACTTTGAAAGTGTCTGTCAGCCAGGTCGATTCGGAATTCCCGATGAGGGCGTCGATCTCGTCCGGGGTTTTGCCGCCGACGGCGACTCGCCCTGCCCCGTCGGGGGTTTGTTCCAACAGGCCGAGGGTGTGCTCGGCCTTGGTCAGCGCTGCCGCGCGCAGGGGCTCCGGGGTGCCGCCGATGACTGTCGCGGCGGCGTGCACGCAATCCAGGACATCGCGGGCTCGGGTGAGCTGGCCGTCGACAATGCCGAGCGCCTGCTCGCCGGTGCCGCCGTCCCAGATGCTCGGGAGCCGGTCGGCCACGCCACGCTGGGCCGTCCACCGGATTTCGGCTTCGGTGACCGCGGCGTCCAATTCCGTTCGGGCACTGTCGAGTCCGGCCAGGTCGGTGCGGCGTTGTTCGTCGTAGCGGGCCTGCAGGTCGCTGAGCACCGCGCCGGGGAGGGGACCGAAGGCCTTCTCGTAGAGGGGCAGGAAGTGTTCCCAGTACTGCAGCCCGGGTGCGCCGTAATCCAGGATTTCATCGATCGTCTTGCCGCTGGCATCGAAACTCACGCTCATCCCCCTGTGACGCGCTCGGCCCGCTCTCTGTCCTGACGTTCGTATTCGCTTGCGGCCAGGTCGAATACGTCGGCTGTCACGGAGACTGCCGTGCCCCAGTCGCGCAGGCAGTCCGCGACGCGTTCGAATCCGTCGTGCACGGCCGCGCCCTGCCGGGCGTAGTTGCGCCCGGCCTGGTCGTTGCCGACTCCGAAGGTGTGGTCGGTGATTCGGCGCGACTGCAGGCGTAGCGTGACAGCCTCGTCGCGCAGGGTGGCCGCAGCCGCGCGCAGTCCGTCGACATCGATGGAGAGCGCGTTCGATCCACTCATGATGTCCCCCCTAGATCGAAAACCCCGGCCCGGTCTAGCCGCCGAGGCTGCCCGAATCGGTCCGCACCCACTCGGTGGTGCCGTCGGCATGATGATGGAATTCCCATGCGGCGTAATCGCCGCCGGTGTCGATCATGGTGACGTGATCGGCCCAGCCGTCATGGTCGAGATCGGTCCAGACGTGCATGGCGCGGTCGGTACTCGTGGTGATGGTGTCGAGCGTGCCATCACCATCGATGTCCTGCGTCGGATGCTGTAGCTCGACCGCGCCGAGGCCACCCAACTCCGAATGCGCGTCGAGATTCGGCAGATCCATGCCCGGCAGATCACCCGATGTGACCATGTGCGCTCCTCCGCTAGGACGTGAGCTTCATCCTGTCACCCGGCGCTGCGCCTCACAGCACCTTCACCTGGAATGTGGATAACTCCGGGGCCTGTGGAAACTCAGTACTTCTGCTTGGGGATGATCAGCCACAGCGCCAGGTAGATGATGAACTGCGGACCGGGCAGCAGGCAGGAGATCACGAACAGCAGGCGGACGATGTTGGCGTTCCAGCCGAAGTACTGCGCGAGACCGCCGCACACGCCCGCGATCCACTTGTCGTTGGTCGAACGGGTGAGCTTGCGGGTGTAGGTCGGTGTTGTCATAACTCCACTCTCCTCGGATCACCGCGTTCCGGCATCGGTCCCATGACCCATACCGACCCTGAACTTCGGCGGGGGCGGGCTCAGGGTGCAACCCTGAGCAGGGCAGAATTGCCCAGGTGAGCACCACACTTCATGCGCGCGGGCTGGCTGCCGGACACGGCGAGCGGACCCTGTTCTCCGACCTCGATCTCGTGCTCGCCCCCGGGGATGTGCTCGGCCTGGTCGGCGTGAACGGCGCCGGGAAGTCGACCCTGCTGCGCATGCTCGCCGACGGCGCCGCGCACGAGGGCGAGATCACCCTCAGCCCGCCCGACGCGACCGTCGGCTACCTCGCGCAGGAGCCCGAACGCCTCGCGGGCGAGACGGTGCTCGAATTCCTGCGCCGGCGCACCGGCGTGGCCGCCGCCCAGGAAACCATGGACGCCGCCGCCGAACGTCTCGCGGACGGCGGCGCGGACGAATACTCCCCCGCCCTGGAACGCTGGCTGGCGCTCGGCGGCGCGGATCTCGAGCAGCGCGCCGAGGAGGTGGCCGCCGACCTCGGTCTCAGCGAGAGCCTGCCGCACGGCCTGGACACCCCGATGACCGTGCTGTCCGGCGGCCAGGCCGCCCGCGCCGGGCTGGCCTCGGTCCTGTTGTCCCGCTTCGATATTCTGCTGCTGGACGAGCCCACCAACGACCTCGACCTGGACGGCCTGGCCCGGCTGGAACAGTTCGTCACCGGCGTCCGCGAGCCGCTCATGGTGATCAGCCACGATCGAGAGTTCCTGGCACGCACCGTGAATCGCATCGTCGAACTGGATCTGGCCCAGCAGCAGGTGGGCGTCTACGACGGCGGCTACGAATCGTATCTGGAGGAGCGCGCCATCGCCCGCCGCCACGCCCGCGAAGCCTACGACGAATACGCGGATACCAAGGCCGGCTTGGAATCTCGTGCCGTCATGCAGCGCAACTGGCTGGAGCACGGCGTCCGCAATTCCCGGCGCAAGGCCAAGGGCGCGGATTCCGACAAGCTCGGCCGCAAGGCCCGCGCCGAATCCACCGAGAAGCAGGCCTCGAAGATCAAGCAGACGATGAAGCGGATCGAACGCCTGGAGGCGGTGGAGGAGCCGCGCAAGGAGTGGGAGCTGCGCATGACCATCGCGGCGGCTCCGCGTAGTGGTTCGATCGTGGCGACCCTGACGAATGCCGCTGTGGCGCGGGGTGATTTCACGCTCGGCCCGGTCACCGTGCAGGTCGATCAGGGTGACCGCATCGTCCTCACCGGCGCGAACGGCTCCGGCAAGTCGACCCTGCTGTCGCTGCTGCTCGGAAAGACGAAGCCGGACACCGGATCCGCGTCCCTGGGTTCCGGCGTAGCCATCGGCGAGGTCGATCAGGCACGCGGATTGTTCCGTGGCACAGCCACTCTCGCCGACACCTTCAGCGCCGAGGTCCCCGACTGGCCCGAAGCCGAAGTCCGCACCCTGCTGGCCAAATTCGGCCTGCGCGGCCCACACGTCCTGCGCCCCAACGACACCCTCTCCCCCGGCGAGCGCACCCGCGCCGCCCTGGCTCTGCTCCAGGCCCGCGGCGTCAACCTCCTGGTCCTCGACGAACCCACCAACCACCTCGACCTCCCCGCCATCGAACAACTGGAGGAGGCCGTCGAATCCTTCGAGGGCACAGTCCTTCTCGTCACCCACGACCGCCGCATGCTGGACAACGTCCGCGCCACCCGCCGCTGGCACATGGACGCCGGCCAGCTCACCGAGCGTTAGCGATCATTCGACCGGGCTGTAAGGCTGCCCGAGCACGGTCAGACCGCGGCGACCAGTTTCGCGAGGTCGTCGGCCAGGCGCTGGGCGCGGTCGGGGTCGGTGGCCTCCACCATGACGCGGACCAGCTGTTCGGTTCCGCTGGGGCGCAACAGGACTCGACCGGTGTCACCCAGCAGGCGTTCCGCGTCGGCGACCGCGTCGCGCACGGACGGGGCGGCGGCCACGGCGGCCTTGTCGGAGACGGGGACGTTCACCAGGACCTGGGGGACGGTCTGCACGATGGCGGCGAGATCGGCCAGGGTGCGGCCGGATTCGGCCATGCGGGCCATGAGTTTCAGGCCGGTGAGGACACCGTCGCCGGTGGTGCCGTACTTGGGGAAGACGACGTGGCCGGACTGTTCGCCGCCGAGGGTGAGGCCGCTGCGGCGCAGTTCCTCGAGGACGTAGCGGTCACCGACCGCGGTGGTGCGCACCGTGATTCCGGCGTCGCGCAGGGCGATGTGCAGGCCCAGATTGCTCATCACCGTGGCGACGAGGGTGTTCTCGGCGAGTTCGCCGGAATCGCGCATGGCCAGGGCGATGACCGCCATGATGGCGTCGCCGTCGACGACCGCGCCGGTGGCGTCCACGGCCAGGCAGCGGTCGGCGTCGCCGTCGAGAGCCAGGCCCAGGTCCGCGTCGTGCTCGAGCACCGCGCGGCGGATCTGGTCGAGATGGGTGGAGCCGCAGCCGTCGTTGATATTGAGGCCGTCGGGGTCGGCGTTGATGGCGATGACGGTCGCGCCCGCTTCACGCAGGGCGGCCGGGCCGACCTCGGAGGCCGCGCCGTGCGCGCAGTCCAGCACGACGGTGAGCCCGCTCAGGTCACGGCCGGTGGCCTCGACGAGGTGCTCGACATAGCGTTCGTGGGTGCCCTCGAGGCTGTAGTGGTCGTCGGCGTCGAAGGTGTGGCCGCCGAGACCGGGATGGCCCAGGATGCGGCCGATGCCCGCGCCGGTGGGGCGGGCGAAGCCGCCGTCGGCGATGAGCGCCTCGATGCGGTCCTCGACGGCATCGTCGAGTTTGTGGCCGCCCGCGGCGAAGATCTTGATGCCGTTATCCGGCATGGGGTTGTGCGAGGCGGAGATCATCACGCCCAGGCAGGCGTCGTAGACGCCGGTCAGATAGGCGACCGCCGGGGTCGGCAGCACACCCACCGAAAGCACGTTCACGCCGGCCGAAGTCAGGCCCGCGGTGACGGCGGCCTCCAGCATCTCGCCGCTCGCGCGCGGGTCACGACCGACCACCGCGAGCGCCCGCTTCTTGCCCCGGCTCAGAACCTGCGCCGCGGCTGCCGAAACCTGCAGTGCAAGTTCCGGACTCAGCGAGTCATTGGCGAGTCCGCGGACTCCGTCGGTGCCGAACAAACGTCCCATAACCTCAACACCCCTGCTGGTCGGTATATACAGCACGAGAGCAGACGCCCGGGCGGTTCGAAAACCGTTGCAGGGAGCCTGCTCTCGTACAGGTTGCCGTATAGACGGTACCGTGCCCGGCCCTCTGAAGGGCCGGGCACGGTGCAGCCGGACGGCGCACTGTGCCGTCTGAAGTGATCAGCGCTTCGAGTACTGAGGCGCCTTACGGGCCTTCTTGAGGCCGTACTTCTTGCGCTCGGTGGCACGCGGGTCACGGGTCAGGAAGCCGGCACGCTTGAGGGCGGGGCGGTCCTCCGGGGTGACCTCGATCAGGGCGCGGGCGATAGCCAGACGCAGGGCGCCGGCCTGACCGGACGGGCCGCCGCCGACCAGGCGGGCGTACACGTCGAAGGTCTCGGTGCGCTCGACGGTGACCAGCGGGGACTTCACCAGCTGCTGGTGCACCTTGTTCGGGAAGTAATCCTCGATGGTGCGGCCGTTGAGCACGAAGTTGCCGGAGCCCGGCACCAGGCGGACGCGGACGACGGCTTCCTTGCGGCGGCCGACGGTCTGCACCGGACGGTCGATCACGACCGGGGCGAAGGAAGCCGACTCGACGGCCTCGTAGCCGTCGTCGTAGGAACCTTCCTCGACGACCTCGACGCTGGTGTCCTCGACGACGTAGTCGTCGTTGAATTCCTCAGGAGCGGTCACTGGGCCACCTGCTTGATCTCGAACGGGATGGGCTGCTGAGCGGCGTGCGGATGCGTCGGGCCCGCGTAGACCTTCAGCTTGCCGGCGATCTTGTTGCCCAGCTTGTTCTTCGGGATCATGCCCTTCACCGCGCGCTCGACCAGACGGTCGGGGCGGGTGTCAAGGATCTCACCGACAGAGCGGGACTTGAGACCGCCCGGGTGCCCGGAGTGGGTGTGGATGAACTTGTCCTGCCGCTTGTTGCCGGAGACGGCGACCTTGTCGGCATTGATGATGATGACGAA
The DNA here is from genome assembly GCF_016741815.1 of Nocardia acididurans. GTDB lineage: Bacteria > Actinomycetota > Actinomycetes > Mycobacteriales > Mycobacteriaceae > Nocardia > Nocardia acididurans. Next base: position 272,060 of record NZ_JAERRJ010000004.1, read on the forward strand.
GTCGCCACCATCGACGTTCGGAGCGTAGGTCGGCTTGTTCTTGCCACGCAGGATGGTTGCAGCCTGCACGGCGAGACGGCCGAGCACTACGTCAGTGGCGTCGATGACGTACCACTTACGGGTCACGTCACCCGCCTTCGGGCTGTACGTAGGCACAGTCGTTCCCTGTCTGTCGTAGGTTTTGCCAGCCAGGCGCATGGTCGAGCTGATCCCCGGCGGCCGGTGGAGACCCGGGGGCTCGTGCGACAACCGGGAGAACCCGGCCGTACCGCACGCCAACGAGCCACGATACCAGCGCGCTACCGCCCGCCTGAAATCGGGCGGTAGCGCTATCAGATCTGGGTCGGCGGGCCCGGGTCTATGCCGCGGACCGGGCCCGGGATGCTGTAGCGCAGGGTGTCGATGCCGAGGCGTAGGCAGTCCTGGGTGTTGACGGGGGCGATGCCGGGGTGCGGGAGCGCCGCGGCCGGTGGGGTCAGGACGCAGGAGTCGTGGACTTCCACGGCATTGCGTTCCAGGGACGGCCAGGCGCCGAAGGCGGTCACGGCCGCGGCGTGGACGGCTGCGGTCGAGGCGATGTCGAAGGTGGCGGGTCCGAATGTCGCGGTGTCTCGGCTCGCGTCGGCGATGGGGGCGGCCTCGCGGGCTGCCTGGGCGGAGACGACGGTGTCGAGGGCTCCGGCTTCGGGTGCGGCCGAGTGAGCGGGTTCCGCCTCGGCGTGCATGCCGACGGCCGCCAGGGTGGCGGCTCCGACGACGATGGGCGCGCCCCGGAGGTTGTTCTTCACCTTGTTCCAGAGCTTGCCCTTGCGCGGCTTGCGCTCGTCGCCCGACTCCGAATCCGGCTGCCCCGCGGCATCTTCCGGCGTTTGCGAACCCGAGTGACGCGACCCAGCAGACGGCATCGACCCACCGTACCCCGACCCGGCCTGACCAGGAGCGTTTCCGGAATGCGGACCGAAACCACCCTGCTGACCGGGGGCCGGCGAACCGTATCCACCCGGCTGGCCGCCCTGCGGCGCACCCGACCCGGGCGCTCCACCCTGGCCGCCGTAGCCGCCTTGGCCGTACCCGCCCTGAGCGCCGTAACCACCGGACGCCCCGGATCCATACGGACCGGAAGCAGCGCCATACGAACCGCCCTGCGAGCCGTAAGGACTCCCCTGCGCTCCGTGCGGACCGCCGGTAACCGGCCCCTGCGCGGGGTATCCGACGGCACCATGCCCCTGTACCGGATAGCCACCCGTGCCGGGCCCCTGCGCCGCGTAACCTCCGGCGTTCGCCCCCTGCGAGCCCGGCTGCGATCCGGGCACCGCCTGCGGCGCGCCACCCTGCTGCCCGTAGGCAGCCGCGCTGGATCCGGCGGTGGCGGATTGCGTTGCGGCGGAACCATATCCACCCGCTGACGCACCTTCCGCCCCGGACTCCGAACGACCCATGACAGTAGTACTGCGGTCATCAGCCGGAGTGCCCGGCGGCCGAGTGAACCGTCCGCCCACACCTGCGAGCCCGGGCGGCAGGCCGCCCCGCGAGGCGACCGGCGCGGCAGCCATCTCCTCCGGCGAAACCCGTTGCGTCTGTTCGAATTCCACCGGTGTACCCGCACCGGCCGACGCGGGCGCAGCCGAAGCGGCCGCAGGCGGGGCATCGCGCGTGATGCGTCGAGTCTGGTCCAGGGCGACATCGGCGTCGATATCGGCGTGCGCACCGGCCTGCACCTGGCCGGCAGCGGCGGCACCCGCCGCTGCCGCCGCCGCAGCCGCGTTCGGACCGCCTTGGCCCGCAACAGGTCCGGCGGCCGCACCGGATCGCGCGGCCTGCGCGGAAGACTGCTCGGCGGACTCACCGTGCCCGGCGGCTTCACCCCGCGAGGATTGCTGGGCGTGCGTGGAACCCGCGCCGGGTGCAGAACCCTGCACGGGCGCGGGCGCCGAACCCTGCCCCGGTGCGGGCGCATGCTGCAGAGGCGTGGGATCGGGTAGCTCTTCGCCTTCGCTGTCGCTGACCAGCAGGTGGGTGGCGCCGAGGACGACGGCGTGCATGGGATGGTCGGCTACCTGGAAGCGGTGGCCGAGATGGTTCTGGAAGGCCAGGCGGAGGGCATCGTTGAAGCAGACGTTGCCGGTGAGCAGGACGGTGGAGGTGTCGGCATTGATGGCGCGGGCCGCGGCCATGACCTCGATGACGACGTTGTCGGCGGCGCGGGCGTCGTGCAGGGCGGCGTCGGTGATGGCGACGCTGACCGATTCGGTGGGCTGGTCGTCGTCACCGTGGACGGCGACCACGAGGCATTCGCGGCCGTCGGAGTAGACGCCGGTGGCGCCGACCGCGGGGCCGCGGCCCGCGGCGCGGACGATGCCCAGGGCGCGGACGTAGCCGGAGAGCGCCACGGATTCGGGCAGCGGTTCGGCGACCACGCCGAGTTGTTCGACGAGGCGGGCGAATTCGTCCACCTTGGGGTCGGGCCATTCGTCGGGGAACGGCAGTGCGACCACATCGGCCTGGGTGCCCAGGTGCTTGGTGATGGCCGACAGCGAGTTGTGCATGCGGGCCCGGAACACGAGTTCGGCGGGCCAGGTCGCCCCGGCCACCACGATCTGCGGATGGCCGATGATGTCGCGCACATCGGAGATGGCGATGCCCACATCGGGCCGCCTGTCCACGCCGGCGGTGTGCAGCCGGCCGGACGCGTCGGCCAGGAGGTAGGCGGGCGGTGTATAGGTGCCTTCGACCTGGACGGGACGTATCGGCGTGCCACCGCCACCGGCGGCGACCGACACCACGTCCCAGCCGAGGTGCACTGCCCCAACTCGAGCTGTCACGCCCACCAGTGTGCCTGCTCACCACGCACGGCGCGCGATCGAACCGACTTCACGCACCCCCGCCTCATGCCGCCGACTTCTTCAATCGCAGCCGCGACCAGGTGAACAGGGCCAGCACCAAGCCGATCGCCACCAGCGCGCCGACGTCCAGATACCAGGCCGCGGCGGTGTGCTCCCAGAACTTGTCCGGCTGCGCCTTCGCGAACAGATTGCGGATGTCGACCGTGGACGCGCCGGAGGCATACCCCCAGCGCGACGGGAACAGCCAGGAAACCTGTTCCAGCACAACCCGGTTGGTGACCGGGATGAGCCCGCCCGCCATTACCAGCTGCGCCATGATGGCGACCACCAGCAGCGGCATCACCTGTTCGCTGGACTTGGCCAGGGTGGACAGCAGCAGACCCAGGATCACGCAGGTCACCGCGGTCAGGGCGATGTCGATGTACAGCTCGAGGCTGCCCATCGGAATCACCGACCCCTGCTCCGGACGCTTCATGATCAGCAGCGGAATGCCGACCATGACCGCCGCCTGCAGTAGCGCCGCGACGCTGAAGACCGCGATCTTCGACATCAGATAGGCCCCGGACCGCAGGCCGACGGCCCGCTCCCGGAAGTAGATGGCGCGCTCGCCCACCAGATCACGCACGGTGAGCGTGGACCCCATGAAGCAGGCCCCGAGGATCAGCACCACCAGCAGCGACTGCGTCTGATCACCGCCCTTGGGTCCGATCGTCCCGCCCTGCGATTCGAGCGGTCCCATCTGGAATCCGTTGTCGCCCGGCACAACCAGCGTCAACCCGCCCAGCACGAACGGCAGCACCAGCAGGAACGCCAGATATCCGCGATCGGCGAGCACCAGCCGGAACTGCCGTCGCACCAGCGTCGAGAACTGTTTGACCGCACTGGATTTCGGCGGTTTGGCCGGTTCGGTCTGCTGCGCGGCGGGCGGCGGCGGCACGAACGACTGCCGGGACCGGTAGTTCGCGAACGCGCGATCCGGATCGGCGGCCACCCGGCCGAAGATCTCCGCCCAGTCGCTGGTGCCGAGGAATTCGGCCACACTGCCCGGATGCCCGCAGAACGCGGTCTTGCCGCCGGGCGCGAGCAGCAGCACCTGATCGCACATGTCCAGGCAGGCAACCGAATGCGTGACCACGATGACCGTGCGGCCCGCGTCGGCGAGCTCGCGCAGCATGGTCATGACCTGCCGGTCCAGCGCCGGGTCCAGACCCGAGGTGGGCTCGTCGAGGATCAGCAGCGACGGTCCGGTCAGCAGTTCCATGGCCACCGAGGCGCGTTTGCGCTGACCGCCGGAGAGCCGGTCCACGCGGGTGTCGGCGTGCTGGGTGAGCGAAAGTTCGTCCAGCACACCGTCGATGACGCGCTGCCGGTCGGCCTTGGAGGTGTCGGGCGGCAGCCGCAGCTGCGCGGCGAAGCCCAGCGCCTGTTTGACGGTGAGCTGCCGGTGCAGCACATCGTCCTGCGGCACCATGCCGATGCGGGAGCGCAGCGAATCGTATTCGGCGTGCAGGTTGCGGCCCTCGAAGGTGACCACACCGGCCGACGGCTGCGTGGTGCCCGCGATGAGCCGCGACAACGTCGACTTGCCCGCGCCGGAGGGCCCGATGAGCGCGGTCAGCGAGCCGCGCCCGGCCTGCATGTTCACATCGACGAGCAGTTCCTTGTTGCCCTCGACGGTGAATCCGATGCCGTGCACGTGCAGGCCCTGTTCGGCGACCGGCCGCTGCCGGTGCACGAGGGTGCCCTCCTGCACCACGAAGTCGACATTGCCGATGGTGACGATGTCGCGTTCGCGCAGCAGCGCCCGCTGTTCGCGGCGGCCGTTGACGAAGGTGCCGTTGGCCGAGTTCAGGTCCTCGATGGCCAGGCCCTGCCGGTCGGCGACCAGTCGGGCGTGCCGGCGCGAGGCCATCGGATCGTTGACGACGATCTGGTTGTCGCTGGTGCGGCCGAGGTGCAGGCCGCCCGGCGGAATCTTGTCGCCGCGTGCGATGGCGGCCGTGGAGGCGCGGGCGCGCACGGGCGGCAGCATCGAGAAGTCGCCCTTGGTGGTCATATTCATATTGACCGGGGCGTCGGGATGCAGCGGCGTCGACGGATTCGACGGCGGCCGTTGGGCTTCCTCGTGCTCGGGCGCGGCCGCCTGCCCCGGCCCGCGCGAATGCCCCTGCGCGGGAGGCTGTCCCGGCCCCCGCTGGCCGGGCGCGGCCTGCTGCGGACCCGAGCGCGGCCCCTGGACGGGCATTCCGCCCGAACGCTGCGGCTGGGACTGCGGCGGCCGCTGCCCCTGCTGCGGCGTCTGCCCCGGCGCGCGCTGGCCGGGCTGCCCCGGCGAAAACGGCTGCTGCCCGGACGCATACGGCTGCGCCGGCTGACCGGACTGGAAGGGCTGCCCCGCGGCGTGTTGTCCCGGCTGCCCGGCGTGCTGCCCCGGACGCCCCTGCGGGCCCGCCGGGTAACCACCCGGCCCGTAGGGCTGCTGCCCGTACGGCTGCCCGACCTGAGGTTGACCCGGTTGCGAAGATTGCGGACCCGGCCGCTGCGGCGGTCGGCCCTGCGGTCCCGGTTGTCCCTGCGGCTGCCCCGGTCCCGGCTGCGGTGCGGGCGCACCCCGCCCCGCGCCCTGCGGCAGCAGATGCAGCAGCGGCCCGCTGATGGCGTCCCCCAGCCGCACCTGCGTCGGCCGCATGATGGCGACCGGACTGGTGATCCGTCGCGCGTCCACGAAAACGCCGTTGGTGCTGCCGTTGTCGGTGAGCACCCAGGACCCGGCTTCGTAGACCAGTGTCGCGTGCACGCGGGACACCAGCGGGCTGTCGACGAACAGCGTCACTTCCGGGGCGCGCCCCATGGTGATCCGCTGACTTGCGTCGAAGACCCGTTCGGTTCCATCATGACGCACGGTGATCTGCTGCGCCCCCGGTGAAGACATGGCCGCATAATATGCGAAGCCCCGGGATACGGCGTTGTGCTCATTGGCCATTTGCCCGCCTCCGGGGTGGTGAACCGGTTGGCCTGCGAGGGAGTGAAGGTGGCGAGACGCCTGGGGGCGGCGATGCGACGCCCGGCCACGACGATCCGCCGCACGGGTGCGGTGTGCACGATCCTGGCGCTGGTGGTGTTGCTGCTGGCCGGGTGTACCCGGACGGTGGACGGTCGCGCGGTGTCCATCTACGACGATCCGTTCAAGGTCGCGGGCCTGCCGACGACGAGCGGCCCGAACGGGCCGCGGTCGGGCGTTCCCGACAATCCCGCGCAGGCGGTGAATTCCGATGGCGGCGAAGTGGACCGGCTGGTCATGAACGCCATCGAGGACATCGAGTCGTACTGGCAGGTGGAGTACCCCCGGAACTTCGACGGTGATTTCGTGAAGGCCACCAAGCTGGTGTCCTGGAGTGCGAAGGCCCCGCGTTCGCAGGATGTGAAGTTCTGCGATGAGAGCACCTACCGGTTGGTCAATGCCGCGTACTGCCGCGTCGACCACTCCATCGGCTGGGATCGGGCCGTGCTGCTGCCCGCCGTGGAGGAGACCTTCGGCAAAATGTCGATGGTCATGGTGCTGGCGCACGAGTACGGGCACGCCATCCAGAACATCGCCAACCTGGTGACCCGCAAGACGCCCACCCTGGTCAAGGAGCAGCAGGCCGACTGCTTCGCGGGCTCGTTCATCCGCCATGTGGCGGAGGGCAAGGCGAAGCACTTCACCATCAACACCTCGGACGGTTTGAACCAGGTGCTGGCCGCCACCGTAGCCATTCGTGACGACAATCCGGATGACCCGGACAGCGTGCACGGGTCGGCGTTCGAGCGGGTGACGGCGGTGCAGATCGGATTCACCGACGGGGCCGAGGGCTGCAAGGCCATCGACATCGACGAGATCGAGGGCCGCCGCGGCAAACTCCCGCAGAGCTTCCAGGACGATGCGAACCAGGGCGAATCCGAGGTCGGTAGAGCCAATCTCGACGAACTCGCCAAGGCGATGGCCTCCATCATGCCGATCTCCAAGGAACCCGAGTACCGCTACGACACCGCGAAGATGAACTGCCGCAACGGGAAAGACACCATCCCGGTGACGTACTGCCCGGCCACCAACACCATCGGCACCGATATCGACGCGCTGAAGGATCGCGGGGTGTCGAACGCGGATGAGCAGGATGGGTTGCCGGTCAAGGTGACCGGGGATTTCACGGCCTACGTGGTGTTCATCTCGCGGTACACCCTCGCGGTGCAGCGGGCCGCCGGGCAGGCGCTCACCGGCGCGAAGACCGGACTGCGCGCGGCCTGCCTGTCCGGCGTGATCACCGCGCACCTGTCGGATCCGAATCGCTCTGCGGCGGACGGGAATATCAGCCTATCCGCCGGAGACGTGGACGAGGCGGTCTCGGGCCTGCTGACCGATGGCCTGGCCGCCAGCGACACCGACGGCAACACGGTGCCCAGCGGATTCGCGCGCGTGGACGCCTTCCGGGCGGGCGTACTCGGCGACCAGAAGACCTGCGAAGCCCGGTATACGTAGCCGCCGGAAGGGTTATCCGAACGGCGGCGGCGCGACCGGCTCCAGGCGCAGCACCCGATTGCCGAGCATGACCTCCGCACCGGCGATCAGCGTCATCGGCTGATTCGGTTGCAGCCGAACCCAATCCCGGTAGCCGGGCTGACGGACCCGGGTGCCGTTGGTGGAGCCGCGGTCGACGACCGTGACATCCCAGTTCATCAAACGGATTTCGGCGTGCGCGCGGGACATGCCGCCGGAGGAGTCCTCGATCCGCAGGGGCACCAGGCCCGCTCGCGCCGCCTCGGAGTTCTCCGGGTCGCGGCCCACGACGGCGTCGGCGGCGAGCATGTAGGTCATGCCGTCGTCGAGGATCAGCATGCCCAGCGGCGGCCGGATGACCTCCGCCACCTGCTGTGTCTGATCCACCGGCATCCCGCACACGGTGCAGAAGGCCGCGCGCGGATCGCTGGGATGCGCTCGCGCGCACTTGAATCCGAGCACCTTGACGGTGAGCGCGTTGGCCTTTGCGGTCGCTTCGAGGCGGCGCTGCAGGTCCGGATCCGGTTTGGGCGCGGGGTTGGTGCCGCCCATCTCGGTGGGCGCCCGATGCGGGTCGAATCCCCCGGCGGCGTTGGGTTCTTCGCGGTAGAGGCCGCTGGTCGGCACCTCGTCCGGGTCGAGTTCGTCGGCGGCGGTGGACGTTTCGAGGTCCGGCAGCAGTCCGGAGGGCAGGCTCGTCGACGTCTTGGTCGGGGTCAGGTTGGGGTCCAGCGGAATTCGCTCGGGTTCGGGATCGTAGGAGGCGGTCGGGGGAGGCGGCTCCACCACCCGCTCCGGTGTCCCGGTGGCTTGCTTGCGTTCGGCCACCGGCTCACTCACCGGTTGGTATCCGGCGACCGGCTCGCCCTCGAACCACACCACCGCGCCCGAAGCCTCCGCGATGCCCTCGACGAGCGATCCGATGCCGCGCTCGGGTAGTTCCGGGATGCGCCGCTTCCCCTCGTCGATGAACAGCGCCACCGCCCGCGCCGGGCGTTCGGCGACCCGGTCGACGGTGAAGGCCGCGTCGCTGCCCCGGTAGTACTCGACCAGACGCCCGGCCAGCACCGCCGTCACCGAACCGTGCAGGAAGATGGCGACCCCGCCGGTGTCCGCGGCGGAGAGGATGCCGAATTCGATCGCCTCCCCCGGCGAGATCCGGTCGGCGTCCTTCATGAGCCAGCGCGTGGCCTGCCGCGCCACCAGTCGCCCCGGCCCGTCCGGCGCTTGCTCGGCCGCCTCGGTGACCAGTTCGGCCAGTGCGCGCGAGGCCGCCAGCGCTCGGGAATCCGACGTCAGCTTTCCCCGTTCCCGGTGCGCGACCAGGATCACAGCGCCCGCCGTCCTGGTGATCACATGGTTGCCCGCGACAACCTCGACCTGCCGATCCATCAACGGAACCGGCCCCAGGGGTACGCGCGGCGCGGTGGGTTCAGCACAACCACAGGTTACTGCGCAATTCCGCCTCCCCGTACCTTCAGTGCCCACCCGGCAGCGGCATTCGTCCGCTATTTTGAATGCACCGTACGGGAGGAACGAGGACCTGCCATGGTTCGCACAGCGCGCAAACCGCTCTTCGTCGCATGTCTTTCGATAACCGCGCTGCTGGCGAGCGCCTGCATGGAGATCAGCGGCAACCCGGTGGCCGGGGAGATCGACGTCCGCAAACTCGAGGTCGGCCAGTACAAGGTCAGCAAGTTCAGCTACAACCAGAACGCGGGCAACAGCGCAGCATTGCTGGAGGGCTTCCGCATGTCGGAGGCGGTGGTGCCGACCGTCCGCATCGACTCCTCGCTCACCTACGGGCGCGGCGGACGCGCGACCGTCGACACCGCCGACGCCACCGACGCCGGTCTGGCCGATGTGTCCAAGCCGGTGCTGGACCGCAACAAGATGATCACCGCGTTCATCGCCAGCGGCACCGACAAGATCCCGCTCTCCGGAGGGAAGTCGGAGCCGGGGGCCACCACCATCACGAATATGGTGCTGCGCTTCCCGGATTCGCAGACCGCGAAGACCGCCGCCCGTGAGCTCGAGGACGCCGACTTCAACGTCGCCGCGGATATCAACAAGAAGGTCCCGCTGAGCCAGTACCCGGATGCCTACGTCCACTGGCGTCCGGGCGTCCCGAATATGGGAACCTTCATGGCGTACAAGGACTTCGTGATCTCGCTGCTCATCGAGCGCCCGACGGCCGATGAGCAGGATCTGCTGAGCTGGGTGCGCAAGACGCTGGACGCGCAGGTGCCGCTGCTGGACAAGTTCGTTCCGACGCCGGAGTCGAAACTGTCGTCGCTGCAGGTGGATCCGGATGATCTGCTGGCCCGCGTGGTGGTGAAGGACCGGCCGAAGAACGGCACCACCACCCCCGATCCCACCGCGTTCGCCGTCTACGGCCCCACCAAGATCATCCACAATGCCAACAACGAATCGGATATCGAGAAGGCCGTCACCGCCAGCGGCGCGGACGCCATCGCCTACTCCGATTACTCCACCGTCATCCGCACCCGCGACGACGCCGGAGCCCAGACCATGCTGAGCGCCCTCGTCGCCGACGAGAGCGACCACTACGACACCATCGCCGCCCCCAACGATCTCCCCGGCGCCAAATGCGTCCAGCTGAACAGCAAGGGCGACACCGAAATCGAATACAAGAACCGCTGCTACGTGGCCTACAAACGGTTCATCGGCGTGGTCAGCAGCGACTCCGAAGCCGACGTGCGGCAGAAGATCGCCGCCGAATACGCACTGCTGGCCAACAGCATGTAGGCCCGGCGATCAACTCGGACGGGGTCCGGCCGCTCCAGTAAGCTCCGGCAGAGCAGTCACCCCGCCCGCGTCGATCCAGGAGTTACCCGCATGACGATGAGTCCAGGCACCGTCGTCGGCGGCTACCGGATCATCCGCGTTCTAGGTTCCGGCGGCATGGGCACCGTGTACCTGGCCAAACACCCCTCGCTGCCGCGCATGGACGCCCTCAAGGTGCTCTCCGGCGACCTGTCGAACAATCCCGAATTCCGCGGCCGCTTCGAACGCGAAGCCAATGTCGTTGCGGGCCTGCACCACCCGAACATCGTCGCCGTGCACAACCGCGGCGAAGAGAACGGCCAACTCTGGATCGCCATGCAGTACGTGGACGGCACCGACGCCTCCGCCGAAGCCAAACGCGACCCCGCCGCCATGACTCCGCTGCGCGCCCTGCGCATCGCCACCGAGATCGGCAAGGGCCTCGACTATGCCCACCGCCGCGGCCTACTACACCGCGACATCAAACCCGCCAACTTCCTCCTCGAAACCGGCGACGACGAAGAACGCGTCCTGCTGGCGGATTTCGGCGTAGCCAAATCCACCGAGGACACCAACGAACTCACCCAAACAGGCAGCTTCGTAGCCACCATCGCCTACGCCTCCCCCGAACAACTCGCCGGCGAAACCCTGGACCCCCGCTCCGACATCTACAGCCTCGCCTGCTCCTTCTACCGCCTCCTGACCGGCCAAAACCCCTACCCCGCACCCCAACCCACGCGCGTCATGATGGGCCACCTACACGAGCCCCCACCCCGCGCCACCGCGGTGAACCCCCACCTCCCCACCGCCCTGGACCAGGTCTTCGCCATCGCCCTGGCCAAGAACCCCGCCCACCGCTACCCCACCTGCCGCGACTTCACCGACGCCGCCACCAACGCCCTCACCCCCGGCCACAACCCCACCGCGACCAACACCTCCCCCACCTACCCGGTCCAGGTCCCCCAGCCGCCCATGCAGGCGCCGTCGAGCCAAACGGGAACCTACGCAACGTCTTTCACGGGCCAGTCGATTCCGCCCGCGGCCCCTGCCGAAGTGCGGACGAGCCATCGGGGCCGCTATCTCGCCATCGGAGCCGTAGCGGTGGCGGTGGCGGTGGCCGCCGGGATCGGTATCTTCGCCATGACCGGCGGCGACGAGAAGTCCGGGGCCACCACCACATCGGCGATCGCGTCCCTGTCCCCGCTGGCCAAGGCGCGAGCCGAGAATCCGGCGTTCGAGGGCAAGTCGATCACCGTGGTCGATGTCACCCAGAACGGTTTCTCCGGCACCGCGCACGCCATCTACCTGAGTGGCAGCCCGCAGACGAAGTTCCTGCAATCGCTCGGTTTCGCCTACAACACGCAGTACGCGCCCAAGGGGGACGAACTCTCGCCGCGCGCCGTCCCGAACTACGAGGCCTTGAAAGTCACCGAGGCGTCGTACATCATCGCCGTCCGCAGTGACGACAACGCCGGGAACGGTGGCCTGCTGGGGCTGCCCTCGACGATCACCGGTTCCCTCGCGGTCGTGATTCCGCTGGACGATCCCGCCGCCGTCGCGGCCATGCGCACCTGGTCCGCGGAGTCGGAACAGGTGCTGCTGGACAAGCTGGTTCCGGCCCTGCGCTCCCGGATCAAGTAGGGTGCGTACGGTTTTACACAGAAAACTAGGGGGAGATATGCGGCTGAAATCGAGCCGGATGGCGCTGACCAGCTGCGCCGCCGTGACAGTACTGTTCACCGGAGCCTGTGGATCCGATGCCCCGACCTCGGGGGCCGAGCCGACGATCGACCTCGCCGCCCTGGATGTCGGCAATATGCCGACGGAACCCAAATTCTATGGTAAAGCGGACTCGATCGAGCAGGCGAAGATCGTCGAAGCCTGGCGACTGGCGAATCATCTTCCGCTGCCTTCGGAGATCATGCCCGAGGTCAAGTATGAGCCGGCGACGCCGTGCGCGCCGCAAATCTTCATCAGCATCTATTCCACCGCGATCGACTGCCGCGTCAAGGCCGATCCGGCTGCGTTGAACGGGGTGGCCACTGGATTCGTCGCTGGATTCGTGACCACCGGCAGATCCGACCTGTCCAGCTATCTGGGCTACGAGCTCTACAACCTCGTCATGATCTTCTCCGACGAGAAGGCGGCTGCGGACGCGGCGCAGGCAATGGGGCACCTCGATCTCGCCGCCGACGCCGCGAATCAGAGCGTGCCGATCCCCAAGTACCCGAACGCGGTTGCCTACACAACCGACGATCTCGCTGGACCAGGGCAGTTCTGGTCCTGGTACGCGACCAGTAAATTCGTCATTTTCACACGGATCTTCGACGGGGTCATGGCCGAGTTGAAGGAACGGGATCTACCGAAACTGATCGAGCGGGTGGAGCGGAGCATCGACGCTATCGCCCCGCGCGTGGCCGAATTCGAGGCCACGCCGCCGGACAAGTTGATGGATCTGACGGTCGACCCTGATGCCGTACTCGCTCGCGCGGTCCCGACGGTGGTCGCCGATCAGTCGCAGAACGGTATACCCGGAGTGTACGACCGCCGTGGCGGCCTGCAGATCTCGCCGTCACCGAGAACGGATGTGCAGTTATTCGAGGAAACCGGCGTCGATCGCGTGGCATGGAAGGGCGGATACGTCTATCGCACACGGGATTCCGAGGCCGCACAGACATTTGTCCGATCCCGCGCGACAACCACCAGGAAATCGCCCCGGGCCGACTCCCCGGCGAATCTGCCCGACGCGAAATGCCGTCGGACCGCGTACTCGAAATACGATGTCACCTACCACTGCGTCGTTTCCTATGACCGGTATGTCGCAGAGGTATCGGCGGACCAATTGCTCGACGCCCAACAGCGGATCGCGGCGCAATACGCGATTCTCGTGAACAGCAAGTGATCTGGGGCGGATGATGATGCTCTCACGGAAATACCGGCTCGCGGCTGTGGCCATTGCGGCGATGCTGACGGCAGGGTGCGGCTCGGAACTCGACGGCGCGGCGCAACCGGCCGAGATCGACGTCCGGACATTGGATGTCGGCAAATACTCGACCGACCCGCTGGAAGTGCGCTACACCTACGCTCCCGATCTGAGCAACCGCACCCAGCTCTCCATGATGCGGCTCGCCGGAAATATCGCCGTCGGTCCCGAAATCGATCCACGGTTCACCTACAGCGCCACCCCGATTCCCGTCCCATACGCCCACACCGCGTCACGGGTGCTCACCCCGGACGCCGCGGCGGCCCTGGACCGCAACGGCTTGCTGTTCGGCTACGCGGCCCGCGTGTCCGACAAATCCTTCGAGAAGTCCGGAAATCCCTCGACCGGAAGCACTTTCATCGATCTGACGGTGATGCAATTCCCCGACGAGGAGACCGCGGCACGGTCCGCCGCGGAGACGGATGCGATCGACTTCGCCGTCGCAGCCGATGCCAACCAGCCGGTCATCCTGTCGAAATATCCTGGTGCACACTCACATTGGCGGCCCGGCATCGCCACCATCGGTTCCACCCTGGCACATGGCAAGTATGTTGTGCACCTGTTCATCGGTGTCGCTGAACCCCAGCTCGATCAGCTGACCGCGCTGGCCGAGCAGGTCTACGCCGTGCAGTTGCCGCTCCTGGACACCCTCCCGCCGCTCAGCCGCGAGGATATGCTGCGCCTGCCCTACGACCCGGACGGCATGCTGCGCCGCACATTGAATCCGAACGGCTTGGGCGCTCCCAACGTGACGAGTCAGGCGGTATTCGGCCTGCGCGGATTCCTGCACCAATCCACCGATCAGGGGTATTGGAACCGGACCATGAACGACGCCGGGGTCGACCGGTATTCGATTTCCGACTACACCCGCTTGTTCCGCGCGCGAGACGATGGCAGCGCGCGCAAACTGGCGGATGTCGCGCTAGAGCTGTCCTTTCCTGGAGCGGCCGCAGTCCCGGGCGGCGTTCCGGGCAGCAGCTGCGGTGAGAAAACGAACAGCGCGGGCTATTCCGTGAAGCGATTCCGCTGTGTCCTCGTCTATCGCCAGTACGTCGCGACCGTGGAAAGCGACCAGCTGGCCGACGCACATCAGCAGGCCGCGGCACAGTACGCACTGCTCGCCAACAGCACCTGGTGATCGGTTAGTGATCAACCACACTCTGGTGCGGATCCAGGTCCGACCGGGTATGGTGACGGAGCAGCTGACTCGGGGGAGCTCAGCAGGCATTGCCTCTGATCCGTCAGGTTTTCGGAGTCGCCACGGGTTCCTCCCGATCAGCACAGGGGGAGGGAACCGATTCGCTCTCGCCCGCGTCCAATCCATATAGCGGTCGATCGGCATCACGCCAACGATCAGAAGCGAAGGGAACCATTGTGGCAGCCAAGCTCGGAGTAGAAACAGAGAACCTCAGGACCTTTGCGAGCGAGTGTGAACAGCAGCACGGCGTTCTCGAGGCGAACATCGGTCGCTTCAAGAAGACCGAAGACGACATCACCGCGACATGGACGGGTTCGGCGCGGGATGCTTTCAACGCGTTCATGGAGCGCTACTACGCCCAGGCCGAGAAGGTGAACGACAAACTGCTGGAAACGGTCGAGAGTCTGATGAAGACCAGTGGTCACTTCAGCGAACAGGACCAGGTCTTCAGCAAGTCGCTGACGGATTTGCAGGCGGATCAGGCGGCTGACGTGCCGATCAAGCTCAACCTGCCCGGCGTCTGAATCGCTCAGAACCAACACTTCGACTTTCGAATAATCAGGGAGTTTTGATGGCTACCAACTCAACTCGGATCAGCGCTGACTTCGGCCACGTCGCAGATGCCGCACAGACCCTCCAGCGCGATGCGAAACAACTCATCAACGATCTCGAGCAGTTCAAGAACAAGATCGCGAACTTCGTCGCGGAGAATTGGGATCAAGGCGCCGCTTCGGAAGCCTTCGTGGCTCTGCAGGCCCAGTGGGATGTTTGGGTGACGCAGCTGAACACCACTCTGGATGGCGCGGGCAAGCTCGTCTTCGAAGGCAATGCCGATCTGCAGGCCAAGGACGCCGCCCTGGCCGGCCTCTTTCCCTCACTCTGAACCGCGCCAGGCAAACGAGAGCGCCCCGCCGAATCGGCGGGGCGCTCTCGTTTGCCATGGGGGATCGGCTTCTACTCCTCCGGTATCCACCCCAACTGAATCAATCCTTCGCCATTGCGTGTGAAGTACGTGCCACGCCCCGCCGGCATGAAGAACGGACGAGTATTGCCGAACATGGCTCCCTCGTCGCGGCTGCAGCTCATGGTCAGTGCCGAGGAGTTCAGTTCCTTCATACGGTTCAGCGTCGTCTCGTACATGGCCCGGGCCGCACCACCGGAGCGGCGGGCGATGATCACATGGAAGCCCAGATCGCGGGCGTGCGCCAGCTGGTCGACCACGGCGTGCATCGGGTTGTTGCTCGAGGTCGCGACGAGGTCGTAGTCGTCGACGATGACGTAGATCTCCGGGCCGCGCCACCACGACCGTTCCCGCAACTGCTGCGGTGTGACATCCTGGCCCGGCATACGCCGGGTCAGGTAGGTCGACAGATCCTTCATGTTCTGCGTGAACTGCGGTGCCGTGCTGCCGTATCCGGCCAGATAGTCCGGCGGCACCGTGCCGAGCATGGTGCGTCGGTAGTCGCCCATGAGGATACGAGCCTGGTCGGAGGTGTTCGACGCGATGATGGACTGCACGATGGAGCGCAGCAGGGTGGTCTTGCCGCTCTCCGAATCGCCGATGACCACGAAGTGCGGGCTCTGGTTGAAGTCGAGATAGACCGGAGCCAGCTCGGATTCGTTGATACCGATTGGGAAGCGCAGGCACGCCTGCGCGGAATCCACTGTGGCGGGCCAGTTTCCGGCCCGCTGGAGCAGTTCCTCGCGTTCGAGCCGCTCGGGCAGCATGCGCACCTTCGGAGCTGGTCGGCCGGGATTCCAGTGCGCGATCGTGGAAACGGCCTGTGCCACACCGGTTCCCAGGGTCGAGGGATCGGGGTCACCATCGATGCGCGGGAGCGCGGTGAGCATGTGCAGGCATTCGGCGTTCATACCGCGCCCCGGACGACCGACCGGGACGAGGGCCGCGAACTTGCGTCCGAAATCCGAATCCATCGGGTCGCCGAGGCGTAGTTCGATGCGGGTGCCGATCTGGTCCTTGAGCGCGGGCCGGGCCTCCGGCCAGCGCTTCAGCGATATGACCACGTGCACACCGTACGAAAGACCCTGGGCCGCAAGGCTGAGGATCAATGGATCCAGCGCTTCGAACTCCTCGCGGAAGACGGCGTAGCCGTCGATCACCAGGAACACGTCGCCGAAGGGATCCTCGTGCGCGCCCGCGGCGGCCGGGCTCACGGCCGGGTCCGTTCCGCGCAGGCGCCGGAATTCGGCCATGGATTCGATGCCGAGCTGCCGGAAACGCAACTCCCGCTGTCGCACGATGGACAGCATCTCGGCGACCGTGCGCCGCACCTTGTCGCCTTCGGATCGGCTGGCGACACCACCGACGTGCGGCAGTCCCTCCAGGCCCACCATTGTGCCGCCGCCGAGGTCGATGCAGTAGAACTGCACCTGCTCCGCGGTATGCGTCAGTGACATGGCCATGATCAGCGACCGCAGCGCGGTGGACTTGCCGGACTGCGGGCCGCCGACCACCGCGACGTGCCCCCGGGAACCGGACAGATCGACCAGCATCGGATCGCGTCGCTGGTCGTAGGGACGGTCCACGATGCCGAACGGAGCCCGCAGGGTCGCGACCGGGTTGTAGTCGCCGGTGAGGATGGACTTCGGGATGAGCTGTTCCAGGGTCGGCGCCTCGTCCAGGGGCGGCAGCCAGATCTCGTGCGCCGGGCGGCCGTGGCCGCGCACCCGGGAGACCAGCATCAGCAGGTTCGAGATGCCGTCCGCGTCGGGCTGATCCTCCGGCTCGTTGCGCTGCATGGGTAGCGGAAGATGATCTCCGGCGCGGAAATCCACCTGCACCGCGGTGAAAGGCCGTGCGGCCACGTCGATTTCACCGGACTGAGTGGCCGCCGTCGCGTCCGGCTGTGAGCCGATGCCGACGTACGGGCCGGACACATAGGCCGCCTGGAACCGGGAGATGTCGCCGGAGTCGGATTTCAGGTACCCGCCGCCCGGGATGCCGGGCAGGTTGTAAGCGTCGGGAATACCCAGCACCTGCCGGGATTCGTTGGCGGAGAAGGTTTTCAGGCCGATGCGGTAGGACAGGTGGCTTTCCAGGCCCTTGAGGCGGCCTTCCTCCAGCCGCTGCGAGGCGAGCAGCAGATGCACGTGCAGGGAGCGGCCCAGCCGGCCGATCATGGTGAACAGCTCCGCGAAATCCGGGTGCTGCGAGAGCAGTTCGGAGAATTCATCGAGCACCACGAACAGCGCGGGCAGCGGGTCCAGGTCCGCGCCCGCGGCTCGGGCCTTCTCGTACTCGCCCACATTCGCGAAATTGCCCGCGGCGCGCAGGACGCCCTGACGCCGGTTCATCTCGCCGGCCAGGGCATCACGCATACGGTCGACGAGGTCGGCCTCCTCCTCGAGGTTGGTGATGATGGCCGCGACATGGGCCACGCCCTCCAGGCCGAGGAAGGTCGCACCGCCCTTGAAGTCGACGAGGACGAAGTTCAGCTGGTCCGGCGAATGCGTCGCGATGAGCGAAAGCACCAGGGTGCGAAGGAATTCCGACTTACCGGAACCCGTCGCGCCGATGCACAGGCCATGCGGGCCCATACCGCCCTCGGCCGCCTCCTTGATGTCGAGCGTGACAGGCAACCCGTCCGCGCCGACGCCGAACGGCACCCGCAGGCGTTCCCGTTCGTAGCGGGGTTTCCAGGCGTTCGCCGGATTGAAGGTGCCGATATCGCCCAGGGACAGCAGTTGCGCCCAGGTCGAGATGACTTCGCCCTCATCGCCGGTCGCCTCGTCGGTGCGCTGCACGAAGGCCCGGTAGGGCGCGAGTCGCCGGGCCGCCTGCTCGGCTTCGCGGGCGGTGATGGCGTCGATGGTCGCGAAACGCTCCATGACACCGGACGCGCTGCGGCCGGAGCATTCGCCGTTCTCGACCAGCATCTGGATGCCACGCGAGGCCGCCAGCCGCGGTGCGTAGCCGCAGAGGTCGATCACGGTGACGCCTTCGAAGCCGGTCTCGCGCAACGGATCTTCTTCGGACTCCAGCAGTCCGCCGTCCACGACCAGGATGATCTGCGCCAGATTCGGGTTCGGCGGCGCATTGCGCGAGTATCTGACCCGGTTGTACAGCAACGGGTTCAGACCGGCGTGGGCGGCGCGGATGGAGCCGTAGAACATGCGCTCGGTGCCGACGCCGTCGGTGGCGTCCGGATGCTGGCTGTGCGGCAGCCACTTGGCCCACTCCCATTCGCGCGCGGTGTCCGGCCCGCACACAACGGCGATCAGCACCTGGTCCGGCCCCTGGAACATGGCCAGTTGCAACAGCATCGCGCGGGTCATATCGCGGGCCTGTGCCCGGTCACCGGTGAGTTGAACGGAGGCGAAGCCCTTCACCGCGAGCGCGGTCGGCAGATCCGGCACCGTGGAGTGGGTGCGCACGAAGCGCCGCAGCGATACGGCGGCGATCGGCTCCAGCTCCTCCACCGGACCGGTCTCCGGTGCGACCAACCGGGTGGCCAGGCGCTGTGTGCCGAGGCCGATGCGGGCGTGGCAGAAGTCCTTGTCGCCGGGGCGGCGCTCCCACATGCGGGTGGTGCCTGCCAGCATCCAGATCAGACCCGGTTCCGGATGACTCCATTCGATGGCGGCGCGCTGCTGCACGGCGGTCGCCTCGACATCCCTGCGGACCTGGTCGAGATAGCGCAGGTAGTCTTTGCGATCCTCGTTGGCCTCGGACGCCTTTTGCCCCTTGCCGCCCTGTCCGGCGTACATGCCGACCATGGAGACGACCATCATCATGGGGAACATCAGGCTCATGGGGTTACGGAACGTGCTCGCCCCCGAGGAGAACATCAGCGCCATCATGCCGACAATGGCGATGACCATCAGGACCGGCATAAGCTTGCTGAAAAGATTGGCCGGGATATTGCGGGGCACCTCGGGCGGCGGCTGCAGCGATACCTCACCGCCCGGGGAGCGCGGAATCTCCCGGCGTGGTCGGCGCTGGAACCGGACAGTGCTCATCGAAGAATGTCCCCCATCGAGTCCTGGTCTGCGGGCTCAGTGTACGGACCACGATCTTCATGTCGTACAGTGCCTGCGAACTTCTGATCCAGTTAGGGATTCGCTCCGGGGTGGTGGTGATCTCTCCTACCGCTCGTTGAAACGCCAGGTAGACCGAAGTTGGGGGCAGCGTGACGCACGCGCGAATGGATATCGACGATGCTCGCGGCATAGTCCGCGCGCCGGACCTCGCACGCGTGACGATCCTTGCGAAGCACACCCAGGTCGATATGGCGATCCCGCTGGATGTGCCGGTCGCGCTCGTCATCCCCAGCGTGGTCGATATGGTGGCGCAACACAGCCGCTCCAATGATTTCGACAATGACGGCGAACAGTTCGAGCCACACGAATGGGTGCTGGCCCGCATCGGACAGCCGCCATTCTCCAATTCGCTGAGTCTCGCCGAGCAGAATGTGCGCGACGGTGAACTGCTCATGCTGGAAAGCGCCGAGGACACCGCGCCGAGCCCGCTGTTCGACGACATCATGTACAACGTCGCGATCGCCGACACCGATCATTTCCGGGGCTGGAATCCGAAGACGGCGCGCCTCACCGGATCCGTCCTGGCCGTGCTCACCATGCTGGTCGGCTGTCTGGGCCTGCTGGCAGCGCCGGACGCCGTACCGGGCTGGGTGAGCGGTCCGGCCGCACTGATCGTGTCCGTGCTGCTGGTGGTGGCGGGCATGATCCTCAGCCGCATGTACGGCGATACCGCGAGTGCACTCGTCGTCGGTGCGTGCGCACTGCCGCCTGCCTTCGCCGCGGGCATGCTGCTGGTGCCCGATCACTACGGCTGGGCGAACCTACTGCTCGGCTTCGCGCTCGCCGGGGCGACGGCGATCCTGGCGTGGCGGATGTGCGGCGTCGGTCTGGGCCTGTTCATCGGCGCCACCACCGTGGCCGTGTACGCGGTGCCGACGGCCTTGGTGGGCCTGCTCACCGATCTGCCCCTGCGCGCCCTCGGCGCGGGCGCCGCCACCGCCGGATTGATCGGATTGTCGCTGGCGCCGAGGCTTTCCATGCTGCTTGCCAAACTGCCGCTGCCGCCGGTTCCCGCGCCGGGCACCCCGATCGACCCCACCGAGGAAGATCCGGACGATTATCGCGCCCTGCCGGCCATGGAGGTGCTGCGCATCAAGTCGGAGCGGGCGCGCAACTATCTGGCAGGTCTGGTGTCGGCCATGACCATCGTGATCGCCGCGGGCGCGCTGGCCGCCGTCGACTCGACCGCCGCCGGCATCTATTGGCCCGGCCTCTCGCTGGCGCTGGTCTGCTCGGCCGTCCTGATGTTCCGCAGCCGCACCTACGCCGGCGCCGAACAGGCCGTGGTGCTGATCGCCGGCGGCGCGAGCATTCTGCTGATCCTGCTCGGCGGCGCGGCCCTCACCCTGGACCAGCCACTCGCCGTCTTCGGCGTGGCCCTGGTGGTGCTGATCTCGGCACTCGTACTCGGCATCATCATCCCCGGCCGCCAAGCCACCCCGCCCATGCGCCGTGCGGCCGAACTCCTCGAATACGCGTTCGTGGCCGCCGTCGTGCCGCTGGTGTTCTGGGTGACCGACCTGTACTCGCTCGTGCGCGGGCTCTGAGCACGGTCGACCTGATGTCGGGTGAAGCAATGCGCAACAAGGGTTTCCGGACCGTGACCGCGGCTACGGTGCTGGCTCTGTCGGTGTGTACCGGAGTGGGGGCCGGGCACGGCGTCGCATACGCCGATCGGCCCTCGGAGATCACGGCGACCCCGCCATCGGGCGGTCCGGCCGTGCCACCCACCGAAACCGAACATCCTTCGAACTCACCGTGTTACAGCACCCAGGCCGGTGGCGACGGCCCGACCGTTCCAGCCGCGCAGCGCTCCCTCGATCTGAACCGGGCCTGGCAATTCTCCAAGGGCGCAGGCGTTCTCGTCGCGGTCATCGACACCGGTGTCGCCGCCCACCCGCGGCTGCCCGGTCTGATGCCCGGCGGCGATTTCGTCGCGGCGGGCGGTGACGGCACCGAGGACTGCGACGCCCACGGCACCCTCGTCGCCGGGCTGATCGGCGCATCCCAGGTTGCGGGACAAGGCTTTTCGGGTGTGGCCCCGGAAGCTCGGATCATGACCATCCGCCAGACCAGCGCCCTGTACCAGACCAAGGGCGCGAGCCAGAACAAGGGTCCTGACGATATGGCCGAGGGCTACGGCAAAGTCTCCGCCCTCGCGAAGGCCGTCGTCCGGGCCGCAGACGCGGGCGCGCGGGTCATCAACATCTCCCTCGTCTCCTGCAACACCAGCAAGCCGAACAGTCCCGAAATGGATTCTCTCGGCGCGGCGGTCAAATACGCCGCCGTGCAGAAGGACGTCGTCATCGTCGCCTCCGCGGGCAATACCGACACCTGCTCGGCGAGCAATCCGGATATCAACCCGCTCAAACCGACCCAGGATCTGTGGCAGAACATCTCGACCTATGTGGCTCCGGCCTGGTGGGACGATTACGTGCTGTCCGTCGGCTCTGTCGACGCCTTCGGCAGGCCCTCGTCATTCACCGTGCCCGGCCCCTGGGTGGGCGTCGCGGCGCCCGGTGAGAACATCATCTCCGTCGACCCGCTCTCCGACGGCCTCACCACCGCCGTGGTCAAGAGCGGCAAGTCGGCCGCCTACAGCGGAACGAGTTTCGCGGCGCCCTATGTGTCCGGCGTTGCGGCGCTGGTCCGTTCACACTTCCCCGAGATGAGCGCCGGGGACGTCATCAAGCGCATCGAGGCCACCGCACACGCGCCCGGCGAGGGCTGGAACCCGTACATCGGCTACGGCACCGTCGACCCCGCCGCCGCGCTCACCGCCGAGGTCACCGGCGAGCTTCCGCCGAAAAGCCCGCGGGCCAGTGGATCTCAGCAGTTGGCCATTCCGGCTCCGGCCCCGGCTGCGGACCACACCGCACGCAATGTGGCCCTGATCGGAACGGCCACCATCGCGATACTGCTCGGCCTGGCCTGGGCCGCCTCGTTCCCACTGCGCCGCAAATTCGGCCTGGGCGAGGACGACGCCTGATCGGCGCCTCAGTTACCGCTTTCGACAAGCGATTTCGCGGGATTCTGATCCGGTGCGACACCGTCGTGCGCGACCATCGCGGCGTCGCGGCCCAGATTCGGGCCGGGTGGCAGCAATCCGACGATGACCGATGGCGCGGGCTCCGGCGTCACCGAACTCGGGTCCATACCAAGGGCTTTGGCGGAATCCAGATCCTTGATGCCATAGCTGACACCGTAGTCGGAGACGAAGAAAAGGCTGTCCTTGCGGGTGCTGTCGACCTCGATGCCGGTGCCCTGGACGTAGGCGCCCGCGCCGGGCTTGATGTAGAACGAGTCCACCTTCGGGCCGTTGCCGTCGGCCTGCGCCAGCGCTACCAGCTTGGCCTTGTCCGGGATCGGGACCGTATGCCCGGTAAGCAGGGCCAGTTCGGCGTGCTTGGTGCCCTCGGATTTGTCGGAGCTGTTGATCGGCTTCCAGGAGATGCAGCCGACCGGCTGATCCTTGCTGTCGACGATCGTGGGCGCTGCCGCCGGGTACGAACCGACCCGCAGGGCCGAGGAGACCGGGACGCGGGTGCGGTCGGCCTGCGAGATCGCAGTCTCGGCTTCGGTCGACGGGTACTGGTTGCGGATGATGTTCGCGGTCAGCTCCGACACGGGTTGCAGGCCATCGGTCAGCACCGCGTAGTACCGGTTGTCCGTGCGGACCTCCACGACATCGCCGATGCGGTGGCTGCCGAGTGAATAGTCCGGCGCCGCACCGGCATTCGCGATGGGAGGGACTTCGATGCGCGGCACCTCGGGGATGGCGTTGAGCAGGCCCTCGCTGATGGGCCGGGCGGTGAGCCCGCTGATACCGAGGGCGTCGGCGACGGCGCGGGCACTGTCGACCTCGGCGCGCTGGTTGTCGTAGACCAGGTAGGTCTTCCCCGCGCTCTGCACCAGCAGCGCCTTGCCCGCCGGCAGGGCGGAGGCCTTCTCGCCGAGGCTGAGATCGCCGGCCAGTACCGAGGTGGTCAGGCTGCGGCTGCCGTCGTTGGACATCACATCACAGACTGCCCAGGTGCGGCCCTTGCCACCGGAGTCATAGTTGAGCGAGGTCGGTGCGCCGGGGATGCCGATCAACTGGCCGCGGGGCTTCTTCGCGAGCTCCGACTCCTTGACGGTGGCGGGCTTGGCGGCGGAACCGACGGCCAGCCGCGCCGACGCCAGGTTCAGGGTCGGATGGACGACGCCGCTGATCTGCACGTACACCGCGCCGGTGTCCTTGCCGATCAGGATCTTGTTGTTGCCGATCTTGTCCTGCGGGCGCAGCAACGCCAGCACGCCGCAACCAGCCAGGACCACGAGCGCCAGCACCAAACCCACGGCGAAGGAACGCGTCTGGGAGCGCATAGGGTCGTGCAGCATTCGCACGTCCCGGCGGACCAGGGCGTGCTCCATGCGGCGCACCAGGAAGCGGTAACCGCTCACCTGCCAGCGCGTAGTGGGTTTTGAAGGCATACGAAAACTCCCCCGACCAGTCAACGCGTTCGCGGAACACAGTACAGTTCGTCCCGATCTTCATTCGCACTCGGCCATGGAGTATCGGGCCGACACCGGCAGTTGGGGGACGACGATGACCGAGTCCGGCGGGCCGCGCCCGCTGCTGGGGCGGATATCACTGGCGAACCTGTTGATCGCCCAGGTGGTCGGGGTGATCGTCGTGGTCGTTGCGCTGCTCGGGCGGGTTCCGCTCCTGGTCGCGCTCGGACCGGGGATCGCGGTGGGGCTGGTGCTGCTGGTCCCGATGGGCAAGCGCACGGTCGCAGACTGGATCGCCACGCGCTGGCGGTTCCGGGCGCGGCAACAGCGCGAGGATCCGGACGTGATCGACTTCCGCACGGGGGACGGGCGGTCACTCGGGCTGTACCGGGACGGTACGCGCGTGGTCGCCGTGATCGAGGTGCTGCCGCCACGCGGCGGTCTGACCAGGCTGGGCCGTTCGGCCGTACAGGCCTCCCATCTGCTCCCACTGCCGGAACTCGCGAAGCGGCTGAGCCAGCACGACATTCTGCTGGCCGGGATCGACATCGTGTCGCACGGCTACCGCAGCCGGTCGGGAACGCCCGCGGGGGCCATCTACGAATCGCTGCTCGGGCCGCTGCCCGCCACCGCGCATCGCACAGTGTGGCTGGCCATCGCCTTCGATCCGCTGCTCTGCCCGGAGGCCGCACGCCGCCGGGGTGGTGGACTGGAAGGCGCGTGCCGGTCGGTCACCGTTGCCACCCAGCGCGTAGTCCGCACGCTCGAGGCTGCCGCATGCTCGGCGCGAATTCTCACTGCACCCGAGATCAAGCAGGCGGCCCTGCAGGTCACGGCCGGTGTGGCGCCCGGGGAACTGCCCCAGAGCTGGCGCTGCACCGAACTCGGCAACAGCGTGAACATCGGCGCGGCCGTGGATCCCGGTCAGCTCGACACCGATCTGCTGGCCCAGCTGTGGGTGCCCGCTTCGCGCGGCACCACGGTGGCGATGCGACTGCGGCCCGGCCGGTCCGCGGACACCGTGCGAGTGGGCGCGGCGTGGCGGTTGACCGCGCGCGAACTTCCCGAGAAGCGCGTGCACAAACACATGATCTCCATGAACGGGCGGCATCGCGACAGCCTGCTCGCGCATCTGCCGCTGGCCATGCCGGGTCTGGACGACACCGTGCCGGTCGCCGAGCGCTCGATCGAGTCCGTCGACGAACTGCGGTTGCCGGTCGCGGGCTGCGGACAGCTGCTCGGCTCCGACGACGAGGGTAACGGCGTCGCGATTCGGCTTGTCGGCCAGGGCATTTCGAGTGTCTACGTGGCTGGTGAGCTGTATCTGGCGCAGCAGCTGGTGTTCCGGGCGCTGGCCGTCGGCGAGCGGGTGCTGATCCGCACGGATCGGCCGCACGCCTGGGAGAATCTGATCACCACCATCGGCAATCCGGAGCGGTTGACCATCGCGGTCGAAATCCACCAGTCCGACGCGGATTTCACAGCGACCGTGGTGGACGGGGTGCTGGCGCCCGCACCGCACGCCGGTGTGACCACCATCTACGTGACCGGCGATCCGCTGGGCTGGCCGGAGACCCGGCCGGACCTGTCGATCCATCAGCCGGGGGCGGCGGGCAACCGAATCCTGTTGCGCACCGGGACGACCGAGGTGAATTTGAACCTGGTGTCGATCCCCCGCGAGGCCACCTACATCGGGCAGCCGCGCGGGGTCCGCGCGTTCGCGAACCAGTAGGCGCGAGCCTGCGCGGACATACGGTCAGCCCGGATACGGGTCCGAGAGGCGGGCGGCCTTCAAAGTGCGTGCCCACCAGGCGAGTTGATGCAGCATGCGGGCGGCGGCGTCGATGGCGGCGCCGTCCTGCGTCTCACCCCGACCGTCGAATTTCCGTTTGGCCTCATGGAAACTGACGGTCTCGCGCACCGACACCATATGGATCTCGGCCACCACCTGACGCAACTGCTCGACCGCCCGCAGACCTCCGGACAGTCCGCCGTAGCTCACGAAACCGATGGGCTTGGCCCGCCATTCGCGCTTCGCGCTGTCCAGCGCGGTCTTCAGCGTCGCCGGATACCCGTGGTTGTACTCCGAGGTCACCGCCACGAAAGCGTCTGCGGCAGCGATCCTTTCGCGATACGCGGCCACCACGTCGTGCTCGCTCAGATCCGGCGGCAGCGGCGTCTCGAGCAGATCGATCACCCCCACGTCGAAATGCGGATCCTCCCGTGCCTCCCGCAGAAACCAGTCCGCCACCACCGGAGCGAACCGCCCCGGGCGCGTACTGGCCACGATCACCTCGAGCCGTAGCGGTTCACCCATGGCGCGAGCCTAATGCCGCTACGGCACCCGGGCGCGCCCCGGACATTCCGGCGTGTTCTCAGGCTTGATCAGCCGACGCGTACGCCGCGAGACCCTGGGCCGGGCCGATGCGGGCGGTGAAGTCCAGGGCGTGCCGGGCGCGCTCGTGGTGGGCGACCAGGTGGCGGATATCGGTGAGACGGTATTGGCCGGTCACGACCGGGGTCGGGCCGCTGACCGCCTTGGCCATGGTGGAGGCGACCTCCCACAGGGTGACCGGGCGGCCGGAGCCGATGTTCAGCGGGACGAAACCGGCCACCGGGTGGGTCACCGCCGCCACCGTCGCGGCGGCCACATCGCGGACGTGCACGAAATCCCTTACCTGCCCGCCGTCTTCGAAGACCCTGGGTGCGCGATCCGCGCGCAGTTCGGCGCGGAATCGCGCGGCGATACCGGATTCGGCTGAGCGCGGCGGGTTTCCGGTCGCCACGGGTTCGCCGTAGACGTGGTGGTATCGCAGCACAGTGGCGGCGGATCCGGTGCCCGTCGCCCAGGCGAGCGCGTAATGTTCCTGCGCCACTTTGCTTGCCGCGTAGGCGCTGCGCGGTCGCAGCGGGGCGTCCTCCCGCATCGGCTCCCAGGTGAGGATCTCACCGGTGCGCGGGGCGCGGTGGTCGAACAGCCCGCGATCCAGGTCGGCGCGACGGCGCACGCCCGGGAAGAACGGGCCGCTGCGGGCACCGCGGTACCGGCCCTCGCCGTACACCGCGACCGAGGAGGCCATCACCAGCCGCCGCACCCCGGCCCGTTCCATCGCCGCCAGCAATACGGCCGTGCCCGCGTCATTGTGCGCCGCATACCAAGCCGCCCAGTGCATTCCAGTCCTGCCGGGCTGCGAACCCGTCCCGGAGGCCCGCTCCCCCGCCGGTCCGCGCACGCACGGCCCGGCTCCGTGTCCCAACTCTTCCAGCCTGCCGCGCGGGCGCGTGTCGTCCGATGAAACGGCCGGGTTGGGCTGGGTACGACCGTCGGACTGGCCGGCCGCGGATCGTCGCGGAACCCCCTGCCGCTCACCGGAACTCGTCGCGTCCCCGGAGTCGCCGTCGGTGGATCGTTCGGGCGTGCCCGCGTCGTGCAGGGTGTGCGCCGCGACCCGCTGCAACGGCTCGGACGCTCCCGCCTCACGCGGTCGCGAATCCTGACGGTCCCCCAGGTCGGCGAGATCGGGCAGCGGCACCGCCGCGGCCAGGTGGCACACCACGTCGATGCCGCGCAGCAGGGGTTCGAGCCCTTCCGGATCGCGCAGATCGACCAGTGAAACCCCTTCGGGCAGTGCCGCATCCGCCCCGTGCACCGTCTCGAGCATGGCGTCGACCCCGACCACATCGTGCCCCGCCGCCAGCAGCGCACGATGGACATGAGAGCCGACGAAACCCGCGGCGCCGGTCAGCAACACCCGCATACCGTCGGCCCGAGGACCACTCGCGCTCATCTCTTCAGCCTAGGCGACTCGCCGGAACCCCCGCTCGTCGCATCCATTCCGGGCATCGCGGCCGTCAGAGCTGTTCCGTGGCCGCGGACGTGCGTTACGGCAGCTCGAAGGGGAGCTGGACGCCGGTGGCGGCGTGGACGCGGCAGTCGTCGCAGGTGTCGTCGCCCTGGACAGCGGCGACGGCATTGCGGACCAGCGCCTTGAACGGGACGAGGTTGCGCTCGAACTCAGCGAAGACATCGGCGGCGCTGACGCCCGCACCGGACTCCAGACCGGCGTCCAGGTCGGTGACGAGAGCGATTGCGGAATAGCACATTTCGAGTTCGCGGGCGAGCACGGCCTCGGGGTGGCCGGTCATATTGACCAGCTCCCAGCCCTGTCCGGCGAACCAGCGGGATTCGGCGCGGGTGGAGAAGCGCGGGCCCTGGACCACGACCATGGTGCCGTAATCCTTGAGCGGAAGTTCCGGCACCGCGGCGGCGATGGCGCTCGCGCGCAGGTCGGCGCAGTACGGGTCGGCGAAGGACACGTGCACGCCGCCGGCGTCGAAGAAGGTCTGATCGCGACCGGAGGTGCGGTCGACCAGCTGATCGGGGACGGCGACGGTGCCCGGCCCCCAGTCGGCGCGCAGGCTGCCGACCGCGCACGGTCCGAAGACGCGGCGCACGCCCAGCGACCGCAGCGCCCACATATTGGCGCGGTAGGGCACCGTATGCGGCGAGTACTCGTGCTTGCGCCCGTGGCGGGGCAGGAAGGCCACCGAGCGGCCCTCCACCTCGCCGATGGTGATGGGTGCGCTGGGCGCCCCGTACGGGGTCTCGACCTCGACAGTGGTCGCGTCGTCACCGAAGAAGTCGTAGAAGCCGCTGCCGCCGATGATGGCCAGCGTGGCGCGAGGATCCGAACTCATGCCCTGATTCTTGCGCATCCCCGCATGTGACACACATCCGTACCCTCGCCCGGCAGGGGTCTCCGGGTGAAATCACGGTGAGCCGAGCCTCCGGCGGGCCGGTGGCGAGGCCGGACATGCCAATGTACCCTCGGGGGGTATTAGCGGTTGAGGGCCGGAGGGCCGGGAGTGAGGACGGTCGTGAGCGACGAGCAGAAGACCATCGCGGAGCAGGCCGACGCCGCTGAGCAGAACTGCCATGATCACGGCACACACGGCTACATCACCGCCAAGGACGACTACCTGAAGCGCCTGCGGCGGATCGAGGGGCAGGCCCGGGGCCTGCAGCGGATGGTCGAGGAGGAGAAGTACTGCATCGATATCCTCACCCAGGTGTCCGCGATGACCAAGGCCCTGCAGGCGGTGGCCATGGGCCTGCTGGAGGACCACATCAGCCACTGCGTGGTGGACGCGGCCGTCGCGGGCGGCCCGGAGGCCGAGGCGAAGATCAAGGAAGCCACCGACGCCATCGCGCGACTGGTGCGCTCCTGACAGCGGTCCGCGTCCCGCGCGGAGTCAGCGCACGGCGCTCGGTCAGCTCACGGCGCTGAGCGGTCCGCGCCGGACGCGCCGGCGCCGATCGGCCTGCATGCTCGGGCTGTAACCCGCCGACGCGCCCAGGTCGAGATCGGCGTAGAGGAGACCCGACGCGCCTTCGGCGAGCGGCGCCACGATCTCGCTCCCGTCGGCGGCGAAGATCCGGGCGCGACCGGTGGCGGGTACGGGTCGCGCGGGGTGCCGCTCACCCCAGGCGGCGGCGCTCACCACCGCACCGGGCGCGAGCACGAACGCCCCGGTCTCCATGGCGTACATGCGGCTCACGGTGGCGCTGGATTCCGGTCCGGCGGGTGCGTCGCCGTCCGGATTCCCGGGCCACGCCGCCACATGGATCTGCTCCTCGTCGGCGCGCAGCGCGCGGGTGAGCAGCGGCCGCTGGTTCTCCTGCCCGGACAGCGCGCCCAGCGCACCGAGCGAACTCTGGTGCACGGCGGGCAGATTCGGCGTTCCGGAGGCGAATATCTTGCGCTCCACCGGGTTCAGCCCGGCCTTGCGGCGTACCGACGCGATCTCCCCCCATTCGTCGATGACGGCCTGCGCCATATAGATTCGCCGATCCTGCAGCTCACCGAACCCGAGCACGACGGTGATTCCGTAGCGGCCGGCGGCGGCGGTGATCGCGCGCATTTCCGCGCCGTCCCGCGTCATCGAATTCTCGCGGCATCGAGCCGAATATTCGACGTTCCATTGATTGGATTCCACCCAGCGCCACCACGGATACCCGGGGAGAAACGTCTCGGGGAATGCGATCAGACGAGCACCGGCCGCGGCAGCGGTGCCGATCAACGAGATGACCTGTTCGACTCCGTCGGTCAGCCGCAACCATTCCGGTTCCGCTTGAACGGCGGCAACGCGCACGGTTTTCCTCATCCGACATTCCTCATGGAACGTGATCGTTACGAATATCCACCCATGAGTCAGTGCCCATCCGTGCCGTTTTCCGGACTAATCATGCCAGTGCGCGGAATGCGCCTGGCGTGGTGCCCATTTCGAGCCGGAACGCACGGTAGAAACTACGCTCCGTGAGGAACCCGGACGCCTTCGCCACCACCGAGAGCGGCAACTGTGGCGCGTTACGCAACAAGTCACAGGCGCGTTCGATCCGCATGCGCCGCAACACCGTTCCCGGTCCGCCCTCGAGTTCGCCGAATACGCGGTAAAGCGTACGCCGGGACATTCTGCACCCCTGGGCGATTCGGTCCACTCCGAGTTCGGGATCAGAGCAGTTACTGCGCATGAACGCCAGCACCCGCTGCCGATTCAGCGCATCCGCGGACTGGTCGCGCGGGAGGCCGCCGGAGGCCGCGATCACGGCGGAGGCCAGCAGGTCCATGCCTGGTTCGGCCAGCAGCGCCGCCCCGCTCGGGTCGGTGCGCTGCAGCCCGGCGATACCGCGAAAGAATTGCGCCACGATTCCCGGGGCGCTGTCGCCGGAAAACGTCGTCGCCGTAGGAACATCCAGTCGTCCCACGCCGTATCGTTCCCGCAGGCGGCTCATCGGAACCTGGAGTACGACCTGTTCCCACTCGCTGCCGATTTCCCAGTGGTAAGGGCGCGAGGAGTCGTAGAACACCAGTGTTCCGGGTACGGCTTCGGCGACCCGGCCGTCCTGATACAGCCGCGCACTGCCGGCGAGGGGAATGCTGGTGATCAGGCAGTCGTCGGCGCGCGCGCCGAGCCGATCGGCAAGCGGCACATACGCTTCGCTCACCTGCGCTTCCCAGCGTGCGAAGGCCTGTTCCTCCGGTACTTCCGGTCCGGATCGCACCTCGATCCGATCGACCGACTCTGACCGCTCCACTCCGCTTCCCTCGATGACGGCCACTGCCCGGCCGAATATGGGCGAGTTTGTCAGAAACCGGCTCTCACGGCCAACGCGGCGGATCCCTCATGCCGCCGACTCCGCACTGGAATCCAATTCGATATCCGCATAGATCAGGCCCTCCTCGTGCGGGCCGAGCGGCGTCGCCAGTTCGCGCCCGCCGGGGCCGAAAATTCTTGCGTGCCCGCCCGGTCCGCGCACCAGTTGCTTCACCGGTTCCGGTCCGCGCCGGCTCTCGCTGCCCGCCACATCCATGAGCGAGCAGGCCGCCACCACGTTCAACTGGCCCACCACCGCGTACCAGAGCGTGGCCGCATTGTTCACGCGCACACCCCATTCCACGTCGCGGGCGACGATGAATCCGGGCCAGGAGACGATATGCACCTGTGCCCCACTGCGTTCCAGCTCGCGCCGGGTGGGCAGATGCAGTTGCTCGGAGCCGCCCTGCACGCCGATCCGGCCCAGCCCGGTGCGGAACACGTAGGGCTCCCCGGCCGGACCGGCCGCGAAGATCTTGCGTTCCAGTTGCGTGAGTTCGGGTTTGCGCCGCATGCCGAGCAACACCCCTCGATCGTCGATCAGGCACTGCGACATGTGCAGCGAACTTCCGCACCGCTCACTGAAACCCAGCAGCACGTGCATGCGATGCCGTCGGGCCGCGTCGGCGATGCGCCGGAACTCGGTGCGCCCCACCGTCATCGAGTTGGTGCGGTAGCGGGCGAAGAATCCCGGACCCCAGCTGACCGCGTCCAGCCACAGCCACCACGGGTAGCCGGGCAGGAAGGTCTCGGGAAACGCCACCAGGCGCGCACCGCCCGCCGCCGCCCGCTCGATGAATTCGACGGACTGCTGGACGCCGGCGCGTAGATCCAGCCACCGCGGTTCGGCTTGGACGGCCGCCACTCGAATATTCGTCGGCACCTCGGCTCCTCCACACGATCGGACGACTGCGCAGCCGCAAGGACTGTGCACTCACCCTTCGCCGCGAAAGTGCTGGTGGCAGCGACCTACCGTGCCGACCTACCGACCCTGGGTGCCCGATCGCTACTGGCCGCGGAATTGGCCGGGCGTGAACCCGGTTTCCTCCCGAAAGGCCCGGTAGAAGTGCCGGTCGGTGGAGAATCCGGACGCCGCCGCGATGGCCGCCAGCGGCCGGCCCGGATCGGCGCGCAGCAGTTTGCGCGCCACCTCCACCCGCATGCGCCGCAGCAGCCCGCCCGGCCCGCCGTGCCCCTCGCAGACGCGGTAGAGCGTGCGCCGGGAGATCAGGCAGGCGCGCGCGATGTCCTCGATGGAGAGGTCGGCGTCGGTGCAGTGCGCGCGCATGAACGCGAACACCTGCTGCCGTGTGTACAGCGAATCCGACGGCGCGGGCGAGGTTTTCCCGGTGGCCAGCAGCAGCGCCGACGCCAGCATGCTCGCGCCCTCGGAGCCCAGCACCCCGGCGGCCCGATCGGCCTCGGCCGGGGACAGCTCCGCCAGCCCCTTGAAGAACCCGGTGACCACGCTCAGCGCACCGTCGATGGGAATGGCTCTGGCCGTGGGCAATTCCTTGCGCGTCAACCCGGAATGCTCGAGCACCAGGTGCAGCGGCGCGCGCACGATGGCCGAGATCGCGTTCTCGGTGGTGCGGCTCTCCAGGGGTAGTCCGCTGTCGAAGAAGGCGATGGACCCGCCGCGGGTGGTGGCCGTGCGCCCCTGCTCGGTCCAGTTGGTGCCGTCCAGCACCATGTTCAGCAGCAGGTATTCCTCGCCGGACTGTTCGACCATCTGCTGCGTGCGCACCACCCGCTGCGCGCTGGCCCGCATGAGGGAGACGCTGAAGCGATCGAACTGGGTGGCGGTGACCCTGCCGTGCCAGTGCCCGCTGCACAGCGGCTCGATAGTCGACGGCACGACGGCATCGGCGAGCACCGCCTCCCACTGTTCGAAGGCGGCACGGGCGGAGAGGGTTTCTGACGAACAGACCTCCACCTCGGCGGTAGCCGGTTGACTCACACCGGTATCTTCCCACCAAGGTCAACCCGGCAAACAACTTTCGCGACCGTTCCGGGTTCGCCCGCGGCGAAGGGGCGTGCGACCGGGGCGTAAGCGCATGCCCGGTCGTCGGCGGCTCAGGGCAACGACCGGGCGTACCCCAGTATTCACATCCGCGGCGCGGCTGTGACTGCCCAGCGGTGCCATATCCCTGACTATTCGCGTCAGCACACGTCAGACGTACCGTACCCGGAATTCACCTGGTGTCATGCCGGTTTCCCGTTTGAAGGCGCGATAGAACTGACGCTCGGACACGAACCCGGAGGCCCGGGCGATGGACAGCAGCGGGCGCACCCGATCGGTGCGGATCAGGGCCACCGCGTGTTCGATTCGCATGCGGCGCAACATCGAAGCCACCCCGTCCTCGCCCTGTTCGAAGAGTCGGTACAGGGTGCGCCGGGAGACCGCGCAGGCACTCGCGACGCGTTCCACGGTGAGTCCGGGATCGGTGTAGTTACGTTCGATGAAGGTCATCGCGCGCTGTCGGGTGAGTGCCTGCCCGGCCTCGTCGTCGGGGATCTCGCCGGCCGCCAGCTGCACCACCGAGGCCAGCAGCCCGGTGCCGTGCCGGGCCAGCACCGCCGCCTGCACCGGATCGACATGCTGCAATCGCGCCAGCCCGCAGAAGAATTGGCCGACGATGCCGGCCGCGCCCACCGGCGGCAGGCGCACCGCGGTGGGCAATCGATCCGGTGGCACGCCCGCCGCGAGCACCACCTGCGCCAGCGGGACCTGCACGGCCACCACGCCCCAGGTGTGCTCGAAGTGCGCGGTGAACGGCCGCGAACTCACGTACAGCATGAGCCCGCCGTCGGCCATCTCCCCGACCCTGCCGTCTTGTTCCAGCCAGCCGCGCCCGTGCGTGGTCACACTGGCGAACAGATACGGTTCGTCGGGTTCGTGAATCATCCTGGGCGCGCGGATGATCCGCTGCCCGGTGGCGTTCACTGTGGAGACGTCGATATCGGCGAACCGGGACTGCACGATCCGCGCCCGGAACTCCCCCGTGCGTACCGGCGTCACCGACATCGGTACATACGCCTGCGCAACCGCCGCCTCCCACTGCTCGAAGGCTTCCTCCTCGGAAACTTCCGGCGTCGTCCGGACCTCCACCACCGCGGGCTCAGAGCTGCCGCTCATGGCCCGATTGTCGCACCCGGCGCAGCCGTGAAACCGTGAAATCCGTTCACCTCATCCAACTTTCGCGCGCTCCGCCAGCACCGCATCGACTTCGCCTACCCCGCACCGAAGCCACGCGACGAGCCTTGCGCCACGGATATCCACCACGGATCCAGGCGTCACATCCGTGCTGGACATCGTCTGGGACACGTATGCTCGAAGCGGATACGACGACGTACCGGGGGAAGCTGTGCAGATCCATCACCTCAATTGCGGCACCATGGTCGGCGGCCTGGTCAACCACTGCCTGCTGCTCGAGACCGAGAGCGGACTCGTCCTGGTGGACACCGGATTCGGGCTCGCGTGCGTGCGACGGCCGGACCAGGTGCTCGGGCCCACCCATCGACTGCTCCGCCCCGCGCTCGACGCGAACGAGACCGCCATCCGGCAGGTGGAGGCGCTCGGATACGCACCCGGCGATGTGCGGCACATCGTGCTCACCCATCTCGATTACGACCACGCGGGCGGACTGGCCGACTTCCCGTGGGCGACGGTGCATATTCACGGCCCGGAATTCCGCGCCCTCGGGAAACCCGGCCTGGTCGAGCGATTCGCCTATCGCGCACCACAATTCGCGCACGGACCGCGCTGGGCGGTCAATGAATGGATCGGCGGGGAACGCTGGTTCGGATTCGCGGCCGTCCGCGAATTGCCGGGGCTGCCCGAGGAAATCCTCGCGATACCGCTCTACGGTCACCGGCGCGGACATATCGGGGTCGCGGTGGATACCGGCAGCGGGTGGCTGCTGCACGCGGGCGACACCATCATCTATCGCTCGGAATACGATGCGGCACAACCGGGATCGCGGCTCGCGGGATTCACCCACGGCATCACCGGCGTCCAGCCGCTCGACTGGCTGGCCAATCTGCGCCGAATTCGCGCCCTGCACCGGGAGCACGCCGACGAGGTCACCATCATCTCGTCGCACGATCCGGCGGCCTTCCGGGAACTCAGCGGCTCCGTTCGCTGACCGCCGCGCGAAATGCCGTGGGCGTCGTTCCCATTTCGCCGCGGAAGGCGCGATAGAAATGGCGGTCCGCCGCGAATCCGGACGCCTTCGCGATGCGGCCCACGGGCAGTGCGGAATCGATGAGCAGGCGGGCCGCGAGTTCGACCCGCATGCGGCGCAGCACCGTCGCCGGACCACCGTCGACGTCCTCGAACATCCGGTAGAGGGTGCGACGAGACATCATGCAGCTCTGCGCTATTCGCTCCACGGTGAGGGCGGGGTCGTGACAGTTGGCGCGCATGTGGTCGAGGATGCGGCGGCGGGCCAGGGCATCCGCGGACGGACCCGGCGCACTACCGGACGACAGGCGCAGCGCCGCGGTCAGCAGGTCGAGCGCCGGATGCATCAGCAACCGCGCGTCCGCGCAGTCCCGGCGCTGCAGATCGGCCACATCACGGAAGAAGCGGGAGACCAGTCCGGCGGGGCCGTGCGCGGGCAGGCCGATGACATCCGGAATCTCGCTCGCGAGCAGACCGCTGTGCTCGGTGAGGCGGCTGATCGGCACCTGCACGACCGTCTTCTCCCAGCGGCCCTCGATATCCCAGCGGTACCGCCGCCCACTGCGATAGAGCACCATCTCCCCCGGCCCGATCGCGGTGACCCGCCCGCCCAGTTGCAGGCGGCCCCGGCCCGCCACGAAGATTCCGGCGAGCAGATACTCGTCGGCGTCGTCGGCGATCAGCCGGTCGGTGCGGCGCACCTGCTGCGGCGTGGATCCGACGGCCGTCACCTCGACGTCGCCGTAGCGGCCGCAGCTGATCCAGCCGTGGAATTCGCCTGCGGGAACCGGGGATACGGCCAGGGGGAAGTAGGTTTCGCTCATATGCGCTTCCCAGCGCTCGAAGGCGGCGGCCTCGGTCAGACCGGGTCCGGATCGCACCTCGACCTGCCGCACCGGCAGCGCGTCATCCGCCGCCACGCTCACCTTCCGAACACCTCCCGCCCCGGACGCGCTGCCCGCCGAGCCGGCGCGCCTCCCGATGGGCGCTAACTGTATACCGTTAGCGGTCGCGGTGCGGGACGGCTTTCCGGACGGTGACGGCGGCGGCCACCAGGACCGCGGCAGCCAGCACGAATTCGGCGAGCAGGAACTGCGGCAGATCTCGGCCGGTGATACCGCCGATCAGGATGGGGCCCACCAGCACCGGGACCAGCAGCACGCCGTAGGCCCGCCAGATCTCGGCGCGACGGGTCGCGGCGGGCTCGTCCGCGGTGCGGCGCAGGGTCACATAGACCACGCCCGCGCCGACGAGAAAGTAGATGATCACCGGTACGGCATAGAAGAACGCGGACACCTCGAACAGCTCCTTCAGCGAAAGCTCAACCGCCGCAGCAGTCTTCGGCGGCGGGGACGGTGCGCACCTCGCGCGTCTCGGCATTGCGGGCGGCCAGATCGGCATCGGCGGGATAGTCGACGGCGATCAGGCTCAGGCCGTGCGCGGGGGCCACGGTGACAGCGCTGGAGCGTTCCCGCTCGTGCAGCAGGCCACCGATCCACTCGGGCGTGCGGCGGCCTTCCCCGACCGCGAGTACGCCGCCGACCAGACTGCGCACCATGGACCAGCAGAACGCGTCCGCACTGACGTAGGCGGTGAGCAGATCGCCGTCTGACTCCCAGTCGAAACGCTGCAGTTCACGAATCGTGGTCGCGCCCTCGCGGCGGCGGCAGAAGGCGGCGAAATCGTGCAGGCCCAACAGCTTTCGGGAAGCCTCCCGCATGGCCGCCAGATCCACGCCGGGGCGGCAGGGCACGATATGGCGGGTCTGCAGGGGCTGCGCGCCGTAGGGGGCGGTGGTCAGCCGGTAGGCGTAGTGCCGCCGGATGGCCGAGAACCGCGCATCGAATTCGGCGGGGACCACGCGGACATCCTTGACCCGCACATCCTTCGGGAGGAACCGCGCCAGCCGGTGCACGAGCTTCGGCCCGTCCACCTCGGTATGCGTCTCGAAGTGCGCGACCTGACCCTCGGCGTGCACGCCTGCGTCGGTGCGCCCGGCGACGGTGAGCTGGATCGGCTCCCGCTGCACCTTGCCCAGCGACTCCTCCAGCACGCCCTGCACGGTGCGCAAGCCGGGCTGCTTGGCCCAGCCGATGAAATCGGTGCCGTCGTAGCTGATATCCAGTCGTACCCGAATCGCAACAGGTTGCTGGGTCGGTTCCTCCACGGTCACAGCAATCTCCTGGTAAATATGAGTGAAGCCCGCCGACCCGGAGGGGACGGCGGGCTTACTCATGGGCTTTTCACCGACGAGTCGGGGAAGACGCTCAGTCTTCCTTCTTCTCCTCGGCGGCTTCCTCGGCCGGAGCCTCGACCTCGACGGCAGCCTCTTCGGCCTTGGTCTCGGTCTCGGCGGCCTTCTGCGAAGCGGCGACACGACGGGCACGATCGGCCTCGTTGGTCACGGTCTTCTCGCGGACCAGCTCGATGATCGCCATCGGAGCGTTGTCACCCTTGCGGGGGATGGTCTTGATGATGCGGGTGTAGCCACCCTCACGGCCCTCGAACGAGGGACCGATCTCCGCGAACAGGGCATGCACGATGTCCTTGTTGCGGATCACCTTCATGACCTCGCGACGGTCGGCAAGGCTGCCGCCCTTCGCCTTGGTCACGAGCTTCTCGGCGTAGGGGCGCAGCGCCTTGGCCTTGGCCTCGGTGGTCGTGATGCGACCGTGCTCGAAGAGCGCCGTCGCCAGATTGGCGAAGATCGCCTTCTGGTGCGACGCCGACCCGCCGAAGCGGGCACCCTTCTTGGGCTTGGGCATTGTGGGAATCTCCTGTGTCTAAGGACGATTCGGGGCGCTGGCCCCGATCGGCCTAAAGCTGTTCGGTCTCGGCGTAGTCCTGCTCGCCGCCATCGGTGTCGCTGAACGAACCGCTGTCGCTCCAAGTGCCGCTCGCCGCGTCGTAGCCGACGACGGAGGACGGATCGAAGGAAGCCGGGGAGTCCTTGAGGGACAGGCCGAGCGAGTGCAGCTTGACCTTGACCTCGTCGATGGACTTCTGGCCGAAGTTCCGGATGTCCAGCAGATCCGACTCGGTGCGGGCGACCAGCTCGCCGACGGTGTGCACGCCTTCACGCTTCAGGCAGTTGTACGACCGCACGGTGAGGTCCAGGTCCTCGATCGGCAGACCGAACGAAGCGATGTGATCCGCCTCGGCCGGGCTCGGGCCGATCTCGATGCCCTCGGCCTCGACGTTCAGCTCGCGCGCGAGACCGAACAGCTCGACCAGGGTCTTGCCCGCCGACGCCAGCGCATCCCGCGCGGAGATCGAGTTCTTGGTCTCGACATCCAGGATGAGCCGGTCGAAGTCGGTGCGCTGCTCGACACGGGTCGCCTCGACCTTGTACGTCACCTTGAGAACAGGCGAGTAGATCGAGTCCACCGGGATCCGGCCGATTTCCGCACCCGACGCCTTGTTCTGCACGGCCGGGACGTAGCCGCGACCGCGCTCGACCACGAGCTCGATCTCCAGCTTGCCCTTGTCGTTCAGGGTGGCGATGTGCATATCCGGGTTGTGCACGGTCACGCCCGCCGGGGGGACGATGTCACCGGCGGTGACGGTGCCCGGACCCTGCTTGCGCACGTACATGGTGACCGGCTCGTCCTCTTCGGACGACACCACGAGGCCCTTGAGGTTCAGGATGACGTCGGTGACGTCTTCCTTCACGCCCGGAACCGTGGTGAACTCGTGCAGCACGCCGTCGATGCGGATGCTGGTGACCGCGGCACCCGGGATGCTCGAGAGCAGGGTGCGGCGCAGCGAGTTGCCGAGGGTGTAACCGAAGCCCGGCTCCAGCGGTTCGATGGTGAACCGAGAGCGGTTTTCGGACACGACCTCTTCGGTCAGCGTCGGTCGCTGTGAAATCAGCATGGACTGTTTCCTCCTTCAAAGGCGCCCACCATTTGACGCCTACGACTTGGATTGTGCGGGAACACCTTCCGGCATTCCCGCACCAGCGGTACGCGGCTAGCGCACCTTTACTTCGAGTAGAACTCGACGATCAGCTGTTCCTGCAGCGGAACATCGATCTGCGCACGCTCGGGGAGCTGGTGCACCAGAATCCGCAGACGGCCGGGAACGACCTGGAGCCAGCCCGGGATCGGGCGGTCGCCGGTGGTCTCACGCGCAACCTGGAAAGGCAGCGTGGGCAGCGACTTCTCCTTGACATCGATGATGTCGTACTGCGAAACCTGGAAGCTCGGAACGTCCACCTTCACGCCGTTGACGATGAAGTGGCCGTGCGAGACCAGCTGACGAGCCTGACGACGGGTCCGAGCCAGACCGGCGCGGTACACGACGTTGTCCAGACGGGTCTCCAGCAGACGCAGCAGGTTGTCGCCGGTCTTGCCCTTCTGGCGGTTCGCCTCTTCGTAGTAGCGGCGGAACTGCTTCTCCATGACGCCGTAGGAGAAGCGAGCCTTCTGCTTCTCCTGCAGCTGGAGCAGGTACTCGCTCTCCTTGATCCGCGCGCGGCCGTGCTGGCCGGGCGGGTAGGGACGACGCTCGAACGCCTGGTCGCCTCCGACGAGGTCGACACGAAGACGACGCGACTTGCGGGTGATGGGTCCGGTATAACGGGCCATTTCGTTCTACTTCCTTTCCCGCTAGACGCGACGCCGCTTGGGCGGACGGCAGCCGTTGTGCGGCTGCGGAGTGACATCGGAGATCGAACCGACCTCGAGGCCGGCGGCCTGGAGCGAACGGATCGCGGTCTCGCGGCCCGAACCCGGGCCCTTCACGAACACGTCGACCTTCTTGACGCCGTTCTCCTGCGCCTTGCGGGCAGCGTTCTCGGCGGCGAGCTGCGCGGCGAACGGGGTCGACTTACGCGAACCCTTGAAACCGACGTGGCCCGAGGACGCCCAGGAGATGACGTTGCCTTCGGGATCGGTGATCGACACGATCGTGTTGTTGAACGTGCTCTTGATGTGCGCGTGGCCGTGCGGGATGTTCTTCTTATCCCGGCGACGCGACTTCTGAGTCTTCTTCGGGCCCGAGGCCCGGCTCTTCGGAGGCATGCGCTATCCCTACTTCTTCTTGCCGGCGACGGTCTTCTTCGGACCCTTGCGCGTGCGGGCGTTGGTCTTCGTCCGCTGGCCACGCACGGGGAGGCCGCGACGGTGCCGCAGGCCCTGGTAGCAACCGATCTCGATCTTGCGACGGATATCGGCCTGAACCTCGCGGCGCAGGTCACCCTCGACCTTCATGTCCGAAGCCTCGATGTAATCGCGAAGCTTGGTCAGGTCGTCG
The DNA here is from genome assembly GCF_016741815.1 of Nocardia acididurans. GTDB lineage: Bacteria > Actinomycetota > Actinomycetes > Mycobacteriales > Mycobacteriaceae > Nocardia > Nocardia acididurans. The sequence continues at coordinate 312,557 of NZ_JAERRJ010000004.1, forward strand.
TCGCTGAGATCCTTCGAGCGCAGGTCCGGGCTGACGCCGGTCTGAGCCAGGATCTCCTTGGAGCGCGTACGGCCGATGCCGAAGATGTAGGTCAGCGCGATCTCCATGCGCTTTTCGCGCGGGAGATCGACGCCCATCAGACGTGCCATAGTGGCGATTCCTTAACTGTTTCGGAGGTCTGCTCCCTGTCCGTCCCCTCGTGTGGGGCCCCGGCCTCCGGACCGGGGGTGAGCCGCCATCCGCCCCTTGCGGGACTCGGCGACGGCGACTGGCGCTGGGAGTTCTTCTTTTGTTGCTGCCAATCCGAACCGCGTTCGGTGCTTGGCTGGTGAGCGACCGGGCTAACCCGGTGACGCCCGGCGCAAGGCCGGACTCAGCCCTGACGCTGCTTGTGGCGCAGGTTCTCGCAGATCACCATGACTCGCCCGTGACGGCGAATCACCTTGCACTTCTCGCAGATCGGCTTGACGGACGGCTGAACCTTCACGTCAGATCCAATCTGGGTTGGTGTTCACTGGCCGTGAACACAGTTTTTCCCCGGCCGGATCGACCGGGGAACACCCGAGAGCTCTGCTCAGTAGAAAAGCAGGCCTCGGAAACTCACTTGTAGCGGTAGACGATGCGACCACGGGTCAAGTCGTAGGGCGAGAGCTCCACGACGACGCGGTCCTCGGGCAGGATGCGAATGTAGTGCTGCCGCATCTTGCCGCTGATGTGGGCCAGAACCTTATGGCCGTTCTCCAGCTCGATCCGGAACATCGCATTGGGCAACGGCTCGATGACCCGGCCCTCGACCTCGATGGCCCCTTCCTTCTTCGCCATATCCTCCGCGATTCCCGGTTCTGGCTGAACCTGGTTGGTTCATGCTCATGACGGCTGGTCGGCTCTCTGCAGTTCGTCTCGCACATCAGTCGACCCGGTGACATACTGCTCCGCACGGCATGTGTACATGCCACAGCCACGAATAGATGCACCGCCGAACTACTTTACCCGTTTCCCCAGATCCGGCCAAATACGGGTGCGTCCACGTGCGCGAGAACACGCTCTCCCCGCGCGGGTTCCCGCGAGATCGCTAAACTACGGCCTTGTCCAGCCAGATCGGTCGAGCGCCCCGGGGGTACATGTCGTGAGCCGCAACAACGATGGGCTCCCCATGCTCCCGCCATGGCTGTCCGAGTCCGAGGCCACCGACTCCGGCTACGAACCACCCGTGCAGAACCTCCCGCGAGACGAGGAAATCCCGGAGAAGAAGTCCCGCGGCGGGCTCTTCGGTCGGCGCAAATCCCGCAAGGGCACCGAGCCCGACACCCCGCCGGCCCCGGGCACGGACGGATCACCGCATCACGAGCCACTACCCACGCCGAGCAGGCAGCCCGCCCCGAGCCCCGAGTCCGGCGACTGGGCGGCAGGCGGCCCTTCGCGCTTCAACGCCCCACCCCCGAATACCGGTCGGCCGCCCGCGCCGCAGGCCCCGATCCCGGGTCAGCCGCCCGCGCAGAACGCGTACCCGCATACCCCGGCCCCGGGTCCCGAGGCGCAGCAGCCGCACCCGGGCTTCTCAGCGCCCGCGGCCCCGCAACGGCACCCGTCGGCCCCGCAACCGCAGCACCCCGCGCCCGCGCAACCACAATCCCCCGCGCCCGCGCAACCACAGCCCCCCGCAGTCCCGGCGGACCCGACCACACGCATCCCGGTCTCGCCCGCTCACACCACCGGCGCTCCCACGCCGCTGCACGAGTCCGTGACCCCGGCGTCCGCCGCCGCACCTGCGCACTCCGCGCCGAATACGGCGGCCCCGGCGAATGCGGGCGGCGCTGATTCGGATCCGCGATCCGCGCAATCCGCCGAGGCAGGGCCGGCCGACACCGGGCCGGACGTGCGACAGCCCAGCGATTCGCCCAGTCCAGCGGCCACCGGACGGCACCACGCGGTGGATGTTCCGCTTCCCCTCGAACCGCAGCGGCCGTTCTCGACCCAACCGGACAGCCGCTCGGCGGACTCGGCTTCGCAGCGTCAGCAAGACGCGTCCAGCGGCGCCGGGGCCGCGCAGCCACTTCCACCCCTCCCGCCGCCGCCCCAGCAGAGCGCGGGCGCGGCGGGCCGCCCACCACTTCCGCCACCCCCGCCCACCGCACCGAATCAGGGTGCGCCACAATCGAATCCGCCGCGCGAGACACAGCCCGGCTCGACTCCGACGGCATTCGGGCCCGGCGATATCCATGCTCCGGCATCGGATGTGCCGCTGCCGCGGCCGACGGCCGGACAGCCCGATGAAGGTGTTTCGGAGCCGAACACTGCTGCGGTCCCCGAACCTCGGCCGGGGCGAGTGAGTCCGCCACAGCCGGACCCGCGGTCGTACCGCGCGCCCGAATCGGAGCCGCCCCCGGCACCCGGCACCGGAAATCCGCCCGGCGCGGCCGGCGCACCGACCATGACGTGGGGTGACCCGAACGCGGTCAACGGTCAGGCGCCCGTGCCGCCGTCACAGGCGGGTCACCCGGTGCAGCCGCCGGCCCAGCCCACCACGCCGCCGTCCCAAGCGGGTCACCCGGTGCAGCCGCCGGCCCAGCCCATGCCCGGAGTCGAGGCGGGCCAACCGGACGCGGCACACCAGGCGCCGGGCCAGGGGAGGCCGGACGGCCTCGATCGGTCCGGTGCCCTCCATGATTCGGATGTGATGCGGCCGGAAACCGCACCCACGCGCGCCCCCGGCGAGACTCCGTCCGCGCAGAATCCGAATCTGCCTCCCACTCAGGCCGTGCCGGAGGTCACCGCGGGGCAGGGCGACCGGGCGCCATCCTCCATGCCCGACGCGTCCGCGCCCTCCGAACCGGCCAACGGCGTATCGCCGGCGACCCCCAACGGGCTTCCCATCAGGGCTCCCGGCAGTTCCGCGGCTCCCCCGCAGCTGGCTCCCCGCTCGTATCGCGCGCCGGAATCCGAAGCGCCACCGCATCCCGGGCCGGGCACCACTGCGCCGCAAGCGAATCCGCGGCAGCAGCCCGCACCGGACGCCACTACCCGATTCACCGGAGGGATACCGACCGGAACGTCCGGCGTTCCGGAGCAACCCCCGCGCCCGACAACCGACCACCCTGCCGCCGCGACAGGGCAATCCCCTGACCTGCCACCCACACAGGCGATGCCGGGCGTGGGACAGTCCACACACGGCCCGCAGTCGCATCGCGCTCCGGAGTCGGAGAGTGCACCGGCCCCCGGCGCCGAACCTGCCGCCGCGACGACCAGGTGGACTCCAGACAGCGCAGGCGCATCGAATTCGGCTGCACCGCAGGAGAATTCGTGGCTCGATCCCACGGATCGGGATGGGGCGGGCGGCCGGCACGCCGGACAGCACGCTGCGCCGCCGAGTCACTCGGCTCAGGCACACCACGGCGCTCCGGCGGCGGAGCACGGCCGGTACGGCACGCCGGGTTATGGAGCACCCGGCCAATCCGCCCCGCATGCGGGTCAGGCCGCACCGGGACAGTATGGGTCGCCGGGTATGCCGGGCCAATCCGGAGCGCCCACGGGACCGGGGGCGCAAGCGCAGTTCCAGATCCCCGGCCCCGGCTCTCCCGGGCAGTACGAAACATCCACGGGCGCAGGCGCTTCCGGGCAGTACAGCGCACCCGAGGGTCTCGGAGCTCCGGGACCGTACGGCGCTGCCACTGCGCCCGGTGCGGGCGCACAGTACGGTGCGCCTGCGGGACCTGGCGGGACGGAGCAGTCCGGCGCATCTGAGGGACCAGGCGGGACAGGGCAATCCGGCGCGCCCGCGGGACCTGGCGGGGCGGGCTGGTATGACGGTCCTGCCGCACCGGGTGAGGCGGGGCGGTACAGCGCCACTCCGGGGTTGTACGGCGCTCCCGCCGGGCCGGGCGCTCCGGGGCAGTACGGCGGGCCGGATGGCGCGGGGCGGCATGGCGCGCCCGGACGGCCTGTGCCCTCGCTGGACGATGTGCCGGTGCGGCGGACCAAGAAGGCCGCGGGGTCTGGGTGGCGTAAAGCTGTGCACCATATGTCGGGTGGGGCCATCAATCCGGGGATGTCGGCCGAGGAGTTGCGGCTGCAGGAGTTGGTGGCCCGGATTCGGCAGCCGGTGCGGGGGGATTACCGGATCGCGGTGCTGTCACTGAAGGGTGGCGTGGGGAAGACGACCACGACCATGGGGCTGGGGTCGACCTTCGCTTCGGTGCGCGGTGATCGGGTGATCGCGGTGGACGCGAATCCGGACTTCGGGACACTGTCGCAGCGGGTGCCGTTGCAGACGCGGTCGACGGTCCGGGATCTATTGCTGGATCAGAGCATTCAGCGGTATTCGGATGTGCGGCGGCATACCTCGCAGGGCGGCAGCCGACTGGAAGTGCTGGCCAGCGAACGGGATCCGGCGGCGTCGGAGGCCTTCAGCGAGGAGGAGTACCGGGCGGTCGCGCGGATTCTGCAGCGCTTCTACAACATCATCCTCACCGATTGCGGTACGGGTCTGATGCACTCGGCGATGGCGGGCGTCCTCGATCTCGCCCATTCGCTGGTGCTGATCTCGTCGTCGGCCATCGACGGCGCGAGAAGCGCTGCGGCCACCCTGGATTGGCTGTCCCTGCACGGCCACGACCACCTGGTGCGCAATGCGGTGGTGGTCATCAATCTGCCGCGTCCGGGCGCCCCGAATGTGGGCATCAACCAGCTCCGCGACTATTTCCTGTCGCGCTGCCGGGCCGTGCACATCATTCCGTACGACGCTCACCTGAGCGAGGGCGCGGAGATCGATCTGACCCGCCTGCACAAGAACACCAAGCGCGCCCTGGTCGAGCTGGCGGCCACGGTGGCCGACGACTTCGCCACCGATCACCGCCGCTATCGGGGCTGATCCCTCCGGACCGCCGCGGCGGCCCACCCCGGCAATGGACAGGACGGCGTGTGCGGATCACCCGCGCACGCCGGTTCGGCGGCTGTGTCCTGCGTCTCTGTGCGGCAGATTTGCTGACATCAAGTCGGTCACGCGCAGGGAGTGGAACGAATGCACCGCGGAGCAGGCACGGGAACGCTGGACGTGGTTCGGAGCGAGGCCGCCGTGCCGCGACTCGAGTTCACCCGGGTAACCGGGCCCGCACCCCAGGCCCGGCTCAGCTGGCTCGCCCCGGCGCTGGACCGCACCCCGGCATCGACCACACCGCTGGAATCGACCACGCCGGACCGCACCCCGGCATCGACCACACCGCTGGAATCGACCACGCCGGACCGCACCCCGGCATCGACCACACCGCTGGAATCGACCGCGCCGGACCGCACCCCGGCAATCGCACCACTGGAAACGACCGCGCCGGATCGCGCCTCGGCATCGATCGCAGCGCGGAATTCGACCGTGGCACCCGATTCTTCGGACCTGCCGCAGCCGCGAGATTCAGCCGAGATCCCCGATCTCACCGAGCTGGTGGAGATCTTCGCGGCGCTCGGCCTGCATGTCACCGCGCACGAGGTGAGCGCCCCGTCCGAGCATCGATTCACCTTCCGCCGCACCACATTCGACCTGTCGGGCGCGACCACCGTGGAGATCGCGGCGGCCTTCGTCGCGGCGGCCACCGGCGAGCTGGAGGTGGACGGGTTCCTCGGCCTGGTGGGGTCGGCCGGTCTGGGCTGGCGGGATGCCCTGCTGGTGCGGATCGCCTGCCGGTATCTGCGCCAGGCGGGCCTGCGCACGGGCGCCGGTACCAGCGTCGAAATCCTCACCGCGCACGCGGATTTCGTGCGCGCGTTCGTGGAGTTGTTCCACGCCGCTTTCGATCCGGAGCGGGCGGCCGATCGGGAGGCGTCGGTGGCCGCGGCGGACAGCCGGGCCCTGACACTGCTGGAGGCCGCCACCACGCTGCCGGAGGATCAGCTGCTGCGCGGCCTGTACACGTTCTGCGCTGCGGTGTTGCGCACCAACTGGTTTCAGCCGGATCGGGAGGTGGCGGCGTTCAAGCTGGATCCCGCGCGCCTGTCGGTGGCGGCGCCGGTCACCCCGTATCGGGAGATCTTCGTGCATGCCGCGAGGGTGGAGGGCAGTCACGTGCGCGGTGGCGCTATCGCGCGGGGTGGGTTGCGCTGGTCGGACCGGCCCGACGACTTCCGCACCGAGGTGCTGGGGTTGATGAAGACCCAGTCGGTGAAGAATTCCGTGATCGTGCCGATGGGCGCGAAGGGCGCGTTCGTGGTGCGCGGCACCGCGAGTGAGCTGCGCGGGGGCGCACGAGGCACCGCGTCCGGCTCCCGGATTACCGCCCGGGGCACCGCGGCCGATCCGCATGCGGTGCGGCGCGCGTACGCGGCCTTCATCGGCGGGCTGCTGGACGTGACGGACAATATCGTCGACGGTGCGGTGGTGCCGCCCGCGCACACGGTGGTGCGGGACGGCCCGGATCCGTATCTGGTGGTCGCGGCCGACAAGGGCACCGCCCGGTTCTCGGATCTGGCGAACGGCATCGCGGTGGAGCGCGGGTTCTGGCTGGGCGACGCGTTCGCCTCCGGCGGGCGCACCGGTTACGACCACAAGGGTCTGGGTATCACCGCGCGGGGCGCGTGGCGGTCGATCAGACGGCATCTGGGTGAGCTCGGAATCGATCCGGACGCACAGGCTTTCACCGTCGCCGGGATCGGCGACATGTCGGGTGACGTGTTCGGCAACGGCATGCTGGAGACCGATCGCATCATGCTGGTGGCGGCGTTCGACCACCGGCACATCTTCCTGGACCCGAACCCGGATCCGGTGCTGTCGTTCCGCGAGCGCGAACGGCTGGCCGGTCTGGAGCGCGGCAGCTGGGCGGACTACGACCGTGCGCTCCTCTCGGCGGGCGGCGGGGTGTGGCCGCGATCGGCGAAGTCGGTGCCGCTGTCGCCGCAGGTGCGGGATCGGCTCGGCGTGACGGCCACGGAAATGACCGCCCCGGAGCTGATTCGGGCGATTCTGAGCGCGCGGGTGGATCTGCTGTTCAACGGCGGCATCGGCACCTACGTGCGGGCCACCGGGGAATCGGATGCCGAAGTGGCCGATCCCACCAATGACGATGTGCGGGTGACCGCGGATCGACTGTCCTGCAGGGTGATCGGCGAGGGCGGCAATCTGGGGCTGACCCAGCGGGCCCGGATCGAGTTCGCCGTCGCGGGCGGCCGGGTGAACGCCGACTTCATCGACAACGCGGCGGGTGTGGCGATCTCGGATCGCGAGGTGAATCTGAAGATCGCTTTGAATACCGCTGTGGCACAGGGTGATCTGACCGTTGCCGAGCGCGATGCCCTCCTGACGGCCGCCACGGAGGACGTGGTCGCGGCGGTCCTCGCCGACTGTGACCGTCAGGCCCTGGCCATCAGCCTGGCCGAGGCTCACGCGCCCTTCCTGATCGACCGGCACGGTCGGCTGATCGAGAATCTGGAACAGGCGGCGGGTATCGATCGCACGGCCGAATTCCTACCCGCCCCTGCGGAATTGGCTGCCCGTCGCCGGGCCGGGACGGGTCTGGTGCGCCCGGAGATCGCGGTCCTGCTCGCCATGTCGAAGAACCTGGTGCGCGATGAACTGCTGGCCTCCGACGCCCTGGACGATCCGATCGTGGCGGGCACGCTGCTGGGTTACTTCCCGGAGCGGATGCGAAAGCTGGTGCCGGAGGCGGTATTCCGCGCCCATCCCGTGGCACGCGAGATCGTGGCGGTGACGGCCGCCAATCAGGTGATCAACCGGGTCGGCCCCGGCATGATCCACCGCCTCGAGGAGCGGGTCGGCGCGGGCACCGCCCAGATCGTGCTGGCCTGCACCGCGGTACAGTCCATCCTCGATATCGACGGCTGGTGGCGGGACGCGCTGGCGCTGCCGGTCGCGCCGCAGTCCCGGTTGAGCGTGCTGACCGGTATCCAGGACGCGATCGAACAGTCGACGGCCTGGTTGCTGGCCCGCCATCGCGCGCACAGCTGGCAGCGCGAGATCGACTCCTGCGCACCGCTGGTCGCGGAACTGGTCGCGGTGCTGCCCCGTCCCGGCGGTCGGCCGGAGCGGGACGCGGCGAATCTGCGGCTGCTCGCCCAGGCGCTGCCGTTGAGCGGCACCGCCCGCCGCGCCGGCCTGCCGGTCGCCCTGGTGGCGCAGACCTACCGTGAGCTCGGCGAGCTCATCGGACTCGACTGGCTGGCGCGCACCTTCGCCACCACCCCCGCCTCCGATCACTGGGAAACCCTGGCCGCAGCGGTCCTGGTCGACGAATTGCATTCCCGCTGGCACGCATTGGCCGCCGCCGTCCTACACGAGGCCGGCCCCGAGGATTCAGCCCGCCACCTGGTCACGTCGTGGAGCGTGCACCCCCACGCCACCCGCCTGCTGGACCTGGTCGGCGAACTACGCCGCTCCGGCACCGCCGACATCGCCCGCCTGTGCGTCGTGAACGCCGAATTGGCCGCGGCGACAGGACACCACGACAGCGACTGATCAACCACATCGACAACCGTCCGACCGCCCTCGCCACCCACGCGCTCTCGCCACCGGCGCACCCTGTCATTCCGCCGCGTTTCTCGGCCGGGGTCGACGCGGGAGCAGTGCGCCATCCCGGTGGATTCCGCCCTGGAAGCACCGCCCTGGGTCAGCCGTGGGCGATCAGGGCCAGGAGCAGTTCGGCCCGGACCCGGGCGGCGTCGAGGCGGCAGCCGAGCAGGGATTCGATCTTGGCGATGCGGCTGCGGAGGGTGTGCCGGTGGATGCCGAGAGTGGTTGCGGCGGTTTCCCATTGGCCGTGTGCCTCCAGGTAGGCGCGCAGGGAGGCGATGAGGTCGGTGCTGTGGCGTTCGTCGTAGTCGGCAAGTGGTTGCAGCATGGCCTCGGAGACCGCGCCGAGGGCGCGGCGGGTCTCGGGGAAGGTGAGCAGGGCGCTGCCCGCGAGGGCCGCCAGGTCGAGCGGTCCGCTGCCGGGCGGTGCGGCCGAGGCGGCCAGTTCGGCGTGTTCGATGGCGGTGGCGAAGCGGCGCACGGGATGCGGGGCGCTGAGCCCGGCGCGGGTGGTGGCGCGGGCCTGGTCGGGGAGGTCCGTGAGCAGGCGTTCGGCGGATTCCTCGGTGTCCGAGCCGGGCAGCAGGACGGCGAGCCGGTTGCCGTCGGCGTGGGCGAACAGCTGCCGGTTCGAGGCCCGCAGCCGATCGTCGACGGCCGCGGCGGCCAGTGCGACAGTGTCGGCCGATTCGCAGCGCAGCACCAGTACCCGGATGCGCCCGGAGCGGTCGGCGGCGGGCGCGAGGTGCTGCCAGACGAGGTCGAGATCGGCGTTCTCGGCGAGCAGCATGGCCATGGCCTGGGTGTTCAGGTGGTTCTGCGCGATGCGCAGGCGCACCGGTTTCTCGAAGTCGACCGCGAGCAGTGAGCTGGCGTGCCCGAGCAGCACCTGGTCGACGGAGCTGAGCGGCGTGGTGGTGACGACGGCGAGATGGCCGTGCACGGTGTGCCCGGCCGTGATCGCCTGGACCGCGATGTATTCGCCGGGCCGGGTGGCGATCACGCCGCTGGCCGCGCCCTCGCCGCGCCCGGCCAGGAATTCCGAGAGTCGTTCGGCCACATCGGCGGACGGCCGTCCCGGATGTGATTCGGCGAGTGCGCCGTCCGCGCCGAGCAGTGCCACGGTGGCCGACAGCACCCCCGACAGCTCCTTGATGACGGCTTTGGATCCCTGCACCGCGGCCCGCGTCATGCGCGGCTGTGCGCGGGAGGCGCGCAGCACCTTCTCGTATTCCTGTTCGGCGAGCCGCTGCATGACCTTCTTGGCGATGGCGCCGAACGGCGTCGGCAGCGGTACCTCGAACAGCGGCAGCCCGAGTTCGTCGGCGGCTTCGACGAGATCCTCGGGCACGGTCTCGTGGGAGAGCCCGACGCCGAATCCGACACACGCCACGCCGACCGAGTCCAGGTCGGCGAGGTAGCGCCGCCGGTCCGCGCGACTGAGCGGCAACCCCATACCGGTGGTGAGCACGAGTTCCCCGCCGGAGAGCCACTGCTGTGGTTCGGTGAGTTCGGAGGTGAGGGCGAGGGTGATCTCACGTGCCAGTCCGGCGGCCCCGCCCTTCAGTACCAGGCCGAGTTCCGGTTGGGCCAGCACCCACCGGACCGGGATCCCGGCACTCACCTGCACTCCGATGACCGCAATGGCACTCCAACAGCTAACTGGACAGATCGTCGAATCCTTATTCTGCCGGTACGCCATACCGGCGGGTGACGCCGGGGTGTGCCGCACAGCACACTGGCTGGCATCCACGCATCGAGGACACGCAGGAGAACGGGCAGCCATGAGCACCGAGACGCTTCGCAACTTCATCGACGGAAAGTTCGTCGAATCGACCGCATCGGAGTCGTTCGATCTGATCAGCCCGGTGGACGAGAGCGTCACGGGTCGTAGCCCGATCTCCGGGAACGCCGATATCGATGCCGCGGTGGCGGCCGCCGCCCGCGCCTTCCCCGCGTGGAAGGCGACCACCCCGAGCAAGCGTCAGGCCGCGCTGCTGAAGCTGGCCGACGCCATCGAAGCGAATTCGGACGCCCTGGTGGCCGCGCAGTGCCGCGACACCGGCCAGCCCATGCACCTGGTCGCCTCGGAGGAGGTGGCGGCGGGCGCGGATCACCTGCGCTTCTTCGCGGGCGCGGCCCGCCTGCTGGAGGGCAAGTCGGCCGGTGAGTACCTGGAGGGTTTCACCTCCTATGTCCGCCGCGAGCCGGTCGGCGTGGTCGGCCAGGTGACCCCGTGGAACTACCCGCTCATGATGGCCATCTGGAAGATCGGCCCGGCGCTGGCGACCGGAAACACCGTGGTGCTCAAGCCGAGTGACACGACGCCGGGCAGCACGCTGCTGCTGGCGGAGCTGTCGCAGGGCATCCTGCCCGACGGCGTGCTGAACATCGTGCTGGGTGATGCCGCGACGGGCGCGGAGCTGGTGTCGCATCCGGATCTGTCCATGGTGGCGATCACCGGTTCGGTGCGGGCGGGTATCGCGGTGGCCTCGGCGGCGGCGCAGCAGGTCAAGCGCGCGCATCTCGAATTGGGCGGTAACGCACCGGTTCTGGTGTTCGGTGACGCCGATCTGGCGACGGCCGCGGATCGCATCGGCGATGCCGCGTTCTTCAATGCCGGCCAGGACTGCACGGCCGCGACCCGGGTGCTGGTGCACGAGTCGGTGCACGACGCGTTCGTGGAGGCCCTGGTGAAGAAGGCGGAGACGGTGCGTCCGGGCCGCCCCGACGACACCGAGGCGGCGTACGGTCCGCTCAACAATCCGCGCCATTTCGCTTCCGTCACCGGCAAACTCGCCGCGCTGCCGGAGCACGCGCAGGTGCGCACGGGCGGCACCCGCATCGGCGACAAGGGTTTCTACCTCTCCCCCACGGTGATCACGGGCGTCCGCCAGGACGACGCGATCGTGCAGGAGGAGATCTTCGGCCCGGTGATCACCGTGCAGTCCTTCGCCGACGAGGCGGAGGGCACGAAGCTGGCCAATGATGTGGTCTACGGCCTGGCCTCCAGTGTCTGGACGCGCGATCACGGTGTGGTGCAGCGGGTTTCGGCGGCACTCAATTTCGGCGCGGTGTGGGTGAACTGCCATATCCCGCTGGTGGCGGAGATGCCGCACGGCGGTTTCAAGCAGTCCGGCTACGGCAAGGACCTGTCGGCCTACGGCGTCGAGGACTACACGCGCGTCAAGCACGTCATGAGCGCGCACGACTGACAACCCGTTCCCTCGCGCGTTCGAGCGCGAAACTTCTTTCCGCAGAGGACTTTCCATGATCGAGATGAGCTATCGGCTACCGCAGCAGCGGGTGCTGCACACCGCCCTGCCGGGCCCGCGTTCGCAGGAGCTGGCGGCACGGCGCAAGGCGGCGGTGGCCGCGGGTGTGGGTTCGACGGCCCCGGTGTACACGGCGGACGCCGACGGCGGCGTGATCGTGGATGTGGACGGCAATTCGCTGATCGATCTGGCCTCGGGCATCGCGGTCACCAACGTGGGCGCGTCGCATCCGAAAGTGGTTGCGGCGGTGCGTGATCAGGTGGAGCGTTTCACGCACACCTGTTTCATGGTGACCCCGTACGAGGCCTACATCCAGGTCGCCGAGCAGCTGGCCGAACTCACCCCCGGCACACACGAGAAGCGCAGTGTGCTCTTCAATTCCGGTGCGGAGGCGGTGGAGAACGCGGTGAAGGTGGCGCGGCTGGCCACCGGCCGCCCGGCGGTGGTCGCCTTCGATCACGCGTATCACGGCCGCACCAACCTGACCATGGCGCTGACCGCCAAGAACATGCCGTACAAGGCGCATTTCGGCCCGTTCGCGCCCGAGGTCTACCGGATGCCCATGTCGTACCCGTTCCGGGACGGCGGTACCGACGGCGCGATGGCGGCGCGGGCGGCGATCTCGCGGATCGAGAAGCAGCTGGGCGCGGATTCGGTGGCGGCGATCATCATCGAGCCGATCCAGGGTGAGGGCGGATTCATCGTTCCCGCACCGGGTTTCCTGCCGACGCTGGCGGAGTGGGCGCGCGCCAACGGCGTGGTGTTCATCGCCGACGAGGTGCAGACCGGTTTCGCCCGCACCGGCGACTGGTTCGCCTGTGATCACGAGGGCGTGGTGCCCGACATCATCACCATGGCCAAGGGCATCGCGGGCGGAATGCCGTTGTCCGCCATCACCGGTCGCGCGGAGCAGCTGGACGCGGTGCACGCGGGCGGGCTCGGCGGCACCTACGGCGGCAACCCGGTGGCGTGCGCGGCGGCGCTGGCGGCCATCGAGGTGATGAAGGACGAGGATCTGCCCGGCCGGGCACGGCATATCGGCGAGATCGCGCTGACCCGGTTCCGTGAACTGGCGCAGGAGATTCCGGCCATCGGCGAGGTGCGCGGACGCGGCGCGATGCTGGCCCTCGAATTCGTCCGCCCCGGCACCACCGAGCCGGATCCGGCGCTGGCCTCGGCCGTGGCCGCCCGCTGCCTGCAGCAGGGCGTGATCACGCTGACCTGCGGCACCTACGGGAATGTGATCCGCCTGCTGCCGCCGCTGGTGATCGGCGACGAACTGCTGCACGAGGCGCTGTCTGTGCTGTGCACGGCCATCGCCGAACTTGGAACCGCCGGTAGGTGATTCGCCGGGTGATCGACTGTCAGGACAAGCTATGACCGAATTCGACCGTATCCGTTCTGTAGTTCCGACCGGTCTGTGGATCGACGGAGCCGAGACCGACGCGCTGGCGGGCGGCACCTTCACCGTGCACGATCCCGCCACCGGCGACACCCTCGCCACGGTGGCCGATGCGACCGCCGCCGATGCGAAGCGGGCCCTGGATTCCGCGGTGGCAGCCCAATCCTCGTGGGCAGCAACCTCTCCGCGCGAACGCGCCGCCGTGCTGCGGCGCGCCTGGGAGCTGCTTACCGAGCGCACCGAGGAACTCGCGCTGCTCATGACCCTGGAAATGGGCAAGACGCTGGCGGAGAGCCGCGGCGAGGTGGCCTACGGCGGTGAGTTCCTGCGCTGGTTCAGCGAGGAGGCCGTGCGCATCGGCGGCCGTTACGCCGACGCCCCCGCGGGCACCGGCCGGATCCTGGTCAAGCAGCAGCCGGTGGGCCCGTGCCTGGCCATCACGCCGTGGAACTTCCCGCTGGCCATGGGAACTCGCAAGATCGGTCCCGCACTGGCCGCGGGCTGCACGGTGATCGTGAAGCCCGCCGAGGACACGCCGCTGACCATGCTGGCGCTGGCCCGCGTCTTCGCCGAGGCCGGACTGCCGGCCGGTGTGCTGTCGGTGCTGCCCGCGAGCGATGCCGCCGGGGTGACCGCGCCGCTGCTCGCCGACGACCGGCTGCGCAAGGTGACCTTCACCGGGTCCACCCGGGTCGGCAAGATCCTGCTGCGTCAGGCCGCCGACACCGTGCTGCGCACCTCGATGGAGCTGGGCGGCAATGCCCCGTTCATCGTGTTCGAGGATGCCGATCTGGAGCAGGCGCTGGCCGGGGTCATGCTGGCCAAGATGCGCAACGGTGGTGAGGCGTGCACGGCGGCGAACCGTATCTACGTGCACAATTCGCTGCGCGCGGAGTTCGCGGCCCGGCTGGCCGAGCGCATGGGCGCGCTGCGGCTGGGCCCCGGCTACGCGCCGGACACCGATCTCGGCCCGCTGATCAACGAGCGGCAGCGCGGCAGTGTGGCCGCATTGGTCGACGATGCGGTCGAAGCGGGCGCGGTCCTGCGCACCGGCGGCAAGGCGGTCGACGGTCCCGGCTACTTCTTCGAGCCGACCGTGCTCGACGAGGTGCCGCGCACCGCCCGCATCCATCGCGAGGAGATCTTCGGGCCGGTGGCCGCGATCTACGGTTTCGACACCGAGGACGAAGTGATCGCGCTGGCCAACGACACCGAATACGGTCTGGCCGCCTACTTCTACACGCAGAACCTGGATCGGGCGCTGCGGGTTTCGGACGCTCTCGAGGCCGGCATGGTCGGCGTGAACCGCGGCGTCATCTCCGATCCGGCCGCGCCGTTCGGCGGCGTGAAGCAGTCCGGGCTCGGCTCCGAGGGTGGATCCGAAGGCATCCACGAGTACCTCGACACGAAGTACGTCGCCTTCACCCGGTGAAGTAAACGACTCTCCTGGCTCTCAGGGGCTTCGCCCCCGAACCCCCACAGGGCCAGGACTGACGAACCATCCTGGCTCTCAGGGGCTTCGCCCCCGAACCCCCACAGGGCCAGGACTGACGAACCATCCTGGCTCTCAGGGGCTTCGCCCCCGAACCCCCACAGGGCCAGGGCTGACGAACCATCCTGGCTCTCAGGGCCAGGGCCTCCAGAACTCCTGTCGCTCCGGGGCTTCACCCCCGTCCCCCGGAGCGGCAGGGCTCGCACACCGGCCCCTGTGCCGGGTTCGTGCACCGACCGGACCTCGGCCCGGTTTCTCCACCTCGGCTCGGTGCCGGTGGGAGCCAACGGTTTCCCCGGAACCCGGCCCGCTCGTTTCGAGGAGCAATGATGCTCGTGCAGGACCCACCTGACGCGGTTCCCGGTCAGAGCAGTAAGGGACTGGCCACCGGCAAGATCGGCACGCTGGCCGGTGCGGTGCTCAGTATCGCGTCGATCGCGCCCGCCTATACGACCACGGCCAGTGTCGGCCTGATCGTGGCGGCGGTCGGTTTGAAGATGCCCGCGCTGCTGATCGCCGGTTTCATTCCGATGTTCCTGGCGGCCTACGCCTATCGCGAGTTCAGTTCGGACGCGCCGGACTGCGGCGCGTCGTTCACCTGGTCCACGCGGGCGTTCGGCCCGTATGTGGGGTGGATGGCGGGGTGGGGTTCGGTGATCGCGGTGATCATCGTGCTGGCCAATATCGCGGCGGTGGGTGCGGAGTTCCTGTACCTGTTCGTGGGCCGTCTGGTGCATTCGGAATGGATCGCGGAGCTGGGCGCGGACAAGCCGGTCAATATCGTGACCACGCTGGCGTTCCTGGCGGCGGCGGGCTGGGCGGCGAGCCGCGGCATCACCTCGAGTGAACGCGCGCAGTATGTGCTGGTGGGCTTCCAGCTGACGGTGCTGCTGCTGTTCGCCGGGGTCGCGCTGGGCAAGGCGCTGTCCGGCGAGGCTCCCGCGAGCCTGGATTTCGACATCGACTGGTTCAACCCGTTCACCGGAATCACGCTGGGCGCGTTCGCCATCGGCCTGGTCGGGTCGGTGTTCATGTTCTGGGGCTGGGATACCGCGCTGACACTCGGCGAGGAGTGCAAGAACCCCAAGCGCACGCCGGGCCGGGCCGGGCTGCTGTCGATTCTGTCGGTGCTGGGCACCTATCTGCTGCTGGCCGTGGCGCTCATGATGTACGCCGGAACCGGCGAAACCGGTGTGGGACTGGGCAATCCGGAATCCACCGACAATGTGTTCGGCACCCTCGCCAATCCGGTGCTGGGTTCCTGGGGCGAGCTGCTGCTGTTCCTGGCCGTGCTGGTGTCGAGTATCGCGAGCCTGCAGGCCACCTTCCTGCCGGCCGCGCGCGCCCTGCTGGCCATGGGTTCGTTCAAGGCGCTGCCGAGCCGCTTCGCCTCGGTGCATCCCGGGTACAAGGTGCCGCGTTTCGCGGCCGCCGTGGCCGCCATCGTGGCGGGCGGGTTCTTCACCATCACCTCGCTGCTGTCGGAGCACGTGCTGTCCGACACCATCGCCGCCATGGGCATCATGATCTGCTGGTATTACGGGATCACCGCGTTCGCCTGTGTCTGGTACTTCCGCAGGCACTGGTTCGATTCGCCGCGCGCGTTCCTGTTCCGGCTGCTGTTCCCGCTGCTCGGCGGCGCGATGCTGCTGATCATCTTCTGCATCTCGGTGTCGGAGAGCACCGATCCCGAAGTCGGCAGCGGCGCTTCGATTTTCGGTGTCGGTCTGGTGTTCTACCTGGGCTTCGGCGTGCTGGCCATCGGCGCGGTGCTGATGCTGGTCCAACGCTGGAAGCAGCCCGAATTCTTCCGCGGCGCGACGCTGCCGCGAGCGGTGGCGGGCGATCGGATGCCCGAACCCGCCGAAGTCCACATCTGAGAGGAGTTGTCCATGCACACCATCACGAATTTCGCCCCGCCGGTCTCGCACGCACGGACCGAGGAGCCGACGCGCGCACCGCTGCGGGTGGCGCTGGTCCAGCACCGCTGGCGCGAGGATGCCGAGGCGCTGCGCGGTGAGCTGCTCGCCGGTATCGCCGCCGCGGCCGAACTGGGCGCGAAGGCGGTGTTCCTGCCGGAGCTGACGCTGAGCCGGTATCCGGCGTTCGTGCGCGGCGGCGAGAATCCGGGTGCGGCGGCCGAGAGCCTGACCGACGGCCCCACCTTCACCTTCGCCGCGAAAGCCGCTGTGGAGCACGGTGTTTTCGTGCACGCGTCGCTGTACGAGAAGGCCGAGCAGCACGACGGGCTGGGCTACAACACCGCGATCCTGGTCTCCCCCACCGGCGATTTGGTGGGCCGCACCAGGAAACTGCACATTCCGATCAGCGCGGGCTACTACGAGGACACCTATTTCCGTGGCGGCCCCGCCGAATCCGATGCGTATCAACCGCATTCGCATCCCGATCTCGGCGATGTCCGCATCGGCATGCCGACCTGCTGGGACGAGTGGTTCCCCGAGGTGTCGCGCCTGTACTCGCTGGCGGGCGCGGATCTGATCGTCTACCCGACGGCCATCGGTTCGGAGCCCAGCTTCCCGGCTTTCGACACCCAGCCGCTGTGGCAGCACGTGATCGTGGGCAACGGCATCACCTCCGGCACCTTCATGATCGTGCCGAACCGCTACGGCGACGAGGGCGAAATCGATTTCTACGGTTCGTCTTTCATCTCCGACCCGTACGGCCGCATCCTGGTGCAGGCCCCGCGCGACGAGTCCGCGGTGCTGGTGGCGGATCTGGATCTGGATCAGCGCAAGGACTGGCTGGCGCTGTTCCCGTTCCTCTACACCCGCCGCCCCGACACCTACGCCCGCCTGACCGCCCCGGTCGAGCGCGATCACCCGTTCGGGAGAGCCTGATGTCCTGGCAGATGTCGGCCGAGGGCGTCGAGCACCGCCGCACCTGGATGGCCTTCCCGCCGGCCGGGGCCGAGATGACCGCGACGCCGGAGTCGGTCGACGACGCCCGGCGCGCCTGGTCTGCGGTCGCGCACGCGGTGGCGGAGTTCGAGCCGGTCACCATGGTGGTGGATCCGGCCGATACGGCCGCGGCGCGCCGCTATCTGTCGGCGACGGTCGAGATCGTGACGGCCCCGCTCGACGATGCCTGGATGCGCGATATCGGCCCGACCTTCGTGCACGCCGAGGACGGTTCGGTGGCCGCGGTGGACTGGGTGTTCAACGGCTGGGGTCAGCAGGACTGGGCCCGCTGGGACTCCGACCGCCACATCGGCCGGTTCGTGGCGGCGACGGCCGGGATCCCCGTGGTCGAGTCACGGCTGGTGAACGAGGGCGGCGGCATCCAGGTGGACGGCGCGGGCACGGTGATCCTCACCGAGACCGTGCAATTGGATCCGCTGCGCAATCCCGATCTCACCGAAGCCGAGGTGGAGCAGGAGCTTCGGCGCACCATCGGCGTGGAGAAGGCGATCTGGCTGCCGCGCGGCCTGTGGCGGGACTCGGAGCGCTTCGGCACCAAGGGGCATGCGGATATCGTTGCGGCGCTTCCGGTTCCGGGTGTGGTCCTGGTGCACGATCAGCAGGACGCCGGGCATCCCGATCACGCGCTGAGCGAGACGGTCAAGGACCTGTTCCGCGGTGAAACCGACGCCGCCGGAAGGTCTTTCGAGGTGATCAGCCTGCCCGCCCCGAAGACCCTGGTCGACGACGAGGGTTTCGTCGACTACAGCTACATCAATCATTACGTGTGCAACGGCGCGGTGATCCTGTGTGGTTTCGACGATCCGAACGATGCCGTCGCCGCCGCCATCCTGGCCGAGGTGTACCCCGGCCGGACCATTGTCACGGTCGATGCCCGGGAGATCTTCGCTCGGGGCGGCGGCATCCACTGCATCACCCAGAACGAGCCGCTGCCGTTGCGGTGAGCGACCCGGCCGGTACGCCGTTTCGGCTATTGAGGGGCCGGCCGGTTCGACGGACCGGCGCGGGCGCGCGAGTGCCCGCGCCCACATACTGAAGTCAGCAACCTTCGGGTTATTCCGAGGGTCCCCGATGTCCACCAAGGAGTTCTCGTGCCTGTCATCACTCGTGACGTCGTGATCGTCGGCGCCGGCCCGTCCGGTCTGACCGCCGCGACCGAGCTGCGTAAAGCCGGCCTGACGGTAGCCGTGCTGGAGGCCCGCGACCGAGTCGGCGGCCGCACCTGGACCGGTGACATCGACGGCGCGATGATCGAGATCGGCGGCCAGTGGCTGTCGCCGCACCACACCGCGGCGCTGGAATTGGTGGCCGAACTCGGCCTGGAGACCTTCTCGCGCTATCGGGAAGGCGAATCGGTATTCCTCGACGCGGACGGCGGCAGGCACCAGTTCACCGGTGACGTGTTCCCGGCCCCCGAGGCCACCGCCGCCGAGATCGACCGCCTGCTCGCCCTCCTGGACGGCCTGGCCGCCGAGGTCGGCGCGGAGGAGCCGTGGACGCATCCCCATGCGCGCGAACTGGATTCGATCCCGTTCTCGATCTGGCTGGAACGTCAGTCCGACGACGAATACGCCCGCGAGACCGTCGCCTTCTACGTCTCCGGCGCCATGCTGACCAAGCCCGCGCACACCTTCTCCGCCCTGCAGGCCCTCCAGATGGCCGCCGCCCAGGGCTCCTTCACTGCTCTCGCCACCGACACCTTCATGCTGGACAGGCGCGTGATCGGCGGCATGCAGCAGGTGTCGCAGCGCCTGGCCGCCCAGCTCGGCGACGATGTGCACCTGAACGCGCCGGTGCGCACGGTGCGCTGGTCCGACGCCGGGGTCACCGTGTTCGCCGAGGGCGACCTGGAGGTGCACGCGGGCCGCATGGTCCTGGCCGTCCCCCCGAACCTCTACTCCGCCATCCGTTTCGATCCCCCGCTGCCGCGCCGCCGCCACCAGATGTACCAGCACATGTCCTTCGGCTTCGTGGTGAAGGTGCACGCCGTCTACCCCACCCCGTTCTGGCGCGAAAAGGGTTTGTCCGGAACCGGTTTCAGCGACAACGACTTCGTCTCCGAGGTCTACGACAACACCAACCACGGCATGGACAACGGCGCACTGGTCGGCTTCATCGCCCACGAACAGGCCGACGCCGTCTTCGACCTGGAGCCCGAGGACCGACGCAAAACCGTCCTCGACTGCCTGGTCCGCTACCTCGGCCCCGAAGCCGCGAACCCGGTCGTCTACTACGAATCCGACTGGGGCGCAGAGGAATGGACCCGCGGCGCCTACGGCGTCAGCTTCGACCTCGGCGGCCTCACCCGCTACGGCCACGACCACCGCGCCCCACTCGGCCCCATCCACTTCGCCTGCTCCGACCTGGCCGGTCACGGCTTCCAGCACGTCGACGGCGCAGTGCGCATGGGTCGGCGGGCCGCGAAAGCCATTGCGACCCAGCACAGCCTGGTCTGACCACCACGAAGTGGGTACCGCCGGAGGTCCGGGCCGCCCTTGGGCCCGGACCGGCCGGTGAGTGTGCGCCTACCAGGCGGGGAGGCGGCGGCGTCCGGCTAGGACGTCGCGCACGAGATCGTCGTAGGCGTCGGACAATTCGGCTAGATGGTGCCAGGCACCATGCAGCATTTCATTGTTGGCATCCATGGTCATGAGGGCGTGGTGCGCCCGCACGGATGCCTCCGCCAAACGATCGATGACGGACCCGACGGTCTCGGTGTGCAGGGTCGCGCCCAGACGGTGCTGGGGGACCGAGCGCACGATCCAATCGTCAATGGCCATAACCAATTCGATTCGGCGGCGCTTGTTTTCGATGATTGACGTCGGGTCGGTTTCCGGCCCTATCCCGCCTCGGCCTACCAGGCGCCGCTCGTGCAGGACCGCCAGGTCGTGGGCGAACCACAGCAGTGGTCCCCCGATGACTCGGTGGCCTCGGCAAGCGCGCAGGAGTAGGTCGGAGGTCGGCAATAGCCCGGTTGCGAGTGGCTGCGCCTCGATGTCCGCATACTGGGACACGTCGGGCAGTGCCACAACGACCGTATTTGACGTCTCCGAACCAGCCACGTTGCCTCGCGTTCATCGCTGACCAACACCGCATTCAGGACCTTCATTACAATAAACCTCGGAACGCTGGTGTCAAGCCTTACACGGCGGTTCGACCACCGGAGTAGACTTCGGTGCCTTGAAGCAACAACCGAGGAGCGAGATGGCGGACGGTCCGAGATATCAACGGATCGCAGACCTCCTCCGCGAGGAGATCCGCGCCGGCAAGTGGAAACCGGGCGATCGACTACCGAGCCATAACGAGCTGGCCGATCAGATGCAGGTCTCGATCACCACCGCTCGCAACGCTATTCAGCTCCTGGTCGCCGAAAACCTGGTCTACACAGCAACTTCCCGCGGCACCATCGTGCGGAGTCAGGAAGTGCTGGAATCGGTTGTCACCAACCACATTCGACCGGACCGGCCCAAGGTCGCCGCCGATATCTTCGTGGAGATCGCGCGGTCCGCCGGCCGGGAGCCGTCCAAACAGTTCAGTGCGAGAATGGAACCGGCCACCCCGGAGGTCGCGCACTGGCTGGGCGTGGACCGCGACGACTGGGTCGTATCGCGCACGATCATGCAGTATCTGGACAACGAGCCGTGGTCGTGGGAGGTCTCGTTCTATCCGCGAGATCTGGCCGAGGCCACCGGGATCGACTGCCCGCACGACATTCCGGAGGGCACCACCCGCCGGCTGGCCGCGCGCGGTTTCGCCGAGACCGCGCATCGCGACACCATCGTCGCGCGCCCGGCCACCGCGGAGGAGGCGGCCGTCCTGGGCATCGGTCCGAGTACCTTCCTGCTGGATCACCTGCGCATCGGGGCCACGCACGATCGGATCACCCGCGTCACCCGGCACCGCTCCACGGCGGCCCGCAATCGGCTGGCCTACGAGCTGGGCGACGCGGCAGGCACCGACGTCATCCGCCGCACCCTGGGAACCCCGCTCCCCCAGGGCAACTCCCATTCCTTCGGAAACTTCCTACTACCCGGCTCGCCATGATTCCGCACCTTCGCCCGGCCCACATCGGCGACGTCGGAACGATCACCAGGTTCCGACGGCAACGCACCCATTGGCTGGCCGCCCGCGGCAGTGATCAATGGACCCGGGCCGGGCGAGGGCTCCCCATCGAGACCTTCGTCCGGTCCGTCGCCCATGCCGTGCGCGGCGGGGAGACCTGGATCGCGGAGATCGACGGCGAACCGGCGGGCACCATCACGGTGAACGACCGCGCCGACGAGGGCCTGTGGTCCCCGGGCGAACTAGCCGACGCGGTGATCGTGCACTACATGATCGTGGATCTGCGTTTCGCCGGTCATCATGTGGGCGACGCACTGCTGGCCCATGCCGCGACCCTCGCCCGCGCCGAGCATCGCACCTGGGTGCGCCTGGACGCCTGGACCACCAATCCCGGACTGCACGACTACTACCGCAGAGCCGGCTTCCGGCTCGCGCGCATCGCCGGGCCGGAAGCCACCGGACCCTCCCGCGCCCTCTTCGAACGTCCGGCCGCCAGCTGGGTTCGTTCGTACCTGCCGGTGCCGGTGAGCCGTGCGGCGGAGCTGTCCGCGGGTTGATCCCGGCAAACCACCGAAAGGTGACAGACCGGTCACCACGCTAGACTGCCCGGCAGCGGACGCGCTTCGTCCGCTGCCGCGCGACATTTCGCACGACCACGGGGTGGGATCCACGACATCGCATGACCTTCCGCGCGGCCATACGCCTGGGGAGAGGTTTGATGATGAGGCGACCCGTACGCCGGGTAGGGCGCGCGCTGGCGGCGTTGCTGCTGGCCACCGGACTGGGGGCCGTCGCCGCCTGCGGGTCCGATTCGGTTGCGGCCGTATCCGATCCGGAGATCGATCTCGCGACCCTGGACGTCGGCAGCTACGAGACGCAGCCCAAGCAGTTCCAGCCCGCGAACCGGCTGATGGTGGCCCGCTACTTCGAGGCGCAGCGGATGGCGGGTTTCGTTCCCTTGCCGTACGAGATCGATTCGAGCCTGCGGGTCAACGACACCAGGGCCTCGCAGGCGTTCCTCGAACCCGAGGAGGGCAACAGCACGCTCGCGATGCACACCTACCTGACGAGCACCGGATTCGCCTCCGACACGAAGGGTTTCGTCGCCGGGTTCGCCAGCACCGGCCGGACCGACGACGATGCCAATATCGGGAACTCCCTGTCCACCTCGGTGCTGCTGTTCGATTCCGATGCTTCGGCGACGGCGGCCGCGGCGGCGCTGTCCGCGCGCGAGTGGCAGGCGACCTACGACGGCAGCCCGATTGTGGTCGAGTCACTGAGCTCGCCGATGCACGCGAGCGCGGTGGTCCGGTGGCAGCCCGCAAAACAGGCGCTGGCCGCGTGGTACGCGACCGGACGATACGTGATCGTCGCCATCGCGCAGAGCGAAGAGAACCGGGTGCTGAAGCACTCCGACCAGCAGCTGCTGCTGAACCTCACCGACAGGAGCGTCACCGCGACCACGGAGCGACTCCGGTCCTTCCAGCCGACCCCGGTCGATCAGCTGCCCACGATGGACCTCGACCCCACCGGCATGTACCGCCGGACGCTGTCGCGAACCACCGAGGACTACTACACGGGCCCGCCCGGCGTGTACAGCCTGGCCGGTGATCTGCACCTGATGGGAGATCCGCTGGAACTGCGCGGGCACTACGAGCAGGCGGGAGTGGACGCGGTGGCGTGGGGCGCCACCCGCGTAATCCGCACGCGCGACATCGGATCGGCGCAGCGCCTGCTCGACGAACTGTCCTACGGCCGTTACTACCGCACCGCCGCGGGTCCGGCGGCGCTGCCGACCGCACGCTGCGTCACCTATCGCGGCCCCAGCACCGGCGCGATCGCGAACTACTGCTGGGTCACCCGGGACCGCTACGTGGCGATGGCCTGGGGTGAGCAGATGCCCGATGTGCAGCAGCGGATCTCGGCGCAGTACGCACTTCTCGTGAACAGCAAGTAGGGGGCGGACATGGTATGGCACAACGGTATTCGCGTTACCCTCGCGACCGGCGCACTGGCGGCGGCGACGGTGCTCACCGGATGTTCGACGGTCGCGGGCACCCCCGCTGCCGGTGAGATCGATATCCGCGCGCTGGATGTCGGCAGCTTCCCGACCGAACCACTGGATCTGCGCAGGGAATACAACCACCAGCTGAACAACGGGACCGAGCTGGCGGTGATGCGGCTGGCGGGCGCGGTCGCCAATGGTCTGGAGATAGATCCGGCACTGAAGTACACCACTCGGGTCGTGGATATCACCTCCGCGAGCCGGGCTGACTTCGTACTGGCCGACGTCGCCGTGCAGGCCGCCGTCCAGCACGGACTGCAGTTCGGCTACTCGGCCACCTCGAGCAGCCACAAGATCTCACAGGACGGCTTCGGGTCCACCGATGTGATGAACGCGTACGGCCACGGCACGCCACCGCCCGACGCCTCGGCGGTGAACCTCACCGTCCTGCAGTTCCCGGATCGGGATTCGGCGCGCAATGCCGCGACCTCGATGGAGGAGGCCGACTTCGCGGTGGCCCCGGATCTCAATCAGCGACTGACGCTGGATCGCTACCCGGATGCGAAAGCCCATTGGCGGCCGGGTATTTCGAATATGGCGGCGACGCTGGCCCACGGAAACTATGTGGTCAATGCGTTCGTCCAACTGCCGGAGGCCGATCCGGAAAAGCTCCGCGCCCGCGCGCAACAGGCGATCGCGGTGCAGCTGCCGCTGCTGGACGCACTGCCGCCGCTGTCCGCGCGTGAGGTGCTGCGACTGGATTACGATCCGGAGGGCATGCTGCGGCGCACCCTGCATCCGGAGAAGTACATGACGCCCTCCGTGCAGCGCGAGAACTGGCTGTCCACGCGCGGATTCCTCAATGGCGCGGGCGATATGGCGTCCTGGCGGGAGCTGCTCGACATCGGCGGCGTCGACTTCACCGCCACCGTGAACGGGGGCAGCCTGCTGCTGCGCGCCCGCGACGAATCCGCCGCCACGGCAATGTCTTCCGCGATTCAGGCCAAGACCACCAAGCCCGCGGACGCGCCCGAGGGGGTGCCCGGCGCCTGGTGCAATCTGGAAGAAGGCAAGTCGCGCAACAACTATCTGTGTGTGGTCAGCTACGACCGTTATGTCGCGCGGGTGAGCAGCACTCAGATCCAGGACGCGCATCAGCGCGCCGCCGCGCAGTACGCCCTGCTCGCCAATGCGAAGGTGCGGTAGATCGCCATGACGATTGGTCCGGGCAGTAGCGTCGACGGCTACCGCATCGAGCGGGTGATCGGTGCGGGCGGTATGGGAACGGTGTTCCTGGCCCAGCATCCGACCCTGCCGCGCCGAGACGCCATCAAGGTGCTCAGCGCGCAGTACAGCGCCGATCAGGAGTTCCGCTCCCGGTTCGAACGGGAGGCGAATCTGGCCGCGGCCCTTGATCATCCGAACGTGGTGGCGGTCTACGACCGGGGCGAGCTGGACGGCCAGCTGTGGATCGCCATGCAGTACGTAGACGGTATCGACGCCGCGGCGGCCGCGACGAGGGAACCGCAGTCCATGACCCCGCAGCGGGTGCTGCGCATCATCACCGAGGTGGGCCGCGGCCTGGATCACGCGCACCGGCGCGGCCTGCTGCACCGCGACGTCAAGCCCGCCAACTTCCTGCTCGCGCAGACCGCGGGCGAGGAGGAGCGGGTGCTGCTCACCGATTTCGGCGTGGCCAAGTCCACCGAGGACACCCTCGAACTCACCCAGACCGGAACGTTCGTCGCCACCATCGCCTATGCCTCGCCGGAGCAGTTGAACGGCGCCCCGGTGGACCACCGTTCCGACATCTACAGTTTGGCCTGCTCGTTCTTCAAACTCGCGGCGGGCCGCAACCCTTATCCGGCGACCCAGCCGACCAAGGTCATCATGGGACACCTGTACGAGCCGCCGCCGCGGATCAGCATGGTGAACTTCGCGCTGCCGCCGGCGGTGGATCAGGTGCTGGCGGTGGCGATGGCGAAGGATCCGAACGAAAGGTTCGATTCCTGCCACGAATTCACCACCGCCCTGCGATCGGCGTTACTGCACGGAATCTCACCGCTGTCGTCCCCGACCGCGCCGGAGCCGGTCCGGCAGCCGGTCCTCGCGCCCGGCGCGTTCACGGCTCCCGTTTCGGGACCGGCGTATCCATCGCCGGCGACGCCCACGCGGCCGCATCCCACCGCGCCGCGGAACCGGGGCGCGCTGATCGGCGCCGCTGCGCTGGCTGCCGCCTTGACGGTGGCGGGTACGGTGTGGGTGCTCTCCGGGGACGACGCCGCACCGGAGGCGCGGACTCCGGCGGGTCCGGTCACGCAGAGCGCCGCCGCACCGGTCACCACCGCCGCCGACGCGCGGCGGCTGCATCCCGCGTTCGAGGGCAAAATCATTGTGGCCGTGGATATCACCGGTGATTCCATCACCCCGACACTCGGGGCGCATCTGAAACCCGGTCCGCAGAGCCAGTTCCTGGAGGCGCTCGGATTCGTCTATAACCAGAGCTTCGCCCGCGTTGGCGAGGAACCCTCACCGCGGACGGAGAACGGCAGCACCCTCAGCTCGGAGCTGTTGTCCCCCATCCGATCCGGATTCATTCTGGCGGTGCGCAGCGATTCCAGCGCCGGCGGCGGTGGCCTGCGGGATCTCCCCTTCTCCATGACCAGCCGGGCGGCGACGGTGCTGGTGCTCGACGATCCGGCGGCCGTGAACGCCCTGCGGAACTGGTCCGGCGACTCCGAGCGGGTCCTGCTCGACAAGCTACTGCCGGTCCTGACGAAGGGCGTCGAATAGCCCGGCGCCCTTCGTCTTCGACCGGTACGGCACTACATCCCGGGCAGGTTTGCGACCTGGATCATCTCCTTGCCGCGGGTGCGGGAGATGAGCATGCCGCGCCCGGGAGGCAGTTTCATCGGGCGCTCATCGGCGATGAGTTTGCCCTCGTCCTTGGGGCCGGACATGAGCAGAGTGTCCACGGACATGTTCTTCATGGAGCCGATCACGCCGTCGTAGAGTGCGCGCGAGACGCCGCCCATGCGCCGGGTGATGATCACGTGCAGGCCGATGTCCCGGGCCTGCGGCAGATATTCCACCAGCGGGCCCAGCGGGTTGTTCATACCGCCGGTGGCGACCATGTCGTAATCGTCGATGACCACGTAGATTTCGGGTCCGGACCACCAGCTGCGGTCACGCAATTCCCGAGGCGTGATGTCGGAGCCCGGGATGCGCTTGGACAGGTAGTTGACGACCTCCTGGATCATGCTGCCGCAGGTCTGCGAGGACGTGGAGTAGCCGGCGAGCTGATCGCCTTCGATGACGCCCAGCAGGGTGCGGCGGTAGTCGATGAGGATGATCCGCGCCTGCTCCGCGGTGGAGTTGTCGGCGATGCCGCGAATGATATTGCGCAGCAGCGTCGTCTTGCCGCTTTCCACATCGGCGAACGCCAGGAAATGCGGTTCGACGCCGAAGTCCAGAACCACCGGCTGCAGTTCGGATTCGCCGATGCCGACGACCACGCGGGTCGGCCCCTGTTCGATGCCGTGCGCCCGCGCCAACTCCAGCACGTCCTCGCGCGACCCGTTGAGCGGCAGCATGCGCACCTGGGGAGCACGCCGGTCACCGTAGAGCGCCCGCATATCCGCACCGGCGGCGCTCACACCGTCGGACAGGGTTTGCGGGTCGGTATCGGAATCCAAGCGCGGCAACGCGATGAGCATGTGCAGCTGTTCGGCGGACAGACCGCGGCCAGGGCGGTTGAGAGGCACATTCGCCGCCACACGACGGCCCATCTCCGAATCGGACGGATCGCCGAGGCGCAGTTCGATGCGGGTACCGACCTGATCCTTGATGGCCGGCCGGATCTCGGCCCAGCGGTTCGCGCCGAGGATGACGTGGATACCGTACGAGAGGCCCTGAGCGGCAAGCTGATTGACCGCGCCCTCGAGGACGTCGAATTCCTCACGGATGACCGCCCAGCCGTCGATGACGAGGAAGACGTCCCCGAACCGGTCCAGCAGGATCGGGTCGCTGGTCGCTCCGGCTGCGAGCGCGGCATTGCGGCGGCGCCGGTACTCGGTCATCGACTCGATGCGAAGCGACGCGAAACGCTCCTCACGCTGTAGCAGGAGGCTGCTGAGCTCGGCGATGGTGCGTCGCACCCGGTCGACGTCGAGCTTGTTCGCGACGGAACCGACATGCGGCAGGTCGACCAGACCCGCCATGGAGCCACCGCCGAAGTCGAGGCAGTAGAACTGCACCTGCTCGGGGGTGTGGGTGGCGGCGGCGGCCATGATGATGGCGCGCAGCGTGGTGGACTTACCCGACTGCGGACCGCCGACCACGGCGACATTGCCCTGCGCGCCCGCGAGATTGATGGTGAGCACATCGCGGCGCTGCTCGAAGGGCTTGTCGATGATGCCGATCGGCATCCACAGCTGACCGTGGCGGTTGACCGAGGACCGCCAGTCCGGATCGGGCAGCAGCATGTCCACGGTCGGGGATTCCTCGAGCGGCGGCAACCACACCTCGTGTGCCGGTCGGCCGTGACCGGTCAGGCGTTTCACCACGGTCTGCAGCAGGCTGTCCGGAATGCCCTCGTCGGCGGGCGGCGGGGGCGGCAAGTCCAGCGGATCCGGAAATCCTTCGGGTTCGGGCAGTTCCAGCATTTCCACCGGGGCGGCGGTGAAGGGACGCGGCGGCGCTTCGACGACGGCGGTGCCATCCGCGGAACGGCGGGTGGCGCGCGGTGCGACATAGGGGCCCGACACATAGGAGGCGTTGAACCGCAGCGGATCCGAAGCATCACTCTTGAGATATCCGGAACCCGGCACACCGGGTAGGTGGTAGGCGTCGGTAATGCCCAACACCGCGCGGGATTCGTTGGCGGAGAACGTGCGCAACCCGATGCGGTAGGACAGGTGCGAGTCCAGGCCGCGCATCTTGTTCTCTTCCAGCCGCTGCGAAGCCAGCAGCAGGTGGACGTGCAACGAGCGCCCCAGCCGGCCGATCATCGTGAACAGATCCGCGAAATCGGGCTTCTGCGAGAGCAATTCGGAGAACTCGTCGATGACGACGAACAGCGCCGGCAGCGGGTCGAGCGGGACGCCGGCGGCTCGGGCCTTCTCGTACTCGGTGACATTGGCGAAGTTGCCCGCCGAGCGCAACAGCTCCTGGCGGCGGTTCATCTCCCCGGCGAGTGCGTCGCGCATGCGGTCGACGAGTTCGATCTCGTCTTCGAGGTTGGTGATGACCGCGGCGACATGCGGCAGCGGGTCCAGACCGAGGAAGGTCGCGCCACCCTTGAAGTCGACGAGCACCAGGTTCAGCTGATCCGGCGAGTGCGTGGTGACCAGCGAAAGCACCAGGGTCCGTAGGAATTCCGACTTACCCGAACCTGTCGCACCGATGCACAGACCGTGCGGGCCCATACCGTTCTCGGCGGATTCCTTGATGTCGATCTCGACCGGTGTGCCGTCCGGGGTGATGCCGATGGGCACACGCAGGCGCTCGCGCCCGTGGCGCGGCCGCCACACCTTGGCCGGATCGACCTGCGCGGCATCGGGCACCTTGAGCAGCGCCATCAGACCGGGATCCGCGGTGGTGGTGTTGTCTCCGAGACTGACGATCTGAGCCGCGGTGGCGACGCGGAATCGGGCCAGGCTGCGCGCGAAGGATTCGGCCTCGGCCAGCGTCGTCCGGTCGGCGGTGGCGAATTTCTCTGCGCCGGAAGCGCTTTTGGCGAAAACGTCGCCGTCGGCGGCGACGAGTTGCAGACCGCGGCGCGCGGCGAGGCCGTTCTCGGTGCCGCTGATGTCGAGGACGGTGACGGCATCGAGGCCGGACTCGCTGATCAGGCGTTCGGTTCCGTTCACGTAGCCGTCGTCGATCACGACCACCAGATGCAGGCGGCCCGCCGTCGGCTGCGGATTGCGCATGAAGCGCCCTCGTTCGAGCAGATCATCCGCGAGGGCCGTTTCCAGCTCACCGAGCGAACCGAACATCATGCGAGCCGCGCCCATACCATCGCGCTGCGTCGAATGCTGCAGGTGTGGCAGCCATTTCGCCCAACCCCAGGCGTCGGAATCGGGTTCGGCGCACACGATCGCGACGGCCACGTGGTCCGGACCGTGGAAGGCGCACAGTTCCATCAGCATGGCCTGCACCAGATTGCGCCGATCCGCTTCCGGCCCTTCGATATTGAGGGCTGGGAACGCACGCAGCGAGACAGCGGTGGGCAGGTGGTGCACCACCGAGTGGGTGCGCACGAACCGGCGCAGCGCCACGGTGGACACCGGCTCCAGATCCTCCAGCGGCCCGGTTTCCGGCCGTGCGAGTTTCGCTGCGAGGCGGTGGGTTCCGATGCCGACCCGTACGTGCCCGAAATCAGGATCGTTGGGGCGGCGTTCCCACATACGCCGGGTGCCGACGACGGAAGGCAGATCCGCCGGTGACGGATGGCTCCACACCAGCGTCTCCAGCTGCTTGGTGGCGGTGCGGCGTACTTCGCGCCGGGTCTGGTCGAGGTATCGGAAATAGTCCTTGCGGTCCTCGTTGAGTTCGGCGGCGTTCTTGTTGCCGCTCCGCTGGCCCATGAACATGCCGGCCATCGACATGATCATCATCAGCGGGAACATCATCATGAAGGGGTTGGACAGGATGGACCGGCCCATCATCGCCATCATGGAGATCATGCCGATCATGGCCACGATCATGACCACCGGCATCAGCTTGGTGATCAGCGGCGCGGGGACCGCCCGGGGAATCTCCGGCGGAGCTGTCAGCGCCATTTCGCCGCCGGGGGCGCGGGGCGGGGCGATCCGGGGCCGACGCACGAAACCTTCGGTAGCCATAGGTATTTCTCCGGTTCTTACGAATCGAGGTCGGGCAGCTCGTCGTCGCTCCGCCGGCGGCGGTACGGAATCGACACCGCGAGACCGATGGCCAGCGCGGCCAGACAGACGACGGACCCGATGGCGGCGATAAGCCGGGGCAGCGGATCCGGGCCCGCCGCCACACCGGGTTCGGGGAAGGCCCGGGGTTCGTCCGCCCCCTCGCTCAGCGGGGTGGCGGGGATATGCGCGGTGAGCGCCGCGAGCGGATCGATGAGCCCGGCGCCGATGCGGTCGTCGCGCCCCTGGCCCGGGGCGTGGGCGGTGCGAGTGATGCGGTCCATCACCTGCTGTGCGGTGAGCTCGGGATACTTCGCACGCACCAGGGCCGCCAGTCCCGCGACAAACGGGGCGGCGAAGCTGGTGCCGTTGATGGCCTGCGCGCCGTTCTGGCCGATCACCCGGTTCACGAGTCCGGTGCCGCCGGGCTTGGAATCGAGCGAAACGACATTCCGGCCGACAGCGGCAGCGCCGACCCACGGCCCGTACAGCGTGATGCTCGACGGGCTGCCGTCGATGTCGACCGAGCCGACCGACAGCACGTAGGGACTGAAGTACGCCGGGGTAGCCACGGTTTGGACATCGTCCCAGCCCGATTCCTCGTTCTGATTACACCCGGTGCTGGAGTCGACGTTTCCGGCGGCGGCCACCACGACGACATTGCGTTCGTAGGCGTACTTCACGGCGGCGCCGAGGGCGCCGTCGGCGGTATCGGATCCTGCGGTGGCACAGGCGGCTTCGGAGATATTGATCACGGTCGCGCCCATGTCGACGGCACGCACCACCGCCGCGGCCATGGTCAGTGTAGTCCCGTATCCGGAGCTGCTGATGCTGCCGGCCGGGGCCGAGCCGCTCTGGTCCTTGGCCTTGTACGCCTCACTGAACTGACGGATGGTCAGGATCTGAGCCTCGGGCGCGACGCCGACGAAGGCATCGTCCGGACTGGGATGAGCGGCAATGATTCCGGCGACCAGGGTTCCGTGCCCGTCGCAGTCCTCCGTGCCGTCGGTGTCGGAGACATAGTCACCGCCGGCTTCCACATTCAGCCGGGGATGCCGGGCCACACCGGTGTCGATGACCGCGACCTTCTGTCCCGCGCCCCTGCTGAACTGCCATGCGGAGGGGAGGTTCAGCACCCGCTGCGCCAGCGGGGCGTCCTTGGGCGCAGCGCCTTCCAGAGCGGGTTCGGCGCAATAGTGCTGCTTCTCGGTGGTCACCATCGGCGCCGGTTTTCCCGACAGGGCCTGTGCTTCGGCGAGGACCCCCATATCGACCACCGGCGGCGCAGCGGCCGAGGCCGGTGCGCCCGGTACGAACAGCGCCGCACCGAGAACAACCGCCGCACACGGGATTCGGATCCAGAACCGGTCGCGTCCGCGGGCCGATCTCATATGTTGCGGGCCATCGAGTAGACGTCCATGAGCCACAACACCAACGGGACGATCGACACGATCAGGGCGTATTCGAGTATCTCGTTCAGGCGCCGGGTCACCGGAGTCACCTCGATATGCGGGCCGATGACCCCGAACCCGATGGCTCCCACCGCACACGCGAGCAGGAGCGCCGCCGAGATAAGCAACATGGTCGTATCGCCCAGGCCCAGCAGCACGATCAGCAGCACGAAAGTGGCCGCACCACCGGCGATCAACGTGCACGCCTGAGTCAGATCGGCGAAGGCACGGCCCCGCAGGCACAGGATGACAGCGATCACCACGGCCAGGGTCACCCCCTGCCAGCGGTGGTCGCCCAGCGGTTCGGCGGCGAAGAGTGCGCCGAGGCCCGCGCCCAGTGTGGCGGCGAAGACCATACCGGTCTGAAATTGGTTGGCGGTGCGGGCGCGACGGCCGAGACCGGCAGCGGACGGCAGCACGGTCGCGCCGATGGCGCCGATGCCTTCGATATTGGGACGGGGTTCGTGATCCGCGGGGTCGATGGCCGCACCCGCGGTGGGCACCGGAGGCACCGGCAGGCGAGCGAGCATGGCCGACAGCCGCGGCACCATCGACAGCAACAGGATCGAGACGACCATGACCCCGGCGGCGATCTTCGGCACGCCGGCGTCCCAGATGATATGCACGGCCGCGGCGCCACCCACCAGCAGTGACAGCGTGACAGCGGCGGCGACCACGGTCGCGCCGGCGCCGATGAGACGGTAGCCGATCGCCGCGAAGAGCAGTGTGGCGCAACAGCCGAGCAGCAGATGCGGACTGTCGAGGGTCCGCGGCACCGTGAGCGCGGCCGCACCGAAGATCAGCAGCAGCATGCACAGGGTGAGCACGGAGGCGGTGAGTTCATCGGCGTACTTGCGTACCGCGATGACGGCCGCCACCAGCGCGGCGGCCGCGCCGCCGAACAACAGTGCGGGAGCGACGACATAGTCACCCGCACCGCGCGAGAGAGCGCCCATCACCAGGGCGAAGAGAACCGCGACGACGCCGGCGACGAGGCCGGTCCAGCGCGCCGAATTCGGCGACCAGCTGCGGAACTCCTCGGCGGTGAGCCGGGATACCGCATCGATGACATCGTCGAACAGCGCCGGCGATTCCTTGGCCGCGACTGCGCGCAGCACCAGCAGCTCGCCGTCGTAGATCTCGGCGTCGCTGAGTGTCTGGCCGGGCGGGATCATGTCTCGTCCCAGCTTGGCCAGTGTCCAATGTTGTGGTTGAAGCGGCGTTGCTCCGTCTTCGCTACTCACCGGTTCGGGATTGCGAGATTCGACGAGCTTCACCAGATCGCCGATGAACGCGGCGATCGGAACATGTGCTGGCAGACCAACATCGAGCTGAGTGTTCCCCCCGATGACGGACACGCGGCACAATTCGGGTTCAGCGGCGCCTAGGCCGCTGCTCGAAGGTGCGGTCACTTCTTGAACTGCTCCTGCCCTCTTCCCAGTTGCCCACCCCGGGCGGCTGACCATAATGTAACGGACTATCCGCAACGATGCGATTCGCATCCGTTCCGGATGGGGAGTAATGAACGAAAGCCTAACCAGGTTCGACGAATTCGGGGTTCGCCTAAGATGATCGACACTCGCCAGGCCCAACGTGCGTTCGATGCCGGAGTGCTGTCACTGGGTTTGAGCATCGACGGCCAGGAGTCGAACCGGGACCTCGAATACGCGAAACTCGCCTTTCAGCGCGCCACGGAATGGGATCCGACCATGTGCGACGCCTGGCTGGGGCGGGCCGTGGCGGGTGAGGTAACCACCGATGTGCTGCACAATCTCTACAAGACCTCGGCCACCACGCTTTTCCGCGAGCAACGGCGACTCGGGCTGCAACCCCGGGTGCTTGCCGGCAGGTTCCTCCCCGGCCTCTACATCGACTATCCGCTGGCCAGTCTCACCGAGGTCCATGTCGCGTACGCCGCGCATCTGATCGCCGACAAGCAGTACGACGAGGCGGAGCGGGTACTCGACGAACTCGAAACGCACCGGGCCGGGCGGGCTTCGGACCCCGACTACGCGATCGACAGCCGGATCATCGCGTACGTGCGCGGAATTCTGCACTACAACACCCAGCGCTGGCCGGATGTGATGACCGTGCTCGCCGGCTCGGCGGAGTGGGAGGACCCGTATCTGGCCGCGGGCGCACATGTGATGGTGGGCACGGCCTGTGCACAGCTCGGCTTGTTCACCGAATCCGTGCGCCGTATGGAAGCCGCTGAGGCCGGGCCGATTCCGGCCGCTCGCACCTCCGCCATGTTCTGCCGCGGATTGTGCCTGCGCGAGATGGGCAAACCCGATGAGGCGCAGTCGCTCTTCGAGAAGGTGTATTCGCAGACACCCGATTTCGAGGCCAATGCCGCCGCCATGCGGGACCGCACCTACCGCATCACCGTCACCTCTCGCGAGGTGATCGAGGCTCGGACCGACAAGTGGGATCCGGCGTCCGCGCCCTCGCTGGAGGAGAAGCTGGCCGCCGAACATGAGGACCGCGCCAAGCAGATACTCGCCGATGCCCGAGCCGAACTGGAGAAGCAGATCGGCCTGGAGGCCGTGAAGACCCAGGTGGCGAAGCTGCAATCGAGCGCTCAGCTGGCCAAGATCCGGGCGGAGAAAGGGCTTTCGAGCTCGGCGCGTGGACAGCATCTGGCCTTCACCGGCCCGCCGGGAACCGGTAAGACCACCATCGCGCGCGTGGTCGCCAAGATCTACTGCGGCCTCGGAATTCTCAAGACCGACAAGGTGGTGGAGTCCAAGCGCTCCGATTTCGTCGGCCAGCATCTGGGTTCGACGGCCATCAAGACCGACAAGCTGATCGACTCCGCGATGGACGGCGTGCTGTTCATCGACGAGGCGTACACGCTGATCCAGACCGGCCTCTCCGGCGGCGACGCTTTCGGTCGCGAAGCGGTGGACACCCTGCTGGCGCGCATGGAGAACGACCGCGACCGACTGGTGGTGATCATCGCCGGATACGACGGCGAGATCGATCGCTTCCTCGCCGCGAACGACGGTCTCGCCTCACGCTTCTCCAAGCGATTGCTGTTTCCGTCCTACGCCGCCGAGGAGCTCGGGCAGATCGGTCAGGTCATCTCGAACCGGCGCGACTCGCAGCTGTCCGACGGCGCGCTGGCCGCCCTGGTCGAAGTGTGCGCCAAGCTCTACGCGATGGAATCCACCGACCAGAGCGGCCAGCCGCGCCGCGGCGTGGACTTGGCGGGCAACGGCCGCTTCATCCGCAATCTGATCGAGGCCGCGGAGGAAGAGCGCGAATTCCGGCTCGCCAACGACGATTCCATCGATCTCGGCGCGATCGACGAGGCGATGCTCATGCGCATCGAGGAACCGGATATGCGCTCGGCATTGACGACCATCCTCACTTCCCTGGGGTTGGCGTCGGCCCTCGACTGAGAACGGCAGTATGAACAGCTACGAGAACGGTACGGAACACAACCGGAACAGTTCGGGGGGATCGTTGCAACCAGGCCAGGCACCTCCGCCGCACGGCGGAGCGCATCAGCAGTACGGCGCGCCCGTGCCCCCGCAGGGCGGACCGAGGCACCACCGCGCGCCACAGCAGCATGGTGCGCCACAGCAGCATGGTGCGCCACAGCAGCATGGTGCGCCACAGCACCGGCACAGCGCCGAGCCGAGGCACCGAGCACCCGAACACGCCGGTGTGCCACAACGAAATCCACAGCACCCGCACCCGCCCGAATACGATCAGCGGCGCCGACCGCCGGAACCGCCGCCGGCTCCACGGCCCGATCCGCGGAGCTCGCAGGAAGACGCGAATCAGCGCTCTCGCGCACCGCAGGATGAGCCGGCAGCGCCGTCGCGACCGCCCGCGGACGAGGACAATTCGAGTCGAAGCGCCGTCGAGCTCAGTTCGGACGAGATGTGGCTGTTCCGGATGATGCCGCTCCGGCTGGTGATTCCGGTCTCGCTCCTCGTCGTGATCGCTACGGTGATCTCGGTCGCGTTCGATGCGCCCTGGTGGGGCATCGCGCTGGCGGGGGTGGTTCCGGCGCTCGTGGGACTCACGCCGGTCCGCGGCGTCCCGATCGGATTGCGGCTGGCGCAGTGGATCGCGTTCCGGGTACGGCGAGCACGCCGTCGCAACCTCGAGGAACCGACGCTGGTGGACGTGCCGCTGCCGGACGGCGGCAGTTGCGGTCTGCGGTGGGACGGCTCACTGCTGACGATGATGCTGCGCATCGATCCGCCACCGGACACGCTCACGCTGCTGCGGCGTGGCTCGTTGTCCACCGATCAGGTGCTACCGCTTACCGAAATCGCCTCGTGCCTGCGGCAATACGATGTCGAACTGGATTCGGCCGACGTGATCAGCACCGGCACCCGCACCGCCAGCACCGAGGCCGTGCTGTCCGGCTACGCGGCCACGATCGCGCCGCTGGGCAAACTGTACGACGAAATCCTCGGCCCCCTACCGGCTATCGCGCATCGCACGGTATGGCTGGTACTGCGGTTGAATCCGCTGGCGAATGCCAAGGCGGTCGACAATCGCGGCGGTGGGCCGGAAGGCGCGTTGCGTGCGGCCATCATCGCAACCCGTCGCGTGGCCAACAGGCTCGCAGCGCGCGGCATCACAGCCTCGGTGCTCACCACCTCCGAAATGACGACCGCGTTGCGGGAATTGACCCGCGGCATCCCCCTCGAAGAGTTCACCGAAACTCCGAAGTCACTGGAATACAACGGAATCCATCTGACCAGCTTCCAGATCGATCCGGAACTCTTCAATTCCGATGGGCTGGCCAAGATCTGGGCCGTGCGCTGCCTGTCCACCACGGTGACCGTCCGCCTGCGCCCCGCCAACAGCTCCGCGCCGGACGGCACCGACGACCCGGCCACCATCGAGGTCGACGCACGGGTCCGCTACGACACCACACACGAACTCGACGAGCCTCCGGTGCTTGGTCTGCGGGAGCTGTCCCGGCGGCAGCTCTGGGCATTGGCCGACACGCTGTCCTTCGGCGCTCAGGAAGTCCGCCCGGGCGGCTATCGTGGCCCGCTCGACGCCCTGTCCGGCATCACGGTCCCCACGGCGGGCTGCGGCCAGCTCATCGGGGCCGACGCCGCCGGCAGTGGTATCGCGGTCCCGCTCATCGGAGACGGATCCCGCCGCATCGACATCATCGCCGACCTGTCCATGGCGCAGCAGGTGATCTTGCGCGCCATCGCTCTGGGCGCGGGCGCGGTGGTGCACACCTCCCGTCCGGGCGCGTGGCAGCAGATGATCGCGAATATCGGTGCGGCCCACGCCCTCTCACTGGCGTCCTCGGTCACCCATACCGGCCGCAATGCCACCGCGACCAGCCGGATTCCGCATCCGGCCGCCACGGTGATCGTGTTCGACGGCGTCCCGTCCGCCGCTCCCCCGGGTTCGGCCACCGTCGTCACCATCTACGAGACGGTGCCGCCGGACTACCGGCCGGAGGCGGATGTGACCATCTTCCAGCATCCGGATGCCCGGCACACGGTCACGGTGGATACCCCGGCGACCAGAACCACGGCCATGCTCGTGACCACATCCGCCGAGCAGCATTACATCGGCGCTGTGGGGTGAGGCGTCAGTCGCCGCTCGGCAGGGTGTCGTAACTCACCAGGGCGGCGCTGCGCGACAGGGTCGGCCCGGCGACGAGCTGACCGATGATCGCCCAGGGCGCCAGGTGGGGCGTCGTACCCAGACCGAGCGTCTGCGCGGTGTCCAGATCCGGAATGCCGTAGCGAATTCCGTTGTCCGCCACGTAGAACAGGCTGCCCCGTCGCGGGCTGCCCGGTTCGACACCGGTGACCCAGACGAATTCTCCGGTGGTGGGCGGTACGTACACGCTGTCCACGCGGTCACCGGTGTCGTCGGCGGACGAAAGTCCCACCGGCACGGCGGAATCGGAGATCGGCAGGCGGGTGCCGATCAGCATGCTCACCACTGCGCGATCCGCGGGTCCTTCGACCACGTCGGCCGAGGCCAGTCCGGCGCCCTGCTCCCGGGACCAGGCGATGCAGGCGACCGGATTGTCCTCCGCGCTGATGATCTTCGGGGTCTCATCGGGGAAGCCGTCCACCGGCAGCGAGTGCACCACCGCGACGCCACGCAGCATATCCGGTGTCACGGACTCGATTTCGGGCATCTGCTGCGAGTTCGCATTGCGGATCAGTTCCGCGGTGAACGACGAAATGCGCTGCACGCCATTG
Source organism: Nocardia acididurans (assembly GCF_016741815.1). Lineage (GTDB taxonomy): Bacteria > Actinomycetota > Actinomycetes > Mycobacteriales > Mycobacteriaceae > Nocardia > Nocardia acididurans. Next base: position 350,785 of record NZ_JAERRJ010000004.1, read on the forward strand.
GCCAGCACGACGTAGAGCTCCGGCTTATCGGAGCTGCCGAGCGCCACCCGGATGACACCGCCGATCGGCACGCCGCTCAACTTGCCCGGTCCGGGCCCACCGGCCTCCGGAATCGCCGGCACCGCCAGCGCCGGGACTTCGGTCGCCGCATCGAGCAGGCCCGTGGTCACCGGGCGCGGGTTCGAACCCGACAGGTTCAAAGACTGCTCGATCGCCGAATCGCGCGGATCGACCTCGGCACGCTTGCCGTCGTAGATCAGATAGGACTTGTCGCCCTTCTTGACGTACAGGGCCACACCGGCATCCGCGCGCTTGATACGTTCGTTGAGCTCGGCCTGGCCCGAGATCACGGTTGTCGTCGCCCCCGTTGCGGAGGCCGCACCGCCGCCATCCGACAACTCGACGGTGTCACAGAGGGTCCAGTCGGCGCGCTCGCCCTGACCGGTGCCCGGCAAGGCCGCCGGCGCACCGGGGATGCCCACGATGGCCCCGCGCGGCAGCGAATTGAGCTTGTTGTCCTTGACCGACTTCGGATTTTCGTTCGAATCGACGATCAACCGGGCGGACGCCAGATTCAAGACCGGGTGCAACGTCTGCTTGGTGTCGTCGTCCTCATCGGTGACGACCACATAGAGCGCACCGCTCTCCTTGCCCACCACGATCGTCGCATCGCCGATCGACCCCTGGGGCTTGATGAACGCCATGATCGCCGCACCCGCGACCACCAGAACGGCCAGCACCGCACCCGAGATCAAGGATCGGAACTGCGCGCGCATCGGATCGTGCAGCATTCGCACATCGCGCCGAACCAACGCGTGATCGAGCCGCCGCAACAGGAAGCGGTAACCGTTGACTTGGGCGCGCGTGGTCAACTGCGCTGGCACGAATCCTCCATCAGGCCAATGGGTGAGCACGTCACAGCCGAGTGCGTCACCTGTTCAAGAGCATAGGCACCCCTCCACACTCGGAGGGGTGCCTATCGGTTCGAGCGGAACGCTCAGCCGCCGAAACCGCCGGCGACCCGACCGTCCGTGCTGAGCGCGTTGTTGATCGCGTTCTCGACCTCGTTGGCCACGCGGGTGAGCGTCGTCAGGGTGTCGGAGTACTCCCCGTTCCAGCGCACCTTCACGGCGTCGAAGCTGTTCCACGACGAGTTCTGCTCGCCGGTGACCTCGTTGGTCCAAGCATCCTTCAGCTTGGCCGACGCAGCACCGAACGCGCTGGTGGTCTCGTTGTTCGTGGTGCCATCGCCGGCCGCCGACACCAGATCGGTGTGGTACTGACGGAGATTGCTGACCAGCTCCCGCATAGTGCGTTCGTCGTAAAGCATTTCAGTCCTTTTCGAGTGTTGGGTAGGTGAGCCGGGGTCGGTCAGAGATTCGTGAGCTTCATGAATCCGTCACCGGATTCCTGGTCCATGTTCGCGAACGTGGTCTTACCGACGCCGACCTGAGCCTCGAACTCCGACAGCAGGTTCTTCAGCTTCAGCGCCTCGCCGTCCCACGCGGTGGCAGCACCCTGGAACGCGTCACCGGCGGTTCCCTGGAAGCCCTTACGGGCGGTCTCCACCGCATCCGTGATCTTGCTCAGAATGACCTGAACCGTATCGATCGCCTCAGCCATGCCCGATTGGGCGGCCGCTGTCATTTCGGTATTCGATGCAACCATCGTGTTCCCTCTTACCTTCGTGTTTCATTGGATCGACAGGTGAAACGCATTGCATCACCCGCTTCGGAGTGGATCAGCAGCCAACCAGTCCGGCTCACGGCAGCCACCTCCCCCCAGGCAGCGATTCGATCAGCCCCGAAATCGCCTGTGCGATCCGGTGATCGGTGCCCGGTGTCACGGTGGACCAGATTTGCTGGTCCGGTGCGATCGACGGGGCGGCCAGAATGCGGCCGCGATCGGTGTCGTAGACGACGACGGCTCCCGGCGATCGGTCGGTAACGCCGTCCGTGTAGGCGTATGCCACGACTTCGGCGTAGGTATGGGCGGAGGACAGGGCCAAACCGTAGGCGGCGGCATCGGTATCGGGGACGCCCAGGTGGTAGACGGCGGCGGCGTAGTCCTCGGAACTTGTCGCGGTATCGAAGCGCTCGGCCAGTTCGTGAGCAGGCGCGCTGAAGCCGACGACGTCCGCGGAGGAACAGACGCCGAGGTTGTCGAGGATGGGGCGCGCCAGAGAAGCTCCGGAGCCATCGGACCACAGCGGCTGGACGTCGATGGCGTCGCCGCGACGCACGGCTACCGCATGATGGTCGGCCCGGCGGGCAACGCAGACGCGCAGGGTGGTGTCAGGCGTGAAGATGCGCGCCGCGAGCTCGCAATCCGGCTGAGCGAGAGTGAACAGGGCTGCGGCGATCTCAGGATCGGCGTCACCGTGAGAATCGATGACGCGGGCCGCTAGCAGATCGGCGCGCGCGAGATCCTGGGCCCGCTCGTATTCGCGGTGGGAATCCTGTTGCGGGCCGATGGACAAGACCAGGGGGAGAGCCTGGATGCCGAGGTGGCCGGCCAGGGCGATAACGCCGTCATTGGTCAGCGTGGTCATCCGGTCACCTCCTCCTGCGTGGTGGGTGCGGGCCGGGACACCGGGGCTTCGACACCGGTGGTGCCGGCGTTGAACGGGATATCGACGGCGGGACGCTGGGCCGCGGGGTCGAGGCCGCCGAGCACGGCGGGAGCGACCTGCATACCGGAGGACAGACCGAGGTCCGCGTCGGTCGGGGCGACGCCGGCCAGGCCCTCGCGGGTGGTGTGTTCCTCATCGGACTGGCCGCCCGCCATGGCCGCCGGCGCCATGGGCATCGCGGAGCCACTCTGGTGGGTCGTAACCGGCTGCACCACAACCTGTTCCGTCTTGGCGGTGGTCGAATCGGTGTTGCCGCGGACGCGGAACTCCGTCTTCACCGGAGCGATGCTGATGGGCGCCATCGAATAGCCCGGCACACCCCCCTGCGGGGAGTTCGCGACCGGTTCCTCCGCGGAAACGACATTCTCGGTGGTCTGCAAACCGGCGGAAATCGGCGGCGGCGACTGCTGCTCCCACGGGGTGGCCAGATGTTCGGTGGCTGCCTCGTAGGTGCGCATCACCCGCGACGCAACGGCTTTCACGGTATCGGCATCGCTTTCGGCGAGCGCGATCTTGGCCAGCATGGGCGCGCCGAGGGCCGAGCCGACCTGTTCCAGCAGCTCACGGAATTGCTGGAGCTTCTCCACGTCACCGGCGTCCGGCATGGCCAGACGCGCGATTTCATATGCGGCGGCGTGACTTTCGGCCTGCACCGCGTTGGCCGCCGCCGCGGCCGCGGCCGATCCCAGCCAATCCCGCAGCGCGCGCAAGCGTTCGATGAACGGGCCGCTGTTCTTGGATTCCCAAGCGCTGTCGAGGGTTTCGAGGATCCGCTCGTAATCGATGGCAGCCGAACCGAAACCCGCACTCAGCCGTGCCCAGGCAAGCCCGGCTTCGGCGGCGGGCACAGCGCCCGCCCCCGTCACCAGATCCTTGGCCAGTTGCTCCGGCGGCCTGGCTTCCCACACCGTCCCCGTGAAGCCCGGATTCGTCGGTTCCAGCACCATCGACATCGAACCCGGTCAGACCGCGGTCACACCGAAGCCGAGGGCGTTGTCGTCCTCGGCCTGGCCGAAGCTCACGACCTGGGCGCGTAGTGCGGCGGCCAGCTGGCGAACCTCGGTGACGCTGTCGGCGCCGACGGTCGCGAACTGCGCGGCCACGGCGTTCAAGGTCTGCGCGGCGGCCACGGACACCTCATCCGCACCGGCCGGTGCGATGTCGAGCTTCACCTGTTCGGCGTCCATGCCGGCGGCGATGCGGTCGGCGAGCGCATCCAGCTGCGCGGCCGCGGTCAGCGCGCTCGAGGCGTCGAAGCGCACTCCGTCGAATCCGTTGCTCATGTAATTCTCCTGTCCCCCAGTGTTTTCAGAGCGTGAGCGCTTTGTCTGGTAGATCTTCTATCGGTTCGGCCGCGCCGACAACCGGAATGGACACTCCGTCGATCTGACCGACCACTTCGTCCCCGTGCGCGGCGGTGACCAGGTTTGCCCGATCGGCTGCTCCGGCCTCACCGGCGTCTCCCGCGCGCGCGGCGCCGGCGCCGGCGCCCATCGGCGACATCATCGGCGAGCTGGCGCGCGTGGTGGTAGTGCTGGATTCCTTCACGCGGCTCGCACTCTGGCCGCTGCCCGTACCCGTCGATTCGGTGGGGAGCCGGCTGGCCAGCTGACTGGCCGGGGATCCGGTGCCGCCCCCGGTGGCGGGCACGCCGGTCCCGACCACTCCGCCGCCGCCACCGGCATCGGTGGTGTCGTCGGTGACCGTCGTCAGACCCGAATCATCGGTGACGGTCGTGTCGTCGGTCGTGGTGTCGTCGGTCGTGGTGTCGTCGGTCGTCGTGTCGGTACTGAGCAGATTGCTGATTACGTTCCCGCCCTGCGTGACGGCCTCACTGACGACTTCGGTACCGGAGGACACCACGGTCGCGCCCTTCTCCAGCACCTGCGTCGCGACCGACGGGGCCACGCTCGTCAGAGGCTGGATCGCGGCGTTCACCATATTGGTCAGCTGCGCGATATTGGAACCGATGGGCGCGCCCGCCACCATGAGCTTGGTTCCGGCGGAGATCATCTCCACGGTGTGCACCGACAGCTGCGCCTGCGTCTTGGCCGCGATCACCGCGACCTCGCCGATGGCCTGGGTCGCGGTGGTGATGAGCATGGGCAGTCCGGCCGGCGTGGCCAGCAGGGTGATCGACGCGGTCAGCTGGGCGATGAATTTCGCGATGACAGCGCTGGCCTCGGCGTAACCCTGCGCGACCACGCCCTGTGCGACCAGCAGAATCACCTTTTGCTGCTGCCCCTGCGTGGCAACGTTGACGCTGTCCGTGACGACCTGCTGACTCTGCTGCGCCGCCGAGTTCGCGGCATCGCCGATCCACGTGTTGGAAACCTTGCTGATCGAGGATTCGCTCTGCGTGATCACCGAGGTCAGCACGTCCGCCACTCCGGACAGGATCGCTGAGGGATCGAAATCCCCCAGCGCGTCCAGGGTTCCGGTGCCGAACGAGGAGAGCAGATCGACCGCGGGCTGGATCAGCGTGGTCAGATCGATGGTCGGCAATTCCGGCATCTGCAGACCGGACAGGTCGGGCAGGCTGAATGTGGGCAACTGCGGCAACTGCGGCAGGCCGACGGTGCTCAGCACATCCGCCACCGGCATGTCCAGCATCGGCGCGACCGGACTTGCCTGCAGCGCCTCGAGTACGGTCGGGTTCTGCTCCGTCACAGGACGGTGGATAGGAAGCTCACGGCCGAGGTGACCTCATTGGACCCGTACTCGCCCACGGCGGCATAGGCGGCGGTCGCCGCGCTGGCGTGCACGGCGGCGATCTCCGCCGAGGACAGCAGAAAATTGCCCTGCGCGAGCGCGAATGCCGCCAGGAAATCCTGACCGATCAATCCGAAAACCGGAACGGCCTGCGAGAGCGATGTGACCACATCGGCCGCCGCCATCCCCGCGACCTGCGTTGCCTGCGTTGCCTTCTCGGTGCCGTACGTCAGAATCGGCGCGAATTCCGCTGCTACGTGGTCCGCCATGATCGTCCCTCCCACTATCAATGATCTTGCTGAAGCCTACAATCACGAATTTGTCTGCGCCAGACGACAATAGGCGAATATTGTCACAGAACTACGTGAACGACGCAGTTCTATCCGGCCATCTCCTCGTTGAACTGCCGCACCACCGCGGCCCGCCGCTCGAACGCCTGCCTAGCCGCCGCGGCCGCCGTCCGCACCACGATTCGCTCGAACTCCTCGGGCGTCATCCGGGATACGGCCGAACTGAACTGCAGATCCTTGAGCGCGCCGTTCCCGTCGACCTCGGCGGTGACGGCTCCGTCCTCCGACGTCTCGCGTCCCCTGACCGCTTTCATCTGATCCGCCAGATCCTGAAACCGGTACATCTGCCGCCGAACTCGCTCCTGGAGTTCGTCCATCGACGAAACCACGCGCCCCTCCTCACACCGTCCGAAGCCAGCTCTGCGGCTCGGTATCGTAATACTGTTCCTCGACGATTTCCTGTCGAGCAACCTCTGCCTCGGTCGGAAGGCCAGCAGCGGCCAGGGTTTCGGCATTCACACCCGCGGCTTCGAGCTGCCGGCGCCGCGCCAGGCCGGCCCGATTGGCGGCCCGCTGGCACAGCCGCAGCAACTCCGCGGCCAACTGCTCCGGATCCCGGCGCAACTCAGCGGAATCCACCTTCACCGCCAGCGGAATGCCCTGCTCGGTGACCCGTATCCGAATCGAACCCGTCGTGTTCGCCGCGGTCACCGACGGCCATTCGCCCTCGGCCGCACCGGAACTCGCCACCCCCGTGTCGGACATGAACCGATCCCTCCCAGCTTGTTTCAGTACAGACACCATACGGTATGGACGGGGACGGAAATATTCTCCGAAAGGGGGTGGCGAATCACTGGCCCCGCTCATCCTTGATCACACGGATCACCTCGGCGACATAGCCGTTGAGCACGGAGACGAAGCCGGCGCGATCCACCCCCCGCGCCTGCGCGGGGTTCTCGGTGAGAACGTAGCGGCCGTCGTCGGTGAGATCGCGGAAGCCGACCTGGTGACGGGTGACGCCACGAGGTCCGTAGATCGACCGCCCCTGCACGATCTCGATCGAGCCGGCGGTGGTCACCTCGGTTCCGAAGAATGCTCTTGCCCGGGCGATCGCAGTGCCGGCCGGCGCGGAGACGACCGACCTGCCGAATTCTCGGTCCAGGCCGTCTTCGTCGGCGTCCAGTTCAATGGCACCGCGCCTGCCGGACTCCACCGCGGGCATGGCGTCGACGACGGCGTCGGCCAGCCGCAGGGGATCACATTCGACAACCGTGTAGCCGCCTCTGTGCCAGTACGTTTCACCAGAGAGCTGGGTGATCACGTAGCCCTTCGCGCCCTTTCTGGTCGCGCGAAGGCTGGTCACCGAATTCTTGCCGAACCGATCCTGTTCATTCCAGCCGGAAGCAGTCAGGTAGAGATCGGGATTCACCATGGCATCGAAGAGCAGGTGGAAATCGCCAACTTGCTTGCGACTCAACCCTTCCCTGGCCACCCGCAGTTCGGCCTCGAGTTCATCGGCGGTCCGAGTCGCCGAAGTGAACAGGAACGGGTCCGGGAGCTCGTCCTTCGCCTGATCCATCCACAGCGTGTAGAACTCGGCCTCGCTGAACCGCCATCGCATGGTCATTTCTCCGCCACCGCGTTGACGGCCGTCGGCGTATCACCGAGGGCAGTATCGAGATGCTCACCCGAGTTGAGGTAGTCGGCCCGCTTGTGTTCCTTCTGCTGGCCGCCCTGCGAGGCGCCCGACATGGGTGAACCCATCATCGGACTGCTTGTGCCGCTGCCGTATCCGGATGTGGAGGCAAGCCCCGCCCGCGACGTGGAGGACGTGGTTGTGGTTGTGTTGTCCGTGGAATCCGCAGTCACCGCCGCGGCGCGTGGGAACAGCTGCGTCTTCGGAACCTGCAGCGACGTCCCGCCGCCCGCACCCGTTCCGCCACCGCCTCCACCGCCTCCGCCCGTCAAACCGGCGAGGTTGGTGACCGGAACCTGATCGGTCGGCTGGACATCCTCGTTCGTCGTGTCCACAACATCGTCCAGTGTCTGGTCGGTGAGCTGCGTCAAACCCTCGCTGATGACGGTCCCGATCTGCTCCACCGCCTGCTGCACCGCCTCGACTCCCGATTCCAGGAGGGTGCTTCCCTGATCGAGAAGTGTTTTCAGCAATTCCTGGGTGGTGTCATCGGTTACCGGCTGATTCGTCACGGGCTGGTTCGTCACCGGCTGATCCGTTACGGGCTGGTCGGTGACCGGGTTCGTGAGGTTGGGCTGTCCGGTGGTCAGGTTGGGAGCCTGGGTGGAAGGGTTGCCGTTGTTGGTCAGAGGATTGTCGACCGCCGGCACTTTGACTTCCATCGACTTCAGGTCCGGAATCAAGGGAATATTCTTGCTCGATTCATTCGCACCTACGACATACCAGTTGTCCCATGCCTGCCGCAATACCTTCATATACTCGTTGATGGTGTGCTCGCTGAGCTTGGACCTTCCCGTAAATTCCGCCTTGTAGGACGAAATAGATTTATCCGGAAGAAAGTTCTGCAGCCTCTTCAGCCACCCGTGAGTAAACGCATAATTGTCACTCATAAGATCCATCGTATTGGCCAGCGCAGTTGCACAGGTGAGATACTTCTCGATGGTAAGCTTGGCCTGCGCAGAGGCCGGAGATGCCCATACTTCCTCCAACAGGGAAGTATTCCCCTGATAGCCCGGCATCAGATACTTCTGCGCTCCACTTCTGAACTCATCGACACCGGTCACCAGGCACCTTTTGGCAGTAAGCCAGGCTTGGGCGAATGTCGACAATTGATTCAGAGTAGCAGACTGCTCGTTGATATATTTCCAGTGATTGTAGAAATCGTCCCAATGATATTGAATGCCGGGTTCCGGGTTGACCTTGTTGACCGGATCACGCTCGACACCCTCTTCCCGGGCCTTCCCAAGCTCGGTCAATTGACTGGTCTTGGTCAGCAGGTTGTCATAATCGGTCCTGGATGTTCCTGACCATCCGTATTCGTCCCCGCGCCCGGATTGCTTCCACCCCGGCAACTCCACTTGCTCGAACGAAACCGTCGGATTCCCCGCAGCACCGACGAAACCGTTGAAGGCGGCACTCAACTGCTGGTCGGTGCCCTTGCCACTCTTGAAGGCATCCGCCGCCGCGGAATCCATGCCGGTATAGCTCGCGCCTGCGGCGACGAAAGCCTGCCCCAGATCGGTCAGAACAGTCTGATGCTCGGTCAGCACAGTCTCGACAAGCCTCTGAGCAGCAGAGTTGTATTTGCCTGCCAGCTCCCGACCGGAATCCCGCTGGTTCAGCGGCTCCAGGTTCGTCGTCGATTTCACGAAATTGAGTGCTGCGTTCACATAAGTCAGCATGTTCGCACACTGTGACGCCATGGTTGTCGCAGCGTCAGGGTTGAAATACACACCCTTGGAAGAGTCTGGATTGAACCCGCCACTGCGCGCATCGTTCTTGATACCGGCTGCGACACTGTCCGCCATCGATTTCCCTCCCCGGTGGGCCGGTCACCGGCACCGACCCCACCACGCTCTCGCTGTGCTCGATCCCGAAGCCTACCCGGAACCGGCGCGGTCGCTGCTCGACGAAGAGTCGACTCGAATCGGTTGCGGTAGCGTGCAGTTCGTTCGACCGACCGAGGGGGAGTTGTGCAGCAACCCGGCCAGCCTGCGCCGTTCTATCCGATGCCGACCGGAGCCGCGCCGAATTCGCCTGGTGGACCGGCGTTCCCGGTCGACTGCGCCTACGTCGCTGATGCGCGCACCGCGCGGCGACTGGTCCGAGCGACCGAGTGGGCACGGTGGCGATCGGCGAAGATGTGGATCTTCGTCGCGACGGTTCCGCTGCTGCTGATGGCCCGCCGGATCGTCGAGATTCTGAGGCACGCGGCAGACACCGGCGATTCACCGCTGCAACTGATCGGTGTCTATTTCATGCTGTTCGCGGCCGCTCTCGTGGTGGGTCTGGCGGCCACCGGCATTCGCACGTTGCGGCGCAATCCCGGAATCGAGGCATACGCCGCGGCGGGAACCGAGCTGAGGGTGCGGTATCAGCAGGACGCGATGGAATTACCTCCGGCGACCGGGTATTCGACGCTCGAGTACCAGCAGATCACCGACTTCCTGGCGTTCGGCGGCGCGGTCATCATTCGCACCGACAGCGGCCGGGGTGTCGCACTGCCCCGGGAAGTGGTGCCGGGCTTCGCGTTCGATCGACTGGCCGAGTCGGCCCGTACACCACGTCGACGGTGGGCGAAGCCTGTACTGGCGGCCGCCGCGGTGATGAGCGTGGCAGTCGGAGTTGTGTTCGCGGTCGGGGTGGTGGCAGCCCGGAACGACGACGGCGGCCGCACGACGATATCTATCGCCAGCAAGTCCGCCGACGGCGTCATGGCTTTCGATCCGGCTGCAGGAAAACTGTATGTGGCCTACGAAGACCGCGACCACGACGCCGATAAGGCCGGCGGAACCGTCACCTGGATCAGCGCCCTGGCAGTAGTCGATCTGGCCACCCACGCCGTCACCGCCACTCTCCCGCTGCCCGATGGCCCGCAAGATATCGCCGTGGACTCGAGCGGCCGTACCGTCTACGTCCTCAGCAGCTCGAACCGTGAGAAAGACGATAGTTCGGTCACGGTGATCGACGCCGACACCGACACCATCACCGCCCAGATCCCTATCGGGGGCGAATCGGAACGGGTCGCGGTCGACGAGAAAACGCACAATGCCTACGTTTTCAGCACCTCACACCCCGACGCCGTGGGCAGATTCGGTATCGGGGGGCAGCACGGCCTGTCGCTGATCCGACCGGGGACAACCACCGCCGAACGCCCCGTCCCGCTCGAGCAAGGCGGATACGACTTCGCTGTCGAATCCGACTCCGGTCTCGGCTTGATCGGCGCGTACTCGTCCGTCGGTGTCATCGATCTGTCTACGAACCGGGTGATCGACGGAATCCGCCTGGCATTCGACGCGGACGAGATCGCCTACACTCGGGGCAAGGTATTCGCGGTCAGCGACGAGGGAAAAATCGCTGTCGTCGACGCCGATTCCCGCTCGGTCGTCCGAACCTTCGACTGGCCGGGCAGCAAACCCGGCAATGACGGAATCGGAATCTCTGCTGTGGCAATCGATCCCGAAGGCCGAACGCTCTTCATCGCCGGCTACCAGGCCGACGAAGTATTGGCCGTCGACACGCAGACCGGCTCGGCCGACACGCTGAACGTCCAGGAGCCCGACCACATTACCGTCGACCCCACCACCGGCGACCTCGTCGTCTTCGCGCGGGGAGGAGTCACCATCATCCCGCGATGATCAGCCGCTCGCGTTGCTAGCGGCCGAATACCTGTGGCACAGTCGATCACACCGCGCCCGGTACTGCGGTAGCCGAGTCTGAATTCGGGAGGGGATGCACCATGACGAAGAAAGTCGATGTCGAACCGGAGTGGGTTCAGGCCGCCGGGGTCACCGCCGTGTCGATCGGCAAGAAGCTGAAAGCCATCGCCGACGCCTGTGATACGGCGATCTCACCCGGCGCGTCGGCGTGGGGGGATGACAAGTTCGGCAGCAAGTTCGCCGATGGCGGTGAGGGTTTCAAGTCCGGCGGGGACAATATGGCGGACGCTACGAGCAGCTTGGGTACCTCGCTGGGCAATCTGGGCACCGGTCTGCAGGACACCGCGAAGAAGATGGTCGCCATGGAGCAGGGCAATACCCAGGGTCTGAGGACGTAGGGATCCGATCGTGACCAAGGAGTTCCAGGATCCCGAAACCGCCTCCATCATGGCGGAATTCACGCAGCAGATGCGGGCCATCGCCGAGATGTCGCAGAAGCGAATGCTGATCACGGGCAGCGCGACGACATCGAGCGGGCGGGTCACCGTCACCGTGAACGCGGACCGGATCGTGATCGCCACCCGATTCTCCGATGATATCGACGAACTCACGCCGAGCGAGCTCGCGCAGGCTGTCACCGCCGCCGCCCAGCAGGCGGCGGCCGAGGTGGCGCAGAAGACCCAGGAGCTGATGGGGCCGCTGCAGGACGAGCGCGCCAAAATGCCGAAGCTGTCGGATCTTTTCGATGAGGACATGCCCGATATCGCGGATGTTCCGCCCCTGGATCCGGCGTCCCTGGCGCCGCCGAACTCGCGGGAACGTCGTGAGCAGGAAGCCGCGGTCGAATCGCAACGGAACTACACCGATGTGGTCGATTACGACGAATGGCAGGCCAGCCGCCGCTCCGGAATCATGGACACCGACTGAGAACAGCCCTGCCGGGCGCTTCGATTCGCGATCGGCTCTCAGTTCAGAGCGGCCAGGCTCCGGGCGTAGTGGTCCCGTATGGCTTCCAGCCGGGCGCGACTGAATCGGCCTGGATTCCGCTGGTACTCCGCACGCCCTCGGTCACTGGTAAAAGACTGCGGGGCAAGGCTTTCCGCGTCCGGCGCGAGGAATTTCAGTGCCTCGCCGACCGCCGCGACGGCCGTCGACAGCCGGTGCCGGGCGCCACGGAGTTCCTGATCGCCGATCGTGGTGAGATCAGCGGGAAGCTGCTGTGCACAGATGTCCGAATACCAGAGCCATTCACCCGGATCCAGCAGTTGAGAGGGATCGTCGCCACCGAAGCGCACCGAGCCCGCGGGCGGGGGGAGGATCTCCTCCGGCAAGCGGAACTCGTACTCGCGGTGCTGCCCGCAGGTGGCGCACTCTCCGCTGTAGCGACTGGCGAGCACGTCGCCGACAGTCACCACCGAGCTGCGGAAGGCGCACCGGCCACGAGCACAACCCGGGCACGGTTGCAGATCCACAAAGAGGCGGGCCTCGGCGTTGGTCCGCGCCAACGGCAGCACATCCGGCAACGGTAATCCTCCTGTTCGCGGCGACCCTATCACCGCCGTTGCGCCGCGTCGTGGCGGCGGGAAGCCCGCACTAGACTGACACCGCTGAGTAGACCCGGGAGGACGACCAGTGTTCCACGAACCCAGAACCTGCCACTTCTGCGGACGATTCGTGCTCGAGGTGGAGGGGTGGGCGGAATCGATTCCGCCCTATCACGAGATCCTCGCGCCCTGGGATGGCGAACGAACGTTCTTCAATGGGGCCTTTCACTTCTCGTGCGTGCGCGCCTTCGATCGGCGATCAGAGTTTCGGCAGTCGATCGTCGACTGGCTGACCACCACCGAGCGACTGCTCACGGTCCGCGGAACGGACGGCGTCGATCACGAGATCTCCCGGCCGGGTTTGGGTTACACCGACAGGATCGCCGACCTGCCCAGTGGTCAGGTCTACGAGGACCCGCGATTCAACCAGTGGGTATTCGTCGAGTGGGCCGGACCGTGCCACTTCGTGAAGATGAAAGCCGCCGAAACCCTCGGTCACGGTGGAACGGTGCGAGGCGATGACGGTGGTCGCATGACAGTGCTGCCCACAGCGCCGGGGCCCGGCATCGCGAAGTGGGCGCTGCCGCGACTGCTCGATTTTCTCGACGTGCGCGACCTCTACCAGGATCTGGTGGACGATCTCCAGCCCGAATACGAATTCTGGGACGGCGGCCCCGGAAAGGCCGGATACGTGCTGGAGTACTCACTTTCGGCGATACGCCCGATCCCCGAGGATGTCATCGGGTTCTTCAGCGAATACATCCCGGAATACATCCCCAAACGTTTGGAAGATGCCTGAGGCAACGGCTGCCCGCACCCGGCCGACCGTTTGAGTTCGCTACCCGACTGTGGCACAGTCGAACTCGGCCAAGATCAGCATTCGAGACAGACCGGTGTGAACGATGGATCTCAGGGGGGAGGCTCGCGGGTGCCGCGAGCGTCGGCTCGTTGATCCTTCAGGTCGAAACGAAGCCTGAGGTCTGCTGTGGCGCTGGAGTTTCCGTCATGGCTGGAATGGCTCGAATGGGTTGTCGGCTCGGATTGGCCGCACGGCAACGAAGACCTGATGTGGCAGATGGGCCGCGAACTGGAGGACATCGCCAGCCAGGTCGACGAGGTTCTCGGCGACCTCGAAACGCTGATCAAACAGACCGGCAACGCCTATCCGGAGGGCACCGGCGGCGAGGAGATCCTCAACTGGATCAAACCGCTTCGCTACGGCGATAATTCGGGCACCGGCTCGCTGGGCGAGCTCGCCGACAACTACCGTTCCCTGGCCACGGCCGCGGATGGGATGGGCGACAGTCTCCAGGCCGCGAAACTGAACTTCTATATCGCGGGCGCCTGGCTGGTTGCGGAGCTGGCGATGTCGTTCGCCGCCGGGCCATTCGCGGGGGCGGCTCACGCCGCCACACTGGCGGTCGGCCGAGTGGTCTTCCGGATGCTGGGCAAAAAACTCGCTATCCGCATCGCGCAGGCGCTGGCGTCAGGGGTCACCAAAGCGGTCCTGGACAAGGTCGTGGTGAAGCTGGTGCGGGAGATCCTGGAGGAGGCGCTGCAGGAAACCGCGCAGGGCACCAGCCAGGAGTTTCTGGTCCAGTACATCCAGAAAACCCAGGGCCACATCGACGATTACAACTGGCAGGCGATCAAGGACAACGCCAAGATCTCCGCGTTCGCCGGTGGCGTCGGCGGTGGTATCGGGTTCGGGATGAAGAACCTGCTGCCCACCCCCACCGGGAAGTGGCAGGGCGCGCTCAATGGCGGAATCACCGGCGCCACAGCGGGTTTCGGTGGCGCACTGGGAGCCATGGTGGGCAGCAAGCTGTTCACCGGGGAATGGGGCGAATTCGACCCTCGCTCGCTGACCGGCGGCACCATCTCCGGCGCGGGACCCGGCGCGGTCCGCGGCTGGAAAGGCGTCGGCAATACCAACAATCCGACAGACGGACCCAACATCCCCGGACAGAACTCACCTGACGGGAGCACGAACAACCCGAACGCCGGTGACAGCAATCCGTCGGGGGACCGGCAGCCCAACGGGACGTCGCCGGCCGGGACGGATCCCTCGGCCGACACCGACACCACCAATAACGGTGACTCCCGGGCGAACTCGGACACGACCAACGACGGCGACACCGCGGGGAACACCGACACCACCGGCAATGGCGAGACCCGGGCCAACGGCGACACCACCACCGGCAACGACGCCGCCACCGACAACGACGCCCGAGACAACGATTCCGGCACCGAGAACGAGAGCCGAACCGACACCGCGAACGACGAAGCCGCCCCCGGCGACTCCGACCCCGACACGCGCGGCGGTCAGCCGAACGAGACACGGGCAGGTGACCCGAACGCGCCGGAGCACAACGGCAACGACGCTCAGCCGGACGTGCGCGCCGCGAACGACGGCACGACGCCGGACACCGGGCAGGACGTCCGGACCGATGAATCTCCTTCGAAGACAGACGAACTCGCGTCCCGAGGTCGTGAACTGAGCGGCGGGTCGCCGAACACGACCACCGACACGACCACGAATCCCACGACCGCGAATCCCGCGACCACGGTCGCGGGAACGCAGCCCGGCGCGGTATCGCCTTCCGCACCGATCAATTCCAATGTCGGCAGCACGCCGTCGATGAATACGGCGGCACCGTCGACCACCGCACCGACGACCGCCAACCCCACCACGTCCAACCCCACCACGTCCAACCCGACCACGACCAACCCGACGACGTCGCATCCCACGACGCCGAACGCCGCCACGCCCAACACTTCCACCACCACGACCGACACCCGCGCGGGAATTCCCAGCGATCCCGCGAGAACCTCTCCCCTGGCTCGCGACGTCGGGGCTTCGCTTCCGTCCGACGGCAGCATCGCCAAGCCGGACACCACCGTCCCCAGCACCGAGCCGCGCGCCTCGGTTTCCGATCGCACCACCTTCGCCGGGCCGGCGACCAACGGCAACCCCAATCCCCTGCAGGCCACCCGCACCGGCGTCGAAGCGCCGGTCTCGGACGCGAAACCGCAAGAGAGTCAGCCGAATTCGGATACCGATCCGGACGTCTCGGTGACGCCGGTCGTCGCGATCGGCGTGGATCCGCCGCCGGCGCAGCCGTCCGACACCGACCCCGCCGACAGCACGCGGGAGATGGCCAAGCATTACAAGTCCAACTCGCGGATGCCCGGCGGCCAGATCAGCTTCGGCGACCTGTCCCCCAAGGCCAAGCAGCTGGTCAACCAGCTCGCCGAGAACGCGCACATCCCGATCCGGCCGGGCGAGGTCAACGTCAAGCATCTCGCTGAGCTGCAACGGTTCTCGGGTGTCGAGCACGCCATCGTGCAGAACAAGAACGGCGATCTGCGACTCTTCCGCGGTACGGAATTCGCCAGCTCCATACCGCGCGAGCTGGGCCGCGACTACAGGTTCATCCTGCACACCCACCCCGAGGATCGGCTCCCCGGGCCGCCGTCCGACGAGGAGATCCGGCTCGGCAACACCACCAACAGCATGTGGAAGGACATCGACAACAAGCGGACTCCACATGTCGAAGCCGTGGTCAGCCGCGACGGCCAGGTCCGATTCTTCACCGACGAAGGCGTTCTCGACCTGCCCGTGGGCGTCTACCCGGAGGGCGGGCCGCTCAATGATCGCGGATACGTCGTCCCGGTGGCCGGACTCGACGGCCCGACCACGACGGAAGGCCCGGCGAAGCGGGAGATCTCGACCGAACCCGAGCCGGATCCCGGTACGCCGGACGATGATTCGACGCAGCCCGAGCCGGAACAGGATCCGCCCCAGGACCAACCCGACGCCGAGCAGCAACCGCTCCAGGATCTCGATTCCGCCCGCGAGTTCGGTCCCGGCAAACTGGGTCCGCTCGAGGACCAGGCCCATCAAACCGCGGTGGAAGACGCGCTCCGGGACGGCGACACCTTCACCCGCGGCGCCGATCCACGAACCAACCCGTTCGGGCAGCTCATCAATGATGGCGGCCTCGAGGTACCCGGGCGTGACGTCAACTGCATCGACAATGTGCTCGCCGGTCTGTCGTCGTTCCACGGTATTCCGCAGGTAGCGCATCCGGTGCTGCCGGAAGTGGGCCCCGACGGCACCTGGGAGTACCCGGGCGGACAGGACATCGAGTCCGCCCAGCAGTGGCTGGGCGCGGATCTGATGAACTTCGACGACGGCGGGCGGACCATCCCCGAGCAGTACCAGGCACTGCACGATCTTGTCGCCTCGCTCGGCCCGGGGGCGTCGGCGCTCGTCGCGTCCACCTACCAGGCATTCGACGACGACGGCAATCCGCTGTTCAACCCGGATGGCACACCGGAGACCGACGGCGGTCACGTCACCGCTATCGTTTTCCCGCTGGATGCCGATGGCCCGGTGTGGTGGGATCCGCAGTCGGGCGAAACCACGACCACCCCGCCCGCGGATCTGGTCGCCGACAGCGCCTACCTCGACGCCATCCCACTGAACCCCGACGGGACCCCCTACGATGCCGGAACCACTCACCAACACCCAGGAAGCCCGGACCTATCTGGCCCAGGTGTTCGGCAACCAGGAACTCCAGCTACGTCAGTTCCCGCACGGGTGGATCATCAGCAAGAAGTCGACGGACCGGACACTCTCCGGAGCCCCGAAGATGGTGCTGGACGCCCGAACCCGAGTGATCAGACAGTTCCCGAGCTGGCCGAGCACCCGAGTGATCCGGGAGTACGAGACGGCGATGGAAACCAACAGCCCCCTACCGGGACGCCAGATCTATCCGTACCAGACCCGGCTGACCCTGCACCTGGTCGCGGAAAGCCCGACGGAACTGACCTACCAGGTCCAGATCCAGTCACTGACGGACCCGGACGCACCGACAACACAGTTCCAACTGACCCTCGAACCGCAGACCAGCAGCTATCACCCGACGAGTCACGAAGCGACTCGCGCGAAGGCGTGGCTGACAACGAGTCATCGCAGCCACGGGACGTGGCCGGAACACGGGACAGTGGACTACTAACCGACTCGGGCGATACCGCTCCGGTTCACCAGCAGGACAACGGCATTCCGGTACCGACGGAGGCCGACCCCGGTCCGCTGCAACCCGGTGCGGACGTAGACCTCCAGCAGCAGATCGACCAGGTAACCGGCGTACAACCCGATGCCGACCAGACACAGGCGCACCACGACTGGGACGACTTCTACCAGCAGCAGAACACCGAAGCCGCCACTTCCACCGAGGTCACCCCCGACCACAACGCAACAACCACACCGGCATACGAAACCCGGCGGTTCCAATACGGACCCGACGCCCTCACCCAGGCCACCATGCGTGTCCACCTCGACAACGCCGGGCAACTCACCCCCGCACAACTGAGCGAGCTCGAGAACAACCTCCGCAAAGCGGCAGACCAGGCCTTCAACACCGGCCACCGCCTACTCAGCGGCGACCAATTCCGCCTCGAACTCGAATTCACCACCGACCCCGCCGACGCACACTTCAACCCCACCGTCGACAACCCCGACACCACCCCCGACCAACTCCTTCAACAACTCCGCGAACACCTCGGCCTCACCACCGACCCCGCCGATCCCTCGTTGAGCGACAACGACATCCGCCGGATCAGCAACGACATCGCTAACACCAACACCGACAACCTCGCCACCGGACTGCCCGAAACACGCAAGATCGGGAAGCAAGAGCTGGACGATCTGGAGGATCCTGGTTACCAGGCAGATGTCGAGGACGCCCTACGCGAGGGCAACGAGTTCAAGGTCGGCGCTAACCCGCTCACGCACCTCTACCGACTGCTGATCAACGACGGCGGCGATACCGAGCCGGGCCGTGGAAACAACTGTCTCGACTGCAGTCTGGCAGCATTGTCCTCTTTCTTCGGCCGCCCGCTGGTATCGCTTCCTCGATGGCCTGACGAGAATCCCGATGGATCGATCGACCGACGTTCCGGCGAGAAAAGCGGTCTCGACCGGGCCAAAGCCTGGCTCGGAGAAGGGCTGCTCACCTGGGGAAACTCAGGTACCGTAGCCCAGCAGTTCGATTGGCTCCACGACCACATGACCCAGCTGGGCGAGATGGCCGCCGCCCTGGTGGTCAATGAATGGCACGCCGTGGACGCCAACGGCAACTTCCTCTTCAACTCTGACGGCACACCCGTGGTCGAGGACTCCCACGCCACTGTCATTGTGTTCCCGCCAGGCGCGACCGGCCCTGTGTGGTGGGATCCTCAATCAGGCGCGGTGTCTACCAGCCCACCCCCTGGCATGCGAGACGGGTCGGCAGCATTGTGGTTCACAGCGATCGACCCGAATGGAGGCATCACTGGTGCAGGAGCTCCAAACCACGGAACAAGTGGAACGCTACCTCCGACAGGCCCGAGTCATTTCGGGACACCGGGAGTTGGCCCTGTACAAGACCCAGTACGGATGGGTCTGCTTGGAACGCATGACGCCGGAAGAACAGGCACAGGGCCCCTACAGCCCACAGAGCCTGGGCAGGGGCCGATTGATAGTGAACGCTCGGACCGGGGTGATCACGGTCCACAGCAGCGGGCAGCACCCACACGACCTGGCGAAGAGCTACGACGAAGCAATCCGGACGGGACAACCGATCCAGGGCATGCAGATCTATCCCCTCCAAGAGAGAGTGACCCTGCGCCTGACAGGGGAGAACGACCGGGAGATCGAGTACTCGGTGACGGTCGAGTCACTGACCGAACCCACGAAACCGACCAGCGAGCACCGGCTGACAATCGTCAAGTCGACCCTGCAATCCCGAGCGAAGATCACCCAAGGACCGAAGGCTCTAACCCGGGCTCTGACCTGGGCACGCAGGCAGTTCCGAACGACGGGGACGTGGCCGGCGCACGGGACGATGGAGTACTGACCAACCCCAACACAACTGGCCCGGTTCAACAGCAGGACAACGATGGCGCTGTACGTGGTGTACCGGAAAACAGCCGAAACGCCGACGGAAGTGACCTACCGGTTCGGGAGCGACGAGAGGAACCTGGACCGGGAACTGGTGATCAGCAAAACGGGTCCGGACGCCGGAATGGCGGACTGGATGGAGGATTCGATGGCCCTGCGCATAGCGGGGCGGATCATTCGACGGGTCCGGCAGGACGGGACCTGGGTGGGCGGCGGAGCGATCCAGAGCTGACGGCCGAGGATCGTGACCGTGGGACCGCGAGTCCGATCGAGGACTTTCACGGCAGCGCGCGGACCGATGACGAGACGCGGCTGCATCGGGATGATCTCGATGATCAGATTCATGACAATCTGGACAAGATCCTGCCGGAGGGTGTCACCTTCGATCGGTTCGGGCGGCGGTTCGTGCTGCCCGATGGGCGCACCGTCTCCGTTACCGTCGGCCCGACCATGGGGAATGCGGTCGCCGATTTCGAAGCGCGGCCGGATGGTTCGGGTTTCGACGTGCATGTGTCGCCGCGCGCGCGGGAAGTGGATGTAGCCCGCGCTGTCGCGCACGAGCTGGCGGAGATCAGGCTGTCGCTGGATCCGGCTGTCGACATCGACCCGGTCACCGAACGCCCGGCCCGGATGACCACCCATCTCGGCGGACGGTTCGCGGAGATGCGGGTACTGCTGGACCAAATCGCGCAAGCGCGGCTGGATTCCACACGCACGGAAGAGCTTCCGAGGCTGCGCAAGGATCTGGGGGATCTCCTCGAGCACCTCGGATTCAACGATCCGAACCATGCCGGCACCGTGCGGGATCTGCTGGCCGGGCACGATCCGGGGCTGGCACGCAATCTTGAAGCCGCACAACAGGATCCGGATCAGCAATCCCCGGACAACCAGCCGGAGAACACAACTCCGAAACCACGGCTTCCCGTCGAGGACAAGCCGTACTACGCCAACCCGCGCTTCCACGACCCGGCCGCCGACACCGAGTACGCCCGCAAGTACCCGGTCGACGAGGCACAGGTTCAGGCGACGCGCGACCTCGAAACCTCCCGGCATCCCGAGATCGCCCGCCTGACGGACGCGGAGATCGACGCGATCCGCCGCAACCAGTTCATGAACCTCAACCAGGCCGTGAACGACGCCACCCGCAACGGCGACACCGAGGCGCTCGCGAACTTCGACGCCGAAATCCGCACGCTGATTTCGGCCTACAACAAACTGCCCGACCATGAGGGCACCGTCTTCCGGTCGCTCAGCATCACCGACCCCGAGAAGCTGAAGGCATTCCTCGACGACTACGCACAGGGCAAGACGCCGACCGACGCCGGCTTCGCATCCTCGGACAAGTCCAGCTCAATGCCCGACAGCAATATCGAGCTGGTCATCAAATCCATTTCCGGGAAGGACATCTCGTTCTCCAACCCCGCGCAGGACGAGGTCGTCTTCCCTCCCGGCACCCGATTCCGGGTGGAGAGCGTCACGTTCAAGAATGGCAAGTACCACATCAAGCTGACCGATCTAGGAAGGACGCCCGATGCCGATCAGCCCGGAAGAGATGGAGCGGATAGCACGAGAAGTGCTCGGCCCGACGATGAGTCAGTTGTCCGACGACCCGGAGATCAGGGCCGAGTGGGCCCGGGAGTTGGAGATGCTGGAAGAGATGGAAGCCAAGGGCCGCAAACCAGCCACCGAGGAACAGATCAAGATCTGGCAGGCGTGGGGCGAGTCGGAGATCCAGCGGATCGAACGGGAACGCGGCACGACGACCTAGCCCCGGCCGAACAGGACACCGAACTCGATCTGCCCGGCCTCGATACGAGTCTGGACCTGCCCGACCCGGATTCGAGTCTCGATCTCCCCGATGTCGATCAGCCCCTCGATCTGCCGGATGTCGACACCAGCCTCGACCTGCCCGGCCTCGACACCGAACCGGTTGCGGCCACCCCGAACCCCGACCGGCCGGACACGCTCACACCACACCTGTCCGACCGCTTCGACCAACTCCGCACGCACGTCACCGATCTCGCGCACGCCTATCACGACCCGGCCCGAGAGCATGAGCTCCCCGACCTGCGCGCTCGAGCCGGTGAACTGACCGGCGAACTCGGCCTCACCGACCCGGACAACGCCGAAACCCCCTGGCGGCTGTTCAGCGAATTCGATCCGGCGTTCGCCCAATATCTGCACGGCAACCTGGATTTCATGCTGCCCACCGCGGCGGACCTGGAGGCCGCCGCGAAGCCGCGCGAAGGCGATATGTTCTCCCGAGATCCCGAGCGCAGCAATGCGGACGTGGTCGAGAACGGCACGGATACGCCGATGACGATGGAGGCGGTGCAGCAGGTCGCCGACATCCTCGGCTTCGATCTTTCCGATGTCGAGGTGCGGGTCCTGGATCCGGTCGCCGACGCCGACGAGATCCGCTACCTGGATTACCAGGGCGCTGCCGCGGTCACCCGCTGCATCGACGGTTCCATCGAGGTATCCCTGGGCCCGGCGGCCTTCGCCACCGATGAGACGCTGGCCGCTACGCTCGCGCACGAGTACAAGCACGTGGAGCAGTTCCGCGCAGACCCCGAACCGAGCAGTGAGACGCGGCAGGCGCGCGAGGACGAGGCATATGCCGTCGAGGAGGAGGCCGGTGAACAGTTCCGAGAGAACTTCCGAGGATGGGACGGAACCGATTCGGTTCCGAGTGAACGAAGTGTTCACGATCAAACAACGGGGCCTGATGGCGGTAGCGGTCGGCCACCTGCTGCAGGGCCGGCTGTCGACACCCCTGACACTGCTGGACGAACAGACCAGAGCACCGATCAAGATCCGCGGGATCGATCAACTGATCTCGAAAACGGACCCGAGCCTGATCCCGCTGCTGATCGATCAGACCAGCCCGACCAGACCCGCCCGCGGGATGATTCTGGTGAGCCCGCCGCAGGACTGAGTCCCGACACCGACACCCCGCCCACCGATACCGAAGGGCCGCAACCGGATACCGACCAATCGGACCCGGTACCACCTGGGATGTATCGCGACGACGAAGGTCGCCTGCATATGCCCGGCGACCGTTCGGACTCCTACCGCGATCCCGACGGAACCTGGCATCACAACGACGACGATCCGGGAACCAAGCGCGATGCCGGCTTCAACCTCACCGACGGCAAGCGCTGGATCGAGGACCACCTCACCAAGGTCGAGTTCGATATCGAAGCCGATGTCGGGCCGCCGGTGCCGTACACGGTCGGCGACTCGGACACCCAGCAGCAGCTGGACCAGCACAAAACCGACGCCGCCCAGCAGGACGTCGACCGCGCGAAGGAAGCCGCCGAGGTCCGGAAACTCATGGGCGAGTTCGGGATCCAGAAGATCCACGAGCTCAGCAATGAGAAGCTCGACGCACGCGTGGACGAGATCCAGGAATCGATCGAGAACGACGAAAACCTCGACGACGCCCAGAAACTCGAGAAGCTCGAGCGGCTCGAGGATCTCCGCGACCACGCCCGCAAGTACAACGACCTGGGTATCGACAAGGTCAAAACGTCCAAGGACATGGGCGAACTCGGCGCGATCGACCACGCCACCAACCCGGACGAGCGGCCCGGCGCCGTCCTGGTCACCCCATTCGAGGGAGCCTTCGACGGCCGCGACACCATCGACGTGGGCGCTCTCGTACCCGACCCCGACGCCACGCCGGACCAGAACGAACCCACCTTCGTGGTCAACGAAGCCAAGGGCGGCGAGACCGCGCGACTCGGCGGCGCCGACACCGAGCACGGCTACGCGGAGCAGGGCAGCCCGGAGTACCTCGAACGAACCTTGAAGATCGATCAGAACCTGCGCCGGTTTCTGCTCGAAACGCCGGAGGAGATGCGGGCCCGCGGTATCGATCCGGACAGCCCGGAAGGCCGGGCGCTGATCGAGGCCCGCGAAGCCATCCTGCGCGCGCACGCCGACGGCACCCTCCGCTTCGAGTACAACAAGGTGCACGTCAAACGGGACGGCACCGTCACTGTCGCACGTTTCGAAATCGACCGAGACGGTCAGACATTCACGGTCGACATCCTGGGCGGCATCGACAGGGCCGAAGCAGCCGAGATCCTCCGCGCCGCAGCCGAACAGCGACTCGACCAAGAACGCACTGACGACACCGACAACGACAACGACCGGACCCCCGATCCCGACCCGGCACCCACCTCCGAGCCCCCGGTCCGCCACGGTCCCGACCGGACCGCGCTCGGCGACTCCCCCGAAGTCCGGCGCATCTTCGACAACGTCCGCAACGAGGGCGCCCACGATGTCATCGCGCACGGCGACCGCTTCGGCCGCCCCACCGCCGACGGCGGCTTCGAAATCGATGCCCAGGCAGTCATCGACGCCGTTCGCAACAATCCCAACTACATCCCCGGCACCCCCATCCGCCTGCTGTCCTGCCACAGCGGCATCGACATGGGCTGGGCACAGCAGGTCGCGGACGCCCTCGGCGTCGAAGTCACCGCCCCCACCAGCGCGGTCGGCGTCCGAAACTCCCCCGACTCCCCCGCCGTGCTGCCCGACCACGGCTCCTGGCGCACCTTCCGTCCCACCCCACCGGACGGCGCCACCCCCGCCCCGATCACCCACGACCCGGTCACACAGCCCGATGTCCTGCCCTCCGACACCGAAAACCGGGACGGCTGGGACGTTCTCGGGCAGGACCCGCCCGCCGACCCGCCGAATCAAGAATCCCCCGACGATTCCGTACCACCCGACGACTCCGTGCCACCCGACCCGCTTCCGGCGACCCCGGAGGAGATCGAGTCGAAATATGGCATCCCGCAGGAGAACCAGCGCAAGATCCAGGACTACGCCGACGAGCACGGCCTGATCATCGACGTTCGACCGACCAATCCGGATGCGGTCCGGCATCTGCGCGACGGCGCGATGCCCAAACCGATGCCCATCAAGGACAAGACGGTCAACGACCTCGATATCAAGCTGGGCGCACCGGCCGACGCCAAGGGGCTCGTCGGCCGGTTCGCACCCGGACAGCTTCGGATGCCCAACACCGACGGCATGACGAAGGCGGAGATCAAGGAGCTGCGCGACCGTCTCGCCGAACGCGAAAAGGATTACGCCGCATACGAAGAGCACATGAACGAGCTCATCGAGGAAGGCGACTTCCGCGTCACCGACGAGGGCATCGTCGAGGGCCGCGTCGGCGACGAGTACAAACCGATCACCGGCGACCACGACCTGTTCGACATCCGCCACGCCGACGGCACCCGCCTCACCCCCGAGGAACTCCAGTTCCACCAGGACAACCTGATCGAAGCCGGCGCGGGCATCCAGCACGGCCCGCACCTGTACTGGGAACCCGCCAACGAGTATCAACGGCAACGGAACTTCGAAAAGATCATCAAGGATCACCAGTTCGATTCCGACCCGAACACCAAGCACGAACCGCTGGTCCGCTTCCAATCCGAGCAGGACCCCGAAGTCCGCTGGGCCGACAAGGATCTCGACGCCGTCGACCGCGAAATGACCCCGTGGCACATCGGCCCCGCGCTCGCATCCCTGCGCGCCGATGCCCTGTCCGACGTCGAACAGGCGACCCGCGACCACTTCGACCGCACCGACCCCGACGCCACACCCGACGAACGCGGACGCCACGAAGCCGACCTGCGCCGCCAGATCGACACCGCCGTCCAGCGCCTCCACGACCTGGCCACCGACCTGGCCAACCACCCCGACTTCGACCACGCCGCCTACCGCGCCTGGCTCGACCCCAACCTCGACACCCCCTCCGAGCAGGGCACCCCTGCCCACAAACTCGCCACCCTGCGCCAGGAAGCACGCGCCGGCACCGACCCGGCCGACCTCCTGGCAATGCTGGAAACCCTTGGGGACCACACCGATCCGGACACCGATCGCAACGATGACGACGACGACGGAGGTCTCCCGGCGCCCATCGAACCGACCGACCCCGACAACGGCCCCACCGACAACAGCGCCACACCGGCGCACGATCCTGCAGAGGTCCGAGATGCTGCGCGGCTCAACACCGATGGTCGTGAAGCACTGGCCTCGGACAGCCCGGCGAGTGAACTCTCCAGCACCGATGTCGACCGTATCGAGCGCATCGAGAGCCTCCGCGATCAGCTCAACCAGCCGGATGCCGACCTCGACGCCATTCGGGCGAAGCTGCGCACCGAGCTAGAACAGGCGGGTGTGCTGCGGGACGGCAAGGACGTCCTGCGCAACGACGGACCGGCCATGCAACGCAGAGCGATGATGACCGCCGCCGGACTGGACGTCGACGCATTGGCCGACGACATCGGCCTGCGACGCCCCGAGCCGCCGCGCACCGACAACGAGGGACTGCCTCTCCGCGGCGAGCACGCCGACCCCGACACGGTCCCACGCCGCGACGTCACCTACGCCGAAGTCGACGCGATCGTGCCGGACGCGCTGATCCGCGCCCTCGAAAAGTTCGGCGTCAGCAGGGAAGTCGCCGTGCAGTACATCGTCGACAACCACAACGACCGCAGCCGCCAGCGCTACCTACCCGACCTCGAGGGCCTGGCCCGCCAGTACGGAATCCCGCACGGCGACGTCCTCGTCATCGACCTGTACACCACCAAGCTCTACTACGAAGAACTGAACCGCCGACTGCGCAACGACACTGACGTCGACTCCGTCACCGAATTGCAGCGGGCGGTCAACGAATCCCTGAGCAAGCTCCCCCCGGCCGCGGTGCCCGAACTGTTCAGGTCGCTGTCCATCCGTCCATGGGATCTGCCCGCCTTCCTCGCCAAGCACGCGGAGGGCGCCGTCATCGACTGGAACGCGTTCACCTCGGTCGCCGGTGAGGTCGGCGGGACGTGGTGGGAGCAGCCCGGGGAGAACATCCTGTTCAAAGTCACGGGCGGCGTGGCCCACGACATCTCCGACTTCGCGGACGGGTTGCACTACAAGGATCCGCCCAATCCCGGCCGGGAACTGCTACTGCCGGCCGGGCAGGTCGTGCGAGTCGAAAGTGTGACCCCGCACGTGCTACCGGACGGAACCACGGGCTACATCATCGAACTCCAGGTCGTCGACCCAGCCGTGCCGACAACCACGGAGACCGAGCCGGACACCGATCGCGATGACGACGGGGGCCTCCCGGCGCCCATCGACCCGACCGCACCCGACAACGGTCCCTCCGACAACAGCGCCACACCGGACACCACCGCGCCCGAGCACTCCGCCCCCGTCGACACCACGCTGCCGAAGGACCAGGAGAACCCGAGAACGTCCGAAGACACTCCCCCACAGTCCGATTCGCTTCCGGACTCGCCGAAGCTCGATGACAGCGCTCTCGACAACGCGGCACTCGACGACGCCACCACCCTGGCCCCGCTCCACAACCAGACCACGGCCGATACGCCAGCCGGACCGGGCACCCCACCGAAAAACATTGCAGCAGAAGATACTCCGCCCACCACGGACAACACTGCCGCCGACATCGACAGCCCCTCCACGGATACGCCGTCGACCACCCCCGACCCACAACCCGAGGAAACCGCCGCCGGCGCATCCTTCCACCCCGACCCCACCGACCCCGTCGCCCAGCTCGCCCGCCAGGTCCAACCCGACCCGGACCGCTACTCCGTCGACGCCCACGTGGACGCCGACGGCAACTTCCGCATCGGCGACCACGTCTACACCCCCAAGGAATTCGCCCGCCTACTCCGCAACAGCAACTGGGACGGCCGCACCCCCATCCGCCTCATCGGCTGCGACGCCTCCACCAACGGAGCCGCCACCCAACTGGCCCGCCACCTCGGCGTAGACGTCCTCGCCCCCACCAAACCCGCCTGGACCGACTCCCGCGGCCGAGTCTTCACCAGCTCCACCGAAATCGGCCCCGACGGCAACCGCCGCCCCCGCATCCCACCCGACGGCCACTGGAACACCCACCACCCCAACGGCACCACCACCCAGGCCACCGAAGACGGCTTCGTACCCGGAACCCGACCGGAGGACCACCACAATCTCGACCCGAACGACGCATGGTCCAGGGACGCCGCATCGGATGCTGAACTGCGCGCAGCCCTGGACACCTACGAAGCGCTTGGTGATACCCCGCCCAGGGTGAGACTCGCCGAGAACGACGCTGCACACGAGTCACAAGGCGCGCACACACTCGAACGCCACGGCCCGAGCATCCCGTTGGAACGGCACTCCGCCCCACCCGGGGAGCGGACCGTCGAAGGTAGGATCTTCGGCGACCCAC
Source organism: Nocardia acididurans (assembly GCF_016741815.1). GTDB lineage: Bacteria > Actinomycetota > Actinomycetes > Mycobacteriales > Mycobacteriaceae > Nocardia > Nocardia acididurans. The sequence continues at coordinate 378,518 of NZ_JAERRJ010000004.1, forward strand.
CGTGGAGCAACGCACAAAACTGGTCTTATCGTTGGACTGACGCAGCCACGATGAACCGCACACTCAACGATCACATTCAGGCCAATTGGGAAGCAATTCGCACCGAGCTCGCACTTGCAGGTGATTACAAGGCTACCTTCAATGCCGGGCATTTGACTGGGGAAGGATTCCTGAATGGAGGCCAGTACGGATTCGGGGAAAGATCGTCACATTACGCCCAAACCAGCCAAGTCAAGCTAGTTCTCAAACTAATCCCGGGCAATCCGCCAACTTTCATGGTCCTCACCTCGTTCCCGGCCGGAAAGATCGAATAAACTGACCATCATGGAGATTCCTGAACCGCTACGTAGGCGGCTGAACCAACCACCGCCACCGGCAATCGATCAGGTTCGTGGTTTCCTGGGAGGGTATGTCGCCGACTGCGACGGACTACACGAGGTGCGTGAGCAGATGGCATCGCTCGCTCAGATCAGGGTGCGGACCGTGCGAGGCTATGCCGAGGCCATCGATACGCTTCTCGCCACGCCTCAACCACAAGGAACCCTGCGTGACATGGTCGCCTGGGACGGCAACTGGGTGCTCGACGACCCCACCTCCGACGAGGCCGCCGCTGCCTGGTTACGCGACCTCGCCGCACTGATCCGCAGCACACTCGACGAAACTACATGATCCGGCACCATCAATAAGGCGACTAGCTACGCCGGAGGGCCGACGTCAGTACACAAGGTTCTCCGGCCGGGCAGAAATGGGTCGGCGCATGGTTCGACGGGATTGGGATGAGCATGACGGACGCGGCGAGCGCTGCAGAGCTTGTGCGACAGGTCCTCGACGACACAGTCGACAAGGGCTGGCGTGCCGAATTTGCGCGCGGGGCCACCGACGATGAAATCGACCAGATGGTGGCACGACAGAACGCAAAAGGCGTGCCCGCCGCCTTCAGGGAAGTACTCAGAATTATGGGAAGCGGATCATCTCCCTGGTTCATGGGAACGGGTTTCGGAGTATTTCTCGATGGTGAAGACAAGACCGTCGCTCTGATTTCAATCGAATACGCGGAGTCCGAAGTCGGCCTGCGCGATCCTGACGGAATGCTGGTGATCGCCGAAGCCGAAGCGAACTTCCTCGTCATCGATGGAGCCGACCTCCATCAGCCGAATCTTCCGGTCTGGGTGATAACCGACGGCAACGAAGTTAAGAAGGTGGCTGACTCGGTGATCGACTGGTTTGACCGCAGCGCCAAGAACCTGCTCGGTTTCAAGGCAACCCTCGCACGACGGAGAGAACGCGGGCACCCCGATCCCCTGCGTGAGGAAGACTTCCGGTGGGAATGAACCGACAGAAGCTACCCGATAATGCTCACGAAGCGATGCGGGTGGGTTGGACGTTTAGGATCGGGTAGAGGCTGGGCAGGACGGGAAGGTGGATTCACGGTGAGTGGTTCGGGGGCGGCACCGCGGTTGGCCCGGGTGTATGACGGACGGGATGCACAGGGCCGGCCGTTCGCTGAGCGGGCAGAGGTGCCGCCAGAGGCGCTCGAATCAGTGCTCGTGTACTTGGAGTCGGCCCCCGTGGTGCTGGCGGCGCGGAGCTTCGATACCGACGAGTTCGCGCCCGGCGATCGGGATGTGCCACTGAACTTTCGGACCGACGGGGTGTGGATCTGGGCCGGGGCGGTGCCACACTACTTGCGCAAGCACGCACTGCCGCCGGAGCCGGAGTTGCTTCGGCATATTTCCGAACGCGAGTTCCAGATTGGTGAGGTAGGCGAGGACACCTTGGATCTGGCGGTGCGGGTTATTACAGGCCCTTGAGCGATGCCCCCGGCGGCGACGTATCGCAGCGATCCGCGCCTTCGACGTGCCGGCCGACGCCAGCGCACCCGAAAAGGACAGCGCCCTGGCGGTTCTCGACCGGTCGGCCGCTACCACGCCAGGATTAGTAGCAGGAAGAGGAGAGCCGTATATGACGTCGGAAGACATGGTGCCCGATCGGGTGCGAGACATCTTTGTCAGGACCTTGACTCCGGGGACCACCCACATCGCCGCGTTCCCGGATCCGCTGCCCCTGGGGGTCCGGATCGGTTTGGTCGCACCGGAAGGCTCCTCACGCGAGCGGATTCGGGTCCGCGCCGAGCACGACGAGACCGGCTACTACCTCGACTTCTACCAGGAGAGCAACGACGGGGAAACCTCCTCGCACTACCGGATCCGTGAGGATGGCTCGATCACGCCGCTGGAGAACCTCATCCTGCTGCACCAGCACTTCGCTGACCCCGAACAGGCCAGGCAAGAGCGGGAGCGCCGCGCCGCCCACAACAAGCAGGTCATAGAAATCCTGAAGGCGAAGGATCTGTACATGTGATTCAGCGCCATAACAACCGGCGCGTCCGCACCTGCCCGCTCGACCGACAAGCGGCAACAGTGGTTCGTGCTTGGGTTACCGAAGGCGGGATGCTGGTCGCACCCGAAGAGGATTTGCGAGGGGTGGACTTTGCCGATCAGCCCGGAAGAGATGGAACGGATAGCACGAGAAGTGCTCGGCCCGACCATGAGTCAGCTGTCCGACGACCCGGAGATCAGGGCCGCATGGGCCCGGAAGTTGGAGATGCTGGAAGAGATGGAAGCCAAGGGCCGCAAACCAGCCACCGAGGAACAGATCAAGATCTGGCAGGCGTGGGGCGAGTCGGAGATCCGGCGGATCGAACGGGAACGCGGCACGACGACCTAGCCCCGGCCGAACAGGACACCGAACTCGATCGTCGGACCAGCCGATCCCGAACAGGCCAGGCAAGAGCGACGGATCCAGCAGGAGCGTTGTTCGCCGATGCGGACTTGATCAAAGAGATTGAAGAGCATGGAGATTCCTGAACCACTGCGCGAACTGCTGAACCGACCATCGCCACCAGCAATCGAGCAGGTTCGCGATTTCCTAGGGACATGGGTTGCCGACTGCGACGGACTCCACGAGGTGCGTGAGCAGATGGGTTCACTCCAGATCAGGATTCTGCGAGGCTATGTCGAGGCCATCGAGACCCTTCTCGCCACTCCCCAGCCGCCAGACACCCTGCGGCACTTGGTCACATGGGACGGCAACTGGGTATTGGACGCCCCCTCCTCGGACGAAGCCGCTGCCGCCTGGCTGCGGGAACTCGCCACCCTGATCCGCAGCGTTATCGACGAAACGGCATAGATCGTGCAATGCAGCGGAGTGCCCGTCGACGGTTCTGATTAAGATCGGCGTGTCGGCGCGAGGCACCACCGGACGGTGACTCGGAAGGTGTGGGAGATGGGCGAGAACGGCGCGGGGCAGGGGCGCGACCGGCGGGCGCTGCTCGATGAGGGGAACCGGCTGCGGGAGAAGTATCGCGGGGACGGATATACGGCGGCGGGGAAAGAGGCGCTGTATCAGCTGTATGAGCTGCAGGACGCGTATCGGGCGCAGCTGCCGGAGGTTTCGGTGTCTCGGTGCCCGTTCACCGGGGTCGAGGTGCGGTGGCCGCTGGATGATGTGGATCTCGATGGGTGGTTCTGGGATTGGGACAAGCCGGCTCGGCGACTGGTGAATCCGGTGCCGCGGACCTGGCTGGCGATGGGCGGGGCAGTGCGCCTGGCCGAGCCGGTGACCGCGGCCCCGTTCATGTGCAAGCCCGGCCCCGATGCTCCCTATGTCATTCCGCAGTTGCTGGAGGTTCCCGAGGTTCGGGCGGTCGTGGCGGAGGTTCCGATCGGGCGTCATACCGGCTGGGCCACAACCTATTTCGCCACCATCCGGCCGACCGACATTCCGCTGGAGAACACCTGGGGCAGCCAGAAGTACGATGTGTACGACACGGGCGGGCAGTGGCGAGCCTGGAGTGAACACCGGCGGCTGCTGCGGGAGTACGACTTCGAGCTGAGGCCGTGGCTGGAGTCCGGGAAACTGCTGTGGATCGCACCCGGGGACTCCGGCGTCACCCTCCGAGAAGGCGTGGCCGAGTGCCCGTACCTGGACATCGACGGTGAGCGTCGCAGGCAGCGCATCCACAACGGTGAGATCAACCGTTTCTGAGGCAGACAGGGAGGGCTGGGATGACCGAATGGCGGGCCTCGAGCGATAGCGAGGTCGTGGAGTTGGCCGGGCGGCTGCGCGCGCTCGAATGGTCGTGGCAGTTGACCGACGGGGCCGAACTGGCACGGGAATTCGGGTGGGGCGTCAAGTCCACGCGGGCCAACTCGATCATGCTGGATACCGGCTTCGGCTTGGTCGGGGGAACAATCGAGGGACGCGATGGGCGTGCGGACCGGATCGATGTCATGGTGACCGAGCGATCCGGCAACGACCCCGAACGGTTGCGTGCCGCGTTCACCCGGATGACCACGGCACTTTCCGCGGCGCTCGGAGAACCCACCGCGCGCCTGTCCGGATCCGCGCCGGAGGTGCGGTGGGCCGGTCCGCAGACGACGCTGGCGTTGACGAATCTGCCTACAACAGTGCGCCTTTCGCTGACAACCAACGAACGGCTGGCCAGGCACGACCTGGGCGTGGAATTCGAACGACAGGGCCTGCTGTGACGAGCTGGCAGGAGTTCACGGCCGGGCTCACCGAGCACCTGGCCACCCTGCCGGCCGGGGCGGTGGTCATCATCGCGGAGGCCGAATCGTGGACCGACCGGCAACGGTTCGCGCAATTCCGGCGCACGGATACCGAGATCATTGCCGAACTGTCGGATGAGGAGCCCCTCGCATCGGAATCGAACCTCGGCCGCGAACTTCTCACCGAGGCCGGTTGGCGAACTCCCCAGGCCGACCACATGGGGAACTGGTGGTTCGAATTGCCCTGGCCTGCAGACTCATCCGGCTGTCACCGCCTTGCCGCGATGATCACCTCCGGGCTCCGAGAGGCGCTGCGGATTCCGGAACCAAGTGCTTTGACCTACACCGCATGGAATGAAAGACAGGGAAATCGGGGCATGGACCTCCCGCTCCTCGGACTGAGCCCGAACACCACCTCAGCCCGATAACCTGCACCAGAGCCTAGGACGACGATGAAACCCCAGCCCAACGCCGCGGCCTGGACGCGCACAGACAACCTCGCCTGGCCGGCCACGGCGATCCCGCTGGACCTCGATGACGATTGGGCTTGATATGAGCGGCGAACAGAGCACGGTTTCCGAGCTGAAACCGGTTGGAATCTACCGCGAAATGTACCGAAAGCCGCGGACAGACCTTCCGTCCCTGCGTGATTCATACACGGACGCCACCATCGAAGACCGAGATCTGGTGGCGCAGTACATGAACTCCGCAACCCCGATATTCGACGTAGCCGCCGACGTTACCGACCTGCTGAACCCGGCACAGTCGATTCCCAGCGGCCCGTCCCTGCTCTCCGACGGCGAATGGATCTGGCGAGCCGACTCGGTCCACTACCTGGCCAACTATCCCCTGACCATCCCGCCGCAGTTCCTCACCCACGTACGAGCGAATGCCTATCGACCCGCCCCCGGGGTCGACGTCGCCAACCCCCTCTTCGACGACGCCATCACCGCCTACTTCTGAACGGCAATCCGCCCATCGCCGGGGGAAGACGATGGGCGGATTGGTCACTGGGTGGTGTGGGCGGTGGTGGCGCCGACTGCGCCTACGACGGGGACGCCGGTGTTGCCCAGTTCGCCGACTACGGCGTCGCCGTGTTCGCCGGTTACCAGGTTGGTGCGGACTTCCTCGTCGGTGTCGGCTTCGCCGGCGCGGTGGCCCATGCCGGCGGCGGCCATGGGCGGGACCATGGCGGGGCCCATGGTGCTGCCGGTGCGGGGGGTGGTTACCGGTTCGGTGACTGCCGCGGGGTTGGCGCCTACGCCCGCGGGCGGGGTGCGGGCTCCGGACCATTGACTCAATGGGGTGGCGGGGGCTGCGAGGCCGCCTATAGCGGCGCCGCCTGCGGCGGTGAGGGCGCTCGTGCCGGAACCGGCTGTGTCCAGCGGTGTTTCGTCGGTGACGGCTGCGATCGGGTCCGCTGTGTTGACGGTGAGTAGCGATTTGAGCTGGTCAGCGGATTGGGCGCCGGTGGAGGCAGCGCTCAGGAGCGGGGAGAGGACCCCGAGGATCTCTGTGATCTGCGAGAGGCCGTCCACCCCCTTGGGGGCCTCGGTGACCCCTACTTTCTCGCCAGCCTTGGTCATTTCGGCGCTGTGCACGGTGAGCTGGGCTCGGGTGGAGGCGACGACGACCATGGCTTCGGCGGCCGTTTCCCCGGCCATGGACAGCAGGAAGACCTGACCGGGCGGGGTTACCAGGAATGGGGCCGAGACCGTCAGGGCGGTCACGAATTTGGCGATGATCGCCGTCATCTGCGTCGCGCCGGTGGCGACCGTGGTTGCGGCGCTGGTCAATACAGACTTCTGCTGGCCGTTCTGCACCTGGACCTGCGCCGCGTCGGATTGCGCCGCAGCGCCTTTCGCGACCGCACTGGTCGCGCCGGCGCCCGACCAGTCGCTCGCCGCCAGCGACATGACCGACTGGGCGAGCGACATGACCGTGGTCAGTGCGGACGAGATGCCTTCCAGCGCCTGCGACGGGTCCAGGCCCTGGCCCAGATTGCCGGTGCCGAAGGAGGCGGCGATATCGGTCAGCGGGCGGGTGAGCGCGGTGAGATCGAGTACCGGCAGCGGAGGGAGCTCCGGCAGCGGGGAAGCGGGCGGGAGCTGGGGCAGCGCGGGCAACCCCAGATCACGCAGGATGTCGTTGACGGGGCGATCCAGTTGCGGGCCCAGCGCGGTACCGCGCAGCACCTCCGCGATCGACGCGTCCAGCCCCTGCCCGGGCGGATTCGTCATCAGAGCCCAGCCGGACCGTCGGTCAGGGAAATGAAATCGTGGCTGGAGTCGGCCTCCACCGCGTCATAGGAGGCGGCGGCCTGATGCGCGGTGAGCGCGGTCCCGGCGAAGACGGCGGCCAGCTCGGCGGTGGCGGCCACCTGATTGCCCTGCGCGAAAACGAAACTCAGGAGGAAGTCCTGGCCGATCAGCCCGAAGACCGGGATCGCGGCCGCCACGGTTGCCTGGGTGTCGGCTGCCGCGGCAGTCGCCACGGCGGTGGACATGGCGAGATTGGTGTTGCCGTACTCGCGGATGATTTCGGGTGTCGCAATGAGCTTGGTCATGATTCCCCCATCAGGAAGATCAACTCGAAATGAACTATACAGAGCGTGGATTCGATGCGGTCCGGTATCAGATGGGACGCAGCCAGCTGTCCGGCTCGGTCTCGTAGTCCTGCTCCTGCACGTACTCGTGCCGCGTCACCTCCTCGGCCGTCGGCAGACCGGTCAACGCCAGCAGCTCGGGCGCGAGACCGGCGGCCTGCAACTGCTGCCGCCGCAGCAGCCCGGCCCGATTCGCCGATCGACCGCACAGACGCAGGATCTCGGCCGCCAAAGGCGCGGGATCCCCGCGCAATTGATCACGTTCCACCTCCAGTGCGACGGGCAGACCCACCTCGGTGGTGGTCACCACGATCGCACCGGTACGTGACGCCACGGTGAATTCGGTTGGGAACGGGATGTCATCGGTGTTCATCGCCCATTTGTCCTTCGCTCGCCCCCCAAGCCCCCACTCGGGTCATTCATCCGCGATTGCCATGATCACCTCCGCAATGAGGGCGTCCACCGCCTCGACCATGGCCTTGCGGTCGGCGGGCGTCGCCACCGGCGGGTCCGCGGCGCTGACGACGTAGCGGCCGTCATCCTCGAGATCGCGCCACCCCATACTGTGCCGCGTGATACCGCGCGGCCCGAAGCGGGAATGACCCTGCACCACATCGATGGTGCCGACACTCGGCGCCGGCACGGTGAGGAAATCCGCGGCCTGGTCGACCACCGTGCCCGACAGCGTCTCATGCGCGGGCGACAGGTGATAGTCGTAGTCGACATCCTGGGCGTGGCCGGGTTCGGCCAGCGGGATTTCACGGCCACGGCCGGCGGTGTTATCCGGCAGCGCCGCAACCACTTCGGGCGCGAGCGCGGTGGCGTCGAACTCGGTGATGGTGAAACCCGCACTGTGCCTGACGGTTTCGCCGGGCTGCTGGATCACCAGATACCCGGCGTCACCGCGCCGCACACCCAGCAGACGGATACTCGCTCTAGCAGCGAGCCGATCGCGACCGTCCCAACCATGCGCCTCCACCCGGACGTCCGGATACCGCAGCGCGTCGAACACGTCCGCCAGCTCTGGCCCCTGGTCGTGCAGGCCCGCCCGCGCACGAGCCGCCTGTTCCAGATGGTCGCTCCAGGATTCGGTGCGGCTCATGAACAACAGGGGGCTCGGCAGATATTCGCCGCTGATCTCCTCCCACCGCACCAGGAATTCCAGATCGGTCAGCGACCAGGATCGATACACCGGATCAGCCCTCCACCACCGGCTTGGCCACGATCGGCGGCGCGCCCATGGCCTGCTCCAAATGCTCTGTGGAATCCAGGAAGTCGGCGCGCTTGTGGTCCTTGCCGCCCTGGCCCTGCGCACCCGCCCCCATGCCGCCGCCCATCGGCATACCGCCCATCATCGGCGTACCGGAGGCGATGCCCGCGCGGGCGGTGGCGACAGTGGTCGCGGTGGTTTCCGCGCCGAGTGCGGCACGGGGGAAGAGCTTCGAGTTCGCCGGGGACGTGAGCGGGGCCTTGGGCGCGCCACCACCACCGCCACCGCCGCCACCGCCCTTCAACTCCTTGGCCAGATCGCTCAGCGCGGTGGTGGGCAGGCCCGCCAGACCCAGGTTCGGCACCTGATTCTGTTCGGTGGCCGATTCGGTGGTGGTCGCCTGCTGCGCGGTCTGCAAGCCCTGCAACGCGGTCGTCAGCTGTTGCAGGGCGCTCTGGTCGTTGTTCTGATTTCCGGACTGGTTCGGGCCCGGCTGCTCCTGCCCGGGCGGGTTCTTCCCGGGATCGTTGTTTCCCGGATCCTGCTGTCCGGGTTGGTCTTTCCCGGGGCCGTCAGGATTCTTCGGCTTTTCCGGGCTTTCCTTCCCCGGCTGCTGCGGATTACCCGAACCCGGCGGAGTTCCCGGCTTCCTCGGCTGCTGGGTACCGCCCGGATCGGTCGGTGACGTGGGGCGGGACGGATCCAGACCCGGCTCCTTGGCGGTCGGGTCGGACAGTTTCGGCACCAGACCGCTGGACCGTGTGAGACCGGGGATATACCACGAAGTGAATGCGGTCACCCCCTTGGTGATCCACTTCTGCTCCTCCTTGGTGTTGTCCCACTTGGGATTCCACGTCGGCGGCAGTTCAGCCTTGGTTTGCGCGATCCAACCGGCGACCTGCTGCAGGTTCTCGGCAATCGCACGCAGGTCGGATGTGAGATCGGCGGCCTGGGTCTCGAACCGGTTGGCGGCCGCGATCGCGGCTTTCGCGCCCTTTCCCGTCCACGCGCCCGAGGTTTCCATCCGCTCCAGGCGACCGTTGAGCTGATCGAATGCCTTGTCGACCTTGTCGGCTATCAACAGCCATGTACCGCTATTGGCCACCACGGCTTGCGGATTCATGCCCTGCCCGGCCTGATAGAACCATTTGCCGTCACGGAACGGCGTCTCCGGATCGATCGGCGGATACAGCGTGCCATGCTTGCGTTCTTGCGCGGCATTGCGATTCAGGTCGGCGAGATTGCCGGTGCCGTTCTGCCCCCCGAGGGCGGGCAGCGAATCGCCGGAGAACTTGGGCACCTCCCCTCGAATGGGGGCGGGCGGACCGTACACGGGACGATCGCGAGCGGTCGACTCGCGCTTGAGCCGATCGAACACCGCCTTCGAATCCTCCTCGCTGGCCTTGTATTTGTTGTCCGCCACGATCAACGTGTCGGCCATGGCGTCCAAAAGGTCGATATAGCGCTTCAGGATGCCCTTCAGCTCACCGCCCTGCGCATCGAAACGACCCGCCAACGCCAGTGCCTTCTGCAGATGACCGTTGTCGCTGAATCCCTTGTGCGTCGTCACGATGTACTGGTGCATCAGTGCTTGATTGATCGCATTCACCGCATCGGCGGCGAACCCCGCGGCCTCCAGCGCCGCCTTGGGATCGAGGTTCAGCTGGTCCGCACGGGCCTGCTTGGACAGGTCGAGCCAAGGGTTGCCATCGAGCCTGAATTTGCCATCGGACTCATCACCCACATCCCGCTCCCATCACCGACTCATCGAACAGTAAGCCGATTCTGGCTGCCCCGCATGACTCCTGCCAAGCTCAGCTGATAAGCGGCGCCATCCAAATCAGCTGTGCCACCGAAGACTTCAGCCAGCAATCCGTGATCGACCGCGCCGCGCTCCGCGGCCTCGACGAAGGCTTCGATGGTGCTCAGCAGCGCTGATGACGGGGTTTCGGCGACAAGACCGGCAATCACATCGGCCACGGTTCCGGCGGTCCACATGCCGGGGACGGCGGCGGCCAGCTCACCCGAGGACGGCGACTCACCGCGATACCAGCGGCCATCCTCCCACCAGTAGCAGAAGGTGAGCTGCCCACCTCCCGCACGAGCGTTCAGGACCGGGGTGGCAACCCATTCCGGAGCGCCCGCGTACAGGCGAGGCAGATCAGCCGATCCGTTGTAAGCCGCGTCGAGCTCCGGGGCGTTCCACACACCGCCGGAGAGCACGGCCCGGTCGCCGGGCAGGCAGTACAGGGTGGAGCCGGAGCGACGGGAACCCTCGAACCAGCCGAAAGCGGGCAGCACGCGCGGACCCCATTCCGATCCGATGGCCACGAATGCGGCGGCGATAACGGCCCAGCGCGCCCACAGCAGCGGAAAATCCGGGAAATCGCCTTCGGACAGCATCGGGGCCAGGCCGGATTCACGATCGGCGCGGGCTTGCACAGCCGCCTGCTGCGGGGTGCGTACCTGCCGGTTGCCGTGATGGATGTAGGCGGCCAGCCAGACGGGTAGCGCCGCACGCGGATACACCGCGAGATCGGCGAGATAGTCCTGGGGAGCGAACAACTGATCATCCGGGAACGGCTCGTCGCCGTAGTCGTGGGCGACCTCCAGTTCACCGCCGGAAGTGAGCTCCAGCTCCAGCCGCCACCACGGGCCGTCGCCGAGCTCGGCGGACAGCACACGATGTTCCGCGACCAAGGCGTGGATGTGCGGGGTCGGATGCACCTGCGCCTGCCGCTGCTCGGGGTCCGTGAACACGACCCGGGCGAGCTGGCCCGTCACCGTGAGCGAGAACGAAGCCCGCACCTGAGCCCAGCCGCGCGGGCCCAGCTCCACCAGTTCCTCGGCGATGCGGTGCGCGAGATTACGAGCATTCTCCGCGGCATCGGGCTCCTGCGGTTCCATCGAGAACCCGACATCCGGGGAATCGATTCCGAATTGGATATCCGGTGTGGGGTTCGCCGTGGATTCCGCTGTGGCGTCGGCATTTTCGACAGGCTCACCGGCCGGCCGCGCCGTGCGGCCGGATTCGGTTGCTTCACTGCGGTTTTCCATCGACTCCATCGGCATGGTCACTGCGTCATCGTCTCCTGCCCGGCCGCTCGCTACCCGGCCGCTGCCGTGCGGCGCGCTCGGCGATGGTGTCAGCCAGCTCCACACGGCGCGCTTCGGCATTGCTGCCGTCCAACTGGCCGGCGAAGGCGGTGCGCGCGTTGTGGATCATTTCCTCGGTGCCCCCGCCCTGCGCCCGCGCGATGACCCACAGCGCCTGCTCGGTGCGGGAATCGAGGCCGGTCTCGGTGCGAACACCGTGCCCGTTCCGCACTTCCACCAGCACGGCTTCGAAGTTGCGGCGCAACTGCTCCTCGCTGGGGCGCCCACCTCGCACGTCCATCCTCCTCATCCATCGGCCACCAGTCAGCATCACACATTCCTCGCGATCGCGCCGTCGCGAGCACCACGGTCCCGGATGAACTCACACCGCGAGGTCACCCGAAGATCCCCGCCCGCCGCAGCGGATCGGCGAGCACATCCCGAATCAGCAAGCCCAGATCGGCATCGACGCTCAACGGCCGATACCGCAGCTCACACAGTATGTTTCCGCCCGCCCGCAGCACGAACCGCGCAAAATCCCGGCCCGCCTCCCACACGGAATCGGCACCCATCCGATCCACGTCGAACACCTGCTGCCCGACCCGCACCACGAGGCCCGTCTGATCCCGATAGAACGCCACCGGCACGCCATCCATGTCCCCGTACACCCCGGACACCGCACCGGGTGACGGGACCGCGCTCAACAGCCCGGTGACCGGGTCGAGAACCGCGTACTCGCCGTACCCGGCGTGCGCGCGCAGATACACGCCGCCGCCGCCACCTGCGGCGGGCGCCGAGGCCCGGGGGAAGCGCTGTCGCTCACGGCCCTGCCGGTCCGGCCCGCCCGCCGCCGGCGGTGCCATGGGCGCACCCATCCCCGGCATACCCGCCGGACCGAACTGGCCACCCGGAGAACGGGTTTCGTTGCCGTTCAGCGACGGTCCGGCCGGTCCCGGCAGGCTGTTGCCCGACCCGCCAGGCGGCCAGGCGACGCCGGCGCCCGGCGCGGGCGCGCCCACCGGGGAGCCCCCGGAGAACGGATCGGACGGATTCGACGCCCCGGGGGGCTCGGCTGTGCCTCTGCCGCCCGGAGATTCCGGATCGAGCCCATTGGATTCATTGGGGTACAACGGATCCGAGACCGCGGGTTCGGTCGGGCAGGATGCGTCCGTGACGTCCGGCACTCCCCCGGCAGCCGGTAGTCCTCCAATCGAACCTGGGCTTCCCGGGAGCGCCGCATCATCCGAAAGCCCCGGAGTCGTTGGCATGTCGGGCCAACCGGCCCCACGCGGGTCCGCCCGGCCCGGCGAATTCGAGAGGTCCGGCGGGGAGGACGGGTTCGGAGGAGCGGACAGGTCCGGCTGCCCGGACGGCATGACACCGCTCGACGGACGCTGCCCGGATTGCCCCGGCGCGGTGCGGTCCGGTGAAGCGGTCGACCGCGAAGGTGGCGTGTCCGACGTGGACGGAGTACCCGGTTCCTCGCGGAGGCCGGGCGGCTCCCGAAGATCCGGCGGCGGGGTCCACGGCTCCGGTCGCTGTGGCGGCTCCGGGGTGTAGTCGGGGAACTCGACCTCGAAGTCGCGCGGAACCCGCGGCATATGAGACCGCCAGTTGGATTGCCACTCAGCGGTATCCGCGCCGGAACGTCCCGGACGCTCCTCATCATCCACCCGCGGGTCGCCACCATCGCGCCCGTCCGCATCCGGCTCCGGATCACGATCACCACCGGCCGCCGGGCCGTCCTCGAACTCGCCCGTCCCGGGCTCCGGTGCACGTGGCACCCGCCCAACGGCATCCGGCTCATCCGAAACCGGCCCGGCCGTCTCCGATTCGCCCGGCGCCGGGTCCACCACCGGTTCGGGCGCTGCGCGTCCGGCGTCGCCCGGCATGGCGGAATCGCCGAGCGAGGAGTAGTCGGGACTTTCCCGGGTGCCGGTGTCCTCGGAGGTTGGTGAGAGTTCCGCGGCCGGTTCGTGCGGGGACGAATCGGACTTGCCGACAGCAAGATTCGCTTCGGGTTCAGGGTCGGAGTGCTGACCGTTGGTTGAATCCGGCTGCATCGGCGCTGGATTGGTGGGGGGTGGGCCGGCGGGCGTGGCCGGACCGGTGGGCCGGGCAGGGGCCGGGGACTCGGCACGGCTGCCGACCTGCTGCCACAGGTTCTCGGCGTGGGAGGCGGAGAAGCGGGCTTGGATGTCGGCGTTGCCGGCTTCCAGCCGGGCCAGCTGTTGAGTGACCGAACCGGGTTCCTGCTCGTCGGCCAGCTGGTGCAGCCAGGCTGCACGTTCGGCGTCCATGCGGGCTGCCCAATCGGCCTGCTCCGCCTGCATGCGATCGAACCAGGTGTCCGGGCCGGCAGCCGGTGGCTGGTGGGGTGGCTGCGGCGGCCCGGAGCTCGGCGCGCCGGGTGCACCGTCGTCCGGCTCATCGGGTCCGCCGTCCGGGTCATCGGAGTCGTCAGCGTCCGGATCGCCGGGCTTGCCGGTATCCGGGCTACTGGAGTCGACGGCGGCCGGGGCACGTGAGTCACCTGTGTCCGGGGCACCGGAGTTGGCCGCATCTGGGACACCCGAATTGGGCGCGTCAGGGCTGCCGGGGTTTGCGGTGACTGGAGTCGCGGGGTTCAGTGCGGCTGGGCCGGTGCCGGAGCTGGGGACGGGTCGCGGATGGTCGGGCGGCAGGGGGGCGGGCTCGTAGCGGACGCCGGCGCGGTCGCCGGTGAGGGGCGGGCGGGCGGCGTCCCAGTGGAAACCGTCCTGCGAGGCGACATGCGCGTTGGCTTCGCTCCAGGTGGCGTCGGGGTTGTCGCGCAGGAAGTTCGATTCGGCGAGGGCGTCCTGGAGCAGGAGCAGATCCGAAGGGAGGGGGTTGCCCGCGATGAGGCGGTTCCAGGCTTCGGCGACATCGGCTACCGCGTCGAGGGTGGCCCGGGTGAGTTCGCCGGTGACCGGATCGAGCACCAGGTGCGGGTCACGCATGAGATGGTCTTTGATCTGCGCGATCTGCTCGGGTGTGAATTCCGGGGGTATCAGGTCGGCGGCCGCGGCGGCGAGGCCGTCGACCAGCGCCTGAGCCAGCGCCGCACGCTCGTCCGAAGGGAAGTCCTGCATTTGGCGGCGCAGGTCGGCGAGCATATCGCGGGCATCGTCGGTGATGTCGGGGCCGGCGAAGATGAGATCCAAAAGGATATCGGCCGGGTGGGCGTCGGGACGGGCCGCGAGCTCGTCGCGCACCTGCTGGATGAAGTCGGTCAGACCCGCGTCCTGAGCGGTGCGGTGAGCGGCGAGATTGTCGGCGATGACGTCGATATCGCTGTCGTCCGCACGGAATCGCTGGTACTCCGAGTCGGCCCACGCCTGCACCCGAGCCCAGCGCTCGGCGTCCATCTGCCGGCGCTGCTTGAAGGGCTCCGACAATTCACCGTTGTCATCGGCGTGCTCGGCCGGGAGGTATTCGCGCACCATCGGCTGCACCTCGCCCGGCCGGGACCGGAACATCGGATGCCCCTTGAAGCCCGGCGCGATCCGGCCCGGATGCTCCGAGTCGGAGTACCACGTGAATCCGCTCAGCTTCGCGACTTCCAGGATGACGCGCATGATGTGGCCGGCCGCGTCCGCGAACGGCAGAGTGTAGGTGTCCACGCCGCCGGTCGCGGGGTCCTTGCCGCCCGGGATATGCGGCAGCAGGTCCTTGTTGACACCCGTATTCGGCTGTCCCGGAGCCGGATCGACGAAAACATCGACCACGGCGGCCTGAATCCGGTCCACCGCCCAGCCGCTGACGCCTTCGGGCAGATCCCGACCCTCGAACTTCTTGGGTGTCGACACCCCTTCGCGGTTGGTGACCCAGTCCGGCCTGGTGGGATCGACCGGATGCCAATTCCCGTCGCCATCACGCCATCTGGTGCTGTTGAACCGGATGCCCTTGCGCGGCGGGGAGATCAGCCGGTCCACCGTGGGCGGGGGAACGTCCACCACGTGCCGGGTGCCGTTGCGATCGCCGTGCACCTGCCGGTACTCGATTCGAGTGGCCGGGTCGACCATGGCCTGCGCCACCGCGGCGCTGTAGTCGAGGGCTTGTGCCAGTGCACGATCCAGGTCGGCGTTCGGGCGCGGGCGCACCGCTCCGTCCGGGCCGCGCACGAGTTCGTCACGCGGCCCGTAGACGATGATCCGGCGGGGATCGCCGTCCGCGATGGCCACCCGGTCGGTGATCATGCGCGCGCCCTCGGCCTCGGCCAGCTGCCGGTACGCCGCTGAGACGCGCTCCATTTCGTCCTGGAGCCGCCCGATTCGGTTGTGCGCCAGGTTGACCTCGTCGGCGGCGCGGCGCAGATCCGCCACTGCGGGATCGTCCGGATGGGTCGTGCGCAGTTCCTCCATTGTCGCCGGAAGCCGTTCGGGACTCAGCGCCGACTCGTTCACCGTGCCGTCGGAATCGGCCAATCCGAAACGTGCGGCCAAGGCGTCCCGTTCCTGTCGCACCGGCTTGATCTCCACCAGTTCGCCGGCGCGCTCCCGCGCCAGCCGATCGTGCTCTGCGCGCACCTCCTCCGGGAGTGGCCGACGGCCGATCTCGCCGGTCTGCTCCAGCGCACGCAACTCCCGGTCGATATGGCCGAGCTGCTCGTCCAGTCGATGCACTCGCTCCGCCGCGTCGACGAGTTTGCGCAGCGCCTCGCGACGGCGAGCCGATTCGTCCGGCGACAGCGATTCCCGAACCTGCTGTGCGCCTTCGTCTCCCGCGCTCGAGATATCCACCGTTTGGATGCCGAGCCGGTCGTAGAGCCGAAGGATGGTCTGCGCCAGCGCTTCCCGGGTGCCCAGCGCCGTTTCCGGATCCACACCGTCGAGCAGGCGGCCGATGCGCGCGTCCCGTTTGGCGCGCCAGAACTCCAGTTCCCGCGCCAATTCCTTGCGCTGCTGCAGCAATTCGTCGTACCGGTCGCGAACCGCATCGGTGTCGGCGTCCGGGTTCGGAGTGCTTCCGTTGTCCGGCGTGGTCCCGGCATCCGGTGTGGTCCCGTTGTCCGGCGTGGTCCCGGCATCCGGCGTGGGTTCCGCGGCTGGTTGGAGCGGCTCGCCGCCCTCCGGCCGGCCACCGGCCATGTCCCACAGCCAGTCAGCCCGCTCACGGGCCATCCGGGCCAGCCATTCGGCATTGTCGGCCTCGAATCGCGCGGTCCGCGCGTCCGGAGTGTCGGACGGGTCCTGATCGGCGAGGCCGCGAAGCCATTGCGCGCGTTCGGCATCCATCCGCGCTTCCCAGTCCGCCTGCTCGGCGCGCATGCGGTCGAACCAGCCATCCGGATCGTCCGGACTCGGCGTGGCGGGGGGACGATTCGGCGGACCGTTCTCGCCGCCGTCCCTGCCACCCTCGTCGCCGGGACTCGGCTCCGGCTCGCCGGCGCCCCGGCGTTCGGCCGGCTCCGACGGACGGTGACCGCCGTCTACCTGTGAATTATTTTGTCCCCCAGAGAATTCCCGCGCGGCGTCGACCAGCACGCGGTGCAGCACCTGTGCTGCTTCGCTAGCGTTCTCGCCGTTCATCTCGACATCGGTGAAGGCTTCCGCGAGGGCCTCCGTGGGCTCGAAGATGTCGTTGTCGTCGAAGCTGTAACCGCTGAGTTCCCGCACGAAATCGTCGAATTCGCGGAGGGTGTCCGGATCGGTCCAGTCCTGGACGCCCCGGGTCACCTCGAAATGGTCGAGCAGCGCATCCCAGGCGCGGTCGCGGGCCACCATATCGGCGGCGGAGTCCAGGGCATGCGCGAGCTCATGCACGATCGTCGAATACACCGGGCGCGCACCGGATCCCGGCACCAGATCGCCGTTGGCCTCGTCGGCCGCCACCCGCCGGGCGAATTGCACCGGGTTGGTTGCGTGACGCCGGTTGAACACGATGCGGTCGGTGTGCGGGTGCACGGCGTTCGGTTCCGCGTGCGCGTACACGTTCCGGTCGCCGATCCGATCGATCGCCACGCGTCGCAGATCGATCTCCGGATACTGCGACAGCACGAACTCGACGGCCCGTGCGATCTCGCGAGCCACATCGGGGTGCATACTCTCGTCGAAACCGTCGACGAGCAAGCCATGCGGTTCCCGGTCCGCGAACCGCCGCTCCAGCTCGTCGGCCACTTCCTCGGGGCTCAGTGCCGACCAATCGTCCGCTGGTGGTTCGTCACCCCCGTACAGCAGTCGCTCCGGATCCCCCGCTGCCCGGCCGGAATCCGAGCCGGGCTGCGATCCGCCCCCGGCCCGGCCGGGATGCGGAGCCGACCCGTCCGGCAGCGCGCCGCGTCCGGCACGTGCCGCCGGACCGTTCTCGCGCCGCGCAGGTCCCGGGGCCTGGGCAGGCGGCGGCGAGACGATGGGCGCGAGCAGATCCGTCCGAGCCGGACCTTCTGCCCTCCCCGGCGCGTCCTGCGGAGGCAGGCCGCTATCGCGCGCGGCCGATTCGTCGCCAGCGGGTTCGCGCGGCGACCCTCCCCGATCGGTAGCCGGGGGCGTCTGCTTCGCAGGTGCGTCCGAGGCGTTGTCGGGGATCTCCCGCACAGGCGTGGTGGGAGCACCGTCCGGGGTTTCCCTCGCGGGCACGACGGGAGCACCATCGGAGGTTTCCCTCACGGGCACAGCGGGAGCACCATCGGAGGTTTCCCTCACGGGCACAGCGGGAGCACCATCCGGGGCTTCCCTCACGGGCACAGCGGGAGCACCATCCGGGGCTTCCCTCACAGGTGTGGCGGAGGTGTCGTCGGGCGTCGTCGCGTGCGGGGTGCGGTGGTCGCCGGAGGAATCGGAGGGCTGGTGTGCGTCGACTTCTGCACCGGTGGTGCTTGCGCGAACACTGGGATTCGGGTCGGCCGCGCCGGGACCCGCTGTCCTGTCGCCTATTCCGGCGCGGTGGTCGGCAGCGGGGCCGGCGCCTTCCACCCGCGACGGTTCCACGACGGTGCCCAGCGGCGGGCGCGGACCGGGACCGGCGGACGGGCGTGTGAGGTCGGAGGCGGAGGGCGAGCCCACGCGGGTGTCGGGGCGCGAGTCGGTGACCGGACCGCGGCTATCCGCCGCTGCCGCAGGTTGATTGACGGGATTCGCGGCGTGCGTGACAGGTCCACTCTCGGGTAGGCCCGCGAAGGCCGTGTCGCGGTCGCCGCCGATGATCCCGTCCGCACGCGGGACGTGACCCGCATCCGGGAACGATGCAGGAGCGAGCATGGTCGAGCCCGAAGCGGATTCGGGTACGCCGCCGTGTGGGCGGGCGCCCGAGTCGGACTCGGGCATACCCGCCGCGGGCTCGGGCATACCCGCCGCGGGTGGATGGGCCTCGGGCTGCCCGGCACCGGGAGCCTGATCCGACGAGCCGACGTCGGCGTTCGGTGGGATCGCGCCATCGGTCGGCGCTCCGGCTCGGGATTCGCCCTCGGCATCCGACGTAGCGCTCGAACCTGAGGGTTGCGAGCTGCCCGGGGAATTCGATGCCGGAGTGCTCGCACTCGGCGTATTCGACGCGGACGCAGGAGAACTCGGGCTTCCCGAAACCGGCGTGGACGAAGCGGGCGCATTCGACACCGGCGCGGACGAACTCGGCGCATTCGACACCGGCGCAGGCGAACCCGGCGCATTCGACACCGGCGCAGGCGAACCCGGCGCACTCGACACCGGCGCAGGCGAACCCGGCGCACTCGACACCGGCGCAGGCGAACCCGGCGCACTCGACACCGGCGCAGTGGCGGACGGTCCGTTCGCGGGTGGCGGGTGCATCGTGGTCGTGCCTGCCGGTGCGGCGGCCGGCTGTGTGGTCGGCGCGTTCCGATCGGCTTCCGGCATGCCGGCCCAGGATGCCGGGTCGGTGGCACCGTCGCGGCCGGGCTCTCCCGAGTCGGCTTGCGGCCGGCTTTCGCCCGGCTGCTGTCCATTGGTGTCGGGGCCGGGCCGAGTGCCGTCACCACCGGAACCCGCGGGGTCGACGTTCGGTCCAGCGCCGCCGCCCGGACCTGCCGGACCGTAGAACCGCCGCGCCGCACCGTGACTCGCGCCCGATGCGGCGCCGTTGAACCCTCCCGAGGTGAGCATGCGCGGGTCGAGAGGGGTGTTGGCCAGGTTTTCGACCGCCTGGTCCCAGCCGTCCCGGTAGACGTCGATCCCGAACTGCGCGCCGGTGCCGGCGACGAATCCCGCTCCCGCACCGACCAGACCGGCCGCACCGCCGGTGATCGCGTTACCGAGCAGACCGTCGATTCCTTTGCGCGCCAGCTTGTTTCCGAGCCAGTCCCCGAAGGGACCGGCCGCCGCGCCGCCTGCCGCCGAACTGATCGCGGTGACGGCGACCTGGTCCCAGTTGATCTCCTTCCGTTTGCCGGTGGAGACCTGGTACTGCTGGATACCTATTTCCTGGGCCGTGCCCAGCGTGAAATCGATGGCCACGTGCCGCAACAGGAACCGGACCACCGCCGCGCCCGCCATGCGCGCCGCGTGCTGCGCGATCGCCGTCGCGGCGCGCCGACCGATGATGCGCACCGCGATGCGAGTCGCGGCGACGATCACCGCTTGCACCGCGGGCGCGGTCGGCGGCCAGATCCACGCCGCCAGAATCTCTGCCGCCGCCAGGGCCAGCGACGAATAGAACATGAGCTTCGTGTATTCGATCTCGGTTCCGGTCGAGTACGCCGAATCACCGAGATCGTCGAAGTATTTCGCGAGGTCGGGCAGGGAGATGCTCTCCTCGCCACCGCCGCCGACACCGCGCAGGGCATCGAACAGCTTCGACATCTCCTCGATGCCCCTGCCCTCGGGATAGGCCGCCAGCGTCGCGTATTTCGCGTCGTCTATGGCGGGCAGTAGTTGCCGCAGCCCTTCGGCGGCGGTGTGCCAATCCTGCGCCAGCGCCCACATACCGCTCTCGCTGCCGTCCGGCCATTCCATGCCGACCAGCCAGCCGACCCATTCGAGCGATTCGGGAAATTCTATGTCTCCCAAGAGGCTTGCCCTACCACCCGGAGTCCGTGGCTCCGCCCCGGGGCCGTTCGGCGTCGGATGCGGAATCGGTATGCGCGGCACCGCGTTCGGTCGATCCCGGCGGCGCGGTGGACACATGCGGCGCCGGGGGCACCGACAACTCGCCCTTCAAGTCGGGCATGCCGGGGATCAGATCTGTCAGTGTGGGCATTCGATCGCGGTTTCGCGACACCGGAGCCATCACGGCCTGCCCCTTGCGCGCGACCTCGGCCGCCGCCTGCTGCGCGGCCTCGGTGACCGCCTTCGCGATCTCCGGATAGTCCAAATCGTCGATATCGGCGGAGAACTTGGTTTCGATCACCGTGCCGTCGGCGTTCACCGTCACCGTGACCCGCTTGCGCACGGTGGCCGATGCGGTCAGCGCGGCCCGCTCTCGCTGCAGCTGCGTGATGGTGCGCAGCTGCAGCGAGAGGCCGTCGAGAATGTCCTGGAGGTCGTTCTTGGCGTACTCGTTGCTCATCGTGGCGGCTTACCGGTAGGCACCGGCGTTGCCGCCATCCATACGAGACAGCAACTCCAGCGCGTCGGCCTGCCCGTCGGCCACGTTCCCGAAGGTGCCGGCCATGTTTCGCGCGCCTCGCACCATATTGTCCCTGCTGGCCAGATAGCCTTCCGGACCGTTGGAGAAGTTGTTGCCGAGCGTATCGTCGCCCCACGGCGCAACCCGGCCGCCGAGCGCGCCCTCCAGGGTAGCCAGCACGGACTCGAGGCCCTCCTGCACGGTGGTCGTCCTCGACTTCGCGGTGCGAAGTAGATCCTTGTATGCCTCCAGCCGGCCACTCATCGGATCGTCGCCTCCAGCGCCTCGTTCGAATACCTACTCCAGCAATCGATTCGGCATCAGGGAACCGACCTGGCCGGACATTTCCAGGCGCGGGCGACCATTCCGTGGCCAGAACATTAACGGACCGTTGAGATCCGGTGGCCCCTAAAGACAAAGGCGGTGCACCCGAACGCTTCCGGGCACACCGCCTTCACCTCGCGCGGTCCGCGCGCGGACCTAGGCGTCGAACTCCCCCTCGCCCCGAGCCGTCATGTGCTCGAGCACATGACTCACACCGGCGCCGATCCGCTCCGCGATACGCTGCGCACTCGCCCCGGCCGCCCGCATCTCGAGCTCGTCGAGCTCGATCAGATAGCGGCCGTCGCCCGGAAGATCGCGCCACAGCAACGTTTTCCCGGTCATGCCGCGCGGCCCGTACTTCGACCGCACCTGCCGGATCTTGAACCCACCGGTCCACTCGGCGGGCTTGGACAGAAAGGCCAGGCCGCGCGCGGAGTCGGGCTCGTCGAAGGAGTCGAACGCCGACGGGCGCGGGGCGTAGTCGGCCTCGGGTTGCCCGGAGTCGATCACAATCGGAACATCGGGCCCGCTCGCCGCCTCCGCGGCCGGCAGTTGCGACACCAGCAGCGCCGGAAGCTCATCCGGTTCACATTCGGTGAGCGTGAATCCCGAGGTATGCCAAATGGTTTCACCGGGAGACTGGGTGAGCATGCAGGCGCGGTGGCCGCGGCGGGCACCGTGGATCCGGAAGCGCTTCTCCGGGTTCTTCATCTCCCGATCGCACCAGACCTGCGCGAACACGGCGACATCCGGCCGGACCAGGGTCTCGAAGACCGTCCGGAAATCCGCGGGCAACCGCTCCAGCAGCCGCGAATTCGCCTCCGCCAGCTGATGCTCGTACTCGACCTCCGATCTGGTCCGGCAGGTGTACACGAGCGGAGCGGGTATCCGGTTCTGCCGGTATCGATTGCACAGCACTTTGAACTCGATATCGGAGAATTCCCACTTCATACGTCGGCCCCCGGATCGGCCGGGGCGGCGACAGCTGCCGGAGGCGTGAAGGCGTGGAAGAAGTCGACCGAACCGACGGCCTCTCCGTCCTCCGATACCGAGGCGCCGAAAGCCACCGTCTCGGTGCCGGAACCATTCGATTCCCCGTCGGCGAATCCCACCGACGCCCCGGCGACCACACCGAATCCCGACTCGGTGAAGGCGGCGTCGACGCCGGCGCGAGCACCGAACAGATTCGTGTGCCCTACCGAACTCGCATCGGCCAGACCGGCTTTCGGAGCGACGCCACCGGCGGACACTTCCTCGCCGGACAGACTCGCCTCGGCCACCACCATCTCGGTCTGACCGGTTGTCAGGCCCAGTAGCTCACCCAACTGGGCGAGCTTCTCCGGCGACTGCTGCACCTCCGCGAAAGCTGTCTGCACCTTTTCCTCGGAGACGCCGAGCAGCTGGGCCAGCTGTTCGGTGTTCCCCTGCGCCAGCAGACTTTCCAGCTGTTTCAGAACGGTGGGAAGGGACTGCGCCAGAGTGGACATGCCGGTGGTGGCCGCCTGGAGCAGGGTGCCGAGCGCACTGATTAGCTGCGTGGAGTTCTGGCTGTTCTGGTTGCTGTTCGGGTTCTGGCTGCCAGGGTTGTTGCTCCCTGGATTCTGATTGCCCGGGTTCTGGTTACCCGGATTCTGATTGCCCGGGTTCTGACTCCCTGGATTCTGGTTACCGGGGTTCTGATTGCCGGGGTTCTGGTTGCCGGGGTTCTGATTGCCCGGGTTCTGGTTACCGGGGTTCTGATTGCCCGGGTTCTGATTGCCCGGGTTCTGGTTACCCGGGTTCTGCTTACCAGGGTTCTGGTTGCCGGGGTTCTGGTTGCCGGGATTCTGATTGCCCGGGTTCTGATTGCCCGGGTTCTCCCGCTGATCCTTGTCCTTCGGATCCTTCTGGGTAGGGTCCTTCTCCGTCGGCAGCTTCGGCTTCTGCTGCGGTTGCGCGGTCGGCCCCGGCACGACCGGAAGGATTGTCGCGGTGTTCTTGCCGCCTGCGAGGTAGTCGTTCTCGAAATGCTCGCGGTAGTCCTCGAGATCGGTGTCGGTCATCTCGCAGTCGTTGGGATCGCTCTTCGTCTTCGGCATGTGGTTCTTCGTGGAGCTCATCCACCTGCCGACGTACTCGAGTAGTTCACCCATGACATTCATGGTGTCGATGAGCGGCCGCAGATCCTTGGAGTAGGTGTTCGCCGCCAGCTTGGCCGCGTCGATGCCCTTGCCGCGCCAGCCGTTGCTGAGACCGTTGATCGTGTTCATGAAGGTGCCGAGATGCTTCTCGACCGAAGCGGCCAGGATGTTCCACGCGGAAGCGGCCCGCATGTACTTGTCCGGCTGGAGCGCCTGCCCCAGGGAGTAGAGGTTCTCCCAGAGCATGGAATCCCGGGGCTCCCAGATGATCTCGACGGATTCCTTGGTCTTCCCCTTGTCCTTGGCCCAGTCCTCCAGCCGCGTGTCGTAGTAGTCCTCCTTGTTCGTGCCCGGGCTTTCTCCCTTCGGTTCCGTCAGGCCCAGCTGACCGCCGGGGGTCGTCGGGCCGACCTTGATGTCCTTCAGGCTTTCGATCGTGCCCTTGACCTTGTCGAGCTCGGCCTTGGATACGTTGTCCGCATCCGGATACGCCTTGGCCGCGGCATGGTAGGTGTCCATCATGTGGGTGACGATGTCTATGTGCGTGGCGAACACGTCGTGCGCCTCGATCCCCCGCCTGCTCAGCGCCGAAGCCAGCGTGAAACCGGATGACAGATCGCCGATCTGCGGGAGGCCGTTGAGTTTCTCGGTCTCCACGTACTTCTGAAAACTCCGCAGTGCCTCGATCATGTCGGCGCAGGCGTTCATGCCCTTCTTCGCCAGTTCCGGCTCGAACTGCAGTGTCCTTGCCTCCGCGGCGGCAAGCAGGCCCGGCCACGCGGTGTTGTCTCTGTTGTCAGGTGCCATCGCTACTCTTCTATCGCTCCCCAAACGGCTGTCGCTGCGAGCACAGCCTACTTTTCTTAACTACCGATGGCGCGCAAAGGAATTCACGGTGCGACCGGGGCCCTGCGGTCCCACCGCCTTGATCTGCGATGATGCAGGTCGTGCGAGTACTGGTACAGCGGGTGAGTTCCGCGCGGGTGAGCGTGGACGACGAGGTGGTCGGGCAGATCGATCCGGCGGCACACGGTGCGCCCCAGGGGCTGGTCGCGCTGGTCGGGGTCACCCACAGCGATACCGAGGCCACCGCGAAAGCATTGGCCGACAAAGTGTTCCGGCTGCGGATTCTGGACGGGGAGCGCTCGGCCGCTGATCTGGGCGCGCCGATCCTGGTGATCAGCCAGTTCACGCTGTACGCCGACACCGCCAAGGGGCGGCGGCCGTCCTGGAACAATGCCGCGCCCGGGGGCGTCGCCGAGCCGCTGGTGGAGAAGTTCGCGGCGACGCTGCGGGAATTGGGCGCGACGGTGGCGACCGGGCGCTTCGGGGCGCACATGAAGGTGGAACTGATCAATGACGGGCCGGTCACCCTCATGCTGGAATCCTGAATTCCAGCGAGACCTGGGCCACGTATTTTCAGACCTGTGAGAACGCAGATAAACATGAGCTTTTCATAAGAGGACGGGGATAAATTCGAGGAAGAGGCAAACAGTCTCGCACTTCTCGAAGGACCCTTTCCATGAAGAAGAACTTTGTTGTGAAGGCCGGAATCGGCACCGTCGCGCTGGCTGTTCCGGCATTCCTGCTCCTCGGCGCGGGCACCGCCTCGGCCGCCACCGTCACCCCCGATACTGCGGCCCAGCCCGCCGCAACACAGCCTGTGGCGGCCCCGATCGCCGCCTCCAACCCGATCGCCAGCGGCGCGGCCGTGGGAGCGGGCATCGGCGCTGGTGTGGGCGCTGTCGGCGGCGGCATCGTCGGCGGCGTGGCCGGGCTGCCCGCGGGCGCGGCCGGAGCTCTCGTCGGCATTCCGGTGGGCGCTGTCACCGGCGCCGCCATCGGCGGCGCGATCGGCCTGCCCGCCGTCCCGCTCGAAGGCGCGACCATTCCGGGCGGCGCGATCACCGGCGGTCTCGTCGGCGGCGCGCTCGGCTTCGCCGCTGGTGAAGCCGTCCCCGTGGCCGTCGGCGCGGGCGTCGGCGCGGCCATCGGCACCGGTGTGGGCGCGGGTATCGGCGCTGCGGTCGGGGCCACCAATCCGAGCGTCGTCCCGAACGTGGTGCCCTGAAAGCACACGGCGACAACCATCTTCGTAGGCCCGCCCCGGAAGCAGCCCGGGAGCGGGCCTGGTGCCGTACCCGCCCGATCTGGCTAGGGTGGCTTGCATGCTTCTGTGGATCAACGGACCGTTCGGCGGTGGAAAGACCCAGACCGCATTCGAATTGGAGCGGCGGCTGCCCGGCAGCGTGGTGTGCGATCCGGAGATGGTCGGATTCGGATTACATCGCACCATCCCGGCCGAATTGCGCACGGACTTCCAGGATTTCCCCGCCTGGCGACAAGGTGTCTTCGAAGTATTGGATCTCGTGCTGAAAAAGCACGACGGCGTGGTGATCGCGCCGATGACCGTCGTGGTGCCGCAGTATTTCGAGGAAACAGTCGGGCGGCTGCGCGAAAGCGGCCACGACGTCAAACATTTCGCGCTCCTCGCCGAACCCGGCACCGTCGTCGGCAGGCTCCGGGAACGCGGCCTCTACGGCCTGCGCCACGACAGCTGGGCCCTCGCGCAGGTCGACCGCTGCCTCGACGCGCTCGCGGACCCACGCTTCGCCGAGCACATCCACACCGACCACATCGACATCACCGACGTGGCCGACCGCATCGCCGCATCGGCGGGGCTCACCCTCGAACCCGATACCGACGGGCCGATCCGCACCCGACTGCGCCGAGCCCTGGTGGGCGTCAAGCACATGCGCTTCTTCTGAACCGCCTAGGACACCCAGCCGGCCATCGTGCCCTGCACGGCCGAGCCATCCAGGTCGCCGAGTTTGGCTCCGACGAAATCCCTTGCCCAGTCCGAGGTTTGCCACCGGAACACGATCGGCTCGGCTGTCAGCGCCCGCATGATCACTGCCGCAACGTCTTCCGCCGTCTGGCCGGCCGTGTACGCCCCCAGGGTGCGGTCGATGTATGCCCGCAGAGCGGGCGCGTACGGACCGGCCTCGGCAATGGCCCGCGCCGGATCGATCCCCGCGTTCGCCACGAATTCCGTTGTCACAGCGCCCGGTTCGACCACGGCGACGCCGACGCCGACGGTGGCGGCCACCGGGGCCAGACTCTCCATGAAACCCTCCACGGCGAACTTGGCCGCGCAGTAGGCCTCGTTGAAGGGCTGGCCGACCACGCCACCCACACTCGTCACCGTCACCACGCGGCCGCCGCTCGCGCGCAGATGCGGCATCGCGGTGCGGGTCACCTCGACGACACCGAAGAAGTTGACCTCCAGCGCCCGGCGGATGTCGGACATGTCCAGATTCTCGACGGTGCCGAGTACGGAGGCGCCCGCGTTGTTGATCACGGCGTCCAGACGCCCGTAGTCGGCGACGACACCGGACACGCAGTCCGCCACCGACTTCGGATCCGTCACATCCAACTGCCGGACATCCGCGCCGGTCGCCCGCACGGCCTCCCCGCGCGCCGGGTTCCGCAGCGTCGCCACTGTCCGGTATCCGGCCGCCACGGCCGCGGCGGCCACGGCCAGACCGATGCCGGTCGACGTTCCGGTGATGAGTACCACCCTGTCGCTCATGTGCTCATCCAACACGACGAACGCCGCACCCCTCCCGAAGGAGAGATACGGCGTTTCGTACGCGGGTGGCTATTCCGGACGCAGGGTCAGGATGCGCGGGCCGTCCTCGGTGACGGCGACCGTGTGCTCCCAGTGCGCGGCGCGGGAACCATCGGTGGTGACGACAGTCCAATCGTCTTCCAGCGTCTTGGTTTCCGTGGTGCCGAGGGTGAGCATGGGCTCGATGGCCAGGACCGAGCCGACGCGCAGCAGCGGGCCCTTGCCCGGCTTGCCCTCGTTCGGCAGGAAGGGGTCCATGTGCATCTCGCGGCCGATGGCGTGGCCGCCGTAGCCGTCGACGATGCCGTAGGCGCGGCCGTGCTCGGCTTCGGCTGCCCGCGTGCCCAATTCGATGGCGTGCGAGACGTCGGTGAGCCGGTTGCCCGGGAGCATGGCGGCGATACCGGCCTCCATGGACAGCTTGGTGGCCTCGCTCAGCAGGCGATCGGCCTCGATGATCTGGCCGACGCCGAACGTCCACGCCGAATCACCGTGCCAGCCGTCCAGGATCGCGCCGCAGTCGATCGACACCAGATCGCCCTCGGCGAGGATGTCCTCGGAGTTCGGGATCCCGTGCACCACACGGTCGTTGACCGAGGAGCAGATGGACCCCGGGAAACCGTGGTAGCCCTTGAACGACGGCACCGCTCCCGCATCACGGATGACCTGCTCGGCGACCTCGTCCAACTCCAGGGTGGAAACCCCGGGCTTGGCGGCGGTGCGCACCGCCACCAGCGCGCGACCGACGATCTCGCCGGCCGCCGCCATGGCGTCCAGTTCACCGGCGGTGCGGAAGGGCACCACCTTCTTGGTCTTACGGCCGAAGACCATTAACGACCCAGGGCCTTCATGATCCGCTCATTGACCTCGTCGATTTCGCCGACGCCGTCGATGGCGGTGATGTGGCCGTCGTAGTAGGACAGCA
Source organism: Nocardia acididurans (assembly GCF_016741815.1). Classification (GTDB taxonomy): domain Bacteria; phylum Actinomycetota; class Actinomycetes; order Mycobacteriales; family Mycobacteriaceae; genus Nocardia; species Nocardia acididurans. The sequence goes on from NZ_JAERRJ010000004.1 coordinate 406,540, forward strand.
AAGGCTCGGTCTCCTCGCGGTAGACGCGCATGCGGTTGCGGATGACCTCTTCGGTGTCGTCGGCGCGCTTACGAGCCAGCATGCGCTCGACGAGGATCTCCTCGGCGACCTCGAGCGAGATGACCGTCTGGAGCTCGTGACCGGACTCCTTGAGCATCTTCTCCAGGGCCTCGGCCTGGTCGATGGTGCGCGGGTAACCGTCCAGCACGAAACCGTTCACCGCGTCCGGCTCGGCGATGCGGGCCTCGACCATGCGGTTGGTGACATCGGAGGGGACGAGGTTGCCCGCGTCCAGGTACTGCTGCGCCTCGCGACCCAGCGGGGTCTGCTCGGAGATGTTGGTGCGGAAGAGGTTCCCGGTGGAGATGTGCGGGACACCGAGTTTCTCCGCAACCTGTTCGGCCTGCGTGCCTTTACCGGCGCCGGGCGGTCCGAGAAAAACAAGTCTCACTTCAGGAACCCTTCGTAGTTACGGTTCATCAATTGGCTCTCGATCTGCTTGACCGTATCGAGGCCGACACTCACGATGATCAGCACCGCGGTACCGCCGAACGGCAAGTTCTGTACACCGGTGTTGTTACCGATATTCAGGAACACATTCGGGAGCACCGCCACCGCGCCCAGATAGAGCGAACCGGGCAGCGTGATGCGGCTGAGTACGTAGTTCAGGTAATCGGCAGTGGGCTTGCCCGGCCGATAACCGGGGATGAAGCCGCCGAACTTCTTCATCTCGTCCGCGCGTTCCTCCGGGTTGAAGGTGATCGCGACGTAGAAGTAGGTGAAGAACACGATCATCGCGAAGTAGATCGTGACGTACACCGGGTTGCTGGGGTTGACCAGATACTTCTGGATCAGCTCCTGCCACTTGGCCGGATCGCCGGAGGTGTCCTTGGTCAACTGCGCCAACAGGTTCGGCAGATACAGCAGCGAGGACGCGAAGATCACCGGGATGACGCCGGCCTGGTTCACCTTCAGCGGCAGGTAGGTCGAGGAGCCGCCGTACATCTTGCGGCCGACCACGCGCTTGGCGTACTGCACCGGGATCCGGCGCTGGCCCTGCTCGACGAAGATGACGCCGACGATGACGACGAGCGCGGCCAGGATGACCAGCGCGAACTTGATCTTGGAGCCGGAATCCCAGATGGTCTTGCCCTCAGCGGGGATTCGCGCGGCGATACCGGCGAAGATGAGCAGCGACATACCGTTGCCGATACCGCGCTCGGTGATCTGCTCGCCGAACCACATCACCAGTGCCGCACCGGCCGTCATGACCAGCACGATGATGACCATGCCGAAAATGCTCGTGTCGTCGAGGATGTCCTTGGGGCAGCCCTGCAGCAGCTGACCGCGCGCAGCGAGCGCCACCAGACCCGTCGACTGGAGAACAGCCAGGGCGATCGACAGATAACGCGTGTACTGCGTCATCTTCGATTGGCCCGCTTGGCCTTCCTTGCGAAGTTCCTCGAACCGCGGAATGACGACGGTCAGCAGCTGGATGATGATGCTCGCCGTGATGTACGGCATGATGCCGATCGCGAACACCGAGAGCTGCAGCAGCGCGCCGCCGGAGAAGAGGTTGATCAACTGGTAGATACCGGCGGAATCACCGCCGTTGACCAGGTCCACACACTCTTGAACGTTCTTGTAACTGACGCCCGGGGAGGGCAGCGAGGCACCGAGCCGGTACAACGCGATCAGGCCCAGCGTGAAGAGAATCTTCCGCCGTAAGTCCGGGGTCCGGAAAGCCGACACGAAGGCGGAAAGCACAGATCCTCCTGGCTAACGACATGGGTCAGGCCATGACTTCAGCGAATGGACAACGCCGATAGACATGACGGTGTTGGCAGACAACACTTGAACTTTAACAGTGACACCGGGCGAGCTCTCGGCTCGCCCGGCGTCCCTGTGTTTCAGCCTACCGTCAGGCCACAACGGTGGCAGTGCCACCGGCCGCGGTGATCTTCTCCGAAGCGGAGCCCGAGAACTTGTCGGCGGAAACCTGAACGGCCACACCGATTTCGCCCTCGCCGAGCACCTTCACGAGCTCGTTCTTGCGAACGAGGCCCGCGGCGACCAATTCGGCCTTGCCCACGGCGCCGCCCTGCGGGAACAGGCGGGCGATGTCACCGACGTTCACGACCTGGTATTCGGTGCGGAACGGGTTGGTGAAGCCCTTGAGCTTGGGCAGACGCATGTGAATCGGCATCTGACCGCCCTCGAAGCGGACCGGGACGTTCTTGCGAGCCTTCGTACCCTTGGTACCGCGGCCCGCGGTCTTGCCCTTCGAGCCCTCACCGCGACCCACACGGGTCTTCTCGGTCTTGGAGCCCGGGGCCGGACGCAGGTGGTGCAACTTGATGGTCATGCGTTAGACCTCCTCTACGACAACGAGGTGGCGCACGACGTTGATCAGGCCGCGGTTCTGCGCATTGTCCTCACGGACCACGGTCTGGCGGATGCCACGCAGCCCGAGGGTGCGCAGCGAATCGCGCTGGTTCGACTTGGCGCCGATGGACGACTTGGTCTGGGTCACCTTGAGCTGTGCCATATCAGGCCCCCTGTCCCGCGCGCGCCCGCAGCATGCCCGCAGGAGCAACATCCTCGAGCGGCAGACCGCGGCGAGCGGCAACCTCTTCGGGACGCTGCAGCTGCTTGAGGGCAGCAACGGTGGCGTGCACGACGTTGATGGCGTTGTCGCTACCGAGCGACTTGGCCAGGATGTCGTGGATACCGGCGCACTCGAGCACGGCACGAGCCGCGCCACCGGCGATCACACCGGTACCCGGCGAAGCCGGACGCAGCATGACGACACCGGCCGCCGCCTCACCCTGAACCGGGTGGACGATGGTGGAGCCGATCATCGGGACGCGGAAGAAGCCCTTGCGAGCCTCCTCGACACCCTTCTGGATGGCCGCGGGAACTTCCTTGGCCTTGCCGTAGCCGACGCCGACCAGACCGTTGCCGTCGCCGACGATCACGAGGGCGGTGAAGCTGAAGCGACGACCACCCTTCACAACCTTGGAGACGCGGTTGATCGCGACTACGCGCTCGAGCTGGTTGCTCTTCTCCTGCTGCTGCTGGTCGCGGCGGTCGTTACGACGGCCCCGGCCACCATCACGGTCATTGCTGCCATTCTGGCCGGCGGGACCGTTGTTTCCGCCGTCACGCCGCTGACGTCCCGGCATCAGACGTTCCCTTCGTTCGCAGTGTTGATCATCAGAACTTCAGCCCACCTTCACGGGCGGCATCGGCGAGCGCCGCGATACGGCCGTGGTAGTCGTGACCACCACGGTCGAACACGACCGCCTCGACGCCGGCAGCCTTGGCGCGGGCGGCGATGAGCTCGCCGACCTTGGCGCCCTTGGCGGACTTGTCACCCTCGGCGGCACGCACGTCGGCCTCGATCGAGGACGCGGCGGCAATGGTCTTGCCGATCGAGTCGTCGATGAGCTGAGCGTGCAGGTGACGCGAGGAGCGGTTGACCACGAGACGCGGCCGCTCCGCGGTTCCGACGACCTTCTTCCGCAGACGGAAGTGCCGACGCGTCTTGGACAGACGACGCTTGGTCGAAGCATCCTTGCCCACAGGCAGGCGCTTTGCCTTCTGGTTCTCAGTCTGTGCCATGGCTTACTTACCCGTCTTTCCGACCTTGCGGCGAACGACCTCGCCGGCGTAGCGGATGCCCTTGCCCTTGTACGGGTCGGGCTTACGCAGGCCGTGGATCACCGCGGCGATCTGGCCGACCTTCTGCTTGTCGATGCCGGACACCGAGAACTTGGTCGGGGACTCCACCGCGAAGGTGATGCCCTCGGGGGCGTCGACCGGAACCGGGTGGCTGTAGCCCAGGGCGAACTCGAGGTTCGAGCCCTTGGCGGCAACGCGGTAACCGACGCCGAAGATTTCCATCTTCTTCTCGTAGCCCTGGGTCACACCGATGATCATGTTGTTGATCAGGGTGCGGGTCAGGCCGTGCAGCGAACGGTTCAGGCGCTCGTCGTTCGGACGAATCACCTCCAGCTCACCGGACTCGGCCTTGGAAACCGTGATCGGCTCGGCGACCACGTGCGACAGGGTGCCCTTGGAACCCTTCACCGTGATGTTCTGGCCGTCGATGGAAACCTCGACACCGGCGGGAACCGGGATCGGCTTCTTACCGATACGCGACATTGTTCCTACCTCCCTTACCAGACGTAGGCGAGGACTTCCCCGCCTACACTCTGCTGCTTGGCCTGGCGGTCCGTGAGAAGGCCCTGCGACGTGGAGATGATCGCCACGCCCAGGCCACCCAGCACCTTGGGCAGGTTGGTGGACTTCGCGTAAACCCGGAGACCCGGCTTCGACACGCGACGCACACCCTGCAGGGAGCGCTCGCGGCTGGGGCCGTACTTCAGGTCGACGATCAGGGTCTTGCCGACGGTCGCATCTTCGGTGCGGTAATCGGCGATGTAGCCCTCACGCTTCAGGATCTCGGCGATGTTCGCCTTGAGCTTGGAGTGCGGAGCCTTCACCTGATCGTGGTACGCCGAGTTGGCGTTGCGCAGACGGGTCAAGAAGTCTGCGATCGGATCAGTCATGGTCATGAGTTGACCGCTACCTTTCTCGCCGCGGTTCCCATCCAGCACCGTCAGAGATCGGCGGTCGTGGGCCTACGACAATTCGGGATTCGGTCCAGCCGGGATTGCCCGACCGGATAGTGCGCCTCTCGGGCGTATGACCGACGCAGACGCGTACGGACATAGCTGTGCCCAAGCAACCGGTCCAGTGTAAACAAGCCCCCAACCAGGGCCAAATCGGGGTTGCCCGAGGTGGCGAGGCCCACACCTCAGGGGAAGAGCGTGAGGACCTGGGTCAGGATGGTCTCGGCGTCCTCCGGATTCCGGGCGGTCACCGAGACCGTGGGGTACCTCGGGCCGTACTTCAGGCCCGGCTCATCGGGATTGATGGCGGGGCCGACCGTCGCGGTGCGGAAGTGGAAGTCACCCTTCGACGAAACATCCTTGTAGACCGGGTGCCGGCTACCGGGAAGCGTCGTGGGCTCGTCGCCCAGGATCATGTCCTGCTCCTCGTACTCGTACCGCACCGACACCTCGCCGCCGCGGTAGGTGAAGTCGCAGGTTCGCATCCGTCGATCGGCGGGATTCACGGTGATGCCCAGCGCGGGCAGCACATCGCATGGATCGGCGGAGGTGAGCACGGTCCGGGCGGTCTCGGGCGCGGTGCCGCGCTGCGGTTCCCGCACCCACTCGGCCGCAGCGGTCCGCAGGATCGATTCGCCGACCGGGCACGGTTCGGTGCCGAGCGGTGTGGACACGAACAGCATGAGCGCGGCGCCCGCCGGAAACTGCCCTGTGACAGTGCAATTCCGCTCGACCAGCTTCTCGAACTGCTCCTTCGGCAGTGCGTCGCGCTCATCGGCGACCATGACACTCAGCCCGTCTACAGTCTTCTCGGTGACCTTCTGCCCCTTCTGCACGGTCGCCACGACGACCGCCCAATCCAGTTCGATGCCTTTGTAATACTCCGCCGAGCCGATCCCGGCCTCACAGGAATCCGGCTGGTCGTTCACCACCGACCGGACCGCGCCGAGCTTCTCCAGTTCGGCCCTGGGCACCAACGCGCAGGGATCGATGCCCCGCGCCCGGCGCAGCACCTCCAGGCGCTGATCATCGTCCTGCGGTTCGGTGAACCAATACCCGGCCGGCCGCGCGGGCTCGGCATCCTTCGCGCAGCCCGCGATCGCCAGCAGCAAGATCGCGATCACGGCCGGCATCCGCACGACTTTTCCCCCTGGAGAACTCACGCGGCAGAGTCTGCCGGATTCGGGCCTTGCCTTGACGCCCAGGGCAATGTTTACCGTCGGGGTATGAAAATCGGCGAGCTGGCCGCTCGGGCCGGGATCACCACGCGGGCGCTGCGGTTTTATGAGGCGCAGGGGTTGCTCAGTGCGCGGCGGGAAGCCAATGGGTATCGCGAGTACAGCGAGGCCGATGCGCGGGTGGTCGATGAGATCCGGACGTTGCAGGCGGTGGGGTTGAGCCTCGATGACACGCGGCCGTTCGTCGAATGTCTGCGGGCGGGGCATGCGGCCGGGGATTCGTGCGCGGATTCCATCGAGGTTTATCGGCGGAAGATCGCGGAGGTGGACGCGCTGCTCGAGCAGTTGGGGGCGGTGCGGGCGAATCTGGCCGGGAAACTGTCCGATGCCGTTGCCCGGCAAGCGAATCCGTGTGACGGCCGATGGATGGCCGTCGATTCCATTGCTACAGAGGAGTGCTGATGTCCACCGAACAGATCACGGCCGAGGTCGCTGTCGTCACCGACGAGAACTTCGCACGGGAGGTGCTGGAGCAGGAGCTGCCTGTGCTGGTGGACTTCTGGGCGGAATGGTGCCCGCCGTGCCGGATGATCGCGCCGGTGCTGGGTGAGATCGCGCGGGAGAAGACCGGGGAATTTCTCATCCGGAAATTGGACGCTGATGAGAACCCGCTCACGGCAAGGGAATACAAGGTGCTGTCGATGCCCACGCTGATTCTGTTCCGCAACGGCGTGCCGGTGCGCACGATCGTGGGTGCTCGTCCCAAGGTCCGGCTGCTCGCCGAGTTGAATGCCGCGCTGAGCGAATAACCGGGCGGTCCCAGCTGCGAACGTGGCCGCGGCCGCGCCGTCCTGGAATGATCGGTGCAGGGGGATGCGCCGCGCTTCCTCCGAGCTTCCCGTGGAGAGTTGACGTGCGCGAACTGACGCCCGGAGGCGTAATCCCCCTGCCCGACGGAACACTGACGATGCGGGCGCCGGCGACGCTCGACCTGTCGGTGATCATTACCGGCGACAGCGGCAGGGTCGACGCGGACGCCGACTTCGTGTTCTACAACCAGCCGACCACGCCGGGGGTCCGGCTGCACGGCAGCACCGTGACGGTGGAACGAAATCTGCTGCGCGCCGGGGCGACTCGGCTCACACTCGCGGCCAGCCCGGCACAGCACAACGCACCGATCGGACGGCCCGAATTGCGTGTCAGCGGGCGCGGTCTCGAACTGCGGTTCACCGCGCCGGCCACGCCCGGGATACGGGCACTGCTGCTCGCGGAGGTGTATCGCCGGGGCGGGGAGTGGCGGCTGCGGGCAATGGGGCAGGGCTACGCCGACGGATTGGCGGGCATCGCAAGGGATTACGGTGTCGATGTGACCGAGGACAACGGCCCAGCAGCCGCGCCCACTTCGCGTGCCGGGCTGCCGACGGGCGCACAGCCGAACGCCGGGCCTTCCGGCGCGACACCCCATACCGCCGGACCGCACGCGGCGGCCCCGTACGGCGCGGACCCCCATCGGGCGACTCCGGGCGCCGCGGCCGCGCGCTCGGGCACCTCGGACCCGTACTCCGCAGCGCCACGCTCGGGCACTTCGGACCCGAATACCGCGGCCCCGCGCTCCGGCGCCCCGGACCCGAACAATGCGGTCCCACGCTCCGGTGACGCGGACTCGAAGGCCGCGTTTCCACGCGCGGGCACCGCGTTCCCGCGCGCAGCCGATCCGTCCACTGCCGCTCGGCCGGCGACATCTCGCGCCTCGGCCGCGGGCGGTGCGTGGATCAGCGCCGATGTCTCCGAGGTCATCGCGCTGACCAACGCCGAGCGGGCCCGGCACGGAATGCGGCCCCTCGCCCACGACGTGCGGTTGAGCGCGGTCGCCCGGAAGCACAGTGCGGACATGCTCGAACGCGGGTACTTCTCGCACACCGGCCTGGACGGGCGGCAGCCGTGGGATCGCGCGAAAGACGAGGGCATCGACTATCGCGGTATCGCGGAGAACATCGCGTGGGGGCAGCGCAGCGCCGCCGAGGTCGTGGACGGCTGGATGAACAGTCCCGGGCATCGCGCCAATATCCTCACCCCGGAGTTCACCAATATCGGCGTCGGCCGCGTGGGCGATCACTGGACGCAGCTCTTCGGCCTGGCCTGGTGATCTCCAGCGGGCCGAAACCGACAGGGAGACACGGCCGCCGAAATTTCCCGCGGCGAACCGATTAATCCGGCAGGCTCGTCTCGTCCAATGTTTCGAGGCCGCACACATGCGGCGACAAACCCATACAGGACGAGGACAGAACGATGAGCAACCCCGAAACCACCTACACCGCCGAGCCCAACAGCCACGTCGCCACCGTCAGCGCCGTCATCGACGCGCCGAAGGCCGCCGTCTACCGCGCCCACACCGAGATCGACCTGTACCTGCGCTGGTGGGGACCCCGCGAACTCACCAGCAAGGTCGAGAAGTTCGAACCCGTCACCGGCGGCTCGTGGCGGATCTCGCACGTCGACCCGGAGGGCAACGAGTACGGCTTCCGCGGCGTGTACCACGAGGTCAGCGCCGATCGCATCGTCCACACCTTCGAATTCGACGGCACCCCCGGGCACGTTTCCCTGGAGACCATCACCTTCGAAGAGGTGGACGGGAAGACCAAGGTCACCACGCTGTCGGTGTTCCAGTCCGTCGAGGATCGCGACGGGATGGCGCAGTCCGGTATGGAAGAGTTCGCGCCGATCGGAATGGCACAGCTGCAGGAAGTGGCAGCCTCGTTGTGACACAGGCTGATTCGCGCGATTGAAGCCCTTCCGAATCCCGGTTCGGAAGGGCTTCGAGCTATCGGCCGACCACTCCGGCCCAGGCGTCGAGCAGAATTCCCTTCTGCGCCAGGCCCGGACCGTTGCAGCTGACCGTGTTGCCCCACGGGGTCAGGTAGTAGCCGGTCGTGAAAATCGGGGCCTGCCAAGGGCCGTCGGGCAGATACCAGCCCAGGCAGCGGACATTTCCGCTGTACCAGGTGCCGTCGTCGGGGCAGGTGAAGGTCGCGCTGTCCCAGGTCCGATCGATGCGGCAATCCTGGGGTGCGGCGGATGAGGTTCCCGCCGCGGCGACCACACCGGCCGCCATTACTCCGAAAACAATCCCACCTGCGAAAAGCTTGCGAACGCCGCCAACCACAAGGATCTCCTTCGTTCCAGCGAGTTTGCTTGATATTCGCGGCCATTCGATCACGTGTTACCGGCGTCGGGCCGGTGAACTGCGCGGTTCGGGTGCGACGTGGGTCACAATCGTCTACTCTTCGAACACTCTGAAACGTTTGGGTCTCAGAGTCCGGGTCGTCGGATCCGGTCGATGGAGTGAGGAACGCCATGGATTCGCCACTGGTCTCCGTGGGGCTGCCGCTGGCCCTGGCCGTGATCATGTTCGGGCTGGGGTTGTCCCTCACCGTCGACGACTTCACCCGGGTGGTACGCCATCCCCGGACCGTCGGCGTCGCGCTGGCCTGCCAGCTGATCGTATTGCCCGCTGCCGCATTCGGTTTGGTGCTGCTGTTCGATCTGCCGCCGCTGCTGGCCGTGGGCATGATGCTGCTCGCCGCCTCACCCGGGGGCACCACCGCCAACCTCTTCAGCCACCTCTTCCGGGGTGACGTGGCATTGAATGTGACTCTCACAGCGGTGAATTCGGTGATTGCCGTATTCACCCTGCCCCTGATCACCAATTTCGCGATCCGCTATTTCGACCCCGACGAATCCGGTGCGGTGGGGCTGCAATTCGGTAAGGCCGTGCAGGTCTTCGCCATCGTGCTCATCCCGGTGATCATCGGCATGATCGTGCGCCGCACCTCCCCCGCCTTCGCCGACCGCATGGACCGTTCCGTCCGCATCGGCTCAGCGGTGGTCCTCGCCCTCGTCGTCATCGGAACCATGGTCGCCGAACGCGATAATCTCGTCTCCTACCTGGCCGACGTGGGCGCTGTGACCACCCTCTTCTGCCTGATCAGCCTCACTGCAGGCTATTTCGTCCCCCGCCTCCTCGGCGTCGACACCCGCCAATCGATCGCCTGCTCCATGGAAATCGGCATCCACAACAGCACCATCGCCATCACCATCGCGCTCAGCGTCCTGGACAGCACCGAAATGGCCGTCCCCCCAGCCGTCTACGGCGTCCTCATGTTCCCGCTCGCCGCCACCTTCGGCTGGCTCATCACCCGCCGCCACACCCGGGAATCCTCCGGAACCGAATCCGCCCCGACCACGGCTTAGCGGGAACACGCCTAGATTGTCGAGGTCGCTCAGCATGTAGGCGATGTAATCGAGATCGGCGTCGTAAGGCTCGCGGCCGAGCACTTCGAGCACCGCCGACATGCCTTGGGGTCCGCCATAGCGAACCAGCTGTTCGGCGGCGTCGACCTGCATCGTGACGATGGGGTCGCCGGCCGTGATCTGTTCCAGGCGCCGGCGGGCTTGCGGATCCGGCAGATAGCAGCCGAGCACCGGAATGGCGCCTAGGCGGACGGATCCCTTCTCGCTCCACGAATCTCGCAGTGCGTCAGCAAGATTCGATCTGACGATGGGGAGCTCGGCGCCGAAGAGGAGCTCGATCTGGTTGATGCCCTCTCGAACGTTTTCCGGCGGGGACAGGGTCAGAATGGCACGCGCGAGCCGTAGAACCGCGACATGACTGTCGACTTCCAACTCTTGGAGCCGGTAGGCGATGTAATCGGAATCCGGATCATCGACACGGTCACCGAGCTCGCCCAGCACAACTTCCAAACCATCCCGTCCGCCGAAGCGGGCGAGAGTGTCGGCCGCTTCGACCTGAACCGCCTTGTCGTCGTCGGCGAGAAGTTCGGCCAGGCGGCCGAGGGCATCGGGCGACGGCAGCCATCGACCGAGCGCCACCGCCGCAGCCTTCCGGGCCGCCCAGTCCGCCGAGCGCGAATCGGCAAGGGCGCGTGGCAGATCCATGGCCTCCCCACCTGTTCGAGTGTTGTTAGTATCGGTCCGCTCGGTCGGTAATACGGGGGAAGCTTATGCGTGGCAGATCATCCGGGGAATTCGATGGTGGAACGCGACGGATGTCGCGGCGGGTGGCGTATGCCCTGCCCGCCGCAGTAGCCGCCTCCCTGCTCGCCACCGGATGCGGCGGCTCCACACCCAAGAAGACGCCGAAAGCCACGACCTCGGTGAGCGCCGTCGTCTCACGCACCGGCGCGCCGGGCGCACCGCGAACCACCGCGCCCGCGCCGACCACGGTAGTCAAACCGCAGACCACCGCGCCGAATGCCGGGGTACCGCCGACAACCGGAGTCGATATCGACAAGCGGACCACCACCAGGAGCCCGGTGACCACCACCGAGCGGGGTGGACTCGGCGGATCCAATGGCGGCACCGACAATGGCGGCGGCAGCGGTGGCAGCTGATTCGCTTGCGCCCGATGCTATTTCGAGCCACTGAACCATCGTCGAACGAGTCCGAACCGGACGACCCGCGGGTGCTGATGGCAGGTGAGTCCCTGCTCAGAAGTGATTGCGAGCCAGCAGGAGGTCGAGGACGGTGGGGTGGCGGTCCGGGAAATCCATCGCGACGATGCCGAAATGGGCTGGGGTGTGTTGGTTTTCGGTTAGGTAGCGCTGCACTCGGGGCATGATGGCGGCGGCGTTGTCGATGGGCCAGGCGCGGTCGGCGTAGCTGGTGAAGTTGATGTAGAGCTGGGTGTTGTTCGGGTCGGCGGCGGCTTTGTCGAAGCAGGCGGCTATGTGGTCGAATTTGTCGCCGCCGGAGGAGCCGGTGCGGGTGGAACCGGTGCCGGCGGAGCCTGATTCCAGGCCGGCCAGGCCGCGGTTCTGGTAACGGTCCTGGATGTAGAACGTGGAGTTCGAGATAGTGCCGTTGTCGCCGCTGGGCCAGTGCAGGGCGGGCAGGGTGGTGTCGAACTGGGTTATCAGGATGATTCGGCCGCGCGACTCGCCCAGGGTGGGGATGCGGTCGCCTATCCAGAACATGGGGCGGTAGCCCTTGGCGTCCAAGTAGCCCTTGAAGATTCGGTCGAAGTCGGCGCCTACGTCGTTGGCGGTGCCGTTCTCCTTCTTGACTCGCATGATCAGGGTTTCGCCCGGGTTGCGGGCGAGGAAGGTGCGGCAGGCGTTGAGGACGGCGTCGAAGGTGATGCCCTGGTAGGCGGGGCCGTGGTAGATGCCGAAGGAGTCGGCCATGTGGTCTTGGAGGCCGTTGCAGCGGATGTCGAGGAAGCGGATACCGTGTGCGAATTGGTCTGCGAGAGACCAGTTCTGGGTTTGGGCCCAGGGGGTTCCGTTCAGGGGACTCATCGAGCAGGAGTCGTGGGTGCCCGGGATCGTCAGCCGGAGCAGGGAGACGTCGTCGGGGACGGCGGACATCCAGGCGTGCGGGGCGACCACCGCGCGTGCAGGGGCCGCGGTGGCCACGAGAGCTGCGGCGGCCAGGGTGGTCCGGAACAAGCCTCGGCGGGTCACAATCATCTGGACATGAGACCAGGTTTTTGGCTTTCATGAACCACGATCATCGGAAATCGGCCACGCGCCCGCATCGAGCCAGGTAGCGTCCTGCTCCGCTGAACAAGGAGTACGGATGACGAGAACAGCCGTGGCGATCACGGTTTCCGCTGCGGCCATCGCGCTGGCCGGATGCGGCGCGAGCGAAACGACAACGGCCACAACGGCCCCCGCGCCGACGACCACCCAGCCGGCCGCCACACCCCCCGCCGCCCCCATGGACCTGCGCGCCTCGACCTGCCGCGACCTGCTCCCGATGGTCGCGCAAACCCGCAACGGCGGTGGCGACGGCGCGGTGACCAAAGCCGTCGAAGACGCCATCGCCTGGATGCCGACCACCCCGGAGTGGACCTCCCTGAGCGAAGAAGACCGGCAGGCCGCCATCGACGGCGTCCGCGATGCGGCGACCGGCACCTGCGGCTGACTCGCTGCGATCAGGTCGCCTTTCGGACAGCCGGGAGGTAGGCCCACACCTCGCCGCGGCGGGGGCTGGTCACCGGTCGGTGTCCGGCCCGTCGGTGTCGGCGTACTCCGCGGCTAGCTGCTCGTGCTGTCGTGCGGTGGTTGTTCCGTCGGCCTGCTCGATCGCTGCGGCGTTCTCCACCGCACGACGCATGCGATCTGCGCGCACAACATAGCATCGGATAGCATCGATTGCTATATTGAAGCGTATGACGAAGACGATTACGCAGGCCGAGCTACGCAATGGCAGCGCGGGCGTAATGGATGCGCTGGAAGCCGGTGAGGACTTCGTCATCACCCGCAACGGAAAGCCGGTCGGGGAGCTGAGGCCGATTGCACCGCAGCGGAATCCGACTGTCGCGGAACTCAAAGCGCGTTTGGCAGGTATCAGTCGCAGCGCGGACAGCGCCGAGGAGCGAGCCGAAATCGACGCCGTATTCGGGGAGGATCGGATCGATGACTGAGGTCGTATCGAACGATCGCTTGCCGGAGGGGCTTCTCGACACGTATGTGCTCATCGACATCGGCACCATCGACGATGCACTACTGCCGATTCGGGCGAGGATCAGCACAGTCACCCTCGCGGAGCTCGGCTTGGGCATCGCCGTCGCGGCGACGCCCGCGGCGCTGGCGCTGCGCACCGAACGCCTGCTGGCCATCGAGCACAGCTTCGACGCGCTGCCGTTCTGCACAGCGGCCGCACGCCGCTTCACATCGATGACGAAGCTCGTTGTCGCAGCCGGCCGCAATCCCAAACCGCGCCGGATGGATTTGATGATCGCCGCGATCGCATCAGCGAACAACCTGCCCCTGTTCACTCGCAACGCGGACGACTTCAAAGACTTGGAACCCCTGCTGACCATGATCGCGGTCTGAGTACGTATTCCAGGGCAGATGCCGTTCGGTCACTTCGTGCTGGGGAACCATCTTCGAACGCGCCCGAGACCGGCGGGCTTGCGGAGGCGAATCTGGTGAAACCAGTCGGGTAATGGTTCTCGCGCAGTGAGCCAGGTTTGCGGGACTCCGGTGGATCGGACGGTGCCCGTGTAGGCGGCGACGATGCCTCCGGCAATGGCGCTTGTGGTGTCGATGTCGCCGCCCACGGCAATGCAGGTGACGATCGCGGCAGAGTAGTCGGTCAGGTGGGTTGCCGCTACCCAGATCGTGAAGGGAACTGTGTTCTGAGCGGTCACCAGAGATCCATTGCCCAGTTCGTTCGCGGCCTGCTCGGCGGAGGCGCCGAGCAGGTCACGGGCGCGGTGAATACCGTGAGTCGTCTCGCCGGGTTCCAGCCCATCCAGGACTGTGGCGATGAATTCCTGTGGGCTGGGGCGGAATCCGCGCAGGCGTGCGTGCGCGGCGACGCAGGCCGCCAGTGCTACTGCTGCTGCGCCGGCGGTTCCTTCGGGATGCATGTGTGTTACCTGTGCCGACCTGATCGCTTCCGCGACAGCCCTTTCGGGTTCACCGGCGTGGAAGGCGCCCAGTGGGGCGACTCGCATGGCGGCGCCGTTTCCGTAGGAGCCTCGGTTATCGAAGGCGGTCCCTGCGGCCTGCCGCCAGTGCACACCGTTGCCGATCCGGCGCAGCGTGTCGGCTGCCATGAACCCGTAGTCGCGGTGCGGTGAGAACCGTTCGGCGAAAGCCTTGGCGATCCGGTCCTGATCGATCGTCCCATGGCGCAGGAGTTCGGCGACCAGGGTGCAGGCCATTTCGGTGTCGTCGGTCCAGGCCCACGGTCCGGGCGGGCGGTCGCCCGCACGGATGTCAGGAATCGAACGGCGCATCACAGGGAATTCCGCACCGAGGGCGTCGCCCACGGATAGGCCATCGAGGGAGTCGAGCATCAGGTCGATGTGCATCGCGCCAGATGGTACCGGCTGGCGACGGGTCGACTCAGAGGGATAACGCGCTCCGGGAGCCGTCGAGAACGGCAGGGTCGCGGTGGGCGTAGCTGGTGAAGTTGATGTAGAGCTGGGAGCTACTCAGGTCGGCCATCGGTGTGATCGGGTACCGGCCGGCCTTCTTTGTCGAACCATCGGCCTGACGCATCCTGGGTCCAGCCCTCGAACTCCGTGCCCTCCAGATCATTGCTGAATCGGCCGCCGTACCCCGGGGTCTCACCGACCGGTGCCGGCGGCAGGTTCCGGCGACGCTCGTTGAATTCGTCGAGTACCTTTTGCGCGCGAGCAAGCTCCTCGTCGGATGGGATGAGCCCCAGCGCGTCGCCTTCCTCTCGGGTGTAGAAGATCTTCCCACCAAACTTTTCCGGCATCGCTTCCTCCTACATCTCCACCATCTGGATGACAGTTCTGCCCGTCGCGGGGTCGAATACCTTGGACTTCACGAAGAAGTTCGTTCCCGAGGGGAACAGCACCTCGTCCGGAGTTCCGTACTGCGAGTAGTCCCGCCCGGTCTTACTGACAATCTGAAATTCAACCTTCGAGTTCTGCACCGTGAACTCGTTCACTCCCCTGGGGTTCACGCTTGACGAGGTGAACCCGACTTCGGTGTGTGGTTTGCCCGGCTCGT
Source organism: Nocardia acididurans (assembly GCF_016741815.1). Lineage (GTDB taxonomy): Bacteria > Actinomycetota > Actinomycetes > Mycobacteriales > Mycobacteriaceae > Nocardia > Nocardia acididurans. The sequence goes on from NZ_JAERRJ010000004.1 coordinate 421,870, forward strand.
AGCGGGCCAACTGCTCCGGGGTCAGGTTGGTGAACCGAGTCACCGCGCCTTCGTGGGTAGGCAGCTTGTTCAAAGCCCTGTTGAAAGCATCGATCTGGGCTTGCTGCTCAGGGGTGACCGTGCCGTTTCGCAAAGCGGCGGTGAGGCTTTCGCCATTCTTGGTGTTCGGGCCCTGCAGCAGTGCCGCCCGTTCGTCGTCGGTGAGGCGGTTCCAGAGCGCGGCCGGATTGCTGTCGCCGTCCAGCTGCTTCGCCTTGGCGGCCGCGTCTTTGGACTTCTGCAGGTCCCGGCGCGCCGCGCGCGCTGCCTTCGCTGCCTGCAGGGCTGCACGCCACTCCCCGATCTTGGCGGCGATGCGGGCGCCGTAGACGGTCGCGGTGGCGGCGGTCGCCGCGCCGGCGACCAGCAGGCTCGCGCCGAAGGTGATCCAGGACGTGGCCACACTGATGGCCCACTCCGTCGCGATGGTTATCGCGAGCTCTTCGAGGATCTGCTTGAGCATCTTCTCGCGCAGATTCCACAGATCGTCTTTGTAATCGGTGCACAGCTTCGACAGCTCGCCACAGGCGGCGAGAATGTCGTCGAGAGCCGTCTGCAAACCGCGCAGCTGTTGTGCGATGACGGCCGCGTCCTCGGCATCGCAGCCGTCCATGACAGTGGCCGCATTGCTCAGCACGGAGGCCAGATTCGCGGTGTAGTTGTTCTGCAGGCGATTCCACGCGTCGGCGGCGGTCTGGAGATCGTCGGTGTCACCGTCTGGAACGGCGATGCCGATCGAGCCCGCCAACTCCACGAGCGAATCGACGGCATCGTGGTAGCCGCCGCGCGAACCACCGGCGGAGGTCGGGCTGCCGTAGTAATTGCAGACCGGCATCGGCATTTCCGGCATGGCGGCCGGCGCGCCGGACTTGGTGAGGGTGCTGTTGTAGTCGGCCAGGTAGTGGGTGTAGCCGTTCTGGATGATCACCCGGCCCAGGCGCGTCACGCCCTCCCCGAGATCGGAGACCAGAGTCAGAACCTCGGCCGCTCGCTCGTCGTAGTCCTTGGCCCACGCCACGCCCTCCTCGTCCGCGCCGGCCATGGCGTCACACGAGCTCATGGCCTTCATTTCGGTGAGGAACGCCGTCTGCAGCGCGTCGGTGAACCCGAAGCAGGCCCGGCCGACGCTGTAGTACGCGCCGAATTCGAGATTCATAGAGCTATTGACCGAGCCTCTTCAGGTTCGCCGCCACCGCGCTCGTGTAGTTGCCGTGCGCGGTCTGGGCCGCCTTCTCAAGGACCTGCAAACCCTCCTGCACATCCGTCGCACCGTCCGCCCACTCCTGGTGCGCGACCTGGTACGCGGTGGCCGCCTCGCCGTTCCACGAGGTCATCGCCGCCTGGGCCTTGGTGTCCAGCGCGGTGAGCTGATCGATGACAAACGCCTTCAGGGCACGCATCCGGGCGGTGACATCGTCCAGATGGGCCAGGTCGACCGAGTACCCCTCGCCCGCGACGCTCATGGCAGATTCAGGGACGAGACGGCAGCACCGAAATCGGTGTCGGCCTGCTGAAAGTTCTCCGCGGTGATCCCCAGCTTCGCGGCAAGCTCGAACAGGGTGTCCCACACATCCAGTGCGCCTCGGTGCATCTCGTCCCACCCGGCGAGATAGGAATCGGCGGCCGCGCCCTTCCAGGTGGTCATCAACCCCTGCACCTCGCCATCGAGACCGGCCGACGCCGAACGCAATTCATCGGCGATCCGATACGCCGCCCGGCCGAAACCCTGCACATCATCCGGGATCACCTCGAACTGTCCCGCGGTCCCGCCAGTTATCGCCACTTTCACCCTCCCGACCAACTATCGCTGACTCTAACGTGCTGGCTGTTAGCCGGCATCGGCAGGACCGTGGAAACAGCCAAGGGCCCTCCCGAGTCGGAACTCGGGAGGGCCCTTGGGGATTCAGTGGTCCGGGGTCACCAGGGGGTGATTACCAGGACGACTTGTGCACGCCCGGGAGCTCGCCGCGGTGGGCCATCTCACGGAGGCAGACGCGGCAGAGGCCGAACTTGCGGTAGACGGCGTGCGGGCGGCCGCAGCGCTGGCAGCGGGTGTAGGCGCGCACAGCGAACTTCGGCTTGGCGTTGGCCTTGTTGATCAGAGCCTTCTTAGCCATGGATCAGTTCTCCTTGAACGGGAAGCCGAGGTGCTTCAGGAGGGCGCGGCCTTCCTCGTTGTTGGTCGCGGTGGTGACCACGGTGATGTCCATACCGCGGGGGCGGTCGATCTTGTCGACGTCGATCTCGTGGAACATGGACTGCTCCGAGAGGCCGAAGGTGTAGTTGCCGTTGCCGTCGAACTGCTTCGGCGACAGACCGCGGAAGTCGCGGATACGCGGCAGCGCGATGGAGATCAGGCGATCCAGGAACTCCCACATGCGGTCGCCGCGCAGGGTGACCTTCGCGCCGATCGGCATGCCCTCACGCAGCTTGAACTGCGCGATGGACTTGGTGGCCTTGCGGATCTCGGGCTTCTGGCCGGTGATCAGGGTGAGGTCGGCGACCGCACCGTTGATCAGCTTGGCGTCACGGGCGGCGTCGCCGACACCCATGTTGACGACAACCTTGACCACGCCGGGGATCTGCATCACGTTGGCGTAGTTGAACTCGCTCTGCAGCGCGTCCTTGATCTCGGCGCGGTAGCGCGCCTTCAGGCGCGGCTGCACCTTGTTCTCAGTAGAAGTCATCTCAGATGTCCTTCCCGTTGCGACGGGAGATGCGGACCCGCTTGCCGTTCTCGTCGGTGCGGTAGCCCACGCGGGTCGGCTTGCCGTCGGAGTCGACGACCATCACGTTGGAGGCCTGGATCGGCGCTTCCTGGGTGACGATGCCGCCCGAGCTGGCGCCACGCTGGTTCGCGGAGTTCGCGACGTGCTTCTTGATGCGGTTGACGCCCTCGACCAGGACCTTGCCGGTCGCCGGGTAGGCCTGGATGACCTTGCCCTTGGCGCCCTTGTCCTTACCCGAGACGACGATGACCGTGTCGCCCTTGTGCACCTTCATGGTCAGAGCACCTCCGGGGCCAGCGAAACGATCTTCATGAAGCGCTTGTCGCGCAGCTCACGGCCGACGGGGCCGAAGATGCGGGTGCCACGCGGATCGTTGTCCGCCTTGATGAGCACCGCGGCGTTCTCATCGAACTTGATGTACGAACCATCCGGACGACGACGCTCCTTGACGGTGCGCACGACGACCGCCTTGACGACATCGCCCTTCTTGACGTTGCCGCCGGGGATGGCGTCCTTGACGGTGGCGACGATGACGTCACCGATACCGGCATAGCGACGCGACGAACCACCGAGCACGCGGATGCAGAGGATTTCCTTCGCACCCGTGTTGTCGGCGACGCGCAGTCGCGACTCTTGCTGAATCACTTCAGCTCCTCCTAGACCTGGACGTAATGCACGCCGGATTGCCGACCCGACGGGCATGGTCAGTTGCCCTTCGCACGCGCGCCTGCCAGCGGTTTTCACCGATCTGGATAGACCGAACCGCTGTGGGTTCGCGGCCGAAGTGCGGGCATAGCTCCCGCAGGCAACCGGTCTAGTGTAGCCAAGCCCCAGGTCACGCCCAAATCAGGGTGGCCGGACCCACATCGGGGTCACCCCGGCGACCGCACGCCGACGGCTGCGGCGGGACACGCGCCGACGGTCGCCGCCTTCAGGTCATCCTCAGTTCGGTCCATTAGCGTTCGCGAACAGCAAGGTCCGAGCAAATCCGATTGTCCCCCGGAGGAGATTCGCGTTGTCGTCCGAGCGCCCCCTAGCCCTCGATCGCCGCAAGTTCCTGGTCGCCCTGGGCCTGGTGCCCGCGACCGCACTGCTGCTGCCCGCCTGCTCCCGATCGGACGACACGACGCCGTCCTCGCATCAGCTGATCGGGCCGGACATGTCGGGTTCGGATCCGGCCGTCCGGCCGCAGGACGATCTCTACCGATTCGTCAACGGCCGCTGGCTCGACAAGTACCAGCTGCCCGCGGACAAGGTGTCCTTCGGCACCTTCGACGAGGTGAACGATCGGGTCGAGGGACAGCTGAAGGACATCGTCCAGGGCATCCACAACCCGGAATCCGGCACCGATGACCAGCGCATCCGCGATCTGTACGACGCCCGGATGGACGAGACCGAACTCGACACACTCGGCGTGACGCCACTGCGGGACGTCTTCGACAGCATCGACAAGGCGCAGACCAAACCGGAACTGGCTCAGGTGATGGGCGGTATGCCCCGGGCCGGGCTGATCGGGCTGGGCGTGGTGCCCAATCCGAAGGACTCCAACACCTATCTGCCGTGGGTCGTTCAGGCCGGCACCGGCCTGGACGAGCAGTACTACAACGACCCCGAGAACGCCGACAAGCTCACCGCCTACCGCGCGTTCATGGCGAAGATCGCCGAGGCGGCGGGCTTCGCCGAATCGGATGCCCTGGCCCAGCGGGTGGTGGATCTGGAATCCCGGATCGCCCGCGATCAGTGGGACAACGTCAGGACCCGCGACACCGAGGCGACCTACAACCTGATGTCCTGGGACGAGCTCAAAGCCGCTGCCCCGCAATTCGATTGGGATCCGTGGCTGGCCGGCGTCACCGACCGCCCGAAGGATCTGTTCCGCACGCTCAATGTGGCCGAGCCGTCGTTCATGACCGGCGCGGCGCAGCTGTGGGGGCTGGTGGACCTCGGCACCTGGCGCGACTACCTGAAGCTGACCCTGGTGCGCGAGTTCGCGCCGTACCTGCAGAAGGAGATCCGCGACGCGAACTTCGACTTCTTCGGCAAGACCATGTCCGGCCTCGAGCAGCAGCCCGAACCGTGGAAGGCGGCACTGGCCGCCGTCAACTCGAATGTGGGCGACGCGCTCGGAAAACTGTACGTGGACAAGCATTTTCCGCCCGAGGCCAAGAAGCAGGCGCTGGCCATGGTGGACGAGCTGCGGGCCGCCTACAAGGTGAACTTCCAGAATTCGACCTGGATGTCACCGCCGACCCGGGACGCCGCCATCGTGAAGCTGGACAAGATCAACGCGAAGATCGGCTACCCCGACAAGTGGGAGGACTACGCCACACTCACGATCGTGCGCGGCAAGCTGGTCGAATCCCTGCGCAATGCCGAGAAATTCGAGGTGACGCGGATGTTCGACCGCCTCGGCACCAAGGTCGACAAATCCGAGTGGGGCATGCCGCCGCAGACGGTGAACGCCTACTACAACGCGAGCGCCAACGAGATCGTCTTCCCGGCCGCCTTCCTGCAACCGCCGTTCTTCGACCCGGACGCCCAGCCCGCGGTGAACTTCGGCGCGGGCGGCGCGGTCATCGGCCACGAGATCGGCCACGGCTTCGACGATCAGGGCTCCAAATACGACGGCGACGGCAATCTGAAGGACTGGTGGACCCCCGAGGACCGCGCGGCCTTCGAAGCCAAGACCAAGCAGCTGATCGACCAGTACAACCGGCTGGTGCCCGCGGGTCTGCCGGCCGATCAGCACGTCAACGGCGAGCTCACCGTCGGCGAGAACCTGGCCGACCTGCGCGGGCTGGAGATCTCGCTGGCGGCCTACCGCGCCCTGCAGCAGCGAAACGGCGTCCAGCAGACCGATTTCCGGCCGGTGTTCGAATCCTGGGGCCGCACCTGGCGCACCAAGCAGACCACCGCGGCGCTGGAGAACCAGATCGCCAACGACCCGCACTCCCCCGCCGAATTCCGCTGCAACCAGGTGGTGCGGAACCTGGCCGACTTCTACGCCACCTATGACGTGAAGGAAGGCGACAAGCTGTTCCTCGCGCCGGACCAGCGCGTCACCCTCTGATCGCGCCGAGTCGGCCGGGACGCCGCTCGACCCGGCCGACTCGCGGCGACGCCGGTAGCCTCGTGCCGACAGTCGGCGGCCGGTGGGGCGCCGCCGCCCGCAGAGAGGGGTCCCCCGTGACATCGTCCGGTCCGGTCCGCATGGATCGCCGTGCCTTCCTCATCGCGCTCGGTCTCGCACCGACCGCCGCCTGGCTGGCCTCCTGCAGTGCCGACGATTCGCCGGGGACCACCGTCACGCCCTCGAAGGGACCGGACCTGTCCGGCGCGGATCCCGCCGTGCGGCCGCAGGACGACCTGTACCGCAGCGTCAACGGCACCTGGCTGCGCGACTACCAGCTGCCCGCCGACAAGGTGTCGTTCAGCGCCTTCGACGAGGTCGGGGATCGGGTGCAGGAGCAGTTGCGGGTCATCATCGAGGAGATCGAGGACCCGGCGGACGGCAGCGAGGCCCAGCACATCCGCGATCTCTACGACGCGCGGATGAACCTGGACGAGATCGAGCGCCTCGGCACCACCCCGCTGGAGGATCTGTTCCGGCTCGTCGACTCCTCGGCCACCAAGGCGGATCTGGCCAAGGTGATGGCGCTGCTGCCGGTGGGCGGGCTCATCGGCATGGGCGTCTCCATCGACCGCAAGAACTCCAACGCCTACATCGCCGAGGTGTCGCAGTCCGGGCTCGGCATGGGCGAACAGTACTACCGCAAGCCGGAATTGGCGTCCAAGCGCGCGGCGTATCAGACCCTGCTGGAGGGCATCGGCAAGGGCGCGGGCTTCACCGACCCGACGGGCATGGCCGCGCGGGTGCTGGATCTGGAGACCCGGATCGCGGCCGGGCACTGGGACAATGTGAAGGCCCGCAACACCGACCTCACCTACAACCGCCTGTCCTGGACCGAAATGGTCGCGCTGGCACCGCAATTCGATTGGGACACGTGGCTGGCGGGCATGACCGACCGGCCCAGGAATCTGTTCGACACCGTCATCGTGCGCCAGCCCTCCTATGTCACCCATGCCGGAAACCTGTGGCACGACGTGGATCTCGGGCTGTGGAAGGAATACCTGAAGCTCTACCTGGTGCGCACCTACGCGCGCTATCTGCCGAAGGCCGTCTCCGACGTCAACTTCGAGTACGTCAAGGTGATGAACGGGCTGGAGAAGCGCCCGGACACCTGGAAGTCCGCGGTCGCCACGGTGGACGAGAACCTGGGCGAGCAGCTCGGAAAACTGTACGTGGACAAGCACTTTCCCAAGGACGCCAAGGACCAGGTGCTGGCCATGGTGGACGATCTCAAGGCCGCCTACCGGGAGAACTTCCGCAACTCCACCTGGATGTCGCCGGCCACCCGCGACGCCGCGCTCGCCAAGCTGGACAAGATGCAGGCGCACATCGGATACCCGGACAAGTGGCAGGACTACACGGGGCTGAAGATCACGCGCGGCCGGCTCATCGAATCCCTGCGCGCGGTCAACGCTTTCGAATCCAAACGGAACATGGACCGGCTGGGCACCGTGGTCGACCGCAACGAGTGGGTGTCGAATCCGCAGACGGTCAACGCCTTCTACGCGCCGGTGTTCAACCGCATCACCTTCCCGGCCGCCTTCCTGCAGCCGCCGTTCTTCGACAAGGACGCGCTGCCGGCGGTGAACTTCGGGGCGGGCGCGGCCGTCATCGGGCACGAGATCGGGCACGGCTTCGACGATCAGGGTTCCAAGTACGACGGCGACGGCAACCTCGCGAACTGGTGGACGCCGGAGGACAGGGCCGCCTTCGAGGCCCGCACCGCGAAGATCATCGCGCAGTACGACGCGCTCGTCCCCGACGGGCTGGCACCCGATCAGCATGTGGACGGGGAACTCACCGTCGGCGAGAACGTCGCCGACCTGCGCGGCCTGCAGATGTCGCTGGCGGCCTTCGCCATCGCCGAGAAGCGGCGCGGCGTCGGCGATCCCGATCACCGGGCGCTGTTCGAATCGTGGGCGCGCAACTGGCGGGACAAGTCGACCAAGGCCTACACCGAACGCCTGCTGTCCAGCGACACCCATGCGCCCGCCGAATTCCGGGCCAACCAGGTCGTGCGCAATCTGCCGGAGTTCTATGCCGCCTACGGGGTGAAGGACGGCGACAAGCTGTTCCTCGCGGAGGATCAACGGGTCACGTTCTGAGGTACCGGCATGCCAGGATGGGTCATCGTTTTCGCGTACAGCGCAAACCTCGAGAGGATCTCTGATGACGGCATCGGGCCCATCGCGGCTGGACCGGCGCGGCTTTCTGATCGCACTGGGCCTGGTGCCCGCCGCCCTGGCACTCGGGGCCTGTTCGGACGATCCGGCCCCGAAGGTGTTGAAGGGGCCGGACATGTCCGGGGCGGATCTGGCGGTCCGGCCGCAGGACGACCTGTACCGGCACGTCAACGGGGCGTGGCTGCGGGACTACAAGTTGCCGCCGGATCGGGTCGCCTACGGCGTCGGCGCGGAGGTGGCCGATCGGATCCGGGATCAGTTGAAGGCCATCATCGAAGGCATTCACGATCCCGAGCCGGGCACCGAGGCACAGCAGATTCGCGACTTCTACGATGCGTGGCTGGATATGGACGGCATCGAGCGGCTGGGGATGACGCCGCTGGCGGATCTGCTCGCCAAACCGGATAAGGCGGCGACCAAGGCCGAATTGGCGCGCGTGATGGGCGAATTGCCGATCGGCGGGCTGATCGGGCTGGGCGTCACGGTGGATTCCAAGAAGTCGGACAGCCATATCGGATATGTCGGCCAGTCCGGGATCGGGCTGTCGGAGGACTACTACCGCAAGCCCGAATACGCGGAGATCCGCACCGAGTACCGGACCTATCTGGAGCAGATCGCCACCGGTGCGGGGCTCGCGGATCCGGCGGGCGTGGCGCAGCGGGTCTTCGATCTGGAGACCAGGATCGCGGCGAACCACTGGGACAATGTGCGGCTGCGTGACGCCGAAGCCGGATACAACAAGCTGCGCTGGGCCGAAATGACCGCGCTCGGACCGGAATTCGATTGGGATCCGTGGCTGGCCGGGGGCACCGATCGACCCAAGGACCTGTTCGCGGAATTGATCGTGGGCCAGCCGTCGTATGTCACCGCCGCCGCGAAACTGTGGGCCGAGGTGGATATCGCGGTGTGGCGGGAGTATCTGAAGATCGCCGTCATCCGCGAGTACGCCACGTATCTGCCACGCACACTGTCGGATCCGCACTTCCGGTTCTTCGCGACGGTGCTCAACGGGCAGCAGGAGCGGGCCGAACGCTGGAAGTCCGGGATCAGCCAGGTGAACGGGCTGCTGGGTGAACCGCTCGGCAAACTGTATGTGGCGCAGCACTTCCCGGAATCCTCCAAGCAGCAGGTCCAGGCCATGGTAGACGACCTGATGGCGGCCTACCGCGCGGATTTCCGGGCTTCGAGCTGGATGTCGCCCGCCACCGTGGACGCGGCCCTGCAGAAACTCGACAAGATGTCGGTGAAGATCGGCTACCCGGACAAGTGGGAGGACTACTCCGGGCTGAAGATCACCCGCGGCAGACTCGTCGAATCCCTGCTCGCCGCCAATGTTTTCGGCGTCCGGAAGATGTTCGCGCGGCTGGGCACCCCCGTCGACAAGTCCGAGTGGAACTCCACGCCGCAGACGGTGAACGCCTTCTACTCCCCCACCAATAACGAAATCACTTTCCCCGCAGGCTATCTCCAGCCGCCGTACTTCGGCCCCGACGCCTCCGCCGCCGTCAACTACGGCGCGGTCGGCGCGACCATCGGGCACGAAATCGGGCACGGCTTCGACGATCAGGGCTCCAAATACGATGCCGACGGCAATCTGAAGGAATGGTGGACCGCCGAGGACCGCGCCGCGTTCGAAGCCAAATCCGCACGGCTGGTGGAACAGTTCGACGCTCTGGTCCCGGAGGGCCTGGACCCGAGCCAGCACGTGGACGGCTCCCTCACCCTCGGGGAGAACCTCGCCGACCTGCGCGGCCTGCAGATCGCCCTGGCCGCCTACCGGGATTCCGAAAAACGTTCCGGCAACGACAATCCCGACTATCGCGCGCTGTTCCTCTCGCATGCCGTGAGCTGGCGCAGCACCATGACCAAGGAACTGCTGATCAACTCCCTCACCGACAGCCACGCCCCCGACGAGTTCCGCTGCAATCAGATCGTGCGCAACATCCCCGAATTCCACTCCACCTTCGAGGTGAAGGACGGCGACAAGCTCTACCTCGCACCGGATCAGCGCGTCAGTCTGTGACCCCGCCCGAATACTGCTCCAGCACCTTGCCGGGCGCGGCCTGCCGCCACGAGTCCTCGACGATGGCCCGCAGCTCCTCGAGGTCGTCGAGGGCCGCGAGCCGCACGCGCACCCACGCGTTGTAGGCCTCGTGCGCGGCGATCCAGAACTTGTCGGGCTCGGCCTGCACCAGTTCGTCGCGATCGGCGATCGGGCAGCGCACCGCCATGGAGGTCTCGCTCTCCGGCAGGGTCAGGAACAGCTTTCCGCTGACCCGGAAGGTGGGCATGTTCCACTCGAAGCCCTCCTTCACCTGGGGTAGCGAAAGTGCCGCCGCGCGAACATCATCCCCACTCGCCTTCATGGGAACGATGTTCGCAGGCGGGTACGACACCCGCGTCAGTGGGTGACGAGGGTCCAGGTGTCGGGGAGGTTGGTGGCGGTCACCCGGTCGCCTTCGACCGCGAGGTCGATGACCGTGCCGCCGAGGCGGAGGTCGGTGAGTTCGATGCGGCCCCAGCGGGCGGGGAGGTGCGGGAGGACAGTCAGCGTGCGGTGTGGGACGTCGGGATCCAGGCCGAGGAAGGAGCGGACCAGCAGCAGGGGCGCCGCACTCGCCCAAGCCTGGGGGGAACAGGAGGTCGGGTAGGGAACGGGGGCGGAGAATTTGGTCCGGGGGAAGCCGCAGAAGAGTTCGGGGAGGCGGCCGCCGAACGCGCCCGCCGCATCGAGGAGACCTTCGGCGAGACGGGTGGCCAGGTCGATCGCTCCGGGAATGTGGCGGTAGCGCAGGAGACCCGCCACCGCGATGGCGGTGTCGTGCGGCCAGACCGAGCCGTTGTGGTAGCTCATGGGGTTGTAGGCGCCCATGCGGGAGGAGAGGGTGCGCAGGCCGAATCCGGTGTCCATATCGGCGGCGGAGAGTTTCGAGATCACTTCCGCCGCATGGTCGTCGGTGACGATGCCGGACCAGAGGCAGTGGCCGATATTGCTGGTGAGGGAATCGAGGCGGCGTTTGTTCGCGTCGAGAGCCACTGCGAACCAGCCCTTTTCGGGGAGCCAGAAGGCTTCGGCGAATTTGGTGCGGAGTTCGGCGGCGCGGTCGCGGAGGTGGCCTGCGGTGGTGGCGTCGCCGAATTCCTCGGCCAGGTCGGCGCGGGCGCACAGGGCCGCGTAGACGTAGCCCTGGACCTCGCAGAGGGCGATGGGGGCCTCGGGGAGGTGGCCCGCCGCGTCGTTGATGCCGTCGAAGCTGTCCTTCCAGCCCTGGTTGATCAGGCCGCGGTCGGTGGCGCGGCGGTATTCGACGAAGCCGTCGCCGTCGCGGTCGCCGTAGTCGGCGATCCAGGCCAGCGCGGCATCGGCGGCGGGGAGCAGGGCGTGGACGGTGTCGGTATCGGCGCCCCAGCGGCGGGCCTGGGCCAGCAGCATGACGAAAAGCGGTGTGGCGTCGATGGTTCCGTAATAGGTTTCGCCGCCCAGGACCGCGCCGCTGGCGGGGCCGCGGCGCATCTCGTGCATGATGCGGCCGGGCTCCTCCTCGGTGAGCGGATCGACGCGCTGGCCCTGCATCTCGGCGAGCTGCTGCAGGGTGCCCAGTGCCAGACCGACATCGAGGGGCAGGGCCATCCAGGCGGTGAGCAGGCTGTCGCGGCCGAACAGGGTCATGAACCACGGTGCCCCCGCGGCGACGAAGGGGCGGCCGCCGCGCAGGTCGTCGTGGATCTGCAGAGCGCCAAGGTCGCTTTCGGTGCGCTGCAGCACCCAGGCCAGGGCCGGATCGCCCGCGGTGATGGTGGTGGCGGTGTCGCGCCAGGCCGCGATCTTGCGGCTGGGTTCGCTGAATTCGTAGTGCTCACCGGGGCGCAGCTGCGAATGGATGGACTGGTTGCCGAGGGTCGGTTGCGCCAGGATCTCGGTGGACCAGCTGCCACCCGCCGGGACCACGACGCGCCAGGCCAGCGAGCCCGGCAGTACCGAGGGAGTCTCGGAGGAGGACACCGCCAGACCCCGGGAGCGATCCGACCGGTCGGTGAGAAGCAATTCCACGTCACCCGTGAGGATTTCGGCGCGCGTATTGCCGCTGCGACCCTCCTTCACCGCGAACAGGTCCACGAAATCCGCGTCCACATGCAGTTGCAGATCGACGGCGGTGGTCTCCCGGCCCAGATTCTCGACCGTGATGGTTTCCCGCAAACCGTCCGCGACGAGTCGCTCCCGGACGATCAGAACAGTGCTGTCGGCGGCGCCGGCCCGGGGAGGCCGGCGCAATATGAACCGGGCGGTGAACGCCTCCGGACTCAATACCGACAGCGGCTCCGGCCGCTGCCCGTCCAGGCGCAGCTCCCACCGGGACAGCACGCGCGCGTCCCGGTAGAACAGCCCGTACGGGGTGCCCAGCTCGATATCACCGAGCCGGTCCGACAAGCAGAACGTGCTGCCCTCCACCAGAGTGATCGCGCCACCGCCCCCACCCAGGGTCGACGGCTCACCGGTGTTGAGTGCGGCCGGAGCCTCTGCGTTCATTCAAACCCTTCCTCCGATGGACCTGCCTCCGGCACGACGCCGGGCTCGAGGACAGGCGCTGAACCTGTTGCGTGACTTCCTGTTCCAGCGCATCCGGGCAGCAGCGCCTCCAGCGCGCTTCCGGACAGCATGCTCCCCGCCGCCAGCCCCTCCCCCGTCAACAGGACTGGATCGGTCGCCAGGTCGGCGACGGGATCCACCGGCGGTACGGCCGGGCTCGGCCCCCGGTTCGAATTCGGTCCGGACGCCCGATTCTTCGGGATGCGACCGGAACCGGTCCCACGCGTAGGCGCCCGGCCCGGACCCGTGCCCGTCGCCCGCGCGGGCTGGGTCGTGGTCTGGTGGGCGGCGGAGCCGTAGGTGCGGATGGTGGTGACGCGGCCGCGCCGGGGTTGACGGGTGCGGACCACCTGGCGGTAGATGTCCTCGTAGCCGCGGCCCAGGGTGTCGGCGCCGAAATGGGCGACGACGTGGGCGCGCATGGCCTCGGGGTCGTAGGTCTGGACCTCCTTGATCGCGGCGGGGAGTTCGGCGGGGTCGTCGCAGATGCGACCGGTGACGCCGTCGACGATGACCTCGGCGACCGCGCCGCCGCGCAGCGCCACCACGGGGGTGCCGCACACCATGGCTTCGATCATGACCATGCCGAAGGGTTCCTCCCAGCGGACCGGGAACAGCAGGCAGCGTGCCCGGGACAGCAGTTCTCGTTTGGCCGCGGCGTCGGCCATGCCGAACATGGTGTCGCGCTCGGTGAGCAGCGGCCTGACCGCGGAGTCGAAATACTTCACTTCGGGTGGTTCGGCGCATTTTCCGGCGAGGATCAGCGGCAGATCCGCGGCGTGCGCGGCCTCCAGTGCCAGATGCGGGGCCTTGGTCTCGGTGAAGCGGCCCAGGAACAGAGCGTAGTCCCGCTTCTCCGGCTGGAAGGGCCAATCCTGCACACGGAGCGCATTGTGCACGCGGCCCACCCAGTTCAGGTCGGGCGCGTTGGCGCGCTGCCGGTCGCTGATGGCGACCAGGTGGGCGTCGTCGCCGAGCTCGCTGTAGTAGACGTACGGGTCGCCGTCCACCGGCCCGTGCACGGTGACCACCAGCGGCAGGCCGAGGTCGCGGTAGGCGGGCATGTTCAGGACCCCGGCGAAGGTGTGATCGTGCACCAGATCGAAGCTGCCGCCGACCGCGAGTCGTTCGAGGGCGCGCCGGACCTTGAGCGCGTGCACCACCTCGGGGAACGGGTCGCCGAGCCGGTCGGCCTGGATGGTGTCCCAGAGCGGGACGAATCGCTGGGCCCGGGTGCCGTTCGCACCTGCTCCGAGCAGGGTCACCTCGTGGCCGCGCTCGACCAGGGCGTCGACCAGATCGGCGACCACGGCCTCGACGCCGCCGTACGCCTTGGGTGGCGTATCGAAATACGGGGGAACCACCATCGCGATCCGTAGTTTGCCGCCGCGATCAACGGGTAGAAATTCGAACGCGACCGATTCCGGGCCGGGCGCCGTGGATGCGCTCATAGCCCCTCCTTCCGGGACACACTTCGACACCCAGCAGCGGGCGTCGGTGGGTGGCCGTGGTCGGCGTGAAGATCGAAAGTGGCTGTCCCGCACCGTATCCAGGCGCGGCTCGAATCACTCCGGAGATGACGGAAGGAAATGAGCCGAGCAGGGAGGTACGACAGCGCGCTCTCGGTATGAACGCCTGATGATCGTCGCGCCGGCTGGTGCGTCGGGAACGGTGTGGACCGGGTTCGACAGCACCCCGGGCGCGTCGTCGCGCTCGGCGGCCATGTGGGTGATTTCCACGATATCGCCGGAGATCACACGCGATCCGGAATATCGATAAATTGTTGCCCGGTCATCGCGGGGAATTCTTCCGGCACGCCCCGAATGTTCAGAACAGATGTAATTGCATTGTTCTGGCAGATTGCCAGCTATTAACAAACCAGTCGGTTCAGGCGGCGGCGAAGTCGATACCGGAAGCGCCTGCGGCACCGGCCGATTCACTCGAACCCGTCGCCGCCGCATCGAAGACCAGCCACCCGTCGGCCGTCCACCGGCCGCGCTCACCGGTCCGCGCCACGCGGCCCGGCGCATACGGATCCGCGATGAAAGTCGCTGCGGCATCGGCGGGTTCGATCGCCAGCGCCGCGCCGCCGATGTGCACGTCACCACTCTCCCCCGGGGCGAGCAGGCAGAGTTCCGCGTCCAGCACCAGCAGTCGCGCACCCGGAATGGGGCGGACCCGGCCCGAACCGTCCAGCGGGCCGCGCGCGACCACCCCGGCGTATTCGGGTGCGGTGTAGGCGAATCCCGCCACCGAATCAGGGGCGATCATCCGCAGCAGACCGGAAAGTATTGCCGGGCAGGAGGTTCCGGTGACATCCCAGCGACGCACGCTCGGCAGGAACGGAGCGGCCAGATCGGCGAAACCGGCGAGGGCGTCGGCCTCGGCCAGCACGTGGGTGGCGGAGGTCTCCGCGATCAGCCCGGCCAGCGCCGCGGCGTCGGCCCGCTGCGCCGCGGTGGCCAGGACCAGGGTCGCGCCGTCGGCGAGGGCCGCGAGCAGTTCCACCGCCGCGTCCGCACCGTCCCAGGCCACGGCCAGCAGCCGCACGTCGGCAGAACCGTAGGCCCGATCGACACGACAGATCCGATGGTCGGCGACGACGCCGCGCCGGTCGTCGGCGGCCGCGGCCAGCGCGGACAGGGTCAGAGCGAGACCGGAGACGACCGGCTCGGCGAGGCCGCGCGCGCGGGTGAAGGCGCAGTCGCCGGCCTGCGCGAGGCCGCATTCGCCCGGATGGCCGCCCGTGCAATCGCTCGGCGGGACGGGGAGCGCATCGGCGGTGGCCGCGGACACGATCTCGCTCAGCAGCCGGACGAGTCCGTCCAGGGCCGCGTCGCCGGGCTCCCGGCCGTCGCCGGAGACGGTCGCACCGGCCCACGCCGATCCCGCGGCGGAGGTACGCGAGCCGAAGGCGAATCCGGCGCTCTCGGCGTGCAGGGCATCGACGCGGTCGAAGAGTTCGCCGTAGGTGAGGGTGCGGGAACCGCAGTTCAGGGCCGTGCGCAGGGCGGGGACGCGACGCGCGCCCTGGATGAGGCAGCTGATCGCCGGGACGTCGTACAGTTCGACGCCATTGGCCCATTCGTCCGCGAGCCGGTGACGCTCGACGGTGGACAAAGGTTCCGGCAACCTACGCTCCATTGCTCTCACCCCCGGGTTTCTACTTATGCAACCCTAACCTAACCGCAGAAGATCGCAATAGGCAGCCCCATCCGGATTCGAACCGGCAACGGAAACCGCAGCTCCCACGCTTGTTAGGCTAGGCTCACCTGCGCTCGCCTCCCGGGTGGGATCGGGCATTTCGACCGAACGGAGAGGTCCACGATGAAGTCGGCCCACACCAGACGCGCCTGGACGCGGACAGCCATAGCCGCCCTCGCGGGCGCACTCACCCTCGGGCTCGCGGCCTGCGGCTCCGGTTCCGACGAACCGGCAGGCAGCGGCGAACCCGTCACCATCACCCACGCACGCGGCGAGACCGTCGTCACCGGCGTACCGAAACGCGTTGTGACACTGGGCAATCAGTGGCTCGACACGGCGCAGGCCCTGGGCGTCACCCCGGTCGGCTACATCGACAACATCTCCGTCGTCAGCAAGACGCTGCCGCCGTGGGAACCCGAATCCCTGAAATCCGCCAAAGCGCTCGACAGCGCCGGGGACATCACCGAGCAGGTGGCCGCCCTCGATCCGGACCTGATCCTGGTCGACGCCTTCATCGCCACCGCCAAGACCTACGAGGACCTGTCCAAGCTCGCGCCGACGATCCCCGGGCTGACCGCCGACGCCGTCACGCCGTGGGCCGATCAGGTGCGCGCGCTCGGCAAGGTGCTGCACCAGACCGACGACGCCGACAAGGTCATCGGCGACCTGAACGCCCGCATCGACGGCATCGCACAGGCCAACCCCGGGCTGAAGGGCAAGACCTTCGCCAGCAGCTGGCTGGCCGGACCCTCGCAGCTCATGGTGCTCACCGACCCCAACGACGGCTCGGCGCGGCTGTTCACCCAGCTGGGAATGGGCATTCCGGCCAACCTCACCGCGCAGGGCGGAACCGGCGGCCGCCTGTCGCTGTCGCCCGAGCGACTGGACGAGCTGACCGCCGACCTGCTGCTGGCCGGCTACTCCCCCGGCATGGAGGACAAGTACAAGCAGCTGCCCGGCTACAACGAGCTGCCGTCGGTGCGGAAGAACGCGGTCGTGTTCCTCACCACCCAGGAGATCAGCGCGGTCAATCAGCCGACGCCGCTGTCGCTGCCCTACATTCTCGGCAAACTGGAACCCGCCCTGGTGAACGCGGCCAAGTAGCGCGACACGAAGTATGCCCTGCACGGAATTCCGTGCAGGGCATTTCTTTTCGCGGTAGCTCGGTGGTCTAGCTACCGGAGATCTTCGCGAAATTCGGCTCCAGTTTCTCCAGCACATACGGGACCGACAGTGCCGTCGGCGTATTGATCGCGTTGATATCGACCACATTCACGAAAGCGATTCCGCCGGTGCGCACGGCGGGCAGGGCGCTGTAGCCGGGCAGCTCCTTGAACTTCGACTCCAGGCTCGGCATCGCGCCGCACACCAGCAGGTCGGAGGTCAAGTCGCCCAAGCGTTCCGGAGACAGCGCGAGCCGGCCGCCGGTGGGCGCTTCGCGAACGATGTTGTCCGGGATGGTCATTCCGAGACCCGTGAACAGTTCGGCGGAACCGTCCTTCGGATCGGCCAGCACCATCAGCTGCGCGGGGCCGGTCAGCATGCAGGTGAGGAAGGTCTTGCCCCGCAGCCCAGGATGCGCGGCCAGCACGGCGTCCGACTTGGCCTGCACATTCGAGATGACCTGGGCCGCTTCGGATTCCTTGCGCAGCACCCGGCCCAGCGCGGTCACCTGATCCCGCCAGGAATCGACCTGCGCCGTCGACAGCGAATCGATGGTGGGGGCGAGTTCGGACAGCTTCTCGTACATGGTGCGGTCGGCCATATAGGACGGCGCCAGAATGAGATCCGGCTCCAGGGCCGCGATCGCCTCCACGGTGTCGCCGGTGGCCTCGATCCGCTTGGCGGACTCCGGAATCGCGGGCTGCCACGGCACGGTGGTCCCGGCGGCCAGCCCCGGCACCAGATACCCGACCGGGGTCACGCCCAGCGCGAGCGCCGCGTCCAGCCACTGCGGGCCGAGCGTCACCACCCGGGCCGGGGTGCCCGCGATGGTGGTCTCGCCCATCACGTGCTGGATGGTCACCGTGCCGGAACCGCTGCTCGCGTCCTCGGATCCGCAGGCGACCAGGCCGGCCGTCAGACCGAGCGCCAGCAGGCCCGCCCCCGCTCGACGGCGGAGGCGACGCAGGAAACTGCCCTTGTTCACCGGTGAAACTCCTCAGTTCGTGAAGGTGACCGCGCGGGCGGTCGCCTCCAGGACGGCGGCCAGACCACTCAGCGCGGGGGTGTCGAACACCGCGCGCACATCGATCTCCAGACCGAACTCGGCGCGGATGCGCGCCACCAGCTGATTGGCCAGCAGGGAATGTCCGCCCAGTTCGAAGAAGGAATCATCCGCGCCGATACGGTCACGCTCGAACAGCTCGCCGTAGAGCGCCGCCAGCCGAATCTCGGCCTGGGTCACCGGTTCCCGATACGGGCGGGTGGTGACGCACACCGGGTCGGGCAGGGCGCGGCGGTCCAGCTTGCCGTGCTGGGTCAGCGGGATGGACTCGATGATGGCGTAGGCGGTGGGCACCATATAGTCCGGCAGCACGGCCGCGACCTGGGCGCGCACCGAATCCACCTCCGGCGCTTCGGATTCCGGGACCAGGAAGGCGGCCAGCACCGGGCCCGCCACGGCATCGCCGACCACGGCGACCACACAGTCACGGATGGCCGGGTGGGTCATCAGCGCGGCCTGCACCTCACCCGGTTCGATGCGGTAGCCGCGCACCTTCACCTGCTCGTCGGCGCGGCCGACGAATTCGAGCTCGCCGTCGGCGGTGCGGCGGGCCAGGTCGCCGGTGCGGTACAGGCGCGCGCCCGGGGTGAACGGGTCGGCGATGAAACGTTCCGCGGTGAGCGCACCGCGGGTGAGGTAGCCGCGCGCCAATTGCGGTCCGCCCAGGTAGATTTCGCCGATCACAGCCGGCGGCACCAGGCGCAGGCGATCGTCGAGCAGGTACAGGTCCACATTGCGATTCGGGCGGCCGATCGGCACGATCCGATTGCCCTGCGGGACATCCACCGGCATATGCGTCGAGCTGACGACCGCCTCGGTGGGGCCGTAGTGATTGCGCAGGTCCGCGTCCAGCGCACCGGCGAACCGGTCGGCCACCTCGCCGAGCAGCGCCTCACCGCCCACGGGCACGAAACGCAGCGAGCGCCAATCGGTGATCTGCGGCAGCGACAGGAAGGTGCGCAGCAGCGAGGGCACCATGTGCAGCACGGTCACCCGGTAGCGGGTGACCAGACCCGCGATGTAGGCGATGTCGGAGAACCCGCCCGGACGCGGAATGATCAGGCGCGCACCGAGCGTCAGCGTCACGAACACATCCAGCAGCGAGGCGTCGAAGCTCACCGACGACGACTGCAGCAGGCGGTCCTCGGCGGTCATCCCCCACTGCGCGGTGAAGCCGAGCAGGTGATCGGCAATCGCGTTGTGCGGCACCGGAACACCCTTCGGGCGACCCGTGGAACCGGAGGTGTAGATGACATAGGCCAGATTGCCGGGCCGCAGCGGGCGCACCCGATCGGCGTCGGCGGGATCGTGCTCCGGATGCGCGGCGGCGGCCTCCTCGGCGGCGTCCACCTCGACCCGCCCCAGCACCAGCCGCGGGCGGGCGTCCTCGATCAGATAGTCGATCCGCTCGTCCGGATAGGCGGGATCGATCGGCAGATACGCGGCGCCGGATTTCAGCACGGCCAGCACCGCGACCACGAACTCCACCGAATTCGACAGGCGCAGCGCGACGATGTCCTCGCTGCCGACGCCCTGCCCGATCAGCCAGTGCGCCAGGCGATTCGCGCGCCGGTTCAACTGGTCGTAGCTCAGCTCCACGTCGGTGACCTCGCCGGGCGCTACCAGCGCGACGGCCGCGGCGGCCGCACGCACCCGCTCTTCGAAGAGGGCCACCACGGTGGTCTGCGCGACCTCCGCCTGCGCACCGTGCGAAAGTTCCAGCAGCCGAGCGTGTTCCGTCGGGCCGAGCATGTCCAGCTCGCTGATCCGACGTTCCGGCTCCCGCACCGCCGCGTCGAGCAGGCGCAGGTAATGGGTGAGCACCTGGTCGATGAGATCGGGCGCGAATCGCCCGGCCGGATACTCGGCCTCCAGATAGACCCCGACGTGGTCACGAATCACGTTCAGCCGCAGAGTAACTCGTGGCTCGGAACCGCTCAGGTCGAGCCGCGCCGCGACCACGCCCTCCAGATCCGGCCCGACCGCGGCGGTGCGCACGCCGAAGCCGAGCTGCGCCAACTGTGCGAACCCGTCACGCTCGCCGGTGCGATCCGGATTGATCTCGCGCACCACCCGGTCGATCCCGATGGACCGATACCCGTAGGCGCGCTCCCACGATTCCCGCACATCCGCCACGAAATCCGCGACGGTGGCGGCGGCGTCCACGCGGGCGCGCACCAGCACGGTGTTCCCGAAGTAGCCGATCGGCGCATCCGGCCGATCCGGATAGCACCGCTCGTCGCGCGTGCTGACCGGCACCGACACCAGGAAATCCGCGGCGCCCGTATAGCGGTGCACCAGAACATCGAAGACCGCGAGCAGGACCGGAAGCACCGTCGTGGACTGTTCCCGGGCGAACTGCTCCATCCGCGCCAGCAGGTCCGCGGGAACCTCCCGGACCGCCCGATTCGCCTGTGCGGGAGCGGATTCGAACGAATTCCGCGCCGGCAGCTCCAGCGGCTCCGGCAGCGCGGACAGCTCGGCCCGCCAGAACTCGGCAGCCGCCCCGTCGGCGTCGGCGGAGGTGTCGGCGTCGGTCTCCGCGGCGAGGGAGATATAGCCGATCGCGGGCGCGGCGGGGAGCTGCCCGTTGTAGGCGGCGGTGAGGTCGCGGGCGAAAATCTCCCAGGAGTCGTCGTCCCAGCAGAGGGCGTGCGCGACCAGGGTGAAGACGAATTCGTCGGGGCCGGTGCGGATCAGGGCGAAGCGCAGGGGCGGGGCGGTCGCCGGGTCGAAGGGTTCGGCCAGAACGCGGCGGATCAGAACCTCGGCACGGCGGGTGCGGCTGGGCGGTGGCAGGTCGATCAGATCCTGTTCCTGCCAGGACGGTTCGACGGCGGGCAGGACCGTTTGGAACGGCTCACCCGCGGCGTCGACGCCGTACACGGTGCGCAGGATTTCGTGGCGGGCCATCACCTCGCCCACCGCGGCGCGCAACAGGGCGGTGTCGAGCGCGCCGGTGAGGCGGTAGGTGATGCCGGCGTTGAGGCTGATGTCCTCGGGTTCGCGGGTCTGCAGGAACCAGGCGCGGCGCTGGCCCGGAGCCAGGGGGCGGCCGTGCGCCGCGGTGTCGTCGAGCGAGGCGGACATGGCGGGAAACCTCATCGCGTCGGGCCGGCGGCCACGCGCGCCGCGTCGTGGGCCGGAACGGTCGGGGTGGCCGCACCGTTCACCTCGGAGCGCTCGGCCTCCCCGCTACCGGGGGCCGGGCGCAGCACGCGGTCCGAGAGTTCGCCCAGGCAGGACAGATTCGGGAAGCCCGGACCCTGCTTCAGGGCAGCCATATTCGGCAGATAGAGCTTGGCCTCCAGGCCCGACACGGCCAGGTCGTAGCCGATGGTCGCCTCGAGGCGGGCCTGATTCAGAGGGCCGCCCACCGCCAGCTCCAGCAGATCCGCGGCATCGGCGTCGAACAGGTCGAGGAACCAGAGCGGCTGGCCGCCGGTCGCGTCCACCACCAGATCGAAGGTGTGCACCTGGTCCGGGCGCAACGCGTTGCTGAGGGTGAGGGCCACCCCCTCGCCCTGATCGGCCACGCGGATCACCCTGCCCTGCAGGTGGTGAACGCGATTGTCGCCGAGCAGGCTCTCCTGCACGCGCACCGAGAACACTCCGCGATCGGTGCGGCGGATGACATCGCGGCGCTGCTCGATCGTCAGGCCGTTCCACTTGCCGGGGTCGCTGTAGAGCGAGTTCTCGAAGTAGCTCTCGCCACGCGTGTAGAGGGTCGCCATGGGCGAGATGACCGACACGGTCAGCATCTCGTGCCGGACCAGTTCGTCCAGCGCGGAACCCGCGGTTTCGCCGCCGCCGATCACGGCGACCCGCGAGGACACCGGCAGCGCGCGCCGGCCGGCCAGCTCCCAGAACTCGGAGATGCTCAGCACCTTCGGATGATCGGCGAGCGCGCGGGTGCTGCGGCCGGGACCGGTGATCATGAGCTCGTCCGCGTCCAGCTGGGTGGGGACGCCGTCCGCGTCGGCGACCGACACCAGCCAGCCGTCGGCGGCCGGGGCGATGGAGGTCACCCGTCCCGCAACCAGTTCCAGGTCGATCCGATGCCCCACCCACTGCAGGTACTTGGCCCAGACATGATGCTGCGGGCTCGGGCGGCCGCGATCGATCCACTCGGCGTAACCGCCCTGATCGACCAGGAACGACGTCCAGCTGAAGGCCTGCATGGCCTCGTTGATCTCGCGGTTGCGGCCGCGTGCCCAGGTGGTGTGGTACGGGAAGCCCACATCCTTCTCCGGGCTGGTGCCCAGCCGGTGCTGACCGTCGGTCCAGCCGCCGCTGGGCAGCCAGTTGCCGCCCACCGCATGCGCTTCGACCACCACCACGCGCGGTGCGGGCAGGCCCAGTTTCCGCAGGACATGGGCCTTCGTGGCTACCGCAAGGGCTTTCGGGCCCGCGCCGACGACCAGCAGAGTCTTCACCGGTTCACACTCTCTCTCCACGCGAACAGGTGCGTTCGCGTCACAGCCAAACTGGGCCCCCTCCCATGTTTGCATAGGCTTACCTTATATTGCCTGTGGGTGTCAGCGCCTCGCGCACGGCCCACCGGATCAGAAGGAGGGGAAGAACACATGCTCACCACCACCCGAAAGAAGCTGGGAGCAGCGATTTTCGCGGCGACCGCGGTGCTCGGCGGCATCCAGGCCGCCGTGGTCGCGCCCGCGCAGGCCGCGCCGATCCTGCGGACCGCGCAACCGGGACTCGGCGACCTCGACGCCAAACTGCGGCTCGCGTTGAACACCGGCGCCTCGCGGCCGGCCCGCGCGAACGAGCTGGAGGCCGGGGAAGCCGGGCTGCCACTGCTCGATCAGGTCGGCGGCGTCATGAACACCGTCCCCAGCCTGCGCTGGGTACTGGCCGGACCGGTGAACGTCAACGGCGACACCGTGACCGCCAACCTCCAGGTCACCGTCGACGGATACGGGACCTTCCCGAACATCGAACTGTCCTGGCGCGAGATCGACGGCACCTGGAAACTCACCCGCGAAGCCGAGTGCACCGTCGCCTACTACGCCGGGCTGTCCTGCAACCTCTGATCCCACCGGTGTCCGACCGGCGCACGGCACACCATCGCGGACAGTGAAATATTCACGCGGACAACAAAAACCCTGGGCATTCCTCGGAATGCCCAGGGTTTTCGCCGCTTTCACCACACCGCTGCGAATATCCCTACGCGTGCACCGATTCCAGACGCCAGCCCGAAGCACGGGTGCGCTCGTTCCAGAAGGCGGCGTAGCGACCGTCGAGGGCCAGCAGTTCCTCGTGGGTGCCGCGCTCGACAATGCGGCCCGCCGCCATGAACAGGATCTGATCCGCGTGCGCGATGGTGGCCAGACGATGCGCCACCACGATCACCGTGCGATCGCGGGTGAGCTCGTGCACACCGCGCACGACGACCGCCTCGCTCTGCGGATCCAGCGCACTGGTGGCCTCGTCCAACAGCACCACCGGGGCATCCTTGAGCAGGGCGCGCGCGATCGAGACCCGTTGGCGCTCACCGCCGGACAGGGACGCGCCGCCCTCGCCGACGGCGGTGTCCCAGCCGTCCGGGAGGCGCTGCGCGATCTCGTCCACGCGCGCCGCGGCGGCGGCCTCGCGCACCTGCTCGTCGGTGGCGTCGGGACGACCGGCGCGAATGTTCTCCAGCACCGAACGGTTGAACAGGTAGACGTTCTGGAACACCAGCGACAGCTGACCCAGCAGCGTGTGCGACGGCTGCTCACGAACATCGTGGCCGCTCACCAGGACTCGGCCGGAATCGGCGTCGTGGAAACGCGCCGCCAGCCGCAGCACCGTCGACTTGCCCGCACCGCTGGGACCGACGATCGCGGTGGTGGTGCCCGCCTCGACGGTGAACGACACCTCCGACAACACCTGCGCGCCCGTGCGGTAGCCGAAGCTCACATTGTCGAAGACCACGCTCGGCGCACCCGGGGTGACCTCGGAATCCGCCTGCGGCAGTGTGGGTTCGGCGAGCAGCGCGGTCACCCGGTCGGCGGCCGCCGCGGCGGTCCGCAGCGCGGTGCCCAGCTGCGCGGCCTGATTCAGCGGTTCGATGAAGCGGGAGCTCACCGCGATCAGCGCGATGGCCGCCGCCGCCGTGATGGAGCCGCCGGTCACCTGCCCGACCACCAGATACACCAGCACCAGGAACACCGCCTGCACGCACAGCGAGAAGACGATCAGGCCGGGCACGCTCGCCAGCAGCAGGGCGGAGGCCGCCTTACGCTGTTGCGCCAGCGCCGAATCCAACGCCTTGTTCCCCGCACCCACCGCGCCGAAGGACCGCAGCACCGGCTGCGCCTGCGCGAATTCCAGCACGCGCGCGTTCGCCTCGGCGGACGCCTCGTGCAGCTTCGCGTCGGAGCCGGCATAGGAGCGATTCGCCCACAGGTTCACCAGATACAGGGCAGGCGCGGCCAGCAGCATGGCCAGCGAGATGCGCCAGTCCACGAACAGCATGCCCACCGCCACCCCGAGCGGCACGATGACACCGGTCAGCATCTTGGCCACCAGATAGGCGACCAGACCCTGGCATTCCCGCACGTTCTCGACCACCAGCCGGGACAGCGCGCCCGCGTTCTGCGTCTCGAACCAGCCCAGCGGCAGCGCGTTCAGATGATCGCCCAGCCGGGTCTGCAGGCCCTGCTGCATGCCGACGCCGATCCGCAGACCCAGTACGGCCTGCACGAAACCCAGTGCGAGCGAGGCCGGTACGGCCACCGCCAGCGCCGCCGCCCAACGCCAGGCGGCGCCGGTGTCGCCGTCGAACAGCGCCTCGAGCACCGGCACCAGCAGCACGTAGGCGGCCGCCTGGCACAGCGCCTGCAGCACGATGACGAACAGCAATCGCGGTGTCAGCGCGGCATATTCGCGCGGCACCAGCGCGAAGACCTTGCGAATCATCGGGTTCCCTCCATGACCACGTCCAGCGCCGCCTCGTTGATGTCCCACAGCCGCCGGTACAGGCCGCCCGCCGCGCGCAGGGTTTCGTGATCACCCTGTTCGACCAGGACACCGTTCTCCAGCACCAGGATTCGGTCCACACCGGTGATGGTGTGCAGGCGGTGCGCGATGACCAGCACGGTGCGCCCGGCGACCAGCGCCGCCAGGGCATCCTGCACGGCCGCTTCGGATTCCGGATCCGCGAAGGCGGTGGCCTCGTCGAGCACCAGCACGGGGGTGTCGGCCAGCAGTGTGCGGGCGATCGAAAGCCGTTGCGCCTCACCACCGGAGAGGGTGGCGTCGACGCCGATCTCGGAATCGTAGCCGCGCGGCAGGGCCAGGATGCGATCGTGGATCTGGGCGGCGCGCGCCGCCCGCTCCAGGGCCGCGTCGTCGGCGTCGGCCCTGGCCAGCAGCAGGTTGTCGCGAATGCTGCCGCGGATCAGGCGCACGTCCTGGAAGACGAAACCCACGGTGCGGTACAGCTCTTCGCTGCTGAAGTCGCGAATATCGCGGCCACCGATGGAGATGCGGCCGGACGCCACGTCGTAGAAGCGCGGCAGCAGCTTGGCCAGCGTGGACTTGCCCGAACCGCTCGGGCCGACCAGCGCGGTGAGCGTGCCGGGCGCGAGTTCCAGATCCACGCCGCGCAGTACCAGATGGTCCGCGCGATAGCCGAAGTCCACCCCCTCGAACCGGACCAGACCCGCCGGAACCGCGTCCGCCGCGGGCACGGCCACCTCCGAATCCGGTGCGCCGGAGGCCAGTTCGGCAGTGGCCTGCAGGCCGTGCAGGCGCAGGGCGGCATCACCCGCGGTGCGCAGCGCCTGCGCGCCGTAGCCGAGGCCCAGCAGCGAACTGCCCAGACCCAGACCCACCAGCAGGAACGGCAGGACGTCGAGGGGGTCGATCCAGTTCGCACCGACGCCCGCGAGACCCGCCAGCACCACCAGCAGCATGACGAACACCGGCGACACCACGGCGTCCGAGAGCGACTGCACCGACATGGTGGGCAGTTTCATGCGGCGCAGGCTGTCGGTCTGATGGTCGACGGCGTCCTGGAAGACGCTGTGCGCCTTGCCCGCCCGGCCGAAGGCGCGCACCACCTGGATGCCGTCCACGAATTCCACCGTGGCCTCGCGGGTGCGCTGCTCGGCGGCGTTGTAGGTCGCGATGCGCTCGCGGCCGGGCTCGTCGAGCATCTTCTTCATGCACAGCACGTAGATCACCAGCGGCAGCAGCAGCACCAGGGTGAGCCGCCAGTCCACGGTGAACAGGTAGACGAGCGTCACCAGCGGGATGGTCACCGAACCGACGAAGTCGAGGCGGGCGTGCGCCACCAGGTAGTGCAGCGCCTCCACATCGTCGTGCAGATACTTCTTGACCTCGGAGGAGGTGCGTTCACCGAACCAGCCCAGCGGAACCCGGGTGAGCTTGTCGGCCAGCAGGCGGCGCAGGGTCAGCTGGAAACCGGCGTCCACCAGGTGCGACCAGGTGAGCGCGACGGCCTGCAGCACCGCGCGGACCACCAGCAGCACGACGGCGATGAGCAGCAGCCGCCAGACGCGATCGGTGTCCACGGTGGTGGCCAGCAGTTCCCGGCACGCCTCCACGATCAGCAGGAACGGCACCACCGCGCAGATCGAGGCGACGGCCACGATCAGGCTCGCCAGGGTGAGCGTTCCGCTCACCGGGGCGAGAATCTCCTTGCGGGCCAGCGATTCCCGCTGCCTGCGCTGTTTGGCCTCGGCTTTCGCCGTTTTCCCGTCCGGCACGGATTCCCCCGCCGCCGGTGGCGGCGCCACGTCCACCGTCATAGTCCTGCCTCTCAGCCTCATCCGAGATGCCCTGATCCACAGAAGATCAGGACAAAGATAGGTAAGGCTAACTTATGCAAGCGACGGATGGATGCGGGGAATCCCACTCCCCTCCCGGCTGTTCAACCCGAAATGACCAGTACCGCTGACACCCCTGTCGTCGACACCGCCACCGACTTCGGCAAGCACGTCACCGAACGACTCCACAAGGACAACGTCATCTGGCTGACCACCCTGGCGTCCAACGGGACGCCGCAGCCCAATCCGGTCTGGTTCCTCTGGGACGGAACGGAATTCCTGCTCTTCAGCGAACCCGGAAAGGCGAAACTCCGTAATCTCG
The DNA here is from genome assembly GCF_016741815.1 of Nocardia acididurans. GTDB lineage: Bacteria > Actinomycetota > Actinomycetes > Mycobacteriales > Mycobacteriaceae > Nocardia > Nocardia acididurans. The sequence goes on from NZ_JAERRJ010000004.1 coordinate 449,087, forward strand.
AACGCAATCCGCGGGTTTCGCTGCACCTCAACTCGACCCGGAGCGGCGGTGACGTGGTGGTGCTCACCGGCACCGCGCGCATCGACGAGGAGACCCCCGGCCAGGACGAAATCGCCTCGTATACAAAGAAATACACCGAGGGTCTGGCCGAGATCAAAATGACCGACGAGCAGTTCTACGCGGCCTACTCGGTACCGGTCCGGATCACGCCGGACCGGCTGCGCGGGTTCTAGCGCGGCACCTTGCCGGTCAGCTTGCTGTCATCGGTCATGACCAGCATGCAGGTGACCTCACGGCTCTTCTTGAAGTTCCGCTCGTCCGGCGGATACAGCATGAACGGGCTCAGCTGGCCCAGCTTGGGACTGTTGCCGTAGAGCGCCTCCAGCTTGCTGGTGCAGGTGCTGTCCGCCTTCGCCATGACCTCGTCCGCGCCGGGCCAGCCGCCCGACAGATCGAACTGATAGAACACCTCGGCGTCGTGCGGCTGATCGCACGGCACCGTCTTGGTGGAGTACACCAACTGCGACTCGCTGATATCGGCGATGCAGTCACCGACCTTCACCGAACCCACCGACTTCGTACCCGGCTGGTCCGGCACCACCAGATTGATGAGTACGGCCGCCGCGACCAGCAGAATCCACAGGCCGGCGATCACCAGGCCCGCGATGGCCAGACCCTTGCCGCGCTCCCCGCGCTGCTTGATCTGGCTCAGGGCGATGACACCGAACGGGATCGCCAGCACCGCGCCACACAGGGTGAGGAAACTCAGCACGAACGACGCGATGGCGAAACCGTTCGTCTTCTGCGACTGCGGCGCACCCATCGGATAGGCGGGCGGCATCGGGTAACCGGGCGCACCGTACGGCGGCTGCTGACCCGGTACACCCTGCGGCGGTTCGTTGTTCGGATACACGGTGGACCTCCCCGGCTGCTGGTCCGGCAAACGTACCCGGTGCCGGTGACCGCACCCACACTCGACATGCCGCGACCTCGGGCGACGCCCGCGCGATGGATAAGGTCGACCGGTGAGACGCAGGCAGCAACCGCCGCTACCGAAACGGCACGGGCTCGACCCCGCCCGGTTGCGACTGCCCGACGAGGGCGACTGGGCGACCATCCGCGACCATCTGGTGGAGCGGCTGCCCCGCGTACCCGCCGCCCGCATCGACGAGCTGCTGCGCGAGGGCGGCATCGTGGATCTGGACGGGCCGATCGGCCTCGACACCGCGTATGTGCCGGGCGGGGCCGTCTGGTTCCACCGCGATCTGCCGGAGGAGACCGAGGTGCCGTTCGAGATCGGCATCGTGCACCGCGACGACGACATCCTCATCGCCGACAAACCACACTTCCTGTCGACCATTCCGCGCGGGCAGCACATTCTGCAGACCGCGCTCGTGCGGCTGCGCAACGACCTCGACCTGCCCGATCTGATTCCCGCGCACCGGCTCGACCGGGTGACCGCCGGGCTCGTGCTGTTCGTCGTCAACCCGGCGCGGCGCGGGGCCTACCAGACCATGTTCCACAAGCGCCTCGTCCACAAGGAGTACGAGGCCATCGCCCGCTTCGATCCGGAACTCGAGCTGCCGCGCGTGATCCGCAGCCGAATCATCAAGGAGAAGCAGGTACTTCAGGCCTTCGAGGTGCCGGGCGAACCCAATGCCGAAACCCGCCTCGAACTGCTCGAGCACCGCGACGGGCTCGGGCGCTACCGTCTACGCCCCAGGACAGGGCGGACGCATCAGCTGCGGCTGCATATGAACGGGCTCGGCATCCCGATTCTGGGCGACGACTTCTATCCCGAGCTGACGGATAAACCGGTCGACGACTACACCCGTCCGCTGCAGCTGCTGGCCTCTGCGCTGGAGTTTCCCGATCCGATCACGCGGGAGATGCGACGGTTCGAGACCGAGCGCACCCTGCAGGCGTGGGACGACTACGAGGGGTGGACCGGGCGTCAGCCCTGAGAGGGTCGGTGGCGAAACCCCTGGGAGTTTCCCCCGAGAGTGGGTATTGGCCACATTTGTAGTCCCTCTTAAGGAATCGTCCGTACACTGGCCGCGATGTCTCGAAACGATAACGGTGCGGTCGCCGTGCTGCCGGAAGCACCCGCCAAGCTGCGCCACCGCATGCACGCCTACATTGACGTAGCCGTCGTTATTGTGGTTCTGACCTGCACGAATCTAATCGCCCACTTCACGACCCCGTGGGCGAACATCGTCACGGTTCCGATCGCTGCCGTGGTGCTGTTGGCCATGGTCCGCCGACGCGGACTGGGCTGGGCCGAACTCGGCCTGTGCCCGAGCCAGTGGCGACGCGGGTCGATCTGGGCCCTCGCCGCGGTCGGTGTGGTGCTCGCCGCGGTGTTGATCGGCGCCCTGCTCCCGATCACCCGCCCGTTCTTCCTGGCCGATCGCTACGCCACCATCTCCGGTGCGCTCATCGCGTCGATGATCGTCATCCCGCTGCAGACCGCCATCCCCGAGGAGCTCGCGTTCCGCGGCGTCCTGCACGGCACCCTCGATCGAGTGGTCGGCGCGCGTGGCGTATTCATGGCCGGGTCAATGCTTTTCGGCCTCTGGCACATCGCCTCGTCACTGGGGCTGACCAGTGGCAACAAAGGACTTTCCGCGATTCTGGGCGGCGGGGTCGCCGGTCAGATTCTCGGCATCGCCCTCGCGGTGATCGCCACGGCCGCGGCCGGGGCCGTGTTCACGTGGCTGCGCCGCCGAAGCGGCAGCCTCCTCGCCCCCATAGCGCTGCACTGGTCCGTGAACGGCGCGGGCGCGCTCGCGGCGGCGCTGGTCTGGCACACCATGCGCTGAGCTGTTCTCCCCTCGAGGGGGTGAGACCGGCTGACCAGGGAACAGAGGAATGGTGTCAGCCGGCCTCTCGGTCCGGCGGGTCGGGACACGCGCCGGACCGGGCCTCAGGAGCCCAGGAATCCCAGCGGGGAGGCGCCGCAGGTGGCGCTGCCGGTGAGGGTGGGCTGCAGCACGTCGACCTTGAGTTCCCAGAGCGAACCCGACAGGACGCCGAGGGTGTGGGTGCCGGCCTTCTTGGGCGTCCACTGGATGGTGGCCTTGCCGTTGGTCGGCTTGATCGGGCTACCGGCGATGACGAGGCCGTTGTCGTAGAACCAGGCCTCGAACCAGTGGTCGAAGGTGGCGGTGATCTCGTAGGTGCACGCCGCGTAGATGGTGCGGGCGTTGACGGAGAGACCGGTGGGAACGGCGGCCGCGTGTGGCGCGGCCAGTGCCGCCGAACAGGCCATCGCGGCGAGCGCGGTCAGGCCGGTGCCCGCTCGTCGTGCGATGCGCTTGTTCTCGGACGTGGTCATGTCGAAACTCCCTCGGTGCCTTACCGCTTGGTGTGCGGTCCGGCGAACTGTATCGGTTGTCCAGTTCGCCGGTGGGCACTTTCGGGAAAAAACTGAAACAGACTCCAGTCAGACTGTTTCGGCTAGCGACCGGCTGAGTCGTACGGGGTCCGCGCCCACTCCGACTTCTGCAGATCCACCTGATGCGGACGCACATCCCCACCGTGACCCGGCCACCACGCGCGCTTACCGATCAGCGCCGTGACCGCCGGGGTGAAGAACATGGCCATGACGAACGCCGCGATCACGATGCCGACCGAGATCGCGAAACCCATCTGCGACAGCACGTTGTTGCCCGCCAGCATCATCGACGCGAACGTGCCCGCCAGGATCACACCGGCCGCCGCGATGGTCGGACCCGTATGCCGCAGCGCCAGCGCCGCCGCCTGATGCGGATCATGACCCTCCTGCGCCTCCTCCCGCAGGCGCGCCACCATCAGGATGTTGTAGTCGGTGCCCAACGCCACCACGAACAGGTACATGATCAGCGGCAGCGTGAAGATCAGACCCGAATTGCCCTGCAGGTGCTGGAAAACCAGCACGGCCGCACCCAGCGTCGCACCGAAGCCCAGGAACACCGAGGCCATCAGATACCAGGGCGCCACCACACTGCGCAGCAGCGCGCCCAGCACCAGCATGATGAGCAGCGCCGCCACCGGGAACACCACCGCGTAGTCCCGGTTCATGGCCGCCTGGAAGTCCACGAAGATCGAGGTCATGCCGCCGACCAACGCGGTGGTGCCGGCCGGAGCCGAATCGTGCGCGGTCGTGCGCAGCGGGCCCTTCACCGTCTCCAGCGCGGCATCGGATTCCGGCGCGGAGTTCAGGGTCACCTGGAACTCGGCGACCGAACGGTCCTGCGACAGAGTGGGTTCCGATACCTGATCCACGCCGTCCGCGCCGGCCAGCGCCGTCCGGTAGGTGGCGAGCTGATCCTGGTTCAGCGCACCGCCGTCACCGCGCAGGTACACCTGCGAGGGCTGCGTGGTGCCCGCGGGCATGCCCTTGAGCAATTCCTTCTGGTAGACAGTCGATTCCGAGCTGTCCGAGGTCGACCCCGAACTCAGGTCGAAGGTCGGGTTGAAGCTCACCGCGAACAGGGTCAGCACCACCAGCAGGCCGCCGGACGCGATGGCGAACAGGCCGGGCTTGCGCCCCAGCGCCGCACCCAGGGCCGTGAACCGGGCCGCCTTCGGCTCCACCTGGAAAGCCTTGGACGGCCAGAACACCTTGGTGCCCAACAGCGAAACGATCGCCGGGATCAGGGTCAGACCCGCCACCAGCGCCACCGCCACCGCGATGGCCAGCGCCAGGCCCAGCGACCGGAACATGCCCAGCGTGGACAGCAGCAGCGCGCCGAAGGCGATGATCACCGCGGCCGCCGCCGAGGTGATGGCCTCGCCCACGCGCTCCACCGAATTCACCACGGCCGTCTTGGCATCCGCGCCCGCCCGCAGCTGTTCGCGGAAGCGGAACATGAGGAACAGGATGTAGTCGGTGCCGACGCCGAACAGCACCACGGTCAGCATGGGCTGCACCGAGCTGTCGAAGTTCATGTCGAAAGCCTTGCCCACCAGTGCGATCAGGCCGGTGGCCACGACGGAGACACCGCCGATGACGATGATCGGCAGCAGTGCGATCACCGGGCTGCGGAAGATGGCGAGCAGCAGCACCAGGATCAGCACGATGGTGGCGATGCCGATGATCGCCAAGCCCTTCTCACTGGATTCCTGCTGATCCAGTTGCTGCGCGGCGGATCCGGTGACGCCGGCCTTCAGGCCGGTGTCCTTCACGTCTTCTTCCAACGCTTCGCGCAGCGTCTTCACCGCATCGGTCTGGGTGGTGTCGGCGGGGTCGTCGACCTTGGTCATGCCCACGGCGACGATCTCCACCAGCCGGTTCTCCGAGGGCGGCATGGGGGCGACCGCGGTGACGTCCTCGAGCTTGCGCTCGGTCAGCTTCGCGGCGACGCCGGTCACGGCGGCCACGTCGGCGTCGGTGAGCGGGCCGCCGTCCTCGCGCGCGAAGACGATCAGCGCGGCCGGGGTGGCGCTATCGGGAAAAGCCTGCTGCTGCAGTTCGATCGCTTCGATCGACTCGTAGCTGGAGGGCAGGAAGTCTGCCTGGTCGGTGGAGGAGGTCAGCTTGGGGGCCAGGAGAGCCACGGCGACGATGGCGACCAACCACGCACCGATCACCAACCACGGCTGCTTGACAACGAAACGCCCTAATCGGGAGAACATGCGGGACAAGTCCTTTCGAAGGTACGACCGCGGGCTTTGCAGCCCATCCTTCCCATACCGACCTGTCCGCGCCAGCCCTTAATCTGCCTGCCGGTAGGTCGGCAGCGTGTATCACGCTGCCGACCCGGGCATTACTCACCAGCGAGTGGTGTCACCGCTCCACATCCTGGTAGGGCTGCGACCAGTCCTTGTCGTTCCAGTGCACGTAGTCCGAATCCGGTTGCGGCGCAGTGGAATCCCCGCCGTGGCCGGGCCACCAGGCCCGCTTGCCGATCAGGGCCGTCACCGCCGGGGTGAAGAACATGGCCATGACGAACGCCGCGATGGCGATACCGACCGAGATGGCGAAGCCCATTTGCGACATCACGGTATTGCCGGACAACATCATCGAGGCGAAGGTGCCCGCCAGAATGAGACCCGCCGCCGCGATGGTCGGACCCGTATGCCGCACGGCCAGCGCCGCCGACTCCTTCGGATCGTTGCCCTCCCGCGCCTCCTCGCGCAGCCGGGCCACCATCAGGATGTTGTAGTCGGTGCCGAGCGCGACCACGAACAGGTACATGATGATCGGCAGCGTGAAGATCAGGCCCGAATCACCCTGCATGTTCTGGAAGACCAGCACAGCGGCGCCGAGGGTCGCGGCGAAGCCGAGGAACACCGAGGCCATCAGGTACCAGGGGGCCACCAGACTGCGCAGCAGCAGCGCCAGCACGGCCATGATCAGGATCGCGGCCACCGGGAAGACCACCTTGTAGTCCCGGTTCATGGCGTGCTGGAAGTCGACGAAGATCGACGTCATGCCGCCCACCTCGGCGGTGGTGCCGGCCGGGGCGGTGTCGTGCGCGGCATCGCGCAGCGGACCCCGGACGGTGTCGAGCGCGGCATCCGATTCCGGCGCGGAGTTCAGCGTCACCTGGAATTCGGCGGTCATCCTGTCCTCGGACACCAGCGGCGGCGACACCTGGCCCACGCCCTGCACCTGCGCCAATCCCGTGCCATAGGCCGTCAGCTGGGAATCCTGCAGCGGCTGACCGGTTTCCGAATGCAGGTAGACCTGCGACGGCTGCGTCGTCCCGGCGGGCATGCCCTTGAGCAATTCCCTGCCGTACACCGCGGATTCGGTGGTGTCCGAAGTCGAGCCCGAGCTCATATCGAAGGTCGGATGGAAACCGAAGGCGAATACCCCCAGCGCCACCAGCACGCCACCGGAGGCGACCGCGAACACGCCCGGCCGCTTGCCCAACCCCCGGCCGATGGCCGCGAAACGCGCACCCGTCGGCTCGTGCTGCCAGGACTTCGACGGCCAGAACACCTTGGTACCCAGCAGCGAGACGATCGCCGGGACCAGGGTCAGACCGGCCAGCAGGCAGACGCCCACCGCGATGGCCAGCGCCGGGCCCATCGCCCGGAACATCCCCAGCGTGGACAGCAGCAGCGCGCCGAAGGCGATGATCACCGCGGCCGCCGCGGACGTGATGGCCTCGCCGACGCGGGTGACGGCATTGGCCATGGCGGTCTTCGGATCGTCGCCCTGCCGCAGGCGCTCCCGGTAGCGGAACATCAGGAACAGGATGTAATCGGTGCCGACGCCGAACATGACGACCAGCAGCAGCGCCTGAATCGAACTGTCGATCTTCAGGTCGAAAGCCTCTGCCGTCCAACCGATCAGGCCGTTGGTGGGCATCGAGATCGCGAAGATGACGAAGATCGGCAGGATCGCGATCACCGGACTGCGGAAGATCACCAGCAGCAGGATCAGAATCAGCAGGATGGTGGCGATGCCGACGATGGCGAGCGCCTTCTCACTGGATTCCACCTGGTCCATGGTCTGTGCGGCTTGACCCGTGACACCGGCCTTCAGATCGGTGCCCTCGACCTGTTCTTTCAAGCCCTCGCGCAGGTCCTTGACCGCGTCGCTCTGCCGGGTGTCATCGGGTGCGGTCACCTTGGTCATGCCCACCGCGATGATCTGGACGAGCCGGTTCTCCGAGGGCGGCGTCACCTGAATCCCGGTGACATCCGGGATGTTCCGGCCGCTCAGGTTGGCCGCCACGCTCGCCACCGTGGCCGAATCCTGTTCGGTCAGCGGCTGTTCGTCCTCGCGGGCGAAGACGATGAGCGCGGCGGGTGGCGCACTGTTGGGAAACGCTTTCTCCTGTAGCTCCATCGCCTGGATGGACTCGTAATGCGAAGGCAGGAAGTCGGATTGCTCGGTGGTGGCGGTGAGTTTCGGCGCGGTCGCCGCGATGGCGACGATGGCTATCAGCCAGACGCCGATGACCAGCCACGGGAAGCGGACGACGAAGCGTCCCAGTCCGGAGAACATGCGGGAGGGTTCCTTTCAGGAATCGGCCGCGAACGTCAGATGTCGAGTACTTCTTCGGCCGGGTTGTGCACCACGTCCGAGACGATGCGGAAAGCCTTGGCGGGCACGCGATCCCGCAGCTCCTCCAGGGTTTCGACAATGTCGAGGGTGTAGTCGCCGGCGCCGCCGTCACCGAAGCCGACCAGGTCGCGCCAGTTCTTCAGGCCCTTGGCCCACTCGCCGAACACGGCGAAATCGGACTGGCCGGAGTGCGCGCGGGCGCCCGCGAGGGCCTCCTTCTGTTCGCGGTAGGACTTCTTGCCGGACTGCAGGAAGTCGTTCCAGTCGATGTAGTGACGGTGCACCACGAACTTGCCCTTGCGGCTCAGGTAGACCTGGACCACCTCGGCGCCGGACTTGGTGACCTGCTGGGATTCGGCGATCAGGCGGCCGGTGAAGCGCTGGGTGCGGCCGCCGCCGGGGCCGACGCGCAGTTCGAACTCCTGCATGCCGTCGGCGTCGGGGGTGGGTTTCTGCAGATCTGCGGGCATGGCGAGCTCCAATTCATCTCTGAATGCGCATATGAGCATGCGTCTACAACATGGCGCTGTGGGCTGAAATCCCTTGCGCCGCTTCGGTTCTGATCTAGATGACGGGTGATCAACCGTCTGCGAACACTATATGTAGACGTATACGTATAGCGCAACCCTGACGGCACCCTGAAAAATCACCGAACTTGCCCCTGAGACGACGGAAGGCCCGCCTCCACACTGGAGAAGGGGCTTCCACCTGGGGTTACGACCGGATCAGCGACCCCGTCGCTTCCCGGCATGCTTCGCGCCACCCGACCTGCCGCGCGCGGCGGGCGGCTGCTTCTTCGCGGGCTGCGGCTTCTTGGCAGGCTGCTTCTTCGGCTTCGTGTCCGCGGAACGGGTCGGGGTGCGGGTACTGCGCTCCGACCGCCCGCGCACGACACCGACGAACTCCTCCACCAGCTCGGTGGTCCGGGCGACCGGCCAGGCCAGCACCACCTCGGTCTCGGGGGCGTCGGTGACCGTGCGGTACACCAGATCCTTCCGATGATGCAGGCGCGCAATGGAATGCGGGACGATCGCCGCGCCGCTGACCGCCGCGACCAACTCCATGGTCATGGCGGCGTCGTCCAGATCGGAGGCGTCCTGCATGCGCTCGTCGGCCAGATCCGCGGTGGCCACCGCGTCGAACGCCGCCACGGGATGATCCTTCGGCACCACCACGACGGGCACCTCGCGATACAGCGGGATCGCGCTCAACCCGTCACGATCGATGGGCAGGCGCACGAAACACATGTCGATCGCACCCGTGCGCAGCGCCGACTCCTGCTCCTTCATGGGCACCGGAATCAAGTCGAGGCCGATATCGGCGAAACGCTCACCCCAGATGCGCTCCCACTTGGTGACCGTCACACCCGGCACGAATCCGACCCGCAGGCGCTCGGCCCCGGCGGACTCGGCGGCAGGCCGCGGCTCGGGGGTCCGGGCGATGATCTCGCGCGCGGCCTCGAGCAGTTCCCGGCCCTCGTCGGTGAGCTCGGTCGGGCCGTCTCCCGGCACGAACAGTTTCGCGCCGAGCTCCTGCTCCAGCTCGATGACGGTCCGGCTCAACCGCTGCCGCGAGATACCCAGCGCCTTGGCGGCCCGCGCGAAGTGCAATTCCTCCGCAACCCCGGCGAACCATCGCAGCCGCTGCACCTCTATCGATTCGAACCGGCTCATGGGGTCCAGGCTATTGCACCGCGCCGCGCCTACCGCACCGCGCGGTCGGCCGGACCGGGCGCGCCCGATACCCTGATCAGGTGAGCCCGGACAAGAACCCCCAGACCATGAAGCCGCTGACCGCGGCCAACAAGCTCGGCATCTACCTGCCCGCCGCGCCCGAGGAGTTCCGGAACTCGCCCGTCACCCGCGCCCAGCTCGACGAGCTGCGCACCAACCCGCCCGAATGGCTCACCGAACTGCGCCGCACCGGGCCGTTCCCGCGCGACGTGGTGGCCCGCAAACTCGGAGTGTCCAACACCGGCCTGGTCCGCGCGGGCATCGACGACGCCCTCACCGCCGAGGAAATCGACGGCCTGCTCGCCGACCCGCCGGAATGGCTGATCCGCGAACGCGAGAACCTCGTCGAGGTCCGCAAGGAAGCCGACCGCGTCAAGACCAAGGAGGCCGAACGCCGCGCCTCCAGCAACCGCCCGCGCAAGAACTGGGTGTAGTCGCCGACCGCGGTGATGACAAGCGAAGGCCCGCTTCCCCTTTGGGGAGGCGGGCATTTGTCATCCCGGCGTGTTTGTGGCCGGGATCCATCGCTGGTCAGGCCGCGGCGAGTTCCCGCGCCGGGCTGTCGACGATTGCCGCATTGCGTTCGCGGCGCTCGAGGGCGGCCGAGGTGATCGCCAAGCCCAGGGCCGAGACGGCCAGGACGACGCCCACCCAGTTGGGGGCGGTGAGGCCGAGGCCGGCCGACAGGGTCAGGCCGCCGAGCCAGGCCGCCAGGGCGTTGCCGAGGTTGAAGGCTCCGATATTCATGGCCGAGGCCATGGTGGGGGCAGCGCCGGCCCGGTCGAGCACGCGCTTCTGCAGGGACGGGACCGAGGCGAAGCCGAACGCGCCGATGAGGAAGATCGTCAGGGCCGCAAGGACTTTGGAATGGGCGGTCAGGGTGAACAGGGCCAGGGTGACGGCCAGCAGGGTCAGCGAGATGTAGAGCATGGGCATCAGGGCGCGGTCGGCGAATTTGCCGCCCACCAGGTTCCCGGCGACCATGCCGAGGCCGAGCAGCACCAGCAGCCAGGTGACCGAACCCTCCGCGAAGCCGGTGATCTCGGTCATCTCGGGGGCGATGTAGGTGATGGCCGCGAAGACGCCGCCGAAACCGAGGACCGTCATGCCGAGCGCCAGCAGCACCTGAATGTTCTTGAAGGCGGCCACTTCATGGCGCAGGCGCACACCCTGCTGCTTCGGCATCTCGGGGATCAGCTTGGCCACGCCGAGCAGTCCCGCCACACCCAGTGCGGCCACGATGGCGAAGGTCACCCGCCAGCCCACGGCCTGGCCGACGAAGGTGCCCATCGGTACGCCGACCACGTTCGCGATGGTGAGACCGGTGAACATGTAGGCGATGGCGGCGGCCTTCTTGTCGGGGGCCACCAGATCGGCGGCGACCACCGAGCCGATGCCGAAGAACGCGCCGTGCGCGAGTGAGGCGACCACGCGGCCCAGCAGCATGACACCGAAGACCGGTGCGACCGCGGAGAGCAGGTTGCCCGCGATGAACAGGCCCATGAGCAGCATGAGCATGCGCTTGCGGGAGATGCGGGTGCCGAGCACGGTCATGATCGGCGCACCCAGCACGACACCGAGCGCGTAGCCGGTGACCAGCCAGCCCGCCGTCGGGATATCCACCCCGAAACCGTCGGCGACCTGCGGGAGCAGGCCCATGATCACGAATTCGGTGGTGCCGATTCCGAAGGCCCCGATGGCGAGGGCCAGCAGCGCGAGCGGCATGGGATTCCCCTTCTCTGACGACTACGAGAGCGACTGTTGCAAGAGCTCGTTACGTGCACTCACAATAGTTGCAGACGCGCGATAATTGCAAGCGCTGACTATTTCGTTCGTGGTCTATCCTGGTGAGAGCCGGTACGCACCACCGACGGCAGCCCGACAAGGAGGCACCCATGACCGCCACCGACCCCGCGATGACCGCACTCGCCGACGGCTGGTGCGCGCTCTCACTGCTGCACGGCCGCATCGAAGCCCATCTCGAACGCGCCCTGCAGAGCGGACACGGCCTCAGCGTGCGCGAATACTCCCTGCTCAACGTGCTCAGCCGCCAGCACGACGGCACCGGCGGCATGCTGCAGATGAAACAGGTCGCCGACGCCGTCGTGCTCAGCCAGAGCGCCACCACCCGCCTGGTCACCCGCCTCGAGGACCGGGGACTGCTCGAGCGCTACCTGTGCCCGCACGATCGCCGCGGCATCTACACCAAGGTCACCCCGGAAGGCCACGAGCTCCTCGAAAAGGCGCGCCCCACAAACGATTCCGCGCTGCGCGAAGCCCTCGACGAGGCCGCCGAGGACACCGAGCTCACCCCGCTGGTGCGAGTCGTCGAAACCCTGCACGTGCCCGTCGCGTAACCGGCCGAACCCCACTCGTCGTCCCGGCATGTCCCGGCCGGGATCCACGCCGCCGACGGCATGGATTCGCCGGAACGACGGGAGGCCCGCTTCCTCCGATCAGGAAGCGGGCCTCTCGCTTTTCTCCCCCAGGTTCACCCTGCCGCCGGTGGTCTAGCCGATCGCGCGGCTCAGCGGCAGGTTGACGAAGCTGGGCTCGTTCGGGTCCAGCACCAGATGCTGTGGGGCAACACGACTTTCCACCAGCACCGGCGGCAGCAGCATGCCACGCGGGAAGTTGCTGGCGTACACGTTGATTCGCACACGGTGGCCCGGCTTCAGCACCGCCTCGGTCGGATTCACGCCGACATCCAGCGCGGTCGCGACACCGGGAACCAGCGGCTGCCGGGTGTCGAGGAGCAGCTGGTAGACGGTTTCGGTGAGGTCGCCGTCGGCGTCGCGGCTGCTCTTCTCCTCATCGACGGCACGCAGCGAAGCGGTGAGTTGCCCGCTGGCGATCATCGTCGAGAACCCGTCCGGCGCAACATCGTTCACCGTGACGGCCCAGTAGCCCTCGGTCGTGTCGTAGAGCGTGTTGAGGTGCACGTTGATCGGCCCGGAGATGGTGGTCGGCTCCACGACCGGCGCACTCGTGAACGTCAGTCCGCCGAGCTCGTGGATGCGGTCATCCTTGGCGCAGAACGGGAGGATCGACATCGCCCCCGCGGATTCGACCGCCGCCTCCCGTGAGCACAGCGAGGTGAGACCGGTCGCCGGTGAAACCGTCAGCTGCGCAGTGTCTTCCGGCACGTCAGCGGTGAGCGAACCGTCGTAGATGCTGTTGGCGGTGCCACTGCGCACCGGCGACAGGTACATGCGCCGGTACTCGGTGTCCTGGGTGCGCGGGTACAGCCCGGTGCTGATCCACCCGCCGCCCTGCTGCTTCATGACCACCGGCCCGTATTCGTCGATGCCGTTGTCGATGCCCTTGAGCCACTTGTCGAACCAGGCCATCTGCAGCACGTCCAGGCGCGGCGGCGCACCCGGATTACCCAGTCCGGAACCGGGATTCGCGTGATAGGTGTCGCCCATGACCAGCTTCTTGTGCGTGGCGGGCAGCGGGATCCGGTCGAAGGTCATGGCGCTCGACGAGGTGAAGATGTCCTGCCAGCCGCCATAGGCGAAGGTCGGCACCTGAATGTTCTCCGGGTGGCTGTCGGTGAACGCCTCCCGCAGCTGACTACCCGGTTCCAGGGCCTTGCGCAGCGGCTCCGGCAGCATGCTGATATCCGGTACCAGGGCCATGAGCATGTAGTCGAGGAATTCGACCGGGCTGGTGACGCGGTCCAGCAGCCACTTGAAGTCCAAGTGCCCCAGCAGCATCGCGGCCGGATCGCCGAGGAACTGCAGGGCGTCCACGCCGAGGATGTACACGGGCGCGAACAGTCCGAGCCCGCCGCCGGGCGCGGCCACGTCGTCGATGGTGTCGGTGCTGCCCTCCACCGGGAAGATGGCCTTGAGCGCGGGCGGATTCAGCGCGGCGACGTTGTACTGGTTGATGCCCGAGTATGAGATGCCGTTCATGCCGATATTGCCGTCGCTCCAGGGCTGACGACTGGCCCAGTCGATCACCTCGACGGTATCCAGGTTCTCCCGATCCTGGAAGAACTGCCAGGAGCCCTGCGAGTAGCCGGTGCCGCGGGTGTCGACGACGACCTGGGTGTAGCCCTGCTGAATCAGCTTGCGGTCGACGCCGAAAGTCCTTGCCGCGCCGCCACTCAGCACGCGGGTGAGGTCGGTGATGGACTCCAGTGGAGTACCCGTGAGGTCGATCCGGTTGACCAGTTCGAGCAGCGCGTCCGACAGCGCCGGCACCGACAGCGCGACGTCGGCCAGCCAGGACGCGAACTTCGTGTACGGCGTGAGGTTGACGATGGTCGGCAGCGGCGTGGTCACCGGATTGCCATTGGCGTCGACGGGACGGTAGATGTTGGCCTTGAGCACAGTGCCGTCACTCATGACGATCGGCACGTCGAAGTCGATGAACACTTCGTTCTGATAGCGGCCGGGATATTTCGCCGGGCCGTCGTGCGCGGCTACCCAGCTGTGCGCCAGCGCACCTCCATCGGGAGCTGTCTCGGCCGGTGCCGTGCCCGGGGCCACGAGCAGTCCCAGCACCACTGCGGATACCGCGATCGCACTGATGGGTAGCAGTTTTCGGCGTCTCTGCCGGATTATCCTCATCGTCCAACCCCTCCCTGATGCGGGCCTGCCCAGCCGCACCAGGCTTGTAAACACTGGCGTACCTATACTGTGTCCGAGACGGTATCACGTCACATTCGTTGGGCAAAGTGCCGGGAATCACAACGAGCCGGATTCTCTATGCTCGGGGGATGGGACTGGAGACCGGCATCGACCGTGGCCGACTTCCGCGCGGGACGCACGGCATCGATCCGGCCGAGGTCCTGCACTCCCAGCGCATGCGCATGTACTTCGGCGTCCTCGAGGCCGTCGCCGAACGCGGCTACACCGCCACCACCGTCGCCGATATCGTGGCCCGTGCCAATGTCTCGCGGCGCACCTTCTACCAGATGTTCAAGGATCGCGACGAATGCTTCACCGGCGCGTTCGAAGCCGCCGTAGACATGATCATCGGCTACCTCGACGCCAGCATTCGCGATGTGCCACAGGATGATTGGCGCGCACTCCTCCGGACCACACTGACCGAGTACCTGAATCGGCTCGCGGACAACGCCGAATGCGCCCACGCCCTGCACATCGAAGCTCTCGCCGCCGGTCCGGTGGTCGCCGAACAACGCAGACGCATGAAAACCCTGCTGGCACAACGCATGCAGGGCGCGTTCCGGATCGGACGCGGCACCGGGGAAGTCCCCGCCGACATCCCCGCCGAGATCTTCGAAGCGCTCATCGGGGCCATCGACGACCGCATCCGAGACTGCATGCAGACCTCCGGTCCCCAGGCACTGCCGAAACTCGCACCACAGCTGTATCAGATCAGCGTGGCGCTCTTCGGAATCCCGGAATGGGCGACGCCCGGAGTCCACTGACCCACGCCGACCTGCGATTCACCGGGAAGGCCGTACCGTGGATCACATGGCACTCACACCGCAAGAACGCATGGAGTTCCTCGCCCAGCCCCTCATCGGGGCGCTATCGGTGGCAACCACCCCGAATCGGGCACCCCTCAACGTCCCCATCTGGTACCAGTACGCCCCCGGCGGCGACCTCTGGATCATCACCGGCACCGACTCCAAGAAGAACCTGGCCCTGCAGTCCGCAGGCCGCTTCAGCCTCATGGCCCAGGTCCTCGAACCCACCATCCGCTACGTCACCGCCGAAGGCCCCATCACCGCCACCACCCCCATGACCGACGCCGAGAACCGCGAAATGGCCACCCGCTACCTCCCCGACGACAAGGCCGAGGCCTACCTGAAAGCCTCCGCCGACTACGGCGACATGGTCACCATCCGCATGCGCCCGCAATACTGGCTCTCCGCCGACCTCGGCAGCCTCTGAAATCCCGAACGCCCCCGTGCGCGGCGACCGAGTCAGCAGTAGTAGCAGACGCCGTTGGCGGGGAGTTGGGTGAAGCAGGAGGAGCAGACCGCGGCGCGGGGTTCGGGGTCGGGCTTGGGGGCGGGGGCGATGCGGGTGGGGGTGACGCTGAGGGGTGCACCGGATTTGGGGATGAGGGGCGGGACTCCGCCGTCGGCGGGGATGTCTGCGCCGTAGGCGGCGTAGCACTGCCAGCGGGCGTAGGCAGCGTGGACTTCCATGTCCGCGGGGATGGGGAGGTGGGCGAGTTCGAGGACGTACTTGTAGCTGTCGCTCACCTTGTGGTTCTGCTTGACGCACAGGGCCGTCAGGGGCGGTTCGCCGGCATTGTGGCAGCGGCGGGCCACCTTGCGCAGGATGGCGTCCATCCAGGTGCGGGTGGGAGCGGCGGTGCGGATGCCGGACATCTCCTGGACGCGGTCGGCGAGTTCATTGATGGTTACGAAATGGCCGTAGCCGCTTGCGGTTTCGGCCAGCGCCTCGTGGGCGGCCAGGGCCCAGGCCACGGCGGCGTCACGGAAGGACACCGCCTCGTTGTCACTCGATCGCCAAGCACCCGGTGTCGTTGTCACAGCATCCCTCATAGCACGAAAAAGATAGCGCTTCTACCCGGGTGAACGCCAATACCAGAAGCGTGTCCGGAGAGACTTACGCGACACGACTTCACATGTGAGAGAACAACTCTCGCATTACCTACCGGTAACCCCGGAATGCACGAAGGCCCGCTTCCCCCGAAACGGGAAGCGGGCCTTCGATCTACGACCAGTCAGTCGCGGAGAAGCCTACTTGGCCTTCTCCAGCACCTCGACCAGACGCCACCGCTTGGTGGCGGACAGCGGACGGGTCTCCATCAGCTGCACGCGGTCGCCGACACCGGCGATCTCGTTCTCGTCGTGGGCCTTCACCTTCGAGGTGGTGCGGATGATCTTGCCGTAAAGCGAGTGCTTCACGCGATCCTCCAGCTCGACCACGATGGTCTTGTTCATCTTGTCGGAGACGACGTAGCCGATGCGCACCTTGCGCTGACCACGATCCTCCTGCTTGGCCGGCGTCTTGGCCGGGCCCTTTACGTCGCTCATGCGGCGTCTCCCTTGCCTTCAGGACCGGAGGCCAGGCCGAGCTCACGCTCACGCATGACCGTGTAGATGCGGGCGATCTCATGACGGACCACACGCAGGCGACGGTTGTTCTGCAACTGACCGGTCGCCATCTGGAAGCGCAGGTTGAACAGCTCTTCCTTGGATTCGCGCAGCTTGGCGACGAGCTCGTCCTCGTTGAGCTCGCGCAGATCTGCGGCCGGAGTTCCGGTAGCCATCAGAACTGCTCCTCTCGCGTCACGATCCGGCACTTCATGGGGAGCTTGTGCATCGCGCGGCGCAGGGCCTCACGAGCGGTCTCCTCGTTCGGGTAGGACAGCTCGAACATGACCCGGCCGGGCTTCACGTTCGCGATCCACCACTCCGGCGAACCCTTACCGGAACCCATGCGGGTTTCGGCCGGCTTCTTGGTGAGCGGACGGTCCGGGTAGATGTTGATCCAGACCTTGCCGCCACGCTTGATGTGGCGGGTCATCGCGATACGCGCCGACTCGATCTGCCGGTTCGTCACGTAGGCCGGCTCCAGCGCCTGGATGCCGAACTCACCGAACGAAACCGCGGTGCCGCCCTTGGCCATGCCAGAGCGCTTGGGGTGATGCTGCTTGCGGTGCTTGACCTTGCGGGGCATCAACATGTGTCAGCCCTCCTGATTCTCTGCCGGTGCCTCCGCCACAGCGGTGGCGGCGCGGCCGGCCTCAGTGCTGGTCGCGGTGGTGCCCTGGGCACCGCTGCGACGCGGACGGCTCGGACGCTCGCGACGCGGGCGGTCGTCACGGTCGCGGCCGGACGGGGCCACAGCGGTGACCTCGCGCTTGCCGCCGACGATGTCGCCCTTGTAGATCCAGACCTTCACGCCGATGCGGCCGAAGGTGGTCTTCGCCTCGTACAGGCCGTAGTCGATGTCGGCGCGCAGCGTGTGCAGCGGCACCCGACCCTCACGGTAGAACTCCGAGCGCGACATTTCCGCGCCGCCGAGACGGCCGGAGCACTGCACACGGATGCCCTTGACGTTCGGCGAACGCATGGCCGACTGGATGGCCTTGCGCATCGCGCGACGGAACGCCACACGGTTCGACAGCTGCTCGGCCACACCCTGGGCAACCAGCTGCGCATCCGACTCGGGGTTCTTGACCTCGAGGATGTTCAGCTGAACCTGCTTCTTGGTGAGCTTCTCCAGCTCGGCGCGAATGCGGTCGGCTTCGGCGCCACGACGGCCGATCACGATGCCCGGACGCGCGGTGTGGATGTCCACCCGCACGCGGTCACGGGTGCGCTCGATCTCGACCTTCGAGATGCCGGCCCGCTCCATGCCCGTGGCAAGGAGCTTGCGGATCGCGACGTCTTCCTTCACGTAGTCCGCGTACTGCTTGTCCGCGTACCAACGCGACTTCCAGTCGGTGGTGATGCCGAGGCGGAAGCCATGGGGATTGATCTTCTGTCCCATTTACTTTGCCCCTCCCTTCCGGTTACGAGTGGCACCGGCAGTGGGCACGCTCTCGACCTCGATGGTGATGTGGCTGGTGCGCTTGCGGATCCGGAACGCGCGGCCCTGGGCACGCGGCTGGAAACGCTTCATGGTCGCGCCCTCGTCGACGTACGCGGTCGAGATGACCAGCGTGGCCGGGTTCAGGCCGAGGTTGTTCTCCGCGTTGGCGGCGGCCGAGGCCACGACCTTGGCGACCGGCTCGCTGGCGGCCTGCGGGGCGAACCGCAGGATGTTCAGCGCGTCCTCGACCCGCTTGCCGCGGACCAGGTCCACGACACGGCGAGCCTTCATCGGGGTCACGCGAACGTGCTTCGCGGTCGCGCGCGCGGTCGGGTTCTGAGTTTCAGTGCTCATCGCCGCTTGCTCTTCCGATCTTCCTTGACGTGGCTCTTGAACGTACGAGTCGGCGCGAATTCACCGAGCTTGTGTCCGACCATGTTCTCCGACACGAACACCGGCACGTGCTTGCGGCCGTCGTGGACCGAGAACGTGTGGCCGATGAAATCGGGGATGATGGTGGAACGACGCGACCAGGTCTTGATGACCTGCTTCGAGCCCTTCTCGTTCTGGACGTCCACCTTCTTGAGGAGGTGTTCGTCGACGAACGGGCCCTTCTTCAGGCTGCGTGGCATGTCTAACCTCCTCCTTAACGCTTCTTGCCGCGGCGGCGGACGATGAGCTTGTCGCTCGGACGGTTGGGCTTACGGGTGCGGCCCTCGGGCTTGCCCCACGGGGAGACCGGGTGGCGACCACCGGAGGTCTTACCCTCACCACCACCGTGCGGGTGGTCGACCGGGTTCATGACCACACCACGGACGGTCGGGCGAACGCCCTTCCACCGCATACGGCCGGCCTTGCCCCAGTTGATGTTCGACTGCTCGGCGTTGCCGACCTCGCCGACGGTGGCGCGGCAGCGCACGTCGACGCGACGGATTTCACCGGAAGGCATACGCAGCACGGCGTACTGGCCTTCCTTACCCAGCAGCTGGATGCTCATGCCGGCCGAGCGGGCCAGCTTGGCACCGCCGCCCGGGCGGAGCTCCACGGCGTGGATGGTGGTACCGGTCGGGATCGAGCGCAGCGGCAGGTTGTTGCCGGGCTTGATGTCGGCGCCGGTGCCGGACTCGATCTTCGTGCCCTGGGCGATGCCCTTGGGCGCGATGATGTAGCGCTTCTCGCCGTCGGCGTAGTGCAGCAGCGCGATGTTGGCGGTGCGGTTCGGGTCGTACTCGATGTGCGCGACCTTGGCCGGGATGCCGTCCTTGTCCAGTCGACGGAAGTCGATCAGACGGTAGGCGCGCTTGTGGCCGCCACCCTTGTGCCGGGTGGTGATGCGGCCCTGCGAGTTACGGCCACCGGTCTTGGTGAGCGGACGCAGCAGCGACTTCTCGGGGGTCGAGCGGGTGATCTCGGCGAAGTCCGAGACCGAAGCACCGCGGCGACCCGGGGTCGTCGGCTTGTACTTACGGATTGCCATGAGTTCTTCTCTACTTTCTGGAGCTCCAGCCGCTTACGCGACCGGGCCTCCGAAGATCTCGATGGGCTTGCTGTCGGCCGAGATGGTCACGAGCGCGCGCTTGGTGTCCTTGCGCTTGCCGTAACCGAAGCGGGTCCGCTTGCGCTTGCCCTGACGGTTGGCGGTGTTGACGCTGGTCACCTTCACGCCGAAAACCTTCTCGACGGCGATCTTGATCTGCGTCTTGTTCGAGTCCGGGTGCACCAGGAAGGTGTAGGTGCCGTCTTCGATCAGCCCGTAGGACTTCTCGGAGATCACCGGCGCGAGCAGAATGTCGCGGGGGTCGGCGATGGTGGTCACTTGCTCTCCTCCTGTGCAGCTTCGGCCGGGCCGTGCACGAAGGCGTTGAGCGCCTCGACCGAGAACACGACCTCGTCCGACTTCAGGACGTCGTAGGTGTTCAGCTGGTCGGGGGCGATCGGGTGCACGCCCTGCAGGTTCGCCACGCTCTTCCACGCGGTGAGATCCTCGCGGCCGACGACGACCAGGATGTTCTTCCGGGTCGACAGCTCGGCGAGGAACGACTTGGCGGTCTTGGTCGACGGGGTCTGACCCGCGACCAGTTCCGTGATCACGTGGATGCGCTCGTTGCGAGCCCGGTCCGACAGAGCGCCACGCAGCGCGGCGACCTTCATCTTCTTGGGCAGACGCTGGGTGTAGTCGCGCGGCTGCGGGCCGTGCACGGTGCCACCACCGGCGAACTGCGGCGCACGGGTCGAACCCTGGCGGGCGCGGCCGGTGCCCTTCTGGCGGTACGGCTTCTTGCCACCACCGCGGACTTCACCGCGGGTCTTGGTGGCGTGCGTGCCCTGGCGAGCCGCGGCCTGCTGGGCCACGACGACCTGGTGCATCAGCGCGATGTTGGCGGTCACGTCGAAGATCTCCGCGGGGAGTTCGACGGTGCCATCGGTCTTGCCACCGGCAACCTTGACCGGCAGCGTCAGGTTGGTCTTCTTCTCAGTGCTCACAGCGCTCACGCCCGGGCACCACCCTTCACTGCACTCTTGACGATCACGATGCCGCCGGTGCGGCCCGGGATCGCGCCCTTGATCAGCAGCAGGCCGTTCTCGGCATCCACCTTGTGGACCGAGAGGTTCTGCGTGGTGACGCGGTCGTTACCCATCCGGCCGGACATGCGCATGCCCTTGAACACGCGACCCGGGGTGGAGCAACCGCCGATGGAACCCGGACGACGGTGCACGGCCTGCGCACCGTGCGAAGCACCCTGGCCACGGAAACCGTGACGCTTCATGGTGCCCGCGAAGCCCTTGCCCTTGGAGGTGCCGGTGACGTCGACGTAGCTGCCCTCTGCGAAGGCGTCGGCGTTGATCTCCTGGCCGACCTCGAACGAGGCGACATCAGCGAGACGGAATTCCGCGATGTGGCGGCGCGGGGTGACACCGGCCTTGGCGAACTGACCGGAGACCGGCTTGTTCACCTTGCGCGGGTCGATGGCGCCGAAAGCGACCTGAACGGCCGAGTAGCCGTCGCGCTCCACGGTGCGGATCTGGGTGACGACGTTCGGACCTGCCTTGACGACGGTCACGGGAACGACGCGGTTCTTCTCGTCGAAGACCTGGGTCATGCCGAGCTTGGTGCCCAGGATGCCCGCGGCCGGACGGCTCTTGTTGTCAGTCATAGTCGAATACCCCGTCACTGAATGTTGACGTCGACGCTGGCCGGCAGATCGATGCGCATGAGAGCGTCAACGGTCTTCGGCGTCGGGTCGAGGATGTCGATCAGCCGCTTGTGCGTACGCATCTCGAAGTGCTCGCGCGAGTCCTTGTACTTGTGCGGCGAACGGATGACGCAGTACACGTTCTTTTCGGTCGGCAACGGCACGGGCCCGACGACACGGGCACCGGTGCGGGTCACCGTCTCGACGATCTTGCGCGCAGACGCGTCGATCGCCTCATGGTCGTAGGCCTTGAGC
The DNA here is from genome assembly GCF_016741815.1 of Nocardia acididurans. Classification (GTDB taxonomy): domain Bacteria; phylum Actinomycetota; class Actinomycetes; order Mycobacteriales; family Mycobacteriaceae; genus Nocardia; species Nocardia acididurans. The sequence goes on from NZ_JAERRJ010000004.1 coordinate 470,769, forward strand.
CTGATGCGGATCTTCTGTCCCGCCACGCTGAGTGTCCTTTTCTCCGCTTACGTTGTGGGCCAAAAGGACTTCCGTCCTCTCGAACCACCCTCATTTGCACAGCCCGAACACACGAAGACGCATCAGCCAATCACTACGACCGGGCCTCGCCCGATCCGTCACCGCTGTTCATCTGTCATGGTTCATCCGGTCCACGCGGTCGGGCGTGTCGCCCTATTGCTCATTCCGCAGCCCTGGACAGAATCCATCTGGGCCTCGAAACAGTGTCCCGGACGCACCCGCGCCTCGATCGGGCGGGTGCAAAATTGGGTCTAACTCAACCCGCCACCTGCGCGATTCCACCGGAATACACACAACCTGGTGCGGGCAACCCGAACAGTATGCCCCACAGCCGGGGGCCAGTTCAAATCGCCCCCTGGATTACCTTCGTCACCGATAACCCAGGTCACATCGGGTCCGGCATGTGGCATCCGGCTGGCCGATTTGCGCCGGAGCCCCCGCTTCGCCGCGACGGGCCACCCGGGACCGGGTTAGGGTCCCCATAATGCCGTTGTGCGCGGGGTTCCGACCATTCGGGACCGGGGAAGCGCACGAGCAGGAGGGGTTTGGCATGTCGATTCTGTCCGTTTTCAACGTACTTCCGCAGCTACCCGGACTGGGCGCCACCGACCGCCGACTCCCGCAGGGCGTCACCGTCGTGCGCGCGCCCGTGCAGGTCCAACGGCCCATACCCATCGGACCCGGCTACCGCGCGGGCTGGCAGGGCGCGGCCGGGCCCATGCTCAACGGGCAAACGCCCGCCCCACTGCCCGGCGAGGTGCTCGCGGGCGCGGTACTACTTCCCGTCGAGGTCACCTTGCGCGCGGTCGCCGTGCTCGGCCACGTCGAGATGCTGCTCGCCGAAATGGTGCACTGGGCACATTCGGCCCGCAAAGCCGCCGAGAACGCCCAGGACGCTTACGCCGCCAGCCCGCTCAGCGACGCCGTCCGCATCGCGGGCGCGGTCAGCGCCGCCGCCTCCGACATCACCCGCATCCCCGGCAGCATCGCCGAACGCGCCACCGTCAACCGCCGCCTCGGCGACCCCGGCTACTACCAATACCCCACCGCCACAACCAATTACATCGCCCTGACCGGCCCCGAACAGCGACTCGCCCTCCCGGTACCGGAGGCGACCGCCCCGGCCGCCGACCCGATCACCGCCCTCACCGCTGTGGTCGGCCAGGCGCGCGATCTGATCACCGGCACCGCTGGCCAAGCGCTGGGCGTGATCGCCGGGACCGCAGACCAGGCGCGCGATCTGATCACCGAAACCGCCGATCAGGCACGGGGTCTCATCACCGAGACGGCGAACCAGGCGGTGGGCGTTCTCACCGCCCCTGGGCGAATGGTAGCGAAACTCATCCCGGGCGCGTCGCGCACCCCCGCCGCTCCCCCGGCCCCGGAGCCGGAACCCGTACCGCCCCTGGCCCTTCCGGTGCGAGTCGATCCTGCTCCGGCTCCGCATCCTGACTCCCATATCACCATCGAGATCCCCGGATTGCGCATACGAGTGCCCTCATTGCGTCACCTGCGATCGACGGTAAACCTTGCGCTCCCCGAAATCACCTGGGGCAAGTGAGTTCCACCGAACCCCAGGAACGAGTGTCCGACACGGAGTAGGCTCGTGAGTATGGCGAAGCTGACGGTCCGCCTGCCGGACGACCTAACCGAAGCAATCAAAGCCGAGGCGGACGGCAATGTGTCGGCGTGGGTGGCGAAGGTGTGCGAAGAGGCGCTCATTCGCGCGGCCGTCCGAATGGAGTTGGCAGCCGAGCGGAAGATGCCCGGTGCGTTCGTTTCCCATGAGGACCGCGACGCGGAGATGGAGGAATTCCGGCCTTGAGTCACGCTCGCGGCGAGGTCCGCGCATATCAGGCACTCGGGCGCATCCGGAATGTTCTGATCATCAGCGCCGATTCCGCGAACGCCGAAGGCGCCTGCGTATGCATCGATGTCACCGATGTGATGCCGATCAGCGAGAACATCGCGCTCTCACTCAGCGTTGCCCTCGGAAACGGTTTGTACGCGAAGTGTTTGAACATTTCCCGAGTCAACCCCGGCAATCTGCGCGAACTGCTTTTCACAGTCGATCAGGAAGTACTGGACAGCATCGACCGAGCCCTACGGCGCCTTCTGAATCTGCAGTAGCACTTCAGGAGCGCGCTTCCGCCCGGCGGCGGTGAGGGCGACCTGCGCCGGGCGTCCACCAGCGGTTGTTTGATCAGCGCGCCGAACTGTCCGATGCCGGACGGCGGTGCCGGTAGTACTGCACCAGGAACGACGTCGATGCGATGAAGACCAGGATGCCGCCCACGAAGAGCGTCGGGACGGCGGCCGAGAGGTTGGCGTGGGCTTTCTTCTCGGTGGCGAGGACCGCGACGAGGGTGCCTTTGTTCGGTTCGTGCTTGGCCCGCATGCCGATCAGCTCGCCCGACCCCTTCGCACCGTTCTTCAGGGTCCACATTCCGTTGCACGCGTAGTACGAGGGTTTGCGGCGCGGGTTCACGTAGCGACAGTCGGTGACCTGGGCGTTCACCTGTTCGCCGGTGAAGTAGAGCTTGGTCGGCGAGAACCCGAACACCGCGGTCAGTCCGCCCACCACGCAGCCGATGATGGCCAGAATCAGAATCGCACGTCGCCGGCGCGCCCCGCCGGCCATCCAATCGGTGATGATCCCCCACATGGCGGGCCAGTATGCCAGCGGCGTGCTTCCCTCGAACTTACTTCTGAGTAAGATACGGGTCATGACGAAAGAGACCGCCACCTACCGCGGCTGGAAGAAGCTGCCCGACAACCGGTTGGGCCACACCCTGTTCTCCCTGGGCATGGTCGCGCGGGTGCCGTACTTCGGCACTGTGCTGCCGACCGTCGTCCGCCTGGAACCGGGGCTGTGCGAGGTGACCGCGCCCAAGTGGTTCGGGATTCACAATCACCTGAGCACCTTCCACGCCATCGCCGCTTGCAATCTGGCCGAGGTCGCCATGGGCATGCTGAGCGAGGCCACCGTGCCGGGCACGCACCGCTGGATTCCCAAGGCCATGAACGTGCAGTATCTGGCCAAGGCCAACTCCGGGCTGCGCGCCGTCGCGAAGCTGCCCGAGGTCCCCGACTTCGACGCGATCACCGAGGGACAGGACCTGATCGTGCCGGTCTCCATCTACGACAAGTCCGGCCTCGAGGTCGTACACGCCGACATCACCACCTGGATTACCCCGAAGTAGCCGAATGCCGGGCAAGTCTGTTGCGGGGCAACGGAGTTGCCCGCTCGGCTCCGCCGAGTGACGAAGCAGACCCCGCGAACCCGCCCGGGAGGCTGGCGGGGCGCGGGGCCGGGCTGGTTTGATGCGGGTATGAGTGGCCTGACGGTCGGCGGCGCGGCCGACGTGTGCGTGGTGGGGCTGGGGCCCACGGGGCGGGCATTGGCGCATCGGGCGATGGCGGCCGGGATGCGGGTGGTCGCGGTGGACCCGCGGCCGGAGCGGCTGTGGGTGCCGACGTTCTCGTGCTGGGTGGACGAACTGCCGGAGTGGTTGCCGCACAGCGCCATCGGGAGTTTGATCGAGCGGCCCGCGGTGTGGGCGAAGAGTGAGCATCGGATCGATCGGGCCTACTGTGTGCTGTCCAAGCGGGGGCTGTGGGACGCACTGCCGCTGGATGACGCCACGGTGATCGCGGGCCGGGCGCGGGTGGTGGAGCCGCATCGCGTGGAGCTGGCCGACGGGACCGAGGTGCGGGCCGCGACGGTGTTCGACACCCGGGGCCAAGCCGCGCCGGGGAAGCGCCGGACGGCCAGCGCGCACGGGATCTTCGTGGACGAGGACGTCGCCGCGCCGATGGTGCGCCCCGGTGAAGGACTGATGCTGGACTGGCGGCCGGAGAACGGAGCCGGGCCGGGCGAGCCGCCGTCGTTCCTGTACGCGGTGCCGCTCGGGGACGGGACGGTGATCTTCGAGGAGACCAGCCTCGGCCTGCGCGGCGGTATGCCGCAGCACGAACTGCGCCGCCGCACGCTGAATCGGCTCGCCGCACACGGCATTCGACTACGCGGTGACGAGCCGAGCGAGGCCGCGCACTATCCGCTGGACGATCAGCCGCCGAAAGCCGGTCGCGGCCAGGTGATTCCGTTCGGATCGCGCGGCGGGATGATGCATCCGATCACGGGATACTGTGTGGCGGATTCACTTTCGCTGGTGGACACCGCGATCGAGGCCATCCGCCAGGGCGCCGACCCCATCGAGGCCATGTGGTCGCGGGAGGCGCGCCTGGTCTACTGGATGCGCATGCGCGGCGTCTACGGCCTGGGCCGGCTGACCACCGATCAGGCCAAGGCCATGTTCGACGCGTTCTTCACCCGCCCGCCCCGCCAGCAGCGCGCCCTGCTCTCCGCGCACGACGACTACACCGCACTGGGCGCGTCCCTGTTCATGACGGTCGCCACCACCTGGCCCTTCCGCTGGCGCTACGACCTGGTCGGCTGGACCAACCGGAACCGTTGGGTCGGCTGGGATTTCGGCCCCCCGCAGGACCTGAGCCACCTGCTCGAGACGCCGAGTTCGGAGCTTCCGGACCACGCCTGAACCCGCCGGAGCCCCCGGAGGGCCCCGGGAGTGGGCTACACCCAGTTCTCGATCCAGTACTTCCAGATCACCGAGGCGTAGCCGGCCAGCGGCGGCACCTTGATGTCGGTGCCCGCCAGTGCGGCGGCGGTGTGGCGGCTGTCGAAGTGGCAGGAGAGTTCGGTGTGCTCGACCACGTCCATGGGCAGTCCGACCTGGCGCAGCGCCCACCCCATGCCGGGTACCCGCAGCGAGACGTCGAGGGCCTGCTTGGGCATGAGTTCGACCAGGTGCGGCGCCCCGGCCTCGTCGGCGAAGAGGTTGAACACGTCGGCGACGCTCTGCCTGCGCGGGTCGACCAGGTGATAGGTGGTGGCGTCCGCGCCGGGCTGATGCGCGATGTGGGCGAGCGCCCGCGCCACGAAATCGACCGGCACCATATTGGTTTCGCCGAGTTTGGGCGCGACGATCGGCAGGATGCGCGGCAGTTGCGCCGCCATGCGCAGCAGCCGGAAGAAGTAGTAGGGCCCGTCGATCCGGTCGATCTCGCCGGTGCGGGAATCGCCGATGACGATGGAGGGCCGGTAGATCCGCCACGGCACCTTGGCCTGTTCCCGGACGGCCTGTTCGGCGGCGAGCAGGGACCGCTGGTAGGGCGTGGTCAGCACCTGTCCGACGTCGACCATGTTCTCGGTGTAGAGCCCGTTCCAGGCTCCGGCCACCTGGACGCTCGAAACATGGTGCAGCAGTCCGGCTTCGAGACCGGCGGCGAGGTCGGTGACGCGGCGGGTGCCGTCACCGGGTTCGCCGGAGTCGTACCCGGCGGCGAGGTGGAAGACGTGGTCGATGGAGCCGCGGTGCGCGGCGATCCAGCCGGCGTCGACGCCGAGTCCGGGTGCGGCGAGGTCGCCGCGCACGGGCCGGATCCGGTCGCCGGCGTTCCAGGCGCGGACGCACCGGTTGTATCGCAGCACCGAATCTTCGCCGGGGCGTACGAGTACGTGGATGTCGTGATCGTGTTCGAGCAGTTCGGGAATCAGAAATCGACCGATGAACCCAGTTGCCCCGGTAACCAGGTATGCCATGTGGCCACCTTAACGTGACGCGTGACACACCTGGACCGGGGCTCGGCAAACCGCGCAAACCTCGCGGCGCAGACCGGGATTCAGGCTCCGGTCTCGGCCGCCCGGCGGTAGCCGCGGATGGCCGGGTACGCGAAGACCACGATCAGCCCGACCGTCCAGGCGACGGTCTTCAGCAGCGGCTCCACGATCGGCCCGTCATAGGACAGCCCGCGCATGGCGTCGATCGCCGTACTCATGGGCTGGTTCTCGACGGTGCCCTGCAACCACGCGGGGTAGGCGAACACCGGCACGAATCCGGTGTTGAAGAACATCAGCAGCGTATTGATGATGCCGATGACGTTCATCAGCATGACGCCCTCGGTGATGGTGGCCAGGGTGGTCACCAGCAGCGCGAATCCGATGCCGAACAGGATCGGTATGCACACCATGGCGATGGAAGCGGCTGGGCCGTACCAGAATCGGAAGCCCAGGAAGACGCCGACGGCCAGCACGAACAGCGAGGTGATGAGCACCCGGATCGCTTCGGCGAGCAGCCTGCCGGTGAGCCCGGCGGCCCGGTGCACCGGCATGGTGTGGAACCGCCCGAGCAGACCCGTGCGCTTCTCGGTCTTGAACCCGAGCGCGCTCACCACCGACCCGGACATGGCGGCCACCAGCATCACCATCGGCACGGTGCCGTAGATGCTGGGTTCACCGGTGGCCTGGGTGATCGAATCGCCCAGCACCACGCGGAACATGAGCAGGGTGGCCGCGGGGAAGATCAGTGTCTGGATGGTGGTGGAGGGGTCGCGCATCCAGCCGATGAGCAGTCGTTTGGTCTGGATGAGGCTCTGCTGCGCCCACACCGACAGCGCGCGCTCGGAGCGCGGCGCCACCACGGGCAGCGGCTGGTGGCCCGCCCATTCGTCGCCGGTCGCGGGGGCGCCGACGGCCGGACTCTCGATTACCGCACTCATGATCGCCTCACGCTCGCCCAGACCGCCAGCGGCAGGAACGCCACCGCCATGCCGATCAACCACACCAACGGCACCCACAGCACTTCCCAGGTGATGACGCCCGCCGCCATGTCACGCAGTGCGAAGGACAGCTGCGAGATGGGCTGATTGCGGACGAACGGCCGAATCCATTCCGGGAAGCCGGATTCCGGCACGAAGCCGCAGGACAGCATGCCGAAGATGAGGGTCGGCAGGGTCAGCGCCTGACTGAGTTGTTCGGGGCTCTTGGTGAGCGACCCGAGTCCGTCCGCGCCGATGGCCAGCACCGTGCCGACGGCGAGGGAGAACACGCAGAACAGCACCGCCTGCCCCATGCCGCCCACGAACCGGAAGCCGATCATGTGCCCCCAGCCGATGGCTCCGGCGAGCGCGACGATCGACCGCACCATGCCCGCGCTCTGCCGTGCCAGCAGCGGCACCATGATGCCGATGGGCATGGTCTGCATGCGCGTGTTGAGCCCGGTGAGCGCTTCGAAGGCGGCCCGCTGGGCGTTGGACATCATGGTGAAGGACATGGTCTGCAGCACGATGATGGGCATGACGAACTGCGCGTAGTCGATGCCCTTGAACTGCATGACGTATTTGAGCGGCAGGTAGAAGCCGAGGGTGAAGACCAGCGGCGTGATGACGGCGATGATGAGTTCGCCCTTGGTGGCCATCACCCAGACGATGCGGCCGGTGAGAGCCCACCACTGCGCGAGGCTCGACGGCTTCGCGTCCGGCAGGCCGGCGAACAGTTGCGCGCTGGTATCGGTGGTCGCCGGAGCGCTCATGCCAGAACCTCGCTGCGCTCGGCTCCGGCATGCGCGCGGCGCGCTGTGTGATCGATTCGCTCGCTGCGCTCGCTCATGCGGCGTTCCCCGGTTCGTGCTTGCTGCCGTGTCCGGTGAGCGAGAGGAATACGTCGTCGAGGGAGGGCCGGCGCAGTCCGATGTCGGCGAGCTGGACGCCGGCGACGTCGAGTCGGCGCAGCGCCTCGGACAGGGTGGCCGCGCCCTCGGGGGCCGGGATGGAGACGCGGTCTCCGGCGAGTTCGGCGCGCACGGCGGGCGGGACGAGGTCGCCGAGGGCGTCGGCGACGCGGTGCACCTGGGCGGGATCCAGCGGCACGATCTCGCAGAAGCTGCCGCCGGTCTTCTCCTTGAGCGCGTCGGCGGTGCCCTCGGCGATGACGGTGCCCTTGTCGATGACGATGATGTTGTCGCTGAGGACGTCGGCCTCTTCGAGGTACTGGGTGGTCAGCAGGACGGTGATGTCCTGGCGCTTGAGCGCGTTGACCAGATCCCACACGCCCTGGCGGCTGCGCGGGTCGAGGCCGGTGGTGGGTTCGTCGAGGAACACCACCTCGGGGCGGACGACGAGGCCGCAGGCGATGTCGACGCGGCGGCGCATACCGCCGGAGTAGTGGGCGACGGCGCGGCGGCCGGCGGCGGTGAGGTCGAATTCCTCGAGCAGGGTGTCGGCGCGTTTGCGTGCGGCTTTGCGCGGCAGGCCCATGAGGCGGCCGAAGAGTTCGAGGTTCTCCCGGCCGGAGAGGTTTTCGTCGAGGGCGGCGTACTGGCCGGTCATCATGATGGAGCGGCGTACCGCGGCCGGGTCCTTGCGGACGTCGTGGCCGGCGACGCGGGCGACGCCGCTGTCGGGTCGCAGCAGGGTGGACAGAATCTTCACGGTGGTGGTCTTGCCCGCGCCGTTGGGGCCGAGGATGCCGAGCACCTGGCCGCGCGAGGCGGTGAAGCTGACTCCGTTCAGGGCGTGTACGTCGCCGAACGATTTGCGGACGTCTTCGACATACACCGCCGGATCGCTGTATGACTCCGCTGCGTGCGATTCCGGTTTGTCCAAGCTCGGCATCAACTCTCCACTATCGGCTGGGCAGGCAATTTATAGGCCCCGTTCGGCAGGTCCCCACATCCCTTCCGGGATGATCCACTCCGCCGGGCGTGATGTTACCGGCGCAAAGAATTCCCGGTCGTTGCTTCGGTTAAGCAGCGGAGAGTGAGATGTGTCCTTGGTCACAAACTTCCGGGTCTTTGCATAGCCGCAGATCCGGGCACGGACCGGCCGGTATGCCGGAATTTCGCTACCTTGTCGAGGCTACGGGGCGAACCATAGTCTGGCGGTGCGGGGAGACGATTTTTTGGCCGCGAGAGGGTGACCATGGCCGAGTCTGCGCAGCCGCGGGCGACTGAGCCTGCGCAGCAAGCGAAAGGGCGCACCGGAGCGGGACGGCCGAAGGTGCTGACGTCCTACGACCCACGAACCGGGGAGGTCGCGGGCGATTACGCCGTCATGGGCGCGGGTGAACTGACCCGCGCCGTACGCACCGCGCGCGCCGCCGAACAATGGTGGGCGGCAATCGATTTCAGTGCGCGTAAACGCTGGCTGCTGGATTGGAAGCGGGTCGTCGCACGCGGCACCCGGGAACTGGTGGAGCTGGTCAGCAGTGAGACCGGCAAGCCGCGCCTGGACGCCGCACTGGAGGTGACGCTGGCGGTCGAGCACCTGGATTGGGTTGCGCGCCATGCGGAGAGCACGCTGAGCCGGTCCGTGCCGGGCGGCTGGTTCGCCCGCAATCAGCAGGGCTCGGTGGGCTACCGGCCGCTGGGCGTGATCGGCGTCCTCGGCCCCTGGCACAATCCTGTTCTCGCGCCGATGAATTCGATCGCGGCGGCGATGGCCGCCGGGAACGCGGTGGTGTTCAAACCGAGCGAGCTCACCCCCGGCGTCGGCGCGTGGCTGGCCGACTCGTGGAGCAGGCTGGTGCCGAATCAGCCTGTCCTGCAGGTGGTCACCGGCGACGGCTCGACCGCGGCCGCACTGTGCCGGGCCCGGCTGGACAAGATCTCCTACGTCGGCTCCCCGGCGGGCGCGCGTGAGGTCACCGCGCTGTGCGCACAGACGTCCACGCCGTTGATCGTGGAACCGGGCGGGCGCGGCGCGATGGTGGTGCAGGTGGACGCACGGCTCGAACATGCCGCCGCCGCAGCGGTTTTCGGTGCCATGTCGCATGCCGGACAGCATCCGTGCGGGGTGCAGTGCGTCTATGTCGCGGATTCGGTGTATGAACCGTTCCTGGAGCTGGCCGCCGATCACGCCCGCCGACTACGTCCGGGCGCGGACCGCCGGGCCTCCTACGGTCCGATGACCTGGGATTCGCAGATCGATATCGTCCGCCGTCAGGTGCGTGACGCGCTGACCCGGGGCGGGCGGGCCGTGGTGGGCAGTCTGGAGTCCATCCGGGAGCCCTATATCGAGCCGATCGTGCTCACCGAGGTGCCGGAGGTGAGCACCGCCCTCACCGGTGATGCCGCGGGCCCGGTGCTGATCGTCAATCGCGTGGCCTCCATGGACGAGGCCGTGGAACGGGTCAACGCCTCGGAAAAGCCGCGCCCCGTAGCGGTTTTCACCCGCGATGTGCGCAGTGTCGCCGATTTCGCGGACCGCCTGCACACCGGCCTGGTGACGGTGAACGCGGTCCCGGTCTACGGCGTCAACGGCCCCGGCCGGGTCCGCGACCCGCAGACCCTGCGCGAATTCTCCCGCGCCCTCACGATTTCCGAGAAGCACGGCCGCACCCCGACCGGTTCCGGCACCTTCGACCATCACCCGCAGCGACTACGGATGGCACGGGCGCTTTTCCGGCTGCGCCACCGCGTGTAGCCGCCCCGCCCTGTCATCCCGGCGTGCTCGTGGCTGGGATCGACACAGCGACCGCGCGTTGTTCCGGTGTATGCCGCCCTACTCGGCCTTCGGCTCGGCCCCGAGCAGTACCGCGCTCATGAGCGCGCGCACGCGGGCCATGTTCTCCGGGCGGGCGTCGAAGCGCAGGCGGCGACCCACATCGATGACCTGGCTGATGGCGGCGTGCACGCGGAACCGCGCCTCGACCTGATCGCCGTCGAGCAGGTTGGCCCACTCCAGCACGTTCTGCCGCTGGATGGTGCGCAGCCGATGTTGTTCGGAGGCGGGCAGATTCGAGAATTCCGCGAAGTAGACGGGCAGGATCTCCGGCATGGCGAAGGTCATCCGCGCGAACCGGTCGGCTATGCGCACGGCCGCGTCGGCGCGGCTGGTGGCCTCCGACAGCGCTTCGGCGTTGGCGATGGCGACGCGTTCGCCGGTGCGGTGGAAGGCCGCGGCCAGCAGATCGGATTTGCTGCTGAAGTACCGGTACACGCTGGAGGCGTTGATGCCCGCGGCCGCGCCGATCTCCTCGATGCCGGCCTCGTGGTAGCCCTGCCGTCCGAAGATCCGGATGGCCTCGGTGAGCAGCTGTTCGCGCTTGGAGATGACGGGCAGCCCGCGCACGAGTGGTTCGCCGGTGGCCGGGGGCGGTGCGGGCGGCAGTTCGGCGCGCAGGATGTCCCAGCAGATCTCGTTCATGAGACTCACGAGCCGGGCGTTGGACAGTGCGGTGCGATGCCCGGTGATGCTGCCGATGGCGCTCAATGTCGCCGCGGCGCGCAGTTTCACGTCGGCGGGGTCGGCGTCCGGGTGGAGTTCGACGACCGCCGCTTCGAAGGTGGCGTGCAGGTCCTCGTATACGACGCGGATGCGGGCTCGGTCGTCCTTCTCCAGGTACCGGCGTTCCCAGCGGTACAGTCCGCCCTCGCGGCGGAATTCGATGGTGTGCTCGGTGATGCCGCGGATCAGCCCGGTGAGTCGCGGTTCCGGTTCCAGTGTCGGATCGTCGGCGGCCTTGGCGGCGTCGAGGAGTTGCTGTGCGCCCATTTCGGCGGCGGCGACCAGGAGTGCGTACTTGTTGGTGAAGTGCCGGTACAGCGCGGGTCCGGAGATTCCGACCTCGGCGGCGATCTCGTCGACGCCGACCGGGTGGTATCCACGGTCGGCGAAGGCTCGCGCCGCTACGCGCACGATTTGGGCCTTACGATTCTTGGGCCTGCGGCGTGGTCCCGGCTCGGCGGCAGTGCGGGCGGGCTTGCTGTCCGGTCGCGCGGAAGCGAGGCCCGCCTCGCTGCTTTCGGCGACCATGCACATTCTCCTTCTCCGTGGCACCGACGGTTGACAGTGCCGAACAAGTCAACCTAAGTTAACCACAATTCGCAACGCGAACAGGCAGCACCGGTGTCGGCAGTAGATCCAGCAGGAGCGAGCACATGACGAATATCGCGACCACCCCGGGCTTCACCGCCATCCAGGACGGCCGGATTCTGCGGATCACCATCACGAACCCCAAACGCAAGAACGCCATCGACTACGACACCATGGTCGGGCTCGCCGACACGGTTCTCGGAGCGTACGAGAACAAGGCCGTCCGGGTGATCGTTCTGACCGGGGAGGGCGGCGACTTCTGCACCGGAGCCGACCTCGCGGCCGCCCCGGGTGAGGCCGCGCGCGGCATCACCTCCGAGATGACCATGATCGCCGCCAACCGGATGATCAAGGCGATCGTGGACGCGCCGGTTCCGGTCATCGCCCGGGTGCGGGGTGCGACGGCCGGGGTGGGCGTGGCCTTCGCACTGGCCGCGGATCTGACCTACGCCTCCGAGGAGGCCTATCTGCTGCTGGCGTTCATCAATATCGGCCTGATGCCCGATGGCGGCGCGGCGGCCATGGTCGCGGCGTCGGCCGGGCGTGCGCTGGCCGCGGAGATGGCGCTGCTGGGCGATCGGCTGCCGGTGACCGAGGCGAAGAAGTACGGCCTCGTCACCGGCGTTCTCGCCGAGGCCGAGCTCGACGCCAAGGTCGAGGCCGCCGCCGCCAAGATCGCCAACGGCCCCCGCAGGGCTTTGGAACTCACCAAGCGCGCCCTGAACGCCGCCACCCTGACCGCCCTGGATCAGGCCCTGGAAACCGAGAAGTCCGGTCAGGTGGAACTGCTGCAGTCTGCCGATTTCGCCGAGGGCGCGGGTGCCATGCTGCAGAAGCGCAAGCCGGTCTTCGCCGAGTGATCACCCCCGCCAACGGCTTTCGCGTCGTCGCCGGTACGGCCCCCTGCGCCGTACGCCTGCGATGCCGCGAAAGCCGTTGGCGGTCTTCTAGCTACCGGTGACGGTCAGATAGATCAGCGCCACATTGAGCGCCGAGATGATCGCCGCCACCAGCCACGCCAGCCCGGTCGTCACGCGATGGTTGACGTCCGCGCCCATGAGGTTCCGGTCGCTGGTGAAGCGCACCAGCGGTATCAGCGCGAACGGGATGCCGAAGGACAGCACCACCTGCGAGATGATCAGGGCGCGAGTGGGATCGACGCCGAGCGCCAGCACCGCGAGCGCGGGGATGAGTGTGACGATCCGGCGCACCAGCAGCGGGATCGTCCGATTCAGCAGCCCCTGCATGATCATCGCGCCCGCGTACGCGCCCACCGAGGTGGAGGCCAGGCCCGAGGCCAGCAGCCCGATGGCGAGCAGTAGTCCGGCCGCCGGGCCGAGCACCTCGTTGACGGCGGCGTGCGCGGTCTCGATGGAGTCCACGTCGTCGCGGCCGCGCAGGGTACTGGCGGCCATGAGCAGCATGGCCAGGTTCACGGTGCCGGCCAGCAGCATGGCAAGTCCCACATCGAATTTCGTGATGCGCAGCAGCCGCGCCCGCTGTGCCCCGGCTTCCGGCTGACCGTGCCGGTCCCGGGCGAGCCCCGAATGCAGGTACACCGCGTGCGGCATGACGGTCGCGCCGATCATGGCGGCGGCCAGCAGCACGCTCTCCGCGCCGTCGAAGCGCGGCACCAGACCGCCGAGGGTCTCCGACGCGGACGGCGGTGAGATGAACACCGAGGCGAGGAATCCGATGGCGATGATCGCGAGCAGTCCGATGATCACGCGCTCGAACGGCTGCTGCCCGCGCCGGTTCTGGATCATGAGCAGGAACAGCGAGACGACGCCGGTGATGACACCGCCGAACAGCAGCGGCAGGCCGAACAGCAGGTTCAGCGCGATGGCCCCGCCTACGACCTCGGCGAGATCGGTTGCCATGGCGACGGTTTCGGCCTGGCCCCAGTAGGCCAGCCGGACCCGCCTGCTCGACTTCTCGCGCACGGCCTCGGGCAGTGACATGCCGGTCACGAGTCCGAGTTTGGCGGAGAGGAACTGCACCAGCCCGGCCATCACATTGGCCATGACGATGACCCAGACGAGCAGGTAGCCGAATTCGGCGCCCGCGCTGATATTGGACGCGACATTGCCGGGGTCGACGTAGGCGATGGCGGCGACGAAGGCCGGGCCGAGCAGGACCAGGGCCGATCTCGCTCGCCCGATGCCCTTGCGCGGTTCGGCCAGGGTGGTGCTCACTTCCGCAGTTTAAGGGCAACCGAACTTTTTGTTCAGCATGACCCCCACTAACCAGACCGGAGGTACAAACAAGGCGGCCCGACCACACCGGGTGTGGTCGGGCCGTTCGGCGGATCGGTGACCGCTACAGGCCGAGCCCGCGGGCCAGGACCGGCCAGGAGTTGATGAACTCCTCGTTCCAGTAGCCCCACGAGTGGGTGCCGCTGTTGCGGAAGTTGTAGGTGGCCGGGATGCCCAGCGAATCCAGCTTGTTCTTCAGATTCGCCGTGCAGTAGTTGGTGCCGGCCTCGATGACACCGCCGATGATCAGCTGGTTGGCCAGGCCGTAGGAGCCGGGCAGCGCGTACTCGCCGTTGAGGGTGTCGAACTGGCCGGGCAGGCCGTTGCCGGTGGAGATGTAGAGGTCCACGCCGCGCAGCTTCTCGGCATTGATGACCGGGTCGTTGGCGGCCCAGGCCGGGGAATCCGCGGGGCCGTACATGTTCTCCAGCTTGCCGCCGCCCCAGGTTTCGACGGTGAGGCGCATGAACTCGCGGCCGACCGGGTCGGCGAACTGGGCGCAGCCGGAGTAGGCGGCGGCGGCCCGGTACAGGCCGGGCGCGGCCTCGGGCAGGGCGAGCACGGTGGTGCCGGAGGTGGAGATGCCGGCGACGGCGTTGATGCCGTTGGTGCCGAGGGCGGCGTCGATCAGCGGCGGCAGTTCCTGGGTGAAGAAGGTCTGCCACTTGTTGCGGCCCAGGACCGGGTCGTCGTTCTGCCAGTCGGTGTAGTAGCTCCACTTGCCGCCGATGGGCTGCACCACGTTGACGTTCTTGTCGCCGAGGAAGCCCTTCACGATGTCGGTCTTCTTCTGCCAGGAGGCGTCGTCCTGGCCGCCGCCCGCACCGTTGAGCAGGTACAGGGTGGGGCGCGGTTCGCTGGCGTCGGCGGGGCGCTGCACATCGACCGGGTAGGTGGCGTCCATGGCGGCCGAGTAGACGTACAACCGGATGCTGCGGTTGTCCTTCATCTCGGCCTTGGTGATCTTGGAACCGTCCGGGGCGACGGGATCGGCCAGCAGTTTCTTGTTGTCGATGATCGGGTCGGCGGCGGCGGTGGTGGCGCCGACTCCGGAGACCAGCCCGGTGAGCACGGCCGTGGCGGCGATGAAGGCAGCGGCACGTACTCGGCGCCGACGGCTCGCAACCCCGTTCCGGTCATGTCGATGAATCAATGTTCACACCTTCACTTCGGTTGGTTTGTGATGATCGGCGTTCCCCGCTGCCGGGTTCTCCGCGCAGTTGCCGACCCGTCAGACCATACGGCCAAGCTCAATGCTTTGACAGCGGACATTATTACGGATTGATCGCACGTCCGTGCTCGGCCAGGCCGCCCAGGGCCTGAACCCACCCTTCGACCAGCTTCTTGACCTGTTCGAGGTCGAGGGCCACGCCCGCGAAATCGAAGCGGGCGAGCAGGCCGTCCTGTGTCGTGTCGACGGTGACATCCAGGTAGAGGTCGTCGGCGACGGGTTCCGGGTAGACACGGGCGGGCCGCAGATCGCGGTAGCGGAAGCCGATGCGGCCGACCGGGAGTCCGGCGATGTCGGGGACGGTGGCCGGGTTCAGATGCTGCAGCAACCCGAAGCCGACGCCGTTGGACGGCACCCGCCGGCGCGCGTCCCGGATTTGCTCCAGAACTGCTCCGGCGCAGGCTCCGCCCTGGCGGACGTCGTCGAAGTCGACGCCGTCGAGGCGCAGCGGCAACGGGTAGGTGGTGCTGAACGCGCCGACCGTGCGGGATCCGGCGGGGTCGCCGTCGCGGCCGTCGGCGACCAGCCGGACCACGGATCCGGTGGTGGGGCGGGCGGATTCACCGCTCTCGTCGAGCAGGGTGACGGCGAGCGCGGCCAGCAGGACGTCGTCGATGGTGGCGTCGTAGTGGCGGGCGACGGTGTCGACGGCGGCCGCGCCCTCACCGGTGATGGAGACCGAGACGCGCCCGCGTCCGGCGAGTTCCGGATCGCCGAGCAGGGCCTCCGGTGCGGTTCCCGCCGAAGCGCCGGCCAGAGTGTCGCGCCACCAAGCCAATTCGGCGACCGTGTCGGCGTCGCCGGAGCGGGCGGCGAGGGCACGGGCGATACCGCTGGGGTGCGCGTCCGCACTGGGCGGCGTCGCGTGCCCGCCGGACCAGAAGGCGGTCAGATCCTCGATGATCGTCCGCCACGAGGTGTCGTCGACCACCAGCCCGTTGGCCACCACCACGAGGGTGGCGGCGGCCCGATCGGCGGGATCGCCCCCGGACTCGGCCGCGTTCTCCACGAGCACGAACCGGATGTTGCGCCCGTTCTCCGGATCCAATTCCACCGCGGCGGCATTGATGACGGCCTGGATCGGATCCCCGACAGCCTGCACCCCCGGATCGAGCTGCCACACCACGGCGGCCCCCCGGTCCGGTCGCGCCGGAATATCCAGCACCGCACTGTCCTCGTCCCACCGCAGCCGGGCCCACAGCGCCGGATGCCGATCCAGCAGCGCGGCCACGGCCCGCCGCACCCGGCTCCCGGACAGATCAGCCCCGATATCGAGCGTGATGGCCCGCTCCCAGATCCCGGAGGAATCCACCTCGAGCACCCCCACCGCCCCCGCGGGCAACGGCGAAACCTGCCCCACCGCAGTGAGCCGCGGCGCGGCAGCGGCCAACGCCGCCCCCAACCCCGCGGGCACCCGCACACCCTCGCTCACAGGCGCGGGCGCGGAAACCGCCGCCCCCTCGTCCGCAGCGTCCTCGGCTGGCGTCCCGCCCCGCGTCTCCGCTCCGGGAACAGCAGAGCCCGACTCCGCCTCGGCAACCGTCTCGCGCCGCGTCTCCGCGCCTGGGACAGCAGAGCCCCACTGCGCCTCCGCGGCAACCGTCTCGCCCCGCGCGTCCGCGCCGGGAACAACAGAGCCCGACTCCGCTTCCGCGGCAACCGCATCCGAGGATTCCTCGACACCGGACACTGCGGCAGCCGCAGGCTCCGGCTCCGCAACCGCCGCACGCGTGGGCAATGATTCCGGCTCGGTAGAAACCGTACGGGCCGAGTCCGACTGGGTCTCCCCGAATACCTCCGGAACCGGCTGTGACTGTGCCGCAGCCTGGCGAACCGGCATGGGCTGCGGCTCAACGACAGCTTCCCGGGCGGCCCCGGGCTGCGATTCCGCGAAAGCCTCACGCTGCGGCTGCGGCTGCGGCTGCGGCTGCGGCTGCGGCTGCGGCTGCGGCTGCGGCTGCGGCTGCGGCTGCGGAGAAGCATCCCGAACCGGCATCGGCTGTGGCTCGGCGGAAGCCTCGCGAGCTGCGCCTGCCTCCTGTCCGGCGAAGGTCCCACGTGACAGGACCGATTCTTGCCCGGCGAAGCCCCCACGTGTCGGCACCGATTCTTGCCCGGCGAAGGTCCCACGTGACAGGACCGATTCTTGCCCGGCGAAGCCCCCGCGCGACGGCACCGGCTCTTGCCCGGCGAAGCCCCCGCGCGACGGCACCGGCTCTTGCCCGGCGAAACCCCCGCGCGACGGCACCGGCTCTTGCCCGGCAAAGGGAGCGCGGGCTGAAACCGGCTCCGTGCCGGCAATGGGCGCGTGAGGCGAAATCGGCTGTGGCTCCTCATGAGCCGCGCGAGCCGGTACCGGCTCCGACGGGGTCGCGAGGTCCGGTTCGGCGGTGGCAGGCTCGGGCGTCCGCTCGGCGCGGCGAGCGTGGGGGTCGGCGGCGGTTTCCCATGCGTTCGAAGCCGGTGCCGCTGCGGCGGATTCGAGGCCGCGATCGGTGGCGGCGACAGCCGGTTCCGCTGGGACGTCCACCTTGGGGACGACGGGGGCGGGGGTGGAGATCTCGGGTACGAGCCCGGTCAGCTCGATGCGCGGGAGGTACTGCGTCGGGGCCAGATCCTCGTAGGGGATCGAGACCTTGTTCCGGGCGGGCCGGTCGGTGACCTGCGAAGCAGCGGTGCCGAGGGCGGCGGCCGGGGGTGCGGCCGGTTCCTGGAGCACGTCAGCTGGATTCCCGGCGGCCACGGGCTCTGCGGCCGATGCGCCGAACGCCGTCGCACGGCCGAAGTCACCCTGTCGCACAACCGGGTTCGGTCCGGATGCCGGGTCCGCGGCGAGATCTCCGAAGGGAGACCCTGCGGTGGCCGGAGTTCCGGCCGACTCGGGTTCGGCGGCGGAACCGTCGGCAGATGGCCGCGCGGCGGGGTCGTCGACAGTGGCGGGTGGCGTGCCGCGATCACCGAAGGTGGCCCGTTCCGCATGTGGATTGCCGAACGGGTCCGATCCACCCAGCGGGTTGCCCAAGGGATCCGATCCACCCACCGGGTTACCGAAGGGATCCGATCCGCCCACCGGGTTACCGAAGGGATCCGATCCACCCACCGGATCGCCCAACGGATCCGATCCGCCCACTGGATCGCCGACCGGGTCCGATCCACCCACCGGATCGCCCAACGGATCCGATCCGCCCACTGGATCGCCGACCGGGTCCGATCCACCCACCGGATCGCCGAACGGCGCCGGGTCCGGGGCCGGGTGTTCGAAGTGTGCCGGTTCCTCGACTTCTTCAGGGTGCGAATCGAATTCGGGTTCGGGGGCGCGGAGTTTCACGCTGGGGGCGGCGCGGTCGATGGTGATCATCGGGAGGACGGCGGTGGTGGCCCAGGCGTCGTCCTCGGTGAAGGATTCGACCGGGGGCGGGGCCACGGCGGGGGCGGGCTGGTTGAGGTCGACCGGGGTGGCGGTGGCCAGGGCGCGCAGGATTTCGTGGGTGGATTTGTCGACGCGCAGCTGGACGTCGGGGTAGTTGGTGGCGAGATCGGTCAGGTCGGCCTGGGTGGCGGTGACGTCCTCGTGCAGGTAGGCGATATTGGCGGGCCGGATGCGGGTGGCGCGCTCGTCGTCCGAAATCGGTGTGGGCGGCCGGGATTCGACGTCGGCCCCGAAGACCGGATCGTCGAGGGTGAGCCAGTCGGCGCCGCTGGCGAAGCGAGGCAGCGCCGGGGTTTCGGCGGTGACGGTGAGACCGATGGTGGCCTTGGCTTCGGCGAGGGCGCGTTCGATGCGCGCGGTGTGATGCGCGGAGTTCACCGGCACGAGCGCCGCGCCGGTCTTGGCGACGGCCCATACGGCGAGCACCGACGCCACCGAGCGCGGCAGCGCCACCGCCACCCGGACGCGCGGCCCCGCGCCGCGGTCGATGAGAACCCGGGCCAGTCGCGAGGATTCGGCGTCGAGCTGCCCGTAGGTGAAGGTGCGGCCGCGGAAGACCATGGCCGGGGCCTGCGGGTCGGCGGCCACGGTGGCGGCCATGAGCTCGGGCAGGGTCGAGCCCGGTTCGCCCGCCGGTGCTTCCGGCACGGCGGCGGCCAGCCTGCTGACGACGGCTGTCGGATCCGCTGTGCCGGAGGCGAGCTCCGACAGCGCGGACGCCAACTGCGGCGCGGCCGGTTCCGGCGCATACGCGGGATCCGGTGCGGCGCGCAGTGAATCGCCGCTGGTGGGAGCGAATCTCGGTACTGCGGGTACCGAGTCCGCACGGGTGGGTCGTGGTTCTCTTGCGGTGGACGCGAACTCCGTCACGGGGGCAACCGTAACCGCTGGCGCGGACTTCGGTTCACTTTCCGTGGACGGGGCCGCCGCGGGCGGGGCGTCCGCGCTGTCCGCGGTGGGTTCGGTTCGCGGGGTGGGTAGCACGGATTCCTCCGACGTCGGTCTTTCGATGCGGCCGCGATGCTCCAGTTCGCCGTCGGCGGTCCAGGCGGCCAGGTCGCCGGTGCGGTACATGCGCTCCCCCGTGTCGAAGGGGTTGGCCACGAATCGATCGGCGGTGCGGCCGGGCCGCCCGAGGTATCCGCGTGCCAGTTGCGCACCGGCGAGGTACAGCTCGCCCGGCTCTCCGGCGGGCACCTGCCGCAGTCGCGAATCCAGTACGTAGACCCGGCAGTTCCACGCGGGCGCGCCGAGCGGGAGCGCGTCCTGATCGGCATCGCCGACGGCGTGGCTGGTGACGGACACTGCCGCTTCGCCGGGTCCGTAGAGGGTGTACAGCGCGACGCCGGGGTTGGCGGTCCGGAACCGCTGCATCATCGCGCCGGTCGGTGCCGCACCGTGGGTGAGCACGCGTCGCAGCGAATCAGGCAGCGCCCCATCGGATTCGGTCAGGAGCGCCGCGAGTGTGGCGGGTTCCGTGTGCAGCGTGGTGACCTGTTCGCGGTCCATGACCGCGTTCAGGTACGCCGGATCCTCGTGTCCATCCGGTGCGGCGACGATGAGGCACCCGCCGGATACGGCCGCCGACCAGAACTCCCACACCGACAGATCGACGGTGGCCGCGGTCTGCAACAGCACGGCGTCATCACTGCCGAGACCGAATTCCGCTGTCTTCCAGAGCATCTGATTGACGATGGCGGAGTGCGGCACGGCCACGCCGTCCATCTCGGCGGTGCAGGTCACGTAGGCGGTGTTGCCGGCGTGCAGCGGCGCGAGCCGTTCGGCGTCGGTGATCTGTTGCGCGGCCAGGGTTCCCAGCGCCAGCCGATCCATCCGAATCACCGGTGCGACATCGGTGACGAAGCCGGTGTCCCCGTTGGTCAGCACGCACACCGGGGCCACGGTGGCCACCATGCGGGCGGTGCGATCCCCCGGCTGATCCGGGTCGACCGGCACCCAGGCCCCGCCCGCCACGGTCACCGCGTACATGGCGATGACGAGGTCCGCCGACCGCCGCAGCGCCAGCACCACGCGGGATTCCGGCCCGACCCCCAGCGAAATCAGGTGCCGCGCCAGCGGATTCACCTGTTCGGCCAGTTCGGAGTAACTGAGTTCGAGCCGCCCCCGCGCTTCGTCCGCGACCAGCGCGAGGGTGTACGGCGACGCGGCGACGGTCCGGTTCAGCAGGCTCGCCAGCGTGGCACCGCCCTCGACCGGATGCCGAGTCTCGTTCCAGCTCAGCCGCACCCGTTCCGGTTCGACATCGTCGAGCGCCTCCGCCTCGAACGACGCGGCGGGCTCAACCGGCGCGGCGGGCTCAACCGGATCGACCAGCGCCACGTGCTCGTCCGACGCTATCGCGCCGATCGGGGCGAGGGGCTCGACATCGAGGTCCGCTCCAGCCGCGAATTCGTCTGCGGTCAGGGGATTCTCGTTGGCCTCGGTCGTCTCCCGAGCGGTATCGCCTGTGGTGTTCCCGGTGGGTCCGTGGAGGTAGTGCAGGTCGATGTCGCCCAGGCGGCGGGCGGCGGTGATCGTGTCGGCGTCGAGGGCGGAATCCGCCACGAGCAGGGCGCGCAGCGAGGTGAGGGCGGCCGGGTCGGCGCTCGCGGCGAAGGCGCCGAGCGCGGTCGGCGTGAACGAGGCGAGACCGACCCGTTCGGTGGCGATGACGGTCTCGAGGTAGCGCGGATCATGCCCGTCCGCGACGACGACCATGCGGCCGCCGACGGTCAAGGGCCCGAACAGTTCCCACGTCGAGATGTCGTCGGTCGCGGCTGTCGCGAACAGCACGACGTCCTGCTGGTTGAGGCCGTATTCCGTTGCCATCCGGCGGATCCGGTGCACGACCGCGCTGTGCGGCACCGCGTTCTCATCGCCCTCGCCGCCGAATACGATGTAGGCGGTGTGCGAATCCCGCAGGGGTGCACGGCGTTCCCCATCGGTGAGCGGCGACGGATCGAATCCGGAGAGTTCCAGCTCGTCGATGACGAGCATGGTCTGCCCGGGTTCGTCGAAGCCGTCCCGAGAGGTGGTGAGGATGCACACCGGCTCGGCCGTCCCGAGCGCGTGGGCGATTTGCCCGGCAGGCCCGTCCAGGTCGAGCGGCACGTACGCACCACCTGCCGCCAGTACCGCGTACACGGCGGTCACCAGGTCGGCGCTGCGCCGAATCCCCAGCGCAACTGTCGATTCCGGGCGCACCCCGGCGATGACGAGCCGTCGCGCCAGCCGATGCACGCGCGCCGCGAACTCCGAGTAGGACAGTTCGACGCGTCCGGGCGCGTCCTCGTACACCAGGGCGGTGGCGTACGGCGTGCGTTCGGCCTGCGCCTCGAACAGCGCGATCAGGTCGGCGGCAGCGTCTTCCGCCCCGTCGGCACCCGCGTCCACCGCGGTGGCGTTCCAGTCGAACGACATGCGTTCGTGTTCGTCGGCCGCGAGCACGTCGTAATTTCCGACGGGTTCGTCCGCGTGCGCCGCGATGGCGACCAGGATGCGCCGGAACCGTTCGGCGAACCCGTGCACGGTGTTCTCGTCGAAAAGGTCTGCGGCATAGGTGAACAGTGCGGCCACCCCCCGCGGCGTCCCGTCGTCCTCGGTCTGTTCGGTGAGGTCGAGCCGCAATTCGAACGCGAGAGGCCGCTCCGAGTCCACCGCCGGTCGGGGCAGTCCCGGCTTCCGGAAGGCCAGTACGACCTGGACCAGCGGATGTCCGCTACCGGTCCGTGCCGGTTCGAGAATGTCCGCCAGTCGCGCAAGGGGCAGGTCGGCGTGCTCGAACGCGGCGATGTCGGTCCGCCGAACCCGTGCCAGCAGCTCGGTGAAGGTTTCGCCCGGATCCACCTCGGCGCGCAGCACGAGCGTGTCGACGGATTCGCCGACCGGCGTACCGATGACGATGTCCCGGGTGCCCGACAGTCGGGCGAGCAGCACCGCGAAGGCCGCGTGCACCACCATGAACAGCGTCGAATCATTACGCTGCGCAAGCCGATTCAGCGCCGCCTGCACATGCGGATCGACATCGAAGTCATAGGTCGCGCCCCGGCTGGACCCGGCCGCTGGGCGCGGGCGATCGACGGGTAGATCCAACCACGCTGATACCCCGGATAATTCGTCGCACCAGTACTCGATATGGCTGTTCTCCAGGGCTTCCGGCACATCCTGCGAGTCGTCCACAGCCGGGCGGACGGATTCCGGCAGTGCCGCGCGATCCAGCTTTCCGGCGGTTGTCAGCGGGATCCGATCGAGCGTCATGATCGAGGCGGGCACCAGGTGTGCGGGCAGACGGTTCCGGGCGTGCGCGGTGAGCTCGGCGAGGTCGATCGAATCATGCTCGGCCGCATACACGTACGCGATCAGCGTGGTTTCGCCGTCCACTTCCCGGCCGACCGTGACGGCCAGATCCACCGGGGGGTGTTCGGTGAGCACGGCATCGATCCGGCCGAGGTCGACGGGTGTTCCGTCGATCTCGACCCGGAAGTCGTTGCGTCCCAGGTATTCCAGTTCGCCGTCGACGGTCCAGTGCACCAGGTCGCCGGTGCGGTAGAGCCGGGAGCCGTTGCTGTCGAAGGGGTTGGCCACGAATCGCTGGGCGGTGAGTCCGGCCTGTCCGTGGTAGCCGCGCGCCAGATCCGGTCCGCCCACGTACAGTTCGCCCGTCACGCCCAGTGGTGCCCGTGCGAGCTCGTCGTCGAGCACGTAGGCGGTGACGCCCGGAATGGGTGCGCCGATGGTGACCGGCCGATCCGGCAGCAGTTCGGTCATATTCGTCATGACCGTGGCTTCGGTGGGCCCGTAGGCATTCCAGAAGGCGCGCCCGTCGGCGGCCCAGCGCTGGACGAGGTCGGGTGGGCAGGCTTCGCCGCCGGTGATCACGACCCGCAGCGTGTCGAGTTCGGCGGGGTCGAGTCCGGCGAGGACGGCGGGGGTGAGGAAGGCGTGGGTCACCCGTTCGCGTTTCAGCAGGGCGGTGAGTTCGGCTCCGCCGGAGACGTCGGGCGACACCACGACCATGGTGGCCGCGCCGCCGATGGCCAGCAGCAGTTCGAGGATCGACGCGTCGAAGGACGGTGTCGCGAAGTGCATGGTGCGGGACTCGGTGGTGACGCGGTAGCGCCCCCGCTGTGCCTCGCAGCAGGCGGCGAGTCCGGCGTGGGTGACGAGAACGCTCTTGGGTTCTCCGGTGGTCCCGGAGGTGGGGATGGCGTAGGCCGGGTGTTCGGCGCGCAGTGGCCGCACGCGTTCGTCGTTGGTGATGGTGTCGGCGGGGTATCCGGCGGCGCGTTCGAGGGTGTCGGCGCTGTCGATGGCCAGCCATTCGATCGCGGTGGGCAGGTCCGCGAGGGTGTCGCCGACTGTCAGCCCCAGGACGGTTCCGGCGATCCGGTGTGTGCTGCGGTCGCCCGGCTGATCGGGGTCGACGGGTACGAATCCGGCGCCGGACTTCGCGACCGCCCATACGGCGATCACGGATTCGGCCGATCGCCGGATCCCGACGGCGACAAGGTCTTCCGGTCCGACTCCGCGATCGATCAGCAATCGGGCGAGCCGGGTGGATCGCATGTCGAGTTCGGCGTAGCCGAGGGTGGCGGTGGTTCCGGTGGCGTCGGCGAGGACGATCGCGATTCCGGCGGGGTCGGCTTCGACGGCGGTGCTCAGCAGCTGCGGCAGGGTGGGGATGCGGGGTCGCCTGGTTCGGGTGGGTCGTACGCGGGCCGGGCGAGTCATGCGCCAACCACCCGGAACTCGTTGTGCCGGTTCCCGACCACCCGAATCATGAAGCTGTCCTCATCCTGTCCGTTGTTGCTCGTGCCCGCCGCGCATACCGGAAACCATCGGGTGTGCGCAGGCTGTGTTACTTCGTGCCGACTGTGTTCATCAGGTTGCCGATCACCGTTCCGGCAGGACGACGACCGGGGTGGGCGTCGCCCATCGCGCGGTGCCGGGTGCGGCGTCGGTGATGACGCCGCGGAGGTCGGCGAGGGCGGCCGGGTCGATCTCGGCGAGGCGGGTGTGGTCGGCGAACAGGTGGGTGACCCATTCGTCGGCCAGCGCGCCGGTGAGGTCGTCCGCGGCGCCGGCGGGCAGGGTGACCGTGGCTCCGGCCAGGCCGACGGTCACCGATTCGATCAGTGCGAGAGCGGATTCGGGGCCGGCCAGGGTGTAGGTCCGGGATTCGTAGGTCAGTTCGGCCGCGGTCAGCACTCCGTCGGCTATCGCGGCGAGCTGGTCGTAGCCGAGGGTCGCGGCGCCGTGGATGTAGGCCGGATCGTCGCCGCGCAGGGCGCGTACGCGGTCGGCGTAGGTGACCGGGCGGGCGGAGGCGGCGGCGATCTCGTCGGCGACGGCCGGATCGTCGAGGGCCAGCCAGTCGATGCCGTCGGCGGGGACAGCGCCGAGCGTGACGCCGACCTTGACATCGAATCCCGCTGCGCCACCGTGGATGGCCTCGATTCCGTGCACCGCCGTGGCGACGGGCACCAGGGCGGCCCCGGCCTTGAGTACCGCCCAGGTGGCGACCGCTGCGTCGACGCCGCGCGCCAGCCGTAGGGCGACTCCGGTGCCGGGCCCGCTCCCCCGCCCGATGAGCACCCGCGCGAGTCGCGAGGATCGGGCGTCGAGTTCCCGATAGGTGAGGACGTCTTCGCCTCGGGCCAGGGCCGGACCATCCGGATCATCGTCGACCACGGTGGTCAGGGTCCGGGTGAGGGCGGTCCCGCGTGCGGCGGAGAGCGTGAGGGTCACCGGCGTGGGTTCGACTGCCACCACGGCGGATTCGCCGACGGTGGCCTGTGCCGGGGTGTCGAGTTCGGGGGAGGCATCGTCGATTCCGAGGGCGCGCACCGGAATATCCGGGTCCGCGGCGACCGCGGTGAGGATGCGGCCCAGGTCGTCGCCCAGGCAGTCGATGGTGTCGTCGTCGAAAATATCTGTCGCGTAGGAGAACACGATGCCCAGTTCGCCCACCGCGTCGCCGGTGGCGGGTCCGGGTTCGATGCCGATCTGCAGGTCGAAGGTCGCCGCGGCGAGGTCGACGTCGAGCGCCGCCACGGTGAGCCCGGGTAGTTCGAGGGCCGGGGCCGTGCTGTCGTGCGCGGAAAGCACCACCTGCGGTAGTGGATTCGCGGGCGTTCGTCCGGGCGCGGCGGTTTCCACCACCCGTTCGAAGGGAATGTCGGCGTTCGCGCAGGCGGCGAGCCGGGTCGCCCCGGCCTGGCGGATCAGATCGGCGAAGGATGCGGCGGGATCGACGGCGGTGCGCAGGATCAGGGTGTTGGCGAACAGTCCGACCAAATCCTCCAGCCCCGGTTCGGTGCGGCCGGTGGTGGGCATGCCGATGACCACGTCGGAGCTGCCGGAGATGCGTGCGAGCAGTACGGCGAGCGCGGCGTGCACCACCGTGAACAGTGATGAATCCTGCTGTCGCGCCGCCGTGTCCAGGCCCGCGTGCACTGCGGCGGGCAGCAGGAAGTCGACGACGGCGCACCGCTGTGAGGCGATGGCCGGTCGGGGCCGGGTCAGCGGCAGGACCGGGGTTTCCGGCAGTCCGGCGAGTCGTTCCCGCCAGTACGCGGATTGCCGTGCGGCGAGCGAGTTCTCGTCCTCGTCGGAGCCGAGGATGGCCCGCTGCCGCTTCGCGAAGTCGGCGTATTGCGTGGCCAGCGGGGCCCAATCCGGCGCGTCTCCCGCGAGGCGGGCCCGGTAGGCGGTCATGAGGTCGCGGGCCAGCGGGTTCATGGCGGCCCGGTCGGCGCAGATGTGGTGGGCGACCACGATGAGCAGATAGTCGTTGCGGTCGTCGCCGGTGAGCAGCCGGACGCGCACGGGAACCTGTGTGGTGACGTCGAATCCGGTGGAGATGAGTTCGGCGACGCGGCCGCCGATATCGGCGGATCGCTCCACCACGAGCCCGTCGGGCAGGACCTCGTCGACGGACAGGATCTCCTGGTACGGCACGCCGGGCTCGGATTCCGGGTATCGGGTGCGCAGCACTTCGTGCCGCTGCAGCACGTCCTCGGCGGCCCGGCGCAGTGCGGGCAGGTCGAGCCGCCCGGTGAGCCGTACGGCCATGGGTATGTTGCGGGCCGCGGATTTCGGATCGAGCCGGTTCTGCGCCCACAGGCGTTGCTGGGCCGGCGACAGCGGTGGCCGCTCCTCCGTCGGTGCGAGCCGGGCGGCGGTGGATTCGGCGGCGAATTCGACTGTGGCGGTGAGCGGCTGCCCGGACAGCGGGCTGCCGGAACGGCGCAGGTCGGTATCGCGCGCTGTTTCCATTCGAGTGCATTCACCTCTCGGGTCTAGCTGGTCCGCTCGCCGAATGCCTTCGGCCGACCGAACTTCGACCGATGTCTTCCCGGCCTGCGGACGGGGCCATCATATCGGTGCCGCCAAGTCCCGCGGACTGCTCGAATGCAGGGACTTTCGGCTACCGGCCGCCGTCGGCGCCGTGGCGTGAACTGCGCCACAATCGATCAGTGGCGGCTATCACCGATAGGGTGTGCGCCCGTGTTCACAGCCAGCCGCGGCGCGTAGCCTGCACTCCCGCTTGGAATCTCGTGCTGGCGCCGAGGCGTTCCAGCAGACTCGCGGTGCGGCGCACCACGGTTCGCCGGGACAGGCCGAGTCGCCGCGCGATGGTGTCGTCGGTGGCGCCCATGCTCATGAGGGTGAGGATGGCGCGGTCGCGTTCGTCGAGGGCTTCGGCGGGGTTCACCGAAATCGGTGTGGCCATGGACCACAGCGCGTCGAAGGTTTTGACCAGCAGGTCGAGGGTGGGTGAGGGACCCACGCGCACGCCCATGGGATCGCCGCGGCGTTCGTCGGTGTGCAGCACCAGGACCGCGCGGCGGTCGTCGGCGAGGATGAGCTTCATGGGCGGGTCCGGCAGCGTACGGGCCTGTGCGCCTACGGCATTGGTGGCGAGCACGTGCCGCAGTCGTTCCGGATCCTGGTAGATGGTCTCCTGGTAGAGGGTGCGGTAGTCGATGCCGGCCTGGATGCGCGCCGACTTCAGTTCGAACAGTCGCTCCTCGGTGTCCACGTCGGACAGGAACGGACCGCGTTCCACCACTTTCACATTGGCGTGCGCGGTGTGCTGCAGATCTTCGAAATCGGCCAGCAGCTGGCGTCTTTCGTAGACCGCGACCACGGCGCCGTCGGCGTCGGTGGTGCGGCGTACCGAGCGGAAGGTCTCGCCGAGGCGGGCCGCGGCGGATTGCATGCGCAGCATGTCGCGGTTGCGGCGGCGGGTTTCGGCTTCGGACAGGGCTTCCGGCGCGTGGGCGTCCCAGCGCACGGTGCCGTTGGGTTCGGCGAGCCGGACGGCGGCGTCGAGGTGGCAGAGCGCTTCGAGCGCGGCTTCGGCCACGCGTGGCGGGGTGCCGAGTCGTTCCGCGACTTCGAACGCGGTCGACCGGGGATGTTGTACGAGTACCGCGTATGCGCGGCCGTGCAGCGATGCGGGGTCGAACAGGTCGTCGAGACTGGTCACCGCACCCACTGGTACGCGCCGGTCCGGGAATCTCCCCGGCGCGGGTGCCGGTGACCGGTCTACTGGGCCGGGCCCCACTGCTGCTGCATGATTACGCCCTTGCTGGCCAGCCATGGCAGCGGATCCATCTTCCCTCCGGCGGCATCCCAGATCTCCAGGTGCAGGTGGGGACCTGTGGAGTTGCCGCGATTTCCAACTGTTGCGATGACGTCACCGGCGTTCACGCGCTGTCCGGCCTGTACGAGCATGTCGTTCACATGGCCGTACACGCCGATGGTGCCGTCGTCGTGCTGTACTCGCACCCACAGGCCGAAACCGGAAGCCGGACCGGCTTCGATGACGGTGCCGCTCATGACGGAGTGGATGGGCGCGCCGAGGGTGTCGGCGAAGTCGATGCCGTAATGCATTGCGCCCCAGCGGGCTCCGTAGGTGGAGCTGATGACGCCGGCGACGGGCCGCACGGCCTGCTGCGGGGCGAACTGCTGTTGGAACTGCTTGAGCGCGGTTTCGGCCTGGGTCAGCGGCGCGGAGATCTCCGGCGGCAGGTTGGTGAGACCGAAGGGGGCGGGGGCGGCGACGTCGGCGACGGGCGCGGCCTCGGCGACCGGGGCGGCTTCGACGGGCGCGGCGGCCTCGGTGGTCAGTTCGCCCGCGCCTTTGAAGGAGTGTGCGGCGTTCTTGAGCAGGACCGGCTCGTCGGTGACGGTCTGGTCCTGGTGCGGCGACAGCGGCGAGGCGTTGGCGATCGCGGGGACCAGCTGGGTCACGGTGCCGATGAGGGCGCCCGCGGCGACGGCGGCTCCGGCGGCGACCTTCACGCGGTCGGTGGTGGTGGAGTCGGCTCGGTGCCGGGTGCTTCGAGTCGCGGTGCCCGCACGGCCCGCGCCACAATCACCCAGCAAATCCATTACGGAAACAGAGTTCGCAGTCTCTCGGTGGTGCGGCAAAGCTCGTCCTAGCGTTCGGTGGGGCCGGTAACGATTCGGCATCGCTGTGACGGAAACTGTACTCGCCTGTGACCATTCCGCAACCTTCTTGGGGAAAAGCCCAGGTAGCCGACGTGAACAGCTGATCACGAAATCTTCATCGGTGTTATGAAGGGGCACACTGGAAGGCGTGCTTCTGGATGAGCTGGGTACCCCGATCGTTTTGGCCCCCATGGCGGGCGGGCCGTCCACACCCGAACTCGCGGCGGCGGTGTCGAATTCCGGCGGGCTGGGTTTCATAGCCGCGGGCTATCTCGGCGCGAATGATCTGGGCGAGCGGATCAAGGCCACCCGGGCGCTGACTTCCGCGCCGTTCGGCGTGAACCTGTTCGTGCCGTCCGCGCCGACGCCCGAGGACGCCTACCGCGGCTACGTGGAAGCGCTCGCGCGGGAATTCCCGGTCGGAGAGCCGCGATTCGACGCCGACGACTGGGCGGCCAAGCTGGATCTGCTGGCCGGCGATCCGGTGCCGGTGGTGTCGTGCACGTTCGGCTGCCCGTCGCCCGCGGAGATCGAGCGGCTGCACGCGGCCGGATCCGAGGTGTGGGTGACGGTGACGTCGGTGGCGGAGGCGCGGGTGGCCGCGGAGGCCGGGGCCGATGTGCTCGTGGCACAGGGCGCGGAGGCGGGCGGGCACCGGGGCGGTTTCACCGACCGGCCCGAGGACGACCTCACCGATCCGCCCGGCTTGCTCACCCTGTTGCAATTGCTGACCGCCGCGGTGGCGTTGCCGGTGGTGGCGGCGGGCGGGATCGCCACGGGTGCGGCGGTGGCCGCGGCGCTGGTGGCGGGTGCGGCGGCGGCACAGGTGGGTACGGCGTTCCTGCGCTGCCCGGAGGCGGGTACGCCGGCGCTGCTGCGCGATGCCGTGGTCATCGATACGCCGACCGTGCTGACCCGGGCTTTCACCGGGCGGCGGGCCCGTGGGATCCGGAATCGATTCCTGCTGGAGCACACCGACGCTCCGGCCGCGTACCCCGAGATCCATTACGCCACCGGGCCTTTGCGGGCGGCCGCGCGGGCGGAGGGAAATGCGGACGCAGTGAATCTCTGGGCGGGCCAGGCACATACGCTCGCACCGGAGCTGCCGGCCGCGGAACTGGTAGCCAAACTTTCAGCGGAAGCCAAAGCCGCAGTGCAACGGGCACTTTCGACGCGAATCCAGGGTTATTGACAACCTTTGTCGTTTAGACTTGGCCAACACCCTCCCACCACCCACTGAGGAGAGCGCCATGTCACTCGACGTACCCACCGCACTGCTCGAACGTGCCGAACGCGGTGAAGTCAACGACGCCGAATTCGTCGAATGTGTCCGTAACTCGCTGCCCTACGCCTATGAGGTGGTCAGCCGGGTGGCAGCCGATCTGCATTCCGGCACCGCGGAATTCGCCGACAACGTGATTCCCCCGCCGGACGAGACCGCCCGCGGTCAACTCCTGCGCGCGATGGCCTCCGACGCCATCCGCGGCGGCCTGGAACGCCACTTCGGCATCAAACTCGCCTTCCAGAACTGCCATCGGGTAGCGGCCTTCCCGCTGTCCTCGGTAGGCGGCGAAACCTACAGCACCTTCATCTCCACCCGAGCCCAGCTCTTGAACCAGAGCCCCGAGCTCCGCAACTGCTGAGCCCCAACAGATTCCGCGACCCCGGCCCACCGGTCCGGGGTCGCGGCGCGTCACCGGCGGCGCCGGAACCACCTGACCTCACGAACAACCGGCCAGATGAACCCGGCACCGGACAGAGTTAACCAAACATTTGCCGATACGGCGCTGTGTCGGATTGTGTTCGACACCTGAAGCGACGAGCATCCGAGCGCATGCCGTCGCTTCACCTGAACTCCGCCGGCGATATCCCCGATACCGGGATTCCGGCGCCGATCGCTGCCCAGCTGACCATGGCCGAACAGTACGAATGGCATCGCGCGCACCTGCGCCGCCATTCGGTGTCACGCCGCAACTTCCTGCGCGGATCGGCGGTGGCCGCCGCACTGGCCGCCGTCGGCGGGTCGCCGTTCGGCGCCCGCGCGTACGCGGACGGGACGCAGGTGGCGGTGGGCGGGCGTCATGTGGGCTTCGGCCCGGACGCCGCGAGCCAGTTGCGGTTCGCGGGACAGTTGTCCCGCAATCCTGGCGCCACCAAGGTTTTCCTGGATCATGGGCCGACGCCCGCGCTGGGCGGCACCCTCGAGGCCGAGGTGCGGAATCTGGTGACGCAGATCCCGTCCAGTGACGGCGGGGTGCTTGCCGCCGAGCAGTTCTATGTGCACGCTCCGGTGGACGGCCTGGCCGGACGGATGCCGCACTTCTACCGCTGGCGCACCTCCGACGGGTTCACCGGCGATATCCGGGCCGCCGCCACCGCCATGCCCACCGCACGAAACGCGGTGCTGCCCTTCCGGTTCACCATGATGGGCGATCAGGGCACCGACGAAACACCCACGCAGCCCGCCGGATTGGCTCCGGGCGACTACGACGATCGCTACTACAAGCCGGACAACGACCCCACCGCCCCGCACGCGGGCAATGTGCTGCGCCGAATCACCGAGTCCCGCCCCGACTTTCATGTCCTGGCCGGTGACATCGCCTACGCGGACCCCTCGGGCGCGGGCAAGCAACCCCAGTTCGTGCCGTCCGGCGGCACGCCGGCGAACGGCTTCGACAAGTTCAATCCCTATGTGTGGGACGCCTATTTCGGCGCGATCGAGGCCAGCGCCTCGACGACCCCGTGGATGTTCGCCACCGGCAATCACGATATGGAGGCGGCCTACGACACGCACGGCTACGGCGGTCATCTGGCCCGCCTGGACCTGCCGTCGAACGGCCCCGCCGGTTGCCCGTCGGCCTACTCCTTCACCTACGGCAATGTGGCGGTCCTGTCGCTGGACGCCAACGACATCTCCTACGAGATCCGCGTGAACACCGGCTATTCCGGTGGCGGGCAGTCGAGTTGGGTGGAGCGCACGCTGGCGGCCCAGCGCGCCGATCCGAATATCGATTTCATCGTGTGCTTCTTCCACCACTGCGCGTACTCCACCACCGATTCGCACGCCAGTGACGGCGGCGTCCGGGACGCCTGGTGCGAGTTGTTCGACCGCTACCAGGTGGATCTGGTGCTGCAGGGCCACAATCACATCTTCGAACGCACCGACCCGATCCGCGCCCGCACCGCGACCCGTGCGGCCCTGGACAATTCGATCGTCTACCCGGAAACCGACGGCACCGTCTACTACACGGTCGGCGGTGGCGGCCGTCCCCGCTACGGTTTCCAGCCGGGTTCTCCGGAAACCTATCGGGGCCACGAGGTCGCCGACACCACCGTCCCCAACAGCTATGTCTGGACCTCCGACGGCGGCAAGCAGCCCGAGGCCGCCCCGTGGTCGCGGGTCCGCTTCCGCAACTACTCGTTCATCCGGGTGGATGTCCGGCCCGGCTTCTTCGCCAGCGAGATGGATGTGGTGGCGGTGGACGAGTACGGCAACGAGTTCGACAAACTCACCTATCGCCGCCGGGTCCGCGCGTGACCATTCCCACCGGCCCTTGACCAGCACGCGGTGGTGCGGTCGAATTCAGCCTGCACCACCGCATTCCACGACCGAGGGGCCCGCCATGACCGCCGATCACCCAGCCGACACCTTCGACCTCTGGGACCGTGACGGCGACGGCCAGATCTCCGCCGACGATATTCTGGCGGGCATCACCGCGCTGGGCCTGGAGATCGACGAGAAGGCGGTGGGCCGCCTGGTGGCCGCCGCCGACACCGACGGCGACTTCCTCATCTCGCGCGCCGAATTCGATGCCGCCCGCCTGGGCCGCGATCTCGAGATCACCGACGCCGACGCCGCTTTCGACACCTTCGACACCAACCGCAACGAGCTCATCGAACTCGACGAACTCGAATCCCTGCTGCGCACCTGCCCGGGTCTCACGCACGAGTCCGCCGAAACCCTGCTGGCCGCGGCGGATGCCGACGGTGACGGCTACCTCAGCCGCGCGGAGTTCGCCGCCCTGCTGTCGCGGCTGGCGGGCTGATCAGTAGCGGAAGCTGATCGGGGCCGCCGCCCGTCCCGCGTACGCCTGGAGCGACAGCGGGGTAAGGGTGGGCTCGAAAGTGGCTGACACCTGGGACCATTCGGTGCGGCCGGGGGTGGCCGGGGTGTCGAGGCGGGCTACCCGGATGCGCCGCATGGAATCCGAGCCGATGGTGTCCGACGTGGAGGTCAGCGCCGTGAGCCACGTTCCCGCGGAGGTGAATTCGATCCACGGGTCGGCCAGCGCGATCTCACCGAGGTGGAAGCGGGTGGAGGCGGTGACGACGCCGCGGTAGCGGACGGTGCCGAGTCCGGTCGCCGGATCGATGTCGGCGTCGTCGAGTGCGAAGGTGAGGGCCTTGTCGCGGACGGCCGCGCCGTCGGCTCCGGAGACCGAGCCCTGCAGGGTGCCGGTGACGGTATCGGCGAATCCCGGGGCCACGGACCAGGTCAGATCCGCGGCGGGGGCCACGGCGGTGTTCGGGCCGGGCGCGGGGTCGAAACGCACCGGCGCGGCGAGCTCCTGGCTCGGGTTCACGGATTCGGCCGCGGCGTAGGTGTAGACGCCGTAGACCGCGTCGGCGGGGATCTTGGCGGGCTCTGCGACGTCGAGGACGGCGGTGAAGCTGCCGTCGGCGGCGAGCGGCACCCACTGCTTGCGGATGGTGCGCTGCAGGTCGAAGGGGAACCGCGGCACCTGGTTCAGCGCGGACTCGCTGAGGATCCACTGCACTTCGGAGCGGGCGGCAGCGCGGGCGGCGCCGGGTGCGCCCCCGGAGGGACGCCAGTCCGGCGCGAACGCGCCGAAGGTGACGAAGGTGCCGTGCGGAACTCCCGGCGGCACGGGGACCGGGAGGCCGTCGGTATTGGCAGCGGGGTCGAAGCCGGTGCCCTGCACCACGATGCGGTCACCAGGGTGCAGGACGGTCGTGCCGAGCGGGGTCACGCCGTCCGCGGCGTAGAGCGCGATCGCGGGCTCAGCGGGCGTGGCGGGCGACGCGGGCGTGGCGGGCGCGGCGGGCGCGGCGGGCGCGGCGGGCGCGGCGGGCGTGGCGGGCGACGCGGGCGCGGCGGGCGACGCGGGCGCGGCGGGCGCGGCGGGCTCAGCCGCGGCGTGCGCGGCGTGCGCGAATACGGCGGCGAGAGGGGCGAGCACGCCCGCGAGCACTCGATTGCGGACAGGGCGCGGCGACGCGGTACTCATGGCGGCACCGTATCGAAGGGCGATATTCCCCACTCCGCCTGGGGTTTTTATGGCCGGAATCCACCACCGCCGGAGCCGTCGCCCGGACGGAATCACATCCGCCGGAGCCGTCACCCTGACGGAATCACATCCGCCGGAGCCCTCGCCGTGCCGGGAGCGCTGCGCCGGCGCCCGGCAGCACAGCGTGCCCGGACCTGATCGGTCCGGGCACGGTGCGGCGGTCGCGGCCCGTCGACCGCACGCTCGGCGCTATTTCGCGGGCGCGGGCACGGACGGGTCCTTGCAGTAGGCCAGTTCGGCCGGGCAGGGCGTCAGGATGGTGCTGAAGTACTGGTAGGCCGAGAACAGCGCCAGCGGACCGCCGACGGTGATCAGGCCGACCACGGTGCCGACCGCGCCGAGGGTGGCCGCGCCGAGCACGCAGCCCGCGATGGTCGCGCCGACGAACGGCAGCAGCAGCGCGATCACCGGGCTGGAGATGGCCGCGCCGGCGGCGCCGCCGACCAGGCAGCCCACGCCGCCGCCCAGCACCGCGCCGACGATGGCCGCCACCGCGCTGCCGATGGTCAGTCGCTGCGCGAGTACGCCGAGGGCGGATTGGTCACGGGGAGTGAAGGATTCGGCGACATCGCGCAGCGCCGCGTCGGTGGAGACGATCTCACTCGCCGCGATATCGGCCACCGGTGTGCCGTGCTCCCGCGAGGGCGTGAGAACCGCTGTGCCACCGTTGATCTCGGCGGCGATCGGATAGGACGCGTTGTTCATGCGGTAGGTGAGCGGCACGGAGGCCACCGGCGTCCCGGCCCGGTCGGTGAGCACCAGTTGCTCACCGACCGCCTGTAGCTTTCCGTCACTGGTGGTGAGGACGGCCGAATCCCCCTGTCGGCTGACTTCGTAGTGCACTTCCTGCTGCACCGGGATCTCGGCTGCCGGTGCCGCCCAGGCGCTGCCGGAGGTGATGCCGACGGCGATGGTGGCCAGGGTGGCGGTGACAAGGGAATTGCGGAGCTTCATCGGGTTCCTCGCTGAACAGATGGGTAGGGGTCGAACTGGATGGGTTGGGTTGCCGGACTTGGGCTGTGGGGATCGAGCGGGGTCTACTTGCCGGTGTCGATGACGTTTCCGACGCGGACCCAGTGATCGCCTTCGAAACGCTGGATCTGGATGGCCTCCATCGGGAAGGCATCGCCCGGACCGGTTTTCAGGGTGATGCCGGGGATCAGGGTGTCCACGGTGATGCCGGAGATGTTCCGGGCGGCATCCCGAAGCCCTTCGCGGGTAGCGCATTTCGCCGATTCGAAGGTCTTGTGGAAGCTTTCGGCGGCGGCCCAGCCGACGAGGGTGTAGGTGTTGGTCGGATCCGCGCCGGGTGCGTACTTGGCGAGTTTGGCGCGGAAGAGCCGCATGGCCTCGTCATCGGTCCACTGCGGGTCGGAGGGGTCCTTGGTGAACGCGCCGGACACCACGCCCTGCACGTTCGGGAAGCCGACCGGTTTCAGCACCGAGACCGAGTTGGCGACCATGGACAGCATGTGCAGCGGATTCCAGTCCGGGTTGCGGACATCGGCCGAGAGCGCCTGCGCGGCGAACTTGGAGGTGGAGAAGTTCAGCAGCACATCGGGTTTCGTCTCCGACAGGTTGCGCACCTGGGCTTCGACGGTGGGATCGGTGACCTCGTAGCTCTGTTCGGCGACAATGCGGACGCCGCTGCCGGCGATACCGGCGGCGAAGGCGTCGCGCAGGTCCTTGCCGAAGTCGTCATTCTGGAACAGCACGGCCACGGTGGCATTCGGCTTCTGCTCTTTCACGTACTGCGCGAAGGCTTTTCCTTCGGCGAGGTAGCTGGGCTGCCAGCCGATGGTCCACTCGTGCTCGGTGTCCGAACCCCATTTGGTGGCTCCGCCCGCGACGAAGATCTGCGGCACCTCGCGGTCGTTGAGGTAGTCCCATACTGCGGAAGACGTTGGTGTGCCCAGGGTTTGGAAGACGGCGTACACCTGATCCTGTTCGACCAGGCGGCGCACCTCCTCGACGGTCTTGGCGGGCTGGTAGCCGTCGTCGCGCACCTGGTAGTCGACCTGGCGGCCGCCGATGCCGCCCTTCTCGGCGTTGACGTAGTCGAAGTAGGCGCGGACGCCCTTGGGGATCTCGCCGTAGGCGGAGGCGGGTCCGGACAGCGGGTAGACGCCGCCGAGCTTGATGCCGGTGTCGGTGATGCCGACGGTCTGCTGTCCCTTGCAGTCGCCCTGGGCGGCGGATCCGCCGCTGTCGCCGCGGCCGCCGCAGGCGGTGAGCGTCAGCAGTACGGCGGCCGCGACTCCGATGGCGCGAAAAGCCCTAGTGCGCATTGGTTTTCCCTTTCCGAGCGAACTGTTCGATCCAGTGCGCCACCCGGCCGGAGAGTCCGGCCAATCCGGTGGGCGCGAGGTACATGACCGCGATGATCACGAGGCCGAAGACGACTCCGGGCGCGGCCTGGTTGACGTCCTGGGAGAGGCTGGGGACGTACATGACGAAGAATCCGCCCAGCAGCGGGCCCCACAGGGAGCCCAGTCCGCCGACCACCAGTCCGGCGAGCAGCGTGATGGACAGGCCGGTGGCGAAGGAATCCGGTGAGACGTAGGCGATGACCCAGGTGTAGACGCACCCGGCCATTCCGGCGAGCATGGCGCTCCAGGCGAAGGCGAGGGTCTTGTAGTGCGCGGGCCGCACGCCCATGATCTCGGCGGCGACCTCGTTGTCGCGAATGGCGTTGAGCGCCCGGCCGACTCGCGACCGCTTCACCCCGGCGATGATCAGGAAGCTCAGTACCGCGACGCCGAGTGCCAGGAAGTACAGCCACTGATCCTCGGCCAGCCCGCTCCATTCCGGCGGCACGATCTTGTCCACAGTCAGGCCCATGGATCCGCCGGTGAGGGATTCGAACCGCTTGAGCAGCGGCACCAGGAAGATGGCGATGGCGAGGGTGACCAGCGCCAGGTAGAGCCCCTTCAAGCGCAGCGCCGGAATGCCGAGTGCGAACCCGAGGACGAAGGTCAGCGCCGCCGCGACGGGCAGCGCCGCGAGATACGGTGCGTCCCACCGGTCGATGAGCAGCGCCGTCGTGTACGCGCCGATGGCCAGGAAGGCCCCGTGCCCGAGCGAGATCTGCCCGGTCTGCCCGACCAGCAGGTTCAATCCCACCAGCGCGACCGCGTACACCATGGCCATGGACAGCTGAAAGGTGTGGAAGGGCGCGAGCTGGAACGGCAGCGCACAGGCCGCCACCAGCAGGACGGCGACGATCAAACCCGAACGGTAGTGCAGGACTTTGCTCATACGCGTTCCACCGCCGCCGTTCCGAAGAGTCCCTGCGGCCGCACCAGCAGCACGCCGAGGATGATCGCCAGCGGCACACCGATTTTCAGCTCGGTGCCGATGACGTCGACATACGCGCCGGTGAGCGTTTCGGCCACACCGACGATGAGTCCGCCGACGACCGCGCCGCCGGGGCTGTCGAAGCCGCCGAGGGTCGCCGCCGCGAAGGCGTAGATGAGGACCCCGCCCATCATGTTGGGTTCGAGGAAAAGCACCGGGGCGGAAAGGACTCCGGAGACCGCGCCGACCAGGGCCGACAAACCCCAGCCGAGGGCCAGCACCGCGCCGACGCGAATACCCGTGAGCCGCGCCGACACCGGATTGCTCGCCACGGCCCGCATGGCCAAACCGATTCCGGTGTACCGGAACATGACGTAGATGAGCCCCATGACCAGTGCGACCACGGCGATCACGCCCAGGCTGCGATAGTCGGTGGTGACGCCACCGGCACGTAATGCCCCGTCCGGGAAGGGATTCGGGAATGCCTTCACCTGATACGACCAGATCCACCCGGCCGCGGCATTGGTGAAGAAGTACAGGCCGACGGTGACGATCACCAGCGTGAGTTCGGGCGCTCCTTCGACCGGCCGGATCACCACCCGTTCGATGAGCATGCCGCCCGCGAAAGAGATTGCGAGGGCGGCGATCAGCGCCAGCCAGAACGGCGTGCCGCCTTCCACGAACTGCCAGGCCAGAAACGCCGAGAACATGGCCAGCTCGCCCTGGGCGAAGTTGACGATGCCGGTGAAGCGGTAGATGAGCACCAGGGCCAGCGCCAGTCCGGCGTAGATCGCACCGGCGCTGAGCCCTTCGATGAGCTGCTGCAGGAATCCGGTCATGTCACACCCGGTATCCCAGGTAGGACCGCGCGACCTGTTCGTCGTCGCGGATCTGTTCCGCGCTGCCGGACAGGACGATTCGCCCGGTCTCGAGCACGTGCGCCTGATGGGCGACGCCCAGCGCCAGATGCGCGTTCTGTTCGACCACCAGCACGGTGGTGCGCTCCTGTCTGTTGATGGTGTGCACGATCCCGAAGAGTTCCTGCGTGATCAGTGGGGACAGCCCGAGCGAGGGTTCGTCGAGCAGCAGCAGGCGGGGGCGCAGCATGAGGGCCCGTCCGATGGCCAGCATCTGCTGCTGGCCACCGGACAGCCCGCCGGCGGGTTCGCGCACCTTCTCCTTCAAGATCGGGAAGAAGTCGAAGACCCGCGCCAGATCGGCCTCGACTCCCGCCCGGTCCCGTCGGGTGTACGCGCCCAGCCGGAGGTTCTCCCCCACGGTCAGCGCTCCGAAGGTGCCGCGCCCCTCCGGAACATGCGCGACCCCGCGCCGCGCGACCGCCTCGGGTGCGCGCCCGGCGATGTCCTCGCCGTCCAGCCGCACCGTGCCGTGCGGGCGGACCATGCCGCACAGCGCGCGCAGCAGGGTCGTCTTGCCCGCGCCGTTCGGCCCGAGCAGCGCGCAGACTTCCCCGCGCGCCACCGAAAAGCTCACGCCGTGAAGTACTTTCGCGCCGCCGTAGCCCGCGTGCAGGTCCTCCACGCTCAGAAATGGTTCACTCATGCCGCACTTCCCAGATACGCGGCGATGACCGCCGGATTCTGTTGCACCTCTTCGGGTCTGCCTTCGGCGATGACCACGCCGAATTCCAGGCAGACCACGCGCTGACAGGTCCCCATGACGAACCCCATGTGGTGTTCGACCACGACGACCGTGAGGCCGAGTTCGTCGCGCAGCCCGGTCAGCCGCTGCGCGAATTCGTCCACCTCGCCGTGGCTGAGGCCGTTGACGGGTTCGTCGAGCAGCAGGATCTTCGGCTGCACGGCCAGTGCCCGCGCCAGCTCGATGCGTTTGAGGGTGCCGAAGGGCAGTCCGGCGGCGGGGTGGTCGGCGACGTCGATCAGGTCGAGTCGCTCCAGCACCTCGTCAACCTCGGCGCGCAGCCGGGCTTCCTCACGCCGCACCCTCGGCAGTCGCAGCGCCGCGCCGGTGAATCCGGCGCGGGCCCGGTGATGCGCGCCGACCAGCACGTTGTCGCGCACCGAGAGGCGCGGGAACAATCCGAGATTCTGGAAGGTGCGCGCGATGCCGAGCCCGGCCAGCGCGTGCGGCGGTTGTGCGAGCAGATCGCGGCCGTCGTAGCGAATGGTGCCGGTGGTGGGGGTGTATCGCCTGGTCATGCAGTTGAACAGCGTCGTCTTTCCCGCCCCGTTGGGCCCGATGAGCCCGACCATCTCGCCTGCTGCGACTTCGAAGCCGACCTCCTGTAATGCGGTGATCCCGCCGAAGCGGACGGTGAGTTGGGAGATTTCGAGCATGTGTCCTCCGGCCCGCGTCGATCGGCGGGCTGAGTTTCCGTGCGGGGCGTCACAGTCGCCCCTGCCGGTGAATCAGTGCTCGCCAACAGTAAAAGGGCAGGTCGAGGCGCACATTGGGTGTGGAGGACCAACTTGGTGGCGCAGGTTTGTCCTCCGTGGACAGTGCGTTTGTCCGCCGCGAACAGTGCGTGGCGGACGAGCTCGCGTTGACACGTCCAGCAACTCATGGATTAATCCGGGCTATGTCAGCTCGATCACATCCGTCCGACGTCGCACATCCGGACGAGGTGGTGGCCGAGCGCTTCCGCATCGTGCACCGGCTCATCGACCGTGTACCCGATATGGCGGACTCCGGCGTCGCGGCCATCGTCACCCAGATCCCCGCCTACGCCGACCGTGACGAGGACTTCCTCGCCGACGTCCGCGACCAGCTGGCCCAGCTCTGCCGCACCGGGCTCAGCGCCATGCTGGAGCATCGCAAGGTGACCGCGGAGGACATCGCCTACGCCCGCCGCGCCGCCGCGCGCCGGGCACGGGCCGGGCTCACCCTGGTCGACTACATCAGCGCCTTCCGGCTCGGGCAGCAGGCGCTGTGGAAGCTGCTGATCACCGCGGCCGCCGATTCCGAGACCGGGCGGGAGGCGGCGCTGTCGCTGGTCGTCCCGCTCACCCGGTTCTGCGATCTGGCCAGCACTCAGGCAGCAAACGCGTATCTGGAGTTCCAGCAATATCTGTCGGCCGAGACCGACGAGAGCCGGGCGCTGCTGGACAGCCTGCTCGACGGCGCGCTGCCCGAACGCGGGCCGCAGCTGTCGCTGGCGCACTCGTACGGCCTGGGCGCGGACCCGGCCACGCCCATGGTGGCCGTGACAGCTGTTGTGCTGGACAGCAGTTCGGGCGCACGCTCCGGATCCGATACGGACGCACGGCATTTCGCCTCCGCCGCGCTGGCCCGCGTGGGCGTGAACGGCCTGCGCACCCTGGCCGCCGCCCGTCGCTCCGAGGTGGTCGCGATCGTGGCCCTGAGCCGCTCCGGCGACACCGCCACCCTGTTCGACCGCCTGCGCCGGGCCCAGGAGAAGTTGCGGGCCACCGGAATTCCGCTCGCCATCGGCGTCAGCCCGGTGGTCACCCGCATCGCGGATCTGCCGCGCGCCTACCAGGAATCGCGCACCGCCCTGGAGCTGCTCCCCACCGGCGGCGGCGTGCTCGCCCTGCCCGAGCTCACCCCGTTCCGCTATCTCCTGCTGCGCGCCGACGAGACCGCGCGCCACCTGGTGGACCCCCGCATCGAAGCCCTGCTCGCCGAGGACCGCGCGCGCGGCGGCGCGCTGGCCGAGACCATCCGCGCCTTCGCCGACGCCGACCTCAACCTCCGCGAGGCGGCCGACGCGCTGTGCGTCCACCACAACACCGCCAAGTATCGTCTCGGCCGCATCCAGGAGCTCACCGGCCGAAACCCCAGGCGGGTCAAAGATCTCGTCGATCTCCTGGTCGCGATCGACCTCCAGGAGCCCGCACAGGCCCCGAACAGCATCCCGCCCGAAGCCTCACGCCGAGCGGGCTGACCCGGACGTCAGCCGAACCCGCCCGTGAGCGACCTGGCCGACGTCAGAACTCGCGCAGCTTCTTCTTGAGCACCTTGCCCGTGGGATTGCGCGGCAGCTCTTCGATGAACACGACCTCACGAGGAACCTTGTAGCGGGCCAGATTCGACTTCACGAACGTCTTGGCGTCATCCTCGGTCAATTCCTGACCGGGGTGGATCACCACGAACGCCCTGAGTCGCGCACCGAATTTCTCGTCCACCACACCGATTACGGCCGCCTCCATGACCGCGGGGTGCGTGTGCAGCAGTTCCTCGACCTCGCCGGGGAACACGTTCTCCCCGCCGGAAACGATCATGTCGTCATCGCGCCCGTCGATGAAAAGCCTGCCCTCCGAATCGAAGTGCCCGACATCACCGGAGGACATCAGCCCGCGCAGCCGCTCCTTGTCACCACCGCCGGTGTACCCCTCGAACTGCACGCCGTTGCCGACGAAAATCCGCCCGGTGGTGCCAGTCGGCACCCGGCGACCCTGCTCGTCGACGATCTCCACCCGCGCGCCCAGCACCGGCTTGCCGACGCAACCCGGTTCCACCACAAGGTCTTCCGGGGTCGCGACGGTGGCGTAGGCGACTTCGGTGGACCCGTACAGGTTGTAGACGACCGGCCCGAAGGTGCCCATCACATCCCGGCACAGCTGCGCGCCCAGCTGGGATCCGGCGACGAAGATGATGCGCAGCGCGCTCAGATCGTGTGCGGTCATGGATCGCGGTCCCAGATCGACCATGCGCTGCAACATGACCGGCACCACGATCATGGTGGTGGCCTTGTGTTCGGCGGCGGAGTCGATGGCGGTCTGCGGGTCGAAGCGGCGGCGGATCACCAGGGTGGAGCCGAAGCCGATGCTCAGCATGGACATGGCGAAGCCGAGCGTATGGAAGATGGGCGCACAGCATTCGGTGACCTCACCCGCCCGGAACGGCACCTTGGACAGCAGCGCGCCCAGTGCCAGCAGGGATTTCGGTTCCGCGCGGGGTGCGCCCTTGGGCGTTCCGGTGGTGCCGCTGGTGAGCAGGATCAGTTTGGGCACCGCACCCGGCGCCGGCGGCGAGCCCGGATCTCCTTCCGCGATAAGGCTTTCCAGGCTGTCCGGCCGTGGCTCGTCGGTCCAGGCCCGGTAGCTGCCGCGCCGCGGGTTCACTCCCTCGAGCATGTCCGCGTACTCGTCGTCGTAGACGAGCAGGTCGGTGCCCTCCCGGGTGGCCACGTCCCGGATCTGCGGTCCTGCGAAATCGGTGTTCAGCAGGATGATTCGCGCCCCGCACTTGGCGGCCGCGAACACGGCGTCCAGCAGACCCCGGTGATTGCGCGCCAGAATCGCGACGCCTTCACCCCCGTGCAGTCCGCGCGCCCGCCAGGCGTTGGCGAGCCGATTCGACCGCTCCTCCAGTTCCGCGAAGGTGAGGGATCCGAGTTCGTCGATCAGCGCGGTCCGTTCCGGGTACCGCGCCGCCGCCAGGGTGAGCCCCGCCGCGATGGTCCCGTACCGCAACATGGATGTCGCGGCGGCCACCACGGTCTGCGGTGATTCGATCCCGACCACGCCGCTGCGCAATACCAGCCGCGCCGATTCCGCCTCGTGCCACAGCCGCGTCCCGGCCGTCCGGATGAGTCCGATGGTCATGCCCGAATCCCCTCGTCGACGACCGAAACAGCCTGCGTGCGTGCCACTCTCACCCGGACCTCCTCGTCCGCCCCACCCTTGTGCGGGCAACCGACCTCACACCAACGGTACGGGCCGCCGCGCGCGAGCGGAACCTCTCGCGGGCGGCGGCCCGGCACGGCTCGCCGGGGAGCGGCCTTCGCTCAACCGAGTTTGGTGACGGTCAGCGCGCCGTCGGCGTACTGGCCGCGCAGGCGCTTCTTGTCGTACTTGCCGACCGAGGTCTTGGGCACCTCGTCGATGACGGTCCAGTACTCGGGCAGCTGCCACTTGGCGAACTTGCCCGCCAGGAAGTCGCGCAACTCCTCGAATTCGGCCTTCGCACCCTCGGCCAGCACCACCGCGACCAGCGGGCGCTCGTCCCACTTCTCGTCCGGGATACCGATGACGGCGGCCTCGGCGACGGCCGGATGACCGACGACCGCGTTCTCCAGATCCACCGAGGAGATCCACTCACCGCCGGACTTGATGACGTCCTTGGAGCGATCCACCAGGGTCAGATAGCCGTTCGGGCTGATCTTGCCGACATCGCCCGTGCGCAGCCAGCCGTCGTGGAACTTGTCCGGATCCACCTGCGCGCCCGACGGCGAGTAGTAGGAGCCGGTGATCCACGGGCCCTTGACCTCCAGTTCGCCCAGCGACTCCCCGTCATTGGGCACCACGCTCCCGTCGTCGGCCACCAGCCGCGCCTGCACACCGGCCGGGAAGCGGCCCTGGGTGTAGCGGTAGGCCCAGCGCTCGTCACCCTCGACGCCGGTCGGCGGGTGCGCCACCGAGCCCAGCGGGGAGGTCTCGGTCATGCCCCACGCGTGCAGCAGCTTGACGCCGAACTTCTCCTCGAACGCGTGCATCATCGACGGCGGCACGGCCGCGCCGCCCACCACGCAGGTGCGCAGATGCGAAATGTCCTGCGGCGCGGCGGACAGCTGGGCCAGCACGCCACCCCAGATGGTGGGCACGGCGGCGGCGAAAGTCGGCTGCACCGCGGCCATCATCTCCAGCAGCGGCGCGGGCTGCAGGAAGCGGTCGGGCATGAGCAGGTTGGTGCCGGACATGAGCGCGGCGTACGGAATACCCCACGCATTGGCGTGGAACAGCGGCACGATGGCCAGCAC
This sequence comes from Nocardia acididurans, assembly GCF_016741815.1. Classification (GTDB taxonomy): domain Bacteria; phylum Actinomycetota; class Actinomycetes; order Mycobacteriales; family Mycobacteriaceae; genus Nocardia; species Nocardia acididurans. Next base: position 515,188 of record NZ_JAERRJ010000004.1, read on the forward strand.
GGTGTCGTCGGAGGTGAAGCCCATACCGCTGGGCGAGATCACCTGCGAGGCGTGCAGCCAGTTGGAGCGATGCGAGTAGACGACGCCCTTGGGGTCGCCGGTGGTGCCGGAGGTGTAGCACATACCCGCCGCCGACCGCTCGTCGATCACCGGGAAATCGAACGCATCGGGCTGCGCGGCAAGCAGTTCGGCGTAGGAGTGCACGGTGACGCCCTCGGGCGCGGACAACGCGGCGGCATCCCCGTTCGCCACGATCACATGGCGCACCGTCTTCAGATTCGGCAGGTACTGCGCGAACATCGGCAACAACGTGCCGTCCACGATCACCACTTGATCCTCGGCATGATTGGCCACATACACCAGCTGCTCGGGGAACAGGCGAATGTTCAACGCGTGCAGCACCGCACCCATCGCGGGCACGGCCACATACGCCACCATGTGCTCGTTGTTGTTCCACATGAACGTGCCGACCCGGTCACCCTCCCCGATGCCGAGCCCGCGCAGCGCATTCGCCAGGCGTGCCGCGTCCGCGCCGATCTCCCGGAAGGTTTGCGTGCGCAGCCCCTCCCCGGTCCAGGTGGACACGGTGCTGTCGCCCTGGAATGTCGAGGCGTACTTCAGCAGCGTCGCCAATGACAGCTGCTCGTCCTGCATGGTGCTGAACATGTCCCAACCGCTCCTTGCATCTACCTACTGGAGAGTGAACCAAGTCACTTCCGGGCAGGATAGCCGAAATCGGACAGGGCGGTCCGGGTGCCGGTGCGACCGGGGCGGAAACCCGTTGAACTGGGATGATCCCCTGATTTGAAAGACCGCGGGTGGCGGACCCCACCCCCGCCACCCGCGGCCTATGGCCGACCTGCCACCGCGTATGCGGCAACCTGCCGGCTCCGAGGTCCTGGTAGTCGTAGGCATGCAACGACACCCCCTGCGGCGCCGCAGAATAGCCAATCACTAACCAGGACAAGCAAATTGGAGCAATGTCTTCCGTGAATATAGGGAGTCGGGTACAGGGCTGTCCAGTCGAGGACTACGTCGCAGGTCAGACGCCACTCACCGTCCCACTGAGTGAACTGTGAGGTGTCTTTCATGCAGTGTTGATCATCCCCGGGGAATATCCAGCTCAGCGCATGGCCGAAAATACCGATTCACTGACCGGGGATGTCTTCGTAACCTGCGACGACGGCCCTACTGTCGAGTCATGCGGGATCATGCAGGCACGCGGGAGCCGTCCATCCTCATCATCGGCGCGGGGTTTGCCGGGCTCGGTATGGCGCTGGAGTTGAAACGTCATGGGCACGACAACTTCCACATCCTGGAGAAGGCCGCGGACCTGGGCGGCGTGTGGCGGGAGAACACCTACCCGGGGGCTGCCTGCGATGTGCCGTCGCCGCTGTACTCGTGGTCGTTCGAGCCGAAATCCGATTGGCCGCGCCGGTTCTCGGAGCAGCGTGACATCCACGAGTACATGCGCGGAGTCGCCGAGAAGTACGACCTGCCCGCGAAGATCGAGTTCGGCGTGGAGGTCACCGAGGCCGAATTCGACGAGCAGGCCGGAGTGTGGCGGGTGCGCACCGCGGACGGAAACACCCGCACCGCAGACATTCTCGTGCCCGCGGTGGGGCAGTTGTCCCGGCCTGCTCTGCCGAACCTGCCCGGCATCGACAGCTTCACGGGCGCGGCGTTCCATTCGGCGCAGTGGGATCATTCGGTGGATCTCACCGGCAAGCGGGTGGCGTGCATCGGCACGGGAGCCAGTGCCATCCAATACATTCCGGCGATCGTCCCGCGGGTCGCACAGCTGACGCTGTTCCAGCGGTCGGCGGCATGGGTGCTGCCCAAATTCGACACCGAGTACAGCGCCCTGCATCACGCGCTGTTCAAGCATGTGCCGGTGACGCGGCTGGCGGAACGCTTCGCCATCTGGGGCTTCTTCGAGGTACTGGCGTTGGCGCTCACCGACATTCCCGCGATCAAGACGCCGGTGATCGCCCTCGCGGACCGGCATCGCGACAGGCAGGTGCCGGATGAGGCGTTGCGCGCCAAGCTGACTCCCGATTACGCGGCGGGCTGTAAGCGCGGCCTGTTCTCCAACGAGTACTTCCCCGCGCTCGGCCGCGAGCACGTCCGGGTGGAGACCACCGCCATCGAGGCCGTCACGCCGACCGGCATCCGCACCGCCGACGGGGTCGAGCACGAGGTGGATGTGATCATCTACGGCACCGGCTTCAAGGGCACCGAATTCCTCGCTCCCATGCGAATTTTCGGCCTGGGCGGCCGCAAACTGGAGGATCAGTGGTCGCCGCGGGGCGCTCGCGCGTACCTCGGCATGGCGGTGCCGGACTTCCCGAATCTGTTCATGATGTACGGCCCGAATACCAATGTCGGCTCGGGGTCGATCATCTACATGCTGGAGTCGCAGGCCCGCTACATCCGGCAGGCGGCCGAGTACCTGGCCGGGCAACCGGGCCGATTCGTCTCGGCGCGGCCGGCGGTGGAGCAGGCGTGGGACGACTGGCTGCAGCGCCGCCTCCAGGACACCCCATGGAATTTCTGCTCGAGCTGGTACCGCAATGCCTCCGGCCGCATCACCAACAACTGGCCCGGCATGACGGCCCTGTTCCGATGGAAGACAAGGCAATTCGACCCGTCCGACTACGACGAGGTCAGCACCCACTAGATTGTCTCAGACAGTTGGCGTAGCGTTGGGGCCAGGTTCCGCACCGATCGGAGGGTCCCAATGACGCTGACCACCGCTGACATCCCCGTCGAAACCCTGCCCGAGCGCTCCCGCCGCTGGGCCCGGGAATGCTACGAATGGGCCAAGGTCCCCCTGCTCCCACCCGGCAAACGAGCAGGCCGCATCTACGACATAGTCGGCCCCCAGAACCTCTTCGGCGAGGACTCCCTCTTCATCAACCTCGGCTACTGGCACGACCGCCCCGCCACCCTCGACGAAGCCAGCCGCGACCTGGCCCGCCTGGTGGCCCGCGAAGCCGAACTCGGCCCCGACGACATCCAGGTCGACGTCGGCTGCGGCTACGGCGACCAGGACTTCCTCTGGGCCGAAGAGTTCTCCCCCCTCGAAATCACCGGCATGAACATCGCCCACGAACAAATCGAGATAGCCAACCGCCGAGCCGCCGACCTGGGCCTGTCCGACCGCGTCCACTTCACCTACGGCTCCGCCGTGGCCCTGCCCCGCGATTCCGAATCCTGCACCAAGGTAACCGCATTGGAATCAGCCTTCCACTTCCCCTCCTACCCCGAGTTCTTCGCCGAAGCCCACCGCATCCTCCTCCCCGGCGGCAAACTCGTCACCGCCGACATAGTCCCCCGCACCCCCCTCGACATCCCCCGCTACCGAAAAGCCTTGGAAGCAGCCGGTTTCACCAACATCAACATCTATTCCATCCGCCGCGACGTCTACCTCCCCCTGGCCCGCCACCTGGGCAAGCGCCTGCGCGCCCCCGACATGCGCCGCGTAAACCCCCTCCTCCGTGCCACTTTCTCCCGCCCCGCCCTCCTCCTGTGGGGCCCCTGGGCCGACTACATCATCGCCACAGCCACCAAGAAGTAACCCACCCCGATATGCATGCGACCCCCGACCCACCAACCAGGTAGACTCCCCGTCGTCCCGGTGGGTCGCGGACCCCGCCCCCACAGTTCAGCCCTCGTAGCTCAGGGGATAGAGCACCGCTCTCCTAAAGCGGGTGTCGCAGGTTCGAATCCTGCCGAGGGCACAGCTGGGGAGCCTCATTGCGCTCCCTCGTCGAGCTGATCAGCGGTAGGAAACGGCGGTCAGGTCCGATATGACGTCGGGGCCCTTGGGTTCCCAGTTCAGCTGGTCGATTCCGGCCTGACCGGTGACGTTCTGGCTGAGTGCCAAGGCGTCGGCGAAGAGCTCGCCCAGTTCGACTCGGGCCCGGTCCAGGGGCCAGACCTCGGTTTCACCGGAGACGCCGGCCGCCTGGGCCGCAGCCGTGGCCAGGTCGGCGACCGAGACGGCGGGTTCACTGATCCCATGCCAGACCGAACGTGCCGGGGCCGCCTCGACAACCTTGGCGAAAAGGTCTGCGAGGTCGTCGATATGGACCATTGGCCACACTGTCGAGGAGTCAGCGACGAGCACGGGAGCCTCGTTCTTTCGTGCCAGATCGACCAGCAGAGCGGGGATTCCGCCGCCCGCACGTGGACGATGTCGGGGCGGATGACGGCCGTTCGGATACCCGTGTCGGCCAGCTCGAGGACTTGGCGTTCGATGGCCGGACGGTACCCGGCGATGGGGATCGGATTGGTGGGCGTGGTTTCGTCGGCGCCGTCGGTCGCACCGAGCACCCAGACCCACTGGTGTAGACAAACGACTTGCCCGTGCCGCGCAGCGGATCCGTAAGCGCCGCAACCGCGGCGGCGTCGACGGCCACATCGCCACTCGGCGTGGCCAGATTGATGACGGCGTCGATGTCGGGGGTTACCGCCGCGGTCAGCGACGCCGGCGGCTACCGGCTCACCTCCGGCACCGACATGCCACCACTGCTGCTCGACGACGAGGAAGGCGCTCGGCACCGCGACCGTTCCCATGGGACCACTGCCCTGGAACCCTGGCCCGCGCGCCGACCCCACCCCCACCGGCCACCGCGCTCCCGCACGCGAACTACCCGCCGCCAGCCTTGCACCACATCTCGACTACCTCGGCCGCTTCCTCCGCACAGCAGCCGAAGCCCTCACCACCTCGAGCGAACCGCCCGACAACCACCCGTGATGTCGACACCGCCGAGGAAGTGGGGGCTCAGTCCGCTCGTCGGCGGTGTCAACCCGAAAATGATATGACCAACGAGAATGGAATTTAAACAGAGAATACTAGTTGATTCACAAGTCAGCCTTGTCAATACATCTCCACGCAGTTGACTTTCGATAATCGACAATTCATCCTCGCAAATTTGTACACCAACCTACCATCACCCATTGTCAATCAATCGCAAAGTTTGATTTCTAATATTGTCCACCACCTCCTAGCATTTCATGCCGTGAGCAGATGCGCTCATGCAAGAAACTGGAAATACAAGGAGAAAAATGGGATCCCTGGCCACCACCCTCGAAGCCGCCGTCGTCGCTCTGGTGCACAAGCTCTTCACGGGCTCTGCGGGCAAGTAACTCAGTGACCGAGGGCAGGCCGTCCCGCCCGGCCTGCCCTTCTCGCTTTCAAGGGGCCGGCCGCTGTGCGCGATAATCCGATTTCTGCCACACGGCGCGCGTCGCGCGCGCTGATGAGGCTCATTCTCTCCGGTGCGGCTGCCACCGCTGTCACCGTCACCGCGACGCCCGCATACGGCGACATGAATGGCCCGCGGCTCCCCGCATTGTTCGGCCCGAGCACCGCCATCGTGGTGCTCGGGTACGGGCTCTGGGCGGACGGCACCATGCGGCCGGAACTCATCGACCGGCTCCGGGCCGGCTATGTGTCGGCGCTGCTCTCCCCGGACGCACCCATGATCGTCACCGGTGGCAATCCGCAGGCGGGCGTGCCCGAGGCTACCGCCATGGCGGAGTGGTTGATTGCGCACGGCATCGACAGATCCCGCATTCACGCTGAGACACAGGCGAACTCGACGGTGCAGAACGCGCTCTACTCCGCCGAGGTCATGCAGGACATCAATGCGCGGTCGGTCATCCTCGTCACCTCGGCCGACCATATCGCGCGTGCGACGTGGGATTTCCAGGCGGCCGGAATTCCGGTGGTGGCGACCCTGACACCGGAGGAGGCCCCGCTGTCGGCCGAGTCATTCTCCAGCAGGGGCGAATGACTTCGAGCTCCGCGACGCGGGGCGACCGTTCACATCAGCAGCCGCGCGCGGAGGGCGTCGATGGTTGCCTGATCCAGACGCAGGCCCTCGCGAACATAACCGTCGAAGCTGCCGTAGAGCCGATCGGCTTCGGCGAAAGCGTCTTCCAGCCAGGTCAATTGGACCGCGTTCGGGTTACCGAGCCGATCATTGCTGGCGAGGAAGTCGGCATTCACGGTTTCCCGGGGCACCCCGAGCAGCGTGAGCAGGACAGCGGTGGCCCAGCCGGTTCGGCCCTTCCCGTCGGTGCAGTGGTAAAGCGTTGCGCCGCCGGTGTTTCCGGCGATCGAGGTGAGCAGCGTGCGGAAGGCGAGATCCGCTCCGCGGGAATTCACCAGGAACGGATAGTTGATCGTCTGGACGACGCCGGCGGAACCGCTATCGGAGGAGCCGGTGATCAGGCCCTCGATGAGCACCCGCCCCAGCGTGATCGCCGGGAATTCGTGGAACGACAGACCGTCCATGCTGAAGACATCGGCAACCAGGTAGCGCGCGCCCGCGGGAACCCGGTCGTGCGCCTTGTCGCGTTCCCAGACTGCACGCAGGTCGACATCCAGCGTGATTCCGGCCGCGGTGAGCTTCGCCAGGTCGAGGTCGGTGAGGGCGTCGATCCGGTTGGATCTGAACACAATTCCCGTGCGGACCGTGCGGCCGTCCGCTGTGCGGTAGCCCCCGATATCGCGGAAGTTTCGCGCGCCCTCCAATTCGATCGCGGGCGTCGGCGGGGTGAGCTCCGGACCGGAGGTCCCCGCGGAACCGGAGGATCCGAAAGCGCCCGAGCCCGAGCCGGCGCCCGAGGAACTGCCGGACGAGTCCGCCCAGGCCGGCGCCGCACCGAGCATGACCATTCCGGCGAGCGCCAGAGCGGTGGCGCCGACTCGAGGGCGTCTGATTCCTGCCATGTGTGAAATCAACTCCATGTCTTTCCGAAAGTGTGGGGGCTGCGCCCCCGTGCGGAGCGCAGTACGTCGACCAATTGCTCCAGGTACTCCACTCGCCTACGGAGCCTTCGGTTCTCGGCCGCCAACTTGCGCGTGGGGTCGTTCAGTGTGCTCATATTGTTTTCGGCTCGGCGAACCCATTGGCGCAATGCCTCGTGGTGCACGCCCAGCTGTTCGGCGAGATGCCGCATCGTAGGCTTGGGATCCGACTTCTGGTACAGCTGAACCGCTTGTGCCCGTAGGTCGTCGGAGTACTTCTTCGGCGCTGCCATGGGCGGTTCCTCCAGAGGCATCGGAGAGGGGGACGAATCGCGCCATTCGAACGTAGGGCACTCCGAATAGGAACTGAAATCTAAATTTTCAGATCATTGACAACGACGGCTTGTCAATGGCCTCCGAATCTTGACTTAAGGTCTCCCCCGCCTTGCCCTAACGTTCCCGTGACTGGTGTGAGCCCGAATTCGCTACCACCCCAGTACATCCGGGAGGAACATTCCGTGCGTTCGAAATCTCTTGCGGCGGTTGCCGCGCTCGCCATCGCGCTGACCGCGTCGGTGACGAGCGGGCATGCCGATGTCACGGCCGATGTGCCGGGTCTGCCCGGCGCGGTCGGGCATGCGGGCCGCTGGCTCACCGATGAATCCGGGCGGGTGCTGATCCCGCACGGGATGAATCTGATCGACGTCAACCCACCCTACGACCCGCGGGTTCGGCGACGTCGACACACAACTGCCGGCGCAGGCCGGGGTGTCGTTCCACGCCTACTGCCCGACCTTCGGCCTCGGCGCGGAGACCGGCAGCGCCGTTCCCGGCGATCCGATCTGCCTGCCGTTCGAGGCAGCTGTCGAATGATCGAACGGGGTGCTCGCCGGCGGCGGGCACCCTGTTCGGTGGATGGTCGCGGACGTTCCGCCGGCCTCAGCTGCCCGAGCCGGCGCCGTTCAGGAGGGAGTCGAGAATGCCGCTGCCGGAGCTGCTGCCGGTGCCGCCGCCGGGGCCGGGGGTTCCGCCGACGGTGATCGCGGGGCCCTTGGCGGCGAAGTCGACGTGGCCGAGGTTCGACAGGTATTCCATCCCGGTCTGCAGCGCGGTGCCGGTGGCGCAGGACCCCACCGTGTACCGGGCGCTGAAGGTGGAGGCCGGCCCGCCGTGCTTCATGACCATCCGATAGCTGGTGGCGGTGAAGTCTCCCGCGATGAAATCGGAACCGATTTCGAGGTAGGGCTCGACGGCGTGGTCACCGGCGGCATCGGTCAGCTTGGCCGAATCGGTGACATAGGTAAGGCAGGCCGGGTGCCAGTCCTTGAGCCAGTGGATGGTCTCATCCCCGGCCTGGAGGCGGTTGAAAGTCGTTGTGACAGTGATGGTATCGCCGACGGCGGGGGTCGCGTTGCTGATCGTCCGCGTGTATTGCGAGGTGTTGTTGTTCCAGGTGATCGTTTCGGGCGCGGCCCCGGCGGGCGCGGCGGCCAGGACGGCCAGCGCTCCGACGCCGATCGCGGCGGCGGCGTGACCCAGTGCGCGTCGTATCATGCGAATTTCCTTGTCTCATTTCGAATTACGCTCGATTGTGAGAGGTCGGCTCTCACTCCGAAAATGCTAGATCCGCTTGCGGGACAAGAGAAATCATCATTATTGTCGAATTGACAATCACGACTTGTTGCCGCATTTCCCTGGAAATGAATGGAAATGGCCCGGAACCATTGGGTTCCAGGCCATTTCATATTCTGTTCATCAGGAACCGGAACCGGAATCCGATCCGGACGCCGAACCCGAACCCGAGCCGGACGCCGAACCAGAGGCCGAGCCGGACGCCGAGCCGGTCCCGACCGGACCGTCGGGCACGGTGGCCCCCTTCGATCCGGGCCGGTTGATGTACACCGTCACTGTGCCCGAGCCGGTCGCCTCCACGGTCACCACTCGCGCATCCGCGGGCGAGGTCACCCTGCCGCCGTCGACTCGCACCTGGTAGCCGCCGGGATAGTGCAGATCCGAGACGTAGATTTCGGTCGGCGCGGCGGAGGCGTGCGGGGTGAACCGGTAGGCGAAGTCACCGGTGTCGGCATCGAAGCGCATCCGCCCGGGCTCGCCCGCCGTGGCCCGCGGATATGTGCGCACCAATTGGCTTCCGGTCGTGCCGGTGAACGGATCCGTTCCGCGGCCCGCGCTGTACTGCCAGTAGTGCCAGCCGATGAAGCGATCGTCGGCATTGATGAGCGTATTGCTCAGCACACTCGCATCGCCGTCCCCGAATTCCGTGACCAGCGTGGGGATTCCGGTGCGATTCTCGAACGCGTCGATATTCCCCCAGGTCTTCCCCTGCTGTAGCGGGCACAGGCCGCGCAGGAAGGAGGGCAGTCCGTTGTAGATCGACATCTGGCTCGGAATGCAGTAGTCGTGCGGCGCGAAGACGATGCCCGGCGCGGTGATGGGCGGGTTCTGCCCCAGATTGCTGGGCATGGTCTCGTTCCAGGTGACATTGGGCTCCCACAGCACCGCGAGATCGTCGTTCCGCGCGCGGATCGCGTCGGTCAGCTTCTGCATGGCGGCTTGGTATTTCGCATCGAACCCGGCACAACCGTTGGGGAAACAGGACAGGAACGCGGACCCGGGCCATGGCTCGTTGAGCAGTTCTATGCCGAGCGCCCCCGGGTGCCCGGACATTCTGCCGGCGAGTGCGCCGAGCGCCTGCCCGAGGTAATCGAGGACGCCATAGGTGTTGTCCCACACCTCGTCCCAGCCCGCGTTCATGCTGGGCATCAGATAGAACAGCGGGAAGCCCGGGTTGGGTTCGCCCGCTGCGGGCCGTGCGTGGATCGCCCACTCGGGGAAACCGTTGCCGCCGCCTCCCCATATGCTCGACAAGCCGTCCTGATGATTGTCGAGCACCGTGTGAATCCCGTACTGCGCCAAGATATCCACGACTCCGGCCACCCGGTCCAGGTAGGCGGTGTCCACCACGCCCCTGGTCGGCATCAGCCCATCGAAACTGACGCCGAGCCGGACGGTATTGAAGCCGTGCCGCGACAGCAGTTCGGCGTCCCGCTCGGTCAGGGTGGTCCCGGGCGCGAAATAGGGCGGCTCCTTGCCGACGCTGTTGACGCCGTGCAACAACACGATTCGCCCGTACTCGTCGACGAATCGGGAACCCGCCACGTGGAGCGGCGAAAGAGCGCCCGGTTCCGCCACGGCGGGCGCCGCCGGGGCGGTGAGCACACATCCGACCGCGGCTGCCAGCGCGACCACCGATCGGGCCATCCGCCCGATTCGACGGGACTTGTCGAAAACTGTCGTATTCATGCTCTCCTGCTAGGGAATTGACGCCGGCGCCGCCGGCGTCCCGATCGTCACCGCACGCCGAGTGCGGTAGCCAGGAGGGGCCAGGACTTGTGCAGGTCCTCCTGCCAGTAAGCCCAGGTGTGGACTCCGGTGGGGCGGAAGTCGACCTCGGCGGGAATGTCCAGCTGGGTCAGGCGATCGGCCAGCTGGTGCGTGCACGCGTTGGTGGCGGCCTCGATCATGCCGCCGAGCACGATCTGATCCACCTTGGTGACGAGCTTGTCCGCCGTGACCGCCCCGGTGACCGCTTCGGCACTGCCGGGCAGGCCGGTGCCGCTGGAAAGGTAGATGGCCTTGCCGCGCAACCCCTCCGCATTGCGGACGACATCATGGTCGTACCAGGCCGGGTCATCGTCGGGGCCCCACATATTGCGCGGGTCGGCGTCACCGCGCTCCAGCACCAGGCGGACGTAGGCGCGCCCGGCGGAGTCCGAGGTTGAGGCGCAGCCGCTGTACGCGGCGACCCCGGCGTAGAGGTGCGGCGCGGCGATGACGAGATTCAGCGCGGAGGTCGCCGACATCGATACGCCCGCAATGGCATTGACGCCCGACGTGCGCAAGGTGGTGTCGATGATCGGCGGCAGCTCCCGAGTCAGGAAGGTCTCCCAGCGGTTGCGGCCGAGTGCCGGATCGTCGCGCTGCCAATCGGTGTAATAGGAGAACGCTCCGTCGACCGGGGTCACCACATTCACGTTCTGGTTCCAGAAGAAGGCGACCACATCGGTCTGGCTGTACCAGTTGGTGATGTCGGTGCCGCCGCTCGCACCGTTGAGCAGGTACAGGGTCGGGGCCGGCTGCCCGGGATCGGCCGCGGTGAGCACCTGCACCGGGATCGTGCGTTCCATCGCGGCCGAGTACACATGGAGCACCTGCTGCCGCTGACCGGACCGTTCGACGCGATCCAGATGTGCCGCAACAGGTTCGGCCTGCGAGACCTGCAGCACGCCCGGCGCGACATAGAACAGGGCGGCAGCGACTGTGCACGACACGACGAGCGAGGTGATCGCGGATCTGGGTGGCACGACGGAACTCCTCCGAGCGATGGTGGAAGGGTCCTGGGCCGTGGCGGCCGCGCAGACGCCACGACCCAGGAGTATGGGACCGTGTCTCAGCTGCCCATGAGGCGCTTGATGACATCGGTGATGATGTCGGTCACCGAACCGGTCGAGCTGAGCTGGTTCTGCGAGGAGCCGAGCCCGCCGTCATCGAGGCTGCCCAGCAGCGCCTCGCCGGGATTCGCGCCGCGGCCGGTGAAGCACACACCCATGTTCGGCTGTCCGGAGCCGACGCCGACGGTGCCGCCGACGCTGATACCGCCGCTGAGCACCTGCTGCCCGTCCCGGATCGAATCGGGCACCCGGTAGGTGAATTCGGCGGTGACCGGGTTGCCGGAATTGACGAACCATCCGGTGCTGTTGACGCTCCACCCGCCATTGTTCGGTTCCGGCGTCACATCCTCCGACTGCTGGCCCTGGGCGAAGTGATACGCGGTGACCTTCGTCTTGACCGGCTTGCCGAATCCGGGCGGCGGGTAGTCGGTGATCGAGTTGACGTAGGGGTTTCCGATGCTGGTGGTTCCGACCACGACCTTGTAGGTGACCAGCGTGCCGGGTGCGGCGGTGGTGGCCTCTACCGATTTGTCGTAGGTGTGGGTGATCCAGAAGCTGCTGATTCCCGGGTTGTAATCGATGTGCTGCGTTTGCACACAGTTCGGGGACAGTGGATCCGCACCGGCGGTCGCCGCGCCGAGTGCGATGCCGGCGCCCGAAATCACCAAGGCCGCCGCCGAAATCTCGGCAACCAATTTCCTCGTATGACGCATGATTCCTTCCAACAGTTCCGGAGAACGCGGAACTGGATTCTCGTGAGCCCGTGTGGAATTCGGGCCTTCGCTCACGCCGGAAACGTTAAGACAGAATCGAGGAGAACTTAAATCCCAATTTCCGGCAGATTGACAACACGCTGTTGTCAATGCGCCGGAAACTGCTGTTTCCACCCGGAACCGTTGGGCCGCTATATTTTTCGTGCGCCGGGCCTCCCGACCGAATGCTCGCGCGCCCGATCCACGAAGAGGTAGGACATGTTCTCCAGAGGCCGATTCCTGGCCCCCGTCGCTGCGGCGGCGCTGCTGTTCACGGGCCTCACGGCCTATGCGGCCGCACCGGCCGACGCGGAATCGAGCGGCTGGACCCTGCCGCAGCTCACCGTGTCCAACGGTGTCATCTCGGACGTCACCGGCCGCACCGTGCTGTTGCGCGGCATGAACGTCAACCAGCTCAACGACTATGCCCAGAACGATCAGCCGCTGCCGACCGTCGCACCGCTGGATCGCACCGACTTCGAGCAGATGGCCGCACTCGGGGTGAATGTGGTGCGGCTGAACTTGGCCTGGTCCGCGCTCGAGCCCACGCCCGGGGCTTTCGACCGGGATTATCTGGCCCGCATTCACACCGCCGTCGACGACGCCGCGGCCAACGGCATCTACACCGTCCTGGACATGCATCAGGATGCCTGGGGCAAGGCGGTGGGCACGCCCGCCGGACAGGGGTGTCCGGTCCTGATGAAGCCCGGTGTCGGATGGGACGGCGCCCCGGCCTGGGCGACGCGCACCGACGGCTGGACGACCTGCAATTTCGGCGGCGTCCGCGAAACCGCACCGGCCGTTGCGCGGTCGTTCCAGCACTTCTACGACGACACCGACGGCATTCAGGGTCATCTGGTGGATACCTGGGCCAAGCTGGCGGCGGAGTTCAAGGACGAGCCCGCGATTGCCGGATACGACCTGCTCAATGAGCCCAATCCTGGTCTGCGCGACCCGTTTTCGGCGGCGGACCAGCTCGGCAGGTTCTACCAGCGGGTCATCGCGGCCATCCGGCGGGCGGAGAGCGGCAGCCTGCCGCATCTGATGATCTTCGAGCCCAGCGCGATCTGGTCGGCCTTCGGCATCGATGCCACGCCGCCGGCGAAGTACATCAACGATCCGCTGGCCGTGTTCGCTCCGCATCTGTACAGCGAGTCCATCAATGTCGTGAATTCCTTCCCGTCCATCGAACTGGGCTTCCAGCTCGCCCTGGACGCCGCCGCCAAGTACCGGGCGCCGCTGTGGACCGGTGAGTGGGGTTGGTTCGGCGACCCGAGTTCCGATGCGGCCAAGGTGGATCGGTTCGTCGATCAACTCGATGCCCATCGCGTGGGCGGCGCCTGGTAGTCGTGGAAACAGGCCTGCGGTGATCCGCACACCGTGCGCGACGGCAATACCGGCAAGCCGCAGGGCAATCTCAACCGGATCGATTGCCCCTCGGGCGTCTCGCTCGGCCAGGCCGCCGGATTCGCCCGGCCGCTCGCCCGCGCCTATCCCCGCGCCGTACCGGGCGCTCTCACCGAGGTCGGCGCGAAGGGTTTCACCGGCGTCGGCACCGGACGGATCGAGGCCTGGTACCCGGGGGTTCAGCGACCGAATATAGTGTCCCGCAATGTTTCCGGGCTCGCGCTCACGCAGGTGGCGGGTGGCTGGCGGCTGACCGGTGACGCCGCCGGCGCCTATTCGGTCGAGCAGTCGCGATGATTCGGCAACCACACCCGCCGAGGTGAGCTGGTTATTTGCCAATCGTCCACAGCAGCCTTGTTGAAAAGAGCCTTTTCAGACGTTGTCCCGGCCTAGACTGCGCGCCATGGAAGTTCACACCCGTCAACTGCAGTACTTCATCGCGGTAGCCGAGGAGTTGAGCTTCACGCGGGCGGCACAGCGATTGCACGTCTCCCAGCAGGGCTTGAGCACGCAGATCAAGCAACTGGAACACGCGATGGATGTGGTGCTGTTCTCACGAACTACCCGGAATGTCGAGCTCACGGCCGCGGGATCGGTATTCCTCCAGGATGTGCGAAGCACATTGACCAGCCTCGACGCGGCGGTCGAGCGTGCTCGCTCGGTGCACCGAGGCCAGCAGGACCACCTCGTACTCGGTGCTCTGGAGGGCGCCGCACTGACCCTCACCGAACCGATCCTGTCGGCATTCCGTGAACGCTTTCCGGGGATTACCGTCGAGTTGCGGCAGTTCACCTACGAGGACCCGTCCGCTGGCCTGGCGAGCGGATCAGTGGACGTAGCCTTCGCACGCCGTCCGTTCATCGATGACGGAGTGCAGTTCGAGGCCTTGTTCACCGAACCGTTGATGATCATGTTGCCGAGCGGTCACCGGCTCGCCGATCGAACGGAGGTCTTCGCCCACGAACTGCTGGAGGAGCCGATTCTCGGAGCAGCCACCACCGACCCGGTATGGAATGCGTTCTGGGAGTTGGATGCACACCGCGGCGGCTGCCAGGCATCGGTGGTGTCCCGGTCGAACTCGCTGCTCGAAGAATTGCACAAGGTGGCCACCGGGGTCGGTGTCGTGGTCACCGTGGCATGCGCCCGCTGGATTCCGTTCCCCGGCGTCCGCCTACTGCCCATCGTGGACGCCGAGCCCAACGAGGTCGCCGTCGGCTGGCGCAGCGCGCACGAATCGCCCCCGGTCCGTTCCTTCGTCGAGGTGGCCCGCGCCGTCCGCGACGCCCATCCGGAGCTGATCGCCCTACTCCAGGACCCCGATTTCGCCGACTGCACGGTTCCCCCGCACCTATGATCGGTGGCAGCGCCATGAGCGGTCATTTCCCTCGCGTCGCTCCGCTGAGGGTGAAATCGGCTTCGAACACCAGCTTGCCCTCAAGAAGATGCCGGTCAGCCCTGTTCCCCGAATGGCAGGGAAATCAGCTGCACTCCCCTGGTTTCGGGGGCATTCGATCCATGATGAAATGCAAATGTTTCACATACGATCCGGCGCATGATCACTACCAGCCGGACCTGGCGCAACAGTCTCCTCGTCCTCGCAGCCTGCGGCCTTCCGATCGCGTTGGCTCCCACCGCGAACGCGCAAATCGACAGCGTCGAGGTGAAAAAGACTGTTGATTGGGAGAATTGCGGCCTCGTGGGTGCGGCGTGCGAGGTCATCGCGCTCACCTCGGGGGCCGACAAGGCCAACCCGGTCACGATGACCTTGAACGGCGTGCCTTTCGGCGAGCGGACGCCCTACACCGCCGGATGGGATGGAGCCCAGTATCAGGCGCGGTTCTGGTGGGTGCCGAGCAAGGCCGGTACCTACACGATCGTCGTGAATCAGGGCGCCTCCAGTCGCACAACGACTTTCAGCGTCTGTTCGGAGTCGGCCGTGCTGTCGGGCTCGGCCGCCGCGGTGGTCTGCAAGCTCACGGGCGGATCTAGCAGCGGATCCAGGTAGGACGGTCAGGCGGGCGGCGGATCGAACTCGCCGGACCCCGCCCGGCTCGCGAAGGCATCCCACTGGTCCGGCGTGAAAACGAGCGCCGGGCCACCGGCATCCTTGGAATCGCGCACCCCGACCATCCCCCCGCCGAGGAACGCGACCTCGACGCATTCCTGGCCGCCCTGGCTGTAGCTGCTCGTGAACCAGTTCGATTCGGCGAGTTCATCTTTCACGGTGCTCGTACTCCTTCGCTGCCCGCATGAGCAGGCTGACGGTGTCGGCTTCGGACAGGCTGGACTGTTCGAGAAGCCGGTACTTGCGAGTGTAGAAGCCGACGTCGTCCTCTTTCTCGAGGTACATGCCGCCCACCGCGAACTCGAGGTAGGTGACCGGCGGCTCGATCGGCTCGCCTGCGGCATCCTCATCGAAGTGCAGGACCACGAACGCCGGCATGGAGCTGCCCCCTGGGAAACCGGCCGAGAACGGCAGCACCCGCAGGCGGATGTTCGTGTGCAGCGCTGGCAATTCGATCAGGCGGCGCAGCTGCTTTGCCATCGTCGCCGGGCCGCCGACCATGTGACGCAGGGCCGCTTCGCCGATCACGACGTTCAACGTCGCCGGATCGAGCTTGCGCAGAATGACATTCTGGCGATGAGCTTTGATCTGGACGCGCCGATCCCACTCCTCGCGGGGGCCGTCTGGCCAGATCTGTTCTACGAGTGCGCGATCGTAGTCCGTGGTTTGCAGCAAGCCCGGAATCAGCTGAGGCTGAAATGAAGTCACAGTCCGCGCGAAGGCTTCCAGGCTCACGTACACATCGAAGTCTTTGGGGATCACGTCGCCGTAGCTGTGCCACCAGTTGGTTCCCGTGGCGGCTTGCTTTGCGAGACCGACCATTCCGTCTTTAGTTTCGACAGGCACTCCGTAGAGCTCACAGGCTTTCTCGACGAAATAGGTCTTGATACGGCTGTTTCCGCCCTTCTCCGCACGTTGCAGAGTGGTCGCTCCCACCTCCAACCGCCTGGCGGCTTCTTCGAGGCTGAGCGAGCTTCGCATCCGCCAATCCCGAAGGTGGCGACCGAGTTGGCGGAGCGGCAGAGTCAAACCGGCGTGCGGCATAACGGTCCTTCCGATTCGGATGGCTGTTGTCTTCCGCTTCGGATCAAGCATGACAGCCAGGTGAGAGGGCGTGCTGGGCTTTCAGAATTTCCTCTTCGGATCATCCGAAAAGACCTGACACGGTGGCGCTTCCGGAGATTTCCTATTGGTGCGCCCGGTGAGGGGGCACCCACTCCGGCTCCCTCGCCGGGCGCACCCGATTCACACGCACCGAGGAGATCGAGATGAATCTGCTTGACTGCGAGACAGATCCCGGGCCGTTGGCTCGGGAACATGCGTTGCTGGCATGGCGGGTGCATCGGTATTGCGACAGGGACGGATGCCGGGTGCGGCGGCGGGCGCGCGAAGTACTGGAGGGGTTTGCCGGGTGGGCCGCCCACCGTACGGGGCGGCCGCGATGAGCACGCCCGCGCGTTGCCGGTGGATCGCCGATCACTGCGAGGACGGGCGGATCGTGCCGATCACGGGTGAGCGGGCTGCGGGGATTCTGCTGCTGCACGCGGGCTGTGAACCGCCCTGCCCGCGGGTTCGCACCGCCCGTGAATATCTCGATGCGCGAGGGCGATCACAGCGCGGCGGGTAACTGTTCGAATCTCGACGGAAGGTCGGTCATGTTTCTCGAATTCTGTTTGACCACTGTTCTTTTCGCGGGGTGCGTCATGCTCGCGACGCGGCCGCGCCGGAACCGGCCGGTGGACACAGCTCGGCATCGTCGTGACCGCTATTCGGTCGCCGCGATCCGGGCTCGGGTGGAGTACGAGGCCGCGAAGGTCAACTATGTATCCGGATGTGCCGGTGAGTTGGGGCGGTCGCGGGGTTAGCGTGCCCGGTATGAGGTCTCGGGCGCGGCGGGGCCGTCGGTGGTGCCGAGCCGCGGTGTCATGGGCCGCTGACCGCCTGCCTCAGCCGAGTGCCTGCCCGAGCAGGGTGCGGGCCAGGCCCTGGGCGACGTCCGGAAGCTCGGCCGCCCAGGCACCGTCGTCGAGGGAGGAGGCGAGTGTGGTTGTGCGGCAGCCGGGTTCGGGGCGTTCTCCCGCCAGCACCCGGTCGAGCCAGGCGAAGGTGCCGCCCACGCTGGTGAGGCCTACGATCGCGTGATTGCTCACCAGATCGGGCATGGCGTCGCGCACGTAGGTGACCGAAGCGCCTGCGGCACAGTACTTCTCGACCAGATCGTCGACCGGTCCGATCGGGCTGATCTCGTCGTTGACGGCATTGAAGAGATACAGCGGTGTCGTCGGGACGGCGCTGCCGCGATTGCGTTCGGTGATGGCGGCGGCGATCACGGGGTCGGCCAGCACCACGTCCAGCGGCACCGTGAGCAGGTCGGAGGCATTGAGGAACAAGTTCTTCGACACCGTGGTGTTGGCGCAGTCGACCAGGGCCGCCCGCAATACCGAACGTCCCCGGGGAGTTACGTAGCGGTCCAGCGCGGCGCTGAATTCCGGGGAATCGTTCATGACCGCGGCCACGCCCATGGCGATGAGTCCGCCCGCGGCGCGACCGCTGGCCGAGTGCAGGGCCGCGCCGAGGTCGGCCACGGGTGCGCCGATGGCCGCGCCCGCGATATTCAGTTCGGGCGCGTAGGTCGGATGCAGTTCGGCGGCCCAGGCGCTGCCGATGCCGCCGCCGGAGTAGCCGGTCAGCGCGATGCGGGTGGCCGCGCCCGGCAGGCCGAGCGGAGCGAACTGCTGTGCGGCCCGAATCCCGTCCAGCACCGTGTATCCCATGAGTCGCGGGGTGAGGAATCGATTGTCGATCCCGCCTGGGTCCGGGATGGCCACCGCCCAGCCGCGTTCCAGTGCCGACACGGCCAGCAGCGCTTCACTGGGCGGCGGTGCGGCCGGGTCGTCGGCGGTCAAGGTGTAGGAGGGCATGCACGAGCGCACCATGGCGTCGTAGGCCGCCTGGATCGACAGCAGCGGCCGGGGCTGCGCCGGACCCTGCGGAATCATCACGGTGGTGACGGCGGCGTGCGGATTGCCGTCGGAATCGGTGGTGCGGTAGAGCAGTTGCCACGCTTGCACATTCATCGATACCGCTGAGAACGCGGAGACGCGCACCTGCCTGCTGCCCAGAATTGCGCCCGGTGTGGCGGATTCGTATCCGGCGGGCGGATCGTAGAATGCGTCGCCAGATGTATTCACCGAATCATCCTGTACTGCACTGTGCTCCGCGCTGGGGTCTGCCTGGGCGAGAACATTCACCGCGCTGAATCCGGACAGCAAAAGCGCACTCGAGAGAGCGAGCGCGACGCGGTACCGAAATATCTTCATGGATCTCAACTGCTTTCGCGAACTCGAGGTGAATGGCATCCGCACACTCTCCGATCCCCCGAGACGAGTATCCCTACCGGCAAGTAACCGGACTTGCTGTCGTACGACAGACTTTTGCCGTCCGGACCCTCGACTCCGTCCAGCGGCCGGAGGAGCATCGGATTGATGGAAGACCAAGCAGCACAGCCGGACCGGATGCGAGATCGGGCGCAGATGGTCGGCGGTATCGCGATCGGCGCGGAACATCGGGCACTGGCGGACACCGTCGCCGGATTCCTGGACCGGAAGGGCGCGCGGGCCACCGCCCGAGCCCTGCTGGAGACGGACGAGGAGACGCTGCCGCCGTGGTGGCCGGAATTGCGAGCGCTGGGCTGGCCCGGTGTGCATGTGCCCGAGGAGTACGGCGGGGCGGGATACGGGCTGGAAGAGCTGGCGGTGATCGTGGAGGGCCTCGGGCGGGCGGTCGCTCCGGGACCGTTCGTGCCGACCGTGCTCGCGAGTGCGTTCCTGGTGGCGGCGGGCGATGAGGTCGTGCGGGCGAAGCTGCTACCCGGATTGGCCGACGGGTCGGTGACGGCGGCGGTGTGCACCCGGCAGGGGCTGACCCGTGCGGGGGCGGCGGTGTCGGGGCAGGTGGCGGTGCTCGGCGGCGGTACCGCGCAGACGCTGGTGCTGGCCGTCGGGAACGATGTCGCGATACTCGAAGTGGGACCGGGTGTTTCGGTGCGGACGCCGCCGAATCTGGATCCCACCCGGCGCACCGCCCGGGTCACGCTGGACGCGGTCGCGGCGACGATCGTCCCGGAATCGGCGGGCATGCTGCGCGATCTGGAGCGGGTGATCCTGTCCGCCGAGGCGGTGGGGGTGGCCGCCGAGGCCACCCGCATGGCCGCCGAATACGCCGGTGTGCGAAGGCAATTCGGGCGTCTCATCGGCACTTATCAAGCGGTCAAACATCATTGCGCGAATATGGCGGTGGCAACCGAGCTGGCCACCTCCGCGGTGTGGGACGCGGCGCGGGCGGCGCGCACCGGCGGCACGCAATTGGCGTGCGCCGCAGCATGTGCGGCCGTCGAAGCGGCGTACGCGGTCGACTTCTGCGCCAATCACATGACCCAGGTGCACGGCGGGATCGCCATGACATGGGAACACGACGCGCATCTGTTCGTGCGCCGCGCGGCCGTGCTGTCGGCGCTGCTGGAGCCCGGCCGGGCGGCGGTCGACCTGGTCGGGCACACCCGGGCCGGGGTCACCCGGGAGCGGGCGATCGAACTGCCGCCGGAGGCGGAAACCGTCCGCGCCGCCGTGCGCGCCGAGGCCGCGCAGCTGGCCGCGCTGCCCGCCGCCGAACGCCGCGCCCGGTTGATCGCCACCGGCTACGGAATGCCGCACTGGCCGCAACCCTACGGCCGCAATGCCGATGCGCTCGAGCAGATCATCATCGAGCAGGAGTTCGCCGCCGCCGGAATCGAGAAGCTCGACCTCGGCATCACCGCCTGGAACATTCTGACCATCATCCAGCACGGCGATCAGGATCAGCGCGACCGCTGGGTCGGGCCCGCGCTCGCCGGAGAGGTGGTGTGGTGCCAGCTGTTCAGTGAACCCGGCGCGGGTTCGGATGCCGCGGGCATCACGACCAGGGGCGTGCGGGTCGACGGCGGCTGGCGGGTCACCGGGCAGAAGGTGTGGACCTCCGGCGCGCATCTCGCGGGCCGCGGATTCGCCACCGTGCGAACCGATCCCGAGGTGCCCAAGCATCAGGGCATCACCATGATGGCCATCGATATGCACGCGCCGGGTGTGCGGGTGCGGCCGTTGCGGATGCCGTCGGGGCAGTCGGAGTTCAACGAGGTCTTCCTCGATGAGGTGTTCGTACCCGACGCCGATGTGGTCGGGCCGGTCGACGGCGGGTGGACGGTCGCCCGCGCCACCCTCGGCAATGAGAGCGTCAGTATCGGCAATACCGGCTCCCGGTTCTCGATCCCCGGCCCGGCCCTGGTCGCGCTCTACGACACGCATTCCGAACGGCTCACCGGCGGCGCGGCGCGGGTCGGCCGGTATCTGGCCGAGCAGCAGGCCATGGCCCTGCTGAATCTGCGGTCGGCCAGTCGCGCGGTCTCCGGCGGCGGGCCCGGCCCCGAGGGCGCGATCACCAAATTGGTGGCCTCCGAGCTCGGCCACGAATCCGCCGCGCAGCTCGCCGAATTGATGGGCGACGACACCTTCTTCGTGGATGGCGCCGCGGCCCTGAGCAATACGCTCGTGCTCATGCATCGCGGCATGTCCATCGCGGGCGGCACCTCCGAGATCAAACGCAATCAGATCGGCGAGCGCATACTCGGGCTCCCCCGCGACCCGCTCATCGGCTAGCGGGGCGCGTCGACCTCATCCGCGACGGATGACGTGCCCGGCGCGGGCGGCGCGTTTACTCGCCCGGTGCGAAAGATGCTGATACCGCTCGCGCTGGCACAGTTCATCTGCAGTTTCGCCGGCACGAGCATGAATGTGATGATCACCGATATCGGCGCGGACCTGGACACCAGCGTGCAGGGCGTGCAGGTCGCGATCGCCGTGTTCCTGCTGGTGATGGCCGCGCTCATGATCCCCGGCGGCGTGCTGACCGAACGGTGGGGACGCAAGCGGTGCTTCCAGCTGGGGCTGCTCGTCTACGCGGCGGGCGCGCTGGTGAGCGCCGCCGCGCCGGGGCTGGGTGTGCTGATCATCGGGAACTCGATCCTGGAGGGCGTGGGGACGGCACTGCTGATTCCACCCGTATACGTGCTGGCCACACTGCTGTTCACCGATACCGCGGCGCGGGCGGGAGCCTTCGGGATCATCACCGGGATGGGCGGGGTCGGCGCGGCGACCGGGCCGCTGATCGGCGGCGCGATCTCGACGGCCCTCTCGTGGCGAGCCGTCTTCCTCTTCCAGGCACTGGTGATCGTGTTCATCGTGGCGACCGGCCGCAGGCTCGCTGACCCACTCCCCGCCGACCCTGACCGGCCACTGGATCTGGTGGGCACGGTCCTGTCGGCGAGCGGCCTGGCCTGCGTGGTGCTGGGAATCATGCAGGCGGACAGCGGTTTCGCCGTCATGCTGATCCAGGTGGGGATCGGTGTCGCCCTGCTCGCGGCCTGCGCCCTGCACCTGCGCGCCCGCGAACGCCTCGGCAAACCGGTCCTGTTGTCGCTCAGCCTGTTCGGCAACCGCACGTCGAATCTGGCATTGGTCACCCAGGCCATCCAATGGATGCTGCTCCTGGGCGTCTCCTTCGTCGTCGCCACCTACCTCCAGGTCGTACGCGGCTACAACGCCGTCGAAACCGGCGTGATCTCGACGGCCGCGACAGCCGGAATCCTGTGCAGCTCTTTGTTCGCCTCCCGCGCCGCCCGCAACCACCCCCAGCGCACCTTGATCATCTCCGGCTTCGCCGTAGCCGTGACAGGCATCGCCGTCCTGCTCGCCCTGGTCCGAATCTGGCCGTCCCCCTGGGCTTTCACCCCCGGCCTGCTCCTCATCGGCCTCGGTTCGGGAGCCATGCTCACCCCCTCGGTGAACGTCGTCCAGTCCGCCTTCCCCGAAACCGAACAGGGCGAGATCTCCGGCCTGTCCCGCTGCATCTCCAATCTCGGCTCCGCCCTGGGCACCAGCATCGCCGGCACCATCCTCGTCACCGCCCTCGCCACCCCCACCCGCGCCTACCTCCTCGCCCTGCTCGTCCTCGCCGCAGCCGGAATCGCGGGCCTGCTCACCGCCGTCCTCCTGCCCGGGAACCCTGACCCGAAACGCGGCCGGTACGCCTAGAGCCGCCCCGGATCCCCTGTCGTGCGGGGATTCCGGGGCGGCTGCGGGTGGTGGGGTCAGGCGGCGGCGCGGCGGATGAGGTCGCCGAGGTGGGATTCGGCGGCGGGGGTGAGGGTGGTGAGAGCGAAGGCGGTGGGCCAGATGGGGCCGTCGTCGAGGGTGGCGGAGTCGTTGAAGCCGAGGGTGGCGTAGCGGGCCTTGAACTTTTCGGCGGACTGGAAGAAGCAGACGACCTTGCCGTTCTTGGCGTAGGAGGGCATGCCGTACCAGAGCTTGGGGGTGAGTTCGGGGGCGTTGGCTTTGACGATGGCGTGGATGCGTTCGGCCATGGCCGCGTCGGAGGGGGACATTTCGGCGATTTTCGCGAGGATGTCGGCTTCGCCGTCGGCTTTGGTGGCCTTGCCGCGGCGGGCGGCGACCTTCAGTTCCTGGGCGTGGGCCTTCATGGCGGCGCGCTCCTCGGCGGAGAAGCCGACGGTGGTCTTGGTGGTTGCGGTGGTGGTCATTTCGGGTTCCTCCAATGGGTGAAAAGGGTGAAAGGGTTTGGGGGCTAGCGGTCCTGGAGCAGGCCGAGGACGTTGCCGTCGGGGTCGGTGATGGTGGCGACCAGGCGGCCTTCGCCGACATTGCGGACCGGCTCGGAGATGACGGCGCCGGCGGCGGTGACCTCGGCGAGCTTGGCCTCGATATCGTCGACGTGCCAGTAGACGACGGGGGCGGTCATGCCCTGGGGGCCGCCGCCGGGGACGAGGCCGATGTGCTGGCCCTCGACGTCGAAGCCGATGTAGTAGGTGCCCTCGATCTGCGGCTCGGTTCCGAGCAGTGCCGCGTAGACCTGCCGGGCCTGCGCGAGATCGGAGACGGGGTGCAGGACGGTCTTGATTCCCTTGGTCGAAGACGCGGTCATGAAGGGCTCCCGGGGTGCTGGATGATCGGTGTTTCTGCTGGTGGAGCGGGTTTCCGCTGCCGTGATACCAACAGTAGGGTCGGCGCGCGGCCGCGCCATCCGTGCTCACCACGGAACGGTCCACGGAAAAACCACGGAGCCGTCCGGGTGCGGGAGCACCGTTCGGTACGCGAAGATGTGAAATGTGTCGAAGCAAAAGGTCTCCGCCGGAATCTCGGACCGGGAGGCCGAGGTGCTGGCCCTGGTCGGGCAACATCGCAGCAATGCCGAAATCGCGGCGCAGCTCTACATTTCCGTGCGCACCGTGGAAACCCATGTGTCCTCACTGCTGCGGAAGGTGGGCGTACCGGATCGGCGGGGGCTGGCCGATCGCGCGGCCGAACTGACCCGGACCGAGGAACCGAACGAGCCGGTCACCGAACTGCCGTCGCCACTGACCTCCTTCATCGGCCGGGAGCGGGAGCGCGAGGCGCTGCGCACGGCGGTCGCGGAACAGCGGCAGGTGACCGCGCTCGGACCGGGCGGCGTGGGCAAGACCCGGCTGGCGCTGGCCGTCGCGGCGGATCTCGCGAGCGAATTCGCCGATGGCGCATGGTTCGTGGATCTGGTGCCGGTCACCGATCCGGCCATGATCGGTTCGGCGGTGGCGCGGTCGCTCGGGCTCGGCGAGCAACCCGGCCGCAGCCTCGACGACTCGGTGCTGACCGCCCTGGCCGACCGGCACACGCTGCTCGTGCTCGACAACTGCGAGCATCTGCGCGACGGCGTGGCGCCGTTCCTGGAACGGCTGCTCGCGCACTGCCGGCGGGTGACCGTGCTGGCCACCAGCCGGGCGCGGCTCATGGTGCCGTTCGAGCAGGTGTACACGGTGCCGCCGCTGTCGCTGCGCGACGACGACGCGGAGGCGGCCGATGCCATCACGCTGTTCCTGGATCGGGCCGGCGCGCTCGGGTGGCCGGTGGATCCGGGACAGCTGGACCAGGTCGCCGAAATCTGTGTGCGGCTGGACGGTTTGGCGCTGGCCATCGAATTGGCCGCGGCCCGGCTGCCCACCCTCGGGCTGGACGGGCTCACCGCGAGCCTGGCCGATCCGCTGCGACTGCTGGTGGGCGGGCGGCGCGCCGATGAGCGGCACCAGTCGGTGCGCGCCATGCTCGACTGGAGTCAGGCGCTGCTGACCAGCGAGGATCAGCTACTGCTGCAACGTATTTCGACCTTCGTCGCGCCGTTCACCTTCGCCGAAGCCGTGGCCGTCGCGGGGTATCCGCCTCTGGAGCCGATGGCGGTGGCGGACGGACTCTCCCGGCTCGCCGAGCAGAGCCTGCTGACCACGGTCCCCGCCGCAGGCGGCCTGCGCTATCGGGCGCTGCAGGCGATCCGCCAGTATCAGACCGAACAGCTGACCGAGTCCGGCGATCTCACCGAAGTCTGTGCGCGCCACCTGGATTGGTGCGCGACCACCGCCGCCGCACTGGTCCGCCGGTCATCCGCCACACCGTCGGCCGCCGCCCGCTCCGCGGCGGCCGCCTGGCGATCCGAGTTCGACGCCGCGGTCGACGATATGCGCGCCGCGCTGGCCTGGGCCGGAGATCAATCCGACCACCGGTCCGCCGCCCACCACCTGGCTCTCGCCCTGGCGCAGCTCAGCTTCACCCGCAATCTGATCGGTGAATCCCAGCGCCGCTACGAGCAGGCCGCAGCGCTGGCCGACGACCCGGCCGCAGCGGCCACCGCCCTGCGCCGCGCCGCCGAGGCGGCGGGCTGCCGCATGCGCGGTGAAGACATGTACCGCCTGTACCGCGCCGCCGCCGACACCGCCCGCACCGCGGGCGACGACACCGCCGCGGCCCGCGACCTGGCCACGGCCGCCATCACCGTCTACCGCATGTCCGACGCCTTCGCCGAACCCCCCGCCCCGGGCACGGGTGCGGAACTGCTCGCCGAAGCCCGCACGCTGGCCGGAGAGGATCTCGCCGCCCAGGCCGCGATCGCCCTGGCGGAGTGCGGCGTGCTCTCCGACACCACCGCCCCGGACCCTGGCGAAACCTCCGGCGACACAGCAGCGTCCGGCTCGAGCGCAGCGAATTCCGCAGCCTCCCGGGCGATCTCGCTGGCCGAGCGGGCGGTGGAGCTGGCCCGCAAAACCGGGGAACCGCTTGCGGAGAGCGCCGCCCTGGATGCGCTGGCCGCGGCGCAGTGGTGGGGCGGCGACGCTTTCGCCACCGCGCAGACCACCCGGCGACGAGTGGAACTGCTTGCGGCGGTGCCGGTTACGCCCGGCAGCGCACTCGAGCTGGTCAGCGCGCTCGCCGAGGCGGCGGACACCTCCATCGGCGTCGGGGATCTGACCGGCGCGCGCCGCTGGGGTGAGCAGCTGCGCGACCTGCCCCTGCTGGCCGAACGCGGCGACTTCGCCACCTCCCGCCTGCTGGTCGCGGATGCGTTGGCGGGCAACGCCACCGACGTGCTGACCGCGAGCAGGCGCTTCCTCGACGCCTGGGAGATATCCGGTCGGCAGCACGCGCCGGCCCTCGGCGCGGCCGCCGCCGCGGTGGCCCTGGTGCACGGGTTGCGCGGAAACCCCTCGGCCCGTGCCGAATGGCTGAGCATCGTGGACGAACTCGGCGCCGCCGAACAACGCCCCGCCTACAACGCCGTCTTCGACGCCGTCGTGCTGCTGCACCAGGGTGAACCGCAACGAGCGCTGGCCGCGCTGGCCACCGACCCGGACCGGCTGGACGACCGGGTCATCTGGATCTGGCGGCACTGGTATGTGGCGCTGCGCGCCGAAGCGGCGGCGCTCGCCGCGCATCCCGAAGCCCGCGACTACCTCGCCGCGGCCCGAATCACGGTGGCGGGCAATCCGATCGCCTCCGCGATCGTCGACCGCGCGCAGGCCCTCCTGGATAACGACCCCGCCCGGCTGCCCACGATCGCCGCCGCCTTCGAATCGGCCCGATCCCCCTACCAGCAGGCGCGAACCCTGAGCCTGGGCAGCGACAGCACGGCCACCGCGGGCCGGGCTGCTCTCACCGGCCTGGGCCTCACCGCCGGGGCCGCCGACCCGAAGTAGTTCCCCGGCCACCCGGAACCCTGTGATACCCGCGCATCGGCCCTCGTCCGTTACAGGGCCGGACCCGAAACCAGTTCCGGCCCAGCGGAAACCGAGGCGGCCGGGAGGAGGCTGGGGATGGTGGGACGCGGGGCCACCTCCATCACGGCTTCGGCCACGGCGAGGCGGACGTTGAGTCGGGGCGGGTGGTCGAGGCCCGAATCTCCCTGCAGGAGGAGGCGAACGGCTGCCCAGGGGAGATTGACTCCGGCGAAGGCGGTTTGGAAGAGACCGGCGGCGGGGCGGGGGTTGGCCTCCAGCAGGACGGGATGGCCCTTGCGATGGCGGAGTTGGACATTGGTGAGGTAGGCGAGGCCGAAGCGGCCGACCACCTGCCGGGCGATGGCGACGGCGACGGGGTCGTCGAGGAGGTTGCGGAAGCGGCCGCTCTTGGAACGCGGAATGCCCACCAGCAGTTCGCCTCCGGGGGCGGACAGGCAGTCGACGCTGATCTCGGGCGCCTCGAGATAGGGCATGACGAGCAGTTCGGGAATGCGGTCGCCCTGGTCGGCGGCGCGCTCCAGCGCCCCGGCCACCGCCTCGACCGACGCCACCGGCCGGGGTGGCCCGAGCAGGCTGGCCAGGCTGAGCGGGCGGTCGTCGAGGACGCGGAATCCGAAGGCGGAGAACTCGCCACAGGGTTTGACGCACAGGCTGTCGTCGGTGCGCGAGAGCTCGGCGACGGCGCTGCGGAAGCTCGCCGCGTCGGTGGCCACCCGCCAGGGCGGCACCGGAATGCCTGCGGCGGAAGCGGCTTCGTAGGTGCGGGCCTTGCTGGTCAGGGTTTGCACGGCGGACAGCGGCGAGCACATGAGGCTGGTGCCGACGGCCGCGAACTCCGCCGCCCGCCCGGCGAGCGCTTCGAGCCGGCGGGGCGGAATCAGGACGTCGATGTGGTGGGTACGGCAGAAGTCGAGCGCGAAGCGGGCGTACTCCTCGTTGCCGACGTGGCGCGGTTCCACGGCCGCCACGTCACACACCGACAGCGCGGTCGCGCCCGGATCCACATTGCTCGCGTAGATCGTGACGTCGATGCCGTCCGGATTCTCCCGGAGCAACCGCATGACCTGCGCGGTTGCCGCTCCTGCGCTGCTCAGCCAAATTCGAAGCGCGATGGCGACGCTCCTCTCGTATTCCCTGCGGCCGAGCGGTGAAAACCTGGGCGCGATCTGGTGGTGCGCGGATATCAGCCCGATTCGGTGACGGGCACATTTCGGCGAGAAGGACCCCCGGTTTCCCTCTGGCCCACCGCTATTCACCCTGCGTAATGGCGCGGAACTCCCGCCGGTAGGCGCCGCGGCGGAATCTACGGCGCGCGACGGCGTTGCACCCGTCCGTGTTCACTGTGGCAATCGTTCCGGGGGCGCTGTTCGGCAGCGCCCTCTCCGGCAATCCGGCCGTGCGGGCTGTGCTGTGGCCCGGCGCGGCGCTCGGCACCCTGGGCGGCGTGCCGGTGTGGGGCACCCGGAATCCGCAGGGCGCGTCGTGAATACGCGGCTGCTGGAGTCGTTCCTGGTGGTGGCCTCGGAGCTGAACATCACGCGGGCGGCGGCGCAGCTGCATCTCACCCAGCAGACCCTGTCGGCTCAGGTCCGGCATCTGGAGCGGGAGCTGGGCGCCGAACTGCTGGTGCGGGATTCGCGCGGGGTGCGGCTCACGCCCGCCGGGCAGGCCTTCGCGGCGGGCGCGGAACGGGTGGTGAACGAGCTGAACGTGCTGGTGGGGCAGGTGCGCGCGGTCGACGCCGCGGCGGTCCACACACTGCGGGTGGTGTGCTGCCCGCGCGCGACGGCGCCGTTCATGATCCGGGTGGCCGATGCGGTGGAGGCGGCGAATCCGGACGTGCGGATCGAGCTGACCAGTGTGCGCACGATTCCGGAGGGCCTGCGAATTCTGGATTCGGGCCGCGCCGATGCCGGCCTGCTGTGGGCTCCGGTGATCGATATCGGCCTGCACCACAGCGTCATCGGATCCGAGCCGTGGGTGGCGGCACTGGACCCGGGGCATCGGCTCGCCGCGCGGACCTCGGTGACGCTGGCGGAACTGGGGGCCGAACCCGTCGCCCTGCCCGCGATCTTCGTTTCCGAAGCGGCGGAACAGCATTGGCTGGCCGCGCTCCGAGCCGACGGCGCCGCATTCGATCCGGCCGTCCGCGATACCGAGGACGGCCCGATACTCGCGGCCCGCCGGCAGGGCGTGTGGCTGGCGCCCCGGTCGCTGGCCCGCCGGTACACCATCGACGGCCTGGTCCTGATCCCGGTGTCGGACGCGCCGTCGATCGACGCCGCCGTGGTCTGGACCACCCGGGCTCCGGGCGCGCCGATCCGCACACTGATCGACGCCGTGCGCGCGGCCGTCGAGCGGCCACAAAATCTGTTTGTACCGCCACCGTAAACGCTTGTTTCCCAGAGCTTTCCAGCCCCCGCAGAATCTCAGGGCACCTGTCGTTCACTTTGGAGGAAGTCTTGCCGATCCGCAGCACCACCGAGGTCATGGACCTGTTCAACCGCGCCTTCACCGAGCGCGCCCCCGAACTGCTCGCCGATCTCGTCGACGAGGGGTGCGTCATGGAGTCGGTGCAGCCCGCGCCGACAGGTGAGCGCGTCACCGGCCGCGCGGCCTGCCTGGCCTTCTGGCGGACCCTGGTCGAGGACCGCGGCACCCAGTTCATGCCGCAGGAGGTGATCGTGGCGGGTGACCGGGCGACCATCCGCTGGCACTACCGCTACGGCACCGGCGCCGCCGACTGGGTGGAGGGCGTGAACCTCATGCGCGTGCGTGCGGGCCTGATCGTGGAGGCTCTCGGCTACAGCAAGACTGCGGGCGAAGTGCCGCTGGCCACCGGATAGCCGCGAAAACGGTTCAGCCCCTGACGAAGACGGACGCGGTGAAGCGCTCCACCAGATGACGTTCGGCGGCGGCGTCCGGGAGCGGCCAGATGAGCAGGGACAGCACCGTGCGCATGATCCATTGCGCGGCTTCGTCATCAGGGGCGATTCCGGTGAGAGTGGTTGCGATCCCCCGCAATTCGGGGGCGGTGGCGAGGTATTCGCCGGTGGTGCGGGCGCGGGCGCTGCCGAGCCACTGGGACAGCGTGGGGTCGGAGCGGATGGCGGTGAGGGTGGCGAGGATGGCCTCGACGCCGCGGCGGGAGCCTTCGAGCGGGGCGACGGTGGCGGCCACCCGGTCGGCGACGGTGGCGGCGGCGCGGGTCATGACCAGGCGGATCAGCTCGGGTTTGCCGCCCACGTGCCGATAGAGGGTGGCGCGGGAGCAGCCGGCGCGGGCGGCGACATCGTCGACGCTGACGCGGTCGATGCCGTGTTCGAGGAACAGTGCGGTGGCGGCGGATTCGATGCGGGTGACGGCCAGGGCACGACGGTCACCGCCTGCCAGCCAATCGACGCGCTGGTCGGGCATGTGCGCACACTCCTCGGAGGTCGAGCATCGGATCCGTCTCAGGATGAGACAAAGAAGCCGATTCGTCCACCCTCGGATATCGTTCGAATCACCCTCTACCTGGTGTTTCGAGCCTCAGCCGCAGAAGATCCCACTGCTCGGCGGCGATCCGGCCGCCTCCGCCGTCTCACCCCGAGACAGTGCTTGACTCCGCTGTCACCGCCGAGAACCGTGGGCGCTCCCGAGACCTGTTCTAGAAATGGAGCTTTCATGGCAGCGCCGCCGCTGGACGCGATCGACATCTTCGATCCGGTCCATCTCGACGACCCGTACCCGCTCTACCGCACGCTGCGCGAGCAGGCACCGGTGTACCGGGTGCCGGGGACGAACTTCCACCTGGTCACCTCGTGGGAGCTGGTGGCCGAGGCGGCGGGCCGGACCACCGACTTCTCCTCCAACCTGACCGCGGTGCTGATCCAGCAGCCCGAGGGTCCGCCCGCGATCTTCGACATGGACGGCGGCGGTCAGGCACTGCACGTGCTGGCCACCGCCGACGCGCCCGGCCATTCCGCGCAGCGCAAACTCGTGTCGACGGTGCTGGCCAAGCGAATTCGGGAGCTGGGGCCGACCGTGTCCGCCCTGGTCGACCAGCTGTGGGCCGAGCAGCTGCGCGACGGCCGGATGGACTGGGCGACCGGCATGGCCGACCGGCTGCCGCTGGCGCTGGTCGCCGAGGTCATCGGCCTGCCCGCGGCCGATGTGCCGCGTCTGCTGCGCTGGGCCTATGACAGCACCGAGATGCTGGGCGGCGTCATGACGCCCGATCGGCTGCCGGTCCTGGTGACGGCTGCCGCCGAACTGACCGCCTATCTGGCCGAGCGCTTCGCGGCGGACGAAACCGGTTCCACAGCAGCGGATCTCAGTGATGCGGGCACCCCCGATCTGCTTCGGGTGCTGGCACGCGCCCGGGACGCCGGGGTGATCAGCGATGCGGTCGCCGTCCTCGTGCTGGTCCAATTGGTCGGCGCCGGAGGCGAATCCACGGCGGGGCTGATCGCGAATGCCGCCCGGATCCTGGCCACCCGCCCCGATCTGCAGACCCTGCTGCGCGAGCAACCGCATCTCGTCCCCGCCTTCCTGGAGGAGACGCTGCGGTTCGAATCCCCGTTTCGCGGCCATCATCGGCATGTCACCGCCGACACCACGCTGGGCGGGGTGGACCTCCCGGCGGGCAGTCACCTGCTACTGATGTGGGGGGCCGCCAACCGGGATCCGGCGGTCTTCGCCGATCCCGACGTCTTCGATCCGCATCGCCCGAATGCCCGCTCGCACAGCGCGTTCGGCAGGGGCCTGCACTTCTGCGTGGGTTCGGCACTGGCGAAAATGGAGGCGGTCGCGGCCGTCACCGCGCTCCTGGATCGCAGTACCGAGTTCACGCTCGCGGGGTCACCGCGCTGGGTGCCCAGCATCATGGTGCGGCGGCAGCTGTCGCTGCCGCTTCAGATCCGCTGAACCGTCCGGAAGAAGTCGGCGAGCTCGGCGATGACCTCGTCGAGTGGGACGGTGGAGCGGCGCACCCGGCACAGGATGACCGCGCCCTCGACGGCGGCGACGGCGGTGGTCGCGAGTCGTTGCGCGCGTTCGGGTTCCACGCCGTCGGAGCGGAAGGATTCCACCAGGGCATCGTGCCAGCGCTGGAAGATCTCGGCGACGGCGGGCTGCAGATGGCCGTCGTCGGGTGATCCGCCGACCGCCACCGAGACCACGGGACAGCCTGCGGCATAGTCGGATTCGAGCAGGATGGTGGTCCAGAACGCGCCGAAGCGGTCCAGGGCGGCCAGCGAGCCCGCCGCGCTGCCGTGTTCGATGATGGCCCCGATGGCTTCGCCCGCGAGGGTGAGGGATTCGCTCATGAGCTGGGCGCGCCCGCCCGGAAAGTGGTGGTAGACAGAGCCGCGCGGGGACTTGCTGCGGGCCAGGACGGCGTCGACGGTCACGCCCGCCGCGCCGCGTTCGCGCAGCAGTTCCACCGCGCTGTAGAGCATCTTGTCGCGGGTTCCGGTGCGCGCCATCAGCTCTGCGCCTCCAGCAGTTGCCGGATGCCGTCGAGATTGGCGGCCATGGCGGCCTCGAACTCCGCCAGGCGACGCGCGACGATGCGGCCTTCCTTGTCGGGCATGGCGGCGATGGCCAGGGACAGGCCGGACGGGCCGGGGCCCATCCGCGCCCACTGGCGCACGAGCACCCCGTCACTCGCGGGTTCCACCTCGAAACCCCAGGTGGAGCTGACCTCCGCGCCATTGACCACATTCCAGGTCCAGCGCCGGCCGTCTTCGACTTCGGCTACGACACAGTCGGTTTCCCATTCACCGAGGTGCTGATTGCGGTTTACTCCACGAAACCGGCTGCCCACGGCCACCTTTCGCGCGTCGCCCACCCATTCGACGCGCTGTAGCTCCGGAGAGAACCGGGCCGGGAGTTCGATATCGGTGAGCAGCGCCCAGGCGGCCTCGGCGTCGGCGTGGATCTTCACGGCGGCTTCGACGGTCGGACAGTCTCGATAACGCATGCCGGGAGACTAACACTAAGTTCTATGGCAGAGTGCATAATCACTGTCACCGCGGAATTGAGGATGCGTATGAAGATCGGTGTGGTGATCGAGCCCCGGCTGCCCGGAGCCGTGGAATTCGTCCAGGAGCTGGAGCGACTCGGCGTCGCCTCGGTGTGGGTACCCGAGGTGTGGGGGTACGACGCGCTCACCGGTCTGGCCTATGTCGCCGCCCGCACGGAACGGATCGGGCTGGGCACCTTCGTGGTGCAGCTGGGTTCCCGCAGCCCCGCCCTGCTGGCCACCTCGGCGCTGAGCCTGCAGGCGCTGTCGGGCAACCGCTTCGCGCTCGGCATCGGCGTCTCCGGGCCGCGGGTGATGGAGGGCTGGCACGGGGTGCGCTTCCACCGTCCGGTGCAGATGACCAGGGAGACCATCGAGATCGTGCGGACGGTGAGCCGCGGCGAACGGCTCGAGCACGACGGCCAGGTCTATCGGCTCCCGTTGCCCGACAGCCGTGGCCGCGCGCTGACGCCGCTGGTCATGCCCGCGCACGTGCCGATCTACGTGGCCGCCATGGGCCCGGCCAACCTGCGGCTCACCGGTGCGCAGGCGGACGGCTGGCTGGCCAACGCCTTCGTTCCGGAGAGCGCGGAGGTGTTCCTCGGGCCGCTGCGCGAGGGCGCGGAATCCGCCGGGCGCAGCCTGTCCGATCTCGATCTGGTGGCCCCGGTCGCGGTCGAGATCACCGCCGATGCCGCGCAGACCGCCGCGGCTCAGCGCCGCCACGCCGACGGCTACGCCTTCACCATCGGCGCGATGGGCGCGGCGGCCGACGACAACTTCTACAACCAGGCTTTCGGCCGGCTCGGCTTCGCGGCGGAGATCGCCCGGGTGGCGCAGCTGTGGCAGGCCGGTCGCCGCGACGAGGCCCGCGCCGCCGTCCCGATCGAGCTCGGTTCGCTCACCAATCTGCTCGGCACGCCGGACGACATCGCGGCCCGCCTGGACAGCTACCGCAAGGTGGGCATCTCGACCATGCTGGCCAAACTCGACGGCGATTTCACCACCCAGCTCGCCACCGTGTCGGCCCTGCTGGCGGCCGCGCGCTGAGCGATCAGGGTTTGCGCCCGACGCCGCCGACCACGCAGTGCCGGACAGCCGAGCGGTGGGCCAGCCGGGGGCCGTCGGGCCACCAGTCGTCGCACAGCACCAGGCCGGGATCGATCATGGTGAGGCTGTCGAACATGGCCTCGATCTCGGCGCGGGTGCGGAATCGGCCGCTGCCCAGGGAGCCGCACAGCTTCTCCTCCAGATTGCGGGCCAGTTCACCGTGTTCCGGGGTTTCCGGGTTGTACAGGTGGGCGATGGAGACGTAGGACCCCGAGGGCAGCGCGTCGATGTAGGTGCGCATGATCAGGGCGGCGTCGTCACCTAGATAGTGGTGCAGGGTGCCGTTCTGCAGGAGGGCGATGGGACGGGTGAAGTCCAATCTGGCCCGGATGTCCGGATGTCGGAGCACCTCGAACGGCCGGAAGATGTCGGCGTCGACGATGGCGGTGCGGTCGCGATCGGCGAGCAGGGCGCGGGCGTGCGCCAGCACCATCGGATCGTTGTCGACGTAGACGACGCGGGCCTCGGGGGCGATGCGCTGCACCACCTGGTGGGTGTTCTCGGCGGTCGGCAGTCCGGATCCCAGGTCCAGATACTGGTCGATACCCGCCTCGCGTGCCAGGAAGCGGCAGGTGCGGATGAGGTAATCCCGGTTGGCCCAGGCGATTTCGGCCACGCCGGGGGCCACCGTGCGCATCTGCGCCAGCACCTCGCGGTCGATCTCGAAATTGTCCTTGCCGTTGAGCGCGGCATCGTAGACACGCGCGATGCTCGGGCGCGTGCTGTCCACTCCGACCGGCGCCGCACTCGGGTAGGCGGAGGATTTGGACATCGTGACTCCCCTGCGTCGGTCCGACATCGTCGGAGACGAGTCTCCTCCTGTTTGCTGTCCGCGTTGGGCGATTCGCGGATCAGGGTGCTGAACGCGGCCAGCTAACCTCCAGAATCGGGCCACCGCGACATCCCCGAGCGGGCCGCGCGCCTGTTTGCCTAGTATCGGAGTATGCGGGTGGGACGAGGGCTTTCGGGTTTGCTGGCGTTCGCTGTACTGCTCGCCGTGGTGGTGGCCACGGCATGGGAGCAACAACCACACGGATTCCGGCCGGCCGACGCGCCGGGTGAGGTGTTCAGTGCCGCACGGGCATTCCGCACCATCGACGAGATCGCACAGCGGCCGCATCCGGTGGGCACGCCCGAACACGACCGGGTGCGTGACCATTTGGTGAGCGAGTTGCGAAAAATCGGTCTGGAGACCGAGATTCGCAGCGGAATCGGCCGCTGGCCCGGGAGCTTCCGGCCCGACGAGATCGGCATCGGCCGGGCGGACAATATCATCGGCCGGATTCCCGGCAGCGCTCCCACGGGCACGGTTTACCTTGTCGCCCACTACGATTCGGTGGCCTCCGCGCCCGGCGCGAACGACGACGGCGCCGGGGTGGCGACCGTGGTGGAAGCGGCCCGCGCGCTGCGGGCGAGCGAGACCGGGCTGCGCAACAACCTGGTCGTCCTGATCACCGATGCCGAGGAACAGGGCCTGATCGGCGCGGAAGCCTTTGTGGCGGCGGGAGATTACGACAAGCAGGGTGTGGTCGTGAATCTCGAAGCCCGCGGCGCGGGCGGCCCGGTGCTGCTGTGGCGGCTCACCCGGCCCGACGGCGACCTGGTCCGCGCTGTCGCACAGGCGATTCCGCACCCGAACACCGATTCCTTCACCACCGCGCTGGCCGAGGGCCAGACCTCGAGCAATACCGACTTCGCCGCCTTCGAAACCGCCGGATTGCGGGTACTGGACTGGGCTTTCGCCGGCAAGAGCGCCTACTACCACAATCGGCTGGATGATCCGGCGCACGTGAGTCTGCCGACCCTGCAGCAGATGGGCGACAATGCGCTGGCGCAGGCCCGGGAATTCGGGCAACAGGATCTGGGCGCGCTGGACGATCCGGCCGACCGAGCGTATTTCGGCCTGCCGTTCGGGACACTGGTGGTGCTGCCGGTGTGGGTGATGATCGCCCTCGCCGTGCTGGCGCTGGCCCTGGTGGCGTGGGTGATATGGCAGGTCCGCCGCAATGGCGAGACCAGCATTCGCCGCGTACTGCTCGCGGCGGCAACGGCATTGGCGGCGGTGCCGCTGGCGATGGCGGCGGTCTACGGCTGGTGGTGGCTGCTGCAGGCCGTCCGACCCGACTACCGGGCGACGACGGCCGGCGGGATCGACCCGTATCGCCCGGAGCTCTACCAGGTCGCGGTCATCGTGCTGGCGGTCGCCGTGCTCGGCTTCTGGTGGGCGTTCGCGCGCCGCGTCTTCGGTCCGACCGCGGCCGGGGTCGGGCTGCTGACCTGTGTGACCGTGGTGGGAGCCCTGGCCGCCGCCCTGCTGCCCGCCGCCGCGGTGCTGGTGGTGATACCGGCGTTCGCGGCCGCCGCGGGCGTGGCGGCCACCTTCCTGGTGCCCGAGTCGTTCCGGCTCCCGGTCCTGACCGTCTTCCTGCTGCCCGCGGCCTTGCTGCTGGGCGGCATCGTGTGGTCCGGCGTACAGGCCGGGCTGCTCGGCGCACCGTTCCTGACGGCTCCGCTGCTGATGCTGCTGGGCGGGCTGCTCACGCTCACCCTGGTGCACTCCTGGCCGCAGCGGCGCGGCTGGGTGATTCCGGCGCTCGGGCTCCTGCTCACCGTCGCGCTCACGGCGGCCGGGCTGGCGGTCGACCGGATCGACGACACGCATCCGCGGCTGTCCCAGCTGATGTACGCGCTCGACGCGGATCGGCGGGAAGCCCAGTGGATTTCGACCCTGGAACCGGACGAGTGGACCCGGAACTTCGTGAGCCCGGAGGACCCGGCCGGGGCGTTCGCCGCGCTGTGGCCGAAGGCGGTGTCCAGTGAAGCCGCACCGGTGCAGGCGATCTCACCGCCCGTCGCGGAGATCTTCGCCGATACGACCGACGGCGGGCAGCGCACGGTGAAACTACGGATCCGGTCGCAGCGCGGCGCGACCAGGATCGACCTCCGCTGGGGGGACGCCCCGATCTCGTCGCTGCGAGTGGCCGGGCGCGAGATAACCCTCGACGAGACCCGGGGGTTCCGCTTCTTCGCGCCTCCCGCCGAGGGCGTGGATGTGGAACTCGTGGCGGCGGCGGGACCGCTGCCGCTGCAACTGGTCGACTACACCTGGCTGCCCGATTCGGGTGTCGAGGCGTATCCGTCCACCCCCGAGGACACCTACCTGCGGCAGGACAGCGCGTGCGTGGTCTTCGCCGCCGTGCCGGGGCTGTGATCGCGAACCGGGCTCAGCGCAGGTAGCGGCCGGTGAGGCTGTCCGGTGACCCCGCGATCTCACCGGGCGTGCCGGTGGCGACGACGCGCCCGCCCTCCGGGCCGCCGCCGGGTCCCATATCGATGACGTGGTCGGCATTGGCGATCATGTCGAGGTCGTGGTCGATGGCGATGATGGTCGCGCCCGCACGCAGCAGGCGGTCGAAGACGCCGAGCAGGGTGGCCACATCGCGGGGGTGCAGCCCGGTGGTGGGTTCGTCGAAGACGTAGAGCATGTGCTGCTGGCTCGACCGCAGGCCACTCGCCAGCCGCATGCGCTGCGCTTCCCCGCCGGACAGGTAGGGGGTGGGTTCGCCGAGGCCGAGGTAGCCGAGGCCGACCTCGCGCAGGGCCTGGAGCGGCTGGCCGATACGCGGTGTCGCGGCGTAGCGGTCGGCGGCGTCGGCCACGGTGAGGGCCAGGACATCGGCGATGGTGAGCCCGTCCACCGTCACCTCGAGGGTTTCCGGGTTGTAGCGCGCGCCGTGACAGGCCGGGCAGGTCAGCGTCATATCCGGCAGGTACTGCACATCCAGGGAGACTTCGCCGAGGCCCGCGCAGGTCGGGCACTGCCCGCCCTTCACGTTGTAGGAGAAACGTCCTGCGCCCCAACGGCGTTCGCGGGCGAGCGGAGTGGCGGCGAACAGGGCGCGCAGACCGTCGAAAGCGCCGGAGTAGGTGGCCGGGGTGGAGCGGCTGTTGTTGCCGATCGGGGTGGAATCGACCGACACCACGCGCCGGATGCCGCCCGTCACCACCTGCGTGACATGTCCGGGCAACCGCTGTCCGGCGAGTTGCCGGGTGAGCGCGGGCACCAGGCTGTCGAGCACGAGACTCGTTTTCCCGGAACCGGATACGCCGGTAACGAGGGTCAGGCGCTCCACCGGGATCCGGGCCGTCACCCCGTGCAGGGTGTAGAAGTCGCCGACGGTGATCTCGAGGTGTGGATCGTCCGCGCGCACCGGGCGCTGCTCGCGCACCCGGGGATCGGCCCGGCCGGACAGGTACGGCGCGGTGATCGAATTGTGGTCGGCGGCAACGGCTTCCACAGTGCCCTGGGCGACGATGGTGCCGCCCGCGCGGCCCGCGCCCGGCCCCATCTCGATGAGCTGGTCGGCGCAGCGCAGCAGTTCCACGTCGTGATCGACCATGACCACCGAATTCCCGTTGTCGACGAGAGCGCGGATGACCTCGCGCAGGCCCTCGACATTGGCGGGATGCAGGCCGATGGACGGCTCGTCCAGCACGTACAGCATGCCGGTGGAACGGGCCTGCAGGGTCGCGGTGAGCTGGATGCGCTGCCGCTCCCCCGTGGACAGCGACTCCCCGGCGCGATCCAGGGTGAGATAGCCGAGGCCGAGGGTGAGCAGCGGTTCCACGGCCCGGACGAATTCACCGGTGAGCCGGTCCGCCAGCGCGAACATCTCCGGCGGAAGGGAGCCCGGCAATCCCGGTGCCCACGAACGCAATTCGGTCAGGGTGAGCGCGCTGACGGCGGCGATGTCGCGGCCGTCGAGCAGTGTGCCCAAAGCCTCGGGCCGTAACCGGGTGCCGTGGCAGACCGGGCAGGTGTGCAGGGTGAAGAACTTGCTCAGCCGCTCCCTGGTCGTCTCACTGGAGGCGTTCTCGAGGGAATGCCGCACCGCCGCACGGGCATTCTCGTAGGTGCCGTTGAGTTCGGCGGCGCGACCGGACTTGGTGGTCACGACCACGTGCCGCTTCACCGCCGGCCCGTCCAGCACGATATCGCGCTCCTGGCTGGTCAATTCGCGATACGGCACGTCGATGCGCACGCCGAGCTGGGCGGCGATCTGCGGTTGGAAGTCCCGCAGCGGCAGCTTCCACGGGGCCACCGCGCCCTCGGCGATGCTGAGCTGCGGGTTGGGGATCAGGGCGTCGTCGTCGATCTCCTCGATCGTGCCGAGACCGCCGCAGCGCGGGCACGCGCCGAAGCTGTCGAAGGCGAAGGATTCCGCGCCAGGCAGTTCGAACCGGCCGCCGCATTCGGGCGTCTCGGTGTAGCCGCGCATGGCGGCATCCAGGGCCGGTGGCAGCCGGAAACCGTTGGGGCACAGATGTGAACCGAGGCGGGAGTACATGAGCCGCAGCACGTTGTACACCTCGGTCATGGTGCCGACCGTGCTGCGACGGCCCGGAATCGGCGGACGCTGCCGCAACGCCAGGGTGGCGGGCAGGTAGTCGACGCGGTCCACATCCGGCCGCTCGGCCTGGCTGATGCGGCGGCGCGTGTAGGTGGACAGGCCGTCCAGGAAACGCTGATAGCCCTCCGCGTACAGCACGTTCATGGCCAGTGAGGACTTCCCGGAACCGGACAGGCCGGTAATGGCTACCCAGGACCACAGCGGGACGTCGACATCGATATCCCGCAGATTGTGGACCCGCGCGCCGACCACCCGGATGGCCTCCGGGAGGTGGGCGGTCACGCCGGATTCCCTTGCGCCGGTGTCACTCCCCGCTCCAGTGTCCGGCCAGCGTCGCGCCGATGCGGGCCAGCGGGATCGGCTGTGCCATGCCGATATGGGTGGCGTCGACGGCGATGTCCGTCACCCGCCCGGTGACGTGCGCGGCCCAGCTGCGCGCCGGATCACGGGTGCGATCGGTTTCCCGGGTGGCGGTGAAATGCAGGATGTCGCCGTCGAATACGCCGCCCGGGAGGCCCGGGACCTGCCGGGTGAGTGCGGCCGTGGCCCGCTCGATCAGGGCGGGCGGGAGCGCGGCGGCCACCTGGGCGATGGACTCGGTGCCGGTGAGCTCTCGCCAGGCGGCGGCGATGTCCTCGGAAGACGGTGCGGGAGAGGCAGTTCCGTCCGCCGCGGCCGAATCCATGAGGGCCAGCATGCTGATCCGCTCACCCTGGGCCTGCAGCAGCAGGGCCGTCTCGTGCGCGATCCGGCCGCCGAGCGACCAGCCCAGCAGCCGGTACGGGCCGCACGGCTGGATGCGCCGGATCTCCCGGACGTAGCGCTCGGCGTAGTCGCGGATGGTGGCCATGGGCGCTTCACCGTGCAGCACCCACGGATCCTGGATGCCGTACAGCGACACCGCTTCTCCCAGATGCGGCAGCAGGCCCGCGTACGGCCAGGCCAATCCGCCGCCGGGGTGGACGCAGAACAGGGTTTCGCCGTCGCCCCCGCGCAGCGGGAGCACGATGTCGAACACGTCGTCCGCGACCGGCCGATCGCGCAGCCGCTGCGCCAGCGCGGTCACGGTCGGGGCCTCGAAGACGTCGCGCAGGGCGATCCTGCCGTCCAAACGGGACACGAGCCGGGCCGCGCTCAGCGAATTGCCGCCGAGCGCGAAGAAGTCGTCGTCGCGACCGGCGCGATCCAGTTCGAGGATGTCGGTGACGGCCGCCGCCACCGTACGTTCGGCGGCGGTCGCCGGACGCCGGTACTGCGGTTGCGCCACCGGCGCGGGCGGCAGGGCGGAGCGGTCGACCTTGCCGTTCACCAGCATCGGCAACTGCTCCAGCGGCACGATCGCGGGCACCAGATAGTCCGGGAGTCGTTGCGCCGCAGCGGCGGTGACCTTGGCGAGGTTGAGTTTGCGGCCGGGCTCGGCGACCACGTAGGCGACCAGCGAGCCGCCCGCCGGACCGTCCGTGTGCACCGCGACCGCGTTGGCGACATGGGGGGCCGCGGCCACGGCCGCCTCGACTTCGCCCAGCTCGACCCGGATGCCGCGGATCTTCACCTGGAAATCGGTGCGGCCCTGATAATTCAGCTCACCCTCGCTGGTCCAGCTGACGAGATCGCCCGTGCGGTACAGCCTTTCACCGCTGCCGAACGGGTCCGCGACGAACCGACCGGCGGTGACCTCCGGATGGCCGAGGTAGCCGCGTGCCAGTCCCGGGCCGCCGAGGTACAGCTCCCCGGTCGCACCGACCGGCATGGGCCGCAGGCAGGCATCCAGGACGTAGCAGCGCACTCCGGCGACAGGGCGGCCGATGGTGACGGGCTGATCGGCCGCCAGCGCCCCGCTCAGCGTGCAGATGACGGTGGTCTCGGTCGGGCCGTAGGCGTTCACGATCCGGCGTTTGCCGCCCCACGCGTCCACCACCGTCTGCGGGCACGCCTCACCGCCGGTGACCACCGCGGCCAGTGACCGCAGCCCCTTCGGTTCGGTGCAGGCCAGCACGGCGGGGGTGACGAAGGCGTGGGTGATGCGCTCCTCCCGCATCAGGCGGGTCAGCGGCTCGCCGGCATAGACGTCCGGCGGCGCGACCACCAGCGTCGCGGCCGCGCCCACCGCGAGCATCAGCTCCCAGACGGAGACGTCGAAAGTCGGTGAGGCCACGCACAGTACGCGCGCCTTCTCATCCGCGCCGAGGCACCGGGCCTGGGCCGCGGCCAGATTCGCGAGACCGGCGTGGGTGACGACCACGCCCTTGGGCGCACCCGTCGAACCCGAGGTGTGAATCACGTAGGCGGCGTTGCCCGCCCGCACCGGCACGATGGGCGGCAGGGCATCGGCGCGGGCGTGCAGGGTGGTCGCGGAGAAGGTGCGGATCACCTGGCCTTCCGTGCCGAGCACGATCACACAGGACTGCGGCGCGCCGATGAAGGCGGCGGCGTGCTCCTCGGTGGTGATCACGATCCGGACCGCCGCGTCCCGGAGCATGGCGGCCCGGCGCAGTTCCGGGAATCCGGGGTCGACCGGCATGAACGCCGCACCCGATCGCGCGACGCCCCAGAAGGCCACCACCCACGGCAGTGACCGCGACATGCCCAGGGCCACCACGTCTTCCGAGCCGATGTCCAGCCCGGCCAGACAGCGCGCCAGATCCGCTGCCCGGCCGCGCAATTCGATGTAGGACAGGGCGACGTCGCCGCAGCGGACGGCTTCGGCGCTCGGTGCGCGGCGGGCGGCGGTGGCCAGCAGATCCGCCAGCTGGATCTCCTTGTCCGCCGTCTCGGTGCTGTTCCACTCCCGCACCGTCCGCTCGTACTCGCGCGACGTGAGTGTTCCGATTCGCGCGGTCCGCACCCGCGGGTCCGCCGAGACCTGTTCCAGGAGCAGGAGATACCGCTCGGCCAGCGCTTCGACCGTGGACCGGTCGAACAGGTCCGTCGCGTAGTGGACGGCCACGGCCAGACCCGCATCATGC
Source organism: Nocardia acididurans (assembly GCF_016741815.1). Lineage (GTDB taxonomy): Bacteria > Actinomycetota > Actinomycetes > Mycobacteriales > Mycobacteriaceae > Nocardia > Nocardia acididurans. Next base: position 557,284 of record NZ_JAERRJ010000004.1, read on the forward strand.
TGCGTGACAATGAATTCCAGGTCGAAGCGCGAGGTCGTGGCAGGTGTGGCGACCGGCTCGACCTCCAGCCCGGCCAGGTCCAGGCGCACCGGATCCAGGTTCTGCACCGCCAGCAGCACCTGGAACAGCGGATGCCGGGCCTGCGAGCGCGGTGGATCGAGGACCTCCACCACCTGCTCGAACGGGATGTCCGCGTGCGCGAAGGCTTCCAGATCGATCTCGCGGACGCGCCGCAGGAACTCCGAGAACGGCTCGGCGGCAGCGACCTCCGTGCGCAGCACCAGGGTGTTGACGAACATGCCGACCTGGTCGTCCAGTGCGGCCTCGCCGCGACCGGCCACCGGGGTGCCGATCGCTATGTCGGAGGTGCCCGACCAGGCCGACAGCAGCACCGCCAACCCCGCGTGCAGGGTCATGAACAGCGTGCCGTCCTGCGCGCGGGCCACCGCCCGCAGGCGTTCGGCGGTGGATTCGGGGAGCTCGACCGACACCGTCGCGCCGCGCTGGGACGACCGGACCGGCCTCGGATGATCCAGCGGCAGACCGGTATCGGCGGGCAGGCCCGCGAGAGCGGTGACCCAGTAGCCGATTTGGCGGCTCGCCTCGGAATCCTCCTGTGCCGTCGAACCCAGCGTGCGCCGCTGCCACAGGGTGTAGTCGGCGTACTGCACCGGCAACGCGGGCCGATCCGGCGCGGTGCCCGCCAGGGCCGCCGCGTAGCCCTCGGCCAGATCCCTGGCCAGCGGGCCGAGCGAGAACCCATCGGCGTTGGCGTGATGAATCACGAAAGCCAGCAGCCACTCACCCGCGTTCACGGTGAACAGCGCCGCCCGTACCGGCACGCAGGACGTCGGATCGAACGGCGCGGTGCAGAATTCGTGCACCGCGGTGGACAGGTCGGCCGAGAAATCCGCCTCGAACACCTCGAGTCCGGTCGACGACTCCGCGACGGGAACTATCCGCTGGCAGACGACGCCGTCGACCTCCGGGTAGTAGGTGCGCAGACTCTCGTGCCGGTCCAGGACATACCGCACGGCCGACGCCAGGGCGTCGACCGCCAACCGGCCGCGCAGGCGCAGCACGAGCGGAATGTTGTAGGCGGCGGAGTCGGGGTCGAGCTGGTGGAGCAGCCACAGGCGCTGCTGAGCCGGGGACAGCGGGAGGGGTTCCGGGCGTGGCGTGGCGACCAGCGCCGGACGGGCGGCGGTCTCCGGAGCGCCCTCGTGGCCGCGGAGCCGCTCCGCGAGTCCGGCGACCGTCGGCGCATCGAAGACCTCGCGGACGGGGAGCTGGATGTGCAGGGCCGCGCCCAGCCTGGACGCCACCCGGGTCGCGCTCAGGGAATTGCCGCCGAGGCGGAAGAAGTCGGCGTCGGCGCCGACCTGCGGGAGACCCAGGACCTCGGCGAACACCTGCGCGACCACCTGTTCCGCCGATGTACGCGGCGGGTCGACGGGCACGTCCGGCAGCGCGGGAGCGGGGGTGTCGCGGGGCACGGAGCAGGTCGCCGGACCTTCGGCGAGCACCCTGCGGTCGACCTTGCCGTTCACCGTCAGCGGCAGGCGGTCGCGGACCACGATCGACGCGGGAACCATGTAGGCGGGCAGGGTTCGCGCCAGCGCTTCGCGCAGTTGCGCCTCGGTGCACGGTCCGCTCGCACAGTGCGGGTCGGCCACCGCCTGCACGAGGAGGCGTGGCTCCCCGGCGTGATCCGCGGACACGGCGGCCACCGCCTGGGCCACACCCGGCACGTTGCGCGCGGCGGCTTCGATCTCGCCGAGTTCGATGCGCAGGCCGCGCACCTTCACCTGGGAATCATTGCGTCCCACGAACTCCAGCTCGCCGTCCGGACGGTGGCGGACCAGATCGCCGGTGCGGTACATGCGGCCGCCGGTGAAGGGGTCGGCGACGAAGCGGGCCGCGGTCGGGCCGGGGCGACGGTGATAGCCGCGGGCCACACCCGCACCCGCCGTGTAGAGCTCGCCGGTGACACCGGGCGGCACCAGGGCCAGGCGATCGTCGAGAACGTAGCAGCGGACACCCGAACCGGGTCGGCCGATGGTCACCGCTCCGCCGGTGTACGGCGCGCTCAGGTGGGAGATGATGGTGGTTTCGGTGGGTCCGTAGGCGATGAGCAGGCTGCGGCCCGATGACCACTGGGCCGCGACCGTCGCGGGCACCGCCTCGCCACCGGTCACCAGCACAGGCAGGGCCGCGGGCGAATTCGGCGCGGACAGCGCGGCCGGATCCAGGCCCGCCAGTACGGCGGGGGTGATGAAGGCGTGCGTAATCCGTTCGCGGCGAAGGAGTTCCGTCAGCTCGGGGCCGCCGTAGACATCCGGATCGGCGATGACGAGGGTCGCGGCCGCGCCCACGGCGAGCAGCAGTTCCCAGACCGAGGCGTCGAAACTCGGTGCGGACAGCTGGAGCACTCGCGAATCAGCGTGTGGAGCACAGTGTTCCGCCTGGGCGCGGAGGATATCGGCGAGACCGGCGTGGGTTACCGTCACGCCCTTGGGTTCGCCGGTCGAACCCGACGTGTAGATGATGTAGGCGCTGTCGAGCAGGCGCGGGCGCACACGGTTGGTGATCGGCGCGGCGTCGGCGCGCGTCAACTCCTCCTGGGTATCGGCGGCGTCCAGCACCAGCCACGGCCGAACCGGCTCCGGGAACTCCGGCAGTGCGGAGCGCAGCGACTCCGACGTGATACCCAGTACCGCACCGGAATCCGCGAGTATTCGCCGGATGCGCTGTTCGGGAAGACCCGGGTCCACCGGCAGATAGGCGGCACCGGTCTTGGCCACGGCCCACAGGGCGACAATCCAGTCGAGGGATCGCCGCAGCGCCACGGCCACCACCCGTTCGGGTCCCGCGTCACGCCTAATCAGACTGCCGGCCAGTCGATTCGAGCGCTCATCCAGCTCACGGTAGGTGAGAGCCGAATCGCCGAAAACCACGGCGGAGGCGTCCGGCGCGAGAGCCACAGCACGAGACAGCAACTCGGGCAGCGTGATCGGATCGGCCGCACCGGCACTGTTCCACTCCCGCAGCAGCCGAGCCTTTTCCGCAGGATCCACGATATCGACCGCTCGCACGGCGAGGTCCGGATCGGACACCACCTGGGCGAGCACACGTTCGAAGCGCCCCAGCAGCGTTCGCGCCGACTCCGCGTCGAACAGCGCGGTGTCGTACCGCAGTGTCACCGTTGTACCCGCGTCCGTCTCGGTGAGGTCGAACTCGAGATCGAATCGCACGGTGGCGGCAGTGCGCCGCACCGGCTCCACGCGCACGCCCGGCAGCCGCACCTCCGGCTGATCGAAATTGTTCACCGCCAGCGCGATCTGGAAGATGGGATGCCGGCCACCCGCCCGGGGCGGGTCGAGCGCCTCGACAATCCGCTCGAACGGGGCGCGCGCATGCGCGAAGGCATCGACATCGATATCGCGCACCCGGTCCAGCAGCAGAGTGAACGGCTCATCCGGATCCACCGGGACACGCAGCGGAACCGAGTTCACGAACATGCCCACCAGATCATCGAGACCGGCCGCCTCCCGACCGGCGGTCGGCGCGCCGATGACCACATCGCCGCTGCCGGACAGCTTCGACACCAGAATCGCCAGCGCCGCATGCGCAACCATGAACAGCGAAGCGTGCCGGGCGCGAGCCAGCTGCCGGGTGCGCTCGGAGATCTCCTGCGGCACCGCCCATTCCACACTCGAACCCGCATGCCGGGCGATCTCCGGGCGCGGACGATCCGAACGCACCGACATCTCCAGCGGCGCCCCCGCCATGGTCCGAACCCAGTACGCCAGTAGCCGATTCAGCTCCGACGCCGGATCCTCGGCTGCCCCGAGTACGGTGTGCTGCCACACCGAGTAGTCGGCATACTGCAGGGGCAGCACCGGCCACTCCGGCTCCGACCCCGCCGACCTGGCCGTGTACGCCACCGACAGATCCCGCGCCAGCGGAGCCAGCGACACTCCGTCCGCATTCACATGGTGCACAACCATGGCCAGCACCCACTGCCGCCCCTCCACCGCGTACAACCGCGCCCGCAGCGGCGGTGCGGCCGCCAGATCGAAAGGCTCGCATTCGAACTCGTCGAGCGCCCGCTCCAATCCATCCGCAGGCACGCGGCGTATCTCCAGCGCCCCGATATCCGCCTGCGCCACAACCTGATACGGCACCCCGTCGACCTCCGGAAAGTAGGTCCGCAGGGCTTCGTGCCGCGCCACCACATCCGCGACCGCCGCCGCCAGCGCGGCGACATCCAGATCCCCGGTCAACCGCAACGCCAGCAGAATGTGATACGCCGACCGCGCCCCCATCCGATCCAGCAGCCAGATCCCCTGCTGCGCGAACGACAACGGCACCCGTTCGGGCCGCCCCCGCGGCACCAGATCGGCAACGGTGCCATGCGCCCGCACTGCGGCGCCAGTCTCCGGCGACGGCGCTTCCCGGAACGACACATCCTCTCCGGCTGCGGGATCCGCCGCGGCGGCCCGCACGACGACATCCACGCCCCCGGCCCGCGCCGCGGCGTCGAGCCGGGTCGCCAACGCCGATACGGTCGGATGCTCGAACAGGTCGCGCAGCGGCAGGGTCACGCCGGTTTCCGCGCGCAGCAGGGCGATGACGCGGGTGGCGGTGAGCGAATGTCCGCCCAGCGCGAAGAAGTCGTCCAGCCCGCCGACCTCGTCGACGCCGAGCACCTGGCCGAACACTCGCGCCACCGCCTGTTCCGAAGTGGTTCCGGGGGAACGGAACTCGGCTCGGGGGCGGACCGGCACCGGCAGCGCCGCACGATCCACCTTGCCGGTGAGAGTGAGCGGCAGTCGATCCAGCACCGTCACCACGGCCGGCACATACTGATCGGGCAGACAGCGCGCCACCGCCGCACGCAGCTCCGATTGCTCCAGCGTCGCGCCGGGTGCGGCTACGACATACGCGAATATCTCAGGGCTGCCTGTTGTTTGAGCCGTACCCGCCGCTGTGCCGCCGTTGGTTTCGGCCGTTCCCGCCGCTGTGCCGCCAGCCGTTCCGCCGACGATCGACGTCGAGCTGGCGCGGCGCAGGAGCGCGGCTGCGTCCGCGACGCCGGGGAGGGCGGTGAGGGCTGCTTCGATTTCGGCGAGTTCTATGCGGACGCCGCGGATCTTCACCTGGAAGTCGGTGCGGCCGTGGAATTCCAGATCACCGGCCGTGGTCCAGGAGCCGCGGTCGCCGGTGCGGTACATGCGGTCGCCGGGCGGGCCGTACGGGTCCGCTACGAAGGCCGCGCCGGTGAGGCCGGGGCGATGGTGGTAGCCGCGGGCCAGACCCGGTCCGGCCACGTAGATTTCGCCCATCATGCCGGGTGGGACCGGGCGCAGGCGGTCGTCGAGCACGTAGCAGCGGGCGCCGACCACGGGTGTGCCGATCGGAACCGGGGTCACGGGGTCGGGCAGCTGCAGGGGGCAGCTGACCGTCGACCAGATGGTGGCCTCGGTGGGGCCGTAGGCGTTCACCAGGCAGCGGCCCGCCGACCAGGTGGCGGCGAGTTCGGGCGGGCACGTTTCGCCCGCGGTGGCGAGCATGCGCAGCTGCGGGACTCGTTCCGGGTCCGGGAGGGTGGCCAGGACGCGCGGGGTGAGCATGGCGTGGGTGATGCGCTCGAACACCATCAGGTCGAGCAGGTCCTCACCCGCGTAGGCCCAGGCCGGGGCGACCACCAGGGTCGCGCCGGTGGCGAGGGCCTGGAGCAGTTCCCACACCGACGCGTCGAACCCGGGCGCGGCGACCGCGAGCACCCGGGTGCCCGGATCGCTGTCACAGCGCTGTGCCTGGGTGACAACGACATTCGCGAGTCCGCCGTGTGAAACGGCGACGCCCTTGGGGGTTCCGGTCGACCCGGAGGTGTACATGACGTAGGCCGGATTGTGCAGGCGCAGCGGGCGCACGCGGTCGGCGTCGGTGACCGGCGGCGCGGCCGGACCGGCCAATTCGGCCGGGTCCACCACCAGCCAGCGGCCGGTGACCAGGGCGGGAAGTTCCGAGCGCCACTCCTCGCTCGTGATACCCACGGCGGCAGCGGAATCGGCGAGCATGCGGGACACCCGCTCGGTGGGCGCGGAGGGGTCCACCGGCAGGAAGGCCGCGCCGGAGTGGGCGACGGCGCAGACGGCCACCACCCACTCCAGGGACCTCGGCAGCGCCACGGCGACCACATCCTCCGGTCCCACACCGGATTCGATGAGCGTGCGAGCCAGGCGATGGGAGCGGTCACCCAGTTCCCGGTAGGTGAGGGTGGCTTCGCCGCAGACGACGGCCTCGGCCTCGGGCGCATAGGCCGCCGCGCGGGTCAGCAGTTGCGGCAGGGTGAGCGGGACGGCTTCGCTGGTGTCGTTCCACCGGCGCAGCACCCGGTCGCGTTCCGCCCCGGTGAGCAGGTCGATGTCGCCGACCGGCAGGCCCGGGTCGCGGCTGATCCGGTCCAGGACCCGGCACAGCCTGCCCGCGAGCACCTCCATGCCGTCGCGGTCGAACAGGTCGGTGGCGTAGCGCAGCGCCAGCGCAAGTCCGGACGCGCCTTCGGCCAGCGTGAACTCCAGATCGAATTTGGCCAGCGGCGAAGGGATTTCGAGGGGTTCGACGCGCAGTCCGGCCAGCTCGAACTCGGTGCGGCCGGGGGTGCGATACGACAGCATCACCTGGAACAGCGGGTTGCGGGTGCGCGAGCGCGGCGGGTCCAGCGCTTCGACGACCCGCTCGAACGGCACCTCGGTGGCGAATGCGCCGAGATCGGTATCCCGCACGCGGGCAAGCAGATTCGTGAACGGCTCGGCCGGATCCACCCGCACCCGCAGCACCAGGGTATTGACGAACATGCCGATCAGGTCGTCCAGCACGGCCGCACCGCGCCCGGCGACGGGCGTGCCCACGGCGATATCGCCGCCGCCCGACACCGCCGCCAGCAGCACCGACAGCGCGGCGTGCAGCACCATGAACGGCGTCGCGCCCTGCCTGCGCGCCAGTTCGTGGATCCGGCGCGCGATATCGGCGGGGATCTCGGTGCGCACCTCCGCCGCGCGCCGGGATCCCGCCGTCGTGCGGGGGCGATGCGGCGGCAGCCCGGATTCGGCGGGTAGTCCGGCCAGCAGATCGCTCCAGTAGGCGAGCTGACGGGAGAGCACCGAGTCCGGATCCGATTCCGAACCGAGCATATCCCGTTGCCACAGTGCGTAATCCGCGTACTGCACCGGCAGCGGCAGCCAGCCCGGCGCACCGCCTCGCACCCGCGCCTCGTAGGCGACGGCCAGATCGCGGGCGAACGGACCCAGCGAGAAACCGTCCGCGATCACGTGGTGCACGAGGACGGCCAGCACATGGTGATCCGGTGCGCGGTCGTCACCGGGCACGGCGAGCAGGCGCACCCGGATCGGTGGCGCGGCGGTCAGATCGAAGCCGACAGCGCCGAATTCGCCGAGCACGCTGTGCACCTTGTCGGCCTGCACCGGCTCCGGAACCAGCGCCCCCACCACCGTGTCGGCGGCGCAGAAGCGCTGGCACACCAGGCCGTCCGACTCCACGAACGAGGTGCGCAGCGCCTCGTGCCGCTCCACCACATCGCGCAGCGCCGCGGTGAGCGCCTCGACCCTTACCGTGCCCGTGAGCCGCAGCGCGAGCAGCATGTTGTAGGCCGCGGACTCCGGATCGATGCGATTGAGCAGCCACAGTCGCTGCTGTGCCCCGGACACCGGAATCACCTCCGGGCGCGGCCGCCGCGTGAGCCGGGTGCGGTCGGCGGAGCGGTTCCTCGAGGTGACCCGATTCGCCAGCGCCGCAACGGTGCTCGCTTCGAACAGGTCGCGAACGCCGACCTCGACACCGGCTTCGGCGGCGACCCGCGCCACCACCAGCGCGGCCGTGAGCGAATCTCCGCCCAGGGCGAAGAAGTCGTCGTCCAGCCCGATCCGGCGGGTGCCGCCGACGCCACAGACCACCTGCGCGAAGGCCGCGGCGACCACCTTCTCCACCGCGGTGATCGGGGCGCGGTAGGCCACGACGACGGCGGCGGGCGCGGGCAGCGCCGCCCGGTCCACCTTGCCGTTGCCGGTCAGCGGCAGCCGATCCAGCAGGATCACGGTGGGCACCATGTAGCTCGGCAGATGCTGTGCCGCAGTGCTTTCCAGCTCACAGGCGGCCAGCAGCGCGCCCGGTGCGGGCACCGCGTAGGCGACGATGCGGGGCGCGTCCTGCGCACCGTGCACCACCACGACGGCCTGTGCGACGCCGGGATATCCGGCCAGCACGGCTTCGATCTCGCCCAGTTCGATGCGCAGGCCGCGCACCTTGACCTGGAAGTCGGTGCGGCCCCGGAACTCCAGCTCGCCGTCACCGTCACGGACCACGAGATCGCCGGTCCGATACAGCCTTTCGCCCGGCGCGAAGGGATCCGCGACGAATCGGGCGGCGGTCGTTCCCGGGCGGCCCAGATATCCGCGCGCCAATCCGGGACCTGCCAGGTACAGCTCGCCGACCACACCGGCGGGCACCGGCCGCAGCCATGCGTCGAGCACGTGGCAGCGGACGCCCGGCAGCGATGCGCCGAGGAAGACCGGCCGATCCGCCACGAGCGGGCCGATATTCGTGACAATGGTCGCCTCGGTGGGCCCGTACACGTTCACCAGCGTGCGGCCCGGCGCCCACGCGGACACCACCGACTGCGGACATGCCTCACCGCCCGTGGCCAGGTAGCGCAGCCGGGTGAGCCCGGCCGGATCGGTGCCGGCCAGAGCCGCGGGGGTGATGAAGGCGTGGGTCACCCGCTTGCGCCGGATCAGATCCGCGAGCAGCGGACCCGCGTAGGCGTCACCGGCCGAAACCACCAGCGCCGCACCGCCGCCGGCGGCCAGGGTCAGTTCCCAGATCGAGGCGTCGAAGGTGGTGGCGGCCATGCACAGCACTCGCGAATCGGAGTCGACCCGCATCCATTCCGATTGTGCGGCAACAACCTCGGCGAGACCGCCGTGTGTCACGACGACGCCCTTGGGCATGCCGGTCGAGCCGGAGGTGTAGATGACGTAGGCCGGATGCTCGAGCCGCAGCGGGCGCATGCGGTCGGCGTCGGTCAGCGCCGCGCCCATGCCGCGCAGCCAGACCGAGGCCGGATCCCGCCCGGCCGAGGCGGTCGGGTCGCTGCCGCTTCCGGTGCTCCCGCAGCGCGTTCCGGCCGGGTACTCCAGTACGAGCCAACCCGGCCCGCCGGCGGTGAAGTCGGGCAATTCCGTTGGGGTCAGGTCGATTCCGGCGCGTGCGCCGGACTCCCGCAGGATGGCCGCGATCCGGTCGGCGGGGTGGTCCGGGTCGATGGGCAGGTAGGCCGCACCCGTTTTCGCGATGGCCCAGAAGGCGATCACCCATTCGACCGAGCGGCGGGCCGCGACCGCGATGACGTCACCGGGTCCGAGGCCACGCTGACACAGGCTGCGGGCCAGTCGATTCGAGAGTTCGTCGAGTTCGCGGTAGCTGAGCGAGTTTTCACCGCATATCACCGCCGGCGCGGATTCGTTCCGGGCCACCGCCGCTGCCAGCAGATCCGGCAGCAGGACGGGCTCCGCCCCCGAGAGTTCCGGCGACGTGGCGAGTCCCGGCGATGTGCGCGCCGCCTCGGTCACGCTGGGCGCGTGCGCGATTCGACGCAGCTCGGCGTCGGACAGCAGGGCGACGCGGGCAACGGGCTCATCCGGTGCGGCGGCGATGAAGTTCTCCAGGAACATCAGAAAGCGGTGCAGGTGCACGTCCAGCGCCTGGCGGCCGTAGCGGTCCGGGTTGGCGAGCAGATCGACCGACAGGCCCGCCTCGGCCCCCGCGCGGTAGAGGTTGAAGTGCAGGTCGGCGACGGAACCCGAAGACAGGATGCAGTATTCGCCGACGGCCGCACCGAAGCGGCTGGTGCGGTCGAAGAACATGAGGTTCACGCTGGGGCCGAGCACCTGGTCGGGCGCCACGCCCAGGGAGCGGCGGATGTCCTCGCAGCGGTAGCGCTGGTGGCGCAGGCCGCCGGTGGTTTCCCGGGCCGCCGCCTCGACCAGCTCACGCACCGTGGTGGCCCCGGCGCAGCGCAGGCGCAGCGGCAGCACATTGGCGAGCATGCCGCCGGACCGCTTGAGCGCGGCCGTGGTTCGCGCGGAGGTGGCCAGCAGGACCATGGGGTCGGCATTGCCGGACATGCCCGCCTGGAACGCGCCGATGGCGGCCACCAGCAGCTGGGCCGGACTGACGACACAGGCGGCGGCCAGATCCTCCAGGCGGTCCCAGTTCTCGGGGCTCAGCGTGCCCGCCGCGCGGATGGCGGGCGGGAGCGCGCCGCTGCGGCGGTGATAGCGCGGCGCGGCGGCCGCGGGGACGGGCGCGGTCCAGTCGGCGAAGCGTTCGCGCCAGTAGTCGCGGTCGGCCTCGAAGCGGCCCGAGGCGCGGTATTCCGCGTCGGCGGCCTGGATCTCGGCCGGGGACAATCCGCTGTAGGGGGCCGGTTCGCCGCCCGCGAGCAGGGCCTCGTACCACTGGCCGATGCGCACGATCAGGCTCAGCCCGCCGTAACCGTCGATGGCGACGTGATGCATCTGCGCGTACCAGATGTGGTGGCGCGGTCCGACCCGCAGCAGTGCGGCCGCCCACAGGGGCGCGTCGATCAGGTCGATGGGCAGCCGGTGCCGCCGGTCCATCCATTCGAGGGCGGCGCCCAGCGGATCCGGCCGGTCGCCGAAGTCGACGCGTTCCAGTCCGCCGCCGATGTCGGCGGCCATCCACTGGTAGGGCCGCCCGTCCGCGACGCCGATCCGCAGCCGCCCGACGCCGAACTCCTCGAACGCGCGATGGCTCGCCGCATCGAAGAGTTCGGCGTCGAGTTCACCGTGCAGCTGCAGATAGTGCGCCTGCCCGGGCAGCGCGCGGGCACGAAGCGCGGAGCCGTCGTGCGTCCCGAATTCGTCGGCGAGCCACAATTCCATTTGGGCGCGGGACAATTCGAACGGTACGGCGTCGCAAACATCCGGAGAATCGGCGAGCACTGTCCCTCCCGGAGGCGAGAGTCATGGAATGCGCCGGGGCGCAATCGGACTCCGCCACAGCGCGGTCCGATACCCCGTCAGGCGGACAGTACCCCACAAGTAGCTGGAAACTTGCCACCATTCCGCTCGTGCCGCAGATGGACGAATGATCAGACGACCGAACCGATTAGCCTGTCTCAGTACTTGATTCGAATCGGCAGCTCCGAAGACAGCTGCGGCGGCCGTCGGATGACGGCCGCCGCGTGGCTGGTATCGCTGCCGGAGATCAGCTCTTGGCTTCGGCGTGCTCCGCGACATCGTGCGACTTGGAGCCCCACCCGACATGGGCCTCGGCGCGCATGCGGTCGACCATGTGCGGGTAGTGCAGCTCGAACGCGGGACGCTCCGAGCGAATGCGCGGCAGCTCGTAGAAGTTGTGCCGCGGCGGCGGGCAGGAGGTCGCCCACTCCAGCGAGTTGCCGTAGCCCCACGGGTCGTCCACGGTGACGACCTCGCCGTAGCGGTAGGACTTGAAGACGTTCCACACGAACGGGAGCATCGACGCGCCGAGGATGAAGGCGCCGATGGTGGAGATCGTGTTGAGCGCGGTGAAGCCGTCCATCGGCAGGTAGTCGGCGTAG
>NZ_JAERRJ010000040.1 GCF_016741815.1 Nocardia acididurans
CGACCGACGCCGAGATCTCCCGATCCAACCGCGCCCGGGCCCATTCGGTCGCGTCGCTCACCTGCCACGATAGGTCGATGTGGTCGACATCAAGGATGTGTTGGTGCGGCACGCCGTCGGTGGCTGGGAACACCGTCCGCAGCGCCTCATGACGGCCTATCACATCAATGATCGCGGCCTTCAACACATCCGGATCCACCACACCGGTCAACCGCAGAACCAGCGGCATGTTGTACATCGCCGAGGGCCCCTCCAACTGGAACAAGAACCACAACCGACTTTGCGCAAACGACAACGGAATCATCATGGGTCCCTCCCCGGAAAGCGGTTTCGGTGTTGGGTGACAGGGACCGAAGGTGAGCCACAACGGGCTCCTCGATACCTGTCACACAGCCCGACGGTCATGCTCAGTCTTGCTCGCCAACATACCTGTGCTGAGTTGATTCAAAAACGCGAGGCAGTCCAACTGGATTCGTGATAGATGATGCGCCTGGTCAGCTGGCTGGACAGGCGAAGTGGCCCTGTGGTCTTGTCGTGTCTGTATGGGACCCAACTGAATTGGAGGTGCCGCGGCGCCATCGAAGGTCCTGGTTGCACGGGAAGGATGTAGTTTGGTAGCGGAGCTCGTCATCGTCCGGCAGCACCAGCTGTCGGAGCATGTGTCACCCCGTCGTAATCGAGTAGTCTTATCGTGTTCACTCGCAACGGATTCGAAGCGCTCCAGCGCCTCACGTGTCGCCGGCCCGCACGTCAACCACTGCTGCGCAGATGACCTGGCGTCGTTGCCACCGCCAATCCTGTACTCTCGCAGGCCCTGCCGGCGAAAGCAGCCGATCAGCCACGGCGACAACGAGTCTCATGGTGTCAGTGTGTCTTTGCACCCGCGTGCGCGGCCGTGGTAGCGTCCGAGGCTGGCACGGCTTAGGAATATCCAGGCATATTCTGGGACCATTCGGGGAGGGTTTTGGCTATGAGTACCAATCCATTTGACGACGAAGGCGGTCGCTTCTTCGTGCTGGTAAATGCTGAGGAGCAGTATTCGTTGTGGCCGGCGTTCGCCGAGATTCCGGCCGGCTGGAGTGTCGCGTTCGGCGAATCCGATCGCGAATCGTGTATCGACTATGTCGAGCGAAACTGGACCGACATGCGGCCGCAAAGCCTGCGTGAGGCAATGAACCAGGACGGTGGCGTCACCGTGCCGTGACGCTAAACTTTTCCGTGCGCGAATGGCTATTTATCGCCGATTGAAACCCCGATCGGCCGATTTGACATAGGTTAGTTTTTCTGGGGGCGATGGCTTTTTCTCATGAGAAACGCGGGACCTCTCCAGATCCCGAGTTATCAAATGAGGTTCGCAATGGAGCTGTCAGAATTCGCGTCAGTCGTCGACGAGAATGTTAATCGCCATGTCTTCCAGCTGTCTCCCGCCCAGTTGGGAGTTTGGTTTGCGCAACAGCGATTTCCGAAAGTGCCCATTTGCGTTGCAGCATATGCGGATATTCGTGGACCAATTGACGCGGCCTTGTTGCGGAGAGCTACTGAGGAAGCATACGAGGAATGTGACGCAGCATCTCTGCGTTTGGGCGAATCGAAAGGCATCCCGCATCAATGGGTGGACAAAGGCAATGAATTCTCTGCCGTCGAGATAGATTTCAGCGATTGCCTCGATCCGACAGCCGACGCGCTGGCATGGATGCGCAACGACTACCAGACCCCATGGGACACAAGCTCGGGGTCATTGGTAAAGATTGCCCTCCTGCGCATTGAGAGCGATCGCTATTTCTGGTATCGACGGGCGCATCACGTCATTCTCGACGGATATGGCGCGGGAGTTCTGTCCAACAGAATCGCGGAAAGATATCGCGCAGCCCTTGCCGGGGAGGAAGTGGTGCCCTTCCGAGGCAAAGGGCAGGCCGATCTGGTTGATGATGAACAGAAATACGAGAAGAGTAATCGATTTGCCGCTGACCGGGAGTACTGGGCGGAGATCGGCAAGAAACTAGTACCGACCTCCCTGGCTGGACGTTCGGCCGAACCTTCGGCCACTTGCCATGTCGCCAAGCAAGCACTGGATCCGGCCGTCGCCGATCTGCTGAATGGCATCGCCGAAAACTACAATTCTTCGTTGGCGGTGTTGCTGATGTCGGCATTCACCGCATATCTCTCGAAGCTGGTTGATCGAGAGTCGGTCGCGGTGGGCATGGCTGTGACCGCACGCCCAACAGCCATTGCGAGGAATTCTGGTGGCCAACTCGCGAATATTGTCCCGCTGCATGCGGAAGTAGGCGCGGCCATGACATTTGCGGAACTGACGAATGACATCCGGGCAGCGGTCACAGGTGCGCTTCGCCATCAGCGGTACAGGCGAGAATATATTCAACGTGGCATCGCCGGGGCATCAGATATCGGAACAGTGTTCGGCCCCTTGGTCAACATCATGCTGTTCGATCAAGATCTGAATTTCGGTAGTGCCATAGGTACCGCGCACAGATTGAGTTCGGGAATCGTTGACGATCTCAGTATTCACCTTTACTACGGTGACGACGGGTGTGTGCAGATCGAATTCGAAGCCAATCCGGCGCTGTACTCCGAGGCCGACGTCCGTGGGCATGGCTCACGTTTCGTGTCGTTTCTGTCGCGCCTGTCGGTTGCGGTGACGGCGGACCCGTCGACGCCGATCGGAGCCGTTGATGTGCTCGACGAAACCGAGCTTCGCGACCTGGAGACGCTTGAGAATCGCGCGGTATTGGCCGCGGACGTTGCGAGTGTATCGGTTCCGGAGTTGTTCGCTGTGCAGGTGGCGCGGACACCGGACGCGGTGGCGGTGGTCTTCGAGGACCGGTCGTG
>NZ_JAERRJ010000041.1 GCF_016741815.1 Nocardia acididurans
CGATGCGGTCAACCCTGGTCGATCCCAATACCCGCGCGCCACATACAGGCCGGCGACGTACAACTCACCGATAACCCCTACTGGCACCTGCTGCAACCGGTCATCCAACACCATCAACGCCACACCTGACATCGGGGACCCGATCGACGGCACCCCCGACTTAGCCACCAAGGGCGAACTCATCGACACCCACACCGTCGTCTCGGTCGGGCCATAAACGTTGATCATGGTGTGGTCGGCCGCCCATGCGTCCGCCAACTCCGCAGAACACGGCTCACCGCCGACAATCACTGTGACCGTCGCGTCCACATCCCTTGGCGTCAGCATCGACAACGCCGACGGTGTCAACGGCAAATGCGTCACGCCCGACTGCGCGATAAACCCGCTCAGCCCTATGCCCGGCACTGCTTGCTCCTCGGTCGGCACCACCGCGGCCGCACCGGTCAATAAAGCGCACCACAAATTGCCCGCTGACACATCGAAAACCAGCGGAGCGAACTGGAGAATACGGCTCTGGGCACTGATGCCCGCTCGTTCCACGTGCGTGGCCACGAATTCCGCGAACCCTGAATGGGACACCGCGACGCCCTTCGGAACCCCTGTTGTGCCTGATGTGTACATCAGATACGCCAACTGGGACGCCATCGGAAATGGCACTGTTGCGACCGGGCCGGACTCGATCATCGGATCAGCCACGTCCAGTACCACGACGCCAGTCAATCCGGCCGAACCCAGCAGCGCTGTGACCTGGTCCAGCGCCCGAGTCGTCGTCAACACCGCCACTGGTGCGGAATCGGCTAAGACAAATCTCAGCCGCTCATCTGGATGAGCCGCATCCAACGGTACGTAGGCCGCACCGATCTGCAGCACCGCCGTGACCGCCGCGATCGCCACGTCCGAACGTGGCAACAACAATCCAACCCGATCGCCGCTGCGGACACCGGCCTGGATCAGCGCCCCAGCCAACCGGCCTGAGGCCTCGTCGAGTTCTCGATAGGTCCAGGACCGATCCCCGAAAAGCACTGCCACCGCATCTGGGGTCCGCTCGACCTGTTGAGCGAACAACTCTGGAATCGATATCCCCGGTGTCGACGCGGTGATTGTGACGTGGTTGCCCGTCCGAGCCAACATTCGACGTTCGGCGTCGTCGAGCAGCTCGACTGAGCCCACCCCAATGGTGGGGTCGTTGACTATGGCGGTCAGCACCCGCTGGAGTCGGGTTGTGAAGGTACCGGCGGTACGAGCGTCGATGATGTCAGTGCGGTATCCGAGAACGCCGGTGATGCCAGCGGGGTGCCCGTCGGAGTCGATTTGTTCAGTGAGCGACCAGGTCAGGTCGAAACGGACGGTGCCGGTGTCGATGTCCATCGGAGCAATATCCACACCGGTGACGTCCTCAGCGGTGGCGTCGGCGTTGGTTGTCTCGTGCCAAGCGAGCTCGACTTGGAATAGCGGGTGGTGGCTCAGAGAGCGTGTGGGGGCCAGGCGGTCCACCAGTACTTCGAACGGCACGTCTTGATGGGCGTAGGCCTGTAGGCAGCGCTCGCGGACTTGGGTAAGCACCTGGGCGAAGGTGGGGTTGCCAGCCAGATCCGTGCGCAGTACGAGGGTGTTGACGAAGAAGCCGACCAGATCGTTCAATGCCTCGTCAGTGCGTCCGGCGATCGGGTATCCCACCGCGATGTCGGTGCTGCCACTGATTTTGGATAGCAGCACCGCCAAGCTGGCTTGGAACACCATAAATACCGTCGCGTCGTGGTCGCGTGCGAGTTGCTGCAACTGCTGATGCAGGTGTGGTGACAACTCGAAACTTGCTCTGTCACCACGACCGTCGGCTACTGGAGGATATGGGCGATCCGTGGGCAGGCTCAGTCGGTCGGGCAACCCCGCCAGGCTGCGTTCCCAATATGCCAACTGCGTGTTGAGTTCGCTGCCGGGGTCGTCGAGGTCACCGAGCCAATCCCGCTGCCACAGCGTGTAATCGGCGTACTGCACCGGCAGTGGGGCCCAGTCTGGAGCCCGTCCCTCCTGTCGCGCCGAGTACGCTGCGTCCAGATCTCGAATCAACGGTGCCCAAGACCAGCCGTCGGCGGCGATGTGGTGCATCAACAAAACCAGCACACACTCGTGTGCCGTGACCTGGTAAACCTGTGCACGGATTGGGATTTCGACCGAGAGGTCGAACCCGTGGCGCGCCGCTGCGGCGACCTCCTGATCCAATCGGGTCCGGGTCCATTCGGTCGCGTCGGTGACGTGCCACCCCGGGTTGAGGTGGTCGACGGGCACTACGTGCTGGTATGCGATGCCGTCGGTGTCGGGGAAGGTGGTGCGCAATGCTTCGTGGCGAGCGATGACGTCGGTGACTGCGATGCCCAGTGCATCCATGTCCACAGAGCCGGTCAGGCGCAACACCAATGGCATGTTGTAGGTCGCCGAGGGACCGTCCAGCTGATACAGGAACCACAACCGGCTTTGCGCAAACGACAGCGGAACTACATCTGGACGCTCTACAGCCGCCAGCGTCGGTCGTCGACTACCAGATCCCTCGCTTTGCATCGACGCCGCAAGGCCGGCGACGGTCGGGGTCTGGAACATCCAGCGTACGTCGACGTCGATGTGGAGTGTGTCGCGTATGCCTGCGATGACACGCATGGCGGACAAGGAGTTGCCGCCGAGGTCGAAGAAG
>NZ_JAERRJ010000042.1 GCF_016741815.1 Nocardia acididurans
TGTCGGCAGCACGTGAAAAATGACCACCGCGCGGCACCTCAAAATGGACCACCTGGTCGGTGACCCTGGCTCTATCCGAGCCAGGGAGGACCGAAGGGATGCTTGCTGTGGAGGATTGGGCTGAGATTCGTCGTTTGCGCCGGTCGGAGGGCATGCCGATCCAGGCGATCGCCCGGTTGATGGGCGTATCCCGCAACACCGTGAAGCGGGCCCTGGCCTCGGACGGGCCGCCGAAGTATCAGCGCCCGCTCAAGGGGTCGATCGTGGACGCGGTTGAGCCGCGGATCCGCGAGTTGCTGCGGGCGTATCCGGCGATGCCAGCGACGGTGATCGCCGAGCGGATCGGTTGGACTCGTTCGATCCGGGTGCTTTCGGAGCGGGTCGCGGAGCTGCGACCGGCGTATTTGCCGCCGGATCCGGCGTCGCGGACCGTGTATGTTGCTGGCGAGATCGCGCAGTGCGATTTCTGGTTCCCGCCGATCGATCTGCCGGTCGGGTTCGGGCAGGTCCGCGGTCCGAAGCAGCTGCCGGTGCTGACGATGGTGCTGGGGTATTCGCGGTGGCTGATGGCGATGTTGATCCCGTCGCGGCATGCGGAAGATCTGTTCGCCGGTTGGTGGGTGCATATTCATGGGTTGGGTTCGGTGCCAAGGGTTTTGGTTTGGGACGGAGAAGGAGCGATCGGCCGCTGGCGTGGTGGACGCAGCGAACTGACCGCCGAATGCCAAGCATTCCGGGGAACCCTGGGAACCAAAGTGATCGTCTGCAAACCCGCTGATCCGGAAGCCAAGGGCATGATCGAACGGGCCCACGACTATCTCGAGCGGTCATTCCTGCCGGGTCGATCATTCAGCGGCCCAACCGATTTCAATACCCAACTGGGTGAATGGCTGGAGTTGGTGAATGCGCGACCGCGCCGCGCGCTGGGTTGCGCGCCGACCGATCGGATCACCGCGGATCGCCAGGCGATGCTGGGGTTGCCGCCGGTCGCGCCGCAGACCGGGTGGCGGCGCTCAGCGCGCCTGCCGCGTGATCACTATATTCGCTTGGACTCCAACGATTATTCGGTGCATCCGGCGGTGATCGGGCGTCGGATCGAGATCGTCGCGGACCTGAACCGGGTCCGGGTGTTCTGCGGCGGCCGGGTCGTGGCCGACCACGAGCGGATCTGGGCCTGGCATCAAACTCTGTCCGACCCCGATCACGTCGAAGCAGCGAAAACGTTGCGGCGCGGCAGGATCGGCGTTCTGCGCCCGGCTCCAGAGCCGCAGGTCGAGCAACGCTGTCTGACCGACTACGACACCGCGCTCGGCATCGACATCGAAGGTGGGGTGGCCTGATGCCCGGCCGGACCAGAACCGCCACCGCGAAAACCTCCACCACGACAAGGGATTTCACCGCCGAACTGACCTTCCTGACGCGGGCGTTGAAGGCGCCGTCGCTGCGGGAGGCCGCGCAGCGGCTGCCCGAACGCGCTCGCGCCGAGAACTGGACGCACGAGGAATTTCTCGTCGCCTGCCTGCAACGAGAGGTCTCCGCTCGCGAGTCCCACGGTGGTGAGGGACGCATCCGCTCGGCCCGCTTTCCCTATCGGAAATCGTTGGAGGAGTTCGACTTCGGTCATGCTCGCGGACTGAAACGGGACGTGATAGCGCATTTGGGCACTCTCGATTTCGTCACCGCGAAGGAGAACGTGGTGTTCCTGGGGCCGCCCGGAACCGGCAAGACCCACCTGGCGATCGGGTTGGCGATCCGAGCATGTCAGGCCGGGCATCGGGTCGCGTTCGCCACCGCCGCCGAATGGGTTTCACGCCTGGCCGAGGCCCACCACGCGGGAAGGTTGCAGGCCGAGCTGATCAAGCTCGGCCGCTACCCGCTTCTCGTGGTCGACGAAGTGGGTTACATCCCGTTCGAGAACGAGGCCGCCAACCTGTTCTTCCAGCTCGTCTCGTCCCGCTACGAACGCGCCTCGTTGATCGTGACATCCAACAAGGTCTTCGGCCGCTGGGGCGAGGTCTTCGGCGACGACGTGGTCGCCGCCGCCATGATCGACCGACTCGTCCACCACGCCGAGGTCATCGCCCTCAAAGGCGACAGCTACCGGCTCAAGGACCGCGACCTCGGCCGCGTCCCCGCCGCCGGCCCAACTGAAGATTGAAACCATCAACCCGACCGACCAGGTGGTCCAGATTGACTTGCCGTCAAATGGTCCGGATTAGCGTGCCGTTGACA
>NZ_JAERRJ010000043.1 GCF_016741815.1 Nocardia acididurans
GAAGACCTCCGATGCTCGTAAGGGTCAAGCCGCTGAGCGTGTCGGGGGCGTGTCGGATGGCAGGCCAAAAGCTTTGACCGGATCGAAGGGCTCGCCGGATAGGAGGCAGTAGTGCAGCTGGCCGAGCATCTTGTTGAACAGGTGTCGCAGTGCGGGTGCGTGACGATCGCCGTGTGCGCGACGGCGCAGGTAGTGGTTTCGGGCGGGACCCGGCTTGCCAGTGGAGGCGAAGGCCCAGATCCAGCCGGCGGCGGCCAGGCGGTCGTTCTTGATGCGCCTGTGGCTGATCGAGATTGTCTTGCCGGAGGCGCGGGTGACGGGGGCGGATCCGGCGTAGGCCTTCAAGGCCCTGTCGCTGGCGAATCGGGTGCGGTCGTCGCCGATCTCGGCGAGAACCCGGGCGCCTGTGAGGTCGGCGAGTCCCGGAAAGCTGGTGACGACCGCGTAATCAGGGTGCTTGCGGAACTCCTCCGCAACGGCCCGTTCGAGGTCGTCAGCGCCGGTGCAGGCCGCCTCGAGGGTGGCCAGCAGGGCGAGCGCTTGGCGGCCCATGGCCTGCTCGACGGGCGCGGGTTGCCGCAATTGCGGAGCGCGAAGGCCGGTGAGGGTTTCCGCGGCCGAGGCGTCGATGCCGCGCTGGCGTCCGGCGCGGCGCAGCGCCGTCGCGACGCGGGCTTTGGTGAGTTTGGCCGCGTGGGCGGGAGTCGGTGCGATGGCCAGGAGCGCGCGGGCGTCGGGCCGGGCGAGGTTGGTGGCCGACTTCCCGGCGAAGGTGGCCAGGAACGATGGATAGTATTCGCGCAGGAGGGATCTCAGCTCGTTGCTGGCTTTGGTGCGTCGCCAGACTGCGTCCTGCTGGGCCCGCGCGAGCACCGCGATGGCTTGAACGAGTTCGCTGTCGACGGGCAGCCGCCGGTGGTATTCGGCGTCGACGCGGATGATGTTGGCCAGGGTCATGGCGTCGACGTGGTCGGATTTGGCGCGGGTCATGGAGTGGCGTTCGCGGTAGCGAGCAACCGCCATGGGATTGATCGCATAGACCGGGCGGCCGGTGGCGCGCAGCGCGGCGACCATGAGCCCGCGCGGGGTTTCGATCGCGACCGGGATCGGGTCGTCGGCGGTGTCGCCGGCCTCGGCCAGCAGGTCGGTGAGTTCGGCGAATCCGGTGGGGTCGTCGCTGATTCGCTTCTTGGACACGAGTTTTCCGTCACGGTCGATGATCGCGAGGTCGTGATGGCCTTCGGCCCAGTCGATTCCGCAGGTTCGGTGCATAACGGCCTCCCTCGTGTCGGGTGTATCCGCAGGTCCAAGACCTCGGCGAGAACGCGCAGCGCCCTACTTACGAGCCTCGATGGGCTTGCCTCCGATGAGCTGTTCGCGATCCCAGCGCACCCGCACGGCACCGGTCTTTCCAAGAACTCGGGGCTCTCGAAAGGTGAGGTGTCTGATCGTGCGAGCAGGCTCGAACCACGAGCAATTCGGTTCGACGCGCGCAGCCAGACGGGACCGACACGACGTGTCGGCGCGCCGACCGGCTGCACCAGCTGCTGTGTGCCCGCGGCCTTGCGCGAGGGCGCAGTGCCCAGAGGTGTGTCGGGAGTCGATCACGGCAGGTCTCCCACCGCTGCTGGCGCCCCGCTCTTCGAAAAGGGCTCCAGGCCCAGGGTCGATGAAGAGGTCACCGCAGCGGTAAGCAAAACGGTCCGGCCGCAGCGCCGGCCGTCTGGGATGAGGACTCACATGGCCCCAGAGGGAAACGGAGTCGCCACAACAGAACCGTCGAACGATCACCACAACCCGCTTGCCGCACCGCCTTCTCTGAGGTTTCAGAAAACCGAGGAGTTGATGTGGCGTCCAAGCCAGTCCAAGTAACCGCTACGAGATAAGTAGG
>NZ_JAERRJ010000044.1 GCF_016741815.1 Nocardia acididurans
CGACGCGGTCAACCCCGACCGACCGTGATAACCACGCGCCACCTGCACACCACCGACATACAATTCGCCCGTCACGCCCACCGGTACCACCCGCATTCCGGTGTCCAGCACGAACACCTGGGTGTTGGACACAGGGCGTCCCAGCGTGACAGCGGAGCCATCGCCGACCTCTGTTACCAGCACGTCGCCGGCGACCTCAGATGATCCATAGGAATTGACGATCACCGCACCTGGGGACATTGTGCGCAAGGTGGCCACCGCAGCTTGCGGGAGGGCTTCACCGCTACAGATCCATCGCTGAATGCCACGGAATCGATCTTCGGCCAGTTCCGCAAGTTCGGTGACCACGGTTGGCACGACCAACAACTGGGTTGCGGTGGCTTCCCTCGCCAAATTTGCAAGTGCAACAGCATCTCTCGCAGTAGCAGAATCCGCGACAACGACAACGGCCCCTGCGATCAGCCCGCCCAATATCTCTGTCGTACCGTCGATGAAACTGGCCGAGCTTTTTGCCACTCGCACCTCGCCCGGCCACGAATCGGCTGCCCACGCAATGCGATTCGCCAGTGCCGCTTGCGTTCCCAACACCGCCTTCGGCTGCCCGGTCGTCCCAGAGGTGTAAATGAGATACGCCAGATTGCCCGGATGTACGACAACGTGAGGATCGGTGTCGGGCGCTCCTTGACCCAGTTCGTAGATATCGAGCATCCGAACCCCGGTGTTCGGCAGTGTGTCAGTGACGACTTCATCGGTGAGAACCGCGATCGGCTCGGAGTCGGTCAGCATGAATGCCAGCCGTTCAGCTGGATACGCCGGATCAAGCGGCAGGTAGGCTCCGCCTGCCTTGAGCACCGCCAGCAAACCGACAACCAATTCGACAGAGCGAGGCAGCGCCACCGCGACGACTGTGTCGGGGCCGACGCCATGGTCGATCAGTCGATACGCCACTCGGTTGCTCCGCCGATTCAGTTCTTGATATGTCAGATGCTGATCGGCGAACCTCACCGCTACGGACTCAGGTGACACGGCGACCTGGTGCTCCAGCATGTCGATCACGCTTGCGCTGGCGTGTGCGGCAGATGTGGTGTGGTTCCAACCATGGAGAATCAGCGTTCGCTCGGCGGTGTCCATCAGCTCCACCGATCCCACCGCAATGGTGGGGGCGCTGGCCGTCGCGTCCAACACTCGCAAAAATCGGTCCGCTATTGTGCGCACCGAAGCCTCGTCGAACAGATCGGCCGCGTATTCCACCGTCCCGAGCAGGCTCTCACCCGGCGCGGCATCGCTGATGTTGAACATCAGGTCAAAGCGTGCGGTTCCGGTCAGTACCGGGAGCGGCTCTATCGCGACACCGGGTAGGTCCACGGTCGGCACGGCATTGTTCTGGAACGCAATCGATACCTGAAACAGGGGATGGTAGGCCGCAGACCGTACCGGGTTGAGGGCATCGACCAGTAGCTCGAATGGAACATCTTGATTGGTGTAGGCAGCCAGTGCCTTCTCTTTGACCTGCGTCACAAGCGTGGAGAAATCCGCGAACGGGTCTACATTCGCACGTAGCACCCAGCTATTCACGAAGAATCCGACCAGATCCGACAGTGCCTCGTCGGAACGGCCCGCGATGGGTGAACCGATCGGGATATCGGCGCCGCCACCGAGCTGGTGCAATAGCACCGCTAAAGCCGACTGCAGCACCATCGACACCGTGACCTTCTCGCGGCGAGCGAACTGCTCGACCGTCTCCCGAATTCGGGCGTCGATCACCAGCGGTACCGCGCCGCCTCGGTGACTTGTCTCCGCCGGGTACGGTCGGTCGGTAGGTAGTTGCAGCCGGTCGGGCAGTCCGGCCAAGGCTTGACGCCAGTAATCGAGTTGGGTGTT
>NZ_JAERRJ010000045.1 GCF_016741815.1 Nocardia acididurans
CCGTTCCACCGATGTCGACGGGGCCCGATACACCACACCCGACGCGAATTCGGGTATCGGCAGCGCTCGTTTGTCCAGTTTGCCGTTCACCGTCAATGGCAACATCTCGATCGCCATGATCGCTGAAGGAACCATGAACTCGGGCAGTCGATCTGCTGCGTACTGGCGAACCTGGAGAGCTAGAAGACCGGCCTGCGGGTTGTTCGCATGTCTGGCCCTGCCGCCGTCGGACGACGCCGGGGTGTACACGTCGATCAACGACCTGCCTGCCGCTACTTCGGGATCGATGAAAACCGCATCCATACAACCTGTTTCCTTCGACCAGGTGACCGCCGTCAGCAAGCCAAGGCGCTGACCTAGCGTGTACAGGTCCTCAGGCAACACCGCGACCGCTCGACTGTCCGCTGCACTGAAGATCGATTCAGTCGCAAGTTCATAGCTCTTCACCACCCGGCCAGCATCGACTCGGCGCTCGGCCTCGTTCCCACCAGTCAAACCCGCGTGTGGTACGCGTTCAACCCGCATACACTCCGGTCCAGCGGAACGCAAGACAGCCTCGAGCGAAGCCAGGTCCGTGAAACCGACCCGGTGGGTTTCGGCAGCCGAGAGCACTCGGCCCGGAGCCTTCTGCACCACCACGTCGTAGCGGTATCGCGTCAACTCATTGACCGAGAACCCGCGCTTGAGCTGAATATCGACACCATCGACACCCGCCAACTCCCCAGCAAGGCCTGCGAAGAATTCCGGAGCCAACAGCAATTCCTGTTCCGAGGAGATGCTGCGTCGCACCCGCTCACGGAATTCCGCCGCATCGGCACAACCACCGCGAGCCAACTCGATACCGATCGCGAACTGTCTCAACAGTGCGAAATTCCGGACATCGCCTATGAACAAGTTTCCACCGGGAGCCAGCAGTTTTACCGCTCGCTCGATTACCGTCCGGAGATACCCTGCCCCGGGGAAATATTGAACAACAGAATTCAACACAATCGTATCGAAATGGCCCTCTGGAAGTCCGTCCAGCTCATGAGCTGCCCGCACCCCCAGAACAACACGATCAGCCCACTCCACATCCGACTCGCGCAGCCGATGTTCCAAGGTCGTGATAGCCATTGATGACAGGTCAGTCGCCCAATATTCCGCACAATGAGTCGCCAGCTGCGCCAGCAACAATCCCGATCCGACACCGATCTCGAGAACACGAGATGGGTTCAGTCCACGAATGCGGTCAACGGTCGCCTTCTGCCACTCCCGCATATGCTCCAATGGAATCGGCGAGCCCGAATAACTGCTGTTCCAACCACTGAAGTCCTCACCGAACCCGCCGTCCTGGACGGCTCGCGAGAAGTCGTTGCCCGAGTAGAGACCGTCATAGATTCGACGCCACTCACCGACAAGCTCTTTCTCCCCGCCATCGAGTGCGGTGGTGCTGGTGTCGGGGACGATGTATCCGATCAGTCGGGTGTCGCCGGTGTGGTCCTCTTGGGCTACGACCGCGGCTTGTGAC
>NZ_JAERRJ010000046.1 GCF_016741815.1 Nocardia acididurans
GCCACACCCTTGGGCACACCCGTCGTACCCGACGTATAAATCACATACGCGGTGTGTTGTGGTGTGGGATAAGGCAATACGCTCACCGCGTGCGCGTCGATGCTCGGATCGGCGACATCGAGAACCACCGCAGGCAGGGTGCCAGAAAGACGTCCCAGACCCTCGATCCGGTCCACATACTCGGCCGTGGTCACCACCGCGACCGGTGTGGCGTCGGCCAGGATGAACTGGATCCGCTCATCGGGATAGGCCACATCGATCGGCACATACCCCGCACCGGCCTTCAACACCGCCAACACCGCGATCACCGTGAACTCACTACGCGGCAACAGCAACCCGACCAGGTCCCCGACACTTACACCCGCATCGGCCAACACACCGGCCAGCCGGCCCGACGCCTCATCGAGTTCCCGGTAGGTCCACGACCGGTCCTCGAACACCACCGCCACCGCATCCGGCGTCCGAGCCACCTGCACAGCGAACAACTCCGGAACCGATACCCCCGACACCAGAGCAGCACCCGCGCCGCGGCCACCCCACACAGCCAACTCGCGGCGCTCGGCCTCACCGAGCAACTCGACCGAACCCACCCGCGTGTCCGGATCCTCGGTGACAGCGGTCAGTATCGTCTTGAATTGGGCCACAAAGGATTCGACTGTCGCTCGATCGAAAAGCCCGACCGAGTACTCGACGTACCCATCCCATCCGCTGCCGTCGATGGCATCGAAAATGTTGAACCACAGGTCGAATCTCGATACCCCCAACCGCGGGGGCACCGGCGTTACCTCGACTCCGGGCAGAACAATGTTCGGAACGACATTGTTCTGGAATGTCAGCGCCACCTGGAACAGCGGTTGATGTGCCGCAGAGCGGTCAGGATTCAGCAGTTCGACCAAACGCTCAAACGGTATGTCCTGATTGTCATAAGCCGCCAACGCCTTGTCTCTGACCTGAGAAAGCAAGTCGCGGAACGACATGTCGGCATGAGCCGAGACCCGCAGTACCCAAGCATTGACGAAAAAACCTACAAGATCGTTCAGCGCCTCATCGGTGCGTCCAGCGATGGGAGAACCGATCGCGATATCCTCTCCCGCCCCCAGCTTGAAAAACAGCCCCGTCAGCGCAGCCTGAAGCACCATCGACACCGTTACACGCTCGCGTCGAGCCAGATTCTCGACCACCACACGAACCGCAGGATCAAAGGAAAGATCCACCGTGCCGCCCCGATAGTCGGCAACCGCCGGGTACGGTCGGTCGGTAGGTAGTTGCAGCCGGTCGGGCAGTCCGGCCAAGGCTTGACGCCAGTAATCGAGTTGGGTGTTGATCTCGCTGGTGGGGTCGTCGAGGTCGCCGAGCCATTCTCGTTGCCACAGTGTGTAATCGGCGTACTGCACCGGCAACGGCGCCCAGTCCGGCACCCGACCTACGCACCGAGCCTGGTAGGCGGTGGCCAGATCACGAATGAATGGCGCCC
>NZ_JAERRJ010000047.1 GCF_016741815.1 Nocardia acididurans
AGGACTCTCAATGACTAAGTCAAGTCGCAGCCGTCGCGGGAGTCGGTGTGTCGAGGGTGAATTCACGACCATCGCGCAGCAGCGCCCACAGCACATCGACCAGGCGTCGGGCCAGGGCCAGCAGGGCCTGGGTGTGGATCTGTCGTTCTCTGCGTTTGCGGTCGTAGAAGCGTCGCGAGGGGCCGTCGGGGTTGTGCAGGCTCGACAAGGCCGCCATGTAGAAGACCCGCCGCAGGCGCCGGTTGTAGCGCTTGGGGCGGTGCAGGTTGCCCGAGACCCGGCCCGAATCGCGTGGAACGGGAACGAGGCCGGCGTAGGAGGCCAACCGGCCTGCGCTGGAGAAACCGGCCAGGTCACCGCCGGTGCCGACGAGGAACTCAGCTCCCAGCCCGGGGCCCATGCCGGGCAGGGATTCGATGATGTGCGCCCAGGGGTGCCGTCGGAATCGGGTGGTGATGAGTTTGTCGGTGTCTTTGATCTCGCGATCGAGTTCGAGGAGTCTGGTCGCGATGCGTTTGACCAGCATCGCGGTATCGGTCTCGCCGGGCAAGGCCAGGCTTTGACGGCCGGCGGCGTCGATCGCGGCGGCCGCGGTCTTGCCGATAGCGGGCTTCCAGGCACCGTTGTCGGTGAGATATGTTGTGACACCGTCGATTCCAGCGCCCCGGAATTCGCCGGGAGTGCACATCCCAGCGACCAGGACCAGCGGGGTTCGGTTCGAGTAGTCGAGTGCGGCCTCCAGCGCAGGGAAGATCGATCCGAGCAGGTCACGCAACCGATTGACCCCAGCGACCCAGTCCGCCATCAGATCTGTCCGGTACCTGGTCAACTGTGTCAGCCCGACCACCAGCTCGTCCGGCATGACCACTCGGCTCAGGTCGCGACGCATGCGGGCGGTTTGGGCGATCACCTTCGCATCTTTGGCGTCGGTCTTGCCTTCTCCGCGGAATCCGCGGGTCATCGTGTTGACCACCCGCCCCGGCACATATGTCACGTCTTGATCCGCCACCAGCAGGGTCGTGATCAGCAGCAACGCCAGTGGGCTGGTGAGATCGATGGCCCACCACACCCTCTCGGCAACTTGGTCGGCGCGAGCGATCAGCGCCTCAATCGCCGCTTGGTCATTGCCGAGCTTCTGGCTGAAAACCGTCTTGCCGGTGTCGTCGACCGCGCACGCGTGATGGGCATCCTTGCCGACGTCGATTCCGACCCAGATCTCCGCGCGGGATTTCACTCACCTGCTCCTGATCGTCGAAGTTGTTGCGCCCGTGGACAACCCCGCCGACAGATCCCTAAACAGCGACGATCCGCAACA
This sequence comes from Nocardia acididurans, assembly GCF_016741815.1. GTDB lineage: Bacteria > Actinomycetota > Actinomycetes > Mycobacteriales > Mycobacteriaceae > Nocardia > Nocardia acididurans. Next base: position 1,316 of record NZ_JAERRJ010000047.1, read on the forward strand.
AGCTCTCAATCAGCAGCCAGAGCGTCCAGTGAGGCGGGGCAGCCAGTCCTGTCGAGTCTCAGAGACGACAAATTCTCATCAGCTACACCCCGCCGCTCTGGGCATCCAGGGCGTCAACCCCAGACACCTACAACTTAGGGA
>NZ_JAERRJ010000048.1 GCF_016741815.1 Nocardia acididurans
GGGACTGTACAAACAACGGTGTAACTCCGAAACAAGGAGTGGCACATGAACTCTGATGTGATGGCGGCCGAGTTGGCCGATACTGACGCGGTGGCCAGACCCAGGAAACCGAAGATGACGGCGGTTGATGCCAAGCTGGTGGGCCAGCTCGTGGCCCAGGCCCGCGCCAGCGGGCTGCAGCTGACCGGCGAGGGCGGGCTGCTGGGGCAGCTGACCAAGCTGGTCGTCGAGTCCGCCCTCGACGGCGAGATCACCGACCACCTCGGCTACGACCACGGCGACCCGGCCGGTCGTGGAACACCGAACTCCCGCAACGGAACCCGCTCGAAAACGATCGTGACCGATGTCGGTCCGGTCGAGGTCGACGTCCCGCGCGACCGTGACGCCAGTTTCGAACCGCAGATCGTGCGCAAACGCCAGCGCCGGTTGAACGGCGTGGAGAACATGGTGCTGTCGCTGTCGGCCAAGGGCCTGACCCACGGCGAGATTTCGGCGCATCTGCGCGAGGTCTACGGCGCCGACGTCTCCAAACAGACCATTTCGACCATCACCGACAAGGTGATGGACGGCATGGCCGAGTGGCAGAACAGGCCACTGGACCCGGTCTATCCGGTGATCTTCCTCGACGCGATCCACGTGAAAATCCGCGACGGCAAGGTCGCCAACCGCCCGATCTACGTGGCCTTGGCCGTGACCGTCGACGGCGGTCGCGAGATTCTCGGGTTGTGGGCCGGTGACGGTGGTGAGGGTGCGAAATTCTGGCTGCAGATCCTCACCGAGCTGCGCAATCGCGGCGTCGAAGACGTCTGCATGCTCGTCTGCGACGGGCTCAAGGGTCTGCCCGAGGCGATCGGGCAGGTCTGGCCGGCCGCAGTGGTGCAGACCTGCATCGTGCACCTGCTGCGGGCCTCGTTCTCCTACGCCGGCCGCCAGCACTGGGCCGCGATCGCCGCGGCCCTCAAACCGGTCTACACCGCATCGACCGAATCTGCTGCGCTGGAACGGTTCTACGAGTTCAGCGAGGAATGGGGCACGAAATACCCTGCCATCATTCGTCTTTGGGAGAACGCGTGGGCGGAGTTCGTGCCGTTCCTGGCCTTCGACACCGAGATCCGGCGGGTGGTGTGTTCCACCAACGCGATCGAGTCGGTCAACGCCCGCATCCGCCGGGCCGTGCGCGCTCGCGGGCACTTCCCCAACGAGCAGGCCGCCCTGAAGTGCGTCTACATGGCGGTTATGGCCCTCGATCCCACCGGCACCGGCCAGAAACGGTGGATCACCCGATGGAAAGCCGCTTTGAACGCCTTCGACATCACCTTCGAAGGCCGACTCACCGCCGGACGGAAATAGCTCAATCAACCCGAGTTACACCGTTATCTGGACAGACCC
>NZ_JAERRJ010000049.1 GCF_016741815.1 Nocardia acididurans
TGACCTGCCCTACTCTTGGGGTTCCAGTTTTGGTGACTAATTGGCAGCCTTCACGAAAGGCTGATCGACATGCCACGTCCCTATCCTGCCGAGTTCCGAGCGCGAGCGGTCGCACTGGTGCGCGCGGGCAAACCCGCGAAAAAGACGGCCGTCGAACTGGGGATCCATCCAGTGACACTGTCGAAGTGGTTGCGCCAGGACGACATTGATCGAGGACTACGACCGGGCAAGTCCTCGACCGAGTCGGCCGAGCTCCGCGCTGCGCGCCGACGAATTCGGGAACTGGAGGGCGAGTTGGCGATCGTGCGGCAGGCCGCGAAGTTCCTCGGCGAGGATAAGCCGCGCCCAAAAGGCTCTACCCGGTGATCGACCGTCTCGTCGACGCCGGGGCGCCGGTGGACAGGTGTTGCCGGATCCTCGGAGTTGCCCGGCAGAACTACTACAAGCACAAACGCACTCCCGCCACGCCTACGCAGTTGCGGCGCCAGTGGCTGACCGGTCTGATCCGCGAGGTCCATGTCGCCTCCCGCGGCACCTACGGCTACCGGCGGATCCACGCCGAACTCACTCTCGCTATGAACGTGCGTGTCTGCTCCCGGACGGTGTCGGTCCTGATGACTCAGGCCGGCATCTACGGGCTACCTGGCCCAGTGCGGGTAAAACGCCTGCACGGCGTCGCGACTGCCGACGATCTGGTCAACCGCAAATTCCACCGCTTGCGCCCAAATGAATTGTGGGTCACCGATATAACGCAACATCGGACGCGGGAAGGGTGGGTCTTCTGCGCCGCCGTGCTCGACGCGTTCAGCCGTCGGATCGTGGGCTGGTCGATCGATTCGAAACAAGACTCGACCCTGGTGGTCAACGCCCTGGACATGGCCATCCGTAATCGGCGTCCCGAGCCCGGTGTGATCGTGCATGCAGACCACGGAACTCAGTTCACCTCTTGGGTTTTCGGCGACAAGGTCCGCTCCGCGGGCTTGCTGCCCTCGTTCGGGTCCGTCGGCGACGGGCTGGACAACGCGATGATGGAGAGCTTCTGGTCCTCGATGCAGATCGAGCTGCTCAACCGCCGGAAATGGAAGACCCGGCTGGAACTGGCCAACGCGATCTTCGACTACATCGAGATCTTCCACAACCGCCGACGCCGCCACTCCGCCCTCGGCTACCGCACCCCGATCGAGTTCGAACTACGCTACGAGAACGACACCATCCACGCTGTCAGTTAGCCACTGCGACTGGAACCCAA
>NZ_JAERRJ010000005.1 GCF_016741815.1 Nocardia acididurans
TCATCGACCGGCGGCTTCGCCGCATTTGCGACAGTGCGCGAACCGCTTGTGGTGGTCCCGTTCAAACTCACCACCTACCTCTCGTGCCGTGGTCGTGCTGTCGAGGCGATGGTGCCGGGACCTGGCCTTCCGCGTCTGATGTCGTTTGTCGTAGTCACGCGGCCAGGGATACCGACAGTTCGGCATCGAGGGCGGCGGCAACCCGTTCGAGGGTCGTCAGTGTCGGTACTACGTCACCGGCTTCGAGGCGGCTAATCGCGTGTGGTTTCATGCCGGTTCGCCGGGCTAGCTCGGTCTGTGTCCAGCCTCGCGCTTCCCGGGCTGCGCGTACCTGGCGGCCCAGTTCGTGTGCCAGTGCGTATGCCTTCATGGCTGCCTGGTATTCGGGGGTGGCACGCTTGGCAGCCAGGGTGGTGTCGAAGTCTTTCTGCGCGTTCATGATTCGGTGTCTCCCATCGGGGCGAACGTGAGGTGGGCCGGGTCGGTGTGGTTGGTCTCGCAGACTTTGCGGGCCGTTTTCGCGCGGTCTATCTGGGCTGTCTCGCGCTGGCGGGTTTTGTGGAACACGGTCAGCAACACTGCTTTTCGGCCACCGGGGAACCAGTATGTGATGCGCGTGGCCCGGTTGCGGCTGAGTGTGAACCGGAGTTCGCGTACACCGTCCCCGAGATATCGGCAATAGGGTTCGGATAGTTCGGGGCCGTAGGTGGCAAGCAGGCCGGCTGCGAAGTCGGCGCGGGCAAGGTCGGTAGGCGACAATTCGGCGAGGAACTCACGCACCTCTGGCTCGATCTCGATCGCATACAGCACTGAACCAGGTTATCACATCAATGTGATAACCTGGTTCGAGGTTCGCCCCGACTCCGGACGGCTCTGATCGAGATCTCCAGCTCGTCGACCAGCACCGCGCGGTTCGTATGCTGGTCCGTCAGGTCCACAGGAACGCAAGACCGCAGGTTGTCACCTGCGGTCTTGTTGTATTTGCGGCAGCGTGCGAACCCGGGCTTGCAAACTGATCAGCGTTCGGGGTTCGGGACTTCCCAGAGGGCGCTGACGGGCAATGCAGGCCGGTGTGGAGCACGATGCCGGTGAGGAAATCGCTCCCAGGCGTTCGGCGAGGTGGCGGAAGTCGTCGGGGCGCACCGCGGAGGCGGCTTTGACTTCGATGCCGACGACATCGCCGCGTCGGTTCTCGAGGATGGCGTCGACCTCGACCCCGTCCTTGGTGCGGTATGGTACATCTCGACGTCCTCGGCGGACCAGGTGCGCTGGCGGGCGAGTTCCATAAGTACGAACCTCTCCAGTAACGGACCGAATCGGCCATTGGGGCGCAGCATGTTTCGCACGTCGGCGCCGACAAGATTCGCGGCGAGGCCGGAGTCGACGAAGGCGACCTTCGGGATCATCGTGGCGCGGTTGCTCGGGTTCCTCGACCAGGCCGGTATTCGTTTGATGAGGTAGACCTCTTCGAGAAGCGCCAGATAGCGTTTGACCGTTGGGGCTCCGAGCGCGAGATCGCTGCTGAGAGGTGTTCGCGAGCAGTTGTCCGGAGCGGGCTGCGACCAGTTGAGAAGTGCGCGCATCTCGGAGGCGCGCCTTGATTGCCAGCAACAGCTCGGGTGCCCGCTGAATCTCGTCCACCATCAGGTGTGGCGAGTCGACGAATCCGTCTGCCGCTGCCTCAACTGCTATCTGATTGATTTGTCGCTACCTGACTGGTTGATTCGTCGCGATAGAACCGCTGGATTGGTCGCTCCACGCGTCGTCTTCTTACAGGGCGGGTCACGATAATCGGCCCGCCGACAAGCACCGCCCGGTTCTGTTGTTTTCGGCAATGCACGAACCCGACGGGGGCGTTGTATTGCTCGCAGGTGCTGAACCGCTGCCGAGTGTGATCGCCGCGATGCTGGATTCGGTCGCAGCGAGATCGGTGCCTAGTTCGTCTCACATCAGTCGAATGGGTTGAGTATGGATATGCCCGTGTCTGCCACGTCCGCGACATTGCGGGTGACGAAGGTCCACTCGTGGACCTTGGCGGTGGCGGCGAGCAGGCCATCCAATATCGGGACGGTCCTGGGGACGTTCATTCGAGCCCATTCCTCGGCGATGTCCGCGTCGACGGCGACAATGCGATCGCGATAGGCGGTGCGCAGGGTGCCGAGCCACGATTCGAGAATCTCTGCTTGCGGCGCATCCCGGGCGCGCAGACGCTCGATACCCAACCGGATTTCGCCAAGGGTGATGGCGCTGAGGTGGAGTTGATGGGAGTGCACCCCCTCGTACCAGGCGAGCACCTTGCGGTTTGGGTTCTTTTTACGCAGTTCGGACACGATGTTGGTGTCGAGTAGAAAGCCCAAGTCAGGTCGTCCAATCGATATCGCGCGGTGTTTCGCGGCTGCGGGTCAGATCGAGATCCTCGAGACTCGGACCGGAGCGTAGGAAGTCTTTGAAATCGGCGACTTCACCACGGAGCCTTCGATATTCGGCAATGTCGATCACCACCGCAACCGCCTCGCCATGCCGCGTCACCACCTGCGGACCGTCGGTGGCGACGCTTCGGAGCAGTTCGCTGAACCGCTGCTTGGCTTCCTGGATCTGCCAGCTCATCGGTGGACCTTCCTCTGATCTAGCCTGTCTAGACAGTCTAGATTCTACCCCTGACCAACCGTTTGATCCCGTGTTCCCACGCGGATTGGGCCTGCTCTCAGCGGAGTCTGGCACGGACTACGACGTAGGACGCGGCGTAGAGGATGAGGTCGGCGGCTACCGGGATGGTGGCGATGAGGGACGGCGGGTGGACGGTCGGGCCTGCGAAGGCTGCCCATAGGACGATGGTTGCGGCGGTGGCGTAGGTGAGGGCTGCGGTCAGGCGGAAGGGGACGATCCAGCGTTGTGCGGTGTTCCAGTCGGCTGTTGAGCGTAGGTCGAGTGGGGGGCTTACTCCTGCGGCGGGGCCTTGTGGCAGGGCTCGCCGCAGGATCCGTATTACGAGTTGGGTGTTCGCGGCGGCCATCGTCAGGTAGAAGGCGGTCAGGACGGTGAGCTGGATGGTGTTCATGGTTCGGGTTCCCTCCTCGGTGCGGCGATCCTCCCGTCGCCGCTGCCGAGAACGATTCCGGGACAGGGGATCCGGGGCAATTGGCCGATGGTCGATTCGGCGGGAATCCGCAGGCACCAGGGTTGGGGCGGGTGTCCGGACCGGACGGTGCCGGGTCAGAAGACGAAGCCGCGCAGGGCCAGGAAGCGGAGGCCGCCGATTGCGGCCATGAGGGTGAGGACGGCGGTGGCCTGGGTGAGTTCGCCGAGGCCGGGGGCGCAGAAGTCGAGGGCGGCGAGGGCGGCGGTGGTGGCGAGGAGGCCGAGGACGGCGAGGCCGCCGCCTTCCCATTGGGCGGTGAACCAGGTGACGCGGGTGGTGGCGCGGAAGGTGAGGCGGCGGTGGAGTTCGTTGGCGATCATCGTGCTGACGATCGAGCCGGCGATATTGGCGATGAGGGGGCCGGTGCCGTGGATTGCCAGGAACAGCAGGAGGTAGGCGATATTGCTGGCTCCGCCGACCAGGGCGAAGCGGATGAGCTGGGCCAGGATGTGGTCGCCCCGCAGGTAGTGCATGAGCCGGGTGCGGTGGTCGGTGCGCTGTATCGGGGAGGGACCGGCCCACGCGGTGTAGGCGCCGGAGAGCAGTCCCGGGCGGGTTGTGGTCTGCAGGGCGGTCATGGTTTTCCGATCGAACGCTTGGCTTGGTCATGCCGCCGTCCGGCGACGGCTTAACTATACGTAGATGTATACGTATAATACAAGATCGATTGACCTGCGGCGATGCCCTGGGCCCGGCGCTTCCACGCCCGGAGTGCGGCTTGGGCGATGGGTATACGTAGCGGGCAGCGTCAGCTGACGGATGTGGCGCACCGGGCCGGACGGCGACAGTGGGATCACACCTTGCATCCCACTGTTCGAAGGGCGAGAACTCATGGTCTACAACGGAAATGGACGGATTCGGCGGCGTGCGGGCCGGATCGCGGCGGCGGTCGTGGCGGGTGTTGCGGGGGCGAGTCTCGCTGTCGCGTGTTCGGCCGGGACCGTCACCCATGCCGCGCCCGCCGAGGATGCGCCGCGGCCGACCGTGGTTCTCGTGCACGGGGCTTTCGCCGACGGGTCCAGTTGGAACGAGGTGATCGAGAAGTTGCGGGCGGAGCGGTATCCCGTGGTGGCGGCGGCCAATCCGCTGCGCGGTCCCGCGGAGGACGCCACCACGCTGCGCGGCCTGATCAGCCGCATCGAGGGGCCGGTCGTGCTGGTCGGGCACTCGTACGGCGGGTCTGTCATCAGTGCGGCGGCGGCCGGGAACGACAAGGTGAAGGCGCTGGTCTATGTGGCGGCGTTTCTGCCGGCGCCCGGTGAGACCGCGCTCGAGCTGACCAACAGGTTCCCGGGCTCGACGCTGCCGGGCACGCTGAATCCGGTGCCGTTCACCACGATCGGCGGTACCGCGGGCACCGATCTCTACATCCAGCAGGACAGGTTCCGTGCCCAGTTCGCGGCCGATGTCCCGGAGGATCGCGCCGCTCTCGCGGCCGCCTCGCAGCGGCCGATCGCGCAGGCGGCGCTGGAGGAGAAGGCCACCGTCGCGGCCTGGAGTGAGAAGCCCAGCTGGGACATCGTCACCACCGCGGATCTGAACATTCCGGCGGAGGCGCAGCGCTTCATGGCGGATCGGGCGCACGCGCGGGTCACGGAGGTGAATGCCTCGCATTCGGTGGCGGTTTCGCATCCGGATGTGGTCGCCGACGTGATCGAACAGGCCGCCACGGCCACCCGATGATTCCGAAACCCGAAGGCACACATCATGTCTGACGAGAACATCCAGACCTACGACGTCATCGTGCTGGGTGCGGGGCCGGTCGGCGAGAATGTCGCCGACCGCACCAGCGCCGCCGGGCTCCGCACCGTCATCGTGGAATCCGAGCTGGTGGGCGGCGAATGCTCGTACTGGGCCTGTGAACCCAGCAAGGCGCTGCTGCGGCCCGCGCTGCTGTATGGCGAGGCGGCGCGCTTCCCCGGCGTCGCGGCGGCGGTCACCGGCTCGCTGGATTCCGTTGCGGTGCTGAAACATCGGGATCGGATGTCGGCCGACTGGAACGACGCCGATCAGGTCGGCTGGCTCGAATCCGCCGGTATCGCACTGGTTCGCGGGCACGGGCGGCTGGACGGGGTGCGGCAGGTGACGGTCGCGACGCCGGACGGCGGCACGGTGCGATTGCGGGCCCGGCACGCGGTCGCGGTGTGCACGGGTACGCGGGCGGCTCTGCCGCCCCTGCCCGGCCTGGATGCGTTGCGCCCGTGGACGAGTCGTGAGGCGACCAGCGCCCGCGAGGTGCCGCGTCGTCTCGCCGTCGTGGGCGCGGGTGTGGTCGCGGTCGAGATGGCCACGGCCTGGCGGGCGCTCGGCTCCGAGGTCGTGCTCATCGCCCGGGAGCAACGTCTGCTCGCCCGGGTCGAACCGTTCGCGGCGGAGCTGGTGGCCGATCGGCTGCGGGCCGCGGGTGTCGACCTGCGCCTCGGTTCGGGTGTCGTGAGCGCGGAGCGGGCGGGCGGGCCCGACGACGGTGTCCATCTCAGCCTCACCGACGGCACCCGGATCGTCGCCGACGAGCTGTTGTTCGCGACCGGCCGCGCACCCCGCACCGACGATATCGGCTTGGAGACAGTGGGTTTGGCCTCCGGTACCTGGCTCACCACCGACGACTCCTGCACGGTGACGGCGGTCGCGGGCGACTGGTTGTACGCCGTGGGCGATGTCAACCACCGTGCGCTGCTCACCCACCAGGGCAAGTATCAGGCGCGGATCGCGGGGCGGGTGATCGCCGATCGGGCTGCGGGCCGGGAACTCGACGCCGCCCCGTGGAGTCCGCACGCCGCGACCGCCGACCTCCGCGCCGTCCCGCAGGTGGTGTTCACCGAGCCGGAGATCGCCGCCGTCGGCCTCACCACCGAGGACGCCGCGCGGGCGGGCCGCGCGGTCGATGTGGTCGACTACGACATCGGCCGGGTCGCGGGTGCGATTCAGCACGATCCGGAGTATCGGGGCCGGGCGCGCGTGCTGATCGATCCCGAGCGCGGGGTGCTGGTCGGCGCGACGTTCGCCGGGGCGGGCGTGGCCGAGCTGCTGCATTCGGCGACCATCGCCATCACCGGTGAGATCCCGGTGGAGCGACTCTGGCATGCGGTGCCGTCGTTTCCGACGATCAGTGAGGTGTGGCTGCGGCTGCTGGAGACCTATCGGGATCAGCAGTCCCGGTGACGGGAGAGACTTCGCCGCCGTGTGTGCGTCAGCGAGTACGTCATTCGACGCTCGCGGGGCACGCACGGCGGCCTTTAGCGTCGCGCCCATGACGATCACCTATGACCGGCTGTATGTCGGGGGCTCGTGGACCGAGCCCAGTGAACCGGCGCTGCTGGAGATTCTGTCCCCCCATGATCGATCGATCATCGGTGCGGCGGCGCAGGCGCAGCCCGCCGATGTGGACCGCGCGGTGACGGCGGCACATGCGGCGTTCGAGAGCCGAATCTGGCGCGGCACCCCGCCCGCCGAGCGAATCGCGGTGCTGCGCGGGTTCAATGAGTTGCGCGAGGCGCAGGCGGATCGGATCGCCGAGCTGATCACCGCCGAAAACGGTTCCGCCGCATGGTTCACGAAGGCCGGGCAGGCCGCGCTGACCCGGCAGGCGAATGCCTATCTGACGGCCGCCGAGAACTTCGACTGGGAGCGCACCCTCACCCCGTCGGATCCGGATGCGCTGGTGCGCAGTGTGGTTCGGCGCGAGCCGGTCGGCGTGGTGGCGGCGGTGATCCCGTGGAATTCGCCCTTTTCCTCGGCCACGTCGAAGATCCTGCCCGCCCTGCTCACCGGAAATACGGTGGTGCTCAAGGTGTCTCCGGAGAACTCACTGAGTATGGGCCTGCTGGCGGAGCTGGTGGATCGCATCGGCCTGCCGGACGGGGTGCTCAGCGTGCTGCCCGCGGAACGCGAGACGAGCGAGTATCTGATCTCCCACCCACTGGTGGACAAGATCGCGTTCACGGGGTCGACCGGGGCCGGTCGCCGGATCGCGGCCATCGCGGGTGCACAGCTCAAGCGGGTCAGCCTGGAGTTGGGCGGCAAGTCGGCGGCGGTGATCCTGCCGGATGCCGATCTGGACGCGGTGATGAACGGCCTGAAGTTCGGCGCACTGCTGAACAACGGGGAATCCTGCATCGCGCAGACGCGGATTCTCGCGCCGCGTGCACGCTATGACGAGGTGGTCGCGGCGCTGGCGGCGCTGGTCGAGTCCCTGCCGGTCGGTGATCCGCGCGATCCGGAGACCTTCATCGGGCCGATGGTGCGCGGTGATCAGCAGCAGCGGGTGCGCGATTACATCGAGATCGGCATCGGCGAGGGTGCGCGCCCGGTGTGCGGAGGCGCGCAGCTCCCACCCGGTCTGCGGGACGGCTTCTATGTCACGCCGACGGTTTTCGCCGATGTGACGCCGGATATGCGGATCGCGCGGGAGGAGATCTTCGGTCCGGTGCTGGTCGTCCTCGCCTACGACGATATCGACGATGCCGTCCGCATCGCCAATGATTCGGAGTACGGACTCTCCGGCGGCGTGTGGTCGGCGGATGCGGTCACGGCCATGGCGGTAGCCCGTCGAATTCGCACCGGGACGGTGACCGTGAACGGTGCGCCGGTCGGATTCGACGGGCCTTTCGGGGGTTTCAAAGCCAGCGGGATCGGCCGCGAGTACGGCGCGGTGGGCCTGGGGCAGTACACCGAGTACCAGACCATCACCGTCTGACGCCGATTCCGGTGGCGGCCTTCACATGTGGTCGGCGTCGATGATCGCCTGGGCGAACGGCCGCGGCGCTTCCTGCGGAACGTTGTGGCCGATGCCGTCGAGGACGCGGTGCTCGTAGCGGCCGGTGAACTTGCCGCGGTACGCCTTTCCGTCCTTGGCGGCCCCGTCGAAATCACTGCTGAGGGTGATGGCGGGGACCGAGATCACCGGTCCGGTGGCGAGTTGCCGTTCGTAGGCGTCGTATCGGGGTTCACCGGGCGCCAGGCTCAGCCGCCATCGGTAGTTGGAGACGACGATGTCGACGTGATCGGGGTTGTCGAAGGCGGTGGCGCTGCGGTCGTAGGTGGCGGCGTCGAAATCCCATGCGGGCGAGGCACGCTGCCAGATGAGCTTGTTGAAGTCGTGGCGGTTGCGGTCGTAGCCGAGGCGGCCGCGGTCGGTGGCGAAGTAGTACTGGTACCACCAGCCGAGTTCGGCTTCGGGTGGCAGCGGCTGCTGCTGGGCGGCCTGCTGGGTGACGATGTACCCGCTCACCGCCACCATCGCCTTGACGCGTTCCGGCCAGAGGGCGGCGATGATGTCGACAGTGCGTGCGCCCCAGTCGAATCCGCCGAGCACGGCGCGGTCGATGCGCAGCGCGTCCATGAAGTCGACGATGTCGCGGGCGATGGCCGACTGCTGCCCGTTGCGCACGGTCTGCGCGGACCGGAAGGTGGTCTCGCCGTAGCCGCGCAGGAACGGGACGAGCACCCGGTATCCGGCGTCGGCCAGCAGCGGGCCGACGTCGGCGAAACTGTAGGGATCGTAGGGCCAGCCGTGCAGCAGGATCACGGGTTGTCCGGTGGCGGGCCCGAATTCGGCGTAGGCGACGTTGAGGACGCCCGCGTCGATCTTCTTGATGGGGCCGAGGCTGGTGTGCGCGCCGGAGCCCTCGCGCAGGGCCGCCCCCGGGGTGATCGCCGTGGGCGCGGCGGTGGTCGCGGGCGCGCTCGCGGAGTCCGTGGCGCAGGCGCTGAGGGACGCCGCGGCCAGGCCCGCTACCAGCGCGCCACCGAAAAGTCGTCGTCGGTTGATGTCCATGCCGTCGACGCTAGGCAGCGCACCGGCGGCCCCGCGTGCGTCGGATGACGTAATCGGTGTCGGTGGTTCAGCTGGTCGTTTCGTCCAGGGCGGGCAGCAGTGCGGCGAGGTCGCCGCGGGAGCTGATGCCCAGCTTCGGGAAGATGCGGTGCAGGTGGGTGCTGACGGTCCGGTGCGAGAGGTAGAGCCGCTGCCCGATCTCCCGGTTGGTCAGGCCCTGCGCGGCCAGTTGCGCGATGCTCAGCTCGTGCGGGGTGAGGCGTTCGCGGGCGTCGGGGTCGCGGTTCGGGCTGGATTCACCGGCGCTGCGCAGTTCCAGCCGGGCGCGTTCACTCCACGCGGTGAAGCCGAGGGCGTCGAAAATCTCTCGGGCCGTGCGCAAATGGGTGCGGGACTCCACGACCCGGCGCTGGCGGCGCAGCCATTCGCCGTAGGCCAGGTGCAGGCGGCCGCGTTCGGCGGGCCAGCCGGTGAGGTCCGCGGCCAGTGCGGCGGCGAAGGATTCAGCGGCCGCGTCACCGGCGAGAACCGCTCGGGCATAGCGCATTCCGATGTGCAGGGCGGGCGACGGGGTGGCGGCGGCCGCCGGTTCCAGGCCGCGCAGCAGTGCGGTCATGGCGTCGGCCTGTCCGGCGCGCACGGCGGCCTCGGCCAGTTCGGTGAGGAAGTAGGCGGCCAGCGCCGGGGAATACGCGGTGTCCCGGGGATCGTGGATGCGGGCCAGATCGGTGTAGGCGTCGTCGAATCGGCCTTCGCCGAGGGCGATGAGTCCGCGGGTGAGCTGCACCGTGGCCAGGACGGGGCGTGCGCCCGCGGCCAGCCCGGTCCGTTCGGCATCCGCCGCGAGGGCGGCGGCCTCCGTGTAATCGCCTCGCAGCGCGGCGATTTCGGCCCGCACCGCGGTGACGGAGGCGTGCATGAAGGGCTGGTCGGTCTCCAGCGCGAAGGCCGCCGCCTCGGCCGCGATGGGTGCGGCGGCGGCGAGGTCGCCGAGCCGGGCCAGGCTCCAGGCCTGGATGGCCAGCGCCCGGGTCAGCAACCCCAGCTGCCCGGCGGAGCGGAATCCGGGTGCGGCCGCGCCCGCGAAGTGCGCCGCGAGGTCGAAGGCCCCGACCTGGTAGGCGGCGCTGCTGAGGAAGTGGTCGGCATCGGTGTCGCGGCCGGTGGTCGTGGCCAGGACCTTCAGGTGACGCAGCACCTGGTCGCCGCGCTCGAACGGGGCCACGATGGAGTCGATGGCGAGCCGCGCCGGATCGCCGTCCGGCATGGCGAAGGAGTCGGCGACCGCGAGTACCGCACGCCGGATGTCGGGGCCGGGTTCGGACCAGAAGCATCGCGACGCCGCCGCCCACAGGATGCGCAGTGCCGGATCGGGGTATCCGTCGGCGGCGACGGCGGCCGCGAGGGTGGCGAGTTCGCCGATGCGCGTGGGGCTTTCGCGCATGCCGTCTTCGAATCCGCTGAGCAGCCAGGACGCCGTGGCCCGCTGTCCGGCGGTGAGGGGCAGCATGCGCGCGGCGTCCACCAGTCGGTCGACGGTCTCGCGGCGGCCCGCGTCCACGGCCAGTTCGGCGGCGCGCAGCAGGCGGTCGGCGCGCCGGCCGGGGGCGAGGGTGAGGACGGCAGCGCGCTCCATGGCCTCGACCGCGCCGCCGCGATGCCGGGACCGTTCCGCGGCGTCCTCGAGGGCGGCGGCCACATCCTCGTCGGCGCCGGTGGTGCCGGATGCGCGATGCCACACCTGGCGTTCGGGCGATTCCGCGAGTGTTTCGGCGAGCGCCAGGTGTGCGCCGCGGCGTTCCTCGGCGGAGGCCGCCGCCACCAGGGCGGATCGGACCAGGGGGTGGCGGAAAGTCACTGCGCCGGAGCCGATGTCGATGAGCCGGGCGGTCACGGCGGGTGCGAGCACCTCGGTGGTCGCGGCGAATTCCGGCAGCAGTCCCGTGGCGGTGAGCCTTGCGGCGGCCGGGTCGGATTTCAGCAGAAGTCCTGCTGCCGTGAGTGTTTCGGCGGCCGAGTCGCCGTCGTTGAGGGCGGCGACCAGCAGGGCCGTCCGGGTCGGGGCGGGCAGGGTCGCGCCGCGGGTGGAGAAGGCCTGTTCGAGGCGTTCGGTCAGCGGCAGGCCCGCTGCCGCTTCCGTGAGATCGGCTGCCGCCGTGGGCAGTTCGGTCAGTGCGAGGGGGTTGCCGTGGGATTCGGCGAGCACCCGGTGGCGGGCCGGGGCGGGCAGGTCCGGGGCGATGGCGTCGAGCAGGGCGTTCGCATCGCCGTCGGTGAGCGGCCCGAGTCGCATGACGGTCAGTCCGGTGGCGCTCAGTGGTGAGCTCGCGCCGTCGCGCCGGGTGGCGAGCAGGGCCACGGGTTCGGAGTCGATGCGGCGGGCGACGAAGGCGAGCACCTCGGCGCTGGCGAGGTCGAGCCACTGCACGTCCTCGGCGACGAGCAGTAGCGGCCGGTCGGCGGCGGTGTCGGCGAGCAGGGTCAGGGCGGCGAGGCCGACCAGGTGCACGCTCGGCTCGTCGGTGCTGTCCGACATGCCCAGAGCGGTTGCCAGCGCCTCGAATTGGCGGGTGGGCAGGGCGTCGAAGCCGCGGCGCAGTGGATACAGCAGACGGTGCAGTCCGGCGAAGACGAGCGTGCTCTCGGCTTCCACTCCGGCGGTGCGCAGCACGCGCACTCCGGCGGTGGAGGCGGTGGCGACGGTCTGCTCGACCAGCGTGGACTTCCCGATGCCGGGTTCGCCCTCGATGAGGATGCCGCTGCGTTCGCCGGGCCGGTCCACGAGTGCGGACAGATCTTTCAGTTCGATGTCGCGTCCGAACAACGGCATGGTGCCCAACCTCCTCCGGACCCCGTGAGGATAGGCGGGCCCCGCGGCGACCCTACCGAAACTGGATTACGTCAAGACAGCGTCATCTGACAGATTCGGCGGGCCGTCCCCGGCGGCGAGGGTATTCCCATGGCTACCGTTCGCTTTCACCTGATGTCCACCCTGTCCCCCGCCGAGGTCATGGCTGTGCTGACCGACTTCGGCCCGGCCCGCCCCGAACTCTGGCCGACCATCGACGCCGAGCACTTCGTGGTTCACGAGCGCGGCGAGAACTGGGCCGAGGTCACCGAGGGCACCGCCGCCGCCTGGGAGCGCGCCCGCTACGACTGGGATCCGGCCGGGAACACCGTCACCATCACCACGCTGGACTCCAAACTGTTCGGCGCGGGCGGCGGCTGGGTCTTCCGTGTCACGCCCGAGCCGGCCGGCAGCCGGGTCGATGTCGAACTGACCCGCACCCCGCGGGCGTTCAAGGGCAAGCTCCTGGCGGCTCTGCTGCCCCTGGTCGGTCCGTCCGCACTGCGCAAATCCTTCGCGGCCCCGCTGCGGGCGGCGTGATGTCGTTCTCGCACAGACGATCCGGCCCGCTCCCTTCGATCCGGAAGCCCCCTGCAATGGCCTCGCGCGCAACCGAAAGACCGCCCCTCGCCGAACTGTTCGTCTGCGGACCGGTGGCCATGCTGATCTGGTCGGAGACCGCCCTGCGGGAGGGGCGCGGACCGGCGGCGCCGGCCCGCTGCCTGGTCGATACTCCTACTTCGCGGGGGTGAACGGCTGGTTGATCGTGGTGAAGTACTGGGCCGCGGCGGCGATGGTCACCGGGGCGATGATCAGGATTTGACCGGCGACGGTGCCGAGGGCGCCGATCGCCGCGATTCCGCCGAGGCAGCCC
Source organism: Nocardia acididurans (assembly GCF_016741815.1). Lineage (GTDB taxonomy): Bacteria > Actinomycetota > Actinomycetes > Mycobacteriales > Mycobacteriaceae > Nocardia > Nocardia acididurans. The sequence goes on from NZ_JAERRJ010000005.1 coordinate 12,638, forward strand.
ACGGCCGCCGCGGGCAGGAAGGGGCCGAAGAGTCCGGCGATGGTCGCGGCGGCGACGGTGGCGCCCGCGATCGCGCCCAGTACGCAACCCACTGCGGCGCCGCCGATTCCGCCGACCAGCGCTCCGACGCTGACGCCCAGGCCGATGGTGCTTGCCATGCGGGCCCAGGCGGCCTGTTCGCGTTCGTAGGGGGAGCGCCATCCGGCCTGGTCCTCGTAGGGCAGCGCCACCGGCTGGTAGGTGGCCGCGGCCGGGTCCAGGCGCGGGGTGAGGACCGCGGTGCGGCCGCTGATCTCGGCGGCGATGGGGAAGACGAAATCGTCTACGCGGAAGGACAATTCGGTGCCCGCGACCACGGTGCCGTCGGGGGCCTGGATGGTGAGCACGCCGTCGGTGACCCGCGGGGTGCCGGAGCCGAGGGTGATGGTGGTGGAGACGGGGTCGATCGTGGCGGTGTAGGCGATGGGTGCGGGGCCGGCGGGCGCGGCGTGTGCGGTGGCCGCGCCGATTCCGACGGTGGCGGTGATCAGGGCGGCGGTTACGGCGGCGGCAGGGGTGCGACGGGACACGATGATGGTTCCTCTGACTGTGCGAAATGTCTTGGGAGCGGGGCTTGCTCGTTGCGGCTCACTGTCCGCGCACCGCCTGACAGCGCCCTGACATTCCGCTGACACCGACCGGCACACCGTCGCGGTCGAGTGCGGTATCCGGGGGCGTGGAACCGCTCCCCGGATCCGGGTCGTATCAGAGGCTTGTCACACCGATCGGGGTTTCACCCGCATGAGCGTGAAATCCATGGGCAGCTGCTGTGTTTCGCACAGGTCGAGGCCGACGGCGGCGAACAGGTCGCGGTAGTGGGCGAGGGTGCGCTCGCGGCCGCCGACATTGCACAGCATGTGCACGTCCCAGGCGGGGGCCAGGGAGGGGGCGCTGCTGTCCGGGAGCAGGCGTTCGACCACGTACAGCTCCGCGTGGGCGGGCATGGCGGCGGCGCAGGTGGCCAGGATGCGGTGACATCGGTCGTCATCCCAGTCGTGCAGGACGCGCGAGAGCAGGTAGATGTCGCCGCCGGTGGGCACCGATCGGGTGAAATCGCCTGCCACCAGCTCACATCGGGACAGGCATCCGGCGCGGTCGAGGGCGGGGCGCGCGGTGGTGAGGGTGGCCTCGCGTTCGAAGAGGATGCCGTGCAGGTGGGGTGCGGCGCGCAGCAGGCAGGCGAGCAGGGCGCCGTTGCCGCCCGCGATATCGACGACGGTGTGCGCGGGAGTGAGGTCGATCAGGTCGGTGACCTGTCCGAAGATGCTCGCGCTGGCGGCCATCGCGGAGTCGAACAGTTCCGCGCTCGCGGGGGTGGCGGTGAAGTACTCGAAGTGGTGGCTGCCGAAGTAGTGGTCGAAGCCGGGGCGGCCGGTGCGCAGGGAGTGGTCGAGGTGCGCGAAGGATTGGTAGAAGGCCCCGCCGTAGAGCAGCGCGATCGGGTGCAGGGATTGGTCCGCGGATTCGGCGAGCAGCCGGCCGGTGTCGGTGAGCTCGTAGCCGTCGTCTCGGGTGCGGACGATGCCGAGGTCGGCGAGGTAGCGGAGCAGGCGGTGCAGGCTGTCGCCGTCGGTGCCGGTACTGAGCGCGAGGTCGGTCACCGAACTGCCGGGGCGGGCGGCCAGCCGGTCGGCCACACCCAGTGCCGCGGTGGCGGAGAGGGCCTGGGTCGCCCAGGCGCCGGTGAGTAGTCGGAGCAGGCGGGTGCGCGGGTCGTCGGCCTCGGCCAGGTGGGCGGACAGCATGCCGGGGTGGTCGCCCGCGATGTGCAGTTCGAGCCGCTGGTAGGGCCGGTCGGTCGCGTCGGCGCGGAAGTACAGCACGGTCAGGTCCTCGTGGTCGTTGTATCCGCCACCGTCACTGTGCATTCCGGCGCGCCTGGTGAGCAGGGCGCGCAGTCCGGCGATCTCCACCTCGTCGACGGTGGTGACGGCCAGGCCGAGATGCTGTTCGTGCGCGGCGGCGCGTTCGAGGGCGGCGATATTCTCCGAATCCGGATCGGCTGTCGGCAGGCTGGCGAAAATCTCTATGTCGCAGTGCTTTCCGTCGCGGCTGAGTACCGGCGCGCGGACGATGCGCACATCCATCCGGTCCGCGGTGCGCCCGTGTCGTTGCGCCAGCCGTCGCCGCACCACCACGCTGGGCACGGACGGTCCCGCGACCAGCCCGCGATCGGCTAAGGCCCCGGATAACTCGGTCAGGCCGTGGGGGAACACCAGGACCGCGGTGTGCGAGAACCGGCATCTCCCGGCGACGGCCAGTCTTTCGGCGATGGTCAAGGTGGGCAGCACGGCTGCCAGGGCCGCGGCGGTGTCGTGCGTACGCACGAATTCCGCCGCCGCGTCCATGCGGGCGAGGTCGATCGCATCCATCCGGGCAGGTACCGCCAGCGAGCGAGACACGCTTTCTCCCTAGTGAATTCAGATGCCGACGTAGTTATCAGCGAAGAAGTGCCGATGGCTTTCCGAAGTGGCGAGACTGTGCAGCCGGGCGCTCCGCAGCATCCGCTGGTAGGCGGCCTCGGGGTCGTCCGGTGCGGGTGGGTGCAGCAGGTCGATCATCCAGTGCGAGAACTCCTGGGCCCGCCGGATCAACGGCAGGCAGTCGGCCGAATAGCGGTGCAGCGCCGTCTCGTCGCCGGTGTGCACGGCGGTGGTGAGCGCCCGCGCCAGCAGCCGGGCTTCGGCGATGGCGAGGTTCGCGCCCTTGGCCGCGGACGGGCTGATCGAGGTGGCGGCGTCACCGGCGAGCAGCAGCCGCCCGTGCTGGATCGGGTCGAGGATCTCCGAGCGCAGCCGGACCAGTCCGCGTTCGAGGATCGGCCCGCGCGCGGGTGCGCCGTACCGCGGGGCGTCCAGGCGTCGGTCGAGTTCGGCCCAGATCCGCTGCTCGTCCCAATCGTCCACGCCCGCAGCGGGATCGCACTGCAGGTAGTAGCGGGTGACGTCCGGGCTGCGCGGCATCTGCCCCGCGAAGCCGTCGCCGTGCACGCCGTACAGGACGCTGTGCGAGGTGGGCGGGGCCTGGACGAGCAGGGCGAGCCAGGTGATGCCGTGGTCGCGTACGGCGGTGGCGGCGGGCACGGCGCTTCTGGCGATACCGCGCGCGCCGTCGCAGCCGGCGAGATAGCGTGCCTCGTACCGGGTTTCGGCGCCGCGGGCGTCGCGGAGCAGGGCCCACGGCCGTTCCTCGTGCAGGCCGCCGATCGCCGTCGCGGTGGTGTCGAACAGAATTCTTCCGCCACGCCGCAATAATTCTGCGATCAAATCCGTCACCAGCAGCTGCTGCGGGTATACGGTATGCACACGGCCGCGACCGAGCTCGCTGTAGCGCAGTTCCACTCGGCCCGCGGCACTGCGGAACTCACAGCGGTCATGGGTGCGCCCGGCATGGCGGAGCCCGTGGTCGAGGCCGTGCGCGCGCAGCACGTCCACACTGTCGGGCGAGAGGAATCCGGCGCGAGCGCGCTGCTCGACATGCGCTCGGCCACGTCTTTCGACGACGACGCAGTCGACACCGGCGGCGCACAGCAGATTGGCCAGCACCAGGCCCGCTGGGCCCGCACCCAGGACGAGCACCGCTGTGGCAGGGATGTTCGTTCCCACAGGCACCGGCCAAACCTAGAGCAACCGTCACTCCAGAACCCGGTAGGGCGGGACCGCGTGTCCGCCTGCGCCACAAGGGGTTTCCGATTTGGTCCAATTGTCACTTTTGGTGCATTTCTTCGGATCGGGGTGGCCGGAGCAACGCCCTACCCCATCCACCCGGCGGCATCCGTATGCTGTGCGCGGGCGGGGGCTCGAATACCGAAGACCGGGAGGAAGTTTGAAGTTGCACATGATCGGACGGCTCGGAGTCGCCGCGCTGGCGGGTGCCAGCGTGCTGGCGCTGGCGGGATGCGGCAGCGACGACAAGCCCGCGACCAAGGCCAAGACGACGACCACGACGAAAGCGACAGCGGCGGCGAACACCCCGCCGGTGCCCACCGTCGCCGAGCTGAACCAGGAGCTCACGGACACGCTGAATCCGGCTGTGCCGGACGCGCAGAAGGTCGCCAACTTCGAGGACGGCGAAGCCGCGCTGGCCAAGGATCCGGAGATGATCAGCAAGCTGGTCACCGCCTACCAGCAGAACAACGTCACCATTCAGGTCACCGACGTCACCTCGCTGGGTGACGCGCTGTCCGCGTCGGCGAACGTCTCCATCAACGGCGGCGCGCCCTCGGTCGTCACCGTGCCCTTCGTCGCGCAGGACGGCAAGTGGAAGCTCCAGAAGGCGTGGGCCTGCGCGGGATTGCAGAACCTGGGCCAGGCCTCCCCCGCCTGCGACTGAGCGCCGACCAGGTTCGAGAGCGGATTGCGGGTCATCGTCCTCCTCCGTGTTCCGCTGCCGGAGCACCGTGTTCCAGCAGCCGGGAGAACGATGACGCGCACCGCTGACAGCCGCCCGACAGCACGCCGACAGCGCCGGGCGCGATCTTCGGTAACGGACCGGTCCCGGCCGATCGCGGGCGCGACCGAATAGATACCCACTCCACAGCAACAACTCAGGGAATTCGGGCACGATCCGAAGCCGGGAGAGGTTGACTAGGGAGTGCGCCGGTGGGCAGTTCCGGCGAAGCAGAGTCCGAGGAGGTCGGGCCTATGGATTTCGCAGCCATCGACGTGGGACCTACCGAAGTCATGGCCAGGCCCGGGATGCCGCAATTGGCCGAGGTCACCGGCCGCGCCGTGAGCCGGCGCGGACGGCGCAGCGTCAACGCGGATTCCTATGCGGCGGCGACCGATCCAACCACCGGGCGCACCGCCTTCGCCGTGGCCGACGGCGTCGGCGACCATCTGGCGGCGGCCCGCGCCGCGCGCCTGGTGGCCGCGACGGCCGCCCGGGTGGCGGCGGTCGACGGCGCACGCGCGGGAATCCTTGCCGCACAACGGGAGCTGCTACGCGACCTACCCGAGTCCAAGGCGGACTGCGTGGTCGTGGTCGCGGTCCTGCCCGCGGCCGGACATCCGGACGGCCCCTGCGACATCGCCTGGATCGGCGACTGCCGCGCCTACCGCTGGAACGGGCGCACCCTGCACCAGATCACCACCGATCACACTGTGGCCGAATACTTCCGGGCCCGCGGCCGGCAACCCACGGCACGCATGGGCCATCTGGTCACCACCTCCGCCCGCACCGTGAAGCCCGAGGAGATCGGCTGCGCGGCAACGGGTTCCAGCGCCGGTCGGCTGCTGCTCTGCTCCGACGGCGCGCACAAGCTCCTCGACATCGCCGCGATCAAGGCCATTCTGGCGGCGGATCTGCCGCCCGGCCCCACCGCCGAGGCGCTGACCGATACCGCCCTGCGCCTCGGCAGCACCGACAACACCACCGCGTTCGTCATCGACGCGCGGCGGCTGTCACCGCCCCGGGGTTAGCTGCTCCAGCGTCGGCACGACCACACCGAAGAGATCGGCGATGGTGGTGAGGGCCGCGGTCTGCAGCACCTCGGCCGGGACGGTGCCGCCGTCGGGGCCGGGCAGCGGACGAGTCGCGGTGGCCTCGGCGACGACCGTCGGACGGTAGCCGAGGTGGAAGGCGCCCTGGGCGGTGAACTGGACGCACATGTGGGTCATGAAACCAGCGAGCACCAGGTTCTCCCCCGCGCCGAGGTCGCGCAGGGTGGCCTCCAGGGTGGTGTCGTGGAAGCCGTTCGGCACGGTTTTCACCACGACGGGTTCACCGGGCAGCGGGGCGACGGGATCGCTGATCGCGCCGATGTCGGCCCGGATGTCGTAGGGGCCGCCGGGGCCGCCGTCGTTGACGATGTGCACGACGGGGCGGCCCAGGGCGCGGGCGGCGGCGAGCAGGCGGGCGGCGGCTTCGAGGGTCCGCTCGGCCTCTGGCAGCGCCATGACCCCGGTGCGATAGGTGTTCTGGAAGTCGATCAGCACCAGGGTGGCGTCGGACAGTTCGGCGGGCCGGTTGTCGAGGCCGCTGACGGTGCGCAGAGTCGGTGAGGCAGTGGTCATTTCGGGTTCTCCTGCGTCGAGGGTGATCAGTTGCCGGCGGTGGACTGGCAGGCCGAGACCGTGAGGGCGATACCGGCGAGGGTGAGGGTCGTGCGGGCGAAGCGGTGCATACGAGCTCCTGAGCGGGGGTTTTCGGTACGGCATCCACGATCGCGCGGACCGCGGGCGCTCGACAGTGGCTCGCGCGCCTACAATCGACGGAATTGGGCCAACTCGGTGCGGGAGTATTGCTGTGGATGTGATCGCGGTCGTCGGATTCGACGGGATCAATCCGTTCCACCTGTCCGTACCGTGCCTGGTCTTCGGGGCGGAGCAGCCCTCTCCCGAACTGCCGCCGTGTGAGATCCGGGTGTGCACGCCCGACGCCGCGCCGATCGTCACGACCGCCGGATTCAGCGTGTCCACCGGCTTCGGGCTGGACGAGGTGGCGGGCGCGTCCATGGTGATCGTGCCCAGCTGGCCGGATCCCGAGCTACCGGCCCCGGCCGAGATCGTGGACGCCGTGCGCACCGCGCACGACAGCGGAGCCCGGGTGGTCGGACTCTGCCTGGGGGCGTTCGTGGTCGCCGACACCGGACTGCTGGCAGGCCGCCCGGCGGCCACCCACTGGAAGTGGGCCGACGTGTTCGCCCGCCGCTTCCCCGAGGTGCTGCTGGATCGCGAATCCCTCTATGTCGACGACGGCGATATCGTCACCTCGGCGGGCACCACGGCCGCCATCGACACCTGCCTGCATCTGCTGCGCGGTCAGCACGGCGCGGAACTCGCGAACAAGGTCGCGCGCCGGCTGGTCACGCCGCCGCATCGCGCGGGCGGGCAGGCGCAGTTCATCGAACACCCCTTGCCCGCAACGGGTTCGCGGCATCCGCTGGCGGAAACGCTGCGCTGGGCCATCGAACAGCTCGGCTCCGACCTGACCGTCGACCGGCTGGCCGAGCACGCCAATATGAGCCGCCGCAGCTTCACCCGGCACTTCCGGAAAACGGTGGGGGACAGCGTGAGTGCGTGGATCGCCACCCAGCGCATCGTCATGGCGCAGCGCCTGCTGGAGACCGGTGACTACACGATCGAGCGGATCGCCGATCAGTGCGGGTTCGGCAGCGCGGTCACCATGCGGGAACAGTTCTCCCGCGCGCTCGGCACGACACCCTCGGCGTATCGGCGCACCTTCCAGGGGCCGGGCGCGCGCCCGCTGCCCTGATGGGGGCGGTTATGTCCCAGACAATTCCAGCTTTCATCAGGCGGTATGCGAGAGTTCCCCGGTTGCCGCCAGACCCACCAGTTCCTCGAATCGGGCCAGCACCTTCTGGTGGTACATCTCGAAGAGATCCTCGAACAGGGCGACCTGCGATTCGCTCGGGCCGGTCTCCGATTCCCAGACGGCCAGCAGCGCGCGCCAGACCAGCACGTGCAGATCCGGGCCCGCGGCGTAATAGGCGGCGACCGCCTCGGGAACGTCGAGCACCATTTCGCCGATCGAATTCAGCATGGCCCGCTGCATTCCGCCGTCGAGCGCGGTGAGAATCCTTCGCACCAGCCCCAATTCGATGGCGAGAAAACGGGACAGATCCGGATCCGATTCCTTGGCAAGGGTTTCCAGCTCGTCGACGCTCGCCTTCAGCGATTCCGGGGCAATTCCGCCGCCGCTCTCGGTGTAGTCGATGAGGGCGTTCAGCACGAGGGCGCGTTCCTCGGCGAGGATCCCGGCGAACATCTCGGCGGCGAGGTCGGGGGTGGCCATCGAGAGCCGGAACAGGCGGCGGTAGACCTGCACGCCGCCCTCGCGGCGGATATCGCGGACCACGAAACCCTTGCCGCGGTGCGCGTCGGCGAAGCCGTAGGACTCCACCCGGGCCAGCACCAGCTGCGCCGTGGCGCGGTTCATCTCGAACTCGTCGGCGACCTCGCGCACCGAGGGCATCAGGTCGCCCGGCGCGTACGTGCCGGAGACGACGCGATGCGCCAGCTCGTCCGCGACATCGGCGACCACTGTCCGATCACCCATCACACCATCCTTTCGACACTGCGCAGTTACGTCTGAGACAGTCTAACGCGAGAGGGGCAAACCGCTGGAATATCGGGCCCGTGTAACTGGCCACATGTCCGAAATTCGATTCGGCACGATCGGCCGGTAGCGGCCCGGATCCGGCGGCGGCGGAAATGCCGCAACCGCGCATAATGAGCGAATGGGCGATGACGCGCACCGTTTCCGTGGGTCCACCGGTAGACCACCCACCCGGCGACTCGTGCGCAATGCCAAACTCGCCACCCTGCCCGTCGCCTACGCCGGTCGCCGCGCCGCCGGAGTGGGCAAACGCGCCATGGGGCGGCCGCCCGCCGAGGTGCAGCGCGAAATCCAGCAGCGCACGGCGCAGCATATTTTCGAGGTGCTCGGCGAATTACGCGGGTGCGTAACGAAATTGGGGCAACTGCTGTCCATTTACGAACTGGCGCTGCCGGACGGAACCGGCGAACCGTATCGAATCGCATTGCGGCAGTTACAGGATTCGACCCCGGCGATGCTGCCGCCGACCGTGCACGCGGCCATGGCGGCGAGCCTGGGGCCGGACTGGCGTTCGCAGTTCCGGGAATTCGACGACCGCAGCGCCGCGTCGGCGTCCATCGGCCAGGTGCACCGGGCCGTCTGGCAGGACGGGCGCGCGGTGGCGGTGAAGATCATGTACCCGGGCGCGCGGGCGGCGGTGCACGGGGATCTGCAGCAGCTGCGCCGAATCTCGGTGCTGGCCACGGTGTTCATCCCGGGTGCGGACGTGCACTCGCTGACCGACGGCATCAGCGCCTCCATCGAACAGGAGCTCGACTACCTCGCCGAGGCCCGGCATCAGCGGACGTTCGCGGCGGCCTTCGCCGACGACCCGGATTTCCTGGTGCCCGAGGTGATCACGCAGTGCGGCGACGTCATCGTCAGCGAATGGGTGGACGGCATCTCCATGCCGCGGCTGATCACCTCCGGCACCCAGGCGCAGCGCGATCGGGCCGGACTGCTGGCACTGCGCTTCGTGATCGCCGGATGGCAGCGCGCCGGACTGCTCTACGCCGACCCGCATCCCGGGAACTTCCGGCTGCTCCCCGACGGACGGCTCGGTGTGGTCGACTTCGGCGCGTGCACGCCGTGGCCGCCCGCCGAATTCCTGGCCTGGCTGGGCGATCTCGCCGAGGCGGTCTTCAACGGCGGCGTACCCGCGCTGGAGCGCGTCATCCGCGACCACGGATTCGTCGCACCGGGCCGCGACATCGACGTCGAGGCCGCCGCCGAAATGCTCGCACCCTTGCTGGAGCCGTTGCAGTACAGCACCTTCCGCATGTCCACCGAATGGCTGGGCGGCATCGTGCGCGAGGCGACCTCACCCCGGCTCACCAATGTGACCCGGCAGTTGACCGTCCCCGGCTACTACACCCCGTTCGGCCGGGCCCTGCTCACCGCGCTCGGCACCCTGTGCCAGCTCGGCACCGGTGGCGCCTTGAAGGCCGAATTCGCCCGCGCCTCACCGGAAATGGCGGCGGCCATGGTCGCGTTCGATCGCCGGGAGACGGCACACCTGGCCATCGCCCGCGCCGAGTCCACCCCCGCTCCACCGCAGTCGCGGCGGCTCCGCGTGGTCGGCGACTGAGTGGTTGCGCGACCGTGCGCAGAACACCGGCCGGGACCGCACCCGCGGGCGGGACGACGAAAGGGGTGCCGCGCCTAGCGGGTCAGTTCGGCGGCCAGGTCGGCGAGGGCTTTGTGCTTGAGCTTGCCGGTGGTGGTGCGGGGGAGGTCGGGGACGAAGTGGATGTCACGGGGAACCTTGTAGCGGGCCAGGTTGGCGCGGACGTGGGCGCGGGCCTCGTCGGGGGAGAGGGTGGCGGCGGGTTTGAGGACGAGGAAGGCGGCCAGGCGTTGGCCGAAGTCGTCGTCGGGCACGCCCCAGACGCCCGCTTCGGCGATGGCGGGGTGGGTGAGCAGGATCTCCTCGACCTCCTGAGGGAAGACGTTCTCGCCGCCGGAGACGATCATCTCGTCGTCGCGGCCGTCGATGAAAAGTCTTCCGGCGGAGTCGAAGTGGCCGACGTCGCCGGTGCTCATGAAACCGTCGACGATCTCCTTGCCGCCGCCTCCGCTGTAGCCGCTGAACTGGAAGGGGTTGCGGTTGAAGATGCGGCCGGTGACGCCGGGCGGTACCGGGTTGCCGTCGTCGTCGAGCAGCCGCAGCCGGACCAGGCCGCGGAGAGGGAAGCCGACGGTGCCGGGGGCGGCGCGCAGGTCTTCGGGCAGGGCGACGGTGCACGGGCCGATCTCGGTGGAGGCGTAGGCGTTGAAGAGGATGTCGCCGTAGGCGTTCATGAATTCGGTGCCGAGCTGTGGGGGTAGCGGCATCGCGCCGCCGAGTACAGCGGTGAGCGAGGAGGTTTCGTAGTCGGCGCGGTCTTCGGCGGGCAGATCCATGATGCGCTTGATCATGGTGGGTACCAGGAAAGCCGCTGTGGCGCTGTGCCTTTCGATGGACGCGAGCACCCACTCCGGGTCGAAGCGGGTGGTCATCACGAGTGGGGAGGTCAGCGCCAGCCCGGTCACCAGCCCGACCATGCCCATGACGTGATGCATGGGCGGGGCCAGCACGATCGGCTGCCCCGGCACCGGCACGGCGCGCAGCCGGGCGAAACGCGGCAGTTCGGCGGCCAGGGTGAGCAGGCGGGGATGCAGGTAGGTGGCCTTCTCCCGGAGTTCCCGCAGTCCCGAATTGCGCAGCGCGCCTTTGGGTGTCCCGGTGGATCCGGAGGTCAGGATCACCAGCCTGCTGCTGCGCGCGGGCCGCGTCACCGAGCGCCGGGTACCGGCGACGAGTTCGTCGATGGTGGGCACGATCCGCCCCGCACCATCCGAAACAGGCTTGGCACCAGTCGGTTTCGCGAGCACCCGCACTCCGTCGAATCCGGCCGCGTCGACTCGCTCGTGAAACTCCGCGTCGTAGATGACGACATCGATGCCGTCACGTTCGACGACCCCGCGCAGCTGTGGCCCGGAGAAGTCGTAGTTCATCGGGATCAGCCCGCAGGACAGCCGCGCTCCCGCGAGCAAGCCCTCCACGAAGCCGCGGTGATTGCGGCACAGCACAGCCACTGTCGAGTGCGGCCCCACCCCGAATTCGTCGCGCAGTGCCGCGGCCAGCCGGGAAACCCTGTTGTGCAGCTGTTTCGCGGTGATCACGCCGTCGTCGTCGATGACGGCCGCCCGGTCCGGATGCCGGGCCGCTGAGAGCGCCAGCACGGTGGCCAGTCCCGCGCCGTGCCGCAGCGCCGCCAGAGTGGCGGGTGCGCGGCGTAGCGGGACGGTGCGTAGTGCGGCGGCGGTGAGCGCGGACCAGTACCGGGCGTTGCCGGTCGATCCGAGGTACCCCGACGCCGATGTGGGGGTCTGTACGTTGTTCATGAAACTTCCATTACCCGACTGTCATTCGGTCAACCGCTCCAATTCGACCGGTGAACTCGTAGTCCCGGAACGGGAAGTGCCGATTGCCCCACCACTGGTTCATGGCCGTGGTCGGGCGAATCGCCAGTTCACCCTGGTAGTTCACGTAGTACGTATTCGATCCGGCACACGGCGCGGTGAGCCACATCGAGCCCTCCGTCCGGTTCAGGCAGAACTCGGCGAAGTCGTCGTAGGCCCGCTTGGTGACGTCCAGTTTGGTCGCCCCGCGTTTGCGCGCCTCCACGATGGCGCGGCGGGCGTGTGCGGCGTTGTTCTCGATGGTGACCAGGATCGAGCTGGGCACGATGGTGTTCGGGCCGCAGCCGACCAGGAACAGATTCGGCCAGCCGTGCGCGCTCACGCCCTGGTAGGCGTGGTAGCCGTGCTCGTGCCAGTAGTCACCGAGTTCCACGCCGTTCTCACCGTGCACGGTGAACACCGGCGCGAATCCGCGTTCGCAGACCCGGAATCCGGTGGCGCACACCAGTACGTCGATCTCGTGTTCGACGCCGTCGGCGGTGCGGACGCCGCGCTCGGTGATGTCCACGATCTTCTCGGTGATCAGCGAGACCCGGTCCTTCTGCTTGAAGGTCCAGAAGTACTCGTTGGACATCGACGGCCGCTTGCAGCCGGGAGCATAGGTGGGAGTGAGCTTTTCGCTCAGCTCGTCATCGCGCAACCAGAGCTTGTACATGGCCGCGCCGGCCTTGGTGAGATAGGGCGCGACCCGGGGCAGCCGGCGCATGGACAGCAGCGCGCCGATCAGTCCCACGTCGATCCCGGTGGCGATGGCTCCGCGAATCGCCTTGCGCACCGGCGGAATCGACATGGCGGCGTCGACCAGCGGATTGAAGTCGAAATCCGGTTTGGGGGCCAGCCAGATGGGGGTTCGCTGGAACACCGTGAGATGGCGTGCCACCTTGGCCAATTCGGGAATCAGCTGCAGCGCGGTCGCGCCGGTGCCGATCACCGCGATGCGCTTGCCGGAGTAGTCGAAGTCGTGATCCCACGTCGCGGTGTGCACGGTCTTCCCGGCGAAGCTTTCGACGCCGGGAATATCGGGCAGCTTGGGGACCTCGAGGATGCCCAGCGCGCCGACCACGAAACGCGCGGTCAATTCGGCGCCGTCACCGAGCGTGACCCGCCACAGGTGCGTGCTCTCGTCCCAGCGCGCGCCCTCGACCCTGGTGTTCAAGCGGATTCGCGGGCGCAGGCCGTACGCGTCGACGACCCGCTCGATGTACTGCTGGATCTCGTGACCCGGCGGGAAGAACCGCGACGAATTGGTGAACGGCATGCGCGACAGGCTGTAGAACACCGCCGGAATATCCACGGCGATACCGGGATAGCGGTTGGCGTACCAGGTGCCGCCGATGCCGTCGTGCTTCTCCAGCAGGGCGAAATCGTGAATTCCGGCCTCGCGCAATTCGATCGCGGTGGCGATGCCGCCGAATCCCGCGCCGACGATGAGGACCTCGTAATCGGTTTTGTTCGACATTTCCATGGCTCCTGCGAGATTCGGCTGCTCAGGATTTCGACACCGCACGCGCGGCGGCTTCGTCCAGCCTGCGGACGGCGCTCGCGGGCAGGATCCGGTCGACCAGGCCGACCAGCGAATCGATATCCATCATGCGGGCGGCCAGCCGCGCACCCGCCGGGGAGACCCGGCCGCCGGTACAGGCGATCCGGGATTCGAACGGGGTGGGCGCGATGGCCGGATTGCGCGCCGCGATGCGAACGATGTTGCGCGCCACGGTTTCCGGGCTGCGGGCGATCAGCTGCGCGGCCAGCACCGAGAGGTTCTTGCCACGGCCGACCGACTTGCCGTCGGTCTCCACGACCTGGGCGTTCGGATAGAAGCCGGTATTGATGAAGGCGGGCAGCACCGCGGTGACGCCGACGCCGGTACCCGCGAATTCGAGGCGCAGGCATTCGGTGAACATCTGCGCCGCCGCCTTGCTGGTGCAGTAGGCGGTGGACAGCGGGATCGGCAGCACCGCGGCCGGTGAGGTGACGTTCAGGATGCGGCCGCCGCGCCCGGCCTCGATCATCTGACGGCCGAACAGCCGGGAGCCGTGCACCACGCCCCAGAAGTTCACGCCCATGATGCGGTTCCAATCCTCGACCGTGTGTCCGAGAAATGGTCCGGCGGTGGTGAATCCGGCATTGTTGACCACCACGGCGGGTGCGCCGTGCGCGTCGTGCACGCTCGCGGCGAAGGCTTCCATGGCGTCCACATCGGAGACGTCGACCGCGTACGGGTACGCCTTTCCGCCCCGGGCCTCGATCCGGTCGACAGTGTCCTTGGCGGTGTCGCCGTTGACGTCGCTGACGATCACCCGTGCGCCCTGCACCGCGAAGCGCTCGGCGGTGGCGCGGCCGATGCCGCTGCCCGCTCCGGTCACGATCACCAGCTTGTTCTCGAATGTGGCCATGTCTACCTCGGTTCGATTCGCACATCATCGTGCTTGGTGTCCCAGCCAAGAGGTGAGAAACTCCCTCACATCTTGATGCCGTCCCAGACAGCATATACTGTGTAACACAGCGTAGACAACGGCAGGGTCGCCGTTGCAGAAGGAGACGCAGCATGCTCACCGTGACGATCGAATATCCACGCCGGGCCGGGTGGATCCAGCGGTTCGCACATCCGCTGTCCTATGCCGTACTCCGCCAGGGCATGAACGTCCTCGTCGCGCTGGCGTGGCGGGGAATCCCGATTCGCGGCGTGCGAATCTTCCACCTCCCGAACCTGCTCGATCCGCTGCTCGCGCCGCTCGTCCCGATTCGCGGAACCACGGTGCGCCGCATCGCGTTTCCGCGCTTCCGCGCCGAATGGGTATGGCACCGGGACGCTGTCGATCCGGAGCGCCGCGAGGCCGCCGTGCTGTACTTCCACGGCGGCGGCCTGGTCTCATGCGGCCTGAATTCGCATCGCCGCCTGGTGTCCCGGATCTCGCGGGCCGCCGGGGTGCCGGTCTTCCAGGTCGACTACCGGCAGCTGCCCAAGGCGCACGTCACCGAGACCATCGAGGACTGCGTGGAAGCCTACGAATACCTACTGGCCCAAGGGTTTCCGGCCGATCGGATCGTGCTCGCCGGTGATTCCGCGGGCGGTGGGCTCGCCTTCCGCACCGCCATCGAGATCCGCGACCGCCTGCTGCCGACACCGGGCGGCATCGTCGGCCTCGCGCCGTGGGCGAACTACGATTCGACCCTGCGCTTCGCGCACCCCAACGATCGGCTCGACCCGATGCTCGGGGCCAGGGCCCTCGACACACCCGCCCAGCTCGGGCTGCTGCGCGACGGCGCTCTCGATCCGGCCTGGTCGGCGGTCAATCACCACTTCGCGGGACTGCCGCCGGTACTGATCCAGGTCGGCTCCACCGAAGTACTGCTGGCCGACGCCCACCAGCTCGCCGAACGCTGTGAAGAGGCCGGGGTGCCCTGCCGAATGCAGGTCTGGGACAGGGCCGTTCACGTCTTCCAGGCCGGTGCGGATCTGCTCCCGGATGCCCGGCAGGCCATCGGCGTCATCGGCGAGTTCATCCGCGACCGCCTCACCACCCCCGGCACCACCCAGCGCACCACCGCCGCGTGAGACACCACGGAGAAATCATGTCCAAGAAGCCCTTCTATCCCGGCCTGGCCGTCGTCACCGGCGCGGGCAGCGGCATCGGCCGCGGCACCGCCAAGGCCCTGGCCGCTCTCGGCGCGGAGGTGATCGTCGCCGATATCGACCTCGACAGCGCGAAAGACGCTGCCGCGGAGATC
Organism: Nocardia acididurans; assembly: GCF_016741815.1. Classification (GTDB taxonomy): domain Bacteria; phylum Actinomycetota; class Actinomycetes; order Mycobacteriales; family Mycobacteriaceae; genus Nocardia; species Nocardia acididurans. The sequence goes on from NZ_JAERRJ010000005.1 coordinate 27,932, forward strand.
AACAGCCGGCGCGGCACCGCCTTCGCCTACCGGCTCGACGTGGCCGACACCCCGGCCCTGGAAGCCTTCGCCGCACAGGTGAAGGCCACCCACGGCGTGCCGGACGTGGTGGTCAACAATGCCGGAATCCTCGTGGGCGGGCCGCTGATCGATGTGCCGCTGCGCGATTTCCAGCGCATCACCGATATCAACCTGATGGCGATGATCCACGGCTGCCGCGTCTTCGGTGCGCAGATGGTCGAGCGCGGACGCGGCGGTCACCTGGTGAACGTGGCCTCCATGGCCGCCTTCGCCGCCGCCCCCTACACCGGCCCGTACAGCATCGGCAAGTACGCGGTGAAGCACTTCAGCGACTGCCTGCGAGCCGAATTCGCGCAGCATCGCATCGGCGTCACCGCCATCTGCCCCGGCCTCATCGCCACCAATCTGTCCAACAGCATGAAGGCCGACGGCATTCTCGACGCCGAGCAGTCCGAACTCACCCGCAAACTCATGCTCAAGGGTCAGGCCCTGTTCGGTATGCATCCCGACAAGGCCGGACAGCTCATCGTCCGCGCTGTTCGTGAGAACCGCGCCGTCGAACCCATTCGCCCCGAGGCCCGGATCGCCTATCCGCTCACCCGTTTCGCGCCCGGTCTGGTGCGCTTCGTCATGACCCAGGCGGGCAAGCGCGACATCACCAGGTTGCGCGACACCGTCGCGGGCCCGCAGGCCATCGCCCGCGTCGAGCGCCTGGTGGACCGCATCCCGTTCCGCTCCGGCAATGGCACCGACTCCGCCGACGGCACCCTGAACACCAAGGTCGGCGGTGCCGTATGAGCAGCGTGGCCGGGCGGCGTTGAACCGCGGCCGATTCCCCGATTTCCCTCCCCGAGAAAGCCTTTCATCGTGAGCACTCCGAAAACCAAAGGCCGCCGATCCCAGCGGATCGTCCGGAAGACCGAACCCGATTTCCAAGTCGCCGTGATCGGCGCGGGGCCCGGCGGGCTCGCGGCGGCGGTCAAACTGAAACAGGCCGGGCTGCACGATTTCGTCGTCGTCGAGCGGGCCGACGATGTCGGCGGCAGCTGGCACGAGAACACCTATCCCGGTCTGGGCGTGGACATTCCGGCTGTCGCCTATCAGTACTCCTTCGCGCGCAACGCCACCTGGAGCCGGGTTTTCCCCTACGGCGCGGAGGTGAAGAAGTATCACCAGGATGTGGCGCGGAAATTCGGCCTCTACCGGCACATGCGGTTCGAGACCGATATCGCCCGCGAGGAATGGGACGACACCGGCAACTACTGGAAGCTGATCACCGATTCGGGCGAGGTGATCACGGCGCGGTTCCTGATCAGTGCGGTGGGCGCGTTCGTGCGGCCCAAGGAGGAGGCCGGAATTCCGGGGCGGCTGAACTATCAGGGCAAGTATCAGCGGCCGTCGAGCTGGGACCACAGCTGGGACCACCGGGGCAAGAAGGTGGGCATCATCGGCACCGGAGCCAGTGCGGTGCAGATCATTCCGGCCATCGCTCCCGAAGTGGCGGAGCTGACGGTCTTCCAGCGCACGCCCGTCTGGTCGCTGCCCAAGCCGGACTTCCCGATGCCGCGCGCCGGGCAGCGGCTGCTCGCCGTCCCGGGCCTGCAGGCGGCGCTGCACGGCGTGGTCCTCGTGGTGGTGGATCTGGCGCTGCGCGGCGCGATCTCGGTGCCGACCGAGACCGCCAAGAAGGCCATGACCTGGTTCGACCGGGTCACCATCGCACTGTACGAGCGCTATCTGGGACTCGTGGTCAAGGATCCGGCCACCCGGGCCGAGCTGACACCGGACTTCGGGCCGCTGGCCAAACGTCCCACCATGTCGAACGGATATCTGCGGGCCTACAACCGCGCCAATGTCGGGCTCGTGACCGAGGGCATCGAGGAGATCACCGCCACGGGCATCCGCACCCGCGACGGCGTCGAGCACGAATTCGACATGATCGTGCTCGCCACCGGGTACGAGGTCTTCTCCGATCCGGAGACCTATCGGCCCGGAACCATTGTGGGGCGCAACGGATTCGACCTCGGCAAGTTCTGGACCGAGAACGGCATGCAGGCCTACGAGAGCGTCTCGGTGCCCGGCCTGCCCAACCGGTGGACCCTGGTCGGCCCGTACTCCTGGACCGGCAGCGGCTGGCACTCCTTCGTCGAGATGACCGCCGACCACGCGGTGCGCGCCATCACCGAGGGGCTGCGCCGCAAGGCCGCCGTGGTGGAGGTGCGCAAGGAGGCCCTCGACAGCTATCACGCCGAGATCTTCCGCCGCGCCGAGCCGATCCGGTTCTACTTCAACGAACTCAACGCGCACACGCCGACCTACTACCGGAACTCCCAGGGCGACAGCACCTATGTGCGGCCGTCGGGGTTCTTCGAGGCCAGCCGCGGCCACCGGCGGTTCCCGCTCGACGACTACAGCTACGAGACCGCGCCGGTCCGGTGATCACCCACGCGTCCACGACCGCCGATGACATCCGCGACAATCGTGCGGTGTCGAAGCCGACGGTCGTGGACGCGATCACCGAAGAACTGGCCTACCGGGTGGCGGCGGGCGTCTACCCGCCCGGCGCGCTGCTGCCGTCGGTGCGGCAGCTGGCGGTGGAGTTCAGCGCCAGCACACCCACCGCCAACAGCGCGCTGGGCCGGCTGGCCGCGCTCGGATTCGCCGAGGCGCGGCGCGGGCTCGGCTATGTGGTGCGCGATATCCGGATGTACGGCGGCATCGACACCTGGCGGTACCTGCTGCGCTTCGCGCACCGGGTGCCCGATCAGGCGGCGAAGCTGTTCGCCGACATCATCGATGTGGATCATCTGCTGGTCATGGATGCGGTGCGCACCTTCGTCGACGCCCCGGAACGCTACGACATCACGCCGATCATCCATGCCGCCGATCGCATGGAACTGCTTGTCTCCGACAGCAATTCGGCGCTGACCGACATCATGGCGGCGGAACTGCATCTGCTGCGCTGCGCCTTCGCCGCCCTCGGCAAGCCCGGCGTCCTGAGCCTGTTCAACACCATCGGCGAGGTGCTGGTCACGGTTCCCGAAGCGGCCCAGGCGTTCTACGAGCCGCTGGAACCGGCCGGCCACGTCCTGCTCGCGCGCAAGTTCCAGGAGATCCGCGAGCTGGATACCGATGTCGGGCTACCGGATCTCTCGGTGGTCGAACTCCTGATGCGCGAATACCACAACCAGGTCATCGCGGCCTTCCGCGACCTGATCACCAAGAAGGCGATCGCCGCCGAATGAACCGTGCCGCGATCGCGTACGAAAGGCACACTCCCCCATGGTTTTCCATCCAGAGATCGTCGAAGCGTCCGCCGACTTCTATGAGCGCGCGCCCCTGATCCTGCGCGGGCGCGCCGAATTCGACGTGCCGGTCGCCCGGCTGTGGCGCGAGGTCGAGGAATTCGGCTGGCTCCCCGGCGTTTCCGCCGAGTGGGAGACCCCGGTGCCGCACGGTCCGGGCTCCCGCCGCCGCCTCTCGCTCGGGCCGCTGCTGCTCAGCAACGAGTTCGTCACCCGCGTGGACACCGAGCGGGAGATGGCCTTCTTCATCGGGGAACTGCCGGTGCCGGGGGTCCGCGCCATCGGCGAGCGGCTGATCCTCGAGCCGCTCGGCCGCGGGCGGAGCGCGGTCACCTACACCATCGCCATCGCACCGGCGGGTTTCCCGCGCGTGCGGCTGGCCCCGGTCACGGCGCTGGCGCGGCCGATCTTCTCGCTGGCCCTGCGCACCCTGATCGGACGGTCGCTGCGCCGCGCCGCCTGAGCCCTCGAAACGGCGAACATCCCCCAGTCGGCTACCGATTGGCTAACGTGGTCTTCCGAACGCTTGCTTGCCCACCCCGTCCAGGGGACCCAACCGAGCGAAGGAGCCGCCATGCGTGTCGGATTGATCGGAACGGGCCGTATCGGCGGAAATCTGGCCAGGCTGCTCGTCGCGGGCGGTGACGAGGTCGTCCTCAGCGCCGGGAATCCGGACGGGCCGCGGCGGCTGGCCGAGGAACTCGGTGCGCGGGCCACGACCATGAGTCCCCGCGATGCCATCGCCGCCGTCGATGTGGTCGCGATCGCGGTGTGGTGGGAGGCGTTCCCGGATATCGCGCTCGACTACGGCGAGGCGCTGCAGGGGAAGATCGTCATCGACCCCAGCAATCCCATCACCGAGCGGGCGGGGCAGATCGTGCCGTTGCCGATTCCCGACGGTCTGACCAGCCCGCAGTTCCAGCTCCAGCGGCTCGGAAACGTCCGGTTGGTACGGACCTTCGGCGATCGGTTCGCCGCCGACCTGCTCGCCGACGGGCAGCGCGGGCAGCGCACCGGCGAACGCTCGCCGATGCGGTACTGGAGCGATGACCCGGCGGCCGCGGACGTCGTGGTCGCGCTCATCCGCGACGCCGGATTCGATCCCATCGACGGCGGTGGATTGGCCGACTCGAAGAACGCCGGTGAATAACAGCGGCAGCGCCCTCGTCGTCGGCGGGTCCATCGGCGGGCTCACCGCGGCGATCGCACTGGCACGCAGCGGGATTCGAACCACCGTGCTGGAATGCCGGGAGACATTCGAGGGGCGCGGCGGGATCGGCGTGGACTACCGGATGCTGTGCGAGGCCACCGGGGAGAATCCGGACGAGACGCTCGCCTACATCTACGGGTATCGGCGCTCCACCAGTTTCAACGCGCTCTACGCCTGGCTCGCCGAGGTCGGATCCCGGGTCGAATGGCTCGACATGCGGCTCGGGGTCGATGTCACCAAGGTGTACCAGGACGACGAGAAGGCCTATGCCACCACCGATTCCGTCGAACTCGCGGCCGACATCCTGATCGGCGCGGATGGCTACCGCAGCCTCGTCCGCAGTGCGGTGAATCCGGATCGGCTGCTGACCGACTACGCCGGGTTCATGACCTGGCGCGGCTGGATCGCGGAATCCGCGCTGCCCGCCGAAACCCCTTCGCCCAGTGACGATCTGGTCACGCTCGGATACGGGCGGCAGATGCTGGTGGCGTTCCCGCTGCCGGGGCTGAACAACCGCGATATGGCGAAAGGCCTGCGCACCATCGGCTTCGCCTGGCACGACCCCACCCGCACGAAACTGCTCGAGGACGTCGGGTGCGTCGCGGACGGCAAGATCCTGCGCGGCCTCGAAATGGACATGTTCCCACCGGGTTTGAAGGACGAGATGATCGCCACCACGCGGCGCATGTGGCCGACGCCGTGGCGCGAGGCCATCGTCGAATGTTTCGAGCAGGACCTCGCCTTCGGCACGCCGATCGGAAACTATCTGCCGGAGCGCATGTCTCGCGGGCGGATCGCACTCATCGGCGACGCCGCCCACGCGGTGGCCCCGGCGACCGGCCAGGGCTACAACTCGAGTGTCGAGGACGCCATCGCCCTGCGCGACTGCGCGCGCGACGGGGTCGCCGGCGCCGCGGGCCCGGCCGCCATGGCGGAGTTCGAACGGCGGCGGCTGCCCGCCGCGCAGGAGCTGGTGCGGTGGAGCAGGCAGTGGAGTCGCACCTACGCCGGATCGCACTGAGTCCGGGCGGGTAGCGCCCACTCAGCGACACCAAGCACTTGCTTGGTGTCGCTGGTTGCAGTACCAATGAGAGCCATGAACGATTTCGCGCACCGCTCCGGCGCGGCCCTGGTGCTCGGCGCCAGCGGCGGGCTCGGCACCGCCGTCAGCCGGATGCTCATCGACCGGGGCAGCGACGTCGGACTGACCTACTTCCGCTCGAAGACCGCACTCGATCCCGTCCTCGAGCACGCCGCCGCCACCGGCCGGCGCGCGCAGACCTGGCAACTCGATCTCGCCGACGCCGCGCAGGCCGCCGCGGTAATCACAGCGGCGGCGGCCGAACTCGACGGCATCCACACGCTCGTCTACGCGGCCGGACCACACGTGCCGATGGTGCACCTGAGCCGGGTGGCGCCCGCGGACTTCCAGCGGCAGTTGAACGCCGACACCGCGGCCTTCTTCAACGCGGTGCACGCCGCACTGCCGCACCTGCGGGAGACCAGGGGCAATATCGTCGCGATCACCACCGCCGCCACCGCGCGCTTCCCGGTGCGGGACGGACTGTCCAGTGCCCCCAAGGCGGCGGTCGAGGGACTCATCCGCGGCATCGCCGCCGAAGAGGGCCGCTTCGGGATTCGCGCCAACTGCGTCGGACCGGGGATGACCACCGACGGCATGGCGGATCGGCTCATCAGCTCCGGGGAACTGGACGCCGAGGCGCTCGACATCACCCGGCGCAACATCCCGCTGCGGCGCTTCGGCGACGCCGAGGACATCGCCGAAGCGGTGTGCTTCCTGTCGTCGGACCGCGCCGATTTCATCAGCGGACAGAAGCTCGACGTCGACGGCGGATACGGGGCCTGAAACACGCCCCCTCCCCCGGTTCCCGGACCGTCCTGTTGGTCCGGTGCACGTTCCAGCGGGCCATGCGCGGGTCACCGGCACATTGTGACGTGGGCCGCAGCATCCGACGATGTGAGCTGGCCCGGGGGGCGATACGCAGTGTTCAGTGAGAGGTGTGGAGCAGCAGTGACGGTTGAGCAGGTATTCGAAACGGCCGCAACGTATTCCGTGGCGGAGACGGAGACGCTGCCGGGCATCGTCGCGGAATTGAGCCGGACCGCACCGGAGTTCGTGGCCTTCCAGATCCCGAACGGCGCCGGATGGACCGATATCCCGGCCGCCGAATTCGAGCGCCAGGTCACGGCCGTGGCCAAGGGGCTGATCGCGTCCGGGATCGAGGCGGGCGACCGGGTGGCCATCATGGCCTCCACCCGGTACGAATGGGCGCTGCTGGACTTCGCGATCTGGACGGCGGGCGGCTGCACCGTCGCCATCTACGACTCGTCCGCGACCGACCAGGCGCAGTGGATCCTCACCGATTCCGGAACCAAGCTGCTGCTGGTGGAGAACGACCGGCACGCCGCCGTCGTCGCCCCCATCAGCACCCCCGATCTGCGCGAAACCCTGCGCATCGACCAGGACGCCGTCGCGACCCTGATCGCGCGCGGCGCGGCCGTCACCGACGAGGCGCTCGCCGCCCGCGCCACCACGCAGAACTCGGCGTCCCCCGCGACCCTCATCTACACCTCGGGCACCACCGGCCGCCCCAAGGGCGTGGTGCTGACCCACGCGAACCTGCTGGCGGAGGCCCGATCCGGCCGCCTCGCCCTGGCCGACCTGCTCGCGCCCGGACAGCGCACGCTCATGTTCCTGCCGCTGGCGCATGTGTTCGCCCGCGCCATCTCGGTGGGCGCGCTGGCCGCGCGGGTGACCGTCGCGCACACCGCCGACTGGACCACGCTCACCGACCAATTCGCCTCGTACCAGCCGAATTTCGTACTCGCCGTGCCGCGCGTCTTCGAAAAGGTCTACAACGCCGCCGAACAGCGCGCACGGGAGGCGGGCAAGGGCCGCGTCTTCGAACTGGCCGCCGCCACCGCCATCGAATGGAGCCAGGCCCTGGAGACCGGTAACGCGAGCCTGTGGCTGCGCCTGCGGCACGCCCTGTTCGACCGGCTCGTCTACACCAAACTCCGTGCGGCCCTGGGCGGCCGGTGCCGGCACGCGGTCTCCGGCGGCGGACCGCTCGGCGCGCGGCTCGGGCACTTCTTCCGCGGCATCGGCGTCACCGTGTACGAGGGCTACGGGCTCACCGAGACCAGCGCGGCCATCACCGTCAACACCGCCGCGCATATGCGGGTCGGCACCGTCGGCAAGCCCATCGACGGCAATGCCGTGCGCATCGCGCCGGATGGCGAACTGCTGCTGAAGGGTTCGGTGGTCACACCCGGTTACTGGCGCAATCCGGAGGCGAATGCCGACGCGTTCGACGGTGACTGGTTCCGCACCGGCGACCTCGGCGCCATCGACGCGGACGGCTTCGTCACCATCACCGGGCGCAAGAAGGAGATCCTGGTGACGGCGGCGGGCAAGAACGTCTCCCCCGCCCCGCTGGAGGATTCGCTGCGCGCGCACTCGCTGATCAGCCAGTGCATGGTGGTCGGCGACGGGCAGCCGTTCGTGTCGGTGCTGGTCACCATCGATCAGGAGGCGCTGCCCGCATGGCGGCAGCGGCACGGGGTGGCGGCCGAGGTCCCGCTGGCCGAGCTGGTGGAACACCCCGGCCTGCTGGGCGAGATCGAAAGCGCCGTCGCCGAAACCAATTCGAAGGTGTCGAAGGCCGAGGCCATCAAGAAGATTCGGGTGCTGCCGGTGGACTGGACGCAGGAGACCGGCGAGCTCACCCCGAAGATGTCGCTGAAACGCGCTGTGGTGCTGGAGAAGTTCGCCGCCGACGTGGCCGCGCTCTACTCCTGAACACCCGGCCCTGCGGGCGGCGCGCTGACGCGGTACGCCCGCAGGGCCAGATACAGTTCGACGGCCTCCGCGGGCGACGACAGCCGGCGGCCGGTCAGCTCCGCGATGCGATTGATCCGGAAGCGCACCGTATTGCGGTGGCAGAAAAGGCTTTCCGCGACCGCCGCCACCTCGCCGCCGTGTGCGAACCAGCCGCGCGCGGTGTCGAGCAGGGTGATCCGATCGTGCTCCGGCAGCGCGAGAATCGGGCCCAGCACCGTCGCGGTGAGCGCGGCGGCGATATCCGGGGCGGTGGCCAGCAGCACCGGGATCAGCGCCTCGTTGTAGTGCAGTACCTGCCGGGAATCGGGATCCGCTGCCGCACAGGTCGATTCGGCCTGCCGCAGCGCCGCCGGCGTCTCGGTCAACGCGCCGAAGGGAGCGCTGATGCCCACCCGGCCGACGGTGCGCTCGGCCAGGATGTCGCAGAGCCGCTCCACGGTGAACCGCTCGGTCAGCGCCACCAGCCCGACGTGCTGATCCAGCTGCACCCGCCATGCCGAGCGCACCCCCAGCACCGCCAGCGCCTCCGCGATACCGGGAATCGCCTCCTCCGCGGTCGCGCCCGCGGCGGCGGCCACCACCGCGTAGGAACCCTGCGGCGGTAATCGCAGCGCCCGCGCGCAATCCCACAGCCGGGTGCCGTCGGCCCGGCCGGAGAGCAGGGCGTCCAGTGCGGCGTCCTGCGCGCGGGCGTCCCGGCGCGAATGCTCGGCGACGGCCTCCTGATAGCCGATCGTCAGCGCCTGCGAGTAGTCGTCCACGAGCTTCCACACCCGGGTCGCCAGGATCAGCAGTTCGTGCTGCTCCTCGGGCGTGCGCGCCAGGCCGACCAATTCCTCCCACACCACGGCCGAGCCGATGCGGTAGGCCCGCAGCACGGCGGGCAGCGGAATACCGCCCTCGGCCCGCCGCCGCCCGGTGGCGTACGGCGCGTCCGTCCCGGGATCACCGCCCGCGGCGAGATATTCGAGCAGCGCGACCAGATTGTCGCGATTGGCCTTCCGCAACTCCGCGAGACCGACGATTCCGCCCACACCGTAGGCCGGTTCGGCGCGCTGGATCTCGGCGGACACCCGCCGGACGAGATCGTCCAACCGGTCCAGCAACATGCGGCAGGCACGCGCCGCGAAGCCGTCGGGCGGTGGCGGCTCAACGTTCATGGGTTCCCATGGTAGGACCGCGATTGTGTCCGCGCACAACCAGATCGGCATTTCAGCGCGGAATTACGGCGACCCCTGTGCTCGCGCACATTCTGCTAGCGCTGCCCGTGACCGAGCCCGCCGACCGCCGCGCCGAGCTGGCCGGTGGTGTCGAGCAGGAGGTCGAAGATGTCCTGCGGAACCAGTCTTCCGTTGCACCACAGCAGATTGCAGTTCGACGGCGCGTAGGGCCCGACACCGAACAGGATCTCGGTGACGTGCACCGGATCCACCCAGAAGGCCAGATCGTCGAGGCTGCCGATGAGCGGGCCGAAGCTGTCGCCGTAGCGGTACGGGCTGTCGAACGGTTCGGCGGGGACATCGGTGACGGCCGCGACCACCCGGCGCAGGAACTCCTTGTTGTCCGGATTCGATTCCGCGGCGAGGGAGGTCTGCAGGTTGCCCGGGTCGATGCCCGCCGGAATGCCCAGCCGCACGATCACCAGGTCCCGGCTGGGCACCACGGCCACGAACTGGCCGAGCGCGCCCACGAAGGCGTACAGGTCACGGGGTGCGCCGGGAAACATCGCGTGCTGGAAGGTCCGGGCGATGGGGACGGTGGCGGTCTTGTAGGAGTCACCGGCGTTGAGCCAGAACAGGAATCCGTAACCACCGTTGGCGGCGGTGGGCCGCCGGGCCTGGTCGATGTAGCCGGCGTCGATCAGCTGCTCATCGCCCCAGCGTCCGTTGTCGAGCATGAGCTGCCCGAGCCGGGCGATGTCGTCGGCGCGCATGGCCAGGCCGCCGTTGACGGCCGTATTGCCGCTGCGGTCGCGCAGCCACACCCATTGATCACGACCGATGCCCAAGGGGGACATGAGTTCTCGCTGCACGAACTGCTGGAAGTCGAGACCGGTGGTGATCTCCACGATCTTCGGCAGCAGCACCAGCGCCGCCTGCGCGTACTGGAAGGTGGTGCCGGGTTCGAAGGCGAACGGGGTGTGCAGGGTTTGCAGGACCTCATCGGTCTGGATGCCGGCGAGGTCGGCCGCCCAGGTGAAGCGCAGTCCCGTCGTCTGATTCAGCACCTGGCGCACCGTCAGGGCCGCGTGCGCCGCGTCGGCCTGCGGGAAGAACGTGCCGAGCGGATCGTCCAGGCCGAAATACCCCAGCGTGATCGCCCGGCCGATCGCTACCGAGGTGACGCCCTTGGTGGCGCTGGCCAGCGGGACCGGCAGGTTGCCCGTATTCGTGCGGTCACCCACCAGACAGCCGTGCCGATACACCTGAATCGCGTACGCGCCCTTGGCCGAACCGAAATCCATGGCATCGGCCAGGGCGGCCGCGTCGAATCCGGCCGCCACCGCGTCGGCGCGCTCGAAGGCGGCCGCACCGGACGGATTCGAACACCCGGCATCGGCGGGGTCGGCGGCGGCCACCGGGGAGACGACAGCGATCAGGGCGCACACGGCGAGCAGGACCGCCCCCACACCGCCCGCCCGGCTGCGGCGAAACTTCATGGCACAAGGCTATTGAGACACGTTGCACACCACACTGTTCCGATAAAGCAATCCGGATCGCGGGTTTTGTGCCGAAGCACAGCCGCCGGATCGGAACCGCCGCGCGGCACTCCGTACGGTGGAATACTTTCGCGATATGTTCGATGATCCGGATCTCGCCGAAGATCCTGAATTAGCTCAGGCCCGCGTGTTCTTGAGCGAGCTGGAACGGCATATCGCCGGACTCACCCGGCGATTGCACACCGCGCTGACTTCCGAGGCACGCCAGTCGATCGATTCGGAGTTGTCCACGCTGCGCAGATATGTCGATCGAATTCAGCGCCGATTCCCGGGAATCACGCCCGCGCGCGCCAATTGACGATCGACCGGCAGCATGGCCGGGCGGCGGCAGATATCCAGGAACACCCCGAGGCCGACGGCCATCCCGGCAGCCGAGTGAACTCCAGGATCGCCTCGGTCAGCAACTCGGGCTGGTCCTCGGGCAGGAAGGTGTACGAGTCGTCGATCAACCTCAGTGTCGCGCCGGGCAGCTCGCGGGCCAGCCGCTCGGCCAGGGCGACCGGGAACAGCCGGTCCTCGCGGGCCCACGCCACCAGCACCGGAATATCGATCTCCGGGAAGTGCGTGGCCGCCTCGAGGGTGTGGCGGTGGTGCAGGGTGCGCAGCAGCCGCCGCAGATCCTTGCGCACCGCCGCGGAATTGCGGCTCGGCAGCAGATAGGAATCCGCGATCTCCGGCGGCAGCGGATGTTTGGCCACCCAGCCCAGTGCGATGGGCAGCCGCATGTCCACGGTCCATGTCATGTCCACACTCGTTGTCAGCCGCCGAGTTTCGCGCGCCACTGCTCGGCCGAGCGGAGCGCGTCCCCGGCCACGCCGTCCAGGTATTCGCCCATCCCCAGCAGCCGCATCCCGGCCGGCGTGGCCGCGCCCAGACCGCCCGCACCGTCCCGCGCCAGGGCCGCCATCCGCTCGTTGCGCCGGGCAGCGGCGAGAGTTGCCCGATACCAAGCGAATTCGTCGATGAAGTAGCGGTCGCGACGCGTGCCTGGATCCCGCTCGCGGCGGATCAGCTCCCGGCCCTCCAGATATCCGACGGCCGCCGAGACCGTCGCCGGACTGACCCGCAGGTGCCGCACCAGCTCCGCGGCGGTCACGCTGCCGGAATCGGCGGCGTACAGGCGCGCCAGTACCCCGGCCGCCACCTTGGGCACGCCGTTCCGGGTGAACATCTCCGCGAAACCCGCCGTGAACTGCGCGATCACCTCCGGCGAGCGCCCGTGTTCGTCTGCGCCGGAGGGGGTTTCGACCTTTCTCGGACGCGGCACGCGGCGCCGGGAGCGCACCACCGTGGCCGCGTGCGCGAGATCCGCGCGGTAGCCGCCCGGCCCGCCGTTGCGGCTGACCTCACGGCTCACCGTCGAGGTGGGCCGGCCGAGTTCGCGTGCGATCTCCGCGTATCCGCGCCCGAGGGCTAGACCATCGGCGATGCGCTGCCGATCCTCCGGTGTGAGCCTGCCGCCCGGCATCGGGCCTCCTTCGTTCACCACGCCAACCCCTATTGCAACACAACCCCAGGTTTTACGTATTCACCTGGCATTAAACGCTTTTCGCGTGAAACCGGTAGTTGCCACCGTTGTGAACGCAACGAAGCGTTCGCCATATCTCGAATGGCGGTAATCAGAGCTGATTAGAGAGCTAAGCCCGTGCGCTCAGCAGTGTCCGGAAAGCGCTATAGTGTCCCGGTGACCAGCCCTGACGCCCGGGAACTCATCCTCCTCGCGGGCGAACGCACCATCGCCGAACGCGGACCCGATGTCGCACTGCGGGATATCGCCGTGGCCGCGGGACAGCGCAACAACTCCGCCGTGCACTACCACTTCGGCTCCCGCGACGGGCTCATCGCCGCCATCATCGAAAAACACCAGCCCGCACTGGAATCCCGGCGCACCGCCCTACTCGCCGACCACGAGACCGCCGGCGACCCGGATTCGGTGGCGGCACTCATCGGCATGCTGGTGCGGCCCATGTTCGACATCCCCTACGCCGAGGGCTCCACCCATTACGCGCGATTCCTCGAACAGACCCGCGCGCATCCCGCGGTCAGCGGACCCGACCTGCACGAGAAGCGCTGGCACGCCACCCGGATCCTGGTCGAGCGGCTGTACCGGACCATGCCGGGACTCACCCCTGGTATGCGGCGCTACCGGCTCACCGCCATGAGCACCGTCATGTTCGCCCTGCTCGCCGACTACGAACGGCAGGAATTCGATTCCGACGACGACCGGATCGCGGTGCAGGACAACATTATCGCCATGCTGGTCGGACTGCTCACCGAACCCGCGCCCGCGATCGCCCGCGCCTGAGCGCCCGCCGCGCTACGGCGTCGCGGTCCGGGCCTGCGGATCGAAGCCGCCCGGGATCTCGTAGATCAGGCCGGTGAAGGTCGCGCCGAACAACCTGCCCGCCGAGAAGCCCCGGTCGCCACGGCCGTAACTCAGCACGCTGGTCATCTGATTGCCGAAGCCCAGCACACAGAATTGGCCGGGCGCGTCGATCCGCACCACCTGGCCGGAGATGTTCAGCGGCACCACCGGGCGATCGGCGGAATCCAGCGTCAAACCGTCGGGCGCGGCGAAGAAGTCGCCACCACCCAGATCCAGCAGCGACTGCGCGGCCCACGGCGCGGCCGTCGGAATCCGGCTCACCCCCGGGTTCGCGAATGTGCGTGACACATACAGGAACTCGTCGTCGCGACCGAGTACCGCGCCGTTCGCGCTGGGCAGCACCGCCCAGTCCGGCGCTACGAAGCCGTTCGGATACACCCGGCCCACGAAACTGGCGAAATCATTGGTGGCGTAGACGGTTCCGTCCGCCGCCACGTCCATGCCGTTCGCCGCGCTCAAGCCCGCGGCATAGGGTTCGGTGAACCCGGTATCGGGATCCACCTTCACGATCCCCGCGTGCCGCAGCGAGTCACCGAGTACGACCCGGGCATCAGCGCCGTAGCCGACCAGCAGTTTCCCGTCCGGCGTCCAGGCCAGCGCACCGCCGCCGCCACTGGGCACCGTGGTGATCGCGACCGGTGGCGCACCCGGAGCGTCGAATCGGTGGACCCGGCCGGTGACCAGATCCGTGGTGAAGGCCCGGCCCGCCGCGTCGACGGTCAGTCCCTCCAGTGCCGCTCCCGGAGCCGATCCGACCACGAAGGTCGGCTGCCCGGCGCCCGGGCAGATCGGCGCCGCGTTCGCGGCGGGCGCACCCGTGACCATCGAGAGTGCCATGGCCGTGAGGGCCGCGAGCCCGAAGGCCGCCGATTTCCGTGTACTCATTTCTCATGCCTCTGATCCCGGGCTTCGGTCAGAAACGGCGTGCACCGGTGACCGGCATATTACCCATATCCGATTCGATCACACCCGTGCCGTAAGTGGAAGCATGGATGACTTTTCCGTCGCCCGCGTAGATGGCGGAATGACCGCCGCCGTAGAAGGACACCAGATCTCCCGGCTGCAATTCGTCCAGACCCACCGGGGTGCCGGAGTTCAGCTGCGAGTAACTGGTGCGCGGCAGATCGACACCCGCCTGCGCATAGGACCACTGCACCAGACCCGAGCAGTCGAAGGAATCCGGACCGTTGCCGCCGGCGCGGTAATAGGAACCGAGTTTCGACTTCGCTGCCTCCACCGCGCGCTCGCCCGTGTTCTGTTTCGGAGTGACCATGGCGGGTGCGGCAGGCGTCGCCGCGGAATCGGTGACACCGGGAATTCCGGTGAGTACGGGCAATGAATTCGGGACGGCGAATTCACCGAGTCCCGCGACCGTGACCGACCGGGATTCCGGAGCCGCCGGAGCGGGCTCGGGCGCGGCCACCACCGCACTGGACGGAATCGGGGCGGATTCGGAATCGGCGGGAAGAGCGACCATCGGATCGGCTTCGGCGGGTGCCACACCGGGAATCGTCACGGGACGGAATCCGAACATCGCCTCCGCAGCAGGCACATATTCGTCCGGAATCTCGAATTCCCCGATGCCGGGTACAGCCACCGGCGTGGCATCCGCCTCGCCCGCCGTGAACAGCAGCGCCGCACCTACGGCCGCTGCGCTCAGGAAGCCTGTCGCCAGGCCCCGCCACGTCAGTCGCGGAAGGAATCGAACCTTCTGTCTGTCACCGGTTGTTTCCATGATGCGGTCCTCCGATCAAGCTGTTGAGAGCTATTCCGGTTTCCGTCCATCAACTCGAACATTCGGTCTAACCAGTCGATCCGAGAATGCATAGTTCACCGAAAATGCATGCTGTGCAACGGATAACATGGGTGTAATTCATAACGAAACAGTAAACATGTGCGGTTGTGTCCAATTGGACACAGCGAGAAATCGGCCCATTTTCGCGAAACAGCGCGCGCCGCACACGGCGAAAACACCACCGCATGACAGGATCGACCGCGATCGCAAGTGCCCTCCCCATCGTTCGGAGGATGTCCATGACCGATTCCGTTACCACGCCCGAACTCCCCCGCCCGCTCGTCGTCACGCTGGGGAATCTCAAAGGCGGCGTAGGAAAAACCACCTCGGCGTTCTTCCTCGCCTCCTATTTCGCCACCGTGCACGAACTCCGCGTTCTCGTGATCGACGCGGATCCGCTCAGCCAGACCGGATACTCCTGGTACCGGCGGCTGCAGAAAGCGGAAATCGCGGTGCCGTTCGAACTCATCGCCTTCCCGTCCCGGCACGTGAACGACTGCATCACCGACAATGCCGGACGCTACGACGTCGTCATCGTCGACGCGGGCGGTGAATCCGCCGATATCTTCAAGGCCGCGGTACCCGTCAGCGACGAACTGATCCTGGTCACCAGCGTCAGCCCGTCCGAGGTCAAACGCGTACCCAGCACCTATCGGGCCGCCGAGGAAGCGGCCACGGAGCACGCGAAGGAGATCCGCGTGCGCGTACTCATGACCAAGGTGCCGGTCACCATGAAGAACGGCGTCAATGTCTCCACCGAATACCGCACCCAGCGCCAGAATCTCGAGGACGCGGGCTACGACGTCTTCGACACCTACATCAGCGCGTGGAAGTGGTACCGGGAGGCCGCCGACGGCGAAGTCGGCGACGGCGCCGAGAACCCGATCGAGGACCTCGGCGAATACCGGCAGGCGGGCGACGAACTGCTGCTGCCCTACCGCGCGGGGGTCACCGTCGCGCGCATGCCGGTGGAGGTGCCCGCCTGATGCCTCCCCAGCGACGCAAGGGAACCATCGGCGGCGCGACCGCCGCACCCGCCCGCAATCCGCTCGCCGACGAGGCCGAGCACACTCCCCCGGTATCACCGCTGCGCGACGCCGAATGGCTGGGCGGCGGATTCGAGGTGCGCAGCGGCCCGGCCGAATCCGGCGGCGATACGGCCACGACCCGCCGCGGCGTCATCGAGCTCATCGCGGACGGGCCCGAACCGGTGCGCGCGGACCCGAATTCGACCGTGCTGTCCATGCCGCTGCCACAGGCCGGCGGCGACGGGCCGCTCAGCTCCGGCGAGCAGGCCCAGCTGGAAATCTGCGAATCCTCCATCGACGCACTGCGAATCGCGTTCTGGGTGGCCGGACGCGCCCTGCAGATCGTGCGCGACGGCCGGCTCTACCGCGCCGACCACGCCAGCTTCGACGACTACGTGGAGAAGCGGTGGGATATGCAGCGGTCGTA
Organism: Nocardia acididurans; assembly: GCF_016741815.1. Lineage (GTDB taxonomy): Bacteria > Actinomycetota > Actinomycetes > Mycobacteriales > Mycobacteriaceae > Nocardia > Nocardia acididurans. Next base: position 44,688 of record NZ_JAERRJ010000005.1, read on the forward strand.
CGCGCACAAGCTGATTCGCGCGTGGCCGCTGGCCGCCCGGCTGCATCCGCTCGCACCGTCCATCAACGAGGGACAGATTCGCGAGCTGCTGCCGGTGGCGGCGGCCTACGGCGAAGACGCGGCGGTGACCGTGTACACCACGCTCGCGGCGGATGTGAAGGTCACCGCGGGCAGGCTGCGGGAGGCCGTGGCGGTGCTGCCCGACGAGTACAGCGAGGACGAAGCCGTGGCGCGGTTGCGGGCGTGGCTGCGCGGGGATCTCGCCGACGGGAATCCGCGAACGCCGGATCTGTTCAGCACCGTCGAATCCCGGCTCACCGCTTTGACGCAGAAGGTCGTGAAGGGATCCGGCAACGATCCCGTGGCGGCCCGGGAATTCGCGGCGAAACTGCGCACGCTGGCCGAACTCATCGAACAGCAGATACCGGTTGCCGCGCGAATGCCGTAACGGGGTCGCGCGGTAGCTGAACACCGGAAGGGCCCGGCCGTCGCCGGGCCCTTCCGCTTGTCCTGCGACCTGGATCACCGGGCGCGTGATTCATGATTGCGAATACAAAGCCTTTCGGCGATAGCCGTTCGCTATTCAAACTGGACTCTCGATCAGCTCGTTTCGACAGAGAAAGTGAGCCACCATGCGAGTCCTTCCCTTCGCTCTCACCGTCACCGGAGCTGCCGCGGCAGCCGTCCTGCTGGGATCGGGCAATGCATCGGCAGCGGACCCGGTCACCACCGACAACGGCATCGGCCTCTGGTTCACCCCGGCAGAAACGGCCTCGGTCGCGAACAGCCCGATTCCGGACGCCATCGACGCGCTCGTGCCGCCCGCGAATCATCGCGTGTACATGGAGGAGGGTTCGGTACTCGCCTATCCGGACGGCAGCACGAACGCCAGCGACAAGGCCATCATCGGCGAAGCCGCTGCCCACCCCGGCGGGACAGCGGCCATCGTGCTCACCAACCCCCTCAGCCCGATCGACCCGGGGTCGGTCGTGGAGATCTACCAGATCTGGTAGTTCGAACTCCCCGGAACCCGCGGGGGCTTCGCTCGCGAACCCCCGACGCTATTCGCCGACCGCGCGGCGGGCCCGATTGCCCGCCGCGCGGTGGCGTGCGGCACGGGCGGTGGCGGCGTCGAACAGTTCGAGGTGCTCGAAGGCCGGGTCCTCGTCGTCGGGCTCGACCAGAACCGCGCGGCGCAGCTGGGTGCGGGCCTCTTCACGGTCCGGGCGGTCGCGTTCGGCGGCGCGCTCGGCTTCCTCGTCGTCCTCGGCCTGGCGGCGCTTCTTGGAGAGCCGGGCGATGCGCCTGCGGCGGATATCCTCTTCGATGCGCACCTGACGGCGTAGGTACGCCAGATAGGTCACCAGGATGACGCCGGCGATGCCGCACAGCCACCAGAAGCGCGCGGACAGGGCGACTCCCGCACCACCGAACATGAGGGCGCTCAGGATCAGCGCGAGCACCGCGCGCTGGCGGAAGGTGTAGCGGGCGGCGCGGGCGATGGCGTCCGCCTCCGGGTCGAAGCCGCCGCGGCCGCGCCGGGAGGGGACGAAATCCTCGTCCTCGGAATCGGATTCGTCGTCGTCCTCGGGCTCGGGCGCGCGCAGGGCCGGCATGCGGGTGCGCTGCCCGGACTCGGCGGGCGCGGATTCCTCCGGGGCGGAACAGGTCCGGACCGAGACGGGTTCGTCGTCGTCGACGGCCGCCGCGGATTCGGCGTGATCGCCGGATTTCGCCACCTGGTCATCGTATTCGGCGGCGTCGGCGAAATCGGGGTCTTCGGCGGCCGGATCTTCCTCGGCGGCAGCGGATTCCTCGTGGTCGATGTCCGTCTCGGCGGCGGTGCCGGGCTCCGCATCGGAGTACTCGGCCGCCACGGAAGTGCTGCTGTCCGTGCCGGTTTCGCTGGCGGTGTCGAAATCCTCGTCGTCCGATGCGGTGGTAGCGCTCTCGTCCGATCTGGTCATCCGATCCTCCGGATCATCGCTGTGGTGATGCTTCCTGCGAACCGGCACGTAGTCCGGGTCGGTGTCATGTCCGGTGGCCGGACCTTTTCTGGTGCGTCGCTGGGCATCCCCGCGGTGCAGCACTCGGGTCGACAGCGCGGCGTCGGTGTGCTGGCGGATGCGCGGATGCCGGTCGGTCAGCATCGGGAACAGGACGAACACCCAGAGCACGACCAGTCCGATCCACAAGATCGAATTCGGCATCGTGCTCACCTCCGTCCCCGCGTGGCAGTGGTCCCTTCGACGTGCACAGCAGCGCCACCCGATGGCGCAGGACGCACCACCGACGTCCGTAGGCTAGTTCGCCGCCTCAGGAATATTCGCTAGGCGCGCCGATCACATCCGCAACATCAGTAACACCAGATGAACTCTCGGGGGGAGCCGAAAGTTCCGGGCGGTCAGGACTGTGCGGCGCGGCCCGAGCGAATCAGCCTGTCCACCACGGTCCCCGAGATCTCCTCGACGGTCATGGCCACCAGCAGATGGTCCCGCCACTTGCCGTCGACATCCAGGTAGCGCGCGAGCCGGCCCTCCTCACGGAAGCCGACATTGCGCAGAACCGCCTGGCTGGCAAGGTTTTCCGGGCGAACCGTGGCCTCCACGCGATGCAGGCCCACCTCGCCGAAGCAGTGGTCCAGACCCAGCGCCAGCGCCGCCGTCGCGACACCCTGACCGCCGACATCCTTGGCCACCCAGTAACCGATCCAGGCCGAACGCAGCGCGCCGCGAACGATATTGCCCACCGTGAGCTGACCGCTGAACTGACCGTCGACCTCGATCACCAACGGGATCATCGCGCCCCGGCGCGCCTCGGCCTTCAGCGACGACCACAGCGACGGCCAGTTCGAGGCGTGATTGCGCGCCTCCCACGCGCCCCGCCCGGTCGGCTCCCACGGCTCCAGATGATCGCGGTCACGGGTGCGGATGCGACTCCACGCCGCGGCGTCCCGCAACCGGATCGGCCGCAGGGTCACCTGCCCCGCCGCCACCCGCACCGGACCCAGATGCGCGGGCCAGCCCGGGTGCTGCGCAGCCCGGAAGACGTTCATGCTGTACCCCTCAGGCATGCCCGAGGGCCCTGCGTGGTTACGCAAGCTGCCTCCTTCGGGCCTGACTCGCTCATGCCGGGCCTCACCCACGCTGCGCGAGAAACGCGACCCGAACCTCGTCACCTGTGCGTACCTCGGTGACATCCGGATCCACCATGATGAGGCTGTTGGCCTCCGCCATGGTGGCCAGCAGATGCGAGGACGCACCGTTCGGGCCGCCCAGCGGCTGCACCAGATAGTCGCCGGTCTGCTCGTCCCGCATGAGCTGCGCGCGCAGATATCCCCGGCGACCCGGAATCGAGGCGATCGGCAGGATGGTGCGCGCCCGCACGATGCGGCGCATGGGATGCCTTCTGCCCAGCGCGATCCGGATGAGCGGGCGCACCATCACCTCGAAACACACCAGTGCGCCAACCGGATTCGAGGGCAGCAGGAAGGTCGGCACCTCGTCGCGGCCGAGCAGGCCGAAACCCTGCACCGAACCCGGATGCATTGCCACCCGGGTGATCTCCAGTTCACCGAGACCCTCGAGGGCCTCACGCACCTGCTCGGACGCCCAGCCGCCGACCGCACCCGCGATCACCACGACCTCCGAGCGCACCAGCTGGCCCTCCACCACATCGCGCAGGCGCTTGGGATCCATGCTCACGATGCCGACCCGGTTCACATCCGCGCCCGCGTCGCGCGCCGCGGCGGCCAGCGCGTAGGAGTTCACGTCGTAGACCTGCCCGGGGCCGGGCGTGCGGTCGATATCGACCAGTTCCCCGCCCACCGACAGCACCGACAGGCGCGGACGCGGATGCACCAGCACCTTGTCGCGGCCGACCGCGGCCAGCAGACCCACCTGCGCGGGACCGATGATGGTGCCCGCGCGCACGGCCAGATCCCCCGGCTGCACATCGTCGCCGATGCGGCGCACGTAATCGCCCGAGCGCACCGTCTCGTACACCTTCACCCGGGCGCGCCCGCCATCGGTGAAATCAAGCGGCAGAACGGCATCCGCGAGCGTGGGCAACGGTGCGCCGGTGTCGACGCGCACGGTCTGACGCGGCTGCAGCCGGATCGGCTGCCGGGAGCCGGCCGCCACCTCCCCCACCACCGGCAGGGTCAGGTCGACGGGCTCACCGTCCTCGTCGCGAATATCCGCGCCCGCACCCGACACATCCACGCTGCGCACCGCGTAGCCGTCGATGGCGGCCTGGTCGAAACCCGGCAGCGGGCGTTCGGTGACCACATCCTCGGCGCACAGCAAACCCTGGGCCTCCGAGATCGCGACCCGGACCGGTCGTGGCGCGACGGCCGCCGCGGTCACCTTGATCTGCTGATCCTCAACCGAGCGCATTCCGCCCTTCCCTGATTACGCGCACTGCACATCCAGCAACGGCCGTAGCCTCACTCGGGCGAGGTGAGCTGCGGATTCCAGCCCGGAGCGAGTCGCTGCTCCAGCCACTCCCGCAGGGCCGGGCCGTATTCCTCTCGTTCCAAAGCGAAATCGACCGCAGCACGAAGATAACCGCCCGGATTGCCCAGATCGTGCCGCGACCCACGGTGGACCACGACGTGTACCGGGTGACCTTCCGAAATCAGCAGGGCGATGGCGTCGGTCAGCTGGAGTTCACCACCCGCGCCCGGGGTGATGCGGCGCAGGGCGTCGAAGATCGCGCGGTCCAACAGGTATCGGCCGGCCGCGGCGTACGTGGAGGGAGCGTCGGCCAGGGCGGGCTTCTCCACCATGCCGTTCACCTTGAGCACATCGGCGGACGCGCCGGGCAGGGTTTCGACGTCGAAGACGCCGTACGCGCTGACCTGGTCCTTCGGCACGTCGATGGCGCACAGCACCGAACCGCCGTACGTGTCACGCACTTTGGCCATCACGGCGAGCACGCCCGAGGGCAGCACCAGATCGTCCGGTAGCAGCACGGCGACCGCCGTCTCGTCCGCGTCGAGGACCGATTCCGCCTGTGCCACCGCATGTCCCAGGCCGAGCGGCTCCTCCTGCACCACCGAGGTGACGTCCAGCAGGCCCGGGGCCTTGCGCACCTTCTCCAGCAGCGCGAACTTGCCGCGCTCGGCGAGGGTGCTCTCCAGCACCAGATCCTCGACGAAATGCGCTACCACGCCGTCTTTTCCGGGCGAGGTGACGATGACGAGGCGATTGGCGCCGGAGTCCGCGGCCTCGGCGGCGACCAGTTCGATGCCCGGGGTGTCGACCACCGGGAGCAACTCCTTGGGCACCGTCTTGGTCGCGGGCAGGAACCTCGTGCCGAGCCCGGCCGCGGGCACCACCGCGGTGCGGAAGCATGACTCGGTTCCGCCGCCATTAGCTGTCATGAGCTCACCCTATCCATCCGTCACTTGTGCCGGAGCGTCCTTCATCTCCGCCTCGGCATCCCCGAGAGCCTAAGGGGCACGGCGAGCACGGGCGCACCGAACGCCCGACCGTGCATTCAACTTCGCACCTCGCGCGGGGTTTCGCACCCGCAACGACTTTTCGTCACACGAACTGAACGGTTCTGTGTGGGCGTTCCCCGCCGGCGCACCGGCAAACCATGCCGATCACCACAGCACCTATCGTGAGGAGGTGAGCGACGGTCAGCGGGACAAAAAGGCATGGCGGGAGGAGATTCTCGCGCGCCGGAAACAGGTGTCCGCGGCGCAGCGCGAACGTGAGGCAACCGCGCTGACCACGGGGGTTATGAACCTCGGCACACTCGGCTGGGTCGGCGCGTACGTGCCCGTCGGCGGGGAGCCGGGCGCACTCGCCATGCTCGACGCGCTGCGCGCGGGCGGTGCGCGGGTGCTGCTGCCGGTGACCGGGGAACCCGGGCCGCTGGAATGGGCCGAGTACACCGGGCCGGAAGGCTTGCGGCGCGGGCGATTCGGATTGCGCGAACCGGCCGGGGAGCCGATCGCGAATGCCTTGGCGAAGGCCGACGCGCTGCTGATTCCCGCATTGGCGGTGGATCGCCGGGGCGTGCGATTGGGGCGCGGGGCCGGATATTACGACCGGAGTTTGGCGCAGTGCCGTGCCGATGCGCGGTTGATTGCGGTCGTACGCGACGATGAACTCGTCGACCATTTGCCGGAAGAGCCGCACGACCATCGAATGGGATGGGCGCTCACCCCGTTCGGCGGGTTGCTGGAGCTGGCCGACGACCCTGGGAATTGACACCCGATTGGCAGTGTTGGCACTGTCAGCTGTAGAGTGCTAATTCGACGAAGACTGTGGAGGTTACCCGATGCCTACTTACTCGTATGCGTGCACCGAGTGCGACAACAAGTTCGACATCGTGCAGTCCTTCTCCGAAGACGCACTGACGGTCTGCCCGGCGTGCAGCGGCAAGCTGCGCAAGCTCTTCAACTCCGTCGGCATCGTCTTCAAGGGCAGCGGCTTCTACCGCACCGACTCGCGCAACGGGTCCACCTCCAGCGAGCCCGCGAAGGCGGCCTCCTCGGACAGCAGCTCCACCTCGACCCCGTCGGCCCCCTCCACGTCGACCGCGTCCAGCACCCCCAGCAGCACCTCCGCCGCCTGACGGCCGCGCCTGCGGCGCGAAGGGAAGCGGGATTCGGGGGCGTTGCCCCCGGACCCCCGCGTTCGGCGGCGCGGGCCGGAGATACGAAAGCCGTCTTCTCCACAGGGCTTTCGTTATCCACAGGGTGTCCGATGCGGGAGGTTTCGCAGCTCTCGGGGTAGGGCCGCGATCGTAGGCTGCGCGTCATGTCCCGGCTGGAGTTCATCACTCGATTGCGGCCCGTGTGGGCCGACAGCATGGTTGTACGCCGCGTGGCAGCCGTGGGATTGTGCCTGCTCGCGGCCGTTGTGGCGATGCGGGGCGACCCCGGGGATCGGCGGGATACGACCCTGGTCGCGACGCGGGATCTGCCGCCCGGTCATGTGTTGCGCAGCGGGGACCTGCGGGTTGTCGAACGGGCGGCGGACACGCTGCCCGCGGGGGTTGTCCGCGAGGCCGAACGGTTGATCGGCGGAACACTCACCGGGGCTTTGGGAGCAGGTGAGGTGATCACCGAGTTGCGGGTGGTGGGGCCGCGGCTGGCGGCGGTGGCGGGTGGGTCCGCCGATGCGCGGATTGTGCCGGTTCGACTGGCGGACAACGCTGTTGCGGACATTCTCCGGAGCGGGGATCGGGTGGATGTGGTGGCCGCCGCCGAGGACGGCGCGGCGGGGCGGCCCGCGCGACTGCTGGCCACCGACGCGGCTGTCGTGCTGATCTCCGCCCCGAAAAGCGAACGGGGGCAGGGGGAACGAGTCGTGCTGGTGGCGCTGGACGCGCGGCGGGCGGCGATTGTCGCGGCGGCTTCGCTGCATACCGCGCTGACGGTGGTCTTTCATTGAGCGTCGCCGCGACGAATACGGTAGTCATATTCAGGCATGCGCATAAGCAAACAATCGGCTATGGTCGGCCGCGATGATTGCCATGCCGCCGCTCGCCGGGTCCATCCACCTACCGGACGCACCGCCGTCGATCGGGGCCATGCTGGCGTGGAATCCGCAGCACGTACCACTGCTGCCCGTCGTGGCGATCGCGTTGGCGCTCTTGTACATCCGGGGCGTGCTGCGGATGCGGGAAACGGGGCGCGCGTGGGCGTGGTGGCGGACGGCCAGCTTTCTGAGCGGCTGCCTGGCGCTGTTCCTGGTCACCGGCCTGGCCATCGAGGGCTACGGGTTCCGCCTGTTCAGCGCGTGGATGTTTCAGCATCTGACGCTGTCGATGCTGATTCCGCCGCTGTGGGTGCTGGGTTCGCCCGGCGTGCTGCTGTTGCGGGCCACACCGCATCACGGGGTGGGCAGGCTGGTGCTGGGGGCGGCGCTGACGGCCCTGCGCAGCCGCGCCGCGCGGGTGCTGCTGCATCACGGGTTCACGATTCCGGTGTTCCTGTTCAGCTACTACGCCGTCTACCTGACCTCGATCCTCGATGTGGTGGGTTCGAATCTGGCGGGACACCTCGCGCTGGAGGTGTTCTTCCTGGCCGGCGGGCTGCTGTTCATCGTGCCCGTGCTGTCCACGGGTCCGCTGCCGTTCCGGCAGACCAATCTGGGCCGGTTCTTCGACCTGTTCGTGGAGATGCCGCTGCACGTGTTCATCGGCGTCATCCTCATGATGGCGAGCGCGCCCATGGTGGCGCTGTTCGCCGATCCGCCGGCCGGCTGGAATGTGGACGTGCTCGCCGATCAGAAGCTCGCGGGCGGGCTGGCCTGGTCCTACGGTGAGCCGGTCGCCCTGATCGTGGTGCTGGTGTTCGCCGCCCGCTGGCGGCGCGACGAGGTGCGCGAGAGTTCCATCGCCGAGAAATACGATCGCGACGGTGGTGGCAGCGAACTACTCGCATACAACGCATTCCTGGAATCTCTGCACGACAAATCCGGCAAGACCCCCTATGCTTCAGAAAATCCGAAGGCTTAGCGAACAACTGGCATCCCCATGCACGACCGAAGGAGTTTCGGCAATGCTCAAGGGTTTCAAGGATTTCCTGATGCGCGGCAATATCGTCGACCTGGCCGTCGCCGTCGTCATCGGCACGGCGTTCACGGCCATCGTCACCGCCTTCAGCAACGGCGTCATCAATCCCCTGCTCGCGATCTTCGGCGGCAGCAACGAACTCGGCCTGGGCTTCCAACTGGTGGCCGATAAACCCGCCACCTTCGTAGCGGTCGGCCCCATCATCACCGCGGCCCTCAACTTCGTCCTCATCGCCGCCCTGCTCTACTTCATCGTGGTGCTGCCCGCCACCCACGCCAAGCAGCGCTGGGGCAAAGCCGACGACGCCCTCACCGACACCGACCTGCTGCGCGACATCCGCGATCTGCTCGCCGAGAATCGCAACGGCGGCAACGGATCCGGCGGCGGCCGCCACGAAATCTGAAGGTGGCCACAAAGAAACGGGCCCAGTGCGAAAAGCACTGGGCCCGTTTCTTTATCGAGCGGAGTTGATCAGCCGATGCTGAAGGGCTGGCCCCACAGGGTGACCCAGCTCATCACGTTGTCGGTCTCGACCTGCACCTGCACGAAGGACCGCGCCTGGGCGTAACCGCCACAGCCGCTCAGGCCGATGGTGCTGTCGGCCCAGGTGACCGAGCCGTGCGAGCCCTTGAACTTGTTCTTGCCGCTGTGGTCTTCGTTGCCGAAGTCGTCGGCGGACTCGATGTCGAGCAGGTAGAACGCGCGGGCCTGGCCGGGGCCGAGGCTCAGGCTGCCACCGGTGGTGGCACCGGCGGAGACGTTGCCCTCCCAGTCGCTGCCGACCTCGCCGCCGACCTCGCTACCGCCGCCGGCGATGTTGACCTGGCAACCCACGACGTAACCCGGGCGGATCTTGCCGCCCACATCGCCGTTGGCGCCGGACAGCTCGACCTGAGCGGAGCCGGAGACCCACGCGTTGCGATGGACCGGGCTCGAGCCCATGGACGGGCTGATGACTGCCGACTCGCCGACCAGCTTGACGGTCACCACGGTGCCATCGGTCAGGGTCTTGGTGATCTGGCCGCCCGGCAGCGGCACGAAGGTGTCGGCGTTGGCAGCGCCGGTGGAAAACAGGCCGAGAGCGGCGGCAGAGACGGCACCCACACCGGCCACCCGCGCCATGGTCTTACGGATGTTCATTCTTTTGTTCCCTCAGGGTTTGAATTCGCTTGCGCGAGAAGATTTTTAACGGTTGGGGCCACGTCAGCCGATGCTGAAGGGCATGCCGTAGAGGGTGGTCTTCGAGTAGTGGTCGCCGATGATCTCGACGACGGTGTACGCGCGCGCCTGCGCGTAACCCGCGCAACCCTGGATCTGGATCTCGGCGTCCATGTACTCGACCGAGTAGACACCCGCCTTCTTGATGTCCTTGCCCTGGATCTCGACGAAGCCGACCTCGCCGGGTCCGAGGTTCAGGCCGAGGCCGCCGCTGACACTGACACCGTCGGTGCTGATGCCGCCGCCGACATTGGCGCCGATGGCGTCATCGGCGATGGACACCTGGCAACCGACGATGTAGCCCGTGCTGATCCGGGACGTACCGTGGGTCGAAGAGTTGTTGGTGCCAGGGCTGTTCCGGGGACCGTTCCAGGGCCCGACTTCGCCCTCGGGGGTCTCGGTGACATCGGCGGTGACGGTGCCGTTGACCCACACGGTACGGCCGGCGCCGTTGGCGGCGAGCGACGGCGACACAATCGCGCGCTCACCCGTGCGGGTGATGGTCACGGTCCCGCTGGGAGACACCTTCTGGCCGTCCGGCAACGGCACGAAGGTATCGGCATTCGCAGCACCAGTCGAAAAAAGGCCCATGGCCACGGCCGCCGCCGCACCGATGCCCGCAAAACGGGCACCGCGACGAAGACCGTTGGTGCGGTTCTCGCTCATACTTCCCCTCATCAGGTTTCTTGCGGTCAGCCCCGACCACCGGAGCTGAAAAGGGTTCTCGCGAACCCCGGGTAGAGTTTGTCGCCACATTGTTGCCGCTGTGTTACTGCTAACAAATTCTTTATATGTTGCGACGCAGGGCACTTTACATCACAGAAGTGACCCGCGAGGCGTGAGAGAAGATAGAACCTGAACAACTGACAACGGCCCGTACTTATGCGGGGCCTGCTATGAATAGCGCGCCGAACCCCCGGATACGCAAAAGGCCCGGTGCGAATCGCACCGGGCCGTTGCTGTTCCCACGAAGTGGGAAGGAATCAGCCGAGGCTGAAGGGCTGACCCCACAGGGTCACATCGGAAACCACATTGTCGGTCTCGACCTTGACGGTCACGAAGGACCGCGCCTGGGCGTAACCACCGCAACCGTTCAGGTTGATGGTCTCGTCGGCCCAGGTAACCGAACCGCTATTGCCCTGGAACTTGTTGCGCGCGTAGTGCGCTTCGGAACCGAAGTCGTCCGGCGCTTCCTGATCGAGGATGAAGAAAGCCTTGGACTGGCCGGGGCCCAGGGTCAGGTTGCCGCCCACATTGGCGCCCGCCTTGGGGGTGACCGACTGGCCGCTGACCTCGCCCGAACCCTCGGCGCCGCCGGAGGCGCCGCCACCGGCGATATTGACCTGGCAGCCCACCACGTAACCCGGGTAGATCTTGCCGCCGACACCGCTGTTGTTGCCGGAGATGTCGACCTGCGCCGAACCGGAAACCCACGCGTTGCGGTGCAGCGGGGTGGAACCCAGCGACGGGTTGATATTGGCGGATTCGCCGACCATGCGCACGGTCACGACGGTGCCGTCCGACAGGGTCTTGGTGATGGCGCCGCCGGGCAGCGGCACGAAGGTGTCGGCGTTCGCGGCGCCGGTGGAGAACAGGCCGATGGCGGCGGTGGCGGCAACGCCGACACCGGCCACGCGGGCCACGGTCTTGCGGATGCTCATGATGAATTCCCTCTAGGGTTGAATTCGCTTACGCGAGTAGAGAATTGGGGCGTCTGCGGACCAGCGTCAGCCGAGGCTGAACGGCTGCCCGTAGAGGGTGGTCTTCGAGTAGTGATCGCCGATGATCTCGACGACGGTGTACGCGCGCGCCTGCGCGTAGCCCGCGCAACCCTGGATTTCGATCGGCACGTCCTGGTACTCGACCGAGTAGGTGCCCGGCTTCAGGATGTCCTTGCCGTCGATGCCGACGAACTTGACCTCGCCGGGGCCGAGGTTCAGGCCGAGCGAGCCGCTCACGCCGCCGCCGGTGAGGCTGGCGCTGGCGCCTGCGCCCGCCGAGATGGCGTTGTCGGCCAGGCTGACCTGGCAGCCGACGATGTAGCCGGTGCTCAGGCGGGAGGCGCCGTGGGTGGAGGAGTTGTTGGATCCGTGGCTGTTGGTCGGGCCGTTGTTCGGGCCCACCTCGCCGGCGGGGGTGGCGGTGACGTCGGCGACCACATTGCCGCTGAGCCACGCGGTCCGTCCGGCGCCGTTGGCTGCCAGGGACGGGGAGATCACGGCGTGCTCGCCGTTGCGGGTGATGGTGACGCCTGCTCCAGCCTTCTGACCGTCCGGCAACGGTACGAAGGTGTCGGCATTCGCGGCGCCAGTGGACAGGAGTCCGAGCACCACGGTTGCGGCCGCGCCGATTCCGGCGGCACGGGCAAGGTGGGCACCACGAGCGGTGCGATTCTCGCGCATATTTTCCCTCATCAGGTTCTTCCGTACGGACATCGACCACCGATGCCGCAAAGGAGTCGCTACGCGGTCAGATTCCCCACCGAAGCAAGAGCAAGCACGACAAGCAAAGTGCAGGCACTCAGCCCAAACCCTTAAGACCCGTAGGTTTTGTGACTCGCATGCGACCATAGTCACAACAGCAATCACTTAGCAACAAGAGTGTGCGCGAGCAGTGCGAGTCACTGTGCTAATAGACAGCAAATCAATTGGGCCGAAGCGCCCGAGATGTGCGCGTGATGCGCGGAGATGTGCCCGTGATAGGGGCCTCAGCCGTGATGCGGCGGAACCTGGGAGCGCAACCAGTCGTCGGAGGACTGGCCCTGATCAGGTTCGGGCGAGCGCTCGTCGCGCGTGGTGGACGGCAGCGGATCGCCGAAAATGCGCGCGAGCCTGGCCGCGTCGGCGGCCGAGAGACGACGACGCCCCGCCCGGCGCGGTGCCGGACGGGGCTCGTCGGAAGACGAATCGGCCGCCTCGGGCCGATCAGCGTCTGACGTCATTCCGCCAGACCGGACAGCTCGTCGATGACGCGGCTCGCCAGCGGACCCAGCGTGGCCATGCCGTCACGAATGGCGGCGCGCGAACCCGGCAGGTTCACCACCAGCGTGCTGCCCGAGACACCGGCCAGACCACGCGACAGGCCCGCGTCCAGCGAACCCGAGGCCAGTCCGGACGAGCGCAACGCCTCGCTGATGCCGGGCAGCACGCGGTCGAGCACCTCCTCGGTGGCCTCCGGGGTCACATCGCGCGGGGACATGCCGGTGCCGCCGACCGAGATGACCAGGTCGACACCGCCGATCACCGCGGTGTTCAGGGCATTGCGGATCTCGACCTCGTCGGCCTGCACCGAGACGGAGGCGTCGACGAGGAAGCCTGCCTCGGTGAGTAGTTCGGTGACCAGCGGACCGAGCGAATCCACCCCGCCATGGGCGGTTCGGTCGTCGACGACCACGACAAGTGCACGGCCGGCCACAGCGGCATCGATTTCCATGGTGCTCACCGTAGCGCCCTTGTCGGACAAGAGCTCCCACTCCCCGTCGGGTTTGACCCGGATCTGTGGCATGGGAACCCGGCTGTTCTCGTGCTGCATCATCGGCCGCCTTCCGCCGTCGCCTCGCCGAGGGTCACCTCGACGGTCTTGGAATTGTTGCCCTGCTCATCGGTGTAGGTGATCTTCACCTTGTCGCCCGGCTGATGCGAGCGCACCGCGGCGATGAGCGCGTTGCCCGAATCGATGGGCGTGTCATCGACTTTCGTGATGATGGAGTTGTTCGGGATGTTCGCCTTGGCCGCCGGGCCGTCGGGGGTCACCTCGAGGACGCGCGCGCCGTTCACATCGTCGGCGCCGCGCACCTTCACGCCGATCTGCGCGTAGGTGACCTTGCCGTTCTTGATCAGCGCGTCGGCGACGCGGCGGGCCTGATCGACCGGAATCGCGAAACCGAGTCCGATGGAACCGCTTTGCGCGCCCGCGGCCTCCGCGACGCCGAGGGTGGCGATGGCGGTGTTGATGCCGATCAGCTTGCCCTGCATATCCACCAGCGCACCGCCGGAGTTGCCGGGGTTGATGGCGGCGTCGGTCTGGACGGCGTTGATGACGGTGCCGGTGGAACCGGCCTCACCGCTGGTGGACACCGGGCGGTTGAGGGCCGAGACGATGCCGGTGGTCACGGTGCCGGCCAGGCCGAGCGGCGACCCGATGGCGACCACGGACTCGCCGACCTGGAGATTGGCCGAGTTGCCGAGTTCGACCGGGGTCAGGCCCTGCTTGTCGACCTTGATGACCGCCAGGTCCGAGACCGGGTCCGCGCCGATCAGCGTGGCGGGAGCGGTGCTCCCGTCGCTGAACGCGACCTCCATCTTGGCGTTCGGGCCGGCGCCGCTCACCACGTGATTGTTGGTGAGGATCTTGCCGTCCGAGGACAGGATCACACCGGATCCCTCACCCTCGGCCTTGTTGCCCGCGACGCGGATCATGACGACGCTCGGCACCACCTTCTGGGCGACGGCCTGCACCGAGCCGGCCGGTGCGCTCACCACGCCGCTGACATTGGTGCGCGGGCCGTCGAGGGCATTGGTCACCGCCGGGCGGCCGCTGTCGCGGGTGGCCAGCGATCCGACAGCACCGCCGATGCCACCGCTCAGCAACGCCAGCACGATCGCACCGGCCACCAGACCGGTCTTCGAATTCCGTTTCGGCGCAGCGCCTCCCGGCCCAGCCGGTGCGCCCGGCCCGCCCGGTGCCCCGGGAACGCCCGGAAGCCCCGGGTAGCTGGTCCCCGGCCCGCCCGGCTGCCCGGGCGCACCGAAGATCGGCTCGGTCGGCTGATGCCCGCCCGGCTGGGCGTACCCCGCCCCCGACGCGGAGTACGCCTGCTGCCCGAAGGCGCCGACCGGCGGCAACTGCTGGGTGGGCGCGCCACCGTGCATCGCCCCGCCCGAGAACACCGGCGCCGCACCGAATCCCGGCGCGGCGGGGGCATGACCCGCGCCCGCGCCGGAGGATGGCGACGCGGCCGCACCGGGCGACTGCGGCGCGGCCGGCTCGACGGCCTGCGACGGGGTGGCATCGGCGAACCCGTCGAACGGCTGCCGCTGCGCGCCTTCGCCGTATCCGCGACTCCACTCCGAACCGCGCTGCGGCTCACCGACCGAACCACCGTGCGGCTGCGCACCGGCCCCGGCGGACGCGCTCTGCTCCCGCCCGCTGGAGTCACCGAAAGCGCTCTGCGGCTGGGCACTGAAGGCCCCTGACCCGCTGGCCGCATCCGACGCACCTTGTGCCTGCGCGCTGGAGCCCGCGAGCGTGCCGTGCGCCTGAGCGCCGTAGGGGTCATCGGGCGGCGTGGCGGGGGCGCTCGCACCGCTGCCCTGCGCCGAGCCGGATGGGGTGCGGGCGGCGGGGTCGAGCGATGCGGGGGTGGAGCCGGATAGGTCGGTGGGGCGCTGAGCGGGGCTGGACTGGGCCGGGGCGGGGGTGCTGCCGTCCGGCTGGGCGGGGCTGCCCGGGGTTCCCTCGGGTCCGGTGCCCCGCGTGTCCTTCGAATCCTCGGTCATTTTCTCGTTTCTCCTCGAGTCTCTGGGCCAAGCCTGGCCTTGTGGACTGAGAGCGGACTGAGACCGTGCTTGCTTTTCCCCGAGCTTTCGAGCGCTTCCGGTTCTGCGGCAGGCACGGCTGACACTACCCGGCGGCGGGGCCGGTGGCCGGGGAGTCGTCGGGGGCGCCGGGCTCACCGGGCAGCACGATGTTGATGCGCGCGCCGCCGCGCTGCGAGGTCTCCACGGCGATGGTGCCGCCGTGCTTGGTGACCACCTGCTTCACGATGGCCAGCCCGAGTCCGGAGCCGGGCATGGAGCGGGCCGAGGTGGCCCGGTAGAAGCGCTCGAAGATGAGCTCGCGCTCCTCCGGCGGGATACCGGGCCCGGCGTCGTCGACGGCGATCTCCAGCAGCCCGTGCGACACCTCGCGCATGGTGACGTGCACCTGCTCGCCCGAGGCGTTCCACTTGGCCGCGTTGTCGAGCACATTGAGGATCGCGCGTTCCAGGCTGGCCTCGTGGCCGTAGACGAGCCACGGGCGCAATTCCGCCACGAATTCGATGCCCACGCGGCGGCGGCGTGCGCGTTCGAGCGCGCGTTCCACCACATCGGCCATATCGACCTGCTCGTAGACCGCGTCCGGGGCGTCCTCGCGGGCCAGGTCTACGAGATCGCCGACCAGTGTGGACAATTCCTCGATCTGCGCCATCACGTCCGAGCGCAGTTCGGCCATGTCCTCGTCGGGGATCTGCGGTGCGCCGGGGCGGCTGGAGGCGATCAGCAACTCCATATTGGTGCGCAGCGAGGTGAGCGGGGTCTTGAGTTCGTGGCCCGCGTCGGCCACCAATCTGCGCTGCCTTTCCCGGGATTCGGCCAGCGCGCGCAGCATGGTGTTGAAACTCTCGGTGAGCCTTGCCAATTCGTCGTCGCCGGTGACCGGAATGGGGGTCAGGTCGTCGGTGCGCGCCACGCGTTCGGTGGCGGCGGTGAGCCGGGCGATGGGCCGCAATCCGGTGCGGCCCACCGCGGTTCCCGCCGCGGCGGCCAGCATGACGCCGCAGCCGCCGACCACGAACAGCAGCCAGGCCAGCCGGTCGAGCACTTCCCGGGTGGGCTGCAGGCGCTGCGACACCACCAGCGTGGAGCCGGAGTGTGTGCGGCGGGCCAGGACTCGCTGATTGTCGACGGTGCGCAGCGAGTACGCGAGTTCCCCGCGCGCTACCGCCATCTCCTGTTTGCCGATGGGCGGGCCGATCGGGTAGCTGACGCGATTGTCGTCGAGCTGCGCGTCCGGGTAGATGAGCGCGACCCCGATGTCGTTGGAGTACAGGCTGCCCCAGAACAGCAGCTGCAGCGGATTCATCGAATCCACGTTGTTGTCGATCAGCACCGAGGACCGGGTGCGCAGCTGATTGTCGACCTCGTTGTACAGCGAGCGCGCCACCATCGCATAGGCCGCGATGGAGGTGAAGGCGACGGCCACGGCCACCACCGAGGCGGCCAGCAGCGTCACCCGCCAGCGCAGCGACACCGAACTGGTGAGCGGCATGGGCGGGCGCATGTCCGCCGGTTCCTGCCGCTGCGTGAGCGCGGCGACGCCGGTCCGCCGGGAGACGGTTCTACCCACGAGCCCGGCCCCTACGGAGGCGTCTCGCGCAGCACGTAGCCGACGCCGCGCACGGTGTGGATGAGCCGCGGTTCACCGTCGGCCTCGGTCTTGCGGCGCAGGTAGCCGATGTACACCTCGAGCGCGTTGCCGGAGGTCGGAAAGTCGTAGCCCCACACCTCTTCCAGGATGCGGCTGCGGGTGAGCACCCGGCGCGGATTGGCCATGAGCATTTCCAGCAGCGAGAACTCGGTGCGGGTGAGGCTGATGGCGCGTTCGCCGCGCCAGACCTCGCGGGTGACGGGGTCCAGGGACAGGTCGGCGAACTTCATGGTCTCCGACGCCTCGTTGCCGGAGTCGACGGAGGTTCGACGCAGCAGGGCGCGCAGCCGGGCCAGCAGTTCCTCGAGGGCGAAGGGCTTGGGTAGGTAGTCGTCGGCGCCGGCGTCGAGTCCGGCGACGCGTTCGGAGACCGAATCGCGTGCGGTGAGTACCAGAATCGGCAGATCGTCGCCGGTGCTGCGGAGTCGGCGGCACACCTCGAGGCCGTCGAGGCGGGGCATCATCACATCGAGTACCAAGGCGTCGGGACGCTGCCCGGTGACCTTCTCGAGGGCGTCGAGTCCGTCGACGGCGAGGTCGACGGTGTACCCGTTGAAGGTCAGCGAACGACGTAGCGATTCCCGGACCGCGCGGTCGTCGTCGACTACCAGAATGCGCATGGGGTCCAGTCTGCCCAGAGCGACTGAGAAGTGACTGAGAAGGTCGCATTCGACACGCCGGGAGGCTCGGCGCTATGACCTGCGCCTTTCACCGCATGTGCGAATCCGCGTACCTATTCGCCGGGTATGCCTGATCGAAAGACGTTGCGCGGGGCCAGCTTTCGTATTGACATACGAAAGGTAGTCCGAATTGCCGTTACTCAGCTCACGCGGTATGTTGCAGGCCGTACAAAAAGACCTCTAGTTGGTTCCGCGCGGGATTCGACCCCGAAGCCCCACAACCGCATACAGCCCGGGGGTCACTCGTGAAAGCGGAGGCGACGGAAGCGGGATGGAAGCGACACCCCGGTCCTGGCAATTCAGCCTGTCCAACTGGCCCGTCACACGCAAGGTCGGCATCGTACTGGTGCTCCCGGTGTTGCTCGCCTCGACGTTCGCGGTACTGCGTATCGACAGCGAATTGCAGACCATCGACAAACTGCGCACTGCCACCGAACAGGCGGCCTTCTTCCGGCCGACCATCAAGTTCGAGGCCGCCGCAGAGGAACTCGCCGTCACGGCCATAGCCGGCTACGGCAATCCGGAGACCGATCCGGCCCTCGACACCGCGACAGGCAAATTCGATCAGGCGGTCGCCGATCTCGAATCACAGCTGCGCGCGTCCAAAGCCGACGTGGCCGTGGTCGATCAGCTGACCCAGGCGATCAGTCTGGCCAAGACCATGCGCAACAACCTGCGGACCGGTGCGGCGGCCACCATCACCGAACAGGTGCAGCAACTTTCGACCAAGGTGCAGGCCGCGCTCAACCAGTCGGACGCGATCTCCGACTCCCGGGTGCAGCCGCTGTTCCTTCAGGTCGGCACGGCCATCACGGCCCAGCGCCTGCTCACCGAACAGCGCATGATGCTGGCCTCGCCCGACATCACGCGCAATCCGATCACGCGGGTCAAACTGCTCACCGTGATCGGCGCCGAGATCACCATGCTCGGCGTGTACAGCGGCATCAATCCGGCGATGGCCCCGAACGCCAAGGCGCTCAACGAGTCCGCGCAGGCCCGCATCGGCCTGCTGGCCTCGAACCCGGCCGATCCGGGCACCGCGCCGGGCATGCAGGAGAGCATCCGCGCCAGCATGGACGCCTACTCCACCGAATCCCTCGGGATCGCGGAGAAGCTGGACGACAAGCTGGCCGAGCTCACCACCGAGGCCCGCAACAACGTGCTCCGCGATACCTCGATCGTGGTCGGCATGCTGCTGGCCGGTCTGGCCATCGCGCTCGTGGTCGCCCGCTCGCTGGTCGTCCCGGTCCGCCGCCTGCGGCGCGACGCGCTGCAGGTCGCGCACATCGACCTGCCGCAGGAACTCGAAACCGTGCGAAACGGCGGCGCCACGCCGGAGATCACCCCGGTCGACGTGCACACCACCGAGGAGATCGGCCAGCTGGCCCGCGCCGTCGACGACATCCACGCGCAGGCGCTCCACCTCGCCGCCGAACAGGCGCGACTGCGCCTGCAGATCGGCAACATGTTCGAGACGCTGTCGCGCCGCAGCCAGTCCCTCGTGGAGCAGCAGCTCTCGCTCATCGAGGAACTGGAACGCGACGAGGACGATTCGGAGCGGCTGCAGTCCCTGTTCCGCCTCGACCACCTCGCCACGCGTATGCGCCGTAACGGCGACAACCTGCTGGTGCTCGCCGGAACCGCGCTGCGCCGTGGACATCTCGCGCCGGTGCCGCTGTCGGACATGCTGTGGTCCTCGGTCTCCCAGGTGGAGGACTACCAGCGCGTCGAGATCGGCACCGTGCCCGACGGCATCGTCGCGGGCGAGCCCGCCGTCGACGTCGAGCACCTGATGGCCGAGCTGATCGACAACGCGCTGCGCTACTCCCCGCCGTCCACTCCGGTGGCGGTGTCGGTGGCACGGGCGGTGGACGGCGGCTATCTCATCGAGATCACCGACCGCGGTCTCGGCATGAACGCCGAGGATCTGCAGTCCATCAACGACCGGCTCGCCTCCGGTGGCGAGGTCAATGTCGAGACCGCCCGCCGCATGGGTCTTTTCGTCGTCGGCCGGCTCGCCAAGCGGCACAACATCACGGTCAGCCTGCGCCGCACCTCGGCGATGGTGCAGCAGCCGGGTATCACCGCCAGCGTCCACCTGCCGGGCACCCTCGTCTCGCCCGCGCCGGAACGCAACGGCGGCACCGACGCGACCGGCCAGTACGCGATGGCCGGCGCCGCGCCGGTCGCCAATCCGGCCATCTCGGCGCCGGCGGTGGGGCAACCGCGCCTCATGCCGGTCGCGAACCCGCCGGAACAGCCCCGGGAGCAGCAGCCGCGCTTCGGCGTCACCAGTTCCGGTCTGCCGCAACGCCGGCCGGGCAGCGTCGATCTCACCGACAACACCGGCGAGCAGCCGGTCGTCACCGGCTACCCGGACGACCAGCCGGTCGGCTCCGGATACCCGGGTGCGAAACCGGCCACCACCGGATACGTCGGCGAACAGACCCAGTCCTACAGCTTCGCCGACGCGTTCACCGAACATTCGGATCCCGCCGACGACGCCCCGGTCGACCCGGTCACCACCCAGTACCAGGCCGACTACTGGCGCAACCGCTCCGAAACCGTCACCCCGATCACGCCGATCCCCAGCCACAACACCGAGGAACCCGCGGCCGCACCGGCTTTCGGAAACGGTGCGACCGGCGGATTCGACGCCACCCCCAACACCGGCGACTTCGAACCCGTCCGCGGCGAGCCCGCCGCGGCCGACGTCACCGCGAGCGCTCGCTTCGACAGCGCGCCCGGCGACACCGGATTCAGCCTGGACGGCAACGGGTTCGGCAACGGCTCCGCCGACCGCAACGGTCCGAGCAGCGACCGTTTCGGTCAGGTCAGCCGGATCGGCGGCCAGGACAGCGGCGCGGGCGACGGCCGTGGCGGTCTCGGAATCGGTGGCGGCCAGACGAATCCGGGGCTGCCCGGGATCGGACAGGCCAATGCCGGAACGGCGGGACGCGGCAGCTCCGGATTCGGGGCCGCCGACGGGAAGCCCGCTGGTGAGCGGACCGGCGCGGGTGCCGGTGGTACACAGGGTGGTTCGGGCCTTCCCAGCCGGATGGCCGGCAACGGCAACAGCAATGGCAACGGTTTCAGCGGCAACGGCGCCGCAGGCCCGCAGAGCGGGTCCGGGTTCGGCGGCCGCACCGCCGAAGGTGGAAATGGAAACGGCTTCACCGGCGCCAACGGCGGCGCGGGTGGCGAGAACGGCGGGCGCCCGGCGCCTGCCGCGCCGCAGCGGCCCGCGGCCCCGCAGGCGGGGTTGCGGCCGGTCGGCGACGCGCCGACGCCGATCTTCCAGCGCATGGTGTCGGAGTGGCTGGTGGAACCCGCCGCCGCCGGCGGTGAGTCCGGAGCGGCGTGGTCGTCGTCCTCGGATGCCGGCTGGGCCGCGGCCGAGGAGGCCGCCAACCCCACCACGACCGGCCGCACCCAGGGCGGGCTGCCGATCCGGCGGCCGGGCGCCCAGCTGGTGCCGGGCGGCGTGGCACAGGACGACGAGGGCGGCGCGCGCAATCCGGATGAGATTCGCAGCAGCTTGACCAGGCATCTCAGCGGCGTCCGCTCCGGGCGGGCCGACGCCGAGCACAACGACGACGGAGGGCATGTATGACCGACGCATCGACGACCACGACCGATGACAACCTGAACTGGTTGGTCACCCGGTTCACCCGGGAGGTTCCGGGAGTCTCGCACGCCGTTCTGGTCTCCGCGGACGGCCTGCTGCAGGCCACCAGCCCGCATCTGCCGTCCGATCGCGGCGAGCAGCTTGCGGCCGTCACCGCCGGTCTGGCGAGCCTGTCCAGCGGCGCCGCACAGCTTTTCGAGGGCGGCAAGGTGATGCAGTCCATCGTGGAGATGCAGCGCGGCTACCTGCTGGTCATGACCGTCGGCAACGGCTCGCACCTGGCGGTACTGGCCAACAAGCAGCACGATATCGGCCGCATCGGTTACGAGATGGCGCTGCTCGTGGACCGGGTGGGATCGGTGGTCCAGGCCACCGCCCGCTCCGCCTCCTGATGAGGCGGTTATGAGCACTCCCAACGGCGGCGGCAACCGGCCACCCACCCGGGTCCGCCCCTACGCTTTGACCTCCGGCCGCACCGAACCGGCAGTGGATCTGCCGCTCGAGGCGGTCGTCGAAACCCTGTCCTACACGGCGCATTTCGACTGGCCCGCGGGTGACATCCGCACCGAGATCCTGCGCATGGGAACCGCCCGCCTGTCGGTCGCCGAGATCGCGGCCCACCTGCAGCGGCCCCTGGGCATGATCCGCGTGGTGATCGGCGACCTCGTCGTCGCCGGAACGCTGCGCGTGCACTCCACCCTGAGCGATCAGGCCACCTTCGACGAGCGACGATCTTTGATGGAGAGGACACTGCATGGACTCCGGGCCCTTTGACGGCGGGGGCTACAAAGGCGGCCAGCAGTACACGACGAGTTCGGGTCTGCCGCAGTACACGACCAGTTCGGGTCTGCCGCAGTACCCGCCGCGTCCGGGCGACGAGTCCCGCACCGCATCCACCAAGATCGTGGTCGCGGGCGGTTTCGGCGCGGGCAAGACCACCTTCGTAGGCGCGGTCTCGGAGATCGTGCCGCTGCGCACCGAGGCGATGGTCACCGGCATGTCGGACGGCGTGGACGACCTCGCCGCCACGCCCGGTAAGGAAACCACCACGGTCGCCATGGATTTCGGCCGCATCATCCTGCCCGGCAACCTGGTGCTGTACCTGTTCGGCACGCCCGGACAGCGCCGGTTCTGGTTCATGTGGGACGACCTGATCAAGGGTGCGATCGGCGCGGTGGTGCTGGTGGACACCCGGCGTATCGAGGACAGTTTCGCGGCCGTGGACTTCTTCGAGGCCAAGCAGCTGCCGTTCCTCATCGCGGTCAACCGGTTCCCGGACGCACCGCGCTTCCCGGTCGCCGAACTGCGTGAGGCCTTGAGCGTGCGCGAGGGCGTCCCGATCGTGGATATCGACGCGCGCGATCCGCAGGAGGTGCGGCGGTCGCTGGCCGCGGTCACCGAGTACGCGATCGAGCGGCTGATGGCCGCGCAGCGCGAAACGAGCAGGAACGTCTAGGTATTCAGATACCTAGCGGTACGAAGGCAGCAGGGGTTACGGGTGACTTATTTCTCGATGGGGTACTGGGTCGTCGGCCTGGCCCTGTTCTTCTCGGCGATCGCGGCCGCCTGCGGGCTGGCCTGTATCCGGCAGTCCGAAAAGTCGGAGACGGCGCGATTCCGGACGGTGTGGCTGTTCGTCGCGGGCGCGGCCCTCGGCGGGGCGGGGGTCGGCATGCCGATCTTCATCACGCTGGTCGGACTGCAGGTGCCCGGCAGCAAGCTGCACTACGACGAGACCATGGTCATCCTCGCCTCCGCGCTGTCCGGTTCGGCGGCGTTCGTCGCGCTGCTGGTGGCCGGTCGCTCCCGGAACTGGGTGCGGCTGGCGGCGGGCGGCGTGATCATGGCCGTCGGTATGGCGAGCGTGCACCTGATCTTCGTGTCGGGCATCCGGATTCGCGGCAGCGTCGATCAGAGCGCGCTGGCCATGGCCGGCGTGTTCGCGGTGGCGGCGCTGCTGTCGGCGGCCATGATGTGGCTCATCTACAGCGCGCACAAGCGGCGGCTGCTGCTGGCCGGATCCCTCGTCTACGGCCTGCTCGCGGTCGCCATGCACCTGGTCGGAATGTGGGGACTCGAGGCATATGTCGACCAGACCGCGGACGCGCCGTCGGGTGCGGACCTGTTCAACTATTTCGTGCCGTTCTGGGTGGTCAGTTCCCTTTCGCTGGCGGTGCCGGTGACCGCGATCCTGATCGCGCCCGACCGTCGGGAAGCGCGGCGGCTCGCGCCGGTCATCCCGCAGACCGCGCCCACCACCTCGCTGGCGGCGGCGTCACGGGCGGCGAAATCCACTCGCTGAGCCGTGTTTTCGCCCGCGGCCGAGCGGTCTTCAGCCGCGGGCGGGCTCGAGCAGCGCGAACACCTCGCCCTGCGGGGCGGCCAGCACGGCCATCCGGCCGAACGGTCCGTCCTGGGCGGGCATGAGCACTGTCGCGCCGAGTTCGCTCGCACGCGTGAGGTTTTCGTCGATTCCGTCGACCTGGAACCAGGTGAGCCAGTACGGCTGCTCGGGTGCCGCGCCGTTCACCGTGTCGTCGTTGATGCCGCCGACGGGTTCACCGCGCTCGGGCGGGGTGAAGGTGGCGTAATGCACGCCGGGATCGTCGTATTCGGTGTAGGTGAAGCCGAATACGCTGCTGTAGAAGGCTTTCGCCGTGTCGTAGTCGCCGGTGTGCAGATCGTTCCAGACGTAGGCGCCGTGCTCGCTGTGCACCGCTGCGCCGTTGTGCGCCCGCGCCTCCCATACCGCGAACGGTGCGCCGGAGGCGTCGGCGGCCACGAACATGCGGCCGAATTCCATGACGTCGAAGGCGGGTACCAGCAGGGTGCCGCCCGCGGCGGTCACCTGCTCGGCGGTGGCGTCGGCGTCGGCGACCGCGAAGTACGTCGTCCACACCGAGGGCATGCCGATCTGGGGTTTCGGTCCGATCCCGGCGATGGCCTGCCCGTCGCGCAGCGCCATCAGATATCCGCCCGACTCGTCCCCGCCACCTAGAACATCCCAACCGAACAGTTCGGTATAGAACTCACCGGCTTTCGCGGGATCGTCGACCTGGCAGTCGACCCAGCACGGTGTTCCAGGTGGCCACGCCTCGTCGCGTACAGGCATCGTTTCTCCGTTTCTGAGCAATCGGTCAATCAGGACGACCGCGCGAAACGGAGTGACGCCGATCACACGGCCACCCACAGTCAACCACTCGCCTCCGCCGATGTCCGGGCTTCGCCGCTGCTCGCACCCCCGACTTCCGCAATGCGGCGCGCTCGGCGTGTCTCGCGAATTACAGTGGTACTCATGCGTTTCGGGCTTGACTACGCGGCAGGCCGGCCCGCCGCGAGCGCCATCCGAGCAGCCGGATACGACTTCGTGGTCCGCTACCTGTCCCCCGGCGGTCCCTCACTCCCCGGCAAGCTGCTCACCCCCGCCGAGGCCGACGACCTGCGCGCCCACGGGGTGTCGATCGTGTCCAACTGGGAGACCACCGCCGCCCGTATGCTCGACGGCTACGGCGCGGGCGTCACCGACGCGCGGGCCGCCCTGGCGCAGGTGCTGCGCTGCGGCGGGCGTACCGACCGGCCGATCTACTTCTCCGCCGATTTCGACGCCACCCCGCAACAGCAGCAGCCCATCAACGCCTACCTGGATGGCGCGGCCAGTGTGCTCGGCCGCGCGAACACCGGTATCTACGGCGGATATTGGCCGGTGAGCCGGGCGCTGGACGCCGGCACCGCTACCTGGGCCTGGCAGACCGTGGCGTGGTCGGGCACCAACCGGGATCCGCGCATCGCCATGCTGCAGACCGGTGAACAGGTCTACGTCGACGGGGTGCAGTGCGATGTGAACCACGCCTACCCCGTCGATTTCGGGCAGTGGGATTTCGAACAGGAGGAACCGGACTTGACCCCGGAACAGGAAGAGATGCTGCGCGACATCCAGATCCAGCTGCGCGGACCGGGTCTGTCGGGCTGGCCGCAACTGGGCACCGATGCCGAGGGCCGCAACCGGACGGTGGTGGACGCGCTGGCCGCGGCCCTGATCAAGATCGACGAACTGCGCACGGAAATCAGCGAACTGGAGGCGACGACCGCCGAACTCGAGGAGGAGGTGTCGCGATTGTCCGGGCACCACCACTGGCCGTTCCCGTTCTCGCTCATCGAGGGCCCGGCGACCCTGTTCGCCGAACAGCTGGCGAAACTGGAACAGCTGCTTCCGGATCTACCGCTGCCCGGTTGGGGCGAAGGCCCGAACAGTTCCGCGCGCGAAATCGCGCAAAGCGGACAAATACCGGGATCGAACGGGCGTAAACCCGTATCCGACAGCCCAATTGGCTGATTTGCCGGATTTTGTATGGGATCGTAGATGGCGGGTAAACCGGCCTTGAAGTGGCGATGAGCGGGTTCTCCGGTAATCAGGAGAACCCGCCCTCGGCCACGAGAATACCGTCGCCAGGCCACGAATTCACAACTTTGAGAAGACTTTTTCGCCGCCGGCCCGCCCTCGCCTTTTCAGAGCTTGGTGACGTCGACCAGGCCCAGCCGCACGGCCTTCGCGATGCGGCGCGGCACCTGATGCACGACGCCGTCGACCTTGACCGGAATCAGATCCGGCGGCGTCGCCTTCCACTGCGAACGCCGGGCATGGGTATTGGCCCGCGACATTCTGCGCTTCGGAACAGCCATGTCAGTTCTCCTCTCCAGCAGACGAATTGCGGCCACGAGTCCGCTTTCCGTACTTGCGCTCGAACTTCTCGACGCGTCCCGCGGTATCCAGCAGTCGCGCCGCGCCCGTCCAGAACGGATGCGAATCAGCGGTCACATCGACCACCAGCAGCGGGTAGGTGTTGCCGTCCTCCCACTCGATGGTGCGTTCCGAGACCGCGGTGGACCGGGTCAGGAATTTGTGCCCGGTGCTCACATCCTGGAAGACCACCGGATGGTAGTCGGGGTGGATTCCTGGTTTCATCACTTCACCTTTCGTTGTGCCGGGACGGTCCGTCTCCGGTGACCGGCGTGGATTTGGTTTCTTCGCACGGCTCCTCGTGCTGTTCGCCGAACGGGTCTGCCCAGCGCGCCACGCGTTCGGGCGCGAACCGCACCTGCCGCAGTTCGTCCTCGTCGACCAGCGCCCAGTGCAGGGCATGCCGGATCTCCTCGGCGTCGGCGTCGTTGACGAGGATCACCAGCGAGGTGTGCCGGTCACCGAAGTGCTCGTTCCAGCGCAGCGAGGCCATGACCCGGCGGGCCGGATCGGCGTCCTCGAGTTCCTCCTCGGTCATGGCCGCCAGCCAGCGGCCCGCGCCGCCGACCCGCAGACCGCCACCGGCGGATTCCAGCCACACCACATCCTCGGGCTGGGTGGCGAGCCAGACCCGGCCGCGCGCGCTGACCACGCCTTCGAGGAGGACGTCGATGGCCGAGTGCAGACGATCCGGATGGAACGGGCGGTCGGTATCGAACTCCAGGAGCACCACACCGCAGTCCGTCTCCAGCGGCGGCTGACCGCGCAGCAGCGGGCCGTGCGGGTCGAAACCGGTTCCGCGCCGGGCATTCTCCGGAATCCGGCCGAGCAGTTCGTCGAGTTCGCCGGCGTGCAGCGCCCCGGGTTCGCTCACCCAGGTGACCGCCGCCTGCGGTGCGAGCCGGGCCAGCACGGCCCCGGTCCGCATGCGCTCCACCGGATCGGCCCCGGCGTCGAAACCGACCAGCGCATCGGCGAATTCGACCTGCCCGACGGCCAGCTGCGCGATGGTCCGATCATCCTCGGCGGTGGCGTGCCCGCGGTCGGACAGCGTCTCGTCGCCCAGTGCGTCGGCCAGCCAGTCGCTGCCGTCCAGGCAGGTGAGCACGGCCTCGATGCGCACACTGCGCCCGGCCGGGCCGTCCACCCGGCCGACCACGCCGGTGACCACGACATCCGCGATGGCCTGGCACACGGCTTCCGCCTCGAAGACCGGGTCCAGCGCGAGCACGATGCGCCGCACCGAATCCCGTTCGGCGAGCAGGCACAGGTACGGCAGCAGGTCCGCGCGCAGCGTGCAGGACACACAGCCGTGCGCGAGTTCCAGCACGCTCATGCTCTCGCGGCCGTCGACCTGTACGAAGCGCCGCACCACGCCCTCGCGCAGTTCGGTCAGATCGTGGCGGACCACGACCGTGCCCGGTTCCGCGCCGAGCAGGTCGGCGGCGCGGCGGACGCCGTCGGCGGCGCGGCCGGGCAGGCCCGCGAGGAGTACGACGGGTTTGCGGCTGGATTCGGACACCACCGGGTACCCCTTTCGACAACGATTTCCATTAACAGGAAACCGAGGGTACATTGTTCCCCGGTCGTTGTCGAAAACGATTGTCATCTGCATCTAGAACTGGAAGGGAGTGGACCATGTCGGCTATCTGCCAGGTCACCGGCCGCAAGCCGGGCTTCGGCAAGTCCGTGTCGCACTCGCACAAGCGGACCAACCGGCGCTGGGACCCGAACATCCAGCGCAAGACCTACTACCTGCCCAGCGAAGGCCGGCGCATCACGCTGACCGTCTCCGCCAAGGGCATCAAGACCATCGACCGCGACGGCATCGAGGCGGTCGTCGCCCGGCTGCGCGCCCGCGGCGAGAAGATCTGAAGGAGTAACCGATGGCATCGAAATCGACCGAACTCCGGCCCATCGTGAAGCTCGTCTCCACGGCCGGCACCGGCTACACCTACGTCACCCGCAAGAACCGGCGCAACGATCCCGACCGCATGGTGCTGCGCAAGTACGACCCCGTCATCCGCAAGCACGTCGACTTCAAGGAATCCCGCTGACATGGCCAAGAAGTCGAAGATCGCGAAAAACGAACAGCGCAGGGAGATCGTGGCCCGGTGGGCCGAGAAGCGTGCGGAACTGAAGGAACTCATCCGCAAGCCCACCACCTCCGACGAGGATCGCGCCGCAGCTCAGACCGCCCTGCAGAAGCTCCCGCGCGATGCCAGTCCGGTACGATTGCGCAATCGGGACGCCGCGGACGGACGCCCGCGTGGTCATCTCCGGAAGTTCGGACTCTCGCGAGTGCGCGTGCGCGAGATGGCTCACCGGGGGGAACTGCCCGGTGTGCACAAATCGAGCTGGTAAGCATCCACGATCTCGTGAGTAAGGAACCGCTGACATGGCAGTGAAGCGAGCACCGTCGAAGAAGGTCCGTGCCGAGCAGGCCCGCCGCCCGAAGAAGAACCCGTTGATCGCCGCCGGCGTCGAAACCGTCGACTACAAGGACGTGAACCTGCTCCGCACGTTCATCTCCGACCGCGGCAAGATCCGCAGCCGCCGCGTGACGGGCCTGACCCCGCAGCAGCAGCGCCAGGTCGCCGTCGCCGTGAAGAACGCCCGCGAAATGGCACTGCTCCCCTTCACGAGCCGGTAGCGGCTCGCGAAACTCCCCACCGGGACACGAAATCGAAAGGGCCC
The DNA here is from genome assembly GCF_016741815.1 of Nocardia acididurans. GTDB lineage: Bacteria > Actinomycetota > Actinomycetes > Mycobacteriales > Mycobacteriaceae > Nocardia > Nocardia acididurans. The sequence continues at coordinate 73,375 of NZ_JAERRJ010000005.1, forward strand.
CCGACGCTTACGCATCGGGGGCCCTTCGCCGTGGAGAGGGGCAACTCTCGTGACTCTCAGGGGCTTCGCCCCCGAACCCCCAGGAAGAGGAGGCGCGGCGGCCCACACCCCGAACTCAGGAAGAGGAGGTGGGGAGGGCGCGCCCCGAACTACCGGTTGAGGTGTTGAGCGAGGCGCTTCGGGACCGCGCTGCCGGTCGATCAGGCGACGGCCGCGGCGAGTGGGGGCGGTTCGGGTGCGGGCTCGGAATCCTTGTGGCGCAGGGGGTATGCCGCCGCGGTGGCCAGCAGGCCGGTCAGTGCCAGGGCGGCGGAGGCCCAGCCGATGGATGCCAGGCCATGGGCGGTGATGAGGAGACCGGCGAGGGCGGGGCCGATGATGATGCCGATATTGAAGGCGGTGATGTTGCCTGCGCCGGCGAGGTTGGGGCTCGCGGCGGCGAGGGTGAAGACGCGGACGTTCACGGCGGGGTTGGTCAGGAAGGCGAAGAACTGTTGTGCGGCGGCCAGCAGGATCACCGGGATCGGTTCGGCGGCAACGAGAAGCAGCAGGAGTGAGGCCACGGCCGCGCCGGTGTAGCCGACCGCGAGGGTGGTGAAGGGGTGGCGGTCGGCGACGCGGCCGCCGACGATCAGGCCCGCCAGCGAACCGATGCCCGAAATCACGAGAGCCACAGGGATCCAGCCTGCCGGGATGCCTGCGACCACCACCAGCAGGGCGCCCAGGTAGGTGAAGGTTGCCACGCCCTGACCGGAGGACATGGCCGTCGCGACGTAGGCCAGCCAAAGTCGCGGGTTGGCGATCACGGCGAGCTCCTTGCGCAGGCTGGGCGGAGCGGCCTGTGAACGGCGCTGCGCCGGAATCGTCGCCAGAATTGCCGCCGCGGAGAGAACTGTCAGGGCTACTACGACCCATACCGTTGTGCGCCAGCCGAATTCGTTGCCTATTGCCGTACCCGCCGGGACCCCGAGCACGGTGGCGATGGTGAGTCCGCCTGCCACGATGGACAGGGCGCGGCCCTTGGCGTCGGGTGGCACCAGGCCGATGACGGTGACCGCCGAGACCACCCAGAAGCCCGCGTAGACAACGGCTCCCAGCACCCGGGTGGCCATGAGCGTGCCATAGGTCGGAGCCAGCGCACCCGCGATGTGGGTGACCGCGAAGGCCGCCAGGAAGATCAGCATGGCGCGGCGGCGAGGCCAGCGCAGGGTGGCGACGGTGAGCAGAGGCGCGCCGACCGCCATACCGACCGCGAAGCCCGAGGCGAGCAGGCCCGCGTCGGAGACGGAGACGTTCAGGTCGGCGGCGATATCGGGGAGCAGGCCGGAGAGCATGAGCTCGGAGGTGCCCTGGGCGAAGATCGCTGCCGCCAGGGCGTAGACGGACAGCGGAATGGGTTGCCTCACTGCGGATCTCCTACGTTTTGTATCGTTCTGTACAAAACATGGGCAAGCGAGAAGACCTGTGCCCATGCGAGGGAATACGTGGATCAGAGGGCGGCCATTGCCACCTCGGCGATGGCGCGAAGGGTGCGGCGGTCGCCGCCGCAGCGCGCGGTCACACTGATTCCGGCGAGCGTCGCGTTGATGAACTCGGCGACATCACCCGGGGCGCGATCGCGGGACAACTCCCCCGCCCGCTGCCCGGCGGCCACCACATCGCGGATCGCGGTGGCGCGCAGTTCGTTGTCCGCGCGCAGTAGTTCGTCGACTTCGCTGTCACGCGCACTGCATTCGGTCACGGTGTTGACCGCGAGACATCCGTCCCGCCCGGCCTCCACCGCCATGTCGACCGCATGCTCCAGCACGGCGCGCAAGCGCTGCGGTGCGGGCGAATCCGCCTGCAGCAGTTCGAGATACATTCCCGTGCGCCATCGCGTATACCGCGTCAACGCCTGCAGGAACAGCGCGTGCTTGCTCTGAAATGTGTTGTAGATACTGCTGCGCCGCAGGCCGGTGGCGGTGCACAGCTGCTCGGTGGACGTGGCCTCGTACCCGGTCGCCCAGAACTGCCGCATGGCGGCGTCCAGCGCACGGTCCTCGTCGAACTCCCTGGGCCTCGGCATACGGCTACCGTAGCACGTTTTGGATAGGTCAGTACAATACCGTGCTTCCGGCCTGAAATACGAAGCGGCCCCGGCACTTTCGCGCCGGGGCCGCCCATTGCCTGCCGTCCCCTACGGGATGGTCAGCACCTGACCCGGCTGGATGTTGTCCGGGTTGTCGATGCCACTGGCATTCGCGATGTCGTGGTAGCGGTTGCCGTCACCGTAGAAGCGCTCGGCGATCGCCCACAGGGTGTCGCCCGGCTCGACCGTGTAGGTCTGCGCGGCGGGCGGCGGCGGGGGAACCTCTTCCTGCACGGCGGCGGCCTGGGTGACCGGCTCCGGAGCGGGCAGCGGGTTGTCGGTGTTGGTGCCCGAGGACCACAGCGCGGACCCGTCGGAGCCGTACAGCACGACATTGCGATCGGCCTGCACGACCAGGCGATCGGCGCTCTTGCCGTTGGTCTCGGTGGACCATGCGGCGCTGCCATCGCCCTTGTACACCACGAAGTTTCCGTCGTCCTGCAGGACCGCGCGGTTGACGCCCTGACCGTGGGTGAGGGTGGACCACACCACATTGCCATCGGGCTCGGACAGCACGAGGTTGCCGTCATCTTGCAGAGTCAGGGAGTAAGCGCCGCCTTGGAGCGCCTCTCCGAGACCGAGTTGTTCGCCGACTTTCAACGAGTCGCCCACGGTGGGTCCTTTCCGGAGGGGGGATCATCAGATAAAGCCGATGGCACAGAACTGCATTCGCCAACTTGGTTCGAGGTTACCGACCCGGCGCCGGTCCGCGTAGGGATTCCCCGGTGAGTCCCCGGATAATTTGGCTCACGGTCGCTGAAAGTTCGCCACAGCGTTATATCTACGCCGACCGGTCGGACCGTTAGGGTTGAAACCATGTACAGGATTCGGGCGCGCCGCCTCATGATCACCTCCGGCATCGCACTGCTGGCCGTGGGGCTAGCGGCCTGTGGCGACTCGGAAAACGGTGCAAATCAGACGAAATCGACAACTGCGGCACCGATCACCACCACCGCGGCGCCCGATCCCACCGAGGCGCCGTCGAGCCAACTCGGCCGCCCGTTCACCGCGGACCCCACCATCGTGAACGCGCGCGCCACCACCTTCGACAGCTGGACCCTCGTCGCCCCCGACAAGATCGCCGTCAACTTCCAGACCGGCTCACCCGCCTGCTACGGCGTGGACGCCACCACCACCGAGACCGACAAGACCGTCACCGTCGAACTGCGCGTGGGCACCCGCGCCGACGCCGTCGGCAAGATGTGCACCCAGGAAGCCGTCTTCGGCAGCCTCGAAATCCAGCTGAAGTCGCCCCTCGGCGACCGAAAAGTCCTCAGCGCCAAGTAGACAGCACAGGGCCGGTGTTCCGAACGGAACACCGGCCCCGGAAATTCTCGCCTAGTGGGCGAAGTGGCGCGAACCCGTCAGGTAGAGGGTGACGCCCGCCTCGCGGCACAGTTCGATGGTGTCCTTGTCGCGGATGGAACCACCCGGCTGGACGATGGCGCGAACACCCGCGGCGACCAGGATCTGCGGACCGTCCGAGAACGGGAAGAACGCGTCCGAGGCCGCGACCGAACCCTTGGCCCGCTCACCGGCGCGGTCGACCGCCAGCTTGCAGGAGTCGACGCGATTGACCTGGCCCATGCCGACACCGACGGCAGCGCCGTCGTCGGCCAGCAGGATGGCGTTGGACTTCACCGAACGGCATGCGCGCCACGCGAATTCGAGATCGCGCAGGGTGGCCTCGTCGGCGGCCTCACCGGCGGCGAGAGTCCAGTTGGCGGGGGAATCGCCCTCGGCGTCGAGGATGTCGCGCTCCTGCAGCAGCACGCCGCCACTGACCGGACGCAGTTCCGGACCCTTGCGCTGGGCGGGCTCGGCGACCAGGACGCGCACATTCTTCTTGCGCTGCAACACTTCCACCGCACCCGGCGCGTAAGCGGGGGCCACGATGACCTCGGTGAAGATCTCCGCGACCTGCTCGGCCATCTCGACCGACACCTCACGGTTGGCCGCGATCACGCCGCCGTACGCCGAAACCGGGTCGGTGGCATGGGCTTTGCGATGCGCCTCGGCGATATCCGCGCCGACCGCCACGCCACACGGGTTGGCGTGCTTGATGACCGCCACGGCGGGCGCGTCGAAGTCGTAGGCGGCACGCCAGGCGGCGTCGGCGTCGGTGTAGTTGTTGTACGACATCTCCTTGCCGTGCAACTGCTTCGCCTGCGCCAGACCGGCTTTCCCGGCCTCGCCGGTGTACAGCGCGGCGGCCTGATGCGGGTTCTCGCCGTAGCGCAGGATGTCCTCGCGGTTCCAGGTCGCGCCGATCCACTCCGGGAACTGCTGCGGCGCTTCGGCTTCCGGCTCCGCAGCCGCGGCGGCGGGCGACGCGACGCTGGTCATCCAGCTGGCGACGGCCACATCGTAGGTGGCGGTGTGCTGGAAAGCCTTGGCGGCCAAGGCCGTCCGCTGTGCGAAGGTGAATCCGCCGGCCTGCACGGCCGCGATCACCTCGGCGTAGTCACCGGTGTTGACGACCACGGCGACCGACGGGTGGTTCTTGGCGGCGGCGCGCACCATGGAGGGGCCGCCGATGTCGATCTGCTCGACGCACTCGTCGATGGACGCGCCCGAGGCGACGGTCGCGGTGAACGGGTAGAGGTTCACCACCACCAGCTGGAAGGCTTCGACCCCGAGTTCGACGAGCTGATCGAGGTGCTCGTCCTTGCGGGTGTCGGCGAGGATGCCGGCGTGCACGCGCGGGTGCAGGGTCTTGACGCGGCCGTCCAGGGTCTCCGGGAAACCGGTCAGGTCTTCCACCTTGGTGACCGGGATACCGGCGTCGGCGATCTTGCCGGCGGTCGAGCCGGTCGAGACCAGCTCCACGCCCGCATTGTGCAGACCGGTGGCCAGTTCGATCAGACCGGTCTTGTCGTAGACGCTTACGAGGGCCCGCTTGATCGGCTTGCGTTCACTCACCGGAGAACTCGCTCATCAGGGATAACTGCCTTTCGTCCATCGGAGATGATGCCTCGGTTCGCGACGGCCGCGACGGTCTCCGCCAGCAGCCTCCGCTCCACGACCTTGATGCGTTCGTGCAGGGTGGACTCGTCGTCCTCGGGCTCGATCACGACCGCCTCCTGCGCGAGGATCGGCCCGGTGTCGACACCCGCGTCCACCAGGTGCACGGTGGAACCGGTGACCCGCACGCCGTACGCCAGCGCGTCCCGCACCCCGTGCGCGCCCGGGAACGCGGGCAGCAGCGCGGGATGGGTGTTGATGATGCGACCGCCGAAGCGATCCAGGAACTTCGGGCCCAGAATCTTCATGAAGCCCGCCGACACCACCAGATCGGGGGCGAAAGCCGACACGATCTCGGTGAGCGCGTGATCCCATTCGGCGCGGCCCTCGAAATCACCCAGCGCCACCTTGAACGACGAGACGTCGAAGGCTTCCGCGTGGTCGGTGGCCGCGCAGTCGCGATCCACGCCGACGGCGACGACCTGCGCCGGATAACCCGGCGCGCGAGTGGCTTCGAGCAGCGAACGCAGCAGCGAACCGGTACCGGAGGCCAGCACCACGACGGTCGCGGGCGCGGTCGGCGGTAGCAGCTGGGCGGGCGTGGGCGTCAGCGCACTACTCCTGTGTCTGGGAGCGGGAAGGAATCAGCGGGAGCATGCCCGCCGCCCTAAAGACTAGCTACCGCCCGATCACGCGCTGCAGCCCGCCTCCCCGCGCCTTCAGCGCCCGGCACGGCACCGTGATCGATCGCACACGCGTGCCGGCGGTTGTGAGCGAACCCGATTTCGCTCGCACCCGGCGAGTCACCCGGTCCTCTCGAAATCAGTTGTCACTTTCCACAACCTCGGCGTCGACGATGTCGTCGTCGCCTCTCACGGGGGGACGAGTGGTCGGCTCGGAGTCGTCCTCGACGAGTTCGCCGTCGATGGCGTCGGGGCGGTCCGGGTCGTCGGGGCTGAAGTAGTAGTCGTCGCTGGAATCCTCGGCGGCGTCGGCGTCCTCGGCCTCGTCGTAGTCGTCGTACTCATCGGAGTCGTAGTCGGCGTCTTCGTCGTACTCGTCGTACTCGTCGTCGGCAGCGTCGTAGTCGTCATCCGCGTAGTCGGCGTCGTCGTACTCGTCGTCGTAGTCGTCGTCCTCGGCGACCGCAGCGGCGGCACCGGCCGCCGGGGCGAACCAGTGTGCGGCGAGCATGCCGACATAGCCGGGTACGGCCAGCCAGATGAATGCCAGTGCGGCGGAGAGCAGGATGTTCGGGCCGATCCAACCGAAGGTGCCGAGGTCTCCCCCGGCGAAGACGCCCAGCAGCGAGAGCAGGACGGCCCCGACACCGGCGGCGGTGAGGGTGGCCCAGGGCGCGGTGGCGCGGTCGTCGGAGTGGCGGCCGCAGTCCAGGCCGCTGAGCACGCCCACGGCGGCGGGCACGATGAGCAGCGCCATCCACCAGATCGGGGCCGGGCCGGCGGGCACGGCCGCCAGGAGCGGCAGGGACGGCACCGGCGCGCCTTCGATGGCGAACAGGCTCAGCGAGCCGTCGCCGATGCGCACCTGCCCGCCGAGCAGCAGGCTGACCGCGTCGATCACCACATTCGGCAGGTAGGCCAGCGACAGCAGCGTCAAACCGGCGACGCCGACGATGTTTCCGGCCGCCTGATAGGTCTCGCCGATACGCGACCAGTGCGCCAGGAACGAGACCAGCGTGAGCGCGGTCGCGATCGCGAACAACCGGAACAGCGCCCGCAGCCCCGCCAGCACGCCCGGGATCACCCAGTCCGGCACGGTGATCGGAGCCAGCGACAGCAGTTCCCGCCACCGGCGCGACCCGATGCCCACGGCGGCGGCCAGCGCGTGCAGCCCGATCACCCACGCGAACGCCACCGGCGTATCCGGCGGCCGCAGCGCCACCACCGCGGACGCGTCGTCGGCCACCGCCAGGCAGATCGCGGTGACGATCAGCGGTCCGCCGACGGCCGCCCCCGCGATCCAGCCGAGATCGGCTCGCCCGCAGTCGGGTTCGGCCGCCTTCGCGCAGTCCCGCGCCACCATCCACAGCAGGAACCCGGTCGGCAGCAGCGGCCACAACCCCAGCGCCGTCTTCCCGATCACCAGCGGAACCTGATGCACCGCAAGCCAACTCGCCGCGATCGCCCCCGAGGCCCCGGTCAGCCCGCTGCGCGAGGCCAGCAGCGTCCCGAACACGATCGCGAAGATCAACAGAATGGTGACGCTGGATCCCCGCGCCGCGACGATCAACAACACCCGCGCCCGTTCGGGCGTCAGCGCCCCGAACCCGCCCGGCCCCGGAGGCAGCGGATCGGGATCGTGCGGGAATTCCCGCACCTCATCGTCGATCCGCGCGAGCGCGGTGGATTTCGGAACGTCCATGGACAACCAGCGTGGCAGCATCGAGAGAAGACCTGGGTCAGGCGCGCCGCGCAACAGCGGCGCGCGAAGAGTGGACAGCGCGTGCGGGCCGACGCCCCGGCCTCGGCCGATTCGACGAGAGCCGCATCGCGCCAATGAGAATGGCCTCCGGTGAGATACCGGAGGCCATTCTCATGTCTGCGTCAGCCTTGAGTCGCCCGCCTACTTGTTCTGGTCGTCCTGGCCGGGACGGAACGCGCGGGTGGCGTCGGCGGCCGGATCGGCGCTCTGCTCACCGCCGAACGGGCTCGCGCCCGCACCGTACTGCTGACCCGGCTGCGCACCGAAGTGCTGGGTGGCGGGCTCGCCGCCCTGCTGGCCGTAGGACTGGCCGTAACCCGGCTGCTGCGCACCCGGCTGCTGGCCGTACGAGGGCTGCTGACCGTAGGACGGCTGCTGATGCGAACCGCTGCCGTACCCGGCGGGCTGCTGGCCGAAGGCCGGCGGCTGCTGCTGGTACTGCGGGCCGGTGCCGTACCCCGGCTGGCCGCCCGGCTGACCCGGCTGACCGAACGCCGGCGGCTGGCCCGGCTGACCGAACGCGTTGAACGGCGTGGACTGCTGTCCCGGCTGACCGAACTGGCCGAAGCCGGGCTGCCCCGGACCGTAACCGCCCTGCGGCGCAGCGGGCTTCGGGGCCGGCGGCTTCACGATGCCGAGCGCGAACAGCACCACCAGCACGGCCGCGACGGCCTGCACGAACGACAGGAAGATGATCACCCAGCCGCCCCACTCGGTGCTCGCCTCACCCACGAACGAGGTGAACAGCACCGTCAGGAACGCGGCGACCGATACGGCCGCGGCCACACCGGTCAGATCCTGCTTGGGCAGCAGCGACAGACCCGCGAGCAGACCGCCGAGCAGCAGCAGTCCGGCGATCCCGGCGCTGGCCTCGAACAGGTTGTAGTCGAACGCGAAGGTCGCGTCGCCCGAACCCTTGTACGGCGCGAACCCCAGCAGGAAGTTCAGCACACCGAGGCCGGCGACGGCCGCGGTGAGGAAGAAGGGAAGCCCCTTGGCCCCTGTCGCACTCGACCCAGCAGCAGGAGCCTGCGAGCCGTAGCCGGGTGCGTTGGAAGGCGTCGGCGCGGGCGCGTTGTATCCCGAGCCCCCGGTCGGGTATGACATGTCGTCGTCTCCTTTGAGTCGTTCACGAACTCCCACCGACGCTACTGCACTCAAACGCCCGGGTCACGCCGTACCACCGCCCGCCGCCGAACCGCAATACCGGATTCGGTCCGCGATGGGATGATGGAGGCTGTTCTTGGAGAAGAGCCTCACCAGCACGAGAACCGAACGGTACGGAGGTAGGCGATGACCGTGGAGATGCAGCCGATCTCATCCGGGCAACCGATCAGCGTGGAAGAATTCGACGCTCTACCCGAGGACAACAGCCTGATTTACGAGATCGAGAACGGATTCTTGCTCGTGAACGCTCGCCCGGCAGGCCCCCATATTCGCGCGGTCAAACGACTTTGCGTTCAACTGGAGTCCCAACTGCCGGATGAGTTCGAGGTGCTACCCGACTTCGAAACGGAGCTACCGCAGGGCAGGTCTCCCCGGCGCGTACCGGATCTGGTACTGGTGCCGTGGGAGGTGGGAGACCAGACACGTGTGCGGGGCGATCAGATCCTCCTCGCAATCGAGGTGGCTTCGTCAGCCGACTCGGCGGTACGGGACTACGCAATCAAGCCGGACGAGTACGCCGCGAACGGTATTGCTCACTACTGGGTGGTCGACGTTCTCGAAAACGAGCAAGTCGGGCTCACCGCCTATTCGCTGGGCGACGACGGCAGATACAACAGAGCTCCACGTGTCACCGGTACCGTCCACTTCGATCAGCCCTTCGAGTTGACCGTTGATCTGGACGCACTGGCAGGACGAGGTAATCGTTCCTGAAAGCCAGCCTTCATGACAAAGGCCGCCTGCCGAATTCAGCAGGCGGCCCAAGCTTTTCAGCCGTTGAGCGACTCGATCAGGCGTCGACGCTGGCCTTTTCGAGGATCTCGCGCGCCAGGGCGGCGGTCTCGGACGGGGTCTTGCCGACCTTCACGCCCGCGGCCTCGAGGGCGTCCTTCTTGGCCTGGGCGGTGCCCGCCGAGCCGGAGACGATGGCGCCGGCGTGGCCCATGGTCTTGCCCTCGGGGGCGGTGAAGCCCGCGACGTAGCCGACGACCGGCTTGGTGACGTTGGCCTGGATGTAGGCCGCGGCCCGCTCCTCGGCGTCGCCGCCGATCTCGCCGATCATGACGATGAGCTTGGTCTCCGGGTCCTTCTCGAACGCCTCGATGGCGTCGATGTGGGTGGTGCCGATGACCGGGTCGCCGCCGATGCCGATGGCGGTGGAGAAGCCGAAGTCCCGCAGCTCGTACATCATCTGGTAGGTCAGGGTGCCCGACTTCGACACGAGGCCGATCGGGCCCTTGCCCGCGATGTTGGCCGGGGTGATGCCGACCAGCGACTCGCCCGGGGTGATGATGCCGGGGCAGTTCGGGCCGATGATGCGGGTCTTGTTGCCCTTCTCCACGTTGTAGGCCCACGCGTAGGCGGAGTCCTGCACCGGGATGCCCTCGGTGATGACCACGAGCAGCGGGATCTCCGCGTCGATGGCCTCGATGATGGCGTCCTTGGAGAAGGCCGGGGGCACGAACGCGATGGAGGTGTCCGCGCCGGTCTTCTCGATGGCCTCGGCGACACTCGCGAACACGGGCAGTTCGACGGTGTTGCCGTCGGCGTCCACGTGCGACACGGTGGTGCCGGCCTTGCGCGCGTTCACGCCGCCGACCACGTTGGTGCCCGCCTTCAGCATCAGCGCGGTGTGCTTGGTGCCCTCGCCGCCGGTGATGCCCTGGACGATGACCTTGTTGTCCTTGTTCAGGAAGATAGACATGTTGGTTCGTGTCCTTACTTGGCCGCAGCCAGCTCGGCGGCCTTGTCGGCGCCTTCGTCCATGGTCTGGGCGAGAGTCACCAGCGGGTGGTTGAAGTCGGCGAGGATCTTGCGACCCTCCTCGACCTTGTTGCCGTCGAGGCGGACGACCAGCGGCTTGGAGGCGGCGTCACCCAGGGTCTGCAGGGCGCCGACGATGCCGTTCGCGACCGCGTCACAGGCGGTGATGCCGCCGAAGACGTTCACGAACACGCTCTTGACCTGGGCGTCGCCCAGGATGACATCGAGGCCGGCGGCCATGACGGCGGCCGAGGCGCCGCCACCGATGTCGAGGAAGTTGGCGGGCTTGACGCCGTTGTGGTTCTCACCGGCGTAGGCGACGACGTCCAGGGTCGACATGACCAGGCCGGCGCCGTTGCCGATGATGCCGACCTCACCGTCGAGCTTGACGTAGTTGAGGTCGTTCTCCTTGGCCTTGAGCTCCAGCGGATCGGTGGCGTCGATATCCGCGAACTCGGCGTGGTCGGCGTGCCGGAATTCGGCGTTCTCGTCCAGGGTGACCTTGCCGTCGAGGGCGAGGATCTCGTTCTGGGGGGTGCGCACCAGCGGGTTGACCTCGACCAGGGTGGCGTCCTCCTTGACGAACACCTCCCACAGCTTCTGGATGGTCACGGCCGCAGCGTCGAGCACGTCGGCGGGCAGGTGGCCCTGCTCGGCGATGGAGCGGGCGAAGGCCAGGTCGACACCCTTGACGGCGTCGACGGGCACCTTGGCGAGGCGCTCGGGGGACTTGACCGCGACCTCTTCGATCTCCATGCCGCCCTCGACCGAGCACATGGCCAGGTAGGTGCGGTTGGAGCGGTCCAGCAGGAAGGAGATGTAGTACTCCTCGGCGATGTCCTTCGCCTCGGCGACCAAGATCTTCTTGGTGATGTGGCCCTTGATGTCCAGGCCCAGGATGTTCTGGGCGTGGGTGAAGGCGTCCTCCGGGGTGGCGGCGTACTTCACGCCACCGGCCTTACCGCGGCCACCGACCTTGACCTGCGACTTGATCATTACCGGCTTGCCGATTTCTTCGGCGATCGCACGCGCGTCCTCGGCCGTGTCGGTGACGCGACCCTCCGACGAAGGCACTCCGTGCTTCACGAAGAGTTCCTTCGCCTGATATTCGAAGAGATCCATGTACTCACCGTCTCGTCTGCGTTGTTGTGACAACGTCTGGTTTGGCGGCCCGTCGTCGGGGGCGGGTCGGATCGGACTCTAATCAGTCACATGGAGCCGAAATCAGCCGCATACAGCCTAAGTGGCGCAGGTCACGGTACAGTCTCCGGCGCGATAAAACCGCTGGATAATCCTACCGGCGAGTAGCTTGTTGACGGCGCGCCAGGTAGGACACACGAATCCCGGAGAGTGACACTCGCTACTACGAGTTGTCGTTGACAGGCCTCACATGGTTACCCGATGCACAGTGAGCCAATCCATGCCCACAACGTGATGAATGTCACAGGTGTGTCGCGACGCCCTCCCATCGCTTGCTGACGCGCAATCGTTTCGTTACCGTCGATGCGGTCGATGTCACAACCCGGTCACGACAGGAGGACGGCAGGCTTGACGCAGCACAGCGCTCCGCAGGTAGAGAGCCGCTCCGCGGATGGAACATCGGCTACTTCGCACTACCGGGACAAGCTCCGATGAGCGACGGCCCCTTCCCCTCGCGACACCGCGCCAAGCACGGCCACCGCTACCGCGAGGAATCCGAGAACTACGGTGGCGCAACCCATTTCGATGCGCCGCAGCCCTTCGACGAGCAGATCGCACACGGCGGCTGGGATGCCGCGCAGGCGTGGAACGCCCCCGCCGGGGAGCAGTGGAACGCCGCGGGCGAAACGCAGTGGGGCGGCCGGGACACGGCCGGGGCACAGTGGGGTAACGACGCCTCCGGCGCCTGGAACGAGCCCGCAGCCGCCGAATGGAACGACAACGCCGCCGCCGGATGGAACGCCGACGCCGCCTGGAACTCCGGCGAGCAGTGGCACGCTCAGCCCGAGTGGAATTCCGTGCAGTCCGAATGGGACGCACAGCCGAAGTGGACCGCCGACGCCGAGCAGCACGCGGGCGCCGACTGGGAAACCCCCGTTGACGATCGATCCGGCTGGGATTCCGGCGACGACTGGAACACCACCTCCACCAACGGCTGGTCGGCCCCGAATCCGGCCGACTTCTCGCCGCGTCCGGATTGGGGTGACGATCCGACCCCGTCCGGTGACTACCGGCCCGCCTACACCTTCCGCACCGCCTCCGGCGAGAAGCTCACCTTCTCCGGTGACGGCGCTCGTCTCGACAAGCGCGAGGCCGACACCGACGCCGATTCCGATGCGGCGCAGTCCCGTCCGACCCGCACCGGCCGCCGTCGCGCCGCCGCCGCGGGTGGCGCGCACCGCCTGCCCGCACCGCCCACCGCGCTGAAGGGCCGCGCCGCCGTGGTGGCCGTGGCCGCCGGCGCCGTGGTGGCCGCGGGCCAGACCGGTATCGAGGTCTCCGGCGCGCCCGCCGACAATGTCGACTTCCAGGCCGCGGCGCAGGTCAAGGAGATCTCCGCCAACGAGACCATCGGCCTCACCGATGACGCTCCGGTCGGCGGCTCCCCGCAGGTGCTGAATGTCGGTGCGCCCGTGGATCTCACGCAGTTCAACGACATTCTGGAGAAGGGCGCGCGCTACGCCGCGGATCTGGCCGCCGCCGAGGCCGCGAAGCTGCGTCCGCTGTTCTCCAAGTTCGCCAACGGCAACTACACCTCCGGCTACGGCATGCGCTGGGGTGTGCAGCACGCGGGCGTCGACGTGGCCGCGCCGATCGGCACCCCGATCTACGCGGTGGCCGACGGCACGGTGCTGGAGGCCGGTCCCGCGTCGGGTTTCGGTATGTGGGTGCGGCTGCTGCACGACGACGGCACGGTCACCATCTACGGCCACATCGATACGGCCACGGTGTCGCAGGGTCAGCGGGTGATGGCGGGCGATCAGATCGCCACGGTCGGCAACCGCGGCTTCTCCACCGGCCCGCACTGCCACTTCGAGGTCTGGCTGAACGGCGTCGACAAGATCGACCCGATTCCGTGGCTGGCCTCGCGCGGCATCTCCCTGGGCATCCAGCGCGACTGACTTCCCTCGGTCCGGCACGCTGCTTCCGTCAGCATGCCGGTCCGCGGCTCTGCGGATGCCGCGTGCTGCACGCGGCATCCGCTGTGAATCACGGTCGGCTGGAGGTCGAGGACCACCGGTCGGTCAGCGACTGGAACCAATCACGCAGCCACGGCGCGCGCCGGTGGTGCGGCCGCACCCGGTCCACCCAGAGCGGATTGGATTCGTCACGCCGGTAGACCGGGATCTGCCCGGCCACCCGGAAGTGCAGCCGGCTGGCCTTGCCGACCACCTCGCCGTCGGTGGCCAGCGCCTCCGGTGACGGCAGATCGACCAGTAGTTCCGGGAGCTGGCGTTCCCCGTACACGGTGGAATGGCCGATGGCCGAGAGCGCCAGGGCCATGAAGGCGCGCGTACGCGACCACCGCACATCCGCGCGCAGCCAGCGCACGTCGAGCAGGCCGGAGTCGAGCCGATCGCGGAAGGCCGGGACCGCGCCGTGCGGGTGGTACGGGCCGTTGCCGATGAACAGGAACCACACTCGCTGCCAGCGGCCGTCGATCTGGATCTGAATGGATTCGGCGCGGCGCAGGGTGACCACGAGCGCGGCGGCGAAGGCGGGCCACTTACCCCAGCGATGCTGCCACTTCTCCCGCATGCGCACCATGTCCGGGTAGGTGCCGATACTCGCGGTATTGAGCAGATACCGTGTGCTGGAACCGGTTTCGTCCTCGAGTTCGACGCTGGCGACATCGACGGCCACCGCCTCGCCGATACCGGTGGCGTCCACCACCTCGATCAGGTCGTAGACGCCGAGATCGCGGGCGAAGTGATTGAGGGTGCCGGTGGGAATGACGGCCAGCGGCAGCTTGTGCCGCAGCGCCACCGCGGCGACGGCCGCCACCGTGCCGTCGCCGCCCGCCACACCGACCGCCTCGACGGCCGGGCCGAGTTCGGCGAGCGCCTGCTCGAGCTGATCGGCGGCGTCGATATCGGGCCGGGTGCGCAACAGCACGGCTTCCGGGAGGGCGGTGGCGATATCGCCGGTGGGGTCGTAGTTCGGGTCGCCCGAGACCGGATTCACCACCACCACAAGCCCTTTGCCCTTCGGCATGGCGGGCGCCTCCCGCACGGGGCGGGCCAGCGCCTCGTCGGATTCGCGGACCGGCCACCAGCGCTGGGTGGCCAGTGCGACCACGGAACCCACTGCGGCGCCGACGAATACGTCCGAACTCCAGTGCACGCCGGTGTGGATGCGCGAGTAGGCGACCGTGGCCGCCAGTGGCGCGACAACCGCTGCGGTGCGCGGGCTTTCGAGCGCCACGGCGGTGGCGAAGGCGGCCGCGCAGGCCGCGTGGCCGGACGGGAAGGACGAGGACACCGGGGCCGGGACCAGCCGCCGGTACACGGGCAGCACCTCCGCGGCCGGGCGGCGGCGGGCGATGAGGGTTTTCATACCGGCATTGACGACGAGGCTCGCGCCTCCGACGGCGACAGCGCCACGCATGGCCGCCCGGCGCGTCTGCCCCTTGCGGGTGGCCAGCAGGGCCGCGATGCCCAGCCACAGCCCGCTGTAGTTGGCGGAGGTGGTGAGCGAGAGCAGGCCCTGATCGACCCGGGATGCGGGCAACGCCCCCACCGCACTCTCGACCGCACGATCGAATCGTCCTACCCGCTGGAATTTTCGATAGATCCACCCGCTCACCGGCCCGACCTTACCGATTTCCACCAGTCCGTGTCCCGACAGCAAGCGGTGCAGGGCATTTCGAGAACGAGGCGAAGCGGAGGTGGGGCGCACCGGCTACATCGTAGTCAACCGTGCGATCGGCGTCGGTCCACTCGCGTCAACGCTGCAGACCCCAGGCCGCGCCGCGAGGCAATCCGGGAGCATCCACGCGCGGGGCGGCGTCACCGTAGGCGCGGGCGGCGTCGTCGTAGTTGGCGATGAAATCGCTGGGGAAGCCGAGTTCGAAGGGCGCCGACTCCTCGAGGGTGCGCACCGCCTCCGTGGGCAGCACCAGATCCAGCGCGTCCAGGTTCACCCGCAACTGCTCGGCGCTGCTCACTCCGACGATGGGAAGCACCGCCGCGGACCGGTGCCGCGTCCACGCCAGCGCGACATGTGCTGCGGGAACACCCAATTCGTCCGCCACCTTCGCCACGGCCGTGGCGGCGGCCCGCTGCCGCGCGCTGAATTGCGCCGGATCGGTCCGCTGCCCCGCCGCTCCGGTCAGTACCCCCTGGCCGAGTGGAGCCCACGCGGTCACGCTCATCCCGAACGCCTCCGCCATGGGCAGCAGTTCCCGCTCGATATCGCGCCACAGCAGGTTGTACGGCACCTGCACCGCCGCGAACGGCGTCCGATCCCGCAGTTGCGCAAAGGTATTCGCCCGCGCCACCACCCACGCGGGGGCATCCGAGATCCCGATGTGCAGCACCTTCCCCGACCGCACCACATCATCGAGGGCCCGCATGGTCTCCTCGATCGGGGTCAGCCGATCCCAGATGTGCACCCAGTACACATCGATGTAGTCGGTCCGCAGCCGCCGCAAACTGTTCTCCAGCGACAGCACCAGGTTCTTCCGATGATTCCCCGCCGCGTTCAGATCGCTCGGATCCCGGCTCAGCGTGTACTTGGTCCCGATGACGAACCGATCCCGCCGGGTCAGCACCTCCCCCAGCAGCTCCTCACTGTTCCCGTACGCCGTGGCCGTATCGACGAAGTTCCCGCCCGCCTCCGCGAAAACACCGAGCACCCGCCGATACTCGTCCACCTCCCGCAGGGCCATGGTCCCCAGCACCACTTCCGAAACCCGCAGCCCGGTCTGTCCGAAGAGTCGGTATCGCATCATGCGCCCAGTCTTCGACACCCACCCCGCCCTAGACAGCCCCTGACAGGGCTACCCTCGGCAGCCCCTCCGCGCTGACACAGCCCCAGCGTCCCTGGGGGTTCGGGGGCGAAGCCCCTGAGACCCCAGAGAGTCGGGTACCCACACGGTGGCTAGAGCTTGGTGAGCGGGCTGTGCTGGGGCATGAGGCGGATCTTGCCGGCGGTGCCGAAGTCGATGGTGGCGGTGGCGAGTTGGCCGAAGCCTTCGGCGGCGATGACGCGGCCGAGGCCGTACTTGTCGTGGCTGACTCGATCGCCCACGGCCAGAACGAGAGTGGAGTTGCTGCGTTTGGCGGCGGTGGGCGCGGGGCGGCGGTCGCCGCGGTCGCGGATGCCGGGGCGGGGCTCGTTCCAGCCGTCGCCGCGGGTCCAATCGCGTTCGAAGCCTTCGTCTTCGCCGCGGCGGCGGCCGAAACCCCGCTGGGCGGAGACGGGTTCGAGGCGACGCCAGTCCATGAGGTGGCCGGGGATCTCGGCGAGGAAGCGGGATTCGGGGTTGGAGACGGGCTGCCCCCAGCCGGAGCGCACGACGGCACGGGTCAGGTAGAGGCGTTTGCGGGCGCGAGTGATGCCCACGTAGGCGAGGCGGCGTTCCTCGGCGAGTTCGGTGGGGTCGCCGAGGGCCCGCATATGCGGGAACTGGCCGTCCTCCCAGCCGGTGACGAAGACGACCGGGAATTCCAGCCCCTTGGCGGTGTGCAGGGTCATCATGGTGACCACGCCGGTGCCCTCGTCCGGGATCTGGTCGGAGTCGGCGACCAGGGACACCCGCTCCAGGAAGGCGGCCAGCGAGCCGGGATCGGGTTCGCCCTCCCCGGCTTCGGGCACGAGCCCCTCGGCCCGCGCGGCCTCGATATTGTTGCGCGCCTCGGAGCTGAATTCCCGTGCCACGCTGACCAATTCGTTGAGGTTGTCGAGCCGCGCCCCGTCCTGCGGGTCGTCGGAGGCCTCCAGTTCGGCCCGGTACCCGGTGCGATCGAGCACCGACTCCACCACATTGCCGACATCCGGGAAGTCCATGTCCTCCTGCACCCCGGCGGCGCGGATCTCGTCGAGCAGCTCGAGGAAGCCGGTGATGGCCCGCTGCGAGCGCGTGTTGAGCAGCGCCACCTTGCCGTCGGCGGCGTCCCGAAGGGCTTGCGCGAAGCCGATATTGCGCTGTTCGGCGTGTACGGCCACGCACGCTTCGGCGCGATCGCCGATGCCCCGGCGCGGGGTGTTGAGGATGCGTCGCAGCGATACCGCGTCGTCCGGATTCTCCAGCACCCGCAGGTAGGCAACGATATCGCGCACCTCCTTGCGCTCGTAGAACCGGACGCCGCCGACGACCTTGTACGGCAACCCCATGCGGATGAAGATCTCTTCCAGCGCCCGGGAGTTGTTGTTGGTGCGGTAGAAGACGGCGACGTCGTTGTAGTTGGCGTCGCCCTGATCGACCAGCCGGTCGATTTCGCGCGCCACGAACGAGGCTTCGTCGTGCTCGTTGTCGGCCACGTATCCGACGATCAGATCGCCGTCGCCCTGATCGGTCCACAGTTTCTTCTCGCGCCGGTTCTCGTTGCGCGCGATGACCGCGTTGGCGGCCGCCAGAATGTGCTGGGTGGACCGGTAGTTCTGTTCCAGCAGAATGGTTTCCGCGTCGGGGAAGTCGCGTTCGAACTCCTCGATATTGCGGATGGTCGCGCCGCGGAAGGCGTAGATGGACTGGTCGGCGTCGCCCACCACGCACAGTTCGCTGGGCGCGACTCGATCCGAGGTGTCCCCGTCCGGGCGCCAGCCGCCGTCCTCGTCCCATTCGCCCCGGTGATGTCCGACGAGTTCGCGGACGAGGATGTACTGCGCGTGGTTGGTGTCCTGGTATTCGTCGACCAGTACGTGCCGGAACCGCCGCCGGTAGTACTCGGCCACCTGCGGATGCCGTTGCAGCAGTGCGACGGTCTCGCCGATCAGGTCGTCGAAGTCGAGTGCGTTGGCCGCGCGCAGCCGCCGCTGGTATTCGTCGTAGACCTTGGCGACGAGTCGCGGCAGTTCGGTGTCCTCGGTCTCGGCGTCGGCGGCGGCCTGTTCCGGATCGATGAGCTCGTTCTTCAGATTGGAGATGGCGGTGGCGAGCAGTCGGGGCGTGTACTTCTTCGGGTCGACGTCGAGGTCGCGGCTGATCATGGCGAGCAGGCGTCGCGAGTCGTCGGCGTCGTAGATGGAGAAGTTCGTATTGAGCCCCGCCACCAGCGAGGCCTGCGTCCGCAGAATCCGCACGCAGGTGGAGTGGAAGGTGGACACCCACATGCTGGCCGCACGCGGACCGACCAGTCCGCTGACGCGCTCGCGCATCTCGGCGGCGGCCTTGTTGGTGAACGTGATGGCGAGGATCTCGCCGGGCCGCACGCCGCGGGCGGCGAGTAGGTAGGCGATGCGCCGGGTCAGCACGGCTGTTTTCCCGGATCCGGCTCCGGCCACGATCAGCAGCGGGGTGCCGGTGTGCATCACCGCGGCGCGCTGTTGTGGATTCAGCCCTTCGAGCAAGTGCTCGGTCTTCTGCTCGTCCTGTGCCACCGTCGTGTTCATCGCCCATCCACGCTACCGGCGGCCACCGACAGGGATACAGTCCGCCGCTCGACGCGTCCGATTAGTGCCGGTCCGGCGAACATTCGGTGAACTTCGCGGGGGTGGAAACTCAGGAGATTCACAAATGAACACGTTTTGGTTTGCCAGCGGCGCGTGGCAGACTTGGCCCCATGACCGGCGCTGGTGGATACACGTTGCTCCGCAGCGCGCCCCCGGGGGGACAATGAAGGCCGAACAGGTCTTTTTCTTGGTGAAGAACCGATCGGTAACAGGTCGGCTCCGTATGCCGATCGACGTTCTGGACCACGAGGAGTGAAAGAATGAGCATCTCGACGACGGGACAATCCGAGCCTGCGACCGGGTCGGACTCCGCCCTCCCCTCCGAGGCGGAGATCGAGAAGCTGCGCAAGGAGATCGACAAACTCGATGCCGAGATCCTCGCCGCGATCAAACGCCGCACGGAGGTCTCCCGCATCATCGGGCGGACCCGCATGGCCAACGGCGGCCCGAAGCTGGTGCATTCGCGCGAGATGAAGGTGCTCGAGCGCTTCAGCGAACTGGGCCAGGAGGGTCACACCCTCGCCATGCTGCTGCTGCGCCTGGGCCGCGGACGACTCGGCCACTAGCCGGTTGTTAACGCCGGGCCGCGCGCCCGGGATACATACGCGGAATCACCGCGCGCCCCCGATTCACCGAGCGGCTGCCGGTCCCACAGACCACGCCTTACCCGTGCGAGCGAGTGAGGCCTCCCCAGGCCGCCCCGGGTGTCCATACCCCCGGGGCGGTTCTTCGTCTCCGTGATCAGGGCAGGGCGATGTACTTGGTGTCGAGGTATTCCTCGATGCCTTCGAAACCGCCCTCGCGGCCGAAGCCGGATTCCTTGACGCCGCCGAACGGCGCGGCCGGGTCGGAGATGACGCCGCGGTTGACGCCGACCATGCCGGTCTCGAGGCCCTCCGCCACGCGCAGGGCGCGGTCGAGACTCCTGGTGTACACGTAGGCGACCAGGCCGAATTCGGTGTTGTTGGCGGCGGCGAGGCCCTGTTCCTCGGTGTCGAAGCCGACGATCGGGGCTACCGGGCCGAAGACTTCCTCCCGCAGGATGCGGGCCTGGGCGGGGATGTCGGTGAGGACGGTGGCCGGATAGAACCAGCCGGGACCGCCGGGAGCCTTGCCGCCCAACGCGATCTGCGCGCCCGCGGACACGGCGTCGTCGACGAGATCGGTGACGGTGCCGAGTTGGTCGGAGTTGATGAGCGGGCCGAGGGTGGTCGACGGGTCGGTGCCGTCGCCGAGCTTGTAGTCGGCCATGGCCGCAACGAGTTTGTCGGTGAATTCCTGGCGAACGGAATTCTGCACATGGAAACGGTTTGCCGCCGTGCATGCTTCGCCGCCGTTGCGCAGTTTGGCCAGCACCGCGCCCTGCACCGCCGCGTCGATGTCGGCGTCGTCGAAGACCACGAAGGGCGCGTTGCCGCCGAGTTCCATGGAGGTGCGCAGCAGGCCGTGCGCGGAGGATTCGACGAGCTTCTTGCCGACCGGGGTGGAGCCGGTGAAGGTGAGCTTGCGCAGCCGCGGATCGGTCAGCAGCGGCGCGGTGACGGCGCTGGAACGGCTCGTGGTGATGACCGAGAGCACCCCGTCGGGCAGACCCGCCTGCGCGCACAGCTGGGCGAGCAGCAGCATCGTCAGCGGCGTCTCCCCGGCCGGCTTGACGATCATGGTGCAGCCGGCCGCCAGCGCGGGCCCGATCTTGCGGGTACCCATGGCGAGCGGGAAGTTCCACGGCGTGATGGCCAGGCACGGCCCGACGGGCTGCTTGTGCACGAGGATCCGCCCGGTGCCCGCGGGCGCGGGCTGATACCGCCCGTGGATGCGCACGGCCTCCTCGCTGAACCAGCGGAAGAACTCCGCCCCGTACTTCACCTCGTTGCGGGACTCCCCCAGCGCCTTGCCCATTTCCAGGGTCATCAGCAGCGCGAATTCCTCGGCACGGGCGGTGATGGCCTCGAAGACCGCGCGCAGGATCTCCCCGCGCTGCCGAGCCGGGGTGGCGGCCCATTCGGCCTGCACCGCCGCGGCCGCGTCGAGCGCGCGCACCGCGTCCTCGGGTGTGGCGTCGGCGACATTCGCGATGACCTCGCCGGTCGCGGGATTGTGCACGGGGAAGGTGGCTCCGCCACTGGCGTCCACGGGACCGCCGATCCAGAGCTTGGTGGGAACGGATTCGAGGACTTCGCGTTCTGTCGCCATATCGCCAGCCTAGGCCCGAACTAGCACCCCGGGGCTTGCCGCTGGATACCCGGGGTTACCTGCGCGTAGCGGCGGAGGGTTGTAACCTCGGCGGACGTGAGCAGCGACATCACCGCATCGGCGGCCTGGCGGAAACTGCACGACCACCATTCGGCCATTGCCGGACGGCATCTGCGTGAGTTCTTCGCCGAGGACCCCGAACGGGGCCGGGAGCTGACGGTGCAGGTCGGTGACCTGCACATCGATTACTCCAAGCACCGCGTCACACGCGAAACCCTGGATCTGCTGGTGCAATTGGCGGAGACGGCCGGGGTGGAGCAGCGGCGGGACGCCATGTTCGCGGGCGAGCACATCAACACCTCCGAGAATCGCGCGGTGGCGCACTGGGCGCTGCGTGAGCCGACGGGTGTGCGCGTGGAGATCGACGGCGCCGACGCCGAGGCCGATGTGCACGAAGTGCTGCGCCGCATGGGCGAATTCACCGATGCGGTGCGGTCCGGGCAGTGGCGCGGGGCGACCGGTGCGCGCATCACGGCGGTGGTGAACATCGGTATCGGCGGTTCGGATCTGGGTCCGGCCATGGTGTATCTGGCGCTGCGGCATTACGCCGACGCGGGCATCTCCGCCCGGTTCGTCTCGAATGTCGATCCGGCGGACCTGGTTTCGAAACTCGACGGCCTGGATCCGGCGACCACCCTGTTCGTGGTGGCGTCGAAGACCTTCTCCACGCTGGAGACGCTGACCAATGCCACGGCGGCCCGCCGGTGGCTGGTGGCGGCGCTGGGCGAGGAGGCGGTGGCCAAGCATTTCGTGGCCGTGTCCACGCACGCGGATCGGGTGGCGGCCTTCGGGATCGACACCGCCAACATGTTCGGCTTCTGGGATTGGGTCGGCGGCCGGTACTCGGTCGATTCGGCCATCGGCCTGTCGGTGATGGCGGTGATCGGCAAGGAGCGTTTCGCCGAGTTCCTGGCCGGATTCCATGCCGTGGACGAGCATTTCCGCACCCGGCCACTGGCCGAGAACGGTCCGGCGCTGCTGGGCCTGCTCGGCCTCTGGTACTCGAACTTCTTCGGCGCGGAATCCCGTGCGGTGCTGCCGTATTCGAACGATATGGCGCGCTTCCCGGCGTATCTGCAGCAGTTGACCATGGAGTCCAACGGCAAGTCGGTGCGCGCGGACGGCACGCCGGTGACCACCTCGACGGGTGAGATCTTCTGGGGCGAGCCGGGAACCAATGGCCAGCACGCCTTTTATCAACTGCTGCACCAGGGTACGCGGCTGGTGCCCGCCGATTTCATCGGATTCGCCCGTCCCACCGATGATCTGCCGACCCTCGACGGCACCGGCAGCATGCACGACATCCTGATGAGCAATCTGTTCGCGCAGACGAAGGTGCTGGCCTTCGGCAAGACGGCGGCGGAGATCGCGGCGGAGGGCACGGATCCGAAGATCGTGCCGCACAAGGTGATGCCCGGTAATCGCCCCTCCACGACGATTCTGGCGCCGCGGTTGACGCCGTCGGTGCTGGGCCAGCTGATCGCCCTCTACGAGCACCAGGTGTTCACCGAGGGCGCGATCTGGGGCATCGACAGTTTCGACCAGTGGGGCGTGGAGCTGGGCAAGCAGCAGGCGCTCGCGCTGGAGCCGCTGCTCACCTCCACCGAAGCGCCCGCCTCCCAGGGTGATTCGTCCACCGACGCGCTGATCCACTGGTACCGCGACCACCGCTGATCCGTCGGCCCGGCACGCCACCGGCGGAACGCGCACCTGCCGCTGGTGTGCGCCTCAGTCTTCGAGGTGTAGTCGAGCCAGTTCCACCCGGTTGCTGACGCCCAGTTTCGGGAAGGCCCGATACAGGTGGTGGCCAACGGTTTTCGGGCTGAGAAACAGTTTGGCGGCGATCTCCCGATTGGTCGCCCCGGCTGCGGCCAGTCGCACCACCTGGAGTTCCTGCGGGGTGAGCACGGCCGCCAGATCGGTCGCGGGCTCGGGGACCGTGCCCTCCCCCGCGGCGCGCAGTTCGGTGCGGGCGTGGTCGGCCCACGGCGTGCAGCCGAGCCGTTCGAAGGTTTCCAGGGCGCGGCGCAGGTGGGTGCGGGATTCGTTCATGCGGCGTTCGCGGCGCAGGAATTCGCCGTAGAGCAGGGCGCTGCGGGCGTGGTCGTACCAGCGGTCGGCGGCCGCGTGCAGGGCCATCGCCTCGGTGAGCAGGTCGCCGTCGCCGCGCAGGATGGCCCGGCAGCGCAGGCTCAGCCCCTCCGCCCACGGCGTGTCCAGGGCCCGCGCCCACAGTTCGATCTCGGCCATGGCCGCGGCGGCGCGTTCGGGTGCGCGCAGTCGTCCCGCCGCCTCGACCAGATCGGCGAGCAGGTCGATCCAGTGTCCGCGGGCGTGTTCCGGCCCTTCGTGCAGGGTCTGCAACCGGTCCAGGGCCTGCTGGTGCCTGCCCGCGCCGAGGTCGAGCAGGGCCAGCGCCCAGTGGAAGTGGGCGTAGTCGATGTGGTTGTGGTCGCCCGCCGCGTCGCGCAGATTGCGTTCGGCCAGTTCCCGGCAGCGTTCGCTGTCGCCGCGCACCGCGGCGACCAGGGCCAGGGTGGCTTCGGCGGCCGCCACGCGGGCGGGCTGGCCGATATCGGCGGCGATCCGGAGGCATTGTTCGGCAATGACTTCCGCGTCGCGGAAGCGGCCCTGGATCAGCTCGGCCACCGACAGCGTGCTGCCGACGGCGGGCAGCCAGCCGATCATGCCGCGCGCGGTCACCAGGTCGGCGAGTTCACGCAGATGGGTGCGGGCGATGTGCATATCGCCGATGAGCGCGAGCTGATTGCCGAAGGCCAGCCGCAGCGAGATCATCTCCAGCGGCACGGTCCGGCTGAAGACGCCGTTCGCGCGGATCATGGCCACGCCCGCGGCGGGATCGCCGGAGCACAGGGCCAGCGGTCCGCGCAGGGCGGACAGCAGGGGCTCGCGCGCGGGGCCGAGTTCCAGCGGTTCGAGCAGCTGGTACGCCGTCCGAAGTCCCGCGAGATCGCCTGCGGTCCAGGCGATCCGGGCCGCTTCGATGCACAGCCACGCGGCCCGTTCCGGGTCGAGGCCGACCACGCATTCGGCGGCGTCGATCATCAGCTGGAAGGACCGGCGCAGGGAGCCGTGCTCGAATTCCACCCGGGCCCGGGTGCCGATGACACGGGCGCGTTCCACCTGTCCGAGCGGCAGTTGCGCCGCCGCGGCGACCAGCCGCAGCGCCCGCTCGGTGAGACCGGCCTGTGCGGCGGTCTCGACCGCGCCGGTCAATCGGCGGCCCCGCTGTTCGGGATCGGGTGTCAGCCATACCGCCCGTTCCAGGGCGGCCGCGGCGGAGGCGTAGCCGGTGCGTTCGCGGGCCTGTTCGGCCGCGAATTCCAGTGCGGCGGCGACGGTTTCGTCGGGTCCGGTGCTGGCGGCGGCGAGATGCCAGGCCTCACGCACCCGATCGTCGCCGAGTTCGGCGGCGAGGGCGGCGTGTACGGCGAGCCGCTGGGTGAACGGCGCGCCGTGATAGGCGGCGGAGCGTTGCAGCGGATGCCGGAAGGTCACCGTGGATCCGGTGACCGACACCATGCCCGAGCCCTCGGCTTCGGCGAGCGCGTCGGCGGTGTGGCCGAAGCGGTGCAGCACGCGCAGGGCGAGTCCGAGATCGCCGGTCTCCTCGGCGGCCACGACGAGCAGTGCGGCGCGCGCGGCTTCGGAGAGAGCGAGGATGCGCCGCTCGAATCCCGTCTGCAGGCGTTGCGGCAGCGGCAACGGTCCTGCGGCGTAGCCGATTTCGCCGGCGATACATTCGAATTCGATGAGCGCCAGCGGATTCCCCTCGGCCTCGCGCATGACGCGGTCGCGCAGTGCCGGTTCCAGGGTCGGGCAGCACTCGGCCAGCAGGGCGGCGGCGGCCTCGGCGTCGATCGGTCCGAGCGCCAGTGTGGGCAGTCCGTGGTTCTCGTATTCCGGACGGCTCGCGAACACCATGGCGATGCCCTCCGCCCCCAACCTGCGACCGGCGAAGGTGAGCGCGTCCAGCGAAGGCTGGTCCAGCCACTGCGCGTCATCGATAAGGCACACCACGGGCGAGTCGGTGGAGAGTTCGGTCAGCAGCGAGAGCGTGGCCACGCCGATGAGAAAGCGGTCCGCGATCTCGGCCTGCCGCAACCCGAGCGCACCCCCGAGCGCGTCGGCCTGCGGCCCCGGCAGCACGTCGAGCCGGTCCAGAATCGGCCCGAGCAGCAGGTGCAGCCCCGCGAACGGCAGTTCGGATTCGCTCTCGATCCCGACGCAGCGCAACAGCCGCCCGGTGTCGCCTACCTGGGACCGGGCGTATCGCAGCAGCGCGGACTTCCCCACGCCCGCGTCGCCGGTGATGACCAGCGCCCCGCTACGGCCTTCCCGCGCACCGCGCAGCACGGTGTCGATCTGCTGCAGCTCGTGGGAACGGCCGTACAGCATCGCGCCAACATATGCGTCCCCGCATATGTTCGGCAAATGCCGCGCGGCCCGGAATTCCCACCCCGCCCGACCCACACCCCCAGCCATCCCGGTCAGCCCCCGGTTCACCCCCACACGCGCCCCCTGCCCACGTCACGAGAACCACACGACGCCCCCACCCGACATCCCTGTGCCCCCGCTCACCTCGCACGCCCCGAAAGGACAGCACCCCCGGCTCAACGCACCACCACGACCTACCCAGCGGTTCCGGACGCAACAGGCCGGTAGGGCGGGCTGCCGCGCGGGGTGGGCTGCCGCGCGGGGTGGGCTGGGGTGCCACGGCGGAAGATCATGTGTTTCTTGCCGATTCGCGGCCGTGAGCCCGGCTCGCCGGGTACGGCCCGGACCAGCCAGGAGAAACACGGCACCCCGGTTAGTGCGAAGGAGTGAATGTGGCAGACCAGAAATTCATCGGATCCGCGGCCGGTGGTGCCGACGGTGCGGAGGCGGTGCTGTACGGGCGGTCGGAGGAGCTGCGGCGGATCACCGCGCTGCTGGAGACGGCCCGGCGTGGCGGCAGCGGGGCGCTGGCGCTGATCGGTGAACCGGGCGAGGGCAAGTCGGTGCTGCTCGATCAGGCTGCCGCCCTGGTGGATCCGGGGTGGCGGGTGCTGCGCTGCGCGGGGGTGGAGAGTGAGTCGGAACTGCCGTTCGCGGGGTTGCAGTCGCTGCTGCATCCGGAGATGCATCGCCTGGACGAGCTGCCCGCGCCGCATGCGGCGGCGCTGCGCTGCGCGTTCGGATTGAGCGGCGGCGGCACGACCGATCGTTTCGCGGTGGGCTCGGCGGCGGTGTCGCTGCTGGCCGAGGTCGCCGCGGCGGGGCCGGTGCTGTGCCTGATCGATGACGCGCAGTGGCTGGATCGGCCGTCGGCGGACGCGCTGCTGTTCGCCGCGCATCGGCTGGAAGCCGAATCGGTGGTGCTGCTGCTCACGGCGCGGACCGAATTCGGCACTCACGCAATGGCTTCCCGGCGGCTGGCGCCGCTGGACGAAGCGCAGGCGCGGACGCTGCTGGCGGAGCGGTTCCCGGATCTCGCGTCCGAGGTGCGGGAGCGGGTGATCGCCGAGGCGGGCGGAAATCCGCTGGCCGTCCTGGAATTGCCGCGTATGGATCCGAATCGGCATCCCGTGGGCCCGCTTCCGCTGCCCGAACGACTGTGCGCCGGATACCGCGACCATATCGCGGCGCAGTCGGAGGCCGCGCGGCTGGCGCTGGTGACGGTGGCGGCGGAGGAGACCGGTGATCCCGCCGTGGTGCGCCGGGCCCTGGCCCGGCTGGGCCTGGGTGCGGACGCGCTGGCGGCGGCCGAGAACTCCTGCATGATCGTGGTCTCCGAACAGCGGGTGGTCTTCCGGCATCCGCTCAAGCGGGCCGCCGCCTATCAGCTGGCCCCGTTCACCCAGCGGCTGGCCGTACACGCCGCGCTGGCGGAGACGCTGACCGATGATCCGGATCGGCGCGCCTGGCATCTGGCCTTCTCGACGCCGACCCCGGACGAATCCGTCGCCGCCGCACTGGAATCGGCGGCGCGACGGGCCACCGCGCGGGCCGCGTGCGGCGCTGCCGCGACCGCCTTCGAACGCGCCGCGCACCTGTCCCCCGACCGCGGCGACCGCACCCGCCGCCTGATCCACGCGGTGGAGGCCCTGGTCACGGCCGGTCGCCCCGATCAGGCGCTGGCCCTGGCCGATCAGCTGCCACCGGCCGCGGACGGCCCCGGCACCGGCGACGCGGGCTGCGCGCGGGTGCGAGATCTGCGGGCGCACATCGCCTTCGAACGCGGCGCGCTCGCCACCGCGCACGAGCTGTGGCTCACGGTGGCGGCGGAATCGGCTGTGTCACAGCCGGATCGCGCCGCGGCGGCGCTCCTGGACGCCGCGCGCGCGGCCTGGACGCGCGGGGATCTCGCGGCCGCGTGGACGGCCCACCGGCGGCTGTCGGAACTGGTGCTGGACGATTCGTGGGCTCCGCTGCTCGACGCGGTGGCCGGTGCCAACCAGCTGTACACGAAGGATCTGGAATCGGGTGTGGCGCTGGTTCGTTCGGGGGTGGCGGCGGCCCGCTGGTCGACCGATCCGACGACGCGGTTCCTGCTGGGCCTGCTGTATTCGCTGACCGCCGACACCGAGGACGCGCACGATCTGCTCGCGGAGGTGGCGGCCGAGTACAGTGCGCGCGGCATGATCGGGCGGCTGCCCGCGGTGCACGCCTCCCTGGGCACCATGCACCTGCTGATCGGCCGTTTCCGGGAGGCGGAGGCCGCCTGTCTGACCGCGGTGCGGCTGGCCGAGGGCACCGGTCAGCCCAATCGCATTCTGCAGGCGGAATCGGTGCTCGCCGTGCTGGCCGCCGTGCAGGGCGACACCGACCGCTGCCGGGAACTGGCCGACCGGCAGCGCCGCACCGCACAGCCCGAGGTCAACACCATCGACGCCGCGCACTGCGAATGGGCGCTGCTGCTCCTGGATCTGGCGTTCGGCCGCTACGAGAACGCTGTGCACCGGGGCGAGGCCCTGCTCCGCAGCCCGCACCGCCCGCTCGGCCAGTGGCCGCACCTGCTGGCCGACCGGGTGGAAGCCGCACTGCGCCTGCGCGATCCGGCCCGCGCCACCGGCCCCCTGGCCGCGCTGCGCGAGTTCGCCGCCGCCACCCGCACCCCGTGGGTCCGGGGCCTGCTGCTGCGCTGTGAGGCCCACTTCGAGGGCGACGACGATCGCTTCCGGCAGGCCCTGCGCATCCAGTCCGGCGAGTCGCGCTGGTTCGATCACGCCCGCACCCAGCTCCTGTACGGCGAGTGGCTGCGCCGCGAACGCCGCCACCTGGAGGCCCGCACCCACCTGGAGTCCGCTGCCCGCACCCTGGACCGCCTCGGCGCGCACCCCTGGGCCGCCCGCGCCCGTGGTGAACTGCGCGCCGCCGGCGGTGATTCCAGTTCGCTGCCGAGCGACACCGGCGCGATCATCTCCGTCCGCGCCCGTGCGAACCATGCCGGCGGCCAGCGCGCGACCGGGGCACGAGCGGTGAATCCCGCTGCCGCGCAGCTCACCTCGTACGCCCCCGCCGGCAGACCGGGCCAGCGTGCCACGGTCCCGGGCGCGCCCGGCGCATCCCTGGCGCGACCGGGCGCGGATCACCCCCGCCCGGATCCCGCGGGTGCCGCCGCCCACCCGATTCCGGCCGGCGTGGGCAATCCCGCCGCCGGATCCCCGCCCGGCCTCGACCCCCTGCGCCTGCTGACCCCGCAGGAGTTGCAGGTGGTACGCCTGGCCGCCCGTGGGGCGACCAACAACGAGATCGGCGCACAGCTCTGTCTGAGCCCCAAAACCGTTGGCCACCACCTGTATCGCGCCTTCCCCAAGCTCGGCGTCCGTAGCCGCGTGGAGCTGGCGCGCGTGGTAGCCGACGGTTTCCGGTAAATTCACTGGGTGCTGTACGGCCGACAGAGGGAAGAACGGCGGATCAGCACCCTACTGGCGGGGGCCGTGCACGGGCAGAGCGGCGCGGTGGCGGTGGTTGCTGGTCCGGGGGAGGGAAAATCGGCGCTCCTGGAGCGGGCCGCCGAGTTGGCCGGATCGCGCCCCGAAACCCTCGGGGCCCCAGGCGATCCGGCGCACCCGCCGACCATCGGCGATCCCACGCAACCGGTCGGCCGAGCCGATCCGCCGCGCCGTGGCGTCAGCGCCGACGCGGACGCACCCGGGGCGTCGGGCAGGCCGGGCTCGACCGGGCTCCGTGCGGACGGGGCGGGGTGGCTGGTGCTGCGGTGTACGGGGATGGAGACCGGGGCGGAATTGGCGTTCTCGGGGTTGCGGACGCTGCTGGAACCGGCTCTAGGGCATAGAGGTTCGCTGCCGGAGCCGCAGGGTCGGGCGTTGGCGGCGGCGCTGGGGCTGGCGGACGGCGAGCGGGAGCCGGAACGGTTTCTGGTGGGGCTCGCGACACTGTCGCTGCTGGCGGAGGTGTCGGCGGCGGGGCCGGTGCTGTGCCTGATCGACGACGCGCAGTGGCTGGATCAGCCGTCCGTCGACGCGCTGCTGTTCACGGCACGGCGGTTGGGCGATGAGGGAATCGTCGTATTGTTCGCGGGGCGACCGGATTTCACGGCGGCGGGGCTGGAGGTGCTGCAGCCCGCGCCGTTGGATGCGCAGGCGGCGCGGGCGCTGCTGGCCGAGCACAGTCCGGAGTTGCCGGTGGAGCTGCGCGATCGGGTGCTGGTGGAGTCGGCGGGGAATCCGCTGGCACTGCTGGAATTGCCGGGGATGAACCTGGATTCGCCGCCGGTGGGGCCGCTGGCGCTGTCGGAGCGGTTGCAGTCGGGGTATCGGGA
Source organism: Nocardia acididurans (assembly GCF_016741815.1). Lineage (GTDB taxonomy): Bacteria > Actinomycetota > Actinomycetes > Mycobacteriales > Mycobacteriaceae > Nocardia > Nocardia acididurans. Next base: position 103,476 of record NZ_JAERRJ010000005.1, read on the forward strand.
GCACATCGGCGATCTGCCGGATCCGGCCCGGCTGGCGCTGCTGGTGTCGGCGGCCGACGAGACCGGTGATCTGGGCCTGGTGCTGAACGCGCTGGCCGCCTTGGGTTTCGGCGCGGAAGCCCTGGCCGACGCGGAACGCACCACCCTGGTGGCCGTGTCCGGGCAGACCGTGAGCTTCCGGCATCCGCTGGTGCGCGCGGCCGCCTACCGGATCGCCTCCGAGGCCGAGCGGGTCGCCGTGCATTCGGCCATGGCGGACGCCCTCGCCGCCATCGATCCCGATCGCCGCACCTGGCATCGGGCCGCGGCGGCCACCGGCCCGGACGAATCCGTCGCGGCGGCCCTGGAGGTCTCGGCCCTGCGTGCCCGCGATCGCACCGGATACGGTGCGGCGGCCACCGCGTGGGAGCGGTCGGCCCAGCTCACCCCCGATCCCGGGGAACGGGTGCGGCGGCTGGTGTGCGCGGTCGAAACAGCCTCCAGCGCGGGCCAATTCGCGCGTGCCCGGCGGCTCGGACTGCAGGTGACCGGACTGGAGACCTGCCCGGAGTTCCAGGCCCGCGTCGCGAGTGTGCTGGCCCATATCGAATTCGAGCACGGTTCCCCGGTGACCGCGCATCAGCGGCTGCGTTCCGCCGCGGCGGCGGTGGCCGCCACCGCCCCGGATCAGGCGGCGGCGCTGCTGCTGGACGCGGGCCGGATCACCTGGTCCACCGGGGATCTGACGGCCTTCCGGCACTGCCGGGACCTGCTGGCCGCACTGCCCACGAGCCCGGACCGGAATTCCTTCCTGCACGCCTACGACGGCCTGCTGGGCATCTACGACGACGACCCCACCCCCGGCATCGCCCTGTTGCGCGCGGTGGTGGCCGAGCAGCAGCGGCACCGTGATCGCACTCCCGCCATCCGCTTCGCCCTCGCCACCCAGGCGATCATGCTCGGCGATGTCGAGACGGCCCGCGACGTGCTGAGCGAGCTGGCCGAGTCCTGCCGCCTGCGTGGCCAGCTGGGCTGGCTGGCCGCCGTCGAATTGTGGCTGGGCACGGTGGAATTGATCGGCGGCCGCTTCCGCGAGGCCACCCTGTTGTCGGTCGAGGGCAGGCGGATGGGCGAGAGTATCGACCAGCCGATCCGGATCGTGCACGCCGCCGCCAATCTGGCGCTCATCGCCGCGATCGCCGGTGACGAACAGCGCTGCCTGGAGCTGGTCGAGACCACCCGCGCGAATCCGCGCGCCGCGGCCGTGCACCACGGTCTGCTGGATTGGGCGGTGGCGCAGCTCGACATGGCTTGCGGCAGGCATGTTTCCGCGCTGGACCGCCTGGAGGCGCTGGATCGGACGCCGCTGTACCGGCACGGGCAGTGGGTGCTCGCGCACGCGGATCGGGTGGAGGCGGCCGTCCGCGCCAACCAGCCCGGACGCGCCGCGACCGCGCTGGCCGAGCTGCGGGTCTGGGCGTCGGCCCTGCAGGCCCCCTGGGCCGAGGCCCTGCTGCTGCGCTGCCTGGGACTGCTGCACAATGATCCCGCCGCCTTCACCCGCGCACTGGAACTGCATGCGCGCCAGGGTCGCTGGTTCGATCGCGCCCGCACCGGCCTGCTGTTCGGCGAATGGCTGCGCCGGGAACGCCGCACCGCCGAGGCCCGCGCCGAATTGCGCGACGCCCTGGAGGCATTCGAGCGCCTCGGCGCCCACGCCTGGGCGGATCGCGCCCGCCACGAACTCCGGGCCGCGGGCGAAGGCGCTGTCCCCCAGGTGAATCCGTGTATGGCCGAGCTTCTCACCCCGCAGGAGCTGCAGGTGACCCGCCTGGCGGCGAGCGGCGCCACCAACAAGGAGATCGCCGCCCGCCTGTTCCTGAGCCCGAAAACCGTGGGCCACCACCTGTCCCGCGCGTTCCGCAAGCTCGGCGTATCGAGCCGGGTGGACCTGGCGCGCCTCGAACTCGACTGAGCCCGCGTGAGATTCCGGCAGGTGGTCGGTCCCGAACGGAGACACGGCGAGGTGGTCAGTCCTGGTACGGCCTGCGAGTGACGAAGCCGCCCTTGGATATTCCCGTCGGCACGAGCAGGCCGAGCAGGCCCTTGGTCTTCGTGTAGGTGGAGATCGGGCCGGCGCTGATGGATTCCTTGTAGCGCACGGCCCGCCGCCCGGTGATCAGCAGTCGCCGCGGGCTGTCGTCGTGCCGGACGAACTGCACCACGGCGTCACCGCGTCCCAGGCTCACCGGCTGATGGAAATACCCGAACCGGAACGGTTTCGGTATCCCGCCCTCCAACTGCCGTGCGATCTGATCGGCCGCGTGCGCACCCGACGGCATCGCACTCTGGCACGTCCCGTGCAGCGCGCCCCACCGCTGCCGGATGTGCGCGGCATCCCCCACCGCGTAGATATCCGGATGGGTGAGCGACCGCAGCGTCGGATCGACCGCGATGAGACCGTCTGCCGCAGTGCCGATTCCCGCGCGCGCGGCGAGACCGGGCACCCGCACCCCGGTGGTCCAGACGGTCAGATCCGAGGTCACGGTCTCCCCACCCGCGAGTTCCACGGCGTCGGGCAGCACCTTGGTGACGGTGCCACGTCGTACCGTCACGCCCAGCCGTTCGAAGACCTCCGTCATGTGCGCTCGCGCCCGCGCGCCCAGCACCGCCGCGGGCTCGCCGCGGCTGATCAGCGAAACCCGCAGCCCCGGATGGCTTTCCGCGATCTCCGCCGCGGTCTCCACGCCGGTGAGCCCACCCCCGCACACGGTCACCGTCCCGCCGGTGGCCGCGAGTTCGCGGAGTCCGCGCGCCACCCGCAGGGCCTGCTGCGCCGTGTTCAGGGTGTACGCGTGTTCCTCGGCTCCCGGTACCGTACGCGTTTCGGTGCTGCTGCCCACCGCGTAGACCAGGGTGTCGTAGTCGAGCCGCCGCACCGTGCCCAGTGTCTCGACGGTGACCTCGCGGGCCACCGTGTCGATGGCTGCCGCTTTCCCGCACAGGAATTCGATGCCGGTGTCCTCGAGCAGCCGTGCGATCGGGTAGTCGCCGAGCTCGTGTCCGGCGGCCAGTTGATGCAGTCGCAGTCGCTCGGTGAATCGTGGTGACGGATTGACCAGGGTGATGTAGACGCCACCGCGCCAGCGGGTCCGACGGGCCAGCCGTTGGGCGCACATCATGCCCGCGTAGCCGCCGCCGAGCACGACGACGCGATGGTTGAAACTCATAGTTTCGACGGTAGAAAGGCGCAGGTCCCACCGGTATCGGACAATCGCCCCTATTTCAGTGCGCGAGCATGAGCCACAGCGTCGCCACCGACAACCCCAGGAACAGCAGTGGCCCCGCGAAGTTGTAGAACACGCGCGCCCGGATGTGCGCCACCACGGCGCAGACGAAGAACGCCACCAGCCCGACGGCCGCGGCCACCCCGATCGGCCGGTATCCGGCCATCCCCAGCGCCAGTCCCACCGCGCCCGCGCCCTTGCAGAATCCGAGCAGGGGCAGCAGCGACTCGGGCAGCCCCACCTGCGCGATGTTGTTGCGCACGAACCGTATTCGCGCGAAGTTGGCCACCGCCTCGGCGGCGTTGAGGGCGATGGTGACGAGTGTGACGATCACGAAGGCGGTGAACATTTCCGGCTCCCTGCACTGATTTCGCCGCGGCGCGTCCGCGTCGTTCTCAGCCTTGCCGGGACCGGAGATTTCCGCCAATACCTGCCTTCATAACCAACGGTTATGGCCGCTCACCCGGTAACAGGTCGCGCAGCGCTTCGTCCAGGGTCGGGTATCGGAACCGGAATCCGGCCGCCCGCAGCACTTCCGAGGTGGCATGGCGGCCCGTGAGCCCCAGCGCGGGGTCGGTGCGCAGCAACACCGCGCCGACCGTGAGCGCCGGAGCCGGTGTCGGCGGCGACCACGGCCGGTGCAGGTGCCGCCGCAGCGCCGCCATGAGCTCCTGGTTCCGCACCGGGGAATCGGTGGCGGCCACCAGGATTCCGTTCGGCAGCGCCACCTGTGGGTCGAGCCCGAGCGCCGCGCGCACGACGGCGAGCCAGTCGTCGAGGTGGATCCAGCTGAACCACTGCCGCCCGTTCCCGACGCTGCCGCCCAGCCCGGCTCTGGTGAGCATCCCCAGCCGCTGCATGGCGGGCGCGTCCGGATCGAGCACGATGGAGGTCCGCAGGATCGTCCAGTGCTCGGCGGCGGCTCCGTCGAAGGCCCGCTCCCACGGTTCGGCCACCCCGGTCATCTGCGGCAGGCCGGGTTCGGGCAGCGGAGTGCTTTCCGTGCACCGGGTTTCGCCCGCGTCAGCCCAGATGGCGGTGGTGCTGGCCTGCACCCAGTAGTCGATCGGCCGCGCCAGGTTCTTCGATGCCGTCACCAGCGCCGCGGTCGAATCGACCCGGCTGCTCCGCAATTCGGCGATATTGCGTTCGGTGGGCCGGCAGTCGACGAGCTTCCCGGCCAGGTTGACGATCGCGGTCCTGCCCGGAACATCCAGCGCCGCAGCCCATTCCCCCACCGTGCGCCCATCCCAGATCACCTGCGGATACGGCAGTTCGGCGGCAACGCCGCGCGTCAGAATGGTGACCCGATGCCCACGGCAGGTCAGGTCGGCCGCGATGGCGCGCCCGAGCGCCCCCGTACCACCCGCGATCACCACCGACAGCGCGTCCGCCCCCGGGGTGAGCCCGGCCGATCGCGCCAACCGCGCGAAGCAGGTCCGCGCATCCCGTCGCAGCTTGTCCCCCACCACTTTCCGGAGCACCGGAGCCGACGCACCGCGGAAGGTCAGCTGCTGCTCCACCAGCGTCCCGCCCTCGGCCGGTGTCAGGGTCCATCGAATCCGCGTGGTCCCGAGCGGTTTCGCTGCTTCGAGGACCAGCTCCCGATGCGGCACGGAATCAACCACCACCGGACGCAGCGGGACGGCCGCCGGGTTCCACTCCGCCCGGCGGGCCGGATCCTCGATCACAGCCCAGAGCTCCTCGGGCGACAGCGCGATGAACTGGCTGTAGGTGGTCGAGCGCGACATACCCCGACGCTAACCCCGCCCGCCGCGACACGGAAGCGTGTCGTGCACCCTATCCGCGCCGCCGGATGGCCGAGGCCTGGATCTCGACGCCCTGTAGGTCACAGGTCCCGAACGAATTTCACGCGTGCCAGCCCCTCCCCGTCGTAGTGCGAGGTGGCGGGCACGCCGTCGACGTCCAGGTCGCCGGGTTCGATCCGGAACCCGAGGCTGGTGTGATAGGCGATGGACTGCAGGTTGGCCGGGCCGGTGATGCACCGGACCCGGCTGCGTCCGGCGCGGCGGGCGTCGGCGAAGAAGCGGTGGTACAGCCGTGATCCCAGGCCGTCGCGGCGGCGTTCCGGGTCCACGCCGACGAAGTGGATGTACGCCTCCTCCGGATCGTCCTGGGAGAGGAATCCGACCAGGAATCCCACCAGCCGGCCCGTCCCGTCCTCGGCGAGGTGGCTCGTCGAGGTGAAATGCTGAAAGAACAGGCGCGGCACCAGCAGTCGTCGCTGCCGGGCCCCGTCCTCGCCGCCGAGACCACCCCACCAGTGGGTCAGACCGTCCTGTACGCGCGCGAAATCGTCTTCGACGGGCCGCCGGAATGTGATGGTCTCGGGCATCGGAATCCTCCTGGGACGCTGGGTGTTCGTCCCTATCCGATCACATCGGGTCAGGCCCAGATCTCACCGATGGGTGTCGCCGCGGCGGGAACCGGGGCCGGGACGGGTGGCACGCTGCGGGAGAAGCGCGGGGCGGGGGCGGGCTGGCGCACCCCGTCGATCTCCACGAGTGCCCCTCGGGCCGTGAGATGTTCGTCGTCGTAGGCATCGGTGAAGCTGCGGATCGGGGTGACGCAGGCGTCCACGCCATCGAACAGAGCCGCCCACTCCGCTTGTGTCCGGGCCGCGAAGCGTTCGGTGAAGGTCTTGCGGAGGAGGTCCTGTCTGCTCGGATCCATTTGGTGCGGCAGGGTTTCCGGATCCAATTCGAGTACGCGCAGCAGTTCGGCGTAGAACTGCGGTTCGAACGCGCCGACGGCCATGAACCTGTCGTCGGCGGTCCTGTAGGTGTCGTACCAGGCGCGCCCGGTGTCGAGCAGGTTGGTGCCGCGCTCGTCGGACCAGGCGCCGGCCTGATGCGCCGCGTAGATGGAGTGCGCGAGCGTGAGTACCCCGTCCACCATGGCGGCATCGATGATCTGCCCCTCGCCGGAGCGCTCGCGTTCGTAGAGCGCGGCGAGCACGCCGAGCACCAGGAAGACCGAGCCGCCGCCGTAGTCGCCGAGCAGGTTGATGGGCGGCAGCGGGCGTTCGCCCCGGCGGCCGATGCCGTGCAGCGCGCCGGTGAGCCCGATGTAGTTGATGTCGTGCCCGGCCTGCGCGGCACGCGGCCCGTCCTGCCCCCAGCCGGTGACGCGGCCGTAGACGAGCCGGGGATTGCGCGCCCGGGTCTGTTCGGGTCCGAGTCCGAGGCGTTCGGCGACGCCGGGCCGGAAACCTTCGATCAGCACATCGGCCTTGTCGATGAGTGCGAGGACGGCCGCGACATCGTCCGGGTTCTTGAGATTCGCCTCCACGAGCCGCCGCCCGCGCAGCTGTGCGGGCGGCACCGGCGCATCGCGGCCCGGCCGCTGGACCCGCACCACGTCCGCACCGAGGTCGGCGAGCATCATGCCCGCGTGCGGGCCCGGTCCGATACTCGCCAATTCGACGATGCGTACGCCGGTCAGCGGCCCCTTGCTTGCACTCACGTCTCTACCCCTCACGCGATCAGATGATCACCCGAGTAGAACACGTTCTAGAAATGCCCGCTACCGCTGACCTCCCCGGGATTGCCGGCCGGGTGCCCGATTCAGGCCACGTAGGCGCGCCGGAGAATGGCCTCGGTATCGATCCCGGTGGGCAGGGTGCCGAAGGCGATGCCCCAGTCACCGCCGAAACGCGTGGCGCAGAAGGCATCCGCGACGGCCGGATCGCCGTGCCGCACCAGCTGCGCGCCCTGCAGCACGAGCGCCATGAGCTCCACCACCCGGCGCGCCCGGTACTCGATATCGGCGAAATCGGTGAGCTCCTTGCCGATTCGGTCGATGGCGGTGTCGAGATGCCGGTTCGCACCGCGCGCCTGCGACACCTCGCCGAAGAACGCCTCCACCGATTCCGGCTGACGAGCCATGGCGCGCAGCGCATCCAGCGCCGCCACATTGCCCGAGCCCTCCCAGATCGACATGAGCGGAGCCTCACGGTAGAGGCGCGGCATGCCCGAGTCCTCGACATATCCGTTGCCGCCCAGGCATTCCAGGGCCTCGGCCGCATGCGCGGGAGCACGCTTGCACACCCAGTACTTGGTGACGGCCAGCGCGATCCGGCGCAGCGCGGCCTCGGCCAGATCGGCTCCGGCGCGGTCGGTGGCACCGGCCAGCCGCATCATGACGGTGGTGGCGGCCTCGGATTCGACGACCAGATCGGCCAGCACATTGCGCATGGCGGGCTGGTCGATCAGGTCGGCCCCGAACGCCTTTCGATGCCGGGCATGGTGCACGGCGTGCACGACGCCCGCGCGCATACCGGTGGCCGAGCCGATGACGCAGTCCAGGCGCGTCATGTTCACCATCTCGATGATGGTCTTGACACCCGCGCCCTCCGCGCCGACCAGCCAGCCGGTGGCGTTCTCGTACTCGATCTCCGAGGAGGCGTTCGACTTGTTGCCCAGCTTGTCCTTGAGCCGTTGCAGCCGAAGGGGATTGCGCGAACCGTCGGGCAGCACACGCGGCAGCAGGAAGCAGGACAGGCCGCCGGGCGCCTGGGCCAGGGTGAGGAACATGTCCGACATGGGCGCGGAGGTGAACCACTTGTGGCCGACGATGCGGTACGTGCCGTCGGATTGCGGTGTGGCCGTGGTGGTGTTGGCGCGGACGTCGGAGCCGCCCTGCTTCTCCGTCATGGACATGCCCGCGATGAGACCGGCCTTGCCGGACGGCTCGCGCAGACCGTAGTCGTAGACGTTGGAGGCCAGCAGCGGCTCGAACTTCTCGGACAGTTCCCGGTTGTGCCGCAACGCCGGAACCACGGCATAGGTCATGGAGATCGGGCACATGTGCCCGGCGTCGGCGATGCCCCAGGTGTAGAACTTGGCGGCGCGGGCGGCGTGCGCGCCCGGCCGGTCGTCGCGCCACGGCGAACCGTGCAGGCCGTGCGCCACAGCGACTTCCATGAGGTTGTGCCAGTACGGGTGGAACTCCACCTCGTCCACCCGATGCCCGTAGCGGTCGTGGGTGTGCAGCACCGGCGGGTGGTCGTTGGCCACGCGGCCCCACTCCTGCGCCGCGAAACCGCCTGCGAGCGCACCGAGTTCACGCACTTCGGCCTCGGCCCAGCCCGCGCCCTCGCGGTGCAGTCCCTCGATGAGCGCGGGATTGCGGGAGTTGTCGAAGGGGACGATGTCCGGCACCTGATTGAACACGTCGTGGGTGTGCATGGGGGACTCCTGTTTTCGGGGCGGAGTGGCTAGTCGTGCGCGGGCAGGCCGAGCGCCCGCAGGGCGAAGGCGACGAGTTCCGGGACCACCGACTCGCTCTGCAGTTGTTCGGCGAGCGGGCCGACCAGCACCTCGCCGATCGCGCCGACCAGCGCGGTGGCGCTGATCCGCGGGTTCTGCGGCGGCAGTTGACCGGAGGCCACGCCGTCGGCGACGGCGGTTTCGAAGGTTTCGGCGAACGCGCGCCGGAATCGCAACCTCTCGGCGTCGACGGCCGTGTCCACCGGTTCGGCCAGTAGGACGTAGGCGAGCTTGGGGTTCTTCAGGGCGCGCCCGGCGAAGGTCTCCACCGCGGCGGTGACCCGTTCCACCGCACTGCGGGCAGCGGGCGAATCAGGCTGCGCCGCAGCGGTCTCCGAGTTCGCCGCGCCGATCGCGGCATCCGCCGGCCCCGGGGCGGCGGCGCCGCCCGCGGCCGCGACGGCGGCGACCTCGCGGGTGACCACCTCCCGGAAGACGGCGGTCATGAGTTCGGCCTTGCCGCTGAAGTTCTTGTAGACGGTGCCGGTGGCGATACCGGCCTCGGCGGCGACGGTGGCCATGGACAGTCCGGCGAATCCCTGTTCGGAGAGCACCTTCATGGCGGCCCGCACGATCGACCCCGCCTGGGCGTCGAGGCGGGCCTGGACGGCAGGGGTTCTGCGGTAGGCCACGAAAGAAGTGAATCACGTATTCATTTCTTCGCGCAAGGGGCTACGCAGGGCGGTCTATACGGCGTATGGTCGAGGTCGTGAGCGTACGAATCGAACGCAACGGCCCCGTATTCACCGTGATCCTGCACCGCCCGGAGGCCCGCAACGCGGTCGACGGACCCACCGCCGCCGCCCTCGCGGCCGCCTTCCGCGAATTCGACGCCGATCCCGACGCGGCGGTCGCCGTCCTGTGGGGCGACGGCGGCACCTTCTGCGCCGGCGCCGACCTGAAAGCCCTCGGCACCGAACGCTCCAACCAGGTCACCGAGGACGGCGACGGCCCCATGGGCCCGACCCGCATGCGCCTGTCCAAACCCGTCATCGCCGCCGTCTCCGGCTACGCGGTCGCGGGCGGACTGGAGCTCGCGCTCTGGTGCGATCTGCGAATCGCGGAGCAGGACAGCACCTTCGGCGTCTTCTGCCGCCGCTGGGGCGTACCCCTCATCGACGGCGGCACCGTGCGCCTGCCGCGCCTCATCGGCACCGGCCGCGCGCTGGAGTTGACCCTCACCGGCCGCGCCGTCGGCGCTCCCGAGGCCCTGCAGATCGGGCTGGTGACCCAGGTCGTTCCCACCGGCGAATCCCGCCGCGCCGCAGAGGAACTCGCCGCCCAGCTGGCCGCCCTCCCGCAGACCTGCCTGCGCTCGGACCGCATGTCCCTGTTGGAACAGGACGGCCTGGACGAGGACGCCGCCATCGCCAACGAACTCCAGCACGGCCTGAAGGCCCTGATGGACGGCGCACTCGACGGCGCACAGCGTTTCGCCTCCGGCGCGGGCCGCCACGGCAGCCCGGCCTAGGTCACCGCCGACGCCAGCCGACCGCGACCACCGGTCGCCACGCCGTCGCGGAGTGTGTCGACCACTGTCAGTACCGATCGGTACGCTGCCCTGCGATGAATCGGCTGAGCGTTGTGGACGAGATCTTCCTGCGAGCGCATCGGGGTATGGGCACCCCGATCGCCCTGCAGGGCATCTGGCGTACCGCCGACCCGGTCGAGCCGGAACTCCTGCACCGCATCCACGCCGCGCTGAGCATCGGACCGCTGGGCCGCCGCGTGATCCGCTCCCGGGTACCCGGCGCCCGGCCACGCTGGCAGACCAACTCGCAGTCCCGCCCGCTCGAGCTGGCCGAGCACCCGATTCCCGCTGCGCTGCTGCTGGATTGGGCCGATCGCCAGGGCAGCGAACTCGACCCCGAATTCGGTCCCGGCTGGCGGCTGGCCGCCGCCGCCCTCGACGACGGCGGTTATGCCATCGCCCTCACCTGCTCACACGCCCTGGCCGACGGGCGCGCGGTGGCCCTGGCCGTCGATCACGCCCTCGCGGGCACGCCACTCGCGGCTCCCCTTGCGGGACACTCGGATTGGGCCGACGCGCGCCGCCAGTGGCGGACCGTCCTCGGCGGGACCGTGCGCGCGCTGCGGCACGGAATACCCGATCGGCCTGCGCCACCCGCAAAACGCGCGGCCTCGCGCGAACCTCACGACACAACCCGACCCCGTCGGTCCGACCCGACGACAACCCGCAGTGCGGTGCTGCGGATTCCGGCGCGCGACTGGAACCGCGTCGCGGTGGCCTACGGCGGCACCGCCAACAGCCTGTTCGTCCATCTCATGGCGAATATGCTGTGGGACAGCGGTTTTCCGTCCGACACCATCGTCGCCAGCCTGCCGGTGGACACCCGCGACGAACCCCGCGTGGACAACGACATGGCGATGACCGAGATCGCCATCACCCGCGACGACGCGCCGCTGACCATCCGGCGCAAGGCCCGCGCGGCCTACGAGCACCGGATGACCAGCCCCGGCGGCATGCCGGAGGAACTGCTGCAGGTCATCCCCGACCGGTGGGCGTACAAGCTGGCGAAGGGCGCCGGTGAACGAGACATCCTGTGCTCCAACATCGGAACGCTGCCCGACTCCCTGCTCACCCTGGGCCCGCACGCCTGCACCGGCGTCGCGGCCCGAGCCATCCACCCGGGCCTGCGCGCCGACGATCTGCCGCGCACCCGCCTGTCCGGCTATCTCACCCGCATCGCCGACGAGTACACGCTCTCGGTGGTGAGCCTGGACCCGGATGCCGTGCGCGACAACGCCGCTCTGCGTGACCTGGCGGGCGCGGCCCTGTCCGATCTCCGCCTCGACGCGACCCGCTGGTAACTGAGGGCGGCCGACTCCCGACGATCGACCCGGATTCCGTTGCGAGCACCCGCTTCACCCCTGCATGATCGTGCCACCCCATCGAGTCAGGTGATGGGCGGCATTCGCCCCGACGGATGCCTGGGGGACGATCGAGGAGACAGCCCGTGGATCTGCAGCCGGGAGATGTCCTCGCCGGGTACAGGATTCGACTATTACTCGGATCGGGTGGAATGGGCAGGGTCTATCTGGCGCAGCACCCGCGTATGAAGCGACAGATCGCGTTGAAGGTGCTGTCAGAGTCGCTGGCCGCCGACCCGACGGTCCGGTCCCGCTTCGAACGCGAAGCCGAACTCACCGCCGAACTGGAACATCCGAATATCGTGCCGATCTACGACCACAGCGCGGCGGGCGACGCCGTGCTCTGGATCGCCATGGGATTCGTCCAGGGCGGCGACGCCGCCGCCCTGCTGCGCGATGCCGGGCAGTTCACCATGGAACGCGCGGTGGGATTGATCGCCGACGCCGCCCGGGGCCTGGATCACGCGCACGCCAACAATGTGCTGCACCGCGATGTGAAACCCGCGAACCTGCTGGTACGACAGGAATCCGAAGGCCGCGAACACGCGCTGGTCACCGATTTCGGCATCGCGCGCAGCCTCGACGACACCCCGACCCGATCCGGCTTGGTCACCACCCTGGCCTACACCGCGCCGGAACGCTTCCGGGGCGAGTCCGCCGACCGCCGCTCCGACGTGTACTCCCTGGGCTGCACCCTGTTCGAATTGCTCACCGGCCGTAGGCCGTTCGTCGCGAGCGACGCCGCCGCGCTGATCGCCGCGCATCTGAGCCGAATGCCGCGGCGGGTCACCGACTTACGTCCCGGCACGCCGCCCGCCCTGGACGCGGTCATCGCGCAGGCCCTCGCCAAGAATCCCGCCGACCGCTACCCGACCTGCGGCGCGCTCGCCGACGCGGCCGGGCGGGCGCTCACCGAAACCGCTTCGGCGAGCGGCCCACCGGCACGGGAATCCCGACCTCGACAGACGGCACGCGCGCATTCGGGGCCCGGTCCGATCATCGTGCCCGGCACACCGCGGACACGCGCGGTGGCCGTCAGCCCGGACGGCGCACTGCTGGCGACCGCCGGACCCGACACCGTGCGCTGGCTTACGGTCGACAACCCCGGGCACGCGACCGTCCGCACCGAGCCCGGACACCACGGCCGCCATCGCGCCGGTCCGGACACCGGCGACTTCGCCGTCGCGTTCAGCCCGGACGGCGCGCTGCTGGCCGCCGCGGCGAGCGGCACCCTCGGGCTGTGGGACATCCGCACCGGGCAGCGCTCTCCGATCGCGCTGACCGTGGCGGGCGAGGTCGTCGATCTGTCGTTCAGCCCGAACGGCCGATTGCTGGCGATCGGCACCAGCTACGACGTCTACCTGTGCGATCTGCGACTCGGCGGGACGATGCGGCGGGTCCTGATCGGCAGCTGGGGTGTCAGCTCGATCGCCTTCACCCCGACCGGCGACCTGGCCATCGGAACCACACTCGGTGTCGCGCTGTACAACACGACCATGGTGCGCTGGGATCTGCTGCCGCTGGGCCTGCGTAAACGCAGCTCCTCACCGTATTCGCACACGATCAGGAAAATGGCCTTCAGCCCCGTCGACGCCCTGGCCGCCGCCATCGTCGACGAGGTTACGGTGGAACTCTGGGACACCGGGACCACACAGCTGCTGGCACCGGCGATCTCCCACGGCGAGGAACCCATCACCTGCCTGGCCTTCGGCCCGAAGGGCACCCTGGCCGCCGCGACCGCCGACGGCGTGGTGCACCTGACGGATCCACGCAGCCGGGATCCGTTCTGCCCGCCGCTGATCGGCCGCCGGAACCCGGTCACGGGCCTGGCCTTCCACCCCGACGGTGAGTGGCTGGCCACCTGCGGCGACGCCGACGACGTCCGGCTGTGGCCGCTGTGACAGCGGCTCAGTGCACCGGCACCCGGTCCACGCGCGCCAGCACATGCTCGGGCACCTCGATACCCGGCTCCAGATCCTCGGACGAGATCGGGGCGTCGAAGACCTGACGCATCGGCAGCGTGCCCGCCCAGACGCCGCCGGCCGCGATATCGGCCTCGTCGTCGCGCGGACCGCCGGTGCGGACCTTCACCGACGCCTCGGTCAGATCGAGGGCCAGCACCATGGTGGCGGCCAGCTCCTTCTTGTTCGGCGCGCGCACCGCATCCCAGGATCCGGGCGCGGCGTGTTCGACGATGATCCGCAGAGCGTGCAGCCGCTGCTCCGGGTCGGTGAGTTCCACGGGGCGCGCGTGGATTACGGCCGACCGGTAGTTCATGGAGAAGTGCATGGCCGAGCGCGCGTAGATGAGGCCGTCCACCTGCGTCACCGCCACCGACACCGCCCCGCGCAGGGCCGCACGCAGATTCCCCGCACCGGTGGAACCGTGCAGGTACAGCGTGTCGCCGTCACGCCCGTAGACGGTGGGGATGACCACCGGACTGCCGCCGAGCACCACGCCGAGGTGGCACACCAGCCCGGCGTCGAGAACAGCGTCCAGTTCGGCGCGATCGGCGGCGGCACGGTCCTTCAGCCGGGTCGGGGTGCTGCGCGGCGTGGGCGACAATGGGGTCCGGGTCGGCGCTGTCTCACTCATGTGACCAGCATCGCCGGAAAATTGGCATTCCTGAATAGCCAATTCCCGGCAGATCCGGCAGACCACTTCGGGGGATATCGCATGCCGTTCACGCTCGCCCACCCGAGGACCGATCCCGTCATCGAGGTCAGCGGTTACGACGCGGTGCGACACCTGCTTCTGGGCGCGATCCGCGCTATGGTGATCGCGGTCGGGGCATATGTGGCAATCACTTTCAGCCTGCGTGCTGGTGTATCACGGGGGAAATGTTGATCAATCGAATACTGGCCGCTGCCGTCACCGCCCTGACGCTGACGACCGTGGCCGCGGGCGTCGCCGAGGCCGCCCCGATCGGAATCACCGTCCTGACCAAGCCGAGTGGCCAATTCCAGGTCGGCACAACGACTCTGCATCTGGTCGACCGGAATCGGCCCGACCCCTTCCACGCGGAGATCAGCCGGGAACTGATGGTCTCGGTGTTCTATCCGGCGAGCGACGCCGACCGGTACCCGCGCAACCGCTACCTGTCGACCCAGCTGATGCCCGCCGTGGACAAGCAGCTCGGTTTCCAGCTGCCGGGCGTCTTCACCAATTCCGTGACGGGACCGCCGGTTCGCGCGGGTGCGGCGTATCCGGTGGTGCTGTACTCCTCCGGTGCGGGCGATACCCGTTTGTACGGAACGGGATTGGCCGAGGATCTCGCCAGCCGCGGCTATATCGTCGTCACCGTCGACCATCCCTATGAAGCCTCGGTGGTCGAATTTCCCGGCGGCCGGTTGGTGCGTGCCGAACCGCAGCCCAGCGGGTTCGACACGACGATCCGCAAGAAGTATGTGGAAGCCCGGCTGCTCGATGCCCGCTTCGTGCTCGACGCGCTGACCCAGCTGTCGCTCGGCACGAATCCGGATGCCGAACAGCGCACGCTGCCAACAGGATTGGCGCAGGCGCTCGATCTCGATCGGGTCGGGTTCGCGGGCCACTCCTCGGGTGGCTACACCGCGGTCGAAGCCATGCACGAGGATCCGCGCATCGACGCGGCCGTGGACATGGACGGCCAGCTCGGCGTCGACGAGGAGTTCGGGCGCTCGGTCACCGAGGGCACCGATCGGCCGGTCCTGGTGCTGACCAGCAGCCAGATCGAGCAGGTCGCCGACGCCAATCCGTCACTGGATGCGTTCTGGCGCAACAGCACCGGATGGAAACGCCATGTGGTGATGGCGGATTCGGCGCACTACGACTTCACCGATCTGGCGCAGTTCGTCCCCGCTCCGGCACGTTCACTCGCCGCGAGGTGGACCGGTCCCATCGCGGCCGAGCGCGGGGCGAACCTCTTCCACGGATACGTGGCGGCCATGTTCGACAAATTCTTGTACGGGCGCACCGACACCGAGCTGGAACAGCCGCCGACCGCACCCGAGCTGACACAGGTGCGCTGAGCATCCGCGCCGATGCCGCGGACCAGCCGGGTGGCATGCTGGAATCGTCCAGATCTCAGCGATTCGAAAGGCCACTTTCGTGGACCGCTCCCGGTCGATGCCGCATTCCCGCAGCTCCGGTCCCCCGGGGTCGCGGGACGGCCGCGATATCGCCGCCGCCGACCCGCCGTTCATCATCGATCGACAGTCGGGGACGCCGCTGGCGGTACAGGTGGCCGATGGTTTACGCGACGCCGCGACCACGGGTGCGCTGCGCGGCGGGGACCGGCTGCCGTCCTCGCGGGAGCTGGCGCGCCAACTCGGCGTGAGCCGCACGGTGGTGACCGCCGCCTACGACCAGCTGCACGCGGAGGGCTGGCTCGACGGACGGCACGGTTCGGGCACGTATCTGACCGCCGCACCACAGCGGTCCGCCGCACCGAGTACCGGCGGCGAACGCACGAATCCCCTTGCCGGACTACTGGATCTGGGTGCGGGCGCGCCGAGTATCGAGACGCTCGACCCGGCCGCGTGGCGGCGCGCCTGGCGGACGGCCTCGGATCGCGCACCGCTGATCCGCCGCGATCGCGCCGGGGAGCGGGAGTACCTCGAGGCCGTCTCCGAACATCTGCTGCGGCATCGCGGGCTGGGGCCCAGCAGCGGCGCGAACCTGCTCGCGACCTCCGGAACCAGTGCGGCGGTAGCGGAATTGGCGGCGGCGCTGCTGGAACCCGGTGACACCGTGGCCATCGAGGATCCCGGGTACTCCCGCGCGGCCGGCGCGCTCCGCGCCGCGCGGATGCGCTTGACGCCGATCCCCGTGGACGCGGACGGCCTGCGGGTGGATCTGCTGCCCGCCGACACCCGCGCCGTGTATTGCACTCCGGCGCACCAGTTTCCGCTGGGCGCGCGGATGCCCGCGGCCCGCAGGGTGGAGCTCGTCGAATTCGCGCGCCGGGCGGGCGCATTCGTCATCGACGACGACTACGACGGTGAATTGCGCTACGACACCGCACCTTTGCCGCTGCTGGCCACCCTCGCACCCGATGTCGTGGTGCATCTCGGCACCACGAGCAAGATCCTCACGCCCACGCTGGGCTGCGGGTGGATGGTCGCCGCCCCGGCCATCACCGGCGCGGTGCTCGCCTATCGGGAGCTCACCGGCACCAGCGCGTCCCCGGCCGGTCAGATGGTGGTGGCGGCCCTGGCCCGGCACGGTGATCTGGCCCGCCATCTGCGCCGCCTGCGCCGCGAGATGCCCGCGCGGCGCACCCTGGTGGTCGACGAACTGCGCGGTCACGGTCTCGACGTGCGTGGCGACGACGCCGGATCCCATGTGGCCGTCATCCTGGATTCACCGACGCGGGAGGACCGCGCCCTCGCCGCAGCCCGCGAATCCGGCATCTACCTGGACGGTTTGGGCCGCAACCACATCGGCCCGCGGCACACCTTCGGCGTTGCGCTCGGCTATGCCGCACTCCCGGCCGCAGCGCTGCCCGCCGCGGTCCGCCGCGCCGCCGCCATCCTGGCGACGGCCTGAGCCGACTCCGCCACCCGTCGGTTCCGCTGCCGAACGACCGCGCAAGAGAGTCGTAAAGTGGAGCGGGGCACCCGCCAGGGTTGCCGCTGCCCGGCTGTATCCCGCGTGATCGAGTGGAGGCACCATGACCGACCAGGACATCCTCGCCAACATCAAGACCCTGGTGGCCCGCGAGCACGAACTCCGCGCCAAAGCCACCTCCGGCGAACTCGACCCGGAAACCGAACGCCGCCAGCTCGCCGACCTCGAAGTCCAACTCGACCAGTGCTGGGACCTGCTGCGCCAGCGCCGCGCCCGCCTCGACCAGGGCCGCAGCCCCGACGAAGCCCAGGTCAACTCCGCCCACCAGGTCGAGGGCTACCTGCAGTAGCGGCATTCCGCCGCCCGATATCCGCCGTTCGGACAACCCAGCAGGTTTTCGCCGAAGGCGTCTCGACGCCGACCCACAATCCCGCCGGTGACCCGTCGGCCGTATCCGGTTTGTACTGGGGCAGCATCGATGTCGAGGATCTCGACGCCACCGTCGAGCGCCTGGCCGCGGTCGAGACCTTGTTCGTCATGCCGATCATGGCCGACGTCGCTACCGGCCGCGCTGGTTTTCTGGTGAGCAGCTGGTAGTTGGAGTGCAGTCTGAAGTTTAGCATTGGATTTGTAACCATTTCGCGGACAAATCCAATACTAAAGCGAGGATGATACGAGGATGGCGACGGACAAAGCCCGTGGCGCGGAGTTGCTCGCGGAGCTGGCTCGGCAGCCTCTGCGGACTGTCGGGTCGGCGGCGGTTGCCGCGGTCTCGCGACATCCACGACAGCAGCTGGCTCGGCTCGTCGAGCGGGGCGTGCTGCATCGGGCCGCGCAGGGGTATTACGTCGTGATCCCTCAGGAGTATGTCGGAACCGCATGGCTGCCGGGGCTGGAAGCGGTGGCGGCAGGGATCGGCACCGTGATGTTCGGCACCGACAACGCGATTGTGATGGGCGTCAGCGCCGCACGGATGCACGGCGTGATGCCGCGTTCGTTGGGGGTCGCGGTGGTTGCGGTGCCGCGCCAGCGCGCGACGTTGCGGTTGGTCGATCGGGATGCCTCGGTGCGATTCGTCGCTCGTGATACGGGTCGGCTGGATGCGGAGTTGATTCGAACGGAATTGGGTGGGGCGCTTGTGACTACGTCGGAACAGACGGTGCTGGATCTGACTCGCCGTCCGGATTTGGGCGACGCGGCCGTGGACGTGCCGGCCGCGATCCGGGCGTTGTATCGGCGATGCGATCGGGAGAGGTTGGCCGAACTGGCAATTGAGCAGCGCATGCGAGCGACGTTGGACCGCGTGAACGCGATGGTCGGTGAGTGATGAATTCAGGATTCGACGAGCGCGTCGACATTGCTTCTCGATTCGGTGTATCGCCTGCTCAGGTGGAGCGTGATTACCTGATTTCGCTTGTGCTCGCGCACTTGTCCGAACGACATGCTGACAGCGTGCTGTTCATCGGTGGGACCAGTTGACCCGCGATCTGCCGCGTGCGATGCTGCGTCGCTTCGGCAGACTGAAATGGCGACCCACATTGTCCGAGATATCGGGATCGGATGCCGCATATCTCATGAGTGATGACGAAAGCATCGTCCTGAAGATCCAACTGTTGTCCCGGATCGGTATGCCGCCGTGGCCGACCGAGCCGAAGGTGCTTGTTCAGCGGTATCGAGATGCTCCGGAGGCAGTGCTCCAGGTGCCGACGCTGTCTGCCTTCGTGGCTGGAAAAACGTTGGCGTGGTGCGATCGCGGTGCCGCCCGAGACCTGTGGGACCTGTGGGCTCTGGCGAATATCGACGCGATCGACGGCGAGGCCGCCGAGTTGTTTCGCCGCCACGGACCGACCAACAGGGTGCCGCAGCCATGGCAATTCGCCGCCGCGCCGACCGAGCAGCAGTGGCAGGCCCAGCTCGCGGGCCAAACTCGCCTTACCGTCTCCGCACGGGACGCGCTCGAAATCGTAAGTGCGGCATGGGAACAGATGGCTGGCTGAGCGCCCTGCAGTCCATGAGTCGAATCGGGTTGCGGCGGTTCGCCCCTGGCACGGGTCGTACAGCCTCCAGAAGGCGCATATTGAGAACTGAGGATTTCCACCAACTTTCCGATTGTTCGGCGGATTCATCGGCGGTCAACGCAGCTGCTGACTTTAGTTGACTCAAGTGCGCACTCATGCCGAATGTCGCGCATGCCATCTGGTCTTGCGGGCGCGGTCAGGCCGCGGTGGTGCCGGTCAGCGATAGCGCGCCACTTGTGCCTCGGGGACGCCTACGCAGGTCAGTTCGAAGTACTCGTAGGGGTCGTTGTAACGCCAGAACTCGACATTGAGTGCGTCCAGTTCGAGTCCGAGTATTTGGAGGAAAGACACTGCGAGGGTTGCCAGTTCGGCGCATCCGTCCTTGCCGACCGGCACTTCGCGCAGCCAGGGGTAGTCCGGGTCGTCGGGGTGGGGATGGAATCCATGAGCGACCAGTTGATCGTGCCAGCGCTCGTCATCGTGGAGCCAGACCGCGGGCTCCTCGGTGCTGAGCATGATCTGCAGGACTCGATCGTCATCTGGCGCGGTGGCGGCCAGGGTTACGACGACGATGTCCTCGAGCGGACCGTCGTTGTCGGTCAAGGGATTACCCAGCGCGATCATGCCGAGTTGCAGGTCCTGCAACGTTCTTGTGAGTGCGGCGGTCAAATCGCGCCAGCTGTTCACCAGGTGATGGCTGTATCCGAAGCCGATCATGTCACCACCGCCAAGCTCACCGAGCCAGGTGAAAGGAACCTCTTCGAGGGCTTCGTTGTGCCTCCAGGCGCTGTCCTCGAGGCTTTCGATCGCGTAGGACGCGAAGGCCGAGACGGACATAAGGCCGTCGTGGCGCAAATACAGTGCGCGCGTGGTCGTTTGCTGACGCCAGCGCACGAAGACTCCCAGATCGCCTCCATGGAACGACGGCGTTCCCCAGACTTCGGTCGCCAGAGCGATGTAGTCACGGAACTGGTGCGGTTCGATCGTGCCCGCGAGTATGCCGAGTTGGGCAAGGGCGGGGTCGGCACGCAGATACTCGGCGCCGTCGTCGGAAAGCCAGCCGCCCCCTTCACATTCGGGCATCCGCACGCCGGAGAAATCGTCCTCGACAACCCACCCCGCCCGCGCACACGCGGCCACCACATCATCTCTGCTCCAGGTGCCGAAATCGGTATTCAACGCTCGCAGAACCGAACTGAATCGCACCTGATCCATCCCCTTCATGATCAAGAACATAGCCTCATCCGCCGACAACTCATGTATGACTGTGCAGCACGAGATTGCACTGCGATCTCGACGCGAGTTCTGGATGGGACGGGCACTGGAGAGCCGATG
Organism: Nocardia acididurans; assembly: GCF_016741815.1. Lineage (GTDB taxonomy): Bacteria > Actinomycetota > Actinomycetes > Mycobacteriales > Mycobacteriaceae > Nocardia > Nocardia acididurans. The sequence goes on from NZ_JAERRJ010000005.1 coordinate 123,828, forward strand.
AACGAACAATTCGCGTATGCCGTTGAACCACAGGAGTTTCAGCCGCATACACCAGTGGTGTGGCGACGTGTGGACAACGCATGGATGTGCTACTCGGTCGCGGGTCGGGAATGGGTAGGCCCCCAGCGGGTCGGGCAGCGACCCCCTCCGTCGGGTGTGGCTTACCTCTTACCGATCACCGACGGTTTGGCCGCCGAACTGATGACAGGCCCACCGACACGGACCCGGTACTGGGCCGTGTACAGCCATCAAGACCAGCTGATCGAAGACGCGCGGTACGAAACGCGGTTCTTGTTCTTCAATCCGCGCGACAAACGACCTGACTTCCTGCTGGAGATCTCCCAGACCGAGGCGGACGAGATTCTGCTTGAACGCTTCGGCGTTGCGCATGCCACGCGACTCTGATCTTTCAGGGGTGCAAGCGTCGCCGATGCTGCGGTGCGCGAATCGGATGGATTCGTTCAGAGACCCCGCGGCCGGCCGGGTGCGCGCGTAGTTGTCCGAGCTGTTCCTACAGAGCCGTCTCCCCCGTTCGTCCTGTGCAGGTGTAGATGTGCCGGTCTGAGCAGCGAGGTTCGGGCCTGGACCCGTTCCAGCTCCGGACCCGCGAACCGCGCCAGGAAGACCGAGAAATCGCTGAGGTGCGCGCACTGCTTCTCGTCGCGATCGAAATAGACACACGCTTCAGGCCGATCTACTTCGAGATCCGTCGCCAAAGTTGCGCCGTAGCAGTCTTGTTCGATGACCTGCCAGTTCAGGGTTGCGCAGAGCGGCTGAAGATCGTCAGGCGTCCAAGTCCATCCGAACCCTGCAATGGCTCGCGCGATTGCAACGACATGATCGGTATCTGGACGCATGGTCGAAGAATAGGTTGATCCGCTGGACCGGGCTGGTGGCGTGAGCTGGTGAGGGCCGGTGTGCAGGGTCAGATCGAGCCGGTCATCAGACCGGTCAGGACGCCCGCCGCGGATCCGGTGGTCACCCCGGCGGGCAGCAGCACGTCGGTGGTGGTCCCGTACTTCAAGGTGTCGACGCACAGCTCGGTCTGTGCGAGGGCGCCGACGCGCGCGGTCGATTCCAGCGACATTCCCGATTGCCAGGCGGCCATCTGGTGCACCGCGGTGACTGCGCTGCGGGTTGTCCGGATCTTGTCACAGAAGACGTATCCGTAGCCGATGATGACCTCTCGGTCGGCGACCAGCTCCGGATACACCACACCCACCAGATCGACGTACTTCTGCTCCGAAGCGTGAGCCGCTCCGGTACCGCCGATCGTCAACAGCGTCGCAGCGGCCACTGTGATCCCCACACGCAATGTTCTGTTCAACACGAGCACACACTACTTCGTGCGAGTACACGAGATACGAGCGAGCGCAACGGATTCTCCGCACACCGACCGCCGCGGCCCCGCCGCGCAGTGTGCCGAGACGACGAGACGGCACTCACCTGTCAACGCGCTCCCCACCGATCTCGACGGCCCCGGTGGCGCGGCGCGCATAGGTCTCCGCACTGTCAGCGGTCACTACATCGACCACCTGGACGAGTTCGGCGGGCACCTCCTCGCCGTCGAAGTGATGCTTCGACGGCGTGAACACCGCTTCCGCGCCGATGCGGCTCACCGTGACCCGGATCCGATGCACAGGCCGATCGACCTCCGGCCCGAATGCCAGGGTCTTCGCATAGTCGTAGCCGTATCGGCTTGCGAGAGAGCGCATTTGATACTCATGCCATTGCTGGTGGACACCGGAAACATCCCGGCGCAGATATCCGATCGCCTTCGGTTTCGTCACTGCCGCTCCTCCTCGCCCACGGTGGTTGGAGGATCTCCACCACCGGAAAACCCGGTGGAGACGTGGCGTTCGACCCGGCGGCGGCGACCCGAATCCGACGGTAAGGCGGCAGCGCTTCAGCTCCTGTCCTGAAAGGACAGGCCGGGTCAGTTCGGCGAGGACCCTGCCTCTGGCGCGACGCCGAGCCTCCAGGCCAGCCCGCGCAGATTCCGGCCACCAGCATCGCGGCGAGCCGTACGGAGTTGATCGGCGACGGCTTCGCGAACGAAAAGGTCGCTTCGAACCCGTTGCGGGGCAAGTGTTTCAGCCTTCAGAAGTAACCCCAGCCCATTGTCCCGAGTCTGTGGTTCGGCGAGCAGCACGCGTCCTGCTTCCGAATAGAAGCCCGCAAGTCTCGCAGCATCCGGGATCGCGGCGATGTGTAGCCCGTGGACAGCCTCGACAGCCTTCGGTCCGTCGCCGAGTTCCAGACCGATCGACGACCGCCAGATCCCGACATTGACCCGGCCGAACCACATCCGAGCGAACTCCCCGACGTCCTTCTCCATTCGGTCGGCAGCTGCTGCCGCTTCGTCGAGATGGGTTTCCGCGGTGCTGCGGTCGGATTGAACGGCCGCAGCCAAGGACGCCGATAGGTGCAGCATCCCGTAAGCCTGAAGTACCTGCGGATCGTCGGTGCCAGCAGTCAGTTCGTCGGCCAAGGCAACAGCACGGCTGTATTGCTGCGGACGTGACAAAGATCCAGTGACATTGCCGCGCATCCACATTGCCGCTCCCCGCCACTGCGGCGAATCGAGCTCCTCAGCGCAGGTCTGTGCGGCCTTGGCCGCGAGCAACGGGAGACCTCTGACGCCGAGACGTTTCGCCATCACCATCATGGCGAAGTAGCAGCCGATCATCCCGATCAGTATCTGCTGACGCTGGTCGGGCTTGCGGACGTACATCGCGTGCAATTCCATGAGCAGCTCTGGCGCTTGACCACCGATGGCCTGATAGTCGCCCGCACCCCGGCACTGCTCCAACTGCGCCAGAGCGGCACGGACCTGTGACCACTCACGAACCCTGGTGCCCGGGTCGTCGCCGAGTTGGCACACGTCCAACGCCTCCTCGACGGCAACGACACCGGCATACGCCTCAGTCCCCGGCCCGTCCGGTGTTTCCCAGGGCCGGCCGGTGAACTCCGACGGCGCAACCCGCAGCGCCTGAGCGAGCGATTCGAGGGTGCGGCGGTTCGTCAAAGCCTGTTCGCCGCGCTCGAGGCGGCCCAGGTAACCGAACGAGATACCCGCGAGCCCGGCCGCGACTTCCAGGCTCAGCCCGCGCCATGCACGAATCTCGCGCAGCCGACGACCGATTTCGCTGGGAGGAAAGTCGTTCATGGTGGCACTCCTCGCCCCGGATGGCTACCCAACTGCGACCATAGCCCGCACAGCTCACAAGTGCGACCAGACTGGAGCACCTCCCAGAATGGCGATGAGCCGACACCGCAGCGGGCGTGCCCCGTATTGGCCTTTTCGCTCTGCCGGAGCGCCGGGATCGCTGGCTACCATCGGTAAATGGTGGCAACGACTGACATAAAGACCGCCGACGGGATCGTTCGTGGTCATCGGGGCCGCCGCGTTTCACGCTGGCGGTCCATTCCTTATGCGGCGGCACCCGTGGGTGAGCTGCGATTCCGTGCGCCGCAGCCGGTGCAGCCGTGGAGCGGGGTGCGTGATGCCACCGAGTTCGGGTTCGCTGCGATGCAGCATCGCAGCGGTGCGCGGATCGGGCCGCGACGGCAGCAGCCGACCGGGGAGGACTGTCTGACGCTCAATGTCACCGCGCCCAATGATCTCGCGGGCGGGCCGCGTCCGGTCATGGTGTTCATTCACGGTGGCGGGTATGTGATCGGAACCTCGGCGCTGGGTTTGTATTCCGGCGCTCGGCTGGCCGTGCGCGGCGATGTCGTGGTGGTGTCGATCAATTACCGGCTGGGCGCGTTCGGCTATGTGGACTTCAGTGAATTCTCCACGGCCGCACATCGATTCGACTCGAATCTGGGATTGCGCGATCAGGTGGCGGCGCTGGAGTGGGTGCGGCGCAATATCTCCGCGTTCGGCGGCGATCCCGGCAATGTCACCATTTTCGGTGAATCCGCCGGCGCGCACGCGGTGCTGTCGCTGCTGTGCACGCCCGCGGCGGCCGGACTCTTCCATCGCGGGATCTCGCAGAGTCCGCCCGCCGACTGGGGCACCTCCGCCGCGGCGGCGAAGGTGTTCGCGGAGCGCTGTGTGAAGCGGCTCGGCGTCGTCTCCGGTGAGGCGGCGCAGGCGCTGCTCACCGCTCGTCCCAACGACATTCGCCGCGCGGTGGATCGGGCCGTGGGTGAGGTGCTGCGCGGGCAGCCGGGGTTGTTCCCGGTGGCTCCGGTGGTGGACGGCGATTTCCTGCCGCTGTCGCCGGTGGACGCCTTCGCGAACGGCACGGCGCATCCGCTGCCGCTCATCATCGGCACCAATCGGGACGAAGGCACGCTGTTCACTCGGTTCGACGACACCCTGCCCACCACGCCGGAGCGGATGCGCACACTGCTCCGGGATCCTGCGACACAGGACCGGGTGATCAAGGCGTACAGCGGTTTTCCGCGCGCCAAGGAGGCGGTGCGGATGGGCGGTGATTTCACCTTCTGGCGGCCGAGCGTGCGAGTCATGGAGGGGCACAGCCGTTTCGCCCCGACCTACGCCTACCGCTACGACTTCGCCCCGCGCGCACTGCATCTGAGCGGCTTCGGCGCCACGCACGCCACGGATCTGCTGCCGGTGTTCGGCGCGGCGGATACGGCGGTCGGCCGGGCGCTCACCGCAGCGGGCGGTGCGCGCGGATTGCGTTCGGTGACACGGCAGTTCCAGGACAACTGGCTGGCGTTCGCGCGCACCGGCGCGCCCCTGCCGTCCTGGCCCGCCTACACCGAGGCGCAGCGGGCCACCATGATCATCGACTATCCGCCCCGCGTGGAGAACGACCCGGAGTCCGCCAAGCGGCTCGCCTGGGAGGGTGTGCGCCTGCCATCCCTGGTGTGATTACTTGAGCAGCCGGGACATGCGCCGATCGGCGAGGATCTTCCCCCCGGTCTGACAGGTGGGACAGTACTGAAAAGACTTGTCCGCGTAGGCGACTTCGCGGACGGTGTCCCCGCACACCGGGCACTTCTCCCCCGTCCGCCCGTGCACCTGCATCCCGGATCGCTTCTCCCCCTTGAGCCGCGCCGCGTCCTGCCCCACCGACCGTTCGACCGCGTCGCCGAGCGTGGCCCGCATCGCCGAGTACAGCCGTGCCGTCTGATCCGCGTCCAGGGTGCGGGTACCGGCGAACGGCGACAACTTGGCCGTATGCAGGATCTCGTCGGAGTAGGCGTTCCCGATTCCCGCGATCAACCCCTGATCGGTGAGCGCGGTCTTCACTCGCTGCGACGTCCCGTGCAGCAGCTCCGCGAATTCCGTCTCGCTGACCGCCAGCGCATCCGGCCCGAGCCGCGCGATGCTCGGCACCAGCAGCGGTTCCTTGGTCACCCACACCGCCAGCCGCTTCTTGGTCCCGGCCTCGGTCAGATCGAACGCGGGTGTGGCCCCGTCCGGCGTGAACAGGTTGACCCGCAACGCCAACGGCCCCTTCCCCGGCTTCGGCGGCGCGGCCGACGGCTCGTCGATCCACCGCAACCAACCCGCCCGCGACAGATGGGTGATCAACCACAACCCGTCGCAGTCGATGCCGAGATGCTTCCCCCAGTGCCCCACCCCGGTCACATCGCGCCCGGACAGCGCGGTAGCCGGCGGATCGAACGTCTTCAACACACTCAGCGCCGCAACATCGACCCGCCCCACCACCGCCCCCACGGCATGCTCGACCAGGAACTGTTCGAGAGCCACGATTTCCGGCAACTCGGGCATACCCGCAGCCTACCGGCCCACCCCGACACCCGCCGGACAGCGCCGCCGGGATGTCGATCCAGCGGTCAGGGGGTGCGGCGGCTGAGGCGGTAGATGTCCATGATCCAGCCCTTGGCTTCACGCAGGGCGGCGCGGCGGCGGGTGATGCGGTGTTCGACCACGCGCAGCGGGCCTTCGATGACGACCTCGTCGGGCATGCCGAGGTAGGCGCCCCACCAGATGTAGATGTCATCGCCCTCGAGCTGGGTGAAGGAGCAGTCGGCGTCGAGCATGACCAGGGTGGAGTGGCCGGGGGCGAGACCTTCGTCGCGGAGGCGGCGGCCGGTGGTGATGTGCAGGGGTTCGCCGATGTCGTGCAGGACCATGCGGTGGGCGGCGGCCAGGGCCTGGACGCTGGTGATGCCGGGGATGACCTCGTAGTCGAAGTGGATGCGTTCGCGGTCGAGGACGCGTTCGACGATGCGCAGGGTGCTGTCGTAGAGGGAGGGGTCGCCCCAGACGAGAATGCCGCCGACGCCGTCGGTTTCGGCGAAGGCGCGTTCCAGGAGTTCGGCGCGGGCCTCGTGCCAGTCGCCGACGACACTGCGGTAGGCGGTGTCGGCGTCGCGGGCGGGGACGGTCCGGTCGCGGGGCGGGTCCGGGATCTCGACCACCCGATGCGGCTGCGTGGCGTGTTCGGCGAGGATGGTGGCGCGCACGTCGACCAGCTCCTGTTTGTCGCCGCCCTTGCCGATGACGAAGAACACATCCACCCGGCGCATGGCCTTGACGGCCTGCATCGTGACCTGGTCCGGATCACCGGCGCCGATTCCTATGACGAAGAGCTTCCGCACGGTGCGTAAGCTTGCCAGGCGTGGAGAGCGCACCGGATACCCAGTACGAGGACCTGCTGCGGCACGTGCTGGAGAACGGGACACCCAAGGCGGATCGGACGGGTACCGGGACTCGCAGCATCTTCGGGCATCAGTTGCGGTACGACCTGTCGCAGGGGTTTCCGCTGATCACCACGAAGAAAGTGCATCTCAAATCGATCGTGTACGAGCTGCTGTGGTTCCTGCGCGGCGACTCCAATGTGCAGTGGCTGCAGGACAACGGCGTCACCATCTGGGACGAATGGGCCGACAAGGACGGCGAGCTCGGCCCGGTGTACGGCGTGCAGTGGCGCTCCTGGCCGACGCCGGACGGCACCCACATCGATCAGATCTCGCAGGTGCTGCAGACGCTGCGCACCGATCCGGATTCCCGGCGCATCATCGTATCCGCCTGGAATGTGGCCGAATTGGATCGCATGGCGCTCGCACCCTGCCACGCCTTCTTCCAGTTCTACGTGGCCGACGGCAAGCTCAGCTGCCAGCTGTACCAGCGCAGCGCGGACCTGTTCCTGGGCGTGCCGTTCAATATCGCCAGCTACGCGCTGCTGACGCAGATGGTGGCCCAGCAGACCGAGCTGCTGCCCGGCGAGTTCATCTGGACCGGCGGCGACGTGCACATCTACGACAACCATGTGGATCAGGTGCGCGAGCAGCTGACCCGCGACCCGTACCCGTTCCCGCAGCTGCACCTGCGTCCCGCGCCGACGCTGTTCGACTACGCCTACGAGGATGTGGAAATCGTGGGCTACCAGCATCATCCGGCCATCAAGGCGCCGGTGGCGGTGTGAGCGCGACGATGACGCGGACCATCGGTCTCATCTGGGCGCAGACGCCCGAGGGCATCATCGGCCTGGACAACGCCATCCCGTGGCGGGTGCCGGAGGACATGGCGCATTTCAAGGACACCACCTGGGGTCACCCCGTGGTGATGGGTCGCCGCACCTGGGATTCGCTGCCGAAGCGGTTTCGCCCGCTGGAAGGCCGTCGCAATATCGTCGTGACCCGTCAAGCCGACTGGTCTGCCGAGGGAGCCGAACGCGCGGGCTCGCTCGAGGAGGCCTTCGAGCTGTGCGGCGACCGCACGGTCTGGGTGGCGGGCGGCGGCGAAATCTATCGTGCCGCACTGCCTTTCGCGACCGAGCTGATGGTCACCGAGGTGGCAGCGGAGGTCGCGGGCGACTGCACCGCGCCGGCCATCGGACCGGAATGGCGCGCCGATGAACAGCCGTGGCGGGAGTCCAGCACGGGTCTGCGGTATCGCTTCCGCCGTTACACGCGGTAACGCGGATAACGCGGACATCCCGCGTGCGGCAATTCCTGTACACACACCCTCGAAACCGCCGATCGGCCGCACGGTGTCCGGCATACTCACGGATACTCCGGCGAAAGGCAGTCCATGGACAAGAAATCGCTGACCGCGGTAGCTCGCCAGCAGCTCAAGATAGCCGCGACCGCCTCGAGCGGGCGCAGTTCGCAGACCATCTACGGTGGGCACGCCCACAGCCTCCGGCAGACGGTGATCGCGTTGACGGCCGGTCAGTCCCTGGCCGAGCACGAGAATCCCGGTGAGGCCACGCTGGTGGTGCTCAGCGGCGTGCTCACGCTCATCAGCGGCACGAACGAGTGGAAGGGTTCCGCGGGCGACCTGCTTGTGATCCCGAACGCACGCCACAGCGTGAAGGCCATCGACGACGTGGCGTTTCTGCTGACGGTCGCGAAGTAGCCCGCACTCGCCGGGCTACCGGTGCGGCGAGCGCTTCGCGGGTCGTTCTAGGCTGGAACGCATGGGTGAACCGCAGCCGATCGTCGACCCGCTTTCGCCTTCCGCGATCTTCCTCGTCGCCACCATCGACGCGGGCGGTGAGGCCACCGTGCGCGACCTGCTGGCCGATCTGCCCGGCCTGCGGCGTTCGGTGGGGTTCCGGCTCCCGGGTTCCGGGCTGGCCTGCATCACCAGTATCGGTTCCGCCGCCTGGGACCGCCTGTTCGCCGGACCGAAACCGGCTGAGCTGCACGAGTTTCCCGGTTACCACGGCGAAAAGCACCAGGCCCCGGCAACTCCCGGCGACCTGCTGTTCCATCTGAAGGCCGAGGGCGCGGACGCCGTCTTCGAGCTGGCCATGAAGATCCGGGAGCGGCTGGCCGGTGCGGCCACCATCATCGACGAGACGGTGGGCTTCCGGTACTTCGAGCAACGCGATCTGCTGGGCTTCGTGGACGGCACCGAGAATCCGGAGGGTCAGCTGGCCGTCACGGCCGCGCTGATCGGTGCCGACGACCCCGAATTCGCCGGCGGCTCCTATGTCGTCGTGCAGAAGTACCTCCACGACCTGGATGCCTGGCGGGCGCTGTCGGTGCCCGAGCAGGAGCGCGTGATCGGCCGCACCAAGCTCGAGGACTTCGAGCTGTCCGACGCGGACAAACCGCTGAATTCCCATGTGGCCGTGAACGATCAGGATGATCTCGGCACGATCGTGCGCGCCAATATGCCGTTCGGCAGTATCAAGGACGGCGAATTCGGTACCTACTACATCGCTTACGCGGCCAGCCCGTCGGTGACCGAGACGATGCTGGAGCGCATGTTCCTCGGCAGCGACGAGGCCGCCTACGACCGTATTCTCGATTTCTCCACCGCCATAACGGGAACCCTGTTCTTCACACCGCCGAATCTGTTCTTCGACGCGCTGCCGGACGCACCCGCGCCGGCCGTCGCGGAACGGGAATCGCCTTCGGGCAACGGTGTTGTCATATCCGGTAACGGATCCCTGGGTATCGGCACGATGAAAAGGAGCTAAGGCATGAACAACCTCCACCGCGAACTCGCGCCGATCACCTCCGAGGCCTGGTCGGCCATCGAGGAGGAGGCGACGCGAACCTTCAAGCGGCACATCGCCGGTCGCCGCGTCGTGGATCTGTCGGGTCCGCACGGCCAGGATTACAACGCGGTCGGCCTGGGCCGCACCGCCTCGATCGACCCGCCCGCCGAGGGTGTGCTGGCGCGGCAGCGGGTGGTGGCTCCGCTGGTGGAATTGCGTGTGCCGTTCCGGCTTTCGCGCGAGGAGCTCGACAATGTGGAGCGCGGCGCGCAGGACGCCGATCTGGACGCGGTGAAGGACGCCGCCAAGAAGATCGCCTTCGCCGAGGATCGCGCCATCTTCGAGGGCTATCAGGCCGCCGGGATCACCGGTATCCGCACCGCCACCTCGTGCGAACCGGTGAAGGTGCCCGGGGATCCGCGGCTGACCCCGGAGGCGGTGGCGCAGGCGCTGAGCAGGCTGCGCCTCGCCGGTGTGGACGGCCCGTATTCGGTGCTGCTGTCGGCGGATCTGTACACCGCCGTGAGCGAGACCTCCGACCACGGTCATCCGATCCGCACGCATATCGAGCGGCTCATCGACGGTGAGATCATCTGGGCTCCGGCCATCGACGGCGCGTTCGTATTGTCCACGCGCGGCGGCGATTTCGATCTGCAGATCGGTCAGGACCTGTCCATCGGCTACCTGTCGCACGATGCGGAGTCGGTGCAGCTGTACTTCCAGGAGAGCCTGACGTTCCTGGTGTACACGGCGGAAGCGGCTGTCGCGCTGGAGGCCTGACGCACCGGCCGGTACGGTATCCCGCAACGAGCGGGAGGTGCGTTGACAATGGTGCGGGCGGGCGTGGTGCCGGGGCGACGAACGGCCCTGTACAGCCTGACAGCGGTGGTGACGATCGCGCTGATCTGCGGCGCGACCGTCGCCCTCTACGGGTTCGGCCGCCTCTTCACCGGACTGGTGGTGGGCGCGCTGCTCGCCGTCTGGCTGCTGGTGCTGCTGTTCCGCCGCGACGGGGTGGAGCTCACCGACACGGCGATCGTGCGCCGCACACCCTGGCACACCGACACCATCCCGTGGAATCGGGTGGTGGCGGGCCGCTTCACCCTCGACGAGAAATCCCGCTGGTCGCTGGCGCTGGACCTGAACGGCGGCGAAGAACCGCACGGCGAGCTGGTGCTGCTCTCCATCCCGCCGGTGCTGCGCCCGGTGGCCAACGCCTACGACATGCGAAAGCGGGAGCAGGTCAACGAGATCCGCACCATGCTGCGGCAGCAGCGCATCCCGATCACGGTGCTGCCCGAAATCGCCGCGGCCCTGTCCGAGCACTGGAAGCTGGCCCCGCCCACCGCTAACTCCTAGCTAGGCTGGAACGGTGATTCGCACCGCGGCCCTTGCGCACATCCGAGATCGTCGCCTCCTGCAGACCCGTTCCACCGGCAAATCCGTGTTCTACATGGCCGGCGGCAAGATCGACCCCGGCGAAACCCCCGAGGCCGCCCTGCACCGCGAAATCCGCGAGGAGCTGGGCGTAGGCGTCACCGCGGTCACCGAGCTGGGCATCTTCGAAGCCGAAGCCTACGGCCACACGCCCGGCACCCGGCTCCACATGACCTGCTTCACCGCCGATCTCACCGGCGCGCCCCACCCCACCAGCGAGATCGCCGAACTCCGCTGGTTCACCCTCGCGGAGTACGCGGACATGGACGAGGTGGCTCCCGGTTCCCTGCTGGTCTTCAAGCGTCTGCACGGGCTCGGACTGATCGACTGATCCCGAAGGCGGCCAACAGGATCACGCCCTCGACGGTGTGCACGATATTGCCGAAGGTGTCGACGGCCATCATGTGCAGCACATGGTCGCCACCGGCGAAGCCGAGCGCCGCCACCAGCAGGTAGAACAGCCCGCACACCCAGGTGTAGTGCGCCGCCCGCCGGTACATCGGCGCGAGCGCCAGTCCGGCGACGCCGGTGATCAGGTGGAACAGCGCATGCCAGCCGTTCACGGTGACCGGAATGAACCCCAGGAACTGGATGGTGCACGACTGCATGTGCCCACCGCCGAAGGCCATATCCGGGTAGATGCCGAAGGCGATCACCCCGTTCGCGGTGAACCAGGTTCCCGCCACGAATACGAAGAACTGCAACGGCGTCGCGAGAACCGCATTCACATATCGCAGCGCCAGGCCACGAAATCTGTCGAAGTACACGAGGCGATCTCTCTGTCGGGTGTCGTCCAACGCGCTAGGACGGTCGTCCTAGAACTGCGTGCGAGTATGTTCTAGGACGGCTGTCCTAGTCAAGAACCCGGGAGGTTGGACGTTGGTGCGAGACACCCGCATGCGCATGATCCGGCAGGCGGCACTGTTGTTCCGCGGCCAGGGCTACGCCGCCACCGGCTTCCGGGAAATCGTCGAGAAGGCCGACACCCGCCGCGGCGTCATCTACCACCACTTCCCCCGTGGCAAAACCGAACTGGCGGAAGAGGTCCTGAAATTGATCGACGGCACGGTGGGCCCCGCCATCGAAATGGTCTGCGCCAACCAGGATCCGACATCCGCCATGCGCGCCATCCTGGCGGGCGCGAAAATGGTCATGACCGGCGGCGAACACCCACCCGGCTGCCCGGTCGCCGCCGTAGCCCTCGGCGCCCTCCCCGACGACCCGGCCCTGCTCACCGCCGCCCGCGACATCTTCCGCGGCTGGCAGGCCCCCTTCCGGGAATGCCTGCACCGCAACGGTTTCGACGACCCCACCGCCACCGACCTGGCCACCCTCCTCCTGGCCGGAATGGAAGGCGCCCTCATCCTCTGCCGAACCGAAGGCAGCACCGACCCCCTCGACCGCGTCGCCGCCGCCCTGGAACGAGCCCTACGCCCCTGACCACCCGCGAACGGCGTGCGCCGGCGTCACCTTCGAATCGGGGAGCGGTCAGTTCTCGCGGTCGAGGGTCAGGACTACCAGTGGGATGGGGCGGTCGATCTTGGACTGGAAGTCGGCCAGCAGGGGGTTGTTGGCCAGGACCCAGGCGGCGAACTCGTCGTAGTCGTCGGCTTCCAGGGCCTTGCCGGTGGCCTGGTAGGTCTTGTCCCGGAATTCGATGGTGACCTGCGGGTTGGCTTTGATGTTGTACCACCAGGCGGGGTACTTGTCCTCGATGAACGAGCTCACGTACATGATGTCGTCCCGGTACAGGGGGCCGAGCGGGGTGGTGTGCCGCTTGCCGCTCTTGGCCCCGGTGGTGGTGAGCAGGATGAGGTCTCCGCCCTCGTAGGCCCCGCCCACCTTGCCCGAGTTCTCCCGGAACTCCTTGATCACGTCGTCGTTCCAGTCGGCGATGCCGCCCTCCTGGTCCCACGCCTGGTTCCACGGCGCGTTCGGATCGTTGTAGTCGGTGATGTCGGTCTGATTCGGCTGTCCCGTACCCGATTCGATGTCGCTCATGATTCGAGTATGTCCGGGAGATAGGACAATTCGCGTCCTAATTCGCGGGAGATCTTTGCCGCCGGCAGTGCGGTCAGTCGCGAACCGCCTTGGCGGTGTGCGGGATTCGGGTGGCTGCGGCCAGGCCCAGCAGGAGGAAGAGGGCGGCGGCCAGCAGGGTGGTGCGGGTGGAGTCGGTGAAGCCGCGGCAGAGGGCGTCCAGGATGACATCGGCGTGATCGTGTTCGCGGACACCGGAGATCGCGCCGCCGGCGGATTCGCGGGTGGCGGTGGCGAGGGTGTCGGCGGCGTTGTCGGGGAGGTTGGGGACGTCGGCCAGTTGCCTGGGGAGGTCGTGGCCCAGGGAGACGGAGAGCAGGGCACCGATGATGGCGGTGCCGAAGGCCGAGCCGACCTGTCGGACGGTGCTCTGGGTGGCGGAGCCCTGGCCGGAGTTCCGCGGCGGGACCTCGGCCAGGACCACGCCGGTCAACTGGGCCGAGGCCATACCCAGGCCGATGCCGTAGCCGATGAGCAGCACCGCGAGCCACCACCCGGAGATCTGCGGGGTGACGAAGAGCGCGGCGAGCGCGATGGCCACCGCCTCGAACGCCAGGCCGATCTGGACCACCCGCACCGGACCGTATTTGTGCACGAGCCCTTCGGCCACCCCCGCGGACAGGAACGCGCCCGCGGCCATGCCCGCCAGGACATAGCCCGCGCCGAGCGTGGACAACCCGAGAACATTGACCATGAACAGCGGCAGGACGAAGAGCAGACCGAATTCGCCCAGCGCCACGGCGAAGGCGGTGATGTTGCCCCAGAGGAAGCTCTTGATCTTGAACAGCGCCGGATCCAGCAGCGCCGAGCGGCCGATGAGATTGCGATGCTGCTCCCAGCGAACGAACAGGATCAGACAGATGACGCCGAGCGCCAGCAGCACCGGAATCGGGGAGAGAGGTGCGGTGACGGGCCAGGTCCAGCCCGCGAGCGGGAATTCGTGCAGCGGCTTCCACCAGCCGTAGGTCTGCCCCTCGATGAGCGCGAAGACCAGCAGCGCGAAACCCGCTGCGCTGAGCAGGAAGCCGTCGACGTCGAGGCCGGGGGCGGCCTTGCCCATCCGGGTTTCGGGAACGAAGAGGAACAGGCCGACGAGCACCAGCGCGCCCAGTGGAATGTTCACCAGGAAGATCCAGGGCCAGGTGTAGTAGGTGGTGATCCAACCGCCCAGCAGCGGCCCGATGGCCGCGACGCCGGAGATGACCGACCCCCAGACCGCGAAGGCGATGACCCGGTCGCGCCCCCGGAAGATGGCGTTCATGGTGGCGAGGGTGCCGGGCATGATCCCGGCCGCGCCGACGCCCTGCACCACGCGACCGAGGATGAGCGGCCACACCGAGGTGGCCGAGGCGGCGAGGATGCTGCCCGCCACGAAGATCAGCACGCCCACCGCGAACATGTTCCGCCGCCCGAGCCGATCGCCGAGCCGTCCGCTGGTGATCAGCAGCGCGGCGAGCACGACCGCGTAGATGCTCGTGATCCATTGCGCCTGAGTGAAATTCAAGCTCAGGTCGGCAATGATCACGGGCAGCGAGACGGAGACGATGGTGCCGTCGAGCACCACCATGGACAACCCCAGCGCGAGTACGCCCAGGGCGAGCCACCGCTTGCGCCCCAGCTGGATGTGCTCGTCGGGTTCCCTATCCGCCATCACCGCTCCCACCGCTCGAAGACAACCGTCCAGAACTATGGTGCTGCACATTCACCAAACCCACGGAAAAGGCACGCGGAACTTGCCCGAGTGTAGCCTTGAGCCGCCTTAACAACCTTTCCACATAAGACAGCCAGAAATTTGCTATCCCTAGGAAAGGGGTGCTCCATGGCCAAGAATGTCGCCGATGGAATGTGGGAAATGCTCGTCTCGGCCGGGGTGCGACGGTGCTACGGCATCGTGGGCGACGCCCTGAATCCGGTGATCGACGCACTGCGCCGCAACGGACAGATCGAGTTCGTCCACGTCCGGCACGAGGAGTACGGCGTCTTCGCCGCCGTCGCCGAGGCCACGCTGACCGGCCGGCCGGTCGCGGTGTGCGGCACGGCAGGCCCCGGCGTCACCCACCTGATCAACGGCCTGATCGACGCCCGCCGCGAGGGCGCGCCGGTCATCGCCATCGCCGGTGACACCGAGACCGGCGTCCAGGACAGCTCCGCGCTGG
Organism: Nocardia acididurans; assembly: GCF_016741815.1. Taxonomy (GTDB): domain Bacteria; phylum Actinomycetota; class Actinomycetes; order Mycobacteriales; family Mycobacteriaceae; genus Nocardia; species Nocardia acididurans. The sequence continues at coordinate 138,868 of NZ_JAERRJ010000005.1, forward strand.
AGGAGCTCAATCCGTACCGGTTCTTCGAGACCGCCGCCCACTACATCGGCCGCCTCGTGAATCCTGATCAGCTGCACCACGTGGTCGGCAATGCCATCACCGTGGCGGTGGCCGAACGCGGGCCGACCGTGATCGCCGTGCCCGCCGATACCGCGCAGCTGCCCGCGCCGAAATCGCCCACGTGGGTGCCGCTTCCGGCCACCCGCCCCGGCCCGGCGCATCCGGAGGAGGTACGGCGCATGGCGGAACTCCTCGATTCCGCCGGCAAGATCGCCATCTTCGGCGGTGACGGCTGCGCCACGGCGGGCCCGCAGGTGCGCGAGCTGGCGCGCACACTGCAAGCGCCGGTTGGGTATTCGCTCAAGGGCAAGCAGTGGCTCGAACACGACAACCCGAATGCCGTCGGTATGACGGGCCTGCTCGGCTACGGCGGCTGCTGGGAGGCCATCAACAAGTGCGATGTGCTGCTCATGCTGGGCACGGACTTCCCGTTCAAACAGTTCCTGCCGCAGTCGAAGGTGAAGGTGATCCAGGTGGACCGCCACGCGAGCCATCTGGGCCGCCGAGTTCCGCTGGAGCAGGCGGTGCTCGGCGATGTGGCGGCTACCGTCGACGCACTGCTGCCGCTGGTGAAACCCAAGCAGGACAGTCGTTTTCTGGACAAGTGCGTGAAGCACACCGAACGTTCGGTGAAGCGGCTGCGGCACTATGTCACCGAGGGTCCGAAGCTGACGCCGATCAGGCCCGAGTACCTGGCCTCCGTCCTGAACGAGGAGGCCGCCGACGACGCGCTGTTCTTCGCCGACACCGGCACCGCGGTCATCTGGGCCTCGCACTACCTCACCCTCGGCCCGAACCGCCGCCTGATGGGCTCGTTCACCTGGGCCTCGATGGCCAATGCCGCCCCGAACGCCTTCGGTGCGCAGCTGGCCTTCCCGGGCCGTCAGACCATCGCGCTGTGCGGTGACGGCGGTTTCACCATGCTGGGCCTGGGCGATCTGCTCACCCAGGTGCAGCGCGGGACCCCGGTGCTGCAGGTGGTGCTGAACAATGCGGAACTCGGCTTCGTGCACCTGGAACAGCAGGAGGCCGGATTACGGCCCTACGGCACCGATTTCCAGAACCCTGATTTCGCCAAGGTGGCGGAGGCCATGGGCGCCACCGGAATTCGCGTGGAGGATCCGGCCGACCTGCGGGATGCGGTGCGGCGCGCGCTGAGCCACCGGGACGGCCCGGTGGTGCTGGATGTCCTGGTGGACAAGTACGCGCTCGCGCTGCCCGAACATGTGCCCGCGGAGACGGTGACGGGCTTCACGCTCGGCGAGCTGAAGATGAGTCTGGGCGGTGAGGCGGCCGAGGTGATGAAGAACGTCACGCACAACGTGCGCCTACTCTGAACAGCCCGGGACAGCGCGCGCCGCCATCGGTTACGTTGATAGTCGTGTCGATGATGAAGGGCTCCAACGTACCGGTGGCGGCGTCCGCGGTCCGTATCGAACTGGGGTGGCAGCAGGGGGCCGTGGACGCGGACGCCTCGGCGCTGCTGCTGGTCGGCGGCCGGGTGCGTTCGGACAGTGATTTCGTCTTCTACAACCAGCCCGCGCACGCCTCGGGTGCGGTGCGGCACGAGGGCAAGCGGCAGGGGCCGCTGGTCGTCGACGCGCTGACGGTGCAGCTGGCGCAGGTGGAGCCGCAGATCGAGACGATTGTGATCGCGGCGTCCTCCGACGGCGGGACCTTCGCCCAATTGCAGGGTCTGCACGTGCGTTTGGTGGACGCGGCCAGCGGTGCGGAGGTGGCGCGGTTCGACAGTGCGGACGCCTCCACCGAGACGGCCTTCGTGCTCGGCGAGCTGTACCGCCGTCAGGGCGCGTGGAAGTTCCGCGCCGTCGGCCAGGGGTATGCCTCCGGATTGGCCGGTCTCGCCTCGGATTTCGGCATCTCGGTCGACGATTCCCCGGCACCGCAGCCGCAGACCCCACCGCAGCCCCAGCGGCAGACACCGCAGCCGCCGCCGAATTACGGTCAGCCACAGGGGAATCCCGTTCCGCCGCCGACCTACGGTCAGCCCCAGGGCAGCCCGCCCCCGCCTCCCCCGAGCTACGGCCAGCCGCAGCCGAATTACGCACAGCCACAACACTTCAACCCGCCGCAGCCGGTTCCTCCGGGACAGTACGGCCAGCCGGGACAGTTCCCGCCCCCGCCGCAGGGCCAGCCGGGACAGTCGAATCCTGTTCCGGGCGGGAAGATCTCGCTGACCAAGGAGTCGCCGGCGGTTTCGCTGACCAAGCAGGGCGCGACCGGCGGCATCATGAAGGTGAATCTGAACTGGATGGTGCCGGGGGCGTCGAGCGGGCTGTTCGGACGCAAGCGGGGCGGCAATGGCGGCCTGGATCTGGATCTGTGCTGCTTCTGGGAGCTGACCGACGGGTCGAAGGGCTGCATCAGCCCGCTCGATTCCATGGGCAATCTGCATCGCGCCCCGTTCATCGAGCTGGATCAGGACGACCGTTCGGGTGCCAGCGCCGCGGGCGAGAACCTGTCCATCAACCTGGATTTCACGCAGCAGTTCCGCCGCATCCTGGTGTTCGCGTCGCTGTACGAGGGCGCGGAGGACTTCCGCAATGTGCACGCGACGGCCACCCTGTACCCGCGCAACTCCCCGCCCATCGAGATGCAGGTGAGCGGCTGCGTGGACGATTCGCGCGAAATGGTGCTGGCGCTGATCGAGAACATCAACGGCGAGTTGGTGGTTCGCCGCGAGGGCGTATTCGTGCGCCCGCCGCAGGGGCATCGCTTCTGGGGCAAGCTGGCGGTGGACCAGACCTACCGCTGGGAACTCAAGTGGGGCACGTCCTCGGGCAAGTCCTAGGCGCCGGGCTCGGCCAATTCGACCGCGGCCGAGCGCGTCTGCTCCAGATCACCTTGCCAGCCGAGCAGCCGCAGGATGGCGTCGGGGATCAGATGCTCGGCGTACTCCGGTGACGCGCCTTCGTCCGAGCGCATATTGATCACGGATTCGACGAGCCGGAACGGCAGCAGTTCCACTCCGGGAACGCTGTTTCCGGCCGCCCCGGCGACGGCCGCCGCGAGTCGCTCGTAATGCCTGCGTAGCTCGTCGCGCCGTTCGCGGAATACGGCGAATCGTTCACTGCGCAGTTCCGGCAGCAGGTACAGCGCCCCGAGATTCCAGCGCGACGCGCACAGCTGACTCACGTCGAACCAGGCCAGCGCGTACAGCCGCACCGCCGCGGGCGCACTCGCCCCCGCCAGGCGTTCCGCGAGTTCCAGTGGCCCGGTGATGGTTTCGGCGAGCAGCGCGTCGAGGATGTCGTCCTTGGACGCGAAGTGGTGGTACAGCGACGCCTGCCGGATGCCGACCGCGTCGGCAATCCCCCTCGTCGAGGTGCTCCCGTATCCCTTGGCGGTGAACAGCTCCGCCGCCGCGTCGAGAATCTCGGCGCGCGGCGTCTGTCCCGCCCGCCGCCGGGGTTCCAGCCGGGGCCTCCCAGGTCCGATCTGCGTCACACGCTCATTCTTGCCTACGCCGTCCCGCGCCCTTGTCACAGGCGGCCGTCCTGCGCCGTGAGTTTTCTGTCATTCGATAGAAATCCAGGCAACGCAGAAGTTACGCCCGGCCACAGGACGGATACATCGGCGTCACCGTTCACGCGATCGCGGCTGGAAACCTTTCACTCGATAGTTATTCGCCGCTCGCCGAAAGATCCGCCAATGGTCGCCACTGATACCAGCGCCGAGGGCGCGGACCTCGCCCGCTTCGGTTACCAACCCGTCCTGCATCGCAAGCTCGGCCGATTCGCCTCCTTCGCGGCCGGGTTCTCCTTCGTCTCCATCCTCACCACGATCTTCCAGTTCTTCGGCCTCGGTTACTCCTTCGGTGGCGCGGCCTTCTTCTGGACCTGGCCCCTGGTCTTCCTGGGTCAGCTGCTGGTCGCCCTGAATTTCGCGGAACTCGCCGCGCGGTACCCGATTTCGGGCGCCATCTACCAGTGGGCCCGCCGCATCGGCGGCGAACTGGTGGGCTGGTTCGCGGGCTGGATGATGATCATCGCCCAGATCGTCACCGCCGCCGCGGCCGCCATCGCGCTGCAGGTGGTGCTGCCCGCGATCTGGGACGGCTTCCAGCTCATCGGCACCGATACCGCGCTGACCTCCAGCGACGGGGCCATGAACGCGGTGCTGCTGGGCAGCATCCTGCTGGCCTTCACCACCACCATCAATGTGATCGGCATCGATCTCATGTCGCGCATCAACTCCATCGGCGTGACCATCGAAATCGTCGGCGTGGCAGCGGTTATCGCACTGTTCTTCACCAGCGCCGAGCGCGGCCCGGCGGTGGTGCTGCAGACCGATCAGGCCGCGCCGGGCCCGTACTGGGCGGCGTTCCTGGTCTCGGGCCTGATGGCCGCGTATGTGATGGTCGGATTCAATTCCGCCGGTGAGCTTTCCGAGGAGACGGTCAATCCCCGGCAGGTCGCCCCGCGCACCATTCTGAGCGCGCTGACGGTGTCGGCGCTGGGCGGCGGCCTCATCCTGCTCGGCGCGCTCATGGCCGCCCCGAGCCTGACCGACGGAGCCCTGGCCACCGAGGGGCTGGGCTATGTGATCACCGCGAAGCTCGGCACCCTGCCCGGCAAGATCGTCCTGGCCTGTGTGGCGTGCGCGATCACGGTGTGCACCTTGGCGATTCAGACCGCGGGTTCGCGCCTGATGTTCTCCATGGCGCGCGACGGCAAGCTCCCCTTCGCCAAGCAGCTGGCCACGGTGCATCCGCGCTACGGCACGCCGGTGCTGCCCGCCGTGGTGATCGGCGTGCTCGGTATCGGGCTGCTGGTGCTCAATCTGGGCAATGCCGCCATCTTCGCGACGCTGGCCAGTGTCTGCATCGTCACCATCTACCTGGCCTACGCCATGGTGACCACGCCGCTGCTGGTGCGAAGGATCCAGGGCACCACCGGTTTCCGGACGACCGACGACGACGGCACCCCGCTGTTCAGCCTGGGTCGCTGGGGCCTGCCGATCAATATCGGCGCGGTGGCGTGGGGTCTCGGGATGGCGGTGAACCTGGCCTGGCCGCGCCCGGAGATCTACACCCCGGCCGGTGGCGGCTGGTGGATGCTCTGGGCCGCACCGCTTTTCGTGCTCGTCACGGTGGTCGTGGGCATCGCGGTGTACCGCGCGGTGACGCCTCGCCCGGTGACCGGCACCGATCCCGTCCCGCAGCCCGCCTGACACCCTGCCCCGGCCGAGCCGGCATTCGAATCCCGTTCTTCGCACAAGGAGTAACCATGACCAGCACCGCGGATACGTCGAGCGCCCGCGCGCACGCGCGCTCCCAGGCGGCCGCCGCGCACCTGAGCGGCCCGACGCTGCCGGAAGGTGTCGATTCCGCGAAAGTGACCTTCGCCCAGCGGATTCCGTCGGGTGGTTATGCGAATGCCGTGCTCGGCCGGGGCACCCGGGTCCGATTCTCGGATCCGAAGGGCGCGGCCTGCGCCCACCTGTTCCTGTTGCGCGCCGAATCACCGTGGGAGCGGCTGAATGTCGCGGACACCGTGAAGGTGCCGTGGCAGGCGTACCTGGGTCAGGGCCATCCGCTGCTGTCGGATCAGGGGCGGGTGCTCGCCACCGTCGTCGCGGATTCCTCCGGCAGGCACGACACGCTCTGCGGGCCGACGCCCGCCGCCCGCGATCGGCTCCTGCTGGCCGGCGTCAAACAGGGCTTGGAGCCCCGCGATCTGGGCCCGACCATCGCACTGTTCCGGGGCGTGCGCGTCGAATCCGACGGCGGCCTCACCCCGACCGGCTCGGCGGGCGCGGGCGCGGCGCTCGAGCTGCTCATCCAGCTGCCGGTGACCCTGCTGGTCGCCAATGCCGAACACCCCCTGGACCTTTCGCCCACCACCGAGCTGGACCTGGTGGCCTGGTCCGCACCCGAGGACCTGGTCACCCCGCACAACACCGATCCGGAATACCTGCGCGCCGTGGAGAACACCGAGCGCGACTGGACCGCACGCACCCTGGAGACCCTCGCATGATCGCCGCATCCCGCACCGTCGTCCTGGACGAGACCGTTCCCGCCAGCAGCCCGTGGTCGACCGTGGTGCGCGCCGGGGAGCATCTGGAGATCATCGACCTGCACGGCAACCAGGCGGTGGACTGCCTGCTGTACGCGGCGGCCGACCACACCGACCGCTACAGCGCGCAGGCCACCGTCACCGCCCAGCGCAATATCTTCCTGACCACCGGCAGCGTCCTGCGCACCGATTCCGGCACCGAGCTCATGACCGTGGTGGCCGACGACGTCGGCAATCACGACACCGTGGCCGGAGCCTGCTCGCAGGAATCCAACACCCTGCGCTACGGCCACCACACCCGCCATCAGCACGCCTGCGTGGAGAACTTCCTCGCCGAGGGCCTGAAATGGGGCCTGGGCAAACGGGATCTGGTCTCCAATATCAACTGGTTCATGAACGTTCCCGTGGAGGCGGACGGCACCCTGGGCATCGTGGACGGCCTGTCCGCCCCCGGCAAGACCATCACGCTGCGCGCCGAGATCGACACCCTGGTCCTGGTCTCCAACTGCCCGCAGATCAACAACCCCTGCAACGGATTCGATCCGACGCCGGTCCGCATGGTGGTGACGCGATGACGGCCGTGCTCCCGCAACCCGATCTCGCCGACGCCACGGAGGGTGCGGTCATGGCTGCGACACTGCGGGTGATCCGGCCGGGAATGCAGACCACGGTGCAGGACTGGCCGGGCCGGGTCGGCTACTGGCATGTGGGCGTGCCGCCGTCGGGTCCGATGGACGATCTGTCGTTCCGGCTGGGCAATCGCGCACTGGGCAATCCGGAGGGCGCGGCCGGGCTCGAATGCACGCTCGGCGGACCGGCCCTGCGCTTCGACGAGCCCACCTGGGTGTGCGTGACGGGCGCGCCGGTGCCGGTGACGGTGAACGGAAAACCGGTGCGGCAGTGGCGCAGTGTGCTGGTGCCCGCCGGCGGCGTGCTGGATGTGGGCGCGGTGCGCGGACCGGGCATGCGCTGCTACATCCTGATCGCGGGCGGTATCGAAGTACCCGAATACCTCGGCAGCAGAGCGACTTTCACACTGGGCAGGTTCGGTGGCGCGGCCGGGCGCGCCCTGGTCGCCGAGGATGTGCTGGCGCTCGGCGCACCCCTCGGCCGCGTGACGGCCGGGGTGGCCGGTGACGATCAGCCGGTGCTGACCCGCCGCTGGGAGCTGGCCGTCACCGAGGGTCCGCACGGCGCGCCGGAGTTCTTCACCCGCAAGGACTTCGACACCATCATCGGCACCGATTACGAGGTGCACTTCAACTCCGATCGGACCGGTGTCCGGCTGGTCGGGCCGAAACCGCAGTGGGCGCGGCCCGACGGCGGCGAGGCGGGCATGCACCCGTCGAACATCCACGACAACGCGTATTCCATTGGCGCACTGGACTTCACCGGCGACACCCCGATCCTGCTCGGCCCGGACGGCCCGAGCCTCGGCGGGTTCGTCTGCCCGGTCACGGTGGTCGCCGCCGAACGCTGGAAGCTGGGTCAGCTCACCCCGGGCGATATCGTGCGCTTCGTTCCGGTGCGCTCGGATCGCGCGGCGTCCCTGCGTGAACTCGGCGCGGAGCGCCGGGCGTCCTGGCCGATCGTGCTGTCCGGCGGCGGGGACGGCGACGACGGCGTCCTGGCCCGCCGCGACGGCGCGGACACCGCGGTCACCTACCGCCGCCAGGGCAATGACGGGGTCCTCATCGAATACGGGGATATGACACTGGATCTGGAGCTGCGCGCCCGCGTGCACGCACTGCACCAGGCCCTGCTGGAGCGTGCGGAGCCGGGCGTCACCGAACTGACGCCGGGTGTGCGGTCTCTCCAGGTCCGCACCGATCCGGACCGGCTGCCCACCCGCACGCTGCTCGAACTGCTCGGCGAGGTGGAGACCGAACTGCCGTCCGCCGACGAGCTGGTGGTGCCCAGCCGCACCGTGCGCATGCCGCTGTCCTGGGACGATCCGTCGACCCGCGAGGCCATCACCCGGTACATGCACGGCGTGCGCGCGGACGCTCCCTGGTGCCCGTGGAATATCGAATTCATCCGCCGCGCCAATGGATTGGCGACGGTGGACGAGGTTTTCGATATCGTCTTCGACGCCGAATACCTGGTGCTCGGGCTCGGCGACGTCTACCTCGGCGCGCCCGTGGCCACCCCCACCGACCCGCGCCATCGCCTGGTCACCACCAAGTACAACCCGGCCCGCACCTGGACGCCGGAGAACGCGGTGGGTATCGGCGGCGCGTACCTGTGCATCTACGGCATGGAGGGTCCGGGCGGCTACCAGTTCGTCGGCCGCACCACCCAGGTGTGGAACCACCGCTCCTCCGGAATCTCCGAAGACCCTTGGCTGCTGCGCTATTTCGACCGCATCAGCTGGTATCCGGTGAGCGCCGACGAACTCACCGACCTGCGCGCCGATTTCGCCGCCGGACGCGGTGAACTCCAGGCCGAGGACGGCGAGTTCCGCCTCGCCGACTATCGCGCCTTCCTCGCCGACAACGCCGAATCCATCGAGAAGTTCCGCGCACACCAGTCCGAAGCCTTCACCGCCGAACGCAATTCGTGGCGGGACAGCGGCGAACTCACCGAGGCGCACTAGCCCGACGATATGGTCGCGATCGGCAAAACCGTTCCGGGACAGCCGACTCCAGTGATCCACAGTCGTCCACAAGCCATCCACACCTGTTCCGACAACTTCGAGGAGCCGACAATGACCGTCTGGATCCACCGCCGATCCGACACCGACGTGGCCGCCGAGTCGGCCGCCGCGAACGGCCCGCTGGCGGGAATTCGGTTGGCCGTCAAGGACAATGTCGATGTGGCGGGCCTGCCGACGACGGCGGGCTGCCCGGAGTACACCTATTTTCCCGGCGCGGACGCGGCGGCGGTGGCCGCACTGCGGGCGGCCGGTGCGGTGGTGGTCGGCAAGACGAATCTGGATCAGTTCGCGACCGGCCTGGTCGGCACCCGTTCACCGTACGGCGTGGTGGAGAACGCCGTCCGGGCCGGATTCGTTTCGGGCGGTTCGAGTTCCGGCTCCGCCGCCGCCGTGGCGCGCGGTGAGGTCGATATCGCCATCGGCACCGATACCGCGGGTTCGGGGCGGGTCCCGGCGGCGCTGCACGGCATCGTGGGCATCAAACCGACTGTGGGCGTGGTGTCCACGGCCGGGGTGGTGCCCGCCTGCCGCTCCTACGATTGCGTGACCGTCTTCGCCGCGGACCTGCGATCGGCCGGGCGGGCCATGGGTGTCATGGCGACGGGCGCGCCCGCACGGCCATGGCCCGCCGATACCCGCTCGGCCGCGCCGCCGAATCCGGTTGTGGCCGTGTTCGCGCACCTTCCCGATCTGGATCCGGCCTGGCGGGAAGCCTTCGACCGTACGGTCGACGGACTCCGCGAGCGGGGCGCGCGCATCGTGGAGATCGACGCGGAGCCGTTCCTCGCGGCCGCCCGGCTGCTGTACAGCGGTGCGCTGGTGGCCGAACGCTATTCGGCCGTGGGTGAGTTCGTGGACGCGCATGCCGAGGTGGTCGATCCGACGGTGGCGTCGATCATCCGCGCGGCCCGCGATATCCCCGCGCACCAATTGGTTACGGACCAGGCGGAATTGGAACGTCTGCGCACCTGTGCGCTGGCGGCGCTGTCCGGTGCGGATGTGCTGCTCGCGCCCACCGTGCCGACCCACCCCACCATCGCGCAGGTGGCGGCCGATCCGATCGGCGTGAACTCCCGGCTCGGCACCTACACCAACTTCTGCAATCTGTTCGATCTCTGCGCGGTAGCCGTCCCGGCAGCCGACGCCGGGGAGGTGCCACTCGGCGTGACGGTCTTCGCCCGCGCCTTCGAGGACGCGGTGGCCTTCGACGTGGCAGCGCTGGTCACCGGCGCACCGGCCGAGGAGATCCCGGAACCGGCTTGGCCCTTGGCTGTTGCGCCGGTGCAGGAGCTCATCGTCTTCGGCGCGCATCTGCGCGGCCAGCCGCTCGAGCATCAGCTGATCGAGCTGGGGGCGCGCTGGGCGGGACCGGTGCGCACCTCGCCCCGCTACCGTCTCGCCGCCCTGCCGACCACTCCGTCGAAACCCGCGGTCACCCGGGTCCCCGACGACGAGTCCGGGGTCGCTATCGCCGGGGAACGCTGGCTGCTCTCCCCCGCCGCTCTCGGCCGCTTCCTCGCCGCCCTCCCCGCGCCCATGCAGCTCGGCGCGGTGGAGCTCGAAGACGGTTCCTGGCGTACGGGTTTCAGCACGGCCGGCGCTGCCGCCGCATCCGCCAAGGACATCAGCGAATACGGCGGCTGGCGTGCTGCCCTGGCGGCCGGCGCGGTGGGCTGCTGAGCGTCTACGCGTGCTGTCGTGCCTTCCCGTGGCTCGAATCCCGGTGGCGCCGCATCGGATCCGGTCACAGGCTCCGGAAGAACTCCCGGATGTCCGCGACCAGCAGGTCGGGTTCCTCCAGCGCCGCGAAATGCCCGCCGCGATCGACCTCGACCCAGTGCGTGATGTTGTTCTCGGTCTCGGAGTACCGTCGGATGCCGACATCGTGCGCGAAAATGATTGCGCCGGTGGGTACTCCGGAGCTCGCGGGCACCGCGCCCCACGCCCCGGTCTGCCCGTAGCCGACATAGCCGGCCGATCCGGCGGTGCCGGTCAGCCAGTACATCATCACGTTGGTGAGCAGGCGGTCGCGGTCGAGGATCTTGTCCGGCGCCACATTTCGCGGATGCGTCCACTCGCGGAACTTGTCCATGATCCAGGACAGCTGCCCGATCGGGGAGTCGACCAGTCCGTAGGCGAGGGTCTGCGGACGGGTCGACTGGATGGCGATGTAGCCGAATTCCTCCTGCATGAACGCCTCGATCCGGTGCACCCGATCCTGTTCCGCCGCAGTGAGTTCGGCGAGCTCCGCCGCGTCGAGCGGAAGCTGCGGCATGGGTCCGGGTCCGCCGTTGACGTGCACGCCGATCACCCGGTCCGGTACCTCGCGCGCCACCTGCGGGCTCACCGCGGCGCCGATATCACCGCCCTGAACGCCGTAGCGCTCGTAGCCGAGCCGCTGCATGAGTTCGGCCCACGCCCGGCCGATGCGCTCGATATCCCATCCGGAATCGCTGACCGGTCCGGAGAATCCGAAGCCGGGCAGTGCGGGGATCACCAGGTGGAAGGCGTCGCCGGGGTCGCCGCCGTGTGCCCGCGGATCGCTCAAAGGTCCGATCACATCGAGGAATTCGACGATGGACCCCGGCCAGCCGTGGGTGAGCAGCAGCGGGGTGGCATCGGCTTCGGGTGAGCGCACGTGCAGGAAGTGGATGTGCTGCCCGTCGATCCGGGTGGTGAACTGCGGGTAGCGGTTCAGCTCGGCTTCCGCGGCCCGCCAGTCGTACCCGGTGCGCCAGTACTCCGCGAGTTCGCGCAGCCAGTGCACCGGGACGCCGGTATCCCAGTCGTCGCCCGGCAGGGGTGCGGGCCAGCGCACGCCGCCGAGCCGGGTGCGCAGGTCGTCGAGCTGATCCTGCGGGATGTCGATGCGGAAGGGGGTGATGTCGCTGCTCATGAACTACACGTTATTGACCTCCTAGGACAGGCTGAGCCCTAGCTCCGGACCAGTTTTCGCGATTCTTCGACCGCCCGCGCGGTCTCCTCGGTGATCAGTTCGCCATTGATCTGTGCGCCCGCCCAGGCTCCGGCAGCGGCGGCGGCTCCCACCTGCGCGGACAGGTCGGTGACATTGCCGGCGGCCCAGATGCCGGGGACCGCGGTCTTGCCGACGGCGTCCGCCGGGATGTATTCGCCCATGCCGCTGGGGTGTTCGATCGCTTCGAGTCCGGCGCTGCGCAGGAAGTCCGCGCGGGCGACCATGCGCGGGCCGACCACGAGGGCTTCGATCGGCGTGAGCGTTCCGTCGCCCAGCCGGACCCCGGCAATGCGGTCGCCGTCGCCCTCGAGTGCGGTCACCTCACCCTTGATGACGCGAATTCCCCTGGCCGCCAACTGTTCCGACTGTTCGCCGGTCAGCGTGCCGGTGTGCGTGAACAGGGTGACGTCATCGCTGAGCTGCCGGAACATCAGCGCCTGATGCGCGGACATGGGACCGCCGCCCAGTACGCCGATGACCTGGTCGCGAACCTCCCAGCCGTGGCAGTACGGGCAGTGCAGCACATCGCGGCCCCACCGCTCCCGCACGCCGGGGATGTCGGGCAGTTCGTCGACCAGACCGGTGGTGACCAGAATCCGGCGCGCCCGCACCGAGCGACCGTCGGCCAGCGTGACCACGAATCCGATCGGGGCGCTCTCCGAATCCCCCTCGGCGGCAGAGGTTTCCGCGGTAGCGGCGGCGACCTCTGAATTTCCTTCAGCGGCAAAGGTCGCCGGTGCGATCGCGGCGACCTCCCCGCTCACGACCTGCCCGCCGTACTGCCGGACCTCGGCGCGCCCGCGTTCGAGCAGTTCCAGCGGCGGCACGCCGTCGCGGGCGAACAGTCCGTGCGCGGCCGCGGCGGGGGCGTTGCGCGGCGCGCCCGCGTCGATCACCACCACGGATCGGCGGGAGCGCGCGAGCATGAGCGCCCCGTTCAGGCCCGCGGCTCCCCCGCCGACCACCACCACGTCATAGCTGTCATTCAGCTGATCGGTCACTGTGACCACCTCCTGCGATCGACCATGCCGGTGCGACCGCCAGAACGGCAAAGAAAATTGCCGATATGGCAACATGTCCGCATGGAGGACCTCGATCAGACCCTCGACGCGGTAGGCCCCCGCCTGCGCGAACTCCGCCGCAGTCGGGAGACCACGCTGGCCGAGCTCTCGGCGGCGACCGGCATCTCGGTGAGCACGCTGTCGCGGCTGGAGTCCGGGGCGCGCAGGCCGACGCTGGAGCAGCTGCTCCCGCTGGCCCGCGCGCACGGCGTCACCCTGGACGAGCTGGTGGACGCACCACTCACCGGCGATCCCCGCGTCCATCTGAAGGCGTTCACCCGGGGCGGGATGACCATGCTGCCGTTGACCCGCCGAGCGGGCGGCATCCAGGCCTTCAAGATGATCATCCCCGCGAACAGCCCGCGCCGAGAGCCCGAGCTGCGCACGCACGAGGGCTACGAGTGGCTCTACGTGCTCAACGGCCGCCTGCGCATGGTGCTCGCCGACCACGATGTGATCCTGTCCCCCGGCGAGGCGGCCGAATTCGACACCCACGTACCGCACTGGTTCGGCGCGGCCGATGACGACGCGGTCGAATTCCTCAGCCTGTTCGGCAAACAGGGCGAGCGCGCGCACTTCCGCGCCCGGCCCAAGCCGAAGAACCCGTGATCGGCTGGCGGTAACCCGGCACCGTCGGGGTGCGGTCGCAGCGCTCAGTCCGAAACCTGTGCCGCACCGGGCGCGGTCGCGTCGCGGATGATGCGCAGCCCGGCCGTGAGCTCCTCCAGCTGTTGCGGCGTCAGCAGATTCGTGAACCAGCGGTCGACGCCCTCGAGGTAGGCGGGCAGCACGCGCGCCACGCGGGTGGCCCCGGCCGCGGTGAGCACCGCGTAGGAACTGCGCCGGTCACCCGGATCGGCCTCGCGGCGCACGAATCCATTGCGCTCCAGGCGATCCACGAGCCGCGTCACGCCGCTGGTGGACAGGTTGGTCTGGACGGCGAGATCGGTCATGCGCAGTTTGCGGCCCGGGGAGCGGCTCAGCCGGGTGAGCGCGTTGAAGTCCAGCCCCGAGGAGAGGCCGTTGCCCTTCCAGGTGGTCTCCAGCCGGGCCAGGAGTCCGTCATGCGCCTCGTAGAGCAGGCCGACGGCGGTCAGGCGCGGATCATCGAAGAGCTTCTTGTTTTCCACGGTGAGCAGCATAAACCCGAAAGTTTCAGTGCGGATAGTTGACACGCGGAACATTTGACGTAGATTGTTGCCAACGCAATATTCCGCACAGCAACTAAACGGAGGTTCCGATGACGACGCAGCGCTGGGTGGCGGGTTTCCGTGCGCCGCTGGTGAATCCGGCCGAGCAGATCCGGCTGGCCGAGCCGCGCGGGTTCGCCGGGGAGACCCTGCGGCAGGTCGTGCGGATCGCCGGGGGCGGGCAGCGGCTGCGGGTGCGGCTCACCAACCGGTACTCCGATCGGGAACTGGTGATCGGCGCGGGAGCCGTGGCGGTGCGCAAGAACGGCAGCGAGATCGCGCCCGAGACCAGCACCGGGATCCGGTTCGGCGGCCAGGCGCAGGTGCGGGTTCCGGCCTTCGGGGATGTGGTCAGCGATCCGATCGACCTGGCGGTGGAGCCGGGAACCCAGCTGGCGCTGAGCCTCCACCTGCCCGAGCCGACGGGTCACGCGGCCTTCGCGCACCTGCCGGTCGACACCTCGTGGATCGTTCCCGGCGATCAGGTCGACGCCCCCGCGCTGACCGACGCCGAGGAGAGCGGCTCCCGCTTCTTCCTGACCGGAATCGACGTGCTGACCGACGCCGAAGCCCCGGTGCTGGTCGCCTTCGGCGACTCGTGGTTCGAGGGCGTCGGCTCCACGCACGGCGAGAACCGCCGCTCGGTGGACATGCTCAACGAACGACTTGCCAAGGGCTGGGCGGTGAATCAGGGCATCGGCGGCAACCGGCTGCTGACCGATCAGGTCGGCGAGCACGGGCTGTCCCGCTTCGCCCGCGATGTGCTGTCGGTGCCCGGTGTCGCGGCGGTGTGGGCCAATTTCGGCATCAACGACCTGATTCTGGCCGAGCGCACCGCCACCGCCGCTGACATGATCGCCGGATACACCGAGCTGGCGCGGCTGGCCCACGCGGCCGGACTGCCGATCTACACCAACACCATCGGCCCGTTCGGCGGGGCGTACTATCCGGGACTCAATGTCGCCGAGGGCATTCCGGTGCGCTCCGAGCTCAATGCGTGGTTGCGCGCCACCGACGTCTTCGACGCGGTCTTCGATGTCGCCGCGGCCGTGCAGGATCCGGAACGGCCCGACTTCATCCGGCCCGAGTTCGACAGCGACGGTATGCATCTCAATGACGCGGGTCACCGCGCCATCGCGGCGGCCTTCGACCTCGAGGCGCTGCCCGCGGTGTTCGGCTGAGGGCCCTGCCGCAGCGCTGCCCGGACGGTTCACCCGAGCTGCCGGGCTCCCGCCGCCGCACCCTGCCGCAAACCGTTGGCCCACAGGTCGTTGGCGATATCGCGCCCGAGCCGCACGCCGCCGATGTTCTGCGAGAGATCCATATCCCCGCGGGCATCGGTGGCGTAGGCGTCGAAGGACCAGTGCACGCCGAGGAATACGCGGCTCTGCCCGTTCTCCTCGATCATCTGCCACAGCCCGCCGGGGAACACCCGGGAATGCCGGGTGCGGATCGCGCCCCGATTGTCGGTGCTGACCCCGTCGAGTTCGTCCGAGATGAAACCTATTCCGTCGGTGAGAGTGTCGGGTCCGTCGGCATGCACGCCGTAGAAGCGCCGGGTGACCTGGAAGGCCGCCGCGCCCAGCGCCGCGTGCCCGGAGGGGTAGGCGGGGAAGGCCGGCGTACTGTTGGCGGCGACGTCATTGCTGCGCGGTGCGCCGTGCGGCTCCCAGAACGGATCGCAATCGGCGTCCAGATCCAGATCCTGGCCGGGTGTGGCCTGCGGCCCGGTGGCCGGATCGTGCTCCCGGATACCGAGTACGGGCCGCCACAGGTTGTGCCGGTACTTCTCGTCCCAGCACAGGATCGCGGCGTCGGCCTGTGCCGCGTTGACCAGTGCGAACAACCGCGCGTTCTGCGCCACCGAATTGCCTCGCGCGGTGGCGATCTCCCGCACGATCTGGTTGTAGAGCCGAGGCGGCGTGCCGATGCAGCGGGCGGCGTCGTAGGCCCAGAAGATGGCGGCCAGGGTCTCCGCCGGTGTGCGCGTGCGGAATCCGGGCGGCAGGGTGGCGGCCGCGGCGGTGGCGATCCCCTTGGCGCGCACCTCCCGCAGGGCGGCCAGATAGCGCGGGTCACTGGTTTTGGGCGGCGAGTCCAGCGTGTATCGGCTGGTGACCGCGAAGCAGTGTGACCGAGCGCCGTAATGCGGTGCGTAGCAACCCTGTTCCGGTTCCATCGGATCGGCCCGATGGCCGGGCGCGACCGGGTCGGGGACGTATCCCTCGTCCGTCAGCGCCGGGTCCGCCGCCCGCGCCTTCAGCACCGCCCGCCCCACCGCCTGCCCGAACGCGCATCCGCGTCCCGTCCCGGGTCCGTGCACCCCGGCTTCCCGCAGCGCCCGGTCCAGCCGGGCGGTCTGGCCCGGATACAGCGCTGTCAGCGTGGTGTGCGCCGCGACCGCCATCGCCGCGTCGACGGACGCCCCCTCGGCCGCGACCGGCGGCTCGTCCAGCCAGCAGCCGTGTTCCGCCCCCGCGATCCCGAAATACGCGTCGTGCACGGCCAGCTGCACGATTCCCAGGGCACGCGAACTCCCCACCGCCCCGCGCACCCCTCCCTCCCCAGGCCTGATATCGGTGTGCGCCATCCGATCCGACTCCAGCGCCACCGCATTCCAATACAGCACCTGATCCACTTCCCCTGCCTCCCACTGCGTTCCGATCCGAGGGCGGGCGATACGCCGGGGCGGCTCCGCGGCGTATCGCCCGCCGTCTTCACGATTCGCGATCCCCCCGTGAATAGCGGCAGTAGTGCGCTACCCGATTTCAAGGGTGCAGGCATCCCCGGTCCGAGTAGCCGTGAATCTTCTCAACGGGTAACCGCGCCGGTCACATCCGGTGGAGTTCGAAGATGCGGAAGGTGCGGTGACCGGAGAGTTCGTGCTCGATCTCGTAGCCGGGCCAGAATTCGACGGCCAGGTCCCACAGCCGTTTTCGTTCCACACCGGTGATCTCGGCGACCGTGACGGCATAGAAGTCGTCGCGGATGTGGACCAGCGCGGTGGGGGCCGAGCGCAGGTTTGCCGACCAGGAGGGATGTTCGGGCCTACCCCAGTTGGAGCCGACCAGGATGATGGTGTCGCCGTGCGGGATATAGAGCAGCGAGGTCGTTCTGGGCAGGCCCGTTCTGCGACCGGACACGGTGAGCTCCAGGGACGGCAGCCCTGCGATGTCGAGGACGCCGCGGCGGCCCTTGGTGACTCGCCGCACCCCCCGATCCAGTTTCAGGATTGTGTTGCGGCGCTTCATGATCCAGCGCTTGGTGCCGAGGCGGCGGGCAACTCTGGGCAGTACTCTTCCGGGCATGACGGTTCCTCACGATTGACGGGAGTCCCGCGGCTGCGGACGTGCATGCTGCGTCTGCGTCGAAAATATCGACACGTCTTTGTCGTCGAGTATTCGTGCGGGATATCCCGGACGATGCCTCCGGCAGGTCGTCGGCGGAGGGCCGGCTTCTACTGGAACACGTTATCGCCACTTGACGGCGGTTGCCAATCGGTGAGGTGGGTCCGGTCGCGGGCGGGGTCGTACAGGTGCGACTGGGCGCAGTCCAGCGTCCGGGTCAGCGCGGGACCGACCAGAATCACTGCGGCCTGCCGCAATCCGGCCCGCTCGACCTGATCGGCGATATCGGCGAGGGTGCCGCGCAGCACCTGCTGTTCGGGCTGGCTCGCCCGATAGACGACGGCCACCGGGCATTCCGGGCCGTAATCGGCAACAAGTTCTTCCGCGAGAACCCGGATTCGGGTGACCGCCAGATGCAGCACCAGGGTGGCCCTGGTCGCCGCGAAATTCGCCAGCGCCTCGGATTCCGGCATGGCGGTGGAGCGCGCCCGGGTGCGGGTGAGCACCACCGACTGCACGAGTTCCGGGACCGTGAGCTCCGCGCCGAGCAGGGCGGCGGCCGCGGCGTACGCGGGCACGCCCGGGGTCACGTCCCACGGGATGGCGAGCGCGTCCAGGCGACGGGTCTGCTCGTGCAGGGCCGAATAGAGCGAGGGATCGCCCGAGCAGAGCCGGGCGACATCCTTGCCCTGCGCGTGCGCCCGCGCGCAGTGCTCGATGATCTGGTCCAGATCCAGGCCCTGGGTGTCGATCAGCTCGGCGTCGGGCGCGCAGTGCCCGAGCACCTCCGGGTCGAGATAGGTGCCCGCGTACAGGCAGACGGGCGACTTCCGGAGAAGGTCGCAGGCCCGCACGGTCAGCAGATCCGCCGCGCCCGGCCCGGCCCCGATGAAGTGCACTGTCATGCGGGCGAGTGTATTCAGGCGGTCACATCGAACGCGGCGGTGACCTTCCTCGGCTCGAGCCAGACCGCCAGTTCACCGGGCACGCCGTTGCGTGCGCCGAATTCCGCGGCACGATCCGCGCCCATGTACCGCGCGCCGATGGCGGTGGCGGTGCGGACCAGTTCGCCGATCTCCTCCGACACCCTGGTCACCCCCTGTACCTGCACGAACGCGTACGGCGGCCGCTCCAGATCCACCAGCAGCGTGACCCGGCCGTCGCGCAGGATGGATTTGCCCTTGGCCGAGGTCTTTCCGGTGTTGAACACCAGCTCGTCGCCGTCGAGGACGAACCACACCGGGGTCACCAGCGGCCGCCCGTCGCCGGCGGTGAAGGCCAGCTTCCCGGTCCGCGTGCCCTGCGACAGGAACTCCCGCACCTCGGGATCAGAGATGGATGCCATGTCCCCACCGTAGATCTTCCGGACGCCACGCCCCGGCTCCGCGCGGCGACACGCCTCTAAGACGCATCGGGGTTGTTCATAGAATGCACGGGTGCAGCACATCGATGCCATCACCGCCCTGAACGACCCCGTCCGCCGTCGGCTCTACGAGTACGTGAGCGGCCGGGGCGAACTCGTCAGCCGCAACGACGCGGCCGAGGCGGCGGGTATCCAGCGCACGCTCGCGGCGTTCCATCTGGACAAACTGGTCGAAGCGGGTTTGCTGGAAACCGAGTCGAAGCGGCTCAGCGGCCGCACCGGACCGGGGGCGGGCCGTCCCGCCAAGCTCTACCGCCGCTCCGGCGGCGAGTATCAGATCACCCTGCCGCCGCGCGACTATCGAACGGCCGCAGACCTTTTGGCCACGGTGGCCGAGGAGGCCCGGCTCGACACCGAACTCCAGGAGGCGGCGCGCAGGCAGGGGCGCGCCCTGCGGCAACCGCTTTCCGGCCTGCCCGCCGTCATCCAGGTACTCACCGCGCGCGGCTACGAACCGTTCACCGACGAGGGTACCGTCCGCATGCGCAACTGCCCCTTCCACGCGCTGGCCGAATCCCATCCCCCACTGGTCTGCGGCATGAACCTTGCACTGCTGGAGGGACTGCTCGGCGACGCGCCCGGCGTCCGAGCTCGCATGGACCCCCGACCCGGTTTGTGCTGCGTCGCTGTCGAGGTCTCTAAAACCAATGAAGATTGACATACAAACTCCGGACATGGTGAAGTGACCGTCATGAACGGCTATCACCTCGCCGAGATGAACAACGCCACCCTGCGCCATCCCCTGGACGACCCGCGCATGGCCGACTTCACCACCAACCTCGCCCCCGTCAACGCGCTGGCCGAACAGTCGCCCGGCTTCGTCTGGCGCCTGGTCGACGACGAGGGCTCCGACGCCACCTCGCTGCGCCCGCTCGGCGACGACGTCATCATCAACATCTCGGTCTGGGAGTCCCGGAAAGCCCTGTGGGACTACATCTACCGCTCCCACCACCTGGATTTCCTGCGCCGCCGCAACGAGTGGTTCGAACGCCCCCGCGAACCCATGATCGTGCTGTGGTGGATCCCCATCGGCCACACGCCGACTCTCGAAGAGGCCCTGGACCGCCTGAAACTCCTTCGCGCCCAAGGCCCTTCCCCGCAAGCCTTCACCCTGCGCGAGGACTACGACCCGCCGGCGGCTACCACTTCAGCATCGGAGCCGGAGACAGTGGGTGCTGCCGAACACGGGTGACGAACAGTTGCGCGAGCCGCTTGTGGAAGCCCGCGTCGGGTACCGCGCGACGCAGCGCGCCGTACTCGCGCCTCGGGAGCCCGAAGCGGACCACGCCCAGGGAGGCGTCGATGGCGTCGGCGCGGCGGAACAGTTCGATCGGGGACATCCGGGAACCGGCCGGGCGGAGCTTGTGGTGGTCGTCGATCATGGCCGAAACCAGTGGGATCAGGGCGGATTCACCGCGGTCCGCGAGCCACGTCCGGGACAGGTCGAGGGACGGGGGCAGGTAGTCGAACGTATGGGCGGTCCAGACGCCCAGGTCGTGAAAGGCGGCCGCGACCACGAACTCTTCACGGGTACCGGGCAATTCGTCGGCGGAGCCGCCGTAGTGCAGGTGCAGCAGATCGCACAGGCGCAGGACGCGAATCGCGTGGTTCGTGTAGGCGGCGCGGTCGGAACCGAGATCCGTGGTCCAGTGCTCCAGGATCTTCGCGACGGCCGCCGCTCCGGGATCGGATTCGATGGTGTAGTCCGACATGGGAACCCCTTCGATTCGGTTCAGATTGCGCCCTGTTCGCGGGCGCGCGCAACCGCCGAGGTGCGGGATTTGACGCCCAGTTTCGAATAGATGTGCACCAGATGGGATTTGACGGTGGTCTCGCTGAGGAACAGGCGGCGGCCGATATCCCGGTTGGAGAGCCCGTCGGCCACCAGGCGCAGGACTTCGATCTCCCTGGGGCTCAAGGTCGTATCGGGTTTGCGCACCCGGGTCATGAGTTTCGAGGCCACCGAGGGGGACAGTACGCTCTCGCCCGCCGCGGCCGAGCGAACGGCGGCCATCAGCTCGGCGGGCGGGGTGTCCTTGAGGATGTAGCCGCAGGCTCCCGCCTCGATGGCGCCGAGGATGTCGGCGTCGGTGTCGTAGTTGGTGACCACCAGAACGTTCGGGGGCGAGGGGAGTTCGCGGACGGCGGCGGTGGCCTGCGCACCGGATTTGCCGGGGCCGAAGCGCAGATCCATCAGGACCAGGTCGACCTCGGTCGTCGCGCAGAAGGATACGGCCTCCTCGGCGGTGGCCACCTCGCCGATCACCTCGACGTCGACCGAATCACTCTCCGCCACACCGGAATCCAGCAGGGCGCGCAGGCCCGCGCGGACGATGGCGTGATCGTCGGCGAGCAGGATGCGGATCATTGGTCCTCCAGCGGGAAGGAGACGGTGACCGCGGTGTGGCCGGGGTCGGACTCGACATTCATGGTGCCGCCCTGCTGTTCCACCCGGCTGCGCATGGCGACGAGGCCGAAGCTGCCCGACGGCGCGCGCTGCAGGACGGCCGGGGCGATGCCGACGCCGTCGTCCACCACATCCAGGTGCACGGCGTCATCGGCGTAGGTCAACGTGATTCGCATGCGGTCGGCGCGCGCGTGCTGCACCACATTGGACACCGCGCCCTGGGCGATCCGCACCAGGGCCGCCTCGACGGACATCGGCAGGCGCTGCGGCGCGCCCTCGACGAGCACCTGGGAATCCAGTCCGGGCGCCGCGGCCCGGCGCGCGATCCGGTTGAGCGCCTCGGTGAGCGACTGCCCCTCCAGCGCTGCGGGCGTGAGTTCCGCGATGAGCTGCCGGGTTTCGGCGAGATTGTCGGCGGCGGTCTCGCGGGCCAGCCGAATCTTCTCCAGCGCTGGATGATCCGGGGCGGCGCGCTCCACGGCGTGCAGCAGCATCTGAATACTGCTGAGCCCCTGCGCCACCGTGTCGTGGATCTCCTGGGCCAGCCGCTCCCGCTCGGCCAGCTTGCCCGCGGTGCGCTCCTGTTCGGCGAGAGTCTCTCTGGTGGCGAGCAATTCGTCGATGAGCCGCTGCCGGTCGGCGGCCTCGCGGAACAGCGCCTCGTAGCCGAGCCCGATGGCGACGGCGACCATCGCGCCCAGCAGCGGTCCGATCACGCCGCCGAAGGTCCAGCCGCGATGCAGTGCGAAACCGACGACGGCGACGGCGGTCGCGGCGACGACGGCCAGCATGCCCCACGCGCGCGGCAGCAGATGCAGGTAGAGGAAGAACAGGCCGAAGACCAGGTACACGGCCAGCGGCGCGACCGCGACCAGACCCAGCCACAGCGCGGTGAGCGCCAGCAGCCAGATCCGCGCGGCGCGCAGATTCCGCCGGAACCGGCCGCCGACGAAGTACACGCCGAGGAACGCCCCGGCCAGCACGATCACCAGGTAGGGGTACTCGTCGGCCATGACGGCCTGCACCGTCACGATCCCGGTCAGGATCACCACCAGCACATGCAGCCCGAGCTGCAGCGCGGCGAACACGGGAGTCAGGGGCGAGCGGTGCACGCCGACCAGCTTATGCCCGGCTACCCGAGCGGCATCCATCGAAAGTTGGAAACGCCGACCCACCCTTGGCCGGTCCCGGATTCGTCCCGCTCGACGATGGTTTCCGGGCGCGCCGGCGGAAGGGTGGAGGCATGTTCGTCGCACTCCGGGATCTGCGGGCCGCCCGCGGCCGCTTCCTCCTCATCACCACGGTGGTCATGCTGGTCGCCCTGCTGGTCAGTTTTCTCAGCGGGCTGACCGCCGGGCTCGCACACCAGAACATCTCGGCCGTCGAATCGCTCGAGACCTCGACCGTCGTCTTCTCCGACACCGGGTCGAGCCCGTCCTTCGACTCCTCCACGCTGGGCGAGGATCAGATCCAGGTGTGGCAGCGGGCGGGCGGCACCGTCGACCCGATCGGCATCAGTCGCGCGCGGGCCACCGTCGACGGCGCGTCGCCCACCCAGGTCGCCCTGTTCGGCGTCAGCGGAACACCATTCGGCAATCGAACAGTTACCGACCCCGGCACGGTGATTCTCAGCAGCGCCGCCGCCAAGGACCTGAACGCGCGCATCGGAGACACAGTCCAGCTGGGCACCGGCAACTTCACCGTGCGGGGCGTCACCGGCGACGACTGGTACGCCCATACGCCCGTCGTGTGGATGACGCTGTCCGACTGGCAGGCTCAGAACCCGCGTTCCGGCGCGGCCACCATTCTCGCGGTCTCCGGCGTGCCCGATATGTCCGCCGTCAATGCCGCCGCGCACACCACCACGACGACCACCTCGGGCTCACTGTCGGCCATGAGCTCCTACCAGGCCGAGAACGGGTCGCTCACCCTCATGACCGTCATGCTCTTCGCCATCTCGGCCCTGGTGATCGGCGCGTTCTTCACCGTGTGGACGGTGCAGCGCCAGCCCGACATCGCGGTCCTGAAAGCCCTTGGCGCGACGACGGGTTCGCTGATCCGCGATGCGCTGAGCCAGGCCCTGATCGTGTTGCTCATCGGCGTCGGCCTCGGAGTCGGCGGCACCGTGATCGCGAGCCTGTTCCTCGGTGACGCGGTCCCATTCGTGCTCAGCCTCGGCACCACCCTGTTCCCCGCGGCCGCCCTGATCGTCCTCGGCCTCGTCGGCGCAGCCTTCGCCCTGCGCTTCCTGGCCACCACCGACCCGCTCACCGCCCTCAACCAGGCCCGCTGACAGCCCCTGTCTCCCAGGAGTTTCCGATGTCGAACACCCTCACCATCGCCGATCTGACGCTCACCTTCCCCGACGGCGCGGACCGCATCACCGCACTCGACCACGTGAACCTGCGGGTGCGCGGCGGCGAGATCGCGGCAATCACCGGCCCCTCCGGCTCGGGCAAATCCACCCTGCTCGCCGCGGCCGCCACCCTGCTCCGCCCCGATTCGGGCCGTGTCGAACTCGAAACCGCCGACGGCACACTCGATCTCGCCACCCTGAACCGCCGCGCGGCAGCCACCCTGCGCCGCGAGGCCATCGGCATCGTCTTCCAGCAGTCCAACCTGATCCCCGCCCTCACCGCCGTCGAACAACTGGAGGCAATGACCCACCTCGGCACGTCCTGGTTCGTCCCCCCGTCCCGACGCCGCGAAACCCGCTCCCGCGCAAGAGATCTCCTGTCCGCCGTGGGTCTCTCCGGCCACGAGCACAAACGCCCCGCCCAACTCTCCGGCGGCCAGCGCCAACGCGTCAACATCGCCCGAGCCCTCATGAACAACCCCGCCCTACTGGTCATCGACGAACCCACCAGCGCCCTGGACCAGGAACGCGGCGCGGCCATCATCGACCTGATCGCCGGCATCGTCCGCGACCACAACGCCGCCACCCTGCTCGTCACCCACGACCTCTCCCACCTGGACCAGATGGACTCCGTCTACCGCATGGTCGACGGCGTCCTCACCCAGGAACGCAGCCTCACCCACCACACCGCCGCCTGAACCGCCGGGCGCTCAGTCGACCCAGTCCTGCAGGACGTATCCGGAGCCGCGCCCCTCGTGTACTCCATCGCTAGGGTGCGGGGATGGAGGTTGTGACGTCTTTGCCGGCGGATACGCCGTTGTCGCTGGTGGCGGAGCGGGTTCGGCGGATCGAGGGGCTCGGGTTCGATACCGTGCATGTTTCGGAGACGGTGCGGGATCCGTTTTCGGTGTGTGCGGTGGCGACGGAGCACAGTTCGACGGTGGTGATTCGGACCAGCATGGTGGTGGCGTTTGCTCGGAGTCCGATGGTTACCGCTTGTGCGGCTTGGGATCTGGCTCGGTTCTCGGGTGGGCGGTTCCATTTGGGGGTGGCCTCGCAGGTGCGGGGGAACATGGTGGGGCGGTATTCGGTGGAGTGGACCGAACCTGTTGCGCGGCTGCGGGATTACGTGGGGGCGGTGCGGGCGATATTCGAGGTCTTTCAGAGTGGAGGTGGGCTGGAGTATCGCGGAAGTCATTACACGTTCACGCGATTGCAGCCGTTTTTCAATCCGGGGCCCATCGATGTCGCCGCGCCGAGTATTTGGACCGGTGGGGTGAACGCGCGGATGTGTGCGCTGGCGGGGGCGGTGGCGGACGGGTTCGTGGCGCATCCGACGGGGTCGCATCCGCGGATGTTGGCCGAGCGGGTGCTGCCCGCGGTGCGGGCGGGGGCGGCGGAGTGCGGGCGAAGCGATGGCGGGCCACGGGTTGTCGTGGTGCCGAAGCCGATCACCGGGCGCGACGAGGGGGCGCTGGCGGTGGCGCGGGAGAAGGCGCGCAAGGAGTTGGCGTTCCTCTATTCGACGCCCGCGTACCGGGGGACGCTGGATCTGCTCGGGTTCGGGCACACCGCAACGGCTTTGAGCGAGGCCGCCGGGGACAAGCAGTGGGATCGGCTGACCGGGCTGCTGACCGATGAGATCCTGGATGCGCTTGTGCCGCAGGGGGTTTACGCCGATCTGCCGGGGGTGCTGGCGGAGTGGTTCGGCGGGGTGTGCGAGGGGATCGCACTGGACCCGCCGAACGATCCGCGGGATGACGAGGAATTCGGTGCGATGCTAGCCCGGATCCGCACGTCAGGCGGCGGCGGTGTGTCCGATGATGATGTTGCCGTATGAGTTTCGGGCGTAGACCTGGACGAGGTCCTCGGTGCCGGGCTGCGCGGCCGCCGGGTCGATGCGGTTCTGGACGTGGCCGTGCAGGGCGCTGGTCTCCAGGCGGGCCGCGCTGCCCGCTCGGATGCCCACCTGCAGGTCACCCATGTGGGTCTGCAGACGCAGGATTCCGCGTGCCGCCTCGCTGACGCTGATGTCCCCCTTGGCGGTTGTCGCGGTCACCGGTCCGGCGGGGCGTTCGACGGCGATGTCGCCGGAGGCGACCTCCAGCTCGCAGTCGGCGAATTCGCCGGTGGCCAGCAGCCGGCCGAGCGCGACGCCGCCCTTCAACCGGGTGCCGGTGGGCACCTCGATGGTCACCTCGATCGACGGGGTTCCGCTGAACGGCCCGAAGGGACGCCAGCTCTTCGGCGTGGTCACGCTCAACCGGCCCGCGCCGAACTCGACCCGGACCTGCTTGGCGGCGCGCACGTCGTTCTTGTCCGACGGGTCGGCCGGGCGCACCTCGACCACGGTGTCGGAACGGTCGGAGGCGATGACGTGCACCGTGCCGACGGGCACGTCGACGATGGCGGTGATGGGGTCCGGGGTCTGGAATGTGGGCATGGCTGTACTCCTCGAAATGCGCAGAATGGGTAGCGGGGTGAGTGGACCCCGCGGGTGAACTGTCGGCCGCTGTGGGCCGGAGTGGAACAAATCCAACTATACGTAGATGTATACGTACACGCAAGGGTGGAGGGCGGCCCGATGGAATTCCAGGTACCGGTCATCGACATCACGGCCTACGTCACCACGGGTGACGTGCACGAACGCCGCATAGTCGCGCGACGGATCGACGAGGCGGCACGGACGGTCGGGTTCATGCAGATCGTCGGACACGGCGTACCGCAGACGGTGATCGACGGACTGGCCGCGGCCATCGACGGATTCTTCGCGCTCGCACCGGAGGTGAAGCAGGGGTACCGGACGCCACCGGAGATCAATCGGGGGTACTCCCCGCCGAAGAGCGAGAGTTTGAGCCTGAGCCTCGGGGTCGAGTCGGCCAACCGGATGAACGACTTCTTCGAGGCGTTCAATGTCGGTGCGGCCGTGTCGGATTACCCCGGACTGGAGCTGCCGCTCGCGGACTATCCCGAAAACCTCTGGCCGCGTGAGGTTCCCGAGTTCCGCGCACTGGTCGAAGCGTACTTCCGGGAGGCCGGCCGGGTGGCGCGGACACTCACCACCGCGTTCGCGGACGCCCTGGAACTGCCCGCCGGATACTTCGAGCGATACACCGATCATTCGCTGGATGTGCTGCGGATGAACAACTACGCGCTGCCGCCGGGCGAGGTGGAACTCGACGGTGAGCTGACGGGCATGGGCGCACACACGGACTACGGGATCGTGACCGTGCTGTGGGCCGATCAGGCCCCCGGATTGCAGGTGCTGGGCGCGGACGGGCACTGGCACGACGTGCGGCCCGCCCCGGATGCGCTGCTGGTGAATCTTGGTGATCTGACGGCACGGTGGACCAACGAGCGCTGGCTGTCGACCCTGCACCGGGTCCAGCCGCCCGTCGTCGACGGCACGATCGAGCGCAGGCGCAGCGCGGCGTACTTCCATGACGGCAATATCGACGCCGTCATCGAGACGCTGCCCTCGTGCCTCGGCGACGGGAGCAGGTACGCGCCGGTCACGGTGGCCGAGCACATTCGCGCCAAGCTCGCGGGTTCGCGTGCCCTGCAACCGAATACGAAGGCCGAGCGGGAGGCAGCCCGAATGCGGTCGGCGCGCTCTCCCTACTGAACGGCCCGGTCGACGCGGGCGCGCACGGCCTCCAGCGCCTGAATGAGTTCGGGTGGCTGCCGGACGTGGAAGTCCGCGCCCAGGGCGACCAGCCGGTGCGCCACCCATTCCAGCGAATCGTCGCGATCCGACTCCATACGGCAGGTGGTTTCGTCCACCGGGGTGATGTCGCCGGGCAGATCGCCGAGCCGCCCGATGACGCGGTAGGCGGGCAGCTGGATGGTGACGTCGTAGCGCAGTGTCGGTGTGCCCCAATCGGTTCGCTCGCCGGTGACGTAGGCGGCGGCGTCGCGGGCGGGGAGTTCGCGCGGGGTGAAGCGGGCTCCGGTGGGCTGCGGGTTCTCGATGCGGTCGGCGCGGAAGCTGCGCCAGTCGTCGCGGTCCAGATCGAATCCGACCAGGTACCAGCGGCGGTGGGCGGGCACGAGTCCGATGGGTTCGAGATTGCGGCGGCTCTCCGCGCCGGAGGCCGCCCGGTAGGCGAAACGCACTCTCTCCCTGTTGGTTACGCAGGCGGCGAGGGTGGTCAGCACCTCGGGGTCGACGGCCGCGGCATCGGTGCTCGGCTGGATGGTGGCCGTGCCGAGGACGCGGACGCGGCGGCGCAGTTTGGCGGGCAGGACCTGTTCGAGTTTGGCGAGGGCGCGCACGGAGGCCTCCTCGATCCCCGCGATGGCCGAGCCCGCCGCCGCGCGCAGGCCGACCGCGATGGCGACGGCTTCCTCGTCGTCGACCAGCAGCGGCGGCATGGCGGCGCCGGCCACCAGGCGGTATCCGCCGGTGACGCCGAGGGTCGCCTCCACCGGATAACCGAGTTCGCGCAGCCGGTCGATATCGCGGCGCACGGTGCGGTCGGAGACGCCGAGCCGGTCGGCCAGTTCGCTACCCGGCCATTCACGCGGGGTTTGCAGGAGGGAGAGCAGGCGGAGCAGTCGCGCCGGGGTGTCTGTCATGACTCCGAATCTCCTCTCGATATAGGACCGAACCTGGCCTAGTTCATTTCTACCGTAGTTCCTGTCAGCACGAACGGAACAACAGGAGTACCGATGAGCAACACCGCGATCCGCCCCTTCCGCATCGAGATCCCGCAGGCCGACCTGGACGATCTGAACGAGCGGCTGGCCCGGACCCGCTTCGCGGCGCCGCTGCCGGGGCAGGACTGGGAGCGCGGCGTCCCGGTCGAGTATCTGCGCGAGCTGACCGAGTACTGGCGCACCGAATTCGATTGGCGGGCGCAGGAAGCCGCGTTGAATGAATTCCCGCAGTTCATTACCGAGATCGACGGACTGGATGTGCACTTCCTGCACGTGCGCTCGCCGGAGCCGAATGCGTTGCCGCTCATCCTCACGCACGGCTGGCCGAACACGTTCGTGGAATTCGTGAAAACTATCGGTCTACTCGCGAATCCGCGCACCCATGGACTGGACACCGACATGGCATTCCACGTGGTGGTTCCGTCGGTTCCGGGATTCGCGTTCTCGCAGGCTCCGCGCGAAGCCGGAATGAAGACAGCGGATGTCGCCCGGATGTGGGTGACGCTGATGGATCGCCTCGGTTACGAGCGCTACGGCGTACAGGGCGGCGATCTGGGCGCGTATGTGGTGCAGGAGATGGCGATTGCCGCGCCGGACCGGATCGTGGGCGTGCATATCGACGGCGGAATCGGAATACCGACCGCGGCGGATGTGCCCACCATGACCCCGGACGAACTCGCGGAGTGGGAGATGATGCAGCAGTGGCAGTCCGGCGTGAACCATCACGTACTGCTGAACCAGGCGCCGCAGACCTTCGCCGCCGGCTGGTCCGACTCCCCCGCCGGGCTGCTGGCCTGGCTGGTGCACAAGTTCCGCGAGTTCTCCTTCCTGGCGGCGCACGTCGAAGACGCGGTGGAGCGCGATCTGCTGCTCACCACCATCGCCCTCTACTGGTTCACGAACACCGCCGCGAGCTCGTCGTGGCCGATGTACAACGGCCTCGGCGACAACGGATTCGCCTGGCCCAAGGGGCAGAAGCTGGTTCCGGTCGGCACCTACGGCGGCGGTTCGGCGCTCATGCTGCGGCTGGCCGAGCGCGATAATGTCATCGTGCATTGGCCGGAGGGCAATACCGGTAACCACTTCGTGGCCATGGAACTCCCGCAGGCGCATACCGCCGATATCCGCGCATTCTTCGGCAAGCTGAGCTGAGCGTTACCGCGGCCTCACAACGCCGAAAATCTCTCGAGCGCAGAATGGCACCGGGTTGTTGAACCGGTAGTCACGTTCCAGACATCTGGCGTGACTACCGTTCTCGGAATTCGATCAGCGCGGTAGCAGGAGCACTCGCTATGAGGGAGACTCTTCCAACCAAGAATCAGTTGTTGCAGGCATGCCGGGGAAGCAGCTTCGCACATCCGCTACTACGGGCCGCCCATGATCTGGCGGAACTACACGAGCGGCGACTGGGAGCGGACCCCGACCAGATTTCCGAATTGGAGGACATCCGAACGGATCTGGTGCATTCCATCGACATCTGGGTCACCGCACAGCTGCCGCCCAGTCACGGCGCGGCCCGGGTGCACACCGAAACCCTCGGGGCAGTGATAGACCGGCTGGCCCTGCTCACCGCGCACGCCTTCGCGGCGCTCACCCGGGCATCAGGACAGGAACTCGCCCAGGTGTGGGAGCATCTCGCCGAATTGGCCGTCGGCTACGAGGATTTGGCGTCCGAGGTGACCACCGGGCGGCGTCGGCTGCCCGGCGGCCACTGAGTGTTCAGGATCCCGGAGCGCGCAGGGCCCCGTACCAGTCGAGCAGTTCCGGGTTGTCGACGGCGGTGCGGGCCACCACCCGGGCGGGGTCCGCGCCCTGGAACAGCTTCTTGATCGGCACCTCGAGCTTCTTGCCGGTGCGGGTATGCGGGATGCCCGGGGCGGCAATGATTTCGTCGGGGACGTGGCGGGGTGAGACCTCGGTGCGGATGGTGGCGTTGATGCGGGCCTTCAGATCGTCCGTGAGTTCCGCGCCCGGGGCGAGGGTGACGAACAGGGGCATCCAGTAGCCGCCGTCCGGTTGTTCCGCGCCGATCACCAGGGCTTCGGCGATCTCGGGCAGGCGTTCCACCGCCTGATAGATGTCGGCGCTGCCCATGCGAATACCGTTGCGGTTCAAGGTGGAATCGGAGCGGCCGTGCACGATTATGCTGCCGTGCCCGGTGCGGGTGATCCAGTCGCCGTGCCGCCAGACGCCGGGGTACATCTCGAAGTAGGCGTCGCGGTAGCGCGCGCCGTCTTCGTCGTTCCAGAAGCTCACCGGCATGGACGGCATCGGTTCGGTGATCACCAGTTCGCCGACCTCGCCGTGCACCGGGTGACCGTTCTCGTCCCAAGCGTCCAATGCCACACCGAGATACGGGGCGGAGAGCTCGCCGGGCCACACGGGGACGGTGCGCACGCCGCCGATGAAGGCCGAGACCACATCGGTGCCGCCGCTGATGGAGGCGACCGGGATGTGCTCACCCACGTTGTCGCGCAACCACAGTGACGACGACGGCGGCAGCGACGAGCCGGTGATGCCGACCATGCGCAGCGCCGACAGATCATGGTCGGTGCGCGGGACCGCGCCGGCCTTGGCGCAGGCCAGTACATAGCCGGGGCTGGTGCCCAGCACCGTGGTTCCGGTGCGGGATGCGATGTCCCACAGCGAATCCGGGTTCGGATAGGCCGGGCTGCCCTCGTAGGTGACGATGGTGGCCCCGGCGAGCAGGCCGGAGACCTGGAAGTTCCACATCATCCAGCTGGGGCTGGTGTACCAGAAGAAGACGTCGTCCGCGCCGATATCGGTTTGCAGCGCAACGGCTTTCAGGTGTTCGAGGAGCACGCCGCCGTGGCCGTGCACGATGCCCTTGGGCTTGCCGGTGGTGCCGGAGGAGTACAGCACCCACAGCGGATGGTCGAAAGCGACCTGCTCGGTGACGAGTTCGGCGTCCGGCACCGGGGTGAGGGAATCCCAGCCGATGCTGTCGGGTACGGTGCCGCCGAGCCGTCGCACCACGAAAGTGGCACGCAGCGAGGGCAATCCCGCGCGCAGGGCGGCAATGTCGGCGGTCTTGTCGTGCGTCTTGCCGCCGAAGCGGTAGCCGTCGGCGGTGATCAGCGCCTTGGGTTCCAGCTGGCCGAGGCGGTCCAGCGCGGCCTGGGCGGAATAGTCCTGGCCGCAGGCGCTCCAGAGCGCGCCCAGGCTGGCGGTCGCCAGGAAGGCGACGACGGCCTCGGGAATATTCGGCAGATACCCGGCGACCCGGTCACCCGGGCCGACGCCCAGTGCGCGCAGGGCATCCGCCACCGCGACGGTCTCGGCCCGCAGTGCGGCCCAGGAGATCTCGTCGATCGCACCGCTCTCGTGCACCACGCGAAGGGCGGGCCGATCCGCGCGTTCCTGCCGGAACACCTGCTCGGCGTAGTTCAGCCGGGTGCCCGGGAACCACTGTGCGCCGGGCATATCCGCCGACGCCAGCACCTGCTCACCCCGCTCGCCGAGATCGAAGTAGTCCCAGAGAGCACCCCAGAAGCCGGGCAGGTCGTCCACCGACCACTGCCACAGCGTCTGATAGTCCGGCGCGGAGATACCGGTTCGCTTCTCCACGAACCGCGCGAAATCGGTGACCCGCGCTGTTGCCAGATCGGCCTCGGTCGGCACCCACTGTGGTTCCATCGCATTACCTCCTACGACGCGAAACCCGCGCGCTGCACGATCCGCTCGGCATGCCGGATGACCGGCATATCCACCATCCGGCCCTCGAAGGTGAAGACACCCCGGTGATTCGGCACCTCGGCGAGCAGCCGCTGCGCCCAGTCGACCTCTGTGGGCGCGGGTGCGTAGGCGCGGCGGATGACCGGGACCTGATTCGGGTGGATGGCCACCTTGGCATCGAATCCGACCGCCACGGCGTCGAGGGATTCCTCGGCCAGGCCGTCGAGATCCGGAATGTTCAGGAATACCGAATCGAGCGCGAACTTCCCGTATGCCTTGGCGGCGAGCAGGGATTGGGACCGCACGTGCCGGGCCACATCCCGATAGCCGCCGTCGGCGTGCCGGCTGGAATTGCCACCGAGCGCCGCGACCAGATCCTCCGCGCCCCACATGACGCCGATGGCATTGCGCGCCATGACCGCCCGGCCCACCGCCATCGCACCCAGCGGGGATTCGATGAGTGCGATCACCTCGTAGTCCGCCAGTCGCGTGATCTGCTCGGCGGATTCGCATTTGGGCAGCATGATGCGGCGGTATTCGGTGCGCACCAGGGCGTCCAGGTCCAGCATGTGATCCAGGGTGCCCGCCGCGTTCACGCGGATGACGGTGCGTTCCGGATCCATCGGGGTGGCGATCAACGCCTGCCGGGCCGCGGGCTTATCCGCCTCGGCCACACCGTCTTCCAGGTCGATGATCACGACATCGGCCGCGTCGAGGGCTTTGCCGTAGCGCTCGGGGCGATCGGCCGGGCAGAAAAGCCATGCGGGGCCGGACATTTCCCAGTTCATGCGGATACCGACGGCGAGCCGTCCATCGGGGACCGTCGAACCAGGGTTTTGCGGACAGCGGTGGCGACGATATCGCCGTGCTGATTCCGGCCGGTGTGCGCGAATGTCACGATGCCCTCCCCGGGCCTGCTCTTGGATTCCCGGAGGTCCGTGACCACGGTTTCCGCGTACAGCGTGTCACCGTGGAACAGCGGTTTCGGGAAAGCGATGTCGGAGAACCCGAGATTGGCCACGATGGTGCCCTGCGTCAACTGCGCGACGGACAGGCCCACCAGCGTCGAGAGCGTGAACATGGAATTCACCAGACGCTGATGGAACGGCGGCAGGGCATCGGAGAACGCGGCATCCAGATGCAATGCCTGCGTATTCATGGTCAAAGTCGTGAACAGCACATTGTCGGCCTCGGTGATGGTGCGGCCGGGCCGGTGTTCGTAGATCACGCCGATCTCGAACTCCTCGAACCACAGGCCGCGTTGCACGACGCGTCGTGTCTCGGTCACAGGCCGAGCTCCCGACCGATCAGCATCAACTGCACCTCCGTGGTGCCCTCACCGATTTCCAGGATCTTGCTGTCGCGATAGTGCCGCGCCACAGCATATTCGTTCATGAAGCCGTAGCCGCCGAAAATCTGGGTGGCGTCACGGGCATTGTCCATCGCCGCCTCGCTGGCCACGAGTTTCGCGATGGCGGCCTGCTTCTTGAACGGCTTGCCGGACAGCATGAGCGCGGCCGCGTCGTAGTAGGCGGTGCGGGCGGCGTGCGCGCGGGCCTCCATGCGTGCGATCTTGAAGGCGATGGCCTGGTTGGCGCCGATGGGGCGGCCGAACGCCTCGCGCTCCTTCGAATAGCGGACGCTCTCGTCCACGCAGCCCTGGGCCGCGCCCACCGACAGCGCGGCGATGGCGATGCGGCCCTCGTCCAGGATGCGCAGGAAGTTCGCGTAGCCGCGACCCTGCTCACCCAGCAGGTTCTCGGCGGGGACACGGACATCGGTGAAGCTCAGCGGATGCGTGTCCGAGGCATTCCAGCCGACCTTGTTGTAGGCGGGCTCGGCCACGAATCCGGGGGTGTCGGTGGGCACCAGGATGGTCGAGATCTGCTTCTTGCCATCCGCGGCGCCGGTGACGGCGGTAACCGTGACCAGACGGGTGATATCGGTGCCGGAGTTGGTGATGAACTGCTTGGAGCCGTTGATGACCCAGGTGTCGCCGTCCAGCACGGCGGTGGTGCGGGTGCCGCCCGCGTCACTGCCCGCGCCCGGTTCGGTGAGTCCGAAGGCGGCCAGGGCGCGGCCGCTGGTCAGCTGGGGCAGCCACTCCTGCTTCTGCTTGTCGTTGCCGAAGCGGTAGACGGGCATGGCGCCCAGGGAGACACCGGCCTCCAGGGTGATGGCCACGGACTGGTCGACCTTGCCGAGTTCCTCGAGGGCCAGGCAGAGGGCGAAGTAGTCGCCGCCCATACCGCCGAACTCCTCCGGGAACGGCAGGCCGAACAGGCCCATATCGGCCATGCCCGCGACGACCTCGTACGGGAAGGAATGCTCGGCGTCATGTTTGGCGGCGACCGGGGCCACCACCTGGTTGGCGAAATCGCGCACGGTGAGGGCGAGTTCGCGGTACTCGTCGGGGAGCTGTCCGGTGGACAGGAAGTCGGTCATGTCGAGTCCTAGCTCTGGTCGGAGTGACGGGAGTGGTTCAGTTCTCGTCGGCAGTCGGTTCGGCGATGATGCGGGCCAGCGGTTGTTCGAGCTTCACCTGCGCGCCGGGTTCGACCAGCACCTCGACCCGTCCGCCCACGGGTGCGGTGAGGGTGTGCTCCATCTTCATGGCCTCGACGACCACGATCGGTGCTCCGGCGTCAACCAGGTCACCGGATTTCGCGGGCGTGGCGATGATGGAACCCGGCATGGGGCTGAGGATTTCGGCATCGCCCTCGTGGACGCCGCCGCCGCGGATATCGGCTTCGGCGACCTCACGCAGCAGGGCCACGCCGGAGAAGTCGGCCACCCAGATCTGGCCCGGCTGTGCCGCGACACGGAAGCGGGTGCGCAGGCCGTCGAGTGTCAGGGTGAGCCACTCACCATCGAGTTCGGCTGCGGCGGAGTGCTTTTCACCGCCCTCGAGCCAGACCGCCGCCCGGTCCGGGGTGCCGGTGAAAGACACGTGCGAGGTGCGGTCGCCGCCGGTGAGCCGGAATGCGGTGGGCGCGTGCGCACCCACACGCCAGCCGTTCGGAATCGACCACGGGTCGGTGGTTTCGGCGGGCCACTGCCGCAGCCACAGCAGGGCGGCCGCCGCGATGAACTGCGCGTCCGTGACCGGCGCGGGCGCGAAGTCGACCGCGCGGCGGTCCAGCAGGCCGGTATCGAGCGCTCCGGCCCGGACATCGGCGTCCGCGAGCAGGAAGCGCAGGAAATCGGTATTGATCCGGACGCCGAGCACCTGCGTATCCCGCAGGGCCGCATCGAGTTTGGCGAGGGCACCGGCGCGGTCGGGGGCGTAGGCGATGACCTTGGACAGCATGGGGTCGTAGTCGGTGCCCACCACGGTGCCCGCGCGCAGGCCCGAATCCACCCGGATGCCCGCGCCCTCCGGTTCGGCCAGCGCCAGCACGGTGCCGCCGGCGGGCAGGAAGTCGCGGCCGGGATCCTCGGCGTACACCCGGGCTTCGACGGCGTGGCCGGTGAGGCGGATGTCCTCCTGGTTCACCGACAGTTTCTGCCCGGCGGCGATGCGCACCTGGCATTCCACCAGATCCACGCCGGTCACCATCTCGGTCACCGGGTGTTCCACCTGGAGGCGGGTGTTCATCTCCATGAAGAAGAATTCGTCCGGCTTGTCGGCGGAGACGATGAATTCGACGGTGCCCGCGCCGACGTAGTCGACGCTGCGGGCCGTATTGCAGGCCGCCGCACCGATTTTCGCGCGGGTCTTGGCATCGAGCAGCGGTGAGGGCGCTTCCTCGATCACCTTCTGATGGCGTCGTTGCAGACTGCATTCGCGCTCGCCCAGATGCAGCACATGGCCGAATCCGTCGGCGAGCACCTGCACCTCGATATGGCGGGGACGGCTGACGAAGCGCTCCAGGAACAGGGTGTCGTCACCGAAGGCGGAGGCCGCCTCGCGACGGGCACTGACCAGGGCATCTGCCAGCAGGGCCGGATCGTCCACCCGGCGCATCCCCTTGCCGCCGCCACCGGCGGACGGTTTCACCAGTACCGGATAGCCGATTTCGGTTGCGGCCTCGATCAATTCGGCATCCGTGAGACCCGGGCGCGCGATGCCCGGCACCACCGGCACCCCATAGGCCGACACCGCGTTCTTCGCCGCGATCTTGTCGCCCATGATCTCGATGGCCCGCGACGGCGGACCCATGAAGACGATGCCCGCCTCCTCCAGCGCCGCCGCGAAAGCCGGGTTCTCCGAAAGGAATCCGTACCCCGGGTGTACCGCCTGCGCACCGGATTTCACCGCCGCGTCCACCACCTTGCGGATATCCAGGTAGGACTCACGGGCCGCGGCGGGGCCGAGGCGCACGGCGGTATCGGCCTCCCGCACGTGGCGGGCATCGGCGTCGGCATCGCTGTAGACGGCCACGGAGCGAATTCCCATAGCACGCAGGGTGCGAATGACGCGGACCGCGATCTCGCCGCGATTGGCCACCAGCACGGTGTCGAAGGCGACGGGGTGTGCTTTGTTCATCATTGCCATCACATCCGGAAGACGCCGTAGGAAACGGGTTCGAGAGGGGCCTGCGCGCAGGCCGAGAGAGCCAGGCCGACAACGGTTCTGGTGTCGGCGGGGTCGATGACGCCGTCGTCCCACAGGCGGGCCGTGGAGTAGTACGGGTTGCCCTGGGCCTCGTACTGGTCGCGGATGGGGGCCTTGAAGGCTTCCTGATCCTCGGCGGACCACGGCTTGCCGTTGCCGTCGAGTTGATCGCCGCGCACGGTGGCCAGCACCGAGGCGGCCTGCTCGCCGCCCATGACCGAGATGCGGGCATTCGGCCACATCCACAGGAAGCGGGGAGAATACGCGCGGCCGCACATGGAGTAGTTGCCCGCGCCGTAGGAGCCGCCGATGACGACGGTGAGTTTCGGGACGCGGGCGCAGGCGACGGCGGTGACCATTTTCGCGCCGTGTTTGGCGATGCCGCCCGCCTCGTAGTCGCGGCCGACCATGAAGCCGGTGATGTTCTGCAGGAACAGCAGCGGAATCTTGCGCTTGTCGCACAGTTCGATGAAATGTGCGCCCTTCATGGCGGATTCGGCGAACAGCACGCCGTTGTTGGCGACGATGCCGACCGGGTGGCCGTGAATGTGCGCGAATCCGGTGACAAGGGTTTTGCCGTATTCGGCTTTGAATTCCTGGAATTCGCCGCCGTCCACCATGCGGGTGACGACCTCGCGGACGTCGTAGGGGGTGCGCAGATCCACCGGGACGATGTCGTACAGCTCTTCCTGCGGCGCAATGGGATCCACCGTGGGGCGAATGTCCCAGGGCGTGGGGTTCTTGGGGCCGAGCGTGGCGATGATATTGCGCACGATGCGCAGCGCGTCCTGATCGCTCTCCGCGAGGTGATCGGTGACACCGGAAGTGCGCGAATGCAATTCGCCGCCGCCCAGTTCCTCGGCCGTCACCACCTCGCCGGTGGCGGCCTTCACCAGCGGCGGGCCGCCCAGGAAGATGGTGCCCTGA
Source organism: Nocardia acididurans (assembly GCF_016741815.1). Classification (GTDB taxonomy): domain Bacteria; phylum Actinomycetota; class Actinomycetes; order Mycobacteriales; family Mycobacteriaceae; genus Nocardia; species Nocardia acididurans. The sequence continues at coordinate 176,223 of NZ_JAERRJ010000005.1, forward strand.
TTGCGGACGATCACCGTCTCGTCGCTCATGGCGGGTACGTACGCGCCGCCGGCGGTGCAGGAACCCAGTACGGCGGAGATCTGCGCGATGCCCCGGGCGCTCATATTCGCCTGGTTGAAGAAGATCCGCCCGAAATGCTCGCGGTCGGGGAAGACCTCGTCCTGGCGCGGCAGGTACGCGCCGCCGGAGTCCACGAGGTAGATGCAGGGCAGATTGTTCTGCAGCGCCACCTCCTGGGCGCGCAGATGCTTCTTGACCGTCATCGGGTAGTAGGTGCCGCCCTTGACCGTCGCGTCGTTCGCGACGATCACGCATTCGCGGCCCGACACCCGGCCGACGCCGCCGATGACACCCGCCCCCGGGCATTCGTCGTCGTACATCCCGTCGGCGGCCAGCGGCGACAGCTCCAGAAACGGCGACCCCGGATCGAGCAGCTGATCCACCCGCTCCCGCGGCAGCAGCTTCCCCCGCGCCACATGCCGTTCCCGAGCTTTCTCCGGCCCACCCAGCGCACTGACCGCCAGCTTCTCCCGTAGCTGGTCGACCAGCGCCAGATGCGCCTCCCGGTTACCGGCGCGCGCGCCCGCAGTCACCGTCATCGCTTCGCCATCCTGCTCGCTCGGTTAATCACCAATAACTGGAAAATAAGATAATCTTCACTAACTGAGTTGTCCAGAACCGATGAAGGGAGCCCCCGGTGACCAGCAGCGACACCGTCGCCCCCACGCGTCGCGAACAGCTCAAAGCCCAGCGCCGCCGGCAACTCCTCGACGCCGGCGCCCGCCTGATAGCCGACCGCGGTTTCCTCGGCGTCCGCCTCGACGACCTCGGCGCGGCCGTCGGCATCAGCGGCCCCGCCGTCTACCGCCACTTCCCCAACAAGGAAGCCCTCCTCGTAGAACTCCTCGTAGGCATCAGCCAACGCCTCCTCGACGGCGGCAAAGCAGTGGTAGCCGCCTCCCCCACCCCCGCCGCCGCCCTCACCGGCCTGATCGACTTCCACCTCGACTTCGCCTTCGGCGAGCCCGAACTCATCCGCATCCAGGACCGAGACCTCGAGAACCTCCCCGAATCCGCCCGCCGCCAAGTCCGCCGCACCCAGCGCCAATACGTAGAAGTCTGGGTCTCCACCCTCCGCGACCTCCACCCCGACCTCCCCGAATCAGCCGCCCGCACCCAGGCCCACGCCACCTTCGGCCTCATCAACTCCACCCCCCACAGCGCCCCCGCCGCCACCGCCACCCGAGCCCGCCCGATCCTGCGCCGCATGGCCCTGGCCGCCCTGGATTAATAGATCTGTGATCCACAGCTCACCCCACTGACCTCGTTTGACAGCCGCGCATGATCACCGATCTACTCGTATGAATTACCCATCCGGAAACCACATTCCGGTTCGGGTAATGCAGATGGCGCATATACGCTCCGGAGGCTTTTCGTACTGCCTTCGGGCTGCATGACATACGCGTCGTGGGTCGGGAATCAGTAAGGAAGGTCGGGGGATTCGCTTGCCGAAACACCGCAGGCAAACCAATACACAGCGCCTCGCCGCGCGTACTGCCATGGGTGTACTGCCCATGGCCGCTGTTATCACCGGCAGCGCTGTCGCACAGGCCGCACCGCAGTTCATCGCGCCGCAGCCCGGGGTGACAACCCCGAACAACAGCGGCGGGACTCAGAACGGCGGCGCACAACCCGGGGTAACCACACCGAATTCGGCTGATGCCGTGCGCACTCCGCCCGTGCAGAGTCAGGTGACACCGGCGGAGGATCGGGCGGGTATCGCTCCGGAATCGGATTACGCACCGATTCGTGAGGTGCCGAACCGCGACTACATCGCACCGCTGCAGCCGCAGGAACTGCACGCGCCCGAGCCGACGCCGGAGGTTGCCGAGATCGTTCCGGTGCCGCGCACGCTGCGCGCGGGCGACCTCACCACGGCCGCACCGGATTTCCTGAATGCCGTGCAGATCGATCAGATCAACTCCGCCTTCGCGCGCCCGGAGGCGGATATCTCGCAGTTCGCGCGCTCGGTCGGCGTCGCCCCGAGCCGCGCCGACGCCGTGGCCTCGGGAGCGATCGCGGGGGCGCTGCAGGGCGCCGTCGCGGGCTGCGTCGGAATCGCCGCCTTCCAGGCCGCCACCGTTGTCACCCTGCCGCTGCTGCCGCTCACCTGCCCGATGTGGGCGGGGCTGGGCGCGGTGGTCGGCGGAATGGTCGGTGCCGGTATGGGCGGATTGCGTTGAAGCTGAACGAGAATCGAGAAAACTGAAATGAAGTTCAAGAAGTTTGCCGCCACCGCGCTGCTGGCTGTTGCCGCCACCGCTGTCACCGCCGCCACCGCGCAGGGCGCCCCGGCCGAGGAGAAGACCGATCTCGCCCTGCTGCGGGGGACGCAGAACGGGGTTACCTTCATCTCCGGGCTGACGGCTGATTCGAAGTCCGTGAAGACGGTGCTGGATACCGGTGCGTTCGCGGTGCGGGACACCGGCGATGCGGTGACCGTCTCCAACGATCAGGGCGAGCCCGTCGCCACCGTACCGCTGACCTACCGTCTGTACGGGCAGGACATCACGCTGCGGCCGACCATCGGACGCGAGGGCAAGGAACTGCTGCTGCAGCCCACCGACACCGCGCCGGAGTTCGTCAGCGGGCTTGTGCTACAGGACATCTCGACCTCGGAGGAACGCTGGAACGCCGAGGTACAGCGTGCCTCGTTCGGCGCGCTCATCGGAGCGGGCATCGGCCTGCTGGTCACGATTCCGTTCTTCGGGCTGATCCCGCCGTTCATCCTGGGCACCCTGGCGGGTGTCGCGATCGGTGCGGGGATCGGATTCCTCGTCGTGGGCGGCCAGCCGCTCATCGATGCGGGGACGGCGTACTTCACCGGTCAGCCGTAACCGGTCCCGACGTCACAGTGGCGCAGACGGATGTGAATCCGTCTGCGCCACTGGTGTTTTCCCGGGTGGTGTGCGCGGTTCAGCCGCCCAGGAGTTCGCGCTCCGCGGTGCGGAGGACGAGGAGGAAGCCGCCTCGGACTACCGGGAGGAAGAGGCGGGTGCAGAGGGTGGGGAGGATGGGGGAGGCTATTTCGAAGGTGGAGTTCCAGCGGACGCGGGTGCCGGTGGGAACCGCTTCGAAGGCGATGTAGCCCTCCTGATGGCGCAGGGGCGGAACGGAATTCAGGACGCGGTAGCGCATCAGGGTGGGCGGGGTGTATTCGGTGATCTCCTCGGTGATGCGCAGGAGAGGGGTGACGATGAGGCGGACGGCGCCGTCGCCGTGGCCGGTGGTGTTGCCGGGGCGGACCAGGGTGACGCGGCGGACGAAGGGGACGCGCTGGAAGTTGGTTGCGTCGGTGAGCCAGTCGAAGACGTCGGGGAGCGGGGCGGGGATGGTGCGCTCGTAGGTCACCTTGCGCATGCCGCTCCGATCTCGTCGAACTCCGAACCCGTTGAAAGAGTAGGGGATCAGCGAGTCAGATGAGGGCCTTCTGCTTGCGGAGCCGGCGTTGCACGTCACGCATCATGTTCCGGGTGGGGGCGTTGCGCAGGAATCGCGGGATGAAGCGGTTCACGAAACCCACGAAGAGGAAGAGGTTTTCGAAGCGGCGCTGGTCGGTGGCAGTCCAGGTGACGCCCATCTGCTCGCGGAAATGCGGGGCCAGGAAGCCGGCGGTGAGGAATTGCAGCAGCCCGCCGAAGACCAGCCGCATCGGGAAGTTGATCATGCGCAGGTGCAGCAGGTCGTCGACGTAGGCGCGCACCTTGTCGTCGACCACCGCCAGCCGCACGGCTTCGTTCCAGTAGAGGTCGAAGTCGGCGCGGGTGCACGGCCACATCTCCTCGGGCACCTGGAGTGTCGTGCCCAGGGTGGCCGAGGTCGAGTAGAAGTCCTCGGCCTGTTCGGGACTCATCCGCCCGTGCAGGAGCTGGTAGGAATCCTCGAAGCCGATGTAGAGGCAGGCGGCCACCCACAGCTGCAGGTTGCGGTCGAAGGCGTTGTACTTCACCGGGGCGCCGGGTTCCGAACGCACCTGGCGGTGCGCCACATTCACCGCCTCGCGGAACGCCTCCTTCTCCTCGGTCGTGCCGAGCAGGGCGACGGCCAGATAGGAAGCCGTGGTGCGCAAGCGCTTCCAGGGGTGCACCATGAGAGCGCCGGATTCCACCCTGCTGTCGGCCACGCCGTGACCGACGCCGGGGCGGGCCATCTGCATGGCCACATTGGCCGCCGCCCCGGCGAACTGCCAGAAGTCCATGGCGTCGGTGAGTCGCGGGGGCCGCTTGGTGGCCGATCGGTGGATGGCCGGAATGGGGATGCGCGTCTGCTCGCACGTCAGCGGATCCGGCTCGAAGGAGGGCTGCGCTGCCGCCGTCATGGCTTTCCTTTCGCCTGAATGATCCATAACTTAGAACGTGACGCAGGCCACCGTCAACACCGTGGACACACAGCTTTCTCCCAGATTCTTTGGTATCGAGCACAGCGGTGGCGAGATTTGTCAATCCCCTTCCATTGCCGAGAATGATCGATAACATACGGCCCATGCTTCAACGCCTCGATCGCATACTCAGCTACGAGATGAAGGTGTCCGAGTTCCTCGGGACGCTCATCCTGCTCGGGATTCCCTACGGCCTGGTGGGCGTGGTCTGGACGCTCACGCACACCTCGCACCTGAAGCAGCTGCACGGCCTGGACGTGCTCGTCTCCTTCCTCGGCTCGGTGGTGTGCTGGCCCGTGCTCACCTTCTCGAATGTGTGCATGACGTAATGATGGTTCTGGTCTGGCTCATCGACCTCCTTGTCATGGGGGTGAAGGTGCTCGGTGGGCGTATGCAGGTGAATCCCGTTCTGCGCTTCGGCCTTTGGGCCGCCGTGCTCAGCACCGTGGCGGCCGGGATCGCCGTTCTCGGCTTCGGCCTCGTCCTGCTGCAGCAGTATCTCGACAACCTGGCGTAAGGGGGGGGATGACAATGACCACCACCGAGAAACCGCGCACGCGGGTACAGCCGCACCAGCCGGAGTCCGGCGAACTGGAACGCATCGTCGACAGCGCCCGGGGGCTGTGGAAACGGCACCCGCAGCGGTCGTTGGAGACGCTCGGCCGGCAGGTGCTGCTGGGCCGGGAAGCGTTGCGGCAGTTGGTGTTGTCGCTGGCGCGGCGACGGTTCCCGTATCAGGAGTTCATCAAGCAGTGCGCGTTCATGACCAGCGTGTCGGCCGCGCCGACGGTGCTGGTGGCCATTCCGATCGCGGTGGTGGTGTCGATCCAGGTCGGGGCGCTGGTGAACCAGGTCGGGGCGACCACCTTCATCGGGGCGGTGGCCGGGCTCGGCATCATCCGCCAGGGCGCGCCGCTGGTCACCTCGCTCATGATCGCGGGCGCGGTCGGCTCGGCCATCACGGCGGATCTGGGCTCGCGCACCATCCGCGAGGAGATCGACGCCATGAAGGTGATGGGCGTGGACCCGGTGCGGCGGCTGGTGGCCCCGCGACTGGTGGCGGCGGTGCTGGTCAGCATGCTGCTGTGCGGGTTCATCGTGTTCGTGGGCTTCGCGACGGCCTACATGTTCAATGTGTACGCGCAGTCGGGGACGCCGGGCTCGTTCATCGGCTCGTTCGCGTCCTTCGCGGTGGCCAATGACCTGATCATCGCGCTGATCAAGGCGGCGATCTTCGGTGTGATCACCGCGATCATCGCCTGCGACACCGGATTACACGCGCACGGCGGCCCCGGCGGGGTGGCCAATGCGGTGAACTCGGCGGTGGTCAGCTCGGCGCTGATGCTCTTCGCGACCAACATCATTCTCACCCAGCTGTACAACACGCTCTTCCCGACGAAGGTGATCTGAGGTGGGCAGACCATATACGCCGCCGGCGCTCAAACCCGTTCGGATGGTGAGCAATGCGGTGTCGGTCCCGGTGCAGGCCAATCAGCGGCTCGGGCACCAGACGATCACGTTCTTCCAGGCGCTGGCGGCAATTCCGTTCGTGCTGAAGCACTATCGGAAGGAAGTGCTGCGTCTGACCGCGGATGTGGGCTGGGGCAACGGCTCGCTCATCGTCGGCGGCGGGACCATCGGCGTGGTGCTGGCGCTGTGCGGATTCGCGGGCATCACCGTCGGTATGGAGTCCTACACCGCGCTCAACCTGCTCACCATGAGCCCGCTCACCGGCGCGATCTCCGGTTTCGCCACCACGCGCGAGCTCGCACCCATCGTCGCGACGCTGGCCTTCGCCATTCAGGCGGGCTGCCGGTTCACCGCGCAGCTGGGCTCCATGCGCATCTCCGAGGAGATCGACGCGCTGGAATCCATTGCGATCCGGCCACTTCCGTATCTGGTGAGCACCCGCATGATCGCGGCCACGCTCACCATCGTCCCGCTCTACAGCGTGGGCCTGGCGGTGGCGTACCTGGCGACCAAGCTGTCGGTGCTCATTCTGGGCGGCACCACCTCGGGCACCTACGACCACTACTTCTTCCAGTTCCTGCTCGGGCCGGACGTGTTCTGGTCGCTGCTCAAAGTCGTGGTGTTCGTGATGATCTCGACGTTCATCCAGTGCTACTACGGTTTCGTGGCCAGCGGCGGTCCCGAGGGCGTCGGGGTGGCCGCGGGGCGCGCCATCAAGATGGTCATCGTCGTCATGGTCTTCACCAATCTGTTTCTCACCCTGGCTATCTGGGGTATCGACCCCGGTTTCCGGATCTCGGGGTAGGTCAAGATGCTTCTCGATCCCAGTGGCCGTGGACCCACGGCCCGACAGCTGACCCTCGCGGGGTTGGCCATGATCAGCGCGGTGGCGCTGCTGCTGTTCCTGCTCGGCCTGCGCTACACCGGGCGCTTCGAGGACAAGGTGCCGGTGACGGCGGTGCTCACCAGCACCGGTGACGGCCTGCCCGATCGCGCGGACGTGAAGTTCCGCGGCATGGTGGTGGGGCGCGTGGAATCGGTCGAGGTGGTGGCCAAGGGCCTGAGCCAACGTGCCGAGATCGCGCTGAAACCCGGTATCGCGGAGACGATTCCGGATACCGTCGCGGCGCGGGTCATTCCCAACAATATCTTCGGTGTCACCGCCGTCGAGCTCGTGGACACGACGACCACGCAACAGACCCTGAAGGCGGGGGCCACGATCCCCGAGGACACCAGCGAGGGCACCGTCCAGCTGCAGACCACGCTCAACGTGCTGCGGACGGTGCTGAACAATATCCAGCCGGAGAAGCTGGGCCGGGTGCTCGGAACCCTGTCCGCCGCACTGGATCCGCAGTCGCGGGTGCCGGGCTCCACGATCGAGCGCCTGGACCGCTGGCTCACCGAGATCCACGCCATCCCCGGAATCGGTGATCTGCTGGGCGATCTGGGTCAGGCCGCCACGGCGCTGAGCCGGTCCGCGCCGGAACTGGTGGGCCTGCTGTCGAAGTCGGTGACCACCGCGCGCACGCTCACCGAGCAGCGCGCGAATCTCATTGCCCTGCTGACCAATGGCAGCGCGGCGGTGGATTCGGTGAACGCCCTCTTCGCCGCCAATCCGGATTCCGGCAAGTACCTGGTCTCCGGCCTGGACGAGCTGTTCGGCAGTCTCGCCCAGGATCCGCAGGCCATTCCGGTGTCGATCGCGAATCTGAACACGGCGCTGCAGCGGCTCCAGGGCGTATTCACCTTCGGCCCGAAGAAACAGATGGTCTGGAAGATGGACGTGTCCGTCACCCCGTTCCAGCAGTACACGGCCGAGGACTGTCCGCGCTACGGCGATCTCACCGGCCCGCGCTGCGGCGGTTCGACCGTTCCGGTGACCGCTCCGGCGCAGGAGTATCCGGCCTCGCTGGAACAGTTGCGCGGCCTGGAGGCCGTCGCGGCCATCGTGGGCAGGCAGCCCACCATGGCCGAGACCATCCTGCTCGGGCCGGTCCTGGCCGGCGGCTACCTGTCGCCCGCCGAGCCGGAGGGAGGGAAATGAGTTCCGGCACTTTCCAATCGAGACGGGCACTGGCGGGCTTCGGCCTGTTCGCGGTGATCGCGATCGTGCTCACCTACACCATCTGGTCGACCCTGCAGCGGTCGGTTCCCGGTGGGACACACAGCTATTCGGCGGTCTTCTCCGATGTGCTGGGTCTGCGGATCGGCGATGACATCCGCATGGCGGGCGTGCGCGTCGGCCGGGTCGACAAGATCGATTTCACCGACGGCTACCGCGCCCGGGTGGACTTCCGCATCGAGGACGACCAGCATCTGACCACCTCCACCAAGGCGCTGGTCCGCTACCAGAACCTGATCGGGCAGCGGTATATCGCGCTCATGCCCGGTAAGGAGGCGGGCGTGCCGCTGGAGACCGGCGGGCAGATCCCGATCGAGCGGACCGAACCGTCCTTCGATGTCTCGGCGCTGCTGTCGGGTTTCGAACCGCTGTTCAGCGTGCTGCAGCCGGATCAGATCAATTCACTGTCGGAGACCCTGATCCAGGCGCTGCAGGGCAACAATGTGTCACTGAGCGCGCTGATCACCCAGGCCGCGCAGCTGGCCGCCACCTTCGGACAGCGCGATCAGATCCTCGGCGATGTGGTGGCCAATCTGAGCAGTGTGATGGCGGGTCTGGCCAATCGCAGCGGTGAGCTGGAAACCCTGATCACCCAGACGCGGGCGCTGACCGAGTCGCTGTACGCGCAGGGTGAGGTGCTCAAGTCGTCGGTGGATCGCGTCGCCACCGCCACGGATTCGCTGGTGAACATTATCGCCCAGGTGAAACCCGGTGCGGCACAGGCGCAAACCGATGCCACGGCCGGCATCGCGCTGCTGCTCATGAACGGGGCGTCCCTCGATCAGGCGGCGGTGGAACTGCCCGAGGTGCTCAATGCCATCGCCCGCTTCAGCAGTTACGGCACCTACGGCAATGCCTACATCTGCCGGCTGGATGTGTCGCTGTGGGGCGTGCTGTTCCCGCCGGGCCTGTTCTCGCAGATCGGCGGCGATTCGCAGTCGGAGGTGTGCCGATGAGGAGATTGCTGCAGAACAGGCACCTGCGCGTCGGCGTGATCACGGCCGGATTGGTCGCACTGCTGCTGGTCGGCTCGACCGCGTTCAAGCAGGCTCGGCTGGGCGACAAGACGATTCAGGCCGAGTTCGCCCAGGCGGCGGGTCTGCGCGCCGGGGCCACCGTGGATGTCTCCGGCATCGAGGTCGGTCAGGTGTCGGCGGTCCGTCTGGCCGGTGACAAGGTGCTGGTGGACATGAAGGTTCGCGACGAGATCACCCTCGGCTCGGATGCCAAGGCCGCCATCAAGATGTCCACGATTCTCGGCCGCCTGCATGTGGAACTGGTGCCGGGTACCGGTGCGAGCCTGCCCGGCGATCGCATCACGATCGAGAACACCACCGTCCCCTACAACCTGGGCAAGGTCATCCAGGATCCGAAGTACAAGTCCTCCTTCGAGCACATCGAACGCATCGACGCGAACAAGCTGCGCCAGGCCCTCGATGTGGTGAACACGCAGATGGGCGACTCCCCCGAGCTCGCCGTACAGGCGCTGGACAGTGTGGGCGCACTCGCCAAGGTGATCAACGATCGCCGCGACGAGGTGGACACGCTGCTCAAAGGCATGGATACGGTGTCGCAGCTGGCCGCCGACAATCAGTCGGGCGTGCTGTTGCTGCTGACGCGCGGTGAGGCCATCGGATCAGCGGTACAGCAGCGGCAGGCGCTGCTGCAGCAGCTGCTCGACAATGTCGCCGCGCTGTCGAAGCTGTTGCAGGACATGGGCTTGGAGAACGGCGATCAGCTCGGCCCGCTCATCACGAATCTGAACACCATGTCGGAGGGGCTGGAGAAGAACCGGGACAACCTGGCCCGGCTGTACGAGATCATGCCGGTCACGCTGCGGCAGTTCAACAATGTGGTCGGCAACGGCCCCTACGGCGAGGTGTACGCGCCGTGGTTCTTCCCGGACAACTGGCTGTGCGCCACGCAGGTCATTCAGGGGTGCAACTGATGAGGATTCGAGTATTCGCCAAACTCGCGGCGCTGTGCTGCGCGGCGGCGGTGGCGTCGGGGTGTTCGGCGCTGCCGGATTCGCTGAACGGTGAAGCGTACCTGGGTGATCGGATCCGCGTCAGCGCGGACTTCGAGAACGTGGCCGGACTGTACGCGGGCAATGAGGTTGCGGTACTGGGTGTTCCGGTCGGCACGGTGGATTCGGTGACGCCCAAGGGCAGTTACGTGCAGGTGGTCATGTCCATCGACCGCGGGGTGCAGGTGCCCGCCGATGCCATGGCGGCCCTGGTGAATCCGCAGCTGATCACCAACCGGCACGTGGAGCTGGCCCCGGCCTACACCGGCGGCGAGACGCTGCGCGACGGCGCGCATATTCCATTGCCGCGCACCAGGGTTCCGGTCGAGCTGGATCGGATCCTGGAGAACTTCGATCAGCTCGGGGCGGCGCTGAAGGGTGACAGCGATACCGGGCCGATGGCCAGCCGGGTGCTGTTCCCACTGCTGAACGGGAACGGCGACCGGCTGCGCGAGACGCTGGACAATCTGTCCGCGGCCTTCGAGGTGACCTTCGCCAACAAGGATCAGATCGCCAACACCATCATCAAACTCAACGAGATCACCCAGATCATCGCGTCCAACGATCAGACGGTGCGCGACTTCAGCGGGCGGCTCACGGAATTGGTGAGCCTCATGGGCGAGCAGGCTCCAGGTTTGCAGGCGGTGCTGGCGCAGCTGGAGGACTTCGTCACCAATACCGCGACCCTGGTCGGCGAGAACGAGGATCAGCTGGCCGGTGCGCTGACCCGGTTCGTCGGCATCACCGATCAGATGCGCGCCAATGCCCGCGCGCTCACCGAGATCGTGGATGTCGGGCCGCTCATGTTCCAGAACCTGGCCAATGCCACCAGCACCGAGCATCAGGCGCTGCGACTGCACGGCCTGCTGGACAAGGTGGTGCTGGACAACGAGATCCTGTCGATGTTCTGCGAGCGCGTGATGATGCGCGTGGACGGCTGCCGCACCGGCAGGATTCAGGATTTCGGTCCCGACTTCGGGCTCACCGCAGCACTTCTGGGGATGACGAGTCGGAAATGAACTACAGGACAAGTTGTTTCACGCGCGGCGCGGCGGCGCTGCTCACCACGGCCGCGCTGGCCGGGGCCTCGGGGTGCGCGGTGACGGTGCGGAACGTGCCCATGCCCGAGCCGGGGATCGGCGGGCCTGGATACACCATTCACGCCGCCTTCGAGGATGCGCTCAACCTGCCGGATCGGGCGCACGTGAAGATCGGCGGCACCGACATCGGGGTGGTCACGAATATCGAGACCACCAACTTCGTCGCCGATATCGAGATGCTCATCCGGGCGGACATCAAGCTGCCCCGCGGCACCACCGCCGAACTGCGACAGGGCACTCCGCTGGGTGACATGTACGTGGCCATGACGCTGCCCACCACCGAGGCGGCCGGGGCCCAGCTGCGCGAGGGCGACACCATCGGCACGGAGCTGACCTCGGCGGGCGCGTCGGTGGAGCAGCTGATGATGTCGATCTCGTTGCTGCTCAACGGTGGCGGGCTCAATCAGGCGGCGCGCATCACCTCGCAGATGGACTCCATGTTCAGCGGGCGCGCGCCGCAGCTGCAGCATCTGATCACCGAGATGACGAGTGTCATCGCGGCCTTGAACCAGCGCACCGGGGATATCGACAGCGTGCTGGGCGGACTGGATGTGCTGGCCGGTGAATTGGCCAGGCGCAAGGCCGAACTCGGGCAGGCCGCCGACACGTTCCCCCAGCTGATCGGACTGTTCGCCGAGAACAATCAGCAGATCGTGGATCTGCTGGCCAAGGTGTCGACGACGATGACCGCGCTGGGCGACTTCAGTGATACGACCGGCACCGAATTCGTGAGCCTGTTCAACAGTATCCAGCAGCTCATGTCGGGATTCGCGCAGAGTGATCAGCTGACCGCCGCACTCGACGGGCTGCACGGGCTCACCCCGTCGCTGCTCGCGAGCATGCGCGGCCCGACACTGGCTGTGGCGGCGACGGTTTCGTATCTGAGCATCGGCGCGCTCACCGATCCCAGCGGCAGCCGCTGGCCGGAGCTCAACGATGTGCCGCAGTTCATCGGCAGTCTCGCGCAGGTGCTGCAGAAGATTTTCGGGCGTGTCACCAGCCCGCCCCGGATACCCGGTGTGACAACCGAACCCGTACCCGCCGAGCCCGCCGAACCCGCGCCTGCCGAGGAGGGCGGACGATGAACTCACCGCTGTGGCAATGGATCCTGCGGCGGCGCATCGGCATCGCCAATCTGGGACTGGTGGCCGTGCTGCTGCTGGGCAGCGGCTACATCGGCGGATATGTGCTGCGGTTCAACCCGATTCCGCACACCTACGACGTGACCGTGGAACTGGCGGGCTCGGCCGGACTGGCGGCGGGCAACGATGTCACCTTCCGGGGCAGCCGGGTCGGCAAGGTGACCCAGGTGCGGGTGTCCGGGGACGGCATCGCCGCCGTCGCCGAAATCGACGACACCGCAAGGATTCCGGTGGGCGGCACGGTGGCCGTCGGGCGGCTGTCCGCGGCCGGCGAGCAGTATCTGGATTTCCGGCCCGACTCCGATTCCGGGCCGTACCTCCAGGACGGGTCGGTGGTGGAGCGGGCGCGCACCAGGACGCCGGTGACCATCCAGTCGGTGTTCACCAACCTCAGCGATTTCATCGGCGGCATGAACCCGGACCGGCTCAATGTGATCATCGACGAGCTGGACAAGGCGCTGGCCGGTGGACCGGATCGGTTGCGCAATATGGTGTCCGGCATCAGCCGGGCCATGGCGGGGCTGAACGATCTGCTGCCGCAGACCCGGCAGCTCATCGAGAACCTGGAGATCATCGCCGACACCACCTCGCACGCGCAGCCCGATCTGGGCACCCTCACCCGGGCCGGCGGCGTGCTGTTCGATCAGTTCGCGGCCGCCGACCGGGAGTTGCGGGAGCTGCTGCTGCGCGGGCCGGGGCAGCTCGCGACGCTCGGCGGCTTCGTGACCGAAACCCAGGATCCCATCACCAATCTGGTGACGAACTTCGTGGCGGTCACCAAGGCGGCGAAGCTGCGGGCGCCGGCCATCGCGGCGCTGTTCCCGGCGCTGCGGGTGGGGTCGGAGGCGCTCGGCGTGCCCGCGCACGACGGGGCCTATCACACGCTGGTCGATCCGTGGCCGCGGCCGACCTGCGAATACGAGACCATCCCGGTCGTTCCGACGCAGATCCAGACCGATACCCGGGTGCGGCTCTACAACTACTGCGTCACCGGCAATCCCGCACTGCAGGTGCGTGGATCCGCGAATGCGCCACGGCCCGATGTGCCGGACAACGGGGTCACGGCGCCGCCGGGGGTCACCGGCGATGAACTCTCCCAACCCGTCCCCAACCGATAGGAGTCGCAACCATGAGTGGGGTCGAGCTAGACAAGGACACGGATGACGCGGAGGTCACCGGCAGCGTGGATTCCGGCCGAGAGCCTGCCGGAACAACGGAGGAGGCATCCGACGATCCGGAGCGCGGGAGGCGTTTCACGGTGCCGGCGCTCGGTGGGCGGGCGAAGGTGGCGGTGCGGGCGGCGGCCGCCGCGATCGTCGGTGCGGCCGTTGCCTCGAGTGTGTACTTCTTCGTGCAGAACCAGCACAGCACGGAGCTGATCGATGCCAGGGAGGAGGCTCGCACGGCCGCGTGCACCTACGCGCCGCTGCTGGCCACCTATGACGCGAAGAATCTGGACGCCTACTTCACGGCGGTGCTGGAGGGGGCCACGGGTGACTGGCGCACCCAGTTCGACTCCACCAGTAGGGATCTGCGCGAGGTGCTCACGCAGGGGCAGGTGGTGTCGCAGGCCACCGATGTCCAGTGCGGTATCCGCACCGCGGATGCCACGTCGGCGGAAGCCATTGTGGTCATCGGGCAAACCATCACCAGTCTGGGTACCCAGAACAAGCCCTCCCCCGGCCAGCTGTCCATGGTGATGCGGCTGGAGAAGCAGGGGGATCGCTGGCTGGTGAATCGGGTCAACTCGCCGATGGCGCAGCAGGCCACCCAGTGACGCGCCGGAGGTCACCGGCCCGCCAACCCGGCACGGCCGCAAACGACCTGGTGACTACCATTGCCGATATGAATGTCGAGGAGCGTCGCCCCGCTGGCACCACCCGTGACGACGCCCCGCAGCCCGCCGAACAGCGCGTGATCCGCCGCCGCCCGAAGAATCGGCGGGCGCAGATCGCCGCCACCTCGGCCGCGGCCTTCGGATCGCTCGGCTATCACGGCGTGAGCATGGAGGATATCGCCGCGCGGCTCGGCATCTCCTCGGCCGCGCTGTATCGGCACTACCCGAGCAAATACGCGCTGTTCCGGGAGGAACTGCTGCGGCTGGGCACGCTCACCGTCGAATCGTGCACGCCGCCGCCGGAATCGGAGGGGCTGCCCCCGGAGCAGCGGCTGCACCGCGTGCTGGACAAGGTGATCGCGGAGACCATCGCCAATCGGGCCACGGTCACGCTGGTGCGGTGGGAGCAGCGCTACCTCGACGACACCGATCGGCAGACCCTGGAGGATCAGTTCGCGCGGGCGCTGCACAGTCTGCGCGAGTTGATCAAGGATGTGCGGCCGGAACTGGACGGGCACGATCGCGCGGTGCGGGCGGTGGCGATCCTGAGCATCGTCAGCAGCATCGGCGACCACCACGCCGCGCTGCCGGTGAAATCGCTGACCGCGCTGCTGCATTCGGCCCTGCGGTCGTTGATCGCGGCCGAGCTGCCGCCGCCGGGCACCGATGCCGCCGCGCCGAGGGCGGTGGAGATTCCGCAGTCGTTCAAGCACGAGCTGCTGCTCAAGAAGGCCGTGGAGCTGTTCCACCAGCGCGGCTATCCCAATGTGAGCGTGGAGGACATCGCCGCGGCGGCCGATCTGTCGGCGGCGTCGGCGGTGTACCGGTACTACCGCAGCAAGAGCGATCTGCTGGCGGCGGCCTTCCGGCGGGCGGCCGATCGGGTGTCGGGGGCGATCGGCCCGGCGGTGTCGTCCTCGTCGAGTCCGGCCGAGGCGCTGACCAAGCTGGTCGATCTCTATGTGGCGGGTTCGTTCGCCGAGCGCGAGCTGACCTACGTGTATTACGCCGAGTTCGGGCATGTTTCGCCGGAGGAGCGGACCATGCTGCGCAATGTGCAGCGGCTCATCGTGGCCGAGTGGGTGCGGCTGCTGGTGTCGGTGCGGCCGGAACTGTCCGAGGGCGAGGCGCGGATTCTGGTGCAGGCCGCCTTCGGTCTGGTGGTGGATCTGGGCCGCGCGTTCCACGACGATCTGCGCATGTGCCCGCAGGACAGGGTGATTCGCCTCATGGAGGTCACCCTGTTCGGCGTGCCCGCACAGACCGTCTGACGGGGGTTGCAGCCGGGCGCGGGACCTTGCGCGCCCGGCCTCACCGCGCCGGATCGGCCGGACAGCCGGGCACGGACTATCCGCCGGCGGCGGTGATCAGCGACACGGGCGTGAAGGGGGCGTAGTCGCGCACGTGTCCGTTGTCCCACTCCCACAGCGAGATCGGATCGACGGCGACTCCGCTCTGCAGGATGAGGCGCCAGCCGGCGTCCTCGCGCTGCCAGATGTCACCGTCACGGTCCCAGTAGAGACCGATGGTGTGCGGCTCGACCGTGTCACTTCGGCTCATGGTGTTCCTCTCCACGTGATAGCAATCCGCAAGCAACTGCACGAAGAGGGTCGACCACACTCCGTAGCGGTCGATCGACCCCATGGCAGATCCTTCTTGTTCGGCGGACGCCACACCCGTCACCATTGCCAATCCCTTCACTGTGTCGGTAGCGAAAAGTATTCGCCGACCGACTTCCGGGATACTTTCGTGCGGATTATGACGTCTCTTCTGAGCAAATATATTTGCCAATCATTCGCCAACGCATGAAGCGGAGTGGGCGAGTCGAATTCGGCCACGACTTCCCCCCGTTGCGGCGGGTATGCGGTGGAATAATTCGGTTTTTCGGCAACCGATTCTTCGCCGCTCGCACGCTCGTATCGGCACGGAGGTTGTAGCGGATCATGGCGGAACCGCGAGTACACGTTCTCGGTCCGATTCAGTTGATTGTTGAAGACCGACCGGTCGGATTAGGAGCGACCATGTTGCGCGCGGTATTGGCGCGATTGGTCGCCGCCGGCGGTTATGCCACCACCGCCGATCGGCTCATCGACGATCTGTGGGAGGGCAATCCGCCGCCCACCGCCGCCTCGGTGCTCCAGGTGCACATCCACAATCTGCGCCGGATCATCGAACCGGATCGCCCGCGCCGGGCCCGCTCGCGCTACCTCATCTCCGAATCCTCCGGCTACGCACTCAAACTCGCGCCCGAGGCCGTGGACGCCTGGCAGTTCGAATCGCTCCTGCGCGACTACGAGGAGCGGCTGCGCGCCGGACTGCCCGATCCGGCGGCCCGCCGCCAGCTCCTCGACACCGCGCTGGCCCACTGGAACGGCGCGGCCTACGAGGGGCTCACCGGATTCGGCTGGGCGGCACAGGAAGCAGATCGGCTCACCGATCTGCGGCTCACCGCCACGGAGAAACGCGCCGAGGTGGAACTCGAACTCAACCGGCCCACCGAGGTCGGCATCGAACTGCGCGCCCTGTTCGACGACCATCCCGAACGCGAGGAAATCGCCCGGCTGCTCGCCACCGCGCAATACCGGATCGGCCAGCAGGCCCAGGCGCTCACCACGCTGCGGCGCTCCCGCGAATATCTGGACCAGGAATACGGAATCGACCCCAGTCCGGCGCTGCGCGAGCTAGAGACGGCCATCCTCAGCCACTCCGAAACGCTGGCCGGCGCGGGGGTTCCCAGCACTCCCGCGCCCGCGGTGCGAATTCGAAGAATCCGGGAAAACAGCGGATACACCGACGAGCACACCGTGCTGCGGGAAACTGCCGCCGACGCGGAAGCCGGGCATCTGCAAATCGTCTGGATCGCCGGGGAGGCGGGCGCGGGAAAGACCACCCTGGCCGAATCCGCGCTCACCGAACTCGGTGCGCGGTCGTGGACCTTCCTGCGCGGAGGATGCCCCGAGGTGGACGGCGCGCCACCCGCGTGGGCCTGGGCGGAGGTGCTCACCGCGCTCGATCCGGCGGCCTCGGAGAAGCTCGCCGGCGGCGACGCCTTCACCATCGCGAGAACCGTGGTGACACTGTGCAAGCAGCGCACCGCCAACGGACCGGTCGCGATTCTGCTGGAGGACGCGCATCGCGCCGACACCGCCACCCTCCAGGTACTGCGGCAGGTGGTGAACTGGCTGCGCGACGAACCGGTGCTGCTGGCCATCACCCTGCGGGGATCGGAGGCCGGGCAGAACCTGCACGCCACCGCCGCCGCGCTCGCCCACCGCACCGGGGAGTGGCTCGAGCTCACCGGACTCGATCTCGCGGCCACCCGGGAACTGGTCCGCTCGGCCGGACTGGAGGAGATCACCGACGAGGCCCTGGAACTGCTGCACACCCGGACCGGCGGCAACCCGCTGTTCGTGCGGGAGATGGCCAAACTGCTTGCGGCGCAGCGCACCACGGGCGACCGCGAGGATGTGCCGGATTCGATCCGGGAACTCATCACCACGCGGCTGCGGCGGCTGAGCCCCGAGGTGGCCACGGCGCTCGGCCATCTGGCCATCTGGGGCGACGGCGCGGATCTGCGGCTGCTCAGCCGCACCAGCGCGATTCCCGAGGACCATCTCATCGACCTGATCGCCGAGGCCGAGGTGGCGGCGCTGGTACGCACCGACCGCACCGGGCGCATCACCTTCGATCACGCGCTCATCCACGACACCGTGTATCTGGGCATCCCGCGCCTGCGCCGGGTCCGGATGCACTGGGCCGCACTGGAATTGCTGGAGCGGCATGCCGACGACTTCCCCGGCCTGGCCCGGGATCCGGATATGCTCGCGCATCACGCGCTGCTCGGAGCGCGACCCGAAACCGCCGCGCGCGCCATCGCATACGGGCTGGAGGCGACGCGGCGCAGCGCCGACCGCGGGATGACCGCCGATACCGCGCGGCTGTGGCAGTCGGTCATCGAGATGCACGAGATGGCCGGGCACGCGACCCCGCACGCCGACCACCCCGACCGGATCGCACTCCTGGAGGCCCGGTGCGCGCTGGTGGACGCGCTGGCCTACCAGGGCCGCTGGGTGCCCGCGCGAGATGCCCGCGACCGCGCGGTGGAACTCGCCCGCGCGATCGGCGAACCCGGCCTGCTGGTGCGGGCGCTGACCTGCTGGCGCGCGCCCATTCTGTATCCGGCGCTGGAGTGGCGGGATCCGGAACACCGCCTGGTGCACGCCGTGGTGGAGTGCCTGGCCGGGGAAGTCAGCGACGCCGATCGGGTGCGGCTGCTCGCGGTGGCGGCCTACGAAAGTGCCGGGGACTACCGGTTTCCCGGGCGCACCCGGCGCTTCGCCGACGAGGCGCTGGCCGTCGCGCGCACCTGCGAGGATCCCGAGCTGCTGTGCACGGCCATCGCCGCGGGCATCGTCAACCGGTTCACCGCGGCCGAGGATGCCGCGCTGGCGCACGAGCTGTTCACCGTCGCGGATGCCCATGGGCTGAGCCATTTCCGGACGGTGGGGCACTACATGCTGATGCGCTGCGCGCTCGCCGCGGTCGATCTGCGCGAGGCGTTCCGGCAGGCCGAGCTGGCGCTGCTCACCACCGCCGACGCCCAGCTGGCACAGCTGATGGCCCTGATGGACTGCTTCCCGCCGGTGGTGGCCGCGCTGCGCGGCGATCTGCCCGAAACCGAAAGGCTCTACGCGGAACTCGACACCAAGCTGGCGCGCCTCGGCTTCGACGAGGCCGGGCTGATCCGGGCGATACCGAGTCTCGCGCTGGCGTGGGCGCGCGATACGCCGGCCGAGCCGGTGGAACGGATGCACCGGATGTACACGCTGGCACCGGGATTCGGCAGTGCGGCCTATGCGCTGGCGCTGGTGCACGCCGGGGAGCTGGACCGGGCGCGCGAGATCTACCGGGCGACCGCGGAGCTGCGACCGGAGATCGCGCCCGCGGCCGAGTACACCGGCCGCGCGTATGTCGCACTGGCGCTGGGTATCACGGAAGATCTCGCACCGCTGTACCGGCGGTTGCTGCCGGATGCGGGCACCATCGTCGGACTGGAGTCGACCGGCGCGACCTTCGGCACGATGGACACCGTGCTCGGGCTGCTGGCGGCGGCGATGGGTGACGCCGAGGGTGCGGCGGCCCATCACGCCGCGGCGGAGGAACTGATGCGGCGGGTGCGCGCCGAGCTCGCGGATCTCGCGCTACCGCAGCTCGGCGGCAGTCACGCCACGACCGCGGTCTGAACGCGAGACAGACTGAGCGCGAGCCGATTTCGGGCCGTCGGGCGCAGGTGCTCCGACGGCCCGGCAGCACCGAATCAGAGACTTCCCGTGGGCGGGAAGTGGAACGACGAGCCGGTGCCCAGCAAGGTCGCCAGTTTGTTGATCAAGTCGTCCACAGCGCTACCACTGAACATGGCAGACCTCTTTCAGATGAGCGGGGTCGGGTTGGGACCACCCGGGGTGACGCTGGTGAAGGAACCCGAGCTGATCAGGTTCGCGATGGCCGTGAGCAGGTTGCCGATGCCGCTGCCGCTGTCCATGGGGATACTCCTTGTGTCGTGCGTGTGCCGGTGCGGACCGCGATTTACTTGGGTCCGGTGCTGATGGTGGATCCGGTGCTCAGGAACGTGAGGATCTGGGTGATGATCGCCCCGATGTCGACGCCTTCCATATTTCTTTCCTTTCCCTTGGTTTGCGAAAGCTTGTGTTCCGCACGCTTATTCGGTGTCGGCCATCGCTTCGATGAGCGATTTGGGCCGCATATCCGTCCAGTGGCACTCCACGTACTCGAGGCAGTCCTGCCGTCGAGCCGGTCCGTGCGCGATGGTCCAGCCGCCCGGAACCGGGGCGAACACGGGCCACAGCGAGTGCTGCGACTCCTCGTTGACCAGCACGTAGAACTGAGCGTCTTCGTCGTCGAAGGGATTGCTCATGGAATTGCCTTCCGTTCCGAATCGGCAGGGGTGTGGCGACGATCGTCGCCGTGTGTCCCGCCCCGCCGAATCAAGATGTGAATATATCGCTTTTCAGAAATTTTGGGAGGTTCTCCGGAAATCCCTGTTGAGTACCGCCGCAATATGTTCGAGAGCGGCCGGGGAGGTCATGCCCCAGTGGGTTTCGGGCACCGCGTGGGTGTCCACCGCACCGTCGATGGCCTCGGTCCAGGCCGACACCCCGAGCGTGCAGCTCGGATCGTCCACGGCGGCGGCGAAGTACAGCAGATCGCCCTTGAACCGGCTCGGCCGGTACGCGCCGATGAGCGCCAGCGACGCGATCGCGCCGTCCACGATGCGACCGATCCGCTCGGTGTCGAAGACCTCGGCCAGCTCGCCCGTGGTCTGGCCCAGCAGCTCCTTCACGGGCAGGGCCACCGCGGGATCCACCTCGCTCTCCAGCGAGCTGTCCAGCATGGCCAGCGTCACCACCTCCTGACCCTCCTGCTGCAGCTGCACCGCCATGGCGTGCGCCAGCACGCCGCCCAGCGACCAGCCCAGCAGGTGGTACGGCCCCTCCGGCTGCACGGCCCGGATCTCGCGCACGTACAGCGCGGCCCAGTCCTCGATCGAATCCGGCAGCGGCACATCGGCGGCCAGCGTCGGCGACTGCAGCGCGTAGATCGGCCGATCCGCGTCCAGGTGCGCCGTCAGGCCCGCGAAGGACCAGGCGAGACCGCCCATGGGATGGACGCAGTGCAGCGGCGCGCCCGTCCCCGCCGCCCGAAGCGGCAGCAGCACCGAGAAGGCCGCGTCCGGATCACCGGAACCGGCCAGCCGGGCGGCCAGCGCCGCGACGGTCGGCGCACCGAAGACCGCGATCACCGGAACCCGCTGTCCGAGCGCCTCACTCAGTCGTGTGGACAGGCGCACGGCCAGCAGTGAGTTGCCGCCCAGTTCGAAGAAGCTGTCGTCCAGGCCGATCCGCTCCGCGCCCAGCACCTCCGCGAAGACCGCCGCGATGGCGATCTCGGATTCGGTTGCGGGAGCCCGGTATTCGCGTGCCGTGAACTCCGGCTCCGGCAGCGCGGCGCGATCGACCTTGCCATTGGCGTTGCGCGGCACCGATTCCAGCGCCACCAGGGCGTCGGGAACCATGTAGCTGGGCAGCCGGTCGGCCAGTGCGGCGCGCAATCGGGCCGCATCGGTTTCCGCGGGAGCACTGAAGTATCCGACGAGACGGGCGGTGTCGGCGACCCCGCTCACCACGACGACCGCATCGGTCACGCCGTCCTGCGCGCGCAGCACGTGTTCGATCTCGGCCAGCTCGATCCGGTAGCCGCGCACCTTCACCTGGAAGTCCCGTCGTTCGACGAATTCCAGGACGCCGCTGCCGGTTTCGGTCGCCGGGCGAAGCCAGCGCACCAGGTCGCCGGTGCGGTACAGGCGCGAGCCCGCCGGGCCGAAGGGATCAGCCACGAACCGCTCGGCCGACAGCTCCGGGCGCTCGTGATAGCCGCGCGCCAGCTGCGCGCCGCCGAGGTAGAGCTCACCGGTGACGCCGACCGGCACCGGCCGCAGCCGGTCGTCGAGCACGTACACCCGGTTGCCTGCCTGCGGCGTGCCGATGGGCACCACGGCCTGGCGGATCTCGGTGTCGGTGCGGAAGCGCGTGACCGAGACCGCGGCCTCGGTCGGACCGTACAGGTTGTCGATGCGCGCGTTGGTCGCCGCGCGGGCGCGGACCAGGGTGTCGGTGGGCAGCGCCTCACCGATGACCAGGATGCGGCGCAGCGACTCCGGCAGGCCGGCCGGTCCGGCCACGTCGACCAGCATGGCCAGCAGTGACGGCACCAGGGTCAGGGTGGTGACCGATTCGCGGCGCACCTTGTCTAGCAGCGCCTCCGGATCGCGGTGCGCCTCGGCGGGAGCCAGCACCAGGCTCGCGCCGGTGCGCAGCGCCCACCACAGTTCCCACACCGACAGGTCGAAGGCGGCGGAGGTGTTCCACAGCACCGAATCACCCTCGGCGAGTGCGTATTCCGACTGCATCCAGTCCATCTGGTGCGAGACGGCCGCATGCGGCACCGCGACGCCCTTGGGCTTGCCGGTGGATCCCGAGGTGAAGATCACGTACGCGGTATCGGACGGGGAGCCCGGCGCACGGCGGTCCGCGGGGGTGATGGCGGCCGACGGCAGCGTCTCGTCCACGGCCGCGGCCACCTCGAGCACCGTGGTGTCCGCCGGGAGTTCAGCGGGCAGGGTCATCGGGCGTCCGGCATCGGTCAGGATGACCGGCGGCCGAGCCGCCGCGAGTACGGTCGCGGTGCGCTCCAGCGGGTGCGCGGGATCCAGCGGCACGTACGCGCCACCGGCGCGCACCACCGCGTACATGGCGGTGAGCAGTTCGATACTGCGCGGAAGGGCAAGGGCCACCAGGGTTTCCGGCCCGACTCCAGCGTCGATCAGCACCCGTGCCAGCCGGTTGACCCGCTCGGAGAAGTCCCGATAGGTCAGTGCCCGAGCGCCTTCCACGACCGCGATGGCGAACGGCGAGCGCCGTACCTGCGCGTCGAATTCCGCCAGCAGCCCGCGCGCGGGGAATCCGCTGTCGGCGGCGTTCCAGGTCTGAAGCAGCCGCCGCGATTCGGCCGCGCCGAGCAGATCGGCGTCCCCGATCGGACGCTCCGGATCGGCGAGCACGGCCGCCAGCAGGCGGTTGAACCGCTCGGCGAATCCGGTCACCGTGGCCTCGTCGAACAGGGCGGTCGCGTAGGTCATGGTGGCGGTCATCCCCGCCGGTTGCCCGTCGGCGGCGTAGCCGTCCATGACGATCAGGTGCAGGTCGAATTGCGAGACGTCGGAATCGAATTCGACGGCGGCGGCGGTGAGGCCGTCCAGATCGAACGCGGCCTGCTGCTGGTTGTGGAAGGAGAACCCGACCTGCACCAGCGGGTGGCGCGCGGTGGAGCGCTCCGGATTGAGCACCTCGACCAGCCGCTCGAAGGGCACGTCGACGTGGTCGAAGGCCGCCACGTCCCGGGCCCGGACCTCGCGCAGCAGTGCGGTGAAGCCCGCCGCCGGGGTGACCTCGGTGCGCAGCACCAGGGTGTTGACGAACATGCCGACCAGATCGTCCAGCGCCGCGTCACCGCGTCCGGCCACCGGGGTGCCGACCGCGATATCGGTGGAACCGGTGAGCCGTGACAGCAGGGCCGCGAAGACCGCGTGCACGGTCATGAACAGGGTCGTGCCCGCCGAGCGGCTCAGCTCGGCAAGGGCCGCATGGGTTTCCGCGTCGATGGTGAAGTCCACGCGGCGGCCGGTGGTGTCCAGCACCACCGGACGCGGCCGATCGGCGGGGAGCACCAGCAGCGGCGGCAGTCCGGCCAGGCTCTCCGTCCAGAACCGCAGCTGCCGGGCGATGAGCGAATCCGGATCGTCCTCGGAGCCGAGTGAATCCCGTTGCCAGAGGGCGTAATCGGCGTACTGCACGGGCAGCGGAGCCCACATCGGCTCCACGCCCTGCTTGCGAGCGGCGTAGGCCGTCATGACATCGCGGGCCAGCGGGGCCAGCGAACTGCCGTCACCGGCGATGTGGTGCATGACCACCACGAAGACGTGCTCCTGCGGGGCCAGCCGGAACAGCGCCGCACGCAGCGGAACGGCGGCGGTCACGTCGAAGCCCTGACCCAGCACCTCGAGCACGGCCGGCATGAGGGTGTCGGCCGTTACCGGAATCGGTTCCAGCACAGGTAGTTCCAGTGCGGCGGAGGCCGGGAGCACCACCTGCACCGGCCCGGACGCGGTCTCCGGGTAGACGGTGCGCAGCACCTCGTGCCGGACCACCACGTCGGTGATGGCGGCGTGCAGGGCGGCGACGTCCAGCGGGCCGGTGAGCCGGATGGGCAGCGGGATGCTGTACGCGGTGGAATCGGGATCCAGCCGGTTCAGGAACCACATGCGCTGCTGCGCCAGTGAGACCGGGACCGGGCCGTCACCGGTCCGCGGGACCAGCGGCGGCCGCACCGGTCCGGTGGTGTCGCCCGCGCTCGCGGCGGCGGCCAGCGCGGCCACCGTCGAGTGCTCGAACACCGTCCGGACCGGCAGCCGGGTGCCGAAGGCGGCGCTCAGCCGGGCAGCCAATTGCGTTGCGGTCAAAGAGTTTCCGCCGAGACCGAAGAAATCGTCGTGGACGCCGACGCGGTCCGCGTCCACGGTGCCCAGCACCTCGGCGAGGGTGCTCGCCACCAGCCGCTCGGCCTCGGTGCGCGGGGCCACGAATTCGGTGCTGCGGAACACCGGTTCCGGCAGGGCTTTCCGGTCCAGCTTGCCCACCGGGGTGAGCGGGACGCTGTCGAGCACCATGACGGCGGTGGGCACCATGTAGGCGGTCAGCGACCGGCCCGCATGCGCGAGCACCTCGTCGACGTCGAGCTCCCGGCCCGCGGCGGCGACCACGTAGGACACCAGCGAGACCGTGCCGCTGGCGTCGGAATGGCCCACGGTGACCGCGAATTCGATATCGGGGTGCGCGGTCAGCACGGCGTCGATCTCACCGAGTTCGATGCGCAGGCCGCGCACCTTCACCTGATGGTCGGCGCGGCCGACGTATTCGATCACGCGGCGGCCGTCCGTGCGCACCGCCCAGCGCGCCAGGTCACCGGTGCGGTAGAGCCGTTCGCCGGGCGCACCGTAGGGGTCGGCGACGAAGCGCTCGGCCGAAAGCCCCGGCCGCGCATGGTATCCGCGCGCCAGGCCCGGTCCGTTCAGATACAGCTCTCCGGTGACGCCGACCGGCACCGGCCGCAGGCGGGTGTCGAGCACCACGCCGGTCATCCCCGCGATGGTCGTGCCCATGTCGAAGGGGTCACCCGGCAGCAGCGGTGCGCTGATATTGGTGATGATGGTGGTCTCGGTCGGGCCGTAGGCGTTGTGCACCGCCCGCGTGCCCGTGGTCCAGCGGGCCACCAGATCCGGGCCGAAAGCCTCACCGCCGATGGCTAGTTCGCGCAGGTCCGGCAGGCGCGCCGGATCCAGGGTCTGCAGGACGGCCGGGGTGATGAAGGCGTGGGTCGCACGCTCGGCGGCCATCAGGTCGGTGAGCTCCGCGCCGCCGTACACGTCGGCGGGCGTGATCACCAGGGCCGCGCCCACCGGTACCGCCATGAGCAGTTCCAGCATGTAGGCGTCGAAGCTGGGCGAGGACACCTGCAGCACCCGGGCCGTGTGGTCGAGGCGGTAGCGCTCGCGCTGGGTGGCGGCGACGCCCGCGACGCCGCCGTGGGTCACGAGCACGCCCTTGGGCAGGCCGGTGGAACCGGAGGTGTAGATCATCCAGGCCGGGCTGTCGACCCGCGGCGGATGCCGCAGTTCGGTTTCGGCGATCGGCGTGGCGTCGAATTCCGCTGCGGCGGCCGAGAATTCCGGGGTGTCGAGGATCAGCCAGTCGGCTGTGCCGGGTAGTCGGTCCCGGCTCCCGGCGACGGTCAGGCCGAAGGTCGCTCCGGAGTCGGACAGCATGTGCGCGATCCGGTCGGCCGGATAGGTCGGGTCGACCGGGACGAAGGCCGCGCCCGTCTTGGCGACGGCCCACACCGCCAGCACGGTGAGCTCCGAGCGCGGCACGGCGAGGGCGACGAAGTCCTCCGCGCCGACGCCGCGGGCGATGAGCAGCCGCGCCAGCCGGGAGGATTCGGCATCCAGCTCGGCGTAGGTGAGCGTCCGGCCCCGGAAGCACACCGCGGTGTGCTCGGGGAAGGCCGCCGCGCTGCTCGCCAGCTGTGCGGCGAGGGTGTGGGTGGCGATCGGCCGGGTGGTGGTGCGGTCCAGCAGCTCCGCGCGCTCGGCCGGGGCCAGCAGGTCGATATCGCCGACCCGCGCCGTGGGATCGGCGACCACCGCGCCCAGCACGCGGCCCAGTCGGCGGAGCAGGCCCGCGGCCGTCGCCTCGTCGAAAAGGTCGGTGGCGTAGTTCAATTCGACGGCGAGGTGGCCGTCCACATCGAGTTCGTCGGCGACGGTGAACTGCAGATCGAAGCGGGCGACCCGGTGTTCGAAATCGACCGGCTCCAGGACCAGTCCCGGCACCGCGTAGGTCTGCGTGCCCAGGTTCAGGTAGCTCAGCGCCACCGTGAACAGCGGGTTGCGGGCCTGCGTGCGGGTCACGCCCAGCGCGTCGACCACCTGGTCGAACGGCACCCGGACGTGGTCGAAGGCGGCCAGGTCCACGGCCCGGGTCTGCGCCAGCAGCTCGGTGAAACCGAGTTCGGCCGTGGGCCGGGTGCGCAGCACCAGGGTGTTGACGAACATGCCGACCAGATCGTCGACGGCCGCGTTGCCGCGTCCCTCCACCGGGGTGCCGATGGCGATGTCGCCGGACCCGGACAGCCGGGCCAGCAGCACCGACAGCGCGGCGTGCCACACCATGAACGGGGTCGCGCCGTGCTCGCGGGCCAGCGCGGCGACGGCGGTGGCCAGGCCGCCGTCGAACCGCGCCTTCACCGTGTCGCCCCGTCCGGAGGCGACGGCCGGACGCGGGCGGTCGAACGGCAGCGCGGTCTCCTCGGGGAGGTCGCGCAGGGTTTCGGTCCAGTACTCGAGCTCGTCGGGGCCGATGCGCTCGAGGGTGGCGCGCTGCCAGAGCGCGTAATCCGCGTACTGCACGGGCAGTTCGGTCCACATCGGCGCGCTGCCGGTGGCCCGTGCCACGTAGGCGGTGACGGTATCGCGCAGCAGCGGCTCCATGGACTGGCCGTCACCGGCGATGTGGTGCAGCACCACCGCGAGGACCCAGCTGTGCTCGGATTCGCGAATCAGGGCCGCGCGCACGGGAACCGCGGTCGTGACGTCGAAGCCCTCGGCGACGAGGCGCTCGATCCAGCCGAGATCGGTGGTGCCGGTGTCGGTGCGGAGTTCGAACGGCACGTCGGCTTCGGTCGCGGGCAGGATCAGCTGGTAGCCGGCCCCGGTCTCGTCGGCCGGGTAGATGGTGCGCAGCACCTCGTGGCGGGCGATCACATCGGTGAAGGCGTCCCGCAGCACGGTGGTGTCGATCTCGCCGGTGATGCGGATGGCCGACGGGACGTTGTAGGCCGGGGAGCCCGGATCCAGCCGGTTGAGCAGCCACATGCGAGTCTGCGTGGGCGACAGCGGGATTCGCTCCGGACGCGGCATGGGGCGCAGCGGGATTCCCGCGCCGCCGCGGCCGACCCGGGTGGCGAGCGCGGCCACCGTGGGGGCGTCGAACACCTCGCGCACACTCAGTTCCGCACCGAAGGCCGCATTGACCCGCGCGATCAGTCGCATGGCGAGCAGCGAATTGCCGCCGCGCGCGAAGAAGTCGTCGTCCGCGCCGATCTCCGCGCCGCCGAGCAGATCACCGATCAGCGCGGCCAGCGTGGCCTCGGCACCGGCCCGGGGAGCCCGGTAAGGCACTGTGGCGGCGGTGAATTCGAGGACGGGCAGGGCATTGCGGTCCAGCTTGCCGATACTGGTGAGCGGCATGTCGTCGAGCACGACCAGGTGCGCGGGCACCATGTAGGACGGCAGGCGGGTACGGGCGTGCGCCAGCACGGCGTCCGCATCGAGCCCGGCACCGGAAACCCCGGCACCGCCCGAGCGCCCGGCGGCACCGGTCGCGACCGCAGCTCCTATACCGGCACCGGCGACATAGCCCACCAGGCAGTCGGTGCCTGCGGTATCGCGGGCGAGCAGGACTGCCGCGTGGGCCACCCCGTCGGCCGACAGCAGCGCCGCCTCGATCTCGCCGAGTTCGATGCGCTGTCCGCGCAACTTCACCTGGAAGTCGTTGCGGCCCAGGTACACCAGGTTGCCGTCGCGGTTCCAGCGCACCAGGTCGCCGGTGCGGTACATGCGCGCGCCGGGCACGCCGAACGGGTCGGCCACGAACCGGTCGGCGGTGAGACCGCCCCGGCCTTGGTAGCCGCGGGCCAGCTGGGCGCCGGCCAGGTACAGCTCGCCGGTCACCCCGGTGGGCACCGGACGCAGCCGGGCGTCGAGGACGTAGGCGCGGGTGTTCCAGTTCGGGCGGCCGATGGCGACCTCGAAATCCGGTTCCCCGTCGGTGAATTCGTGATAGATCGTCGAGATCGCGGCCTCGGTCGGACCGTAGGCGTTGTGCACCGCGCCGCTCACGTGCTCCCGCAGCTGGGCGAGCAGTTCGGCGGGCAGTGCCTCGCCGCCGGTGTGCAGGTGCCGGAAGGACGCCAGCGCGGGGCCGTGGCCCTCGGCGATGAGTGCGGCCAGCACCGACGGCACGTGTTCGGCGATGGTGACGCCGAATTCGCGCATGAGCCCGGCCAGGTAGTTCAGATCCTGATGGCCGCCCGGTCGCGGAATCACCAGGGGCGCACCGACCATGGCGGGCAGGAAGCACTCCCACACCGACACGTCGAAGGCCAGCGGCGCGCGCTGCATGACGCGGTCGGCGGCGGTCACCTCGTAGCGGTGCTCGAGCCAGCGCAGCTGGTTCATGATGGCGCGGTGGCTGGTGGCCACGCCCTTGGGCAGACCGGTGGAGCCGGAGGTGAACAGCACGTAGGCGAGATTGTCCGGGCGCAGCGGGGCGCGACGGTCGGCGTCGGTGAGCGGCGCGGCCGAATACGACCGCAGTGCACCGCTTTCCGCGAGCTCGGCGATATCGATCGCGCGCACACCGCTGAGCGCGGGCAGCGTCGCGCCGCCGACGGTCAGCACCACGCCGGTGCCCGAGGTGTCGAGCACATGGGCGATGCGATCGGCCGGATGCGCCGGATCGACCGGAACGTAGGCCGCACCGGCGGCCACCACGGCGTACAGCGCGATCACCATGTCGAAACAACGCTGGGCGGTGACGCCGACGATGGCATCCGGCCCCACGCCCTCCGCGACGAGCAGCCGGGCCAGGCGGTTCACCCGATCGGCGAGTTCCGCGAAACTCAGCCGCTCGCCCTCGAAGAGCAGCGCGTCGGCATTCGGATCGGCCGCCGCGCGGGCATCGAGCAGATCGGCGAGCGTCTCGGCGGGCAGCGGGTGCACGGTCGCATTGCGATCCGACAGCAGCACACCGCGTTCGGCCCGCGACATCAGCTCCACCTCACCGGCGACGAGGCTCGGCTCGGCCAGCACGGCCCGCAACACCCGCTCGTAGACGGCGAGGAATTCGAGGACGGTCCGCTCGTCGAACAGATCGCGCGCATAGGTGAGATGCACGTCGATGCCCGCGGGCGCGCCCGTCTCGTCGACGGTGTCCACCAGGGTCCAGTCCAGATCGAACTGGGCGACGGTGGCGTCCACGGTGAGCGCCTCGATGGCCAGCCGGTGCAGCCGGATATCCGGCCTGGCGTGGTTCTGCATGGTCAGCGTGACCTGGCACAGTGGCGAATGCGCCTGGGACCGCACCGGATTCAGGGCGTCGACCAGCATCTCGAACGGCACCACCGCGTGTTCGAAGGCCGCCAGGTCGGTATCGCGGACCCGGGCGAACACCTCGTCCAGGGTGGCGTCCGGGCGCACCTCGGTGCGCAGCACCAGGGTGTTGACGAACATGCCGACCAGATCGTCGAGGGCTTCGTCGCCACGACCCGCCACCGGCGTGCCTATGACGATGTCACCGGTGCCCGACAGCCGGGCCAGCGTCACCGCCAGCGCGGTGTGCAGCACCATGAACGGGGTCGCCCGCCGCTGCGCCGCGAAATCGACCACGGCGGCGTGCAATTCGGCATCCAGCCGACCGCGGACGGCCGCGCCACGACCACTGGCCACGGCGGGGCGGGGGCGATCCGACGGCAGCGTGAGCACATCCGGCAGGCCGCGCAGGCGGCGCGTCCAGTGGGCCAGCTGCCGCGCCAGCAGCGAATCCGGGTCGTCAGCGTTGCCGAGTGCGGCACGCTGCCACAGCGCGTAGTCGGCGTACTGCACCGGCATCGGGGCCAGGGCGGGCGCGCGGCCCGCGCAGCGGGCCACGTAGGCGGTGGCGATATCCCGGGTGAGCGGGCCGAACGACCAGCCGTCGGCGGCGATGTGGTGCACCACGAACACCAGCAGATGGGTGTTGGGTTCGTCGGCGACCCGCAGCAGCCGGATCCGGAACGGCACCTCGGCGGTGACGTCGAAGACGGTGCGCGCCAGGGATTCCACCAGCACCGGCACCTCGGCGGCGCTGACGGTCTCGGGCACCAGGTCGGTGAGCCGGGTGTCGGCGGGCAGCACCAGCTGGGCGGCCGTGCCGTCGCGCTCCGGGTAGAGGGTGCGCAGGGTTTCGTGCCGGGCGATCACATCGGCCACCGCCGCGCTCAACGCACCGGTGTCCAGCGCGCCGGTCAGGCGCAGCGCGAACGGAATGTTGTAGCCGTCGCGCTGATCGAAGCGGTTGAGGAACCACATGCGCTGCTGGGCGATGGACAGCGGAATGTGGTCGCCGCGCTGCTGCGGGGTGACCGGCGGCAGCTCCGTGCTGGATTCGGCGTCGGCGGCGGCGATCCGGGCCGCCAGCCCGGTGACGGTGGCGTCGTCGAAGACGGCGCGCAGCGGAATCCGCACGCCCGCCGCCTTGCTCAGCCGGGCCACCAGCTGGGTCGCGATGAGCGAGTTGCCGCCGAGGACGAAGAAGTCGTCGTCCGCACCGACCCGCTCGACTCCGAGCAGGGCGGCGAAGACCTCCGCGACGAGCCGCTCGTCGGCGCCGGTCGGGAGCCGGAAGGCGGTGGGCGCGGCCTCGGGCGCGGGCAGGGCCGCGCGGTCGAGTTTGCCGGAGGCGTTGAGCGGCAACGCCTCCAGCACGACATAGACCGCGGGCACCATGTACGCGGGCAGCCGGTGCGCCAGTGCGGCGCGCACCTGCGCGGCGCTCGGATCGCTGTCCGGTGCGGGCACCAGATAGGCGACAAGGTGGTCGTCCCCGCCGGAGCGGCCGGACGGGCGCACCAGGACGGCCGCCTGGGCGATGGAATCCAGTGCGGTGAGCGCGGATTCGATCTCGCCGAGTTCGATGCGCAGGCCGCGCAGCTTCACCTGGAAGTCGGTGCGGCCCAGGTATTCCAGTTCCCCCGACCGGTTCCACTTGACCAGGTCGCCGGTGCGGTACATCCGCTCGCCGTCCCCGAAGGGGTTGGCCACGAACCGATCCGAGGTCAGGTCCAGCCGCTCCACGTAGCCCGCGGCGAGCTGTTCACCGGCGAGGTAGAGCTCCCCCGCGACACCGATCGGCACCGGCCGCAATCGCGAATCCAGCACGTACACCCGGGTATTGAAGACCGGGCGGCCGATCGGCACGACCTCGACGTCGGCATCGGTGACCTCGTGATAGGTGACGTCGACCGCGGCTTCGGTGGGACCGTACAGGTTGTGCAGCGGCGCGCCGGTCAGCTCACGCAGTCGCCGGGCGGGGTGCGGGGCGAGGGCCTCACCGGAGGCGAACACCATGCGCAGCGGCAACCGGAGGTCGTGAGCATCGGCCTGGTTCAGGGTGTGTTCGAGTCCGGCCACGAAAACCGACAGCATCGACGGCACGAAGTGGACGACGGTCACGGCCTCGCGGCCGATGAGCTCGGCCAGCACCGCCGGATCACGGTGCGCCTCCGGCGGAGCCACGGCCAGCCGGGCGCCGATCAGCAACGGCCAGAAGAACTCCCACACCGACACGTCGAAGGTGGCCGGGGTCTTCTGCAGCACCACGTCGGCCCCGGACAACCGGTACTCGGCCTGCATCCACACCAGGCGGTTGACGATGGCCGAATGCGGCACCGCCACGCCCTTGGGCCGACCGGTCGAGCCGGAGGTGAACAGGATGTAGGCGATATTCGAATCACGCAGCGGGGACACCCGTTCGGCCTGTGTCACCGGCCCGTCGGCGAAGACGGACAGGTCCAGCAGGTCGATGCGCACCTGCGCGGTGTCGACCGCCAGGTCCTCCCCCGAGGTGAGCACCGTGACCGGATCAGCGGTTCGCAGAATGTATTCGGTGCGCTCGACCGGGTGATCGGGATCCAGCGGCACATAGGAGGCCCCCGCCGCGGCGACCGCGTACATACCGGCCACCAGATCCACCGAGCGCCGCATACCCAGGGCCACTGTCGTTCCCGGGCCGACGCCCTCGCCGATCAGCCAGCGCGCGAGTCGCCGTACCCGACGGGCGAATTCGGCATAGGACAGTTCGGTGCGCGGCTGCCCGGAACCGGCCTCGAAGGACAGGGCGGTGGCGTGCGGTGTGCGCGTCACCTGGGCCTCGAACAGCGAGATCAGCGTCGCGGCATCGTGTTCGGGCTGCATGGCGCGCAGGTCGAACGTGGTGTCGTTCCAGGAGTCGAGCAGCAGCGCGCGCTCCTCGGCGTCGAGCAGGTCGATATCGCCCAGCGGCGCGGTGGCGTCCGCTGCCACGGCGGTGAGCAGTCGCAGGAACCGCTGTGCGAAGGCGGCCACCGTGGCGGCGTCGAACAGCTCGGTGGCGTAGCGCAGATTGCCGGTGAGGCCGCCGGTCGTGCCCTCGTCTCCCACGACCAGGTGCAGATCGAATTTCACCGTGGGGTCGTCGATGTCGACCGGCGACACGGTCAACCCGGGCAGCGCGAAGCTCTCCGCCGTCGCGGCCTGGACCGCGTCGGTGAAGCTCAGCATGACCTGCACCAGCGGCGGCGCACCGGTGGTGCGGTCCACGACCAGCGCGTCGACCAGCCGCTCGAACGGCAGCTCCGCGTGGGCGAAGGCGGCCAGGTCGGCGGTGCGGACCGCGGCCAGCAATTCGCCGAAGGACTGCTCCTCGCGCACCTCGGTGCGCAGCACCAGGGTGTTGACGAACATGCCGACCAGAGCGTCCAGTTCCCGTTCGCCACGGCCGCCGATCGGCGAGCCGACCGCCACGTCGGCGGTGCCGGCGAAGCGGGCCAGGGCGGCGGCGAAGGCGGCGTGCACCACCATGAACAGGGTCGCGCCGTGCTCGCGGGCCAGTTCCCGCAGGCGCGCGGCGACCGTCGCGTCCACCGAGAAGCCCACGGCCGCACCGGTATCGGCGGGAACGGCTGGCCGGGGACGGTCGGTGGGCAGCGGCAGGGCGGGCGCGAGACCCGCGAGCGTGTCCCGCCAGAAGCTCAGCTGCTGCGCGGCGAGACTCTCCGGATCCTCCGGCGCGCCGAGCAATTCGTGCTGCCAGATGCTGTAGTCCGCGTAGTGCACGGTCAAGGGTTCGAAGCCGGGCGCGACGCCCGCTGTCCGCGCGGCGTAGGCCCGCACGAGATCGGTGATCAGCGGCTGCAGCGACAGCGCGTCGGCGGCGATGTGGTGCACCACGACCGCGAGCAGGTATTCGGCATGCGCCGGGTCGGGGTCGTCGTTGTCGACCACGAAAAGCGCCATGCGCGAGGACAGTTCGCGCGTCACGTCGAAGCCCGCCGCGGCGAACGCGGTGAGCGCGCAGCGTGCGCAGGAGTTCGCGGCGGCACCGTGCGCGGGGCACTCGTCCCCTGCGGCCACCGGAATCGGGCTCAGACTCAGCCCGATCTCCGCGGCGTCCAGAATCTGCTGATATGGACCGGATTCGGAATCCGGGTACAGGGTGCGCAGGGATTCGTGCCGGGTCAGCACGTCCACCGCGGCCTGCTCCAGCGCGGCGATATCGAGCGCACCGGACAGCCGCAGCACGATGGGCAGGTTGTAGCGGCTGTGTTCGCCCTCCTCGGACTCCAACCGGTTCAGGAACCACAGGCGCTGCTGTGCGGGTGAGAGCGGAATGCGCTCCGGGCGCGGGCGGGCGGCGAGTGCCGGGCGGGCGGCCTCGGGGTTGGCGTCCAGTAACGCCGCGGCCAGACCGGCCACCGTGGACACCTCGAACAGCACCCGCACCGGCACCCGGATGCCCAGCTCCGCGCCGATGCGCGCGGTCACCCGGGTGGCGTCGAGCGAACTGCCGCCGAGGGCGAAGAAGTCGTCGTCGAGCCCGGCCCGCTCGACGCCGAGCACCTCGGCGTAGGCGGCGGCGACCACCCGCTGCACGACGTTCACCGGAGCGCGGAAGTCCTTGGCGCGCAGCTCCGGAACGGGCAGCGCCTTGCGGTCCAGCTTGCCGCTGGAGTTGAGCGGCAGCTCGGTCAGCGCCACCAGCGCGGTCGGCACCATATAGGACGGCAGCACGCGCGCGAGCCCGTCGCGGATGGCCTCCTGGTCCAGCTCCGCGCCGGGCGCGGGCACCAGATAACCGGCCAGATAGTCGCCGGACTCACCGGCGACGACCCGCACCGCCGCCTGCGCCACCGTCGGGGCCAGCAGCAGCGCGCTCTCGATCTCGGCCAGCTCGATGCGCTGGCCGCGGAACTTGATCTGGAAGTCCAGGCGGTTCAGGTACACCAGCTCGGCGTCCTCGTTCCAGCGCACCAGGTCGCCGGTGCGGTACATGCGCTCACCGGGACGACCGAAGGGGTTGGGCACGAAGCGATCCGAGGTCAGATCGGGGCGGCCGTAGTAGCCGCGGGCCAGCTGCACACCGGCCAGGTACAGTTCGCCCGGCACCCCGATGGGGGTCGGGTGCAGCCGCGAATCCAGTACGTAGACCTGGGAATTCCATTCCGGCTCGCCGATCGGGACGACATGGGTCTCCGAATCGTGCGCCTCGTGGAAGGTGATGGACACCGCGGCCTCGGTGGGCCCGTACAGATTGTGCAGTCCGGCCGCGCTCACCGCGCGGAAGGCCGCGACCGTCTCCGGCGGCAGCGCCTCACCGATGACGAAAACCTCACGCAGTGACTCGAGTTCACCCGGTTCGGCGTGCGCCGCGAACACCGACAGCATGGACGGCACGAAGTCGGTCAGGGTGATGCCCTGCGCGGCAATGGTTTCCGCGATGTAGCGCGGATCGCGATGCCCGTCCGGGGTGGCCACCACGAGGGTCGCCCCGGCGCGCAGCGGCAGGAAGTAGCCCCACAGCGAGACGTCGAAGGTGGTGGCGGTCTTCTGGAGGTAGACGTCCCCGCCGCGCACGCCGTACTCGGCCTGCATCCACGCCAGCTGATTGGCGATGGCGCGGTGGGTCACCGCCACGCCCTTGGGCTTACCGGTCGAACCGGAGGTGAACAGCACGTAGGCCGGGTGATCCGGGTGCAGGGTGGCGCGTCGCTCCCGGTCGCCGATCTTCATGGCGCGGTAGTCGCTCAGGTCCAGCTCATCGATGTAATGCACCGGCACGTCGACGGTTTCGGGCAGCACGAAGCCGTCGCGGCGGGTGCTGAGCACCGAATGCGGTGCGGCGGTGGCCAGGATGTGGCCGACGCGCTCGGCCGGATGGCTCGGATCCACCGGCACGTACGCGCCGCCGGCGCGCAGCACCGCGTACATGGCCACCACCAGCTCCACCGAGCGCGCCATGGCCAGCACCACCAGCGATTCCGGGCCGACCCCGGTGGCGATGAGGTGCCGGGCGAGCCGGTTGGACCGGTCGGACAGCTCGGTGTAGGTGAGCTCCTCGTCGCCGAAGACCAGCGCCCGCGCCTTCGGGGTGCGGGCCGCCTGCGACTCGAAACCCTGGTGCAGGAACACATCCGGCACCCGCGCGCCGGTGGCGTTCCAGCTGGAGGTCACGAAGTCGAGCTCACCGGCGTCCAGCAGTTCGATATCGCCCACCGGCAGTTCGGCGCGCGCGGTGGCCGCGGTGAGCAGACGGGTGAACTTGGTGGCGAGTTCACGCACCGTGTGCTCGTCGAAAAGGTCGGTGGCGTAGGTGTATTGGACGCGATAGCCGTCGCCTGCGTCGGTGATGGTCAGCTGCAGGTCGAACTTGGCGATACCCGGATCGAAGTCGACCTCGTCGACGGTGAGGCCGGGCAGCTCCGCGGTGATGTCGCCGAGGTTCTGCATGAACAGCGCGACCTGGAACAGCGGGTGGCGATTGCGGGCGCGGGCGGGGTTGAGCACCTCGACCAGCCGCTCGAAGGGCACATCGCGGTGCGCGAAGGCGCGCAGATCCTGGTCGCGCACATGGGCGATCAGATCGGCGAAGGACTGGTCGGGGCGGACCCGGGTGCGCAGCACCAGGGTGTTGACGAACATGCCGACCAGGTCGTCCAGCGCGGCGTCACCACGACCCGCGGCCGGGCTGCCGATGACGATGTCGCCGGTGGCCGACAGCCGGGCCAGCAGGGTGGCCAGGGCGGCGTGCAGCACCATGAACGGGGTGGAACGCGTGGCGGTGGCCACCCGTTCGACGGCCGCCCGCAGTTCGGGATCGATGGTGGTGTCGATCGACGCGCCCCGGAAGGTGGAGGCGGCCGGGCGCGGTCGGTCGGCGGGCAGATCCAGCTGTGCGGGCAGGTCGTCGAGTTCCTCCGCCCAGAAGGCGATCTGGCGGGCGGCCTCCGATTCCGAGTTGGACTCGTCGCCCAGCCAATTCCGCTGCCACAGCGCGTAATCGGCGTACTGCACGGTCAGCGGTTCCCACTGCGGTGCCGCGCCCTGCTGCCGGGCGAGGTAGGCCAGCACCAGGTCGCGCAGCAGCGGTCCGGCCGACGCGCCGTCGGCGGCGATGTGGTGGGCGACCAGCACCACGGTGTGGTCGGCGGGGCCGCAGCGCAGCAGGGCCACCCGCAGCGGGACCTCGGTGGTGACGTCGAATCCCTGTGCGGCGAGCCCGATCACAGCATCGGTCAGATCGGCTTCGGCGACGTCGCGCGGGGTGAGGTCGACCTGGAAGGCCGGCAGCACCAGCTGCGCCGGACCGGCCGCGCCGGACGGGTAGCTGGTGCGCAGCGACTCGTGCCGGTCGATCACATCGGCGACGGCCGCCGCCAGCGCCTCGACCTCGAGTTCGCCGCGCAGGCGCAGCGCGAACGGAATGTTGTCGGCGGCCGACGGATCGAAACCACCTGCGGCCGGATCGAATTCGCCGCGTGCGTAGGTGTTGAGGAACCACATGCGCTGCTGGGCGGGCGACAGCGGAATGTGGTCCGGACGCGGTCCGGCGGTCAGCGCGGGACGGGCCGCGACGCCACTGCCAGCGTGCGAGGCCAGCCCGGCGACCGTCGGACGGTCGAAGAAGTCCCGCACATCCAGGTGCGCGTCCAGCGCCTCGGACACCCGCGCGATGACGCGGGTCGCGATGAGCGAGTTGCCGCCCAGGGCGAAGAAGTCGTCGTCCGCGCCGACCCGCTCCAGACCGAGCAGCTCCGCGACAATGGCGGCCACGGCGATCTCCGCCGCACCCTCCGGCTCGCGGAATTCCGCTGTGGCGTCCCCGAATTCGGGTTCGGGCAGCGCCTTGCGCTCAAGCTTGCCGTTGGCGTTCACCGGCATCTCCGGCACCACCATGAGCAGCGAGGGCAGCATGTACTCGGGCAGCTGGGTGCGCGCCTGCGCCAGCACGGCGGCGGTGTCGATCGGCTCGTCACCCGCGGCGACCAGGTAGCCGACCAGGTGATCGCCGGTGGTGTGCTGCTTGAGCAGCACGGCCGCCTGTGCCACCGCGTCGTGGCGCAGCAGCGCGGCCTCCACCTCGCCCAGCTCGATCCGCAACCCGCGCAGCTTCACCTGGAAGTCGCTGCGGCCCAGGTATTCCAGTTCCAGCGGCCCGCCGTCCAGCGCCGGCATCCAGCGCACCAGATCACCCGTGCGGTACATGCGGTCACCGGCCGCGCCCTCGGGATTGGCGACGAAGCGATCGGCCGTCAGGCCGGGCTGACCCATGTAGCCGCGCGCCAACTGCACACCGGCCAGATACAGTTCGCCCACCACGCCCACCGGAACCGGACGCAGATTCTCGTCCAGCACCAGCATCTCGGTGTCGTCGGCGCCGACGCCGATCGGCACGGTGTCGACATCGGCGGCGGTGACCTCGTGCACGGTGATGTCGACGGTGGCCTCGGTGGGGCCGTACATGTTCCACAGCGTCGCGCCGCTGACATCGCGGAAGCCCGCGCCGGTCGCGGCGGGCAGCGCCTCACCCGAGCAGTACACCCCGCGCAGGCAGTCCGGGACCGGCACCTCGCCGCGCTCGGCCTCGGCCACGAAGACCGACAGCATGGACGGCACGAAATGTGCTGTGGTGACGCCGTATTCACGGATCATCCGCAGCAGGTAGGCCGGGTCGCGGTGCCCGTCGGGCGCGGCCAGCACCAGGCGCGCGCCCAACTGCAACGGCCAGAACAGCTCCCACAGCGACACGTCGAAGGTGAAGGGGGTCTTCTGCACCACCACATCGGCCGGGCCGATCTGGAAGATGCGCTGCCGCCAGCGCAGATTCGCGACGATCGCGCGGTGCGAGACGGCCACGCCCTTCGGGCGGCCGGTCGAACCCGAGGTGAAGATGACGTAGGCGATATTGTCCGGACGGGGCTGCGGCAGTGCGGGATCCGCGACCGGCGACGCCACCGCGTAGATGTCGACGCCGGATTCCCTACCGGCGCGCTCGAATTCGTCGATGCGCAGCACGGGGACGGTGCTGCCGAGATCCGGATGGTCGGCCGTGGTGGTCAGCACGACCGCCGGGCGCGCGATGCCGAGCACGTAGCCGATGCGGTCGGCCGGATGCTCCGGATCGATCGGCACATAGCCGCCGCCGGCCTTCAGGATGGCGTACATGCCGATCATCAGCTCGAAGGACCGGCGCACCGTCAGGCCGACCAGCACGTCCGGTCCGACGCCGAGCTCGATCAGGCGGCGGGCCAGCACGGTGGCGCGGGCATCGAATTCGGCGTAGGAGATCGACTCGTCGCCGAAGACCAGCGCCACCGCGTCCGGGGTGGCGCGCACCTGCTCCTCGAACACCGTCATCAGCGTCTCGGCCGGGGCCAGACCGGGATCGAGCACATCGGCGGCGGCGGAGACGGCGTCGTCGAGCAGGTCCTCGAGCACGGCGGCCAGTTCGCCCGCCTGGCCCTCGGTCAGCGCGGGCAGCGCACCCGACACCACGACCTGCACCAGCGCCTCGGACTCCAGCGCACCCGCCATCGCCTCGGAGAGGGTGCGGATCTCGGTGGCCAGATCGCGATAGCAGACGGTGTGCTCACCGTGCGCCAGCGCGACCCGCTCGGGTTCGAGCGCGGCCACCGTCTCGATCAGATGGGGCAGATCGGCGATACCGTAGGCATCGCGCAGCATCGCATGGCTGGAGAACCGGCTGGTAGCGATCGACTCCGCATGAACCATCAGAGGCTTCCTTCCGACTTGCTATCCGATCGAGATACCGGGTCCTGGCCGTCGACACGGGCGCGCGCGTCCGTCTCGAGCGTGCTCAGCAACCGGCTGAGGCCACCCGCACCGAGGGCGGCCAGAATGCCGGGGATCAATCCGGCAAGTGCGATGTTCACCAGCGCCTCCCGCTTCGCCGCCGCACCCATGGAGCGGGTGACCGCGGCGATCTTGTCGGCGAGCGTGCGATAGGTGACGGTGTGGTCGCCGTGGGCGACCGCCACGACCTCCGGGGCGACGGCCGCGGCGGCCGCGATCAGATCCGGCAGCTCGGCCAGCGCGACCGATTGCGAGAGCGCGGGCGCCGCAGCGGGTTTCGCGGTCACGGCGGCCGGTCGCGCGGATCGGCGCAGTTCCGATTCGACGCGAATATCGATGGCGCGCACCGCCATCGCCGGATCGGCGGCGACACTGTCCAGCACCCGGCGCAAGCGCGCGGCCAGCAGGGTCACCGTGGGTTCGGTGAAGATGTCGGTGGCATAGGCGAATCGCATCCGCAGACCGGTCACCCGGCCCGTGGCGTCGCGCGCCTCCACGACGGTGAACTGCAGATCGAACTTGGCCTCGGCCAGTTCGGGTTCGAGCACCTGCACCGCCAGGCCCGGCAGCTCCAGCACGCCGCCGGGCATGTTCTGGAAGGTCATGAGGACCTGGAACAGCGGCGTGAAGGAGTTCGAGCGGGCACGGCCGGTCGCCGCGGACACCGCGTCCACGACGCGTTCGAACGGGACATCGGCCTGATCGAAGGCGGCCAGGTCACGACGGTGCACCTGCTGCAGCAGCTCGGCGTAGGAGAGCCGCGAATCCACCTCGGTGCGGAGCACCACGGTGTTGACGAACATGCCGATCAGATCGTCGAGTGCCCGTTCGCCGCGGCCCGCGACCGCCACACCGATCGAAACATCTTGCTGGCCCGAGAGTTTGGCGAGCAGTACGGCGAACGCGGTGTGCACGGCCGCGAACAGGGTGGTGCCGTTGGCGCGGGCCACCTCGGACAGGCGTTCCACGGTCTCGCCCATCACATCGAAATCGACCACGGCACCGCGCATATCGCGGCGCGGCGGGCGGGGGCGATCGGTCGGCAGCGTCAATTGCTCCGGAGCAGAGGACAATTCGTCCACCCAGAAGCGCAGCTGACGAGACATCAGGCTGTCCGGATCCGCCTCGGATCCGAGCACCTCCCGCTGCCAGGCGGCGAAATCGGCGTACTGGATCTCCAGCGGCTGCCAGGCCGGAGCCCGGCCCGCGAGCCGGGAGGCGTACGCGGACACCAGATCCCGAGTCATGGGGAACACCGAGTAGCCGTCGGCGCAGATGTGGTGCATCACCGAGACCAGCACATGTTCGGCCGGGCCCGTCCGGAACAGGCGCACCCGCACCGGCGGGGCGACGGTGACATCGAACCCGGTGGTCACCGTCTCGAAGAGCAGCGCGGGCAGCTCGTCCGCAGAAGCCGGAATCGCGACCAGTTCCGCGTCCAGCTCCGCGACGGTCAGCAGCAGCTGCGCCGGTTCGCCGTCCACCTCCGGATAGCGGGTGCGCAGAATCTCGTGCCGCTCCAGCACATCACCCAGGGCGGCGGTGAGCGCCGGGACATCCAGTTCCCCGGTGAGCTTGATGGCGGCGGGCACGTTGTACGCACCCGACTCCGGATGCAGGCGGTTGAGCACCCACATCCGCTGCTGCGCCTGCGACAGCGGGG
Source organism: Nocardia acididurans (assembly GCF_016741815.1). GTDB lineage: Bacteria > Actinomycetota > Actinomycetes > Mycobacteriales > Mycobacteriaceae > Nocardia > Nocardia acididurans. The sequence goes on from NZ_JAERRJ010000005.1 coordinate 217,159, forward strand.
CCGGACCGGTATCCGTGCGCCGGGCCAGACGCGGGCGCGCCCGCTCGGGCTCGGCGGTCTCGATCCACCGCGCCAGCTCGGCCACGGTCGGGGCCTCGAACACGGTCGCCACCGGCACCCGCACACCCAGATCCGAACCCAGCCGCGCGGCCAGCCGCGTCGCCATGAGCGAATTGCCGCCCAGGGCGAAGAAATCCGAGTCCAGGCCGACGCGACGCGGCTCCGAGGGCAGACCGATGACCTCCGCGAAGCAGGCCGCGACGGCGATCTCGAGTGCGGATTCCGGCGCGCGGTAGGCGGCCGAGGCGAAGACCGGCTCGGGCAGCCGGGCACGGTCCACCTTGCCGTTCACGGTGAGCGGCAGCTCGGCCAGCACCACGATCGTGGCCGGGACCATGTACTTCGGGAGTTCGGCGGCCAGCGCCTCGGTCAGCGCGGCGGCGGCTTCCGTCCGGCGATCCGAATCGCATTCCGGCACAGCGGCATACGCGACAAGGCGGGCCCCGGCACCGGTGGCGTGCGCCACCGCGACGGCCGCGGTGACGCCGGGTTGCCCGCGCAGCGCGGTCTCCACCTCGCTGAGTTCGATGCGGAAGCCGCCGATCTTGACCTGGAAATCGGCGCGCTCGACGTATTCGAGTTCGCCCTCCGCACGCCAGCGCACGATATCGCCGGTGCGGTACATCCGGCCGGGCGCGAAGGGATCGGCAACGAAACGGTCGGCGGTGAGAGCCGCGCGGCCGTGGTAGCCGCGCGCCAGCTGCGCACCGGACAGGTACAGCTCACCGGGCACCCCGATCGGCACCGGGGTCAGCAGCCCGTCGAGCACGTAGACGCCGCTGTTCCAGGCGGGACCACCGATCGGCACCGCCCGCGCATGGCGCTCGCGCACCTCGTGCGCGGTGATCGAGACGGCCGCCTCAGTCGGTCCGTAGAGGTTGAACAGCTTGGCGCTGGAAGGAGATTCACCGTGCTTGTCGAGGAAGTCGGCGGCAGTCGCCACCGGCAGCGCCTCCCCGATGGCCAGCACCGCGCGCACCGAATCCGGCAGCGCTCCCCCGGCCAGCAGCATGCCCAGCAGGGACGGCACCGGGTGCAGCAGGGTGACGCGGCGGTCCTCGATCACAGCCCGCAGCCGGTCCGGATCACGCTCATCGCCCGGCGCGGTCACCACCAGGCTGCCACCGGTGACGAGCGCCGACCAGAACTCCCAAACCGACAGGTCGAACGTGGCGGGTGTCTTGAGCAGCGCCCGATCATCACGCCCCAGCGCGAAAGTGGCTTCCAGCCAGCGCAACTGGTTCACGATGGCGGAATGCGTGACCGCCACGCCCTTGGGGCGGCCGGTGGAACCCGAGGTGTAGATGACATACGCGGTGTTGTCCGCGCGCAGCGGCGAGACACGGTCGGCGTCCGTCACCGGCTCGGCCGACAAACCCGACAGCTCGAGCTCGTCGATCCGCAGCACCGTCACGGGCCGCGGCGGCGACTCGAGCGCGAAGCCGTCGCGGGCAGTGGTGAGCACGCAGGCGGGTGCGGCCGATTCCACGATGTAGGCGATGCGGTCGGACGGGTGGTCCGGGTCGATGGGGACGTACGCGCCACCGGCCTTGACCACGGCGTACATGGCCGTCACCAGGTCGATGCCGCGGCGCATGGCGAGTACGACACCCGTTTCGGGGCCGACGCCCGCGGCGATCAACCGCCGGGCGAGGCGATTGACCTCGGCGTCGAATTCGGCGTAGGTGCGGGCGGTTTCGCTGTGTGCGTCGAGTAGGGCGAGCGCGTTCGGACTGCCGGCCACCTGAGCGTCGAACAGGTCGACCAGGGTCGCCGGGGTGAGGGCGCGCGCGGTGGCGTTCCACTCGCCGAGCATCCGGCCGCGCAGGTCCGGGCCGAGCAGGTCGATTCGGCCGACCGGCGTTTCCGGTTCCGCCGCAACGGTTTCCAGCACCCGGGTCAGCGCTTCGGCGAAGCGGCGCACGGTGGACTCGGTGAACAGATCGGTGGCGTAGCCGAGGGTGAGGTCCAGGCCGGTCGGCGCACCGGAATCGCCGTAGTGGTCCACGGCGAACAGGTGCAGATCGAATTGCGCCACGTAGGTGTCGAATTCGAGTTCGGCGACCGTCAGTCCGGGGAGCTGGAGTTCGGCGCGGTCATGGTTCTGGAAGGACAGGCCGACCTGGAACAGCGGGTGCCGGGCGGTGGAACGGACCGGGTTCAGCACCTCGACCAGGCGCTCGAACGGGACGTCGGCGTGCGCGAAGGCGGCGATGTCACCGGCCCGGACGCGCGCCAGCAGGGCGGCGAACGACTCGGTGGCGTCGATGCGGGTGCGCAGGGCCAGCGTATTGACGAACATGCCGATCACGTCGTCCAGCGCGGCCGCACCACGGCCCGCGATGGGCGTGCCGACGGCGATGTCGGTGGTGCCGGACAGCCGCGACAGCAGGGTGGCGAAGGCGGCGTGCACCACCATGAACAGGGTCGCGCCGCGTCGGCGGCCCACCTCGGTGAGGCGGGCGTGCAGGTCCGCGTCCAGGGGGAAGCGAACGTAGCCGCCGCGCAGGCTCTGCTGCGCCGGCCGGACGTGATCGGCGGGCAGGTCCAGCTGATCGGGCAGGCCGGCCAGCGTCTCGCGCCAGTAGGCGAGCTGCCCGGCGGCCACCGACGCCGGATCGTCCTCCGCGCCGAGCAGCGCGTGCTGCCACAGCGCGTAATCCGCGTACTGCACGGTCAGCGGAGCCCAGGTGGGCGCTACACCGTCCAGGCGGGCGGCGTAGGCCACCATGAGGTCGCGCACGAACGGCACCACCGAGGAGCCGTCCGCCGAAATATGGTGCAGCACACCGGCGAGCACGAACTCACCGGTGGCCGTGCCGGAGGCGTCGACCAGCCGCAGCAGCATCGCGCGCACCGGCACGTCCACCGTCACATCGAAGGTGGTGGCGAACAGCTCGGTGATGCGCTGTGGCAGTTCGGCTTCGGTGAGATCGGCCGGAAGCAGCTCCGAGATCACCTGCGGGGCAGGCAGGATCACCTGTGCCGGGCCGTCCGCCGCCTCCGGGTAGATGGTACGCAGGGTCTCGTGTCGCGCGATCACATCCAGGTACGCGGCGGCCAGGGCATCGGCGTTCAGATCACCCGAAAGACGCAGGGCCAGTGGGATGTTGTAGGCCGTCGACGCGCGGTCGAAACGGTTGAGGAACCACATGCGCTGCTGCGCGGGCGACAGCGGGAGCCGATCCGGGCGCGCACCCGCCACCAGCGGCGGCCGCGAAGCCTCGCCCGCACCGGATTCCAGGTGCGCGGCCAGGGCGGACACCGTCGACGCCTCGAACAGGGTGCGCACGCCCACGGTGGTGTCGAAGACCGCGCCCAACCGGACCACGGCCTTGGCCGCCAGCAGCGAACTGCCGCCCAGGGTGAAGAAGTCGTCGTTCGCGCCGACGGCCTCGACACCGAGCAGATCGGCGAACACGCCCGCCACCACTTCTTCGGCGACGGTCGCGGGGGCGCGATACGCCGCGGTCTCGAACACCGGCGCGGGCAGGGCGGAGCGATCCAGCTTGCCGGAAGCATTGAGCGGGAACGCATCCAGCACCATCAGCGCCGCCGGAACCATATAGCCGGGCAGCGCGGCGGCCAGCCCGGCCTTCACCGCGTCGAGATCGGTCACAGCGTCCGGCTCGCGCAGCACGTAGCCCACCAGCTGATCGCCCACGTGCGTGTCCGAATGCACCACCACGACCGCCTGGTTCACCCCGGGCTGCGCCAGCAGGGCGGTCTCGATCTCGCCGAGCTCGATACGCAGGCCGCGCACCTTCACCTGGAAATCGGTGCGGCCCAAGTAAACAAGCTCGCCCTCGGCGTTCCACGACACCAGGTCGCCGGTGCGGTACATACGCGCACCCGGGCGACCGTACGGATTGGCCACGAACCGGTCCGCCGACAGATCCGGACGACCCAGATAGCCGCGCGCCAGCTGATCACCGGCCAGATAGAGCTCACCCGCGATACCGGGCGCGACCGGATGCAAACGCGCGTCCAGCACATAGGTCTGGGTGTTCCACACCGGACGGCCGATCGGAACGACGACGGAATCCGTATCCGTCACCTCGTGATAGGTGACCTCGACGGCCGCCTCGGTCGGGCCGTACAGGTTGTGCAACCGCGCTCCGGTCAGCTCCCGCAACCTGGCCGCGGTCCCGGCGGGCAGGCCCTCACCGGAGGCGAACACCTGATGCAGACCGGTGCACGCGGGCACCTTGCCGGACTCCAGCGCGGACACGAACACCGACAGCATGGACGGCACGAAATGGGCGACGGTGATATCCGCCCGGTCGATCAGCTCCGCCAGATAGGCCGGATCGCGGTGTCCGTCCGGAGCGGCCACCACCAGGCGCGCGCCAACCTGCAAGGGCCAGAAGAACTCCCACACCGACACGTCGAAGGTGAACGGCGTCTTCTGCAGGACCACATCATCGACGGTCAGGTTGTACTGCGCCTGCCCCCACAGCAGCCGGTTCGCCACTGCGGCGTGGGATACGGCCACGCCCTTGGGGCGGCCGGTCGAGCCCGAGGTGAAGATGACGTAGCAGGCGTTCGAATCACGCAGCGGAGCACGACGATCGGAGTCGGTGAGCGGCGTGGCCGGGTAGCCCGACAGATCGAGCTCGTCGATCCGCAGCACCCCTGCCGTACCGGCAGGGCGGGGGTCCTCGAATCCGTCACGCGCGGTGGTGAGCACGCAGATCGGGGCCGCGGACTCGAGGATGTGGATGATGCGATCGGCCGGGTGATCGGGGTCCACCGGGACATAGGCGGCACCGGCGGCGAGGATGGCGTACATGCCGACCAGGAGCTCGTGGGAGCGCCGGATCGCCAGCGCCACACGGGATTCCGGGCCGACGCCGGATTCGACGAGCTTGCGGGCCAGGCGGTGCACGCGGTCGGCGAACTCGCCGTAGGACAGAACTGTCCCCTCGAATTCGACGGCGGGCGCGTCCGGGCAGGTCAGCGCTCGGGCCTCGAACAGCGCGACCAGCGTCGCGGAATCACCGGAACCGTTGGCGGGCAGCAGGTTCCGCACATCGTGCGCGGTGTCGTTCCAGCCCGTCAGCACGCGGTCGCGCTCGTCACCGATGAGCAGGTCGATATCGCCGACCGGGCGAGCCGGATTCTCGGTGATCGCCGCCAGCAGCGACACCAGCCTGCGCGCGTAGTCCCCGACCGTGGAATCGTCGAAAAGGTCCGTGGCGTAGCTGATCTCGATATCCAGGCCGCCGGAGCTGCCGTCCGTGCCACGGTTCTCCAGCACGGTGAACTGGAGGTCGAACTTGGCCACCCCGGAGTCCAGGGCGACCGGCTCCAGCTTCAGCCCCGGCAGCTCCACCGCGGGCAGGCTGTAGTTGTGGAAGGTCAGCGCCACCTGGAACAGGGGGTGCCGGGCCTGCGAGCGGGCCGGGGCCAGCACCTCCACCAGGCGTTCGAACGGCGCCTCGGCATTCGAGAGCGCGGCGATATCGCCTTCGCGCACCGACTTCAGCACCGTGGCGAAGTCCGCGCGCGGATCGATCTCGGAGCGCAGCACCAGGGTGTTGACGAACATGCCGACCAGACCGTCCAGGGCCTGCTCACCACGGCCCGCGACGGCGGTGCCGATGGCGATGTCCGTGCTGTTGGACAGCCGCGCCAGCAGCACCGCCAGCGCCGCGTGCACGGTGCTGAACAGGGTGGCGTCGTGCTTGCGCGCCAATTCGCCCAGCCGGCCGTGCAACTCGGCGTCGACGGTCGTGCGATGGGTGCCGCCGCGCAGCGAGGCGACGGCGGGGCGCGGCCGGGCGGCGGGCAGTTCCAGTTGCTCGGGCAGTCCGGACAGGCGCTGCCGCCAGAACTCCAGCTGCCGGTGTGCCAGGGACTCCGGGTCCGACTCCGCCCCGCGCCGTTCGGCCTGCCACAGGGTGTAGTCGGTGTAGGTCACCGGCAGCGGCTGCCACGCGGGCGCGGCGTCGGCGCGGCGGGCCTGGTACGCGACCATGAAGTCGGTGGCCAGCGGACCGAGCGAGAAGCCGTCCGCACTGATGTGGTGCACCACCAGCACGAGGACGTGCTCGGTGTCACTCGCGCTGAACAGCGCCGCGCGCAAGGGGATCTCGGTGGTGAGATCGAATCCGCGACCGATCAGCTCCGCCACGCGACCCGGAATCTCGTCCTCGGTGGCGCGCGCACTCAGCAGCTCGACCTCCGCCGCGGGCATGATCCGCTGCTCGGGACCGTCCGGCCCGTCCGGGAAGACGGTGCGCAGGGTCTCGTGGCGCAGCACCACATCCCGCAGGGCGGTCTCGAGCACCGCACTGTCCAGAGCGCCCGAAAGCCGCAGTACCAGTGGAATATTGTCCGACGCCGCACCGGGACCGGCGGCGGTCTCGGACCAGTGGTAGCGGTTGAGGAACCACATGCGCTGCTGGGCATCCGACAGCGGCACCCGCTCCGGTCGGGGCCGTGCGATCAGCGGCAGGTGCGCGCCCGCGCCGGATCGCTCCTGGGCGAGCACGGCCAGCGCGGAAACCGTCGGCGCGTCGAAGAGATCGCGCACCGACAGCTGCGCGTCCAGCGCCGCGCCGATCCGGGCCACCGCGCGGGCCGCGAGCAGCGAACTGCCGCCGAGGGTGAAGAATTCGTCGTTCGCGCCGACGGTCTCGACACCGAGCAGATCGGCGAACACGCCCGCCACCACTTCTTCGGCGACGGTCGCGGGGGCGCGATACGCCGCGGTCTCGAAGACCGGGGCGGGCAGGGCGGAGCGATCCAGCTTGCCGGAAGCGTTGAGCGGGAAGACATCCAGCACCACCAGGGCCGCCGGAACCATATAGCCCGGCAGCGCACCGCCCAGCGCGGACTTGATCGCGTCGAAGTCGATGACGGCATCGGGCTCGCGCAGCAGGTAGCCGACCAGCTGATCGCCCACGTGCGCGTCGGCGTACACCACCACGACCGCCTGGCTCACGCCCGGCTGGTCCAGCAGGGCCGTCTCGATCTCACCCAGTTCGATGCGCAGGCCGCGCACCTTCACCTGGAAATCGGTGCGGCCCAGATAGATCAGCTCACCGTCGGGATTCCAGGAGACCAGGTCACCGGTGCGGTACATGCGCGCACCCGGGCGACCATACGGATTGGCCACGAACCGGTCCGCCGACAGATCCGGACGGCCCAGATAGCCGCGCGCCAGCTGATCACCCGCCAGATAGAGCTCACCCGCGATACCCGGGGCGACCGGATGCAGGCGGGCGTCCAGCACATAGGTCTGGGTGTTCCACACCGGGCGGCCCATGGGCACGAACGCCGTATCCGTCTCGGCCACCTCGTGATAGGTGACCTCGACGGCCGCCTCGGTCGGCCCGTACAGGTTGTGCAGCCGGGCACCGGTCAGCTCCCGCAGCTTCGCCGCGGTGCCGACGGGCAGACCCTCACCCGAGGCGAACACCTGCCGCAGGCCGGTGCAGCGGGGCACCGAGCCCGACTCCAGGGTGGAGACGAACACCGACAGCATGGACGGCACGAAGTGGACGACCGTGATTCCGGCCCGGTCGATCAGGTCTGCCAGGTACACCGGATCGCGGTGCCCGTCCGGAGCGGCCACCACCAGACGCGCACCGATCTGCAAGGGCCAGAAGAACTCCCACACCGACACATCGAAGGTGAACGGCGTCTTCTGCATGACGACATCGGCCGCGGTGAGGTTGTACTGCGCCTGGCCCCACAGCAGACGGTTGACCACCGAGGCATGGGACACGGCCACACCCTTGGGGCGGCCGGTCGAGCCCGAGGTGAAGATGACGTAGCAGGCGTTCGAATCACGCAGCGGAGCACGACGATCCGCATTCGTCAGCGGCTCGGCCGAGTATCCCGACAGATCGAGCTCGTCGATCCGCAGCACCCCCGGAGCCGCGTCGGAACCGCGAGGATCCTCGAATCCGTCACCCGCGGTGGTCAGCACGCAGATGGGAGCCGCGGACTCCAGGATGTGGATGAGGCGATCGGCCGGATGATCGGGGTCCACCGGGACGTACGCGCCGCCGGCGGCGAGGATGGCGTACATGCCGACGAGTAGATGATCGGAGCGCCGGATCGCCAGTCCGACACGGGATTCCGGACCGACCCCGTACTCGACGAGCTTGCGGGCCAGGCGGTGCACGCGGTCGGCGAACTCGCCGTAGGACAGAACTGTCCCCTCGAATTCGACAGCGGGCACGTCCGGGCAGGTCAGAGCGCGGGCCTCGAACAACGCGACCAGCGTCGCGGCGGCCTCGGAGCCGGTGGCGGGCAACAGGTTCCGCACATTGTGCGCGGTGTCGTTCCAGGCCATCAGGACGCGGGAGCGCTCGTCGCCGGTGAGCAGGTCGATATCGCCGACCGGGCGATCCGGGTTCTCGGTGACGGCGTCCAGCACCGCTTCGAGCCGACGCGCGAAGACCGCGATGGTGGACTCGTCGAAAAGGTCTGTGGCGTAGGTGAACTGGGCGGCGAGTTCACCGGTGTCGGCGTCCTCGACCAGCGACAGCTGCAGGTCGAACTTGGCGGTCCCGGGGTCGAGTTCGATCCGGGACACCGTCAGGCCGTCGAGTTCCAGGCGCTGCCGGGTGGTGTTCTGCAGGTCCAGCGCCACCTGGAACAGCGGGTGCCGGGCCTGCGAGCGGGTCGGGCTGAGCACCTCCACCAGGCGCTCGAACGGCACGTCCGCGTGCGCGAAGGCGCGCAGGTCCGCCGCGCGCACCTGGGCGAGCAGTTCCCGGAACGTGCGGTGCGCGGCGACCTCGGTCCGCAGCACCAGGGTGTTGACGAACATGCCGACCAGGTCGTCCAGCGCCTGCTCGCCGCGACCGGCGACCGGGGAGCCGATCGAGATGTCACTGGTGCCGGACAGTTTCGCCAGCAGGGTCGCGAAGGCGGCGTGCGACACCATGAACAGGGTGGTGTGCTCGCGCTCGGCGAGCTCCCGCAGCCTGCGATGCAGGGCCGCCGGGACGGCGAACCCGTACTGCGCCCCGCGCCGGGAGGCCACGGCCGGGCGGGGCCGGTCGCCGGGCAGCTCCAAAGCCTCGGGCTGGCCGGACAATTCGGCGCGCCAGAAGCGAATCTGCGCGGCCAGCAGCGATTCCGGATCGTGCTCGTCACCCAGGATCTCGCGCTGCCACAGCGTGTAGTCGGCGTACTGCACCGGCAGCGGTGACCACTGCGGCGTCTGCCCGGCGCGTCGAGACGTGTAGGCCACCATGAGATCCCGCGTCAGCGGCGCGATGGACCAGCCGTCGGCGGCGATATGGTGCACGGCCATCACCAGCACGTGCGTCTCGGGGGCCAGGCGCAGCAGGGTGAGCCGGGCGGGCGGCCGCTCGTCCACCGCGAACGGCTCCACCGCCAGCGCGAAGACGCGGCCCGGCAGATCGGCCTCGGTCACCTCGTCGGAGACCAGGGCGACGCGCGCGTCCTCGACCGGCAGCACCAGCTGACGGCCGACGCCCGCCACGGCCGGGTACATGGTGCGCAGCGTCTCGTGCCTGCCGACCACGTCCACCACCGCCGCCGCCAACGCCGCCGCGTCGAGCGGACCGTCCAGGCGAATGCCCGCGACCAGGTTGTCCGCGACCGACGCCTTGTCGAAGCGGTTCAGGAACCACATCCGCTGCTGCGCGTACGACAGCGGCACCACCTCGGGCCGCTCCCCCGCCAGCAGCGGAATCCGCGCACCGGTTCCGGCCAGTTCGCCCAGCCGCACCGCCAGCTCCGCCACGGTCGACGCCTCGAACAGCAGCCGCACCGGAACCTGGGTGTCCAGCGCGGAACCCAGCCGGGCCACCACCTGCGTGGCGATCAGCGAATTACCGCCCAGTTCGAAGAAGTCGTCGTCCGCGCCGACACCCGGCTGCGCGGCGTCCGCGCTCCCCGCGCTCGTTTCGCCCGCACCGGCGGTGTCCGCCGTGGTCGGCGAGCCCAGCCCCAGCACGGCGGCGAAGACCTCCGCGACGAGCCGTTCGTTCGGCGTTGCCGGAGCTCGGAATTCGCGGCGGGTGAACACGGGAGCGGGCAGGGCGCGAAGGTCCAGCTTGCCGTTGGGAGTCATCGGCAGGGCGTCGAGGACGGTGAACGCGGCCGGGACCATGTAGGCGGCCAGCCGACCGGCCAGCGCCGCCCGCACCTCGGCGATATCGAGGCCACCGGCCTCGGGAACCAGGTAGGCGGCCAGCTGTTCACCGGCACGCGCCGGATCGGTGTGCACGACGACCACGGCCTGACGCACCGACGGATGCGCCGCCAGCGCCGCCTCGATCTCGCCGAGTTCGATGCGGAAGCCGCGCACCTTGACCTGGGAGTCGTTGCGGCCCACGTACTCCACGGTGCCCGCGGCGGTCCAGCGCACCAGATCGCCGGTGCGGTACATGCGTTCGCCGGGCGCCCAGGGGCTGGCCACGAAGCGGCCCGCGGTCAGTTCGGGTCGCCCGTGGTAACCGCGCGCCAATTGCGCTCCCGCTACGTACAACTCGCCGATGACACCCACCGGCACCGGGCGCAGCCGGGCATCCAGCACCCATTCGCGGATACCGCGCAGCGGCGTGCCGATGGTCACCGGGGCATCCGCCGTCAGCGGCGCGCTGGCATTGACCACCACGGTGGTCTCGGTGGGACCGTAGGCGTCGACGAAGGTCCGCCCGGCGTCGGCCCAGCGCCGCACCAGTTCCGGCGGACACGCCTCACCGCCGACGGCGAGCGAGCGCAGCGCGGGCAGGGCGGCCGGATCCAGGGTGGATACCGCCGACGGCGTCATGACCAGGTGCGTGACGCGGTGCGCGTGCATCAGATCGGACAGTTCCGGCCCGGCCTGGATGCCGGCGGGAGCGATCACCAGGGTGGCCGCGGAATCCACCGCCAGCAGCAGCTCGGCCACCGTGATGTCGAAAGACGGTGAGGCGACGTGCAATACGCGGGCATCGGCGGCGCATCGATAGCGAGCGGTCTGCTCGGCGGCCAGTCCGGCCAGGCCCGCGTGGGTGACCAGCACGCCCTTCGGGACGCCGGTGGAACCGGAGGTGTAGATGGCGTAGGCGACATTGCCGGGACGCAGCGGCCGGAGTCGATCGGCATCGGTCACGGGCGCGAATTCGCCGTCCATGGGGTCGAATTCGACGGTGCCGAAGCCGAACTCGGGATCGTCGAGGGCCAGCCAGTCCACACCGCCGGGGAGTCCGGCGCGGGCCGCCGCGAGGGTCAGGCCCAGGGTCGTCCCCGAATCGGTGATCAGGTGGTTGATGCGCTCGGCCGGGTAGTCGATGTCCACCGGCAGCCAGCCGGCGCCGGTCTTGACGACCGCCCACACCGCGAAGATCGACTCCAGCGAACGCGGTACGGCGACCGCCACCAGATCGTCGGGTCCGACGCCGCGTTCGATCAGGAACCGGGCCAGGCGATTCGAGCGGGTGTCGAGTTCGGCGTAGGTCCAGCTGCGGTCGCCGTCGACCAGTGCGGGATGGTTCGGGTCGGCGTGGACGGCCGCCGCGAACATGTCCGTCAACAGACCGGTTGCCCTCAATTCGCCGCCGGAACGTCCGGCCAGATCGGCGAATTCGGCCGCGGAGAGGATCGGCAGCGCACCCACCGCCGTGCCGGGCTCGGCGCACACGGCCGCGAGCAAACGCTCGAAACGGTGCGCGAGAACGACAATGGCGGCGGGATCGAAAAGATCCGTAGCGAAGGTGAACTCCGCCCGAATCCCCGCCGGTGCCGGACCTTCCCCGGGACCGGCACCGGCGAAGCTTTCGGTGACCGCGACCGACAGGTCGAACTTGGTCACTCCGGTGTCCAGCGTACCTGTCGTGGCAAGCACTCCGGGCAGTTCGACACTGATGTCTCCCACCGCGGTGAAGGACAGCGCGGTCTGGAACAACGGATGCCGGGCTTGCGAACGCGGTGGATTCAGCACGTCGACGAGCTGCTCGAACGGCACATCGGCATGCGCGAACGCCGCCAGATCGGCTTCTCGCACCCGGTGTGCGAATTCGCGGAACGTCAGCGCGTCGTCCACCACGGTGCGCAACGGCAGCGTGTTGACGAACATGCCGATCAGGTCGTCGAGTTCGCGCGCGCCGCGACCGCCGACCGGCGTGCCGATCACGATGTCGGACTCGCCGGACAAACGCGACAGCAGCACCGCCAGCACGGCGTGCATCAGCATGAAGGTCGAAACGCCCTCGGCGCGCGCGGTTTCCGCGATCCGGGCGTGCAGCTCGGCGGACAGCTCCACCGTTTCCGCCGCACCCCGGCCGCTCGCCAGCGCCGGGCGCGGGCGATCCGCGGGCAGATCCAGCGCATCCGGCGCGCCCGCCAGGGTCTGCCGCCAGAACTCCAACTGCCGGGAGACCAGCGAATCCGGATCCGCCGCATCACCCAGCCGATCCCGTTGCCACAGCGTGTAATCGGCGTACTGAATGGACAATTCCGGCCAACCGGGCGCACTGCCCTGCGTCCGCGCGGTATAGGCCATCATCAGATCGCGCGCCAGCACCGGCAGCGAAAGACCGTCCGCCGCAATGTGGTGCAGCACCACGGCCAGGGCGTATTCGCCGCCCTCTCGCGAAACCGGGCCGACCAGTTCGGAATTGGGCAGTTCGGCGGCACCGTCCGACCCGGACTCGCCCGCACCACCCGCGACCGGATACAACCGGGCACGGAAGGGCAACTCGTACTCGAGGTCGAAGCCACGCGCCGCGAATTCGGCCAGCGCCGCCTCGAGTTCCGCAGCGCCCGCCGCATCGGCGATCGGCAGCAGCTCCGAATCCGGCACCGGCAGCACGCGCTGCGTCGCGAATCCGTCCTCGGTCGACGGGAATACGGTGCGCAGTACCTCGTGCCGCTCCAGCACATCGGCCAGCGCCGCGCGCAACGCCGCATCGTCCACCGCGCCGCGCAGGCGGATCACGAACGGCATGTTGTAGTTCGCGCTGGCGGTGTCGAAGCGATTGATGAACCAGATGCGCTGCTGCGCCGGGGACAGCGGCAGCACCTCCGGACGCTCCCGGCGCACCAGGCGCACAGTGGCCCCGGTCGCGGCGTCCGCGTTCAGGAAACTGTCGTCGATGACCGCGGCGAGCGCGGCGACACTGGTGGCGGAGAACATCTCCCGCAGCGTCAGCTCGCAGCCGAGCTCGGCGTTCAGCCGGGCCGCCACCTGCGTGGCCACCAGACTGTTGCCGCCCAGCGCGAAGAAATCGTCGGTGCGGCCGATGCGCTCACCGCCCAGCACCTCACCGAAGATCCGCGCCACCGTGCGCTCGACGGCCGTGACCGGCTCCTCGTGCCGCGCGGCCACCCGCACCGGTTCGGGCAGGGCGGCGCGATCCAGTTTGCCGGAGGCATTGACCGGCAACGCGTCCAGCACCATATACGCGCTCGGCACCATATACGCGGGCAGCGCCCGCGCCGCGGCGGCCCGCAACGGGGTCGACTCGAGCGACGCGTCCGCGACCACATAGGCGACCAACTGGTCGTTCCGCACGATCACCACCGCGCGGGCCACACCCTCGACCGCCGCGAGGACGGCTTCGATCTCGCCGAGCTCGATACGCAGGCCGCGCACCTTCACCTGGAAATCGGTGCGGCCCAGGTACTCCAGCTCCCCGTCCGCCGTCCAGCGGACCAGATCACCGGTGCGGTACATGAGCGCGCCGGACTCCGCGAACGGGTCGGCGACGAAACGCTCGGCCGTCAGCCCGGATCGGGCCACATAGCCCCGGGCGAGCTGTACCCCCGACAGATACAGCTCACCCGGGGTGCCCACGGGCACCGGCCGCAAGCGTGCGTCGAGCACGTACAGCCGGGTGTTGAACACCGGCGCGCCGATCGGCACGGTCTCGGTGTCCGCGGCCGTCACCTCGTGGTAGGTGACATCGACCGCAGCTTCGGTCGGGCCGTAGAGATTGTGCACCGCACAGCCGAGCAGCGCGCGCAGCCGGGCGGCCGTCGCGGCGGGCAGCGCCTCACCGGAGGCGAACACCCGGCGCAGCGTCGACAGAGTGGCCGCCTGCTTCGAATTCAGGTCCGCCAGAAAGGCATCGAGCATGGACGGTACGAAATGTGCTGTGGTGACGCCGTATTCGGCGATCACCCGGGCGAGATAGGCTGGATCGCGGTGGCCGTCCGGCTGCGCCAGCACCAGCGTCGCGCCGATCTGCAAGGGCCAGAAGAACTCCCACACCGAGACATCGAAGGTGGCGGGCGTCTTCTGCAGCACCACATCAGCCGGGACCAAGCCGTAGGCGCGCTGCATCCACACCAGCCGGTTCACGATGGCGGCGTGACTCACGGCCACACCCTTCGGGCGGCCGGTCGAACCGGAGGTGAAGATCACATACGCCGTGTTCGCCGCATGGAGCGCGCCTCCGCGCTCGGCCTCCGTGATCGGCGCGCCGGAGCGGCCGGACAGTTCCAGCCCGTCGATGCTCACCGTGGCGACCGCGACCTCGGGGCGATCGGCCGTTCTGGTCAGAACCAGTGCCGGAGCGGCGGTTTCGAGAATATGGGCGGTGCGCTCGGCCGGATGGTCCGGATCCAGCGGCACATAGGCCGCGCCCGCCGCCTGCACGGCGTACATGGCGACCACCAGGTCCGGGCAGCGCCGCAGGTGCAGCGCGACCAGCGACTCGGGACCGACACCCAGTGAAATCAGGTGGCGGGCAAGACGATTCACCCGCTCGGCGAACGCGCCGTAGGTCAGATCCGGGCTGCCCGCGAACCGCAGGGCCGTGGCCTCCGGCGTCCGCGCCGCCTGCGCCTCGAACATCGAGACCAGCGTCGCGGCGCGATCCACCGGATAACCGGTGTCGTTCCAATGCCGCAGCACCACATCGCGTTCCAGCTCGGTGCAGACATCCACCTCGGCCGGCAGCGCCGCCGGATCCAGGTCGACCAGCCGCTCCAGGAACCGCAGGAAGCGCGCGTGATGACGGGCGATCTCATCGGCGGTGTACAGATTCGGGTTCACCTCGAAATCCAGGTGCACCCGCTCGTTGTCCCCGTAGAAGACATTGAGGCTCATGTCCTCGATCGGACCGGTCGACATCAGATGCAGCCGCCCGGCGATCTCGCCGAAATCCAGCCGGGAGTGGAACAGCATGATGTTGACCATCGGGCCGAACAGCGCCCGCGAGGCCGGACTGCCCGCGCGCTCGGCGTCACGGCGGATGTCCTCGTGCCGGTAGCGCTGATGCCGCAGGGCGCCCGAGACCTCGATGCGGGTCGCGGTCAGCAGTTCCTGCCAGGTGGTGCGCGGGCCGACCGGCATACGCAGCGGCACGATATTCGAGAGCATGCCTGTCGAGCGCCGCATGACCGCGGTGGTGCGCGCCGTCACCGGCAGGCTCAGCACCGCCTCGTCCTTACCGGTCAACCGGGCCAGGTAGGCGGCGAAGGCGGCCAGGATGACCACCGGCAGACCGGAATCCTGCTGCACGCCAAGGGTTTCGATACGATCCTGCAGATCGGCGGGCAGCGCCCTACCGAACACCAGATTGCCCGCGGCGCGCGGTGCGGTACGGCCGTTGAGGGTGGTGACGGCGTCCAGGCCCCGGGTGCGCTCGGCCCAGTGCTCCCGGTCGGACCGGAAGCGGCTGCTCTCGCGATACTCCAGCTCGGAGGCGACCAGCTCGCGCAGCGGGCCGACCCGCACCACCTCGGGGTCCACACCCTGCCGCAAGGCGGTGTAGCGCTTGGCCATCCACTGCAGCACGCTCATGGCGGCATAGCCGTCACCCACGATGTGGTGCGCGCGCACGAACCAGAACCAGCGCTGATCCCCGGCCCGGAGCAGGGCGGGCGCGAACAGTTTGTCGGTGAGCACGTTCACCGGGCGGACCATGTCGGCGCGCATCCATTCATGCGCCGCCGCAACGGGATCCGGCTCGGAGCGGAAGTCGAGGACGGTGGTGTCGTGGTCCTGGACGCTCAGATCCAGGTACTGGCAGGGCTGTCCGTCGACCTCGGCGAAGCGCAGCTGCGAGGAGCGCCAGACCGAGACGCCGTCCTGGGACACCCGCAACAGCAGCTCGACATCGAGATCGCCTCGGATGTCGACGTATTGGGCCATGTTGACAGGCACGTCCGGCTCCAGCAGCTGGGCGTACCAGACGCCGATCTGCGCGGGACCGAGTGGGAACGGCGCGGAATCGCCCGGCTCGTACCCACCCAACTCCGTACCCTGCACCGAAGCCTCCTTGTCCTGGCCGATCGGCCGACCGCCGGACCACGTGTGGGCATCACGAAATAGACCTGGGGTATCGCGTGGTGCGATGCCACAGGCCGCGGAAAACCGCACAGCCCTTGGTGATTCGACGAATGCGCGGGCGCCCTCCGTGACGCCGTGCGCGCGTGATCAAACTAGTGCGCGAGCCGGCCGGGACTGGCACGTCACCGACCGGGATGCGGGTGCCTCCGGGTCATCCGCATCGGGTTGTCCTGCTACCGATCTCCTCCAACTTCACCGACGCTCGTCAGTCCGCCGCGAGCGCCGCGTTGTCGCCTGCATCACATGGATGCCGTCCATGCATTGCGAACACTAGGCGCTGTAAGAATAAAACGGAACTTTTTCCGAAAAAAAAGTTGGACGAGCGTCTAGTTGGTTCCGATCGATGCGCCGAGCGCGCAGAAAATGTGGGTGCAGCCACACGACGAAGCCGGGGTGTGACACACCCCACTTCCGGTTGCGAAGACTATGGCTCGAAACGTTGCAACTGCGTTGCATCGGCGCCCATGCGCCGATCGAGTACGCGGATCTTGGCTTCGATCTGCGAATACAAGGGAGAGTCCCGGTCAACGGTGGCGCGATAGGCAGCCCACGCCGCCGCATCGTCACGCCCCTCGGGACCCGAAGTCCACCGGCCCAATACCGTCGCGTCACCGGAACGCAGGACAGCGGTGCGCAATCGCACGCGCAATTCATCGCGAATGTCTATAACTCCCGGCGCGGTCGAACGCGGCAGCACCGGTCCCGAATAAAGCCGGACCGCCGCATCGACGTCCCCGGAATCCAGGGCGGCGCGCAGCGCCTCCACATCCGTGGCGATCGGAACCCGCAACCGGTACGGACGCGAACCGAAGACGTTCGGGCCCACCACCGAACGCAGCCGGGACATGGCCGCGCGAATCGTGGCATTGTCCAGATCCGCGTCATCCAGCAGCAGGGCCAGATGGTCGGCCGACAACCCCTCCTGATGTTCGGCCAGCAGCACCAGGATCTCGGCATGCCGCTGCGACAACGGGACTCGCTCCCCCGCGACCGTCAGCTGCGGCTGCCCCAGACCCAGCACCTCCAGGCCGAGCCGCTCCGGCACCGGGGCATCCGCACCCGTCCGGCGATCCTGACCCGACCGCACCGCGGTCAGCAGCAGATCCATCTCCGCGGCCGTCGCCGCCGCCTTCACCAGGGCCAGGATCTCCGGGCGCGCCACCCGCACCCCGCCCGCGATCATCAGCACGCCCACCAGGCGGCCGTCCGGATCATGAACGGGCGCAGCGGCTCCCGTGATCTGGTGCATGCGGTGCAGGAAATGCTCGGGGCCGTGGATCCAGGCCGCCCGGCCGGTGCGCACCACCAGGCCCACCGCATTGGTGCCCACCCGGCGCTCGCTCAGATCATTGCCCTCGCGCAGGCCCGCCTCGGCCGCGGCGCGCACCCGGTCGGCGCTGCCGTGCACCGACAGCACCCGGCCGAACTGATCGGCCACCACCACCATGAGTCCGGTGCTGGTGGCATCGCGCAGCAGCAGCTTGTCCACCAGCGGCATGGCCGACGCGATCGGATGTGCGTCGCGATACCGCTGCAGATCCGGGCCGCGCAGACCGCGACCGTCGTTGTCGTCCAACGGGTCGACACCGCCGCGCACACTGCGCAGCCACGATTCCAGCACCATGGGACGAAGCAGACCCGGGAGCTGACCGAGTTGTTCGCCGCCCACGCTCAAATAGCCATGGGCTTGTGCGGCATAGGCCTCCAGTGCGCCGAGCTGTGTTCCGCCCGAACCGGCACCGTACTGGGGAAGGCTCCCACCTGCGAGATTGCTGACCATTTGCCTTTCTTTCCGCCCCTGAGGGTACCGGCGGCAAAGTGGCTCGAAGGCGAAAGCCGTTTCTTTGTCCCGCAGGTCACACCGTGACGGTTGCCATGGCAAATGTGAGCTAGCTAGCAATTTGTCAAACAATACTTGTTCAGATAGCTCGTGGGTTAGTGCGGAGGCAGGGTCGGCCGCAACGCCGCCGCACTGCGCTGACGCATCGCACCGCGCCACAGACCCGCCCCGTACGCCACATCATCGAGCCGCTTGCACGCCACATAGCGCACCGGATCCAGCGAACCCGGCTCCCGATGAATGAACCAGTCCGCCAAACCATCCGCCACCGCCACCGTGACCGCGGTCTGCCGAATTCGACGCGAGCACAGCATCCCCAGCAGCGTCACCGGCCAATAGTCCCGGCACAGCGCCGCGGCCAGCCGCCATACGCCACCCGAAAAACCGCGCGCCATATAAATGGCCGCCACCCGCGTCGGATTGTCGAGTTCCGCGAAAACCCGGCGCAACCGGAACAACGTGGTCACCAAAGTCAGCAGACCACCGAGGAAACCCCAGCGCGTGAGCGTGCCGAACAGCAACGCCGTCGCCGCCGTCCACACCGGCAGCGACAGCGGCGCCGCCATCCCGGCGTGCCGCTGCCCCAGCGGGGCCACGCCGGTGCCGTGGGTGAGCTTGTGCACGAACCACTTTCGCAAGGTCACGGGGTTGCTGTGCGCGACCCGGGCGGCCGGCTCGTAACGCAGCCGCCAGCCCGCGCGGTCCAGCCGCCAGCACAGGTCGACGTCATCGCCCGCGCCCATCGACTCGTCGAATCCGCCATCGGCCAGCAACGCCGTGCGCCGCACCAGCAGCGCCGAACTCGGCACATACGGGACCGGGCCGTGCGCCTGCACCGCCGACTCCCGGCGGCCGCGATGCAGCGAACCGCGGGTGTGCTCGTAGCGGGCCAGCACCGTGGAATCCGGATCCATCGCCAGGATGCGCGGGGCCACCAGCGCCACCTTCGGATCGCTGAAATGCCCGAGCATGACCTCCAGCCAGCCGGTGCGGGGCAGCACGTCCGGATCCAGGAAGGCCACGAACTCCGTTGCGGCCGCTCGCAATCCGAAATTGCGCGCGGCGGACGGGCCGCGCCGGCGATCCCGGCGCAGCACCGTCACCCGGCAGCGCAGCGCGTGCGGAATCCGAACCGGGCGATCCGAACCGTCGTCCACCACGATCACCGTGTGGCCGCGCAGCGTCGACAGCAGCCGGCGCAGGCCCGCCTCGTCGTTGTGCACCGGCACGATCAACGTCACGTCCTCCACCGACGGCAGCAGGCGCGGACGCGGATTCGCCACCCCGGAGTCGAGCAGGCGTCTGGCAACACGGGCCGACGTAGGGCCGGTCACCTCGAGGTACCCGTCACCGATCATGGCCGCAGCTTCCGGCGCGAGTCGTAGCAACCGCGTCGGCGAACCGCCGACCAGGTACCGTCCACCGGAATAAGTGCGCACCCTGGGATCGATTCGCACCCCGAAACCATCGGGAAGGCGATCATGGCGCATTCCAGAAATGCTAAGGCAGCACACAATCAGCAACCATGAATGGCGCGCCGCCCAGTGCACCGACCGATGGGTAACCTTCCGCGGTCCGACCGAGCCCGACCGGCAACGGGATCGGACCTCTAGACTGCGGGAGGAAAATCGGCAGTTGAACAGGCAGGGGACGGAAATCCGTACCCACGGTGGTCGAGGTGGTATGGGAGTCGGGCGAATGCAGACAAGCGGGGGCGGCAATACCCTGTCGGAGGCCGAGATCGTCGAGGCCGCTCTTCGAGTGGTCCGCCAGGACGGCGTGGAGAAACTCTCCATGCGACGACTCTCCCGCGAACTCGGGGTTTCCCCGATGGCCCCCTATTACTACGTGGCCGACAAGCGCGAGCTACTCGATCTGGTGGCGACGGCCGCACTCACCGGAGTGCGCAAGCCCCCACCGGAATTCGGCCCGTGGCAAATGCGGCTGCGCGAAATCGTCGACCAGATCGACGAGAAACTGCGCAAGCATCCGGGCCTGGGCGATGTCCTCATCGAGCAGATGCTGGGCAAACAGCTCGACCTCATCGCGGCCGTGATGGAGATCCTGTTCGACGCGGGCTTCGACGATCGCAATGTGCTCTCGGCGTATGCGACGATCCACACCTACCTGTTCGGGCGCAGCAAAGTGAATCCGCGCGACCGCAACGCCCTGCACGACCGGGTGCTGCCCGAGGCCGTGGAACGCGCCACCAAGCATATGGCCGACCTGCGCGGGAAGTACTCCTACGACTTCTCCATGGACGTGCTGATCGCCGGGCTCGAAGCCCAGCTTGTCCGGCAGCGCGACAGCCACGTATAGTGAAACTAGAACACGTTCTAGTTTGCGAGAGGAATCTATGACCACCGTCGACGTACCGCACAGCTCGCGATCAGCCGTGCTGCGGGTCTCCGCGGTCATCAACGAGACGGCCGACTCCTGCTCGCTGGTATTCGACGTGCCCGAGGATCTCCGCGAGCGATTCACCTACCAGCCGGGACAATTCCTGACCCTGCGGATCCCCAGCGAACTCACCGGGTCCGTCGCACGCTGCTACTCGCTGGCCAGCTCGCCCTACACCGACGACAAGCCGAAGGTCACCGTCAAGCGCACGGTCGACGGGTACGGCTCGAACTGGTTGTGCGACAACCTCAAAGCCGGCGACAGCGTCGAAGTACTGCCGCCCTCAGGCGTTTTCACGCCCAAGAACCTGGATGCGGACATGTTGCTGTTCGCGGCGGGCAGCGGCATCACGCCGGTCATGTCGATCCTGAAATCCGCGCTGTCGCGGGGCAACGGGAAAATCGTCGTGGTCTACGCCAACCGCGACCACGACTCGGTCATCTTCGCCGGGGAGCTACGCGAGCTCGCCGACAAGCATCCGCAGCGACTCGTCGTCGTGCACTGGCTCGAGCACCTGCAGGGGCTGCCCACCGCGGATTCCCTTGCCTCCCTTGTCGCGCCCTACACCGAGCACGAAGCCTTCATGTGCGGGCCCAAGCCGTTCATGGACTGCGTGCACGATGCGCTCGCCCAACTCGGGGTGCCGCGCAACCGCACCCACGCCGAGGTGTTCAACTCGCTGTCCGGCGACCCGTTCGCCGACGTCGCGCCCGCCGAGATCTCCGACGAGGAAGCCGCCGACGCGGCCAGCGTCGAAGTCGAACTCGACGGTGAGACACACGAATTGACGTGGCCGCGCAGTCAGACGCTGGTCGACATCATGCTCTCCAAGGGCATCGACGTGCCTTACTCCTGCCTCGAAGGCGAATGCGGGTCCTGCGCCTGCACCGTGCTCGAGGGCACGGTCGAGATGGAGAACGCCGAGATCCTCGACCCCGAGGACATCGCCAACGGGTACATCCTCGGCTGCCAGGCGCGGCCGGTCACGGATCACCTGAAAATTCAGTTCTGACAAAGATATTCGGCCGCCACATCGTCGATGATGTGGCGGCCGAATTGTTTTCGTCGCTCAGTAGGCGCCGAAGACGTTGTCGATCGAGCCGTAGCGGTGCGCTGCGTAATTGCAGGCGGCCGCGATATTGGCGACCGGATCGTAGATGTCCCACGAGGTGCCCTCGACGTGGTACGCCTGGAAGGTCGGATCGATCACCTGCAGCAGGCCCTTCGACGGGATACCCGCCGCGGCATTCGAGTCGTACAGGTTGATGGCCTGCGGATTGCCGCCCGACTCCCGAATGATGTTGCGGAAGATGCCGTCGTAGCTGCCCGGGATGTTCTGCTGGTTCATCACGTACAGGGCGTTCTTGATCCAGCCGTCCAGGTTGTCCTGGAAGACCGGGGGCAGCAGTTCGTTGAACGGCGCGGGCAGGGTCCGCACGTAGTCGCGCACCTGGTTCTGCTGATCCTGCGGCAGCTGATTCAGCTGATCGGTGGCGACCTGCTTCACCTGCTGCGCGGGCTGCTGCAGTTCATTGGGCACGCCGGCGATGGGAGCCTCGGCGGACGCGGTCACGGGGACGATGATGATGGCGGCGGCGGCCAGGGCTGCCGGAATGAATGCGCGAAGTGTCATAAGTGTTTTGGGACAGCACGCATCACCGCGAGCGCCACGAGGACGCCCCGGGATGGGCCGCGGGTTGTAGTGAGACCGCTTACTCGAATGCCGACTGGCCGTCGAGTACTGCGCACCTAAACGGGCACACGGTCTGTTTCGACACATCACAGAATGGTCGCGATAGGTTAACGCACGCTGTCCGTAAACTGAACAAAAGGTGAACTAGCTAATTACCAGCTCGAGATTCGCTCGCATCGAGGCTCTGACCTGCGACTCAGCGCAAGGCGCGATAGTGGACACGCTCCTCGGGCGTGAGGTGTTCTGTGGCATAGCTCAGCGCCGTACGGCCCATCGCCGCGGCATGCGCCTCCAGGAACCCGGTCAGGAGTGCGGCGTCCACCCGCTTCCCGATCTCCCGCAACATCCACCCGACCGCCTTCTGAATCAGATCCCGCCGGTCGTCGAGCAGCCGTTCACACAACTCGAGGGTCGTACTCGCATCGCCCTGCTTGATGAAATGGAAGGTCGTCAACACCGCCACCCGGCGTTCCCACAACGAATCCCGTTGGGCCAGTTCAAAAATGAAATCCCGGGGCCGCTCGTAATACCACGGGCCGAAAATGAACTCCGCCGACGTATCGACCAGATCCCAGTTGTTCACCCGCCCCCGCTCCACGGCAGCCAGATACAGCCGGACGATCTCCTCCTGCAACGCCGCATCCCCGCCCCGCGCACGAGAAGCCTTGGCCATCCGCGCATTCAGGATCACCAACCCCGCCAGCCGATGCTCGTGCACCGCACTGTCGAGCAGCTTGTCGATCTCCGACAGCGCCAGCCCACCGAACTGCTTCGCCACCTTCCGGGTCGCGGGCACCCGCACCCCGATGAAGACGTCACCCTCCCCGTACTCCCCCGGCCCGGTCTTGAAGAACCGCTGCAGATGCACCGCATCCCCCGCATCGGACACCTTCGCCAACGCGTCCTGAACAGCCGCCGCAGTGAGCTCCGTACCGGTCACCGAACCATCATCGGCCACCCCACCGACACAATCGAGCACCACGCCGGAACCACCCGGGACAGGCGATCATGGGTGGATGAGCGGCCCTACCCCCACCACGGCCTTCCGCCCCGGCCAGAGTGTTCGGGCTCACCGTCTCCGACCGGTGAGACCCTGATCAAGCGGTTTCAGCCGCGGCCTGTAACAGCACCTCGCCGAACTTGCGCATATGGTCGGCGCCGCCGTACCAGGAGGACACCAGATCCACTGCGGCCGAACGGGTTCGGCGGGCGATGGCGACCAATTCGGCGACGGTGATCTCACCGGCTTCGGCCTGCGCCGCGGCCACCTCGAGATCGTGGCTGGAGACCAGCAGGGCCATGATCTGGTGTAGATCGATGGCCGGGGCGGTCGCGGCGGCGACCGGTTCAGCGGGCTCGGGGGCTCTGTAGCGCGAACGTCTCGGGTTCTGCTGGGCGGGAGCGGGTTCCGCGGTCTCGGCGGCGCGGCGCGGGGCGGCGGCCGGCTCCGGAGCGGACAGGCGCGGGGAGGCGGGCCGAGGCTCGCGGGCGGCACGGCGAGTGGGCGGCTCCTCGTCCACCGGCGCGCCGAAGGGAGCCGGATCCCGCTCGGGAGCCGCCGGGCGGGAAAGCGATTCGGCATCCTGCGCATCACGGGGGGAGGCCGGGGCCGCGGGCGAACGATACGAAAGATCCTGCGGCTCCGCGGCAGAGCTCTGCGGCAGCACCTGGGGCTCGCGCCGGGTGCGGGAGGGCAGCGGCTCCGGCGACGAGGACAGCGCGGACACATCCGTCAACGGCTGCCGGGACACGGACGTCGCATCGAACGTGGGCAACTGCGGGGAGGACGCCGCCTCCGCCACGGGAGCATGGGACAGCGACGGAATCTCCGGCGCGGACGCGTAGGACTGATCCGCCGCTTCCGATCCGGGAACGGCGGGGGGCCGGGCCGAGGTGTCCGACGCGGGAGGGTAGGGCAGGGAGGATGCGTCCGGTGCGGAGCGCTGGGCGAAGGGGTCGGCCGGGGTGCGCTGGGGCAGGGGGGCCGTGGGGCGCTGGGCGGAGGGGTCGTCGGGGGCGGTGTGGCGCTGGACGGGTTCCGCGGTCTCCTGGGCGCCGGCGGACAGGACGGCGTCGAGGCCCTGGGCGAGGCGGGGCAGCAGCGCTTCGACATCCTCGCTGACCCGGGGAAGGGCCGTGACCGGATCCGGGTCGGGGAGGCGGCGGCCCAGCACCGACTCGGGATCCGAGGCCAGGCGGCCCAGCACGGATTCGGCTTCCGGGCCGAGTCGGCCGGTCACCGGTTCGGGTGCCGCGGAGCCGTTCTGGGTCGGGTCGCCGTAGCCGGTCACCGCGCGGCGGGCCGCCGTGTCGGTGTCGGAGGTGAACGTGGGGGCGGGCGTCGTCCAGGTGGGCGGCAGTTCCGGGTGGTCGAAACCGTTGCGGGTGAAGGAATTGTGGGCGCCGGTGTCGATACCGGTCAGCGCCGGGTTCGAGGCGGGCGCCTGGCCGGAGGCATCCGGATTCGTCAGGCGGTAACCGCCCGGACGGGAATTACGGGAACCCCCGAGGCTGGTCGTGTAGTCGGCGTCCATGGCCGACATTCTTACCGGGCCGCCACCCGGGATGCGACTCGGGATGCGGCGAAAGCGATTCACGAACAACGGTATTGAGGGGCGATGCCGTCGTATTGGGGTGTTTACGACGGCCCCGATCAGCCCATCTGCGTCATTCCCGCGGCCACCACCTGCGCCACGTTGAAGATTTCATCACCTGTCGGCAGCGTCAATCCGTCCAGCGCGTGCAGGCGATCGGTACTCGCTATCGCGAACATCGCCGACACCCACGCCGCCGCACACGCCCGCAGCGTCCCCGGCTGCACCGGCCCCGGCGCGCTCGCGGCCAGCACCCGCGCCGTCACGTCCAGCAGCTGATCGCGCATGCGCCGCAATTGTTTCCGCACATCAGGATGCGTATCCGCCTCCCGCCACATGATGACCCGCAGCACCGAGGAGTGATTGTCCCGAAGATTCAGCGCCGCATCCAGATTCACCAGGCTCTTCGCCGGATCACCCGACACCACAACCGAATAGATGTCGTCGATGGGATTCGGCGGCACGCGTTCGGCCATCAGCGCCGACAGAATCGCGTCCTTGGTGGGGAAGTAGTAGAACACCAGACCCTTCGGCACATCCGCCGCCTTGGCGATGGCTGCCGTGGGGGTCGCATCGAAACCCTGTGCCGCGAACAACTTCTCAGCGGCATCCAGGATGAGCTTGCGGGCATCGCCGTCGGTCTTCTTGCTCCGGCGGCGGCCCGTGCGAGATAGGGGCATCTGCTCGACGTCCTCCTCACGACCGGAGAAGGTAAGCATATCCCGCGAATACGCCGATATCGGAGCCGGAGCCCGATACCGGCGTATCGCCCGATATCAGTGCGCCGTGTGCAGGTGGCTCGACACCTGCGGCAACGATGTGACCGCCAGCAAGGTGGTCACGGCACCCACCACCCACGCGAACCAGGACGCGCCGGAGTAGTCGGTGAAGCCCATCACCCAGGGGGAGATGAACAGCAGCACGCCCGCCACCGCGACCACATAGTCGACGACGCCGCCGAGGTATCCGGCGAGATGGGCGAGACCGCCGAGAGCGATGACGGCACCGAGGACGACGAGCGACCAGCGCGCGTCATCGTTGTGCCCCACCCACACGGGCGACAGGGCGGCGACCGCGCCGAGTACGACGGTCAGCACATCCTGCATCTTGCGGTCGGTGAACATTGTGGGCCTCCTCGAAGGCTGGGAATTTGTCCTGCTTTCGTTGTATGCCTGATTGACCGCCCGATCAATAAATCCTTGGCTACGATTCAGCCGCACATCGGATGTGGCGTAGCACACAGGCCCGCACGGCTGCGTGAACGGCTAGTGTTGCCCTATGCCGCAGGTGGTAGAACACGTTCTAATTGTTGGCGCGGGGCTGGCGGGATTGCGTACCGCCGAAGAGCTGCGAAACGCCGGTTACGAGGGGGAACTCGTACTCATCGGTGACGAGGAACGCGCGCCCTACGACCGGCCGCCACTGTCCAAACAGTATGTTCGCGGCGAAACCGACGACACCTGCCTGCGCGACCCCGAATTCTTCGCCGAACAACGCATCGACCTGCGCACCGGCACCCACGCCACCGGGGTCGACACCGCCGCCCGGCAGGTCACGCTATCGGACGGCAGCCGGATCGACTACGGACAGCTCGTCATCGCGACGGGACTGCGGCCCCGGCGCATTCCGGGCTTCGACGGCATCCGCGGCGTGCACGTGCTGCGCTCGCACGCCGACGCGGCCGGACTGCGCGAACATCTGGCGACCGCCCGCACCGCCGTCATCGTGGGCGCGGGATTCATCGGATGCGAACTCGCGGCCAGCTTCCGCTCCCGCGGACTCGAGGTCACGCTCGTCGAACCCCAGGCCACTCCCCTGGCCGCCGCCCTCGGCGAACAGGTCGGCGCGCTGGTCGCCCGCACCCACCGCGAGGAAGGCGTCGTGCTGCGCTGCGGCATCGGCGTGAAAAACCTCGTCACCGAGGACGATTCGGTGCGCGGCGTGCAGCTGAGCGACGGCAGCGTGCTCGACGCCGACCTGGTGGTGGTCGGCATCGGCTCGGTGCCCGCCACCGACTGGCTGGCCGGCTCCGGCATCCCGCTCGCCATGCCCGGCGACGGCGGCGGCGTACTCACCGACGAGACCGGGCGCACAAGCGTCGACGGCGTGTGGGCGGTCGGCGACGTCGCGGCCTGGCCGCACCGCGTCGGCCGCAACAAGCGCGTCGAGCACTGGACCAATGCGGGCGAACAGGCCACCGTCCTGGCCGCCGCGCTGCTCGGAACCGAACAGCCGCCCGCACAGGTGCCCTACGTGTGGAGCGACCAGTACGACCTGAAGATCCAGGTGCTCGGCATCCCGGCGCTCGCCGACGAGGTGCGGATCATCGAGGACAAAGGCCGCAAGTTCCTCGCCCACTACCTGCGCGCGGGCACCCTCGTCGCCGTGGTCGGCGGAAGCATGGCGGGCAAGGTCATGAAGATGCGCGCCCAGCTCGCGGGAGCCCAGCCCGTCGCCTGACAACTCGCGCCGGCCCCCGGTTCCGGTCGGATTCCGACCGGAGCCGCCGAATACAGGTGATCAGGCCGGACCCATTACCGGTCCCGGTGTCTCATTCACTACCGTGGCAAGGGTGATCGTGGCGCTCATCGACTCAGGGCTGGGGCTGCTGCCGACCGCGGCGTGGTTGCGGAAGCTGCGGCCCGATCTCGACCTGCTGTTGCAGAACGACCCCGACGGCGCGCCGTGGGGGCCGAAGCCCGAGCAGTGGGTCGTGGACCGGGTGCTCGAAACGGCCCGCGCCTCGCTGCGTGAGGGCGCGGAAGTCATTGTGCTGCCGTGTAATACGGCCAGCGTCACCGCCCTCGAACATGTCCGCGCCATGGTCGGGCCGGGAGTGCCGGTGATCGGCACCGTGCCCGCCATCAAGCCCGCCGCCGCGGCTTGCCGCAAGGTTGCGGTCTGGGCCACCGCCGCCACGACGGCCAGCGACTACCAGGCCGACCTCATCGCCCGCTTCGGCGGCGACGCCGAAGTCACCGGCGTCGCCTGCCACGGGCTCGCCGACGCCATCGACCGCGGCGACCTCCCCGCCGTCACCGAGGCAATCGCCGACGCGGCCGCCCGCACCCCCGCGGGCACCGAGGGAATCGTCCTCGGCTGCACCCACTACCCGCTGGTCCTCGACGCCATCCTCGCCGCGCTGCCCGAGGGCGTCCGCATCTTCGACAGCGCCGAAGCCGTCGCCGCCCAGACCCTGCGCCGCATCGACGCTCTCGGCCGCCCGACCGCGGGCACCGGCACCGTCCGCGTCATCGCCTCCGGCCGCCCCGGCCAACTCCCCACCGCCGCAGCCGCTTTCGACTCCGGCCGACTGCTCGGAGCAGGTTCGCTCGTTTGACGCCCAGCCGGCCGGGCAGGTCTCTCACATGAGTGAGAAAGAAGAAGAGATACATCGCGAGTCCGCGAAACAGGACGACCGGACCATCACCGCGGAACCCGAAGTCCAGCAGAAACATCGGGACGAAGCGCATCGGATGGCGGAGACCTACGCCGACGACCGCCCGCACACCGTGCTACCCGGCACCGACGGCATGATCGCAGGCACTGCCGTGGCCGACTGGATCGACGAGGACGGCAACCCGATTCGCGACGAGTGACCCGGAAACGCAAACGGCGCCGCCCCTTTCGGAGCGACGCCGTTCGACTAGCGATTCAGCGAATCACCTTGTGATTTCAGGAAATCACTTGATGATCTTGGTGACGCGACCGGCACCGACGGTGCGGCCACCCTCACGGATCGCGAAACGCAGGCCCTCGTCCATGGCGACCGGCTGGATGAGCTTGACGCTCATCTCGGTGTTGTCGCCGGGCATGACCATCTCGGTGCCCTCGGGGAGGGTCACGACGCCGGTCACGTCCGTGGTACGGAAGTAGAACTGCGGGCGGTAGTTGTTGAAGAACGGGGTGTGGCGGCCGCCCTCGTCCTTCGACAGGATGTACGCCTGGCCCTCGAACTCGGTGTGCGGGGTGGTGGTGCCCGGCTTGATGACG
Source organism: Nocardia acididurans (assembly GCF_016741815.1). Lineage (GTDB taxonomy): Bacteria > Actinomycetota > Actinomycetes > Mycobacteriales > Mycobacteriaceae > Nocardia > Nocardia acididurans. Next base: position 246,012 of record NZ_JAERRJ010000005.1, read on the forward strand.
ACCTGGCCGCGCTCCACGTCCTCGCGCTTGATGCCACGGACCAGCAGGCCGACGTTGTCGCCCGCCTGGCCGTTGTCGAGCAGCTTGCGGAACATCTCGATGCCCGTGATGGTGGTCTTGGTGACCTTCTCGCGGATGCCGACGATCTCGACTTCCTCGTTCACGTTGACCACACCGCGCTCGATACGACCGGTGACGACGGTGCCACGACCGGTGATCGTGAAGACGTCCTCGATCGGCATCAGGAACGGCTTGTCGGTCTCACGGACCGGGTCCGGGATCGACTCGTCGACGGCGTTCATCAGGTCGAGAACGGACTGCGCCCACTTCTCGTCACCCTCGAGGGCCTTCAGGCCGGAGACGCGCACGACGGGGGCATCCTCGTCGAACTCCTGCGAAGCCAGCAGCTCGCGGACCTCCATCTCGACGAGCTCGAGGATTTCCTCGTCGTCGACCATGTCGGACTTGTTCAGCGCGACAAGGATGTAGGGCACGCCGACCTGGCGGGCGAGCAGCACGTGCTCACGGGTCTGCGGCATCGGGCCGTCGGTGGCGGCCACGACCAGGATCGCGCCGTCCATCTGGGCGGCACCGGTGATCATGTTCTTGATGTAGTCCGCGTGACCGGGGGCGTCGACGTGCGCGTAGTGGCGCTTCTCGGTCTGGTACTCGACGTGGGAGATGTTGATCGTGATACCACGAGCCTTCTCCTCCGGCGCCTTGTCGATCTGATCGAACGCGAACGCGGCGTTCAGATCCGGGTACTTGTCAGCCAGCACCTTGGTGATCGCGGCAGTCAGCGTGGTCTTGCCGTGGTCGACGTGACCGATGGTGCCGATGTTGACGTGGGGCTTCGTCCGCTCGAACTTCGCCTTCGCCACTGTGGTCCTCCTGGACTAGTTAGTGCGTGCTTTTTTGCAGCAGTGCGGTTTGTATTACAGGGGGTCGTTCAGCCGACCGGTACGGGACGGATTCTCGCAAACCCGTCCCGCGGCGAATTACTCGCCGGTCGCCTTGGCGATGATCTCCTTCGACACATTGGCCGGAACCTCTGCGTACGAAGCGAACACCATGGAGAAGTTCGCCCGGCCCTGGGTCTTCGACCGCAGGTCACCGATGTAACCGAACATCTCCGAGAGCGGAACCAGCGCCTTGACGACACGGGCACCACTGCGTTCCTCCATGGCCTGGATCTGGCCACGGCGGGAGTTCAGGTCGCCGATCACTTCGCCCATGTAATCCTCGGGCGTGGTGACCTCGACAGCCATGAGGGGCTCGAGGATGACGGGACCGGCCTTGCGGGCCGCTTCCTTCAGCGCCATCGCGCCGGCGATCTTGAACGCCATTTCCGAGGAGTCGACCTCGTGGTAGGCGCCGTCGAGCAGCTGAGCCTTCACGTTCACCAGGGGGAAGCCCGCGAGCACACCGTACTGCATGGCGTCCTGGATGCCGGCGTCCACCGAAGGGATGTACTCACGCGGAACGCGGCCACCGGTGACCTTGTTCTCGAACTCGTAGGTCGCGCCGTCCTCGGCGTCGACCAGCGGAGCGAGCGAGATGATGACGCGGGCGAACTGACCCGAACCACCGGTCTGCTTCTTGTGCGTGTACTCGTACTTGTCCACGGTCTTGGTGAGGGTCTCACGGTAGGCCACCTGCGGCTTACCGATATTGGCCTCGACCTTGAACTCGCGCTTCATGCGGTCGACGTAGATGTCGAGCTGGAGCTCGCCCATGCCGCCGATGACGGTCTGGCCGGTCTCCTGATCCAGCTTCACGTTGAAGGTGGGGTCCTCCTCCGCGAACTTCTGGATCGCGGTGCCCAGCTTCTCCTGGTCGGCCTTCGTCTTCGGCTCGATGGCCACCTCGATGACCGGATCCGGGAAGGTCATGGACTCCAGCACGATCTGGTTCTGCGGATCGCACAGGGTGTCACCCGTGGTGGTGTCCTTCAGACCGATGACCGCGTAGATGTGGCCGGCCACGGCCTCGGGAACCGGGTTCTCCTTGTTGGAGTGCATCTGGAACAGCTTGCCCAGACGCTCCTTCTTGCCCTTGGTCGCGTTGATGACCTGGGCGCCGGAGTCGACCTTGCCCGAGTACACGCGGACGTAGGTCAGCTTGCCGAAGAAGGGGTGGGTGGCGATCTTGAACGCCAGCGCCGCGAAAGGCTCGTCCGAGGACGGCTTCCGGGTCAGCACCTCTTCTTCCTTGCCGGGCACGTGGCCCTGCACGGACTCGACATCCAGCGGCGACGGCAGGTAGTCGATGACCGCGTCGAGCATGGGCTGCACGCCCTTGTTCTTGAACGCGGAACCGCACAGCACCGGGTACAGCTCGGAGTTGACGGTCATCTTGCGGATGGCGCCCTTGATCTCCTCGATCGAGAGCTCCTCGCCGCCGAAGAACTTCTCCAGCAGCGCCTCATCCGACTCGGCGACGGTCTCGAGCAGCTCCTGGCGGTACTGCTCGGCGCGCTCCTTGAGATCCTCGGGGATCTCGACTACCTCGTAGGACTCGCCCAGCTTGGTCTCGCCACGCCACACCTTGGCGTTGTTCTCGACCAGATCGACGATGCCCTCGAAGGTGTCCTCGGCGCCGATCGGGAGCTGGATCACCAGCGGGCGGGCGCCCAGGCGGTCCTTGATGGTCTGCACGGTGAAGTAGAAGTCCGCGCCCAGCTTGTCCATCTTGTTGACGAAGCAGATACGCGGGACGTCGTACTTGTCGGCCTGACGCCACACCTGCTCGGACTGCGGCTCGACACCCTCTTTACCGTCGAACACCGCGACAGCGCCGTCGAGGACGCGGAGCGAACGCTCCACCTCTACGGTGAAGTCGACGTGCCCGGGGGTGTCGATGATGTTGATCTGGTTGTCTTTCCAGTAGCAGGTCGTCGCGGCCGACGTGATCGTGATGCCGCGTTCCTGCTCCTGGGCCATCCAGTCCATGGTGGCCGCACCGTCGTGCACCTCACCGATCTTGTACGTGATGCCGGTGTAGAAGAGGATGCGTTCGGTGGTCGTCGTCTTACCGGCATCGATGTGGGCCATGATGCCGATGTTGCGGACCCTGTTCAGGTCGGTGAGCACTTCCTGTGCCACGGAAATCTTCCCGTCTCGTAGCTAGTTGGGGAACGACCCTGGCTTCTCCAGCGGTCATCACTGTGTCAACGCCCGGCGCGGTACGCGAGTGCCGCGCCGGACTGTGACTCGACTCCCGGCACATCCGGCTAGAGCCAGATTCGAGCTCACGCTCGGCGGTGCCGGGGGACGACTCACCAGCGGTAGTGCGCGAACGCCCGGTTGGACTCGGCCATCTTGTGGGTGTCCTCGCGACGCTTCACCGAAGCGCCCAGACCGTTGCTGGCATCGAGGAGCTCGTTGGCCAGACGCTCGACCATGGTCTTCTCACGACGAGCGCGCGAGAAGTTGACCAGCCAGCGCAGCGCGAGGGTGTTGGCGCGGCCCGGACGGACCTCGACCGGCACCTGGTAGGTGGCACCACCGACACGACGGGGCTTGACCTCGAGCGACGGCTTGACGTTGTCCAGCGCGCGCTTCAGGGTCACGACCGGATCGGTGCCGGTCTTCTCGCGAGCCTGCTCGAGGGCGCCGTAGACGATGCGCTCGGCGGTGGACTTCTTGCCGTCCAGCAGGATCTTGTTGACGAGCTGCGTCACCAGGGGCGAGCCGTAGACCGGATCGTTGATCAGGGGACGCTTGGGAGCGGGGCCCTTACGCGGCATTAGCTCTTCTCCTTCTTGGCGCCGTAGCGGCTGCGGGCCTGCTTGCGGTTCTTGACACCCTGGGTGTCGAGCGAGCCGCGGATGATCTTGTAGCGCACACCCGGGAGGTCCTTCACACGACCGCCGCGGACGAGCACCATCGAGTGCTCCTGCAGGTTGTGACCCTCACCGGGGATGTACGCCGTGACCTCGACCGCGCTGGTCAGGCGAACACGCGCGACCTTACGCAGCGCGGAGTTCGGCTTCTTCGGGGTCGTGGTGTACACGCGGGTGCACACGCCACGACGCTGCGGGCTCCCCTTGAGGGCCGCAGTCTTGGTCTTGGCGACCTTGTCGCGGCGACCCTTGCGGACCAGCTGGTTGATGGTTGGCATAGACCGGCTTTCCTTATTAGTAACCAGGTGTCTGGAACTTCATGTCTGTGTCATTCGAGCTTTTCGCCCTGTTCTCGTGGCATTTCCTCACCACGGGGTCGGGCGTGTCGTGCTCAGCGCGTAATCCTAAACCCGGACACGCTGAAACGGTCAGCCGCTCTCGCTGGCCTACGTACTGCGCACAAACCTGCCCGCATGCTTCCGGGCACAGCGGTCCACGATACCCGCCGTGTTTTCGAGGGGCAAAAAGGGGTCCCCGAACCGGGGCTGGTAGAGGGGTTTATCGCGCCACATTGAGGGTCAGCTCGACCAGTTTCGACGCCGCTTCACAGGGGTCGGCGTGCGCGGATCCGGCGCGGTAGTTGACCCACCAGCCGACAATGCCCGCGTCGGCGGCCGGAGCCGCCACACCGCAGGAGTCCGGATCGTTGGGGCGGCGGGTCTCCAGCGAGCGACGCCCTTCGACCTGTATGTCGTTGGTCACATAGCCGAGCCGGTCGTTGTTCGCCTTTTCGTTTGCGAGCGAACCGTTCTCGTACCAACTCAGCGTCACCATGCCGCTGCCCGCCGAACCGCCGGACAGATCCCACATGCAGACCGCGCCGCTGAAGGACCCGGTCGGGATGGTGCCGTCGCCGACCGCCTTGGAGATCTCGTCGACGCTCACCACCTCGCATTCGCGCAGCAGTTTGTCGAACTTCGTATTGATCTTGGATTGCCCGCCGGTGGTGCCGCCTGCGGGCAGCGCGTTGCCGGGCACGGTGCGACCGCAACCGGTCAGCGACACGGCCACCAGCAGCAGGGCCGCGGCTGTGCACACGGCACGTGATTCAGGCTTCATGGCTTTCCCTACCCGAGCCGGCTCATGGTCAGTTCGGCGAACTGACGCGTCACAGTGCAGGCCGTCTGCCCGGCCGGGACCGGGCCCGCGAACGACCACTCGAAGAAGTCGTCATCCAATTGGATTGCGAAGTCGCACAATTCACCGCCGAGGGTGACGGCGTACGCCTGGAAACCGGTCTTGCCCGCGACGGTGATCTCCTCCGGGCTGCGCCCCTGCAGCGCCTCCCACGCCTCCTCGCGCGCCAGCGGGCTGCCGCGGTAGGACGCGAACGTCACCTCGGCGCTCGACCCCGACGACTTCCAGTGGCAGCCCACCGAGTTCCGGTACACCTGCAACGTTCCGGTGACCCCGCCGATCTGCCGGATCTCGTCATCGGTCACATGACCGCACTCCCCGACGAAGGGTCCGAGGGTCGCCACCTTCGGTGGTGTCCGCACGCCGGTAGGTGAATCGTCCCCGTCACCGTTTCCCCCGCATGCCGACAACAGCAACGCGAGGGATATCCCGCTGACGATCGCCGACGTGAGCCGCATGGCGCCGACTCTACCCAGACCCGGCGAACGCGCACGGCTCAGAGGTTTCCGCGCGCGGCCTGTTCGCGTTCGATGGCTTGGAAGAGGGCCTTGAAGTTGCCCTTGCCGAAGCCGAGCGAGCCGTGGCGCTCGATCAGTTCGAAGAACACGGTGGGACGGTCGGTGAGCGGTTTGGTGAAGATCTGGAGGAGGTAGCCGTCCTCGTCGCGGTCCACGAGGATGCCGCGCTTCTGGAGTTCCTCGACGGGCGTGCGAACCCGGCCGATGCGGGCGCGGAGTTCGGGATCCTCGTAGTAGGTGGCCGGGGTGTCGAGGAATTCGACGCCCTCGGAGCGGAGCGTGTCCACGGCCGTGAGGATGTCGGAGGTGGCCAGGGCGATGTGCTGGACGCCGGGCCCCTGATAGAACTCGAGGTACTCGTCGATCTGGGAGCGCTTGCGCGACACCGCGGGTTCATTCAGGGGGAACTTCACGCGGTGGTTGCCGTTGGCGACGACCTTGCTCATCAGGGCGGAGTAGTCGGTGGCGATATCGTCGCCGACGAATTCGGCCATGTTCTGGAAACCCATGACGCGGCGGTAGAACTCGACCCAGTGATCCATGCGGCCCAGTTCCACATTGCCGACCACATGGTCGATGGCCTGGATGATGCGCTTGGCGCGCGGGCTGTAGGTGGAACGGCGGGGGACGTAGCCCGGGAGATAGGGGCCGTCGTAGCGGGAGCGGTCCACCAGCGTGTGGCGGGTGTCGCCGTAGGTGGCGATGGCCGCCGAGCGGACGGTGCCGAATTCGTCTGTGCTGTCGTGGGGTTCGACGAGCACGGTGGCGCCCTGGGCGCGGGCGTGGGCGATGCAGCGGTCCACGTCGGGGACCTCCAGGGCGATGTCGACGATCCCGTCCCCGTGCCGATCGTGGTGCGCGACAAGCGGACTGGCGGGATCCACCGCACCCTTGACGACGAATCGGATGCCGCCGCTGCGCAATACGAACGCCTTGTGGTCGCGGTTGCCGGTCTCGGGGCCCGAGTAGGCCTCCAACCGCAGGCCGAAGGCGGATTCCAGGAAGTGTGCGGTCTGGGTGGCGTTGCCGACCACCCAGACCAGCGCGTCCCAGCCCAGCACGGGGAACGGGTCGGCGGTGGCATCGTGATCCACCAGGCCGACGAGTCGGCGCAGATCCTCGGGTTCGGGCTGGTCGGCGGGCCGTCGGTCAGCAACCTCGATGCTCATGAACCTAGGAAATCGCTGCGGCGGCGAATGAGCAATATCGTGCGATTCGGGTAGACACCCTGGCGGATTACGCCACCAGCGACCGGATTGTGCTGGACAATTTGAATAGAAGGATCGTTGGCAACGCGAACCGAGCGGAGGTCCCGGCATGGCACGTACTCCGGCCAAGCTGGACGAACTGGATCTGGCCATCCTGACTGCCATGCACGAATTCCAGAAGGCGGGGATTCTCGAACTGTCGCGGCGCACGCGGGTGGCGCGGGCGACCGTGCAGTCACGCATCGCGCGCATGGAGGAGGCGGGGGTGATCGCCTCCTATGATCCGCAGATCGATGTCACGGCAGCGGGTTTCGATGTGCAGGCGTTCGTGACGCTGGAGATCTCGCAGGGGGCGCTGGAAGCAGTGGCCGCGGATCTGGAGGAGATTCCGGGGGTGCTGGAGGCGTACGCCACCACCGGATCCGGTGATGTGCTGTGCCGGATCGGGGCGGATTCGCATGCCGGATTGCAGACCGTGCTGTTGAGCATCGACCGCAGTTCCTCGGTGGTCCGGTCGCACAGCGTGATCGTGCTGTCGACGGTCGTCGCGCAGCGCACGCTGCCCCTGCTGCGCACGCTCACCCCCTCGGGCTCGAGCAAGGCTCCGGCCTACCGCAACGCGCATTGAGGGGTGGGAGGGACAACTCTCGAAACTCTCCGGGGCTTCGCCCCCGAACCCCCGCGATCCTTGGGCCACCGTGTGGCGGTGCGACGCTAGTGGCGGTCGATGCGGGTGATGAGTCCGTGGACGTGGGCTTCGGCGGCGCAGCGGGCCAGGTCGGGATGGCCGGATTCGAGGGCTTCGAGGATGCGGCGGTGTTCGCGCAGGGCGGTGCTGCGGTTGCGGGGGTGCCGCCAGAGGTCGCCGCGGTAGAGGTGCGCTTGGGCTTCGAGGCGGGCGAGTTCGGTTGCGAGGGTGGGGTTTCCGCTGTGGTCGCGGATGAAGGTGTGGAATTCGAGATCGAGGGCGACGTCGCGGGCGGGGTCGGCGTTGTCGCGCAGGTTGTCCTGTTGGGCGGACAGCATCTTGGTGAGTTTGCCGAGATCGGATTCGGTGAGGCGGGTGGCCGCGCCCGCGGCGGCCAGGCCGTCTAGGACCGCGCGCACGGCGAGGACATCGCGGATCTGGGCGTCGTCGACCACGGCCACCCGCGCGCCCGCGTGCGGCACCGTGACCGCCAGGCCCTCGTAGATGAGCTGCTGGACCGCCTCGCGGACGGGACTGCGGCTCACGCCGAGTCGCGCCGCGAGGGCCAGCACGCTCAGCGGCGCGCCGGGCTCCAGTTCCCCGGACAGGACGAGCTGCCGCAGCTGCCGGTGCACGGACGGACCGAGCAGTTCGCTGTCCGGTTCGGTCATGGATGGTCCTTTCGTTCGTTGAGAAATTACCCCTGCGGCCGGTAGTTGGCCTGGACCCGCTGGGTGAGGAAGTCGGCGGCGGTGACGGGCGGGTAGGTGCCGCGCGGGCCCTGGACGATTGCGTCCCGGTCGGCCTGGGCGAAGTAGGCGATGCTGTAGCGGTCGCCCTGGTACTCCCCCGGGCCGGGGCCGCGCACGCGGTGGAAGTTCGAGGGCAGCAGGTCGTCGCTCCAGCGGGTGAGCATGTCGCCGATATTGCAGGTGATCAGCGCCGAGGACGGGGTGATGGAGGTCCACTCCTGCGCGTCCATCTCCTTGCCCGGGCACACCTGCAGGCCGCCCTGGCCGTCGCGCTGGAAAAGCAGTGTGAGGCAGTCGAAGTCGGTGTGCGCGCCCGCCCGCCAGCGGCCCGGGGCAGCGCGCAGCTCCGGCGGCACCGCGAAGTAGTGCAGCAGGCGCAGGGTGCTCTGATACTGCGGCGACTCCGGATCGTGTGCGGCGGTGAAGTGTTCGCGCGGCAGGCCGAGGCGGTCGGCGAAGCAGGACAGCACCCGCATCGCCACCTCCCAGCAGCGGTGTTCGAAATCCAGTACGGCGGAGACGAATCCGGGCAGCTCGGCCTCGCCCGGCCACAGCCCGGCCATATGCGGCCGGGTGATCTGATAGGACTCCTTCTGGTCCGGCACACCGATCGAGGGCCGCACCTGGGTGCGACTCTCCCAGCCCGAGTTGTTCGCTTTGACCAGGGGGTACCGGGCTTTCACCGTGTCGTCGAGGGCGAAGAAGCGCTGTGCGTTCGCGAAGGCGGCGTCCATCAGCTCCTGCGGGATGTCGTGCCCGGAGAGCTGGAAGAATCCGATCTCGGTGGCGGCGGTCCACAGTTGCTCGGTGATCTCGGTGCGGCGGGCCTCGAAATCGGTGAGGTCGATGACGCGGATCTCCCGGGCGGTTTCCGCGCCGAGTCCGCCCATCTGCTTCTCGCGGGACAGTTCTGCGGTGTCGTACATGGATCTCCCTATCCGGTGGTGGTTATCAGCTCGCGGCGACGGTGCTGTCGAGGAATTCCTTGGTGACCAGGTCGCGGGCGGTGAGCCCGGCCGGTACGTCCGCGCCGCCGCGGCGCAGGATGGGCGCGAACTCGTCGATGACGCGCTGCACGCGGGCCTCGTCGAAACTGCCTGCCACACCGTCGGTGTCATTGCCGATCAGGCCCTGGTCGATGAGGACACGGGATCCGAAGGCGGCGAGTTCGGCGCTGTAGGGGCTGAAATTGGGGCTCTTGGCGACGACATCGACCACGGTCGCGTTCACCGGGTCCGGGTTCGCGCGGAATTGCGCTGTGGCCCTTTGGATCATGGGCACCAGGCGCTGCAGGCAGGGACGGAGTTCGTTCAGCTTGTCCGCGCGCACGTTGACGGTGCGGGCGTAACCCTCGTAGCCGACGTCCTTCAGGAGCTGGTAGGCGACAGGCTTGTTCCACGCGCGCACTTCGTGCTGGTAGACGTAGGGTTCGGAGTTGGCGAAGCCCTGCTGCGCGAAGGTGGGATCGGCGACGAACCGTGAGGGTGAGCTGTCGTAGGAGGAGTCGATCTGCGCGGCGTTCAACAGCCCTCGGCCGACGAGCCAGTCGGGATACAGCTGGCCCTGGGAAACCACCACGGGCGCACCGGATTTGCCGATATCGGCGATACCGCGCCACTCGGGATGCGTGCTGGGATCCCACATGAGCATCTGCGGGCTGTAGCGCAGCAGGGTGGTGACCGCGACGATCGGCTGCTTCGCGGCGGCCGCGATGGCGTGCTCGGAATGCGTGAGCCCCAGCGTGATCGACGAGTCGACATACATCTGCGAGGGCACTGTCTGGAAGCCGATGGCCGGGCCGCCGGCGCGGATCTCCAGCCGCACGCCGGTGTCCTTGCCGTCCACGACCAGTGGCCCGGTGACCTTGTTGTTGTCGGCGTCGACGCGGTAGCCGGGGCCGAGTAGGCCGAAGATGGGCCCGGAATCGGTTTCGGGTTCCCACTGCAGCTGGACCGCGACGGTGGCCGGGCAGACGCCCTCCAGTCGCTGTTCGGCGGGCGCGGCGGGTAATTGCACTGCCGCGGTGTCGTTTTCGGTGCCGGAGCAGGCGGTTCCGGTGGCCACCACGAGGGCGGCGAGTGCGGTGAGGCCGATGCGGCGCAGGGGTCGAGACATGATTTCTCCACAGAGGTGACGGAGCGGGTGTGGATAAGGCTGTGAGAGTTGGGGATTCAGCGGCCGGAGCTGTGCCAGCGGCCGACCGTGAGCCGCTGCGCGGCGGTGAAGATCGCGAAGACGGCGACGCCGAACAGGGCGGCCAGCAGCAGCGCGGCCAGCAGATCCTCCGATTGCAGGCGGGCGCGGTAGGTGTCGAGCAGGGTGCCGATGCCGGGCTGTCCCTTGGCGAAGAACATGTCGCCGATGACCGCGCCGGTCACCGAGAGCCCGGCGGCGGTGCGCAGGCTCGCTATGATGGACGGCAGGGCGGCGGGCAGTTCCAGGGAAACCAAGCGGCGCAGTCGATTCGCGCGGCCGAGGATGAACAGCTCGCGCAGGTTGGGGTCGACGGATTGGATGCCGAACAGGGTCATCGCGATGATCGGATGCACCGCGATGAGTACGCACACGATGACCCGGGCCGTGGTGCCGTAGCCGAACCACAGACCGATCAGCGGCACCACCGCGAGCACCGGCACCGCCTGCATGACAACGGCATACGGATACACGACCCGTTCGAACACCTTGGCCCGGGCCATGAGGACGCCGATGGCGATACCCAGTATCGCGGCCAGTGCGAGCCCGAGCACAGCCACGCGTGCGGTCACCGCCAGCGCGTGCAGCATCGTCTCCATTGTCGCGGGGTCGGACAGCGATTCGGTGAAGACCGCGTGCGGCGGCGGGAGCAGGAAGCGGCGTTCGGGGGCGAGCAGCACCGTCGAGACCAGATACCAGGCGGCTACGGCGAGCCCGAACGAGACGAAGGGAACGGCGATCCTGCCCAGGATTCGCGGCGGCCGCAGGGGCCGGGCGGAGCGGGCGGATGCGGGAGCGGAGGCAGCGAGACCGACCATCAGCAGGCTTCTTTCAGAGATCGGGACGCCCGGGCCACCAGGTCGGTGAAGGCGGGCTCGAAACGCATTTCGCGGGTGCGCGGATACGGCAGGTCGACGTCGATGACCTCGTGCACCCGGCCGGGCCGTGCGGACATGACCACCACGCGCCCGGCCAGGAACACAGCCTCCGACACCGAATGCGTGATGAACAGCGCGGTGAAGCCGTTGTCGCGGTACAGGCGCAGCAATTCCTCCTGCATGTGCAACCGCGTGATCTCGTCGAGCGCCCCGAACGGCTCGTCCAGCAGCATGAGCTCGGGCTCCAAAGCCAGTGCGCGAGCGAGGGATACGCGCATTCGCATACCACCGGACAGCTGCGCGGGCAGCTTGCCCGCGAAGTCGGCCAACCCCACCGCCGCGAGCGCCCGGGTGGCGCGCTCCCGGCGGGTCGCGCGGCTCATGCCGCGCAACTCGGCGCAGAGTTCGACATTGCGCAGCACTGTGCGCCACGGCAGCAGCGTGGCCTCCTGAAAGATGAACCCCACCGAATCCGTTTGCACGGCAACGGCTCCTGAACTCGGCCGCTCCAGTCCCGCCGCCAGCCGCAACAATGTGGACTTGCCGCACCCCGAAGGCCCGACAACCGCGACGAATTCGCCGCGCCGGAGGTCCAGGTCGATGTCGGCGAGGGCGATAACCGTTCCGGAATCGCCGCCGCCGTATCGCTTTCCCGCTCCGGTGAACGCGACCTCGGAGGCCGCACCGGGAATCAGGCCCGCTGCCGGAGTGGCGAGTTCGCTGGAATCCGGTGTCGTCGTGTGCGAATCCGCTGCACTGTCCGCTGTCGTCCGGCGATCGCGCACCGTGCTGTCGAGCACCACCACATTCACCTGCTCTCACTTGGTTGTGTGCACTGCGTGCTTGAAACCAGTTTGATCGAGTTCAATTACATGCAATTGATCGCCTGTTTCGAGTTCATTAACAGTCATTGCATGTCCCGCAGAAGCTTCGCCAGGTCCACCTCATCGATACGGGTGGAACGGCCGTCGACGATCACCGGGTCACCGTCCACCCAGACCGTGTCCACAACACGCGGTGAGGCGGTGGTGAGCAGGGTCGCGCCGGGATCACGCACCGGCAGGCAGGCGAAATCGCGGTCGAAGCGCAGCAGGGTGAGGTCGGCGCGGTCGCCCACCGCGAGGCCGGTGGGACCGGCGGGTTCGCCGAGGGCACGAGCAGCGCCCCGGGGTGGCGATGCGCATCATGTCGTCGAAGGGCAGGATGTCGGCGCGCTGGTGGGTGACGCGCTGCAGGTAAGCGCCCATGCGCAGGGCCAGCAGCATGTCCTGGGTGTCGTTGCTGGCCGCGCCGTCCACGCCGAGACCTACATCGATTCCCGCGGAGAGCATTTCGGGTACCGGCGCGACTCCACTGCCGAGGCGCATATTGCTGAGCGGGTTGTAGGAGACCGCGGCGCCTCGTGCGGCCAGCCGGGCGCGGCCTTCCGCGTCGAGGCGGCAGCAGTGCACGGCGAGGGTACGTTCGCCCAGCAACCCGCCCTCGTCGAGGTAGTCGACGGCCGAGCGGGCTGCATGCAATCGGCACATGTCCTCGTCGGTGCCGGTTTCCAGCAGGTGGATGGAGATGGTCTTGCCGTGTTCGGCGGCGAAGTCACGCACGGCCGTCATGCCCGCCGGCGTGAGGCAGCGGGGATTCGGCACCGCCAACGCGGTGGTGATGCGCGAATCCACCAGGCGCGCATCGAGTTCGGCGATATGCGCGAGGATCTCCGGAAGTGGCTGCAGCAGACGGGGATCCATACCCCATTTGCGCGAGGCATCGGCCCGGTCGGCGATCCCGCGCCCGAACACCACCCGGATCCCGAGCTCGTCCAGCGCGCGCAGCGCCGCATCGTGCACGGCCTCGGACGGATTCGGCCACAGGTGCTCGACCACCGTGGTCACCCCGCTGCGCAGCAGCTCCAGCCCACCGGCCAGCGCCGCGAGATAGGTCTGCTCCGGTGTCGCGGCCACCGTGAATTCGCCTACGCAGCGCAGCCATTCGAGCAGCGGCAGCCCCTCCCCCGCCCCGCGCAGCACGGACTGCTGTAGATGCGTGTGGGTGTTCACGAACCCTGGAATCAGGTGCCCGCCGCCGCCGTCGGTACCGGCGGCGGCGGAGTCGCCCGGCAGATCGGCGGCGACTCCGGCGTTCGGGCCGATCGCGGCGACGCGGCCGTCGACGATCACCACATCCTGGCCGGGTAACCAGCGCGGGCCGTGGGCGGTGGCGGCGTAGACGGTGACGTCACCGATGACAGCGGACATGGGTGTATTGCGCACCATGCGGCATTCCTCCATGGGGAAATGCGGCTGGTTCGCCCGCTGCGTCTCAGCGGTGCCCGTGCGTCCGTTTCAGCCATGAACGCCGTGCCGGAAGCCTAACGCGGCCGGATTGCATGCAGGTTAACCTGTCCGCGCCGAATGCGGCGCGGCGTGTGCGGCCGAGCCGGGCAGCGCGGATCGCTCGCGCCGGGATCAAGGGCGCAGGTCGGCTCCGAGGTCGAGGATTTCCACGCTGTGGTCGAGGCCGGGTTCCAGGAAGGCCAGCAGGGCATGGGATTCCGCTTCGACGGCGGCGCGGTCGGCGGCTGTCCACTTCGTCGAGGGGCTGATGCGCAGGCGGGCGGTGTCGCGAGTGGTGAAGACCTTGTAGAGGCCGGAGAGGAAGCCGTCGAGCAGGATCGGCGCGACGGCGGTGGCGAAGGCGCGCAGCGGGGGTGGCGCGTCGTCGCCGAGGATGCGGCTGCGATCCTGGTGGGAGAGAACGGCATTGTCGTACCAGCCGAGCAGGCGGACGGGGGCCGGGAGATCCGGATCCGCCAGTTCGGCGTCGGCGGCGTCGTAGAGGGTGCGGCCGCGCTCGTCGGTGTAGGTGCGGACGCGGTCGCCGAGTTTCGCCACCGCGGGTTTCATGCCGGTCATCTTGGACCAGGTCTGCATGTCCATGGTGGTGGCGGGGCCGAAGGCGCGCAGGTAGCGCAGGAGGAGTTCTTCGAGCGGGTAGCCCGGGTCGAGGGGTGCGCCGAGCCACGGTTCGACGCGGGACCAGACGGGGCGGCTGCTGTCGCGCCAGCGACCGCGCGGCGGGGTCTGCAGGACGGGGAGCTGGTACAGCCAGGTCTGCAGCACCGCGCCGGGATCGCGGTCGGGGTAGAGCTTCGCGGCCTGCTCACGCAGGTCGGCGGCCGACATGGGGGCGTCACCGAGTACGGATTCGCCGTGCGCGCGCACCTCGTCGGGGTCGAGGCCCACCATCGCGCCGTAGTTGAATCCCTTACGGAAGGGCACCTTTTCGAGTTCCGGCTGGATGTGCGGTGCGATGCGCAGCGCGTCCGGCGGCGTGACGAGGTGAATGGTGCCGCGCATCAACGTGATTCGCACCAGGGAGCGGTCTTCCAGCCCGGCGGACACCACCGCCGGGTCGAAATCCCTTACCCGGCTCCACAATGCGATGAAGGGCGGCAGCATATCCTGCGCCTGCAGCCCGATCAGGTGGTCGCACAGTTGCGCGACCGTGAGATCCGATCGCTCCAGCAGGTGCTGGCGGGCGAGCAGGGTGCGGTTCAGGACCCGGTTGGACAGCTTCACTGTGCACGCACGCTTCGGGATTCAGCGGAGGGTGACGACGACCTTGCCGGTGGCGGTGCGCTTGTCGAGCGCGGAGACGGCCTCGGCGGTGTGCGAGAGGTTGTAGAGGATCGGCTCCGGCGGGGTGATCTTGCCATTGGCGAGCAGGGGTTCCACCTCGGCCCACTGCTCCTGCAGGTAGCCCGGATGGGTCATGGCCCATTCGCCCCAGGCCGCGCCGACGACCTCGACATTCTTGAGCAGCAGCCGGTTCACCTTGACGGTGGGGATGTCGCCCGCGGTGAAGCCGACCACCAGCAGGCGGCCGCCGGAGGCGAGGGAGCGGACGCTGTCGGTGAAGCGGTCGCCGCCGACCGGGTCGAGCACGATATCGACGCCGCGCCCGCCGGTGATCTCCTTGACGGCGTCGAGCCAGCCGTCGGTGAGCACCACGTCGGTGGCCCCGTTGGCGCGGGCGACCTCGGCCTTCTCCTCGGTGCTGACGACCGCGATCACGCGGCCCGCGCCGAACGCCTGGGCCAGGCGCAGCGTGGAGGTGCCGATGCCGCCGGCCGCGCCGTGCACGAGGACGGTCTCGCCCTCGGCGAGGCGGCCGCGCTTGCGCAGGCAGAAGTGCACGGTGAGGTCGTTGAACAGCACGCCCGCACCGGATTCCAGTGAGACGTTGTCGGGCAGTTTGAAGACCATTTCAGCGGGGGTGACGGCCACTTCGGCGGCGGCATTGCCGAGCAGGGTCAGCGCGACCACGCGGTCACCGGCCTGCACGTGCGCGCCCTCGGGGGCCGAGCGCACGATGCCCGCGATCTCGCAGCCGACGACATAGGGCAGCTGCGGTTTCATCTGGTACTGGCCGCGGGTCATGAGCACGTCGGGGAAGGCGATCCCGGCGGCGTGCACGTCGATGACGACGCCGCCCGGATAGGCGGTGGGTTCCGGAATGTCACGGACCTCGATGGCTTCCGGGCCTTCCAGCTTGCTCACCACGGCTGCGCGCATAGTCGATCAACTCCGATCATTCCCACTGCTGTCATCTGCGAACTTAACCCATGGCCAGGTGAATTGTCCCGAGCGGATTGTTTTGCTGGTCGGACGCACAGTTGTCTGCGCTCAGCGGTGGGCGTATTCGATCATGGGCTCGTCGGCGAGGATATTGCCGCCCTTCACGATGGTGAGCGCGTTCGCGGTGATCTGGTACTGCGTGCCGTCGGTCGGATTGGTGGCGGTGAAGCCGCCCCCGCCGGTGGGCACCGGGTCGTCGAGTTCGATGCCCGCGCCGTCGCTGATCCGCACGCCCTTGTAGTAGTAGCGTCCGACACCGGTGCGGCACACCACGATTCGGGAATGCGAGGTGCGGCCGATGGCGTAGGCCGGGTTGTCGGAATTGCAGCGCGCACCGCTGGTCCCGATGAAACCCTGTGCGTCCGTGCCGGATACGGATCCGATCAGCGGGGCCACCGTGGTGGCCGGGGGATTCGTGTTGACGGTATTGCTGGTCGCGGCGGTGGTGCTCGACGCGGTGCGCCCGCCGGTCGTCGGCTGCGCGGTCACCGGCGAAGTGGTGCCCACGGCCGCGGTGCCCGATCCACCGGTTTCGTTGTCTGCCAGCAGGGTCCAGCCGAGGATGCCCGCCAGCAGCACCACCAGTCCGGCCAGCGCGCCCAGCAGCAGCGGCAGCGAACTGCGCTGCGGCGGCGGCAAAGGCAAAGGGGCGGAGGGATGTTCGGGGGCGGACCGGAATCCGTGTGGTCGACCGATCGGTTCGGAGGGCTGGTCGATCGGTCCGGAGGGGTGGTCGGTCCACTGCCGGTGCGGCCCGGACGGGTCGAAAGGCACGCCGCCGGGCGGTGTCCCGCCACTCGCGGTCGGATATCCGGGCGGCGTCGATCGGTATCGCATGGTCGGCGGGGCGGGCACCACGGTGCGGGTGGGGTCCGCGTGTTCGGCCTGCATGAGCGAGGCCCGCGCGGCCCGCGCCAACTGTCCCGCCGAGGTGTAGCGCCGGGTCGGATCCTTGGCCATCCCGATGGCGATGACCTGGTCGAAGGTGGCGGGGACGCCCGCGCGCACGCTGGGTCGCGGTGGCGGGGTGAGCATGTGGGCGCGGATGGTGGCCATATTGCTGTCGGTGCGGAAGGGCACCTCGCCGGTGAGGCATTCGTAGAGCACGCAGGCCAGCGCGTAGATGTCGGCGGTGGGTGAGACGACGACCTGCTGTTCGAAGCGTTCGGGGGCCATGTAGGCGAAGGAGCCGATGGCACTACCCGTACTGGTCAGTTGCACATCGGATTCCGCGTGCGCGATCCCGAAATCCACCAGGTACGCGAACAATTCACCGGTGAGCAGAATGTTGGCGGGCTTGACGTCCCGATGCACCAGGCCGCTCTCGTGCGCGGCGTCCAGCGCGGAGGCGATCTGCTCCACCACCGACACCGCGTGCGCGCACGGCAGGGGTCCTTCGGCGTGCAGATACGCCTTCAGATCGCGGCCGCGTACCAGCCGCATGTCGATGTAGAGGACCCCGTCCACCTCACCCCAGTCGTGCACCGGAATGACATGCGGTTCCTGCAATCTGGCGGCCGTGCGGGATTCGCGCCGGAATCGCTCCACATAGGTGTGCGATCTGGCCAGTTCCAGGTCGAGCAGCTTGACGGCCACGACCCGATCGCGCACCGTGTCGTGCGCTTCGTACACCTCGCCCATGCCGCCGACACCGAGCAGTCTGCGCAACTCGTACTGCCCGAATCGCGTGCCGGCCCTGTCGCCCGCGGCCAAACGGCTCGCCTCCCCTGCGCCGTGAAGTTACAACAGAACAGGCTACGGGCCTGCGCGCGCACTGTCATGCCCCCGAAAAGTCGAGGCGACTCGACGCGAGGGTATGACGCACGGCCCGTAAAGTCATGTCGGAACCAACGCACGAAAACGCGGCACGCCGTGCAGCGCGAGGAGCACCAGTGTCACTCGATCAGCCACTCCCCCCGCTTTCCCAGGAGGGCACGGGGTTCGCCACGGCGTGGCCCATCCGGGCTGGTGACATCGACCCGTATCTGCGGCTGCGTTTCGACGCGACGGCCCGGTACCTCCAGGATGTCGCCTGGGAGGAAATGCACTCCGGCGAGTTCCAGCGCACCGATCCGGCGTGGATCGTACGGCGCACGGTGGTGGACGTGGTGCGGCCCGTGCACTGGCCGGGCCGGGTGGAACTGCGGCGCTGGTGTTCGGCCATGTCGACGCGGTGGACGAATATGCGGGTGCGGATCACCAGCGACAGCGGCGGTCTCATCGAGACCGAGGGTTTCTGGATCAATATCAACGAGTTCACCAATATGCCGACGCGGATCAGCGACGACATGCTGGCCTCGCTGTCGCGCACCACGAACGAGCATCGGTTGCGGTGGCGGCCGTGGCTGATCGACCCCACCCCGCCGGAGTCGGATACGGATATGCCGTTTCCGGTGCGCGCCACCGATATCGACCAGTACAACCACGTCAACAACGCCATGTACTGGCAGGCGGTGGAGCAGTACCTGGTGGACTATCCGAAACTGGTGGCCGGGCCGCACCGGGCGGTGATCGAGTACATCGCGCCGGTGCTGGCGCGCCAGCACGTGACGGTGCGCAGCCGGTACGAACCGGGTGATCGGACCGGACATCCGGTGCTGCGGCTGTGGTTCGTGGTCGGCGGGGTGACGACCACGACGGTGCGGATCGGGCCGCTGCCGGGCTGAACGCCTTTCCGGTGCGACATCCCCGGCGAATTTCGCGATAGCCAACCAGTTGCCTGACACACTCGGCGGCGGGCCGATCACCACGGGGTGATCGAGAACAGGAGATCGCCGCCATGAGGCTCACCCAGCTCGCCCTGATCGCAGCCGCACCCGTGCTCGTCGCCGGGCTCGCCGCCTGCGGCAGTTCCTCGGATTCCGCGAAGAGTACGACCACGTCGTCCGCCGCGACCACCACCCAGACCACCACCCCCGGCGCGAGCACCACCCAGTCCACCGCGCCGCGCCCGCTGCCGCCCAACCCGACCCGGCCGCCGGTGCCGACCACACAGACACTCCGCGATGTGGATTGCGGACCGATAACCGGAGCTAATGGCAAGTCCGCCAACGTGATCGCGTACGCGAACCAGGCGGGCATTCCGGGATGCACCGAGGCGATCACGGTCGCCAGCGATTACGTCAACGCCACCCGTACCGGTGACGCGGTCGAGGTCGACGGCTGGACCTGTGAACCGCAGCCGGACACCGCCGTTCCGCACATCTGCTTCAGGGACGGCTTCCTCATCGGCCTGCGCGGCGATGCCGCCCCGAACCCGCCCGCACCACCGGTCACCACGACGTCCACCGCCCCGATCGCGGACGTCGACTGCGGCACCGTGACCGACGCCGGGGGCGGCACCCGCACCGTGATCGCGGTCGGCACTCCGAACGGCGTGGTCGGCTGCACCGAAGCCATCAATGTCGCAACGGAATACGCGCAGACCATCACCACCGGTGACGCGCTGGTGGTGCAGGGCTGGAGTTGCGCCGCTCAGGGCGACGGCGCAGCCTGCACCAAGGACGGGCTGATCATCTCCCTGCGGGGCAACTGATCTTGCGCGACGCAGCAACAGATTTGGCGAGTAGAGGGTAACTCGCCGGGGACGGGCTGACCCGGCCCGCACAGTACGGCGAGCCGGGTCGGAAACCGATGACACACCTGACCTGCCCGCAAAAGGCGCGGAGAGGCGGACTAGCCCTTGGCGGCCTTGAGCAGATCCTCCAGGCTGGTGAACTTCACGCGGGGGCGACCGGCGGCCTTGCCCGCGGTCTTCTCGGCCTGGTCGATGGCCTTCCAGCCGTCGCGGCCGACCTGGTCGGGCTGGCGTTGCGCGAGCAGGGCCTCCAGGTCGGCGCGGCCCTGGCCGGGCGCGGCGAGTTTGCCGGCGACGAAGTCCTCGATGAGCTTGTCGACGGTTTCCTGGGAGTCGACCCGATTGGAGCCGATGACGCCGCGCGGGCCGCGCTTGATCCAGCCGGAGACGTACACGCCCTGGACGGGCTCGCCGTCCGAGTTCAGTACGCGCCCTTGCGCATTCGGGATGACGCCGCCTGCCTCGTCGAACGGGATGTCGGCGACGGGTTCACCGCGGTAGCCGATGGAGCGCAGCACCAGGGACGCCTCGAGCACGCCGGTGCGGTCGGAGGCGCGGGCGATGGTGCGGCCGTTCTCCTCGACGAGTTCGTTGTGCACGTAGGTGACGGCCTGGACCTTGCCCTCGCCGGTGACGGCGGTGGGAGAAACCAGGTAGCGGAACACGATCCGCTTGTTGTCCGGGTTGCGGGATCCGGCCGCGTACTCCTGCGCGAGGGTGTACTTGAGCCGCAGCGACGGCTCCACGTCCGAGGAGTCGAGCTCGGCCCGCGAGGCCGGGTCGAGTTCCAGGTCCACCGGATCCACGATGACATCGACGCCCTTCAGGTGCGCCAGCGCCAGGAATTCCGAGGACGTGTAGGCGGCCTGCAGCGGACCACGCCGGCCGAGCACCACGACCTCCTTGATGTTGCTGCGGCGCAGCGCATCCAGGGCGTGGTCGGCGATATCGGTCTTGGCCAGTTCGTCCGGGTGCACGGTGAGCACGCGGGCCACGTCCAGTGCCACGTTGCCGTTGCCGACGATGACGGCGCGTTCGCCGGAGAGGTCGAATTCGCGGTTCGCGTAGTCGGGGTGCCCGTTGTACCAGGCCACGAATTCGGTGGCGGAGTAGCTGCCGGGCAGGTCCTCGCCGGGCACGCCGAGCTTGCGGTCGGTGGCCGCGCCGACGGCGTAGACGACGGCGTGGTGGTGGGCGAGCAGTTCCTCGTGCGAGATGTGCTTGCCGACTTCGACATTGAGCCGGTACTGCAGGGCGTCGCGGCGGAAGGCCGATTCGAAAAGGTTCGCGACCGATTTGGTGCCCGGATGGTCGGGCGCGACGCCCGCGCGCACCAGACCGTACGGGGTGGGCAGCCGGTCGAACAGTTCCACCTCGACGTCCGCGCGGCGCAGCAGTTCCTCGGCGGCGTAGCAGGCGGCCGGGCCCGCGCCGATGACGGCGACCCGCAGCGTGCCCAGTTCCTTGGGCGCGCGGCTGGGCGCGACGAGCGGCTCGAAGTTGGATTCGAGCGGATGCCGCTGGAAGTAGGCGGCATTGATGTCGCGGAACCGCCCCAGCGAGGCGAGCAGGTCGTCCTCGGAGAAGATCGCGTCGACGGGGCAGGCGTCCACGCACGCGCCGCAGTCGATGCAGGTGTCCGGGTCGATGTAGAGCTGCTCGGTGGTGGCGAATTCCCGTTGCTCCGGGGTGGGCCGAATGCAGTCGACCGGACACTCGGGTACGCAGCTGGCGTCGTTGCAACAACGCTGCGTGATCACATAGGCCATATCTCGCAGATCCTCGAAACAGTCGCGGTGCTACTCAGCTCGGGTTCGAGCGGGGTCGGTAGAACACGTTCTAATATATGCGTCGTTCCGGTGTGACTCGCCACCCCGGTGTGACGTCACCTTCAGTGTGCCTCGAGTGTGAGTGTTGTCTCCTCTCGGCACTGGTGTGACGCATACGGTAACCCGCATGGCGCGAACCCTCATCTTGATGCGGCACGGCAAATCGGGCTATCCAGACGGAGTGGCCGACCATGAACGCCCCCTGGCCCCGCGCGGGCAACGCGAAGCCGCACTGGCCGGGGACTGGCTGCGCGACACCCAGCCCACCATCGACGCCGTGCTGTGCTCCACCTCGACCCGCACCCGCGAGACGCTCGCGGCCACCGGCGTCACCGCGCCGGTCACCTTCGAATCCTCGATCTACGAGGCGTCCCCGCACACGCTCATCGAATTGATCCAGCTCACCGACGATTCCGTGCAGACGCTGCTGTTGGTCGGGCACTCCCCCGGAATGCCGTGGACCGCATGGGAACTGGCGAGCAATCGCAGTTCCACGGCCGCCGAGGAGCTCAGCCGCAAATTCCCCACCTCGGCGCTGGCGGTCATCGAATTCGACCGCCCGTGGGCGAACGCCGACCCGGGCACCGGCGATCTCGTCCGGTTCCACATTCCCCGATAGGAAAACTCAACTCTCGAAACTCTCAGAGGCAGACCCCTGAAACCCCCGGGAGTCGAGCGCGACTAGCCGAACAGCTTGCCCTTCCACGCGATGAAGCCACCGAAGGCGACCAGCAGCAGGAAGGCGAGGAACCAGTTCGTCACCACGCCCACCACGATCACCACCGCCAGCACCGGCAGAGCCGCGATAGCGGCGATGACCGGCTGTTCCTTGATCGTCTCCAGCGCCGTGCGAGCCCGCTGCCGATCGATTTCTTTGGACATGCTCCCAGAGTAGGCGTCACGCCCGGTTCCGGCAGGCGTGACGCGAACGGCATTGCCGCCCTGGGGGTCAGGCGAAATCGGCGAGGTGATCGCGCACCCACTCGGCATAGCCGCGCGGCGCGTGCCCGGTCAGATCCTCGACCAGGCTGTTGACCTCGGCCGGCTTGCCGACCGTGACGGCCATCAGATCGAACAGGGCGTTGATGAACGCGGCATCCATGAACTGCGCCATCTGCTCCCGCACCGGGGCGTCGTCGAGTTCCTCGAAGGTGAGCGGGCGGCCGAGCACCTGCCCGAGGATCTCGACCTGCTGCACCTGGGTGAGCGATTGCGGGCCGGTGAGTTCGTAGATCCGGCCCGCGTGCCCGCCCGGCAGCACGGCCGCGGCCACGTCGGCGACATCGTTCTCGTGCACGACGGACGCGGCGGCTTCGCCGTAGGCCGCCCGGATCACGTCGCCGCCCGCGAGTTGCATGGCGAAGGTCAGCGAGTTGACGGCCGGGAAGAGTAGGCGCAGGAAAGTCCATTCGATGCCGGACGCCTCGATGGCCCGCTCCACCTCGCGGTGGTATTCGGCGATGACATCGGGCTGCGGCTCGTCGCCGTCGACGACCGCGCCGGAGGACAGGAAGACGATGCGGCGCACCCCGGCCGTGCGGGCGGCGGCCAGCAGCGGGGCCACGGTCATGCCGTACCGGATCACCAGATAGATCGCCTCCACACCCGAAAGCGCCTCGGCCAGAGACTCTTCCGAGGTCAGGTCACCCTTGACCACCTCCACACCGGACGGCATCCCGGCGGTTTCCGGCCGCCGGGTCAGGGCTCGCACCGGGCGGCCCGCCGCGTGCAGGGCGGTGACGGCTTCGCGGCCGAAATGAGCGGTGGCGCCGACAACCAGGTACATGGGTTCTTCCCTTCGAGATTCGCGGCCCGACCGGCCGCACGGCTCACACAGTAACAGAACGGAATGATCTGTTCCCGTCTTGAACGGAACGAATAATTCTGTTTCAATGAAAACGGAACGAACCATTCCGTTCTTGGAGCCCGAACCCTCTCCCAGGAGACCGCAGTGACCATCGCCATCGAACGCCCGCCAGTCGAGAACACCACCGCCACAACCGAATCCGAGCAGACCGTGGCACACCGGTGGCTCGGGCTGCTCGCCATTCTGGCCGCCACGCTGCTCAACCTGCTGGACGCCACCATCGTCACCGTGGCCGCACCGGCCATCCGCGCCGATCTCGGCGGCTCGGTCGCCACCGTGCAGTGGCTCAGCGCGGGCTACACCCTGGCCATGGCCATCGGACTGCTCACCGGCGGCAGGCTCGGCGATATGTACGGGCGCAAACGGGTCCTGCAGATCGGGCTCACCGGATTCCTGGTCGCCTCGATGCTGTGCGGGCTCGCGGGCTCGATCGAACTGCTGCTGATCGGACGGATCGCGCAGGGACTGTTCGCCGCGGTCATGGTGCCGCAGTGCTTCGGGCTCATCCGGGATCTGTTCGGACGCGAATTCGGTAAGGCCTACGCGGCTTTCGGCCCGCTCATCGGCATCGCCACCATCGCCGGGCCGATCGTGGCCGGTCTGCTCGTGGACGCCGATGTGCTCGGCACCGGCTGGCGCTCGATCTTCCTGATGAACCTGCCGCTCGGTCTGGTTGCGCTGGCGCTCGGCGCGTGGATCCTGCCCGCGGCGAGCCCGCTGCCCGGGCTGAAGCTGGATCTGCGCGGCGCGATCGTCGCCGGAACCGGTATGGCACTGCTGCTGTACCCACTCGTCGAAGGGCGCGAACTGGGCTGGCCGTGGTGGAGCATCGCCATGCTGATCGCCTCGATTCCGGTGCTGGGCGCGTTCGCCGCCGATCAGTCGCGCCGCAATCGTGCGGGCCGGGTCGCACTGGTGGACCTGGGCGTCTTCGCCAAGCGCTCCTACACCTCGGGCATCGTGTTCGTGACCGTGTTCTTCGGCGGAATCGGCGGATTCTCGCTCGCCGTAGGACTTTTCCTGCAGATGGGTCTGGGTTACGGCGCGCTGCGGGCCAGCCTGACCATGGCTCCCTGGGCGGTGGGCGCGTTCCTCGGCTCGGGACTGAGCGCGGGTCTGGCCCCGAGACTCGGCCGCTCGGTGCTGCACCTGGGTCTGGCCGGTATGACGGTCGGCCTGATCGCATTGTTCTTCCAGTTCGGCGGCGACTCGGCGCCCACCGCCTCGGCGCTCGCACCCGCCCTGCTCGCCTACGGTCTCGGCATGGGCATGATCTTCGTGCCGCTGTTCGGGATCATCGTCGGCGACCTAGAGGATCACGAAATCGGTTCGGCCTCAGGCCTGCTGGAGTCCTTCCAGCAGGGTGCGGCGGCACTCGGCGTGGCCGCCCTGGGCACCGTGTTCTTCAGCGGATTCGCGATGGGCGACGGCCCGGAGGTGGCGCTCGGCGCGATCCGCTCGGTCACCGGCGTCGCGCTGCTGCTCACCGTGGCCTCGTTCGCGGTGGCGTTCGGGCTGCCGCGGCAGGCCGGAACACAGCAGCACTGAGTCGCGGAATCCCCCACACCCGGCGGCCGGGCCCTGCGCCCGCCCTCCGGGTGTGCTTTCGTATTAGCCCACCGATTGCCTGCGGTATGTTCGGACGTGTGATCGTCGGCCGCGCTGAACCGCACAGGCTCGGTCAGCGCCGCCGGGGACTCCTCGCCGGGCTGATCGCGATCGTCGCCGTTCTGATCGGCGCACTGCTGAACTGCGCGTCCACCGCTCCCCTCGAAGCAGGCGGTACGGCAGCCGCATTCGACGCGCAGCGGGTATTCGCGGTCGTCGGCGCATCGAACCCGGCGAACCCGGTCTACACGCGATCCGCGGCGGATCCGAACCCGATCGACGCACGATCGGCCGCGGACCCGGTGGATGCGCGATCCGCGGTGAGCTCGGTGCGCGCCGACGCGCCGGCCGGGTGCAAGCGCGGTCCGGAGCCCGGGAAACCGGGTCCGGCAACAGTTTCCGCGTCCACGCAGCGCGACGGCATCGGTCCCGCACTGGGCGCGGTCCGCCCGGCCGATCAGCTCGCGATCCCGCTGTCGCCACCGCGTGGCTCGGGAACGCCGCTCACCCAGCCACTCCCGGCTCCACACCTGACGACGGTTTTGCTGATTTAGCCGCGTGCGACGCCATTCCCTCGAATTCCCGTGTGGGACATGGCTGCCGCGCTGCCTCTCCACATCCGTCATCCCAGCCCGCGCCGTTCGGCGACGGGCAGTTCAGGAGTACCCGTGTCTTCTCCCACCCGCGCGCGCCGTCGCACCGGCGCGCCCAGTTCGTCCGCCACTCGCCGGAACTCGCGAAAGCCGCTGTTCCGCAAGGTCGGCGCGGCCCTCATGCTGCTGGCTGCCGCAGGGTTGCTGTTCATCGCCGTCTCCCGGATGAGCGGGTCCGAACCGTCCGACACCGCCGCCGTCACCGATCCCGCCAAGGACGCCGCCTGGGCGAAGCTGGCTCGGCTGGATCCGAACAGTCCGTATGCGCTCGGCTCGGTCGACGCCCCCGTGGTCATGATCGAGTACTCCGATTTCCAGTGCTCGTTCTGCCGCAAGTTCGCACAGGACACCGAGCAGGCTCTGATCGGCAAGTACGTCGACGCGGGTGTGCTGCGCATCGAATGGCGGAATTTCCCGATCTTCGGGGAGGAGTCCAAGCAGGCCGCGGCGGCCGGGTGGGCCGCCGGGCAGCAGGGCCGGTTCTGGGAGTTCCACAATGCGCTGTACGCGGCGGCACTGCCGAAGAACTCGGGCGCGCTCACCCCGGATCGGCTGGCCGAATTCGCCGAACAGGCGGGGGTTCCCGATATCGCCAGATTCCGGGCGGATCAGGCGTCCGATGCGGCGAGCAAGGCCGTGAACACCGATCTGAGCGAGGGCTACAACCTGGGGGTCACCTCGACGCCAGCCTTCCTGATCAACGGCCGGGCCGTGCTCGGCGCGCAGCCGACCGAGTTCTTCCTGTCGGTCGTCGAATCCGCCAAGAACGAGGCCGCGCGGAAGGCGGGCTCGTGATCGGCAGCATCGGATTCCTGGCCGCCTTCCTCGGCGGGTTGCTCGCGCTGGTGAGTCCGTGCAGCGCGCTGCTGCTGCCGAGTTTCTTCGCGTACTCGTTCGGCTCGCGCGGCAGGCTGCTGGCCCGCACCTGGCAGTTCTACCTCGGGCTGGCGACCACGCTGGTGCCGCTCGGCATCGCGGGATCGTTCGCCAGCAAGCTGTTCTACGGGCATCGGGAACTGCTGATCGCGATCGGCGGGTGGACCATCATCACGCTCGGGGTGCTGCAGATCGTGGGTCGCGGTTTCTCGTTCGGCTTCGCGCAGCGGGCGGCCGCGCGGATCGGGCGGCCCGAACGCGCGGGTGCGGTGTACCTGCTCGGGCTGGTCTACGGTCTGGCCGGATTCTGCGCCGGGCCGATCCTGGGTTCGATCCTCACCGTCGCGGCGGTGAGCGGCAATCCGGTGCACGGCGGCCTGCTGCTCGCGGTGTACGCGCTGGGCATGGCCGTGCCGCTGTTCGTGCTCGCGCTGCTCTGGGATCGGTTCGATCTGGGCCGCAGGGGTTGGCTGCGCGGTCGAACCCTGACCGCCGGGCGGGTGCGGCTGCACACCACCTCCCTGCTGTCCGGGTTGTTCTTCATCGCGCTCGGCGTGCTGTTCCTGATGTTCGACGGCACCTCCGCACTGCCGGGAGTGCTCAGCACCGATACCGAATTCGCCTTGGAGACATGGGTTCTCGATGTCAGTGACCGCGTCTCCCGCAGCCCGCTGGCGCTCGCCGGGGCGGCGGTGCTGCTGGTCGGGGTGGCCTGGCGGCTGCTGCGCGGCGGTTCCGACGCGGCGGCCGACGACGCCATGGCGGCCGGGGAGACCGTGCCCGAACTCACCGAGGACACGACCCGCGGCTGACGGCAGAATTGGTCTTGCTTGGAGTGCACTCCAGGTGGCTAACGTCGTCGTTGTTCCTCGAGAAGGGCGAGATCAGTGGGTGTACCGGCGCAGCAGCAGGCGGAGTACGGGGCCGACTACCAGCGGCCGCGGTATTCGATCGGAGAGGTCTCCGAACGCAGCGGGCTCACCCGCGACACGCTGCGCTGGTACGAGCGCATCGGGTTGATGGACTACGTGGGCCGCGATCATGCCGGGCAACGGCGGTTCAGCGACCGCGACCTGGATTGGCTGGAGCTGATCGGGAAGCTGCGCCGCACCGGCATGTCGGTGGCCGACATGGTCCGGTACGCGGAGCTGGTGCGCGCCGGGGATTCGACCTTCCCGGAGCGGCTGGAGATGTTCCGGCGCACCCGCGCGGATGTGCTCGCTCAGATCGAGGAGCTGCAGCAGACGGTCGCCGTCCTCGACTGCAAGATCGCCAACTACGAGGGCGATCCACGAGCCGACTGGCGGGCCGTGTCGAAAAGACGCGTGAGCGAAGGGATTCAGCCATGAGCACCACACAGGTTCTGCCCACCGCGGCCCTCGGCAATGCCGGCGTCGAGGTCGGGATCCAGGGGTACGGGGCCATGGGGATCAGCGAGTTCTACGGGGACTCGGATCTGGTCGAATCACGCAGGACGCTGGATCGGGCGCTCGAACTCGGGGTGACGCTGTTCGACACCGCAGACGTGTACGGGTCCGGGCACAACGAGGAGTTCCTCGGCGAGTTCGTGCGCGCGAACCGCGAGAACGTCGTTCTGGCAACGAAATTCGGCATCGTGCGCAAGGCCGACGACCCGGCCTACCGGGGCGCGGACAATTCGCCCGGCTACATCCGGCAGGCGGTGGACGCCAGCCTGGCGCGATTGGGCATCGAGGCGATCGACCTGTACTACATGCACCGCAAGCAGCCGGGCGTGCCGGTGGAGGACACCGTGGGCGTGCTCGCGGATCTGGTGCGACAGGGCAAGATTCGGCAGATCGGGCTGTCCGAGGTGACCGGGCCGGAACTGCGGGCCGCGCACGCGGTGTACCCGATCGCGGCCGTGCAGTCGGAGTGGTCGCTGTTCTCGCGTGACGTGGAGAACAGCGTGGTGCCCGCCGCCGCGGAGCTCGGCATCACCTTCGTGCCGTACTCGCCGCTGGGCCGCGGCTTCCTGACCGGCTCGGCCGCCGCGGTCGAGGGCCTGCCGGACACCGATGTGCGCAAGAACATGCCGCGCTGGTCCGGGGACAACGCCGCCCGCAACACGGAACTGCTCGCACCGCTGCGTACCATCGCAACGGCGCGCGGGCTCACTCCGGCGCAGGTCGCACTGGCCTGGGTGCACTCCCGCGCCACCGCGCACCACCTCCCGGTCGTGCCGATCCCGGGCACCCGCAGCAGCACCCGCGTGGCGGAGAACATCGCCGCCGCGACAGTCACCCTGACCGCCGAGGAACTGGCCGCCCTGGAACCGATCGCCGCCCAGGTGACCGGAAACCGCTATGCGGATATGAGCTTCACGCAGGCCGGGCGCGAGTAGCGCACACCCGAAGGCCCGCACGAGTTCTCGTGCGGGCCTTCGTCTTCGCGGTATCAGCCTGCGAGGTCGATCGTGTGGCCGGTGACTTCCGCCTTGGCCCGCAGGTAGCGCAGATTGTCGGGCGTGCTGTGCACTCCTGTCGGGACGGTCGCGCGTACACCAACGCCCAAGCCTGCGAGTTGACGAGCCTTGTCGGGATTGTTGGTGAGCAGATCCAGTTCCGTAATGCCCAGTGCCGCAAGCATCTGCGCGGCCGCCGTGTAGTCGCGGGCGTCCTCGGGCAGGCCCAGGGCGGTGTTGGCCTGGTAGGTGTCGAGGCCGGAATCCTGCAGCGCGTAGGCGTCGAGTTTGTTGTAGAGGCCGATGTCGCGGCCCTCCTGGCGCAGGTAGAGCAGGACGCCGCCGGTGTCGGTGATGCGCTCGGCGGCTTCGCGCAGCTGGGGTCCGCAGTCGCAGCGGGCGGAACCGAAGACATCGCCGGTGAGACATTCCGAGTGCAGCCGGACGAGCGGGGTCGCGCCGGGTTCACCGAGGCCGGGTTCACCCAAGAGGAGGGCGAGGTGTTCGCGTCCGTCGGCGAGTCCGTCGAAGGTGACCGCCTGCGCGATGGTCGAGTAGCCGTCGCCGAAGGTGAGCGGAATCCGCACACGGGTGCGGATGCTCGCCTGGGCGGTGGTTGTGCTGCGCATGCCATGTGGCAACACAACGGGCGTGCCGGTTATGCCCGAAATATTCGGACCGGAGGGCACGGTTCAGCTTCTGTGCTTACGATGCCTCCACTATGGGGTCTTTCGATCATGACCGGATCTGGCTCGACAAGCAGCATCCCGAAGTCTTCCACGCCCTCAACAGCGTGGCGCTGACGATCCGCACTGCCGCTGCCACAGTCGATCTCGGACGCGCGGTCATGGAACTTGTGAATGTCCGCGTCTCGCAACTCAACAGCTGCGCGTTCTGCCTCGATCTGCACGTGCGGCAGGCCCGCGAGGCTGGAGTCACCGCACAGCAACTCGCCGTGCTGGACGCCTGGCGACGGGCCCCGGAGCTCTACACGAAACAGGAACAGGCCGCACTGATACTCGCCGAGACGGTAACCACGCTTCCCGACGAAGCGATCATCGAGCGTGAGTATGCTGCTGCGCGGCAACATTTGTCGGATGACCAGATGTCCGTACTGATCTGGGCCGCGACCACGATCGGCGCGTTCAACCGCGTGTCGACCATGAGCAAACATCCGGTGCGGGTGCGGAAGGAGCACTGAACAATGAGCGAACAGGCCGTGGTGGCAACCGTCGTGCGAAACGACGCGCAACACCGTTACGAGGTCTGGTACGGGAACTCGCTCGCCGGCTTCAGCGAGTACCGCGAGCGCGACAACGACACCGTCTTCATCCACACCGAGGTGGACGGCGCCTTCAGTGGCAAAGGTCTGGGCAACCGGCTCGCCCAGGACGCGATCGACGACGTGATCGCGCGCGGGCGGGTCATCGTGCCGCGCTGCCCGTTCATCAAGGGCTGGCTGGACAAGCATCCGGACTACGACGAGCACGTGGTCGGCAAGGGCATCAAGCGGTGAGGGAGACCAACAAGGAGGCGGCATGAGTGACCTGGAGTCCAAGCCCGAGGAAGCGCTCTGCGAATCCTCCGGGCGGCCCGGCCCGCGCGCGGATTTCTTTCCCGCACGCGAGGTTCCGCTGGGCGGCGTACGCGGCGTGACGGTGCACCGATCGCTGCCGCAGCGCGATCTGCCCACCGTCGGCGCATGGTGCTTCCTGGACAACTTCGGGTCCGGCTCCCCCGCGAAACCCGAAGGGCACGATATCGATCCGCATCCGCACATCGGATTGCAAACGGTCACCTGGCCTTTGGACGGGCGCATCCGGCATCGCGACAGCGTCGGCTCGGACGTGGAGATCTGGCCGGGGCAGCTCAACATCATGACCTCCGGACGCGGGATCGCGCATTCCGAGTACCGGGTTCCGGGGCACACCTCCGGGCGCGGCTTGCAGCTGTGGATCGCGCTGCCTGAGGAATCACGTTTCGTCGCACCGCATTTCGAACAGCACCGGGATCTGCCGGAATTCGATCTGCCGGGGCTGCACGGCACCGTGTTGATCGGATCGCTGGGCGGGCGCACCTCACCCGCCACGGCCTACACGCCGATCGTCGGTGCGGATCTGCGTCTCGAATCCGGGGCGGAGGTTACGCTGCCGCTGAACCCGGAGTTCGAGCACGCGTTGCTGGTGGTCGAGGGCGAAATCACTGCCGACGGCACGAAAACCGGCCCGGAGCAGCTGTTCTATCTGGGCAGCGACCGGACGGAACTGGTGCTCGCGAGCGCTGCGGGCGCGCATATGCTGCTCGTCGGAGGCGAACCGTTCGGCGAGGATCTGGTGATGTGGTGGAACTTCGTGGCGCGCAGTCACGAAGAGATCGAATCGGCCAGGAACGATTGGGAGAACCACGATCTCGCGCGGTTCCCCGATGTCGCCGGGCACACGCCGGAGCAGCGGATTCCGGCTCCCCCGCTGCCGGGCCTTCATCTGAAGCCCCGCAAGCGGAGGTTCTGAATCAACTCGACAACGCCTGGGTACCGATGACCCGCAGCAGATCCAGCTTGTCCTGCGTGTCGGTACCCGGCTTCGGGTAGTAGACCAGCAGATGCCGGGTCGCACTCGGAGTCAGCAGCGGATCGCAGATCAGTTCCAGCACACCGACTTCCGGATGGGCGACCCGTTTGACCTGCTCCGCGCCGGTACCCACCTCGTGCTCGTGCCACAGCCGCTCGAATTCCGCACTGGCCGAACGCAACCGGGCCACCAACTCGGTGATGTCGGCATCGCCCGCGCGGCGGGCGGCGGTGGCGCGCAGATCGGCGACATGCTTGTGGCTCATGGCATTCCGATCCGGCTCCGGGAAGCGGTCGCGATGTCCCGGCGCGGTGAACCACAGCCACGGGATGCAGCGATCCAGACCGCGGCGGTGCGAGAAGTCCTCGAAGAGCAACGCGTGTATCCGGTTCTGCACCAGGATCTCGCCCAGATCGGAGATCACGCAGGCGGGTGTGTCGTCCAGCTTGGTCAGCACATGCAGCAGACCCGGGCTCACATGGGCGTCGCCCCCACGCGCGGGCGGCTGATGCCCGGTCAGGTGGTAGAGGTGATCGCGTTCGCTGTCGGTCAGCCGCAGCGCTCGCGCCAGCGCCGCCAGCACCTGGGTGGACGGCCGCGGACCGCGAGCCTGCTCGAGCCGGGTGTAATAGTCGGTCGACATGCCTGCCAGCAAGGCCACCTCGTCACGGCGCAATCCCGGAGTTCGTCGCCGCGCGCCCGCCGCGAGGCCGACGGCCGCGGGCTGCAACTGTTCCCGGCGACGACGCAGGAAATCCGCGAGTTCGGTTCGGTCCATGACCCCACTCTCCCGCGCCGGGCCACGGTTATCCAGGGCTCAGCGGTCCCCCGCAAACGACCGGGACGGGCCCGCTGCCCGTGCCGCCCCCGTACCGTGGCCGCACTCCGCTGGGCGGCGTTCGGGCGCCGGCGTCACACCCGCGCGACCGTGTAGGAGTACCGATCAGACCCGCCAGGGCCTCAGGCATCGCATCGCCCGGCCGCTCAGGGTTCCGTCCAGTCGTAGCCGGGGATCGGCGATCCTCCGATAGACCGTCCTCTCCCGGTCTTCCGGTCCGGCGCGCAGGCTCGGAGTCATGACGAAGACACTCGACACCGTCCAGCTCGGCACGACCGGGCCCGCCGTCTCCCGCATCGGCCTCGGGGCCATGGGAATGTCGGGGATGTACGGCGTCTCCGATGACACCACCTCGATCGCCACCGTGCACGCGGCCATCGACTCCGGGGCGAATCTGATCGACACCGGGGATTTCTACGGGATGGGACACAACGAGACGCTCATCCGGGCCGCGCTGGCCGATCGCAAGCGCGAGGATGTGCTGCTCAGCGTGAAGTTCGGGGCGCTACGCGGGCCGGACCACAGTTTCGGCGGCGTGGACGCCCGGCCCGCGGCCATCCGCAACTTCCTCGCGTACTCGCTGCAACGACTGGGCACCGAATACGTCGACATCTACCGGCCCGCACGGCTGGATCCGAGCGTGCCGATCGAGGAGACCGTGGGAGCGCTCGCGGAATTGGTGCAGGCGGGATATGTGCGGCACATCGGGCTCTCCGAGGTGGGTGCGGATACGCTGCGCCGCGCGGCGGCCGTACACCCGATCGCGGATCTGCAGATCGAATACTCGCTGATCTCGCGCGGCATCGAAGCCGAAATACTGCCCACCGCACGGGAACTCGGCATCGGCATCACCGCGTACGGGGTGCTCTCGCGTGGTCTGCTCAGCGATTCGCTGCGCACCGGGCGGGCGTTGGCGGCCAATGATTTCCGGGCGCACAGTCCGCGTTTCCAGGGTGAGAACCTCACCGCCAACCTGCGATTGGTCGATGCGCTGGCCGAGATCGCGGCCCGTCGTGAGGTGAGCGTAGCGCAGCTGGCCATCGCCTGGGCGCTGTCGCGTGGCGAGGACATCGTGCCGGTCATCGGCGCGCGGCGGCCGGAGCGCTGGGTGGAAGCCGTTGGCGCGGTGGATATCCGACTCTTGGATGCCGAGCTGGCGGCCATCGAGGCGGCCGCACCCGCCGCGCGGGTGGCCGGATCCCGCTACGCCGCCGAGCAGATGGCCATGCTCGACAGCGAGCGCTGATCAAGGCTGCCTCGTCCTGCGGGGTCACGCTGGCCATCCCGGTGCGCTTCTCGGCCGGGATCCACGGCGACTGTGTGGATTCCGGCCAAGGGCATGCCGGAATGACGGGGGGTGTTTCGGAGACGGCGAGGGGGTGGGGGCGGTCCGCACCCGCGCCCACCCCCTCGACGGTGTGGCCTACTTGCGGCGCGGTCGCATGACCGCGGTGAAAGCCGCTGAGGCCACAGCTTTTCCGGTGCCGTCGGTGATGAGGACCGGCACCTCGAGTTCGATTTCGACGTGGGCCGCGATATCGGCGCGGACCTTGTCGACGGTTTCGGCGGAGAGTTCCGAGGTGGCCAGGAACGGGCCCGCCTCGCCCTTGGCGCGGGCCAGGTATTCGATGCGGCCGTCGCGGGCGACGATGAAGGTCTCGCCCATGAGGTCGACGATGCCGGAGACGGACGCGCCCATGGCGGCGGTTTCGGCGAGGCCGAACAGGACCGCGGCGTGCAGGTCGCCGTTGTGGTTGAGGTGTTCGGGGCGCGGGGCCATGGTCACCAGGTTGCGGCCGGCGGCGAACTCCACCGCTTCGATCCCGGTGAACTGGATGAAGCCGAGCTTCTTGAAGCCCTCCATCACCAGATCGCCCATGGTGGCGCTGTCCATCGCATCTCCCACTCGAATTGAAACTTGTTCTAATTTCATACCGAGTGCGGACGCCGTTGTCCATGGGGGCGGGGTGACAGGAAGCTGCGGGCTAACCGGGTTCGGCGGGGTTCAGGCCCAGGATCTCCGCGGTGCGGGCCAGGGTGTACCGGGCCAGGCGGGCGTCGGAGCCCAACGTCACCCCGTAGGTCGGGATGAGCTCGCGCAGCCGGGGCGCCCAGTGCTGTCGGTAGCGCGGGAAGCAGCGGTCCAGCACCTCCAGCAGGATGGCCGGGGCGGTGGACGCGCCCGGGGACGCGCCCAGCACGGCGGCGATCGAACCGTCCTGTGACGCAACCACTTCCGTGCCGAACTGGAGCACGCCACCGCGCACCGGATCCGGTTTCACGATCTGGGCGCGCTGCCCGGCCGTGATCATGGTCCAGTCCCCGGACTGCGCCGACGGCGCGAATTCCCGTAGGGCGGCGAACTTCCGGCGGCGCGTGGCCGCCAGCTGCGAGACCAGCAACCAGGCCAGCGAGGTGTTGTCCTTCAGCATCGAGGCCATCGGGCCCACGTTCTGCGGCCGCAGCGAGCTGGGCGCGTCCAGCACCGAACCGTGTTTCAGGAAGCGAGGATTGGTGCCCGCGTAGGGTCCGAAGAGAATCGTGCGCCGGCCGTCGACGATGCGGGTATCCAAGTGCGGCATGGACATCGGCGGCGCACCGGCCGGAGCCTTGCCGTACACCTTGGCCTCGTGCAGGTCGACCAGCTCCGGATTGTCGCAGCGCAGGAAGCGGCCGCTGATCGGCAGCAGCCCGTACCCCTGCACCTCCGGAAGTCCGGCCTTCTGCAGGATTTTCAGCGCCCAGCCACCCGCGCCCGCGAAGACGAACCGGGCATCGACGCGATGCGTGATCCGGTCCCGATCGGTGTGGTGGTGGATGCGCAGCTGCCAGGAGCCGTCGTTGTTCTGCCGCAGTCCGCGCACCTCGTTGCGCAGATGCACCGTCACACCGGCGGTTTCGAGATGGGTGAACATCTGCCGGGTGAGCGCGCCGAAATCGACATCGCTCCCGGTGGCGTCGTGGGTCGCGGCCAGCCACTCCGACGGCAGGCGGCCCTGTGCGAGCAGCGGGGCCCACTGTTCGATGGTCTTCACCGCGGAACTGAATCGGGTGGACGCGAACAATGGGTGCCCGGAAAGCTTTTCGTGCCGGCGGCGCAGGAACTGGGCGTCTTCGATGCCCTGCACGAGGGTCATATGCGGGACCGGATTGATGAAACTCGCGGGCTTGCCGAGAATTCCGGCCTCCACCAACGACGCCCACAATTGCCGGGTCTGCTGGAATTGCTCGTTGACGGTGACGGCCTTGGTGATATCGAGTGTGCCGTCGGGCTTTTCGGTCGTGTAATTGGGTTCACAGAGACCCGAATGTCCGGTGCCCGCATTGTTCCAGGCGGCCGATGCCTCCGCGCCGAGCTCCGGCAGCCGTTCGTACACGGCGATGGACCAGCTCGGCTCCAGATGTTTGAGCAGTATGCCGAGGGTGGCGCTCATGATTCCGCCACCGATCAGGACCACATCGTAGGGACGCAGGACAGCTGGCATTCGCATCGTCATAACTCTCGGGTGAACCGTCGTTCCACTGGTGGCGCATCGGCACGCTAGCACCGAAAGCACGCACTCGCCGCCTCGCCGGAATACGAAATCGCCCGTTCCGGATTCGGAACGGGCGATTGTCGTTGTTGCGTCAGTGGAACCAGGGTGTCGCGGCGGGGACGGACAGCAGGATCAGGACCGCGATCGAACCCGCCGTCGCGAGCACGAAGCGCACCGGCACCAGAATCCGCAGGACCGAGGGGAACCCGCGCCGCGCGGCCTCGATCACCTTGCGGGCGTTGATATCGCGGGCTTGCGGGTCCGGGGAACGGCGCAGGACCGCCTCGGTGTAGCGGACGGCGAGCACCTGGCTGAGCGTGATGAATCCGACGACCACCAGGATCAGCGGCTCCACGATCCAGGACGCCGGGCGGGCGGTGCCGGTGACGTTCAGTACGGCCAGGGTCGTGAGGATCGCGCCGATGGTCAGCGCGAGGGCGAACTCCCAAGGCTCCTCCTTGAAACGAATTCCGTGCCGGGTCAGCACTTCCGGGGCGAAACCCTGCCGGGCGACCTCGGCATCAGCGGACTGCTGCGCCCGGCGGCCGGTGAACCAGACGGTGGTCGAGATGACGAACATGGCGGCGGCCAGCAGGGCCTGCAGGAGGACGGCGAGGGTGACCACGGTGGGCATGACGGGGCTCCGAAGGCTTTCGTTGTTTTCGATCAGGCGAAGGCGAGGACGGCGAGACCGATGAGCGCGCCGCCGAAGACGAGGGTGTTGCGGGTCTTCTGCAGGGTCCAGGTCCAGTTCGGGAAGCCGGATTCGGCGACCTGGATGAGGGTGCGGACGTCGATGCGGGCCAGTTCCGGGTCGTTCTTCTTGGCGAAGGCCGCGGTCACCGACTGCACGGCGGTCAGGTTGCTGTAGACGATGACGCTGTTGCCCAGGAACAGCAGCGCCATGACGACCCAGTTGACCGGGCGCATCCAGTCGAATCCGGCGAGGTTCAGGCCCGCCATGACGATCAGGATGGCGGCGATGCCGCCCGGGGCCCACCACTCGTGGCCGCTGGCGTCGAAGCGCATGCCGTTCTCGCGCAGGGCCGTGGTGCGCACGCCCTGGCGGGCCAGTTCGCCTTCGGCCTTGGCCATGGCGGCGGTGCCGTAGCGGTTGCGGACGAACGGCATGGACAGGAAAGCGGCGGCGGCGACCAGTTCGACGGTGGCGATGACGGCGTTCATTTCGGTTCTCCTCTGGCGGCGGGGCTGTTCGCGCCCCGCTTGAACTAAGTGCAAGAAGAACGTACATCGCCACTTGAACTAAGTGCAAGAGTTTTCTTGAACTTTGTGAAAGTCGCAGGTGAGGGCCTATGGTGAGGCCATGCCCCGCGAGACGCTCACCCGCGAACAGATCATCGGCACCGCCATCGCCCTCCTCGACGAGGAGGGATTGGACGGGTTGAACATGCGCAGCCTCGGCAAACGACTCGACGCCGCGGCGACCGCCATGTACTGGCACGTGAAGAACAAGGACAACCTGGTACGGCTGGCCACCGACGAGGTGTGGAGCGAGGTGGAACTACCCGAGCCGGGCGAGGATTGGCGCGTGGCGGCCGAGGCCATGGCCACCAGCATGTACTCCATGATCACGCGGCATCCGTGGATGATTCAGGTGCAGTCGGGATATCTGGTCTACGGCCCCAACAAGTCTCGGCACGACGATCGTGCGCTGGAGATCTACGAGCGAGCCGGATTCGACGACGTGGAAGCCGATCAGGCCATGGCCACCGTCTTCATGTTCGTACTCGGCAACGCGGCGGGGGCGGCGGCCAACGTCTCACTCAACCGGCGGCTCGGGCGCAAGGGCGCGGACCCGGAAGCCCAACTGGCACAGGCAATGTCGGAGGCCACCGAGATAGCCATGCACTACCCCCGACTGCGCACCCGCATCGAGCGCGCCGCCGCCACCGAATACAACGCCGCGCCCGACAACAGCTTTCAGTTCGGCCTGGACACCCTGCTGAACGGGCTTCAGGACCGGTTGCGGGCGCGGTAGGCCGCCACGGCATTGCGATTGCCGCAGGCGGTGGAGCAGTAGCGGCGAGATCTGTTGCGGGACAGGTCGAGCACGATGCCCGCACAGGTGTCGTCGGCGCAGATGGCGAGCCGGCTGAGCTCGTCGGCGCGGATCAGGTCGATCATGGCCATGGCGATCTCCACCTCGATGCGGACCGCGAGCGGGGCCTCCGGGGGGACGGCGTGGATGTGATAGCCGAGGTGGTCGTGGGTGACCAGCTGGGGGACGGCGCGATGGCGGCGCAGGATCTCGTTGACGAGGAGCACCGCGGCGTCGCGGTCACTGGTGAGCAGGCGGCGCAGGGGCGCGCGGGTGGCGCGTACCTCGGCGAGCTCGGCGGCGGTGCGGTCGTGCGCGCCGGTATAGCCGTGCCGTTCGAAAAACTCTGCCAGCTGGTCGATCTCGGTCAGGGTGTCCGGCTGCTCCGCCGAATTCACCAGCTCCACCGCGGCGGCCATGGCCGCTTCGGTGTCATGAGCAAAAGTCATGTTGACATATTACACACACAGCCTTAGCGTCATTAGTCATGGCGACGATGACTCATGACACCGCGGTGCGGGGGCGGCTGCGCAACGGATTGATCGTCGCGGTGGTGTCCGCGTCGTCCTTCGGACTCTCGGGCGCGCTCGCACGCGGGCTGATGAACGCCGGATGGAGTCCCGCCGCGGTGGTCTCGGTGCGGGTGCTCGTGGGCGCGGCGGTACTGCTGCCGTTCGCGCTCGTGCAGCTGCGCGGCGAATGGAATGTGCTGCGCCGCAACGCCTCCCTGATCCTGGCGTACGGGATCGTGCCCGTCGCGGGCACGCAGCTCGCCTACTTCAACGCGGTCGCCCATCTTCAGGTCGGCGTCGCGCTGCTGGTCGAGTACACCGCGCCCATCGCGGTCGTGGGCTGGATGTGGCTGCGGCACCGGCAGCGGCCCGGCGCGGCCACCATCGCCGGCGGGCTGGTCGGACTGATCGGGCTCGTACTCGTACTGGATCTGAGCTCGGGCGTCAGCACCAACGGCGTCGGCATGCTGTGGGCGCTGGCCGCGATGGTCGGCGCGGCAGCCTATTTCGTGCTCTCCGCCAAGGGCGAGGGCGCGATCCCCGGCACCGTGCTCGCGGCGGGCGGGCTGCTGGTCGGCGGACTCACCCTGCTCGTGGCGGGCGCGATCGGCATCGTGCCCATGCGGGCCACCGCGAATCCCGTTGCGTTCGAAGGGTTCACCACGCACTGGTGGGCGGTGGTCCTGCTGTTGGGCACCGTGACCGCCGCACTGGCGTACGCCTCCGGCATCATCGCCGCCCGCCTGCTCGGCTCCCGCATGGCCTCCTTCGCCGCGCTCACCGAGGTGCTCGCCGCCGTCCTCTTCGCCTGGGCGCTACTGGGCGAGGCTCCCCACCTCATCCAGTTGCTCGGCGGCGCACTGATTCTCATCGGCGTCGTGGCGGTCCGGCTCGGCGAACCCGAAACCGCCGCGCACGGCGAGTCGTAGCGATTCGCGGGCACAGTAGCGACTCAAGGGCACAGTAGCGACTCACGGGCACACCGGATCACAGGGACTCGGGTCATCCGAAGGCCCGGTCCCATCCCGGACACCTGACAAGCCCCCTAATCCTCGGCCTATATGTGCCGACAGGGTTCCGCTATGGCAGTGCCCCGGGTAACTTTTCGTCCGGAAACTCCGGGCCGCGCGGCCCCGCGAAGCGAGGACATCTCCATGGGCATGACCAGAACCATTGCGCCGGTGCTCTTCTGCCTGGCCGCGACTACCACCATCTCGGCGACCACCGCCACCGCCGAACCGGCTGCGGCCGAACAGCAACCCGGCCTCCGGATCAGCGGCACCGATCACGGCGTCGACTTCGACACGGCCGTCACCGACGACCTCCGCGCCACCGTGAGCACCCTCCAGTCCGGTCGCTTCCTCGCCACCTGGGACGGCGAGACCGTCCTCGTCACCAATGACTCCGGCCTCGAAATCGCCACCGTCCCACTGAAATACGATATCGCGGGCAAGTCCGTCGCGGTCGCCCCGGAAATCACCGACGACGGCCGCCGCCTCACCCTGACCCCCATCGGCGAATCCCCGGTGCCGCTGCGCGATATCAACGCCCAGCAGCGGTTCTTCGACGTCGTCATGGCCAACGGTCCGGCCGTGCTCGGCGGGGCCGCGCTCGGCGCCGCCGTCGGCTTCCTGCTCGGGTTCCCCGCGGGCCTGTTCATCTTCGACATCTTCACCATCCCGATCACCACCGTGGTGGGTATCTTCGTGGGCGCGGCCATCGGCCTGCAGCAGAGCGGCGGCCAGGAGGCGGTCGAGGCGACCCTCGCCTACGCCGAGAGCGTCGTCCCCGGCGCGTCCGATGCCATGCGCCCCGCCTTCGACGCCCTGCCCCCGGCCCCGGGTCGCTGACCGCACGGCAACCACCGAGCTATACCCGGCACCCTCGCGCTGTAACCCGCATCCCATCTCGGCCGCGGGAATTCCCCTTCCGCAGCCCGCCTGGGTACGTTCGTCCCGACAATCCGGGCCGACGTGCCCAGCACCGCGAGGGGGCAGTTCCATGGGTACGACCAAATCCGTTGCGCCGGTACTGCTCTGCCTGGCGGCCGCGACCACCCTCGCCGCCACCCCCGCCGCGGCGGCTCCCGCGACCACCGACTCCGCTCCGCAGTCGTCGCTGCGCCTGCGCGGCACCGATCACGGCGTCGCCTTCCAGACGGCAGTTACCGACGACCACCGCGCCACCGTGAGCACCCTCCAGGCGGGCCGCTTCCTCGCCACCTTCGACGGCCAGGCCGTCCTGGTCACCGACGAGGCCGGCCTCGAAATCGCCACCGTCCCACTGCGATACGACGTAGCGGGCAAGACCCTGGCCGTCACCCCCGAGATCGCAGACAACGGCCGCCGCCTCACCCTCACCCCCATCGGCGAATCCGACACCCCCGTCCGCGACATCAACGCCCAGCGGCGCTTCTTCGACGCGGCCGCCGCCACCGTCCCCGGCATCCTCGGCGGCGCCGCCATCGGCGCGGCCATCGGCTTCCTGATCGGTTTCCCCGCAGGGCTTTTCATCTACGACTTCATCAGCGTCCCGATCACCACCGTCCTCGGCGCGATCATCGGCGGCGTGATCGGCTTCAACCAGTCCGGCGGCCAAGCAGCCATCGACGCCGGCCTCGCCTACGCCGACTCCCTCGCTAATCCAGGAACGTCGCCGAAATGAGCGCCTGACTCCCCGTCGTGTAATACCAGTTCCCCGTCATCACGGGCTGCGTATTCAACACGATCGTGTGCCCCGCCCCCGGCCCGGATGTCAACCCCCACAACCCATTCGGATACCCCACGGCAGCACTGACGCTCCCATCCGACCACGCGAACCGCCCCGAGGACAACGCCCCGAACCCCAGCCACGGCACCTCGGCGGAGAACTGCCCACTCTCGATCCCCGGCAGCAACGAACTCCGGCACTCCCACACCCCCGCCTGCCGCCACACCGTCTGCCCGGCGCTTCCCGTCCCCGGCATCAGCTGCCCCGTCAGCACATCCCCCTTGAAGCACCCACCCAGCGAATCCTTCGCTGGTTCAGCGGCACTCACCCCGGCGACCACACTCGACACGGCGATGCCGCACAGCAGGGCAGTGAATGTACGACGACGAGCAGGCATGCCAACTCCTCCGCGCGGATGTCACAGCGTCCAGCCAGGATAACTCCGGTGTTGCTCCCATAGACGACAATCGCCCCCGCTCCGTATCGGAGCGGGGGCGATGTGGTTCTAGCTCAACCGGTTACCGGTAGTCGCTGAAGCCGTAGTCGTCGAGCGGGACCGCGGCACCGGTGGTGGTGCCGAAGCCGTCCGGGGTGTAGTAGGTGTCGTCGTAGGACGGCACCGCGTACGCGGCCTGACGGGCTTCCTCGGTGGGCTGCACCTGGATGTTGCGGTAGCGGTTGATACCGGTACCGGCCGGGATGAGCTTACCGATGATCACGTTCTCCTTCAGGCCGATCAGCTTGTCGGAGCGGCAGTTGATCGCGGCGTCCGTGAGCACGCGGGTGGTCTCCTGGAAGGAGGCCGCCGACAGCCACGAATCGGTCGCGAGCGACGCCTTGGTGATACCCATGAGGACCGGACGACCCGAGGCGGGCTCGCCACCCTCCGCGACCACGCGGCGGTTGGCGGACTCGAACTCGGCGCGCTCCACCAGCGAACCCGGGAGGAACTCGGTCGCTCCCGAATCGATGATGGTGACGCGGCGCAGCATCTGGCGGACGATCACCTCGATGTGCTTGTCGTGGATGGACACACCCTGCGAGCGGTACACCTCCTGGACCTCGTGCACGAGGTGGATCTGCACCTGACGCGGGCCCATCACGCGGAGCACCTCGTGCGGGTCGGCCGAGCCCTCGAGGAGCTGCTGGCCCACATCCACGTGGTCACCGTCGGCGAGCAGACGCTCGGAACCGTCGTCGTGCTTGAACACCCGCAGACGCTGACGCTTCGACAGCTTGTCGTAGAGCACCTCTTCCGAACCGTCGTCCGGAATGATGGTGATCTTGTAGAAGCGGTCGTCGTCCTCGAGCCGCACGCGACCCGAGACCTCCGCGATGGGGGCCTTGCCCTTGGGCACACGAGCCTCGAAGAGCTCCTGCACGCGGGGCAGACCACCCGTGATGTCGTCACCCGCGACACCACCCTGGTGGAAGGTACGCATGGTCAGCTGGGTACCGGGCTCACCGATGGACTGCGCGGCCACGATACCGACGGCCTCGCCGATGTCGACCAGCTTGCCGGTCGCCATGGAGCGGCCGTAGCAGGTCGCACACACGCCGGTACCGGTGGTGCAGGTCAGCACGGAGCGGACCTTCACCTCGGTGATGCCGGCCTCGAGCAGCGCCTCCAGGGCGGGATCGCCCAGGTCGTGGCCCTTCTCGACGACGACGTTGCCGTTGGCGTCGATCGCGTCGGTGGCCAGCGTACGAGCGTAGGTGCTGGTCTCGACGTGCGCGTCCCGGATGAGCGAGCCGTCGGCCTGCTTCTCCGCGATCGGCACGACGATGCCGCGCTCGGTGCCACAGTCGGTCTCGCGCACGATGACGTCCTGCGACACGTCCACCAGACGACGGGTCAGGTAACCCGAGTCGGCGGTACGAAGCGCGGTGTCGGCCAGACCCTTTCGCGCACCGTGGGTGTTGATGAAGTACTCGAGAACGGTCAGGCCCTCACGGAACGAGGACTTGATCGGCCGCGGGATGAACTCACCCTTCGGGTTGGTAACCAGGCCCTTCATACCGGCGAGGGTACGAGTCTGGGTGAAGTTACCGGTCGCGCCCGAGTCGACGATCGTGATGATCGGGTTGTCGGCCGGGTAGTGCGCGCGCAGCGCCTTACCGACCTCTTCCGTGGCCTCCTGCCAGATCTTGACCAGGGCGTTGTTGCGCTCCTGGTGATCGAGCGCACCACGCTGGTACTTCTTCTCGATCTGATCCGACTGCGCCTCGTAGCGCTCCATGATCTCCGCCTTCTCCGGCGGAACGAGTACGTCCGACATGGAGACGGTGACACCGGAACGGGTGGCCCAGTAGAAGCCCGCGTCCTTCAGCTTGTCGACGGTCTGCGCCACGACGATCATCGGGTACCGCTCGGCGAGATCGTTGATGATCGCCGCCTGACGCTTCTTCGGCATCGGCTCGTCGATGAACGCGTAGTCCGCCGGGAGCAGATCGTTGAAGATCACACGGCCCAGGGTGGTTTCGGCAGTCCAGGCGTCGCCGCGCTGCCAGCCCTCGGGGAACAGGACCGCTTCGATTTCCTTCTGCGGACGCTGATCGGTCAGGCGCACCTTGATCTTCGAGCGCACGGTGAGCTCACCGCGGTCGACGGCCATCTGCGCCTCGGCCGGCGAGGAGTACACGCCGAACTCGGCCTCGTCCTTGGTGGCGGCCCGGTACTCGCCCTTCGCGCCCTCTTCGAGGCGGGTCAGGTAGTAGAGACCGGTCACCATGTCCAGACGCGGCATGGCGAGCGGACGACCCGACGCCGGCGACAGGATGTTGTTCGAGGACAGCATCAGGATGCGGGCCTCGGCCTGCGCCTCCGCCGACAGCGGCAGGTGCACGGCCATCTGGTCACCGTCGAAGTCGGCGTTGAACGCCTCACACACGAGCGGGTGCAGCTGAATGGCCTTACCTTCGACCAGCTGCGGCTCGAACGCCTGAATACCCAGGCGGTGCAGCGTGGGCGCACGGTTCAGCAGCACGGGGTGCTCGGAGATGACCTCTTCGAGGACGTCCCACACCTGCGGCCGCTGCCGCTCGACCATCCGCTTGGCGGACTTGATGTTCTGCGCGTGGTTGAGATCCACCAGACGCTTCATGACGAACGGCTTGAACAGCTCGAGCGCCATCAGCTTCGGCAGACCACACTGGTGCAGCTTCAGCTGCGGACCGACGACGATAACCGAACGACCGGAGTAGTCGACACGCTTACCGAGCAGGTTCTGACGGAAACGACCCTGCTTGCCCTTGAGCAGATCGCTCAGGGACTTCAGCGGGCGGTTACCCGGACCGGTGAC
Organism: Nocardia acididurans; assembly: GCF_016741815.1. Taxonomy (GTDB): domain Bacteria; phylum Actinomycetota; class Actinomycetes; order Mycobacteriales; family Mycobacteriaceae; genus Nocardia; species Nocardia acididurans. The sequence continues at coordinate 290,279 of NZ_JAERRJ010000005.1, forward strand.
CGGACGGCCACGACGGCCGTTGTCGAACAGCGCGTCCACCGACTCCTGCAGCATGCGCTTCTCGTTGTTCACGATGATCTCGGGCGCACCGAGGTCGATGAGGCGCTTCAGGCGGTTGTTGCGGTTGATGACGCGGCGGTACAGGTCGTTCAGGTCGGAGGTCGCGAAGCGGCCACCGTCCAGCTGCACCATCGGACGCAGCTCCGGCGGGATCACCGGCACGGCGTCGAGAACCATGCCCATCGGCGAGTTGCCGTTGGTCTGGAACGCGGCGACGACCTTCAGGCGCTTCAGCGCGCGAAGCTTCTTCTGGCCCTTGCCCGTGCGAATGGTCTCGCGCAGGTTCTCGGCCTCGGCCTCGATGTCGAAGGTCTCCATCAGCTTCTGGATCGCCTCGGCGCCCATGTGGCCGGTGAAGTACTCGCCGTACTCGTCCTGCAGCTCGCGGTAGAGGGTCTCGTCCACGATCAGCTGCTTGGGAGCCAGCTTGGTGAACGTGGTCCACACCTCGTCGAGGCGGTCCAGCTCACGCTGGGCGCGGTCGCGCAGCTGACGCATCTCGCGCTCGCCGCCGTCCTTCACCTTGCGGCGGACGTCGGACTTGGCACCCTCGGCCTCGAGCTCGGCCAGGTCGGCCTCGAGCTTCTGGGCGCGCGCCTCGAGATCGGCGTCACGCTGATCGGCGACGGTCTTCTTCTTGACGTCCATCTCCGCCTCGAGGGTGGAGAGTTCGTTGTGGCGCAGCTCGTCGTCCACCGCGGTGATGACGTACGCGGCGAAGTAGATGATCTTTTCCAGATCCTTCGGCGCGAGGTCGAGCAGGTAGCCCAGTCGCGACGGCACACCCTTGAAGTACCAGATGTGCGTGACCGGGGCGGCCAGCTCGATGTGGCCCATCCGCTCACGACGCACCTTGGCACGGGTCACCTCGACGCCACAGCGCTCGCAGATGATGCCCTTGAAGCGGACGCGCTTGTACTTACCGCAGTAGCACTCCCAGTCCCGGGTGGGACCGAAGATCTTCTCGCAGAAGAGGCCGTCCTTCTCCGGCTTCAGCGTGCGGTAGTTGATGGTCTCCGGCTTCTTGACCTCGCCGAAAGACCAGTTACGAATGTCTTCGGCGGTCGCCAGGCCGATCCGGAGTTCATCGAAGAAGTTGACGTCTAGCACGTAACTTCCTTTCCCCTGTTCGGGTTGAGTATGAGCAAAAGTTCAAAATCCGTTGCCCCGCAGCGTCTCTCGACGCTGCGGGACCGATCGCTCTACTGCGCCAGGTCGTCGACCGTCGCAGCCTCGTTGCGGGACAGGTTGATACCCAGGTTCGCCGCGGCACGCTCGAGGTCTTCGTCATCGCCGTCGCGCATCTCGATGGCAGCGCCGTCCGAGGACAGCACCTCCACGTTGAGGCACAGCGACTGAAGCTCCTTCAAGAGCACCTTGAACGACTCCGGAATACCCGGCTCCGGAATGTTCTCGCCCTTCACGATCGCCTCGTAGACCTTCACGCGGCCCACGACGTCGTCGGACTTGATGGTGAGCAGTTCCTGCAGGGTGTAGGCAGCGCCGTACGCCTGCATGGCCCAACATTCCATTTCACCGAAGCGCTGACCACCGAACTGCGCCTTACCACCCAGCGGCTGCTGCGTGATCATCGAGTACGGACCGGTCGAACGCGCGTGGATCTTGTCGTCGACCAGGTGGTGCAGCTTCAGGATGTACATGTAGCCGACGGCCACCGGGTACGGGAACGGCTCGCCGGAACGGCCGTCCAGCAGGATCGCCTTGCCGTCGTCGTTGATCATCCGCTCGCCGTCGCGGTTCGGCAGGGTCGAGCCCAGCAGACCGGTCAGCTCTTCCTCACGCGCACCGTCGAACACCGGGGTGGCGATATTGGTGTCGGCTTCCTGACCGAGCATCTCCTCGGGCAGGTTCTTGGCCCAGTCGGGGGCGCCCTCGACCTGCCAGCCGGTCTTGGCGATGTAGCCCAGATGGGTTTCCAGCACCTGGCCGATGTTCATACGACGCGGCACACCGTGGGTGTTCAGGATGATGTCGACCGGCGTGCCGTCCGGGAGGAACGGCATGTCTTCCTGCGGGAGGATCTTGCCGATGACGCCCTTGTTGCCGTGGCGACCGGCGAGCTTGTCGCCGTCCTGGATCTTGCGCTTCTGCGCGACGTAGACGCGCACCAGCTCGTTGACACCGGGGGGCAGATCGTCGTCGTCCTCGCGCGAGAACACGCGCACGCCGATGACCTTGCCGGACTCGCCGTGCGGCACCTTCAGGGAGGTGTCGCGAACCTCGCGGGCCTTCTCACCGAAGATGGCGCGCAGCAGGCGCTCCTCGGGGGTCAGCTCGGTCTCGCCCTTCGGGGTGACCTTGCCGACCAGGATGTCGCCGTCGCGAACCTCGGCGCCGATGCGGACGATGCCGCGCTCGTCGAGGTCGGCCAGGACCTCGTCCGACACGTTCGGGATGTCGCGGGTGATCTCCTCGGCACCGAGCTTGGTGTCGCGAGCGTCGATCTCGTGCTCCTCGATGTGGATCGAGGTGAGCACGTCCTCTTCCACGAGGCGCTGCGACAGGATGATCGCGTCCTCGTAGTTGTGGCCCTCCCACGGCATGATTGCCACGAGCAGGTTCTTGCCGAGCGCCATCTCACCGTTCTCGGTGCAGGGGCCGTCGGCCAGCACGTGACCGGCCTCCACGCGGGTGCCCTCGTCCACGATCGGACGCTGGTTCGCGCAGGTGCCCTGGTTCGAGCGCTCGAACTTGCGCAGGCGGTACGAACGGCGGGTGCCGTCGTCGTGCATGACGGTGATGAAGTCGGCCGAAACCTCTTCCACCACACCGGCCTTCTGGTTCACGACCACGTCGCCGGCGTCGACGGCGGCGCGCAGCTCCATACCGGTGCCGACCAGCGGCGACTCGGAACGGATCAGCGGCACGGCCTGACGCTGCATGTTCGCGCCCATGAGGGCACGGTTGGCGTCGTCGTGCTCGAGGAACGGGATCATCGCGGTCGCGACCGACACCATCTGGCGCGGCGAGACGTCCATGAAGGTCACCTCGGCCGGGGAGACGTACTCCATCTCCTCGTTGCCCTTGCGGGCGAGCACCTTGGCCTCGATGAAGTTGCCGTCGGCGTCGACCGGCGAGTTGGCCTGGGCGCGGACCTCGCGGTCCTCCTCGTCGGCGGTGAGGTACTTGACCTCATCGGTGACGCGGCCGTTCTCGACCCTGCGGTACGGGGTCTCGATGAAACCGAACGGGTTCACCCGGGCGTAGACCGAGAGCGAACCGATCAGGCCGATGTTCGGGCCTTCCGGGGTCTCGATCGGGCACATGCGGCCGTAGTGCGACGGGTGGACGTCACGGACCTCCAGGCCGGCGCGCTCACGCGATAGACCACCCGGACCCAGCGCCGACAGACGACGCTTGTGGGTCAGACCCGAGAGCGGGTTGTTCTGGTCCATGAACTGCGACAGCTGCGAGGTGCCGAAGAACTCCTTGATCGCCGCCACGACGGGACGGATGTTGATCAGGGTCTGCGGCGTGATGGCCTCGACGTCCTGGGTGGTCATGCGCTCACGCACGACGCGCTCCATACGCGAGAGACCGACGCGGATCTGGTTCTGGATGAGCTCGCCCACGGTGCGCAGACGACGGTTGCCGAAGTGGTCGATGTCGTCGACCTCGACCGGAACCTCGGAGCCGCCGGGCACCGTCATATGGCGATCGCCCTGGTGCAGACGGACCAGGTACTCGATCGTCGCGACGATGTCTTCCTTGGTCAGCACGGAACCGGTGACCGGCTTGTCCAGGTTGATGCCGAGCTTCTTGTTGACCTTGTAGCGGCCGACGCGAGCCAGGTCGTAGCGCTTCTCCTTGAAGAACAGGTTCTCCAGCAGGGTCTGCGCGGACTCCTTGGTCGGCGGCTCGCCCGGACGCAGCTTGCGGTAGATGTCGAGCAGCGCCTCGTCCTGACCCGGGGTGGAGTCCTTCTCGAGGGTGGACATCATGATCTCGGAGAAGCCGAAGCGCTCCACGATCTCTTCCGACGTCAGGCCCAGGGCCTTCAGCAGCACGGTGACCGGCTGCCGGCGCTTGCGGTCGATGCGCACGCCGACGGTGTCGCGCTTGTCGACGTCGAACTCCAGCCACGCGCCACGCGACGGGATGACGCGCACGGAGTGCAGCGTCTTCTCGGTGGACTTGTCGATGGAATCGTCGAAGTACACACCCGGCGAACGGACCAGCTGCGAGACGACCACGCGCTCGGTGCCGTTGATGATGAACGTGCCCTTGTCGGTCATCATCGGGAAATCACCCATGAAGACCGTCTGAGACTTGATCTCACCGGTGTTGTTGTTGATGAACTCCGCGGTGACGAACAGCGGCGCCGCGTAGGTCATGTCCTTGTCTTTGCACTCCTCGATCGAGGCCTTGACCTCTTCGAAGCGCGGGTCGGAGAAGGACAGGGACATGGAGCCCGAGAAGTCTTCGATGGGGGAGAGTTCCTCGAGCACCTCCTCGAGTCCTCCGACCGGGCTGACGTCGCCGCGCGCTGCCGCGCGCTCCCGCCAATCCGCTGCACCGACGAGCCATGCGAATGATTCGGTTTGTAGATCGAGAAGACCCGGCACCTCGAGAGGCTCACGAATCTTCGCGAAAGACACCCGCTTCGGGGCTCCGGGAATACCGGCCTTGGTCTGGGTGGAGACTGCCAAGATGCGTCCTTCCAGCACCTCACGCGCGTCGCGTGGTGGTCCGCGACCGTCGCTTGTCTGCTACGAATTCCGCTGGTAGCAACCCGAACGAAACCCGAACAGCAAACAGCGGAAGTAACACCGGAAGGTGGAACTTTCGTCGATGCGAACAAGGTATGGACAGGAGGCAGCCAGCGCAACGTCCAAAGGTACACCCAAACCTACGGGGGTGTCAAAGTACCACCCGTGGCGAGCCTCGGCGGGCTAACGCGCCGAAGTGTGTCGTGGCGATGTTCACACCGTCTGCCGACCGGCTTTGCGTCCGCTGGCTGCGTCCCGTGAAGGCCGTGTCGGCGTCTGATCCCCTGTGACAGCCGCCGCTGTTGTGAATAGCGTGACGGCTTTGGCGAAAGTCGTCAAGTGGCGGTTGGAGTTGACAAAACCCGAGATCGCCTGTCCTACAGCAAGATCACTGTGTGACGTCGCGGAATGTGCGCCGGACGTCTGCTCGCCGGCGATCCCGGGACCTATTTGTCGGCGATCTCCGAGGCCAGCCAGCGGCCGTCGACCTTCTGCATGCGCAGCAGGATCGGCCCCGCGACGAAGGGGGAGGGCTTGCCGTCCTTCACCGTGACCACGTTCAGGTTGACCAGCAGTTCGGCGCGATCGCCGGTGAGCAGGGTGACACCGGTGGGGTCCGTGGTGACCTGGGTGTTGGTCTGGGTCTGCTTGATGGTGTCGACCGTGGTGCCGAGGTATTTCTCGAACTCCTGGGCCAGCTGGGGGGTCAGAACGGTGGCCACATCGGCCTTCCAGCGATCCTTGTCGATCTTCTCGGCCTCGTAGGCGTAGAGGGTCTGCAGGGCGTGGTCGGCGGCGGCCTTCACCTCGTCGGTGGCGGCATTGTCGACGAAGGCCCGGTTGGTGTCGTCGACGCCGGGGCGCAGCGCGCCCATGATCGCGACGGCGGCCAGCGCGACGGCTGCGGCGGCGCACAGGATGGGGGTGCGCCAGGATTGCCAAACGCCTTCGGCGGGAGCGGATTTCGGCTTCTCCGTGCGAACGGGAGCCGATTTCCCGGCCTTCTCCGCGCGCTTGGCCTTCTTCATCGACACCGGGCTCGGGCGGGTCGAGGACGACGGGCGCTCGGCGGTGGCTTCGGTGGAACGGACGTCGGCGGCGGTGGTGCGGGTGTTCGCACCGCGCTGGGACGCGGGACGGCGCTGCGGAGTGGCGCGATTGACGGGGCGGCGATTTGCCATGATCACGCCTTCCTAGTTGCCGGGCTGCTCGGTGGCCGGTTGGCCGTTCGGTTGCTGTGGGGCCGTCGAGCTCAGGACGACCGGGTTGGCCACCTGCTGCACCTGATCGGCCTTCCAGACGCCGTCGCTCTTCACCACGTCCACGGCCCAGGTGTAGCGGAAGTCGGTGGTGCTGGACTTGTCCGGGGCGGATTCGGTCACCTGGAACACGATCAGCGTGGACGCCTGGTCCTTCTCGGAGTTCAGCGTGGTGAGCGCGCCGCCGATGATCTTCGACGCCACATTCACATTGGCGTCGACGACCTTCTGCTTGAGCTGCGCCTCGTTCTTCGTGGAGGAGTCGAGCAGATCGCCCGTCATCGACGAGCGGGCCAGCGACAACGAGCCGTCCACATCGCTCAGATTCATCGAGGTGATGTTGATGGCGGCCTGCTGCGCGGCGGCCAGCGCCTCGTCGCGGGCCTCGGCGCGCGGGCGGTCCTGGAGCAGTCCGCCGACGATCCAGGTGCCGCCGAACCAGGCCGCGGCGACCGCCGCCACGACCAGCAATGCGATCGAGCCGAGCGTCACCGCCTTCCGCGTGTCCAGGCCGGCGGAACGCTCGGCCGGGCCGGAGTGTTCTTCGGCCGGGTCGGCGGGTTTCACCTCGGACGCGGGCTTCGCGGTGGCCTCGCCAGCAGGGGCGCTCGCATCGGTGTGGGTCTCCGGGGTCGGCTCCGCGGCCGGCTTCTCGAGGCCCACCTTCTGTTCGCTGTCCTTTTGCTGACTCACGCGGCCACCATACTTTCCGCTCCTCCCGACCTCACTTGACGGTGACGCCCATGAGCGTGGCGAGCTGGGTCGCGACCGGGTTCAGGTTGAGCTTGTCGGGGTCGTACTTGGGTTTGGAGTCCCACGGCTGCGGGACGGAGGGATCGGCCAGTTCGGCGCGCTCGCCACCGCGGACGGCCGTCTCGCTGCCTTGCGGCACAAGGCATTTCGCGTTCGTATTGAACGGGAAGTCGTCGCGGCTGTCGTCGAAGTTCGGGTTCTCGCGCTTCATCTGGTCGATGATCGCCTGGGTGCCCTCGTAACCGACGGTGCAGGCGGGCGGGTTGTTGGTCTCCAGGACCAGGCCGAAGTGGGTGGTGCCGTCACCGGGAGCGGTCGCGGACGCGCCGATCGACAGCAGCGGCAGCATCTGCAGCACCGGGCCGAGCGCGTAGAACTTCGGCGAGACGGCCAGCAGCAGCGTGCGCAGGTTGGTCAGCGTGGAGGTGAGCCCCGGGCCGGCCGTGCGCAGCAGCTGCTGAATCGAGGAGCCCGCGTCGGTGCCGGTGCCGATGAGGCGGCGGATATCCGGATCGTTCGACTTCAACTGTGCCGTCAGCTGATCCAGGCCGTCGCTGAACGCCCGGATGGACGAACCCTGCTCGGACTGGGTGGTCAGCACGGTCTGCGCCTGCCGGATGAGATCCAGGGTCTGCGGCAGGTTCTCGACGCCGGTCTGGGTGAACTTGTTGAGCGAGTCCACCAGCACCTGCAGATCGTCACCCTTGCCGTCGAACGCCTTGCCGAGCTCGGTGATCGTGGTGCTCAGCGCGGCCAGATCGGTGGTGCTCGCGAAGTGATCGACACTGGACAGCAGGGTCTCCACCGGAATCGGCAGCTGTGCGCCGACGATGATCGACCCGTCCTTCAGGTACGGCTCACCGGAATTGGTGGGAACCAGGTCCACGTACTGCTCGCCGATGGCGGAACGGTTGGCCACCACGGCCTTCGCGCTCGCGGGCACCTTCGGCTTACCGGAATCCATTTCCAGCGTGATGATCACGCCGTCCTGGGTGATGTCGATATCGCCGACCCGGCCCACGGGCACACCGCGGTAGGTGACCTCCGCGCCCTTGGACAGGTTGCCCGTGCCCGCGGCCTGGAGTTTCACCTCGTAGAGCCCGAAGCCCAGCATATTGTCCAGGCGAACGTATTTCGCGCCGACGAACACCACGCCGAGTACGGCGATCAGCGCGAACGCGATCAACTGGTAGCGCACCAAACGTGTCATCGCTGACCCACTCCCAACTGCTCGAGGAAGGTCCCCAGCGGATTCGCGGGATTCCCGGTGACGGGCGCGAGCACGGAATTCGGCAGCAGCGGCAGCAGTGACACCGTCGGCCAGCCGCCGCGCGGGCCGTTGCCGTTGTAGTACGGATTCGACGGGTCGACATTGGGCTGCGGCCCGGTCTGCGGCGGGACGTACACCGGATTCTGTTTGCCCACACCGAGATTCGACAGCAGGGTGCCGATCTGCAGGTCCACCGACAGCCAGGTGTTCACCTGGCCGCCGAACGCCGACTTGATGGCCTCGTCCGGGAACGGATACGTGGGCACCAGCGGGAACGCGGTCACCAGATCGTTGGCCGACTTGCCGAGCTCCTGCAGCGTGGGCCGCAGCGAGCTGAGGTCGGTGATCAGGTTCTCCTTGGAGTTGTCGAGCACGTCCATCCCGGCCTGGCCGAGGCGGTCGAGCTGACCGAGCAGGCCGATCAGCTGCGGGCGCTGCTCCTCCAGGATCTGGATGCCCTGCGGCAGTTCGTCGAGCACCTTGCCGATCTGCTCGGTCTGGGTGCTGACGCGGCTGCTGAGCCGGTCCAGGCCGTCCAGCGCGCGAGTGATGTTGTCCACCTGCTGATTCAGGCCGTCGATGAGGGTGTTGGCCTGCTCCAGCAGGGAGCGCACCTTGCCCTCACGGCCTTCCAGGGCCTTGTTCAGCTCCACCACGATCGGCTGCAGCTGTGCCACGCCACCGCCGTTGAGCAGCAGCGACAGCGCGCCGAGCACCTGCTCCACCTCGGTGGCGGTGCGGGTGCGCTCGACCGGAATCGTGGCGTCGTTCTTCAGCCGCGCCGGATCGGGATCGTTTGCGGGAGCGGACAATTCGATGAACTTCTCACCGAGCAGATTGGACTGCCGCACCTCGGCCCGCGCGTTGGCGGGCAGGTTCACATCACCGTTGACGATGGTCTTGACGCTGGCGGTCCAGCCGTCCGGCGCGAGCTCGATCTTGTCGACGCGGCCGACCGCGACACCGTCGACCTTCACCGCCGACTGCGGCACCAGATCCAGCACATCGGCGAACCGGATGTCGATGTGCAGCGGGTTCTTACCCACATCCGCGCCGCCGGGCAGCGGAATACTGTCCGCACCGCAGCCCGCGACCAGCAGGGAAACCGTTCCCAGCGCCGCCATGGCGGAGGCGATCCGCTTGGGCGACTTCGAGATTCGGGCCTTCATCGCTGACCGCCTTCCGTCTGCGACGGGGGCAGCGCGTCCGACGGGTTGCCCGGGACCGAGCCCGGTACCGCGTTGCGCTGCTCGTTGTCGCCGCTGAGGATGCCGAACGGCAGGATCAGCGACGGCGTCTTCACGCCCGCGGTGATCTGGTCGGCGATGGCCTCGCAGTGGCTGAGAATGGGTTGCAGCTGCCGCGAGATGGCGTCGAACTTCTCGTCGCCGGGCCGCAGTTTGCCCAGGTCCAGCATTTTGCACATGACCGCGAAGGGGTCCTGCAGGTCGGTGAAGTTGGGGCGCATGTCGAGGGTGCCGGTTTCACCGTTGTGCACGTTGATCAGGTTGGACAGCGCGGTCGGGATGAGCGGCAGCGCCTTGGCCAGATCGTCGCGCTGATCGGCGAGGGTCTGGGTGAGCGTGGTCAGGGCGTCCGCGTTCTGCTGCACCAGCTGCCTGTTGTCGTCGATGAAGCGGGCGACGTCGCCGAGCGCCACCGACAGCAGGCTCAGCGCGTCGCCGAGATTCTGCCGCTCCCCCGCCAGGAAGGTCGACAGCGAGGCCAGCTGGGTGTTGAAATCCCGCACCTGGGCGTCGTTGTCGGCCAGCGTCTGCACGAAGACCTGCAGGTTCTTGATGGTGTCGAAGATGTCGGTGCGCGAATCCGACAGTGCGGCAGCGGCTTTGGACAGCTGGGTGAAGCTGTTGTTCAAGGCGTCGCCGTTGCCCGCGAGGTTGTCGGCGGTGGTGCGCACGAGTTCGTTCACCGCACCGTCGCGGTTGGCTCCGTTGGGGCCCAGCGCATCCGAGAGTTCGGTGATCGACTTGTAGAGCCGGTCCACCTCGACCGGGGTCGCGGTGCGGTCCTTCGGGATGGTGGCTTCGCGCTCCATCTTCGGCCCGCCCTTGTAGGCGGGGGCCAGCTGGATGTAGCGGTCCGACACCACGGACGGCGTGATCTGTGCGGCCTTGGCGTCGGCGGGGACGTCGAAGCGCCGGTCGACGCTCATGACGACCTTGACCTGCTCGCCCTCCGGCGTCACCGAATCCACGTGTCCGACAGGCACTCCGAGGATGCGGACGTCCGAACCCTCGTAGATGCCGACGGACTTGTCGAAGTACGCCGTGATGACGGTGGTGTTGAGTTTGCCCCAGCCCCACCAGGCCGCGCCCGCGAGCAGCACCGCCGCGGCGGCCACCCCGGCGATGATCTTGCTCTTGGTACTGGACGCCCGCAGAGCGGTCAGCGGATTCGTCGCCATGGCTAGCCTCCCATCTTTCGGATCGGCGCACGGTCGCCCGGAATCTCGGGCAGGGCAGGCGGAATCAGGTTGGTGATGACGGCGTCGAACCAGCGGCCGGTGCCGAGCACGTTGGAGTACAACCCGTAGAACGGCGCGGCCAGCTCCAGCGTCTTGGAGATGTTCGCCTGGTTGTCGTTGAGCAGGGTGATGGCGGCCTCGAGGTTGGTCAGCGCGGGGCCGATCTGCTCCTCGTTCTCCTGCACCAGCGCGGTCAACTCCACCGCGACGGTTTTCGCGCCGGACAGCAGCTGCGCGATGGCGGCCTGCCGAATGTTCAACTCGCCCAGCAGTTGTCCGCCATTGGCGAGCAGCCGCTCGAATTCGGTGTTGCGGTCGGCCAGCACCTGCGAGGTGGTCTTGGTGGCGGCGAACAGCTTGCGCAGCTGATCATCGCGCTTGGCCAGCGACTCCGACAGGCGCGAGACGCCGTCGATGGAGCTGCGGATCTCCGGCGCGGTGCCCGAGAAGGCCTCCGACAGCACGCGCATGCTCTGCGCCAGCTGATCGGTGTTGGTCTGCTCGATATCCTCGGCCGCGTCGCTGAACGCGTCCACCACGTCGTACGGGGAGACGGTGCGCGACAACGGAATCGGGTCGCTCGGGTCCGCGGTGCCGGAGCCCTTGGGGTCCAGCGCCAGGTACTTCTGCCCGAGCAGGGTCTTGATCTGGATGGACGCCGTGGTCTGGTCGCCGATCCAGGCGTCCTGGGTGCGGAAGTCCACCAGCACCTTGTCGCCGTCGAGGCGCACGTCCTGCACGGTGCCGACCTTCACGCCGGCGATGCGCACCTCGTTGCCCTTCTTCAGGCCCGCGGCCTCGGAGAATTCGGCGGTGTACTTGGTGCCCGCACCGATGATGGGCAGCTTGTCCAGGCTGAACGCGGAAACGGTCACCAGCAGCACCATGAGCAGGCCGATGCCGCCCATGAACGCCGGACTGCGTTTGCCGAGCACGATCCGATCGTCCATCAGCGGCCTCCCTTCCCATGGCAGCGCGGCGCGGGATTGGTGTAGATGGGCTGATTGATGGACGGCATATGTTCGGCCGCACCGAGATTCAGCTGCGGCGCGTCCGCGGTGCCCGGCCCGGCGACGATGTCGATGCCGCACAGGTAGAACTGGAACCAGGAGCCGTAGGAGGCGGCGCGGCCCAGTTTCTCCATCTTGATGGGCAGGTTGGTCAGGCCCTCGTTGACCTCGTCCTTGCGCTCGTTGAGCGTGGCGGTCAACTGGTTGAGGCCCGCGATGGCGCCTTGCAGATTCGGCCGCACCGGCACCAGCAGGTCGGCGGTGGCCTGGGTCAGATTGCTCAGCGAGGTGAGCGCCGAGCCGATCGTGCCGCGTTCGGCGTTCAGCCCGGAGACCAGCGCCTCGGTGTTGACGATGAGCTGATCCAGTTGCCCGTCACGGGAGTTCACCGCGTCGAGCACCTTGTTCAGGTTGTCGATGACCGCCCCGATCACCGCGTCCTTGTCGGCGACCTTGTTGGTCAGCGCCGCGGTATTGGACACCAGATCGCGGATGGTCCCCGATTCACCCTGGAACACCTGGATGATCTCGTAGGACAGCTTGTTCACGTCCTCCGGCGTCAGCGTCTGGAACAGCGGCCGGAAACCATTGAACAGTTCGGTCAGGTTCAGCGCGGGATGCGTGCGCTCGAGCGGGATGGTGCCGCCCTCGTTGAGCTTGCGGCCCTGCTGCCCGGTGCCCTGATCGAGCGCGATGTAGCGCTGCCCCACCAGGTTCCGGTACTTGATGGTCGCGATCGTGGAGGCGGGCAGCCAATCCCGGTCCGACACTTCGAATTCCACATTGGCCAGGCGCTTGTCGACGATGGCCACCTTGGTCACCTTGCCGACGCGCACACCCGCGATGCGCACCTCGTCACCCGGGTTCAGCGAGGTGACATCGGTGAACCGGGCGTTGAACTTCGCACCGCCGCCACCGTAGTTGGCGATGGTCAGCGCGAGCACGCTGGTGGCGAAGACGGTCACCGCGACGAAGGCGATGAGTTTGGTCAGGGTCGGCCCGAGGCCGCGCAGTAGATCCTTCATCGAATGGTCACCTCGCTCCCGCGGAAGGCCGGGGCCGCGATCTTGGAGACCCAGCCGGGCACCTCTTCGGGCGAGACACCGTGTGCCGCACCGTAGATCGTGCCCAGGGTCCGCTGTTCGGCCGGGGATCCGGCGGTGGTCGCCGGGTAGGGGCCGTACACCTTGTACTGCGGCGACGGCATCTCACCGATGTGCTGATCGCCGGGGGTGCGGCTGGGCGGCTGGTAGGAGCCGTCATTGGCCGAACCGTTGGTGTACTGGCCCGGGTCGGTGAACAGCGGGTACTCCGGAATGCACATGGCCCCGCGCTCATCGAACCAGCGCGGCTCGTCCTGGTTGGGGACGTAGCGGCCGCGCGGGTTCACGATCTCCACGCTCACCCGCGAACCCGGCAGATCGGTGCCCTTACCGAAGATGTCGTCGATGCGCGGCTTCATGGTCGCGAAGTTCTTCAGCGCGCAGGTGTAGCCGGGCGAGTACCGGGCCAGCGCCTCCAGCGCGGGCCGCGAGTCGGCGGCCACGTCGATGATGTTGTCCCGGTTGGTGATCAGGAAATCCGTCAGCTCCGAGGCGCTGGGGGTGAGCACCGAGTACAGGGTGTCGATCTGCGAACGCTTCTGCACGATGGTGGCATTGGTGGTGCGCAGGTTGTCCAGCGCGTCCACCAGCTGCGGGGCGGCGTCGGCGTAGATGTCGGAGAAGTCGGCGAACAGGCGCAGATCCTCCTGCAGGGTCGGCATCTCGCCGTTCACCTTGGTGAAGATCTCGTCGAGCCGGTCGATGGTGCGGCCGAGCTCCTCGCCCTTGCCCTGCAGCGCCTGCGAGATCGCGCCGAGGGTGGAGGCCAGGTACTGCGGCGGGACCGCCTGCAGCAGCGGCAGGATGTCGTCGAGCAGCTTGCTGACCTCGATGGCGTGGCCGGTGGTGTCCTGCTGCAGGGTCATGCCCTCGGTCAGATGCTGACCGCTCGGATCCTCCGGCCACACCAGATCGACATAGCGTTCGCCGAACAGGGTTTTCGGCAGCAGCCGCGCCTTCACATTGGCGGGGATCTTGTCGGCCTTGGCCGGGTCGATGGCCAGCGCCAGGGTGACCTTGGTGCCGTCGAAATCGCTGGAGCGCACCTCGCCGACCGTCACGCCGCGGACCTTCACATCCGCGTTGCGGGTCAAGGCGTTTCCGACCGTGTCGGTGATCAGATCCACGTTGACGGTGTCGACGAACTTCTTGTTGTAGATGGCCGTCGTGGTCCACAGGAACAGCGCCAGCACCACGAAGAACAGCACGCCGAGGGTCCGGGTGCGCAGCATCTCGGTGGACCGCCAGAACCGCACGCGATTCGGATTGCTCATCCGGCCACCCGCACCGTCGTAGTCGTGCCCCAAATGGCAAGGGACAGGAAGAAATCGAGGATGTTGATCAGAACGATCGCGGCGCGGACCGCGCGGCCCACGGCCACGCCCACACCGGCCGGGCCGCCACTGGCGTTGAAGCCGTAGTAGCAGTGCACCAGGATGATCACGAACGCGAAGACGAGGACCTTGAGGAAGGAATATATGACGTCTTCGGGTGGCAGGAACAGGCTGAAGTAGTGGTCGTAGGACCCACTGGATTGCCCGTTGAAATAGATGCTGATCAGCCGCGACGCGATGTACGTGCCGAGCAGGCCGACGATGTAGAGCGGGATGACCGCCATGAATCCGGCGATCACGCGCGTGGTCACCAGGAACGGCACGCCCGGCACCGCCATGACCTCGAGCGCGTCGATCTCCTCGGAGATCCGCATGGCTCCGAGTTGCGCGGTGAAACCACAGCCGACGGTCGCCGAAAGTGCCAGCGCCGCAACGAGTGGCGCGAGCTCACGGGTGTTGATGTAGCCGGTCAGGAAGCCGGTGAGCACACCGGAACCGAGCGCGTCGAGAGCCTTGAAGCCCTGCAGGCCCACGACCACACCGACCGACGCGGACATGAACACGATCACGCCGATGGTGCCGCCGATGACCGCCAGCGCACCCGAGCCGAAGGTCACCTCGGCCAGCAGCCGCATGACCTCCTTGCGGTAGTGCACGGCGGTGCGCGGGATCCACGCGATGGCCCGCGTGTAGAACGACATCTGATCCCCGGCCTTGTCGACCAGGGTCACGGGGGCCTTGAGCGCACCGGCTACCCGGCGCGCCGACCTCTGAATGGGGTTGGTGCGCTGTGAAACAACCATTTCACGCGCCCTTGGCGGGGACGACCTGAAGATAGATCAGGGTGAGGATCAGGTTCAGGAAGAAGAGCACCAGGAAGGTGATGACCACCGATTGATTCACGGCGTCGCCTACTCCTTTCGGTCCCCCTTTTGGATGCAGCCCCTTGTAGGAGGCGATGACGCCCGCCACGAGTCCGAAGATCAGAGCCTTGATCTCGCCGATCCAGAGGTCGGGCAGCTGCGCGAGCGCGGAGAACGAGGCCAGGTAGGCGCCGGGCGTACCGCCCTGCAGGCCCACATTGAAGAAGTACCCGCCGCAGATGCCGACCACGGAGACGAGGCCGTTGAGCAGGAGGGCGACCAGCATCATGCCGAGCACGCGCGGAACCACAAGGCGCTGAATGGGATCGATGCCGAGAACCTCCATGGCATCGATCTCCTCGCGAATGGTGCGCGAGCCGAGATCGGCGGCGACGGCCGAGCCGGCCGCACCCGCGATGATCAGAGCGGTCACCACGGGTGCGGCTTGCTGGACGGTTGCGAGAACACTGGTGGCTCCGGTGAACGCCTCTGCGCCCAGCTGCTTGATCAGCGAGCCGGTCTGCAGGGCCACCACAGCGCCGAACGGGATTGCCACCAGTGCGGCCGGGAGGATCGAGACACTCGCGATGAACCACGACTGCTCGATGAACTCCCGCCACTGGAAGGGCCGGCGGAACGTCTTACGGACCACATCCAAGAGGAGTGCGAAGATGTTGCCGACCTGGGCAAGACCCGACTCGACCGGGGTGCGCAGTCGTGTCAGGGGTGGGGTCACGCCGCGTATGTTACCCGTTAGTCAGGTTGTGTCGAACCGTGGAGTCGAACGCGCCCTGGTAGGCGGGAATCACCTGCGTGTCGGAGTCGCCGTTCTCCTCCAGCGACCGGCGGATCGCCTCCTGCGCGGCGGGCGGCAGGGTGTGCAGGATCTGACGCACCCGCTCCCGACGACGCAGAACAGCCTGACGAACCGGCATACCCGGCTGCGCCTTCATCTGCGGGATGATGCCCTCGACCTCTTCGGCGCCGCCGTGGTGATGACCGGCATCGACCATCGCCTGCTCGCGGGCCATCTGGGCCTCGTCCTTCTCCTCCGACATACCGATCGGACCGATCATGCGGCCGTTGAGGAACTGCTTCACCACCGGCTCGTCCGAGGTCAGCAGCACCTCACGAGGGCCGAACATGACCAGGTTGCGGCGGAACAGCATGCCGATGTTGTCCGGCACGGTACGCGCCAGGTTGATGTTGTGCGTCACGATCAGGATCGTCGCGTCGATCTGCGCGTTGATATCGATCAGCAGCTGCGAAAGATAGGAAGTACGAACGGGATCCAGACCGGAGTCCGGCTCGTCGACCAGGATGATCTGCGGGTCGAGCACCAGCGCGCGGGCCAGACCGGCACGCTTGCGCATACCACCGGAGATCTCACCCGGGAGCTTCCCCTCGGCGCCCAGCAGACCGGTGAGTTCGAGCTTCTCCATGACGATCTTCTTGATCTCGGATTCGCTCTTCTTGGTGTGCTCGCGCAACGGGAACGCCACGTTGTCGAACAGGTTCATGGACCCGAACAGCGCGCCGTCCTGGAACAGGACGCCGAACAGCTTGCGGATCTCGTACAGCTCCTTGTTGGAGCATGTGGTGATATCGGTCCCGTCGATGTAGATCGAGCCCTTCTCCGGGCGCAACAGACCGATCAGGGACTTCAGAAAGACGGATTTACCGGTACCGGAGGGGCCGAGCAGTGCGCTGACTTCCCCCGACGGCAGAGTCAGAGTGACATCCTGCCAAATTCGCTGCGAACCGAACGACTTGGTGATGCCCTCGGTCCTGACCTCGACGCCCACGCCAACCTCCACAATTTCATCAGACGAGCGCACTACTGCGGCGACCACTCGATAACTGAGCGCGCGGTGTGGCGCGTCACAGTAGGTTCGGCCACTGTATCGCATATGCCCCGTCTCGGACACCGCGACCTGACTCATGAGTAGCTGTCCCGCCTCTCCGCGACTTCAGCGCCCAACAGAGAGCCGTTCACCGCCACGCACGCGTGCCGCCGGTAATGTGCCGAACCTATTTTGGACGTACCCGGTGAGTTACCCGGACCGTACGAAATCTGTAGTCACGTACGCGAAAAGGGGCGGTCCCCATATTGGGAACCGCCCCTTTTCAGGCAGGATGCGGGAGTACCGCTACCAGGCCATCCGCAATTACTTGACGGAAACCTTGGCGCCGGCCTCTTCCAGCTTGGCCTTGGCAGCCTCGGCGGCGTCCTTGGCGACCTTCTCCAGGATCGGCTTCGGGGCGCCCTCGACCAGGTCCTTGGCTTCCTTCAGGCCCAGGCCGGAGACGATCTCACGCACGACCTTGATGACCTGGATCTTCTTGTCGCCGGCACCCTCGAGGATGACGTCGAACTCGTCCTGCTCCTCGGCGGCCTCGGCCGGGGCAGCAGCGCCACCGACGGCGGCGACGGCGACCGGAGCAGCGGCGGTGACCTCGAACTTGTCCTCGAACGCCTTCACGAACTCGGACAGCTCCAGCAGGGTCATACCGGCGAAGGTCTCGAGCAGCTCTTCAACGTTGGCCATTGAATTTCCTTTCGGTGTGTTCATCGCCGCGCGAACGGCGACGAAGAGGTTTGGGGTGGGTGGTGAAAAGAGAAGCAGGGATACCGCTTACGCGGCTTCCTCGGCGCGCTTCTTCTCTTCGAGGGCGGCGGCCAGGCGAGCGACCTGCGAGGCCGGGGCGGCGAACAGCCCGGCGGCCTTGGCGAGGTTGCCCTTCATGGCACCGGCCAGCTTGGCGAGCAGCACCTCGCGCGACTCGAGATCGGCGATCCGCTCGACCTCGGACACGGACAGCGCCTGGCCGTCCATGTAGCCGCCCTTGATGATGAGCGCCTTGTTGTCCTTGGCGAACGCCTTCAGCGCCTTCGCGGCCTCGACCGGCTCACCCTTGATGAAGGTGATGGCGGTCGGACCGACGAACAGGTCATCCAGGCCAGCGACGCCCGCCTCGGCGGCGGCACGCTTGACCAGGGTGTTCTTGGCGACGGAGTAAGTGGCGTCCGCACCCAGGGCGCGGCGCAGCTCGGTGAGCTTGCCGACCGACAGGCCACGGTATTCCGTGACGACGGTGGCCGTAGCAGTCTCGAACTGCTCCTTGATCTCCGCTACCGCGGTGACCTTCTCGGCTTTTGCCATACTTCGCCTCCTCTCTGGATGGTCGGTTCTTTCGATGTGTGCCACCGAAATCCGCCACAGGGGCCGGCGATAAAGCAAACGCCCCGCGGACGCAGAGGTCCCGGGGCGCACAAGAAAAACAACGCGAGCGAACTCGAACTGTTCATCCCAGCCTCGGCTCTCCCTGCGTGGGCCGCCGGCAATAACGCCGGACCTTCGACTGCCTCGCGGCAGCAACCAACGGTCTTCGGTAGAACGATTTGGGGTGATCATCGAACGGATCGATGACCGTCGACAACTATAGCCGACGGCCATCGATCCACCAAAACGGCCCTTACCCGTTGCCACCCGACAGCGAATGACTGCCCAGCGACAGCGCCGAACTCCCCGCGTTCAGCGGGGTCATCAGCACATTCAGCACCTGACACTGCACCGGCAGCGGCGTCGGGCTGGGCGGAGACTGAATGGGCAGCGGGCAGCCCAGCGTCATCGCCGACCCCGCGTAGGCGAGGTACAGCGGCGCGAAGGGCAGCAGATACAACCCGGACCCGTCACCCCAGTTGCCCGTACCACTGTCCGCGACCGGCGCGGGTTCCAGTGGCAGCGGCGCGGCCGTCGCGGCCGGGGCCGCCACGGCGACCAGTGCGGCTGCGGCGCACGAGAAAACAAGACGTCGCACGGAGAGCCCTTTCATCGGTTGCCGCCGGAGATGCTGCTGCTACCCGAGTAGATGCCCCGCAGGAACGCGCAGTACGGGGGCTCGGGCGCCGGGTTGGGGTTGGTGTCGCCCGGAACCGTCTTACAGCCCATCACCACCGCGGAGCCCAGGTAGGCCATATAGGGCGGCAGCATGAGGAAGTCGGATGATCCCGAATCGGCAACGGGGGCAACGGGTTCGATATCGAGAGGGGCGGCGGTGGCGGCCGGCGCCGCGAAGGCGCCCACCGCCAGGGCGGCGGCAGCGGAGAAGACGAGGCGTCGCATGTGGACTCCTTCGGATGGTGCGTGATGCGAGTCCACGCACGCTGTCATGCGCACCCATGAAGGCCAAGACTGTAAAACTAGGGTATTTCACACTGACCGAACTCCGCTATGGTCTACGAACATCTTTGTTCGGAGGTAACCCCATGATTCCACGTTTCACCAAACTCCTTGCCACGGTGACGATTTCCGCCGCCCTCACCGGCGTCGCCCTCTCCCCCGCCGCCCACGCCGCCCCGGCCGCCCAGCCGGTCGCCGATTCCGGTTCCAGTTCCGGTTCCAGCTCGGGCTCCACCGAGCTCCTCAACATCCTCGTCATGCCCCGCGCCGTCATCTACCTGCTCGTCTGCGGAATCTGGGGCGGCACCGAGCCCGACCCCCGCCCCCTCTGCAACGCCCTGAACAGCGGCAGCTCCAAGAGCTGAATCCGGAGATCCTCATGAAGCGAATACTCCTCACGGCCGTCGCCGCCGCAGCCCTCGGCAGCCTGGCCGCCGCACCGGCAAGCGCCGCCCCGAGCCCCGGCAACCCCGAAACCGGTTCCGCCGTCATCGATGTCGGTTCCTCGGCACTCCAGGCCGGCTCGGCCGCCATCGTCACCCCCATCGTGGGGAACCTCATCCGATCCCTGTGCACCATGAGCACCGGCGACCCGATCTGCGGTCTCCGCGACCTCTGACTACATCTGCGCGAGGAAAAGCGAAGGGCCGGTACGAGATTCGTACCGGCCCTTCGGGCTTTGCGTTGCTACGCGTTATCGCGTGGGAGGACTCAGTCCTCTTCGGCGAAGTTGCGGGTGCGGTTCGGATCCACCGGGATGCCCGGTCCGGTGTTGGTCGAGAACGTCACCTTCTTGACGTAGCGGCCCTTCGCGGTGGAGGGCTTGACACGCAGGATCTCGTCGAGCGCGGCGCCGTAGTTCTCGGCCAGCTTCTTCTCGTCGAAGGAAGCCTTGCCGATCACGAAGTGCAGGTTGGCCTGCTTGTCGACGCGGAAGTTGATCTTGCCGCCCTTGATGTCGTTGACAGCCTTGGTCACATCGGGGGTGACGGTGCCGGTCTTCGGGTTCGGCATCAGGCCACGCGGGCCCAGCACGCGAGCGATACGACCGACCTTGGCCATCTGATCCGGGGTCGCGATGGCGGCGTCGAACTCCAGCCAGCCACCCTGGATGCGCTCGATCAGGTCCTCGGCGCCCACGGCGTCCGCACCGGCGGCCTCGGCCTCGGCGGCCTTGTCGCCCACCGCGAACACGATGACGCGGGCGGTCTTACCGGTGCCGTGCGGCAGGTTGACGGTGCCGCGGACCATCTGGTCGGCCTTGCGGGGATCGACGCCGAGACGAACGGCGACCTCGACGGTCGCGTCGGTCTTGGTGGTCGAGGTCTCCTTCGCGAGCCGCGCGGCGGCCAGCGGGGCGTAGAGCGCCGTCTTGTCGACCTTGGCGGCCTGCTCGACGTAAGCCTTGCTTCGTTTTGCCATTTTTGTCTGTCCTTGTCTTAAGTCAGAAGTGGTACATGGGACTGGCAAGTCCCTCCCACCAGAGCCGGAAGGCTCTTACTCCGCGATGGTGATACCCATCGAGCGGGCGGTGCCAGCGATGATCTTCGCCGCGGCGTCGATGTCGTTGGCGTTCAGGTCTTCCTGCTTGGTCTTGGCGATCTCACGAACCTGGTCCATGGTGATCTGCGCGACCTTGGTGCGGTGCGGCTCGGCCGAACCCTTCTGGATTCCCGCGGCCTTCAGCAGCAGACGCGCGGCGGGCGGCGTCTTCAGCTTGAAGTCGAACGAGCGGTCTTCGTAGACCGTGATCTCGACCGGGATGACGTTGCCACGCTGCGACTCGGTCGCCGCGTTGTACGCCTTGCAGAACTCCATGATGTTGACGCCGTGCTGACCCAGCGCCGGACCCACCGGCGGAGCCGGGTTGGCCTGGCCGGCCTGGATCTGGAGCTTGATGAGCCCAGCGACCTTCTTCTTCTTCGGGGGCATCTTTCTTCCTTGGTTAGGTTCCTTACGGATCACCCGTAAGCCTTTTCAGGGACTTGCACCCGGGGCAGCAAGCAGCCCAGGGCACAACCCGTCAAGTCTATGCGAACGCGAAAAAGGCGGTGACACCGGGGCGAACCCGGGCCACCGCCTCGCTGCGACTAAATCTTGGCGACCTGCGTGAAGGCCAGTTCGACCGGGGTCTCACGGCCGAAGATCGAGACCAGCACCTTGAGCTTCTGCTGTTCGGCGTTGACCTCGGAGATGGAGGCGGGCAGCGTGGCGAACGGGCCGTCCATGACGGTGACCGACTCGCCGACCTCGAAGTCGACCTCGATGATCGGCTTGGCGGCGGCCGACTCGCCCGCACCACCGGTGCTCGCGGCGGCGGCAGCGGCGGCAGGCGCGGCGGCCTTCTTCTGCTGCGAGGCCGGGACCAGGAACTTCACCACATCGTCGATGGACAGCGGCGACGGCTTGGAGGTCGCGCCGACGAAGCCCGTCACACCGGGGGTGTTGCGCACCGCGCCCCACGACTCGTCGTGCAGCTCCATGCGGACCAGGATGTAACCCGGCAGCACCTTGCGGTTGACGTTCTTCTTCTGGCCGTTCTTGATCTCGGTGACCTCTTCGGTCGGGACCTCGACCTGGAAGATGTAGTCCTCGAGACCGAGGTTCTGCACGCGGGTCTCGAGATTGGCCTTCACCTTGTTCTCGTACCCGGCGTAGGAGTGGATGACGTACCAGTCGCCCGGGGCGCGCCGCAGCGCGGCCTTCATCTCGGCGACCGGATCGGCCGGCTCGGCGTCGACAGGCGCGGAGAGGTCGGCGGCGGGCTCCGCCTCGGCGGAGTCGTCGGATTCCTCGGCGGCGGTGATGGTTTCGTCGTCCACCACCACGTCGTCGATCTGGAATTCGTCGGTTGTGCCGTTCTCCGGGGTGCTCACTGGGGCACTCGCTTCCTTGTCGTCACGTAATCCTCTGCGCGCCGGGGGCAACAAGCCCCGGCGGATGGTCCCGCTCCCCGCCTCTGCTCGGGGAACCGGTTACCGGCGCCGACCGTCAGCTAGCCGAAGAGCCAGTTGACACCCTTGATGAACGCCAGATCCAACCCGCTGATGAACGCGACCATGAAGACCACGAACACCAGAACAACGCTCGTATAGGTGACCATCTGCTTGCGGTTGGGCCAGATCACCTTGCGAAGTTCGGAAACGACTTCCTTGAGGAACTTCACCAGGCGCTTGAACGGGTTGCCCGTACCGCTGCGACCGGCCTTGCCGGACTGCTTGGTTGCCTTGGCCTGCGTCGAGGGACGGTCGATCACCGCCGCCGAGGAGGATGACGCCGCACGACCACGCCGGGCGGAACGCTTGCCGCTCGGACGTGCCGCAGCGGATTCGTCGCCATCTTCGTGGCGAGTATCCCGCTCGTCGCTCACGTCGATCCTCTCTCGTCGCTGGCACTCAGGGCAGGGGCGACAGGACTTGAACCTGCAACCTGCGGTTTTGGAGACCGCTGCTCTGCCAGTTGAGCTACGCCCCTTCGGCTGGACTCCGGGTGTCATCGCCCAGCCACATGTTCGTATTCAGTTGTACTACGGGTTGTGTGTACTACGGGTTGTGCACCCGGGGCTTTCACAAACCAGCGCGCCGCTCCTCGGAGCAGCGCGCATCAGCTAATGACCCCAGATTTCCGAGTGTACGTCAACCGACGCGGCAATCGCCAATCGGGGGTCGACCCCTCTGGTCAGGCGAGTTGCACCGTGGCGGTGGCCCGGCCGAAGATCTTGCGGCCCTCCGATTTCGCCACGATGGCGATCACGGCGGTGCGGGTTTCCGGGTCCACGGACTTCACCTTGCCGGTGTATTCGATCTCTGCGGGACGGTCCACGGGGACGTACACGGGGCTGGTGAAGCGGACGTTGTACTCCTTCACCGCGCCCGGGTCGCCGAGCCACGAGGTGACGAAGCCGCCACCCAGGCCCATCGTCAGCATGCCGTGTGCCACAACGTTTTCCAGGCCGACCAGCTTCACGACGTCGTCGCTCCAGTGGATCGGGTTGGCGTCGCCGGAGACACCGGCGTAGTTCACCAGATCGCCGCGGGTGAGACGGACGACGCGGGAAGGCAGTTCGGCGCCGACGGTCACGTCCTCGAAGCGGATGGCGTGCTTGCTCGCGGTGATCGCGCCCGCGGTGGCCTGCACCGGAACCGGCGCGGCGGCCGGCGTGGCGGGCACATCGGTGCGCGGGTGGTGTTCGGGACGCTCGTCGGGGCCGATGCCGTGCATGAGCACATTGCGCACGGCGTCACCGATATTGGGATCGATGTCACCGCCGCTGCGGCCGATGAGGGTGGTGTAGGTGGTGAGCACGAGCTCGTCGTTCTGCGCGACCACGTCGTTCTTGGTGACGATGATGTCGCCGCCGAAGGCCTGGCGGAACGAGTGCAGGTACACGATGCAGGAGAGCTGGTCGCCGGCCTTGATGGGCCGGTGGAATTCCAGGATCTGATCGGTCTGCATGATCTGGCTCAGGTCGTAGCCGGTGACGATCTGCTCGAAGAGCGTGCGCTGGGCCAGGATTCCGACCAGCGAGATGAAGGTGAGCGGAGCGACGAGACCGTCGTAGCCGTACTCCTGGGCGATGTCCTCGTCCCAGTGCACCGGGTGGTAATCCTGCACGGCCCGGGCGTATTCACGGACCTTCTCGCGGCCCACCTCGTAGTAGTCGTCCACCCGGTAGTGGTGGCCGACCATGGCGGCGGCGTGTGCGGCGGGATCGAAAACCTCACCCAAATCAGGCATTTCGGCCTCGGTGTTGATCGTCACGGCAGGACATCCCTATCTGACCCCGAACCCGGGGACGGCGGAGCGCTAATCACCGCTATATACACCAAGTGCCGGACCGGGGGCCACTGTCTCTCTGTATTGAGGGACGAAGTGGCCGGCCGTTCCGGCACTTCTTCCACGCGGTAGATCGCGCGGGGTTAAGTTAGCGAGACTCGCGGTGCGCCCGGTGGGTGCCGCAGTTGGGGCAGAACTTCTTCAGCTCCAAGCGGTCCGGGTCGTTCCGGCGGTTCTTCTTGGTGATGTAGTTGCGGTGCTTGCACTGCTCGCAGGCCAAGGTGATCTTTGGCCGGATATCAGTGGACTTCGCGGCCACGATTTGCCTTCTTTCCGGTCAACCGACTGAGGGTCAATCAGTATGGGGTAGCGATGGCCGGACTTGAACCGGCGACACAACGATTATGAGTCGTTTGCTCTACCGACTGAGCTACACCGCCATGTGTGCGGGTTTGACAGTAGCGACGGCCCGGTCAATCAGGACGGCCGAGTCGGTCACCACCGGCAATCCGGCGAGCCCCCTAACGGAATCGAACCGTTGACCTTTTCCTTACCATGGAAACGCTCTGCCGACTGAGCTAAGGGGGCATGTCTGCTTGGCTCCACCCGGAAGGCGGGGCGCTGAAGACTTGAACGAGATTACACAACACTTCGGAGCATCTCCAAACCGGGTGGTCAGAGCCGGTTTTCGAGCCCTGGGACGCGGCGGTGCGGCAGGTGCCGCGGGTGTCCTTCGGGTGTGTGTGAACGCGTGCCGTCCCGAGATGCACGAAACCCCCCGAACTCATCGAGTTCGGGGGGTTTCGGTGTGGCAGATGTAGGATTCGAACCTACGTAGGCTTTCGCCGACGGATTTACAGTCCGCTCCCATTGGCCGCTCGGGCAATCTGCCGGACACGCCTTGCGGCGCGGTGACGAGAATACATCCAACCCCCGCCCCGAATGCAAACCGGCTGGCTATGGGTATGACGGACGGGCTAGCGTCGGCGATCGAAACCCCATTTTTCGGATCTTGGACAGGAGCACAGGCGTGGCGGATTCGTCATTCGATGTCGTGAGCAAGATCGACCGTCAAGAGGTCGACAACGCGCTCAATCAGGCCGCTAAGGAGCTGAGCCAGCGGTACGACTTCCGCAACACCGGCGCGGGCATCGAGTGGTCCGGCGAGGAGAAGATCATCCTCACCGCCGACTCGGAGGACCGCGTGAAGGCGGCGCTGGATGTGTTCAAGGAGAAGCTGATTCGCCGCGACATCTCGCTCAAGGCGTTCGACGCCGGTGATCCGCAGGCCTCCGGCAAGGTGTACAAGATCACAGGCACCCTGGTGCAGGGCATCACCACCGAGAACGCCAAGAAGATCGCCAAGAAGATCCGCGACGAGGGCCCCAAGAGCGTGAAAGCGCAGATCCAGGGTGAGGAACTGCGCGTCTCCAGCAAGAGCCGCGACGACCTCCAGTCGGTGATCTCCCTGCTCAAGGGCAGCGATTTCGAGATCGCCCTGCAGTTCGTGAACTACCGCTAGGAACAGCGGCTAGTAGCGGTGCGTGCCGCCCGCCATCTCCTCGAGGCGGGCGATGCGATCCGCCATCGGGGGGTGGGTGGAGAACCAGCGCGCCATCTTGTCGCCGGCCCGGAAGGGATTGGCGATCATCAGATGCGACTGCGCGGTGAGCTGCGGTTCGGGCGGCAGGGGGGCCGCCTGGACACCGCGCTCCAGCTTGCGCAGGGCCGAGGCCAGCGCCAGCGGATCGCCGGTGAGTTCGGCGCCGTCCTGGTCGGCCTGATACTCGCGCGACCGCGAGACGGCCAGCTTCACCAGCGAGGCGGCGATCGGCCCGAGCAGCGAAACCAGAAGTATCGCAATGGGATTCGCGCCGCCATTACGGTTGCCGCCGAACGCGCTCGCGAAGAACGCCAGATTCGCGATACCGGAGATGACCGCGGCGAGCGCACCCGCGACCGACGAGATCAGGATGTCGCGGTTGTAGACGTGCGACAGTTCGTGGCCGAGCACCGCGCGTAGCTCACGCTCGTCCAGGATCTGCAGGATGCCCGTCGTACAGCACACCGCCGCATGGCGCGGATTGCGCCCGGTGGCGAAGGCGTTGGGCGCGTTGGTGGGACTGATGTACAGCCGCGGCATGGGCTGCCGGGCCGTGGTCGCCAGCTCGCGCACGATGCGATACATGACCGGCGCTTCGAGTTCGCTCACCGGCTGTGCGTGCATGGCCTTGAGGGCCAGTTTGTCGCTGTTGAAGTAGGCGTAGGCGTTCATGCCCACCGCCACCAGGATCGACAGCACCAGGATCGTCGGATTCCGGAACAGAGCTCCGATGAAGACGATCAGCGCCGACATCCCGACCAGCAGCCCGAACGTCTTCAATCCGTTCGCATAGCCGTTGCCGTGCATTGGTCTCTGCCCGCCTCTCCGCGACTTCAGCGCCAGGCTGAGAGCCGCTCTCCGTCCCATTCGCGTGGTGCGGTCGAGCGCGTCCTGAACTCTGGACGTACCCGACGAGTTACCCGGCCCTCACGAGATCGGTTGTCCCGTTCGGTGCCGCATCGTGCTCGCGTCCCAGCAGGTGAACGAAAGAGGCCTGACCAGAAGTTCCCTTTTACCCGACTCGCTCGATGGTGTAGCGGACCAGGCGCTCGAGGGCCTCGTTGGCCGGGCCGGAGGGCAGTGCGGCGAGTTCGGCGTGCGCGATATCGGCGTAGCCCTGCAGCTTCTCCTTGGCCAGGACCATGCCGCGCGAGCGCGAGAGCAGGTCGAGGGCCTCGGCGACCTCGTCGTCGGATTCCAGCGGGTGGGCGAGCAGTTTGCGCAGGCGGTCGCCCTCGGAGCCCTCTTCGCGCAGGGCGTAGAGGACGGGCAGGGTGTGCACGCCCTCGCGCAGGTCGGTGCCGGGGGTCTTGCCGGACTGCTCGGACACCGAGGAGATGTCAATGATGTCGTCGGAGATCTGGAAGGCGGTGCCGACCGCGTCGCCCAGGCGGGCCAGGCGTTCCACGTGGTCGAGGTTCGCGCCGGAGAAGGTGCCGCCGAAGCGTCCGGCCGCCGCGATGAGCGAGCCCGTCTTCTCCCACACCACGCGCAGGTAGTGCTCGACCGGATCCTGGGACTGCTTGGCGCCGATGGTCTCCCGCATCTGACCGGTGACCAGTTCGGCGAAGGTTTCGGCGATGATGCGCACCGCGTCCGGGCCGAGGGTGGAGACCAGGCGGGAGGCGTGCGCGAACAGGTAGTCGCCGGCCAGGATGGCCACACTGTTGCCCCAGCGCGAGTTCACACTGGGCGCGCCGCGGCGCATGGGGGCCTCGTCCATGACGTCGTCGTGGTAGAGGGTCGCGAGGTGCACGAGTTCGACGACCGTGCCCGCGGTGACCAGGTCCGGGCTGGTGGGGTCCGGGCCCAGCTGACCGGTGAGGATGGTGAACAGCGGACGGAAACGCTTGCCGCCGGCCTTGGCCAGGTGCAGCGCGGCCTCCTGCAGGAAGTCCTCGCCGTCGGACAGCTCTGTGATCAGCAGATCCTCGACCTCGTCGAGGCCCTTCTTCACCGTCGCCGCGAGCTCGGGATCGCCGAGATCCACCCCCGCCACCACCGTGCTCTCATCGCTCACAGCCGATGCGCTCATTTCATCTCCCAGTGCCGCGTCCGACCCCACGCCAAAGAACCTAGCGTGTGGATCGATCACCCCCTATGGACACCACCGTAGTGCGACGCAGAGAACATCGGGGAGATCGGATGAACATCACATGAACCCGTGTGAGCATCCCCTCGAACCGGCGCCGGGAGGCGGAGGTGCACCGATCATCATGTGCTGCAAGTATTGACCGCATGCGCTCACCCGATCAGCACCCGAGTTCGCAGCACCCCGAGGTTCGCGGCCGTCTCGATTCTGGACTGAGTGGAGCGGGGGAGCGAAGCGGAGGAGCGGAGGGAGGGAAGAATCGAGACTCCCAGGGCCGCGAACCCGCCCGGAGCGAAGCGGAGGGCAAGGAGGACCCAGCGCTGCCAGCGCATGCTGATGTTTTGGTGGTGGGGGCAGGTCCGGCCGGGTCGGCGGCGGCCGCCTGGGCGGCGCGGGCGGGGCGCGATGTACTGCTGACCGATGCGGCGGTGTTTCCGCGGGACAAGACCTGCGGGGACGGGCTGACGCCGCGCGCGACCGCCGAACTGGAGCATCTGGGGCTCGGGGACTGGGTGCGCGAGCACACGGTCAATCACGGGTTGCGAATGGCCGGGTTCGGGCGGGAGGCGCTGCTGCCGTGGCCGGGCGGATCCTTCCCCACCTACGGAAGTGCCGTTCCGCGAATGGAACTCGACGACAAGCTGCGCGACGCCGCGGTGAAGTCGGGCGCGCGGATGGTGGACGGGGCCCGGGTCGTGGAGGTCGCGCGCGACGGCGACCGGGTGACCGGGGTGACCGTCAAGACCGCCGCCGGACTGCGTGCGGTGTCCTGCAATATCCTGATCGTGGCGGACGGGGTGCGGTCGCCGGTCGGAAAACTGCTGGGGCGCACCTGGCATCGGCAGTACGCGTACGGCGTGGCCGCGCGGGCCTACATCCGCTCCGAGCGCAGCGACGATCCGTGGATCACCTCGCATCTCGAATTGCGTGATGCCGAGAACACTTTGGTGCCGGGGTACGGGTGGGTGTTCCCGCTCGGCAACGGCGAGGTCAATATCGGCGTCGGCTCGCTGGCGACCGAGCAGCGCCCCTCCAATATCTCGCTGAAACCGCTGCTGCAGCACTATGTTTCACTGCGCCGCCAGGAGTGGGGTTTCGAAGGTGAAGCGCGCGCGGTGACTTCGGCGCTGCTGCCCATGGGCGGTGCGGTTTCCCATGTGGTCGGGCGCAACTGGGCACTGGTCGGCGATGCCGCCGGATGTGTGAACCCGCTCAACGGCGAGGGCATCGACTACGGCCTGGAGGGCGGGCACATGCTGGCCGGCATCCTGGACGAGCCGGATCTGTCGAAGATCTGGCCGGAGATGCTGCGTGCCCGCTACGGCCGCACCTTCTCGGTGGCGCGTCGCTTGGCCGCGCTGGCCACGCACCCGCGCACGGTGCCGCTGGGCGGGCCGCCGGTCATGCGGTCGAAGTTGTTGCAGCGCACCGCGGTTCGCGTGATGGGCAATCTGGTGGACGACGAGGACCTGGATATCACCGCCAAGCTGTGGCGGGGTGCGGGCCGCGCGTCCATGCGATTCGACCAGTTGCAGCCCTTCTCGTGAGCGGTCGGCCGATTCCCGAGGACCTGCTGCCGCATCTGCGGCGGGCCCGGGATCTGGCCGACCGGAAGTACGCGGAGCCGCTGGATCTGGACAGTCTGGCGGCGGCCGCGGGGGTGTCGAAGTATCACTTCCTGCGGTGCTTCGCGGCGACCTACGGGAAGACCCCGGCCGTATATCTGGCCGAGCGCAGGATCGAACGCGCGCAGGACCTGCTGCGCGCCACCAATGTGACGGTGACCGAGGCGTGCATGCTGGTCGGCTACAGCAGTCTGGGCTCGTTCAGCCGCAAGTTCACCGAGCTGGTGGGGATGTCGCCGTCGGAGTATCAGGCCAAGTTCGCGGCGGAGGGCGTGCCGCACATTCCCGGCTGCTACGTGTTCATGCACGGATTGTCCGACCGCAGACTGCCCGACCAGAGAATCGCAATTTCGGAGAAGCGGATCCGAAGACGCAGGTCATAGCCTTGTGGCATGACGACGATTACGAACATCTCGCTGGTCACCGTGTACGTGACCGATCAGACCGAGGCCAAGCAGTGGTACATCGAGAAGCTCGGCTTCGTCGAGACCGGCGATGTCACCATGGGCGAGAACGGCTTCCGCTGGGTGACCGTCGCCCATCCGGATCATCGGGAGCTCGAGGTGACGCTCATGGTCCCCGGGCCGCCCCTGGACGACGAGTTGGCCGAGGCCACCCGCCGCTCCCTGGCGAAGGGCACGCACGGGGCGCTGGGCCTGCGCACGGATGACTGTCACAAGACCTTCGAGGAACTCACCGCCAAGGGCGTGGATTTCGTACAGCCCCCGTCGGAGCGCCCGTACGGCGTGGAAGCCGTGATCCGGGACAACTCCGGCAACTGGCTCGTCATCGTCGAGAACCGCGAATTCGACCCGAGCGCAATGCAATAGACGACCGCGGCCCCGGAGGCCGAAGCCCCCGGGGCCGGGGTGGGGGGTCGGGGGCGAAACCCCGAGAGCCCCCGAGAGCGGGCGTACTACGCGGTCTGCGAGGCGAACCACTCCTCGACGGACTTGCGCTCGCTGTTCATGGTCTTCTGGAGCAGGTTCTCGACCAGCGGCTCGATCGCCCCGCCGACCAGCGGCACGCTCACGTCCACGGTGCCCGCGGCCTCGATCTCGGATCCCTCGGCGGTGGGCCGCAATTCGAAGGTGCCCTCCATGGCGGTGGTGATCCCGCCCGACTTCCCGATGAACGTGCCCTTGGCGATCTCGCCGTCCAGGGCGCCCCAGGTGTCGGTGCGCTCGAGCATGAGGTCGCTCTTGAGCACCTTCTTGACGATGCCGGGAATCTTGTCCTCGGGCGCTTTTTCGGTCATATGGATGCGCGCGGTGCCGGGGCCGTCCGGGTGGGACAGGTCCAGGGTCGCGGTGGCGGCGTCCTTGAAGCGCGCCTGCCACATCTCGTCGTTGGTGAGTGCCCGGTGAAGATCTTCTACCGGAACGCTGTACTGCACGGTGAAGCTGAATTTACGGGACATGGCGGCAAGGGTAGCGGGGCCGTGGAATAGCCTGGTGAAGTGTCGGAAACTAGCCAGTCTGCTACCGGATTGCGGCGGCGTGCGAAACGCCTGCGGCGGGCCCGGATCGGGGTCGTGATCACCGCGTGCGCGGTGAGCGTGCTGGCCCTGCTGCTGCTGGCCGCGGCCTGGCGCGACGATCAGCTGATCAATGCCGACAAGGGCGTGACCAGCGCGGAAGTGCTCTCGGCGGGCCGTCTCCGCTCGGCGGTGATCTACGTGACCCCCGATGGCGTGACCCACAATCCGAAGGTCGGCGTGCTCTATCCGACCAAGTTGACCGCCGGTGAACGGATCAATGTCGAATACCGGCGCAGCGATCCGGATCTCGTGCGTGTCGCCGGGCGCGACGTTCGTGTCGCGATCATTCCGATGCTGTCGGTGGTCGCCGTGGCGTGGCTGATCGCACTGCCGCTGCTGTGGCTGCTGGGCTCTCCGCCGACGCGGTGGCTCGCGTCGTTCAACGCGGCCCGATCGCGGTGGTCGCGCCCGCGCCGCGAGAGCTAGTGTGCGCATATGGCGAAAACGGAGCGGCAGGAACTGATTCGGGCCTCGCTCGAGAAGCAGCCGCATGAAGTCGCGTCGATGTTCGACGGGGTCGCGAAGCGGTACGACCTGACCAATACGTTGATTTCGGGGGGCCAGGACCGCTACTGGCGCTACCAGACGCGCAAGGCCCTGGCCCTGCGTCCCGGCGAACGCGTGCTGGATCTGGCTGCGGGGACCGGTGTTTCGACGGTCGAACTCGCCAGGTCGGGTGCGTGGTGTGTGGCCGCGGACTTCTCGCAGGGGATGCTGGCGGCCGGGCGCTTCCGCAATGTGCCGATGGTCGCCGGTGACGCGATGGCGCTGCCGTTCGCGGACGAATCCTTCGACGCGGTGACCATCTCCTACGGTCTGCGCAATGTGTCGGATCCGGATCTGGCGCTGCGCGAGATGCTGCGCGTGACCAAGCCGGGCGGGCGGTTGGTGGTGGCGGAGTTCTCGACGCCGACCTTCGCCCCGTTCCGGACCATCTACATGGAGTACCTGATGAAGGCGCTGCCCGCGGTGGCCAAGAAGGTCTCCTCGAATCCGGACGCCTACGTGTACCTGGCCGAATCCATCCGGGCCTGGCCGACACAGTCGCAGCTGGCCCTGCGCATCGCCGACGCCGGATGGTCGTCGGTGAAGTGGAAGAACCTGAGCGGCGGCGCGGTGGCCCTGCACCGCGGATTCAAACTGAGCTGAACCGGCGGCGGGTAGCGGCTGACCGGCCCGCCCGCCACCAACCGCACGCTGCGGTTTTGTGAATCCCGTCACCGAATCGCGCTCCTCACCACCGATTTACACGGCTGTGAGGAGCAATGTCATCTGCCGATAACTTTCGGTAAATCCCCCGCAATCGGGGATGGCCATCATCGGACACATGACGGATGCAGCCACCCCCCGCTCGGGCACCCGGACGGCGTGCTCGTACTGCGGCGTGGGCTGCGGCATCACCGTCGACACCAAGGCGGACGCGTCCGGCGCGACCGTGATCGCGAAGGTGAGCGGTGACAAGCTGCACCCGGTGAACGGCGGTCGGCTGTGCACCAAGGGCGCCACCCATGCCGAACTGATGCGGACGCCGGGCCGGATGGAGACGGCGTTCCGGCGGCCGGAGCGCGGTCAGGCTCCACAGCCGGTGCCCGTGGACGAGGCGGTGCGGGAGGCCGCCGAGCGGCTGCGCGGGATTCTCGACACGCACGGACCGGATGCCATCGCCCTGTACGTGTCCGGGCAGATGTCGATCGAGGCCCAGTATCTGGCGACCAAACTCGCCAAGGGCTACCTGCGGACCGTGCACATCGAGGCCAATTCCCGGCTGTGCATGGCCAGTGCCGCCACCGGGTACAAGCAGTCGCTGGGTGCGGACGGCCCGCCCGGCTCCTACGACGACATCGATCACGCCGACCTGTTCTTCGTGACCGGCGCGAATCTGGCCGACTGCCATCCGATCCTGTTCCTGCGCATGGCAGATCGGCTCAAGGCGGGCGCGAAGCTCATCGTGGTGGATCCGCGCCGCACCGATACCGCGGCGCGGGCGGATCTGTTCCTGCAGATCAAGCCCGGCACGGATCTGGCGCTGCTGAACGGGCTGCTGCATCTGCTGGTGGAGAACGGCTCGATCGACGAGGAATTCATCGCTGAGCACACCGAGGGCTGGGCGGCGATGCCGGAGTTCCTGGCCGCCTATCCGCCCGCCGAGGTCGCCGCGATCACCGGTCTGGCCGAGGCCGACATCCGCACCGCCGCGGCGTGGATCGGTGCGGCGGGCGAATGGATGTCGTTGTGGACCATGGGAATCAACCAGTCCACGCACGGCACCTGGAGCACCAACGCCATCGTGAACCTGCACCTGGCCACCGGCGCGATCTGCCGCACCGGCAGCGGGCCGTTCTCGGTCACCGGGCAGCCCAATGCCATGGGCGGGCGCGAAATGGGTTACATGGGACCGGGATTGCCCGGTCAGCGCGCCGTGCTCAACGAGGCGGACCGCACCTTCGTGGAGAACGTGTGGGAGCTGGAACCGGGGACCATCCGGTCCGAGGCCGGACCGGGCACCGTCGAGATGTGGCGGGGGCTCGAGGACGGCCGGATCAAGGCCGCCTGGATCATCTGCTCCAATCCCGTTGCCTCCATGGCGAATCGGAAGACCGTGATCGCCGGGCTGGAAGCAGCCGAACTGGTGATCGCGCAGGACGTGTACATCGAGACCGCCACCAACGCCTACGCCGACCTGCTGCTGCCGAGCACCCTGTGGGCGGAAGCCGATGCGGTGATGGTGAATTCGGAACGCAGTCTGACGCTGCTGCGGCAGTCGGTGGATCCGGTCGGCGCCGCCCGGCCGGACTGGCAGCTCATCGCCCAGGTGGCGACCGCCATGGGCTTCCCGGGTTTCGACTTCGCCTCCAGCGCCGAGGTTTTCGACGAGATCCGGCGTTTCGCGAATCCGGCCACCGGCTACGATCTGCGCGGCGTCAGCTACGAGGCGCTGCGGGAAGGCCCGATGCAGTGGCCCTGCCCCGATCCGGCGCAGCGCCGCAATCCGATTCGCTATGTGAACGACGGCGTGAGCCAGACCCTGTTCACCGACGCGAACGGCCACACCCCGCGCCTGGCGTTCGCGACGCCCAGCCGCCGCGCCGTCTTCTGGCCGCGTGAGCACCTGCTGCCCGCCGAGATGCCGGACGAGGATTTCCCGTTCCTGCTCAATACCGGTCGCCTGCAGCATCAGTGGCACACCATGACCAAGACCGGGAAGATCGCCAAGCTCACCAAGCTCAACGGCAAGCCGTTCGTCGAGGTGCATCCCGAGGATGCCGGGAAGCTGGGTATCGGCGAGGGTGATCAGCTCGAAATCGCCTCGCGCCGTGGGCGGGCCGTGCTGCCCGCGCAGATCAGCGACCGGGTGCTGCCGGGCACCTGCTTCGCGCCCTTCCACTGGAACGACGAACAGGGCGAGTATCTGACCATCAACGCCGTCACCAACGATGCCGTGGATCCGGCGTCCCTGCAGCCGGAGTTCAAGGCGTGCGCGGTGCACCTGCGCAAGGTCGCCGCTCTGCCGGAGCCGGAGGCGGCACCGGAACCGATGACGATGCCGGTCGGCCTTGCCGCCGCTCCGCTCGGCGCTGCATCAATTCCGAACGGACCGCATCCGCTGGCGGTAATGCTGGGCCTGGAGACGGCCACCGCGCCGATGCTCAGCGAAACCGAGCGCATCTATCTGGGCGGCTATCTGGCCGCGCTGCAATCGCTTCCGGTCACGGGTCAGCCGGTGCTGCCGGAGTCCGCTCCGGTCTCACGCGCGAGCCGGATGTGGATCGACGGCCTGCTCGCCGGCATGTACTCGCGCACCTCGGGCGCGGAGCACGGCCACTCCCCCGCCGCCGGGGACGCGAATGTCGCGGTGACCGAAGTGGAGGCCGCCCTGCGCACGGTAACCGTGCTGTGGGCTTCCCAGACCGGGACGGCCGAGGAGCTGGCCGCCGAAACCGCCACCCGCATAGCCGATTCCGGCTTCGCGCCGCGCCTGATCGACATGGACTCCGCCGACCTGTCCGACCTGACCGGCGAGGTGCTGATCATCAGCAGCACCTTCGGGGACGGCGGCCCGCCGGACAATGGCGCGGACTTCTGGGAACGCCTGTCCGACAGCGTGATCCGTCTCAACAGCGTGCGCTACGCGGTCTTCGCCCTCGGCGACTCCTCCTACGACGACTTCTGCGGCCACGGCCGCAAACTCGACGAACTCCTCGCCAAGCGCGGCGCGAAACGCCTGCTCCCCCGCGTGGACAGCGAACCCGACCACGAAGAGCTGTCGGCTCGCTGGCTGAGCGATATCGTCGGCGCGCTCAGCGAGAGCGGGGACGGCGACGGTAACCCTCATCCCGGCGCGCTTCTTGGCCGGGATCCACACCGGCAGCATCCGAGCGCGGTGGACTCCGGCCACGAGCACGCCGGAATGACGGGAGGTCAGGCGACCGGAATGACGGGAGGCCCGACAGCCGGGGTGGCGGGAAGCCGTGCGGCCACGGCGGTGCTGTCACCGCAGCGATCCACGCCCGCGCCGTTCACCCGGAACTCGCCGGTCGCCTCGAAACTGGTTCGCAATGAACTGCTTTCGCGGCCCGGATGCGATAAGGAGGTGCGGCAGTTCGGCTTCGATCTCAGCGGTTTGGATGCCTCCTACGAGGTCGGGGATTCGCTGGGCATCAAGCCCGCCAATTGCGAATCGCTGGTGTCGGAGTGGCTGCAGGTCACCGGGCTCGACGGCCGCCGGACCATTGAGATCGACGATCAGGAACTGCTGCTGGCCGAAGCGCTGCGCACGCATTACGACATCACCAAGGTGAGTTCGGATTTCCTGGGATTCATCGCGGAGCGCAATGCCAGCCCGCGCCTGGCGAAACTGCTGCGCCGCGACAATCGCAATGAGCTGGACGGCTACCTGTGGGATCGGCAGGCCGTGGACGTGCTGCGCGATTTCCCGGTGCACGCCGATCTGGTCGAATGGGTGGGCGCGCTGAAAAAGCTGCAGCCACGCCAGTATTCGATTTCGTCGAGCCCGCTGGTGAGCCCCAAGGAGGTGCAGCTGACCGTGGGCGTGGTGCGCTACGGCGATCCGGCCGCCATCGGTTCGGCGGCGCGGCGCGGCGGTGTCTCCTCGACCTTCCTGGCCGATCGCGCGGATCTGGATGTGCCGATCTTCCTGCAGCGCGCCCCGCATTTCCGCCCGCCGCTGGATCCGAACGCGCCCATGATCATGGTCGGCCCGGGTACCGGCATCGCCCCGTTCCGCGGTTTCCTGCAGGAGCGCCGGGCCCTGGGCTGCAGGGGCCGCAACTGGCTGTTCTTCGGCGA
This sequence comes from Nocardia acididurans, assembly GCF_016741815.1. GTDB lineage: Bacteria > Actinomycetota > Actinomycetes > Mycobacteriales > Mycobacteriaceae > Nocardia > Nocardia acididurans. Next base: position 326,273 of record NZ_JAERRJ010000005.1, read on the forward strand.
TCAGCACGCCAAGGACAACTTCTACTATCGCGCCGAGCTGGAGGACATGTTCCGCTCCGGCTTCCTGACCCGCCTGGATCTGGCCTTCTCCCGCGATCAGCGCGAACGGATCTACGTGCAGCACAGGATGATCGAGCACGGCGCGGAGCTGTGGGCGTGGTTGCGTGAGGGCGGGCACTTCTATGTCTGCGGCGACGCCTCCCGGATGGCCAAGGATGTGGACGACACCCTGCTGAAGATCGCGCGTATTCACGGCAAGCTGTCCGAGGACGCGGCACTCGCGTTCAAGAAGCAGTTGGTGGCCGAGAAACGCTATGTGCGTGACGTGTACTGATCGCCGGTCGCCTGCCGGGCATCCGGACATGGCCCGCACGTAACTATCCCGGTATGTTGTTCGGCGGCAGAGTTTTGCCGTCACGGGGCGGTCTGATGAGGGAAATCTGGGAGGGGCGGGGATCTTGATCCGTCGAACAATCGTGCGTACGGCCGTGGCCGCCGTGGTGACCGCGGTGTCCTTGAGCATCGGCGGGCAGGCGCTGGCGGATCCGCCGGAGCAGCCGGGCGCCGGGCAGCCGGAAGGACAGGGTCCCGAGGCTCAGGGGCCGGAGGGGCAGGGACCGAAGCCGCAGGTCACCATTCCGACGGTGAAGTCGGCGGACGGTTCGTACATCAAGAACATCGTCCCGGTGGACGCGCGCACCCTGCATTTCGACATCTATTCGGCGGCCATGGACACCGTGCTGCCGGTGGAGGTGATGCTGCCGGCCGACACCTCGGTGCCGCGCCCGAGCCTGTATCTGCTCAGTGGCGCGGACGGCGGCGCGGGGCAGGCGAATTGGCAGGGCAAGACCGATGCCATGCAGTTCCTGTCGGACAAGAACGTGAATGTCATCCAGATCCTGGGTGGCGGGTTCAGTTTCTACACCGACTGGTTGCAGCCTGATCCGAAGCTGGGCGTCTACAAGTACGACACCTACATCGGCAAGGAACTGCCGACGCTGATGGATGCCGCGCTGAACACCAATGGCGTGAACGCCATTGCGGGCCTGTCGATGTCGGGTCTGTCGGTGCTGAATCTGGTGACCCACAATCCGGGCCTGTTCCAGGCTGCGGCGGTGTACTCCGGTCTGACGCAGACCAGTGACCCGATCGCGCAGGAGGCGGTGAAGCTGACCGTGAACGAGTGGGGCGGCGGCACGGTCGAGAACATGTGGGGCGCCATGGACAATCCGCTGTGGGTGGAGAACGATCCGACGGTGAATGCCGAAAAGCTGCGCGGGGTCGAACTTTTCGTGTCGACCGGCAACGGCATTCCGGGAGCCTATGATCTGCCGAGTTCCAAGTGGGCGACCACGAACACCTCGGAATATCCGAAGACGATCGCGCTGGGCATGATCATCGAGGCCAGCATCAACCTGTTCAACCACAATTTCCAGGCCAAGCTGAATTCTCTCGGCATCCCGGCGACCTTCGTCTACCGCGATGTCGGCCTGCACTCCTGGGGCTACTGGCAGGACGACCTCAAGACCTCGTGGGGCGTGCTCGCCAAGGGCCTCGGCCTGTAGGACCGCATGATCGAAGAGACCCCGGCACGGTCTGCCGGGGTCTTTCTCGTTACACCGCAGGCGGATTCAGCCGGGCGAAGTCGGGCAGGCGGTAGTACGGGTAGTAGGGGTAGGGCGGGGTGACGGCGCTCGCCTTGTCGAGGCGGGCGAGCTGATCGGCGGTGAGGCTCCAGCCGAGCGCGCCGAGGTTCTGGGTCAACTGCTCCTCGTTGCGCGCGCCCACGATGACGGTCGCCACGGTGGGCCGGGTGAGCAGCCAGTTGAGTGCGATCTGCGGGACGGTGCGCCCGGTTTCCGCGGCGATCTCGTCGAGGACGTCGACCACGTCGTAGAGCAGTTCGTCGTCCACCGGCGGCCCGGCCTCGGCGGTCTTGTGCAGGCGGCTGCCTTCCGGAAGCGGTTGCCCGCGACGGATTTTCCCGGTGAGCCGGCCCCAGCCGAGCGGGCTCCATACCACCGCGCCCACGCCCTGGTCGACGCCGAGCGGCATGAGTTCCCACTCGTAGTCGCGCCCGACGAGGGAGTAGTACACCTGGTGCGCGACATAGCGCGGGAAGCCGTTCTTATCCGACGCCGCAAGGGATTTCATGAGCTGCCAGCCCGCGAAGTTGGAGGCTCCGATGTACCGGATCTTGCCGCCGCGCACCAGATCGTCCAGTGCCGCAAGGGTTTCCTCGACGGGCGTGCCCGCGTCGAAGGCGTGCAGCTGGAACAGGTCGATGTGGTCGATGCCGAGCCGGCGCAGTGATCCCTCCACCGCCGTGACGAGCCGGGCCCGCCCGGTTCCGGCGTCGTAGGCTCCCGGCCCGGTGGGCAGGCCCGCCTTGGTGGAGATGAGCAGCCGGTCACGGCGGCCCCGGATCGCTTCTCCCAGAACCTCTTCCGATGCCCCGTCCGAGTAGACGTCGGCGGTGTCGAACAGCGTGACGCCCGCGTCCAGGCTGATGTCGACGAGCCGGCGCGCCTGCTGCGCGTCGGTGTCGCCCCAGGCGCTGAACAGTTCGCCACGCCCGCCGAAGGTGCCCGCGCCGAAGCTCAACGCCGGCACCAGCAGACCCGATGCGCCCAATCGACGGTATTCCATTGCCCCACTCCTAACGGAACTACAGTTTCATTAACATGACAGACGATACACTCCTCTCGCCGTAAATGAAACTGGAGGCCCGTTATGGATCAGGACACCGCCGCGCCCGGCTCGCTTCGCCCAGGTGGACGCACCGCGCGCGTCCGCGAATCGGTGCTGCGCGTCGCGGGCGATCTGCTCGCCGAACGCGGTTTCGCCGCACTGGATCTGACGGAGGTGGCCGCCCGCGCCGAGGTCGGCAAGACCACCGTCTACCGCCGCTGGCGCACCCCGGCCGGGCTGGTCACCGACCTGCTCGCGGAGATGGCGGAATCCTCACTCCCCCACAGCAATACGGGCTCGCTCCGCGGCGACCTGCTGGCGAACGCCCGCCTCGTTGCGAAAACCCTCACCGACACCCGGCAGGGCCCGCTCTTCCGCGCCCTGATCGCCGCGGCGACCGGCGACGAGGCGACCGCCGCGGCCCTGCACGGTTTCTATCGCACACGCCTGGACGAATGGTCCCCCGTCGTCGAATCCGCCGTCGCCCGCGGCGAACTCCCGCGCGGCACCGATGCGCACGCGGTGCTCTCGGCCGTCTCGGCCCCGCTCTACTACCGCCTGCTGGCCAGTGGCGCGGCCATCGACGACGCGGCGGTCACCGCGGCCGCCGAGGCCGCCGCACTGGCCGCCGAGGCAGGAGTGTTCGTCTAGGCGCTGTGCGCGCTCCACGCCGGATCACGCCCGGTCAGGCCGAGGACCCGGTCGAGCGTGGCGGCATTGTCGGGAACGGGAACGACCGGTCCGAACAGGCCGGGCGTGCCCTCCACCGGTGTGTTGCGGAGCATCTCGAGGAGGATGGCGAGATCGTCGGAATCCGGAAGATAGGGCTGCCCGGTGGCGCGCGCCAGATCCCAGGCGTGAACGACCAACTCGTTCAAGGCTATTTCGGCCATCTGCGTCGCGGGCAGCAGGACACCGCCGGCTTCGGTGTCGCCGGTCCACGCGGCGGGCTGATACCAGGCGGCCACGAGGTCTTTGAGTTGTGCGGGGATGCGGGTGCGCCAGTCGTGCGGGAGTTCCGGGCGTACCGAGGTCGCGGGCTGGGACCGTCCGATCATCTCTTTGGTGGCGGCTTGGCGGAAGGCCTCGGTGAGGCCGACGACATGGGCGAGGAGCAGCCGGACCGAGGTGCCGGTGCAGGGGGTGGGTGCGTCGAGTTGGGTGTCGTCGATTCCGGTGACCACGGTGTCCATATCCGCTGCGGCGGATTCCAGATCGAATATCGGGTAGTTCATAGGTCCTCCCGAGGGGGCGGGGCGGGTCGCCGGAGCGGCGGCCCGCTCCCGAATGGGGACTACCCGATCCACCGGAATTCATCGCCGATCGCGCGAATGCACGTGCACCGACCGGTCGACACCGACTTGTTAGCGGCGAAAACCGCTGGTGAGGAGAAGAATTGGAAGATGAAGGGTGATCGAGTGGAGATTGTCGTCGATACCGGCGACGGGTCTCGCAACTACGAGGTGACCGCATCCCGCGCCGGCCGCAAGGTCGAGGTGCGCATCGCACGCGGGGTGGTCGAGGTCAGTGAAGTGACCAGGACGGGCACGGCGGTGCGCACCGCGCGCTTCCTGGCGGGCAGGGTGCTGGCGCTGGTCGAGCATCCCGCCGATCCTGGGCCGCTGGACGGCGAGTAGATCAGGGGGCATGCTCGGAAGTGCACCGACTGCACACGGCCCCTGGCCGATCCGGCGGAGAGGAGCACACGATGACCGAGCCCAGCATCGACGCGGTACCCGAGGCCGATCTCGTCGAGCAGCACACCCCGGCCTATCCCGATCCGGAAGAGCCCGCCGGCTCCGATTCCGAGCTCACGCCCCTGCCCGAGGGCGACAACGGCTGGACCGCAAGCGAAGCCGACCTGATCGAGCAGGCCATCCCCGTCCCGCTGGACGACGACTACGACGAGAGCGCGGGGGGCTAGGACGAATCCCACCCGTCATCCCAGCGTGCTGACGGGTGGGCTAGTTCGCGATATTGGAGCGGACGGTGGCGTGCAGCTCGCGCAGGCTGGAGCGTTCGGTGGCCACCTCGAGCACCCGGATGCCGTGCGCGTGGTCGGCGAGTTCCCGCGCGAGTTCGGCGGGATCCACCTGGCGGTGCGGGACACGGTAGGCGGCGCACAGCGCGGCGAGGTCCATGCCGTGCGGCGTGCCGAAGACGCGCTCGAAGACGCCCGCGTACTGCGGATCGCCCTGTTCGAGTAGTTCGAAGATGCCGCCGCCGTCGTCATTGGCGACCACGATGGTGAGATCCTCCGGCCGCGGTTCCCCCGGGCCGATGAGCAGGCCGGACGCGTCGTGCAGGAAGGTGAGGTCGCCCATCAGGGAGATGGTGCGCCCGGGATGGGTGAGGGCCGCGCCGACCGCCGCCGACACGGTGCCGTCGATACCGGCCACGCCGCGGTTGGACAGTACGCGCACACCGGGTTTCGGGCTCGAGATGAGCGCGGCGTCCCGCACCGGATTGGACGCGCCCAGCAGCAGCTGGTCGCCTTCGCGCAGCGCGTCCATCACGACCGTGGCCACGTGCAGGCCGGTGGTCTTGGGATGCCCGGAGAGTTCGGCGCGCACGACACCGCACGCCTTCTCGTTGAGATCGCGGCACAGGTCCAGCCATTCCGGCCGGGGCGCGCCGTAGGTGACCGCGCGCGTGCCCGTGCCGACCACATTGCCGGACACATCGGGCCAGCGCGGGCCGGTGGTCAGCGCGTACACGGTGACCTCCGGATCGGCGAGCACCTTGGACACCTGCCGGTGCAGGGTGGGCCGTCCGGTGATGATGGCCTGCTTGGGTTTCAGCAGGGCGAGCGCGAGCGGATGCAGCGCCGGGCCGTGCATGGGCGCGGTGGGTTCGGCGACGGTGGGCAGGGCCGCGAGTTCGGGCCGGTGGCCCGCGCCGTGGCCGGAGATGACCACGGTGTCGGGGGTGAGGTCGATATCGAGCGGCACGTCGAGGGTGGCGTACTGGGTCGCGGTCCACGGCCGGTCCTCGGCGCGGCCGGGCGGCAGCAGATCCCCGGCGGTGGCGTCGGGTACGAGCGGTTCGCGCAGCGGGATGTCGAAGTGCACGGGCCCGGCGTTGCCGGAGCGGGTGCCGCGCGCGGCGGCCAGCACGCGGCAGACAGCCGAGCGCCACACGCTGTTCTGTGTGCTGTAGAGGTGATCGCCCGGTTCGTCCTCGGCGAGGCCGAGGCTGATGGCCGCGCGCACCTGGCTGCCGAACAGGCCGAACTGTTCGACGGTCTGGTTGGCGCCGGTGCCGAGCATCTCGTAGGGCCGGTTGGCGCTGAGCACGATCAACGGCATGCGCGCGTAGTTGGCTTCGAGGACGGCGGGGCCGAGATTGGCGACAGCTGTGCCGGAGGTCATGACCACCGGGACGGGCCGGCCGCTCGCAGCGGCGAGGCCGATGGCGAGGAATCCGGCGCTGCGTTCATCGATGCGCATGTGCAGGCGGATGCGGCCGGCGGCGTCGGCGGCCTGTAATGCGAAGGCCAGCGGAGCATTTCGGGAGCCCGGGCACAGGACGACGTCCCGCACTCCCCCGCGTGCGAGTTCGTCGACGACGACTCGCGCCTGTGCTGTCGAAGGGTTCACGCCTCCAGCCTCTCAGACAGTCGATCATCGTGCTGCGTCACCCTGCTCACACCCGCTCTACGGCTATCACCGCAGGTTAGGCTTTGCTAACCTAAGCCCATGGCGAAGCGCAGCAAATATGTCAAGCCCGAACATCGGGAGATCCTCACCGCGGAAGTTCTGGCCTCCAAGCGAATCAGCCCGAACTTCGTCCGGGTCACCATCGGCGGCGAGGGCCTGGCGGGTTTCACCGCGATGGGGTTCGACCAGTGGTTCCGCTTGTTCATGCCGGGCAAGGACGGCGGCCTGAAACTGCCGACCTCGTCGAGCAGCCTCGGCTGGTATGCGCAGTACCTCATGATGGGCAAGGAACACCGTCCGGTCGTGCGCAACTACACCGTGCGCGACTATCGTGCCGCCGGTTTCGGGGAGTTCGGCAGCACCGCGGAGATCGACATCGACTTCGTGTCGCACGGTGACGACAGCCCGGCCTCGGCCTGGGCCAACAACGCCACCCCCGGCAGCAAGATCGGCCTGCTGGACGAGGGCATCATGTACCAGCTGCCCGAGCACGCCACCTTCACCCTGCTGGTGGGCGACGAGAGCGCCCTGCCCGCCATCGCCGGAACACTGCAGTCCGCTCCGCGCGATCTGAAGGGTGCCGCGTTCATCGAGATTCCGCACGCGGAGGACAAGCAGGAACTGGGCGAACCCGAAGGGGTTCAGGTGAATTGGGTGGTTCGCGAGGACGCGCACGGCGAAATCGGCGCTGCCGCAGCGGCTGCCGCCCGCGCGGCCGATCTCCCAGCCACCGGCGTCTACGCCTTCCTCGCCGGTGAGCAGTCCCTGGTCGCCGGCGTGCGCCGCCACCTGGTGAACGACCGCCAGATCCCCAAGGCGGACATCACTTTCACCGGCTACTGGCGAGTGGGCAAGGCCGCCGGATAACCAAGCGGCCGGTTCGCGGCCCCCAGGGGCCGCGAACCCACCGTCGAAATATCACGGCGACAACTGATTTCGCGAGATCCGGGTAACTCGCCGGGTACCCCCGAAATCGGTTTCGCCGCAAACCGCCGGCACGCGTGCACGGCGGTCAGCGGCTCTCAGCCACGCGCAAAAGGCGCGGAGAGGCGGTCAGGCGTGGCGCTGGATCAGGTCGCCGACGCGCGGAAGCGCTTCGGCCACATTCTTCTTGGCCGAACCGCGCAGGGAGTTGTACACCTTCGTGAGAGCTGGACGCGAGGACGCCTCGGCGCGCGCGTCGGTGACCGAGAGCAGGGCCTCGGAGACCTCGTCCTGCTTGGACGCCAGCAGCTCGCCGAACGAGCCGGCCGCGCCGGAAGCCTGGTACTCGGCCCAGAACGGCTCCAGCTTCTCGACCAGCTTGGGGGCGAAGGACGACAGCGCGTCGCCCACGATGGTCGGGCTGACCTTCTTGATCGCGGCGTAGCCACCCTTCACGGCGAGGCCCGACGCGCCGCCCTTGCCCGACACCTCCGCGTCCAGAACCTCCTGGGCGTCGGCCAGGAAAGCCGGACGCTTGGCGTCATCGAGCAGGGATTCAGACAGTGCTGCAACCACTTTCAGGTTCCTCCGGATAGTTTTTCGATGAACGAGCGCACGCAACTATACGCACCTGTGTCCCCGCGCACACGGTGCCGTGGTGGCTACGACTGCCTACACAGCAACAGCACTGTAAAGCCTCCGCAATCGGTTGGCAGCGTTTCAGATTCGCGATGTTCACTGACCGGCGATATCGCAAAAATCCGACTGCCCAGTTCGGCAACTTCCGGGCCACGACGACATGTGCGTTCCCGCGAACGCATTTCGCGCGCGCCGAAGGCAAACACATCCAAGTCGCAGTGACTGTGGCGCACGCCCTACCACTATGTTCGAGCTCGTGACCTTCAATGCAGCGCTCTGGCGACCCGTCCCCGGGTTCGAGAATCTGACCGACATCACCTACCACCGCCACATCGATCAGGGGACCGTCCGCATCGCCTTCGATCGGCCGGAGGTGCGCAACGCTTTCCGGCCGCACACGGTCGACGAGCTGTACCGTGCGCTCGATCACGCCCGCATGACCTCCGACGTGGGCGCGGTCCTGCTCACCGGAAACGGGCCGAGCCCCAAGGACGGCGGCTGGGCCTTCTGCTCCGGCGGCGATCAGCGCATCCGCGGCCGCAGCGGCTACCAGTACGCCAGCGGCGACACCGCCGACACTGTCGACCAGGCCCGCGCCGGGCGCCTGCACATCCTGGAAGTGCAGCGGCTCATCCGCTTCATGCCCAAGGTCGTCATCGCACTCGTGAACGGGTGGGCCGCGGGCGGCGGGCACAGCCTGCACGTCACCTGTGATCTCACTCTCGCCTCGCGCGAGCACGCGCGGTTCAAGCAGACCGACGCCGACGTGGGCAGCTTCGACGGCGGGTACGGCAGCGCCTACCTCGCGAAGATGGTGGGGCAGAAGTTCGCTCGCGAGATCTTCTTCCTCGGACGGCCCTACACCGCCGAGGAGATGCACGCCATGGGCGCGGTCAACGCGGTCGTGGACCACGCCGAGCTGGAGAACGTGGCCCTGGAGTGGACGGCCGACATTCTCGGCAAGTCGCCGCAGGCCATCCGGATGCTGAAGTACGCCTTCAACCTCTCCGACGACGGCCTGGTGGGCCAGCAGCTCTTCGCCGGTGAGGCCACCCGCCTGGCCTACATGACCGACGAGGCCGTCGAAGGCCGCGACGCCTTCCTGGAAAAGCGCGAGCCCGACTGGAAGCCGTACCCGTACTACTTCTGAGTTCCCAGCTCTCGGGACGCTCGGGGACTTCACCCCCGAGCCCCCGCGTGACGTGGAAAGGTCTCCACATGGACATTCTCGGCAGTCGCGTGATCCTGCGTCCGGTCGACTACGAACGGACGCTGGAGTTCTATCGGGACGACCTGGGCCTGGCCATCGCCCGCGAGTATCCGGGCGGGACCGTGTTCTTCGCCGGGCAGTCACTGGTCGAGGTGGCCGCGCACGGACGCGCGGACGCCGCCCCCGCCGGCTTCGCGGGGGCCCTCTGGTTGCAGGTGCGCGATTGCGGGGACGCCGCCGCGGAGCTGGCCGTCAAGGGAGTGCCAATAGACCGGGCGCCGAGACAGGAGCCGTGGGGACTCATCGAAATGTGGGTGAAAGACCCCGATGGGACGCCGATTGTGCTGGTCCAGGTTCCCGCCGAACACCCCCTGCGCCGCGACACGCGGAAGCCCTAGCACGAACAGCAGTGTGACGGCGCGCGGGGCACCGGTTAACGAATCGTTAATGGCGTAGCGCAGACTGGACGCGTGTCTGCCGAACTGCTTGTTCTGCTGATCGTTGTTCTCACGGCCCTGGCATTCGATTTCACCAACGGATTCCACGACACCGCGAACGCGATGGCCACCTCGATCGCTACGGGTGCGCTCCCCCCGCGTACGGCCGTACTCCTCTCCGGATTCCTGAACCTGGTCGGCGCGTTCCTCAGCGTCGCCGTCGCCGCGACGGTGGCCGAGGGCATCGTCGACCTGTCCGAGGTGAGCGGTAAAGCACTGCTCGACATCGTGTTCGCGGGTCTGGTGGGCGGCATCCTGTGGAATCTGTTCACCTGGCTGCTGGGCCTGCCGTCGAGTTCCTCGCACGCGCTGTTCGGCGGTCTCATCGGTGCGACCATCGCCGCGCTGGGCTGGAGCGGCGTCATCTGGACCTCGGGCCACAAGGGTGTGCTCGCCAAGATCATCATTCCGGCGCTGCTGGCGCCGGTGGTCGCCGCGCTGGTGGCGGCCATCGGCTCGTGGGTGGTCTACCGGATCACGCGCGGCAGCAACGAGAAGACCGTGGAGCACGGATTCCGGTGGGGGCAGATCGGTTCCGCCTCGCTGGTCTCGCTGGCACACGGCACCAACGACGCGCAGAAGACCATGGGCATCATCTTCCTGGCGCTCATCGCGCACGGATCGGCCAAGGCCAGTGATCCACTGCCGCTGTGGGTGATCGTGTCCTGCGCCGTGGCCATCGCCCTGGGCACCTGCCTGGGCGGCTGGCGGATCATCCGCACGCTGGGCAAGGGCCTGGTGGACATCGCGCCGCCGCAGGGTTTCGCGGCCGAATCCACCTCGGCGGCGATCATTCTCACCTCGGCGCACTTCGGCCTGCCGCTGTCGACCACGCAGACCGTCACCGGCTCGATCCTCGGTTCGGGGCTGGGCCGGCCGGGCGCGGAGGTGCGCTGGGCGGTACTGGGCCGCATGGTCGTGGCCTGGATCCTCACCCTGCCCATGGCGGGCGTGGTGGGCGCGGTGTGCTGGGCGCTGCTGCACGCCATCGGCGGGACGGCCGGCGTGCTGGTGGTGTTCGCGCTGCTGATCGCCGCGGCCGCGCTGATCTGGTTGCGCTCCAAGCGCAGTGCGGTCAACTCGCACAATGTGAACGACGACTGGAAGGGCGCGGCGGCCGGGGAATCGGGTACGGCGCAGCAGGTCCACCAGGACGGCAAGGCCGTCAGCAACGGAATCGGCTAGGAGCCAGGGGCATGCAGACGTTCTTGTCCAATCTGGAAGACCTGTGGCAGGTCACGCTGGCGGCGCTGCTGTTCGGTGCGGGTCTGCCGACCATCTTCGCGCTGGGGATCCGGTATCGCGCCCGGATCGACGACGGAGCGACCGGTTCAGACCGAGCGGTCTCTATGGCATTGTCCGCCATGTGTTTCGGAGTAGTCATGATCGCGGTGGTGGTCGGTGTGCTCTTCATCGCACGCGGCTTCCTCGCCTCCCGACTCGGCATACATTTGCTCGGCGCGTGACGCCGCCGTACCGAAAGGCACGCCCATGAGCTCTCCGGAATCGCCTTCGCCGGCGGAACGCCCCGACGCGACCAAACCTCCGCAGTCCTGGAGCAACGTCCTGCAGAAGGTGCTGGACTGGCTGAAAGCCGGATATCCGCAGGGTATTCCGCAATCGGACTATGTCGCGCTGCTCGCGGTCCTGCACCGCAGGCTCACCGACTACGAGGTGCACCTGGTGGTGGAACAACTGGTGAGCGACCGCGTCGCCAGCGGTGACATCGCACGCGCCGACATCGCGGCGGCCATTGCCCGAGTTGCCAAGGAGCAGCCCGGCGAGGACGATATCGCTCGGGTGGCCTCCCGGCTCGCAGCCGGTGGCTGGCCGCTGGCGACACCGACGTCCGACTGACCGCACCGACCACCATCGACCCGGGCGCCGACCCCCATTCGTGCGCCGCCACCCGACGACATGACACGATCGCGAACGTGAGCAGCAGCACCCTCCGCACACTCCCCATGCCCACCGGCTCCGGACTGGGTGACGTAATGCCGCATCTCCGGGAAGCCTTGGACGGCAACGGGCCCGCCTGGCTGCCCGTGCCCAGCGCGGACCGCCGTGAGGCGAAGCGGCTGAGCAGCAGCCTGGGGCCCGGCGAACCCATCGACGAGGATGTGGCGCTGGTCGTCACCACCTCCGGCACCACCGGAATCCCCAAGGGCGCCATGCTTTCCGCGTCCGCGCTGCGGGCCAGCGGGGACGCCACGCACGAGCGGCTCGGCGGGCCGGGGCAGTGGCTGCTGGCGCTGCCGACGCATCACATCGCGGGTATTCAGGTGCTGTTGCGCAGCATTCTGGCGGGGACCGAGCCGACCGTCCTCGACGTGTCGGGCGGCTTCCTGCCGCAGGGGCTGGCGAGCGCGGTGGCGGGCATGCGCGGCGAACGCCGCTACACCTCGCTGGTGCCGACCCAGCTCATCAAGGCGCTGGACGAACCCGTGGCCACCGAGGCGCTCGCGCAGCTCGACGCGGTGCTGGTGGGTGGCGCGGCCACCCCCGCACCCGTGCTGGAGCGCGCCCGCGCCGCCGGTATCACCGTGGTCCGCACCTACGGTATGAGCGAAACCTGCGGTGGCTGCGTCTACGAGGGCGTGCCCTTGAACGGCACCGAGATCCGCATCCGGGACGGCCGCGTCATGCTCGGCGGGGCGACCCTGGCCAACGGCTACCGCGGTCTCCCCGACCATCCCGCCTTCGCCGAACCCGGCTGGTTCCGCACCGAGGACGCGGGTTTCCTCACCGACGGCGTCCTGACGATCACCGGCCGCCTCGACGAGGCCATCATGACCGGCGGTCTGCTCGTCATCCCCCAGGTGGTCGAAGCCACCATCATCAACCACCCCGCGGTCTCCGAATGCGTGGTCCTCGGCCTCCAGGACGAGCGCCTCGGCCAGCGAGTAGCGGTAGCCGTGGTCCCCTCCCCCGGCTCCACCGCCCCCACCTTGGAAGACCTCCGCAAACACGTGGTCGCCGACCTCGACGCCATCGCCGCCCCCCGCGAACTCCTCGTCCTCGACGAGCTCCCCTTGATCGGCCCCGGCAAACCCGACCGCGCCAAGATCCGCGAATACCTCCTGGCCCGCACCTCCAACTGAGGTGAGAGGGGAAAAGGGGGCTAAGCCCCCAAACCCCCATAGGGCTGCGCCCGGCCAACCCCCACAAGGCCGAGCCCGGCCAACCCCCACAGGGCCGCGTCCGGCCAACACCCGCAAGGTCACGTCCGGCCAACACCCGCAAGGTCACGTCCGGCCAACACCCGCAAGGTCACGTCCGGCCAACCCCAACAGGGCTGCGCCCGGCCAACACCCACAGGGCCGCGCCCGGCCAACACCCGCAAGGTCACGTCCGGCCAACGCCGCATGGTTGCGGCTCAGCCCTGAATCCCAGGGCAGGGTGCGCATTCTGGTCGGGGGGTTCGGGGGCGACAGCCCCTGAGAGTCCTCCCCCGAGAGTGGGGGTTTCTCGTGCAAGAGGGGCGTGCAATCGCGGTGCAAGGGGCGTGTAAGTGGGGGGTCGCATGGTTTGGGCATGACTTCTTACACACCTGCTGAGGCACTCGCTATCGAGGCGAACGACTTGGTCAAGGTCTTCGGGGAGCAGCGGGCGGTGGATGGCGTCAGTCTCGCGGTGCCGCGGGGGGCCGTCTACGGCGTGCTCGGGCCCAATGGGGCCGGGAAGACCACGACTATTCGGATGCTGGCCACGTTGCTGCGACCGGATGGGGGTAGTGCTCGGATCTTCGGACGCGATGTGGTGGCCGAACCTACCGCGGTGCGGTCGCTGATCGGGGTGACGGGGCAGTACGCGTCCGTCGACGAGAAATTGACCGCTACCGAGAATCTGGTGATCTTCTCTCGGCTGCTGGGGCTTTCGAAGGCGGATGCGCGCAGCAAGTCGGCGGAGCTGCTGGAGGAATTCGGGCTGACCGAGGCCGCGTCGAAACCGCTGGAGAACTTCTCCGGGGGTATGCGCCGGCGGCTCGACCTGGCGGCCAGTTTGATCGCCCGGCCGCCGCTGCTGTTCCTCGACGAGCCGACCACCGGTCTGGATCCGCGCACCCGCGCCCAGATGTGGGAGACCATCCGCCGTCTGGTGCGCGAGGGTTCGACCGTGCTGCTCACCACCCAGTACCTGGACGAGGCCGATCAGCTGGCCGACCGGATCGCGGTCATCGATCGCGGCAAGGTCATCGCCGACGGCACCTCCGACGAACTCAAAGCGTCCGTTGGTCTTTCGGCCCTGCAGTTGACCCTGTCCGACAAGGCGCAGATCGAGCAGGCGCGAACCCTGGTGGGCGAGTTCCTGTCTCGCTCCGCGGGCCGCGTCGTCGAGGCCACCATCACCCCGGAGGCGGGCCGCATCACCGCACCGCTGCCCGACGCCTCCGTCACCACCGACATCCTGATCCGGTTGCGCGAGCACGACATCCGGATCGACGAGATCAACGTCGCCAAGCCGAGCCTGGACGAAGTGTTCTTCGCGCTCACCGGCCACGGCGCGGACGACGAGAACGACACCGAACGGAGCGCGGCATGACCACGACCATCACCGCACCGGCGGGCCGCCACGCGGCGGCCGTCGCGGCCCCCATTCCCGAAGTAAGCAACCATGTTTCGTTCGAGCAGACGGTGCGCAACTCGCTCACCATGGCCTACCGCGGCCTGCTCAAGATCAAGCACAATCCGGAACAGCTGTTCGACGTCACGATTCAGCCGATCCTGTTCACCGTCCTGTTCGCCTACATCTTCGGCGGCGCGATCTCGGGCAGCATGCACGACTATCTGCCCACCCTGATTCCCGGCATCCTGGTGCAGACCGTGGTGCTGACGTCGGTGGTCACCGGCACGCAGTTGCGTGAGGATATGGACAAGGGCGTCTTCGACCGCTTCAAATCCCTTCCGATCGCCCGTATTTCGGCGCTGTCGGGCGCACTGCTCGCCGATGTGGTGCGCTACGGCCTGGCGACGGTGCTGACCCTGGTGGTCGGCCTGCTGCTGGGCTACCGTCCGGCGGGCGGCGTGCTGGCCGTCATCGTCGCGGGCCTGGTGGTGGTGTTCTGCTCGTTCGCGGTGAGCTGGATCTGGGCGCTGGTCGGCGTGACCGGCAAGTCGGCCGCCGGCGTGCAGGGCATCTCGATGATGATCATGTTCCCGCTGACCTTCATGTCCGGCGCGTTCGCCCTGGTGTCCACCATGCCGGGCTGGCTGCAGGGCATCAACAAGGTCAACCCGATCTACTACATGGTCAACACCGCCCGTGAGCTCATGAACAACGGCGCGTACACCGCGGATCTGGCCTGGTCGCTGCTCGGCTCGGTCGTGGTGATCGCCATCTTCGCCCCGCTCACCGTGCGGGCGTACATGCGCCACGCGTGACAACTCGAAAATCGAAGGGCCCGGCTGGAATTCACCAGCCGGGCCCCTCGCTGTGAACCCTGTCACATCGGCGGAACCGCCCGGAACCCGCAGCCGTCCAAACCATTACGACCCACTCGACGGGATGGAGATCCGATCATGCACGGACACTGCGGCGGAACCGCTCTCCTGGATGCGCGCCTGACCGAACGCGAATGCGAGATCCTCGAATTGATGTCGCAGGGGCTGAGCACGCGAATCATGAGCTCCCAGCTCTACATCGCGGAATCGACCGTGAAGATGCACATCACCAACACCATGCGAAAGCTGAACGCCAACAACCGCACCCACGCCGTGGCGCTCTACATCCGCAATTCGATCTGATTCAGGCCCAGCCGTCCGCGTGGATCGCGGTGAGATCGTCCAGGATTCGCGCGGCGGCGGCCTTCCTGCCCACGTGGGCAACGGCGTTCAGCGCGTCGGTCATGCGCTGTGCGCCCACCACCGGACGATGCAGGTCCTGATGCCGCGGCATTCGCATGCACGGATAGTCCTGGCGCCCGAAAACTCTCGGGGCCAGCACGAGCAGATCCAGAGCCAGCTCGGTCCGCTTGCCGATGGCCAGCAGATAGGTGCCGACCGCGAGCGCCACCGCGCCGATCTGCGGGAGGTCCCAGTACTGCGCGAGCCGCGCCACGGACAGGTCGATCAATTCCCGTACGACCCTGTCCATCTCGGCCGCCCGGCCGTACAGCACCCACGCGTCCACCACGGCGGCGGCGAGCATCAGATCGCCGGGGCCGGGCGCGACCTCGCCGTGCGGCCAGTCGAGCAGCGCGAGCACCTGCCGGAAATGCGCCAGCCCCGCCTCGGTATCGCCTTCGGCGAGTTCGATTTCCGCCAGTCCGGCGACCACGGTGGCGCGGCGCTGATTGGGCTGCGCGGCGGAGTAGTCGGCGGCGAGCTCGAGTCCGACCATGCCGAGGGTCGCCTCCAGTTCGTGCCGCGCCGCGCGGGTGTCTCCGGCGCCGACCAGTGAAACCGCAAGGTAGCTGCGCATTTCCACGACTTCCTCGTGGGCGCGCAGCTGCAGCATGATGTCGATGGTGCGCTGGTAGTAGTCGACGGATTCGGCGTAGCGCGCGGACTGTCCGTACATGCTGCCGAGATGCTGGCACACCATGGCCGTGCCCCACAGGTCGATCGCGCCTTCGACCCGCAGGGCTTCCAACGCGTCCCGGTTGGATCCGTAGACATCGCCCCCGTTCTCGCGCATGTTCGCGCGCAGCAGCAGGGCGGACACCCGGGTGCGCGGGTCAGCGGAGCGCGCGCCCTCGGCGAGCTTGCGCGCCACCTGGGTGACGCTGCGGGTCCGGGAGGTCAGCTCACCGAGATATCGGAACACCGGCGTGAGGGGCGCGCCCTGGGACAGCATGCGCCGCACCCGGGTTCGCACCACCGCGGCGTCGCGGAGCCCGGCGCCGGTGAACATGAGGTGCAGCCCGAGCAGCAGCTGCGCGAACATCAGCAGGTCGGCCTGCTCATTGGTCAGTGGCCCGCGCTGCGGCGGCAGGGCGAGCAGGCGCGGGGACCAGGACACCAATTCCATATGGGCGCCGCGCATCACCCACAGTCCGGCCAGGGTGGCGAATACCGCGTTGGCCGTGCCGATGTCGCGCCGATCCAGGGCGTGGCGCAGCACCGTGATCAGGTTCTCGTATTCGGCGGCCACCGACCGCACCACGCCGACCTGTTCGCAGGTCGGGTAGCGCCGGGCCACGTCGAGTACGAAATCCGTTGCCCATCTCGACATCCGGTCCATCACCAGGTCCGCTTCGCCGGTGAGCGCCAGTTGCTCCTCACCGAACTCACGGACGGTTTCCAGCATGCGGTAGCGCACGCCTTCGATATCGGGGTCGTCGTCGAGCACGGTGAGCAGTGACTGTCCGACCAGCCCGTCGACAGCCGTTGCCGCGTCCGGTATCTCGTGGTCCTCGATCACGGCTTCGGCTGCGGCGAGCGTGAATCCCGCTGGGAACCGGCACAATCGGCGCAGCGCCACCCGCTGGTCCTTGTCCAGCAGGTTCCAGCTCCATTCGATGACGGCGTGCAGGGTGCGGTGCCGTTCCGGGGAGCTGCGATCTCCGCTGCGCAGCAACGCGAATCGGTGTTCGAGCCGGGTTTCGATCTCCTCGACGCTCATGGTTCGCACGCGGGCGGCGGCCAGCTCGATCGCGAGCGGCAGCCCGTCCAGCGTCCGGCACAACCGCGCCACCGCGTCGGGGTCCAGGCGTACCGAGGGCCGCACCGCGCGCGCCCGCGCCGCGAACAGATCGGTGGCGGGCGATCCGCCGGCGTCGATCACCAACGGCGGCAACGGATACACGGTCTCGGCCGTGATCTCCAGTGGCGCCCGGCTGGTGGTCAGCACGGTCAGCCGATCGGTGCCGCCCACCAGATCGGCGACCACTTCGGCCACCGCGTCGATGAGATGCTCACAGTTGTCGAGGATGAGCAGCATGGCGCGCGCCCCCAGCGCGTCCCGCAATCGCTGGCCGATATCGCGAGCGGCCATGGGCCGCAGCACATTCGTATCCCGGCCCACCTCGCTCACGCCGAGTGTCGCCGCGATGGCCGCCTCGATATCGGCCCGCGTCGCCGCCGGATTCGTATCCGCTCGCAGCGACGCCAACTCCACCAGGGTCACCGGCATCTCCCGGGCCACCCGAGCCCCGAGCTCATTGGCGACCCGGGTCTTCCCGGTCCCGCCCGGCCCGAGCACGGTGGTCACCCGCGACCTGCGCAGCGACTCCTCCAGCGCGGCGAGATCGCCTTCCCGCCCCAGCAGCGCATTGGGCGCGACCCGCAACCCGATCCCCACCGGCCCGCCCCGCCCGCTCGGAAACGACCGCCCCGCACCCGAACTCGCCGAACCACCCGGTCCCGGCCCCGCCTCGGCCACCACGCCGCGGGTCTGGGCCGCATCCCCTCCTCCGGCCGCGTACACGAATCTCGCCGCTTGTCCGGCTTCCGCCACATACCCGGCCCCTGCCACGTATTCGACCCTGGCCGGGTGCGAGAACCCCGCCGGGTTTCCCGATCCCGTCATGTTCTCCGCGCTCGCGGAGTATCCGACTCCCGACCCCGCCGCGTCGTCGGCCCCGACCACGCGCCCGGCCCGGGGCGGATGCTCGATTCCCGCCGCGTATCCGGCTCCGGGGGTTCTTCCTTCGTCGGCCGAGGCGCGTTGCCCTGCAGGGTATTCCGCCATCGCGTTCGGACCCTGGGGAGGGACGTCGGCGGTGGCTCCGGCTTCGGGAGTGGCCGAAAGGCTCTGCGCGGCTGCGTGACCTGGCTCGGCGGCCGCGGCTCGGTCCGAGGTTCGCTCTGTTCCGGGGCGGCCACCGGATCTGGCTGGGCTCCCCGGTGGGGTCGAGGTACGGATTCGTGCGGTCGGCGCGCCCGGGATCGGTTCGCCGCGCAGGATGGCCGTATTGACTGCGGTGAGGGCGGGGCCCGGGTCCGCGCCGAGTTGGTCCACAAGGCGGGTGCGTAGCGAAGCGAAGACGTCGAGGGCTTCGTTGGTCCGGCCCGCTGCCGCGAGCAGGCGCATGAGGGTGCCGTGGGCGGGCTCGTCGAGCGGCTGGGTGGCGACGGCCTCGCGGGCCAGGTCGATCGCGCCGGTAAGGTCGCCGATCGTCTCGCGGGCCATGAGTTCGAGGGTGTCGAGCGCCTGGCGGCGGGTGGCCGCGACGGTGGTCAGCTCGTCGGCGACCGGGCCGGGCGGGAGGTCGGCGGCGGGGTCACCGCGCCACAATGCACGAGCGGTCTCGATCAAGGCGAGAGCTGCGGCGTCGTCACCGGCCTGGTGCGCTTGGCGCGCTCGAGTTTCGAGCTGGGCGGCGTAGGCGAGGTCGACCTGGTCGGGGGCGAGGAGCAGGCGATAGCCTGCCGGGCCGATTTCCAGGGTTCCGTCGGGTAGCGCCGAGCGCAGCCGGGAGACCTGGGTGTGCAGGGCGTTCATGGGGGCGCGGGGCGGGGTGTCGCCCCAGATGTCGTCGATGAGGGTCTGGGCGCTGCGGCTGCGGCCGGGGTGGGTGGCCAGCGCCGCGACGAGGAGGCGGGCCCGCGTTCCGGGTACGGGTGCGAGCAGGCCGTCGCGCCGCAGCGCGACCTCGCCCAGCAGGGCCACGAGTACCGGATCGCCCGCGGTCGGCCGGGGGTGCCCGGCGGTGTCGGGACTGCTTGTTTCCGAAAACATTCCTCGCCAATCGTAGGTGAGTCGCGGCGCGGCGGCCGGATTCGGTGGACCGGTCGGTGCGGTATCGCTATCAGCGCTGCCTGCCTGGGCCTAAGCTCGTTTCATGACCGACTTCGACATTCACCGGGACACGGTCATCAAGGCCGACCCGGCACAGGTTCAGGCGCTCGTCGACGACTTCCACCAGTGGCGCAAGTGGTCGCCCTGGGAGGACATCGACCCGGCCATGGAACGCAACTACAGCGGAGCCGACCGCGGTATCGGCGCCCGCTACTTCTGGAACGGCAACCGCAAGGCCGGGCGCGGCGATATGGAGATCACCTCCGCCACCTCCGACCGGATCGGCATCCGCCTGCACTTCGAGAAGCCCTGGAAGGCCACCAACCAGGTCACCTTCGAATTCGCCCCGGACGCCGCCGGTTCCACCGCCGTCACCTGGCGCATGACCGGTCAGCAGACCGGGTTCATGGGCTTGATCGGCAAGCTCATCCCGATGGACAAGATGGTCGGCAAGGATTTCGAGAAGGGCCTGGCGCAGCTCAAGGCCGCCGCCGAATCCTGATCGCGCACCCCCGCACACCCTCGCACTAGGCTGCGGTGCATGGCTACAGCAGCACAGTGGATCGAGGGCGCTCGGCCGCGCACCTTGCCGAACGCTATCGCCCCGGTCCTGGTGGGGACGGGGGCCGCCGCCGCGATCGACGGGGTGAACTGGTGGAAAGCGGTGCTGTGCCTGCTGCTTTCGCTGTCCCTGATCATCGGCGTGAACTACGCCAACGACTATTCCGACGGCATCCGCGGCACCGATGACGAGCGCGTCGGCCCGCTGCGCCTGGTGGGTTCGAAGATCGCGAGCCCGGCCGCGGTGCGCAATGCGGCGGTGGGCTGCCTGGCGGTGGGCGCGGTGCTGGGCCTGGTGCTGGTGGCGACCAGCGCGTGGTGGCTGCTGGCGGTGGGCGCGGCCTGCCTGGCGGGCGCGTGGTTCTACACCGGTGGCCGGAATCCGTACGGCTACAGCGGTTTCGGTGAGATCGCGGTGTTCGTGTTCTTCGGTCTGGTCGCGGTGCTGGGCACCGAGTTCGTGCAGGCGGGGCGGATCGATATCGCGGGTGTCGCGGGGGCGATCGCGGTGGGTTCGTTCTCCAGCGCGGTGCTGGTGACCAACAACCTGCGCGACATTCCGACCGACACCGTGTCGGGCAAGCTCACCCTCGCGGTGCGCCTAGGCGACACGCGCACGCGCACACTGCATCTGGTGCTGCTGGCGGTGCCGTTCCTGGCCACGATCGCGCTGGCCGTCACCGTCACCCCGTGGGCGCTGGCGGGCCTGGTGGCGCTGCCGCTCGCGATCAAGGCCAATGAGCCGGTGCGCACCGGCAAGTGCGGGCCGAATCTGATTCCCGCGCTTGCCGGTACGGGTATGGCGCTGCTGGTCTGGTCGCTCGCGACAGCGGTGGCGCTGGTCTTCGCCTGACCCGGGTCCGGGGCGGTCGCGCCGCCCCGGATCGGCTAGTCGTTGTCCGGCACCAGGACGCCGAGCACCCAGTTCACCAGGGCGATGATGATGCCGCCCCAGACCGCCGCCCAGAAACCCTCGACGTGCAGCTGGTACTTGGTGGTCTCGGTGATGATCGAGGTCAGCCACAGCATGAGGGCATTGATCACGATCAGGAACAGGCCGAGGGTGAGGATCACCAACGGCAGTGACAGCAGTTTCACGATGGGCTTGACCAGCGCGTTCACAATGGTGAAGATCACCGCGGCGACCGCGAGGACGATGAGCTTGTCGGAGGTGCTGCCGTCGGGGCGGATGTCGATGCCGTCCACCCATTCCGAGGCCAGCCAGATGGCGAAGCCGGTGATTATCAGACGAATCAGGAGCGTCATGCCCCGATCGTAGAGCCGACCGGCCCGTCCGGCCCTCAGGCGGCGCGATCGAGAAACGCGTTGGTGGCGTCCCGCAATCGCGCCAGCGCCGCGTCGTCACCGACCAGCCGCCGGACCGTGTCGTTGGGGGCGCGCAGGATGCCGAGCAGGATGTGCCCGCCCTCGATGGTCTTGTCGCCACGCGCCAACGCCTCCCGCAGCGACAGTTCGAGCACCTTCTTGGCCTCCCGGGTGAACGGAATATGGCCCCACGGCTTGCCTTTGGCATTGCGGAAGAACCCGCGGCGGGTGTCCTCGGCCGGGGGTCGGTCGAGGGCGTCCTCACCGAAGGAGGCTTCCAGGCTTTCGCGCACGGCGTCGAGGTCGATGCCGATGGAGCGCAGCGCTTCCGCGTCCTCTTCGCCGAGTGGTTCGCCGCCGCGCTTGCGCGCCAAGGCTTCTCGTACGCCGTCGACGGTGAGTCCGGATTCGGCGAGTACGTCTTTCACGCCGTGGCCGGGTGCGGCCAGTAGTCCGAGCAGGACGTGTTCGATCCCGATGGAGGGCGCGTGCAGTTCGCGCGCCTCCTCCTGGGCGACCACGACCGCGAATTTGGCCTCTTTGGTGAATCGTTCGAACATCAGCGGATTCCGCCCTTCCGGTTGTACTTCTGGTGCACCGCCTGCCGGCTGACCTCGAGCGCGTCCGCGATGGCCTGCCAGGACCAGCCCTGCCTGCGGGCATTGGCTACCTGGATGGACTCGAGCCGCTCGAGCAACCGGCGGAGAGCCAGCACGGCCCGCAATCCCACCTGGGGATCGGGGCTGCCGGCCGCGGCCGCCAGAGTTGTTGCTTCACTCATGAGTGTCAATTTACGTTGACACTCCGGGCGCGTCAACAAAAATTGACAGAACCGGAAAGATGTTCGCCGACAGGGAAACCGGTCAGCGGGAAACGGTCAGCAGGGGGTGAACGGGGCGTAGTCGACGACGTGCCCGTCGTTCCAGCCCCACACCGCGTGCGGCTCGACCTCGACGCCGGCCTGCAGCACCAGTCGCCAGCCGCGCGCGTCCTTCTCCCAGACGTCGCCGTCGCGATCGCGGTAGCGTCCGGCCGCGACCGGTTCCCACGCGTGGATGATGCCGGCGACCTCGGCGTGAACCTGCGCCTCGGCCTCGGGCGTGACCACCCACGGACCCGCGGTCACATTGGCGCCTATCACCGAGTGCGGATGCTGCCCCAACTCAACTCCTGGATTGTTGTTGTTTCAAACTATTGGAGCAGAACGGGATACCGCGCAGCCTCTCCCAGCACCACCGTGCGTGTATCAGTTGGCAACCGCGCGTGTACTTATCAGCTATACAAGTAAGGTCAAGCTAACTAATGAACGGAGTTCCCACGTTCGGCGAGTTCATTCGCCAGCGCCGCACGACCGCCAATCTCACCCGCCCCCAACTGGCCTGGCTCGCCAACCTCTCGGTCCCCTACCTCACCAAGATAGAAGCCGGCGCGAACCCGTCCCGCCGAGTCGTCGAATCCCTCAGCAGCGCACTCCAATTGAACCGGGGCGAACACGAGTACGCCCTCACACTGGCCGACGGGCCCGCCCCGCGCGTCGAACCCGACCACCCCACCGAAGCCGATCTGGCCTACCTGCAACTGCTGCCGAAACCGGCGGCCTACCTGTCGGCGGCCTTCGACATCCTGGCCGCGAATGCCGCACACCAGCACACCTTCCCCCAGCTCGAGCCGGGTGCGAACGCGCTGGAGTGGCTGTTCCTCAACCCGATCTCACGAACCGTGCTGGTGGATTGGATGGGTGAGGCGCAGAACGCCGTCAGCCTGTTCCGGTTGCAGCTGGCCCGGCATCGGGATGACGACCGCGCCCTCGAGGTCATCGAGAAGTGCCTGGAGAGCCCGGACTTCTCGCTCATCTGGCGCAGCGATTCGGTCTCCGGCGATCTGGGTAATCCCACCAAGCTGGTGCGTGATCCGCAGACCCTGGCGATTCGCGAGATGCACGTGAACATCTGGCGCGCTCCGGGCCTGCAATCGTGGTCGATGACCTTGTGCGCCATCATCGATCAGCCCATGGCGGTCACGCGTCCAGTCATGCGGGAGCGCCCGGTTTCGTCTACCCCCCTTAACACCCAGGAAGGCAGCGAAAGACCGTCCGGACGCTCGACCAGCACCTCGGTACGACGCGATCCGAACCCGACTCAACCCTTGCAGCTACCTGACAGCAAACAACTGGATGGGTGACCAGAAGTAATCGACCCACCCCTGTGCCGTGCGAAAACTAAGCCGACCAATGACCGGTAGCGATGAATTCGGCCAGCACCGCTTCCGGTTCCGTCAGGCTCAGCCCCTGACCGGCAACCCACTCGTCATTGAAATAGGTTCCGGCATAACGGTCCCCGCCATCGCACAGTAGCGTGACCACGCTGCCCGTGTGGCCATCTGCGAGCATGTCGGAAATCAGGGCAAACGCACCCCAGAGGTTCGTGCCGGTGGATCCGCCGACCCGCCGGCCGAGCACCTGCGAGGCATGTCGCGCCGCCGCGATGGACCCGGCGTCGGGCACCTCGATCATGGTGTCGACCACCTGGCCGACGAAGGACGGCTCCACCCGCGGACGCCCGATTCCCTCGATCCGCGAAGGCATTCCGGTCTGATAGCCGGCGTCGGCCAGCTCGTATCCGCCGTAGAAGGCCGAATTCTCCGGATCCACCACGGCCAGTCTGGTGGCGTGCCGCCGGTAGCGGATGTAGCGGCCGATGGTCGCGCTGGTGCCGCCGGTGCCCGCGCCCACCACGATCCACTCCGGCACCGGATGCGTCTCCAAGGCGAGCTGCTCGAAGATGGACTCGGCGATGTTGTTGTTGCCGCGCCAGTCCGTGGCGCGCTCGGCGTGCGTGAACTGGTCCATGTAGTGGCCGTTCGACTCGGCCGCCAAACGCGCTGCCTCGGTGTAGATGTCGGGCGCGCGATCCACCAGATGGCAGCGCCCGCCCTGCGCCTCGATGAGCGCGATCTTCTCCGGCGAGGTCTTGGCCGGTACGACGGCCACGAAGTCCAGGCCCAGCAGTTTCGCGAAGTACGCCTCGCTGATGGCGGTCGAGCCGGAGGAGGCTTCCACCACGGTCGTACCCTCGGTGACCCAGCCGTTGCAGATGGCGTAGAGGAACAGCGATCTGGCCAGGCGGTGCTTGAGACTGCCTGTGATGTGGGTGGATTCATCCTTCAGGTACAGCTGCACGCCCCAGTGGTCGGGCAGCGGGTAGCGCAGCAGGTGGGTGTCGGCGCTGCGCTGGGTGTCGGCGTCGATGAGCCGAACCGCGTTGTCGACCCAGGCGCGCGGCGTGGAGCGGTCGCAGCGCTTCACGCGTCGTCCCCCTGCAGGCGCTTCATGAGCTGTTCGCGGTCGCCGCGGCGCTTGGCGTCGACGGCGGCGATGTCCTTGTTGACTTGCGTCCGAAGCTTTTTGAACAGCACCAGCGACAGCGGCATGGCGATGAGCAGGCCGAACAGCAGCGCGACGATGATCGGCACGGTCACGCCGGCCAGCTTGGCGACGCCGACGATGATCGCGGCGAGGACGGCCACCAGGCCCAGCCGGGCCACCGTGTAGAGGGCCAGGTTTTTCGCGAGGCGTCGCCCCGCACCGTTCGACTGGGTCGTGTCACTCACGGCCAACAGCCTAGGTGACACCGATTCGGGTATATCCGGTGCCCTCCGCCCGAATGTCGCTGGATATTCGCTACTGGCCAGTCAAAAGTGACCGCGAACACATAACGGATATCCGTTTTGTCTATTACTTCCTCTTTACCAAACCGAGACTGTTCGAACACTCGGGGGGTGCGGTGCAACGATGTCGCTACTGATGAGGGATCTGTCGATACGGAAAGGTTTGCGAATGACTGCGTTCACCGCGGCGAGCCGCGTATTGGGTTCCGTCAACGGCCAGGACACACTGCTCACCCCTGGCCAGGTGGCTTCCCTGTTCCACGTAGACCCGAAGACCGTCACCCGCTGGGCGCACGCCGGGCGACTCGGCTCACTCCGCACACCGGGCGGCCACCGCCGCTTCCGTGAATCGGAGGTCATGCAACTGCTGAAGTCCCTCACCACCGAGGCGACCCGCTCCTAACCGCTATTTCTTGTTCTGCGGTGCCGCAGGTACGTCAACGGATTACCCTCGTTGGCAGGAGGTGAGCGACGTGACGTACCTGTTGGCACTCATCGCGGTGGTAGCCGTCGCGATGTTGTGCTGGAAGGCCTTCGGCCCCCAGCGACCGTCCGGCACCGGCACAGCGCCGATCCGGCAACACCGCATCATCGGGCCCGACGACGACCCCGAATTTCTGCGCCGCATCTCGAAAGAGCGACACGACGGCGAATCTCCGTAATAACGGACTTACTCAGATCTTCCGCACACTCTGGATGATCTGCTTGGCCTGATCGGGCGTGAGCTCACCGGAGGCATTCCGGTCCGCCTCGATGGTCAGCACCAGCGTCACGTCCTGGGGTCCCTTGAACGCGAAGGTGTACACCGCGTAGGCGTTCGCGGTGCAGCCGTCCTGCATGGGCTTCCACGGGCCCGAACCCTCCACCATCTTGCCGGTGATCCCGCTGGTGGTGGTGATATCGGTCGGCGACGACACCTGCCGGCCGCTCGAATCCGAGTACCCGCTCTCCGCGGCGATCTTGGCCACCTTGGTCGCGGCCGCCGCGGGATCGGCCACATCCGACTTCACGACGAAAGCCAGTGTGCGGTAAGCGGATCCGGGGCAGTAGTAGGCCCCGTCGTACGACTTGCCGAAACCGATGGCGGAACCGGTGGTTCCCGCCTGCGGGCTGGTCTCGGACGCCTGCGCGACACTCCAGCCGTTGGGGACGTCGTAGGCGATGTTCATGGACGGCACCACCACACCCTTGAATCCCGGCGAGGCTCCCGCCGTGGTCGACTTGGTCGACGGCGTGGTCGTCTTCGGCGCGGAACTACCCGGTTTGGTGGTGGTCGTGGTGGCCGTGGCGACGGTGTCGTCATCCGAGCCGCGCGTCAGCGCGACCGCCGCGATACCGCCGCCCACCAGCGCCACCACCACGAGCACGATCGCGACGATCAGCCCCGTGCGATTGGTGTTCCGCGGCGGCTGCTGCCCCCACTGCGGCATCGGCTGCTGCCCGTACGGCTGCCCCGGATACTGCGGCGGCTGCTGCGGAAACCCTTGCGGCGCATACCCGCCCGCCTGCGTAGGCCACTGCCCGCCGGTGGCTCCATACGGCTGCTGCGCACCCCACTGCTCCCCGGGCGCACCGGCCTGCGGCTGCTGCGGCCACTGCCCGCCCGTCGCACCCTGCTGCGCCTGCTGCGGCCACTGCCCGCCCGTCGCACCCTGCGGCTGCTGCCACTGACCGGCGGTCGCGCCGAGCTGAGTCTGCTGCGCCCACTGGTCGTCGGTTCCGCCCTGCGGCGGCGGTTGCTGCGCCCACTGATCGCCGGTCGCGCCCTGCGGCTGCTGCCCCCATTGGCCCGCGGTCGCGCCGAGCTGGGTCTGCTGCGCCCACTGGGGATCCGGCACGGGGTGGCCGCCGGTCCCGCCGGGCGGAGTGCCGCCCGCGCCGGGCGTGTTCGGCCACTGATCGTTGCTGTTCGTCATACTTCGTCCCTCATCCCGACCCCACGGCCTGTCTCGCGAATCCACAGCAGGCGGTCTCCGGCCAATCTTGCTGGCCGAGGAGGGGGATTGCCAATCGAAATCCGGTGCGGGGCGAAGATCACCCCGCATCGAATCCGGTTGGGCGGCCGACCGCTACGCGGGTTCGCCGAACCAGGCCGACAGTGCGGCACGCAGTCCGGCCGCCGCGGTGTCGGCGGGCTCGTCGAGCGTCGCGGCCCAGGCGACGTGGCCGTCGGGGCGGATCAGCAGCGCGTCGGTCTGCCGGTCGCCGGTCTTGGCGGTGCGAATATCGATGCGGTGCTGCCAGTTTCGCGCGATCTCGCGCAGGTCCGCGCGGTCCGCGAGATCCAGCAGGATCGGCCGTGCGGTGTGCAGGAGGTCGGCGACACTGCTGGTTCCCGCCTCGGTGTGCAGCGTGAGGTCGGGGACGAAAGCGCCGGTCAGGGTGTGGCCGTTGGGGTTCGGCACCGGGTATCGGATATCGGATCCGGCCAGCAGGGCGGCCATCCGGCGCAGCGCGGGCTCGTCGGTGAGCAGTTCCTGGAACACCGTCCGCAGCGCTTCGTCGGCCGGGTCGTGCCCGCTGCGCAGCGACACCTGGGCGCGGGTGTGCAGCATGGTGCGCGCTCCCGCGAAGTGGCGTTCCTCGTGGTAGGTGTCGAGCAGGCCCGCCGGGGCCCAGCCCCCGACGGCCGCCGCCAGCTTCCACGCCAGGTTGACCGCGTCGAGCATGCCCGCGCTGATGGCCACGCCGGTGGCGGGGAACAGGTGCGCGGCATCGCCGGCGACCATGATCCGGCCCTCGCGATAGCGTTCGGCCTGACGGGCCTTGAAGGTGAAGCGGGACAACCGGAGCGTGTCGGTCACCGGCAGGTCGACGCCGAGGACGCGGCGGATGCTGTCCTGCATTTCGGTGAGGGTCAGCGGGGCGTCGTCGTCGTAATCCTCGGTCTCGTCCTCGGTGGTGTAGACGGCCATGGACTCCGAGGTGGGCGAGGCGCCGAGGCCGAAGAGGCCGTGTTCGGTGCGGGTGAAGCCCGACCGCAGCCTGCCGTATCCGGGCACCTCGAGATCGCCGTTGTCGTGCCGGATGACGGAGTCGGGCACGGTGATCTGGGCCAGCCGGTTGACCTCCGGATAGGTATTGCCGGGGAACGGGATTCCGGCGATGTCGCGGATGCGGCTGCGGCCGCCGTCGCAGGCGACGAGATAGCCGGCGGTCACCTCGTAGGTCCCGTCCGGTCCGTTCACCTCGGCGGTGACCGTGTCGGCGTCCTGACGCACGCCCACCACCTGGTGCCCGCGCTGGATCTCGACGCCGAGTTCGCCCGCCCACTGCCCGAGTACCTCCTCGAGGTGCTGCTGCGGCAGCGGCAGCGCGTGCATCGGATTGCCCGGCAGCTGGGTGAGGTCCAGGTGCACGCCACCGAACGGAAACCGCGGCGCGGGAATCGGATCGGTGCACGCGGCCTCGAATCGATCCAGCACTCCGCGATACCGCAGCAGCTCCAGCACCTGCCCGCCGAGTCCACCGGCCTTCGGCACATGCCGCGGCTGCGGCTGCCGTTCCAGCACCAGCGGCGTCACGCCCGCCAGACGCAGTTCGGCGGCCAGCATCAGCCCGGTCGGGCCCGCGCCCACGATGATCACGTCGGTGTTCTGCACTACTACTCCTAGAGATTCTTCGCCACGTTCCGGCATCGGCCGGGCGCGGTTGTCCTTTCTACAGGTGCGGTCGCGGGTTACCGCGCGCCGTGCCTGCTGTGCCGGGACCACCCGCCCTTGGGAGCGGCGACCGTGCGCGGGTGCACGGGACGGCCCACGAAACGCTGCTTGTTGCCCTGCGCCGGAAAGGTGCCGTGCTGCTTTCGCATTGCTTACCGCCTAAGTTGTAGTACTATGCGTGAAGTGTTTGAAATGTAGTACTACGAATGGAGTGGTGTCAAGTGGTTCGCACGAATCCAGAACGCAGGCAGGCCCTACTCGACGCATCGATCGAGGTCCTGGCCAAGGAAGGGGCTCGCGGCCTCACCTTCCGAGCAGTCGACAAGGAGGCCGGCGTCCCCGCGGGCACCGCCTCCAACTACTTCGCCAACCGCGACGCGCTGCTCGTCCAGGTGGGCCACCGCTACTACGAACGCCTCATCCCCAGCGAGGAGACCATGGCCAAACTCCACGGCCTGGGCACCCGCGAAACCATCACCGAACTCATGACCGAAGTGGTGAACCGGGTCACCCACTTCCGCACCGGCTACCTGGCCGTCCTGGAACTCCGCCTGGAAGCCACCCGCCGCCCCGAACTCCAGGCCCTGCTCACCGAGCGAGTCCGCGCCGACATCGACTTCAACATCAGCAACCACCTCGGCTCCGGCCTCCCCGGCGACGAGGACACCGTCCTCATGCTCTACCTCGCCCTCAACTGGCTGATCCTCGAACGCCTCACCCTCCCGGGCATTTTCGACGAAAAAAAAGCCGCTGAACTGGTGGAGGTGATCGTCGACCGCGCTATCGGCGACCGCTCAGCCGGGTGATCCACGATCGCCGCGACACGGCGACAGGGCGCACAGTACCTTTCGACGCCGGACGGGGTCCGGGGGTCTTACGTAGGCTGAGCGGGTGGACAGCGAGGACCTCGAGAGCGGGCGGGGGTTGGATTTCACGGGTCCGGTCGCGGGCGGGGCGGCGGGGGCCGCGATTATCGGCTATCGGGCTGCGGGCGGGATGGATCTGCGTGTGGCGGGGGCCGCGGTGATCACGGTGGTGATCGAATTCGGGGGGCGGGGGCTGGTTGTCGAGGATGCGGCGGGGCGGCGGGTGCTCGGAGGGTTCGTTGCCGGGTTGCCGCTGGAGGCGATGCGGGTGCGGGCCGATCGGGCGTCGTGTATCGAGATGCGACTGTCTCCCCTGCAGGCGTATTCGCTATTGGGTGTTGCCCCAACCGATCTGGGGTCGCGGGTGGTCGCGCTCGAGGATGTGTGGGGGTGGCGGGCACGGGTGTTGCGGGAGGAACTCGCGGCGGCCGCGGATTGGAACGAGCGGTTCGCGGTGACGAAATCGTTTCTGGCGCAGCGGGATAGCGCGATGCGCGGTCCCGACCCGGAGGTGCGCGCCGGGTGGGATCGGATCGTCGGGTCCGGCGGGCAGGTGCGGATCGGGGAGCTCGCCGAATCGCTGGGGTGGAGTTACAAGCGGTTGGGGGCGCGGTTCGAGGCGCAGATCGGGTTGACGCCCAAGCGGGCGGCGATGCTGGTGCGGTTCCGGTCCGCGGTGGACGAGTTGCTGGCGGGGCGGCCCGCGGCCGTGGTCGCGGCGGAGTGCGGGTACACCGATCAGGCGCACCTGTGCCGGGATGTTTCTCTTTTCGCCGATCGGACGCCGAGAGCGGTGACGACGCATTATCTGCCGGAGATCGCGCAGCGGCGGTACCGGGCGTGGGGAGAATTCTTCCAATACCGGGCGGTGCCACGCGGCCGATAGTGGGGCCATGACAACCATTTTCGATCCGGGGAAACTACAGGACGCACTGGAGGGCATTCATCGGGCCGGGGTGCCGGGAGTGTTCGCCGAGGTGCGTGATGACGGCGAAATCTGGCGTGGCGCAGCAGGAGTGGCCGACCTCGCCACGGGGCGGCCGGCTACCGCTGATATGCGGCATCGGGTCGGCAGCCTCACCAAGACGTTCACGGCCGCGGCGGTGTTGCAGCTGGTCGATGCCGGTGAGGTCGAGCTCGACGCACCGATCGGGTGGTATCTGCCGCGGCTGGTGCCGGGTGAGCGCGGTGCGGCGATCACGGTGCGGATGTTGATCAACCACACCAGCGGCCTGGCCGAATATCTGCCCCGCGCCTATCCGTCGCTCGCGGCGTTTCCGAATCTGGCGCGGACCACCCCGGAAAGTCTGGATGCGCACCGGCTCACCAGGTTTCGTCCGCGCGAGCTGATCGAGCTCGGGGTCTCCGGACCCGCCACCGGCGCTCCGGGTGGTGCGCCGGGGGTGTATTCGAACACCAATTATCTGCTCATATCCCAACTGCTGGAATCGATTACGGGCACTCCGGCGGAGAAGCACATCACCGGCAGCGTCATCGAGCGCGCCGGCCTGTCGGATACCGAACTCCCACTCGGCACGGAAATCGCTGGGCCGCATGCCCTGCACTACGAATCCTGGTTCGGCATGATCGACCCGCCGCGGGATTTCAGCGTGTTCGACATGTCGTGGGTCGGCCCCTCGGCATCGCTGATCTCGACCGTCGCGGATCTGAACCGCTTCTACGGTCTGCTGCTGGCGGGCGAGATCATCAGCGGGGAGGCGCTGGCGCAGATGCGGCGCACCGTCCCGGTCGTCTCCTTCGAACTGAAGCAGATCGACTACGGGCTGGGCCTGCAGCGGTTGGACATCCCCGGGCATGGAACCTATTGGGGCCATGAGGGTTCGGTGTGGGGTGGCGGCGCGATCTCCTGGACGCGAGCCGACGGCGCACGGCAGCTGTCGCTCGCGGTCAACCTGCAGCGCTGGAACCGCCTCGACGCGTCCGGGAGGCCACAACCCCACCCCATCGACGACGCCCTCCGGGCTTTCACCCAGCTGGCGCTGCCGAGTCGAGGGTGATCAGAACTTGAAGGATCCGGACGAGGAGCCGGTGTTGCCGCCGCCCGGGTTCGGGTTCGGCTCGGTCGGCTGGTCGGCGACCGTGACCACCTTGCTGGTGGACGAGCCGACCACGCCGGTGCGTCCGGAGAAGACCGCGCCGATGGTGTACGAGCCCGCCGCGCCCGGGGTCCACACAAAGGAGGCCTTGCCGTTCGCATTCACCGGAATATCGCCGAGGACATTGTCACCGGCCTTGAACTGGATGGTGCCGCCCGCCGCCGCGGGTGACACGGTGGCCTCCAAGGTGACGGCCTTGCCGGTCTGCGCGCCGCTCACGTCGGCGAGCACGGTGGTCGACAGCGCGTCGCTGGACACCGTGATGGTCGGACCCTTGCCCTGGTAGGTGCCGTCGCCGAGCGAGCCGCCGTAGTGCATGGAGGTCATCAGCGGGGTGTCGCGGGCGCAGTCGACGCCGACCTTGTACTGCACCTCGAAGGTCTGCGACTTGGGCTGGATGTTCGGGTACACCGGGTATTTGGTGATGCCGAACTGCGCGCGCACCCAATCCGACGACGAGGTGTCGAGTTGCACCTGGTCACCGCCCATTTTCGCGGAGCCGTTGACCGGTGTCAGGCAGGCCGGGTGCAGGTCCTTGACCGAGTAGATGTACTCCACCGGGATTCCGGTCCGCTCGAACGTCGTCGTGACCGTCACGATGTCGCCGACCACCGGGTTGGTGTTGGACACCGTCCGGGTGTACTTGCTGTTCCCGTCGGTCCAGGTGACCGTCCCCGGTGCGGCCGCGGCCACCCCGGACATCGCCGTGACCGCGAACCCGGCCGCCACCGCAAGCGCGGCCACCGACCCGGTCGCCCGCTGAATCCTACTGTCCACCATCGCTTCTCCACATGCGTCGGGTGCCGCTCGACTTTGTCATCGAGGCGCTCACGCACCCGAGTTGGCGCGATTAGATCACGCCCGGACCCGGCGCGGATCGGATTCCGAAATGATCGTTAGTCAGATTGCCCGATCGGTCAGCAGCTTCAGATTCGATGCCACGACGCGACGCAGCTCACGAACCCTTTCGGGACGATGGCAGGATTCGTCGAAAGTGAACTCGACATTCAGCCGCCCCTGGAATGTGTAGGCGAAATAGCTGATCTCCGCCCTGGCGCTGCCCGTGACGAACCCGCGGAAATCGACCATCCGCATACCCTTCGGGACATCGAGTTCGGGAACCACACCCCAATTGGTGATGATGTTCGCCACGAAATCCCGCGTACCGTGCTCGGGAATCACCGAGGCCGCGAACATCGTCGTCAGCGCGGCCCCGCTGTCGATACCGCCGACGATCTGCGCTTTCACCTCCTTACCGAGGGCGTGGAGATCGGTGTGGGGAGTACAGAAGGTGACGGTCGCCGCGCAGCCGAGGCCGTTGGTCACCTCGGCGGGCTGCGCGGGCGGGCACAGGTGCGGGCGCATATCGACGGCATGGGCGGCGATCATGGGAAGCTCGTCCGCTGGTGCGGCACTGGATGTTTCGGCGAGTAGCGTCCGTTCGGCCCGGATGATCGCGGCGCTGAGCAGTGCGTGCAGCGTCGTCCCCTGCGCCCGCGCGTGCTGCAACAGTGCCGTGGTGTCAGTGGCGGACACCGTGATTCGCTCATCGGCCGCGAGCCGCAGCCCCGGCCTGCCGTGCGTTTCCGCGGGCGTGAGGGCGTACACGCCGGTGAGATCCGGCATGACCG
Source organism: Nocardia acididurans (assembly GCF_016741815.1). Classification (GTDB taxonomy): domain Bacteria; phylum Actinomycetota; class Actinomycetes; order Mycobacteriales; family Mycobacteriaceae; genus Nocardia; species Nocardia acididurans. Next base: position 359,403 of record NZ_JAERRJ010000005.1, read on the forward strand.
GCTCCTGCAGTGCGACGCCGCGCTCGATCAGCAGTTCTTCCAGAGTGCGCGGGAAGACCGGAACGGGATCCAGGACCGTGGCATTCGCGCCGAGTTCGGCCGCCCTGCGCCAGAATTCCCGCAGCAGTTCGAATCCCATATGCGCGTCGTTGACAGCATGCGAGATCCGCAGCGCCACAGCGGTGGTCAGACTGCCGCGCACGATCTCCAGTTTCGCCAGCGACACCGCCGGATCGAGGGCGGCCGCGCCGTCGGCGAACCAGTCGGACACACTGCCGTGCAGTATCTCCGTGACGGCGTTACCACCATCGTCCTCGGGGATGTCGAGTTGGTATGCGCCGCCGTCGAATTCGATGCGCCCGCGCAGCATGGGGAAACGGCGACAGGTGAGCGCGAAGGCCCGCCGCAGCAGTTCGTCGTCGACCGCACCGGTGCAGATCGCGACATACGAGACGGTGACCGCGGTCGGTACGAAGCCCTGGTCGATGAGGCCCACACGGTATTTCATGATGATCTCCTGTCCTGGTGACAGGTCGATCGTGCGGGCGGTGCTCGAGCATTCGTTGAGCCGCGAATGAACCGCCCGGTCACACCGGGTCGAGGCACTCCGCGGGGATGATCGGGCCGATCCGCGCGGTCAGCTCGTCGATCTGTGCGCGCACCTGCCGGGCCTCGTCGCTGCGCCCCAGCTCGGCGAGCGCAATCGCCCGGCAGTGCAGTGCGTGACCGCGACGGAACGGGTCCGCCGCCTCGGTGAGCACCGAAACAGCCTCCGCCGCAGCCGATTCGGCGATATCGAAGCGGCGGGCGTGCAGGCTCACCTCGGCCAGCCGGAACAATGCCCACCCCAGCAGCAGCCGTCGCCCGTGCGCACGGGCCACCCGCACCGCGTCCTCGCACATCGAGATCGCCCGCTCGGGCTCGTCGTCGCGCATGAGGACGACCCGGGCCAGCTGACAGCGCGCCAGCGAGTCGAAGGCCGCGCCGCCGACCTGCGCGGCGGCACGCACGGCCCGTTCGGCGTAATCGGCGGCCGAATCCCACTGCGCGGCATCGCCGTACCGGTCGGCGAGGGTCGCGCACGCCCACCCCTCCCAGGCCGGGTCGCCCAGGTCATGGAAGATATCGACCGCCGCCGTCATGTGGACGATCGCCTCGGCGGTCCGCCCGGAGAGCAACGCGGCTGCTCCGAGGACGTGTTCGATGAACCCCAGCAGCAGGCTGTTCCCGTTCGGCCGCAGCATCTTCCGCGCCGGTTCGAGGACGACGACGGCCTCGTCGCCGCGGCCCAGATCCAGTGCGAGCACCAGGCCGAGGGTGGCGCGGGCGCGGAGCTCGGCCTCTCGGTCGTCGAGTCTTTCGGCGACCGAGAGCAGTTGGCGCAGCGCGTCCGCCAACTGCCCGGATTGAGCCGAGGGGTCGATGGCCTCGCTGATCAGCATGGCGATATCCACGCTCGACGGCACCAGGTGCGGGTGATCGGCGGCGATCTGCCGGTGCAGGGCTATCAGGGCGGTGCGTTCGCGGTCGAGCCAGGCGTGCGCGTCGGCTTCGGAGCCGATCGCCGCGCCGGGGTGCGCGGTCGCCGCGACATAGTCGAGACGGTGACCTGGATAGCGTTGGCGGACAATGGTTTTCACCGTGGCACGGTAGTAGTCCAGCACGCGGGCCAGCACGCCCTGCCGGTCGAGGTCCGGGGCGGTCGTGTGGGCGAACAGGCGCAGCAGATCGTGATAGCTGTAGCGATCGGTGCCGACGGATTGCAGCAGTCCGAGATCCACCAGGGACTCGCAGATCCGGGCGGCCTCCGCGGTGCCGACCTCCAGAATGGCGGCGGCCGCGGCGACCGGCAGATCCGGTGCGGCGGGTACGGCCAGGGTCACGAAGGCCCGTGCGGTCTCGGCGGGAAGATCCCGGTACCCGAACGCGAAGCAGGCGTCGACAGTGAGGTCGCCGCAGCGCAATTCGGCGAGACGATGCCGTTCGTCGGCCAGCCGCTGGGCGACGGCGGCGATGGTCCAGTGCGGTCGCGCCGCCAATCGCGCGCCGATGATCCTGATGGCCAGCGGCAGTCGCCCGCAGGCGGCGATCACCGCGTCGACGGCCTCCGGTTCCGCGGCGACGCGACGGGCTCCGACTATGCGCCCCAGCATGTTTCGCGCCTCGTCGACGGTCAGGACGTCGAGGTGCAGGTAGGTGGCGTCCGGCAGCGGCAGCAGCGCCCGGCTGGTGACCACCACCGCGCAGCCCGGTCCACTCGGCAGCAGCGGCGTCACCTGGTCCAGGGTGCCCGCGTTGTCGAGCACCAGCAGCATGCGCCGATCGGCGAGCAGACTGCGCAGCAGCGCGGACCGCTCGGATTCGGTGGGCGGAATATCGCTGTCGGCCACCCCTACCGCGCGCAGCAGTGCGCCGAGGACGCCGACCGGTTCGGCGGGCCGATCATCCTCGCCGTGCAGGTCGGCGTAGAGCTGACCGTCCGGGAATCGATCTCGGACCTCGTGCCCGGCCCGGGTGGCCAGCGTCGTCTTGCCGACGCCGCCCATACCGGTGATCACCACGACGGGCGGGGCGAATCCGGTGGGCGTCAACGCCTCGCACAGCTCCCGCACCAGGTTCGCGCGGCCGGTGAAATCGGCTATCCCCCTGGGAAGTTGAGCGGGCCGCACGCTGTCACGGCGCGCGGGGCCGGAATGCGTCTCCGGTGCGGACAGCTCATCGGCGAGGATGCGCTGATGCAGTTCGGCCAGCTCCGGCCCGGGTTCGATACCGAGTTCCTCGATCAGCAGGCGGCGGGTGTCGGCGTAGACGGCCAGCGCCTCACCGCGCCGCCCGCACCGGTACAGCGCGGTCATCCACAATCCGCGCAGACGTTCACGCATCGGGAATTCCGCACTGGCCAAAGCCAATTCGCCGACAACCCGATCATGGTGGCCGAGCCGCAGATCGACATCGAGCCGTGCCTCCCACAGCGTCACCCGCAGCTCCGACAACCTCCGCCGCTGATCCGCGGCCCGCGGCCCCGGCACTCCGGCCAGCGCCTCCCCCTGCCACAATTCCAGCGCCTCGCCGAGCAGCGCCCGCGCCCGCTCGAAATCTCCTGCGGCACGGGCATCTTCAGCGACAGCGGCCAGCGACCGCGCCCGGTGGGCGTCGACCGAATCGCGCGGCACCCGCAGTTCGTACCCGTCCCCGACCGAGACGAGCACCGACGCCGCCCCGCGCCGAACCCGCGCGGGCTCGACCAGCTTGCGCAACAACAGCACATGCGACCGCAACGACCCGACCGGATCCCCCGGAAGCTCCTCCCCCCACACCGCGTCCACGAGTTGCGCCGCGCTCAACGGCCTCCCTTCGGCGAACAGCAACGCCGCGAGCACGGCCTGAGTCCGCAACCGCCCCGACTCCAGGGCCACCCCGCCCCGCCGGACGGTGACGCGGCCCAGCACCAGAAAACTCAGCTCCGCGCCATCCATCGGTTTCTCTCAGTGGAACATGGGATCACCCCATCATATGTGTCCGATCCCCGCGCCTCCCCGCCCGCCCGACAAACAGATACTTCACCTCGAGCCCCGCCGCCAGCACCCCCACGAACACCAGCACCAGCACCCGCTTCACCCACCCCCACGGTTCGTGCAGCGCGGCCAACGGCGGAGGTTCCGAATTCATCATGCCCCGACCGTAGAAATCGCCGATCACCACCGAATCCCCCGCAATGAACAACCGATCAACGCCCGGTGCCGGCATCGAGGCTAGGATCATCGATCATTCACCCCTGCCTCTCCTTGATTTTCGCTTCCATCTCCGCGGCCAGCTTCGGCTGCGCGGCCTCCCATTTCTGGACATAAGCGACCGCATCACCGACCGTCCTCAGACTCGCCATGTCCTCATCCGGAACCGTCACGCCGTACTTGTCCTCCAACTGGACGGCGATCTCCACCAGTGACAGGGAATCGATCTCCAGGTCGTCGACGAAGTTCTTGTCGATCAGCACCTCAGCCGCGTCGATGCCGGTTACTTCCTCGACGATCTCCGCGATGCCGGCGACGATCTCATCCTGTGTGGTAGCCACGAATCACTCTCCTCGGTGTAATCACTTGTCCCCGACCGCCATTACGCTAGGAGCTCCAGTGGGGTGGAGGTTCTACAGGTTGTGACGGACGACACACGATCGAGCGGGCTGGTGAGCATCGGGGAATTGGCGCGCAGCACCGGGATCGCGGTGCGCACGATCCGGTTCTATTGCGACGAAGGCATTCTGGAATCGCAGCGCAGCGCGGGCGGGCATCGCATGTTCGATGCCGGTGGCGCTACGGAGCGACTGCTGCTGGTGCGCCGGATGCGGGCACTCGGGCTGGGGCTGAATGCGATCACCGAGGTATTGCACGGAGAACGGTCCGTGGCCGAGGCGGCCGACGCCGAAAGTGCCCGGCTCGACATCGAATTCAGGTCGATGGCCTGGCGTCGGGCAGCGCTGCGAGCGGTCGGGGCCGCGACTCCGGCACAGCGGGCGGCACGGCTCGCCCTGCTGGCCGACGTAGAGAACGGCGAAACGGCCTATGACTGTCTCGTGCAGTTCTGGCGGCACATCCTCAGCCCCATCTCCGGCCGTGACGTCAGCGCGTGGCTCTGCGGAAACGTCCCCGAGCCGCCCGCCGACCCCACCGTGGATCAGGTCGTCGCCTACGCCGAACTGACCGCTCTCGCCACCACTCCCGGCATGACAACCACTGTCCGGCAACAACTCTGGCGAACACAGCCGCACCTGGTCGGCGATCCCCAAGACCTGTTCGACCGCATGAGCGACCTCATGACGGACGTGGCAGCCCTGGTATCCGGCGGCATCGAACCCCGCAGCGGCAGCGAACTGGACCGCTTCGTCGACGCGCACGCCCGCGCCCAGGGCGAGCGCGACACTCCCGACTTCCGTCAGCGGCTGCTCACCGACGCCACCGACAGCGACCCGCGAATCCACCGATACTGGAGCCTGACTGAACAACTCCTCGGCACCCGCCTCATCGTGGGTCCCGTCCACAATTGGCTGTACGAGGCGCTGGCGCGCGCCGAGCCGACTACCGCGCGTTGACGGAGCAGGCCACCGCCACCCTCCGGGATGCGATCCCATGTATTCGAAAACTTCGGCTTGACCTTTCCCCAAGGGCAAGGTTTCACGATGGTGCGCATGAACGAGAACACACTCGGTACAGCGGTCGCGGGCCAGCTCAGCGAGCAAATTGCCGCCTACTGCGACGCGAATGCCATCCCCGGTTTCGTAGCGGGGGTCTACCACTCCGGAGAGCAGATCGTCGTTGCGCACGGCACGGCCAATGTGACCACCGGCGCGGCCATGGGCGCGGACACCGGATTCCTTTTCGGATCGGTCACCAAGGTGCTGACCACCACCATGGTGCTGCAGCAGGTCGAGCGCGGGTTGCTGGATCTGGATGCGCCGGTGGTGAAGTACCTGCCCGACTTCGCGTTGAACGTGCCCGGCGCGGCGGACAAGATCCTGGTGCGGCATCTGATCTCGCATACCAATGGCATCGACGCGGACCTGTACTTTCCGGATGCCGAGGGCCGCGATGCCGTGCGACGTTACGTCGAGGGGCTGGCGACCGCGGGCGGAACGCTGTTCGAACCCGGTGAGCAGGTCAGCTACTCCAACGGCGGCATGATCGTCGCGGGCCGGTTGCTGGAAGTGGTTACCGGGCTGCCCTTTTCGGAGCTGATCGACCGCGAGATCTATCAGCCCGTGGGTATGACGGATTCCAGCACCTCAGCCGAACAGGCCATCCTGCGCAGCACCGCCATCGGGCATTTCCCGAACCCGGAGACCATGGTGGCCGAGCCCACGCGCATGTTCACGCTGCCCCAGACCTGGGGGCCGGCCGGTGGCACACCCATCGGCACCGTCGCCGATCTTCTCACCTTCGGGCGCACCCATCTCGCGGGCGGTGTGTCGCCGTCGGGAACCCGGGTGTTCTCGGCGGAATCCGCCGCGCTCATGCAGCGGGTCTCGGGCGATATGGTCTCGCCGAACGTCCCGCCGATGGGTTTGGGCTGGGTGCGCTATCCCTTCGGTGACACGACCGTGCTGGCCATGTCCGGCGCCTCGCCGGGCGGCGTCTCCATTCTGTGCGTCGTGCCCGAATTCGACCTGGTATTCACCGCTTTCGGCAATACGCCCGGTGCGGTCATGCTGCAGGACCAGCTGTTGCAGTGGTTGCTGCGCGAGCATCTCGGCGTCGAGATCCCCACGCTGATAACGGAATCGGCGGCGGACTTCGACCTGACCCCGTACGCGGGCACCTACCGCTCCGATCAGCTGCGCATCGATATCAGCGTCGTCGACGGGACGCTCGAGGAGCGCACCGCCTATGAACCGGCGGACGCCGCGCAAGGGGCGATCTTCACCGCGTTCGCCGGGGGCGTCACCGCCGCACCTCCGCAGCGCTATGTGCCGATCCGGCCCGGCCTGTTCGCGCCCGAGGGCTACCCGCTGGAACTGTTCGACGGATACCTGCGCCTGCTGCTGGTGTCCTTCCACGACATCCGGGACGGCCGGGCGACCTTCCGCAACGGCGGCGGGCGTCTCACCCGCCGGGTGTAGTCGATTCGCGGTGCCGCGGCGGTGAAAGGATATCGGGCATGATCACGATCGGCCGGCTCGCGGACTACGCCGGGGTGACCATCAAGGCCATTCGCCACTATCACGAGCGCGGGCTGCTCCCGGAGCCGGAGCGCGACGCCTCCGGCTATCGCCGCTACACCGCGCAGGCCGCCATCGATCTGGTCAAGATCAGGACTCTGGCCACCGCGGGCGTCCCCCTGGCTCAGGTCAAGGAACTCCTCGACACCGACCCGGATACGCTCGCGGCGGCCCTCGCCGAGATCGATCGCGAACTGTGTGAACGCATCTCGGAGCTGCGCCGGACCCGCGGGCAACTCGCCCAGATACAGGGCGGCGAAAGGCTTTTCGTCTCCGCCGAGGTCGCCGACTATCTGGAGCGGTTGCGTGAGCTCGGCATCAGCGAGCGTCATATCCGGTTGGAACGCGACGGCTGGATCCTGCTGCAGACCGCGTCGCCGGAGGATGCCGCCGAGTGGATCGCCGAAAAGCTCACGCTCATCGCCGATCCCGAATTCCGCGCCATCTGCCTCGACCATGACGCGGCCTACGACTGGTCGCCGGACGACCCGCGGCTGCGGGCCCTCGCCGACCGGGTGCGGAACTGGCATGCGAACCGGCCCGTCCCCGGTGCGCCGCGCCACCCGAGCCTCGCGCGGTTCGTTGCCCGATCCCAGGCCGGTGCCTCGTCGCCGGGCTGGGACCGGTTGGTCGAACTGCTGCGCGGCTGAGGCTGCGGCGGTCCGTCAGCCGCGGGTGAGTCTCGCGAGCACCGGGATTCTCGACAGCGGCCCGGGATCGCGGCGGGCCGGGGCCCGAAGCGTCCACGAGGCCAGGGTGAAGGCCGTGAAGAACAGCGGGCCCATCCATTTGGCGGCGGGGTCGCCGACAGCCAGATGCGAGGCGGCCGCGCCTGCGTAGACGAATACCAGTCCGGCGTAAGCCCATTCCTTCAGCCGGGGAAAGCGGGGCACCAGGAGCGCGGCGACCGCGAGCAGCTTCGCGACACCGAGGATGGTGGCGAAGTACATGGGATATTCGAGGACGGCGAAGGTGTCTACGACGTATTGCGTGCGGGCGAGATCCCAGTACGCACCGACCACGGATTCGGTGAGGACGATACCCGAGGTCACCGCGTAGATGCCGAATCGTATTCGGGACGACCAGGTTTCACCCACGAGCGAGTTGATCAGGGCGCCCCTGCGCGCGGTGGCGGGCGGGGTGATTGTTTGCGCGTTCATATCCGGAGCTCTCAGCGTTCGTCGACGATTTCGCCGGTTTCGACGGTGGCGTCCGCCGTGAGCCCCATGGTGGCGTCCACCAGCGGGAAGCCCTGCGAGGCATTGATCGCGGTGAGCAGCTGTTCGGCGGTATCCCAGCGCCAGGTGTCGGTGTATCTGCCGTCCTCGAGACGGGTGAGGCGGGTTTCGGTCAATCCCGGGTTGGCGCTTCGGATTCCGTCGATCAGGATGGCGCGTTTGGCCAGCAGCTCATCGAGCTGCCCGGCTTCGACGCGGTAACGGTGGATACGGATTACGGGCATGAGGACTCCTATCTATCGGAAGACACTGTCGTGTCGACGACGAAAAGCCTCACACCGCAAGACAATTGCCGGTAGTGCGCTGGACACCGATCGCAGGTGCACGATTACCGGCCGGGATGTGCGGTCCGCATCCCCGCTTCTCCGACGCGACAAGGAACGACATCACATGATCAGGGTGCTGATTGCCGAGGATATGCGCCTACTACGCGAAACCTTGGTCACTTCACTGGAGTTGGAGAACGACCTCCAGGTCGTCGCCGCACTCGACAACGGCGACTCCATCGCGACCACAGCAATCGCCCAACAAGCCGACGTCGCCCTGCTCGACATCAACCTGCCCGGAACCGACGGACTGACCGCCGCCGCCACCCTGCGCGAGCGCCACCCGAACTGCCGAATACTCATCCTCACCACCCTGGCCACCCCCGCTCACCTACGGCGTGCCCTGCACATCGGCGTATCCGGCTACCTGCTCAAAGACACCCCCAGCCGAGAACTCGTCCGCGCGGTACGCACCGTCGCCTCCGGCGGACAGGTCCTCGACCCCGGCCTCGCCATGACCGCCCTGCGCACCCCACCCAACCCACTCACCACACGCGAAGCCCAGGTACTGCGCTGCTACGCCGAAGGCGCCGACCCCAAAGAAATCGCCATACACCTACACCTCTCCCACGGAACAGTCCGCAACTACCTCGCCGCCGCCGTCACCAAACTCCAGGCCCGCAATCGCATCGACGCCGTCCGCCTCGCCACCAGCTCCGGCTGGCTGTGACCGGCCCCGAGATCCGAATAAGCCTCCAGACACTCGACGGTCGACCGCACGCTCGGTGTTCGTTGGATCCCAAAGCCCGTCTGCTTCCCCGCGGGCGAGGTGGTCGGCGTAGACGCCAACCTTCCAGGTGATGACGGTGCGGCAGTCCTCGAGGGCTTTGATCTGAGAATCGACGCGCTGCCGATGGGTGTCGAGTAGTTGCAGGCGTTCGGCCTCGTTGCCCGGCCCCTGCCGTACCAGTTCGGCGAATCGTTTGAGATCGGCCAGGGGCATACCGGATTCCCGGAGTTTGACGCAGATCGACAGCCAATCGACGTCGCGACCGGTGTAGCGGCGCCGTCCGCCGCTGGTGCGCTGCACCGGTCCGACCAGCAGACCTTCCCGCTCGTACAAACGCAGCGTGTGCACACTCAGCCCGGTCCGCGCGGCCACTTCCCCGATACTCAGCGAGTTCTGTTCATCCGGTGCGGTCGTCGTCACACCGTACAGATTACGACTTGATCTAGACCTCGCTCTAGATCGTAGTGTCGGGGCCATGCGCATCATCGATCAGCAGCCCCTCGCTTCACCCTTTTCCGCTACCAGCACCGCCGAAGACGTCATGGCCGGCCTCGACCTGTCCGGTAGGACGGCTGTCGTGACCGGGGGCTATTCCGGACTCGGCCTCGAAACAACCCGCTGCCTGGCCGCCGCGGGTGCACAGGTCATCGTTCCCGCACGCCGGCCCGACGTCGCCCGCACCGCGCTCGCGGATGTGCAAGGCTGCCAGATCATTTCGCTGGATCTGGCCGACTTCGCGAGTGTGCGGACCGCCGCCACCCACATCAAGGACTCCTTCGACAGGCTCGACCTGCTGATGGGGATCGCGGGTGTCATGGCCACCCCGGAAACCCGCGTAGGCCCTGGCTGGGAAGGCCAGTTCGCCATCAATCACCTCGGGCATTTCCTGCTCGCCTGCGAGCTCTACCCGCTGCTGGCCGCGGCCGACGGCGCGCGTGTGGTGGTCAACAGCTCCGCCGGACATGCACTGACCGACATCCGCTGGCAGGACCCGCACTTCCGCACCGGCTACGACAAATGGCTGGCCTACGGACAGGCCAAGACCGCCAACATCCTGTTCGCGATCCACCTCGACGCACTCGGCCACGACGACGGTGTGCGGGCGTTCGCCCTGCACCCAGGCAAGATCATCACCGGTCTCCAGCGCGAGATGACCTTGCAGGAGCAGATAGACCGCGGATGGGTAGACGAACACGGAACCGTGATCGGCGCGGATTTCAAAACGCCCTCCCAGGGTGCCGCCACCGGCCTGTGGGCAGCCACGTCCCCACTCCTGCATGACAAAGGCGGGCTGTACCTCGAAGACTGTGACATCGCGCGTGTCGCCGACCCCGACCAGCACATGGACAACGGTGGCGTTCGTGAATACGCTATCGATCCCGAAGCGGCCGCCCGACTGTGGGACCTGTCCCTCGCGGCGACAGGTTCCCAACCCGTTCCTCGATAAGGACAGCGAGATACGGAGCTGACCGCCACGGCAGAACCATCCGGAAGCTCAGCGCTGGGCGAATACCCATGTGCAACAACGAAACTACTGCGGACGATCGTCCTGCATTCGGGATGAGGGTGCGTCTGGCCGAGCCAGATCGGCTCAGCCCGTTGACCTTCGGCCTGCCCGCGCTGGCCGGTTCGGTCAGCGTGACCAGCGGCAGAACAGGATGTTTCGACGCTGCACAGGAGAGGCCCCGGCGGGAGCCCAGCATGGCATCAGTCGGCAGGAGCTATCTGGTCGGCGCGAGCGCTGAAGAACACGATGGTCGCGCCGGTGTCCGCGTCGGTGTAGTCGAGTTCGAACCCACCGTCAGGGTAGAGGTCGAGGATGAAGCACGTCGCGCCATGCGGTACGCCAAGATCCTCGAAGTCGCCGGTGGTGACCACAACGCGATCGAACTGGCTAAACACGATGCCCCTCACGTTGGTAGCAATCCGGTCGAGTCGGAGTCTAAGAACAGCGAACTGCCACGAATGCCCTGACACGTTCATCGGCAGATCAGTACGTTCGGTCGGCCGGGGCTTGGCCGACTCGGTCCGCGCGACCACTAGCTTTGCCGAATGACTTCCTGCCAGTGGTTGATCTGGTGCTGCAGGTAGTGGGTGAAGGTTGGCCAGCGGTCGATTCCGGCTGAACTGAAGGCGAAGATCGGCCCGGGTGTGGCAGTGCCGTAAGGGGATCCGACGATGGCGGCTGTGTAGAACACGTCTTCGGTCGCTTCGATGGGGATGAGGAGTTCGGCTGGAGGATGGGGTTGGTTCCATGCCTTTTCGCCGCCGTCCTGCAGGAAGATGTGTAGTCCTTCGAAGACCGTCGACCATGTGGCCCGTGATCCGTCGAAGATGACCTTGTCGGTGACCATCTCGTGGGTGCCGAGCAGAGACTGGTAGCGGTCCCAGCGCGGCCGGCCGTCGGCACGGCTGAGGAACTGTCGATACTGAGGGTCGAGATGAAGCCCAAGTCTCTGTTCGGCTGCGGCAAGCGCGCTCTCGTCAGCACCCGGGGACTCCGGTCAGCAATGACCACGAAGTAAGCGCCCCTCGCGCAGTATGCATTTTCTTGGCTACCAGCCAAGAAAATGCATAGTTCTGGGGTGTCTGCGGATTCAGCCGCGCAGGGTGGTGATGGCCTTTTCGATGCGGCGCTGCCGTGTTTCAGGCTTCTTCGCGCTCTCGATGGCGTGGACGTGTTCGCGTTTGCGGCTGTAGGCGAGGTTGTCGTAGGCGGCGCGGGCGACGGGGTCGGCGTCCAGGGCTGCGGTGAAGTCGGGGGGTTCTACGATGACGCGCGGCTCGGTGTCCAGTTCGAGGTCGACTTCGATCCTTTCGCCGATCTCGACACCTGCGGCCTGCCGGTTGGCGTTGCTGAGGCCGAGCAGGTAGCGGCCGCGCATGAGGGCGACGCGGCTCTTCCAGGTATGCCCGTTGATCGTGATCGTTACCGGCGGGCGGGCGCCTTCGCCGAGCGCTTCGACCACTTCGGGTGGAACCTCCAGGCCGCGCATGGGCTCGGGGGGTTCGACGAGAGTCCGGAACTTCATGATCGTTCTCCTCCGTTTTCCATGCTCATAACGCTAGACACGCGCCGCCGCGGTGACATCCGTGGCGACCACGGAGCGAACCACTGAGATTCGCGCTACCGCGGGGCGCATGATTCGTACAAGCTCCGGAACGGTGGTTGACAGCATGAACGCCCCGGCCTGGGCGACCGGGGCGTTCGGCTGTTCGGGGGCGCGGTTAGTTCAGGCCCGCGTAGCTGTGCAGGCCGCTGACCACGATGTTGATGATGAAGAGGTTGAAGAGCATGGCGGTGAAGCCGGCGATGTTGATCCAGGCGGCTTTGGTGTCGCGCCAGCCGGAGGTGGCTCGGGCGTGGAGGTAGGCGGCGTAGACGACCCAGGTGATGAAGGAGACGGTTTCCTTCGGGTCCCAGCCCCAGAAGCGGCCCCAGGCGGCTTCGGCCCAGATGGCGCCGAGGATTACGCCTGCGCCGAAGAGGGGGAAGCCGACGATGGTGGTTTTGTAGGCGAGGCGGTCGAGGGTGCGGGCGTCGGGGAGGCGGCGGGCCAGGGCGCCGAGGAGGTTCGAGGATTCTTCGCCTGCGGGCTGGCGGAGGCGGAGGAGGAACAGGATGCTGGCTACGCCGGAGAGGAGGAAGATGCCGGAGCCGATGCTGACGATCGTTACGTGGATGGGGAGCCAGAACGATTTGAGGGCGGGGACTACCGGGGCCGCTTCGGCGTAGAGGACCTGGCCTGCCAGGAACATCAGGATGAGGACGGGGGCCAGGAGGAAGACCCACATGGCGCGGTAGCGGCGGTCGTACATGAAGACGAGGCCCGTGACCACGCCCGCGGCGGTGGCCATGGTGATGAACTCGTACATGTTGCCGAGGGGGAAGCGGTGGGTTGCGAAGCCGCGCAACACGATCGAGGCCAGGTGCAGGCCGATGCCGACGAAGAGGACGGCGAAGGCCATGTTGCCGAGGCGCTCCGGGAGGGGGCGCGGGGGGCGGGATTCGAGTTTGCCGACCTCGACTTTGCCTACGGCGGGCGGGGTTTCGATGCCGCCCGCGGCTACCAGTTCGCGTTCTTCGGATTTGGTTTTGCCCTTGGCGGAGTACTGGATGATGAGCATGGCCAGCACCAGGGTGTAGACGATCCACGCCGTTTTGAAGGCGAGGTTGCTGTAACCGGCGAGGGTTTCGTCGATCGGCATGTTCATTCTCCCGTGCGATCGGTGGTGGCCGAAGGCTTGTCCTTGTCCAGCAGGCGTTTCCGGAGCCGGTCGAATTCGCCGCCCCAACCGGCCTGGTCGGTGCGGGCCAGTCCGCCCATTTCTACTACGGTACGTCGTTGTTCGCCAGGGGTGGGGTCCGGGTAGACGCGCAGCCAGATGCGGCGGCGCTTCACCAGCAGGGACACCAGCAGGCCCGCCATCATGGTGAGGGCGCTGACCAGTACCCAGCCCTGTGCGGGGTCGTGCGAGACCTGCACGTTCACGAACTCCTCGGCACCGTCGAAAGTGACCTTGGTGCCGTCGGAGAGCGAAACCGATTCGCCGGGCTTCAGGTTGACGCGCTGTTCCTTCGTCAGACGACCCTGCTTGATCATCTCCGGGTCCAGGGTGAACAGCGACTGCGCGCGGCCGGTATCCAAACCGGTTTCACCACGGTAGATGTCCACCGCCACCATCGGATCCGTCAAAGTCGGGAACGCGGAGGTGAGCAGTGAGCCGTGCAGCAGCGCGGTCGGCGCGAACAGGCCCTGGATGGCGATCTGGTTCTTGCGACGATCCGTCTCGTTCGGGTACATGCCGCCCGGCGGATCGATGCGCAGCACACCGGAGGACAGGAAGGTGGTGGCATCGTCGGGCCGCCACTGGATGGCCTCGGTACGGGTCTGCCCGTTCGGGAAGGTCACCGTGAACTTCGGCGCGAAACCATGACCCTGCAGGTAGAGCCGGTCCCCCGCCACCCGCAGCGGATGATTCACCTTGATGGTGGTGGCCCGCCAGGTGTTCGTGTTCAGGTCGTCCCCGGCCTGATATTCGATATCCGAGGTGAACATCTCGGCCTGACCGTTCGGCAGATAATCGGCCTTGAAGTTCTTGACGCGGATGCACATCGGCGTCAAACCCGTGCCGTCGATGACATTGCCCGCCCGGAACGAGTCGAACACCGCGGGCGAGGTCGTGCAGAAACCCGGGCCGTCGTTCGCGATCACGACCACATTGCCCTCGTACCCGAACAGCTTGCCGATCGCGATGGCCGCCAGCAGCGCCACCAGCGCCAGGTGGAAGACGATATTGCCGAGCTCTCGGGTGTAGCCCTTCTCCGCGGACAGCGTCAGCTCGCCCTCGCGAGAACCGGGCAGCACCAGCGTCTTCCAGCCGCGCAGCTCCTTGCGCGCCCGGTCGACCACTTCGTCCGGCGTCTCGCTGTCCGCGCCCGAATAGTTGTAGGGCAGCCGGGACAGATTGCGCGGCGCCTTCACCGGCTGCGTCCGCATCGCCTGATAGTGATCCCACACGCGCGGCAGGATGCACCCCACCAGCGACACGAACAGCAGCACGTAGATCGCCGTGAACCAGAAGCTGGAGAACACGTCGAACAGTTCGAGCCGGTCCATCCACGGACCCAGCGTGGGCCGATCCGCGATGTAGGACTTCACCTTCGCCTCGTTCAGGCTGCGCTGCGGCAGCAGCGCGCCCGGAATCGCGGCCAGCGCCAACAGGAACAGCAGCATGAGCGCGGTGCGCATGGAGGTGAGTCCGCGCCAGGTGTTGCGCAGCAACGCGAACGCGCGCCGCGGCAGCGACTGACGCGGCGGACGGGACGGGGCGGGGGCGGGGGTTTCAGCGGTCACGGTCATGTCAGATAGGGAGGGTCACATTCGAGACGAAGGCGTCACGGACCCAGGAGACGAACTGGTCCCAGGCCCCGGTCACCAGGGCGAAACCGACGAGCACCAGCAGGATGCCGCCGATCACCTGGATGGTGCGGGAATTACGGCGCAGCCAGCCGACACCGCGCAGCGCGGACGCCGAACCGAACGCCAGGATCACGAACGGCAGGCCCAGGCCGAGACAGTAGGCCACGATGAGGGCGACACCGCGCGCGGCGGTGGTGCCCTCGGTGCCCGCGGAGACGGAGATGACACCGGACAGGGTCGGGCCGAGGCACGGCGTCCAGCCGAGCGCGAACACCGCACCCAGCAGGGGCGCGCCGAGCACGCCGCTCAACCGCTTCGGCTCCATGCGGGTGTCGCGCTGCAGCGCCGGGATGAGGCCGATGAACGCCAGCCCCATGATGATCGTGACCACGCCGCCGATGCGTTGCAGCAGTTCACGATTCAGATCCAGCATGCTGATCGCGCCGAACACGGACACCGACGCGAGCACGAACACCACGGTGAATCCGGCCACGAACAGGCCCGCCGCACCGGCCACCCGCAGTCGGCCGCTCTTCTCGGCAACCGCTGTGCGCCTGGCGGATTCGACGGTCACCGGCGGCGCTTCCGCACCGACCACACCCGCCAGATACGACAGGTAACCCGGCACCAGCGGCACCACGCACGGCGACGCGAACGACACCAGCCCGGCCAGTACGCACGCGCCCAGGGCGAGCAGCAGCGGGCCGGTGGCCGCCGTCTGCTGGAACGACTCCCCCACGCCCGCAAGCACTGTCACGCCGGCGCTCACTCCTGACCCTCTCGCACGAGATCGTCGATGGTGGGCTGCAGATCCTCGGCGAGCAGCGAACGCAGGAACACCGCCGCCACCCGATGCTGCCGATCCAGCACGATGGTGGTGGGGATGACGCTGGTCGGGAACTTGCCGCCGAGCGCGAGCAGGCTGCGCATGGACGGGTCGTAGATGGACGGGTAGCCGACCTTGTTGTCGGTGACGAAATCCTGCGCCTTGTCCTTCTGGTTGTCGCGCACGTTGATACCGAGGAAGGCGACGCCCTTGTCCCGGTTGGCCTCGTAAACCTTTTCCAGCGCAGGGGCTTCCGCGCGGCAGGGGCCGCACCACTGGCCCCACAGGTTGATGACGACGATCTGACCCGCGAAGTCGGTGACGGAGGTGGTCTTATCGTCCGTCATGAGATCGGGGCCCGACAGCTTGCCGATGGTGCCGCGCGCGGACGGCGGATCGTAGAAGATATCGGTCTTGCCGCCGGGCGAGACGAAATCGAAGGTGCCACCCTGGGCCACCGCGTCCTTGCCCGCGGTGGAGCAACCGGCGAGCACCAGGCAGATGCTCGCCAGTGCAACCACCGCCCGGATCGGACCCGGCAGTGACGCGATGGCCCGTCTCATGCTCCGGTCACCATGGGATCGGTCGCGCCCGCGGGTTCGGAGTAGACAATGTCGATCAACGTATCGCCCTGGTAGACAAGGGAAGTCAGGGAGGCGAGAGAGCACTGCCGCTGCCGCGGGTCATGCCACAGGCGCTGACCCTGCAGGAAACGGCGCAGCGTCCACACCGGCAGCTGATGCGACACCAGCACGGCCTCGCGGCCCGCGGCCTCCACGCGCGCCTTGTTCACGGCGGCGAGCATGCGGTGCGCGATCTGCAGGTACGGCTCGCCCCAGGACGGGGTGAACGGGTCGCGCAGCTTCCACCAGTGCCGGGGCTTGCGCAGTGCGCCGTCGCCGACGGACACGCGCAGACCCTCGAAGGTGTTGCCCGCCTCGATGAGATTGTCGTCGGTGCGGATGACCAGACCGTGCTGTCCCGCAACGGGTTCCGCGGTTTCCTGCGCGCGCTGCAGCGGCGAGGCCACCACCAGCGCGATATCGTGATCGGCCAGCGAGCGCGCCACGGCGGCGGCCTGCGACCGTCCGGTCACCGACAGCTGGAAGCCGGGCAGGCGGCCGTACAGGATCCCCTTCGGGTTGTGCACCTCCCCGTGCCGCATGACGTGCACGATGGTCTCGACATCCGAGGCCACGTCGCCCGGAATGATCACGTTCGACGAACCGGTGGCTTCGGCCACGGCCTCCTCCACGGTGCCGGACACGAACGCGAAGTCGACCCGCTCGACACCGGCGGCCTCGGCGGAATCAGACTCGGCCGCAGCGGGATCGGCGTCCGAGTTCGCAGATCCGATCGAAACAGCCTCGGCGACAACATCTTCCGCAGCGAGCAGCTCGGCGGCGTCGACATCGGGCGAAACAGCCTCGGCGGCAGCGTCTTCCGCGCCCTCCGAGATCGGCTCGGCTGCGGCGCTGCCGGACTCACCCCGGACAGGCGCGGCGGAGTCGGCTGCGGGAGCGGCGGTTTCGGTCTCGGCGGCCTGGTCCTCGGTCTGGCGGATGGCGGCCAGCAGGCGGGCGGCATCCTCCTGGGAGAGGGGGGCCTGGGCTTGGGCGGGCGGGGTTAGGGAGGTATCGGGGTTGGAGGTCACGCGGCGGATCCTTCAGGGGTGGCGGCCGCCGCGGCGCGGGCGGCGGCGGGGAGGGCGGCGGCGATGCGGTCGAATGCGTTCTCGTCCAGGGCCGCGGAGACGAACCATGCCTCGAAGGCGCTCGGCGGGGCGTAGACGCCGTGGTCGAGCAGCGCGTGGAAGAAGGCGGGGAAACGCCAGGTCTGGGCGGCCTTGGCGGTGGCGTAGTCGGTGACCGGGCTCTCGGCGAAGAACACGCTCACCATATTGCCCGCGAATTGCACCTGGTGCGGGACGCCTTCCGCCGAGAGGGCCTCGGTGAAGAGCGCGCCGAGGCGCTTGGCATTGCGGTCGAGGGCCGCGTAGACCTCCGCGTCGGCGGCCTTCAGCGTGGCCAGGCCCGCCGCGACGGCGACCGGATTACCGGACAGGGTGCCCGCCTGATAGACCGGGCCGAGCGGGGCCAGATGGTTCATGATGTCGGCGCGACCACCGAAGGCCGCGGCGGGCAGGCCGCCGGACATGACCTTGCCGAAGGTGTAGAGATCGCCCGCGACGCCGTCGATGCCGTACCAGCCCGAGGCGCTCACCCGGAATCCGGTCATGACCTCATCCATGATGAGCAGTGCGCCGTGCTTGCGGGTCAGCTCGCGCAGGCCCTCGTTGAAGCCGGGCAGCGGCGCGACCGCGCCCATATTGCCCGCGGCCGCCTCGGTGATGACGCAGGCGATCTCACCCGGGTACGCGGTGAAGGTGTCCGCGACGGCCCGCAGATCGTTGTAGGGCAGCACGATGGTGTCGGCCGCCTGCGCGCCGGTGACGCCGGGCGAGGTGGGCAGGCCGAGCGTGGCGACACCGGAGCCGGCGTCGGCCAGCAGCGCGTCCACGTGCCCGTGGTAGCAGCCGCTGAATTTGATGATCTTGGAGTTGCCGGTGAAACCGCGTGCCAGGCGGACCGCGCTCATGGTCGCCTCGGTGCCGGAGTTCACCAGCCGCACCCGCTCGACCGGCTCGACCCGCGCCGCGATGGCCTCGGCCAGCAGGATCTCCGCCTCGGTCGGCGCGCCGAAGGACAGGCCGCCGGTGGCCGCCCGCTGCACGGCTTCGACCACCGCGGGGTGCGCGTGGCCCAGGATCATGGGCCCCCACGAACACACCAGGTCGACGTAGTCGTTGCCGTCGGCGTCGGTCAGTGTGTACCCGCGTGCGGAGGCGATGAACCGCGGGGTTCCGCCCACGGAATTGAACGCCCGCACCGGTGAATTCACGCCTCCGGGAATGACACCGGCGGCGCGTTCGAAGAGTTGGGCCGAGACCGGCACCGAAGCCTGGCTCGCACGCGGAGAAGAACTCACGGCACCCAGTGTCGCACGTGCCTAATTTGCCCTCCGCTTCGCTCCGGGCGGTTCGCGGCCCTGTAACCCCGATTCTTCCCTCCTCCGCTCCTCCGCTTCGCTCCCCCGCTCCGTCAGTCCAGAATCGGGGGCGGGCCGCGAACATACAGGTGCAGCCATCCGCAGACCCGCATCTGTGAAATTGATTCGCTCGCCAGGCAACACGCCCGCACGCGAATCGGCCGATCTTGGTCGCTGAAAGGTTGCTTGTGAGTAATCTCTCGGCCCAAGGAAGCGGCATCGGCGAGAGGGCGGGACGTTGCGGGTCAGGCGGTTCGGCGCGGGGATCATCATGGTCGCGGCGGGTGCGGCGGCAGTGTGTGCGGCAGCCGGGGAGGCGGTGGCGGGTGCGCCCATCGCGCAACCGGATCAGGGGCGGGTCGGCATGCACCTGTCGCCGGAGGAGACCCGGGCGGTGGCGAGCGGGCCGGTCCCGGCGATCGTCACCATGTTCGTGCCGTTGAATCGGATGGGCGCGGGCCTGCACCCGGAGACCGAGATCTACCGGGACGAGAAGGGCGGCGTGCACGCGTCGCTGCGGCAGGTGGTGATGGAGGCCGCCGAGCATCCCGGTGGCAGCGTCATCGTGTACGTGAATGCGCCCGGCACCCGCGGTGGACGAGTGCTGGATATTTACCAGAGCTGGGACTGACGGCTCGGCTCAGGACAGCGGCAGACCTAGGCAGAACAGCGCCCACCCTGTGCTGAACAGGCAATTCAATTGGGGTGGGAGCAGATCCAGCCCGGATGTCGAGACCTCACTGGTTCGCATCATGCGCCCATTGTCCGCCGGTTGATCAGTGCGCGCGGCGGAACGCGCGAGTAACCAGATCGATCAGCAACAGCCCGGCGATGATCACCGTGCCGGCGGACAGCGCCAGCCACGGCCCCGAATACCGGACCGCCTCGAATCCCGGTGCGTCGCCGACCGGTTGGAACCAGGTGTGCTGAATGCCATTGCGCCAGCACCACACCGCCGCCACCGTCAGCAGCGTGGCGAGCATGAATTCGACGAGCACGGCGAGCCATCGCATCACCGCGCCTCCTTCGCCTCGTCACCGGTCGCCGGTTCCAATGCCGCGGACAATTCCGCCCGCAGCGTCCGATGGTCCCGGGCCCACGCCTGCACCAGATCGCCGTTCTTCAACTTCAGCCCGATGCCCTTGCGCCGCCGCGGCACTCCGGTGAGCTCACCGAGGGCGCGCGCCGACTCCCAATCCTCATCATCCCAGGATTCTTCGTCGACTTCGGGCAGCACGGCGGCGATATTGCTCAGCGGCACCACCTCGGTGCCCTGTCGCAGCTGCTCGGGCGTCAATTCGACGCTGATGTGACGTTTGCCGGCCAGTACCTGCAACCAGACGAATCCGGCGAGCAGGGCGGCGCAGAAGACGAGCCCGAACCAGTGGACGGCGCCACCGCGCACGACCTCCAGAATCAGGATGATCGCGCACAGCGCGGGGCCGTAGGCGATGGTGCGCCAGCGCGCGCCAGGTTCGGAAAACAGCACGGCCGTGGGGGTCTGGGCCGCACTCATAGGCCATGCGCACAGGTCATGGGGCTCAGCCGACGAGACCCGGAATCAACAGCACGGCGAGGGTGAGCAGTCCGAACAGAAACAGCAGACTCAACACCAGCACATCTCGCCGAAGGCTGTGCGGCTGCTGGATCACCACTCGCATCGTTGCCTCCGCTCTCCCGGAAGCAAACCGACCATGGCACAACGCATGACGAACGACTTCCGGTTCCCGAAATCCCTGTGACAACCCTCACCATACCCGTTAGTACGTCCGTAACAAACTCGGGAGTACTCATCGTGCTACCGGACGGAAGTACGCGTCGGAATCCTTTCGGAAGCAAAGGAATACGGCTCCGGCCGCCAGCACGCCCTGCACGATTCCGGCGCAGCTCGCCACCAGCGACGCGGCCCCGGGCGCTTCGTCGCCACCCATGAAGAACGTGCCCACCGCGCCCAGCACGAAGAACAGCGCCAAACCGGTGAGCAGCGCACGCGCCCAGTTCTTTCCGCGCCCGAGCTGATAGACGATGGCCGCGCCGACACCGGTCAGGATCAGCCAGAAGAATCCGACCAGTCCGAAGACGATCGGCACCCACATCTCCACCTGCGCCAGCGTGATCGTGGGCTGACTGTCCTTCATCTCGTCGAACATCTGCTGCGCCAGCTCACGCCGCCGCCCGAGCTGGGACAGCAGACCCGCCACCACCTGCACCACCCCGACCGCCAGCGCGGCATACCAGAGCTGACAGGCGGTGCGGACGTCATCGGGCGGCGCGGGGCGCGGCGCCACCGGGGGAACCATCGGATTCACGATCGTCGATACTCGTTCGCTCACTTCACGACAGCCAGTGCGAGGCCTCGGTGGCCCAGTAGGTCAGCACCATATCCGCGCCCGCGCGGCGAATACCCATGAGCGACTCCAGGATCGCGCCACGACGGTCGATCCAGCCGTTCTGCGCGGCGGCGGTGATCATCGCGTACTCACCCGAGATCTGATAGGCCGCCACCGGAACCGTCGAACGATCCGCGACCTCACGCAGGATGTCGAGGTAGGACATGGCCGGTTTCACCATCACGATGTCCGCGCCCTCGGCCAGATCCAGCTCCAGCTCCCGGATCGCCTCGCGGCGGTTCGCCGGATCCTGCTGATAGCTGCGCCGGTCGCCCTCCAGGGAAGAGGCCACGGCCTCCCGGAACGGGCCGTAGAAGGCCGAGGCGTACTTGGCGGCGTAGGCCAGGATGCCGGTGTCGGTGTAACCCGCCGCATCCAGGCCCGCGCGGATCGCGCCGACCTGACCGTCCATCATGCCGCTGGTGCCGAGCAGGTCGGCGCCCGTTTCGGCCTGCGCGACCGCCATATCCACGTAGCGGCGCAGGGTGGCGTCGTTGTCGACCGCGCCCGCGTCGTTCAGCACGCCGCAGTGGCCGTGCGAGGTGAATTCGTCGAGACAGGTATCGGCCATGACGACGGTGGAACCGCCGACCTCCTGCACGAGGGCGCGCAGACCGCGGTTCAGGATGCCGTCCGGATCGGAGGCCTGACTGCCGTCCGCGTCCTTGTCCTCGGCGCGCGGGACGCCGAACAGCATGAGACCGCCGACGCCCGCCGCCACGGCTTCCACCGCGGCCTTGCGCAGCGAATCCATCGAATGCTGGTAAACGCCTGGCATGGAAGAGATTTCACGCGGCTCGTCGAGGCCGTCGGCGACGAACATGGGGAGCACCAACTGCCGCGGCTGGAGCGTGGTTTCGGCTACCAGACGACGCATGGCGGGAGTACGGCGCAACCGCCGTGGGCGGTCCATTCCGGTCATACGGCTGAGTTTAATTGCCTCCGCTTCGCTGCGGCCGTCCGCGGCCCTGTAACCCGATTCTTCCCTCCTCCGCTTCGCTCCCCCGCTCCGTCGGTCCAGAACCGGGCGGGCCGCGAACCCGCGTGCGGGCCTCCCAACTGTCGTACGCTGCACAACAGCGACACTGGTGGACTGCGCGAGGTAGGGGTATGCGACCGGACCAGGACCCGGCCGAAACGGCACTCGGCGAACTGCTGGGCACGATCCTGCGCGACTGCGCGCACGACCCGCTGCTGCTCATCGCCTCGACGGGCAGCGCCCTGGTGCGGGTCGCGCGGACGCGAGCGTCGGGCGCGGGCGACGTATTCGACGAAATCCTCGTCGAGGCCTACGAATCCGAGCGGGACAAGCTCATCGGATGGGCGATCATCCAGGTCGGGGATCGCGCGGACGCCGAGGACATCGTGCAGACCGCGCTCATGCGCACCTACGCCGCACGGCCCGAGATCAGCGACACCGCCGCCATGGTCGGCTACCTGTGGACCGCCACCCGCAACCTGGTGCGCGACCGCTGGCGGCGCAACGCCGCCGACCGCGGCCGCGTCGAACCCGACGGCGAGGAACACATCACCCGGCTCGCCGACCGCACCGGAATCCCGTTCGACGACCTCGTCACCCTGCGCCACCTGCTCATCGACGCCCTCGGGCAACTGCCCCCGCGCGAACGCGAAGCCGTGGTCCTGCACACCTACGCGGGCAACACCTATGCGCAGACCGCCGAGCTGATGGGCCTGGCGGCGGGAACCGTCAAAGCGTACGTGGCGGGTGCGCTGGCCAAGGTGCGCGCGAATCTCCAGGCCGCCTGATCGCGGGATGCCGGGCGTGGGACTGCTCGCCCGCCACCCGCTGTGCGGGCTGCTCCAAACCCAGCAGGGCGATACCCAGCGGCGTCAGGTGATGGCGGACCTGATTGCGGGCGCGGACGCTGATCACCAGACCCGCGCGGCGCAGGACGGCGGCGTGCTCGCTCGCCGAGGACGGGGAGACACCCAGGCGCAGTGCGACTTCCGTAGTGCTGCCGCCATCGGCGATGGCCTCCAGTACAGCGGCGCGGGTCGCGCCGAGCAGGGCGGACAGGTCACGACTGACCAGGTTGCTCATGGGGCCTCCTCGGCTCGGTGCAGTGGCGCGCGCCGTACCCCTCCGACGGCGCGCACCGTCTGCATGAGGAAGGACTCCGGTGCGGGCGGAAAGGTTGGGTCGAATTTCCGGGAACGGCGGATGCGGCGGACCCTTCTTTCCGGGGCAACCCTTTCCGGGGCAGTCACTTCCGGGGCACGTGAACGCGACGGGGCGCGGGTGCGCTCACGAACACGGCGGCGTGTCCTCCGCGCCGGGCGGCAGCAGCGCGCGCTCGGCGGCCGTGAAATCGCGGGCGCTGACCGCACACAGGCGATCCAGGATGCGCTCGCGATCCAGGTTCAGGCTGAGCAGGCCGTTGTCGGTGATCAGGTAGAAGGTGTCACCGACCCGGTTCACCTGCGGACGAGCGCGCGCGGCCGGCATCTTCGCGTTCACCAGGATGCCGTACTCGCCGTCCATGATCTGCACCTTGCCGTTCTCCCAGCCCGCCACCAGCAGGCCGTTGTGCAGCAGTTCCAGATACGGGGCCCACGGCACCGAGATGGCGACCGGTTCGATGCTGCCCGTCGCCGTATTCCAGCGTTCGACGCGCCTGCGCTCGGTCCAGACGAACACGGTCGGAATGTCGGTGGATTTGAACACGCCCTCCAGCCAGCCGGTGGCACTGCTGGCCATCACCCGCACCCGCGCACCGGAATCGCTGTCCCACACCGTGATCGCGCGACGCGTCACGATCAGGATCTCGCCGGGCACCGTGCCGTTGGCGACGCCGAAACCCAATTCGGCGATGGAACGCAGCTCCGCGGCATCCCGCCAGATCTGCTGCGGCGCGCCGATCGCGGTGGCGGAGGCGGTATTCCAGCGGGTCACGTAGCCCGCGTGCAGGACCACCACCTCACCGTCGCGGGTCGCGATCACCGAACTCGGGGCGTTCTTCGACCGGCCCCCTTGATATTCCGCCGGGACCGGCAGTGGTTGCACACCGGCGGGGCGCAGGTCGGGAAGCGAATAGAAGTGCAGCTCATGCGAATCCAGGGCCACGGCCAGATACCTGTCGTCGGCGGTGACGGCCAGGGCGGCGTTCTCGGTCGCGGCCGGCCATGCCACCGCCACGGAGGCGGTCTGCCGGACCTGCGGGATCACCTCACGTAATTCCAATCGCTTGGTACTCGAATGGAATTCGGCGACCCAGCGGGCATTGTCACTCCACGTCATATCGGCGGGCACGGCCCCGAACTCGGTGAGCGCGGCCATGCGGGCGGCGGGCGCGTGCCGCGTGAGATCGTTCGCGCCGACCACGAACAGCACCGGGCCGTCCGGGCCGGGGCGCACCAGATAGCCGGGCCTGCCGGTGCTCTGATAACGCGCCTGCACCTTGTAGCGGTGCTGGGTGACCGTGTCCACCAGGTGGATCAGCTGGAACAGCGTGCCCTCCGGCATATACGAGATCACCAGGTAGCGGCCGGTCTCGTCCCGGTCCACCTCGGCGCCGCTCGGCACGTCCAGACAGCCCGCGCCGACACCGAGGGTCTTCCGCTCGTCGCTCTCCCGAACCAGGACCGTGCCGATCATCTCGTCGCCGCAACCGGTGATGATGCCGCGCACCTCGTCCCCCGCCCCCGGGGTCACCACCGCGCCGTCCACCGCCCGGCGCTCGTAGCGCTGCTCGCCGCGCGCGTCGACGATATGGAACCACGCCTCCGAACTACTCGAATCCACCTGCAGCGGAAGCAGATCCGCGGGAGACCCGGCCGAGTGCCCGCCGACGCGGACCGGCGGATCGGCGGCCGTGTCGAAGATCTCCACCGCATCCGCGTCACCCACCTCCGCGAGCACACGCTTGGCATTGTCGACCGGCAGCGGAGAGCGCCGCAGATCTCGCGAAACCACAAGGCGCGCACCATCGGTGGAGAATTTCGCGGACACCGCCGTGGGCGGGATCTGCGCGACCTCCGTGGCGGCGACGCCCGCACCGCCGTGCGAATCCACCGCGTCGGTCGCACCGTTCGAATCCACGGCGCCGCTCGATCCACTCGCGGTGATCGCCGCGTCCGCATGCACCCGGTACGGGCCGGTGCGCCGCACCAGATCCCAGACCTCCACTCCCCCGAGACTGTTCACCGTCGCGAGCTTGCCGCCGTTGCCACTCATGGTGAGCGACACCGCGTTCCGGATCGGCAGCTGCCAGGAATCGGTACCGCCGTCGAGCAATCCGGGCCAGACGGTGACGGTGCCGTCGCTGTCACCGGTGACCACCACCGAGCCCGCCTCGTCCGCGGCCACCAACCGGATATCGCGGCCCAGACCGGAGCGCACCGAGGTGGCCGAGGCCAGCCGCAACTGCTGAACCAGCAGTGCGGATTCGACTTTCGGGTCATCGGGGGCCAGCCGCGCCGCCGCCTGCGCGAGCTGCAATGCCTGACCGGGCTGCGATTCCGCCAGTTGCAGTGACTGTTCCGCGAGGGCCGCCCCGGCGAGCGACCGCAACGCCTCGGCTCGCTGCGCGCTCGTCCGATAGGCGAGCACGGCCGTCCCCGCCGCCACCAGACCCACCACCGCCAGCACCGCCGTGACCACCCGCCACCGGCGGACCTCCCGCCGCCGCACGCCTGCCCCCGCGGCGATGTAGTGCCGCAACGGATCCGGGATATCCTCCGGCCGCCGCGCGACCCACTCCTCCGCAGCCGACAGCGCGCTGCCGCGCAACAGCCCGCCGTCGTCACCCAGCTGCGACTCCCAGCTCCGGCGTTCCCGTTCGGTGCGGCGCTGCCAGGCCAGGAAGTCCCGATCGTGCTCGAGCCACTCCCGCAGCCGCGGCCAGTTCTCGATGAGCGACTGGTGCGCGAGCTCCACCACATCGGCGTCGTCCGCGCCCCGGCCGGTCACCACCAGTCGCTCGCGCGCCAGCTGCCCTGCCACCGTTCGCAATTCGGGCAGATCCCGCATGGAGACGGGCACCCGCACGAACCCGTCCCCACGCGGCGCCGCCAGCATGGTCAGCAGCCGCCGCACCGCACGTTGGTCCGGACCCGGCGGCGGACCCCCGTCCCGCGACGGCTCCCGATCGGGCGCCGACTCGCCAGGGGGTGGCGCGGACAGCTGCCGGGGCGCGGGCGGGAACAGACCGTAGACACGTTCGGCGCGGCGGGCGATGGATCCCGCCGCGCGGCCCACGCGTTCGTAGTCGGCGAGCGTGAGACGGCCGCCTTCGCGGTGCTCCCACAGCTCGGTGAGGACCGATTCGAGCAGCGGCAGGCCGCCGGGCTCGCCGACGGTGTCGTCGATGAGGCGTTCCACCAGATCGTCGTCGAGGTCGACGCCGGGGGCATGGGTGGCGGGGCCGCGAATGGCCTGGCGCAGCTGGTCGCGGCCCATGGGTGCGAGGGTCACGGTGGACCGGTCGAGCACCGCGGCGAGGTCGTCGTCGGCCAGTGCTTCCATGACGTCCCAGCGCAGGGTCAGCAGCACATGTACCGCCGGGTCCGCGGCACGATCCAGCAGGGCGCGCAAGCGATCTCGCGCCACCTCGGGGGCGGTAGCGACCAGCTCCTCGAACTGATCCGCCACCAGCAGCGTCTTCTCACCCGGCGCGAGGTCGGGCACCTCCCAATTCGCCTCGGCGGAAAGGTATTCGACGCGGACACCGTCGGCCCGCGATCGCGCGGCGATGCCCGCCATGACCAGTGAGGACTTGCCGATGCCGGAACGGCCCACCACCGCCGCGATCGGACGCTCCCGCAGGGCCTCCAGCACCCGGTCGATATCCGCGGCACGCCCGTAGAAGAACCGGGAATCGTTCTCGCCGAAGGGCTCCAGGCCGCGATACGGGTTTGGCAGCAACTCCGGTTCGATGCCGAGCACCTCGTTCACCGGGATCATGAACGCGGTCCGGGTGAGCCGCCGCCGATCGGCCGCCACCGCCATACCCACCACCGCCGCACTGCCGGTATCCCATACCGGCGACCCGCTGAAACCGCCGGTGATGGGCTGTCCCCCACTCGCCCCGTGCAATTGCAGCCAGCCCGAACCCTGCGCGGCCCGGAACTCACCCCACACCCACACCCCGTCCGCCAGCTCGGAGGGGAATCCGATAGCGCGGAACTCCCGCCCCCACGGCCTTTCCGCACGCCACAGCGGCGGCGGCGCGAGCACTCCGGCTTCCTCGTCCGCCACCGCCAGCAGTGCGATATCGCCGCGCCCGTCCGCGCGCACGGGCTCCCATCGATGCACTCGCGCCACCATTCGCGGCGCGCCCGCCACCATGGGGAAATCCACCATCACCGTGGTGCCGACACCGCCCGCGTCCAGCGTGGCGCCGATACCCGCACTGCCGACACGGCCCGCGCCCACCGCCGCCTCGATCACGTGCGCACATGTGGCGATGCGCCCCGCCCCGATCACGAATCCCGCCCCGACCGGCGAACCGGCCCCATCCAACACCCGCGCCACCGCAGCCTCGAGCCGCCCGGCACCGGGAAAAACCCCAGACATAAGGGACAGCCTCGCAGGTCACCCGCCACCGTGCGACCGAAAGCTCCCCGGAGCAGCAGCCGGAACCCGCTTCGGATCAGGCCGAAACTGCGCGCAGCCCCGGCCACCCGGCACCTAGCGTCGATCGCACCACACGCCCGTGGCAACGAAAGCGTAGGAACCGGGGATGCGCGAAGAATTCGTTCCGGCGGCCGATGGCGGAGATGTCCTGCGCACCACGGCATTCGAAGCCCTCCTGGGCGAGGTGCTGCGCGCATGCGCCCGCGACCCCCGCCTGCTGCTGGGTAGCACCGACAGCGACGCGACACCCGGCCTCGCCGCACCCGACCGCGAATCCGGCCGTGCCGCACCCGACCGCGAATCCGGCCTCGCCGCACCCGACCGCGAAGAGCGCCTCGCCCTGCTCGCCGCCCGGGCCGGTCTGCCCGCCGGCGATCCGATCGCCCTACGCCGCTTGGTGATAGCCGCCCTCGGGCAACTCCCCCGGCGCGAGCGGGAAGCTCTCGTCCTGTGCACCTACGAGGGAAATACCTATGCCGAGACCGCGGAACTCATGGGTTCGGCGGCCGGAACCGTGATGACGTACGTGCGCAGCGCGCTCCGGCGGATTCGGAACACCGTGGCCACAGCGTGAATTCACGTTCCTCCGCGCGTTAACCCGCCCGCCCCCTTTTCGGGTTCGGCCGAAATCCGCGAGGTGCGCCAAACCTCTTGCCGCGCCGGGTGATTGGTCGGGGTGGAAGTTCACACCACATCCGGGGGGATACTCATGAGCAAGTTCGGCTTCGGCCTGTTCGTTTTCGCCGGCCTGGCGGCGACGCTGCTGCCCGGTGCGCCCGCACAGGGGCAGGTCTATTACGGGGCGATGGCCACCGATGCGGAGCGGGGCGCGCTGGGGATGGCGTGGAATCACACGAGCGGGCCGGCGGCCGAGCAGGCGGCGTTGGCGCAGTGCGGCGGGAATTGCACTGTGCTGACCACGTTCACGGCGTGCGGGGCGGTTTCGCATTCGGATATCGCGAATCGCTACACCGGGGGCAACGGGGGAACGCGGGCCGAGGCGGAGGCCGAGTCACGGTGGGATTCGGACTCACGGGTGGTGCGGTCTGTCTGCAACGGGTGAGGGGCGAGCGAGTGGCAAACCTGTTGTGAGCAGCCGATTTTGTCGGTGGCGGCCGGTACAATCGAAGATGTGTTCGAGAGTTCGAGCGGCCACGCCGTTCGAACTCGGATCGCGACGGGAGGATTGGTCGTGCTCACTGCCGTACCCACCATCGACAACGAGGCGGTGCCCAAGAAGGGGGATGTGATCGATCACGCGTGGAAGCCGCTCACCAAGCAGCCGCTCCCCGCGGGACGCCCGCGTTCCTGGTACATCGCCCACAACCGCCGACTCAAGGCCATGCGCCTGGCCATCGCACTGCTCGACGCGGGCACCTTCAGCCCCGATCTGGCGACCAACGAAAAGATCCGGCGCACAGCCGATGCCGTCGGAGTGCACTGGCCCTCCGACGCCACCTGCCGCATGGTCCGCCGGATGATGCAGGCCCAGCGCTGAGTTCGTGGGGATGTATCCCGGCCACCAGCGCCGGGATACCGGAGTCGCGCTGAAATGCGTTGTGCCCCGCACCTGTTGGGGGTGCGGGGCACAACGTTCGTCGGTCGCGGCCTACTACCGGCTGCGGCGGCTCTTCTTGCGCGGCGGGGGCAGCAGGCCCTCGGCGCGCAGGTGGGCGGCGTGCTCGGCGAGGGCCTCGACGAGCGGGCCTACCTGGGCGACCTCGGGCTGTACGTCTACGCGCAGGCCGAATTCGATGGCGGTTTCGGCTGTTTTGGGGCCGATGCAGGCGACGATGGTGCGGGCGTGCGGCTTGCCCGCGATGCCGACCAGGTTGCGGACCGTGGAGGAGGAGGTGAACAGGACCGCGTCGAAACCGCCGGTCTTGATCATCTCGCGGGTCTCCGCCGGGGGCGGGGAGGCACGGACGGTGCGGTACGCGGTGACGTCGTCGATCTCCCAGCCGCGGTCGCGCAGACCCTCGGCCAGCGTCTCCGTCGCGATATCCGCGCGCGGCAGCAGCACCCGGTTGACCGGGTCGAAAACGTCGTCGTAGGGCGGGAAGTCGGCCAGCAGGCCCTCGGAGGACTGCTCGCCCGAGGGGACCAGCTCCGGGTTGATGCCGAAGGAACGCACCTTCTCCGCGGTGGCCTCACCGACGCAGGCGATCTTGACGCCGCTGAAAGCACGTGCGTCCAGGCCGAATTCGCCGAACTTCTCCCACACCGCGCGGACCGCGTTGGTGGAGGTGAAGACGACCCACTGGTAGCGGCCGTCGACCAGGCCCTTCACCGCGCGCTCCATCTGGGCGGGGCTGCGAGGAGGCTCGACCGCGATGGTCGGGACCTCCATCGGGATCGCGCCGTGCATGACGAGCTTCTCGCTCATCTCACCGGCCTGCTCCTTGGTGCGCGGCACCAGCACGGTCCAGCCGTAGAGGGCGCGCGACTCCCACCACGAAGTCTTGGAACGCTTCTCGACCTCTTTGCCGACCGTGACGATCAGCGGGCCCACCATCTCCGACGCCGCGTTGTTCAGCGTGGCGAGGGTGGCGTCGATGGTGCGCTGCTGCCGGGTGGTGCCACGCACGGTCACCGCGACCGGGGTCTGCGGGGCCATACCGTGTTCCACCAGCGCGGAAGCGGTTTCGGCCAGATGGCCGGAAGTCGCGTGCAGCACCAGCGGGCCGGGGGCGGCGGCGACGGCGGCCCAGTCGACCTCACCGCGCACATCCACCTCGGTGTGGCTGGAACCCAGCTCGATACCCGCGTACGCGGGCACGGTGGTACCCGCCGACAGGCCCGGCAGCACCTCGAACATCATGTGCGAGCGGGTGACGGCATTGACCTCCTGGATGACCGAATCGGTGGTCATCGGGTCACCGGACACCAGGCGCACCACATCGAAGCCGTTGCGGGCCTCGGTGATCAGGGTCTTGGCCACCTCGGCGGCGTCACCCAGCGCGGGGCGCACGTCCACGGGACGCTCCCCGTCCGGGCCCGGCTCGACCGCGGTGCCGATCAGGGCGAGCACGCCCTTGTCGACATCGGGATCGGTGAACGCCAGCGTCGCCCGGCCGAGCACCTCGCGGGCCCGCACGGTGAGGAGCGCCGGGTCACCCGGACCGGACCCCACGAAAAGGATCCGACCGGGGTGCTTCTTCGCGGCTCGACTCATCGGTTGTTCTCCATTGGGCTGGGATTGCTGCTGCGGTCGGTTTCCTCTGCCGCCTCTGATGTTGTGGCGCTTGATGTTCCAGCACCTGATCCAGAGACACTGAGCAGGTCGCGCGCCCCCAGCTCCAAGAGCTCACGCGCCAGTGAGCGGCCCAGCTCCGCGGCATCCGCGAGAGATCCGACCGCTGACGCCCGGATCACGTCCGAGCCGTCGATCGCCGCCGCGCAACCGCGCAACGACAACTCCTCCACCACCCGGCCGTCGTCGTCGAGAGATTCGACGACCTCGGCCAGCGCGCCGATCGGCGCGGTGCAGCCGGCCTCCAGCTCGGCCAGCAGCGCCCGCTCCGCGGTGATCGCGGCACGCGTGCCGTAATCGTCGAGGGCGGACAGGATGGTCACCAGTTCTGTTTCCTCGCTACGGCATTCGACAGCGAGCGCGCCCTGCGCGGGAGCGGGCAGCATCTGCACCGGCTCCAGCGCCTCGGTCACGGCGTCGGTGCGGCCGATCCGGGCCAGCCCGGCCCGGGCCACGACCACGGCGTCGAGCTCGCCGTTGGCCACCTTGGAAAGTCGAGTGTCGAGATTGCCGCGCAGCGGCACGATCTCGAGGCCGAGACCCAGCGCGCGCAGCTGCGCGGCGCGCCGGGGCGCGGACGTTCCGATCACCGCACCGGCGGGCAGCTCGCCCAGCACGAGGCCGTCGCGCGCCACCAGGGCATCGCGCGGATCCTCGCGGGGCGGAATGGCGGCCATGGTGAAGCGCGGGTCCGGCGCGGTCGGCAGATCCTTGTACGAGTGCACCGCGATATCGACCGTGCCCGCGGCCAGCTCCTCGCGCAGCGCCGCGGTGAACACGCCGACACCGATCTTCTCGACCGGATCGGAGGACTGGTCACCGGCGGTCTTCACGATCACCAGCTCGGCCTGCTGCCCGGCGGCGATGAGAGTGTCGCGCACGGTTCCGGCCTGGGTCAGCGCCAGCAGTGAGCCGCGTGTGCCGATACGCCACGGGAATTCGGCCGTTCCACGCACTGTCGTCCCTGTCTCGCGCACAGCGTCCTGTGTTTCCTGCACCATCGCTCCGGTCATGCGGTCAGCCCCTTGTCGTCTCCGGGGTGGGAGGGGGTGAAATCGTCGGCGAGCGCGCCACCCTTGGCGGCGATCTCCATGGGCGCGGCAACCGCCTGCGCCGCACCGGGTTTCAGTTCGAACAGCTCACGCAGCGCCTCGGCGTAACTGTCGCCGCCCGGCGTGGACGCCAGCTGCTTCACGCGCACGGTCGGCGCGTGCAGCAGTTTGTCCACCACGCGGCGCACCGTGCGAGCCACCTCTTCCCGCTCACCCGCGGCCAGGCCGGGTAGTCGGGAATCCAGGCGCAGCAGTTCGGACTCGACCACGTCCGCGGCCATCTGCCGCAGTGCGGCGACGGTCGGGGTGACCTCGGCCATACGCTGTCCGGCAAGGTATTTCGCGAGTTCGTCGGCGACAATGGTGCGCGCGGCGGCGGTGTCGTCGGCGGCCGCGCCTGCCGACGGATCGCGCTGCAGCGTCTCCATGTCGATGACCGTCACGCCCGGCAGCCCCGCCACGGCGGGCTCCACATCACGCGGCAGACCCAGATCGCAGATCACCAGGTGCTCGCCGGACGTCTTGGCGGACAGCGCGCGGTGCACATCCGCGAGGGTCACCACCGCGCCGACCGCCCCGGTACAGGTGATGACGATGTCCGCGCTCGCCATGGCGTCCACCATGTGCGACATCTCCAGCGCCTCGGCGGCGACACCGTGCATCTCGGTGGCCGTATTGGCAAGGCGCGCGGCACGTTCCAGCGTCCGGTTCACCACGAGGATGCGGCCGACACCGGCCCGCGCCAGCTGCGCGACCGCAAGCCCGCCCATGGCGCCCGCACCGAGCACCAGCGCGGTACGACCGGCCAGTGCGGAACCGAACGGCGCGACGGTCTCCGTGGTGACGGTCGCCGCCGCCTCCGGGCTCAGCTCCGCCGCGCCCAGGACCGCGCGCGCTCTGTCCAGCGCGACGGACACCACGGAGGCACCCGCACGATCGATACCGGTCTCGGAGTGCACCCGCTTGCCGACCCGCAGCGAATGCTGGGCCAGCTCATGCAACGTGCGACCGGAAGCCTGCTGCGAATCCGAGGCGGCGTAGGCGGCGCGGATCTGGCTCAGCACCTGCTGCTCGCCGACCACCATCGAATCCAGGCCCGAGGCGACGGCGAACAGATGCTCGGCGGCGGCCTCGGCGTAGCGCACATACGCGTGCTTGGTCAGTTCGGGCAGCGGCAGCCCGGAATGCTTGGTCAGCAGTTCGCTGATCTCACCCAGCGCCGGGTGGAAGGCGTCGACCACCGCGTAGATCTCCACGCGGTTGCAGGTGGAGACGATCATCGCCTCGGACACGTGGCTCGAGGCCAGCATCTTGTCGGTGAGCTTGGGCCGGTCGTGCTCGGTGATCGCGACCTTCTCCAGCACCGAAACCGGGGCGCTTCGATGTGAGATCCCGACGAGAAGCACACTCATGGCTGGACCACCGCTCCCTTGCTGGTTGCCTCTTTGCCCGCTGCCGGGCGCCCGGCCGTCTTCGCCGACGACACTGCCGCGTGAGAAGTCTGTATCGGCGCGAGAGCCGCGAGCTCGCCCCCGGCCGCGAGTTCCGCGGCCGATTCGGCATTGCGAGCCAATTCGAAGGACAGCAGCTGCATTTCGACCGCCAGGTCGACGCGCCGCACCTCCACCGTGTCGGGCGCGTCCAGCGCGATCGGCGAGAAGCTCAGAATGCACTGCATTCCGGCGTCCACCAGCAGATCGCACACGCCCTGCGCGGCCGAATCCGGAACGGTGAGAACGGCGATGGTCGGCTGCAGGGCCGCGACCGCCGCGGGCAACTCGGCGACGTCACGCACGGGCAGACCGCCCACCAGCGTGCCGATCACCGCGGGATCGTTGTCGAACAGACCGACCATGGCGAAGCCGCGGCGGCGGAAACCGCCGTAACCGACCAGGGCCCGGCCCAGATGACCCGCGCCCACCAGCACCACGCGATGGCCCTCGGACAGGCCGAGCACATCCTCGATGCGGTCGCGCAGCTTGATCACGTCGTAGCCGACGCCGCGCACGCCGTTGGGTCCGAGGAAGGACAGATCCTTGCGCAACTTGGCCGAACCGACACCCGCCGCGACAGCCAGTTCCTCACTCGATACGATGGCAACAGCGTCGTCGGCGAGCACGGCGAGAACGCGAAGATACGTGGCAAGCCGGGCAACGGTGGCCTGCGGGATGTCCTTCTGCAGAGCCCTGGAGACGCCACCGGTCGGCGTCTCGTGCTGCTCTGTCACGTCGCTTGCGCTCCTCGTCCGGCCGGGGGTAGATGTCCGGGTTCTTTTGTCGACCCGATGCCGTGACCGTGGCTGGGGCGGTCGTTCAGGCGAGGTCGAGTCAGGTCAGGGGCCGCTTCCGCTGCCGTACAAGGCGGGTTGCGTGCCACCACCGTAACCGCTTGTGAAGCCCTGCACAAAGTCGGTGAATTCAGTCACTTTGTACCGGGCTTCAACCCCGGGATTATTCAACCCCCATCAGCACCGACCCGCCTACGCAACACGCTGTGTTTGTTTGCCCTGCGCTTCGCTCCGGGCGGGTTCGCGGCCCGGGGAGTCTCGATTCTTCCCTCCCTCCGCTCCTCCGCTTCGCTCCCCCGCTCCACTCAGTCCAGAATCGAGACGGCCGCGAACCTGGTCAGCGCGCTAAATCGGCGCGGAGGCGGTCTTCGTCGACGTCGAAATAGCTGTGCTCGCGGCTGTCGAGCAGGACCACCGGGAGGCGGTCACCGTATTCGGCGCGGAGAGCGGGATCGGTTGCTGCGGCCTCGTCGACATCGGTGGTTTCGGGGGTGATGCCGAAATCCGCGCAGATGACGCGCAATTGCTCCAGCGCCACCGCGCACAAGCCGCAGCCGGCGCGGGTCAGCAGGGTCACCGTATGTGTGGGGTCGCTCATAACCGCCATTTAACTCTCCGTTATGTCGTTCGCCGTCTACGTCCCGGTCACCCCTGGGCGTTACTGTTGAGTTGTTCGCGCTAACAGGCGGAGGTACTGGTGCCGGAACGATCGAAAGAGGCCGGAACGGGGTCGAAGGACTCACGGACAGGTTTGATCGCGGGACGATTCGGTGAATTCCCGGTTCGGTGGGAGCGGGGCCTGGAGGATCTGCAGGATCGCTTCACCCGCATCACCCGCAGTCCGTTCGGACCCAGCGAGGAAGAGGTCCGCGCCAATCTGGCCGGCGAGGCCAGCGCCGACGCCGCGCTGGCGCTGGTCGACGCCGAGCAGGCGCTGCACGAGGACAACGGGCGTCCCCCGGTTCCGCGAGATCTCACCGCGGCCGCGTTCTTCGACGTGGACAACACCATGGTGCAGGGCGCGTCCATCGTGCACTTCGCGCGCGGCCTGGCCGCCCGCAAATACTTCAAGACCTCCGACCTGGTCGATGTCGCCTGGAAGCAGGTGAAGTTCCGGGTCACCGGCAAGGAGAACACGGCCGATATGGCCTCCGGCAAGGAGAAGGCGCTGTCCTTCATCGCCGGGCGTTCCACCGCCGAACTGGCCGCGCTCGGCGAGGAGATCTACGACGAGATCATCGCCGACAAGATCTGGCCGGGCACCCGGGCGCTCGCGCAGATGCACCTCGACGCCGGGCAGCAGGTGTGGCTGGTGACGGCCACGCCGGTGGAACTGGCACAGGTCATCGCCAAACGCCTCGGCCTGACGGGCGCGCTGGGCACGGTCGCCGAGAGCCACGACGGCGTATTCACCGGGCGGCTGGTCGGCGACATCCTGCACGGGCTCGGCAAGGCGCACGCGGTCCGCACCCTCGCCATTCGAGAGGGCTTGAACCTCAAGCGCTGTACCGCCTACTCCGACAGCCACAACGACGTGCCGATGCTCTCGCTGGTCGGCACGGCCGTGGCGATCAACCCGGACGCGGACCTACGCGAGGTGGCCAAGAACCGGGGCTGGGAGATCCGCGATTTCCGCACCGGCCGCAAGGCCGCGAAGGTGGGCGTGCCCACCGCGCTCGCGCTCGGCGCGGCCGGCGGCGCGGCGGCCGCGGTGATCTCGCGGCGACGGGAGTCCAAGGCAAGCTGACGCGCCGGAGCCTCCGCAGTCGCCTGCATCACACAATTGGGATCGTGTGCACCGGGCCATGTAGTTTCCTGCGCATGAGTTTGTTGCTTATCCCGATCTCGTCCCTCGTCAGCTGCGTCCTCATCGCAGGACTGTTCTCCATCAGCTTCCCCAAGGACTGATTCGGCGAGAAGTACGAACGTGAAACGGCCCGGTCCACAAGGACCGGGCCGTTTCTGTTGCCCCGCAAACCAACTGGCTCACTCGGGGGTTCGGGGGCGAAGCCCCTGAGAGCCCCGAGAGTTGGTTTATCCGGTGAAGGGATTACGCCGCTTCGTCAGGTTTTTGTAGAGGGTGGTCTGAATGGTTTCGCGGACCTGATCGGTGATTTCGAACATGGTCATCGGATCGTCGGCGTCGGCCGGTTCGTACTCGCTCGTCGAGATCGGCTCACCGAATTCGATATGCCACTTCGACGGCAGCGGCAGCGCACCCAGCGGACCCAGATGCGGGAACAGCGGAGTCACCGGGAAATACGGCAGGCCGAGCAGGCGCGCCAGCGGCTTGAGATCGGCCAGCTTCGGATAGATCTCCTCCGAACCCACGATCGAGCACGGAATGATCGGCACACCCGTGCGCACCGCCGCCGATACGAAACCGCCGCGGCCGAAGCGCTGCAGCTTGTACCGATCCGAGTACGGCTTGCCGATGCCCTTGAAGCCCTCGGGGAAGACGCCCGCGACTTCGCCTGCGCGCAAAAGCCTTTCGGCGTCCGCCGGGCAGGCCAGGGTGTGCCCGGCCTTGCGCGCCCAGCCGCCGACCACCGGCAGCTGGAAGATGAGATCCGCGGCCAGCAGGCGCAGCGCGCGCTGCTTGGGATGCCGGTCGTGCACGGCCAGCTGCAGCATCAGGCCGTCCAGCGGGATGGTGCCCGCGTGATTGGCCACGATGAGCGCGCCGCCCACCTCCGGAATGTTCTCGATCCCACTGGTTTCCACGCGGAACCAGAGATCCGACACCGGCCGCAGCATCGGCAGGATCAGGGTCTCCAGCAGGTGCTCGTCGAGGCCGAACTCGTCGACCTGATAGTCGCCGGTCAACCGGCGGCGCGCGAAATCCGCGGTGCGACCGACCCCCTCGGTCACCGCCCCCCTGATGAGTTCACCCAGGGATTTCGGCTGCTGCGCTTCGGTTTCGGCGAGCCGATCGGTCAGCGAGGTGACCGGCTTCAGCACCGGTTCCTCGGGCCAGACGCGCGCCGGGCGATGGCGTGCCTCGAAATCCACGTCGTGAAGTCGAATCACCTTCGCTACGTCGTTCATTGGTGTGCTCCCGTCCCGGCCCCGAGCAGGCCGAGAAGTTTGTTCTCTGCGGCATCGATCCACGCGGGATCGATCACGGGCCGCAACGCTGCGCCCCCTATGAAGTCGTCGAAAGCCTGCACCGTGGTCCAGCGCGGCTCGAAACCGAGTTCGGTGCGCATCCGGGTGGTGTCCAGACCGCAGCCGAAATGGAAGTAGTCGATTTGTTCGGCGGTGAATTCCCGCATCACCGGGCCCATGAAGGTGCGCCCGACCGTGCGGAAAACCGTGTACGGGACCGGCATTTCGATCCGCCCGGCCCGGCGGATCGCCTGCGACAACGCCATGGCGCCGTCCCCGGCCACATTGAAGGTGCCGCCCGGCGCAGCCACCGTGGCATGCGTCAGCGCGGCGATCGCGTCCTCTTCGTGCAGGAACTGCAGCCGCGGATCACGCCCCAGGATGGTGGGCGTCACCGGCGACCGGAAATACTGCACGCCGCGATGAGCCAGCTGCGGTCCCACGATCGGCGGGAAACGCAGGATGGCGGTACAGATATCGGGACGGCGCCGCGCCAGGCCGCGCACGAATCCCTCCACCTCGATCATGTCTTTGGCGAACCAGCCGCTCGGCGGAGTCCGCGCCGACATCTCCTCGGTGAACTTCACGGGGTCCTTGGCGCTGCACCCGTAGACGGCCGAGGACGACCGCACCACTACCCGGCGCACGCTGGATGCCTTGCGGCACACCGCGAAAAGCTGCATCGCGCCCAGGACGTTCATATCCTTCATGGCGGCCCGGCCGCCACCGGCGGGCGGTCGCGACAGTGCCGCGGGATGCACCACCGTGTCCACCTGATTTCCGTCGACCACCTTG
The DNA here is from genome assembly GCF_016741815.1 of Nocardia acididurans. Classification (GTDB taxonomy): domain Bacteria; phylum Actinomycetota; class Actinomycetes; order Mycobacteriales; family Mycobacteriaceae; genus Nocardia; species Nocardia acididurans. The sequence continues at coordinate 397,684 of NZ_JAERRJ010000005.1, forward strand.
CGTATCAACGGATTCCGGATATCGGCTCGAACGAACTCGGCGCGCCCCATGCGGCGCAGCATGTCCGGGCTGGGCTGTTTGGCGTCCACCGCGATGACTCGCTCGATGGCGGGATCGGCCGCGAGGCGGGCCACCACCGTGCCACCGAAGAACCGGCTCGCACCGGTCACCATCACAACCTTGGGCGCCTGCCCGTCCCGGGTCCCTGCCACGCCGGATCCCACTCTCGCAGCCCCCATTTCCGTTATTTCCCGCGCTCCCAGGGTAACCGCCGGACCCGGTGCCGCCGAAGGGTATTAACCAGGATCTAACGATGAGTTCTGTCACCGTAAGAAAAAGGAAAGCCCGCCACCGAAGGTGACGGGCTTCCAGTTACGACCCAGCGTTTACTTGCCGAGTTTGCGACGCTGCACGCGGGTGCGACGAAGCAGCTTGCGGTGCTTCTTCTTCGACATGCGCTTGCGACGCTTCTTGATCACAGAACCCATAGGGTCTTCCTCGGTTTCTCTCGGCGGGTCACCCCCGCTCGCGCGGGGTGTACATTCCTGACCCTGCACAGACCTACCCGGTACGGGCCGATTCGGACCCGACGGCACCACCGGCACGTACAGGATGCCGGTCCATGCTACCGGGCCACTTATCGGCGAACGAAACCGGTGGGCCTGGAGACTCTGGCTTCGACGCCTACCCCGCGTCGAAGTAGGACGTCTCCAGGTAGTCGTGCACCGCCTTGGCGTGCACCCGGAAGGATCTGCCTACCCGCACCGCGGGCAGCTCTCCCGAATGCACCAGCCGGTACACCGTCATTTTGGATACCCGCATCAGATTCGCCACTTCGGCGACGGTGAGGAACTGAGTTCCGCCGCCTATGACGTTCCCTGCGTTGATTGGGCTGTTTCCGGACCTCGCTTGACTGTTTCCAGACATCATCGCGTCACTGACCTCCGGCACGTCCGCGCCGCCGGCTTCCCCACCGGCGGAACAGACACGCACGTGCTCCATGCAGCTTATCGTGACCAGTGGGATTGCTGCGACGGGTGTGAGAAATCAGCCTTTGCTGTGGCGAGTCGGCCCCCCGCAGCAAACCAGCTACTCCCCCGCCTCTCCGCGACTCTTGCGCACGGCTGAGTGCCGCAAACCGCCTCGTACGCGTGGCGCCGGTTGGGTGCCGAACCGATTTTGGTCGTCCCCGGCGAGTTACCCGGCCCGCACGAAATCAGTTGTCACCTGATAAAGACGTTAGTCGGCCAGCGCGCCCTGTTCGGCGGAACGGCGTTTTGCCGCATTCAGCGCCTCGTGGAAGGCCGAACGCACCGCGCCGCGCTCGAGTTCACGCAACGCCGCGGCAGTCGTTCCCGCAGGCGAGGTGACGGCCGCACGCAACTCCACCGCAGACTGGCCGGACTCCTCGAGCAGGGCGGCCGAACCGAGCATGGTCTGCACGACGAGCTGGGTGGCCACATCGCGGGTCAGACCCAGGCCGACGGAGGCGTCGATCATCGCCTCGACGACGAGGAAGAAGTACGCCGGGCCGGAACCCGATACCGCGGTCACCGCGTCCATCTGCGACTCGGAGACGGTGACGACCTTGCCGACCGACTCCAGTACCTCGGTCACCAGGGCCAGCTGCTCCTTGCGGGCGTAGCGGCCGGGCGCGATGGCGCTCATGCCCTGGCCCACCAGCATCGGCGTGTTCGGCATGACCCGCACCACCGGGAAGCCCGCAGGCAGCTTGTTCTCGAAACGCGAGGTGGGCACGCCCGCGGCCAGCGACACCAGCACGGCCTCGCGCTCGCCGTTGGAGAGCTCTACCTTCGCCAGATCGGTCAGCACCGGGTCCACGTCGTTCGGCTTCACCGCGACCACGATGAGATCGGCACCGGTGGCCGCGTCGGCCACCTCGCCGGTAACTCGAATGCCGAACCGCTGCGCCAGCAACTCACCGCGCGCCGCGACCGGCTCCACAACCACCAGATCTTTGACGGCACGCCCGGATTCGAGCAGCCCGGCGATCAACGCCTCCCCGATCCGGCCTCCGCCGATCACCGCAATCCTCGTCATAGGACTCAAGGCTAGCGGTGTACCCACGGTGCGCGTTAAGCCCGTATCCCAAGGCGACAACTGATTTCGTGAGATCCGGGTAACTCACCGGGTACGGCCGGAATCGGATCGGCTCAGACCGCAGGCACGCGTTGTCAACAGGCGACGGCTCTCACTGGTGCGCTGAGGGCTCGGAGAGGCGGGAAGGTATGAGGGCGAGCTGACGACTCTGGGCGACGACGGCTCCGGTGGAGTCGACGACGATCTGGTCCTCGTCGAACATGCGGCCGCCGACTTCGCGGCTGGTGGCGATGACGCGCAGCCAGCCGGGGGCCGGGCGGCGGCGCAGGTAGGTGGTGAGCTGCACCGTTGGGGACCAACCGAATCGGCCGAGGTTGAAGGGGACGGGCGGGCTCATGTCGGCGGCCATCATGGCGAAATAGGCTGCTACGTCAGGGTTTTGCTCATCGCCCGCGCGGGGGCGGATCCACAGCCGCAGGGCCGGGTCGCCCTGTTTGCCGCAGATGAAGCGGGCCCATTTGCCGTCGAGTGCGACCGAGGAGCCCTGGGCCACATGGACCATCTCGCCCATGGGGTTGGAGTCGTCGTAGTGCAGCGCCAGCGGGCCCGGTTCGGCGGTCATGTCGTCGGCGTGATCGGCCGTCCACGCGGGCTCCGAGTCGTCCAGGTGGCTGAACGTGAAGGCGGTGTGGACGAGGGTGCGGCCGTTCTGGATCAGGGTCGAATCCACCAGGCAGATCTGGCGACCGATCTTGCGGATGCGGACCTCGTACTCGACCTCGCCCGGATCGGGTGCGCCGAGGAAGTCGGTGCTGGCCGCGATGGGGAACATGGCGGAGTGATCGGGGGCGGTGCGGCGCAGCCAGGTGGTGGCGGCCGCGGCGCTGCCGGCGACCATGGTGCCGCCGTGCACCTTGGGGCCGATGGTCCAGATCGGGTCGATGACGCCCTGGAAGCGGCCGACGGCCGGGTCGTCGGAGGGCAGGTCGGTCAGGGTGCAGACGCGGGTGAAGGGCGCGTCGTCCGCGAGGTTCGCGGCGCTCGCGTCGAGATCATCGGTCAACTCCACTGTCATCCGCTGGTCCTCTCCGATCGGTCGGTTTGTACAGCGTACAAGCGTGGTACGCGCGTACAAGCCGGTCGTGGGATCAATCACAGGGCAAACGCCGGACGGATGACACGCGAGGCCGGCACGCGCCGGGCAACCCCGGCGGGCGATCAGCCGCGACGAGCGCCGGTCGGCTCCGGCTCGGGCATCGGCGTCACCCCGTTGAGGTGCTTGCGGGCGAAGGTCAGCGCACGGTGCAGCATGGCCGCGCGGGCCATGGTGGTGCGCGCCATCTGGGTGTTCACCTCGATCACGGCCTGACCGTCGAACCCGTTGTGCACCAGCACTTCACAGAGTTCGGCGACAGGCTGGGTGCCCTCGCCGGGGATGAGGTGCTCGTCGGTGGCCGCGCCGCGACCGTCCGCCAGATGCAGGTGGGTGAGCCCGGATCCCATGCGGGAGGCCAACTCCAGCGGATCCATGCCCGCCGTCGCGGTGTGCGAGGTGTCCAGGGTGTAGTGCCGGAACCCCGTATCGGTCGGATCGTAGGACGGGCTGAAAGTGGTCAGGGACGGCCCCGGCCCGCCCCGCCGCTCCAGCCGCTTGATCGACCCCTCACCGCGGAAGAACGAGTCCGCGCGCATCGGGAACATGTTCTCCACGGCGACCGAAACCGGGCTGGTGTCTTCGAGTTCCGCGACCAGCCGCACGAAATTGTCGGCGTAGCGGCGCTGCCAGCGGAACGGCGGATGCACCACCACGGTGGCCGCGCCCAGCGCCTCGGCGGTGTGCACGCTGCGGGTGAGCTTGGCGCTCGGGTCCGACCCCCAGACCCGTTGCGAGATCAGCAGACACGGCGCGTGCACCGCCAGCACCGGCACCCCGTACTTGCGGCTGAAGGACTGCACGGTGGAGATCGACTGGCTGGCCGGTTCGGCCCACACCATCAACTCGACTCCGTCGTAACCCAATTCGGCCGCGTACCGGAACGCGGCCTCGGTGTTCTCCGGATATACCGATGCCGTCGACAGCCCGACGCGGACTTCCCTTCGCCCCGCCCCGTTCTCGATGCCCCCGTGCACGCTGTTCCCCACTGCCCGCTCCCTGCTCAGTTCGTACTGAGTAGAAAGGCTAGCGGTCCGAGCGTCACAAAGACGCCCACGACGACGGCAATCACAGTGCTGAAAATGTCATCGGTGCGACGCAATACGCGAACGAGTGCGACCAGTCCGAGAATCACGATCATCGCCAATGCCAGGGCAACCCACGGGAGCAATTCCCACATGCGTTCAAATCCCTTGAACAGCAACATTCCCGCGATCGCCGCACCCGCGCTCTGGCCGCCCAGAATCATCCATTGACGGCGATTCTCCTCGTCGTCGGACAGGCGGGCGCGACCCGGCTTCGCGGCGCCCGCACGCGCGGACGCGGCGCCGGAGCGGGAAGCCGCCGAGCCGAGGTCGGCGCGCGCGGCGCGGGTGCGCTTCGCGGCGCGGGTGGCCACCGCGGAGAGTCGTCCGACCATCGAGCCACCGCGGTCGTCCGGATGGTCCTCGTGGTCGTCGAAGTCGTCGTGCTCGTCCCGGTCGTCGAGTTCGTCGACCGGTTCGTAGACGTCGGTCAGATGCTCGTCCGGATCCGGCTGTGCCCGATCCGCCCCGCGTCGCCGCGAGCCACCGGCCCGGCGTTTGCCACCCCGTCGCGAATTCTGTTCGGCGCGTTCCTCTTCGCGATCGCGCGCATCGCGTAGCAGATCTCCGGCAACCGTCTCGCCGGACAGCAGCTGCTGATCCTGTTCGGCCAGCGACCACGCGGCGGTCGGCACCGCCGCCTGCTCCGCGCGTTCGGGTGCCGCGTCCGCTGTGGGCGCTTGGCGTCTTCGCGCGGACCACGCGGGCAGGCCGCCGCCGTTGCGGGCGTCCTCACGTTCGTCGCGGCGGGCCGGGGCCGCGCCGTTCTGGGCGGGCTGCTCGCCACGCCAGCCGCGCGTCTCACCGTGCTGCGGCTGATCCTCGGGGTGCCGGTCGCGCCGGGACTGATTGCCCGAGCGCCAGCCCGGGATCTCCCGCGAGGACGGCTTCTCGCGCACCGGCTCCGCGCCCTGCCAGCCCTGTGCCTCCGCGCGCTGGTCGCCGTTCCAGGACGGCGCGTCCGGGCGCTGGTCGCCGCTCCAGGACGGCGCGTCACCACGCTGGTCGCCGTTCCAGGCTTGGGGCGCACCGCGATTGGCCTCGCGGCGCAGTTCCTCGTGCAGGCGGGCCTGCTGTTCGTCCTCGTCGCGGGCCTCGGCCTGCCTGCGCGCCGACCGGGACAGGGGCGCGGCCTGGGTGGGCGCGGGGTCGGGGGTGGTCGGCCAGGCGGGGCCGTCGAGGGGGGCGCGGGTGGCGTCACCGCGGAAGGGGCGGACCTCGGTGGTCTCGTCGTCCGGGTCGAAGCGGCGGCGCCGGCCGCCCTCGCTGGGCGCGCTGGGTGCGGCGGTGCCGTCGATTTCGTCGAGGGAGACGTCGGCGTCGAGCGGATCGGGTTTGCGGCGGCGGCCGCCGCGGGAGGGGGCCGCCGGGGCGGCGTAGCCGTTGAGCGGGTTCGAGCCGTTGAGCGGGTCGACGCGGCCGTTCAGGGGGTCGGCGTAGGCGTCGAGCGGGTCGGCGTGGCCGTTGCGGGCGCGGCGTCCGCCGGTGGGCGGTGTTTCGGTGGGCGGCCACTCGATTCCGGTGGAACCGTAGCCGCCCTGCTGTAGTGACTGATCGGCGCGCTCGGGGTCGTAGTACGAGATCGGTCCGGAGAGCGGTGAATACGAGGGCTCCGGATCAGGTACCGAGTAGGCGGAGTAGTCCGGCTGGGGCTCGGCGGAAGGAGCGGAATAGTCCGAAAAGTTCGAATAATCAGAATAATTCGAGAAGTTCGAAAAGTTTGAAAAGTCCGATTCACCGGAAGCTGGTTCGGGTACCGACTCGACCGGATCGTCCTCCGGGGCCGCGTGGGACCTGCCGCCCGCACGCACCGCCGGAATCTCCCCGGAGAGTTCCGCGACGGAAATGCCGCGGCCACTTCGTCGTCTGCGCCCTCCGCCTGCGGACGGCGCGCCCTGTTGCCCATTCCGCGCCAGTAGTTCGGCGACGGAAAGCTGATTCGCATCCTCGGTCATCGAGACACCGTTTCGATCGGTCCCGGCAGGCCGTCCGCATCGGGACGTCCGGCCAACGGTTCGCTGTCCAGGTCGGTATCAAGTTTTCGCAGGATCAATCCCTCCCGCAGTGCCCACGGGCAGATTTCGAGCGTATCCAGAGACAATGCCCGCATACTCGCCTCCGCGACCAGCGCGCCGGCCACCAGCTGCTGCGACCGATCAGAACTCACGCCCTCCAATTCTGCCCGGTCCGCGGCTGTCATTCTCGAAATAAACGCGATCAGCTGCCGCAGGCCGGAACTGGTGAGAGTACGCCGAACTCGCGGACCCGCAACCGAGGGGGCGGCGCCGGTGAGACGGGCCAGGGATCGGAAGGTCTTGGAGGTGCCCACCGCCAGGTCCGGGCGACCCACCTCGAGCAGCTGTTTCGACGGCAGCACGAGCTCGGCGTCGAGCCAGTCGCGCAGCACCGCCACGCGCCGTTTGCCCGGCGGGTCGTGCTTGAGCCAGTCGCGTGTCAGGCGTCCCGCGCCCAGTTGCAGCGACAGCGCCACATCCGGCACCTCGTCGGCGCCGTTGCTCATCTCGAGCGATCCGCCGCCGATATCCAGATTGAGGATTCGCGCGGCGCTCCAGCCGTACCAGCGGCGCACCGCGAGGAAGGTGCTGCGGGCCTCGTCGGAGCCGGAGAGCACCCGCAGGTTCACCCCCGTTTCCGCGCGCACCCGGGCCAGCACCTGCTCGGAGTTGGTGGCCTCGCGGACCGCGGACGTGGCGAAGGCCATCAATTCCACGCATCCGGAAGTCTTTGCGATACTTGCGAATTCGGCCACAGTCGCGATCAGTCTGGTCGCGCCCGCATGGGTGATGCGGCCGTGGTCGTCCATGTTCTCCGACAGCCGCAGGGCGGCCTTCGTCGAGCTCATGGGCATCGGGTGGCCACCACGATGCGCGTCCACCACGAGCAGGTGGACGGTATTGCTTCCCACATCGAGTACACCGAGCCGCACATAGAACAAGGTACTGGGTGCGTCGCCACTTCAGGCCAGGCGACTGAGCTGTTAGCGTTCCGCGTTGTGACGGCAGGTGCATCGGCGAGTGGTCCGACCGGGCTTCGACCAGCGACGAAGATCGACCCCGCGCCCGAAGTAGAGCTCGACTTCCCCCGCGAATGGCTCGAGTTCGTGGATCCAGCAAATGACGAGCACCTGATCGCGGCCGACCTGACCTGGTTGCTGTCGCGCTGGACCTGCGTCTTCGGCACCCCCGCGTGCCAGGGCATCATCGACGGACGCGAGAACGACGGGTGCTGTTCACACGGGGCATTCCTCTCCGACGCCGAGGATGGCAAGAAGCTGCACAAGGCTGTGAAAATGCTCACAGCGCAGGATTGGCACCTCATGGCGCACGCCCAGGACGACCAGGGCCGGGTGCGCAAGAAGCTGTATCTGGAAGAGGACGACCTCGACGACGAGCCCGCGCTGCGCACCCGTCGTTTCGACGGCGCGTGCATCTTCCTGAACCGGCCCGGGTTCGAGGGCGGCATCGGCTGCGCGCTGCACACCATGGCCCTGCGCAAGGGTTTGGAGCCGCTCACGGTGAAGCCGGAAGTGTGCTGGCAGCTGCCGATCCGCCGCACCCAGGAGTGGGTGGACCGGCCGGACGGGGTGGAGATCCTGCGCACGGCCATCGGCGAATACGACCGGCGCGGCTGGGGGCCCGGCGGTCTGGACCTGAACTGGTACTGCACCGGATCGCCGGACGCGCATGTGGGAACACGCCCGGTGTGGCAGGCGTACGCACCGGAATTGATCGAGCTGATCGGGCAGCCCGCCTACGACGAACTGGCCCGGCACTGCAAGCGCCGCGAGGGCCTCGGCATCATCGCGGTGCATCCGGCGACGGTGATCGCCGAGCGGAAGGCTGCCGAGGCGTAGCCGACCCGCCGGTAACTTTCTGAAAACTAGGAATTTCAGAACACGTTTCACTTACTGTGCGCTTGACCGACACCGAGTTGGTCAAGCGCACAGGAGAGCACATGAGCAACACCCCCGGCCGCCGCCACCTCGGCATCGGTCTCGCCGGACTCGCCGTCGCGTCCGGAATCGCGGTGGTCCTCGCCGCACCCGAACCGGCCACCGCCAACGCCGCCGTCGACGGCATCCGCATCGCCGGATCGGACTTCAAGGTCGGCCAGACCTACACCCTCACCGCCGATCTCAGCGGCGCGTCCTTCGGCCTGCTCATCTACTGGAGCGACAACGGCGTGGCCATGACCAGCCCGGCCGGCACCGTCCCGTGGCCCGCCTACCACGACGAAGAGGCGTGGACGCCGAAAACCCCCGGGCAGCACACGATTACGGCCAAGCAGGGCAGCAGCACCAAATCCATCGTCGTGACCGTGAGCGACGGGTCGACCACGACCGCGCCGCCGACCACCACGAATCCCCCTGTCACCACGACGAATCCGCCCACCACGACCGAGCCCCCGGTCACCACCACGCCGCCGGTGACCACGACGGAACCGCCCGTGACGACCACGAATCCGCCGACCACCACGGAACCTCCCGTCACCACGACGGAACCGCCTGTCACCACGACGAATCCGCCCACCACGACGGAACCGCCGACGACCACCACCAAGCCCAACACCGGCGGTGGCGGCAGCGTCGACCAGCTGTTCCCCTTCTGACCTTTCTCGAATCCCCTTGGGGCACACCGCAGGAGCACCCATGCGCAACACCATGACCGGGCGCCGGATCGGGGCCGGCATCGCCGGTCTCGCCGTCGCCGCCGCGACCGCCGCCGTCGTCGCCACCTCGCCCACCGCGGGCGCGGAGGTGGACGCCATCACCATCACCGGTGCGACCGAATACAAGGTCGGCAGCAGCTACACCCTCAGCGCCAGTCTGAGCGGGGCCTCCATCGGCCTGCTCGTCTACTGGTCCGACAACGGCGAGAGCCTCACCCCGGCGGGCAAGGTGCCGATGCCGGTCGGGCAGGCCAGCCTGGCCTGGATCCCGCGCAGCGCCGGGCAGCACATTCTCACCGTGGCACAGGGCGGCAGCACCAAGTCGATCGTCGTGACGGTCACCGACGACGCGAACCCGCCGACCACCGCGCCGACGACCCCGCCCGCGACGACCGCGCCGCCCGTCACCACCGAACCGACGACACCGCCGACGACCACCAAGCCGGGCAGTGGCAGCGGATCGGGCAGCAGCAGCGGCAGCGGCCTGCTGAACGGGCTGCTCGGCGGCAGCAGCAGGAAGTAGGGGCGAGGATGCGCAGCACCGACACCCGGATCATCGCGCGGCGCGCCGCGGGCACGGCCACCGGCCTCGCGGCACTGGCCGCCGTCGCCGTCCTCGCCGCGCCGTCCGCGCTCGCCAAGGTGGATTCGATCTCCGTCGACGGTGCGAATCACGCGGTCGGCAAGCAGTACACGATCACCGTGAAGCTCAGCGGGGCCGCGGCCGGACTGCTCGTGTACTTCACCGACAACGGGAACTTCATCGGCGGCCCGAAGGTGCCGTGGCCGCCGGGCAGCGCCACCATCTCGTGGACGCCGTCGGAGAAGGGGCAGCACGTGATCACCGCCGAGCAGGGCGGGTACACGGCCTCCACCGTCGTGCAGGTGGGCGACGAGCCGATCGGCTCCGGAAGCTCCAGCAGCGGAAGCGGATTCGGGCCCGGCGGGCCGCTGGGCAGCGGCAGCAGCGGCACCACGCCCGGCAGATGACCGTGCGCTGTGGGACTCGTCACCCTCTTCGTGACGAGCCCCACAGCGTGCCCGGGTGTACAGCAGGTGAATTCGCCGCCGATCATGCGGAATTCGAATCAGTCTGCGTGAAAAGCGGTTTCGAATGTCTTCGCAGCCGGTGACCTCGCGCGGTGAGTTGCCGGAAGTGCGCGCGACACCCGTGGGCTATGGCGAGTTCACCGGAGCGTGTTAGAAACCCGAGCCATGATCAAGAAAACCCTCGCCGTCGCTGCCGTGACCGCCGGCGCTGTGCTCGCGCTCGCTCCGCTGGCCGGCGCAGAGCCCGCCGACCCGGCCAAGTTCTCCGACGCCACGGCCGCTTTCGTGCCCTACAACGACCTGAACGTGCTCCAGGCCAAGGATCAGGGCAAGCTCATCATCGTCAGCCCGTACGGCACCGGCCGCACCATCGCCTGCCGCGGCAACGGCCAGGACGTGGCCTACTACGACTGCATGCAGAACGACTCCCTCGGCTGGATCAAGCTGAACCAGACCGAGCTCCCCGCCCTCGGCAAGGCGTGGGTCTACACCGGCGAGTCCGACCCCAACGCTTGATCCACAAGACCGAAGAGAACGATCGAGCCCGCTGCCTTCGCGCAGCGGGCTCGATCGTTTTCCGGGTTCCTAGGCTTCCAGTTTGTAGCCCAGGCCGCGCACGGTGACCAGGTGCTCGGGCTTGGCCGGGTCGGCTTCGATCTTGGAGCGCAGGCGCTTCACGTGCACGTCCAGGGTCTTGGTGTCGCCGACGTAGTCGGCACCCCAGACGCGGTCGATGAGCTGGCCCCGGGTCAGTACGCGACCGGAGTTGCGCAGCAGGTACTCCAGCAGGTCGAACTCCTTGAGCGGGAGGGTGACCGCTTTGCCGTTCACCTGGACCGTGTGCCGGTCCACGTCCATGCGGACGGGTCCGGCCTCCAGGACGCTGGTCTCGCCGCCGTTGTCGGGCTCGTCGCCCGCGCCGCGGCGCAGCACCGCGCGGATGCGCGCGATGAGTTCGCGGGAGGAGTACGGCTTGGTGACATAGTCGTCCGCACCCAGCTCCAGGCCCACCACCTTGTCGATCTCACTGTCGCGCGCGGTCACCATGATGACCGGGACGCTGCCGCGGGCTCGCAGCTGCTTGCACACGTCGGTGCCGCTCATGCCGGGCAGCATGAGGTCGAGCAGCACGATGTCCGCGCCGGACCGGTCGAATTCCGCGAGCGCGGAGGGCCCGTCACCGACCACGGTGACCTCGAACCCCTCCTTGCGCAGCAGGAACGCGAGCGGATCGGCCAGCGACTCCTCGTCCTCGACGATCAGCACACTCGTCATCGGGTTGCCTCCACACCGTTGGTTCTGGCCCGCCCGGCGGGGCGCGAGCCGTTCTCTTTCTTCACCGCCGGAGTGCCGGCGGAAAGCCTCTTGTCGCCCGCGCCGTTCAGGTCGGCGGGGTGGGCCGGGATGCGCAGCGTGAACGTGGACCCGGTGCCCAGTTTGCTCCACAGGGTGATCTCACCGTTGTGGTTGGCGGCCACGTGCTTGACGATAGCCAGCCCGAGCCCGGTACCGCCGGTGGCGCGCGAGCGCGCCTTGTCGGCCCGGAAGAATCGTTCGAAGACCCGTTCCTGGTCTTCCTTGGCGATGCCGATGCCGCGGTCGGTGACGGCGATGTTCACGTATCCGCCGCGCAGCGCCCGGCTCACCGAGACATGGGAGCCCTTGGGCGAGTACGCGATGGCGTTCTCGACCAGGTTGGACAGGGCGGTCACCAGCAGTGTGGTGTCGCCGAGCACCTCAAGTCCGCTGTTGAAGTCGGTGCTCACGGTGATGCCCGCGGCCTCGGCCACATTGCGGGACCGTTCGATGGCCTGGGTGACCACGGTGTCCACGTCGACGGCCTCGAGTTCGGGCAGCTTCTCCGCGCCCTGCAGGCGGGACAGCGCGATGAGCTCGGTCACCATCTTGCCCATGCGGCGGGCCTCGCCGTGCAGGCGCTCACCGAAGTGGCGCACCGAATCCGGGTCGTCCGCGGACTCCAGCAACGCCTCGGCCAACAGGCTCATCGCGCCGACCGGGGTCTTGAGTTCGTGGCTCACATTGGCGACGAAGTCGCGCCGGGTGGCCTCCATGCGGGCCTGCTCGGAGTCGTCGTCGGCGAAGAGCACCACGAAATTCGTGTTCTCCTGCGACAGCGGCCGGGCCACACCGCGAACCGCCAGCCGCGCCCGGCCGGGCAGCGGGATCTTGGCGGTCAGCTCGAATTCGACGTCCAGCCCGGTGACGAGCACCTGTTCGACGGCGGCCCAGGCGCGTTCGTCGAGCAGCCGGTCGTGCACTATGCCCAGCTCTTCGGCACGCGGGTTCACCAGCACGACGTCGCGGTACTGGTCCACGACGGCGATGCCGCTCTCGGAGGCGAGCACGATGAGATCGAGCACCTGCGACATGGTGAGTCCGGTATCGGTGGCGGCGCGCAGCCGCTCCTGCCGGGCGTTCACATACGGGATGAGCAGTCCTCCGACGGCCAGCCCTACAACGGCCGCCAGGACTGCCAACAGCACGGCCTGTGGAACGCTCACAGTCTGAATCGTACGGTCGCCGACGGTCGGTCAAACCCCGGGTGCAGGAAGTTTCACGCAGGTCACAGCTACTTAGACGGGTGTTCCCCCCGCGTTTACGCAATGTTCGCGTTCGGCGTGGCGGAAATCGAGCAGCTGTGCCGCAATCTTTTCCGCCCGCGCGATTCAGTCGTCCGGCTCGCCGTACAGCGCCGCCCGCACAGTGTCCCCGTGCCGATCGGCCCACTCCCCCAGCGCGAAGATCGGCACCAGCAGATCGACGCCCGCCGAGGTCAGCCCGTATTCCACCCGGGGCGGCGCCTCCGCGTACCGGCGACGCTCCAGCAACCCCATCCGCTCCATCCGCCGCAGCGTCTGCGTGAGCATCTTCTGACTGATCCCCCCGATCCCCGCCCGCAACTCCACCGGCCGCATCGGCCCGTCCCGCAGTGTGTACGCGATCACCATCAGCCACGAGTTCCCGAACAGATCCACCGCCAGCCGCGCCGGACAGTCCGCCTCCCGCTCCCCGTAATCCGGAAACCGCACCGGCCCCGGCGTCTCCACTGTCACCCCACCACCCTGCCACCGCCGTTGCACACCCGCGGGTGCCCATCGGAATTCCTACCGTCGACCTCGTCACCCCGACCAAGGAGTCCCCATGCGCATAGCAATCCTCGGCGCCGGCCAGATGGCCCGAGCCCTCGGCGCCGGCTGGTCCGCCGCCGGCCACGACCTCGCCATCGGCGCCCGAAACCCGCAGCAGGCCAACGACACCGCCGCCCACATCGGCGGAACCGCCTACGCCACAACCATTCCCGAAGCAGCCGCGTTCGGAGAAGCCGTCCTCCTGGCCCTCCCCGTCCCGGCCCTGTCCGCAGTCCTCCGAGCCGCGGCCCCCCACCTCGCGAACCGCACCCTCATCGACTGCACCAACGCCTACTCCCCCGACAGCTTCGCCCCCGGCAGCCCCGGCTTCACCCTCACCGAATCCGCGGTCGCCGAACGCATTGCGGCCACAGCCCCGGACGCCTACGTCGTCAAAGCCTTCAACCTCTGCGCCGCCGAGGTCTGGTCCTCCCCCACCCGCGACTTCGACGGCCGCCCCCTGGCCGTCCCTCTCTGCGGCGACGACCCGGCCGCCCTGGACACGGTCGCGTCCCTCGCCGAAGATCTGAAGCTCCGCCCGATCCGCGCAGGCGGCCTGGCCCAGACCCGGTACCTCGAAGCGACCTCCGCTTTCATTGTCGGCCTGTGGTTCTCGGGCCACGACGCCCGAGCCGCCTTCCCACCTCTGGAGGCCGCCTTCGCGGTACCCGACGGCGACTGAGCGGTCACCAGCCCGGGGTGCCGCGGACCGGGATGTTCACGTAGCTCGGTTCGGCGGGATCGAGCAGGAGGTGCTGGGGGCGGAGGCCGGTGTCCATGAGGATGGCCAGGGGTGGGAGGCCCTTGGGGAAGTTGCCCGCGTAGACGTCGACTCGTAGCCGGTGGCCCGGTTGGAGGACGGCGTCCACGCCCGCGATCGAGATGTCCAGTGCGACGGGGACTCCCGGTTGGGTGGGTTGGCGGGTGGACAGGGAGAGGTCGGGGACCGGGTCGGTGTAGTCCCCGTTGGGGAGGCGGGTGCTGCGGGATTCGTCGAGGGCTCGGAGGGAGGCGACGAGTTGGCCGGAGGAGAGGGTTGTCGAGGTGCCGTCGGGCGCTACGTCGTTGACGGTGGCGACCCAGTAGCCGTCGGTGGCGTCGTGAACCGTGTTGAGGTGTACGGCTATCGGGCCGGATAGCGTGGTTGGTTCGGCTACCGGGGAGCTGGTGAAGGTGAGGCCGTTGGATTCCCAGATGCGGGAGTCCTTACCGCAGGCGTCGATGATCGAGACTATGCCGATGGTTTCCTGGGCGGCGTCACGGGAGCAGAGGCCGGTGAGACCCGGTGCGACGGTGAGGGTTTCGGGCCACTCGGTGGGGGCGTCGACCAGGGAGCCGTCGTGGACGCTGTGGCCGCCCGTGCCGGAGGGGATCGGGGAGAGGTACATGCGCCGGTACTCGGTCTCCTCCTCCTGCGGGAATCCGGAGGCGGTGATCCAGGTGCCGCCCTGTTCCTTCATGGTGACGGGGCCGTAGGTGTCGATGCCGTTGTCGATGCCCTTGAGCCACTTGTCGAACCAGGCGCGCTGCAGGACGTCCATGCGGGGTGGCTGGCCGGGGCGGCCGGATTCGTTGCCGTTGGAGATGTGGTAGCCGTCGCCGATCAGGATCTGTTTCTGGCCGGCGGGGAGGGGGATGCGGCGGAAGACGTCGGCCTGGGAGGCGACGAAGACGTCGTGCCAGCCGCCGGAGATGAAGGTGGGGACGGTGATTCGGGCGGGGTCGGTTTCCCAGGCCTGGCGCATATCGCTGCCGGAGTCGAGGAGTTGCTTCACCTTCGGGCTCAGCTGGTCGATGTTCGGTTGCAGGAACACTTCCAGCAGGGCGTCGACGAAGGTGAAGGGATCGGACAGGCGGTCGGCCAGCCACTTCATGTCGAAGCGGCCCTGGAGCAGGGCGGTCATGTCCGGGACGAGTTTGCCGCCGTTCACGGCCGCCAGCCACATGGGCATGAAGGCGACGCCGATCGCGCCGCCGGGGGCCACCAGGTCGCGGAAGGGGTTGCGGCTGGGCACGACCGGGAAGATGGCCTTCAGCGCGGGCGGCTGCTCGGCCGCGGCCTGCAGCTGGTTGAGCCCGGAGTAGGAGACGCCGGTCATGCCGATGTCGCCGGTGGACCAGGGCTGCCGGGACGCCCAGTCGATGGTTTCCAGGGTGTCCTGCTGTTCGCGTTCGCCCAGCAGATTCCAATTGCCCTGGGAGAAGCCGGTTCCGCGGACATCGACGACGACCTGGGTGTATCCGGATCGGATGAGTTGTCGGTCGACGGTGAAGGTGCGGATGAGTCCGCCGCCGAGCGCCTTGGTGAGGTCGGTGAGCCCGGAGATCGGGGTGCCGGTGAGGTCGAGGTTGCGCGCCAGCTGGACGATCAGGTCCGACAGGACGGGGATGGAGAAGGCCGAATCCCCGATCATGGAACCGAGTTTCGTGTACGGGGTGAAGTTCACGATGGTCGGTGTGGGGGTGTCGATCGGACGGCCCGAGGCGTCGGCCGGGTGGTAGACATTGCTCTTCAGGACGGTGCCGTCGCTCATGGTGATGGGCACATCCCATTCGATGTACACATTGGGATAGAGCTGTGGATTGTCGTGTGTGGCAGCCCATTCCGCGCCCGCCGCGCCGCCGTCCGGGCCGGTGGCCGTGACGGCGGCGGCCGTCGGGGTGACGAACTGGGTGAACGCCAGCGCCGCGGCGGCGACGGCGAGCAGGGATCTCGACAGGAGACGCATAGTGCCCCAACCACTTTCCGAACTGCGGACTTCGATCCGAACCTAGGACAGCCCGAAATAGTCTGGGACAGTTCGCCGAAACTTGGTGAATGTGCACAAGTCGTTCGCGAGGGTTGTCACGCCGACGAGAGTGAGTGTACAGTCACTCACATGACGAAGCGCGGAGCCACCCTCTCCACCTCCGACGTCCGGCGCGAGGCCGTCCTCGACGCCGCGATCACGGATTTCGCCAAGTCCGGCTACCGCGGCACCTCGATCAACACCGTGGCGGTCACGGCGGGCATCTCCCCCGCCTACGTGTTCAAATTGTTCCCCAGCAAGACGGAGTTGTTCGTCGCCGCGATCGACCGCTGCTACGAACTGGTCGAACAGTCGCTGGCCAAGGGCGCGGCCCGCACCCCCGACGGCGACGCGGAGCAGATCCTGTACGAAATGGGCGGCGCCTACGCCGAACTCATCGGCGACAAGAGCCTGCTCATGCTGCAGGTGCACGCACAGTCGGCGGCCGATGTGCCGGAGATCGCCGAGGCCGTGCGCCGCGGCCTGCGCCGGGTCACCGAGTACGCGCAGCGCCGCTCGGGCGGTTCGGACGCGCAGGTGCAGCGGTTCATGGCCTACGGCCAGCTCTGCCACCTGATCGTCACTCTCGGCCTCGAACACGAGCAGGCCCCCTGGGCCACCGCGCTCACCGCAGGCATCCGGCACCCGAACTAGCTTTTCACGCCCTCCGACGAGGGCGTCTTCATCACCCTCCGAGTGATTGACCAATCACTCACGCCAGAAAGGATCGACCGATGTCGACCACCACCACCGCCCTCGAAGTCGTTCTCCCCGGCCGCGTCGAACCGCATCAGCTCGAACTCGCCCACCGCGAACTGCCGCCGCTGCGACCGGGCCAGGCGCTGCTGCGCGTCGAGGCCACCGGCGTCTCCTTCGCCGAACAGCAGATGCGCCGCGGCAAGTACTACGACCAGCCCGCCTTCCCGTTCGTCCCCGGCTACGACGCGGTCGGCACGGTCGTCGCGGTCGGCGGGGCCGCGGACGAGGCGCTGATCGGCCGCCGGGTCGCGGCGCTCACCAAGACCGGCGGATGGAGCAGCCACCTGATCCTGGAGGCCGCGGACCTGATCCCGGTCCCCGCCGAACTGCCCGCGGACGCGGCGGAGACCTTCGTCGTCAACGGCATCACCGCCTGGCAGATGCTGCACCGGATCGCGAAAGTCCGTGCCGGGCAGACGATCCTGGTGCACGGCGCGAACGGCGGCGTCGGCTCCACCCTGGTGCAGCTGGCGCGGCTCGCCGGCATCCGGGTGATCGGCACGGCGTCGGCGCGCAATGCCGAGGCGGTGCAGGCCCTCGGCGCGCTGCCGGTGGACTACCGCGGTGACGTGGTGCGACAGGTGCGCGAGTACACCTCGGACGGCGTGGACGCGGTCTTCGATCACGTCGGTGGCCCCGGCATCGTCGACTCCTTCGAACTGCTCGCCCCCGGCGGCACGCTGGTCGCCTACGGCAGTGCCTCCACCAAGGACGAGGAGGGCAACTCCCGGCTGCCCGTGCTGGCGCTGCTCGCCCGGCTGATGTGGTGGAACCTGCTGCCCAACAGGCGTTCCGCGCACTTCTACAACATCTGGGCCGGACAGCGCCGGCTCACCCGCTTCCGCAATCAGCTGCGCGAGGACCTGACCGCCGTACTCGACCTGGCCGCCCGCGGCGACCTGCACGCCCAGATCGCCGCCCGATTCCCGTTGCGCGAGGCCGGAAAAGCCCTCGCCCTCGCCGAATCGCGCACGGTCACCGGCAAGGTCGTGCTCGTCGCCGACTCCGAGGACTGAGCCCGGCCGGGCCGTTCATCCACAGCCATCCACAGTTCTTGCCGCACAGCCCGATCCACACCTGAGAAGGACCGCCATGCTCTCCGCCCCGTACCTCACCGGCCACTACGAGCCCGTCGCCGACGAGGCCACCGCCCATGACCTGACCGTGCGCGGCGCGATCCCGCCAGAGCTGAACGGCCGCTACTTCCGCAACGGCCACAACCCGAAACCCGGTGACATCCCGACGCATTGGTTCAAGGGCGCGGGCATGATCCACGGCCTGCGGCTGCGCGAGGGCCGCGCCGAGTGGTATCGGAACCGCTGGGTGCGCACCCCCGCCCTCGACGGCGCGCCCTGCCACCGGGCGGACGGCAGCATCGACCTCACCGCCAGCGTCGCCGGCACGCACATCATCGAGCACGCCGGGCGCATCCTGGCACTCCAGGAGGCCAACCTGCCGTTCGAGCTCACCCCCGAGCTGGACACCGTGGGCGCGTACGACTTCGGCGGCAGACTGACCACCGCCATGACCGCCCATCCCAAGGAGGATCCGGTCACCGGCGAACTGCACTTCTTCGCCTACTCGCCGGTCGCGCCGCATCTGATCTACTACATCGCCTCCGCCGAGGGTGTCATCCGGCATCAGCGGACGGTCGAGGGCGCGGGCCCGTCGCTCATGCACGATTTCGCCGTCACCGCGAATTACGTGGTGTGGCTGGATATGTCGGTGGTCTTCGATCCGGCGGAGACCTCCGGCATCCCCTACCGCTGGAGCGACTCCTACCAGCCGCGCATCGGCCTGCTGCCCCGCTCCGGCGGTGGCGAGGTGATCTGGTACGACGTGGAACCCGGTGCGCTGCTGCATGTTTCGAACGCCCACGAGGACGAGCACGGCCGCGTGATCGTGGAGGGCCCGCGTTTCGACCGCCCGGCGTGGGAGTCGTCCTGGAAGTGGTGGGTCGGCGCACCCGGCTACCCGGTCTCTCCGAACGGCGGTGCGCTGCACCACCGTTACGTCCTCGAGCCCGGGAAGTCCACGGCCCGCGAGGAACTCCTCGACACCCTGATCACCGATTTCCCGACCGTCAACGAGAACTATCTCGGCCGCCGCAACCGGTACAGCTATGCCGTCGCCTTCCCCGGTTCGGGTCTGGACGGTATGGGAATCGTCAAGTACGACAACGACACCGGTGCACGAGCCCTGTGGCGGGGCGGTCCCGGCCGGGTGCCCGGCGAAGCCGTCTTCGTCCCCGCCGCCGACGCCACCGGCGAGGACGACGGCTACCTGCTCACCCTGGTGAGCGATGCCGCCGCGCGCACCTCGGAACTGCTGATCCTGGACGCCCACGATCTCACCGCGCCGCCGGTGGCGGTGGTGGAACTCCCCCGCCGGGTCCCGGGCGGCATCCACGGTTCGTGGATCGAGGATTGAATTCCCTTGCCCCCCATAAAAGAAAACCCCGGGTGTGCGCGACATTGAGCACACCCGGGGTTTTCACTCCCGATGAGACGGAATCACCAACCGGAATTTCCGCGGACCGGGATGTTCACGAAGCTCGGACGGTTCGGGTCCAGCTGCAGGTGCTGCGGCTTCAGACCGGTATCGATGATCATGGGCAGGATCGGCACGCCCTTCGGGAAGTTGCCCGCGTAGACGTCCACGCGCAGCCGGTGTCCCGGCTTCAGCACGGCTTCGGTAGCGCCCAGGGCGATATCGAGGGTGGTGGCCTCGCCCGGCACCACCGGCAGCGCGCGCTCGATCGAGGTGTAGGACCGCGGATCGGTGTAGTCGCCGTTGGCCGAACGCGAGCTCAGCGATTCGTCGACCGCGCGCAGCGAGGCCATGAGCTGCCCCGAGGTGAGCACGGTGGAGGTGCCGTCGGGGGCGACATCGTTGACGGTGACGGTCCAGTAGCCGTCCTCCGCGTCCTGAACGGTGTTGAGCCGCACCGCGATCGGACCCGAGATCACGGTGGTGTCGGCGACCGGCGCACTGGTGAAGGTGAGCGCGTTGGTCTCGGCGACGCGAGAGTCCTTGGCGCACACGTCGATCAGGTTCAGGAACCCGGCGGTGGCCTGTGCCGCGTCGTTGGAGCAGATGGTGGTCAGGCCGGGCGCGACCGTCAGCCGGGTGTCGTCGCCGTTGGCGTCGCCGGTGAGCGAGCCGTCGTAGACGCTGCCCGCGGTGCCGCTGATCTGTCCGGAGAAGTACATGCGCCGGTGTTCGGCGGCCTCGGAAACCGGCGCGGATTCACCGAATCCGTTCTGCGTGATCCAGCCGCCACCCTGCTGCTTGAGGGTCACCGGGCCGTAGGTGTCGATGCCGTTGTCGATGCCCTTGAGCCACTTGTCGAACCAGGCGCGCTGCAGCACGTCCAGGCGCGGCGGGGCGCCCGGCTTGTTCACGTCGGCGCCCGAGGTGACGTGGTAGGTGTTGCCCATGAGCAGCTGCTTCTGCCCGGCGGGCAGCGGAATCTGGTTGTAGATCTGGGATTCCGAGTAGGTGAACAGGTCGTGCCAGCCACCGACGACGAAGGTCGGGACCTGGATGTTGGACGGATCGCCCAGCCACGCCTGGCGTGCCGAGGACAGCTCGTTGAACAGATCCTTCAGGCGCGGATCGGCATTGGCCATATCGGTGGTGGTGTAGGCGGCCATGAGCACGTCCATGTAGGTGAACGGGTCGGCGGCGCGGTCCTGCAGCCACTTGAAGTCGAATTTGCCCTGGGCGACGGCGACCAGGTCGGGCAGCAGCTTGGTGCCGTTGATGGCGGCCAGCCACAGCGGAATGAAGTTGAAGCCGAAGCCGCCGCCGGGCGCGAGCACATCGTCGACGAGGTCGCTGCCGGGCACGATGGGGAAGATGGCCTTCAGCGCGGGCGGCTGCTTCTCGGCGGCCTGCACCTGGTTGATGGCGCTGTAGGACAGGCCGCTCATGCCGATGCGGCCGTTGGACCAGCCCTGCCGCGACGCCCAGTCGATGACCTCGACGGTGTCCTGCTGTTCGCGCTGGCGCAGCATGTCCCACTGGCCCTGCGAGAATCCGGTGCCGCGCACGTCCACGACGACTTGCGTGTAGCCGGACTTGATGAGCTGGCGGTCGACGGAGAAGTTGCGCAGCTGGCCGTTGCCGACCGCGTTGAGCAGTTCCCCGAAGCCGGTGATCGGGGTGCCGTCGAGGTTGATGTTGCGGAACGCGGTGAGCAGCGCGTCGCCCAGACCCGGGATGGCGAAGGCCGAATCCGCGACATTGGACACGAGTTTCGTGTACGGGGTCAGGTTGACGACGGTCGGCGTCGGGGTGTCGATGGGACGGCCCGAGGCGTCGGCCGGGTGGTAGACGTTGCCCTTGAGGACGGTGCCGTCGCTCATGGTGATCGGCACGTCCCATTCGATGAAGACGTTCGGGTATTGCTGGGCCCCGTCCTCGGCGGCGGTCCAGGCCGCGCCGAGTGCGCCACCGTCAGGGGTTCCGGCCGTGGGGGCCGCATCCGCTGTGATGCCGGTCAATGGGACGAGCAGCGCGGCGACAGCCGTGGCCACTGTGGCCCGTAGAGCGTTCCTCATCGAACGTGATCCACCTCTCGCAAAATGGTCGAACGACCAGAGCATATCTACTCCGAAGTAAGTTGCAAACTCCGGGTTACAGACATCCTTTTAAAGGGGCAATTGTTCGGCAAATTCGAAATCAATTGGCAAGAAATACCTTACGGAAGCGTATTGTGACCGCAATCACAGCGGCGTTCATTTCAAAATACCAGCATGTGGTGCGGGAAAAACGAAAAACGCGCTGCAGCCGAATAATTCGGCTACAGCGCGTTTGGTGTTACCGGAAAACTACTTCTTGCCGCCCTGATTGGCGACCGCGGCGGCGCCGGCCGCCGCGGCCTCGGGATCCAGGTACACGCCCGGACCCAGCGGACGCAGGTTCTCGTCCAGCTCGTACTTGAGCGGAATACCCGTCGGAATGTTCAGCTCGGCGATGTCCTCGTCGGAGATGTTCTCCAGGTGCTTCACCAGCGCGCGCAGCGAATTACCGTGCGCCGCAACGAGAACCGTCTTCCCCGCGCGCACATCGGCGGAGATGGTGTCCTCCCAGTACGGCACCATGCGGGCCACGACGTCCTTGAGGCACTCGGTCTTCGGCACGTCGATGCCGGCGTAGCGCGGATCGCCTTCCTGGCTGTACTCGTCGCCGTCCTCGATCGGCGGCGGCGGGGTGTCGTAGCTGCGACGCCACAGCATGAACTGCTCGTCGCCGTATTTGTCCTTGATCTCCGCCTTGTTCTTGCCCTGCAGCGCGCCATAGTGCCGCTCGTTCAGACGCCAGTCCCGCACCACCGGAATCCAGTGGCGGTCGCACGCGTCGAGCGCGTTGTTGGCGGTGCTGATCGCACGGCGCAGCAACGAGGTGTAGACGATATCGGGCAGAATGCCCTGCTCGGCCAGCAATTCACCGGCGCGCTTGCCCTCGGCGACACCCTTGTCGGTCAGTCGCACGTCCACCCAGCCGGTGAACAGGTTGAGGGCATTCCATTCGCTCTCACCATGGCGGAGCAACACGAGGGTGTACGTCATGGCCTCATCCTCCCACGGGGGAGAAGTCGCACGGATACGTGGTGCCGTCGCAGGCCAGCAGGCCCGCGCCCATGATGGTGGCCTGGTCGGTGAGCTCGGACGGCAGCACCCGCAACTCGCGCAGGAAGGTGAGCCGGGCATGCCGGGCGACCGTCTCGCGCAGCGGCCGCCACAGCGGTTCCCCCGACTGCGCGAAGCCGCCGCCGACCACCACCAGATGCGTGTCGAGAAGGGCTGCGGCCGAGGCGATCGCGTAGCCGAGCGCCGTGCCCGCCCGGCCCAGCGCGGCCACGGCGATCTCGTCACCCGCGTGCGCGGCCTGCGACAGCTCCACCCCGGTGGATCCGGTCCAGCCCTGCCGCCGCGCCCAGCGCACCGACGACGGCCCGCTGGCCACGGCCTCGACACAGCCGAAACCACCGCAGGCACAGGGTTCTTCGTTACCGGGCACGATGATGTGGCCGATGTGCCCGGCATTTCCGGTGCGGCCCACCACGACCCGGCCCTCGGAGATGACGCCGCCGCCGATGCCGGAGGACACCGTCAGGGCGAGCACGCTCGGCACGCCGCGCGCCGCGCCCCAGTGCTGTTCGGCCAGCGCCAGGCAGACGCCGTCGATGGCGAAGCGAACCTCGGCTCCCGGGAACACTTTTCGCACCGCGTCGACCAGCGCGAAACCGGAGGCCCACTCCGGGATGTTGATGGGACCGGTTGTGCCGGTGCGCACGTCGACCGGACCGGCCGAGCCGATGCCGACCGCGCTCACCTCCGCGCCGTCGGCGACACGCAGCAGCAGTTCCCGGCAGCCGTCCCACACGCCCGATGCCGGAACCGGGATCCGTTCGATCCCTCCCACGACACCGTCCGAATCCACGGTCCCCGCAGCGAATTTGGTCGCACCGATATCCAGTGCCAGCAAAGTCATGCCGGGCTCAGGGCTGGTCGGCGGAGTCTACGAGATGTTCGAAGGCACGCAGATTCGTCAACGACTCTCCGCGCGAGACCCGCCATTTCCATTCCTTCCGAATGGATTCGGCGAATCCGGTTTCCAGCAGCACGTTGAAGTCGGCGTCCACGGCCTCGAGGATCTGACCGAACCAGCGGTCGAGTTCATCGGCGGTGACGCAGTGCGAGGACATGCGGCCGAGGAGGTAGATGTCGCCGAGATTGTCGAGCGTGTAGGCCACGCCGTACAGCCGCCGATTGCGGCGCAGCATGAATTTGTAGACGCCCTCGAAGTTCTCGTCCGGCTTGCGGCAGACGAAGCTCTCCATGCGCACGCCGTGATTGCCGACCGAGACGATGACGTTCGTCTTGAGTTTGCGCTCGCCGGGCAGCACCACCACGAACATGTCGGGACGCTCACGGCTGTACTCGATTTCGCGATCACGCAGCGTCTCGTCGATGAGTTCCGCGGTGGCCACGGCCGTCTCGTTCATGGGCGAGGTGGGCAGGGTCGGGTCACTCATGCCGCGACCTCGCTGCGCTCGGCCACGACATGTGCGACGCACGCTGTGCCTTCGGTTCGCTCGCTGCGCTCGCTCACAGACGTGCCACTCCCATCCGGCGCCGCCAGAGCGCCCGCGATCTGGCCTGATTGCTGTCGGTGAGCAGGCTACTCCGCCGGGTGCGCAGGTCGCGGAACCCGGTCAGCGCGGCCGAGTAGCTGTCCAGCAGGCCGTCGGCGGTATGCGCCCAGGAGAAGTTCGACGCGTGTTCCACGGCGGCCGTGCCCATTTCGCGCAACCGGCCCGGGCTGTCGAGCAGCGACCGCAGCGCCGCGGCCCAGTCGGGGGTGCGATGACCGGGTACCAGCAGGCCCGAAACACCGTCGCGCACAGCCGTTCCCAGCCCGCCCACGTCGGCGGCCAGCACCGGCGTGCCGCTGGCCTGCGCCTCGATGGCGACCAGGCCGAAGGATTCGTTGTAGCTGGGCACCGCCACCAGATCCGCGGCCCGGTACACCTGCACGAGCTTGTGCGGCGGCTGCGGCGGCAGGAAGGTGACGTGGTCGGCGATGCCGAGTTCGGCCGCCAATTCGATGAGCGCGTCGGGCCGTTCCAGACCGGAACCCGAGGGTCCGCCCACGATGAGCACCCGCAGCGGGCGCTCCGGCTCTCGCGCCAGTACCTCGGCGGCGGCGCGCACGAGCACGTCGGGGGCCTTCAGCGGCTGGATGCGCCCGACGAAGGCGACGATGCGCTCGTCCAGCGGCAGCCCGAGTTCCAGGCGCGCGGCGGTGCGGTCGCCGGGACGGTAGCGGGACAGGTCCGCGCCCGGCAGCACGACGTCGATGTGGTCGGCGTCCGCGCCGTACAGCTGGACGAGTTCGCGGGCTTCCTCGCCGGTATTGGCGACCAGCCGGTCGGCCTCGGCGACGATCTGCTTCTCGCCGATCTCGCGGGCGGCCGGTTCCGGGGTGTCGCCCTCGGCCAGATGCGCGTTCTTCACGGCGGCGAGGGTGTGCGCGGTGTGCACCATGGGCACCCGCCAGCGGTCTCGCGCCAGCCAGCCCACTTGGCCGGAGAGCCAGTAGTGCGAATGAATGAGGTCGTAGTGGCCGACCGGATGCCGGGCCTCGGTGCGCAGCACCTCGGCCGCGAAGGGGCACAGCTGTGTGGGCAGGTCGGTCTTGTCCAGGCCCTCGAACGGCCCGGCCACCACATTGCGCACGAGCACGCCGGGCGCGGCCTCGACCACGGGCTCGTCGGCGGAGGAGGTGGCGCGGGTGAAGATCTCCACCTGGGTGCCGCGTTTCGCCAGTTCGATGGCGGTCTGCAGGACGTAGACGTTCATGCCGCCGGCGTCGCCGGTACCCGGTTGGGCCAGTGGCGAGGTGTGCACCGACAGCACGGCAATCCGATTCGGCCGTAGGTCGCTACGTTGACTCACCACCAGTCCAGTGTGCACGCGGAAGGTAGCCGGGCCATCATGAGTTCCCCCACCAAGTGAGCTCGGTCACAAAGGGATTCATCGGCGTATGCGAGCGGTTCGCGAACCGGCCGCCCGGTTCAGGCCAGGTTTCCGGCGAATTCGGCGACCTCGGCGACGAACCGCTCGGGATCCTCGATGAACAGGCCGTGCTGGGAGCCCTCCCAGTAGGAGGCGCGGGCATTCGGCACGGTCTCGGCGATGTAGCGGCCGTTCTCCACCGGCACCACCGGATCCTCGGTGCCGTGCATCACGAGCACCGGAACATCCAGGCCACGCAGGGTGTCGGTGTTGTCGACGGTCCGGTAGAACAGCGCCTTGCGCACCCGAGGCAGCGTGCCGATGCTGCCGCCGAACAGGCGCTGCGCGTCACCGCCCTTGTCGCGGCCGGGGCCGGTGTTGGCATTGCCGAAGGCGGCGAACCCGCGCATGGCCTTGCCCGCGCTCTCGTCGAAGACATCCGGGATGGCCTTCTGCATGGCGGTGCCCGTGCCCGCGCCCGGCACGCCGGGACCGATGCCCGCCAGAGATCCGGTGTAAACCACACCCGACACGGCCGCGGTGCCGTACGCCGCCAGGTAGTCGGTCTGCACGATGCCGCCGTAGGACCAGCCGAGCAGGATCGCGCCTGCGGTGATGCGCTCCCCCGCGAGCACCGCGGCGACATCCCCGGCCCAGTTCTTCGGATCGTCGTATCCGCTCTCGGGAGTCCCCGAGTAGCCGTGCCCGCGCAGGTCCATTGCGATCACCCGGAACTTTTCGGCGAGCAGTTCCTCGGCCCGCCCCCAGTTGCGCAGGTTCCCGGCCCACCCGTGCAGCAAAACCAGAGGTCGCGCACCCTCAGGGCCACTCACCCGGTAGACGATGCTGGTTCCGTCGGCACTGACCACTTCACGAATCGGCATACCCGCCAGGCTAGTCCGCCTCTCCGCGCCTTCAGCGCACAGCTGAGAGCCGCAAAAAGCCATGCACGCGTGCCGACGTTGGGAGCCGATCCGACTCTGGACGTACCCGATGAGTTACCCGGATCTTGCGAAATCAGCTGTCGCCTTGCGATGGTCGGCAACCTCGCCGCGCCGACAGGACACGCCGTGTTTAGGCTCTGGGCATGAGCACTCGTACCGCTGTTGTGACCGGAGCCAGCTCGGGGATCGGTGAGGCCACCGCCCGTGAGCTCGCGAAGCAGGGGTACCACGTGTATGTCGGCGCACGGCGGGTCGACCGGCTGGAGAAGCTGGCGGCGGAGATCGGCGGGACGGCGCTGCCGCTGGACGTGACCGACGAGGAGTCGGTGCGGGCGTTCACCGAGGCCGTCGAGCGGGTGGATGTGCTGGTCAACAATGCCGGTGGGGCAAAGGGATTGGCGACGGTGGCCGAGGCCGATCTGGACGACTGGCGCTGGATGTGGGAGACGAATGTGCTCGGCACGCTGCGGGTCACCAAGGCGCTGCTGCCCAAACTGATCGATTCCGGGGACGGGCTCATCGTGACCGTCACCTCGGTGGCGGCGTTCCACGCCTATGACAATGGTTCCGGCTACACCTCGGCGAAGCACGCACAGGCCGTTCTGCACCGCACGCTGCGCGGCGAGCTACTCGGAAAGCCGGTGCGGCTCACCGAGATCGCGCCGGGCGCGGTCGAAACCGAGTTCTCCCTGGTGCGTTTCGACGGTGACGAGGAACGGGCCGCGAAGGTGTACGACGGGATCGATCCGCTGGTGGCGCAGGACATTGCGGAGATCGTGGGCTTCGTGGCCTCGCGCCCGCCGCACGTCAATCTCGACACCATCGTCGTGAAGCCGCGCGATCAGGCCGATCCGGGTCGCTTCGCCCGCCGCGGCTGATGCCCGGCGGGGTCCTCGCGGCCCGGCCTCTCACCCGTCACGGGTGACCTCGCGAACTTCCGGCAGCTTTGGTACGCCCTGTGCGCTGCGGTTCGGCCGTGTCCTTCTTATGATCGTTCACAATGACTTGTCGGACCGTCCAGTACGGCCGGGCGCGCGCTTGGAGAACGATGTCGCAAAACGCAATTCGCAACAGGGCGGTGATCGCCGGCATCGGTGCCGTCACCGGCTACGGATGGGGCCGGGAGGCTCTGTGGGACGGCCTGCTCAGCGGAAAACCCGCCGCCAAGCTACATCCTGGCTACGGTCCCGGGCAGGATCAGGACTGGTGGGCCGCCCTGATCCCGGACGACGGCGGCGCACCCGGCGACACCGGCAGCAAGTTCCTGCGCGCCCTGCTCGCCTCGACCCGTGAAGCCGTCGCCGACGCCCGCGCGCGCAGCTGGCAGCCCGGCCGCACCGTCGGCCTCATCCACGCCGTCGTGCTCGGCGACGCCTACGACTGGACCGACTTCCACCGCAACGGCCACTGGACCCGGCGCAGCCGCGAATACCTCCCGCTGCTGCCCTCCACCCCGATCTCACTGGTCATGCAGGAGAACGGTTTCCACGGCCCCACCATGAACGTCACCTCCGCGTGCAGCTCCGCCAACGCCGCCCTCATCACCGCCAAGATGTGGCTGGACCACGGCTTCGCCGACGATGTCGTGTGCGTGGCCACCGACCTGACCTGCGCCCCCGAACAGGTCGACTACTTCGCGCGGATGGGCGCGGCCGTGGTCGACGCCGACCCGCTCGACGCCTGCCGCCCCTTCCAGGAGGGCAGCCGCGGCTTCGGCTTCGGGGAGGCGTCGGCGGCCTTCGTCGTCTCCCGCGACGCCGGGCACCCATACGCCGGCGTCCTCGGCGGGGCCATGACCAATGACGCGCACCATGTCATCTCGGTGGATCCCGGCCACGAACGCGTCCTCGACTGCGTGCAGCGCGCCCTCACCCTGTCCGGCGTCACCGCCGACGAGGTGCGCTACTACAACACGCACGGCCCCGGCACCCAGCAGTGCACCGAGGCCGAATTGTCGGTCCACGAGCATATTTTCGGCGGACGCCCGCACCTGTACGCGCTCAAACCACTGGCGGGGCACTGCCAGGCGGCGTCGGCGGCCGTGGAGGTGGCCGCGGCGGCGCTCGGCTACGAACGCGGCGTCCTCCCGTCCGCCCCTATCGTGGCGCAGGCGCATCCGAATCTGCTCGACGGCGCAACGCCTTTCGAGGGCGGCCTGACGCTCAAGGTCTCACTCGGCATGGGCGGCAACAACTCCGCCGTGATGCTCGGCGCGGCCTGATCCGCCCCGGCGGCAGGGTGTCACCCGGCCAGGCGGATCCGCAGGGTTTCGTAGGTCGGGATGAAAACCTTTCGGCGGTAACGCCGTTCGACGACCTCGAACGGTCTGCCCGCCGCCGTGAGCGCGTCCAGCAGCCCGGTCAGCTCCGAATGCACCAGCTGCGCACCGAGACACAGGTGCCTGCCGCCGCCGAACCAGAGCTGCCGGGTCTGCGCGACATAGTCGCGGTGCACCCGGAAATCGCCGACGGCATTGGTGATCGACCAGGTCAGGATCTTGACGTGCTCCCCCGCCCGCAGCTGCCGCCCGGCCACCTCCACATCGGCGGTGACGGAACGCCCGACCAGGTACGCGGGACTGGTGACGCGCAGGGCCTCCCGCACCGCGTCCGGGAGGCGCTCCGGCGCGGCCAGCAACGCGTGCTGTTCACCGCTGTCGTGCAGTAGGGCGACCATCCGGGTCATGGCGCTGGCCAGGGTGTCGGTCCCGGCGACCGCCATGAGAATGGCCAGGCCGGAGGCGTGCTGGAGGGGCAGCCCGAGTTCGCGGCAGCGGCCGAGGGTGGTGTTCGCGTCCGCGCGCTCGTAGGCGGCCGGGACCGAGATCGCGAGTTTCCCGGCCAGGGTGCGCGCCCGCGCGACGGCCACCGGGTCGAGCGTAGTGGAGGCCATGGTGCCCATGGCCAGGTTCACCAGTTCCTCCACGTGGTCGAAGAGGATCCGGAAGGGCTCGTCCGGATCGTCGCCGTGGTCGGCGAGTTCGAAGACGGCCGCGATATCGGCGGGCGTCATGCCGACCAGATCGGAGACGCTGCGGCCCACCAGGACCCGCGCCCGCTCGGCGATGTCGACGGTGCGGCCCGCGTCCAGGTCGACGGTGAGCTGCTGCAGCGCGTCTCCGATGACCCGGTGCACCAGGTCGTCGGTGTGCTTGGCGGCGAACAGGTCTCGCACCCGGGTGCGGAGTTCGGTGTGGCCGGGCCCCTCGAAGAGGTCCTCCACCCACTCCCCGACCACCTGCGCCCACCAGTGCCCGGCCGCGCCCTCGGAGACGATGCTGAAGTGCGCGCTGTCGTTGTAGATCTGCCGGGCGACGAGGGGGTCGGCGACGAACCAGCCGAGTTTCGGGATCTTGCGGATCGGCCGGGCGGCGCGGCCCGCGAGCAGCAGGGCGGGCAGCCAGGGTTGTCCGGCGGCGAGCAGGGCGAGTTCGTGGCGGGCGGCGGGGTTCAGGAACATCGGGACTCCAGCGCTATCGGTGTTGCGCTGCAATGTAGTTCAGCTCACACAGTGTGAACTGAGTATTTTTCACTACAGGAATTTGGGCACTGCTACGGTCACCGCAACCGGGGGGCCGCTTGGAGAGTAGTGCACATGGTTCGACCACGTATCGAAGCGCTGGGATCATATCTGCCCGGTAAGGAAGTCTCGACCGACGAGCTGCTCGCACAGCTCGCCATCGAATCGCCCATCGACCTGGAACGCGTCAGCGGGGTGAAACACCGCCGCCGCTGCGACATGGACGAGCACGGACAGCCCGAGGACTCGTTCACCGTGGCGCTCGCCGCCGCCCGCACGGCCCTCGCCGGATCCCGCTACGACGCCACGGATCTGGACATCGTCATCTCCTGCTCCATCACCCGCATCCGCGGCGAGGAATTCTGGGTGGAACCGTCCTTCGCCCTCGCACTGCGCAATGAACTCGGCGCGCACAGGGCCGTCCACTTCGACGTGTCGAATGCCTGCGCCGGCATGCTGACCGGAGTTCTGGTGCTGGACCGCATGATTCGTGCGGGAATCGTGAAACGCGGGCTCGTGGTGTCCGGGGAATACATCACGCCCATCGCCGATACCGCGGTACGGGAGATGTCGGAGAAATACGATCCGCAGTTCGCGTCGCTGACCGTCGGCGACGGCGCGGCCGCCGTACTACTCGACGACCAGGGCACCGACAGCGAGGGCATCGACTACATCGAGTTGAATACCAGCGCCGCGTTCGCGCAGCTCTGCCTGGGCATGCCCAGTGACCGCAGCAGCGGAATCGCGCTGTACACCGATAATCGCGCCATGCACAACGAGTCCCGGTATCTGCTGTGGACCACCCGCCAGCGCGACTTCCTCGCCGAACGCGGCAGCGACTTCACCACCGAGGGCTACGACCATATGATCCATCATCAATTCAGCGGCCCCGCAGTGGAATTGATCAACAAGATAGCGGAACGGGAATTCGACGCCGCCATGCCGCCCTCCTCGGCCGTGCTGGAGCGATACGGCAACACCGCATCCACCTCGCATTTCGTGGTATTGCACGACGCGGTGAAACAACAGCGGATAGGTTCCGGAGCGAAAGTACTGATGGTGCCCGCCGCCTCCGGTGTCGTAGCCGGGTTTCTGTCGGTGACTCTCGGCGAACTGCGGGTGTGAGGCATATGGGAATCGTCATTTCGGCCGTAGCCGTGGAAACCGGCGGAGGCTCTTCCATCGAACAGGCCGCAGCGGCCACCCGGCGCGCCATCGCGGAAGCGGGCGCGACCCCCGAACAGATCGACGCGCTCATCAACACCGGCGTCTACCGGGACTGGAACATGGTGGAACCGGCCATGTCCGCGCTCATCCAGCAGCAGGCCGGTATCGGACTCGAATACCGCACCGGCGATACGCCGTGCCTGTCCTTCGACCTCATGAACGGGGCCTCCGGCGTGCTCAACGCCGTGCAGGTGAGCCAGGCGCTGCTGGAAGCGCCGACCGTGCACCGGGTGGTGGTCGTCTCCGGCGACGCGCATCCCTCGAAATCGACCGCGCCGCAACGCGGTTTCCCGATCAAGCCGGTCGGGGCGGCGCTCGTGCTGGAGAAGCGCGACGGACCCGCCGGGTTCGGCGCACTGCACGTCAGCGCGACGGACGGGCGCACCACCGCGGCCGGATTCGTGCGGCTGCCGGATATGGGAGTCACCGGACGCTCCAGCATCATCGTCGACCGCTCCACCGACACGGTGGACGAACTGCTGCACCACGCGGCGAGCGCGGCGAGCGAAGCGCTCGACGTCGCGGATGCGGCTCCGGAGCGAATCGTGCTGCTGTGCAACAGGTCCACCCCGGACTTCCCGCAGCTGCTCGCGCAACGCCTCGGGCTGCCCGCCACCGCCATCTGCACCGACGACACCGAGGGCGACGCACACACCTCGGCGCTGCCCGCCGCCTATCTGGCGGCCCGCGACAACGGACGACTCGACGACGCCGACCTGGCGCTGTTCGTCGCCGCCGGAGCCGGACCCTCGGCCTCGGCCATCGCCTACCGACTACCGTGAGCCCACACCGGGAGACCCCCATCGTGACCAGCCTCTGGGTGATCGTGCCCGCCTACAACGAGGAGCAGGGCATCACCGCCACCTTGGAAGCCCTGGCCGCACAGCACGATCCGAACTTCACCCTCGTCATCGTCGACAACGACTCCACCGACGCCACCCCGAAGATGGTGCGCGCCTTCGCCGACGCGCACCCGGCCATGCGCATCGAGGTGATCACCGAACAGCGCAAGGGCACCGGCGCGGCCGCCGACACCGGCATGCGGCACGCCATCGCCGCCGGGGCACAGCGACTGGCCCGCACCGACGCCGACTGCCTGCCCGCACCCGACTGGACCACCCGCATCCACGCCGCCTTCGACTCCGGACTGCGCCTGGTGAGCGGGCAGCTCGTCCCCCGCACCGACGAGGACGTGCGCTGGATCGACCGCCAGATCATCAGGGCCGCACTGGAAATCGCCTCCACCTTCGGAAAGTTCCGGCCCGGCAACCAGGATCCGCGCTACCTCGGGCCGTACGTCATGACCCCCGGCTGCAATATGGCCATCACCGCCGAACTGTACGAGGCGGCAGGCGGATTCCCGCGCACCGCCATCGAGGAACTGCACGAGGACCGCGCCCTGGTGAACGCCGTCCGCATGCTCACCACCGACTACGGCCTGCGCCGCGATGTGCGCGTCTACGGGTCCAACCGCCGCGTGCGCGCCTGGGGCGTGCGCCGCACGCTGGAGTGGTACGCCGACCACCGGTACAAGCCCGAGCAGGTGGATATCCGGTGAGCGATGGAGGCGGTGTGGATTCCGGGCAAAAGCAGGCGCTCGCCGCCGACTTTCTCGAACTGCTCCGAGAACGGGCTCGGCTACAGCCCGACGCGCCCGCGCTCGGCATGGTCGGCGCGGCCCCGCTCACGTACGCGGAGCTCACCGACCGCATCGCCGGGGTGGCGAACCGGCTGCACGACAGTGGTTTCCGGCCCGGAGATCGGCTGCTGTTCTCCATCCGGCCGTGCGTGGACGCGGTGGTGCTGGTGTTCGGCACCATCGCGGCGGGCGGCACCATCGTGTTCGTGGATCCGGGGGTCGGGCCGGAGCTGTTCGCGAAGCGGATCGGACTCGTCCAACCCGCCTGGGCGGCAACGGAATCCCTGCTGTATCTGCTGAGCGGGCCGCTGCACCGGATCGGGCGCGCACTCGGGCTGTCGCTGCCCGCGTTCGGGCGGCTGCCGGTTCGCCACATCCACAGCGGATGGCGTTTGCCCGGAACACCTTCCGGTTCCATCCCGGTTCGGCAACTGCTGCGGCACGAGCGTTCCCAGGGAACGGCGACGACCATCGCCGACCCGGAGGCCGAAGCGTTGATCGTATTCACCTCGGGCACCACTGCCGCACCGAAAGCCGTTGTGCACACGCGCGGTTCGCTCGGCGCGGGGCTGGCGGCCATGGCCGGGCGGACCACGCTCGGACCGGACGCGCACCTGTGCACCGAACAACTGATGATGGGGCTGCCCGCGTTGATGGCGGGCGCGCGGTGGTCCATGCCGCGATATCCCCGGTTCGGTACCCATATCGACCCGATCGGATTCGCCCGCGCGCTGGACGACGCCACCCATGCCTTCTTCACGCCCGCCGATCTGGCGGTGGTGCTCACCGCCCTGGAGGAAGGCCGGCTGCGGCCGCCCGGGCGACTGCGGGAGATCTCGCTCGGCGGCGCACCCGTGACCACCGCCCTGCTGCGGCGAGCCCGCGCCGCACTACCGGACAGCGAATTCCTCGCCATCTACGGCATGACTGAAATCCTGCCCGTGGCAATGACTTCCGGCTCCGCGAAACTCGCCTTCGCCGGTGCGGGCGATCCACTCGGCCCACCGGTGCCCGGCGTGCGCGCCCGCATCGCCGAAGACGGCGAACTCATCCTCTCCGGACCCAATCTGTGCAGCGGATATCTCGGCGAACCCGCACTGCGCGAAATCGCCACCGGCGACCTCGCCCGGTTCGAGGGCGACACCGTGATTCTCATGGGCCGCAAGAAGGACATGATGATTCGCGGGAAGACCAACATCTACCCCGGCCTCTACGAACCCGCCATCGCCGGTATCGAGGGCGTGCGGCAGGCCGTCATGGTCGGTCTCCCTGACGAAGTCGGTGACGAGCGGATCGTGCTCGCGGTGGTCGCCGAACCGGGCAGCACCGATATCGTGGCCCGGCTGCGCCGCGAATTGCCCGGCGTCATGGACATTTCCGCGCTCCCCGACGATATCGTCGTGGTCGCGGAGATCCCGGTCAGCGGCCGGACCCGCAAACCCGATCGGGCCGCGTTGCGCGGCGCGCTCGCCTGATCACCGCGACGGCGCTCGGCGCGCCGGTCGGTCACGCCCAGGATTCCGGGCGGTCCTCCAGTCGCGCCAGCACCCGGTCCGCGAAGGCTTCCGCCTCGCCGGCCGACAGCACGCCGTCCACGTAGCAGAATCCGAGCGCCATTTCGTCGTGCGCGGTCACCACCGCGACCGTCAGTCCGCTGACACACGAATTCGACGCGCCGAAGGTGAGATCCGAGATCTGCCAGGATCCCACCGCCACCGGGAACTCCACCCGGCCCAGATTGGTGACCGACACATTCCAGGTGGCGCGCCGATCCACCATCTCGATGGTCTTGCGCGCGGATTCCATGGTCTTGGGCGTCCCGTACCGCATCCCGGACATG
Source organism: Nocardia acididurans (assembly GCF_016741815.1). Taxonomy (GTDB): domain Bacteria; phylum Actinomycetota; class Actinomycetes; order Mycobacteriales; family Mycobacteriaceae; genus Nocardia; species Nocardia acididurans. The sequence continues at coordinate 432,116 of NZ_JAERRJ010000005.1, forward strand.
GTGGCCAGATGCCGCCGCTGCTTCACGCCGCGATCCAGCTGCTGCTTCACCGACCGCGCCGCCTTCCACAGCGACTCGGCCGGGCCGAATTTCACGAAGCCCGCGAGAACCGGTGCGTAGATGCCGATTTCGTCGGCGTCCGGGGCGGGGTCGAGTTCGTCGCGGAAGTCGACGGGCGAGCCGATGCCCGCCACGCCCGGCGCGCCCGGATTCACGGTGTCGCCGATGGCCAGCGCCACCGCGCCCGCCAGCGCGCCGTGCACCGACACCTCGGACTTCTTGCAGTCCTCGACCAGAGCGCGCAGCCGTGCGCCGTCGAGCACCCGGTGCACGACCCGGGTGCGGCGTTCCTCCAGCGGCACCACCGACATCTCGCCGAGCCGCCGTGGTTTGCGCAGCCGGCCGGACACCTGATCGGTGAGGGTGAGGTAGGCGTACCGCCAGAACCCGCGCGCGCCCTGCGGGATCAGATCGTCCGCGGGCGGGACGGGGGCCCGCTTGGCCACCGGCTCCGCATCCGGTTCCGCCGCAGCGTATTCCACCAGTTTGCGCAGCACCGCCATGAGCGAGCGACCGTCCGCGATCACATGTGAGATCGTCAGGATGATGTCGTGGTATTCACCGGAGGTGTCCTCGCGGCTCACCACGTCGATGATGCGGGCCAGGCCCTCACCCACCTCGAACGGTGTCGCCATCTCCGAGTTGAGCGCGTGCAGCCACGCCCCCGACGCGCGCGCGGGCAGCCGGAACACCGGAATCTCCGGATCCGGCACCGGCGCGATCTCCGGGTTGCTGCCGTGCATGTCCCGCACACCCGAACGCAGCAGCGGGTACTCGTCCAGCAGGGCGTCGGCGGCGCGTTCCAGCTGCCGTAACGTCACCCGCCCGTGAATGCGTACTCGCCCACTGCAATTCGAGGGCGAGATGTTGTCGATGAGCCAGAACCAGCGTTCCGAGGGGCTCAGCGGACGTGTGTCCTGCATTGCCGCCGAAACCGACCAACCCGCAACCACCAACCGACCTCTCCGCCACTAGTCCACTCGCCGCAAACGATAACCCGATCATCGGTTTGCGGTCGGGGGAAGTCCGACTTCGGTGCTGTGACAGCGTGTGTCAGCGACTTCCGCCGGGGGCCTGCGGCGCCAGCGGCGTGGCCGAAACGACCGATTTGGGTTCGCCCTGGAGCGCGGACATGCTCAGCCAGGTCGGCCAGTCGATGGTCCAGTCGTAGATGTCGCCGTCGGCGGCCGAGAGCTGGATGCGGGTGCCGGTCACCTCGACCGGGTCGCCGTACATCGCGGTCGGGAAGTACTGTTGCGCGTCCGCGGTGGACAGATTGATGCAGCCGTTGGTGACATTCGTATTGCCCTGCGCGGCAGCCGATTCCGGATTGGCGTGAATGAACTCGCCATTGTTGGAGATGCGCACCGCCCAGCGTTCCCGCACATTCGTGTAGTACGGCGGATTCGACATCAGGAAATCCTCGTACTTCTCCGACACCACGTGGATGCCGGAGCGGGTCACATTGCGGTCCTCGTTGCCCTCGCCGTAACTGCACGGGAAGTCGAAGACCGTCTGGCCCTCGCGCACCACCTGGATGCGATGCGACTGCGCCGGGGCCTGCACGATCTGCGCGCGGCCGATGGTGAAGTCGACGGTCAGGTCCGAATCGCCGAAAGCGCCCTCGCCCATGTCGACGCCGTAGAGCTTCGCGCCCACCTTCACGGTGGTGCCCGGCACCCAGTACTCCTTGGGCCGCCAGTGCACGCGCGAGCCGCCCATATTGTCCGGCAGCCACGCCCACGCGCCCTCGTTGGCCGGGGTGGCGGTGACGGTCAGCGCGCGCTCGACCGCGGCCTTGTCGTCGATGTGGCCCTTGAACTGGAGGATGATCGGCGCGGCGATGCCGACCTCCTGGTTGTCGCCGATGTTCACGGTCGCCGGATTGGTCGACTTCGGGCTGACGGTGGTGAAGGTGCCCTCGATCGGCACGGGCTTGTTGTCGGTGCCCACGGCGGTGCCCGACCAGGTGTAGGTGATGCCGTAGCCGAGCGGCTCGCCGGCGGTGAACTTGCTGCGGTCGGCGTTGAAGTCGCCGGTGACCTGCTTGCCGTTCGGGTTGGTGAGCGCCACCTGGTCGATGCGACCGCCGGTGACGGTGACCGCGACCGCGGTGGTCGGGTTGATGTCCTGCGCCGCGTCGGCGGGCTCGAAGGTCACCTTCGCCACGGGGCCGGGCTCTTTGCCGGGGGTGCTGTCGTTGTCGGTCGCGCACGCGGCCGCCAGCGCCGCTGATCCCACCAGTGCGGTCCGAATGGCCACCCGCCGGGACAATCCAGGTCTGCTCACTTCCTCGACCCTACTCCGGCAAACCGACTGCCCAGGTCGCGGCGGGAGTGGCCCGGACCACGCGCTACAGGGCGACTCCGACGGTCACCGGCTCCGGTTCCAGCTCGATGCCGAAGCGTTCGGCAACTCCCTGGCGAACCGTGCGGGCGAGGTCGGTCAGATCGACCGCGGTGGCCGCACCCCGATTGGTCAGGGCCAGCGTGTGTTTGGTGGACAGGCGGGCCGGAGCCTCGTCGCCCGGGAAACCCTTGGCGAAGCCGGCCCGCTCGATCAGCCACCCCGCGGAGAACTTCACGCCGCCGTCCACGGGCCAGGTGGGGACATTCACATCCGCGCCGACATGTGTGGCGATCGCCTCCCGCACCGCCGCCACCTTGCTGTCCGATACGACCGGATTGGTGAAAAACGAGCCCGCACTCCAGGTGTCGTGATCGGCCGGATCCAGCACCATGCCCTTGCCCGCACGCAGCCTCAGCACCTCGGCGCGCACCTGCGCGGCCGGACGCGACTCGCCCTCCTCCGCACCGAACGCACCCGCCAGCTCCCGATACCGCAGGGGTGCACTGGAACCATCCGCACGCAGGGCGAATTCGACCGCCAGCACCACCGCGTCAGCGGAATGCTTGAGCACCGAGGTGCGGTAACCGAAACCCAGATCCTGTGGCCGCACCCAGCGGATCTCCCCCGTCCTGCGATCCAGCAAACGCACCTGACGCAATAGCTGCGCCACCTCGACCCCGTACGCGCCGACATTCTGCACCGGCGTCGCACCCGCGGAACCCGGGATACCGGACAGGCACTCCAGCCCGCCGAACCCCTCGGCCACGGTCGCCGCGACCACCGTGTCCCAGTCCGCGCCCGCCTCGGCGACGACCCGGCCCTCCCAGATCTCCACATCCCGGGTGGCGATGCGCACCACCACGCCCGGAAATCCCGCGTCGGCGATGAGCAGATTCGAGCCGCCCGCCACCAGCAGCACCGGAATCTCCGCCGCGTCCAGCGCGCGCACCGTCGCCACCAGCGCTTCCGTGGTCTGGCATTCCGCCACGATGGCCGGACCGCCCACCCGCAGGGTCGTCAAGGTCGCCAACGGCACCGCGTCGTGCAGCCGAGCCCCGGTCCCTGCCAGCAGGTCCCGCACGTGTTCGAACGCCACCACCCGAGAAGTACGCACGGCAAAGACGGTAGCGTGTCGCACCATGGCGACACCTCTGGCCTTCACTGCGCACTCCACACATTCGATGACCGCCGTGCGCGCGGCATTCGCCAACGAGCAGTACTGGAAGGACCGCATCGAAGCGGTCGGCGGCCCCAACGCCCGCATCGACTCGCTGCGCATCGACGGTGACAACGTCCGGGTCGAGATGACCCAGACCATCCCGGCCTCCGAACTGCCCGCGCAGATCACCAACATCAAGCCCAACGGCCTGATCATCCCGCGCATCGAGACCTGGCACGGCAACGGCGGCACCGTGGAGGCCCACGTGGACGGCGCGCCCGCCAACATCAACGGCTCGCTCACCGTCAGCGGCGACGACAAGGGCTCCAGCTTCGTGGTGGACGCCAGCATCGACGTGAAGATCCCGCTCTTCGGCAAGAAGATCGAGGCCGCCATCCAGCAGCACCTCACCGAACTGCTCGAGCGCGAAGCCGAGTTCACCGACAATTGGCTCAGTTCGCACTGACGGGAGCAATCCCGCAGTAATCTGAGCGATCGTGCCTCGTCGACTGGACTATTCCGCGCGCTATCCGCTGCACACCACCAAAGAGGTGTACGCGGCCCTCATGAACCGCGACCTCTGGGACGCGCGCATCGAGGAGATGCGGAAATACTCGCCGAACGACATCATCAGCCTCGACTCCGGCGATTCCGGCATCACCGTGACCCTGCGGCACGTGCTGCCGCGCGAATCCCTGCCCGAGATGGCACAGGCCGTCATGCGCAAGGACATGATCATCACCCGCCGCGAGACCTACGGGCCGTTCGGCCCCGAGGTCACCGGTGAGTACACCGCCGAAATCCCCGGCGGCCCCGGCACGCTCGGCGGCACCATGCGCCTGTTCCCCACCGAGACCGGCTGCACCCTGCGCACCTCCTCACACGCCGAGGTGCACATCCCCTTCTTCGGCCGCAAACTCGAACAGGTCATGCTGGTGAACCTCATCGACCTCTTCCGCGCCGAAGCGGAAGTGACGAAAACGTGGCTGGACCAGCAGAACCCCGTCGGCTGACCCGACGCGGAACGGTGGTGCCGCCCATCGGCACCATCACCCGCGGCACCACCGGCATCAACCGGCTGCGCCGCAGCGACCGCCGCCTGGCGCACGACGACGACATCATCACCCGGCTGCGCGCCACCCCCGACCCGCTGATCGTGGACCTCGGCTACGGCGCCAGCCCCGTCACCACCCTCGAACTCGCCGCCCGCCTGCGCACCATCCGCCGCGACATCCGGGTCGTCGGCCTGGAAATCGACCCCGCCCGCGTGGTCCCCGGCCAGGACGGCGTCGAATTCGCCCGCGGCGGTTTCGAATTGGCGGGCCTGCGCCCGATCCTGGTGCGCGCCTTCAACGTCCTGCGCCAGTACCCGGAATCCGCTGTCCCCGAAGCCTGGTCGACCATCCTGTCCGGCCTGCAACCGGACGGGCTGCTCGTCGACGGCACCTGCGACGAGCTCGGCCGCCGCGTCGCCTACGTGATCCTCGACCGCAGCGGCCCGCTGTCGCTCACCCTCGCCTGGGACCCCTTCACCGTCGACCAGCCCTCCGACATCGCCGAACGACTACCGAAAGCCCTGATCCACCGCAACATTCCCGGCGAACCCATCCACACCCTGCTCACCGCCGCCGACCGCGCCTGGTCGCACGCCGCGCCGCTGGCCCCCTACGGACCCCGCGTCCGCTGGCGAGCCGCCTCGGACCTGTTGCGGCAGCAGGGTTTCCCACTCCGCCACTACCGCCGCCGCCTGCGCGACAACATCCTCACCGTGCCGTGGTCGGCGGTCGCACCGCTCGACTGACACGCAGGTACCAGCTCAGCGCAGGTGCAGGCGGCGCTCGCCGAAATCGCGGATCCCGTCGATATAGCCGGTCACCGTGGCGGGAGCCACCAGGGAACGCGGGGCGAAGGGCTGACGCCACAGGCCGCCGTGCGCGGCACCGTCGGTGAAGAGGGATTCGGGGTTGGCGGTGGCGGCGGGCGGGGCGAACAGATCGGCGACGAGTTTGGCGGCCATCAGGGTGCGGGCCGCTTCGGGCGTGAAGACCTCGATGCCGAAGCGGGACACGGCACGGTAGGCGGCCGGTCGCCACGGTGTCTCACGCAGGTGATCGGTCCAGGTGGGTGGGGCCACCGTATACGAGACCGGGTGCCCGGCGGCGCGGGCCAGGACCGCGCGCCAGCGGGGAAGGCGTTGCGCCAGAGCGTAATCCGGACCGGACAGGAACGGGAGATTGTCGAACAGGCCCCAGGACTCGCCCTCGGCGTCGACGATCGGGTCCGTGTAGTTGGGGCTGTAGAGCGAGCTCGGGGCGATACGGTGCAGGAAACCCCTTGCCGCGCCCCGGAATCCGCCCTGCGACAGGCGTTCGCGTGCGGCCGCGACCACGTCGGCGGGGACGGCGTAGCAGTCGGTGGCGGAGCCGGGAAAGGCCAGAGCCGTCGCCGGATCACGGCGCAGCAGGGCTTCGGTCAGCACATCGGCGGCGGCGGCGAGGCGCACACCGGCCGAACCGGGAGCGCTCGCGTACAGGCCCAGCGCGGGACGCGCGTCGGACTGCGCGGTAATCCACCGCACCAGCGCCGGAAAGGATCTCGCGATGTCCACGCCGGGTCCGGCCTCGGTCACCGGGAAGCGCACGGTGCCCGCACCGGCCCGGATCTGCTCGCGCAACCGACTCCAGCGCGCGCGGCCCGGCCGGTCCACGGCGAGCAACTCCGCACCCCAGGACAGCAGTGGTTGCAGGGGACCGAGTTCCGCGCCCGCGCCGAGCAGCGTGAGCCGGAAACCGGGGAGCCGCAACCACTCCGGATGGTCGACGACCTGTCGCACCGCGGTGATGAAGCCCGGTTCCAGGATGCCGCGCTGCTGCCAGTCGTCGAGCTGGTCACGCAGTTCGCCATCGGCCAGCACCCGGCCGTGATACGGAATCTCCAAGCGCGCCACCGGCGTACCGGCCCCGGTCAGGGTCTCGGTGCCGAGTTCCACGCTGGCCGCCGCGGCGGCCACATCCACCTCGCCCAGCGCGACGACCGTGCGGCCGGCCGCGAAGCGCAGCATGGTGCGCACCGACCGCAGACCCGCGTCGGCGACACCGCGCGAAACCGTCGGGGAACTCACCGCCAGCGCGGTCATCCCCTGGAAGACCCGGTGATAGGTGCGCCGCCAATCGCGGCTGGTCTCCACCGATTGCGCGAGATCCGCGTCGTACGGGCGCACGGCATCCGCGACGACGGCCGCCGTGACCATATCCGCGATGCGATCGGGCGGGCCGGGCGGAAAAGCCAGATCCCACACGCCATAACCAACCGACCCCATGATCAACGACAATGCCACGAATATCGGCGCGGCAAAACTCGAAAATCGGCGCAGTCAGGACCGGTGTCACACACGAGTCAGCGCGCGATGCAGCCGGGCGGCCGTCGGCGGCGGTAAAGCCGCACTGGCGGAACGAATTTCGGAACGCGCACAGCGGTGGATGGCGACCGCGTCGGCCACCACCTCGTCCAGTGCCGCCTGACTGATCCCGGCCTCGGCCAGATCCAGCACCGTGCGCAGCGGCGTGGTAACCAGGAAGGTGCCCGCCGACTCCACGTCGTTGCGGGCGAACGCCCGGCGCAGCACCACCAGCCGGGGCGAGAGCGGGAAACGGCCCACCCGGGCCGACATGTGCACGAAGCGCGGGCGTAGTCGGCCCAGACCGTGCAGCTCCGCGGCACTGTGATGGGACACCGCCGCCGCGCCGTCGAACCAGGCCGACCACATGGCGTACTCGTCGAGCGGGCCGTCCGGCCAATCGCCCAGCCGCAGCAGACCCACCCCCGCCCGGAGCACCGTGCCGTCCCGCAGACCATCACGGATCCGGTTCTCACATCCGGTGCGCAGCACCTGCCGGGTCGTGAAATACCCGGCGTGCCGACCGGCCAACTCCTGCAACGCCTGCCAACCCTGCTCCGGATCGGGCTCCGCCGCGGACTTCCCAGCCATGTCACTCAGGCTACGCCGACACGCTGTGGGTTACGTCACATTCCACGGCGAGTGCCGCGACACCTCATGGGAAGCACAGAACTCACACAGAAACCTCGGGAACAATCGGCCCCATGAGTTCGAAGCCCACCGGCAACGACAATGTCGACCCGAAGACCGAGGCGCTCGGCGACGGCACCGCCGCCGACCAGCAGAATCCGGGCGTCAACGAATGGTGGCAGGAGACCGGCGAGCAGCCCACGCAGGTGCTGGGCCCGCGCGACTCCGAGCAGCCCACCACGGTGCTCGGCTCGCAGGACGCCGACCGGTCCACCGAGGTGCTCGGCTCGCAGGACACCCCGCAGCCCACCGAGGTGCTACCCGCGGGCAGCGCCGCCGCGCCGCACGGCACCGAAACGCTCGACGCGAGCCAGGCGCGCGGCCCGCAGCACACCGAGGCCTTCAGCGCGGGCGAGGCGGCGGCGTATGCGGCCGGGGCGCAATCGGTTTCGGATCAGGGTCAACCGCCGGTCCCGCCGCCCCCGGGCACTTCCGTTGGCGGACAGGGAGGATCGGGTTCCGTACCACGAAAACGCCGGACCGGCTTGATCATCGCCATCGTGGCGGCGCTGGTCGTGGTCGGCGGCCTGGCCGGCGGCGAGGCGTACGCCCGCAACAAGGTGTCGAACTGTATCGCCGCCGGGTTCGAGAAGCAGATGGGCTCCAAGATCGACGTCGCCTTCGGCGCGAAACCCATGCTGCTCACCATGTTCGACGGCAAGGTCGGCAAGGTGACCGTCGACAGCGACGACACCAAGTTCGGGCCCGCCCAGGACATGGTCGTGCACGCCACCTTCAACGACATCGAACTGAAAGACGGTGGCCGCCAGGGCGGCACCATCGGCAGCTCGTCGGCCGATGTCACCTGGAGCAACAACGGCATCGTGAAGACGTTGGGCGGCTTGGTATCCGGCGCGACCTCCGATCCGAACGCCGACACCCTGAATTTCGCCGTGCTCGGCGGCATCGCCGAACTGCAGGTGAAGCCGAAGGTCGTCAACGGCAAGGTCGACGTGGAGACCATGTCGGCCTCGCTGCTCGGCTTCGGCCTGCCCACCGACCTGGTGGACGGCATCGTCGACCTGCTCTCGGAGAGCCTGCAGACCTATCCGATGGGCATGCAGCCCACCAGCGTCGAGGTCACCAAGGACGGCCTGCACATCACCCTGAAGGGCGGCCGGGCCGACCTGGACGCCCCCGCCGAAGGCCAGCAGACCGACTTCACCTGCTGAGGCGTGAACGCCGATGGGCCGCCCGTTCCGGGCGGCCCACTCCGTTTTCAGTCCGAGAAGCCTTGCAGGACTTCACGAGACTTCGACAGGCCCAATCGGGTTGCCCCCGCGGCGATCATCTCGCCCGCCTGCTCCGAGGTGCGGATGCCGCCGCTGGCCTTCACGCCGAGGCGGCCGCCGACGGTTTCCGCCATCAGCCGCACCGCGTGCGCGCTCGCGCCGCCCGCGGGGTGGAATCCGGTGGAGGTCTTCACGAAATCGGCTCCGGCCTGTTCGGCGCGGCGGCACACCTCGATGATCTGCTCGTCGCTCAGCGCCGCCGATTCGATGATCACCTTGAGCAGGGCGCGATCCCCGATCGCCTCCCGCACGGTGATGATGTCGCCGAGCACCGCGTTGTAGTCGCCCGCGCGCGCCGCGCCCACGTCGATGACCATATCCACTTCCGCCGCACCCTGATCCACGGCCAGTCGCGCCTCCGCGCCCTTCACCAGCGAATGATGTTTGCCGGAGGGGAAACCCGTGACGGTGGCGACCACGAGACCGGGCGCACGCACCGGCAGCATGGACGGCGAGACGCAAATCGCGAACACGCCTAGCGCGCGTGCCTCGTCGATCAGCGCGTCGACATCCGAAGCGGTCGCTTCGGGCGCGAGCAGGGTGTGATCGATCATCGCCGCGACGTCACGGCGGGAAATCTCAGCCATGAGCACCGAGTTTGGCATATCGGTGGCGAATTTCGTTGCGAGCCGCCGCCACCGTCAGGGACACTCGATGGTGTGCTGATCCGTCGTGAACGTACCGGCGACGCCGCCGCGATCGACGCGGTGCACCGCAGCGCCTTCGCCGCTCAATACGCCAACGCCAACGGCCGCGCCGACGACGCGGCCCACCCCGCCGTCGAACCGGTCGAGGTGGCTCTGGTGCGGCAGCTGCGCGACAACGCCGCCTGGATGCCCACCCTCACCATGGTCGCCGAGGTCCACGACGACATCGTCGGCCACGTCTGCCTCACCCGCGCGGGCATCGGGCCCTTCCCGGTGCTGGCCCTCGGGCCCATCGGCGTGCGCACCGACCATCAGGGCGCCGGCGTGGGCGGCGCGCTCATGCACGCCGTCCTGGGTGCGGCCGACGCGCTCGACGAGCCGCTCATCGGCCTGCTCGGCCACCTCGACTACTACCCGCGCTTCGGCTTCGTGCCCGGCATCCGCCTCGGCGTCTTCCCGGATCAACCCGACTGGACCTCCCACTTCCAGGTCCGCCCGCTCGCCGCCTACGACGCCGAGATCAAGGGCGAGTTCCGCTACGCCGATCCGTTCTACGAACTCTGAGCAGGCAGCAAACGCGGGGCGACGTAACCTCCCGAGCCTCGTGAGCGAAGCCCCTGGGAGGGTCCCGGAGCGTCCGTGACCCCGCTCTCCTGGGAGAATGTCCTTCATGAGTTTCACCCCCGGCAGCCCCGACGACCGTCGCTACGTGCTCACGCTGGGCTGCCCGGACCGTCCCGGCATCATCGCCCGCATCACGTCCTTCATCGCCGATTTCGGTGGATCGATCGTCGAGGCGGGCTATCACTCGGATCTCGAGACCGGATGGTTCTTCACCCGGCAGGCCATCAAGGCGGCCACCGTGCCCTTCCCGCTCGAGGAACTGCGCGACCGGTTCGCCGCCGTCGCCGCCGAGCTGGGCTCGGAAACCGACTGGCAGGTCCACGACTCCGGCGAACGCCGCCGCGCCGTCCTGCTGGTCAGCAAGGACGGCCACTGCCTGCACGACCTGCTCGGCCGCGCCACCAGCGGCGAACTGCCCGCCACCATCGAGGCCGTCATCGGCAACCACCCCGACCTGGCCGAGATGACCGAAGCGCACGGCATCAAATTCCACTACGTGCACTTCCCCAAGAACCCCGCCGACCGCGGCCCGGCCTTCGAGCAGGTCCGCGAACTCGTCGACTCCCACGACCCGCACGCCGTGGTCCTGGCCCGATTCATGCAGGTCCTCCCCGCCGCACTGTGCGAACACTGGGCGGGCAAGGCCATCAACATCCACCACAGCTTCCTGCCGTCCTTCGTCGGCGCCCGCCCCTACCACCAGGCCTTCGCACGCGGCGTGAAGCTGATCGGCGCCACCTGCCACTACGTCACAGCCGAACTGGACGCGGGCCCCATCATCGAGCAGGACGTCAGCCGCATCGACCACGCCGACACCGTCCGCGACATGGTCCGCCAGGGCCGCGACATCGAACGCGTAGTCCTCGCGCGCGGCCTCCGCTGGCATCTGGAAGGCCGCGTCCTGGTCCACGGCCGCCGCACCGTCATCTTCAACTGAACCCCCGGGTCGACGAAACACAATGCCCCGCTCGTGCTTTCGCACGAGCGGGGCATCTGCGTCAGGGCGCGTTCCCTGCATGCAGGGGGGATACGCAGGGCCGCAGCCCCTTTCGCCCTTCAGGTGGTTTTATCCCGCGACGGCCGCGCGGGCGGTGAGGCCGCGGCGGCTCATGCGGATGACGCGGTGCAGTTCGGTGTTGAAGGCCTGGGCCGCTTCGATGTTCACCAGGTGCCCGGTGGGCAGGATGGTGTAGCGGTCCAGGTAGCCGGCGTCGGCGAGGACGTCGGCGATCTCGCGGGAGTGGATCTCCGGGAGCAGGCGGTCGTGCGAGCCCGCGATGACGCTGGTGGGCACCGCGAGGTTGGATGCCGCGCCGTGCAGGTCGAGCTTCAGCAGGCCGCGGGCCACGGCCGCGCGCGCCGACGGGCGGCAGGAGCGGACGATGGAGACGCCGAAGTCGACCGCGTCGGCGGTGGCCTCCGGGTTGGCCAGGCGGGCCTTGGCGATCACGTTGACCGCGCGGCCGCCGGGCAGCGGCAGCGGGGTGCCGAACATAACCTTGGCCAGCCAGTTGGGCGCGGGCACAAGGTCGTTGAAGATCGGGAGCACGGTGGCCCGGCCCGGGATCTGGCGGGCGGCGGTGGTGGCCAGCAGGACGGCGGAGGCGCGCTTGGTGACATCGGCCGGGTAGTGCTTGGCCCACGCCTGGATGGTCATGCCGCCCATGGAGTGGCCGACCAGTACGGCGCGCTGGCCGGGCCGCAGCACGGCGTCGAGCACGTCGTTGAGGTCGTCGGCGAGCTGTTCGTCGCTGAATCCCCGGGCGCCCGGCGTGCTCTCGCCGTGGCCGCGCTGATCGTAGGCGACCACGCGGTATTCCCCGGCGAACGCGTTGATCTGCGGGTTCCAGTATTCGATGGCACAGGACCAACCGTGGATGAAGACGATGACATCGCGATCGGCCGGGCCGTAGGCGTGCACGCGCAGGCGCGCGCCGTCGGCGGTGGCGACGGGGATGACCTCAGGCGAGATCCGCGGGGTGTTGAACGCCTCGGTCGCGTAGGTGCGGGACCGCAGTGCGGTTCGGAAGGGGGCGGTCAGCGCGTCGGCGCCCGCCTCAGGCAGCTTCACCAGCATGAGCACTCCTTTGTGTTCCAGGGCACACTACCGCGTTAGCAGTAGTGCTAGCTAGAGCAAGCGGCAAGATTCTCGATCCTTTCGCCCGCGGCCCGCCTTTCCGGGATACCCGTTCCGACGCAACGGCATTCGCATTCCGGTCAGCGGGCGGGGGTGAATCTCTGTTATCTACAACACATCCTGCGGCATGAATATGCCCCGGATAAGGACCCCCAGGGGTGGGCGAACCCCACCCCGTCAGGCCCCCACCGCCCGCGCGGCCCCGAATGCCTTCGCGGCGACCCGGGCGAGTTCCTCGTTGAACTCACGGTAAGCCTCGACATTGCCGAGATGTCCGGTCGGCAGCACCCGGTACCCGTCCAGAGTGCCCGCGTCCCTGAGCATTTCGACGATCCGCTCGGAGTGCACCTCCGGCGTCATATCGTCCAGTGATCCGGCGACGACGGTGGTCGGCACCGACAGGTTCGCCGCGCCGCGCCCCACATCCAGGTACGACAGCAGTGTTCCGAACCGCCCGCGCACCGCCGCCGGGCAGGACCGCACGATGTTCTGGCCGAATTCGGCAATGTCGCCAACGGAATTCAGGCTCATGATCTGCCGCCGGAACAGCCACTGCACCGGAGCGAGGGGCGGGAAGACGATCCGCCCGCTCAACCCCATGAGCCCGATCACGAAGGGCAGCTTCACCATTCCGCGATTGAAGAACGGCACCACGGTGGTCTCGGCGATCAGGTTCCCGGGCGCGGAATTGCTGAGCAGCACCGCGACGGCCTTCTCGGAAACCTGCCCGGGATGGCGACCGGCCCAGGCCTGAATGGTCATGCCGCCCAGGCTGTGTCCCACGACAACGGCCTTCTGGCCCGGCTTCAGCGTGCCGTCGAGCACCGCTTGCAGATCGTCGGCGAGCTGATCGGTGGTGAGCGCCGCGGTCCCCTCTTCGCTCTCGCCGTGCCCGCGCACGTCGTAGGCGATGACGCGGTAGTCCCCGGCGAAGGCGTTGATCTGCGGGTTCCAGTACTCGAGGCAGCAGGTCCATCCGTGCACCAGCACGATCACATCGCCGTCGGCGGGACCGTAGGCATGCACCCGCAGATGCGCCCCGTCGGAGGTGGTGACCGGTACGACCTCGTAGGGCCCGGCCGGCGGATTCAGATCCGCGTTCCCGTAGGTCCGGTTGCGCAGGTCGACCCGATGCGCTCGCATCAGGTCGCGGACCCGCTGGGTGAGGTCCGCTCGGGTAGGCAGCACTGCCATTGGACACTCCTTTGTGTTACTGCTCGATACAGTAACCCGTGCCACAGGGTGCTAGCTAGTGCAAGCACTCAAAAAATTCGGCCGCCACCCCCTGACCGGGGATGACGGCCGAAAATTCGAACGTTTCGCGCTAGCAGCCCGCGCTACCAGCGCGGCCCACGCTGGATCTCGTCCACCTTGGGGCGCACATCGGCCAGATACACGCCGGTGGCCACGATCGCGATCAGGCTCAGCAGGCTGTAGGGCACCTGCCCGATCCAGAGGAACAGCAGCGCCACCGCGAGGATCGCGATCCAGGCCGGTTTGGTCAGCTTGTCCACCGCGGTGAACGCGTCCGGCCGCTGCCGGATGGCATGAACGAGTGCGAACACCGTCATGCCCGCCGCAGCCAGCTGTAGCAGCAAGAGAAGGGTGCCCGCGAAGTTTGTGTTCACCCGACCGAGTTTAGTTGGCCGAGCGCCGCTTCGGCGGGACGACAGCGCCCCGCGACCGGACGACGGCGGCTCGCACACCGGAACGACAGCGGCCCCGCACATCGACATGTGCGGGGCCGCGGTACGGCGACGGCGAATTGCCGTGCGCCGCTTACTTCTTGGCGGCCGGGGCGGCCTTCTTGGCGGGCGCCTTCTTGGCCGGGGCCTTCTTGGCCGGGGCGGCGGCCTTCTTGACCGGGGCCTCGTCGGCCGGCTCGGACACGGTGGTCACGCCGACGACCTCGGCCTCGACGGTCTCGACGGCCTCGGCGGCGTCTTCCTTGGCGCGGCCCAGCAGCGGCGCGACCTGGTCGTTCACCTTGGCGAGCACGTCCTGGGTCTGCGCGACGAGGTCGTTCACGACGGACTCGACCTGCTCGTAGCGGCCCTCGAAAGTCGGGTTGGCGCGCAGCTTCTCGACGGTCTCCTCGCCGCGGGCGGCCAGGTCGGCGTACAGGTCGAGCAGCTGGTGGTAGTACTGGTCGACCAGCTTGCGCAGCTCTTCCGGGGTGGCCTTCTCACGCAGCTCGGCCAGGTCCTCGGGGAGTTCCGAGGGCAGGGCGGCGACGCGCTGGCGGATGACCTCGATCTGCTCCTGCACGTCGGCCGGGAGGTTGGCGATGCGCTCGCGGGCCTCTTCGACCCGGCCGGTCACGTCGGCGGTCGCGGCGCGGTCCTTGATCTGCGAGTAGGCGTCGAGGACGGCAGCGTAGATGGCATCGCCGGCGCCGACGGTGGCGTAGATCGGCTTGGTCACGGTAGCGGTGGTGATCTTCGGTTCGGTCATTGCTGTTCGCTCTCCTGGCGTGGCGGAACTTCGGTTTTGCTAGGCGGAACCTCGTTGTCCCATTTCCCCCCGGGAACGCCCCCTGCAAGGTTCGTTGCGTCCCCTTCGTTCTCGCTCGCACCGTTTTCCCGGCGGAACGATTCGTAGATGTCCAGGAGGACCTGCTTCTGACGTTCGGTGAGACCGTCGTCGGCGAGCAGGGCGTCCCGGACGGGACCATGCGGCCGCTGTTCGAGGTAACCGGCCCGCATGTACAAGACCTCCGAGGAGACCCGCAGACCCTTGGCGATCTGGGCGAGTACCTCGGCGGACGGGTTTCGCAGTCCGCGCTCGATTTGACTCAGGTACGGATTGCTCACCCCCGCCAGCTGTGCGAGCTGGCGCAGCGAGACCTGGGCGGCCTCGCGTTGCGCCCGGATGAAGCCCCCGATGTCGTGGGCCGCGTTGGCTACGCGGCCCGTCCGATCCCCGGCGTCGGCATCGGCGGACGTCTCCGCTGCGCCTTCGTTCGGTTCGGGAACCTCGGTGTCGTGCTTCATCACTCACCTTCCGGCGGTTGTACGGTCAATTCTAGAGAAGGGTGCTAACTCTTGCAAGCAGTCTGCTAGCACCATTGCGGCAAACGAGCAGCGCGCACGCCCGCACGCCATTCTGGACAATTGTTCAGCCTTGGAACAGCAAATGTGAAACGGTGTAAATCGCCAGGCCCGCCAGGGATCCGACGACCGTGCCATTGATACGAATGAATTGCAGATCCTTGCCCGCCGCCAATTCGATCTTGCGGCTGGCCTCTTCCGCATCCCAGCGAGCAACCGTGTCGCTGACCAGCGTCGCGAACTCGGCGCCATAGTTGGCGACGAGATATCGGACCCCGCGCTCGAGCCACCCGTCCACCTTGTCGCGCATCGCCGGATCTGTCGAGAGCCGCTCGCCGAGCTGCTGCACGTTCTCCGATACCTTCCGGCGCAGGGTGGAGTTCGGGTCGTCGGCCGACTCCAGAATCATCCGCTTGGCCGCCCGCCAGGTGGCGTGCGCCATACCGGTGATCTCCTCGCGGCCCATGAGCTCGGCCTTCACCTTCTCCGCCTTTTTGATCAAGGCGTCGTCGTATTGCAGATCGTGCGCGAATTCCTCGAGGAAGCGATTCGCCGCCAAACGTACTTCATGATCGGGCTGCGTGCGGACCTTCCAGGTGAATTCCACCAATTCGCGATAAATTCGTTCGGCGAGAAGCGAATTCACGAATTTCGGAGCCCAGCCCGGAGCGTCCCGGTTCACGATCCGGTCGATGGTCTCCTGGCTGTCCAGCGCCCACTGGTGCGCGCGCTCGGCCAGCAGGTCCAGCAGCGGGGCCTGCCGGTTGTCCTTGATCAGCTCGTTGAGCACCTTGCCGATGGGCGGACCCCACTCCGGTTCGGCGATGCGCTTGACGATGGTCTGGTCGATGATCTGCTCGACGTCCTCGTCGCGCAGTACGCCCACCACGGCGCGCAGAATGGTGGCGCTCTCGTCCGACACGCGCTCGGCGTGCACGGGATCGGCCATCCAGCGGCCGAGCCGGAACGAGATCTGGGCCGAATTCACCTTCGCCGCCACGGCATCGGGCGAGAGGAAATTGGTGCGGACGAAATCGCCCAGGCCCGCGCCCAATTGGTCTTTCTTCTTGCGGATGATGGCGGTGTGCGGGATCGGCAGGCCGAGCGGATGGCGGAACAGCGCCGTCACCGCGAACCAGTCGGCGAGCGCGCCGACCATGCCCGCCTCGGACGCGGCCCGCACGTAGCCGACCCACTCGCCGCCGCTGCCACGCGATTCGATGAAGCGGCAGACGAAGTAGATGATGGTCGCGACCGCGAGGAAAGCGGTGGCGATGATCTTCATCCGAACGAGTTCGCGCTTCTTGCCTTCCTCGTCCAGGAGGTCGGCGAAGGCGCCGCTCGGCGCAGCGGTCTTCGGGGTCGTCGGTTCCTTCATGTCGAGTACCCCGGCACTGCCGGCAGGTTGCTCCATATGTTCCATTCTGCGTGCATCCCGACTCTCCGGGGCCGCGCAGGGGCTTCGCCCCCGAACCTCCGGCACGTTGCATTCCTCACGTTGCGGGTGGTATCCGGGCCGTCCTGAACTACGACACGCGGTCGCATGCGAGGCTTAAGCTGGAATACACCCAGCATGCAACGCGACCGAGGGAGCCTCCGCTGTCCACCAAAAGCACCGTAAGCGCAGCCGTCGACGCGGCTTCCGCCCGGACTGGCGGCCGCGTGGACGGCCGTAAACGTCGCTGGCAGCAGCACAAGATCGATCGCCGGGAAGAACTCGTCGACGGCACCCTGGCCGCCATCCGCAAGCGCGGCGGCGACGCCGGCATGGACGAGATCGCCGCCGAGATCGGTGTGTCGAAAACGGTTCTGTACCGGTACTTCTCGGATAAGCAGGATCTGACCCGCGCCACCATGGAGCGGTTCATCGAGACCACCCTCATGCCCCGCATCTACGCGGCCATCAGCGACGATCTCGACGAGTACACGCTGGTCCGCAATACCCTGGCCGCCTATGTGCACACGGTCGACGCCGATACCGACGTCTACCGCTTCATCATGGGCAACGGCTCCTCCACCGACACCTCCA
Source organism: Nocardia acididurans (assembly GCF_016741815.1). Taxonomy (GTDB): domain Bacteria; phylum Actinomycetota; class Actinomycetes; order Mycobacteriales; family Mycobacteriaceae; genus Nocardia; species Nocardia acididurans. Next base: position 449,550 of record NZ_JAERRJ010000005.1, read on the forward strand.
CCCTCGCAGATTTCGAGAAGCTGTTCGCGCAGGTGGTGTCGGCGGTCATCGTGGACAAGGCCTACGACCGCGGCGTCAATACCGAAGGCGCCATGCTGTGGGCATACGTCCTGGTCGGCGGCGTGCAGCTGGCGACGGACTGGTGGATCACCAACCGCACCATGTCCACCGAGGAAATGCTCGACTACCTGACCATGATGGCGTGGAGCGCCGTCGAGGGCATGATGCGCACGGGCGGCGACCGGCACTGGTTCAACGCCCAGCGGCACGTGCTGCCCGACCCGGAGAACAAGAAGCCCTGAAGCCGGCAACTGGTCAAAGGTCCTGGGATTCTGCACTGGGCCGGGAGATCAGGTTGTGGTTAGGCTGAACCTCGGCGGGCACAGGCGTATGTAATCCGCCACATCGCGGCACCAATGGGGGCGCCGGGTCCAATGGAGGGTCACTGATGGCGAAAGAGCTGCCCACATCCAGGCTTGCGCGGGGGACCAAGCTCGGCATGGCGGTTGCCGGGAATGCCATACGGGCGCAGAAAACTCGGCGGTCCATGCGTGGTCGGTCCGAGGCCGTCCGGGAGCGCATGGCCGAGGAGTCGATGATCCGGGCCACCGAGCAGATGGTCATGGTGCTGGGCACCATGAAGGGCGTCGCCATGAAACTCGGGCAGATGCTGTCGGTGCTGGATCTGGATCTCGTGCCGCCGGAGCATCGCGAGCGGTTCCAGCGCAGGCTGGCCGTCTTGCGCGACAGTGCGCCGAGTGTGTCGTTCGATGTCATGCGGGCGGTCATCGAGGAGGACTTCGGCAAGACGCTGGAGGACGTGTTCGCGGAGTTCGATCCGGAGCCGATCGCGGCGGCCTCCATCGGGCAGGTCTACAAGGCGACGCTGCACGACGGCCGCGAGGTCGTGGTGAAGGTGCAGTACCCGGGTATCGACGCGGCCGTGCGCGCGGATCTGAAGAACCTGGCCATGTTCCGGCGCATCCTGCAGTCGGCGATGCCGTGGGTGACCCCGGCCGTGCTGGACGAGCTGCGGCTGAATCTGGAGAGCGAACTCGACTATGTGGCCGAGGCGAACACCCAGAAGCAGATCGCCGCGATCTACCAGGGGCATCCGTTCATCGTCGTGCCGGACACCATGCCGGAGCTGTCGACCACCCGCGTGCTGGTGAGCGAGTACTTCGCGGGCACCGGTTTCGAGGAGATCCGGCAGCTGCCGGACGCGGACCGCAATCGGATCGGCGAGATCATCTACCGGTTCTACGTGGGTTCGCTGTTCACCTTCAACGAGTTCTGCGGTGACCCGCATCCGGGAAATCTGTTGCTGGGCAAGGACGGCAAGGTCGCCTTCCTGGACTTCGGCCTCTACAACCGGATGGATCCGGAGCACGTGCAGTTCGAGGCCGTCTGTATTCGCGCCGCCGCCGAGGAGCAGGCGGAGGAGCTGCGCGATCTGATGGTGCAGCGCGGCGTCATCGATTCGCCGGACGCGATCTCGCCGGAGGAGTGCCTGGAATACGTTCTCGCGGCGTGTGAATGGGCGCTGGTGGATCAGGATCTGACCATCACCCCGGAATTGGCTTCGGGCGCTTTCGTACTCGCGGTGGACCCGCGCGCCAGCGAGTTCGCGGGCATGAAGGAGCAGAATCTGCCTCCGGAGCACCTGTTCTCGCGCCGCGCCGACTTCCTGACCTTCGGCATGCTCGGCCAACTCGAGGCCACCGCGAATTGGCATCGCATCGCGCGGGAATGGCTGTACGGGGACGCCCCGGTCACCGAACTCGGTCGTGCCCACCACGAGTGGATGGCGAGCCGCCCGGCTCCCGAACCCACCACGGCCACAGCGAAGAAGCCGCGGAAGCGGACCGCCAAAGCTTGAGCGAGCAGATGGGAAAGAACATGGCAGACAGGGAATTCGACCTGGTGCTGTTCGGCGCGACGGGTTTCGTCGGCAAGCTGACGGCGGAGTATCTGATCGAGGCGGCTCCGGCCACGGCGCGGATCGCGCTGGCGGGACGCTCGCCGGAGAAGCTGGCGAAGGTGCGGGCCGAGCTCGGCCCCGGCGCGGCGAACTGGCCTCTGGTGCAGGCTGATTCGAACGATCAGGCGAGTCTGGACGCACTGGCCGCGCGGACCAAGGTCGTGGTCACCACGGTCGGGCCATACCTGCGCTACGGCCTGCCGCTGGTGCAGGCGTGCGCCGAGAACGGTACGCACTACGCGGATCTCACCGGTGAGCCGCTGTTCATCCGCGAGTGCATCGACCGTTTCGGCGAGCGGGCCGCCGAGACCGGCGCGAAGATCGTGAATTCCTGTGGCTACGACTCGATTCCATCGGATCTGAGCGTCTACCAGCTGTACCGGCGCAGCGTCGCGGACAACACCGGCGAGCTCACCGACACCACGCTGGTGGCCTGGTTGAAGGGCGGCGTCTCCGGCGGCACGGTGGATTCCGGCCGCGCCATGATGGAGGCCATCGCCGCGGATCCGTCCAAGGGTTCGGTCATGACGCATCCGTATTCGCTGAGCCCGGACAAGTCCATGGATCCGGATGTGGGCCGCCAGACCGATCAGGCCCTGACCAAGGCGTCGAATATCGATGCGAGCCTGGACGGCTGGGTGGCGACCTTCGTGATGGCCGCGCACAACACCAAGATCGTGCGCCGCTCCAACGGCCTGCTGGGCTGGCCGTACGGCAAGAACTTCCGCTACCGCGAGGTCATGAGCGTGGGCTCGTCGACGGTGGCCCCGCTGGTGGCCGCGGGTGTCGCGGGCGGCATCGTGGCGACGATGGCGGCGGGCGCGGTGCTGTCGCGGGTGGCGGTGGGCCGCAAGCTGCTCGATCGCGTGGTGCCCAAGCCGGGTACCGGCCCGAGCGAGAAGGCCCGCCGCAGTGGCTGGTTCACCATGCGCACCTTCGCGAACACCACCTCCGGCGCGAAGTACGTGTGCACGTTCGCCGGTCAGGGCGACCCGGGCTATCAGGCCACCTCGGTCATGCTCGGTCAGTCCGGTCTGGCGCTGGCCTTCGACGAGCTCCCGGAGCTGGCGGGCATTCTCACGCCGGCCTCGGCCATGGGCGACGCGCTCACCGAGCGGCTGCGCGGGGCCGGGATCACGGTCGAGGTCGAGAACGCCTGATCGCGGCAAGGAATTCGGCCCCGCCTCGGAAGAGGCGGGGCCGCTTGCTATTTCCCGTCGCGCAGCTTGATCAGGCCGCCGAGCACACCCAGGTAGGCGGCTCCGTCCGGTCCGATGGCGAGTCCGGCGTAATTGTTGTTGTACTGCGGTCCGGTGCCGGACAGCCGCTGCCACACCAGTTTTCCGGTGCGGAAGTCCAGGGCGGTCCAGTACCAGGGGTCGGTGATCTCGTTGCCCTTGGTGTAGGCGTAGATCAATCCGGTGGCGAGCGAGAGCTTCGGCACGACGGTGGGCGCGGCGACGGTGTCGTTGGTCCACACCAGGTGGCAGCCGTTGCCGTCGTCGTCGATGTCCACACGCGCGAATCCCGGTGTGGTGGTGCGTCCGCCGAGGGTGGCCTCGGGCCCGGTGTAGCCGTAGTTGTTCTCGACGATGAGCGACTTCCCCGCGCCGATGAGCGAATTCTCGGTGTTCCCGGCGCCTTTGGCGAAGACAGGCACCGAGCACACCTCGCGCTGCGCGGTGTCGCGCGCGGTCCGGTAGACGACCACGTTCATGGGGTCGGAGTTGTCGGTGATGGCCACGTAGCCGCCGGGCAGGAGGGTGGGGGTGGTGCCGGTGCCGTCGTCGACCTGTCCCGGTTTGTGCTGTCCGCTGTTGCCGTAGGTGACGCGCCAGGTGATCTCCGGTGTACCGCCCGGCCCGGCGTCGAAGCGCAGCAGTTCGCGGTTGGTGGCGATGTACACGTCCCCGTCGACGCCGACGGCGAAGGAGTTCTCGATCTGTCCCTCGCTGCCCTCGCCGAGCCGGATCACCTGTACCGCACCGGTTTCCGGGTCGATGGTGCCGACGACGCCGTTGGTCTTGGCGACGAACCAGAGCAGCCCGTCGGAGTCGGGCAGTACCGAGTTGAGGGTTTCGCCGGGCCACAGCACGCCGGTCAGGTCGTAGTCGCGTTCCAGCGTGAACCCGTCCGCCGCGGCGTTTTCCGCGAGTACGAGCACGTGTCCGCTGCTGGAGCCGACGACCGCGCGGTCCTGGTCGTCGAGGTAGAAGTACGCTCCGCCACCGAAGTTGGTGAAGGCTCCGGGTTTCAGGAATTCCGCCGGTCCTTTGCCGGGCAGGGCGTATCTGCCGAGCACCCGCATCTCGGCGGGGTCGATGAGGTACAGGCCCGGGTTCAGTCCCGGGCAGGTGGCGACGATGCGTCCCGCGCGGTCGAATGCCACGGACCCGCATTCGCTGCCGAGCAGCAGCGAGTCGACGCGGGTGTCGTTGCCGAGTGGTCCGGGCCGGGTGTAGGTGTCGCTCATCCAGCCGTCGTTGTGGATGCCGGAGTTGCCGCTCGCGGCGAGTCCCGGATGCTGGGGGACGGGCGGAATGCCGGTGACGGGCCGCGGCGCCGCGGGCGCCCCGAGAAATTCTGCGCCTCCGGGCAGCGCGGGGATGGGTGCGGCGGCCGCGATGCCGGTTCCGGTGAGCGCGGCGGTGAGCAGTCCGGCTCCGGCGAGTCGGGTGGCGTGTGCCCGCAGCGACCGGGATTCCATGTCTTACCTCCGGCTTTCCGCTTGCGGCACAATCCCGCACACAATCTTTGGTCGATCGACCAGAACGGATGGTCGCACACCGGGCCCGCATACCCAACAGTGCGTCACGTCACATTCCGCCCGCGCGCACGACCGCCCGCGCCCGCAGTTTCTCTCCGGTATGGTCGCGAACGGGACGGAGGGTCGGACCGAAGAAAGGGGGACGCCCGAAATGTCCGCACAGGACATCGGGTCAGGCTCGGCAGGCCCCGACTCCGCTGGGGGTCGGTCACTGTGAAATGGATCCTGACCCCGGATGAGTTCGCGCTGGTCTGGACCCGCGAAACCGATATGGAACGCCGCCCCTACCCGCTCGACGGCCTCACCCTGTCCCCCGAATTCGATTGCGACGCTCCACGACTGCGGCACCGCTACCTGCGCCGCACCGATCCCGATCTGGCCGCCGCGCTGATCCTGTGCGCGCGCAGCGACACCACCACCATCACCCTCTACGGCGAGCAGAAGGCCGGCCCGGACCCGCGCCGCATCCTGGCCTTCGCCGCGGTCGCCCAGCAGCGGGCGGGCATTCTGGTCGCGCAGCCGGACGCGGTGACCGTGCGGGTGTGCCCGGCCGAGAGCCTGGGCCGCGAACTGGTGGAGATCATCGGCTCGGCCCCCGCGGGCACCCTCGAGACCATGACCGAACCGCACGCCGCCGTCCTGCACGGCGAACCGACCGCCGGGCGCACTCCCCCGCGCCGGGAGGGTCCGGGTCAGCACCCGAACGGCGGGCCGGACCGGCACACCGGCCCGGATCGCTTCCGGCGCAAGCTGCGTCAGCCCGTCGACGGCCGCGGATTCATCACCGTCACAGTCGAACCCGCGAATCCGCTGGCCCCGCCCACCCGGCATCGCACCTGGCTGGACTTCTCCGGGGACGGCCGCTATCTGCTGACCACGGCCGCCGATCTCACCCTCACCCCCGTCACCGACGAGCAACTCGCCGACCACCTCATGCGCCTCGCGCGTGTCTGATTTCGGCGAGTCCGCCCCCACGGCCGCGCCGACCGTGCTAAACGTGTCGAATGGCGAAGGCGACTACCTGGTCGAAGCCGGCTTCCAAGGCGCTGCGCGCGGCGGGCGTCAAGGTCGGCAGCATCGACACCTCGGCAACTCCGGGATTCAAGGGCGACAAGCGAGCCGGTGAGAAACTGCTCGCCGAACGTCAACTGGTGCTGTCGGATCTGCAGGAGCGGTTGTACGCCAACGGCCGATCCGGTGACACCCGCAGCGTGCTGCTGGTGCTGCAGGGCATGGACACCGCGGGCAAGGGCGGCATCGTCCGGCACGTGATCGGCTCGGTGGATCCGCAGGGCGTCGATCACGCGGCCTTCGGCGTGCCGACCGCCGAGGAGAAGAAGCACCACTTCCTGTGGCGTATTCGCAAGCAGCTGCCCAGGGGCGGTCAGATCGGCGTCTTCGACCGCTCGCACTACGAGGACGTGCTGGTGGTCCGCGTGCACGAGCTGGTGCCGCCGGAGGTGTGGGGCAAGCGCTACGACGAGATCAACAAGTTCGAGCGCAAACTCGTGGACGAGGGCACCACCATCGTCAAGGTGGCCATGTTCGTCTCCCTGGACGAGCAGAAGAAGCGGCTCATGCAGCGGCTGGAACGCGCCGACAAGTATTGGAAGTTCAATCCCGCCGATATCGACGAGCGCGCGTACTGGCCCGCGTATCAGGAGGCGTACCAGGCGGTCCTGGATCGCACCGATACCGATTTCGCGCCCTGGCACGTGCTGCCCGCCGACGCGAAATGGTATTCGCGCCTGGCCGTCACCGAATTGCTGATCGAGGCCCTGCAGGGTCTGAAACTGGATTGGCCTGCCGCGCAGTTCGATATCGAGGAGCAGAAAAAGCGCCTGGCGAAGGCGTGATGCGCGTCTCACGGAGAGTTCTCAGGTTTTCGGGCGAAGATGGCCACTGACATTCGTTGACGACGAAAGGCGTGGTGAGCGCGCAGGTGAGCAGCAAGCCGGGTGACCGTAAGAATCCGCTCGCTAAGGCAGAGCGTGCCGACCGGAACCGCAAGATCCTCATTCAGGCGGGCGTTGTCGCCGTGCTGGTCGGCCTGGTCGCCGCCATCATCATCGGCATCGCCATGAAGAAGGACGACAAGGACAGCGCCGGGTTCGCGCCCGTCGTCACCACCTCGAGCGCGGTCCCGCCGGGGCTCACCGAGGGCGGCGCGATCCGCGTCGGCAAGGCGGATGCCAAGGTGAAGGTCCAGGTCGTGGCCGACCTGCAGTGCCCCGCCTGCCAGATGTTCGAGAACTCCAACTCGAAGACCATCGAGGAGGAGGTGGCCAACGGCACCGCCGTGGCCGAGTACAACATCATCTCCTTCCTGGATCGCGCGTCGAACGGCAACCAGTACTCCACCCGCGCCGCGAATGCCGCCTACCTGGTCGGCACGATCGCGCCGGACAAGTTCCAGCAGTGGCTGGGCGTCATGTTCGAGAAGCAGCCCCAGGAGGGCGCGAACGGCATGACCGATGAGCAGCTGATCCAGATCACCAAGGATGTCGGCATCACCGATCCCGCTGTGGCCGAGGGCATTACGAGCCAGAAGTACGTGGGCTTCGTGAAGGACGAGACCCAGGCGGTGTTCAAGACCGGTCTGCAGTCGACCCCGTCGGTGTTCGTGAACGGTGAGCAGATCCAGGACTCCAAGGCGCTGATGAGCCAGGGCGGTCTGAAGCCGGTCATCGAGGCCGCGGCGAAGTGACGATCTCGGCTCCACCCCGGTCCGCGTGGCCGCTGCTGCTGCTCGGATTGGTCGGCTGGGGAGCGTCGGTGACGCTGCTGGTCGAGAAGTTCAAGAGTCTCACCGAACCCGGCTATGTGCCGGTGTGCAGCATCGATTCGGTGGTCTCGTGTACGACGGTGATGGATTCGGCGGAGGCCTCGGTCTTCGGTTTCCCGAATCCGATCATCGGCGTGGTCGGGTTCAGCGTGGTGGTCACGCTCGGCGTGCTGTCGGTGGCGGGTATCGGTTTCCCGCGCTGGATCTGGGGCAGTCTGTGGTTCGGGCTGCTGCTGGGTGTGGTGGCCGTGTTCTGGCTGATCTACCACGCGGTCTTCATGATTCACGCGCTGTGCCCGTGGTGCATGGTGGTGTGGGCGGTGACGCCGCCGCTGCTGGCCCTGGTGACGGGGCAGCTGTGGGGTAAGGCGCGCGGGTTCGCGCAGATCGTCGTGGAGTGGCGGTGGACGATGGTCGCCGTGTACTACGCGGTGGTCATCCTGATCGTGTACATCCAGTTCCAGGACTACTTCAACTCACGTCTCTAATTGGGCGGGCCGACGGTGAGCGTCACGCTCACCGTCCGCTGCGTCCCCCCGGGTTCGGTCAGGTCGAGCCGGACCACCTCATCGGGTTTGCGGGTGTTGAGCACGGCTTTGAGCGCCTGCACGCCGTCGATGACGCGGCCGTCGACAGCCGTGATCACCTCTCCTTCGAGCAGTCCCGCCGCCTGGGCGGGCATGCCCTGCACGGTCACCTCGATGCGCGCGCCGGCGGGCCGCTGCGAGTCGGCGGTCATGACGCCGAGGGTGGCGGTGGGGCCTATGTGCACGGTGTCGGTCGGTGTGCCGGAACGGATCTGCTCCACGATGTGCATGGCGGTGTCGATGGGCACCGCATATCCGTTGGGGCCCTTGCCCAGTGCCTTCTGCACCTCGCCCGAGGCGGCGGTGACGACGCCGACGACCGCGCCGTAGCGGTTCACCAGCGCCCCGCCGGACTGCCCGGCGGCGACGGCGGCGGCCACTTCGATCATGCCGCGCAACTGTTTCCGGCTCAGGTCCGAGGAATTGCGGGCGACGATGCTGTTGTCGAGTCCGGTGATCTCCCCGCCGACCGCGGTGGGCGAGCCGGTGCCGCCCGCGTTGCCGATGGCGAGCACCTCGTCGCCGAGTCGCAGGATCGAGGAGGTGCCGAGGCGGGCGGCGGGCAGTGCGTCCGCGCCGGACAGCTCGAGCAGGGCGATATCGGCTCCGGAGTCGTAGCCCAGCACCCGCGCCGGATAGGTCTGTCCGGTGCCGATATCCGAAACCGTCACGCTCTCAGCGCCTTTGATGACGTGATGGCTGGTGAGCACCTGCCCCTGCGCGGTGAGCACGATGCCGGATCCGGCCGCGCCGAGCCCGAAGGGTCGGACGGTCGAATTGATGTTCACCAGGGTGGGTTCCACGACCCCTGCGACCAGCGCGGTGTCCAGCGGCGGCAGCGGCGGCGCGATGAGGGTGTAGGAGAGGTAGTCGTCGCGCAGGGACCAGCGGGCGAGATCGCCGTTGTAGCCCAGGAACGCGGTGACGCCGAGCAGGGCGGCGAAGAGCAGGGCGAGGAGGCGGCCGCCGCGGCCTTCGCGGCGCGGGCCCGGCGCATTCGGAAGGGTGTCGTCCCGCATGAACGCCTCCGACTCTCGTACGTCCATCGCAGCTGGACGTCTGTATCTATTGGTGTACCAGGGTCAGTGGCTCAACGCAGCCACTCCGAGCATGAACAGCACACCCCCCAGAGTGCACAGCATCGGCCATTTCGAGGGTTTGCCCGCGTGCGCCTCGGGCAGGATGTCGGCGGTGGCGAGGTAGAGCAGGAAGCCCGCGAAATAGCCGAGGTACATGCCGACCAGTTCGGTGGGCACCTTGACCAGCGTGCCCACGATCGCGCCCACCACCGGCGCGATGGCGTCGGCCCCCAGCAGGATCAGCCCGCGTCGGCGCTCGTTCCCGTACAGCGTGGTGATGGTGAAAGTATTGAAACCGTCGGCGAAATCGTGCGAGATGACCGCGATGGCCACCGCGATACCCACCGCCGAACCCGCCTGGAAGCCGAATCCGAGGCTGAGCCCGTCCAGGAAGCTGTGGAACACCAGCCCGGAGGCCGCCAGTATGCCCACGGTCGCGAAATCGTGGTGGTGCGAACCGAATTCGTCCTCGTGCCCGGTGTGCAGCGCCACCGACTTCTCCATGATGTGCACGGTGAAGAAGCCGACCACCGCGGCCAGCAGCGGCACCGGCACGCCGAGCGCCACCCGGGTGTCGGCTTCGAGCGCCTCGGGCATCAGGTCGAAGGCGACCACCCCGAGCATCACACCGGCGGCCAGTCCGAGGACGAGCCGTTTGCGGTCGCCGATGCGCACCGCGACCAGTCCGCCGATGAGCGTCGAGCACATCGACACCAGAGCCAGCAGGATCGCCATCGCCCCAGCATGCCGACCGTTCGCGAGAGCGCGGGCACGCCGCGCCGAACGTGTGAAATCGAACCGATGCTTGGTGAATCGACGCGTGCGCAGGTAGGCATGTAACCATGAGCACTGCTGCCGCGTATGCCGTGAACGCCCCCGACGGGTCCTTCGAGAAGCAGGCCATCGAGCGCCGCGAACTCGGACCGCACGATGTGCTGATCGATGTGAAATACGCCGGTATCTGCCACTCCGACATCCACACCGCCCGCGACGAATGGGGCGGCACCAGGTACCCGTGCGTCCCCGGGCACGAGATCGCGGGCCTGGTCGCGGCGGTCGGCTCGGCCGTCACCAAGCACCGGGTGGGCGATCGGGTGGGCGTGGGCTGCATGGTGGACTCCTGCGGCACGTGCGAGGCCTGTCTCGCGGGTGCGGACAACTACTGCGTGCCCGGCGCGACCATGACCTACAACTCGACGGTGTCACCGGATCTGCAGCCCGGCGGATACACCATGGGCGGCTACTCCACCCAGGTCGTCGTCACCGAGAATTTCGTGCTGTCCATTCCCGAGGGCATCGGGCTGGATGTGGCCGCGCCCCTGCTGTGCGCGGGCGTCACCCTGTTCTCGCCGCTGCGGCACTGGAACGCCGGCCCCGGCAAGCGGGTCGCCATCATCGGCATGGGCGGGCTCGGCCACATCGGCGTGAAGATCGCCGCCGCCATGGGCGCGGAGGTCACCGTGCTCAGCCATTCGCTGAGCAAGCAGGAGGACGGCAAGAGGTTCGGCGCGCACCACTACTACGCCACCAGCGAGCGGCAGACGTTCAAAGATCTGCGCAGCCACTTCGACCTGATCCTCAACACCGTCTCCGCGGACCTGCCGATCGACCACTACCTGAAGCTGCTCCGCCTGGACGGCACCCTGGTGATCCTCGGGCTGCCCGAAAACCCGCTGGCGGTAAAGCCTTTCACCGTCGCGGGCTACCGCCGCTCATTGTCCGGCTCCATGATCGGCAGCATCGCCGAAACGCAGGAGATGCTGAACTTCTGCGCCGAGCACGGCATAGGCGCGGAGATCGAGCTCATCTCGGCCGACCGCATCGACGAGGCCTACGACCGGGTCGTGGCCAGTGACGTGCGCTACCGCTTCGTCATCGACGCCGCCACCATGTGATGACGGATCCGAGCACCGAACCATCGAATGATTCGGAGCCGCAGCCGGTTCCGGTCTCGAACCTGATTCCGCCGTGGCTGCCGCGGGCCTATCTGCTGGCGGCGGTCACGGTGGCGGGGATCTTCACGGCGTACTGGGCGATCACGAAACTGCAGGGGCTGCTGACGGTTCTGGTGGTGTCGCTGTTCCTGGCGTTCGCCATCGAACCGGCGGTGAACTGGTTGTCGGCGCGCGGCTGGCGGCGCGGCCCGGCGACGGGGCTGGTGTTCACGCTGCTGCTGATCGCCGTGGTCGCCTTCGTGTGGACCATGGGCGAGCTGGTGGTGGACCAGGTCACGGCCATCATCAACAATGCTCCGGACTATGCCGAAGACGTTGTGCGCTGGATCAATTCGACGTTCAACACGGATCTGTCGGGGATCGACATCACCAAGAAGGCGACGGAGATGAGCTCGTCGCTGGAGTCCTATGTGCTGGGGCTGGCCGGGGATGTCTGGGGTATCGGCACCACCGCGCTGGGCGTGCTCTTCCAGGGGCTCGGAGTACTGCTGTTCACCTTCTACTTCGCCGCCGACGGGCCGCGCTTCCGCAATGCGGTGTGCTCGGTACTGCCCCCGCGCCGGCAGAAACATGTGCTGCGCGCCTGGGACATCGCCGTGGAAAAGACCGGCGGCTATCTGTATTCGCGGGCGCTGCTCGCCCTGGCGTCGACCATCGCGCACTACCTGGCCATGCGATTCCTCGACATGCCACAGGCTTTCGCGCTCGCGCTGTGGGTCGGCGTTGTCTCCCAGTTCATTCCGACCGTCGGCACCTACCTGGCGGGTGCGCTGCCGGTGATCGTCGCGCTCGCGCAGAGCCCGCGCACGGCGCTGTGGATTCTCGGCTTCATCGTGCTCTACCAGCAGTTCGAGAACTATGTCCTGCAACCGCGGATCACGGCCACCACCTTGGACATGCATCCCGCGGTGGCCTTCGGCGCGGTCATCGCGGGCGCGGCCCTGTTCGGCGCGACCGGTGCGCTGCTGGCCATTCCGGTGACGGCGACCGCGCAGGCCTTCATCGGCGCCTACATCCGCCGCTACGACGTTGTGTCGGCGCCGACACACTCCCAGCGCCAACCGGACGACAGAGAACAATCGCGCTGAGCAGCACTATTGCTGGCAAGGGAAATACCCGAAGCACAGCACCAGGAGCACAGCACATGTCGACCAAGCGCCTCGTCACCGTCCTCGCGGCCGCCCTGTTCACCCTCCCGGTGGGCGCGGGCGTCGCCTCCGCCCTCCCCGTGGGCGCGGGCACCGCCGCCGCCGACCGCGACGAGAACTACTGGTACCACTACTACTGCGACAGCAACAGCAAGGGCTACGACTGGAACTACTGCTGGAGCCACTACCGGGACTGGTACCAGCGCGATCACGGTCGCAACAACAACGGCGGACGCGGCTACTGATGCGTTCCGAAGCCGCGGCGACGAAGCCGCGAAGAGCGGTGCGGCGGTAGCGAATCCGGCGGCGATGGGGCCGTCGGCGCTCGACGAGGAGCATTCGCCTACCGCCCCGCCTCTCCATCCGAAATACGTTGTGCGCGTGGCAGGATCTGCGCGCCCAGCACATCTTCCAGTCGTTCCCAGCGGGTGACGAGATCGGTGAGCATGCTCATCATGACGTCGGGGAACGCGTAGAGGAATGTCTTGTACCGGTAGTGATCCAGGTGGTAGACGAGGACGTCGTCCATCGCGGTGACGCTGGTGGTGCGGGCATTGAAGAACAGGTCGTGGCCACCGGCCAGGGTGCCGCGACCGAGGGTGGCGGGTTCGTAGATGCCACCGAAATCCACCTCGACCGTACCGTCCGCGACGAGGTAGACGCCGTGCGCGGCATCGTCCTCGCGGCAGATGGATTCCCCTGGGGCGAAGGACAATACGTCGAACATGGAGCCCAGGATCTCCAGTTCGGCATCGGTCAGGGATTCGAACATGCGGACGCCGAACGGGTCCAGGCTCTCGCTCAGGCAGAGCATCCGGGTGCGCAGTTCCGCGGTGTCGATGGTGGAGATGCGCAGTCGCGCGAACCGTTTCATCCGGTCGATGTCCCGGCGCTGCCGCCGTGAGATCTCCGTGGTGGGCGGCAGGTACAGGGTGCCGTCACCGCTGATCCGGGCGGCCTCCCGCAGCCCGGACTCGTAGGCGCTGTGCACGCAGCCCCAGTGGTAGCTGTTGGTCGCCTCGCCCGCGAAATGGATTCGGCCGCCGACCGGTTCGGCGAGGACGTCGATATCGCGGGGCGTGGCGTTGAAACCGATACACGCGTACGACCCGTGCGAGTACGGGTCCGATGACCACGCCGTGCGCGTGATCCGCTCGGGCGCGGGCACATTCGCGCCGAAGATGTCGGAGACAACGGTGGTGGCGTAGTCGTGGACCTCGTCGTCGGTCCAGCTCTCCATCCGGCGGCCGAGGGATGCGCCGAGCAGCATCACCAGGATGGGTTTACCGTGCGACCGCCACATATTGATGACGACCGTGGGGTAGCGGTCGGTTTCGCGGCACAGGTATCCGAACACGTATTGCTCTGCGGGCCAGAACCTTTCGGGATAGTGCAGGGCGATCTTGTTGAGTGTGCCGAACCCCAGCTGCTTGATGGCCGCGAGTTTGGCGTCCGGCAGCGGCGGCACGAAGTTCACGTCGCCGTGCTTGAGCACGCCCAGCGGCACGGTGACCAGCACCCGGTCGGCCCGGAATTCACGCTGTGCGGTGACGACCCGGGCCGACGCGGACTCGTCGCCGTATTCGATCCGGGTGACGGCGTGGTTCAGGTGCACGGTGAGCCCGTCGGCGAGCGCGTCCACGACGGGCTGATATCCGTTGTGCAGCACGCTGTCCCCGTACCCGTAGACGAGGTAGCCGTCTTCCCAGTGCTTGAAGGACAGCAGCGCCGGATCCTCGCCGACGTCCTCGCGCAGCACCACATTGAGGTGGTAGCGGACGGCTTCCTCATCCTCGGGCGCGTGGGCGCGTTCGCGCAGCACGGCGTCGATGGCCGCCGCGAGCGGCATATCGGGCAGGTTCTGCCGCCGCGCCACCTCGGCTCGCTTCTCGAGTTCGTGCAGCAGGGCGTCGGCCAGTTCGAGGGTGCGGTTCTTGGCGGCGCGCGCGGCGGGCGCGTGGTCCACGCCGAAGAGGTTCAGGCAGTCGAAGCCGCCGGTGTAGGCGCTGTCGCCGCCGACGTAGCCGTACGAGATGTCGTGCTGCTCGGCCAGTTCGGTGATCGGGTTGCCCTCGGTGCCGTGTATCCAGTGCGCCCCGCGATCCACGCCGTCTTCGTCGGTCCAGATGCGGCCGCCGAGGCGGTCGCGCGCCTCCAGCACCGTCACGGCATGACCGAGTCGGTGGAGTGCGCGTGCCGCCGCGAGGCCCGAGATGCCTGCACCGATGACCACTACGCTGGGTTTTCCCTCTGGGCCCATTGCCAGAGTATGACCCAGGTCACATCGTCACGGGAGCCGGATCGACGGTACGCGCACGTTCCAGCGATCGGCGGGCTACTTCTGCGCCTGCTCGCGCAGCGCCTTCTTGGCGGCGTCCTGCGCCTTGTCCACCTGCTCGGCGTACTTGCCCTCGGTGCGCTGATCCACCAGGTCTCCGGCCTTGTCCACCAGCGGGTCCAGCTTGTCCGCGTGCTGGACCGCGAGATCGGCGGCCTTGCCCGCGGCATCCTTCAGATTGTCGAACAGTCCCACGGTGGTACTCCTGTCTGCGAATCGAGTTCGTGCACAGGCTAACCGGCCCCGGGACCGGGGCCGGTCAGGTCCGAATGCGTTGTTCGCCACTACCGCGGTCCCGGTTTGGCGGTCTGCGGACTGTGCGTCCGATCGCCCTTCTCCCCCGCGGACTCGTTGTACTCCTTGGGCGGCTGCGCCTCTTCGGTGCGGTCGCCCTTGCCCGTCGGATCCATCCCGTTCGCCTCCTCGAATCAGCCCGAAACAACCTGGAGCACAAGCTATCCGGCGATTCGTGAAGCAATCGTGATCGCACCCGCGGGCCGCGCGCACAGTACCCGGGTATGACTCCGGAATCGCGCTTCAGCGTGAGGTGGACGTGGGTGCGCGCCTCATAGCTTCATTCCCATGCCGAAGATCGAATCCCCCGCCACCGCCCGGAACACCCGCGCCCCCTGGGCCCGTCGCCTCACCCTCACCCTGGGCGCGGCCGCCACCACCATCGGCGCGACCCTGATCCTGGCCACCTCGGCCCACGCCACCCCCGCCGTCGCCCGCCCCGACACCGAATTCGACTCCTACTGCGTGGGTTCGCAATTGGTCGAGGGCACCGCCTACTCCGACCGCGGCCCCACCTGGTGCCCGCCGGACGCGGTGCTCTGGCCCGCCCCCTGACATCCCGCGCATCGGTGTCAGTCGACGTGTCAGCCGCCTGTCAGACCGGTGTCAGCCGCCCCCGCCAGAGTGTGTACATCGAACGAAGCGACCTGAACCACCGGGGTTCCGGTCACTCCCACAACGGATTTCGAGGAGTACACACCATGTCCATCACCACCGCCGCCCCGACCGCCGACACCCAGAGCACCATCCGCACCGCCGCCTACGGCGCGGTCTCCCTCCTGGCCGCCGCGGGCGCTCCCCACAAGGGCATCAAGAACGCCTCCATCGCCCTGACCTCCGCCACCGGCCTCGTCGGCCACACCCTCTCCACCAAGTCCAAGGACATCCATCTGACCGGCAAGAACACCGCCGAACTCGCCGAGCAGGTCCTCCCCGCTCTCTCCGCGGCCATGACCGTTCTCGCCCAACAGGATTCGGCCGAGGCCGCCAACTTCCGCACCACTGTGCTGGTGGCCGTGGAAGCCGCCGTCCAGTCCGGCAAGGGCGTACCCGCCCCCGCCGTGACGGCCATGGCTCGCAAGATCGCCGAGGCCCTCACCGCGGCATGAGCACGGTACCCGGTGAGGTGCATGATCGAATCGACTGATCGGATCGGTTCGCCGCGATCGGGTGCGGCAATGGTGCGATGCACCAGTGTCGATGACGGAAGGAGGCCTCGTGATCGCCGCACTCAACAGGCTCGTCGACCTGGTCGAGCAGCACCTCACCGAAGAGCTCGACCTCGGTGTCCTGGCCCGGGATCTCGGCACCACCGAGTACCACCTGCGCCGAATGTTCTCATCCCTGGCCGGCATGCCACTGTCGGAGTACCTGCGCCGACGCCGCATGACAGTCGCCGCCGCCGAGGTGATCCGGGCCGAATACGACCTGCTGACCATCGCGGTCCGCCACGGCTACGGCTCCGCCGAGGCATTCGGCCGCGCCTTCCGCGCGGTCCACGGCGCCACCCCCGGTGACGTCCGCCGCGACGGAGGCCCCCTTCGCACCCAACCCCAACTCAGGTTCCGCCTGACCGTCGAAGGGACCACCCCCATGACCACCCGCATCGTCGACCACCCCGCATTCCGCCTGATCGGCCACGCCACCCGCGTCCCCCTCATACACGAGGGCGTCAACCCCCACATCCAGCAGCACATCACCTCCCTTCCCCCCGAGGAGCACCTACGGCTGAAATCCCTCAGCGACACCACACCATCCGGCCTCCTGCAGGTCAGCGACGACCTGGACCCCGACAACACCGAGGGCAGCACGCTGACCTACCTCCACGGGGTCGCGGTCACCCCCGAGACCCCCACCCCCAACGATCTGGACGCCATCGAGGTCCCATCCGGAAAATGGGCCGTCTTCCGCACCACCGGCCCGCACCCCCAAACCCTCCAGAACACCTGGGCCGCAACCGCAACCGACTGGTTCCCCTCCAATCCCTGGCGGTTGCGCCCCGGCCCGTCCATGGTCGCGATCCTGGACCATACCGCCGACTTCACCACCGCCACCTGCGAGCTCTGGCTCCCCGTAGAACCCGCCTGACTTCCTAGGTTGCGGCGACCACTTTCTCGATGCGGCGACGGCTACTCGGCGTAGGGCTGATCGGCGCCCTGGGCGCTGTACCCGAGACTCCAGATGTAGCCGTCCGGATCGGCGAAGGTGCCGCCGTACCCGCCCCACGGCAGTGCACCGGCGGGCTTGAGGACAGTGGCCCCCGCCTTCTCCGCCTCCGCCATGATCTCGTCCACCCGCGCCTCGGTGCGGACGACATAGGTCAACACCAGACCGCTGAAACCACTGCCCTCCGGATCGGCCCCCACCTGCCCCGCCAGACCCTCGCGACTGTAGAACCCGACCGGCGAGGCACCGTCCGAAGCGAAGAACACCGAGACCCCATAGTCGTTCTCGACCTTCCACCCGAGCCCCTCGGTGTAGAACTGCTTGGCCCGGTCCATATCCCGGACACCCAGCAGAATCGAACTGACATGCGCTTTCATAACCACTCCTCGCATCGTGAAGGGAATGCGTACCGAATCGATGGATTCGCCGATACTCGCGGCGATTTCGACGTGCACAACACTAAAAGCGGTCCGCCTCGCCCACATCCGTGCCGACCACGTAGCGCACCACGGAAACCGCCACCGTACGACCACGGATCCCCGGCCCAAAGCCATCGCGCGACATAACATGGCACGGTTGTCACCGCCGGACCTGAGATTCACCAACCGCGTTCCGAATTCTCTTGAACCGCTTGTTGATTCCAGTGCCAACCGCACCTTCGGCGCGGTGACAGCGCCGGGGAGGTATCCCTGCTCCGTGCGGGATCCGGTGCGCCGTGAGCGGTTCCGCTCGCTGCTGGTCATCGCGATCGCCACCTTCGGAGTGGGTCTGTCGGCCTTGCCGTTCGTCGTCATCGGCGCAGGTCTGATCAGCGGCGGCGCAGCGCTGCGTCGAGTAGGGCGGGTGGGGTGTCGTTCTTTTCGCTGGGGGCGAGGTCGGTGCCGGGGGCGACGATGGTGTCGATGGCGTCGAGGGTGTCGGTGGAGAGTGTGGTGTCGGCGGCGGCGAGTTGGGAGTGCAGGTGGTCGATTGTTCGGGGGCCGATGATCGCGCTGGTTACGGCGGGGTGTGCGGTGACGAAGGCCAGGGCGAGCTGGATCATTGTCAGGCCGGCGGAGTCGGCGAGGGTGGCCAGTTGTTCGACGGCCGCCAGCTTGGATTGGTTGGAGGGGATGGTGGGGTCGAAGCGGTGGGGCATGAATGTCGAACGGCTGGTGGCTATGTCGCGGCCCGCGCGGATCGCACCGGATAGCCAGCCTGAGGCCAGCGGACTCCAGGTGAGGACGCCGAGGCCGTACTGCTGGGTGACGGGCAGGACGTGAGATTCTATGCCGCGCTGCAGGATCGAGTAGTTGGGTTGTTCGGTGACGTAGCGGGTGAGATGGTTTTCGCGGGCGGCCCACTGGGATTGGACGATCCGGTAGGCCGGGAAGGTCGAGGAACCGAAGTGGCGGATCTTTCCGGAGCGCTGGAGGTCGGTCAGGGCCCGCAGCGTTTCCTCGTCGCTGGTGCGGGGATCCCACCGATGGATTTGGTAGAGGTCGATGTGGTCTACGCCCAGGCGGCGCAGGCTGTCTTCCACCGACGTGGTCAGCCAGCGGCGCGAACTGCCTTGATGATTGCGCGAATCACCCATGGGCAGGCCCGATTTCGTGGCCAGCACGACGGCGTCGCGGCGGCCGGCGATGGCCTTGCCGACCATTTCCTCCGACTCGCCCCGGCTGTACACGTCGGCGGTGTCGATGAGGTTGATGCCGCGCTCCAGGGCGGTGTCGACCATGGTGGTCACCTCGTCCTGGGTGGTGTGTCCCAGGCTTCCGAAGTTCATCGCGCCCAGCGCGAGGGTGCTGACCTGAATGCCGGTGTGGCCCAGGGTGCGGTACTGCATGAGATGGTCCTCCATCAGAGGTGAAGCGACTTCGCGATGCATGATTTGGATCGGCCCGCTTGTTCTGACATCGTGGACAAACGGAACAACGTTCCGCTAACGAATATATGGAACATTGTTCCGCTTGGCAAGAGGACGGGAAGTGATGTGATGACCGGCATCGACAGCGAGGAAGCAGCAGCGCCGCGGAAGCGGGCCGACGCCCGGCGTAACGCACAGGCCCTGCTGGACGCGGCGGCCGCGGCCTTCGTCACGGCGGGTGTCGACGTGCCCGTCCGGGAGATCGCCGCCAGGGCCGGCGTCGGCGTCGGCACGATCTATCGGCATTTCCCGACCCGGGCCGACCTGGTGGTCGCGGTGTACCGGCACCAGGTCGAGGCGTGCGCCGAGGCCGGTCCGGCGCTGCTGGCCGATGGCGGTTCGCCGTATACCGCGCTGTCGCGATGGATCGACCTGTTCACCGATTTCCTGGTCACCAAACACGGCCTCGCCGCGGCCTTGCAATCCGGTGATCCCACGTTCGAGACCCTGCACGCGTATTTCCTCGACCGTCTAGTGCCGGTGTGCGCGCAGTTGCTCGACGCCGCCGCGGCCGCGGACGAGATCCGCCCCGGCATGGACGCCTACGAGCTGCTGCGCGGCGTCGGCAACCTGTGCATCGGCGCCGACAGCGACCCCCGCTACGACGCTCGCCGCATGGTCGAACTCCTCATCACAGGACTACGCGGCCGTTAGCCGGGGAACGACTCGAAAACGACGGCGGCACCGGAGGGAATCCGGTGCCGCCGTGGTGTTTTCGAAGGATGCGCCTACTCGCCCGCCTGCTGGGCTTCGGCCCGCCGGCGCACGCGACGCGCGGCGGCCACCATATTGCGCAGCGACGGATCGAGCTGCCAGTGGTGGCGGGTCTTCAGACCGCCGTCGGGGTTGGCCCAGAGTCGTTGCGGGGTAACGGCTTCCGCAGCGGCGGTGAGCAGTTCGTCGAGTTCGTCGATGTCCGGGATACGGGCGGAACGGGACTCGTAGACACCGGGGCCGACACCGTGGGTGAGGCCGTGGCCTTCGGCGCAATCCTCGGTGAGCGCCTCGAGCACCCATTCGATGGAGCGGGTGGCGACGATGGCGGTGACGTCGGCATCGAGTTCGTTGATCGCGGCGACGACATCGCTACGGCTGGAATAGCCGATGTGCGTGTGGATTTGGGTTTCGGGTTTGACCCCCGCGGTGGCCAGCTTGAACGCGCCGACCGCCCAGCGTAGGTACTCCGGCCGCCCATGGGCGCGCAGCGGCAACAGTTCGCGGATGGACGGCTCGTCCACCTGGATGATGGAGATGCCCGCCTTCTCCAGATCCACGACCTCGTCCCGAATGGCAAGGGCCACTTGGTCGGCGGTCTCGAACAGCGGCTGGTCCTGGCGCACGAACGATCGCGCGATCATGGTGACCGGGCCGGTGACCATGCCCTTGACCGGCTTGTCGGTGAGCGACTGCGCGTAGGCGGTCCAGGACACCGACATGGGTTCGGGCCGCGCGACATCCCCGTACAGGATCGGCGGTCGCACGCAACGGGATCCGTACACCTGCACCCAGCCGAAGTGGGTGGTGGCGAAACCGTCGAGCAGTTCCGCGAAGTACTGGATCATGTCGTTGCGTTCGTGTTCGCCGTGCACGAACACGTCGAGGCCGATGTCCTCCTGCAGGCGGATGGTGGCTTCGATCTCGGCTTCGATGCGCTTGCGGTACTCGTCGAAGGACAGGCGTCCCTGACCGAGTTCGTACCGCGCCTGCCGGGCCGTATTGGTCTGCGGGAAGGAGCCGAGAGTGGTGGCGGGCACCAGGGGCAGTTGCAGTTTGGCCTGCTGGGCGATCTTGCGCGTCTCGTAGGGTTCGCGTTCGCGCATCTGCGGGGTGACGTTGTAAACCCGTTGCCGCACAGCGTGCTTCTGCTTGAAGTGCACGGAGGTGGGCTTCTTGCGCCACTTCTCGGACGGCCCCTCGGTGAGTGCCTTCGCGAGCGAAACCACTTCCAGGACCTTCTGTTTGGCGAAGGCGAGCCGGTCGGCGACATTGTCTTCGATGTCGTATTCGACGAGCAGGTCGTAGGGCACGTGCAGCAGGGTCGCGCCGGTGGACACCACCATGTCCGGGCACACCTTGGACAGCTGGTTCAGGTAGTCCAGGGTGATGTAGCGGTCGGCCTTCCACACATTGGTGCCGCTGATGACGCCCGCGTACAACCGCTTCCGCGAGATGCCCTCGATCTTGGCGAGATCCTCGGGCCGCACCCGGTAGCTGGCCAGGTCGAGCCCGATGGCCTCGACCTTGGTGCGCGCCAGGATCTCGATGGCCTCACCGAAGTCGCCGTACTGTCCGGTGACGAGGATGCGCGGCCGCAGCGGCGCCTTGCCCAGCCGCTGGTAGGTCTTCTCGAACAGCTCCATGGTGGACGGCGACCGGTCGCTGGTGAAGCACGGCTCGTCGAGCTGCACGCAGGTCGCGCCCCGCTTGGCGAGGATCTCGAACAGTTCCTCGTACACGGGTAGCAGCTTGTCGAGCAGCACCAGCTTGTCGAATTCGGTCTCGCCGGGAACGTGGCCGGTCTTCGACAGCAGCAGCAGCGACAGCGGTCCGAGCACGACGGGCCGCAGCTCGATACCGACGGCCTTGGCACGGTCGAATTCGTCGAGCAGCGCCTCGGGGTGCAGCGAGAATTCGGTGTCGAGATCCAGCTCCGGCTGGCGGTAGTGGTACGGCGTGTTCAGCAGCCGCACCAGTTCCAACGGCGGCAGATCCGGCCGCCCGCGTGCCATCAGGAAGTAGAAGTCCAAGGGGTGCAAGCCTTCTCGCTCCGCCTCGAACCGCTTCGGCACCGCGCCGAACAGCAGCGCGTTGTCGAGAATGTGGTCGTAGTAGGAGAAGGTGTTGCCGGGCACCTGGGTGAGCCCGGTGGCTGCCAGTTCCAGATACTGGCTCTCCTGAATCTCGCGGCCGACCGCGAGCAGCTCGTCGCGCGAGAGCGTGCCGTGCCAGTAGGACTCGAGCGCACGTTTGAGCTCGCGGTGCTGCCCGACCCTCGGGTAGCCCAGAACGCTGGACCCGAAGCCGTCGCTGACATTGACCATGATGCGGACACTCCTTCCAAGCTGCCGGTCCGACTCGACCTCTTTGCAGCTTATGCCCGGTAAAGATGGACGCCGCCACTTGCCCGGCGACGCGCCACCTGGAGAAAGAAAGGTCGACACCCTGGGCGGCGCCTAGGGCCGAAGGCCCGGCGAGCCCTGGATCCCAACGCGACAACTGATTTCGCACGGGCCGGGTAACTCGCCGGGGACGTCCGGAATCGGATCGGCACCCAACCGTCGGCACGGGTGCGTGACGCCGACGGCTCTCGGCCGCCCGCTAAGTACGCGGAGAGGCGGGGGAGCCGTACTGGTAGAAGCCCGCACCGGTCTTCTTACCCAGCAAACCTGCCTCGACCATGCGCATCAGCAGCGGAGGCGCGCTGTAGAGCGGCTCCTTGAACTCGGAGTACATGGAGTCGGCGATGGACTTCACGGTGTCGAGGCCGACCAGGTCGGTGAGGGCGAGCGGGCCCATCGGGTGGGCGCAGCCCAGCACCATGGCCTTGTCGACGTCTTCCTTGGTGGCGAAACCGGATTCGACCATGCGGATGGCGGACAGCAGGTAGGGCACCAGCAGCGCGTTGACGACGAAGCCGGAGCGGTCGGCGGAGCGCACGACCTGCTTGCCGAGGATGTCGGAGGCGAACTGCTCGGCGCGCTTGGTGACCGAGTCGGAGGTCTTGAGCGTGGTGATGAGCTCGACCAGCGGCAGCACCGGCACCGGGTTGAAGAAGTGCATGCCCACGACCCGCTCGGGGTTGTTGGTGGCCACGGCGATCTTCATGATCGGGATGGAGGAGGTGTTGGAGGCCAGCACCGCGTTCGGGTCGGTGACGACCTTGTCGAGCTCGGCGAAGATGGCGGTCTTCACGTCTTCGTTCTCGAGCACGGCTTCGACGACGAGCTGACGGTCGGCGAAATCGCCGAGGTCCGAGGTGAAGCGGAGCCGCCAGGCGGCCTGCTCACGCTCCCGCTCGGTGATCTTGCCACTGGACACCCCGCGGTCCAGCGACCGCAGGATGCGGGCACGCCCGGCGGCGGCCAACTCACGGGTCTGTTCGAAAACGAGGACATCGACATGCGCCCGAGCACAGACTTCGGCGATACCCGCACCCATCTGTCCGGCACCGATGATGCCGACGCGCTGAATCTTTTCGTTGCTCACGTCCCGCTCCGTTCCGCCTCCCCGCAACTTTTGCGGGCGGCTAAATACCGTTGCCAGTCAGACACCCGTGCCTACGTCAGGTTCCGAACCGATTTTGGCCGTACCCGGTGAGTTACCCCGACCGGAACGAAATCAGTTGTCGCCTACCGAACGACTCGAAGTCTTTGGTCAAGCTGTGTGAAGGCGTCGTATGGAGACCCTGCGCCTTCGTAAGGTCTTGCGTTTTGAAGTTATAAGAAAAAGCCCTCCCCGCCGGGGCTGTCGACGGGAAGGGCGACCCGGGGCGGCAGCGGTGTGATGCGACAGCCGCCCCGGGTTCAGTTCTCAAGAACCTATGTGGCTCAGTGGAACTGGCCCTCTTCGGTGGAGCCCTTCAGCGCAGCGGTGCTGGTGTTCGGGTCCACGGTGGTGGCGATGGTGTCGAAGTAGCCGGCGCCGACCTCACGCTGGTGCTTGATGGCGGTGAAGCCATGCTCGGCGGCGGCCTTGAACTCGCGCTCCTGCAGGTCGACGAAGGCGGTCATGCCCTCGCGGGCGTAGCCGTAGGCCAGGTCGAACATGCCGTAGTTCAGCGAGTGGAAGCCGGCCAGAGTGATGAACTGGAACTTGAAGCCCATGGCGCCCAGCTCGCGCTGGAACTTCGCGATGGTGGCGTCGTCCAGGTGCGCCTTCCAGTTGAAGGACGGCGAGCAGTTGTAGGCCAGCAGCTGGTCCGGGAACTCGCTGCGAACCGACTCGGCGAACTTGCGCGCGACCTCGAGGTCCGGCACGCCGGTCTCCATCCAGATGAGGTCGGAGTACGGGGCGTAGGCCTTGGCACGCGCGATGCAGGGCTCGATGCCGTTCTTCACGCCGAAGAAGCCCTCGGGGGTACGGGTGCCGTCGAGGAACTCGCGGTCACGCTCGTCCACATCGGAGGTGATCAGGGTGGCGGCCTCGGCGTCGGTGCGCGCGATGATGACCGACGGGACACCGGCGACGTCGGCCGCGAGGCGAGCCGAGGTCAGGGTGCGGATGTGCTGCTGGGTGGGGATCAGCACCTTGCCGCCCAGGTGGCCACACTTCTTCTCGGAGGCCAGCTGGTCCTCCCAGTGCACGCCGGCGGCGCCGGCGGCGATCATGGCCTTCTGCAGCTCGTAGGCGTTCAGCGCGCCACCGAAGCCGGCCTCGGCGTCGGCGACGATCGGGGCCAGCCAGTTGCTGACCGAGGTGTCGCCCTCGACCTTGGCGATCTCGTCGGCGCGGAGCAGCGCGTTGTTGATGCGGCGGACCACGGCCGGAACCGAGTTGGCCGGGTACAGCGACTGGTCCGGGTAGGTGTGGCCGGACAGGTTGGCGTCACCGGCGACCTGCCAACCGGACAGGTAGATGGCCTTCAGGCCGGCGCGAACCTGCTGCACGGCCTGGTTGCCGGTGAGGGCGCCCAGGGAGTTGATGTAGTCCTCGTTGTTGACGAGGTCCCAGAGGATCTCGGCACCACGACGGGCGAGGGTGTGCTCCTCGACAACGGTGCCCTGCAGCTTCACGACCTGCTCGGCCGTGTAGTTGCGGGTGATGCCCTTCCAGCGGGGGTTGGTGTCCCAATCCTGCTGGAGTTCCGCAGCGGTCTTCGGGGTGCCGACGTTCGACATCTCTGACTCCACTTCTTCGTTCGGTCTCGGTTGCCCCGCCGGTCGGACACTCGCGTTGTTCGACCACTGCTGGAGCGGCAATTCGCAGACTTGTTAGGCCCGCGGGGTGTACTTCCACACGATGGCACAGGAAAAAATGTGCGTCTACCTGTTGCAAGTGTGAATCGCCGCTAGCTTTCGCCTGCACTTTGCTAAGTCTGCGAAATTTGCTTGCGAATAGCAGCGGTGGAATCTACTTGCCAGTAGCGCTGACGTGCAGTTTTGCATAACGCCCGTACTGTTTGCGTGATCGGGGCCACCAACACTCGACGCGCCGGGAACCATCCGACTGTGAGCACCTTCACAGCTCATTGTGATCTTGAAGGTTGTGGCGCACGCCACCGGGGTGGTCCCGACAAACCGGACGGCCGACTTCTGTGCGCCGACACCCGTCGAACGTAAGACCAGTTCAGACCGGGTCCGCGGCCGTCACCACGGCCCGTCCGGCCAGACTCCAGATCCGGTCCGCCGTCATGGGAAGCCGATGCGGGCGAACGCCGACAGCATCGCGAACGGCATTGGCGATGGCGGGCGCGACCGGGTTGTAGGGCGATTCACTCATCGACTTCGCGCCCAGCGGCCCGAGCGGGTCGGCCGTCGCGGCGAAGTAGATCTCGGTGCGCGGAATATCCGCGAACTGCGGAATGTGGTAGTGCCGCAGCGTTTTCGTGGTGACCTCACCCCGATCGGTGCGAATCTCCTCGTACAGCGCGGTGCCGACGGCCTGTGCGACACCGCCCTCCACCTGCCCGCGCAACTGCACCGGGTTGAGGACGGTGCCCGCGTCGGCCGCGTGCACGGATTGCAGAATGCGGACCTCGCCGGTGCCCGGGTGCACCGCCACCCGCACGGCGTGCACGTTGAACGCGACCGACCGGGGTGTGCCGTCGTGCGTGGCCTCGGTGTGCAACGGCCCGTCCGCGACCAGGTCGGCGGCGGTGAGGAAGCGATCGAGGTAGCGGATGCCACCGGGTTCGAAGGTGTGCGAGGCCGCGGGGATGCCGGTGAGCGCTACCGCGCGCTGCAGGATGCGCCGCCGCAGTTTCTCGCAGGCGGCGTGCGCGGCCCGCCCGGCCACGGTGATTCCGGTGGAGCCGAACGCACCGGTGTCGTGGTCGGTGGCATCGGTGTCGGCCTGCCGGATGCGCACCCGGCCGGATTCGGTGCCGAGCACCGTGGCCGCCAGCTGCGCCAGCACGGTCGTGGTGCCGTTGCCGAATTCCGCGGTGCCGACCCTGATTTCGTAGGTGCCGTCGGCGAGCAGCGCGGCATGCGCGGTGGAGCGGTGCCCGCGCGGCGGGATGGTGGCGATCATGGACGGGGCCATGCCCTCGCCGATCAGCCACTCCGGACCGGGCGCACCGACTCCGTTCCCGCGCCGCAGCGCCTGTTCGGCGAGGTCGAGACACTGGTCGAGACCGTAGCTGCCGATGGCGAGGTCCGGTTCCCGGTGACAGAATCCGCCGATCAGATCGTCCCCGGGCCGCACCACATTGCGGCGGCGGAATTCGAAGGGGTCCACACCGATTCGCCGCGCGAGTTCGTCGAGCGCGGATTCGACGCCGAACGTGACCTGCCCGAGCCCGTAGCCGCGGAACGCGCCGGAGGGCACATTGTTGGTGTAGACCGCACGCCCGTCGACCTGTTTGGCGGCGCACCGGTAGATGGCCACGGATTCCCCGACCCCGTGGAAAAGCACTCCGGCACTGTGGTTTCCGTACGCACCCGCATCGGAGAGCACATCCACGGCGAGGGCGGTGAGCCGTCCGGCGGCGTCGGCCCCGGCGGTGACCCGCACCCGCATGGGATGGCGGCAGGTGGTGAGGAATTCGTCGCCGCGTGTGAGCTCGTACTGCACGGGCTGCCCGGTGCGCAGGACGGCCAGGGCCACCAGATCCTCGGTGAACATCTCCTGTTTCGCGCCGAATCCGCCGCCGACCCGGGCCGCGAACACCCGCACCCGGTCCCGCTCCAGCCCGAAGATGCGACTCAGTTCATCACGCACCAGAAACGGCACCTGGGTGCTGGTGCGGACCACGAGCCGTCCATGCTCGTCCAGCCATCCGATGCTGCCGTGTGTCTCCAGGTGCACGTGCTGCACCCGCTGCGTCTCCCAGATGCCTTCCACCACATGGTCGGCGGCGGCCAGACCGGCGGCGAAATCTCCCGTCCGCCCGTGTACCTCGGCGACCAGGTTGCGCGCCGGATCGGCGATCCGCGACGCGGTCTTCTCGCCGTGCAGCAGGGGCGCATCGCCGAGCAGCGCCTGCTCCGGGTCGAAGACCGCGGGCAGCACCTCGTATTCGACACGCAGCGCCCGGCATCCAGCGCGTGCGGCGGCCAGGGTGTCGGCAACCACGGCGGCCACCCGCTGCCCGTGGAAGCGGACCACCCGATCCAGCACCCGGGTGTCGTCCGGGTCGTCCGCGCGAATCTCGTGCCGCGCAGTGGAATACAGGAAGTCGGGACTGTCCGCGTGGGTCAGCACGGCACGGACGCCGGCGACGGCCTCGGCGGCCGTGGTGTCGATGGACAGGATGCGCGCGTGCGGATGCGGGCTCCGCAACACCTCCAGGTGCAGCACCGCACCGGGCGGCACCCGGCCCGGATCGGCTGCGTCTTGCGAAACATCCACGCCGCCAACGGCATCCGACATCAGCCGGGGGACGGAAAGGCGCTGGTCCGGCGTACCGAAGCCGGGCGCCGCAGCCGGGACATCCATGGTGAATGGTTCGGTGCCGGTGACGATGCGAGGTCCGGCGGGTGCTCCCACCCCGGTTCCCGCCACCCCGCGTGCCTCGGGAGCGGCGGTGGCCGCTTCGCCGGATTCCCGTCCGGGGCCGGGCCGGACGCTGGTTCCGCAGGAGGAGCTGTGACACGGCAGCGCAGGCAGCGGCGAGGTCGCCGGATAGCGAAACTCGTTGGGCTGACCGCACAGTCGTGGCCCGCCACCCGGTTGCGGCCCCCCACCCGAGTAGGCCCCCTCGCTACCCGGTTGCGGCACACCGCTGCCCGGTTGCGGTTGGCGGTTGCCGGGCGCAGAAGGGGCGGCTGCCCCCTCCCCCGCACCCAGCGGTGCGGCGGCCCCACCCCGCGCGCCCGGCGGGGCGGCGGCGGTGAGGGCGTCGGCGATGGCGCGGTAGCCGGTGCAGCGGCAGAGGTTGCCCTTCAGCGTCTCGGGCAGGGTGGCCGGGTCGAGTGCGCCGTGGATGGCGAGGTCGGTGGCGGTGACGAGCATGCCGGCCGTGCAGAATCCGCATTGGAAGCCCGCGTTCTCCACGAATGTGCGCTGAATCGTGTTGGGCCCGTTGGCCGCGAGCCCGGTGGCGGTGGTGACGGCGCGGCCGTCGGCGCGGTGCGCCGGGTAGACGCAGGAGTGCACGGCAGCCCCGTCGACGAGGACGGTGCAGGCCCCGCAGTCCCCCGCGTCGCAGCCCTTCTTGGGTGCGAGGTGACCGTTTTCTCGCAGGAGGGTGCGCAGGCACTGTCCGGGCCGCACGGTGACGTCGACTGGGTCGCCGTCCACATGGAACCTCATGCGCTCCCTCCCGCGAGTTCGGCCGCCACCTCGATGGCGAGCACGGTGCTGACGTGGTGCCGCCAGTCGGGTGAGCCGTGCGGGTCGTCGAACCAGAGTCGCGGATTCACCGCATCGATGGTTGCCGACAGTTCGCTCTCGCCCGGCACCTCGTCGAATTCGAGGACGACGGGCCGCAGCGTGGCGGCGCTGATGGTGAGGTGGCAGCTCCCGTCGAGATTGCGCCGCCCCATGACGACCGACCCGGATCGCCCGAGCGGCGCGAGCGCGATCTTGCGAAATGCGGTGCGCGAGCGCAGATTGGGTTCCGGTATCCGGATGGCCCGCAACAGGTCCCCGGTGTTGAGCCGAGTGACCCCCGGCCCGAACACGAACTGCGACAACGGTATCCATCGGTCGACGCGCTGCCCCCACACCAGCGCGTACCCGCCGAGCGCGGTGAGCGCCGCCAGCACCGCCCCCGCGGGCAGCGCCAGGCAGACGTTCCCGCCGACGGTCGCGGTGCGCCGGATCTTGTGGGAGGCGAGCAGCGCTCCGCAGGCCTGCCCGAACAGCGCGGTCCCGGTCCACCGTTCCGGATACCGGCTGTCGGTGAGCTGAGCGAGTGTGCAGGTGGCGGCGATTTCCAGCCCGCCGGCGTCCATCTCGACGGGCGTCCACCCGAGTCCGGTGATGTCGACGAGCCGTTCCAGCCCGTCCTGCGGTTCGGAGTACAGCCAGGTCCCCCCGGCCAGGACGGCGGTTCCGGCCCCCAGCCCGCCGAGATCGTCCCGATCCCGGGCCACCACCACTTCGCGGATCGTGTCCAGATCCATCCGTCTCACCCGCTCTCACCTACGGGGCCGCTCCCTGCGGGCGGTCGCGACCTCGTTTCCACCCTAGAACCGGCGGGTTGCGCGGAGATTGCGGAACTCCGCGCCCCTGTTTCAACTTCGTTACTCTTGGTCAGAACGTCCCTGTTGGGGACGTCTCGGTACTGCCCGCGTCGTCCTCGACCGCGCCGCAGAACGGCGCGCAGTCGCCGGCCTCCACCGGTGTCGAGATCCCGGGCACGCCGGGCTCGGTCGCCACCTGGGTCTCGCAGCCGCTGACCACCGCGAGCATGACCAGCACCGCGAAGGCCAGCACCGCCGCGAGCGACCCGAAGAACCAGCTCGCGCTGCCGGTGTAGCTGTAGCAGCAGCAGTGCTGCCACCGGTACCCGTAATGCCGTGCCCGATATCCACAGTGCCATGCGCATTCCCCGCACCCGAACATCGTCAGCTCCCCTCTCTGACACAGTCCTGCGCACGCCGGGAGACCGTGGCGGAAACGCACCGCCCCAGCGGTTTCCGCCACGATCCCCCGTCGTCCCCCTCGTCCGCGTCGCGCCCGCTCATCCGCAGCGCGAGCAAGCACATGACATCGGTGACGCTGACCCCCAGCACATCCGCATGCAGCGCCGCCATCTCACTGTCGAATTCCCCTCCGGCCCTGAGCAATCCGAGCAGGATCATTTCGGCCAGCACGAGACCGGCGAGCGCCTGCTCCTTGTTCAGCCGCATGGCGGTGGGCAAGTAGGACAGCACCCACCGGCCGCGTGCGGATTCGGGCAGGTCGATCCGGAATGCCACCTCCTGCGCGACATCGCTGGTGATGATCCATTCGAATTCGTTGATCGCCATCGTTCCGATCCCTTCTCGCGCCTGGACCGGTCCCCCGCGTCCCCCCGGTCCGCTTGTTGTATGTCAATGGTGGCCGCGCGTGCGGGTCCACTTCGAGACCAGGGGCCGAGGTGATTTCTTCGTTTCGAAAACCTGCCACTACCAGGCATGACACCACCGGAAGCAGTGAAAACTTCACAACCCGCCGGGAGGTTTCTGCTGTTTCCACGGCGACGATGCGACCGAATTCGTGTTGGTACCAAGTAAATTGGGCGTATTCGGGCCGAGCGGGAGGTAACCGGTGCCGAGAAAACAGACCTGCGAGGGCTGCCCCTGCGCTCCCGCCGACAAAGACGAACGCCGTCGGCTCCGCGAGAAACTGCGCGGGTTGGGGCTCTCCGATCGTCAGGTGGACGAGCCGCTCGCCGCGGAATTACGCCAGCGAGGCTATCGTCCGCGGGTGGCGTGGCGGCTGGCCAGGGACTTCAGTCAGCAGACCGTCGCGGACGAGTTCAATACCCTCAGCGACAGCGGCGGTATGCGTGCCAGCCGAATCTCGGAGTTCGAGCGCTGGCCTTTCGCGCCGGACGGTTCGGTGCGACCGGACAAGGGAGCCCGGCCCAGCCTGGATGCCCTGCGCACCTTGGCGACCGTATACGGCACAACCTGGGACCAACTGGTGGATCTGGCCGATCTGGAGCACCTGTCCGAGGAGATTCAGACCGAGTTCCGTACCAGCATGTCACAGCGCACCAACGACCGCTCGGTGGTCTCCGAGGGCGAATTGCCGCCCGAGGTACCGCATTTCACCGGTCGGCATCCGGCGCGAACCGAACTGCGGGAGCGGGTGCGGGCACACGTCTACCACGGTGGCCCGGCCGTGCACGTCCTCGACGGCCCGCCCGGGGTGGGCAAGACCGCGCTCGCCAGGTATGCCGTCACCGAGTTCGCGAAACAGTATCCGGAGGGCGCGATCTGGGTGGATCTGTTCGGCTTCACCCCCAAGCGCGAACCACGCACCAGCGCCGATCTGCTGGAGCGCCTGCTGCTGGAAATCGACGTGCCGCGGGAAACCATCGAGGCCGATCCGGATCGCCGGGCCGCGCAGTGGCGCGGCGCGATGAATACCCGCCGCATGCTGCTGATCTTCGACAATGCGGCGGAGACCGCGCAGGTCCGGGAACTGCTGCCGAATTCGCCCGGCTCGTTCGTGCTGATCACCAGCCGCAGCCGGCTGCTGGGTCTGGTCGGCGCCCGCCCGATGCATCTCGATGTCATGGATCCCGACGAGGCGGAGGAGTTGCTCGCGAAGTTCGCCAATCTGCGTCTCGGTCACTACGACCGGACGGCCGCGCGCCGGATAGTGGCCGCGTCGGGCCGACTTCCATTGGCACTCAAACTTTTCGGCAGCCAGCTCGCCCATCACGATCCCGGCATGCTGGCGGAGAGCGCCACTGATCTGACCGCGCTGACGGAGGAACTGCGCGGTTCACTCGATGAGTCCGTCAACCGTGAACTGGCGGAGACGATTCTGGACCAGTTCGCCGCCGGCGACGAGTCCGTGCGCACCACGTTCGAGAAGTGGTACCAGCGGCTACGCGATCCGGAACTGCAGCGCACCGTACGACTGCTCGGCGCCTTCCCCGGCCCGGAGATCAGCGCGGAACCGCTGGCCGCCATGGCCGATATGCCACTGGTGCGCGCAAAAACATTGATACGCAAGCTTTTCGAGGCAGGTCTGCTGGATCCGCTGGATGGCTCGCACTATCGCATGCACGATATGACGAAGCTGTATGCCAGCATGCTCGCCAAACCGGACGACGGCCTTCCCGCGGCGAGCGAGCGCCTGGTCACCTTCGGCCTCACGATCGCGCGCCGGGCCAGTGTGCCAGGCCCCGTCGAGACGCCGGCCCGCACGCCGCGGCCCGCCGATGGGGCGCAGGCGCGGGCCTGGCTCAGCCGGGAACGAGAACTGCTGGTCGGCTGTGTGGAAAACACCGGCGCGAGTGGGCAAACCGCCGAGCTTGCCCGGCTGGTGGCCTCCCATCTGTGCGGGCGTGGCCGGTGGTCGGCGGCCTACCGGCTCTATGAGCGTTCTGCGGGCATCGCGAGCGCACTCGGTGATCAGGAGGCCGAGGCGTGGGCGCTGGCGGGCCTGGGCCGGGTCGATCGGCTGAGCGGCAGGCACGAGGCGGCGGGGGATCGATTCGCGGCCGCATTGGCCTTGGCCAGGTCGCTGCAGGATCGGCGCTGCGTCGCCGAGGTGCTGTGCGAACGGGGCAAATTGGCGTGGATCACCGGGGAGCACGATGCCGCTCGCGACGACTTCACGATCGCCTTGGACATCTCCCGGGCAATCGGGCACCAGCCCACGGAATGCGATGCCCTCGACGGATTGAGCATGGCGCACCGCATGGTCAGTGATTACGCCCAAGCGCGGGCCTGCTCGGACGCCATGCTGGGCGTGGCGAAGAGTTTGGACGATCCGGAACGGGTCGGCACGGGCCAGTGGAGTCTGGCCGAGTGCCTGCGATTGGGCGGTGACCACGGCCCAGCTCGGGACCACTATGTGAACGCGCTGCGCATCGCGCGCGGTATCAACTACCGCAAGCTGGAGGGTGACGCGCTGCGCGGGCTCGGCCATTCCGAGCGCATGAACGGCAGGCTGGACGCGGCGCAGCGGTATTTCGAGGAAGCGCTCGCCATCGCCCGGCGGATTCACGATCGCTATGGGGAGGGCTGGGCACTGTGGGGGCTGGGCAATGTGAGCCGCGCCGTAGGCGATTCGACGGCGGCCAGAGCGGCCTTGGAACAGTCGAGCAGGCTCGCGGCCGAGGGCAACGATCCGCTCGGCCAGATGGACGCACTGCGTGGTCTGGGTCATCTCGAGCGGCACGCGGGCCGCTACATTCCCGCCCAGCACTACTACCAGGAGTCGCTGGGCATCGCCCGGCAGGTGGGCAACCCGCAGGGCGAGGCCGACGCACTGCGCAATATCGCCCGGGTGGAGGCGCTCCAGGGCCACGTCGCGCAGGCCTGCGAGCGATTGCGCACCGCGGTGGCCATCTGCGCGAGGCTCCGTTTGCCTTTGCTGGCCGGCATCGAGGAGGAGATCGGAAGGCTGGGCTGCTGAAGGACTTTCAGGTGCAGCGCAGGATGGCGAGCGCGGCGAGGGTGCGCGCGCAGGCCATCATTTCGCTGATCAGCACATGATCTTCGGTATCGGGTCCTTCGCCGCGTGGCCCGAACAGGCAGCATTCGATGCCCGCGCGGGACAGGTGTGTGGTGTCGTTCCCGCAGTAGGAGTACGGCAGCACGAGTCCGGACGCTTCGACGACGTAGTCGGAAACCTGCGGCAGAAGCTTCGAGATATCTTGCACCACAGCCGAATCAGGCGAGACATCCATGGGCGGCATCACTGTTCCGCCGACGCGGAAGACCGGGTCCGGCGGCTGATCCACGGTGATGTCGGCGGCCTGGAACAGCGCTTTTGCTTCGCGCTCGAAGGCTTTCAGGGCCTCGATGACCGCATCCGGCTCATGCGGCGGCGGGTAACGCAGGTCGTAGATCGCGGTGGCCTTGTCGGCGCTGTAGCTGACCCCCGAGGGATCGTGCCGGTCACCCCGACCGGCGATCAGGCTCGACAGCTGCAGGCGGGGTAGATCTGGAAACTCGTTGTCTCCCAGCCGTAGATCTGCGCGCTCCAGCCGGTCCATGAGCTCGCGCAGAATCGCGATGGCGTCGACGCCCTCGGCGTGCCGACTGGTGTGCGCGGTCTTTCCCCGCACCACCAGCGCGAACTTGTGGACCCCGGCGGTGCGGGTGAGGACGCGGCGTACCGAGTACGGCTCGGGAACGACCGCGGCGTCAGCGGTCAACCCCTCTGCCAGCGCGTGCTTCGTACCGGTCCCGCCCTGCAGTTCGCCGGCGACGAATTCGAGCAGCAGCCCGCGGTTCAGCTGTATCCCGCTGCGCTGCACCATGATTGCCGCGGCAATCATGGAGGCGAGCCCACTCTTCATATTGTGCAAGCCCGCACCGTACAGTCGGTCGCCCTCGACTCGGGCGGTGAAGCGGCCCGCTCGGTCGTCGACCGGGTCCATATCGAGATGGCCGTTGAACATCAGAGCGGGTTTACCCGCCGCGGGTCCGAGATGACCGATGGTCTGGCAGCGGCCGCGGTCGCCGGGGTGGGCGGCAGCCGCGACCTCCT
The DNA here is from genome assembly GCF_016741815.1 of Nocardia acididurans. Classification (GTDB taxonomy): domain Bacteria; phylum Actinomycetota; class Actinomycetes; order Mycobacteriales; family Mycobacteriaceae; genus Nocardia; species Nocardia acididurans. The sequence continues at coordinate 483,829 of NZ_JAERRJ010000005.1, forward strand.
GCAGGTGCGCGGATATCCCGTTGTGCAGCAGCGTATCCCGCACATGGACGGCGAGCGCCGTCTCGTCGCCGGTGTAGGACGGGATCGCTGTCAGATCCGCCGCTATCGTGACGAGTTCGCCGACATCGAGGAGTTCGTCGAGCGCTGCGATGAACTGGCCGATCTGGTCTGTCACGGCTAGCGGAATCCGATCAGCAGTACGTCCCGATACGAGGGGCAGTCCGGGTCGGCGGGCAGAATCGGATGGGTGTAGTGCAGAACCCGGGAGTCGTCGAAGACGAGGGACTTCAGTGGCTCGTCCAGCTGGAATTCTGCCAGGGAGGTCTGCGTGTTGTCGTACACCTCGGACAGGCCGCCGGTGATGTTCTCGCGGTGCACGAGGTGTACGGATCCGCCGAGCAGTCCGTCTCGATGAATCCCCTCCGGAGCGGGTTCACCCGGCGCGGCTATGCGAATGAAGTGCACGTCCACCGCGACCTCCGGCGTCCGCTCGGCGTTCAGCACGTCCGCCGCCACCAGGTCGGCGGCCACGGAGTGCGCGAGCTTCCTGGTCACGGCGGTCACCGGGTGTTCCGGCGAGATGACCCGGAAGATGCGTTCGATACCGCCCTGCAGCGGATTCACCGACATGGATTGGATGTACGGGCCGGGGTCGGCCTCGGGTTCGAACCGCAGATCCGCGACGGTCAGGGAGAACCGCTGATAGGAGCGTTTGCGGCTGCGGCTACCCGCGGGCAGCCATTCGTCCAGCGCCAGCTCGTCGTCGTACACGGCCGTGAGGATGGCGAATTCCTCCGGCGTGAGCCGATCGTGCATCGCGACGACCGCATAGCCCTTTTCGCCGATAGCGGGCTGTGCGGCGTCCCCTTGCGACACACCGCTTGTTGCACGCAGCTGAGGCTCCTTCCACGAGTGGTGGTCCCTTACACAGCAACTCCGCCGAGAACCATATCTGTTCCGGTGATTTGCCGAATGACAGCGTGGTGGTAGCGATTCGAGACGCGGCTCGCGCGAAATCATGGCGGCGTTTGCAGTCGGGCGTTCCTGCCCTCAAGGTGATTAGACCAGTCTGCGGCTGAGTGCGCACAGCGACCGGGCTCACCTGCGGGGTTGCCTGCGGGCAGCGCTCACCCGGCTTTCTCGACCAGCCTGGCTTGGGCACGAGCCACCTGGCTGCCCACCTCGGCATCGTCGACCGTGCGAATTTCACCGTGGCGCAGCACTATTCGGCCATTGACGACCAGCGCGGACAACGGTGGCGCCGAGCCGAGGACCAGGGCGGTCACCGGGTCGTCGATGCCGTCGTAGGCCGAGCCCTGGAGATTCCAGAGCGCCAGGTCCGCGAGTTTGCCTCGCTCGAGGCTGCCGATTTCGGCTGCGCGACCCAGGATTCGGGCGCCACCCATGGTGGCGAGTTCGAGGGCGGTGCGGGTGGTGAGGGATTCGGGGCCGGTGCGCTGGCGGGCGAAGAGGAGAGCGCTGCGAGGTTCCGCTATGAGGGAGCCGGATTCGTTGCTGGCGGCGCCGTCCACTCCGAGGCCGACCGGGACGCCCGCGGTCACCAGGTCGGCGAGGCGGGCGATGCCCGCGCCGATGCGGGCGTTGGAGGTGGGGCAGTGGGCCGCGCCGGTGCCGGTGCGGGCCATGGTGGCGATGGCGGTGTCGTCGAGGTGGATGGCGTGCGCCCACCAGACGTCGGGACCGACCCAGTCGAGGCGTTCCATGTATTCGGCGGGGGTGCAGCCGTGTGTTTCGCGGCAGTAGCGCTCTTCATCGTGGGTTTCGGCGACATGCGTGTGCAGGCGGACGCCGAGTTCCCTTGCCATTACCGCAGATTCGCGCAGCAGGTCGGCGGTCACCGAGAACGGGGAGCAGGGTGCCAGGCCGATGCGCAGCATCGAGTCGAAGGACGGATCGTGCCAGCGGGCGACGGCGTCGGCGCTGGCCTTCAGAATGTCGTCGAGGGATTCGACAACCGAGTCCGGGGGCAGGCCGCCCGCGCTGCGGCCGAGATCCATGGAGCCACGGGTGGGGTGGAAGCGCAGGCCCACGGCGGCGGCCGCGTGGATTTCGGCGGCGAGCAGGTCGCCGGCGTCGCGAGGGAAGACGTAGTGGTGGTCCGTCGTTGTGGTGCAACCGGTTCGGGCGAGGGCGGTCAGTGCGCCGGTGGCGGCGACACGGGTGGCGTCCTCATCGATGCCCGCCCAGATGGGGTAGAGGGTGGTGAGCCATTCGAACAGGCCGGCGTCGGCGGCCAGGCCGCGGGTGATCCACTGGTAAAGGTGGTGGTGGGTGTTCACCAGCCCGGGGGTGAGCAGACAGCCGCGGCCGTCGATGCGGGTGGCCTGCTCTTGCACGGACGGCGCGGGCCCGGCTCCGACGGCGTGAATCCTGTTGCCGCACACGATCACATGGCCGTCGCGGTATTCGGTGCCCGCGGCGTCGACGGTGGCGACGGCGCAGCCTTCGATCACCAGGATCGTGGCGTCGGTCATGGTCAGCTCCCGCGGTAGGTGGAGAACGCGAAGGGGGAGAGCAGAAGGGGGACGTGGTAATGCCGCTCGCCGGTAGCAACGAAGGCGATGGTGACCTCGGGGTAGAAGGATTCGACACCCTGTGCCGTGAAGTAGGCACCGGTCTCGAACCGCAGCCGGTAGGTCCCGGGAGGCAGCGTGCCGCCGAGGGAGCCGATGCGCCCATCGGAATCCGTTGTTCCCGAGCTGATTTCCGCAGAGCTGCCGTCGAACAGTGTGACGCCGACACCCGCGGCGGGCGCACCGTGCACGGCATCGAGGATGTGTGTGCTGAGTGTGCTCACGACGCGCCTTCCTCGCCGATCATGCGCCGCAACCGAATCCGGTTGATCTGCACCAATTCACGACGCACGATGCGTCTTTCGTCGGCCGCCGCGTTGCCGAGCCGCGATTCGAGGATCGACAGCAGTTCGGCGGGCGTCCTGCCGGTGGCGCACACCAGGTACACGTGCCCGAATCGCTGCTCGTACACCCGGTTTCCGTCCGCGATGGCGGCCCGGACGACGTCGTCGGCCGTCGCCATTCCCGCCTGTTCTCGCGCCGAGTTCGCGCTGTCCGGCCGCTCCCCGATCCGTGGATGCCCGGCCAGCGCGCGGTCGATCTCCGCCTCGGTCAGGGCTTCGAGCACGGCGTCGGCGGCCGACAGCAACGACTCCAGGTCGGCGTAGGGTCGTCGCGCCGCCACTCCCGCCGCCCACGCCGGGGACGAACAACAGCTCAGCAACGTTTCGACGGCAGCGGATTCCGGCAGCGCGTCGAATGCGGTCAATCCGATCTCGGTCTGTGTCATCACCGTCCAGCATCGGGCACGGCAACCCCGGCCGCCACTCGACTGGCCGTCCCGTTCGATCGAAGTCCGCCGCACCCTGGCCGCACTCAACGCGTAAAGACCACCCAGCGAAAACCGCCCGCTACCAGTACGGTCGGCATATGATCCGCGAACGCTGTGACGGCATCGTGCTGGCCGCCGGGGCAGGCACCCGCTACGGCATGCCGAAGGTGCTGGCGCAGAACGGCTCCTGGCTGCGCACGGCCGTCGCCGCCCTGCGCGACGGCGGCTGTGACCGCGTCTATGTGGTTCTCGGCGCGACCGGTCCGGCCCAGCCTCAGCCCGCCGGGTCGACGGCTCGCTGGCTGGTCTCGCAAACCCCTCGCATCGAGCTGCCCGAGGGGGTCCGCCCGGTCTGGGCGGCGGACTGGGCAACCGGGCTGAGCGCTTCGTTCCGTGCGGGTCTGGCCGCGGTATCCGCCGGTGGCACGCTGATTTCTGAGGTTGCGACGCGGACTGCTCCGGCGCGGAAGAATTCCACAGGGATTATTGACATGGGGATAACTTCGGCGCGGAGCTTCGGGGTGGGGGCCTCTCCCGCGGACTATGTGGCGATCATGCCCGTGGATACCCCGGATGTCGGGGGTGAGGTGGTGGCGCGGGTCGTGGCGGCGGCGCGGGCGAGTGCCGGTGGGCTGGCGCGGGCGGTGTTCCGGGGGATGCCGGGGCATCCGGTGGTGCTGGGCCGAGGGCACTGGGCGGGGGTTGTCGCTGGTGCGGCGGGAAATTCCGGGGCGGGCACTTATTTACGGGAACGAGCGGATATGGTGTGCGTCACGTGTGACGACCTCGCGACTGGGATCGACTGGGATTACCCCGGCGGCGGCACACGGTAATCGGGAGCTAGTGATGCGGGATATCGTCGATGACCTGATGCGGGTGTGGCACAGCGGGCGCACCGGCGGGTTGGTCACCCTGGTGCGGACGGTCGGTTCGACACCCCTGCCGATCGGTACGGCGATGGTGGTGGACGGTGGCGGCCGGGCCTTCGGCTCGCTGTCCGCGGGGTGTGCGGAGGCGGCCGCCTACCAGGTGGCCGTGGAGGCCGCGCGCACCGGCCGCCGCGGCCTGCACCGGTTCGGTCCGGGCAGCGGCCTGGACGCGGGCACCGACTGCCACGGAACCCTCGATGTCTTCGCGGAACCGTTCTCGCGCAACCATTTTCCGGAGTTCCCGGATGTGGCCGCCGATATCGCCGCACAGCGCCAGGTCACCGTGTTCACGGTGGTGTGGCATTCGGATCCGGATGTGATCGGCCAGCATCTGGTGACCGACCGCCGGCACGGCACGGAGCTGGTGTCGCTGCCCGATTCCGATATCTTCGTCTCCTCCTTCGCCCGCCCGCCGCATCTGATCCTGGTGGGCGCCAACGCTTTCGGCAGTGCGCTGGCCACCCAGGGCAAGCTGCTCGGCTATCGCGTCACCATCTGCGATGCCCGCCCGACCTTCGCCACCGCGGACGCCTATCCGGGTTGCGAGGTGGTGGTGGACTGGCCGCACCGCTATCTGAACTCGCTGGCGTCGGCGGGCGAAATCGATTCCAGCACAGCGCTGGTGGTGCTCTCGCACGATGCCAAGTTCGAGATCCCGCTGCTCACCATCGCGCTGCGACTACCCGAGATCGGGTATCTGGCGGCGCTGGGCTCGAATACCGCGCACACCCATCGTCTGGAGGCCCTGGAGGCGGGCGGGTTCGATGCCGCCACCCTGGACCGGCTGCGCTCCCCCGCCGGCCTCGACCTGGGTGCGCGCACCCCGGCCGAGGTGGCGGTGTCGATCATGGCCGAACTGCTGTCCGTCCGGAACGGCACCTCGGCGAAACCGCAGTCCCCGCACTATATGAGGCTCGGGTCCTCGGCGTAGATCTCCTTCAGCACCGACAGATCGAACAGCTTGTCGGCGCTGATGTCGATGCCGGATTTGGCCAGGGCGGCGATATTGCTCGCGATGAGCGCGTCGGTCATGGTGAAAAGCCCGTTGGCTTTGGTGTCCGCGGTTTCCACCAGCGTGTTCTGCGCCAGCGCCTCCTGTTTCTGCTCGCGCAGGTCGAGCTGCTGGTCCTTCCCGTATACCTCCACGGCCAGCCGCGCGGATTCCGCCGGATCGGCGACGGCGTCGCGCCAGCCTCGGATATCGGCCTTCAGCCAGGCCTTCAGTTTGTCCCGCTCGCTGTCGATGGTGCGCTGGTGCACGGTGAGCGTTTCCGCGACCAGCGGCAGGCCGTAGTCGGCGAACATGAAGTTGTAGTTGGCGAATCCCTTGGCGCCCAGGGTGATCGGCTCATTGGTCACGTAGCTGACCCAGCCGTCCACCTCGCCGTTTGCCAGCGGGGTGGGATCGAACTGCGCGGGGACGACCGTCAGATCCGATCGCGTCATGCCGTTGGCGGCGAGCAGGGCGTCGAACACCAGCTGATTGGTGTCCTGCACGCCGATCTTGCGGCCTTTCATCTCCTGCGGCGTCCGGATCGGATTGGCCGCTGAGCTCACGATGCAGAAGGGGTTCTTCTGATAGGTGGCTCCGACGATCTTGAGCGGCAAGCCCTTCAGGACGGCGGGCGCGGTGGTCTGCGGCGCGGACATGCCGATCCAGATCTTGCCGGTGCCGATACCCGATTCGACGGAGGTGCTGGCCGCACCGCCCGCGATCAGGTTCACCGACCCGAATCCTGCCTCCCTGTAATAGCCCTTGCTGTCGGCGAAGTACTCACCGGCGAATTCGATGTTCTTCAACCAGGACAGCTGCACCGCGACGGTGCCGTATTTGGACCCGTCGGGCGTGGTGCCGTTGCTCGGCCCGGACGAGTCCGAGCCGCAAGCTGCGACCAGTCCGGCGCTGCCGATCGCGGCGGCGGTGAGCCCGGCGTAGCGGAGGAAGGATCGCCGATCCAGGGACAGCGGTGCGGCCTGATCGGGCCCGAACAAACGACTCATGCCGCGAATGTAGGGGTTTTCGATTTCGATTATTTTGCTTTCGGGGATGTGTTTGTATGCGCTGCGTTAATTCGAGTATTCACTCGTGTTCGGGCTGCGGCGAGAAACGGGCGAGCACCAGTCCCTCCAGCACGCCGACGACGGCGTACGCCACCACCGACACCAGCGTGACAATGGCGATGGAGGCCCAGAGCTGCTCGTACTCGAAGCGTGGAATGGCCTGGATGAGCCCCGCGCCCAAACCCTGTCCGCTGCCCAGCCATTCGCCGAGCAGTGCGCCGATCAGCGCTCCCGGCACGGAGATTCGAGCCGCCGCGAACACCGAGGGCAGGGCGGCGGGAATCGCCACCAGGCGCAGGGTTTTCCACTGCGAGCCGCCGTAGGCCGCCACCAGTTCCATGGCCTGCCGGGGCGCCGAGCGCAGCCCGTTCATGATCATGACGAGGGCGGGGAAGAACACCACGATGGCCGCCATCACCGTCACGCCGAGCAGGCCGCGGCCGAAGATGAGCACGATGATCGGGGTGAGCGCGACCAGCGGCACCGACCGCAGCAGCATGGCGACCGGCATGAACGCCTGTGCGAAAGCGGGCACGCCGACGAACAGCGCGGCCACGCACAGCGCCGCGCCCATCCCCGCGAGGAACCCGATTGCCGCGTCGCGCAGGGTGATCCGGAGTTGACCGAAGATCAGCTCCTGCGCGGACTCGGCGGTGGAGCCGGTCATGAGGTAGCGCCAAACCTCGCCGGGCGTCTTCCCGACCATGCCGACCTGGGGATACAGCTGCAGGAACCCCCACCACAGCAGGACCAGCAGGACCAGCGAAACCAGTACGGGGAGCAGGAATTTCCCGATGGGCCGCAGCACATTCAGGGTTTTCATCGCGCCGCCGTCCCTACTCGCGTCGGTGTCCTTCATCGTGCCTCCGCCCGGGTCCAGGGCACCGCGACGCGGGCGATCACGGCGATCACCGCGTAGCCGAGTCCCGCGAGCGCGGCGGCGGCGATGGCCATGCCCCAGGTGCGCGGCACGTTGTAGGCGGTCTGCGCGGCGGTCAGCGCGACGCCGATACCGCTGTCCACGCCACCGAGATACTCCCCGATGATCGCGCCCAGGACCGCCGAGGGCGCGGCGATCTTCAACGCCGCCAAGGTATTCGGCAGCGCCGAGACGAGCTGCACCCGACGCAGCTGCTGCCAGCGTCCGCCACCGTAGGCGCGCACCAGGTCGAGCGAGGTGCGGTCCGCCGAGCGCAGGCCGGACACGGTGCCGACCATGGTGGTGAAGAAGCAGTACATGGCGGCCAGGAAGATGGTCGGGGTGCGACCGCCGAACACCACCAGGATGATCGGCCCGAGCGCCAGCAGCGGCGTGCAGTAGCTGAGGATGGCCAGCTGCGTCACCAGCATCTCGATGGGCGGGATCAGCACCACGAGTACCGCGAGCGCGATGGCCAGCGCGTTTCCCCACAGAAATCCTTGCAGCGCACCGAAAGCCGTCACCTCGAAGTTCGGTCCGTAGAGCGCCCAGCCGTCCTGGTACATGGTTTTCAGCACCAGCCACGGTCCCGGGACGGTGCCGCCCGCCACCTCCAGTGCCGCCAGCACCTGCCAGATCGCCAGCAGCGCAAGCAGTCCCGCCGCGCCGCCGAGTTTTCCCGTTCGGCCCCGGATCATTCCGCCACCACCCCGCCGTGACCGCTGCGACCGAAGAGGAGTTCGGACAGGTAGTCGCAGAGTTTGTGGAATTCGGTGCTGCGCATCATCTCCGGTGTGCGCGGCCGGGGCAGATCGATGTCGACGACCTCGACCACGCGGCCGGGCCGGGGGCTCATGACCGCGACGACGTCGGAGAGGAAGACGGCCTCGGCGATGCCGTGCGTGACCATGAGGGTGGTGGCCGGTTTCTCGGTCCAGATGCGCAGCAGTTCGAGGTTGAGCCGCTGGCGGGTCATATCGTCGAGTGCGCCGAAGGGTTCGTCCAGCAGCAGGATGGCCGGTTTCACCACGAGGGCGCGGGCGATCGAAACCCGTTGCCGCATACCGCCGGACAGCTGCACCGGCTTGGCCTTCTCGAAGCCTTCCAGACCGACCAGGCGGATCAGATCCGCGATCAGTTCACCGTCCACCGGCAGCCCGGCCACCTGCAGCGGCAGTTTGATATTGGCTTCCACACTGCGCCACGGCAACAGCGCCGAATCCTGGAACGCGATCCCGAACTGATGCCGCTTGCGCAGTTCCGCCGGACTCTCACCGTTGATCAGCGCGGTGCCCGCGGTCGGCGTATCCAGTCCGGCGAGAATCCGCAGGATGGTGGACTTCCCGCAGCCGGAAGGTCCGAGCAGGGACAGGAACGCGCCCTGTCCGGTGTGCAGATCCACCGCGTCCAGGGCATGGACGGTGCGCCGCCCGGCCCGGAACGTCTTGCTCAATCCGCTGATATGGATGCCTGTTCCACCGGCGGTCGCTTCCGAACTCATAGGGTCACGGTAAGCGGCGGGAATTGCACGTAGATTGCGAATCAGCCGACTGGATTTCGGAATTGTTACCCCTTACCAGCCCGGCGGCTCGAACCAGTCCCGCGCCTCGCGCCGGAACAGCAGCACGATCACCACCAGCGACGCGATCGGCCCGACCGGTCCCGGCGGCTGCCCCTCGGTTATCGACGGCACCGTCCACAGCATGTTCAGCGCGGCCAGCAGAATCCCCCCGATCCGCACCGACTGTCCCTCGGAGTTGAAGGTCAACGCCACCAACCCCAGCAACCACGCGGCAAGGAACGGGATCCCCGTCTGAATCGCCGCCCGGCTGCCCAGCAACCACCCCGACGACGCCGTGCACAACACCCCGAGCAGCGCCAACCCCACCGCGACCACCTGCGCCGCCCGCACGGCCCGCGGCATCCGATACATGTCCTCGACACCCGACCCGGGATCGGGCGGCATATGCAGATCGGACACGAGCCGACCCTAACGCTCCGACCGGTCGTTTCCGGTCTCCCACGCCGCTGGTTCGGTTTCAGGCGGGCCGGGCAGCGACGGCTTCCAGTTCGCGGACGCGGACCGTCGGCAGCAGCCGATCGCGCAGCACCCGATCGATCTCGCCCGCGACCGGAATGACCACGGCGGCAGCCGAAGTGGCGACGGCGTCGACCAGCAGGGCCGGCCAGTCAGGGACTCCGGTGGCGGCCAGACCCGCGACGATCGCCGCGACGGCCGCGTCACCGGCACCGGTCGGGTTGCCCGCCAGAGGTTGCGCGAGCCCTGCCGACCAGGCGCGTTCGGCGGTCACCGCGACCATGCCCGCGCCGCCGCGGGTGACGACCACCGCGCCCACGCCGTCGGCGATGAGCGGGTCCACGGCCGTGAGGATTTCGGCCACGGTGGTGGCGGGGCGGCCGGTGAGGCGTTCGAGCTCCTCCACATTGGGCGTGAGGATGATGCCGGGCACGCGCGCCGCGAGTTCCAGGGCGGGCCCGTCGAAGTCGCAGATGGTGGGCACGCCGGCGGCGAGGGCGAGGCGGGCCAGCTCGGCGGGCAGACCGGGGTCGACGCCGCCGGGCAGCGAACCCGCAATGACCATGCCGCTCACATCGGAGAGCATGCCGGTGACCCGGACCCGCAGCTGATCCACGGCGTGTGGTTCGGAGATGCGCGGCCCCGGCTCCCACAGCGCGGTGGCGGTGCCGTCGGCCGATTCGCTGATCACGACGGTGCGGCGCACCCACGGCAGGGCGTGCACGAAATCGACCGGCATTTCGAGTTCGGCGGCGGCCGCGAACTGGTGATCGGCGAATCCGGTGGCGCGCGCGTACTTGCCGAGCTGGTTCAATACCCGTGTGACATTGATGCCGCGCCCGCCGAGCCGCTGATCGACGGACCGCACTCGATGCGCACGCCCCCGCTCGAAATGCTCTACGCGATAGGTCATGTCGTAGGCGGGGTTCATGGTCACCGTGAGAATCACCAGTACAACTCTCCAAATGCCGGGGCAACCGGACGCAACCCCTGCACCAGGGTAGAGCACCGAATGTCATTGCCTATCAGAAGCATTCTCACCGACGCGGCCCAGCATCACACTGTAATCGGTTCCAATTAGCGGATTCACCCCGCCAGCACACGCAGCGCAACCTCCACGTCCCGCTGGATTCCGGCCCGTCCCGGCCCCAGATACAAGCGCGGATCGGAGACTCCGGGAGCCTGCGCGAGCACCCCCGCGACCGCCTCGGTGAGCGCGATATTCAACCGCGTCCCGAAATTGATCTTCACCATGCCGTGCCGGATCGCCGACCGCAGCCCCTCGTCCGGCACCCCGGAGGACCCGTGCAGCACCAGCGGCACCGGCAGCGCGGCGGCCAGCCGGGCGATCAGCTCGTCGTCGAGGACGGCGTCCCTGGTGTGCATGGCATGCGTGGACCCGACCGCGACCGCCAGCGCGTCGACCCCCGTGGCCGCCACGAACTCCGCCGCCTCCGCCGGATCGGTCCGCACCCCCGGCACATGCGCGCCGCCCTTCCCCCCGACCTCCCCCAGCTCGGCTTCCACGTACACGCCTCGCTCATGACACCATCGCGCGATGTCGGCGGTGCGAGCGATATTCTCGGCATAGTCGAGCGCCGCCCCGTCGTACATCACCGACATGACCCCGGCATCCACCGCGTCCCGGATCAGTTCGACCTCGGTGGCGTGGTCCAGATGCACGGTCAACTCCGCGGAACTCTCCTCCGCGATGGTCAGGCACGCCCGCGCCAGCGGCTTCACGCCACCGTGATACCGCGCGGTGTTCTCCGAGATCTGCAGAATCGCGGGCTGCCCGGCGGCTTCCGCCGCGGCGGCGATGGCCTCGGCATGCTCGAGCGTGACGACGTTGAACGCACCCAGCCCACCGGGAGCGGCAGCGGCGACGAGTTTCGGAACGGCGATCAAGGGCATGAGAATTCCTGCGAGTTCGGCGCGCTCACCGGATACACCCGGACCTTCCGGAGCAGATGAGCACGCAGTGATAGGTCCAGTTCCCCCGCCACCGGCGCGGCCACCGCCGCCGCCGAGGTGGCCACCGCATCGGCCAGCAGCGCGGGCCACGGCGATACGACGGCGCTCCCGGCCTGGGCGAGATGGGAGATCACCGCCGCGGCGGCGGCATCGCCCGCGCCGGTGGGATTTCCGGTGATCGGTTCGGGGAGCCGGGCGAACCAGGCTCCGTCGGCGGTGACGGCCACCATGCCGTCCGCGCCCCGGGTGGCCACGACCGCGCGCACGCCGTTCGACAGCAGCGGATGGACGACGCGCACCACCTCGGTGGCGCTGTGCGTGGCGAAGCCCGTGAGTTCCCGCAGCTCCGCGGTATTCGGCATGAGCACGACACCGGCCACCGCGACCGCGTAGCGCAGTGCCTCGCCGTCCACGTCGCAGATGACCGGCACGCCCGCCGCGACGGCCATGCGGGCGAGTTCGGCGGGCAGGCTGGGCCGGACGCCGCCGGGCAGGGAGCCGGAGATCACCAGCCCGCGCGTCTGCGGCAGCAGGGCGCGAACGCGGGTCATGAGGGTGTCGATCACCCCCGAATCCCGCACTGTCGCACCGGGTTCCCAGAGCCCGGTGGCGGTGCCGTCGGCTTCGGCGACCACCAGGGTGCGCCGCACCCTGGGCAGGCCCGCGACGAAGTCCACCGGCACCGCCTCGGCCGCGAACTCCGCGAAGTCGTTGTCGGCCAGCCCGGACGCCACCGCATAGGTCCCGGTGACGTTCAGCACGCGCGCGACGTTCACGCCCTTCCCGCCCGGCCGTACCTCCACCGCCCGAACCCGTTGCGCGCCACCGCGTTCCATCCGCTCCACGCGGTAGGTCACGTCATACGCCGGATTCGGTGTCACGGTCAGAATCACGACAACCAGCTCCCCCGGTACAGCACGCGCCGCAATCGCAGCGCCTCGTCCACCACTATCAAATCCGCGTACGCCCCCGCCCGCAGATCGCCGACATCCCGTAGTCCGGCCGCCGAGGCGGGTGTGAGCGTGGCGGCCCGCACCGCATCGGCCAGCGACACCCCGCACTCCCGCACCGCCCATCCCACACACTGCAGCAGGTGCGCGGTCCCACCGGCGATGGACCCGCTGGCCACCCGCGCCACGCCACCGTTCACGAAGACCTCCTGCGGCCCGAGCCGGTACACCCCATCGGGCATCCCGGCGGCCTGCATGGCATCGGTGATCAACGCGACCCGCTCCGGCGCGGCGGCGAAAACCATTGCCCCGAAACCGGAGTCGACGTGCACGCCGTCACCGATGAGTTCGACGGTCGCCTGCCCCTTCGCCGCGGCCGCGACCGCCGCGGCGACCGGCCCGGCCGCGCGGTGGTGCAGCGGCGGCATCCCATTGCCGAGATGTGTCACCGACGCGGCCATGCCGTTCGGCCACAACGCATCCCGGAAGGTCGCGTAGGTCGCGTCGCTGTGCCCGAGGGAGACGGTGACCCCATGGCCGGCCAGCAGCTCCGCCACCTTCTCGAACCCGGGCAGTTCCGGCGCGATGGTCATCACCCGCAGCTGCCCGTCCGCGGCGGCGAGCAGCCGCCGCGTGAGCTCAGGGTCCGGATCCCTCAGATAACGCGGATCCTGTGCACCACAGCGGATTCCGGCCAGGAACGGCCCCTCCGCATGGATACCGCCGATGATCTCGTCCGCCGCGAGTTCCCGCAACGCCGCCACCTGCGCCACCATGTCCCGCGGGCTCGCGGTGACGATTCCCGCCAGCACCGTGGTGGTTCCGAGTGACCGGTGGTACTCCGCCGCCGCGGCGGCTTCCGCCACGTCGGTGGTGTCGAACCGATTTCCCGCCCCACCATGATTGTGAACGTCCACCAGACCCGGCAGCACGGTCCCCACGTGGGCGGGCAACTCCGAATCGGGCCGTCGTGCAGCCCATTCCGCGGCGCTGCGCACCGCCACCACCCGCTCCCCCTCGACGGACACGACCCCGTCGTCGATCACATGGGAGGGGGCGACGATCCGCCCCCGAATATGCCGAGCATCATTCATGTCCGCCCGCACCCCCGTCATTCCGGCCGACGCGATGCACGCCGTGGCGGAACCGACCGTGCGCGAGGAGACGGCGCAGGTCTTGTCCGCCGGGGCGACACCGATTGCGCGGGCTCATGTCAGGGATCCGTGGCGAGCGAAGCGGGCCGCGCCGACCAGACCTGCGCGAGCACCGTATTCGCCGATGACGACCTGCGGTCCGGGGATGACGCGGAGCCGGTCGGTGAGCGCGTCGTGGAGTCGTTCGGCCAGGATCTCGCCCGCGCCCGCCAGGCCGCCGCCGAGCACGATCGCCTCGGGGCAGACGGCGTGTACGACGCCCACGAGCCCATCGGCGAGCGCGTCGACGGCGTCGGCGACCACCGCCTGGGCATCGGGGTCGGTCGCGATCATCGCGAAGACATCTGCCGCACTGGAACATTCGCTTCCGGTGCGGCGTGCGTAGGCGCGGGCGATGGCGGCGGCGGAGGCGACCGTCTCGACGCAGCCGATATTGCCGCAGGGGCAGGGGATGCCGTGGGTGCGGCGGACGGGGATGTGGCCGTACTCGCCGGCCTGCCCGATCGCGCCGCGAACGAATCGGCCTGCCACCGAGAGAGTTCCGCTGATACCGGTGCCGATGATGATCACGCAGACGGTATCGCGGTCGCGGCCACCGCCGAAACGCCATTCGGCCCAGCCCGCCGCCGCCACATCGTGTTCGATGAGGACGGGCATGCCCCAGCGGTCGGTGAAGCGGGTGCCGACCTCCACGTCGCGCCACCCGACATTCGCGCTGAACACCGCGATTCCACGCGCCGAGTCCACGACGCCGGGCAGCAGGACAGCGGCACGGCGAACCCGCGTCCGGGCGGCGTCCGGCAGCGTTGCCAGCAGTTTGTCGCCGAGTTCGATCATCGCGTCGAACGCCGCTTCGCCGCGCGGGGTCGCGACCGCGTTGGCGGCGAGCACTGTGCCTGCGGCGTCGGATATCTCGGCCTTGATCGTGGTGCCGCCGACATCCAGGCCCAGTACCAGATCATCCGCTCCCACCACCAGATCATCGCCGCCGGTTGTCGTGCTGCGCATCGGCTTTCCTGTCATGAACCGAGGATGACCGAGCGGCTCAGGCTGCGTGGGTGATCGGGGTCCAAACCAAGGTCGGCGGCCCGGCGGACGCACAGGCGTTGCACGCGGACCAGATCGGCGAGGGGGTCGATGTCGCGGTGTTCGAAATGAGCGCCGGTGGCGGTGATTTCGGTGGCGAACCCGGCGGGTAGCGCACCCAGGCCCCAGACGACGCGGCCGGGGGCTGCGATGCTGATGGGGCCGTGACGGTATTCGGTGGCGAGGTAGGACTCCGTCCACGATTGGCAGGATTCACGTAGTTTGAGCGCGGCCTCGTCGGCGAGGGCGGCGGCGAAACCCATTCCGACGAATGTGATCTGGTCGGCGTAGCGCACCGCGTGCAGCGCGGTGGCCTCGTCTTCGGCCAGCACCGCGTTCGCCTGGGCGATCACGGGTGCGAGATCCTCCCCGAAGTGCCGACGCAGGATGGCCAGAGTCGTTGTGGCGAACCGGGTCTGCACCACGGATTGTTCGTCGGCCTCCTCGATCAGCAGCGGTGCGCCGAGCTCGAGCACGGGTGTGCCCGCGCTGGAACTGATCACCGTGCGCGCCGCCCCCGGCGGCAGCGCGCGCATGGCTTCGATCACCTCGGTGGTGGTGCCGGAGCGGCAGATCACCAGGTATCGGTCGTACTCGCGCCCGCCCGGCATCTGCCCGGCCGGCCAGGCGTCGGTGGCCCCGTGCCCGGCCCGTTCCCGCAGTGCCGCCACCGCCCTGGCCATGAAAAACGATGTGCCACAGCCGATCACCGCGACCCGTTCGCCGGGTGCGGGCAGCAGCGCGCGGTGGTCGGCCGCGAGGGATTCGGCGCGCGCCCACAGCTGCGGCTGGGTGGCGATCTCGGCGGCGAGGTGGGAGGCGGGGCTGGAATCGGGAGAGGTCAGCACCACAACAGAGTGCGCCCGGTGATCGTTCATGTCAAATTTACGGCTGAACCAGTCAAAAACGATCACCAGTGCGTTAGATTCAGATCAAACGCCCGATCGGTCCGCGCATACAGCGTTCGGCCCGGCGGGTGCGATTGAAAGGTTTGTTCGTGAAAACTCCATTTCGCCGCGTTCTGGCCGGAGTCGCGATGCTCACCGCGGCGGTGCTCGCGACCACGTCGTGTGGGTTCGGCTCCGATGACTCCGACGACAAGGACCCGAACTCCATCGCCCTGCTGGTGCCCAGCTACAGCGACGGCCCCACCGGCACGAAGGCCCTGTGGGACGGCATCATCGCCGGATTCCAGAAAGAGAACCCGGACCTGAAGGTACGCCTCCAGGTCGAGTCGTGGGACTCGATCAACGATGTGGTGCGCACGAAACTGCAGTCGCAGTCCACCACCCCCGACATTCTCAACATCGACGCCTACTCGACCTTCGCCACCGACGGCCTGCTCTACCCGGCGAAGGACATCGTCTCGGAATCCGTTCTGGCCGATATCGATCCGGGTTTCGCGTCGAACGCCTCCATCGACGGCACCCAGTGGGCGCTCCCCCTGTTCGCCTCCACCCGCACGCTCTTCTACAACACCGACCTGTTCGCGCGCGCCGGTGTCACGACCCCGCCCAAGACCTGGACCGAGCTGACCGACGCGGCCAAGAAGATCCAGGCCCTCGGCGGCGGCATCTCCGGTTACGGCCTGCCGCTGGGTTCGGAGGAGTCGCAGGCGGAAACCTCCATCTGGACCTTCGGCGCGGGCGGCAACTGGTCGGACGCGGGCAAGCTCACCATCGATTCGGCCGCCAACCTGAAGGGCGTGCAGGCCATGGCGGCGCTCGCCTCCTCCGGTGCGACACAACCGAATCCGGGCGCGACCAACCGCAAGGACGTGCTGAACTCCTTCATCCAGGGCCAGATCGGCATGGTGGAGGGTCTCCCGCCGCTGCTGGGCATGATCGCGGAGAAGAACCCGAACCTGAAGTACGCCACGGCTCCCTCTCCGACCGAGACCGGCTCCCCGGTGACCCTCGGCGTCGCGGACCATCTCATGGCGTTCAAGAAGGACGGCGCGAAGCAGGCCACCATCAAGAAGTTCCTGGACTACTTCTACGCGTCGGCCAACTACACGAATTTCGTGAAGTCCGAACGCTTCATCCCGATCACCAAGTCCGGTCTCACCGCGCTGGCCGACGACCAGGTGACGAAGATCTTCGGCCCGACCCTGCCGGTGGCCCGCTTCTACCCGAGCAACAACCCGAAATGGGGTGCGGCGCAGGGCGCGATCCAGCAGCAGATGGGCACCATCACCCAGGGCGCGGACCCCGCCTCGGTACTCGCCAAAGTCCAGCAGGCCGCGAGTTGACCAGGGGCAGAAGCAGATTCACGGCGGGGCTGTCGGCCCTGCCGTGGATCGGCCCGGTACTGATCCTCATCGCGGCGATCGTCGCCTTCCCGGCCGGCTACATGCTGTGGACGAGCACCCGTGATCTGAACGCCTACGGTCAGGATCGCGGCCCCGCCGGACTCGCGAATTACCGTGCGCTGTTCCGCATTCCGGAGCTCGGCTCGGTGCTGTGGCACACGGTGGTGTGGGTGGTCGCGGTGGTGGCGCTCACGCTGGCGCTGTCCCTGGCGCTGGCGCAGTTCCTGAACAAGGATTTCCCGGGCCGCACGGCGGTGCGCCTGGCGGTGCTGGTGCCGTGGGCGGCCTCGGTGGTGATGACCACGACCATCATCTACTACCTGCTGGACCCGAATATCGGTCTGGCGAACCGCTTCCTGGTCGATATCGGCCTGCTGGATCGCGGGTACGGCTTCACCAAGCAGCCGGGTCCGGCGTTCCTGGTGGCGATCGGCGTGGCCGTGTTCGTCTCCATCCCGTTCACCACCTACACGATTCTGGCCGGGCTGCAGTCGATTCCGGCCGAGACGCAGGAGGCTGGCCGGGTGGACGGCGCGAACGCCTGGCAGCGCTACCGCTTTCTGACGCTGCCGCAGCTGCGTCCGGCGATCGCGGTGGCGACCATCGTGAACATCATCAACGTGTTCAATTCGCTGCCGATTCTGCAGGTGATCACCGGCGGCATCTCCGGCTTTTCCGCGGACACCACGACTACGCTCACCTTCAAGCTGATTCGGCAGAACCAGCAGGTCGACACCGCGGCGGCGATGAGCGTGCTGAATTTCGCGCTCATCGTGGTGATCATCGCCGTATATGTGAAGGTGGTCCGCCCGACCGAACAGGTGGATGCATGACGACTGTGCTCACCCGCCCCGCGGATCCGCCCGCCGCGACGGAAACGGTTGCGCCGCGGCGGAAACGACGCCGCTGGGATCTGACCGCGGTCGGCGTCGCACTGGCCGCGATCTTCCTGATCCCCTACATCGTAATGCTGCTCGGTTCGCTGAAGTCGCGGCCCGAGATCCTGCGCATCCCGCCGACGTATCTGCCCGAGCAGTGGCGGCCGGGCAACTACGCCACCATGTGGGACACCCCGGAGACGCCGCTGCCGTTCAATCTGGCGAGCACGATCATCATCTCCGGGTTCGCCACGCTGCTGGTGCTGGTGGTGGCGATTCCGGCGGCGTATTACACGGCGCGCAAACGGTTTCCGGGGAAGGCGGCGTTCCTTGCGCTGGTGCTGATCACCCAGATGCTGCAACCGACGGTACTGGTGACGGGCCTGATCCGGGAGTTCTTCACGCTCGGCATCACCGACACCTGGCTGGCCATGATCCTGGTGAACTCGGCCTTCAACCTCTCGTTCGCGGTGTGGATCATGCATTCGTTCTTCGCCGCCGTGCCGGTGGAGATCGAGGAGGCGGCGGCGCTGGACGGCCTGTCCCGCCGGCAGACGCTGCTGCGGGTGAGCCTGCCACTGGTGTGGCCGGGCATCGTCACCGCGACCATCTTCACGGTGGTGGCCTGCTGGAACGAATTCGCCGCCAGCCTCGTGATTCTGACCACGCCGGAGAATCAGCCGCTGTCGGTGGCCTTGACGAAGTTCATCGGCCAGTACGACACGTCTTGGCAATATGTCTTCGCGGTCTCTACGGTCGGCATCGTGCCTGTTGTCATTCTCTTCGCGCTCATCGAGAAGCGCCTGGTCGCCGGTCTGACGGCCGGGAGCGTGAAATGACCACACCGACCGAAGGGCGGAAATGACGACAGCGGCCGATCGACCGCAACGCTGGAATCGCCTGCTGGAACTGCTGGCGGAGTCCGGGCGGCTGTCCGTGGAGGAGGCGTCCGAGCAGCTCGGCGTCTCCGCCGCGACCGTGCGCCGCGATTTCACCGCGCTCGCCGAACAGCAGCTGGCGACGCGCACGCACGGCGGCATCGTGGCGACCTCGGTTGCCTATGAATTGCCCGCGCGGTATCGGCACGGCGACGAGGCCAAGCACCGGATCGCCGAGTACGCGGCCGGCCTGATCGATCCGCAGTGCGTGGTCGGCATGAACGGCGGCACCACGACGACGGCGGTCGCGCGCGCACTCGCCGGGCGCTCGGATCTGTCGAATTCGGTCGACGAGCAGTTGACCATCGTGACCAACGCGCTGAACATCGCGTCGGAGCTGGTGTTGCGCCCGCACCTGCGCACGGTGTGCCTGGGCGGCACGGCCCGGCGCGAATCCTATGAGCTGTACGGCCCGCTGGCCGAACGCTCTCTGGCCGAACTGCGTTTGGACGCACTGATTCTGGGCGTCAACGCCATCTCCGCGGAGGGCGGGGCGCAGTGCAAGCATCTCGGCGAGGCCGGGGTGAACGCCGAAATGGTCCGGCGCGCGGGCGAAGTCATCGTGGTGGCCACCTCCGACAAGCTCGGGCGCACCGCGCTGGCCCGTATCTGCCCCATCGGCCAGGTGCAGCGCCTGGTCACCGACACCGAGGCCGATCCGGAGGCGGTGGCGGAGCTGACGGCCGCCGGGGTGCACGTGGATCTGGTCTGAACCTCCGAATTTCCGGAAGCCGCTCGGCGTTTGCCGGGCGGCTTCTTCATTGCCCTACACAAGGGTTTGTGATTGTTAATGATTGATTTCGCCATATACAACGCATAAACGAGCAGATACTGTACGAACACACCCCGTTCGACGGCAGGACATCCGCATGACCCAGCTCCCCGACCCCGATGTGCTCAGCACGATCCTCGGCTATCTGGCCATGGCCCCGAACTCCCTCCTCCACAACCTCGGCCTGCTGCTGGGAGCCCTGCGGTGACGGCCCGCGCCCGTTTCCGGAGGCGGTTGTTCTGCGCCGTCGCCGCCACCGCACTCGTCGGCGGGGCCGCCACGCTCGCGGAAGGTCCGGCCGGCGCGGTGCCCATCCCCGGCGGGCAGATCACCACGCTGTGGATTCCGGGTGCGGGCGGCGTGCGGCTGAACGCGGTCGTCACCGCGCCGCCGGATATCGCCACCCACAAGAACCCGCTGGTACTGCAGCCATCCGGCTGGGGCATGCCCGCCATGGGCAGCATCGGCTCGGCCTACAAGCTTTCCAGCGGTGAGAGTTTCGTATCCATCGAGTACACGGCACGCGGCATGTACCTGTCCGAGGGCGAGGTGGATATGCTCGGCCCCACCGACGCCGCGGACGCCTCCGCCATCATCGACTGGGCCATCGCGAATCTGAATGTCGATCCGGATCGCATCGCCGTGGCGGGCGGGTCGTACGGGGCGGGCATGGCGCTGATCGCGGCCGCGCAGGACCCGCGGATCAAAGCCGTCGTCGCGGATTCACCGCCCACCGATATCGGGGAGGCGCTGGCGCCCAACGGGACTCCGAAGACCGGCGGTCCGATCGCGCTGGCGCTGGCGGGCGTACAGACGAATCGGTTCACTCCGGATCTCGTCGCGCGCGGCCTGCGGATGATTCTGGACGGTGATGCCTACGCTCTGCAGGGCGTACCCAACGAGCACCTGCTGGCCGATGCGATTCCGAAGTTGAACGCCAACGGCACCGCCGTCTTCCTGGCGCACGACTGGCAGGATTCGCTGCTGCCGTCCGGGCTCGCGTACACCATGTTCGACGAGCTGACGGGGCCGAGGATGCTGTACATGCAGGCGGGCGATCACTCCACCGGCGGTGGCCCGGGGCAGGTGGCCGGATTGCCGAACGCAGTGTGGGACACCGGGATTCGATGGCTCGACCACTACGTGAACGGCGCGGACAACGGTATCGACCGGGAGCCGTCGGTGAACCTGGCCCCGGCCAACGGCGGACTCGACGCCGCGTACCTGCGATTCGATTCGGCCGCCGCGGCGATGGCGGCAGTACGCTCCTTCCCGCTCTCGGCTCCGGCCACCGGGGTGATGGGCGCGGATCCTGGCGAATCCTGGAGTCAGCCACTGGTTTCCGGCCCGACCACCGCCGTGGCGGCGGTGCCCTACGTGAGCGGCGTCGCGGCGCAACTGGGCATCGCCCCGGCCATTCCGCTCGGCGGGGTGGACCGCGCCCTGGCCGGCGTCTGGCGCACCGAGCCGTTCGCGGCGGGCGGGGTCGTATCCGGAGCGCCGCGAGTGAAACTCACCGTGCTGCCGCAGACCTCGGACCTCACCCTGATCGGCATCCTCTACGACGAGGCCCCGGACGGGACCGGGAAGTCGATCGGCTACGCGCCCATCACCCGGCACGGCCTGACGCCGGGCGCGCCGAACGAGATCGCCTGGGAGCTCGCCGCGACGTACTGGAATCTCGCACCGGGACACCGGCTCACGCTGACGGTGACCACGCAGGATCCCATCCCGTTCACCAGCTCCACCCCGGTGGGCAGCGTGAACGTATTCGCCGCACCATCGGTCGTGGAGATCCCGGTGGACGCGGCATGAGGTCCCGGCCACGCCCCACCACTGACCCGCGTGTCGCCCTGTTCTCGAAATCACGCGCCGCACACCCATCGGCTTCCGCCGCCCTCTCGAAACTGGCGCTGGCGCTGCTCATATCGCTGCCTACACCGCTGTACCTCCCGGCGACCGCCCAGGCCGAGAACTCCATCGCGCTACCGGCGACCGTCCCGGCTGTGCGCGAGTGGCGTTCCGGTGCAGGTGGTTTCGACCTTCCCGCCACGGCGCGGATCGTGGCATCCGGCGGAGCCGACGCTGTCGCCGCGCGGTTCGCCGGAGATCTGGTCCGCGCGGGGCGGGACGCTGTCGCGGCGTCCGGTCCCGCGCGGGCCGGTGACGTGGTGGTGCGCGTCGACCCGTCCGGCCCGGCCGCGGCCGAGTCCTACCGCATCGAGATCGGCGACACGGTCACCGCGACGGCCCGCACCGACGACGGCGCGCGGCACGCGACGCAGACTCTGCTGCAATGGTTCTCACAAACCACGCGAATCCCGCAGGGTGTGGTGACCGACTGGCCGGACTATCCCGAGCGCGGGCTGTCCCTGGACGTGGGCCGCGAGTACATGACCGTCGGATTCCTCCGGCAGCGCATCCGCGAGCTGGCCTACTACCGGATGAACGTGCTGCACCTGCATCTCTCGGATACAGGCGGGTTCCGTTTGGCGAGTTCGAGCCATCCGGAGATCACCGCGCCGCAGCACTACACCAAGGCGGAGATCGCCGACATCGTCTCCTACGCCGCCGAATACGGCGTCCGCGTGCTCCCCGAGATCGGCTTTCCGGCGCATATGAACGGCATTCTCGGCGCACACGAGGAGTTGAAGCTGCGCGCACACTCCACCAGCCCGGTCGACGCCGTGACCGACGGGCTGCTCGCGGGCAGCACCGAGGGCAAGATCGACATCTCGCTGCCCGCGTCCCGGCAGCTGATCGAGGATCTGCTGCGCGAGTTCGTGCCGCTGTTCCCCGGCGACTACTTCCATATCGGCGGCGACGAATACATCAAGGACTTCAGCCGCTACCCGCAGCTGACCGAATACGCGCGGGCGAGCCTCGGCCCGGAGTTCACCGGGGAGGACGCGGTGGCGTCATTCTTCAACTGGGCCAATGGAATCGTCCGCTCGTACGGGAAGACCGCCCGCATGTGGAACGACGGAATCCCGCACGGCGGCAGGATTCCCGTGGATTCCTCGATCCTCGTCGAATACTGGGCTGCCGGTGACGGTCTGCTGCCGTGGGTCGGCAGCGGCTACACGCCGGCGGATGTCGTCGACGGCGGGCACCGGATCATGAATTCGGGTTTCACGCCGACCTATTGGGCCAGCGGCGGCTATGCCGCGCCGTTGAACGCGCCGCCGGAGGTGCTCTACGCCTGGGATCCGGGCCTGTTCGTGGACGGTTCGCGGCTGCGGCCGGATCAGCGCGCCATGCTGACCGGATCGAAACTGCATGTGTGGTGCGATGATCCGACGGCGATGACCGAGGAGCAGATGGTCGGGCCGATCCGAGCCCGGCTGCCGATCATGGCGCAGCAGCTGTGGTCGGGGACAGGCGGGGCCGGCTATCCCGAGTTCACCGAATACGTTCGAGCAGTGGGGATCCCCTCGTCATGAAACGACTGCTGACGGCCGTCGCGGCGGTGGCCCTGTGTGCCGCGACCGGCGCACCGGCGGGCGCGGATCCGTCCGCATCAGTGCTGGATGAACCGGCTGCCTGCGTCCCCACGGCGAGTCACCCGTACCCGGTGGTGCTGCTGCACGGGACGATGGATTCCGGTTCGGCGTGGAATGCGCTGTCTCCCAGGCTGGTAGCGGCCGGGTACTGCGTGTACGCGCCGACCTACGGCGCGTATCCGTCCGTGATTCCGGTGGGCGACGGCGTGGCAGCGGTGGAGGGGTCCGCTGCCGCGGTGTCGTCGTATATCGATCGAGTGCTGGCCGTCACCGGCGCTGCCCGGGTGGATATCGTCGGCCATTCGCAGGGTGGGACCATCACCGAGTACTACGCCAAGAATCTGGGCGGGGCCGCCAAAGTGCGGGCCGCCATCCTGCTGGCGGTGGCGACGCACGGTACCGATCTGCTCGGGCTGGCCACGCTGGCGAATCGGTCGGTGGTCCTGGACGGCGTGGTGAATCAGGCGGTGCTGCCGTCGTTCTGCCCGGCCTGCATCGACCTCGAGGCCGGGTCGCCGTTCATGCGGGCACTCGGCGCGGGTCCGATCGCGCAGCCTGGGGTGCGCTACGCGGTGCTCGCGACCCGGGACGATCTGGTGGTCACACCGGCGGGTGCGGCGTCCTTCATCGAGGAGCCCGGAGTGACAAATCTGTTCGTTCAGGACCTGGGTGCGGGCACCGTTTCACACAAGGACATGCCATACGAGCCGGTCGTCATGGACTGGGTGATGACGCAGCTCTGACACCCCGTGCCACAGTTGGACAGCGACCCGCATTCCGATTGAATTTCGTTGCCAATCGGAGATATTCGCGTAGCACGATGGCCGTCGTGCATCCGCTTCCAGCCAAACAGCTGCTTCTGCAGGCGTGCCGTGGCCTGCCTCCCGCCGATCATCCGGTGCTGCGCTGCGCCGGTCTACTCGCGGATCTGCACGAGCGACGACTCTCGGCCGCAGCGGGCGCCACCGGCCACATCGATCACCACCGCGCCCAACTGGTCCACGACATCGACACCTGGGTCGCGATGGAACTACCCAAAGCGCCCCGCGACGCGCATCTGCACACCGAAACCGTGGGCACGGTCGTCGACCGGCTCGCCCAGTTCTCGGCTCTCGCCTACCTGACGCTGGTCGCCGCACAGGACGACGCTGTGCACGATGCCGCGCAGCGGCTCACCGAACTGGCCATCGCCTACGAGCATCTAGCCGGAGATCTGGCGGCGGGCCGCCGCAGGCTGCCGAATCTGACCGGCACCCAGCAGTACGAGGACTGAACAGTCTACTCGAGAACGAGGATGGCCAACGGCGCGCCCGGCAAGGGGAGCGGGCGCGCCGCCGACACAGCACAGATGGACCATCCGCATAATCCACCGTCGAGAATCCGCTCGGCCGATCCCGACGCCCGTAAGCATTCGCCCCCAAGCTTCCAGGCTGCTTCAGCCAAGCTGTGAGTTACCTGGGAGCCTCGCCCAACCCCTTGCGCGTACCGATGAGTTTCCCCGGGCCACGCCGTCACAATGACCGCCAGCAGTCTGCAACCAGGAAGGTTCGGTCATGCCCCAGTTGGTCCGAGTCCACAACTTCACCATCTCCAGCGACGGCTACGGCGCCGGTGAAGGCCAGAGCGCCGCACACCCCTTCGGCCACGCCAACCCCGCCGACCTCTTCTTCTGGGCGGGCGCCACCGCCCACTGGCCCAACCGCACCGACCCGGGCGGCACCTACGGCCTCGACGACTACTGCGCCCGCGACTTCACCAACAACATCGGCGCGGAAATCATGGGCCGCAACAAATTCAGCCCCCACCGCGGCCCCTGGGAAACCACGACTGGCAGGGCTGGTGGGGCGAAACCCCGCCCTTCCACACCCCCGTCTTCGTCCTCACCCACCACCCCCGCCCCTCATTCACCCTCTCCGACACCACATTCCACTTCATCGACGCCTCCCCCAAAGAGGCCCTCGCCCAAGCCTTCGAAGCCGCCGACGGCAAAGACGTCCGCATAGGCGGCGGCGTGGCCACAGTCCGCCAATTCCTCGAAGCAGACCTCATCGACACCCTCCACATCGTGGTCGCCCCCGCCACCCTCGACCGCGGCGAACGCCTCTGGACCACCCCCGAAGACCTCACCGACCGCTACCACCTCGAAGCCATCCCCAGCCCCAGCGGCGTAACCCACCACTTCTTCTGGCGAAAGTGACCGATCCCGGCAGCGGCCACCCCGCCGCTGCCACCCCGGAATCTCCCCCATGATCTCGGCTGGATGTCGCGAGAAGGTGTGCCAGGATCCATACATGTCCGATGACCAGAGCGCCTGCGGCAGTACACACGTCCAGGTGATCGCCGGCGCAAACGCCGCCGGCGAACCTGTCTACGAAGTACTGCCCGCAAAGCTCCTGGAACACAACGACTATGAGATTCTCGGCAGCCCCGCCCTGACCTACGATTTTGCCGCCGGAGACCACCTTCGAGTGTTCGACGACGGCCGTTTCGAAGTACTGCGCCGCGGTGGAAACCTCTGCCTGAGGGCCTACCCGAAGAGTTCGCCACCTTCCGACGTCGGGATCAGAACACTCACTGCGGCATTCGACCGGCTAGGCGGAGTGGTCGAGATGCCGTCCGACCGACGATTCATCGTGATCACGGTGCCGGTCACAGCCGGTTTCGTCGCGATCCAGGATGCGATCGAAGGATGGGCGACCGAGCACGGCTGCGTGTGGGGGTACGGCAACGTCTACGACGAAGACGACAACCCTCTTGACTGGTGGATCACCACTTGAGTGGGGACAGGCAGTGAGGGAGACTGGCGGATCGACGTGTCCGCCTCACCGGTCGACCCACAGTTCCCGATCGCCCGGCAAACCATCGGCCCCCTCACCGTAACCAAAGGGGAGCAGATCGTCGTGAACCACGAAAACCTCACGACGACTGCCAATTCGAGAACCAACGCATCGACGCACCAGGACTGGTACGGCTCCGCCATCGACCTGCCCAACGGCAACTACGCGCGCACCATCAGCCAACTCACAGAACCCGAACTCAGCAGGACACACGACGGCCCAGACTTCCACCTCCAACTCATCCCCGGTGAGACCCCGAACTGGACCACCACTGCCTGGTTCGCCCTCTGACCCGACATAGCGCTCAATTTCCGCTCACCAGCAGATCAATACGTTCGCCGGCGCTCAGATCGACGCAGCCAGTTGATCTTCCGATACCCCGCGCCGGCCGCTTCGGTCAGCGCGATATGCGGCAATGCAGGATGTTCGGTCTCAGGCCGACGGCAACCCCGGGGTCGTCGCTCTAATCTCCTTGCGCTCCTTGGTCAGCACCAATGCGCCGTGGGTCATCGCGACCGGTCGCACTGGGCCCTTCCATCCGCACCAACCGCCGCACTCGGCGACATCTTGGCTCTCGACGCGGTTGTCGTCGAACTCTGCGGTGATGTGCCACGCGCGAGCTGGATGCCTGCAGATGGGGCATTTGCCGAAGTAGTTGAGAATCTCCTGCACCTCAGAGGCGATGACACCTCGTTCGTGACCAATCACCCTGACCACCTCCCAGCCCGAGACTATTTCGGTCAGCCAGCAACGGTCCTCCGAAGCAGACATGTCTCCGATCACATCTGCCGCGGATCGGCCGGTCCGAACAGGCTTGTAAGCGGCAGAGTAGTGCGTTCGGTGGTTGGTTCAGGTCTCGACTATGCATTGCGGAGCGACGCTCGGCGCTGGCCGGCGTCATCGCATTTTGCGGCTTCGGTGATCGTTTCGGCGAACGGTTTCACGAGGGGGTTCCTTCCCGCGGTCGGCCACAGGAGGCCGTAGTCGATCGGGGGTGCGTCGTGCAGGGGTATGACGACGGTTTGTGGCCAGTCGAGAAGGGCTCCGGCCTGCAATGCGATGGCGCTGACGGCGGTGCCCTGCCTGGTGTGGACCAGCACTTCGGCGCAGAAGTTCGTGGTGGGTCCGTGGGGGATCGGCCGGCCTGTGGGGGTGCGCTGTGGAAAGTGGTGGTCCATCCAGTATCGGGGGACGAGTTCGTCGGCGATGGTGATCAGTGTTGTGCCGGCCAAGTCCTCCACCGAGACCGTGTCGCGTTCGGCGAACGGATGCAGCCGGGACATGAGCAATCCGCGTGGTTCGGAGTAGATGATCGGTCCTGTGGTGATGTCGGGTTCGGCGATGGGGAACTCGCTGAGTTGCAGATCCACTGAGCCTGAACGCATGCGGCCGAGTGGGTCGGTGAGCGGGATCTCCTCGATCTCGACAGTGATGTTCGGGAACCGGCTTCGAAAGAGCTCCGCCGCCCGCGCAACCAGATTCCCGCACCAGGGCGTGGAGAACCCCACCGTGATCGTACTGTCGGCCCCTCCTGCCTGCCTTGCCGCGAGGACGCTGGCCATGATGTGATCGTAGGCGGGCCGTAGCTCGTCACGCAGTTTCTTGCCCAGTGGGGTGAGCCCGACGGTTCGATTGTTGCGTTCGAACAGTGGTGCGTCTATGCGGCGCTCCAGTTTTCGGATCACCTGGCTGACGCGTGCGGTCGAGACGTTCAGTCGTGCCGCCGTCCTGCCGAAGTGCAGTTCCTCGGCGAGGGTGAGAAATGCCTCCAGTTCGAGACGTTCCAGCATGCTCACGGTCGGCTTCTGCTTTCGGCCAGTTGGACGAATTCGGTTACCGCTGTGGGCACTTCCTCACCGAAGATGTTCTTCAGTACGGGCAAGGAGATCAGCGACAGCGGCCCTCGGGTCTCCAGACGCCATGTGACCTCGTAGCGACCGTCCGCTCGGTGTTCGATGGTGTGGTGCCAGTCGGTATGGGTCCAGAGCAGGCTCTGGAATCGGTCGGTGAAGCTCACTTTCGGTGTCACCTCGACGATTTCGTATCGCACCGGGTCCTGTCCCTCGACCTTGACAGTGCCCGATGTACCCGCCTGGAACGGTCCGTCGATATCGATGTACTGCAGACCGCGATCCCATTCGGTACGCGCGGGCACATCGCTCCACAGCTCCCACATGACATCGGGGTCCGCCTCGGTCACCCGGGTGACGGTCACGATGTGCGAATCGCGCAGCGAACCGAGCACCGCCAGCACCGCGGCGACGACGAGAAGGAGGAGCGGTATGCCCAGCGCGAGGTGGCGACGACTCATGGCGCTTCTTTCGTTCGGCCCTTCACCAAGAGCGGCTGATACATATGTGTCAGACGTTTGTATCACACAAACGTCTGAGAACATGAGTCGACTCAACCGGCTGGTGTACGCACAGGATTCGGCAATATGGTCCGAGTTCGGCCAGGCGATCCGCCGGACTCGGACCGTAGATCTTTCGGCTGCCCCAGGCCGGCCGGTTCGGTCAGCGCGACCAGCGGCATGACAGTGCATTGGTTCAGCAGTTTGCCAGCGGAATCCCAGCGTGATGGCCTCGAGTTTCGCCCAGAACGCCGTATCGCCGGGCACCATATTTTGACTGTCCGACCGTAAGCCGACCCGTCCGTCGAGATTCGCGCAGGACGTCCACTTGCCCGGCATGCTGGCAGGTCTCGGCGAGCAGGTACAGCAAGATCAACCCGAGGGGACAAGCTGAGCCCGTCCCGACGTACTCGATGAGCTGGTCACCCGACTAGCCTTCTGCCCGTGTCAGTGAACCTCGATGTCCAGTTCCGCCTGTATCTCAGCAACCGCGAGCAAGCCGACGCTGTCAAACTGGCGCTCGACGACTTTTTCGAGCATGAGCTTGAGGGCGAGGTCGAGACCTACTGCCGCGAAAACAAAAAATCCAGCGACTTCCCGTGGATCGTGTACGGCCTGTCGTACGACTCCATCATCATCAGCCGTGGCTGGCTGTGGGCACCGCGAATCGAGGAAGATTTCCGGGCGTGCGTCGCTGCCATCGCACCTGACGTACCAAACTTACTAGTCTGGTTCGACGTCTACGATGTCGATGACGAACGTCTCAATCCGACAATCTCGAGCAAGCTCCGACGAAGCTTGCTCGCGTGGTTGCCGAAGTCCGACAGAGCATACTTCCGGGGCCCAGCCGGTGCTTGCTACCGAATGCTCTGGCAGAGCCTGCGGTCCAGGTTCGAGACCTAACAGACCGAGCCCAGCAAAGCTCGATAGCGGATCCACTAGACCAAGGGCTGGTCGGGCCGCTGACTGCGGATCCGACCCGCCTGCGGGGGCGTGGTGGTCTTCGCCCTGACCAATGGTCTGGTTGAAGAGGCTTTGGGGCTGATGGATTGATATCTCGAGCGGAACCGATTCCACAAGTGGGACTCCGCGGAACCGGTCCGCGCGGCTGGTCTGCGGCCTCGACATCCTGTAATCGGCAGAATAGTGCGTTCGAACTGCCCGGATGAATATCAGATGACAGTGAAATCGCCAGCCATGTGCGGGCTTTGGTCGACTTCCTGGATGGTCAGGGGATTGCGGTTTCGTGGACGGATTGCCAGAGGTAGCCGTCGGGGGCGGTGAGTAGGACGGCGGTTACGCGGCGGGCCGTGGTTTCGGCGGGGGTGTGGTGGGTTTCGCGGAAGCGGATCACTACCGTGTCGCTCACGCGGTTCAATTCGATGAGCTCGTCGATCTCGATTCGAAGTCCGGGAACCGCGTTCCGCGCTTCGCGCAACCCGGCCAGGAGGGGTTCGCGCGCGACGATCGAGCCGTCGGTGCTCACCATTGTGAGGTCCGGATGTTGTGCTGCGGCAAAGCGTTCGAGTACTTCGTATGAAGCCTCTGTGCCCAGCCAGGCGGCGAGGTCGGTGTGCAGGTTCTGTACCGCGGTGACTATGGCCGCGTTGTCGGCTGCTCTCTGGTCGGTCACAGCACGAGCCTACGGGTGCGGTCGCGGGCGCGGCTGACATCGGATTGCGGCTTCGTCGGTATCCACGACTTTGATGGTTCCTTCGAGCTCGCCGTCCTCGTAGCTGTGGATGGTGATCCGCTTCGCGCCCTCGGTGCAGTAGATGTCGACGACTTCGGCGATGGCCTGGATATTGCATCCGCCCACGTGGTCTGAGTGCGGTACCAGAATCAGCTCCGCGTCCGCCAGTGCGACGAGTTCGAGAAGCTGTTCTATCGCGTCATCGTCGAGCTGGGTGTTTCGATAGGCGATGGCGGTCAGGTCGAGATCGAGTCGTGCCGCTATCCGATGAAGTCCGGATTCATCGTCTCGCCAAACTCGTTGGGGCAGATCGCGTCTGACGAAGCCTATCGCCCGGTGGCTGGTCGGCCGAGCGTGTCCCTCGAACCCCATCACGCCCCCTCCGTCGAATACTCCTGGTACACGGCTGCCCGTGCAACGAGTCGCCCCCTGTCGGTGGCTCGCCACGCCGCCGGGCTCCGGTAGTTCCGGTGGGCGAATCCGCCTCGTTCCAGGCGGGCGAGTGCTCGAATCGTCGTCGTGTGCGCAAGTCCCGACTGTGCGCGAATTTCGCTGGCAGTCAACGCTTCCGTGGGTTCGAGCGGGCAGAGAATGCCGAGCACTTTCGCCTCCCGTTCAGTCAGCGCCATGTCGCACCCCCTTGGGATTTCGAGTGACGGGACTCGGATTCCAGCCGTGTGCGGATCTGGTCGACGGTCGCGCCGTGCCAGTGCTGCGCAGTGGGGCTCGTGCGTAGTGGCGCGGATATTCCAGCAACGACCACCAGCGCGAGAAGCGTTATTGCCAGGATGATTTCCATGTCGTGTCTCCAAGTCCCCGGTATGGATGGAGGCATCCGTCGCCGAGCTCGCAGGACCAGAGATTGAGGACTCCGGTGTCGGATGTAACTCTGACGGTAAGGCTGTGCGGGGTGCATGGCCCCGGCTACGGTGTTGACAGACTGTTCACAGAGTCTCTGGGACGAGGGGACCATGGAACTCGGGGCAATGTTGAAAAGCGCGCGTGAGGTTGCTGGCATCGGCCTGCGCGAAGTGGCGCGCCAGACGAATTACACGCCTTCGTATCTGAGCATGGTCGAGAAGGGGACACGACCGGCGCTTCCCGAGATTGTTGCCGCGTATGAGAGGGTGCTCGGCCCTGACGCGATTCTCACCGACGGCCGCACGGACGGCGAGCTCGAGGCGCTCGCATGGGCGCAGCGAGTCTCCTCGTCGGATGTCGGCGGCGGCGTCCTCGAAGGGCTGGAGCGCAGGGTCGACGATCTCGCGTCGGCTTATACGAACACCGCGCCAGGCGAACTGCTCGTCGAGGTCGCGCAGCACCTCCGGCTCGCCGGGCGCATGCTGGACGGGAAGACAACGCTCGCGCAGCATCGACGCCTTGTTGTTGCGGTGGGATGGCTGTCGGTGCTCGCGAGCACCTGTCATATCGATCTCGGCGAGTTGCGGGCCGCCGACGCGCGGCTCGGAGTGGCGAAGGGAATCGCGGCAGAGGCGGAGCATCGGGAGATCGCGGCGTGGATTCTCGAAACCCGAGCCTGGCAGAAGTTGATCAGCGGTGATTTCGTTGCCGCGGTGGAACTTTCGCGTGCGGCACAGGACGCCGCGCCGCGTGATTCATCGGCCTACATTCAGGCGACCGCGCAGGAGGGCCGGGCGCTGGCCAGACTCGGCGATCCGGCCGGTACTCATTTCGCATTGCGTCGGGTCGCAAGCTTGGTTTCCGGTATGGGCTCGCCCGACCGGCCGGAGCATCACTTCCAGTACGACCCCGCGAAATCGGATGCCTACGTCGCCACCACACTCGCATGGCTCGGCGACCCGGCGGCCGAGTCTCACGCCCGGCACGTACTCGCCGACCTCACCTCGGCAACTCCGACCCGGCCGCGCCGAATCCTCACGGCGAGTATCGATCTCGGCCTGGCCCTGGTTGCCGCGGGCAAGCCGGATGAGGCCGCGCACGTCGCGCTCGGTGCGGTCACCTCCGGGCGGCTTGTCCCGTCGAACATCTGGCGCCTGTCCGAGGTGGTGGACCGAATCGGGCAGCGTGACCAGGCCGACGCCGCGACCGTCCGCGTCGCAATCCGTGACACTTATTTCGCCGACTCTCGCCTCCGGCCGAGCCGCTAGACTCGATCGGGTTGTTCCACCCTGCTCATCTCCATCGGAATCGAGAGGGAATCGGATGACTCAACTCGATCGCACCGTGCAGAAGTTCGTGGACGCGGTGAACGCACATGATTCGTCGGCCTTCTTCGCCACCCTGACCGAGGACGCCAGCATGTCCGATGACGGGAACGAGCGGAATCTCGCCCAGTGGACGGACTCGGAGATCTTCGAGACCAATGGGCGGATGAAGGTCGAGTCGGTGGCCAGTCCGACGGAGTTCGTGGCCGATTACAGCAATGATCGCTGGGGTGCGATGCGGACGGCGTGGCGGTTCACGGTGCGGGATGGTCTGATCAGCCGATTCGAGACCGGCCAGGCCTGATCTCACCGAGCGGGGGGATGGCTGAGTGCGTGATCCGAAACGGGGCTAGTCTCGACACCGTGACTTCCCACTACGATGTCGTCGTTCTCGGCGCTGGTCCCGGCGGTTACGTCGCCGCGATCCGTGCCGCTCAACTCGGCCTGCGAACAGCGATCGTCGAGCAGAAATACTGGGGTGGCGTGTGCCTGAACGTCGGGTGCATTCCGTCCAAGGCGCTGCTGCGTAACGCGGAATTGGCCCATATTTTCACCAAGGAAGCCAAGACGTTCGGTATTTCCGGGCAGGCGAGCTTCGACTTCGGCGCGGCGTTCGATCGCAGCCGCAAGGTGGCGGACGGCCGCGTCAAGGGCGTCCACTTCCTGATGAAGAAGAACAAGATCGACGAGTTCGACGGCAAGGGCACCTTCACCGGTCCCAAGGCGCTCTCGGTCGAGCTGACCAAGGGCGGCACCGAGGAGATCACGTTCGACAACGTGATCATCGCGACCGGCACCGTCACCAAGCTGCTGCCGGGCACCTCGCTGTCGGCGAATGTGGTGACCTACGAGGAGCAGATCCTCACCCGCGACCTGCCGGGCTCGATCCTGGTGGTCGGCGCGGGCGCGATCGGCATGGAGTTCGCCTACGTCCTCAAGAACTACGGCGTGGACGTGCGCATCGTGGAGTTCCTGGATCGCGCGCTGCCGAACGAGGACGCCGACGTGTCCAAGGAGATCACCAAGGCGTACAAGAAGCTCGGCATCACCATCACCACGGGTGCGGCCGTGCAGTCCATCGACGACGACGGCTCCAAGGTCACCGTCGCGATCAAGGACAACAAGTCCGGTTCGATCGAGACGGTCACCGTCGACAAGGTGCTGCAGGCCGTCGGCTTCGCGCCCCGCGTGGACGGCTACGGTCTGGAGAACACCGGCGTGCAGCTGACCGATCGCGGCGCCATCGCCATCGACGACTACATGCGCACCAATGTCGACGGCATCTACGCCATCGGTGACGTCACCGCCAAGCTGCAGCTCGCCCACGTGGCGGAGGCGCAGGGCGTCGTGGCCGCGGAGACCATCGCGGGCGCGGAGACCATGGCCCTCGGCGACTACCGCATGATGCCGCGCGCCACCTTCTGCCAGCCGCAGGTCGCCTCCTTCGGCCTCACCGAGCAGCAGGCCAAGGACGAGGGCTACGACGTCAAGGTCGCCACCTTCCCGTTCACCGCGAACGGCAAGGCGCACGGCCTCGGCGACGCCACCGGCTTCGTGAAGCTGATCTCGGACGCCAAGTACGGCGAACTCATCGGCGGCCACCTGATCGGCCCCGACGTCTCCGAGCTGCTGCCGGAGCTGACTCTGGCCCAGAAGTGGGATCTCACGGTCAACGAGCTGGCCCGCAACGTGCACACCCATCCGACCCTGTCGGAGGCGCTGCAGGAAGCGATCCACGGCCTCGCCGGCCACATGATCAACTTCTGAGGCCGCCCAACTCTGTGGGGTTTCTCATGGGTTCCCCAAAGTGTCCGGGGTGATAGCCTGAGCCGTGTGAACGGCCCGATGCCAGCGAAATCCACTGGCCTCGGGCCGTTTTCGCGTTTTCTGCTGAGTGCGCTGGTGGGTTGCCTCGCCACGCTGCTGATCGGCTGCGGCCTCTGGTTCGTGGACGACATCATCCTCGATGTGACCGATCATCAGCAGATTCCGCGGCCCGCGGATTCCGCCGTCAGCTATGCCGTGAACAGTGTCGGCATCGTCGAGCAGAAGAGCGGGCTGTTCAAGCGACACCTGAATTATCAGGTGTACGTGGGCTGCGAGGCGGGCATGGGGTACGGCCATGGCTTCGTCTTCGACAACGGCGATGACCCGCCGGTGATCAGCGCGGTGGGCTGGGAGCCCGGCGGAGTGCGCGTGCGCCTGTACTCCGGCCACGAGCTGTTCTTCCCGATCGAGCAGCAGAACCAATACTGCTGGCGCTGACCCCGGTGCGGGCGATCAGCCCAGGTACATCCGGCGGTGCAGCGCGTACACCCGATCGGTCAGCTCCGGAAACGGTCCTGTGACAGGCACATTCGGTGCGACCTGCTGAATCGGGAGCGGGCTCACCGGTCCGGGTGCGACACCGAATTCCGCGAGCCAGGCGGTGAACTGTTCGGTGGAGGCGGCGTAGACGATCGGGCCGAGCCCGACCCAGGCGTGCGCCGCCGAGCACATGGGGCAGTGCTCACCGGAGGTGTAGACGGTGGCTTTCGCGCGCTCCTCGGGCGTGAGATGCGCTGCGGCCCAACGCGCCAGCTCGAATTCCGGATGCCGCGTGTGATCCCCGCCCGCCACCCGGTTGCGGTCCTCGGCGAGGATGGTGCCGTCCGCCGCGACCAGGACGGATCCGAACGGCTCGTCACCGGCGTCCAGTGCCTCGCTTGCCAATTCGATGCAGCGCTCCAGATACCGCAGGTCCGACATCGCGCTCCTCAGTCTCGGTGGTAGTTCGCCTGGGCGGCTTGGATCTTCCCGATATTGGATTCCAGCACGTCGATGAGGTCGGCCAGGTGGTAGGCGACCTGTGCCCCCAGATCGGTGAGGGTGTATTCGACGTGCGGCGGGATCGACGTCTGGACTTCGCGGTTGATCATGCCGTCGCGTTCCAGGGCCTGCAGGGTCTGGGAGAGCATGCGCTCGCTGATGCCGTCGACGCGGCGGCGCAGGGCGCTGAACCGGTAGGGGCCCGCGCGGAGCGCGACCAGGGCGAGCACGCCCCAGCGGCTGGCGACATTGCCGAGGACCGGGCGGGAGAGGCAGTTGCGGGCGAAGACGTCGGCTTCAAGGGTGGGGTCGGCGTGATCGGCGGCAATGGCCTCGGGGTCCTCGGCCGGGTCGGGACCCGGGATTTGTGGAGAAAGAGGCCGCGTGGTCATGGGTCTAGGTTATCCGTCCCGGTTGCGATGGTGCGGGAATAGCTGGTACTTACTATTAGTTAGTACACGCAGAAGGTGCAGTTCATTCCCTTAACTACCTGGAGGAAGTCATGACCGTCGCGGTAACCGGAGCCAGCGGACAGTTCGGCCGTCTCGCCGTGGAGGCCCTGCTGAAGGAGGGCGCGGACGTGGTGGCCGTGGTCCGCGACCCCGCGAAGGCGGCGGATCTGGCCGCCAAGGGTGTCGACGTGCGGCAGGCGAGCTACGACGAGCCGGAGGCCCTGGACCGCGCCTTCGCCGGTGTGGATCGCGTGCTGCTGGTCTCGGGCACCGAATTCGGGCAGCGGGTCGCCCAGCACACCAATGTGATTCGCGCCGCCGAGCGGGCGGGTGTCGAATTGCTGGCCTACATCAGCATCCCGCACGCCGAGCGCAATCCGCTCATCCTCGCGCAGGAGCACTGGGGCACCGAGCAGGTCCTGGCCGACGCGTCCGTGCCGAATGTGGTGCTGCGCAACAGCTGGTACTGGGAGAACTACCTCGGCGGCCTGCCGCACGCCGTCGAATCAGGCGTGCTGCACGGCGCGGCCGGAACCGGCCGGGTCTCCGGCGCGGCCCGCGCCGACTACGCCGAGGCGGCCGCCAAGGTGCTGACCACCGACGGCCACGCCGGGCAGGTCTACGAGCTGGGCGGCGACGAGCACCTCACCTATGCCGATCTGGCGCAGGCGATTTCGACCGCCGCCGGTAAGCCGGTGCGTTACGAGAACCTGCCGCAGGCCGACTACGCCGCCGCCCTGGAAGCCGCCGGTCTGCCCGCGGGTTACGCCCAGGCCCTCGCTGACGCCGACAGCGGAATCGCCGACGGCATTCTGGATGTCACCAGCGGTGACCTGCAGAAGATCCTCGGCCGTCCCTCGACTCAGGCGGTCGAGGTGTTCCGCGCCGCACTCGCCTGATCAGGGCGGCGCACTCGATGGGCGGCAGGGTGAACGCCCTGCCGCCCATCGCTTTTCGCGTGCGGATCGGTCAGACCCACTGCACCAGCTGGATGATGATCCCGTTCGGATCGACGGTCTGGAAGTAGCGCTCACCCCACGACTCGGTTTCGATCTCCGTCACGATCGGCACGCCCTCGGCTCGTACGCGCTCGTATTCGGCGTCGATGTCCTCGACCACGAATACCACCAGCGTGCCCTGGCCGGCTGCGCCCGCGATCCGTTCGGGCTTGAAGGTCGACAGGCCCGTGCGCAGGTAGATGACATTGAATCCGGCGTCCTCGCGGGCGAGCGAGACGAAGCCGTCGGCGGCCATCTGCTCGGCGAAGCCGAAGTGGTCGATGAGGAACTTCGCCGAGGCGGTCGGGTCGGCGACGTTCAGCGACAGAGCGGAAGCGGTGATTTTCATGGGCCCTCCTACGGCGGCGATCAATCTCTATACGTAGTACGCTATACTTTGTATGGAAATTCCCGGGCGATTGCATCGTGATGGTCGTCACACTGGAAGTCGTCGCGAACGGCCGAGCCCGAGTAGCCTTGTGTCGGTGCGGTGGGTGCGTTTCCAGGGACATGGCGTCCAGCATTGGCTGGAGATGTCCGACAAGGGAGCGATCCTGCGCCGCATCGAATTCGACAGCGCCGCACCGGATCCGCTGCCCCCGCAGCTGCGTCCCGAGCGCAGCGACTATCCCGGCGCCGCCGTCGCCGCCGCCTCGATCACCGAATTCCTCAGCGTGCGTTCCCGATTCGGCGACAGCGGGGCATGGGTGTACGAGGCGCTGCGCGGCGATCCCGCGGTCGAGGCCGAACCGCCGTCGGACGCCACGGAAGTCACCTCCGACGAGTTCGACCACGCCTGGAACCACGCGGTCGTGCAGCGCAACTTCACACCGTGCGAGGGCGGCCCGCTGCCGGAGGGCTCCCGGGTGACCGGCACGGTCGAGGCGCTGCCGTGGGGGCCGGGGCAGACCGGCATCCTGGTCGACATCGGCATTCCGATTCCGGGTTTCGTGGACAAGGCGCACCTGCCGGGTGACCCCGGCGAGTGGCCGACCATAGGCGTTCGCGGCACCTTCAGGGTGCTGCAGATTCGCTTCAGTCAGTGGGAGGACACCGCCCGCCTGCAGATTCGGCTGGAGCCGATCGGCATTCTCGGGCGGCGGTGACGATGCAGGAGCAGAATTTCAGCTATGCCGAGATCCACCCCGGCAATCGTTGCCACCGAGATGTTCACCCGGGCGGCGCAGCCGGTGATCCCGGCCGGCGACGGTCTGGTGCTGCGGCCGTGGCTGCGCCGCGACGCCCCGGAAGTGTTCGCCGCGTTCCAGGACCCGGCGATCCGCCGCTGGCATGTGCGCACCGCGGATTCGGAGTCGGAGGCCGACGAGTGGGTGCAGTCGTGGGCAGGCGCGTGGAGCGGTGGCCTGGACGCCAATTGGGCTGTGGCCGATAGCCGTTCGGGGCGGATCGTGGGGCGGGCGTCCCTGCAGTACATGGTGCCGTCGCAGGGTCTGGCGGCGGTCGCCTATTGGGTGGTGCCGGGGGTGCGCGGCCGGGGCATCGCACCGCGCGCGGTGAACGCGCTCACCGACTGGGCCTTCCAGCAGGCCGGTTTCCACCGCCTCGAACTGCGCCATTCGGTGCACAACCCGCAATCCTGCCGCGTCGCGCTCAAATCCGGCTTCCGCCTCGAAGCCGTGAACCGCAGCGCCGGATTCCACGAGGACGGCTGGCACGACATGCACCTGCACGCCCGCATCGTCGGCGACAGTGCCGACGAGAACGCCCTGCTCGCCGCCGCCCCGACCGAGCCCTTCCGCGGCATCCGCAAATTCCGTGCCTGACCCTCCCGTCGTTCCACGCCGGGACGACGGGGGTGACGTGCTCCGCGATGACGCGGCGCTGTCAGTGATCGGGCTGGATGCGCAGCGCGGTGATGGTGCTGGCCAGTCCCTCGTACTGGTTGACCAGCAGCACGATCTCGATCAGCTTCGGCTCGCTGAACTGCTCGGACAGCGACTTCCACGCGTCGTCGGAGAGGTCGCGCGTGGTGACGAGCTCGTCGACGGCGGCGAGCAGCGCCTGTTCCTTGGCCGACCAGCCGGGCGCGCCCGGCCCGCTGCGCACGCGCTCCAGAATCTCCTGGGTCACGCCCGCCCGCTTCCCGAGCCGGATGTGGTGGTCCATCTCGTACTGACACTGCCGCAGATGCGCCACCCGCAGGATCACCAGCTCGGTCTCGTACCGGCGCAGCTTCCCGCCGGGCATCAGTCGTCCGGAGTAGTGCAGCCACCCCCGGAAGATGCCCTTGGCCTGTCCCAGCGTGCTGAACAGATGAGCGTCGTCGGTGCCCGCGGCGCGTGAAAGCACCTGCCAGACGACCCAATTGACAGGTCCCAGCTCGCGAAGGCGGCCGGGTGCGATGCGTGGCTGCTCTGACACCATGGGGCCACGCTAACAGCCCGTCTGAGTCACTGCCAGTACCGACTGTCAGTCACGCAGGGCGCGAGCCAGTTTGGTCAACCGCAGCGCATGTTCAGCACGCGCCAGCACATGATCACGCGAGGTGGCGATGTGCGCGATCAGCGCGTTCAGCGCTTTCTCGAGGTCACCGGCGAGCAGCTGCTCCGCAATGCTGATGTGGTCGTCGGTCATGGTCGAGATGCGGTCCGGGGTAGGTATATCCAGCGCCCGCACCGGCCGCACGCGGGCGTGCACGGTGCCGAGTGCCTCGGCCAGAGCGGTATTGCCGGAGGCCGTGAGAAGAGCGGAGTGGAACCGCTCGTCGGCGGCGATCAGCGCGGCACCGGGCTCCGGCGGATGCTCACGCAGATGCCGCCAGGTGGCCAGCTCGGCGCGCACCAGATCCCGATCGTGCGGGGCGGAACCCGTTGCCGCCGTCGTGTTCTCGGCAGTGCACCGCTCGACGTCGGCGCCGTCGCGGGCCGGGTCGCCGACGCCGCGTTGCCGCTGTATCCCATGGGCCTCCAGCAGAATTCGGAGCTCGTAGAGGTCGGCCAGCTCCTCCACGCGGGGCCGGTAGGGGTAGAGCCCGTCGGAGTGGCGTTCGACCAGGCCGTCGGCGAGCAGCCGGGCCAGGGCCTCGCGCACCGGGGTGCGCGAGACGCCGTAGGTCTCGGCGAGGCGTTCCTCGCCGAGCCGTTCGGTGGGCACCAGCACCCCCGCCGCCAGATCCCGCTGCAGGGCCCGATACACCCTGTCCGACAGCGGGATACGCCCCCTGTGTGCCATGTCGGCGCGCCCGGTCAGATGGCCATCGCCAGCCGGACAGCGGATTCGGCGCCCGCGCCGCCCGCACCGGACGAGGTGATCCGGCCCGACTGCAGCACGTAGTACTGCTGGGCGGCCTGCAGCGCGAAGCCGATGTGCTGCTCGACCAGCAGCACGCTCAGGCCACCGCGATTGGTGAGTTCGATGATGGTGCGCTCGATTTCGGCGACCACCGAGGGCTGGATGCCCTCGGTCGGCTCGTCCAGGATGAGCAGCTTCGGTTCGGTGATGAGCGCGCGGGCGATGGCCAGCTGCTGACGCTGACCGCCGGAGAGCAGGCCCGCCTTGCGGGTGAGCAGGTCCTTCAGCGCCGGGAACAGGTCCAGCGCTTCGGCGACGAGTTCCTTCCCGCGTTTGCGCCCGTCCGCCACGACCTGCAGGTTCTCCATGGTGGACAGCTGCTGGAAGGACTGCTGCCCCTGCGGCACATAGGCGATGCCGTGCTTGACCCGCTTGGACGGCGACATCTTGGTGATCTCGGTGCCGTTGAACACGATTCGGCCCGATTTGGCGGGCAGCAGGCCGACGGCCGCACGCAGCAGCGAGGTCTTGCCCGCTCCGTTGTGGCCCATGATGGCGGCGACGCCGTCATCCGGAACCGTCAGGGACACACCGTGAATGACCTCGGTTCGCCCGTAACCCGTGTGTAGCTCGGTGATTTCAAGCATCGGCGCTCTCCAGTTCCTCGGTGCTCGGCGGCAGTTCGCCCGCGGCCGCGGTGCCGAGGTAGACCTCCTGCACCTTGGGGTCGGCCTGCACCTGTTCGACGGTGCCCTCGCTGAGCACCCTGCCGCCCGCGAGCACGGTGACCGAGGAGGCGAAGGCACGCATGAAATCCATATCGTGTTCGACCACGATCACCACGCGCTTGTCGCCGATGCGGCGCAGCAGGTTTCCGGTTTCCTCGCGTTCCTCGGCGCTCATCCCGGCGACGGGTTCGTCGAGCAGCAGCACGGAGGCGTTCTGCACCAGCAGCATGCCGATCTCCAGCCACTGCTTCTGGCCGTGCGCGAGGATGCCGGCGGGTTTGTCGCGCAGGGCGGTGAGGCCGGTGATCTCGAGCGCTTCCTCGATGGCGGGCAGCACGGACTTACGTTTGCGCAGCAGGGTGAGGGCGGACCGCCCGGCTCCGGCCGCGATATCGAGGTTCTGCAGCACCGTGAGCTGTTCGAAAACGCTGGCGGTCTGGAAGGTTCGGCCCACGCCGAGCCGCGCGATCTGATGCACCTTCTTGCCGATCAGCTCGTCGCCGGACTTCTGCGCCGAGCCGGTGGCGGGCACCAGCCCGGTGATGGCGTCGATCAGCGTGGTCTTGCCCGCGCCGTTGGGACCGATGAGGAACCGCAGATCGCCCTGCAGCACCGTCAGATCCACATCGGTGACGGCCTTGAAGCCGTCGAAACTCACGGAGAGGCCGCGGATTTCGAGGTATACCTCGCTCATCGTGCTTCCACCTTCTCTTCGTCGGGCTCGTCCGCGGACTTCTCCGGCACCGGGTCGCCGGTGGTCATCACCGAGGCGGTGATTGCTTCGGCGGCCGTCAATCCCGCGGCGGGAGTGGGTGTCTCGGGCTTGGCGGGCCGGACGCGCTCCAGCAGCTGCTTGCCCAGCACGCCGAATCCGGCCAGCCCGGCGGGGATGAAGCCGACGACGACGATGAACAGCGCGCCCTGGAAGTACACCCAGCCGGAGGGGAACTCCTCCGAGAACGCGGTCTGCGCCCAGGCCACGCCGATCGCGCCGAGCACCGGGCCGAGAAGCGTTGTGCGCCCGCCGATCGCGACGCCGATCAGGAAGGCGATGGACGGCACCACGCCGATGTCCGCGGGGGAGATGATGCCGACGATCGGGGTGAACAGCGCACCCGCGATACCCGCGAAGAACGCCGCCACCACATACGCGACGATCTTGATGTTGGCCGGGTCGTAGCCGAGGAAGCGCACCCGCTCCTCCTGATCACGCACGGCGACAAGCAGTTCCCCGTACCGGCTGTGCATGAGCTGACGCGCGATGGCCACCACCGCCAGCAGCGCGCCCGCCGCGATGAAGAACAGCATCCGCCGATTGATCGGATCGTCGAGCCGGTAACCGAAGAAGGACCGGAAGTCGCTGAGCCCGGTGAACCCGCCGATGCTCTGCTGTCCCGTGAGCAGGATCGCCAGCGCCGCGGCCAGCGCCTGACTCAGGATGGCGAAGTACGCGCCCTTGACCCGGCGCTTGAACACGCCGAACCCCAGAATGAGCGCCAGCAGCGCGGGCAGCACCAGAATTCCGAGAATCGCCACCAGCGGCGATTCGAAAGGCTGCCAGTAGGACGGCAATTCGTCGATGCCGGAGATCACCATGAACTCCGGCACGTCGTCGCCCGCCTTGGCGGCATCGGCCATCTGCATGTGCATGGCCATGATGTACGCGCCGAGTCCGAAGAACACGCCCTGCCCGAGGGTGAGCATGCCGCCCCGCCCCCAGGCCAGGCCGATGCCGACGGCCACGATGGCGAAGCACAGGAACTTCGCCAGCAGGCTGAGCCGGAAATCGCTGAGCATCGCGGGCGCGACGCCGAACAGGATGACGGCGGCAATCGCGAAGCCGCCCAGGGCTTTCAGAGAAGAGTTGGCGTTCAAACGCTGGAGAGTGCTCATGCCAGGCTCCGGGTGCGGACGGTGAACAGGCCCTGCGGGCGCACCTGCAGGAAGATCACGATCACCACGAACACGATCACCTTGGCGACCGACGCGGTGGTCGAGTACTCGACGAACGAATTCAGCAGGCCCATACCGAAGGCCGCGATGACGGTGCCCTTGATCTGCCCGAGCCCGCCGATGACCACCACCAGGAAGGCGTCGACCAGATAGCTCTGCCCGATGGTCGGGCTGGTGGAGCCGATCAGTGTGAGCGCCACACCGGCCACGGCCGCGAGCCCGGATCCGATGAAGAACGTGCTGAGATCGGTGAAACGGGAAGATATGCCCGAGGTTTCGGCCAGACTGCGGTTCTGCACCACGGCCCGGATCCGGCGTCCCATGGGCGTCGCCTTGAGTGCGGCGGCGAGCGCGACCACAGCGGCCACCGCCAGCACCATGATGAAGATGCGGGTCTTGGGCACCACGGTGCCCGCGATCTCGATACCGCCGGTGAGCCACTGCGGAATGTCCACCTGCTTGGCTTGCGCGTCGAAGATGTCGCGCGTGGCCTGCTGGAGTATCAATCCGACGCCGAAGGTGACCAGCAGCGTGTCCAGCGGCCGGTCGTACATCCAGCGGATGAGCCCGGCCTCGAGGGCCGCGCCCAACAGCCCACCGACGATGAAGCCGGCGAACAGCGAGATGATCAGTGCCACCCCGGTCGACGAGACCACCTGCTGCACAACGAATGTGGTGTAGCACCCGGCCATGATGAATTCGCCGTGCGCCATATTGACCACGCCCATCTGACCGAAGGTCAGTGACAGGCCCAGAGCGGCGAGCAGCAGGATCGAGCCGAGGCTCAAGCCCGTGAACAGCTGTCCGACAGCGACTTCCATTGTGAATACCTCTGTGTCGTGTGCCGTACGGCCGGTGCGGGAGTCCCCGTCCCGCACCGGCCGCCCCTCATCGGCTTTCCTGGATTACTTGAGCCCGGCAGCCCATTCGTAGGACTTCAGGTACGGGTCCGGCACCACGGCCTTGCCGGAATCCCACACCGTGTAGATGAGGCCGTCGGCACGGATCTCGCCGATGCGCGCGGTCTTGGTGATGTGGTGGTTGGAGCCGTCGATGGTGACGGTGCCCTCGGGGGCCTCGAAGCTGACGCCGTCGGCCGCGGCCTGAATGTCGGCCACCGCGAAGGACTTCGCCTTCTCGACGGTGTTCTTCCACAGGTAGACCGAGGCGTAGGCGGCTTCCATCGGGTCGGAGGTGGGCTTCTCGGCGCCGAAGGCGGCCTTGTAGTCGGCGACGAACTTCTTGTTCACCGGGGTGTCGACGGTCTGGTAGTAGTTC
Source organism: Nocardia acididurans (assembly GCF_016741815.1). Classification (GTDB taxonomy): domain Bacteria; phylum Actinomycetota; class Actinomycetes; order Mycobacteriales; family Mycobacteriaceae; genus Nocardia; species Nocardia acididurans. The sequence continues at coordinate 527,243 of NZ_JAERRJ010000005.1, forward strand.
CAGGCGGTCAGCTGGCCGACGATGTTCTGCACGCCGATGCCCGCGACCTCCTCCTCGGCGATGGACACCGAAACCACCGGCATGTCAGCGGCTTTCAGGCCCGCGTTGGCGTACTCACGGAAGAACGCGACATTGGAGTCGCCGTTGAGGGTGTTGAACACCGCGCCCGCCTTGGAGTTGCGGACCTTGTTGACGATGGTGGAGAAGTCGGTGGAGCCCAGCGGAGCCAGGTCCTCACCCTTGATCTCGATACCGTTGGCCTTGGCGTACGCCTTGATCTCGCGGTTGGCGGTCTGCGGGAAGACGTAGTCCGAGCCCACCAGGTAGAGGCTGGTGATGCCCTTCTGCTTCAGGTAGTCCAGGGCCGGGATGATCTGCTGGTTGGTGGTGGCGCCGGTGTAGAAGATGTTCTTGGAGTCTTCCAGGCCCTCGTACTGGACGGGGTAGTAGAGCAGCGAGTTCAGGTTCTCGAACTTGGGCTTCATGGCCTTGCGGCTCGACGACGTCCAGCCACCGAAAACCGCTGCGACACAGTCGGAGCTGATGAGCTTCTCGGCCTTCTCGGCGAAGGTCTTCGGGTCGGACGCGCCGTCCTCGAGCACCAGTTCGATCTTCTTGCCCAGCACGCCGCCGGCCGCGTTGATCTGATCCACCGCGAGCTTGGTGGAGTTGGCGACGGTCACCTCGGAGATGGCCATGGTGCCGGTGAGCGAGTGCAGGGAGCCGACCTTGATGGTGCTCGCCGACGTGTCGACGCAGGACTTGGCGGCCGAACCCGCGGGATCACTGTCCTTGGAACCACATCCGGACACCAGCGCCACGGAGAGCGCCAGCGCGGTGGGGATGGTGATCGCCTTGATCAGACGCCGAGCGCGATCTCGGCCGAGGGAATCTTGCATGGGGGCGGACCCTTCTCACTCACGATCTTCGGCGACGCCGCTGCGCCGCTTGCGAATACCGGTGCGTATACAACCGCTGTATTCGTGGTGAGAAAGGTAAACGGGAAGTGTTGCGCTGGAATGTCTCTCGATGACAGTCCGATTGCCTGTGTTGCGCAGACGTGAATTTCCGCTCACCGCACCGGGATCGGAACGATGAGTTCGGCTATAACCGCAGGTCGAATGCGGTTGCGGGACCTACTGGATCACGTAGGGCGAGATGGAGCTGCGGTGTTCGCTGATGTCGAGCGACTTGCCGAGCGGGGGGAAGGCGCGCTGCGGGCAGCTGGAGCGCTCGCAGACCCGGCAGCCCGCGCCGATCGGAGTTGCCTTGGGCTCGTTGAGATCCAGGCCGTCGGCGTACACGACGCGGCCCGCGTGTCGCAGTTCGCAACCCAATCCGATAGCGAAGACTTTGCTGGGTTCGCCGTAGCGGGTGGCGCGGCGTTCCACGGTGCGGGCCACCCACAGGTATTTGCGGCCGTCGGGCATCTGGGCGATCTGGGTCATGATCTTCGCGGGGTAGGCGAAGGTTTCGTAGACATTCCAGAGCGGGCAGGTGCCGCCGCTGGAGGAGAAGTGGAAACCGGTGGCGGACTGGCGTTTCGACATATTGCCCGCGCGGTCCACACGCACGAAGGAGAAGGGGACGCCGCGCAGTTTCGGGCGCTGCAGGGTCGAAAGCCGGTGGCAGATGGTCTCGTAACTCTGCGTGAAGAAGGCGGACAGCCGCTCGATGTCGTAGCGGAAGTCCTCGGCCACCTCGTGGAATTGGCCGTAGGGCAGCACGGTGGCCGCCGCGAAATAGTTGGCCAGGCCCAGTTTCGCCAGCACGCGGGACTCGTGGCTGGAGAAATTGCCCTCCTCCACCAGCTTTTCGATGAGGTCGCCGCACTCCAGGTAGGCGAGTTCGGCGGCGAGTTTGAACACCCGCTGGCCGCCGGACAGGTGCGGAGCGATTTCCAGGCGGCGGGTATCCGGGTCGTAGCGGTGCAGGACACCGTCGCCGAGGTCGATGCGTTCCACGATCTGCACGCCGTGCGCGGTGGTGAGGCGGCGTTGGATCTCGCGTTTCAGGTCGCCGCCGTGGAAACGCATGCGGGTGGCGAGTTCCTCTGCGGCGGTATCCAATTCGTGGATGTAGTTCTGGCGCTGATAGAAGTAGTCGCGCACTTCCTCGTGCGGTTTGGAGATGGCTCCCGAACCGCTGCCGTCGGCGAAGCGGTCCTCGGTGGCGGCGGCGAGCTGTGCGGTGGTATTGCGATAGCGCCTGTGCATATTCACCATGGCGCGCGCCAAACCCGGGTGCGCGGAAACCATTTCGGCGATTTCCTGAGCGTCCGCCTCGATGGCGAGCTCCTGGTCCATCACCACTTCCTGGAGTTCGGCAATGAGACGCGTATCGTCCTGTGAGGAGAAGAACCCGGCGTCGACGCCGAACACCTCGCTGATGCGCAGCAGAACCGGTACGGTGAGCGGGCGGACGTCGTGCTCGATCTGATTCAGATAGCTCGCCGATATCTCCAGCGACTTCGCGAGCGAGACCTGGCTCAGCCCGCGTTCGGTACGCAGCTGCCGTAGCCGCGCGCCGACGTAAGTCTTGGCCATGTGCCCAGTTTATGACCGCTTTCGCAAACATGCCAATCGAGAATTAACAGCTCTGCTGAGCAATCTGTCACACCGGCGGGTTACGGTCGGATCGTGCTGTTGTCGCAAGTAGTGCAGGCGTCGCAGACCGTGCGTGCGACCACCTCGCGCAAGATCAAGATCAAAACGCTGGCCGAGCTGCTCGCCGAGGCCGCGCCGGACGAACTCGCCCAGGTCGTGGCCTGGGTTTCCGGGGAGCTGCCGCAGGGGCGGATCGGGACGGGCTGGCGGACTTTGACCGCCATGCGGGTGCCCCCGGCGACCGAGTCGAGTCTGAGTGTCGGTGCTGTCGACGCCGTATTCGGTGAGCTCGCGACAGTCAACGGGTCGGGATCCACGGCTCGCCGCAAGGAACTGCTGACCGGATTGTTCGCCGCCGCCACGGCCGACGAACACGAATTCCTGCTCCGCCTGCTGACGGGGGAGATGCGCCAGGGCGCGCTGACGGCGATCGTCGCCGAGGCCGTGGCCCAGGCCTTCGACGTGCCCATCGCCGCCGTCCGCCGCGCCCACATGCTCTCCGGCAAGCTCCCCGTGACGGCCCTGGCCGCGCGATCGGGTGGTCTGGAGGCGCTCGAAGCCTTCCGACTCGAGGTGGGCCGCCCCATCCAGCCCATGCTCGCCTCGCCCGGTGCGGCGCTGGACGCGGCTCTCACCGAATTCGACGGCGACGTCAGCATCGAACACAAGATGGACGGCGCTCGAATTCAAGTGCACCGCAACGGCGACGAGGTGCGCGTCTTCACCCGCACCCTGCGCGACATCACCTCCGGCGTCCCCGAACTGGTGGGCCGCGTCCTCGAATTGGATTGCACCAGTGTGGTTCTCGACGGCGAAACGCTGGCCCTGGAAGACTCCGGCCGCCCCCGCCCCTTCCAGGAAACCATGTCCCGCTTCGCCGCCGACCCCGCCGTAGCCGAAGCCAACTCCACCCGAGAACTCCTCCTGCACCCGTACTTCTTCGACTGCCTACACCTGGACGGCGTAGACCTCCTCGACGCTCCTCTGCGCGAGCGCCGCGCGGCCCTGACGAAAGTCGCAGGCCCGCTGAGCATTCCGGCGCTGATCGCTCCCGACGAAGAGGCTGCGGCCGAATACTTCGACGGCGCTCTGGCCGCGGGCCACGAGGGCATCATGATCAAATCCCTCTCCGCCCCCTATGCCGCTGGCCGTCGCGGCCGAGCCTGGCAGAAAATCAAACCCACCCACACCCTCGACCTGGTGGTCCTGGGCGCGGAATGGGGCTACGGCCGTCGCACCGGCTACCTCTCCAACCTCCACCTGGGCGCCCGCGACCCCGAAGGCGGCGACCCGATCATGGTCGGCAAAACCTTCAAGGGCCTCACCGACGCCCTACTCCACTGGCAGACAGCCGAATTCCCCCGCCACGAACGCGACCGCGACGAACACACCGTCTACCTCTACCCCGAACTCGTAGTCGAAATCGCCATAGACGGGGTCCAAACCAGCCCCCGCTACCCCGGCGGCATAGCTCTGCGCTTCGCCCGCGTAATCCGCTACCGCCCCGACAAGGAACCCGCCGAAGCCGACACCATCACCACCCTCCGGTCCCTGCTGCCGGGCGGGTGAGACCACGCCACCGGAATGCGTTCCGGCGCACCGTGGTTCAGGCCGTGCGTACGCCCAGCTCCCGACATGCGCGGGCGGCGCTTTCCAGCGCTCCTTCGATCCAGGCGCGGCCCCGGGTGGAGGTGCTGTCCCCGGCGAAAGCCAGGCGGCCGTCCATTTCCGTGGTTCGGGTGTCGGGCCCGATCTCGACGGCCTGGCCGGGCAGGTAGACCGCGGCCTCACCGTCGGCCCAGCGGTCCGAAGCCCAGGAGTGCGAGGCGAATCCGCCGGTCCAGGTCTCGCGTACGCGCGGCCCGTGCACTTCGGTGAGGTGGGCGAGGCATTCGGCGGCGCGCTCGGCCGGCGGTAGCGCATCCCAGGCGCGGGCGTCGTCGGACCAGGTGTAGGAGGCGATGACGACGCCACCCGCGCCTTCGGGATGGGAGGGGTAGACGGTCAGCCGGGGCGGCGCGTCGGTGACATCGATGCCGCCGTGGCCGGGCCACCAGCGCTCGGAGAACTCCAGGAAGGTCTTGGTCGCGGCGTCGTAGTGCAGTTCGGCGATGGCGCGCCGCTTGCCATAGGACAGTGCGGGTGCGAAGGACATGTGCCGCAGCAGCGTGAACGGTGCGGTCACCAGTACCCGATCGGCGTCGACGGTCACCTCGTCCGGACCGTAGGTGACGCGCATCCGATGGCCGCGGCCGTCGATGGCCGTCACCTCCGCGCCGGTCATGATCTCCGCGCCCGCGGCGCGCGCCGCGGCGGCCAGCGCGGTGGTCAAATGCTCTGTACCACCGACGATTTCGACGATATCGGTATTCGGCGCGAGGTTGTATGCCGTCATCAGATTGTGCGTCATGCTCAGTGCCATGCGCGCCGTGAGCCCCTCGGTGGACCCCACATAGTCGAGGTGCGCCTCCGAATTCCCTTGCCCGAGCAGCCATTCCCGCAGCGATACCTCGTCGTAGCGGGCCAGATAGTCCGTCCATTCCCGCACCCCGGCCCCCGGACCCACGCCCGCCTGGGTGAGCGCATCGTCCAGAATGGCCCGCCCACGCTGCGCTCCGATCCCGAACAGGGTGGTGATCGGCGCGGGATCCCTGTCGTATTCCGATCGCGTCACCGACACATCGCCGACGGTGATCCGCCGCTCGGAATGATGCATGAGGAACGGCCGAGTGGCGACGCCGAGCTTGTCCAACACCCCGGTGACCAGCGTGTGCGAAGTGGGGATGCGCATGGCCCCCGCCTCGCCGTGCCCGCCGGTACGGGCGAAGGGTTCGCGCAAGGTGCGGATGCGCCCCCCGATCCGGTCCGCACCCTCCAGCACCCGCACCCGATGACCAGCCCGCGCCAGCACCCAGGCCGAGGCCAGTCCGGCAACCCCCGCCCCCACAACGACGACCTCACCCGCGTCCGCCTGCCGCCGCGGCCCCGCCCCGCCCAGCAGTTCCTGATACCGCGCAAGCAGACTGCCGCCATCCTCATCGACACCAACGATGTCCCGAGCCACCATCCGGGCCCGATCCACCCTATGAGCAGGCACCTCGGCCGCTACCGTCCGGACCGGGTCCTCCCGATCGGTGACCAACACCCCACCCGCCGCCCCCAGCGCCACCCCCATCGCGCCGACCGCGCCCATACGCAGAACGTCCCGCCTGGTGCGAGTGTCATCGCCCACGATTGCAACTCCCCGGATAGAGGAAACAATTGCTGCAAGTTTGCACCACGAAGGTTCCAAAGGCGCTCATCGCGCGCCGGAATTTCGAATTGCCGGTCGGCCAGCGAAACCCCCTGCCCGGTCGGCTTTACCTGAAGCGCACTCGAGGTTCTAACCTCGCTTGTACTGCGTCAAACCGACCGAGGAGAAGCGATGACCACCGCTGCGGCAGCAACAGTGCTGGAACAGTACGAAGCAGCCTTCAACACCAACGACGCCGACGCCATGAACGCATTGTTCTGGGACGAAGCAACTTTCGTGAACTTCAGCGGCAGTGTGTCCACCAATCGCGCCGACCTGCTGGCCAAACAACGCTTCGTCTTCGCCGAAAACGGTCCCCTGCACGACATCAGCGTCCGCTACGACGTAGAACGAACCATCGAACTGGCACCATCCTTCGTGCAGGTGGTCGCGCGGCAACACAGCCGCGATACCAGCGCCTCCACCCCCGACCCGATGCACGGCGTCATCATCCTGACCCTCGAACAGCGCGAAAGCGAATGGCGTATCCGCACTGGCCAGAACACCCCGGTGAGCGTCGTTTAGCGCCATCGGGCACAGGTCGCCATTCACGAATCAATATGCGGCACTGAAGTATTCGTTCACGGTCCAGGTCTTCGCGCGGAGTTCGGGGTGCTGCGGGTCGTCGGTGACGGTGATCGTCGCGCGGGCCAGGTCGATCTTCATACCGTCGGCCACGAACTGCTGGCTGTTGGCGGTAAGGTGAAAAAGGTGCCTTCGAACGGGTCCGGGCGCAACCCCGGGGCCGATGCGCGCATGACGCGGGTGCCGGTTCGGTCCTCGCACACCACGAATCGCTGGTCGCCGCCCGCGCGAGTGCCCTGGACCGTGGTCACCGGTCGGCCGGTGGTCTGCCCGACCAGCAGGACCAGGCGTTCGGGGTCCTTGCAGCGGGCGAACGAGTCGCGGTAGCCGTACGCGTCGGTACCGGCGGGCAGTGTGCCGTCGGTCTGTACCGGGGCGGCGGTTGTGGTGGTCGGCGGTGTCGATGAGCGCGACGACGTGACAGCGGATTCCTGACCGGAACACGCCCCCATCGAGCTGATCACCGCGGCCCCCGCCAATGCCGCAAAGCATTTCCGTGCCGAGATCATCCACGGAGGCTAGCAATCCAGACGACAGGAGGGAGCGTGCTACGGTTGCGGCCCTGTATTGATCTTCGGGGGCAGGGTGCGATTCCAACTGGTTGTGTGTGCGTTGACCGTCACGGTGACCGGTGGGCTTTCCGCAGGGTGTGGCCAGCCGGTTCCAGCGGCACTCCCCGTGTGCGACAAGACATTCGACTTCCGCGCTGGAGTAGAGCCACTGGGACCGCAGAGCACGCTGTGGACCGAGATTCGCAAGGCGGCCGAAGGCGCCGAACCGGTGACTTTGGCAGAACTCACACGGCTGGCCGGCTGGGCCGAAGGAACCTGGGACCGGATGGTGCATGTGCCCGCGGACGCGACGGCAGCGGAACTGAACGCGGCCTCCGGCATCTCCGATTTCTGCTGGTCCAATATGCCGCAGAGCTGGTCGATCAGCGTGGAGCAGACAATTCGCGACGGAAACCTGCTGTTCGTACCGGGCACGACCCCGCTCCAGTCGGTATTCGTGAGCGACATCTCACGCACCATCGAACTCGGCGACAACCCCCTGGAAGTGGTCCACCCGAATACTCTTCTCACGCCGAAGGACCACTACAGCGGCCGACGGCTCACCACCGTCGAGTAACCCGCCCCCTCTCCTAACATCGCCCACCCTCTGAGCGGGGCTCCTGGAACGAATGTCGAGGTACACGGCAAGGTGACCTGACCATTGGGAAACGCGACCGTGGTGGTCCGGTAGAGATTGGTCAGCCCGATCGCCGCCGAGTTCGGCGACGGCTGAAATGCGTTAGCGTCGTCGAGTGGAGCTGCGTCAGTTGCGATATTTCCTCGCGGTGGCCGAGGAGCGCAATCTCACCAGGGCCGCCGACCTGGTCGGGATCCGGCCGACCTCGCTGAGCCAGCAGATCATCGCGCTGGAACGCGAGCTCGGTGCCGCGCTGTTCGTACGCACCGCGGCGGGAATGTCGGTGACACCGGCTGGACTGCGACTGGTGCCGCACGCGCAGGCAGCGGTGGACGCTACACGCTGGGCACAGCGTGCGGTGCGGGAGAGCCACGCTCTTCGTGTCGCTGTGACGCCCGGAGCGCCGCCCCAGTTCGCGGCAGCGATCTGGCAGGCAGCGGGGGATCCGGCCGCCGAGATCACCGATATGCAGACCGCAGAACAGCTTTCGGCGCTGCGGGCGGGAACCCTCGACGCCGGAGTGCTCCTGCTGCCCACCGACCTGGCCGGACTGGAGCATGCGGTCGTCGCCGATGTCGAGCTCGGTGTCGTAGTCGCGGACGGGCACCGGCTGGCACAGCAGCAGGCACTGCGATGGACCGACCTCGAGGGCAGCGCACTGCTGTGGTTCGCGCGTTCGGCGGCGCCGGGCTACCACGACGCCGTCCGCGAATCCTGGACGCGCGCGGGCTGGCAGCCCGCCGCGATTCGCGAGAGTTCGCCGCGCCGAGCGTTGTTCACCGCCGAACTCGGTTTCGGAGGCGATGTCCTCGCTCTCCGCCCGGCCTGGGATGTCCGCCCCGGCGACGGATTGTCGTGGATTCCGTTTGCCGCCGAGGCAGCCCGCATCCGCTACGCCCTCGTCTGGAACACAACGGATTCCGCCGCCGCCCGCTACCGCGAGATAGCGGCTGACCTGGCGTGTGCGGTTCCGCCACAGGCTCATCCGGTACCGCCTCGTGGACAGGCCACCCGGCGATCGGCTCAGATGGAGAGCGATCAGGTCACGCCCTAGCGCGGCCGAACCACACTTCGAGAGGTACCGAGATGGCGCTCACCGCATGGGGATTCATCTACACTGCGTCCGGCAGTGATCCGGCTCGGGAAACGGTCGTCGAAACTCCCAGCTGCCGCTCGGTATTCGTCGGAGTGAACGATCCCAGCCAGGTGGTCGACGTGGCGCGGCGACTGGTCGAAGGCGGCGCGCAGTTGATCGAACTGTGCGGTGGTTTCGGCCCCGTCTGGACCGCCCGGGTGATCGAGGCGGTCCAGGGAGCGGTGCCGGTGGGCGCCGTGGCCTACGGCACTGAGGCCGTCGACCAGGTGCACGCGCTGTTCGCCGACCACTGACCGAACCGGTGTCCTGATGGCGAACCACCGGACGATCAAATGGCGAACGATTCGGACTGCTGCTCCTCGCCACCGGAAATGCCTTCTGTAACAGTCGGTGTCGCTATCCCGCAGTCGCAGGACGGATACTTCGCACGTGGAGAGCTGAATCGCTCACGGCCGACCAGCTCCGCCCGCGGGCCGTGGAGCCGTCGCAATTGTCGCTGATCGGATTGGTCCGCCACCCGACCGACGTCGAACTGGGCTGGTTCACCCGCATCTTGTCCGGCGCGGATACTCCCTTCGTCCACTGGCGCGCCGACGCACCGGACGGCAACGATTTCCACGTCGAAGACGCGACGTAGAAGAATCACTGCGGTTGTGGCACAACACATATGCCCGATCCCGTGAGACCGCCGAGGCCTGCGAATCGCTCGACACTTTCGGGATACATGAGCCGACCGGCGACCGATTCAGCTTGCGCTGGATCCTCACCCACATGATCCAGGAATACGCTCGGCACAACGGGCACGCCGACCTCCTCCGCGAGCGAATCGACGGCCAGACAGGCACATAACAGCGTTCCCACCCCATGAGTCCACGTCATCCGCACATCCACGCCGCTTACAAAGCCGTTCGGGACAGTCAGACCGGGCCCGCCGTACGCACCCTCATGCCGAGTTTCGTGCATCCAACTGGTCCATAAGGGCCTCCTTGCAGCCCTCTGGCTACTCCGTGGATCTCGGGAGTGAGGGTGTTTGGCCTCTGGAATCAGAACGGAGCGTTGAAGTGTCGACTTGCCACCGTCAGCCCCAGGCCCCGGGCGCCCGGACAGGTGTAGTGAGTTCGGCGACTACGCCGTAGTGGTCGCTGGCTTGAACCTCATCGCGGGGCTTTACCCCGATCAGGTCGACGGACTGCACCTCGAGCGTGGGCCCGAAACTCCCTCCTCGCACCATCACGTAGTCGATGCGCCGCCCGGCCGCGGAGAACATGTCGCCGCGGGCTACGAGCGGGTTGTCCGGGGTGAACGTATGCCCGGGATCGTTGGGGCGCAGGGCTTCCCACGCGTCGTGATAGCTGACGCTCATCCCTGCCAGTGACTGTCGGCCGGTCCAGAACCGTATGCTCGACGAGTCCGGGCCGGCGTCGAAATCGCCGACAAGGACAACGTGCTCCTCTTGGTCGCCGAGGACCTTTTCGATGAATCGGGCCGCCTCGACCGCCTGCAACTCCCGTTCATGTTCGTAGTCGAACTGGAAGACCGGTTTGTGGTGGACGACATGCAGTGTTCCCAATGGCTGTGGAGCACGGATTTCGGCGACGACCACTGCCGACCAGGGGTACACGGCCGCGCGAGCGGTGACGCCCAGGTCGTGTTCGTGAATCTTGTCGATCGGCCAGCGGCTGGCCAGCGTCAATCCCACGCCGTCAGGCGTTGTCCGAGAGTGCCACGCGACGTGCCAGCCCGGGCCCAGCAGGTCAGAAATGCCCTGGTCCCGATCCGCACCGGCATCGACCTCTTGGAGAGCGACGATGTCGGGGTCGGTTGCTCGTAGGTGTTCTGCGACAACCTTCTTCCGGAGGTGCCAATCAGCAAGCAGTGGCGACAACACATTGAAGGTTGCTACTCGCACCGATTCTCGGGATATCGCGGGGCTGGTGCTCGGCTTCGGATCGATCACGATGGATATGTTCTCAGAGCCTCGTATTTCGGTTGTCCCGCAGGAACTTCAAACCCGACATGCGGTGACCCTCGCCGACGAACCCGGATGTGCCGGAGTCAAGGGCCGGGTCGGCCTCTTTCAGCAAACACACCAATCTGCCGCATTCCGCGCGGTGCGTGGAAACCAGCGCGGTCTGGCTGAAGATCAGCGGCCCGAGGCAACTCGGGCCGTTCTGATACTCGCGCTGTCGATTGCCGAAGGATCGTCCGTTGTAATCAAGAGCGGTACAGGGTCATTCGACTGCCGCTACCCTCCCTTCCGTAACCCGTCGGCGAGGAAGGCGTGTCATGGCAGAGAAGGAAGCCCCGCTGGAGAACCCCGGTCTCGTCGAGGTGACGCCTGGTGACGCTCAGCGCGGAGAAACAGCGACACTGTCGATCTTCTACCGCGACGGACGTCCGGTGCTCATTGCCACGGCGGGAACAGTTCTTCCGACCGTAATCGAAGTTGTGGACGACCAAGGCCAGGCTATCGCCGCCTATGCGACCACGACCGAGCAAGTCGGCACGCAGACCAGGTTCGGCGAGTTCGACTGGCAAGGATCGATGCGGTGAGCCGCGAACGGTGACCTGTCTCGCCGCCTTCACCTCTGGGCGTGGCAGCGATCCGAACCAGGCCGTGAAACATCCGATTCTGCCGCGACCCGGGCGTTCGGAACCGGCCGCGGGCTTGCTATGACCGGTGCTCTCGGTGTGTGCGCGGCTCGTGTGGTCGTGATCCGCTTCCGCGAAACCCACCACACTCCCGCCGACGTGACCGCTCGCCGCGTGATCCGCCGTCCTGCTCGCCACCCCCGGCGGTTGCCTCTGGCAATCCGTCCACGAGGCAAGAATCTGTTAAGGATCTCGAAGGCCGCGGGCCATAGTTTGGTCTTCATCGGGCTGGAAGTTGTTCAGCCGCAGATAGATTCGCGTCACGTGGCGTGAGGTCGAGGGGAATTCATGAAACGGTCGGTCGTCGCTCGTATAGGCATCGTGCTCGCCGGTGTCGCCGCCGCCGCGGTGGTGAGCGCACCCGCCGCACAGGCGGACTATCCCACCGGCGCGTGCCTGGTCGTGGACAATCAACGTTCGGCGGCGGTCACGCTCACAGTGCGCAATCAGCCCTATACGGGGCGTCAGTGGACCGTGCCCGCACACGTCAGGTGGGTGCTGCTATCGGGCGACCAGGCGATCAAGAATCCCGAACGCAGCTGGTCCATCACCGCGCCGCAGGGTGAATGGAGCTACAACAGTTCGATCGAGACCGGCCGTGGGTGCAACGGCTCCTGGATCTTCACACTTCGCTGAACTGCCACCCCATGACCTGGACGCATCTGCCGCATCGAAAATCGCATGCCCGGTTGGCAATTCGTCACCGGGCGGCACCAGAACGAGCCACAAGGAGCATCATGGCGAACAGCGATGACCACGAGCCGGTCGACCCGCGAGCCAAGTGGCGCAAGCTACCTCCAGAACCCGTCCCGACGGTCGAGGAGACCCACGTCGAGGGCAGTTCCTCGGATTACTCGACGCCCAACGTCGACCCGGGGCAAGACTTCACCCGCCTCTACGGCGGCTAGTGGCGGCGTGGGAGGTTGTCGGCGGAGCGTGATCATCTTGTGAGGCGGATTCGCCCGGCGGGTTGGGGCCGGCGGTCCTAGGCTCTGGGAACGCACTGTTCGTGGAGAGTCGAGGATTCCATGGTGCAACAACCTCCGGGCGGATATCCGCCCGCTCAACAGCCGCGAATCACTCCGCCCGCGTGGTGGTTCGCGGTGGGGGCGCTTCTCATCGTGGTCGGCGTGGTGGGGGCGATCGCACTCGCCGTGTCGTCGTTCACGGGGATGTCGGACAAGATCGATGGCTTCCAGCGGGTCGCCATCCCGGGGTCCGGCACGGTGCAGCTCGAATCGGGGAGCTACACCGTTTACATCGAGGGGCCGGACGGGGCCACCGGCAGTGTGCTCATCACCGCGCCCGACGGGTCCGAGGTCACGCTCGAGCCGTATTCGTCGAAGGTTACCTACTCCTTCGGCGGGCATGACGGTGAGGCCGAATTCTCGTTCCAGGCAACACAATCCGGCACCTATGACGTGACCACAGAGGGACCGTCCGGGTCGAACATCGCGATCGGCGAGGGGCTGGGCGGCGGCATCGTCGGCAGCGTGCTCGGCGCGCTCGCGCTCGGACTCGGCGGGCTGTTCCTCGGAATCATCGTGCTGATCGTGACGGCGGTGAAGCGCAGCGGCAGCAAGAAGCGGGCCGCGGCCGGATCCGGATGGGGTGGTGGCGCTCCCCCTCCCGGTCAGCAGTGGCCGGCCCAGCCCGGCCCGGGGCAGCAATGGCCCGCCCAGCCCGGACCCCAGCAGGGGCCCGGACCGTACGGCCCAGGCCCCAAGGAGTTCTGACAATTACCGGCTGAGCCGCTGGAATCTGCGTACCGCCAGCGGCAGGAAGATCGCGGTGAGCACGGCGGGCCACACCAGCGCCATCAGTCCGGCGTGCTGCTCGATCCACGAATCTCCGCTGCCCACAGGCGTTCCGAAGAGTTCACGGGTGGCCGCCGAGGTCGACGAGATCGGATTCCACGCCGCGATCGCGCCCAGCCAGTCCGGCATGAGCTGCGGTGCGACGAAGATGCTGGAGATCATGGTGAGCGGGAAGGCCACCGCGTAGAGGCCGCCCGCCGCCTCCGGGTTCGGCACCATCAGACCGAGCCAGACGCCCACCCAGATCAGCGCGAAGCGCAGCCACAGCAGCAGCGCGAAAGCCGTTGCCATACCCAGGATTCCGCCGCTCGGCCGCCAGCCGATCAGGAAGGCGGTGAGCATCAGGATGGCCAGTTCCGCGCACGCCACCAGTAGATCGGTGACCCCGCGCCCGGACACCACCGCCGACGCCGACATGGGCATGGAGCGGAACCGGTCGACCACGCCCTTGGTGACGTCGTACACCACCAGCGTGGCGGTGTTCATGAACCCGAAGGCCATGGTCATGACGAACATGCCGGGCATGAGGAAGCTGCGGTAGTCGCCGCCGCCCGGCACCGTCATGGCACTGCCGAACACGTAGCCGTACAGCAGCACCGAGATGATCGGGAAGCCCAGCTGCCAGGCGATGTTCACCGGTTGGCGCTGATAGTGGGTCAGGCCGCGCCGCACGATGTTCCAGCAGTCGGCCAGCGCCCAGTAGGCGCGGGATCGGGTTTCGGGGGTCAGGTCGACGGCGCTCATCAGGCGGCCTCCTCGAGGGTGGTGCGGTGACCGGTCAGATGCAGGAAGACGTCGTCGAGGCTGGGGCGGCGCAGGCCGATGTCCTCCACGACGATGCCCTCGTCCTGCAGGGTGCGGGCCACCTCGGTGAGCGCGGCCACCCGATCGGTGACCGGAGCCTGCACGCGGCGATCGAAGTCGATGATCTCGGGCTCGCCGATACTCACGCGCGCAACGACTTTCGCGACCAGGGGTAGATCGGCGGCGGTCAGCGCGACCACCTCGAGCAGGTCGCCGCCCACCGTGCGCTTGAGCCCGTCCGGGGTGTCGTCGGCGATGCCGTGACCGTTGTCGATGACGGTGATGCGCGAGGCGAGCTGGTCGGCCTCCTCCAGGTACTGGGTGGTCAGCAGCACAGTGGTGCCGTCGGATACCAAGGCGCGCACCGACTCCCACACCTCGTTGCGGCTGCGCGGATCCAGGCCGGTAGTGGGCTCGTCGAGGAAGAGCACCTCCGGCGCGAGGATCATGGAGGCTGCCAGATCGAGGCGGCGGCGCATGCCGCCGCTGTACTTGCCCGCACCGCGATCGGCGGCGTCGGTGAGATCGAAACGCTCCAGCAGTTCCTGGGCGCGCAGCCGCGCCCGCCGATTGCCCAGATGGAACAGGCGGCCGAACATCTCCAGGTTCTGCCGCCCGGTGAGCACCTCGTCGACGGCCGCGTACTGGCCGGTGAGGCCGATGCGGGAGCGCACCTCCCCGGCCTGGGTCGCCACATCGAAACCGGCCACCCGCGCCTGCCCGCCGCTCAGCGTGAGCAGCGTGGACAGGATGCGCACGGCGGTGGTCTTGCCCGCGCCGTTCGGACCGAGCAGGCCGTGCACCGTGCCGCGGCGGACTGTCAGATCGAATCCGTCGAGCGCGTTCTTGTCTCCATATCTCTTGGTTATCCCCTCGGCCTGTATCGCGAAGTCGGTCACCGTCACCCTCCAGCATCACTCGGACCAAACTGGGTACATCGTACCCCAATTCGGGTACAACGTACCCAGTTTTTCTCCGGAGCGCTAGGCTTCAGTCCTATGAGCAGTACGGAGAGCAGTGGCAGCGGCGACCTCGCGCGGACTCTCGAGCTCCTGTGGGACTCCGGCCCACGGCCGAGCCGGGGGCCGAAACCCGGACTCACCCTCGATCGCATCGTCGAGGCCGCCATCCATATCGCCGACGCCGAGGGCCTGGACGCGGTCACCATGCGCCGGGTCTCCACCGAGCTCGGCACCGGCACCATGACCCTCTACCGCTATCTGGGCGGCAAGGGCGAACTGCTCGACCTCATGCTCGATCGCGTGCAGCGCCCCGAGGAGGACGGTCTACCCGAACCCGAATCCGGGTGGCGCGCAACGCTGGAAGCCCTGGCCTACGCGAATCTCGCTCTGCTGCAGCGACATCCGTGGCTGATCCAGGTGAATCAGGCCCGCCCCGTCATGGGACCGAGCGCGGTGGAGGGCATGGAGCGCATCCTCACCCGCATCAAACCGATGGGATTGACCGACCCGCAACTGATTTCGGTGGTGCTGCTGATCGACAACTACGTCACCGGTGCGGCTCGCACCCAGCTGTACGAGCAGGAGGCCGAACGCCGCACCGGGCTGACCGACCGCGAATTCTGGGACGTGCAGGCTCCGATGCTGCAGAAGGCCATGGAATCGGGCCGGTATCCGGTGCTGGCCGGCATGGCCGAGGACACCTTCGATCCGGGTTTCGACCACTTCGGCTGGGGACTGCAGCGGCTGCTCGACGGCCTCGAAACCGTGGTCGGCCGCGACTGATTCGATCCCGCCGGACCTGGCGAGGTCAGTCCCGCCAGACCTGGCGCGCCACCCGCGTGAAATTGCCCCGGAACACCGCGGCGATCTCGGCCGCGGAGAAGCCGCGCCGGGCCAGCACCTCGGCCAGACCGGGAATCTCGTTCTCGCCGAACAGATCCTCGGGCGGGGTCCACTGCAGCGGACCCCAGCGCGTATAGAAGTCGGAGAACGCCTCCGGTGTCGCGGCGATCTCGGCATTGAACTGATCGCCGTCGAAGGAGAAGTCGGAGCTGACGCCGACGTGCTCTATCCCGACCAGCTCCGCGCCGTAGGCGATGTGGTCGGCCATGGCCTCGACCCGCTCCGCGCGCTCGCCGGGTGCGTTGTGGCCCAGGAAGATTCCGACGCCGTTGATACCGATGACACCTCCGGTGGCCGCGCAGGCGCGGGCCTGATCGTCGGTGATATTGCGCGGATGCTCCCACAGCGCATCGAAATTCGAGTGGCTGTAGATCATCGGGACCGCTGTGGTCTCGGCAATGTCGAGGCCGGTCCGGCGCGAACAGTGCGATCCGTCGGCGAATACGCCCACGGCGTTCAACTGCCGGACCAGATCGCGGCCGTAGCCGGTGAGCCCGGTGTCCTCGGTGTCCAGGCATCCGCACCCGGCCGCGTTCGCATAGTTGTAGGTGGCGGCCAGCGACCGCAGGCCCAGGTCGTAGAACACCTTCACGGTATCCAGATCGCCGCCCAGCGGATTGGCGTCCTCCAGATCGAAGGCCAGCGCGATCCGGCCCTCGTCCTCGATATCCGCGAACCGCTCGACGAGCCGGAAACCGCCGTGCGCCAGCGCATCCCGGCGGAACTGATGCAGCAGCGCCAGGGTGTCCGCCGTGCTCTGCTGCGAGTACCCGACATTCACCGACAGATACGACCCGACCGGGTAGCGCGCCAGCTCGAGAATATCGGCGGTCGGCAGCAGTGGGAGACAGCAGTGCTGCTCCCACACCCTGGGCCGGAGCGAATGCGGCTGCGGCAACCCGGAACCTCCGATCGGACTCGGCGACGCTGCGGCAATCCTACTGACCGGTGTGGACACCTCCATTCACTAGCCTCGGACCCGTGGACCCGATCGACAGCACTGTTTCGACGCATCTCCTGCGGCTGGTGCGCGATTCCGCGCGCCGGGCCGGGGTGGCGGAGGACCAGTTGCGCGCGATCCACGGGACGGATGACGAGACGCTCAACGGAGAGCTCAACCGCATCCCGCTGAGCTCGCTGGTCCGGCTCTGGGAGTTGCTCGCGCACGCACTACCGGTACCCGGCGCGGGCATCGCCGTGGTGGACGCGGCACCGCTGGGCACCCTCAACACCTGGGACTATCTGGTCACCACCGGAGCCACCCTCGGCGACGCGCTACGGAACGCCCAGCCCTATCACCGCCTGGTCACCGCCGCCGGGGAAGCCTTCACCCTGGACGGCGACGGCGACCTGACCGTCGGATTCGGCACCACCGTGGGCGATCCGAAAGTCGTCGGCATCCTGAACGAATACGTCCTCGCCTACTATCTGCGGCGGGCCCGCGAGGCCACCGGCCGCCCGGTGCGGCCCAAGCTCGTGAGTTTCAGCAGCCCTGCGCCACAACAGCATTCGACGCTCGCCGCCGCCTTCGGCACCGATCGCATCGAATTCGGCGCGGCCGCCGACACCATCGTCTTCGACGCCGCCGACGCCACCGCCCCTCTCATCCGCCCTGATCCGACCCTCGCCGGGCTGCTGCGCAGTCACGCCGATCTGGTGCTGGCCACCGCCAAGCCGATTCCCGGCCCGATGGACGCCTTCCGCATCGCGCTGACCGCGGCCCTCGAATCCGGCGACCTCACCCTCGACGCGGTGGCCCGCCGCCTGCTCCTGAGCCGCCGCAGCCTGCAGCGCCAACTCGCCGACCAGGGCACGACCTGGCGGCACGAGGTCGACCTGATCCGCTACGAGCAGGCCAAACGCCTACTCGCGGAAGGTCGTTCGACATCGACGGTGGCCGTCCAACTCGGCTTCACCGACGACCGCGCCCTCCGCAAAGCCTTCCACCGCTGGAACGGCACCTCCCCCACCGGTCACTGACCGCAGCGCTGGCGCGGGAGGACCGGGGGGTGGCATCGGGGGACCTGGGAGCGGAGGCGCGGGGGCAATAGCGTTCATGGCAGCGGATCGGAGATGCCGGTCGATATATGAAAAGGATTGTGCGCCATGACAACTCAGGTACGTATCAGCCGAGAGATCCAGCTCGCCGCCCGCCCGGACGGCGTGCCCACCGCCGAGAATTTCGCACTGGTCGAGCGGGCGGTGCCGGAACTCGGGGAAGGGCAGATTCTGGTGCGGAACACCTGGATGTCGGTGGATCCGTACATGCGGAGCCGGATGGACGACAAGGAGTCCTACATTCCGCCGTTCCAGGTGGGGCAGGCCCTGGAAGGGTCCGCGGTCGGCGAGGTGGTGGAATCCCGGGCGGAGGGAATCGCGGTGGGGGCCACCGTTTCCCACTTCGCGGGGTGGCGGGAGTTCGCCGTGCTGGATGCCGCCGACGCCACGCCGATCGACACCGCGCTCGCGACGCCGCAGCAGTATCTGGGACCGCTGGGCACGACCGGGCTCACCGCGTACGCGGTGCTGACCGATGTAGCTCCGGTGCGAGAAGGGGACACCGTGTTCATCTCCGCCGCCGCGGGCGCGGTCGGCAGCGTGGCGGGGCAGATCGCACGGGCGCTCGGTGCGAAGCGGGTGATCGGCTCCGCGGGCGGGGCCGCGAAAACCGCTCTGCTACTGGAGGAATTCGGGTTCGACGCGGCCGTCGACTACCGCGCCGGGGATATCGCCGGGCAGTTGCGGCAGGCCGCGCCCGAGGGTGTCGACGTGTACCTCGACAGTGTGGGCGGCGAACATCTGCGGGTCGCGGTCGAGCAGTTGCGGCACAGCGGGCGGATCGCGCTCGTGGGAGCAATCAGCGGATACAACGGCTCGGCCCCGGAGGCCGGACCGGATCTGTACCTGGCCGCCACCAAGGAGGCCACCCTGCGCGGGATGCTCGTCAACAGCTATTTCCCGCTGTTCGGCGAGTACATCGGCAAGGCGGCGGGCTGGCTGGCCGACGGCACGCTGCGCACCCGCGAAACCGTGTACGAGGGTCTCGACCAGGCGCCGGCCGCCCTGCTCGGGGTGCTGTCGGGCGCGAACACCGGAAAGATGCTGGTTCGCCTGGGTTGAGGGCGGGCCCGGCCCGCAGCGGGCGCGGGACCCGGCGACCCCGCGGTCTCATCCCACCGCCCGGCCCGGCGTGGCACCGGTTCGGCAACAATGTGGGGATGAGCGTCGTTGACGAGAGCGTGACGGACCCCTACCTCTGGCTCGAAGAGGTCACCAGCGACCGCGCCCTGGACTGGGCGCGGTCGCACAATGACGTGGTCGTGCAGCGGTTCGCCGCCTCCGACCGCTTCGGCGACCTGGAATCGCGCATCCTCGCCATGCTCGACACCGATACGCGCATCGCCTATCCGGGGCGGCGCGGGCGGTGGCTCTACAACTTCTGGCGCGATGCGCAACATCCGAAAGGGCTGTGGCGGCGCACCACTTTCGCCGAGTACGCCAAGGACGAGCCGGAGTGGGAGGTGCTCATCGATGTCGACGCACTGGCCGCCGCCGAGGACGAGAACTGGGTGTGGGGCGGCGCGGCGGTGCTGCGGCCGGAGCAGGAGCGGGCGCTGATCTCGCTCTCGCGCGGCGGCGCGGACGCCAAGGTGGTGCGCGAATTCGTCATCGAGGCAAAGGCTTTCCTGGAACCGGAGAACGGCGGCTTCTTCCTGCCGGAGGCCAAATCGGAGATCCGCTGGATCGACGCCGACACCGTCTATGTCGGAACGGATTTCGGTGACGGCTCGCTCACCGACTCCGGCTATCCGCGAATCGCCAAGCGCTGGAAGCGCGGAACCGCGCTCGCCGAGGCGGAGACGGTGTTCGAGGGCGAGGTTGCCGACGTCGCGGTCTCGGCCGGATACGACCGAACCCCCGGCTACGAACGGCATTTCGTCGGCCGCGCCACGGACTTCTTCAACGAAGAGGTGTATCTCGTGGAGGCCGACGGCAGTCTGCGGCACATCGATGTCCCCACCGACGCCTCGGAATCCTGGTACAAGGATTGGCTGCTGGTGCGGCTCAAGTCACCGTGGCAGGTGAACGGGCACAGCTACCCGGCGGGCGCGCTGCTCGCGGCGAACTTCGAGGAATTCCTCGGCGGCGCACGCGATTTCGAGGTGCTGTTCACCCCTGACGAGCACACCGCCCTGCACGGCTACGGCTGGACCGAGAACCACCTGCTGCTCATCACGCTCGAGGATGTGCAGACCGGCCTGCACGTGCTCACCCCCGGTCCGGACGGCTGGACCCGCGAACCCCTCGCCGACGCCCCGCCCATGGCCACCACCAGCGTCATGAACCTGGACCCGCTCGAGGGCGGTGACGAATTCATGCTCTCCACAAGCGGTTTCACCAGCCCCACCACGCTGCTGACGAGTTCGGTGGGCGGCGACACCGCACTGCTCAAGAAGGAGCCGGAGTTCTTCGACGCCGCGGGCGTGCAGACCGAGCAGTTCTTCGCGCGCTCCGACGACGGCACCATGATCCCGTACTTCGTCATCCGGCACCGCGACCGTGTGGGCACGCCCGGCCCGACCATCATGTCCGGGTACGGCGGATTCGAGGTCTCCCGCACCCCCGCCTACAGCGGCGCGTCCGGCATGGGCTGGCTGGAACGCGGCGGCACCTGGGTCATGACCAATATTCGCGGCGGCGGCGAATACGGCCCCGAATGGCATACCGCCGTGCAGAAGGCCAACCGCCACAAGGTGTACGAGGACTTCTCGTCCATCGCCCGCGATCTGGTGGCGCGCGGCATCACCACGCCGGATCAGCTCGGCGCGGTCGGCGGCAGCAACGGCGGCCTGCTCATGGGCGTCATGCTCACCCGCTACCCGGAACTGTTCGGGGCCATCGTCTGCCAGGTGCCGCTGCTGGATATGAAGCGCTACCACCTGCTGCTGGCGGGCGCGTCCTGGATCGCCGAATACGGCGACCCGGACAAGCCCGAGGAGTGGGAGTACATCTCGAAGTACTCCCCGTACCAGAACACCAGCGCCACAGCGCAATACCCGCCGATCCTGCTGACCACCTCGACTCGCGACGACCGCGTGCATCCGGGACATGCCCGGAAGATGGCCGCGCTGCTGGAATCCCAGGGCCACCGGGTCTGGTACTACGAGAACATCGAGGGCGGCCACGGCGGCGCGGCCGACAACAAGCAGTCGGCGTTCCAGGCCGCGCTCATCTACGAGTTCTTCACCAGGACGCTGATCGAGGACCGGGCGTAGTCAGGCGGTCCAGTGCGGATCCCGGCCGGTGACCCCCACCAGCCGGGACAGCAGCGGATCGGTCTCGGGCACCGGCACCTCCGGGCCGTAGATACCCATCTGACGGCCCTGTTCGGCCGTGGCCGCGGTCTCGCGGTAGGCGTAGGCCAGCAGATCGGCGTCCCACTGCGGGTCCTGGCCGGTGGCCCGCGCCAGATCCCACGCGTGCACCATCAACTCGCCGACGACCATGCCGCCGATCAGGGGTGCGGGCAGTTCCATCGGACTGCCCATATGCGTCATGCCCTGCCAGGCCGCGGGCGCACTCCACGCGGTGGCGATCCGGTCGAGCTGGGATTCGAGGGCTGCGGCCCAGTCGCCGGACAGCAGATCCACCTCGGCCTCGTTCTCGGCGGGCGGCGGCACGGATTCCTTGCGCGCCGCGCCCTCCAGCGACGGACCCCAGAACAGCAGGTGGTTCAGCAGCCGACGGACATCGAATTCCGCGCACGGCGTCGGGTTTCCGAGCTGGTCGCCGGTGATGTTCCGGATGATCTTCAACAGGGGTGCGGCAGCCAGGGCCGCGTAATCGCTCTCGGACATGGCCACAGGTAAACACGGGCGCGATGCCGCCGTCTCGTACAAACGCGACATAGACTCGCGGCGTGGGCCGGGATCCTCGGGAACTCTCCAGTTCGTGGCGGCGGTTCCAGCGCCACGAATTCCATACGCCCACCGGCGATCTCGCAACGCATATCGCGCACTACTGGACCGTCGCCTGGGAGTACGAGCAGCCCTACCGCCAGCTGATCGTGCCGATGCCGACCGTGCACCTGACCTTCCGGGACGGGACGGCCACCCTCTCCGGGCCCACCAGCGGGCATCGATTCCAGGTGCTGGAGGGCACGGGCAGCGTGTTCGGGGTGGCGTTCCGCCCGGGGCGGTTCCGGCCGTTCCTGGGCGCACCGGTGTCCACGATCCGGAACCGGGTGGTGGACGCGCACACTGTATTCGACTGGGCCGCAACGGAAGTCGTCGATACCGCCACCGTGGAACGGCTGCTCGCGCCACTGCTGCCCGCGCCGGATCCGCACGCCGAACTGGCCGAGCGGATGGTCGCCGCGATCGCGGAGGATATCGAGGTGACCCGGGTCGACACCGTCGCGCGGCGCTTCGGACTCGGCATGCGCCAGGTGCAGCGGCTGTTCGCCGACTATGTCGGCATCGGGCCGAAGTGGGTGATCCGGCGCTATCGGCTGCACGAGGTCACCCAGCAGCTCGACGCGGGAGCCGACATCGACTGGGCCGCACTGGCGGACGCCCTGGGATACGCCGACCAGTCGCATTTCGGGCGCGAGTTCCGCAAGCTGTTCGGGGAGACGCCGACCAGCTACGCGCAGCGCTACTGACGCGGTGTGGGTTCCGGCCACAAATATGCCGGAGCCGGCGATCAGCGGTCCCGCAGCCACTTTTCGACGTGATCGAGCGTGGACTCCGGTGCGCTGATCCACCCGTTGTGACCGAGGCGCTCCGGATTGTGCCAGGTGGTGATCTGTGCGTTCGGCAGTTTGTCGAGCAGATGCCGCGCCGAACCGGGCGGGGTCAGTTCGTCGCCGGCGAGGGTGATCGACAGCACCGGCAGTTTCAGCCGCGCGATGCGCTCCTCGTAGTCGATATCGGCCTCGGCGGGCTCGAACCGGCCGGTGCGGGCCAGCCGCGCCCAGTCGTTGATGAGCACCTTCGACTGCCGCCCGAAACCACCCGCGGTGATCTTGTCACCGGGCCAGAACCCGGCCAGGTTGGCCGTCAGCGAGACGGCGGCGCTGCCGAGCAGCAGTCCGGCCGAACCCAATCCGGTGTAGCCGCGGTGATACGGCGTCCCCGACGCGACGAGAATCAGCCCGCCCAGCCGGCCGCGGATCCGCGATGCGTACATGACGCCGAGCTGGCCGCCCATGCTGTGCCCCAGCAGGTACGGCGTGCTGTCCGGGAAGCGGTCGCGCACCACCTGGAACATGGCCGGGAAATCCACCGAGACCAGTTCCTGATAGCCGTAGGCGCTCTTGGGGCCCGGCTTGGGCAGGCTGCCGCCGTTGCCGCGCAACTCCAGCAGCGCCACATCGAATCCCCGTGCCGCCAGCGGCATCCCGAACAGCGAGTAGTACTCCCCCGGCACGCCCAGACCGGGGACGATCACCACGACCGGCCGGGGCGCGTCCGGCGAGATCGGATGCCGATGCGGGCCTTTCGCCGGAATCAGCCGCACCGGCACTGTGGTCCCGTCCGGCATCTGAATCGGCACAGTCTCCATGCCGCCGAACGCTACCCGCCGGACCCGGCAGCGTGCCCGTCCGCACGGGCGCGAATCTCCCCCTGACGACATTCATGCCCGCTCGCATTCGCGAGCGGGCATGAATCGGCTTCGGCTATCGGAAGATCGGTGGGGTTCAGGCGCTGACCGCGCCCATGATTATGCGGCGGAGGACGCTGATGACATCGTCCAGGGGTGGGCGGGGATCGGAGCCGCTCCAGGCGTCCACGACGTAGTTGACGGCGCCGATGATGGCCAGTACGCGCATTTCGTAGTCGCCGGGCGGGATTTCGCCGTGCATGGCGGCATCCTCCGCGGCGCTCGCGAGTAGTGCGCCCCAGGCGCGGCGCAACTCGAGGCGGAACTTCTCCACCTTGGGTCCGGCGCCGACGACTTCGACCAGTGCGACCCGGGCCTTGCGCGGATCTCGTCCGATGGACTCGATATAGGCGCGCACGGCGGCGTCGATGATGTCGATGGCTGCGGCGTCGGAGCGTTCGGCGATGGTGGCCGATACGGCATCCCGCGATTCACGGTCGATCTGTTCGTAGAGTTCCAGCAGCAGTGATTCGCGGCCGGTGAACTCTTCGTAGAACTGCCGTGACGAGAGTCCGGCGTCTTTGCAAATCGCGCCGACTGAACTGTTGGCGTATCCGTCGCGTGCGAACACCGTCAGCCCGGACTCCAGAAAACGCGCACGACGTTGCCGCTGCCGGTCTTCTACGGGCTGCCCGGCGTACATTCTTCCCGCGTTCGTTTCCTGAGACATTGCGCCAGACAATACCGAAGGCCCCGATCCCCTCGTCATGGATCGGGGCCTTCGATTGCACCTCCGGCTTACCGCGCGTTAGCCGAAAGTTGGCTCAGGACCTCGGGAGACTGCGACGCACCCGGGACGGCGGGTATTGGCAGGGGAACCGCCCCGGGTTCGGAACGCGCGTCTGGGGGGAGACTCACGCCCGATGTCGCAATAACCCGAAAGTCACTGATCATTTGCCGTTCCACACGATACAGAGCGGGCGAACTGGACGGAATACTTTTGCAGGACTTTTTTAGTACTTATTTTCCGACCCGCCGTGACCACGTACGCGAAAGGGCCCGGCCCCCTCATCCGGGGCCGGGCCCTTGCCTGCCACTTCGACTTCCGCGCAGTAGCCGAAAGATGGCACTCGCGTGACTACTTCGAGGATCCGCTCGACGATCCGCTCGCCAGCAACTTCACGAGGGTCTGGACGAGAACATCCGAGAGAAAGTCGGCCATGGTCGTGCTCCGCTCTAACAGGTGGTACCAGTGCTGTCACTGATGGTTTGCCATCGGGACGATACAGACCGGCACGCAGCCCGCGAGAGCTTTTGCAGGAAAGATCTAGAAAATTTTCAAGACACCGCTAGAACCGGTCGCCACCTGCTGATTCAAGCCGGAACCTCGGGTTCGCCGAGGGTAAGCATGAGCCGGTTCGCCCACGAGAACGACGCCGCCGACAGCACCAGATCGTGCAGGTCGGCATCGGTGAAACCCAGCTCACGCAGGCGGGTCGCGTGGGAGCCCTCGGCACGGGGCGGGTTGGCCGCCAGCGCGTCGACGAAATCTATTACGGCATCCCACTTTTCGTCGATACGAACACTATTTCGCAATTGCGGGTCAGCAACCGGAAGTACAGGCCCGATGCCGCGGTCGCCAGCCAGTAGCGGGCGCTGGTTCTCGTCGGCGTCCGCCACTCCCGGCACAGGAGTGAACTACGGTGCGGCGAGGTGGTTTTCGAGCCAGGCCGGGAATTCGGTGAGGCTCTGCAACACCACGTCGGCGCCCTCGGCCGAAAGTTCTTCCGCCGCATAGGGTCCGGTGGTCACCGCGACGGACACGGCGGCGGCGGCCTTCGCGCCGCGGACATCGCCGAGGTGATCGCCCACGTAGATGGAGGCGCCGTGCTCACGCAGCACGGCGCCTTTCTCCTCCGCCCACACGCCGCCGACCAGATCGTCCACATCCAGACCGAGATGGTCGAGATGCAGCTGTGCGTGCGGACCGTTCTTGGCGGTGATCACCAGCACCTTGCCGCCCGCCTTGTGCACGGCCGCCAGGGAGTCGATCACGCCCGGGAGGTGGTCGCTCGGCTCCACCGCCAGATCCGGATACAACCGGCGGTACAGGGCGACCACCTCATCGACCCGGTCCGGCGGGAACCAGTTCGCCGCCTCGTGCGCCAGCGGCGGACCCAGCCGCGACACCACCAGCGCGGAATCGATCGGCACGCCGGTCTCGGCCGCCACCGCATCCCACACCGCGGCTATGCCGGGGCGCGAATCGATCAGCGTCATATCCAGGTCGAACCCCACGACGAGGCCGCCGGAACGACCGGTCGGATGATCTTCAGCCACCCTTCGACCCTACGATCCTCGCTACCCTCGACGCATGACGGGTGAGAAGGAGTCCTTGTTCTGCGATATCGAACTCGGCGCACGCATCGAAAGCGTCGAGGTCGAACTCATCGCCACCAGCAGCGCGGCCGCCCGCGCCCGGCTGGCGGACGCGGGCGGATTCACCATCCCGCTAGCGGGGGGCATCGCCTCCTACGCCGAACCGGACTCGCCCCTCAACAAGATCGCGGGGCTCGGCTTCTCCGGCATCCCGACCGACGCCGAACTCGACGAGATCGAACAGCGGTACGCCGCCCACCACGCACCCGTGCAGGTCGAACTCGCGCACATCGCCGAACCCGGGCTGGCCGAGCTGCTCACCGCGCGCGGGTATCGGCTCATCAACTTCGAGAACGTGCTCGGGCTGTCGCTGAAGACCACACCGGAACGCGTCACCCCGCCCGGCGTCGAGATCCGGCCCAGCGGCGCGGACGAATTCGACCTCTGGATCGACACCGTCGCCGACGGCTTCGCCCACCCCGACACCCAGGGCGTCACCTCGCCCGAGGAATTCCCGCGCGACGTGATCGCCGACGCCGTCCGCGACCTCACCTCCGCCGCCGGGGTCACCCGCTACCTCGCCATCCACGACGGACAGGTCGCGGGTGCGGCCAGCATGCGCCTCTCCCAGGGCGTCGCCCAACTCACCGGCGCGGCCACCCTGCCCGCACACCGCCGCCACGGCATCCAGACCGCCCTACTCTCTGCCCGCCTCACCGAGGCCGCCACCGCGGGCTGCGACATCGCCGTGGTCACCACCCAGCCCGCCTCGAAATCCCAACAGAACGTGCAACGCCGCGGCTTCGACTTCCTCTACACCCGAGCCGTTCTCGTGAAGGACTGAGCGCGCTTGCGCGAGGCTCGTAGCAAGGAAACGTCGCCCCATCTGATGATGGGGCGACGTCCCGGCAGGCCCGACCTGGTGGGCAGACCTGCCGCCCGGCCAGGCGGCGTCCCGGCTCACGGCGGCTTCGAGCCGAGCGGCAAGGCGCCCGGCCCATCCGTCGCCGGAACGAGCCGCCCGGCTCCTCGCCGAGGCACTATCGCACAGCGGCTCGTTCGTAGCCGAGCGAGCGGGTGGTGAAGGTGCCGCGGCCATGGGTTCGGCTGCGCAAACGGGTTGCGTAGCCGAAGATCTCGGCCAGGGGCGCGACCGCCGTGACGGTCACCTCCGTGCCACGGGTGGTGGACTCGGCGATGCGGGCGCGACGCGCGGCCAGGTCGCCGAGCACCGCGCCGAGATCCGCCTCCGGCGCGGTGACCGACAGCTCGACCATCGGCTCGAGCAGCGCGATCTCACACGCCCGCAAGGCTTCTCGCAGCGCAAGCCGACCGGCCATGCGGAACGCCCGCTCCGACGAGTCGACCGGATGGGTCGCACCATCGGTGAGGGTGACCCGCACACCGATCACCGGGTTCCCGGCGAGTGGGCCGTCCACGAGCGCGTCGCGACAGCCCGCCTCCACCGCCCGGACGTACTCGGGCGGCACGCGGCCACCGACCACCGTCGAGCCGAACTCGAAATCCGCTGCGGCGTCGAGTGGTTCGACGTCGATCAGGACATCCGCGAACTGGCCCGGACCACCCGACTGCTTGACATGCCGGTATCGCACACCGGACACGCCACGCACCACCGTCTCCCGATACGCCACCTGCGGACGCCCCACCGCGATCTCGATCCCGCGGTCACGGCGGATCTTCTCCACCGCCACCTCGAGATGCAGCTCGCCCAGGCCCGACAGCAGCGTCTGGCCCGACTCGGGGTCGGTGCGGACGACCAGGGAGGGATCCTCCTCGACCGCCCGCGCCAGCGCCGCCGTCAACCGCTCGGTATCGGCGGAGGTGCGGGCCTCCACCGCGACCGAGACCACCGGTTCCGCCACGGACGGCGGTTCCAGCAGCACCGGCTGATCCGGCGCGCACAGCGTCGCACCGGCCCGCGCCGACTTCGGACCGATCAGCGCGACGATCTCACCCGCCTGCGCGGCCTCCACCTCCGTATGCCGATCGGCCTGCACCCGCAGGATACGAGCCACCCGCTCGGTGCGACCGGCCCCGACATCGAGCACGGACTCACCCTTGCGCAGGGTGCCCGCGTACACACGGGCGAAGGTACGCCGGCCGGAACCGGTGCCCTGCACCTTGAACACGAGCGCCACCACGGCGGCCGCCGGATCGGGTACGAGCGCCGAAGGCGGTTCACCACAGCGGAATTCGACCTGCGGCAGCGGACGATCCGGCGGCGCGGGCAGGTAGTCGACCACCGCGTCCAACAGGGCCTCCACCCCGATGTCACGGTAGGCGGCACCGCACAGCACCGGCACCATCTCACCGGTGCGGGTCAGCTCGCGCACGGCGGCGGCCAGCAGCGCGTCCGACAGACCCGGCCGCGTGTAGAACTCGTCCAACGCGGCCGAATGACGTTCCGCCACAGCCTCTTCCAGTGCACGTCTGCGCTCCCCGGCAGCCCGCTCCAGCTGGGCCGGAATCGGTTCCACGGTCAGTGTCCCCGACTCCCAGACCAGCGCGCGCATGCGCACCAGATCCACCACGCCGGTGAACCCGGCCTCCGAACCGATCGGCAGCTGCACCGCCAGCGCGGCCGGATGCAGACGCGTGCGGATGGAATCCACCGCGGCGTCGAAATCGGCTCCGGCACGGTCCATCTTGTTCACGAACGCGATGCGCGGCACACCGTAGCGATCCGCCCGCCGCCACACCGACTCGCTCTGCGGCTCGACCCCGGCCACCGCGTCGAATACGGCCACGGCACCGTCCAGCACGCGCAGCGCACGTTCCACCTCATCGGAGAAATCCACGTGGCCAGGCGTATCGATCACCGTGAGCCGGTGACCGCTCCACTCGCACGCGACCGCCGCCGCGAAGATGGTGATGCCGCGCTCGCGCTCCTGGGCGTCGAAATCGGTGACGGTGGTGCCGTCGTGCACCTCGCCCCGCTTGTGGATCTCACCCGCCAGGAACAGCATGCGCTCGGTGACCGTCGTCTTTCCGGCATCCACATGCGCGAGGATGCCGAGATTGCGGACAGCGGTCATGGCTTGCCGAGAAGTGTTGGTACGCACAGTCTTAGGTCTTTCTCTTCGACCCGAACAGAGACAGCGCGATTCACCGGACACACTGCGCCCGAAGACACAGTGATAGAAGAAGTCCGGACTCAGTACCGGCCGCGCAGCCGGCACCGGACCGGCAGGGACACCAGGATCACCTCGAAGCGAGAACGGGCAGCCACGACGGGACGACTACGCATCACCGGCTCCCTTCACTTCGACGAAAGTTGAAGGCGGGCACCCCCAACGGTCCCGCCGACAATGAACCTAACAGCCCCGGCCGACAGGATCATCCCAATTTCCGGCGGGGAGCCGAACTACCTCAACTACCAGGGTTTTCCCGCATGAGACGCGCGAAAGCCCGTAGCCCGGAGATGATTTCGCGCTGATCGGCCACACCGTCCAGCGCCGCGTCGAACCGCGCCACCATCACCGTCATACGCTGCTCCACCCCGACGATCGACTCCCGCGCCGCACGCTGCTCGTCGCGGGCGCGCTGATCCTGGCGGCGCACATCATCACGCAGGTCGTCGATCTGACGGGCGTCCGACTCCTGCCAGGACGACAGCGCCGACTCCAGCGCCTCCAGCCGATCCGAGACGGCCCGCACCCGCGACCGCAACTCCACCACATCATCGGGCGGATACGCGACGTCCTGCGAAATGGACGCGATTCTCGACCGTAGATAGGCGAAATACGCTGCGGCGGGGCGGAATACGATACTGCCGAGGAAGAATCCGGCGATGTAGTAACCCAGGACGTAGCCGAAAGCCAGCGAGACGACCAGTGCGATCGCCGCGGTGACGAGATGCGATCCGACGGCCATGGCCAGCAGCCGCTTCGTCAACGACGCCACCTCGGTGACACTCGCCGGAGACACCGGGATCTCGCGCACCTGCACCGCACTCAACCGGTGCGCGGCCTGACGGGCGGCGAAATACAGATTCCACGGGACCGTCAGAATGACGATCAACCAGAAGAACGCGATGAAGCCGAGCCCGACGCCGACCACCGTCTGCGCGTCGAGATCGGCCCAGATCGCAAGAACCGCGAGAACGATCGCGAGAAGGGCCGCGGCCCAGAACAACCCCCAGTACTTCTTCATGCGGTCAGCCTCGTGGAAGACACCGCACGACGGCACCGTACGACTACTCGAGTACCTTCGCGAATTCCCCGGTATCCGCCGGGCTGGGCACAGCCGCCGCGCGACCCGGCAGGGCCAGCGCCACCACCGCCCCGCACAGCGACAGCGCCGCACCCACCGCCACCGCCGGGACGAAGCCCGCCACGAAATCCGCCGCCGAGGCGTAACCGCCGAAACCGGCGAAAACCGCCACCACGACGGCGATTCCGAAGACGCCGCCCAATTCCCGCATCATGCTGTTGGCCCCTGCCGCCTTACCGATGGCGCCCTCCTCGACCGCACCGACCACCGCGCTCTGCGCGGTCGGAATCGCCATGGACACACCGATTCCCGAAAGAACCAGCGGCGGCACCAGAGCGCCGTAGGCCATTGCCGGATCCGCGATCAGCGCCAGCCAGCCCATGCCCACCGCCTGTAGAAGCAGGCCCACCGCCATGATCGGGCGTTCACCCACCCGATCCGCCAGCGCGCCCGCGATCGGCGCGCAGAAGAACAGCGTCAGGGTCCACGGCAGCAGCCGCAGGCCCGCGCCGAGCGGGCCGTAGTGGAAGACCAGCTGCATGAACTGCGCGTAGAAGAACACGGCGCCGAACAGCGCGGCGTAGGTCAGGAAGATCGCGGTATTGCCGGCTGCGAAACCCCGGGACGTGAACATCCGCACCGGGAACATCGGTGTGCGCGTGCGTGATTCCCAGACCGCGAACACGGCGATCAGCACGACGCCACCGCCCAGCGTCGACAGGACCTCCGGGGACGACCAGCCCGCGATATTGCCGCGCACCAGACCCCACACCACACCCAGCGCCCCGCCGGTGACAAGCAGCAGACCCACACCGTCGACCGCCGTATCGGAACCGAAGCTCTCCGGAATCCTGGTCAGCGCCAAGGGAATCGCGAGCAGACCCAGAGGGACGTTCACCCAGAAGATCCACTGCCACGACAGGCCCTCCGCGATCGCCCCGCCGATCAGCGGGCCACAGGCGACCGCCAGACCGGTCACGCCCTCCAGCACCCCGATCGCCCAGCCCCGGCGCTCCGCCGGGAACGCGGCACTCACCAGCGTCAGCGCCAAACTCATCAGCAGGGCGGCACCGACACCCTGCACCACCCGCGCGGCAATCAGCACCCCCACCGAACCCGACGCCGCACAGGCCGCCGAACCCGCCACGAAGACACCGAGCCCCACCGCGAACATGCGCCTGCGGCCGAAGCGATCACCCAGCACCGCCGCCGTGATCAGCAGCACCGCGAAACTCAGGTTGTAGCCGTTCACCGTCCACTCCAGAGTCGCCAGGGACGCGTCCAGATCCTCCCGGATCGTGCCCAGCGCGGTCGCTACGACCAGCGTGTCCAGAGCCGCCATCATCGAGGCGACCGCACCGAGCACCAGCACCCAGCGCTGCGTCGCCCGCGAAACAGTCGAAGTAGTCACGAGAATCCTTCCGATCGAGCCTGCCCACATACCGACCGGCGGGACACGAGAACTCATCGCCCGCGCACCGATGAGTTCCGGGCCCGGCACCGGTCGGTACAGGGAGGGGTGATCCATGCCCGCCGGAAGGAGCCCGGATGATCGGAACCGACGAATTCGCCGCACGCACCACGCCGTACCGGCGCGAACTGCTCGCCCACTGCTACCGCATGCTCGGCTCCGTCGACGACGCCGAGGACCTGGTGCAGGAGACCATGCTGCGCGCCTGGCGCGGATACGCCGACTTCGAAGAACGGGCCTCGATGCGCACCTGGCTGTACCGCATCGCCACCAACGCCTGCCTCAACGCGCTCGAACACAGCAGCCGGCGCGTACTTCCGTCGGGCCTGGCCGGGCCCTCCGTGCATCCGGAACACCTCGCCGCCGACACCGACACCGTGCCCTGGCTCCAGCCCATGCCCGACGCCCTCGTCGAACCCGCGGCCACCGACCCGGCCGCCATCGTCATCGCCCGGCACGACATGCGACTCGCGCTGATCGCCCTCTGGCAGCATCTTCCGCCACGACAGCGGGCAGTGCTGCTGTTTCGAGATGTGTTGCGGTGGAAGGCCGGTGAGGTCGCGGAAGTGCTCGGAATCACGGCCGCCGCGGTCAACAGCACGCTGCAACGCGCGCACGCCACGCTCGCGACGGTTCGAGCAGGAGACGAGCCGGTCACCGAACCCGATGATCCGGAGGTCCGGGCTGTCCTGGAGGGATGGGCGGCCGCCATCGAAGCATCCGACACGACTGCGCTGACGAATCTGCTGCGGGCCGAAGCGATGTGGGAGATGCCGCCGATTCCGGACTGGTTCGCCGGGCGAGATCGGATCATCGAGCTGATCACCACCCAATGCCCCACGAATGCCGGGGAAGGGCGGATGATTCCGACGCGAGCCAACGGGCAGCCGGCGTTCGGGCTGTATCTGAACGGCGAAGCGCATTCGATTCAAGTGCTGACTGTTGTCGGCGGCGGAATCGCCAGAATCGTGGCCTTCCACGGGGCTGCGAGATTCGAGCCGTTCGGATTGCCGAAAACGCTCTA
>NZ_JAERRJ010000050.1 GCF_016741815.1 Nocardia acididurans
CACGACCGGTCCTCGAACACCACCGCCACCGCGTCCGGTGTCCGAGCCACCTGCACAGCGAACAACTCCGGTACAGAAACTGCCGAGCTCGGCTCGGTAACAGCGCCACGGCCGCCCCACACAGCCAACTCAGTACGCTCGGCCTCACCGAGCAACTCGACCGAACCCACCCGCGTGTCCGGATCCTCGGTGACAGCGGTCAGTACCCGTTCGAGCTGTGTCACGAGGGCTTCGATGGAAGCACGGTCGAACAGCGCGGTGCGATAACCGAGAGCGCCGACGATCCCAGCCGGATCCCCATCGAGATCGGCCTGTTCGGTCAAAGTCCAGGCCAGGTCGAAACGGGCGGTGCCGGTTTCGACGTTCACCGGGTTGATCGTCATGCCGGTTAGATCTCGGGCCGTAGTGTCGGTTCCGTTGTAGCCGAAGCCGGTGTCGTTCTGCCAGGTGAGCATGACTTGGAAGAGGGGGTGGTGGCTCAGTGAACGTGTGGGCGCCAGACGGTCCACCAGCACTTCGAACGGCAGGTCTTGATGGGTATATGCCTGGAGACAACGATCCTTTACCTGGGTGAGTATCTGGGTGAAGGTGGGGTCGCCGCTCAGGTCGGTACGCAGCACAAGGGTGTTGACGAAGAATCCGACCAGATCGTTGAGGGCGGAGTCACTGCGCCCGGCGATCGGGTAGCCGACGGCGACGTCGTCTTGACCGCTCAGCCTCGACAACAAGACTGCCAGCCCGGCTTGGACGACCATGAACATCGTCGCGTCGTGCTCGCGTGCCAGTTGCTGCAACCGTTGCTGCAACCGTGGCGACCATTCGAAACCCACGGTGTCGCCTCGGTGATCGGCCACCGGCGGATACGGACGATCGGTGGGAAGCTCCAACCGGTCCGGAAGCCCGGCCAAGGCGTGACCCCAGTACTCCAACTGCGTATTGATCTCGCTGTCGGGGTCGTCGAGATCACCGAGCCAATCCCGTTGCCACAGCGTGTAATCGGCGTACTGCACCGGCAGCGGCAGCCAATCCGGCACCCGGCCCTCGCACCGCGCCCGATAGGCAGTCGCCAGATCCCTGATCAACGGCGCCCACGACCAACCATCGCCGGCAATATGGTGGATCAACAGAACAAGTATCTGTTCATCGGCACCGACGCGGAATACCTGTGCGCGGACCGGGATCTCAGCGGCCAAATCAAACCCGTACC
>NZ_JAERRJ010000051.1 GCF_016741815.1 Nocardia acididurans
TAGCTCTTCCGTTCAGACATCATCTCTCGACCAGGAGTACCGCTGATGACGGCCGCTGCCTCGTATCAACCAATCCAGTCGCCAGCGGTGTGGAAGGGGGCCAACCTCACCGACCCCGCTGAATGGGCCACAGTCCTCACCGACGCGCAGCGCCACGAGATCGCCGATTCCGCTCGCACGGCAGCCGCGGCCGGTCTGACCGCCGCGACCGTGAGCTGTGAGGACCTGCCGCTTCCCACGCTGACCGAGTTACTGCAGGAATGGGCCCGAACTCTTTCACTCGGCCGCGCCTTCGTCCTGATCCGCCGATTCCCGCACGACCTACTTACGCCCGAGGAAACCGAACTCGCCTACGTCGGGCTCGGGCTACATCTGGGCACCCCCGTCAGTCAGAACGCCGCAGGTGACCTCCTCGGACACGTCCGAGATGAACGAATCCCACGCACCGGCCCTGGCGTGCGGCTCTACACCACCAACCAGCGCCAGGACTTCCACACCGACGGCTCGGACCTGGTCGGATTGCTCTGCCTGCACAGCGCGCGAACCGGCGGCGAAAGCCGCATCGCCAGCTCGTCGGCCGTCTACAACCACATCCTCGCCGAACGCCCCGACCTCATCGAGGTGCTTCGCCAGCCGTTACACTGGGACCGCAACGACGAGCAATCACCCGGCGAGACACCATATTTCACGCTCCCCGCGATCCACGATGTCAACGGCACCCCGCGAATCTTCTACATCGGCTGGTACATCCGCGACGCCCAACGCCACCCCGGCGTCCCGCCCCTGACCCACCAGCAACTCGAAGCCATGCAGATGCTCGAGGACACCGCCAACGACCCCCGCTTCTACCTGCCGATGGAATTCGCTCCCGGCGACGTGCAGATCCTCAACAACGCGAAGATACTGCACAGCCGCGAGGCATACACCGACCACGAAGACCCGGCGCGACGACGCCACCTGCTGAGGCTATGGCTTACCGCTCATAACTTCGCCACCGTCGAAGACCTACTCCGGGGCGGAATACCGCCACGTCAGGACTGACCGGTTGCTTGCGGTCGGATGCGAACGGGGCGTTCAGATCCCGGCTCGCTGAAGGTCATTCAAGACCTCATCGACCGCGTCGCAAAGGTCGCGCATCGTGGGTATGAGCGAACCGAAGTCGCCTGCATCGTTGATC
>NZ_JAERRJ010000052.1 GCF_016741815.1 Nocardia acididurans
GTTCCGGCCCGACACCGGCCGCATCACCGGCTACCGCTCCCCGGGTGGCGCGGGCGTGCGCCTGGACGGTGGCGCGAATGTCGGTGCGGAGGTGGGCGCGTACTTCGACTCCATGCTGGTCAAGCTGACCTGCCGCGGCCGTGACTTCCAGACCGCCATCGCGCGCGCCCGCCGTGCCGTGGCCGAATTCCGCATCCGTGGCGTGACGACCAATATCGCGTTCCTGAACGCGGTGCTGGACGACCCGGACTTCCGCGCGGGCCGGGTGACCACCTCGTTCATCGACGAGCGCCCGCAGCTGCTGACGCTGAAGTCCTCCGCGGACCGCGGCACCAAGATCCTGCAGTACCTCGCGGACGTCACCGTGAACAAGCCGCACGGCTCGCGGCCGACCAAGCTGTACCCGCACGACAAGCTGCCCGCCCTCGATATGACGGTGCCGCCGCCGCCCGGCACCCGGCAGAAGCTCCTCGAGCTCGGCCCGGAGGGCTTCGCCGACTGGCTGCGCAAGCGCGAAGGCGTGGCCGTCACCGACACCACCTTCCGTGACGCGCACCAGTCGCTGCTTGCCACCCGCGTGCGCACCAACGGCCTGCTGGACGTGGCCGGACATGTGGCGCGCATGACGCCCGAGCTGCTGTCCATCGAATGCTGGGGCGGCGCAACCTATGACGTCGCGCTGCGCTTCCTCTATGAGGATCCGTGGGAGCGGCTGGCCGCCCTGCGCGAGGCCGTGCCGAACATCAACCTGCAGATGCTGCTGCGCGGGCGCAATACCGTCGGTTACACGCCCTATCCGGAAAAGGTCACGCGCGCATTCGTTTCCGAGGCCACCGCCACCGGTATCGACATCTTCCGCATCTTCGACGCGCTCAACAATGTCGATCAGATGCGACCGGCCATCGACGCCGTACGTGAAACCGGTACCGCCGTAGCGGAAGTCGCCATGAGCTACACCGGCGATCTGTCGAACCCGAACGAGAACCTCTACACCCTCGACTACTACCTGAAA
>NZ_JAERRJ010000053.1 GCF_016741815.1 Nocardia acididurans
CTTCAGGTAGTAGTCGAGGGTGTAGAGGTTCTCGTTCGGGTTCGACAGATCGCCGGTGTAGCTCAGTGCCACTTCGGCCAGAGTCGTGCCGGTTTCACGCACGGCGTCGATGGCGGGGCGCATCTGGTCCACATTGTTCAACGCATCGAAGATGCGGAAGATGTCGATACCGGTGGCCGCGGCCTCGGAAACGAAAGCGCGCGTGACCTTTTCCGGATACGGCGTGTAACCGACCGTGTTACGGCCACGCAGCAGCATCTGGAGATTGATATTGGGCACCGCTTCGCGCAAGGCGGCCAGCCGCTCCCAGGGATCCTCGTGCAGGAAGCGCAGCGCCACGTCATAGGTTGCGCCGCCCCAGCATTCGATGGACAGCAGTTCTGGCGTCATGCGCGCCACGTGCCTGGCGACCGCCATAAGACCGCTGGTGCGCACCCGGGTGGCCAGCAGCGACTGATGCGCGTCACGGAAGGTGGTGTCGGTGACGGCCACGCCTTCGCGGTTGCGCAGCCACTGCGCGAAGCCCTCCGGCCCGAGTTCCAGCAGTTTCTGCCGGGTGCCGGGCGGCGGCGGGGTGGTCAGATCGATGGCCGGGAGTTTGTCGTGCGGGTACAGCGTGGTCGGCCGCGAGCCGTGCGGCTTGTTCACGGTGACATCGGCGAGGTAGTCCAGGATCTTGGAGGCCCGGTCCGCCGAGGCGTGGCGGGTGAGCAGTTCGGGCCGCTCGTCGATGAAGGAGGTAGTGGCGCGGCCCGCCTGGAAGTCCGGGTCGTCCAGGACAGCTTGCAGGAAGGGGATATTGGTGGCCAGACCGCGAATACGGAATTCGGTGACCGCGCGCCGGGCACGGGCGATGGCCGCCGGGAAGTCACGGCCGCGGCAGGTCAGCTTGACCAGCATGGAGTCGAAGTACGCGCCCACCTCCGCGCCGACATTCGCGCCACCGTCCAGGCGCACGCCCGCGCCACCCGGGGAGCGGTAGCCGGTGATGCGGCCGGTGTCGGGCCGGAAG
>NZ_JAERRJ010000054.1 GCF_016741815.1 Nocardia acididurans
CACGACCGGTCCTCGAACACCACCGCCACCGCGTCCGGTGTCCGAGCCACCTGCACAGCGAACGACTCCGGTATCGATACGCCGTCGTCGGTGGCCGCGTCTCGGGTGAGGATTGCCCGATTCGACCATGTCGTCAGCTGTGCTTGTTCGGATTCCCCGCGCAGCTCGATCGTCGACAACACTCGTCCCGGGTCGCCGGCGACGGCTTCCAGGACCCGCTGCAACCGGGCCACCAAACCCCGCACCGTCGCCGGATCGAACACATCGGTGCGGTACTCCACCGAGCCCGCGATCCCGGCCGGTTCGCCTGTCGCGGTGACACTTTCACCGATATGGAACGACAGATCCATCCGCGCGGACCGAGTATGCACCGGTATCACCGAGACCCGCACCCCACCCAGCGCCAGTGGCACTCCCGGATCGTTCTGCCACGCCAACAGCACCTGTACCAGCGGATGATGCGACTGGGACCGGACCGGATTCACCCGATCCACCAGCACCTCGAACGGCACATCCTGGTGCGCGAACACATCCAGGCTCCGCTCACGCACCCGCCCCAGCAACTCGGCGAAACCCGGATCACCGGCCACATCGACCCGCAACACCAGAGTGTTGACGAAGAAACCGACCAAATCATGCACTGCGGCGTCGGTACGACCAGCCACCGCCACCCCGACCGCGACATCGGTGCTGCCACTGACCTTCGACAACACCACCGACAACGCCGCCTGCACCACCATGAACACCGTCGCGTCGTGCTCCCGCGCGATCTGCCGCAACCGCTGCTGCAACCACACCGGCAACTCGAAGTCCACCTTGTCACCACTGCCGGTGGCCACCAACGGATACGGCCGATCAGCAGGAAGCTCCAACCGATCGGGCAACTCGGCCAGACCCCGCTCCCAGAATTCCAACTGCGCCGC
>NZ_JAERRJ010000055.1 GCF_016741815.1 Nocardia acididurans
TCAGGGCTGCGGCCAGGTCGAGGAAGCCGTGGTGGATGTCGGTGCGGCGTTCCCATCGAATCGCCAGTCGCCGGTACTGGTGCAGGAGGGCGAAGGTCTGCTCGACGATCCAGCGGCCGGCGGTGACCTTGTCGCGGGTGCCGCGGCGGGCGATGTAGCCGGTGATATGTCGTTGCCGCAGTTCGGAATACACGCTGGGGTAGTCATATCCCTTGTCCGCGATCAGGTTCGTGATCCGGCGACGAGGCTGTCCCGGCCGCCCACGCAGGGGTCGGACTCGGTCGAGCAGCGTGGGCAGCACCAGGTGATCGTTGACGTTGGCCGCGGACAGCGCGATGGCGAGTGGGAATCCGTTCGCGCAGGTCAGCAGATGGTGTTTGGAACCGGTCTTGGCGCGGTCGACCGGGCTCGGACCTGTTGCGGCGCCCCTTTTTTGGCCCGCACGTGCGAGCCGTCGACCATGACCCGATCGAAGTCGATCAATCGGGCGGCATGGGCACGGGCGAGTACGGCTTGATGGATCTGCTCGAACACCCCGGCGGCTTGCCAGTCCCGCAACCTGCGCCAACACGTCATCCCGGACCCGAATCCCAGCTCCTGGGGCAGATCTTCCCAGCCGATTCCGGTGATCAGCACGAACAAGATCCCCTGCAGCACCCGACGGGAGTCCATCTGCGGCGGCCCCGGCGTCCCGGCCGGTTTCACCGGCAGTAGCGGTTCGATTACCGCCCACAACTCGTCATCCACGATCCAGGGTGCTGCCACGACGAAACATCCTGCACTGCAACAGAACCCGACGCCACTCGACCGAACCTGTTAGGAGCTCT
>NZ_JAERRJ010000056.1 GCF_016741815.1 Nocardia acididurans
CGTCCGATGTCGATGTAGGACAGGATCTTCTCGTACTGGTCGTTGCTGGCCTGCGCGCCGATCATGGTCGAATCGTCCAGGGGATTACCGCCCTTGATGGCTTTGGTGCGTTCGATGCAGCGCGCCATGAAATCGTCGTAGATCGAGGAGTGGATCAGCGCCCGCGACGGGCACGTGCACACCTCACCCTGGTTGAGCGCGAACATGACGAAGCCCTCGACGGCCTTGTCCAGGAAATCGTCCTCGGCCGCGGCCACATCGGGCAGGAAGATGTTGGGCGACTTGCCACCCAGCTCCAAGGTCACCGGGATGATGTTCTCGCTGGCGTACTGCATGATCAGCCGCCCGGTGGTGGTCTCACCGGTGAACGCGATCTTGGCCACGCGCGGGCTCGACGCCAGCGGCTTGCCCGCCTCGACACCGAATCCGTTGACCACGTTGAGAACTCCCGGCGGCAGCAGATCCGCGATCAACTCCACCACCTTCAGGATCGAGGCCGGAGTCTGCTCGGCGGGCTTGAGCACCACACAGTTCCCCGCCGCCAGCGCGGGCGCGAGTTTCCAGGTCGCCATGAGGATCGGGAAGTTCCACGGAATGATCTGCCCGACCACACCGAGGGGCTCGTGGAAGTGATAGGCGATGGTGTCGGCGTCGATCTCGGCGAGCGAACCCTCCTGCGCGCGAATGGCTCCCGCGAAGTACCGGAAGTGATCGACCGCCAACGGCAGATCCGCGGCCAGGGTCTCGCGCACCGGCTTGCCGTTGTCCCAGGTTTCGGCGACGGCCAGCCGCTCGAG
>NZ_JAERRJ010000057.1 GCF_016741815.1 Nocardia acididurans
ACCTGTCACCTGATCCTGCAGCAGTCCCTTTTGAGGCCGACGGTACGGAGCTTCGGGTCGGTGAGGCCGGGAGTCGTCGCCAACTTAACCAGGCTTGCTTCAGCATCTGGCGACAGGGGAACAACGAGTACGGGGTTGACCTGCCACAGCACGGCCTTACCAAGGTGCTCCACAGCTAGCGGAGCAAGAAGGGAGACCTTCGCGTAGTCGTCGTCGCTCCATGCGTCGAGGGCTTCTCCCATCCAGCCAGATGCTGATTCGACCAAATGGGCGACATCGCGCTCACGTTGCCTCGCCGCGGCATCCTGTGTACTGGCGGGATCGGCAGCAGGAAGGTCGGGCTTCGCCTCATCGGACACAGACGTCATGGTTTCACCGATGCCTGAAGAAGTCAGGTCTTTATCGCTCTGTACAGCACTCGAATACGTGCTGTTTCCTCCCCGAGGGGGGCAATCTACAGCACGAAGGCGCACGTCGTACAAGCGGGGAATGTCGTTCGTGCCGAATTACCTGCATCAGCGCGCGGGGTGGGCGATCCCGATCCCTACGCGCTGTATGGGCCGGGCGACCCCAAACATCGATGATCCCGGCCCCGGGTTCATCCCCCCGGCCTGTTCGGCCCGAACGGCGATGGCGAAGAAGCGGTCGCCGCCGTCGACCGCTGTGTGTGGGCAGGCGGCCCGCCCGAACCCCCGCAATCTAACGACAGCGAAATCGCTGGTGACGGCCCGGGATTTGGCAT
>NZ_JAERRJ010000058.1 GCF_016741815.1 Nocardia acididurans
GGAGCGGAAGGGTTCGGGCCAGCCACCGGCCGGGGTGCCGAGTTCGCCACGCAGGAAACCGATCACCGAATCCGGGATGTCGTAGCGGGCGGGGTCGGTGGCGAAATCCTCGACATCGACGCCGGTGCCCACCAGGGCGAGTGCCAGGTCGCCGACGACCTTCGAGGACGGGGTGACCTTCACCAGACGACCCAGAAGACGATCCGCCGCCGCGTATTTCGCTTCCACCTCCTCGAACTGGTCACCCAGGCCCAAAGCGATGGCCTGCTGACGCAGGTTCGACAGCTGACCACCCGGGATCTCGTGGTGATACACACGACCCGTCGGACCCGGCAGACCGGATTCGAAGGGCGCGTACACCTTCCGCAACGCCTCCCAGTACGGCTCCAGATCGCACACGTTCTGCAGGTTCAGACCGGTGTCATAGGGCGAATGCGCCGCCGCCGCGACGATGGCCGACAGCGCGGGCTGCGACGTGGTGCCCGCCATGGGAGCCGACGCACCGTCGACCGCGTCCGCACCGGCCTGCCACGCCGCCAGGTAGGTGGCCAGCTGACCGCCCGGAGTGTCGTGGGTGTGCACGTGCACCGGCAGATCGAACTCCCGGCGCAACGCCGTGACCAGCGTGTGCGCGGCCGGAGCCCGCAACAGACCCGCCATGTCCTTGATACCGATGATGTGCGCGCCCGCGTCGACGATCTCCTCGGCCAG
>NZ_JAERRJ010000059.1 GCF_016741815.1 Nocardia acididurans
TCCGCACGTTCATGAAGTGGGGCAGGGAGATTCCCGAATCCCACAACCTGTCGTCGCTGCGGCTGCTGGGCAGCGTGGGCGAGCCGATCAACCCCGAAGCCTGGCGCTGGTACCGGGAAGTCGTGGGAGCCAACAAGACTCCCATCGTCGACACCTGGTGGCAGACCGAAACCGGCGCGATCATGATCTCCCCCTTGCCTGGCGTCACCGCCGCCAAACCCGGCGCCGCCATGACCCCGCTGCCCGGCATCTCCTCGAAAGTCGTCGACGAGGAAGGCAACCCGGTCCAGCTCGGCGAGACCGAAGCCAACGGCTACCTGGTCCTCGATCAGCCGTGGCCGTCGATGCTGCGCGGCATCTGGGGCGACAACGAGCGATACCGCGACACCTACTGGTCCAAGTACGCCGAGCAGGGCTGGTACTTCGCCGGGGACGGCGCGAAACTCGACACCGACGGCGACCTGTGGGTCCTGGGCCGCGTCGACGACGTCATGAACGTCTCCGGCCACCGCATCTCCACCGCCGAAGTCGAATCCGCCCTCGTGGGCCACTCCGG
>NZ_JAERRJ010000006.1 GCF_016741815.1 Nocardia acididurans
TAAGCTCCAGCCATCGGAAAGGTCGGTCTCAACGTACCAGTTACGTCTGATTGCCCAACTGCTCGATGCCATCGCTCACAACAATATCGTGTGACTTGTTGTCACGCCTTTCCGTTGGGGATGACTCAAGGTGAGAATGAAGGGTCGACTACGCGCGACTGGCGGCCATGTACTGGAGTGCTGGGTGCTTTGCTGCAACTGGACATCGGAGACCGATGCCCTGGTTGCACCGCCGTCCCTCCGAGCAACCCCTCTCCGCGCGTCGATCCCAAACCGCCGGACGTCAAACGCTGCCGGACCGGCCGCGAACATGGCGCTCCACCGCAATATCGGCGGATATTCGCAGTTCACGGCGGGTAGGTGTTTGTGTAGATGCTGTACGTGCCGCCCCGGGGGCACTTCCCGGTGCAGTTCACAGGGTTCACGCGGTATCGTCCCCCCGCGGCTTTGTCACGCTTTGTCGCAACTCGGCCGTAACTCGCTCCAGCCGCTCGCAGCGTCTCGTGCTGGCTGTGGGTTCGAGCATCCTTCGCGATTCGGCGCGGGTTCAGCCCGGAGATGTTCGAAACAGCCGGAATGAGGCGCAGCGGTTCCTGTTGCGCTACATCGGTGAAAACGCCGGTGGGAAAGGCGACGTTCTCAGCCGAGATGCGATCGAAGCTGGGATGCACGCGGGCTTCACTGAGGCTGAATTGGTGCGGGGGGTGGAGCAGATGCACACGCCCGCCGATTCTCACGCGTAAGCTGGGCAAGGCGGACGGCTGGGATTGGTCGCTCGAGACCGAAGATTCCGCCCAAGAACCCAGAACGGCGGAAGTGGGATCTTCGGAACCCTCGGTGGAATCTTCGTAAGAGGGAAGGGCTGCCACGGGAGTCACGACTTGGGAAGGCCCCGGCGCGGTTGCGAAGCGCAGAGGCTTCTAGCCCATCTCTTCCCGATACGCCGATGCGAGCCAGGCGCGAATGTTCCTCTCCGTGAAGTCGGCACCCTGCCGACGCGCTGCCGCGTGGTCGTCTGTTTCGGAGGCTTCCTCCAGCACCCCGTGATACGCGCCCCACATCGCGGTTGCGACGGCTCTAGCCAAGTGCGGCTCACAGTCCAGCTCTTCGACCATGTACCGCAACGCTTTTCGATACCCTGTTGCGTTCACTCGCATGTGTTCTCCCAGAGATGCGGAGAGCCCCGGTTGCGACTACAACTGCATCGGCCTGCGGGCGCGAAGAACGGTTGTTCCGGGGGTCGTCCTGAAAGTGCAGAAAGGCAACGAGTTCCGTCGCTAGATTTCGATCATCGACGTACCTCCTCCCTGCGGTTCCCGAGCATCAGAAGTGGCCTACTAAGTTGTGCTGCAACTCTTTTCAGGATCGATGTGCATGTATGCCCCAGTGCTCGTGCACATCCCGCATCACGCCCTGTCCGTTTGTCCGTGCGGTAGGTCTGGCCACGGCGGCGAATCGCGCCGGGCGAACGTCTCTTCCGGCGTCACGGTGACCACGTCCATACGTCGAATCAGCTTGGCGGCAACCTTCCGGATCTGGGCTTGGTCCCACAGCAAACCCAACCCGGACACCTCAACCCGTACGTAACCCAAACACGTTGCCCTGTACCGCACTAGGCCCCCAGCTGTTCGTCTGAGTCGTGGTCCGGGAACTCCGAGGTGGCGGGAGGCTGCGGAGGACGCACGAGCGGTCCCGGTAACCGGGACTCGATGTAGACCCTCCGGTGTTGCCGTCGCCGTAGTCGTTGGTTTCCAGCCATCCGCCGGGGAAGCTGTAGATCCTTTTGCGTTCGGTCATGTCAGCCCCTGTCCGTGGTGAGGCAGTCCGGGGTTGAGACGATTGCACCAGCCCCGAACGCCTAGACCGACGCTAGGAACCGTGCAGGTCTCCAAGCCACATCTATGCCGAACTATGCCGAAATTGGTCTAATGCCTCGTTGGAATACTCATCGGAGCGGGACAATCGAGATGCGCAAGCATAGTTGCGCCTAGTCCGGATAGGAGTGTCATCATGTTGTTGAAATTCCTGGGCAAAGGCGGTTCGGGCGACGGTGAGTGTCCGTCCCTGTACGCGACCGACACCAGCACCTACGTCGTTGTGGGCTGGAGGACCGAGACTCCGAGGACGGTCGAGATTCCGCATCTGCTGTTGGGTTTCGCAGAGCCGGATACCTTCGTTGGTGCCACCATGACCGATACCGGCCGAGGGACGTTCCTGGTGTCCGGCCGACCGATCACCGACAGTGAGACGGTGGTCCGGCTGGGCATGGAGCCCCACGAGACCGCTATCGAAGTGTCCAAGGCTGAGAGGACTTTCTACGGTGCTACTGCGGCAGCCTAGCCCCTGGCCTGAGCTGTTCAGGGAGGCCCGACACGAGGCATTCCACCTGGAGGTGAGGGACACTTACTCCGTGCCCGCCGAATCAGAACCGTTGCGGCGGTTCCTGAACGGTGAACCACCAGTGCCGGAGTACGGCAAGCGGCCGTGGACAGAACTTGTTCAGGAGACCGTCAGTCGGGGCGTGCGAGTTACCCGTGTCCGGGTCGTCACCGAGCCGCATTCGGACTATCAGCGTTGGTTGCTG
This sequence comes from Nocardia acididurans, assembly GCF_016741815.1. Classification (GTDB taxonomy): domain Bacteria; phylum Actinomycetota; class Actinomycetes; order Mycobacteriales; family Mycobacteriaceae; genus Nocardia; species Nocardia acididurans. The sequence continues at coordinate 2,585 of NZ_JAERRJ010000006.1, forward strand.
TCCATCACAGCAGGCAATATCGAGGCAGGGGAAGACATTCGGTACCTGCCTCGGCACCTTGCTGGGAACGTGCCATCGGATGACTGGTGGTTGTTCGACGACGCGACGGTGGGTTTCAACCTGGTAGACGACGACGGGAAGCCCGCCGGTGCTGCCATCACCACAGACCCCGGCATAGCTGCGTACTGCCGAAGCGTGAAGGAAAAGCTTTGGCAATCCGCAGTGTCCTTCCGGGAATACGCGGGTGAAGTCTGACTGGTGGGTGATTCGGTACAACGACAGCGTGAAGCGCTCGGGGAACGTCTCCGAGCGCTTCGCCAGTCTGCCGGTCTTAGCGGTAGCGAGCTTGCCCGTAGAGCGGGCTGGCATCAGACCAGGGTTCCCAAGATCGAGTACGGCAAGACCAAGCCCTCAGTGGTCGATATTCAGCTCTGGTGCAAGCTCACCGGGGCTGAGGGTGAAATACCTGACCTGGTTGCGTCTCTGCGGAACATAGACGCTGCTTACCGTGAGTGGCGTCGAACCCTTAGCGGTGGGACCAAGCAGAAACAGCAGGAGATCTTGCGCCTGATGCAGCAGGCCAAGGTGATGCGGGTGTATCAGCCGTCGTTGATACCAGGATTGCTTCAGACCGCCGAATACGCTTCGGTGATACTGCGGAGGTCCATCAAGTTCCACGGGATACCAGACGACCTGGAAGAGGGTGTAGCCAAACGCCTTGAGCGGCAGCAGGTTCTATACAGGGGCGACCACAGGTTTCACCTGTTGATGGGCGAGCAAGCCCTGTATAACGACGTCGGTGGAGACTCGGTGATGAGAGGACAGCTGGACCGGCTGCTTGCGGCAATGGGGTTGCCGCGAATCACGTTCGGGATTGTCCCCATGGGTACCGAACTTCCGATGCAGCTTACGAACTTCGTCATGTTCGATGAGCGACGGGTAACCGTCGAAGGGATTACCGCAGAGCTGACGATCACTCAGCCGCGAGAAATCAAGCTGTACCACCGAACGTTCGATGTCTTGGCGGGTCAGTCCGTGACCGGGGAAGTGGCACGAGAGTTGATTCTCGAGGCTGCCAGCAGGCGAAACAACCTGTGCAAGAGGAAGTCCGGACCCTGAGCCAGGATGGGTGTGGGTCGGGTGTGTCGGATAGCAGGTCCGCTCGCTTCGATCGCCGCCGTCGTCGTTCATGCCGACACCGTTGTGTCTGAAAGCTGTTCGCGCCAATGCATTTCAGTCGACTCGCCTTGCGGCTCAGTACGAGGGCAGCAGGGTGAACATGTCGGTGTGGCGGGGTCGGACGACGGAGAAATGGCGTCGATCCGTGGTGGCTATGTGGGGCAGGTTTCGGCGTTCGGCCGCGGCTATGACCGAGGCGTCGGCTGTTCCCAGCGGCAGGTCTCGGTATTTGGCGACGAGTTCGGCGATGCGGAGCCAGTCCGCCGCATGGACGGGCTCGACCGTGACGGCCAGGTCCCCGAGGAACCGCACTTCGGCTTCGGTCCCGAGTCGGGTGGCGATGAGGTAGGCGGGCTCGGTGATGACCAGGGTCGGTACGACGAGGGGGGCCGCGGTGGGTTTGGAGCAGGTGCCGATGCCGTACTACCTGGAAATCGGCGGAAATGCGCAGTTCACCACGCACCGGGTTGGTTGTAGATGCTGTACGTGCCGCCCTGGGGGCGCGAGTTCGACGCCGAGGCGGTTTCGACTCTACGTCGGTCCGCGACCGACCGACTCGAAATCGGACAGATCCGTTGAGGAACAGCCTCCGGACCAATATGAACCTGTCGGGAGCGGCAGGTTCAAATAGCTGTTATGTTGCTGTCTTGCGACGGCTTTCCTAGGCGAGGAGGGAACGGTGGGGGCTCCGGTCGGTGTGCGGGTGTGGCGGGAACTGCTCGATCGGTTGATGGTCGTGTGTGGCCTTGACCCGCACTATCGGGAGTTTCTGTCGGTTGCTGACGGCTGGGGCCGTGACTTCATCGGGTCCAGTCTGCTCACCGCCTGCGATCACCTCTGGCTTATGGCGCACACCAAGGGGAATGCGGACGGGCGTGCGGCCGATGACTGACATCGCTGGTGATGCCGCACAGTTCTCGTCCCTGCCGCCGCTGCCTGTATTGCGCACGCCGACAGCGACATTCGTGGCGAGGGAGGAGACGGCGGATCAACTCCTTGCTGCCGTCGGTCGAGGGATTCGCAGACATCGCAATGTCCACGTGCTCATCTGGGCGATCTTCGGTGTGGCCCTGGCGTTATGGACGCTCAGCGACGGAGTTCGTGGAGCGATCGGCGTGCTGCTGGTCTTCGGAACGGTCGCAGGCACAGGCCGGCTGATCAGCCTGCGTTTGCGCGGATCCCGGCGCACCGGGATGCGGTGGGCCGCCGAGCCGGGCATGACGATGGAGCTCCTCGTCGGCAGCGACGCGATCGTTGTGCGCACGGTCAACGGGATCCGGCGAATCTCCTACGACAGCATGTCGGCTCTGACCGTGCGGCCTGAAGCGGTCGTGTTGTGTGTGAACAGAATCGAGTTCCTGGCGTTTCCGCGTGAACTCTTCACCGATGAATTGATCGACTACATCCGCACGCGGATGGACTCGCCAGAGGTGGCCACCGCATCGGACCGGTTTCCGTTGCTGCCGCTGTTTCCGGAGCTGAAGAACTCGACGGCGAGCTGGGTGGCCGAATTCGATACCGCCGCCCGGCTGGCGAGGGAATGGGTTCGCCGGTGGACCGGTCGCCGGATGACGCGACTGGTGTGCGCGGTGCTCGTGGTCCTCGTGGTCGCCCGCATGATGTCCACCGGAGAAGTGGTGGCAGGCGCGGTTGCGGCAACCCTGGTTCTGCTCGTCTGCTGGGGTGTGTGGCGATTGTTCGTCCGCGCCTTCGTCTCGGCGCTGACCCGCTGGTTCCACACCTTCGCCGCGCCGGGCATGCCGATGTCGATCCGAGTCGGTTCCGACGCTGTGGACATTCGAGTCGTGAACTCCCTCGGTCGATTGCGCTTCGACCGCATCACGGCGATCACGACCACTCCCGACACGGTCATGCTGCGGTTGGGGGGCTACGACTTCCTGATCTTTCCGCGCCCGTTGTTCCCCGACGAGGTAATCGACCATATGCGTGCGGGAATGGCCGGTCGGGAGTAACAGGGCACGGTCGGCTTGTCGGCGCGGGGTCCGCTGTGTGGAGGATCCCGATGAATGGGATAGCACGTATTCGATTCGGGTGACTAGCTGCTTCTGTGAGACGCGACACCCCCAATTCCGGTACTTGCGCATACCTGAAGTGGCGTTCGCCACGATGAAAGGCATCTCCACACATGCGAATCCGTTCTCTTCGATTGTCTCTTGCGGTGATGGCGGCCGCGACCGCGGCTGTCACCGCCACCACCGGCGTCGCGTCGGCCGCTCCCGACTTCGGGAGTTCCGGCAGCAGCTCCGGGAGCAGCTCCGGCACCAGCGGCGGCGAAATGGTCATCACCCTGGTGCGCCATGCCGAGTCCGCCGGGAACGTCTCCGGCCTGATCGACACCAAGGTGCCCGGGCCCGACCTGACCGTGCGCGGTCGGACGCAGGCGGACAATCTGGTCACCAACCTGGCCGACAAGAAGTTCGACTGTGCCTTCGCGTCCAATATGGTGCGTACCGAGCAGACTGCGGCGCCGACCGTTGCCAAGCGCAAGCTGGACCTCAACGTTCAGCCCGGTTTCCGGGAGATCGAGGCGGGCCAGTACGAGGGCACCCCGGAGCGAGAGGCGATGTCCGGGTACCTGCAGGCACCGATCAAGTGGCTATCCGGCGACCTGGCCGCACGGATTCCGGGCTCCATCGACGGCAACGAGTTCGACGCCCGTGTCGACCAGGCGCTGCTCGCGGTGCAGGGCCGTAACTGCACCAGCCCGGTGATCTTCTCGCACGGCGGCACCATCATGTTCTGGTCCATGATGAACGCTGGCAACGCCGACCCGAGCAAGCTCGGCGCCGATCCGATGCGCAACGGCGGCCGCGTCGTCCTCAAGGGCAGCCCGCAGAAGGGCTGGACCATCATCGAGTGGGTCGGCCACCCGGACATCGGCTGATTCACCCTTCCGCGCCCCGGATGCCATCGACGCGATCGATGGCATCCGGGGCGCGGTTGCGTCTCCGCCCTGGGTGCCCGCGGATCCGTCGTTCGGCAGCCGCGAAATCAGTCGCGCGGACCAAGGGCACACTGATTCCGCTGTACGGGCTGTGATTACTAGACCGAGCTGTCGGCCGCATGTGCCCGATGGTTGCGGAATCGGTCTGGCGGGCAGGTGATTCCAGGATTGTTCACAGTGTGACCCACCGCGTCTTGACTCTGCTGAATCAAAATGATTCGATCTGAATCAGCACGGTTCCAGTGAATCAACCGAAGAAGGAGGCGACTGTGGAGGGGACAGCCGCGTCGGATTCGGTTGGGAGGCAGGGGCATCCGCGCGTGCAGTTGGGGGTGGAGCTGCGGCGGCTGCGGGACCTGGCCGGGATCTCCGGGCGGGAGTTGGCCAGGCGGGTGGGGATCAGCCAGTCGACGCTGTCGCGGATCGAGGCCGGGCATGTGGTGCCGCCGCTGCCGCAGGTGCTCGATTGGGCCGAAGCTGTTGGAGCGGAGGCTGATTCGCTGCGCGCCCTGCGTGCGCTCACCGAGTCGGCGCATTCGCCCGAGGTGCGGGAGTGGGCGGCTTCGCTCGCGGAGCGGGTGCATCTGCAGGACGATGTGCGGGCCTTCGAGGAAGACGCGCAGGTCGTGCTGAATTTTCAGCCCGCGCTGGTGCCGGGGCTGCTGCAGACCGCCGACTACGCCCGGCGGGTGTTCGATACGTTCGACCCGCCCTATACGCCGGAGGCGCTGGCGGCCGCGCTGGCCGCGCGACTGGAACGACAGCGGGTGCTGTACGACCCCGCGAAGCGGTTCGAGTTCCTGATGACCGAGGCGGCCCTGCGGTTTCGGCCCGGCCCGTATCGTGTGCTGCTCGCGCAGCTGGATCGGATCATTTCGATCGAGACCCTCGATACCGTCGCCATCGGGGTGATTCCGCAGGATATCGAGGCGAGCACCACGATTCCGCACGGGTTCGTCATTTACGAGAACGAGGACCACGCGGTAGCTTCCGCGGAACCGATTCCGGGAAGCATGGTTACGCGTGGACCCGAACTCGTCGACGCCCACCGTCGGCGATGGGCGGCTTTGACTCGAATGGCTTTGTCCGACAACGATGCACGCGAATTTCTCACCGAACTCCGGGATGAAATTCAGCGCATCGCAACCCAATGACTTGATTCCTGCGACCGCACGAGGGGTCGGTCGCACATGGGGGTGGTGGTGTCGCAGCGAATTCGCTGCGACACCACCTTCCCGTCAGTCTCCGAAATCGAATTCGCCGGCCCGTACGCCCGACATGAACGCTCGCCATTCGGATCTGGTGAACCACAGGGTCGGGCTGTGCCGATCCTTGGAATCACGCAGCGCGATCCGGCCTTCGTGGTAGGCGACCTCGACGCAATCGCCGCCGCCGTAGCTGAAGCTGCTCTTGGCGAACCGCGGCCCACGGTGCTCACCACGAATCATATTGCCGCTCATGGCATTCATTCCTTCCCCCGGAGGGCCACTCCCCATGACCCTGCACGCGAAACACTTACGACCAACACACTGCAATCCGAACCACCAGCCGCGCAACTGAATTCGGCTGAGGCTGCGCGCTGATACCCCGAAATCCTCATGATCGCAAGCTTACGGTGACCCACCGACAAAAATGGCCGTGTACGGGGACTATGCGAGTTCAGCGGGAGGCGTCACGGGCGTCCAGCGCCGATGTCAGCCGGGTGAGCGCGTCCGCGAAAACCTGTACTTTTTGGGGGCCGACAGCGGTCTCGATCAAGGCGTTCAACTCGGCTCGCGCGGTCTCCAATCGGGCCATGGCGTTGGTGCCGGCCGGGGTCGGCCAGAGTTCCCACGCGCGTGCGTCGGTGGGGCTGGGCTTGCGCTCCACGAAGCCCGCCGCGACCAGCCGGGCCGCCATGGTGGTGATCGCCGATTCGCGTTGCCGGAGCAGGCCCGCGACCGTGCGCTGGCTGCATCCGGGGTCGCGCACGATGATCGAGAGGGCCGCAGCCTGCGCGGTCGTGATACCGGCGGCGTCTTGAAACAGTTCGTCCGCGACGCCGCGCAGCCTGTTCGCGGTGGTCTGCAGCTGAAAGTAGACGCGGCGTGACGCGGCATGAGATCGATTGGGGGAACTCATGATTGCTGATACTACACTAGTGAAGTACTCTCGGTTGGCATGACGCTCACAATCGATGCCTGGGCTCAGCATCCCAACGGCACATTCATGGCTCAGCCCTGGCTTTCCCCGCTGCTCCGCTGGACCCGGCAGCCCGGCCTGCAGGCGCCCCCGCTGTCCGCCACTCTGCAGGCCATGGACGCGGGTGGTGTGGACAAAGCTCTGTTGTGCAGTTGGTACGGCCCGAACGGGCCGCTCATCGACAACGATGAAACCGCCGCGCATGTCGCAGCCCACCCCGATCGGTTCGCGGGGGTGGCTTCGGTCGATCTGCGGTACCCGGTCGAAGCGGTGCGCGAATTGCGCAGGGCTGTCGATGATCTCGGCATGGTCGCCCTGCGCGTGGTGCCCTGGCTCTGGAACCTTCCGCCGGACGATCGGCGTTATTACCCTCTGTTCGCCGCCTGCGTCGAACTGAATATCCCCTTCTGCACGCAGATCGGGCATACCGGCCCGCTCTGCCCCTCCGAACCGGGTCGCCCGATTCCCTACCTGGATACCGTGCTGCTGGAATTCCCCGACCTCGTCGTGGTCGGTGGTCACGTCGGTTTCCCGTGGATCGACGAGGTGATCTCCCTTGCCATGAAGTACCCGAACTTCTACGTCGACACCTCGGCCTACGCGGTGCATCGCCTCCCGGCGGGGCTGGTGGACTACATGCGCGGTCCCGGTCGCACCCGTGTGCTGTTCGGCACCAACTGGCCCATGCTGTCCGCCGAACGCTGTCTGAAGAAACTCGATGAGCTGGGTCTCGATGAGGAAACACGCGAACTGTTCCTCGGTGGCAACGCGGCCCGCGTGTTCAAGCTCTGACGGGTCGAATTTCGCTCAGACGGTGAACATCTGGTCGGCGAGCATTTCGTCGAGGCTCTTGCCGAAGGCGCGGGCCACCTGGTCGAGGTCTTCGGGGGTGTGGGCGGCGCTGATCAGGAAGCTGTGCATCTCCGCCATATAGACCTGGTGTTTGCGCATGTAGTAGGCGAGGGCGATGGTGGCTTTGAAGTTGCTGCCCGCCATACGGTCTCGGTAGAGGCCCGCCTCGCGGTGGGTGAAGTTGAGGGAGAAGATGGAGTTGCGGGCGCTGATGCGGCAGGGGATTTCGCGGTCCGCCGTCGCTTCGCGCAGTTGGGTGGCGAGGTGTTCGGTATTGGCGTCGAGGCGGCGGTAGATATCGGGGTTGTCGCGCAGGTGGTGCAGGGCGGCCAGGCCCGCGGTGCAGGTGAGTGAGTTGCCGCTGAGGGTGCCGCCGGCGAAGACCTTGTTCTCGTAGTCGTAGAAGGGATCCTGGGAACTCTTCGCGGTATCGATGAATTCGCGGCGGCCGATGACCGCGCCGACGGGCAGGCCGCCGCCGATCACCTTGCCGAGGCAGGTCAGGTCGGGGTGGATGCCGGTCATCACCTGGACGCCGCCGTAGGCCACCCGGAACCCGCTGACCACCTCGTCGAAGATCAGCGGGATGCCGAGTTCGGTGCAGACGCGGCGCAATTCGGCGAGGAATTCGACGTGCAGCGCGACCACCGAGGTCGGCATGGGTTCGAGGATGACGCAGGCGAGGTCGTCGGCGTGCTCGCGCAGTCGTGCCAGGCCGGGGATGTCGCCGTATTGGAGGACCAGCGTGCCCTCGACGGCGGCGGGGTCGGTGCCCAGGGTGCCCGCCACCGGGTTCGGGCGGTCCCGGTCGCCGGAGAAGCGGAACCAGGAGCTGATCAGGCCCTGATCGGAGAAACCGTGGTAGTGCCCTTCGAATTTGGCGACCATGGTGCGCCGCCGGTAGCCCCGGCACATGCGGAGGGCGAACAGGATCGCCTCGGTCCCCGAATTGCACAGCACCGCGCGTTCGGCGGCGGGGAAGGCGTCGACCAGCAGCTCGGCCAGTTCCAGTTCGGCGGTATTGCCGATGCCGTTGATCAGCCCGCGTTCGAGCCCGCCCGCGATGGCCGCGTTGATCGCCGGATGCGCGTACCCGAGCAGGTGCGGGCCGTAACCGCCGGAGAGATCGATGTATTCGTTGCCGTCGAAATCGCGGATCGAACCGCCGGACGCCGCTTCGGCGAAGACCGGGAATCCGCTCGGGAAGAAGTACCGGTCGATGTGCGTCGGCGCGACCAGGCTGGCGTCCGCCCGGTCCCGCATGGCCAGCGAGGTCGGCATCTGTTCGTGGAAGTCCTTCGTGAACCGGCCCTCCACCTCGGCGCTCATATAGGGCGAGTACCGGTCGGTGAATTTGCGGGCATTGGCCCAGATGTCGATGTTCGGATCGATCTGGGTGGCGAAGCCCTCGCCGGACAGGAAGACCAGCTCCACCTTGGTGAAGTTCGTCGTGTACCGCGAATCGTATTTGCGCAGTACGGCATTGACGTCGTTGAAGTAGGCGATGGTGGACCAGCGGTTGGTGGAGACGTCGAAGTGGTAGCGCAGCACGTCGATCATCTCCGCGTCGTACTCCGCACGGCGCGAGTGCAGTTCCGAACCGGCGCTGACGAAGTGCCGGGTGAACCGGTCGACCGCGATACTCCACTCCTTGCGCGTGCAGGCGTAGTAGAACGAGGACAGCCCCCACTTCTCGTCCTCGCTCAGCTCGACCGTGATGCCGTAGTCGAGCAGCACCAATTCGCCTGTGGGAGTGAACATCACATTTCCGGGATGCGGATCGCCGTGGCACAGGCCGTGCATGTACAGCATGGTGTAGATGGTGTCCTGCAGCCGCTGTGCCAGCCGCTCCCGGGGGAACGGCACGGTATCGGCGTGCTTGCCGGGAACGGCGTCGATGAACTCCATCACCAGCATGCGCCGGGTCACCAGCTCGGGCAGCACCTCGGGCACTCGTACGAAGGGATGAGCGCGCAGATTGGCGTGGATGCGCTGCTGCTTGCCGGCCTCGAGGGTCATATCGGCCTGTGGGCGCAGCAGCCGCGCCACCTCCTCGAAACGCTTGGGCAGGTTCAGGTTTCGCACCGGGGGCGCCACCGCGTGGACGACCTTCACCAGTGCGCCGAGTGCCCGCAGACTCTCCTCGATCTGTCCCGGAACCGCGTCCTTCACCAGTTTCACCGCGACCTTGCGGCCGTCGTGCAGTTCGGCGGTGTGCACCTGGGCCACCGACGCGCTCGCGATCGGCACGGTGTCGAACGCCCGGAACGCGGTCTCCAGTGGCGCGCCCAGTTCGCGTTCGATGGCCCGCCGGGTCTGCGCCGCGTCCATGTGCGGGGTGCGGTCCTGCAGCACCCGCAGCGTGTCCACCCAGGACTCCGGCAGCAGATCCGAGCGGGTGGCGGCGATCTGGCCGATCTTGATGTAGATGGGCCCCATCCGGAGCAGGAAGGCCAGGATCGCATCGGCCTGCCGTTGCTCCTGGTCGCGCGTGGAACGCACTGCGGCGAAAGAGTATTCGGCGGCTCCGCGCGTTCCGTGGACGGCGGCCTTGGCGAAATGTGTGAACATGATGCACCCGTTGAACGACGCTGGTCAGTAGACGAAGGAGAAGACGGCGAAGGACATGCCCGCGCTGCCGACCCAGCCCAGGGCGCGGTCTCCGCGCTGTAGCGCGCCCTGTTCGATGGCGGAGGCGATGGCCGCGGGCACCGAGGCCGAGACGATATTGCCGGTCCGGTGATATACGTGATGGATGGCCTCGCCGAGTCCGACCTTGTCGGCCATCATCTGCCAGTAGCGCTTGCTCGACGCGTGCGTGAACAGCGCCGCCACCTTCTCGGGGTCGATGTCGAGCCGGTCGAAGACGGCGTATGCGTCCGGCAGCCCGGTCTCGTGCATCTCGAATCCGAAGGAGGTGAAGTAGCCGATTCCGTTGGCGGCCAGCCTGTCCGAGGGTTCGCAGAAGCCCTCGTAGCCTTCGAGCGGAACATTGCACAGCGGGGCCAGATCCGGGCGCGAGGCGAACCGGAATTCCCATGGCTCATGGTCTTCCGCGGTGAGCACGGTCGCGGTGGCGGCCTCGCCGAGGGTGTACGCGGGGAAGGTGGAGGCCAGGGCCTGCGGTCGCGGCAGCCGGAACAGGTGCGGGAACACCGCGCCGCCCAGGCGCAGGCTGAACTCGGCGTTGACGATCAGCGCCGCCCGATAGCCGCCGGTGGCCATCAGCGATTCGGTGACCTGCATGGCCCGCGTCCAGCTCATACAGGCGTCGAGGATGTCGAAGCAGTGCGCGTTGTCCGCGCCGAGCGCGGCGGCGCAGTGATAGGACCCGCCGGGTTCGACGAAGCCGCGCCCGATGCCGGTGTAGATCAGCAGATCGATGTCGGTGGCGCGCAGCTCACTCTGTGCCAGTGCGGTTTTCGCGGCCTGCTTCAGCAGGTCGATGGGGCGTTCGCCGGTATCGAGCCAGCGCCGCTCCCGGGATCCGGAGAAGCGCAGATAGCTGTCGACGGTGCGCAGGGTGTCGTCCAGGTCGCCCTCGAATCCCGGGGAGCTGTGCGCGGCGATCATCTCGAGGATGTCGGCGTTGGTGACGGTGCGCGAGGGCAGGCCCGCGACGGCTGATCGCAGTCTCATCGCGTACTGCCTTCCTGCGCGGCGCCGCCGAGGACCTTCGCGAGGACCCGCACCATATCGGCGACGGAGACCGCGTCCCAGATCAGTTCGGGGGCGAAGCGGCGGCCCGCCCAGCTCTCCAGTCGTTCGTGCAGTTCGATCTGGTCGACGGAACCGAACCCCTGTTCGGCGAGGGTGCGGTCGGGGTCGAGCTGTGGCGCCGCGCCGCCTCGGTTCTCGGCGGCCCACTCGTGTATCTGCGCCAGCACGGCCTGCCGCACCATCTCGCCCATGGCGGGAAGCGGCGTCGAATGCGTCTCGGCGGCAGTGGTATTCGTCTTGGTCACGGTGCTGGTCCAATGGTGTGCGGCGGACAGTCGCCCGCTGAGGAAGTCGGAACGGCACTGCTGGCGGCGCAGTTTGCCGCTGGTGGTGCGTGGAATGGTGCCCGGTTCGATCAGCACCACGGTGGCCGGTCCGACGCCGTGCCGCCGGGCCACGGCGTCGTGCACCGATCCGGCCAGCCGATCGGGTTCCAGTAGGTCCACCGTGCGGTACTCCGCGACGAGGACCAGACTTTCGGCGCCGGCGTCGTCCACGGAGAAGGCGAGCACCCCGCCCGCCCGCAGTCCCGCGCCCGCGTCGACGGCCGTCGCCTCGATGTCCTCCAGGTAGTAGTTCACGCCGTTGACGATCATGAGGTTCTTCACCCGTCCGCACAGGAAAAGCTCACCGTTGTAGCGGAATCCGAGATCGCCGGTGCGCAGCCAGTCGGCTCCTTCCTCGTCGGTGATCCGGTTCCCGAAGGTGCGTGCGGTGTCCTCGGGCCGGTTCCAGTAGCCGGGTGCGACGCACGGCCCGCGCACCCAGATCTCACCCACCTCGCCCTCGGTTAGTCGTAGCCCCGATTCCGTTGCCACGACCGCCATTTCGGTGTCCAGCACCGGATATCCCAGGCCGACCAGGTCGATGCCGTCCGCCGCCACGGTCGGGACAGCCGTGCCGCCGCCGAGCGCCGCCCGGTCGAAACGGTCCTCCAGATAACGCTTTTCGGTATTGCCGCAGGTGACCTTGAGAGTGTTCTCGGCCAGCCCGTACCCCGGCGTCAACGACAACTCCGGCAGCCCGCACGGCCGGAAGGTGGCCTCGAAGCGGTCCAGCGTCGCCTTGCGCACCGGCTCCGCGCCATTGCTGAGCACCCGCCACGAGCTGAGGTCGAGTGCCGCGCGCTGCTGCGGGGTTGTCTTGTCCACGCACAGGTCGAAGGCGAAATTGGGTGCGCCGCTGTGTGTTCCGCGATACTCGGAGACCGCGTCGAGCCAGCGCACCGGATTCTTCACGAAGGTGGACGGCGCCATCAGGACCGCGCGCCCGCCGTAGAAGACCGGCAGCAGCGTGCCGGTGATCTGCCCGAAGTCGTGGAAGTGCGGCAGCCACGAGACCACGACACTGTCCCAGTCGACGCCCCAGGAGACGGTCATCTCCAGGCACTGCTGTATCGCCATCGCATGCTCGACGACGACGCCCTTGGGTATCGCGGTGGATCCGGAGGTGTACTGCAGATAGGCGATGGCGTGCCGGGCGGGTTCGGTGGCGGCGGCACCGGTGGGGCGGATCTCGTCGGTGGCGATCCTGGGCAGCCGGGCGAACGCGAGCTCGGCGTCGAGCCGGTCCATGGCGGCGATGATGTCCCTGGTGGCGAGCACCGCGCCCGCATCGCAATCGCGGGCGATCAGGTCGATCTGCTCGGCTCGATTGCGGCCCGGGGTGAACAGCGGGACCGCGATCACGCCCGCGTACAGGCAGCCGAAGAAGGCCGCGATGTAGTCCAATCCGGCGGGATGCAGGAGCAGGGCGCGGTCGCCGCGGTCGAGGGTGCGGGTGAGGGTGTGGGCGATGGCGCGGGCCCGCCGGTCCAGTTCGCGATAGCTGAGACTGCCGGCCTCCGCACCGTTCTCGTCCAGAAATGTGTATGCGGTTCGATCGCCGTATCGATCGGCCTGCAGGGCGACCAGTTCGACCCAGTTGCTCGCTGTGGCGACAGATTCCAAGGACAAGGCTTTCATGTCCACCTCTAGGCAAGATATGCAGGCGTTGCGCAATAATATGCGGCGCAACAGGACTGGTGAATACATCAATGGATGCGCCCCAATGTATCGGTGGGATCTCGCAGGCGTCAACACTTTCCGTGCAGGTAGGCGGGTGCGGCACACCGGAAGTTGCGAATCCTGCGATCGGTCAGTGATGTGTCAGCCGAACTGTCAGCGCATTCCCCGAGAATTGTTTCGCACGACTGTGTCGCGGCAATAACGGAGGGAATCGAAATATGTTCCGAGCCCGGGAAATTCTCGATTCTGCGAGTGTATTGCGTATCGCCCATCCGGCCCGCGACATGACCGTTGCCGGCATCTCGCTCGCATGGCTGCGCACTCGCTCGGCGGCTCAGGTGAAGGCTGTTGCCGCCCGGCATCTCTCGGTGGGCGAGTCCGAGCGGTTGGAGACGCTGCCCGGCCCACGACGGCGGCTGGAATGGCTGGCCGGACGGCTGGCGGTCAAACAGGCGGTACGGGCGTATCAACGGCGACGGCCGAGCCCGCGTGGCGTCCAGCCCGCTCGCGAGATAGTCGTAATTCCCTGCGGGACACCGGAACAGGCGGGCATGCCGAGGGTGGCGGGTCCGGTCGAGGTCGGTATCACCCACTCCGGGGATTTCGCCCTGGCGGCCTGCGCGGCGGGTCCGGTCGGGATCGACCTGGAACGGGACCGGCCTTTCGCCCCGGCCCTGCTGGCCGCACTGGGTGACGCGGACTTCCGGCATGCCGCGCCCGGGACGCCCGCCATGCCGATCGCACTGCGCTGGGCCTGCCGGGAGGCCGTGCTCAAGAACTTCGGATTCGGAATGCGCGTCGACCCCCGCGAGATCGCACTCACCCGATGGCGGCCCGACGGCTCGTTCGGCTGGTCCGCGGGGCCGGGGCTGCGCCGGGCCGCGGCCACCTCGCCGTGGCCGCGGCGGGCCTGGGCCGGTGAGCTCTCCGGCTACGCTCTCGCGCTGGTCTGGTAGCCGGATCGGAGCTGCTCGTGGAAACCCGAAAAACCGGCCCTCGCACGGCATTACCGTTCGCGTCGGCGCTGGCGACCGCCCTGGAGATCGCCGCCGACAGCCCGTCCTCGCACAACAGTCAGCCGTGGGGGGTGGCGCGGCTGGTCAGCCGCGCGGCGCGGGACGCGGCCCGGACGCTCGCGGGCGCGGGCGCGGATCGCGCCGCGACCGAATACCTGATCCTGGCCGTGGACCGCGACCGGGAACTCACCGCGCTGCCCGCCCACTACGCGGAGATGCGCGTGAGCTGCGGGCTGTACTGGCGGCTGCTGCGGCGCGCGCTGGCAGCCCAGGGCTGGGAATTGGATCTCGAGGTGCCGGCTCGGCGGCCGCTACTGGTCGCGCTCGGATTCCCCGCGACCTGGACTCCGTTGCGACTGGCCCGGTTTCGCTGGACCGGCCGGGAAGCCGAGGCGCTGGACCGGCTGCGGATCCGCGCCCGGCACCGGCAGACCAACCGTGGCCCATACCTGCCCGATCCGGTGCCCGGCAGCCTGCTCGACGAGCTGGCGGCGGGGTCGGCCGAGCCGGGAGCGCGACCACCGACGGGCGTCGCGCATCCCGTCCACGTCCGATACCTGCGCTCGGAGTTTCAGCGAAATCGGTTCGCCGCCTTCGTAGCCCGGCACGGCGGCCGGGACTTCGCCCATCGGGAGGCGTGGCGCGAAACCCACTCCTATCTGCGGCGCGACGCGGCGCAGGCCCGTGCCGCGGGTGACGGGTTCACCCTCGCCCAGCTGTTCGGGCCCATGTCGTCCGCACAGCACCTGCTGCGCCGCGCGGCGCTCGCACCGGCGACCATGCGCGTGCTGAGCCGCATCGGCTATCCGCGGCTGCTCGCCGGGCAACTGGCCGCGGGGGTGCGCCGCACACCGGTGATCGTCCTACTGAGCGTGGCCGAGGGTCAGCGCCGCCGCGCCACCGACCTGGTGGGGGCGGGGGAGTGGCTGGCGGATTTCTGGCTGGCCGCGACCGCCGCCGGTCTGGCCGTCCACCCGATCAGCATCGTCATTCAGCACGCCGATCTGCGGCAGCGGATGCACACTGAGTTCGGGGTACCCGGCCGGATCTTTTTCGTTGCGCGCCTTGGCTATCCGACGATGCGCTTCGATCGCGCCCCGCGTCGGCGTCCGGCCGCCTGCGTCCGGGAGCTGTAGTGGTTTCCCGTCCATCCCGTCGACGGGAGCATGTGATGAGACAGCACGGCTGGGGTGCGCTGATGGCCCGGCATCGCCGTCTGGTGATCGGTATCTGGATCGTGCTGCTGATCCTCAGCGGCGCCGCGCTGCCGGCGCTGGTCGAGAAGCTGAAGGCGCCGGACTACGGCGTGGACGGGGCCGAGTCGACACGGGCGTCGAGTCTGATCCAGCGGCACTTCCAGGGCTTCGGCAACGAGCAGGACGCCATTGTGTTCGACGCCGGGCAGGGCCGGATCACCGATGCCGGGCAGCGCGCCGTCGTCGACCGCGTGCTCACGGCGGCGCGCGGTGCCACCGGTGTGGTCGCGGTTCTCGGCCCGTTCGATCCGGGGGCGCGGGATCAGGTGTCACCGGATGGGCGTGCGGCCGTGGCCCTGGTCGGCCTGCGTGGGAGCACCGATGAATTGCCCATGCGCGCAAGTGATTTGCAGGAGGTGCTGGATGCGGCCGCGGGCGAGGGGGTGGACGCCTACCTGACGGGCTATTCGCCGATCACCAACGATCTCACCGTGGTGGAGACGACCGCGACCTCGGAGGCCGAGTCCCTGGGGCTGCCGATCGCCCTGGCGATCCTGGTGCTGGCCTTCGGCGCGGTGCTGGCCGCCCTGCTGCCGCTGCTCCTGGCGATCGCCGGGCTGACGTTCACCTTCGGGGTCCTCTACCTGCTCAGCTTCGGGCTGACCTTCGACGCCTTCCTGGTCACCATCGTCACCATGATCGGCACCGGGATCGGCATCGACTACGCCATGTTCGTGGTCAGCAGATTCCGGGAGGAACTGGCCCGGCGCGGGATCATCGAGCCCGATCGCGCGGCCGTCGCCGAGGCGACCGGGGTGGCCGTCGCCACCTCCGGGCGCACCATCGCGTACTCCGGCATCGTCGTGGCCGTGTCGGTGTGCTCGTTCTTCATCACACGCTCACCGATTTTCCGCGAGATAGCAACGGGCGTACTGGTTTCGGTGGCGTGCACGCTGGCCGCCGCCCTGACGCTGCTGCCGGCGGTACTGGCTGCGCTCGGACCGCGGGTGAACGCGTGGCAGCTGCCGCGGCGGTGGCGGCCCGCGAGCCTGCGCTCCGACGGCACGCTGGCCGCCGGTCCGTGGGCGCGGTGGGCGCGACTGGTGCTCCGGCGTCCGATCGCCTTCGCCGTGCCGGTTGCGCTGCTGCTGGCGCTGGCGACACTGCCGGTGGCCGGGCTGCACTACGGCATCGACCTCGGCACCGGTTCGCTGGCCGGGCGGCCGTCGGCCGCGGCGCAGCGGGTGCTCGACAGGTCCTTCACGCCGGGGGTGGTGTCGCCGATCCAGGTGGTCGTCACCGGTTCCGGCGACACTGCGCTCGAGGCGGCGGGGCGGCAGGGGGCGGCCGACCTGGCGGCCGCGCTGGACGGTGACGACCGTGTCACCGCGGTGGAATCGGTGGAGGCGGCAGGGCGCACGCTGATCAGCGTGGTGCCCGCGGTGCCCATCGATTCCGGCGCGGCGATCGATCTGGTCCGTCATATCCGCGACGACCTCGCGCCCGGCATTCCGCGGGCGCAGGTGCTGGTCGGCGGGGCGACCGCGAGCTTCGTCGACCTGTCCGACGAGACGACCGCCAAACTGCCGTGGGTGCTCGCGCTGGTGCTCGGACTGTCGCTGCTGTTCCTGCTGGCGATGTTCCGCAGCGTGGTGCTGCCGATCAAGGCCGTGCTGATGAACCTGCTCGCCACCGGCGCCGCGATCGGGCTGACCGTCATGGTCTTCCAATGGGGTTACGGGGAGCGGCTGCTGGGGTTCACCAGCCCCGGTTTCCTGCAGGTCTATCTGCCAATCTCGGTGTTCGTGCTGCTGTTCGGGCTGTCCATGGACTACGAGGTGTTTCTCATCCGCCGGATTCAGGAGGCGCACGAGGACGGTCACGACACCGACGACTCCATCGCCGTCGGGGTGGAGCACACCGCGCGGCCCATCACCGCCGCGGCCGCGATCATGGTGGCGGTGTTCGGCAGCTTCGTCACCGCACAGGTGATGGAGTTGAAGCAGTTCGGGTTCGCGCTGGCGGTCGCCATCGCGGTGGACGCCACCCTGGTGCGGCTGATCCTGGTGCCCGCGTTCATGAAACTGCTCGGCGGCTGGAACTGGTGGCTCCCGGCCCCGCTGGAGCGGGTGTTCAGCGCGCCGCGCGGTAGCCGGGTTCGAGCCGGGTCCCCGCGTACTCGGTGACCACCGAGGCCATGGTGTCGAAGGCGGCGACCAGGCTCTTGAAAGCCGGTGTGTCCATGTCCTTGTCGAAGTCGGCGCGGCTCGACACCTCGATCACCTCGAAGTACCGGGTGTCTTCGGCGGTCCGCTGCACGCTGAAACCGCGGACGCTGGGCAGCTGTGGGCAGGTCGCGTAATCGACCTCCCGGACCCAGGATTCGAAGCGGTCCGGGTCGATGTAGGGGTGCAGTTCGATGAGGTGGACGATCAGTTCCACGGCCGGGCTCCTTCAGCGCGTCGGACGGCGTCGCCCGAGCCCCAGGGCGCGGGCGACATTGTTCTTCTGAATCTCATTGGTGCCGGAGAAAATTCGCGCCGGCAGCGCGTCACGCAGCAGGGTCTCGGCCACGCCGTCGGTGACGCCGAGCGCGCCGCGCAACTGGATGGCGTCCAAGCCCAGCTGCACCGCCGCCTCGCTGACCGCGACCTTCGCCACGCCGGAACTGACTTCGCAGTCCCGGCCGGCGGAGAGATCGGCGGCGGCCTTGAACAGCAGTAGGCGGGCGGACTCGAGGCGCGTGATCATATCCACGACCCGGTGGCTCACCGCTTGGAATTCGCCTATGGGAGAACCGAATTGGACTCGGTCGCGAACGAAGTCGATGGTGTCGTCGAGTACTCGGCGCATCGCGCCCAGGTACACGGCGAACAGGCAGATGCGCTCCCAGCGCATCGATCCGGTGAATACGCTCGCGCCGCAGCCCTCGCCACCGAGGACGGCGTCCAGTGGGACCGGGCAATCGGTGAAATGCACTTCCGCCGTGGGTGATCCGCGCAGGCCGAGCTTCGCGTAGGGCGGGCCGACCCGCAGTCCCGGCGCGTCGGCCGGTACGAGGAACGCGGTGAGGCCGAAGAACCCGCCGCCGGGTTGGGTCACCGCCTGCACCAGGAAAGTGTCGGCGACGGGTGAGTTGGTGGTGAAGACCTTGGTGCCGTTGAGCACGTATCCGGCAGCGGTACGGTCGGCGCGGGTGCGCTGATGCAGGATGTCGGATCCCGCGTCGGATTCGGTGATGGCGTGCGCGGCCACCAGCTCACCGGAGCACAGCCGGGGCAGATGGCGGTGCTGCTGCTCGGCCGTGCCGAATTCGACCAGGGGCATCAGGCAGGCGAACAGGTGCGCCGCGGCCGAGAAGGCGAATCCGGTGTCGGCACAACCGGACCCGAGCGCCTCGAACAGTGCGACGGCGGCGACCGCGTCCAATCCGCTGCCGCCGTACTCCTCGGGCACCGTCGCGCCGAGGATCCCCTGCTTGCCCGCCAGCAGCCAGCGACGGCGGAAGTCGGTGGAGTCGAAGTCATGGGCGGGGCCGTTCAGATCGCGCCGTGCGAAAGCGGTGAGCGCGGTGCACATGGCCTCGATATCCGGCGGCAGATCGAAATTCATCCGGCACGGTCCTGTCGGGAGTGTTCCTCGAGGAGGAGGTGATAGTTGATCCCGCCGGTCCCGAACGAACTGACCGCGGCCCGGCGCGGCCGCCCCGGCTCCGACGGCCACGGCGTGGGCTGGATCGGCAGTACGGCGGGGATATTGTCCAGCGGCAGTTCGGGATTGGGAGTGCGCACCCCGATGTTCGGCGGAAAGGTGTTGGCCCGCATGGCCTGGAGCGCCGCGAGCAGCCCCGCCCCGCCGGCCGCTGCGAACGTATGCCCGACCACGGCCTTGACCGAGCCGATCGCCAGCGGGTTCCGTCGCGGGCTCCCACCGTAGACCTCGGCCGCCGCGCTGATCTCCACCCGATCCCCGACCCGGGTCCCGGTGCCGTGCGCCTCCAGGTAATCGACCGCGCCCGGGTCGAATTCGACCTGCTCGAACGCACGCCGCATAGCCCGCACCTGCCCTGCCACATCCGGCGCGATC
Source organism: Nocardia acididurans (assembly GCF_016741815.1). Classification (GTDB taxonomy): domain Bacteria; phylum Actinomycetota; class Actinomycetes; order Mycobacteriales; family Mycobacteriaceae; genus Nocardia; species Nocardia acididurans. The sequence continues at coordinate 21,786 of NZ_JAERRJ010000006.1, forward strand.
AGCGACTTCGCGTCATTGGAAGCCCCGATCCCGCGAATCAGGCCGTAGATCGTATCGCCGTCGCGCAGCGCATCGGCGTGCCGTTTGAGCAGGAACAGCGCACACCCGTCGCCGGGGCTGAAGCCGTCGGCCGCACTGTCGAACGGCGTGATCCGGCTGCGCGACAGCATGCCCAGCGCGGAACACAGCACCAAATCCCTGGGGTTGCAGGCCAATTCGACGCCACCCGCCATCGCGAAGTCGGTGCTGCCCGCGCGCAGCGAGGTCACCGCGAGATCGATCGCCGCCAGGGTGGAGGCACAGGCCGCTTCGACCGCGAGCGGTACCGCGCTCAGCCGGTATTCATTGGTGACCATGGTGGCGACCGCCCCGGCGAGGAAGCCGTCGAGCTGCACGGGCGAAAGTTGCTCCCCCCGAACCGGATACCGCTCCCGGAGCCGATCGAGGAGCCTGGCCCGCGCCTCGCCCGGCAGATCCGCCCATGCCGGAGTCTCCGCGAGCGCGGACTCCCATTCCGCCACCGAGCGCTCGGCATTGATCCGCCGCTCGGTCGACAGGCTGAGCGTGCTGCCGACCGCCACCACTCCGATCCGCTCCCGTAGCCCCTCCGGCCTTCCGTAGCGAGCGAGCGCCTCGTCGGCAACCAGGAGGGCGAGCCGCTGTGCCGGGTCCATGACCCGATACCGATGCGGGGTGAGACGAACCGAGCCGGGCGGGTGCCCCGGCGGCGGCACCGACCCGCCCACCTGGCAGTAGCTGTGCGTCAGCGTGATCTCGCCCGGCGCGTAATAGAGTTCGCGATCCAGCACGTCAGCGCTCAGCGTGCCGAGACCACTGCGGCAGGACCGGATCGCCTGCCACAGATTGGCCGCGTCCCCGGCCCCCGCGAAGATCCCGCCATAACCCACGACGGCAATCGGTTCGGCCCGCACCGGAGCCGGAACACGGCGCGCGGTCCTTCGCGGAACCGCGTGCCCGAGCAGCACATACCCCGAGGTCCCGCCCAGCCCGCAGCCGAACACCGCCGCGTGCCGCGTCGGCGGCACCGGGTCGCCCGGCCATTCCTCGAGTGCCGTCACCTGCCGGAAGGGCATGGCGGCCGGGGTCTCGTACCCATCCCCGCGCGGGGCGGTGCGTGCGGCAGTGGCGTCGGACATCGATTCGTGCGGGGACGCCTCGGCGGAGCCGGATCCGGGGTGCCCGGTGGGTGGCATCTTGCCGTGGAAGAGAGCGAGCGCCGTCGCGCTGACGGCGGCCAATCCGGCATTGGCGAAGGTGTGGCCGAGTCGGGTGGCGGTGTCGCCCCATGCGATCGAGGCCGGGGCGGCGTCGCCGAAGAACCGGGCCAGGGCGCGCTGATCCGCCTCGCGGACGGAATGGATGCCCGGGCCCGCGCACTCGGCGTAGCGGACCGCGGCAGGGGGTACGCCGGCCGCGTCGTGGCACTCCTTGGCCAGGCGATAGCGGGGTTCGGCATTGGTCGAGTAGCGCAGTGCGCCCGGACGGGCCTCGTGCCGCAGCGCGCATCCCAGGACCGAGGCGTAGACGCGGTGCTCGTTGCGCAGGGCCGACGACCGGCGTTCCAGCAGCAGCGCGGTGACCCCCTCGGCCAGGGCGGGGGAGGCGGTGAACAAGCCCTTGGCGGCGAGGGCGTCTGCGGCGAGGGAGCTTTCCAGACACTGACCGGTCAGGACGAGGACCGCGTCCGCCGAGCCGGCGCGGAGGTTGGCGATCGCGCATTCGAGGGCTACGAATCCGGTGGCGTCGGCCGATTCCAGGGCGATCGTGCGGCCGAGGAGGTGGAATGCGGCGGCGATGCGGGCGGGGATGGTGCTGGCCATTTCGCCGACTCGGTCGTGCGGGGAGGCACCCAGCCTGGCGACCAGGCTCGCTCGCAGGTCTCGGCGCAGCCGGGGGGCGGCGGCCCGGGTGTGTGCGTCCGGATCGGTGGACGCGGCCTGCTCGAGGTCGCGGCCGTAGTGCGCGCCCGCGATGCGAAGGGCGTTGGCGTACTGGCGATTCAGGCCGAAGCAGGTGCCGACCACGACGTCCATGCGGGCGTCGGCCCAGGGCTGGGTGAGGTATCCGGCGTCGTCGAGGCACAGGCGCGCGGCTTCGAGCATGAGCAGTTGGAGACGGCTCAGGGAGCGGCGCTGGGCCGGGGGGATGCGGAAGCCGGTGAGGTCGATCTCGGTGTCGTCCAGGCGGGGCGGCCGCGGCGGTGGATTCGGGTCGGTCAGTGCGGTCCAGTACTCCGCCGCGCCGCGGATGCCGGGGTACAGGGCCGAGATGCCTACCACGGCAATGGGTTCGGTCATCCGTCGATCACCTCGACCACGCCGCGGTCGCCGTCGACCATGAGCAGGTCACCGGTTTTGATCACCCGGGTGGCGTGTTTGGTGTTCACGACGGCGGGGACGCGGAACTCGCGGGACACGATGGAGCTGTGCGAGAGCATCGAGCCGATATCGGTGACGATGCCACCCGCGATGGCGAACAGGGGCGTCCAGGACGAGTCGGTGTAGGAGGTCACCAGGATCTCGCCGGTTTGGAATTCATCGGCCTGCCAGGCCAGATCCTCGACGATGCGGGCGCGGCCGACGGCGCGACCGGGGCTGGTGCCGAGGCCGGGCAGACGCGCGCCGTCGGGGAGCGGCCGAACCGATTGCGTGACATCCCATTCGCCGATGATGCTCAACGGCGGCGCGGGCAGTCTGGTGTAGTTCTGGAAGGTGCGGCGGGCCTCGTCCAGACGTGCCCGGGAGCAGACTTCGTGCGGATCCCGTTGGTGCTCCAGGTATTTCAGGATGTCCGCGAAGTCCAGCAGGGCGACCTCGTCGAAGGAGCGCAGTACCCCGGCCTCGATGAGGCGGCGGCTCACCTCGTAGACCACTTCGCGGACCAGCCAGATGGAGGTGATCATCGACATGCGCGCGGTCTCGCGCAACGTACTGCACGTCTCGTACAGCGAGATGGCGGTGCGGATGGCGCGGCGTTTGGGTGCGGGCAGCCGGCGCAGGGCCCGCGTCGCCGCGTCGTCGCGGGGATCGTGCGCGGCGTCGAGGGCGGTGTCGATGGAGAAGCCCTCCTCGGCGTAGCGGCGCACCATCAGGAACACATAGGACAGGTCGTCGATCCAGCGCGGATGGGTCAGCTCCATCTCCTGATGGGCACGAGTTCCGTTCTCCCGCAGGAACGGCTCCATATGCTCGGCCCAGAAGATCCGCCCCGCCGCGTCGGCGCGCAGCCGGGCCGCCACGTCGGCGGGCGCACCGGACCGGATGATCGCCAGCACCTCCGGCCGCTCGCGCGCCGCCCCGGCCAGTTCCCACACCTCCCGGGCCGCCGCCACGGTGCGCAGGTTGGACATATCGGTTTTGAGCCGGTTCTGCAGCCGCTCGCCCTCCGCGCCGAGCCAGGCCCGACACATGGCCTCCAGAATTCCGTAGAACCCGAAGGCATTCAGGAAGTACGGCATGTATCCCACGTTCATATCGTGGAAATAGGCGAGCCGCCGGTGCATTTCGCCGTTCAGCTCACGAATATCCAGCTTGCGCAGATCAATTCGGTGCGCACGATCGAATTCGTAGCGCCGGGACTCGGTCATGCGCCGCGCCCGTCGCGGCGCGTCCCGGAATTCCGCCGCCGCGGTCCGGAACCAGAACAGCGTGGACCGCAGCCACGGCAGCCCGATCCGATAGCTGCCGAACGGATTCCGGTACCCGGCGAGGTCGATCTCCTCGCTGGCGAAGCGTTCGTCGAACGGGCGCTGATCCCGGGTGGCCAGGCTCTGGCTCAGCAGATAGGCCGTATAGGAGATGTTCAGGTACACATAGCCCTGGAAATAGCCCATCTGCGGCGACATCTCGCCGCGATCGCGCAGACCGGTCCCCACCACGCAGTCACCGTGCACATTGTCCTGGTAGTAGCGGGCGAAGGAGATGCCCAGCGGCGTCATGACGCCGGTGAAGATCTCCCCGATATCCATCCGGGACCAGAAGGTGCCGTGCCGCACCGGTTCCGGCTGCGGCGCGGTGTAGGGGCTGCGCGGCGCGGGCTGCGGCGTGCCGGTGGTGATGGGCCGGGCCTGCAGCAGATACGGGATCCCGTCCCGCACCGCCCACTCGATATCCTGGTCCGCCCCATAGTGATCGCGCACCCGGACCGCGAGTTCGGCCAGTTCGGCGAGCTGCTTGTCGGTCAGCGACGGGACGCCGCGCAGCGGTTCGTCCACCTTGATCAGCTCCACCACCCCGGACCCGACCGGGGCGCAGCGGGTGACCTTGTAGCGGACGTTGCGCTCCAGCACCTCGGGCCGATCCGGTTCCACGACAAAGGAATCGGAGGTGACCCGGCCCGACACCAGGCCCTCGCCCAGACCCCAGCACGAGTCCACGACGAATCGATCGGTGCGGCCGCTGATGGGGTCGCGGGTGAACAGCACCCCGGCGGCGTCGGCGTCGATCATCTGCTGCACCACCACCGCGATCGAACCCGCCCCGGCGGCGTCGCGGTAGGCCACGGCCCGATCCGACCACAGTGACGCCCAGCAGCGCCGCACCGCGTCCAGCAGCGCGTCCGGCCCGGCGATGTCGAGCAGCGTATCGTGCTGTCCGGCAAACGAATACGCCGCGGAGTCCTCTTTGCTCGCCGAGGAGCGCACCGCCACCCGGGGGCAGCCCAGCGTGGTGTAGGCGTCGAGCACCGCGTCGGCGATATCCGCGGGCAGCTCCGCGGTCAGGATGCGCTCCCGAATGCCCGCGGGGTTCGCGCCGGGTTCGGCGTCGAGCCCGGCGCGGTGCCGGAACAGTTCGAACAGGCCGGTGGTGAGGCAGAAGGCGGGCGGCACCGGGAAGCCCGCCCGCAGCATCTCGTCCAGACGCGCCCCCTTGCCGCCCAGTGACTGTGCCGCAGGGGAATCCGCGCCGCCGAGGACGACGATCAGATCGCAGGCGGTCCGGCTCGACGCGGTCATGCCCGGTTCTCCCGACTCTCGGGTCGCGGATTCGCCGCGACGAAGGAACAGAACTGCTCACCGGGAATCAGCCGCCGCACCGCGACCTCCTCGAAACCGGCCTGCCGCAGCTGCCCGGCCAGTTCGGTGGCATCCGGCAGCGGCCCGCCGAAATCGGCGAATTCGAACCAGAGACCGAGCACCTCGGTGCTGAGGTTGCCGCCCCGGCACGAGGTGGTGAGCAGGATCCGGCCGCCCGGCGCGAGCAGGGATCTGGCGTGCTCGAGCAGCTTGATCCGCTCGTCCACCGGGAAGTAGTAGATGTTGTTGTGCATGGTGATCAGGTCGAACTGCGGTTCGAGGTGGAGATCGCGAATATCGGCGTGGCGCACCTCGATCCGATCGGACAACCCGCGCGCGGTCAGGTCGGCGGCGGCCGCCGCGGCGACCTCGGGCTGGTAGTCGACGGCCAGCGCGGTCAGCCGCGGATTCAGTTCTGCGGCGTACCGTACGTAATCGCCGCTGCCACAGCCGATTTCCAGCAGGCGCAGCGGAGCCTCCCGATCCAGGACGCGCTCGACAGCCTCCTCGACGAAGGCCGCGATGACCCGGCTGGAGCGGGCGATGATCGCGCCGTCCTGGTCCGCGAGGGTCAGCCGGGTACTGCTGCCGAGCATGGCCGGTCCGTTCAGCAGCACCGGCACGTGGAATCGCATCACCTCCTCGAGCGCCGCGGCGACCGCGTCGTTGCGCGGGCGCGCAAGCGCTTTCGCCGTACGTCCGGCGAGCCGATAGCACCCGGTGTCGATCGACAGCTCGCCGAGCTGGACGCCCAGATCCAGCCACGCGCGCAGCAGCGTGCGGTCGGCGGTGATGCCGAGTGCGTCGGCCAGGGTGTCCACATCCCGTGGCCCGGCGGCGAGTTGCGCGAGCACCCCCGACCCGGAGGCTCCGGCCAGGAAGGCCGCCCGATACACCGGGGTGGCGAAAGTCCGTGCCAGCGAGAGCAGTAGCGGGAGACTGCCGCCGGCGGTCACCTTGGTCAATGTCGTGAATCTCATGGTCGCGTCCTCGGATCGCCGGTCGGGGTCAGGGGTTGCCGAGCGACCGATAGTCGGTCTTACCGTTGGCATTACGTGGCAGCTCGGCCATGACGACAGCGGCGCGCGGCACCATGTACCTCGGCAGATACAGGGCGCAATGCTGTTTGAGCTCGATCAGGGTCGGCGCCTGCGCCCCGGGGCGCAGCGTGTAGTAGAGGACGATCCGGGCCTCGGCCCCCGCGCCGGTGACCAGTACCGCCGCGGTCTCGACGGCCGGATGCCGCAGCGCCACCGATTCGATCTCGCCGAGTTCGATCCGATACCCGGACAGCTTGACCATGCGGTCCTTGCGCCCGTGATACCGCAGCCGCCCGTCGGACCGGCTCACCATATCGCCCGTGGGGTGCTGCCCGCGCCGATGGAACGCACCCCGGGGGTCGGACTCGCGCCGCCAGTAACCCGGTGTGACACAGTCACCTTCGACGACCAACTCGCCGAACGCGTCCGGACCGTCGATCGGCTGTCCGTCGTCGTCGACGATCAGCATCCGGGCCGTGCCGACCGGCATGCCGATGGGCAGTGACCCCGTCTCGCCCAGATCCTCCGGCAGTACGCGGTGATAGGTGCACACATTGGTCTCGGTGGGGCCGTACAGGTTGTACAGCCGGGTCCGCTCGTCGAGCAGCGCGTGCAGTTCGCGCAGCCGGGGCTTCGGGTACACCTCGCCCGCGAACAGCACATAGCGCAGCGAGGCCACCACCTCGGCGGTGAGCGCACCGCAGGCGGTCAGCAGCATCAGAATGGACGGCACCGAATACCACACGGTGACACCGTGTTCCCGGATTCCGGTGACCAGCGCCGCGGCATCACGCGCCTGCGCGTCCTCGATGATCCACACCGCCGCGCCCACCGAGACCGCCACGAACAGATCGAAGGTGCTCAGGTCGAAGGTGAAGGAGGCGTGATTGGCGAAGACGTCCTCCGGGCCGAGCGCCAATTCCGCACGCGCCCAATCGATGAAGGCGGTGAGGTTGCGATGCGAGATCCGCACGCCCTTCGGCGTTCCGGTGGACCCGGAGGTGTAGAGCACGGCGGCGAGGTCCGCCGGAGTGACCACCGGCGGCCGGGCCGGAATCGCGGGCCCGCGCCCAGCGCCCAGCAGGAATTCCCGCCAGGGGATCACGCGGGCCCGGCTGCCGTCGGCCTGCGCGCACGCGGTGTCCGACGCGGCCCGCTCCGCCGACACCACGACGGCCCGAACCGTGTGCGGCAGTGCGATATCGGAGCCGACCTCGGCGAGATGCCGGGCATCGGTGACCAGGACGATCGGATCGATATCGTCGAGGATCGCCTGCAGCCGCCGCACCGGATGCGCGCCGTCGACCGGCACGTACGCGCAACCCGCCTGCAGGGTGGCCAGAATGGCGGCGGCGTACTCCGGTCCCTTGTCCATCCAGATGACGACCCGGTCGCCCACGACGGCACCGAGCCCCTGCAGCCCCGCTGCCAGCAGGTGCACCGTCTTCGCGAGCTCGCCGTAGCTGACCGGCCTGCGCCCGAGCAGGGCCGGGCGGCAGGCGTGCGCCACGGATTCGATGGCGGGCAGCCGGACGACGCCGCGTTCGCCGGTCCCGAGTAGTCGTGCGGTCATCGGCGCATTCCCTCGGCCATTCGCTCGGCGGCGTCCGGCCCCACGGGGACGCCGGTGGCGCGGGCGGCGTCGACGAGAATCTGCACGGCCAGGGCCAGATCCTCGGGCGTGTGCTCGGAGGTGACGCTGATTCGCAGCCGGGCATCGCCGATCGGCACGCCGGGGAACACCACGGTCTGGCAGAACAGTCCGCGGGCGCGCACCGCGCGGCCCATCTCCATGGTCAGGCGCTCGTCGCCGATGACCACCGGCAGGATGGCGCTCGCGGTGCGCTCCAGATCGAAACCGGCCTCGATCAGATCACCGCGCAGCTGCCGAATGTTGTTCCACAGTGCGGTGATTCGCTCCGGCTCGGCCTCCATGACATCGATCGCCGCGATCAGGCCCGCGGCGACGCCGGCGGGAATGGTCGCGGCGAAGACATAGGAGTTGGAGTAGTAGCGCAGATAGTCGATCACCTCGTGATCGCCGACCACGAATCCGCCCATACCCGCCAGGGTCTTGCTCATCGTGCCGAGCTCGAGATCGACCTCGCCCTTGAGGCCGAAGTGCTCGGCCGTCCCGGAGCCCCGGACCCCCAGGACGCCGGTGGCGTGGGCGTCGTCGACCAGCACGCGCGCGCCGTAAGTGTGTGCCAGGCGGACGATTTCGGGCAGCTCGCAGATATCGCCGTGCATGCTGAACACCCCGTCGGTGACGATCAGCAGTCCGCGGAAGTGCCCGGCGGCGCGGTCGAGCACCCGTTCCAGATCCGCCATGTCGTTGTGCCGGTAGATCTTTCGCAGGCTGCCGGACAGCTTGCAGCCGTCGACGATGCTCATATGGTTGAGCCGGTCCACCACGACCGCGTCGCGCCGCCCGGCCAGCGCGGAGATGCAGCCGAGATTGGCGGCGTAGCCGCCGGGGTAGACGATGCAGTCCGGCCGGCCCTTGAAGGCGGCGAGTCGCCGTTCCAGTTCCCGGTGCAGCTCATTGGTGCCGCCGATGATGCGGCAGCCGGTATTCGTCGCGCCGAAGGTGCGGGTCGCCGTGCAGATGGCCTCGATGACGCGCGGGTGATTGGCGAGTCCCAGATAGTTGTTGGAGGCGAACATCAGATATTCGCGGGTGCGGCCGGTGTGGTCGTCGTGGATCAGCGCCCGGTTCGCGCACCGGGAGCGCAGCGGCTTGCCGTACCAGTAGAGGTGTTCGGCCTCGCGTTCGCGCAGATGGGTCGCGAATTCGGTGACGTCGGCGAACATGCCCGGTCCGCGACTGTCGATGAAGTCGCGCATCGAGCGCCCGTCCCACGGTGTCACGCCCGGTGGCTCGATCGGATCCACCTGTCCGGCAACGAGTTCGGGCTCCGTGCTCACCGGTTGTGGCGGCGCGGGCGCGGGACCGGCCGCGGGTTCCGGATCGCCCATGCGCCCCCGCAGATCCGTGATGAGCTCCGCCAGGCTGGTGACCGTGATGGCGGACGCGGTCCCGGTGGGCAGCGCCAGCTCGCGCACGGCGTCGTCGATGATCGAGATGAGGACGACCGAGTCGATACCCAGCTCGCCCTCCAGATCGGCGGTGAGATCGAGCTGGTCGCGCCGGTATTGCGTATGCCGCATCGCGGTCGTCACGACCACTTCGGCCACATCGTGCTCGGTCATCGGGGGCCCCTCTGCTTATCGCGGCATCGCTCTATCAAATCTGCGATCACATCGACGGATCGGAAGTTCTCGGGCCGGATCTCCGGCAGTGGAATGGCGATCCCGAATGCGGATTGAATCGAATGCACCAGGTCGAACACTTCGGATGAGGAGATTATGTTCAACTCCAGCAATGGTGTGTCGGCGTGCAGGCCGGCGGAATTTCCGCCGAGCCAGGACTCGGCGATGTGCCGCAGTAGGAAATCTTGGGTCGTCACGACTGTCCTCGAATAGCCGGAAATCGATTCGATTTTGGACCAGGCGGCTGACGGGACTGCTGACCGACCGCTGACCGCTCGGCGGCCAACCGTTGGGTCTGATTTTCCAAATCCATTTGGATCCGCATCCCATATTTTTTGGGAGGTGGGAATTGTGCGGCGAATCAGCGCTCTAGCTGCGTGTGTTGCATCGGTTATGGTACCGTGGCCGGACGCTGGTCTCGAACCTACCGGTTCGTAATAGGGGATGGCTGATGTTTGTCGATAAACTCTGGCGGACAACCGTTTCACCCTCTGACGAGATGCGCGACGATGCTGTCCGTATCGATCTACTGGGCTCGGTGTCCATAGTCGTCGGAAGTGTGCGTATAGAACTCAGATCGAGCAAGGTGCGCTCGATGCTTGCCACTCTCGCATTGGAGGCCGGACGTACCGTCTATTACGACGATCTGGTCGATGAATTGTGGCCCCGGGAAATTCTCAAGAATCCACGCAACGCATTGCAGGCCAATGCCACGCGGATCAGGAGGACTTTGGAAAGATGCACAGGCGGCACCGCGCGGCCGATCGAACTGCGCGCGGTCTACAACGGCTACATTCTCGAAACGCCCCGCGAACTCGTGGACGGCAACCGGTTTCTCGACCTCACCGCGCGCGGCTTCGCCGAGCTGAGCTCCCGGCCCGCGCTGGCCCTGTCGTATCTGCAGGAGGGGTTGCGGCTGTGGCGCGGTCCGGCGCTGCTCAACACCCGTTCCGGGCAGCGCTGCCGGGGTGCGGCGGCCTTCCTCGAGGAACGGCGGCTGGTCGCCTGGGAGGATCTGGTGAGTGCCCGCCTGCTGCTGGGCGACGACCGGCAGGCCGCGGCCGAACTGCAGCGGCTCGCCGCGGCCCACCCGGCCCGCGAGGGATTGTGCGAACTGCTCATGCTCGCGCTCTACCGGGCGGGCCGGCAATCCGAGGCGCTGCGGCTGTTCCACCGCACCCGCGAGCATCTCGACGACGAGCTCGGCGTCGAGCCGGGTCGCTCGCTGCTGCGGCTCTACGAGGACATCCTCGCGCAGGACTCGGCCCTGGACTCGGCGGACGCGGTGCTGCGGCGCACGGAGACGGGAATCGCCAGGACGTAGCCGATCAGGCGGGGCGCGTCAGCGCGCCCCGCCGAGATCGGCGAGTTCGGTCAACCGCTCCAGCTCCCGCCGGAGCATCCGATTGTCGTCGCGCAGCAGTTGTTTCAGCGTCCGCACCGCATCGGCGTCGTACCGCACGTCCTCGGGTGACGCCTCCGCCGCGCGCACCAGCGCGTAGACCGCGCCCACATCGTCGCCGCGTCCGGCCAGGGCGGTCGCCACCAGAATGTGATAGCGCGCCCGCCGCCCGGCCGGTTCGGATTCGGCCCCGTCCAGACCCGTGGCCACGGCGATCACGCTGTCGAAATCGCCGGCGGCGAGGGCGATCTCCATCCGGGTCAGGGCGATCTCGTCCGGACCGAAGGCGACGCCGCACGCGACGTGCGCGCCCTCCAGCCGGTGCGCGGTGCGGGCCGCGGCGGTCAGCAGGTGGTCGGCCGCCATCGAATCCGCCGCCGTGGCAGCGGCTTTGGCGGCCACCAGCTGCAGCGCCCCGCGTAAGGCGATCTCGTCGATCAGCTCCTGGCCGACGAATTGCGCGGTGGCCAAGGCGAAATCGCGGCACGCGGCGGGATGCAGCGGTAGCAGCGCCTCGGACATGTGCCAGGCGCTCGCGGCCAGCACGGCCGGGCGGTCCTGCCCCGAGGTCGCGGCGACGGCGCGATCGGCGACGAGCAGGGCCAGATCATGCGCGCCCATCGCCGAAAGTACTTGGCGGCACAGGTGATACGCGCCGATCAGCAGTTCCGTGGTGTCGCCGCCGCCGGTCCGCCAGTGCCACCCGCGCGCCGCCACCAGCACCCGCGGCAGGAACCGCGCCGTCTGGGTGAACCGGTCCCGGGAGCGCGACCAGAGCTGTTCGCACCGGAGCAGCTCCGCCGGCCAGTCCGTGGCCGGCATATCCGTCGCCGCCATGGCGTCGGCGAGCCCCGGATGATCCAGGATCGCCGGGCGCAGCGCGCTCACCAGCTCGGCCGCGGCCGGGGTCGGCCGCTCCGGCGGGACCGGCCGATCGATCAGCTCACGAAAATCGGCTATCTGCAGCACCTCCGCCAGCCGGATGGTGGCCTCGATGCTGTCCAGCCGCAGCCGCCCCGACTCGATCAGCCGCAGCCATTCCTCACTGCGGCCGACCAGATTCGCCACCGCCCGCCGGGACAGCCTGCGCTGCGTCCGGCGGAACTCGATCCGCCTGCCCACCGGCACGGCCTGGTGCGGCGCATGCCCCGCAGACCACCGGTCATCGCCCATCGGCTCGGGCCCCGCCGTATCGCACACCAACCCTGTCACCCACTCGCGAAGGGGGCCTCCGGAATTCCCCCTTCCGAATCCGAGGCCCGGACGATCGTGAAAAGTGTTGCGCCTCACAATAGTTGACCGCAGTGCATAACCGATACCGCAGACCGGCTGTGACCTCGCACAATCAAACCCCTGTTGATTTAGGTAACCCTAATTTAGGCTGGCCGCATGGGAGAGCAGGTTTCGCTGGGCCAGATCCAAGAGACACTTCTTATTCCGCTGTACGGGCGGGCACTCGACGCGCGCGGTGCGCGCAGCGTGCTCGGCGATCGCAAGGCGATCGACCTCGTGGAGCGCATCGACTACGACTTCACCAAGTTCCGCGGGCCGTCGCTGGCGGGCTCGGTGCTGCGCGCATCCATCTTCGACGAGTACGTGCGCGAGTTCCTGCGCCGGCATCCCGACGGCACGGTCGTCGACCTGGGCTGCGGACTGTCCACCCGCTTCGATCGGCTCGACAACGGCCGGCTGCGCTGGTTCGACCTCGACATGCCCGACTCGATGGCGTTGCGGGAGAGATTCTTCGAGAACACCGATCGATACACCATGCTCACCGGGTCCATGTTCGGCACCGAGTGGCACGAGCGGGTCAAGGAGCGTTCGGGGCCGGTCTTTCTGCTCAGTGAAGCGGTCATGCTCTACTTTCCCGCCGATGAGGTGCACGCCGAGCTCGAGCGGGTCGCGGACGCGTTTCCGGATACGCCGTTCGCGTTCGACACCGGCGGCGCGCTGATGATGAGGACCCAGGACCGGAACCCGGTCTTCCGCGCCGTCACCGCCCGCATGCAATGGCCCTGCGACGACCCGCGCACCCTCGAATCGCACGGCGTACGCCTCGTCGAATCCCGTACCTTCGCCACCCCGCAACCGGCCCTGGGCCGCACCTGGCCCGCGCGATACCGGCTGGGCCTCAAGCTGATCGGATGGACCGCTCCGGTGCGCAGCTACAAGGTGAATCTGTTCCGCACGCGTGCCGCGTGACCGTCGCGGGCTCCGAAATCGCTACTATCGCAACGCTTGCCGTTGATGACGAGAGTTGCGATAGGGGAGTACGACGATGAAACGTTCGGTTCTGGGATTTGCCGTCGCCGCGGTCATCGGCTCGGGCGTGGTCGTGGCCGGGCCCGCTTCGGCCGAGGGCGAGCCCTGCCAGCTGGGATGGTCGAATGTGGGGCCGCGCACCTGTGCGAAGAACGACTTCAACCTGAGCCCGGTCTTCACCGTGGGCAACGGCGTGTGCGTCGGGATGTTCTCGGTCGGCGGGACCTCGTTCGACGGTCCGCTCTACGAGTACTCCGAAGCGCCGGGCGCCGTGCACTCGATCGTTTTCCGGCTGACGCAGGGATTTTCGCCGATCGGGGAGTGGGGGCCGCACCTGCTCGCCTGCGATGTGACCGCCGTGGTGGACTGGCGGAACCTGGACACGGGCGCAACCGGAAGTGTCAGCCGGTTCATTCCGGCTGGTCAGCGATCCGCGCCGGCCATCGTGCTGGCGGAGACTGGGCCGGGGCGGGTGCAGGTGACGGTGCGGACGGATCGGCCGAACGTTCCGGCCACGGCCGAAATCGTTGTGCCGTAACCGGCGCGACGGGTGATACTGGGCCGGAAAATTCGGTCCGAACCTTGAATACGGGGGAATGATGGCGAAGCGAGTCTGGCTGGTCGCGGCGGCGTGTGCGGCGGCGATGCTGGTGAGCGGATGCGGGACTTCGGAGAAGTCCACCGGGGCCGCCGGCACGACTTCGGCTGCGAAGCAGGGGATTACGACGACGTCGTCGAAGGCGGCGGCGCCGTCGACTCCGCTGCAGAACCGGCGGGCCGGCAACGGGGAGATCGTGCAGCAGAACGGGCTGGTCGGCTCGGGGACGCTGGATATCGACAACGGCAACAGCGCCGACGTCGCGGTGGTCGTCACCACCGGAAACCCGTCGAACCCGCAGGCCACGATCTACGTGCAGGGGAACTCCAAGGCCACGCTGAGTGGTATCGCGGGCACGTACTACGTGTACCTGAAGTCGGGCAAGGACTGGGATCAGGCGACGCTCTCCTTCACCCGCGACAAGGACTTCTCGAAGTTCGACGACCCGTTCGACGCGGACTCCGCGTGGGAGATCAGCCTGCAGCCGACCGTCGGCGGCAATGCCAGCACCAGCGACGTGCCCGCCTTCTGATCGGGTAGTCCCCGAAGCTGATCGGGGATCATCCTCACCGGCGATGCCGTGGCCGATCGTGCTGCCTAGCGTGGGTGCATGGTCGGCGAATGGTTGCGCCACGGTGTCCGGGTGGTGTTGTCACTGTTGATGATCGCGTTCGGAATGGTGAAAGTCATTCCTACGCAGTTCATCTCGTTCACGCTGCCCGGGGAGATGCTGGTATCGGTGGGCGAGTCGACGTCCTCGGGGCTGCTGTGGAAGTTCATGGCCGCCTCGACGCCGTACACGGTGATCACCGGGCTGGTGGAGGTGACCGGCGGGGTGCTGCTGGTGTTCCGGCGGACGACCCTGCTCGGGGCGCTGATCAGTCTGGTGGCGCTGATCCAGGTGAGCATCCTGAACCTCGCCTACGGTGTGCCGGTGGTGGTGACGCCGCTGGTCATGCTGGGCATGGCCCTGGTGGTTTCGCTGCCCTGGTGGCAGCGGCTGCTCGATGTGCTGGTTCGCCATCGCGACTCCGCCGCGCCGCGGACGCCGCCGCTGCTCGGCGATCCGCGATGGCGGCGGGCGGGTCTCGCCGCACATGTCACCGCGGCAGCTTTCGTGGCAATGTTCATGGGCGTCAATGGGTTTCAGCAGTACCGCGACTACACCCAGCGGCTGTCACCGCTGGACGGCGTGTGGGCGGTGGATCAGTACCGGGGCGCGGGACCGGAGTGGGTGCGGGTGGCCATCGAGGCGCGCCCGGCGTCCCAGCGTCTGGTCGTCGCCCGTGCGGCGGGCGGCCCGCTGGAGCGGGACGCGGTGGTGAGCGATACGGAAGCCGTTCTGCACGTGGGTGATTCGACCCTGACCTGGACTCGGCCCGACGCGCGGACGCTGCGCCTGACCGGCGTACTGGACGGTGCGGACACCGAGGTCACCCTGTATCGCGTACCCCTTCGCAACGAATCGAACGAGTTTCGCTGACACCACCTGTTTCAATAGCCCCAGCAGGGGGCATTCGTCACTCGGACAGGACAGGAACCCTGACTCCGAGGGAGTGACCGTCGATGACCCACACCAATGCCGTCCCCGTCTCCGCCACCCGTAAATCCCAACCGCCGGAAACGATTCTCGATGGCGTCGATTGGCCGGGGCCGGCGCTACTGCTGCTCGGTGTCATCGCCCTCGCGTGGACGTTCACCGGCACCGATATCGTCACGGGTCTGCGTGCCGTCGGAGGTTCCGTGGTCACCGTGCTCGCGCTGGTCGCGGGCTCGGTGTGGATCGTCCTCGAGCACAACAGATTCCGTGCGAACCCGGGTGACGGGGGGCGTTAGCGGGCGAGCAGTCCCTTGGCGATGTGCGTGACCTGGATTTCATTGCTGCCCGCGTAGATCATCAGCGACTTGGCGTCGCGCGCGAGCTGCTCCACCTTGTATTCGGCCATGTAGCCGTTGCCGCCGAACAACTGCACAGCCTCCATCGCGACCTCGGTCGCGGCCCGCGAGGAGTACAGCTTCATGGCCGACGCCTCGGCCAGCGTCACCTTGTGCCCGGCCTTGGTGCGCTCGATGGCGTTGAACACCATGTTCTGCACATTGATTCGCGCGATCTCCATCTCCGCCAGCTTGAGCTGGATGAGCTGGAACTGCGCGATCTCCTTACCCCACAGCTTGCGTGACTTCGCGTAATCCACACAGAGCCGGTGGCATTCGTTGATGATGCCCAGCGCCAGCGACGCGATGCCGATGCGCTCGGCCGCGAAAGACTCCTTGGCGCTGTCTTTTCCGTCGCTCTTGGCCTGGTCCTCGCTCTCGCCGAGCAGCCGGTCCGGGGTGATGCGCACATTGTCGAAGAACAGTTCGCCGGTGGGCGAGGAGTTCATGCCCATCTTCTTGAAGGCCGGGCTCTGGGTGAAGCCCGGCATGCCCTTGTCCAGGACGAAGGTGAGCACCTTGCGGTCGCGCCGGTCGACGCCGTCCTCCTCGTCCAGCTTGGCGTAGACGACTGTCACATCGGCGTGCGGGCCGTTGGTGATGAAGGTCTTGCGCCCGTTGAGGATGTAGTCCGCCCCGTCGCGCCGCACATAGGACTTCATGCCGCCGAACGCGTCCGAGCCGGAATCGGGTTCGGTGATGGCCCACGCGCCGACCTTCTCCATGGTGACCAGCTCGGGCAGCCAGCGCTTCTTCTGCGCGAGAGTGCCGCGGGTGCGGATGGTGCCGACGGTGAGGCCCAGGCTCACACCCATCGACGCGACCAGCCCGAGGCTGATCCCGGCGAGCTCACTGTTGAGGATGACCCCCATGCTGCCCGCGCCGCTGAAGCCGCCGCCCGCCTTGCCCGTGGTGCCGGCCTCCTCGCGGGCGAGCGCCTTCTCCAGTCCCTCGCGGGCCATCTCGTCCAGCCCGAAGGCGGCGTACAGCTTGCGAATGATGTCGAAGGGCGGCAGCGCGCCGCTTTCCAGCTGTTCGACGTGCGGCTTGATCTCCTTCTCGATGAACCCGCGCAGCGCGTCGCGGAACATCAGGTCTTCGTCGGACCACTGGTACATGTCGTGAACTCCCGAGGGATCGCCGGAACGGTCGGTCCCCTGAATATAGAACACGTTCTAGTGAGCGGTCCGCGCCCCGATCAGTGCTCGTGATCGTCGTCCCCGTGCGGGTGGCCGTGGGCGAGCTCGTCGGCGGTGGCCTCGCGGATGTCGACGACCTTCACCTGGAAATGCAACCGCTGCCCGGCGAGCGGATGGTTCCCGTCGATGGTCACATCGTCCCCGTCGACCTCGACCACGGTGACGATCTGGGTCTCGCCGTCCGGCGCCTCGGCCTCGAACTGCATCCCGGGCTCGAGCTCGTCGATCTCCTCGAACATGGCCCGCTCCACCACGCTGACCAGCTCCTCCAGGTACTCCCCGTACCCGTCCTCCGGCTCGATGGTGACCTTCAGCTCGTCACCCACGCTCTTGCCCTCGAGCGCGACCTCCAGGCCGGGCACGATGTTCTCCGCCCCGTGCAGGTACACCAGCGGCTCCTCGCCCACGGAGGTGTCCACCACTTCCTCGGCGTCGTCGGTCAGCGTGTATTCGATGGAGACGACCTTGTCGGTACCGATCTGCATGGCTCGGGGCCCTTTCGCGCGGGAAACAGCGGACGAGCAAATGTATCCGGAACTCGGGCACTCCGGGCTCAAGCCGCAGCTCAGAGCGGCTTGGTGCCCCACAGGATGACGTTGGTGCCGAAGAAGCGCTGGTGCCAGCCGATATCGGTGAAGCCGAGGGCGTCGAGGATTTCGGCGACCTGACGGGGGGATTTGAAGCCGAGGGTGCTGGATTCGAGGTAGGTGTAGGAGGTGCGGTCGCGGGCGACCACCTGGCCCAGGAGCGGGACGAGCAGGCGCATGCCCCCCTCGACGATGGGCTTCATGACGCCGACGGGCGGGCAGGTCTCCAGGATCACCACGCGGCCACCGGGTCGGAGGACCCGATGTTGTTCGCGCAGAACGCTTTCCACGTCGTCCACATTGCGGAGCAGATAACCCTCGGTGATGCCGTCGAAGGTCTCGTCGTCGAAGGGAAGTGTGGTCGCGTCCGCGTGCAGCCAGCGCACCGCGTCGGCGCCGCGCTTGGTGCGGGCGTGGGCCAGCATCTCCTCGGAGAAGTCCGCGCCGGTGACGGTGACGGCCGGGTACATGCGCGCCGCCTCCAGGGCGATGACGCCGGTGCCGGTGGCCAGATCCAGCAGCTGACCGCCGATGGGAGGCGCGACGCGGGCGGCGACCTCGCGGCACCAGCGCGCGTGGCTGCCCAGCGTCATGAGGAAGTTCATCCGGTCGTAGTAGCCGGCGATCTTCTCGAAGATCCCGTGTACTTCGGAGCTCTTGCTCTGATCGATGGTCACCGGGGCCCCTTTGTGATCTGGTTTTCCGCAGTGTAGCGAATGTGAAATCAGACTAGTTCGGTCTGTCGGCGGCACGGGACGTGCGGGGGAGTTCGGATCAGGGGGATCGAAAGGGTGGCGCGGGGAATTGTCCGGAGCGGTGCGGAAATTTGTTGTGGCGCACAGGGATTTGGGTAGTGCGACGCCGATCACGGCAAGGGTTAATGGACGGTTACTTCCACCTGAAAGATCCATTCTCCAGATGGACGGTTGTTCAGTGGCGTTGTAGCGTCGGCGCATCGCATCGAGGCGATTCCGAGTATCAACACTTTCCCGAGTTTCACGACGGCGCTTTTCCTGTCGGCTCGGTGCCTGATCTCCAACACTTTGATAGGTGGTCGTTGTGGTCGGTCTGCTCGCGAATGAAAGTCATGGTGGTATCCGCACCTGGTCCGCACCGAAGTGGACGGCGCGGGATCTCATAGCCGCCAAGGGCAAGAGAACTGTGTCGGTGGTGCTTCCCGCGCTGAACGAGGAAGCCACCGTGGGCGATGTCGTCCACGCCGTCCGATGCCTCCCGGAAGGGCTGGTGGACGAGCTGATCGTCATGGATTCCGGCTCCTCGGACGCCACCATGCGGGTGGCGGCCGCGGCCGGCGCCACGGTGGTCAGCCGCGAGGACGTGCTGCCCGAACATCCCCCGGTCCCGGGCAAGGGCGAGGTGCTGTGGCGCTCGCTCGCCGTGGCCTCCGGCGACATCGTCATGTTCATGGATTCCGATCTGCTGGAACCGGATCCGCAATTCGTGCCGAAACTCATCGGGCCGCTGCTGCTCGACGAATCCATTGTTTTCAGCAAGGCGTATTACCGGCGGCCACTGCTGACCGGAGACTCCTTCGACGAATCCGGCGGCGGCCGGGTGACAGAACTCGTGGCGCGGCCACTGCTGGCCGCACTGCGCCCGGGACTGCGACATGTGATCCAGCCGCTCGGCGGTGAATACGCCGCAACCCGGGAAGCCCTGGAGCGCTTCTATTTCGCCTCCCACTACGGCGTCGAAATCGGTTTGCTGATCGATGTTTTCGATCACTACGGCACCGGCGCGATCGGCCAGGTCGACCTCGGCGTCCGCAAGCATCGCAACCGGCCGCTCCATGAACTCGGCGTGATGAGCCGCCAGATCGTCGCCACCGCGCTGGAGCGGTGCGGCTTGTCCGACTCCGGGGAGGGAATCATCCAATTCCCGCTCGGGGCAGACGGATTCGCCGCCAAGGAGGCCGTGCTGCGCACCGAGCACCGGCCGCCCATGGCTTCCCTGCTGAAAATCGCTTCCTGAGTGCAGCTTTCGAGAAGATGAGGATTCTTCGCCATGATGCAGAGCGGGCTCATTGACGACTGGCGGCCGAAAGGCGGTCAGCTCACCATTATTCGCCCCAGTGAGGTCTCCCGCGCGGCCGCCATCCGCGCGACAATCGACACCACGCCACCGTCCTTCCAACAGGACGCGTACCTGGAAATGGCGCGCACGGCCAAACTGACCGGGCAGCGCTTCGACCGGCTCATCCTGTGCGCCTTCACCCTCGCGGGCGTACCGGATATCGCGGCCCTGGTCCGCACCACCACCGCCATCGTGCGCCGGCACGACTCCTTCCACAGCTGGTTCGAGATCGACGCCGAATACCGGGTCCAGCGCCGGGTGGTGGACGCCGCCGACATCCACCTCGTCTCCGACTCCTGGGGCGAGATCGACGGCCCCCTGGTGAGCCGGATCCTGCAGCACGTCACCCCCGGGCCGAGCAGCTGGGACTGCTTCACCTTCGCGGTCATCGACCACGACGGCTCGTTCACCGTGGTGGTCGCCGCCGACCACATCAACTGCGACGCCATCTCCGGCGCCATCATCAGCGGTGAGTTCGCGCAGCTGTACTACGACCCGGCGGGCGCGGAACGGCTCGCGGGCATCCCGGTGGCCAGCTACCGCGAGCACTGCGGCCGCGAGCGGTCCCAGGCCGCTCGGCTCGGGACGGACTCGGCGCAGATCGTGCAGTGGGCGGACCGCATCCGCGCCAATGGCGGCAGGTTGCCGAGTTTCCCCCTGCCACTGCGGGAATCGGATACGACCGAGGCTCCCACGGCGGCCTCCGACCGGCGCGTGCTGCTGTCCGGCGCGGCGGCCGACGGGTTCGAGGCGGCCTGCGCCGCCGCGGGCGTGCGACTGGTATCCGGCATCTTCGCCGCGGCGGCCTTCGCCGAGTACGAATTGACCGGGCGGACAACGTATTTCAACCTCTCGCCGAAGAGCACCCGGGCCGATGACGCCGAACGCCGCTCGGTCGGCTGGTACGCCAGCCTGATTCCGATCGCCTTCGACTTCGACCCCGCCGCGGGTTTCGCCGCGGTCGCCCGGGATGCCGAGACGGCGTTCAACGCCGGCAAGTGGCTCTCCGACGTGTCACTGCACCGGGTGGTCGAATTACTGGAATCCCAGCCGGGATTCGAGGTCCGGCGCGGCTGGGTGGCCCCCATGCTGTCCTACCTCGACATGCGCAAACTACCGGGCGCGGACCTGTTCGCCGCCATCGACTTCTCGTTCTTCGGCAGTCGCGGCACCTCCGAGGAGGTCTACACCTGGGTGCAGCGCACGCACGAGAACATCTGGATGGCTTCCCTGTTCCCCGACACCGAGGTCGCGGCCAAATCCATGACGCGGTACGCCGACGTACTGACCGGAATCATGGAATCGATCGCGCGCTCCGGATCCGGAGTGCCCACCCGCGACGTCGCCTAGCGGAGGCGGCCATGAGCACAGTGGAAATTCGGCGGGAAACCGCTGTCCCGGCGCAGGATTCACCGCAGGCCGACCGGCCTCGCAACGCCTCCGCCTGGGTGGCCCTGACCGCGATCTTCATCGCCGTCTTCATGCAGATGGTCGACGCCACCATCGTGACCGTCGCCGTCCCCGACATCGTCCGCGATCTCGGCGCGAGTTCCGCCGAATCCTCCCTGATGCTCACGGGATACACCGTGGCCCTGGCGTGCTCCCTGCTGCCGAGCGCGCGCCTGGGCATGCGGTGGGGGCGCGGCGGCTTCTTCACCGCCGCGCTCGGGCTGTTCGTGGTGGCGTCCGTGCTGTGCGGTCTCGCGCCGACCCCGCTCACGCTCATCGCGGCCCGCGTCCTGCAGGGCGCGGCCGCGGGAGCGGTGTCGGCGCAGCCCATCGCCATCATCACGGCGCGCTTCGCGGATACCGCCCGGCGCAATCTGGCCTTCGCGCTCTACGGCGCGACGGCGGGCACGGCGGCCATGCTGGGACCGCTGGTCGGCGGACTCCTGTTGGGCGCCAACCCATTAGGGCTGGGCTGGCGGTCCATCTTCCTGGTCAACCTGATTCCGGGCGTGATCGCGCTCGCGCTCGCCGTCCGGCATCTGCGCGGATCGGTGCCCCGCGAACTCTGCTCCCTCGACGTGGCGGGAGCGGTGCTGGCGGCGGCGGGTCTGTTCCTGTTGATCTACGGGCTTTCGGTCGGTCGCGAAAATGACTGGTCGCCAACGATTCTGGCCATGCTGGTCGCATCGGTCGCCGTGCTCGCGGTATTCGCGCTGCACGAGAAACGCTCGGCGGTGCGCAGCGGCTCACCGCTGGTGGATCCGGGCCTGTTCGCCTCCCGGCGGTTCCTCGGCTGGATCGTCGCCTGCCTGGTGGTCTACGGGGTGTTCGCCGCCTACCTGTTCACCATGTCCATCTCACTGCAATTCGGCCTGGGCTACACCGCATTGCGCACCGGCGTGACCACCCTGCCGTTCTCGGCCGGCGCGGTCGTGGGCGCACTGTCCGCGCCCCGGCTGGCGGCCCGGCTCGGCGACCGCATGATCGGAATGGGTTTCGTCCTGTTCGCCATCCTGCTGCTGGGCTGGCTGGTCGCACTGGAACCCAGCCCCGCGAGCCTGTCCTGGCCGCTGCTGCTGATTCCTTTGGTACTGGGCGGATTCGGCGTCGGCGTGGCGGCGGCGCGACTCCAGATCGCCGTGGTGGCGGCGGTTCCGGAGCGTTCGGTGCATTCGGCCTCGGGGCTGGTGCCCGCCGCCCAGCAGATCGGCAACTCGCTGGGCGTCGCGCTCATCGGCATCCTGTTCTTCCACTCGGTGGCGGTGGCGGCCCCGGATGCCGTCGCCAACGAGCAGGCGGCGCTGAAACAGGGACTGTCGGCCACCACCCCGTTCGCGCCGAAGATCGCCGACGAGTTCGGGCGTTGCGCCACACTGCAATTGCAGTCCGCCACCCCCGAGCGCACCCCGCCCGGCTGTGATCATTCCGGGTCCGCGAGCGGGCAGGGGCAGACCGCGCTGCTCGAACAGGTGACCGCGACGGTCGCCGACTCCGCGCAGACGGTGGCCGGAACGGTCTTCGTCTCGGCCTTCCGCACCACCGCGGTGGTACTGCTCGCGCTGGTCGCGGTGGCGGGCGCGCCGTTTGTCCTGCGGCGGCGGCGATGAGCGACCGGACCGATCGGCTGCCCGGGGCCTGCCACCCCGGTCAGCCGCCGGTCAGGAATTCGACGGTGGCCTCGAACGCGGCGTCCACCCGCTCGCGATCGCCGGTGGTGATCAGGTCCAATTGCAGGCCGCGCACCTGAGCGAGAACGAAAGTGGCGGTGCGGGAGCGGGTTTCGACCGGCCACTGGTACCGGTCGAGCTCCCGCTCGATCACCGTGAGCCAATCGGTGACCAACCGGGAGGCCGGGTGATCGGGGGTGCGCGCGGCGGCCGCCACCAGTTCGAACAGCACCAGGAACTGGCGCTGTTCGCGCGGCCGGCTCAGATGCCGCCAGGCGGCGCGCAGCACGTCGGCCGCCGAGCCGACGGTGCGGATCTCCTCGGCGAGCAGCCGCTCCTCGAAGTCCTCGCGGATATGTTCCAGGACCTCGATGATCAGCGCGTCCTTGGTGGCGAAATGCCGGATGAGGGTGGCGTGACTGACCCCGAGGGCGCGGGCGACCGGGCGCAGCGAGAGGTCGCTCACGCCGTTGTCCAGCACGTATTCGGTGGCGGCTGCCAATAGCTCGGGGCGGCGATGCTGGAAGCGCAGCGTGCGGCCGTCGATCTTCTTCGCGCTCGTCGGGGGCGGCTCAACCGGTGCGGGCATAGGCGAAATTTTAGCGTTCCAAGTGGTTACGTAACCAATCGGTACGGCTATTATCCGAGACCATGAAGTACGACGAATATCGCGGGTTCGACGCGCTCGGATTGGCGGAACTGGTCGAGCGCGGGGACGTGCACCCCACCGAACTGCTGCGCGTCGCACTGGAACGGTGTGCCGAGGTCGACCCGGAAATCAATGCGATCAGCCTGCTCATGGAACTGAACGGCAAGGAACTGGCCGGTCGCGCGGATATCCGCGGCCCGTTCGCGGGCGTGCCGTTCCTGATCAAGGACCTGGCGCAGGACTATGCCGGCTACCCGACCTCCGGCGGCACCGGGCCACTGCGCGGCGTGCGGGCCACCCGCAACAGCCTGAACGTGCAGCGCTGGCTCGACGCCGGACTCGTGATCTTCGGCAAGACCACCACCCCCGAATTCGGCGCGAAGGCGATCACCGAGACCCGAACCTTCGGCGCGACCCGCAATCCGTGGGACACCACCCGCACCCCCGGCGGCTCCTCGGGCGGATCGGCGGCCGCGGTCGCCGCGGGCATCGTGCCCATGGCCGGAGCCAGCGACGGCGGCGGATCCATTCGAATTCCGGCCGCGCACACCGGATTGTTCGGCCTCAAGGCCGGGCGCGGACTCATCTCCAGCGGACCCGAATTCGGCGATTCGCTCTTCGGCGCGGTCACCGAGGGCGTGCTGTCGCGCAGCGTGCGCGATACGGCGGCCATGCTCGACCTGCTCAGCGTGCCGGATCCCGGTGCGCCCTATGCGGTTTCCCGCCCGGACCAGCCCTTCCGCACGGCGGTCGGCACACCTCCGCGCCGACTACGGATCGGGTTCAGCCACGAATCTCCGCTGGGCACCAAGGTGCACGGTGAAGCGGTGCGCGCGGTCGAAGACGCCGCCCGGCTGCTGGAGGAACTGGGCCACACCGTCGAACCCGCCGCGCCGGTATTCGACGGCAAACAGATGGCCTTCGATTTCATGACGGTCTGGACCGCCAACGCCGCCGCCGTCCTGTCCCGCGCCTGCGCGGTGAGCGGTTCGCAGCCAACGGATTTCGATATCGACACCCAGGTGCTGGCGGCCGTCGGCCGGGCCGTCGCGGCCCCCGAGCTGATGGCGGCCCACGCCCGCTGGAACGGATACACCCGCGCGCTGAGCGACTTCCACGGCCGCTACGACCTGTTCCTCACCCCGGGCCTGGCCGAACCGCCGCTGCGCATCGGGCAGCACCGCACCCCCGCGCTCGCCGACACCCTGCTGCCGCCACTGCTGCGGCTCGGCGTGGGAAAGGTGGTGTCCCGCACCGACTTCTACCGTGACCTGGTCACCGCCAACCTCTCGGCGGTGCCGTTCACCCAGCTCGCCAATATCACCGGCCGCCCGGCCATGAGCGTGCCCACCTACTGGACCCCCGCGGGCCTCCCGCTCGGCGTGCAGTTCGTCGGCCCCTCCGGCAGCGAATACCTGCTGCTCCAGTTGGCCGCCGAAATCGAAACCGCCCGACCCTGGTTCGACCGCCACCCGGCGTAACGGATCCCGACAGCGCACAGCCCCCGAACCCATCGGATTCGGGGGCTGTGCGGTTCAGTTGTGGATCAATCCTTGGTCAGCTGCGGCTTCAGCTCGGCTTCCAGCTCGATGGCCTCGGCATCCAGATCGGAGACCTCGGCGGCATCCGGCGCGGGAACCTCACCGCCGTGTCCGTGCCCATGACCCTCGGGCGATTCCGACCGGCTCGGCAGCAGCACCGCCATGACGATCACGATGATCGACAGCACCGCCGACACCCCGAACGCCACCTTCATACCGGAGAGCATGGCCGCGTCCGGCGCGGTGCCCTCCTTGATCAGATCGGTGCTGCGGGCCGACATGATGGTGACCACCAGCGCGGTGCCGAAGGCCGCCGCCACCTGCTGCAGCGTGCCCAGCATGGACGAACCGTGCGAGTACAGGTGCATCGGCAGCGCGCCCAGGCCCAGGGTGAACACCGGGGTGAAGGCCGCGGCCAGCGACAGCATCAGCAGCACGTGCATGGCCAGCAGCTGCCAGTACGGCATATCCGCCGAGATGAAGGTGAACCCGGCCAGCGCCACGGTGATGCCGATGGAAGCCGGGATCACCAGCACCCGCCCGCCGAAGCGGTCGAAGATCTTGCCGACGGTCGGGCCGAGCAGACCCATGGCCAGACCGCCCGGCATGACCAGCAGACCGGTCTGCAGCGGGGTCAGGTGCCGCAGGTTCTGCAGGTACAGCGGCAGCAGGATCATCGAGCCCATCATGGCCAGGAAGGCCAGCGACATGAGCACCAGCGCCTTGGTGTAGGTGCCCGCCAGCAGCACGCGCAGGTCCAGCAGCGGAGTTCCGGTGCGCTGCAACGAGATCTGCCGGAAGGCGAAGGCCGCGATGAGCGCCGCGCCCGCCGCCACGATGAGCGCCGGGGTGGTCCAGTTGCCGGTCTCGAAGTGGCTCAGGCCGTACACCAGGGAGCCGAAGCCGAGCGCCGCGAGCACCACGCTGAGCCAGTCGATGGCCCCGGACTGCGGTTCGCCCACGTTCTCCAGCTTGCGCAGCCCGAACCAGGTGACCGCACCGGCGATCGGCAGCACCAGCACGAACAGCCAGCGCCACGCGGCGATGTGATCCTCGAAGCCCTTACCGGCGTCGAGCACCAGACCGGAGATGACCGGGCCCATGGCGGGCGCGACCGAGATGGCGAGCGTGACATTGCCCATCACGCGACCGCGATCCTGTTCGGCCACCACCGTCATCAGGGTGGTCATCAGCAGCGGCATCATGACCGCGGTGCCGCCCGCCTGAACGACACGGCCCACCAGCAGGATGGCGAAGTTCGGCGCGACCGCGGCGAGCGCGGTACCGGCGAGGAACACCAGCATGGCGATGGCGTAGGCCCGGCGGGTGGAGACCCGCTGCAGGAACCATCCGGTCACCGGGATGACGGCCGCCATGGTGAGCATGAATGCGGTAGAAACCCATTGGGCCGAGCGTTCGGTGATCCCGAGGTCATGGATCAGCGTCGGAATCGCGTTGATCATGATGGTCTCGTTGAGGATCACCACGAAGGTCGCGAGCACCAATAGGCGGATAACGGTCGGCGTCCGCCCACCGCCCGGTATCGCACCGGTTGTCTGAGTGGATGTGTCGGCGAGCACCGAGTACCTCCGAAGCGTTCGTGAACAGGTCTACGTGTGTCCCGATGGCGAGCGCCTCTGATCGCAACCCCGTCGCCACACACAAGAACAGACGGGAATATTTCGCTCAACTAATCGGTCGCGCGTCAGTATTCCGGTCACCACCGACACGAATCACTCGATTTTCGGCGCGCGCAACAGTTATGCGCAACCGGATTTCCCTGCTCACCAGCAGTTCTCACCCGGTTCCCGGCGAGCGCGTGAGCCTGGTCACGTCAGCGGCGCACCTCGGCGCGGGTCACCGTTGCCGCAGCTGATGGCGCAGCAGGATGGCCAGCTGCGAGCGGGCGTCGTCGAAGGGATGGCTGGACTTGAGCGCGCGGCTCTGCACGATCGCGCCCTCGATGACCGACAGGATCAGCCCGGACAGCGCGCGGGCGGTGGTGCGGTCGAGGTCGATGGCGACCAGGCCGTCCGCGAGGCGCGCGGTCCACTCCGCGAAGGCCTGCCCGGCGGTGGACTGCAGCGTGGGATCGAGCTCGTCCAGGGCGGCGGCCATCATGAAGGAGCCGGCGCGGTACTCACTGGATTCGAGTTGCACCCGCCAGAAGGCGAGCAGTTCGTCGAGCCAGTCCTCCACGGTCGCGGCGGTGGCGAGGGCGTCGGCCATCCGGCTGATATGCGAATACACCAGCCGGGACACGATTTTCGCCGCGGTCTCCACCAGTTCGCCCTTGCCGGACGGGAAGTGCTGATAGAGCGAGTTGCGGGAGGCGTTGCTGCGCTTGAGCAGTTCGCTCAGCCCGGCGGCGTGCACGCCGTGCTCCTGCACCGTGGCGATGGTGCTCGCGATCAATCGGGCGCGGGGTCCCGCCGCCATGGAACTCCTCCAACCGTTGCGTGAACACTTTTTCCGGCCCTTGTGTGAACCGATCGGTCCATGTTAGACGTATTCTATGTGGACCGATCGGTTCATGTGTGTGGAGAGGATCGTCGTGCCTGCTCAGATTGCTACCGCAGCGCCCGTTGCCCATGCCGCCCTGCTCGGGCTGGGCGTCTACCGGCCCCGACGGGTGGTGCCCAATGCCGAGATCATCGACAAGATCGACTCGTCGGACGAGTGGATCCGCACGCGATCCGGCATCGCCGCGCGCGGCTGGGCCGACAAGGACGAGACCATCGTCGGCATGAGCGTCGCCGCGTCGAAGGACGCGCTCGCCGCCGCGGGCATCACCGCCGCGCAGATCGACGCCGTCGTGCTGGCCACCTCCTCGCAGATGGTGCTCGGGCCCTCCGCGGGCGCTGTCGTAGCCACCGAACTCGGTATGCACGACACCGCCGCCTTCGATGTCTCGGCCGGCTGCGCGGGCTTCTGCTACGCCCTCGGCAACGCCGCCGGTCTGGTGCGCGCGGGACAGGCGCGCTATGTCCTGGTCATCGGAGTGGAGCGGCTCTCGGATCTGCTCGACACCGCCGACCGCACCTGCGCGTTCATCTTCGCCGACGGCGCGGGTGCGGTCGTGGTGGGACCGGGCGAGACCGAGGGCGTCGGCCCGGTGGCCTGGGGCTCGGACGGCAGCCAGACCGATGCCATCAAGCAGGACAAGGACTTTCAGCAGTACTTCGCCGAGGTCGCCGCAGCCGAGGCATCTGGCGGCACCACCGTGCGGCCCTACATCCGGATGAACGGCACCGCCGTATTCCGCTGGGCCGTCACCTTTTTGGAGAAGGCCTGCCGCGACGCCCTGGACAAGGCCGGGATCACGGCCGAGGATCTGGACGCGTTCGTGCCGCACCAGGCCAACATTCGCATCACCGACGCGCTGGTCCGCACTCTCGGCATCCCGGAAACCGTTGCGGTGGCACGGGATATCGTCGAAACCGGCAATACGAGCGCGGCGTCCATCCCCATGGCCATGGAACAGCTGCTGCGCTCCGGCGAATCCAAGCCCGGCGACACGGCCCTGCTGCTCGGTTTCGGCGCGGGCCTGGCCTACGCCGGTCAGGTCGTGCGGTTGCCCGCCCTGTCGAGCTGATCGCCTGCGGCGGCGAGGAGTTCGCTCATCATGGTCGCCGTGGTGGCCGAGCGGTCGAAGTCGTAGCCCAGGTCGGTGGCGAAACCATCGAACAGATGCCAGACGGAGGTCGCGAGCAGCCGCGCGATCTCCTCGGTACCACGCGAGGCGGAATCCCTTGGCACGATGACATATTGGTTGATCACGCCCTCCACCAGCCCGATGATGCCGTACGACAGCGGGCGGAAGGGTTCGGAGTCGACGCCGAGGATCGTCGACACCGCGGTGAAGCGCTCCCATAGCGCCTCGGCCAGCCGCTGCCGCCCGACCGTCAGACCGGAATCCGGTGCGCTGTAACCGTGCAGCCGCCCGCCCTGTTCGAAGCGATACAGGTTGGGATGCTCGGCCGCCCATTCGACCACCGTGCGCAGGATGCCGAGCAGGGTCTCCTCGCCGGTCTTCTCCGGATCGAGCACCATCACCGATTCGAATTCCTCGAAGGACGTATCCATGATGTACGCGCGGATGCGGGCATCCAGATCCTCGCGATTGTCGAACTGCCGGTAGACCACCGAGCGCGCCAGCCCGGCACGCTCGGCGATCTGCTGGATGGAGATGTCCGCGCCGGGCTCGTTCTCCTCGAGCAGTTCCACGGCCGCCCGCAGGATCTGGGTCTGCCGGGCCGAATTGTGTTCACTCCACCGGCGTTCCCCGGACCGCTTGCGACGGCCACGCAGGTCGGGATGCCGGTGGTGATTCACACGCCGACTATACGGCCCGGCCGACGGCGCGCGATTCCGGCAGAAAACGGGGGCGCATGAGCAGCGGGGCGTCCGGCCCGCCGGTGAAGGAGAACTGACGGCGCACCCGCTCGCCGGCCACGGCCTCGAACATCAGATGCTGGGCGAAGGTGGCGACCACCAGGGTGGCCTCCATACTCGCGAAACCCGAAGCGACGCACATGCGTTTGCCCGCGCCGAACGGCAGGTGCGCCCGCTTCTGTTCGCGCTGAACGATTTCCGGGAGGAAACGGCTCGGATCGAATTCCTCGGGCCGATCCCACACGCCGCGATGATGGTGCACGGAGTCGATCAAGATGGCGACCGTGGTGCCGGGTTCGATCCGATAACCGCCGATCTCGTCGTAATCCTTTGCGGTGCGGGCCAGTCCGATGACGGGCGGCAGCATGCGCATGGTTTCCGAGATGACCGCCTGCGTCCACTGCAGCCGGTCCAGGTCGGCGGCGGTGGCGGGACGGCCCTGCAGGACCGAGTCGACCTCGTCGTAGAGGCGGCGGCGCGCATCCGGATTCTCGGCCAGCAGTTGCCAGACCCAGGTCAGAGCCGTTGCGGTGGTTTCCATTCCGGCGCCCATGAAGGTCATGAGCTCGTCGTGGATCTCCTGATCGCTGTAGCGGTAGCCGGTTTCGGGATCGGAGGCGTCCATGAGCAGGGCGAGCAGATTGTCCTTGCGGTCGATCCGGCCGGCGCGGTGGTCGGCGATCAGATCGTCCACCACCCGTTCCACGTGCACCAGATCGCGCATGGCCCGCGGGTAGAGCCCCCAGCCGAGAGTGCGCATGACACGAATCGCCCAGCGGGAGTTGGCCGCATCGCCGTCCTGGTCGCGGCGCGCGTGCAGCCAGACCGCGAAATTGTGCAGGGGATGGCTGGTATTGCTGAGGAAACCACGGCCGAAGAAACGCAGCAGCCGCGACAGCACCACCTCGGACATGGGGCCGGTGATATCGGTGCCGAACATGGTGCGGGCGGTGACATCCAGTGTCAGCCGGTTCATTTCGATGTTCACGTCCACGGTGCCGCCGTCGGCGGTGAGCCCATGGATGCGCCGCACGGCGTCCTGTGCCGCCTCGACCATGACCGGGGCGAAGCCGTCCACATTGCGCTTACCGAAGATCGGTTGTACCAGGCGTCGATTGCGTTGCCACTGTTCGTCGTTCAGATCGGTGACCAGACCGCGGCCGAAAGCGACGGCGAGCATGTCGTATTCGGGGCTCTTCATGTAGTTGTTCTGGTTGCCCACCAGGACGTGGCGGGCCAGTTGCGGACTGCGCAGCACCACGAACTTCTTGAAGGGCAGCCGGGCGACGATCACCTCGTCGGCGCCGGGCAGGCCGGTCAGGTACTCGAGGACGGTGTGGTCGCGTAGGCGCGGTAGCAGACCGAGCGTCATGCGGACGGATTCCGTCCAGGTCACGGGGGTGTTGTGCCAGCGAATGAAGGTGGGCGACCACTTCGCCGGGTGCAGGGTGGAATCGACTTCAGCGGCCATAGCCCGCTCCTCGTCCATCTCGACGTGCAGCACATGGGACGTGCTGTCCCATTAAAGGTAATGAGACACCGTGACCCAGTCAATGGGCAAAAAAAGGCCGCTCACCTACCGGGAGGTGAGCGGCCGTCCGCGCGTGTCAGGCCGTGCGCAGGGTCAGCACGGTGATCTCGCTCGGGGCGAAGACGCGCAGCTGCGGACCCCAGAATCCGGTGCCGCGACTCGTGTACAGCTGGGTGTCGCCGTGCCGCGACAGGCCCGCGACCACCGGCTGCTCCAGGCGCACCAGATAGTGGAACGGCCAGATCTGGCCGCCGTGCGTATGACCCGAAATCTGCAGGGCCACACCGGCGGCCGAGGCATCGGCCACCTGACGCGGCTGATGGGCGAGCAGCACCACCGGCGCCCCGGGATCGGCTCCCGTCAATGCGGCTTTCAGGTCCGGGCCGTGGCCGGGCAGGCTCGTCCCGGTCGGATCGTTGATGCCCGCCATGATCAGCTTGTCGCCGCCCCGGGTCACCGTTTCGTGCCGGTTCAGCATGGGCTGCCAGCCCAGCGACGCCATATGGTCCACCCAGCCCTGCGCGTCACCGAAGTACTCGTGATTGCCGGTGATGTAGAAGCGGCCCAGCGGGGCCTCGACCTTGCCCAGCGGATCCACCTGCGCATGCCGCTTCGCCACCGAACCGTCCGCGAGATCGCCCGCGTGGCAGGCGATATCCGGGTTCAGCGCATTGACGACATCGACCACCCGCTCCGACCAGCGCAGCCGATCCAGCGCGGCGTAGTGGGTATCGGTGATGACCACCATCCGCAGTCCGTCGAGCGCCGCGCCGAGCCCTCGAATCGGCACCTCCAGCTCCCGCACCCGCGGAATCCGTCGCGCCTCGAAGATCCCGTAGGCCACCAGGACCGCGCTGACCGCCAGCACCCCGGCGGCGACGATCCGCGACCGCGCCGGATCATCCACCCCGGCCGCCAGCAGGCCCAGCCCGGCGATGTTCCCGATCACCGACCAGGTGAACACCACCCACATCACGCCGAGCAGGGTGTCGCCCACAATCGACGCCGCATCCGACTGGGCGGGCCCGTGCCCGAGGAACATCGAGGCGGGCAGGGCCAGATACCCGAGCACGAACACCGCCGTCCCGGCCCAGAACGCCGCACCAGAACTGGTCGCACCGACCAGCGTCCACCACGGGAGCGCGAACAGCAGAGCGGGTATCGCCAGCATGAGGATGATGCGGGGGATGTATTTCAAGGGATTCCTCGCGAGCGCAGCAGCGGCGAAAGGCCCCCCACCTGTCGCTTCGGTTGCCTACGACCATACCGGCGCATACCCGAGACCGGCGGCCACCGCCATTACGCCTCGCGCGAACGAATACGTGAGTTCTCGCGTTCGAGCTCGGCGATGCGGTCGCGCAGGGACTGCATCGCGTCGAGCACCTCTGCGCGCGGATACAGCTCGGGGATGTGCTGGCCGCAATTCCAGTCGAAGGCTTCGACCTCGATCAGGATGGCCCGCTCCAGCCGTGCTCGGTACTCCGGAACGGCAAGGGCGGCAATCAGTTCCGGATCCTCGCTCGCCTCCACCGCGCGGGCGCGGCCCAGGATCTTCAACCGCGCCTTGGCGGCGTAGTCCATGAGGAACAGCGCCACCCGGTCGTCGTGGTCCAGATTGCCGCGGCTGATGTACTGCTTGTTCCCGCTGAAGTCGGCGAAACCCAGTGTGCGGGAGTCGATCACGTGCAGGAAGCCGCGCGGGCCGCCGCGATGCTGGATGTAGGGCCAGCCGGATTCGCCGACCGTCGCCAGGTAGAAGCTGTCGCGTTCGGCGATGAACCAGGCTTCCTGCTGCCCGATCTCGTCGGCCACTTCGGGAACCGCCGCCATTCGCTGGTAACTGCGCAGGCTGCCGTGCGTGTTCTGGTGCGCGCGGACGGTGTCGGTGAACGCGATCTGCGCATAGTGCCCGGTCATGTGCGTCCTCTTCGAATATCGATCTAACCTATTTAATGGATTTGAACAGTTAGAACCTGTGGGTTGATTCCCGGTGATCCGCGATTCCGCTAGAGTGCTGCTCTAGAGCAGTACTCTAGAGTGGAGCGGAACCATGACCGACCTCGTGCGATACGACCTGACAGCCGGAACAGCCACCCTCACGATGGACGACGGCAAAGCCAACGTGATGACTCCGGCGATGCTGGCCGCCCTCACCGACGCGCTCGACCGCGCCGAGCGGGAAGCCGAGGTCGTTGTTCTCACCGGCCGCCCGCGCATGTTCTCCGGCGGCTACGACCTCGCGATGTTCCAGGGACCGCTCGATGAGGTGGCGCGCACGCTGACAGCGGGCGGTGAACTGGTGCACCGGCTGCTGAGCTTTCCGCTGCCTGTGGTGGCCGCCTGCACCGGGCACGCCATCGCACAGGGCGCGTTCCTCCTGCTGGCCGCCGATGTACGACTAGGTGTCGCAGGCGATTTCAGACTCGGCCTGAACGAGGTGGCCATCGGCCTGACCATTCCGCATTACGGCGTCGAAGTAGCCCGGCATCGTCTCACCGCACCGGGTTTCGACCGCGCCGCCAACACCGGCCGCCTCTTCGCCCCGGAGGAGGCACAGCGCCTGGGCTTCCTCGACATCGTCGTGCCCGCCGCCGATTTCGACGCCGCCGTCACCGCCGAAGTCGAGTCCCTTTCTCGCATAGTGCGATCCGCGCACGCCGCGACCAAACTCCGGGTCCGCGCCTGCGCCCTGGCGGCCATCCGCGCCGCCGTCGACACCGAATTCGTCGGATAACCTGGCGCGATGGCCGAATCGACCCGCGACCGGATCCTGGCGGAAGCCACCAGCCAACTGCTGACCAAGGGCTATCCCGCCTTCACCGTGGCCGCGGTCCGCGACGCCCTGGGTTTGTCCAGCGGCAGCATGTTCCACGCCTTCCCCTCCAAACCCGCACTGGCCGCGGCGGTCTACGTCACCGGTATGCGCGACTATCAGCGGGCTGCCGTCGCGGGCCTGGCCACCTCGGATCCCGAAGACGCGGTCCGCGCCTTCATCGCCGCCCACCTGGCCTGGGTCGAAGACCACCGCGACCTCGCCCGCTTCCTGTTCGCCACCCAGCCCCCGGAGCTCGCCGCCCACGCCGAACCCGAACTGGCCCAGCACAATCGCGAGTTCTACGCCGCCCTGACCGCTTGCTACCGCGCGCTGCCGGTCGCCGGCGCGCTGGGTTCGGGCACCTCGGACCCCGGCGGCTATCCGGCGATCCACGCCGTAGCGCTCGGCCCCGCACAGGAGTACTGCCGGCAATGGGTCAGGGGCACGGTCGATACCCCGCCTCGCACCCTCGTCCCGGCTCTGCAGCAGGCCGCCATCGCCGGACTCCGCGCCCTCGGAGGTCAGCCCGGCATCCTTCTGTCAGGGTCGGTCGAACACCTGCCCGGCGCTGAGTAGGAGCTCGTCGGTCGGCCTCTGGTAGAAGGGAATCGGGCCGTCGGTAACGCGCGCGGTCCGGCCGGTCGGCGCACCGGAGCGGTACAACCAGATGAAGCCCAGGGGGCCGAGATCGACGGTTCTGGGGCGGAACGGTTCGTCCGAATGCACGCCGGAATCCGCTCCGGCCGTGTCGGCCAGGTAGATCGGCTGGGCGCGCAAACGAGGCCAGGCATCGCGAAAATCCGGATGCAACCGAAGGTTCGGCACTTCGTCCTCCGGAATCCAGCGCAGCGCAAGGGTTTCCCGGTCCCGCCTGGTCGGCAGCGGGGCCGGGGTGTCGGCGACGACCGTGGTGTAGGTCCACCCGCCGAGCGCGGTGGTGGAGATCCGCTCACCCCGCACCCGCACCCGCCGAGCATCGACCCCCGCCTCTTCTCGAGCCTCCCGCAGCGCGGCCTCCGCCGCGGTCTCGTGGCTGTCGCACGCGCCGCCGGGAATGGTCCAGGTCCGCCGCGTCGCCGCGCGGCCCTGCCCACGAAGCTGGAGAAGTACCGCGGTGCGGCCGGATTCGTCCAGGGGAGTACGCAGCAACAACCCCGCCGCGCCGTAGCGCCCCCAGTGCCGGACGCCATCGAGGTCGCGAAACCACCCATCGCCGTCACCCCGCATCGCCGACCCTTTCCCGATCACCCGGCCCCGGATCCACCATGGCACGCCCACCGCACTCGCGCCCGTCGGCGGCGATCAACGGCGGCGAAGGCCACGGCAGCCACCCGGCCGGTGCCTGGCCGGTCCGGGCTCGCGTGCCGCATCGCCGCTCCTACCTGGAACAACGCGGCCACGAACCGGTCGGCTGGAGGTGCACTGGGCGCAGCCCGTCACGCATCCCATTGCCGGGAACCGGCGAGGGACGTCGGAGGTCAGGGGCGCTGCGTGCCGGGCGGCCAGATCACTGTGACGCGCATGCCGCGGGCGCGAGCCGCGCCGACCACGTCGGCGGTGCCGCCGTAGCCGCGGGCCGGTTTGCCATCCCAGACCGCGAGGAGTTCGTCGGCCGAGTCGAGCATGCGGAGGGATCCCGCCTGGTGCGCATCCGAATCCGACTTGTCACGGTCGAGTTCGACGACTTCGGCCGCTGCGGCTACCAGGTGGTCGTAGGTGGGGTGATGTGTCACGGGGAGGCTTTCGCGGTAGGTGCGGGCGGGGACCACCGCCGTCAGGTGGCCGCCGTGGTCCAGGATCGCCTGGGCGAAAAGCGAATCCGGGCCGTCGGCGAGGCAGCTCACGCCATGGAGGTCCAGCGCGCCGGGATCGCTGTGGTGGCCGGGCGTCTCCTCGGAGGTAAAGCCCTCGGCGCGTTGACGTCTCCGATGTTCGCGCGAGTCCACGGGGTGGTCGGGCCGACGGAGGCGGTCGGCTCGGGGCTTGTGCGGGAGCGGGTTCAGTCGCGCGGTGATGATGTCGCGGATGGCCGCGTCGATGGCGGTGAGGGTGTCGGGGGTCAGGCCGCGGTGGCCGGTGATGGCGAGGCGCGTCATTGCTCATCTCGTCCGTAGAGGGTGGCGAGCGCGTCGTCGAGGGCTCGCGCCTCTATGGTGTGCACGGGCAGGGCGGCGCGGAAAGACCTGGCGGTGCGGGTTATTCGTTCGCTGTGGTAGGTGAGGCCGACGGCGACGGCTTCGGCCGCCAGGGCACAGCCGCCTTCGATGTCGCCGCTGCGGGCCAGAACCTGGGCGTGTTCGACTTTGGCCAGGGCGCGGGGCTTTTCGGCGATGACGGCGGTGGCGGCCAGTTCGAAAGCCGAACGGGCGGCGCGGTTGTCGCCCAGGCGGGCCAGGGCGCTGGCCTGGTAGCGGGCGGCCTTGGCGGCGTCGAAGGCGAAGACCCAGGGCCACTGGGGTTCTCCGCGTTGGCGTTCCACGAGGCGTTCGGCGCGGCGCAGGGCCGCCAGCGAGCTGGTGCGGTCGCCGGTGGCGGCGTAGGCGACGGCGAGCAGGGAGGACATCCACGCGCCCGCACTGTCGGGGGTGTCGCGGCCCAGCTGCAGGGCGGCGGTGCGCAGCAGGGCGAGACCCGCACGGCCGTCGCCCATTTCGACGGCGTAGTGGCCGAGGCTCGCGGTCATGTAGGACACCAGCAGCGGGTGGTGGGTGCGTTCGGCGTGCCGGATGGCTTCGATGTAGCGCCTCCGGGCCGCGGCATCGTCACCCCGATCCGCCGCCAACCAGGCTGCCAGCCCGGCGATTTCGGACAGCACGCGGAAGCCGCTGGAAGTTCGCAGCCGATCCCGCACCACGCCCGCCACCAGATTCAGGTGCGCGTCCACCACCGGCGCCAGCCGATCCGACGGCACCGACGACTCCATACGCCGATAGTTCGCGGTCGGCCCCGCCATGGTCTCGATGAGCGCGGATTCGGTTGGCGCGGAGTTGGCCAATACCGCGCCCGTGCTCACCACGAGCGCGCTGGAGAGGAACTGTTTGCGGTTCACGCTCTCGTCATCCGCGGCCCGGCGCGGGGCCGCGAAGCCCAGCTCGATATCGGTCGCCACATTCAGCACCGCGCGCAGTGCGGCGCGGTAATGCTTTCTGGGCCATGTCGTCTCGCCTCGCTCCCACTTGCCGATATGCCGTTCGTCGACGGCGCCCCGCTTGCTGGTGGCTCGGAGAACGTGGTCGTTGACGGCGTCCGCCAACTCCCGGCGAGTCATCGATTGGCCGGGGGAGCCGGGCGACTCCATGCGCAACCGAGCCTCGATGAGCAGATCGTTGCGGTCGGTCACGGCATGTGGCCTCTCTGCTGGACCTACCCCGAGGATAGGTCTTCTGCGGATTTGCCGTGCCGTCACGACCCTTGTTTGCCCAATACTTTCCCCATCACACACCGTCGATCACACGGGCACGCCCGACGTAGGTTGAAGCCAGCACCCGGCGCCGGGCGCACTCCACACGAAGCCTTCCTCGAGGGATAGCCATGACACCGGAACCCAGTGCCATCGGATGGTTGCGGAGTGACGTCTCCGGCGATCTCCGAGACTGGGACGAGGGCCGAATCCGTTGGCTCGCGCGGAAACTCGGTTACGACCTGCGCCGCACGGTGGTGTTCGACCGGCTCACCGACCGGCCCGTGCATCGGCTGCGGATGCTCGTCTCCCGGCTGGAGGTGGATGCGGTGATCGTGCCCAGCATCGGGCACTTCGACGGCGGGCGGGTGCCGGCCGATCTGGTGGCGGCGGCGGATGTGATCACCGTGTCACCGGAGCAGACCTACGCCCGCTACGCCACCGGACTGCTGCCCGGGATGGAATGAGACGCAGCGGGTTTCGGTATCGGGTCAGCGTCGCGTGCGGGGCGGGCGCAGGCCGAGGTGTTCGCGCAGGGTCGTCCCGGTGTACTCGGTGCGGTACGCGCCGCGTTCCTGGAGTTCGGGGATCAGCCAGTCGACGATCTCGTCCAGGCCGGACGGCACCAGGTACGGGGTGATGTTGAAACCGTGGCTCGCGCCGTGCCGCACCCAGCGGGTCAGCTCGTCGGCCACCTGACCGGGCGTGCCCGCGAAGCCGGTCCGCGTCGAGGTCTCGAGGGCGACGCCGCGCAGGGTGAGGTTCTTGGCCGCAGCCAGTTCCCGCCACTGCTCGGCCAGCAGCACCCGATCCGCACCGTGCCGCTGCGCGCCCCGGGTGCCCGAAATGACCGACGGCTCAGGATCTTCCGTAGGCAGTGGGCCGTCGGGATCCAGGTGCGAGAGATCCCTGCCCCACACCTGGCCGACGATGGACAGTGCTGTCGCGCCGGTCAACTGGCTCTCCAGCACCCAGCGCTTCTTCTCCTCGACCTCGGATTCCTGCTCCGCCAACACGATCTGGGTGCCGGGCAGGATCCGGATGTCGTCGGCGGGGCGGCCCGCCGCCACCAGCCGAGTGCCGATGTCCTGGGCGAACTTCAGCGCCGAGTCGAAATCGGTGCCGAAGGGGGAGAAGATGACCTCCGCGTGCGCGGCCGCGAAATCCCTTCCGTCGGGCGATACTCCGGCCTGGAAGATCACCGGATGCTCCTGCGGGCTGCGCGGCACCGTCGGTGTGATGGATACCGTGAAATGCTCGCTGTCGCGTTCGACCGGGCTCGGCGTCGCCGACCACGCGTCCCAGATCTCCTGTGCGGCACTGACGAATTCGGCCGCGCGCTCATACCGCAGCGTGTGATCCAGATACCCGCCACGCCGGAAGTTCTCACCCGTCCAGGCATTGTCGGTGGTGACGGCATTCCAGCCCGCCCGGCCACCCGACAGCACATCCAGGCTCGCCAGCCGCCGCGCCAGATCCGCGGGCTCGTTGTAGGTGGTGTTCTGGGTGGCCACCAGACCGATGCGCTCGGTGATACCGGCCAATGCCGCCAACTGCGTGATGGCGTCCGGGCGGCCCGCGATATCGGTGTCCAGCAGCTGCCCGTCCTGCTCGCGCAGGCGCAGGCCCTCACCGAGGAAGAACGCGTCGAACAGACCACGCTCGGCGGTGGTGGCCACCCGGCGGAAGGTCTCGAAGTCGATCTGTGAGCCGCTGCTCGGATCCGACCAGATGGTGCTGTGGTTGACACCCTGGAAGAACACGCCGAAATGCACCTGGGCGTCGGGGAACGGGACCGCGCTCATCGGGTGAGCTCCTTCGCGTAGCGGTTGACGGGCCGGGAGAGACCGAGATTCGCGCGCAGCGTCGAACCCGGAACGGGGCGGTGCGCGGTGCCCGCGCGCAGCAGGGCGGGCAGGACGTAGCGGGCGAGGAGGGGCAGGCCCTCGTCGATATTCGACAGGCGCAGGCGGACACCGTCGGCGTACTCGGCCAGCTCGGTGAGCTGTGCGACCAGATCGGCTGCGGCGCTGGTGGTATCGAGTGCGAGGTCGAGATCCACCAGGGCGCGGGCGAATCCGGCGGTGCGGGCCTGGGTCACGGCCGCGATGGTGGCGGCCGGGTGGCCAGGGGCGTTGTGGGCGTCGCCGCCGGCCACGAGTACGACGTCGGCATTATCGGAACCTGTTGTGTCATAGGTGAAGACGACCACCTGCCCCTGCGGTGGGCGGGGCACGATGGCCGGTCCCTTCACCGAGAAGGTCTCGCCGATGAAATCCGCGTAGTGCAGCTTCTCGCGATTCAGGAACCGGCCGGACGCGTAGTCGCGGATGACCGCGTCGTCCTCCCAGGAATCCCACAGTCGCCGGGCGACCTCGACGGAATCCACCCTCTCCCTGCGGATCTCGTCCTCGGTGGTTCGTGGGCGCGCGCCCCAGGCGGCGGCCGTGCCCGGATCGTCCACCGCGAGCCAGCCCGCGCGACCGCGCGAGGCGTAGTCCAGCGTCGCCAGTTGCGAGGACAGGTGGAACGGCTCGGCGTAGGTGGCGGCGACGACCGGCACCAGGCCGAGCGTGCTGGTGGTGGCCGCGACGAAGGCCGCGCGGGTCGTCGAATCGATCCGTCCGGCAGCCGCGTTCGCGGGTGGGCTGAGGGAATCGTCGAAGGTCGCGAACGTGAAGCCCGCGTTCTCCGCCGCGTGGACGCGTTCCCGCAGGGCGCGGGCGTTCGATTGCCGTTCGTCGTCGAGTTCGATGCCCAACGCGAACAGGGTGGTTCCGGTCGCCATGTGTTCGACGATCGTCGAACCGGGCGGTCGCGGCCACGGTTGCCGTCAGCGTGATCCGAACCCGCCTTCGCCACGGTGACCCAGTTCACTCGCGCCACGACTTGCATATACCCCTGGGGGGTATGTAACTTTCTCGGTGTCACGAGAACGAAAACGGTTGAGAGAGGCCGAGAAATGACCACCGACGCGCACGCCGCACACCACAACCACGCCGCTCACACCGACCACGCCGCGCACAACGCCGCTCCCGCGGCGCACGACCCGCATGCCGCACACGCGAACCACGCAGGGCACGCCAACGTCGCTGCGGCAGCTCACGCCGGGCACGATGCGCACGCCGCCCATAGCGGGCACGAGGCCGGTCTGCCGGGCGGGCTGCAGGTGACCCAGGACGGCTACACCCTGGCGCTGGCCGAAACGTTCACTCGCCCAGGTGAAATCGACTTCCGGTTCCGCATCCTCGGGCCGGACGGCGCGGCCGTGACCGAGTACGCGGATATTCACGACAAAGAACTGCATCTGATCGTCGCCCGCCGCGAGCTGGACGGCTTCTGGCATGTGCACCCCGAGCGCGCGGCCGACGGAACGTGGGCGGTCCGCCTGAACCTGCCGGAGGCGGGCGCGTACCGGGTGTTCACCGATATCCAGCCGCGGGCGCTGGGCAAGACCATCACCCTCGGAGCGGATTTCGCGGTCGCGGGCGCCTACGAGCCGCGTCCGGTACCCGCCGCGGCCCGCACCGCCGTGGTCGACGGCTACGAGGTGACCCTCGACGGTGAGCTCGTTCCGGGCGAGGGCCGCCTGGTGACCCTCACGGTCCGCAAGGACGGCGAGGCGGTCACCGATCTCCAGCCGTATCTGGCAGCCTTCGGGCACCTGGTGATCCTGCGTGCGGGTGACCTCGCCTACGTGCACGTCCACCCGAACGGCGAGCCCGGTGACGGCGTCACCCCGGCCGGTCCGGAGATCGCCTTCCACACCGTGGTCCCGGGTCCGGGCACCTACCGCCTGTTCCTGGACTTCAAGCACGGCGACACCGTGCGCACCGCCGCCTTCACCCTGCCGACCGCGTGAGCCCCGCCCGTTAACGCTCCCGCCCACTGTGGCGACATGGATTCACCGTCGATTCACAGGGGCGGGGAGCGGGGGCATCATTACAGTGACTGCTGACAAGCGCGGGCCGGTCCGAGGAGTTCCATGATGGCCGAGGTGCGGGCGCGGGTGGGAGTGCTCGGCCCGGTGCAGCTCACGATCGATGGGGTGGAGCAGCAGCTGGGCGGCCCCAAACAGCGGGCTGTCCTGGCCTACCTCGCGATTCACGCCAACCGGCCGGTCTCGGTGGATGCCCTGGCCGCCGCCGTCTGGGAGGAGAACCAGCCCCCCGCCGTCCGTGTCAGCCTGCACGCCATCATCTCCAACCTGCGCAAACCCCTGCGCGACGGCGGCATCGACGCCCGCAACGCGCTGCAGCACATGGGCACCGGCTACCGCCTCATGGTCGACGACACCGCCTGCGACGTCTTCCGCTTCCGCACCCGCCGCGAGAACGGCCTGCGCGCCCTCGCCGCCGGGCGCTTCTCCACCGCCAGCACGGCTCTGTCCGACGCGCTCGCCCAGTGGCGCGGTCCGGTGCTGTCGGACCTGCGCGGCCTGGGCTTCGCCGACG
The DNA here is from genome assembly GCF_016741815.1 of Nocardia acididurans. Classification (GTDB taxonomy): domain Bacteria; phylum Actinomycetota; class Actinomycetes; order Mycobacteriales; family Mycobacteriaceae; genus Nocardia; species Nocardia acididurans. The sequence continues at coordinate 63,112 of NZ_JAERRJ010000006.1, forward strand.
CCTACGCCGTTGCCCTCGACGACGAGCGCGTCGGCGTCATCGAAGCCCGCGCCGAAGCCGATATCGCCCAGGGCCGCGCCGAATCCGTCATCTCCGAGCTGGCCCTGCTCGTGCGCGAGCACCCGCTGCGCGAATCCCTCTGGGAGCAGCTGATCACCGCCCTCTACATGGCGGGCCGTCAATCCGACGCCCTCGACGCCGCCCGCCGCCTGCGCACCACCCTCGCCGACGAACTCGGCATCGACCCCGGCCACCGCATCCGCGAACTCGAGGCCAGCATCCTGCGCCAGGACCCGCTGTCCATCCGCTCCGCCGGGCAGGCGTCCGCCACCCGGGCCACCACCATCGTCGACCGCAGCTGGCATGAACCCCATGCCCTGCTGCGCGACCGCGTCGGCAACATCTACCCGATAGTCGGCACCGTCACCCGCATAGGCCGCCTCTCCGACAACGACATCGCGCTCCCCGACGGCCGGGTGAGCCGCCACCACGCCCTCATCGCCGACAACGAACTCACCTACGTCCTCAAGGACCTGAACTCCTCCAACGGCGTCTATGTGGACGGCACCCGGGTGGTGGACAGCGCCATCCTCCGGGACGGCTCGGTGGTCCGAATAGGCGACACCGAACTGACTTTCGTTCTGGTGCGCCTGGGCCGCGGCGAAAACCCCTGAGGGGCGGAAGCTTCCGTCGGCCGCAGGCCGGCCGGGGCGGTCGGCTCGTCAGGTCCCCGCGCTGTCGGCCCGCCGCAGCAGCGGGAGGGCTCGCGGGTCGGCGTGGCTCGCGATCAGGTGCGGGTGCGCGCAAGCGTGCAGGCGGAATCTCTCGGCTGTTTCTGGGGATTCGTGGTCGGCCGCATCGGCGGAGAGCAGGCGCATGGCGCGGCGCGGATAGTTCGAGGTCGCTGTGGTCAGGGCCGGGGCCACGGCGGGAAGCTCGCCGCGGTCCACGAGGGCCCGGAAGGCCGCGTCGGTGGGGAAATGGGCGAGCAGGGCCGCGAGTTTGCGGAGACTGGCTGCCGGTTTCGCTGGGGCGGACCGGAATTCGTCGATGATCAGATCGGCGGCGGGCGGGCCCACCTGGGTCAGGACGCTGTAGCGCGGTCCCTCGTGCCAGTACTGGATGGTGCCGACCTCCAGGAAACGCGCGAGCTGCGCCGCCGTGGTCAGGGAGGGCGCGACATGCCTGACCGTGTAGCGGTCGGGGAGGTCGGCACGGGCCAGATCCGCGTCCAGCCAGTCCTGTTGCCCGGGAAGCAGATAGGACGCGCCCAGGTGGATCGCGGCGTCCGGGTCCGCCGCCCGCAGCGCCGAAAGCCGTTGCACGGCGGTGGCGTAGTCCGCATCCGAGCAGGTCGCGAGTACCCGTCGGATCTGCCCGGCCAGGGACTGGAAGTAGCGCATCTCGCGGCGTCCGGTACGAGCGGGCGCGAGCGGGTAGATCTGCCTGCCCAGCGTCCACACCATCTCGTGGCGCACGTCCAGATCCGCGCAGCGCAGCGCGGCCTCCGCCGCGAAGGCCGGGCCGTGCGCGACCACCCAGCTCGCCACGACATGATCGCGGATGAACTTCGCGACGTGCACGCTGTGCGCATAGTTGTTCGCGCAGTGGCAGGTGACGAAATCGACGCAGATCAGCGTCCAGACCGCCGCCGCGCCGAGCGTCGAGGCGTACGTGTCGGGGGCGGCCAGGTAGGCGAGGGCTTCGTCGGCGCAGTGTTCGAAACCTTCCGCGCGCGTCGCGGCCAGCGAGTGTTCCAGCTGCGGGCGGTAGCTGCGCAGGATCTCGTGCACACCGGTCGAGCCCAGGTCGATCGGTTTCGGATTGTTGACCCCCCGAAAGGGTTCCGCCGCCGTCCGCCAGCGTTCGGGCACCTCCCACACATCCTCGGAATCGGACCGCTGATCCCCGGTATCGACCGTCGTCACCTTCGCCTCCCCAGCGTCATGGTCCGACGATCATGCCCGTCGGCACCGACAAGGGGGTGGCCGGTACCCGGGGCGGCGGACGGGCGGATCGATAGGATCGGATGCGGCGCGGCTACGGGAGCCGCCCGGGGAGGTGCATGGCAGTGCTGGAGGTGTGGGGGCGCAGAACCGCGGTCAGGTACGGGCAGGGGCGGCTCGTCACGCAGCCGCTGCAGGCCGATGACGATGTCGCGCTGGACGTGCCGGTCACCGAGCTGCGGCGGGCGCGGCTCGCCTCGACCGAGGACGGGCGGATCGCGGTGCTGCTGTACTTCCGGTCACCGGAGTACGTGGTGAACGGGGTTCCGACACAGCATCATCCGGTGCCGGTGTTCCTGGAACCCGAGCGCAAACAGCAGGCCGCCGAACTGGTGCGGGCCATCGAGAAGGAACTGGTGGGGTTCCGGCGGATGTTCCAGCCGCGCCCGGATTTCACCCCGCCGCCGCTGCTGCCGTCAGCGCACGGGCCGATGCGCCAGGACGTCACCTGGGCGGCCCAGCGAATGCGGTACGCGGGCAACTCGATTCGGGAGATCACCGCGCTACAGCAGTTGGCGCGCCGCGACGAATTCGTGCTCGAACTGGCGCAGGCCGCCTACACCGGCACGCCCGGACTGGTGGCCGTCACCACCCTGCGCCTCCTGTTCGTCTCCGCCGCAACGGTTTACGAGCTGCCGGTCGCCGCGCTGGATGGGGCCGAGGTGGTGGAGCCGGCCGCGCCCGGCGCCGTCGCGACGCTGAAGGTGCAGGCCGGGCCGGTGGAGCTGGAGTTCATCGACTGGGCCGCGGTCGATTTCGCGCGGGTGGCGCAGGCGCTGCACCTGGCGGTCGAGATCGAGCACGTCGACGGCGGGATCATTCCCGCGCCGCCGTCCTCGACGGATCTGTTCGCCGAATGGCAACTGCTGGTGGAACGGCGGCGGCTGGGCATGGTCGAGGACGAGCCGTTCCAGCGGCAGGCCGTCGGCATCATGATCGCCATGGGCGGCTGAAACTAGTTGGCGTGCCGCTCGGAGACGCCGAACACCGGTGCTCCCGGGTGCAGCGCGACCCGCCGCCACGGACTCGTCGGCCGCACGTACAGGCCGTGCAGCACGGCGCGGCGCTCGGCCACCTGTTCCTTCGCCGCCGCGAGATCCTTGGTGGCGGCCCAGAAGATCGCGCCGGTGAGGAATCCCGACGCGAACTGCCGCCAATTGCGGTAGTGCGCCTGGGCTTTCTCCAGGGCGAGCAGGAGATGCTCCCACGCCTCGTCCTCGGTCAGATAGCCGGCGGTGTGCGCGGAACGGGCGATGAAACCCACGCGGGCCAGATCCCAGGCGGTGGCATCGGTGTTCAACGGCTGCGGCAGGCCGTCGACGATGCCGAGTTTGATGGCCTGCAACCAGGCGTCGTAATCGCGGTCGAGTCCCGCCGCGCCCTCGTAGCCGCGGAATTTCGAGAGCGTGTGCAGGAAGTCGCGGTGCTCGGAGGCGATGCCGCCGCGATCGGTGCGATACGACTGGCCGGCCGCGGCCTGCGCCAGCGGGTGGATGAGCGTGAACAGCGGGGCGTGCATGCCGGTGAGCAGGCGGTTCAGGGTGTCGCGGGCGTCGTCGGCATTGTCGACGCCCCAGGACTCGTGCAGGCCCTCGATGGTGGCCTCGCGGCGGGTCTCGCGCCGGTCGCCCGGTTCGGGTAGGTAGGCGACGGTGTCGTTGTAGGCGCCCCAGCTGCGGCCGTAGTAGGCGCCGACGGCCAGGGCGCGCAGGCGGTCGTCGGAGAGCTGCGCGCCGGACCATTCGTCCGGATCCGGATTCGCCGTGGACATGGGAAAACCGGTGATGCGCGGCAGTCCTCCCGGCACAGTGGTTTCGACCACCAGCAACCCCCTCGAGCGTTGATCCGAATTCCGCAGCGAATCCTACCGAGCAGTCGCACTGAAACGTGTTCTAGACAAAATCGGGTGTTTGTCTTACCGTCGGATCATGAGTTCAACGGCGTCTCACGAAGTGCGGTTCGAATTGCGGTCGGGGGACACCTGGCGCGATCCCTGGCCCATGTATTCCGCACTGCGCGAACACGATCCGGTACACCGCGTGATCCCCGAGGGGCACGCGGAGCACGACTTCTACGTGCTGTCCCGGCACGCCGACATCTACGCCGCGGCCCGCGACCCGGAAACCTTCTCCTCCGCCTCCGGACTCACCGTCGACTACGTCGGACTGGAAGCCGCGGGCGTCGGACAGCACCGGCCGTTCGTGTTCATGGACCCGCCCGAGCACACCGACTTCCGGCGGCGCGTGTCACCGGGATTCACGCCACGCCAGGTGAATTCGGTGGAACCCGAGGTGCGGAAGTTCGTGGTCGAACGCATCGAGCGACTGCGCGCGGCGGGCGAGGGCGATATCGTCACCGAACTGTTCAAACCCCTGCCCACCATGGTCGTCGCACACTATCTCGGTGTGCCGGAAGCGGATCGGGGGAAGTTCGACACCTGGACCGAGGCCATCGTCGGCGGCGCGGTCGCCGGTGCGGGCATCGCGGCGGGCGGACAGGACGCCATGTCCGCGGTCGGCGAACTCGTCGGCTACTTCAGCGAACTCATCGCCCGCCGCCGTGTCGAACCCGGCGACGACACCATCTCCCACCTGCTCGCCTCCGGCCTCGGCGCGGACGGCGACAACGACGGCCTGGTCGCCATGCTCGGCTTCGCCTTCACCATGATCACCGGTGGAAACGACACCACCACAGGCAATCTCGGCGGCGCGGTGCAGTTGCTCACCGCCAACCCCGACCAGCGCCGCCTGCTCGCCGACAACCCCGGACTCATCTCCGACGCCGTCGAGGAATTCCTCCGCATGACCTCACCCGTGCAGGGCCTGGCCCGCACCACCACCCGCGACGTCACTCTGCACGACACCACCATCCCCGCCGGTCGCCGCGTCCTGCTCCTCTACGCCTCCGCCAACCGCGACGACCGCGAATTCGGCCCCACCGCAGCTGAACTCGACGTCCGCCGCAATCCCAAACGCATCATGACCTTCAGCCACGGCCACCACCACTGCCTCGGCGCGGCCGCCGCCCGCATGCAGGCCCGGGTAGCCCTCGAGGAACTCCTCACCCGCTGCCCCGACTTCACCGTCGACCTCGCGAATGTCCGCTGGTCCCAGGGCAACTACGTGCGCTGGCCCGTCTCGGTGCCCTTCCGCCCGGTCGCGGCATGACCCGCGATTGGCTCGCCGACGACCGCGCCGACCTGGCGGCACAACGGATCCTGGACGCGGCCGCGGAACTGTTCGCCGAACGCGGCGTGAGCACGGTCGGCATGGCCGATATCGCCAAGGCGGCCGGCTGCTCGCGCGCCACCCTGTACCGCTACTTCGACAACCGGCATGCCGTGCGGCTGGCCTTCGTGCACCGCGAAACCCGCCGCATCGCAGCCGAAGTCATGCGCCAGGTGCGCGGGATCCCCGATCCGGGCGAGCGGGCCGTCACCGCCATGCTGGCAGCGGTCCGCGAAGTCCGCGCCGAACCCCTGCTCATCGCCTGGTTCCGCGCGGGCGAATCCGGCCCCGCGGGGCGCATCAGCCAGGACTCCGACGTCATCGAAGCCATCGCGGCAGGGCTGTTCACCCCCGCCGAACTCGCCACCCCGGAGCGAGTCCGCCTGGGCCGCTGGCTCACCCGCGTCATCGTCTCCCTGCTGGCCTCGCCGGGGCGCGACGATGCCGACGAACGCGCCATGCTCGAGGAGTTCGTCGCCCCGAACGTCGCCCGCGCGTTCGCCTGAGCGGCCGGTAGTGTCGGCGATCGTGTCTGCTCCACAATCGCTCACCGAGATCCGCACCCGCATCGACGCCATCGACGGTGACCTGATCCGCCTCCTCGCCGCCCGCCAGAAGCTGGTGCGCGCCGCCGCGGGATTCAAGAAGGACGAGCAGGCCGTCCGCGCCCCCGACCGGGTGGAGCAGGTGGTGACGCTGGCCCGCGAGCGGGCCGCCGCGGCGCGACTGGAACCCGCAGTGGCCGAAGCGGTGTGGCGGGCGATGATCGGCGCGTTCATCGACCTGGAACTGGGCGAGCACTCCCGTCGCTCGTGATCGACGGGACGTGGTGGCGGCATCGCACGAATGCCACCATGTCCCGCTGACCGCCGGGTCCGTCACTGGCCGCCGATGGCCGTGGTGCCGCCGTCGACGGTGAGGTGGGTTCCGGTGATGAAGGAGGCTTCGTCGCTCATGAGGAAGCGGACCGCGCGGGCGACCTCCTCGGGCGCGCCGAGACGGCGGAAGATCGAGCGGGACGCCTCCTGCGCGATGACCTCCTCGGGGACGTTGTTCCGCATCATCGGAGTGTCGATGTAGCCGGGGCACACGGCATTCACGCGCACGCCACTGCCGCCCAGCTGATGGGCCATGGCCCGGGTGAGGCCGAGAAGTCCGGCCTTCGAGGCGCAGTAGGCGGGGATGAATGCCTGCCCGATGAAGGCTTCGATGGAGGAGATACCCACCACCGCCGACCCCGGATTGCCTTGCAGATCGGTGAGAATCGCCTGGGTGATGAGCGCCTGGGCGCGCAGGTTCACATCCAGCACGGCATCCCACCTGTCCGCATCGAGATAGCCGAGCGGTTCCGCGCGCACCACGCCTGCCGCGTGTACCAGCCCGCCGATGCCGCCCATGGCCTTTCTCGCCGGAGCCACCGCCGCCTCGACGGCACCGGTATCGGTGACATCGATGCCCGCACCGAGCGCGGCCACGCCGTACTTCTCGGTGATGGTGGCCGCCGCCGCCACGGCCGCCGCACCGGCGAGATCCCACAGCGCGACCGGACGGCCCACCTCCGCCAGCGCATACGCGCAGGCCAGGCCGATACCGGACGCGCCACCGGTGACGATGACCCCGGTGCCGGGGGAGTGTTCGAGAGCGGGCATGGATCCCTGCCTTTCGTGCCGGGCGACACGGCCCGCCGGATGCGGGCGGTGACTTCGATTGGAGGGCAATGAGGTTCGGCGAACGGCCACCATCGAGGGCGGCGGCCGACGGACGGCAGCCGGGCATGCGCCAGAATGTGCGCATGTCGTCCCGTTCCCCGGCCACCTTCACGACCGTGCACCCGCTGTCGGACAGCCAGCGGGAGCGGCGGCAGCGGCTGCTCACCGCCGCACGGGAATTGGCGGCGGAGGGCGGGTACGCGGCGGTGACCATGCACGCGGTGGCCGATCGCGCGCGGCTGGCGCGGGCCACGGTGTACCGGTACTTCGGCAGTAAGGACCAACTGCTGACCGCCGTCGGTACGGAATGGGCGCGCGAGGTCAGCGCCGTCTGGCGGGCGCAGGACCTCGCGGTGCGCGATACCGCGGCCGTCGCCGGTGCGCCCGGCGCGGACAGTGCGTCCGGTACGTCCGGTGCGGGCAGTGCGCCCGGCGCGGAACACGCCGACCGCGCCCGGACGGCGGCCCGGACCGGTCGCACCGGCGAACGGGTGGCCGCCCTGCTCGAGGCGATCATCGACCGGACGGCGGCGGAGTTGCCGCTGTGCTCGGCGGTGGTATCGGCCATCATCTCGGGAGATCCGACGGCCGAGGGGGAGCGGCGCGGGCTCTACGCGCTGTGGATGGGGCAGTTCGACTCGATCCTCGAGGACGCGGTTCCCGCCGAGGAACGGGCCGAAATCGATTATCTGCTGGGCCAATTGCTGCTGGCGGCCTTCACCAGCATGTGCATGCTCGGGCAGTCCCCGGAGCAGGTGCGGGACATGATGGTGGGTGCGGCGCATCGGCTACTGCCCTGAGCGGTACCCGGTGTGGTGACCGTAGACGGCCTCCGCGAGCGGGACCACCAGGTCTCCGATGGCCTCACGAGCCGGTTTCATGGGCATGGCGTGGAAGACGTGCCACAGGTTTCGATATTCGCGATGCCGCAGGGGCGCACCGGATTTCGCGGCGTGCGCGGCGAAGCGGCGGGCGTCGCCCGCGAGGAGATCGGCACCGGCCGAGTGCAGCACCATCGGTGGCAGGCCGGTGATATCCCGGCGTACGGGGGAGATCTCACGGCGTCTGGACTCGGGGACACCGGGGAGATAGGCGTCCATGAACTGCGCCATGAGGTCGGGAGTCAGCAACGGCTCCCGGCTCGGATCACAATGGAACGCTTCGGAATCCATGGACAGATCCAGGACCGGGCAGATGAGGCCGAGGATCGCGGGGGCGGGCAGGTGGTCGTCGCGCAGTCGCCGGGCCAGCTCCAGGGCGAGCGTGCCGCCTGCCGAATCACCCACCACCGCAATGCGTTCGGCGGGGATTCCGGCAGCCAGCAGAGCCAGGTACGCGGCGACGGTGTCCTCGACGGCCGCCGGATGCGGATGCTCCGGCGCCAAGCGGTAATCCAGCGCGTAGGTGGTGGTCCGCATCGCCGCCGCGAGGCCGCCGCTGAGCGGTCGCACCATCCGCGGTGCGCCGATGACGAAACCGCTGCCGTGCAGGTACAGCACCGCCGCATCGGCGGGAGCCCCACGCGGCGTGAGGATTTCGGCGGGAATGCCGCCGAGCTCGCCCACCGTCACGCTCACCTCTCGTGGCGCGCGGGCATACTTCGTACCCGCCACCACGCGGGCCCGCACCCGCTCCCAATCCGGTGCGGGCGCGAACCACCACCAGCCGTACAGTCGAGATATCCAGCGCCACAGCGTGACTTCCACGTCACTCACCTCGGGCCACGGATCGGTGTGTCGCGGAGCATCGTGACCTCACTTCCGGCTCTCGACGCGGCTGAGCCGGTAATCCACCGGATCGGGTTCGCGGCGGATGAGCTTCTCGTAGCGGCCGGGACTCCACGGCCACAGTTCGGGCAGGCCGTCCTTGCCGAGGTACCAGCTCTGGCAGCCGGTGGTCCACACGGTGCTCGGGGCGGCGGCGCGCATGAGCGCGTTGTAGCGGTCGGTGGCGGCGTGGGTGGGGGAGACGGTCTCGAATTCGCCTGCGCGCCAGCGCTTCAGCCAGCCGACTATGCGGAAGGACTGGGCTTCGGCGACGGCGGTGAGCGGGTGGTTGGCGAAGGGGCTGTGCGGGCCGATGAGCATGAAGAAGTTGGGGAAGTCCGGGAGCATGACGCCTTCGAAGGCGCGTGGGCCGTCGGCCCAGGCCTGGTCCAGGGTGCGACCGTCCGTGCCCGTGATCGCCATCGGGCGCATGAAGGCGTGCGAGTCGAATCCCGTTGCGAGCACGATCATGTCGAGTTCGTGCAGGCGGCCGTCGGCGGTGACCACGCCGTCCCGCGTCACGTGGTCGATGCCCTCGGTGACCAGCTCCACGTCCGGACGCTGCACGGCGGCGTAGAAGCGGTCCGACACCACCAGGCGTTTGCACATGGCCTGATAGTCGGGGGTCAGTTTGCGGCGCAGTTCGGGATCGGTGACCTGGCGCAGATTCCGCGCCACCACCCACTGGATGAAACTCCGGATGCGTCCGGGGTGGATGAGCCCCTGCGAGAACGCGGCGAAGATCATCCGATTGAAACCGTAGGCGGCCGTGCCCAGCAGGGGAATTCGCCGATAGACCTGCTTGGTCACCCGCGAGTACGGCCGGTTCACCGTCGGCAGGATCCACTGCGCGGTGCGCTGGAACATCACCACCTTCGGCACCTGCCCGGCCAGCGCGCTCACCAGCTGGGTGCCGGTCGACCCCGTCCCGATGACGCCGATTCGCCTGCCCGCCAGGTCGATCGAGTGATCCCAGCGTGCCGAATGCACCACCGGTCCGGCGAACTCCGGCAGGCCGGGGATGTCCGGCCGATTCGGATGATGCAGGAAACCCGTTGCGCAGAGCACGAAGTCGAACCGCTCCACCTCGCCGCCCGCGGTGGTGACCCGCCACGCGCCGTCCTCGAATTCCGCGCCCTTCACCTCGGTGCCGAACCGGGTGCGCTCGTGCAGCCGGTGTTCGCGCGCGACCTTCACCAAATAGTCCTTGATCTCCGGGCCGCTCGAATACAGCTGGGACCATTCGGGATTCATGGCGAACCGGAACTGGTAGTAGCGCGACGGCACATCGCACACCAGTCCGGGATAGGTGTTGTCGCGCCAGGTGCCGCCGAAGTCGGCGGCCTTCTCGAACACGGTGAAATCGGTGAATCCGGCCCGCTGCAGGGCGACCGCCGTGCAGATGCCGGAGATGCCGGCGCCCACGATGGCGATGCGGGGTGGGGCGGAACGCGACACTGCGGAACTCATGGGACGGCAGCCTAGACTCGAGTCTCATTTTTGGGAGCGCTTTGCGGAACATCGTTAGACATTCCGTCATTCGCTAGACGCAGTGTAAAGCGACAGCTATCGTGTGCGCCAGATCACAAGCTCGAACCTGCGAGGAATCACCATGCGCGCACTCCAGTGGACCGGCCCGGAAACGGTGGAGGTCAATGACATTCCGGTCCCTGAGATCGGGCCCAACGACCTGCTCATCCGGGTCGGCGCGGCCGGGGTCTGCCACTCCGATCTGACGCTGGTCAACTTCCCCATCCGGTTGCGCGAGGATCCGCTCACCCTCGGCCACGAGATCGCGGGCACCATCGAGGCCATCGGCTCCGACGTGACCGGGCGCGATATCGGCGAGCGCGGCGTGGTGTACCTGTTCTGGACCTGCGGCACCTGCCGCGAATGCGTGAGCGGCAACGAAAACGTCTGTCTCGCAGCGGGTCGCGTCGCCATGCCGCCCTGCCCCGGGCTCACCATCGAGGGCGGGATGGCGGAATACGTTCGCGTCCCGGCGAATACCTTCGTCCCGGTCGGCGACCTCGACTTCCTCCAGGCCGCGCCCGTGGCCGATGCCGCGCTCACCGCCTACCACGCCATCCGCGGCGCACAGGACGCCCTGCGCCCCGGCGGCACCGCCGTCGCCATCGGCATCGGGGGTCTCGGGCACGTGGCCGTGCAGATCCTCAACGCCATCAGCGGCGTCCGCGTCATCGCGGTCGACGTCGCCCCCGAGAAACTCGATCTCGCCGCGAAATGCGGTGCGGACCTCGGCATCCTGGCGGGCGACGAGGCCGCGAAACAGATCCTCGACCTGACCGGCGGCCGCGGTGCGGACGCCGTCTTCGACTTCGTCGGCCTCGACGCCACCGCCAAGCTCGCCGTCGAAACGGTCGCTCCCAACGGGGCCTACCGCATGGTCGGAATCGGCGGCGGCGCACCGGAAATCACCGCCGGACCGGCGGGCGGCCCCGGCTGGCCGTGGGGGGCCTCGGTCCGAAAGTCCCTGGGCGGCACCCGAAGCGACCTGCACGCCTGCGTCGCGCTCGCGCAGGCGGGCAAAATCCACATGGAGGTCGAACGCTTCGACCTCACCGACGGCCCGGAGGCCTTGCAGCGCTTGGACAAAGGCCAGATCCGCGGGCGGGCAGTACTCGTGCCCTGAGCATTCCGGATCGGGTGACGGGTGTCCGGGCCGGAACGACGAGGGTCAGCGGCTCGGATCCACCTCGGCCAGGAAGGTTGCCAGCTCGGCGGCGATCCTGTCCGGGAATTCGCCGCTGATCGCGTGGCTGGCCTCCGGCCAGACTTCGATCCGGGCCTGGGGCAGTAGCTTTCGGCCGCGCGCGGCCACCCGGGTGGCCTTGTGGATGATGCTGCGCCCCGCGAAGATCGCCAGCAGCGGGGCTTTGACAGCGGAAAGTTGTTCGCCGGTGGGCTTTTTCGTCATCGGCAGGTAGGCGGCGAAGTCCTTCATGCCCGAGGCGATGAGTTTGCCCTCGGCCGTGCCCTCCGGTGTCTCGATGCCACCGGAGATCCAGCTCAGGAGTTTGTTGCGCCACCTGTCCGGCATGCCGGGCAGGACCGAGCCGAGTGAGACCACAACCATTTTCAAGCCCACGCCGCCGAAGACGAACGGTGGATCCAGCACGGTCAGCGAGGCCACCCGATCCGGGTGGTGCACGGCCAGATTCACCGCCGACCAGCCGCCGATCGAGACCCCCAGGATGTGTACCGGGCGGGGTTCCAGGGCGCGCAGCGCCTCCGCGAGCCATTCGGCCTGATCCGCTTCGGTCTCGAGCACCTTGGACTGCACACTCGCACCGGGCTCGCCCAACAGGTCCAGGGTGATCACCGGCCGGATCGCCAGCAGACCGGGCAGGTTCGACGCCCACAGCGGCGTGGCGGCCTGCCGTCCGGGCAGCAGCACCAGCGGAGTTCCGCCGCCGGAGCCGAACCGGTAGGCCCGGACCGTGCCGAATCCGGTTGGCACGTCCACGGACTCGACCGGGGGCGGCAGCTGCTCGAACCCTTCGCGATACGCCTCCCGGTACCGCTTGTATCCGGCGGTTTCGCGGAAGTAGCCGATGCGCTTGCCCTTCCACTTCGGCCCCACATTGTGCTCGGGAAACTCGACGGCGCTCATAGGACGAGCATCCCCTGTGCGCGCGCCGTGATCAACGCAGGCCCGTGATACGCCGCGCCAGCCAGCGCCGGGTCTCGTCGTCGCGGGCGTGATCGAGGATCTTGCGGCGGGCGACGGGGGACAGTGCGCCCAGCAGCGCCCCGACCCGTTTGCGGGTGTTCCAGTTGACGAGATACCGCACCGCCCCGGCCGCCGCGCGCGAGTCCGCCAGCTCCACGGCCTGCGCGAAATCCAGGCGGTTCTCCCAGTCCAGCAGCTGTCCCGGAACGCGTTCGTGCACCGGGTGCCCGCTGTATGCCCCGGTGCCCGCGGCATGCCAGGTGAACAGCGCGAGGATTCGCACCACCGGATCCGGGTACGCCGCTATGAGTGCGGCGCGCACCTCCTCGAGGTCCGCGCCGCCCAGCCCGCCCCCGCTCTTCGAGGTATCCAGGAACAGATGCGTGAATACGGCCAGCGGCCCCGGAATCTCCCGCACCCACAGTCGCGTCACCCGATCGTGCTCGGCCTGCCTGCGCTCGGCGGCCCGGAACTCCCGCAGCGGTTCGGAAACCCCGCGCACCGCAAGCCATTCCAGCGAGCGCACGCCGTCGGCGAGCACGGCGTCCTCGGGCCACCCGTCCCAGCGCAGCGAATACCCGTGGTGCAGGGTCACCGAGGTGAGCGGGGTGTCGCCCGCGTCGTGGAAGTCGAGGGTCACATCGCCCCAGCACATGCACACGAATCCGGGGAGCGCGGTGACCTCCAGCGCCTCGCGCAGCGCCCGCACGGCAATCGGGTCGCGTTCGTCGAGCAGCACGGTCGAACCGCCGCGCATCTCCCGCACTCTGACCGCGTGGGCGCCCGCCAGCACCCGGTCCAATGCATCCAGATCGGCTCTGGACGGCTCACCCCCGAACGGCATACCCAACCCTAGCGGGAGCGCCGGTCGCCGAACCGGTCGTCTGCTCGGGGAAATAGCGTTGTCCAGCAGGTTGCCAACTGGTTCGTACCAGTGCGGTGATACCGTTCCGTGTGACGCCGACAACTCAGGTCTCCACCCGAGATCGAGAGCAGTAACCGGGGCTGGGACCAGCGATTCTGTCTTTTGGTTGCTCGCACAGGCGAACAAACCTGACGCTCGACTGTCGCGTTCTCGACCAGAACTGTGACAGTCCGGCGAGAACTGCATTGTTGCCGTAAGCCAGAACGAGGAGAGACCCGTGGCGATATCGGGCCCCGAGCGGGAAGCAGCAGGGCCGGCCGCCCAGCGCACCGCCGGATTGTTCCGTACCAAGACCGTCGAACAGTCCATTCGCGACACCGACGAACCCGATGCGAAACTGCGCAAAGACCTGACCTCGGTGGACCTCACGGTCTTCGGCGTCGCCGTCGTGGTCGGCGCGGGTATCTTCACCCTCACCGCGCGCACCGCCGGCAACCTCGCCGGACCCGCGGTCTCGCTGGCCTTCGTCTTCGCCGCGGTGGCCTGCGGCCTGGCCGCCCTGTGCTACGCGGAATTCGCGTCCACCGTGCCGGTCGCGGGCAGCGCCTACACCTTCTCCTACGCCACCTTCGGCGAGGTCGTCGCCTGGATCATCGGCTGGGACCTCATCCTCGAATTCGCGCTCGGCACCTCGGTCGTGGCCAAGGGCTGGTCGCAGTACCTGGGTGTGGTGCTGGGCGGACATCAGCCGATCTGGCACTTCGGGTCGGTGAAATTCGACTGGGGCGCGGTGCTGCTCATCGCGATCCTGACCGTGCTGCTGGTGCTCGGCACCAAGCTGTCCTCGCGGGTGTCGGCGGTCGCCGTGGCCATCAAGCTGGCCGTCATCGCCCTGGTGGTGGTGGTCGGCGCGACCTACTTCAAGGTCGACAATCTGAAGCCGTTCATCCCGGAATCCGTGCCGGGTGACGACGGCGGCGCGTCCGCCCTGCGGCAGTCGCTGTTCTCGCTGGTCACCGGCAGCGGCCACAGCACCTTCGGCTGGTACGGCCTGCTCGCCGCGGCCTCCATCGTGTTCTTCGCCTTCATCGGCTTCGACGTGGTCGCCACCGCCGCCGAGGAGACCCGCGACCCGCAGCGCAACGTGCCGCGCGGCATCCTGGGCTCGCTGGCCATCGTGACAGTGCTGTACGTGGCGGTGTCGCTGGTGCTCACCGGCATGGTGTCCTACAAGGACCTGCAGGGTGAGAACGCGACGCTGGCGACGGCTTTCGCCATCCACGGCGTGGACTGGGCCAAGAACGTCATCTCCATCGGCGCGCTCGCCGGTCTGACCACCGTCGTCATGGTGCTGTTCCTCGGACAGACCCGCGTGCTGTTCGCCATGTCCCGCGACGGCCTCATGCCGCGCAGCCTGGCCAAGACCGGCGCGAAGGGAACGCCGGTGCGGATCACCGTCATCGTCGGCGTCATCTGCGCCCTGCTCGCCGGATTCGTCGACTTCGGCACCCTCGAAGAGATGGTCAACATCGGCACGCTGTTCGCCTTCGTGCTGGTGTCCATCGGCGTGATCGTGCTGCGCAAGTCCCGCCCGGATCTGAAGCGCGGCTTCCGGGTTCCGCTGGTGCCGTTCATCCCGATCCTGTCGGTGATCGCCTGCGCCTGGCTCATGTTCAACCTGTCGGTGGAGACCTGGATCCGGTTCATCGTCTGGATGGCGCTGGGCATCGTCGTGTACTTCGCCTACGGCCGCAAGCACTCGCTGCTCGGCAAAGCGCAGTCGCTGCTGGGCAAAACCGGTAGCTGATCGGCTGCTCGAGTTGGGTGCCGGTGGTGTGTCGGCACGGTTCCACCTCACGAAATGCGGTTCAATTGATCCGCATAGTGAGAGTTGGATCACCGTTTCGTCCCCACCAGCACCCATTCAGCATCCGAGAGGAACCGATCGTGAGCATGCTCCTCGCCGTGCACGACGCGTACACGAACGTGGTCGCGCAGATCGGCAACCCGACACCGGAAACCCCACCCGTCGCGGACAAGCTGATGAAGCTGGTCCGGTACTTCAACTGGTTCGTCATGCTGTCCGGCGTCACCGCCATCACCTACGGCGGCGGACGATTCGCCTGGGAGAAGTGGAGCGGCGGCGGACTCGAATCCCCGAAGATGGTGGCCGGAGCCATGGTCGGCGGCGCGACCGCCACCAGCGCCGGAACCATCATGAACACGGTCATCGGCAGCTAGCGAAACCCCTGCTCTCGCAAGACGAACGGGTGCGCGGTCACACACCGCGCACCCGTTCGCTGTTTCTAGACCTGGGTCAGCATGCGGTTCATCTGATCGATCTCGGCCTGCTGACCGGAGACGATGGCCTGCGCCATGGCCTTGGAGTCCGGGTTGACGCCCGAGGTCAGCTCGGTCTGCGCCATCGTGACCGCGCCCCTGTGATGTTCGATCATCATCTGCAGCCACATCTTGTCGAAGGCCGTGCCGGACATGGCCGTCAGCTCGGTCATCTGCTGGTCGGTCATCATGCCGTCCATGGCGTGACCGTCCATGGAGTGCCCGGAGGTGGTGGCACTCGGCGCTTGTTTGCCGAATGCGGTGAGCAGGGTGGTGATCTGCTGCATCTCCGGCGACTGCGCGGCTTCGATGTTCGCGGCGAGCGCGATCAGCTCCTGATTCTGTGAGCGGCTCGGCACCAGCTTCGCCATCTCCACCGCCTGCGCGTGATGCGGGTACATCATCTGCAGGAACATCACGTCGGCATCGTTGAAATCGGTGCGCTGGGTGGCCGAGGCGGGTGCGCTCGTCGTGCTCGCGTGGGTCATACCGGGCATGGACGAATCGTTGCCGTCGTCGTTGCCGCAGCCGGCGGCGAGCAGGGCCGCGGCCGAGGTGGCCGCGATCAGGGTGAGCTTGATACGGGTGTTGAACATGGTTGTACTCCTTGATGATTCGGCGTTCTGCGGGCATGCGACATCGCGCTTCCGCACGGGGTGCGGAAACGGCGGTCCATCAGATGCGCAGAATCGCCAATTCGGCCAAGGAGAGATGCGTCCACGGCGGCGGCCGCGCGCGGTGTGCGCGCAGGCGGCGCGCCTGCGCGGTCGCGGGCGGATCGCGGCGCAGCCCCGCCCAGCCCAGCAGCGCCAGACCCAGACCCAGCAGCAGGGCGGCGAGGATGAAGACGCAGCCGTGCAACCCGGGGTGGCCGTCGCCGCAATCTCCGCACGCGGGCGCGGCGATGCCGCGCTCGGGCGACGGGGCGGTGAGCGCGGTGGGCTGGTGGCCCGCGGCGAGGGAGAGCGCCGCTGGGTGATGGCCCCGGGCCGGAGCGGACGCGGCGCTGACATGCGATGCGGCGGCCATGGCGGCGTGGTCGCGATGGCCAGCCGCGGGCGAGGCGTTCCCGGCGCTCATAGCCCGGTCCGCACCCGAGTGCGGCATGCCGAAGACGGCGATGTGCATGGCCACGATTCCGGCCAGCAGGGTGAACAGCCCGAACGCCCGGATGTACCGGGTAGCGTGCGCGTGCTGTTCGACCACGCGGCCAGTCTAGTACCCCCTCCTGGTATGCCAGGGGACGCGCCCGCGTTCGCTGCCGCGAGTATCCGCTGCTCGGGCGGTAGCCTGGCGGCCGTGTCACAGCGCGAATTGGTCATTCTGGGGACGGCCAGTCAGGTACCGACCAAGCAGCGCAACCACAATGGGTATCTGCTGCGCTGGGACGGCGAAGGGGTGCTGTTCGACCCGGGGGAGGGCACACAGCGGCAGATGATCTACGCGGGGGTGTCGGCCACCGACATCACGCGCATCGGCATCACGCATTTCCACGGGGATCACAGTCTCGGGCTGGCGGGCGTCGCCCAGCGCATCAGCCTCGACCGGGTGCCGCATGTCGTCGACTGCTACTACCCCGCGTCCGGGGAGCAGTTCTTTCAGCGGCTGACGCACTCGACCGCCTATCACCAGACGGCCGAACTGCGTGCCCATCCGATCCGTGCGGCAGGTGAATTGCCAACTCCCGGAGCGTCTTTCACGCTGACCACCCGGGCGCTGTCACACCCCGTCGAAGCCTTCGGCTACCGGATCAGCGAGCCCGACGGCCGCCGCATCGTGCCGGAGCGCCTGCGCGAGCTGGGTATCTCGGGCCCCGCGGTCGGGCTGCTGCAGCGTGCGGGGCATATCGAGATCGACGGTCGCTCCATCGCGCTCGAGCAGGTGAGCGAGCCGCGTCCCGGGCAGAGCTTCGCCTTCATCATGGACACGCGGCTGTGCGACGGCGTCCACGAGCTGGCGCAAGGCGTGGACATGCTGGTCATCGAGGCCACCTTCACCGATGCCGACGAGCATCTCGCCAAGGAGTTCGGCCACCTCACCGCCCGCCAGGCCGCCGCCGTGGCGGCCCGCGCGGGTGCCCGCACCCTCGTCCTCACCCACTTCTCCCAGCGCTACCGCACCCTCGACGACCATCTCGCCGAGGCCCGCGCCGAGTTCTCCGGCGAGATCGTGGTCGCCGAGGACCTGATGCGCATCCCGCTGCCGCCACGCCGGTGAAGGGGGTGCGAAGTCGGTCGCATCGCCCCGAGTCTGTTTCACGCGGGCATGATGTGTGGCATGGATGCGCACGAGGAATTGATCGCTCTTGCCGACCGCTACTGGGACGCCATGCTGGAGTCCGCGCCGAGTGAGGCGACTCTGTTGGGGGACAGGCGATTCGATGACCGCATCGAGGATCTGTCCGTGGCGGCCGAGCAGCGGCTGCTGGAGACCTGGCGGGGGTTGCTGACCGAGGTCGACGGCCTGGACCTGGAGCGGCTGACCGCCGAGGACAAGGTCACCCGGAGTCTGCTGCGGACCGAATTGGCCTCCGCCGTGGACTTTTTGGAGTGGCGGCCGATCGAACTGGCCTCGGATCAGATGACCGGCGTGCATGCCGGGATGCTCACCATGGCCCCGCAGCTCAATGCGCCCGAGCCGGAGAACGCGCTGCAGCTCGTCCAGCGCTACCGGCAGTTCGACGTGTTCATCGCGCAGGCCGTCGAGCGCTTCCGCGCCGGGCTCGCCGCCGGGCGCACGCCCGCCAAGATCGCCATTCAGCGCTCGCTCAATCAGCTCGACGGCTACCTGGCCTCCGATATCGCGGGCGACCCCTTCGCCACCTTCCCCGGCCCGCCGGACTGGGACGGCGAAAAGGCTTGGCGCGCAGAACTGGCCGAGGTGGTGCGCGAGATCATCCGCCCCGCCTTCGCCCACTATCGCGAGGTGCTGGCGAACGAACTACTGCCCGCCGCCCGCCCCGACGACAAGCCCGGCCTGTGCTGGCTCGGTGACGACGGCGCGGACATCTACCGCCGCCTGCTGAAGCATCACACAACGCTGCCAGATCTCGGCGCCGAGGAGATCCACCAGCTCGGTCTCGACGAATTGGCCGGGCTGAGTGCGGAATACGCGGAGGTCGGCGGCCGCCTGTTCGGCCTCACCGACCTGACCGAGATCTTCACCCGCCTGCGCGACGACTCCGCCCTGCGCTACGGCGACGGCGAGGAGATCATGACCGATGCCCGCCGCTACCTGGCCGCGGCGCAGGCGGAGATGGGCGACTGGTTCGGCCGCCTGCCGCGCCAGGCCTGCGACATCCTGCCGGTGCCGGAGTTCCTGGCCGCGGATGCCCCTGCGGCGTACTACTTCCCGCCGGCGGCCGACGGTTCGCGGCCGGGCGCGTACTACGTCAACACGCACGAGCCCAAGTCCAAGAACCGCTACGAGACCGCGTCGGTGGCCTATCACGAGGCGATCCCCGGTCACCATCTGCAGCTCACCATTGCCAACGAGCTGGATCATCTGCCGCGGTTCCAGCGGATGTCGTTCTCCAACACCGCATTCGTGGAGGGCTGGGCGCTATACACCGAGCGCCTCGCCGACGAAATGGGTTTGTACCCGGACGATCTCGCCCGCATCGGCATGCTGGCGGCGGATTCCTGGCGGTCCTGCCGCCTGGTGGTGGACACCGGCCTGCACGCCAAGGGCTGGAGCAGGCAGCAGGCCATCGACTTCATGGTCGCCAATGCTCCGGTGAGCGTGGCGGAGATCAAGACCGAGGTGGACCGCTACATCGCCATGCCCGGACAGGCGGTGGCCTACAAGGTCGGTCAGCTGGAAATTCGTCGCCAGCGTGCCATGGTCGCCGAACGATTGGGTACTTCGTTCGATATCAAGCGTTTTCATGACGTGGTGCTCGGTTCGGGCTCGGTGAGCCTGCCGGTACTGCGCGAGCTGGCCGCGACCGTGTGATCCGGGCGCGGCGGCAATCCCGTCGCGCCGGGGTGCGTGCGCGTTTCGCCGGATCCGGAATAGCGAACCCGCCGTCGTGTTCGACTCATATATTGAGTTGAGCTAACGAAAGGGGTTGCCGGTGGCGGGCACCGAGGTGAAAGTGTCGATCGGCCTGCGCTCCGAGCGCGGGCCGGTTCTGGCCGCGATCATGGTGGCGACATCGCTCATCGCGCTGGACTCCACCATCATCGCCACCGCGGTGCTCACCATCACCGATCAGCTCGGCGGCTTCTCGCAGTTCCCGTGGCTGTTCAGCATCTACCTGCTGGCACAGGCGGTGACGGTCCCGATCTACGGGAAGCTGGCCGACACCTTCGGCCGCAAACCGATCATGATGTTCGGGATCGCGGTCTTCGCACTCGGCTCGCTGCTGTGCGGACTGGCGGGCAGCATGGTGACGCTCATCCTCGCGCGCGCGGTGCAGGGCATCGGCGCGGGCGCGGTGGGGCCCATGTCCATCACCATCGCGGGCGATATCTACACCCTGCCCGAACGCGCCAAAGTGCAGGCGTATCTGGCCGCCGTATGGGCGTCGTCCTCGGTGCTCGGGCCGCTGCTGGGCGGCGTCTTCTCCGAATACGTGAGCTGGCGCTGGATCTTCCTGATCAACCTGCCGCTGGCGGCGCTGGCCGCCTGGATGATCCTGCGCTACTTCACCGAAAGCGCTCCGCGCCAACATCATCGGATCGACTACCTGGGCGCCGGACTGCTCACCCTCGGCGCTGGGGCGCTCATTCTCGCACTGCTCGAGGGCGGACACTCCTGGGCGTGGAACTCGCCGATCAGCATCGGGCTCTTCGCCGGCGGCGTGCTGACGCTGGTGGCCTTCGCGCTGGTCGAGCGCCGCGCCGCGAATCCGATTCTGCCGCTGTGGGTTCTGACCCGGCGCGTACTCGTGGCCAGCAGTCTGGTCTCGCTGCTGGTCGGCGCGATCCTGCTCGGGCTCACCTCCTACGTACCGACTTTCGCGCAGGGCGTGCTGGGCACGAGTGCGCTGACGGCGGGCCTCACGGTCGGCGCGCTCACCCTGGGCTGGCCGCTGTCCGCCTCGCAGAGCGGAAAGTTCTACCTGCGCCTGGGATTTCGGATCACCGCCCTGGTCGGCAGCGCGATCGTCGTGCTCGGCGCGGCGGCCCTGCTGCTGGTGGACGCCGATTCCGCGCTGCTGCACGTGGCGATCGGCTGTTTCGTGGTCGGCATGGGTATGGGCCTGGTGGCCAGCCCGACCCTCATCGCCGCGCAGGCCAGCGCCGAATGGGAGGAGCGCGGCGTGGTCACCTCCACGAATATGTTCGCCCGATCGCTGGGCAGCGCCCTCGGCGTGGCGGTCTTCGGCGCGCTGGTCAATTCGCGGGTCGAGGCGAGCGATCATCCGGTGGCCGCGCAGCTGGCGCCCGCCGTGCACCTGGTTTTCGTGGGTGTCGCGGTCATGGCGGTGGTGATGGTGGCCGCGTCGGCAGCCATGCCCGCCCGGGACGGCACCGTCGTGCCCGTGCCGGAATCGCCGCATCGGTGAATTTCCGGCATCCTCTTGCCATTACAAGATCAGCAAGTGTTTTGCGATGGCGCAGAATAACGCTGACCTCGTAAAACGCCCATATGCACAGAAACGGCAGCCGACTGGGAACCCTCGGCAATGATCTAGCACACTGTAGAGGTGGTTGAGGTCGAGGATGTGTTGAGCCGGTTGCGGCGGTACCCCGATGTGGAGGCGGTGAACCTCTACGCGGTGGACGCCGCCGATCGATTGATGCTCGACGAGGCCGCCGCGGCCCTGGCCGAAGCGGGCGATAATCGGGTGGCGGTGATCGACGACGGCTACGGGGCGCTCACCCTCGGCGCCGCGGCCACCTATGACCTACGCGGGCTGCGGGTGCACCAGGATCTGCTCACCGGTGAGCTCGCGCTGGCACACAACGCGCGCGCCGTCGGCCTCGGAGATCGCTACACCGCATACGAATTGGGCCGCCCGCTGCTCGAGGACGTCCGGGTGGTGCTGTGGCGGCTGCCGCGCGCCCTGTCCGGACTCGCCGAAACCGCCGACGCCATCGCCCGCTACGCGGCCCCCGACGTCCGGGTGTACGCGGGCGGACGCGACAAGTACCTGACCCCGGCCATGAACGACGTGCTCGCCGAATCCTTCGGCTCGGTGCGCGCCAGCCGCGGCCGGCAGAAATCCCGCATCCTGCTCGCCACCGAACCCAAACCCGTTGGCGAGCCGCAGTTCCCGATCCGCAACCGGCTCGACGACCGCGATCTCGAGGTGGTCGCGCACGGTGCGGCGTTCTCCGGTTCGCGCCTCGACATCGGCACCCGGTTCCTGCTCGAATACCTCGGGCGCATGAAACCCGATGCCCGTGACGCCATCGACCTCGGTTGCGGCACCGGCATTCTCGCGGTCGCACTGGCCAAGGTGCGGCCCGGCATCCGGGTCACCGCGACCGATCAGTCGGCGGCGGCGGTCGCCTCCACCCGCGCCACCGCGGCGGCCAACGAGGTCGCCGAGCGGGTGACCGTGCTGCGGGACGACGCCATGTCCTCCAAGGCGGACAACAGCGCGGATCTGGTGCTGTGCAATCCGCCGTTCCATGTCGGGGCGGCCGTGCACACCGGGTCGGCCATCAAGATGTTCCAGCAGGCCGGGCGGGTGCTGCGGCCGGGCGGCGAGCTGTGGACGGTCTACAACACGCATCTCAACTATCGGGGCGTGATGGAGCGCCTGGTCGGCAAGACCGAGGTGATCGGTCGCAATCGGAAATTCACGGTGACGCGGTCGGTGCGCGGACTCCACGACGGGGGCTGAGCGACCGACCAGCACAATGGGGTGATGGGACGAATCGATCTTCGAATCTTCACCGAACCCCAGCAGGGCGCGAGCTACGACACCCTGCTCACCGTGGCCAAGGCCACCGAGGACCTGGGCTACGACGCCTTCTTCCGCTCCGACCACTACCTGGCCATGGGCGACGCCGACGGGCTGCCCGGACCCACCGACGCGTGGATCACGCTGGCCGGTCTGGCGCGGGAGACCCGGCGCATCCGGCTCGGCACGCTGGTCACCGCCGCCACCTTCCGGCACCCGGGTGTGCTGGCCATCCAGGTCGCCCAGGTCGACGCCATGTCCGGCGGACGCGTCGAATTCGGTTTGGGCGCGGGCTGGTACGAGGCCGAGCACACCGCCTACGGGATTCCCTTCCCCGGGCAGCGGTTCCCGCGCTACGAGGAACAGCTCGCCGTCATCACCGGGCTGTGGAGCACGCCGCTCGGGGAGACCTTCTCGTTCAGCGGCGAGCATTACACGCTGACCGACTCGCCCGCGCTGCCCAAGCCCGCGCAGGAACGGATCCCGGTCGTCATCGGCGGCATGGGCGTCAAGCGCACGCCGCGGCTGGCCGCACGCTACGGCTCCGAATTCAATGTGCCCTTCCAGTCCGCCGAGGACACGGCCGAGCAGTTCGATCGGGTACGCACGGCGGTCAAGGAAGCCGGGCGCGATCCCGAGGAGCTGGTCTACTCCAACGCGCTGGTGGCCTGCGTCGGCGCGAGTGACGCCGAGGTCGCCCGGCGGGCCGCCGCCATCGGGCGTGAGGTGGACGAATTGAAGGCCAACGGCCTCGCGGGCAGTCCGGACGAGGTGGTCGAGAAGATCGGCCGCTATGCCGAAATCGCGGGCACCAGCCGCGTATACCTGCAGATCCTGGATCTGAGTGACCTCGACCACCTGGCGCTGATCGCCGATCGCGTGATGAGCCAGTTGCACTGATCGCCCGGTAAAGGTCGGGTAAAGTCCGATTGGTCTGATCTGTGTTCGGTGGGAACCAACACCGGGTGCAGAGCGTTGAGACGGGTAGAACGAGGCCACGACCTACGTGCGCCGCGACTCCAGAAAGGGACGCACAGTGCGCTCCACATCCAACCCGGTCTTCCGGAACCTGCAGCCGCAGCAGGGCGGTGGCTACGCCGGCTTCGGCTCGGCGGCCGCTGGAGCCGGACAGTTCGCCAACCAGTACGGCCAGCAGCCGCCCTACGGCGGCTACCCGCAGCAGTACCAGCAGATGCCGGTACCCGCCACGCGGCCCATGACCATCGACGACGTGGTCACCAAGACCGGCATCACGCTCGGTGTGGTCACCGTCGCGGGCATCCTGTCCTACGCGCTGACCTCGATCAACCACGGGCTCGCCCCGCTGTTCGTGATCGTCGGCGGGCTGGTGGGCTTCGTGCTCGTCATGGTCGCCACCTTCGGTCGCAAGCAGGACAACCCGGCCATCGTGCTCAGCTACGCGGCCGCCGAAGGTCTGTTCCTCGGTGCGCTCTCGTACATGTTCACCGGCGTCGAATTCGGCGGCGTGGGCGGCGCGGGGCTGATCGCACAGGCCGTGCTCGGCACCTTCGGTGTGTTCTTCGGCATGCTCGTGGTCTACAAGACCGGCGCGATCCGCGTCACGCCGCGACTCACCCGCATGGTCATCGGTGCGCTCATCGGCGCCGTCGTGCTGGCGCTCGGCAACATGATCGCCATGTTCTTCACCGCCGACGGCTTCGGCCTGCGCTCGGGCGGCACCGTCGCCATCATCTTCAGCCTCGTGATGATCGGCATCGCGGCGTTCAGCTTCCTGCTGGACTTCGACGCCGCCGACCAGCTCATCCGCGCCGGCGCGCCGGAGAAGGCGGCCTGGGGCGTGGCGCTCGGCCTCACCGTCACCCTGGTGTGGCTGTACATCGAGATCCTGCGGCTGCTGTCGTACTTCCAGAACGACTAGGCCCCACTCTCGGGAGGGCTCTCAGGGGCTTCGCCCCCGAACCCCCTCGAGAATTGAGGGGCTCCGCCCCTCGAACCGCGGGTGGCGGGACGGGGCTTCCCTCCGTGAGACGGGAGGGCTCCCCTCATCCGTGAGGAGAGAAAGCTCCTCTCGTCCGTGAGGCGGGGGTGCCCCCTCATCCGTTCGGGGGGCTCCCCTCATCCGTGAGGTGGACGGCTCGAATCCTGCACAGCGAAAGAGGTGGGCGGGTACCGGAATTCCGGTACCCGCCCGCTTTTCTGTGGGAACGGGGCTGGTGTGAGCTGGTTGGTTGCCGTGTTGGTGTGGGAGAGGGCGCGGGGGGCGTGAAACCATCGGCTCATGATCGAGTCGGTGGAGGCTGCGGGGGCGGGGGCGCCGTCGCCGATCGTGTCGTTGTTCTGGATTGTGGCGGTGGCGGTGGGGGCGCCGATTGTGGCTCGGGTGGTGCGGGGGTATGTGCCGAGTGTGGTGATCCTGCTGGTTGTCGGGATGTTGCTGGGGCCCAATGTGGCGGGGTGGGCGACGTCCGCGGGCGGGGTGGATCTGATCAGTGAGCTCGGGTTGGGGATGTTGTTTCTGCTGGCGGGGTACGAGCTGGATCCGGCGCTGCTGCGGGGGAAGTCGGGGCGGGTGGCCTGGGGGACGTGGGGGATATCGCTGGTGCTGGCGATCGGGTTCATCGCGCTGGCGGCGCGGGGCGCGTCGTTCACGGCGCAGGTGGCTGTCGCCATCGCGTTGACCTCGACGGCGCTGGGGACGCTGTTGCCGATTCTGAAACAGGACGGGTTGCTCGGTAAGCCTTTGGGGCGTGCTGTTCTCGCGCACGGGGCGGTGGGGGAGCTGGGGCCCGTGGTGGCCATGTCGGTGCTGCTGACGAGCCGCAGTCCGATCGCGGCGCTGGTGGTGCTGGCCTTGTTCATGGTCGCGGCGCTCGTGGTGGCGCTGGTGCCGCGGCGGCTGCTGGAACGCGTGCCCGCGGTGGGGCACACCATCACCGCGCTCGAGGGCGGGACGAATCAGCTGCCGGTGCGGGTGGTGTTCCTGCTGCTGCTGGTGCTGATGGCTGTGGCCGAGGTGTTCGACCTCGATGTGGTGCTGGGCGCATTCGCGGCGGGTCTGATCCTGCGCGGCCTCGTCGCCGAGGTGTACCCGGAGATCGAACACTCGCTGGAGACAATCGGTTACGGGCTGCTGATCCCGGTGTTCTTCGTGGTGTCCGGCATGGGGATCGACCCGCACGCGGTCACCGAGAACCCGGGCCGCTGGGTGCTGTTCGTCGTCGCCATCGCCCTCGCGCGCGGGCTGCCGGTGTGGATCAGTGAACGCTTCGTCCCGCACGGCGCGAACCTGGACGACCGAGCCGAACGCGCACAGCTGGCGCTGTACGCCGCGACCGGCCTGCCCATCATCGTGGCCGTCACGCAGGCGGCCACCGGGGCCGGACTCATGGATCAGCAGCTGGCCTCGATCCTCGTCGCGGCCGGTGCGACCACCGTGCTGCTGTTTCCGTTGGCCGCCAAGGGGATCGGCATGGCGGCGAGCCGCTGATGTGCTCGAGCGGCGACCCGCTGAAGTGCTCGAGCGGCGAGCCGTTGAACGCTACCGATGCCGCCCATCGGCGAGCCACTGCCTCAGACGCCGGGCGGGCCCCAGCTCCCGGCTACTGCCCGGTCGCAGCGCCAGCACCAGCAGCCCGGCCACCACGATGCCCAGCAGGTTCACGCCGAGTTGCAGCAGGGAACTGCCTGCCACAGACCACCTTCCGGCCACCCCCGCCGCCACCGCCAGCCCGGCCGCCGGCACCGTCGTCACCGAGATGAACACGCCCACCAGCGCCGCCGACCGCGCCGTGATCTGCGCCAGCATGCCCGCGGCTCCCGCCAGCACCGCGACCAGGAACGAGAACGGCCCGACCTCGTAGATGAAGTCGAAGTGGCGTGCGTTCTGCACATCGGTGACATCGATCCAGCCCAGCCACACCCACAGCACGGTCGCCGCCGCGGTGATCAGCATGGCGATCGGAAATCCCACGGCCAGTGCGAAGACGCCGCGCCGGATCAGCCGGGGCGTGCGCCGCACCAGGCCCACCGAAATCGCCGCCAGCGGACCGTATTCCGGGCCCACCACCATCGCGCCCACGATCGTGATCGGTGACCCGGTGGCCACGCCGATCACCGACAGCAGCAGTGCGATGGTGAGCAGGGTCAGGAACACCGGGGTGAAATGCGCGTCCCGCCATGCGCGCTGCAGCGCCTCCTGCCACACCACCGGCTCGCCCGCACCGTGCGAAACGGCCCGCCCGGCGCGTACCGCGGCGGCCGAGAGCCGATAGTCGACCGGCCCGAAAGTGATTGCCCCCGAACGGGGAACGCCCAACGCGGTCAGTTCGTCCAGCACCTGGTTGGCGGCGGCGCGCGCGATATCCGCCTGCACCAGATCACCTTCCGGGCGCAGCGCCGTGCCCGCGCTCACGCTCACATGCGCGGTCCCCGGATCCCGCGCCAGCAGCGCAAGGACTTTCGGTGTGACCTCGGCGGGGCAGATGACCTGCAGGCGCAGCACTAGCTCTGCGCCTCCTGTGCGGACCGGTCCCCGATCAGCACGTTCACCCAGCGCGTGGCCGGATCGATATCGAGCAGCATGGCCTTGAGCAGCAGGGTCAGCGGGACGGCCAGGATCGCGCCGAGCGCGCCCAGAATCCAGGTCCAGAACACCAGGGACAGGAAGGTGATCGTGACATTCAAACCGACCGCGTCACCGACGAATTTGGGCTGGATGATCGACTGGATCACGAAGTTCAGCACGCTGTAGACCACGATCACCCACAGCATCGCGCGTGGGCCTTCGCTCAGCAGTGCCAGCAGCGCGGGCGGCACCAAGCCGATGACGAAGCCGACATTGGGAATGTAGTTGGTGATGAACGACAGCAGCGCCCACAGCACCGGCAGCTGAATTCCCATGAGCCACAGCGCGCCACCGTCGAGCACCGCCACGATGAACCCGAAAACCGTGGAGACGACCAGATATTTGCGTGTGCCCTCGGCGAAGGTGGTGAGCGCGTACCCGATATCGGGCCGTACCGAGGAGATGATCTCGAGCTTGCGGCCGATGGTCATGCCGTCCACGGCCATGAACAGCACCAGCGCCAGAATGAACAGCAGGTTGGAGAACACGCCGAGGGTGCCGCTCAACAGGGTCTCGAGCAGGCTCACCAGCTTGCCCATGTCGATATTGCTCAGCATCTCCTGGATCGGCTTGCCGCCCACCCCGAACTGCTTCAGCAGATCCCGCACGCCCGCGAGCAGATCCTGCAGCTTGTCGGCGTAGCCCGGCAGGATGGTCGCCAACTGAGCGATCGACACCGCGAGCATGCCGACGATCCCGAAGATGATCACCACGACGGCGATCACCGCGCCCACCATGCCCAGCCACGGCGGCAGGCCGCGGCGCTGCGCCCAGCTCTGGATCGGCTGCACCGCGACGGTCAACATGAGCGCCAGGAAGATCGGGCCGAGCATGCCCGCCGACAGTTTCATTCCGGCAATGGCGACCACGCCCGCGGCGGCGGCCAGCAGCACGATCAGCCCGCGCGGAATCGTCCAGGGCGCCGGTTCGGTGACGGGCGCGGTGGGGCGCGGCCGGGAGGATCGCATCCGCTGTCTCCTCTGCTCGAAGGCGTGCTGCGCAAACGCTAGCCGAGCCGATCACCCGGTCGGGGCACCGAAACACCACAGATTGCCTGCTGGTTGCCGTAATGGCGAGAAAGTTCGTTCAAAGCAGGCAGTGCCAATTTTCTGGACGGTTGCCTGTCAATGGCAGTATCGGAACATGCTCGCTGACTCCACCGCTCCGTCCGCCCGCTCCGACGACGGCCGCTCGTTCGTCATCGCCGATGCCGCGGGCTCCGCGTACGTCGCCGGATCCCTCGTCGTGGTCGTCGCCGGTGCACGCCGGCAGCTGGCCCTGATCGAGGAGCGCTCGGAGACCACGCCGGTACGCCTGCGCGGGCGGTTGATCGGCGAGCTCACCGAGGAGGGCATCGACACCCGCGCCAGCCACGCCTTCGACCGCGCCCTGGTCGAGGCCGCCGATGTGGACACCGTGCAGACCCTGCACGACACCACCGGGGCCATGCTGGAGGTGGGCGTGAACCTCACCGCACCGGGCGGCCCGGCGCGACTGCTGCCCAAGCGGTTCAACCGGCACACCTTCTGGTGCGGGCAGAGCGGATCGGGCAAGACCTATGCCCTGGGCGTGGTGCTGGAGCAGCTCATCGCGCACACCGCGCTGCCCGTGGTCATCTTCGACCCCAACTCCGATTTCGTGCGGCTCGGCGAAGTGCGTCCGGAGGCCACCGGGCCGACCGCGGAAGCCTTGCGGGAGCGCGATATCCGGGTGCTGCGACCCAATGCCGACGGCGACGCCAAGCTGCGCGCCCGCTACCTGAACATGCCAATGGCATCGAAAGCCGCTGTCCTGCAGATCGATCCGATCGCCGATCGGGAGGAGTTCAACGAACTCATCCACCTGCGCAGTGTGCTGGAGGCCGGGGAGATCTCGGATATCCTTCCGCACCTGCGTAATTCGAAGGTTCCCGCCCAGCGCCGGCTGGCCATGCGGGTGGAGAACCTGCGTTTGAACGACTGGGAGGTGTGGGCGGGCCGGGACCGCGCGGTCACCGACCACGTCGCCGAACGCCCCGACGTCACCGTGCTGGATCTGGGCGGATTCTCCACGCCCGAACAGCAATTGGTGGTCGCCCTGTCCCTGCTCGACGATCTGTGGGAGCGCCGCGAGGAGCGACGGCCGGTGCTGCTCGTCATCGACGAGGCGCACAACCTGGCTTCCCCGCGTCTGGATTCCCCCATCGCGGTCGCGGTCCGCGAACGCCTCATCCAAATCGCCGCCGAGGGCCGCAAATTCGGCCTCTGGCTGCTGCTGTCGACCCAGCGCCCCTCGAAGGTGCACCCCGGCATCATCTCCCAGTGCGACAACCTCGCCCTCATGAAGATGACCTCCCCCTCCGACCTCGCCGAACTCGGCACCTATTTCGGCTACGCCCCCACCGCCCTGCTGGACCGTTCCCCCTGGTTCCGCCAGGGCGAGGCCCTCTTCGCCGGTGGTTTCGTCCCCGCCCCCGCCCTGGTGAAGGTCCGTCGCCGCCTCACCCGCGAGGGCGGCAGCGACGTGGATGTCCCCCTGCGCTGACCATTGCTGGACTCTCCCGCCACGGGAGGGTCCACCCTGGACTCCTGAACAGATGTTCCCCGATCCGCCGAGCATTACCCGCCGGGTAATCGACTTCGCTACCCGGATCGGGAAATATCAAGAGCAACAAAGCAACCCAGCCAGGAGCCCGCAATGCCCGGTTACGCGATAGCGCACCTCACCAACATCGACTTCAACGCCGACATCGTCGAATACCTGGAGCGCATCGACGCCACCTTCACCCCCTTCGGCGGCAAATTCCTGGTCCACGGCCCCGGCCAGACCGTCAAGGAGGGCCCCGCCGACAGCAATTTCGTCGTCGTCGAATTCCCCACCCGCGAAGCCGCCCAGGCCTGGTACGACTCTCCGGCCTACCAGGCCATCCTCCCCCTCCGCACCAACAACTCCACCGGCACCGCCGTCATCGCCGAGGACTGCGGCGACGACCACATAGCCACCGACATCCTCGAGGAACTCCAGGGCTGATCACGCCACGCGAGGCCGGCCACCCCTGCCGCCGGCCTCGCCGCCAGGGTTGACGAGGCTCATCGACCCCGTCCCCTCCCCGGGCTTGGGGGCCGCCGCGCCCCCAAGCCCTTCCGGCTGTGCGCCATCGGTATCACGGCGTCCCACCGGGGTGTTCCACGGTCAGCAGATCGGCGGGCTGGCATTGCAGGACATCGCACAGGGCGGTCAGCGTCGAGAATCGGATCGCCCGCGCCCGGCCGTTCTTGAGTATCGACAGGTTCGCCAGCGTGATCCCGACGCGGTCGGCGACCTCGGTCAATGTCATATTCCGTTGCGCGAGCAGCCGATCCAGATGGACCGTGATCCGATGGTCCTCCTCGGGCGGCATCAGATGACCGTCGCCAGATCGTCGCGCATTCGAGTGCCGCGGGCCAGGATCTCGGCGACCACGAAGCACCCGAGCCCGGCCAGTGGCCACCCGACCGCCACCTCGAATCCGCCTGCCGTGCGGGACGAGTCCACGGTGCGATCGAGCACGAGTTCCGCGCCGCCCTCCACCAATGCGCCGATCATGCCCGCGAGCAGGACCGCGCCGATGACCCGCAGGCCACCGGCGATGCGCGGGGTGAACGGGTCGGTGCGCCGGGCCCGGTGCAGCACGACGGCCAGCGCGGCGAGGGCGGCGAGCAGCACGCTCGCGGTGGGGAACCAGGTGAGAACGTGCAGGACGCGCTGCCACGCCGTGGGTGAGCCGATATCGACGCCGATCTGCCCGGTGCTGCTCGCTGAAGTGCCGGCCGGCAGCGAAGCGCCCGGATACGCGGCCGGATC
Source organism: Nocardia acididurans (assembly GCF_016741815.1). Lineage (GTDB taxonomy): Bacteria > Actinomycetota > Actinomycetes > Mycobacteriales > Mycobacteriaceae > Nocardia > Nocardia acididurans. Next base: position 94,006 of record NZ_JAERRJ010000006.1, read on the forward strand.
GATCGGTAGATCCGCGGGCACGGTGGCCTCGGCGAAGGCCCGCACCAACCCGGTGACCACCCCGATCAGCACGGCGGCCAAGGCGAGCCAGACGACGATCTGGAGTTGTCGGAGATAGTCGCCGGTGGTGTCCCACTTGGTGAATCGGCGCATGGCCACCCTCCCTGTTTATCGAAAAACGATGTATCGATAATCGATAAGCAGGGCTCGGGTGTCAATACTCCCACGCAAAGAAGAGCCCGCCCGACCGTGCGGTCGGGCGGGCTTCATGGTTTGCCGGGCGTCAGCTCAGGCGCTCGATGACCATGGCCATGCCCTGGCCGCCGCCGACACACATGGTCTCCAGACCGAACTGCTTGTCGTGGGTCTGCAGGTTGTTGATGAGGGTGGCGGTGATGCGGGCGCCGGTCATGCCGAACGGGTGGCCCAGGGCGATGGCGCCGCCGGACACGTTCAGCTTGTCCTCGTCCATGCCGAGGGCGCGGGCCGAACCCAGCACCTGCACGGCGAAGGCCTCGTTGATCTCGTACAGGTCGAGGTCGCCGATGGTCATGTTGGCGTTGCCGAGGGCCTTCTTGACGGCCTCGATCGGGCCGAGGCCCATGATCTCGGGGGAGAGGCCCGAGACGCCGGTGGACACGATGCGGGCCAGCGGGGTCAGGCCCAGCGCCTTGGCCTTGGTGTCGCTCATGACGACCAGCGCGGCCGCACCGTCGTTGAGCGGGCAGGCGTTACCGGCGGTGATGGTGCCGTCGGGGCGGAAGACCGGCTTCAGCTGCGAGATCTTCTCGTAGGTGGTGCCGGCGCGCGGGCCGTCGTCGGTGGTGACGACGGTGCCGTCGGGCAGGGTCACCGGGGTGATCTCGCGCTCGAAGAAGCCGGACTTGATGGCCTCCTCCGCGCGGTTCTGCGAGCGCACGCCCCAGTGGTCCTGATCCTCACGCGAGATGCCGGTGTAGGTGGCGACGTTCTCGGCGGTCTGGCCCATGGCGATGTAGACGTCGGGCAGCAGGCCCGCCTCGCGCGGATCGGTCCAGGTGGCGTTGGTCTCGGCGGTGGCCTTGGTGCGGGCCTCGGCGTCGGCGAACAGCTCGTTGTGGGTGTCGGGCCAGCCGTCGGCGGTGCCCTTCGGGAAGCGCGAGACCGTCTCGACGCCGGCCGAGATGAACACGTCGCCCTCGCCGGCCTTGATGGCGTGGAAGGCCATCCGGGTGGTCTGCAGCGAGGAGGAGCAGTAGCGGTTGAGCGTGACGCCCGGCATGAAGTCGTAGCCGAGCTGCACGGCGACGGCGCGGGCCATGTTGAAGCCGGCCTCGCCGGCGGGCTGGCCGTTGCCGAGGATCAGGTCGTCGACCTCGCGCGGGTCGAGGGCGGGCACCTTGTCCAGGGCCGCGCGGACCATCTGAGCCGTGAGGTCGTCCGGCCGCATGCTCACCAGCGAGCCCTTTCCGGCGCGGCCGATCGGCGAGCGGGCGTACGAAACGATGACGGCCTCAGCCATGAGGACTCCTTACTTGCAGGGGTGAACCTCTTCGAATTTACGACGGCTGTGTTCGGGGACATACATCCGGTATGCGTGTATCCCACTAAATGAACTGTGGGATATCCAACTCTCTGGATCTCTCGTGCCCCGCTGCCTGCGGCAGCGGGGCACAGGCCGAAGGGGAACGAAGGAGGCTACGCAGGGGATTCGAGGGCTAGTCGGGCGGCAGCGGGGCACAGGCCGAAGGGGAACGAAGGAGGCTACGCAGGGGATTCGAGGGCTAGTCGGGCGGCAGCGGGGCACAGACCGAGGGGGAAGGAAGGAGGCTGTGCAGGGGGTTCGAGGGGCTTATTCGGACGGCGGCGGTGGCGCGGGCTTGGGGTCGGCGGGTACGTCGAACGCGCCGTGCTGCGGCACATTCGGCATATCCGTGAAGACGGTGACCACGACATGCCCCGGATCGGTGTCCTGGAACATCGCGTACTGGATGGACCCGTAGATGCCCGCTACCAGGGGAACTCGATATTCGCCGACGCGCCCGGTGTTCACGTTCCGCCAGGCCACCGTGACGAGCGTCTCGCACTGTGGCGCGAAGCTGTACTCGCCGTTGGTGTACCCCACCACCGGCGTCGCCTGCACCGAGATGATCGCCCGCCCCGGCCACTGCGGGCTGGTATCGGCCCAGCTGCGAATGGTGGCCCCGCACGGCGTATCCCGGAGAAACGTTGGCACCTGCGGGAATTCGACGAGCACGGCCGATGCGGGCGCGGCCGTCACGGCCAGCGTGACAGCGGCGATCGGACCGAACAGTACGGCGGCGCGCAACCTCGTCGGCGTCCTCATGCGGGCGATGGTAATTTCCCGCGACCGCGATATCCCCGACGTGCGCGAAAGCCGCGATCTCCTTTCTGCAACGATGAGGGGTATGCGCATCGCTAACCATGTCGTCGATCTGATCGGAAACACCCCGCTCGTTCGGTTGAACTCCGTGGTGGGTCCGGACTCGGGACTGGTGGCGGCGAAGGTCGAGTACCTGAACCCGGGCGGCAGCTCGAAGGACCGCATCGCCGTCAAGATGATCGACGCCGCCGAGAAGGCCGGGCTGCTGAAGCCCGGCGGCACGATTGTCGAACCGACCTCCGGTAACACCGGTGTGGGCCTCGCGCTGGTCGCCCAGCAGCGCGGCTACAAGTGCGTATTCGTCTGCCCGGACAAGGTTTCCGAGGACAAGCGCAATGTGCTGCGCGCCTACGGCGCCGAGGTCGTGGTGTGCCCGACCGCGGTCGCGCCCGAGGACCCGGACAGCTACTACAACGTCTCCGACCGCCTGACCCGCGAGATCCCGGGCGCGTGGAAGCCGAACCAGTACTCCAACCCGGGCGGCCCGGAATCGCATTACGAGACCACCGGCCCGGAGATCTGGCGCGATACCGAGGGCAAGGTCACGCATTTCGTGGCGGGCGTCGGCACCGGCGGCACCATCACCGGCACCGGGCGGTATCTGAAGGAGATCTCCGGCGGCAAGGTCAAGATCATCGGCGCGGATCCGGAGGGCTCGGTGTACTCCGGCGGCACCGGCCGCCCGTACCTGGTCGAGGGTGTCGGCGAGGACTTCTGGCCCAGCGCCTACGACCCGGCCATCCCGGACGAGATCATCGCGGTCTCCGACGCCGACTCGTTCGAGATGACCCGCCGCCTGGCCCGCGAGGAGGGCCTGCTGGTCGGCGGCTCCTGCGGTATGGCCGTGGTCGCGGCGCTCAAGGTCGCCGAGCGCGACCCGGATGCCGTTGTGGTCGTGCTGCTTCCGGACGGCGGCCGCGGCTACCTGTCCAAGATCTTCAACGATCAGTGGATGAGCTCCTACGGCTTCCTGCGTGAGCGCCTCGACGGCTCCACCACCGAACCGCTGGTCGGCGAGATCCTGCGCGGCAAGTCCGGCAACCTGCCCGACCTGGTGCACACCCATCCGCAGGAGACCCTGCGCGACGCCATCGAGATCCTGCGCGAGTACAACGTCTCGCAGATGCCGGTCGTCGGCGCGGAGCCGCCGGTCATGGCCGGTGAGGTCGCGGGCAGCGTCACCGAACGCGATCTGCTGTCCGCGGTGTTCGAGGGCCGCGCCAAGCTCACCGATTCGGTGGCCCAGCACATGAGCCCGGCCTTCCCGCTCATCGGTTCCGGCGAACCGCTCTCGGCGGCCCGCAAGGCCCTGGAGGAGACCGACGCCCTCATGGTCGTCGACGACGGCAAGCCCGTCGGCGTCATCACCCGCCACGACCTGCTCGGCTTCCTGAGCACCGGCGAATTCGGCCACTGACGCTCCCGGTCCGACACCCGCGCCGCACGATTCGTGTGGCGCGGGTTTTCTTCGCCACCGGGCATCCGGGGCGATGGAATCAGCGGGCTCCCGGTCGCGGGATGTAGACGCCGCCCGCGCGGAGTCTGGCTTCGACCAGTGCGGTGAGCCGGCCCGCGGCGGTTTCCTGTTCCTTGTTGTGCGCGGCGATCATCTGGTAGCGGGTGGCGGCTTCGCTGCGGGCCTGCAGGCCGGTGAGGATCTTCAGGTGGGCCGGGTGCGCGAGGTAGTGGTCGGCCACCTCGACGGCGAAGCCGGGGATGCGCGGGTCGTCCGGATCCCAGGTCGCCGCTTCCGCGGCGCGGCGGCTCAGGGAGACGAAGCCGGGGTCCGCCAGAGCCTCCTCGACATGGCCGATGTAGTCGTCGAAGCCTTCCGGCACAAGAGCTTTGGCGAGTACCAGTCCTTCGGCGGCGGCGGCCACATCGGCGGCGGTGAAGCCGAGGGCGGGGAGTCGCTCCAGCAGCGTCACCGCGCGGTCGGGGAACAGGGCCCGGTTGCCGTCGGCGAGCCGGTGCAGGGTGTCGCGGCGGGCGGTCAGTTCCTCGATGCGTGCGGTGAGCTGTTTCTCGACCTCGGTGAGGGTGGTGGCGAACAGTTCGGCGTCGGCGTCGAGCAGGGGGCCGATGTCGGCCAGCGGCACCCCGGCGGCGGCGAGAGTGCGAACCCGCACCAGCCGCAATAGTTCTCGCGATCCGTAGCGCCGGTAGCCCGAGCCGTCCCGTTCCGGCTCGGCGAGCAGGCCGAGCCGATGATAGTGGCGCACCGTCTTGATGGTGACGCCGGCGAAGGCCGCCGCCTGCCCGATGGTGACTCCGTAGCTCATCCGCTCAGCCTGCCCTGTCGTCGTGGTCGCCTGCGTGCCGCACTACGCCTCGGTGCAGATCATGTCGCCGCGGACATGGTGTTTCGCTCCTCGGACGCCGTGGTGGCTGGTCTGGAACGAGCGTGAACCCTGCCCTCGGGTCAACCTCAACTGTGAGCTGGGCCACTGGAATTGGAATGCGGTGGCCTCGCCCCGCCCGGGTGGCCTCGGGTACAGGGCTTTCCGTGGTGCGGCGGGAATCACTCCGGCGCGTCGGCCACGATAACTGGCTTGTTACTGAGTGTTCATACTCGGCGAGCAGGATCGTGGGGCATGAACCGGTGGCAGGCGATCGCGTGGGTGGCTCTGTTGGCCGCGGTGCTGGGCATCGCGGAGCTGCTGGAGCGCACGCGATTTCCGGCGCCGCAGATGATCGTTGCCATTGTGGTGGGTGCGGGGCTGGCGCTGTGCGGTCGGCTGCCCGCGCCGATGCCGCGTGAGGTGAACACCGGCGTGCAGGCCATGCTCGGTGTGCTCATGGGTAGCTATCTGCAGATCGAACTGCTGTCCTCGATCGGCTGGGATCTGGTCCCGGTGCTCGCCATCACGGCCGCGACGGTGGTCGTGAGCATTGCCATCGCGGTGGTGTTCGCGCGCCTGGCGAAGGTCGAGATGCCCACGGCCACACTGGGATTGCTCGCGGGCGGATCGGCCGCGGTGGTGGCGGTGGCCGACGAGCTGGACGCGGATCCGCGGCGGGTGGCGTTCATGCAGTACCTGCGGGTGGCCATGGTGGCATTGACCGCTCCGGCGCTGGCCGCCCTGCTCGACGACGGCGACCGCGCCGGGTTCGGCACCGCCACCCTGGGCGGCGGCGTGACGAATCCCGATCTGCCGCACTGGATGATCGTGGGCCGCGGCGATCAGGTCGCGGGATTGTCCATCGCGATCATGCTGTGCCTCATCGGAATTCGCGTCGGCCGGTACCTGCGGCTGCCGAACGCCGCGCTCATCGGCCCGATGATCCTGACCGCCATCCTCACCGCCGTCGGCGTCAGCCACGGGTACGCGCCGACCAACCTGTTCAAGGAATTGCTGTTCGTCCTCATCGGATTCGAGGTCGGCACCCGCTTCACCCGCACGGTCGTGCGGGAGATGGCCCGCATGATCCCGGGCATGACCGCCGCCATCGTGGCGCTGTCGGTACTCGTCGGCGGGCTCGCCTTCGGCCTGGCCTACCTGGTGGATCTGGAACTGTCGGATCTCTACCTGGCCACCACGCCCGGCGGCATCAACGCGGTGCTGGCGGCCGCGGAGAACATGGAGGCGAACATGCCGCTCATCACGAGCGTGCAGAGCGTCCGCCTGCTGCTCATGGTGCTGCTGCTGCCGCTGGTCATGCGGGGTCTGCGCCGGTTCACCCCGGCCACCCCGCTGCCGTCACCCTCGCCGGAACCCGAGCCCGAACCCGAGTCCGCCGCACCGGTCGCCGCCCGCGCCGCCTGACCCGACGACGACCCGGCCGGGCAGGACCGGGTCGTCCACAACGAAACTCTGCTGAAAACCGTTGGGGTAGTGGGCATCACCTCCCGGTGTACGCGGCGATGTGCTTGGCCGTATCGGCGTAGTGCCGGAACCGGGTGACCTTGCCGTTCTCGTCGAAGCTCCACAGGTGGAGTTCGTCGTCGGTGATCCGCGCCCCGCCCGGCAGGGTGACGTCGACGCGGATCTCGGCCACCACCTGCCCGCCCCCGCCGATCACGTCCAGCACGGTGAAATCGTGGAAGGTCCAATCCGCGAGCAGCGCAAAGAATTCCGCCACTTCGGCCGGGCCTTTGCGGGCCGCCATGTGTGCGATGCCCGCGAGCTGCGCGCTGTTGGCCGTCCAGTCGGCGTCCCAGGCGATGTCATCGGTGAGTTGATCGAGAATGTGGGCGATGTCCCCGGCGCCGAAGGCCTGGTAGAGGGATCCGACGATTTCGGCGTTGCTGGGCCGGTGCGTGGCGTTCATGCAGCAATGGTCGCGGCGCGGCCGGGACACTCACATCGGTCGATCGACCTATCTCGCGACGCCGGCCAGCTCGCACAGGGTTTCGGCGAAGGCGCGCACGCGCGGCGAGTCCCCGCCGCGCCGCCAGATCAGCCCGTACTCGATCGGCGGCGCGTCCCGGAACGGAACATAGGTGATGCCGGGGCGCGCGTAGTACTGACCGGCCCGCAGCGACGCGGGGGTGGCGTAGCGGCCCGTGGCCACCAGCCCGAGGAACTCCAGCCAGTAGCCCGATCCTTCGACGTGGCTGATGGTCCGGCCCGCCGGCGTGCGCCGCGGATAGATGTGGTCGAGCCAGTACCGCGGGACCGCACCGGTGGCGACCACCATGGGTAGCTCCGCCTGATCCTCGACCGAGACCGAATCCTGCTGGGCGAGTGGATGTTCCGTGGGCACTATCAGGGCGCGGGGCTCGGTGAACAGGACCGGCCCGGCCACCAGATCGGGCTCGGCGACCGGGAACTCGGTGACCTGGAGATCGATCTCCCCGGCCCGCAGCGGACCGTGCGGGTCACGGAGTTGGACCTCCCGGGTGTCCACCCGGCAGTCGGGGTAGATCCGGTGGAATCTGTCGGCGGCCCGCAGGACCAGATCGAGCACCCAGTGCGAGGAGAAACCGACGCGCACCGGACCGCTGAAGCCCTTGCCGACCTCGACCGCACGCGCGACGGCCTGCTGAACAGCCCGGTAGGCGGGCGCCAGATCGTCGCGCAGCTGCCGGCCCGTCGGCGTGAGCGCGACATGGCGGCTGCTGCGCTCGAACAGCGGGACGCCGATGCGGCGCTCCAGTTTTCGGATGGTCTGGCTGACCCGGCCCTGCGCCAGCCCCAGACGTTCGGACGTGCGCCGGAAATGGAGTTCCTCGGCCAGGGTGAGGAACGCCTCGATCTCGTGTCGTTCCATCCGGTTTCCTCGATCGGTGAGCTGAGCGCACCGATCGTAGCGGAGATCGGTCTTGTTCCCGCTGGTCGGGCAACCGAGGGTTGGCGGTGTGCAACTCGAGAACACCCTCTTCGACTACAGTCCCATCACCGAACGCCCGGAGTTCAGCTGGCCCGGCGGCAAGAAGGTCGCCTTCTATGTCGGCCTGAACATCGAGCACTTCCGTATCGACAAGCCCTCCACCAGCATCTGGCCCGGTACCGCCGAACTGGTGCCGGACGCCCTCAACTACGGCTGGCGCGATTACGGTGCGCGCGTGGGCATCTGGCGTGTGATCGACGCCCTGGACCGGCACGGCATCCGCGCCAGCGCACTGCTCAATTCCGATGTGGTGGAGTACAACCCGCAGATCGTCGCAGCGGGCCTGGAACGGAACTGGGCCTGGCTGGTGCACGGCAAGACGAATTCCGAAGTGACAGCGGGTATGTCGGCGGAGGAGGAACGGAAGTATCTCACCGCCGCCGTCGACACCATCGCCGCGGCCACCGGTGCGCGACCGAAGGGGTGGATGGGGCCCGGTCTCACCGAAACCTTCGAAACCCCCTGGATCCTCGATGAACTCGGTCTCGACTACATCCTGGACTGGACCAACGACGACCAGCCCTACGCCCTCAACGTTCCGGGCATGATGTCGGTGCCGTACACGCTGGAACTCAACGATCTGGGCATCTTCGCCAAGGGCACGACCGGTCCCGAGTACGTCCAGATGATCAAGGACCAGTACGAGGTACTGCTCGCCGAATCCCGGCGCAGTGCCCGGGTGCTCCCGATCGCCTTGCACCCCTTCGTGATCGGGCAGGCCTTCCGCACCAAATACCTGGATCAGGCCCTGGAATTCCTTGCGGCCCAGCCGGATGTCTGGTTGACCACGACCGACGAGATCGCCGCCTACTACCGGGAGACCGTGTTGGACCAGGACTGAACCGGCACCCCGCCCTCGCAATGACGGGGTCGGGGTTCGGAGCCCGGGTTCTCGGCTAGCCGGGCAGCAGGCCGTGTTCCATGGCGAAAACGGCTGCGCCCGCACGGGTTCGGCGGCCGGTCTTGTCGTAGATGTGCGCCAGGTGGTGGCCGACGGTGCGTTCGGAGACAACCAGTTCGGCCGCAATCCGGCGGTTGGAGAGGCCACGGGCTGCCAGGCGCAGCACGTCCACCTCGCGTTCGGTGAGGCCGCAAGGGTATTCGGTGCGCGCGGGGCGCAGGCCCGCGGCCTCCACCACGGCGGCACAGGCGTCGCGGTCCAGGCGTCCGGCGGCCGCCTCGGCGGAGAGATGGGTGGCGGCCTCGCTGGGTTTGTGGGCGGGCCGGTGCGGGCGCGGCTCGGTCATGGCGGCGAAGACGTCGGCGGCGGCGAGCAGCCGGGCGGCGGTGGAGAGATCGTGGACGCGGACGCCGCGGTGGTAGCCGCTGCCGTCGAGGCGTTCATGGTGGCCGGAGGCGATCTCGGCCAGATCGGTGAGGCTGGGGCAGCGGCGCAGCACCCGATCGGTCCAATAGCTGTGCAGCCGAACCCTTTCCCAGTCGCCCGCGCCGAGCGGGCCGGGCCGGTCCCACACCGCGCTGGAGACGGCGGCGCGGCCGATGTCGTGCAGCAGGGCGGCCGCGCGCAGGGCGGCGCGGTCGGTGGCGTTCATGCCGGTGAGTTCGGCCGCGCTGTCGGCCAATTGGGCCACGTGCGCCGAATGTCCCAGCAGGTAGCGGCCTTTCAGGTCGACCACCACCGCCATGGCGGCGCACAGATGATCACGGTCCTCGGGCCGGATGATGGTCGGCAAACCCGGTTCGGCGCTCACCACGGCGGTCAGCAAATCGTGTTGGTCGAGTACGCCCCACACCGCGCCGGGGTCCGCGGCGAAGATCGATACCAGGTCGGGATCCAGGTGTCCGCCCGCGCGCCTGCGCAATTCGGCCAGCGCGGCGGCGCGGTCGCGGGCGCGGAACGCCAGCACCGCCTGCTCCGCGAGATGCAGAATGCGCCCGGCCAGGGAGAGTTCGTCCCCGCACAGCCGGTCCGGCGCGCCCAGGCCGTCGAAGCGTTCCTTCACCTCGGTGAGGGCGACCACGGCCGCCTCGGGCAGCCCCAGGCGTGGCCCGAGCGCCCGGCTGACCTCGCACACCGAGCGGACCGCGATGGGCGCGCCCTGGGGGGCCTGGGTGATGAACCGGTCGCGCATGGCGGCCTGGGTCTGGGGCGCCCAGTCGCCGAAGGTGTCCATCTGGGCGGCGAAGACGCTCGGATCGCCGGGGTCGAGGGTGTGATACGCCTGCTGGAAGGCGATGTCGTCGGCATAGGCCTCGGCGTTCTCCGAGGCCCGGCTGGTGCAGCCGACCGCGCCCAGCAGGGCGGCGTGAAAGACGATGCGCCGATCCGGTTCGTCCAGGCCGATCCGTTCGGCCATGGCATTGGCGATAAGGCATACCGCCAAGCCTTTTTCGAATGGCATTCCGGTGGCCAGGTCGGTGGTCAGGGACAAGGCCGCCAGCACCTCGGTGACCCGGATCGATGCCATGAATTCGAGATTAGTGCGCCGCGACCGGCCGCGCATCGCGAATCAGCGGGCTTGAATTGTGTTACTGGTGTGACTGAATTCAACTAATGATGTTTGCTGAAAGATCACGAAGACCGTTATCGAATGCCGCGACACGCCATGCGAAACGCCGAAATTGGGCAAATAACGCTATATCGCTCCAGCGGGGCTAAATTCTTCTGTGATCTGAAACACTTTGTGTTTGCACGCGGATCAGCAGGTCAGCGCTTGTATTAATGCAGGTCCCGAGGGTGCCGAACGAGCCAGTTCAACTGCTGTTCACTTTTGGTTCAGACTGTGTTTACTAAGCGCAATCAAGCTGTGACCTTGTCGGAAACAGACCAGAAGTCTGAATGACGCGAGGAGATGTCGACACATGCGGAATGTGATCACGCCACCGGTGCGATGAGGCACCACGGCCAGATTTGGCCGGCACTGTCACCCGCTGCCTCCTTCAGCGTCTATTCCATTGGCCCGTAACGGGTTTCACAACAGCAACGGACAACAGCCCCCAGCGCGCAGAGCAAGCGCCGATTGGCGTGCGCCCTGCACCCCGCGCTGGGTCTCCCCGGCCTGCGAGCCCGAAACCGAACAGGAATCAACTCCGCCATGCCCAAGAATGCCCTCTCCGCACTGAGTGACCCTGCCAGACGTAGCAAGGCGGTTGCCACCGCCCGCACCGTCGGCACCGCCGCCCTCGCCCTGGGCGTCTTCGGATCCATCATCACCGCCGCCGGCGCCGCCCAGGGCGACGTCAAGCCGGTGTCGCTGAAGCAGACCCTCGCCGCCACGGCCCCCATCACCGGGACCGTCGCCCCCGTCGCCGAGCAGGCCCCCGTGCCCGCTCCCATGCCGGAGCCGGTCGTCGAGGTGCCGCCCGCCCCGCCCGCGCCCGTCTACCCGGACAACCTGGACGGCTGGATCCGCCAGGCCCTGGACATCATGGCAGCGAAGGGCATCCCCGGCTCCTACGACGGCATCTACCGCAACATCATCCGCGAGTCCAGCGGCAACCCGCAGGCCATCAACCTGTACGACTCCAATGCCGCCATGGGCATCCCGTCCAAGGGCCTGCTGCAGGTCATCGACCCGACCTTCGCGGCGTACCACGTCGAGGGCACCCCGTTCGACGTGTGGAACCCGGTCTCCAACATCGTGGCCGCCTGCAATTACGCGGCGCACCGCTACGGCTCCATGGACAACGTCAACAGCGCCTACTGAGCGTCTCCGGGCAGTGCTCGGATTGATCTCTGGCAAATAGCAAGCACCCGAATTGGCAACTTTTTCGCAAACTGCCGGTTCGGGTGTTCGCATAGGGGTATAAACCCGCTTGAAGTAGTTCTGTGCAGTGCTGCGCAGTTCCGGCACACGGCCGGAAACCGCGGATAGCGAAGGGACCGGGTTCATGGGCACCTCGAGTTTTCTGGCTATCGACATCCAAGAGGGACTCTCGGCCGCGTGGAGCAACATCGCCACGTTCGTGCCGAAGTTCGTCGGCTTCCTCGCCATCCTGCTCATCGGCTGGATGGTCGCGAAAATCGTTGCGCGCGTAGTCACTCAGCTGCTGAACCGGGTCGGCTTCGATCGGCTGGTCGAGCGCGGCGGCATCAAGGAGATGCTGGCGCGCGGACGCTACGACGCCACCGGCATCATCGCGAAACTCGCCTACTACGCGGTCCTGCTGCTCACCCTGCAGCTCGGCTTCGGCGTCTTCGGGCCGAACCCGATCAGCACCATGCTCAACGGCATCGTGGCCTGGCTGCCGCGGCTGGCCGTGGCCATCGTCATCGTCTGCATCGCGGGCGCCATCGCGCGCGTGGTGATGGACATGATCGCGAACATGCTCAGCGGGCTGTCCTACGGGCGCATGATGGGACGCATTGCGGCCGTGTTCATCTGGGGCGTCGGCATCATCGCCGCGCTCAATCAGATCGGGGTCGGCACCTCGGTCACCATGCCCATCCTCATCACCGTGCTCGCGGTCATCGGCGGCGTGCTCGTCGTGGGTGTGGGCGGCGGCCTGATCCGGCCCATGCAGCAGCGCTGGGAAGGCTGGCTGGAAACCATCGAGAGCGAGATGCCCGAGGTGAAGGGGCACGCCGAGGCGTACCAGCGCGGCCGCGAGGACGCCGTCCGGCAGCGCGAGGCCCAGCAGCAGGCCATGATGGCGCAGCAACAGCAGGCCATGATGCGGCAGCAGGCCATGGCGGGCGGGCAGATGCCGCCCGGAAAGTGGGCCGAGCGGCCCGTGCCGCCCGGATACGGCCAGGCCGGTTACGGGCAGCAGATGCCCGGGCAGGGCGGCCAGGCACCCGGACAAGCTGGACAGCCCCCGAATCCCGGCAACAACCCGGGGATGCTGTAGCAAACCCTCGCAGCGGATGTCTCCGGACCGTCCCGTGAAGCCGAAACGGCCCGCGCACCGTGCGCGGGCCGTTTCTCATGCGTCCGTGGCCGAGTTCATTCCGTGCGGGCGAGGGCGCACACGGCGGCGAGCCGGAGGTGGATCCAGTCGGCGTAGCGCCAGTCGTCCGGTTCGGCCGGGAGCGGAATGTCCAAGTCGTGCAGATCCTCCAGCACGCCGCGGGCATATCCCGCCAGCAGCACGCTGGTCGGCACCATGGCCGAATTGCGTACTCCCGCATCGAGAATGTCCCGCACTGCCGCCGCATGCTGATCGATCTCCGCCGACAGCGCCGGGAACTCCTCGGCAGCGAGCCGGGCGGGGGCTCCATGCGTGCGGTTCAGGCGGGTCAAGGTCTTTCGCGCCGAAACGACGAGCAACGCGGAGCCGAACACCGGCTCATGCTAGCAATCACCCGGCACCCACGCGGCGGCTGTGAGATATCGCGCACACGCGCGCGCAGCGGTATGCCTCGAAACTCTCAGCGGTCCGCTTCCCGCTGCTCAGCGGAATGTCTGAGCAGCGTCAGCGGAAGGCTTTGGAACCGGTCAGCGCCTCGCCCAGCACCAGCTGATGCACCTCGGCCGTGCCCTCGTAGGTGAGCACCGACTCCAGGTTGTTGGCGTGCCGCAGCACCGGGTACTCGAGGGTGATGCCGTTCGCGCCGAGAATGGTCCGGCATTCCCGCGCGATGGCGATGGCCTCGCGGGTGCTGTTCAGCTTGCCCGCGCTCACCTGTTCGCCGCGCAGTTCGCCGCGATCCTTCAACCGGCCCAGGTGCAGGGCCAGCAGCTGACCCTTGCCGAGCTCCACCGCCATATCCGCCAGCTTGGCCTGGGTGAGCTGGTAGGCGGCCAGCGGCTTGTCGAACACCTCGCGGGTCTTCGCGTAATCGATTGCGGCGGTGAGACAGTCACGCGCCGCACCGAGCGCGCCGAAGATGATCCCGAACCGGGCCTCGCTCAAACATCCCAGCGGAGCGGTCAATCCGCGCCCGTTGGGCAGCATCGCGTCCGCGGGCAGCCGCACCCCGTCCAGTGACAGCTCGGCCGTGATCGAAGCCCGCAGCGACAACTTGTGATGCATCTCCCGAGCACTGAATCCCGGTGTGTCCGTGGGCACTACGAACCCGCGAATCACCTGCTTCTCACCTTCGAGGGTCTGCGCCCACACGATCGCCACATCCGCCACGGACCCGTTGGTGATCCACATCTTCGACCCGTCGAGGATCCAGTCGTCGCCGTCCCGCTTCGCCCGGGTGCGCATCCCGCCCGGATTCGATCCGAAGTCCGGTTCGGTCAGTCCGAAGCAGCCGATCAGCCGGCCGGCGGCCATCTCCGGCAGCCACCGCTGCTTCTGCTCCTCCGAGCCGTACTTGTGGATCGCGGTCATGGCCAGCGACCCCTGCACCGAAACCAGCGACCGCACACCGGAATCCACGGCCTCCACCTCCATGCAGGCCAGCCCGTACGCGGTAGCCGAGGTGCCCGCGCAGCCGTACCCCTCCAGATGCATCCCCAGCAGTCCCAGCTTCCCCAGCTCGGGCGCGATCTCCCGCACCGGGAACGTTCCCGCCTCGAACCACTCCGCCACATGCGGCCGCAACCGCTCCGCCCCGAACGCGCGCACGGTATCGCGGATGGCCTTCTCCTCCTCGGAGAGCAGCGAGTCGATTGCGAAGAGTTCATCAACGGTGACCATGGCCTCACCCTAGGAGCAGGCGGTCACCGCGACAACGACCGAGGGTGAGGTTCCACACCGCGAATTCATAGCGATTTCGCCGGGCAATAGACTCGGGCCATGAGCGATCAGCTGGGTTTCTCCACACGGGCCGTGCACGCCGGGTTCGATCCCGACCCTCAGACCGGTGCGGTGAACGTGCCCATCTACGCGAGTTCGACGTTCGCCCAGGACGGGGTGGGCGGTATGCGGGGTGGCTACGAGTACGCCCGCACCGGTAACCCGACCCGCACCGCGCTGGAAGCCAATCTGGCGGCGCTCGAATCGGGTACGTACGGGCGCGCATTCGCCTCCGGCATGGCGGCCACCGACTGTGCGCTGCGCGCCAACCTGCGTCCCGGCGACCACCTGGTGATCCCGAACGACGCGTACGGCGGCACCTTCCGGCTGATCGACAAGGTCTTCACGCAGTGGGGGATCGAGTACTCGGTGGCGGCGGTCAACGACGCCGACGAGCTGGCGAAGGCCATGCGGCCCAATACCAAGCTGGTGTGGATCGAGACGCCGACCAACCCGCTGCTGAACGTCGGTGACATCGCGGCCATCGCGGACGTCGCGCACCGGGGCGGCGCGAAGCTGGTGGTGGACAACACCTTCGCCTCGCCGTACCTGCAGCAGCCGCTGCTGCTGGGCGCGGACATCGTGATCCACTCGACCACCAAGTACATCGGCGGTCACTCGGACGTGGTCGGCGGCGCGCTCATCACCAACGATCAGGACCTCGACGCCAAATTCGCCTTCCTGCAGAACGGGGCGGGCGCGGTCCCCGGCCCGATGGACGCCTTCCTCACCCTGCGCGGCATCAAAACCCTCGCCCTGCGCATGGACCGCCACTGCGACAACGCCGAGACCATCGCCGAGTTCCTCTCGAACCACCCGAAGATCGCCCAGGTCATCTACCCCGGCCTTCCGGAACACCCCGGCCACACCACCGCCCAGAAGCAGATGCGGCGCTTCGGCGGCATGATCTCGGTCCGCGTCCACGGCGGCAAGGAAGCGGCCCTCGACTTCTGCGCCCGCACCAAGCTCTTCACCCTCGCCGAATCCCTCGGCGGCGTGGAGTCCCTGATCGAGCACCCGGGCGCGATGACCCACGCCTCCACCGCCGGCTCCGCCCTCGAGGTCCCCGCCGACCTCGTCCGCCTCTCGGTGGGCATCGAGGACATCAGCGACCTCCTCGCCGACCTGGAGCAGGCACTGTCCTAACTCTCAGGAGGGCTCTCAGGGGCTCCGCCCCCGAACCCCCGAAAACGGCTCTCAGGGGCTCCGCCCCCGGACCCCCGACAACAAGAAGCGCCGCACCGGAATCCGGTGCGGCGCTTCTGTTATGAACGGTGACAACTGATTTCGTTCGGTCCGGGTAACTCACCGGGGACGTCCGAAATCGGTGTCGTGCTTGACCGCACCACGCGTGCACAGCGTTTACGGCTCTTGGCCGGGCGCTGAAGTCGCGGGGAGGCGGGACAGTCAGCTGTGGTACGGCTCCGCGCTGACCAGCGTCACCTTCATGGTGTTGCCGTTGGGCAGGGTGTATTCACGGGTTTCGCCGACCTTGGCGTCGATGAGGGCTCCGCCCAGGGGGGAGTTGGGGGAGTAGGTTTCCAGGTCGGCGCGGCCGAGGCCCTCTTCGCGGGTGGCGATGAGGAAGGTTTCGGTGTCGGTTTCATCGCCGTCGTAATAGACCTTGACGACGGAGCCGGGCAGCGCGACGCCGGATTTGGTCGGCGCGATGCCGACCTTGGCGTTGTTGAGTAGTTCCTGCAGCTGGCGGATGCGCGCCTCCTGCTGGCCCTGCTCTTCGCGTGCCGCGTGGTAGCCGCCGTTCTCCTTGAGATCGCCTTCTTCGCGACGCTCGTTGATCTCGGCCGCGATGACCGGACGGTTGGCGATGAGCGCGTCGAGTTCGCCCTTGAGCCTCTCGTGCGACTCCGGTGTCAGCCAGGTCACTGTCTCAGTCATCTTCGATCACTCCCTAGTAGTTGTCCCCGGCAAGCCGGGATTCCCTGATTTCCGCCGCCCAACCCTCTCCGTGGAGAAGGCATGGCGGCAGTGGACGGCTAGAGCGATCCTGGGGGAGAATCCCGACAGCACCTGCCGCCAATGCAAGCAAACACGGCTCCGAACCCCGGAACCGTGTATCGCGTCATTTTAGCACGATTTGCAAAGATGCAGGTAGAAGCATCAAAGCGGGTTGCGTACCGGACTTTTCACCCGGCGCGGAGGTAGGCCGGAACCTTGTCGCTACACCCGTAGATGTTGGCCGCTCCGGCGCGCTCTGTGGTGCGCAACCGTGTTGTGAGACGGACAGTTCCGCTGTCGGATGCCGGGATGAGAACTTCACGGCGGCCGACCTCGGTGCTGTCACCGGTCAGGGCTCGAACGTAGCAGACGATGGGTTTGCCGGGATCCTGGCGGGTGACCTTGAAGTCCACGTCCACGGTCGAATCGTCGACGACGGTGTAGCCGAGGCGTTCCGGTTCGATGTCCTTGGGCCCGTAGGTGCGGTAGCCGAGGAAGGCGACCACGACTCCGGCGGCGATGACGAACACTCCCAGGGCGTAGGGCAGCCAGCGTGGCGTCTTGCGCCGCGAGATTCCGTACCGGTCGGCCGGCCTTTCACTGCGGCCGCCGGCCGAAGTGAGGCGCGCTGTGTCCTCGGTTCGCTCGCTGCGCTCGCTCACGGCTGGACGCTCCCGGGGGGTAGGTCGGAACAAATGTCGGTCGGATGGAACTATAGGGAAGGAGATCGGACACCCCCTGCCCGGAGTCGGCGGAGAGCGATGAGGTGAACACTGTGATCGGTGAGGTGAACGAGAAGTGAGTGGTCTTCGCCTCATGGCGGTACACGCGCACCCCGACGACGAATCCAGCAAGGGCGCGGCGACGACCGCCCGCTACGCGGCCGAGGGAAACGAGGTCCTCGTCGTCACCCTGACCGGTGGCGAACGCGGCGACATCCTCAACCCCGCCATGGACGTCCCCGGCATCAAGGACCGCATCACCGAGGTCCGGCGCGAGGAGATGGCCGCGGCCGCCGCCGCGCTCGGTGTCGAGCAGCTGTGGCTCGGCTACACCGATTCCGGCCTGCCCGAAGGTGATCCGCTGCCGCCCCTACCCGAGGGCAGCTTCGCGCTGGTGCCCCTGGAGGAGGCCACCGAGGCGCTGGTGAAGGTGGTGCGCGAGTTCAAGCCGCACGTCATCACCACCTACGACGAGATGGGCGGGTACCCCCACCCCGACCACATCATGTGCCACAAGGTGTCCGTCGCGGCCTACGAGGCCGCGGGCGATCCGGAGCAGTTCCCCGACGCGGGCGAACCCTGGACCCCCTCGAAGCTCTACTACAACCACGGTTTCAGCCTGACCCGGCTCGAGGTGTTCGCCGATGAGTACGCCCGCATCGGCGAACCGTTCCCCATGCAGGAGTGGATGGACCGCATGCGCAAGTACGCGGCCGAACGCGGTGACGTCATGTCCCGGGTGACCACCCAGGTGGAATGCGCCAAATACTTCCCGCAGCGTGACGACGCCCTGCGCGCGCACGCCACCCAGATCGACCCCAACGGCGCCTTCTTCGCCATTCCGACGGAGATGCAGCAGAAGCTGTGGCCCACCGAGGAATTCGAGCTGGCCAAGACCCGGGTGCGCACCGCCATCCCGGAGACCGACCTGTTCGCGGGAATCGACGACGCCGACACCGAGGACCCCGACCGATGATCCTGACCCTGCTCGCCCAAGGTTCCCCGACCAACCCGACCGGACCCGAGTTCGGCAAGGCGTCACCCCTGGGCCTCGTCATCGTCCTGCTCCTGCTGGCCGGCACCGTGCTGCTCATCCGCAATATGAACAAGCACATCAAGAACCTGCCCGCCACCTTCTCCCCGGAGAATCCGGAGCCGGATCAGGAAGCCGACGAGGGCACCGAGCACGGCATCACCACGCGGGACAGGGAGGATGCCCCGAAGCCGGAATCCTCCGAGAGTTCCGCCTGACTTTCCGAACGCCACGACCCCGGTCCGCACGGACCGGGGTCGTGGCGTTCGGTGTGGTGCACAATTCTGGACGCAACTGTCTGTGACACTGTAGTTTGCGTACGGATGGGAGGTGGTGTGCGCGATGGTTGCTGTGGCCCGTGCGGCGACACTGCGGGGATTCCGGGAACTGGCCGGTGAGCTCGGCGCCGACGGTACGGCGCTGCTGCGCGGATTCGATATCACCCCGGCCGCCCCGGACAGCGACGACGCCATGATCTCCGCGGAGGCCATCGGCCGATTGCTGGAGGCGGCCGCCGTCGAACTGCGCTGTCCGGATCTGGGTCTGCGGCTGGCCGCCCGGCAGGACGCCACCGCGCTCGGCCCGCTCGCCGTGGCCGTCGCCAATGCCGCGACCGCCGGTGACGCCATCACCTGTGCCTCGCGTTTCCTGTTCACCCATCACACCGGAATCTCGGTCGCGGTCGTGGACGATCCGGAGGGGCGGCCCGGGGTGGTCGGGCTGCACTATCGAGATCCGGGCGAGGCCACCGGATTCGGCCAGGCGATCGATCTGGCGGCGGGCATCATCCACCGCTTCCTGCGGCACGGGCTCGGTGACGAGTACGGGCTGCTGTCGGTTCATCTGCCGCATGCCGCGCTCGCTCCGGCCGCGAGCTATCGCGAATACTTCGGGTGCGAGGTGCGATTCGACACCCCCACCACGGTGTTCCGGCTGCCCGCGGATCTGCCCGATCGCCCGGTGCCGGGCAGCAGTGCCATGCTGCGCACGCTGGCCATGGACTATCTGACCAAGAATTTCCCGGACCTGGGCCAGACCATGGTGGCCAGGGTGCGGTTGGCCATCGATCGCATCCGGCTCGACGCAAGTACCGACATCCATCGGATCGCGCACCTGTTGTCGCTGCCGGAGCGCACTCTCGCCGACGCGCTGGTCGCTGAGGGAACGACTTTCGCCGAGGTGCTCGACGCCGCGCGCCGCGATACCGCGCACCGGTTGCTGCGTGATACGGATCTGTCGATGGCGCAGATCACGGCGGTGGTCGGGCTGGGTGATCAGTCCGCGCTCACCAAGGCGGTGCGGCGCTGGTTCGGTGTGACCCCGCTGCAAGTGCGGAGCAGTGCGCGGGAGCGGCGCGGCGACCGCCGCCCCCGGCGCACTGTCGTGCCGGGCTGAGAAGCCGCCCGGACTATTCCGGAACGGCCGCCGACAGCGGGATGTTCACCCAGCTCGGCGCGTTCGGATCGAGCCGGACGTGCTGCGGCTTCAGCCCGGAGTCCACCAGGATCGGCAGTATCGGCACGCCCTTGGGGAAGTTGCTGGCGTACACGTCGATTCGCAGTCGATGCCCCGGAGCCAGTACGGCCTCCATGGGCGTCATGGCGATGTCGAGCGTGACCGCCTCACCGGGAACGGTGGGCTGCCGCCGGTCCATGTCGAGGTAGTACGCCGGCTGCGTGTAGTCGCCGTTGGGCGATTTCAGGCTGGCCGCGTCGTCGATCTGCCGCAGTGAGCTCACCAGCTGACCGGTGGTGATCTCCCGTGACGCCCCGTCGGGCGCGACATCGTTGAGGGTGACGACCCAGTAGCCGTCGGCGGCATCGTGCACGACGTTCAGATGCATGTTGATCGCGCCGGAGATGGTTGTCGGCTCGGCGACGGGCGCACTGGTGAAGGTGAGCCCGTTCATCTCCCAGATTCGCGAATCATCGCCGCAGGCTTGGATTATCGAGACGATGCCCGCCGCGATCCGGGCCGCGTCCCGGCTGCACAGGCTCAGCACGCCGGGTGCGACGGTGAGATCACGCGGGGTGGCCGGCGGGGCGGCCGACAGTCCGCCGTCGTAGAGCGAACTCTGTGTGGTGCCCGAGGGGATGTCGTTGAGATACATCCGCCGGTAGGTGATCGCGTTGTTCGGGTACTCGAGGCTGGTGACCCAGCCGCCGCCCTGCTGTTTCAGGGTGAGCGGGCTGTAGCGGTCGATGCCGTTGTCGATGCCGCGCAGCCACTTGTCGAACCAGGCGCGCTGCAGCACGTCCAGGCGCGGCGGCATGCCGGGATGCCCGAATCCGGCGACGCCGGAACCGAGGTGGTAGCCCTCGCCCATGATCAGTTTCTTCTGTTCCAGCGGCAGCGGCATGGTGTTGTAGGTGTCGGTCGGCGTGCTGCCGAACAGATCCCACCAGGCGTCGACGACGAAGGTGGGCACCTCGACCTTGCTCGGGTCGATCTTCAGGCCCTGCCGGAACCCGGATTCCGGGTCGTAGATCTCCTGGGTGGAGGGGGTGAGCTGGCTCGGGGCCATGGCGGTGTAGCCGTTGAGCACCTTGTCGACCAGCACCGCCGGATCGGCTATGCGATCGCGCAGCCACTCCAATTGCTGTGCGGGATCGAACTTTCCGACCAGCAGGGCTTCCACGTCGGGGATCATCTTGAGGAAGTTCACCCCGATCAGCCAGGGCACCAGGAAGCCCGCGCCGACCGCGCCGCCCGAACCGGCGATATCGGTGAAGATGTCGGCGCTGGGCTCGTAGGCGAAGATCGCCTTCAATCCGGGCGGGTTCCGGTCGGCGACCTCCATGGCCGAGATGCCGGTGAAGGAGATGCCCATGGTGCCGACATTGCCGTCGCTCCAGGATTGCCGGGTGATCCAGTCGATCACCTCGACCATGTCCTGTTTCTCGCGTTCGCCGAACACCTGCCACTTGCCCTCGGAGGTGCCGGTGCCGCGAATGTCGACCTGTACCAACGTGTATCCGGCGTGTGCCAGCGCCCAGTCCTGGATGGCGGCCGACACCGCGCCCGAATCCAGCTGGCGGGTCATGTCGAAGATGCCGTCGAGTCCGACGCCCGGCAGGTTCAGCGAGGCGAGCCACGGGAGCAGCACATCCTGGATGCCCGGGATGCTGAGCAGGGCCTGTCCGATGAGCATCGGCATTTTGCCGTAGCCCTGCATCTGCAGCACCACGGGTCGCCGGGTGTCGGGGACGCGGCCGTTGTCGGCGGGGTGGATGATGTCGGCCTTCAGCACCGTGCCGTCGCTCATGGTGATCGGCACGGCCAGGTCGGGCGCGATCCCGTTGTAGGGCTGCGGGCCGTCGACGGCCGCGGTCCATCCGGCCGCGTACGTGCCGCCGTCGATTCCGGTGAAGTCGCCGGCGGGGTCGCCGGAAGCGGGTTGTACGAGCAGGGAGGTGCCCAGGACGGCGGCGACTGCTGCCGCCGCCAGCTTTCCGGCGAGCCTCGCCCGTGATCCAGATCTCATGGTTCTGCATTCTGTCCGGGACAGTGGGGCCGGTGCTGGTGCCGAGCCGACAACTTTTTGCCGCGGTTGGTCATTTCCCGACAATCTTTTGTGCACAGGCGACAAATCGGCGTCCGGCGCGGCACGATGAGTGGGACAGTTTTGACGAACCGATCGGTCGGAAACGAGGTGGTTCGCATCGTCGCGGCAACGACCCGAGCCGCTGGATTGCGCGGCTTCGCGGAACTGGCTCAGGAGCTGGGTGGTGACGGCCTCGCGCTGCTGGCGCGTTTCGACATCACGCCCGAAGCGGTGGCCAGTGAGGACGCCATGATCTCCGCCGACGCGGCCGGCTGGGTGCTGGAGGCCGCGGCGACCGAACTGGACTGCCCCGATATCGGCCTGCGGCTGGCCGCCCGGCAGAACGGCGGAGCGTTCGGCCCGCTCGCGGTGGCGGTGGCCAACGCGCCCACGATCGGCGCGGGTATCGAGACGGCGGCACGGTTCCTGTTCGTGCATCACACCGGCCTCGCGCTCGGGCTGGTCGCCGACCCCGAGCAGCGGCCCGGCATGGTGGGCCTGCGCTACCGCGACCGCGCCGAGGCGACCAGCATCTGTCAGGGCATCGATCACGGCGCGGGCACCATCCACCGGTTTCTGCTGCGGATGGCCGGCGGGAACTACGGGCTGCAGGAGGTGCACCTGCCACATCCCGCACTCGCGCCGACCGCGCGGTACACCGCGTACTTCGGGGCCCCGGTGCGATTCGACATGCCCACCACGGTCTTTCGCTTCCCCGCCGACACGCTGGCCCGTGCCATCCCGGACAGCGACAGCGTGCTGTACACGATCGCCATGGACTACCTGAACCGGAACTCCGCACAGCTGGACCAGTCCATGTCCGCGCGGGTGCGGGTCGCCATCGACAATGCGATCACCAAGGCCCCCACCGATATTCAGGCGATAGCGCGAACGCTCTCGGTGCACGAGCGTTCGCTGCAGCGCGCCCTGGCCGCGGAGGGCACCCGGTTCTCCGAGATCCTCGACGAGGCCCGTCGCGATGTCGTGCAGCTGCTGCTGCGTGAAACCAGCCTGCCGCTGGGCGAAGTCGCGGCCATGGTGGGTTTTCGCGAGCAGTCGGCGTTGACGAAGGCGGCCCGCCGCTGGTTCGGCACGGCGCCCACCCAGGTCCGGAATGCGGCGCGCGTCCAGCGTGGCGGCTCCCCGCCGGTGCTGGTGCGCCCGCCTGCCCTCCATTGAGCGGGTCGCGCCGCCGGTGCAGGGTGCGCGCCTCAGCCACGAATTAGGGCATTCGTCGGATACCGAGGTGGGTGTGGGGTTTCTAGGCTTGCCATGGGTGTCGAAGCGCCCGCCCGGTGGTCGGTGAGTGGCCCGAGGGCGGTGCGCGCGGAGACTTTCCGGCAGGCCTCCCTGCTGGTGCCCTGCGAGGAGCGGCAGTGCCCATCCCTCCCGGTTCCCCTTGGGGGTGGAGCCGGGGGCGCTGTCGTATCGGACCTCGCGACGAGTTCGCCGCGCCCGCTCCAGGTTGCAGGGTGGGCGCGGCGAACTCCCCTCTCGGAGTTCACTGTTCGCCGGTGTCGGACTCCCCGACCACGCACGACGTCCGGCTGCCGAGTTTCGGGGTGTCGTAGAGGGTGAAGCCGCCGGAACTGTCGGAGTCCACGCCGACGAACCGGCCCGCGTGCAGCGGGTTGTGGGCGAGGAATCGCACCACGGTGCCGTCCGGGTCGACGACGTCCAGGAACGCGCCGTACGCACCGCGGTCCACGACCTCGGTGTGCTCGTAGCCGAGTTCGGCGGCGCGCGCGGCGAGGGCGTGGAGTTCGTCCACCGAGTCGAGTTCGAAAGCGAAGGCGTCGAATCCGGTGAGATCGGGTTTGCTCGCGCAGTGTTCGCGTTCCCGCAGTGCGATTCCCCAGCCGGAGGGGTGCATGAGCTGCGCCCCGCGCAGTGCGCCCGCCTCGCTGAATTCGGCGGCGAGGTCGAGTCCGAGGAGGTCTCGGTACCAGGTGACGCTGCGCGGCAGGTCGGTGACCGGCAGTTTGACGTGGCGGATGCGGATTCCGGCCATGGGGTCCCCTCTCGTCGGGATGCGAAGCTCCTGAAGCGTCCCATCCCGCCGGGTCCGCGTCAGGAGCAATCGACTACTCAGAAGACGAAGCCGCGCAGCAGCAGGAACCGTGCGCCGCCGACCGCCGCCATGAGGGCGATCATCGCGGCCGCCTGCTCGATCGCGCCCAGGCCGGGAGCCCAGAATTCCAGTCCGGCCAGGGCTGCCGTGGTGATCAGCATGCCGATCAGGGCCAGCGCGCCGCCCTCCCACTGGGCCTTGAACCAGCCGACCTTGCCGGCGGCGTTGAAGGTGAGGCGGCGGTGCAGTTCATTGGCGATGACCGTGCTGACGATGGACCCGGCGATGTTCGCGCTCAGCGGTCCGAAGGCCGTCATGGTCGTGAACAGCAGCACGTAGGCGATATTGCTGGAGCCGCCGACCAGGGCGAAGCGGATCAGCTGGGCGAAGACGTGGTCACCGCGCAGGAATCGCGCGACACCCGTGGCGAGGTCGATGCTGTCGAGGATCATGGTGTCCCCGAAGGCATTTCCCGGGGCGGCGATTGCTGTGCTGCTCATGAGAATTACTTTCGCCGGGGCCGCTGTCGTGGCACTGACATCACGCTGACAGGTCTGCTGACACGGTGAACTGCCTGGTGAAACAGCTGTGCCGCTCGTCGTGGGACGAGCGGCACGATGCTGATGTCAGCGGTTCACCGGATGAATATCGTTGGTTACGGCCGGAATGTGATCGCTCCGGAAGGGCAGGCGGCCACCGCTTCCCGTAGATCCGACCGGTCGGCAGGTGCGGTGGGGTCGAGCAGCAGCACCTGCCCGTCGTCCTCGTCCTGATCGAAGACGTCCGGCGCGAGCAGCGCGCACATGCCCGCGCCGATGCAGCGCTCCCGATCCACCACGAGGCGGGTGCTCATCGGTTCGTCTCCGTCCAGGTCACCGGCAGCTCGTGCACGCCGTAGATGTTCATATCGGTGCGCAGCCGGACTTCGCCCGCGGGGACCGCGAGTTCGAGGGTGGGGAACCGGCGCAGCAGTCCGGCGAATCCGGCGCGCATCTCGATGCGGGCCAGCTGCTGGCCGAGGCACTGGTGCGGGCCGTGCCCGAAGCTGGTGTGGCCCCGGGCTTTCCGGCGGATGTCCAGGGTGTCGGGGTTGTCGAAGCGCTGCGGATCCCGGTTGGCGGCCAGCAGTGAGATGACGACGGTCGAGCCCTTGGTGATGGTTTCACCGCAGAGTTCGATGTCCTCGGTGGCGTAGCGGTAGAAGATGTCGGCGACGGACAGGTATCGCATGAGTTCCTCGACCGCGTCGGGCGCGAGTTCCGGGTCGGCGCGCAGCGCGGCCAGCTGCTCCGGATGCTCCAGCAGGGCGAAGGTGCCCAGCGCCAGCATGTTCGCGGTGGTCTCGTGCCCGGCGAGTAGCAGCAGGAAGGCGATGCCGGTGAGTTCCTCGATGCTGAGGTCCTCGTCGCGGGCCAGGTCCGAGAGGATGTCCTCGCCGGGTTCGGCGCGCTTGCCGGTGACCAGTCCGGCGAGGTAGCTGAACATGGCTCCGAACGCGGCCATCTTCTCGTCCAGCGATTGATCCTTGACCAGGAACTTGGCCGAATTGACCTGGAAGGTCTCGCGATCGGCGTAGGGCACGCCGAGCAGTTCGCAGATCACCAGGGAGGGCACCGGCAGCGCGAACTCCTCGACCAGGTCCACCGGCGGCGTGAGCGCGGCCATGGCGTCCAGTCGCCGTTCGGTGATGTCGATGATGTGGTCCTCGAGCTGCTTCATCCGCCGGACCGTGAAGGCTCCGATGAGCTTGCGCCGCAAGCGCGTCTGATCCGGGGCGTCCATCGAGATGAACAGGCCCGGGATCTGTGGGGACGGTTCGGTGGCGGGCGGCATGCCGGGGGTCTCGTAGGGCACGTGCATGACGCCGAGGTCGCCGCGCGAACTGAATCGGGTGTCGGCCATGAGCTGCCGGACGGCCTCGTAGCCGGTGACGAGCCAGCCCTCGTGGCCGTCGGGGAAGTGCAGCGGGCTGACCGGTCGGATGTCGCGCAGCGCGGTGATCTCGCGGGGCGGGTCGAAGGGGCCGGCATTGCGGTCCATGGGCAGGCCATGCGGGACGGGGACGGTCTGGCTCATCGTGTTTCCTTTCCTGGCGGGCTGTCTCGTCCACGGTCGCCGCCGGGCCTGACATCCCCCTGTCACGCCACTGACACCGGACGTCTGTCCAGCTCCATGGCAGGATCAACGGGTGCAGATCGGGATTCTGGGACCATTCGAGATACGCACGGCCGACGGTGCTTTCGCCGACGTGCCGGGCGCGCGGTTGCGCGGGCTGCTGACCGCGCTGGCGCTCGAACCGGGCCGCGCCGTCCCCAGGGCCACGCTGGTGGATTGGATCTGGGGTGAGAATCCGCCCGCCGACGCGGCGAACGCCCTGCAGCGCCTGGTGTCCCGGCTGCGCAAAACCCTGCCCGCCGGGGTGATCGAAGGCCAGGCGGACGGCTACCGGCTGCGGGTGGACCCCGAGGATGTCGACGCCGTGCGCTTCGAACGGCTGGTCGCGCAGGCGCGCGGCGACGAGGATCCGCGACGGCTGCGCGAGGCGCTGGGCCTGTGGCGGGGCGCGGCCATGCAGGATGTCGGCCTGCAGGACAGCGAAGCCTTCGAGGCCGCGGTCACCCGGCTCGACGGGCTGCGCCTGACCGCCATGGAGGACCGCTTCGACGCGGAGGTGAACCTGGGTCACGCCGCGGACGTGGTCACCGAACTCACCGATCTGGTTGCGGCGCATCCGATGCGGGAGCGCCTGGTGGGCGCGCTGATGCGGGCGCTGGTGGCCACCGGCCGCGATACCGAGGCGCTGAAGGCGTACGAGCGCATCCGCGAAACCCTCGCCGATGAGCTGGGCGTGGACCCGTCCCCGGAGCTGTCGGCGCTGCACGTCGCCCTGCTGCGCGGTGAGCTGGGCCGGCGTGAGGAGAACCGCAAGACCAATCTGCGGGCCGAGCTCACCAGTTTCGTGGGTAAGGACGCCGATATCGCGGTGGTGCGGGAGCTCATCGCCGACCATCGGCTCACCACGCTGATCGGTCCGGGCGGTTCGGGCAAGACCCGGCTCGCCACGGAGACCGCGCGCACGCTGGTCGGCGATCTGCCGGACGGGGCGTGGCTGGTGGAACTCGCGGCCCTCGGCCCGGAAGGCGATGTGGCACAGGCGACGCTGGCCGCGCTCAAACTCCGTGACGCCCTGCTCGGCGAGGCCTCGGACGCCGATTCGACGGACCGGGTCGTCAGCGCGCTGCGGGAGCGCTCGGTGCTGCTGATCCTGGACAACTGCGAGCATGTGATCGAGTCGGCGGCCACCTTCGCCCACCGGGTGCTCGGTGAGTGCCGCCGGGTGCGGATCCTGGCGACGAGCCGCGAGCCCTTCAACATCACCGGCGAAACCCTGTGGCCGGTAGCGCCTTTGGCGCTGCCCAGGGAGGACGCCGACCCCGCCGATATCGAATCCGCCCCGGCGGTGCACCTGCTGCGCGACCGGGCCGCCGCCGTGCGCAAGGATCTCGCGACGGACGCGCACACCTCGGCGACCCTGGCGCGGGTCTGCCGCGCACTGGACGGCATGCCGCTGGCCATCGAACTCGCGGCGGCCCGCCTGCGCACCATGACCCTGGATCAGCTCGCCAAGGGCCTCGACGACCGCTTCCGCCTCCTGACCGGCGGCAGCCGCACCGCACTGCCCCGGCATCGCACCCTGCGCGCGGTGGTCGACTGGAGCTGGGAACTACTCACCGACACCGAACGCGCTGTACTGCAACGCCTCTCGGTATTCGCCGGTGGCGCGAGCCTGGAGGCGGCCGAACGCGTGTGCGCGGGAGCGGGGCTCGCTGCGGGCGCTGCGCCCGGCGCGGGACCGGGACCCGGCACGTCCGTCGAGTCGGCCGCGGCCGGTGGGCGGGGCGTTGCCAACGGCATGGGCGTGGGTGCTGGTTCGACTGTGGCCGCCGGGCCAGACGTGGGTGCTGGTTCAGGCGTGGCCGCTGCGTCAGGCGTGGGCGCTACGCCGGTCGCGGCACCCGCTGCGGCTGTCTCCGTCGAGGCGTGGGAGGTGCTCGATCTGCTGACCGCGCTGTCGGAGAAGTCGCTGGTGGTCACGGAGGGGGAGGGGGAGCCGCGCTATCGGCTGCTCGGCACCATCCGCGAGTACGCGCAGCGGCGGCTTGTCGAAGCGGGGGAAGCGGATTCGGCGCGGCTCGCGCATCTGGCGTACTTCACCGAGTTGGCCGAGACCGCCGACCCGCATCTGCGGCGGGCCGAGCAGCTGGAATGGCTCGCCACCATGGAGACCGAGCACGACAATATCGCCGCCGCCATGCGCGGGGCGCTGGCCGCGCGGGAGGCGGCGGGCGCGATGCGGCTGGCCGCGGCCGCCGGCTGGTACTGGTGGCTGGCCGGGCGCAAGGCCGAGGGCGACGAGCTGGTCATGGCGGCCGCCGCGCTGCCGGGCGAGGTGTCCGATGAGAGCCGGGCGCTGGTGTACGCCTTCGTGATTCAGTTCGTGACGGCGGGGCGGCAGAGCGATCAGTTCGATGCGGCGGAATGGATTCGGAAGGCGTACGAGCTGAGCCTGCGCGCGCAGAGCAGGCATCCGGTGCTGAAGATCATCGCGCCGTTGGAGAGCATGCTGCGCGGGCCGGACGCCTTCCTGCCCGCCTGGGAGGCGCTGCTGGCGGACGAGGACCCCTGGGTGCGCGCGCTGGGCCGGCTGCAGCTCGGCAAGACGCTGATCCAGCTCGGCCGCGACGGGCAGGAGGCCGATGCCCATCTGGAGACGTCGGTGGCGGAGTTCCGGGTGGTCGGCGAGCGGTGGGGGCTGTCGTTCGCGCTCACCGAGCTGGCGAATCGCATTGCCATGCGCGGCGAATTCGCCGCTGCCTGTGCGTATTACGAGCAGGCTATCGCCGCGGTCACCGAGGTCGGCGCATTCGAGGACGCGGTGGGAATGCGGTCGCGCCAGGCCCAGCTGTACTGGCTGCTGGGCGATGCGGAGTCGAGTGCGGCCGCCGTGGCGGAGGCGCAGCGGATCGCGGCCCGGGTCGCATGGCCGAATGTGCTGGCCGAATTGGCGCTGTCGCTGGCGGAGCTGGCGCGCTGGCGTGGTGACGCCGCGCAGGTGCGATCCCAACTCGACACTGCCGCAACCATTCTGGGCCCGGAGGCGGAGCGTCCGATCATCCGTGCGACGGCGGGGGATCTGCTCGGTTATCTCGCCGAGGATCTCGGCACGGCCCGCGAGCATCGCGTCGCGGCCTTCCGGGCGGCCGTCGAGTCCGGTCATGTGCCGCTGATCGCGCAAATCCTCATCGGCACTGCCGATCTGGCACTGCGGGAGGAGCGCTACGAGCAGGCCGCCCGGCTCCTCGCGGCGAGCGCCACGGTGCGCGGTCTGCCGGATCGCAGTCATCCGGACGAGGTCCGCATCGAGCGGGAAACGCGAAATCGCCTCGGTGACAAGGGGTTCACCGAGGCGATTCAGGGTGCGGCGGACACGGACTGGCAGGAGCTGGTGACGGTCACGCTCGCTTGTTGAAAGTGGCGCGGGCCCACAGGAATCCGGCCACCGCGATGGCGAGGCACCAGGCCACCGCCACGATGGCGTCGCCCGCCGCGGGCGTGCCGTTGAGCAGTCCGCGCATGGTTTCGATGATCGGCGTGAACGGCTGGTACTCCGCGAACTGCTTCAGGCCCGGACCCATCTTGTCCGCCGGGACGATGGCGCTGCTGAAGAAGGGCAGCATGACCAGCGGCACCGACGCCAGCCCCGCGGTCTCCGGCGACTTGGCCGCCAGGCCGAGGGCGATGGTCAGCCAGGCGGCCGCGAAGCCGAGCAGTACGACCATGCCGATCACGCCCAGCCATTCGGCGGCATTCGCCTGCGGGCTGAAGCCCAGCAGGAAGGCCACCCCGGTGAGCGCGGCGACCGCGATCAGGTTGGTGAGCACGGTGGCGATGACATGTCCGGTCAGCACCGCGCCGCGAGAGACGTCCATGACCTTGAACCGGCTGATGATGCCGTTGAGCATGTCCGAGTTCACCGCCGTGGCGGTGGCCCCCAGTCCGTAGCAGACGGCCAGCAGGATCAAACCCGGTGTGGCGTAGTCGATGTAGTCGACGCCGACATCGAAGGCGTCGCCGAACATGTACACGAACATCAGCATGATGATGATGGGCATCAGCACCGCGTTGAAGACCGAAGTGGGGTTGCGCGCAATGTGTTTGAAGTTGCGGCGCAGCATGACGAGGGAATGGTTCTGGGCGTTCATTACGCTGCCACCTCCGTGGTGCGGCCCGTGAGGGCGAGGAAGACGTCGTCGAGGTCGGGGGTGTGGACGGAGAATTCTCCGGCGGCGAGATCGTGCTCGTCGAGCCGATCCAGCAGGGCGCGCAGCGATTTCGTGCCCGCGTCGCTGGGGACCCGCAGGGTGAGGGCTTCCTCGTCCGGGGTGGATTCGGGGAACAGTGCGGCGGCGGCCGCGAGCTGTGCGGAGCCGGTGAACCGCAGCCGCACATGCGTGCCCGGGATCATTCGCTTGAGTTCGTCGGCGGTGCCCTGTGCGACGATTCGGCCGCCGTCGAGCACGGCGATCCGGTCGGCGAGCTGATCGGCCTCTTCGAGGTACTGCGTGGTGAGGAAGATGGTCACGCCGTCGGCCACGAGATCGCTGATGATCGACCACATGGTGCGGCGGCTGCGCGGATCCAGTCCGGTGGTCGGCTCGTCCAGGAAGATGACCTTCGGACTGCCGACGAGCGTCATGGCCAGATCGAGCTTGCGCCGCATACCGCCGGAGTAGGTCGAGGCCGGCTTGCCCGCGGCCTCGGTCAGTTCGAAGCGTTCCAGCAGTTCCGCGATGGTCCGCTTGCCGTCGGCGGCGGAGAACCCCTTCAGGTCCACCATCAACTGCAGGTTCTCCTGTCCGGTCAGCAGTTCGTCGACCGCGGCGAACTGTCCGGTGACTCCGATCGAGGCGCGCACCGCCTTGGCCTCGGAACCGATGTCGTGCCCGGCGACCCGCACCGATCCGCTGTCGGCCTTGATCAGTGTGGTCAGCACGTTCACCGTGGTGGTCTTGCCCGCGCCGTTGGGCCCGAGCAGCGAGAAGATGGTTCCCGCGGGGACTTCCAGGTCGATGCCGTCGAGCACGACCTTGTCCCCGTATGTCTTGCGCAGTCCGGAGACCGCGATTGCCGTGTTGTTCATGGCACCGACTGTCGGCGACCGTGCTGACACCGGCCTGTCATGTCGCTGTCACGGCCACCGCCGCGGTGGCGGCCACGTCAGGCCGATGACGGGCCGGTGTCAGCGCGGCCCGCGACCGTGGTTCCAGTCGAACCGGACACATCCTCGAAGGAGCCCATCGTGAACACTTTCCAGACCCCGCAGCCGATCGCCGTCACCGTCGATGTCCCCTCGGCCTGCGTTCAGGTCGTCGCCTCGCAGCGCACCGATACCGTCGTGTGGGTCCGCCCGTCCGATCCCGCCCGCAAGGAGGATGTGCGCGCCGCCCAGCAGGTCCAGGTCGATTTCACGGCCGGTGTCCTGACCGTGCGGACGCCGCGGAACTGGCGCGCCTTCGCCCCCTTCGGCGCGAAGTCCTCGATCGAGGTGCTCGTCGAGGTGCCCGCCGGCTCGCTCCTGAAGGCCACCGCCGCCATGGGCCGTCTGCTCGGCCTGGGGGAACTCGGCGATTGCGAACTGGAGATCGCCGCCGGCGACATCATTCTCGACACCCCGGCCGGTTCGGTCACCGCGAAAACCTCCAAGGGCGACATCCGCATCGGCGAGGCGGCGCGCGGCGTCCTGCGCCTCGAAACCTCCATGGGCGAGCTGGAGGTCGGCATCCACCCCGCCAGCGCCACCCGCCTGGAAGCCGATACGCAGTACGGCAGCGTGCGGAACCAGCTGGCCGCCGTCGGCCCGCACGCCGCCGACACCGTCCAGATCTACGCCCGAAACTCGTTCGGCAACATCATCATCGGCCACACCACCGCCGCCTGACCGGCGTAGCGTCGGGCCATGGCGTCACATCGTCGGGCGGTGCCACCCTTCGTGCACCTGGCCGCCCACCCCCTGCGCTGGCGGTTGCTGACCGAACTGTCGGGCGGTGACTACCGCGTGCGCGAGTTGGTGACCCGCGTGAACGAACCGCAGAACCTGGTCTCCTATCATCTGCGCCTGCTGCGCGACGGCGGTCTGGTGACCACCTCGCGCAGCAGTCACGATCGCCGGGACAGCTACTACCACCTGGATCTGGCCCGCAGCGCCGAGATGATCGCCGGAGCGGGCACCACCCTGCATCCCGCGCTCGGTCTGGAGCTCGCCCCCCGGGGATTCGATCTCCCCTCCGCCCCGGCGGTGCTGTTCGTCTGCACCGGCAACAGCGCCCGCTCGGTGATCGCCGAATCCCTGCTGCGCCGTCGCACCGGCGGCCGCGTCGAGGTATTCAGCGCCGGCACCCACCCGATGCCGCAGACGCACGCCGACACCGTGCGCGTGCTGCGCGACGAGTACGACATCGACATCGCCGATCGAATCCCACGCCCGCTCGACCTCCTCGCCGGGCATCGCTTCGATATCGTGATCACGCTGTGCGACAAGGCCCGTGAGGTCTGCCCCGACTTCGGTGACGGTCCCCGCCAGGTCCACTGGAGCATTCCGGATCCGGCCGCGCCGAACACCCCGGGTGCGGACGCCTACCCCGCCTTCCAGGCCACCGCGGCCGAGATCGACACCCGCATCCGCTATCTGCTGCCGACCCTCACCACTCTCGAAACAGCCTGCCCGGCGGGGTGATCGCGGTTCACTCGGCGGCCCACGGGCGGAGCTTCTCCGGATTGCGCATCACCCAGATGCGGGTGATGCGGTCCTGCGCGATATCGAAGGCGTAGACCGAGACGGTGACGCCGTCGAGTTCGGCGACCAGGCCGGGCTGGCCGTTCACGGTCCGCTCCCGCAGGGTGACCTTCGTGCCGCGGGCTGCGATCTGCATCCAGGTGTGTGCGATCTGCGGACCGCCGATGATCGGGTCGAGGAAGGCGGGGGCGAGGCCGCCGCTGTCGGCGGTCGCGATGGCGTCGGGGTCGAGCAGTTCGATGAGCGCGCCGATATCGCTTGTCTCCCAGGCATGTTTGAACTTCCCCACCAGTTCAGCGCGCGTCGCGCTCGACGGGCGGTGTGAGGTGTCTACGCGGCGGCGTGCGCTGGAGGCGAGCTGGCGGCAGGCGGCGGGGGTGCGGCCCACCACGTCGGCGATCTCGGTGAAGGAGTAGCGGTAGACGTCGTGCAGGACGAATGCCACCCGTTCGGCGGGTGTCATGGAGTCCAGGACGACGAGGAAGGCCATGCTGATCGACTCGTCGAGGGTCACCCGGTCGGCGGGATCGGCGGGGGCCTGGCCGCCGAACCATTCGGGTCCGTCGGGGAGCGGTTCCGGAATCCATTCGCCCACATAGTGTTCCCGCCGGGCGCGCGCCGAGCCGAGCAGGTCCAGGCAGATGCGTCCGGCGACCGTGGTCAGCCACGCGCCGGGTGTTCGCACCGCCTGCCGCTGTCGTTCGGTGAGTCCGTACCAGCGCGCGTAGGTCTCCTGCACCACGTCCTCGGCTTCGGCGAGCGAGCCGAGCAGTCGATACGCGAGTTTCGTCAGCTGCCGGCGTTCGCTGATCACCGCGCGCAGTTCCGGATCGGTCATGGGTTCGGCTCCTCGGTCGGCGCGTCCTTTCCTGCTTCGACGACGCAGCGACCCGAAATGTCAGGTCTGACAATTCGTGCGGCTGTGTCGTCGGACAGGGCGAGACATCCTCAGCAGAGCAGGAGTTCCGCCCATGATCAAGATCGGCATCATTCTCGGCAGCACCCGCCCCAACCGCAACGGCCCGCAGGTCGCCTGGAGCGCCGCGCTCGCCCCGCTGCGCAACGCCACCCTCGTCAATTCCTGAAGGGCCGGATCATGAACGCATCCAATGACATTCAGATTCGCGACTGTATCGGCAAGATCCTCGAGGGTCTGCATGCCAAGGATCTCGCCGTCATCGAGCAGGCGTACACGAAGGATGTGATCTCCTTCGATGTCGAACCGCCGCTCCACCATGTCGGAGTGGCGGCGAAACTCGCGAACTGGGCGCGCGTCTTCGACCTCTTCGACACCGTCGGCTACGAGCTCCGTGACCTCGGTTTCACCATCGGCGACGACGTCGCCTTCGGCCACGGTTTCGCACGCCTGTCCGGCACCACCACCGCGGGCGCGGTGATTCCGGGCATGTGGGTGCGGGTCACCTACGGCCTGCGCCGGATCGACGGCACCTGGCTGATCTCCCACGACCAGGTATCCGTCCCGTTCGACGTCGCGACCGGCCGCGGGGTGACCGACCTGGAACCGTAGCCGGCTACGGCACCGCCCGGCCCTCGGCGTCCAGGCCGAGCATCTGGAGCAGTCGCGCACAGTCGGCGGCGTCGAGGGCGTGACCTGCGACAGTATGGGCTGCCAGGGCATTCTGCTTCTCGCAGGCGGCCTTCTCGGCGGCCCGCGCCGCGCCGAACTCGCTCAACTCCTGGCGGAGGGTGGTCTGTCGTGCAGAGGTCATGTGAACACTTCCCGCCGATCGCGCCGGTGACCGGATCCGAATGAGCCGGGCCGACGGCTGGTGACCCTCACCCTATCGAAGTGCCCGCGAGCAGAACCTCGGATGCGGATTTGCGGTACCGGGCGCGGTGCCGTACTCCCGTGTGCAGGCTCGCGCCCAGGGGGTCAGGGCGTAGTCGACGCGCGGGGGGACGGTCGGGTAGACCGTGCGGGTGACGAGGCCGTCGCGTTCCAGTTGGCGCAGGGTGCGGCTGAGCATGCGCTGGCTGACGCCGTCGATCGTGGCTTTGAGTTCGCTGAAGCGCAGGGTGCGCTCCTCCAGGTAGGCGATCACCAGCAGCGACCATTTGTCGGCGACGCGGTCCAGGATCTGGCGGACCTCGCAGTCGTTGAAGGAGGCGCACCTGGCGGGTAACCCGCACACCAACTTCACCTACTGGAACCGGCGCAACAATTCGGTGCACGTCGACGCCACCGCCGACTGGATTCCTTTGGAAGACTTGGCAATCCGACGGCACGTGTGGGATCTCTACCAGCGGACCAGTCCCGCCGGCGCGGGATATCCGCTGGGCAACTTCTGGTCCGGGATCGAGGATCCGAAGCTGCACATCCTGAAACTGGAGCCGTGGCGGATCCAGGTGATCCGGGGCCGGGACCTGCGCAGCACGATCTGGCGGGTCCCGGCGGCCGCGACCGTCGGCTAGCGGGCGGCAGCCGTCGCGCTCGATCGAGCAGGACGCGCACCCGCTGACGTCAGCGGGTGGCGGCGCGCATCACGCCCTGAGCGTCCACCGAGGCCACCAATTCGCCGGTGCGCGTGAATATCTGGATGCGGGTGAACATCCGGCCGCCGCCCGCGTACGGGCTCTCGCAGCGCAGCAGCAGCCAGTCGTGCATGGTGAACGGCCGGTGGAAGGTGATGGTCTGCGCGAGCATGGCCGACGGTCCGCGCCCGCCGCGTCGATCGATCTCGTCCTGCGGGTAGGGGCGCATGGCCGTCGGGCCGAGGAATCCCTCGCTGCCGTGCGCCAGCAGCGCCCGGGAGATGCCCGGCAGGTCGGGCGCTTTGTCGCAGCGCATCCACACATCCAGCGCGGGCGGCGCCGCGAGATCGAGTGCCACCGCGTCGGCCCCGCCGAGAGTGCGCACCTCCCAGGGCAGCAGGGCGCACGGCAGTTCCGCGCACTCCTCCGGTCCGGGCACCTCCGCCGGTATCGCCGCACCGTGTGCGAGGAAGTCGGGTTCGTCGACGCTGAGCATGGCCAGCACCCGCGCGTGCTCGCGTCCCTCCTGCCGGAACGACACCTGCACGGTCGCCAGCGCCCGCCCCGACTGCACGACCTCGACCCGCACGTCGACCTCGCGATCGGCGTATCCGCCGCGCGGGAACACTCCGTGCAGCGACTGCACCGCCATATGCGGCACCGTCCGCTCCGCGGCCACCACCGCCTGCGCGAGCGTCTGACTGCCCAGCGTGGTCGGCAGTGTCGAGGTCACGTTCCGCGCCCGGAATCGTCCCGGCCCGACGTCACCGAGGTCGAGGACGTCGAGCAGGTCGGCCAGGTCGACGACCGGCCACAAATGGATTCCACCAGCCATCGCGACATGCTCGCACACCCCCTCGATTCCGGAGAATCGGCGAGCGGTGAGCGGGATGCGCTCACCGCAGGCTGACCACGGTCTCCGTGCCGAGGAGGGTCAGCTTCTCCGGGTTGCGGACGAAGTACAGCCCGCTGATGCGTTCGTTCTCCATCCGGAAGGACAGGACGCCGACCTCGTTGTCCCACCGCAGGATCAGCGCCGGATTCCCGTTGACCTGCGCCGGTTCGATGCCGAGCGTGGCCCCGATCTTGCCGAAGCCGATGAGCAGATTCCGCAGCACCCGCTCGATGCCGATGATCGGCCGCAGCGCCGCCGTCTTGATGCCGCCGCCGTCGGTGAGCAGGACGACATCGGGGGCCAGCACGTTCAACAGGCCTTGCGGGTCACCGGTTTCCAGGGCCCGCTGAAACGATTCCAGCGCCGCCCGCGCCTGATTCGGGGACACCACCGAGCGCGGGCGGCGGGCCTCGACGTAGCCGCGCGCCCGGTGCGCGATCTGACGCACGGTCGCGGGCGCTTTGTCGACGGCGGCGGCGATCTCGTCATAGCTGACGTCGAAGACCTCGCGGAGCACGAACACGGCCCGCTCGGTCGGCGACAGCGTTTCCAGCACGAGCATGAGCGCGGTCGACATGCTCTCCGCGAGCACCACGTCCTCGGCCACGTCCGGGCCGGTGATCAGCGGTTCCGGCAGCCAGGGTCCGACATAGGATTCCTTGCGCTGCTTCAGGGTTCGCAGCCGGTTGAGCGCCTGCCGGCTGGTGATCCGGACCAGGTACGCGCGCTGGTCCCGCACCTGGCCGAGATCGACGTCCGCCCACCGCAACCAGGTCTCCTGCAGCACGTCCTCGGCATCGGCGGCCGAGCCGAGCATTTCGTAGGCGACGGTGAACAGCAGGTTGCGGTGCGCGAGGAAGATCTCGGTCGCCGGGTTGTCGGCTGTGCTGTTCATGGTCTGGCCGTACTCCTCTAGCCTGGCGGAAATGCTCAGCCAGGCTAGCGGGTCGGGCCGGGGTGGTCGCCGCGGTCAGGCGCCGAAGGGTTCGAGGACGAACCGGCCCCACACCACGAAGGCCGCCATCGCCAGGTAGACCACATTCGCGGTGATGACCTTGTACTCGCCGTCGCGGACGTGGACGACCATGGCGCCGATCATCAGCAGTATCCAGCAGACCGCGGTCACCGGGACCAGGACGGGCGCGATGTCGAGCACGGCGGGCAGGATCAGGCCGAGTGCGGCCAGGATCTCCAGGCCGCCAAGGGCTTTGACGGTTCCCACACCGGCCGTGGCAGTCCACCGACCGCCCGGCGCCTCCGCCAGTTTCGCCTTCGGCGTGATCGCCTTGATGTTTCCGCTGACGAGCGCGACGGTGGCCAGCAGTCCGGTGACGATCCAGAGGGCGATGTTCATGAGGTGCTCCTTATTCGATGTTCGGCCTCGAGACACGCGGGGTGCGATCCCCGTGACATCGCGTGACGCAGGTCACTGCGCGCGGTCGCCGGTCGCCGAATAGGGCATTCATCCGATGGTGTGCGCCCGGCCCGCGCCATACCTTGATGTCCAGCGCGCGAGAAGAGATGAATCCGGTTCCGGGAGAGCGCTTTCGGGCCGTCTAGCTGGAGGTATCGCCGAGCATGACACCTACGCACGAGTCCCGTGCCCGGGGCACCCGGTCGAGGTTCACCACCGCGTTCCGCATCGCGGCGGTACTGGGCGGCGCGACGGTGGCCCTCGCGGGCTGCACCGCCAACTCCCCGAACGACACCCCCGCCGCGAACGGAACCGCTTCGGCGACAGCCTCAGCCGTCGTATCCACCACGGTCCGGGGCGACGACGCCACCACGGCCCCGCCGCGCGCCGAAACCCCGGAACCCACGCGCGCCGACACCCAGGCGCCCGGCACGCCCGCCGGCACGCCGTCCGCCACGACGGTGAACTCCCCGTCCGGCGGCTCCTGGGATCCGTGCACCCTGTCCGAATCCGCCCTGTCCGCAGCGGGTTTGGACCTTTCCACCGAGGCGCGCGTCTCCCCGTCGACCTACCCGTCATGCAAATGGCAGTCCACCGACCGCACCTTCGAACTGATCATCGTGGCCTCCGGCGACTCCATGGACACCGTCCTGGAACCCGGCACCTACACCGACCTGCGCCGCAGCGAGTACTACGGTCGCCAGTTCGCCCTGTTCCGCTCGGTCGCGGACTCCCACAAGGTGGGCTGCCATATCGCGACGCCGTCCGCGACGGGCAGCATCGTCTTCACGGTCCGCAACACGCGCGTGGCCACCGATTACGGCGAGCCCTGCAACGACGCGCAGCGGGTCGGTGCGGGACTGTTCAACTCCCTGCCCTGACGGCGCCGGATTACCGGCTCACAGTCCGGCGGCGGTGAGCCGGTAGTCCGCTTCGAGCAGCATCCACCCGCTCAGCTGCACCGACAGATCGCGGCTCAGATTGTCCGTCACCGCGAACGGGGTGACCTGGGTGAGCGGGTTCGACCGGCTGGGGACGGTGACCGGGCGACTCCAGTCCATGCCGAACAGTGGCAGCCCGTTCACCTCCGCCCGGTTGTCCCAGGCCGCCCGCGCGGAGGCGTGCACGATTCCGGCGGCGGTGCGGTCGCCCAGGGCCAGTGCGGCTTCGGCGAGGTAGCGCGCGAGAATGCCCATGAACAGCCCGGAATCGTCCGCGCCGCCCGCGGCGATCACGCCCGCGGCGGTGAGCCGCCGCGCGGTCGCCTCGACGAGTGCGACGGCACGCTCGTGATGCACCGATTCCCCGGTGCGCGTGGCCAATTCGGTTTCCAGGCCGATGGCCACACCCTGGCAGTAGGTCAGGACGGTGCGATCCACCTGCCCGCCGGGCTCGCGGACGCCGTCGAGGATCAGCCCGCTGTCGGGGTCGCGCAGGCGGGTGTGCAGGAAGTCGGCCAGTTGCCGGGCGCGGGCCGGTTCGCCGGTGCGCGCCATGGCGATTCCGGTCGGGCCGATCGAGGGGGCGTTGTAGTAGTCGTCGCCGAATCGCCAGGGCACCGCGCCGACGACCGGGTTCCATCCGTCGAGCAGGGTGGTCCGCAGGTCGGCGGCGGCGGTGCCGAACCGGATGCCGAGCAGCCGGTCGGCGCGTTCGAGTGCCAGTGCCAGCCAGGCCATATCGTCGTAGTAGCGGTTGGTCCAGCCGGTGAGATTGCGGGACCGAATGCCCAGTGCCACGGCGGCCACCCGGTCGACGCGGTCCTGATCGCGGCCGCGATGGGCGGCGTCCACCGCGCAGTCGAGCAGTTGGGCCTGCCACCAGTAGCACCATTTCACGAAGGATCTGTCCAGCAGGGAGGACGGCCAGGTGAGCCGGCCCAGCCGGGCGTCCCGCATTCCCCACAGGGTCCGCACGTGGCGCTGCACGATCGCTCGTTCGGCCAGGTCCGCGCGCTCCGCGCACTGGTCGGCACCGGGCGTGTAGGCGTTCACGTTTCTGGTGATCCGGCCGGTCGGAGCCGGGCGGGTCACCGCGGAGAGCGTGATCGAGGCCCCGGTCGCGATCAGCAGGCTGCGACGACTGATTCCCGCGTTCCGCCGATCCATCCGTCCGGACTCCTCCAACAGAACAACGATCGCCGCCACCGGAAACCGCACGGTTCCAGCCTATCGCCCCACGGCCCGCACGGCGCGGCGGCGACCAGCGGAATCACCGATCTCATCCGCGGTGGATGAGGTGCGCGCCGCCGCCGACGCGCAGCATCGGCGTATGGGTACAGCACAGTTCGACGAGACGCGCCTGGATCCCATCGCCGCGTTGCGGGACGCGATGGAAGGGCTGCTGCGCGAGGCCACGCACTCCGATCCTCGGTTGCGGCACGCGATTTCGGCGGTCGTGCACCTGGCGGTCGACGCGCCGCCGGGCATTCCCGAGGACGCGATCGAATTCCTGGGCCGCCTCGATCACGCCTGGCTGTATGCCGCCTGGCGCGGCCACGACACCGAACTGGCGCTGCTGGAAACGCTTTCGGCCGGTGCTTCCCCCGCCCTGCCGTGGTGTGAACTCATGTTCACCACGGCGCTGGCCCCCTGGTCGCTGTCGGTGACCGCGGTGCACGCGCGCGACCATTTCACGACCGCGGCAACCCGCATGCGGGCCTTGACCAGTGAGGACCTGTGGCATCTGGACTGGATCGGCCGGCGCGACGACTTCCGTTGAGGCGGACGGCTTCACGGGCGATCGGAGCGCAGCGGCGCGCCGACGTGATGCATATGCCGGAGGGCCTCACGGTAGGAGGAGAGCAGCCCGGTTTCGTGGTACGGCACACCGATTTCGGTGCAGTAGTCGCGGACGATCACCTGGGCGCGGCGCAGATGCGGGGTCGGCATGCTCGGGAACAGGTGATGCTCGATCTGATAGTTGAGTCCGCCCAGCGCCAGGTCGGTGAGCACGCCGCCCCGCACGTTCCGGGAGGTCAGCACCTGGCGGCGCAGGTAATCGGGGCGTTCGTCCCCGGTCAGGGTCGGCATGCCCTTGTGATTGGGCGCGAAGATGCAGCCCATGTACAGGCCGAACAGCCCCTGATGGACCGCGAGGAAGGCGAGCGCCTTGTCCGGCGACAGCACCGCGAACACCGCGATCAGATAGACCGCGAAGTGCCCGAGCAGCAGCGCGCACTCGAGCCCGCGATGCTTGATCGATCGATTCCGTACTGCACGCAGCCCGGCCACATGCAGGTTCAACCCCTCCAACAGCAGCAGCGGAAAGAACAGATACGCCTGCGCCCGGCCGATCAGCCGCGGCAGCCCCCGACTGTCCCGCGCCTGCCGCTGCGACCACACCAGAATGTCCGGCGCGACATCGGGATCGAGCTCCTCGTGATTCGGATTGGCGTGATGCCGCGTGTGCTTGTCCTGCCACCACCCGTACCCCAGCCCGATCCCCGCATTCCCCACGATCCGCCCCACCAGCTCCGTCGGTCGTCGCAACCGGAACACCTGCCGATGCGCGACATCATGCATAACCAGCGCCACCTGCGCGAACGCCACCGCCAGGAACGCCGCCACCAGCAGCGTCCACCACGAGTCGCCGACAACGAGGAACGCCGCCCACCCACCCGCGAACGCGGTCCCGACGAGGCCGAGCCGGATCGTGTAGTAGCCGGGCCGCCGATCCATCAGTCCCGCATCGGAGATCCGGCGCAGCAGGCGAGCGTAATCACCGTCGCCCCCGCGCCGCGGCGGCCGTGAAGAGGATGCGGGGACCAGACCGGATGTCGTCATGCGGCGAAGCTATCCGCGAACTTCTCGACCCTCGTAATACCTTGGTATGGCACGGGATTGGACCGTGGTGTGATACCGAGACCGCGCCGCAGCGGCCCGTACGGCATCACCGAAGGCGACGCGCCGGTGCGGTTGCGCGACGGCGTGGGGTCCATGCGCGAGAGTGGGGTCGAACGCGACCGGTGCGACGCCCGCATCACCGCAATCGGTGGCGGCGCCCGCGAAGTCCTGTCCGGCTGAGATTGTCGGATGGCCGGCCTGATCCGTCCCACAGGCTCTGCGAAGGAGCAGACGAATGGTGGAATCCCCGGTGCCCGCTACCGCGTCGACGCCGCAGGTCATCGAATTCGCTCGGACGAGCTGGCAGTCGTACCTCATCGCGGGATTACTGCGGTGCACCCTCCGGCCACTGGCCGCGGTCTGGCCCTGCGGGCCGCGTGGAGCTCGCGCGCTCGACCGGGTGCTCGACGCCGGAGCGAGCGTCGCGCTGCTGGTGCACGGGCGGGCGATGCGCGACACCGCACGTCGTCTGGATGTGGCGGGGGTTCCGGTGCTGCGGGTTCGTGCCGCCACGGTGACCGCGCCTGAGCGCACGATCCTGCACTTCCACGGCGGCGGTTTCGTTTTCGGCACCGCGAAGCTCTACCGGGAGTTCGCGCTGCGGCTCTCGGCGGCCGCCGACGCGGAGGTTCTGCTGTTCGACTACCGGCATCCGCCGTTCACCGACGTGGACACCATGATCGCCGACTGCCTGACTGTCTACCGCTGGGCCGCGACCGGCTATGCGCCCGGGCGGCTGGCGGTCTCCGGTGACTCCGCGGGCTCGAACCTCATGTTCGCCACCGTGGCGGGCGCGCGCTCGGCCGGACTGCCGCTGCCCACCGCCGTGGCCGCGCAATCCGGCTGGCTCGATATGGAGTTGCCGCGCAGGCGCTGGGCGCGGCAGGATCCCCTCTTCTCGGTGCCTTTCGCCCGGCGCGCCGCGCGCCGGGTCCGGGCGGGCGGCCCGATACCGCCCGTGCTGTGTCCCCTGCGGATCGACCCGGCCGGCCTGCCGCCGGTGCTGCTGCAGCTGGGCCGTGACGAGCCGATCCGCGCCGCCAACGAAGCCATGGCAGACCACCTCGCCGCCGCCGGAGTGCCGGTTCGCCTGGAGCTGTGGGCCTTTCAGGCCCATGTCTTCCAACTCTTCGGCGAGGTCCTGCCCGAGGGCCGCGCCGCCATCGCCGCCATCGCGGCCTTTCTCGACGAAACCAGCGGCTCGGCCCGCCCGCGATCGGCGTAGGCCAGGCGTCGATGTCGCTCGCGGCGACGGGAAGGCGGGCGAACGTCGATCAGGGTGGTCGGTTGACGCGCCCGCAGGGGATCACATTGGGCGAGCCGCGTCGGCGATGCGGACGCCGAGGTCGTCGAGTTCGTCGAGGACTGCGCCGGCGCCCCAGATCTGGTTGCGTTTCCGGTCGGTGAGCGGCCGTAGTACGCCGGCTTCGGCCAGGCGGTCGATTGCTGCGAAAACGCTGCTGCGAGAAGCATTTGTCAGGGCTTCCGCCTCCTTGGCGGACAGGATCGGGTGGGCAGGTAAGTGTCCGAGTAGAGCGGCGGCGGCGCTGCCGGCGCGCACGCCGCCGAGCAGGTCGCGCCACTCGCGAGGGATCTCGTCGCGCAGCCGCTCGGCTGTCGTGCGTGACTGGGCCGCCGCGATCGCCGCGCATCGCGCGAAATCCGAGATGAGAGGTCGCACGTCACCTGTGCGGTAGAGCGTGAGCAGCTCGAAGTAGCGGTCGCGGCGGGCTACCAGCGCCGACGCGAGCGGAACCACAACAACTGTGGTTACGCCACGCAACCGCAGCACGCTGTTGATGAGCGCCCGCCCGATTCGGCCGTTGCCGTCGGTGAACGGGTGGATCGACTCGAACTGCGCGTGCGCGACCGCCGCTTGCGCGAGCGCCGACAGATCGCTCCGGTTGACGAACGTCTCCAGATCGGCCATGTATTCGGCCACGGTGTCCGGCGGTGGCGGAATGTAGAGCGCACCACGCGGCGAATGGTCGCTGCCGCCGATCCAGTTCTGCATGTCCCGGAAGCGCCCTGCGTACATGTGTTCGTATTTGTCACCGGCCATGAGAATGCGGTGCGCGGCAAGGAAATTCGGCACGGTGACCCGGCGCTCGCGGGAGGCGGAGCCAATCAGTGCGTCCAGCGCGTCTGTTGCGGCGGCCATCGCCACCGCCGAAGGGTTGCTCCGAATGCCGTGTAGCGCGCGAGCGTAGTCGTCGAGATCGGCGTCGATGGCTTCGATCTTCGACGACGCCACCGACTCGGTGCGCAGTAGCAGCAACCCCAACGCCTCGAGCTGTTCCCCCTGTGCGGCGTCCAGTACAGCGATCTCCCGCACCGCCGCCTCCAATTCGGTCGACAATGCGGCATCGACATCAACTGACTGCCCGGCGATTCTTGGTGGCAGGGACACCTCGATCTCCCGCAGCATCCGATCGTCCCGGGTGCCGCCGCGATGCGTCTGCTGCCACGCTCGCCGCTCCCGGCCGTGTGCGGGCCACTTTGTCGACACAAACGCCTCCTAACCCGGAAAACCACACCGTTAGTCCGAGTTAACCCTATAACCCGGACTAATGCAACGATAAATCCGAGGTTGACCCCGGACGCGAGGGGCGAGTGCGGCATGCCTCGAACTGTCGCGTGGAGCTCTGTTTCAAGTCGCCATCGGCCAAGTGTCTGAGATGCTGGCGCACTAGTCTTCAGGTGCTGGCGCACTACTCTGGGGTGTCCAGGCGAGGCCGGTTTCTGCCGTTCTGGCAAGTCTGGTCTTGCTGGGCAGTGGTGTGGCCGGTGGAGTCCGTTCGGTGTGCGCTCGATATGAGAGGTTGATGGGTGTGAACCAATTGGCTGGTGCCACATCGCTTTATCTGCGTCAGCATGCTGACAATCCGGTGGATTGGCGGCAGTGGGGTGCTGAGGCGTTGGCTGAAGCGGCTGCGCGGGATGTGCCGATTCTGCTGTCGGTGGGATATTCGTCTTGCCACTGGTGCCACGTGATGGCGCACGAGTCCTTTGAGGA
Organism: Nocardia acididurans; assembly: GCF_016741815.1. Classification (GTDB taxonomy): domain Bacteria; phylum Actinomycetota; class Actinomycetes; order Mycobacteriales; family Mycobacteriaceae; genus Nocardia; species Nocardia acididurans. The sequence continues at coordinate 138,220 of NZ_JAERRJ010000006.1, forward strand.
CGAGGCGACGGCGAAGCTCATGAACGCGAACTTCGTGTGCATCAAGGTGGATCGGGAGGAGCGGCCCGATCTGGATGCGGTGTACATGAACGCGACCGTCGCCATGACGGGGCAGGGTGGGTGGCCCATGACCTGTTTCCTGACGCCGGCGGGGGAGCCGTTCTACTGCGGGACGTACTACCCGAAGACGCCTCGGCACGGGATGCCGTCGTTCACGCAGTTGCTGACCGCGGTGAATGAGACGTGGACCAACCGGCGCGGGGAGGTGGATCAGGCCGCTGCGCAGGTGGGGCAGGCGTTGCGGGATCAGGCGGGCGGGCTGCCGGACAGTGATGTGACCATCAGCGCCGAGCTGTTGGATCACGCGGTGGCCGCGGTGTTGCGGGATGTCGATCATGAGCACGGTGGGTTCGGGGGCGCGCCCAAGTTCCCGCCGTCCGCGCTGCTGGAAGGGCTGTTGCGGGGGTATGAGCGCACCGGGAACGAGGTTGCGCTGCAGGTGGTTTCGATCACGGCGGATGCCATGGCGCGGGGTGGGATCTATGACCAGCTGCGGGGTGGGTTCGCGCGGTATTCGGTGGATGCGGCGTGGGTGGTGCCGCACTTCGAGAAGATGCTGTACGACAATGCGCAGCTGCTGCGGGTGTACGCGCATCTGGCGCGGCGGCAGCAGGTGGCCGGGTTCTCGGATGCGCTGGCGCGCAGGGTGACTCGGGAGACGGTGGAGTTCCTGCTGGCGGATCTGCGGACGGCGGAGGGGGCGTTCGCCTCCGCGCTGGATGCCGACACCCATGTGGAGCCCGGTGCGCCGGGTGTCGAGGGCGCGACCTACGTGTGGACGCCCGCGGAACTGAACGGTGTGCTCGGCGCGATCGACGGTGCTTGGGCCGCAGAGGTTTTCGGTGTGACCACGGCCGGAACCTTCGAGCACGGCACCTCGGTGCTGACCCGGTACACCGATCCCGGCAGGCGCGAGGGCGATACCCCCGCCGACGCCGAGCGCCTGGACCGCATTCGCACGGTGCTGCGCGAGGCCCGCGACTTCCGCCCGCAGCCCGAACGCGACGACAAGGTGATCACCGCCTGGAACGGCATGGCCGTCACCGCCCTGGTCGAGGCGGGTGCCGCCGATTCGGACCGGCGTGCGATCGACGCGGCCGTCGAGTGTGCCCGGTTCCTGCTGGAAGCGCATGTCGTCGGAGATCGGGTGCTGCGTGCTTCGCTCGGCGGGGTGGCCGGTGCGTCACCCGGCGTGCTCGAGGACTACGCCTGGCTCACAACGGCTTTGCTCGCGCTCTACCAGGTGGACTCCAGCGCCGACTGGCTCGGGCACGCACAGCGGATCCTCGACGCGGCCATCGCGCATTTCGCCGATCCGGAGGTCCCCGGCAGCTGGTTCGACACCGCCGACGACGCGGAAACCCTGGTGGCGCGTCCCCGCGACCCGATGGACGGTGCGACCCCGGCCGGTGCGTCCGCCCTGGCCGAGGCCCTGCTCACCGCGTCAGCGCTCAGTGACCCGGATCGTGCGCTCCGCTACCGCGGGCTGGCCGACGCGACCCTGAACCGCGGCGCTGTGATCCTGGCCCGCGCCCCGCGTTCGGCCGGGCAGTGGCTCGCCGTCGCCGAGGCGGCCCTGCGCGGCCCGATCCAGGTAGCGGTCGTCAGCGATACGGCCGAGCCGAACAGCGCAGAGTCGGACGACGCCGCCGAATTGGTCTATGCGGCAAGGCGATCAGCTCCCGGTGGCGCGGTGGTCCTGCGTGGTGCCCCCGAAACCGCCCCGCTGTTGGCGGACCGCCCGACCGTCGGCGGCCGGGCCGCCGCCTACATCTGCCGCGGTTCGGTGTGTGACCTCCCGGTCACCACCGGCGCGGAAGTGCAAGCCGCCCTGCGGGTTCCGGGGAGCTGAGTGGTGATGCTCAGCGCCGGAAGTAGTTTCGGGCGCTGAGCATCGCGGGTACGGCCACCAGCACCGCCACTACATGCACGGCGCGGAAGAAGCCGATCACGACCGACCCGGGTGTCACGCCGTCGGTGAGCGCGGCGAGCGAGTCGGCGTCGACCACGGCGGTGACGGGTTCGATCAGCAGCGAGGCCAGTCCGATGATGCCGAGCCCGAGGACGAGGACCGTGCGCGCCCAGCCTGCTCCGGCGGTCATGCGCACGGCGATGAGATAGACCGCCGTGTAGATCGCCACGCGCACGGCGAGCCCGGGGAGCAGTGGGCCGACCTGGACGTCGGGTTGTTCGAGCAGGGCGGCCAGTCGCATGAGGGTTTCGCAGACGCCTGCCAGCAGGGCCACGATGATGGCGAGGAAGGCGACCGAAATCGCTTGTGGTCGGCTGTGATTCGATGCCACCCCGGGGGTGGCCGGTGCGCGGTGGGGCATGATGCGGGCGCCGAGCTCGGTCATACCCTGAGCTTGCTCCGCGCCCGCCCGCCGCGGATCCCCCTCGAGTAGCAGTCGACCCTGATCCTGCGGTACTACGCACCCCTGAGGGCGGGCGGATATTTCGTTGCCGGGCGGCGGGTGCGGTCCTACAGTCCGCATCATGTGTACGTTGCCTGCTCTGCCCCGTCGACCCTACGACTTCCGGCGGATGATCAGTTGATGGTCAGCGGTCGGCGGCGTCGGGGACCGGGGTTGCGACCGGAGGGGGTGCCGCGGCCGGCGCGGCGGTGCCGTTGCGGCGGGTTGCTGCGGGGGTCGGGGCATCGGTCCACGTCGGAGTCGGTTCCCGGCGGCCCCGGAGGTGGAGGGTGTCGTGCGGCAGCCAGTTGCTGCGCTCGGACTCGCAGGCGGCGTCGATGACGGCCTGACTGGCCAGGATCCGGCGCGGCACCTGTTTGGCCTCGGTGGTGAGCCGCGCCGCCTCGTTGACGGCGTCGCCGATGACGGTGAATTCCAGGCGGGTGTCCGCGCCGACGTCACCGGCGAAGACCAGGCCGCGCGCCAGGCCGATGCCGACATCGAGTTCGCCCGCGGCGGCCACCGCGTCGCGGATGCGGCGGGCGGCCACCAGGGCGGGAGTCGCGTTGTCCGCCAACGCGATCGGCGCGCCGAAGATGCACAGCGCCGCATCGCCCTCGAATTTGTTGACCAGGCCGTGGTTGTCCTCGGTGGCGGCGACCACGGTGGACAGCAGCCGGTTGAGTTTGGCCACGAAGTCGTGCGGCGCGAGTTCGGTGGACAGGGCCACGGATCCGGTGACATCCACGAACAGTGCGGTGACCACCCGCAGGTCGCCGGTCAGATTGGCCCCGCCCGCCAGTGCCCGTTCGGCGACCTCGGCCCCGACGTGGCGGCCGAAGACGGTCCGCATGCGTTCGCGCTCCTGCAGATTGGTGACCATCTCGTTCACCGAGTGTTCGAGGCGGCCGATCTCGCTGGTGCTGCCGATGGGGACGCTCACGTCCAGGTCGCCGCGGGCGATGCGGTCGAGGGCGTCGCGCAGGGTGTGCATGGGGGTGGCGATGGCGCGGGCCAGCGCGGCGGTGGCGACCACGCCCGCCGACAGTCCGACCACGGCCAGGTAGATGCCCGTCCAGATGCGGTCGGTGGCCTCCGACGACGGATCGGCCAGCACGGTGATGAGCATGAACAGCGGCACCGCGCCCGCCACCGCGAAGGTGACGAGCACCCGCACCAGCACGGTGGAACTCCAGTGCGTCGCGCCGCCGAGCACCTCCGCGACGACGGGAACGGTCGGTTTGATGAGCCGGTCCACGATCAGATAGGTGAGCCCCGCCGACTCCAGCCCGCCGAGCGTGAACATGGCCAGCACCACCGCGAAGTCCCGCTCGGGCGTGTTGTGCGCGAACACCGCCGCCGTGATGATCACGCCCGGCCCCCAGATGGCAAGGGCGCGAACGGCGATCGCCAATGGCAGATGGGTGAGCCGCCGTGCCTCCGCCTCGGTCGGGGCGCGATGCTGTTCCAGCCAGCCGAAATAATGCCCGCGATCGCGCACCGCCAGCACGATGCCGGCCAGCGCGCCGATGGCGGGATAGATGGCGACCTGCACGAACACCGACACCCAGTCGGAGCCGAGCCGCCCGAAGAATCCGCTGAGGAACAGTTCGGTGGTGATGACGCCGAGGCCGCCGATATTGCACGCCATGACGACGGCGGCCAGACCGACCCGCGCCCGCAGCGCCCACAGGATGCACGCGCTGATCACCGCTGCGCCACCCCGCGCGTCGGCAAGGGCGTCGTGGTCGCGACGGTCGGTGCTGTCATTGCGGTTGTGCGCCTCGGGGATCGAACTGAACTTGCAGCCGACTCTAGAGATCTTTCCCGCGTAATTGCACGTTTAGTGAGTAATTGCTCGTCTCAGCCGAGGACGACGAGCCACACCGCGATGTAGTGGCACAGCGCCGCGACAACGGTGGCGGCATGGAAGAACTCGTGATGCCCGAAGGTCTCCGGCCACGGGTCCGGCCAGCGACTCGCGTACAGAATCCCGCCCACGCTGTAGGCGATCCCCCCGGCCAGCAGAAGCAGCACCGGCCCCCACCCCGTGTTGTCGATGAGCGTCCCCGCCACCGGCACGATGGCCCACCCCAGCAGCAGGTACAGCGGCACCCCCAGCCAGCGAGGCGCGGTGGGCCACAACATCTTCAGCGTCACCCCGGCCAGCGCCCCGGCCCACACCACGGCCAGCAGCACCGTCCCCGCGCCACCCCGCACCCCGAGCAGCGCGAACGGCGTATAGCTGCCCGCGATGAACAGGAAGATCATCGAGTGATCGGCCCGCTTCATCCACATCCGCGCCCGATCGGTCTTCCAGTTCACCCGGTGATAGGTGGCGCTGATCCCGAACACCCCGCACACGGTGAGCGCGTACACCGCCGTCGACCACCCGGCTGTCGCCGACACGGTCGAGGCCACCGCCACGAGCACGATCCCCGCGATAGCCGCCACGCCCACGGCCCACGTATGAATCCACCCGCGCATCCGGGGCTTGATGAGCGCGAGTTCGTCGCGGACTGATTCAACAACGTTCGCCACCGCGTCGGGTGGCCGCACAAGGTCGGACACGGACTTACCTCCTGAGTAACCTACGGTACCGTAGGTTGATGGTGAAGGTCGCCGATGGTGGGGAAGGCGACAACTGATTTCGTTCGGTCCGGGTAACTCGTCGGGTACGTCCAGAATCGGGTCGGCTCCCAACCGCCGCCACGCGTGTGGGGCGGTGGGCGGCTCTCAGCCGGGCGCTGAAGGTTCGGGGAGGCGGTACTGTCCCGGTCACCACGGGGATGGTTTCCCCGGCGTAGGGTTGGCGATCGTGAAGCTTGCGAGTCAGGTGCGTGGACTCCCGTATCGCATCTACGAAGCCCGGTTGTCGAAGCAATTGGCCGGCAAACAGCATCCCCGTCACGTGGCGGTGATGTGTGACGGCAATCGCCGCTGGGCCAAGGAGAACGGCTTCACCGATCTGAGTCACGGGCACCGGGTGGGTGCGCTCAAGATCGCCGAACTGGTCGGCTGGTGCGGCGAGGCCGGGATCGAGATGGTCACCCTCTACCTGCTCTCCACCGAGAACCTGCGGCGTGATCCCGACGAGCTCGAGACGCTGTTCGAAGTGATCACCGATGTCGTCGACGAACTGTCCGCGCCGGAACAGGATTGGAGCGTCCGCATCGTCGGCGCGCTCGACCAGCTGCCCGAACTGGTCGCCAAGCGCCTGCGCGTGGCCGCCGAGAGCACCCGCGGCCGCACCGGCGTGCACGTGAACGTGGCCATCGGCTACGGCGGCCGGCAGGAGATCGCCGACGCGGTGCGCTCGCTCATGCGCCAGGAGATCGAGGCGGGCGAGCACGGCGAGGATCTGGTGCAGTCCATCACCGTGGACGCCATCGGCCAGCACCTCTACACCTCCGGTCAGCCCGATCCGGACCTGGTCATCCGGACCTCGGGGGAGCAGCGCCTGTCCGGATTCCTGCTGTGGCAGAGCGCGTATTCGGAGATCTGGTTCACCGAAGCCTACTGGCCGGAGTTCCGGCGTGTGGATTTCCTGCGGGCGCTGCGTGATTACGCCGCCCGGCACCGCCGCTTCGGCGTCTGATTTTCCCCGCCTCGTAAACAAGGACACGGCCGATCAACGGTTGTGTTGCAGAGCAACGGCTTTCGGTGTTCGCGGCGCTGTCGCTGCCGTACCGTCGGAGTGCATGAGCGAGCTACGCGAGGGGTTCGAAAGTCCTGCTGTGCGGGCCGAAGTCGCCGAGTCGTACATCAGCTACGAGGATTTCGGCCGCAGGTTCCTCGAATACGCGGCGTCCCCGGATCGAATAGCCGGAGCCTTCGAGAAACTCACCGGTGAGGCATTCGAATTCGGCCCCCTCGGCGCGGGCCCGGGGAAGCTCGCGAAACTCTCCGCCGCGGTGCGCCTGGAACAGCCCCGGCTGAACCGGGAGCCGGGCGAGAACATTTCGTTCGAGCTGGTGATCCCGCTGGACGTGGACCTGCTCATCGACCTGTCGGTGGACAGGTATCCGTTCCATGTGGACGGCACCATTCACCTGAATCTCACTGTCCGAACGGCAGAACCGCTGCGGGTGCTCATCGAAATCGCGGAACCGCAGCCCAGCAATGTGCGCATCAATGTGGCGAGCGCGTCCCGCCGCGGCGAACTCCTGCGCATTATCGCGAGCGTGGATCACGAAATACGTCGTTTCGTGTCCCGCTACATCGCGGAGGAGATATGTAAGCCGAATATCCAGGCCGCCACGAATATCGACGTGGCCGCCCGCCTGGATGCTGCCTGGAAGCTCTGAGCCCGCGTCAGAGTTTGCGCAGCCGCAGCCGGTTGATGGTGTGGTCGGAATCCTTGCGCAGCACCAGGGTCGCGCGCGGCCGGGTGGGCAGGATGTTGTCCACCAGGTTGGGGCGGTTGGTGTTGTTCCAGATCTCCTTGGCCGCGCTGATGGCCTCCGAGTCGTTGAACCGCGCGTAGTGGTGGAAGTGCGAATCCGGGTTGGCGAAGGAGGTTTTGCGCAGCGCCAGGAACCGCTGCACGTACCAGTTCTCGATGTCCTCGATGCGGGCGTCGACGTAGATGGAGAAGTCGAACAGGTCCGACACCATCAGGCGCGGTCCGGTCTGCAGCACGTTGAGGCCCTCGACGATGAGGATGTCGGGCTGGCGCACGCAGTGGAACTGGCCCGGCACGATGTCGTAGGCGATGTGTGAGTAGACCGGCGCGCACACCTCGGGCGCACCGGATTTCACCTCGGTGACGAAGCGCAGCAGTTTGCGGCGGTCGTAGGACTCCGGGAAGCCCTTGCGGTGCATGATGCCGCGCCGGGTGAGTTCGGCTGTGGGGTACAGGAATCCGTCGGTGGTCACCAGATCCACGCGCGGATGGTGATCCCAGCGCGCCAGCAGCGCCTGCAGCACGCGCGCGGTGGTGGATTTGCCCACGGCCACCGACCCGGCGACGCCGATCACGAACGGCACCTGCCGATCCGGATGGGTTTCCCCGAGGAAGGTCGCGGTGGCGGCGAACAGCCGCTGCCGCGCGGCGACCTGCAGGTGGATCAGTCGTGCCAGTGGCAGATACACCTCGGCGACTTCTTCGAGGTCGATCTGCTCACCCAAACCGCGCAGGCCGATCAGTTCTTCCTCGGTGAGTACCAGGGGGGTCGACTTGCGCAGCGTGCGCCACTGCTTCCGGTCGAACTCCACATAGGGACTCGGCTCGCTCATCCGTGCCACAGCCGAATTGTGCTCGGCCTCAACATCGCGGTGAACACCAGGTGTACCTACTCGCGAGTAACCAGGGTGATATGGACCACCCTCGAGACTCCAGGGCCGCGAACCCGCCCGGAGCGAAGCGGAGGGCAAAATAACACCGTGCATCCACTTGTCACCGAATATCTGCGGCTCGGATTGGCTTTCGATCGGCTGGAGGAGGGGTTCGTCGACGCCTATACCGGCGACCCGGCGCTGCGCCGCGAGGTGGAGAACGCGCCCGCACCGGAACCGCGGGACCTCGCGCACAAGGCCGCCGCACTGCGCAAGGAACTGCCCGAGGCCGGATTGAGCAGCGAGCGGACCGAATTCCTGGACGCGCATCTGCAGGCGCTCGAATGCTCGGGCCGCAAGTTCGCGGGCGAGGACATCGGATTCGTGGACGAGGTGCGCGCCTACTTCGACGTGGATATCGCGCCCGGCGACGAGGAGGATTACCGCGAGGCGCACCGGCAGCTGGACGAGGCGCTGCCCGGCGACGGCCCGATCTTCGATCGCATCACCGCGCACCGTCGCGCCGACGAGATTCCGCCGGAGCGGTTGCAGGAGTGCGTGGCGGCGTTTTCCGGCGCACTGCGCGAGCTGGTGCGCGAACGCTATCCGCTGCCCGATCACGAGTTCGTGGAATACGAGGTGGTCGGCGACAAGCCGTGGTCCGGATTCAACTACTACCTGGGCAATTTCAAGTCCAAGGTGGCCATCAACTCCGATCTCAAGCAGCACATGTCGCAGCTGCCGCATCTGATCGCGCACGAGTCCTACCCGGGCCATCACACCGAGCACTGCCGCAAGGAGGCCGGGCTGGTCGCGGCGGGGCAGGACGAGCAGACGCTGTTCGTGGTGAACACCCCGCAGTGCCTGATGGCCGAGGGCCTGGCGGATCTGGCGCTGAAGTCCATCGTCGGCCCCGGCTGGGGCGTCTGGGCGCAGGAGATCTACGCCGATCTCGGCCTGCGCTTCGACGGTGAACGCGCCGAACGCGTTTCGAAGGCGTCGGCGAATCTGCTGGGCGTGCGCCAGGACGCCGCGCTGCTGCTGCACGACCGCCATCGCAGCCACGACGAGGTCGCCGAATTCCTGCAGCGCTGGAGCCTGGTCACCCCCGAACGCGCCCGCCAGTCCCTGCGCTTCCTCTCCTCGCCGCTGTGGCGCGCCTACATCTCCACCTATGTCGAGGGCTACCGCCTGCTCGGCGGCTGGCTCGACGAAGCCGCCGACGCCGACGACCGTGCCGAGCGGTTCCGTCGCCTGCTCGACGAACCGCTCACCCCGGGCGCGATCCGTCGCAGGTGATCGTCGGTGCAGGTCATGCGATCCGGCCGGGACGGGCCGGTTAGTATGGCGGTACCGCGACTGGCGCACTCGAGGTGGAAGCAACCACCGGGAAGCACCGATGTTCTGCACCGCGCGCCTGGGTGCAGAGCGAACCCTGACACAGGGGCACCCGGAGCACGGAGGTTGCGATGCCACAGCACGAAGCTGCCGACACACAGAACCCCTCGAACGACGCGCCGAACGCGACCAATAAACTCGGCGGCGTGACCCAGACGAGCGCTTCTGTCAACAGCCAGTCCCTCGCCGAACTCGATCCCGAGGTCGCGGAAGCAATGGCAGGAGAACTTGCCCGCCAGCGCGACACCCTCGAGATGATCGCCTCGGAGAACTTCGTGCCGCGCGCGGTGCTGCAGGCGCAGGGTTCGGTGCTCACCAACAAGTACGCCGAGGGCTACCCGGGCCGTCGGTACTACGGCGGCTGCGAGAACGTCGACGTGGTCGAGGATCTCGCGCGCGCCCGCGTCAACGAGCTCTTCGGCTCGGAGTACGCCAATGTGCAGCCGCATTCGGGTGCGCAGGCCAATGCCGCGGTGCTGATGGCGCTGATGAACCCGGGCGAGAAGCTGCTGGGTCTCGATCTCGCGCACGGCGGCCACCTCACCCACGGCATGCGCCTGAACTTCTCGGGCAAGCTGTACGAGGTGCACGCCTACGGCGTGTCCAAGGAAGACCACCGCGTCGATATGGACGAGGTCCGCAAGATCGCCCGTGACACCCGCCCGAAGGTGATCGTGGCCGGTTGGTCCGCGTACCCGCGGCACCTGGATTTCGCCGCCTTCCGGGAGATCGCCGACGAGGTCGGCGCGTACCTGTGGGTCGATATGGCGCACTTCGCCGGTCTGGTCGCGGCGGGCCTGCACCCGTCCCCGGTGCCGCACGCGCATGTCGTGTCCTCCACCGTGCACAAGACGCTGGGCGGTCCGCGTTCCGGTGTGATCCTGGCCCAGCAGGGGTTCGCCAAGAAGCTGAACTCGGCGGTGTTCCCCGGGCAGCAGGGCGGCCCGCTCATGCACGCCATCGCCGCCAAGGCCGTGGCCTTCAAGATCGCCGGCACCCCGGAGTTCGCCGAGCGTCAGCAGCGCACCCTGTCCGGCGCGAAGATCATCGCCGACCGCCTGACCCAGGCCGACGCCCAGGCCAAGGGCATCACCGTGCTCACCGGCGGCACCGACGTGCACCTGGTGCTGGTGGACCTGCGCAACTCGCAGCTCGACGGCCAGCAGGGCGAGGATCTGCTGCACGAAATCGGAATCACGGTGAACCGCAACGCGGTTCCGTTCGACCCGCGTCCGCCGATGGTCACCTCCGGCCTGCGCATCGGCACTCCGGCGCTGGCCACCCGTGGCTTCGGCGACACCGAGTTCACCGAGGTCGCCGACATCATCGCCGCCGCCCTCACCGGCTCCGCCGACCTGGACTCGCTGCGTCAGCGGGTGTCCAAGCTGGCCCAGGCGTTCCCGCTGTACGAGGGCCTGGAGGACTGGAACCTGCTCGGCTGAGCAAGTCCCGCAAGAACATAGAGCCCGCCGCTATCGAAAGGTAGCGGCGGGTTTCGTTTTCCGGCTCGGGCGGGAATGCATATCCGGCGCGGCGAATTCGACTGTGCGAGGGATATCGACGGTTCGAGGGAAATGTCATGACGGGCAGCAAGATCGACGCAATGACCGGCCGCACGGTGCTGATCACCGGATCGACCGACGGTTTGGGCAGGGAACTGGCAGTGCGGCTGGGTGCCGCCGGCGCGCGGGTCATCGTGCACGGGCGCGACGGGCGGCGTGCCGCGCGGGTGGTGGCGGCCGGTGGGCCGGAACCGGAGATCGTGCTCGCGGATCTGTCACGGTTGGCCGAGGTGGATCGGCTGGCAGTCGAAGTCGCTTCGCGGACAGGGCGATTGGATGTGCTGGTCAACAATGCCGGAATCGGCTTCGGGCGACCGGGCGCGGAACGCGAGCTGAGCGCCGACGGTATCGAATTACGCTGGGCGGTCAACCATCTCGCGCCCTACCGGCTCACCCGCCGACTGCTGCCGCTGCTGCGGGCCGCCGCGCCCGCGCGGGTGGTGAACGTGGCCTCGGCCGGGCAGCAGGAGATCGACTTCGACGATCTGCTGCTCGACCACGGGTATGAGGGCATCCGTGCCTATCGGCGGGCCAAACTGGCGCAGGTCATGATGAGTTTCGATCTCGCGGAGGAACTGTCGGGCACGGGGATCACCGTGAACGCCCTGCATCCGGCCACGTTCATGGCGACGACGATGGTGGCGGAAGCGGGCGGCGCGCCGCTCAGCACCGTGGCCGAGGGCGCGGACGCGACGATGCGTCTCATCGCCGATCCCGCGCTGGAAGGTACGACAGGGCGGTACTACCACGGGCTTCGCCCGGGGCAGGTCCACCCGCAGGCCCGGGATCCCCTGGCACGCAAGCGGTTGCGTGAGGTCTCGGACGGCGGGATCGCGGCGATTCCGGGCTGAAACCCCTTCCGCGCGAACGGGGCTCGCGGCGCGGCGGACGTCGCCGCGCCGGTCGGGTGCGCATCACAGCCGCGCCAGGCGGGGGACCTGGCCGAACCTGCCACGTCGGTAGTCGGCGAACGCCTGCTCGATCTCGGCTCGGCTGCCCATGACGAACGGACCGCCGAAGACGATCGGTTCGCGAATCGGCTTGCCGGAGAACAACATCAGCGTGGTGGGTTGTTCGGGGTCGGTGGCCAGCAGATCCAGGCTGCTGGGTTCGTCCCCGCCCATCGGATCGGACCAGGCGATCTGCCCGTCACCCACGGCGGTGCCGCCGATGGTGGCCGCGCCCGCCACCACGTAGGCGAAGGTGCGGTCCTGCGCCGGAAGGACCGGCGTGTAGCTGCTGCCGGGTTCCAGCGTCACCATGAGACCGGTTATCGGCCAATGGGTTTCGGCTGTTCCATGGACGCCCGAAGTGTCGCCGGATACGACGCGCACCAGGACGCCGGGTGATGCGACGGTGGCCTGTTCGGCGCGCCGCAGGTCCTGGTATCGGGTGTCGACCATGCGCTTGTCGCCGGGCAGGTTCAGCCACAGCTGCAGGGTGTGTGCGAATTCGTTGTGGTAGGCCAACTCTCGGTGGATGATTCCGCTGCCCGCCGTCATCCACTGGATGTCCCCGGGTTCCAGCGCTCCGGCATGGCCGAGGCTGTCCCCGTGCTCGAGCTTCCCGTCGAGGACGACGGTCACGGTTTCCAGTCCGCGGTGCGGGTGCCATTCGAAGCCGGGGGTGGAGAACCAGTCCTCGGCCATGAGCAGGAACGGGTCGGTGTTGTGCACCTCGTTCGGCGCGATGACGAGGGCGTTCCGGTCGACCTGCTCGGTCGGCCCGCCCAGGGTTTTGGTTCGGACGCGATCGACCGTGCGTCGAACCGGTGCGGTTGCGGTCATACCCACTCCTCTCGCCTACCCGAGCCATTCCGGGTTTTGGTGACATATCAACCAACGAAGAGGGCCGGCACGGCATTCCCGTCCGGAATCTGCCCGTCTACCAGGACCAGAATCGGCGCGGCCCGCCGGTGAGGGCGGTCGCGTCGGCGCGCACGGTGGCGATCAGCTGCTTGGGAGGCGGGTTCACCCAGCTCCGTTCGGTGGAGCCGGCGCGCAGCACCACGGTGGGCACGGTCTCGTTGCCGTTCGCGACGGATCGGACGAAGGCGGCGGCCTCCGGGGCCTCCCAGATGTTCACCTCGCGGTGCACGATGCCGTGCCGGTTGAGCACGCGCCGCATGCGCGAGCAGTACGGGCAGCCCGGTCGGCGATAGACGATCAGCTCGGGAAGTTCAGCGTTCATCGCGGACCGCGATCACACGGTGGGTGGATGGGAGGACGGCATGACAACCACCGTACTGCTGCTCGGCTCGAAAGCGTCGGTCGTCGGCGAAGTCCGTGCGAGCCCGCACGCCCCGGAGCTCGAAATCCGTTCCGGCACAAGCATCGACGATCTGCGCGCCACCTTCGCGGAGACGCCCGTCGATCACGTGGTCATGGCCTGGCTCAGGAGTGTTTGACCAGGTAGTCGATGTACATCGGGCGCAGTACCTCGCCGATCTCGCCCTCGCCGGCGTGCACGTAGTCGTCCAGCATGGGCAGCACGTACTTGATGTCGGCCTCGCTCTCACCCAGGTCGCCGGTGGCGGCCGCGGCGGCGGGGATGGACTCGAGCAGATTCCACAGGAACTTGATGTCGCCGTGGCGAACCGCCAGTTTCACGGCGCGGTCGTGCAGTTCCTTGGTGGGCAGCGACTCCAGATCCTGAATTTCGGCCATGGCTTCGACTCTAATGGAGGGATGGCACAGCATTCGAGGTACCGGGTCAAGCGTGTGTACGACGCACCCGACGCGGCCGACGGCCGCCGCGTGCTCGTCGATCGGCTGTGGCCGCGCGGGGTCAGCAAAACCGCGGCACATATCGACGAATGGGCAAAGGACGTAACGCCTTCCAACGAACTGCGCAAGTGGATGCACGCCGACCCGGACGCCCGGCGTGTCGAGTTCGAGGAACGTTATCGTGCCGAACTCGCCGGGCCCGAACAGCAGGAGGGGTTGCGGCGGTTGCGCGCCGAAGCCGCCGAGGGGCCGTTGACGCTGATCACAGCCGTGCGGGACGAGCAGCACAGCCATCTCCCGACCTTGCTCGCGGAGCTCGGTGAAACGCCCGGGAAGCCTCGGCGTTAACGGGATCTTCACCAACGCGCCCGCCAGTCGGGGAGCCGGATCGCCGATTCGGCGGTAGCGTCGGGGGTGCGGGCCGCGGAGATGTGGCTCGTACGGGAGGTCCTGATCGTGACTGAGCAACTCAGTGCGAGGGGGCCGGCACCCGGCCCTCGGATCGCTTGATCCCAAGGCCGACCGGCCCAGCGAGAACGCTTGCGCGGTGCCGCGCGAGTGGCAAAGGAGCCCACCGTGACTGATGCACGCTCCGTAAACGCTCCCACCAGGGACGCTCGCTCTACCGAGCACACGCGTCACACAACAGCGGGAGCTCGCGCCTCGCGGAATGACAATGCGACCGGACCGAAAACCTTCGTCGTGGACACTTCGGTACTGCTGTCGGATCCTTGGGCACTGACCCGTTTCGGTGAGCATCACGTGGTGCTGCCGCTCGTGGTGATCAGTGAACTCGAGGCCAAACGGCACCACCACGAACTCGGCTGGTTCGCCCGCGAGGCATTGCGCATGCTGGACGATCTGCGTCTGGCACACGGTCGGCTCGACCAGCGGATCCCGGTCGGCACCGAGGGCGGCACGCTCCAGGTGGAGCTCAACCACACCGACCCGAATGTGCTGCCGGTCGGATTCCGCACGGACACAAACGATTCCCGCATTCTGGCCTGCGCGCTGAATATCGCGGCCGAGGGCAATAGGGTGGTCCTGGTATCCAAGGACATTCCGCTGCGCGTCAAGGCGAGCGCGGTCGGTCTGGCCGCCGACGAATACCACGCCCAGGATGTCGTCACCTCCGGGTGGACCGGCATGGTGGAGCTGGAGGTGGCCTCCGAACAGGTGGACAAGCTCTACGCGGACTCCGTCATCGATCTGGACGAGGCGCGGGATCTGCCCTGCCACACCGGAATTCGCATGCTGAGCCCGCGCGGTAGCGCGCTGGCCCGGATCACCCCGGACAAGCGGGTGCAGCTGGTGCGCGGCGACCGGGAGGCCTTCGGGCTGCACGGGCGTTCGGCCGAGCAGCGCATCGCGCTGGATCTGCTGCTCGACGAGAGCATCGGCATCGTGTCGCTGGGCGGCCGGGCGGGCACCGGCAAGTCGGCGCTGGCGCTGACGGCGGGCCTGGAAGCCGTGCTGGAGCGGCGCTCCCATCGCAAGGTCGTGGTGTTCCGGCCGCTGTACGCGGTCGGCGGCCAGGATCTGGGCTACCTGCCGGGTAGCGAGAGCGAGAAGATGGGGCCGTGGGCGCAGGCCGTCTTCGACACCCTGGAGGGGCTGGCCTCGCCCGAGGTGATGGAGGAGGTGCAGGCGCGCGGCATGCTGGAGGTGTTGCCGCTCACCCACATTCGCGGGCGGTCGCTGCACGATTCGTTCGTGATCGTGGACGAGGCGCAGTCGCTGGAACGCAATGTGCTGCTCACGGTGCTGTCGCGGTTGGGCAGCGGGTCGCGGGTGGTGCTCACCCACGATGTGGCGCAGCGTGACAACCTGCGGGTCGGACGCCACGACGGCGTGGCCGCCGTGATCGAGAAGCTGAAGGGGCATCCGCTGTTCGCGCATGTCACCCTGACGCGCAGTGAGCGGTCGCCGATCGCGGCGCTGGTCACCGAGATGCTCGAGGAGTACGGGCCCAACGCGTAGGTGATGTCCGGCGGCGGGTCGCACGGTGTGTGCGGCCCGCCGTTCGGTGTGTCCGGTTGCGGCACGCCGCAACACGGCGGGCAACTCTTCGGCGTGCGTTTCACCTCTGAGGTCTGCGGGTATATTCCGCAAAACACCTGCTCTGCACCGTACCGGCGACTCTTTGCCAGTTCGCCGTAGGGTTGCTGAGTGTCGGCCTGAGAGAGGATTGGAAATGCACCACTTCGCTCGACGCACGGCTGGCATCATCGCGGCGGTCGCGATCGTGACCATGTTCACCGCGGGCTGCAGCAAGGACGACAAGGACGGCAAATCCGATACCGGCATGGCCACCGTGACCACCACGATGCCGGCCACCTCCGAACACGCCGATGACCACGAATCGGGCGAGGCCTCGGAAACCAAGATCGCCACTCGCGACGGCGAGGTGGAGGTCGAAGGCGCGATCCTCGCCAAGTACAACGAATTGGGCGGCGTCACAGGACCTTTGGGCGATCCCACCGGCCCGCACCAGGATGCCCCCGGCGGTGGCAAGGTGCAGGAGTTCGCCGGCGGCGCGATCTACTACAGCCCGGCGGGCACCCACGTGGTCTGGGGCGAGATCGCCAAGGCCTGGGACGCGAACGGCGGCCCCGCCGGCAAGCTCGGCTACCCCACCACCGACGAATTCGACATCCCCGGCGGCAAGCAGAGCGACTTCACCGGCGGCACCATCACCTGGGTCGACAACAAGATCACCGTCACCGAGAAGTAGTAGTCCCCACTCTGATGCGGGGCCCGGAACTTTCGGGCCCCGTTTCTGGTTCGGGTCACAGGGGTGGGTGGCGGGGGCTATAGCATTTCCGAATTCGTGGGTAGGGTCCCCGTGTTTGCCGGATAGCCGCTAGGTTGTGGGCGTGCAGAACGTTGTGGCCGATCGGGTGCTGTTGGAATCGCTGGCGCCGGTGGTCGAGGAGAACCTTGTCCGGCATGTGGAGGCGGCGGCGGAGTGGCAGCCGCACGACTATGTGCCGTGGGATGACGGGCGGAATTTCGTGTTCCTGGGTGGAACCGATTGGGAGCCAGGGCAATCCACGCTGAGCGAGGTGTCCAAGGCGGCGCTGACGGTGAGCGTGCTGATTGCCGACAATCTGCCTGCCTACCATCGCGAGGTCGGCAAGTACCTGCGTACCGGGCCGTGGTGGCGCTGGGTCGGCCGCTGGACGGCCGAGGAGAACCGGCACGAGATCCTGATTCGCAACTACCTCATGGTGACGCGCGCGGTGGATCCGGTCGCGCTGGAACGCATGCGCATGGCGCATATGACCAAGGGCTTCCGCCGTCCCGCCATGCATCTGCTCGACGTGCTCGCCACCGTCGCCTTCGAGGAGGCCGCCGCGGCGGTCCGGCATCGCAATACCGCCGCCGTGGCCGATGACCCGATCGTCGCCGCCATCGCCGATCGCATCGCCGCCGACGACGAACTGCAGGCCGTCTTCTTCGCCAACCTGGTCGCCGCGGGTCTCGACCACGCCCCCGATCAGGCCGCCCGCGCCATCGCCGACCGCATCGCCGACTTCCAGGTCCCCTCGGTGGAGCTGGCCGACGGCCGCACCAGCGACGAGGTCCTCGCCGAGGCCGGCATCTACGACAGCGCGCGCGAACCCGAACTCGTCTTCCGCCCGCTGCTGGAGCGGTGGAACTTCTTCACCCGCACCGATTTCGGCGAAGTGGGCGAGAAGGCGCGCGCCGAACTGGCCCACCTGAAGGGGTAGCCCCCACTCTCGGGAGCTAGCGCTTGCCGGGCAGTACGGCGCGGACCAGGCCCAGCACGGTGCCGCGCAGGAAGTTCTCCCAGGAGAAGTGGTCGTGCCACACCGTGATGCGGCCGTCGCGGAGTTCGAAGGTGCCGCACACCCAGAAGCCGATTTCGACGGGGCCGATGCGCAGGTAGTCGGTGCGCTCGGTGAGCACCACATCCTTGCCGTCGGCGGCGATGTGGTGCATGTCGATGCGGAAACCGAAGGCGTCGCCGCGCAATCCGTTGAAGACCCAGCGCACGCGGTCGAGTCCGCGGATGTCGGGCAGGCTGGTGTTCTTCCAGACGATGCCGGGGTCGGCGAGGTCGAGGGCCTCGTCGATGGCGTTCATTTCCAGTGCGGCGAAGAATTCGCGGACCGTGGTGATCGCGTCCTGCTGCAATTCGGGAAGTTCGGACATGTTCCGACTGTAGGCCGGACGGTGTGCCGGCGACAGGGCTAGGAACGCTCGGCGATGAGCGCGGCGACGCCGTCCAGGATGCGTTCGATCCCGAAATGCAGGGCATTGTCGCGCCCGGACGGACCGATCGGCGTCTGCAGCGCTTCGGCCAGCGTGGCCCGCACATGCGGGAACCGGTCGCCGTATTCGGCCAGCACCGTGCCCATCTCACGTTCCAGCTTGCCCTCGGCGTCCTCGCCCTTGCCCGGTCCGACCTGCTGGACCAGGCTGCGCGTGTGACCGAGTAGCAGCACCACCGTGTCGAAGCGTTCGGCCGCGTTCAGTTCGAGGTCGGCCATGGCGGCGAGTGCCGTTTCCAGCCAGGCCATTTCATTCGGCCCCATGGGTCGTGCGCCGATGGCCAGTTCCAGCGCCCACGGGTGGTCGAAGACGCGCTGGAAGAAGACCTCGGACCAGCGGCGCAGGTAATCGCGCCAGGGCTCCGCGGCCGCGGCGGCGGGCGGTGCGCCCATGGCGCTGTCGAGCATGAGCGCGTTGAGTTCGGTCTTGCCCGGCACATACCGGTAGAGCGCCATCTTCGCGCAGCCGAGCCGTTCGGCCAGCCGGGCCATGGACAGGTTGGCGATCCCCTCGGCATCGGCGAGTTCGACCGCTTCGCCGACGATGCGTTCCAGCGTGAGCGAGGGTTTCGGCCCGCGTTTGGGTCGCTGCTGAGTGCCCCACAGCAGTTCGGTCGTGGTGGGTGCCGCCATGGCCGTTGATCCTTCCCGAATCGCGCTTGACTTCAAACTGCGTCCACCATACGCTTTTATTATAGCGTCTGACAGACGCAGTAAGTGAAGGAGTCACCGCAATGCGCAACACCACCGTCCTCATCTCCGGCGCGAGCGTCGCCGGCCCCGCGCTGGCCTACTGGCTCAACCGCTACGGCTTCCACGTCACCGTCGTCGAGAAGGCCCCGAAGCTGCGCCCCGGCGGCCAGGCCATCGACTTCAAGGGGCAGACCCACCTGACCGTGCTGGACCGCATGGGCGTCCTCGACGACATCAGGGCCCGCCGCACCGGCACCACCGACATGCGATTCGTCGACGCCGCCGACCGCGAATTGGCGCTCATCTCGGGCGATTTCACCGGCGGCGACCTCGAGATCCAGCGCGGCGACCTGGCGAGCGTCTTCTACGACCACACCGCCGCCGACTGCGAATACCTCTTCGCCGACCACATCACCGGCCTCGCCGACACCGCCGCCGGCGTCCACGTCGAATTCGCCTCGGGCACAACGCGAACCTTCGACCTGGTCTTCGGCGCGGACGGCATCCACTCCGGCGTGCGACGCCTGGCCTTCGGTCCCGAGCGGGACTATGTGCACCACCGCGGGTGGTACTACTGCATCGCCGGCGACGACCCGGTCGACCCCGATGCCCCGCGGGTTCGCGGACTCGCCTACGCGCACAACGCTCCCGGCCGCCTGGCCGTCGAGGGCGGGCCGAAGTCGCCGCACCTCTACATGTTCGCGTCGCCGGAACTCGAATACTCGCGCGACGACGTCGCCGCGCAAAAGCGCATCGTGACAGAGAAATTCGCGGGGATGGGCTGGAAGGTCCCCGAAATGCTGGCCGAACTCCAGGATCTGGACACCTTCTACCTGGATTCCATCAGCCATGTGCAGATGGACGAATTCGTGAAGGGCCGCGTGGCATTGATCGGCGACGCGGGTTACGGAAATACGCTCGCCGGCTTCGGAACCGGTCTGGCGGTGGTCGGCGCGTATGTGCTCGCCGGTGAATTGGCTGCCGCGGGGGGCGATTACGAGGTGGCCTTCGCTCGCTATCAGGAGATCCTGAAGCGCTACATGCGCAAGAGCGACGGTTCCAACCCCGGCCCGTTCCTGGCCCCGAAAACCGCAGTTGGGATCAAGTTTCGCAACTGGTTCGTGGGCTCATGGGCGTTCAAGCTGATGCTGAAGTACAGCGACAGTGCCGCCAACGACATCGAACTGAAGAATTACCCGGAGATCGTGGGAGCTCGGTGAACACGGTGCGCGGGTATGGCAGTTCTCACCGCCATACCCACCGACCGCGATATTCAAAGAATGATGCCCAGTGTGGCCAGTGCAGCGATGACGCCGAATGCGCCGAGGCCAACGAGAAGGGCGGCGAGTCCAGTAAGCATTGTTCTTTCCTTTCAGTGGATCATCCGCTGGTTGCGGACACTCAGCTAATCGGAAGCAATCCGTGATGCGTTTCACATATTTCGCGGAAAGGAAAAAACACGCCATGACCGGGCGGATATCAATTCTTCAGAATGCCGGCTTCCTTCGAGACGAAGAACGACGCCCCGGAATCGAGCTGCCTGCAGGTGATCCCGACCCGGTGCGAGGCGCAGATCTGGTTGCCGACCTGCACATGTGTGCCGTACTCCAGCACGCCCGCGTCCGTGCGCCCGGCGAACAGGTCACCGGCGGCGCAGGTGAACTCCGCGCCGGTCGCGGTGAGACCGAACGCGGGCACGCCCTCGGCATCGAGGCAGGTCTTGGACCCGGTCGGCACGGCCGCCGCAGTGCCCTGGCAACCGACGGTCACCGACACCTCGCCGAAGCGCACCGGCTTGTCGAAGACCGCGCAGCTGAAATTGCCGCTCGGGGTCCGGAAGAAGTATCCCGGTTTGCCGAGCGCGCCCTCCTCCTGCCGGTACTCGCTGGGAT
The DNA here is from genome assembly GCF_016741815.1 of Nocardia acididurans. Taxonomy (GTDB): domain Bacteria; phylum Actinomycetota; class Actinomycetes; order Mycobacteriales; family Mycobacteriaceae; genus Nocardia; species Nocardia acididurans. Next base: position 158,540 of record NZ_JAERRJ010000006.1, read on the forward strand.
CGGCCGGTTCCCCGTCGTCGGTGGGCACCGTGACGGTGGTCTTGGGTGCGGCGGTGGTGGTGGACGGCACCGTGGTGGTGGAGGCCGGTGCGGCCTCCGGGTGGTGGTCGCTGCCCGACGAACAGCCGGCGAGCAGCGCCACCATCGCCGCCGCTGCGGCGGCGACACCCCGAATTCTCACGAAATCCCCTTCAGCGTCTGAAGATTCAGCATCGGATACTGCGGGGGAGAACGTTAGCCGAGGGATCGGTGTTTGTCGTCAGGCCTGTTTGTCGTCCACGTTGGCCATGGACAGCACATCCAGGCGGCGGTCGAGTTCCTCCAGCGACAGCTTGTCGCCGATGAGACCGCGATCGATGACGGTCTGCCGGATCGTCTTCTTTTCCTTCAGCGCCTGCTTCGCGACGGCCGCCGCCTCCTCGTAGCCGATGGCCGAATTCAGCGGCGTCACAATGGAAGGCGAGGATTCGGCCAGCTGCCGCAGATGCTCGACATTGGCCGCCAGGCCCACCACGCACTTGTCCGCGAACAGGCGGGATACGTTGGCCAGCAGGCGAATCGACTCCAGCACATTGCGCGCCATCACCGGGATGTAGACGTTCAGCTCGAAGTGGCCGTTGCCGCCGCCCCACGCGACCGCCGCATCGTTGCCGATGACCTGCGCGGCGACCTGCGTAACCGCCTCGGGCAGAACCGGATTCACCTTGCCCGGCATGATCGAGGAGCCCGGCTGCAGATCGGGCAGCTGGAGTTCGGCCAGGCCGGTGAGCGGGCCGGAACCCATCCAGCGGATATCGTTGGCGATCTTGGTGAGGCTGATGGCGACGGTGCGCAGCGCACCCGACAGCTCCACCAGACCGTCGCGTGCGGCCTGCGCCTCGAAGTGATCGCGGGCCTCGGAAAGATGGTCGAGCGAGGTCTGCCGGGCAAGCTCCGCAACGACTTTCGCACCGAAACCGTCGGGGGCATTGAGGCCGGTGCCGACGGCGGTGCCGCCGATGGCCAACTCACCCAGACGCGGCAGGGTGGCCAGCAGGCGTTCGATGCCCGCACTCACCTGCCGGGTGTAGCCGCCGAACTCCTGACCGAGGGTGACGGGGACCGCATCCATCAGATGCGTGCGGCCGGACTTGACCACGTCCTTCCACTCCACGGACTTGTCCAGCAGCGCGAGCCGCAGATGCTCCAGCGCCGGGACCAGATCCTTCACCACGGCCTCGGTGGCCGCGAGATGCGTTGCGGTGGGGAAGGTGTCGTTGGACGACTGCGACATGTTCACATCGTCGTTGGGGTGCACGGTGACGCCGTCACGGGCGGCGATGCTCGCGATCACCTCGTTGGCGTTCATATTCGAGCTGGTGCCCGAACCCGTCTGGAAGACGTCGATGGGGAACTGGTCGTCGTGGCGGCCGTCGGCGATCTCGGTGGCGGCGGCGATGATGGCGTCCGCTTTCGCCTTGTCCAGCAGCCCCAGATCGCGGTTGACGGTCGCCGTGGCCGCCTTCAGCAGGCCGAGCGCGCGGATCTGCGCGCGCTCCAGGCCGCGGCCGCTGATCGGGAAGTTCTCCACCGCGCGCTGCGTCTGCGCCCGCCAGAGCGCGTCGACGGGGACGCGGACCTCGCCCATGGTGTCGTGTTCGATGCGGTACTCGGTCATGGATTCGACCCTATGCCCGCCTCGGAGCGCGTGGGGGTGCCACGCCTGAGGGAATGAGCACACGGCCCGCGGGAATATGATTGCGCGAGCCGATGCGCCGCATCCGTTTACGACGAGTAGAACAACCGGCCGATCCCGTGCTGCGGGCGATGGCCGTGGCCGTGGCCGTAGTGGGGGGTCTGGTGATGGGTCGGCGCGCCCCAGGCCGGTGCGGCGGGCGGCGGCGGGGCCTGCTGGTAGCCCGGTTGCTGGTAGCCGCCCTCGAGCCGCTGCAGGGCTTCGAGCTCGCCGTAGTCCAGGAAGATCCCCCGGCATCCGCTGCACTGTTCGATATGGACCCCGGCGCGGTTGTACGTATGCATAGCCGCATGGCACTTAGGGCATTTCATCGTTCTTCATCTCCCCGTATTCAACAATCACATGCGAACTTCACGATACGGGAGTCGTCATCCTGCGACACGAATCCACCAGTGCCACATCCCATTCGTCCAGTTCTCGGCCCTCGAGTCCGGCTTTCGCCACCCCGAGGGCAGCCGCGTGGACCACCATCGCCTGCGCCGGAGCATCCAGCACCGACCACTCGTCCCGCTCCGGCACCGCGATCCCACCGGCCAGTCGGTATGCGCCGAGAAACCGTTCCCATACAGTCGAATCCAAGATCCCCGCCGCGAAGAATCCGGCCAGCCGCGCCAGATCCCACACCGGATCCCCCACCCCGAGATCGTCGACATCGATGAGCCGCAACCCCTCCCCGCCGGGGGCGTCGGTCCACACCAACTGCCCGAGATGAAAGTCCCCATGCACCAGCACCGAGGGCCGTTCCCCATGGGCGACCGGCCGCCCGAAGTCCAACGGTGGCAAGGCGGCATGGGCGCGCTGCACCACCTCGGCCGCGCGGGGATTCGCGGCCCCGTTCGCTGCGCGCAGCCGGTCCACGGCGCGCTCGACGCGATCAGGGCGGCCGACTGCGGGGATCGGCTCGTCGGCACGCGAATGATCCTGTGCGGCAGCCGTTCTCTCCCGCCCGGCGTGCGATGAGACGAGCGCGGTCCCGTTCGCCGAGTGTGTCAGCGGAATTCGGTGCAGCCGGGCGAGCAGGGCGGCGGCCCTGCCCCATGGAACGACCTCGTGATCGGCGGGATCCAGTGGAGTGCCGTACGGCCAGAACGTGATGAGCCGGCCGGATCGTAGAACCGCCCAATCGGACCCGAAACCTGCTGGGGGCAAGAGGATTTCGCCGAGCATCGGATGTGCGGCGAGACGCAGCCGGGTGCGCAGCGAAGCGATGTCGGAGTCGGCCGCATGCGCCTTCGCGACGAACGGTCCGAGGCGTGCGACCGGGCCGTCCGGGCGGCGGGAGAGGAGCAGTGGCGCACCGATCCCACCTGTCGGGTGCGGCGGCAGGACGGCCGCGATGAGCGCGTCGATGGTCGCCCGATCCGGCAAGCCCGGATCCCGGGGCGTCGTCGCGTGATCGATGCGGTCCTCACTCACGGACTCGACCCTAGACCCGCGCTCGAAAAGGTCTGTGCCGCAACCCCGACATGCGGGAAGCCCCCGAACCGGTGCGGTTCGAGGGCTTCCGGCCGCCCGCCGAATCGGCAGGGCGTCAGGCGGTTTCGCCGATCAGGGCAGCGGCGGGGCGGCGGCGTCGTCGCCGTCGAAGTCGACCGAGGCGTACTCGCGCAGCTTGGTGAGGCGGTGGTAGGCGTCGATCATGCGGACGGTGCCGGACTTGGCGCGCATGACGATCGACTGGGTGTAGGCGCCGCCGCCGTAGTAGCGGACGCCGCGCAGCAGATCGCCGTCGGTGACGCCGGTGGCGGAGAAGAAGACGTCCTCACCGGAAACCAGATCCTCGGTGCCGAGGATGCGGTCCAGATCGTGGCCGGCGTCGATGGCCTTCTGGCGCTCCTCGTCGTCCTTCGGGGCCAGCTTGCCCTGCAGGGCGCCGCCCATGCAGCGCATGGCGGCCGCGGCGATGATGCCCTCGGGGGTGCCGCCGATGCCGATCAGCATGTCCACGCCGGACTCCGGGCGGGCGGTGGCGATGGCCCCGGCCACGTCACCGTCGGAGATGAGGCGGATGCGAGCGCCGGCGTCGCGCACCTCCTGGATGTGCTGCGCGTGGCGCGGGCGGTCCAGGACGCACACGGTCAGGTCGGAGACCGAAGAGTTCTTGGCCTTGGCCACCCGCCGCAGGTTCTCCGCGATGGGGGCCGACAGGTCGATGACATCGGCGGCGTCGGGGCCGACGGCGATCTTCTCCATGTAGAAGACGGCCGACGGGTCGAACATGGCGCCGCGCTCGGCGACCGCGAGCACGGAGATCGCGCCGGCCGAACCCTTCGACATGAGGGTGGTGCCGTCGATCGGGTCGACCGCGAAGTCGAGTTCCGGGCCGGTGCCGTCGCCGACGAGCTCACCGTTGTAGAGCATGGGCGCTTCGTCCTTCTCGCCCTCGCCGATGACCACGATGCCGCGCATGGAGACCGTGGCGACCAGCTGCCGCATGGCGTCCACGGCCGCGCCGTCGCCGCCCTCCTTGTCGCCGCGGCCGACCCAGCGGCCGGCGGCCATCGCGCCCGCCTCGGTGACCCGGACCAACTCCAGGGCTAGGTTACGGTCCGGAGCCTCGCGTCGGCTGGATGCGGTCATGGCGGATGCCCTCCTAAGTCGTGTACTGCTGGGTAAATTGTCGCATTGCTGTTAACGGCGCTAACCAGGTACACGCGTTTCCCTTACGCGCAGGTCGCGGCTCTTTACACAGCGAACGGCGAGTGACCGGGCTTTCGCAAGCTTGCGACACGTGACTGTGAGTCGGGTCGCACTGCCCGGCCGTGGATACTGGGGGTCGTGTCGTACCAAAAGCCGCGGACCCAGCACGATTACAAGGACCTGTTCTGGTCGCTGCTGCCGCTAGTGCTGGTCTGCCTGTTCATCGCCGGTGTCGCGCGCGCCTGCGCGTTCAGCGCGGACGGTCCGACGCCCGGGCAGATTCCGAGTGTCGATGCCGAGGCGACCCTCGAACTCGACGCTCGCACCCTCGGATTCCCGGTGCGCATGCCGGTGCTGGGCGACCAGTGGCGGCCCAACTCCGCGAACAAGAAGAAGACCATCGACGGCGCGGGCGGCGGCAAGGTGAGCACCATCGGGTACATCTCGCCCGAGGGCACCTACATGCAGCTCACCCAGTCCGATGCCACCGAGGACGCCCTCGCCCGCGAAATCATCGGCACCCGCTACGCCACCGGCACCGAGCAGATCGGCGACCGGAAATGGGTCGTCTACGCCGAACAGGGCACCGAACCCGCCTGGATCACCGACTTCGGTCCGGTCCGCGTCCTGATCAGGGGCGCGGGCGACAACGCCACCTTCACCACCCTCGCCACCGCCGTCGGCCAGGCACAGCCCCTGCCCACGAGCTGAATCCGCCGCGACACGAAACAGCGGGGCGGGCGCTCAGCCCTCCTGGGAAGTCCGGTGGGCGAGGGCGTCTTCCACGCGCTTGCGGGCTCCCGCGAGGTGTTCCTCGCAGCGGTTGGCGAGGGCTTCGCCGCGCTCCCACAGGGCGAGCGAGTCGTCGAGATCCATGCCGCCCTGTTCGAGCATCTTCACCACATTGACCAGTTCGTCACGGGCGCGCTCGTAGCCGAAGGTGGCGATTTCGGCGGTGTCGGTGCTGTCGGTCATCGGGGGTCGGATTCCTTTCGGGGGCCGAGGGATTGGGTGCCGAGAGCGGCGGCGGTGATCGCGCCGTCGGCGACGCGGATACGGAGCTGGCTGCCGGCCGAGGCGTCCTCGATGGAGCGGACCACCTCGCGATCCTTGCCGGTCACCTTCTGCACCACCGCGTATCCGCGCGCGAGGGTGGCGGCCGGACCCAGCGCGGCGACCTTCTCGCGCAGGTGCCGGGCTGCGGTGGATTCGTGGATGAGCAGATGTTCGATGGCGCGGCGCGCGGCGGTGCGCAGCCGTTCCGCCTCGTCGTAGCGCTGATCCAGCAGGCGCAGCGGATCCGCCAGTACCGGCCGGGAGCGAAGCTGGTGCAGCGCACGGGATTCCCGATCCACCCAGCCGCGCAGGGCGGCCGCGGCCCGCTCGCGTAGCTCGTCCAGCAGTGCGGCCTCGGCGGCCGCGTCGGGGACGATGCGCTTGGCGGCATCGGTGGGCGTGGCCGCGCGCAGATCGGCCACATAGTCGCTGAGCGGATTATCCGGTTCGTGCCCGATCGCGCTGACGATCGGCGTCTTGGCGGAAACGATTGCCCGGCACAGCGTCTCGTCCGAGAACGGCAGCAGATCCTCGACGCTGCCGCCGCCGCGCGCCAGCACGATCACATCCACATCCGGATTCGCGTCCAGCGCGGCGATGGCCTCCAGCATCTGCGGCACCGCGGTCGGCCCCTGCACGGCGGTATTGCGGATCTCGAAGCGCACGGCGGGCCAGCGCTGCGTGGCCACCGTCACCACATCGTGCTCGGCGGCCGAAGCCCGTCCGGTGATGAGCCCGATCCGATTGGGCAGGAACGGAATCGGCCGCTTCAACCGGGGATCGAACAGCCCCTCGGCGGCCAGCAGCGCCTTGAGCCGCTCGATGCGCGCGAGCAGTTCCCCGATACCGACGGGCCGAATCTCGGTGACCCGCAACGACACCGTGCCGCGCCCGGTGAAGAACGACAGCTTGCCGTACACGACGACCCGGCTGCCCTCCTGCAGCGGCACCGCCGAATCCCGCAGCAGCGCCGGATCACACGTCACCGACAGCGACATATCGGCGGCGGTATCGCGCAGCACCAGGAACGCCGTGCGCGTACCGGGCCGCACGTTCATCTGGGTGATCTGCCCCTCCACCCAGACCGCGCCCAGCCGATCGATCCACTGCGCCACCTTCACCGCGACAGTGCGCACCGGCATGGGGTTCTCGGCGGTACTCGACGGCCGCTCCGTCTTCTCCTCGGTGCTCACCGAACCCATCTTGTCAGGAGCCACCGACCGAATCGGCGAAGCCACCGGAAAACGACGACGCCGGTCGGCTCGAGCCCACTGCTCGAATCGACCGGCGCGGAAGTCTGTGTGTGGTTACTTGGCCTGCACTGTCGCGATGCGGTTCGTCAGCATGGTGACGAACGGCGCGCGATCGAGGGTCTTCTGCTCGTAATCCAGCAGGGCAGCCAGATCGTCGACGGTGAGCTGACGCAGTCGGGCCCGCAGCTGGGCGATGCTCAGCTCCGAGTAACCGAAGCGCGCGGCGACCTCGGGTTCGATGACGCCGACGCCGTTGCTGTGGCCGTTCGTGGCGGCCAGGGTTTCGGCGGGCGGTTCCGCGACGGCGGGCTCGGCGGCGACAGGTTCTTCGGCGACGGGTTCGGCGGGCTCTTCGACAACGCTCGCCGGTTCGGCAGCCTCCTGCACGGCCGATTCGACGGCGGATTCCTCTTCCGTAAAGAGGTCGAAACGGCTCTGGCGTACCGATTCCGAAGCGGCGCTGGGAGTTTGCTCGAACTCCTCGTCCTCATCGAAGGTGGCCCACGCGGGCTGTTCTTCCGGCTGATTCAGCAAACGGTCGAAAACGGCGTCGCCTTTGAGAGCGAGGCTGGTCACGAACTGCTGCACATGCATTGTCGTCTGCAGCATCTGGCTGATGGCGGTGATCGGGAAATTGATTGCGGTGGTCGGTAGCCGACGAGTTTCCTCGAGGGCGTAGACAGCAGCCCCGGCGGCGACCCGGGCCAGGAACGGAGGTCGGAACATGCCCATAGCCTGCCCGAAACGCCGTGTGATGCATAGGTGAGAACTCACGAAATGTGATTCTGATACCAACCTCCGCCCCGATGCGCGTCACCCCGCACACGTATTCTGTGGGGCATGTCCTCGGCAATCCCTTTGAACGTCGGAATCGTCCGGTCGCCGTCGGGTGCCGCCGACGGCTCGAAACGTGTACTGCTCGCCGAACCGCGTGGCTACTGCGCCGGTGTGGATCGCGCGGTGGAGACGGTGGAGAAGGCGCTCGAAAAGCACGGCGCCCCGCTCTATGTGCGCAAGGAGATCGTGCACAACCGGCACGTGGTGGAGACGCTACGGGAGCGCGGCGTGATCTTCGTCGACGAGACCGACGAGGTGCCGCACGGCGCGGTCGTGGTCTTCTCCGCGCACGGCGTGTCCCCGATGGTGCACGAGTCCGCGGCCGCGCGGGAACTGCACACCATCGACGCCACCTGCCCGCTGGTCACCAAGGTGCACCAGGAGGCCAAGCGCTTCGCACGCGACGACTTCGACATCCTGCTCATCGGCCACGAGGGGCACGAGGAGGTCGAGGGCACCGCGGGTGAGGCCCCCGATCACGTGCAGCTCGTGGACGGCCCCGACGCGGTCGACAATGTCACCGTGCGCGACGAGAACAAGGTGATCTGGCTCTCCCAGACCACGCTCTCGGTCGACGAGACCATGGAAACCGTGCAGCGCCTGCGGCAGAAGTTCCCGAAGCTGCAGGATCCGCCGAGCGACGACATCTGCTACGCCACCTCCAACCGGCAGACCGCGGTGAAGGCGATGGCCCCCGAATGCGATCTGGTGATCGTGGTGGGTTCGCGCAACTCCTCCAACTCGGTCCGCCTGGTCGAGGTCGCGCTGAGCGCGGGCGCTCGTGCCGCCCACCTGGTCGACTACGCCCGCGAGGTCGACACCGCCTGGCTCGAGGGCGTGGGCACCGTCGGCGTCACCTCCGGCGCCTCGGTTCCCGAGATCCTCGTCGAGGGCGTGCTCGAACTGCTCGCCCAGCACGGCTTCGGCACCGTCCAGCCGGTGACCACCGCCAACGAGACCCTGGTGTTCTCCCTGCCCCGCGAGCTGCGCGCCGCCCGGCAGTAACCAGCCTTTCGAACGAACGAATCCCCGCACCAGGTGCGGGGATTCGTCGTATGCGGGGATCCGTGCCCTCAGCGTTCGATGCGGCCCGAATCGCGTTCGCGGTAGCGGACATTCGGGCGGGGGTGTGGGGGCAGTTCGCCGTTGGGGCTGCGGCGGCGACGGGGTTCGGCGACCGGGTTGGCGGCGCGGTCCGGGTTCGCGCGGCGCTCGCCCGCCGGGGCGGCGCGGCGCTCGGCGGGGGGTTTGCGGTTCGGGGTGGCCTGGCGGTCCGCGGCGGGGTTGGCGGCGCGCTGGCGGTCGCCTCGCGAACGATCCGCTGCGGCAGGACGTTCGGCCGTGGCCGGGCGTTCCGTGCGCGAGCGTTCGGTGGCCGGGCGATCGCCGCGGCTGCGGTCGGTGGCGGCGCGCTGGCGGTCGGCGGGCTTGCGGTCGGTTGCCGAGCGGCTCGGGTTGCTCACGCGCGGTGGGCGTTCGGCGGTCCGGCCGGCGGGGCGCCGGGATGCGCGCGGGGTGGCTTCCGCGTCGGTCTCGGCGTCCGGGGTGGCGTCGGCATTGCTCCGGAAGCGTCGTCTGGCCGGGTCCTTGGCGTCGGCGGCGCGGGTGCGCTGGCCGCGCGCGGCGGCGGCCGGACGGGAGGTGCGGGCGCGCGGCTTGCGAGCGCCGTCGCCGTTCGCCTCCTGCTCGCGACGGTGCAGCACCATCCGGCCCGCCCCGATGGCCAGCACCAGCACGGTGGCCAGCGCCATCGTGGGGAAGCGGTTCACCAGTGGGATGACCAGGTTCAGCAGGATCTCCTTGGTGCCCAGCCCGCCCGATTCGCCGAGCATGAGCTGATACGCCACCGGAACCGCGACGAACAAAAGCAGCGGCGGCTGCACCAGGGTGGTGAACAGACCGCGGTATCGGACGATCAGCACCGCGATCACGCAGCCGATCACATACAGCGCGCCGAAGGTGTTGGTGAGCTGATTGCCGCTCTGCGAATCGATGAAGAAACCGATAACCGTGCAGGTCACCGCAACCAGCACTGCCGCTCCGGCCGGGACGCCCGGTACCGACGGCAGGATCGACCGGTGCGACGGGGGCACCTCGGCTCGCTCGTTTTGGGTAACTGCCACGATCTGCACACTAAATCATTGCGCTGCTTTGCGAGGTAGACGACATCACGCGGGTGTGAAGGAACCCTCACCCGCGGCTGCCGGAGACCCTGCCTACGAGTTCACATTCTCGGCGAATCCAACCGCGCGCGGCCACGTTTCCACCCGCCCGATTTCCGGTACGGGCGCGTCGGCTATCTCCAGTTCGTGGAGTTTGCGGGCCGTCACCATGACCCGTGATTCCACCGACGCCACCGTGTGGTTGAAGGCGTCCACCGCCTTGCCCAGCTGCGAGCCCAGGCGATCCAGATGTTTCCCGGTGGTGGCGAGCCGGGTGTAGAGCTCCCGGCCGAGTTGCTGGATCAATGCCATATCCGCGGTGAGCGCCTCCTGCCGCCAGCCCAGCGCGACCGTGCGCAGCAGAGCCATGAGCGTGGTGGGCGTGGCGAGAACCACATTCCGGGAGAAGGCGTACTCGAGCAGATTCGAATCGGTGCCGAGCGCGGCGTCGAGGAACGGATCGCCGGGCACGAACAGCACCACGAACTCCGGGGCGGGATCGAAGGCCGTCCAATACTCCTTGGCCGCCAGCTGATCGACATGGTTGCGCAGATGCCGGGCGTGCTTGGCCAGATGCCCGTCGCGTTCGCGGGGGTCCTCGGTGCCCGCGGCGTCCAGGTAGGCCGAGAACGGCACCTTGGAATCCACCACGATCTGCCGCCCGCCCGCCAGCCGCACCACCATGTCCGGCCGCACCACGCCGTCGACGCCGGCGCGGCGGGTGACCTGGGTGTCGAAATCGCAGTGCTTGGTCATGCCCGCGAGCTCCACCACCCGCTCCAACTGGATCTCACCCCATCGGCCGCGCACCTGCGGCGCCCGCAGCGCGGCCACCAACTGCCCGGTCTGCGTGGACAGCTGATGCGACATCCGCTGCATGCCCGCAACCTGTTCGCGCAGGCCCGAATACGCGTTGATGCGGTTGTGCTCGACCTCCTGGATATGCCGGTTCAGCGTGCCCACGGCTTCGCGCAGCGGCTCCACCAGCGTCCCGATGGCATGGGACTGCCGCCGCGCCGCATCCTCACTGGCCACGCTGAGCGACTGCCGCAGCATCCGCTCGTTGTCGCGCATGGCCGCTAATCGCGCCTCGGCCATCGCCCCGCGCTGCCCTGCCCGCGCGGCATGCCCGAGCCAGCCCACGGCCGACCCGGCGAGGAACACCAACAGCAGCGCAAACAGCATCGGTGCGGTCATGAGTGCAGATAGTGCCGCATGCCACCGACAAACTAGTGAATTCAGCAACCGTTCGGCATCTTTCGCCTGGATTGTCGTGTGTCCCGGCGAAGCACGCCGTGACGGTTACGTCCGTCACCAAGCCCGCTCGGCGGCAATGATTCGGCGCGCCAACCCGATTCCCCGGGCGACCTTCGCGCAATACACCGGCGTGTTTCGGCCTCGGCGCGCGGGTTATCGATCGACTTGTCGGAGCGATCGCCTAGCGTCTCGAGTCATGCGCATCCTGCACACCTCCGACTGGCATATCGGCCGCACCTTCCACGGTGTCGATCTGCTTGCCGACCAGGAGTGTTCGCTGCGGGCCGTTGCCGAACTGGTGGCCGCCGAACGGGTGGATGTGGTGGTGCTGCCCGGCGACGTCTACGACCGCTCCATTCCGAGTGCGGACGCGATCGCCGTATGCAATAGGGGATTCGAGGCAATTCGGGCAGCCGGGGCAACCATTGTGGCGACTTCCGGCAATCACGATTCACCCACCCGGCTGGGAGCGCTGGGCACTTTCGCGGCCGCGGGCGGTTTGCACCTGCGATGCGCGATCAAGGACGTGGCACGGCCCGTACTGCTGTCGGACGAGCACGGAGAGGTCGCCTTCTACGGCATTCCGTATCTGGAGCCGGATATCACCCGCGTCGAACTGGGTGTGCCCCAGGCGCGTTCGCACGCCGAAATCCTGGACGCGGCCATGGGCCTGATCCGCCACGACCTGGCCGCCCGATCCGGCCTGCGCTCGGTGGTGCTGGCGCATGCCTTCGTCGTCGGCGGGGAAGCGACCGGGTCGGAGCGCTCCATTTCCGTCGGCGGCGTCGAGACGGTGCCGCAGTCGGCATTCGACGGCATCGACTATGTGGCGCTCGGCCACCTGCACTCCCCGCAAACCCTCTCGGATTCGGTCCGCTATTCCGGTTCCCCCCTGCCGTATTCGTTCGGCGAGCGTTCGCACCGCAAAGCGGTCTGGATCATCGACCTGGACGCGTCCGGTCTCGCCGGGGTCACTCGCCACGAGCTGCCGGTGGTGCGCGGCCTGTCCCAGCTCACCGGTGAGCTCGACACCCTCCTCACCGCGCCCGAGCACACCGGGGCCGAATCCCATTACGTCTCAGCGACACTCACCGACCATGCCCGCCCGGTGGATGCCCTGCGCCGCCTGCGCGAGCGCTTCCCGCATGCCGTCCACGTGGAATGGCAACGCCCCGAAGGCAATCCCGAACTCCGCTACCGGGAGCGCGTCCACGGCCGCCGCGACGCCGAGATCGCGCACAGCTTCCTCACCGATGTGCGCGGCGCGCCCACCGCCGGTGAGATGACCTGGGTCGAACGCGCCCTCGCCGCCGCGGTCCGGGAGACGGACGGCCTGAACCGAGCGGTCGCCGAGGCAGACTCGGCTTCCTTCGCCTCCGCCGCGGTCCGTGCCGCGAAACGAGACGATGCGGCCAGTGCGGCGGACTCCCGCCCGGTCGATGCGGCCGGTGCGGCGGAAGAGCCGCCAGGGCTGTTCGACGACTTCGAAAGTGGCGGTCCGGCTGCTGGATTGACCGCATGAGCGGATTCGCGCGGGGCGCTGCGGCGTGTCCGTTGGGTAGTGGTGTGCGCCGGGTTGTTGGATGGGGCGTGGCGGAGAGGGAAGGGAGCGCCGCGTGCGGCTGCATCGACTGGAACTGACCGCCTTCGGTCCGTTCGCCGAGACCGCCGTGGTGGACTTCGACGAACTCGGGGCCGACGGCCTGTTCCTGCTGCACGGGCAGACCGGGGCGGGCAAGACCACCGTGCTCGACGCGATCGCCTTCGCGCTGTATGGCAGCGTGCCCGGAGCACGTGCGGAGAGCAAGCGCCTGCATTCCGATCACGCCGACGACCAGACCCCGCCTCGCGTCCAGCTGGAGGCCACCATCGGCGGCCGCCGCCTGCGGCTGATCCGCACCCCCGAATTCCAGCGGCCGAGCAAACGCGCCAAGAGCGGCTGGGTGCGCGAGAACGCCTCCGCGACCCTGGAATGGCTGGACGGTCGCGGTCAGAACCTCTCGCGCATCCCCGATATCGGCGACGAGGTGCTGCGCCTGCTCGGCATGAGCGCCGACCAGTTCTTCCAGGTCGTCCTGCTGCCGCAGGGAGATTTCGCCCGATTCCTGCGCGCCCACAACGAGGAACGCGAGAAGCTCCTCGAAAAGCTCTTCGACACCGAACGTTTCGGCACCGCCGAACAGTGGCTGGTCGACAAGCGCCGCGCGGGCGGAGCCGATCTCGACTCCCGCAAACAGAGCATCGACCGCCTCATCGCCCAGGTCGGCGTAGCCGCCGGCCTCCCCGCCACCGAAACCGCCGGCATCCTCGAATCCGTCGACTGGTCCCAGCGCCTGCTCGCCTCCGCCCGCACCGCGCTGACGGCCACCACCGCCGAACGCGAACAGTGCCAAACGAATTCATCCCGAGCCCACACCGCCGCCGAAGCCGAGCGCCGCCTGCACGACCTGCACCGCCGCCGCACCGCCGCCCGCGCCCAACTCGACGCCTACACCGCCGGTGCAGCCACCCGCGCCGCCCTCGACGCCGAACTGGCCCTCGCCCGCCGCGCCGAACCGGTCGCCGCCGCCCTCGCCGAGGCCCGCGCCGCCGCGACAGTCCTCCGCCGCCGGGAGACCGACGCCGTGCGCGCCGCCGAGCAACTCGCTGATCGCCTGCTCCAGCCCGCCAGCGCTGAACTGGACGGAACCGGCTGGGCTGCCCTCGATCTCGCTTCCGGAGAACTCGCCGGCACAGACTTCGCCGCCGATCTCGGGGCGCTCGAGCCCGCAGCGGCCGAGAACGGACCGGGCGCTGCGCCTCGACCGGGCGCTACGCCTCGACCGGGCGATGCCTCCGGGGCGGGCGATGCGGTCGAGCGCCACGCACCGCGCGGCCTGGAGGCGGCACTTCGGGGGTGGAGCGCGCAGATCGGCGCCTTGGACGAGGTGCGGTCGGACGCGGAATCGGCCACCGCCCTCACCGGTGAGCTGGCTCGATTGCGAACCGAGCAGTCCGAGCTGGCGGGGCGAATCACGGAATTGCGGCGGCGACGGGACGCGGTGCCCGAAGCGCTTGCGGGCGTGCAGGTTCGGTTGCGCGAGTCGACCGACGCGGCGGCCGGACTGGCCGCCGTCGAGGCCGAGTGCGAGCGGTTGCGCACCGCGGCGAAGGCGGCGATCGAGTTGGAGCAGCGGCGCGGTGAGCTGGCGCGGGCCGGCGCGGCGTTCGAGGCGGCGCGGGTGGCGCATCTGGACGCACGGGAGCGCACGCTCGCACTGCGGGAGCAGCGGTTGGCGGGGATGGCCGCCGAGTTGGCCGTGGCGCTGGTGGCGGGGGAGCCGTGCGGTGTGTGCGGATCCGAGGACCATCCCGCGCCCGCACGGGCGACCGCACGGGCCGTGTCGAAGGATGCCGAGGACGCGGCGCTGGCGGATGAACGCAAGGCCGAGGCGGCCCGCGATCGCGCGGGGCAGCGGGTGGCAGAGCTGGAGCGGGCCATCGAAGTGCTGGTCGAACGTGGAGGGGACGCCGACAAGGCGGAATTGGCTGCCGCGCTGAATGATTCGGCCCAGCGGCAAGCCGAGGCGCGCAAGCTCGCGAGCCTGGTCGACGGCCTGACCGCCGAGTTCGAGCGGCTGCGCGCCGAGGAAACCCGTCTCCAGGACGATCTGCGTGAGTGCGAAAGCCGCGGTAGCGCGACGATGGAACGCGTGGTCGCCACCGACCGGCGGCTGGCCGAACTGACCGAACGCCTGCGCGCGGCCGCGGGCGCGGACGGCACCGTCGACCGCCGCCGCACCCGATTGGAAGCACTGGTCGCCGCGGCCACCGCCGTCCGGGAGATGCGTGCCGAGGCCGCCACCGCCCGCGAGCAGGTCGCCGTTCTCGCCCTGCGTGTCGAAAAGCTCTCGTACGAAGCGGGTCTCGTCGAATCGGCGCCACCGGTCATGGGCGAGTCCGGCCCCGACTACACCGTGCTGGCCGAGTACGCCCGCGCCGTCGACGCCGCCTCCCGCACGGCGCGGCAGCAGGCCGATATCGAAGCGAAGCTGGTCGAAGCCGATCGCGCCCGTGCGCACGCGGAGGCGGTGCTGGCCGAACCCGAGATCCGATCCGCCCCCGAGCCCGGCGATCTCCAGGCAGCGGAATCAGCTGCGGCCCAAGCCCAATCGGCGCTGGAACACGCGGTCGCCGCCCACGCCGAGGCCGCCCGCCGAGTGGAACAACTCGAAGACCTGTGCGGCCAGCTGTGGGCCGCCGTGGACCGCATCGCCCCCCTGCAGAAGGCCCACGACGAACTCTCCCGCCTCGCCGACGTGGTCTCCGGCCGTGGCGAGAACAACCGCCGCATGTCGCTGCGCTCCTACGTCCTCGCGGCCCGCCTCGAAGAGGTGGCCCTCGCGGGCTCCGTCCGCCTCCGCCGAATGTCCGGCGGCCGTTACGAATTCGTCCACACCGACGCCGCCGGCTCGCACGGCCGCCGGGGCGGCCTCGGCCTCGACATCCGCGACGACTACACCGGAGCCATCCGCCCCGCCAAAACCCTCTCCGGCGGCGAAACCTTCATGGCCTCCCTGGCACTCGCCCTCGGCCTGGCCGATGTGGTCTCCGCCGAATCCGGTGGCCTGGTCATGGACACCCTCTTCATCGACGAGGGCTTCGGCAGCCTCGACGCCGACACCCTCGACGCCGTCATGGGCGTCCTCGACGAACTCCGCTCCGGCGGCCGGGTGGTGGGCGTCGTCTCCCATGTGGACGAAATGCGCCAGCGCATCCCCAGCCGCCTGCACGTGATCCGCGGCCGCACCGGCTCCCGCCTGGAGACCACTGTCGCCTGATGCGTCACCGATATGAAGCAGCCCTGAAGGTCTTGTCTGGGCTCTGCTGGGCGGCAATGGGGCTCGGCCTCGTTCCGGTGCTGTCGGTCGACGCGGTCGGGTGGATCCGTATCCCGGCGGATTCGACTGACGCACAGGCGATCTACTCCGTTGGAGCCGCCTGGTCGTAGTAGACGGTTATCGACGGCCAGGGGCCGTCCGCGGTGATTTCGGTGTGCATGATCAGATCGCTCACCGTCACGTCGCCCAGGCTCTCGATCGTGGCCGCGACCGTGCGCAGTAGCCGTGGGATGTCACCCTGTCCGGGACCGGCCGGATTGGCTTGGGAGAAGTGATTGATGGTGTAGGCCATCGGCGATTTATACCGGTTCAGTCGGCTTCGTGGGCGATGAGCCAGCGCTTGATGTCGAGGCCCCAGCGGAAGCCGCCGAGAGTGCCGTCGGTGCGGATGACGCGATGGCAGGGGACGAAGAGGGCGGCGGCGTTGCGGGCGCAGGCGTTGGCGGCGGCGCGGGTGGCGGCGGGGCGGCCGGAGACGGTGGCGTAGTCGGTGTAGGTGACGGGGTTGCCCGCGGGGATCTTGCGGAGGATTTCCCAGGCGTGAACCAGGAACGGGCCGGAGAGCTGGCGGACCGTGATGGCGTCGATGGCGGTGAGATCGCCTGTGTGGTAGGCGGTTACGGCTCTGGTGACGGCGCCGAGGTCGGTGTGTTCGCGGAGTTCGGCGGGGCGCAGGGTGGGGTGGATGAGGGGGCGCAGCGTTTCGGCGTCGGCGGTCCAGCCGGAGGCGAGGACGGCGCCGTCGGCGTCCACCAGGGCGGTGAAGGGGCCGATGGGTGTGGTGATGGTGCTGAAATCGGCTGTGGTCGAAGCGGATTGCGAACCGGTGGGGGATGCTGCGATGGCGTTCACAGGGAGGTTCTCGCTTTCCGGGCGCCGGCGGCGCCGTCGGGGGTGGGTGCGGGGTTGGCCAGGGCGTGCTTCCACAGGTGCATGGACAGGTAGGAGCGCCACGGCGACCAACGCGCCGTATCGGTGAGGTCGATGCCGAGCAGGTTCGCGCCACGGCGGACGACCAGGTCGGTGTGCAGCAGAATGTCCGGATCGGCGAGCAGCCGCATGGTGACGTAGTCGGCGGTCCACGGGCCGACACCGTCCAGGGCCAGCAGGTCGCGGCGCAGGTCGGCGGGGGTGCGGCCGGAATGCAGGACCAGGTCGCCGGTGGCCAGGGCGCGCGCGGCGGAGACGATCGCCTCCACCCGCCGGGCCGGGCCGGTGAGCACTTCCGCGCCGCGTTCGGCGATGACGGCGGGGGTGGGGAACAGGTGCGGGATGGGCCCGGAGATGGATTCGCCGAGATGCTGCACCAGGCGGGCGGTGTGGGTGTTGGCCGCCGCCACCGAGATCTGCTGCCCGATCATGGTGCGCAGCAGGAGTTCCGGGCCGTCGAGGCAGCCGGGCACCCGGATGCCGGGGGACAGGGTCAGCGCGTCGAGCGCACCGTCGGTCATACCGGCGGCCAGCGCCTCGTCGATGCCGATCGGGTCGGCGTCGAGGTCGAGGAAGTGGCGCAGCCGGGCCACGGTCGGGGCCAGGTCGCGCATATCGTGCAGGGTGAGTGAGGCCCGCACGTGACCCGGCTGCACGGATAGCCGGATCGTGGTGTGCCCGTGCGGGGTTCGCAGGCTGCGCGTGTAGACGCCGTCTTCCCAGGACTCCAGGCCGGGCGTGGTGTGCGCGGCCAGGAACCATTCCACCCAGGACTTGTCGAGCGGTTCCCGGTACGCAAGTCGCAGTGTCAGCAGGCCGTTGGTGGTGGGCAGCGTATCCCCGTTGCGGCGGCGCGATTCCTCGCGCAGCGTGGTGGGGCTGACGGCGAACACCTCGCGCACGGTGTCGTTGAACTGCCGGATGCTCGCGAAGCCGGCGGCGAACGCGATATCCGACATGGGCAGCCGGGTGGTCTGGATGAGCAGGCGGGCGGTGTGCGCGCGGTGTGCTCGCGCCAGGGCGAGCGGTCCGGCGCCGAGTTCGCTGGTGAGCACCCGGGTGAGCTGGCGTTGCGAATAGCCGAGCGCGTCGGCCAGGGCGGGCACGCCGCCGCGTTCGATGACGCCGTCGCCGATCAGGCGCATGGCGCGGGAGGCCAGGTCGGCGCGGGTGTTCCACAGGGGTGACCCGGGAGCGGCGTCGGGCAGGCAGCGGCGGCAGGCGCGGTATCCGCACTGTTGGGCGGCCGCGGCGGTGGGTAGGAAGGTGACGTTGGCGGGTTTCGGGGTGATAGCGGGACAGGAAGGGCGGCAATAGATTCCGGTAGTGCGCACCGCTGTCACGAACTGCCCGTCGAACCGGGAGTCCCGGGTTGCCACGGCGCGGTAGCAACGCTCGAAATTCAAGTCGTTCGCACTCACGCTGTCCACGATGTCAGTCCGCGGCGTACCGCGCTAGCGGAAATCCGCCATCACAGGGGCGGAAATCGGCCATGGCACGGGCTGTCAGTGAATCAGCACTGGAGAGCAGCCCCGACGGGCGCTCAACAGCACCGATTCTGCGGATTGCGCTCGGAGGCGTCGTGCCGCTGTCGCCAGTACTCGCGTTCGCTCGGCACCGCCGTGTCCGGGTGACGCAGTCGCTGATGCTGGACATACCGCTGATAGTCGTTGCCGCCCAGGATCGAGTCGAACCACCAGATCACCGCCCGCACGACCCGCAACAGCGCACGTCCCGCCGACCGCAGGGGGGCTGCGGTCGGCGGGACGGTCGGTTCACTCATACCTCTAGTGTGCGTGTGCCGAGCCCGGCGCTCGCACCTTGCCCTCGGCGATCAACGCGTCCCACTCCTTCTGGACTTCCTTCTCCGCAGGTGAGGCGATGAAACCGCTGGGTCCGAAGATCTTCGACGGCTCCTCCGGCGTTTCGG
Source organism: Nocardia acididurans (assembly GCF_016741815.1). GTDB lineage: Bacteria > Actinomycetota > Actinomycetes > Mycobacteriales > Mycobacteriaceae > Nocardia > Nocardia acididurans. The sequence continues at coordinate 177,220 of NZ_JAERRJ010000006.1, forward strand.
TGGTCTCGCTGCCGCCCTTGCGGATGGCCCGCACGCACACCACCACGCCGACGACCGCGACCACCAGCACCAGCACCGCGAACACGATCGACAGCGACCCCTGGATGAAGGTGTTGCGCACGATCTTCTCCAGATCCGAGATCTGCTTCTCCAGTGCCGCCGCATCGGCGACGCCCTTGGGCAGGGTGCCCGCGTCCCGCGCCGCCTCGTACGCGTCGAGCTTGATCTTCGCGTTGTTGTGCGAAGTCCAGTAGCCGATCTTCGGATCGCCCGAGAAGATCTTCTGCCAGGAGGCGGTCATGGTCACCAGCAGATCCCAGAACAGCGGAATCGCCGGAATCCAAGCCCATTTCAGCAGGCCCTTCTTCACCACGATCACCAGCACCACGGTCAGCGCGACCGCCGCCAGCAACTGGTTGGAGATGCCGAACAGCGGATACAGCGTGTAGATGCCGCCCAGCGGATCGGTGACGCCCATGAGCAGCACCGAACCCCACGCCGCGACCACGATCGCCGAGCACAGCCACGCGCCCGGACGCCACGACGCGTCCTTGAACTTCGCGAACGGGCCACCCAGGTTGCCCAGCGAATCCGACACCATGAACCGGGCCACACGGGTGCCGGCGTCGATGGTGGTGAGGATGAACAGCGCCTCGAACATGATCGCGAAGTGGTACCAGAACGCCTTCATGCTCGCGCCGCCCAGGAACTGGTGCAGCACCTCGGACATGCCGACCGCCAGCGTCGGCGCGCCACCGGTGAGCGAGACGATGCTCTTCTCACCGATATCGGCGGCGGCCTGGTTCAGGTCGTTGGCCGTGATCGGATCACCCTGCAGCCCAAGGCCGTTCACATAGGTGGCCGCACCCTCCGCCGTCTTGCCGGTGAGCGCGCCACTGGCATTCATGGAGAAGTACAGGTGCTGGTCGATGATGCTCGCCGTCACCATGGCCATGACCGCCACGAACGACTCCATGAGCATGCCGCCGTAGCCGATCATGCGCGCCTGCGACTGCTTCTCCAGCAGCTTGGGCGTGGTACCCGAGGACACCAGCGCGTGGAAACCCGACAGCGCACCACACGCGATGGTGATGAACAGGAACGGGAACAGGCTGCCCGCGAACGCCGGACCATTGCTGTTGCCCGCGAAATCGGAGACCGCCGGGGCCTTCAGCACCGGCATGGTGATCAGGATGCCCACCGCCAGCAGCGCGATGGTGCCGATCTTCATGAAGGTCGACAGGTAGTCGCGCGGGGCGAGCAGCAGCCACACCGGCAGCACCGAGGCGACGAAGCCGTAGCCGATCAGCAGCCACGCGATGGTGGTGCCCGTCAGCGTGAACCAGTCCTGGCCCCAACCGGATTCGGCCACCCAGTTACCGGAGACGATGGCCAGCATCAACAGCGCGAAACCGATGATCGACACCTCGCCGACCTTGCCCGGCCGGAGGAAGCGCAGGTAGATGCCCATGAACAGGGCGATCGGGATCGTCATGGCGATGGAGAAGACGCCCCACGGGCTGCCGCCCACCAGCTCGCCCGTCACCGGATTCTCCTGCGCGGCCAGCGCGTTCACCACGACGATGCCGAGCACCGCGAGCAGGATCATCATGATCACCAGTACGGCCACGATGGCGGCGATACCGCCCACCACGCCCAGTTCGTCGCGCGCCATCTGGCCGAGCGAGCGGCCGCGGCGCTTCACCGACGCCCACAGCACCAGGTAGTCCTGGACCGCGCCCGCCAGCACCACGCCGACGATGATCCAGATGGTGCCCGGCAGGTAGCCCATCTGCGCCGCGAGCACCGGGCCGACCAGCGGGCCCGCGCCGGCGATGGCGGCGAAGTGGTGGCCGAACAGGACCCGGCGGTCCATCGGCATGTAGTCCTTGCCGTTCTCCATGGCCTCGGCCGGAGTAGCGACGTCGTCGCGCGGCTTGGTGATCTTCCATTCGATGATCCGCGCGTAGAACTGGAAGGCCAGTACATACGTACAGATCGCGGCGATCACGATCCAGACGGCGTTCACGTTCTCGCCGCGGACGAATCCGACTATCGCCCACGCGATGGCGCCGAGTACGGCGATGGCCAGGAAGATGCCCTTCTTGGCCGGGGACATGGGCGTCCGGTCCACGACTCCCACGGGCGGCAGATCAGGATCTGTCCGTAGGTACTCGATGGACGGGCGCTTCTCTAGGGTCGCCATGCGACAACTCTCCCGTGCGGTCCAGCGGTTCTATCTGAAATGAGGACAACGTAGCGGAACCTGCATATGTTTTTGGCCGGTTTTCACAGCCGTTCATGTAGTTCCGTACCGCTGGGTACGGGTGGCCCGGCGGACGTTGTGCCGGCGGGCGGGGGTGGTGCTGTCCGGCGTGGGGTTCCCGGCGAGTCCGCGTGTTTACCGCGTGTCGCTGGTAGCTATCCGTATGCTGCCATGCTGGTTCGAGACCTGCGTCACGTGGTCCCATGAATTTCACTCTGTGGGATCGGGCCTCGGAATCCCATTCGGCAGCACCGCGGCGACCGGAGGTGAGGCGTGACCCGACCGCTCGATCGGCGGACACCGCTGCGGTTCGATCGGCGGACACTGCTGCGGTCGGCGGCGGCGCTGTCGGTTGCGGCGGCCACCGGCTCCTGCGCGGGCGGGGATGACGACGCGGTCACCTTCTTCTTCCAGGCGCGACCGGAGGAGGCGCGGGCGCGGCAGGTCATCATCGACGAATTCCACCGGCGCAGACCGGATATCAGGATCCGGACCATCCTGTCGGGGCCGGATCCGCTACAGCAGATGCTCACCTACTGTGCGGGCGGGAAGTGCCCGGATGTCCTCATGGCGTGGGAACTGCTGTACGCCGGGCTCGCGGAACGCGGTGTGTACTCCGACCTCCGGGAGTTCCTGGATCGGGATCCGGAGTATGCCGCCGCGCTGCACGCGGACGGATACCCGGCGCTGCGGGACACCTTCGTGTGGCGCGGCGGGCAGTACGTGCTGCCGGAACAGTGGTCGGGGGTGTTCCTCTACTACAACCGGAAACTGTTCGAGGAGGCGGGAATTCAGCCGCCCGGCAGGTGGGGCTCGGCGTGGTCGTTCGACGAGTTCCTGACCGCCGCGCAGGCGCTGACCCGGCGCGACGCCGACGGGCGGACCCGGCAGTGGGGGTTCGCGGACGCCTGGGTGCCGTACTTCTCGGCCGCCTGCTTCGGGATGAACAACGGCGCGGAATGGTTCAGCCCGCCGGTGCGGCCCGCGCGCACCAATCTCGGGGATCCGCATTTCGCCGACGGGCTCCAGTTCTACGCCGATCTGGCGGTGCGGCATCGAGTCGCGCCGAGTGTCGGTGACCGGCAATCGGTTTCGGCGCAGGATCTGTTCCGGGGCGGGCAGGCGGCCATGCTCCTGGGCGGGCACTGGCTGTACTCCGAGTTCGCCGGGCGCGATGATCTCGACTTCGATGTGACGGTGCTGCCGGTCGGCCCGCACGGGGGACCGGGGGCGATCACCGATGTGGGCAGCACCGGGCTGGCCATCGCGGCGGCGAGCCCGCGACGCGAACAGGCGTGGGAATTCGTGAAATTCGCGACCGGGCCGGAGGGGCAGGCCATCATCGCGAAATCGGGACTTTTTGTGCCGGTGTTGAAATCCGCCATGGATTCACCCGGATTCGCCGAAGCGCATCGTGGGATCCGGAATCTCGCGGTGTTCACCGAAGGGCCCGCGCATTCCCGACAGCTGGCGGTGACGCCGCTGTGGGGGAAGGTCGAATCGCTGCTCGAACGCGGGTGCAATCGGGTCCTGCGTGGTGCTGCCACCGCCGCCTCGCTGGGCGGCGCAACCACCATCGGCATCGACGAATTGCTCAGGGCGGCACCATGATCGGATTGCTGACCAAGCCGGTCACCGCCGCTGCCGAACGGAAGGCATCCGCGCTGGAACGACGACGAGCCCGTGCGGGCGTCTGGTTCGTCGCCCCCAATCTGGCGGCCGTCGCGGTGTTTCTGCTGTTCCCCCTGGGGTTTTCGCTGTATCTGAGCTTCCACTCGTGGGATCTGTTCAGCCCGCCGCGATTCATCGGGCTCGACAACTATCGACGCCTGGCCTCCGAGGATCCGCTGTTCTACATCGCATTGCGGAATACAGCGGTGTTCACCGTGCTCACACTGATCCCGACGGTGATGATCAGCCTCGCGGTGGCGGGACTGCTGAATCGAAAACTGGCCGGTATAGGCATCTTTCGCACCATCGCATTCCTGCCGCTGGTGGCCTCCACGGTGGCCATGGCAGTGGTTTTCCGCTTCCTCTTCGCCAGTACCGACGGCCTCGCGAACATGATGCTCGGCTGGATCGGCCTCGGCCCGATTCCCTGGCTCACCGACCCCGACTGGGCGCTGTTCTCGCTGAGCCTGGTGACGGTGTGGAAAAGCGTCCCCTTCGCCACCGTCATCCTGCTCGCCGCCATGCAGGGCATCCCCGAAAACCTCTACGAGGCAGCGAAAATCGACGGCGCGGGCGGTCTCCGCCGCTTCCTCTCCATCACCGTGCCGCTGATCCGCGGCGCCCTCTCCTTCGTCTTCGTCATCACCATCATCAACTCGGTCCAAGCCTTCGATCAGGCCTACGCCCTCACCGGCAGCAACGGCGGCCCCGAAACCGGCACCTACGTCCTGGGAATCATGCTGTTCCAGAACGCCTTCCGCTTCTACGAGGTCGGCTACGCCTCCGCTCTGGCCTGGGTGATCTTCGCAATCCTGCTGGCCCTCACCCTGATCCAACTCCGCATCTCCCGCCGAGCCGAGGCCGACCGGTGACGCGCCGCCTCACCCAGAGCATCCTCATCTACCTGGCCCTGGTCGCGGTGGCCTGGTGCGCCCTCGCCCCCATCCTCTGGGCGGTCTCCGGATCCCTGAAACCCGAAGGGGCACTGTCGGATCCGAACCCCCTCCCGGCTTCCCCGCAGTGGTCCAACTACAGCGAGGTCTTCGCCGCCATCCCCCTCGGCCGCATGCTCCTCAACACCACGATCTACGCCGCCTGCGTCACCGCGGGCCAGGTCTTCTTCTGCTCCCTGGCCGGCTACGCCTTCGCCCGCCTGCGCTTCCCCGGCCGCGAGACCCTCTTCCTCGCCTACCTCGCCACCCTCATGGTCCCCCTGACCGTCACGGTCATCCCCCAATTCCTCCTCATGCGGGCCTTCGGCTGGATGGACACCCCCTGGGCGATGATCGTCCCCGGCCTCTTCGGCAGCGCCTTCGGCACCTACCTCATGCGCCAGTTCTTCCGCACCCTCCCAACAGAACTGGAAGAAGCAGCCACCCTGGACGGCTGCACCCCCTGGCAAACCTACTGGCGCGTCCTCCTCCCACACGCCCGCCCCGCCGTCATGGTCCTGGCAGTCCTCACCTGGATCACCGTCTGGAACGACTTCCTCTGGCCCCTCATCATGATCCAGCGCAACGAATACGCCACCGCCACCCTCGGCCTGGTCCGCCTCCAAGGCCAATACACCACCAACTGGCCCCTCCTCATGTCCGCCGCCACCCTCCTCCTCATCCCCCTCCTGGCCCTCTACGCCATAGCCCAACGCTCCTTCATCCGAGGCATAGCCATGTCCGGCCTCGGCGGCCGCTGATCTGATATCCTGGACGTCCGAACCGGAGTTCTCGGATATCCAGGAGGTGCCCGATGGCATCGAAAACGCCGATCGAGATCGACGAGGAAGCACTAGCCATTGCGGCTGAGGTGCTGGGGACCAAAACCAAGAAGGACACCGTGAATGCCGCCCTCCGTGAGGTCGGTCAGCGCCTTGTGCGGGTTCGTGCGCTCGCGCGCCTGGGTGAAATGGCAGATCAGGGTGACTTCGACGAATTCATCGACAACAAGGCGGCGTATCGGCGGTGACTCCTGCCCTCTATCTGATCGATACCTCTGGTCTTTTCCGCATCCTGCAGGGCAAGTACCGGCAGGCCTGGGTGGATCAGCTCACGGCCGGGGTCATTGCCACCTGCCCGGTCGTCGAGCTCGAATTCCTCTACTCGGCAAGGTCTTTGGCGGATCGACTCGAGAAGAGACGTCTGCTCGGTGATCTGTTCGGCTGGGTACCGATGTCCGAGCGTGGATTCGAACGCGCCGACGAAGTTCAGCAACTGATGACAGAACAGGGCCTGCATCGTTCCGCCGGTCCGATCGATCTGCTGATAGCCGCGACGGCCGAACACCACCGCCTGACGATCCTGTGTGACGACCGAGATTTCGCGTCGATCAGTCGAATCACGCGGCAACCGGTCGCCTTCGTCGGTGACGTCCGCGCGTAGCCGGATCAGGGTGATTCCGGTGGGAGGGCGGAGGTGTAGCGGCGGGCGAGGGTGCGGATGTGGGTTACCAGTTCGGGTGGGCTGTCCACGCGGAAATCCATCATGAGCATGCTGAGGTAGATGGCGATGGTTTCCATGGCGTCGGCGCCGGTGAAGAGGTGGCAGGTAGTGGCGTCGATGGGTTCGACCACGCCGACCGCGGGGTTGATGCGGGCTATCACGGTGTCGGCGGGGGCCAGGACGGTGATGCGGGCGTGGACTTTCCAGCCGGTGATGGCGATGTAGCGCATGACGAAGGCGACCAGGTCCGCGTCGGGGAGGGCGCGCGCGGCGAAGGGGCGGTCGGCGGATTCGACCGCGGTCATATTCGCTACTGGAAGGGCCTGCCAGGTGTGGTTCTGCAGGCTGTAGGCGACCAGGTACCAGCGGCGCTGCCAGTTGATCAAGCGGTAGGGCTCGAGTTCCGCGCCGTCGACGCGGAGGGTGCGGGTGGCTCGGATGCCTGTTGCGAGGACGGCGAGGGTTTCGGCGGGGACGGGGGCGTCGGGTTCGCGGGAACCGGTGGTCGCGGGGCCGATATCGGTGGCGGAGCGGAGCGCTGTCACCTTGCGCTGCAAACGTTTCGGCATGATCCGCTCGAGTTTCGACCAGGCTCGGCCCATGTGCTCGCCGATATCGGCGATGCCGAGGGAGCCGTCTTCGGCCAGGCCGAGTGCGACCGCCACGGCCACCGCCTCGTCGTCGTCCAGGAGTAGCGGCGGCATGGTTCTGCCCTGGCCGAGGCGGTATCCGCCGACCGCGCCGCGTTCGGCGTGCACCGGATAGCCGAGGGCACGCAGACGGGCGATGTCCTGGCGCAGGGTGCGGTCGGTGACGCCGAGGCGTTCGGCCAGTTCGCGGCCGGTGTAACCGCGATCTTGCAGGAGGGACAGCAGGCGTAGGGTCCGGGTTGTGGTGGAGGTCACATTCGCGACTTTCGACAAGGCTGCGGAATTAGGAAGAAAACCAGCCTAATGAGGTCATACCTTTATCTCAACGGATCGCACCGCTTGAACGAAAACACTTGAGAGGCAAGACAAATGAGCATCAACCCGAACGCCGAGACCAACCCCGCCGTCGCCCTCGCCCCCGTCTGGCGCGATGTCCTCGCCACCTCCCACCGGGCGCTCACCGACGCCGTCGCCGGTGTCCGCCCCGACCAGTTCGACCTCCCCACCCCGTGCTCGGAGTGGACCGTCACCCAGGTCATCCAGCACGCCGCCGGCGACCAGCTCGCCTACGCCGCGGCCCTCGGCATCGGAAACGGCCCGTCCTACAACCCCTTCGAGCCCTCCGGCGCCCTCGACGGCACCGCCGCCGAGCTGGTCCGCGTCGCCGTCGACGAGACCGCCACCGCCTGGGCCACCGTCTCCGACGACACCGAAACCGTCCCCACCCCGCTGCCGCACGGCGAACTCCCCACCCCCGTCGCCGCCGTCATGTGCGCCCTCGACGCCGCCGCGCACGCCTGGGACATCGCCATCGCCACCGGCCAGCCGTCCCCCCTCACCGAGGAACTGTCCGGCCACCTGCTCACCGCCGCGACAGGTCTGATCGAGCCCCTCCGCCAGTACGGCGTCTTCGCCGACATCATCAAGCCCGAGGCGAGCGCCACCCCCGTCGCCGACGAGCTGCTCGGCTACCTCGGCCGCACCCCGCGCGCCTGAGCTGCCCGCGTCCGGGCAGGCCGAACCCCGCCGGTAGACTTACCGACTCGTGAGTCTCACCCTCGGAATCGTCGGCCTGCCCAACGTCGGAAAGTCGACGCTCTTCAACGCGCTGACCCGCAACGACGTGCTGGCCGCGAACTACCCGTTCGCGACCATCGAGCCGAACGTCGGCGTGGTGCCGCTGCCGGACCCGAGGCTCGACAAGCTCGCCGAGATCTTCGGTTCCGAGCGCATCGTGCCCGCCGTCGTCTCCTTCGTGGATATCGCGGGCATCGTGAAGGGCGCGTCCGAGGGTGCGGGGCTGGGCAACAAGTTCCTCGCCAATATCCGTGAGGCCGACGCCATCTGCCAGGTCGTGCGCGTCTTCGCCGACGACGACGTCATCCACGTCGACGGCAAGGTGGATCCGCTCAGCGATATCGAGGTCATCGAGACCGAGCTCATCCTGGCCGACCTGCAGACCTTGGAGAAGGCGGTTGTCCGCCTCGACAAGGAAGCCAAGGTCAAGAAGGACCGCAAGCCCGTCGCCGACGCCGCCAAGCAGGCGCAGGAATTCCTCAACGAGGGCAAGACCCTGTTCTCGGTGCGCGACAAAATCGACACCGACCTGCTGAAGGAGCTCTCGCTCCTCACCATCAAGCCCTTCCTCTACGTCTTCAACGCCGACGAGTCGATCCTCACCGACGAGGACAAGAAGGCCGAACTGAAGGCCGCCGTCGCCCCCGCCGACGCGGTGTTCCTGGACGCCAAGGTCGAAGCCGAACTGCTCGAACTCGACGCCGAATCCGCCCTGGAACTCCTCGAATCCATCGGCCAGACCGAACCCGGCCTGCACGCCCTCGCCCGCGCCGGCTTCCACACCCTCGGCCTGCAGACCTACCTCACCGCAGGCCCCAAGGAAGCCCGAGCCTGGACCATCCACCAGGGCGACACCGCACCCAAGGCCGCCGGCGTCATCCACACCGACTTCGAACGCGGCTTCATCAAAGCCGAAATCGTAGCCTTCACCGACCTCGTCGACGCGGGCTCCATGGCCGCCGCCAAGTCCGCCGGCAAGGTCCGCATGGAGGGCAAGGACTACATCATGGTCGACGGCGACGTCGTCGAGTTCCGCTTCAACGTCTAGCGGAGGAACAGGGTAAACCTCCGGGTCTTCCCGGATGTGCGTACCGAATTCCTGCTCCTACAGTTCCTGCATGCGATTTGCACTTGTGGTATTGCTGTGCGCGGTCGTCGTGGCGGGATGTGCGTCGACGAGTAATTCATCGGACGAGACCTATCACTCGATAGACGTGACGATGCGGAATGCGGGAACAACCATCGGCGGCACCCTGACCGTTCCCGATCAGGGTGGCCCGTTTCCCGCGGTGGTATTGGTGCCGGGCGGTGGAAAACAGAACCGGGACGAGGAATTCGCCCAGCACAAACCCTTTCTGGTGCTGGCCGACGCATTGAGCAGGGCGGGGTACGCGGTTCTTCGAACGGATGACCGTGGCGTCGGCGCGACGAGCGGTGACAAGAGCGAGTCCTCCTACGACGATTTGGCGTCGGATGTTCTGGCGCAGATCGCCTTCCTCCGTGAACGGTCGGATATCGACCCCGCTCGGATCGGCGTCCTGGGCCACAGTCAGGGCGGGGCGTTGGCGCCCCTGGTAGCGCGGAAAGCGCCGGACAATGTGGCATTCGTCGTGCTCATGGCAGGTCCGGCGCAGACCGGGTGCGAGGTGCTCAAACATCAGATGCGCGTCCAGCTCCAGGCGGCCGGGACCACCTCCGCCGATCGCCTGGCAGCCGGCGACGCCGCCATCCACACCGAATGCGACCTGCTCCGCGCCGGCAATTTCGACGAAGCGCGAAAGAACGCCCGAGCGGCCAATCAGCAGCTGCCGGAAGCCGAACGGGCCCCGGACGAAAGTATCGACAAGGCGATCAACCAGGAATACGCATCCCAGTCGACCTACGACCCCGAACCGGCGCTGCGAGCCCTTCGAATTCCCACTCTCGCATTGTTCGGCACCAAAGACGTACAGGTCGACGCCAAAACAAACGATCCGCTCATGCGCACCTTCCTGGCAGACAACCCGAGGGCGACCGTACACACTTTCGAGGGCGCCAATCATCTCATGCAATCAGCGGAAACCGGAATGCCGGACGAATACGCGAGAATAGAAACCACGATGGATCCGGCAGTCCTCGACTATCTGAAAAACTGGCTGCACGCGAATCAGTAGGAGACGAGGCGGCCGGTGGCGATTCGGCGGCGGCGGCTCGGGACCAGCAGGGTGGGGTGCTTGACGCTCCAGCCTGCGACCGTGCAGATCAGTTCCTTCTTGCGGGCGCCCTTGCGGCCGGTCGTGACCTTCGAGGTGGGCTCGTCTTCGTTGGTGAGGTCCTGGATGATGGCGTCGCCGCGGCCGAGGCTGATGCACTGGCTGTTGTAGCCGATCAGGGCGTCGGGGGCCTGCCGTCCGGTCAGGTGGGCGGCGATGGCGTCGGCGCCCTGCCAGGCCATGGGGTAGGCGGTGGCGCAGCCCATGCGCAGGGCTTTGCCACCGTAGCCTGCCGCGTGCGCGGCGTCGCCTACGGCGTAGACGTTCGCGTGCGAGATCGAGCGGAGAGTGGCGTCGACGACGATGCGGCCGTCCGGGGAGACGGTGAGCGTGCTGGCGGCGGCGATCGGGTGCGCGGCGAAACCGGCGGTCCAGACGGTGGTTCCGGCGAGGATCTCCGCGCCCGAACGGGTGCTGACGCCGTCCTCGGTGACCCGGATGACGTCGGCGCGCTCGTGGACGGTGATGCCGAGACGCTCGAAGGCGGCCCACAGGTGGGTTTGCGCCTTTTCGTCGAGCCAGTCGCCCACGCCGCCGCGCGCGGCCATGGCGACGGACAGGTCCGGGCGGGCCTCGGCGATCTCGGTCGCGGTTTCGATGCTGGTCAGGCCGCCGCCGACAATCAGGACGGTCTCGCCGGCCGACAGCTGGGCCAGGCGCTCCCGCAGCCGCAGCGCGGCCTGCTTGCTCGCCACATTGTGGGCATGCGCGGCGACGCCGGGCACGCCGAAGTCGGCGATGGCGCTGCCCAGGGCGTACACCAGGGTGTCGTACTCCAGGGTCTCGGCGCCGTTCTCGCCGATCAGCTCGACGGTGTTGCGGTCTGCGTCGACCGCGTCGACCCGCGCGATCCGCACCTGAATGCCGGTGCCCGCGAACACCTTCCGCAGCGGGCGGACCGGCAGCTCCTGCCCGGCGGCGAGCTGGTGCAGGCGGATCCGTTCGACGAAATCGGGATCGGCGTTGACCACGGTGATCTCGACGTCGTCGCGGTGCAGCCGCTTGGCCAGGCGGCCGGCGGTGGTGGCCCCGGCGTACCCGGCTCCGAGGACGACGATGCGGTGCTTCATGGGGGTGGCTCCTGTCTCGGTGGGTTCGGTACTTGAACCGGACAGGCTCACGAATGCTGACAGCGGCCGACTGTGATGTGGGTCACCACAGATCGGGCAGCGGCTCCCGGGGTGCGGAGGCGGCCCACTGCCGGGTGGCGTAGGCCAGTTTCTCCGGGTTGGCCTGGGCGTGCACATCGGCGATGCCGTCGGCGGTGACATCCAGGACCACCATGCCGACCACCTGCTCCTCGTGCACCAGCAGCAGTGCGGGCATGCCGTTGGCGACGGCGGCGTACAGCGCGGGCTTGCCGCCGAGCCGGGCCCACGTGCCGTTCGACGGTTTGATCGCGAGCCGCACGAACCGGGCGATGCGTTCCGCGCCGTACAGCGGACGGTTCAGCGTCGGGATGAATCCGCCGCCGTCGCCGATGATGGCGGCGTCGTCGGTGAGCAGCGCGACCAGCGTGTCGGTCTGCCCGCTGACCGCCGCGGCCAGGAACTCCTCCACGATCCGGCGGGCGGCGGCCTCATCGACCTCGATCCGCGCCCGTTCCATCGAAAGATGCTGTTTGGCACGGCGATAGACCTGCTGGCAGTTGGCCTCGGTGATGTCCAGCAACTCGGCGACCTCGTGATGCGAATAGCCGAACGCCTCCCGCAGCACGTACACCACGCGTTCCTTGGCGGTGAGCCGCTCCATCAGCGTGAGCATGGCCATCGACACCGACTCCCGCTGCTCGACCGTGTCGGCCGGGCCGAGCATCGGCCCACCGGCCAACACCGGTTCCGGAAGCCATTGCCCCACATAGGTTTCCCGGCGCGCGCGAGCCGAGGTGAGCTGGTTCAGGCAGAGATTGGTGAGCACCTTGGTCAGCCACGCCTCCGGCGTGTCCACATAGTCGCGGTCGGCGGCCTGCCAGCGCAGATAGGTTTCCTGCACCGCGTCCTCGGCGTCACCGGCCGAGCCCAGCAAGCGGTAGGCGATCGCCTCCAGGCGGCTCCTGGAGCTTTCGAACAGATCGGCCTCGCGCGTGAGCAACATGTCCGCCATGGTCGGACATACGCACCCGTCGTGTCCACCGGTGCGAGACCCACCACACTCCCGCCGGAACCCGCTCGCCGGTGGCGCACGCGGGTAACGGTCGCGGTGGCGGCATCGTAATCTGTTGCGGTGCCGTCGTTTGCCGCGCCGCACATCTTCTCGCTCCAAGGGGGTACACGCTGTGTCCAGATCTGCCGTCGCCGTCGCCGTCACGCTCGGCGTCGTGATGCTGGGTGGCTGTTCCACCGAGTCGCCGTCGGGCACCGGCGCTCCGGCAACCACCACCTCGACGGGGTCCACCTCGGTGACGGCGAGTGGGGAGCTACCCGGCGGCCTGCCCTCGGGCCCGACGGCCCTGCGCGCGAAGACGTGCACCGATTGGGCGGAGTTCTTCACCCAGGCCACAGTCACCGCACCCCAACTGGATCCGAACTGGACCCCGGCGATCGCCGTGAAGGGCATCGTCAAGGAGATGGGCGAATCCCCGGAGTTCACATCCCTGTCGCCCGCCCAGCAGGCCGCGATCGTCGCCGGAGTCGAAGACGCCGCCACCGGCAACTGCCCGAGCTAACCCCGGCGCGGATATTCGGTCGTGGTCGCTCGGTGACTACGACGGGCCGCAGAGTCTGCGGTGGGGGTACGAGCTGCTGCGGGACGGGTTCGGGTGGAGCCGGGGGAGGTGTGCGCTGTGCTTCCCGAGGAGGAGCGCAGGTTCGGGGGGCAACTGCGGCGCGGGCGGAAGGTGCTGTCCCACAAGCGATTCGCTGGAACGCTGACCGAGGACAGTTGTCGATACCTGCACGGCACCCATGGGCTGCCCCGGGATCTGGTGGACAGTGTGCTGGATTTCGGGTGTGGGGCTAGTTGATCTAGGGTTGGGGTGGGTGGACGGGCGCGTCCGGGGGACGCGAGAACCGCCCGATGCGACACGCTCGGCGGCCGAGAATATTTGCGCGCCGCCTTCCTTGCTGTGCGCCGGTGTTCCGCTATCGTTCATCCAACTATTCGATGCTGCTACTGGCGCGCCAGGGCTGGTTCGTCCTCATCCGGAGCAGATAGCCGGGGCGGCACCTGCCTGAAACGGGCCTCCACACCGTCTCCGAAAGATCGAGGCAACGTGCCCATACCCGTTACTCTCGCCGGTCGCCTGGTGCGGCTGGAACCCCTTGCGCCCCAGCATGCTTCAGGGCTCGCGGAGGCGGCGGCGGGGAATCGTGACGACTATGCGTACACGCCCGTCCCGCATGGTGCGGACGAGGCGCTGGAGTATGTGTCGCAGGCGCTGGCGGGCACTGCCGCCGGGGCATCGCTGGCGTTCGCGATCATCGCGATCGCGAGCGGTCGTGTGATGGGGTCCACTCGGTTCACGCGGTTCGATTACTGGCAGGGGCCGGTGGTCTGGCCGCACGTGCACGGGACTCCGATGGGTGATCCGCTGCTCGCCGTGCCGGACGCGGCCGAGATCGGCAATACCTGGCTCTCGCCCGAGGCGCGGGGCGCGGGCATCAATCTGGAATCGAAGTTGCTGCTGCTTGAGCATGCCTTCGAGGTGTGGGGAGTGAAGCGCATCGCCATGCGGGCCGATGTGCGGAACCTGCGCTCCCGCATGGCCATCGAACGGCTCGGGGCCACCAGCGACGGGGTGCGCCGGGCGCATTCGCGCGGGCTGGACGGCGAGGTGCGCAGCACGGCCTTCTACTCGATTCTCGAGGAGGAGTGGCCGAGTGTGCGGGCCACCATTCACGGGCAGCTCAGTGCGCGGCCGCTGCGCAATCGGCTGATGCCCGCCTGAACCTCGGCGAAAAGACCGACCGGTGCGATCCGGGTTCCGTGACTATAATTCCGGTATCGCACTGGTCGGCGTCGAGGAGATTCGTCCGAGTCGTGTGACTCGGCGACCGGCATGACTCGGAAATGAAGCCTGCACCCTTTTCGAAGGACGAAGCGCATGCCCGACCCCATGCACACCAAGGTCTGCCTCTCGGACGGATTGTCCGGATCACCCGTACTCAGCCTGTTCCTGGTTCCCGAACCTCGGGTTCCCGGCGGCAGCATGCTGCATCTACTGGAACAGACGCCGATGGCGGGCGGGCGAATACCCCGGCCGAACCCGATCCTGATCGACTGGCTGCAGGCGCGGGCGTCCCGGAGACCGGCCATCGCGACGCGGTTCACCGAGTTCCGGCCCGGACTGCACGATCCGCACCGGGTGCATGCCGTGCTGCACGATCATTTCATCGCCGACCCGCTGCCCATGGGCCTCGATATCGACGATCCCGATGAGCTCACGCGGCTCGCGCTGCTGCCCGAACACACCTTGGGGCCCAGGCGAATCGACGACTTCCACGATCGCGCGGTGCGCCGGGCCATGCTCGCGGTGTACCGGCATTTCGGCGTGGACCGCCGGATTCCGCTCATGTACCACGGCTTTGCCGAGCCCGAGGACGGCTGGTTCGAGGTGCCCGCCGCCCAGGCCTAGTTCAGTTCGCGGGCACCAGCGTCAGCAGCCGCCACGGCCGCTGCGGCGAGTCGAAGCGGAAGGTGCGCAGGTGGTAGGCGGTGTGCTCGGTGTGCGGCTCGCGGAAGGTCATGGTCTTCTCGCTGAAGTCCTCCGGGTCGGCGTCGGTGTGCCACAGGCGATCCCAGTCGGGCAGTCGCCGGCACAGTGCGACGATCTCCGCGTAGCGCTCGGGCGGGGTGACGCCCTCCGCGCGGCGGAAGGCCGAGATCAGGCGCAGGGCCTCGGATTCCCAGTCGTCGAGCCGCAGCCGCGCCATCGGTTCCAGCATGAGCCCGGTCAGGAGGTTGGCGCCGGGGCCCGCGCCGGGGAAGGTCTGCTGGAAGGGGAGGTTCGCGTCGAATACGTCGTACGCGTCGTCGTGCAGGCAGGCCGGATGCGGAAAGCTGTGCAGCAGGACCAGTTCGGGTGACGGCGGGTCGGCGGGGTCGAGCATCCTGGCAGTGTGCGTGACGGGTCTTGGTGCGGACTTGGCGTCGGGTTAAGTCCGGTCACAAGACTGGGTGTGCCGCAGTTTTTCTGCCTATATTTAAGATCCTGTTTGGTCTGGTTTCGAATTGGGTACGGGGGACGTTCGAAGATATGGCGGTCACGCGCATCGGTGTCCTCGGACCCTTGCACATCACCATCGACGGTCAGCGGGTGCCGCCCGGCGCGCCCATGCAGAGCGCCGTCCTCGGCCGCCTGGTCGCCGCGGGTGGCCGCGTCGTCACCACCGATCGGCTCATCCACGACCTGTGGAACGGCGACCCGCCGACCAAAGCTGTTGCCGCACTCCAGGTTTACGTGCACAACCTGCGACGGGTGTTCGAACCCGACCGGCCGCGGCGGGCCCGCTCCCGCGTCATCGTCTCCGAATCCCACGGCTACGCACTGAATCTGGAGCCGGCACAGGTGGATTCGTGGCAGTTCGAACAGCTGCTGCACGGGCACGAGGCCGCCATGCGCGATCCCGCCGGACGGCCGGACCCGCTGGAGCAGTGCCGGGTGCTGGACGCCGCACTGGACTGCTGGCACGGCACGGCCTTCGAATCCTTCGCCGGAATGCCCTGGGCGGCACAGGAGTCCGCGCGGCTCGCGGCGCTGCGGCTGACCGCCGCCGAACTGCGCGCCCAGGCCGCACTGGAGATGAACCGCCCAGCCGAAGTCGTGCTCGCTCTGCGCCATGTCTTCGAGGAGCATCCGGGCCGCGAGGAATGCGCGCGACTGCTGGCGCTGGCCCACTACCGGCTGGGGCAGTCCCTCGAGGCGCTCGCGACGGTGCGGCGCAGCCGGGAATTCCTGACCTTGGAATTCGGGGTGGATCCCGGACCGGGGCTGCGCGATCTGGAGACCGCGATCCTCACGCACTCGGTGGACACCGACCCACCGCCACCGCCGGTGGTCGTGCGGACGGCCGAACCCGCGCCGGAACCGGTGCTGGACAACGGATACGGCGAACAGCGCGCGGCGATCCTGGCCGCCGCCGAAGCCGCTGCGGCCGGTCGGGTGCGGCTCATCTGGCTCGCCGGTGAGGCCGGAGCCGGGAAGACCACCCTCGCCGGAGCCGTGGCCGCACAGCTGGCAGAACGCTCCTGGGCCACGGTTTTCGGACGCTGTCCCGAGGTGGAGGGCGCGCCGCCCGCCTGGGCCTGGGCCGAGGTGCTCACCGCACTCGACGCCGCCGACCCCGAAACCTTCACCGCCGTGGACGCTTTCACGCTCGCGCGGCGGGTGGTCCGGTCCTGCCGGGAGCGGTCCGCGACCGGCCCGGTCGCCATCGTGCTCGAGGATGTGCACGGTGCGGACACCGCCACCCTGCAGGTACTGCGGCAGGTGGTGAACTGGCTGCGCGACCGGCCCGTCCTCATCGTGGCCACGCTGCGCGGCACCGAGGCCGGGCCGGGCGTGCGTGATACCGCGGCCGCCCTGGTCCAATTCGATTCCGACCGAGTCGAACTCACCGGGCTGGATCTGGCGGGCACCCGCTCCGCCGCCGCGGCGGCCGGGCTCACCGCACTCGACGACCGTACCGTCGAACTGCTGCGCCGCCGCACCGGCGGTAATCCGCTGTTCGTCCGCGAGCTGGCGAAACTCGTTGCCACCCAGGGCAGTACCGATGGCCTCCCGGACAGCGTCCGCGACCTGCTCGGCCGCCGCATAGCCCAGCTGCCGCTGGATGTGACCGAACTCCTGCGGCATATGTCGGTCTGGGGCGAGGACAGTGATGTCAGCACGCTCACCGCGTCCACCGGCCGCTCCGCCGACACCGTCATCGACCTCGTCGACACCGCCGAAACCGCGCGCCTGCTCCGCACCGAGCGCAGCGGCCGCATCACCTTCGACCACGCCCTCATCCGCGAAACCGTCTACTACGGCATCCCCACCCTGCGCCGCACCCGCATGCACTGGTCGGCATTCGAACTCCTCTGCGCCGCAGCGGCATACGACGATCCGCGGACTCGCCCGGATGCTTCGGCGGCGGCGCTCGCCGTGAACACGCCGGTAGCCGACGCTTCGGATTCGTCGGGAGCTGCGAACGTGCGGACCCCGCTCGAAAGCACGTCGGTTCCCGCCACGCCGGGCGCGAGCTTCCTGGACGCGTTCCGGCCGCTCGAGAGTCAGTCGGCAGTCGAGCGCACGATCGTGCGGGTGCGGGATATCGACGCCATGGCGCATCATGCGGCGCTCGGCGCGGACACCGAAACCGCCGCGCTGGCATTGGAATTCGTGCGCGCGGCGGCACGGCAGTGTGTGGAACGGCGGATGCGGGCAGACGCGGTACGGCGGTGGCAGTCGGTACTCGCGTTGCACGAGCTGGCCGGCGACACCGCCTCGGACGCGGCGCGGGCCGATCGGCTCGCGGTGCTGGAGGCGCGATGTGAGCTGGTCACGGCGCTCGCCTACAACGGGCGGCACGTCGCCGCGCGGGCGGAACGGGAACGGGCGGTGGATCTGGCCGAATCTCTGGGCGGGACAGAGCTGCTCGCGCAGGCTGCCACGTGCTGGCCGACGCCGCTCCTCTGGGCGGTTCACGATCTGCACAGTGTGGATCCGCTGATCCGGGAGCCGCTGCGTGTGGCGCTGGATGATCCGGATATGCCGGTGGCGACGCGGGCCCGGTTGCTGGTCACCCTGGTGGTCGATCGGGGCTACGAGGATCCCGCCGCCGCGCACAGCATGGCCGCGCAGGCGTCCGCGCTGCTGGATCGGGTCGACGATCCGGAACTGCATTGCACGGTGCTCAACGCGCAGGCGTTCGCGGCCTTCGTATCCGGCGGCTTCTTACGGGCGGAGGAATTCAAACAGCACGCGGCGCAGATGCTTCGGATCGCCACGGCCGCTCAGCTCACCGAATTCAGCGCGCTGGCACACTATCTGCTGTTCCGCGCCGATCTCGCGGACGGTGATCTGGTCGCCGCGGACGAACACGCCAGGCGGGCGAGCGCGTATGCCGGCGACGGGCAGCTCCGCCACCTGCTGGACGACATCGCGCCTTTCGAGATCATCCTGGAACTGTTGCGCGGCAACATCTCCGAAGCCGAACGACTGCTCGCCGAGCTGCCGGTGGCCGTCGGCGAGGATCAGACGACTCCCGTCGAGGACGCGGTGGTCGGGCTCGTTCGCGATCCCCGTGCGGTCCTCGTCGGCCTCAGCGTCTCCATCGCCTGGCTACGTGGTGACATGTCCGCCAATCTCGAGGAGCTCGCGGTCCGCGCCGCTGGGAATCCCGGACTGTTCGGCGACGGGTACGCCGCGGCGCTCATCCACGCCGGGCGCAGGGACGACGCGCGGCGCGTTCTCGCCGAAGCCCCACCCATCCGAACGCAATTCGAGTCCAGCTTCCTGCTTGGCCGGGCTCGGCTCGCGCTGGCGCTGGGCGATCTGGTCCTCGCCCGCGAGATCTACGACCGGCTCGCCCGATACAGCGGTACGGTCGGCGGACTCGAAACCGGCGCGTGTGTCTTCGGCCCGATCGATGTGATCCTCGCGGAGCTGGCCGATGAACTGGGCGAAGCCGCCCGCGCCGCCGAATACCGCGCCTCCGCGCGCCGCCTGCAGGACCGGCTCGCCGTCGACCTGGACCGGCTCGCCGGTGAACGCGTCGCCCGCACCGGCGGCGGCCCGGCGAGTGCGTAGCGCCGGACCGGCCGTCCCTCGAGTGCGGAACCGGACCGCGGGCGCACCCGTGTGTGGAGAAACTGTGCGGAGATCGTGCGGATTCACGCCGCGCCCCGCGATTCGGGAACACGCCGCGGGGTCTCACTCGTCCAATAGGGGGAGCCCGAAGGACGGGCGACACTCCGGGGAGGGGATCGATGTCCGTGCAGCAGGAGCAGGCGCAGCAGACCGGTCGGGGCAGACGCTGGATCGTCACGGTCGCGGCGGTGCTGGCCGTGCTCGGCCTCGCCGTGGGCGGCGGCGTGTGGTGGTGGCAGCAGAACGGGACGCTGTTCCCGCTGGCGGGGGAGCGGCTGCGGGAGTTCCCGGCCGTCGACCGCAGCGCACTCGAACCCGCCCAGGCGCGGATCGTCGATGTGCTGCAGCAGGAATACGAGCGCCAGCATCCCGGGACGAAATACTCCGAGGGCATCGACGAACCCTGGTGCGCCGACTTCGTGAGCTGGGTCATGCGCGAGGCGGGGCAGCCGCTCGCCAATCCGAATTCGGGATCGTGGCGAATTCCGGGCGTCTACACGCTCGAGGAGTTCTACCGCGAAGAGAACCGGTTCGCCCCCATCGACTCCGGATATCGCCCCCGCGTCGGTGACGTGATCATGTACTCCGACTCGAGCCCGTTCAACCAGCACACGAATATCGTCATCGCGGTCGATGGCGACAGCGTGACCACCGTGGGCGGCAATGAATTCGGCAAGATCACCATTCACGAATACCGGCCCGCCGACGTTTCCGGCCTGGTCGGATACGGATTGTTGTGAACGACACGGTTCCACATTCTGGAAAGACACGAGACTGTAGGTAGGCCGCGGGCGCGCTTCCGCCTACGATGGTTGGCGGCGGTGCCCGGCAGCATCGCCGATCGGTCCCTGTCCTGCTGCCCCCTCATCGGCAGGACAGGGATCCCCGCCCGACGAAAGTAGCTGGATGACGCCGTCCGACGAACCGATCTGGATCGATTACGCCGAATTCGGCGAACGTTTCGTGGCGGCGGCGGTGACGGAATCCCGGATCGAGTCGGCGGTTTCCGGTATGGCCGGGCGCGGCATGACCATCGGACCATTCGGCATCGGCCCGGCCGGCCTCGCGCGATTCCACGCCAAGGGCAGTATCGGCAAACCCACCGTCATCCGGCGCGGTCCCCATGTCCACTTCGATGTGATGCTCCCGGTGAAACTCCGGGTGGACGTGCATCTGGGCGGCCAGCGACTGCGCTTGGAAGCCGTCGTCGAAATCGATCTGAGCCTGCACGCGCGCACCGCCGACCCGCTGCTCATCATCATCGACATTCCACCGGTGACCACCCGCGACGTCAGTTTCGTCATGCGCGCGCAAGCCATCGGATCGGCCTGGGAACTACTGCTCGACCCCATTGCGAAATTGGTGCAGCGCGAAGTCGCCAACCGCATCAACGGCATTCTCGCCGATCCGGATTCGCGGCGCGGCCGCATCTTCGACGTGGAAGCCATTCTCAACGGCTCCAAGTCCCCGTATCAGGGCGGACCGGACCACGAGTGGATCGGCTACGACGAATTCGGGCACCGCTTCTTCGAACGCGTGGTGACCGTCGACCGGGTGCGCGAGGTCGTCGAGGGCATGGCGGGCAAACCCATCGAGGTGGGGCCCATGCGCACCGGGCCGGGTAACAAGGCACAGGTCGCCGTGCAGGGATCGGTGCGCGTCCCGCGGGTCAGCCCGGCCGGGCGCGGCGTCGAATCCCGGCCGCCCGCAGGCACTTCCGAGCCCGCCCCGGCACAGCGGATCGCCGAGATCCGGCCGATCGGCGCCGCCGAGGCCGGGACGGCCGAGCCCGCGGCCACCGACGATGCCGCGATCACCGCCGGGTCCCCGGCCGACTCCGCGCTGGTGGCCTTCGATCTGGTCGTGCCGGTGTCGCTGGACATCACCGTGGACGTGCTCAAGACCAATCATTTCGAGGCCGAGGTACTGGTGCCGGTCTCGCTCACCGCCCGCGCCGCCGACCCGCTGAGCATCGTCATCGACGCCGTGCCGCCCGCGCCGGAGGACATCGAGCTGGAGATGAAGGCGCACGGCTGGCGGGCCACCGCACTCGGCAAGGTGGCCGGGATGCGCAAGCAGATCGCCCTGCAGGTGGCCGGTGTGGTGCGCAAGGAACTGGCCGATCCCGCCGGTCGGACCATCGATGTCGCGGCCCGGTTGAGCGGCACCCGCGTCTGATTCCGCACGGTTGATCGGGTGCGCACTCATGGGACGTGTGAGACACGTGTGTTCCATGAGCCTGGCGATCCCCATGTGAATGTGGTGAAATGAGTGCGCGTTCAGGGCCCCCGGCGCACAGATGATGATCTTGCTCGTCGTCATCGGGGAAGGTGCGCCGGGCACGCCTTTTGCTGGACATCACCGATGTATGTGCGAAGGAGTGGCCCGATGCGTATTCCTCGACGACTGTTCCTCACCGGCGCGGCCGCCGTGGCCACCGGAGTCACCGCCGGAATCGGCCTTCCCGCACCGAAAGCCGCCGCCCGCCAGGAGTTGGGCACCCTGCTCGACTACGCCGGCGGCGTTCCCTCCGCGCACGCCATCCTCGCCGAAGGGCATATGGGCGTCATCCGCTACGTGTCCGACCGCAGGCCGGGCGCGGAATGGATGGCGGGAAAACCCTTGCAGGCCGGGGAGGTCGACGCCCTGCGCGCGGCCGGTCTGAGCGTCGTGTCCTGCTACCAGTTCGGCAAGGCCGAGACCGCCGACTGGCGTGGCGGACTGGAAGCCGGGCTGCGGCACGCGGCCCGCGGGCTGGTGTTGCACAAGGCGGCGGGCGGTCCCGACACCGCGCCCATCTACGCCTCCATCGACGACAAGCCCAGTCAGCACGAATTCGAGACCATGATCGCGCCGTACCTGCGCGGATGGGAGACGGTGCTGGGACGTGACCGCGTCGGCGTCTACGCGAATACCCCCACGATCGACTGGATCCAGGGAGCGGGCCTGTGTTCCTACTTCTGGCAACACAATTGGGGCACCCCGAAGGGCTACGTCCACCCCTCCGCCCACCTGCACCAGTTCGAGATCGACAAGCGCAGCGTGGACGGCATCGGGGTCGACGTGAACTCGGTGCTCGCGGCCGACTACGGCCAGTGGTGGTGAGAACCCACTCTGGGATCTCGTGTGTTGCTGCCTGCGGCAGCAACACACAGAGGGGAAGAATGTCAGCGCTGGCTCTGCGGCGTTAGGTCTGCGGCGCTGGCTCTGCGGGGTTGGGTCTGCGGCGCTGGCTCTGCGGGGTTGGGTCTGCGGCGCTGGCTCTGCGGGGTTGGGTCCGCAGCGCTGGTTCCGCGGCCTGCGGCGTTAGGTTTGGCAGTGGCAGGTTGGGTCGTTGACCAGATCCGGTTCGTCGGCGACGACGCGCAGGATGCGGCGGGGGTCGCGTTCCTCGCCGGGTTCGTGGAAGGCGTCGCGGTCTCCGGTCCAGGAGAAGGCCGACCAGCGCGACAGGCCCGAGAAGGCGGAGCCGAGGCTGCCGAAGGAGGCCATCGAGATGATCGAGCCGAAGCTGCCCGCGGAGCCGATGGACAGGACCGAGCCGACGCTGCCGATGGACAGGATCGAATAGGCCGACCCGATCGACAGGATGGACCCTTCCGAGCGGATCGAGAGGATCGATCGGCGGGATTTCAAGCCTTGCCCGGGAGATTTCACAGTGGCCATAGAAGCCGGTCTACCACAGCGTTCGGGGGATCGAGTTGATTTGCGCGCCATGGATACCGGTTTCACCCCTATCCATCCCCTAAACGAACGATCCCCGGCTCGATGCGAGCCGGGGATCGTGTGGTTCGGAGCCGAACCCGTCGCTCACGCGACCGTGAAGAAGCCCACGGTCGGCAGGAACGAGCAGGTGCGCGGCTGCGACTCGGCGTCGGCCTGAGTCGTCAGCGAGCCGGACACGATCGCCACCACGCGGCCCGCGCCGGTGTTGACGATGGCCGACAGGGTGGCCGGGCCGTCCGGGTTGATCTTGGCCTCGTCGGTCAGGTTCTGGATGCCGGTGGCGCGGGTGTCCAGGTTCAGCCACTGCACGGTCATCGGCGGGGTCTGTACCTCGGTGGGCTTCTTGGTGCCCAGCGCGGTGAAGACGAAGCCGGTCTGACCCGAGCTCGGTCCGGGCGGCGGCAGCTGGGCCGGGCCGGGAACGGCGAGCGCGGTACCGACCGAGTCGGCGGTGGCGCTGATGCAGCCCTTGCCGATGGTCGGCCACAGGAACTGCGAGATGACCGGGCCGTCCTCGGGGATGTCGGGGCCGCCGCCACCGCTGCCGTCGAGGAAGGTGATGATCCGGTTGAGCGTGTCCTTGAGCGACTGCGGCAGATTCGCGGTCGCCAGGATCGCCCGAGCCTGATCGAGGATGGCCTGCTGCGGTCCGCCCGCGGCGATGTTCGCCGGGCCGGCGGCAGCGCCGATGATGGCCGGGACGAGCGAGGACAGCGCCTCGACCGGAACGCCCTCGGGGATCATCGGAATGGACTGAGACGCATCGGTCTGAACAGGTGCCGGGGCGGCATGTGCGGCGGTCGGCACGGCAACGGTGGCGCAGGCCGCAAGGGCCAGCGCGGACATTGCGAACCGCGATCCTCGGGTGCGAAGCACTGGTGTAGCCGTCCTTACCTCGGGTACATCTGCTGCGATGGGGCACATCGCTCCGCGTCACTCTAGGGACCGGGCTGCCCTGTTGTACAGCCACGGTGTGATCTTGGGTAACGAGATCGGTTCAGGCTATCGAACAGCCGACCAATTCAGGTGTTACGGATGTGGTCGGTGATGCAAATGTTACAGCGAAGTGTGAGGCTCACACGGGCTCTTCCGCGTGTCCGATTAATCTTGTCGAAACCAGCACGCCCCGATCACCCACCGGAAACCGGCCCAGACCCCGTCTCCCGACCCGAAAGCCCGCGCCGTGAATCGACACTTCCGCTTGGCCTTGGCGGCTCTCGGCCTTTCGGTGCTGGCCCGCATGCTGTGGATGCTGTGCACGGCCAACGGCATGAATCTGGTCGACCTACACGTGTACGTGGACGGGTCCGCGGATCTGCTCAGCGGGCATCTCTACGACTTCACCTATGCGGAGAAGACCCCGGATTTCCCGCTGCCGTTCACCTATCCGCCATTCGCGGCGGTGGTGTTCTATCCGCTGCACTTCCTGCCCTTCACGCTGGTGGCCGTGCTGTGGCTGCTGGCCATCGCGGCCGCGCTGTACGGGATCGTGTGGATCGCGCTCGAGCTCATCCTCGGGAAAGCGGCGCTGCGCGACCCGAAGTGGCGCACGGCGGCGGTGGCGTGGACGGCCGCGGGCCTGTGGATGGAACCGGTGCGCACGACCATGGACTACGGCCAGGTCAATGTGTTCCTGGTGCTGGGCGCGATGCTGGCGGTGCGCAGTGCGCGGTGGTGGATCTCGGGCACGCTGGTGGGCGTGATCGCGGGCATCAAGCTGACCCCGGCCATCACCGGTCTCTACTTCCTGACGCAGCGGCGCTGGCTCACGGCGTTCTGGTCGGGTGTGGTGTTCCTGGGCACGGTGGGGCTCAGCTATTTGATCGCACCCGTGGAGTACGAGCGGTACTTCAAGCATCTGCTGGGTGACGCCAGTCGCATCGGGCCGGTCGGTTCGGTGTGGAATCAGTCGCTGCGCGGCACCCTCAGCCGCATCCTCGGCTACGACGTGCAGTCCGGCGCGATCTGGATCGCGGGCGTGCTGGTCTGCTTCGCGCTGGCCGTACTGGCCTGGCGCGCACTGGAACCCGGCGACCGCCTCGGCGCGCTGCTGATCGTGCAGCTGTTCGGCCTGATGGTCTCGCCGATCTCCTGGTCGCATCATTTCGTCTGGCTGCTGCCGACCGTGCTGTGGCTGCTCTACGGTCCGCTGCGACAGGCGGCGGGCGCGCGGATCCTCGCCGGGTACTGGTTGGTCAACACCCTGATCGGCATCCCGTGGGTGCTGTCCTTCGCGCAGCCCACCATCTGGGAGATCTCGCGCCCCGGCATCTACGCCTGGCTGGGCGCGGTGGATGTGGCCGGGGTGCTGGCGATGTTGCTGTGGGTGATCTGGAACGGTCGCCTCAGGCTTGCTGGGCTTGCCGGTCGATTTCGTGGGCCAGCGCGACATCCAGCGCCGTCAGACCACCCGCGGAGTGCGTCGACAGCGTGAAAGTGACTCGCCGCCAACGGATGTCGATATCGGGATGATGATTGGCGGCCTCGGCCGCGGCGGCCACCCGGCGGACCAGCTCCACGCCGGACAGGAAGGACGGGGCCTCCACGGTGCGGGCGATGCTGTCACCGGTGCGGGTCCACTCGGGCAGTTCGGTGAGGGCCTTGGCGATGTCGTCTTCGGACAGGAGTGCGGTCATGCCTCCAGTGTTCACGCCGCGCGCGCCGCTTTGAGGCCCTTCTTGAGATCCTTGCCACAGACGCCCTGGGCTTCGAGCTTCTTCATCCGCATGATGACGACTGGGCATTTGAGGCACCGCGTCTTCTTGCGGCAGCACTTTTTCTTCGGCTTCAACGCCGAAACGTGCTTCGCTTTCACCTTGCCCATGTTGGTTAGCTTAACCTAACTCGTGGTCGCTAAACCTGTGAGTTACGACCCCCGGTAACCTATAGGTCGCCGCATGCCCGGTGGAGTTCGCTGTGCCCCTATGCATGACCCCGGGTCGGCCCCAATCTTTTCGCAGCAGGAGGAAACAAACGTGTCGTCTGTCGAGTTCCGTAACGTCGCCATCGTGGCGCACGTCGACCACGGCAAGACAACACTGGTCGACGCGATGCTGCGGCAGTCCGGTGTGTTCGGCGAGCGCGCCGAAGTCGTGGATCGGGTCATGGACTCCGGTGATCTGGAGCGCGAGAAGGGCATCACCATTCTCGCCAAGAACACCGCGGTGCATCGGCAGAACGCCGATGGTTCCGTGACCGTCATCAACGTGATCGACACCCCGGGCCACGCCGACTTCGGTGGTGAGGTCGAGCGCGGCCTGTCCATGGTCGACGGTGTCGTGCTGCTGGTCGACGCCTCCGAGGGCCCGCTGCCCCAGACCCGCTTCGTGCTGCGCAAGGCCCTCGCGGCCTCGCTGCCGGTGATCCTGGTGGTCAACAAGACCGACCGTCCCGACGCGCGCATCGAAGAGGTCGTCGAGGAGTCGCACGACCTGCTGCTGGACCTCGCCTCCGATCTGGACGACGAAGCCTCCGAGGCCGCCGAGCTGGCCCTCGACCTGCCGGTGCTCTACGCCTCCGGCCGTGCGGGCGTCGCCTCCACCAAGCGCCCCGAGAACGGCACCGTGCCGGACGCGGAGAACCTCGACGAGCTGTTCGAGGTCCTGATGAAGTACGTGCCCGCGCCCAAGGGCGACGCCACCAAGCCGCTGCAGGCGCACGTCACCAACCTCGACGCCTCGCCGTTCCTCGGCCGTATCGGCCTGGTGCGCATCCACAACGGCACGCTGCGCAAGGGTCAGAACGTGGCGTGGATGACGGCCGAGGGCACCAAGACCGTCAAGATCACCGAGCTGCTCAAGACCATCGGCGTCGAGCGTCAGCCGGGTGAAGAGGCCGTGGCCGGTGACATCGTCGCTATCGCGGGCATCCCGGAGATCATGATCGGCGACACCATCGCCGATCCGGAGAACCCGGTCGCGCTGCCGCGCATCACCGTCGACGAGCCCGCCATCTCGGTGACCATCGGCACCAACACCTCGCCGCTGGTCGGCCGGGTGTCGGGCCACAAGCTGACCGCGCGCATGGTCAAGGACCGGCTCGACAAGGAACTGGTCGGCAACGTGTCGCTGCGCGTGCTCGACATCGGCCGCCCGGACGCCTGGGAGGTGCAGGGCCGTGGTGAGCTCGCGCTGGCCATCCTGGTCGAGCAGATGCGCCGCGAGGGCTTCGAGCTGACCGTCGGCAAGCCGCAGGTGGTCACCAGGACCGTCGACGGCAAGGTGCACGAGCCCTTCGAAGAGCTCACCATCGACTGCCCGGACGAGTACCTCGGCGCCGTGACCCAGCTGCTGGCCGCCCGCAAGGGCAAGATGGTCCAGATGAGCAACCACTCCGCCGGGTGGGTGCGCATGGAGTTCATCGTGCCGTCGCGCGGCCTCATCGGCTTCCGCACCGACTTCCTCACCGAGACCCGCGGCACCGGTATCGCCAATGCCGTGTTCGACGGGTACGCGCCGTGGGCCGGCGAGATCCGCGCCCGCCACACCGGCTCGCTGGTCTCCGACCGCAACGGCTCGGTCACCCCGTTCGCCATGATCCAGCTGGCCGACCGCGGTCAGTTCTTCGTGGAGCCGGGCGCCGACACCTACGAGGGTCACGTGGTGGGCATCAACCCGCGCGCCGAGGACCTCGACATCAACGTCACCCGCGAGAAGAAGCTGACCAATATGCGGTCCGCCACCGGTGACGTGCTCGAGACCCTGGCCAAGCCGCTGCAGCTGGATCTCGAAGGGGCCATGGAGTTCTGCGCCGCGGACGAGTGCGTGGAGGTCACCCCGGAGATCGTGCGCGTGCGCAAGGTCGTGCTCGGCGCGACCGAGCGTCAGCGCGAAGCCTCACGCCGCAAGGCCCGCGACCGCGCCGTGCAGTAATTTCTGCCTCCGCTTCGCTCCGGCGGGTTCGCGGCCCTGTTACCCCGGTCTTCCCTCCTCCGCTCCTCCGCTTCGCTCCCCCGCTCCGTCAGTCCAGACCGGGGCGGGCCGCGAACTGGGGGCGGGGCCGGAAGGGGGGCCGATGAACTGCGCGGTGTGCCGCTGGGGCGGCGTCGGTCGGTTGATCCAGTAGAGTGCCGAGACGTGAGAACGGGGGCCGGTGTGCGCGCATCGTGGCGCGCGGTGTTGATCATGGTGGCGACCCTCGTGACGGTCGCGACCGGCTGCACCGCGAATCCACCACCGCCCATCGAAAGCACCGACAGCCCGAAGACGACTGCCGCCAAACCCGGCAAGAACTCTGTGGTCGTCGCTGTCGACGACATCGGGATCGGGTTCAATCCGCATCTGCGGTCGCAGCTTTCGCCCGCGACGGCCGCGGTCGCCGCGATGGTGCTGCCGAGTCCGTTCCGGCCGTCGCCGAGTCCGACCGTGCCGGGCGCGACGGACTGGATCCTGGATCCGGCCATGATGGTGTCGGCGGATGTGACGGCGCAGGAGCCGTTCACCATCACCTATCAGATTCGCAACGAGGCGTCCTGGTCCGATGGCGCGCCCGTGGCCGCCGAGGACTTCCGGTACCTGTGGCAGCAGATGATCACGCAGCCCGGGACCGTGGATCCGGCCGGGTACCGGATGATCTCGGATATCACCTCCTCGGCGGGCGGTAAGACCGTGACCGTCACCATGAACGGCGAGTATCCGGCCTGGCGGCAGCTGTTCACCGATCTGGTGCCCTCGCATCTGGTGAAGGACGCCGGATTCGAGCAGGGGCTCATCGACACCATCCGGATCTCGGGCGGGCAGTTCAAGATCAAGCAGACCGATCGCGGCCGCGAGGAGATCCTGCTCGAGCGCAATGACCGCTACTGGGGCAAACCCGCTGTGCCGGACCAGATCCTGATGCGGCGCGGCGGCACCTACGCGCAGGTCGCCGAATCGCTGCGGGTCGGGGACGCGCAGATGGCGCTGGTGCACGGCGGGGTCGCGCTGCAGGCGCAGCTGGCGGCCATCCCGTCGGTGCGCACCGCCGTCATGGCGCAGTCGCGGGAGATGCAGCTGGTGCTCAACGGCCGCGCCGGTGATCTGGCCGATGTGCGGGTGCGCCGGGCGGTCATGGCGCTGCTGGATCCGGTGCTGCTGGCCACCGTCGGCGCGCAGACCGGCAGTTGGGTGGAACCCGTTCGCGCCCAGGTGCTTTCGCCCTCGGACCCGGGGTACGCGCCCACCGCGCCGGCCCGGCCGAGCCTGGAGGAGGCGTACGCGCTGCTGGCCGAGGCCGGATTCGGCCGTGCGCCCGAGGAACCCGGCAGCGGCTCACCGACTTCGCCCGCGCCGCAACCGCGTTCGATCGCCAAGAACGGCAGGTCGCTGACCGTGCGGATCGGCGTGGTGGACGGCGACGACTCCTCGGCGGCGGTCGCCAATACCGCGGCCGACCAATTGCGCAGCGCCGGAATCGATGTCATGGTGCGCAGCGTCGCGGCGGCCGAGCTGTACGGCAAGGATCTGACCGACACCGGGGTGGACGCGATCGTCGGCTGGGAGGCCACCGGGATCGACCCGGCCACCGTCCTCGCCTCGCGGTTCAGCTGCCCGCCGGTGGAAACGCCCGGCAACGACGGGAATTCGGCGGCGGTGGAGGCGGCCAAGACCGCGCCGTCCAACCTGTCCGGCGTCTGCGATCCCGCGCTGCAGCCCGCCATCGACGCGGCCTTGCGCGGCATCGACTCCGCCAAGATCATCGCCGAGCTCGAGCCCAAGCTGTGGGAGATGTGGACGGTGCTGCCCATCGTGCAGGACACCCAGGTCGCCGCGGCCGGTCCGCGCGTGGACGGGGCCTCGCTCAACGGCGCCATCCAGGTCGGCATCTTCGGTGACGCCGCGAACTGGCGGCGGCTGCCGTGAGCGGTGCCGACACGGGCGGCCTGCTGCTGGTGCACGCGCACCCCGACGACGAATCCATCACCACCGGCGGCACCATCGCCCACTATCGCAGGCGCGGCATCCCGGTGACGGTCGTGACCTGCACCCTCGGTGAGGAGGGTGAGGTCATCGGCGACGACTGGGCCCACCTGGTCGCCGACGAGGCCGACCAGCTCGGCGGCTACCGCATCCTCGAATTGACCAGGGCCCTGGCCGAATTGGATGCCGCACCGCCGCGCTTCCTCGGCGGCGCGGGCCGCTGGCGCGACTCCGGCATGGCCGGGACCCCGTCGGCGCGCAATCCCCGCGCCTTCGTGAATTCCGGTGACGCGGCGGTGGACGCGCTGACGCAGGTGATCCTCGAACTGCGGCCCCGCGTGGTGGTCGGCTACGACCCGCGCGGCGGCTACGGCCACCCGGACCATATTCGCGCGCACGAAATCACCATGGCGGCCATCGATTCCGCGGCCGAGTGGGGCTGGGACGTGTCCAAGGCGTACTGGACCGTCACCGACGGCGCGGTGCTGGGCATGCATACCGAGGCGTTGAAGCGGCGCACCGTCGACCAGCTCCCGGGGGCGCTCCCTGCCGGTTGGCGACTACCGCACGACGGCGAATTGGCCTGTGTCCCCACTGAATCCGTCACCACGACGGTGGATGTGGCGGATGTGCTGGGGGCCAAGCGCGCCGCCCTGCGCGCCCACGCCACCCAGGTGACCGTGGCCCCGTCGGGCCGAGAGTTCGCGCTCTCCAACGACATCGCGCAGCCGGTGCTGCCCGAGGAGCATTTCGTGCTGGTTCGCGGGCAGCGCGGCCCGTCGGGACCGGACGGCCGCGAGCACGACCTCTTCGCGGGCCTGGCCTGAGTTTCCCCGTCGGTACCGTGCCTGGCCCGAGTCTTCCTGCCGGGATGACGAGGGTGCGGGAGTCCTAGCCGTGGTACACGGTCTCGGCGCGCAGTTTCGCCGCGCGTTCGGCCGGGTCGTACTCCGGTACGACGCCCTCGATGAGCAGCAGGTCGCCGTCGATGTGGTCGGTGCGCAGGTGGATGATCGCCTGGTAGGCGTCCGAGCGGTACCACTCGCGGGCGGCCGTCATATCCGGGAACTCGATGAGCACCATGCTGCCCGGCCACTCGCCCTCCACGACTTCGGTGGGCGGGCCGTGGATCACGAAGTGACCCTGGAAGGGGTCGAGGGTGGCCTGGACGCGTTCGATGTACTCCAGGATCTCCGGGTGGGGGCGACGGCTGCGGAGATGGGCGAAACCGTAGGCGGGCATGGTCGGACCGTAGCCCCGCGCGATTGCCCGGTCGATTACCTCGCGGGTAACGCCGGGATGAGAGACTGGCCGCATGGGTAACTCGCCGGGCTACAACTGGGACCTGCAGAACGCCATCGCGGCGTTCGTGGAGAGCCAGCGGCCGAACTTCCAGGCGCAGCACGAACTGTATCTGCACGGGCTGTACGCGTTCGTGGATATGCAGAGCCACCTGCTGACCCTCCTCGGTTTCCCGCCGGTGCCGTGACGGCGGCCGTGAACGCCCCGGCCGGCGACGCCGAGGCGCGGGAGCGTGGGGGACGCGATTGGCTGCCGGTGATCGGCGTACTGCTCGTGCTGGACGCGCTGATCACGCTGGTGCTCGAGGTGCTGTTCCTGCCCATCTATCTCGGCCGCGGGACGATGGCCGCGGCCGCGGGCCCGCTGACCGCCGCGCCGCTGGCCGCCTCGCCCGCCGCGGGCGCGATCCCGGTGCCGGTGACCGCCCTGGTGGCGGCGGTGGTGAACGTGCTGCTGGTGGCCGGGATGAGTACGGTGTCGCGGCGCGTCTCGATCATGGTGCTGCCGTTGACGGCGTGGACCATCGGCTTCCTGCTGCTGGCCGGTGCCGGGCCGGGCGGTGACGTGCTGATGATCAGTGATTGGCCGACCATGCTGCTGTTCCTGTGCGGCCTGGTGCCCGCCGGGCTGTACCTGTATTGGAAGGTGACCTCCAACCCGGGGCAGCGCCTGCGCTGATCCGATGTCACACTCGGCGTCCCCGCGTCGTCTATCTACTGAACCGAGCCGCTCCGGCATCGCGCCGGGGCGGTTTTTCATCGATACCCAGAGAAGACGAGGGACGACAATGACTTTCGAAGATCTGCGCGAGACCGTCCGCGGCCGGGTCCTGGTGCCGGGGGAGGCCGAGTTCGAGCAGGCGGCGCGGCCGTGGAACACCGCGATCGCCCAGCCCGTGGCCGCCGTGGTCGAGGCCGCCGACGCCGCGGATGTGGCCGCGGTCGTACGGTTCGCGCGGGCGGCCGGGCGATCGGTGGTGACCCAGCCGACCGGGCACAGCCCCACCGGTGACATCGAATCCGCCATCCTGCTGCGCACCGGCGCGCTGAACGGCATCGAGATCGATCCGCGGGCGCGGCGGGCGCGGGTGGGCGCGGGCGTGCAGTGGGGGCAGGTGCAGCGGGCCGCCGCCGAGCACGGCCTGACCGGGCTCGCGGGCAGCAATCCCGTTGTGGGCGTTACCGGTTACACCCTCGGTGGTGGACTCGGCTGGTTCGGGCGCAAGCACGGGTGGGCGTCGGATGCGGTGCGCGCCTTCGACATCGTGACCGCCGACGGTGAACCCGCGCATATCACCCTGGACAGTGATGCCGAGCTGTTCTGGGCATTGTGCGGCGGCGGCGGCGATTTCGGCGTGGTGACCGCCATCGAGTTCGAGCTGTTCGAGGTGCCGGGCCTGTACGGCGGCCGCACCATGTGGCCGGGCGCGCGGGCCGCCGAGGTCTGGGAGGCGTTCCGCGAGTTGACCGCCGCGGCTCCCGACGAGCTGTCGGTGTGGTTCCACCGGTTCCAGTTCCCGGACGCGCCCGAGATGGTGGCCATCGATATCGCCTACCTCGGTGATCCGGAGGAAGGCCGGAAGCTGGTGTCGGCCATCGATCGGCTCGGCGCTGCGGTCGTGGACAAGCGCGCGGTCATGTCGGTGGCCGATCTCGGCGACATCACCGCCGAGCCCACCGATCCGAGCCCGTCGCTGTCCCGGGCCGAGCTGCTCACCGATCTGGACGACGAGACGGTGAAAGTGCTTCTGGGCGAACAGGTCGCGCCGCTGGTGAACATTCAGGTCCGGCATCTGGGCGGTGCGCTGGCGCGGCCGGGCGCGGGCGCGCGGGGTCCGGTGCACGCGCAGTATGTGGTGTACCTGCTGGGGTTGGGCCTGCCGCAGCTGCGGGATGCGGTGGCGGCCAAGCTGTCCGGCTTCGTGTCCGCGCTCGGCGCGCATGCGGGTGGCGCGAAGCCCTACACCTTCCTGGCGCCCGGTGAGTCGGCGGCCGCGGCCTTCGAGGCGGCGACGCTGGAACGGCTGCGTGAGATCAAGCAGGCGCGGGATCCGCAGCGGGTGATTCGCGCGAACTATCCAATCTAATCCATCCCGCGCACTGGGACGGGAGATTGCGGAATCGAATGGAACCATTCTGAATTCGCGATCTTTCCGTTACCCTGCCCGAGGAGGAAGTGTGACGCGTATCGCCTGATTCGGCGGCGTGGCATGGGCAGGGCGCCACGGCGTTCGGAGCGGAAGATTCACTGTGGGTAGCTGGCGTAGCCTGCGCAAATCTCTTGGCACGAAGCTCTATTCGAGCGGTTCGAGCGTTCGCGGCCGAGTGGGCGTGCGGGTCCGCCTGCTGTCGATGGTGCTGATCTCCAGCGTGACGCTGCTGGTCATCGGCGGCGGCGCGGCCGTGTACCTGGTGCAGAACGCGCGCGAATCCAAACAGTGGGCCGAATTGGCCAGCAGCACCACCGGTCCGGCCATTCTCATGGTGTCGGCGTTCGAGGAGGAGCGGCGACTGTCGCTGCTGCATCTGGCCGGTGATCCGGATACCACGCTGAGCCTGGCGGCGGCGCGGACACAGTCGGACGCGGCGCTGGCAGCCGTCATCGCCAAGGGCGATGCGGCGCGCGAACTCAATCCGGACGGGTCCGCCGACGATATCGAGAGCTATAACAAGCTGTTCAGCATGGTGCCCACCCTGCGGGCCGGGGTGGATTCGCATCAGATGCCGCCGGATCAGGTGTTCGGATTCTTCACGCAGGTGATCGGAACCATCATCTCCGCGTCCATGCTGGCGGCGCGGGTCGCGCCGGACGCCCGGATCGCCATCGAATTGGGTTATGCCGTCGAGCAATTGCGGGCGGCGGAGGCGCTGTCGCAGGCCGATACGCTCGGGGCGGTCGGAGTCACCACGGGTGAGATGTCGGCGGCGCAGTTGCTCGAGATCGGGCGGCTGGTGGGCGAATTCCGCGGTGAGGTGGCCTATTCCGCCACCGTGCTGCGGGGCGTGCGGCTGGAGCAGCTGCAGGCCATCACCGAGGGCGCCGCCTGGCAGCAGGTGACGGCCATGCAGGACGCGATCCTGACGCGTGGGCCGGTCAGCGCCGACACCGCGGACAGCACAGCCGGATCCACCGGGAGCACGTCCCGCACCACCGAGAAGAAGACGACGACCGCGGTGCTGCCCGTCGGCCTGGCCGAATGGCAGGAGGCGTCCAAGCAGGTGAACGCGGCGTTGCAGAAGCTCTGGGAGGATCAGAGCCGCGACGCGCACGTGACCGCGCGGGAACAGGGTGCGGAGGCCACCCGCAATGCGAGCCTCGGCGGGGCGGCGGTGCTGCTGATCGCCGCGCTGGCCTTCGTGGCGGCGCTGGTCATCGCCAACCGATTCATCGCCCGCATGCGCCGATTGCGCCGTGACACACTGGAATTGGCCGATCACCGGATGCCGGAGATGATCCGGCGGCTCGGTGCGGGCGGGGAGCCCGATGCCGCCGCCGAGGCACTGGACTTCGGCAGTGACGAACTCGGGCAGGTGGCCGACGCGTTCAACCGCGCCCATGTCGCCGCGGTGTCCGCGGCGGTCGCGGAGGCGAAGACGCGGGCGGGCGTCAACGCGGTGTTCCTCAATATCGCGCATCGCAGCCAGGTGGTCGTGCATCGGCAGCTGGGGCTGCTGGATCGGGCCGAGCGCGAGGAGCGCAACGCCGATCAGCTCGAATTGCTGTTCCAGCTCGATCATCTCGCGACCCGGGCCCGCCGCAATGCCGAGAACCTGATCATTCTCGGCGGGGAGCAGCCGGGACGCCGTTGGCGCAATCCCGTACTGCTGCTGGAACTCGCGCGCGGCGCTATCGCGGAAAGCCTGGACTACACCAGGATTCACCTCGGACGGCTGCCCGAACTGCGGATCTCCAGTCATGCGGTCGCCGATGTGATCCACCTGCTCTCCGAGCTCATCGACAATGCGACCGCGTGTTCGCCGCCGGACTCGCAGGTCACCGTCTCCGGGGTGATCGTGGGACGCGGTGTGGCCGTGGAGATCACCGATCAGGGCCTCGGCATGACGGAGGCGGAATTCGCCGAACGCAATGCCATGCTGGCCGACCCGCCGGACTTCAGCGTCGCCACGCTGCCCGGCGGTTCCCGGCTCGGACTCTTCGTGGTCGCGAAACTGGCTGCCCGGCACGGCATCTCGGTGAAACTGGCGGAATCGGAGTACGGCGGCGTGCGTGCGGTGGTGCTCATTCCGGCCGTGCTCACGACGACGGAGGATCCGGTCGAGGTGCTCGCGGACACGGTGCAGCCCGTCGAGGGATTTCCCGGGCGGCAGGAGATGCCGTCCGAGGGTATGACGGCCGTACCCGACGTGGAGTTGCCCGCCGCCCGTCGTGACGCGCTGCGCGCACTCGCGGCCCAGCATCCGAATGCCCTGCGCTCGGAGCGATTCCGCGAATTGCGCGCGGCCTTGCCGAACAGCATCGCGGCAGAGCGGAGTGCGGCGGAGCCGGGGGCGCTCGAGGCCCCCCGGTTGCGGGAGTCGCCTCGTGCCAACGAGATCCCACCCGGTGTCGAGGCTTCGCGAGCGGCCCGGCTGCCCCGCGCGAACGAAGCGTCCATCGGGAACGAGCCGGACAACCCGCCGGCCGATCCGGTTCCGACGCTGCCGCGCAATCCGGGTGAGCGGCCCGCGCTGCCACGCCGCAGTCGGCAGTCGGCCGCGGCCGCGGCTGCGGCTGCGGCTGCGGGTGCGGGTGTGCCCGCCGCCTCGCCCGCGAACCCCGCCGTCTCGAATGCGGCTGTGCCGGTGGCGGAGTCACCCGCTCCAGGTATCGGGCGGCCGCGGCGGACCGCCGATGAGGCGCGCAATCTCATGAGTGCGATCGCGAAGGGAACCCGGCAGGGCAGGTTGACGCCTCCGGAATCCGAGAGGGGACCACAATGACCGCATTTCAGCGTATCGACCTGGGCTGGCTGCTCGACGAACTGGTCAACGGGCTGCGCGATGCCCGGTCGGCGGTGCTGCTGTCCACCGACGGGCTGCTGCTCGGATATTCGACCGGGCAGGGGCGCGACGAGGCGGAGCGGTTCGGGGCCATGGCTTCCGCGCTGCACAGTCTGGCCCGCAGTGCCGGATCACATTTCCGGGCGGGCGGGGTGTGCCAGACCGTGGTCGAGCTGGACGAGGCGGTGCTGTTCATCACCGCGGCGGGGGAGAACGCCTGCCTGGCGCTGGTGGCCGCGGGGACCGCCGATATGGGGCTGGTGGCCTACGAGATGAATCAGACGGTGCAGCGGGTGGGCACGCACCTGTCGGTGGATGCGCGCAACCCGCAACGGGCATGAGTGGTCGAGCGCGGTGCGGAGCCACGGAGCGCTCCGCACCTGCCCACGGGGATACAGCATGAGTGATCGAGCGCGGAGGCGGGCAACCGCGGTTCGCTCCGCATATGCCCACGGGGACACGGCATGAGCGATTCGCGCGAGCACTGGTACGAGGACGAGGCGGGGCCGCTGGTCCGGCTCTATGCGGTGGCGCGCGGGCGGCCGGATCGGGCTGATCTGGATGTCGCCACGCAGGTGGTGGACACCCAGCGCGGACTTGGCTTGAACCGCAACGAACCCGAGTACGCCGCCATCGTCTCCCTGTGTGTCACACCGATTTCGGTGGCGGAGCTGTCGGCGCATCTGCGACTGCCGCTGACCATGACGAAGGTGCTCGTCGGTGATCTGATCGACGACGGCCGGTTGACGTTCCGGGCGAGTCCCGCCGCCGCGCACAGCACCTCCGACACGGGGGTGCTGCGCGCGGTCCTGGAAGGTATCCGCGCGCTCTGAACTCAGACCAGCTGTGCCGCCAGGCGTTTGGCGTTCATGTAGGCGATGGCCTCGATGGTCACCATGGGGTTCACCCCGGGCGCGGTCGGGAAGCTGGAGCCGTCGGCGACCACGATGTTGGCCACATCCCAGGTGACGCCGTCGGGGTTGGTGGCGGACAGTTCCGGCGAGCCGCCCATGCGGGCCGAACCCATGATGTGCAGCGCGCCCATCGAGCACCGGCCCGGACCGTAGCCCGCCTGCCGGCACGCGGCCTCGAACTCGGCGTGCGATCCGCGCACACCCGGCTCGTAGGACACTCCGGCCTGATGTCCGGAGAAGATGCGGCGCGCGCCCGCGGCTTCGAGAATCTGTGCCGCACCGGCGATTCCGGTGTGCAGGTGGTTGGCGTCGTAGTCCGACAGCGTGTACTTCACGATCGGCTCACCCTTGCCGTCGACGGTGACGGTGCCGGAGTCCCGGTCGCGGGTGATCACGCCGACGGCATTGGAGCGCGCGAAATCCCGCATGGTGCGCTGGAATTCGGCGGCCCCGCGCCACGCCATGAACCCGGTGCCCAGTCCCGGATGGGTGGGTCCGGTCTCGTAGATGACGCCGTAGCCCTTACCGTCCAGATCGGCGTGGTGGCGGCTGATGCGCGCCTGCAGTGCGCCCTCCCACGGCCGGATCTCCTCGTCGAAGACGCCGAAAACCGCTGCGGCCGGATGCAATCGCAGGTGGCGGCCGATATTCTTGTTGCGCAGGCCGGACCGGCGCAGCAGCGCGGGCGTCTGGATCGCCCCGGCCGCCACCACCACGGCGCGGGCCCGCACGGTGATCTCGGCTCCGTTCGAGGTGCGCGCCGACACCGTTTCCGCGCGGCCGTTCCGCACCTCGATGCGCCGCACGTTCGCGTCCACCACCAGGCGGGCCCCGTGTCCGGCGGCGTCGGCCAGCCAGGTCTTGGTCACCGACTGTTTGGCGCCGACGCGGCAGCCGTAACCGCAACGCCCGCATTCGATTCCGGCGTCGCAGGCATCGGTGACATTGCGCGGCAGCGCGTCCACGTCCCAGCCGAGCGCCTGGGCGCCGCGTTCCAGCACGCTGTCGCGCGGGGACAGCGGCGAGCGGCTGTCGGTGATATTGATCCGTTTGGACACGGCCGCCAGCGCGTCGCCGAATTCCGCTGTGGCGAACTGGGGTACGCCGAGTTCGGCCCATTCCTGGCGGACGCCGTCGGGCGTCGGCAGGGAGGTGCTCCAGTTGACGACGGTGCCGCCGCCCAGGCAGGTGCCCGCCACCAGGTTCATCTGACCTTCGGCGGAGGCGGCCGGGCCGGGTGCGTAGAGGGTGGTCAGTCCCTCCAGCTCGCCCTTGCCGAAATCCTTGTCGTCGTAGTACTCACCGCGTTCCAGCACGATCACGTCGAGTCCGGCCTCGGCGAGCACGGCCGCCGCCGCGCCGCCACCCGCGCCCGAGCCGATGATGACGACATCGCAGGTGAGCGTGGTGTTCTCGGTGAACCGCAGCGGCGACAGCGCGGGCTGCGCGGCTCCCGGCAGCGGTCCGACCGGCGCGGGATACCCGATCCGTTCCCACAGCGGATTCGATCCGTCCGCGTCCGGCGTGACGTTGTAGGCAAGCAGCGCAGCGCCTTTCAGCGCCTGGAAGATCGCCCGCACCGGGGCGAGGCCCGAATCGCCCATCCGCAGCAGCGCGGCCTCCCGCTGCTCCTGCGACAGTGTCGAGAACCTGCGCAACCCATTCCCGGTGAGCAGCCCCGTGACCCGCGAATCCCACAGTCCCAGCAGCATTCCCAGCTGCTTGACCTCCGCCTCCCGCGGATTGCGCCCCAGGATCCGGAAGATCGTGTCGACCGCCCCGAGCTCGCTCGATCCGGGGACGAACGTATCGCAGATCATCCCCAGTGCGGCCCGCTGCCCGGCCGTTGCCTCCATGCCGATTCCACCCTTCGTAGCACTCGGTGATTTCTACCACAGGAATCTGAATCGCCGCTCACTATCAACACGATTCAGCTGCTGAAAGTCTGCGAATCGAAAACGAATCGGCAATCACATAAGACCCCTTCACGAGTGTCGTTGACCGATGTGACCGCCCTCACAGTCAACCCCGTGTCACACCCGGCGTCGCCGCGTCGTCATTCCGGTGTAGCAGTCAGAACCGAGTGAAAAGAGAGTCCGATGACCGCCCGTTTCAACACCTTCGCCAACCCCGTCTCCAGCAAGTACATCAAGCGCTTCACCACCGCCAGCCGCGTGGTCGACGAGTCCACCCTCCCGAAGGCCACCCAGGAACTGGTGAAAATCCGTGCCTCCCAGATCAACAGCTGCGGCATGTGCCTCGATATGCACACCAAGGACGCCGCCCACGCCGGTGAAACCCCCGTCCGCCTCGCCATGATCGCCGCCTGGCGCGAATCCACCGTCTTCACCGACGCCGAACGCGCCGCCCTGGCCCTCACCGAGGAGGGCACCCGCCTCGCCGACGCGAACCCCGGCATCTCCGAGAACACCTGGTCCGAGGTCCGCAAGCACTACGACGACGACCAGATCGGCGCGCTCATCTCCCTCGTCGCCACCATCAACGCCTGGAACCGCCTCAACGTCATCGCCGGCCTGACCGGCGGCGACTACGTCCCCGGCCAGTGGTGAGAACCGTTCAGGCGTGGGCAGCGCCGGTCGTGATCAGCGCCGCCCGAGCTGTCCCGGCGTCACGGCTTCGATGAGCGCCCAGGCCTGGCCGACGGGGATGTCGATTATGTTGTAGTGCTTCTTGCCCGCCGCCGAGGCGGCGACCACGGTGGCCACGCCGCCGCGCCGCTGGAAGAAGCTCTGCCGGACGGTCCAGCCGATGATGCCGGGCGCTTCCAGGCAGTCGCGGTCGCGGTCGAGGGAGCCGCTGCGGGTGACCAGCCAGGTGGGGCCGTCGGTGTCGGCGGGGATGACGGCGTGGCCGAGGCCCTGGTACCGGTCCCAGGCCAGCGCCACCGCGAGCGGGACGGTGAACAGCAGCACGATCCAGACCCAGGCCGGAATATGTACTCCCGCAAGGGATGCCGCGAGCAGTGCGGCGAAGAGGACGCCGACCGGGCCGAGCGTCCGGGTGAACCGGCGGCGCAGGGCGACCGGGCCGTGCGCGGTGAGTTCGGCGGCGATCGGGCGCGGGGCCGTCTCGGCGACATCGGACCGGGTGACCGCCACGCCGGGCACGGAATCGGGGACCGCCGCACCCGGCTCGGAATCGGCTGCCGCACCGGGCTTTCCGCCGCCGCGATTGTTCAGCAGATGCGCGAGGGTCCGGTTCACGGCCGAGCGGGGAGCCTGCGGCAGGATCTTCTGCCGCGGATCGGTGCCGGTCATGATGGCTTCGAGTTCGCCCGCGCCCGCGAGGCGCAGCAGCAGCGGTTCGTTCACGGTCGCGCCGCGCAGCCGGGCCAGGTCGAGGGTGACCTGGCGGGTGGTGAACAGGCCGTGCCGGATGTGCAGGGTCTTGCCGTCGTCGAGCACCTGCAGCGCGTGGTAGGTGGCGAGGTAGCGGGCGCAGGCGGCGAGGCTGACGATCACGATGAGGGCGATGATCGCGACGACCACCGTGGCGGCGATGAAGATCGCGCCGCGATGGCTGACGCCCTGTACCGCACTGGAATCGAAGATGACCTCGGCGACCCCGTACTGGAACGCCAGGCCGACGATGGGGGCGATGATGGCGAATCCGGTCAGGGACAGTGGCGCGTAGCGCACCCATTCCTGTTTCCAGTGTGCGATCTCGACAGGTTCGTGTGCGCGAGCGCGGGTTTCGATCCCGCCGGCGGATCCCGCGTCGAGGTCCGATCCCGGTGCCGTTCCGGCGAGGTCTTCGCCGGCTCCCGGCTGTTCGCTCATCCGCTGTGCCGCAGCCGCTTCGGCGGTGTGCGCGAGCAGCGCGGTGCGCAGATCCGGTACCAGTGCGGCGTCGAGGGAGTCGAGTTTGAACTGGTCCCCGCGATCGGCCTGCTGCCCGGTGCCGATGGACAGGACCGCCAATCCGAGCGCCCGGTGCAGCAGATCGGCTTCCACATCCACCGACCGCACCCGGTTGCGCGGGATCGAAAGCCTTTTGCGCTGAATCAATCCCGTGCGCAGTTCCACATTGTCGGCGGTGATCCGGTAGGTGGTGGTGAACCAGCGGGTGAGCGCCACCAGCACGATGGCCGCCACCACCGCGAGGCTCCACATGTGGTTGTCGCTGCGCGCCCCCGCGATCAGCGAGAACAGCAGCACCGGAATGAATCTCACGAGTTCGGTGACCGGATGCACCAGCAGCATGCGCCGATCCAGCCGCTGCCAGCCGTCCGCGCCGGCGGGCCGCGGTGCCGGAATCGTCTCGGGCACGGCGGGATCGGGTGTGGCGGGCTGGCTCATGTGGCGTCTCCGCGGTGCCGGGCCGCGATCGCGGTGAGCTGGGTGACGGTGGTCTGGGCGTCCTCGAGTGCGAGCGCGCTGATGTGCACGGCCCCCGCCGAGGAGGCCGTGGTCACGGTGACGGTGGCCAGTCCCAGCAGCCGTTCCAGCGGCCCCCGGTAGGTGTCCACGGTCTGCACCCGGGTGATCGGGGCGACCCGGCTCTCCTGGGTGAGCCACCCGGTGCGGGTGTACACCGCCTCGTCGGTGATCTCCCACCGATGCACCGCGTACCGCCACAGCGGAATCACCACGATGCTGAAAACCGCTGCCGCCAGGACGATTCCGAGCACGACCCCCTGCAGTGCGCGGCGGTTCGTGTCGAAGGCCATCCACACGGCCACACCGACGACCGGGATCACCCAGGACAGTGCCGAGCTCACCGCCCACAGCAGTTTCGCGCGGGGGCTGGGCCGCCTGGCCGGATCGGCCATGATGCCGCCGGGAGTGCTGGGCTCGGACATGCCTGCCATGCTTGCACGATTTCGGACGCCCGTGCGGTACAACCCGGCACT
Organism: Nocardia acididurans; assembly: GCF_016741815.1. Lineage (GTDB taxonomy): Bacteria > Actinomycetota > Actinomycetes > Mycobacteriales > Mycobacteriaceae > Nocardia > Nocardia acididurans. Next base: position 219,073 of record NZ_JAERRJ010000006.1, read on the forward strand.
GCCCGCCCGGAGGCGGGCGAGATCACTCAGCGCGGCGTGATGCGGAACAGTCCGGTCATGGTGCCCTGGTACTGGACGCGTCCCGGTGCGATGGTGCCGACCATCTGCAGGGTGTCGTGGATGGGTGTGCCGCCCATGAACCGTTCCGATTCGATCCGGCCGGTGGCGGCGTCGATGACGGCGAGTTTGTAGGTGTCGGTCGGATTGCCCGCGCTGCCGGTGCCGAGTCCGGAGCCGCTGCTGCTGCCCGAGCTGCCGGTGCCCGCGGTGCCGGTGTCGAGGAGCGAGCGCCGGGTCACGGTGTAGATCTTGCCGTCGGCGACGGACAGGCGCGGTACGGCGGCCGAGGGCACCTGATTGGTCCACACCACCGTGCAGCCGGAGCCGGTCACGTCGATGCGGGTCATACCGCCGGTGAAGGTCGCGGACGCGGGCTGGCTCGGCCCGGCGTCGGCGGGCAGCTGCGGGTAGGGATAGCCGTAGGTGCTGGCCACGTACAGGCTGGACCCGGATCCGATGGGTGAGTTCTCGGTGCCGTCGACGGCGGGCGTGGCGCAGATCTGCCGCCCGGTCGCCGTCTCGAAGACCAGCAGGTTCTCCTTGGGCGCGGCATTGTCGGTGATGGCCACGTATTCGGTGCCGCTGCCGGGCCCGAAGAAGGTGGGCGTCGCGCCGGTGCCCCAGCTCAGCTGCCCGGGTTTGCGCGCGGGGCCGCGGTCGTAGGGCTGCCGCCACAGCACGCGCGGATTGCCGGCCCCGTCCACGCCGAGCTGGTACAGGGCGTGCGTGGTCGCGATGGAGACGCCTTCGGGCGCGGTGGAGATGCTGTTGGCCACGGTCTCCCCGGGGCCGAGCACGATCGACCGGGCCACCCCGTCGAGTCCGACGTATCCGGCCGCCGCATTGTCGGTGGCGAACCACACCCGCCCGTCGAAGTCCGGCATGACCGAGCTGACGGCGTCGCAGCCGTTGCCGCCGCAGTGCCCGGTAACCGCCTGCGTCACATCGACTTCGGAGTCGATGAACACCCGCCAGCCGCTGCCGCCGCGTTCGTGCTTGATGCGCAGCAGCTTTCCGCTGCCGTCGACGGTGACCATCCGGTCCTGGTCGTCGAGATAGGCGTACACGCCGCCGAGCAGACTGCCCTTGGTCAGGTCGAGTGCGGCGAGGGTGTCGCCGCTGTTCGGGTCGAGCAGCAGCACCTTCGGCGCCCGATCGATGATCTTCGTGCACAGCGCCTGCGGAAGCCCGTCCGCGCCTTGCAGAATCGTGGGGCAGGCGGCGGCCTGCTCGTGGAAGTCGGCGCGGATGTCGCCGGTGCCGGGTCCGGGGAACGGGGTGGCGTCGGAGGATTCGGCGTCGCCGTGCATGGTCGCCGTGCCCACCGGCCCGAGGTACGGGTTGGCCGGTGGCAGCGCCCCGGCGGAGGCGGGGGCGGTGGTCAGCGTCAGTAGTGCGGCGGTCACGGCGGCGGCCACGCCGGTGGCGCGGCCCAATCTCTCGAACACGGAAAACCCCGTTTCGTCGACCCCGGGCGACGGTGCCCGGAAGTACAGCAAATGAGCGTTAATACGAATATTCGTATCGTGCGATGCGAGTAATCGTGGCGGACACCTTAGAGGCGCAGGTCGCGGCTGACAAGGATGAGTCTCGAGAGGAATCGCACAGCGGGCTGAAGCGATGGTGACAACTGATTTCGCGCGATCCGGGTAACTCGCCGGGTACGGAGGAATCGGATCGGCTCTCAGCCGGTTGCACGCATGCATGACGGGTAACGGCACTCCGCGGGGCGCAGAAGTTCCGGGGAGGCGGAGGGAGCAACAGGCGGATGGATGGCGCATGATCGAGGACGTGACGGATCTACCGAACCCGAGCCTGCCCCCGAAAAGCGCCGTGCCGCCTTCCCCGTCGGGAATGCGCAGGGCGCTGCGGCGCGCGCGGGACGGCGCGACGCTCAATCTCGACGAAGCCGTGGTGCTGCTGCAGGCGCGCGGGGATGATCTGCTCGATCTGACCGCCTCCGCGGCACGTGTCCGTGACGCGGGGCTGCGCGAGGCCGGGTACACGGGCGAGACCCTGCCGATCACGTACTCGCGCAAGGTGTTCATTCCGCTCACGCACCTGTGCCGCGACAAGTGCCACTACTGCACCTTCGTGACCGTGCCCGGCAAGCTGCGCGCCCAGGGCAGGGGCATGTACCTCGAACCCGACGAGGTCCTCGACATCGCCCGCAAGGGCGCCGAATTGGGCTGTAAGGAAGCCCTTTTCACGCTCGGTGACCGCCCCGAGGAGCGCTGGCCCGAGGCCCGGCAGTGGCTCGACGAGCGCGGCTACGACTCCACCCTCGACTATGTGCGCGCCATGTCCATCCGCGTGCTCGAGGAAACCGGGCTGCTGCCGCACCTGAATCCGGGTGTCATGACCTGGGAGGAACTCTCCCGGCTCAAGCCCGTGGCCCCGTCCATGGGCATGATGCTGGAGACCACCTCCACCCGCCTGTTCACCGAACCCGGTCAGGCGCACTACGGCAGCCCGGACAAGGATCCGGCGGTGCGGCTGCGCGCGCTCACCGACGCCGGTCGGCTCTCGGTGCCGTTCACCACCGGCATCCTGGTCGGCATCGGCGAGGATCTCACCGAGCGCGCCGAATCCATTCTGGCGATCCGCAAGTCGCACAAGGCTTTCGGGCACGTGCAGGAGGTGATCGTGCAGAACTTCCTGGCCAAGCACGACACCGCCATGCGCAATACCCCCGACGCCGACCTGGAGGAGTTCCGCGCCACCATCGCCGTCGCGCGCCTGCTGCTCGGCCCGAAGATGCGCATCCAGGCCCCGCCCAATCTGGTGTCGCTCGACGAATGCCGCGCGCTCATCGACGCCGGCATCGACGACTGGGGCGGCGTCTCCCCGCTCACCCCCGATCACGTGAACCCCGAGCGCCCGTGGCCGAATCTCGAAGTGCTGGCGCAGGTTACGGCCGACGCGGGCTATGTGCTCACCGAAAGGCTCACGGCCCACCCGAAATACGTGCTGGCCGGGCATCCGTGGATCGACCCGCGCGTCTCCCGGCACGTGGCCGCGCTGGCGGATCCGCGGGGTCTGGCCCGCGAGGTGAACCCGACCGGCCTGCCGTGGCAGGAACCCGACCACGACTGGGAATCCGTCGGACGCGTCGACCTCAACACCGCCATCGACAGCGAGGGCCGGAACACGGTGTCCCGCAGCGATTCCGCGCTCACCGGTGACGGGCTGGGCGCGTTCGGGGACTGGGAGACCATTCGCGAGCAGGTCAACGAGCTCGCCGCCGCGGCCCCCGAGCGCTTCGACTCCGATGTGCTGTCGGCCCTGCGCGCCGCCGAGAAGGATCCGGCCGGCCTCACCGACGACCAGTACCTGGCCCTGGCCACCGCCGACGGCCCGGCCCTGGAGGCCATCGCCGCCTTCGCCGATCAGCTGCGCCGCGACACCAACGGTGACGAGGTCACCTACATCGTCAACCGGAACATCAACTTCACCAATATCTGCTACACCGGCTGCCGGTTCTGCGCCTTCGCCCAGCGCAAGGGCGACGCCGACGCCTTCACCCTGAGCACCGACGAGGTCGCCGACCGCGCCTGGGAGGCGTATGTCGAGGGCGCGACCGAGATCTGCATGCAGGGCGGCATCGACCCCGAACTCCCCGTGACCGGCTACGCGGACCTGGTGCGCGCCATCAAACAGCGCGTCCCGTCCATGCATGTGCACGCGTTCAGCCCCATGGAGGTCGTCAATGGGGCTTCTCGTGGCGGCCAATCCATCCATGACTGGCTGAGCGCCCTGAAAGAGGCCGGGCTGGACACGATTCCGGGCACCGCCGCCGAGATCCTCGACGACGAGGTCCGCTGGGTCCTCACCAAGGGCAAGCTACCCACCTCGGCCTGGATCGATGTCATCACCACCGCGCACAAACTCGGCATCCGCTCCAGTTCGACCATGATGTACGGGCACGTGGACAACCCGAAGCACTGGGTCGGGCACCTGCGGGTGCTGCGTGGAATCCAGGACGAGACAGGCGGTTTCACCGAATTCGTGCTGCTCCCGTTCGTGCACCAGAGTGCCCCGTTGTACCTGGCGGGAGCCTCGCGGCCGGGTCCGACCGTGCGTGACAACCGGGCCGCGCACGCCCTGGCCCGCATCATGCTGCACGGCCGCATTCACAATATTCAGACCAGCTGGGTGAAACTCGGCACCAAGGGAACCCAGTTGATGCTGAACGGCGGCGCCAACGACCTCGGTGGCACCCTGATGGAGGAAACCATCTCCCGCATGGCCGGTTCCGAACATGGATCGGCCAAAACAGTCGCCGAACTGACCGAGATCGCCACCGGAATCGGCCGCCCCGTCCGGCAGCGCACCACCACCTACGGGACCATTGAGCATCGCCCCACGGCATCGCTGCCGGTCGGCTAGGCTTCTCTGCCGAAGTTAGGGCAGGCTGACCAGTAGTAATGTTGGGGCGCGGGATACTGTTTCGCGGGGCGGAGCATCCCGCATGTGAGGACAGACTAGGAGAACGGCAGTGCCGTACATCATCGCTGAACCGTGCGTTGACGTGAAGGACAAGGCGTGCATCGAAGAATGCCCCGTGGACTGCATCTACGAGGGCGGTCGCATGCTGTACATCCAACCGGACGAGTGCGTGGACTGTGGTGCATGTGAACCGGTCTGCCCGGTGGAGGCCATCTTCTACGAAGACGACACCCCGGATCAGTGGAGCGGTTACGTCAACGCCAATGTCGAGTTCTTCGACGATCTGGGCTCGCCCGGTGGCGCCACCAAGGTCGGCAAGGTCGATTACGACCCGCCGTTCATCGCCGCGCTGCCGCCGATGGCCGGCGAGTAGGCAGTCGATACGTTGAGTGCATCGCGCAGCGATTCCGTGAGGGGTGGCGGTCGGGAGACGGGTGGGCACACCACGCGTGGCCGGGTCAGCGCGCTGCTACCCGATTTCCCCTGGGACACCATCGCTTCGGTGAAGGCGAAGGCCGCCGCACATCCGGACGGGATCGTGGATCTCTCGGTCGGCACGCCGGTCGATCCGGTCGATCCGCTGATCCGTGCCGCGCTGTCGTCGGTGGCCGAGGTGCCCGGATATCCGACCACGCACGGCACCCCGGAACTGCGCCACGCCGCCGTCGAGGCGATGAAGCGCCGGTTCGGGATCACCGGGGTGGCGGCCGAGGCGGTGCTGCCGGTGATCGGAACCAAGGAGCTGATCGCGGGCTTGCCGCGGCTGCTCGGCCTGGGTTCCGGCGACCTGGTGGTGATTCCGGAGGTCGCGTACCCGACCTATGAGGTGGGCACGCTGCTGTCCGGGTCGCGGATCATCCGCGCCGACGGCCTCACCCAGCTCGGGCCGGAGAAGCCCGCGCTCATCTACCTGAACTCGCCGTCGAACCCCACCGGCAAGGTGCTCGGCGTCGAACATCTGCGCAAGGTGGTCGAATTCGCGCGCGAGCGCGGGGCGATCGTGGCCTCGGACGAGTGCTACCTGGGGCTGACCTGGGAGGGGCGCGCGGTCTCCATCCTCGATCCCGAGGTGAGCGACGGCGATCACACCGGACTGCTGGCCATCCACTCGCTGTCCAAGACTTCGAACCTGGCCAGTTACCGGGCCGGTTTCGTCACCGGTGACGCGGCGCTGGTGGCCGAATTGCTGGAGGTGCGAAAGCATTCCGGCATGATGCTGCCGTTCCCGATCCAGGCGGCCATGACGGCGGCGCTCGGCGACGACACGCACGAGGCGCAGCAGCGCGAGCGCTACCGTGCCCGCCGCGAGGTGCTGCGTAATGCGTTGCTGCGGGCGGGTTTCCGCATCGACGATTCCGAGGCCGGACTGTACCTGTGGTCGACCCGGGGCGAGCCCTGCCGCACCACCTTGGACTGGCTGGCCGAGCGCGGCATCCTCGCGGCCCCGGGCGAGTTCTACGGCCCGCGCGGCAACGAGCACGTGCGGATCGCGCTCACCGCGACGGACGAGCGCATCGCCACCGCCGCTGATCGTCTGACCAGCTGATTTCTTCCCGGGACCGGGCCCGTGCTAATGTCTTCGACGTTGCCAGGCCCGGTGCCTGGGAACAGTGCAAGGCCCTGTGGCGCAGTTGGTTAGCGCGCCGCCCTGTCACGGCGGAGGTCGCGGGTTCGAGTCCCGTCAGGGTCGCTCAGTTTTCTCGAGCGAGCGCAAGCCCACTTCTTCGGAAGTGGGCTTTCTTGTTTTCCGGCACCGTTCTTGTTTTCCGGCACCTTCGCCAAAAGTGATACGTGTTCACTTCACATGAACTATAACAGGTTCTCATCGCATCTCGATGAGGAGCCTTTCAATGCGTATGACTCGCCGTGCATTCCTTGCTACCACAGGTCTCGTTCTGGGAGGTGCGGTTCTATCCCGGCGAGCGCCCGCACAGGCACTACCGGGCAAACAGCTGTCCGACGGGGACAAGGTGCCCGCACTCGTCATCGGCTCCGGATACGGCGGGGCGGTGGCGGCGCTGCGGCTCGCGGAGGCCGGGGTCGAGGTCGCCGTCGTCGAGATGGGCATGTCGTGGTCCACGCCCGGATCCGACGGAAAGATCTTCTGCGGCATGCTGAAACCGGACGGACGATCGTTCTGGCTGCGCAACCGCACCGACCAGCCCATCAACCACTTCGCGGGCGGGGACTACAACAAGGACATCCAGAGGTACACGGGCGTACTGGATTCCGAGCAGTTCAGCGGCATCAAGGTGTATCAGGGTCGCGGCGTCGGCGGTGGATCGCTGGTCAACGGCGGCATGGCCGTCACGCCCAAACAGCAGTACTTCGGCAGCATCCTGCCGACCGTCGACGCGGGGGAGATGTACTCCACCTACTACCCGCGCGCCAATGCCGCGCTGGGCGTGAACCAGATCGATCAGAGCTGGTTCGACAGCGCCGAGTGCTACAAGTACGCGCGGGTCGGGCGCAAACATGCCGAACGATCCGGATTCGCCTGGACTTTCGTGCCCAACGTCTACGACTTCGGGTACATGAAGAAGGAGCAGGCCAACCAGGCCACCCGCTCCGCCCTCGCCTCCGAGGTCATCTACGGCAACAACCACGGCAAGGCGTCGCTGGACAAGACCTACCTGGCCAAGGCCGTGGCCACCGGCAAGGTCGGCATCACGCCCATGCACAAGGTCACCGCCGTCTCGCCCACCGAGGGCGGGTACCGGGTCGAGATGAATCAGATCGACACCTCCGGCAATACCGTCGCGACCAAAGCCGTTGTGGCGCAGAAGGTATTCTTCGCGGCCGGGAGCGTCGGCACCAGCAAGCTGCTGGTCGCCATGCGAGCGCAGGGCAAACTGCCCGATCTGCCGGACAGCGTCGGCGCGGGCTGGGGCAACAACGGCAATGTGATGGTGGCGCGGGCCAATCACCTGTGGGACGACACCGGCAGCCTGCAATCGTGCATCCCGTGCCTGGGCATCGACAACTGGGCCGATACCGGCGGGCCGGTGTTCGCGGAGGTATCGCCGATTCCGGCGGGGCTGGAGACCTTCATCAGCCTGTACCTGTCGATCACCAAGAACCCCAACCGCGGCAAGTTCACCTTCAATTCCGGTTCCGGCGGCGTGGATCTGAACTGGCAGACCTCCTGGAACCAGACCAGCATCGACTCCGCCAAACGGGTCTTCGACAAGATCAACAAGAAGGAGGGGACGATCTACCGCACCGACCTGTTCGGACTCTCCAAGGTGTGGGGCGACGACTTCACCTACCATCCGCTGGGCGGTTGCGTCCTCGACACCGCCACCGACAACTACGGCCGCCTCACCTCGTATCCGGGCCTCTATGTGATCGACGGATCGCTGATTCCGGGCAGTACCACGGTGAATCCCTTCGTCACCATCACCGCGCTGGCAGAACGCAATATCGAGAAGATCGTCGCTACGGATTTACGGTAGCGACGGGCCCGTACCGGAACAAAGCAGCGCGTTCCTGCCTCCTGGGCGGCAAAGTTCGCGATAGCCTGGGTTATGGACGCTGTTTCGGTTGTCCCCACGCCTGCCAACGAACCGGTGCACACCTACGCACCGGGAAGCCGGGAACGCGAGCTGCTCACCGGCAAGCTCGCCCAGATCTCCGCCGAAACCGTTGACGTGCCGCTGATCATCGGCGGCACCGATCGGACGGGCAGCGGAGAGCGGCTGGAAATCGTTATGCCGCACCGGCATCGGCACGTACTCGGGACCTACACCACGACCACCCACGACGAGGCCCGGGCGGCCGTCGCCGCCGCGACGGCCGCCGCACCCGCCTGGCGCGCACTGCCCTTCGAAGAGCGCGCCGCGGTCTTGCTCCGCGCCGCCGACCTGCTCGCCGGGCCCTGGCGCGAAACCATCGCGGCCGCCACCATGCTCGGGCAATCCAAGACCGCACAGCAGGCCGAAATCGACGCGCCCTGCGAACTCGTCGACTTCTGGCGGTTCAATGTGGCCTTCGCCCGGCAGATCCTGGCCGAACAGCCGGAATCGAGTGCGGGCGTGTGGAATCGCCTGGACCACCGGCCGCTCGAAGGGTTCGTGTACGCCGTCACGCCCTTCAACTTCACCGCCATCGCCGGCAACCTGCCGACCGCACCGGCGCTGATGGGCAATACCGTGGTGTGGAAACCGTCACCGACACAGACACTTTCGGCGTACTACACCATGCGGCTGCTGGAAGCCGCCGGCCTGCCGCCCGGCGTCATCAATCTGGTGACCGGCGACGGGATTCAGCTGTCGGAAGTCGTGCTCGCCGACCCGCGGCTGGCGGGCATCCACTTCACCGGATCCACCCGGACCTTCCAGTACCTGTGGCAGCAGGTGGGCGCGAATATCGGCCGCTACCACGGCTATCCGCGCCTGGTGGGGGAGACCGGCGGCAAGGACTTCATCCTCGCGCACTCCTCCGCCGACCCGGACGCGCTGCGCACCGCGCTGATTCGCGGGGCCTACGAATACCAGGGCCAGAAATGCTCGGCGGCCTCGCGCGCCTACATCGCCAAATCGGTGTGGCGGACGATGGGCAACGACTTCCTCGCTCAGGTGGAGGAACTCACCTACGGCGATGTCGCGGACCTGTCGAATTTCGGTGGGGCGCTGATCGATCAGCGCTCCTACGACAAGAACGTGGCCGCCATCGTCCGCGCCAAGGACAAGAGCCTCGCGATACCCGCGGGCGGCGTCTTCGACGACAGCGAAGGCTGGTTCGTCCGGCCCACCGTACTGCTCAGCGACGATCCCACCGACGAATCCTTCGCCACCGAGTACTTCGGCCCCATCCTGTCCGTGCACGTCTACGACGACAGCCACGCCGACGCCTTCCCCGACATCCTGCGCATGGTGGACTCGACCTCCCCCTACGCGCTCACCGGCGCGATCTTCGCCCGCGATCGGCAGGTGGTCGAACAAGCCTCCACCGCACTGCGTTTCGCGGCGGGCAACTTCTACATCAACGACAAGCCCACCGGCGCGGTGGTCGGCCAGCAGCCCTTCGGCGGCGCGCGCGCCTCCGGCACCGACGACAAGGCGGGCTCCGCCCTGAACCTGCTGCGCTGGACCGCGCCCCGCACCCTCAAGGAAACCTTCGTCCCCCCAACCGATTACCGCTACCCGCACATGGAGGCGCGGTGACCGGGCGGCGGACGGTCCGGTCCACCTCACCCGGCGGTCCGCGAGAACCGCTGCGGTGCACCATGATCAGAGATCGGAGGAAGCCATGAACCCCTTGCGGCCGATCATCCTCGCGGCGGCGGGCTCGGATCGGATGAAGCGGGCGATCACCCGCACCCCGGTCACCGCCGGCGTGGTGCGCCGCTTCGTCGCGGGCGAGACGCGGGCCGCGCTCTTGCCCGTGGTGCGCGAACTGCTGGCCAGCGGACGCACGGTGAGCGTCGACTTCCTCGGTGAATACACCACCGAGCGCGCCATGGCCGATGCCGCGGTCACCGAATACCTCGCGCTCATAGGCGAATTGGCCGCACTGGATCGGGCCGTCCCGGAAAGCCCGGGAGCGGCGGCGAAGGTATCCGGTGACCCGGGCACGGCCGCCGCGCCGAAACTCGGGCGCGGACTGGACACCGCGGTGCCGCGCGTGGAGGTGTCACTCAAACTGTCCGCGCTGGGGCAATCGCTCGGCGCGGACGGGCCCGCCATCGCCGCCGAGAACCTGCACAAGCTGTGCGCCAAAGCGGCCGAGTCGCGGGTGTGGGTGACAGTGGACGCCGAAGACCACACGACCACCGAGGAGACGGTCGCGGCGGTGCGGCAGGCCCGCACCGAATTCCCGTGGCTGGGCTTGGCCGTGCAGACCTACCTGCGCGACGCCGAAGGCCGGTGCCGCGACCTCGCCGCGGACGGGACGCGAATCCGGTTGTGCAAGGGCGCGTATCAGGAACCGGAGACGGTGGCGTATCAGAAGCGGGCCGAGGTGGACGGCTCCTACCTGGAATGCCTCGATGTCCTCATGCGCGGCAACGGATACCCCATGGTGGCCTCGCACGATCCGGCCATGATCGATGCCGTGTTCCGGGAGGCGGCCGAGAACGGTCGCGGGGCAGGGGATTTCGAGTTCCAGATGCTGTACGGCATTCGAGATGCCGAGCAGCGCAGGCTGGTCGGCGAAGGACATGCCCTGCGCGTGTACGTGCCGTACGGCGGCCAGTGGTACGGCTATCTCATGCGCCGACTGGCCGAACGTCCGGCCAATGTCGGGTTCTTCCTGCGCGCGCTGACCGAGCGCGGCTGAAAAGCAGTGCGGGCGTGCAGGAGTCCGGTTCTCCTGCACGCCCGCTACGGCCGCGATCCGCTCAGACCAGGGACCGTCCGAAGCGCCGCCGCAGGCGCATGTCGGCGAGGTAGAAGTTGTAGGGGAATTCGCGCAGGGGGCCGGGGAGGCGGGTCCAGATCGCGGAGAGGACGCGTAGGATGCGGGCGAAATTGCGTTCGTCGCGGGCGGTCCAGGTCATGCCCATCTCGTCGCGCAGATGCGGCGGGAGCAGGGCGGTGACGATGTAGCGGTGCAGGCCGCCCATGGTGAGCTGGAGGGGGAGCGGGAGCATCTTCAGGTCGGTGAGGGCGTTGAAGTACGCCCGGCTCGGGCCGTCGATGCTGCGCTGCGCGAGGTTCTCCTCGAAGTAGGCGTAGAACTCCTCGCGGGTGGCCGGCCACATCTCCGGACGCATCTGCAGGGTGGTGCCCAGGCGCGCGCTGTGCTGGTAGAACGCTTCCGCCACAGCGGGATCCATGGGGCCGCGCATGCGGTGGAAGACATCGTCGATGCCCCAGTAGATGCAGGCCGCCACCCACAGCTGCAGGTTCGGGTCGAAGGCGTTGTACTTGACCGGGCTGCCGGGCTTGGTGCGAATGGTGCGGTGCGAGATATTGACCGCCTCGCGGTAGGCGACCCGGTCCTCCTCGTCGCCCATGAGCGCCACGGCGATATAGGTGAGGGTGGTGCGCAGCCGCTTGATCGGGCGCACCATGACGCTACCGCTGTGCACTTCGCTCTCCATGACGCCGTAGGCGACCGGGGTCAGCGACAGCTGCATGATCACATTGGCGGCCCCGCCCAGGAACGCGCCGATGCCGTCGATGTACTCGCGGACTTCGGCCGTGGTCATCGGCTCGTAGGCGACCGCCGGGAATTCGTCGGCCTTGCGCAGTGGGGCAGTCATCGTTGACTCGGCTCCTCGTCGTCACTCCTCACCCGCAGAGGAGAGTGTGAGAAAATTCGCTTCTCACCTTCTCATCGCTGGCGGGCTCTGTCAATGTGCGATGATGAGTGCCTCATCGTATCGGCGACGCCAAGAAGGGGATCGGATCATGGCCAACCTGGCCAAACTGCTGCCGCTCGTGCGCGGGTCCGCCCCCGAGGACCGCAATCAGGCCAAGGTCCTCGACGCCGCGCTGCTCGCCTTCCTCGACTTCGGCATCAAACGCACCAGCATGGTCGAGGTGGCCCGCCGCGGCGGCCTGTCCCTGGCCACCCTCTACCGCCGCTTCGCGGGCAAGAACGACCTCATCGCGGCCGTCGGCCTGCGCCAGGCCCGGCAGTTCATCGACGAGGCCGACAAGGCACTGCAGGTCCAGGTCGAGCGGGGGGCCAGCGCCGAGGATCAGATCATCGCGCTGTTCGTCGCCTTCATCGAGGGCCTGCGCGGCAATCAGCTGCTCGACCGGCTGCTCAAGACCGAACCCGAGATCGTGCTGCCCTACCTGACCGTGCAGGGTTCACCCGTCATCGAACTCGGCCGCGATTATCTCGCCGAGTTCATCACCCGGCTGCAGTCGGAAGGCAAACTGCCGCAGTACGATCCACTGCCGCTGGCCGAGATGATCGCCCGCGCGGCGCTGTCGCTGGCGCTCACCCCGCAGACCGTCATCCCGCTCGACGACGAGGTCGCGCTGCGGCAGTTCGCCCGCGACCACGTCGTGCCCGGCTTCCGGATCTACTGAGCCGCAACCGGATTCACACCAGCGGCAGGCCCAGCCTGCGGCGGATCCGCATATCCCACAGGTAGGCGTTGGTGGGGAAGATCCTGACCGCCGTGGGCATCAGGCCCTCGGCGAAGCCGGTCGTGCGCAGGATGCGGGCCAGCAGCTGATCCTGGCGCGGCGACCAGGTCATGCCCATCTCCTCCCGAAGGTGTTGCGGCAGTAGCCCGGTCACGAAGAACCGGTGGATGCCGCCGAAGGCCAGCTGGAACGGGCGCGGCAGCATCTTCAGATCGATGAGATCCTCGAAATAGGCGCGCACGGTCGGGTCGATGGTGGTCTTGGCGAGGTTCTCGTCCCAATACCGGTCGAAGGCTTCCCGATCCGCCGGCCACATCTCCGGGCGCACCTGCAGGGTCGTGCCCAACCGGGCGGCGTAGTGGTAGAAGGCGTCCGCGTCGAATTCGTCCATGGGGCCGTGCATGCGCTCGTGCAGATCCTTCGCGCCCCAGTACAGGCAGGCCGCCACCCACAGTTGCAGGCGCGGGTCGAAGGCGTTGTATCTGACCGGGCTGCTGGGTCGGGACCGCACCTGCTTGTGCACGGAGTCGACGGCTTCCCGGAAGGCTTCGCGGTCCTCGTCGGTGCCGAGCATGGCGACCGCCAGGTAGGTGACCGTGGTGCGCAGGCGCTTGATCGGATGCTTGAAGACCTGCCCGCTCTCCACCGGGCTCTCGACCACGCCGTATCCGACCGGCGGGAGGGCCAATTGCATGATCACATTGGCGGCGGCCCCGAAGACGGCGGCCGAACCGTCCAGGTGCTGCCGGATGTCGATGGCCGGCGGATCGGGTTCGAGTGGCGTCGCGTGCAGCGGGCTGGTCATCGTTGACCTCATTCCCTGGATGAGAGAGATGTATATAAACCTTCTTACCCACTCAGTTGGCCTGTCAAGCGACCCGGTGGGTTCGCATCCTATTCGTGTCCGCACCGTTGGAGGGCCGAACGGGCGCGGCGGGCCCGGCCGGTAGCCTGAGCCGGTGTCGTACAGGTCGCCGCTCCTGCTGAGCTCACTGCACCCGGCCGCCGTTGCCGCCGGGGACGATATTCCGGACGCCGTCACCATCGACGGCGTGACGCTCTCCCGCAGTGACCTGCTGGGCGCGGCCACCTCGGTCGCCGAACGCGTCGCGCGGGCGCAGCGCGTGGCCGTACTGGCCGAACCCACCGTCACCACCGTGCTGGCCGTGGTCGGCTGTCTGCTCGCGGGCGTCACCGTGGTGCCGGTGCCGCCGGACGCGGGCAATGCCGAACTGACGCACATCCTTTCGGACTCGGGCGCGCAGGCGTGGCTGGGCAAGGCCCCCGAGGGCAGCGACCTGCCCGTCGTTCCGGTGCGCAAGCACGCGCGCTCCTGGCACGTCTACGGCGAACCCGAGCCCGATGCAACGGCTTTCATCCTCTACACCTCCGGCACCACCGGCGCGCCCAAGGGCGTGATGCTCAGCCGCCGCGCCATCGCCGCCGGGCTCGACGCCCTCGCGCAAGCCTGGGCCTGGAAGGCGACCGACGTTCTGGTGCACGGACTTCCGCTGTTCCACGTACACGGGCTGATCCTCGGACTGCTCGGCCCGCTGCGTGTCGGCAGCCCGCTGGTGCACACCGGCAAACCCACCCCGCAGGCGTACGCCGCCGCGCCCGGCACCATGTACTTCGGCGTGCCCACCGTGTGGTCCCGCATCACCGAAGACCCGGACGCGGCACAGGAACTGGCGAAGGCCCGGGTGCTGATCTCCGGCAGCGCACCGCTGCCGGTGCCGGTCTTCGAACGGCTGCGGGAGCTCACCGGGCACGCGCCGCTGGAGCGCTACGGCATGAGCGAAACCATGATCACCCTCTCCACCCGCCCCGACGGCGAACGCCGCCCCGGCTGGGTCGGCACCCCCGTGCACGGCGTCGAAACCCGGCTCCGGGACGAGGCGGGCGAGCCTGTTCCGCACGACGGCGAAAGCGTTGGCGGACTGCAGGTTCGCGGTCCCATGCTGTTCGACGGCTACCTGAACCGCCCCGAGGTCAGCGCCGAGAGCTGGACCGAGGACGGCTGGTTCAAGACCGGCGACGTCGCCGTCATCGACGCCGACGGCTTCCACCGCATCGTCGGCCGGGAATCGGTGGACCTCATCAAATCCGGCGGCTACCGGATCGGCGCGGGCGAGATCGAAACCGCGCTGCTGGGCCACCCCGCCGTGGCCGAGGTCGCGGTGGTCGGCGCACCCGACGCCGACCTGGGCCAGCGCATCATCGCCTACGTCGTCACCCGCGACGGTGCGCCCGACACCCTCGCCCAGCAGCTGATCGACCATGTGGCAGAAGAGCTTTCGGTGCACAAGCGCCCCCGCGAGGTGCGGCTGGTGGATTCCCTGCCGCGCAACGCCATGGGCAAGGTGCAGAAGAAACTACTGCTCGGGGGAGCACAGCCGAATGCACGTCAGTAGTGGTAGCGGGCTTGAATGATGGTGATCGTATCCCCTGCGACCGAGTAGACGAGGCGGTGTTCATCATTGATTCGCCGCGACCAGTATCCGGATTTGTCGCCTTTCAAGGGTTCGGGCTTGCCCAAACCTTCGAAAGGGTTCCGTTGAATATCGGCAATCAGGCGCAGGATTCGCAGCGCCATCTTGCGGTCGGTGCTCACCCAGTGCTCGAAGTCTTCGAACGATACCTTGACGAAGGTGACTCTCATTCGAGTCCTTTCGCGAGCTCCTCCGGATTCACCTCGATGACGTCCCCTGCTTCGGCCTGTGCGATGCCTTCGGCCAGGCGCGCGGCGTTGGCGGGGGAGCGCAGCAGGTAGAGGGTCTCGCGTAGCGAGTTGTACTCGTCTTCGGAGATCAGGACCGCGTTGCCGTTGCGGCTGGTGATGTGGATGGCCACGGCGTCGTCATTGACCTGTTCGATCAGTGGGTACAGCTTGGCGCGGGCTTCGCTGGCGGACATCGACGTCATGGTGGGTCCTTTCACGGATTCGCCATTAATGGTACCGGAATATGGTACGACTCAGTGTGGGCAATGCGGGAAAGGAAAGCCCCCGGCTACTCGTGAGAGTCCCGGGGGCTGATTCGTGCGTCGGAAGGCTAGTCGTTGGCGTGCAGCGCGGCGTTCAGTTCGATGCCGGTGCCCTTGCGGGCCGTCACCTCGACCGCGCCGGTCTGCGAGTTGCGGCGGAACAGCAGGTTGGACTTGCCGCTCAGCTCGGCGGCCTTCACCACCGCGCCGTCCGGCAGGGCCACCTTGGTGCCCGCGGTCACGTACAGGCCCGCCTCCACCACGCAGTCGTCGCCCAGCGAGATGCCGATGCCCGCGTTCGCGCCCAGCAGGCAGCTCTTACCCAGTGAGATGACCTGCTTGCCGCCGCCGGACAGGGTGCCCATGATGGACGCGCCGCCGCCGATATCGGAGCCGTCGCCGACCACCACACCGGCGGAGATCCGGCCCTCGACCATGGAGTTGCCGAGCGTGCCGGCATTGAAGTTCACGAAACCCTCGTGCATGACCGTGGTGCCCGAGGCCAGATGCGCGCCCAGCCGCACCCGGTCCGCGTCGGCGATCCGGACGCCCGACGGCACCACATAGTCGACCAGGCGCGGGAACTTGTCCACGCCGTACACGGTGACCTGGCCGCGCGCCCGCAGCTTCAGCCGGGTCAGCTCGAACTCCTCGAGCGAGCACGGGCCGAAGTTGGTCCACACCACATTCGCGAGCAGCCCGAAGATCCCGTCCAGATTCGCGCCGTGCGGCTGGATCAGCCGATGCGACAGCAGATGCAGGCGCAGGTAGGCGTCGTGCGTATCGACCGGCGGCGCGGACAGATCCGAGATCGTGGTCCGCACCACGACCACCTCCACCCGGCGCGCCTCGTCCTCGCCCACACCCGCGCCCGCGAACTTGGCGTACTCGACATCCGAGGGATCCAGCCGCACCGTCTCGGCCTTGTCGAACGCCCCGAGCTCCGGATACGGGTACCAGGTGTCGAGCACCGTCCCGTTCGCGGTGATGGTGGCCAGACCGACTGCTACTGCTCCCTGAGTGCTCACGTTCCTAGAGGTTACCGGAGTGCGTTTTCTTGCTGGACAGTGACGATTTGTGCCGTCACAGCACGCGTGCGGGGAACGGAGGCGACTCCTCCTTTAGGGTGGAATGGGTGACCATCGATCTGAGCGCCGACCCCATCACCCTGACCGCAGCCCTCGTGGATATTCCGAGTGTGTCGAAGGATGAGGCGCTCATCGCCGATGTGGTCGAGAAGGCCCTGCGCGAACAGACTCGGGGGTTCGAGATTCTGCGGCACGGCAACACGGTGCTGGCGCGCACGAATCGGGGGCTGCCGTCGCGGGTGATCCTCGCCGGGCATCTCGACACCGTGCCGATTGCCGACAATGTGCCCAGCCGATTCGAGGTCGGCCCGGACGGGGAGCGGCAGCTGTGGGGCTGCGGCACCGTCGATATGAAATCCGGGGACGCGGTATTCCTGCACCTGGCGGCCACCGTCGCCGACCCGGTGCACGATCTGACCCTCATCTTCTACGACTGCGAGGAGATCGCCGCCGAGTTCAACGGGCTCGGGCGGATCGAGCGCGAACTGCCGGAATGGTTGGAGGGTGATCTCGCGGTGCTCGGCGAGCCCTCCGGCGGCTGGGTCGAGGCGGGCTGCCAGGGCACGCTGCGGGTCCGGCTCACCACCGCCGGCGTGCGCGCGCACACCGCGCGAGCCTGGCTGGGGGACAACGCGATTCACCGCCTCGCCCCGATCCTGGACCGGCTCTCCAGCTACCGGGCGCGCGAAGTGGAGATCGACGGCTGCGTCTACCGCGAGGGCCTGTCCGCGGTGCGCGTCTCCGGCGGCGTCGCGGGCAATGTGGTGCCCGATGTCGCCGAGGTCGACGTGAACTTCCGCTTCGCCCCCGACCGCACCCTCGACCAGGCCACCGAGCATGTGCGCGAGGTGTTCTCGGGCCTGGAACTCGACTTCGAACGCACCGACGGCGCTCCCGGCGCGCTCCCCGGCCTGTCCGCCCCCGCCGCCAAGGACCTCATCGAGATCGTGCACGCGCACGGCAGCGGCGGCGTCCGCGCCAAATACGGCTGGACCGACGTCTCCCGCTTCGCCGCCCGCGGCATCCCCGCCATCAACTTCGGCCCCGGCGACCCCAACCTCGCCCACAAGCGCGACGAGCACCTCCCCGTCGACCAGATCACCCAGGTGACCTCCATGCTGCGCAGCTACCTCACCGGCGACAAGAACTGAACCGGAATCCAATACAGTTGGCTGCATGTCTGCTGAGGCTGAGTACTCGCGTTCGCCCAAAACACCTCGATTCCGTGGTCCGATAATGCTGCGGCGGGACCGGAAGAAGAATATCGGCACCACCGATCAGCATTTGCTGGATGAGCGCGGGCACGCCGACTGGGTGCACACCGACCCGTGGCGGGTGCTGCGCATCCAGGCCGAATTCGTCGAGGGCTTCGGCGCTTTGGCGGAGATTCCGCGCGCGGTGGCCGTGTTCGGGTCGGCGCGGACGCCGCAGGAGCATCCGGAGTATCAGGCGGGCATGGCCATCGGCGGCGCGCTGGCGCAGGCCGGGTTCGCGGTCATCACCGGCGGCGGGCCGGGGGCCATGGAGGCCGCCAATCGCGGTGCCTCCGAAGCGGGCGGCTACTCCATCGGTCTCGGCATCGAGCTGCCGTTCGAACAGCATCTCAACGAGTGGGTCGATCTCGGCATCAACTTCCGGTACTTCTTCGCGCGCAAGACCATGTTCGTGAAGTACTCCGAGGCGTTCGTCTGCCTGCCGGGCGGTTTCGGCACCCTGGACGAGCTGTTCGAGGCGCTCACCCTGGTGCAGACGCGCAAGATCACCCGCTTCCCGATCATCCTGTTCGGCACCAGGTACTGGTCGGGACTCGTTGACTGGCTGAAGGATTCGCTGCTGGGCTCGGCCAAGATCGCGCCCGGCGACCTGGGCCTGCTGCACGTCACCGACCGTGTGGACGAGGTGGTGCGGATCGTGCTCGCGGCCGCCGAGGCCCGCGCCGAACTATCCGAGGCCCAGGCGGTGGAAGACGAGTGGTGAACGAACCCTATTCGGTCTGCGTGTACTGCTCGGCGAGCGTCGCCGACCCCGCCACCCTCGACCTGGCCGCCCGCGTCGGCGCCGAGATCGGCCGCCGCGGTTGGCAACTGGTGTCCGGCGGCGGGCACGTCTCCATGATGGGCGCGGTCGCCGTCGCCGCCCGCGCCGCCGGTGCGCACACCGTCGGCGTCATCCCGAAACGCCTGGTGCACAAGGAGATCGCGGATGTCGACTCCGACGAGCTGATCGTCACCGACACCATGCGCGAACGCAAGCAGATCATGGAGGACCGCGCCGACGCCTTCCTCACCCTGCCCGGCGGCATCGGCACCCTCGAGGAGTTCTTCGAAACCTGGACCGGCGCGTACCTGGGCGTCCACGACAAGCCGGTGGTGGTGCTCGACCCGGACGGCCACTACACCGGCATGTTCACCTGGATCGAGGAGCTGCGTCAGAAGGGCTTCGTCGGCCGCCCCGCCCTCGCCAAGGTGGCGCTCACCCACGATATGGACGCGGCCTTCGCGGCCCTGCGTCCGGCCCCCTGAGCAATTTCGAACGGAACTAGCCGGTTTCACTCGACAACCCCTGGTCTATCCGCAAAGGTAGAGCCGGGCGCGACGAAGTGACTCAGAAGGTTGGGCACCACGGCCGCGCCACTGGAGCACGACCCGGTGAGGAGTCCCGCGAAGTGAATACCGATGCCCGAACGGTGAGCCTGTTCGACCTGGCCCGCAGTCTGCCGGGAATGGCGCTGCAGGGGCCGGGCATGCTCCGCAACGCCGTGCACATGCTGGTGAAGTCCGACAGCCGGGCATCCATCGGCCTGTACTTCCAGCGCGCCGCCGCCCGCCACCCCGACCGGCCCTTCCTTCGCTTCGAAGGCCGCGAATACAGTTGGGGCGAAGCCAATTCCGAGGTGAACCGGTACGCGAGCGTGCTGGCCTCGCGCGGGGTCGGGCGCGGCGACGTGGTCGGCATCCTCATGACCAACCGGGCCGAGGCGCTGCTCACCGTGCTCGCCGTGGTGAAACTCGGCGCCACCGCCGGACTGCTCAACCACCATCAGCGAGATACCGTGCTGCAGCACAGTTTCGGACTGCTGAACTCGGTGGTCGACGTGGTGGGCGAGGAGTGCGCCGACGCCCTCGACACCCTCGCCGAGGAACGCCCCAGCCTGCTGTGGACCAATGAGCTCGATGCCCTCGCCCGCACCGCCGACGCGAGCGATCCCGCTGTGACCGAACAGATCACGGCCCGGGAGAAGGCGTACCTGATCTTCACCTCCGGCACCACCGGACTGCCCAAGGCCAGCGTCATGTCGCACCAGCGCTGGACCAAGAGTATGGCCGGCATCGGCGGACTCGGAGTTCGGTTGCAGCACAACGACACTCTCTACTGCTGCCTGCCGCTCTACCACAACAACGCGCTCACCGTGGCGCTGTCCTCGGTCATCGCGGGCGGGGCCACCCTGGCGCTGGGCCGCAAGTTCTCCGCCTCCCGCTTCTGGGACGAGGCCATCGCCAATCAGGCCACCGCCTTCGTCTACATCGGCGAACTGTGCCGTTACCTGATCAACCAGCCGGCCAAGCGCACCGACCGGCAGCACCGCATCCGCCTCGCCGTCGGCAACGGCCTGCGCCCGGAACTGTGGGACGAGTTCCGGGAACGCTTCGGCATCAAGCGGATCGTCGAGTTCTACGGCGCCAGTGAGGGAAACGTCGCCTTCATCAACGCGTTCACCGTCGACAAGACCGCCGGGTTCACCCCACTGCCCTTCGCCATCGTCGAATACGACGACGCCACCGGCAAAGCCTTGCGCGGATCGGACGGCAAGCTGCGCCGGGTCCGCGCGGGCGGCACCGGACTGCTGCTCGCCAAGGTCACCAAGAGTTCGCCGTTCGACGGCTACACCGACAAGTCCGCCACCGAATCCAAACTCGTGCGGGACGGATTCAAGAAGGGCGACTGCTGGTTCGACACCGGCGATCTGGTGCGCGATCAGCGCTGGGGGCATATCGCCTTCGTGGACCGGCTCGGCGACACCTTCCGCTGGAAGGGCGAGAACGTGGCCACCACCGAGGTCGAGGGGGCGTTCGGCGGCATCGACGCCATCACCCAGGCCGTCGTCTACGGCGTCGATATCCCCGGCACCGACGGCAAGGCGGGCATGGCCGCGGTGACCCTGCACCCGGAGACCGAATTCGACGGGAAACTCGCCGCCAAGGTGCTCTACGAGCGGCTGCCCGGCTATGCGGTGCCGCTGTTCATCCGCGTGGTGCCCGAACTCGAGCAGACCTCGACCTTCAAGAGCCGCAAGGTCGAACTGCGCAAGCAGGGCTTCGCCACCGATGACGCCAGCACGCTCTACGTCCTGGCCGGCCGCACCGACGGCTACATTCCCGCGTACCCCGAATACGCGCAGGACGTGGCAGCGGCCAAAGTGCCCGGTAACTGAACCGGTCACCGCAACTCCGTAGTTATCGGAGGGGTCCGGTTCCGGTCGCCTGCCCAGCATCGGCGGCACAGCGGTCGGTACATTGGAACGCATGTGTGCGCCGTTGCCGACATTGTGCGGGAAGCCGGTGGCGACGGATCGGGCGCTGGTGATGGCGATCGTGAACCGGACGCCGGATTCCTTCTACGACCGCGGCGCGACCTTCACCGACGAGGCCGCCATGGCCGCGGTCGACCGGGCGGTTGCCGAGGGCGCGGACCTGGTCGACATCGGCGGCGTGAAGGCCGGGCCGGGCGACGAGGTGGACGCCGCCGAGGAGGCGCGGCGGGTGGTGCCGTTCGTGGCGGCCATTCGTGAGGCGTACCCGGAGCTCCTGATCAGCATCGACACCTGGCGGGCCGAGGTGGCGCGCGCGGCCGTGGCCGCGGGCGCGGATCTGATCAACGACACCTGGGCCGGGGCCGACCCGGATCTGGTCGCGGTCGCCGCCGAACTGGGCGTCGGCATCGTGTGCAGTCACACCGGGGGAGCCGTGCCGCGCACCCGGCCGCACCGGGTGCGGTACACCGATGTGGTGGCCAAGGTGACCGATACCGTGGTCGCCGCCGCGGAGAACGCGATCATGGCCGGGGTGGCAAAAGATTCGATCCTGATCGATCCCACGCACGATTTTGGCAAGAACACCTACCACGGGCTCGAATTGTTGCGGGCAATAGACGTTCTTGTGAAAAGCGGCTTCCCGGTCTTGATGGCGCTGAGCAATAAGGATTTCATCGGAGAGACCCTTGGAGTCGGTCTGTCCGAGCGATTGGAGGGGACCCTGGCAGCGACCGCTTGGTCGGCTGCCGCGGGCGCCCGCGTTTTCCGAGTGCACGAAGTCGCCCAGACACGCCGGGTGGTGGACATGATCGCCGCCATCCAGGGTCTGCGCCCGCCCGCCCGCACACTGCGAGGTCTCGTATGACGCGAAATTGGGGAACCACCCACACGTGGGACCGTCCCGACTGGACGGTTGAAGAACTCGTCGCCGCCAAAGGCGACCGCACTGTCTCCGTCGTCCTGCCCGCCCTCAACGAAGAGGCGACCGTGGCCACCGTGGTGGCCAGCATCCGGCCCCTGCTCGGCACCCTGGTCGACGAACTCGTCGTCCTGGACTCCGGATCCACCGACGCCACCGCCGAACGCGCACACGCGGCCGGAGCGCGCGTCGTGACGCGCGAACAGGCCGTGCCCGAACTCGACCCGGTCCCCGGCAAGGGCGAGGTGCTGTGGCGGTCCCTGGCCGTCACCACCGGCGACCTCATCGCCTTCGTGGACTCCGACCTCATCGACCCGGATCCGCTGTTCGTGCCCAAACTCCTCGGCCCGCTGCTGACCGTGGACGGCATGCACCTGGTCAAGGCCTACTACCGTCGCCCGCTGCGCCACGGCGGGAACGTCGAGGACAACGGCGGCGGCCGCGTCACCGAACTGGTGGCGCGTCCCCTTCTCGCCGCCCTGCGTCCCGACCTTTCGAAGGTGTTGCAGCCCTTGGGCGGTGAATACGCCGGCACCCGCGAACTGCTCACCTCGGTCCCCTTCGCCCCCGGCTACGGCGTCGAAATCGGCCTGCTCCTCGACACTTACGACCTGCTCGGCCTGTCCGCCATCGGCCAGGTCAACCTCGGTGTCCGCCAGCACCGCAACCGCCCCCTGTCCGACCTCGGCGTCATGAGCCGCCAGATCCTCGGAACGGTCCTGGGCCGCAGCGGCATCACCGACTCCGGCGCGGCGCTCACCCAATTCCCGCTAGTCGGAGGCGAATTCACCGCTCACGCCACCGAGGTGTCCTTGGCCGACAGGCCGCCCATGAACACGCTGCGCCCGGAGTGGGCAGCTGCATAACAACTCTCGTAGCTCTCAGGGGCTTCGTCCCTGAAACCCCAAGGCGGAGAAGGGTTGGGGGCGTCTTCGGGTTCGGGGGCGAAGCCCCTGAGAGCCCCCGAGAGTTGGTTCTCTCAGCGGTCGTGCCGGTAGATCGGCGTCAGCAGGTCGGCTTCGATGGGTTCGCCCGTGGAGCGGTCGTAGCGGACGCCGACCACTGCTGAGAAGGGGTGGGTGCCCGCGCGCTCGTGGAGGGTGGCGAGGCGGGTTGCCAGGAGGCGGATCGCGCCCAGGGAGGCCGGGGGGTGCAGGCCGTCTATGACGAGGACGGTGCCCTTGCCGTCGGGGCGGGGGAGACGGGCGAGATAGGCGATGTCGTAGGGCTCGGTGCCACCGGGTCGGTAGACGCGTCTGGCGGCTCTGTCCTCGATGCCTCTGCGGACCCGCCCGGCCCTGGCCACCGTGCGGCGCAGGCGGGGGTCCGCGGCGACGAGATAGCGGAGGCTGGGCGATAATTCGGGGCCGCCGAGGACGATCAGGCCGTCGCGGTCGAGGTCCAAGGGTCTGCCCGGGAGGAAGCGCTGCACCGAGGCGCTGAAGCCCAATTCGCGTAAGAGTTCCACCAGGCGATGCGGTGCGGCGGCGTCAGGGGCCCCTACCAGGGCTAGAGCGCGGGTGGTGCTGCGCACGTCGGGGGTGACGATGGTCAGCGGTCCGTGGCCGAAGAACAGGCCCTCGGGGACCGGCCCCTGCGTGCTCACCTGGTGGATGCGGGCGCGGGAAAGTCCCGCGGCCGCACCGATTCTCGCGAACGTCCAGCCCTCGGCATGCAGTTCGCGGATGACAGCGCGGCGGATACGCGTCAGCTCGTTGATCTGCTGCTGCGCGGCGGCCACGCCTTCCGTGGCGGCTTTCAGGCGTTCGACCTTGTCTTCGATCGCGAATACCCGAGCCACCTCGTCGGCCGACATGTGCGCAGTCTAGATAGCTGAACAGCTCCTGGTGTCTAGTCCGGTTGACGAAAGACC
This sequence comes from Nocardia acididurans, assembly GCF_016741815.1. Taxonomy (GTDB): domain Bacteria; phylum Actinomycetota; class Actinomycetes; order Mycobacteriales; family Mycobacteriaceae; genus Nocardia; species Nocardia acididurans. The sequence continues at coordinate 243,026 of NZ_JAERRJ010000006.1, forward strand.
GTTCTAGGTAGCGTCCGGATCCAGCGGCGGACGCTCGTTGCGCTCCAGCGGTTTCGGGTCCTTCGACATGCTGATCTGCCCGTAATTGCTGCTAGGAGAGCTGACCGGCTTGTCGAAGTTTCCGGTCAGGAACGAATCGTCGCCATCGAAAAGGTGCTTGGTCACCATCGATTTCGGATTCATACTGCGCAGTTCGTTCAACTGCTCCAGCGGCTTGCGGATCTCGTCGAACTCCGGACCCAGATCCTGCTTCAGTTGCGCGGTCGCGCCCGTGGCGTAATCGCGCACCTGCCGCAGCGTCTGCCCGGTCCACTTGATGGCACCGGGCAGACGCTCGGGACCGAGGATCACGAGGGCGGCGACGAGGAGGATCAGCATCTCGCCCCAGCTAATGCTGCTGAACACCAGACCAGGCTACAGGGCCTGTTTGCCTGCGCTCCGCTCCGGCCGTTCGCGGTCCCGGTGGTGGAATCAGTCGGATTCCAGGGTTACCGGCACGTCCACTTCGCGGCCATCGCGGATCAACTTCACCGTCACCGTCTCGCCGATCGCGTGCGACTGCACGGCTACGGTCAGCTCCTCCGGGCTCTCCACGTTCCGGTCGCCGACCTTGATGATCACATCGCCCTCGACGATGCCCGCCTTGGCGGCCGGGCCGCCCTCGGACACATCGGCCACCTGCGCACCGCTCATGGCCTCGTTGGCGACCGCGGCGGTCTTGGCGCTCACCCCGAGCCGGGAGTGGTTCACCTTGCCGTCCCGGATCAGGCCCTGCGAGATCTGCTTGACCTTGTCGATCGGAATCGCGAAGCCCAGACCCACCGAACCGCCGCTCTCGGACTTGATGGCGGTATTGATGCCGATCAGCCGGCCCTGCATATCCACCAGCGCGCCACCGGAGTTGCCGTGGTTGATGGCCGCGTCGGTCTGCACGGCGTCCAGGGTGGCGTCGGTATCGGTGCCCTCGCCGCCCAGCTTCACCGGCCGGTTCAGCGCCGACACGATGCCCGAGGTGACCGTCTCGCGCAGGCTCAGCGGCGAACCGATGGCCAGCACCTCGTCGCCGACCTTCACATCGGCGGAATTGCCGAGCTGGATCACCGACAGGTTCTTCACATCCACCTTGAGCACCGCCAGATCCGATTTCGGATCGCGGCCCACGATATTCGCGTTCACGCGGGTGTCGTCGGCGAACAGCACCTGCAGCTTGGCCTTGCCGGTCTTGTCGTTGGCGGCCATGGAGATCACGTGATTGTTGGTGACGATGTACCCGGCGCCGTCGATCACCACGCCGGAGCCCGAGGCCCCGTTGTCGCCGATGGACACGTGGATGGTCACCACCGCGGGCATGACCGCGTTGACCACCTTGCCGATCTGCGTATCCGGACTCGCGTCACCGCCGACCGACTGCAACTCCACCTTGCGTGAGGTGAGCGCCGAGGTCGATTCGCCGGTGAGCCGTCCGACCAGGCCACCGGCCAACCCGATCACCAGCGCCACCGCGCCCAGGATCGCCAGCGCCTTGGCCGACACGCGCCCGCCGAACAGCACCTCCCGGGCCGACAGCTTGTGCCCCGGGGCCAGCGGCGCCGGCTGCGGCGTGGCGATGGCGGGCGCACCCAGGCGGGCGGGCGCGTTCGGATCCCGCCACGGATCGGCCGGACCCGCGACCTTCGCCTGCTCGCCCTGCGCGTCCGGATCCCGTTGCAGCAGTTCGTCCGAACCCGCCGGGCGGCCGAACGCCTCGGCCAGCACGGCATCCGGCGGCCGGTTCACGACCTCGGCCCCCGGCTGCGGGCTCTTGGCGAGCACCGCGCCCTCGGGCCGAGGCGAGAAGGAACCGTTCTGCCCGTTCGGGCGGCGGAAGGCGCGTGCGGTGTGGGTGTCGACATGCGGCCGATAAACCGGCCGCGGCCCCAGTACGGGAGCGTCCGACGGCCTCAGGTTCCCCCGATCGGCCGCCGAATCGGAAGTCTCCGCAGACGAACGCGGGTGATTCTCCGCGGGCCCCTCACCCGACACCGGGCCCGTGTTCTTCGATTCGGTGGTCACGCGATGAACTCTACTTGCGCCACCACGAGGTCCACCGCCTGCTGTCGAACGAATCTTGGCGCAGGCCGAACGAACTCACGCCGCGCAGCAGGTCGTTCTCGCGCCGCCGATCGGCCGGATTCGGTGTCGGATCGGGCGCGTGCGGCCCCGGTTGACCGGGCGCGTGCGGCCCCGCCGGAGTGCCCGGACGCGGACCGGCCTGGTTTCCCGGGCGCGGGCCCGGCGGATTGCCCTGCGCGCCCGGCAGTTCCGACAGCGGAATCCGGCTGAGCGTGTCGTGCAGGCGCATGGGAGCGGTGATGTGCTGCGACTGGCGCAGCGCGATGCGCGCCTGCTCCTGGGCGTGCACCTCGGCCGCGCACTCGCGGCACTGGGAAAGATGCTGGGCGGCACGCAGATACGCGTTCATCCGCAGTTCGCCGTCGACGTACGCGGCGATGGCCTCACTGGCCAGATGCTCGGTCGGGGCGAAACGAGGTGGACGACGCGGCGTTCTGTCCTCGCCACTCATACGGTGCACACCCTTCCGGACGACCTCGGCTGCATCGGGGATACCGCTGTGCGGGCGCACGGCCCGCACCCTCACCCGACCTTTTCGGTGGCGGCGAGACGCCGCTCAACACCATTATGCTCGAGGTGCTCGCGCAGTGCCTGACGTCCTCGGTGGATGCGGCTGCGCACGGTGCCCAGCTTGACGCCCAGCGTCGCGCCGATCTCCTCGTACGACAGACCTTCGATGTCACAGAGCACGACGGCGGCACGGAACTCCGGGGCCAGCGCGTCGAGTGCCGACTGCAGGTCGGGGTCCAGGTTGGCGTTGTGGTACGCCTGCTCGGGGCTCGGGCCGTCGGCCGGCACTCGGTCGTAGTCCTCGGGCAGCGCTTCCATCCGGATGCGGTTGCGGCGGCGCACCATGTCCAGGAACAGGTTCGTGGTGATGCGGTGCAGCCAGCCCTCGAAGGTGCCCGGCTGGTAGTTCGACAGCGAGCGGAACACCCGGATGAAGGTTTCCTGGGTCAGATCCTCGGCGTCCTGCGGATCGCCGGTGAGACGGTAGGCCAGCCGGTACACGCGGTCGGCGTGCTCGCGGACCAGTTCGTCCCAGGACGGCATCATGGTGCGGTCACCGGTGGCGTCGAAAGCCGCGGTGCCGCTCAGGGCATCGTCGCTCGAGGCGTCGTCGGACTCGTCGGTGAGCGTGGTGTCGCTGTCCAACAGGAGCTCCGTATTCAAGGTGGCGGGTTCGCGCGCCGCGTCGACCATGTGGATGGGGTTACCTCCTACTCGGGACCGTGATCCTCGATGTCGTGTACAACCGACCTGGTGGGTCGTGTTGTTCCCGATACCGGGATCGCCGGTCGCTGGCCTGGCGTAGGCATTACTCTCGTCGGTCCTGATGTGGTCGCCGTATGGGGAGGCTGAGGGACACCTGAGAAAAATCGCCACACCGGCCGGTCACCGCCGGGCCATACCGGCCCCTCGCCATTAGCCTCATAGCCGTGAGCCAGACTCCCGCGGCATCGAACCTGCAGCGCAACCTCGCCTACGTGGAGGAATCCGTCGCCGAGGACGAGATTCTCGTCGCCGCGCGCGAACGGGCCCTCGAACTCGGGGCCGCGCCCATACCCCCGTCGGTGGGTGCGCTGCTCAGCATGTACGCGCAACTGCTGAGCGCGCGCGCCGTGGTCGAGGTCGGCACCGGGGCCGGCATCAGCGGGCTGTGGCTGCTCGACGGTATGCGCGAGGACGGCACGCTCACCACCATCGACTCCGAACCCGAACATCAGCGCGCGGCGCGCGAGGCGTTCCGGTCGGCGGATATCGCGCCCGCGCGCACCCGGCTCATCAACGGGCGTGCCCTGGATGTGCTGCCGCGGCTCGCGGACGGGGCCTACGACCTCGTGTTCATCGACGCCGCGCCGCTGGAGCATCCGCAGTACGTGGCGCAGGCCGTGCGACTGCTGCGCGAGGGCGGGGCGATTCTGCTGCACAACGCGCTGCTGGGCGGGCGGGTGCCGGATCCGGCGCAGCGTGATCCGCAGACCCAGGCGGTGCGGGCGGCCACCCGCGCCATCGCCGAGGATCCGGACCTCACCAGCGTCCTGATCCCGGTGGGTGACGGACTGCTCTGCGCGTCGCGGGGATAGTTCCCAGGTCCATGGGTATTGCGAGGCGAAATGCCGAGCGATTGAGAAGGACTGACCCATGGGAGTCACCGACCGCATTGTGAACGCCGCATTCGCCGCGACGGCGCGGCTGCGGCGGAACCGGGTATTCCATCCGGCCGGGCTGCCGCTGACCGGTGTGCTGCACGCCGTCGACGGCGAGTACAAACAACTGATCGGCAGCACGGATCGCCCTGTGCTGGCCCGCATTTCGAAGGGCGCGGGACTGCCCGGACCGATACCCGACGTGCTGGGGCTGGCCATCCGGGTGCTGGATCGGCACGAGCGGCCGTGGGATCTGGCGCTGGCGAGCACCGGCACCGGGCGGTGGGGCCGATTGGTGATCACGCCCGGCGGCAATTGGGCCGCCGCGCGGTACGGGAGCCTGATGCCGTATCGATTCGAGGGCGGTCCCGCGTCGTGGATCTTCGCCGAACCTCTTGCGGGACAACCGGAATCGAACTCGCTCGCCGACCTCTCGCAGTATCTGACCGACGGACGGCTGGGCTTCGTGCTGAAGGCGGTGCCGTGGAACGGCCCCGCCCGCGTCCTCGCCGAGATGAGCGTGGCCGGACCCGAGATCGGTGAGCACGCCGCGCCCGGCTTCTTCGATCCGGTGCGCAATATGCCGCCGGAGGTGGAGATGCTGCCCAAGCCTGTTGCCGCCCTGCGGGAATGGGCATACGCGGGCAGCCGCCGCGGGCGACATGAGACGGATGCGGTGGCCACCGAGGGCGTCGCGGGCTTCCAGGGCATGGAGCAACCCCGCCACCCTGGCGACAACTGATCGACATCTGCCTCGCGGAAAACTGCGGCCGGACACAATTCCCTGCGCGGACCATCCGCGCGGGGAATTCTTTTCGACGCCTTCGCGCCGTCGCAGCGGCCTTCGCAGCTTTGCGGAACCTTCACGGCGCGGCCTCTTGCGATCACGTTGAACGAGCGTTTAACGTATTGAACATGCGTTCAGCCACCGAGGATTTGACGACCCGGGCGAGGATCCGCGACGCGGCAGTGACCGTGTTCGGGGACCAAGGGTTCGGAGTGGGAGTTCGCGCCATCGCCGCCGCGGCTGGGGTATCGCCCGGGCTCGTCATCCATCATTTCGGGTCCAAGGACGGGCTGCGCGAAGCCTGCGACAACCACGTCCGGGAGGTGATTCGGACGGCCAAGACCGAATACGTGCAGCACCCGTCACCCGGCGGCCTACTGCAGCAACTGGCCGAAATCGAGGACTTCGCACCGCACATGGCCTATCTGATGCGCAGCTTCCAGGCCGGCGGAGCGCTGACCCTCAGCTTCTACGAACACATGCTCGCCGACGTCGAGGAGTATCTGCGGCTCGGCGTCGAGGCCGGGACGCTGCGCGCGCCCCGCGATCTGAAGGCCATGGCGCGTTACGTCGCGACCACCAACGGCGGTGGCATGATGCTGTTCCTGCAGCTCTACGCGGCGCGCAATGAAGGACGCATGGATTTCCGAAAGGCCTTGCGCGAGTACGCGGATCAGATGATGGTGCCCGCGCTGGAGATCTACACCAACGGCATGCTCACCGACTCGACGGCGCTCGAGACTCTCACCCAACAGTAGAAATCGTTTTCCTCCAAGGAGATTCGATGAATGCCCAGAACACTCCCGTGATCGAAGTCCGGGATCTGCACAAGCACTTCGGGCAGGTGCACGCTCTCGACGGTCTCGACCTCGAGGTCGCCGAGGGGGAGGTGCACGGCTTCCTCGGCCCCAACGGCGCCGGGAAGTCCACCACCATCCGCATCCTGCTCGGCATCCTGGCCCGCACCTCCGGCGACGCGCGCGTCCTGGGCCGCGACCCGTGGACCGACGCCGTCGACCTGCATCGCGACATCGCCTATGTGCCCGGCGATGTCACGCTGTGGCCGTCGCTGTCCGGCGGCGAGGTCATCGACCTGCTCGGCCGCATGCGCGGCGGCATCGACCAGGGCCGGCGCGCCGAACTCATCGACCGTTTCGAACTCGATCCGAAGAAGAAGGCCCGCACCTACTCCAAGGGCAATCGGCAGAAGGTGGCACTGGTATCGGCGTTCTCGTCGAATGCGAAACTGCTGCTGCTCGACGAGCCGACCTCGGGCCTCGACCCGCTCATGGAGCAGGTCTTCAACGAATGCGTCGCCGAGGCCGGGGAGCGCGGCTGCACGGTGCTGCTGTCCAGCCACATCCTGTCCGAGGTGGAGCGACTGTGCCGGCGCGTCACCATCATTCGCTCCGGGCGCACCGTGGAAGCCGGTTCGCTACAGCAGCTGCGGCATCTGAGCCGCACCTCCATCACCGCCGAAATGATCGGTGACCCAGGCGATCTCAACCGGATCCCGGGTGTCGAGGACGTCACCTACGAGGATCACACGGTGCACTGCCAGGTGGAGGCCGAGCATCTCGGCGAACTCATCCGCGTCCTCGGCGACGCCGGGGTGCGCAGCCTGGTCAGCCAGCCGCCGACGCTGGAAGAGCTGTTCCTGCGCCACTATTCGATCAACGGTGACGGGGCCTCCGGCATCGAGCACACCGATCCGAAGCGGGAGAAGGTCGCGAAATGACCACCGTCGCCGCCCCTCGAACTTTCGAAACACCGTTACGCACAACAGATTTCACCGGAACCGGGCAGATGCTGCGGCTCTACCTGCGGCGCGACCGCATCGTGCTGCCGCTGTGGGTGCTGCTGCTGTCGCTGCCGCTGGGCAGCGTGTACATCGACAGCATCTCCTCGGTGTATCCCGGCGACGCCGACCGGGCCTCCTTCGCGGCCTCGATTCTCGCCAGCCCCTCCCAGCTGGCCATGTACGGGCCGGTGTACAACACCAGCCTGGGCGCGGTCGGCATCTGGAAGGCGGGGATGTTCCACACCCTGATCGCCATCGCCACCATCCTCACCGTCATCCGGCACACCCGCGCCGAAGAGGAAAGCGGGCGTGAGGAATTGGTGGCCGCCACCCGCATCGGCCGCTTCGCCGGGCTCACCGCCGCGCTCCTCGTCGGCTACGGCGGCGCACTGCTCACCGGGCTGGTCGGCTTCGCCAGCCTGGCGGGCACCGACGTGCCGCGCGGCGGATCGCTGGCCTTCGGGCTGGCGCTGGCCGGATCCGGCGCGGTGTTCGCCGCGGTGGCCGCGGTCGCCGCGCAGCTGTCCAGCGGTGCGCGTCTCGCGCGCGGAATCGCCTTCGCCGTCCTGGGATTCACCTTCACCCTGCGCGCCATCGGCGACGCCCGCGCCGGAGACGGACCCACCAGCCCGCTGGTGTGGTTGTCCCCGCAGGGCTGGTCGCTGCAGGTGCGGCCGTACGCGGGCGACCATTTCGCGGTCCTGCTGCTGCATCTGGCGGCCGTCGTCGTGCTCACCGTGGTCGCGTACTGGCTGCTGCGGCACCGGGACATGGGCGCGGGCCTGGTCGCCGAACGACCCGGCGCACCCACCGCCGGACCCGCGCTGAGCGGTCCGCTCGGACTGGCCTGGCGGCTGCAGCGCGGCACCCTGCTGGCCTGGACCGCCGGACTCGCCGTCTACGGCCTGCTCATCGGCAGCGTCATCCACGGCATCGGTGACGAGCTGGGCGACAGCGAGACCATCCGCGAGCTGATCACCCGCATGGGCGGTTCGGCGTCGCTGGAGAATTCGATGATCACCTACGCCTTCACCATGATCGCGGTGGCCGCCGCCGCGTACGCGGTGTCGACGGCGCTGCGGCTGCACGCGGAGGAGAGCGGTCAGCGCGCCGAAACCGTGCTCACCGGTGCGGTGCCGCGAACCCGGTGGGCCGCTTCCCATCTGGTCTTCGCGCTCGGCGGTCCCGCGTTGGCGCTGCTGGTGTCGGGCCTGCTGGGCGGGCTCGTCTACGGCCGGGCCGCGGGCGACGTCGGCGGCAAGCTGCCCGATGTCCTGGGTGCGGCGCTGGTGCAGCTGCCCGCCGTGTGGTTCTTCGCGGCGATCACCGTGGCGATATTCGGTCTGGCGCCGCGCTGGACCCCGGTGGCGTGGGGTGTGCTCACCGCCGCCGTGGCGGTCTTCCTGCTCGGTGCGATCTCCGGTGCGCCGCAATGGTTCCGGGACCTCGATCCGTTCGAGCACGCGCCGAGGATTCCGGGTGCGGCGTTCACCGCCACGCCGGTGGTGATCCTGCTGGTGATCGACGCGGCGCTGATTGCGCTGGGGCTCATCGCCTTCCGGCGGCGCGACCTGCGCTGATACCGCTTCCCACCCCGGAGGGTGTCGCCGATTCGACTTCGGCGGCACCCTCTTTCGCCGTTTCGGGGCAGTGGCGGGGCAGGGATAGGGGCTGGATTGCCCGCGGTTCGGGGTGGTACCCACAGAGGGGATCGATTTGTGAGGAGGTGGGAGATGTACGAGGGTCTGGTACTCGGCGCACATCTGCCGACAGGATGGCTCTGGCCGGCTCTGATCCTGATCGGGCTGATTCTGGCCGCGGGACTCCTGGTGTTACTGCTGGTCAGCGGCGCTCGGTTCGATGAACCGTCCTATACGCCGCCGTCCACCCCCGGACCGTGTGAACCCTTCTGCTCCATGCGCAATCAGGCCCCGGCCTGAGCGCCCGGCAGGATTACCACGCCGCCGGGGCGGTTACTCCAGGGACAGAGTTCGATGATTGAAGGTTTCCCATGGGGCAGCGTGGTCCGGCCGTGGTGGGTTTGTATCTCCGCGAGTCCGGGCGGTGGCGCCGGATCGCCGAATACCGGCTGAACGCCGACGGAGTCGTGACATTCCGGGCGATAGATCCGGTCGAGGGACTGGTGGCGCGTGTCTGGTACCACCAGGGCGTGGATCTGCTCGACCAGGAGCGCACCGTGTCGCCGCAGGACGGTCCGGAGTTCCTGCGAGCCCTGTTGCAGCCGTTCGGATTCCGCGACTACCGCTTCCGTGACGACAGCCGCGCCCGCGACGACAACCCGGTCCGGGACGACGGTGCGTTCGGGGACAACGCATCTCACCCGGTTCCACGCGGAAACGACCACGCCACAGCGGAATCCGGGTGCGCCGCCTGCGCCGGGGACGGGGCCGCGCACGGATCGCATCGAACCCGCCCCGCCGCCTGGCGCACGCTGGACGCGGACACCGTCCGCTTCTGAGCCCTACAGGCTGTTGGCCAGCAGCGCGTACTGCGCGGTGGCCATCTTGTGCGCGTCGGTTTCGTTGTCCGCGTTCACGACTCCCACATACCGCTTGTAGACCACATAGCAGCGGTAGGCGGTGTTCTTACTGTTGTGGATGCATTTCGAATCCGGGATGCCGTCCGGGGCGGGCCCGTTCTCGACGCCCTCCAGAATCGCTATCAGCCCGCTCACCAGATCGTTGCCGGCCTTCTGATCCGTGGTGCGGAACATGTACCCGTCCCCGGCGTTGGCCATGAGATCCATACCCGTGCTGTCCACCAGCCGCTGCCGTACGCCCTGATCATTGGCGGCGTGCACCAGCATGTTCGGGCCGAAATAGCCGAAGGCGTCGGCATCGGGGGTGCGGTTGTCGCGGCTGTCCACCAGTGTGCGCGCCAGCATCCGATCCGGATCGAACGGCAGCTGCGCGATGCTGTCCTTGGGCGTCGGGGTGAACGCGTCCACCGCGGGCACTTCGGCGTCGAGGGTCTTCTTCACCAGCGACATCAGCTGGGTCTGATCGGGTGTCGTGCGCACGATGAACAGCGAGATCACGAATTCCTTGCGCGGCATGGCCACACCGATGGTGGGCACGGTCGGCCGCCAGTGGATGAGCGCGTCCGGATACTCGGCCAGCGTCAGTTTGCGGTTCTGATCCAGTGCCACATTGAAGTCGGCGTCGGCGATCTCCCGCGCCGCCAGCTTCGCCGCGTCCTCGGACGGGAAGCGCAGCAACCGGATGGTGACGGTGGTGGCGCTCGGGTCCACCTTGTCCTCGGCGATATCGGGTTTGTCGGCCCCGCTGGTGGCGAATCCCACCATGAACCCGCGATTCTCCAGCACCGGCCGGGCCGTCGACGACAGGTGGCTCACGTCGATCACATCGTCGACGCTGTTCAGCACGATGCCGCCGCGCCCCACCTTCAATGTGGAATCGGCGCGCACCGTCGGCACCACGGCATCGGCCATACGCATGCCCTCGAGCACCGTGCCGCCGCCGTTGGCGGTGCGATCGTAGGTGTAGCGGTCCACCGGGTAACCGCTGGAATCCAAAGTCCGGACATCGATTTCCGCGGCCGTTGGCGTGCCCTCCTGGGCGCAGCCGGCCAACAAGGTGCCTACCAGGGCCAGAGTGCTGACCGCGGCGACGACCCGTGCGGTGCGGATCATGACGCTCCCTCCCGCGCGCCCGTGGCGACGCTCCCCACCGATTTTCGGACCGGAGCCGACCGCTGTCCAGGGTTGTTACGCGACACTCAGACCCACACGCCCTTTCCGACCGTCACCACCCCGCCGTTGCTCACCGCGAACCGGTCCCGGTCACGGTCGAGATCGACACCGATGATCTCGCCCTCGGTCACCACGACGTTCTTGTCCAGGATCGCGTGCCGGACCACCGCGCCGCGCCCGATGCGCACGCCCGGCATCAGGACGCTGCCCTCCACGGTCGCGCCGTCCTCGACGATGACATTGGAGAACAGCACCGAATTGCGGACCGTGGCCGCCGACAGGATGCTGCCCGCGCCCACGATGGACTCCTGCGCCAGACCGCCGCGGCCGAATTTGGCGGGCGGGAGATTCTCGGCCGCACCGCGAATCGGCCAGTGCCGGTTGTAGAGGTCGAACACCGGATCCACCGACACCAGATCCATATGCGCCTCGTAGAAGGCGTCGAGGGTGCCGACATCGCGCCAGTAGCCGCGGCTGCGGTCGGTCGCGCCGGGCACCTCGTTGCGGGAGAAGTCGTAGACGGCGGCCTTCCCCTCGCGGACCAGGCCCGGAATGATGTCGCCGCCCATATCGTGGTCGGAGTCGCCGTTGTCGGCGTCCGCGCGGATGGCGTCCACCAGCACCTTGGTGGAGAACACGTAGTTGCCCATGGAGGCGAAGGTGACGTTCGGATCGTCCGGGGTGCCGGGCGGATGCACCGGCTTCTCCAGAAAGCCCACGATGCGGCCGGATTCGTCGGAGTCGATACAGCCGAACGCGCTGGCCTGACTGCGCGGCACCCGGATACCCGCCACCGTGACGCCCGCGCCGGACTCGATGTGCGCGGCCACCATCTGTTCCGGATCCATTCGGTAGACGTGGTCCGCGCCGAAGACCACGATGTACTCCGGGTCCTCGTCGTAGATCAGGTTGAGCGACTGCATGATCGCGTCCGCGCTGCCGGTGTACCAGCGCGGTCCCAGCCGCTGCTGCGCGGGCACCGGGGTGATGTACTCGCCGCCGAACCCCGACAGCCGCCAGGTCTGCGAGATGTGCCGGTCCAGCGAATGCGACTTGTACTGGGTGAGCACACAGATCCGCAGGTACCCGGCGTTCACCAGATTCGAGAGCACGAAATCCACCAGCCGGTACGCCCCGCCGAACGGAACAGCCGGCTTCGCACGGTCCTTGGTCAACGGAAAGAGTCGCTTGCCCTCGCCACCGGCGAGCACGATCCCGAGTACGTGCGGCTGGCTCCTCACAATCGCCAAACTACCGGGTGCGGCCGAACAAAGGATGTCCGCCATGTGCCGTGTTCATCGCGTTACCCGGTTGGTTCCCCCTCGAGTCAACGTCTAGTTTGGAACCCGTGGCCCCGCGCGGGGCAGGTTGAGCCGCACGCCCAGTTCGCGGCCCGGCTCGGTCTGGACTGACGGAGCGGGGGAGCGAAGCGGAGGAGCGGAGGAGGGAAGACCGAGCTTGCAGGGCCGCGAACACGCCCGGAGCGAAGCGGAGGGCAGATTGGAACTGCGCGTCGCGATGATGACCCGCGAATACCCGCCGGAGGTGTACGGCGGGGCGGGGGTGCATGTCACGGAGCTGGTGCCCAGGCTGCGGCAGCTGTGCGAGGTGACCGTGCACTGCATGGGCGTCCCGCGCGCGGATGCGGTGGTGCACCAACCGGATCCGATGCTCTACACCGCCAATTCCGCCGTGCAGATGATGTCGGCGCAATTGCGCATGGCCGATGCCGCCGTCGGCGCGGACGTGGTGCACTCGCACACCTGGTACACCGGGCTCGCCGGACATCTGGCGGCCGAGCTCTACGGGATTCCGCATGTGCTGACCGCGCATTCGCTGGAACCCCGGCGGCCCTGGAAGGCCGAGCAGCTGGGCGGCGGATACCGGCTCTCGTCGTGGTCGGAACACAATGCGGTGACCTACGCGGACGCGGTGATCGCGGTCAGCGCGGGCATGCGGGCCGATGTGCTCGCCGCCTACCCGCAGATCGATCCCGATCGAGTCCATGTGGTGCACAACGGAATCGACGCCGACGTCTGGCATCCGGGCGGGCCGCGCGAGGGCGTGCGCGATGTGCTCGCCGAACTCGGGGTGCGCGGGGATCGCCCCATCGCCGCCTTCGTCGGCCGCATCACCCGGCAGAAGGGCGTCGCCCACCTGCTCGCCGCCGCCCGCTACCTGGACCCCGATATCCAGCTGGTGCTGTGCGCGGGAGCCGCCGATACGCCGGGGCTGGAACAGGAGGCGGCCGCCGCCGTGCGCGAACTGCGCGCCACCCGCGACGGCGTGTACTGGATCCGGGAGATGCTGCCCACCGAGATGGTGCGTCAGATACTCGCCGCCGCAACGGTTTTCATCTGCCCGTCGGTGTACGAGCCGCTGGGCATCGTGAATCTGGAGGCCATGGCCTGCGGGACGGCCGTGGTGGCCTCCGATGTGGGCGGAATCCCCGAGGTGGTGGTCGAGGGCGAGACCGGCAGCCTGGTGCACTACGACCCGGCGAACCCGGACGCCTTCGAACGCGGGCTCGCGCACGCCGTCAACCTGGTGGTGGCGGATCCGGGCGCGGCGGCCGCCATGGGAAAGGCCGGCCGCGCACGGGCCATCGGCGAATTCGACTGGAACCAGATCGCGGCCCGCACCGCGCGCGTCTACGACCTGGTGCGCAAGGGGTAGTTCGCGCCGGTCAGCTCAGGTCGTAGGACATGAACACGTCGGCGCGGGCGTACGGGCTCGGCGCGTGCGGCTGAACGTGCACGAACCCGATCGACTCGTACAGGTGCACGGCATTGGCCAGCTTCCTGTTGCTCTCCAGGTAGAGGGATGTCGCGCCGATCGCGCGGGCGTGCGCGACCAGCGCCTCCAGGACGACGCGACCGATGCCGCGGCCCCGATACTGCGGCGGCACAGCCATTTTCGACACCTCGAAGACGCCGTCACCCATGGCGATCAGCGCGCCGCAGCCGAGGATCTCGGCGCCGGCGCGGGCGATCAGGACCTGGCCGCCGTCGGCCACGATCCGCTCCGGATGGTCGAGGATCTTGGAGTCGGCGGCCTCGATCGAGAACAGGGTCCGCACCCACTCCTCGTTCATCTCCTTGAACGCGCGGGCGTGCTCCGGGGTGGACATGGGTTCGACGACCAGGGCGTCGCGCTCGGCGCGGGATTCGGTTTGCTGAGGCACCAGGCCAGCATGCCCCTGCCGCACCTATAGCGTCCAATACTTGATAGCTGCGATTGATACGATCAGCTTATGGTTGACGGCGTCGAACTGCGGCATCTGCGGTACTTTCTCGCCGTCGCCGAGGAACTGCACTTCGGGCGCGCCGCCGCCCGCCTGCACATCGCGCAACCCGCGCTCACCCAGCAGATCCAGCGCCTCGAAACCCTGCTCGGCGGCAGGCTTCTCGACCGCACCTCCCGCAGCGTCGCGCTCACCCCCGCCGGGGCGGTGCTGCGTGAACGCGCCGCCGCCATCCTCGGGCACGCCGCCCGCGACCTCGACGAGGTGACGCGCATCGGACAGGGCAGTCAGGGACGGCTGTACCTGGGCTTCGTGCCCTCGGTACTGCCGCTCGAACCCCTGCGCGGCGTCCGGGAATTCCGGGAGCGGTATCCGCTGGTGCAGGTGGAACTGGTGGAGGGCTTCACCACCCGGCTGATGGAGCAGCTCGGCCACGGCGCACTGGACACCGCCATCGTGCGCGATCCGGATCCGCAACCCGGCATCCACACCGCGCCGCTGGTCACCGAGCCGTATATGGCGGTGCTGCCCGCCGACCATCCCTACGCCGGGCGGGACTCCGTCACCGGCGGCGAACTCGGCGATCAGCCGTTCGTCTTCTTCCCCCGGGCCGCGGGCGGGCGCGCCCACGACCGGAACCTCGCCCCGCTGCACGAGGCCGGGCAGCGGCCGCGCGTCGTACAGGAGGGGACCACCTGGACCACCATCCTGTATCTGGTGGCCCAGGGGCTGGGCGTGACCATCGCGCCGCGCAGCGCGACCTTCACCGCACCCGATTCCGTGCGGGTGCTGCCGCTCACCGGAACCTCTTCGGACACAACGATCTACGTCGCGACCCGCGCCGACGACGACCGCGCCCTGATCCGGAACTTCCTGGCCCTGCTGCCGGGTCACTCCGGCAGCAGGGCGGTGAACTAGTCGGCCCGGCGCAGCGCGAAGATCCGCAGATCGCGATCCGTGCGCTGCTTGTAGGCGCTGTAGGCGGCGGTGAGCCCCTCGAAGCGGGCGAACACCTGCGCCGCCAGCGCCGGATCGGTGACCCGCTCGGCCGTCACCGGAATCCGCTGCCCGGCCAGGGTGACCGCGCCCTTCGGATCCGCCAGCAGATTCGCGGTCCACGCGGGATGCGTCTGCTGACCGAAATTGCTGCCGATGACATACAGCACGTCACCGTCGTGCACGTACAGCAGCGGCGAGGTGCGCTGCTGCCCGGACTTGCGACCGGTGGTCTCCAGCAGCACCACCGGCGCGCCGATCGGGCCCAGCGCGGTGTAGGCGCCCGCGGTCCGCTTCAGCACCAGCCGGTCCACCGGCTGAATCACCGTGCGCACCACCAGGGAACCGAGCTTGGTGGCCGCGAGCGGACTCACGATCCTGCTGAGCAGGTTTGTGCGCGAACCCCATTCGCGATCCGGAAACTGTGCACTCATAGCCGCCGACACTAGTGGGCGAGACCTCCAGCGGTACAATGACGGACAGGCCCTGCCGGAACGCGTGCGCGGCGGTGGCTCGGAACACGGGGCCGCACAACCGAATCGGTTCAGTGCCTGCGATAGACCGAGACGGTGACCGACGCGGTGACCGCCGAAACCTCCGGCAGTGCCGTGATGCGCTCGGCGCGCTCGGCCGCGGCGTGATGGGCCGACGGACCCATTCCGGCGACATTCGCGATATCGGTGTGCGTGAGATTCATCGAGTATTCGACGCGGTTCCGGTCGAGTAATTCGAAACGCTCGCCCAGGGATTCGGCGAGCCGATCCTCCTTGGCGGCATCCACGCTCACCATGCCCAGCGGCGCAATCAATTCCGCCAGATGCCGGGAGGTCGGGGTGACCACGACGAACCGGCCCTCCGGGGTCAGCACGCGCGCGATCTCGGCCGCGTTGCGGGGTGCGAAAACGGCCACCACCGCGTCCATGACGCCGTCGCGAACCGGGAGGCCGCGCCAGGCGTCGGCGAGTACCGAACCCGCGCGTGGATGCGCTCTGGCGGCTCTGCGCGCGGCGGCCTTGGAGACGTCCAGGGCCAGCCCACGGGCTTCGGGCCGGGCGTCGAGGATCGCGGCCAGGTAGTACCCGGTGCCCGCGCCGATCTCCAGCACGGCCGCGGCCGGGGCGGAATCGGGCGTCCGCACGGGCACGCTCGCCATCGTGCGCGCCAGCGCGCCGGCGATGGGTGCGAAGTGGCCCACGCCCTGAAATGCCGCACGGGCATCGAGCATCTCGGGCGTGTCGCCGGTCATCTTCGTGGCAGCGCCCGTCAGCAGGCTGACATAGCCTTGCCGGGCGATATCGAAACTATGGCCGCGCGCGCACCGCAGGCTGCGATCGCGGGCGGTGAGGTCCTGTCCGCACTCCGGGCAGGCCAAGAGGTCGGCGCAGCCGAGCAGTCGCTCGACCGGACCGACCGTTCGAGATTCGGTATTCACCGAGGTGCCGGGGAGCCGGTCCACAGATTTCCGGCCCTCCGGCACTTGTCGTTGTGGGTACTAGCTCGTGACACTCTTGAGTTCGTCACCGAGCGCCGCGGCTTCCTCCGGAGTCAGCTCGACGACCAGCCGCCCGCCACCCTCGAGTGGAACCCGCATGACGATTCCACGCCCTTCCTTGGTTGCCTCGAGGGGACCGTCCCCGGTGCGGGGCTTCATGGCCGCCATCCTCTGCTCCCTCCAGATCTGCGCGGTCTGCTGCGCACTTTCATGGAACTCCAGTTGTCACCAACCAGGCAGCCCGCCGGCATGTGGCGGGCTACACCAAGCCCATTCTTCCCTATCGCGGATCGGGGCGGGTACCTGAGTTCCAAAAACCGACCGTCGTGGCGTTCAGCGAGTACTCACATTCACCCAGCAATCGGCCACGTGATCGTCTACCATCCCCGTCGCTTGCATGAGTGCGTACGCAGTGGTGGGCCCCACGAATTTGAACCCCCGCCGCTTGAGTTCTTTTGCGAGAGCAGTGGATTCGGCTGTGACGGCGGGCACATCGGACAGTGTCCGGGGACGTGACCGAGCCGGGGGCGCGAAACCCCACAGCAGCCCGTCCAGACTCGTCCCGAGATCGCGCGCAACCCGCGCATTGTGGATGCTGGCCTCAATCTTGGCTCGATTGCGAACGATGCCCGTATCCGCCATCAGTCGCTCCACATCGCCCTCTCCGAAGTCCGCCACCTTCTCGATGACGAACCCGTCGAACGCCGCCCGGAAACTCTCCCGCTTCCGCAAAATCGTGATCCACGCCAGCCCCGACTGAAACGCCTCGAGACACATACGTTCGAATAACGCGTCATCCCCGTGCAGCGCCCGGCCCCACTCGCCATCGTGATAATCCCGATAAAGCTGCGACCCCTCGGACCACCCGCACCGGACCCGCCCATCGGATTCCATGCCGGAACTCATCGCGCAGTTCCCCGCCCCTCCGATTCACGCGATAGGCCACTATTTCCGCCCGCGCTTTCCGCGCTCCCATCCAACGCGGTTTCGCTATTGCTCTCGGCCGGCAACACCGCCGGAACCCGTCGCGGCGCGGGCACGCCACCCGCGACGGCCTGATCGACTCCCGCGGCGTGCCCCACCGCCGTGCCGTGTCCGATTCCCACGGCGTGCCCGGCGGTCCCCACGACCTGCTCGGTAGCCGCCGGGGCGGCGTGCGGTGTCGCCGCCACCGCCGCCGGATGCGGGGTGCCATTTCCGGCGGGTGCACCGAACGCGGCGGCCTCCGGGCTTCCCGCGCCGGCGCGCGCCTGTGCCAGCTGCGTCTCCAACTCGTCGATGCGGGCGGCCAGCCGCGTCAGCGCCCAATCCACCTCTCCCGCCTTGTAACCGCGCACCACCTGCTGAAACCGCAGCGCCCGCACATCGCTGCCACTGATCCCATGCGCGGGCAGCACGGTCACCGTGGTCCCCTCGGGCAGCGGTCCCAGCTCCTCGCCCCGCCCGAACACCGCACTCGCGACGAGGAACAGCAGTGCGGCGACGAGTCCGACGATCAGCACGTACAGCAGCAACGTGAGCATGTCCCCGAGCTTAGGTGCCGCGCGGCCGACCGACACAGGTCGCCCCGGCGGAAAACAGACCTCTAATGCCCCGCGCGGAACCGCTTGTGCCGAACCGGCAATCGCTCGCGCCGGGGCATCGAGGCCGGTGCGGCCCTACAGGTGCCGGGTGGTGTCGATGCTCAGGGACATGCCTGCCAGGCCGCGGCGGCGGACGGCGAGTTTGTCGGCGATTTCGCGCAGGGCCTTGCCGGAGGGGGAATCCGGGGCGCGCAGGACGATGGGGGTGCCCTCGTCGCCCGCTTCGCGCAGCTGCTGTTCGATCGGGATCTGGCCCAGCAGGGGGACGTTCGCGCCGATGGCGCGGGTGAGGTTGTCGGCCACGGTTTGGCCGCCGCCTTCGCCGTAGAGGTTCATGCGGGTGCCGTCGGGGAGGTCGAGCCAGGACATGTTCTCGACCACGCCGGCGATGCGCTGGCGGGTTTGCAGGGCGATGGAGCCGGCGCGCTCGGCCACCTCGGCGGCCGCCAGCTGGGGGGTGGTGACCACGAGGATTTCGGCGTTGGGGATGAGCTGGGCCAGGGAGATGGCCACGTCGCCGGTGCCGGGCGGGAGGTCGAGCAGGAGGATGTCGAGGTCGCCCCAGAAGACGTCGGCCAGGAACTGCTGCAGCGCGCGGTGCAGCATGGGGCCGCGCCAGACGACGGGGGTGTTGCCCTGGGTGAACATGGAGATCGAGATGACCTTCACGTCGTGGGCGATGGGCGGCATGATCATGCGCTCGACCTGGGTGGGGCGCTGGTCGGTGCCGAGCATGCGGGGGACCGAGTGGCCGTAGATGTCGGCGTCGAGAACACCCACGGAGAGGCCGCGCGCGGCCATGGCGGCGGCGAGATTGACTGTGACGGAAGACTTTCCGACACCGCCCTTACCGGAGGCGACCGCGTAGACGCGGGTCAGTGAGCCGGGCTGGGCGAAGGGGATGACCGGTTCGGCGGCGTCGCCGCGCAGTTTCTTGCGCAGTTCGGTGCGCTGCTCGTCGTTCATGACGTCGAGGCCGACCGTGATCTGCCCGACGCCGGGCACGTCGGCGACGGCCTTGCTGACGCGTTCCTGGATGGCGGATTTCATCGGGCAGGCCGCCGTCGTCAGATAGATCACGACGTGGACGCTGCTGTCGTCACCGATCTCGACGCTCTTCACCATGCCCAGTTCGGTGATCGGCTTCCGGATCTCCGGGTCGTCCACCTTCGCGAGCGCGCCCCGCACATCCGATTCCGCAACAACTGGCATGGCGCCAAGTCTAGGAGCGCGGCCGTATCGCGGCAGCGCGGGCCTCCGCTTCGGTTCAGATGCGCGGCAGCTGCGAGGCCATCGGCGTGATGCCGGTGTTGTAGGCGGCCTCCCAGGCCATCACGTTCGTCACGTAGGCCATGGAGTTGTTGTAGCGCAGGATGGCGCGCGACTGCTGCGCCGGATCCCGCATATCGAGATTGCCGGAGCACAGGTACTTTCCGGCGGTGAGCGCCGCGTCGTACACGTTCTGCGGATCGGCGATGCCGTCGCCGTTGCCGTCGGCGGCGTAGCGCTGCCAGGTCTCGGGCAGGAACTGCATGGAGCCGACCGCGCGGTCGTAGCCCTGCAGCCCGTCCAGGTAGCCGTCGTCGGAATCGTGGATCACGTTGTTGCCGTAGAGGCTTCCGTCCAGCACCGGTCCGTAGATGGGGGTGATGGCGTTGCCCGCCTCGTCGGCCTTGCCGCCGAAGGAGTGCGTGGACTCGACGCGGCCGATGCCGGCGAGCAGTGACCACGGCATGCCGCACACCGGATTGTCCGCTGCCAGAATGCGTTCCGCGTTGCGGTAGGCGGCCTCGGAGATGCCGGGCATGCCGAGTGTTCCGGCGGGCAGGTCGGCGGGGACGCGGCCGTCGGGCAGGGCGACCGACTTCACCTGGGGCGGCGGCGGGGGCGCGAGCTGCTTGGCTTCCTTGAGCAGGGGTTCGGCGACCGGAGCCGCCTCGAGTCTGGGTAGGTTCCCGTCGGCGTCGGCATTGAGCATGCGGTGCTGCAGGGGGCTCGCGAGGGTTTCCGCGATGCCGCCGTCGGCCGCGCCGGTGACGGTGGCCAATCCGGCCGGGACGAGACTCGTGAGAGCGATGACCGATCCGCGTCGAACCTTCGGAACCGGGGGTTTGCGATGGCGTCCCACTGTGTCGTTGCCCTCCATTGTCATTCGGTTGAGACCGGGGTGACGAAGTGGAGGCCACGTTACCTCATCCGAGACCGTTCCGTTACCCCTCTGTGACAATTAATGGGGGATTCGCGCTTGAAGATCTCGAAACGGGGTACGCGAGAGGGCGCTGTCACCAGCGTAGGGCAGAGTCCCCGCGTAGCAAGCGGATTCGGGCGAATCGGACTACGGAACGTTTCGGACCCGGACGCCAGACGCCCCGGGGCACACGGCCCCGGGGCGTCTCGGTCTCGCGGTGGCCGGGTTACGGCGCGGGGGCCGGAGCGGGCAGCGGGATGGTGATGCCGAATGGCAGCGTGATGCCGGGCGCGGCCGGTGTGGGCGGGGCGGCTTCGACGGGCGCCTCGGCCGGAGCCTGCTCGGCGGGCGCGCCCACATTCGGCTCCGGGGTCTTCTGCGGCTGCTGTGCGTCCTGCGGCTGCTGCTGTGCGGCTCCCGGGTTCTGCTGCTGCTGATCGTTGACCGTGGTGCAGTCGGTGGTCTTCTCGATCGGCTTGCCGTCCGGGCCGAACTGCTGCTCGGTCTGCTGGGCGGCCGCGACGTTCTCGTCCTCGGGCTTGGCATCCGGATTGGTCTTGGCCGGATCCTGCGCGGTCGCATCGCAATTGGGCGTGACCGGCTGGACGGGCGCCGGGCAGAAGATGCCGCAGGGGATGGGCGGCAGGCCGGGGATGGTGATCATCACCTCGGTCTGCGTGGTGGTGGTCGGCGGCTGCTCGGTGGTGGTGGTCGTGGCCGCCTCGATGGTGCTGTTGGCGGCGGCCATATCCGGCACGGGGGCGGTGAGATTGCCGGGCTGGACGAGTGTGGCCGAGATGTCGACGGTGGTCGGCTGGCCGCCGGTCTTGTAGGCGTTCGACCAGCTCAGCACCTGAGCCGCGTACGACATCGAGTTGTTGTAGCGCAGGACGGCTTTCAGCTGCTGCTGCGAATCGCGCAGATCCAGGCCGCCGGAGCACAGGTACTTGCCCGCGGCCAGCGCCGCGTCGAAGACGTTGTTCGGATCCGACACGCCGTCGCCGTTGCCGTCGGCGGCGTAGTGCACCCAGGTGCTGGGCAGGAACTGCATCGGGCCGACGGCGCGCACATAACCGCCGTCGGAGGCCCGGATGATCTCGTTGCCGGGAAGTGTCCCGTCGAGTGCCGGACCGTAGATGGGCTGGATGGTGGTGCCCGCCGCGTCGGTGCGCCCGCTGCTCGCGTGCGCGGATTCGATGCGGCCGATGCCGGCCAGCAGGTTCCAGGTGAGGCCGCAGCCGGGCGTGGAGGATTCCAGGGCCAGTTCGGCGTTGCGGTAGGCCGCGAGCACGATCTCCGGGATGCCGAGGGCCCCGGTGCCGCCGGGCAGTGCGATGTTCTGCAGCGGCACGGTGCCGCCGAAGAGCGGGCTGCCGTCGCTGGGCGGGGTGAGGGCGCTGAGTTTGCGCGGGGCGTCGGGCGCGGCTGGAACCAGACCGACCAGTTGGTCCGAATTTGCCTCAGTATTGGCCACATTCTGGCCCGCCGAGGAGGCGGCCAGCAATGCGTCGGGAGCCGCCGCGGGGGCTGTCGACTGCACGGTGGTGGTGGCCGAACCGGCGGTAACCAGACCCGCTATGAGCAGCGCGGACGCCGTCACCGGAGCACTTATCTTCTTCGCCACCACACAATCCCCTCAGTCGTGCGGCCGGACCCGGGTGATGTCACTCATACCAAGCAGTGTCTGGGTCGGTCGCT
Source organism: Nocardia acididurans (assembly GCF_016741815.1). Lineage (GTDB taxonomy): Bacteria > Actinomycetota > Actinomycetes > Mycobacteriales > Mycobacteriaceae > Nocardia > Nocardia acididurans. The sequence continues at coordinate 264,810 of NZ_JAERRJ010000006.1, forward strand.
CGGAACAACGTGATCCAGGTTACCCATCAGTCAGCTCGTTCGGTACCGCCTTGGGTGCAGACTCGCCATCTTTTTGCGATGAAATCGGAACCTGTGGACTCTTTCGGTCGGTACTCTTCTTCTTTTTCCGTACCGGAGCCACCTCTCCGTCCGAGGCCAGTTTCTCCAGTCTGACCAGGGTTTCCTTGACGTCCTCCAACTCCCGGCGCAGGTAGTCGCGAGTGGCCACTTCGCCCACCGCGAGCCGTAGCGCCGCGAGTTCCCGTGCAAGGAATTCGGTGTCGGCCTTTGTCTGGGCTGCTCTGGAGCGGTCCTCTTCCAGAGCCACCCGGTCGCGATTGTCCTGCCGGTTCTGCGCCAGCAGGATGAGCGGCGCGGCATAGGCGGCCTGGGTGGAGAAGGCCAGGTTGAGCAGGATGAACGGATACGGGTCCCAGCGCAGCTTCACCGCGAAGACATTGATCGCCACCCAGACGATCACGATCACTGTCTGGATCGCCAGGTAGCGGCCGGTGCCCAGGAAGCGCGCGATCTGCTCGCTGGTGCGCGCCAAAGCCTCAGCGTCCCAATCGAATCCGCGGAACCGGGATTCGACCGGGGTCTCCAGGCGCTGGCGGGCGGTGGACTTGTCGGTCATTTCCGGCCTCCCGTTCCCTCGATCAACGGCAGGCCGTGCACGTCGTGGTTATCCTCGTCCTTCTCCCGCCAGTCCTCGGGCAGCAGGTGGTCGAGCACATCGTCGACGGTGACCGCGCCGAGCAGGTGGTTCTCGGTGTCCACCACCGGGCCGCAGACCAGGTTGTAGGTGGCGAAGTAGCGGGTCACGGCGGTGAGCGAGGCTTCCGGGCGCAGCTGCACCAGATCGGTGTCGACCAGGCCGCCGACCAGATTCGCCGGAGGTTCGCGCAGCAGTTGCTGGAAGTGAACGCAGCCCAGATAGCGACCGGTCGGTGTGGCGGTCGGCGGGCGCACCACGAACACCATGGTCGCCAGCGCCGGGGTCAGCTCGGGATCGCGGATGCGGGCCAGCGCCTCGGCGACGGTGGTGGAGGCGGTGAGCACCACCGCCTCCGGCGTCATGAGACCGCCCGCGGTGTACGGCGCGTGTGCGAGCAGCCGCCGCACCGGTTCGGAATCCTCCGGATCCATCAGCGCCAGCAGCGATTCCGCCTCGCCCTCGGGCAGCTCGCCCAGCAGGTCGGCGGCATCGTCGGGATCCATGGCCTCGAGCAGGTCGGCGGCGCGCTCCACGCCCAGCTCCTCGAGCAGATCCACCTGATCGTTCTCCGGCAGCTCCTGGACCACGTCGGCGAGCCGCTCGTCGTCCATCGCCCCGGCCACCTCCAGGCGGCGCTTGCGCGGCAGATCGCGCAGCATGTGCGCGACGTCGGCCGGGCGCATGCCCTCGAACTGCTCCAGCAGCTGGGTGACGTCCTGGCCGGGCAGATTCAGTTCGGTCTGGGTGAGCCCGCGCACCTGCGCCCAGTCCACCACGTGCACCGCGCCGCGCCGCCCGAAGCCCACGCCGAGCCGCCGGCGTTCCCGCACGGCGACCCGCGAGACCACCCAGTCCCGGGTGCGGGTCTGCTCGATACCGAGGTCGACCACCACCACATCGGAGTCGGCGAGCTGCGGCAGCTTCGGATCGTCGACCCGCACGGTGGAGTCCAGAAGCTGTGCGATGGCGAGCAATTCACCCGCGCGCTGTTGGAAACGCCGCACGCTGATGGTGCCGGTGGTGAGCGTGACCGAACCGGGTTCGATGGAGGTCACCCGCAGGATCGGCACGAAAATCCGCTTCCGCGTGGGCAGTTCGACCAGGATGCCCAGGACGCGCGGCTGCTGGCGGTCGTAGCGGATGGAGATCACGAGGTCGCGGATGCGGCCGATAGACTCCCCGTCCGGTCCGAGTACCACCAGGCCCGCCATGCGTGCGGCGAAAACCTTTGTCGCTGCCATGACTGCCAGGCTAGTGCGTCCGGACCGCCCGAAATGTCGCGCCACGAGCGCGGACGCCGACATGAGCGGTCAGGCCCGGAGGCGGCAGCCCGCGTAACCACGGAGGGCCCCGCTCATGTCGCGTTGGACACAGAAGGAGTGACCCATGACATCACGCCGATCGGTACTCGCCGTGCCGGGAAGTAACCCGCGCATGATCGAGAAGGCCAAGGGGCTCGATGCCGACGAGATCTTCCTGGATCTGGAGGATGCGGTGGCTCCGGCGGCGAAAGCGGCGGCGCGGGCGAACATCGTGGCGGCGCTGAACTCGGGTGGCTGGAAGGACCAGATCCGCGTGGTGCGGGTCAACGACTGGAGCACCCAGTTCACCTACGCCGATGTGATCACCGTCATGGAGGGCGCGGGCGCGGAATTGGACGCCATCCTGCTGCCCAAGGTCACCGACGCCGGTCAGGTGCAGGCGCTGGACCTGCTGCTCACCCAGCTGGAGAAGACCCTCGGCCTGCCCGTCGGCAAGATCGGCATCGAACCGCAGATCGAGAACGCGCTCGGCCTGCGCAATATCGACGCCATCGCCACCGCCTCCTCGCGCGTGCAGACCCTGGTCTTCGGCCCGGCCGACTTCATGGCGTCGATCAATATGCGCACCCTCGTGGTCGGCGAACAGCCCGAGGGCTACGAGCCCGGCGACGCCTACCACCACATCTATATGACGATCCTGCTCGCCGCCCGCGCCCACGGCCTGCAGGCCATCGACGGCCCCTACCTGGCGGTTCGCGATATCGACGGTTTCCTTCGCAACGCCGCCCGCACGGCCGCCCTCGGTTTCGACGGCAAATGGGTCCTGCATCCCGATCAGATCACCGCGTGCAACGAGATCTTCTCCCCGCGTCAGGCCGATTACGACCGCGCCGAATTGATTCTCGACGCGTACGCTTTCCACACGTCCATAGCAGGCGGCGCGCGCGGCGCGGTCATGCTGGGTGACGAAATGATCGACGAGGCGAGTGCGAAAATGGCGCAGGTCATAGCCGATAAGGGCAGGGCGGCCGGAATGGCGCGAACCACGCGTTTCGAAACCCCGTCCGACGAGTCGAAATAGCATGATGGAGTCATGACGAATCCCTTGGGGAACGCGAACCGGAACCGTCCGGGTCTCCCGACGCCACCGTCGGGCTGGCCGGTCGGCTCCTATCCGACCTACGCCGAAGCGCAGAAGGCCGTCGACTACCTGGCCGACAATGCCTTCCCGGTGGAGACGGTGACCATCGTCGGCGTCGACCTCATGCAGGTCGAGCGCGTGCTGTACCGCCTCACCTGGGGCAAGGTCCTGGCCGGGGGCATGGTGTCCGGCGCGTGGCTGGGCCTGTTCCTGGGCCTGCTGCTGTCGCTGTTCGGCACCGGCGGTCATGTGATCGGCCCGCTCACCGTGGGCCTGATCGGCGGCATCATCTTCGGCCTGATCTCCGCGGCCATCCCGTACGCCGCCACCCGCGGTCAGCGCGATTTCGCCTCCACCATGCAGCTGGTGGCGGGCCGCTACGACGTCCTGTGCGATCCGAAGGCGGCCGAGCAGGCGCGTGACATGCTCGCCCGGCTGGCCATCTGATCCATGGACGTGCTCGACTCGGTCCGAGCCGGTGTGCTCGGACATTTCGGTGTGCAGCGGGCCGACGCCGCCTCGGTGACCTTCCTGGGCCTGGAGCCCATCGAGATCCTCCGTATCCCCGACGGCGATCTGGTCCACTACGTCACCCTGGGCGGCTCGCGGCATCCGATGACGGATCCCACTGCGGCCGTGGCCGATCCGGTGCGCGGCCCGCGCGCCGAACTGGTGCTGACCCTGCGCGGCGGGGTGGGCGCGGCCTCCGGCCTGACCCGGACCCTCGCGGTCCTGGTCGCGGCTCCGGCCGTGGAAGGCATTGTGCTGCAACAGGATGCGCTGCTGGATCTCGGAGAACCGTTGTGGGGCAACGCTTCTTTCACCGCCGCGCTGCTCGGCAAGTCCGATATCGCCGAGGTGGCACTCCCCGAACCGGCTGAGCCCGTTCAGTTCCTGAACGTCGCGCCCATCACCGCCACCGAGGCCGCCTGGGTGCGCATCCGCGGCGCGGACGCCCTGCGGACGGCCTGGGCGGAAGCCGCGATCGATGTCCGTGATCCCGGGCGCGGGGCCGCACAGCTGTAGTCCCGCACCGGGTTTCAGAGCCAGTTGTTGCGGTGGAAGGTGTAGTACAGCAGGCCGCACAGCAGCACCATGAGGGCGATGACGCCGCCGTAACCGTAGGTCCAGCGCAGTTCGGGCATGTGGTCGAAGTTCATGCCGTAGATGCCGGCGATCATGGTGGGCACGGCGGCCATGGCGGCGTAGGCGGAGATCTTGCGCATATCGGTGTTCTGCTGGACGCTCACCTTGGCCAGCGCGGCATTGATGAGGGCGCTGAGGGATTCGTCGAAGTCCATGATCTGCTCGGTCACCGCGGTGTGATGGTCGGTGACATCGCGCATGTAGCGGCGAATCTCCTTGGGTAGCGGCAATCTCTGGTCGTGGGTGAGCAATTGCAGCGGCAGCGCGAGGGGTTTCACGGCGCGGCGCAGCTCCACCACTTCCCGCTTGAGCTGGTAGATGGCCTCGATGACGATCTTGTTGGCGGGGGTGAAGACGGCCTCCTCCATCTCGGCCACATCGTCCTCGATCTCCTGCGTGACATCCACGTAGGCGTCCACCACGTGATCGGCCACCGCGTGCAGCACCGACGCCGGTCCGAGCTGCAGTTGAGACGGGTTGGCCTCCAGCACCTTTCGCACGCCCGCCAGTCCGGTCTGGTCGCCGTGCCGGACGGTGATCACGAAATCCGCGCCGAGGAACACCATGATGTCGCCGGTGTCCACGATCTCGGCGACGGAGTTCAGTTCGTGTTCGTGGTAGCGCACCGTGCGCAGCACCAGGAACAGGATGTCGTCGTAGCGTTCGAGTTTCGGCCGCTGATGCGCGTGCACCGCGTCCTCCACCGCGAGCTCGTGCAGCCCGAACGCGATGGCGACGTCGGTCATCAGTTCATTGCTGGGTTCCATCAGCCCCAGCCACACGAATCCGGTGCCCCGCTTGCGGACTTCGTCCAGCGCCTGCTGATACGTGCACTGGTCCAGCAGCCGTCGTCCTTCGACGTAGACGCCGCAGTCGATCACCAGGTTGGCGGGCTCCTTCTCGGTCTTGTCCGCCCTGGTGTTGTACCGGCGCGAGGACCAGCGGAGCGAGGGCAGCGGCGGCATCGAGGACACCCGGCGATGCTAGCCCGCGGAGGTCCCGGTCGCGGTGCAGGCAAGATGGGGGTCGTGCGTATCGATCTCCACACTCATTCCACCGCGTCCGACGGCACCGACACCCCGGCCGAGCTCATCGCGGCCGCGGCGGCGACCGGTCTGGACGTGGTGGCGCTGACCGACCACGACACCACCGCCGGCTGGGCGGAGGCCGCGGCGGCCCTGCCCGCGGGCATGAGTCTCGTTCGGGGCATGGAGATGTCGTGTGTGGGCATGGGGGAGGACGGCTATCCGGTGCCCGTGCACATGCTGGCCTACCTGTTCGATCCCGCCGACGAGTCCTTCGCGCAGGAGCGCGAACGCCTGCGCGCCGAGCGGATCGTGCGGTTGCGCGCCATCGCGGAGAACATGCGCGCCGACGGGCTGCCCATCGATCCGGACGCGGTGCTGGCCTCGGCGGGTCCGTCGGCGGGCCGTCCGCATCTGGCGCGGGCGCTGGTCGCGGCGGGCGTGGTGCCGACCGTGGACGCCGCCTTCCAGGATCTGCTGGCCCCGCACGGCCGGTACTACGTGGAGAAGGCCGACACGCCGCTGCGACGTGCGGTCGAGATGGTGGCGTCGGCGGGCGGGGTCAGTGTGGTGGCGCACGCGCGGGCGCGGAAGCGCGGGCGGCTGCTGTCCCTGAACGATATTCGTGAACTGGCCGAGCTCGGTCTGGGCGGGCTGGAGATCGATCATCCCGACCACAGTGAGGAGGATCGGCGGATGCTGCGCGGGCTGGCCGGTGAACTGGGTCTGGTCACCACCGGATCCTCCGACTACCACGGCAGCAACAAGACCATTCGGATCGGTGAATTCACCACCGACCCAGCACAATTCGAGGAAATCGTGGGCAAAGCGAGCGGGGTGCCGGTGATCACGGGGTGAGCGGGCGAGTCGAGAACGTCATCGGGGGTGCGGTATGGGTGAACGCGGGGGTCGTGCGGCCGAGGTCGTCGTGAGGGTGCTGCGCGGGTTCAGCGGGGTGATCGCCGCGGGCACGGTGGTGCTGGCGCTGGTCGTCGTGGGTGCGGAGGTGCTCGGTTACCGGCGGGGATTCCCCGGGCCGGGGGCCGCCGATGTGGCGTGGCATGTGGCCGGGGCGGTCGTGGCGCTGGGCGCGCAGATTTTCGCGGATCGGCGTCATGGATTCGCGGCCTTTTGTGGATCCCTGGTCGTTTTCGCGGTAGCCGGTTATCTGCTGTGGGCGCAGTGGTGGAATTGAAATGCGCATAACGGTTGCGAGTAGTTGAACTGTGGTCGAACATTTGCGATATGACCGAATTCGACTCCGATGTGCTGGTAGTAGGAGGCGGTCCGGCGGGGGCCTGGGCGGCGCTGGCCGCGGCGGCCGCCGGTGCTCGGGTGATCGTGGTCGACAAAGCCCGATGCGGTAGCAGCGGACCCACCGCGCGCGGTGTGGTGACCCTGTGGAACATTCCGCTCGACGCCCGGGACGAAGCCGTACGGCAGAGTTTCGCGCACGGCGGCGGACTCGGCGATCCGGACTGGATGTACCTGGTCATGGAGGAAACCCACCGGCGTGTCGGGCAATTGGTGCGTGGCGGGTTCCGGTTCCAGGGTGACAATGCCGGCCGGGCCGCGCGCGTGTACCTGGACGGCGCGAAATATCTGGGCCGGCTGCGGCGCAGCATGGTGGTGGCGGGGGTGCGGATTCTCGACCATCATCCGGCCCTGCAATTGATCACCGACAAAGACGGCATGGTGTCCGGCGCGTCGGGAATCGCCCTGCCGGACGGGCACGCCTGGACCGCGCGGGCGCGCGCGGTGATCGTGGCCACCGGCGGCTGCGCATTTCTGTCCGGCGGCGCGGGCACCGACGCGGCCACCGGCGACGGATTGCTGATGGGCGCGGAAGCCGGGGCCGAACTGTCCGGCATGGAATTCTCCAATGCGTATTCGCTCGCACCCGCCGCGAATTCGGGGCCGTTCGGCGCGGGCGCGGCATTCGCCACCGATCAGGTCATGCATTTCGCCACGCTCTACGACGAATCCCGCGCCGTGCTGAGCGGCCAGGGATGCGGTTCGCGCGCACAGGCTTTCGCGGCCATCGCGGACGGTCGCCGCGTCTACGCCGATCTCGGCGATCTGCCGGGGCGGCTGCGCGCGGAACTGCGCGAGCAGGGCGGACCGGATTGGCTGGGCCGGGTCCCGTTGCGCGCGGTCCTGGAGGGCACCGTGCGCGGCACCGGCGGCCTGCGCCTGTCCGGCACCGACTGCGCCACCACCGTCCCCGGCCTCTACGGCGCGGGCGATGTGACGACCCGCGAACCGGTCACCGGCGCGGTCAGCGGTTTCGGCGGCCAGAACGGCGCGTGGGCCATCTCCTCCGGCGTGTGGGCGGGCGCGGGTGCGGCCCGATTCGCGAAGACCCGCCGCAAACTCGGCAAGGTGCGCGCTGTCTCCGGCGCGGGCCTGGGCCCCAAGTCCCGCCTGGACCCGCGCGCCGTGATCGGCCTCGTCCAGGAGCACACGCTCCCGCTGCGCCGCAGCTACTGGCGCAGCGAGGACAGCCTGCGCGACAGCATCGGCGAACTCGACGGCCTGTGGCCCGGCGTCGAATACGCCCTCGGCGGCGCCGGCGCGGCCCGCCTGCACGCCCGCCAGGCCGCCGCCCTGCTGGCCGTGGCCCGCTGGACCAAGTACTCCGCCCTGGCTCGCACCGAAACCCGCGGCATGCACCGCCGCACGGATCATCCGGGCGCGGGCACGAATTGGCGGGTGCGCCTGATCTCCGGCGGTGTGGACTCGGTGTGGGTGCGCCCGGAGCGCATGGCCGCCGATGTGGAACAGCCCGCGCCCGAAGCCGCGATCCAGGTGCCTGGACGTCGGCGGGCGCCGCAGCACGCGGGCGCGTTCGTCGCGCCCGAGCTCACAGCGGCAGACGTCACGGTGGTGTGACAGCTCACCGGCGTGGCCGTTCAGCCGGCGAGACATCTCACCGCCGGCAGCGCGACCGGCTCGTGACTGTTCTCCGCAACCCGGGCCCCACGTGCGAGTTCTCCTTAACCGGCAGGTGATTCGGGTCGCCTACGCTTCGTGGATGGTGATGCAGCGGGACGGCCCGGGGGGCGATTTGGCGGGTCGTCCGGGTGACTGGCAGAATGTGTCGATCCCCGGCCGCAGCCACCGCCCGGCCCGGGAACCCGGTGGTTCACTCACCCTGCCGCCCCTCCGGACACACCCGTCCGGTTCTCGCTCGACGATCTTTGCAGCGAATTGCCCCGGCCTTGGTTGTCATGCCTTGCCCGCGTCACCCGAATCGATGAAGGTGGCACAGTAGTGCGCAGCCGACAGCGTGGTCAGGTGCATACCTCAGAGTCTTCGAAAACCCAAATCCCCATTACCGAACGGTAACCGTCAATCGGTTGAGTCCGCACCGAGCAGGAGTGAAATCGTGTCACCCGTGACTGAAGCAGTGAATGCCACCACGGCGAACCCCGCATCCCCCACCGGGAATCTGTCCGACATCACCACGGAAGAGATTTTCGCGGGTCACCTCGGCGGCAAGCTGTCGGTCGAACTCACCGCACCGCTGGACACCCAGCGCGACCTGTCGATCGCGTACACCCCCGGTGTCGCCCAGGTCTGCCGCGGCATCCACAAGGACGAGTCGCTCGCCAAGACCTACACCTGGGCCGAGCGCCTGGTCGTGGTCGTCTCCGACGGCACCGCGGTGCTGGGCCTGGGCGATATCGGCCCGCGCGCCTCGCTGCCGGTGATGGAGGGCAAGGCGGCGCTGTTCAAGAAGTTCGCCGGCCTGGACTCCATCCCGATCGTGCTGGACACCAAGGATGTCGACGAGATCGTGGACACCCTGATCCGCCTGCGCCCGAGCTTCGGCGCGGTCAACCTGGAGGACATCTCCGCGCCGCGCTGCTTCGAGATCGAGCAGCGGGTCATCGAGGCGCTCGACTGCCCGGTCATGCACGACGACCAGCACGGCACCGCCATCGTGGTGCTGGCGGCGCTCAAGGGCGCGGCCACCTTCCAGGGTCGTGACATGTCCGGCCTGAAGGTCGTGGTGTCCGGTGCGGGCGCGGCCGGTGTCGCGTGCACCAACATCCTGCTGGCGGCCGGCGTCTCCGACATCATCGTGCTCGACTCCAAGGGCATCGTGAGCCGGGACCGCGGCGACCTCAACGGCGTGAAGGCCGAGCTGGCCACCCGCACCAACCCGCGCGACATCACCGGCGGCCCCGCCGAGGCGCTCGCGGGCGCGGATGTGTTCCTGGGCCTCTCGGCCGGCACCATCGCCGAGGAGCTCATCGCGTCGATGGCCCCCGAGTCGATCGTGTTCGCCATGTCCAACCCGGACCCGGAGATCCACCCCGAGGTGGCCTCCAAGTACGCCGCCATCGTGGCGACGGGCCGCTCGGACTTCCCGAACCAGATCAACAACGTCCTCGCCTTCCCGGGCGTCTTCAAGGGCGCGCTGGATGTCGGCGCGCGCCGCATCACCGAGGGCATGAAGGTGGCCGCCGCCGACGCCATCTTCAGCGTCGTGAAGGACGAACTCTCGGCTGACAAGATCATCCCCAGCCCCCTGGACCCGCGCGTGGCTCCGGCCGTCGCCGAGGCCGTGGGCGCCGCCGCCCGCGCCGAGGGCGTGGCATAACCCCACTCTGAGCTCTCGGCCCCCTTGCAGCAAGCTGCAAGGGGGCCGAATTGCATTGGGGCAGAGAAACCCCGCCCCCCTTGCGATTCGGGCTGCGAGAGCTTCCGTTTCGTCGCTGGGCTTCTGGCCCTGTCCCTGTTGCGATTCGGGCTGCGAGAGCTCCTGTTTCGTCGCTGGGCTTTTCGCCCCGTCCCTGGGGGTTCGGGGGCGAAGCCCCTGAGAATTCAACGAGAGTTGTTGCTACTGCTTCGGTAGGTAGAGGTCCACCAGTAGGGCGCGGTGGTCGGTGCGGGGGAGGGCGTGGGCCGAGACTTCGCCGATGTCGATGCGCTTGTCGGCCAGCACGTGGTCGATGGTGATGGGCGGGATGGGTTTCCGGTCGCCGTGGCGGCCTTCGTAGGGGCCCCAGGTGGCGGTGAAGCCGGAGCCTGCGGTGGCGGCGGCGTCGCGGTAGCCGCGGGTGAGGAGATCGCGGAAGGGTGCGTGGTCGAGGGTGGAGTTGAAGTCGCCCAGCATGATTCGCGGATTGTCGGTGGTGCTGCGCGGTTGACTGTTCAGATCGCGCCGCCAGTAGGCGAGGTTGTCCAGGTGTGCGGGGGGTGTGGTGTGCACCGATTCGATGATGACCCGGAAGCCCTGATCCGAGGTCAGCGTCGCGTAGGACTGCGCGAACTGCCCGGGGTTCATCCGGACCCCGCCGTCGGCGAGCGCGTGCCGCGAATACACCGCCGAGCCCGAGGCTTTCGGCAGCGGGTTGGTCTGCGCGAACGGTAGTTCGATGTCGAGTCCCGCTGCGCGCAAGGCGGTTTCGGCTTCCGGCGTGTATTCCTGCAGGGCCAGCACATCCACCGCGTTGTCGCGTACGAATGTCACCAGCGCCGCCGGATCGGCCGCCCCGAACTGCATGTTCACCGTGAGCACGCGGAGCGCGCCGGGACCCTGCGCCAGTGTGCCGAACGACCGGGGCAGCACCGCGCCGCCGAGTATCACCACGGCCAGGAGCGCGAAGGCCGCCAGTTTCCAGCGCCGCAGCGCGAGCATGAGCAGCAGCGGAATCAGCGACCACGCCGCGATATACGGTGTGAATGCCAGTAATTGCACGAACGGCCCGCGTTCGAGCCCGGTGAGCCGGACCAGCGCCACCACGACGGCGGGTAGTACGAACAGCAGGCACAGCGCGGTGCGGGTGGCGGTGGAGTCGACCTTCATGATCTTCCCCAAGCTACCGGCGCACCACGCGGCCGTCGAAGAGCCGATCGCGAGACGGTCTTCACATCTCGGTGCGCAGGATGTATCCCAGCCCGCGCACGGTGTGCAGCAGGCGCGGCCCGTATCGCTCGATTTTCCGGCGCACCGCGCTCACATTCACCTCGACCAGATTCGGATCGTAATTGTCGTATCCCCATACGCCGGTGAGGATTTGGGTTTTGCTGAGTACCCGGTCCCGGTGTCTCGCGAAGTAGGTCAGCAGTTTGAATTCGGTGGCGGTGAGCGCGATGGTGTGCCCGTCGCGCTGTGCGATTCCGGCTTCGACATCGATTGTCATATCGCCCACGGTGATTCGTGTCCGGGTCTGCGCCGCGCGCTGGAGCAGGACTGTCACATAGGCCAGGGTGTCGGCGGGGGAGGTCAGCACGACCGCATCCGCGGTGGATCGGGCTCGCACGGTGCCGAGCAGCGTGCGCCGGTCGCAGCCCGGCAGTGCGGGGTCGATGATGACGATGTCGGGCCGGAAGCGGGTCAGGTCCTGTTCCAGATGCGTGTGGTCGGCGCGGCCGAGCACCTCGTGCCCGGCCGCGCTCAGTGTCGACGCGACCGCTGTGCGAATGCCTTCGGTAGCGGCGATGACAAGAATTCGTCCCGCTCGCACCCGGTCATTCTGCGACGGTCACCCGGGATTCCGCTCTCCGGGGAGTCGAATCAATGCGGAATAGATACGGCCGTGACGAACTGCATGAGCTGTTCATCACTGATATTGCGGGCCAGATCCGATTCGCAGATCATGCCGATGAGTTTCTTGCCGTTCTTCATGTCGATGACGGGCAGGCGTTTGATCTGATTGCGCTCCATCATGTCCAGCACGGCGCTGACGTCGGTGTCGGCGTCCACCCAGCGGGGCGTGCCCTGCGCCAGATCTCCGGCGCGCACGCGGCTGGGGTCGTGGCCTTCGGCAATGCAGCGCACGACGATGTCACGATCCGTGAGCATGCCGATCAACCTGTCGTTATTGCAGATCGGCAGGGCGCCCACGTCCATATTGCGCATCATTTGCGCGGCGCGGTCGAGGGTTTCGTCGGCGGGGATACAGGTGGCATCTCGGTGCATGATGTCGCGCGCCTTCATGGCCTTCACAGCAACCTCCTGAGGGGGTGGGTGTTGGTGGAACGGCACTACTTCGGGCCACGTTCCATCGTGATCCACCTCACAGGGTTGGTCAATGGTTCGATTTGCTCAGCGATTGCCTGACGCCGGGTGCGGAGAGCCGGACGGCGAGCGCGAGCAGCCCGTCCAGGGCCAGGGCCAGGGCCGCGACCAGAATCGCGCCCACCAGCACCCGGTCGTATTTGTAGAGCCCGATGCCGTCGAAGATGTAGCGGCCGAGCCCACCGAGGTTGACGTAGGCGGCGATGGTCGCGGTCGCCACGACCTGGAGCGTGGCCGCGCGCAGGCCGGTGAGCAGCACCGGCAGGGCATTGGGGAGTTCCACGCCCAGCAGGATCTGACGTTCGGTCATCCCCATGGCCCGTGAGGCGTCCACGACGGTGGCGTCCACATTCGCGACCCCCGCGTACGCGCCCGCCAGCAGTGGCGGTATGCCGACGGTGAGCAGGGCCAGCAGCGGCGGAATCAGCCCGAGCCCCATGAGCAGCACGAAGAAGGTGAGCAGGCCGAGGGTCGGCAGCGCGCGCATGGCATTGGCGAAGCCGACGATGGCCGCCGAGCCGCGCCGGGTGTGGCCGATGAGCATGCCGAGCGGCACGGCCAGGATCGCGGATCCGGCCACCGCCAGGAAGCTGTACCAGAGGTGCTGCCCGATGCGCATGCCGATGCCGGTCGGGCCGGACCAGTTGCCGACGGTGGTCAGGTAGTCCCAGGCCTGTGCGAAAAGGTTCATGCCCCAGCGCCTTTCGCCGGTGTCGTGCCCTTGGTGAGGGTGACGTCGGTCAGCGGCGTCTCGGCGGGGCGGCGGATCCGCCGGGTGCGGCCGCCGCGCAGCCACGGGGTGGCGAGGACGCCGAGCAGGTAGATGACCCGGTCGAGGGCCAGTGCCAGCACCAGCACCACGATGATGCCCGCCACGATCTCGTCGGGATAGTCGCGCTGATAGCCCTGGGTGAACAGTTTGCCGAGCCCGCCGACCCCGATCAGTGCGCCCACGGTCACCATGGAGATATTGGTGACCGCCACGACCCGCAGGTTGGCGATGAAAACCGGTAGGGCGAGCGGGAATTCGACGGTGAGAATGCGGCGCACCGGCCCGTAGCCGATGGCGTCGGCGGCGTCGAGCACCTCGGCGGGCACGGTGTCGAGGGCGGCGGGCACCGCCACGATCAGCAGTGCCACCGAGTAGATGGTCAGGGCGACAATGACATTCAGCGGGTCGATGGTGGAGATGCCGAGCAGCGGCGGCAGGATCACGAACAGTGCCAGTGACGGAATCGTGTAGGCGATCCCGGCGACGGTGACGGTGATGCGGCGCAGCCACCCGTACCGGTGCGCCACCGCTCCCGCCGGGATCGAGATCGCGAGTCCGAGCAGCAGGGGTACCAGCGCCAAACTCAGGTGTTCACCGGTGTAGCCGCGGATCTCGGCGAAGTTGTCGAGGAGATACCTCACCGCGATTCCTGTTCGAAGAAGTGCCGGTTGCGGTCCGCATCCTCTCCGGCGCGCTGCCGGGCCAGCTGTTCGAGCACGTCACCGGCACGCACCCCGCCGATGACCGCGCCGGAATCGTCCACGGCCACACCGATTCCCGATGGCGAGGAGACGGCGGCGTCCAGTGCCAGCCGCAGATCTCCGCCGCTGGGGAACAATGATCCGCCCGCGGACATGCTGTCGTGCAATGGCTTTCCGGCGCGCACGCCCTCCACGCCGGTGACATCGACCCAGCCGAGCGGATGCCGGTTCTCGTCCACGACCAGCACCCACTGCCCGAGTTCGAGTCGCTGCGCTGGGATCTCGGCGACGGTGGCGGTGGCGACCTCGTGCACCGGCACTCCGGAGGCGCTGCGGAACGACAGCCCACGATATCCGCGATCGCGTCCGACGAATCCGGCGACGAAATCGCTGGCGGGCTGGGCGAGCACCTCCTGCGGGGTGTCGTACTGCTGGAGCCGCCCGCCCGGACCGAAGACCGCGATCTTCTCACCGAGCGTGACGGCTTCGTCGATATCGTGTGTCACGAACACGATGGTCTTGCGCAATTCGGCTTGCAGCCGCAGCATTTCGGCCTGCAATTCGGCGCGCACCACCGGGTCGACGGCGCTGAACGGTTCGTCCATGAGCAGGATGGGCGGGTCGGCGGCCAGCGCCCGCGCCACTCCGACGCGCTGTTGCTGACCGCCGGACAGCTGCGCCGGATACCGTTGCGCCAGAGAGCGATCGAGTCCGACGCGGTCGAGTACCTCCAGCGCGGCCTTGCGCGCCTGCGACCGCCGCATGCCTTTCAGTACGGGCACGGTGGCCACATTGTCGATGACGGTGCGGTGCGGCAGCAGCCCCGCGTTCTGGATGACGTATCCGATGCCGAGCCGCAGTTTCACCGGATCCTGCGCCGAAATATCCTGGTCCGCAATGAGTATCCGCCCGGAGGTGGGCGTGATCATGCGGTTGATCATGCGCATGGAGGTGGTCTTCCCGCAGCCGGACGGGCCGACGAACACGGTGAAGGAGCCGGATTCGATACGCAGATCGAGATATTCGACGGCGGTGGTGCCGTCCGGGTAGGTCTTGGTGACGTTGCTGAATTCGATATCGGACACGCCGTCCCCTCCTGTGCGGTTACGCGATCGGCTTGTCGAGCCCCTGCGCGACGATCCACGCCTTGGCCGCTGCCGCCGGTTCGGTCTTGCTCGCGCCGGAGACCGCGGTGTTGAGCGAGATCAGTTCGGCGGTGGTGAGTTTCGCCGACAGCGCGTCGAGCACCTTGACCAGCTTGTCGCTCTTCTTGGCGACGTTGAACAGCGGCACCACGTTCTGCGCCGGGAAGTTGTTCTTGGGGTCGGCCAGCACCACCAGGTTGTTCTCGACGATGGCGGGGGAGGTGGTGAAGATGTCGGCGGCGGTCACCTGGCCCTCGACGAGGGCGCGCACGGTGGCCGGGCCGCCGCCGTCCGCGATGGGCACGAAGTTGTTCGCGGCGATGTCGAGGTTGTAGTTCTTCTTCAAGCCGGGCAGGCCGACCGGGCGCTCCTGGAATTCGGCGGGCGCGGCGAATTTCACCTCGGCCGAGTGCGCGGCGAGGTCGCCGATGCTGGTGAGGTTCCAGCGGTCGGCGGTGGCGCGGGTGACGACCACGGCATCCGAGTCCTGCGCGGGTGCGGGTGTCGCGATGGCGAGCTGGTCACCGAGCGCACCGGTGAGCGCCTTGTCCACGTCGGCGGCGGAGGTGGCGGTGGCCGATTTGTCCAAGTACAGCAGCAGGTTGCCGGTGTAGTCCGGGATCAGCGAGATGGAGCAGTTGCGCAGGGCGGGCACGTAGGCTTCGCGGCTGCCGATATTGAGTTTGGTGTCCACGCTGAACCCGTTGACGCGCAGCACTTCGGCGTACAGGTCGGCGACGGTCTCGGATTCCGGGAAGTTGGCGGAGCCGACGGTGATCTTGTTGGTGTCGCCGTCACAGCTGCCACCACTGGCCAGCGGGTCGGAGTCACCGCAGGCGGTCAGCGCCATGGCGGCGGCCAGCGCGACGGCCGCGGCGAGTACGCGCGCGACACTGAGGGCCGGTCGTAGTCCACGACGGCCACGCGAGGTGCGAGGGGATTTCACTGCTGTCCTTCCGACGTCCCGGGCAGTTCGGGGCCGGCGGGCCGGATCGGGCCACGCCAGAATGTCCATACTGCCCGGTTCGTCCCCGGGCCGCTGGGTTCCGGGGTGCGTTTCGCGGATTCCGCGGTCTGTTGCGTGCCGCCGTGCGATCGGTCCACCCCGGCAGGCAGACTGTCACGCATGATCGGCGGAAGAGTTCGCGGCGGGCGGGGTCGTGGCGTCGCACAACCGAAGTCGCGCTGGCTCGGCTCCCTGGTGGTGCTGGCGCTCGCGGCGGGGGCGGTGTCCTGCGGCAGTGATTCGGAGACCCCGGTGATCACCGTAGGTGCGGGTGACTCGTACCAGTCCATGGTCATGGCCGAGATCTACGCGGGGGCGCTCGCCCGCACCGGCGCGAAGACGGTCGTCAAGGACAAGCTCGGCCTGCGCGCCGACTACCTGGCTGCCCTCGACGCCGCCGACGCCACCCTGGTCAGCGACGACACCGGCGACCTCCTGCACAGCCTCGATTCCGCTTCCACCGCATACAAACCCGATGCGGTGCTGAAGGCTCTGTACGCCGCCATGCCCGAGGGCCTGACCATCTCCGACCCAGCCGACGGCACCGACCTGCGCTCGACGGTTGTCACCACGGCCGCCGCCGGCCTGCCCGCGAATCTGAAGGAGCTGGCCGCCCGCTGCTCCGAACTGACGGTCGGCATCAACACCGCCGCCGGTGCGGACCCGCTGCGCCCGCCTTTGAATCCGAGGGTCGATGTCGCCGACCGCCTGCGCGAGGTCTACGGCTGCCGCCTCGACCCCACCCGAATCGCCGAGTACCGCAGCGACTCCGACGTCCAGGCCGCGGTCGAGAGTGGTGTCATCCAGCTCGGCGTCCTCTCGATGCCCGCCGCCTTCCTGAAGGGCGGCGCGGGCGCCACGATCCCCCTCGCCGATCCGGACTACGCCTTCCGCTCCCAGCAGGTGATCCCGGTGCTGCGCAAGGGCGTCCTCACCGAAGACCAGATCAAGAAGCTCAATTACGTTGCGGGCGAACTGGATACGGCCGCCCTGGCCGAACTCGTCCGCCGCGCCCGCGACGACCTCTCCAACCCGGCCGCCCTGGCCCGCGAATGGCTGGACGCCCACGCCCTGTAAGCGGCGTGCCTGATACGCCAGGCCACAGCATGCCGGAATGACGGGGGGATCAGTCGCCTGGTTCCGGTGGCGCTCCGAGCAGGGTCCGGGTGAGTGTGGCCGCGTTGTCGTTCATCTCCGCGAGTGCGCCCGCCAGGTCGGCGTCGCCGACGACGGTGCCCACCTCGTCCGGCCGGCAGATGATCGCCCGCAGTGCTGCCCGCCGCAGCAATTCCTTGATGAACGAGGCGGTTTGGCCCTCGGTGGCGGCGATGATCGGCGCCGGATCGGCGGTCACCTTCATGCCCCGGCTGTAGAGCCGCAGCAGCGCTTCCCGCCCACGCGCGTCGGGGCGCGGAATCTCGACGGCGAGATCGACCCGCCCCGGCCGATCGGCCAGCGCCTCCTCCAGATCTCCGGCCCGGTTGGTGGTGAGCAGGAAGGTGACGTCCGCGTCCCCGCCGATCCCGTCCATCGCGTCCAACAGGCTGAACAGCAAGGGGTGTCCGGTGGGGGAGTAGCTCCGATCGCGCGCGATGAGATCCACGTCCTCCACCACGACCACGCTCGGTTGCAGCTTGCGTGCCAGATTCGCGGCATGCTCGATCAAACCCATTGCCGCGCCGGTCAATACGATAACGGTGCTGTCGGAGAGCCGGTTCATCAGGTAGCGCACGGTGTGCGTCTTCCCGGTCCCCGGCGGCCCGTGCAGCAGCAGTCCGCGTTTCACGTGCTGTCCCGCCGCGAGCAGTTCGGTGCGGTGTTCGGCGATGGCGACGGTATGCCGCTCGATGAGTTCCAGCGCGCCCTCGGGCAGCACGACCTCGTCCGCCGCCAGGTGCGGCCGAGGCAGGAAGCTGATCAGCTCGTTGCGGCGGTGCTCGCTGTAGCCGAAGGACAGCACCTGCCCGCGAAAGACATTGTGCGCGTCCATGAGCTGTTCGATTCGGTTGCGGGTGACGGTGGCGGTGACCCGGTCGGCCGCCAGCACCTCGACCTGGCAGTTCTCGCTGCCGAAGTGCGGATTCGAGCCGCGTACGCACAGGATCACCGGGGTGCCGTCGGGGGCCGTGGTCGCGGCGAGACCGAATTGCACGGCTTCGGTGACCTCGTCGGGGCCGATGGCGACGGTGACGAAATCCGGTGCGCCCAAGCGGTAGTGGCCGTGGTGGATGCTGCTGTAGAGCAGCCCCATCACATCGTCGCCGGAGCGATGCGCGCCCGACAGTCCGAACCAGTCGGCCTGCCCGCGCTCGGCCAGATAGGCGTCCACGCCGCGTTGCAGATTGGCGTGTTCCCAGGCCCGCCAGGTCTGGTTCACCACCGTGGTGTCGGTGACGCCGATGCGGAGATGGCCGGTCAGCTTTTGCCGCAGGGCGTTTCCCGGCCCTTCGGGATCGATGACATCGGCTGTCGCGCGCAGGATCCGCTGGAGATCGGCCGCGAATTTCCCGGAACGAATTCCTCACTCCCCACGGATTCCAGAATGCGCGCCATATTACTGCGCCGCAACAATTTTCGGCGACAACCGTCTCAGATCGTTACGTGCGATCATGTTCCGTTTTCGGAATGCTCACCTACCGTGGGAGTTTCGGGGACGGCTTCCACGTGCACGGAGCTGAATATGATCAAGAGCCTGGTGGATTGGCCGTGGCCGGAACGGACGTTCATGGCGCGACTCACCCCTGTGTCGCGCAACGACCTGCTCAGGTTGGGTGCGCAATTCTATTGCCCGCCCGGCCGGGTGCTGATGCGGCAGGGGGAGGCGGGGAGTTCGGTGTATCTGCTGCGGTCGCGGGATGCCACCGTGTCGGCCTGCGCCAAGATCACTGCGGATGACGGGAAGTTGTTCGCGATTCGGGTGAGCGGGGATGTGATCGGGGAACTCGGTGCGCTGGAACCGCATTCGCGGCGTTCGGCCACCGCCACGGTGTGCACGGATACGATCGCGCACTGCATTCCGGGGCCGGAATTCGTGGCGTTCCTGGATCGGCACACCGATACCTGGCAGACCCTGTGCCGCGCCATCGTGGACAGGCTGGCGTGGTCGGATCAGCAGCGGCTGGATTTCGCGGACTGCCCGGTGCCGGTCCGATTGGCCAGGCTGCTGGTGGAATTCGCGGAATCCTACGGTCGCCGGGAAATGGTGTTCGACGGCGAATCCGAGGTGGAGACGTGCAAGCTCACCGTGCGGCTGTCCTACGAGGAGCTGGGGCAGTTGATCGGCGCGAAGGTGGACGCGGTCGGGCTGGCCATGCGGGAGATGCGCGAGGCCAGGCTGCTGTGCCTGAACAATCGTCATGTCGCCGTGCGTGATCTGGAAGGCTTGCGCCGTTCGACGATCTGGCCCTGCTGATCAGGGCTGCATCAGCAGCGCGGCCAGGGCGGGGCTCAGGGCCAGTCCGAGGGCGGGCAGGGATTGAACGAGCATGTCCACCAGGGCTTCCCGGCTGACGGGTTTGTCGCGCAGCCAGGTGAGCACGACCTCTTCGACGAAGGCGATCCAGCCGCGCACCGCCAGCGCCAGCCCGGGTAGGTCCGGATTGTCGAGGGGGATGTTCAGTTGCGCGAGAATGCGATCCGCGGTGGCCTGGCGCGCGCTCGCGACGAGTTCGGCGGTTTCGGGCCGGGAGCTGGCGGGGCCGCGCAGCAGGGCGTGGTAGGCCGCGCCGTTCTGGCTGACGTAGTCGATGTAGCGCTCGATGGCGTCGCGCAGCATGTCGAAGATGCCGAGGCTCTCGTCGGGCGCGGTGGTCTCCAGGAATTCGGAGTTGGCTCGCTTGAGGATCTCGACCTGGAAGTCCTGGACGGAGGGGAAGTAGTGGAACAGCAGGCCGCGGGAGATGCCGGCCTGGGCGGCGATGTCGTTGACCGAGATGTCTTCGAGGTCGCGTTCGCGCAGCATCTCCACGCCGAGTTCGATGAGCTGTTTGCGGCGTTCGTCCGGGCTGAGGCGGACGCGTTTGACGCCGGAATCCGGTCTGCTCATGCTGCCTTTCCTCGCCATCGGGCTACCGCTACTGAACTCGAGTCAATAGTATATTGACTCGTACTCAATAAGACCTTACGCTCGGATACATGAGTCGCAAGGTTACAGACAAAGCTGTCGGCAACCGCCCCGCCCGGCACTCCCACATCGTCATCGTGGGCAGTGGCTTCTCGGGCCTGGGCATGGCCATCCGGCTGACCCAGCAGGGTCACCAGGACTTCCTGGTGCTGGAACGCGGGAACGATGTCGGCGGCACCTGGCGCGACAACACCTATCCGGGTGCTGCCTGCGACGTGCCCTCGCACCTGTACTCGTACTCCTTCGCGCTCAACCCGAACTGGTCGCGCTCGTTCTCCAAGCAGCCGGAGATCCAGAGCTACATCCAGGGCGTGGCCGACAAGTACGGCGTCCGCGACAAGCACATCTTCGGCTGCGATATGACCGGCGCGCGCTGGAACACCGAGCGGTCCGTCTGGGAGATCGACACCAACCAGGGCCCGTTCACCGCCGACTACCTGATCTCCGCCGTGGGCGCGCTGTGCGAGCCGAACCTGCCGGATATCAAGGGCATCAACAGCTTCGAGGGCGAGATCTTCCACTCCGCCCGCTGGGACCACGACTCCGATCTGTCCGGTAAGCGCGTCGCCGTCATCGGCACCGGCGCGTCCGCCATCCAGATCGTCCCGAGCATCGCCAAGCAGGTCGCGCACCTGGACGTCTACCAGCGCACCGCGCCCTGGCTGCTGCCCCGCGCCGACCGCCCGTACCTGGGTGTGGAGAAGTTCGCGTTCAAGCACATCCCGGGTGTGCAGGCGCTGTCCCGCGCCGCCATCTACGCCGCGCGCGAGACCCAGGTCGTCGGCCTGGCCAAGTTCCCGCCCGCCATGCTCGCACTCGAGGGCGTGGCCCGCGCCAAGCTGTTCGCCGAGATCCGCGATCCGGAGCTGCGCAAGAAGGTCACCCCGAACTTCCGCATCGGCTGCAAGCGCATGCTGATCTCCAACGAGTACTACCCGGCGCTGGACCGCGAGAACGTGGACGTGGTCACCGACGGCATCAAGGAGATCACCGCGAACGCCATCGTCACCAAGGACGGCGTAGAGCGCCCGGTGGACGCCATCATCGTGGCCACCGGCTTCCACGTCACCGATTCCCCGGCCTTCGAGACCATCGCCGGCCGCGACGGCCGCACGCTCTCCGAGGTTTTCGACGTGAGCGGTCAGCAGGGTTACAAGGGTTCGGCCATCCACAACTACCCGAACATGTTCTTCCTGCTCGGCCCGAACGTCGGCCTGGGCCACACCTCGATGGTGTACATGATCGAATCGCAGATCAACTACATCGCCGACGCCATCGAGCAGATCGAGGCCAAGGGCCTGCGCACCGTCGAGGTCCGCAAGGACGTCCAGGACGAGTTCAACACCGAACTGCAGAAGAAGCTGCAGGGCACGGTGTGGTCCACCGGCGGCTGCGCCTCCTGGTACCTGGACAAGCACGGCAACAACACCACACTGTGGCCGGATTTCACCTTCCGATTCCGTAGTCTGCTCGAGAAATTCGATGTAGCGGCCTACGACACCACGACCGCAGTCGCGGCCAAGGCTTCCTGATCCGTCTTCCTCGAGCGAAAGAGTGACCGTGAGCAACGACGCTTACTTCAAGGACAAGGTCTGTGTCATCACCGGCGCGGGCTCCGGCATCGGCCGCGCCCTGGCCGAGAACCTGGCGCGGCGCGGTGCGCACCTGGCGTTGTCCGATATCGACACCGAGGGTCTCGCCGAGACCGTGCGCCGTTGTGAAAAGTACGGCGTCAAGGTGAAATCCGATCGGCTGAACGTGGCCGAGCGCGAGGCCGTGCTGGTCTACGCCGACGAGGTGCGCAAGCACTTCGGCAAGGTCAACCAGATCTACAACAACGCCGGTATCGCGCACCACGGTGATGTCGTCGACACGTCCTTCAAGGACATCGACCGCATCATGGATGTCGACTTCTACGGCGTCGTCAACGGCACCAAGGCATTCCTGCCGCACCTGATCGAATCCGGCGCGGGCCACGTGGTGAACATCTCCAGCCTGTTCGGCCTGATCGCCGTGCCCGGCCAGAGTGCTTACAACGCCGCGAAATTCGCGGTGCGCGGCTTCACCGAGGCGTTGCGCCAGGAGATGCTCATGAAGGGCTCCCCGGTCAAGGTCACCTGTGTGCACCCGGGCGGCATCAAGACCGCGGTGGCCCGCAACGCCACCGTCTCCGAGGGCCTGGATCAGAAGAACCTGGCCGCGCTGTTCGATTCGAAGCTGGCCATGCACACGCCGGAGATGGCCGCGCAGACCATCACCGAGGGCGTGCGCAAGGGTCACGGCCGGGTGCTGATCGGCTGGGAGGCAAAGGCTCTCGATTTGTTCGTTCGCACAACCGCCTCCTATTACCAGCGGATCGCCGCTACGGTGCAGAAGATCGTTCTGCCCTAGGGGAATTCGAATGCCAGACGTGAAATTGCCGCTGCCCGTTGCGCGTACGGTGCTGCATCCGATCTTCCGGTTGATGTTGAATCACCGGCTGCCGTGGACCGTGCAGCGCGCCCTGATGGACGGGGGCGCGCCACTGCAGCGCGCACCCCGGGGCACCCATATCGAGAAGGTGGAGCTGGGCGGGCGGCGGGCCGAGCGAGTCACGGCCGGTCCGGTGTCGACCACCGCGACCGTGCTGTACCTGCACGGCGGCGGTTACACGGTGGGTTCGCCCATCACGCATCGCGCGGTGACGGGCTCTCTGTCCCGTGAAACCGGTTGTGCCGTACAGGTTCCGGATTACCGGCTGGCTCCCGAGCATCCGTTCCCGGCGGCGCTGGAGGATGCCGAGGCGGCGTTCCTGGAGCTGGTGGCGTTCGGCTACCAGCCCGAACGCATTGCCATCGCCGGTGATTCGGCGGGCGGCGGGTTGTCGCTGGCCCTGGCGCAGCGGCTGCGGGACCGGCACGGGTACACCCCGGCCGCGCTCGGCCTGATCGCGCCGTGGACCGACCCCAACGAGATTCCGGCGCAGGACGGCGATCTGGTGCTCACCAAGCGGTGGTCGCGGGCCTGCGCGGCCGCCTATCTGGGTGACGGCGACGGTTCCGACACCGGGTACGCGCCGCTGCTGGGCGCCATGCGGGGGCTGCCGCCGGTGTACGTCCAGGCCGATGTGGACGAGATGCTGCACGCGCAGTGCGTCCGTCTGGTGGCGGCGCTGCGGGAGGCGGGCGTGGAGACCCGCTTCAGCGAGACCCGCGGCCTCTGGCATGTGGCCCAGTTGCAGTCGGCGCTGGTCGCCCCGGCCGCACAGGTCACCCGGGAGCTCGGTGAGTTCCTGCGGCAGGCGCTTCGACCAGCGCAGATCCGGTCAATAGGATAGAGCGCGACCGATTTCCGCGACGGCCCGACGGGGTCCGAGAAACAGTTCTGGGACTCCGGCGGGCGTTACGCGTAAGCGTGGCGTAAATTACTGGCGAGTAAACCCCACTCTCTGTGGAAGGGCAGCGATGCGAGAGTTCGAAGTCCCGGCTACCTACACCATTCCGGAAAACGCGAATATGTCGGACGGCGCGTTCCGGCATGCGGAGAAGACCCCGAATCTGGTCGTCTTCAACACCCCGAATGGCAAGGGCGGCTGGAACGATGTCACGGCGGCGGAATTCGCCAAGACCGTGACGGACGTGGCCAAGGGCCTCGTCGCCTCCGGTATCGAACTCGGTGATCGCGTCGCCATCATGGCCGCCACCAGCTACGAGTGGGTCGTCCTCGACTTCGCCATCTGGGCCGCCGGTGGGTGCACGGTCGCCATTTTCGACTCCTCCTCGGCCGAGCAGTGCCGCTGGATCCTGTCCGACTCGGCCACCAAGATCACCGTGGTCGAGAACGACAAGCACCGCGCCACCATCGCCGAGATCGAGGGCGGACTGGGCGATCTGAAGGAGGTGCTGACCCTCGACAAGGACGCCGTCGCCGACCTCATCGCGCGCGGCTCCGACCTCGACGACTCGGTCGTGCACGAGCGTCGCGCCCAGGTGAAGGCCGCCTCCCCGGCCACCCTGATCTACACCTCCGGCACCACCGGTCGCCCCAAGGGCGTCATGCTCTCGCATGCCAACCTCTACGCGGAGTCCGCCGCCGACCGTTCGGCCATGAGCGAATTCCTGCAGCCGGGCCGCAAGTCGCTGCTGTTCCTGCCGCTGGCCCACGTGTTCGCGCGGGCCGTCGCGCTGGCCGCGTTCGACGCCGGCGTCACCGTCGCGCACACCGCCGACTGGACCACGCTGGTCGAGCAGTTCGGCCAGTACAAGCCGGACTTCATCCTCTCGGTGCCGCGCGTGTTCGAGAAGGTCTTCAACGGCGCGAAGCAGAAGGCGCACGACGGCGGCAAGGGCAAGATCTTCGACATCGCCACCGAGACCGCCATCCAGTACAGCCAGGCGCTGCAGACCGGCAAGCCCGGCCTGGTGCTGTCGCTGAAGCACACGGTGTTCGACAAGCTGGTGTTCAGCAAGCTGCGCGAGGCCATGGGCGGCCGGTGCGCCTCCGCCGTCTCCGGCGGCGGTCCGCTGGGTGCGCGCCTGGGCCACTACTTCCGCGGCGCGGGCGTCACCATCTACGAGGGCTACGGCCTGACCGAGTCCACCGCGGCCGTCAGCGTCAACACCCCCAAGCACATCAAGGTCGGCTCGGTCGGCCGCCCGCTGCCGGGTCACGCCGCCAAGGTGGCCGACGACGGCGAACTGCTCATCAAGGGCCCGGTCGTCTTCGGCGGCTACTGGAACAACCCGGACGCCACCGCGGACGCCTTCGAGGACGGCTGGTTCAAGACCGGCGACCTGGGCGCGATCGACGAGAACGGTTTCATCTCCATCGTCGGCCGCAAGAAGGAAATCCTGGTCACCGCGGGCGGCAAGAACGTCTCCCCGGCCATGCTCGAGGACTCCCTGCGCCAGCACCCGCTGATCAGCCAGGTCATGGTGGTCGGCGACGGCCAGCCCTTCATCGGCGCGCTGATCACCCTCGATCAGGAAGCCCTGCCCGGCTGGAAGGACCGCAACGGCATCTCCGCGGACACCACCATCGAGCATCTGATCGAGAACCCGGCCCTGGTCGCCGAGATCAACGAGGCGGTCGCGGCCACCAACAAGCTGGTGTCGCACGCCGAGGCGATCAAGAAGATCCGCATCCTGCCGGTCGACTGGACCCAGGAGGGTGGTCAGCTCACCCCGAAGATGTCGCTCAAGCGCAATGTGGTCATGAAGGAGTTCGCCTCCGACGTGGCCGCCATCTACGGGGAGTGATCCTGCTCCCCCGCCTCTCCGCGCCTTCAGCGCCCGGCTGAGAGCCGTAACGATGGCCCCGCACTCCTTCGCGGAGTGCGGGGCCTTCGTCGTTCACAGCCGATCGAGGAAATCGGCGATGAGCGGGGCGATTTCGCGCAGATGGGTTTCCAGGGCGAAGTGGCCGGTGTCGAAGAGGTGGAGTTCGGCTTCGGGGAGGTCGGCCAGGTAGGCGTGGGCTCCCGGGGCGGGGAAGAACATGTCGTTCGCGCCCCAGACGATGAGCGCCGGGGGCGTGAATTTCCGCAGCCACTCCTGCCATTCGGGGTAGCGGGCCACATTCGAGTGGTAGTCGTAGGCCAGTGCCAGCTGGGCTTCGGTGCGGCCGGGGAGTTCCAGGTAGTACTGGTCGAGGTTCCAGGCGTCGGGGGACAGCACGCTGGGGTCGGGGACGCCGCCCTCGTACTGGCTGCGGGTGCCCTCGGGGGAGAGCAGGCTGCGAATGATATCCGCCGAGCCGTCCTGCTCAGGGCGCAGGGCGATGAAATCCTTTGCGCCGTCGGACAATCCGGCCTCATAGGCATTGCCGTTCTGGACCACGAGCCCGGTGATCCACTCGGGATGGCGGGTGGCGAGCCGGAATCCGACGGGTGCGCCGAAATCGAAGACGTACACGGCGAATTCGGTCAGTCCGAGGCGCTGCACGAAACCCTCGGTGATATCGGCGAGCCGGTCGAAGCTGTAGTCGAAATCGGCGGGGGCGACGGTGTTTCCGAAGCCGGGGTAATCCGGTGCGATGAGCCGGTAGCGGTCGCCCAGGGTGTCGATGAGCCGCCGGAACTGATGCGAGCCGGAGGGGAAGCCGTGCAGCAGGAGCAGGGTCGGCGCGTCCGCGCGGCCGGGCACGGATTCGCGGTAGAACACCTCGACGCCGTCGACATCGATGCGCTGGTGCCGCACCAGGGGTAGCTCGCTCATGGCCTCACACTTTCTCGCGAAGTTGACGTATCAGTTCTATCGATGTCGAACCGCTCGCGGAATCACCGTCCGGGCCACGCGGCGATGAATTCGGGCCGTTTCGCCCGTCTACTCTGAGGAGTGGCTGTGCCGCTCAACTTCTGCCGGGTAACCCGATCGAGGAGGCCATCATGCCCGCTGTGAACCCCTGTCTCATCTTCGAAGGCAATGCCGAGGAAGCCGTCACCTTCTACCAGTCCGTGCTGGGCGGTGAACTCGAGCTCGTCCGCTACGGCGATTTCGGCAGTGGGGCCGACCTGTCCGAGGACGACAAGAACCGCGTCGCCTACTCCGGCGTGACGGTTCCCGGCGGCGACGTCATCATGTGCATGGACTGCCCGCCCGACCAGTCCGTCAACTTCGCCGATGCCGGCTACAGCGTGAGCGTCGAGGCCGAGTCCGCCGCCGAGGCCGAGCGCTACTTCACCGAACTCTCCGCCGGTGGCCAGGTCTTCATGCCCTTCGGCAAATCCGAGTGGGCCGAGGCCTTCGGTATGTGCACCGACAAGTTCTCGGTCAGCTGGATGATCGGCTTCACCGGCAGCGGCGCGATGGGGCAGTAGACGGCCGCCGCCTGTGCTGGTCGTCCCGCAGGCCCTTCGCCATTCGGTGGCCGCCGGGTGGCGTGGGGTCCGGCTGACGTCACTGTTCTGTCATCATTCGGCCCGGTTCGCGCGGCGCGGAACGCAGTAGGGTCGGATTCGTGACCGGTCGTGGATTGCGAGTCGCCGCTGGCGTGGTGTCGGCGGGGGTGATTCTGGGTGTCGCCGAGCTGGTGGCGGTGCTGGCCGGGGCGGAGAGCGCGCCGCTGCCCGCCGTCGGTGACTGGGTGGTCGATCAGACGCCGGACGGGGTGCGCGAATGGGCGATCGACACCTTCGGCACCAGCGACAAGACGGTGCTGTTCCTGATCATGGGTGTGGTCGCCGTGGTGGTGGCCGCCCTGGCCGGTCTGGTCGAACGGACGCGGCGGCCGGTCGGGTCCGTGCTCTTCGTGGTCTTCGGCGGATGCGCCGCCCTCGCCGCCCTCACCCGCCCGCAGGCCACGTGGACCTGGATTTTTCCGGCAGTGCTCGGTACCTGGGCGGGAATCATTGTGCTGCGCAGTCTGATTCGCCGCATCGAGGACTTCGAGCGCGCTGCCGGAACAGGATCCGCCCCTGCCGATGCGGCCCCTGCCGATCCGGCCGCTGCCGATGTCGCGCTGGAGCGGCGAATCGTGGTGCGCGGCCTCGTGATCGGCGGTGCGGCCGCGGCAGGCGCGGGGCTCGTGGGACGGTTGCTGGGCGCGTCGTCGCGGAATGTGGCGGGGGAGCGGGCCGAGGTCACGTTGCCGTCGGTCACCGCACCGCTGCCGGAGGTGGATCCCGGTGCGGATCTTCGGATTCCGGGTCTCACCTCGTATCTCACGCCGAATGCCGACTTCTACCGAATCGACACCGCACTCGTGGTGCCGCAGGTCAGCAAGGAGGACTGGTCGCTGCGCATCCACGGCATGGTGGATCGCGAAATCCGGCTCACCTACGCGGATTTGGCGGCCCGCACCCCCATCGAGCGGCTGGTGACGCTGGCGTGCGTCTCCAACGAGATCGGCGGCGATCTCATCGGCAACGCGCTCTGGCTCGGGTACCGCCTCGATGAACTGCTCGCCGAGGCGGTGCCGCATCCGGAGGCCGATATGGTGCTGTCCCGCAGCAAGGACGGCTGGACGGCGGGCAGCCCGCTGTCGGTGCTCACCGACGGCCGCGACGCCATGCTCGCCGTCGGCATGAACGGTGAGGCGCTGCCGGTGGTGCACGGGTATCCGGCGCGCCTGGTGGTGCCGGGCCTCTACGGCTATGTCTCGGCGACCAAGTGGGTGACCGAACTCGAGGTCACCAGATTCGATCGCGCGCAAGCGTATTGGACCAAGCGCGGCTGGTCGGCCTACGGCCCGATCAAGACCGGAACCCGCATCGACGTCCCGAGCTCCCGCAAGAGCCTCACCCCCGGCCGTATCACCGTCGCGGGCGTCGCGTGGGCGCAGCATCGCGGCATCCGGGGCGTCGAGGTGCGCATCGATCAGGGCGAATGGCAGCCCGCCCGCCTGGCGGTCGAGCCTTCCATCGACACCTGGCGGCAGTGGGCCTTCGACTGGGAGGCCACCCCCGGCACGCACACCATCTGGGCGCGCGCCACCGACGGCGCCGGTGAAACGCAGACCGAGGAGCGCCGGGACGTGATCCCCGACGGCGCGACCGGCTACCCGTCGATCACGCTGCAAATCCGCTGAATCATCCCCGCCCCCCGGTATGTTTGTGCGACAGTGACGACTGATTTCGTGAGGCTTGGGGTAACTCACCGGGTACGTCCACAATTTGTTCGGTCATCAACCGCTGGCACGCGTGCTCGACGATCAACGGCAGTCGAGCTGTGCGCTGAAGTCACGGAGAGGCGGGCAGGCGCGCTTTGGCAGGAGTATTGGAGTGGGCGCGGGCGGAAAACCTGCAGCCCGAACCGATCACGCTCGACATCTGGCAGCAGTTACCTCGCGACTTCTGTCAGATGGTGGAGGTCGTGAACGGTGATGTGGTGCGCGCGGAAGCGCCCACGCACACCCACCGCAATGCCGCCCGCCGCATCGCCACCATGCTGGAGGCGGGCGCGGAAACCCATATGAGCAGGTACAACGACGGCCGCCTGTACGCGGGCACCGATGTCGACGTCCTGCTGTGGGAGCGCCCGCGCGTCACCGTGCGGCGACCGGATGTCGCCCTGTTCACCTGTGAGCCAACCGATGTCGGCCCGCTGCCCGCCTCCCGCGTGAAGATCGCCGTAGAGGTGGTCTCCCCGGTGACCGAACGCATCGACACCGCCGACAAACAGGCGGAATACGCCCTGGCAGGCATCCCCTGGTACTGGCTGGTCTGGATGGACCGCGACCGCGTGACGGCCATCGACACCCACGTCCTGGTGCTGGGCCACTACCGCACCCACCGCCGCATCACCCCGGTGATACCCGGAGAAACGTTGGTGGACATGCCGATCGAGATCCGCATCGACTGGACGCGCCTGTTCGGCCTCATCTACTGACGCCAGTTCTCCTGCGCCACCCGAAGCTCGATCACTTCCGCCAGCACACATTCCGCCGGATAACCCTGACAGGGCTGCCGAGCCTGGATAGCCCGATCCAGGCCGTCCCGCA
The DNA here is from genome assembly GCF_016741815.1 of Nocardia acididurans. Taxonomy (GTDB): domain Bacteria; phylum Actinomycetota; class Actinomycetes; order Mycobacteriales; family Mycobacteriaceae; genus Nocardia; species Nocardia acididurans. Next base: position 294,299 of record NZ_JAERRJ010000006.1, read on the forward strand.
CCGCACACCGCGACTCCCGGCAGTCGCGATCATGCATGTCCCGCAACGCTTCCAGGTCCAGATTCTCGAACATCGAGAAGTCCGACGGCGCGGCGCGCACGCCGGGATCACGCGGCCCGATGTCGACCACGATGCCACCGTCCCGTCCCGCCCGATGCGGGCGCGTAGATGCACCCTTTCCCGTCGAGGTATGCGAGTCGTAGAAACCGCGTATCGCGTTCCCGCCCTATCCCGGCGAATCCCCACATGGACACCGCAGTCAACATCAGTACGAGCGCAATGAGTGCCGCTGTCTCCCAAGACATTTCGAATCACCTCGCCATTTCGGATTTGTCGTGATGTCATTCCGCTGACATCCAAAATGGCCTGAATGCTGTTTCGGCGCAGTATATTTGGTGAAAGCTCTTGGGCGTCCAGTGCGGACATGTTCACCGTAGACACTCCCCAGATAGCGAGGCTAAGAAATGGCCGGGTCGACGGTCTCTCGCATGGATTTTGGAAACGTAATGCGCGGTTTGCGAACCCGCGCGGATATGACAATTCTCGCTGCGGCGCTACACCTGGAAGTCTCTCGCCAGACGGTCATGCGTATGGAGGACGGCTTACCCACCAAGCTCGGCACCCTGCACATCCACGTGCTGCTCGACCAGTACAAAGCTGATCGGACCGCGTCAGCGGAAGCGTTGCGGCTGTGGGCGGAGATTCGTGAGCAGGACAAAGTTGCCAAGGTGCAGGGGAATTCGAAGGGGTTCTGGAGGGCGTACACCGACCAGATCGCCCCGAATTTCCCCAAGTTTCTACGTCTCGAATCTGCGGCTGAGCACATTGTGTCGCACCAGATGTTGGTGATTCCCGGCTTGCTTCAGATCCCCGACTACCGTCGCGCGATCATTCAGATCAGCGAACCTGAGCTGTCAACGGTCGATCTCGAGCGCCGACTCGAACTGACCGCGCAGCGGCAGGTCCGACTGGAGGAGACCGACTTCCGGCTGGAAGTCTTGCTGTCCGAATCGGTTCTCAGACACAGGCCGAGTAGCCCTGCGATCATGGTGGAGCAGCTGCGTGCGCTGGCGGCGGCAGGAGACCGGGAGAACGTGAGCATCCGTATAGTCCCCTTCGCAGTGGGCCCGCACCCAGGTCTGGCGATCCACTCATTTACGTTGCTGCGATTCGCGATTGGGGCAAGCGGGTTGACCTTGCCGTCCGTGGTGTTTGTAGAGGGGGCGATCGGCAGCATGTTCCATGAGCACGAAGACGAAGTGGGCCAATATCAGCGGGCGATCGAGGGTCTTCGCGCAGTAGCGTTGACCGAAGAGGACACCAGCGACTTGGTGTTTCGAGTTGCGAAGGAGTACGCAGCGTGAGGAAGCCGATCAGAGGCGAGTGGTACAAGTCGAGCAGATCCGAGGGCGCGAAGCAGTGCGTGGAGGTCTACCACGGCAACGATTCCACCGGCATCCGCGACAGCAAGCACCCCGGCGGGCCGGAGCTGTACTTCACGCCCGCGCAGTGGGGGAGCTTCCTCCGATTCCTCAGTGCGGCTGAGTGAATCGGTAGACGGCAGTGTGCTCGGAACCGGCGGCCGGTGCGCTGGACGCTTCGTAGCGGTAGTCGCCGGTGTCGTTGGTGCGGCAGGTCAGGGTCAGCGTGTAGTCGACCGGGTTGCCGGCGGTGGTCTGCCTGCCGGTGAGTACCGCTGTGCCGGGTTCGGGTGAGCTGTAGGTGTAGTCGCTGTCCTGCCAGGAACCGGTGCCGACCACGATGTACTGGAGCCGGTCGGCGGACGGGAAGCGCACCAGCACAAGGGAATCCCCGTTGGGTGCGCTCGGAACGCCGGGGGTGCTGCCGTAGAGGATCAGGCGGCGCTCGGCCAGGTCGGTGGGGACCGTGCACACCGGTGGCGGATTCTCGGGCGTGGCGTGGCTCGCGCCCGCGCCGGGCAGGGTCGACATCAGTGCCGCCGCGGCGATGAGCGCCGCACGCACGGGTCCGCGCATCGCGGTTCCTTTCTTCGAGCCGGGGGAGTTCACAGCAGTCCGAAGGCGCTCAGGATGAACGTGATGTTCGCGGCGATGGCGGTGACGGTGTCCGCCAAACTCAATGCCGCCGAACCCAGTGCGACCAAACCTGACGACAGCGTCGCTGACATCGGAACTCTCCCAGTCTTTTCGGCCGGAGAACGGTGGACGAACGCGGCAACACAGTAAACGACCCGGCGCGGAACACAGGTGTCCCGCGCCGGGTCGCGGCGAAAGTTACCGATGCGCTCTCGGCCCGGGGGCGTCGCCTCCTGCTCGTGCGGAGACCGTCGCCTCCTGCTCGTGCGGGGGCCTTCGCCTCCAACTCAGTGCGCGGCGCTCGCCTTCGCCAGTTCCCCGGCTTCGCCCTTGTCGGAGTGCGGGCGTCCCACGAACAGCGCCGAGGCCACCACGCCGATCAGCAGGATCGCGGCGGGCAGATACATGGACTGGCTGAGCGCGGTGCTCATCTTCTCCAGGATCGGGTCGCGGACCTCGGCGGGCAGGTTGGCCAGGCTGCCGCCGCCGGTGCCCTCACCGATCGGGCCGTCGGTGGGCAGGTGCTGCGCGGCGATACGCGCCGACAGCAGCGCGCTCACGGCCGCCGAACCGAGCACCGAACCGACCTGCCGGGTGGTGTTGTAGACGCCCGCGCCCGCACCGGCCTGCTGGATCGGCAGATTGTGCGTGGCCGTGGTGGCCAGCGGAGCCCAGATGCAGGCATTGGCGATACCGGCGATACCGCCGATCACCAGGAACGCCGCAATCGAAGCGTCCGGCTTCATCAGCACCGCGAAACCGAAGGTGGTGGCCGCGAACACCGCGAAACCGATGGTCGGCAGGATGCGCGGGGCCAGCTTGTCCGACAGCTTGCCGATGATCGGCGCGAACACGCCGGTCAGAATCGCCATGGGCGCGAGCACCAGCGCCGACCGCGTCGGCGACAGGTCGTGCACCTGCTGCAGGTAGAAGTAGAACGGCACGAAGGTCGCCGTCACCGCCGCGCCCATGGCGGCGATGGCCAGGCTGGACAGCCCGAAATTGCGGTCCTTGAACAGGCTCAGCGGCACCAGCGGCTCTTCGGTATTGCGCGCCTGGTTCACCACGAACAGGCCCAGCACCACGATGCCCGCGATGATCATCGCCCAGATCAGGCCGTCCCAATCGCGGGTATTGCCCTCCTGGATGCCGAACACCAGCAGGAACATGCCGGCCGCCGACAGTGCGACGCCGACAAGATCGAACTTGTGCTGATGGGTGTCCAGCGTCGGCACCAGCCACACGGCCAGCGCGAACGCGATGATGCCGATGGGCACGTTGATGTAGAAGATCCACTCCCAGCCCTGCGAATCCACCAGGAAGCCGCCCAGGATCGGGCCGACCAGGGTCGCCAGACCGGCGACGCCGCCCCACAGGCCCATGGCCGCGCCGCGCTTGTCCGGCGGGAAGGTGCGGGTGATGACGGCCATGGTCTGCGGTGTCATGAGCGCCGCGCCGAGACCCTGCACGGCACGCGCCGCGATCAGCATCTCGATGCTGCCCGACATGGCGCACCACAGCGAGGCGGCGGTGAACACGGCCAGGCCGAGCAGATAGATGTTCTTGGGGCCGAAGCGATCTCCGAGCCTCCCGGTGACCAGCAGCGGCACCGCGTAGGTGAGCAGGTAGGCGCTGGTCACCCAGATGACGGCGTTGATGTCGGCGTGCAGGTCGTTCATGATCGCGGGATTCGCCACCGCGACGATGGTCATATCCAGCAGGATCATGAAGAATCCGACGACCAGCGCGTATAGCGCGAGCCACGGATTGCGTTGGGTGGACATGTAATACGGGTCCTATCTCGTATGGGTGCCGACCGCGATCACGGTGACCGCTATCGGCGAACGCTCGGAAAACGGCTGGGGGGCTGGAGGTTTATCCGGCACCACCTCTCCGGACCGCCGCGATGTCCTCCTGCGTGAGACCCGCGCCCCAGTCGTGGCCCCTACTGGGCTGACAGGTTTCCACGCGTTCTCCGGTGACGGGATCGAATGCTTCCCAAGGCAATTCGCCGGTGGCGAGTTCGTCGATGAAGCCGCGCAGCCACTCCAGTTCGGCGCGGGTGCGGGCGGTGGCGTAGTCGATGACCGCCCAGTAGCGGCGCGGCACCTCCCGGCTCGCGGCCACCGCCCGGATCGCCTCGTATTCGGCGATTCGGCCCTCGATCCAGGTGACGCGTTCACGCAGCAGCGTGACCACCTCGTCCACAGGCAGATTGTGCGCCTCGGCCAGCGCCACATCGAAGATCGGGTACTCCCTGACCGGCTGCCGCAGGATCTCGGTGACGCGCGCCAGCAGGGCTTCCTGCCCCGCGTCGGTGATCCGGTAGGTGGTGCGTTCCGGCCGGTTACCGGCCCGATTCGTACCCTCCGCGACCACCAGTTCCTGCTCGGCCAGGCGCGCCACCGTGTGGTACAGCGACCCGGGCTTCACCTTCACGAGTTCGTCCTCGTGCCGGTTCATGAGCAGTTGATACATCTCGTACGGGTGCATCGGGTTCTCCGCGAGCAGTGCGAGTACCGCGATGGCCAGCGGCGTGAGCGCCGGACCCGCCTGCTTCCTGGACACTGTGCGCTCCATTCCTCCGTGCCAAATATTCCAGGCGGAATATACGGCGCGGAGGATCGCCGAACAAGCCCGTGCCCCCGACCTGTGAGCCCTCTCACCGCAGTGGCATGCCGAACGACAAAGGCCCGGCCGGTTGTGAACCGGCCGGGCCGCCTACCTCTCCCGCGCGCTCCTCGGTCAGCGGCCCCCGCGCACCAGCGCCCCCGGCCGCGCCCCCGTATCCTCGCCGTCGCGCAACACCACCCGTCCCGACACGATGGTGGCCCGATACCCGTCGGCACGCTGCAACAGTCGCCGCGCCCCGCCCGGCAGGTCGTAGGCCATCGCGGGCGGGAGCAGCCGCAGGTTCTCGAAATCGATCACGTTGAGGTCGGCCTTCTTGCCGACCGCGATCACGCCGCGATCGGTGAGCCCGTACATGTCCGCGGTGTCCTTGGTCATCTTGCGCACCGCCAGCGGCAGCGGAATCCGTTGCCCGCGTGCGCGATCCCGCGCCCAATGGGTGAGCAGGAACGTAGTGTTGGAGGCGTCGCAGATGGCCCCGACATGCGCGCCGCCGTCGCCCAGGCCCACCGCGCTGGCCGGATGCAGCAGCATTTCGCGAATCGGATCGTGGGTGAACGCCGAATAGTTCAGCAGCGGGCGGAAGAACAGGGCCCGGCCGCCTTCGGACAGCAAGAGGTCATAAAGATATTCGAATGGTTCGCGTCCCGCGCTCTGGGCGGCGTGCGCCAGGCTGGTATCGGGCGCGGGCTCGTACTCCGGTGGATCGCCGAGCACGAACGTGCGGTCCAGCCCGAGTCCGATGAACGCCGCCATGGCCGCCAGCGGACTGTCCGGTACATCGGTTTCGGCGAGAATGCTCTTGCGCACCTGTGGATCTCGCAGCGCGGCGACCAGCGCGCCCAGATCGTCCCCGGCTTTCGCGGCCGCTGCGAGGTAGCTGGGCCGGAACGAGAAGGGGTGGAAGGTCTGCAATCCGGTGAGCAGCCCGAGCGGTCGCGCCGAAACCTGGGGGCGCAGCGGCACTCCGGCCTCGAACGCGCGACCTGCCGTGTCCAGCAGCCGTTTCCAGTCGTCGGGTGCGCCGTCGTGTTGCAGCAGGCCGAAACTCACTGTGCGGCCGGTGAGTTCGGCCAACCGCAGCATCCAGTCCAGTTCCCGGTCCGGTGCCGCGAGATCCTCGCCCATGATGCCCGCCGGGGCCAGTTCGAACACGCCGCTGCCCGCCGCCGCGAGGGCTTTCCCGATGGCGAACAGTTCGTCCTCGGCGGCGAAGGTGCCGGGGACGGGTTCGCCGTCGACGGCCCGGTGCACCAGGGTGCGTGAGGTCGAAAAGCCCAGTGCCCCAGCCTCGATGCCCTCCCGAACGAGCTTCGCCATGACGGCGATGTCCTCGGCTGACGCGGCCTCGTTCTTCGCGCCGCGCTCACCCATCACGTAGGCGCGCACGGCCCCGTGCGGCACCTGCGTGCCGACGTCGATGGCCAGCGGCAGCCCGTCGAGTGCGTCCAGATACTCCGGGAAGGACTGCCACGCCCACCGGATGCCCGCCGAAAGTGCCGCTCCCGGAATGTCTTCCACGCCCTCCATCAATCCGATGAGCCAGTCGCGTTTGTCCTCGGTGACGGGTGCGAAGCCGACTCCGCAGTTGCCCATCACCACGGTGGTCACGCCGTGCCAGCAGCTCGGCGTGAGCATGGGATCCCAGGTGATCTGCCCGTCGTAATGCGTGTGGATATCCACGAATCCGGGCGTCACCACCAATCCTGTTGCGTCGATGGTGGTTTCGGCTTCGGCGTGGGCGAGTTCGCCGGGTTTCGCGAGGGCGGCGATGCGTCCGTCCGTGACGGCGAGATCGGCGGTGAACGGCTCCCCTCCGGTGCCGTCCACGATCGTGCCGTTGGTGATCACGAGGGTGTAGCTCATATCGAGTCCTAGGTGCGCGTGTCGGCGGCGCTGATCCGGCACCGCTGCTGACGGGCCGTATGTTAACTCGACATAGCGTCAGTGAGTGTGGGATTCAGGCCCGGAGGCCGGAATTGTCGATATGGCGGGCCGTGTACTGGATCCGCGGGGAAGTCGCTGCCAGGATGCTGTAAACACTCGTGACACCTACACTGGGGTGGCTTGGCGGGAATTCGTCCCAGATGTTCTACAGCGCGTGAATGCACTCGAACTGAAGGGGGATGGTCGTTGTCGGTCGTACTGGCTTCCGGGCAACCCAGGCGCAGCCTGCTGCGAACCTGGTGGCAGGACCCTGTCGACTACTGCTGGCTCGTGCACACCCTCGACACCCACTACGCGCTGCGCCCGATGAAGATCGTGATCGGCTGCGGCGGCGCGGTCATGTTCCTCAACGCGCTCCTCACCTGGTTCACCGCGGTCGGCCCGGACAGTCTCCTCGGCAATATCCTCTACGCCGTCATCGCCGCCGTGGCCGGCCTGTGGGCGCTGCGCTGGTGGCTGCGGCCCTGGCCCGGCCACACCGAATCCCTGGTGCTGCTGGCCACCGCGAACCTGGTCATCTTCGCCGCGTGCGCCATGGTCGCCAACCCCGTCTACGGCGCCGTCGGCGCATTGCAACTGGTCGCCACCGGCGGCTACCTGACCCTCTTCCACGGCCCCCGGGTGCTGGCCGCCCACGTCGCCTGGTCCATGCTCGCGGCGCTGGCGCTCTGTCTGCGGATGGTGCTCGCCGATTCCGGTGACACCGCCCTCGCCCTGTCCCTCGTCCTGATCATGATCGCGGCGCTCGTGGTGGTGCTGCCCGCCCTCCAGTTCTGCTACTGGCTGCAGCGCACCGACGCCCTCTCCGACCCGCTAACCATGCTCCTCAACCGCCGCGGCCTCGACTACTACCTCACCGGCTGGTTCGCCTCCACCGACCCGACCCCCCTGTGCGTCATGGTCATCGACCTCGACCGCTTCAAATCGGTGAACGACACCTTCGGCCACCCCACCGGCGACCGCATCCTCGTCCAAACCGCCGACAGCCTCCGCGCCGCCGCCGACCGCAACACCCTGCTGGCCCGTTCCGGCGGCGAAGAATTCGTCGTCGTCGCCCGCCTCGCCCCCGCCGCCGCCCGCGCCGCCGCCGAATGCCTCTGCCGCGCCATAGCCACCCAACCTCTCCCCGACGACACCCACCTCACCGCCAGCATCGGCGTAGCCGTCGAGGCCACCCCCACCGACCCCAACCTCCTCCTGCAACGCGCCGACACCGCCATGTACCGCGCAAAACGCCTGGGCGGCAACACCGTCCTCCTCGCCGACCCCACCATGAACGCCGTGTCCTAGGCATGAATCCGGTGACGCGAACGGCGGCCGGACCGCCGGGCGGCAGGCGTCAGATCCGGTCCGGATGCCAGGGCGGCGTGAAGTCCTTGCCGGAGACGCGGGTTCGCGGCTGGACGGCCAGATGGATCCCCGCGATCACCGCGCCCGTCAGGAATCCGCCGAGGTGGGCCTGCCAGGACGTGACGTAGGCCGAGATGATCAGCCACACGATGAACACCCCCGCCAGCGCGCCGGCGGAGACCCGCTCGTTGCGGTTGCGCAGGTTCAGGATGACGAAGGCGGCGGACAGGCCGTAGACCGCGCCCGATGCGCCGACGGTCGGCGTGTCCGGAGCCAGCCAGTACACCATGAGCCCGCCGCCGAGGGCGGAACCGATGTACAGCAACAACATTCGGACATGCCCGGTGATGGGCTCGATGGCCCGCCCGAACAGCCACAGCCACAACATGTTCGAGGCGATATGGGTCGCGCCGACGCCCTCGCCGGGGGCGAGGTGAAGAAAGCTGCCGGTCAGCAGGCGATACCAGTCGCCGAAGGCGATGCCTACCGGCATGTACCCGGGTCGCGAATTCCCGTCGTACACATACAGACTGCCGTCGTGCAGATAACCCCGCCCAACCGTGGCGAACAGGTCGACCAGCGGCGGATAAACCAGCTGTACGCAGTAGACGAGCACATTGACAGCGATCAACGCATAGGTCACCGGCAGCTGACGTAGATCGGCGGCAATTCTCGGATGCACGGCACTCCTCGAAAGATGTTGTTGAGGTCTGAGCCGCCCCCGGACTCGGCGTGCCGCAAAATCGTAAGCCGAGGCCGCTGATCAGGGCAAACACGGCATCACCTCCCGTTGCCCTTCTCACAATCAGATCCGGGCGAGGCCGATCTCACGAGAATCGGCTATCGTAAAAACCGTGACTGCCGGGTCGGCTCTACGCCGCACACAGAACGGTTCCCCGGCCGACCGGTGACCCCCGGGCGGCCCCGCGGCCCGCCCCTCCTCTCGAATCCCCGCTTACCGCAACACATTTGCCCAAGGGATATCGAAGGAGAAACATGACTCACCCTGGCGTCCCCCAGGAATCCTGGAACAACTTCCGCACCGCCCACGACATCGGCGCAACCCTGCAAGCCCCGGTGGCCGAAGTAGTCCCGTTCGGTGCGTTCCTCGAAGTAGCCCCCGGCATCCACGGCCTGCTCCACCGGAACGTGTGGACCGACTGGAACGCCGAACCCGAAGTAGGAGCAACCCTCTCGGTCCGAATCGTGGCCATCGACAACGAGAAACACCGCGTAGCCCTGGCGCTCGCGTAGCTCCGTGACCAGGCGTGCGGAGGCAGACTCCACCTGCCTCCGCACACCTTCACACTAGCTCTCTGCCGGTTTCGGCCCACCGGCTGTTCGTCGCTGGTCGAGCGGTCGGCGATCGGATGCGGTCGCTGGTCTCCGGACCCGGGCGATCAGGCGTCGATGGTGCGGTCCTTGGTTTCCACTATCAGCCGGGTGCACGCCACGCTGATCACCGACAACGTCGCCAGCAGCACGCCCACCCACACGGAGCCGGGACCGGCGAGCAGCTTGGTGGCGACCAGCGGCGGCAGGGCGCCGCCGAGGATGCCCGCCAGGTTGTATCCCATGCCCGCACCCGTGTAGCGGTAGCGGGCCTGGAACATCTCCGGCAGCAGCGCGCCCGCCGGGCCGTAGGCGATGCCGAAGATGGCGAGGGTGCCGAACAGGCCGACGGCGAATGCGACCGGACCGCCGAGATCGAGGATCGGGAACAGCGCCAGGGTCCACGGCACCGCGGCGGCGCACGAGACCATGATGACGCGGCGGCGGCCCACCCGATCCGACCACAGCGCGGAAGCGGCGGTGGCCAGGCCGAATACGATCGCGGCGACCATGCCCATGGCCAGGATGCTGTCCCGGGACAGTTTCAGGGTGCCGACGCCGTAGCTGGTGAGAAACGCTGTGCCCGTGTAGAAGAGCGAGAACAGGCTGGTCAGCGCGCCCGCCGCGATCAGGATCTCTCTCGGCTGGTAGCGCACCGCGTCCAGGAAGGGCAGGCTGCGCGCCGCCGGAACGGCCGTGTCGCGCACGCGATCTCGGAAAACCGGTGTTTCCGCGACGGCCAGCCGCACCCACAGTCCCACGCCGACCAGCGCGAACGACAGCAGGAAGGGAATCCGCCAGCCGTAGTTCAGAAAGGTGTCACTGGTGGTGCCGAGGGTGCGGCTCGCGATCAGGAAGGTGGCGCTGGACAGGAAGAACGCGAACGCGGGACCGAGCTGCGGGAACATCGCGTAGTAGCCGCGCTTGCCCGGTGGCGCGTACTCCGCGGTGAGCAGTGTGGCACCCGCCCATTCCCCGCCGACCGCGAACCCCTGCAGGAAGCGCAGGACCACCAGGAACACCGGGGCCCAGATGCCGATGCCGCCCGGAAACATTCCGAATACGCCGGAGTCGTAGCCGGGCAGCAGACCGATGGCGACGGTCGCGAAACCCATGATGAGCAGCGTCCACACCAGGGTGCGCTTGCGGCCGATGCGATCCCCGAAGTGCCCGAACAGAATCGCGCCGACCGGCCGGGCGAAGAAGGCGACCGCGAAGGTCGCGAACGAGGCCAGGGTCGCCGTGGAGGGATCGGCCGCGGGGAAGAACACCTTCGGAAACACCAGCGCGGCAGCGGTTCCGTAGATGAAGAAGTCGTAGAACTCGATCGTGGTGCCGATCGAACTCGCCGCCGCCACCCGCCGCAGACTGGTAGGCCGCTCCGGCGCTTCCGGTGGCGTGTTGTCTTTCGTGGTCGTCACCGTGGGTCTCACTCTCTCGCAAACCCCGGCGCCCTCATCGCGCCGGGTGCGTACACGGTAGTAATCTGCGTCACACCCGGTGCACCCCCGAAAAGGGGGAGGGTCCGCCGCGCCGCGGTCGAGCTCGTGATCGTTGCCCGTGGACGGCGGCCGCGCGAACCACTAAGCGCCTCGACGAAAGTTCCGGAGGGAACCTTTGGTGACGCGCTAGTCTTCGCTGAACTCGACCAGGCTCACCGAGAACGGGAGCCGCTGTTCGGTCTCTGCCCAGTGTTCCCGGTTGGTGGTGATGATCTCCCAGTCCAGGTAGCGAGCCACCGCGACTGTATGAGCGGCCGGTAGGGTGATCGGATCGTTTGCAGCGGATTGAATATCGGCGAGTTCGCCTGCGTCGTCGGTGGTCGTCAGCCCGGCTATCTGGATGCACCCGAGGTTGTCGACCACGCCGTTGATCTGCGTTCGCTGGTCCTCCGACAGCCCGGTCAACGCCGTTGACAGGGCGAGAAGTGGTACGGCCATTCTGACGTCGCGACCGGCGAGAACTGCGATCAGATTCGATACGTTCGGGTCCCCATGGGCGTAAGCGTGCAGGACGGTGGAATCCAGGACGTAACCAATGCTCATTCGCGCGCCGCCTGCCTCTGAGCGAGTCGATCGACGAGTCGGTCAGCTTGGCGCTCGGCCCATGCGACGGCACTCGCATTCTGGCGATCGTTGGCGATGCGGGCTTCCCAGGCCAGCCGGTTTCGGGTCTGGGTTGACTTGTAGTGGCCGATCAATCGATTGATAACCGCGTCCAGCGACTCATTGGGCTTGGCTAGCGTCTGTAGCTCGTCGCGTGTGGTCGGACGAGTCGTAATGGTGGTCTTGTTCTCGGCCATGCATGAAGCATATCTGTAATGCTTCATGCATTACGGGCATTTCCTCTCACTCGGTGCTGCCGGTATCGGTGGCTGTTCTGATCAGCTCGATCGGGGTGAGGAACGGATTATGATCCAGCCCTTCGAGTCTCGTGAGGGCTTCCCGCTGACGGCTGAACTGTTCGTGATCGGAGTCAGGTGCGGCGGAGTTTGTCACCTGTTGGAAGGTACGTGAAACGCGGCGCGGGGCCGGATCTTTGGGAAAGATCCGGCCCCGTGCGGAAGCTCGGGGAGTCCTTACGCCGTGGGCGAGAAGGCTTCCTCGATGATCTCCTGCTGTTCCACCGCGTGCACCTTGGACGAACCCGAGGACGGGGCCGACATGGCGCGGCGGGAGATACGGCGCAGCTTGTTGAAGCGGGCCGGGAGGATCTCCGGGAGGTTCAGGCCGAAGAAGGGCCAGGCGCCCTGGTTGGCCGGTTCTTCCTGGACCCAGACGAGGTCGGTGGCGTTGGCGTAGCCCTCGAGCGCCTCGTTGAGGCGGAACTTCGGGATGGGGTAGAGCTGCTCGACTCGGACGATCGCCACGTCGTCGCGCTTGTTCTTGTTCTTCTCGGCGGCGAGCTCGTAGTAGATCTTGCCGGAGGTGAGCAGCACGCGCTTGACCTTCGAACGGTCGCCGTCACCCGACTCGTAGGTCGGCTCCTCGAGCACCGTGCGGAACTTGTTGTCCGTGAAGTCCTCGATATCGGAGACCACGGCCTTGTTGCGCAGCATGGACTTCGGAGTGAAGACCACCAGCGGGCGGCGGATGCCGTCCAGGGCGTGGCGGCGCAGCAGGTGGAAGTAGTTCGACGGGGTGGACGGAACCGCCACCGTCATCGAACCCTCGGCGCACAGCTGCAGGAATCGTTCGATACGACCCGAGGTGTGGTCGGGACCCTGACCCTCGTGACCGTGCGGCAGCAGCAGCACGACCTCGGAGAGCTGACCCCACTTGGCCTCACCGGAGGAGATGAACTCGTCGATGATGGTCTGCGCGCCGTTGACGAAGTCACCGAACTGCGCTTCCCACAGGACAAGTGCGTCGGGGTTGCCGAGCGAGTAGCCGTACTCGAAACCGACCGCCGCGTACTCCGACAGCGCCGAATCGTGCACCGCGAACCAGCCCGGGTTCTTCGACCCGATGTTGTGCAGCGGCGTGTACTCCGCGCCCGTCTTGCGGTCGATGATCACCGAGTGGCGCTGCGAGAACGTGCCACGACGCGAGTCCTGACCGGTGAGACGCACCGCGTGCCCCTCGTCGATCAGCGTGCCGAAGGCCAGCAACTCGGCCATGGCCCAGTCGACCTTGCCCTCGTAGGCCATTTCGCGGCGCTTCTCCATGACCGGCTTGACGCGCGGATGCACCGAGAAGTCGGCCGGCGAATTGACGAACGCGTCGCCGATCCGCTGCAGCACCGTCTTGTCCACGGCGGTAACCAGATTCGCGGGCAGCTGCTGCTCGTCCTCGACCGACTCCGACGGCTCCGGCGAGTACTTCTCCAGCTCGCGCACCTCGTTGAAGATCCGCTCCAGCTGACCCTGGTAGTCGCGCAGGGCGTCTTCGGCTTCCTTCATGGAGATGTCGCCACGACCGATCAGCGACTCGGTGTACGCCTTGCGCACCGAACGCTTGGTGTCGATCACGTCGTACATGTGCGGCTGCGTCATCGACGGGTCGTCGCCCTCGTTGTGGCCACGACGGCGGTAGCAGATCATGTCGATCACGACATCGCGGTTGAAGCGCTGGCGGTAGTCGACGGCCAGCTTGGCCACCCACACACAGGCTTCCGGATCATCGCCGTTGACGTGGAACACCGGCGCACCGATGAACTTGGCGATGTCGGTGGAGTATTCGGTGGACCGCGAGTACTCCGGCGCGGTGGTGAAGCCGATCTGGTTGTTCACCACGATGTGCACGGTGCCGCCGGTGCGGTAGCCGCGCAGCACCGACAGGTTCAGCGTCTCGGCGACGACACCCTGACCGGCGAAGGCCGCGTCACCGTGCAGCATCAAAGGCACGACCGAGAAGGTCCGCGCCTCTTCACCCTTGGTGACGATGTCTTCCTTGGTGAGCAGATCCTGCTTGGCGCGAACCAGACCCTCCAGCACCGGGTCGACGGCCTCGAGGTGCGACGGGTTGGCCGTCAGCGAGACCTCGATGTCGTTGTCGCCGAACATCTGGATGTAGGTGCCGCGCGCACCCAGGTGGTACTTCACGTCGCCCGAGCCGTGCGTGGCGGCCGGGTTCATATTGCCCTCGAACTCGGTGAAGATCTTCGAGTAGGGCTTGCCGACGATGTTCGCGAGCACGTTCAGGCGGCCGCGGTGCGGCATGCCGATGACGACCTCGTCGAGCGCGTGCTCGGCGCACTGGTCGATCACGCCGTCCATCATCGGGATGACGGACTCCGCGCCCTCGAGTGAGAAGCGCTTCTGGCCAACGTATTTGGTCTGCAGGAAGGTCTCGAACGCCTCGGCCGCATTGAGCCGCGACATGATGTACTTCTGCTCGGCCACAGTCGGTTTCGCGTGCTTCTGCTCCACGCGGTCCTGAATCCACTGCAGCTGTTCGGGATCCAGGATGTGGGTGTACTCGACACCCACGTGGCGGCAGTACGCGTCGCGCAGGATCGACAGCACGTCGCGCAGCTTCATGCGCTCCTGGCCGTGGAAGCCCGCGACATTGAACTCGCGATCGAGATCCCACAGCGTCAGACCGTGCTGGGTGACATCGAGATCCGGATGTGAACGGAACTTGTCCTTCACCAGCCGCAGCGGGTCGGTGTCGGCCATCAGGTGACCGCGGTTGCGGTACGCCGCGATGAGCTCCTGCACGCGGACGCTCTTGTCGACGCCGCGCTCCTTGATGTCCTTACGCCAGCGCACCGGCTCGTAAGGCACACCCATGCCGTGGAAGATCTCGTCGTAGAACTCGTCGGAGATCAGCAGCTGGTGGATGGTGCGCAGGAAGTCACCGGACTCCGCACCCTGGATGATGCGGTGGTCGTAGGTGGAGGTGAGCGTCATGAGCTTGCCGATGCCGATCTCGGCGAGCTGCTCGTCGCTCATGCCCTGGAACTCGGCCGGGTACTCCATGGCGCCCGCGCCGATGATCGCGCCCTGGCCCGGCATCAGACGCGGCACCGAATGGTTGGTGCCGATGGTGCCCGGGTTGGTGAGCGAGATGGTGACGCCGGCGAAATCCTCGGTGGTCAGCTTGCCGTCGCGCGCCCGGCGCACGACGTCCTCGTACGCGCTGTGGAACTGCGCGAAGGTCTGGCCCTCGGTGTTCTTGATGGCGGCGACAGCCAGGGTGCGGTTGCCGTCCTTGCCACGCAGGTCGATCGCGAGGCCCAGGTTGGTGTGCGCCGGGGTGATCGCGTTCGGCTTCCCGTCGACCTCGGCGTAGTGCCGGTTCATGTTCGGGAACGACTTGATCGCCTGCACGATGGCGTAACCCAGCAGGTGGGTGAAGGAGATCTTGCCGCCGCGGGTACGGGCGAGGTGGTTGTTGATGACCAGACGGTTGTCGATCATCAACTTGGCCGGAATGGCCCGCACGGAGGTGGCGGTCGGGATGGTCAGCGACGCCGACATGTTCTTCACGATCGCCGCGGCGGGCCCGCGTAGCACCTTGGCCTCGTCCTCGGCGGAGACCTTCGGGCCGGCCGTGGGCGCGGCGTTCGAGGTCGGAGCCGGGGTGGTCTGCGGAGCGCGCACCTGCGCCGGGGCGGCCGGGGCAGGCGCGGCGGCGGCGGGTGCGGGCTTCGGAGCCGGGGCGGGAGCGGGCGCAGGCGCGGGAGCGACGGCGGGCGCGGGAGCGACGGGAGCTGAGGCGGCTACCGGCTTGCTGTTGCCGGTGTCGCCGGTGTTCTCCGGCGTGTAGTCGGCGAGGAACTCGTGCCAGCTCTCATCGACCGACGAGGGGTCTTGCTTGTACTTCTGATACATCTCGTCGACAAGCCACTGGTTCTGTCCGAACTGGTCTGTTGAGCTGCTCACAGCAGGTGTTCGCCTCATTTCGTTCTTCGCGCTGCGACGTTTGTGACGTGCCCGGCACGGGTAATCGGCGGATTGCGCGCCGATGCGCCCCCACTGAGGATATGCCCACCCCTGTTTGCCCGTGGGCACACCTACCACCGAGCGGGCACATCCACTCGTGACGACTCGTCCTCAGCCGAGAATATTCCTTCTTCGGCCTGTGCCGCAGCCCATAGGCGCGCGTACGCGCCGTCGGCCGATAGCAATTCGGCATGAGACCCGATCTCGGCGATGCGACCGTGTTCGACGACGGCGATCCGATCGGCCTGCGCGGCGGTGGCCAGGCGGTGCGCGACGATGACGGAAGTCCGCCCGTGGGTGACCGATTCATTGGCTACCAGCACCGATGCCTCGGCGGCCGGATCCAGTACGGCGGTGGCCTCGTCGAGCAGCAGCAGATCGGGCTGCACGAGCTCGGCGCGGGCCAGCGCGACGAGCTGCCTCTGCCCCGCCGACAGGCCGCGACCGCGTTCGCCGACGGGATTGCGCAGGCCCGCGGGGAGTGCCTCCAGGGAGTCGAGCGCGCCGACCGCATAGGCGGCATGTCTGATTTGTGAGGATGTGGCGAAAGGTTTGCCAAATGAGATGTTGCTCGCCACGTCCCCGGTGAAGAGGTGAGCTTCCTGCGGCACCACACCGAGCCGCGCGCGGTAGTCGGTGAGCCGGTAGTCGCGGATGTCGACACCGTCGACCCGGATGGCCCCGCGCGTCATTCCAGAGTCGGCCGCATCTGGTGCGTGGTCGCCGGAGGCGCTCTGCTCACGCGGCATGTCGTAGAGGCGGGCCAGCAGCTTCACGATGGTCGACTTGCCCGCGCCCGTCGCGCCGACCAGGGCCAGCGAGGTGCCCGCCGGAATACGCAGGCTGACGCCGTCCAGCGCGGGCTTGTTCGTTCCCGGGTAGTGGAACCGGACATCGTCGAAGACGACCTCACCGCGCAGGCTGCCGTCGATGGGCCGCGCGTCCACCGGATCCGGCACGATCGACGACGGCGTGCGCAGCAGTTCCGCGATGCGCGACAAGCCGACCCGCGCCTGCTGATACCCGTCGAACAGCTGCGACAGCTGATAGATCGGCCCGAACAGCAGTTCCAGGTACAGCACGAAGGCGATGAGGGTGCCCGCGGTCGTCGTCCCGTTCGCGACCTCCCGCGCACCCCAGAACACCACGCCCGCCAGCGCCAGATCCGCCCACACGCCGACGAAGGCGAAGAACGTCGCGATGGCGCGCTGCGCCCGCAGCCTGCTCACCCGGTAGCGATCGGAGTACTCGGCGAACCGCCGCGCCGACGCCTGCTCGTGCCGGTTGGCCTGCAGCGCCCGCAATCCGGCGACATTCTCGGCGAAATCGCCGTTCACCGTGCCGGAATGCTCACGCGACTCGCTGTAGGCCGCATTCGACACCCTGCGGAACCACCAAATCGCGATGATCAGCAGCGGCAGCGAAACCAGCACCACCAGCGCCAATTTCGCGTCGATCACCACCAGCGCCACCATGATCCCCGCGACCATGAGCAGGCTCACCAGCGCATCGGGCAGCCCCGTCTGCAGGAACGTCGACAGCGCGTCGATATCGGTGGTCATCCGCGTCATGATCCGGCCGGACAGCTCCCGCTCGTAGTAGTCGAGCCCCAGCCGCTGCAGATGCGCGTAACTGCGCACCCGCAACCCGTACAGCACCCGCTCCCCGGCCCGCGCACCCCACAGCAGCGCCGTCGACGCCGCCAGCCACCCCACCCCGGCCAGCAGCCCGCCGACGATCGCGGCGCGCGTCAGCGCACCCTGATCCGAACCGCTGACCCCGTGGTCGATCGCATACCGCACGATGGTCGGAAACCCCACGCCCACAAGCGCATCCACCGCCAGCAACCCGACCGCCAGCGCCACCAGCCACCGCACCGGCCGCAACATCCGCGGCAACCGGAACCCGGGATCGGACTCCCGCAGCGGGCCGTCGTCGACCCCGGGCTGTTCGGTCGCGGCGGGCAGTCGCCCCAGCGACTTCCGGACCTCGGCCGGAGTATCGCGATCGATCAAGGCCTCGGCCGTCGCCGGAGCACGGCCGGACGGGTCGCCTGCGGCCGGTGTCACCGTGACCCGGTGAGTTTTGCGGCTGAACCCGTCGGTGTCGCCGGAGGGTTCGCTCGCGGTGCGTTTCCGGTCGGCGATCGTGCCGTCGAAGGCGGCGCTTATGCGCTGTTCACCCGGGGCGAGTATGCCGGAGGCATGGGATTGGGCGACCACCCGAAGCGCACGCCCTTCTACGGCGTGCTCATGCTGCTGTCCGTCATGCTGCTCGGACTGTGGGTGCGCGATGTGTCCGTCGTGTGGCTGCGGCTGCTGCTGTTCGCCGGGCTGTTCGTGGTGGCGGCGGTCGGCTTCGTCATGACCTTCCGCGACTACTCCTGAACCGGGCAGCCGGATGACCCGGTCCGCCTGGGCCAGGGTCGATTCGCGGTGCGCGAGGATGAGGGTGGTGCGACCGGAATCGGCGGGGAGAGCCGCGAAGATGGCGGCCTCGGTGACCGCGTCCACCGCCGAGGTGGCGTCGTCGAGAATCAGCACGCGCGGATTCGCCAGCAGGGCGCGAGCCAGCGCGATGCGCTGCCGCTGACCCCCGGACAGGGTGAGGCCGCGTTCGCCGACCACCGTGTCGTAGCCGTCGGGCAGTGCCTCGATGAATTCGTGCGCGGCGGCCTGTTGGGCGGCCGTGCGGATCTCGGCGTCGGTGGCGTCGTCGCGGCCCAGCGCGATATTGGCGGCGATGGTGTCGGAGAGCAGGAAGGCTTCGTCGAAGACCACGCCCACCGCGGCGCGCAGATCCGCGGCCCGCAGGTCGGCGATGTCGGCGCGGGAGTCCTTGCCGTACAGGGTGATCCGGCCCGCATCCGGGGTGAAGAAGCGGGGGAGTAGCAGCGCCAGCGTGGATTTCCCGGAACCGGCTGGGCCGATGATCGCCACTGTCTCGCCGGGGGCGACGGTCAGGTCGAAGTCGCGCAGTACCGGGCGGTCGGGCTCGAATCCGAAGGTGAGGGAATCGATCTCGATGCCGAGCGGCCCGGCGGGCAGCCGCACCGGATGCTCCGGATCGATCCGCTCGGGCGCACTGTCGATGACCTGATGCACCCGCTCGGCGGCGGCGCGGGTCAACTGCGCCATCACCACCACCATGGCGACGGTGCGGGTGGCATTCGACATGGTCGACACGTAGGCGGCGAACGCCAGGAACGTGCCCACCCCGATCGCGCCGTTCAAGGCCAGCACGCCGCCCACGGTGATCACCGCGATCAGCGCCGCCTGCGGAATCGCGGACAGGCTCGGCCCGAACCGGGCGTCGATTCGCGCCGCCCGCATGCGCTCCGAGAACACCCGGCGCGCATGGCCTTCCAGCAGATCCACCATGCGCGACTCCTGGCCGAAGCCCTTCACCACGCGCACGCCGGTGACGGTCTCCTCCACATGCTGGGCCAGATCCGCGGCCCGCTGCTGCGCCGACCAGGTGGCCGCGTACAGCCGCGGCCGCACCCGATACACGACCAGCACCATCACCGGCACCATGAGCAGCGCGGTGACCGCCAGCGGCGGGGACAGCCACAGCATGACGGCCGCCGACAGCAGGAACTGCAGGGCGGCCAGCAGCGACCACGGGCTCATGGCGAGCAGGCCCTGCACCAGATTCAGATCCGAGATGGATCGCGACACCACCTGCCCGGTGCGCAGTTCGTCCTGGCCGGGCCCGTCCATCCGGTGCAGGGCCCGGACCAGATCCACGCGCAGTTCGTGCTGCACGTCCAGGGCCAGCCGGCCGGCGAGCATGCGCCGGGCGAAGCTGGCGGCGGCGCGGCCCACGGCCACCAGCACCAGCAGCCACGCCATGGTGGTGATGATCGCGGTGTCGCCGGCCGTCGCGCCGTCCAGTGCCCGCTTGGCCAGCAGCGGACCGGCCACCGTGACGAGGCCGCCGAGCAGCAGCGCCGCCGCGAGCCCGGCCAACAGGCCCGGATGCGCCCGGCATCGGATCCACAAGCGCCGCAACCAGCCGCGCGCCGGTTGCTCCGGCGCGCGGCGCATCGTCCTCTGCTCGGTCTTGATCGCACTCACCCCTATTCGAAGGTAACCAACCGGACCGACAGTGTTTTGTTCCCGCAGTTCAGCTGCGCCTTCGGGAAGGGGTTCGATTCCGGGAGTCCGGCTGGACGGGGTGTGCCCTTGTGCCGGGCGGTCGCGCGTGATCGGCTGGAACGCCACCACGACCGTGAAAGCGAGCCGCCCCCATGC
Source organism: Nocardia acididurans (assembly GCF_016741815.1). Taxonomy (GTDB): domain Bacteria; phylum Actinomycetota; class Actinomycetes; order Mycobacteriales; family Mycobacteriaceae; genus Nocardia; species Nocardia acididurans. The sequence continues at coordinate 314,260 of NZ_JAERRJ010000006.1, forward strand.
CGATTCAGCGCCTCAACCACGCCGTCCTGTTCGTCTCCGATGTGGAGCGTTCGGCCGCCTTCTACGGCCGGGTGCTGGGCTTCCGGCGACTGCCCGGCGGATTCCCGGGCGCGGTGTTCCTCCAGGCCGAGGGCTCGGCCAACGACCACGACCTGGGCCTGTTCCAGTCGCCGGACCCGGCCACCCCGCACCGCACCGGCCGAGTCGGCCTCTACCACCTGGCCTGGGAGGTGGACACCCTCGCCGAACTCCAGCGGATCAGCGAAACGCTGCGCGCGGCGGGAGCCCTCACCGGGGCCTCCGACCACGCATCGACCAAAGCCCTCTACGCGGCCGACCCCGACGGCATCGAATTCGAGGTCTGCTGGCTGGTCCCCGACACCGCGATCGAAGCGGAACTGCAGTCCATGACCTCCCCGACGGCCCCGCTCGACCTCCCCGCCCTCATCGCGAAATACGGCGCGGACACACCGGGCGGCCCCCGCACCGATCACGAGGTCTGGCGTCGCCGGTTCGCCGCCGGCGACGCCGACTGACCGGCCGCCGGTGATGCCGGGATGACGAGAGCGTCTCAGCCGCAGGGAAGGCGCGACATCATGCGTAGAAGCTCAGTTGCGGCCGCCGAATCGCAGTGCGGAGGTGTCGGCCGGCTCGCGGCGGGTGAAGTCCCACCAGGCGGCGGTGCCCGCGGCGGTGGCCCACAGCAGCAGCAAGACGATCGCGGCGGGGGTCGGCGCGATGAAGGCGACGTTCTCCGGAATCACGCCACCGGTGATCGACCCCACCGTGGCCGACACGGGTAGCACGGTGCACACGGCGGGAATGCCGAGGGCGTTGGCGATCAACCAGAGCAGCGGTTCCGCGATCAGCAGGCCGACCACCACGGTCACCGCCCGACCGGGATTGCGCAGCAGGAAGCCCAGCGCGGCCCCGATCACCGACCAGCACACGACCGCCAGCGCCACCCCCGCCAGCACCGCCAGATGCTGCCCGCCGACGGTGATCTTCCCCCGCGCGACCAGCAGCACCAGCCCGAAACCCACCACCTCGACGACGAGCACCGTCGCCAGCGAAAACGCCGCCGTCACAGCGAGTTTCGCCCCCAGCAGCACATTCCGGTCGGGTGTGAACAGCGAACCGGCCGCCAGTGTCCCGTACCGATACTCGGCCCCCGTGGCCTCCGCCCCGAAAATCCCGGCCAGCACCACCGCCAGCCCCAGCGCCGCGGCCACCGCGATCCCGCCGACCCCGAGGGACTCCGGCACCACGCCCGCCCACTCGATCGGCTCAGCGGTGAACGCCAGTACCGCGAACGCGGCGATCCCGGCCGCCGCGACCACCGCCGCCAGCACCGCATACGCCTTCACCGAGATGACCTTGCGCACTTCGGAATTCGCCGCCCGCACCACGGGCTCCGGCACCGCCGTGAGGATCATCGCACAACCTTTCGTCGAATACCGCCGCCCGCCACACACCCCGCCTCGCGCCCCGAATCACAGCGCGCCGCTGCAGCGTTCCCGCCATTCCAGCGGGTTCGCGGCAAGGATCCACAGGGGTAGCGCACGGTGAATGTGTCGATCCCGGCCGAACGCATGCCGGGTTGACGCGGGCGTGCCGATTGCCGTCGCCATGCCGATACGGCGGCGCTGTTCTCCCGGTGCCGCTGGCGCTGTATCACCGGGGCATCCCGTAGGCGGGGAAGGCCGGGGTGGTGGGGCGGTGGGTGAGGGTGGCCAGGACCTGGTCGGGGTGGACGTGTTCGGGGGTGATCTCGGTGAGTTGGACTCGGGCGGTTTGGGCGGCCGATTCCAGTTGGGCCAGTGAGGCTTCGGCTACGGCCAGGCGGCCGTCGGGGCGCATGACGGCGTCGGTGTAGCCCTCGGCGGCCAGGGCCGTGGCGAGGGCGATGGGGCTGGAGGCGCGGACCAGGAGGCGGTCGGGGTGGCTGCGGCGCAGGCGTGCGGGGCTGCCCTGGTAGACGATGGCGCCGTGGTCGAGGACGATGAGTTCGTCGGCGATGGGCAGGGCCGCGCTGAGGGTGCGGGCGGTTGACAGGACGGTGCCGCCGCGGCGGGTGTGGCCGCGCAGATACTCGTTGAGCCAGGCGATTTCGGGTGCGGTCAGGCCCGCGGTGGGGTCGTCGAGCAGGAGGAGCGGCGGGTCGCCCAGGAGGGCGACGGCCAGCGCCAGGCGGGTCTGGTGGCCGGGGGAGAGCGTGCCGATGCGGTGGCCGGCCAGGTCGGTGAGCTGGACCAGGGCCAGTAGTTCTTCCACGCGGTCGTCGGAAACGCCTGCGGCGGCGGCGAATACGCGCAGCTGGCCGCGGGCGGTGCGCGCCGGGTGCAGGGTGCGGGGGGACAGCATGGCGCCGATCGGCTGGCGGCCGCGCCGGATGCCGGAGCCGGGGCCTCCGACACGCGCGGTGCCGGAGGTCGGTTCGAGCTGGCCCAGCAGCAGTTTCAGCAGGGTCGTCTTCCCCGCGCCCGCGGGACCGACCACGACGGCGACGGTCCCGGCGGGCACGACGAAGCTCACGTCGCGGACAGCGGCCACGTCGCCGAAGGTCTTGCTCAGCCCGCCGGCGGCGAAGGCGAGCGGCCGCGGCCGGCTCACGAGCGCGGAGTCTTCGGTGCGGCTCCCTGCTGCGGAGTCTGCGGTGCTGTGCCCTGCTGCGGAGTCTGCGGTGTGGGCTGCGACTGCAGGGTCTTCGGTGCGGCCTCCACGGCGGGTAGCGGGTCGGCGTCGATCACCAGTTGCTGTGGCCAGGCGGCCGGCGGTGCGCCGAATGCCTTGCGGGAGTTGTCGATCAACCGGTGGCCCAGGGCCCGGTTGCCGAAACCGCCGATGGCCGCGCCGATTCCGGCGGGCAGCACCTTGCCGAACATGAGCGCGGACCGCTTGGCAATGAACTGCATGATGAACCGCTTGAGCAGTGAATCGTTCATGCTGCTGATGCCCGGGATCTTCCCGGCCAGCAGATTGCCCCAGTTCTTGGCGGAGCTGCCGACGCTCTTCTGCACGATGGCCATGCCGCTGTCGCCGAGCACGACCGCGAGCACGAGGGCGCGGCGGCGCTCTTTGTCCTCCGGGGCGACGCCGTGCACCGATGCCACCGCGAGGGTGTACAGCGCGGAGGCTTCGAGGAAGAACGCCGTCTCGGCGCTGATGGCCGCGACCGACGCGATGGTGCCCACCCCGGGCACGGCGGCGGTGGCCCCGACGGCGGTGCCGCTGCCCGTGACGGTGTTGAGGTACAGCTTCTCGATGCGCGTGATGATCTGCGCGGGCGACTCGCCCGGATGCGATTTGCGCATCCGCTCCACGTACTTGGCGACAGCGGGCGCCTGCAATTGCGATCCGTTGTCGAGCAGGGTGACGACCGCCTTCTCGAGCCCGGTCTTGAACATCGACAACACCCCTTCTCCGTACGGTCCTCCGACCGAAACTCTATGGCACCGGACCAACGATCCGCGAGGTACAGGGGTTCCTGCACCCCTGGCCACCGTGCGCGTGTCGCGGCAAGTCCGCGGGAACGCCCGGCGGGTCGGCCCGTGTCCCGGGATTACCCGCTGCGAGTTCGCTCTCACGGCCGCTCTCGTCACACCGATCGCCCCGTTTCGGCCTACCGTGAACACGTGGCAGGAGTGTCCGAAGGCGCGTCGGGCCGACCCGACGCCCGGCTGCGCGACTACGTCCTCGGGTACGAGGGCTACCTGCTGCACGGCTTCGACCCGGGCACCCACGTCGGCATGCCCAGTTCCGTGCAGACCGTCCTGGTGACCATCGACGAGCCCGTCGACCTGCCGGTGTCCTCGCACCCCGACCAGCCCGGCGGCACCTGGGAGATGCTGGCCAGCGGCCTCACCGTGCGCCCCGCGCTGATCCGGCACAACGGTTTCCAGCACGGCGTCCAGGTGGCGCTGACGCCGCGCGGCTGCCGCGCCCTGTTCGGCATCCCGGCCGCCGCGCTGGGTTCCTGGGTGGTCGACCTGCGGGAGGTGCTGGGCGCGTCGCGAGCGGTCGAGTTGCGCGAGCGGATCAGCGGGACGGCGAGCTGGCCCGCGCGGTTCGCCGTGTTCGACGAGATCCTGCTGCGGCACGTCGAGCAGTTGCCGTGGGATCGCGAGCTCTGGCACGCCTGGGACCTGCTGACCGCCCCCGACCCCGATATCCGGGTGGCCGCCGTCGCCGACGAGATCGGCTGGAGCCGAAGACATCTCGGCAACCGCTTCACCGCCGAATTCGGCGTGACGCCCAAGGACGCCGTGCGCATCGCCCGCTTCGAACGCTCGCACCAGCTGCTGCGCCGCCCGGACGCCCCCGTGCTGTCGGAGGCCGCGGTCCACTGCGGCTACTACGACCAGGCGCACATGGCCCGTGAATGGCGCGAACTCGCGGGCATGCCGCCCTCGGTGTGGCGCGAGCAGGAGGAGTTCCCATTCGTCCAAGACCCGCAGGGGGCGCAGGCGGGAAGGTGAGGTCATGAGCGAAACGACAACCCCTGTGACCACCGCGACCGCCATCTGGCCCGCCTTCCTCTACCGCGACGCGCAGGCCGCGATGGCGTTCCTGGAGCGCGCCTTCGGCTTCGAAACCGCCTTCGCCGCCACCCGGGACGGCGTGGTCCAGCACGCCGAACTGGTCTTCCCCGGCGGCGTCGGCATCATGCTCGGCCAGCTCCGCGACGATATGACCCTGGAGGACATGGTCCCGGGCATCGGGTCGGCCTATCTCGTGATCGACGACCCGGACGCCCTGTACGCGCGCGCCAAGGCGGCGGGCGCGACCATCACCAAGGAGCTCCAGGACGAAACCGATTACGAGTCACGGGGATTCACCTGCCGTGACCCGGAGGGCGTGAACTGGAGCTTCGGCACCTACCCCGGCGCGAAGGGCTCCTGATCGGTGCTCAGGCCGGTGCGTGTCCCGCCGGGACGCGCTCGGCCGGGAGCGGGGGCGGCGGTGCCGTGCCGTCCCCGAATGCGCTGCCGCCCAGGGTTTCCCGGCCGTGCGGGGTCAGCCAGTCGCCGAGTTCCGGGCCCTTCGGCACGATCCGCGTCGGGTTGATGTCGGTGTGCACGATGTAGTAGTGCTGTTTGATCTGCACGAAGTCGATCGTGTCGCCGAATCCGGGGGTCTGGTAGAGGTCGCGCGCGTACGCCCACAGCACCGGTAGCTCGGTCAGCTTCTGCCGATTGCATTTGAAGTGCCCGTGATACACCGGATCGAATCGGGCCAGCGTCGTGAACAGCCGGACGTCGGCCTCGGTGATGGTGTCGCCGACCAGATACCGCTGTGTCGCAAGGCGTTCGGTCAGCCAGTCCAGCGCTGTGAACAGCCGATCGTAGGCGGCGTCGTAGGCCTGCTGATCGCCCGCGAAACCGCATCGGTACACACCGTTGTTGACCTCGGTGTAGACCCGCTTGTTCACGGTGTCGATCTCGTCGCGCAGGTCCTTCGGGTACAGCTTCGGCGCTCCGGGCCGGTGGAATTCCTCCCACTCGGTGGAGAAGTCGAGGGTCATCTGCGCGTAGTCGTTGGTGACGACCTGACCGGTCGGCACGTCGACGACGGCGGGCACGGTGATGCCGCGCGGATAGTCCGGGTAGCGCTTCAGGTACGCGTCGCGCAGGAAGTGGATCCCCAGCACCGGGTCAACCTCGCCGGGGTCCAGATCGAAGGTCCAGCTGCGCTTGTCGTGGGTCGGCCCGCACAGGCCCAGCGACAGCGCCGATTCCAGGCCGAGCAGCCGTCGCACGATGAGCGTGCGGTTGGCCCACGGGCAGGCGCGTGCCGCGATCAGGCGGTAGCGCCCGGGTTCGACGGGGTACCCGTCGCGTCCGTCGGCGGTGATCCGCGTGGTGATGTAGTTCGTGTCGCGCTTGAATTCGCCCGGCTCGACGTAGGTGCCCGGCTCCGGCGTGGATGTGGTCACCCGGCCAGTCTTGCAGACGCCCGCTCGCCGCAGTGGCCGGAATGTCCGGCCCGGCCGGATCGCGTCGTCTCCGGCCCACCGCGTTGTGGCTGGTCGGGTCACCCTTCCGCTAATTTGGGACACCGCCTAGATTGTGTCTCATGACCGACACCAAGCCGACCCGGTTGGAACGCATCGTCACCGCCGGTGGAGCCGATGCCGCCGTGCTGACCATCGCCCATCCGCCGCTGAACCTCTTCGACAAGGCGCTGTTCGAGGCACTCGCGGTGGATATCGCCGAGCTGGCCGCGAATCCGCCGCGCGCGGTGCTGCTGCGCGCCGAGGGCAAACTGGTGTCCGGCGGCGTGGACGTGCACGTCTTCGACGGCCTCACCGTCGACGAGGGCGCGCAGCTCTGGCAGGACCTCTTCGCCCGCCTCATCCACCCGCTCGAGGCGCTGCCCTGCCCGGTGATCTTCGCCGCGCACGGCCTCACCCTCACCGCGGCCTTCGAGATCGCCCTCGCCTGCGACATCATCCTGGCCGCCCCCAGGGCCAAGTTCGGTCTCGTCGAAACCGTCGTCGGCCTGACCCCGTCCATGGGCGGCCCGCAGCGCCTGGCCGAGCGCGCCGGCTCCGGCCGCGCCCGCGAATTCGTCATGACCGGAGATCTCTACGACGCCGCCACCATGGCCGACTGGGGTGTCGTGAACGCCGTCCACGAGGACGTCGACGCCGCCGCCCGCGCCCTGCTGGCCCGGCTCGCCGACGGCCCCACCAAAGCCCATGCGGCTACCAAGGAAATTGTGGGTGCGTGGCGTTCCGGCGGTGTGGCACACGCGGATTCGGTGACACCCGAGGTTTCCGGCAGGCTCTTCGACACCGCTGACCTGCGTGGCGCGGTGCGGAGTTTCCTCGAGGTCGGCCCGGGGAAGGCTACCTACACCGGGCAGTGAGTGTCTCGATGGCGTGACGGTGCCCCACCGTTTGCCGACAATCCGCCCCTGATTGTGATGTGCATCATATAGTCACGGTGCGCAGGTGCATGGAGGCGACGCCTGCGGCTCGATGGCACTCGGAGGGTCGGATGTCGCAGTTACTGGTGGAGTACCCGCACACGCGAAATACCTGGTGCGACAACCCCCTTGCGCGTGGCGCCGACGGCATTCTCCGATACGGCAATCTGACTCCGGCGTTGACCGAGCTACTGGATATCCAGGTGCACACCTTCGCCGCGCGGGAGGCGGTGGTCGAGATCGGCGGCCCCCGCCTCACCTACCGGGAACTCTGGTATTCGGCCTCGCGCATCGCGGGCGGATTGCAGGAGCACGGCATCGGTTACGGCGACCGGGTGGCGGTGCGCATGCCGGTCGGCGTGCGCTGGGTGCAGGCGTTCCTGGGTGCGCTGCTGTCCGGCGCGGTGCCGGTGCTGGTGCCGGATCGGCTGCCGGAGGCCCTGGCGGCGAAGGTGATTCGCGACAGCTGCGCCGACTTCGTGCTCGACGGCGGCGGCAGTGCGGCCGGGTACCGCGAGGATCTGCCCGATGCCGCGGCCTTCATCGACGACGGCGCGTCCCTGGGCGAGCTGGCGCTGCTCTGCTACACCAGCCCGGGGCCCGAGGCGGGCCCGCGCGGAGTGGAGCTCACCAACGAGAATCTGCTCTCGGCAATCCGTTCCGTGGTCGGCGCGCTGGATCTGCCCACCGAGGGGCTGCGCAATCTGGTGCTGCTGCCGCTGGCGCACGCCAGCGGCTGCGTCGATCAACTGCTGCCCACCTTCGCGGTCGGCGGCACCGTGGTGCTCACCCCGGACCCGGCCGCCATCGCGGAAACCCTTGTGTCCGAACGGATCGACATGGTTTCGGCGACCCCGCGCATCTTCGCGGGCCTGCTGCCGGATCTGGCCGGCCTGCGGGTGGAGCGGGTGCGGCAGGTGTGCAGTGCGGGCCACCGCGCCGAACTCGCCGCGGCCGACCCGGCCACCTCCGAAACCGTGGCCGACACGCTGCGCGCGGTGTTCCCCGCGGCCCGGCAGTGGTCGGTGTGGGGCGCGACCGAGACCAGCGGCATCGGCCTGGCCCGCGACGACGGCGCGGCCGCCCGTGACGTCCTCGGATTCGCCTTCGGCGGAACCGAATTGGCCTTATGGGGTCCGCAGGCGGCGGCCGGGCACGGTGAATTGCTCTGTCGCGGGCCGAATGTCGCCTCCCGCTACTGGAACGATCCGCAGACCACGCAGTCCCGCTTCACCGGTCAGTGGTTCCACACCGGCAATCAGGTGAGCATCGACTCCGACGGCCTGGTCCGCCGGGCCTGAAGCGCGCTCACTCCAGCATGCGCTCGCGCAATGCCGCGCGCATGTCGGCTTCGATGCCGATCTCGGCCAGGTAGCCGTCGATGCCGCCGTACATGGAGTGCATGGAAGTGGTTGCGGCTTCGAGGTATTCGGGTTTCACGCCGAGCAGGTCGTCGGACAGCTCCTCGTTGAGCGCGTCGGTCATGAACGAGCGCAGGGTGGGCACGGCGTCATTGCTGAGCAGGTAGTCGGCGTACACGTCCTCCTCGGTGACGTCGACGGCGCGCAGCAGGGTGGCCACGGCCCAGCCGGTGCGGTCCTTGCCGGCCGCGCAGTGCACGAGCGCGGTGCCGTTCAGCGCGGATTCCGCGAGCGCTTTGATGGCCGTGTGCGCCTCGGGCAGGGCCGGGAACTGGCTGTAGGTCTCCAGCATGTGGTTGAAGGCGGTGATGGTGCGCCGGGCCTCGTGCGGCGGGGTCTCGCCCATGCGCGAGTCGAACGGGGTGATGTGCAGGCGCACGTCCTCGGGCAGCGCGTCGTGTCCGATGAAGTCGATCTCTTTCAGCCCGCGCAGGTCGTGCACGTCGGTGACGCCGAGTTGCCCGAGGGTCGCCCGGCCGGCGTCGTCGAGTTTGCTGAGCTGCGCGGACCGCAGCAGCACGCCGTCGCGCACCTTGGCGCCGGTGGTGGTGCGCAGTCCGCCCGCGTCGCGGAAATTGAAGGTGCCGGAGATCAGGAATTGGTCGGGGCGCGCTGAAGTCACCCGCTCAGGCTATAGGGGCGTGTGCGACGGGCCTATACATGTTCTGCTGTGTGGGTTCGGGCACAGTCACTGTCGCCGGCCGGAAGTAGCTACGTAAAATACCGATTGGTCCTAATGCTCCCTTTACCGGGCGGATGCGCGAATTTCAGCCGATTCCCATTCGATCGCGGGGCTGTTCCGATTAGGTAACGAAACAATCTTGTAGTCCGAAAACGGCTATCAAAGCTGGTTGCGAACCCTGAAAACGACGTAGCATCGATACTCGTTGAACGGGGTGCGCCGGATCCTGCTCGGGGGAGTGGCGCCGATCCGCATACCCGTTGAGCGAGCCGCGCAAGCAGAGGTGCGCGTTGTCTTTCGCCCAAAGGGAGTCGTCGTTGAGCGCTAGTGGAGAAACAATCCAGGTCGGCCTGCGCCAGGCCATGGCCGAGTCCATAGAGAAGGCTGCCGCATCGCTCGATATCAGCGGCAGCCGTGCCCTGCGCGTGCTGCTGCACGCCGGAATCAGCACGCTGTGGCCGATCCTGAAGGCGTCACCGGACCGCCAGATCCGCGCCTACGAATCCACGCTCGCCGCCCTGCGTCGCCGCTGGGAGAACCAGGCCGTCTGCGTCCCCGACCCCGAGGCCACCGCCCGGATCCGCGAACTCGACGCCGACGTGACCGAATTCCTCGATCTGTGCGCCAAGCATTCCGGCACCCAGTGGCTGGAACCCTGCGATGCCATCGCCGCCTACCTTCTCGCCGTCATTCAGGGCATGCTGCTGCGCTGGCTGGCCGACTGCGACGACGAGACCGCCCTGGTCGTCCTCGACGACCTCGTGTCGTACCTGTCCACCAAGGCCGTCGAGCTGGCCTGAGCGGAGATCGCACAATTGCTGGACGCATGACCAGTTTCGTGGTCGAATGAAGTGGTGACCGAAACGTCGCCGATTGCCGGGTTGCACGCGGCCACCGCCGAGCTCGACCCGCCGCTGGCCGCCGTCGACCTGACCGCCCTGCGCGCCAATGCCGCCGATCTGGTGCGCCGCGCCCGCGGGGTGCCGATCCGGGTGGCCAGTAAATCCGTCCGCTGCCGCGCCGTCCTCGAAGAGGTACTGGGCAGCGACCTCACCGCCGCCGGCGGATTCGCCGGAATCATGGGCTACTCCCTCGCCGAAGCCATCTGGCTGGTGCGGCAGGGAGCGCGTGACATCCTGCTCGGCTACCCGACCGCCGATCGCGCGGCGCTCGCCGAACTCGCCGGTGACCCGGTGCTGCGGAACTCCATCACGCTCATGATCGACGATATCGCGCAGCTGGACTTCATCCGCGCCGCCGTCGGCAGCGAAACCGTCTCGCTGCGAGTATGTCTCGACGTGGACGCGTCCCTGCGCATCGGCCCGCTGCACCTGGGCGTGCGGCGCTCGCCCATCCGCACGCCCGAACAGGCCGCGCGCCTGGCCGCCGCCACCAGGCGGCGCGGGTTCGAGGTGGTCGGCGTGATGACCTACGAGGCGCAGATCGCGGGCCTGCCCGATACGAATCCCGCTGTGCGCCTGGTGAAGAAGGTGTCCGGCATCGAAATCACCCGGCGTCGCCGCCAGGTGCTCGACGCCGTGCGCGCCGAGGTGGGGAAGCTGCAGATCGTCAACAGCGGCGGCACCGGATCCATCGAGCTGAGCATCTCGGACCCGGACGTCACCGAGGTGACGGCGGGCTCCGGGCTCTATCTCCCAACGCTTTTCGACGGCTACCGGAATCTGGCCCCGCGCCCGGCGATGTACTTCGCGCTCCCGGTGCTGCGGCATCCGGCCGACGGCATCGCCACCGTCTTCTCCGGCGGCTACATCGCCTCCGGCCCGGCGGGGGCCTCCCGCGTGCCGAAACCGGTGTGGCCCTTGGGTTTGAAGCTCATCGGCACCGAGGGCGCGGGCGAGGTGCAGACACCCCTCACCAACGCCGACGGCCTGAACATCGGCGATCGCGTCTGGTTCCGGCACGCCAAAGCCGGTGAACTCTGCGAACGTTTCACCGAAGTCCACCTGGTCGCCGACGGCGTCCGCACCACCGTGCCGACCTACCGCGGCGAAGGCCGATGCTTCGGCTGAGCCGGATCGCCCCTGTCGTTCCGGCAACGTGCGGCTCAGACCCGGTCGAGCTGTAGCACCGCCGCGAGATCCGACAGTTCCGCCGTGGTGGCGGGCAGATATTCGGTGAGCAGGGGCGAGCGGACGATCACCGCCGACCACATGGCCCGCGAGATCGCACTCGTCAGCCAGTGCCGCGACAGCAGGGCGCCGACACCGTGCGGGGCGTCCTTGGGCGCCGAGGTGGTCATGGAGACCAGAACCACGGCCGCCTCCCGGCCCTGGAAATGGTCCGGGGTGCCGACCAGCACATCCTCGATCCTGGCCCGGGACAACAGGGTTCGGATGCGCGCCACCTGCGCGTGATACGGCGCGACCACCAGGATGTCGTGCGGATGCAGGCGGCGGGTCACCGCGCCCGTATGCCACGGCAGGCCCAGCAGCGTGCGCACCTGCCGCACGATTTCCCGTGCCTCCTCGGCGGATTCGGTGCCGTTGCCGTGATGCTCCACGGTCACGGTCCGCACGCCCGGCGGGATGCCGTCGAGTTCCCGTGCCAGGGTGACGGTTTCGTTCGACCGCAGCCGATTGTCGTAGCGCAGCCGCGATACCGGCCCGCACATGCGCGGATGCATCCGCCAGGTGCGTTCCAGGAAGTAGCCGTACTCGGCGGGCAGCGTGCGATGCGCTCCGAACAGCCGCCCGAGCACCGACTCGTGCACCGGTTCGGGATGAATGCCGTGCCCGGTGGCGGGCGCGGGATCGCCCACCAGCAACAGGTTCCGGGCACACAGCGCCACCGCCACCGCCTCGGCGAGCGGGAACCGCCCGGCGTCGGCGATCACCAGCAGATCCAGGCTGTCGCGCGGAATGCGTTCGGGGTCGGTGAAATCCGCGGGCAGTCCGCCCACCACGCACCCGTTCACCGCGTTGTCGAGGAACCGCTGATACTTCGACGCCTCGATCCCCAGCCACTCCGAGGCGACCGAGCGGGCATCGGCCTTGGCGACCAGCTCCGGCAGCACGCCGACCTCGACGACCGCGTCGAGTGCGTGCTCGACGGCGGCATGCGAGCGCGCCACCACGCCCACCCGCCACCGGTGCCGCGTGACCAGCTTCTCCACCGCGCGGGCGGTGGCATCGGTCTTCCCGGTTCCGGGCGGACCCTGCACCGCCACATACGAATTGTCGAGATCGCGCAGGGCGGCGGTGACGGCCGCGGCGTGATCGCCACGCACCTCGGGCAGCGCGCCGCCCGACAGTAGGCGCGGCGCGCGGCCGCACAGCACGTCGAAGACGGCCGTCCCCGGCACCTGTGGCAACGTCACCAGCAGATGGTGGGCGATGTCCTCCAGCGCCTCCTCCACATCGACATCGCGGCCGGGCGGGCAGGGCGCGATGGCCGACGGTAGCTCGCCGTAGGGTTCGCAGCCGCCGGGCAGCAGCTCCACCACGCGCACCACATCGTCGAAGTTGGCGTCGAGGGAGCAGCCGAGCACGGTCGCGTATGCGAGCGCGCGCCGGCCCGGCGCGACCGGCATCCCCGGCGCGGGCCGGTCGTACAGCGTGAGCACCGACGTGCCCGGCGGCGGCGGATTGCCGGTACCCAAACGTCCTGTGAGCGTGAGGTATCGGCGCATCCGCCCATCGCTCCCGCTGTGCCAGTCGGTATCCACCGCACCCCAGTCGGCGATCAGTACGCCCTGGGTGTCGGCCCACTCCTCGACCGGATGATCCAGCCGATCGGCATGCGCCCACCACAGCGGCTGTCGTTCCCGCCGGTGATAGCCCAGCACCGCCGCGGTGAACGCCGCGGCCGTCTGCGCCTCGCACCGCTGCTCCGGCGCGATCCCGCCGCCCTCCCCGAATTCCCGCAGCGCCGCCTCGACTTCGTCCGGGCTGGTATCGAAGGCCCCGTCGAACCACGGCCGCCGTCCCGGCCGCACGCCGTGCTCGGAAGCCAGGTCCAGCAACCAATCCCGCAGCCGCAGTACGGATTCGGCCCCGCTGTCACTCTCGTCCCGGTTGGGCGGCAACTGCCGCAGGTCATAGGACCGCTCCCCGACCACCAGTGCCGCCCGCACGATCGGATACAAATCCACTGTGGCGGGCAGGATCTCGGCGATCATGTCCTCTCCGCTCGGATACCGCTCCCCGAGTGCGCTCAACAACCCCCGCACATCCCCGCGATAGTGATGCACCCGCAGTTCCGGCCGCTCCCGATGCCGCTGCAGGAGGAATTCCAGCAGCGCTTCCGAATCGTCCCGCACGCTCGAATCCCAGCGGGGCGCATCGAACCTTCCCCGCGCATCGGGCAGATCCAGACGAATGACGAAGGTATGCACCGCGTTTCCGCCCCGCACCGGATGTGCGGCGGGCTCGGGCACGAACCCGAGCGCGCGCGTCGCCACCTCCGGCCCGACGGCGCTGCCCGTGCCCACCAGAACCCCGACCGCGCTCCGCGCCGCGTCGGCCTCCGGTGCTCGGCCCGCCGTGTCGGAGACCGAGCCGGGGGCGTGTGAGCCCGCCTCCGACTCCTGGCCGGACGCTCCGACCGGCCGGGGGAGTGCGGTCGGTCCCGCATCCGCCGGGTCACCGAATGCGTCTGGCGTGCAGTCGGGGTGGAGGGTTTCGGTACGCGCCGTGTCGGGCGTGGTGGTTGCGGTCTTCCCGTATTCGGCTGGGCTGCTGGTGATTACAGGGCGATGCGCACTGTCGCCGGTTCCGGTCTCGGCGCCCTGGCGCTGGGTGGCCGCGCAGATGCTGACGATGAGATCGCCTCGGGCGCGGTCGATTCGGTCGGCGGTGGGGTCGGCGGGGGTGACGCTGAGGAACAGGTCGCCGACGGCGGGGGCCGGGAGGGTGGCCAGGGCGGCCGGGGCGGTGAGGGTGTGGGCCGGGTGGCCGGTGCGTTCGCGCTGTAGTTGTAGTTCGGCCTGGCGGCGCAGGGTGGCCAGGGTGAGGGCGGGGATGCCCGGGGTGGCGTCGGCGGCGGCGAGACGGTCGACGGTGGTGATGCCCGCGTCGCGGAGCTGGGCGCGGGTGGCGGGGCGCATGCCGGCGACCAGCAGGAGATCGCGGCGGGATTCGAGTTCGGCGAGGCAGGACGGGCAGGTGCCGCAGGCGAGGAAGCGGCGGTCGCCCCACTGGATGGGCAGCAGCTCACCGAGTTTGGCGTCGACGATCAGCTCGAGGCGGCTGCGCCGAGCGTGGTAGATGACCGAGATGTCGGCCAGCGAGTGCGTCGTCGCCACGCCGTCCACCCACAGGCGGGCCTGGGGGGCGGGTCGGAAACCGTTGTGGCGCAGCACATCCGCTGTCGCGGCCAGGGTCAGCAGCGCGCCGACCGTGGTATGGCGGGTGGCCACCGCCGCGGTCAGGTAGTCCTGTGTCTCCGGATCACTGTCGCGCAGCAGGTAGTCGCACCGCGCCGCGAGCATGCCGTCGAACACCACCGGTTCGGCGACCACGTCCAGGTTCGCGCGCAGGGCCTCGAGGGTCTGCTCGTGCGCGGACCGGACCGCCGCGAGCGCCTGCTCGGGTGAGGGCGCGGGCCCGGGGGCCAGCCCCGCCGCACGCCGGAACGTGACCGCCGCGGGAACTCGGATGTGGGTGAAGCCGGGGCTGTAGCGGTCGCGGAGGGCGGCGAGGTGGGTATCGACGGCCGGGCCGGGGACGTGGTTCACCGCGCCGGGAGACGAATCCTCCACCGGCGTGACCAGTCCCAGTTCGGCATCGAGCGCGCGCAGCAGCGCGAACTCGCAGCGCGCCGCCGTAACCAGGTCACCGGTGCTGCACACGACACGATCACCGAACAGAATCAATCGCGGCCCTCCTGTGTCTTCCACGCCGACACCCGCACCCGCCCCGCGTCGGTGCGGGCCGAGCCGCGCAACAGCGTAGTGACTGCACGGTGGGTGGTGTGTCGTCAGGTGGGCTGGATGGGCGTGTTCCCGCAGCCCCGCCCCGCCGCACGTCAGCACGGGTGTACGGGCTGCCTTGCAGCACAACACGACTCGCGCGCCCGCGCAACGGCGCACCCCGTCCCGGCACAACCGGACCGGTGGAAATCGACCGGCCATTCCGGCGTGTCGCCACCGGAAACGTGTCGTGCGCGCTGTGGCCTCGCGAGGAGGCGCAGCGGTTTTGCGAGAATCTGCGGATGCCGTATTTCGAGGGCGCCCGCGGTCGTCTCCATTACCGTCGGTGGCCGGTCGAGCATCCGGTGGCCGTGCTGGCGCTGCTGCCGGGAACGGGGCAGCACAGTGGGCACTATCACCGGTTCGCGCGGGCCGTGCAGCCTTCGGGGATCGAATTGTGGGCGCTGGATACCTCCGGTCACGGCCTCAGCGAGGGGAATCCCGAACAGCCGGGCGCATTGTCTGAATTGTCCGCTGACGCACGCGCATTCCTGGAGCAGGCGCGAGCGCATGCGCCCGGTGCGCCGGTGCTGATGGGCCACTCGCTCGGCGCGGCAACCGCTCTCGCGGTCCTTGCCTCCGAACGCCGGCCGCCGTGTTCGGCCCTGATCCTCTGCGGCACCCCGAAAGCAGTCCTCGAAGGTCGGCCGCCGAGCTCCGCACGCGGCGCGGAACCGAACCGCACACGAGCGGCAGGCGGTTCCGCGGGATCATCGGAGCCGGTCGGCGGCAGCGCCCGGTCCGTGGCCGCCGCGTCCGCATCCGGCAGCGCCCGGTCCGTGGCCGCCGCGTCCGCATCCGGCAGCGCCCGCTCCGTGGCCGCCGCATCCGCATACGGTGGCGGCGATGCCGTTTCGGGTCCGGCGCTACCGCCGGGACTTCCGGTCCTGATCGTGCACGGCGTCGACGATCGGCGCGCCCCGGTCGATCCGG
The DNA here is from genome assembly GCF_016741815.1 of Nocardia acididurans. Lineage (GTDB taxonomy): Bacteria > Actinomycetota > Actinomycetes > Mycobacteriales > Mycobacteriaceae > Nocardia > Nocardia acididurans. The sequence continues at coordinate 330,155 of NZ_JAERRJ010000006.1, forward strand.
TGCGGGAGTGGGCGGGCGCGCACGGGGCAGAGTTCCGCGCGTACGCCGACGCGGGACACGACCTGCTGCACGAGCCGGTGCACGCGCAGGTGTCGGCGGATATCGCGGACTGGGTGCTGGCTCGCGGCTGATCTCGGCCGTTTCTGTGGAACCACGCGGGGCGGCAAGCGTTTACGGTGAACGGCGTGCCACTCTACGAATTCGAAGGCAAGCGGCCCACGGTGGATCCGACCGCGTTCGTCGCGCCCACGGCGACGCTCATCGGGGATGTGCGGGTCGAGGCGGGCGCGTCCATCTGGTGCGGCGCGGTACTGCGCGCCGACCTCGCGCCGATCATCGTGCGGGAGCGGGCGAACGTGCAGGACAACGCGGTGATCCATGTGCCGCCGGATGTTCCGGTGGAGATCGGTCCGGGCGCGACCATCGCGCACGGGGTGATCTTCCACGGGGCCACGCTCGGGGCGGAATCGATTGTCGGGAACGGGTCGACCGTGCTGGATATGGCGCGCATCGGCGCGGGCTCCATGATCGCCGCGCACTCGCTGGTGTCACCGGGCACCCAGATCCCCGACGGCGTGCTGGCCGCCGGTTCCCCCGCCGAGGTGAAGCGACCCATCGCGGGCACGCAGGCCGAAGGCTGGGTGAAACTCAACCCCTCCTACTACGCGGAACTCGCGCAGCGCCACCGCAAGGGCCTCACCGAAATCGCCGAGGACTGAGCGCCTCCTGCCCGACGCAACGGGGAGGGCCCCGCGCGTGAATCGCGTGCGCCTGCCGACGCGTCGTGGCGAGGGCAGTGCCCTGCCCTGCCCTGGCGTCAGTGCCCTGCCGTCGAGCCTGCGCGGTACGGGGGCATGCCGTCAACGCCCCTGCCGTCGAGCCTGCGCGGTACGGGGGCGTGCCGTCAGTGCCCTGCCGTCGAGCCTGTGCGGCACAGCTCACGGCCCGTCGCCGCGCCCGGCGTAGAGCAGCTCCACCACCTCCTCATCGGTGAGCTGGTGGAAATCGCGGTAGGCCCCGCCCACCCCGCCGAGGAAGCGGGGGACCAGCGGGCAGCGCACCTCGTCGGCCAGCGCCCGGATGCGTTGCAGCGCTTCGGCGGAGGACACCGGGACCGCCACCACCACGCGGCGCGGTTCGTGCAGGCGCGCGATCTCGCAGGCGGCGGCGACGGTGGCCCCGGTGGCCATGCCGTCGTCGACGATCACGGCGGTGCGGTCCTTGAGCGGGAAAGCCGGTGCGGCGGAACGCAATACCTGCCGTCGCCGTTCGAGTTCGGCGCGCTCGAGCTCTTCGATGGCGGCTATCTGGTCCGGCGTCACCCCGGTGTGCTCGACGACATCGTCGTTGAGCACCCGCACCCCGTCCTCGCCGATGGCCCCCATGGCGAGCTCCGGCTGCCACGGCACCCCGAGCTTGCGAACCAGCATGATGTCGAGCTCCCCGCCGATGACCTCCCGCACCGCCACCGCCACCGGCACCCCGCCGCGCGGCAGTCCGAGCACCAGTGGATCCGCCGCGCGCAAATGCTCGAGCACCCCGCCCAGCGCCCGACCGGCAGCCCCCCGATCCGGGTAGATCATTGCTGTTCAGTTTAGTTGCGTTGCCGCCGACAGGCCCAGCGCGCCCGCGGCGCGATTATGAAAACACCGAGTGACGGCCACGAAAAGCCTGCCCCGACCCGGACACGCGGAGCTCACTCCGGTCGAATCTCGTACCGCCGCAGTGACAGGCTCGGGTTGACCGCGCGGATCTCCGCCAGATGTGCGAGATCGATTCGGGCCGTGGCGATTCCGGGCTGATCGCCGAGTTCGGCCAGGACCGCGCCGTTCGGGCCGACGATCATGGATGCCCCCGACCCGCGCGGCATGGCCTGGTCGGATGCCGCCACGTACATGGTGTTCTCGATGGCGCGGGCACGCAGCAGCGTCGTCCACTGGTCGACCTTGCCCGGTCCGGGAATCCACTGCGCGGGCAGCAGCAGCACCTGCGCCCCGGAGGCGGCGACGCGCCGGATGCCCTCGGGGAAGCGCAGATCGAAGCAGGTCTGCATGCCGAAGGTCACACCGTCCACGGTGAAGGTCTGCGGCGGGTCGAGCGGTCCCGGCAGCACCACATCGGATTCGAGGAAGCCGAACGCGTCGTACAGGTGCGCCTTGCGGTAGACGGCCGCGAACTCGGCGGTCGGGGAGGCCGCGACCAGCGTGTTGTAGATGCGGTCGGCCGGATGGTCCCCGCCGGGCGCCTCGGCCACCCCCGCTACCAGATGCACCCCGAACTCGGCCGCGATCCCGCGCAGCCCGCTCACGAACGGCCCGGTCAACGGTTCGGCGATCTTCACCACCCGCTCATCCAGCCGCGTCACCGAGTACATCGAATACTCCGGCGCGACAACGATTTTCGCGCCCAGCTCACTGGCGGCCCGCACCTCCTCGCGCAGCCCGGCCAGATTGGCCGCCACATCGGTGCCGGGCGCGAACTGCACCACCGCGATATCGACCGCGCCCGCGGCCGCGACATCGGCCTCGCTCTGGGCGACGGCGGCCGTCTCCTGCGCGGGCGGGGCGGAGACCGTGCCCGCACTGCCCGGCTCGGCGGCGGCGATGGTGCCGGTCACGTAGTTGCGGACCGGTGCGGCTTCGTTGTTCGGGTGCACTGGTCCAGGGTATTTGTTCGGACGCCCCCGCGGGTCTGGGTGAGGCGGGGCGGGTTGGGCAAACAGCTGCTAGTAAACTCCTGGTCAATGAGCACCTCACCGGCCGACAGCGTTCCCAGCGACGACGAGAGGGACGTGAACGGCCCGTCCTTCGCCGATCTCGGCATCGATGACCGCATTTTGCGGGCCATCGCCGATGTCGGCTACGAATCGCCGTCGCCCATTCAGGCGGCGACGATTCCGCCGTTGCTCGACGGCGCGGACGTGGTGGGGCTGGCCCAGACCGGTACCGGCAAGACCGCGGCTTTCGCGATCCCGATCCTCATGGGTCTGCAAGGGTCCGGCAAACAGCCGCAGGCGCTGGTCCTCGCTCCCACCCGTGAGCTGGCCATTCAGGTGGCCGAGGCGTTCCAGAAGTACTCGGTGCACATGCCCGGCGTGCACGTGCTGCCGATCTACGGCGGCCAGAACTACGCGGTGCAGCTCAATGGCCTCAAGCGCGGTGCGCAGGTGGTCGTGGGCACGCCCGGACGTGTGATCGATCACCTCGAGCGCGGCACGCTGGATCTGACGCAGCTGCGCTATCTCGTCCTGGACGAGGCCGACGAGATGCTGAAGATGGGCTTCCAGGAGGACGTCGAGCGCATCCTGCGCGACACTCCGGAGGACAAGCAGGTGGCGCTGTTCTCGGCCACCATGCCGCCGGTGATCCGCAAGATCTCCAAGCAGTACCTGAAGGATCCGACGGAGATCACCGTCAAGGCGAAGACGTCGACGAACACCAACATCACCCAGCGCTGGGTGCTGGTGTCGTATCAGCGCAAGCTGGACGCGCTGACCCGCATCCTCGAGGTCGAATCCTTCGAGGCCATGATCATCTTCGTGCGCACCAAGCAGGCCACCGAGGAGCTGGCCGAAAAGCTGCGCGCGCGTGGGTATTCCGCGGCCGCCATCAACGGCGACATCGCGCAGGCGCAGCGTGAGCGCACCATCGGGCAGCTGAAGTCGGGCGTGCTCGACATCCTGGTGGCGACCGACGTGGCGGCGCGCGGCCTGGACGTGGACCGCATCTCGCACGTGGTCAACTACGACATCCCGCACGACACCGAGTCCTATGTGCACCGCATCGGCCGCACCGGCCGCGCGGGCCGCTCCGGTGAGGCGCTGCTGTTCGTGGCCCCGCGCGAGCGCCGGCTGCTCGACGCCATCGAGCGCGCCACCCGCCAGCAGGTCACCGAGATGCAGCTGCCCAGCGTCGAGGACGTGAACGCGCAGCGCGTGCAGAAGTTCGGTGACACCATCACCGAGAACCTGGCCTCGGCCAATCTGCCGCTGTTCCGCAAGCTGATCGAGGACTACGAGCGCGAGCACAACATCCCGCTCGTGGATATCGCGGCCGCCCTGGCCGTCGGTTCCTACGACGGCGACAACTTCTTCATGGAGCCCGATCCGGAGCCCGCGCCCCGCCGCGACCGCGATCGTGACCGCGGCCCCCGCGACTTCGACGACCGTGGACCGCGTGAACGCCGCGAGGGCCCCAGCCGTCACCGCCAGACCGGCGCGGAACTGGCCACCTACCGCATCGCGGTCGGCAAGCGCCACAAGGTCGCTCCCGGCGCGATCGTCGGCGCCATCGCCAACGAGGGCGGCCTGCGCCGCAGCGACTTCGGCCACATCAGCATCCGCCCCGACCACAGCCTGGTCGAACTACCCGCGGACCTGTCGGACGAAACGCTGAATGCCTTGAGCCGCACCCGGATCAGCGGTCAGCTCATCCAGCTCCAGCTCGATCAGGGCCCGCCCGGATTCCGTTCCGGTACGGGTGGCCGCAACCCGCGCCGCGACTCCCGCAGCGAGAAGCCGCGCTACGAACGCCGCAAGCCGCGCGCGTAGCAGTAGATAACGAGAATGGCCGAAGCCCAAGGGCTTCGGCCATTCTCGTATGCGGGGTGAGGTGGATGCCACCCGCGCCTGCGGGCGGGTGTGGTGCGCTGCCAGGGGGTTCGGGGGCGAAGCCCCCGAGAGCTTCTCCTGAGAGTGCGGAGAGCGGCAGAATGTGGCGATGCGAGTGGAGATTACCGCCGATGCGGCGCGGTTCCTGCAGCTGGTGACTCCGGCGCTGGAGCGGGATCCGTTGCATCACACGGTGATTGCCACCGTGGTGAGCAGGCTGGCCGGTGCGTCGGCGGGGTCGGATTCGCGATTTCGGTATGCGACCGCGCACAACGGGAATGGGACGGTCGCCGGTTTCGCCATGTACGCGGGGCCGGGGATCTATCTCGGAACCGTTCCGGGAGAGGCTGTTCGGGAGCTGGCGCGGGCGCTGGCCGAGGAGATTCCGGACGCAGGCGCCGTGGAGGGCGCGATTCCGGATTCACTGGCGTTCGCCGAGCAGTGGACTGCCGTGTCCGGGGAGCGTGCGCGCCGCAGCAAGGGCAGCCGGTTGTATCGGCTGGGCGGGCTGCGGATTCCCGAGATTCCCGGATACAGCAGGCCCGCAACGGAATCCGATATCGAGGCGTGTACGCGGTGGAACGCGGACATGGACGCGGAGTCCGCGGGCGCGCTCGACGAATCGGGTGTGCGCGCCCGGATCGCCGTCGGCGCCCTGCGGCTGTGGATCGACGGCGAGCGCCCGGTGTCGATGGCCGGACATCATCCGCGGGCTTTCGGCTGGAGCCGTATCGGCCCGGTGTACACCCCGCCCGCCGATCGCGGACACGGCTACGCCGGCGCTGCCACGGCGGACCTGGCACAGCGGTTGCGCGCCAGCGGTTCCCAGGTCTGCCTGTTCACCGATCCCGCGAACCCCACCTCGAACAAGATCTACCGCAGCATCGGTTTCGAAGCCGTCCGCGAGTACGAGCGCTACGAATTCACCGACCCCGCGGCGGGGTGATCAGAGGGCGGGCGCGCCGCCCGAGCCGGTGTCGGCGCCGCCGTTGGGTGCGGCGGGCGTCCCGCCCGACCCCGTCTCCCCGGTTCCGTTGGGCACGGCCGGATCTGTGCTGGGCGCGGGAGCCTTCGGCAGGTCGGGCACGGTGAACAGTCCGACGGTCGGGAACACCACGCAGCGCGCGGCCGGGTAGTCGATGGTGCCCCACAGCGAGGCCACGACCGTGCCCGGCCCGGAGTCCACCGTCTTGGCGAGTGCGGGCAGGTTGTACTCGGTCATCTCGTCCAGCGCGTTGATCCCACTGCGGCCGTTGGCCACATTGAGCCACGCCACGCTCAGCCCCGAGGCGAGCGGCATACCGGAATGGGCCGGGGTGGCCTGGAATCGGAGCGTTCCCGGCGGCCCGGCGAGCCCGGTGTCCGGCCCGTCGACGCCCGCGACGGCGGAGGCCACGGTCATGGTGAACGGCATATTGCTGCCGCATCCGATGGTCGGGGCGCTGTAGCCGAACGGCGTGAAGGTGATGTTGTTCAGTCGCGCCGCGGTGACCAGCTGTGCGGCCTTGACGGTGGCGTTCACCCCCGCCTGCGCCTCGGCGTTCTCGCCCGCGGCGATGGTCAGCGCCTCGGTCGCGGTTTCGAGTGGCGTCGTGGGTTCGGCCCCGGCGGGTCCGGACGCGATGCTCAGCGCGGCCGCGGTGACGGCGAGAGCCGCCGCGGACGCGGCCCGGCGACGGAGGGTGCTGCCGTTCACTCGTGCTGCTCCTTGGGATTTCGGATGCCGGTGGGTGGCCGGTGGTTCGCTCTCGCGCGCGTGGGCGTCGCGGGCGCACAGGTCCTCCCGCAACGTACCAGCAGCGCCGGAACGGGGCGAGCGGTCGGTGAAGGTGAGCCAGCCGACAGCCCCATGTTTACCGGGGAGTATGTTGACATCGAGTCAACAGCTCGACGCTGGGACCCAAGTCAACAGGCTCACCCCTGGGAGTAGCAATGAAGCTTGCCCTGTCACCGGACGAGGTGAAATTCCGGGACGAACTGCGCGAGTTCTACCGGACCGAGATCCCGGCGGAGATCCGGGACCGTGTGAAGTACGGCCGGGAACTGTCCCGCGACGACATCGTCACCTCGCATCGCATTCTCAACGAGCACGGACTCGCGGTCCCGAAGTGGCCGACGCAGTGGGGCGGTCGCGACTGGACTCCCATGCAGCGCCACATCTGGGAGGACGAGATGCAGCTGGCATCCGTCCCCGAACCGCTAACCTTCAACGCGCAGATGATCGGACCGGTCATCGCGCAGTTCGGGTCCGAGGAGCTCAAGCAGCGCTTCCTGCCCCCGACCGCCAACCTCGACATCTGGTGGTGCCAGGGTTTTTCCGAGCCCGACGCCGGATCGGACCTGGCCTCGTTGCGCACCACCGCGGTGCGCGACGGGGACTCCTACATCGTGAACGGCCAGAAGATCTGGACCACGCTGGCCCAGTACGCCGACTGGATCTTCTGCCTGGTGCGCACCGATCCGACGGTGAAGAAGCAGGCCGGCATCTCGATGCTGCTCTTCGATGTGAAGTCGCCCGGCGTGACCATCCGGCCGATCAAGCTCATCGACGGGCACCACGAGGTCAACGAGGTGTTCTTCGAGAACGTGCGGGTGCCCGCCGATCAGCTGGTCGGCGCGGAGAACATGGGCTGGACGTACGCGAAGTTCCTGCTCGGCAACGAGCGCACCGGCATCACCGGCGTCGGCCGCACCAAGGTGAAGCTGGGTCTCGCGAAAGAGTATGCGGCGCAGACCCGGTCGGGCTCCGGCACGCTGCTCGCGGATCCGGTCTTCGCCTCCCGCGTCGCGGAGCTGGAGAACGAACTGCTCGCATTGGAGCTGACGCTCATGCGCGTGGTGTCCGAAACCGGTGACGGCACACCGAATCCGGCCTCCTCGGTGCTCAAACTGCGCGGCACCGAACTGCAGCAGGCCGCCACCGAACTGCTGCTGGACATCGCGGGTCCGGACGCGCTGCCGGTGCACGCCGGCGACATCGCCTCCCCGGAGTGGGCCCAGCACACCGGCCCCGCCTACCTCAACTACCGCAAGACCAGCATCTACGGAGGGTCGAACGAGGTGCAGCGCACCATCATCGCCTCCACCATCCTCGGATTGTGAGCCGCCACCATGGATTTCGAACTCACCGATGAACAGGTCATGCTGCGTGACACGGTCCGGGATCTGCTCGGCCGTGCCTACGACCCGGAAACCCGGCTGAAGGTCACCGACACCGACCTGGGCTGGAGCCGCGAGGTCTGGAACCAGCTCGCCGAATTGGGTGTGCTGGGACTGGCTTTCAGCGAGGAGGACGGCGGCGTGGGCGCCGGACCCGTCGAGCTGATGGTCGTGCTGGAGGAGGTGGGCCGCAGGCTCGCACCGGAACCGCTGCTCGACGCCGTGCTGGTGCCCGGCGGGCTGATCGCTCGCGCCGGTACCCCCGCACAGCGCGAACGCCTGCTGCCGCCGCTGGTTGCGGGGGAGAAGCTGCTGGCCTTCGCCCATGCCGAGCCGGGAACACGCTGGCCCGCAACGGAACTGAGCACCACCGCCGTCGCGCAGGGGGACGGTTACGTGCTGACCGGCGTGAAGAACCCGGTCCCGCACGGGGACTGCGCCGACGACCTGGTGGTCAGCGCCGTCCTGCCGGACGGCGGCACCGCGCTGTTCCTGGTCGCCGCCGACGCGACGGGCGTCTCCCGCAAGCCGTTCCGCACCTTCGATGGCCGGCGAGGCGCGCAGCTCGAATTCTCCGGTGCGGCAGCCGAACTGCTGGGTGATCCGGCGGCCGCCCGTGCCGCTGTCGACACGGTGACGGTGCGGGCCCACGCCGCCCTGTGCGCGGAATCGCTCGGTGCGATGGCGGAGTCGCTGCGGCTGACCACCGAATACCTGAAGACCCGCAAGCAGTTCGGCGTCACCCTGTCCAAGTTCCAGACGCTCACCCAGCGGGCGGCCGACATGTACGTGTCGCTGGAACTGGCCCGCAGCATGAGCTACTACGCCACCGCCGCGCTGGCCGACGAGGTCACCGATCCGTCCATCGCGTCGCGTGCTCGCCTGCGAGTCGCCCGGTCGGCCAGGCATATCGGCCAGGAGGCCATTCAGATGCACGGCGGCATCGGCATCACCACCGAGTACCCGGTGAGCCACTATGCGGCCCGGCTGACCGCCATCGGCCGCACCCTCGGCACCGATCTGGACCACCTGCGCGTCCTCACCGACCGGGTCACCGAATACCACCTGGTCGAGATCTAGGTCAGTCCTGGGCGACGGTGGTGAGGTGGGTCAGTTCGCACCGCCACCCGCCGTCGTCCAGGATGAAGACGTCGGTGGTCCATTCATCGGCTTCGACGGTCTGCCCGCGATAGTGCGCGGTGTTGACGACGCGGACCGACAGCACGGCAGTCGTCCCGTGGACACGGATGCGCGGCTCGCCCACGGCGGCCATGGCCGAGTGGCTCAGCTCGCCCGAGCGGACCAGTTCGAGGAACAGGGCGCCCGGCGTGATGCCGCGTTCCCCGACGAAAACCCAGTCCGCGGTGACGAATTCGGCGAGCCGGTCGGCGTCGTTCTCGACGAGGGCGGTGAGCCACTCGGCATAGGTGCTGCGGAGCGCTTTCTCAGCGGCCTCCATGATCGACTGTGTGGACATGGACCGACGGTAGGCCGTCGGCGCACCGGCGACTTGGACGAATGGGAACCGTGTCGGCGCGAGACCCCGCCCGGCCGTTCGGAACAGGACGAATTTCGGTACCGTACGGCTGATCCCGGCGCGTACTGTGCGGACATGGTGGAGGACGCGGTACGGCTGGACGGAAATACTCTGGTGCTGCCGGGCGGGGTGGGCGTGCGGTTCATTCGCACACTGCGACTGCCCGAGACGGGCACGCATCCGCTGCCGCCGGGGCTCGGCGAGTTCCCGGTGCGGCGAGTGCAGGACTACGCGGATTCGGTACCCGACGAATGGCGCACACGCGGCGGGGTGATGCTGCCCATGTACCTGCGCGAGGCCATGTGGCTGTCGTTCACCGCGAAGGAACCGGCCGCGCTGCAGATCGGCGTCGGCAAGGTGTGCGCGGTATCGGGCGAACCGTGGAGCGACAAGCTCACCCGGCAGCCGCAGAACTACGTGATCCTGCCGCGCCAGCCCTGGCTGGACGGCATCAACTCCGGTGCGGGCACCATTCGCCAATTCGTCGCGGTGCCAATGGGATTGGGCGCGACCGTGGAGGGCCAGGTCACCGGCGAGGAGGTGTGGGGCGGCATCCAGCTGCAGCACTTCGGCCTGACCGATGCCGCACGCGCCGAGTGGCGGGAGGTCAGCGAGCACACTCGCTACATGACCACCGCCGAGGACATGGGCTACACCGGCTCCGTCCCGGCAGGCGACTACGGCTCGGCCCCGATGGCTCCCCCTTCGCAGGGCTACGGCGCTCCGCCGCCCGCCCCGTCGCAGGGCGGGTACAGCGGACCTGCGCCCGCCGGCCCGGCGGGCGCGACGCCGCTGGAGTCCATGCCGTCGAGCGCCGCACGCGCGCCCCGGGGCGCGGCGGCGGGTCGCGGCAGACAGGCCAAGGCCATGGGTCTCGGCGTCGGCGGCACCATGCGCCAGGAGATCTACCAGGACGACCGCCCGCTGACCGATTGGGCCGCAGCGCCTTCCGGTCGCCTGTTCGTCCATCTGGTGACCCCGCCGGACTGGCGGCACATCACCGGCGAGGCCCCGCCCCCGTCTCCGGTGGATCGCGCCGCGTACACGGCGGCGGGTCTGCCCTGGTTCGACTACTTCGATTCCGACGGCGCCGATATCTCTCCGGCGGGGAAACTCGCGGACGTCGCCCCGGTGGGCGAATGGCTGGGTGCGGACCACGAGCCGTGGCAGGAGCCGAAACCAGGTCAGGTGAAACCGCTGAAACCGGGCAAGAAGGTCGAAGACGGCGAGTGGTGACGATCTTCGTATAGCTCACCGGCACTGCGGAATACGAGGTGGCGCGCTGCGGACCGCGCGACCGCTGCGCTGTTCCGGTGCGCGGCGCTATTCCGGAGTCTCGGCTTCGTCGTCGTCGGCGGTGATCGGGCGCTCGGTGCGGGCGGGTTCGGTCGTCGCCGGCTCCGGGGCCTCGGTGGTGGTGGTCCGTTCGGTCGTGGTCCGCTCGGTGGTGGTCGGGCGGGGCCGGGTGGTGCGGGTCGGGCGCGTGGTGGTGGTGCGCGACGTGGTGGTGCGCGACGTGGTGGTGGTCTCGTCGGCTTCCTCGCCCGCGGGCCGCTCCTCCGGGCGTTCCTCGGTGGTGGTGGTCGTGGTGGTGCGCGGTCTGCGCGGTTCGCCCGCGGCCACCCGCCAGGTGGGGGAGGGCGGGATGACCACCACGGCGGTCGTGGTGGTGGTGCCGGAGAGGGAATTCACCGGGGCCGCTTGCAGATCCGCGTTGAGGGGTGGCGGGGGGACGTAGGTGTCCTGGCCGCCTACGCCGCAGGAGCCGATGAGAATGAGTCCGAGCGACACGGCACCGGCCGCGGCGACTGCTCCGGCCAGCGGTGCGGGCAGCTTGCGCGACAGGGTGCCGCGCTCGTCCGCGCCGGCGTTGCTGCCGTCCATTGGTGGCACTCCTGATTCGTCTCGAGTGGGCTCACCCTAACGGAGGCTGTGGCGCGGGGCCAGGTGAGATCCTCGTCCCGAATATTGGGATAGGGTGACCCGGGCCGAAAGCCACGGAGATATCTCAAACAGCGATGATTCAGATATCGAATCAGTAAACTTCGGCGTGTTTACGGCACGTGTCGTATGGACATTTCGTTGCGGAGCCGTAATGTGTGTCCAAAGTTACACGTGAGACGCCCAGGATTTGCTGAGGGACGCGCCGATAATCCGCTCTCTTCGCGGGCGTCATCGAGGAGTAGATGATGGGTGCATTTTCGACATCCCCCGTGCGCGCCACCGCGCCGAGTGGGGAACCCGCGGCCACCGCGCCCGCGCGGTTGTCGGCAATCCTGGCCCGTACCGTCGCCTGGCTGATCTTCCTCGGCGGAATCACCGGCGCAGTCCTCGGGATCGCGGGTCTACATGTCGAAATCACCGTCGCCGGGCTGATTCTCGCCTTCACGAGCGGACTGGTCCTGCTCAAACTGCGCGCCGACGCCGCGGCCCGCCCGAGCTGAGCTCACCGGCACGCTGCGCCTCGCGTACCGCGCTGCCCAGAAATTCAGCGGACAACCCATTCGAACGCTTCGGCTTTCGAGCGACTGCCCTCGACCGTCCGCGAGCGGTTCGGCTCACCCAGTTCGGCGAGCAGCCGCTCCGACATCCGCACCAGTGCGGCCAGCGACTGCGGCCGGAACCACGCCGGTCGCGTGGCGAACAGCAGATCCTCGCTGGAGGTGTTGCCTGACGCGCCCGGTGCGAACGGGCAGCCGCCCAGCCCGCCCAGGGAACCATCCACCAAGCCCGCACCCGCACCAAGGGCGGCAAGGGAATTCGCGACACCCATACCCCAGGTGTCATGCCCGTGGAAGACGATCCGATGCTCGGGCGTACCCCAGCGGCCCGCCGCCGCCACCGCCGCGATCAGCCCGCCCACCTGAGCCGGATGCGCCTGCCCGAGCGTATCGGCGATCACGATATCGGCCGAACCCTCCGCCCGCGGATCGGCGGCGACGGCCAGCACCCGCGCCGGATCCACCGGGCCGTCGAACGGGCACGTGAAAGCCGTTGCGAGACAGAGCTGAATCCGCCCGCCCGCCTCCCGCGCGATCCGCACGGCATCGGGCATGGCGGCCAGGGAATCCTCGGTGGTGCGGCCGATATTGGCCTTGTTGTGCGCGTCCGACACCGAGAAGCAGTACTGGAAATTGCGCACGCCCGCCGCCGCGGCCTTCTCCACATGCCGCGGCGTCGCCACCCATACCCAGCTGCGCGCCAGCTCCGCCGGAGTCAGCGCGGCGACCAGTTCGAGCGTATTGGCCATGGGCGGCACCAGATCCGGGCGCGCCATGGAGCCGATCTCCAGCTCCGGCACGCCCAGCGCCAGCAGTTCCCGCACGATCTCGAGTTTGCGCTCGGTGGGCAGCACCTTGCCGGTCAGCTGCAGGCCGTCGCGCAGCGTCACGTCCCGCAGGACGGCCTGCGGCAGCGTACTCGCCGAAATCACCGCGTCCGTCGAGTTCGCCGGGCTCGTCGAAGGCCCCGCGCCGGTCGAATTCACTTGGCCTCCAACGCATCGATCTCGGCCTCGGACAGGCCGAGCAGGCCGGACAGCACCTCACGGGTGTGCTCACCCAGATCCGGGCCGACATTCCGGATGGGCAGCGATTGCCCGCCGATCACCGGCACGATGCCGGTGAAACCGACCTGCCTGGGTTCGGGCTCGCCCACATCCACCGCGAACGGCTGAATCATATTGCGCGCCCGATACTGCTCGTCGGCGACGATATCGGCGGCGGTGTAGATCGGCCCGCACGGAATGGCGGCGTCCTCCAGGATCTTCAACGCCTCGTCGCGGGTACGCAGTCGCGTCCACTCGGCGATGGACGCGTCCAGCCGTTCGCGATTGCGCCAGCGGCCCGCATTGTCGCGCAGCTCAGGATCTTCGGCGAGATCCGGGCGCTCGATGACCTGCATGTAGCGCTGGAAGATGGCATCGCCGTTACCGCCGATGATGATGCTGAAACCGTCACTGGTCGGGTACGCGTTGCTGGGCGCGATGCCCTCCATCCGCCCGCCGACCCGCTCCCGATTGATGCCGTAGGCCAGATAGTCGGGCACCAGCGATTCCATCACCGACAGGATGGATTCGTTGAGCGCGACGTCGATGATGCGCTGCTCCAACGGAACCCGTTCGACCCGCTCCCGCTGGAACAGTGCCATCACGGTGCCGAAGGCGGCGTAGATGCCCGCGATGGAATCACCGATGGACACGCCCACCCGCACCGGCGGCCGATCCGGATCACCGACGAGTTCGCGCAGCCCGCCCACGGCCTCGGCCACCGCCGCGAATCCCGGCCGCTGCGCCAGCGGCCCGGTCTGCCCGTAGGCGGAGATCCGCGTGATCACCAGATCCGGATTGGCGGCGTTCAGGACCTCGGGCCCCAGGCCCCACTTCTCCAGCATGCCGGGCCGGAAGTTCTCCAGCAGCACATCGCACCGCTTGACGAGATCCAGCACGATCCCGCGCCCGGCCTCGGTCCGCAGGTCCAGGGTGATCGACTTCTTGTTCCGGTTCACCGTGCGGTACAGCATCGAGGTATCGCCACCGTAGAGCCGCCAATTCCGCAGCTCGTCACCGGTTTTCGGCCGTTCGACCTTGATCACCTCGGCGCCGAAGTCGCCGAGTATGCGCCCGGCGGTCGGCGCGGCGACATAGTTGCCCAGTTCCAGTACCCGCACCCCGTCGAGCGGCCGAATCTCTGTGCCCAATGTGCCCTCCGCTTCGCTACAGGCGGGTTCGCGGCCCTGGAGGTCTCGGTCTTCCCTCCTCCGCTCCTCCGCTTCGCTCCCCCGCTCCGTCAGTCCAGACCGAGACGGGCCGCGAACCATTATGGTGCACCAGATCGAGGTGAGTCCTCGAGGGTTTCGGCGCTTGGTTGTGGCACGCGCAAGAGCGTCACAACCAAGCGGCGTGTCAGGTTGTCATGCTGCGCGCGGGGCGACCTTTTCGACGATCGAGAAGTGCTCGGCATTGCCGGTGACGACGGTGCTGGCCGTGCCGTGCACATCGACCGGGATATCGCCCGCGAGGGTGATCCGGGTCAGGCGGCGCGGCTGGCCGTCGTAGTCGTCGACGGCGTAGTGCTGGGTGGCGCGGTTGTCCCAGATCGCCACATCACCGAGCTGCCAGTTCCAGCGGGTCGTGTTCTCCAGCTTGGTGACCCGGTTCTGCAGCAGCTGGAACAGGGTCTGCGATTCGGCGGCGGTGAGGCCGACGAAGTTCTTCACGAAGTGGCCGAGCAGCAGGGCGCGCTCACCGGTGACCGGATGCACGCGCACCACCGGGTGCTCGGTCTCGTAGTAGCTGGACTCGAACTCCTCGCGGTAGGCCCGGATATTCGCGGTCACCTGCTCGTTCTCGCCGCGCGCCACCTCGGTGCGGTCGGCCGCGTAGTCGTAGGCGTTGGTGTGGCGGGCGCGCAGGTTCTCCACGAGCACCTTGAGCGGGGCCGGCAGCGCCTCGTAGGCGGCGACGGTGGAGGCCCAGGTGGTGGAGCCGCCGTACGGGGGCAGGTGCACCGCGCGCAGGATGGACGCCTTCGGGATCCGGTCCACGAAGGTGACATCGGTGTGCCAGCTGTTGGCGCGGCCGTACTCCGAGTCGATCGGGAGGGTCTTGACGCCCTTCGAGGTGACGGTCGGGTGCGGGGTGGTGGGGGAGCCGAGCAGCTGCGCGAACTCGTACTGACCGTCCTCGGTCAGATGCTCCTGGCCGCGGAAGAAGATCACCTTGTGCTCGTGCAGGGCGTCCTGGATCCGCTGGACGGTGACCGAATCCAGCTGACCGCTCAGGCGCACACCCTCGATGCGCGCGCCGATCTTGCTGCCCAGCTTCACGACAGTCACGGTGGAGGTATCGGAGGCGAAATCGACAGACATGCAAACCCTCTCGCGGTCACCCACTCCCGGGGCCCTCAGGGGCTTCGCCCCCGAACCCCGGTGATGGGATGCTGGTGTCCGGCCGGTTGCGCCGGTGCGTTCAGGACACCACCGCGGCGCGTCCGCAAACAGGGTTAGCGTCAGCTGGATTGAAAGCGGTTACCCAACGTGTTCGCGTAGGTAAGCGAGATCCTCGGCTACGCCCTCGGCGGGCGTCTCGAGGATGATCGGGGCGTCCACGGCCTTGCAGACCTCGACCAGCAACTGCGGGTCGATGGTGCCGTCGGACAGATTCGCGTGCCTATCCGCGCCCGAATTGAACTCGTCGCGCGAGGAGTTCAAGTGCACCAGGTCGATTCGGCCGGTGATGGCCTTGACGCGGTCCACGATGTTCAGCAGCTCCTCGCCGCCCGCCCAGGCATGACAGGTGTCGAGCACGAAGCCCGCGCCCAAGTCGCCCACGGCCTCCCACAGCCGCCCGATATCGTCGAAATGCCGAGCCATGGCGTGATTTCCACCGGCCGTGTTCTCGATGAGAATCGGCACGGCGAACCCGCCCTTCTCCGCCTGCCGCTCGAACAGCTTGCGCCAGTTGTCGATTCCGGTCGCCATCTCGGCATCGGTGCGCACATGGCCGCCGTGCACCACCAGCCCGAACGCACCCAGCTCGGCGGCGGCCTGCGCCTGCAACGCGACAGCATTGCGCGAGGGCATGCGCAGGCGGTTGTTCGTGCTCGCCACATTGATCTGGTACGAGGAGTGCACCACCACGTCGATGGGGCTGGCCTTGATCTCGGCGGCCAGCGGATGCGGCTTCGGCTTGTCCCAGCTCTGCGGATCCACCACGAACAGCTGGATCACATCGGCGCCGAGCTTCTCGCCGAAACCGATCGGGTCGCCATCCGTGCGGACATGGGCTCCAATGCGCATGTGGCCACCCTAGACCCGCCCACCGACACTCTCATGCGGGACTGCAAGCGAACCTTCAGTGTTGCGTAAGTGCGATGCGCGGAGATAGTCCGATAGAAACCTGGAACGCTGCCCGGAGAGGAGGTGAATGGCCTTGCGTCACAATCAAGGGTCGAGACTCCAGGGCCGCGAACCCGCCCGGAGCGAAGCGGAGGGCAAAAAAGGTACAGTACGTCTCGCGCTGGATGGGTCCCGGCGGGTGATGTGGGAAGTGAGAGCTGGTCATGCTGTCCAACGGTGACGAATTCGCCGGGTATGTCATCGAGCGGACGCTGGGCCGCGGGGGCATGGGCTCGGTCTATCTGGCAAAGCATCCGCGGCTGCCGCGCATGACGGCGCTCAAGCTGTTGAACCGGGAAATGGTGTTCGACAAGGAGATTCGCGCGCGCTTCGAACGCGAGGCGGATCTGGTGTCCGGCCTGGATCACCACAACATCGTCACCGTCTACGACCGCGGTCTGGAAGACGGCCAGCTGTGGATCTCCATGCAGTACATCGACGGCGTGGACGCCGCCAGCGTGAATCCGCAGGCGCTGCCGCCCGAACGCGCCGTGCAGATCATCGCCGAAACCGCCGACGCCCTCGACTACGCGCACCGCAACGAGGTGCTGCACCGCGACGTCAAGCCCGCCAACATCATGCTGGCCCGCTCCACCGGCGGTAAGGGCGAACGCGTCTACCTCACCGACTTCGGCATCGCCCGGCTGCGCGACGAGACCAGCAATCTCACCCAGACGGGCACCTTCACCGCCACCCTGGCCTACGCCTCGCCCGAACAGCTCACCGGTTCCGTGCTGGACGGCCGCTCCGACCAGTACTCGCTGGCCTGCACGCTGTTCTGGCTGCTCACCGGGTCCGGGCCGTTCCAGGCCACCAACCCGGCCGCTGTCATCCAGGGGCACCTGCAGAATCCGCCGCCGCCGGTCACCCAGCTGCGGCAGGGGCTGCCGCAGGCCCTGGACATGGTGATCGCCAAGGCCATGGCCAAGCGGCCCGAGGACCGCTTCGTCAGCTGCAGCGAATTCGCCGCCGCCGCCCGGCGCGCACTGGCCTCGCCGAGCGCACCGGCCATGCCGCTGGTGAATCCGCGCACCGCGCCGCCCATGCCGTTCGCCGCCACCGGCGGGCCCGCGCCGACGGCCGGTCCCATGACCTCCGGCCCGAACGCCACCGCCGGTCCCATGCACACCTCCGGGCCGCGCACCGCGCCGCCGAATCCGACGGCCGCGCCGGCGCCGTATCCGACCATGGTCAATACGGTCACCCCGCCGCCGCAGCAGGTCGCGCCGTTCACGCCGAACCGGCCGACCAACCAGTACACGACGCCGGGCTACAACTACAGCAATCCCGGCACGCCGACCGTGCCGCCGCCCGGAATGCCGCCCGGCACCGGGCCGCGGCCCATGCAGCAGCCGCCGCGAAAGTCCAACACCGGCTTGATCATCGGCTCGATCGTCGGCCTCCTGGTGCTGGCGCTGGTCGTGGTCGTCGTGGTGGTGGCCGCCTCCGGCGGTGACGACAAGGGCGGCGGGACGGCCGGCGGCACGACCACGACCACCTCCAGCGCCGCCGTACCGGTCACCAACAAGACCGTCGACTGGTCCACCGTCAGCCAGGAATTCCCGCGCATGCTGCCGGCCAGCAAGTCCAGCGAGACCGGCTACAACGGGGCCACCTGCTGGCTGGCCGACTCCAGCAGCCCGCCGGATGCCGACGAGGGCGAACCGGACTTCGGCAACTGGACCGTGCAGTGGCGCTGCTTCGGCGGCGGCAACAACGAGGATCCCTTCTACCGGGTCTACGGCTACGACTCCTCGGCCGATCTGCAGTCGGTGCTGAGCGGGCTCACCCCCAACGAGAAGTCCACCGACAGCAACGGCGGCGAGAGCTACACGAACTACCAGTTCACCGACCTCAGCCGCCCGCGCATGGTCACCAACTTCACCGGCGACAGCGACCGCACCCAGATGCTCATGTACACCGACGGCGTCGTCGGCAGCATGGACGCGGTCCTCAGCTGGTGGCGGTCCGCGCCGCTGAACTGACCCGGCGCAGTCAATCTTTGTGTGGACTTCATGAGGTTGTCCCTATCGGGGGGATCCCCGATGGCGCAGGCCAGACATCCTAGACACACTGGACACCATGACTTCGAATGTCTCGGAAACCGTCACCCTGGGGAAGGGGACGGCCCCGGTCGCCGCCCGCGCGACCGATCTGGCGAAGATCTACGGATCGGGGGATACCCAGGTACGAGCACTCGACGGGGTGTCGGCCGAGTTCGCACGCGGTGAGTTCACCGCCATCATGGGCCCCTCGGGCTCCGGCAAATCCACCCTCATGCACTGCCTGGCCGGCCTCGACTCGGCCAGCACCGGCACCGTGCACATCGGCGACACCGACCTCACCCAGCTCTCCGACAAGCAGATGACGGCCCTGCGCCGCGACCGCATCGGCTTCGTCTTCCAGGCGTTCAACCTCGTGCCCACGCTGACCGCGCTGGAGAACATCACCCTGCCGCTCGATATCGCCGGTCGCAAAGCCGACGAGGAGTGGCTGTCCACCGTCACCAAGCGGCTCGGGCTCACCGACCGGCTCAGCCACCGGCCCAGCGAGCTGTCGGGCGGTCAGCAGCAGCGCGTCGCCTGCGCGCGTGCGCTGGCGGGCAAGCCCGACATCATCTTCGGTGACGAGCCCACCGGCAACCTGGACTCCCGGTCCTCGGGCGAGGTGCTGTCCATCCTGCGCGCGGCTGTCGACGAATTCGGGCAGACCGTGGTCATCGTGACCCACGATCCGCGCGCCGCCTCCTACGCCGACCGGGTGGTGTTCCTCGCCGACGGCCGCATCGTCGACGAACTGCGTTCGCCCACCGCCGATTCCGTGCTCGACAAGATGAAGTCGCTGGAGACCGTCTGATGTCCGGAAGTCCGATGCGCAAGGTCGCCTTGCGCAATCTCGCCGCGCACAAGGTGCGGCTCGTCCTCACCCTGCTGTCGGTGGTCCTCGGAACCGCCTTCATCGCAGGCTCTTTCGTCTTCACCGACACCCTGTCCAAGACCTTCGACAATATCTTCGCCAACCAGGCCAAGGGCGTCGACGTCCGGGTCAGCCCGAAAGAGCAGATGGCTCAGGGCATTCCGGTGACCGTCATGGATCAGGTGCAGGGCATGCCCGGCGTGCGCGTCGTCGCGCCCGGCATCAACGGGCCCGTATCCCTGCTCAAGGACGGCAAGTACGTGCAGACCGGCGGTGCGCCCACCGTCGGCCAAGCCTACCTGCCGCCGGACAAGGCCGTCGCCGAACAGGAGAAGTTCGTCGCGGGCGTGCCACCCGCCGCGGCCGGTCAGGTCGCCATCAACGAGGGCGGCGCGGAACGCGCGGGCCTGAAGGTCGGCGACAAGGTGAAGGTGGTGACGCTGGCCAAGGGTGATATCGAGGCCACCATCTCCGGCATCTACCAATTCGAAGGCGACAGCGGCGGCTTCATCGGCCTGCAGTTCGACGAACAGCAGGCGCGCCAGCTGTTCACCGACGGCAAGCATCTCGCCTATGTCGACGTCGCCGCGCAGTCCGGCGTGAACGCCGACCAGCTGCGCGACGAAATCGCCACGGCCCTGCCCGATTACAAGGTGCAGAACGGCGACCAGGTCCGCGAGGACATGAAGAAGCAGCTCGGCGACGCGCTGAAGTTCATCAACTACTTCCTGCTCGCCTTCGGCGCCATCGCGCTCATCGTGGGCACCTTCATCATCTACAACACCTTCTCCATGCTGGTGGCGCAGCGCCTGCGCGAACTCGCCCTGCTGCGGGCCGTCGGCGCGAGCAGCGGGCAGGTGGGCCGATCGGTGGTCGGCGAGGCGCTGATCGTCGGAATCATCGGCAGCGCACTGGGTCTCGCGGCCGGTATCGGATTGGCGTTCGGATTGTCGGCGCTGTTGAACGCCTTCGATCTGGGACTGCCCACCGGCACCATGGCGGTACTGCCGCGCACCGTCGCCGTCGCCATGATCGTCGGCGTACTCGTCACCGTGGTGAGCGCGTACGCGCCGGCGCGGCGGGCCGCCACCATTCCGCCGGTCGAGGCCATGCGGGAGGAGTTCGCCTCCTCGGCCGAGACGCGGCGACTGGGCGCGGTGGGCGGCGGCGTGGTCAAGGGACTGCGCGGCATCGGACTGGGTGTGCTCGCGAATCCGCTGCAGGCCGTGCTCACCTCCAAGTGGCTGCGCGTCGGCATCGGCGCGGTCATGACCGTGGCCGGGGTGGCCCTGGTGATCATCGGGGCGCAGGGCACCGGCGGCAATGCCGCGCTCACCGTCGGAATCGGCGCGCTCGCACTGATTCTCGCGGTGCTGCTGGTGTCGCCGGCACTGTCCAGGCCGGTGATCAGCGTGCTCGGGGTGCTCGTGATCCCGTTCGGGCCGATCGGGCGGATGGCGCGCAACAACGCGCTGCGCAATCCGCGCCGGACCGCGGCTACCGCCTTCGCGCTCACCCTCGGGCTCATGCTGGTCTCGGCCATCGGCATGCTCGGCGCGTCCGCCAAGGCCAGCATCGGGGAACTCGTGGACAAGGGCGTCAGCGGCGACTACATGCTGGCGGGGCCGCCCAACAGTTTCATCGGGGTGCCGTTGAAAGCCACCGACGAGGTGAAGAAGGTGCCCGGCGTCCAGGACGTGGTGGCCTTCCACGGGGCGCAGGTCAAGATCGACGGTGACACCGTGTTCGTGACCGTGCCCGAGGGGCCGATGAAATCGGTGATGAACTACGACATCGAGAAGGGCAGCGACACGCTCGGCGCGAACGACATCATGATCTCGGAAACCTTTGCCGGGGAACATGATTGGTCGGCAGGCGAGTCGGTCGAGCTGACCGGGCTGGACGGGAAGAAGTATCCGGTCACGGTGTCGGGCATCTTCAAGGACACGCCGCTGCTGCAGAACGTGGTGACCTCGATGCCGCTGTACGAGCAGCTGGTGCCGGCCAGCTACCAGAGCAGCTTCGTGATCATCCTCAAGGCCGTGCCCGGGGCCGATCTGCAGACCATGCGCGCCGACCTCACCAAGATCGCCGAGAACTACGGCAACGTACAGGTGATGGACCGGGAGGACTACAAGGGCGTACAGGGGCAGCAGATCGACACCATGCTCGCCATCCTCTACGGGCTGCTCGCGCTCGCGGTGGTGATCGCCATCCTCGGCATCGTCAACACCCTCGCGCTGTCGGTGGTGGAACGGCGACGTGAGATCGGCATGCTGCGCGCCGTCGGCATGCAGCGGCCGCAGATGCGGCGCAGCATCTACCTGGAATCCATGCTCATCGCCATCTTCGGCGCACTCGTCGGCGTGGTGCTGGGCCTCGGCCTCGGCGTCGGATTCCTGCGCACGCTACAGGATCTGGGCCTCGACACCATCGCGGTGCCGTGGGGCCAGATCGTGCTCATGCTCGTCGCCTCCGGCGTGGTCGGCGTGCTGGCGGCACTGTGGCCCGGCATCCGCGCGGCGCGGACGCCCCCGCTGGCCGCCATCGCCGACATCTGAGCGTCACCACGCGACGCCTGTCCCTACCGTCGCGTGGAGACAGTTCCGGCCGGTCACGCTCCGAGGTGACCGGCCGGAAGCCGTCACAGCGACAGGTGCGGCGAAAACTCCTGTGCCAGGGCGACACTGGTGGTCGCGGGCGGGCTACCCGGCTCGGGGAGCGACTTGGTGCTCTTGGCGATCAGCGCGATGGCCACGATCGCCACCACGATCACCGCGGTCACCACGAACACGATCAGCCCGACCGGCGTCGACTTCCGCTCCGGCGGAAGGTAATTCGGCGGCGGCGTCGGCGGGGTGTAATTCGGCCGCTGCCCGAAACCCTGATTCGGCGGCGGCCCCTGCGGCCGCTGCACGACCGGATTGATCGGCGAGGACTGCTGACTCGGATACCCCGGCTTCACGAACGCCGGGTTGGCCGCCGACCCCTGCGAACCCTGGAACGAAGGGTTCGCCGGAGATGATTGCGGTCCTTGGAAGGACGGGTTCGCGGGGGAGGACTGCGGTCCTTGGAACGAAGGGTTCGCCGGGGACGACTGCGGCCCCTGGAACGCCGGGTTCGCCGGAGATGATTGCGGCCCTTGGAACGACGGGTTCGCCGGAGACGACTGTGGTCCCTGGAACGAGGGGTTCGCCGGGGACGACTGCGGACCCTGGAAGCCCTGGGCAGGCGGGCGGCCCGCGGCGGAGGCGGGGGCGCGCGGTGGCGCGGGCGGGGGGATGACCGGCTGCGGGCGATTCGGGGTGGGCTGGCGCGGGGGCTGTACGGGCTGGGGCTGCACGACCGGCTGCGGGTGCGCGGGGGTCGGCGGGCGCGGTGGGGCCGGCGGCGCGGACAGGGCGCGTTCGGCGGCGGCCGCGAATTCCGCGCAGGAGCGGAACCGTTCCTGCGGGCGCTTGGCCAGCGCGCGGGCCAGGACGGCGTCGATGGCGCGGGGGAGTTCGGTGCGCAGCGGGCTCGCGGGCGGCGGCGGCTGCTGCAGGTGGCCGCGGATCACGGCCGCGGGGCTGGTGCCCTCGAACGGCACTGCGCCGGTGAGCAATTGGAACAGCGTGCAGGCCAGTGCGTACTGGTCGGAGCGGCCGTCCAGGGTCGCGCCGGTCAGCTGCTCCGGGGAGGCGTAGGCCAGGGTCGCGGTGACCGTGCCGGTCTGGGTGAGGTGGCCGGTGTCGTCACGCAGCCGGGCGATACCGAAGTCGGTGAGATACACCCGCTCCATCCCCGCCCCGCCCTTACCGGAGGAGCGGGCCAGCAGGATATTGGCCGGTTTCACATCGCGATGCAGCACGCCCTGCGCATGCGCGTAATCCAGCGCCTTCGCCGTCTCCGCGATGATCTGCGCCGCCCGCATCGGCGGCAGTGAACCAGGGTTGACGGCCGTCGCGTTCACCCCGTCGATGTACTGCATGGAGATCCACAGCTGCTCACCCTCGGTGCCGCGGTCGTACACGGTCACGATATTCGGGTGATCGAGCTGCGCCACCAGGTCCGCCTCCCGCACGAACCGGGCCTTGATCTCGTTATCGGCGAACATCTCCTGATTGAGCAGCTTCAACGCCGTCTTACGCGGCAGCCGGGGATGCTGGGCCAGATACACCGACCCCATCCCACCCCGGCCCAGCTCGCGTTCGATCACGTAGCCGGCGAAGACCTCACCAGAGTGCAAAACGCAGCCCCCGTTCCCGAGACAGATCCGCACGCAGCCTAGCAGTGTTCGATCAGGCCACCCGTCTGCCATTTTGTGCCCTGAGCGCTGCTCGCCGCTCCCGGTTTCGGCCGAAACCCTCAGGATCGACCGGCGTTGAGATGTGCCCAGGCCCCGACATCACCCCGATCCAGAGCCACCGCCAGCAGGTCCGGGAATTTGTCCGGAGTGCAGGCGAAGGCGGGGACGCCGAGAGCCGACAGGGCGGCGGCATTGTCGCGGTCGTACGCCGGAGCGCCCTCGTCGGAGAGGGCGAGCAGCACGACCACCTGGACGCCCGACTCCTTCATCGCCCGGACCCGGCGCAGCATCTCGGCGCGGACACCGCCCTCGTACAGATCGGAGATGAGGACGAAGAGGGTGTCGGCCGGACGGGTGATCAGGGATTGGGAGTAGGCGATGGCCCGGTTGATATCGGTGCCGCCGCCCAGCTGGGTGCCGAACAGGACATCGACCGGGTCGGCCAGCTTCTCGGTGAGATCGACCACCGCCGTATCGAATACGACCAGCGAGGTCCGCAACGAGCGCATGGTGGCCAGCACCGCGCCGAAGACCGACGCGTAGACCACGCTGGAGGCCATCGAACCGGACTGGTCGATGGCCAGCACCACATCGCGTTTCACGGCCTGGGCCTTGCGGCCGTAGCCGACCAGGCGCTCCGGGACCACGGTTCGATGGTCCGGGAGATAGTTGTGCAGATTCCTGCGAATCGTGCGGTCCCAGTCGATATCTCGCAGGCGCGGGCGGGCGACTCGGGCGGCGCGGTTCAGCGCACCGCCCACCGCCGCCACCGTCTGCGCGGCGATGCGGCGCTCGATCTCCCGGACCACCTTCTCCACCACCGTGCGCGCGGTGGCCTTGGTGGTTTCGGGCATGACGCGGTTCAGGCTCAGCAGGGTGCCGACCAGGTGCACATCGGGTTCCACGGCCTCGAGCAGTTCCGGCTCGAGCAGGAGCTCGGTCAGGTTCAGGCGTTCCACCGCATCGCGCTGCATCACCTCGACCACCGTCGACGGGAAGTAGCGGCGGATGTCACCGAGCCAGCGGGAGACCTGCGGGGCCGAGCCGCCCAGACCACCCGAGCGGCGGCCACCGCCGTTGCCGCCCCGGTCATCCGCGTCGTAGAGCGCGTTCAGCGCACGATCCATGGCCGCGTCATCGGGCGAGCCGAGCCCACCCAGCCCCGCTTCCGCGGACCCGCCGAGCACCAGCCGCCAGCGCCGGGCCTGAACCTCGTCGACATCGGTCATTTCGTGTCCCCTTCAGCAGATTCCGCTGTCGCGATTCCAGGGTGAGCATTCACCCTCGTCCGGGCGGGGGTTTTCCTCGTCACCCCGGCGCGGACTCTCGTCGCCATCCCCGACGCCGCCTTCTTTGTCATCCCGGCGTGCCTGTGGCCGGGATCCATCGCACCCGATCCGGCCATCACGCCACCCCCAGGATTTCCGAGACCGCGCGCAGCGCCAGCGCCCCACGCTCCGTATCGAATTCGGTGGTCCCCCGCGCCGAAGGCGTTGGCGCGCCGTGCCGTACGGCCTGGGCGATGGACTGCTTCTCGCCACTGTCGAATGCGCCGAAGGTGCGGCGCAGCAGCGGCAGCGTCGCCACGAACTGGTCCTCGGGCAGGCCGCACAGCCAGGAGTCGATGAGGCCCAGCAGGTTTCGGTCGTGCACCAGCAGCAGGCCGCGACCGCCGAGGAAGCCGTCGATCCAGGCGGCCTTGTCGGCGGCACTGTGGCCCACCGAGAGCGCCGCCGACAGCCGGCGGGCGGATTCGGCCGCGTCGATGATCTCGGCGTCGCAGAGCAGGCGCACGGCGCGGCCCACCAGGGTGCCGTGCACGTCGGCCCGGTCGGCCAGGGCGGTGAGCGCGGAAAGCCAGGTGGCGGTGGCCCATTCGTTGTCGCGGGCCGACAGGGCCAGGTGCACGGCGTCGATGAGGGCGCGCAGCTCGGTGGCGGAGTCGGCATCCAGACCCGTGACCGCGCTGGGCAGGCCCGCGCAACCGCGCAGCAGCAGGCTGTCGGCGACCCGGCCCAGTGCGGCGGTGTCGGTGCCGCGCACGTCGCCGTAGCGCAGGGTGCGCAGCAGGCCGGGCAGCGCCGCCAGCAGATGGGTGACGTCGTGATCCAGGGCCGCAACGGATTCCAGCCGGGTGATGAGACCGTTCGTCGCGCCGCCCAGATCCGCGAGCAGGGCCGATTCCAGTGCGGTCGCGACCGTGCCGACGGTGGCGTCCGGATAGGCCACCGTGTCGAGGACCTTGGCCTCGGCGGCGGTGCGCAGGGTGGTGCCCCAGCGAGCCGCCTCCACAATGGCGACGGCCAGCTCCGGCCGCCAGCGCAGCGTCCACGTCTCCCGGAAGGTGCCGGTATTGCGGACCTGACTCTGCGCGAGCCGCCCCCAGTCGATGCCCAGCAGGCGAAGCCGGTGCAGCAGACGGGATTTCGCCGTGCCGCTGTCGGTGCGCAGATCCAGATCGACCGTCCGCTCCTGCGCCTCCTGCTTCATCCGCAGCGATCGCAGCTGCGCGCGCAGATCCGCCTCCAGCGGGACGGTGGGCGTCCCCTCCGGCACCGAACCCAGCGCCTCGCCCACCACCAGCTCGGTGGTGACCAGCCGCAACATGGTCTCGTCGCCGTCGCAGAGCACCGCCCGAGTCGCCTCGGTGACCTCGGACAGTCCGACCATCGGCCGCTCGCGCATGGCGGCGAGAGTCTCCGCCAGCCGGACGGATTCGATGATGTGCGCACTGGATACGGGCAGGTCATTCGCCCGCAGCGTCCCCGCCACCCTGGTGAGCCAGCGCGCGATCGGCTGCTCGGTCTGCGTGAACAGATGGTGATACCACCCGGGCGACGTAACCCCCGCCCCATAACCCGAAGCACTCGCCAGCCGCGAATGCGTCCACGGCACCCACGTCAGCGTCGCCTTCCCCTTGGGCAACCCCTTCAACATCCGGGCATCCGCGGCGGCAGGTCCGAGCTTGCCCTCCAGCGCGGGCGCATGCCACGCACCGCACACCACCGCCAGCCGCAACGCCCCGTCCTTCAACACCTTTCGCATCACCTGCCGCATATACGCCTCCCGGCGCAGCGTGTGCAGATCGACCACAATGCGCTGCGAGGCGAAGGCGATATCCATGGAACCCGCTTCGGCACGGGGGTTTTCGTCGCTCTCGTGCTCGGCGAACTCGCGCAGCGCGGCCATGGCCTCGTTGACGGCGGTGAAAATCTCCGCGTCCGAGGTGGATTCGACAATGGCGTCCCACCAGCGTTCGGCGTCGTCGTAGCCCCCGGCCTCGGCCAGCAGTGCCAGCGGGTCGGTGCGGTCGCCGGGCTCGTTCTCCATGGCGAGCGTCACGGCGGCGGGCAGATCGCAGAACCCCACGCGCACACCGTTTTCGGCCGCATAGCTCAGCGCCTGCCACTCCGGGGAGAACACCGCGAACGGCCACATGGCGGCCCGCGCCGGTTCGTCGGGGTGATACCCGAGCAGTGCGACCGGCGGCTCCATCCCGTCGGCCGCGACGAAGGCGGCCAGCGGATCGGCATCCGCCGGGCCTTCGATGAGAATCGCGTCAGGACAGTACTTTTCGAGCGCCAGACGCAGCGACCGCGCCGAACCGGGACCGTGGTGGCGGATGCCGAACACCCGCGTCTCCGTGGTCCGGGCGCTGTGCGCCGAATCGCCGGGCGGCACCGTGGTCACTGGTGCACCTCGCGGCAGGCACGGTAGAAGTCGGACCAGTCGGGGCGCTGGCGGACGACGGCTTCCAGGTATTCGGTCCAGACTACGGAGTCCGCTACCGGGTCTTTGATGACCGCGCCCAGGACCGCGCCCGCGATGTCGGGGGCGCGTAGGGTGCCGTCGCCGAAGTGGGCCGCCAGTGCGAGGCCGTTGGTGATGACCGAGATTGCCTCCGCGGTGGAGAGGGTGCCGGAGGGGGACTTGAGTTTGGTGCGGCCGTCGGCGGTCATGCCGGAGCGGAGTTCGCGGAAGACCCGGACCACGCGGCGGACCTCTTCGGCGGCGGCGGGGACGGCGGGGAGTTCCAGCGCGGCGCCGAGTTGTTCGACGCGGCGGGTGACGATGGCCACCTCTTCGTCCTCGCCCGCGGGGAGGGGGAGGACGACGGTGTTGAAGCGGCGGCGCAGGGCCGAGGAGAGTTCGTTGACGCCGCGGTCGCGGTCGTTGGCGGTGGCGATCAGGTTGAAACCCTTGGCGGCCTGCACTTCCGCGCCCAGCTCGGGCACGGGCAGGGTCTTCTCCGAGAGCACGGTGATGAGGGCGTCCTGCACATCCGAGGGGATGCGGGTGAGCTCCTCGAGCCGGGCGATGGAGCCCGCCTTCATGGCGGTCATGATCGGGGAGGGCACCAGGGCGGCCTCGCTGGGGCCTTCGGCCAGCAGGCGCGCGTAGTTCCAGCCGTAGCGGATGGCCTCCTCCGCCGTGCCGGAGGTGCCCTGCACGAGCAGGGTGGACTTTCCGGAGACGGCGGCCGCGAGATGTTCGGACACCCAGGTTTTCGCGGTGCCGGGCACGCCGATGAGTAGCAGCGCGCGGTCGGTGGCGAGGGTGGCGACGGCGACCTCCATGAGGCGGCGCGGGCCCACGTACTTGGGGCTGATCACGGTGCCGTCGGGCAGCGCGCCACCCAGCAGATAGGTGACCACCGCCCACGGCGACAGCTGCCAGGACGGCGGGCGCGGGCGGTCGTCGGCGCGCGCCAGGGCGGCGAGTTCGTCGGCGAAAGCCTGTTCGGCGTGCGGGCGCAGCAGGGCGTCCGAGGCGTGGGTGGTCTCCTGCGTGCTGGTCACTGCAACTCCTCGAGCATCGTCTTGCGTTGAATGAGGTCGTGGGCGAGCTGGTCGAAAGCCTGCTCCCAGTAGGGGTCCGCGCATTTGCGGGCGATGGTGGTGACCGTGCCGGACACCGTCACCGGGAAGTGGGTGGAGGAGGCGCGGAACAGGGTCCGATACGAGCCCGGCACCAGGCTCGGCGCGCCGGGCCGATCCGCGCACAGGTCGGCGCGCTCCAGCAGCAGGCGCAGCACATGCTCGGCCATGGCGGCAGGCCACGGATGCGGGACGGCGCGCAGCAGGGATTCGATCTCCGCGAGCCAGCTGCTGTCCATCTTGCGCAGGTGCCGGATCTGATCGTCGAGGGGTTGCAGCGCGAACAGCTCGCGCAGCTTCTCGCTGTCGGCCTCCCCGGCCGGCTGCTCCGCGTAGGCGGCGAACAGCGCCCGCGCCCACTCCGGATCCCGTTGCGCCAGTACCGCATCCGACCAGCCCGCGAACATGGGCCCGCGCACCCCCTCGGACATGGACACCCGCACGGCCTGCTCGGCCGGGCCGAGCAACCGCTCCCACTGCCGCAGCGGCGTAGCGGCCACCACCCGGTGCAGCCATTCGGCCGCCACATCCGGCGACCCCTCGGCCTGATAGGGCAGGTACCCCACCGCATCTCCCACCCCGTCCCGCCGCGCGGCATCATCCAGCACGCCCGGCCCCGTGGTGGTCAACTGCGGCCGCGACAGCCGCCGCCCGAAACTCAGCCAGGCCGCGGCCCGTTCGGCCATCCGCCGCGCGAACGCCGAATCCGGCAGCCGCCCCAGCAGATCCGCCGCCGTTCGCCGCACCTCTGCCCGCCGATCATCCAGCGCCGTCTCCAGCAATGTCTCATCCGCGAGGGACAGCCCAGCGCCGAGTACAGCCAGCAATTCGGCCTTTCCGGGGCCGGATTCGGTGCCCCACGAACCGGCCAGCGCCGCTCGCGCCGCATCCGGATCGCGCCGCCGCAATTCCGTCAACCACGCGCGCCGTTCCGCGGCCCGCCCGTGCGACCACACCGACTCGTCCTCGGCGGCGGCCCGCACCAGCGGCTTCCACCCCGGATGCTGCCCGGCCAGCCACCGCCCCCGGGCCCCCGCCAGCCGCAGCAGCGGTTCCCGGTGTGTCGCAAGCGCTTTCGCCCGCTCCAGCAGCACACTCGCCAGCGAATCCGGAGCCCGATAACCGACCTGCTCCGCCGCCGCGAACCACTCCTCCAGAAACGGCGAATTGTCCGCCAGCAACGCCGCCAGCCGCGCCCCCGCGGCCTGCGGCAGGAGCGGCCGCGGATCGTCCTCCGCGACAACCGGACGCGCGGTGGATGCGGTCGTCACCACCCCGCCGCGTGCGAAGCAGTCCTGCAGCGCAACGGTTTCGAGCAGTCGCGCGGCCGGATCGTCCGACGGCGACGCCGCGGGTGCCAGCCGGGCTGCCAGTGTGGCGACGGGTTCGGTGAGGGAGACAGCGTCGATCGGGCGGCGTGCGGTGCCCACCAGCGCCACCGAGACGAGATCGGCGGTGCCGTTGCCGGTGGCGGCCGGGGCGGCGGCGGAACCGATGTCGGCCGGGGCGGTATCCACGATGGAGCCGTCGGCCAGGGCGGAGATGGGTATCAGGCCCGCGGCGGTCCATTCGCCGATCAGGGTCAGGGGGTGACCGCCGGACAGGCCGAGAAGTCGCCACGGTTCGCCGTCGCTGGTGGAAATCGGGAGGGTGGAATTATCGGATTGCAGGACGTGCCAACCGGTCTCGTCGCGCAGCGGAATTACCTCCGCGAGGCATATCGGCCACGAGCGGAGAAATGGATCCGCTCCGATTGCGGCAGCATAGGTGTGCAGGGCCGAGGAAATGCTGCCCGGGTGATTGTCGGCGGAATTGCCGGGAGCAAGGGGAATCGTGGTGAATGGTTCGGGAATTGCGTGGCGTTCGCCCCAGATCGCGCGCAGGGGTGCGGCGCCGGGGTAGAAGTGCAGCTCCGCGTCGACCAGGGAGCCGGGGAACGGGGTGTCGGGCGGGAAGCTGGGGCCGCCGTAGTGGTGATCGAGGATCAGGGCCCAGCGGGCGGTCGTCCGGCCGCGGAGCCAGACGCGACGGGTGTAGAGATTGTCTTCGCTGGTCACGCGCTGGCCCACGACCATCCAGTGATCGCGCACGGGTGGTTCGGTGCGGACCGCGTCGGCCGGGTGCGGGTAGCCGATGTGGGCGCGGACGCCGGCGCGCAGTGCCGGGGAGAGATCGTCCAGGCGGCGGTGGGCCGTGGCCAGCAGGTGCAGGCGGGCGAACTCGGTGAGCAGCAGTCGCGGCCAATCGGCGTGGGCGGCCAGGCGGGGGAGATGCCGCAGGGCGGCGGCCACGCCGGGCGCCTGCGCGTCGACCATGCGGGCGGCCACCGCTTCGAATGCGGTGTGCGACCGGTCGGTCTGGGCGAGGCCGGTGCGGACCTGATCAGTGAGCCAGGTGTCGAGGTCGGCCAGACCGGCGCAGACGCGGGCGTGACGCTGGTCGGCCGTGACGGGATTCGCGGTGCGGGGCGACTTGGCTTCCGGCGCGGCCTTTTTCGCCTCGCGGGCGGCACGGCCGGCCAGCCATTCGGCGGCGAAGGACGCGACCGTGCCGGTGGCCGCCACACCGCCCTCGGCCCAGGTGAGCAGCAGGCCGAGGGAGTGCTTGCAGGGGAACTTACGGCTCGGGCACGAGCACTTGTAGGCGGGACCGGACAGGTCGACGACGGTCTGATACGGCGTGCTGCCGCTGCCCTTGCACAGTCCCCACAGGGCGGTGTCGTGCTGTCCGGTGCCGCTCCACTTGCCGCGCAGCTTGCGGGCGGCGGTGAGCGATGCGGCATCCGGTGCGAGCGCCGTGATCTGCTCGGTGGTCCAGGCGGTGGTCATCGATCCCCCTTCCTTCGTCGCCTTGATTTCTATCGCATGGCACCGACAGGTCGGCGGCGGTTCGGACGAAGACCGTTGAGATTGCTGATATTTCGCTGGAGCGTGAATCTGAAACAGGAATTGAAAAGTGAAAAGAATTGGGAAAAGGCTCTTTTGGTTCCATCCGCGACATTTTGCGAGCCCGGTTCGGCGCGAGTAGTGTGCCCGATATGTCCCGCGTCGCGATCGAATACTGCACGCAGTGCCGCTGGCTGCTCCGCGCGAGCTGGATGGCGCAGGAGCTGCTGACCACCTTCACCACCGACCTGTCCGAGGTCGCACTCGTCCCCGGCGAGGGCGGTGTCTTCCGCATCACCGTCGACGACGAGCAGATCTGGGAACGCAAGGCCGACGGCGGTTTTCCGGACATCACCGTTCTCAAGCAGCGGGTCCGCGACCGCGTCGCGCCCGGCCGCTCACTCGGTCATGCCGATAAAGCGGACAAACAGGATGTAGCGGAAAAACAGGATGTAACCGACTAGCCGCAGCACCCGCCGCCGCAGCAGCCCCCGCCCGAGGGCGCGGCCGGAGCGGAAACCGGTGCGCCGCCCCCGCCGCGGGACACCGTCCCGAACGTGGTGAGCAACTTCACGGTGTCCCCGTGCCCCTGCGGGCAGGCCGCCGGATCCGACGCCTCGGCCATGGGGCGGGACAGTTCGAAGGTATCGCCGCAGCTGCGACACCGGTACGCATAACTCGGCACGTGCCCAGCGTAAACGACGGCACGCTGATCGTGCTGTCCCGATCCGTCCACCTCCACTGGGTACCCTCGATTTACGGAGTACGAGGAGGTTGGCGTGAGCACTCGGTTCTTCGATGCCGAAACCGATGAGGACACCGCCCCGGTCGCCCGCACCACCTACGGTGACGTGCGCGGCGTCAGGCAGGGCCCGGTCGCGGTCTGGCGCGGCATCCCCTACGCGGCCGACGCGGGCGGCCCGAACCGATTCCGCCCGCCCCAGCCGCCGGAACCGTGGGACGGCGTGCGCGACTGCCTCGAATTCGGTGAGATCGCCCCGCAGTCCGCGGGATTCGTGCCCGTCGAATCGTCCCTGCGCATGGGCGAGAACTGTCTCTGGCTCAATATCTGGGCCCCCACGCAGTCCGCCGACGAACCCCGCCCGGTCATGGTGTGGATCCACGGCGGCGCGTACTGCCTCGGCACCGCCGCCCAGGCCATCTACGACGGCCGCAAACTGGTCGAAACCGGTGACGTGATCCTGGTGTCGATCAACTACCGGCTCGGCTCGCTCGGCTTCCTGGACCTGTCCTCGCTCGGCGCGGAATTCACCCCCAACCTGGGCCTGCACGACCAGATCGCCGCCCTGGAATGGGTGCGCGACAATATCGCGGCCTTCGGCGGTGATCCCGGCAATGTGACCGTCTTCGGCGAATCCTCCGGCGCGGGCTGCGTGACCGCCCTGCTCACCTCCCCGCGCAGCGCGGGCCTGTTCCACCGCGCCATCGCCCAATCCCCGCCCGCCACAACGGTTTTCGGGCCCGAACGCGCCGCCGCGGTGGCCGCCCGCTACCTGGAACTGCTGGAGCTGACCCCGGATCGCGCGGGCGAACTGTTGGAACTGCCCATCGATCGGATCGTCAGCACCGCCGCGGTCCTGCTCGACGAGGTGCCGCGTCAGGAACCGGGCCGGTTGGCCGCGGTACCCGTGGTGGACGGCGACATCCTGCCCACCTACCCGACCGAACGCTTCCGCGAGGGCCGCTCGCACCGGGTGCCGCTGCTCATCGGCACCAACCGGGACGAGGCGTCGATGTTCCGGGTGTTCCGCTCGCCCATCATGCCCGTCACCCCGGACGCGGTGAACGCCATGCTGGCCGGGGTGGCCGCCGAACATCCCGGGCTGTCACCCGAGCGGATCGCCGAAATCGCCTCGGCCTACGGGGATTTGAACACCTCGCGGGCGGCGCTGACCATGTCCACCGACGCGGCCTTCCGGATGCCCGCGCACTGGGTGGCCGACGCGCACTCCGCGCATTCGCCGACCTGGATGTACCGGTTCGACCATGCGACGCCCATGCTGAAGGCGGCGCGGGTGGGGGCCGGGCACGCCACCGAATTGCCGTACGTGTTCGGCAATTTCGGCTCCTTCGATCGTGACCCGACCTTCTGGCTGGGTGGACGCAAAGCGGCACAGGAGGTTTCGGGCCGCATGATGCGCCGCTGGCTGGCCTTCGCCGCCTACGGCGTGCCCGCCGCCATCGACGGCTCCAAGCACTGGCCGCCCTACAGCACCGGCAGCCGCACCACGCTGGTCATCGACACCGCCGACCGGGTGGTCGACGACCCGGATCGCGACCGCAACTCGGTGTGGGGCGACCAGGCGGTGGGGTTCTACTGAGGTGGGGATACGGGGGGTCTACGCGGCGGCGGGAACCTGGCGGCCGAGGTGGACGGGCAGGTGCGCGTAGCCGTGCAGGTTGAACTGGAGCCTGCGTTCGGGGGTGCCCGCCAGGCGCAGGTCCGGGAACCGCTCGAACAGGGTGCGCAGCGCGTACGCGCCCTCCATGCGGGCCAGGCTGGCCCCCAGGCACACGTGCGGCCCGCTCGAGAACGACAGGTGCTCTTTGACATTCGCGCGCGTGATGTCGAAGGCGTTCGGGTTCTCGAAGATCTTCGGATCCCGGTTCGCGCCCGCCAGGATCATCACCACCACATTGCCGGGCCGCAGCGTCACCCCCGCGATCTCCATCTCGCACAGCGCCATTCGCGCCGTGGACTGCACCGGTGAATCGAAGCGCAGAACCTCCTCCACCGCCTGCGGCCACAGTGCGGGCTCGGCGTGCAACAGCTCGAGCTGATCCGGATGCGCCAGCAGCTGCGTCACGCCGTTGCCGATGAGGTTCACGGTGGTCTCGAAGCCCGCGCCGAACAGCAGGCTGGCCGTCGACTTCAGCTCGTCGGGGTCGAGTTCGTTCGCGGTCACCAGGCTGCTGAGAATATTGTCGCCAGGGTTCGCCCGCAGCTCGGTGATCAGATTGTCGAGAAACGCGTCCACCTGCGCCAGGGTGGCCGCGGCCAGCCGGTAGGTGCGCAGCGGCACACCGAAGTCCAGCAGTGGCGTCACCCGGTCGCCCCAGCTGAGGAACCGTTCCCGATTCTCGGAATCGACTCCCACCCCGAGCATTTCGGCGATCAGCGCCATGGGCAGCTGGGCGGCGAAGGCTTCGATCAGATCCACCGTCCCGTTCGCGGGCAGCGCGTCGAGCAGCTCGGTGGTCACCGACTCCACCCGGTCGCGCAGTTTGCCGATGGCGCGCGGCGTGAACGCGGCCGACACCGATTTGCGCACCCGCGTGTGATCCGGCGGATCCAGCATGAGCAGGGACGGCGGGTCCACCGGGTTCGCGGGCAGGATCGCACTGCGCAGCAGCCGCCGCAGCGAATCCGGCATCTCCGCCTTGCCCGGCGTATTGATATCCGGGGTGATGAACGCGCCGAACCTGTTGTCGCGCAGGATGCTCCGGCTCAGCTCGTAGTCGACCGTCACCCAGTTGATGGAGGTCGGAACCAGCCGCCCGGCCTGCCGCAGTTCCTCCACCACCGGATACGGGTTCTCCCGGCCCTCACTGCCCACCATCAACCGCGCGAACGGGTCACCGCGCCTGGCCCGGCGGCGCAGCATCGCGCGCGGCATACCCTGCTCCATCGTCCAGCGTATCCACTGCCGCGGCTTCATCGTGTGAAATCTCCTTGTCGAAACGGTCTGCTACACACGCGCATTCGCCCGCTGCCCGAGGCGGACGGGCAGACGCGAGAATCCGTACAGGTTGACGAGCTGCCGGTACTCGGCCGGCCCCTCGATGCTCAGGTCGGGGAAGGTGTCGAACAGCGAGCGCAGCGCGTACGCGCCCTCCATGCGCGCCAGGGCCGCACCCAGGCAGACATGGATGCCGTTCGAGAAGCCCAGGTGGTCCTTGGCATTCGCGCGGTTGACATCGAAGGTGTTCGGGTCGTCGAAGACCTTCGGATCCCGATTCGCCCCCGAGACGGACATGACGACCACCGTGCCCGCGGGCAGGGCTCTCCCCGCGATCTCGGTGTCGGACAACGCCATTCGCGCCGTGATCCGCACCGGCGAGTCGAAGCGCAGGATCTCCTCCACCGCCTGCGGCCACAGCGCCGGATTCGCGCGCACCAGCGCCAGCTGCTCCGGATGCGCCAGCAGCTGGTGCACGCCGTTGCCGATCAGGTTGACCGTGGTCTCGAAACCCGCGCCCATCAGCAGCGACGCGGTGCCCTTGAGTTCGTGATCGTCCAGATCCCCGGCGGTGACCAGGCTG
This sequence comes from Nocardia acididurans, assembly GCF_016741815.1. Taxonomy (GTDB): domain Bacteria; phylum Actinomycetota; class Actinomycetes; order Mycobacteriales; family Mycobacteriaceae; genus Nocardia; species Nocardia acididurans. Next base: position 365,607 of record NZ_JAERRJ010000006.1, read on the forward strand.
CTCAGGATGTCCTCGCCCGGTGCGCGCCGCAGTTCGGCGATATGGCGGTCCAGGTAGCCGTCCATACCCATCTGGGATTCGACGGCCGCACTCCACTGCTTCCAGGACACGCCGATATCCAGCAGCGCCGTGATGCGGTCGCCCCACTCCAGGAATTCCGCGCGCGATTCGTCCGGGAAGCCCAGCATCTCGGAAATGATGGCCACCGGCAGCTGCGCCGCGTAGCCGTGGATGAGATCCGCGGTTCCGTTGGCGGGCAGGGCTTCCAGCAGTTCGGTGGTGACCGCCTCGACCCGGGTGCGCAGTCGCGCGATGGCGTACGGCGTGAACGCGGACTGCACCGACCGCCGCAACCGGGTGTGCACCGGCGGATCGGTGAGCAGCATGGACGGGGCCTCCGCCGGATTGGGCGGAATCGGGGCGTCCCGGATCAGCTGGTGCGCGGCCTGCGGCATCCGCACGCCGTCGATGGTGAACACACCCCAGCGGTCGTCCCGCAGAATCGTGCGGATCACCTCGTAATCCGCGGTCGAGAAGCCGATCGGATTGGGCACCAGCGGCCCGCGCCGCCGAATCTCCTCGATGAACGGGTACGGATCGCGCAGTCCGTCGGCGCTACCGGTCAGCTTGCCGAACGGGTCGCCGCGCCAGGCCTGGGTGCGCAGCAGCAGCCGCGGTGCGCCGTGCTCGAACAACCATCGAAACCGGTACCGTGCGCTCAACATTCGCGGACTCCCTCACTGTCGGAAGTTGACACGTTACTGAAATCCGTTGGGGCGGAGAACGAACCACGGGCGGAGTAACAGTTCCTACCGGGGTAGGACGACATCGGTTCACACCTGGGCGGTCACGCGCTTCCCGAGCCGCGCGGGCATGTGCGTGAAGCCGTACAGGGTGTAGAGCGGACGGCGTTGCGGCGTACCCGCCAGCGCGAGATCGGGGAAGCGCTCGAACAGGGACCGCAGCGCGTGCGTGGCCTCCATCCGCGCCAGGCTCGCACCCAGGCAGCTGTGGATACCGCTGGAAAACGACAGGTGGTCCTTGGCGTTCGCGCGGGTCACGTCGAAGACGCCCGGATTCTCGAACACCCCCGGATCGCGGTTCGCGCCCGCCAGCGAGGTCACCACCACGGTGCCCTTCCGCGCCCGTCTGCCCCCGATCTCGGTGTCGGACTTGGCGATTCGCGCGGTATTGGTGACCGGTGCGTCGAAGCGCAGGATCTCCTCCGTCGCGGTCGGCCACAGCGCCGGATCCGCGCGCAGCAGCGCCAGCTGATCGGGATGCTCGAGCAGCCGGTTCACCCCGTTGCCGATCAGGTTGACCGTGGTCTCGAAACCCGCGCCCATCAGCAGTGACGCGGTGGCCTTGAGTTCGCGGTCGTCGAGCTCCCCGGCGGTGACCAGACTGCTCAGGATGTCCTCGCCCGGTTCCCGGCGCAGTCGCGCGATATGCGCGTCCAGGTAGCCGTCCATGACCCGCATGGATTCGACCGCGATACGCCACTGCTTCCACGTGATGCCGATATCCAGCATGGCCGTGATCTCGTCACCCCAGGTCAGGAACCGGTCCCTGGACTCGTCCGGGAAACCGAGCATGTCGGAGATGATGGCGATCGGCAGCCGGGCGGCGAAATCCGTGACCAGATCGGCGGATCCGCCCTCGGGCAGCGCGTCGAGGAGGTCGGCCGTCACCGCCTCGACGCGCTCGCGCAGCCGGGCGATGGCGCGCGGCGTGAACGCCTTGGACACCGACTTGCGCAGGCGTGTGTGATCGGGCGGATCGAGCACCAGCATGGACGGCGGCTCCACCGGATTGGGCGGCAGCGCCACCGCGTTCAGGATCGCCCGCAGTGCCGTGGGAGTGCTCGTGGAATCGATGCCGAAGATGCCGAAGTCGTTGGACCGCAGCAGGTTCCGAGTGATCTCGTAGTCGGTGGTGACCCAGCCGACCGGGCTGCGGTACATGCGCCCGCGCTGCCGGATCTCCTCGATGTACGGGTAGGGATCGTGCAGCCCCTGCGGCGCGGCGAGCAGTATCCCGAACGGGTCACCGCGCCGGGCCTGCCTTTTCAGCGCCGCCCGCACCAGACCCTGCTCGACCAGCCACCGCATCCGGTATCGCGCACTCAGCATCGCTGACTCCCCGTCGTCGTCGGATGCCTCCACGGTACGGAAAGCCGGTGCGCGGGAAACAGCCGGAGGAGGGATCGGTCGCTCCTACCGTGGTAGGAGCGCCGCTCCGCCCGCGTGGCGTCAAACGCCCAGGACAGCGCGCTTTCCCAGCCGCACCGGCAGCGACGAGTAACCGCGCAGCGTATGCCTGCGCAGCCGCCGCGGCGCACCGTGCAAGGCCAGCTCCGGGAACTGTTCGAACAGCGACCGCAGCGCGTGCGTGGCCTCCATGCGCGCCAGGCTCGCACCCAGACAGACATGCGGGCCGCTGATGAACGACAGATGCTCCCGCGCGTTCTTGCGGGTGATGTCGAAACGATTCGGATCCTCGAACATCTTCGGATCGCGATTCGCGCCCGGCAGCGACAGGATCACCGCACTGCCCGCCGGTAGCTCGATTCCACCGACCTCGGTGTCGCGCAACGCCACCCGGCCGGTGTTCATGACCGGGGTGTCCAGGCGCAGCAGCTCCTCCACCGCCTGCGGCCACAGCGCCGGATCGCTGCGCAGCTTCGCCAGCTGCTCCGGATGTTCCAGCAGGCGCACAATCGAATTGGCGATGAGGTTCACGGTGGTCTCGAAGCCCGCCGCCATCATGAGGATGGCGTTCGACTTCAATTCCTGATGGGTCAGATCGGTCTCGGTGATCAGGCCGCTGAGAATGTCCGCGCCGGGCTCGCCGCGCAGTGACTCGATGTGCGCGTCGAGGTACTCGTCCATGCGGAAGGTCGCCGCCACGGCGTGCGACCAGGTGCTCCAGTCGATGCCGATATCCAGCAGCGGCGTGAATTCCTCACCCCAGTGCAGGAATTGGGCGCGCGACTCGTCGGGGAAGCCGAGCATGGCGGAGATGATGGCGATCGGCACCTGCGACGCGAAATCGCCGATCAGGTCGGCGGATCCGTTGTCGGGCATGGCCTCGAGGAGTTCGGCGGTCACCGATTCCACGCGCTCGCGCAGGCGGCCGATGGCGCGCGGGGTGAACGCCGCCGACACCGATTTGCGCAGCCGGGTGTGCTCCGGCGCGTCCATCAGGATCATGGCCGGGGGCGCGACCGGGTTCGCCGGAATCGGCGCGGCCTTGATCCGGTCCTTCACGAACTGCGGCGTCTGCGCGGCATCCGGGCCGAGCACACCCCAGTCGCCGCCGCGCAGGATCTGCCGGCTCACCTCGTAATCGACTGTGGCCCAGCCGAACGGCATGCGATAGAGCGGACCGGCCTGCCGGATCTCCTCGATGAAGCGGAACGGATCTTCCATTCCGGCGTCGCTGCCGACCAATCGGGCGAACGGGTCGCCGCGCCAGGCCAGGACCCGCAGCAGGAAGCCGGGGCCGCCCTGCTCCAGCAGCCAGCGCAGCGCATACCGTGGGCTCAACATCAGGAATCCCCTCCTAGTCGGTCGACTAAGAAGGTACTGAACAGTCCGCCAACCCGCTCGGGAAGAACACCGCGCCGCGGCGGCCCCGCTCAGGAAGTCCGTTGCGCCGTCACGCGTTCCGACGCGATCCGCCGTTCCCGCAGCGCCGCATCGGGATTCGTTACCTGCACCAGCGACGCACCCGCCGCCAGCACCGCCAGGAAACCGTCGATCAGCTCGGCCGGCGTCTCCCACGACGTGGTCGACAGCACCCGGTCCTCGGCCGTGAAACCCTGCCGCGCAGCCGATTTCCGCGCCTGCTCGAACACCTCCGACACCGACATATTGTCCAGCGCGCAGCCGATGCCGCCGGGCCGGAACTGATCGCCGTGCACCCGCACCGAGGTCGCGTAATCGGTGACGCCGATCGGCAGGTCCCGCACCGGCATCCCCATCGGATCCAGGGACAGCGCGGCGATCTCGGCGATATCGCCCGCCTCGTCGATGCGCTCGGCCGTCACCAGCGCCAGTTCGGCGTCCGGATCGGCGTGCAGCACCACCTCGGTCCCGGCCCACCAGCAGCCCAGCAGCACCGCCGCGGTCTGCCAGTGCGCGGGCAGCAGCACCGCGACGCGCGCCCCCGCCGACAGCCCGAACTCGTCCCGAATCATATTGGCGGTCTTGGCCGCCCAGTTCGCCAGCGTCAGCGCCGACAGCTCGATGCGCGCGCCGGTGGCGTCGTCGTAATAGGTGATCCGCGGGCCCGCCGGATCGCGGGCGAGGATGGGGTCGAGCACCGCCTCGGTGAGGGTCTCGTTCAGTTCACGCATTTCGGTCCGTTCTGGCCGGCATCGATGGGTGGTGCGGGCGGCACCGGCGTCATGGTGGACGAACTCGAGAAATCCATCGTGGTCGCCGGAGCGGAGCCCGGACCAGAGTAGTCACCCGCCAGCACCACGCGAACCGAACCCTCCGGCAGGCCCGACTCCGCCAGCACCGGGACCCCGCCCAGGGCCTGCGCCACCGCGCGGGCCTTCGCGTTCTTGGCGTCACCGGTCAGCACCCGGGTGCTCTGGATCGGGCCGCCGATCCAGTTGTCCACGGTGCCGGTGCGGAAACCCTTGCCCTGCAGCGCCTGCGCCACACTCCCGGCCATACCGCCCACACCGCTGGCGTTGTAGACGTCCACGGTGACGGTCGAGGGATCCACGCCGTTGGTCTCCGCATGCGCGTCGTCCTCGCCACCGCCGCCGATGGTCTCGGCGACATACTTCTGCACGGCCGCCGGATCGACGCGCACCACCGATTCGCCGTCATCGGTCCAGCCGTTGAGATCCTGCACCGGGATGGTCTCGAACTCGACCTTGCCGCCGGACAGATCCTGCAGCTGCGACAGGAACTTCAGCACATCCCAGTCCTCGTCCAGCACGATGGTGCGGCCCACGGCGTTGCTCAGGTCCTGCAGCCGGCTCGGGCTGGTGAGCGTCTTCGCGCTCAGCACCTGATGCACCAGCTGTGCCATGTACACCTGCTGGCGCACGATGCGATCCAGGTCGCCCCGGGGTAGCTCGTGGCGCTGACGGACGAAGCTCAGCGCCTGCGCGCCGTCCAGGCGCTGGCGGCCCGCCGGGAAGTCCGCGCCCGACATCGGCTCGTACACCGCATTGTTCAGGCAGACGTCGACCCCGCCGACGGCATCGGTGAGCAGCACGAAACCGAGCAGCCCGACCTCGGCGTAATGGTCGACGGTGATACCGGTGAGGTTGGCGACCGACTTGATCAGCGCCTGGCGTCCGGCCTGGCTCGACTCCTGGTCGGCCTGCTTCGCGGACTCGCCCTGATCGAGCAGCTTCTGCTGCTTGGCCAGTTTGGTCACGCCGTACGCCGAATTGATCTTGCCCATGCCCAGGCCCGGGATATCCACATAGGAGTCGCGCGGGATGGAGATGGCCGTCGCACTGCGGCCGTCGTTCGGCACCCGGATCAAGATGATGGTGTCGGTGTTCAAACCGACCTCGTCACCGGCGTGCAGCATGGCGCGCTCGTCATCGGAGAGCGGGTTGCCGTGCGCGTCCGTCCGCGCGTCGATGCCGACCATCAGAATGTCGACCGCGCCGTCCTTGCCCCCGCCCAGGCCCAGATCACCGATCCGCTCGATACTCGACACCAGCTGATCCACGCTGTGCCAGCCCAGACCCGTGATCACCAGGACCAGCGCCGCGGCCGCCGTGAGGAATACGCGCACGGAACCCCCGCCTCTACCGCCGCGCTTCGCATTCGAGATCGAATGATGCGGCGGTAGCGGTGCGGATGCCCTCGTGCTCTCCGGCAACCTTGATTCCTTTCGATGATCCGGCTCGGCCGCACCCCGCGATCGGGTGATGCCGATGGAATGCCCCCTGAGTGCAGGCTAGACGCGCCAACCGGTATGTCGGTGTAGCCGACGCTCCGTGAGTCGTGTGCCCGCAGTTCCAGACGACTCCTGCATCACCGGCAAAGCCGCAGGTGACAAGCGGTGCGGGCGGAGATCGGCCGGTCGTGCGAGACTGGCCGCCGTGACATCCGCCTCCCTGCCGCCCGCGCACGCATCGCTCCCGCCCCGGGTGGTGGTGACCGGGGCGCACGGGCAACTCGGCCGCGCGCTGCTGCGGCTTTCGCCCGATGCACACGGATTCGGACGGGACGAACTCGACATCACCGATGCCGACGCGGTGCGCGGGATCGTGAATCCCGGTGATGTGCTGGTGAATTGCGCGGCCTACACCGCCGTCGATCAGGCGGAGCGCGAGGTGGACGCCGCCTTCGCGGTGAACGCCACCGGGCCCGCGGTCCTGGCCGCTGCGTGCGCCGCGGCGGGGGCGCGGCTCATCCACGTCTCGACCGACTACGTGTTTCCGGGCAATGCCTCCAAGCCCTATGAGCCGGAGGATCCGACCGGGCCCGCCACCGTCTACGGGCGGTCCAAACTGGCCGGGGAGCAGGCCGTGCTGGAATGTGCCCCGGATGCCCATATCGTCCGCACCGCTTGGGTTTACACCGGGCGCGGCGGTGACTTCGTCGCCACCATGCGGCGGCTCGAACGCGAACGCGACACCGTGAATGTGGTGAACGATCAGATCGGCTCGCCCACCTACGCGGTCGATCTGGCGGCGGGGCTGCTGGAACTGGCGGGCAAGCCGGGCGCACCGCGAATCCTGCACGCCACCAACGCCGGACAGGCCAGTTGGTTCGATCTGGCTCGGGCCGTATTCACGGGAATCGGCGCCGATCCCGAGCGCGTACGCCCCTGCGGCACCGACGAATTCCCGAGACCCGCTCCGCGCCCGGCATATTCGGTCCTATCCGGCAAATCCTGGGCCGCCGCCGGGCTCACGCCGCTGCGTAGCTGGGAACCCGCTCTGAACGACGCGCTCGCCGCCGTCACCGACTAGGCTGGACGCCCGTGAGCCCCTCGGATTCTGTCGGACGGCCGACCCTGGCCGTCGTCACGGTGACCTACTCGCCCGGTGAGCACCTGGAACACTTCATCAGCACGCTAGCCACCGCGACCAGCGAGAAGCCGCAGGTCATCCTGGCCGACAACGGCTCGAACGACGGCGTGCCCGAACTGGTCGCCGACGCCAACGAACACGTGCGACTGCTGCGCACCGGCGGCAATATCGGCTACGGCGGCGCCATCAACCGCGCCGTCGCCGAAATCGACCCGGACATCGAATTCATCGTCATCTCCAACCCCGACATCCGCTGGGGCACCGACTCCATCGACATCCTGCTCGAGGCCGCCAAGCGCTGGCCGCGCGCCGGAGCCATCGGGCCCATGGTGCTCGAGCCGGACGGCAGCACCTATCCGTCCGCGCGGTCCGTGCCCGGCATCGCCGACGGCGCGGGCCACGCCATCTTCGGCACCATCTGGCCCGGCAACCCCTGGACCCAGAAGTACCGCCAGGACAACGCCGCCATCTCCGAACGCACCGTCGGCTGGCTGTCCGGCTCCTGCCTGCTCGTGCGCCGCGCCGCCTTCGACTCCATCGACGGATTCGACTCCCGCTACTTCATGTACATGGAGGATGTGGACTTCGGCGACCGCATGGGCAAGGCCGGCTGGCACAATGTGTTCGTACCATCCGCAGAGGTCACGCACGCCAAGGGCCACGCGGCGGGCAAGCATCCCGAGACGATGCTCCCGGCCCACCATGCCAGCGCCTACCGCTTCCAGGCGGACCGGCATCCACACTGGTGGCAGGCGCCGCTGCGGGTCGCTCTGAAGGCCGGACTTGCGATCCGCTGCAAGCTTGCGGTTCGATCCGCACTGCGCGAACGCGATCGCGCATGCCGGCTCGAGCATCGGGAGTGATTGTTCTCGGGCTCCTGACCGGATACCTATACACCTGACAACAGGGGAGAAAATGGCGAACACCGGCAGTGTTGCCGAAACCACGGACGCGGTGATCCTGGTTGGGGGCCAGGGCACCCGCTTGCGTCCGCTCACACTGTCCGCCCCCAAACCCATGCTCCCCACCGCGGGCCTGCCCTTCCTGCAGCACCTGCTGGCCCGCATCGCCGACGCCGGAATCACCCACGTGGTCCTCGGCACCTCCTACAAGGCGGAGGTCTTCGAGGACCACTTCGGTGACGGCTCCGAGTTCGGTCTCGAACTCGAGTACGTCACCGAAACCGAACCCCTCGGCACCGGCGGCGGCATCCGCAACGTCCTGCCCAAGCTGCGCGCCGACACGGTCATGGTCTTCAACGGCGACGTCCTCGGCGGCACGGATCTGGGTGCGGTCCTCGACACCCACCACACCTCCAACGCCGACGTCACCCTGCACCTCGTCCGCGTCAGCGACCCCCGCGCCTTCGGCTGCGTCCCCACCGACGAATCCGGCCGGGTCACCGCCTTCCTCGAGAAGACCCAGGACCCGCCGACCGACCAGATCAACGCCGGCTGCTACGTCTTCCGCCGCGAGTACATCGAAAAGATCCCCGCAGGCCGCCCCGTCTCGGTCGAACGCGAAACCTTCCCCTCCCTCCTGGCCGAGGGAGCCCACATCCAAGGCCACGTGGACATGGCCTACTGGCGAGACATGGGCACCCCCGAAGACTTCGTCCGCGGCTCCGCGGACCTCGTCCGAGGCATCGCACCCTCCCCGGCCCTGCCGGGTCAGCGCGGCGAATCCCTCGTCCACCCCGGCGCGGGCGTGGCCCCGGGTGCCCTCCTCATCGGCGGCACCGTCGTGGGCCGCGGCGCTGAGGTAGGCGCCGGAGCCCGCCTGGACGGCGCGGTCATCTTCGACGGCGCCTGCGTCGACGCCGGCGCCACAGTCGAACGCTCCATCATCGGCTTCGGCGCCCGCATCGGCCCCCGAGCCCTCGTCCGCGACGCCGTCATCGGCGACGGCGCCAACGTGGGCGCCCGCTGCGAACTACTACGCGGCGCCCGAGTCTGGCCCGGCGTCGAAATCCCCGACGGCGGCATCCGCTTCTCCACCGACGTGTAAACCTCCGGCGGACAACACAATCGGGTCAGCGGTGTCCTCCGGCGGCTTGCCACCGGAGGACACCGCCGTGTTCGCAGTGGGACACGCTGAGGACTCGGTCGACACGGGCGTGGTGTCTCGGTCGCATCCGACCAGGTCGGTGAGGTGCGATAATGGCTGGGTCAGCCGATCTCCTGTGTAGTGAGGACAGAATGACCGCCGATCCGATGCCGCCGAGCGATGGCGAGGTGCCGGACTGGCTGGTGCCTCCGCCGGGGGGATTCCAGGCTGACGATCTCGATCGAATGCCCAATCTGCCCAGGCATACCGAGTTGATCGACGGGAGTCTCGTTTTAGTGAGTCCCCAGGCGATGTTCCATATGCTCGTCATCCGCTTTCTGGAACAAGAACTGGGTGGACAGGTGCCTGAGGATCTAGCAGTGGGCCGGGAAATGACGGTGACTCTCGGCCGGCGCCAGCGACCGAAGCCCGACCTGCTCATCCTTCGGGTGGATTCGATCGTTGATCTCGCTCAGACGACCTTCAAGCCGACGGATGTGGTGCTGGTAGTCGAAGTGGTCTCCCCCGACTCGGTCGAGCGCGATCGAATCCGCAAGCCGCAGCTGTATGCGGAGGCCGGGATACCTCATCTGTGGCGGGTCGAGAGCGCCGACGGTCATGCCGTTGTCTATGTGTACGAACTCGATCCGGCTACCGGGAAATATGTGCTGACCGGCATTCACCACGATCGTCTTCGACTCACGGTTCCCTTCGGGATCGATCTGGATCTCACCCAGGCGACTCGGTTGAAGCCGCCGCGCGGTTGATTCGGGTAGGTACGGCATCGACCGCTCACGGAGTTCGTGAGCGGCCGATTGCGTTGGGGCGTAAGGGGTTCAGCGTTCCCACTTGCCGGGGTTGAGGTGGAACTGGGCGAGGGCGGTGGCGTGGCCGTGGCCCATGGCGTGGTCGGTTTTGAGGTGGTTGACCAGGTCTTTGTGGGAGGTGATGCCGGTGGAGGTGAGGTAGGCGAACCACTCGTCTACGGTGCGGCCGTACTTGGCTTCGATGGTGGGGAAGTACGAGGCGGGGCCGTGGGGCTTGGTGGTTGCCATGGGTGCTCCTTGGTTCGTGGTGTTGCTACCGATGACGGGGCGGGGGAGCGGAAATCATCGGGGTGTGGGGCAGGTCACGCTGTGACGGGGGCAGGGGTGGTGGATTTGGTTGTGGCGGTGCGGTGTTCGAGCAGGAGGAGGGCGGCGGCGACGAGCATGGCGGCCATGGTGGCCCAGTGGATGGTGATGGCGGCGGTGAGGTCGCCGTCCCAGCGGACGATGGTGAGGCCGTCGCCGAGCGGGATCAGGGCCATGACCGCCATGGTGATGCCGAGGGCGTAGCGCTGGCCCAGAACCAGCAGGGTCAGCAGGACGAGACCGGTGACCACGTCGCGGACGCCCTTGATGTTCAGGAAGGCTTCGGCTTCGCCGGTGGGCCAGGCGGGGAGGCCGAAGCCGGTGGCCATGGACTGGGGGTCGAAGAGGTAGCCGGTGCCGAACCAGAAGACGAAGGCGACGCCGGCGAGGGTGAGGGCGGTGGCGATGCGGGACATGGTGATCATGGCTGCTGCTCCAAAATCTAGCGTTGCTAACTGACAGAGCAACGCTAACTTATGGATGGCTATGTTGTCTAGCGCTGCTAGGATTTTCGTGTGAGCGTGATTCAGACGCGTAAGGAACGCGAACGAGCCGAGCGACATCAGCGGATCATCGACAGTGCTCGGGAACTTGCCGAGACACAGGGGTGGGACGCGGTGACCGTGCGGAAACTGGCCGAGCGGATCGAGTACAGCCAGCCGGTGCTGTACAGCCACTTCGCGGGGAAGGACGCCATCGTGTCCGCCGTCGCGGAGGTGGGATGTGCCGAACTCGCCGCCGTCGCACGGGAACTCAGGTCCGAGGCCGATGATCCGGAGGCGGCGCTGCGAGCCGTCGCCGAGGGGTATCTGGCCTTCGCGCGGGACAGCGCCGCGCTGTACGACGCCATGTTCCTGATGCGCACGGAGTTGAAGTTCGGGCCGGACGCGCCGCAGGCGCTCAAGGACGCCTTCACCGAACTCGCGCTCACCTTCGCGCCGTTCGCGCCGCCGGACGATGTGGAGACCTTCACCGAGGTCGGATGGAGCATGCTGCACGGGCTGGCCACCCTCGACCGAGGAGGTCGGCTGCGGCCCGACTTTCGCGCACAGCGTCTCGAGATTCTGCTCGGGCTGTGGACCGGCCGCGCCTGAGAGCGCCTGATTCGTCACGTTGCCGTCGCACCCCGGTGCCGCGACCTACGCTGAGATCATGGCTGACGCAGTGGTGGTCGGATCGGGGCCCAATGGACTTGCGGCGGCGGTGATCCTGGCCCGCGCCGGACTCGACGTCGAAGTGTACGAGGCCGCCGACGGCATCGGCGGCGGCTGCCGCACCGGGGACGTCACCCTGCCCGGATTCCATCACGACCTGTGCGCGGGCGCGCATCCCATGGCCGTCGCCTCCCCGTTCTTCCGCGCCTTCGATCTGGAAGCGCACGGGGTGGAACTGCTTGCGCCGCAGGTGTCCTACGCGCACCCCCTCGACGGCGGACGCGCCGGCCTGGCCTGGCGCGACCTCGGCAACACCGTGGACGGCCTGGGTCGCGACGGCGCGGCCTGGCGGCGGCTGTTCGAGCCGCTGGTGCGGCACTGGACGCACACTGTCGGCCTGGCCATGTCGGACTTCCGGCATCCGCCGCTGCAACCCGCCGCGCTGCCCACCGAACTCGCCTTCGCCCTGCGCGCACTGGAACAGTCCACGCCGCTGTGGAATCTGCGCTTCCGCGAGGACATCGCCCCGGCCCTGCTGACCGGTGTCGCCACGCACGCCATCATCCCCCCGCGCGCCATCCCCGCCGCCGGCGCGGGCCTGCTGCTGGGCACCCTCGCCCACGTGCGCGGCTGGATCATTCCCAAGGGCGGCAGTCAGGCCATCGTCGACGCTCTCGCCGAGGATCTGAAACAGCATGGCGGACGGATCATTACGGGCCACCGCGTCGACTCCATCGACGAATTCGACGATGTGCGAGCGGTTCTCCTCGACATCGCCCCCGCCGAACTCCAGCGCATCGCCGCCGACCGGCTCCCGGGCCGCTACAACCGGGCCCTCGACCGATTCCGCTACGGCGGCGCGGTCTGCAAGGTCGACTTCGCGCTCTCCGGCCCGGTGCCCTGGCAGGCGCCGGGCTGCGACCGCGCCGGAACCCTGCACCTGGTCGGCACCCGCGCCGAAGCCGTCGCCGCCGAAAAGGCCGTGGCCGCAGGACAACACGCGGAACGCCCGTACACCATCGCCATCCAGCCCGGCGTCGTCGACCCCACCCGAGCACCCGCGGGCAAGCACACCTTCTACACCTACTGTCACGTCCCCAACGGCTCCACCCGGGATATGACCGAGGCCGTCATCGCGCAGGTGGAACGCTTCGCCCCCGGCTTCCGCGATCTCGTCCTGGCCACGACTGTGCGCACGGCCGCGACGCTGCCCGCGCACAATGCCAACTACATCGGCGGCGACATCTCCGCGGGCGCGATGACTCTCCTGCAGACCTTCGCCCGCCCGGCGCTGCGCTGGAACCCGTACCGCACCCCGCTGGACGGCGTCTACCTCTGCTCCGCCGCCACGCCGCCGGGGCCGGGCGTTCACGGTATGAACGGCTACCACGCCGCCCGCCACGTACTGCGCGGCGAATTCGGCGTCCGCACAGACCCTCTCGACCTGCTGGCGCGGGATCAGGCGGGTCGCGCCCGATAGAGATCCGGTTCGATGTAGACGGCCCCGGCCGCCGGAACCGCCGCCCGCACCCTATCCTCCGCATCGTCGAGAGCGATTGCGGCCGCGGTGATGTCGAGCCCCGACGCCATGGCCACCTTGGCCGCGATCAGCAGTTCGTCGGGCGCGAGATACTGGGTTTTGAGATCGAGGACGCGGTCGATACGTGGATCCCCGGTGAGCGCCTCCCGAATCCGCCGATCCTCGTCGGTCGTCGCGCCCTCCCCGATGAGCAGCGACTTCATCTCCACGATCAGCACGACCGCGATTACGCCGAGCAGAATGCCGATCAGCAGCGTGCCGATCCCGTCCCAGATCGGATCACCCGTCAGCGTGGTGAGCCCGACCCCGAGGAAGGCCAGCGCCAGGCCGATGAGCGCACCCGTATCCTCCAGCAGCACCACGGGCAGTTCGGGATTGCGGGTGCTGCGGATGAACCGCCACCAGCTCTTGCGCCCCTTCAGCGGAGCCGAGGCATTGCGCGCGGTGAGCAGACTGTAGGACTCCAGAATCATGGCGATCACGAGAATGCCGAGGGCGATGCCCGCGTCGTCCAGATGCTCCGGATGCCGGATCTTGTGGATGCCCTCGTCGATCGCGAACAGCGAGCCCAGCGCGAAGATGACCAGCGCCACCACGAACGCGTAGAAGTAGCGGTTGCGCCCGTACCCGAACGGGTGCAGCGCGTCCGCTTCCTGCTCGGAGCGACGGCGACCGATCAGCAACAGGCCCTGATTGGCGGTGTCGGCGGTCGAGTGCACGGCCTCGGCGAGCATCGACGACGATCCCGTGACGATCGCACCCGCGAATTTCGCGAGGGTAATGCCCGCATCCGCGGAAAAAGCCGCCAGTACCGCTTTCCTGCTGTCACTCGAAGACATGTAGAAACACGGTACCGACGGCGTGCTGTCGGCTCGGCGGCACACGCCGGGCAATCGGTTGTCGGGTCGACGGGAGGGTTCAGGATCCGACGGTCGCGCAGAACAGCTGCGCGGGACCGTCGGTGGCGCCGGCGCGGATGCCGCCGTCGGTGGCGGAGATCCACGCGGCGCGCCCGCATTCGACGCGCAGCTCCTCACCGTTCTGGATCAGGCTGACCGTGCCGTGCGTGCACAGCGCGATACCGGGGCCCGCACCGAGCACCGGCATCGGATCCGCGCCCGGCGCGAGTTCGTAGCGGCTCAACGAGAATTCGGGGGCGCGGGTGCGGTAGCGGAACACGCCGTCGCCATCGGACTCCGGTTTCACGATGGGCATGTCCAGGGGTTCGAAGTCGAGGACGCGCAACAGTTCCGGGACGTCGACGTGCTTGGGCGTGAGGCCGCCGCGCAGCACATTGTCGGAGTTGGCCATGATCTCGACGCCGACGCCGTGCAGATAGGCGTGCAGGTTCCCGGCCGCCAGGAACAGCCCGTCGCCGGGTTCGAGGGTGACGCGGTTGAGCAGCAGCGCGGCGAGCACGCCCGCGTCGCCCGGATACGCCTCGGCCAGTTCCAGCGCGGTGCGGATCTCGGCGGCGAATTCCTTGGGCGCGCCGTCGGTTCCGGCCTCGCTCCGGTCGGACAGGTAGCGCACGCACCCGTCCAGCACCTTGGGCAGCAGCATGCTCAGGCTGGCCTGCGGCAGCGCGATCCAGGTGGTGAACAGGGTGCGCAGCCCGGCCGAATCGGGCTGGGCGGCAAGCAGTTCGGCATAGGGATTGAGTTCCGGTACGTCCAGCGCGGTGAGCAGCCGCACGGTCAGCCGCGGATCACGGAAACCGGCCAGCGCCTCGAACCGGTTGATCGCCACCACGAGTTCGGGTTTGTGGTTCTCGTCGCGATAGTTGCGCATGGGCGAGTCGATGGCCACCCCGGCGTGATTCTCCCGGGCGAATCCGGCGCGCGCCTGCTCGATGCTCGGATGCGCCTGCAGCGACAGCGGTTCCTCGGCGGCCAGGATCTTCAGCAGGAACGGCAGCCGTCCGTCGAATTCGCCCGCGACCGCGCCGAGTTCCCGGTTCGGGTCGGCGCGCAGCACCTCGAGCAGGGAGTGGCTGTGCCCGTTGATCTTCACCTGGGCCGGGTCGGCCGGATGCGCGCCGAACCAGAGTTCGGCCTCCGGATGGGCCGACGGTACCGGTCGTCCGCACAACTGAGCGAGCGCGGTGCGCGAACCCCAAGCGTAAGAACGCAGCGCACCAACGAGTTCGTGCACTAGTAGTGTCCCCCGTCATAACGTCCCGGGCCGGAAGCCGGGCGGGAACCGAGTAGTCGTAGGTACGCGGCCGCCATCTCCAACCGCAGAATCAGCACCGAGAGCTGTTCCAGTTCGCCACCGCGCACGCCGGGCCCGTCGGCTCCGGTGGGAGCGACGCCGCCCTGCACGGCCGCGGCGGCCTGTTCGGCATCCACATTGTCGATATTCACCAGATCGGCGTCGACCAGTCCGGCGTCGGAGCCGAAGACGGCCAGCCGTCGCCGCACCGTCACCTGATCGGGTTCGGCGCTCACCACGAAAACCCGTACCTGCTGCACCGTGGCGGGCCCGTCCAGCTGCTCGTCGTGGAACAGCGGATCGAAGCCCGGCGCCGACACTCCCGCGGCCTCCACCATGCGAGTATGCGCCGCAACGGTTTCCGCGAGGTTGGCGGCCGCGGTGATCTGCCCGGCCGCGGCCAGCAGCACCTCCGACCCGTGCAGCGCCACCTGGGTGGCGGCGGGGGAGTCGCCCGACAGCACGATCCGGCTGCGCTGGTGCATGCGGGTGGCGAGGTTCTTGGCCGGATTGTGGAAGGCCTCGTGCTGCGGTCCGTCGCGCAGCGCCTCGGTGTCGAGCAGATCGGCGAGCGCGTTCAGATCGGGCAGCAGCGGTCCCATCCGGTTCGGGTCGACCGCGCCCAGCACCGCCATCCCGACGGCCAGATAGCGCAGCAGCCGATTGTGATCCAGCACCGGGATGCGCGGCGGCAGCAGCGTGGCCCGGCCGGCCGCGGCGGCGCGCAGCGGACCCTCGTCGGGTGCGGCCACGATCACCTCGGCCCCGCGGCGCACGGCGCGTTCGACGGCTTCGGCCAGCCGCGGATCGCCCGCGTCGTCACCGGCCACCAGCACCACGTCCAGGGGACCCACCCACGGCGGAATCGCGGTGGCGGTGACCAGCGGCATGCTGGTGCTGTCGCCGAGTGCGGCGACCAGCAGGGCCGCGGCGCGGGCGGCGCGGCCCGAGCCCGACACCAGGATCAGGCTGCGCGGCCGCATATCGCTCAACCGCGTCAGCGCGTTCTCCGAGACGGCCGCGGCGGTGGCCCGTACCTGGGCACCGCCCGACGCGGCGGAGCGCAACACACCCCCGACGTCGGCCGCCTCCAGCGAGGCGACGTCATCGAGGTCGAATACCGGTGTCCCAGCGATCATCGGGCGTTGCCACCTCCCCTCAGGGTCACCAGACGCTGGCGAATCCAAGCTCTGTGATTCCACTATTCCAGTCAGGCGCGGACGATGCTCAGGATCTCGGTTACGAGTGCGTCTACTTCCTCCTGCGATCGGGCTTCGACATTGAGCCTGAGCAGCGGCTCGGTATTGGATGCGCGCAGGTTGAACCACGCGCCGTCGGGCAGATTCACGGTGACGCCGTCGAGCCGGTCCACATTCTGGGCGCGCTTGCCGAACGCGTCGAGCACCGCCGCGGTGCGGTCGGCGGCGTCCGCGACCGTCGAGTTGATCTCACCCGAGGCGGCGTAAGACGAATAGGCCGAAGCGAGTTCGGACATCGGCCGCTCCTTCTCGCCGAGCGCCGCGAGCACGTGCAGCGCCGCGAGCATGCCGGAGTCGGCGCCCCAGAAATCGCGGAAGTAGTAATGCGCGGAATGCTCGCCGCCGAAGATCGCGCCCGTGGCCGCCATCTGCTGCTTGATGAACGAGTGGCCGACGCGAGTGCGCACCGGGGTGCCGCCGAGCTCGGTCACCAACTCCGGCACGGCTTTCGAGGTGATCAGGTTGTGGATGACGGTCGCGCCCGGCTCCTTGGCCAGTTCGCGCTCGGCCACCAGCGCGGTCACCGCCGACGGCGAGACCGGATCGCCCTTCTCGTCCACCACGAAGCAGCGGTCGGCGTCGCCGTCGAAGGCCAGGCCGATATCGGCGCCGGTCTTGCGGACATGGGCCTGCAGATCCACCAGGTTCTTCGGATCCAGCGGATTGGCTTCGTGATTGGGGAAGGTGCCGTCCAGTTCGAAGAAGAGCGGCTCGATGGTGAACTGCGGCAGCGTGCCCAGCACGGCCGGGACGGTGAAGCCGCCCATGCCGTTGCCCGCGTCCACCGCGATGCGCAGCGGGCGCGAACCGCTCAGATCCACCAGCTTGTGCAGGAAGGCCGCGTAGTCGGCGAGCAGATCGGCCTCGGTGGCCGAACCGCGCGCGCCGTCGTAGGCGGGCACGCCCGCGATGACCTCTTCGGAGATGGTCGCCAGACCCGTGTCCTGACCCACCGGCAGCGCCTTGGCCCGGCACAGCTTGATGCCGTTGTACGCCGCCGGATTGTGCGAGGCGGTGAACATGGCTCCGGGGCAATCCAAATGGCCGGAGGCGAAGTACAGCTCATCGGTGGAGGCCAGGCCGATGTGCACCACATCCAGGCCCTGGGACTGCACGCCGTCGGCGAACGCCTCGGACAGTTCGGGGGAGGAGTCACGCATGTCGTGACCGATCACGACCCGCTTCGCGCCCTCGCCGCGCATCAGCCGTGCGAAGGATCCGGCGACGTCGCGGACGAAATCCGCGTCGATCTGTTCTCCGACGACACCGCGAACGTCGTATGCCTTGATAACTGCGTGGACTGACTCGGCGGACCGGGCGACTGTCATAAGGGACACCCTAGTAGCTCCCGGGAGCCGGTCGTATTCGGTGGCGCTGTGCATGTCCGTGGACCGCCTCACGACCACTCAGTTGGGCGGGTCCGGGAGGACGCGCAGATGCCCGCGGCGGCCGGTGCGGCCGGTCCGGGTGGGGCGCTGCGGGGCGGGGTTGTAGTCGGCGTAGCCGCGCTGATCCGGTTCCGGTGTGCGGCGGCGTAATCCGGCCTCGCGGACGGCCTCGGCGAGCGCGGTCAGGTCATCGTCGTCGGGGGTGCCGGAGGAGAACCCGCCCTCGTGGCGGACCATCTCCCAGCCCTTCGGCGCGGTGATCCGGGAGGCATGTGTTTCACACAGATCCCAGGAGTGGGGCTCGGCGACCGCGGCCAGCGGACCGACGACTGCCGTCGAGTCCGAGTACACATAGGTCAGCGTCGCGACGGCCGGGTTCTTGCAGCCTGGTCGGCAGCAACGACGCATGGGAATCACGCCATGCAGGGTAACCCTCCGCGCGCCTCGCCGGGGACAGACACGCGGTGTTCGGTTGGCCACGTATGCGGGAAAGGGGGCTGTGACGGGGTGGCGAACCGGTCGCATACGGAAGGTGAGCCGTAAGGTTAGATTCGGGGTATGACCCGTTCTAAGAAGCGTCCACCGACTGCTCGGTCGGTAATTCGGCGCGGGCGGGGTGTGCGTGGGCCGATGCTGCCGCCAACGGTGCCTGCCCGGCGCACTCGTGGCCAGCAATTCGACAGACTCGTGCTCGAGGCGTTCGCGCCGCTGGAGAGCCGGTGGCACGATCAGTTGACCAAACTCGACATCGCCGTGGACGACGTGCCGAAAATTCGTCCGCTGCACCCGGATTCGGTCACCTGGCCGGACGAGGTCGTCGCCGACGGTCCGGTGCCCCTGTCGCGCCTCATCCCGGCGGGGGTGGATCGCTACGGCATGGCCACGCGGGCGCGAATCGTCTTGTTCCGCAAGCCTTTGGAGCTGCGCGCCGGCGATCCGGACGATCTGGTGGACCTGCTGCGTGAAGTCCTCGTGCAGCAGATCGCCACCTACCTCGGGGTGGAACCCGACGTCATCGATCCCGAGCCGGAGTAGCGGTAAGAGCACGCCTCGCTGCCCGGCTGGCAGCGAGGCGGAAAGTCGGTTACCGCAACGCTTTACGCGTTCAGCTCAAATGATGCCCCGCTTGAGGCGCCGCCGCTCGCGCTCCGAGAGGCCGCCCCAGATGCCGAAGCGCTCATCGTTCGCGAGGGCGTACTCGAGGCATTCGTCGCGCACCTCGCAGCCCATGCAGATGCGCTTGGCCTCACGGGTGGAGCCGCCCTTCTCGGGGAAGAACGCCTCCGGGTCGGTCTGGGCGCACAGCGCCCGTTCCTGCCACTGTTCGGCCTCCGTCATCTGGCGGCCGCGGGAAAAGCTGTCGAACACACCATCATCCGAACCGGTGACGATCAGGCTCAGGCGCGGGGGCTCGGGCTGATAAGCACTTCTAGCCCACTGTCCGCCGCCCGGCCGGACGGTCATCGATTCACCCCCCTCGTATCCGTTCCGTTCGTCGGCGCAGAAGCTAGGTGCTGCGCCCGCTTGGGAATCGGATTGCGATACACCGCCCGGAAAGCCCGACGGGGCCAGCTCATCGGCCATCGCTCCGCCTCCTCACTGTGGTTAGCGCAGAATGATTAATCCGTCGGAGCCGATCCCACCGACGGCCCAACACCGCGACGTAGTCCCGCGGCCATCCCCGAGCTTGCCACTCCGCTGCGAACATCTGTTCGAAAACCCGTCCGCGCCTTGCACTCTCACGCGAACCCGGAATGACATGCCTGTGATTAGACACGCCGGGCGCAGTGGTGGTCAAGCTGCCGAAGCTATTCCGTTACCATCCGCGACCCCGTTCGAGCGCGTTGTCGCAGATCAAATAGCAAATTCGCAGCAAATACCGCGCGAAAGGTTCTTCGCCGCACACCGCATAGGCTGTGTGGATGTGACTCGAGAACAAGCGGACACCGCGCCCGGCACCGGCCTGCGGATCGCGGTACTGGTCGGCGGAGTCGGCGGCGCGCGCTTCCTGCTGGGCGTGCGCGAACTGCTCCCCGGTGCGGACGTGACGGCCATCGTGAACGTCGGCGACGACGTCTGGATGCACGGCCTGCGGATCTGCCCTGACCTGGACACCTGCATGTATACGCTGGGTGGCGGCATCGACCCGGAACGCGGCTGGGGGCACGCGAACGAAACCTGGAACGCCAAAGAGGAGCTGGCGAAATACAACGCTCAGCCCGATTGGTTCGGCCTGGGGGATCGCGATATCGCAACCCACCTCATACGCACCGAAATGCTGCGTCAGGGATACCCGCTCTCGCAGGTGACCGAGGCCCTCTGCAATCGCTGGCAACCCGGCGTGAAACTGCTTCCGGCAACCGACGACAGGTGTGAAACACATGTGGTTATCGGGGACCCGGAGAACCCTGGCGAACGCCGCGCGATCCATTTCCAGGAGTGGTGGGTTCGCTACCGCGCCAACGTCGAGACCCATGGATTCGTGACTATTGGGGCGGATGCGGCGAAACCAGGTCCAAGTGTGACGGAAATCATAGATTCGGCTGACGTCGTGCTGCTGGCCCCGTCGAACCCCGTCGTGAGCGTCGGCGCGATCCTGTCCGTCCCCGGTATCCGGGGCGCGCTGCGCACCACGAAAGCCAAGGTCATCGGACTTTCACCGGTCATCGGCGGAAAGCCGTTGCGCGGCATGGCCGATGAATGCCTGTCCGTGATCGGGGTGGAGACCACCGCCGAGGCCGTCGGCAACTACTACGGCGCGCGCGCCACCACCGGCATCCTCGACGGGTGGCTCGTGCACAGCACCGACACCGCGGATGTGCCCGGCGTCGAAGTACGCAGTGTGCCGCTGCTCATGACCGATCCTTCGGCCACCGCCGAAATGGTCCGTGAGGCACTGGACATCGCGGGCTTCAAACCGTGAGCTACCGACTGACTACCGATACGCGGGAGTGAATTCGTGACGACAGAACCGACTGTGCCGCCGCGCGACGGTGTCACCGCGCCGCCGGGCGACAGTGTCACCGCGCCGCCGCGCGACCATGCCTCGGGGGGTGAGCTGCGCATCCTGCCCATCCTCGGGCTGCCCGAGTTCCGGCCCGGCGACGACATCGCCGAAGCCGTTGCGGCACAGGCTCCCTGGCTGCGGGACGGCGATGTGCTGGTGGTCACCAGCAAGATCGTCTCCAAGGTCGAGGGGCGCATCGTCGAAGCCCCGGCCGACCCGGAGGAACGCGACGCCGCGCGACGGGAACTGGTGCGGCAGGAGGCCGTCCGGGTGCTGGCGCGCAAGAACCGCACCCTCATCACCGAGAACAAACTCGGCATCGTGCAGGCCGCCTCCGGCGTCGACGGCTCCAATGTGGACAAGGGCGAACTGGTGCTGCTGCCGGTCGACCCCGACGCCAGCGCCAAGGCGCTGCGGGCCGCCATCGCCGAACGGCTCGGCGTGGCCGTGGCCGTCGTCATCACCGACACCATGGGCCGCGCCTGGCGCAACGGGCAGATCGACGCCGCCATCGGCTCCTCCGGACTGCGCGTCATGCACGACTACAACGGCGCGGTCGACGGGCAGGGCAACGAACTGCACGTCACCCTGGTCGCCATCGCCGACGAACTCGCCGCCGCGGGCGATCTGGTGAAGGGCAAACTCGGCGCGGTGCCCATCGCCGTGGTGCGCGGGCTCGACTACGACGACGACGGCTCCACCGCCGCCGACCTGCCGCGCCGCGGCGTGGAGGATCTGTTCTGGCTCGGCACCGAGGAGGCCGTCGAGCTCGGGCGCAATCAGGCTGTGCTGCTGCGGCGTTCGGTCCGGCAGTTCGCGGACGCCCCGGTCGAACCGGCGCTGATCCGGGAGGCCATCGGCGCGGCGCTGACCGCGCCCGCACCGCATCACACGCGGCCGGTGCGGTTCGTCTGGGTGCGGCGGCGCGGACTGCGCACCCAGCTGCTCGAGGCCATGGCCGACAAATGGCGCGAGGATCTCAGCGGTGACGGACGTACCCCCGAGAGCGTCGAAAAGCGGGTCGCGCGGGGCCGCATTCTCTTCGACGCCCCCGAGGTGATCATTCCGTTCTGCGTGCCGGACGGCGCGCACGACTATCCGGACGAACGCCGCCGCGCGGCCGAGCAGACCATGTTCACCGTCGCCGTCGGCGCGGCCGTACAGGGACTGCTGGTGTCCTTGGCCGCCAAGGGAATCGGCAGCTGCTGGATCGGGTCCACCATCTTCGCGCCGGAGGTCACCCGCGACGTGCTCGGCCTGCCGGACGACTGGAATCCCCTGGGCTCCATCGCCGTCGGCTATCCGCTCGAGGAGCTCGCACCGCGCGAACTCCGCGAGCCGGGCATCGGTCTGGTGGAACTGTGAACCGCGCACGCCGGACGCCCGCCCGGGCGGAGGTGGTCGCGTGAGCGCCGAATCCCTGCACGCCTCCGCCACCGCACTGCTCGAAACCTGGTCTCCCGCAACGGGTCCGGAACAGTCGCTGCGTGAGGCCATGCTCGCGTTCCTGGGCTCCGCGCCGCGCGGCTGCCTGCGCGAGCACGCGGCCGGGCATATCACCGCCTCGGCGATCGTCCTCTCGCACGACGAGAGCGAAGTGCTGCTGACGCTGCATCCCCGGGTGGGCCGGTGGATCCAGCTCGGCGGGCACTGCGAGGAATCCGACCATTCGGTGGCCGACGCGGCCTTCCGGGAGGCGATCGAGGAATCCGGTATTCCCGATCTGACGCTGGAGCCGGGACTGTACGGCGCGCAGGCGCACCCCATCACCTGCTCGCTCGGCGTGCCCACCCGGCACCTGGATCTATTGTTCAAGATCAAGGCTCCGGAAGGCGCTGTGCCCGTGCGCAGTTCGGAATCCGACGACCTGCGCTGGTGGCCGGTGCACGCGCTGCCCGCGGACTCCGACGTCCTGCTGCAGCTCTGACCGTTCGACGCGAATCCGCCCCGGCCGTGACAGCGGCCGGGGCGGGATGAATTCACGCTGATTCCGGGCCTGCCGGGCGTGCCGCGGTGCGTGTTACAGTCGGCCTCGTACACGTTCTCAGGGCGGGGTGGAATTCCCCACCGGCGGTGATGGCGTCCGAACCGATTCGGTGCGCACGAGCCCGCGAGCGCCGCGGTATCCACGGATGCCGCGGGTCGAGCAGATTCCGGTGCGATCCCGGAGCCGACGGTCACAGTCCGGATGAAAGAGAACGCGACCGTACGAGCCGAACCGCGCACGCGGAGCGGCCTGTTCGCGTCGTCTGCCCTGGGTGACATCGCGAACAGGAGAAGACTCATGTCACCCATCCCGAACCGCATCGCCCTCGTCGCCGCGCGCTGGCACGCCGACATCGTCGACAACGCGGTGCAGGCCGCCCGAATCGCGCTCGCGGACCACGGTTTTCCCGAGGTCGACGTGATCGAGGTGCCCGGCGCTTTCGAAATCCCCCTGCGGGTCAAGCGTTTGGCGCTCAGCGGCGAATACGCCGGAATCGCGGGCCTCGCGCTCGTGGTCGACGGCGGCATCTACCGCCACGACTTCGTGGCTTCCACCGTCGTGGACGCGCTCATGCGGATCCAATTGGAAACCGATGTGCCGGTGTTCTCGGCCGTGCTCACCCCGCACCACTTCCACGAGCACGCCGAGCACACCGAGTACTTCGCCCGGCACTTCACCGTGAAGGGCACCGAACTCGCGAACGCCATCGCGGCCACGGTGCGCACGGGCGCTACCGCCTGACCTGACAAACCGGAAACAGCCCACCCCCTGCCGCGCGCGGGGCAGGGGGTGGGGTCACAGGCACGGCAGGGGGTTGTGCCCGTTGGCTGGTTTCCGCGTGGGGTTGGGGTCAGGCGGAAACCAGGGTCTTCTCGGCCGGTGCGTCGACCGGGTGATCGTCGACCATGGTGGTCTCGTCGAACGGCAACTGCTTGTCCAGGACGGCCTTGACGCGGTCGGGATCGATGGTGCGCGTCCAGGTTCCGATCAGGATGGTGGCGACCGCGTTGCCGGAGAAGTTGGTCAGCGCTCGCGCCTCGGACATGAACCGGTCGATGCCGACGATCAGGCCCACGCCGTCCAGGAGTTCCGGGCGATGCGATTGCAGGCCGCCCGCCAGCGTCGCCAGGCCCGCGCCGGTGACACCGGCCGCACCCTTCGAGGCGATGATCATGAACAGCAGCAGGCTGAGCTGTTCGGTCCAGGACAGCGGGTTGCCCATGGCATCGGCCACGAACAGCGTCGCCATCGTCAGATAGATCGCGGTGCCGTCCAGATTGAACGAATACCCGGTCGGCACAACCACACCCACGGTGGTGCGCTCGACGCCGACGTGCTCCATCTTGGCGATCAGGCGGGGCAGCGCGGACTCCGAGGAGGAGGTCGCCACGATCAGCAGGTACTCCCGCGCCAGATACCGCACCAGTTTGAAGATCGAGACGCCCGAGGCCGCTCGCAGCAGCACGCCCAGCACGCCGAACACGAACACCACGCAGGTGAGATAGAAGGCCACCATCAGCAGCGCCAACTGCTTCACCGCGTCGAGTCCGGTGCGCGCCACCACATTCGCGATCGCGCCGAACGCGCCGATCGGGGCCAGCCACAGGATCATGGTCAGGATCCGGAACACCAGCTTCTGCACCAGCGCGATACCGCGCAGCAGCGGTTCACCCGTCGCGCCCATGGCCTGGATGCCGAAACCCACCAGCAGCGCCACGAACAGCGTCTGCAGCACCTTGCCCGAGGTCAGCGACGAGAGCATGCTCGTCGGCACGATCTCCTTGATGAAATCCCAGGTGCCGCCGGCACTGCTGGCATCCTTCGCGTATTTGGCGGCGTCCTTGGCGTGCCCGGCCACATCGAGTCCGGTGCCCGGCTGGATCAGATTGCCCACCACCAGGCCGATGGCCAGCGCCGCCGTCGACATCAGCAGGAAGTAGCCGATGGCCATGCCGCCGACCTTGCCGACCTTGGCCGCCGCCCGCACCGAACCGATGCCGAGCACGATGGTGCAGAAGATGACCGGCGAGATCATCATCTTGATCAGGTTGACGAAGAGCGTGCCGAGTTCGCCGACCTGCTTGCCGAAGCCGGGAGCGAGCCAGCCGACCAGGATCCCCGCGAAGACCGCCACGATGACGGCGATGTACAGCCAATGGGTGCGGTCGCGGCGCGGTGGCGCCTGCTGTGGAATTGTCGTCTCGCTCATCGGATGTGTCCTTCGAGTGCCGCCTGTGTGAGCCCGCTCACCGGTTTGTGTGTTGAATGATTACCTCGACAGTGACGCGGGTCACTGTTTCGTAAGTTTTGTTCACGCGGAGGTGTGGTGATCGGTCGAAGACGGACCCTGGCCGGACAGGTGTTCGCGGTACAGCTGGTGGTGCTGGTGCTGGTGATCGCGGCCGGCGCGGCGCTGGCCGTACTGCAGCAGCGCCGCGTCCAGGACGACGCCACCCGGCGGGAGGTCACCGATATCGCGGTGACCCTCGCGGCCGCCCCCTCCACCGCGCAGGCCGTGCGGGGGCCGGACCCGACGGCCCGCTTGCAGCCGATCACCGAAACCATCCGCAAGGCGGCGGGAGTCGATTTCGTCGTGGTCATGGCGCCCGACCGGACCCGGTACACGCACACCGATCCGGCGCGGATCGGGCAGCCGTTCAGCGGCACCATCGACCGCGCGCTGGCGGGGGAGACCTTCACCGAAACCTTCACGGGGACACTGGGTCCCTCCATTCGCGCGGTGACGCCGGTGCGCGACGCCGACGGGCGGATCGTGGCGCTGGTGTCGGCGGGCGTGACGCGCAGCCGCATCGGCGATCAGGTGCGCGAGCAGGTGCCGATCATCCTGATCGCGGCCGGAGCCGGCCTGCTGCTGGCGACGCTGGGCTCACTGCTGTTGCGGCGCAGGCTCTTACGGCAGACCCACGGGCTCGCGCCGTCCGAGCTGCGGGCGCTCTACGAGCACCACGACGCCGTCCTGCACTCCGTGCACGAGGGCCTGCTGGTATTCGACGGGAACTCCGACGAGGCCGCCGTGGTCAACGATCAGGCGCGCCGCCTGCTCGAGCTGCCCGAGGGGCCGGTGCGGCGCGGTGATCTGCCGGTCTCGTTGCAGCACATGGACACCGGGGTGGTGCGCGACCAGATGCACGTGACGCCGGACCGCGTCCTGGTGGTGAACCAGGACCTGGTCGAACACGACGGCCGCACCATCGGCACCGTGCTCACCCTGCGTGATCACACCGAATTGCAGGACGTGATGGGCGAACTCGACTCGGTGCGCGGCTTCGCCGAGGCCCTGCGCGCGCAGGCGCACGAGGCCGCCAACCGGCTGCACACCGTCGTCACCATGGTGGAGCTGGGCCGCCCCCGCGAGGCCGTCTCCTTCGCCACCGCGGAACTCGAACTGTCCCAGGCCCTCATCGACCGGCTCACCGGCGCGGTCGCCGAACCCGCCGTGGTGGCACTGCTGCTGGGCAAGGTCGAGAAGGCCGCCGAGTACGGGGTGGAGCTGACCGTCACCGGCGACACCGCGCTCGACGCCACGGCTCCGCTGACCGCCCACGAAATGGTCACGCTGCTGGGCAATCTCATCGACAACGCGCTCGACGCCGCCGGACGCGACGAGGACGCCTGGGTGGAGGTCGCGGTCACCGCCGACGCCGCCGAACTGTATGTGCGCGTGGCCGACAGCGGTCCGGGCATGTCCGAGGAGGTGTTCACCCGCGCCACCGAACGCGGCTACTCCACCAAGACCGATCATCAGGGGCTGGGCCTGGCGCTGGTACGGCGACTGGTGGCCCGGCACGGCGGCGCGCTGGAGGCCCTGCGGGAGCCGGAATCGGCAGTGGTGGTGCGCTTTTCGCGTGGAGGCTCGCAATGATCCGGCTCATGATCGTCGAGGACGATCCGAAAATCGCTGCGGCGCACGACTCCTACGTGCGCCGCATGCCCGGCTTCGACGTGGTCGCCGTCGTGCACACCGGCCGCGATGCCATCGCAGCCGCCACGCGGGCGCAAAATAACGGCGCCCCCGTCGATTTGGTGCTCATGGACATCGGTTTACCGGATATGAGCGGACTTGCGGTCGCCGCCGCGCTCGCAGGACTGCGCCCGCGCCCCGATGTCATCGCCGTGACCTCCGCGCGCGATCTGGCCATGGTGCGGGCCGCCGTCGCACACGGGGTGGTGCTGTATCTGTTGAAGCCCTTCACCTTTACGGCTTTCCGGGAGAAACTCGAGCGCTACCTCGAGTACCGGGCGGCACTGCCCGCGGGGGAGGCGGCCGGTTCGCAGCAGGACATCGATCGCGCCTTCGGCGCGCTGCGCACACCGGAACAGCGCGCGAGCTCGCCGAAAGGTATTGCGCCACAGACGATGGAGGAGATCACCCGGGCGGTGCGCGCGTCCGCCGATGGCGTGTCGGCGGGGGAAGCCGGGCGTGCCGTCGGCGTTTCGCGGGTTACCGCCTGGCGATACCTGGAACGCATGGCGGAAGACGGTGTGGTGGAACGCCGGACCGACTACGGTCGAACCGGGCGGCCACAGGTTCGCTACAGATGGTTGCATTGACGTCGAGTTCACCGCCGGTTTGCCTGTGATGTGCGGTGACGCCTGGCACAGGGTGGTTTGCCCAGGAACAGACTGCTCCAGATGTAACGGTTGCCACCCAATAGGTCCTACGAGTGTTGTAACGCGCCTAACGTGTGTACATATCTACCTGCGAAGTTTTTAGAGGTTTCTGATTAGCGGGGCAAACGTGCAAAAGGTCGGCAAACAATCGGGTTCGCCGGATCCCAAACGCCACCTGTGGGTGCTGGGACTCATCGCACCGGCGACCGCGTTGCTGCCCTCGCAGCTGGTGCTGCGGACCGACAGCGAGGTGTTCTGGTGGATCGGCCCGATCATCATCCTGATCGTGATACCGGTGCTGGACTGGGTCGTCGGGGAAGACGGCACCAATCCGCGCGACGAGGACTACGAACTGCTCGCCAACGATCGCTACTACCGTTGGTGCACATACCTGTTCCTGCCGATCCAGCTGGTGGGGCTGATCATCGCGGCCGTGCTGTGGTCCGGTGACGAACTGTCGGTGGTCGACAAGCTCGGCCTCGCCGCCACCCTCGGCTTCACCGCGGGCATCGGCATCAACGCCGCGCACGAACTCGGGCACCGGGTCGAACGGCTGGAACGCTGGCTGTCGAAACTGGCTCTGGCGCAGTCGGGGTACGGGCATTTCTTCGTGGAGCACAATCGGGGCCATCACGCTCGCGTCGCCACCCCCGAGGACCCGGCCAGCGCCCGCATGGGCGAGTCGCTGTGGGAGTTCCTGCCGCGCAGCGTGATCGGTGGCTTCCGCTCGGCAATCCATCTCGAAGGCGATCGGCTGCGCCGCAAGGGCCACGGCTGGTGGAGTTACCGCAACCACATCCTGCAGGCGTGGTCCATGACCCTCGTGCTCTTCGCGGGCCTGCTGATCCCCTTCGGCTGGTCGATCCTGCCGTATCTGCTGGTACAGGCCGTCATCGGCGCGATGCTGCTGGAGACGGTGAACTATGTGGAGCACTACGGTTTGCTGCGCCGTCGCCGACCCAACGGCAACTGGGCGCGCTGCTCACCCCGCGACAGCTGGAACAGCGACCGGCTGGTCACCAATATCTTCATGTTCCACCTGCAGCGGCACAGCGACCACCACGCCAATCCGGGACGCCGGTACCAGACCCTGCGCAGTTCCGAAGAAGCGCCACAACTCCCGGCCGGCTACGCCACCATGATCGTGCTCGCCCTGTTCCCACCCCTGTGGCGCTACGTCATGGACCCCCGCCTGCTCGCCCACTACAACGGCGACATCACCCAGGCGAACATCCACCCCCGCAAGCGCGCCCGCATTCTCGGCGACCACGGGATGGCCGCGGCTGCCTAACCCCCGCGGTGTTCGACTAGCCTCTCCTTGGAAGTAATCGACCAGGAGAGGCAGATGACGACCGTCGTGTCCAGCAAGATGACCCCTGATGTCCGCAACGGGATCGATTTCAAGGTGGCGGACCTGTCCCTGGCCGAGTTCGGCCGCAAGGAGATTCGCCTCGCCGAGCACGAGATGCCCGGTCTGATGGCGCTGCGGCGCGAATACGCGGAGGTGGCCCCGCTCAAGGGTGCGCGCATCTCCGGCTCGCTGCACATGACCGTGCAGACCGCTGTGCTGATCGAGACCCTCGTGGATCTGGGTGCGGAGGTGCGCTGGGCCTCCTGCAACATCTTCTCCACCCAGGACCACGCCGCCGCCGCGGTCGTCGTCGGCCCGCACGGCACCGTCGACGAGCCCAAGGGCACCCCGGTCTTCGCCTGGAAGGGCGAGACCCTGGAGGAGTACTGGTGGGCCGCCGAGCAGATGCTCACCTGGCCGAACGAGCCGGCCAACATGATCCTCGACGACGGCGGCGACGCCACCATGCTGGTGCTGCGTGGCGCGCAGTTCGAGAAGGCCGGTGTCGTGCCGCCCGAGGACGAGACCCATTCGGCCGAGTACAAGGTCTTCCTGAACCTGCTGCGCGCGAGCCTCGAGGCCGACGGCACCAAGTGGGGCACGATCGCCGAGTCGGTCAAGGGTGTCACCGAGGAGACCACCACCGGCGTGCTGCGGCTGTACCAGTTCGCGGCCGCGGGTGAGCTGTCGTTCCCGGCCATCAACGTCAACGACTCGGTCACCAAGTCCAAGTTCGACAACAAGTACGGCACCCGCCACTCGCTGATCGACGGCATCAACCGCGGCACCGATGTGCTGATCGGCGGTAAGAAGGCGCTGATCTGCGGTTACGGCGATGTCGGCAAGGGCTGCGCGGAGTCGCTCAAGGGTCAGGGTGCGCGTGTGCAGGTCACCGAGATCGATCCGATCAACGCGCTGCAGGCGCTCATGGACGGCTTCGACGTGGTCACCGTCGAGCAGGCCATCGCCGACGCCGACATCGTGGTCACCTCGACCGGCAACAAGGACATCATCACCCTCGAGCACATGAAGGCGATGAAGGAACAGGCCATCCTGGGCAATATCGGCCACTTCGACAACGAGATCGACATGGCCGCCCTGGAGAACTCGGGTGCCGCGCGCCTGAACATCAAGCCGCAGGTCGACCTGTGGACGTTCAAGGAGACCGGCCGTTCCATCCTGGTGCTGTCCGAGGGCCGCCTGCTGAACCTGGGCAACGCCACCGGCCACCCGTCGTTCGTCATGTCGAACTCGTTCTCCAACCAGGTGATCGCCCAGATCGAACTCTGGACCAAGCCGCAAGAGTACGACAACGAGGTCTACCGCCTGCCCAAGGTGCTCGACGAGAAGGTCGCCAAGATCCACGTCGAGGCGCTGGGCGGCACGCTGACCAAGCTCACCAAGGACCAGGCCGAGTACATCGGTGTGGACGTGGAGGGCCCGTTCAAGCCCGAGCACTACCGCTACTGAGTTCTGCGGGGACACAAGAAGATCCGGCCGGTCACCTGTGGTGGCCGGCCGGATCTCTGTGTGCGGGACGGGTGCGCGGTTCTGGTCCGTTCCCGCGGGGACTTGCTGTGCTCTCCTTGCAGGGGGGAGTGCCTCGCACTGTACAGACTTCTGAAGTGTGTGAACTTCAATTGGTGCCCCCAGTTCTGCGGGCACGGGAATACCGAATTTGAAATGCGTATAGTTCATTCCTTGTAGGGTGTCGGCCATGTCGAAAACCTCTGTGACACGCCAGTTCTCACGCGTCGGCCTGGCGGGTCTCGCGATCACCGCCGCCGTCGCTGCCGCAGGCACTGCCACCGCCGCCCCCGTCGCCGTCGAACCCGCTGCCCCGGTGGCGAAATCCGGATCCGCGGACTCGGGCTCCGGCGGATCCGGTTCCAGCGCAGGAGATCCGCTGGCCATCGGATGGTGCCTGCTGCAGGGCGGAAACTGGATCCCGATCCTCAACATCTGCCTGAAGTGACAACGGTTTCCGGTCGCCCGTAACCCTTGACCTGAAGCGAAGTTGAGGTCCTAACGTCGTTCACGGCGAAAGGAATTCAACTGTGACAACACTGGTTACGGGCGCTACCGGCAATACCGGGCGGCACGTCGTGCGGGAACTGACGGGCCGGGGCGAACCGGTCCGGGCGCTGACCCGCAGGCCCGGCGCGGCCGCCGGAATATTCGCTCCCGCTGTGGAATTGGTCGAAGGCACCCATACCGAACCGGAAACCCTGACCGCCGCCCTGCGCGGTGTGGACCGGCTGCACATCACCGTGACGGCCGGACTCGCGGAGGTGGGACCGGAATTGGTCCGGCGGGCAGTCGATTCGGGCGTCCGGCGCATCACCGTGGTGTGGGGCGGCGCGGTGGGGCCGGTGGAGGAGGCGGTGGCGCGATCCGGGGTGGAGTGGACGCGGCTGGAACCGCAGGAATTCATGTCGAACACGCTCACCTGGGCCGAATCCATTCGAACCGAAGGCGTCGTGCGGGAGCCCTACGACTTCCCGAGTGCGCTTGTGCACGAAGGGGATATCGGCGCGGTGGCGGCCGCCGCCCTGCTCGAGGACGGTCATGCGGGCCGGGTCTACAACCTGACCGGCCCGAAACCGCTCACCCCGAGTGAGCGCATCGCCATCCTCGCCGCGGCCACCGGACGCGCGATCTCCTTCGTGCCGATCACCCACCAGCAGGCCGTCGACCGGCTCCTGGCCGCCGGGGTCTCGCAGGCCGACGCCGACTACGTAATCGGCTGGTACGCCTCCCCTTCCGAGGACTCCACCACCGTCGACGACACCGTCGAGCGGGTGCTCGGCCGCCCCGCCCGCACCTTCGAGGACTGGACGGCCGAGCACGCCGAACTGTTCCGCGCTACTTCCTGAACGCCTGCGGAAGCGGCATGTCCTTGTCCCGCATGACTTCTCGCGCCCGGTTCGGGTAGTCGGTGATGATGCCGTCCACGCCCTGGTCGATCACCAGGGCGATGGTCTCCTTGTCGTTGACGGTCCAGGGGATGACCTTGATACCCAGTTCGTGGGCCTTCTTCACGTAGGCGGCGTCCGTGGTCAGCCTGAAGCCGGAGTCGCCGACCTTGGCGTCGCTGTTCCACGGGTTCACATACGAGGGCGAGGAGATGTCCGCGCCGAGGGCCTTGATGGCGGCCAGCGGGTTGTCGGGGTGATCCTCGTATTTCACCGGGCCCAGCCAGGCGCTGCCGGGCTTGTAGGTGGTGTCGTCGTAGAGCGCGACCGTGGGGATGGCGGCGTTCTTCGCCTCGACCAGGGGCAGGCTGCGCCAGTCGAAGCTCTGGATCTCGACCTTGTTCGTGGCGTCCGCGTCGGCGACCGCGCCCAGGATCACGTCCACGAACTGCTCGGGGGTGGCGGACTGCTCCGGCTTCTCGGCCTCGATCTTCGTCTCGACGTTGTAGCGCAGGGTGTCGAAGGCGCCGGGGTAGGTCTTCACGAGGTCGAAGAGTTCGGGCAGGCGGGCGATCTTGTTGCCCGGAAGTTCCTGTGCGTCAGGGAATCCCGCGAGCTTCCTGCCGCAGTCGAGGGTGCGGATCTGGTCGTAGGTCAGATCGTGCACGACCTTGCCGACGTACGGGTACTGCGGATCATCGGGGGCGGCGGGCGCGGTGTCGGTGCACTTCTCGGCCTGGATGGTCGGATCGTGCCAGATGATCGGGACATTGTCCGAGGTCAGGACGATGTCGAGTTCCAGGGTGGAGACGCCCAGCTCGATGGCCTTGGCGAAACCCGGCAGGGATTCCTCGATGGTCATGCCGCGGCCGCCGCGATGCGCCTGGAGATCGAACGGGCGGTTCGGGTCGGCCGCCGCCGCGGTGGTGGTGGCGGAGGGGGACGACTCCCTGCTGTCGGAGCTGTCGCCGCAGGCCGCCATACCGAGGGCGGCTACCGCGACTCCGAAGGCTGCGAAAGTACGTTTGACCTGCTTGGACTTCTGCCAGTCGAAAGTCATGAACCAGACAATAGCAACCGGTAGGCAAACATCAATCGGGCGATTCGGGCACGCTCGGGCCCACCGCATCCGCGCCGAACCGCCGTCATTCGGTACGCTCGCGGCCATGGGTGCGCTGGTTGTCGTAGAGGGGCTCGACGGTGCGGGTAAGCGGACGCTCACCGATGCCGTCGTGGCCTACCTGCGTGAACACGGCCTGACGGTCGCCACGCTGGCGTTCCCGCGCTACGGCCGATCCGTGCACGCCGACCTCGCCGCGGAGGCCCTGCGCGGCGGACACGGCGACCTCGCCGCCTCGGTGAATGCCATGGCGGTGCTGTTCGCGCTGGATCGCGCCGACGCCCGCGACGAACTGTCGAAACTCTTGGCGGACAACGACATCGTGCTACTGGACCGCTATGTGGCCTCCAACGCGGCCTATAACGCGGCCCGGCTGGAACAGGACGTTTCGGGCGAAATCGTGCGCTGGGTCGGTGAATTGGAGTTCGATAGATTCGGGCTGCCCATCCCGGATATCCAGATCCTGCTGGACGTCCCGGTCGAGGTGGCCTCCGAACGCGCCCGCCTGCGCGGCGAAGCCGACGCGACACGCGCCCTCGACGCCTACGAAAAAGACGGAGGACTACAGCGCCGCACTGGAATTGTCTACCGTGAACTCGCGGACACGAATTGGCACGGCCCGTGGTGGGTGCATCGGAGCGGTGACGATCCGGCAACACTCGCGGCGCGGATAGCGGAAAATGTTGCTGCATAGGGTTGGATGTGCGCCGACAGGTCACGAGTCTTGGCGTGGCGGCCCGTTCGGAGCGCGGAAGGTGACAACATAGTAGTTATGAAGCCGAAGATTCTGGTCGTCGACGACGATATGGCTCTCGCGGAGATGCTCACGATCGTCTTGCGCGGTGAGGGTTTCGACCCCCACGTCGTCGGTGACGGCACGCAGGCGCTGACCGCGGTCCGGGAGCTGCGTCCGGACCTCGTGTTGCTGGATCTCATGCTGCCCGGCATGAACGGCATCGACGTGTGCCGGGTGCTGCGAGCCGACTCGGGTGTACCCATCGTGATGCTGACGGCCAAGACCGATACGGTCGACGTCGTCCTGGGCTTGGAAAGCGGGGCCGACGATTACATCGTCAAACCGTTCAAGCCGAAGGAGCTCGTGGCTCGGGTGCGCGCCCGCCTGCGGCGCACCGAGGAAGAGCCGCAAGAACTTCTGTCCATCGCGGACATCGTCATCGACGTGCCGGCGCACAAGGTGACCCGCGGCGGGCAGCAGATCTCGCTGACTCCCTTGGAATTCGACCTACTCGTGGCGCTGGCCCGCAAGCCGCGCCAGGTGTTCACCCGCGAGGTGCTGCTCGAACAGGTCTGGGGTTATCGGCACGCCGCCGACACCCGCCTGGTCAACGTGCACGTGCAGCGGTTGCGCGCCAAGGTCGAGAAGGATCCCGAGAACCCTGAGATCGTGCTGACCGTACGAGGCGTGGGCTACAAGGCGGACCGCCGTGATCGCTGGCTCCAGAAACCGCGTCGAGCGGTGGCTGGCGGTAGTGGTGGCCTGGTTTCGAACCGTAGGTGAGCAACTGGGCCACGTGTGGCGGCGTTCGCTGCAACTGCGCGTCGTCGTGTCCACGCTCACCCTGTCGCTGATCGTGATCACGATTCTCGGAGTCGTGCTCACGAGTCAGATCACCGACAGACTGCTGGACGCGAAGATCAACGCGGCCGTCGAGGAGATGAGCCGCGCCCGCAATACCGTGCAGGCGACGCTGACCGGGGTGCACGATTCGAGTACCCAGCTGTCCCGATTGGAGGATGCGCGCCGCGCGCTCGCGGGCAGCGGCGGCTCCCAATCCGGCGGCGCCGCAGGGTCTTACGACTCCGCGCTGGCCATGGTCGGCGACTCGCAGAACGAGCTGACCGCCGGGCCGATCCAGGAAATCCCGCCGGAACTCCGACATTTCGTACAGGAACGGCAGGTCAGCTACCAGTTCGCGCAAGTCTCGGACCCCGACGGCTATCGTGGACCCGCACTCATCATCGGCAGCCCCGCCGCCGACATCCCCACGCTCGAGATCTACCTGATCTTCCCGCTCACCAACGAGAAGAGCAGCCTGTCGCTCATGCGCGGCACCATGCTCATCGGCGGCATCGTGCTGCTGGTGCTGCTCGCCGCGATCACAGCCTTGGTGACCCGCCAGGTGGTGCTGCCGATCCGCTCGGCCGCCCGCATCGCGAGCCGCTTCGCCGACGGGCGCTTGAAAGAACGCATGCTGGTGCGCGGCGAGGACGACATGGCCAGGCTGGCCATGTCGTTCAACGAGATGGCCGAAAGCTTGTCCACGCAGATCACGCAACTGGAGGAGTTCGGAAATCTGCAGCGCCGCTTCACATCCGACGTCAGCCACGAACTGCGCACACCGTTGACCACGGTGCGCATGGCGGCCGACCTCATCCACGGATCCAGCGACGACCTGGACCCGGCGCTGGCGCGCTCCGCCGAACTGCTCGTCAACGAACTCGACCGGTTCGAGGGCCTGCTCAACGACCTGCTCGAAATCTCCCGGCACGACGCGGGCGTGGCCGAACTGCAGGTCGAATCGCTCGACGTACGCATGTGCGCGCGGGCCGCCGTCTCCACCGTGCGGCACCTCGCCAAGGAATCCGGCGTCGAACTCGTGGTGGACATGCCCGAGGAACCCCTGGTGGCCGAAGTGGACCCGCGCCGCGTCGAACGCGTGCTGCGCAACCTGCTCGCCAACGCCATCGACCACAGCGAAGGCAAACCGGTGCTCATGCGCATGCGCGGGGACGCCGACGCCAATGCCGTCGCCATCGTCGTGCGCGATCAGGGCGTGGGCCTGCGGCCGGGCGAGGAGAAACTCGTCTTCAACCGCTTCTGGCGCTCCGACCCCTCCCGCATGCGCCGCTCCGGCGGCACCGGCCTCGGCCTGTCCATCAGCGTCGAGGACGCCAACCTGCACGAGGGCAAACTCGAAGCCTGGGGCGAAATCGGCGTCGGCGCCAGCTTCCGCCTCACCCTGCCCCTGGTCCGCGGCCGCAAACTCGGCGTCAGCCCACTGTCCCTGGAACCGCCCAAGAAGCAGCGGCTGCTCGAGGTCGTCGGCGACAACGGCGGCGAGAACGGCACCGGCACCGGCGATCCCGCCACCGGCGCAACCACGCCCGAATCCGCCTCGGCCGCAGACGGATCCACGACTCTCGCCGGACCCCCCACGGCCCCGGCCGGTTTCGCGGTCGTCAGCGGCACCGCCCTCGGCTCTGCGGTCGCACCCGAATCCGGCACGTCCGCAACCACATCCAAGAACGACGACATCCCCTTCGAGGGCTTCGTCCGCTTCGACAGCGCGGCCCACCCTGAGAACTCCAGCGCCGGAACTCGTTCTGCGAACCTCGCCGGACTGGAGAACCCCGGCGACGAGTCCGTCGGCATCGACGCCGATGTCGCGGACAGCCGCGAAGTCCCGGCGGATCCGAGCGCCACAGACAGCTACACCGGCAACGGTGACAGTGCCTCGCGGGCCGATGCGCCGCAACCTCCCACGGCCGGGGACGGCAAGCCATGAGGCTGCGGCCCTCCTCGCGCCTGGTAAGGGTGCTGGCTGTACTCGGCTGCTTGCTGAGTATCGCCGGGTGCGCGAGCCTGCCCGATTCCTCCGCGCCGCAGGCGCTGGGGACCCTGGATCGGCAGCCGACCAGTGCCGAGCCGACACCGCCGGTATCCGGGCGGGAACCGGATCAGCTGCTGCGGGACTTCCTCACCGCGACAGCCGATCCCACCAATCGGCATCAGGCGGCGCGGCAGTTCCTGTCGCCCGCCGCGGATGTGAAGTGGGACGACTCGGCGGGGACGACCATCGTGGATCGGCCGGACACACTGCGCGAATCGCGGACCGCCGATACCGCCACCTATGTGATCCGGGCTCGCAAGATCGGTGAGCTGTCGCCGGACGGGGCCTATCGGGCCTCGGACGGGACGCTGGAGAACAAGGTCGAACTGGTGAAGGTCGACGGGGAATGGCGCGTCGACGACCTACCGTCCGGCGTCATCGTCGAACAGCAGGCCTTCGCCAAGTCCTACAAGCGGTATCCGCTGTACTTCCCGAATCTGGCGGGCGCGGCCATGGTGCCCGACCTGCGATGGATCTCCGCCCGCAAGGAACAGCTACCGCAGCGGCTGCTCGGCCTGCTCGCCGAAGGGCCGCAGCAGGCGCTAGACCCGGCCGTGCGCAATCAGCTGTCCGCGCCCGTCACCCTGCGCGGACCCATCACCAAGGCGAACGGCGAAACCGACAATGTCGGCGTCGGCGCGGGCGGCGTGCAGGTGGACTTCACCGGCGCGTCCACCCTCGACCCGAAGGCCAAGGACCTGCTGGCCACCCAGGTCGTGCTGACCCTCGCCAGCGCCGACGTGATCGGCCCGTACGTGCTGCTGGCCGACGGCAAACCGCTCGACGACCGCTACGCCGCCAGCGGCTGGCAGCTCACCGACGTCGAGGACATGAGCCCGAAGACCGTGGCCCGCAACCGCATCGGCCTGCACGCGGTGCGCGACGGCTCGCTCATGAGCATCGGCGAGAACGGCATCACCGCCGCGCCCGGCTTCTTCGGCAGCACCCACACCCTGCAGTCGGTGGCGGTCTCGCCGGACGGGCAGCTCGTCGCCGCCGTCGCCGACTCCGGACGGCCCGAACCCGAACCGGGCCGCACCCTCATCATCGGCACCTACGACGGACAGGGCTTCCCGGTCGACACCGGCGCCACCTTCACCCGCCCCTCCTGGCCCGCCGACGGCAGCTCCGCGTGGACCGTGGTGGACGGCGAGAAAGTGAAGCGCGCCGTGCACGACCGCGTCACCGGCAACGTCTCCCTGCAGGACGTCGACATCTCCGAACTGATGGCCGCGCAGAACAATTCGAACGGCAACGTGCCGCGCACGCCCATCACCGAGCTACGCGTCTCGCCGTCCGGCGCACGGGCCGCGCTGGTCGCCGGCGGCAAGGTCTACCTGGCCGTCGTCACGCCCCGCCCCGGCGGCAGATACGCCCTCACCTCGCCATTGCCGCTGGCTGTCGGCCTCACCACGCCGGTGGTCTCGGTGGACTGGCAGACCGACGAGAAGGTGGTCCTGGTCCGCGAGGGCAATATCGACCCGGTGGCGTCGGTCCTGGTCGACGGCTCCGGCTACCAGGCCCAGACCACCCAGAACCTCACGCCCCCGGTGCGGGTCGTCAGCGCCTCCCCGGACCGCGAATACGTCGCCGACTCCCGCGCCGTCCTCGAACTCACCCGCAACCCCGAAGGCGGCGAATACTGGCGTGAGGTTCCGGGCCTGGGCGGCAACGCCGTTCCGGTCCTGCCGGGCTGACACCCTCGTCATCTCCCGGGCCGACACCCACGTCAGGCTTTCCCGCCTGTTGATCGGTCGGCCGGTTGGATCTAGCCCGCTGTACACCGATTTCCGCTTGTTCTGGGCGTAAACGCGCCGGTAGACAAGGCCATCGGCGCACACTGAAGAACATGGGGGAGCTGCTGGATCTGATCCTTCCGCGCACCTGTGGCGGGTGCGGGGCGAGTGGA
Source organism: Nocardia acididurans (assembly GCF_016741815.1). GTDB lineage: Bacteria > Actinomycetota > Actinomycetes > Mycobacteriales > Mycobacteriaceae > Nocardia > Nocardia acididurans. The sequence goes on from NZ_JAERRJ010000006.1 coordinate 403,915, forward strand.
TCGAGCTGGTGCGCCGACTGCGCCGGATCGCTGTCGGGCCCGCCGATCCGCATCCGCCCGCGCGCCGATCCCGGGGTACCGTGCTGGGCGCTTGCCGCCTATCGGGGCGCACCACGACGCGCCGTGCTGGCCGCCAAGGAGCAGCACCGCCGCGATCTGGCGGTCCCGCTGGGCGCGGCGCTGGCCAGGGGGCTGGACCGTTTACGGGACACTTCCCGGCCGTTGCTGCTGGTGCCCGCGCCCTCCCGCGGCAGTGCCTCGCGCCGCCGCGGCGGGGATCCCGTGGTGCGTGCGGCCCGCGTCGCCGCCGGTTGGCTGCCTGATAGCCAACCGGTACGAATCCTGAGAATGCGGCCCGGTGTGCGGGACTCGGTCGGTCTGGGCCGCAGCGATCGTCAGCACAACCTACGCGGGCGGATCATGGTAGTCCCGAGCCCGGCGCGGAGGGGGTGGTTTCCGGCAAATGCCCAGGTAGTCCTTATCGATGACGTGTTGACCACCGGCACGACGGCGAGTGAGTCGGTACAGGCACTGGCTGGTACGGGTGTGCAGGTTTGTTCGGTGTTGGTAACTTGCCACGCTTGATTCTTCGAAATTTGCGTGAACACTGGCGGACAGGTCGCTGGCGTACTAGCTTGGCGATCAGACACCCGAACTCGACGTTTGGAGGTGGCGCCTCGGACATCACGTGCCGAGCGGCTTTTCGGTGACACACCGACGATCGGCACACGTTTCAATCCCGCCGCACGAGCGGCTTGTGCGGCCAGATCCGGGAGGTACGCGTGACGACTACTTCACGACCTTCAGCGAAGAACGCAGACACCGCGGTGCTGCTGGACGATTCCACGGAAGAACCCAGTAAGGGCATGCACGCGGATGTCGTGGTCAAGGGACGAACACTCGGCGAGGGTGGAGTCCCCGATCATTTCCGAATCCACGTCTCCGACAAGCTTTCTCGCTTGGAGCGATTCGATCCCACCATCTACCTGTTCGATGTGGAACTCACCCACGAACCCAACCGTCGTCAACGCAAGAACTGCCAGCGGATAGAGATCACCGCCCGCGGTAAGGGCCCGGTGGTGCGCGCCGAAGCGTGCGCGGACAGTTTCTACGCCGCCCTCGAGCTGGCGGTCGAGAAGCTGGCGAGCCGGCTCCGCCGTATGAAGGACCGCCGCAGCGTCCATCACGGCGACAAGACACCCATCTCGGTGTCGCGGGCGACGGCCGGGCTCATCGACGATTCGCTCTTCGCGGCGACCAATGGATCCTCCGGTGAACACGCGCATTCCACCGACGTCGCCGACGCCGAGAACGCGGGCCCCGGTCACGTCGTACGCACCAAAACCCACCCGGCGATTCCCATGACCGTCGACGACGCCCTCTACCAGATGGAGCTCGTCGGCCACGATTTCTTCATGTTCATGGACAAGGAGACCGACCGACCGTCGGTCGTGTATCGCCGCCACGCCTTCGACTACGGCCTCATCCGGCTGGCGTAAGGGGCAATCCGTCCACTTCGACCGGGGTCGCAGGACCCCGGTCGCTTGCACTCATCACGCGGGCACACTTGTTGTTACACCGTGTATCAGTTACAACTGACTCGTGAGTAAACGAGCCGTCATCGTCGCCGGAGCCCGCACCCCGTTCGTGCGCGCGTTCACCGACTACACCCGGATGGATTCCATCGATCTGGCGGATACCGCCGTGCGCGGACTGCTCGAACGCACCGGGCTGCCCAAGACCGACGTGCAGGCCATCGTGTGGGGTGGCGTGATCCTGCCGTCGGCCGCACCCAATATCGCGCGCGAGATCGCGCTGGACCTCCAGCTCGACCCCGGGTGCGAGGGGTACACCGTCACCCGCGCCTGCGCCTCCGGGCTGCAGGCCGTGGTGTCGGCCGCCGCGGCCATCGAACGCGGCGAGTACGACATCATGATCGCGGGCGGCAGCGACTCCACCTCCAATGCCGAGGTAAAGCTGCCGCAGAAGGTCGTACACGCCGCCGCCCCACTGGCGCTGGGCAAACCCAAGGCCAAGGACTACCTCAGCGCGGCCGCGCAGCTCGCGCCGTTCATCGACCTGGTGCCGCGCCGTCCCAAGATCGAGGAGCGCACCACCGGCGAGGTGATGGGCGAGTCCGCCGAGAAAATGGCGGGCATCCACGGGGTTTCGCGCGCCGCGCAGGACGAGTTCGCCGCGCGCTCACACCACCGCGCCGCCGCCGCCATCGAATCCGGCCGATTCGACGACGAAGTGCTGTCGGTGACCACCCCCGAAGGTAAGCGGATCGTGCGCGACGGCCTGGTCCGGCCCGGCACCAGCATCGAGAAACTCGCCTCCCTCGCACCGGTTTTCGCCAAGAACGGCACCGTCACCGCGGGCAATGCCAGCCCGCTCACCGACGGCGCGTCCGCCGTGCTGCTCATGAGCGAGGACAAGGCCCGCGCCCTCGGCTACACGCCGCTGGCCGCCTTCCGCTCCTGGAGCTTCGTCAGCGTCGACCCGCGCGATCAGGTGCTCATCGGTCCGGCCATCTCCATGCCGCGCGCCCTCGACAAGGCCGGAATGTCGCTCGCCGACATCGATTTCGTCGACATCCACGAAGCCTTCGCCGCCCAGACCCTGTCCGTGGTCGAAGCCCTCGCCAGCGACGACTGGGCCAAGACCCGCCTCGACCGCGACACCGCCGTCGGCCGCATCGACCCGGACAAGCTCAACGTGCACGGCGGGTCGGTCTCCCTCGGCCACCCCTTCGGCGCGACCGGCGCCCGCATGGTCACCACCATGGCCAACGAACTGCACCGCACCGGCAAATCCACTGCGCTGCTGGGCATCTGCGCGGCCGGCGGCATCGGCGCATCGGCCGTGCTCGAACGGGTTTGACGGCAGCGGGCTCGGCCAGGGCGGCCGCAGTCTGATCAGCGCGCCCGGACCGGGTAGCGAATCAGCGTCTTCATCTTCTCCGGCGCTACCCGGCCCGGCGCCGACAGATAGATCTCGTGATGCCGCCCACTGATCGTGCGGCCCTGCCCGGCAAGGAATTCCAGCAGCCGATCCCGGGTCGGCGGCTCGGTCGCATACGGTCCGATGTGCAGGATCTGCCCGCACTCGCCCTCGTCGAACCGCTCGAACCGCACCCGGTCGATCGGCAGCTCCGCCTTCTTCTTCCGGGTGACCGCGAACGCCTCGTCCACGACCGCCGAATCCGCCTGCGGCGGCTGCTGCAACATCATGGTCCAGGTCCAATCGGACCGGTCCGCGCTCGGCCCGCCATCCCACTGCCCCGACAGCGGCGGCACCGTATAGATCACCGTCCCAGCGGTTTTCAGCACGCCGCGAATCCCGTAGGCCACCGAGTACAGCGCACTCACCGCCGTCGCGTACTCCGGCCCGTCCGGATCGCCCTTGCCGTCGATCATCAGATACGGCAGCTCCGGCACCGTCAGCAGTAGCGGCTCGGCCCGCGCCGCATAGAGCTCCCGGTACTCCTTCTTGAAGTCCAGTGTGTCCATGCGACCGATTCTCGACCCTCCAGCGACCGGAGAGTCAAGCTGTGTTTGATTGCCCTCCGCTTCGCTCCGGGCGTGTTCGCGGCCCTGCAAGCTCGGTCTTCCCTCCTCCGCTCCTCCGCTTCGCTCCCCCGCTCCGTCAGTCCAGACCGAGCCGGGCCGCGAACATGTAGTGGCGCTCATTCAGGGGGCGGGAGCTGGTGTGTACGGCTAGCGGTGGGTGAAGTGTTCCCAGTGGATGGCGTCGTCGAGGGGGCGGCGGTCGCGCCAGCCGAAGCGCTCGAGGTCGGGGATCTGCTGGAACTCGCGGACCGGGCCGACGCAGAGCCAGGCGACCGGGCGGACGTCCTCCGGGATGCCGATCAGTTCGGTCAGGAACGGGGTGTCGTAGAAGCTCACCCAGCCCACTCCTACGCCCTCGGCGGTCGCGGCGAGCCAGAGGTTCTGGATGGCGAGGATCGTCGAGTAGAGGCCCGTCTCGGGCACCGTAGCGCGGCCCAGAACGTGGGTGCCGCCGCGCGACTGACTGTGTGTGACCACGATGCCGGTGCCGCTCTCGGTGATGCCCTCGATCTTGATGGGGTTGAAGGTCTCGGCGCGGTCGGCGGGTAGGTCGGCGTGGAATTCGCGGCGCTTGTCGGCCACGTGATCGGCGAAGGTATTCAGGGTCGCTGGGTCGCGTACCACCACGAAATCCCAGGGCATGGAGTTGCCGACACTCGGCGCGCGGTGTGCGGCATCGAGAATGCGCAGCAGGGTGGCGTCGTCGACCACCTCCCCGGTGAACTCCGCGCGCACATCGCGGCGCAGGCGGATCACGTCGTAGACGTTCAGTTCAGCAGCGGGGGAGAGGAGGGGACCGTCGGAACACACGCGCTCCAGTGAACCAGGCGGCCGTCACGCTGCCGCGGCGACCCTGTCGACCGGGTGTCAGCCGCAGCCCCACCACCTGGGCGGATACGGCAGCGGCCGCCACCGGAATCCGGTGGCGGCCGCGGGGTTCGAGGGCGGCGGGTGCTATCCGACCAGCGCGGGTTCGCGGCGGCGCAGCTTGCGGCCGCCCGCGGCGAGCGCGGTGCGCAGGCCGCGGCGGCGGCCGGTCATCGGGTCGATGGTGCTGACGCCGCCGAACGCCTTCTCCGACTTGGTTTCCGGAGCGTCGTCGGTGCCGCGGCGCAGGTACTTGTTGGGCAGCGACAGCTTCATGATGGTGCGCCACGACTTGGCGTACTGCACCGGCAGCGACCCGGTGGTGTAGGGCAGGTCGTACTTGTCGCACATGGCGCGCACCCGCACCGCGATGGAGGCCAGGCGGTTCGACGGCAGATCGGGGAACAGGTGGTGCTCGATCTGGTGCGAGAGGTTGCCGGTCATGAAGTGCATGAGCGGGCCGCCGGAGATGTTGGCGCTGCCCAGCATCTGGCGCAGGTACCACTCGGCCTGGGTCTCGCCGTCCACATCGGCCTTGGTGAACTTCTCCGCGCCGTCGGGGAAGTGGCCGCAGAAGATGACCGCGTTGGTCCACACATTGCGGATGACATTGGCGGTCAGGTTGGCGGTCAGCGTGCCGAAGAACGCGGGGCCGGTGAGCAGCGGGAAGAGCAGGTAGTCTTTGGCGGCCTGCTTGCCGATCTTCTTCAGGACCAGCTTGCGGTCTTCCTCGAACTGGATGCGCTCGGGCGAACCCGGGGCCCACTTCTTCTTGGCGACCTTGCCGAGCTCCAGATGCTGGATGGCGACGCCGTATTCGAAGAACATCTGCAGCAGCAGGTTGTACACCGGCTGGCCCAGGTAGAACGGGGACCAGCGCTGGTCGCGGGTGACGCGCAGCAGGCCGTAGCCGATGTCGTCGTCCATGCCCAGGACGTTGGTGTACTTGTGGTGCAGGAAGTTGTGGGTGATCTTCCAGTGCTCGGACGGGCCGGCGTTGTCCCATTCCCATTTGGTGGAGTGGACTTCCGGATCGTTCATCCAGTCCCACTGGCCGTGCATGACGTTGTGGCCGATCTCCATATTCTCGATGATCTTGGCCACGCCGAGCATTGCCGTGCCCGCGATCCAGGCGGGCGGGAAAAGGCTGAAGAACAGCACGCCGCGGGCGCTGATTTCCAGGCCGCGCTGCAGGCGGATCACATTGCGGATGTATTTGGCGTCGCTCGCACCCCGGGAGGATTCGATTTCACGGCGGATGGCGTCTAGCTCCGCGCCGATCGCTTCCACATCTTCCGGGGTGAGGTGTGCGTATTCCTTGACATCCGAGATCGCCATGCTGGTTACAGTACCGTAGGTTACGGCTCCGTAGGTTACGGCCGTTTGAATCTCTACCGTGTCGAAGAACGCATTGTGCGAGAGACCTCCATCTGCTATCGCTTGCGCCGCAGAATACCGCGCCGCGCGCCCTCCCGCCGGGCCTTCTCCTTCAGCAAAGCCTTTTCCGCCCTTGCCTTTTCCTGCAGCGCCGCCTTGGCTTCGCGCAGCACTTCCTTCTCGTGCTGTGCCTTCTCCTTGAGTGCGGTCTTCGCCTCCAGCAGCGCCGAACGCAGGCCGCGGCGCTCACCCGTATCCGGGTCCACGCCCGGCCAGTGCGGCTGATGCTCGGCCAGCCACTCGGTGCTGTTCGGCAGGGACGGCAGCGACGGCAGCGTGATGCCCGCGAACTTGCGCTCCGAGGAGGTCTCGGGGGCATCGTCGGCGGTGCGCTTGAGGAAACGGTCCGGCAGCGCCAGCTTGTGAATCGTGCGGAAAGCCAGCCCGTACTGCTTGGCCAGCGAACCGGTCGTATAGGGCAGGTCGTACTTGTCGCACAGCTCCCGCACCTTCACCGACACCTGCGCGTACCGATTACTCGGCATATCCGGGAACAGGTGATGCTCGATCTGGTAGCTGAGATTGCCGCTCATGAAACCCATGGCCGGGCCGGCCTCGAAATTCGCGGAGCCCAGCATCTGCCGCAGGTACCACTCACCCTGCGTTTCGTTCTTGAACTGCTCCTCGGTGAACTTCTCCGCGCCGTCCGGGAAATGCCCGCAGAAGATCACCGCGTACGCCCACAGATTGCGGACCAGATTCGCGGTGGCATTCGCCTTCAGCGTCGACTTCCACGCCGGGCCGGTGAGCGCCGGATAGATCACGAAATCCTTGGCGACCTGGCTGCCGGACTTACGCCAGAACTCCTTGTTGGCGTCGGAGAACCAGTCCTGCGGCGAAATGCCCGCCTGCTCCTTGGCCAGCTTCAGATCGTGCAGGGCGATGCCCCATTCGAACAGCGCGGCCAGCACCACATTCGCCAGCGGCTGCGCCAGATGCAGCGGACGCCACGGCTCGTCCCGCGTCATCCGGATGATGCCGAAGCCGATGTCGTCGTCCATGCCGACGATGTTGGTGTAGGTGTGATGCGAATAGTTGTGCGCGCGTTTCCAGTTCGCCGACACCCCGGTCATGTCCCACTCCCAGGTGGTGGAGTGGATCTCCGGGTCGTTCATCCAATCCCACTGCCCGTGGCTGATGTTGTGCCCGAGCTCCATGTTCTCGATGATCTTGGCGACCGAGAGCATGGCGGTGCCGGCCAGCCAGGCCCAGCGGTTCTTGCTCGCGAAGAGCGTGGCGCGCGCCGCCGCCTCCAGCATGCGCTGCGCCCGGATGGTGCGCCGGATGTACTTGGCATCGCGTTCGCCCAGGGAGAGTTCGACATCCCTCTTGATGGTGTCGAGCTCCCGGCCCAGGGCCTCGATATCCGCTTCCGTGAGATGAGCGAACGTTTTGATGTCGGTGATGGCCACCGGCGGTCCTTCCGTGATTCGCGATGTCCCCGGAATCGAGGGTACGGGGTAATCGCTGCGAAAGTGTTATGCGGTTCCTGAGACCGAGCGGATTGTCTCAGACATCCAGGGTGCAATCGCCCGCGGCAGCGGAGATGCAGGTCTGCACCTTGTCGCCCGCGCGGTGCTCGTTGCCGTTGCGCAGGTCACGCACGTGACCGTCGGTCACCGTGACCACGCAGGTCTGGCAGATGCCCATGCGGCAGCCGAACGGCATCTGCACGCCCGCGCCCTCGCCCGCCTGCATGAGGGTGGTCGCGCCGTCGACCTCGACGCTGCGGCCGGTCCTGGCGAAGGTGACGGTGCCGCCCTCGGCCGTGGCCGAACGCGCCACCTCGAAGCGCTCCACGTGCAGCTTGTCGCTCAGACCCGCTGCGGCCCAGTGCTTCTCGACATCGTCGAGCATGCCGAGCGGACCGCAGGCCCAGGTCTCGCGCTCACGCCAGTCGGGGCAGATCTCGTCCAGATCGGCGAGCGCGAACTTGCCGTTCTCGCCGGTGAGATGCAGGTGCGCGGTGAACGACGGGTGCTTGTCGTGCAGTTCGCGCAGCTCGTCACCGAACATGACGTCTTCCGGATTGCGCGCCGAATGCACGTGCAGGGTGTCGGGCACCGAGCCGCGGCGGTCCATGGTGCGCAGCATGGCCATGACGGGCGTGATGCCCGAGCCCGCGGTGAGGAACAAGACCTTCGACGGCAGCGGCTCCGGCAGCACGAACCCGCCCTGCGGCGCGGCCAGCCGCACGATGGCGCCCTCCGGCACGCCGCTCACGATGTGGCTGGACAGGAACCCCTCCGGCATCGCCTTCACAGCGATGGAGATCAACCGCTTGCTCCGCGAGCCCGGATCGGTCCAATCCGGCGGGCAGGTCAGCGAATACGACCGCCAGTGCCAGCGCCCGTCCACCAGGATCCCGATCCCGATGTACTGCCCCGGCTGGAACTTGAAATCGAACCCCCAGCCCGGCTTGATCACCAGCGTCGCCGAATCCGCCGTCTCCTTGCGCACCTCGACGATCCGCCCCCGCAACTCCCGGGCCGACCACAGCGGATTCACCAGATGCAGATAGTCGTCCGGCAACAACGGCGTGGTCACCCGCGCGGCAGCTCCCCGTAGCGCATTCAACCGGGTCTTTCCGGCGGTGGTGCCGTCGGCAACAGGTGCCTCCAGCCAATCCCGCAATCCACGCACGGAGAATCCACCCTTGTTCGATGCCATGATCCGGAAGCCTGTTCCTGTCGTCGTAGCCGCAGTAGTCACAGTCAGGTTACGGCATCGTAGGTTACGGTGCCGTCGGTGCTGATTTATTACCCCTACCACCAGCGCTGGAGGCTGGTCGCGGCCCTTCGATGGTCGGGCAGCCGCAGCCCTTGGGGCCGGGCAGTCGCAGCCTTTGGGGCCGGGCAGTCGCAGCCTTTGGGGCCGGGCAGTCGCAGCCTTTGGGGCCGGGCAGTCGCAGCCTTTGGGGCCGGGCAGTCGCAGCCTTTGGGGCCGGGCAGCCGCAGCCTTTGGGGCCGGGCAGTCGCAGCCTTTGGGGCCGGGCAGCCACAGCCTTTTGGGGCCGGGCAGCCACAGCCCGCTGGGGGCCGGGCGCAGCCCTATGGGGGTTTGGGGGCTTAGCCCCCACCCCCTCTTTCCTGCTCTCAGAGCAGATCGAGCAGGAACGGTAGTTCCTGTGCCGCGTACCAGGCCAGCTGGTGGTCTTCCGCGTCACCCAGCACGAATTCGGCGTCGGGATCGCCCATATCCGCCGCGTCGATGACATCCACTGCCTTGGAGACCTCGGACTCCGCCTCCGCGAGATCCACGTGCACCGAGGCGATGCGGTCGTAGGGGATCGGTGCGGACAGCCGCACCACCGCGTCGTCCAGATCGGGCCGCAATGTCACCCCGTCCACATCGGCGGCGATGACCGCGCGCCGGAAGACGGGTCCGCGTGGGGCCGAATCGGATTCGCCGGCGTCGGCGGATTCGTCCACCGCCGCCTGCTCCTCGGCCAGCAGCCGCAGCGACGCCCGCGCGGCTTCCGCCATCGCGACCTCCGCGAGCTCCTCGTCGTCCCCGGAGGCGTACGCCTCGCGCAGCGCCGGCGTCACCGCGAACGCGGTGTCGTTGAGCGCGCGGATCTCCCGTTCGGCGACGAGCTCCCGCAGCATCGGCACCGTCGCCGGTACATATACGCGCAGCTTCTTCGACACGGCGGACGACTCACTGGACGCAGGCACCGAGCATCTCCTCCATCGACTCGTGCACCGACGCGGTCAGCACCGCGATATCCGCCATCGCGTCGCGATCGGCGTTGAGCCCGTAGAACACCCGCCCGTCATAGGACGTGAGGCCGAAACTCAATGCCTGATTGCGCAGCAGCGGCGACACCGGGTACATCTCCAGCATCCGCGCGCCGCCGATGAACATCGGCTGCTGCGGACCCGGCGCGTTGGTGATCACCAGATTGAACGTGTGTTCTGCGAAGGTACTCGCAGATCGCACGCTCATGGCATGCAGGCTCGCCGGAGCGAATCCGGCCATGTGCACCAGGGTGCGCGCCCGCACCCCGCGCTGATGCCGCGAGTGCGCCTCGGTGGCGTGTTTGATGTGCGAGATGCGGATGACCGGATTCGGTTCGCCCACAGGCAGATCCAAGATCAGCGAATGCACTTCGGAGGCCGGTTTCAGCTCCCCGTGCGGCCCGTCCGCGTACACCGACATGGGCACGATCGCGCGCAGCGTGTCGGATTCGGTGAGGATCTCGCCGCGCGAGAGCAGCCAGTTGCGCAGCGCCCCGGTGACCACGGCGAGGATCACGTCGTTGATGGAGCAGTCGAATCTCTTGCGGATCTTGCGGTAGTCCTCGAGGTCGGTGCGCACCACCTCGAACCGCCGGTTACGCGAGGTCCGGGTGTTCAGGGGGCTGTCCGGCGCGCCGATGGCCGCCGCCCGCACCATGGACACCATCTTGCGCACGGCCTTGCCCGTGGCGTCGATGAGCGCGAACGCCTCCGCGCTGTGCTGCCGCGCCACCTCCAGCGCCTCGCGCGGCTGGGTCGCCAGATGCAGCAGCGCCCCCACCAGCAACTCCACATCGGCGGGTTCGCGATGCGCCCGCCAGGCGTCGTCGGCGACCTCGCGCGGCGCGGCCGACGTGTCCAGGATCACATGCCCGATCTCGAGGGCGGAGTCGCCGTCCACGAGCGCCGAATGCGTCTTGGTGAAGATCGCGCACCGGCCTTCGGAGAGCCCTTCCACGAGGTACATCTCCCACAGCGGGCGGCTGCTGTCGAGCGGCCTGGACGCCAGCCGCGCGACCAGGTCGAGCAGCTGATCGTCATTGCCCGGCTCGGGCAGCGCGGACCGCCGGATGTGATAGGTGATGTCGAAATGCGCGTCGTCCACCCAGACCGGGCGGCCCAGCGCGAACGGGATCTCCCGCACCTTGTGCCGATACCGCGGCACCAGCGGCAATCGTGCTTCGACCAGCGCTATGAGCCGGTCGTAATCCAGTGGCCCGCGCCCCGAATTCCCCTTCGGAACGGGATTGCGCAGGATGGCCAGAGATCCGATGTGCATCGGGTTACTGCTCGACTCGAGCCGATAGAACGACGCGTCCTGCGGCGTCAGTCTCGTGATCACGCTGCCTGCTACTCCCTGATCCCTCGCCTGCGGCCCGCACATGCGTTTGAACAACACATCCCCTGCCGAGCGTCGGCGTACGGCGGCAAGCGCCGGTTGTAGGGCAAGCTATCGCAATCCGATCACCCGGGGAATGAGTCAGAGCGGCACTGCCCGCACTCGCACCGTCATCGGTGCCCCGCGGCTCGGCAGTGCGGGCGCAAGCCTCCGCGCGCCGAACCCCCTACATCGTACTTCAGGGGTTGTGAAACAGGTTCTCCAGCAAACGGATTCGCTGAGGGGCTGCGCGCTCCCCCGGATGGCCCGGCGCGGACCCGCCGCAATGGGTACAGTGCGATCGGGAGGATCGTGGGGGCGAAGACTCTGCGACCCGCGTGAGCTGGCCCATTGCCTGTGCACCTACGCACCTACGATGGGCTGCGCACTACCATGGCAATTGGTTGCGCACCCGCGCGCGCCCAGCCCGCCCAGGCGGGTGCGACAGACGACCACCGACCAGAGGACTGACAAGACCCGTGCCTGCGCTGACGCTTTCGAGGTTGCTACGGATTGGTGAGGGTCGCACGGTCAAGCGGCTTGCGCACCTGGCGGATGAAGTCATTGCCCTGGACGAGGAGTTCGCGGCCCTCTCCGACGCGGAGCTGCAGGCCAAGACCGACGAGTTCAAGCAGCGCTACGCCGACGGCGAAAGCCTGGACGAGCTGCTGCTGGAGGCGTTCGCGACGGCGCGTGAGGCGTCCTGGCGCGTGCTGAACCAGAAGCACTACAAGGTGCAGATCATGGGTGGCGCGGCCCTGCACATCGGCAACGTCTCCGAGATGAAGACCGGTGAGGGCAAGACCCTGACCTGTGTGCTGCCCGCCTATCTGAACGCCCTCTCCGGCGAGGGCGTGCACGTGGTCACGGTGAACGACTACCTGGCCAAGCGCGACGGCGAGTGGATGGGCCGCGTGCACCGCTTCCTCGGTCTCGAGGTCGGCACCATCCTGTCCGGTATGACCCCGGCCGAGCGCCGTGTGGCCTACAGCGCCGACATCACCTACGGCACGAACAACGAGTTCGGCTTCGACTACCTGCGCGACAACATGACCCACTCGCTGGACGATCTGGTTCAGCGCGGGCACAACTTCGCCATCGTCGACGAGGTCGACTCCATCCTCATCGACGAGGCGCGTACGCCGCTCATCATCTCGGGTCCGGCCGACGCCTCCTCGAAGTGGTACGCCGAATTCGCGCGCATCGCACCGCTGCTGAAGAAGGACCTGCACTACGAGGTCGACATCAAGAAGCGCACCATCGGTGTGCACGAGGCGGGCGTCGAATTCGTCGAGGATCAGCTCGGCATCGACAACCTGTACGAGGCCGCGAACTCGCCGCTGGTCAGCTACCTGAACAACGCCATCAAGGCCAAGGAGCTCTACACCCGCGACAAGGACTACATCGTCCGCGACGGTGAAGTGATCATCGTCGACGAGTTCACCGGCCGCATCCTGGTGGGCCGCCGCTACAACGAGGGCATGCACCAGGCCATCGAGGCCAAAGAGGGCGTGGAGATCCAGCCGGAGAACCAGACCCTCGCGACCATCACGCTGCAGAACTACTTCCGCCTCTACGACAAGCTGTCCGGCATGACCGGTACGGCCGAGACGGAAGCCGCCGAACTGCATCAGACCTACGGCCTCGGCGTGGTCCCGATCCCGACCAACAAGCCGATGATCCGCGCCGACCAGTCGGACCTGATCTACAAGACCGAGGAGGCCAAGTACGCCGCGGTCGCCGACGACATCGTGGAACGCCACGAGAAGGGCCAGCCGGTGCTGGTCGGCACCACCTCGGTCGAGCGCTCGGAGTACCTGTCCAAGCAGCTGACCAAGCGCGGCGTCCCGCACTCGGTGCTCAACGCCAAGTTCCACGAGCAGGAAGCGCAGATCGTCGCCGAGGCCGGTCGGCCCGGCGCGGTCACCGTCGCCACCAATATGGCCGGTCGTGGTACCGACATCGTGCTCGGCGGCAACCCCGACATCATCGCCGACCTGGTGCTGCGCAAGCAGGGCCTGGACCCGGTCAACACTCCCGACGAGTACCAGGCGCAGTGGCTGCCCACCCTGGAGCGCGTCAAGGAGCAGACCGAGGAGGACGCCGAGGCCGTGCGCGAGGCCGGCGGCCTCTACGTGCTCGGCACCGAGCGTCACGAGTCGCGGCGTATCGACAACCAGCTGCGCGGTCGTTCCGGCCGTCAGGGCGATCCGGGCGAGTCCCGCTTCTACCTGTCGCTGGGCGACGAGCTCATGCGGCGCTTCAACGGCGCGGCGCTCGAGTCGATCATGACCCGGCTGAACCTGCCCGACGATGTGCCGATCGAAGCCAAGATGGTCTCGCGCGCCATCAAGTCCGCGCAGACCCAGGTCGAGCAGCAGAACTTCGAGATCCGCAAGAACGTCCTCAAGTACGACGAGGTCATGAACCAGCAGCGCACGGTGATCTACGCCGAGCGCGGCCGCATCCTCGCGGGCGAGGATATGGAGGGCCAGGTCCAGGAGATGATCACCGACGTGATCACCGCCTACGTCAACGGCGCCACCGCCGAGGGCTACGTCGAGGACTGGGATCTCGCCAAGCTGTGGGGCGCGCTCAAGACCCTGTACCCGATCGGCCTGGACTACAAGGATCTCACCGGCGAGACCGACGACGGCGAGATCGGCGAGCTCACCCGCGAGGATCTGCTCGACGCCGTCCTCGACGACGCGCACGCCCGCTACGAGGGCCGCGAATCCGAGATCGACGGCCTCGCCGGCGACGGCAGCATGCGCAACCTCGAGCGTCAGATCCTGCTGTCCGTGCTGGACCGCAAGTGGCGTGAGCACCTCTACGAGATGGACTACCTCAAGGAGGGCATCGGCCTGCGCGCCATGGCCCAGCGCGACCCGCTGGTCGAATACCAGCGCGAGGGCTTCGACATGTTCGCCGCCATGCTGGACGGCCTGAAGGAGGAGTCGGTCGGCTTCCTGTTCAACCTGCAGGTCGAGGTGCAGCAGCCGCAGCCCGCCGGCGTCCAGGTGGCCGCCGGTCTGCAGTCGCCGGTCGGCAACCGCCCGCAGCTCACCAAGGAAGACGCCCCCGTCGCCAACGGCGCTCCGGCGGCGTTGCGCGCCAAGGGAATCGACGAGTCCGGCCCGCGCGGCCTGTCCTACTCCGGCCCCGACGAGGGCGGCCGCGCGGCCGTCCACAGCGATGCCGAGGAGTACGGCTCCGACAACGCCTCCGGCGCCACCCGCCGTGAGCGTCGCGAGGCCGCCCGCTCCCAGGCCAAGCCGGACCGCGCGCCGAAGTCCAAGCGCCGCCGCTGATTTCGAGCACCTGATGCGGGCACCCGGGCGAAATGCCCGGGTGCCCGCAGTGTTTCAGCTGGGCCTGTCCCGTCTGAAGATCGCGGTGTAGGCGCGGGGGACCGTCGCGAGGATCAGGCTGGTGAGGGGAGCCGGCAGGGGAGTGCGGATCGGGTGGTCGAGATGGGTCCACATCTCGTACCTGTCGATCATCCCGAAGCGCTTGGCGGGCACCACCTCGTAGTCGATCCGGCCGATCTGCCAGTTCTCGGCGTCGCGGATCACATACCGGTGTGACCAGGTGCCGGTGCATTCGATCGTGGCCAGCAGCTGGTCGTTCTCGTCGTGCAGGGCGAAGGTGGGCCTGGTCCTCGTGCCCTGGGTGATCCTGCCGACGCCCACGATATGGCTGACGCCCCTGAATCGGACGACGCGTTCGGTGACCGTGTGGATCAGCGCGTCGTGCTCGTCGCGAAATTCGACGGTCAGGTCGGTCTTGCGTTCCAGCCAGCGGTAGTCGATGGGCACCACCGATCCGAGTGCCACGTCGTGGTGGTCGGTAACGGTCCACCGGTGGTGTTCCAGGAGTTCGGCCTTGTGCCGGAACACCAGCGCTCGTTCCGTGAGCAGTTTCGGGTTGACCGAAACCTCCTGTGTCGGTGAGGTTCTCACCGGCAGCGGCTGGGTGAGATGGGTCCAGCGGTACCCGTCCCACCAGCGCAGGCAGGCGCCGTGCGGATACCAGCCTGCGGAGGGCAGCGGCTGCGTCATGCATTCAGGGTAGGAAGCCGCGGCCCGGCTCCCCACCCACCGCAGGGGTGGAAATCCCGCACCTCCCGCGGCTTTCCCTGCTTACTTGCCGAGGTGCCGGTAGCGGTGGATGGACAGCGGCAGAAATACCGCGATCAGCGCCAGCGGCCAGACGACCGCCATGAGCATGGCGTGCTCGGCGATCCAGCTGCCGTCGTCGCCGGTCGGATTGCCGAACAGTTCACGCACGGCGGAGGTGGTGGAGGACAACGGATTCCAGGCCGCGATGACTCCGAGCCACGCGGGCATGGTGGCGATCGGGATGAACGGATTGGCCAGGAAGCCGATCGGGAACTCGAGAGTGCGGATGCCGGTCACGGCCTCCGGGTCGGCGTGGAAGACCAGTCCGAGATAGACGCCGATCCACAGAAACGCGAAGCGCAGCAGTAGAAGCAGCCCCACCGCCGCGGCGCTCGCGCCGAGCCCGCGTCCCGGCTCCCAGCCGATCGCCAGACCGCAGAGGATGAGCACGGCGAGGGCGACAGCGGAATTGAGCATATCGGCCAGCGCCCGCCCCGCGACCACCGCCGAGGCCGACATCGGCATCGACCGGAATCGATCCGTAATGCCCCGCGCCGCATCGGAACTCACCGCCACCATGGTGGTGCCGATGCCGAACACCATGGTCATGGCGAACATCCCCGGTAGCAGGAACTCCCGATAGTCACCCCCGCCCGGCACGTTCATCGCGCCACCGAGCAGATACCCGAACATGAGCACGATCATGATCGGGAAGAGCAGTGTATTGGCGATGACGGCCCCGGGCCTGCGCCGCCAGTGCGCCAGATCGCGCCCCGCGACGGTGCAGGCGTCGGCTACGGCCCAGCGCAGCCGCCTGAGTCGGGAGGGAGTGTCCGACAATGGAATCGGTGTGCCGGTGTACGAGGGGGCGGAGGCTGCGGCAGTCATGGGTGTCCTGTTCGTCGGTGCGGATGGTGGGGGAGGGGCCGGCTTTGTGCTCAGGCGATTGCCTCCACGTCGCGGCGCGCATCGGTCAGGTGCAGGAAGACCTCGTCCAGGGTGGGCCGCCGCAGAGCCAGGTCTTCGACCGGAATGCCGCTGTCGCGCAATGTATTCGCGATATCGGTCAGGTCGGCGACCGGATCCGCGGCCGGCGCCCCGACCCGTCGGGTGTCGGCGTCGACGGTGGGTTCCGCGTGCAGCCTGGTCCGCATCATCTCCGCCGTGGCGGCCAGATCGGCGCTGTCGCGCACGACCACGTCGATCCGGTCCCCGCCCAGCCGGGATTTGAGTTCGTGCGGGCTGCCGGTGGCGATCACCCGGCCGTGGTCCACCACCGAGACGCGGGCCGAAAGCTGGTCCGCCTCTTCGAGATACTGCGTGGTGAGCAGGACGGTGGTCCCCGCGGCGACCAGTCCGCGCACGGCATCCCACACCTGATTCCGGTTCTGCGGGTCGAGTCCGGTGGTCGGCTCGTCGAGGAACAGCACCGCCGGTGCGGTGAGGAATCCGGCGGCCAGGTCCAGCCGCCGCCGCATGCCGCCGGAGTACTGCTCGATTGGTTTGTCGCCGGTATCGGCGAGCCCGAACCACTCCAGCAGTTCGTCCGCCCGCTTCCGGGCGCGGGCGGCTCCGAGGTGGTGCAGTTTCCCGAACAGCACCAGGTTCTGCCGCCCCGACAGCGCCTCGTCCACCGCCGCGTACTGCCCCACCAGCCCGATGCGCTGCCGCACGCGGGCGGCGTCGCGCACCGCGTCGAATCCGGCCACTTCGATCCGCCCGGAATCCGGCCGCGCCAGCGTCGCCAGCATCCGCACCGCCGTGGTCTTGCCCGCGCCGTTGGGTCCGAGCAGGCCGTAGACCATGCCCTCGGGGACCGTCAGGTCGAATCCCGCCAGGGCCGCCTTGCTGCCGTAACGCTTGTACACCCGATCGCACACGATCACGTCGCTCACTGCGGCTCCAAACTCTCTACAACGTAAGTAGTTCGAGAATGGGATACGTTGTAAAGAGTTGTCAACCCCGAATTGCGACCGAATCGGAGAGGATGTCCGCATGGACTACAGCGGCAGCGGCGACCCCCAGCGCACCATCGAACTGCTGTGGGGACTCCCGGCCAAGCCCCGGCGCGGCCCCAAACCCAAACTCACCGTGGACGACATCGCCGCGACCGCCATCCGCCTGGCCGATACCGACGGACTCGCCGCCGTGACGCTGCGCCGGGTCGCCGAGGAGCTGGGCGTCACCGCCATGTCCCTGTACGGCTACGTTCCCAGCAAGGCCGAACTCCTCGACCTCATCGCCGACCGCGTGCTGCGGAACTATCCCGGGCCCGATTCCGACGCGACGCCCGCCGTCGGCTGGCGACCCCGCCTGGAATCCATCGCCCGCGCGAATTGGTCGCTGTACCTGGCACATCCGTGGCTGCTGCAGATCGCGGCCAGCCGTCCCGTCCCCGGCCCCAACCTCACCGCGAAATACGATTACGAGCTCACCGCCGTCGACGGGCTCGGCCTCGCGGACACCGATATGGACCTGATCATCGCGTTGATCAACGATTATGTGCGCGGCGCCGCCCGCACCGCCGTGGACGCCGCCCGCGCCGAAGCCGAAACCGGCAGCACCGATCAGCAGTGGTGGGAGGCCATCGGGCCCGCGCTCGCGCAGGCGGCCGACCCGGCGCGATTCCCGGTCGCCAGCCGCGTGGGCAGTGCGGCGGGCGCGGAATACGGCAGCGCCGTGGACCCCGCCCGCGCCTTCGAATTCGGCCTGCGCCGCCTGCTCGACGGGCTGGAGCGTTTCATCGACGACCCGAATCGCTGAGCGGCCGTGCGCATTTCGGCCGCGAACCGATCCGGACTCAGTCCAGGTTGACCGATTCGCCCCAGTAGCGCGGATCCCAGTTGATGAGGATCATCCCGGCCACGCTGCCCGCGCAGCTGCCGCAGGAGTTCACATTGATGTGACTGTCCACATCGACGTCACCGTCGAGGACGGCGCGCGTCGAAAGCCATACGGCCCGCAGGTACATGGTGCCCGGTCTGCCGCAGCGGACGCATTCGGGCAGGGGGGCTCCGGCGTCGTTGCGGCCGATCCGCACCTCGGGGGTCACCGGTGCGCCGGGGCCGAGCAGGTCATCGAGGAGCGGCGAAAAATCTCTGCGCTCATGGTCTTCCACGGCGGAAGATTACCGATTTCCGGATGCTCCCGCAGCACTTCCGATCCCGGTCAGGTGACGGTGGTGGATTGCCCGCGGAACCAGGGGTCGTTGGAATTCACGGCCACCAGCAGCCGGCGGATGGCCTCCACGCGGCGTTGTTTGCCGGGGAGATTGTCGAGCGCGCATTCCGGATCGGCGGGCGGGCCGAGGTGGGTGCAGCCGCGCGGGCAGTCCTCGATGGCGTCGGCGAGGTCGGAGAAGGCCTTGATGACATCGTCGGCGGTGATGTGGGCCAGGCCGAACGAGCGCACGCCGGGGGTGTCGATCACCCAGCCGCCGTCGGGCAGATGCAGCGCCACGGACTGCGTGGAGGTGTGCCGGCCCTTGCCGACACCGGAGACATCGCCCACGGCCCGATCCGCCTCGGGCACAAGGCGATTCACGAGCGTGGACTTGCCGACACCGGAGTGCCCGATGAGCGCGGTGAGACTGTCGTCGAGAATGCCGAGCACCGGTTCGAGCGGATCGTCGATACCGCCGTAGACGATGGTGAGATCCAAATCCTCGAAATCGGAGGCGAATTCGGATTCAGCGGCGAGATCGTGTTTGGTGAGGCACAGAATCGGTTGCAGCCCACCGACATACGCGGCCACCATGGCGCGCTCCACGAATCCGGTGCGCGGCGGCGGATCGGCGAGGGCCACCACGATGAACAGTTTCTCGGCATTGGCGACCACGACCCGTTCGAACGGATCGGTGTCATCGGCGGTGCGGCGCAACACCGTTCGGCGGTCGGCGACGCGGACGATGCGGGCCAGGGTGTCCGGCTTTCCGGACAGATCCCCGACCACATCCACCTGATCGCCCACCACGATCGGGGTGCGCCCGAGTTCGCGGGCGCGCATGGCCACGATGCGGCGTTCCGGATCGTCGTCGAGCACGCAGCCCCAGCGGCCGCGATCCACCGAAACCACCATGGCCTGTTCGGCATCCAGATGCTGGGGCCGGGTCTTGGTGCGGGGCCGCGTGCCCTTGCCCGGGCGCACCCGGACATCGGACTCGTCGTACTCGCGGCGCCTCAGCGGTCCGCTCCCAGCATTCCCTCCCACAGGGCGACGAAGTCGGGGAGGGTCTTGGCGGTGGTGCCGATGTCCTCGATCTCCACGCCCGGCACGACGAGCCCGAGAATCGCTCCGGCCGTTGCCATCCGGTGATCGGCGTAGGAGTGCCACCTGCCGCCCGACAGCGGCGACGGCTCGATGATGAGCCCGTCCTCGGTCTCGGTGACCTTGCCGCCGAGCCGGTTGATCTCGGTGGAAAGCGCTGCGAGCCGGTCGGTCTCGTGCCCGCGCAGGTGCGCGATGCCGCGCAGTCGCGACGGCGAATCGGCGAGCGCGGCCAGCGCGGCCACGGTCGGGGTCAGCTCGCCCACATCGTGCAGGTCGATATCGATACCCGCCAGGCGCTCCGGCCCGCGCACGGTGAGCACGCCGTCGAAGATGCGCGCCTCCGCGCCCATGCGCACCAGGATCTCGCGGATCACATCACCGGGCTGGGTGGTGTAGCGCGGCCAGTGCGGGATGCTCACCTCGCCGCCGGTGACCGCGGCCGCGGCCAGGAACGGCGTGGCGTTCGACAGATCCGGCTCGACCTCCCAGTCCACCGCGCGGATGACGCCGGGGGCCACCGTCCAGGTCTGCGGCTTGCGCGGATCGCTGGGGGAGTCCACCCGCACATCGGCCTGGCGCAGCATCTGCACGGTCATCTCGATATGCGGCATGGACGGCAGCGGCGCGCCCTCGTGATGCACGGTGATGCCCTGCTCGAACCGCGCCGCCGACAGCAGCAGGCCCGACACGAACTGCGAGGACCCGGACGCGTCGATGGTGACCGCCCCGCCCAGCAGTGATCCGGTGCCGTGCACGACGAAAGGCAGTGCGTCCCCGTCGATATCCACGCCCAGATTGCGCAGCGCCCCCAGGATGGTGCCCAGCGGCCGCACCCGCGCCTGCTCGTCACCGTCGAAGGCGACGTCCCCGCGCGCCAGCGCCGCCACCGGCGGCACGAACCGCATGACCGTCCCCGCGAGCCCGCAGTCCACCACCCCGCTGGTGAACTCCTTCGGCGGGGTCACGGTGAGCTCGTCGCCGTCCCCTTCGATGGAGGTGCCCAGCGCCTGCAGAGCCGCGATCATCAGATTGGTGTCGCGGCTGCGCAGCGCGCCGCTGATGGTGGACGGCTGATCGGCCAGAGCGGCGAGGATCAGCGCCCGGTTGGTAATCGATTTGGACCCGGGCAGGGTCACGGTCGCGGTCACGGGAGCTTGGACATGGGGCGCGGGCCAGAAAGTCACCAGGCAATCATCCCAAATGACCCGACTCGGTAGGGCGGCCATGCCTCACCTGGGCCGGAGAAAAAGAATTCGCACCGCCCGCAGGGGTTGCGGGCGGTGCGGTTCAGATCTGTGCGGGCCGCTGGAAGGGGCGGTGCCGTGCCTGCGGCGGCCGCCGGAAGGGGCGGCGCCCTACTTGTGGCGGCCGTGCAGGAACGGCACGATCTTGCGCAGCAGCTTCATGGTGGAGTCGGTGCGGCTGTACGACAGCAGCGCCATACCCGGAATCGTGAAGCGCTGCACCGCGATCGAATGCGGCCGCGAGAATTCCAGCAGGCCCGGCGCACCGTGGATGCGGCCGATGCCCGAATCCTGGCTGCCGCCGAACGGCAGCCCGGAGATGGCGGCGAAGCCGAGCACCGAGTTCACCGACGTCGCGCCGACCTTCAGCCGGCGGGCGATCTCCAGGCCGTTCTTCTTCGAGTACACCGCCGACCCCAGCCCGAAGGTGCTGTTGTTGGCCAGTTGCACGGCCTCGTCCACGCCGTTGACGGTCTTGATGGTCACGGTCGGGCCGAAGGTCTCCTCGGTCACCGCGGCCGAGGACTCGTCGGCGTCCACGATGATCACCGGCTCGATGAACGGGCCCTTGATCGACTCCACGCCGCCGAGCACGGCCTTGCCGCCGTTCTTCAGCGCGTCCTCGATGTGGCGGCGCACGATGTCGATCTGGCTGGGCATGGTCATCGGGCCGTAGCTGGCCTTGTCGCCCGAGCCCGGCTTCACATCGGTGAGGATGCGCTTGACCTCGGCGATGAACGCGTCGGCCACCGACTTGTCGACGTACACGCGCTCGACGCCCGCGCAGGTCTGCCCGCTGTTGGCGGTCGCGCCCCAGGCCACGGCGTCGGCGGCGGCCTTGATGTCGGCGTCGGCGGCCACGATCACCGCGTCCTTGCCGCCGCATTCCAGCAGCACCGGGGTGAGCGTGTCGGAGGCCGAGGCCATGATCTTCTTGCCGGTCGCGGCGGACCCGGTGAACGCCACCTTGTCCACGCCCGCGCGCACCAGCGCGGCACCGGTCGCGCCGAAGCCGTTGATGGTGATGAACACGCCGTCCGGCAGTTCCGGATTCGCCTCGGCGAAGCACTTGGCCACGAAATTGCCGATGCCCGTGGAGAATTCGCTGGGCTTGAACACCACGGCGTTACCGGCGGCGAGCGCGTAGGCGATGGAGCCGTTCGGCGTGTAGACCGGGTAGTTCCACGGCCCGATGATGCCGACGACACCGAGCGGGCGCTGTTCGAGATGCGCGGAGAAGTTGGCCATCAGCGCGCCGGGCGCGATCTTCTTGGGCTTGAGCACCTTCTCGGCATTGGAGGCGGCCCATTTGATGTGCTCGAGCGCGAGCATGAGTTCGAGGAAGGCGTCGTCGACCGGCTTGCCGTTCTCGGCGTGGATGAGCTCGCACAATTCGTCGGACTTGGCGACCAGCTTCGAACTCCAGCGCAGCAGATGCCGCTTGCGCTCGGCGAAGGTCAGCGCACCCCAGGTGGCGGACGCGACCCGGGCCTTGGCCACGGCCGCGCGCACCGCGTCCTCGTCATCGATCGTGTAGGTCGCGAGCACCTCGCCGGTGGCGGGATTGACGGAGGTCAGTGTGTCCCGCTCGATGGAAGCGGCGGTGTCGGTTGCAGACATGGTTGGCGGCATCCCCTAATGAGAGTGTGATGAGACGAACGTCTCACACTGCCGAACTGAAGTCAATTGCCCTCACATGTTCGGCCACTATCCATATCTTCGGTCATAACGGGCTTCTGTCGGTGCTCGGTGGCAGCATGGTCGTCATGTGCGGTAGGTATGCGACCACGACGAATCCCGCCAAGCTGGCCGTCGAACTCGATGCCATCGACGAGACGGACGATACGGGCTTCAACCCCAACTACAACGTGGCACCCACGAACCAGGTGCTCACGGTGGTGGAGCGGCACGACCGCGACCACCCGGAAGATCCGGCGACCCTGCGTATCCGGGCCATGCGCTGGGGGCTCATCCCGGTCTGGACCAAGGCCGCCGAACCCGGCGTCCCCGTGAAGGGCAAACCCCTGTTCAACGCGCGCGCCGACAAGGCCGCGACCACCGCGTCCTTCCGCGACGCGGTGAAGAAGCGGCGCTGCCTGGTCCCCATGGACGGCTGGTACGAGTGGATCACCGAAACCGACGGCAATGGAAAAGCCGTCAAGAAGCCCTATTTCATGTCCCGCGCCGACGGCGGCAGGCTCTACATGGCCGGCCTCTGGTCGGTCTGGCGCGACCGTAGCCAGGGCGACGCGGCCCAGCCGCTGCTCTCCTGCACGATCCTCACCACCGATGCCGTCGGCGACCTCACCAAGGTCCACGACCGTATGCCGCTACCCATGCCCCAGGAGCACTGGGACGCCTGGCTCGACCCCGACCACCCCGCCCCCGCGGAACTCCTGGAAACCCCCACCCCCGAATCGGTTTCGGACATCCTGCTCCGCCCGGTGCCCACGCTGGTGAACAGCATCAAGAACAACGGCCCCGAGCTCCTGGACCATGTGAAGGACGAGGCCGAGCAGATCAGCCTGCTCTGACGACCGACGACAGTGCCCCGGTGCGCGGGCACCGGGGCACTGGTCTGCAGGACTTCAGGTTTCAGGGGGGTTCGGGGGCGAAGCCCCTGAGAGGCCGGGAGAGTCTCACACACTGCACTTCACGGACGGCAGGGCGAAGTTCAAGCCGCACTTGAGAAGTCCCGCGACAGTGTCGATCACCTTGGTGGCAACCCCACCACCGAGGCTTTCGGCCTTCTCCTGGTTCTTGTCCTTCTTCTGCTCCGAACCCGGTGCGTCAGGCGCGAGCGGGTAGTTCGGGTTCTTCGCCGGGACCACCGACACCACCTCCGGCGCCGCATTCGCGGTGGCGACCGTCAGCGGTCCGGATCCCAGCGCCAGTAGCAACGCTCCGGACACCGCGACCACACCGATACGAAAACGCTGATGGGGGGACATAACCGCATCACATCCTCGGGTCGAACGAATCAGGCCCGACAAGTAACGCACACATCCGGCGCGAACCCTCGGATCCGCGCCGGACGGGCCGCGTCACGCCTTCGTTTCGACCCCGATCCAGGTCTCGGCTTCGGTCTCGGCCTCGGATTTGGCCGCCTGCGACTGGATGCCGCCCGCGGTGCGCAACGGCACTTCCTTCCAGAACAGCACCAGCACGAACGCGATGATCGCGAGCAGCGACGCCGACAGGAACACGGTGCCCATGGCGTCGGCGAAGCCGACCTTGAACGGCCGCGCCAGTTCCGGGCTCAGCTGCTGGATGACCGAACTGTCCGCCAGCACCTTCTCCGCCGCCGAATGATCCTGCGCCACCAGGCCGTTGGCCAGCGCGGCGTCCACCGGATTCGAGCTGTGCGTGCCCTGCGCCACGGCCTGCTGGAACGCCGGCTGTGTCGCCGCCGCCTGCAGTTCGCCGGTGATGTTCGGCGTCACCTGCGCGAACAGGATGGACAGGAACACCGCGACGCCCAGCGTGCCGCCGATCTGCCGGAAGAAGGTGGCGGCCGCGGTGGACACGCCCATGTCCTGCGGCGGCAGCGCGTTCTGGATGGCCAGGGTCAGCGGCTGCATGAGGTTGCCGAGGCCCAGACCGGTGATCAGCATGTACAGCATGGTCACCGCCAGCGGTGTATCCGGCGTGATGAAGTGCAGCAGGAACAGTCCCAGCACCACCAGCGCCGAACCGATCACCGGGAACGCCCGGTACCGGCCGGTGCGCGAGATGAGCTGACCGGCGATCACCGAGGCCACCATCATGCCCACCACCAGCGGCAGCATCTGCATACCGGCCAGTGTCGGGCTCGCGCCCCGCACCACCTGCAGGTACTGCGGCAGCAGGGTGATGCCGCCGAACATGGCCGCGCCCACCACGATCGAGATGACCACGCCCAGGGCGAAGGTGGAGTTCTTGAACATGCGCAGCGGAATCAGCGCGGCGTCACCGAGTTTCGCCTCCACGGCCACGAAGCCGAGCAGGCCGATCACACCGACGACGTAGCAGCTCAGGGATGCCGCACTGCCCCAACCCCATTCGCGCCCCTGCTCGGCGACCACCAGCAGCGGCACCAGGCCGACGGCCATGAACAGCACGCCGAACCAGTCCACGGTCTGCTTGGGCCGGTCCTGCTTGGGCAGTCGCAGCACCTTCGACACGACGGCCAGCGCGATCATGCCCAGCGGCACGTTCACCAGGAACACCCAGCGCCAGCCGGAGATGCCGAAGATCTGATCCTGCCCGGCGAGCACACCGCCGAGCACCGGCCCGACCACGCTGGAGGTGCCGAACACGGCCAGGAAGTACCCCTGGTAGCGGGCGCGTTCCCGCGGCGACACCATATCGCCGAGGATGGTCAGCGCCAGCGACATCAGACCGCCCGCGCCCAGGCCCTGGAAGGCCCGGAACGCCGCCAGCTGGTACATGGACTGGGAGAACGTGCACAGCAGTGAGCCGACCACGAACAGTGTGATGGCGGTCAGATAGAACGGCTTGCGGCCGTACATATCCGAGAGTTTTCCGTACAGCGGCGTGGAGAGGGTCGCGGTGATCAGGTAGGCGGTGGTCACCCATGCCTGCATCGAATAGCCCTGCAGGTCATCGGCGATGGTGCGGATGGAGGTCGACACGATGGTCTGGTCGAGCGCGCCCAGCAGCATGCCGAGCAGCAGGCCGCTGAGCACGACCATGATCTGCCTGTGTGTGAAGCCTGCCGGGGAATCTGTGTCGTTCTGTGCTGTTGTCGTCACGAATTGCTCTCTGCCTTATCGGTTTTCGAGAAGAAGGGCGGGTTGGCGGTGAGATCGGCGAGCAGTTGCTGCCGGGTGATCTCGTAGCCGTCCACGAAGCGGAGCAGTAGTCCGGCGAAGACCTCGCGTTCCGCGGGCGCCCAGTCGGCCAGGATCTGCTGCAGTCCGCGATTGCGTCGTACGCGCATCTCGGCGGCGACCTCGCGGCCGAAGTCGGTCACGGCCAGCACGCTGGCGCGGCCGTCGTCCGGGTCGGCGCGGCGTTCCAGTACGCCGCGTTTGACGAGGGTGGCGGCCTGCCTGCTGATGGTCGAGGCATCCGAGTAGAGGGCGTCCGCGAGTGCGCCCGACCGCATCGGCCCGGCCTGCAGCAGCTGGAACAGGATCGAGAAGGCGGCGGGTTCGATCTCGCCGTGCGAGGCGGCGACGATCTGCGCGGTGGTGCGGTCGCGCAGTTTGCCGAGTCGCCCGATCTGGTAGCCGACGCGATCGAGCAGTTCTTCGGCGATAGGGCTGGTCGCCGGGTCGTCGGTCACGGTGGACATCTCCTTGTATCGGTCAACTACTTGTAGCAATCAACTAGTTGTACGACGCAAGTATGTCCAGATACTTGATCTATGGCAAGTAGTTATCCGGAGGTGGTGTCTCAGCTCACCGCGAACCCGGGTCAGCCCACCGCGACAGCCGCGGTCACCGCACCCGTCAACCGCACCAGGTCCGCCGGATCCAGCTCGATCTCCAGCCCGCGCTTACCCGCGCTGCACAGCACCCGATCCCATTGCAACGCCGACTCGTCGATCACCGTCGGTAACCGCTTCTTCTGCCCCAGCGGCGAAATCCCGCCCAGCACATAGCCTGTCGTGCGTTCGGCCTTCGCCTTGTCCGCCATCGCGGCCTTCCCGCCCCCGAGCGCGGCGGCGGCCGCCTTCAACGACAGCGTGGTCGGCACCGGCAGGACCGCGACGGCCAGCCCGCCCGACCCGAGCTCGATCACCAGCGTCTTGAAGATCTGCGCACCCGTCACCCCGAGCTCCTCGGCCAGCGCTTCCACGGCCTCCACGCCATAGGAATCACTGCGCGGATCGTGCGTGTACGAGTGCACCCGATGATCAACCTTCGCCTGCACGAGCGTCCTGATCGCCGGGGTCGAAGCAGCTGCCATGAGCTCACCTTAAACACCGGCCGCAACCGCTTTTCGGGTCGAGGCGGGAACAGGGGGAGCGTTCGGTCTGTTGCATGCGATGCGCGCGCCAACCAAGTACGGAGACATTCTCGAGGAGGAACCGGTGACCGTTCTGGTCGAAGAACGACCGCCCATGCCGGCGCCCATCGCCGTCGCCCCGACCGCCGGTTTCCTGGCGCGTAGTCCCTTCGCGGTAGATTCAATTGCTACGGCGATCGAAGGGATAAGCGTGACGAGCGACGACGACATGGCAGTCGATCGCCTGCGCGATGACGACAACTCGGGCACGAGTGAGGGCATCGACGCCGGTGACGACCTAGCCGATGAGTACGAGGCCGGAGAGGCCGACGAAACAGGTGCGCGCAGCAACGAATCCGCCGCCGAACTGGCCGCGCGCTTCGAGCGCGACGCACTGCCGCTACTGGACCAGCTCTACGGCGCGGCCCTGCGCATGACCCGCAACCCGGCCGACGCCGAGGATCTCGTCCAGGAGACCTTCGCCAAGGCCTACCAGGGATTCCGTTCCTTCCGCGAGGGCACCAACCTGCGCGCGTGGCTGTACCGGATCCTCACCAACACCTACATCAACTCGTATCGGAAGAAGCAGCGCCAGCCCGCGCAGTATCCGACCGACGAGATCACCGACTGGCAGCTGGCCTCCACCGCCGAGCACACCTCCACGGGTCTGCGCTCGGCCGAGATGGAAGCCCTGGAAGCGCTGCCGGACGACGACATCAAGGCGGCCCTGCAGGAACTCCCCGAGGAGTTCCGGATGGCGGTGTACTACGCCGACGTCGAGGGCTTCCCCTACAAGGAAATCGCCGAGATCATGGGGACTCCCATCGGCACCGTCATGTCCCGGTTGCACCGTGGCCGCAAGCAGCTCAAGGGGCTGCTGGCCGACGTGGCGCGGGAACGCGGATTCAACCGATCGGGCAGCGCGCGTCAGGAGGTAACCCAGTGAGCGACGACATGGAAGATCTGGACTGCTCGGCGGTCCTCGCCGATGTGTGGCTGCTGCTGGACAACGAGTGCGACCAGGATGCCAAGGCCCGGCTCGAGGAGCACATCAACCGGTGCTCTCCGTGCATCGAGGCCTACGGTCTGGAGGAGAAGCTCAAGTCGCTGCTGAACCGCAAGTGCGGCGGGGAACGCGCCCCCGACTCGCTGCGGGCGCGGCTCACTGTGGAGATTCGAACGAGTTTCACCAGTGTCGAGACCGACTGATCGTGACGACTGATTTCGTGAGGTGCGGGTAACTCACCGGGTACGTCCAGAATCGGTGTGGCACCTGGCCGGTGGCACGGGTGCGAGACCGATAACGGCACTCGGCCGCCCGCTGAAGTCGCGGAGAGGCGGAACTGCACGAGCGGCACAGTTTCCATCCGGAAACTCGTGCCGCTCAGTGCATTCGGAGCTACTCGCTGAGCTCAGGCGTTCGGCCGCTTGCCGTGGTTGGCGCCGTTCTTGCGGCGGCTACGCTTCTTACGTCCACGCTTACCCATAGGTAATCCTCCTTCTCGTTTCGAGGCATTCTTTCACGTGTGGTTGGCTGTACCTTCATCGGTACAAGGTCAACGGAAAGCTAGGGGTCTCATGGCTGAGGAAGTGCTCGCGGAGATGGTCTCCACCGTCTTCCAGATCGTCGCCAGCGTGGGCGACGAGGTGAAGGAGGGCGACCCGCTGGTGATCCTCGAGTCCATGAAGATGGAGATCCCCGTGCTCGCCGAGACCGCGGGCACCGTCACCGCCATCAATGTCAAGCCCGGTGACGTGATCCAGAAGGACGACCTGATCGCCGTCATCAGCTGATCCACGCCGGATCATCCGCCGATCCCGCCACATTCAGACCTGCCGGTCGGCGCGTGTGCGCGCCACCCTCCCGAGCATGGGAACATACACCCGACGTGGGTGCAGAGGAGCGTGGGTGAATGTCGACATTGAGTGATCTGCTGGCCGAACACACCGATCTACCGGGTGCGGCCGTCGATCATCTGCAGCGGGTGGTCGGGGACTGGCAGCTACTGGCCGATCTGTCCTTCGCGGACCTGCTGCTCTGGGTGGGCACCGGCCCCATCGCCGACGGCGCGGACATCGTCTGCGTCTCCCAGTGCCGCCCCACCACCGCGCCCACCGTGCACCCTGAGGACCTCGTCGGCTCCCTCGCCCCGCGCGACGCCTTCCCGCAGATCTACGAGGCCCTGCGCACCGGCGAGATCGTCCGCGTGGAAACCGACACCGAGACCACGGGCGTCTACCACCCGCATCCGGTGCACGCCATCCGCGAGGCCATCCCGGTCCGCGTCGGCGACGACGTGATCGCAATCCTGGGCCGCGACACCGACATTCAGCGTCGCCGGGGCCGCTCCAGCCTGGAGATCGCCTACATGTCGTGTGCCGACGACCTCTGCCAGATGGTCGCCGACGGCACCTGGCCGGCCCTGGAGGACCGCACCGGCTCGCACTCCAGCCCCCGCGCGGGCGACGGTTTCATCCGCCTCGACACCGAAGGCACCGTCGTCTACGCCAGCCCCAACGCTTTATCGGCCTATCACCGCATGGGTCTGCAGAACGATCTGGTCGGCCAGGACCTCGCCCTGACCACCCGCTCCCTCATCACCGACCCCTTCGACGCGCAGGAGGTGGTCGGCGACATCCAAGCCGCCCTGGCCGGAAAGGCCGGGCGCAGAATGGAAGTCGAGGCCCGTGGCGCGACGGTGCTGCTCCGCACGCTGGTCCTGCGCCCGCACGGTGAACTCGGCGGCGCGGCGGTGCTGGTCCGCGACGTGACCGAGGTGAAGCGCCGCGACCGCGCCCTGCTCTCCAAGGACGCGACCATCCGCGAGATCCACCACCGCGTGAAGAACAACCTCCAAACGGTGGCGGCCCTGCTGCGGTTGCAGGCCCGCCGCACCGAGAACGAAGAGGCCCGCCTGGCGCTGACCGAATCGGTGCGCCGGGTCACCTCCATCGCCTCGGTCCACGAAATGCTCTCCATGTCGGTGGACGAGGAAGTCGATCTCGACGAGGTGGTCGACCGCCTGCTCCCGATCATGGCCGACGTGGCGACGGTCCACACCGCCCGCATCAAGGTCCGCCGCGCGGGTTCCCTCGGCGTCTTCTCCGCCGAACGCGCCACGCCCCTTGTCATGGTCCTCACAGAACTCGTCCAGAATGCGATCGAGCACGCCTTCGACGCCGGCGAAAACGGTGTGGTCACAATCCGTTCCGAGCGCTCGGCCCGCTGGCTCGATGTCATCATCAGCGACGACGGCCGCGGTCTCCCCGAAGGTTTCTCCCTCGAAGCCTCCGACCGCCTCGGCCTGCAGATCGTCCGAACCCTGGTAACCGCCGAACTGGGCGGCTCCATCGGCCTCCACCCCGGCGCGGACGTAGGCACCGACGCCGTACTCCGAGTCCCCCTCGGCCGCCGCTCCGCCCGCTGATATTCAGCCCCCACCGCACCGAATTTCTGCGCCCGCTCATTAGTTCGAAACCCCAATCCCGTTCAACGGAATTGTTTTCTTGCCGAGACAAACCTCACGAAACCGTTTATCCTTGCGGGTTCGGCCATAAGCCGGAGCGCTTATTCGCCGCTCCGAAAGGTTTGTCGGCGTCGCCGACGAACCCGCGAAAGGCCGTTGTCGGGGGTCGGAGGTCAACCCGCGAAAGGCCGTTGTCGGGGTCGCCGACGAACCCGCGAAAGACCGTTGTCGGGGTCGTAGGCGAACCCGCGAAAGGCCGTTGTTCGGGGTCGTAGGCGAACCCGCGAAAGACCGTTGTTCGGGGTCCGGGGCGGAGCCCCGAGAGTTCCTGGGGGTTCGGGGGCGAAGCCCCTGAGAGACTCGAGAGAGTCCCCTTTTACACACAGAAGCCCGGCACCATGTGGTGCCGGGCCGAATTGCGTTCGGGCCGAGGGCTGGATTCGGCCTGAACGCCTGTCGTCAGCTGGTTAGACGACGGTGCGGGTACGGGTGCGCGCGTTGCGACGCTTCAGCGCGCGACGCTCGTCTTCGCTCATACCACCCCAAACGCCGGCATCCTGACCCGACTTGAGGGCCCAGGACAGGCAATCGGCGGTTACGGGGCAGCGAGCGCAGACCAGCTTGGCATCGGCAATCTGCGCGAGCGCAGGACCACTGTTACCCACCGGGAAGAACAGCTCGGGGTCCTCGTCGCGACAGATGGCCTTGTGGCGCCAGTCCATTCCTCTGCTCCTTTGCTTGGGCGCGCGCATGGCGCTGCCCCTCGGGTTTGTGGTCCGTTCACTTGTGCGACTCGAATGTTTCCGCACGGTTGCTTGTGAATGCTTTCACGAACACCGTAGATGTCAATAGATGTCCGGTGCACCGTGGGGAAGCTCACGCTGTAAGGCCCCTACATGGGGAGCCTGCCGTGTCATTTGTACTCGGTCGAGCGGGTTTTCGCAGCACAACAGCGATTGTTCTCAGGTGTGTCGGGCCCGCTACGGCTTCGGCGCGACCACATCGAGGATATCCGGAACCGCTGTGAAATTCACCATGTTGCGCTGCCCGATGAAGTCGCCGTCGATTTGCAACCCGATCGGCTGCTCACTCGTGATCTTGACGGCGGGCACGTCGTCTTCGCGAAACAAATTGTGTCCCTTGGGATTTCCGTTCGGGGACAGCAACTGGCGGGCGATGTCGAGGGTTGCGAAGACGCTCATGGTGCGCATGGCAAACACCCCGAGACCGGTTTCGAATGCGGTGCCGGGGTTGGTGATCACCGGCGTGTTGTCGAGATACGTCCACGGGCTGGCGTTGGTCACGAATGCGTAATGCACCTCCGTGACCGGTTCGTGACCTGGAATCTCCAAGCGCACCTGCGGTTCCCGCCGCTTGTTGCGGAAGAACTGTTTCACCGTGGTGCGCAGATACCGTGCGGGAGTAGCGGCTTTGCCGTTCGCGCGCTTGGCGTCGATGGCCTCGCACACGTCCGCGTCGAGTCCCACGCCCGCGCTGAAGCAGAACCAGCGGTCGTCGGCGAGCCCGAGCCCGATGCGCCGATCGCCGAGCCCGGTATTCGGTTCCCCGTCGAGCGCGAGCAGATCGACGAGCTGATTGGTGGCGTCCACCGGATCCGGCGAAATGCCGAGCGACCGCGCGAACACATTCGCCGATCCGCCCGGAATCACCCCGAGCCGCGGCAGCCATTCCCGCGCGGGCTGCCCCGGCAGCGGCAGGAATCCGTTGATGGTCTCGTTCACGGTGCCGTCGCCGCCGTGCACCACGATCAGATCCATCCGGGTGTCGGCCGCCCACCGCGCCAATTCGGCCGCGTGTCCCCGGTGCTCGGTGTGCATGACCGTCAGCTGCGTCCGGCTCTCCAGCGCATGAGCGAGCAGATCGCGAGTGGCCGGAGTAGTCGAGGTGGCATTGGGATTCACGATCAGCAGCGTCCGCACGGTGCCTATTCTGCCTCCGCTTCGCTCCGGCGGGTTCGCGGCCCTGCCGCGAACTTGCGGTGAGCATCGGTCTCGTGCGGCAGTGCTGGTGAGGCCGAGAACGACGAGCGGTCGTAGGCTGGCCGGGTGGCTGAGCAGAACAGTGGAGGCGTTCCGGGCACCGTGCGAGCGGCCGGAGTGCTGGTCGCCCTGGAGGGCGCGATCGGGGTGACCGTGGCGATCGTGCTGATCGTGCGTGGTCTGACCGGTGCGGACCAGCATGTGGTGAACGGGTACGGGACCGCCGCATGGCTGGTGATCCTGGCCGGCGCCGTGCTGGCCGCGGGCGTCGCGCTCTATCTGGGCAAGCGCTGGGGGCGGGCGATCGCGGTGCTGGCGAACCTGCTGTTGCTGCCGCCGGCCTGGTACATGTTCACCTCGCATCAGCCGGTGTTCGGCATTCCGCTGGGTATCGCGGCCGTGGTCGCGCTGGGGCTGCTGTTCGCGCCGGCGTCGAGTCAGTGGATGGCCGCGGGCTACGACACCTCGGAATAGGGTCCGGTCGCTGCCGTGTGTGAGGCTTAGTGGCCGCTGAAAGCCCTGCTGACGGACTTTTGGTCAGATGTCCATGAAGGATGCGTCCCAGGCGTGCGGGAGCCGCTGAGACGCATCCTCGCGGTGCGGGCGGCGGCGCGGGCTCAGTCGTCGGCGTGCTCGGCCAGGCGGGGGAGGGCCGCGCCGGTGAGGCGGTAACCCACCCACTCGTCCTCGGGGCGCGCGCCGATGGACTCGTAGAAATCGATAGACGGGGTGTTCCACTTCAGGACCGACCAGTCGAGACGGGCGTAGCCCTGATCGACGGCCTCCTTGGCGAGGGTGGCCAGCAGCGTCTTGCCGAGCCCGCGGCCCCGCGCCTCCGGCTTCACGTACAGGTCCTCCAGGAAGATGCCGTGCACGCCCTCCCAGGTCGAGTAGTTGAGGAACCAGATCGCCATTCCCACCACGCCTTCGTCGCCGGGCCCCTCCGCGACATGCGCGTACAGCGCCGGTTTCGGGCCGAACAGCGCGAGGTGCAACTGCTCCGCGGTGAGATGGCACTCCTCCCGCAGCTTCTCGTACTCGGCGAGGTCGTAGACGAGTCCGACGAGAGCCGGAACGTCGGCGGGGGTGGCGCGGCGGATCATGGATCCCCTTTCACAGGTCGTCCAGGTGGGCAATCAGGTTGTGCGCCCGCAGCGTACGCGCGTCGTGATCATGACCCAGCACGCTCACCCCGGCCGTGGACATGAAGAACCGGCGGCCCTCACGCACCTCGAATTCCAGCCAGCGGGCGATCAGCGCGCGCGAGAAATGCCCGTGCCCGATGAGCACCACGTCCCGATTCCGCAGGGCCGGTTCGATACTCGCGAGGGCGCGGTCGGCGCGCGCGGTGATCTGCGCCGCGGTTTCACCGCCCGGGGTGACGCCGGTCCAGATGGTCCAGTCCGGGTCGGTCTCGCGGATCTGCTGGGTGGTCAGGCCCTCGTAGTCGCCGTAATCCCATTCCGAGAGGTCCTCGTCGGTGCGGTCGACGGTGAGCCCGGTGAGTTCGGCGGTGTGAGTGGCGCGCTGTCGGGGGCTGCTCACCACCAGGGGATCACGCAGGGCCAGTCCGTCGAGCACCTTGCCCGCGGCGCGGGCCTGGGCTTCGCCGTCGGCGGTGAGCGGGAGGTCGGTGCGGCCGGTGTGGCGGCGCGCCTGGGACCATTCGGTCTCACCGTGCCGGAGCAGAACCAACCGGAATTCGGGAGCGCTCATGTATCGATCATGCCGGACGGATCCGGGCGAACCGCGCATAGGGCGGATTCACGTGGCGGATCGGCATGTGGCGGATCAGCGCTGCGCGGCTCAGGAGGTGCGTTGTCCGGGGCCGAGGGCGTAGAGCTCGGTGCCGCGTCGCTCCAGAATGGTCGGGCCCACCGAGTTCAGGGTGATGGGCTCGTTGTGATAATTGGTGCGCTGCATGGGAATTCGCGCGGTCTGCGCGCCGGTGGTGGGATCCAGGGCGGCCAGCCCGTCCACCACGGGCACGAGCAGTTTGCCCGACATGAGGGTGGGCGTGCCCAGCACCCGGGGGATACCCCACAGCGGGTCGAAAGTGGTGGCGTTCAAGGCGACCAGGCTGTCGCCGGTGAACACGTAATACGCCGAACTCAAGTGCGAGACCACCGCGTTGTCGCTCAGCGGCCCCGAGAGCTGGTGTGTGGCAATGCGATTGCCGGAAAGGTCGTATACCGCGAATTGCGGTGCACTGCTTTGCGTTCCGGGCAGATAGAGCACGACTCGACTGTCCGACACCGCCAATACGCGCGCCCCGCTGACGGTGCCGCCCGGCTCGGTCAGCACATGCGAGCTGTATTCCTCGGGTGTGGTGCTGTCCTTGGGTGCCGGGTTCAGAATGGTGAGCCGGTCGGCGGTTTCTTTCGGGCACTGCTCCAGCACCGCGAGCCGGCTGGCCCCGGATGCCGCCGAGATCAATGTGCACCCGCTGCGCGGCTGGGTCCGCGGATTCACCGGCGCGTCCACATACCCGTATTCGAGGGTGCGCACGAGATCCGACCGCCACATCTCCAGCCGATCTTTGCCGAGCGCAAGCACATACGTGCCATCGGCCGACATCTTCACACTGTCGTCCATATAGCTGGACCGAGCCGTCAACCGCGCGCCGGTCTCCGCGTTCAACAGTGTCGTCTGACTGCATCCACGATCATCCCGATACGTGGCGATGACGGTCCCGAACTGGAACTCCACCCCGCACAACGGAATATCGCGCTGATACTTCCAAACCTGTTCCCCGCTCACCGGATTCCGCCCGGTGACGGTATTCCCCTCCGCCGTGACAGCCACCCCGCCGACCCCGATGGCCCGGAACGCGGCCCCATCGGCCGCATGCCACAGC
This sequence comes from Nocardia acididurans, assembly GCF_016741815.1. GTDB lineage: Bacteria > Actinomycetota > Actinomycetes > Mycobacteriales > Mycobacteriaceae > Nocardia > Nocardia acididurans. Next base: position 438,822 of record NZ_JAERRJ010000006.1, read on the forward strand.
TCGGAGTACGCCGTAGGCAACTGCTCGGGCGTGGGTGGCGGCGTCAGCGTCTCGGCCGCGGTGACCGACTGGGTCCCGCGCACCCCACTGTGCCACCAGACAACCGCTGCCGCGATCGCCACCAGAGCGGCGATCGCGACAGCGGTGAGAACATCGGCGCGCGTTCGCCGCTCGGGTGCGAGCACGATTGCGAGACTAACCGATTCCCGCGCCTACACCGAAGCCGCGACGGCAGCCCCGGCAGTTTCGGCCGCCCCCGCCGCCCGGCGAGCAGTCCGCCGAGGACGGCCGCTACCCGCAGCGGCCTCGGCCGCGACAGCGGCGGACCCGGCTGCCGCACCGGAGCCGTTCTCGGTGGCCTCCGGCGCACCGGCCTTGCGGCTGGCCGTCCGTCGACCACGACCCGGAGCCGCGGCCGTCTCGCCGGTGCCCGCGCCGGACTCCGCCGGGGCACCATCATCGTCCGCAACCGCTTCGGCCTTCTTTCGGCTGACACGCGCCTTCTTGACCGGCGTCTCCGCTGCCCCGGCATCGGCCGCGCCGGCCTTCGCCGCACGAGCGGTGCTGCCGGCCGCGGATTCACCCTCGGCGACAGCGGTCTCGCCCGCCGCCTTGGTGGTCCGGCGCGCCCGCTTCGGCGCGCTGCCGTCGGACGAGGCGTCGGCATCCACCGAACGCTGTGCCGCGACAGCCGCTTCGCCCGTGGCGGCGGTTCCCGCCTTGGTCTTACGGGCCCGCTTGACGGGAGCGCTCGGCGCGTCGGCCGGAGCGCCTGAGGCGACCACGGCAGAGTCGCCGTCCTCCGCGCTCACCTCGGCCGCGGCCTTGGTGGTGCGGCGTGCCCGCTTCGGGGCGGTCCCGTTGGACGAGGCGTCGGCCTCGCCTGAACCGTCCGCTACGGCAGCCGCTTCGGAGGCGTCGACCGCCGCCTTGGTCTTCCGGACCCGCTTGGCAGGAGCGCTCGGCGCGTCGGCCGGAGCGCCCGAGGCGACCACGGCAGAGTCGCCGTCCTCCGCGCTCACCTCGGCCGCGGCCTTGGCGGTGCGGCGTGACCGCTTGACCGGAGCAACCTCAGCCTCGGCCGATGCGTTCGCTGCGCCTTCGGAAGCGGTGCTCACCCCGCCCGCCTTGGTGGTGCGGCCGGTCCGCTTCGGAGCGACGTCGTTGGACGAGGCGTCGGCGCCTGCCGAATCCTCGGCTGCGATGGTGGCTTCGGCCGCCGCCTTCTTGCGGGTCCGCCGGACCGGAACGTCCGACGAGACCTCGGCAGCCTCGGCCGTCGTACTGGTCTCGGTTGCCGCCTTGGCCTTGCGAGTCCGCTTGGGCGCATCGCTGTTCGACACCTCGGCGGCCTCGAACAGGCCCTCGGGTGCGGCATCCGCTTCCGCCGATGCCTTGGCGCGGCGGGTTCGCTTGGGTGCGGCGCCGTTCGCCGATGTGTCCGCATCGGCGGTCTCACCCGACGCCTTGGCTCGGGACGTCCGCTTGGGAGCGGTGCCGTTCGCCTCGGTGGCGGCCTCGTCCGACGCCTTGGCCCGGCTGGTCCGCTTGCGGGGCGCGGCTTCGGTGGTCGGCTCGGCCGGAGCCGTACCGGCAGTCGCCTCGGCGGTTTCGGCTGCGGCGTCGCTGGACTTCTTGGCCACCCGGCGGGTGCGGGTTGCCTTCTGCGGGGCTTCGGAGGCGTCCGAGGTGGCGGTATCCGCCACGGCGGCAGTGCTTTCCGTGGCCACCGCGGTGTCGGCGTCAGCCTTGCGCTTGCGGGTGCGGGCCGGTGCCTCGGTGGTGGGAGCCGTCTCTGCGGTTGCCGTGCTCGCCGGAGTGGCGGTCACGGTGCCGTTGGTGTTCGCGGCCGCACCGTTGTTCTCGGAATGCGAGAACAGGACGCCGTTCGGGACGGTTGTGCGGGATTCGGTGTCGCGCACGGTGTTCGCCGTCTCGGCGGTGCCGTTGGCTGGGGCCTCGCCCGAACCCTTGCCGCGGCGGGTCCGCGTGCGGGTGCGGCCGGTGGGCTGCTCGTCGACGGCCGAATCCGTTGCGGTGGTGACGGTTTCGGTGGCTTCCGTGCCGGTGTCCGCAGGACGGGCCGTGGTGCCGGTCGGCGCGGCGGTGCCGTTCGCGGTGGACTCGACGGTGGCGTCCGCGCCGCGGTTGCGGCGGTTGCGACGGCGGTTGCGGCCCGAACGCTCGGCGGGAGCGTCCGAGTCGGCGGAATCCGTTGCGGTTTCGGTGGTTTCGGTGGTTTCCACCGGCGTGGCCGCGGCCTGCTCGCCGTTGCCCTTGCCCCGGCGACGTCGCCGCCGGCGGCGGCCGGACTTCTCCGACTCGCCCTCGGCGGCGGGCGAATCCGCTTCGGGGGCAGTCGATTCGGTGCTCACCGTGGTGTCCGCGTCGACCGTGCGTCCGCCGCGGGTGCGGCGGCGGTTGCGGTTGCGGGGGCTGCGGGATTCGCGTTCCACCACGACCGCGTCGTCGTCGCGCTGCGGCTTCTTGGCGCGGACGGTGCCGGTGACGCCCTCGGGGATGCCGAGTTCGGCGTAGAGGTGCGGTGAGCGGGAGTAGGTTTCGACCGGTTCGGGCATGCTGAGGTCGAGGGCCGAATTGATGCTCGACCAGCGGTTCAGTTCGTCCCAGTCGACGAGGGTGATGGCGACGCCGGTGCGCCCCGCGCGGCCGGTGCGGCCGATGCGGTGGACGTAGGTCTTCTCGTCCTCGGGGCACTGGTAGTTGATGACGTGGGTGACATCGTCGATGTCGATGCCGCGGGCGGCCACGTCGGTGGCGACCAGCACGTCGATCTTGCCTTCGCGGAACTTCTTGAGCGCCTTCTCGCGTGCGATCTGCCCGAGGTCGCCGTGTACCGCGCCGACGGCGAAGCCGCGGTCGGCCAGATCGTCGGCCACCTTCTGCGCGGTCCGCTTGGTGCGCGCGAAAATCATTGTCGCGCCGCGGGTTTCGGCCTGCAGGATGCGCGCCACCAGTTCGCTCTTGTCCAGTGCGTGCGCCCGGTAGACGAACTGCGCGATGCGGTCGTGCACGGCGGAGTCGTGCGGTTCCTCGGCCCGGATGTGCGTGGGCCGGTTGAGGAAGGTGCGGGCCAGGGTGATGATCGGCCCGGGCATGGTGGCCGAGAACAGCATCGTCTGCCGCTGCTCGGGAACCATGTTGAGGATGCGTTCGATATCGGGCAGGAAGCCGAGGTCCAGCATTTCGTCGGCCTCGTCGAGCACCAGCACCTGCACCTTGCCCAGGATCAGGTGTCCCTGCTCCGCCAGGTCCAGTAGTCGCCCCGGCGTGCCCACGACCACGTCGACGCCTTCTTTCAGGGCGGCGATCTGGGTCTCGTAGGGCCGTCCGCCGTAGATGGCGGTGACGCGCAGCGGTTTGCCGACGGCGTTCTTCAGGTGCTTGGCGGCGTTCTCGAGGTCCTCGTTCACCTGCATGCACAGTTCGCGCGTCGGCACGATGATGAGCGCGCGCGGGGTGCCGTCCAGCGGAATGGTGCCGGATCCGGCCGAGGCGACGCGGTGCAGCAGCGGCACGCCGAACCCGAAGGTCTTGCCCATGCCGGTGCGGGCCTGCCCGATGAGATCCTCACCGGCCAGCGCGAGCGGCAGGGTGAGTTCCTGGATGGCGAAGGTGCGTTCGATGCCCTTCTCGGCGAGTGCGCGGACGATTTCGTCGCGGACGCCCAGCTCGGCGAAGGTGGGCGGGGTGTGGGTTTCGTCGAGCTCCGCGGTCAGCAGCGTGTCGGCCACGCCCGGTTCCTGCTCTACGGTGATCTTGCTCAGGTTCTTGCCTTTCCTCGTCATCGCGTCTCGCGCGCACGAGGTGTGGGGCGGACCCGGTCGGTCCGCGACGACCACTTGATCCGTTCTCTCGCCGCTGCGGGATACCGTCCGGATCGCTGCCGGATTCTTGGCATCTACCTGGCGCGGCGCATTTGCTGAAGGATCGGAGTGCGCGCACATTTTCCATGGACTGCGGGCTCCCGTACCCGGGTTCGCGGTGTCGCCGGCAAACTCGTTCGGGCCAGAATTTTCGCTGTCCGCGGTGATTGTAGCGTGATACGGTCTTCGCCCCTATTTCCGCCACCGCTATCGAGTGGCGTTATTGCGCTGGTCGGCGGGATTACCGGGATTCGCACCGGTTGTGCGCACTGCTTCGCATCGGCGTTAATGATTGCGGCGCACCGGAACTCGGTCACGGGACGGGCACGCCGCCGGGTGCGCGCAGTTGGATTGCTCACATGAGTGTTACAGCGTGTATCGGCATGTGCGAAATTGTGCGGGTGAGCCTCGCTGAGACCGTGACGACCGCCGCCCGTAATGCGTGGGCCCTGACCTTCGGTGATGGGATCGGCGCCCCCGAACCCACCCCCGCGACCGTGCTGTCGGACGCGCCGCACCGCGAACTGCGCCGCTACGACGGCTCGAACGACGACGATGCGGCCGTGCTGCTGGTGCCGCCGCTGGCCGCGCCCGCCTTCTGCTTCGACCTGAGCCCGGAGCAGAGCCTGGCCAGGTTCCTGGTGGACTCCGGCCGCGCCCCCTACCTGGTCGACTACGGCGACATCACCTTCGACGACCGTGCCATGGGTTTCGAGACCTGGATCGACGACATCCTGCCCGAGGCGATCCGTCAGGTCTCCGCGGATCGCGGCGGTAAGCCGGTGGATCTGGTGGGCTGGTCGCTGGGCGGCACCCTGGCGCTGCTGACCGCGGCCGCGGATCAGACGCTGCCGATCCGCTCGGTCACCGCGGTCGGCTCGCCGCTGAGCTACGACCACATGGTCGGCGTGAAGGAACTGCGCGCGCTGATGCGGATCGACGGCGGCCGCACCGCCACCGCCGCCATTCGCGCGATGGGCGGCGTCTCCGCACAGATCACCCGCTTCGCCTACCGCGCGACCGCCTGGGATCGGGAACTCAAGCGCCCCTTCTTCATCGCGAGCAACCTCGGCAATACCGAAACGCTGGCGCGGATGCAGGTGACCGATCGTTTCCAGAACGCCCTGCCCGGCTACCCCGGCCGTTTCTACAACCAGCTGTGGGGCCGCTTCATGCTCAACAACGACATCGGCAAGGGCGTCGTCCACCTGGGTGAACGGCGGATCGCCCTCGCCGATGTGACTGTCCCCGTGCTGCTGGTCGGTGGCCCGAACGACGCCATCACCGCGGCCGCCGCGGTCGAGCACGGTCTGACGACGCTGACCGGTTCGCCGGAGGTGCGGTACGAGACCGCACCCGGTTCGCACCTCGGCATTCTCATCGCCCGCGACACCACGTGGACCTATCTGGACAAGTTCCTGCGCGATCAGGCCTGAGCTCAGATCCCGGGAATCGTTGGGTAGGGCCGCTTCTGGGCCCAGGACTGCGCGTCGAGCTTGCCCAGCTGATAGCCCTTGGCGATCGCGGTGTCCATGATCTGCCGCCCGATGAGCTGGTAGACGGCTTCGGTCGGGTGGGCGAGATCGCTGGTGGTGAGGGCGCGGCGCAGGCCGGGATCCCGCATGGGTTCGGCCGCGCCGAGGTAGCGGACCGGCCCGTGCACCTGCGGTAGCGCCTGGAGTTCGAAGTTCTTCGGATTGCCGGAGACGACGTTCATCCACTCGGCCATTCGCACCAGGGTGATCTTGGCCTGATCGGCGCCGCCGACCGGGGTGACGTCGGCGGCGGTGAAGGACGACACCGCGCCCTTCTTCAGTTCGGCGGGGTCGGAGCTCACCCGGGGCGTCAGCGTGGATGTGGACGGCCAGTATTTGGTGAGGTGCGCGAGCAGGTCGTTGAACCGCCACACCTGGCGTGCTTCGGCGGCGGCCGCGCCCTCGCCCTTGTCGGCGACCTTCTCCTGGAATCGCACCGAGACCCGGGGATCGGGCAGGTCGATGAGGATGAAGTGCTCGTGTCCCGCGCCGACCGCGTCGGCGATGCGGTTGATCTCGTGGTTGATCTCCTGGACGAGCGGTGTGATGCCGGTGCCCTTGGTCGACTGCGAGGGCACCTTGACCGGCTCCTGGGTGCTGGCGGCCTGCGGTTCGAGTTCGAGGCCGTCGGGTCGTCCGGCGGTGATGATGTCGTTGAGGCCGATCCACACGATGTGCAGGGTGTCGCCGGTGTAGTTCGCGCCGAGCTTCTGGCGGTCGGAGAGATATCGGTCGACCTGTTCCTTCAGGAAGCCGAGTGCCCCGGCCTTGGGACGGACCTTCCAATCCGAGGTGGCGATGGCTCCGCCCTCGGCGTAGTTGGCGTAGCGGACGGGTGCCAGTGCGCCTCGGTCGGTTCCGAGGACCAGGCATTCCTTGGTCAGCCGGCGATGCGGTGCGGTCGCGTGTTCGGTGGTGGTCTGGTCTTCTCGGATGAGCGGTTCGCCGCCCATCCATTCGACGACGAAATCGGTCCAGTTCTTGCCGTCGCTGTAGCGGCCGACTTCGTTGGTGCGCATCATGCCGCCGGCGCGGGCGAACATGCCGCTGGGCGCTTCGCGTTTGATGCCGATGTCGGAGAGGCTGTCGCCGAGCACGATGAGGTTCTGGATTGCGGTAGGCATGGTGGTTTCTCCGCCTGGTGAAAAGTTCGTACCGGTCGCCCCGAGATTCCGGTTCGATCATGAGCTATGTTGTGCCGCAAGCGCTTACGAACATCTCGAGGGTACGCCGGCAGTGTGCCCGCCGATGGGTGAATGGTCCGGGTCGGCACGGACTAGGGTGGTCTGTCATGGGAGCAAATTCGTCCACTGCGCTCGGCCTGGGAGAGGGTTCGGCCGACGGCCGCATCGCCGCCGCCCATCCCGGAGTCACCGACCTGTTCGCCGTTCTCGCCTACGGTGAGATCTCCGCCTTCTACCGTCTGGCCGAAGAGGCCAAACTCTCGCCGACCCTGCGCGGGAAGGTCGCGGTCGCCAAGATGGCCGCGAACGAGATGGAACATTTCAAAACCCTCGAGCAGGCGCTGGCCGAACGCGGCGTGGACGTGTTCGACGCCATGGCCCCGTTCGTGCGCGCCCTGGACGCATATCACGACTCCACCGACCCCTCCACCTGGCTGGAATCGATGGTGAAGTTCTATGTCGGCGACGGTATCGCCGCGGACTTCTACACCGAGATCGCCGGCGCCCTGGCTCCCGAGGTCGCCGACGTGGTGCGTGACGTGCTGGCCGAGGTCAACCACTCCGAGTTCGTCATCGAGGAGGTGCGTACGGCCGTCGCGCAGAACCGCTCCGAGCGCGACCGGCTGACCCTGTGGGGACGCCGCCTGCTGGGCGAGGCCATCACGCAGGCGCAGTACGTGATGGCGCAGCGCGACGATCTGACCGAGCTGGTGCTCACCGCCACCGGCGACCTGAACGGCATCGCGACCCTGTTCGAGCACATGCAGGCCAGTCATGCCGAGCGCATGCGGGTGCTGGGTCTGGGCTAGCTGTTCGCTGACAGCGCAGGGCGCTGGGCTCCGGACCGGTTGACTGCTGCGCTAGCGTTGGCGAGGACAGCACAGGACTCTAGGTTCGGAGGTTGGCCGTGGAGGTCAAGATCGGCATTTCGGATAGCCCGCGTGAGCTCGTCATCAGCAGCTCGCAGACCCCCGCCGAGGTGGAGGCGATCGTCACCGGCGCGCTGCAGGGTGAGGGCGGCGTCGTGACGCTGACCGACGAGAAGGGCCGCAAATTCCTGATCCAGGCCAGCAAGGTCGCCTACGTCGAGATCGGCACCTCGACCTCCGGCCGCGTCGGCTTCGCCGCGGTCTGATTTTCGCCGGCCGACTGCACCGGGAAACCCGGATCGGCCGACTGAATCCGGACAAAAAACTTCTGCCCCGCCGAATCATTCGGCGGGGCAGAAATTTTGGTCTACGCGGTCGGTCTGCTCAGTCGATCGGGTGCAGCGGCACGTGCTTCAGGCCGCCCCAGCACAGATCCACCGTGGTTTCCACGGCGTCCTCCTTGAGGATCGGCCGATCCGCCTCGAGCCAGTACCGCGCGCTGAGCTGGCTCGCGCCGACCAGGCCGACGGCCAGCAGCCGCGCCCGGTAGGGGTCGAGGCCGGAGTCGTGGGCGACGAGGTCGAACACCGCGTCGACGCAGGCTTCGGTGGCCTGTTCCACGCGGCGCTGCACCTGCGGCTCATTGGTCAGATCGGATTCGAAAACCAGCCGGAAGCCCTGGGTTTCGTGATCGACGAAGTCGAAGTAGGCCTGCACGGCGGCGCGGACGCGCTGCTTGTTGTCGGTGGTGGAGCGCAGCGCCTGGCGCACGCTCGACACCAGGGCGTCGACATAGTTCTGCAGGACCGCGAGGTAGAGCTCGAGCTTGCTGGAGAAGTGCTGGTAGAGAACGGGTTTGCTGACGCCCGCGCACTGTGAGATCTCGTCCATGCCCGCCGAGTGGTAGCCGCGTTGCACGAATACCTCGCCGGCGGCCGCGAGTAGTTGGGCGCGGCGAGCCTCGCGGGGCAGGCGGGTGCCGCGCTTAGTCGGCGCCATGGCCTCGGATGCCAAGCGGTGCGTGGTCATCCGGTCCACGAGGTCAGTCATTCCGATCTCCCAGTTGATTCCCGGCGGGAAGGATGTCACCGGGTATCCCACGAACGATACTCGCTCGGGCTCCCGATGCCGATCCAGGTTCCGAATATTGGTGTGCTGGTTGTTCCCGATCTCGACGCGTCGAATCCGGCAACTGCACTAGGTCGATATATCTCCGCATGCGCGGAACGTTTCGTCGATTATGCGAGCCGGGTCACAGAAGTGGAACACATGTGCCGATTTGTGAGATGTGCCGCTTTTCTTACCCGATGGCTGGTGACAAAGACCAGCCGGACCCCCCTCGGACCCCGCCCGTGGGTGCCCGGGCTCACTCTGTGAGAACCTGGTGATCGTGACCGACCATGGGGGCAGATATACCGGTGGCCGCGATTCACGCCGTCCGGTCGGGGCCACCGCGCCCCGCGCAGCCGGTTCCCGGCGGCGCGGAAGACCCACGGGGCCGGTCTACGACCCCTTGGGCCTCTACACCGACGCCGGTCAGCCACCGGCGGGTCCGGGCGGGATATCCGGCCCCGAAGGATCGACCGGCCTTGCCGGAACCGGGTACACCGGCCCGGCCGGAACGCCTCCCGGCGCAGGTCCGGGCGCTCCGGGCGCAGGTCCCGGCACTCCGGGCGGCGTTCTGGCCACCACCGACGATCGCCTGCCGCTGCCGCATCAGCCGCTGCGCGCCCACTGGGATCCCACCGCCCCGCCCGAGGGCCGCGGCCGCAAGCGCCCCGAACGTGAGACCAAGAAACAGAGCGCCCTGGGCCGGTTCGTCTCCACCTACGGCTGGCGCGCCTACGCGCTGCCGGTGCTGCTGGTGGTCACCGTGCTGGTGGCGGTGGACGCGGTCCGCAGTGATGGCGGAAGTGTCACCGGGCTACCGACTTTCGGTCCGCTCAGCGCTCGCGACGATACGACGCCGGTGCTCGGCGGGCCGCCGCCCGGGAGTGGGAAATACGCGGTCGATCTGCCGACGGGCGCGGTTCCGGGTGGGGGTTCCTTCACCGAAACCGGCAAGGGGACTTGGCATGTGGTGCCGGGCACCAGCGCTCAGGTCGGCACCGGCTCGGATCACGTCTTCACCTACACGGTGGAAATCGAGGACGGGGTCGACACCTCCGGTTACGGCGGTGACGAGGCCGTGGCCAAGATGGTGGACGCGACCCTCGCCAATCCCAAGAGCTGGACCCATGATTCGCGTTTCGGTTTCAAGCGGCTCGACGCCGGTGACCCGGATTTCCGGATTTCCCTGACCTCCCGGGAGTCCACCCGTTCCGCGTGCGGTTTCGAGATCCCGATCGACTCCTCCTGCTACAACTCCGATCTCGATCGCGTGGTGCTGTCGGAGGTGCGCTGGGTGCGTGGCGCGCTCGCCTTCGAGGGCGATATCGGCTCCTACCGCCAGTATCAGGTGAACCACGAGGTGGGGCACGCGATCGGCTACCACCAGCATCAGCCGTGCGACGCCGACGGCGGGCTGGCGCCGATCATGATGCAGCAGACCTTCGGCACGAAGAACAACGACATCGCGAAGCTGGATCCGGACGGCGTGGTGCCCTCGGACGGTAAGACCTGTCGCTTCAACCCCTGGCCGTATCCGCGTGGCTGACGCCGCCTAGGCTTGGGAAGAACGCTCCGGGTCGTGGTGTTGCACGTATGCGCCGCGAGTTCTCGGCGAATTCGATTCTGAGGAGTCCGCAAACGTGTCAACGAACAAGCCCCTGCCGCCCCTGGTGGAGCCGGCCGCGGAGCTGACCAAGGACGAGGTCGCCCGCTACAGCCGTCATCTGATCATCCCGGACCTCGGGGTGGACGGGCAGAAACGTTTGAAGAACGCGCGCGTGCTGGTGATCGGCGCGGGCGGGCTCGGTTCCCCGGCGCTGCTGTATCTGGCGGCCGCTGGTGTGGGCACGCTCGGCATCGTCGAATTCGACGAGGTGGACGCCTCCAACCTGCAGCGCCAGATCATTCACGGCGAATCCGATATCGGCCGTTCCAAGGCGGACAGCGCCCGCGACTCGATTCTGGAGATCAATTCCGGAATCACGGTGGAGCTGCACAAGATTCGCCTCGAACCCGAGAATGCCATCGACCTGTTCCGGCAGTACGACCTGATCGTCGACGGCACCGACAACTTCGCCACCCGCTACCTGGTGAACGACGCCGCCGTCCTGGCCGGCAAGCCGTACGTCTGGGGTTCCATCTACCGCTTCGAGGGTCAGGTCTCGGTCTTCTGGGAGGACGCCCCCGACGGTCGCGGCATCAACTACCGCGACCTCTACCCGGAGGCCCCGCCGCCGGGCATGGTTCCCTCCTGCGCCGAGGGCGGCGTGCTGGGCGTGCTGTGCGCGTCGATCGGTTCGATCATGGTCACCGAGGCGATCAAGCTGCTGACCGGCATCGGCGACCCGCTGCTGGGTCGTCTCATGGTGTACGACGCACTCGACATGACCTACCGCACCATCAAGCTCCGCCGCGATCCCGAGCGCCAGCCGATCACCGAACTCATCGACTACGACGCCTTCTGCGGCGTGGTCTCCGAGGAGGGCCAGGCCGCCGCCATCGGCTCGACCATCACCGCCCGCGAACTCAAGGACATGCTCGACGCGGGCAAGGACATCGCCCTCATCGACGTCCGCGAACCGGTCGAGTGGGACATCGTCAATATCGAGGGCGCGACCCTGATCCCCAAGGACCGCATCCTCACCGGCGAGGCCCTGTCCACCCTCCCGCAGAACCGCCCCATCGTCCTGTACTGCAAGACGGGCATCCGCTCCGCCGACTGCCTGGCCGCCCTAAAGAACGCGGGCTTCTCCGACGCCACCCACGTCCAGGGCGGAATCACGGCCTGGGCCAACCAGATCGACACCTCCTTGCCGACCTACTGACGGCTGACGTACGGCGGTGAGCGAGAGTCCGCGCCGACGCCCCCGGCAGCGCCGGTCCCGGGAAACCGTGGCCACGCTGTTGGAGGCGGCGGCACAGATGTTCGATCGTGAGGGCTGGTCGACGACCACGAATCGGATCGCGGAACGCGCCGGTTTGTCGATCGGCACGCTGTACCAATACTTTCCGGACAAGAACGCGCTGCTGCACGCGCTGGCTGAACGTCATGTGCGCGAGGCGGGCGTGCGGCTCGGCGCGGTCTTCAGTGAATTGCGCTCGACCACACCGGATTTCGATGAGACCATGCGCGCGATCCTGGCGGCGGTGGTGGATCTGCATCGGGACCGTCCCGGCCTGCATGCCCTGATGCACCGCGCCGCGCCCCGCTTGCCGGTGGAGCTGGCGGCGCTGCGGGCCTTCGAAGACCATCTGGCACAGGAGATCTCGTTCCACCTCGTCCGGTTGGGCCGGGGTGGCGGCGATCCGGACTATCTGGCCCGCACGCTGGTCCATGCCGTCGACGCCCAGGTGCACCGTGTGCTGACACGCGACCGCCCGGATGTCGACCGGCTCATGATGCTGGTGCACCGGCTCACCGCCGAACCGGCGGGATGACCGTCACCGGGCGGTGTCGGCGGTGGTGGCCAGCACCTCGCGCAGCGTGGTCGCCAGTTGCCCCAGCCCCGGTTCCTCGATGGGAAAGTGCCCGCAGCCTTCCAGCAGCACCGCCCGCGTACGCTCCGGAATCCGTGCGAGGAAGCGCAGGCTCAGCTCCGGCGGGGTCCAGCGGTCCGCCGCCGGGTGCACCAGCGTGACCGGTGCGGCGGTGAAGGTCTCCGGCGGCGTGTGCGCGAAATCGAGGTAGTCGGAAAGGAATCCGAGCGGCAGGCGTACCCCGCCGCCCTTCGGATCGCGTCCGCACAGCCGCGACAGTTCCGGATCCAGGCTCATGTTCTTCATATCTGCGAGCCACCGCACCGGCACCCGCACATCCCCGAGTATCGGCGTGATCGACCGCATCAGCCGTGGGGCCGGACCACCGAGCAGCGGCAGGCGAACCATGGCCCGGCGCGCCGCGGGATCGGCGGGATCCAGCAGGCAGGTGGCCACCACATGCGCCACAGTCCCTGTGCGCGCGGCGATTTCGTAGGCGAGCATCCCGCCCATACTGGCCCCGAACAGGATCAGCGGCCGCCCGTCGGTATTGTGTTCCGCCCGAACGAATTCGCATAGCAGCTCGACCCAGTCGCGGTACCGCACGGCCTCCGGCCGGGGTTCGATCGTGTCACCGTAGAGCGGCAGGTCGATGGCCATGGCCTCCACGCCCGCCTCCGCCGCGAGCGCGGCCAGCGGCCAGATGATCCCGGCATGCCCACCGCCGCCGTGAATCCCGAGCACCCGCACCGCCGCTTCAGGGCGAACCGCCCGCGCCACATGCACCTGCCTGTCCCGCCACGACCACCACGTGGACGTCGGCGCGAGCGTCGCGCGCTGTTGATATTCGAGGGGCAGGAACCGGAGGTATTGGAGGTAATCCATACCTCCAGCCTCACCTGCGGAATCGCCCACGACAACTCGCGTTGACGTCACCCGCGCTCTCACCGAGAACGCTCCTGACCTGCAGCGATGTCAACTCGCCGACCGATCGCGGCCGTTTGCTCAGGTTTCGGCGGCACGGATCGCCGCGCCATGGATCGTGGGGGGAGTCCACAAGAGCGTCCAGGGGCCGGTTCGGTCCGCTGTCTCGTCGCGTCGCCGTGCGACGGCCGCCGCCGTCCTCGCGGCGGCCTCGGCGATCTCGTTCGGTGCGGTGCCGGCCGGTGGCAGCGGCATCGCCGAGGCCGAGTCGAAGGCGATCGACCGGTCCCGCACGGTGTACAACGTGCCGGGTCACCTCCAGGTGTGGTCGGCCTGCGCCTGAGGTCACCCGATTCGCGGGGCCCGGTGGGAATGTGAATTCCCACCGGGCTCTTCGTCATTCGAGGAGCAGCTGTGCCACTGCCTCCGGCTGGTAGACGAAGCCCGCGTGCCCGGTGTCGAGGGTGTGCACCGTGAAGGGGTTGCCCGGTGTCGCGGCGTCCGCCTCCGCGATGAGCCGGTCCTGCATGGCGAGCGGGATGGATCGGTCGCGGGTCAGCCGCACGTACCGGCGGCGGACCCGGCCGCCGCTGTCGGGATGCAGGCGGGCGTCACCGGTCATGGCGGCCAGTGATTCGTCCGGTTGCAGGGTGTTGAGGAAGGCGAGGAACTCGGTCTCGCTGCGGTCTTCCATCAGGGCGGTGTGCAACCGGGTGAGCTGGTCGCGGTCGGCGCCGCGATAGTTGGCCCGGCCGACCCCGAGCGTCATCGGATCGCCGATGTTCATGCCGGCGAGTTCGAGCAGCAGGCTGTCCGCGAATTCGGGTTCGCCCATGTACTCGACCGGATTCGACAGCGTGGTGCACGCCCAGGCGGAGATGTACACGAGCCGATCGACGAGTTCGGGGATCTGGTTGGCGACAACGCTGATGCTCGTTCCGCCGAGGCTGGAGCCGACCAGGACGACCGGACCGTGTTCGGCGACGCGTTCGACCGCGGTGCGCACCGCGGCGGCATTGTCCTCGAGGGTGACCCCGGCCAGGGTGGACGGTTCGACGGCGAGCCGGTCGAGTTGCTGCGGCGCCTGGTAGGGCACCGGGAACTGGGCGTCGAATCCGTGTCCCGGAAGATCGACCGCGAGACTGCGCTGCCCGCGCAGCGCCAGCTCACGCTGGATGGTCGTCCACATGAACGAACTGGATCCGGAGCCGTGCACGAAGACGAAGGTGGGCGTGCCGGAATGGGTGGTGCTCATACGTTTTCCTGTCGAGGAGAAAAGGATTCCTCGGCAGCACGAGCGTGGCGCGACGCCGATTGCGTGGCCACGCTGGCAGCCGCGACGGGCTGCGGAGTGCGCCGGATCAGGCGAGGCGCAGGCGCATGAATTCGATGAGCATGTCCGGAACCCTACCTGATCTCGCTCGAGGCCTCGATCTCGCCCGGAGGTGAATGCGGCCGGGGTCGCCCACCGGTGGTACATCGCTCCGGCGCGATCGGGGTACTCCGCGCCGGGGTACAGGCAGATAACCGGACTATTCCGACCGAGCGCCCGCTCGGTGTGGCTGCCTGGCCGTAAGTTGTTGCGGCGGTACCGTACGCGCGTGACCATGACTGCTGTGGAACCTCCCGAGCATGTGCGCTCGACCTTCGGGTTGCGCGAGGTCGTGCCGGTTCCGCTGGGGAACTGGGACGGCGGCTGGCTGTGCGGTGACGTGGTGCTCAGCCCCGTGACCGATCACGCGCGGGCCGCCTGGTCGGCCAAGGTGCGCGAGACGCTGCGGGTGGACGGCATCCGCCTGGCGCGCCCGGTCCGCGCCACCGACGGCCGCTACGTCGTATCCGGTTGGCGCGCCGACACTTATCTGGAGGGCGTCCCCGAACCCCGTCACGACGAGGTGGTCTCGGTATCCCTGCGACTACACCAGGTGACCCAGCAACTGGAGCGCCCCCGCTTCCTGGTGCAGGCCCCCATCGCCCCGTGGGTGGACGTGGACGTCTTCGCCGCCGCCGACCGCGCCGCCTGGGAAGCGGTCCCCCTGCGCAGCCTCAAAGTGGGCGGCATGCTCCCCGCCACCTCTCCCGACGGCGAGCGCAGCCTGCAACTGATCACCCAACTGTCCACTCTCCGCAAACCGGTGACCAGCCCCGCCCAACTCGTACACGGCGACCTGTTCGGCACAGTCCTCTTCGCAGGCCCCCTGGCCCCCGGCCTCACCGACATCACCCCCTACTGGCGTCCCGCCCCCTGGGCAGCAGCGGTGATCGTCGTAGACGCCCTCTCCTGGGGCGGCGCCGACGACGGCCTCCTCGACCGCTGGCGCGACCTCCCCGAATGGCCCCAAATGCTGGTCCGCGCAGTCATGTTCCGTCTGGCCGTCCACGCCCTGCACCCCCGCTCCACCCCCGAGGCCTTCCCCGGCCTGGCCCGCACCACCGACATGATCCGCCTGCTGCTCTGAGGATCCGAGTCCTGGAACGACTGTCGCGCCGAGTGGGGTAATCCCTCGGCGCGACAGTCTTTTTCCGGTCGGGTGCGACGAATACCCTTCCAGGTCTTGGGGTTACACGTTGGCGTAGGCCAGTGAGGGGACGCGGTCGGTGGCGAAGCTGGCGCGCAGGTAGAACCACCAGGTGGCGGCGGCCATGCCGAGGAAGACCACGGCGTAGGCGGTGAAGGCGGGGTTCATGCTGCCGAAGTTGATGTTGGACAGTCGAAGTGCCTGCTGCACCAGCCAGCCGCCGGACGCGCCGACCGCGCCGATGACGCCGATGGCCGCACCGGCCTGCCGTTTGGCGGAGATGAGCGCCTCGGCGGGATCCTGGCCGGTTTCCGATGCCCGGCGCTTGGCCTCGGCGCTGAAGATGGACGGGATCATGCGGTAGGTGGAGCCGTTGCCGATGCCGGTGAGGATGAACAGCATCAGGAAGGCGGTCAGGTAGAGCGGGAAGCTCTTGGCCGCCAGCGCCGCCATGATCATCAGCGTGGCCAGGGACATGCCGCCGAACACGTAGAGGGTGATCTTCGCGCCGCCGACCTTGTCGGAGATGAAGCCGCCGAAGGGCCGGCTCATGGAGCCCACGAGCGCGCCGAGGAAGGCGAGGTTGCCGATGGTGCTCATCCAGTCGATCTTGGCCAGGTCCGGGAAGTTGGCCTTGAGCAGGGTCGGGAAGGCGAAGGAGAAGCCGATGAAGGACCCGAAGGTGCCGATGTAGAGCACCGACATGACCCAGGTGTGCCTGTTGGTGAGCGCCAGCCGGTAGGACTTGCCATCGGATTTCGCGCCGGTGATGGAGTCCATGTACCGCAGCGCGCCGAACATGGAGACCAGGATGAGCGGAATCCACACGAGCACGGCGAGGGTGATGCCGAAGCGGTAGCCGCCCGGATCCTTGGCGAAGATGAACGTGCCCAGGGTGATGATCAGCGGTACGAACAGCTGGGTCTGCGCCACGCCGAGGTTGCCGCCCGCGGCGTTGATGCCCAGGGCCGCACCCTTCTTCCCCTCGGGGAAGAAGAAGTTGATATTCGCCATCGAGGACGAGAAGTTGCCGCCGCCGACGCCGGCGAGGGCGGCCAGCAGCATGAACACCCACATGGGCGTACTCGGCTGGTTCACGAAGTAGGCGATGCCCAGCGTCGGCAGCAGCAGCATGCCCGCGCTGAACATGGTGAACGCCCGGCCGCCGAACTTGGGGATGGCGAAGGTGTAGGGAATGCGCAGCGCCGCGCCGACCAGGGTCGGGGTGGAGGTGAGCAGCAGCGCGTTGGAAACGGCGGTGGGATTGCCCTTGCCGAGCCCGGCCAGGAACTCGAATCCGGCCGCTCCCATGGCGGTGACGATGGAGCCCCAGATAACCCAGACGCTGAATCCGAGATTCTCGGCGAATACCGAGAAGATCAGGTTCTTGCGGGCTGTCTGTTTACCCCCGTTTTCCCAGAATTCATTGTTGTCCGGCTCCCAGTGGTCGAGCCACCGGCCGCGTTTCTGGTACTTGAAGTCGGTCGTTTCCGGCGCGGCTGCAGTTGCCATGAGCGCTTCCTCTCGAGATGACGACCGCCCCTCATCGTGTTCTCCGGACAATGAATTCGGTCCGGAGGGGTCCCTTGCGGTCGCGCTCAACCGTACGAAGGCACGGTTACGCCGACGTCGCTTTCGGTGACGTTGGGGGTAATTCCGGCTCACCTTGGGGGAATTCACATGGTGACCTTTCGGTTACCGATGAATTCTTAGCGAGCGTCAGGATATTCGGCGATGAGGGAGCCGAGGAAGCAGTTGGCCGCGCGGGCCGCGCGCTCGGAGTCGCCGTCGATGACCGCGCGCACCAGCTCGGTGTGCTCGGCGTGGTACGCCTCGCCCGCCTTCTCCGACCGCGACCGGATCCCGGCCTCGATGACGGGTAGCAGCGAGTCGTAGAACTCGAGGTACACCGCGTTGTGGCTGGCGACCACGATCGCCCGATGCAGTTGCACATCGGCGTCGATGGCGGCCTCGAAGTCGGTGTCCCACTGGACCCGGCGTTCTTCCAGCAGCCGTTCGAGATTGGTGATGTCGATATCGTCGCGGCGGCGCGCGGCCAGGGACGCGGCGGTCGTGTCGAGCGCCTGGCGTAGCTCGAGGATGTCGCGCTGCTGCGACTCGGCGAAGTACTCAGTGAGCGCTCCACCGAGCGTCGACGTGGAGATGACATAGGTCCCGGAGCCCTGGCGTCTTTCCACCATGCCCGCGTGCACCAGCGCCTGGACCGCCTCGCGGACGGTATTGCGGCCGGTGCCGGTGAGCTCGGTGAGCTCCGGCTCGGTGGGGATGCGGGAACCGACGGGCCAACGGCCGGAACGGATTTCGGCACGCAGCTGTTCTGTCACCTGGGCGATGAGGCTGGTGCGCCGGACGGGTTGCACGTCTGCCAGCGTACCGTGCCTCACATTCGTTGCATCACATCATCGGGTCATCCTATGATTTCGCGGTGACTGCGACGCTGAATCGACCCTCGACCCATCCCGGCCAGCAGCAAGCCACCGCCCCCCATCCGGTCCGCACCAAGCGGGCACTCACCGAGGGGCGGCTGCTTGTTCTGGCGGCCATCCTCATGTCCGCGCTCACGCTGCGCGTCGCGGTGACCGCATTCACCCCCCTGGCCGCCCAGATCGGCCAGGACATCGGCTACTCCACGGCGATCGTCGGCATCTTCGGCATGATCCCGACCGCCATGTTCGCGGTCGCGGGTCTGCTGACCCCGATCATGACCCGCCGCTTCGGCCTCGAACTGACGGCATTGCTCGCGATGCTCATGACCGGCGTGGGGTCGGCCGTGCGCGCGTTCGTGCCGGACACCTGGGAGCTGCTGGTCTTCTCGGCCCTGGCGCTGACCGGTATGGGTATCGGCAACGTGGTGATCCCGCCGCTGGTCAAGCGGTACTTCTCCGATCGCCTCGCCTTGCTCTCGGCCGTCTATATCGTCATGGTGCAGCTGGGCACGGTCATTCCCGCCCTGGTCGCGGTGCCCGTCGCCGAAGCGCACGGCTGGCGGATCTCGCTGGGCCTGTGGGCGCTGCTGGCCTTCGCCGCCGCCCTGCCGTGGCTGGGTGTGCTGCGGGTACGCCGTCAGGCCGCGGTGGCCGACACCACCGAGTTGCCCGCCGACGCCGCCGAATCCACCGGCAAGGCGTGGAAGTCCCCGCTGGCGTGGGGCATGGCCCTCATGTTCGGCACGACCTCGCTGATCACCTACTCGCTGTTCGCGTGGATGCCGACGATCTTCGGCGACGCCGGCGCGAGCGCTGCTTTCGGTGGTTCCATGGTCGGTATCTTCGCGCTCATCGGCCTGGTGGCCGCACTGTCCGCACCCATTGTGGTGGGCCGCATCGCCAACCCGTTCCCCATCGTGATCGGTTGCGCCGCTTTCTTTTTCATCGGCTTCGCGGGCCTGCTGTTCGCTCCCATGAGCGCGCCGCTGCTGTGGGTGATCGCGGTCGGCCTCGGCCCGTCCACCTTCCCGATGGCGCTGACCCTGATCAACCTGCGCACCCGCACCTCGGCGGGTTCGGCCGCCCTGTCCGGTTTCACCCAGGGCGTCGGCTACACCGTGGCCTGCCTGGGCCCGTTGCTGTTCGGCGCGCTGCACTCGATGACCGGAGGATGGCTGGCCCCGTTCGGCTTCCTCGTGGTCGCGGTCTTCGTGCTGCTGGTCGGTGCGTGGCAGGCGTGCAAGCCGCGCATGCTCGAGGACACCTGGAACTGATTCCGCGCCTCGAGTTGCCGACTCGTGAGGTGGGGGCCATGCTGTGTGGCGACGCTCTCACCTCACCACTCGCGCGCGCCGATTTCGGTGATCGGTGACACTCGGAAACGCTTGTGTCACACGGCCGAAACATAGGCGCGATTCTCACACGGTTTTCCCGATAATCGTGAGCAACCGTTGATTCAACGGTCATTTCGCGCAGCATTCCGGCAATACCGGTTTCCTACCTTGGGCCTATCCAGATTTCAGGAGGGCCGAGTTGAGAACGCTGACGCGCAATCGCGACATCGAACACTGGGACGCCGAGGACGTCGAGGCGTGGGAGGCCGGTGGCAAGGACATCGCTCGCCGCAACCTGATCTGGTCGGTGTTCGCCGAGCACATCGGTTTCTCCGTGTGGACCATCTGGTCCGTCATGGTGCTGTTCATGCCGACCGATGTGTTCCACATCGATCCCGCGGGCAAGTTCTTCCTGGGCGCGGTGCCGACGCTGGTCGGCGGTTTCATGCGGATTCCGTACACCGTCGCGACCGCCCGCTTCGGCGGCCGTAACTGGACCATCTTCAGCGCGCTGGCGCTGCTGGTGCCGCTGCTGCTGACGCTGTACTTCATCAATCAGCCGGGCACCTCGTACACGACCTTCCTGATCATCGCGGCGTTCGCGGGTCTGGGCGGCGGCAACTTCTCGTCGTCGATGTCGAATATCAACGTCTTCTACCCGCAGCGGCTCAAGGGCTGGGCGCTGGGTATGAACGCGGGCGGCGGCAATATCGGCGTGCCGGTGATCCAGCTGATCGGTCTCGCGGTGATCGCGACCCTGGGCAATGCCTACGGCAACGCCTCGGTGGTCTGCGTGATCTACATGATCGCGGTCGTGGTCGCGGCGCTCGGCGCGGCGCTGTACATGGACAACGTCAAGAATCAGAAGGCCGATCTGTCCTTCATGATCACGGCGCTCAAGGTGCCGCAGTCCTGGGCCATCGCCTTCCTCTACATCGGCACCTTCGGGTCGTTCATCGGCTACTCCTTCGCCTTCGGCCAGGTGCTGCAGATCAACTTCAAGGCCGGTGGCGCGACGGCCGCCCAGGCCGCGCTGCACGCCGCGTCGATCGCCTTCATCGGCCCGCTGCTCGGTTCGATCGTCCGCCCGTACGGCGGCAAGTGGGCCGACCGCATCGGCGGCAGCCGGGTCACCCTGTACATGTTCGGCGCGATGACCGCCGCGGCCGTGCTGGTGATCACCGCGAGTGCGCTGGGGGATCGGGCGGGCCGCCCGACCGGTCCGGTGCTGGGTCTGATGATCGCCGGTTTCGTGGCGCTGTTCGTGATCTCGGGTCTGGCCAACGGCGCGGTCACCAAGATCATCCCGTCCGTGTTCGAAGCGAAATCCCGCAGCCTGCCCGGTGATTCGGCCACCCGCGCCGCCTGGTCGCAGAACTGCTCCGGATCGCTCATCGGTTTCGTCGGCGCGATCGGCGCGCTGGGCGGCGTCGGCATCAACCTGATGCTGCGCACCTCCTACGCCTCCACCAACTCCGCGACCACCGCGTTCTGCGTCTTCATGGCCTTCTACGTGCTGTGCGCCACGGTCTGCTGGACGGTGTTCATCCGCCGCCCGAGCGCCAAGTCCCTGGCCTCCGACTCCGATGTCGTGGTCGAGGCCGAGGCGCTGGTGCTGGAAGCCGAAGCACACTCCGATCCCACGTCCACCTCGTCGGCGCGAGCCTGACCGAATCCCCTTCCACCGAAAGGACTGTCATGACGAACACAGTCGAACGCAAGACCGCGGTGGTTGTCGGCCACGGAATGGTCGGACACCGCTTCGTAGAGGCGCTGCGCTCCCGCGACGAGGCCGCGACCTGGCAGGTCGTCGTGCTCAGCGAGGAGGCCCTGCCCGCCTACGACCGCGTGGGACTGTCCTCCTACGTCGGCGCCTGGCAGGCGGAAGCCCTTGCGCTGCAGGGCAATACCTACGACGGCGACACCCTGGTGGACCTGCGCCTGGGCGTGCGCGCCGATTCCATCGACCGGGACGGCCGCAAGGTCGTCACCTCCACCGGTGACGTGATCGGTTACGACGCACTGGTTCTCGCGACCGGCTCGTACGCCTTCGTGCCGCCGGTGCCCGGCCACGATCACGCCAACTGCTACGTGTACCGCACCATCGAGGATCTGGACGGCATCCGCGCCACCGCCGAGGCCGCCGGTCCCGGCGCGGTCGGCGTGGTCGTCGGCGGCGGTCTGCTCGGTCTCGAGGCCGCGAACGCGCTGCGCCTCATGGGCATGACCCCGCACGTCGTCGAATTCGCACCGCGCCTGATGCCGGTGCAGGTCGACGAGGGCGGCGGCGCGATCCTGGAGAAGCTGGTCACCGATCTGGGCCTGCATGTGCACACCGGTGTCGGCACCGCCGCCATCGAGGAGTCCGAGAACGGCCTGCAGGTGAAGCTGTCCGATGATTCGGTCATCGACGCCTCGCTGGTGGTGTTCTCCGCCGGTATCCGCCCGCGTGACCAGATCGCCCGCGACGCCGGCCTGGAGGTCGGCCAGCGCGGCGGTGTCATCACCGACCTGGGCATGCAGACCTCCGACCCGTACATCTACGCCGTCGGTGAGGTCGCCGCGGTGGAGGGCGTCTGCTACGGCCTGGTCGCCCCCGGTTACAGCACCGCCGAGATCGTCGCCGACCGCCTGCTGGGCGGCGCGGGCGAGTTCCCGGGCGCGGATCTGTCCACCAAGCTGAAGCTGCTCGGTGTGGACGTGGCCTCCTTCGGTGACGCGTTCGGCACCACCGAGGGCGCGCTGTCGGTCGTGCTGCACGACGCGGCCAAGGGCACCTACGCCAAGCTCGTCGTCTCCGATGACGCCGAGACCCTGCTGGGCGGCATCCTGGTCGGTGACGCCTCGGCGTACGCGGCCTTGCGTCCCCTGGTCGGTTCCAAGCTGCCCGCCGATCCGGCCTCGCTGATCTCCCCGGCGGGTGCGGAACTGGGCGCGGACGCGCTGCCGGACGAGGCGCAGATCTGCTCCTGCAACAACGTCTCCAAGGGCGCGATCTGCGGGGCCATCGCCGACGGCGCCTGCGACGTGCCCGCCATCAAGAGCTGCACCAACGCCGGAACCTCCTGCGGCGGTTGCGTTCCCATGCTCAAGAAGCTGCTGGAGCAGTCCGGCGTCGAGGTCTCGAAGTCGCTGTGCGAGCACTTCTCGCAGTCGCGCGCCGAGCTGTTCCACATCGTGCAGTCGACCGGCATCCGCACCTTCTCGGCGCTGATCGCCAAGTACGGCAAGGGCACCGGCTGCGATATCTGCAAGCCGACCGTCGCCTCCATCCTGGCCTCGACCTCGAGCGATCACATCCTCGACGGCGAGCAGGCCGCACTGCAGGACACCAACGACCACTTCCTGGCCAACCTGCAGAAGAACGGCACCTACTCGGTGGTGCCGCGCATGCCCGGCGGTGAGGTGACCGCCGAGCAGCTCATCACCATCGGTGAGGTGGCCAAGGAGTTCGGCCTGTACGTGAAGGTCACCGGCGGTCAGCGCATCGACCTGTTCGGCGCGCGCGTGGAGCAGCTGCCGCTGATCTGGAAGCGCCTGGTGGACGCGGGCATGGAATCCGGTCACGCGTACGGCAAGTCGCTGCGCACGGTGAAGTCCTGCGTCGGCTCCACCTGGTGCCGCTACGGCCAGATGGATTCGGTCGGCATGGCGGTGCTGCTCGAAAAGCGTTACCGCGGTCTGCGTTCCCCGCACAAGCTGAAGCTGGCCGTGTCGGGTTGCGCGCGCGAGTGCGCGGAGGCGCGCGGCAAGGATGTCGGCGTCATCGCCACCGAGCACGGCTGGAACCTGTACGTGGGCGGCAACGGTGGTCTGACCCCGAAGCACGCGGTGCTGCTGGCCGGTGATCTGGACGATGAGACGCTGATCCGCTACATCGATCGCTACCTGATGTTCTATATCCGCACCGCGGACCGGCTGCAGCGCACCGCGCCGTGGCAGGAGGCCCTCGAGGGCGGCATGGACTACCTCAAGGCCGTCATCTGCGACGACAGCCTTGGCATCGCCGAGGACCTGGAAGCAGCCATGGAACGCCACGTGGACGGCTACAAGGACGAGTGGGCCGCGGTGCTCGAGGACGAGGGCAAGCTCTCGCGCTTCGTGTCCTTCGTGAACGCCCCGGAAGAGGCCGACCCGACCATCTCCTTCGACGACAGCGGTGAGCGCAAGGTGCCCGTACTGCTCGGAATTCCGGACATTCCGGTCGCGGTGTCCGGCGACACAGCATCCGCCACGCACGGGAAATGACCGCTTAACCGCTTGGAAACAGGGCGTCGGTACCAATAGGTAAGGCGTTCGGAGGAGAGTTACCGATGACCGTAATCGACACACCCGGTACCCACACCAGCATCAGTGGCTGGACCCAGGCTTGCCGGCTGGACTACCTGATTCCAGGCCGCGGCGTGGCGGTTCTGCTGAAGGGCGGCCGTCAGGCGGCCCTGTTCCTGACCGACGGCGGCACCCTGTACGCCGTCGGCAATATCGATCCGTTCGGGCGTGCGGCGGTCATGTCGCGCGGCCTGGTGGGTGACCGCGGTGGTGTGCCGGTGGTGGCGTCGCCGCTGCTCAAGCAGGCGTTCTCGCTGATCGACGGCCGCTGCCTGGACGACGAGGCGCAGAGCCTGCCCGTCTACGCGGTCAAGGTCGCCGACGGTGTGGTCTCGGTGTCCAACGACCCCCTGGCCTTTCCGGGCGGTACGGCATGACCGAGGTCGACGCGGGTACCCCGCTTGCCGGTTTCACCGTCGGTATCACCGCGGCGCGGCGCTCGGACGAGCTGGCCACGCTGCTGCAGCGCCGGGGCGCGAACATCGTCTCCGCTCCGGCCATCCGGATCATCCCGCTGGCGGACGACACCGAGCTGGAGCGCGTGACGCGCCAGCTGGTGGCCGAGCCGCCGCAGATCACGGTGGCCACCACCGGAATCGGCTTCCGCGGCTGGATGGAGGCGGCCGAGGGCTGGGGCCTGGCCGAGGAACTGCGCGAAACCCTGGGCTCCACAAGGATGCTGGCGCGCGGACCCAAGGCGAAGGGCGCCATCCGCGCCGCCGAGCTGCGCGAAGAATGGTCTCCCGCTTCGGAATCCTCCGCCGAGGTGCTGGATCATCTGCTGGCCCAAGGGGTCGAGGGCGTGCGCATCGCGGTGCAGCTGCACGGCGCGACCACCGAGTGGGAGCCGGTGCCGGACTTCTGTGAGGTATTGCGCTGTGCCGGAGCGGATGTCGTTCCGGTGCCGGTGTACCGCTGGATCCCGCCCGAGGACCGCACCCCGATGGACCGGCTCATCGAGGCCATCGTGACGGCGGGCATCGACTGCGTCACCTTCACCAGCGCACCGGCCGTGGCCTCACTGCTCATGCGCGCCAAGGAAACCGGCCTGCTGGAAGCGGTGCTGCACGCGCTGCGCGGCCGGGTGCTGCCCGCCTGCGTCGGCCCGATCACCGCGGCTCCCCTGGAGGAGCTGGGCGTGCCCACCTCCATGCCCGGACGCGCCCGCCTGGGCGCCCTGGCCCGCCACGTCGCCGAAGAACTTCCCCGGCGCGCCAACCGAATTCAGGCCGCCGGCCACATTCTGTCCGTCCGCGGCGCTTGCGTGGTCGTGGACGGTCAGGTCCGCCAGCTCGCCCCCGCCCCCATGGCCCTGATGCGCTCCCTGGCCCGCCAGCCCGGCCGCGTCGTCTCCCGCGAGGACCTGCTCGCCGCCCTCCCCGGCGGCGGCGAGGACACCCACGCCGTCGAAACCGCCATCGCCCGCCTCCGCGCCGGCCTCGGCACCCCCAAAGCCATCCAAACCGTGGTCAAACGCGGCTACCGCCTGGCCCTCGACCCCGCTGAATGCGCCGACGACCCCCGCCCCCTCACCCCGCCCGCCGCCGCCCGCCCCGGTCCCGGCCGGGCCGCCTTCGGCCCCCGCCAGGACTTCCCGGCAACCCGCGGCACCGGCGCGGCGCGCCCGGCCACCCCGCCCATCAACGGGACGACACGTCCGCCGGTCACCTCGACCGGCGGTAGCGCTCACCCGTCCGCGCCGATCGGCGGTGCCGCCCGCCCGGCGGCCACACCGGTGAACAGCGCCGCGCGTCCGGCGGCGACGCCGGTGAACAGCGCCTCCCGCCCGGCGGCCACGCCGGTGAACAATGCCGCGCGTCCGGCGACGACCCCGGTGAACACCGCCGCCCGCCCGGCGACGACCCCGGTGAACAGCGCCGCGCGTCCGGTGACGGGCTCCGGCGCACCTGTTCGCGCCACTCGTCCGGCTCCCGTCGCGGGGGTCTGGTGAGTACCCCGGCGCTGGTCCTGGTCGCCCACGGCACCAGGAGCGCGCGCGGTGTACAGATGATCGCCGCGCTGGCGGAGGCTGTGGCTCATGAGTTCAGCGGCCCGAGCCCGGTGAGCGGTAACGCCCTTGACTTCGGTGCGCCGGGCAATGCGGCCGGTATCCACGAGTGCGGGCGGTCGGCCGCTGTGCCCGGTGGTCGTCCCGAATTCAGCTCTGCCCCTGCGATTTCCGGTGCGGTTTTCGGGGCCGCGCCGGTACCGCGGGTGCGGACGGCGTTCGTGGATGTGCTGGGGCCGTCCCCGGCCGAGGTGCTGCGGGATCTGGATCCCGTTCCCGCCGTGGTGGTTCCGGCCTTCCTGGCCTCGGGCTATCACGTCTATCAGGACGTGCCGCGAGAGGTGGCCGCGAGCGAGCACGCAGCGGTCGCGGTCACCCACGCGATGGGTCCGGATCCGGCGCTGGCCGCGGTCATGCGGATGCGATTGGTGGACGCGGGCTGGCGTCCGGGTGACGCGGTGGTCATGGCCGCCGCGGGCTCTTCGGACGCGCGGGCGCGTAAGGATGTCAAGCGTGCCGCGGGCATGCTGGCCGAGCAGATCGGTGCGCCGGTCCGCCTGGCCTATATCGCCACCGGTGCACCGCGAGTACCGGAAGTCGTTGCCGCCGTGCGTGCTTCGGGTGCCCGCCGGGTGTTCGTCGCCTCGTACCTCCTGGCGCACGGCCTGTTCCACGAGCGTCTGCACCAGGCGGGCGCGGACGGCGTGGCCGAGCCCATCGGCGTCCACCCGTCGGTGGTCCGCCTGATCGCCGACCGCTACCACGCCGGGGCCCACACCCTGGTGCCCGCCCGCGTGGCGTGATCACCGCCTGACCAGCGATACAAGAAACCCTTCAGTACTTTCCAGGCTGGTGCCGCACACTGGAGTGCGACCACAGCAAGATCGGGAGGGATTTTCATGAAGAAGCTCGTCGCCACCACCGGACTGCTCCTCGCCTGTGCCGCAGCCACTTTCGGCACCGCGCAGGCCGCTCCGGACCCGTGGGTCCAGGACCAGATCGACTGGGCCAACTGCCTGAACGCGGGCCACACCGCCGCCGAATGCCGCGTGATCCTGGACGGCAAGAAGTAGGAATCCTCCGTCTCACGGGCCGGTGCCATCGGGCACCGGCCCGAGCTGCGTTCACTGCGCGAGCTGCCGTGATCAAGGCTCTGCCGCATGGGTGACCGAGGCCGTGGTGCCCTGACGCGACAGCGTCCGGTGACCGGGACGGTGATGTCTTCCCGTCGCACGCCGGGTCACGATGGTGGCATGTCCGCCGAACATCCCGCCCGCCGCGCCGGTCTCGCCTCCCAGGCGGCGGTGCGCGCCAAGCGCAAGGACGAATGGCTGGCCCTGTTCGCCGCCGACGCCCGCGTGGAGGATCCGATCGGCGTCTCGCCCTACGACCCGGTGGGCGGCGGACACTTGGGCCATGCGGCCATCGCCGCCTTCTGGGACATGGCCATTGCGAACAGCGTCATCGACTTCCGCTTCACCGATTCCTTCGCCTGCGGCGACGAGGTGGCCTTCGTCGGCACCATCCGCAGCGAGCGTGACGGCCGCGCGGTCGAAGTGGACGGCGCGTTCACCTACCGCGTCGCCGCCGACGGCAAAATCCTTGCGCTGCGGGCCTTCTGGGAGCTGCCGCGGGCGCGGGTCACACCGCTGAGCTGATCCGCCGCTACTTCCCGGGCGTCTGCAGCGCCGGATACCAGATATCGGTGAGCACCACCGCGGCCTGTTCGGCGGTGACATCGAGCGTCCCCTGCATGGCCCATCGCGTGAAGAACCGCTCGAGCTGCGCGACGAGCAGCTCTATCCGCAGTTTCGCCTCGTCCTGCTGAGCCTCGGGCCAGCGGGACAGATACGAGGTCATCACATTGGGCAGCGCGAGAATGCCTTCGCGCGCCACCTCCCGGAATTCGGGTTCGAGCGTGGTGGCCTCGTCCCACGCCGGGAGCAGATCCTTGTACTCCTGGAACCATTCGATCGCGCGCCGCATCCAGGCCGCGAATTCCTCGCGTGACCCGCTGTCGAGCACATGGTCCAGATCCTCGTAGAAGTGCTGGACGCTGGGCAGCGTGCCCTGTTCGGCGATGGCGCGCAGGACATCCGGTTTCCCGGTGAAGTGCAGATAGAAGGTGGCGCGACTGCAGCCGACGGCGGCGGCGATGTCGTCGACGCGCACGGGCGCGTACCCCTGGGTGGTGAACAGCTGTTTGGCGGCCTCGATGAGACGGCTGCGGGTGAGGCGTTTCTGCTCGTCGCGCAGGGAGGTGCGACGGGTGGCCTCGGCGGGCTGTTCGGTCTGCATGCGGCCAATGATAGACGGTCGTACATTCACTAGACATGGTGTCTAGTGAATGTTAGCGTGTGGGTCAGATCACGTCCGGCAGGGGAATGTGACCCGCCGAACCAGGAGAGTGAATTGGATACACGTGAGTTGCCCCGGGTGTGCGTCATCGGCGCCGGACCGTCGGGAATCACCGCCGCCAAGCGGCTCGCCGAATACGGCATCCCCTTCGATTGCTACGAGGCCTCCGACGAGGTGGGCGGCAACTGGTACTACCGGAACCCGAACGGGATGTCGGCCTGCTATCAGAGCCTGCACATCGACACCTCGAAATTCCGGCTGGCGTTCGAGGACTATCCCGCTCCGGAGGAGTGGCCGGATTTCCCGCACCACACCCAATTGCACGAGTACTTCAAGGATTACGTCGATCATTTCGGAATCCGCGATCGAATCCACTTCTCCACCAAGGTGATCGGGGCCGAGCGGGACGCCGACGGCCTGTGGGTGATCACCACGAACACCGGCCGCACCGAGGTCTACGACGTGCTGCTGGTGTGCAACGGCCACCACTGGGATCCCCGGATGCCCGACTACCCGGGCGAATTCGACGGCGTCCTCATGCATTCGCACGCCTACAACGACCCGTTCGACCCGATCGATATGCGTGGCAAGCGAATCGTCGTGGTGGGTATGGGCAATTCGGGCCTGGACATCGCCACCGAACTGTCACAGCGCTTCATCGCCTCGAAGTTCTTCCTGTCCGCGCGCCGCGGCGTCTGGGTGCTGCCCAAGTACGTGAACGGCAAGGTCGGCGACAAGCAGTCGGTGCCGCCGTGGATGCCGCCCAAGCTGGCGCTGAAACTCAAGCAGCGCTTCGTGGTCAAGAATCGCGGGCACATGGAGGATTACGGCCTGCCCAAGCCGGATCACCTGCCGTTCGAAGCGCATCCGTCGGCCAGTGAGGAATTCCTGCACCGCGCGGGTTGTGGTGACATCACCTTCAAGCCCGCCATCTCGAAGCTGGACGGAAATCGGGTCCACTTCGCCGACGGCACCGTGGAGGAGGTCGATGTGGTGTTGTGCGCCACCGGATATCACATCAGCTTCCCGTTCTTCTCCGATGCGAAGCTGCTCCCGGACGCGAGCAACAAGCTCCCGCTGTGGCGGCAGATGGTGAAGCCGGGCGTGGACAATCTCTTCTATCTGGGCCTGGCGCAGCCCATGCCGACGCTGGTGAATTTCGCCGAGCAGCAGTCGAAGCTGGTGGCCGCGTATCTGACCGGCAACTACCGGCTGCCCTCGGAGACCGAGATGAACGCGGGCATCCGCGAGGTCGAGGAGAATCGTTCGGACCGGTACTACGATTCGCCGCGCCACACCATCCAGATCGAATTCGAGCCCTACGTCCGGGATCTGCAGAAGGAGATCGCCCGGGGCGCGAAGCGCGCCGCCACCTACGGCTACCAACTCCCGATCCCGGCCCGCGCGGCCGCCCGAGTCTGAGAGGGCGGAACAGATGAGCGACGTGGCCGGCTTCTGCGCCGACGAATTCGCCGGTGTCCGGGCGGCATTCACCGAACAGGTGGAGTCCGGGGCCGAACTGGGCGCCTCCCTGTGTGTGACCGTGAACGGCGAATCCGTGGTGGACCTGTGGGGCGGCCACGCCGACCCGGAACGGCAGACGCCCTGGGGCGAGGACACCCTGGTCAACACCTTCTCCATCTCCAAGACCATGGTCGCCCTGTGCGCCCTGCTGCTGGTCGACCGTGGCGAGCTGGATGTCTACGAGAAGGTCGCGCACTACTGGCCCGAGTTCGCCGCCAACGGCAAGGCCGATATCGAAGTGCGGCACCTGCTTTCGCACACCTCCGGCGTCTCGGGCTGGGAAGCGCCGATCGAACTCGCGGACATCTACGACCTGCAGACCTCCACCGCGCGCCTGGCCGCGCAGTCGGCTTGGTGGGAGCCGGGCACCGCGTCCGGATATCACGCCCTCAATTACGGGCATCTGGTCGGCGAGGTGATCCGCCGCATCACCGGCCGTACCCTCGGCGCGTTCTTCGCCGAGGAGCTGGCCGTGCCGCTGCGGGCCGATTTCCGGATCGGCACCGGCCCAGCCGATTTCGACCGCATCGCCACCCTGGTGCCGCCGGAGTTCGGTGAGTTCGACCAGTCCCTGATCCCCAAGGACACCGTCCTCTACAAGACCCTCTTCCAGCCCCTGCTGGATTTCGCCGAATGCGGTACCCCGGGCTGGCGGCAGGCGGAGATCGGCGCGGTGAACGGTCACGGCAATGCGCGTTCCATCGCCCGCATCCAGTCGATCATCAGCAATGGCGGCGAGCTGGCAGGCCGGAAGTTCCTGTCGGACAAGACGATAGACCTCATCTTCGAGCAGCAGTCCGATGGTGTGGATCAGGCGATTCTGGTGCCGCTGCGGTTCGGTATCGGTTACGGTCTGCCGCAGCAACAGACCGTTCCACATGTTCCTGATGGCCGGGTGTGCTGGTGGGGCGGGCTGGGCGGCTCGATGGTGGTCAACGACCTGGAGCACCGGGTCACCGTCGCCTACGCCATGAACCGCATGGCTCCCGGACTGATCGGCTCGGAGCGCGCCGATGCCTACCTGCAAGCCACATTCGATGTCGTTCGAGGACGTGAATCATGACCAATGCCGTTGACCTGCAAGCACTCGCGGCCCAGATCGCGGGCAAGCTCACCGGTCCCGGCGGGCCGTTCGAGATCACCGTGGAATCCGTGCTGGGCGCGCCCATCCCGGTGTTCCGCGAGCGCCGCCGCAACCTGCTCGAAATCCTGGACGCCTCCAAGGAATTGGGCGACCGGGACTACCTGGTCGCGGGGGAGAACCGCTACACCTTCGCCCGGCACCACGAGGCGGCGGGCGCGCTGGCGGCGGCGCTGGCGCAGCGCTACGGCATCGGAAAGGGCGACCGCGTCGGCATTCTCGCCGCCAACGGCCCCGAATGGGTGCTGACCTTCTGGGCCGCACAGCGCCTGGGCGCGATCCCGGTCGGCTACAACGCCTGGTGGGCGCCGCGCGAGATCTCCTACGGCCTCGAGCACACCCAGCCGGTGGTGGTGGTCGCCGACGCCAAACGCGCGGAGGCGCTGGCCGAGACCGGAACCCGCATCCCGGTGCTCACCATGGACCACGACCTGCCCACCCTCGTCGCCGAATACACGGGCGAGTACCCGGAAACCGCGCTGTCCGAAGAGGATCCGGCCTGCATCCTCTACACCAGCGGCACCACCGGCCGCCCCAAGGGCGTGGTGCACTCGCATCGGAACATGGTGGCGGTCAGCGACTATCACCGTTTCACCGATGCGTTCGCGGCCGGTTTCCGCGGCCTGCCGTGGGACGGCAGTCCGACCGATCGCCGCTTCCTGATCAGTTCGCCGCTGTTCCACATCGCGAGCCTGCACAACCTGGTGATCCCGCGCATCGTCACCGGCGACGCCGTGATCTTCCCCAGCGGCGGTTTCGAAGCCGACAAGATCCTGCGCCTGATCGAATCCGAGCGCATCACCAACTGGGGTGCCGTGCCGACCATGGCCAGCCGCCTGCTCGACGAGGACCTGTCCCGATACGACCTGTCCTCGCTGGCCGCGTTCTCCCTCAACGCCGCACCGTCCTCGCCCGCCCTGCAGCAGCGCCTGCGCGAGCGCCTGCCGGTCGCCCAGGTAGCTCTGACCACCAGCTACGGCTGCACCGAGAGCGGCACCGCCGCCACCGTCGCCACCCCCATGGAACTGCTGGCGAACCCGGAGACGGTGGGCCGCGCCATTGTCGGCGTCTCGATCGAGGTCCGCGATCCCGAGGGCAAGGTGGTGCCGGACGGCACCGAAGGCGAGATCTGCGTGCGCAGCCCGTACGTCATGCTCGGCTACTGGAACGACGAGGCCGCCACCAAGGCCGCCATCGACGAGAACCGCTGGCTGCGCACCGGCGACTTCGGCTTCCTGCGCGAGGGCCGCCTCCAGATGGCCGGTCGCCGTTCGGATCTCATCCTGCGGGGCGGCGAGAACGTCTACCCGACCGAGATCGAGAACGCCCTCGACGAGCATCCGGCCGTCCAGGAGTCCGCCGTGATCGGCGTCCCGCACGAGGATCTGGGCCAGGAGGTGGCGGCCATCGTCGTCGTCACCGACCCGGAGTCGCTCACCGCGGACGAACTGCGCGACCATGTGGCGCAGCGGCTGGCCTACTTCAAGGTGCCCGCGCGCTGGCTGATCACCTCGGATGCGCTGCCGCGCAATGCCACCGGCAAGGTGCTGCGCCGCGAACTGTCGCTGGGGGAGTGAGAACCCGTGTACGACACCATCATCAAGAACGGCCGCTGGTTCGACGGCACCGGCGGGCCCTCGGCCATGCGCCATCTCGGCATCCGGGACGGCCGGGTCGCCACGGTGAGCGCGGAGGCTCTCGACGAAACCGGTTGCGGCCGTGTCATAGACGCCACCGGGCAGTGGGTGCTGCCGGGCATGGTCGACATCCACACCCACTACGACGTGGAGGTGCTGCTGGATCCGACCCTGTCGGAGTCGCTGCGGCACGGCATCACCACGGTGCTGCTCGGCTCGTGTTCGCTGTCCACCGTCCATGTCGGCGGCGCGGACGCGGGCGACCTGTTCGGCCGCGTGGAGGCGATCCCGCGCAAGCATGTGGTCGAGGCGGTGGACGGGCTCAAGACCTGGAACAGCGCGCACGGCTATGTGCGGGCGCTGGAATCCCTGCCGCTCGGCCCGAATATCGCCGCCTTCATCGGGCATTCGGATATCCGGGCCGCGCAGATGGGCCTGGAACGCGCCACCAGCCCGGACGAGACGCCCACCGAATCCGAGCTGAAGGCCATGGAGCACAAGCTGAACGAGGCACTCGACGCCGGCTTCGTCGGCATGTCCTCGCAGCAGCTCATGTTCGACAAGCTCGACGGTGAGGTGTGCCGGTCGCGCACCCTGCCGTCCACCTACGCGACCACACGGGAACGGCGGCGGCTCAACCGGATTCTGCGTGACCGCCGGCGGACGCTGCAGGGCGGCCCGGATGTGGCGCGCCCGCAGAGCCTGGTCGCCATGGCCGCCTCCAGCCTCGGCATCTTCCGGCCGAACCTGAAGGTGAGCCTGCTCTCGGCCGCCGATATCAAGGCGATTCCCGGTGTGGTGCACATCTTCCCGCTCATCGCGAAGGTGCTGAACCGGCTCGGCGGCGACTTCCGCTGGCAGCATCTGCCGGTGCCGTTCGAGGTGTACTCCGACGGCATCGACCTGCCGGTGTTCGAGGAATTCGGCTCCGGCGCAGCGGCATTGCACCTGTCGAATCAGCTGGAGCAGCGCCACGACCTGCTGGCGGACGAGAACTACCGGCGCTGGTTCCGCAAGGACTACGACAAGAAGTGGGGTCCGCGCGTCTGGCACCGCGACTTCTTCGACGCCGAGATCACCGAATGCCCGGACGCGAGTGTCGTCGGCAAGACCTTCGGCCAGGTGGGCGTGGATCGCGGCGGCGTGCACCCGGTCGACGCCTTCCTGGATCTGGTGGTGGAACACGGGTCCAAGGTGCGCTGGCGCACCACCATCTCCAATCACCGCCCCGAGGTGCTCGACCGCCTGGCCGCCGATCCCAGTGTGCAGCTGGGCTTCTCGGACGCGGGCGCGCATCTGCGCAATATGGCCTTCTACAACTTCGGCCTGCGCCTGCTGAAGCGGGTGCACCAGGCCCAGCAGGCCGGCCGGCCGTTCATGACCGTCGAGCACGCCGTGCACCGCGTCACCGGCGAGCTGGCCGACTGGTACGACCTGGACGCCGGCCACCTGCGCGCAGGCGACCGCGCCGACGTGGTGATCGTCGACCCGGCCCGCCTGGACGACAGCCTGGACGCCTACGCCGAGAACCCGATTCCGGAGTTCGACGGCCTGTCCCGCATGGTGAACCGCAACGACGCCACCGTCACCGCCGTCCTGGTGAACGGTGCGCCCGTCTTCGGCCTGGGCGAGAAGGCCCCGGACCTCGGCAAGAACCGCATCGGCGAATTCCTGCGCGCCGGACGCCGCTGAGCCGCTCCAATTTCGAGGAGTTTCCTTTGAGCACAGCACGATTCGACGGCCGCGCAGCGGTCGTCACCGGTGCCGCCTCCGGCATCGGTTCGGCCATCGCCACCGCCCTGGTGGCCGAGGGCGCACGGGTCGCGGGCTTCGATATCGACGAGGCCGGATTGCGGAAGAAGGCGGCCGAACTGGGCGACGCCTTCCTCCCGATCACCGCCGATGTGACGGTCGAAGCGCAGATCGAGGCGGGAATCGCCACGGTCGCAGCGACATTCGGCCGCCTGGACGCCGCCCTCAACGTGGCCGGTGGCTCCCGGATCGGCGCGATCACCGATCTCGCCGAATCCGATTGGGATTTCACCGTCGACCTGGTGCAGAAGAGTGTCTTCCTGTGCACCAAGCACGAAGCCCGCCTGATGCGCGACTTCGCGAACGGCGGTGCGATCGTGAACATCTCGTCCCTGGACGGCCGCATTCCCATGCCCGGCGGCAGCCCGTACGCCACCGGCAAGGCGGGCGTGGTCATGTTCTCCAAGAACGCGGCCCTGGAATTGGCACAGCATCGCATCCGCGTCAATTCGGTGCTCCCGGGCCTGGTGGACACCCCGCTGGTGGCCGCCATCATGGGTTACGAGCCCGCGAAACAGATGTTCCTGGAACGCATTCCGCTGGGCACGGCCGCCACTCCGGAGCAGGTGGCAGGCCCCTGCCTGTTCCTGGCCAGCGATGACGCCTCCTACATCACCGGCACCGAACTGGTGGTGGACGGCGGTTGGGAGATCAGCAATTTCCCCAACCTCGCGAAACTCGCGGGTTGATCCGGTCCGCGGGGTACGAGCGGCAGGCTAGCTCTGCTCCGCGGAATCCGAGGAATCCGAGGAATCCGTTGCGGCCCGTTCGTCATCCGCCATCGTGAACGCGCCGCCTTCGAGCCGCTTGATCAGCCCGCGCGTCCACCGCGCGCGGCTGTCGGCGGTGTCGAGCCACAGTCCGAGCACGGCCCCGACCGGTCCCCACTCCTCGAGGTCGGTGCCGGGTGGCAGGTGCGTGGTGATGCTCG
Source organism: Nocardia acididurans (assembly GCF_016741815.1). GTDB lineage: Bacteria > Actinomycetota > Actinomycetes > Mycobacteriales > Mycobacteriaceae > Nocardia > Nocardia acididurans. The sequence continues at coordinate 473,848 of NZ_JAERRJ010000006.1, forward strand.
CCCGCCACTGCGCCAGTTCCCGGGCTCGATCCCGCAGCAGCGCAAGGGCTTCCGCGCGCGGCAGGTCGTCGATGAACCCGACCGCCGCGGCCAGCTGATCGAGTCGCGGATCCCGGCTGGACAGCGCTGTCCGCAGCATTTCGAGGAATGCCCGCTCGCCCTCCGCGGTGATCTCGTATTCGATGCGCGGTGGCCCGCCCGCCGTGCTGGGGGCGGTGTCCTGTGCGGTCAGCAGGCCGTCCTTGGCCGCCGATTTCAACGCGTGATACACCGATCCCGATGTGGCGCGCGCCCATTCGTGCGCGCCCCAGGACTCCAGATCCGTGCGCACCTGATACCCGTGCGCACGCCCGCGGCGGCGCACCGCACCGAGTACGAGCAACCGAACCGCGGACATGCGTCTCTCCCTTACCTTTTCAGCGTGCCTGTGCTCAGGCGGGTGTGCTCACCCACCACAGCGTGCCGAACGGATCCACGAATCCGCCCAGGCGGCTTCCATCCTCCTGAACGCTCACCGCCGCGGCTTCGGTGGCCCCGCCCGCCAGCGCGCGCTCGTGGGCCGCGTCCGCATCGGGCACGGTGGCCCACAGCTGGACGTGCACCGGTTCCGCGGGGGAGCTCAGGCACCGCCCGCCCGTCGGCCCGGAGTCGGCGCAGAACACCGAGGCGTCCCCGATTCGAGCCTCGGCGTGGACCAAACGCGCCGGATCCGTTGCCAGCGGCACCATTTCGACAATCTCGGCTTCGAAGGCCCGCTCCAGGAACGCGCGGTACGCGCGGGCGTCGTCCACCATCACATAGGGAGTTACTGCGGTCATCACAATCTCCTTACTAGCCAAATTTGGCTACTCGAGATTAGCGCGGAGACGGGCTCCGCGACACCGCCGGTTCCGCAGTGTTCAGCGAATGGCCACCTGTGCGTCGCCTGCCGTCCATCGGTGCCGGGAACTCCCGATTGGTGTCCGTTCTGTCCGCTACCTGAAGCTCATCGGAGGCGGCATGACCGAGAGCCCCGTCGCCCGTGCCGAGAACGTCCGCGGCGAACCGCCCCTCGACGCCCGAACGGCCCTGCGTGCCGCCGCCGCGCGGCTCACCGAGGAGTTCGGCGACCGCATCCCGTCCGGCACCGTGGACAGCCTGGTCCGCGCCGCCTACGACCGGGTCGCGAGCCAGGCCACCGTGGAGGTCTTCCTTCCGCTGCTGGCCGAACGCGATGCCCGCCGGCGCCTGCAATCCCGCGCCGACGCGCCGTCGTAGACCCGCCGAATCCATCGAACAAAGGTTCGAATCTCGAGGTACCCTCATCGCCATGGTCGTTTCCACGCGCGAGGAGCTGCACAGGATCCACCACGCCGGTCCGGGTACCCCGGCCCGAACCTTCCGCGCCCTGAACCTGCCACTACCCGATCCGGTGGAAGTGGCGCTGCTGCAACCGGATCCGGCCGACGCCCCCGCCCCCCGGCTACGCCCGGATACCCTGCTGCGCATCACCACTCAGGTCGGCGCGTACCTGCTGCTGGTGCAGGCGCTGGCCTACGACGATCCGGCCAAGCCCGGCGTCTGGGCCCAGCACCTGGCGCACCTGCACCAGAAGTACCAGCTCCCACCGGTTCTGCTGGTCGTGTGCCGCGACAAGGTCACCGCCATGTGGGCCGCGCACCCGCCCGAGATCGGCCTGCCGCACTGGCCCAGCCTGTCGGTCCGCCCGCTCACCCTCGGCCCGCACAACGTCCCCTTCGTCACCGACCCGAAGAAGGCGGCCAAAGACCTGCCCCTGGCGACACTGTCGGCCCTGGCCCATGCCACCGGCCCGCAACAGGCCGCGACCCTGCGCGCCCTCTCCCTGGCCCTGCGCCGAGCCACCTCCGAGGATCGCGCCCTCTTCGCCGAATTCGCCCGTCTCGCCCTCGAATCGGCCCCGCGGATCGAATCCGGAACGGCTTCGTGACAGACGACAGCCTGGCCGACGCGATCCTGCGCATGCTGGATCGGCGCGGCATCCCCATCACCGAGGAGCACCGCGCCCGCATCCGCGCCCGCACGAACCTGGAGCTGCTGGACATGTGGCTCATCGCCACGGTCGTCGACCAGCTGGCCGACGACGCGCATCCCGCTGACCGGCCCGAACCCGGTCCGACCTGCTGAGCCCGGCTAGCGCGGCGGGAGCACCGGGGCATCCCAGGCGCGCGAGTAGCGGCGCTTGTCGACCGCGTTGTGCTCCTTGCTGCGGTACACCACGTAGGGCCGCACCAGATAGCCGATCGGGGCCGAGAACATGTGCACCAGGCGGGTGTAGGGCCAGATGCCGATCAGGGCGAGCACGACCAGGCCGTGCGCCTGGAAGGTCCACGGGGTGCCGACCATGAGGCCGGGTTCCGGGTTCGCGGTGAAAAGGCTACGGAACCACGGGGATACGGTCTCGCGGTAGTTGTAGGTGCCCCACAGCAGGTTGCTGCCCACGGTGTTCAGCAGGCCGGTGATCAGCGCCGCGCCCAGCAGGATGTACATGATCTTGTCGTTGGTGGAGGTGGCCTTGCGCACCGCGGCGACGGTGATCCGGCGGTAGGCCAGAATCGCGGTGCCGAGCAGCACGGCCACGCCCGCGATGGTGCCCGCCGTCACCGAGAACAGATGGTAGGTGTGCTCGGAGATGCCGATCGCCGCCGTCCACGACTCCGGAATCAGCACGCCGATCACGTGTCCGCCGATCACGCCGAGCATGCCGAAGTGGAACAGCGGGCTGCCCAGGCGCAGCAGCCGCGACTCGTAGATCTGCGAAGACCGTGTGGTCCAGCCGAACTGGTCGTTGCGGTAGCGCCAGAGGTGGCCGAGCACGAAGGAGGTGAAGGCCACGTAGGGCAGGGTCATCCACAGGGTGGTGGTCATCGGCGGGACTCCGATCCGGTGAAGCTGAGGGGGTCCATGGCGAAGGGCTCCAGGCCGACTTCCTCCTCGGGCGGACCCTGGGCGGCGAGTTCGGCGATGCGGCGGCGGTCGGCGGTGGTGACCGGCGGCAGCGTCGCGGTCACGGCGGCGAGCACGCCCGCATAGGGAGAACCACTGTCGGACAACGAGAGTCGCAGCAGTTCCAGCACCGGCACGTGCTCGCCGAGCAGTCGTTCGCCGCCGATCGGATCGACGGTGGCGGAGAACTCCAGCAGCACCGCGAGATGATCGGGCAGCTCGTGATCGCCGAGCTCCACGCCCGCGTGCCGGTAGGCGTGCTTGAACCGCAGCAGCGCCATGCCGCGCTTACGGGTGTCGCCGTAGGCGTAGAAGGTCAAATGCAGGCTGGCGCGGCGGCGCATATCGAAGGTCTCGACATACTGCTGGGCCAGTTCGATGGGCGCGGTGGTGCGCAGGTGCAGCAGCGTGGTCTCCAACTGCGGGCGCACGGTGGCGGGCAATTCCGCTATGGCGCTCGCCAATTCGTCGAGCATCGCGAGGGTCTGCTCGCCCGGGTAGTCCAGCAGCAGCGCCGCGATCCGCCACACCAGGCGGCGATCCCGTTCGGACAGCGCCACCGCGGGCTCGGGCCGCCGGCGCAGTTTCAGCAGGCTCATCGGTGGGCTCCGCTCGTCTCCGGCACGGCCTCGGCGGTGGCAGCGCCGTTGCTGCCATTCGCCGAGCTCGCGGCAGCGCCGTTGCTGCCGTTCGTCGTCGCGGCCGTGCTGTCATGGGATCCGTTGGCCCCGTTGCCGTTCGAGCCGTTCTTCGCCGGAATCAGCCCGCTGGTGTTCTTCCCGTCCCAGTTCAGCAGGTTGATGCGCGTCGACTTCTCGTCCGGCGCGGCGTCATTGGTGTCGGTGAGGTGGAACTTCTCGGCCATGTAGTCGAAGGCCGTCATGCCCGGCCCGCCGTCGGTGTCCAGCGAGCAGCCGGTGGCCAGCGAATCCAGTTCGTGCGCACGCGAAGTCGCGCCCGAGGGAATCACGTACCGGTGTTCGTACTTGGCGATGGCCAGCAGCCGGTACATGGCCTCGATCTCTTCCGGCTCGAGCCCCACCGAATCCGGAATGCTCAGATCGGGTTCCTGTCCGAGGTTGATCGACCGCATGAACGACCGCATCCCCGCGAGCCGCTGCAGCGAGGCGCGCACCGGCCCGATCTCCCCGGCGGTGAACAGTTCGGCCAAGTACTCCAGCGGAATTCGCAGCGCGTCGATCGCGCCGAACAGGTTGCGCACGCTCTCGCCGTCGTGCCCGGTCTCGGTGAGCACGTCCACCACCGGCGACAGCGGCGGCACGTACCAGACCATCGGCATGGTCCGGTATTCCGGATGCAGCGGCAGCGCGATCTGATAGTCGACGATCAGCTTGTAGACGGGCGAATCCTGCGCCGCCTGAATCCATTCCGGTGAGATCCCGGCCCGCTCGGCCTCGGCCACCACGCGCGGATCGTGCGGGTTGAGGAACACGCCCAGCTGTGCCGGGTACAGATCCTTGTCATCGGTCACCGAGGCGGCCTCGAGCACGGCGTCCGCGTCGTACAGCATGACGCCGATGTAGCGCAGCCGTCCCACGCAGGTTTCCGAGCATACGGTCGGAATGCCGACCTCCACCCGCGGGTAGCAGAAAGTACATTTCTCCGCCTTGCCCGTCTTGTGGTTGAAGTAGATCTTCTTGTACGGGCACGCGCTGACACACTGCCGCCAGCCACGGCACTTGTCCTGATCCACCAGCACGATGCCGTCCTCGGAGCGCTTGTAGATCGCACCGGACGGGCAGGCGGCCGCACACGACGGGTTCAGGCAGTGCTCGCAGATGCGCGGCAGGTAGAACATGAAGGTCTCCTCGAATTCGAGTTTGACCTTGTCGGACAGCTTGGCCAGCAGCGGATCCTTGCCGACCTGCTCCGGCCCCGACCCCAGCGAGTCGTCCCAGTTCGCGCCCCAGGTGACCTTGGTGTCCTCACCGGTGATCAGCGACTTGGGCTTGGCCGTCGGCGTGGTGTCGATCTGCGGCGACGACAGCAGATTGTCGTAGTCGTAGCTCCACGGGTCGTAGTAGTCCGACACCGTGGGCAGATCAGGATTCGCGAAGATGTTGAGCAGCCGCTTCATTCGCGACCCGGACTTCAACTGCAGGCGGCCCTTGCGATCGAGGGTCCACCCGCCCTTCCATTTCTCCTGATCCTCGTACCGGCGCGGATATCCCTGTCCCGGACGGGTTTCCACATTGTTGAACCACACGTACTCGGTGCCGGCGCGGTTGGTCCACGCCTGCTTACAGGTGACGCTGCAGGTGTGGCAGCCGATGCACTTGTCCAGGTTCATGACCATGGCGAGCTGAGCCATAACGCGCATGATCAGTACTCCACTTCCTGCGAGCGCTTGCGAATGGTGGTGACCTCGTCACGCTGATTTCCGGTGGGGCCGTGGTAGTTCAGCGCGAAGGACTGCTGGGCGTAGCCGCCGATGAGGTGCGACGGCTTGATCATGATGCGGGTCAGCGCATTGTGGATACCGCCGCGCTTACCCTTGCCCGCCTTGGTGTCGTCCGCGCCTTCGATACGCGGTACGGCCACGGCGCGGTCCTGCGCGTGGTACATGAACACCGTGCCCTCCGGCATGCGGTGCGACACGATCGCGCGCGCCACCACGATGCCGTTGCGGTTGATGGCTTCGATCCAATCATTGTCGGCCACACCGATTTTCGCGGCGTCCTTCTCCGACATCCAGATGGCCTGCCCGCCGCGCGAGAGCGTCAGCATGTGCAGGTTGTCCTGGTAGGCGGAGTGGATGGACCACTTGGAGTGCGGGGTCAGGTAGCGCACGGTGACACCGTTGGCGCTCACATTGCCCACACCCGGCTCACTGAACAGCGCCGACATGTCCAGCGGCGGACGGAAGATCGGCAACTGCTCGCCGAGTTCCATCATCCAGTCGTGGTCCAGATAGAAGTGCTGCCGCCCGGTCAGCGTGTGCCAGGGCTTCAGCCGTTCGGTATTGATGGTGAACGGCGAGTACCGCCGTCCACCGGTCTCACTGCCCGACCATTCCGGGGAGGTGATGACGGGCACCGGCCGAGCCTGTGTGTCGGCGAAGGTGATCCGCTTTCCCTCGTGTTCGGCGGCCAGGTCGGCGAGCTGTGTGCCGGTGCGCTTTTCGAGCGCGTGGAAGCCCTCCACCGCGAGCCGTCCGTTGGTGGTGCCGGACAGCGCGAGAATGGCCTCGGCCGCGTGGGTGTCCTTCGCCAGTGAGGGACGGCCCTGCGCGATACCGGAAACTATGGTGCCGTTGACGCCCTTGAGGTATTCGACCTCTTCGTCGGGGATGGTGGTGACGGCCTTGGTGGTGACGCCGAGGGTTTCGACCAGCGGTCCGAGCGCGGCCATCTTCTCCGCGACATTCGGGTAATCGCGTTCGACGACAACCAGTTTCGGCATGGTCTTGCCCGGAATCGGTTCGCACTCACCGTATTTCCAGTCCAGCACCTTGCCGCCCGCCTGGGCGAGCGCGTCGGCGCTGTCGTGCTGCAGCGGTACCGCGACCAGGTCCTTGCGAATGCCGAGGTGCTTCTCCGCCATCCACGAGAAGCCGCGGGCGATGCGGTGGAACGCCTCGAAGTCGGTGCGCGCCTCCCACGGCGGCGAGATGGCCGGGGTGAAGGCGTGCACGAACGGGTGCATATCGGTGGACGACAGATCGTGCTTCTCGTACCAGGTGGCGGCGGGCAGCACGATATCGGAGAACAGCGTGGTGCTCGTCATCCGGAAGTCAAGGGAGAGAAGCAGATCCAGCTTTCCGGTGGCGGCTTCGTCACGCCATTCCAGTTCCTGCGGGCGCACGCCGGTGGCCTCGCCGGTCTGGAGATTGGAGTCCGCGCCCAGCAGATGCTTGTGGAAGTACTCGTTGCCCTTGCCGGAGGAGCCGAGCAGGTTGGCGCGCCACACAGTGAGTACGCGCGGGAAGTTCTCGGGCGCGTCCGGATCCTCGCAGGCGAACCGCAGATCACCGGACTTCAGCCCGTCCACGACATAGTCGGCCGGAGCCTTCCCCGCCGCCTCCGCCTCGTCCACGAGGTCCAGGGGGTTCCTGTTGAGCGTCGGATACGACGGCATCCAGCCCAAACGTGTCGCGAGCGCGATATTGTCGGCCGCCGTCCGCCCCGCGAACTGTCCCGTGCCCAGCGGCGAGGAGAAGTTCTCGGAGGTGAACGGGTCGTAGCGCCACTGGTCGTTGGTCAGGTACCAGAACACGGTGCCCTGCATCTGACGCGGCGGCCGCTGCCAGTCGGAGGCGAAAGCCAGTGTGGCCCAACCGGTTACCGGGCGGCACTTCTCCTGGCCGACGTAATGCGCCCAGCCGCCGCCGTTCACGCCCTGACAGCCGGTGAGCAGCGTCAGCGTGAAGAACGACCGATAGATCTGGTCGGAATGGAACCAGTGGTTGGTGCCCGCGCCCATGAGGATCATGGACCGGCCCTTGGACCGCATGGCATTGTCGGCGAATTCGCGTCCGATGCGTGCGGCCTGCGCGGCCGGGACGCCGGTGATGGCCTCCTGCCAGGCGGGCGTGTAGGGCTCGTTGGGATCGTCGTAACCGGTCGGCCAGCTGCCGGGCAGGCCGGACCGGGCGACGCCGTACTGCGCCAGCAACAGGTCGAACACCGTTGTCACACGCTTCCCCGCGATGACGGTGGTCGGCACGCCGCGGGTGAGGATCTCCGCGGCGGGCCCGTCGAAGCGGGGGAACTGCACGGCCGCAGCGTCGTCGGTGCGACCGTGCAGGGTCAGCAGGGGATCGACGTCCCCGAGATCCAGGTTCCAGTTGCCCTTGCCCGCCTCGGTGAAGCGGTGGCCCAGGGAACCGTTGGGAACCTGCGGATCACCGTCCTGGTCGAGCAGCACGGTCTGGAAGTCGACGCCCTCACCGGTGTGGCCGAGATCGGCGGCAGTGAGGAACTTGCCGGGCGTGTAGACGTGCCCGCTGTACTCGCCGTCGGAGTTCCAGCCGCCCTGCTGCTCGTCCAGCGTCACCAGGTACGGCAGGTCGGTGTAGCGCTTGATGTAGTCGTCGAAGTACTCGGTGGTCTTGTCGACGAAGAATTCCTTCAGCACCACATGGCCCATGGCCATGGCCAGCGCGGCGTCGGTGCCCGGTCGCGCGGGCACCCATTCGTCGGCGAACTTGGTGTTGTCGGCGTAGTCGGGGGAGACCACGATGACCTTCTGGCCCCGGTAGCGGGCCTCGGTCATGTAGTGCGCGTCCGGGGTGCGCGTGACCGGGACGTTGGATCCCCACATGATGAGGTATCCGGCGTCGAACCAGTCGGCGGATTCCGGTACGTCGGTCTGATCGCCGAACACCTGCGGGGACGCCACCGGCAGGTCGGCGTACCAGTCGTAGAACGACAGCATGGAGCCGCCGATGAGCGAGATGAACCGCGCGCCCACGGCATGCGACACCATCGACATGGCCGGAATGGGGGAGAAGCCCGCGACCCGGTCCGGTCCGTACTGCTTGATGGTGTAAACGTGTGCGGCAGCGGCGATTTCGGCTGCCTCCCACCACTCGGCCCGGACGAAGCCGCCCTTGCCGCGCGCGTTCTTGTAGACCTTGGCCTTCTCGGCGTCCTCGACGATGGACTCCCACGCCAGCACCGGATCCTTGAGCTTGCCCTTGGCCTCGCGGTACATCTCCAGCAGCGCGCCACGCACGTACGGGTAGCGGATGCGCGCCGGCGAGTAGGTGTACCAGGAGAACGACGCGCCACGCGGGCAGCCGCGCGGCTCGTATTCGGGCTTGTCCGCGCCGACCGACGGGTAGTCGGTCTGCTGCGATTCCCAGGTGATCACGCCGTCGGAGACGTAGATCTTCCACGAGCAGGAGCCGGTGCAGTTCACGCCGTGCGTGGAGCGCACCACCTTGTCGTGTGCCCAGCGGTCGCGGTAGAACTCGTCGGCACTGCGGCCACCCACTTTGTGCAGGGTGCGCAGATCCTCGGACACGTCACCGCGATTGAAGTATTTGCCCAACCGAAGCAGTGTCTCCGCGGATGAGGATCCCGTGTGCGAGTTTGCCATGACGCCCCCATCGAGTGAGAAAAACCGGGCTGCTGCGTCGACTGTAAAGACGTCGTTGCGGGCGTCAAAACGGTTCTCTCACAGTGCGCCCCGGCCTGTTGTGAGCTGTGAGGTCGGCGCAACGTGACGGTCACTGGGGGATAGCGGCAGTGCGGGTGAGAATACCCGTCGACCTGGGGCGATGTGTCCTGGATGTCGGAAATCGGTGTGCCTGGGGGTGTTTCGGAGACAGGTCGGTGAAGCTTTGGAAACGGCTGGTTCTTCGCGGGTTTACATTTGTTAACACGATTCGGAAGGGTCGCTCAACGCGAAATTCCGCCAATACAGCAAACACGCGACCCGCTCACAGTGACCTGCGCAACTCCCACTCGAATCAGTTTGCTGACCGATCGCCGAGGAATGTGCGTCACTTCGCAGGGCTGTCCGAATAGCATGCATTCCATGCAGCGATTCGTGGGCACGATCCGCTCGGCCAACGGCGGTGGCGCGTATATCCCCATTCCCGAGGACGTCATCACCGCGCTCGGGGGCGGCGGCCGCATCCCCGTCCGCGCAACCTTCGACGGCATTTCCTACACCGGATCCATCACCAACATGGGCGACGGACCGTGCCTGGGCATCCTGAAAGCAATCCGTGACGACCTGCGCAAGCACCCTGGTGACACGGTGACGGTCACCGTGGAGCGCGACACCGCCGAACGTGTTGTGGAGGTGCCTGCAGATCTAGCTGAGGCTCTGGCCGCCGCTGGCGTACGAGAGGCATTCGACGCGCTCAGTTATTCCCGTCGGCGTGAACAGGTCAAGAGCATCAGCGAGGCGAAGAAGACTGAGACGCGGGCCGCTCGCATCGCCAAAACTGTTGGGGCACTTGGAGGGTGGTGAGGGGCGGTACTCGGGGCCTACGTAGCCGGGTTGGCGCGTCTATTCCTCCAACCGGGCAATTCGCCGACTGAACGTGCCATGAAACCCCCACGGAATGTGATGCTCGAGCCAAGCCGTAGCCACCGGACCTCGCCCCACATCCCGTGCATCCAGCACGACCAGCTGCGAACGATGCTCCGCCAGCACATGATTCAGCACCAGCAGCCAGCCGTCGTCCTCGCCCGCATCCCGGCTGCGCGGTACGAACAGCGGTTCGCCGACCGAACCGCCGGGGAACTCGCACAGTGTCGTGGCACAGGTTTCGTTGTCCACCTTGATGATCGAGTCGTAGACGGCGGCCGCCCGGGTGCCTTTCCCGGCTAGATAGCTGAACCGGTGTCGGCGGGTGGACAGACGCCAATCGTATTGGGGAAATTCGACGGAACGATCGGCGAGCTCCTGCTCGATCACGGTGCCCCCGGCGGTGATCCGGTATCGCATGAGGCGTGAGTCCGGGAATCGCGGACCGTCCGCTGAAATGGAATTGACGGAGTTCGTGGCGCGACGGACTTCGCTCCACCGGGTGTCGAACCGCACCAGTTCAACCACCACGTCGTTGCCGTCGTCATAGGCGTTGGTGAGGTGGAAGTGCAGCAGCGCCTCGTGCTCGATGATGCGCGGTCGCCCACCGGCCTTGGGCACCAACAGGAATCGCGTCCCCTTCCGGCGATCGAACCGCAGTGAATCGATGAAGGAGTGGGAGGCGAGCGCGATCTTCGTCAGATCCGGCAGCAGCGGATCGAGGACGAACACCAGATAGCGTCGCGTCAGCGCGAAGTCGTGATTCCACACGAGATCGAGCATGGGCACGGTGGCGAGCGTATGGAGGCGGCCGGACCGATCCACCCGGTAGGTGCGAATCCTCGGAGTGGGCAGCAGATCCAGGCCGAAGTTGTACATGTCCCCGGTGGCCGGATCCCATTTCGGATGTGCGGAGAACGCGCCGAGGAATCCCAGCTTCCCGTCGAAATCGAAGCGCCCCAGCGTCTCCAGGCTGTCGGGGTCGATGCGATGCGGATTCCCCATCTCCCACAGCGCCAGCAGCCCGCCGTCGTAGTTGACGATATTGGTATTGGCGACGTTCGCCGGCAATCGCCCGACATTGGCGAGCATCCCACCCGGAATCTGCGTCCCCACCCCGCGATACCGAATCCGATCCGACCGCTGCCCGTGCTCGAAGTGCCGCGTGCGCACGTATCGGTTGCGATATCGCACCGAGCTCCCGTCCAGCACGAACTGTGAAACCATCCCGTCACCGTCGAAAATGTTGTGTAACAACGATTTACCGACCTGATGCCGACCGGGGCCGATTCGATAGAGCGTCCCCGTCAAATCCTTCGGCAGCGCTCCGTCGACCTGCTCGATCGTGTAGTGATGCTCCTCGGGCAGTGCCGCGTACACCCGCGCGGTCCGGTCCTGATCAGGTGCGATGCCTTTATCGACAGTCATGGGTTCTCCCTTGAACCAATAATCTGATGACGACTGTCATCCAATTCTGGGAGAGATCTAGAGTGATGTCAATGAGCAGAGGGGAAGTAGCCCGCAGCTACGGCGGCGTCAGCGCGGAGGAGCGGCGCGCCGACCGCCGCCGCCGATTGCTCGCCGCAGGGCGCGCGGCCTGGGCCGATTCCGGTCCCACCGGCGTGAAGGTGCGCGGCATCTGCGCGCTGTCCGGTCTCACCGACCGCTACTTCTACGAGCACTTCGCCAATCGGGACGCACTGTTGCTGGCGGTGGCCGACGATGTCCGTGATCAGCTCCTCACCGCCATGGTTCAGGCCGGGCTCGCCGCCGAAGGCGATGCCGCCGTCAAACTGCGGGCGGCATTGCAGTCCTTCCTCGACACCGCCCAGGCTGATCCACAGATCATGCGCATCGTGACCAGCGATACCGCGGGCATTCCCGGACTGGCCGAACGCCGCCACGACGTACTGGCCACCATCGCCGACCTGGTTGTCGAGCACGCACCCGCCGTGCTCGCGGTGGACGACCACGATCCGGCGCAGCTACGCCGGGCCGCCATGTTCGTCACCGGCGGGGTGAATCAGCTCATCGAGGCGTGGCTCGACGGCGCCATCACCATGAGCACCGCCGATCTCGCCGCCGAGTGCACGCGAATGTGCCTGGCGGTCATCCGGAATCGCGGCTAGCGGCACCGTAGTAGTGAAATTCGACAGGGCCGGGGTGCCGGATTCTGTCATCGGCACATTGACCCGTGTGGTTTCACCGGCGGACGATGGCGCGGGACGACGTGCGGGGGAAAGGTGTGCTGTGACCAATTGGCTTTTGCTGCGGGGGCTTACGCGAGATCGGCGGCATTGGGGGAGTTTTCCGGGGGAGATGGCGGCGCGGCTCGGGGGACGGGTGGTGACGATCGATCCGCCGGGGTTCGGGACGCAGAACGGGCGGGTGTCGCCGAGGTCCATCGCGGCCATCACCGATGATATTCGGGCGCGATTCGAACCCGGTGACGACGAGTGGTCGCTGCTGGGGATTTCGCTCGGCGGGATGATGGCGATGAATTGGGTGGCGCGGTATCCCGGGGATTTCCGGCGGTGCGTAGTGGTGAATACCGGTGCAGCGGAATTGATTCGGCCGCATCAGCTGCGGTTCGGGCTGGCGTCGCTCATTGCCGGGAAGCGGTTCCGGACGGTGGCGGCGCACGAGGCGGCGGCGCTGCGGTTGACCAGTAACCGGCCGGTCGAGGAGTTGGCCGAGCTGGCGGCGACGTGGGCGCGGTATCAGCGGGAGGCCGGGCCGCTCGACGCGAGTGTGCTGGGGCAGGCGGCCGCCGCGGCCACGTTCCGGCTGCCCGCCCGCATCCCGGTGCCGCTGCTGGTGCTCGCGTCGAAGGGGGATCGGCTGGCGGATTACCGTATGGCGGAACGGATCACGGCCCGCTTCGGGGCCGCGTCGGCGGTGCACCCCGACGCGGGCCATGATCTGCCGCTCGATGACGGGCCGTGGGTGTGCGAGCAGATCGAGAAATGGCTCGCACCAACCCGATAGCCGGTTACTCGGCGATCAGCTCGGCCTCCGAGTCCAGCGCCTGCCGGGTTGCCTCGTCGACGCCGATCGTGCCGGGACGGTAGATGATCGCGCGGAGGTCGCCGGTGTAGCGGAAGACGCCGCGCCGCTCGCGCAGCTCCCGGTCGACGGGTCCGCGCGCGTCGAGACCGACGGAGATGCCCGTCCACGGTGACATGCCCACGAGCTGAACCTGATTCGGCAGATCGGCGGTGCGGACGCCATCGATGCCCACGCCGAAATCCCAGCGCAGGTGCGGCCGCACCCGTGCGGTCACCGTCAGATTCCGGCTGCCGGACGGGACCGGACCCGCGTCCACGGTGGTGAACCGGCCGTAGGCGTTGTAGCCGAAGTGCAGGCGGCCGTTCTCGATGTAGAGCAGGTAGCCGCCCAGCGGGTCGCCGTGGGCGACCAGCACGCCCTCGTCGCCGCTGCGGTACCCCTCGAGTTCGACGGCAATGCTGAAGTCGCGGTAGGCGATCAGGCGCTGTGAGCGGTAGCGCTCCAGCGTCGGCGTGCCGGGCAGGATGCGGACCTGTTCGCCGAAACGCTCCTCCTCTGGCCGTCGCCGCGCCAGGTCACTTCGCGTGATGAGCGGGAAAACCGTGTTGTGCCAGGCGGCTTCGTCCCACGCGGCCGAAAGCTCCGCGACCTTCTCCGGAAACTGCTCCGAAAGATCGTGCAGCTCAGTGGGATCGGTGCGCACATCGAACAGCTGCCAGCGCGGATCGTCGATATCCCGGCCCGGTTCGTGCAGAGCGAGCAGTTTCCAGCCGTCCCGGTAGAACCCGCGATGACCGGTCATCTCCGAGTACTGCTCGGTGTGCCGGGAGACGGCCGCCGGATCGCGCAGCACCTCGACCGCGGATACCCCGTCGAAATCCTTGGCGGGCAACCCGTTACGCACCGACGGCCGGGACAGCCCGGCCAGCTCCAGCAGCGTCGGCGCGAGATCGGTGACGTAGGTGTACTCCTGCCGGATACCCGAATCGCCGTCGATGCGCGGCAGCCCCTTCGGCCAGGACAGCACGAACGGCACCCGCACTCCGCCCGCGAAGGTCTGGCCCTTGTAGAACCGGAACGGCGTATTGGACGCCTGCCCCCACCCGCGCGGATAGTGCACCCCCAGCTCGGCGGTGCCGATGAGCGAGTCGTCGTGCGGCACGTCGCGCTCCCAGTCCGGCTCGTCCACCTGGGCGAACTGTGCGAAGTAGGTGCGCGTGCCCTCCGGCCCGCCCTCGGCGGTGCCGCCGTTGTCGGAGGTGAACACGATGATGGTGTTGTCGAGTTCGCCGAACCGCTCCAGCACGTCGACGATGCGGCCCAGGCTCTGGTCGATGCTGTCGACCATGCCGGCGTACACCTCCATGTACCGCTCGAACCGCGACTGCTGCTCCGGCGTCAGCGAATCCCATTCGCGCGCTTCGTATCCCGGCTCGGTATTGCGCGGCTTCTGCTGTGTGCCTTCGGGGAAGAGCCCTTCGGCTAGCTGCTTGGCGAATCGGCTCTGCCGCAACCGATCCCAGCCCTCCCGGTACCGGCCCCGGTACTTGGCCAGATCATCCGGCTTGGCCTGGAGCGGCCCGTGCATGGCGGTGTGCGCGAAGTACAGGAAGAACGGCTTGGTCGCATCGTGCGCCCGCAGCTCCTTGAGGTAGCCGACGGCCTTGTCGGTGTAGTCGTCGGTGAGGTAGTAGCCCCGCGGGTACTCGTCGAATTCGACGGCCGAGCTGTCCGACACCAGCTGATTCGGATAGTAGAAGGAATTCAGTCCCTCCAAGGATCCGTAGTACCGGTCGAACCCGCGCTGCGTGGGCCAGGAATCCCGGTTCGCCGCCGGATGCAGCGTGGCATCCCGCACCAGATGCCATTTCCCGACCGCGTAGGTGGCATATCCGTTGGCGCGCAGGATCTCCGGCAGGGTCAGCACATCGTCGGCCAGTTCCAGCCGCAGTCCCGGATAGCCGGGGTCGGCATTGGCCACGAATCCGAATCCCGCCCGGTGCGAATTGACGCCGGTCAGTAGCGCCGCCCGTGAGGGCGAGCACAGCGGCGTCGTATGGAAGTTGGTGAGCCGCAATCCGTTCGCGGCCAGCCGGTCCAGTGTCGGCGTCTCGATCTCCGAGCCGAACGGCCCGATATCGCTGTATCCCATATCGTCGACCAGCACCACGATGATGTTGGGCGACCCCGCGGGAGCGGTGGGCGGATAGCTCCATTCCGGTGTCGAGTCGGCGGTGGTGCGGCCGATATCGCCGCTGAAGTTCTCGTAGCCACGGGCATGGGAGGGGACAGCCATGGTCCCAGCAAAGTTCCGGGAAACGGTTCTTTCCAGGGTTTCACGCACGCTGCGTACAACCGCTGTCCGCTCCTGATCCGGCTGTTAGCGTCGCCGCTACTCAAGGTCCCCACGGTGCCGTCCACGCACCCGCCGTCTCCCCACGGCACGTATTCCGAGGTATCCCACATGAATTCGTCCCCCGGCGATCTGGATCGCCGTCGTTTCCTGCGTAGCTCCGGCGTTGTCGCCGCCGCCATCTTCGGTGGCGCGGCGCTGGCCGCCTGCACCTCGGCGGTGAACCAGCAGAAGGGCGGCGGGGACGACAACGCGCAGCCGGTGCGCGGCGGCACCCTGAAGTACGGCGTGCTGGTGGATCTGATCCCGTCCAACCTGCTCACCAATACCGGCACCACGCCGTATGTGGTCGGGCTGGTCTTCGAATCACTGGTGCGCTACCCGCACGACACGCTGGAGCCGCAGCCGAAACTGGCGAAGAGCTGGACGGTCGCGCCGGACGGGCGGTCGATCACATTGCAGTTGCGCGAGGACGTGAAGTTCCACAGCGGGCGCGCCTTCACCTCCAAGGACGTGGAGTTCTCGCTGAAGACCTATGCCGATCCGAAGTGGTCGGCGCAGCTCAAAAGCACCGCCGCCGCCATCACCGGCTTCGACACCACCGATCCGCACCGGGTGACGCTCACGCTGGCGCATCCGCTGAGCAACCTGTTCGACATGCTCGACACGGCGCCGATCCTGGACAGTGAATCCATCGATCAGCTGGCCACCGGCGACAAAATCATCGGTACCGGTCCGTTCCGGTTCGTGAGCCGGGTGCCCAACTCGCAGTTGGTATTCGAGCGCAACGCGAACTACTGGGTGCCGGAGCGCCCGTACCTGGACCGCGTCGAATTCACCGTCATCGCCGACAATCAGGCGCAGCTCAACGCCCTCAAATCGGGGCAGATCCAGCTGGCCGACGGCATCAGCTACCGCGACAGCGAAAACCTCGCCAAGACAGACGGTTTCAAGACCATCGTGTACGAGGGCGCGGAACTGCAGCTGTATGTCGGCGCCAATGTGCAGGATCCGACGCTGGCCGATGTGCGGGTGCGCCAGGCCATCGCCTACGCGCTGGACCGCGATCGCATCATCGACGAGGTGTTCCGCGGCACCGGCTACGCGCTGAACGTGCCGTGGCCCAAGGGATCCCCGGCCTTCGACGCCGCCCGCAACACCCGCTACGCGCGAGATGTGAACAAGGCCAGGCAGATTCTGTCCACCCTGCCCAAGCCCGCGAAACTGCCGCTCACCTACAACTCGTCGGTGGCCACCTACGAGGCCGTCGCGCAGATCGTGCAGGCCA
Organism: Nocardia acididurans; assembly: GCF_016741815.1. GTDB lineage: Bacteria > Actinomycetota > Actinomycetes > Mycobacteriales > Mycobacteriaceae > Nocardia > Nocardia acididurans. Next base: position 490,467 of record NZ_JAERRJ010000006.1, read on the forward strand.
ACCTCGCCGAGATCGGCGTCGAGGTGGAGTTGGTGCCCACCGACAACGGCACCTTCATCAAGCAGCTCATCGGGGCCCAGTTCCCGGGGCTGTGGGTCACCGATCACTCCTGGGCACAGTTCGTACCCTCCACCCTCACGGTCAGCGCGTACCCGTTCAACGCGCGAAAGAACGCCTCCCGCTACGAATCTCCCGACTATGTGAAGGTGGCCGACGCGGCGTGGCAGCTGCCGCAGTCCACCGGCCCCGACGCCACCCGCGCCTACCAGGCGCTCAGCGACCAGCTGCTGGACAGCCTGTTCCTGATCGAGATCGGCGTGCGCTTCGCGCAGGCCGGGGCGAGCAGGAAGCTGCACGGCTTCGACTGGACCAAGCGCCGCGAAATCCTGCTCACGGACGCGTTCCTGTCATGACCGCGTATCTGTTGCGCCGGGTGCCGTCGGCGGTGGCGGTGCTGTTCGGCGCGTCGGTGCTCATCTTCCTGCTGCTGCGGCTGGTGCCCGGCGATCCGGCCACCACCCTGGCCGGGCCGGACGCCACCGCGGAGACCGTCGCCGCCATCCGGCATCAGCTCGGGCTGGACCGGTCCATTCCGGCCCAGTACCTGAGCTGGCTGGGCGGCGCGTTCACCGGTGATCTGGGCCGCTCCTACATCATCGGCGGGCAGATCACCGACCTGGTCGGGCGCGGGCTCACCAATACGCTGGTGCTCACCATTTCCGCGCTGCTGCTCGCGGTGGTGGTGAGCCTGGCGGTCAGCGTGTCCGCGGTGCTGTGGAATCGGCCGTTGCTGAATGCCCTGGTGGCCGCGGCGAATACGGTCGCCGTCGCGATTCCGACCTTCGTCTCCGGCGTGCTGCTGGTGCTGGTGTTCGCCATCGCGATCCCGATCCTGCCCGCGGGCGGCGTCCCGCCGGACGGGTTCGTGGCCCATCCCGATATCGCCGTGCAGTATCTGCTGCTGCCGTCCATCTGCCTCGCGTTGCCGGTGACCGCCGCGCTCACCCGATTCCTCACCGAGGCGCTGCGCACCGAACTGCGCAAACCGTACGTGCTCACCGCACGGGCACTGGGCATCTCGCACCGGCAGATCGTCACGCGCGGCGCGCTGCGCAACGCCCTGCCGACGCTGCTGACCGTGCTCGGCATCCAGACCGGACACCTGCTGGGCGGCGCGGTGCTGGTGGAGGCCGCCTTCGCGTGGCCCGGCATCGGACAGTTGATCGAGCAGGGCATCAACCGCCGCGACTATCCGGTGGTGCAGGCGCTGCTGCTGTTCTCGGTCGCGGTGTTCGTGGCGATCGCGCTGATCACCGATCTGATCCACGCCTACCTGGATCCGCGAATCCGGATCGGCGGCACGGCATGAGCGAGGTGCTGCGCAGGGGGCAGGGCCTGGCCGGACTGCTGCTGGTCGGCGTCATCGCCGCCGCCGGGCTCGCGGCGGGCCTGCTCACGAAATACGATCCGCTGACCCAGATTCCAGGAGCGAACCTGCTCACGGCGAGCAGCGAGCACTGGCTGGGCACCGACAACCTCAACCGGGATCTGCTCTCGCGGGTGCTGTACGGGATTCGATCCAGCCTGCTCATCGCCTTCCTCGCGGTGCCGCTGGGCGCGGTGATCGGTTCGCTCGCAGGGCTTCTCGCCAGTGTCAACAGCGTCGCCGACGTCCTCGCCCAGCGGGTGTTCGACCTGATCCTGGCCTTCCCGACGCTGATCTTCGCCATCGCGCTGGCCGCCGTCACCGGGCCGGGCGCGCACGCGGTGGTCATCGTGATCGCGGCCGCCGAGATCCCCGTCTTCGGCAGGCAGATCCGCACCGCCATTCTCGCCGTGCGCGAACAGGCGTTCGTGGAGGCCGCCGAGGTGATCGGCGCGGGCACCTGGTGGACGCTGCGTAAACACGTGCTGCCCCAGGTGATCGAACCGCTGACCGTGCAGTTGTCGCTGTCGCTGTCGCTGGCCGTATTCGTCGAAGCCGCCATGAGTTTCATCGGCATCGGCGTGCGGCCGCCGGATCCGTCGCTGGGGTCCATCATCGCCGACTCGATCGCCAACCTGGACGCCAATCCGGCGTTCGCGATCGGACCGCTGCTGGTGGTGTCCGGGCTCACCCTCGGATTCCTGTTGATCGCCCAGGCATTGGGCCGAGCCCGGAGGATCGGATGAGCGACGACAGACGGCCACTGCTCGAAATCAACGATCTGTCGGTGCGTTTCGGCGATCGGAAGGTCGTCGACGGCGTGCACGTCCGGGTCGGACGCGGCGAAACCGTCGCGCTGGTGGGCGAATCCGGCTCCGGCAAGTCGCTGACCGCGCGCGCCGTGCTGGGCCTGCTGCCCGAGGGCGCACGGGCCGACGGTTCGATCCTGCTGGGCGGCACCGAGATCGTCGCAGCACCCGACGAGGAGCTGCGCGCCCTGCGCGGCACCCGCGCCGCCATGGTGTTCCAGGAACCGCAGACCGCGCTGAATCCGGTGCAGCGCATCGGCACCCAGATCACCCAGGCGCTGCGGGCGCACGGGCCGATCGCCAAGGCCGCCGCCCGCGCGCGGGCCGTCGAACTGCTGACGCTGGTCGATATTCCGGAGGCGGACAAGCGGGTCGACTGGTACCCGCATCAGCTCTCCGGCGGCCAGAAGCAGCGAGTCGTCATCGCCCTGGCGCTGTCCGGGGAACCGGATCTGCTCATCGCGGACGAGCCCACCACCGCGCTCGATGTGACCGTGCAGGCCGAGATCCTCGACCTGCTGCGGGAACTCCAGCGGCGCAGGGGAACCGCCATCCTGTTCATCGCCCACAACCTGGGCGTGGTCGCCGAGATCGCCGACCGCGTCGTGGTGCTGAACGCGGGCCGGGTGGTCGAGGAGCAGCCGGTGCGCGGGCTGTTCGCCACTCCACGCGAGGAGTACACCCGCACTCTGCTGGCCGCCGTGCCGAAACTGCCCGAGCCCGGCGACGCCACCGGGCGCGCCGCCATCAGCGCGGTGGCCGAAACCCCGGCCGCGGTACCGGCGGACCCGAAAGCCTGGGATCCCGACCGGGATCCGGTGCTGCGCATCACCGACCTGGATGTCGTCTACCGGCAGCGCGGGCGCGGGTTCCAGGCGCTGCGCCAGGTCTCGCTCACCCTGGCCCCGCGCGAGGTCATCGGCCTCGTCGGCGAATCCGGTTCGGGCAAGAGCACACTCGGCCGCACCGCGCTCGGCCTGATCCCCGCCGCCGCGGGTGAGGTGGTGCTGCAGGGTGTTCCGCTCACCGGACTGTCCCGCCGGGACCTGCGTGGGCTGCGCAAGCATGTGGCGCTGGTGCATCAGGACGCCACCGCCTCGCTGGATCCGCGCCGCAGCCTGGAGGAGTCCATCGGTGAACCGCTGCTCGTGCATCGCGCCGCCTCCGGTGCGCTGCTGCGCGGCAGGGTCGGCGACCTGCTGGAGTCGGTGCGGCTGCCGCGCGCGTACGCCACCCGCCGACCGGGGGAGCTCTCCGGCGGTCAGCGGCAGCGGGTCGCGCTGGCCCGCGCGCTCGCGCTGGCCCCGCGCCTGCTGGTCGCCGACGAACCCACCAGCGCCCTCGACGTCTCGGTGCAGGCGCAGGTATTGGACCTGTTCGCGGATCTGCGCGCCGAATACGGATTCGCCTGCCTGTTCATCAGTCACGATCTCGCGGTGGTGAATCAGGTATCCGATCGCGTCATCGTGCTACGGCAGGGTTCCATCGTCGAAACCGGCACCGTGGAAACGGTTTTCCGGAATCCCGCACAGGATTACACGCGACGGCTGCTGGACGCGGTTCCCATTCCCGATCCGGAACGGGTTCGCCCGGATACTTCCGCACCGGTCGCGGTAGGCGCATAATCTCGCTACCGCATGGCATACCGTCCGGACGGGCGGAGACAGCATTCCGTCCGGGCGGTCAACCAGGTATTTCAACGGGCTCGCCACCCCTCGCCAGTCCTGACAGGATTTGTGACTGATACAAACAGGAACAGTTCAGCGCACGTGTCCGGCCGAGTATTCATGGGAGCATTCGAAGGTAGGACGAACTCGATAGCGCAGCGGGTAAGGAGGGACTGTGGTGGTCGCCGATATGGGATGCGGACAGTATTCCGGCGAACTCGAGGCCCCGACTTTCGGAAGCCTGCTGCGCCGGCTGCGCGATCAGCGCGGCGTCTCCCGGGAACGCCTCGCCTTCAACGCGGGTGTAAGCGCAAGTTACATAACGCATTTGGAGAAAGGCGACCGCGGAAATCCGACCCGCGAAGTGGTGGAGGCGCTGACCCGCTATCTGGGCAGGCTGGTGCCGCTCACCGATGTCGATCAGCGCCAGCTCATCGACCTGGCCGGACTCGACGCCGGTGAACTCCCGACCGTGGAGGAACTGCGCGCCGTCGTCACCGCCGACATGCACCGGGCGCTGACCCTGCACCGGCCGAACCTGGCCGCCTACGTCGATATGCGCGGAAACCTGCTGGCCTGCAACGACAGCTGGGACGAGGCTTTTCCGGGCGCCTCCCAGGACGGCAATATGCTGCGCTGGTTCTTCAGCCACGAGATGTCGGCCGATGTGCTGGTGAACTGGGAGGCCGACCTGCGCCGCACCGTGCACTGGATGCGCGGGCTCATCGGCCGCTCCGGCAACTCCGACGGCTTCATCGACCTGCTGCGCGAACTCGGCGAGTTCCCGATCTTCCGGCAGGTCTGGGCCGAGGGCGGCGTCGAGTTCGCGCCTCACGTGTGGACCATGCAGCTGCGCAACCCGGTGACCGGACTGCGCCGCAAGGTCGTCGCCCAGGCCGGCCGGCTGCAGAACGCCCTGTACCCGGGCCAGGTCGTCGCGATTCTGGGGATCCCGGCCTGAGCGTGCTGTGACGCACCCCACACTGAATGTTTGCCCACACCTCGGAATCGGTCCTCGTGAAACGCCAAGCGTCGCAGGGATCTTCGCACTCACGGCGGAATTGACAGTGCTGTGCGGGCTGGTTAGCGTCAGTCGCTGACAGGTAGCCAGATCGGTGTTCGACCACCCCCCGCCGACCACCCCCTGATCCGGAAAGCTCGAGGTGCGCTGATGACCACCGCCGCATCCACCGTTCCGCTCCGGCCGCTCCTGCTGCCGGAGGACGCCGAGCAGGCTGTCGTGCTGTTGCGTCAGGAGATCGAGCGGATGCATCGCGGCGGGGCGGCCATCGCGCCGGTCACGAATCTCGAACAGGTGCGGGCGCTTCCGGAGACCGTGCCGGAGAGCGTCGCGGTGGTGCTGTCCACCTCCGGATCCAGCGGGGTGCCGAAGCGGACAATGCTGTCGCGGAACGCTTTGGCGGCCTCCGCACGGGCGTCGTCGGCGCGGCTCGGTGGGGCGGGGGAGTGGTTGCTGTGCCTCCCAGCCGGTTTCATCGCCGGTTTCCAGGTGGTGTCGCGGGCAGTGCTCGGCGGTACGCGGGTGCAGGCGCTGGGCGGTGGGGCCTTCCACGCCGCCGGTTTCGCCGCCGCCGCGCGGCGGCTCGGAGCGGGCACGCGGTATACGTCTCTTGTTCCCACACAGGTGAAGCGGCTGCTGGCCGACGCCGAGGGGCGGGCGGCGCTGGCGCTGTTCGACAAGGTGCTGATAGGTGGTGCGCCACTGGACGCGCAGAGCGATCGGCGGTTGCGGGAGATCACGGGCGCGGTGGTCACCTACGGCATGACCGAGACCTGCGGGGGCTGCGTCTATGACGGGCGGCCGCTGGACGGGGTGCAGGTGCGGCTGGTCGACGGGGTGATCCACCTCGGCGGCGACGTGGTGGCGGACGGGTATCTGGGTGCGGCGCTTGCGGATTCGGCCTGCTTCTACACCGATGGTGATCGGCGCTGGTATCGCACCGCCGATCGCGGGCACTGGTCCGACGGGCTGCTCGTGCCCACCGGGCGGGTGGACGACCTCATCAACACCGGTGGGATGAAGGTGTCCGCGCTGGCGATCGAGGCCGCGGTGGCCGAGTTCGACGGGGTCGACACCGCGGTGATCCTGGGACTGCCCGATCCCGAATGGGCGGCGGCGGTGGGCGCGTACATCGTTGTGCGCCAGGGATTCCCGCCGCCGGATCCGGAGGCACTGCGCGCGCATGTCCGGGAGCGGCTGGGCCGCGCGGCGGCGCCGAAGCGGATCGTGTTCGGCGAAACCCTTCCGCTGCTGCCGAATTCGAAGATCGATCGCCGCGCCGTCCGGGAATTCCTGAGCGGCGGTTCCTCCCATCAGCAGTAGTTCACGAAGGTGCGGATCTCATGCGGGATGCGGTCATTGTCGCCGCGGTGCGTTCGCCGATCGGACGCGGGAAGCCGGGCGGTGCGCTCGACGGCGTGCACCCCGTGGATCTGATGGCGCACAGCCTGCGCGCCGTCGTCGAGCGCACCGGGATCGATCCGGCGCGTGTCGACGAGGTGATCGGCGGGGTGGTCAGCCAGGTCGGAGAGCAGGCCACCAATATGACCCGCCGCGCCGCCCTGGCCGCCGGACTGCCGGAATCGGTGGCGGCCAGCACCATTGATCGACAGTGCAGTGCGAGCCAGCAGGCGCTGCGGTTCGCGGCGCACGCGGTGATCGCGGGGGACTGCGACGTGGTGATCGCGACCGGCGTCGAATCGGTGAGCCGGATCCCCATGGGCACCAGCCTGCTCGACGCCGACAATCTGGTGGGGTCGGCGTTCATGCAACGGTATCCGCACGGCGTGCCGTGGCAGGGGATCAGCGCCGAACTCATCACCGCCCGTTGGGGATTGAGCCGGGCGCAACTCGACGACTACGCATTGGAAAGCCACGGCCGGGCGGCCGCGGCCACCAGGGACGGGCGCTTCGAAGCCGAACTCACCGGGCCCATCCACGATCTGGCGGTGGACGAGGGTATTCGTTACGACAGTTCGGCCCGCGCCCTGAACGCGCTGCCGCCCTCCTTCCACAACGAGGCGATCGCGCGCCGCTTCCCCGAGATCAACTGGCACATCACGGCCGGAAACGCCAGCCAGCTCGGTGACGGCAGTGCGGCGGTCATGGTCACCACCAGTGCACACGCCCGGCTATTGGGCCTGACCCCGTTGGCGCGCATACGTTCTCACGTCGCGGTCGGCGACGACCCCTTCCTCATGCTGACCGCGGTGGTCCCCGCCACCGAGCGCGCCCTCAAGCAAACCGGCCTGACCCTCGCCGACATGGACCTCATCGAGATCAACGAGGCTTATGCCAGCGTCATCCTCGCCTGGGCCCGGGAAACCGGCGCCGATCTCACCCGGGTGAACGTCCACGGCGGCGCGATCTCCCTCGGACATCCCCTGGGCGCCAGCGGTGTTCGCATCACCGCCACCCTCGTGCACGCCCTGCGCGCCCGCGGCGGCCGCTACGGCCTCCAGACCATGTGCGAATCCGGCGGCCAGGCCAACGCCATGATCATCGAGGCCCTCTGACCCGAGCTAGTTCGGCAGGGGGATGAACTCGACCGTCGTGCCGTCGGCGGCGTCGGCGGGGACGATGACCAGGCCGTCGCGGTCGAGGAGGCCGGCGAGGTGGGCGGTGCGCAGGGCGGCGTCGCCGTGCCAGCCGCCCTCGGGCAGGGCGCGGGCGGGGACGATTCGCGCTACCGGACCGGCGATGTCGGAGGCGTTGTCGAGCGGGCCGCGGAGCGGGCGGGAGCGTGCCGCACCGGTGAGGCCCTCCCGCAGCGCGGGCAGCAGGGCCAGCAGGGTGCCGACAGCGGCGTAGGGATTGCCGGGAAGCCCGAGAACCACGGGGCCGGAGGACAATTGGGCCACCGCCGTGGAACCGCCGGGGCGCAGGCGCAGACGGTGCACCAGCATGCGGGCCTCCGCGCGGTCGAGGGCGGCGCGCAACTGGTCGGCCGCGCCGCCGCCGGTCGCGCCGACGATGACCAGCAGATCGCAGTCGGTGGCGGCGGCCAGCACCTCGTCGAAGGCATTCGCGGTGTCGCGCAGGTGCACCCGATCCACGGTGACGACCCCGTACCAGCCGAGCAGGTCCGGCAGCACCGGTCCGATGGAATCCCTGGTCTGCCCGGTGTACAGCGGCCCTTCGCTGCGAATCTCGTCACCGGTCATGACGATTCGCGCGCGCACCGGCCCGCGCACGGCGACCGTGCCCACCTCCGCCGACGCCGCGACCGACACCAGGGCCGGCGTCACCGGCGTGCCCGCGGGCGCGAGCTCGGCCCCCGGCTGCCAATCCTCGCCCCGGCGACGGACATCGTCGCGAATCGGGCTGTCCGGCAGGCGATGCAGCGCACCGTCGGCGGCGATCTCCACGAATTCGTCGCGCACCACGGTGGTGGTGCCGTCGGGGACATGCGCTCCGGTGGCGATGCGCACGGCTTCTCCGGCCAGCAGCCCCACCGGTCGCTGCCCGCCCGCGAATCCGATATCGCGGCGCAGCTGCCACGGCCCGTCGCCGCTCACCGCGTATCCGTCCATGGCCGACACGTCGAAGCGCGGCAGCGCCTCCGCGGCCCGCAGTGGTTCGGCCAGTACCGCGCCGCGCGCCGAGCGCACCGCCGTGCGCCGGCTGGGCAGCCGGGAAATGGTGCGGCGCACCAGCTCTCGTGCCTCGTCCAGATCCAGTGGCGCGGCCGCGCGGGCGGCGGCGGCGCGCGCGTGGCGGATATCGTCGGGGGTGTCGCAGTCGGCGACCCCGTCCAGTCGCACGGTCGCGGTATCCACCGGAACCAGGGCTTTCATCGGCCGATTCACCAGCGATTCGAGATTGTTCAACGCCTCGCACAGCGCTGCCCGCCGCCAGACGCCGACGAGATATTGCGGCCGCCCGGACCCGTCCGCGGCGAATACCGCGTCGCTTCCGGATTCCCTTGCATGAGAAAGCAATTCGTCTACGGCGGCGGCGGTCAGGAATGGCATGTCGGCGGCCAGCACCACGATCAGTCCGGCCGGAAAATCGCAGTCGGCCAGTACTCCCATGCCGGAGGCAATTGCCGCGACGGGCCCGCCGCCGGCCGGTATCTCCTGTGCCTGAAGGATTTCCGGCGGCAATTCCGGCCGATGCGGTCCGACCACCACCGTGCGCGCGCAGGCGGCGACGGCGCTGAGGGCGGCATCCAGCATGGATTGTCCGCCGACGACGATGGCGGGCTTGTCCACGCCGCCCATGCGGCTGGCACGCCCGCCGGCGAGCACAATCGCGTCGACAGTCGTCACGAGGCGAACTCCGGCGCGTAGTCGATCATGACTGCCGATCGTAGTAGCTCCCTGTTTCCCCGTCGTGTACCGGTGAGCGCGTTACCCCCGAATGGGGCTTGCTAAGCAATTGCTCAGCTGTTAGCGACTATGCGATGTGTCGCGACACATAGTAGAAATGGAGACGTTTTGGACTGTTGCACATTGCGGTATGGCAGTATCCGATCCCAGAACTGGCGTCGTACATGGCGATTCGACGTGGTTCACAGGAGGCGATACGACCTGGTTCTCGCTCGCGGGGAACCGGTGCCCGCACCGATGAAGGACGGTTGCTGAATGTTTGTGGAGAGGGAACGAAGTGGCGTTGATCGTGAAACCGAATAGTGGACCCGAGGAGCTGAGACCTCCCAGTTTCGGTTTGCTCCTCCGCAAGCTCCGCGACGCCCGCGGCGTCTCCCGCGAACGCCTCGCCTTCAATGCCGGTGTCAGCGCCAGCTATATCAGCCATTTGGAGAAGGGCGACCGCGGCCATCCGACCCGCGAGGTGGTCGACGCGCTGCTGCGATACCTGGACCGAATAGATCCGCTTTCCGTCGTGGAACGCCGTCACCTGCTCGACCTCGCCGGACTCGGCGTGAGTGAATTCCCCACCGTGGAACAGTTACGCGCCGAAATCACCGACGACATGCGCCGCGCGCTCGATCTCCACGAGCCCAATCTCGCCGCCTATGTCGATACCCGCTGGAATGTGCTGGCATGCAACGCCAGTTACTCGCGGGCCTTCCCCGGACTCGAATCCGATGTCAATATCCTGCGCTGGCTGCTCGGCAATCCGGCGGCGCGCGAGGTCATGCTGGACTGGGAGGACGAGGTCCGGCTCACCATCCACTGGCTGCGCGGACTCATCGCCAGTTCCGGCGATACCGCCTGGTCGAGCGACTATCTCGCGGAACTCGGGCGCTTCGGCCTGTTCCGGGAAATGTGGGACGAGGGCATCGCCGCCTACGGCCGCCCCCGCGCCACCATGCATCTGCACGACATCATCGCCGATCGCTGCCGTGCCATCGCGGTGCAGATGTTCAGCGTCTTCTGCGCGGCCTACCCCAGTCAGATCCAAATCTTCCTGGGCATCCCGACCTGGTGCTCCGACGACGGCGAAGCACTCGATCCGGGACACCTCTACAGCGCGACCGAGGGCGAGTAGGCCAGCGCCCGGGTCGTGGCCCGCTGCACCAGGCGAATCAGCAGCGGGGCCAGCACCTCCGGATGCGTCCACGCCGCACCGTGACCCGCGCCGGGAATCGTCACCACGCCATCGGAGCCGCGGAGCCCGGCCGCCAGCAGCTCCGACTTCTGCGCCGTGCTGGTGCCGTCGTGACTGCCGCGCACGATCAGCGCCGGCGCCGCGACCTCGGACAGCCGGTGCAGCACCGAACGCCGATTCATCAGGCAGTCCGCGGCGGGCGCGATGGCCTGGCGATCGCAGGCGTACCAGCGACTGGTCCAGGTGCGCCACAGCCGTGGATCGGTGCCGCCGATCAGCTGCGGGGCCAGTTCGGCGACCAGCGGGGCCATCGGCTCGGCGCTGCACCAGCGCTCGAAAAAGGTGCGGTAGAAAGCCAATTCGGCGGGTGAGCAGGCGTCGCCCTCGGTATCGATCAGTGCCAGCCCCCGCACGCGTTCGGGTTCGGCGAGCGCCATCCGCATTGCGGTGAATCCGCCCTGGCTCATTCCGCCGATTACCGCTTGTTCGATTCCGAGATGATCCAGAACCGCGAATGCGTCGGCCGCCAGATCCCAATAGCTGAACTGTTCGCCCTCCGGTGTCTGGGTGCGGCCATGGCACCGCGCATCCACCGTCACGAGGTTGATGCCGGCCGCTGCCAGAGGTTCGCGCATCGGTTCGAACATGGATTCGTCCATGAGAAAGCCGTGGCTGAGGAGCAGGGTGGGGCCGGAAATGTCGCTGGTGACGAAATGGACTGTGGCTGAACCCGATCGCACGTAAGGCATGGTCAGAACCGTAAACGACGAACCGGCCGCTTCCTATTGTTTGCCGGGTCTGTGCCGAGCACGCTTCAGTGCTGTTCCCGATGAGTACCAACACTGGCCAGTGTCGGTACTGCTAGGGGTTTGCTCCAGATCCCTCTCTAACTGGACAACGTGATGTCGAGCGCATTTAAATCAGCCCGTGGCGTTTTTGGGACAAGCGCCAATCACTTGGGAGGAAACAAATGCTGGACATCACCACCGCCGCTCGTCGCAATGACTTCCGTGTGGATCAGGGTGCGGGTCTACGCGAATCACTGGAGGGACTGCTTCTGCACGACGGCGTCGGATTGGATGCCCGTATGCGACACGCCATCGCGGCCGTGGTCCATCTCGCCGTCGACGCACCGCTGGGCGTGCCGGAGGACGCCGAGGAATTCCTGGGCCGGCTCGACGCCGCGTGGCTGTTCGCCGCCTGGAACGAATGCGATTCCGAATTGTCCTTGCTCAACACCCTGGCCGGTGGCGAGGTGCCCGCGCTGTCCTGGTGCGAGCTCATGTTCACCACGGCATTGGCGCCCTGGTCGTCCACCCCGGCCGCGGTGCACGCGCGCCGCGTTTTCGTCACCGGAGAGCAGGCGCGGCTGGCCGCTGTCGGTGATTGCTGAAAACCAGCTCGGGTAATCGAATAATCGACGTATTGAAGGGGTGTTCAGAAGTGAAGCTGCTTTTCACGAATTTCGATGCCATGTTCGAGACCATCGCGCGCCGGGACGAGTCCGAGCCGGAAGCCTGGCACAAGAAGGCACTGTGCACCCAAACAGATCCGGAGGCGTTCTTCCCCGACAAGGGCGGCTCGACTCGGGAGGCCAAGCGGATCTGCGGATCCTGCGAGGTCAAGAAGGAATGCCTGGATTACGCGCTGAGCCACGATCAGCGATTCGGCATCTGGGGCGGCATGTCCCCGCGGGAACGCCGCCGCTACGACCGCGGCGCGGCCTGACAATCCGGGCTCGATTCGAGGGCCGGGCGAACCGGATCAGTCGGAAGCCGATCGCAGCAGACAGAATTCATTGGTTTCCGGATCGGCCAGCACCACCACCGGCGTATGCGCCGGGGGAGTGCCCGGACTGATCGGCAAGGCGCCGGCGGCCCGCAGTCGTGCCGCCTCTTCGGCCGGATCATCGCTGGGGAAGGCGATGAGATCCAGATGCAGCCGACTGCGCTCCCCGATGGCCGCCGGGGTGCGCAGGAATTCCAGCCACGGGCCCTGCCCGGTGGCGGACCGAATGCCCGCATAGCGGGCACAATCATGGGTGACCGGCCAGCCCGACGCCGCGGACCAGAACCGGGCCAGGCGTAGCGGATCCTGGGTATCCACCACGATCGCGGCCACCGCTCCCGTGTCGACGTAGTGCTCGCGCGGTTCCAGAACGCAGAACTCATTGCCCTCAGGATCCGCGAGCACCGTCCACGGCACCCCGTCCTGGCCGATGTCCAGGCGCCGGGCGCCCAGCGACAGCGCCCGATCCACCTGCACCCGCTGATGATCCAGCGACCGCGAGGACAGATCCAGATGGATCCGGTTCTTCGCCGATTTGGCGTGCCGGGACGGCAGGAAGGTCAGCGCCACATCCAATCCGTCCGGATCGGGTGCGGCCACATCCACCCCCTCGGGGCGGTCCACCATCACCTCCCAGCCGAGCAACTCCGCCCAGAAACGGGCCGCAGTCCTCGGCTCCACCGAATCGAACACCACGCACGCCAGACGGGTGGACATACTCCAACGGTAACCGGGACGCCCGCCGCCGCGGGCCAGGTTCGCCCGAACCGATCCGGCGTCACAGCGCCGGTCGCGCGCCGCCAACTTCATCCGAAACGGGTGAGAGCGGCGGCCGCCGCGCCCGGCACGCTGACCAGCACGCGATGACGCCGTGCCATCGTGTTCGCCCTCGGACGACAAGGAGTTGCTCGTGGACCAGTTCCCGCCGATCGCCGACCACGGACTCATCGGAGATCTGCAGACGGCCGCGCTGGTGGCCACCGACGGCACCGTCGACTGGATGTGCTTGCCGCGCTTCGATTCTCCGAGCGTGTTCGGGTCGCTGCTGGACCGCCGGGGCGGGCACTGCCGGATCCGGCCCGCCCGGCCCTACCGGAGTACGCAGATGTACTTCCCGGACACCGCCATCCTCATCACGCGCTTCATGACCGACTCCGGCACCGGGGAGGTCGTCGACTTCATGCCGCCGCTCACCGATCGCTCACCCACCGACAACCATCGACTGGTGCGCATGCTGCGGTGTGTGCGCGGACAACTCAGCTTCGAATTCGATCTGATGCCGCGCTTCGACTACGGCCGGCGGCCGCACACCACCCACATCCTCCCCGACGGCGCGGTGTTCCACGCCGGGGACCAGATCCTCACCCTGCACGCCGTCCGCGAACCCGACGACGCGCGCCTGGCCCGGCTGCAGGTGGTGGGCGGCGGGCACGTACACGGGTCGATCACCCTGGAGGCCGGGCAGGTGCGCGGCATCGTCCTCGAATCCGGGGCGCGCACCGCACCGCGCGCGCTGCGGGTGGCCGAGGTGCAGGGCCTGTTCGACGACACCGTGCGGTTCTGGCACACCTGGCTGGCGCAATCCACCTATCGCGGGCGCTGGCGGGAGATGGTGCACCGCTCGGCCATCACGCTCAAACTCATGACCTACGCGCCGACCGGCGGCATCGTCGCCGCGCCGACCGCCGGACTGCCCGAACAGCTGGGCGGGGAACGCAACTGGGATTATCGCTACACCTGGATCCGCGACGCCTCGTTCTCGGTGTACTCGCTGCTGGCACTCGGATTCACCGAGGAGGCAGCGGATTTCGCCACCTGGCTGCGCGGGCGGTACCGGGCGCACGGCGGGCCGTTGAAGATCATGTACCGGGTCGACGGCAGCTGGGATCTGCGGGAGGAGATCCTCGACCACTGGGAGGGATACCGGGGATCGCGACCGGTGCGCATCGGCAACGACGCCTCCGGACAGCTGCAGCTCGACATCTACGGCGAAATGCTGGACAGCATCTACCAGGCCGACCGGCGCGGCCTGCGGATCGGGCACCAGGGCTGGCACGATGTCGTCGACCTGCTCGACTGGCTGACCACCAACTGGGACCAGCCCGAGGAAGGCATCTGGGAAACCCGCGGCGGCAGAGCCGATTACACCTACGGACGGCTGATGAGCTGGGTGGCCTTCGACCGCGCGGTACGACTGTCCGCCGAACACAGCCTGCCCGGACCGGTGGAACAGTGGCAGCAGCAGCGCGACCAGATCTACGAGCAGGTGTGGGATCGCGGCTGGAATCCGCATCGGCGGGCGTTCGTGCAGCACTACGACTCCGACGTCCTCGACTCCTCGCTGTTGCGCATGGCCCAGGTCGATTTCGTCGCACCGCAGGACCCCATGTGGCTGTCCACCCTGGACGGCATCACCGACGAACTCGTGACCGACAGCCTCGTCTACCGCTACGACCCCCTCGCCGCACCCGACGGATTACAGGGCAGCGAGGGCACGTTCTCGCTGTGCACCTTCAACTACGTCAACTCCCTCGCCCGCGCGGGCCGGCTCGATCAAGCCCGCCTGATCTTCGAGAAGATGCTCACCTACGCCAACCACGTCGGCCTCTACGCCGAGGAGATCGACCTCACCGGTGAGCAACTCGGCAATTTCCCGCAGGCGTTCACGCACCTGTCCCTCATCGACGCGGCCATCACCCTGGATCACGCTATGGACAGCGCTCGCGCGTCCGACCCGCTCCAGTTCGCCGGTCTGCTGCGCAGCTGAGCGGTCTGCGGAGTACCCGCCCCTGCCGCGCGGCCGGGTACTCGGCGGAGGGTTCGGCCTGCCGCGCGCCCGAGCCCGCCCACGGGGGCGGTGTGCCGCCCCGCCCGCGCGGGCGCGCAGGACCCGCCGCGCCGGTCAGAGCAGCCCGGCGCGGCGGGCCCGATCCAGCGCCGCCGCACGCGAATTCACCCCGAACTTGGCGTAGATGGCGCGCAGATGCGTCTTGACCGTATTCACGGAGACACCCAGCTCCCCGGCGATCTGCTGTGCCGTGTGACCCGACGGAAGATACTCCAGCACAGTCGTTTCCGTGCCGGTGAGCCGATGCCCCGCCGAATCCCGGCGCGCATCACGGTGATGCCGGATCCGCTCGACGAAATCCTCGTGCCGCCCGAAACTTCCGGCCTGCTCGTCCAGCAGGCCGATCACTCCGGGCACATCCAGGAACGGCCGCACCAAACGTTCCGGCGCGGCCCGGGTGATCGCGTTCTCCAACGCGCGCCGTGCGCGCCGCGGTGCGTCGTCCAGTGCGCCCCGCACCGCGTCCAGCAGCTCCACGACCACCCGGTCGTAGGCGCCCTCGGGCAGATCACCCGCCAGTACCGGAGCCAGCAGGGTGTCCACGGCCGCACCGTGATTCGCGTCCAAGGCCAGTGCCGTCCGCGACAGCGCGATCTCCGGGCCGTCCCCGAGCACCCGCCGCGCCTGCTCGATCAGCAGCAGCGCGGTACGCGGCTCCCGCACCGCCAGCAGCGCCCACACCACATGCGACAGCAACCGCCGCGCCCCGACCGGCAGCAGGCCACCCTGTTCGAACATCGCCACCAGCCCCTGCCGCAACGCGTCGGCGGCGGCGTATCTGTCTGCCGCGGTGTGGAATTCGAGCAGCTGCCCCACCACATGCGCGGACCACCCACCCGCCGGCCGCACCTGCCCCTCCGCGCTCTCCGACATGACCAGCGTCGCGTCAACCAACTCACCGGACCACGAATCCCCTTGCAGATAAGCGCCGAACGCCGCCATGGCCGCCGCATGCGCGATATCGGCCCCGGAGCCCGCGCCGATCGACGCCGCGCCGTTCGACGCCGCGTCGACCGACGCCACGCCCGGTGGTCCCTCCGCGAGCGGCGCATCCGGCACGATCGCGGCGATCGCCGGTGTCTCACTGGTCTGTTCGCGCCCCGGATGAACCACGCCGGTGGAGTTCGGGGCCGCAGCGTCGCGGGTGGTGTTCGGGATCGCGGTGTCTCCGGTGGAGTTCGGGGCCGCAGCGTCGCGGGTGGTGTTCGGGATCGCGGTGTCTCCGGTGGAGTTCGGGGCCGCAGCGTCGCGGGTGGTGTTCGGGATCGCGGTGTCTCCGGTGGAGTCCGGGATCGCAGCGTCGCGGGTGGAGTCTGGGATCGCGGCGTCGGTGGTGGTTCGGAGGTGTCCGCTGTGCGCTGCGCGGACGCCGGACGCTTCGACGGTGTGTATGACGTCGGTGCTGCCCTTGGCGTCGTTTCGCGCTGCGGCGGCGCGGAGTCGCGTTCCGGTTTCGGTGCCGCGCATCAGCGTTGCGTTGCCGGGTGGCGGGGTCCGGTTCGTCGCGAGGTCCAGTGCCCGGTTGGCGCGCTCGCGCATGACCGTCACCGCGCCGGCCAGTCCCGCGGCGATGGCGAGCCGGGTGACCGAACGCAGTGCCAGGCGCGGTTGGTTGCTGCTCTCCGCCAGGATCAGGGCTCGGCGCAGGTGGTGTTCGCCGCCCGCGCGGTCACCGCGCAGCAGCATGGCGGTGGCGAGCTGTACCGCCAGATAGCAGTCGAGATCGAGGTGGCCCGGCGGGGGCTCCGGCACGCTCGGCAGGTTCGCGATATCACCGGTCAGGATGGCCGCGTCCACTCGCGCGGCCGCGACCAGGGGCGGCAGCCAGGCCGACTCCACGACGGAATCCGGTGCGGCGCCGGGTGTTTCGAGCATGGACAGGTAGGTCGTGGCGGCGAGGGCGTCGCCGTGGGTGAGGGCGTCGATCGCGCGCAGCAGCCAGAGGAAGGGGTCGCCGGACAGGTCCGGGCGCATGCTGTCGATCTGCGCGAACAGAGTGGCCCCATCGCCGTCGAGGACGATCGCCAGGGCGCGGCGGCGCAGGAATTCGACCAGACGATCGTGCGCCGCATCGTCGAGCAGATGCGGCAGGGCCGCGAGCGGCAGGCCCGCGTCGTCGTACCAGGTGGCCGTGCGCAGGTTCAGGTCGTCGGCCAATTCCACACTCGCGTGCCGGATCTCGGCGTGGAAGTGCGAGCGCAGCAGCGGGTGGTAGGTGAGCCAGAGTTCGCCGTCGCGGCGGGTGTAGGTGATCGGATAGTTGACCCGCTCCAGCTCCCACAGCTGGTGCCGGGCCGACGGGCCCGCCAGCGCCTCCGCCAGTCGCGGCGTGAACGCGGCGGGAACGCTGGTGTACATGAGGAATTGGCGCAGCGCCGGAGACAGGCTGTCGACCAGCTCGCCGGTCAGGAAGTCCGAGACCGCGCGGGTGGGGCGGGCCAGCATGGCCAGCGCCGCGTGATGGTCGTCAGGGCGGGTGGCCAGGTAGCGGGCGGTGATGCGGACCAGCGCGGCCCAGCCGTCGGTCAGGCGCATGACCTCGGCCAGTGCGGGGTCGTCCGGCCGGCAGTCGTGCTGGGCGCACAGCGCGCCCGCCTCCGCTTCGGTCAGCGCCAGCTCGCGGGCGCCGAATCGGGTGACGCGGCCGCTCAATTCCAGTGTGTGCCAGCGCAGCGGTGGATCGTAGCGGGCGCAGAGCACGACCGTCACCGTGGCGGGGAGGTGCCGGAGGAAGTCCTCCAGTCCGGCCAGGGTGTGCGGATCGGTGAGCCGATGCGCGTCGTCGAGGACCAGCAGCAGCGGCTGCCCCGGGCCCCGCCCGCCCGCATCCGCGGCGGCGGACCAGAGCCCGGCCGGATCGAATGGTCCGGTGATATCGAGCCATTCGGTGCGCAGGCCCGGCCGTCGGCGAATCCAATCGCGGACCGCCACGGTTTTCCCGGTGCCCGCGGCGGCGCACAGCAGCAGTACTCGCCCGCCGGTCCTGATCGCGGCATCGAAACTGTCGTACAGCGCGGGCCGCGCTATCGACGGGAACGTCAATTCCGGCATACCAGGATCTCCTTGTCATCCGCGATGGGTGAGGCGGGAATCCGCGAGACCGTGGACATTCATCAGCGGAACCCGTCTCCACTCGACAGATAGGGGTTGTCATGACCGAACATCCCGTGCGCCAGGGCATTGCGGCCGGCACATCCATCGGGGCGTCGATCCTGTTGCTGACCGTGGGCACGCTGTCGGTTCTCGCGGGAATCGCCGCGGTCGCCGAGGACACGATGTATGTGGCCGGATTCGAATACATCTATGAACTCGACATCACAACCTGGGGATGGACGCATATCGTGCTCGGCGTGGTATTGGCGATCTCCGGTCTGGGCCTGCTGACCGGCAAAACCTGGGGCCGGGTCGCCGCGATGATCGTCGCCGCGGTGTCGATCATCGCGAATTTCCTGTGGCTGCCCTATTACCCGTGGTGGTCGGTGCTCATCATCGCGCTGGACGCGGTCGTGATCTGGGCCGTCGCCACCTGGAAGGGCTACGCGGCATGAGTGGCCGCGCCGGTGAATCGTTTCCGCGCATTCGAAACCTCCGAGTAGCCGAATGTCCCAGCAGCAGCCTCCGGCACCGCGCTTCCTGACGACTTTCTCCGCAGTTCCGAAAAGATGACAGGACAACAAAATTCGGGTCGGAATGTGACACGCAATGCGCATATTCAACTGAACACCCGCCCGGCTGGCTAATCTGCAGCAAGCTGGGGTGGGGTCCCCGGACGTACTTCGAAAACATATAGGCGGACCGGGTGCTGTGATGAACGAACGGCAGATACGAGTACTGGGGCCGCTACGGGTCGTGATCGACGGGAACCGGACACCGATCCGGGGTCGAATCCAGCGCGCCCTGCTGGGCCGGATGGTGGTCGCGCACGGCCGGGCGGTCTCCACCGACCGCCTGGTCGACGACATCTGGGCGGGCGACCCGCCGCCCAGCGCCGCCTCCGTCGTCCAGGTCCAAATCCACAATCTGCGAAGGGTTTTCGAACCCCACCGGCCGCGCCGCGCACCCGCCGCGGTGGTGGTCTCCGAATCCGGGGGCTACGCGCTGCGCGTGGCCGCCGACCAGGTCGACTCCTGGCGCTTCGAAGCCATGGTGCGCGCCTACCAGGACCGCGTCCGCGAACACGGCGAACCCGATCCGGCGGAGGGCTGCCGCCTGCTCGACGCCGTGCTGGCCTGCTGGCACGGCCCCGCCTTCGAATCCTTCGAGGGCGCGGGCTGGGCGGTCGCCGAGGCCGCCCGGCTCACCGATCTGTGGCTGCTCACCGCCGAGCTGCGCGCCCGCGCCGCGCTCGAACTCGACCGTGCGCCCGAGGTGATCACCGGCCTGCGGCCGCTGCTGGAACAGCATCCCGAACGCGAGGAGACCGCGCGGCTGCTGGCCACCGCGCAGTACCGGCTCGGGCAGCAGGCCGAGGCCCTGGCGACCCTGCGGCGTGCCGGTGAATACCTGGTCCGGGAGATGGGCGTGGACCCCGGGTGGCGGTTGCAGCGGCTGGAGACCGCGATTCTCAACCAGTCGCAGGACCTGGAAGGTCGGTGAAATCTGCCATAGCGCAAGGCAATTGCTGATCGTTAGCGAAATCCCGAGCATAAGTCATCGTGGGAAGTGATAGCCACTGGATGTCATTCGCGTGCCCGCACTTTCGCGTGACTTTCGGTCGAAAGCGGTGCGGCCGAGTCGTATTCGGCCGGTGTTGCTGGTCACAGTGGCGTGCCCGGCTCGGAAGGCCCTTGGGACGCTGCTGAAACACGTTGTGTGGCAATACGGTTCGCGGGTCGCTATATCTATGTACAACCACAGACAGTGAGGAACGCCATGGCCTTGAATACGGAATGCGCCCGAAGACCGGTCTGCCTGCAACCTCCGACATTGGGCAAACTTCTGCGGCGATTGCGCGACGAACGCCAGGTTTCCCGCGAGAAGCTCGCTTTCAACGCGGGAGTCAGCAGTAGTTACATCACACATCTGGAGAACGGAAACCGCGACCGCCCCACCCGCGAGGTGCTGCACGCCCTCGTCCGATATCTCGACCGGGTCGGCCCGCTGTCGCAGGTGGAACGCCGGCATCTGCTCGACCTCGCCGGACTGGGCGCGGGCGAATATCCAGCGGTCGACCAGCTACGCGCCTGGATCACCCCCGATATGCACCACGCGCTCACATTGCACGAACCCAACCTGGCCGCCTATTTCGACACCCGATGGAATCTGCTGGCCAGCAATGAGAGCTTCGCGAACGCATTTCCCGGGCTCACCGAACAGGGCAATATGCTGCATTGGCTGCTCGGCAACGATATCGCCCGGCAGACCGTGGTCGAATGGGAGCAGGAGGTGCGGCTGCTCGTGCACTGGCTGCGCGGCCTGCTCGCCGGCTCCGGCGACGCCACCTCCTCGGTCGCGTTCCTCGCCGAACTCGCCCAGTACGAACACTTCTGCCGCATGTGGGACGAGGAGGCCGTGGCCTACGGGCGGGATCGGCCGCTACTGCATCTGCGTGATCCCGGGACCCGCCTGCGGCGCGCGATCGTGGTGCAGATGTTCCGGGTCGACTCGGTCGCCCATGCCGACCGGATACAGATATTCCTCGGCATTCCCACCGAACGGCTGAGCCTGACGGCCGGGTGAGTGCCGATCAGTCACCCGTAGCGAACACGAAACGCGCCCGCCGCAGATCCACCCGGTCGCCCGCCAGCGGACAGCCCTCCTCCGCGAGCAACCGCAACTGCCGGTGCGCCAGATGCGCCGCCGGAGTGCCATCGGCGCGCAATACCCGATGCCACGGCAGATCCGCGGAATCGGTGCGCATGATCCAGCCGACCGTGCGCGGTGTGGACAGACCCGCCGCGGCCGCGATATCGCCGTAGGTGGCGACGCGGCCGGGCGGGATGGCGGCCACCAGTTCACGCACCCGCTCGATATCGGCGTCGGTTGTCGGCATGCGGCTATCCCAGCACGGATCGCACGAGCGCGGCGGACTGTTCGGGACGCGCCTGCACGACCATGTGGTCACAGTCGAATTCGTGCACGGTCAGGTTCTCGCCGAGCCGCGCGGCGAGTGCGGCCCGGAACGCCGGCGTCACGAACGGCGGCTGCACCTTCATGGCCTGCACCACCACCGTGCGCAGATGTGCGGGCGGCAGCACGAACTCGCGCGCCAGCTGACCCCAGTACGAGATGATCGCGGGCATGGCCAGCCGCCACGCCACCCGGCCCTGCGGCGTCGGCACCAGATGCTCGGCCAGTTCGGCCTCGAGCACCTCCGGATCCACCTCCGCCCAGGCGGTTTCGAGCTTGTCGAACCGCGCGGCGTCGACACTCTCGTAATCCGGATGCTCCAGAACGGAATTCGCGATCCGCAACATCAGCTCCGGATCCAGCCCGATCGCCGGATCCAGCAGCACCAGCCCCCGCACCAGCTCCGGAACCGCGCGCGCCAGATGCACCGCGACGGCCCCGCCGAACGAATGCCCGACCACCACCACGGGTCCGTGCCCCTCCGCCCGCAGCAGTTCCCCCAGGTCGCTCACAATCGATTCGAAATCCCACGGCGGCACACCGGGCGACCTCCCATGCCCCCGCAGATCCGGCGCAATAATCCGCACATCGGGCAGATACCGCTCGGCCAGCACCTGCCACCGCTGCCCGTGCCCCGTCAACCCATGCAGAGCCAGCACCACCGGACCGTTCTCAGGACCGAACCGATGAACATGAAGATCACACACGAGCGCCATTCTGCTGCCTCGCCCCGACACCCCCGCGCCCAGCACTGTGAAAGTCCCCACGCTCACAGTGTGGGAACGGTCAGGCGTGCACCACACTCACTGCGAGGTTCGGGGGCGCAGCCCCTGAGTGCTTCGGGTGGCGTCCGTCCCGCTCACCGCCGGGGTTTGGGGGCGCAGTCCGTGAGTGCTTCGCGCAGCGTGCGCCGCGCTCACGGCGGGGGTTCGGGGGCGCAGCCCGTGAGAGTTTCGCGCAGCGTGCGCCGCGCTCACGGCGGGGGTTCGGGGGCGCAGCCCCTGAGAGTTTCGAGAGTTGTACTCCCCGCCAACTCGGGGCAAACGAAAACTGTCGGGGCGGTCTGTTGAAATAGCCGGCGTGATGCGATCGGATAGCTCGGTGCAGCTTGTGCGCCGGGCAGCGGCAGCCTCCCCCCTCCGGGAGTGGGACGCCGCTATCCGCCCGCTGTTCGAGGAGCCGGGTCTCGACCCCGGCTGGCGGCCCTGGCAGGTGCTGGGCGGACCGGGCACCGGGAAGACGGCACTGCTGGTGGATCTGGCCGCCGCGCGCATCCTGAGCGGCGCCGAGCCGGATTCCATTCTCGTGCTCACCTACTCCAAGCGAGCGGCCACGGCCGTCCGCAACGCGATCACCGCCCGCATCGCGGAAGCCGATCCGGAACTGGGCGGGGTGCCCGGCGCCACGCGCGGCCCGCTGGTGCGCACCCTGCACTCCTACGCGTTCGGTCTGCTGCGCAGCTTCGCCGCCACGCACGGCAATCCGCCGCCGCGCCTGCTCACCGGTTCCGAACAGGACATCGTGCTGCGCGAGATGCTGCGCGGCGAACTCCTCGACGGCGCCCCCGAATGGCCCGAACGCCTGCACCCCGCCCTGCCCGCCGCCGGATTCGCCGAACAGTTGCGGGATCTCATGCTCCGCGCCACCGAACGCGGCCTCGGCCCCGAGGACCTGGTCGAACTCGGTCGCATCCACCGCCACCCCGAATGGGTCGCCGCCGGCCGCTTCTTCGAACGCTACGAGCAGATCATGCTGCTGCGCTGGTCCGTCGGCATGGACGTCCCCGAGGCGAGCGCCCCCGCTCTCGACGCCGCCGAACTCGTCACCGCCGCCCTCGACGCCTTCGCCGAGGACCCCGACCTCCTCACCACCGAACGCACCCGCCTGCGCACCATCCTGGTCGACGATGCTCAGCACCTGGATCCCCATGCCGCCCAACTCATCCGGGCCCTCGGCGCAGGCCCCGCCACCACAGTCGTAGCAGCCGACCCCGACCAATCCGTCTTCACCTTCCGCGGCGCCGACCCCCGCTTCGCCGTCGACCCGCAAGCCCCCGCCGACCGCCGAATCATCCTGCGCCGCAACCACAGATCCGGCACAGCCATCCAGGAACTCGCCGCCCGCATCACCGCCCGCCTGCCCGGCGCGAGCGCCCACCGCACCCTGCCCACTGACGGCGAGACCGCCTCCGGTGCAACGGATTTCCTGCGCGAACTCATCATGGGCGCCGAAGCCGCCGCCGATCGCCACGCCGCCGCCGATCGCCACGCCGCAGGCGCCGCCGTGCCGAGCTCGGCCGAACTGGCCGCGCGGATCGGCTGGGATGGAACGACTTCCGCAGGGGAGGTGCGTGTGCAGGTGCTGACCACGCCCGCGAAGGAGGCCGCGCTGGTCGCCGATCAGCTGCGGCGGGCGCATCTCACGCACGGTGTGCCGTGGTCGCGGATGGCGGTGATCGTGCGGTCGGTGCCGCTGTCGCTCGCGCCACTGCGGCGGGCGCTGCTGGCGGCCGGCGTTCCGGTGCGGCAGCCGCCGGCGGATGTGCCGCTCGCGCGTCGCCGGGGTGCGGCGTGGATGTTGCTCGCGCTGCGGGCTGTTACCGCGGGTGATCCCACGCGGGTGGCTTTCCCGCGGCCGATTCCCTTCGGCGCCGAGGACGCGCTCGACATGCTGGCGGGTCCGCTCGGCGGTGCGGATCAGATCAGCCTGCGGCGGCTGCGGCGTGGTATCCGCCGGACCGTGCTCGAACTCGGGTACCCCGAGCGGACACCCACCGAGCAGGACGGTGACGAGCCGATTCCCGGTGCGCGCGAGCGCAATTCGGGGGTCGAGCCGGTCGACGATCCGGCCGCTGCCGCCGAGCGCTATGCCGATCTCGATCGGTCGTCGGCCGAGATTCTGCGGGATCTCATTGTCGGCGTGGGGAATCGGGAGATTCTCGACCGGCTCACCGAGGTGGAGTCCGCGCCGCTGCGGCGCGTGCTCGCGGCGCTGGGGAAGGGGCGCAAGGCCCGGCGCGAGGGCGGCGGGCTGGAAGACGTCATGTGGGGCGTGTGGACCGGGTCCACGCTGGAGAAGCGCTGGGTCGGGCAGTCCGAGCGCGGGGGAGCGGTCGGCATGCAGGCGGACCGCGACCTGGACGCGGTGGTCGGCCTGTTCGAAGCGGCCGCCTCGTATGTGGACCGCCTGCCGCGCGCCACCATCGAGGGATTCGTGGAATACCTGGAGCAGCAGGAGATTCCGCAGGACAACGCCCCGCACACCGATCCGGGCGAGGCGGTGACCGTGTGCAGCGCGCACGCCGCCGCGGGCCGCGAATGGGACACCGTCGTGGTGGCGGGCGTGCAGGAGGGAATCTGGCCCAACCTGCGCCCGCGCGGCTCGCTGCTCGGGGTCGAGGAACTGGTGGATCTCGTTGCGGGCGTGGGTGTTACCGGCGAACGGGTGAGCCGTGCCGCACCGCTGCTGGCCGAGGAACGCCGGCTGCTGCTGGTGGCCTGCTCCCGTGCCCGACGCTCCCTGCTGGTCACCGCCGTGGAATCCGTTACCGGAGACCAGGATCTGGTCCCGTCCCGCTTCCTCGCCGAACTCGACGCCGACGGCGAGGACGGGCAGCCGGGCCGGGTGCCCCCGCCGGTCGACCCCGGCCGGGCGCTCGCCATGCACGCCCTCATCGCCGAATTGCGCGGCGCCGCATGCGATCCCGACACCCCGCCGGAGCGCCGCGCCCGCGCCGCCCACGAACTGGCCCGCCTGGCGCAGGCCGGTGTCCGCGGCGCGCATCCGCGCGACTGGTACGGCACCGCCGAACTGTCCTCCGAGAACCCGCTGTGGGACAGCGAAGACGGCTCCATCTCACTGTCGCCCTCCACGGTGGAGCAGCTGAAAACCTGCCCGCTGCGCTGGGCGCTGGAACGCCACGGCGGCAGCGACGGCGAGAACCCGCACGCGCTCAAGGGCAATCTCGTGCACACGCTGGTGCAGGCGCTCGCGGGCCAGGTCGACGAGGCACAGGTCAAACAGGCGCTCGTCAAAGCCTGGAAGAAGGTCGATCCCAGCGCCCAGCATGGCGAGAACTGGCATTCGCGCGCCGAGCTGCGCCGCACCGAAACCATGGTCGACACCTTCCTGGCCTGGCTGCGCAACACCCGCGACGAACTCACGGCCCTGGGCGTCGAGGTGCCGGTGGACTGCATCCTGCCCGCCCGCAATCCGGGCGAGCACGCGGTGCGCATCAGCGGGCGCGTGGACCGGGTGGAGCGAGACGCACTGGGCCGCTTCGTCATCGTCGATGTGAAGACCGGCAAGACCCCCATCTCCAAGCAGGCCGCCGAGGAGCACGCCCAGCTCGCCACCTACCAGGTCGCCGCCGCCGAGGGCGCGCTCGGCGAGGGCGAGCCCGGCGGTGCGCGCCTGGTCTACGTCGCCAAGCCCAGCAGTAAGGAGGGCGCGACCCAGCGCGCCCAGCTGCCCCTGGACTCCGAGGGAATCGACAACTGGCGCACCGTCATCCACGATGCCGCCGACGCCTCCAAGGGCCCCAGCTACCTCGCCATGCGCAATGAGGGCTGCCGGCACTGCAAGGTGGCGGGCAGCTGTCCCGTCCAGGACACCGGGCGGCAGGTGACGGACGAGTGAGTGCGCCATCGCCCGGCGATTCCGCGGGGGGTGGCGACCGGGGGAGCGGCGGCATCACTCCCCGGCAACTCGCCGACGCCCTGGGCCTGCCGCCGCCCACCGACGAGCAGGCCGCCGTCATCTCCGCCCCGCCCGGCCCGACCCTGGTGGTGGCGGGCGCCGGCGCGGGCAAAACCGAGACCATGGCCGCCCGCGTGGTGTGGATGGTCGCCAATGGCGTCGTCGAACCCGATCAGGTGCTGGGCCTCACCTTCACCCGAAAAGCCGCCCAGCAGTTGACCACCCGCATCCGCACCCGCCTGGCACGTCTGGCGGGCGCACCCCTCGTGCGCGACATCGACCCCACCGGTCGGCTGCGCGCCCTGCTCACCGGCTCCGAACCCGAGATCAGCACCTACCACTCCTACGCGGGCCGTCTCCTCACCGAATACGGCCTGCTGCTGCCGGTGGAACCCACCGCCACCCTGCTCACCCAGACCCAGCTCTGGCAGCTCGCCTACCGTGTCGTGTCCACCTGGGACGGTGACCTCGACACCGACCGCAGCCCCGTCGGCGTCACCGAAGCCGTCCTGGCGCTGTCCGGTCAGCTCGCCGAACATCTGGTGGAACCCCACCAATTGGCAAGCGCCCACCGCGAACTGGAGCGCCTGGTCCACACCCTCCCGGCCGGCCCCCGCCAGAAGGGCGGCCCCAAGAAGGCACTGCTCGATCTCCTCCAGGTGCAGCACGAGCGCATCGCTCTGCTGCCCCTGGTGGATCATCTGCACCAGGAACTGCGCCGCCGCGGTGCCCTCGATTTCGGCGCGCAGATGTCGCTGGCCGCCCGCCTGGCCGCCCATCACCCCGAAGTGGCCACCGCCGAACGAGACCGCTTCCGGCTGGTCCTCCTCGACGAATACCAGGACACCGGCCACTCCCAGCGCATCCTGCTGGCCTCCCTCTTCGGCGGTGCGGGGGCGCGCGAGGCGAGTGGTCAGCGGCTGGCGGTGACGGCGGTCGGCGATCCGATGCAGTCGATCTACGGGTGGCGTGGGGCGTCGGCGGCGAACCTGCCGCGGTTCGCGACCGACTTTCCGCTGGAGCCCGGGGTGCCCGCGCCGATTCTGCCGTTGCTCACCAGCTGGCGGAATCCGCCGGAGGCACTGGATCTGGCCAACCTGGTGTCGGATCCGTTGCGGGACAGGGCGCTTCGGAGCGGTGGCGTAACCGTGGACGCGCTGCGGCCGCGACCGGACGCCACGGCCGGGGTGGTGGCCCTGGCCCTGGCGGAAACCGTTGCGCAGGAGCGGGATTGGGTGGGGGAGCGGATCGCCGCGGAGTGGGAGGCGGCCGCCGACGCGGGCGCGGAACCGCCCACCTCGGCGGTGCTGGTGCGGCGCAACGCGGATGCCGCACCGCTCGCGGAGGCCCTGCGCGAGCACGGGTTACCCGTGGAGATCGTGGGGTTGGGCGGGCTGCTGCACACGCCGGAAGTGGCGGATATCGTTGCGACACTGCGGTTGATCGCGGATCCGTCGGCGGGCAGCGCGGCGGTGCGGATCCTCACGGGCGCGCGCTGGCGCATCGGGCTGGCCGATATCGCGGCGCTGTCGCGGCGGGCGCGGGAGCTGTCCATTTCCCGGCCTGCGGGGCAGAGCGACGCCATCACCGATACGGCCACCCTCGACGACGCGCTGCGGGAGGTCGCGCCCGAGCCCTCCGAGCGGGCGGGGCTGGGTGACGCCATCGCCGATCCCGGTGCGGCGGAACAGTATTCACCGTCGGGCTACGCGCGCATCAATGCGCTCGGGCAGGAACTGGCGCACCTGCGGGAGCGGGCCGGGCAGCCGCTGGCGGAACTCGTCGCCGATGTGGAACGCACCATCGGCGTCGGCGTGGAGACCCAGGCACGCAAGGCGCATGCGGCGGCCGGGCGCGAGCACC
The DNA here is from genome assembly GCF_016741815.1 of Nocardia acididurans. Lineage (GTDB taxonomy): Bacteria > Actinomycetota > Actinomycetes > Mycobacteriales > Mycobacteriaceae > Nocardia > Nocardia acididurans. The sequence goes on from NZ_JAERRJ010000006.1 coordinate 518,170, forward strand.
TCGACGCGTTCGCCGAAGTCGTCGCGGGCTACTCCGCCGATCACCGCTCCTCGCTGCCGGGCCTGCTCGACTTCCTCGCCGCCGCGGAGGAAGTCGAGGGCGGACTCGAACCCGGCGAGGTGGAGGTCGCGCACGACCGCGTGCAGATCCTCACCGTGCACGCCGCCAAGGGCCTCGAATGGGAGGTCGTCGCCGTCCCGCACGTCGTGGACGGCACCTTCCCCTCCGGCACCGGCACCACCACCTGGATGGGCGCTCTCGCCGAACTCCCCACCTCCCTGCGCGGCGACCGCCGGCAGGAGGACGCGGGCGACGGCGTCCCCGTCCTCACCCTCGACGACCTCTACGACCGCTCCGACCTGGAACGCGCTCTCGACGAGCACAAACGCGCCCTCGCTCACCGCCGCCTCGACGAGGAACGCCGCCTCTACTACGTGGCCCTCACCAGAACCGAACGCGCCCTGTTCGTTTCGGCCCACCACTGGGCCGAAACCGGCTCCAAGCCCAAGGGCCCCTCCGACTTCCTCCTCGAACTGAAACAGGCCACCGACACCCCCGACGCCCCGCTGTCGCGCGCCATCCGCATCGACCGCTGGGACGACCCGCCCCTGCCCGACACCGTCAACCCCTTCACCGACAACCCGCCCACCGCCGACTGGCCCCGCGACCCCCTCGGGCCGCGCCGCGAAGCCGTCGAGCAGGGTGCGGCCCTGGTCGACGCGGCTCTCTCCGCCTTGCATGCCCAATCTCGGCCTCGTCCAGCGGAATTGGATTTCGCTGCCGAATTTGCCACTGCTGCAACGAGTTCCGGAGATTTCGACGGAATCGACAGTGTCGCGGCGGATTCCGACCCGGTAGCGGATCCCGGCGCGGATGCCGACTCCGATCCGGACCCGGAGGGCTGGTCGACCGACGTGGACGCGCTGCTCGCCGAGCACCACGCCGCCGAACAGGCCGTCCGGGAAGTGGAGCTCCCCGGTCAGATCGCCGCCACCTCCCTGGTCGACTTGCGTTCCGACCCAGCGAAACTCGCCGCTCGCATCCGCCGCCCCCTCCCGTACGCGCCTAGCCCCTACACCCGCCGCGGCACCGCCTTCCACGCCTGGGTGCAGCGCTGGTTCGGCGCGGGCCGCCTGCTCGCCTTCGACGAGCTCCCCGGGGCCGCCGACATCACCGACCGGGATGCGGGCCTCATGCGCCTGCAGGAGGCTTTCCTCGCCTCGCAGTGGGCCGACCGCAACCCGGCCGACGTCGAGATCTCCTTCGAAACCACCTTGGCGGGCACCGTGATTCGCGGTCGCATGGACGCCGTCTTCCGTGAGCCCGGCGACCGCTGGATCGTGGTCGACTGGAAGACCGGCTCCGAACCCCGCACCGCCGAAGAGGAATCGGTCTCCATCCAGCTCGCCGTCTACCGCCTCGCCTGGGCCCGCCTGGAATCCGCCCGCACCGGCATCCCCGAGGCCGACATGCTCGACCGCGTCACCGCCGCCTTCCACTACGTCCGCACCGGCAGAACCATTGCCCCCGACCACCTCCCCGGCCCGGCCGAACTCGAACGCCTCATCACCGCCGCCGCCCCCGTACGCGGCAACGGCACCGGCCCGGCAGCTGCCGAGGCCTCGGGGTCGCCGGACGACGCGGAGGCCACACAGGTCGAATCACTGCGCGCGCCACTGGCCCGCCCCGCACCGGGTGCGTCGCCGAGCCCTGCTGTACCGCAGCGACGTCCGGCGGAGTCCCCGTTCGAGTCCCCCGGCGCAATCGCGCCACAGCGGCCCGGTGTTTCCGCCCGGCAATCGGGCCGCGAGGACGAGCCGCCGCCCGATTTCGAGCCCCCGCCGGACCCCGGCGTGCCCCAGAATCCGCACGCGGCCTTCGGTTTCGAGGATTCGGGCGGATGGGAACCGCCCCCGGATCCCGGGCCGGAGCGGGGCGAGGAACCCCCGCCCGATCCGGAATCCCTGCCCCCCGACCCGCTTCGCTAGTCGCGACGCGCCCGTCGCCGACGCCACGCTCGCGCGCCGGGGCAGGTACGCTGCGGTCCTGTGCCGCAGCTAGATGCCTCCGGAATGGCCGGTGATCCGCGTGTTCGGTGAAAATTCGCGTGGGGTGGGCAGGCTCACCGACCGGCCCGATTTCGCGCTGGTCGGTATCCTGCGTATCCCCGAGATCCAGACCAGCCCCTGGCGGTCGCTGTCGAAGCGGGTCGCGCTCGCCGCGGGCCTGCTCCTGCTGGCGACCGTGGTGGTGTACATCGGGCGCGACGGCTACCGCGACGCCAGCGGCGACCCGCTGTCGTTCCTGGACTGCGCCTACTATTCGACGGTCTCGCTGTCGACCACCGGCTACGGCGACATCACCCCGCTCACCCCCTCCGCGCGGCTGGCGAACATCCTCATCATCACGCCGCTGCGCGTCCTCTTCCTGATCGTCCTGGTCGGCACCACCCTCGGCGTGCTCACCGAACGATCCCGGCAGGCATTCAAGATTCAGCGATGGAGGCACACCGTGCGTAATCACACCGTGGTCGTCGGTTACGGCACCAAGGGCCGTACCGCGATCGACGCCATGCTCGGCGACGGCGTGCAACCCGCGGACATCGTGGTCGTGGACACCGATCCCGGCATGCTGGAGCGTGCCGCCAACTCCGGCCTGGTGACCGTGCACGGTTCGGCCACCCAGTCGGATGTCCTGCGGCTGGCCGGAGTTCAGCACGCCTCCTCGGTGGTGGTGGCCGCCAACCGTGACGACACCGCCGTCCTGGTCACCCTCACCGCCCGGGAACTCAACCCCAAGGCCAAGATCGTCGCGTCGATCCGCGAGGCCGAGAACACCCACCTGCTGCGCCAGTCCGGCGCGGACTCGGTGGTCGTGTCCTCCGAGACCGCCGGCCGCCTGCTCGGCATCGCCACCACCACCCCCAGCGTCGTGGAGATGATCGAGGACCTGCTCACCCCCGAAGCCGGCTTCGCCATCGCCGAACGTGAGGTCGAACCCGAGGAGATCGGCGGCTCCCCGCGCCACCTGCGCGACATCGTCCTGGGCGTGGTCCGCTCCGGCGAGCTCATCCGCGTCGGCGAAGCCGAGGTCGACGCCCTGGAATCCGCCGACAAGCTGCTGTATCTGCGCCGCGTGCAGAGCTGACCCGGACCGCACGGTTAGTCTCGAACCGTGTCAGGTTTTCAGCTGAATGCTGTTCCGGTTCTTTCTCGTTCGTCCCTCGACCGGGCGGAGCATCTCCGTGGTGACGAGCAGGCGCTGAAAGAGGGCTGGGCGCAAGCGAAGTTGCTGCGAATGAACAAGCGCGGCCAGGTGCGGATCGCGGACGGCGCGGTGGTGCTCGAGGCCGCGACCACGCTGGCGGAGGAGCCCGCCGCCGATGCCGTCTTCCTCGGCGTCGAGAGCGAAACCCACCTGTGGGCGGTCCACGACAACGACCTCGAGGGCGAGCTGACCGACCTGCGGGCCTTCGGCGCGACCTTCACCCTCAGCGATCGCGACACCGGCCTGCTGTCCACCGCCATCGCCCTGCTGAACTGGCACCGGTCCGCCCGCTACAGCGCCACCGACGGCACGCCCACCACCGCCACCAACGGCGGCTGGTCGCGCACCAGCGAGGCCGGGCACGAGGAGTTCCCGCGCACCGACCCGGCCGTGATCGTGCTCATCCACGACGGCGGCGACCGGGTCCTGCTGGCCCGGCAGCACACCTGGCCGCAGGGATTGTTCTCGCTGCTGGCCGGTTTCGTGGAGGCCGGGGAGTCCCTGGAACGCTGCGTCGAGCGCGAAATGCTCGAGGAGGTCGGCGTGCACGTCCGCGAGATCACCTACCTGGGCAGCCAGCCCTGGCCGTTCCCGCGCTCGCTCATGCTCGGGTTCGCCGCCGTCGCGGATCCCGACGACGCGCTGACCTTCCACGACGGTGAGATCGCGGAGGCGTACTGGTTCACCCGCGCCGAAGTGCGCGAGGCCCTGGCCGCGGGTGCGTGGGGGAGTGGCGACGCGCAGGCCCGGCTGTTGCTGCCGGGTTCCATCTCGATCGCCCGCACCATCGTCGAATCCTGGGCCGCCGCGGGCTGATCCGCACAGCACGAAGCCGCACACCCGGTCGGGTGTGCGGCTATGTCGTGTTCACGCGGCTCAGCCGAGCGCGGCGAGCGCCTGCTTGACCTGCACGAGGCTGGGGTTGGTGGCGGTGGATCCGTCCGCGTACTTCACCGTCGGCACGACGTGATTTCCATTGTTCACGCTGCCCACGAACTCCGCGGCCTCGGGATTCTCCTCGATATCCACCTTGGTATAGGTGATACCGGCCTCGTCGAGCTGCTTCTCGAGGCGGCGGCAGTAGCCACACCAGGTGGTCGAGTACATGGTCAGATCGGTTGCAGTCACGGTTCGTGCAACGACCTCGCCGCTGATCGTGTTCCCCGCTCGCCACGCCGCCCGCGCGACCGGGTTTCCCGAGCAGCGGGTCCGCATAATGCCGACGCTGTCGGAGCCTGCTGCCATGATGGAGCGCGTGACTGCCGCGACGACCCCCAAGCTCCGGCTCGACGACCTCGATGCCGAGCAGGCGGCCGCCGTCCGCGCCCCGCGCGGGCCGGTGTGCGTGCTGGCCGGTGCGGGAACAGGTAAGACGCGCACCATCACCCACCGCATCGCACATCTGGTCTCGGCCGGGCACGTGCGCGCCGACCAGGTGCTCGCGGTGACCTTCACCGCCCGCGCGGCCGGCGAACTACGCAATCGCCTGCGCGAACTCGGCCTCGGCGGCGACGCCGGGCAGGTGCAGGCGCGCACCTTCCACGCCGCGGCGCTGCGGCAGCTCAAATACTTCTGGCCGCAGGTCATCGGCGATGTGCCGTGGCGGTTGATCGACAGCAAATTCCCCATCGTGGCCCAGGCCGCGCGCGGAAACGGGCTGTCCACCGACACCGACAGCCTGCGCGATCTCACCAGCGAGATCGAATGGGCCAAGGGCTCGCTCATCGCGCCCGAGGACTATGCGGCCGAGGCGGCTCGCCTGCACCGCGACGCACCCTACGAGGCGTCCAAGGTGGCTGCCGTCTACGCGGGCTACGAAGCCGCGAAGATCACCCCGGACGGCCTGTACCTGGACTTCGACGATCTGCTGCTGCACACCGCCGCCGCACTCGAGGACAATGTCGCCGTCGCCGAGGAGTTCCGCGGCCGCTACCGCTGTTTCGTGGTCGACGAGTATCAGGACGTCACCCCGCTGCAGCAGCGTGTGCTCGACGCCTGGCTCGGCGAACGCGACGATCTGACCGTTGTCGGCGACGCCAACCAGACCATCTACTCCTTCACCGGGGCGAGTCCGGCCTTCCTGCTCGACTTCTCCCGCCGCTTCCCCGAGGCGACGGTGGTGCGGCTGGAACGCGACTATCGGTCCACACCCCAGGTGGTGTCGCTGGCCAATCGGGTGATCGGCGCGGCACGCGGCCGGATCGCGGGCACCCGCCTGCAACTGATCGGCCAGCGCCCAGACGGTGCCGAACCGGTCTTCGCCGAATTCGACGACGAACCCGCCGAAGCCGCCGGCGTCGCGAGGGCTGTCGGCAAACTGCTCGGAAACGGTGTTCCCGCAGCCGAAATCGCCATTCTGTACCGCATCAACGCACAGTCCGAGGCGTACGAGCAAGCGCTCACCGAGGCCGGGATTCCCTACCAGGTGCGCGGCGGTGAGGGCTTCTTCAACCGCCCCGAGGTCCGACAGGCCGTGCAGGCGCTGCGGCAGGCCCACGCCCGCGACGACATCCCCGATGCCCGCGGCGCGAACCTGGTCACCCTGGTGCGCGCCGTGTTGCGGTCGAAGGCGGGTCTCACCAAGGAGGAGCCGGTCGGCGCGCAGGCCCGGGAACGCTGGGCCTCACTCATGGCGCTGGTTCAGCTCACCGAGGAGCTCGCCGCGCAGCACGTGGCCGCCGACACCGAAGCAGCCGGGGAATCCGTTGTCGGTGCGGCCGGGGATTCCGATGAGGACGATCAGCATCCGACCGCACCCGGCAGCCACCACCCGGCCGACGAATCCGGCCTGGATCTGACCGGTCTGCTGCGCGAACTCGCCACCCGGTCCGAGGCCCGCCATCCTCCGACCGTGCAGGGTGTCACCCTCGCGTCGCTGCACGCGGCGAAGGGGCTCGAGTGGGATGCGGTGTTCCTGGTCGGCTTGGCCGACGGCACCCTGCCCATCCAGCATGTGCTCGGCCCCGACGGCACGGTCTCGGATGAGACCGCCCTCGAAGAGGAACGCCGCCTGCTGTACGTGGGCGTCACCCGCGCCCGCGAGCATCTCCAGTTGTCCTGGGCGCTGGCGCGTTCCGCGGGTCGCAAGGGGCGGCGGCGTCGCTCGCGGTTCCTCGCGGGGCTGGTTCCGGATGATTCACCGGCTTCACGCATCGCCCAGCACACCACCGATCGACGCGGTCCCAAACGGGTGCTCCCCGGCTGCCGCATCTGTGGCCGCCCGCTGCTCAATACCCAGGCCACCATGCTCGGCCGCTGCAGCCGCTGCCCCGCCGACATCGACAACGGACTGCTCGAAGCGCTGAAGGACTGGCGCAGGGAGAAGGCCGACGAGCTGTCCCTGCCGCATTTCGTGGTGTTCAGCGATACGACCCTGACCGCCATCGCCGAACAGCGCCCGGCCGACGATCGCGCCCTGGTCGCGATCCCCGGTATCGGCGCGAAGAAACTGCAAACGTACGGGGCGGATGTTCTCGCCATCGTCCGAGCGCGATCCAACGCGTCGGACTGACAGTGCGCAAGACCGCAAAACTGCTGGTCAAAAATAGGTTGTGCGTACCCGTATATCTCCCTAGGGTGGTTCTCATGCATCCGGGAGGTATCCCGGTGCGCATACGACCTAATCGCTGACGAGTACAGGAGGGAGGCAGACCAATGTTGAGCATCGCGAACACCATCAACCGGACCGACGCATTTGCTTCGGCCGGCGATCTGGCGTTTACGCCTGCGCTGTCCATGCTGTCGGCCTCCCGGGGGATCCTCGCTACGCAGGGGATTCGTGTGTCCAGCCAGAGCGAGCGCTGCTCCGATCTTGGTGTTCAGGTTTTCGCAACCAAAGCCCAAGCGCCGAAGCACATCGTTATCCAGCAGGACAAGCCCAAGGGTGGCTGGCATCCGGCAGTCGCATATGCGGCTACCGGAACCGTCGCCGTCGATATGGAAGCCGGAATCAACCCGGCAGCCGTACTGGCAGCCCGCCTCCGCCCGACCACCCACCCAGCGACCGTGATCAGGAGTCGACACCGAAGTCGACTCAGGTAGGGATTCCACTCCCAGCCCTTCTGGCCACGGATCGCGACAAACGCGAAACCGTGGCCATATTTCTTTCGGCGGCCAACAGCTACCGGGCACCGGTTTCGCGAAACACCACCAGTGTTTCCACAAGAAACGACCGCTGCACGAGCTGAAGGAGCACGACGTGTCGAACACGGTTACCCGTGACCGCGTGACATGCCGCAACACCGTGGCCCCGACCACCCGTCGCCGGGTTGTCGCCCTGCCGATCCCCTGCCGGGACGGTAACCCCGATCTGTGGTTCGCCGAGAGCCCGGCCCAGCTGGAAGAGGCGAAGGCGCTCTGCGCCGCCTGCCCGATCCGGCAGGGCTGCCTGACGGCCGCCATCGATCGGGCCGAGCCCTGGGGTGTTTGGGGCGGTGAGATCTTCGACCAGGGTGTCGTGATCGCCCGCAAGCGGCCCCGTGGCCGCCCGCGCAAGGTCGCGGTGGCATGAGCCCCCTGTACGACGGGGGAGTAGAACCGATACGACCCGCTTACCTGATGGTAGGCGGGTCGTGTTGTATCTCGGGAAAGTCAGCTGGCCGTACGGTATTCGGCGTAGCCGGGCACCCAGTCCTGCATGAGTTTCATGAAGGGGATCTCGGCGTCGAGCTGGGCGCAGATGCCGACCGAGCCGCCGAGGACACGGAAGATCATCACATGCTCCGCCGGAAGTTGCAGGGAGCGGGCCGTTTTCATCATGTCGGTATTGCTGATGTCGGTGGCCTTGCCGGCGACCCGCTGCATCCACTTGCGGGTGAAGTGGAAGGTCTCGGTCTTGATCGGATCGGTGAACGGACGCAGGTAGTCCTGGATCTCCTTGCGGCTCACCGTCTTACCGGGGATGACCCAGCCGTTCGCGTGCAGTAGTTCGACCAGCTCGTCGTAGCGGTCCTCCACCTCGAGCGCCACCAGCTGACCCAGAATGGACGGGAAACCATTGGGCAGCGGGGCACAGGCGCCGTAATCGATGACGGCGAGGCGGCCGTCCTCCAGCACCATGAAATTGCCGGGATGCGGATCGGCGTGCAGCAGGCCCGCGATGGCCGGTGAGCTGAAATGGAATTCACCCATCAGTCCGGCGGTGCGATTGCGCAGTTCGAGCGTTCCGGCCGGATCCTCGATGCCGCGTTCGATGATCTTCGAAACCGGCGTGGCATTGTCCAGCCATTCGGTGACGATCACCTTCGGGGCGCTCGCGACGACCTTGGGCACCACGAAGCGCGGATGCTCGGCGAAGGCCTTCGCGAACTGCCGCTGATGGCCTCCCTCGATGCGATAGTCGAGTTCCTCCTCGGTGCGCTCGCTGATCTCGGCCAGAATCGGCTTCACATCCGCGCCGGGAATGAGCGCGCTGATCATGCTCGCCATGCGGTTGAGCGTCTTGAGATCCGAGCGCAGGGCTTCGTCGGCGCCCGGATACTGCACCTTCACCGCGACAATGCGGCCATCGGTCCATTCGGCCTTGTGCACCTGGCCGATACTCGCCGAGGCGGTGGGATTGTCGTCGAAATGCTTGAAGCGCTGCCGCCAGCCGGTGCCGAGCTGCTGATCGAGCTGGCGGTGCACGGCGGCCGCTGGCATGGGCGGGGCGGCGGCCTGCAGTTTGGTGAGCGCCTCCCGGTAGTGCTCGCCGAATTCCTCCGGGACCGCGGCTTCCATGACGCTCAGCGCCTGGCCGAACTTCATGGCGCCGCCCTTGAGCTCACCGAGGACGGCGAAAAGCTGTTCGGCCGCCTTCTGATTCAGCTCGGCATTGATTTCGGTCTTGTCTCCCCCGGCAAGTTTGCGGCCGAACCCGACGGCCGCCCGCCCTGCGATGCCGAGTGGAATCTTGGCCAACTTGGCATTGCGGGAAGAGCGCTTGCTCACAATCTCTGACACGTTCCCATCATGCCGATGTCCCAGACGGGGTGCCAGGGGAATTGGATGTTCTCGCGGGTCATCGCCGTCCGTGTTATCCATCACAGTGGTGTTCGCTCTCGTATAACTCCGCAACCGCACTGCGGATGGGCAATCCACCGGCGGCAATCCAGCCGGTGTGAATCCAGATTCAGCTCGAGGGTGGCGTTCAGGGTCGCGGGCGCACGGGCCGGACTGCCGTGCGCCACCGTCTCGATCTCGTTGAGCGCCAAGGCCGCGGCGGCCGCGATCCCCGCGGGCGAGGCGTATCCGGTGCGGCCGAAGAGCTGGGCCGCCAACTGTGGCCACTCCGGCTCGCGATCACACCGGTGCAGATCGGCACACCGCAGGCAGCTGGTCACCCCCGGCAGGACGAGCGGGCCGATCACCCCGCGGCCATCTCGAATCCGCACCTGTAGATGCGGTATCCGCCGCCGCATCAACTCCCGGGTGCAGGCGGGATCCGGTACCAGCGCATCCGCCAGCACCACCAGATCCGGACTTCCCGATCCCACCGCATCGGCCTCACAGCTGCGGGCGGCACGCAACCCGATCCGCCGCACCCCGTCGACCAGCGCATCGGACAATGGTCCCCGGCCGTGCACCCGCACGTTCCGTAACCGTGCAGGCGTCCGCTCCAGCAGAAGCCCTGCCGCCTCCAGCTCGGCCAGGAACAATCGCGTCGTCTCGGCCTCGAAGCCCAAAGTGCCTGCCGCCGAAAGGATCTGCGAGAGCGCAGTCACCCCGTCCAGCAAACGCAACAGGCGCGGCACGGCTTCCGGCGGGCCGGGCAGCTGCACGATCACCGCCGCTTCCGGATCCCACCCCAGCTGCACCTGCCCGTCCTGCCGCATCAGCACAGCCAGCCGAGGATGCAGCATCGGCCCACGTGTCACGGTGGTGTTCATCCACGCAGTATCGGACCACCGAGCACGCGGCTCAGCCCCGAACCCGAACTCGCACCCCCCTCGCCGGAATGACGGCGCGAGGTCGCGGACTAGGCGGAGGTGTCGCCCGGCTTCTCGTCCGGGGTGTCGCCTTCGTCGGCCTTCTTCTCCTTCTCGAGCCGCTCGCGCTCGAGGGTTTCGGCCAGCTGCTGCAGCGGGTCGTCGAAAGAGCTTGCGCCGCCGCCGATTACGGAGTCGATGAAGCCGGCGGGGGAGTCCAGGTCCGAGGAGTCGGGGAGCAGGTCGGGGTGGGCCCAGACGCCGTCGCGCTTCTCGATGCCGGTGTCGCTGGTGAGTCGCCGCCACAGGGCCGCGGCTTCGCGGACCTTGCGGGGCCGCAGTTCCAGACCGACCAGTGTCGCGAAGGTCTGCTCGGCGGGGCCGCCGGTGGCGCGGCGACGCCGCAGTGTCTCGGCCAGTGCGCCCGCACCCGGGAGCCGATCACCGACCGCGTCGGTGACCACGACCTCGACCCAGCCCTCGATCAGGGCCAGCAGCGTTTCGAGGCGTTCCAGCGCGGCCTTCTGCTCCGGCGTGGTCTGCGGCTCGAAAGTGCCCTGGGAGAGCAGTTCCTCGAGCTTGGACGGCTCGGTGAGCGACATCGGGTCCAGGCCCTGCGCGGCCTGCTCGATGGCGGAGAAGTCCATCTTGATGCCGCGCGCGTAATCCTCGACCGCGCCGAGCACCTGCTGGCGCAGCCACGGGACGTGCGCGAACAGACGCTGATGCGCGGCCTCGCGCGCGGCCAGGTAGACGAGGATCTCGCTCTCCGGCTGCTCCAGGCCCTCGCTGAACTCGGAGATGGCCGACGGCATGAGCGCCGCGGTGCCGGCCGGGCCGAGCGGCAGGCCGATATCGGTGGAGGTCAGCACCTCCTTGGCGAGCTGGCCCAGGGCCTGACCCAGCTGCGAGCCGAAGGCGAGGCCGCCCATCTGACCGAGCATGCCCATCATCGGGGCCGCGAACTCCTTGGCCTCTTCGGGCAGGGTCGCTGTCCACATGCCCGAAACCTGTTCGGCCACCGGATCGCACAGCCGCTTCCAGGTGGGCAGCGTCTCCTCGATCCAGTCGTTGGCCGTCCACGCCACGGTCTTGGTCGCGCCCGCGGGGAAGGTGGTGGACTGATCCAGCCACAGTTCGGCCAGGTGCGCCGCGTCGGTGACCGCGCGCTGCGCGCCCGCCGTCACGGGAGCCACGGTGGCTCCCAGCTGCTGGCGCGCCAGGCGCTTGGCGATGTCGTAGTTCACCGGCCCGGCCTGCCCGCCGCCCGGCTGACTCATGTTGGTGAACATGGCGCCGAGCTGAGTGAGCATCTGCCCGAGTTGCGACGGATCGAATCCGCCCGCCCCACCCGGACCGCCGATCCCGAATCCGAACGGGTTGTTCGCACCAGAACCGCTGGACTCGTCACCCGGCTTGCGATCCGGGTCGTCGTCGCGATTCGAGAATCCGAACGGGAAATCACTCATGGTTACTACGGTACTGGAGGCTCCGGGGGTGCGAACCGGCGAGCGGACGCGGCAATCGGCCACACCACCAGTACCCTTGGCCCGGTGAACCGTCGGATATTCACCCTGCTCGCTGCCTTGATCCCGATCCTGGTGCTGGGAATCGCAGGCAGTGTCGTCACCGTCCCGTTCGTGGCGCTCGGACCTGGGCCGACATTCAACACACTGGGCGATGTCGAGGGAAAACAGGTCGTCGAGGTGCGGGATGTGCCGGTCGATCCGACCACCGGCAACCTGAATATGACGACGGTCTCCGTTCGCGATCGGCTGAATATTTTCGAGGCGTTCGGGCTGTGGCTGGACGGTCAGCACGGGCTGGTGCCGCGCGCCGAGGTGTATCCGCCGGGAATCTCGCGTGAGGAAATCGACAAATCGAATCAGCAGGAGTTCAAGAACTCCGAGGACGACGCCGAATTGGCGGCCCTCAATTATCTGAAGATGCCGACCGCGGTCGAGTTGCAGAATGTCACCGAGGACGGGCCGTCCAAGGACGCGCTGCGCAAGGGCGATCAGCTGGTGAGCGTCGACGGCAAACCGGTCGTCACGGCCAAGGACGTGGTGACCGCGGTGTCCACCACCAAGCCCGGCACCGCGATTCCGGTGGTGTTCAAGCGCGACGGCGTCGAGCAGACCGCCCAGATCACCGTGGGCCGGCGCCCCGACGACGCGGAGAAGGGCTACCTCGGCATCACGCCGGTCGAGATCTCCACCGGCCCCATCCAGGTCGACTTCAACCTGGCCGAGATCGGCGGCCCCTCAGCGGGTCTCATGTTCACCCTCGCCCTCATCGACAAGCTCACCCCGGGTGAGCTGAGCGGCGGCAAGTTCGTGGCGGGCACCGGCACCATCGACCCCGACGGCAAGGTCGGCCCGATCGGCGGCATCCAGTACAAGATGATGGCCGCCCGTGAAGCCGGTGCGGAGACCTTCCTGGTCCCCGCCGCCAACTGCAACGAGGCCCTGCAGCGCACCCCTGACGGCCTACGCCTGGTGAAGGTCGAAAACCTCACCGCCGCAGTCGATTCTCTCGCCGCCATCAACTCCGGCAAGGAAGCGCCCAGCTGCGGATAGTCGCCACGAGTGGTGCGTCAGAAGTCGTCGGGCTCGTTCTCGAAGGTGTGGCGCAGGGCCTCGATGAGGTTGGGCGCGAGGTTCGGGGTGGTGCGGAGGTCGAGGTCGCCGAAGGGGTCCTCCTCGTCCTCGGTCGGGCGGACCTGGAGCAGCGACAGCGAGGTGCCGTCGCGGAGAACACCGGCGAACAGGCGGGCGTCGCGGCGGCCCGGGTGGGTGACGGCGGCGCGCCGGGCGGCCGAGTCGGCGGCGTCGCGGTCGGCGAGCAGCGGTTCGATGGCGTCATCGAGGGTCTTCTCGGCGGCGGGCGGGAGGACCACGATCTGCTGCACCAGCACGCAGCCTTCGACGGCGTCGGGCCAGCTGGTGGTGGCGAGGAACTCGTCGAGCGCCATGTTGTTGCCGGTGATGTCGTCCGGGAACGGTTCCTGCGCAATGGGAGTCAGGGCCGAGGCGTCGTCGAGCTGATCGAGCAGGCCGGGTTCGGCGGCGACCAGGTCGGCGGTGGGCACGAGCGCGAACATCTGCGGCGGGCGATCCCAGCCTTCGCCGTCGACGTACTCCGCTACTTCGCGGATGCATCGGTACAGGGCGGACGCGGCCCACTGCTCAGGGTTCACGGCGGTAATCCTCGCATCGCCGGGATGGCTCGGGGAGCGCGGGTGCCGGGCGTTTTCGCTGAGCGCTGAGATCAGCGTGTCGGGTGATGGGCCGGAAAGCGGGCGTTTTACGTAGAGTGGGGCGCGAACGGTCCCCTGGGGGGACCGAACGGTCCTCTGGGACCGGAACTCATCATCGGACTGCGGCGCACCGACCGGTCTCCCGGCGCGGGCGCCGCCGGACCCTGGGAGAGTGGCATCGTGGGCATGCGCCCCCCGAGCGGCTTACCGACGCTGTCCCGACGCAGTCGCATACTGCTCGTCACAGCCCTGGTGCTGGCGGCTTTGTTACTGGTCGGGCCGCGTCTCACCGACGCGTACACCAACTGGCTGTGGTTCGGCGAGGTGGGATTCCGCAACGTCTTCACCACGGTGCTGCTGACCAGAATCATTCTGTTCCTGATCGTCACCCTGGTGGTGGCGGCGATCATCTGGGTGGCGCTGTTCCTGGCCTACCGGTCGCGCCCGGTCTTCGTGCCGGTGGCCGGCCCGGGTGATCCCATCGCCCGCTACCGCACCACCGTCATGAGCAGGCTGCGCCTGTTCGGCCTCGGCATTCCGCTGATCATCGGCCTGCTGGCCGGTCTTGTCGCGCAGTCGAGTTGGGTGACGGTGCAGCTGTTCCTGCACGGCGGCGACTTCGGCGTGCAGGATCCGCAGTTCAATCTGGACGTCGGCTTCTACGCCTTCGATCTGCCGTTCTACCGCATGGTCCTGAACTGGCTGTTCGTCGCCGTGGTGATCGCGTTCTTCGCGAATCTGGTGACGCACTACGTCTTCGGCGGCCTGCGCCTGAGCGGCCGTGAGGGCACGCTGAGCACGGCGGCGCGGGTGCAGCTGGCGATCATCGCCGGAATCTTCGTGCTGCTCAAGGCGATCGCCTACTGGTTCGACCGGTACGCACTGCTGTTCAGCACCCGCAACGACAACTTCACCGGCGGTACGTACACCGATATCAACGCGGTGCTGCCCGCCAAGCTGATCCTGCTGTCCATAGCCGTCATCTGCGCCCTGGCGTTCTTCGCCGGAGTCGTCCTGCGCGACTTGCGGATTCCGGCCATGGCGGCGGCGCTGCTGGTGCTGTCCTCGGTGCTGGTGGGCGCGGTGTGGCCGCTGCTGGTGGAGCAGTTCTCGGTGCGCCCGAACGCGGCCACCAAGGAGAGCGCCTACATCGAGCGCAATATCGCGGCGACCCGGCAGGCGTACGGGATCACCGACGAGAGCGTGGAGTACAAGGAGTTCCCGGCCTCCGGTCAGCCGACCGGCACCGGCGGCGCGCTGTCCGCGGCGGACCAGGAGACCATCAAGAACATCCGCCTGCTGGATCCGAACCTGCTGACGCCGACCTTCACCCAGATGAAGCAGCGGCAGAACTTCTTCGGCTTCTCCGATCCGCTGGACATCGATCGCTACACGATCAACAACCAGGTGCAGGACTACATCGTCGGTGCGCGAGAACTGGTGCCGCAGAACCTGTCCGACAACCAGAAGGACTGGATCAACCGGCACACGGTCTACACGCACGGCAACGGTTTCGTGGCCGCGCCCGCCAACAAGGTGAACGAGGCCCCGCCGCAGGAGGCGCAGGCCGCCTCGGGCGCGAGCGGCGGCTTCGGCTACCCGGTGTTCGATGTGGACGGCAAGACGCTGGTCATCGACACCACGACCGCGCCGGACAATCAGGCCATCAAGGTCAGCCAGCCGCGCATCTACTACGGCGAGCTGATCTCGAAGACCGATGCCGACTACGCGATCGTGGGCGCGAATGGCCAGCCGGCGCGCGAGTACGACATGGACAACGCGCGCTACTCCTACACCGGCAGCGGCGGCGTGCCGATCGGCAACTGGTTCAACCGGCTGGCGTTCGCGGCCAAGTACGCCGAGCGCAACATTCTGTTCTCCAGTTCCATCGGTGAGGATTCGAAGATCATCTTCAATCGCGATCCGAAGGACCGGGTGCAGGAGGTCGCGCCGTGGCTGACCACCGACGGTGATGTCTACCCGGCCGTCGTCGACGGCAAGATCCTGTGGATCGTGGACGCCTACACCACCCTCGACAACTACCCGTACGCCGAGCGCACCTCGCTCGACGGCGTGGTGGAGGACAGCATCGACCAGACCACCGGTCGTCTGCTGCCGCGCAAGGAGGTCAGCTACATCCGCAACTCGGTGAAGGCCACCGTCGACGCCTACGACGGCACCGTCACCCTCTACGAGGTGGATCCCAAGGATCCGGTGCTGGCGGCGTGGCGGGGCGTCTTCCCGAACACGGTCAAGCCGATGAGCGAGATCAGCACCGAGCTGCGGGCGCACTTCCGCTACCCGGAGGATCTGTTCAAAGTGCAGCGCGAGATGCTGTCGCGCTACCACGTGGACGATCCGCGCGAGTTCTTCAACGCCAACTCGTTCTGGTCGGTCCCCTCGGATCCGACGGTCGAGGGCGCGGGCAATGCGCATCAGCCGCCGTACTACGTGCTGATGGGCGATCAGAAGACGGGTAAGCCGGCCTTCCAGCTGACCAGCGCCATGGTGGGCTTCCGGCGGCAGTTCCTGTCGGCCTACATCTCCGCGGCCTCGGATCCCGAGAACTACGGCAAGATAACCATTCTGAAGTTGCCGGGTGACTCGCAGACCGACGGTCCGCAGCAGACGCAGACCCGAATGACCAACGACCCCAGCGTCTCCAGTGAGCGCACGGTGCTCACCGGTGGCAATACCGCCAAGGTCAGGTACGGCAATCTGCTGACGCTGCCGATCGGGAACGGCCAGTTCCTGTACGCGGAGCCGTGGTATCTCGAAAGGGCCAGCGGCTCAGCGAATTCCGCGTCCTTCCCGCAGCTGGTGCGTGTGCTCACCACCTACGACGGCAAGCTCGGCTACGCGCCGACCTCCGCCGAGGCGCTGCGCGAGGTGGGCCTGGACGCCGGTAGCGCCACCACCGTCCCGCCCAACCAGGGCACGGTGAACAATCCGCCGAATCAGGGTGGGACGCCGCCGAATCAGGGCACGGTCATCCCGCCCGCCACCACCGGCCGGGATGAGGCGGTCAAGCAGATCGACGCGGCGCTCAAGGCCGTCTCGGACGCACAGAAGTCCGGCGACCTGGCCGCCCTGGGCAAGGCGTTCGAGCAACTGCAAACCGCGATCAACGCCTACAACAAGTCGGGTGGGTAATACCCAGGGTGACAACTGATTTCGGGCGATCCGGGTAACTCACCGGGTACGTCCGAAATCGGTTCGGCTCTCGACCGCCGGCACGCGTGCTCAGCAGTCAACGGCTCTCGGCCGGGCGCTGAAGTCGCGGAGAGGCGGTACAGAAAGGCGCTGCCGTCTTCGTTGACGGCAGCGCCCTTCTTTTTCTCCCGGTATGAAGAGAAAAAGCTGTGGTGTCAGCGACCCCAGGACTCGATGAGCGCGGCGTTCTGCTCGAGGATCTGGTTGTACTGCGGCTGGACGCCGAACTGGGTGGCCAGACCATCGGCAACCGCCTTGGCCTGATCGATCATGACCTGACGGTCGGTGGGGGCCACGACGGGAGCGGGCTCGGGGGCCACGACCTCGGGCTCGGGCTCGGAGGTGCCCTGACGCAGGTAGGCGCCGCAGGTGGGCCACGCGCCGACGCCCTGGCTGGCGAGCACGTTCTCCGCGACGCGGATCTGCTCGGCCTTGCTGGCCTGGTGCGCGTATCCGGTGCCGCCGTTGGCGACCCAGGTGCTGTGCGAGAACTGCAGGCCGCCGTAGTAGCCGTTGCCGGTGTTGATGGCCCAGTTGCCGCCCGATTCACACTGGGCGACGCCGTCCCAGTCGTGGGCCGGAGCGGCGGAAGCGGTTGCGGAGAAGCCGAACGGGACGGCAACAATGGCGCCGGCGACGGCCGCGAGGCCCAGGGCGCGGGTGTTGATCTTCCGGTTCTGTTTCATGGCGATGTCCCTCCCTGTGCCCACCTACCAGGCCGAATGCTCGCCTTCCCTGCCCCCAGGAGGTTGGGGTACCACGACCGCGGGGCAGGGTTGCCGGTGTGCAGCGGTTCGGGTCGGAGCCCATCACAGGTTTGATCCGGGCCGCTCCTGACGATAACGACCAAATCTCGGCAGATCACGTCTTGATAACTCTGGAATTGCATGAAGCGAATAACCCGGAAATCGGCATTCATGCAGGCTGGCTATGCTGTATTTGGAAATCCCGGACGGTCTGTTATGCATCCGTGATGTGATGTATATCACGACGAAATTGTGAACCAGCTCACGTTTCGCCCGAAACAGACTGTCAACGCGCGTGAACACCTCGCCCCGAACCTCTCGAGATGCCTGCTTCGAAGATCGTCTTCGCATCCGAGAAACACACTCTGACCGGCTGATTTGCAAGTTCTACGCACCCGTGTGTAATGTCGTGTTCACCGACGCGGGGTGGAGCAGCTCGGTAGCTCGCTGGGCTCATAACCCAGAGGTCGCAGGTTCAAATCCTGTCCCCGCTACTACAGAAGGCCCCGGAACCTGGTTCCGGGGCCTTCTCTTTGATGCGGACTCAGCCGTAAAGCTGTACGAACTTGTCCAGTGATCGTTCGACGTCCCCGCGCAATGCGCGGGCGACCGCCGAGCCGATGGGACCGAAAAGCGGTGCGCCGCCGAGGTCGAAATCGGCGGTCACCTTGGACCCGCTCGCGCTCGGCGCGACCCGCAACTCGATCCCGAACTTGGTCCCGCCGATTCCGGATCCGGTGAGCACGAGCCGATTCGGCGGTTCGGCCGTCTTCACGGTCCAGGTGACTCGATTCCGGAATCCCTTCACCGTGGCCACCCCCACCAGCCGCGTCCCCGGCGTGAGTCCCTCGGGCACCGGCCCGCGCCACCCCTCGTGCAGGGTCAGCCACTTGTCCAGCTCGGGCAGGTCCGAGGCATGCGCCCAGGCCTGCTCGGGCGGAATCGGAACATCAACAGAAACCTTCAGCTTCGCCACAGACCCGATGGTATCTGTGACACGATGTAGCAATATCCCCCCACCCCCTCTGACCACACGATTAGGTTCTTCCACCCGCCCCTGTGTAGGGTTGTTCTCACCGACGCGGGGTGGAGCAGCTCGGTAGCTCGCTGGGCTCATAACCCAGAGGTCGCAGGTTCAAATCCTGTCCCCGCTACTAGGGAAACGGCCCGGAACCAACTGGTTCCGGGCCGTTTTCGCGTTCATTTGGCATCACGTTTGGCATCATTAGCCAAACTCAGTTTCATGGGTTCGATGCTGTCTCCGGTGTTCTGCGGCGTCCCAGCATGTATGCGGCGGCGCGAGCGGCGGCGTCTTCGTCCTGGCCGGGCAGGACGTGTTGGTAGACGCTCATGGTGAAGGCCACGTCCGCATGGCCGATGCGCTGGCTGACGACCTTCGGGTTGATTCCGGCGCGCAGGGCTCCGGTGACGTAGGTGTGGCGCAGGTCGTAGAAGCGGATCTCGGGCAGTCCAGCCTCCGCGGCCAGTCGTTTGAACCGCTCCCGGATTGAATCGGGGTGCACGGGGCGGCCGTCTTCATAGGTGAAGACCAGGTCGGTGTCGCGGAAGTCGTCACCATAGAGCGCGCGTTCGGCGTCCTGGATGGCTTTCCATACGCGGAGGGCGTCAACGGTCTCCTCATCGAGGGCTATCAGACGTTCTGAGTCTTCGGTCTTGACCTGAGCGTCCTGCGCTCGTCCGGCCACGACTACCCGACCTTGATGGACAGAAAGTGTTCCGGCGTCAAGATCCAGGGAAGGCCAACGGATTCCACAGATCTCGGCCCGCCGCAGACCGGTAGTCAACTCCAGCCGGAAAAGCGCATAGAACCGGTCGAAGCAGATGCTGTCCATGAATCGGGTGGCTTGTTCCGGGGTCCATACCGGCCGCCGCACCCGGGCCACGCGGGGTGGCTTCGCGTCGTCTGCCGGGTTGTCGACAAGGTACTTCCATGCAACCGCATCGACCAGTGCTCGATGGATCGCGAGGTGGATGTTGCGGACGGTTTTGGGCTCCAGGCCAGCGGGTTTCGGGGTGGGTATCCGTCCGGCTTTGTAGCGGCGTACAGCGGTACGGGCGGCATGGATGGTGACGCCGCAGGCGTCGGTGATCTCACGTGGCGTGGGCTGGTGGCCGCGCTTGGTTGCTTTGGTCCAGTACTCGTACATGCGAATGTTGTTGTCGGGCTTGATGCGTCCATCGGTGAGGAGTTGGGTGTAGAACTTCACCAGTATCGGGGCGGTCAACTTCTGCAGCTCACCGTCGCCGAGGCGGGGGACGACGTAGGCATGGACGTACGCCTGCCAGTTGTCGTACGTGGTGGCGTCAACCAGCATCTTGATCGCAGGCAGCCACTCCTCGACGAAAAACGCCCGGACGGTGATCTTCGAGGGCTTCACGCGCTTGTTCTGTTCGACGGCCTTGATCGCGTTCCGGCAGGCCGCCCAGGCTTCCTTCTCGGTGGCGAACCCGCCCTTGGTGTCGAAGTCGGGTTTTCCGTCTGGCCCCTTCTCTGGGAGCCGGAACTGGTAGTACCAGGTTTTGCCGCGCTTGCGGACGTGCCCTTGTTTCATGCTGCGGCCTCCCCGAGCTCGTCCTGCTCGAGCATCGCCTGCAGCCGGGCAGTGACGATGTAGACCCGTCCGCCCATGCGTTTGATTGGGAGCTCGCCGGACTCAGCAAGCCGATAGCCTGCCGAGCGGCTGATCCCGAGCAGCAGTGCAGCTCTGGGCACAGACAGTAGAAGCGGAAGCGATTCCCACCGGTCGCGGGAGGTGGTGTCCGGTTCGATGTCGGGCATGGTCGCATCCTTCGGTCGGGTGCAGGATCGGCTGGTTGCCGTTGCGGCTGGATATGGACCCTCCGTTGCGTTCGTTGGGTCAAGCGCCTCGTACACGAACGGTTGCTTGAACCTGGGCACTCTGTAACTGGTGGCAAAGGTGCTGTTTATCCCCTCCTCTGTCGGTCACGGTTGGGCATCCGTGGTGTGGATGGATCGGGGAGTTGCCCGACGCTCTCGCCGGCGGTGCGAGTGCGGCCAGGCTTACTGGTTGTTCGCTTGCCTTTGAATTCAATAGGTGTCAATATCGACGAGTGTCTAAGTCAGGTCTGCCGATCGTTGCGGTCTCCGAACCGTCGTGCGAGGTCACGTCCATGACGCGGGAGCCGTTGACGGTCGAAGCTGCAGCGCGGATGTCGGTCATGTTCAAAGCGCTCGCGGATCCGATCCGTTTGCGGTTGCTCAGCATGGTTGCCAGCCACGTCGGGCAGGAAGCGTGCGTATGCGACCTGTCGAGTGGGTTCGACGTCAGCCAGCCCACCATTTCGCATCATCTGAAGGTGTTACGTGAAGCGGGTCTGTTGAGCAGCGAGCGCCGGGCGTCGTGGGTGTACTACCGGGTCGAACCAGCTGCCTTGCAGCAGCTTTCGCAGCTGCTCGACGCTCCTGAGTCTGAGTCTGAGTCTGAGGCGGTCGGGCGATGAACGGTCTTGCGCGCAAGTTGGTGGCCGAGTTCCTCGGCACCGCTCTGCTGGTCGCGGTGGTCGTCGGTTCCGGCATCGCCGCACAGCAACTGTCGCCTGGGAATGTCGGATTGCAGTTGCTCGAGAACTCGACGGCGACGGTCTTCGGCCTGGCGGTGCTGATCCTGGTGTTCGGCCCGGTCTCGGGCGCGCACTTCAATCCGGTGGTGTCGGCGGCGGACTGGCTGCTCGGTCGTCGCCAGGGCACCGGCCTCAGTGCCACCGAGCTCGTCAGCTATATCCCGGCGCAGGTGGCCGGTGGTGTGGTGGGCTCAGTGCTGGCCAATGCCATGTTCGATCTGAGCGTATTCCAGATCTCGACGCATGATCGCATCACGAGCGGGCACCTGCTCGGCGAGGTGGTAGCGACCGCAGGGCTGATTGCGGTGATCTTCGCGCTGGCGCGGAGTGGTCGCGCCGCGTTGTCGGCTGCGACGGTGGGCGCGTATATCGGTGCGGCGTACTGGTTCACGAGTTCGACTTCGTTCGCGAACCCCGCGGTGACCATCGGACGAATCTTCTCCGATACCTTCGCCGGTATCGCGCCCGGCTCGGTGCTCGGGTATATCGCCGCGCAGATCCTCGGAGCGGCACTGGGATTGGCGGCTATCACCTGGCTGTACCCCGGCAGCGCCGCAACTGCCGACAACGTGACCGTGCCGCACGAGTCGGCCGAACAGCTTCCCGCTTCCTCCTGAAAGGACCTCTCACCCATGGCTTCCAAGCCCAGCGTGCTCTTCGTATGCGTGCACAACGCTGGACGTTCTCAAATGGCTCAGGGCTTCCTCGCCCATTTGGCAGGTGAGGAGATCGAGGTCCGTTCGGCCGGCAGCGCGCCGGGCGACAGTCTCAACCCGGCGGCCGTCGAGGCCATGGCCGAGCTCGGCATCGACATCACCAACCAGTCGCCCAAGATCCTCACCCCGGATGCAGTGGAAGCCTCCACGGTCGTCATCACCATGGGATGTGGAGATGCATGCCCGTACTTCCCGGGCGTGGACTACCGGGACTGGAAGCTGGAGGACCCGGCAGGCAAGGGCGTCGAGTCCGTGCGGCCGATCCGCGACGAGATCCGTACGCGGATCGAGGATCTGATCGCCGAACTGCTGCCCGCCCGCAACTGAGAAATGGGATCGCTCGTGAGCACTGTCGAAATCTTCGAACCTGCCCTGTGCTGCAATACCGGCGTCTGCGGGCCTGACCTCGACCAGTCGTTGGTGGAGTTCTCCGCTGACCTGGATTGGGTGTCGGGTGCGGGTGGTGCGGTGACCCGGCACAACCTCGCGGGCGATCCGATGGCCTTCGCCACCAATGACGCGGTGCGACAGTTTCTGGAGTTGGCCGGATCCGACGGGCTGCCGCTGGTGTTGGTCAACGGCGTCACGGTGCTGACGGGCCGGTATCCGACTCGCGCGCAGCTGGCGCGCTGGGCCGGAGTGGAGGAACCCGCACCGGTCACACCGCCTAGCGGAGCCCGGCTGCTCGATCTGTCGGCAAGCGCGGCCTGCGAGCCCGAAAGTGGCTGCTGCTGATGGTTGCGGCGGCACCGGGATTCCTCGCTGATCCACCACGTTTCCTGCTGTTCACCGGCAAGGGAGGCGTGGGCAAGACGTCTGTGGCCTGTGCGTCGGCGCTCGCGCTCGTGCGCTCGGGCCGTCGGGTGCTGTTGGTCAGCACCGACCCGGCATCGAACCTCGGACACGTCTTCGGGTTGACCGTCGGCGCGACCGTCACCGAGGTACCTGCTGTCCCCGGGTTGTCGCTGTTGGAGATCGATCCCGAACAGACCGCACACGCCTACCGGGAGCGGATCATAGGCCCGGTCCGGAACCTGCTGCCCGCCAAGGAAATCGAATCCATCACCGAGCAGCTGTCCGGCTCGTGCACTACCGAGATCGCTTCCTTCAACGAATTCACCGGTTTGCTGGCCGACAATGCCGCAGCCCAGTTCGATCACGTCGTATTCGACACCGCCCCGACCGGGCACACCATCAGGCTGCTGCAACTGCCGGGCGAGTGGACCGATTTCCTGAACAACGGCAAGGGTGACGCCAGCTGTCTGGGGCCACTGTCGGGGCTGGAAAAACAGCGCACCGACTACGCCGCAGCTGTGGCGGCGTTGCAGGACCCGGCCCGCAGCCGTCTGGTGCTGGTCGCTCGCGCCCAGGCATCGACGCTGGCCGAACTCGACCGCACCGCAATCGAGCTCGCGGCGACCGGAATCAAGGGCGGCTATATCGTCCTCAACGCGTTGCTGCCCGACCCGGGCGACGCCGATCCGCTGGCGGAAGCGATATACCGACGCGAACAGGCGGCCCTTGCCGCGCTGCCTGCCGCATTGGCCGAGTTGCCCTGTGACCGGCTCGAACTCGCGCCCGTCGACATCGTCGGACTTCCCGCGCTCGACCGTCTGTTCATTGGTTACCCCGAGACCGGGATCAGCGACGCCCCGGCGCTGGATGTCCCGGACGCACCTCTGGCCGCGTTGGTGGACGACCTCGAAGTCCAGGGCCACGGCCTGATCCTGTGTATGGGCAAGGGCGGGGTCGGTAAGACCACCGTCGCCGAGGCGCTGGCCGTGGCCCTCGCGGCCCGCGGCCACGATGTGCACCTGACAACGACCGATCCCGCCGCCCACGTCGATGCCGCCATCTCCGAGGCGCTGGGCAACCTCGAGGTCTCCCGCATAAACCCGGCCGAGGCCACCGCGGCCTATCGTGAGCGCGTCCTCGCCACCAAGGGCGCGACCCTCGATGCCCAGGGGCGTGCCGTGCTCGCGGAAGATCTGCAATCACCGTGTATCGAGGAAGTCGCTGTCTTCCAAGCCTTCTCCCGTATCGTGCACCAGTCCCGGCGCCGATTCGTCGTCGTCGATACCGCGCCCACCGGCCACACCCTGTTGCTGCTCGACGCGACCGGCTCGTATCACCGTGAGGTCGCCCGCCAGATGGGCGAAACCCGCTCCTTCACAACACCGTTGATGCGTTTGCAGGATCCCGACGAGACCAAGGTCGTCCTGGTCACGCTCGCGGAGACGACCCCCGTCCTCGAAGCTGCCGAGCTACAAGCCGACCTGGCGCGGGCAGACATCACTCCGTGGGCGTGGGTGGTCAACAACTCCGTCGCCGCAGCTGGTACCGAATCGCCGCTGCTGCGACAGCGAGCCCAGCGTGAGACCGTCGAAATCCAGAGGGTGGCATCGGAGTTCGCCACCCGCTTCGCCGTTGTGCCTGCGCGGGCCATCAGTCCAGTGGGAGTTCCCGCACTGGCGGCTCTGACCGGTACACCCGCACCGTCCGTCGCGACGAACGCATGCCCGTGACGACGGTGTGCGCGCTACCGGTGCCGCCAGACCTTCAGTGCCGAGATCAGTAGTAAGACAGTCAATGCCGGGATGAGTGCGGCGCTGGGGATCACTCCGAGCAACAAACCACCGAGGACGGTTCCGGTGATAGAGCCGACCGCCATAATCGCAACGAATCGCGTATTCGAGCTGAGGATCTGAAAGCTCTGGTCCCGACTGTATCGAGCGAAGGCGACCAGCATGGTGGGCAGCGAAACCATCAGTGACAGGCTCCCGGCAAGTTTGATGTCGGCACCGAACAGCAGCACGATGGTCGGGATCAGCAGTTCGCCGCCTGCTACGCCCATCAGCGCGGCCACGACACCGATACCCACTCCGGCCACTATTGCGGCGACCACGCGCACCGATGGCGCGAGGTCGAGGTGCCCGACCTCGGTGAGGTGGGTCGCGGCCAGCGCAGCCGCGATGCCGACCAGCAGGACTGCCAGTACACGGTAGAGGGTGCGTGAGTGCATGCGGGTGGCCCAGCCAGCTCCTAGCCAGGCTCCGATCAGGCTGCCCGCCAACAGGTTCACCGCGATGCTCCAGTGCGCGGCGACCTCCGCATATGGCAGGGCGAACAGGCGTGCGGGCAGCGCGGTGGCGACCACAATCAGGCTCATGGCCTTGTTGAGGATGACCGCGTGCAGGGCGGCGAATCCGAAGAGGCTGATCAGCAGCGGGAGCCGGAACTCCGCGCCGCCGAGTCCGATCAGTCCGCCCAGTACACCGATCAGCGCTCCGGCGCTGAATACGTAGAGCAGCGACGCTCGCCGTCGAACTGCCGATTCGAGGATCGATGGTGCCGTGTCCTGAAGAGCTTCACCCACAACCAGGAACACTACTTTTCACCGAAACGGCCCATCGAGGCTGAGTCGTCAGCCTGCGATCGGAACCTCGAGCTCGGTGAGCAGATGGCGGACGCGTGCCTCGATCGTGTCGCGGATGACGCGAACGGCGGCGACGTCGGAACCGGCGGGATCGTCGAGGACCCATTCCTCGTAGCGGCGGCCGGGATACACCGGGCAGGCGTCGCCGCAGCCCATGGTGATGATGACGTCGGCGGCGCGGACAATCTCCTCGGTCCAGGGTTTGGGGAATTCGCTCGAGATGTCGATGCCGACTTCGGCCATGACGGTGATGGCGGCGGGGTTGATCTCGTTGCCGGGTTCGGAGCCGCCGGACCAGGCGACCGCGTTGTCCCCGGCGAGCTGGGTGAACCAGCCCAATGCCATTTGGGAGCGGCCCGCGTTGTGGGTGCACAGGAACAGCACGGTGGGCTTGCCGTCGGTGATCTTGCCTTCCGCCCGGGCCAGGGCGCGCAGCCGCTGACGCGCGAAGCGCTCGGCCAGCAGCGGCAGGAAATTGGGAATCGTTGCCCGGCCGGCGAACTTGTCGTAGGAGGAGTGCAGGAACCGTTCGATGGTCTCCACGCCGAAGGCGGTGGAGAACTCCGTTTGCAGCCGGGTCGCTGCGGTCTTGAGGGCCAGCTTCTGGTCGATGGACAGGTCGCGTCGTTGGTAATCCACTGTGGTGAGCGGTGATTCGGGCATGACAGCTCCGGCTTTCGGTGAGGGTGGAGACGGTACTCAGCTGTGCGGGTCGCTGCCCGCGACAGGTTCTACGGTGGCCGCGACGCGCTCGATTCGGCCGGTGATCAGGGTTAGTGCCTTGTCGAACGCTTCGTTGGTTCCGGTGGCAACCGGATCCGGGATCGACCAGTGCAGCCGTTCGATATCGATGGGAAGTTCCTCGTGCGCGTTGTCGCACACGGCGATGACCAGATCGCCGGTCCGCAGCAGCCCATCGATGCCCTGCGGACGTCGAGGCCGCATGGGAATCCGGTGCCGTCGAGCCGTTGCCACAGCGCCTGGATGCACCTGCTCAGCCGGGTGGGTACCGGCCGAGATCACCGGAACAGCGCTGAGCTGAGCCCAAGCGGCTGCCGCGAGCTGGGAACGAGCGGTGTTCCGGCTGCACACGAACACCACCCGGGTAGCCGCATACCTGTTGTGCGGCAGCAACTTCGCCTCGAACCCCGGCACCAGTCGTAGATAGCTTCGCCGCCGATCACCTTCGGACCGGCCGCGTTCCACCAGCCCGACCCGCTCGAGCACCTTGAGGTGATGGGCCAGGAGATTCGTCGGGATCGACAACAGCGCACACAGCTCCGAGGACGACATGTCGCCGACCGTGAGGGCATCCACGATGCGCAAGCGGGTCGCATCGGCCAGCGCGGCGTGCACTTCGACACGCCGCTCCACTGACCACAATTGCTCAGTACTCATTGACTCAATGGTCATTGAGCAATACGGTGGGTGTCAAGCGTTAGTACAACCTGAAAGAAGATTCGTATGACACCCCCGGCCGTGGTTCACGACCTGATCATCGTCGGCTCCGGACCCGCCGGGTACACCGCCGGGATCTACGCGGCCCGAGCCGAACTCGCGCCGGTGCTGTTCGAAGGCACCCAGTTCGGTGGTGCGCTGATGACCACCACGGAGGTGGAGAACTTCCCCGGCTTCCGCGACGGCATCATGGGACCGGACCTGATGGAGCAGATGCGCGAGCAAGCCAAGCGGTTCGGCACCGACATCCGTACCGAGGATGTGACAGAGCTCGACCTGACCGGGGCGATCAAGAAGGTCATGGTCGGAGACACCGCGTACTACGCCCACGCCGTCGTCCTGGCGATGGGCGCGGCGGCGCGCTATCTGGGCATCCCGGGCGAGGACCGGTTGCTGGGGCGCGGGGTGAGCGCCTGCGCTACGTGCGATGGATTCTTCTTCCGCGACCAGGACATCGTCGTGGTCGGCGGCGGTGACTCGGCGATGGAGGAAGCGACCTTCTTGACGCGCTTCGCCCGCAGCGTCACCGTGGTGCACCGACGCGAAGAGTTCCGCTCGTCCCGCATCATGCTCGAACGCGCCAGAGCCAATCCCAAGATCCGATTCCTGACCAGCACCGAACCGGTCGAGGTAGTCGGTGACCAGAGTGTGAGCGGGCTCGTCGTTCGTGACGTGACGACCGGGCAAGAGTCCACGCTGGCGGTGACCGGTGTCTTCGTCGCCATCGGGCATGACCCGCGCAGCGAGTTGGTCAGGGGCCAAGTCGATCTCGACGAGTCGGGGTACGTGCGGGTGAACTCGCCGACTACGGCGACCTCGTTGGAGGGTGTCTTCGCTGTCGGGGATCTTGTGGACCACAACTACCGGCAGGCGATTACCGCCGCTGGCACCGGCTGCTCCGCCGCGATCGACGCCGAACGGTGGCTCGCACAGTGTGGCGACATCGCCGCCAACACGCTCCCAGCCGCCGGTGAACCGGTCGCGGTCACAGGATCGCAGCCGAGCCGTGAGGCCAAGCGTCCCTCGGTGCTGTTCGTCTGTGTCAAGAACGGCGGTAAGTCTCAGATGGCCGCCGGCCTGATGCGCCTCGTTGCCGGAGAACACCTCGATGTGTACTCCGCGGGGACCAGCCCCGGCATCAGTCTCAACGCCCTGTCTGTCGAATCACTGCGCGAGCTCGGTGTGGACATCTCCGTCGAGAGCCCGAAACCTGTTGACCCGCAACTGGTGGAAGCCGTCGACGTGGTGGTCACCCTCGGTCGTGAAGCCCATCTCGACCCGGTGCCCGGGACACGGTTCGAGAACTGGGACACCGACGAACCATCGGAGCGGGGGATCGAGGGCATCGAACGCATGCGCCTCGTCCGCGACGACATCGCTACCCGCGTTCGCTCACTCGCAGAACAGTTGAAGGGATAGCTTCACCTCCTCAACGGGTACAAGGACCCGAAGCGACTATCCATCAGCCGGTTTGGTGGCACGGATGATCGCGCCGTGCAGCCCTTCTCCGATGTCGTGCGTGGTCGTGATCTCGACGTCGGTGAAACCCGCCGTCGTGAGGCCCTCGCGGTATTCGCTGAACGACAGGGCACCGGCAATGCAGGCCACGTAGCCGCCGCGCTCGGCGCGCTGGTCGGGCGTGAGAGTGTCATCGGCGACGACGTCGCTGACACCGAAGCGCCCGCCGGGGCGCAGCACGCGCAGCGATTCGGCGAACACGGCGGCTTTGTCGGTCGACAGGTTGATGACGCAGTTGGAGATGATCACGTCGATCGTGTCCGCTGGCAGCGGCACGGATTCGATAGTGCCTTTGAGGAATTCGATATTGGTGACCTCGGCCTTTCGTGCGTTGGCAATCGCGAGCGCGAGCATTTCCTCGGTCATGTCCAGGCCGTACGCCTTGCCGGTCGGCCCGACTCGGCGCGCGGACAGCAGGACGTCGATACCGCCGCCGGAACCGAGGTCCAGGACGGTGTCACCGGCACGCAGGTCCGCGACCATGACCGGGTTCCCGCAGCCGAGGCTTGCGAGCACCGCGTCAGCGGGCAGTTGCTCGCGGTCGTCCACCCCGTACAGGCTGGCTCCGAATACGTTGTCGCTGAGCTCGATCGGGCCCGAACAGCAGGATTCGGCACTGTCGGTCGGTGCGCAACAACTTGCAGTCTGTTCCGCCGCTGGGTCGTTCGAGGACTGGGCGATGACCGACCGCGCGGCGGCGGCGTAGTGAGCGCGGACCTGCTCGCGAGTCTCCTCAGTTGTCATTTGATTTCTCCTTCTTGTGATGGCGGGTAGGGATGGGTCCGAGGTTGTGTAGACGGCGGGCCAGGTGGGCGGCGTCGGTGCCGACGCCGCGCAGGGTGTTCGATGACGGGGTGCGTTGCCATTCCAGGCCCAGGTAGCCGAGACCGGCGTGGGTGGTGGATACGCCCTTGCGATGCCGTGGTGCGCCGGTGTCGGTGAGTGCGCCGATTCCGGCGAGGTAGGGCAGATGTGGGCGGTAGCCGGTGGCGAGGATGATCGCGTCAGCGGGAGTGCGGGTGTCGTCGGCCCAGATCACGCTGTCGCCATCGAGAGTGGTGAACATCGGTCGAGCAGCCGGTTTTCCGGTAGCGAGCGCGGCCCGGTAGCGGCCCGGGTCGAGGACCGGCTCTGTGGGCGGGTTGCGCAAGAGCGGCCCGACCGGAAGGAAGTCGAAGCCGGTCACCGTGAACCAGAAGTGCACATCGCGGCCGAGGGGACGCTGGGACATGAACTTCACTGGTGAGCGGCTGGCCATCGTGACGGAGGCGTGTTCAGCAAGCTCGACCGCGATCTGGACCGCTGAGTTCCCCGCACCGACCACGATGATCCGCTGTCCCTCGAAGTCTGTGGGGGAGCGGTACTCGCTGGCGTGCAGGATCTTTCCGGTGAAGCTGTCCTGGCCAGGCAGGGCGGGTACGTGCGGAGACCGGAAGCTTCCGGTCGCCGCCACCACGCGTGGTGCGATGAAGGTGGATCCGGTCGCGCTGTGAGCGGTGAACCAGTGTCCGTCGTGTCCGATGTCCTCAACGCGCTCGCCGGTGCGGATATCGGCGTCCAGGGATTGAGCCGCGCTGCGCAGATAGGCGACGACTTCGTCGCGATGGGGGTAGCGGTTGGGGTCTCCTGGAAACGGAAGACCGGGCAGGGCACTGTATTTGGCGGGCGAGAACAAGGCGAGACTGTCGTAATAGCGCGGCCAGGAGCCGACGGGCTCCGGTCCGGCCTCCAGCAGTGCGACGGTCAACCCTCGTCGTCGAAGGTGGTAGGCCGCGGCGAGGCCGGACTGGCCACCCCCGACCACGAGAGCATCGTATTGGCTTGTCATGGAGCATCCTTGAGATCTGAGCGGGTTCCGACCGATACGCCCGTGGCGATGCCGGTGCCGACCGCGATGAGGGCGACGCCCGCGAGAATGAGGTAGGCGTGGGCGTAGCTGCCGGTCCAGGCCGACAGCAGGGTGCCCGCCCACGGGGCGAGCGCCATGACGATCACCACGGGTGCGGACAGCAGGCCGTTGAGTCGTCCGTAATGTGTTGCGCCCCAGCGGTCGGTGATTGCGGTGGCTTGGATGAGGGTGAAGACGCCGCGTACGAGTCCGGCGCCGATCGAGACCGCTACCAATGCCGCCATACCGGTGACGACTCCCAGCAGCGCAGTTGCCACCGCAGTCGAGGCCAGGATCGCGAGGGTCCGAGTGATGGCGGTGCTGCGCGCGGCCAGCGGCAGGTAGCCGATGCGGCCCAGGACCTGTCCGGCCCCGCCCAGCCCGAGCGCGAGCGCGGCCATCGTGGGTGAGAATCCCTGTTCCTGAAGCAGTGGAACGAGATTGAACACACCCGCCGCTGTCGTGAACGCGCCGAGACACAAGGTGATCACCAACATCACGAACGCGCGGCTGCGAACGATGGCGGCGTGGTCGGCGAACGCGTCATGCAGCGGTGCGGGCGGATGCGGCCACGCACCGTGCAATCCGAACCAGTGCGCCGGAATGGTGACCACGGCCAGCACCACAGCAAGAACCAGATACGTTGTGCGCCAATCGCCGTGCGCGTCGAGAGCGGCGGTCAGCGGCGCGAAGACAGTGCTTGCCAGCCCCGCGGCGAGGGTGAGGATCATGAGCGCTTTGAGTCGCTCGTCGCCCCACCAGCGGGTCAGTGCCGCGAAGGCCGGCGGGTAGAGCGTTGCTCCCATGGCCGCGCCCGCCAGAATCCATCCGGCGAAGAACACCGGCAGGTTTGGTGCGAGGGCCACCACCAAGACCGAGACCACCGCGAGCGCGGAGCCGAGCGTCATGACGATGCGCGGACCGATGCGATCCAAGATGCGCCCGACCGGGATTCCGGTCAGCGCGGCGGCGAGCTGGCCGAGAGAGAAGGCGGCGGTAATGGTCGGCAGCGACCAGCCGGTGTCATGGGAGATGGAGACCGCCAGCACGGGGAATGCGTAGAACAGGATGCCCCAGCTGGTGATCTCGGTCAGGCACAGCACCGCCAGGACCCGGCGCAGGCCCGCCCGGGGAAGCGGGCCGGTCTGCGCCGGGGTTGCGAGGTCGAACATCGGAGATCAGTTGCTGCCGCGCACCGAACCGAGCGAAATCAGTTCCGGCGCTGGACCGCCGCAGCAGCCACCACCGCCGGGTGTCTCGGCGGCGACGGTGTTGGGCTCGTCGAATACGCCCGCGCCGCCGCAGACACCGGTGTCGGGCAGGGTCAGCTCGACCCGGGTCGCCGATTCGTGGTCACCGGCGAGTTCGGCGGCGATGCTGCGTACCTGCTCGTACCCTGTGAGCGCCAGGAACGTCGGCGCACGACCGTAGCTCTTCATACCCACCAGGTAGAAGCCGGGCTCGGGATGCGAAAGTTCGGTCACCCCATGCGGATACACGGTTCCGCAGGAGTGCACGTTCGGGTCGATCAACGGTGCGAGCTCGACCGGGGCCTGCAGTACGGGATCGAGGTTCAGCCGGATCTCCGACAGCCACGACAACTCGGGACGGAACCCGGTCAGGGCCACCACCTGATCCACACCCTCGATGCGTGCACCGGCCTCCGACACCAGCGCCACACGACCATCGGCCTCGGATTCGACTGCGGCGGTACGGAAACCGGTCACCACCTCGAGCAGGCCGTCGTCGAGAGCCTGCTTGGCCCGCAGGCCCAACGCGCCACGCGCGGGCAGCTGATCGTCCTTACCGCCACCGAAGGTGTTGCCGACCTCCCCGCGGCGCAGCACCCAGGTGATCCGGGTGCCCGGCTCGGACTTCGCCACCGCCGCGAGCGCCACGATGGCGGCCAACGCCGAATGTCCGCTGCCCGCGATCACGGTGCGCTTCCCGGCGTAGCGGGCACGGACGGTCTGGTTGTCCAGATCCGGTACTCGGTACGAGATCGCCTCGGCGGCAGCGGTTTCCCCGAGTGCGGGCAGTCCATCGCCACCGACCGGGTTCGGCCCACCCCAGGTGCCCGAGGCGTCGATCACCGCGCGGGCGAACACTCGCTCCTCACGGCCGTCGGCGTGGCGCACTCGCACCGACAGCGGCTCGCTGTCACGTCCGGCATCGACTACTCGGTCCCGGCCGCGCCGGGCCACGCCCACGACCTCGACGCCGAGACGGACGACGTCATCGCCGAGGGCCTTGGCCAGTGGCATCAGATAGTCTCCGGCCCACTCCTGACCGGTCGGGTACGAATCCTCCTGCGGGGCAACCCATCCGGTGCCGTCCAGTAAGCGGCGTGCGGCGGGTGCGACCAGCTCGCCCCAGCGGGAGAACGTGCGCACGTGATTCCACTCCGAGACCGCCGCGCCGGCGCTATCGCCGCGCTCGAAGACCAGTGGAGTCAGTCCTCGTTCACGCAATTCGGCCGCCGCGGCGAGGCCGACCGGCCCGGCTCCCACCACGACAACTGGCAGCTCGTTCATCGGAAATCCTTTCATCGATGCTCATCGATTGATTGACTCGAACTCTATCGACCAATGTCGATGAAAGCAACCATCGATCCATATCGATATAGTGGAGGGCATGACGTCGCTGGATATGCCGGTCGTGCGCACCAACCACCGCGTGGACACCCTCCCGATCGCGGAGGCGACCACCTATGCCAGCTGGTTCTCCTGCCTCGCCGACCCCACCCGAGTCCGCCTGCTGCACCACGTCGCGACCCGGCCTGCCGGTATCACCGTGGGCGAGCTCGCCGAAGCCCTCGGCGTCGGCCAGCCGACGGTGTCCCACCACGTGCGCAAGCTCGCAGAAGTGGGCTTCGTGAACCTGCACAAGGACCGCACCAGCACCGTCGTCACCGTCAACCCCGCCTGCTGCACCGGCCTGCCGCACGCTGCCGACGCAGTGATGGGCGTGCTTCCACCGCAACCGTGCTGCCCCAGTGACATCCCCTCCGACGTCTCCGTGCGCGCCCTGACCAACGCCGATTGGGACGCGGTGTTGCGCATCTACGGCGAGGGAATCGCTACGCGCAACGCCACTTTCGCCACCGAGGTCCCGGCTCGCGGGGACCTCGACACCCAGTGGCTGCCTGAGCATCGATGGGTCGCCGAGATCGACGGCGAGGTCGTCGGATGGGCCACCCTCTCGCCTGCCTCGACTCGAGACTGCTACGCCGGCGTCGCGGAAACCTCGATCTACGTCGCCGAGGGCAAGCGAGGTCGTGGGGTCGGCAAAGCGCTGATTCGCACCCAGGTCATCGCCGCCGATCAGGCTGGCCTCTGGACTCTGCAGACCTCGATCTTTCCCGAGAACCGCGCCAGCATCGCACTGCACCATTCCTCGGGTTTCCGCACGATCGGCGTCCGCGAACGAATCGCCCAACTCGACGGGCAGTGGCGCGACACCGTATTCCTCGAACGGCGCAGTGCCGCTT
>NZ_JAERRJ010000060.1 GCF_016741815.1 Nocardia acididurans
TGCGTTGCTGGCCGCGCAGAAGGTGACGGTGTTGAGCCAGACCCCGTCGGCCTTCTACGCCCTACAGGCGGTGGAGGCGACCGGCGAAGGACTGCCGGAGTTGGCGCTCGAGGCCGTGGTGTTCGCGGGTGAGGCGCTGGAACCGAGTCGGTTGCGTGCATGGTGGGATAACCATGCGGGGTCCACGCGTTTGATCAATATGTACGGCACGACCGAGACGACGGTGCATGCCTCGTTCCGGGAGCTCACCCCCGCCGACGCGGAAGCGACCACGAGCCCGATCGGCGTTCCCCTGTCGATGCTCGCCTTCTTCGTGCTGGACTCGGCGTTGCGTGAGGTTCCTATCGGTGTGGCCGGTGAACTGTATGTCGCCGGCGGTGGTGTGGCGCGTGGTTATCACGGTCGGTCGGGGTTGACCGCGTCGCGGTTCGTGGCGTGCCCGTTCGGCGGTGCCGGGGACCGCATGTATCGCACCGGAGACCTGGTGCGCTGGACCCGCAACGGGGAACTGGAATACATCGGACGCGCCGACGACCAGGTCA
>NZ_JAERRJ010000061.1 GCF_016741815.1 Nocardia acididurans
CCGTTGGCCGGGTCCTCGGTGGTGATGCGGCACTGCAGCGCCGCACCGCGGATCTTGATCGAATCCTGGCTCAGCCCAAGGTCTTCCAGCGTTTCGCCACCGGCGATGCGCATCTGCGACTGCACCAGGTCGACATCGGTGATCTCCTCGGTCACCGTGTGCTCCACCTGGATTCGCGGGTTCATCTCGATGAACACGTGATTACCGCGCTCGTCGAGCAGGAACTCCACGGTACCCGCGCACGAGTAACCGATCTCCTTGGCGAACGCCACCGCGTCGGCGCAGATCCGGTCGCGCAGTGCGGGATCCAGATTCGGCGCGGGCGCGAGCTCGATCACCTTCTGATGCCGCCGCTGCAACGAGCAATCGCGCTCGTAGAGGTGAATGACATTGCCCTGGGCATCGGCGAGGATCTGCACCTCGATATGGCGGGGATTGACCACCGCCTGCTCCAGGAACACCGTCGGATCACCGAA
>NZ_JAERRJ010000062.1 GCF_016741815.1 Nocardia acididurans
GAAAGAGGTTTACAACCCGAAGGCCGTCATCCCTCACGCGGCGTCGCTGCATCAGGCTTTCGCCCATTGTGCAATATTCCCCACTGCTGCCTCCCGTAGGAGTCTGGGCCGTGTCTCAGTCCCAGTGTGGCCGGTCGCCCTCTCAGGCCGGCTACCCGTCGTCGCCTTGGTAGGCCGTTACCCCACCAACAAGCTGATAGGCCGCGGGCCCATCTCGCACCAGTAAACCTTTCCAACACAGTCCATGCAGACCGTGCTCATATCCGGTATTAGACCCAGTTTCCCAGGCTTATCCCAGAGTGCGAGGCAGATCACCCACGTGTTACTCACCCGTTCGCCGCTCGTGTACCCCGAAGGGCCTTACCGCTCGACTTGCATGTGTTAAGCACGCCGCCAGCGTTCGTCCTGAGCCAGGATCAAACTCTCCGTTGAAGACTCTCAATTCCCTCCCGAAGGAGGCAATCAGAAGTAAACG
>NZ_JAERRJ010000063.1 GCF_016741815.1 Nocardia acididurans
CGACGCGGCATGCCCTCGTTGCCCAGCCAGTGCTGGACCAGGAAGGTGGTGTGGAAGCCGATGAAGGTCGCCCAGAAGTGCCACTTGCCGAGGCGCTCGTCGAGCATGCGGCCGGTCATCTTCGGGAACCAGAAGTAGATGCCCGCGAAGGTCGCGAACACGATGGTGCCGAAGAGCACGTAGTGGAAGTGCGCCACCACGAAATACGTGTCGGAGACATGGAAGTCGATCGGCGGCGAGGCCAGGATGACGCCGGACAGGCCGCCGAAGAGGAACGTGATGAGGAACCCGACCGACCACAGCATCGGGGTTTCGAAGGTCAGCTGGCCGCGCCACATGGTGCCGATCCAGTTGAAGAACTTCACGCCGGTGGGCACCGCGATGAGGAAGGTCATGAACGAGAAGTACGGCAGCAGAACGGC
>NZ_JAERRJ010000064.1 GCF_016741815.1 Nocardia acididurans
CCATCAGCGACCTGCGGACCGGCCAGATACAACTCGCCGGTCACTCCGACCGGCGCCATACGTAAACCGTTGTCCAGCACCGCTACTCGCATACCGGCCAACCCGACACCGACCGGACTGCCCGGCCCCGTCACGGTGTCGGCCGCGGTGATCTCACGCCACGTCGCGTGCACGGTCGTCTCGGTGATCCCGTACATGTTGATCAACCGCGGACGCCGGCCCGGCCCGGCCAACCACGCACCCAACCGCGAGGCCACCAGCGCCTCACCACCGAACACCACCGTCTCCACACAACCCAGCTCACCCGCAGCGCCGTCCTCACCGGCCACGGTCTGTAGCAAGGTGTCGAACGCCGACGGGGTCTGGCTCAACACCGTCACCTTCTGCGCGGCCAGCAACGCATGGAACTCCGGCG
>NZ_JAERRJ010000065.1 GCF_016741815.1 Nocardia acididurans
CAGCGGCGGTTGTGGTTCCTGTCGCGGCTGGAAGGCCCGTCGGCGACCTACAACATCCCGATGGTGCTGCGACTGACCGGCACGGTGAATGTGGAAGCGCTCGAGACCGCGATCATCGATGTCATCGCTCGCCACGAAGCATTGCGCACCACCTTCCCCGACACCGATGGCATCGCATACCAACACATCGTCGCCGTCGACCACGTGGATGTGGGGTGGCACGTCGTCGACGCCACCGGATGGACTCGGACGCGGTTGGATGAGGAGATCACCGCCGCGGTGAGTTACGGGTTCGACCTCGCCGTCGAGATCCCGGTCCGCGCACAGGTTTTCCGCACATCGGCACACGAGTACGTCCTGGTGTTGCTGGTGCATCACATCGCCGGCGACGGCTGGTCGT
>NZ_JAERRJ010000066.1 GCF_016741815.1 Nocardia acididurans
GCCACACCCTTGGGCACACCCGTCGTACCCGACGTATAAATCACATACGCCAGATTCCGCGTGTACGGAGTGGGTAGTACCCGTACCGGTCCGGTCTCGATCGCGGGCTCGGCCATATCGACAACGACCACGGAATGGCTGGCGATCCGCGCGACGTGCTCTGCCGTTGTGACCACCGCGACCGGTGACGCGTCAGCGAGAACGAACGCGACCCTTTGCTCGGGATGATGCACATCGATAGGCAGATATGCCGCGCCGGTTTTGAGCACCGCCAGAATCGCCACCACCGCATCGGCCGACCGCGGCAACAATAATCC
The DNA here is from genome assembly GCF_016741815.1 of Nocardia acididurans. Lineage (GTDB taxonomy): Bacteria > Actinomycetota > Actinomycetes > Mycobacteriales > Mycobacteriaceae > Nocardia > Nocardia acididurans. The sequence continues at coordinate 318 of NZ_JAERRJ010000066.1, forward strand.
GACGATGTCACCGAGCCCGACGCCGACGCCAACCAGCCGATGCGCCAGCTGGGACGACTTCTCGTCGAGTTCCCGGTAGGTC
>NZ_JAERRJ010000067.1 GCF_016741815.1 Nocardia acididurans
TCATCAGCCACACCACCGCCGACGACATACAGTTCACCGACAACACCGACGCCGACCTCGCCCAGGCTTGAATCGAGGACGAAGAATGCCAGACCGGTGAGGGGAACGCCGATCGGGCTCGCGGTCGCTTCCGCGTCGGCGGGTGTGAGCTCCCGGAACGAGGCGTGCACCGTCGTCTCGGTCGTGCCGTACATATTGATCAAACGCGTGCCGGTATCGGGATGGTCACGCCACCAGGTACGCAGTCGCCCGGGCTCGACTGCCTCGCCGGCCAGCACAACCGCATCCAGATGTAGCGGCGGCAGGTCCTCGCCTCCCATAGCTCGCACTGCTTGGAGGGCGTAGAAGGCCGACGGGGTCTGGCTCAACACCGTCACCTTCTGCGCGGCCAGCAACGCA
>NZ_JAERRJ010000068.1 GCF_016741815.1 Nocardia acididurans
CTGCTTGTCCAGCCTCAGCACATTCGCGAAGATCTCTGCGAGTGCCTGTTCGGCTGGTGTGGAGGGTGCCCGATACGGGGTGCCCGAGATGAATTCGGGTGTTGGTAGCGCACGTTTGTCGAGTTTGCCGTTGACGGTCAAGGGCAGCTGGTCGAGCAGCATGATTGCTGCGGGCACCATGTATTCGGGTAGTCGTTCCCGTGCGTACCGACGGATTTCGCTCGGGTCGGTCTCGGTGTCGGTGTCGGCGACGACATAGGCCACCAGGCGCGTGTCGCCAGCGTCGTGGCTGGTAACGACCACCGCCTGTGTCACACCGGGATATGCGGTGAGTACCGCTTGTATCTCGCCGGGTTCGATGCGGAAGCCGCGGATCT
>NZ_JAERRJ010000069.1 GCF_016741815.1 Nocardia acididurans
CGTATGCCTGCGATGACGCGCATGGCGGACAGGGAGTTGCCGCCGAGGTCGAAGAAGGAGTCGTCGGCTCCGACTCGTTCGATGCTCAGCACGCGTTGGAAGATCTCTGCCAGTGCCTGTTCGGCCGGTGTGGAGGGAGCCCGGTAGGGGGTGCCTGAGGTGTATTCGGGTGTCGGTAGCGCTTTCTTGTCGAGTTTGCCGTTGATGGTCAAGGGCAGTTGGTCGAGCAGCATGATCGCTGCGGGCACCATGTATTCGGGTAGTCGTTCGCGTGCGTACCGACGGACCAGAGTCGGATCGATTCCGTTGTCGGTGTCGGTGGTGTCGGGGACGATGTAGCCGATCAGTCGGGTGTCGCCGGTGT
>NZ_JAERRJ010000007.1 GCF_016741815.1 Nocardia acididurans
GCTGCCGATGAGGTCACCAAAACGGGGAACCAGTCGGGCTGAGCATCTGGTTCAGTTCGTCATCGGACAACGTGCCACCTTGCCCAAGTCCCACCCAGGCATATGCGCCCTTGAGGACCCGTATTGGCGTGTCGAAGGCTTCGCGCCAGTAAACGAAAACCCGGAAGAGCGTCGTGTTCCCAAGCTCCTGTATCAACCAGGTAGCTATCTCGGCCGATGTATCTCCCCGTCGGGCTCGTGACCGTAGCTCGTCGACGATGGCTTCGCTGAGGCCCGATCTCACAATCAACCTCCTCAGTCCCGACGACGATCCTGTCCCAATCATTGGTCAGCGTATCCGGACGCTTGACGTGCAGAACATCCGCTACTAGCCGCATACCGCGCTGACCGGAACGGTCACGCCGCTGCGGCCGGGCACCGGAACGACTGAGCCTCATCCGGATTCAGGGCGGTGGCTGTCGTTGTCCCCAACGGGTGACAGCTCGTACGGCCTAATCCTCCTGGTAGTCACTCTCCTCACGTCCGTCCCGGGTCGTGATGGTGACGAGCGGTCGTTCACCTCGCTGCGCACGGACCAACGCCAGTACCAGACCGTCGTCACCGATCGCGGGATTGCGGGATTCGAGCGTCGTCGATACGCGCACCGAGACCGCATCCAATGCCGCAGTCCCGACGACCGCGTACCACACGAAAGCGCTGTCGACGCTGCTACGGATATCTGCCGACTGTTTTGCCAACGGCATGGTGGGAAAGTTGGTTGCCAGTCGTGGTTGGGTAGGAATCTTCTCGCCGATGATCAGAGTCGGTGCGAGCCATCGGTCAGCCTCACGCAGAATGACGACGACGTAGCGCCAGCGGACGGTGTGAACGACCACCGCGACTGCACCGTCTTCCTCCCGGATGACAGAGCCCACCAGCCGGGCTCTCCCGTCGTTCTCCGGCATGACGGAGAGCGCGGCCGCGACGGCCGGATGCATCTCACGGCCTCGTTCATCCATGGGGTCAGCATCGCAAACCGAAGTCCCAAATGAGCTCCCGCGCCGACGGCCGAACGCGGAGCGCGCCGGTGTCAGCGCGGCCCTCACGGCCTGAGCTGAATTCAGTCCAGGGTGTCGATCCATTCGGTCATGGTGGTGACGTAGCGCTTCGCGTCGGCGGAATGCATGCTGTGCGCTGCATCGGGCAGCGATACATAGGTGACCGGCTGGCCCGCGGATTCGATGAGGTGACACACGTTCTGGGCTTGCAGGTCGGTGATCGCACCGAACAAGCGGCCGGTGTCAGGATCGGTCTGCCGCCCGTGATGGGTGAACAACACCGGCACCCGGACCTGCGCGAGCATCGCCGCGTGATCACAACCGGCGTTGGCGGAGTCGTCGGCCCAGGCGCCCGCCCACTCGGGGTCGTATTCCCCCATGTTCTGCGGCGGCCGCGGCACGGCATCGCCGGTGTCGCGCTTGCCGAACATGAAACTCATACCGGCGACCATGTCGGCGGGCAATTCGGTTGGCATGGCCTTCATCAGCCCGGCGTAGTCGCCGATCGACCATTGATTGCCCAGCCACTTGTGCCGCGCGGCCAGCAACGGCGCGATCGCCAGATACGAGCCCGGTCCGAATGCCGGTGCCGCTTGCGCGGTGAACAACGGCGCGTCTTCGAGGATCACTCCGCGCAGCTGTCCGGGCTTGGCGTAGGCCGCCAGCCACGCGGTGAACACGCCACCGGCGGAGTTGCCCGCGACCAGGGTGGGGCGGCCGATGACCAGGTCGATGAACCGCACCAGATCATTGCCGACGTTGTCGATGGTGTAGCGGCCCGGGGTCCAGCTGGACCGGCCGTGCCCGCGCACGTCGACGGCGTAGACCTGGAAGTTCGGGGATAGCAGCGAGATGGCGTCCTCGTAGGTCCACCAGGAGTCGCCATTGCCGGGGATCAGCAGCAGTGCTGGTTTCTGCGGGTCGCCCTCGACGACGTAGTTCATGCGGACCTCGCCAAGGTCGACGAGTGGCTCGGGGTAGGCGTGCGGCACGAAGGTATCCGAGCGGTCCGCGGCTTCGAAGGATCTCATGGTTGTCGGTCCTCTCGCTGATCGAGCAGTGGATGCTGAACGAGCCGACCAAACCGATGACGAGCGGAAACGCAGCCATTTTCTCGCATCGGCGGTCGACAACCACGCTAGGAAACAGCTAGAACAGTTACTGTCCTAGCTGATAGGTGAGACGGAGCTCGCAGGACCGACATCGTCGCCAGGTCATTCCGATTGACCGCTCGGTCAGGGAAGGCCGCAGCACCCGCTGGCGAACGCACGATTCTGCCGCGACCCGCGCGTTCGGAACCGACCGCGGGCTCCGCCGGCGAACACACATCCTCGAAGTGCTGTTCGACCTGCTCGATCGATTCCTTGCAGAACGTGAAACCGTCAGCAGAGTATCCGCTTCCAGCCGCAACCCGGGCGGTTCGAAGCAGCGCTTACCGCGGATGGCAGGCCGAGGCGGGCCCGGCCTGCCAAGGCATCGATCTACTGAGCCTGACCTGCGGAATTCGGCTCCGGCAGTGGAGTCCTATTGGGCGAGGGTTGGAGTGCTCGAAACGCTGTCCGGGTGCGGTGCCGGTGGTGTCGCCCATGCCGCTGATCGGAGGCGGATATCGAGGGTGAGTTTGTCTCCGTCGCTGTGGGCCGACAGGTCGACGGTGTCTCCTGGCTGCACGGGGTAGGCGGGTCGCCGGGTTTGGAGTGCCTGATGCCAGTGGCTGGGTTGGCCGGGCGGATTGCCGAGACGGGCACTGCCCGTGTCGAATTCGAGTTCGAACCATAGCGCGGCGCCGTGCAGGACACCGGCGTCGGTGATGGTGGTGGCGCGGTCGAGGCTGAGTGTGGGCTGGGGTGTGTCGAAGTCGATGCAGGCCAGCGCGACGGGCATTGCGAGGGGGCGCCAGGTGTGCTGGGTGCGGCGGGCGGGGAAATAGCCTGCGGTCGACAGGTCGTTGAAGGCGCTGAGGTCGAATCCCAGGGCCGATTCGACGTGGTTGAGGCCCCACAGGCTGTCGGATTCGAGGAGCTGGCAATACAGAGTGCCGCGCGCGGGGATGGTTTTCGCACCGGGTTTCAGCAGTCCGGCCGCGTGGGCGAAGGTGTGCAACGCGCCTTCGCCCAGGAGGCCGCAGTCGAAGACTTCGGCGATCAGGACATCGACGGGCCGGGGCAGGTCGTGGCCGATCCGCAGGTCGGTGGAGAGCTTGCCGAGCACGGTGATTCGATCGCTCACACCGTTGTCCGCGATCACGCGTCGGGCCATTTCCGCGACCACGGGGTGGGCTTCGCAGGTGATCACTTGCGCGCCGGCCGCAGCGGCCATCATCGCGGTCAGCCCGGCGCCGGTGCCGATGTCGAGCACGAGATCGCCTGGGCGGACCGCGGATTGGATGGCCTGGTGGAAGACGAGGTTGCGGATCGTGTCGTTGAGCATGTCGAAATGCCAATGCGGGATGGTCGATTGAGCGGTGACGAGAGCGGGGGACGTGCTGGTCATGCCAGTTCCTCCTCAGCTGTCGCGCGACCAGACTCTCCGGCCGCCGATCCAGGTTTGGGTTACCGCGAGATCTGCCAACGTGGTGAGCGGAGTGTGGAGCGGATCCGATTCCAGCACAGCGAAATCGGCATACATCCCCGGCCGAATGGCACCGACGTCCTGCTGTCGGCCGAGAACTTCGGCGCCGTGGCGGGTGTGGGCGGCCAGTCCGGCAGCCACATCCAGGCGCATGTCCGGATCGCCGAGAGTCGCGCCGCCGATGGTCGTGCGGTGGGCGGCACTGGCGACGGCCAGCATCGGATTCGGCGGGCACACCGGTGCGTCGGACGACAGCGCGTACCCCACACCGGATCCGGCCAGCCATCCCGCCGGGCCGTACCCTTCGCCCTGGTCGCCGACGATGCCCCGTACCCAGTCGCCGGTGAGGTGAACATCCGCCGGTTGCAGCACGCCCCACACGCCGAGTTCCCGCATCCGTCGCAGATGCGAATGCGCAGGCAGGGCAACGTGTTCGATACGGTGGGGCGCGCCGCGCCGGGGGCCGTACACGGTCACCGCGGCGGCGATGGCATCGAGTGCCAGACCGATGGCCGCACCGGATTGGGCGTGGATGGCGACCTGCAGCCCGGCCCGGTGGATCGAGCCGATCAAGGCGGTGAGCTCGTCGGGCGTGTGGTACAGCTGGCCGTGCCGATGCGGGTCGTGTGCGTACCCCTCGGGCAGGTAGCAGGTGCAGCCGCCGAAACATCCGTCCACATAGACCTTGACGCCATTGATCTGCAGCCGGTCGTCGCCGAGCGCGCCACCCAGCCCGAGGGCCAGCATTTCGGGCAGGAACGAGGAGATGATGTAGCCGCTGACGCGCAGCACCAGCCGGCCGGAGTCGCGGGCACGCTGGTAGGTACTCAGCTCTCGGCGCGTCACCTGAGTATCGGCGACACAGGTGACGCCGTGGGACAGGAAGTCGTGCTGCGCGGTGAGCACATTGTCCACCAGGGTGTCGGGGTCGTCGTCGAGGTGGAAGTTGGGGGCGTGCGGGCCGAGCTTCACGCCATCGGCGCCGGTGATCAAATCGCAGGCGGAGTCCCACATCTCGCCATTGGGGCTGCCGTCCGGGAAGCGCCCCAACCGGCCGCCCGGCGGATCCGCGGTATCAGCGGAAACTGAATTGCGCTGCAGCACATAGCTGTTGACCACACCGCCATGTCCGGACACGTTCATCACGTAGACCTCGCGGTCGTCGGCGACCTGGTCGAGCTCCAGACAGGTGGGGTGCCGTCCTTCGGAGAGTCGGCCCGGTTCGTATCCGAAGCCACGCACCGGCGTGTCCGGGGGTTGGCCGGCCGCGGCAGCACGCAGCAGCTTGATCATGGCCGCGATGTCCGGAGCGCGTTGCGGCGAGCAGTCCACCCACGAACACACCTGCCCGTGCATCAGGGGATGACAGTGCGGATCGACGAAACCCGGTGTCAGGCAGGCGCCGTCGAGATCGACCACCTGATCCACACCGCCCAGGACGCGATCGCAGTCCGACCGTGCGCCGACCGCGACGATCCGGTCACCGTGCACGGCGACGGCTTCAGGCGCATCCCCACCTGCCATCGTGTGATCGGCCCACCGGTGAGCAGGACGCTATGGCCGCTCAATCGACCGGATCGTGCCTGCTGTGCCACTTCGAACTCCGTTCGGATTGCGACCAACTGGTTCATCGACCACGCGACAAGGCGAAACAGAACAGGATGAGCCCACACACGAACAGGGCACTACCGCGACCAAGATCATACAATAGCTCGCTGAGCTGCGAACATCGTAGCAAAGCCCTCCGAACTCCATATTGCGGCGTCAAACGTGGCCCTGACCGTTGAACCCATGCCGAGGACCCCTCCCACCACTCGGGCCGACAGCTGCCGCGAACACCCACCCCCTCGGCGTGCCGGAATGGGCGACGGCCCACGAACGCACCACATTGCCACGGAGCCCGCGCATGACGGGAACGCACAATAGCGCCGAAGAGCGTGCGCCCTCGCTCGGCCGTGCACGACCACGTGACACATCGGGTTCGTGGAACAGCAGGCTCGGACGTTGCGGGAGAACAGATTTCATCTCTGCGCATCCCGATCGCCATCCCCGCCCTCGAACTGCCTGCCCCCACCGTCGAGGCTCGCGACGCCCTGCTATCCGCCATTGCCGCCGAGACCCAGGCCATCACCGCCGAGCAGGCCAGCGAGGGCGCCGCGGCATTGGAAACACTCGCCCGCGCCTACACGATGGTGGCGGCTCACGAGATCACCGCCTTCGCCCCGGCGGCCAACGCACGCTAGCCGCTGACCGCTCGGTTGGTCATACAGGGATGCGGCGTTCGGGACGGCGGTCATGCCCGCGGACGATCGAACTGGTCTGTCGATTTCGCGCGACGCGCGCTCGAGTGATGAGCTCGATGCGGCGGTCAGCGGCAAGGATCCGGGGAAGGCGATATCGGGTACGAGCCCTCGACGGACCCGGTACCGGTTTACGCAGAAAATCTGCCGAAACACATGCTGAAGGGGTGCTGGGACCTGTGGTGGACCTCCGACCGCACAAGGGGTGAGGACACGAACCCACACTGAGTACGCGGCCATGATCCACCGCACCTCTTCTCGTGGTTGGTCAGCCGGAGAGGGCGGTGCAGTCGGTGCGCAGCACGGTGGGGTTGGGGTCGCCACCCGCGCTCATCGACACCAGGTCCGGAGGACCGAAGGCGGAGGTGGCGGCGAATTCGGCCTCGCCTCGGGTGAATCCGGTGCCGCCCATCAGGACCCCGTTGCGGAGCGCGATGGACCCGCACCCGTTGCTGAACCGCGCCATGACCGAACAGTTGGCGGATTCGCACAGCGACATGGCCTGGGCATCGGATTCGACCCAACTGGGGTAGTTCAGGGCCCAGATGACGTCTACATCGTCACCGATGATTTCGGCCGCCAGGGACCCGTAGTACCGGCCGTCGGGACCGGCCTCGGCGGCCGCGATGCCGGGGGTGCCCACGGCGACCGCCGCCAGAGCGCACATTCCGAATACTTTGCGTGACAGCGACATCAGCGTCTTCTCCCGTGCAGGGATCCGGTCTCGGGGCTCGAGTGTCCGTGTGGACCAGGATCTGGGCCGACAATGCCGATACATCGAAAGCATGCGACCGCGTGGCTCGGAGCCCGCCGCGACGACCGCGACCAAGATCATTACGCCGTTGCGGGATTCTACGCCGTTCTGCGATCCGCCGCTCGGACACCGCAGACGTCACTTCTTATCAAACGTCCAGTTCAGCAGGCGCCTTCGTCCGTCTGAGACAATTATTGCTTTTGTTGCGGGTTCGTGTCACTCTTCCCCGACACGATCCGCCACACGAAAGACAGCCTGCGCCTTGACCTCCGACATCATCGATGTGAGTACCCATGTTCCCGGAGCCCGCGAAGAGCTCTGGGAGCTGCTCACGAATCCGCTGCGATGGTCGCGATTCTTCTCCGGCGTCGGGACGGCGGCGCGGAGCACCGAGTATGGCGGCGGACCGCGATACACCATCGCGGTGGGCGGGCACGGGGTACCGGTACGGCAGATCCGGTTCGGGCTCAAGGTGATTCGCGTGGGGTCCGGGTTCCGCATCGATGGGCTCGACGCCAACTGGTTCCTGTCCGTGCGGCTGTGGGACGACCCGCGGGCGGGCCGGACGCAGATCGGCGTCACGGTGTTCGATCTCGGTCTGGCGCATCCGGGCCTGGCCCGGCTCGCCGATATCGCGGTGAGCGCGTGGCTGCGGTCGGGCGTCACGCGCATGGCGGACTACCTGTCCGGGACACCCACCGCGACGGTGCTGAACTCCGGTACCCTGCGCTCGGTTCCGCTGAGCGTGGCGCGAACGGTCACCGCGACCAAGGTGGTGAACCCGTTCGTGCGCCCGGATCGGAGCCTGCGACAGCTGGCCGCGCTGGCCCGCTGGGGGTTCACGCTCCAGGGTGGATACGCTGCCGCACAGGCACATTCGCCGGACGGGATCGCCGTCATCGACGACACCGGCAGCCACGACTTCAGCCGGATCCACCTGCGGTCGAGCTGGATGGCCGAGGGTTTGGCTCGCCTGGGCGTCCCGGCGGGCGCGGTGGTCGGCCTGCTGGCCCGCAACCACGCCGGCATGGTCGAGATCATGGCCGCCTGCGGGAAACTCGGCGTCGACACGGTACTGCTCAACACCGGTCTCGGCGCCCGCCAGATCGAGGAGATCGCGCAGCACAATCGCCTGTCCGCACTGTTCCTCGACGATGAATTCGACAGCATCGCACGACATCTGCCCGCCGACACGGTGCGCATCGCCACCGGATCCGAGAGCGCGGTGCCGGACCGGATCACGGTCGCGGACCTGCTGCGCGATGTCGGCCGCGGTTTCCCCCGCCCGCCCCGGCCGGGCAAGCAGATCGTGCTCACCGCCGGCACCACGGGTGCGCCCAAGGTCGCGGTGCGCCCGGACCCCAAGGGATTCGGCACCGTGGCCGCCATGCTGTCGCGCCTGCCGCTGCGCATGGGCGAACGCATGCTCATCGCCTCCCCGCTGTTCCACAGCTGGGGTCTGGGCCTGTTACAGATCAGCACCCCGCTGCGCGCCACCGTGGTGCTGCAGGCCCGCTTCGATCCGGAATCCTGTCTGCGCGCCATCGCCGAACACCGGTGCACCGCGCTGATGGCCGTGCCCGTCATGCTGCAGCGGCTGCTGGAGGTGCCGCCCGAGGTGCGCGCCCGCTACGACACCTCCTCGCTGCGCGTCATCGCCAGCAGCGGGTCGCCGCTGATCGGCTCACTGGCGAACGACATCATGGACGCCTTCGGGGATGTGCTCTACAACTTCTACGGTTCGACCGAGGTGTCGTGGGCGACCGTGGCCGGACCCGCCGACCTGCGGCTGGCCCCCGACACCGCGGGCCGTCCCGACCTCGGCACCGCCATCGCCATCGTCGGCGAATCCGGCACGGTGGTGCCGGTCGGCGCGACCGGGCGGGTGTTCGTCGGCAACGGCATGCTCTTCGACGGCTACCTCAATGCCGCCGACCCGCGCCGGCACGAAGGTCTCATGGACACCGGCGATCTCGGCTACCTCGATGCCGACGGCCGGCTGTTCGTCCGCGGCCGCGGCGACGAGATGATCATCTCCGGTGGCGAGAAGGTCTTCCCGCTCGCGGTCGAGGATGCGCTCGCCCGGCTCCCGCACATTCGCGAGGTCGCCGTGATCGGCGTCCCGGACCGCGATTTCGGGCAGCGGCTGGCCGCCTTCGTCGTCCCGCGCGCGGGCGTCGACCTGGACGCCGAACTGCTGCGCCGCTACATCCGCTCCCGGCTCAGCCGATTCGCCGTGCCGCGCGACATCACCTTCCTGAATGCGCTGCCGCGCAACACGACCGGCAAAATCCTCAAGCGCACGCTCACATCGTGAGATCCGCTTCCCACCGTCACCGATGAAGGTGGCGAACCCGCCCGCGCCCGTGTCCTGATACATTCCCCGGGCCGTGGTGTTCGGGAAACCGGTGTGGAACCGGTGCGGCCCTCGCCACTGTGATCGGGAGCGACGCGTCGTTCCGGACGAGCCCGCTCGTCCGGAGCCACTGGGGCACTTGGGCCCTGGGAAGGTAGGCGCGCCGCGCGGCATCCCGTCAGCCAGGAGACCGGCCACGGCGACGAAGTACCCGTTCCACGAGGACCTGGAAGGCGGTCACAGTGACCACGTCTGTTTCGGCGCGCCTGCGTATCGGCGCGCTGGTCGCCTGTGCGATCGCACTGGCGGGATGCGGCGGCAAGCCCGGCGCCGCGGCCGACGGCGACAATGCCGTCGCGCGCACCAACTGCGGGATCGACATCAGTGTCGGCGCGCCACCGCAGCGGATCTACGCCGCGTATCAGCCGTCCATCGAGATCGCGCACGCGCTGGGCGTGACCGATCGGCTGGTGGGCACCGCCTTCCTGGATTCGGCCGTGCTGCCCGAATACCAGGATGCCCAGGCCCGCTCGAAGTTCGTCGAGAAGTTGCCCAGCCGCGACGAATTGCTCGCGCAGAACCCGGATTTCGTGCTGTCCGGCTTCAACGGGGTGTTCGCCACCTCGGCGCAGAACAGCGTCGGAACCCGCGCCAGCCTGCATGGGCTCGGGGTGCGCACCTGGGTGCTGAGCCCGCTGTGCCCCAGCGCGGACGGGCTCGCCGACGAGGCGATCGACCCGGCCGCCGTGCGATTCGACAATGTGTACGCCGATCTGCGGGATCTCGGGGCGCTGTGGGGTGTCGGCGATCGGGCCGAGCAGGTGGTGACCGATCTGCGCACGCGTATCGAGACGGTGCGCACCACCGTCAAGGATGCGCGGCGGCCCCGCGTCGCGGTCGTAACCCCCAAGGACGACGGGTCTTTCACCGTCGCGGGCGGGCTCGACTTCGTCACCCAGATCATCGACGCCGCGGGTGGCGTGAACGCCTTCGCCGATCGCACCGAGCGCCGCAATGTGCAGATCGGCGCGGAGGAACTCATCGCGCGCGACCCCGACATCATTCTGACCAGCCTGTGCTGCAAGGCCACCTACGTGCGCACCGACGCACAGCCACAGGTCGACAAGCTCACCGGTAATCCGGCCTTCGCCAATCTGACGGCGGTGCGCAAGCAGGCCGTGTATCCGTTCCTGTTCGCCGATCGGGCGGCCGGGGTGCGGATCGCGCATGCCACCGAAACCGTTGCCGGACTGATCCATCCGGATCTGTTCCGGCGGTGAGCACCACCGTTCGCGGCACCGGCCTGCTCGTGGCCGGCGCCGCGCTCGCCGGTGTCTGCCTCGTCTCGATTCTGGTCGGCAGCCATCCGCTGACCTTCGATCAAGCGGTGTCGGCGTTCACCGATTTCCAGGGCACCGACACCGATCGGATCGTGCGCTATATCCGGTTGCCGCGCACCGTCGCCGGGCTGCTGGCGGGTATCGCGCTCGCGGTGGCGGGCGCGGTCATGCAGGGCCTGACCCGGAATCCGCTGGCCGGGCCGGGGCTGCTGGGCATCAATGCTGGTGCTTCCCTTGCCATCGTGATCGCCATGGGCGGTCTCGGGGTGACGGCGGCGGCCGGATTCGTGTGGTTCGCCTTCCTGGGGGCGGCGGTCGCGGCGGGCTTCGTCTACACGCTGGGTTCGCTCGGATTCGGCGGCGCCACACCGGTGAAGCTGGCGCTGGCGGGGGCCGCGTTCACGGCGCTGTGCGGATCCGTCACCACCGCCATCACCCTGCTGGACCGGACCACCTTCGACAACTTCCGCTTCTGGGTGGTCGGCTCGCTGACCCGCGCGAGCCTCGAATCCATCGGGGCCGTCACGCCTTTCATCGTGTTCGGCACGATACTGGCCGTCGCGGTGGCCCGCACGCTCAACGCCCTGGCCATGGGCGAGGACATGGCGCGCACCCTCGGCACCCGGCTGGTCGCCGTACGGGCCGGTGGCGCACTGGCCGTCGTGCTGCTGGCGGGCGCGGCGGTCGCGGTCGCGGGACCGATCGCGTTCGTCGGGCTGGTCGTTCCGCATATCGCGCGGGCGCTCACCGGACAGGACTATCGCTGGATTCTGGCCTGGTGCGCGGTACTCGGGCCGGCGCTGCTGCTGCTCGCCGATGTGCTCGGCCGAATCGTGGCGCAGCCGCAGGAGATTCAGGTCGGCATCGTCACCGCGTTCGCGGGGTCGCCGTTCTTCCTCTATCTGGTCCGCAACCGGAAGGTGGCGACGCTGTGACCCCGATGCGGCCGAAAACCGTTCCGGCGGCCCGTTCCCGGACCCCCGCACCGGCTGCTACTCGACGAACGGCCGCGACCACGGGCATGACCACGGCTGAGGCTGAGGCCAAGGCCACGGCCAAGGCCAAGGCCACGGCCACAGATAAGGCTACGACTACGACGAGTGTGCTCCCGCGCGGCACCGTCCTGCTGCGCACTCCGCAGTGGCACATGGTTTTTCGCGTTCACCTACGCTCTGCGCTGATCACCGGGCTGCTGGCGGCCGCCGCGCTGGCGGTGGCGGCGTGGTCGCTCACCGTCGGGCACTTCCCGCTGACGGTCGGCGATGTGCTGCGGGTGCTCGCCGGCGGCGGGACGCTCATCGAATACGACGTGGTCGTCTCCGATCGGCTGCCGCGCGTGCTCACCGGGCTCTGTGCCGGTGCGGCTTTCGCGATTTCGGGTGCGGTGCTGCAGCGGATCGCGACGAATCCGCTGGTGAGCCCGGAGATCATCGGTATCAACTCCGGTGCGTCGCTGGGCGCGCTGGCGGTCAGCGTCTGGTTCGGCGGGACCGGGCTCCTCCTGGTCGGCGGTGCGCTGGCCGGATCCCTGCTGGCCATGGTGCTGATCGTGCTGGTGGCCACCAAGAACGGGCTGGACGGCTACCGGCTCGTCCTGGTCGGGATCGGCGTGACGGCCATGCTGTCGTCGGGGATCTCCTTCATTCTCACCCGGGCCAATATCTATCAGGCGCATACGGCGGCCATGTGGCTCACCGGCAGCCTGGCCAACCGGAACTGGATGCACGTCGGGTTCGCCGCGGCGGCGGTGGCTGTCGTGGTCCCGCCGCTGATCGTGTTCGCTCGTTCGCTCGCGCTGCTCGAACTCGGTGACGAACTCGCGAATTCGCTTGCCGGACAGCGTGGCCCGCACCGGACCGGGCTCATCGTGCTGGCCTCGGCCGCCGCGGCGCTGGCCACCGCCGCCGCCGGGCCGATCGCCTTCGTCGCCCTGGTCGCCCCGCAGATCGCGCGGCGACTGCTCGCCGAACGCGGCTCGGCGCTCGCGCCCGCGGCCGCCGCGGGCGCGCTGCTGGTGGTGTGCGCCGATCGGGCCGCCCGCCGGTTGTTCCCCGCCGAACTGCCGGTCGGGGTCGTGACCGCGATCCTGGGCGCACCCGTTCTCGTCTATCTCCTCGCCCGCGCCACCCGAATCGGACACGCTGGATGACCGCACATCTCACCACCACCGACCTCACCCTCGCCTACGGCGACACCCCGGTCGTCGCCGACGCCACCGTCGATTTCCCGCCCGGGCGGTTCACGGTGATCGTGGGCCGCAACGGCTGCGGCAAATCGACGCTGCTGCGCGGCCTCGCGCGGCTGACCCGGCCCGCGTCGGGCGCTGTTCTGCTCGACGGCGCGGATATCGCGCACCATCCGGCCCGCGCGCTGGCGCAGCGGCTCGGGATGCTGCCGCAGCAGCCGACCGCACCGGACGGCATCACCGTCGCCGAACTGGTCGCGCGCGGACGGCACCCGCATCAGCGCTGGTTCCGGCAGTGGTCCGCCGACGACGAAACCGCTGTGCGGCAGGCGATGTCGGCCACCGACATCACGCATCTGGCCGAACGCACCATCGACGAACTGTCCGGCGGGCAGAAGCAGCGGGTGTGGATCGCGCTGGCCATCGCGCAGGATCCGGAGGTGATGCTGCTCGACGAGCCCACCACCTTCCTGGATCTGGCCCATCAGCTCGACGTGCTGGATCTCCTGCGAAACCTGTTGCCCCGCACCATTGTCGCGGTGCTGCACGATCTCAACCTGGCCGCCCGCTACGCCGACCACCTGATCGCGCTGCGCGACGGCCGGGTCGTCGCGCAGGGTGCGCCCGCCGATATCGTGCGGCCCGAATTGGTGGCCGAGGTGTTCGACCTGGACTGCACCATCATTCCCGATCCGCTGACCGGCACGCCGCTGGTCGTGCCCGCGCCCCGAACGGTGTCCACGTCATGACCCGTCGTCACATCCTCGTCGCCCGGCCCACGCCCTCCGGGGTCGACATCGCCTCCGTCGAGCGGCTGGCGCGGTCCTGCGGAATCGGTTACGCCCTGCTGGATCAGGACGAGCCGACCATTCACGACGCGCTCGACGATGCCGCACGCACCGATCAGCCGGTCACCCTCATTCCGCTGGCCGTGCCCCGCGACCGCTACCTGGATACCTGGATCGCGCGGGCGGTGGCGAATTGGAAGGAGTCCCGGGACCGCGAGCTCGATATCCGGATCACCGAAAGTATCGATACGGCAGGCGGATTCACCGATCTCATCCGCACCCGCATGGCCGACGAGGGCGCTCCGGTCACCGCGAGCCCGCGCGCGTTCCGCAGCCCCGCGTGGTCCGAGATCCCGGAGCATACCGCGCACATCCTGGTCTGCCGTGGTCCGCGCTGCACCGTCTACGGCGCCGCCGCACTGCATCGGGAGTTGCGTCGCGAGCACCCCGACGCCCTGATCACCCCCACCGGCTGCCTCACGCCCTGCAATCTGGGCCCGCTCTACATCACCTATCCGGACGGTCGCTGGCACAGCCCGTCGGAGGAGTTGGACAACTCTCAGCAAATTCCGTGTACGCCCGCCGGAGGGTTATGACATTCCGTGCCAATCTTCGCGCACACTGAGGGCTACCAAGGATTCGGCACCGATCCCGATGGATACTGCGGAGCACCCAGCGAGGTCGGCGACCAGACCCCAGGATGATGACGGAGGGTGATCGCGATGAGAACCGATGCGCAGCGCCTGCTCGACGAGATCCTGACCCACTACGGAAGTATCGACGACTTCCTCGCCCAGCTCGAGCGCGAACTCGGCGCTCCGACCATGCCGTTGCCGCGCATCGACGACCCCGCGGCATCACCATGGTCCGACCCCACCGGATGGCCGATCAAACCGGTCCCCACCAATACGCCCGGGCGGCACGCGCGCTACTGACCAGGCACAACAGTGCAGTGATCAGACCCGCCATTGTTTCCTAATATCACTAGGTTGTAACCTACTGATATTAGGAAAGGAGGTGGGATGTCACCCCGTGCCGGATTGACCCCCGACCGAATCGCCCGCGCCGCAGCGGAACTCGCCGACGAGATCGGCTTCGACAACCTCACGCTGTCGATCGTGGCGCGCACGTTCGGCGTGAAGGATCCGAGTCTGTACACGCACGTGCGCAATCTGCACGACCTGCGCGTCCGGGTCGCTCTGCTGGCCGGCGCGGAACTGAACGAGCGCATCGGATTCGCGGTCGCCGGACGGTCCGGCAAGGCCGCGCTGTTCGCCTTCGCCGATGCCTACCGCGCGTACGCGCTCGAACATCCGGGCAGGTACTGCGCGACCCAGATGCGCATGGATCCCGCCGAGGTGGCCGACGAACCGGCGCTGCTGCGCGGAATCGAGCTCACCGCCGCACTCCTGCGCGGATACGACCTGGACGACGACGCGGCCACCGACGCGGGCCGCCTGCTGCGCAGCACTTTTCACGGTTTCGCGACGCTGGAGAGCGCGGGCGGCTTCGCACACGCCCGGCCACCGGCCACCAGCTGGCATCACATTCTCGAGGCCCTGCACCTGACGCTGTCGCGGTGGCCGTCGACCATCGAGGAGGAAACACGATGAGATCGCGGACACTGGCGGTCCCCGGCGCGACGCTCTACTACGAGGTGCGCGGCGACGGCCCGCTACTGCTGCTGATTCCGGGCGGAGGCGGCGACGCGGGCGTGTTCGACGGTATGGCCGAGACGCTCGAACAGCATTTCACCGTGGTCTCGTTCGACCCGCGCGGCTACTCCCGCAGCACCCTCGACCACGGCCCCGAAGCCCAGCACGTCGCCGTGCAGAGCGCGGACGTCCACCGGCTGCTCACCCATCTGACCGAGGAACCGGCGCTGGTGTGCGGCACCAGCAGCGGCGCGATCGTCGGCCTCGATCTGCTCGCCCGCCACCCCGGGCAGGTGCGCACCCTGGTGGCGCACGAACCGCCGTGCTTCGCGGTCCTGCCCGACGCCGCCGTCCACCGCGCCATGGTGGAGGAGGTCCTCGCGCTCTTCCACACCGAGGGCGTCGCGGCCGCCGGGGCGCGCTTCGCCGCGGGGATCGGCAATGCCATGAAACCCACACCACCACCGACGGACCTGTCGCCCCGCGCCGCCGAGATGTGGAAACGCCTGGCTGCCAACGGCCCCGTCATGATCGAGTACGAACTGCGCGAATTCACCTCCTACACACCGGATTACGCGGCCCTAGCCGCGGTGTCGGGCCGTCTCGTGCTGGCCGTCGGCCGCGAGACCCGCGGCGCGCTCCCCTACCGACCGGCCGTGGAGATCGGCCGTCGGCTGGGTCTCGGTGTCACCGAATTCCCGGGCGCGCACAATGGAATCCGCACCGAGGCACCGGAATTCGCCCGGCAGCTGATCGGCATCCTGACCAGCGACGTGGCCGCGCCCCTAGCGGCATGCCCGCGCTCCCCTAGCGACGCGCCCGCGCTCCCCTAGCGACGCGCCCGCGCTCCCCTAGCGACGCGCCCGCGCTCCCCTAGCAGAGTGCCCGCGCCCCCAGCGGCGCGGCCGCGCGCAGGCGGTGAGACCCGCCCGGCGGCGGAGTTCGTGGACCGGGTCGCCGCCGAGGTCGGCGGAACCGACCCCGTACCCGTGATCGACGGGCCGCTCCCTATCATCGGTCCGTGACGAGCGATGGGCTACGCCTGAACGACCTGGCCATTCCGGATTCCGCCGTGGCGCGGGCGGCGCTGGACGTGGCGACCGCCTACAGCTCCCCCGCACTGCTGAATCACTCTGTGCGGTCCTATGTCTGGGCCGCGACGCTGGCGCAGCAGGAGCAGATCGACTTCGACGCCGAACTGCTGTATGTGGCCGCGGCCCTGCACGATCTCGGGCTGGTGGCGGTGTTCGACAGCCACACGGTGCCGTTCGAGGAGGCCGGCGGGCATGTGGCCGCGGTGTTCGCGGCGGGTGCGGGCTGGTCTCGGGATCGCCGGAACCGGTTGATCGAGATCATCGTCCGGCATATGTGGGACGAGGTCGATGTGGCCATGGACGCCGAGGGACATCTGCTGGCGCGGGCCACCACCATCGACATCTCCGGTCGCGGAACCGATCTCGTACCGCCCGGCCTGCGCACCGAGGTGCTGCGGGCATGGCCCCGCCTGGACCTGGCCGAGGATTTCGCACGCTGCTTCGCCGAGCAGGCGCGCCGCAAGCCCGACAGCGCAGCGGCGGGTGCGGTGCGCGCCGGGATCGCCGAACGGCTGCGGAACAATCCGCTCGAGGGTGTCTGACGCGATAGCGGCCGGCCGCGGCCTGTGCCGGGCGCTCATCGAACGGCGCCGGCCCCCGCGCCGAGGTCGAATCGCAGTGTGACGCAGGTGCCGTGCAGGCTGCGTGTGCTCTCCACCTGATCGGCGAGCCCGTTCATGAGGGTCAGCCCGCGCCCGCGCCCGGTGCTGGAGTGGCCCGGCCGGGGCCGGTCCGACCCGGAATCGGTGACGGTGGCGATGATGCCGGCGGCGTGCCGGGCGGCCTCCACGGAGACCGTCTTCGCCGGGTCGAGGTCGCTGCCGTGCTCGATGGCATTGCTCAGGGCCTCGCCCACCGCCAGCAGGATGTCGTAGCTGCGCCGCGCGGGAATTCCGTGGCGGGCCAGCCATTCCCGCATGCGGGTGCGCACGACGGGCAGCTGGCCCGCCGCGGCCGGGACGGCCAGGGTGAAGGTGTCCGCCGTGGTACCGACCGGTCGCAATGCCAGGAGTACGACGTCATCGGTGTAGCCGCCCGGCGGCCGGAGCCGCTCCAGCAGTTCGGCGGTCAGTGCGGCGGTGGGCAGGGTCGCGGCGGCGGCAGCGGCAGCGCGCAGGCGCGCGAATCCCTCGTCGAGGCTCTCGCCGGGCCGTTCGATCAGTCCGTCGGTATAGAGCAGGACGGTGCTGCCGGGCGGCAGGGCATGTCCTCCGCTGCGCGTCGCACCGCGCCACCCGCTGATGCCCAGCGGTGGCCGTCGCCCGTCGTCCAAATAGATCGGCGGGCCGTCCGCGGGGATCAGCAGGGGGTACGGGTGTCCGGCGCAACAGTATTCGACCACCCCCGTCGCCGGATCCAGCACCGCGTAGGCCACCGTCGCACAGTGCGCCCCGCGCACCGTGGTGGCGTACTGACTCACCATCTCGATCACCGCGCCCGGATCCGGGGTGGTGAGGGCGGCCGAGCCGATGGCCGCGCGCAGCCTGCTCATCACCACCGCGGCCGAGAGCCCGTGGCCGACCACATCACCCACCGAGATGCCGACGCGCCCCGCGCGGTCCAGCGGGGTCGCCTGGTACCAGTCGCCGCCGACGCGCATCCCCTCCTCGGCGGGCTGGTAGACCGCCGCCACCACGGCGCTGGTGGCCGCACTGTCCAAATCCAGGAGCTGGTCCTGGAATTCGAGCGCGATGCGGCGTTCGCGCCGCTGCACGAGGATTCGATGCAGCGCCGCCTGTACCAGTTCGGCGGATTCGGCCAGCAGGCGCAACTCGGCCGCCGGGAATTCCCGGGGACACGACCACCAGCGGGCGAGCACCCCGATCATCCGATAGTCCGGATCGCGCAGCGGATGGATCACCCCGGAGCGCGCTCCCGGCGGCGCCTCGCCCCGGCGCCCGCCGCTGTCCTCGACAGCGTTGTCGCGCACAATGATCGGCGCGCCGCAGCGAATGGCCTCGGCCAGTGCCGATTCGGCGTCCAGGGCGAGGGTCCGCCGGGGCGGGGCGACGCCCGGCTGCGCGGTGTCGGCGAATTGTATTCGCACACAGCTCTTTCCGGTGTCGATGACGCCGATCGCCGCGGTCGGCGCGCCGGCCGACGCGGGGTGGTGCACGAGTACGGCGTCGAGAATCTCGCGCGCCGAGTCGGTGGCCCGCAGTGCGGCGTCCAACCGTGCCACGGCCGAGGCATCGGTTTCGGCGGACGCCTGGGCGCGCCATTGCGCGCGCTCCCGCTCGACGGCGGCGAGCCGGGCCGCCACCCGATCCACGAGCTCCCGGGAACCGAACGGTTTGGCCAGGTAGTCGTCCGCGCCGCCCGCGTAGCCCTCCCCCGCCGCCTCGGCCCCCGCACGCGCCGACAGCATCACCACCGGCACCGCGCGCAGCCGCGGATCCGCGCGCAATGCCGCCACCAGCCCGAACCCGTCGAGCTCGGGCATCATCACATCGGTGACGATCAGGTCGGGCCGCCGGGCCCGCGCCATCCGCAGCGCCGACCGTCCATCCGCGGCAAGCGCGATATCCCACCGCTGCACCAGAATTCGATGCAGATAGGCCCGCATATCGGCATTGTCGTCAGCGACCAGCACCAGCTTGCGCGGTAGGGCCGGTAGGCCGGATGCGCCACCCTCCCCGAGTGCGGATGCCCGACCAGCCTCGGGCGCTACCTCGCGCGCAGTCTCCGGGCGCGCGCCGTGCACTACCTCGCGCGAAGCCTCCGGGCGCGCGTCGGGCACTACCTCGCGCGAAGCCTCCGGGCGCGCGTCGGGCACTACCTCGCGCGAAGCCTCCGGGCGCGCGTCGGGCACTACCTCGCGCGAAGCCTCCGGGCGCGCGTCGGGCACTACCTCGCGCGAAGTCTCCGGGCGCGCGTCGGGCGCTGTCTCCGCAGACACCGCAGGAGCTGCGTCCGGTGGCACATGCCGCGCGACCACCCACTGGCCCGCCTCTTCCACATAGGGGTTGCGGCCATCCCGTGTCGGTGCGACGACCGGCACCCGGGACGGCGAATCCGCCACGGGTACAACAATGATCACCGACGTGCCGACGTCGACGCGGCTCTCCACTCGAATGGTGCCGTGGTGCAGTTCGACCAGGCCGCGCACCAGGGCGAGGCCGACGCCCGCGCCCTCGACGGTACGGCCGCGCGTGTTGTCGCCGCGGTGGAAGCGTTCGAACACCCGGCCCAGTTCTGCTTCGGCGATGCCGATTCCGGTGTCGCGCACGCAGATTCGGCAGCCTTCGGGCACCGCGCGCACCGAGACGGTGATGGATCCGGTGAAGGTGAACTTCACGGCGTTGGACAGCAGGTTGAGCACGATCGTCTCCCACATGGCGGGGTCGAGATCGGCCTGCACGGATTCGCAGTCCAGGATCAGGCGCAGCCCGGCGCGTTCGCACAGTTCGGCGAAGGAGGACGCGAGGTGCGCGGTGTAGGCCCCGGCATCGGTGCGCACCGGATCCGCCTGTGCCCGACCGGCTTCCACGCGGGAGAAGTCGAGCAGCGCGTCCACCAGCCGCCGCAGGCGTCCGGCATTGCGGCGCACCATGTTCAGCTGCTCGATCAGCGCCGCGTCGCCGTTCGCGGCGGCCAGCGCATCGTCGACCGGCCCGGCGAGCAGGGTCAGCGGCGTGCGGAACTCATGGCTGACATTGGACAGGAATGCCGTTTTCGCGCGGTCGATTTCGGCGAGATCATCGGCGCGACGTCGCTGCTGTTCGTAGGAGGCGATGGCGGAGAACGCCGAGGAGAGCTGGTCGGCCAGCAGTTGGCAGAAGGCTCGGTACTGCTCGTCGAGCGGACGGCGGGGGCTTGTGCCGATCACCAGCACACCGGCGGCGGGCTCCTCGCCCACCGGCAGCACCAGCGCCCGTTCCGGCGGCGTCTCGCCGAAAACTGTTGCCAGCCCGGGTATCACAGCCGACAGGTGGGGTACCTCCCACACCGTCCGCACCCCCGCGGCGGCCCGGCGATCGGTGAGCCCCCGCAGTTCGCGGGGCAGCAATCCCAGGACCGAGGCGGTCGCCCCGCGCAGCACCGGATCGGTTCCGGGCGAGTCCTCGGCGTAGACCGCCACGAAGGGCAGATCGGCCGCGTCCTGCGCGCAGATCGCGACGGCGGCCTCGACCGCGTCCCCGATGGAGCGCATCTCCATGATTCCGGCGGCCACCGCGTTCAGCACGCTCAGCCGCCGTTCACCGAGGACGCGGTCGGTGGTTTCGGTGACGGCACAGAAGATTCCGTGCACGTCGCCGCTGCCCGCGAGCAGCGGGCTGTAGCTGAAGGTGAAGTACCGCTCCTGTGCCCGGCCGCCGGTCACCAGGGCCAGCATCAGATCATTGGACCAGGTGGCCTCGCCGGTCTCGACCACGCCCGCCAGCATCGGTGAGATCTCCGTCCAGATGTCCCACCACACCTCGCGCCCCGGCCGGCCCAGCGCCGCCGGGTGTTTGTCGCCCATGATCGCGGCGTAGGCGTCGTTGTACACCAGATACAGATCCGCGGCTCCCAGCCACAGCACGATCGGGAAGCGGGAGGTCAACGTGGTGGCGACGGCCGTGCGGTATTCGGGCGGCCAGTCCCGCGGCGGCCCGAGCGGGTGTGCGTCCCAATCGAATTCGGCGAAGCGGCGGCCCGTCTCACCGCCGAGCGGTACCGCCGCGGCGAGGGTCGCCGGGAGCGGGGTCCGCGGGGCGGGACGGGCCCGGTCCATCAGGCCGGTCCGGTCTCTCGTGGTGGCCGCAGCGCGGCGTCCACGGTGGGGTACATGCGCAGGACCGCGTCCAGTCCGGTCACCTCGATGGGACGGACCACCTCGGGATTGTCCGCCACCAGCCGCACCGGGATACCGGTGGCCGTACCGCGTTCGTGACAGCGCAGGACGGCGTTCAATCCCGCACTGCCGAAGTAGGTCACGCCGTGCAGATCGATGATCACCAGCGTGGCGGTCCCCTCGGCCGTGGATCGCAGGGCGGCGGTCAGTGCCACGGTCAGGTCGTCGACGGTCCCCATGTCGACCGCGCCACCGGCCCGCACCACGACCGCGCCGTCCACGAGCTCACGCTCGACCTTCAAACGCACCACGGTCGGTTCCATCACCTCGTCTAGGTTGCCACAGGGATCCGCTCGTGGACCGTGAGCAGCAGATGGTCGAACTGGCTCCGGGCGGCCGGATCGACAAATGATATCGAATGCAGCTCGGAGACAAGTTGATTGGCCAGGGCGCGGAGTTTCGTATTGGTCTCCTGGGAGCGCCAGACCAGAATGCGGAAGGCCTGCTCGGCGCTGACCTGGAAGATCACCATGAGCGCGCCCTTGGCCTGCTCGATCACCGCGCGCGCCTCGAACAGTTCGGGCAGGGCTTCGCTGAGGGTTTCCTGCCGGTTCTCGGCGAGGGTGTCGGTGAGGTCGATGTAGTAGCCGGCCGTGCCGGCGACGGTGCCGTCGTCGTTGTGCATGCGGTCGGCCACGACCAGTACGCGGTGCTCGCGGCCGGCGGTGTCGATGAAGCGGTGCCTGCTGGAGAAGGAGCCGCCGGTATGCAGCGCCCGGTCGAGCAGATCCTCGACGTGCGCGCGATCGTCGGGGTGTTTGTGCGAGAGCAGCAGTTCCGTCGTCGGCTCCACGCTGCCGGGCGTGTAGCCGTGCATCCGGGCCACTTCGTCGGACCACTCCCACCGCTGTCCGACGTACCAGAACCGGAACGCTCCCACGTCCGAGGCGACCCCCGTGAGGCCTGTCCCCGGCGATTCCCCATGCTGAGTTTCGGCCGACCGTGTCACGGTGGCAAGTATCCCACCTGCCGCGATCCCTGTTTCCCCGATTGGTGACGGGGTAGGCCATTTGCAGAAGTAATGAGAGATCGGACAACAACCAACGTCTACCAGTGTTCGGGGGCGATTCACCATGATGGGGTCACCACACAGGCAGCCGCGGCTCGCCGCGGTGCGATCCGTGCCCGCTCCGGACGACACCCGCGAGACAGCGGTCGCGGCCCAGAGCTCGGCTGTCGCGGTGCGGGTACCGGCCGAGGCGACGCACCTCACCCTGTTACGGGCGGTCGCGGAAGCCGTCTCCCATATCGCCGATTTCGGCGTCGACGCGGTCACCGATATCCGCCTGGCCCTCGACGAGGTCGCCATGGCCTTCGTGTTGTCGGCGGTGCCGGGCACGGAGGTGGTGTGCGAGTTCAGCTATGACGAGCAGGCGATGACGGTGCGCGTGCACGCGGTCTGCGATACCGCGCAGGCTCTCGACGTGCATCGGTTCGGCTGGCACGTGCTCAACACGCTGGCCGACAGCGTGGCGGTGAGCAGCCATCCGTACAGCCGCGCGCTGGCGGGTTTCCCGATCGAGGTCACCTTCACCCGGGCCCGGCTGCCCGATCTGTGACGGCCTCGATCAGCGCGGCACCGCACGTTGCCAATGGAATTCGACCAGGGTCGGATAGCCGCGCGCGGGGATGGCGAAGGGTTCCTGCACGGCGCGCACGGAATCGGTGAGCGTCCGGACGATATGCCAGCTCAGCGCGCCGTCCTCCAGGACGGCGGAGGAGCTGGCCATGGTCTCGACCCGCACGGTCATGCCGGCCGAGTCGTAGGACAGCTCGCATTCGAGCACCGATCCGGGCACCGCGCCGCTGATCGAGATCATGGCCACCTCGTCGAGGGCGAGCCGGATGTCGTTCACCTCGTCCACGGCGAAGTCCGCCACGAGGGCGACGGTTTCCGCGAGTGCGCGCAGCATACCCAGCTGTTCCGGCAGTGCGGGCACCCGCAAACCTATGGTCGTCGGCTTCGAATCGCCCTGTGCGACGCCCTCATCCATGCCGCTCTCCGTTCGTGCGTACTGCGCGTTGCCCGGCGCGGGCAGATTACCTGCCCGCGCCGAGTCCCGGCACGTACCGGTCGCCCGCGTAGCATGGACGGCAGTTCGCGCAGCGATAACGGCGAGGAAGCGATAGACACGGTGACACCAGGACCCGAACCCGCTCCGGAGTCCCCCGACCGGGCAGCCGCGACCACCGCGGCGGCACACCCCGGTGATCCCTTCGCCCATCCGGCGCTGTTCTATCGCGACAGCGACGAATACCTGACCACCACACTCGATTTCATTCGCGCGGGCCTCGACGGCGGGGAACCCGTCGCGGTCTCGGTGCCGACCGGCAATCTGGCCCTGCTGCGCGCCGAACTCGGCCCCGACGCCGACGCGGTGCGACTGCTGGACATGACGGTGGCCGGTCGCAATCCCGGCCGGATCATCCCGGGCGTGTTGCGCGCCTTCGCCGACGCCCACCCCGCCGACCGGGTGCGCATCGTCGGCGAACCGATCTGGCCCGGCCGCTCCGCCCTCGAGTATCCCGCCTGTGTCCTGCACGAAGCGCTGGTCAACTCGGCCTTCGCCGGTCGGGCCGTCACCATCCTGTGCGCCTACGACACCTCGGCGCTGACACCGGAGATCCTGGCCGACGCACACGCGACCCACCCCACGCTGATCGACGGCGGCGGGGAAAGCGCCAGCACCGCATACGATCCCGGGGCGATGGTGGCCGCCTACAATCGCCCGCCGCCCGCACCGCCCGCCACCGCGACGGTGCTCGCCTTCGACGCGGCCGCGCTCACCGCGGTCCGGCACCGGGCCGTGGAGGTCGCACGGGACGCGGGCATGACCGGCGACCGGCTGATCGACCTGGAACTGGTGGTCGCCGAGACGACCACCAACTCGGTGGTCCACGGCGGCGGACAGGGCACTCTCGCACTGTGGGCCGAGGACGCGCAGTTCTGCTGTCAGATCAGCGATGCGGGCCATATCGCCGACCCACTGGCCGGGCGGCTGCCCGCCGCGCCGCGCACTGCCGGCGGGCGCGGCCTGCTGATCGTCAACGAACTCGCCGATCTGGTGCGGCGCTATACCGGCGCCGACGGGACCACCCTGCACATTCGGCTCCCGCTGGCGTAGCGGTACGGGCGCGGCGGCGAAGCCGAACCGGCGCACCGTGTTTCGAATGTTTGAATGCGGGCATCACGGGAACAC
The DNA here is from genome assembly GCF_016741815.1 of Nocardia acididurans. Taxonomy (GTDB): domain Bacteria; phylum Actinomycetota; class Actinomycetes; order Mycobacteriales; family Mycobacteriaceae; genus Nocardia; species Nocardia acididurans. Next base: position 24,118 of record NZ_JAERRJ010000007.1, read on the forward strand.
AAGGTCAAGTTCGGCCTCCGGCTCGAAACGCAGGAGATGCTCAGCGTGAGAAGCACAGTCCGCACCCGCCGCCGTTCCCGTACTCCGAAAACCGCGCGCCCCAAGGTATCCGCCGATGTGGCGTGGCCCGAGCCGAGTCCGTTGTCCGCGTGGTGGGAGCAGGTCATGTTCCCGGACGGCCACGAGACCTCGACATCCCGTTAGTCCGGCTCGTCCGTAGTAGGGTGGCTTGCCAGTGGGTGCAGCGGCTCCCGCGGTGCTCGGTGTCCGGAGGTTACGAGAAGTGAGCAACGAAACGCGAGAGCTGATCGTTCGGACCCGATCGGTCGGCTCCGCGGTGGTGCTGTCGGTTTCCGGTGAGGTCGACATCGTCTCGGCCCCGAAACTGTCGGCGGGCGTGGCCGAGGCGCTGGCCACCGAATCGACCGTGCTCGTCCTCGATCTCGCCGAGGTCGGCTTCTTCGGTTCGGCGGGGCTGAGTGTGCTGGTGGAGGCGTCGGAGGCCAGTGCCGGACGGAAGCTGCGCGTGGTCGCCTCCCCGCAGGTCCGCCGGCCCGTCGAACTGACCGGCCTGGACGGGTTGCTGGATGTGTACGGCACGCTCGACGAGGCCCTCGCCACCGGCGCGTGAGCGACCCCGGCCCAATATTCCTCTCCGCCAATTCGATTCATCTCATCACGATCACGTTTGAGTAACCGGCGCACGGGTAGAACTCCGGCAGTCGAATCCGATCGGGAGTGAGGAAACGTCATGTCCGAGGCGAATACGGTCGCCGGAACCCGGCAGGGCCGCAAAGCCGCGCACAGCTACGACGCTATCGAGCCGCTGTTCCGCGAACGCGAAGAGCTGCCCGCCGACGATCCGCGGCGCGAGTCGATGCGCGATCAGATCATCGAGTGCTGTCTACCCCTGGCCGAGCACATCGCCCGCCGGTTCGCCGGCCGCGGCGAGGCGTTCGACGATCTACTCCAGATCGCCAGAATGGGATTGGTGCAGGCGGTGGACCGCTTCGACGTCACGCGGGGCGCCACCTTCCTGTCCTTCGCGGTCCCCACCATCATGGGCGAGGTGCGCCGACACTTCCGCGACCACACCTGGGCGGTGCGGGTGCCGCGGCGCGCCAAGGAACTCCAGCAGCAGCTGGGCCCGGTCACCGAGAAGCTGTCGCAGCGGCTGGGCCGGATGCCCACCGCCCGCGAGATCGCCGTGGAACTCGATGTCGATCTGGTCGAGGTCACCCAGGCGATGATCGCCCGCAACGCCTATCAGGCCAGTTCGCTGGACTACACCGGCGATGACGGGGAATCCGAGGCAGCGCCGGTCGTGCAGAGCCTCGGCGCGGAGGAGCCCAGCTACCGGCTGCTCGAGGACGCCATGGCCGTGCGTCCGCTGCTGGCGGCGCTGCCCGCGCGCGAGCGGCAGATCCTGATCTGGCGCTTCTTCGAGAACCGCACGCAGGCGCAGATCGGTGAACGGCTCGGGGTCTCGCAGATGCAGGTGTCGCGCCTGCTCACCAAGACGCTCACCACACTGCGGGAACAGGCGCTGGCGGAGCCGGCCCCGCAGGCTCGGATCGCCTGACGTCTCAGAGCTGGCGCGGCAACCGGACGACCTGGACGAAGAACTCGTCGATCTGCTTGATGACCGAGAGGAACTGGTCCAGGTCCACCGGTTTGGTGACGTAGGCGTTGGCGTGCAGCTCGTAGCTGCGCAGGATGTCCTCCTCGGCCGCCGAGGTGGTCAGCACCACGACCGGGATCGTCGCCAGTTCCGCATCCGACTTGACCTGCTCGAGCACCTGGCGGCCATCGTATTTGGGCAGGTTGAGGTCGAGCAGCATGAGGTCGGGGCGGGGCGCGCCACTGTGCGCGCCGCGCCGGTAGAGGAAGTCCAGCGCCTCCTCGCCGTCGCGCGCCACATGCAGGGTGTTGCCGATCTTGTTGTGTTCGAAGGCCTCCCGCGTGATGAGCTCGTCACCCGCGTCGTCCTCGACCAGCAGAATATTGATCGGTTGACCGATGTTCACGCGACAGGCTCCTTGTCGGGCAGGGCTGAGTGGCCGGGACGCGGTTCCACATCGAAGAGCGTGAAGTGGAACCGCGCCCCCTCAGCGTAGGCGGTATCGATCCAGACCCGGCCGCCGTGGAACTCGACGATCTTCTTGACGAGCGCCAATCCTATTCCGGTGCCGGTGTATTCGTCCCGGCTGTGCAGGCGCTGGAAGATCACGAACACCTTGTCCGCGAATTCGGGGGCGATGCCGATACCGTTGTCGGTGACGGTGAACCGCCATCCGGCCGGATCACCGGGCTCGGCTTCGCACTCGATGCGGATCTGCGGCGCCACCTCGGGCCGATGGAACTTGATGGCGTTCGCGATCAGGTTCTGCCACAGCATGATCAGCAGATTCGAGTCCCCGGCGAGCTCGGGCAGCTGCTCGGGGCGCTGCACCGTGAGCCCCGAATCGGCCGCGGCCTCGGACAGATCGGCCAGCGCCCGGTCCAGCGCCCGGTCCAGGCCGACGGTCACGATGTGATCGTTGACCCGCCCGACCCTGGAGAAGGTCAGCAGATCGTTGATCAGAACCTGCATCCGTTTCGCACCGTCCACCGCGAATTCGATGTACTGCTTGGCGCGGTCGTCGAGTTGCTCGCCGTAGCGTTTCTCCAGCAGCTGGCAGAACGAGGCCACCTTGCGCAGCGGCTCCTGCAGATCGTGCGAGGCGACGTAGGCGAACTGTTCGAGTTCGGCGTTGCTGCGGCGCAATTCGACCGCCTGCGAGTCCAGGTCGACGGTCTGCTCGGCGAGAATGGCCTCCTTCACCCGGGAGTCGTCGAGTTCGGCCACGATGCGGCGGCGCATGCTCTCCACGGCCTCGGCCACCACGGCGAGATCGGCGGGGCCGCGCACCGAGATGCGGTGGCCGAAATCGCCGTCCGCGACCAAGCGCGAGGCGGTCTCCAGCTCGCGCAGCGGCCGCCACACCAGCCGCCGGAGCAGCACCGCCAGGGCCGCGGCGGTCAGCAGGAAGGCCAGCACGGTGCCCAGCAGCGCCGAATTACGCAGGGCGCGTTGACGGTCGAGATCCGCGCGGCCCTTCGCGACCGCCGCGTCCAGCGCGGCGGTCTGGGTCGCGAATCGGCCGCGCAGTTCATCGAACGCGACCTTGCCCCCGGCGGTGAACGCCGGGTCGATCGGCTGCGGGACGCCCGGAGTAACCGAGGCGATCAGCGGATCCGCGTAGCTCTGCCGCCAGGTTCGCGCCGACTGCTCCAGTGCGTCGAGATCGGCGAGCAGCGCGGGCCGGTCCCGAAGCAGTTGGCGCAGTTGGCCGCTCGCGCGTTCCTGTTCGCGGACGCCCTCGTCGAAGGGGGCGAGGAATTGCGGATCGGCGGTGAGGGCGTACCCGCGCACGCCGGTCTCCTCGTTGAACAGCGCACCCTGCAGCCGATACGACTCGGTGGCGGCGGGCTGGATCTCGTTCACCAGCCGGTTCCAGACGCGGGTGGTGTCGCTGAGCACTATCGCCGTGATCGCCGAGCCGGTCACCACCACCAGCACCATGAGGCCGAGCACCAGTTGCAGCCAGGTCCGGACCGTCAGGCGGCTGATCCATTCGGCGCGGCCGGTGGCTGTGGTCATCGAAGATCCTCGGATCGGGTGTCGCGGGTCCAGCGCAGGTACAGCACGGCGATATCGTCGGCCAGTCCCCCGCGCTGTTCGGCCAGGGCCTCGGCGCGGGCGATGATCTCGTCGAGGAAGTCGGCGGGTTCGCGGGCGGGCACCTCGCGCGCCAGCGCCAGCAGCCCCGCTTCCCCGAGCCGGTCGTCACCCGCGCCGATATGGCCCTCGTACAGGCCGTCGGTGAACAGCACCAGGCCGGTGCCGGGCGGCACGGTCAGCTCATGGGTGGGCCACTCCGCTTTTCCCGGAAGGAATCCCAGCGCCGGACCGCCCGGCGCCTCCAGCCACCGCACCTCGGTCTCCGAGCGCAGCAGCAGGCCCGGATGCCCAGCCCGCTGCACCCGCACCGTGCGGGTGCGCGGCCGCAGCACCAGGGTCGTGACGGTTGCGAAGGTGTGCCGGCCGGTGCGCTCGGCCAGCAGCACGTCCTCCAGGATGCGTAGTTGCCGCTGACCGGAAATGCCACTGAGAACCAGTGTGCGCCAGGCCAATCGGAGCGCCACCCCGGTGGCGGCCTCATCGGGGCCGTGCCCGGACACATCGCCGATGACGGCGTGCACGGCCCCGTCGGCATCCTGCACCACATCGTAGAAATCCCCGCCGAGCAGCGCGTGCGCACGGCCGGGGCGATACCGGGACACCACCTCGACCCCGGGCTCGCCGCGGAACAGCGGGGTCGGCAGCAGTCCCCGTTCCAGGCGGGCGTTCTCGCGCACCCGCGCCTGCCGCTCGATGGCCACCTGTTCGGCCTGCTTGCGCTGAATGGCGTAGCGCACCGCGCGCCCGAACAGTTCGGGCTCCACGCGCCCCTTCACCAGGTAGTCCTGCGCACCGGCCGACATGGCGTCCGAGCCCACCTGCTCCTGGTCCAGCCCGGTGAGCACCACCACCGCCACCGCGTCCTTCACGGCTCGAATCCGCTGCAGCGCCTCCAGCCCCCGGGCGTCGGGCAGATGCAGATCCAGCAGCACACAGTCCGGCGTGTCCGCGGCGAGGTACTCACACGCCTGCGCCACCGACCGCACCCACGTCAACTCGGCGTCGGGCGCCGCGTCGGCGACCAACTCCCGCACCAGCAGTGCGTCACCCCGGTCGTCCTCGACCAGCAGCAACATCGGCCGGCGGGCCCGCCCGGCCGCCACGGTCCCCGTCACATCGGGCGGCCCTGGCCAGAAGTTCATCGTCGCACTCCCTTGCCTCGGCCCCGCGCCGAGTGCACCGTTGTCGAAGCGTAGTGGGAGAACCGCGATTCGAACGCCCGGATCGCCTCCGAGGTGGTCGCCCGGCACGGCGTATCGGTGCGCGAGACGCAGTGCCGCCGCCGATGCCGGGAGCACCGCCGCTCGCCGCCGTACGCCGTCAGTCCCGCGCGCGGCCGAGGACGTGCCGCAGCGCGGCGTCCAGGGTGGGGTGCCGGAAGTGGTGTCGTGCGTCCAGCAGCCGGCCGGGCAGCACCCGCTGACTGGCCAGAGCCAGTTCCCGGACGCCTTCGGAGCCCAGCAGCAGGCGCGGGCCGAAGGACGGAACCGGAAGTACCGCGGGGCGATTCAGGACATCGGCGAGTACGCGGGTGTATTCGGCATTCGTCATCGGGTTCGGGGCGACCGCGTTGACCGGGCCCGCGAGCTCGGTATCCCAGAGTGCGCGATGGTAGGTGTCGATCAGGTCGTCGATGCCGATCCAGGACTGCCACTGTCGTCCGCTGCCGAGTTTGCCGCCGAGCCCGGCGGTGAAGAGCGGGCGCAGCAGGCGCAGGGTGCCGCCGCTGGGTGACTGCACGAGGCCGGTGCGCACCGTGACCACGCGGGCGCCCGCGGCCGCGGCGGGTTCGGTGGCGTTCTCCCAGTCGGCCACCACCTCGGCGAGGAAGCCGTCGCCGCGCGCGGAGGTCTCGTCGAGGAGTTCGTCACCGCGATCCGCGCCGTAGTAGCCGATCGCGGAGGCGCACACCAGGATTCGCGGGGTGCCCGCGTCCTTGGCGATGAGTTCGGCGAGGGCGCGGGTGGGGCCGATGCGGCTGTCGCGGATCTCGCGCCGGTGCGCGTCGGTGAACCGGCCCGCGATGGAGGCTCCCGCCAGATGGACGACCGCGTCGACCCCGTCGAGCAGTGCCGGATCGGGATCGTCCGGGGCCCATCGGCGTTCGTCGGCATGCCGCGGCGCATGCCGCACCAACCGGATCACGCGATGGCCGCCCGTGCTCAGGAAGGCCGACAGTGCGGTGCCCACCAGGCCGGAGGCGCCGGTGATCGCGACGGTCAGCGGGCCGAATCCCTGGGCGGCGGCGGTCCGATGCGCGCGCAGGTCGTCGGCGAGCTGCCGATGCCGGTAGACGAACATGGGCCGCAGCAGGGCGGCGGGCACCGGGGTGTCGACGCGGTCGATCACCCGGGTGTGCCCGGCGTCGACGGCCTCGAAATCGTGCAGGTGGTTCCAGCGCATGAGGGTGCGCAAGGGCAGTGACGCCAGCCCGCGGCCGCCGATGTGATCGGCGAAGCGGCCCGGCGCGTCGTAGCGCTCCGGCTGATGCTCGGCCACCCACCGCAGGCCGCCGGGCAGGCCGAGCACGGCTGTTCCATCGGCCAGTGAGCCGGATTCGGCTTCGATGCGCACCGGCTGCCAGGGCGGGGCCAGCCGGGGCAGCGCGCCGGGCCGGGAGAACCAGGCGAACACCTCCTCCCGCGGGGCGTCCACGACACTCGAGTACTCGAAACTCATTGCGCACCACCGTCCGGTTCGAGTGCGATCCCGACTTCGTCGAGTCGCTGGCGCAGCAGCAGCCACGCCTGCGTGGCGAGCCGTTCGATCAGCTGTTCGCGGGTTTCGCGGGGATGGTCGAGCCACCACTGGATGGACGCGTCGATCAATCCGTGCACGGCGACGATGAATCCGTCGGCGGCGTCGCGGTGTTCGTAGAAGCCGGGAATGTAACGCTTTCCGGCCGAGGCGATTTCGAAGGCGAAGGCGCTCTCGCTGCCGGGCGGCTGGTCGTCGGTGCGGGCGTAGCGGCGGCTGACCAGGAACCGGAACAGATTCGGATGTTCGTGCGCCCAGGTGACATGCCGGTAGATGGGCCCGCGAATGGCGTCCATCGGCGTCTCGTGGGTGCGGATGCCGTCGCGGATGCGCGCCTTGTGTTCCCGGTACAGCGTGAGGGTGACCTCGCGGTCGAGTTCCTCTTTGCTGGCGAAGTGCCGGTAGATGTGCGCGCGGTTGAGTCCGGCGCGGGTGGCGAAGTCGCCGGTGCTGGCGTCGGGTCCGCACTCCTCGATGGCCGTGATGGCGGCGGTGATGATCTCGCGGCGTCGTTCTTCCCCGCGATCCCCCCGGCTGGCCGCCGCCCGGCGGGCGTGCAGGCTGTCCACCCTGCCTTCTGTGTGCACCACCGGTCCAGCGTATCGGCCCGGGGGCTTGCGCCGGAGCGCGATGCGGGTACACCATGTACCCAAGAGTCGGGTACATGGTGTACCCGATGCTGCGCCGGGAGCACCATGTCGACGATCACCCCCAGCTGGCACATCGAGGAGCTCGGCGCCCTGCGCGAGCTCGCCCGTACCTTCTGCGAGAAGGAATTGCAGCCCAACGCCGAGCGTTTCGCGGCCCAGCACCAGGTGGACCGCGACCTGTGGCACCGGGCCGGTGAACTGGGCCTGCTGTGCATGTCGGTGCCGGAGAACTACGGCGGCGGTGGCGGCACCTTCGCGCACGAGGCCGTGCTCATCGAGGAGCAGGCCCGGGTCGGCGACTCGTCGTGGGGCGCGAGCCTGCACAGCGGCATCGTCGCCCACTATCTGCTGGCCTACGGCACCGAGGAGCAGAAGCGGCACTGGCTCCCGAAGATGGCCAGTGGCGAGGTGGTCGGCGCGATCGCCATGACCGAGCCGGGGACCGGTTCGGATCTGCAGAACGTCAAGACCAAGGCCATTCGCGAGGGCGACGAGTACGTCGTGAACGGCGCGAAGACGTTCATCACCAACGGGCAGCAGGCCGATCTGATCATCGTGGTGGCCAAGACCGATCCCGAGAACCGGGCCGCCGGAATCTCCCTGGTGCTCGTCGAGGCCGACCGCGCGGGGTTCCGGCGCGGCCGCGTCCTGAACAAGATCGGGCAGCAGGGCCAGGACACCTCGGAGCTGTTCTTCGACGACGTTCGCGTCCCGGTGTCGAATCTGCTGGGCGCACAGGAGAATCTGGGTTTCATCCAGCTCATGCAGCAGCTGCCGCAGGAGCGCCTGATCATCGCGGTCGCCGGGGTGGCCGGGATGGAATCGGCGCTGGCGCAGACGATCGCCTACACCAAGGACCGGCACGCCTTCGGCAAGCCGATCTTCGCCTTCCAGAACACCAAGTTCACCCTCGCCGAGGTGGCCACCGAGACCCGCGTCGCGCGCGTCTTCGTCGACGACTGCGTCTCACGACATCTGAAGGGCGAGCTGGATATTCCGACCGTGGCCATGGCCAAGTGGTGGGTCAGCGACAAAGCCATGTGGGCCGCCGACGAATGCCTGCAGCTGTTCGGCGGCTACGGCTACATGACCGAGTACCCCATCTCGCGCATGTGGACCGACGCCCGCGTCCAGAAGATCTACGCCGGCACCAACGAAATCATGAAGGAAATCATCGCCCGCTCGCTGTGAGCGCGGCCGGACCTACTTCGAAGGAGACGACAATGACGTTGGCCGAGCCGAGCAGATCGGAACTCTCCTACCTCGACACGCTGGCCACCCTGTCCCAGGGCTCGGTCGACGTGAACTTCGATCCCTACCTCGACATCGATTGGGATTCCCCGGAATTCGCCATCGACCGGGACGATCCGCGCTGGGTGCTGCCCGCCTACGATCCACTCGGCGCGACCCGCTGGTACCGGGAGCTGCCCCGGCATCGGCAGATCGAGATCGGCCGCTGGCGGATGGCCTACGCCATCAAGGTCGGTCTCATGTTCGAGTCCATCCTGATCCGCGGCATGATGCAGTACGTCATGAAGCTGCCGAACGGCTCCCCGGAGTTCCGGTACTGCATGCACGAGATGACCGAGGAATGCAATCACATCCAGATGTTCCAGGAGCTGGTGAACCGCATCGGCGACGATGTGCCGCCGGGCCGCAAGCATTTCCGGATGCTGTCTCCGCTGATCGGCGTGCTCGGCGGCTACGCGCATCTGATCCTGTTCATCGGCATCCTCGGCGGCGAGGAGCCGATCGATCATCTGCAGAAGGAGATCATCCGCAACGGCGCCGACATCCCGCCCGCGGTGCTGCGCTGCATGCAGATCCACATCGCCGAGGAGGCCCGGCACATCTCCTTCGCGGGTGAGTTCCTCAAGGATCACCTCGCGCGCACCAATCCGGTGTTCAAGCAGGTGTGCGGGGTGGCCTTCCCCATCGCCATGCGCTGGCTGGCCGGTGAGATCACCGTTCCGCCACGGTCTTTCGCCCGCGAGTTCGGCATTCCGGACGCGGTCTTCGACGAGGCGTACTGGCAGTCGCCCACCTCGCGCCGCATCCTGTCCGGCTACTTCGGCGATATGCGCCGGCTGGCGACCGACCTGGGCCTGATGAATCCGGTCACCAGGCGACTGTGGCGGCTGCTGCACATCGACGGCGCGCCCTCGCGCTACCGCAGCGAACCCGACCGCACCACCTTTGCCTGACACCAGTCCGCCGGGCGCTCTGCTACGACTTCGTTGAGACACCGACCTCAGCAGCGAAGGAGACGCAGTGGTTATCGCCCTCGACGACACGATGCAGTCGATGGTCGGACGGGCCTTCCGGCTCGCCGACTATTACGAGGTCGGCCGGGAGCAGGTGCGCGCCTTCGCGGGCGCGGTGCGCAACGATCACCCGCTGCACCGCGACGACGCGGCCGCCGCCGAACGCGGGCTGCCCGGATTGCTGGCGTCGCCGACGTTCACGGCACTGCTCGGCGGCGCGGCGCAGACCGCGCTGGCGACCCTGCTGACCGACTGCGATCTGACCGTCGCCGTGCAGACCCAGCAGCAGTTGGATTTCCACCGTCCGGTGTGCGTGGGCGATCGGCTGACGAGCACGATCGCGCTGCAGTCGCATCGCCGGGCGTTCGGCGGCGATCTGCTGGAGGTCACCAATCACATCGCCGATCAGGACGGCCGGGCGGCGGTCACCAGCCACACCAGCCTGATCGCGCGGTCGGCCGGGGGCGATCTGGGCAAGCAGCTCGCCGACCTGAACGAGACGGTGTTGCGCGACGGTGTCGGCACACCGGCGCGGGCGGCGCTCGACAGTGTGGCACTCCCGGCTCGCACTGTCCCGCAATCGATTTCCGACGGTCTGCGCCGGGCGAGCCGTCCGCGCGTGGCGGTCGGCGATCACCTGCCGGCCCGCGCCTACCGGGTCACCTACGGCGATCTGGTGCACTACGCGGGACTGTCCGGCGACCCGAATCCGATCCACTGGCACGAGCCCGCCGCCGCACTGGCCGGACTGGGCGCGGGCGTGGTGGCGCACGGCATGCTGACCATGGGCCTGGGCGCGGGCTATCTCGTGTCCTGGGCCGGGGATCCCCGCGCCCTGCGCCAGTACACGGTGCGCTGGAGCGGTCCCCTGACCGTGGTCCCGGGCACGGTCAGCACGCTCGAATTCGGCGGCAAGATCATGGCCCTGTGCCGGGACAGCGGGATCGCGACCGTCGCGCTCACCGCCACCCAGAACGGCCGCCGCGTCTTCGGCCGCGCGACCGCCGCCGTCCTGATGGTCTGAGACCGCGACCTCACGCCGCGCGCAGGCGGTTCCTCGCCGACTGCGCCAGGCGCAGCCCACCCGGGGCGATGGTCAGAACGGCGTACACCGCAGCCGGTTTCAGCGCGAACCGCTGGCGCAGGGCGATGCCCACCTGTTGGCGTGCGGCGGCCGCGTCGGAGCGGGCGAGCGCTTCGCGCGCTCGCCCCATGGCCTGATGGAAGCGGATGTCGCGCGCCTTGCCCGCGGCGATCCGCCGCACCTCCGGATCGTCGGTGAGCTCGCCGATGCGGGCGAAGGCGAGTTGCACGCTGTCCTGGTAGACCCGGTGCACGGCCGGGTCCTCGGGCACGCGATAGCCCGCCAGGGTTTCGGGCAGCACGCGGATATCGCTGCCGTGCGCCAGCATTCGCGCGAAGAGCAGCAAGCCCTCGACGGTCGGCAGATCGTCGGGGTAGCCGCCGCCCGCCCGCCACGCGGCCGACCGGATGGCGGCCGAATAGTAGAGCACCGAACCCGCCACGAATGCGGCCAGGGTGACCGCGTGGTCGAATCCGGGTTCCGTGGTGACGCCGCCCTGGGCCCGGAACGTGGTGGTGTCGCGTACGCCGCTCGCGTCGAAGCCGACCGCGTCCACGGCGACGACATCCACCTCGGGATGCGCCTCGAGTAGACCGAAGGTCCGTTCACAGAACGCGGGGAGCAGGGTGTGCCGGGGGCGCACCACCGTGTAGACCGCTCCCCGGGCCAGGGTCACGGCGAGATTGACACCGTCCCCGAACCCCGGGGTATCGGTGTGCACCAACCGAATTCGCTCGTCGCCGTACTTTTCGGCCACCGCCCGCGCAGTGCCCGAGAAGTCGACGACGATCAGTTCCCAGTCGCCGAAGCTCTGGGCGCGCACCGAGTCGATCAGATCGGACAGCCCCGCCTCGGGCCCGCCGACCACGGTCAGGATGCTGAACACAGGGTGGGTCATGCTGGTGAACCTCGTCTTCGGTCACGGGCCGGCATCGTGATGCGGAGTTCACGATAGCCAATCCGAGACCGAAAACGCAGGCCGCCAACGTGTTTCACGGGCGCAGGCGGGATTCGAGCAGGGGTGCGATGACGGCGGCATTGTCGGGTTTCAGCATGCCGGTGTGCCAATCGTCGAGCGGTATCTGTTCGATGCGACCGGAGATGTGGGCGCGCCAGGTGTCGGCGAGGTGGTCGCGGTCGGATTCACGGGCGGCGGTGAAGAGGACGGCGTCGCCCGTGAAATGGCCCGGCGTGTACGGGAGCGGCTGCGAGAAACTCTCCAGGACCCGGTCGATCTGCCGGGGTTCCAGCATTCCGGCGCGGGCGATGCGGTCCGCGACCAGCGCGTTGAATTCCTCGAGCCGATCGATCTCCGGCACGGTGTCGAGTTCGAGGACATCGTGCCAGCCGCCGAGAATGCGGGCGACGGCCTCGGCCACGTCCTGCCGGGTGGGCTCGGCGTCGCGTGCCGCACCGGATTCCGGGGTGGCGTCGACCAGGGCCAGCAGTCCGACGGTGTGGCCGAGTTCCTGCAGGCGCACGGCCACCGCGTGGGCGATCTGGCCGCCGAGCGACCAGCCGAGCAGGTTGTAGGTGGTGTCCGGGAAGCGCTCGAGGATCTCGCGGACGTACCGATCGGCATACGCGCCAACCGATTCCAGTCGCGGCTCGTCGGCGACGATGTACGGATCCTGCAGGCCGTAGACCGGACGGTCCAGATCGAGATGCCCGGCCAGTGCGCCGTACACCCAGGCGAGACCGCCACCGGGATGCACGCAGAACAGCGGCGCGCGGGTGCCCGACGACCGCAGCGGCGTCAGCACGCCGAGCGAGACGCCCAGGGTGTCCTGGTCGCACTCCAGCGCGCGGGCCAGGGCGGCGGGTGTGGCGTCGGAGAAGAGCCTGCCGTAGTCCATTTGCCTGCCCGTGCGTGTCCGCACCAGCGAGACCACCTGCACCGCGGTGAGCGAGTTGCCGCCGAGGGCGAAGAAGTCGTCGTCGGCCCCGACCCGCTCGGCTCCGAGCACCTCGGCGAAGACCGCCGTGATCGTTTCCTCCATCGGTGTGGCGGGTGCCCGGAACGTCCGCGGTCGGAGGTCCGGCGCGGGCAGCGCCTTCCGGTCGATCTTGCCGCTGCTGGTCAAGGGGAGCCCGTCGAGGATGACGATCGCGTCGGGGACCAGATAGGCGGGCAGTCGCTCGGCCGCCGACCGCCGGAGGGCCGCCGGATCCGGTTGCCGCCCCGCCCCGGCCACCACATAGGCCACCAAACGTGCGGTGGCGCGGGCGCTGTCGGGGGCCGAGCCCTCGTGGACGACGACCACCGCCTGCTCGACGCCTTCGACGGCGGTCAGGGCGGCTTCGACCTCACCCGGTTCCAGGCGCTGTCCGCGGATCTTCAGCTGGAGATCGGAGCGGCCCGCGAAGACCAGAGCCGCTGCGCCCGAACCGGATTGGTCCACGGTCCAGCGCACCAGGTCGCCGGTCCGGTACAGGCGTTCGCCCGGCGCGCCGAAGGGGTCGGCGATGAAGCGGGAGGCGGTCTGTCCGGTGCGTCCGCGATAGCCCCGGGCCACCCCGGGACCCGACACATACAGTTCGCCCACCACACCGGCGGGCACCGGGCGCAGCCACGCGTCCAGGACGCGCACGGTCATGCCGGGAATCGGGCCGCCGAGGATGATCGGGCGGTTCGATTCCAGTTGCGCGGCGGCGACCCATATCGACGCCTCGGCGGGGCCGTACAGGTTGTGCACCCGGCGGCGGGCCGCGCTGTCGGTGCCCGACCAGCGGTGCACGAGCTGCGGCGAGCATTGCTCACCGCCAGTGGTGAGGGACCGGAGCTCGTCCAGCGCGCCCGGGTCCAGCGTGGCCGCGACCGAGGGGGTGAGGAAGGCGTGGCTGATGCGCCGGGCACGCATCAGTTCGGTCAGCGGTTGCCCGCCGTAGACATCGGCCGCAGCGATGACCAGGGTCGCGCTCGCGGCCACCGCCAGCAGCAGTTCCAGGACCGCGGCGTCGAAGGTGCGCGCGGCCACCGCCAATACCCGTGCGCTGGAATCGATTTCGCACCGGTTCAGATGATCGGCGACCAGGGACGCGAGTCCGGTGTGGGTGACCTCGACGCCCTTCGGCCTGCCGGTGGAGCCCGAGGTGTAGACCACGTACGCGGTGTTCTCCGGTCGCGCGCCGGGGCGGTCGGTGATCGTGGTGCCGGGCTGCCGCTCGATGCGTTGCGCTGCGGCCGGATCGTCGAGGACCAGCCAGGCCGGTCCGTCCTGCGGCAGCGCGGCGCTGTGGCGTGCCGTCGTGATGCCCGCCGAGACGCCGGAGTCGGTGCAGACGAACCGATTTCGCTCGAGCGGGTGCGCGGGGTCCACGGACAGGAAGGCCGCGCCGGTCTTGGCGGTCGCCCAGACGGCGAGCACCCAGTCGGCCGATCGTGGCACCGCCACGGCCACCACCGATTCCGGGCCGACGCCGTGTGCGATGAGCACCCGTGCCAGCTGGTTCGATCGCTGGTCCAGTTCTCGATAGGACAGTCGCAGCTCGCCGTCCACCACGGCGTCCCCGTTGGGCTGCGCCAGCACTGCCGCCGCCAGCAGGTTCGGCAGTGTTGTTCCGGCCGCCACCGCGACCCGGTCGTTGCGCCCCCAGTCGGTCAGGCGGTCGCGTTCGACGGTCGACAGTATGTCGATGTCCCGCACCATGATTCCGGGGTCGGCCGCGACGGCGCGGAGGACGGTGCGCAGCCGCTGTGCCATGAGGTCGATGGTGGCCGCGTCGAAGAGGTCGGTGGCGTAGCTGATGCCGACCGGGATCGCGCCGGTGTCGTCGGGGGTTCCGCTGGAGGTGACGGTCAGGTCGAAGCGCTCGATCCCGGTGTCGGCGTCGACGGTGCGCACGGTCAGGCCGGGCAGGGCGAGTTCGACGGCATCGAGGTTGTTGAAGGCCAGCATCACCTGGAACAGCGGATGATGGGCTTGACTGCGCGGCGGATCCAGCGCCTCCACCACCTGTTCGAACGGCACCTCCCCGTGCGCGAAGGCATCCAGGTCCACGCCGCGGACCTCGGACAGCAGCTGCGCGAACGGCGCCGATTCGTCGATCGTGGTCCGCAGCACCACGGTGTTCACGAACATGCCGACCACGTCGTCGAGCCGCGCGGACCCACGACCCGAAACCGGTGTTCCCACCGCGATATCCGTGTTGCCGGACAACCGCGACAGCACGAGCGCCAGGGCCGCGTGGAACACCATGAACAGCGTGACGCCGTGCGTGTGCGCCACCCGCCGCAGGTCCGCGACGAGCTCGGGCTCCACGGTGAAGGCGTGGCGCGCTCCGCGGTGCGATGCGACGGCGGGGCGGGCGCGATCCGCCGGCAGCTCCAGCAGCTCCGGCAGCTCATGCAATCGCTCGTTCCAGTACCGGATCTGTTGTGCGAGCATCGATTCCGAGTCGCCGAGCGCACCCAGCGCATCTCGCTGCCACAGCGTGTAATCCGCGTACTGCACCGGCAGCGGCGGCAGATTCGGTGGCGCCCCGGCACACCGGGCCGTGTAGGCGGCCCCCAGGTCGCGGGCCAGCGGGGCCATCGAGAACCCGTCGGCGGCGATGTGATGGACCGCCAGCACCAGCACATGATCATCCGGGCCCACCGCCAGCAGCCGGGCGCGCAGCGGAATCCGTTCGGCCACATCGAAACCCGCCAGCACCACACTCGACACGGCGTCGACGAGACCGCTTCCGGAGACCGGCACCGGCGTCAGATCCGTGTCCGCGGCCTCGGCCATGTCCTCCACCGGCACCACCAGCTGGAAGGGCACACCGTCGACGTCCGGGTACCTGGTCCGCAGTACCTCGTGGCGTGCCAGCACATCCCGCAGCGCCGCCGCCAGGGCGGTGGCGTCCAGGGCACCGGTCAGCCGCAGCACCAGCGGAATACAGTAGGCCGCCGAGTCGGGGGCGAAGCGGTTCACGAACCACATGCGCTGCTGTGCGAACGACAGCGGCACCCGCTCCGGGCGGACCCGCCGTTCCAGGCGTGGTACGTCGGTGGCCGATGCGGCTCCCGCCGTGCGCAATTCGAGCACAGCGGCCAACTCTCCCACCACCGACGCGTCGAAGACGTCCCGCACACCCACCGGCACGCCCAGTGTTTCGGCCAGGCGTGCCGAAAGCCGGGTGGCCGACAGCGAATTCCCGCCCAGCGCGAAGAAGTCGTCGTCCATGCCCACCCGTGCCGCGCCGTGGATCTCGGTGAAAGCGGATGCCACGGCCCGCTGCACCGGCGTGGACGGCGCGCGGAATTCCCGCGCCGTGACCACGGGCTCCGGCAGGGCCCGCCGGTCCACCTTGCCGCTGCTGTTCAACGGCAGTTCGGCCAGCACCGTCACCACATCGGGCACCATGTACCTCGGCAAACGCTCGCCGACCGCCCGGCGCACCGCGTCCGGGTCCACGATGTCCTCCGGGGCGGCGACATAGGCCACCAGCCGCGCGCCCGCGGCATCGGCGCCTTCGGGCGTATGGACCACGGCCACGGCCTGAGCGATGCCGTCCAGCTCGCACAGGGCGGCCTCGACCTCACCGAGCTCGAGTCGCTGCCCGCGCACCTTCACCTGGAAGTCGGTGCGGCCCATGTACATCAGCACCCCGGTGACCGAACCGGGTGCAGCGCCTTCGGTTTCGACCCACCGCACCAGGTCGCCGGTGCGGTACAGGCGCTGTCCGGGCTCGCCGAAGGGATCGGCGACGAATCGTGCGGCGGTCAGTCCGGGGCGGCTCCGATAGCCGCGCGCCACACCGGATCCCGCCACGTACAGCTCGCCCACCACTCCCGCGGGCACCGGTCGCAGCCACGAATCCAGCACCGCCAGACGCAGACCCGCGATGCCCGCACCCATGCTGATCGGATCCCCGGCGCGCAGTTCCGGGCTGACCGCGGTGATGACGGTGGTCTCGGTCGGACCGTAGGAATTGAAGAACTTGCGCCTGCCCGCCGCATCGGTGCGCGACCAGCGCGTCACCAGCTGCGGTGCGAAATGCTCACCGCCGACCCAGACCACCCGGAGTTCGTCGAGACCGGCCGGGTCCAGCGAGGAGGCGACCGCCGGTGTCATCCAGGCGTGGGTGACGCGCTGATCGCGCATGAGCTCGGCCAGTGCGCGACCGCCGTACACGTCGTCGGGCGCGAGCACCAGCACCGCTCCCGCCGACACCGCCAGCAGGAGTTCCAGCATGGCCACGTCGAAAGTCCGTGCGCCGACACCCAATACCCGCGATTCGGAGTCGATGTCGTAGCCGGCGTGGTGTGCGGCGGCGAGGGCCGACAGTCCGGCGTGGGTCACCTCCACGCCCTTGGGGCGTCCGGTCGACCCCGAGGTGTAGATGACGTAGGCGGTGTCCGCGGTCCGCAGGACGCCGCGCCGGTCGGCGGGGAGCACCGGGGCGCAGGAGTACCGCCGGATGCCCGCCTCGACCTCGGGGGCGTCGACGACGAGCCAGGTCAGGTCCGGCACGGGCAGCCGGTCAGCGTAACGGTTCACCGTGATACCCACGCGCACACCGGAATCGGCGCAGACGAAGGCATTGCGGTCCACGGGGTGGGACGGATCGACGGTCAGGAAGGCCGCACCCGATTTGGCGACCGCCCACACCGCGAGCACCCATTCCGCGGAGCGCGAAGCACCGATCGCCACCACCGATTCCGGCCCCGCGCCCTGGTCGATCAGGAAGCGCGCCAGGCGATTCGACCGTTCGTCGAGCTCCCGGTAGGTGATCCGGCGGGATCCCTCGATCAGCGCGAGGGCCTCCGGATGCGCGGCCGCCGCCGACTCCAGCAGCACCGGCAGGGGCGCACCGGCCGCGAATGTCCACGCGGCCGAGTGGATCTCCGGTCGGTGCCCCCAGTCGCGAAGTAGCCGTGCGCGTTCCGTCCCCGACAGCAGGCCGATGTCGCGAACCCGCAGGCCCGGTTCCCGCGACACCGCGCCGAGCAGCTCGAGCAGTCGCCGCCCCAGCGTTGTCACGGTCGAGGCGGCGAGCACCTCCGGCCGGTACTGCAACCGGATTCGCAGCGTGTCCTGCAGAATCACGGTGCAGGACAGCGGATAGTGCGTGGAATCCGCGCCCGCCACGTCGGTGAGCTCCAGGCTGCCGTCACTCGTGAGCTGCCGGATACCGTGCACGTCCACGGGATACGACTCGAATACCAGGGTCGTGTCGAACAGGGTGTCGTTGCCGGTGAGCGCCTGGATCTCGGCGAGGCCGAGGTGATGGTGATCCAGCAGCGCGGCCTGCTCGTCGTGGATGCGCGCCCACAGGTCGCCGAGGGTCTCGGTGGGTGTCAGGCGGACCCGGGTCGGAATGGTGTTGATGAACAGGCCGATGGTGCGGTCGGCGGCGGGCAGTTCGGCGGGGCGACCGGAGACGGTGGTGCCGAAGACGATATCGGTCCGGCCGGTCACCTGCGCCACCAGCATGGCCCACGCCGATTGCAGGACGGTGTTCACCGTGACGCCGGCGGCGGCCGCGGCCGCCAGCAGTTCCCGCGTCTCGGCGGCATCGAGGGTGATCGCGTGGTCGACCACCGCTCCGGCGCCGAGACCGTCGGCGATGAGCGTGGGCTCCACGTCCGCCAGCGCCGTGGACCACGCCGTGCGCGCGGCCTCGCGGTCACGAGATTCCCGCCATACCAGGAAATCTCGGTACGAACCGGTCGGGGCGGCGGTGACGCCGCCGTCGGCGTAGTGGCCGAACAGGTCGGTCATCAGCAGCGGCCAGGACCAGCCGTCCAGGATGACGTGGTGGTCGGTCAGGATCACCGCCCACCGGTCGTTCGCCATGCGCGCCACCGTGAATCGCAGCAGCGGCGCGGTCGCCAGGTCGAACCGGCGGGCCTTGTCGGCGGCGGCCAGTTCGGTCAGCGCCGTCTCGGCATCCGGGTGGCCGGTCAGGTCGACCGTGCACCAGGGCAATTCGAGGTCGTCGCACACCACGGCGACGGTCGTGCCGCCGCTGATCGTGGTGAACGCGGTCCGCAGCGAGGGGTGCCTGTGCAGGACCGCCGACGCCGCCGCGAACAGGCGCTGCGGATCCAGCGCACCGGCGAGACGCAGAATCACCTGTGCCGCATACACATCCACGTCGGTACCGGCGGCGGCGCTCAGCTGGGCGTGGAAGGCCAGCCCCGCCTGCAGCGGGGTCACCGGCCAGATGTCGGACAGTGCGGGATAGGCGCGTTCGAGGGCGGCGACGTCGCCGGGAGTCACCGCGACCAAGCCGAAGTCCGAGGGCGAATGCGCGCCCGCGTCCGGTGAGTCGGCGTGCGCCGCGATCGCGGTGAGTGTCTCGACCCACAGTCGCGCCAGCTCGTCGACCTCCGCGCTGTCGAGGAGCGTGCGCGGGAAGCGGAAGGTGGTGCGCAGCCGGTCCTCGAGCACGATCGCGCTCACATCCATGGCGAGCGTGACCGCCGTCTGCGCATCCGGTGCGAGTTCGAGATCGCCCAGCCCGCCGTCCAGTCCGCCCGAACTGATGTCGGCGGTCGTGACGCGGCCGAGGTAGTTGAACCCGATACGGCCAGGCATCCGGTCGGGCAGCGCGCCCGCCGTGTCCTCGTTCAGGTAGCGCAGCAGGCCGTAGCCGATGCCCTTGTCCGGAATCGACCGCAGCGTCTCCTTCACCGCCAGCACGGCGGTCGCGACGGCGGGTCCACCGGCGGCGAGCTCGTCGAGATCCACTGCGGCCGTATCGAACCGCACCGGGAACATGGTGGTGAACCAGCCCACCGTCCGCGACAGGTCCGCACCCGGCACCGCGCGCTCCTCGCGACCGTGGCCCTCCAGCCGCACCAGTACCGACGGCTCGTCGACACCCCGGCGCGTCCGCCAGATCCGCACGGCCGCCACCAGACCCGCCAGCAGTCCGTCCTCGACGCCGCCGTGGAACACCGTCGGCACCCGGGACAGCAGTGACCGCGTTACCGCCTCGGGCAGCGTCACCTCGACCTGATCGAGCGTGGCGGCCGTATCGATACCGGGATCGAGTTCGCGACCGCCCCACACCGGATCGACGCCCGCCGTCATCGACCGCCACAGTGCCAGTTCCGCGACCCGCACGGGTTCGGCTGCGGCGCAGACCAATCCGTGCGCCCAGCGCCGCATGGACGTGCCCACGGGCTCCAGTACCGGGACGCCGGAACGCGCCTGGTCCAGTGCGGACATCAGGTCCGGCACCAGCACCCGCCACGACACCCCGTCGATCACCAGATGGTGCGCGACGACCGCGAGCCAGCCCGGTGCCTCGGAGGCCGGATCGAACCAGACGACCTGAACCATGACTCCGCCGGCCGGGTCCAGCCGATCCAGCGCCGAATTCAGTTCGGCCGACACCGTGTTGGTGACCAGCGCCCGGCCGGTCACACTCTCGACATCGATATCGGGGGCGAGGACGATGCGGCGCAGCAGCGCCGGGGCATCCGAGTCGTCCGCCGGGGCGACCTTCAGCGACCAGTCACCGAATCCGGTGCGCCACAGGCGGGAACGCAGCATGTCGTGGCGGGCCAGCACCGCGCCCAGGGCCGCCGTCATCGCGGCCTCGCCGACGCCGTCGGGCAGGCGCAGCACCACGTGCTGGTCGAATCGGTCGAAACCGTTGCCCCAGTCCACCATCCAGCGCGCCACCGGCAGCAGCGGCATCTCGCCCAGCCCGCCACCGGGCAGTTCGGCCAGTCCGGGGCCGGTCTCCCCCGGTTCGGCGACCCGCGCGCAGGCCGCCAGTCGTGCGGCCGTGCGCTGTTCGAAGACATCGCGCGGACCGAACAGCACTCCGGCCGCCCGCGCCCGCGAGACGACCTGGATGGACACGATCGAATCACCGCCGAGCGCGAAGAAGTCGTCGTCCACGCCGACGCGATCCACCCCGAGCACCTCGGCGAAGACGGTCGCCACGACCTCCTCCACCGCCGTGGCCGGGGCCCGGAACTCCTGGGGCGCGAACCCGGGTTCGGGCAGTGCCCGGCGATCGAGTTTGCCGCTGGTGGTCAATGGCAGCGCGTCGAGCACCATGACCACGTCGGGCACCATGTAGCCCGGAACGTACGCGGCGACGGCCGTCCTGACCTCCTCCGCGTCCAGGACGAAACCGGGTTCCGCCACCAGATAGCCCACCAGATACACACCGGCACGGCCGTTCTCGGGATTCTCGGCGTGGGCGACGACCACGGCCTGCGCCACGCCCGGCACGGCGGTCAGCGCGGTTTCCACCTCGCCCGGTTCCAGACGCTGACCGCGCACCTTCACCTGGAAGTCGGCGCGGCCCACGAACTCCAGAGTCGCTGTCCCGGCGCCGGATTCGACGCGGATCCAGCGCACCAGGTCGCCGGTGCGGTACAGCCGGGCACCGGACGCGCCGAAGGGATCGGCGATGAACCGGGTCGCGGTCAGTCCCGGCCGATGCCGATAACCGCGTGCCACACCGGGACCCGACACGTACAGCTCACCGGCCACGCCTTCGGGCACCGGCCGCAGCCACGGGTCCAGCACCAGCGCGCTCGTGCCCGCGATCGGGCCGCCGATGCTGACCTGTCCGTCCGGCAGCAGGGCGGTGCCGGTCGTCCAGATGGTGGCCTCGGCCGGACCGTAGAGGTTGTGGACGCGACGGGTTCCGGCGGTATCGGTGCCCGACCACTGCCGGGCCAGCTGCGGCTCGCAGCGGTCGCCGCCGGTCAGCACCACCTGCAGCGTGTCCAGGCCGGCGGGGTCGATCGACCGGGCCACCGCCGGGGTCAGGAAGGCATGGGTGATGTCGTTGCCGCGCAGCAGATCCCGCAGGGGCTGCCCGCCGTACACGTCGGCGGGCGCGATGATCATCGCCGCGCCCGCGGGCACGGCCAGCAGGAGTTCGAGAATCGCGGCGTCGAAGGTCCGGGCCGCCACGGCGAGCACCCGGGAGTCCGGGCCCACCGCACACCGTCGCCGATGGTCGGCCACGAGGGCGGCCAGTCCGGCGTGGGTGACGTCCACGCCCTTGGGACGGCCGGTGGAACCGGAGGTGTAGACCACGTACGCCGTGTGGCCCGCGCGCAGCGTCCCCCGGCGATCGGCATCGGTCACGGGCGCAGCGGAGAACCACGACAGGTCGAGGTGGTCGAGGTGGACCACATCCGTCCCGGGCAGGTCGAGTGCGGCGTCGGCGCGGGCCAGGACGCAGCGAACCCCGGAATCGGTGCACACGAACTGATTTCGTTCCGCCGGATGGGCCGGATCCACCGACAGGAAGGCCGCGCCCGTCTTGGCCACCGCCCACACGCCGAGCAGCCATTCCAGCGAACGCGGAACGGCGAGCGCGACCACGGTTCGCGGTCCCACCCCCCGTTCGATCAGCAGGCGGGCCAGCCGATTCGAATGCTCGTCGAGTTCACGGTAGGAGATGCGCCGGTCGCCGTCGACCACGGCGTCCCCGTCCGGCGCGGCGGCCACCGCCGCCGCCAGCAGGGCGGGCAGTGTCGTGGTGGCCGCCGCGGGTGAATGATCGTCCGCCGCAGCAAGATCCGCCGCGGCCGCACCGTAGCGTCCCCATTCGTGGACGAGCCGGTTCCGCTCGGTCGCCGGCATCGTCTCCAGGTCGCGCACCGGGACAGCGCCGTCGCGGGCGAGTGCCCGCAGTGTCCACCCCAGTCGTTCGCCGAGCTCCGCGATGGCAGCGGCCTCGAAAAGGTCTGGGCGGTACTGCAATCGGATGCGCAGCTCGTCGCGCAGGACAGCGGTGCAGGACAGCGGGTAGTGCGTGGCGTCGGCGGCGGTGATGCCGGTGACGGTCAGGTCGCCGTGTCCCACGGTGTGCCGGATGTCGTCCATGTCGACGGGGTAGGACTCGAGCACCATCAGGGTGTCGAAGAGCCGGTCGTAGCCGGTGAGCGTGTGGATCTCCCGCAGCCCGGCGTGCTGATGCTCGAGCAGTGCCGCCTGCTCGTCGTGCAGCCGGGTCCACAGGCCGCCAACGGTTTCCGTGGGGTCGAGCCGGACCCGGGTCGCGACGGTATTGATGAACAGGCCGATGGTGTGCGCGGCGGCGGGCAGTTCGCCGGGACGCCCGGAGACGGTCGCGCCGAACACCACATCGGTGCGCCCGGTGCACCCTGCGATCAGCAGCGCCCACGCGGATTGCAGCACCGTGTTCATGGTGACGCCGGTCGCGGCAGCCGCCGCGACGAGTGCCCGGGTGTCGGCGGCGTCGAGCGCGATCGACAGATCCGCGACGGTGCCCGCCGCGCTGTCGGAGCCGGCTGCGCCCGCCACGAGGGTGGGTTCGACGCCGTCGAGCGCTGTCGCCCAGGCGGCGTGTGCGGCCTCGTGGTCACGAGATGCCAACCATGCCAGGTAATCCCGATACGAGCCGGGCGTCTGTGTGGCCGGGGTGCCCGCGTATTCGGCGAACAGGTCGGTGATCAGCAGCGGGTAGGACCAGCCGTCGAGGATGACATGATGGTTGGTGAGGATCAGCGCCCATCGGCCGGGCTCCAGGGCCGCCACGGTGCACCGCAGCAGCGGCGGTACGGCGAGATCGAAGGGCTTCGCCTGCTCGCGCCCGGCCAGTTCGGTCAGCGCCGTCTCGGGATCGTGGTCACCGGTGAGGTCGACCACCCGCCAGGGCATCTCGACATCCTCACAGAGCACCGCCACGTTCCGGCCGGTTCCGGTGGTGGTGAACGCGGTCCGCAGGCCCGTGTGCCGGGCCAGCAGACGTGTGGCCGCCGCCCGCAGCCGGTCGAGGTCGAGATCGCCGGAAAGCCGCAGAATCAGTTGTGCGACATAGGCATCCGTCTCGGCGTCGGCGTCGGCCAGGTGGGCGTGGAACAGCAGGCCCGCCTGCAGCGGGGTCACCGGCCACACGTCCGACAGCGACGGATAGGCGTGTTCCAGCGTCGTCAGGTCGGACCGGGTCACCGGGATCAGGTCGAAATCCGACGGCGAATGTCCGCCCGCGCCGGGGGTTTCGGCGTGAGCCGCGACCGCCGCCGAGACCTGCGACCAGATCCGCGCCAGTTCTTCGACTTCGGCGGGATCGAGCAGGGTGCGCGGGAACCGGAAGGTGGCCCGCATCCGATCGTCGAGTACGACCGCGGAGATGTCGACGGCGACCGTCACCGGCATGGCGGGATCCGGCGCCACGGTGAGCTCGCCCAATCCGCCGTGTGGATCGGCGGTTTCGAGATCGGCGGCGGCGACCCGGCCCAGGTAGTTGAATCCGACGTGGCCCGGCAGGTGATCGGGCAGCAGGCTCGCCGTCTCCTCGTTCAGGTAGCGCAGCAGGCCGTAGCCGATGCCCTTGTCCGGAATCGACCGCAGCGTCTCCTTCACCGACAGCACCGCCGCGGCGACGGCGTCCCCACCGGCGGCTACGGCGTGCGGATCGATGCCGGACAGGTCGAACCGCACCGGGAACATGGTGGTGAACCAGCCGACCGTCCGCGACAGGTCCGCGCCCGCCAGCACCTGTTCCTCGCGGCCGTGGCCCTCCAGCCGCACCAGTACCGACGACTCGTCGATACCCCGGCGAGCACGCCAGATCCGCACGGCCACCGCCACAGCGGCGAGCAGCCCGTCGTTGACGCCACCGTGGAACACCGCCGGGACGGTGGTGAGCAGTGATCGTGTCACCGGCTCCGGCAGCTCCACACTCACCTGCTCGAGCGTTTCGGCGGTGTCGATGTCGGGATTCAGTTCCCGGCCGCCCCAGACCGGGTCCGGACCGGAGATCATGGACCGCCACAGCCCCAGTTCCGCCACTCGCGCGGGTTCGGCGGCCGCCGTCCGCAGTCCGTGCGCCCAGCGGCGCATGGAGGTTCCCACGGGTTCCAGCGCCGGTGCCGCCCCCGCCCGGGCCTGCTCGACCGCCGACAGCAGGTCCGGCACCAGCACCCGCCAGGAGACGCCGTCGACGACCAGGTGATGGGCGGCCACCAGCAGCCATCCGGCCTCGTGGCCCGAGTCCAGCCAGACGAAGCGCACCATGGCCGCGCCGACCGGATTCAGCTGTGCCACCGCCGAATCCAGCTCTGCGGCGGCGAAGTCGGCCACCTGCCGGCGGCCGGTGTCGGTATCGGGCTCGAGCTCGGCCGGCAGCGTGCGCCGGTGCAGCACCGATTCCGGATCGACACCGCCGGGCGCGGCCACCTCGAGCTCCCAGTCGCCGGACTCGTTGCGCCGCAACCGGGAACGCAGCAGGTCGTGCCGATCCAGCACCGCGCCTATCGCTTCGAGCAGCTGTGCCCGGTCGAGGCCCGCGGGCATCCGCAGCACCACGTGCTGTTCGAAACGCTGGAAGCCGTTGCCCCACTCCGTCATCCACAGGGCCACCGGCAGCAGCGGCACGGCGCCCACCCCGCCGCCGGGCAGCTCGGCCACTGTCTCGGCCCGCTCGGTAGCGGCCGACCCGGCACAGCGTGCGAGTCGCGCGGCGGTGCGCTGTTCGAAGACATCGCGCGGACCGAACACCACACCGCGCGCCCGCGCCTTGGACACGACCTGGATCGACACGATGGAATCACCGCCGAGGGCGAAGAAATCATCGTCCGCGCCGACCCGTTCCACGCCCAGCACCTCGGCGAACACCTCGGCCACCAGCTGTTCCACCGGCGAGGACGGCGCACGGAACTCCCGTGCAGCGAATTCCGGCTCCGGCAGCGCCCGCCGATCCACCTTGCCGCTGCTCGTCAACGGCAGGTCATCGAGCACCATCACCACATCGGGCACCATGTACCCGGGCAGGCGTTCGCCGAGCGTGGCACGGATCGCGCCGGGGTCGACGGCGTCACCGGCACGGGTGACCACATAGCCCACCAAACGCACACCGGCAGCGGCATTGTCGCCGGCCGGGCGCACGACGACGACGGCCTGATCGATACCCGGCAGCGCACACAGCGCCGCCTCGACCTCACCCGGTTCGAGTCGTTGCCCGCGCACCTTCACCTGGAAGTCGGAGCGGCCCGCGAACACCAGAACCTGTGCGTCCGTGCCGGATTCGTCCGCGACCCAGCGCACCAGGTCACCGGTGCGGTAGAGCCGCTCCCCCGTTCCGTAGGGGTTCGCCACGAATCGCGCGGCGGTCAGCGCCGGTCGGCCCCGATATCCGCGCGCCACACCGGATCCCACGATGTACAGCTCGCCCACCACGCCGAGCGGCACCGGGCGCAGGGACGCGTCCAGCACGACGACGCCCATACCGGCTATGCCCGAACCCATGTCGAGCTGATCGGCTCCGGTCAGCTCGCGGCTGATCGTCATCATGACGGTGGTCTCGGTCGGCCCGTAGGTGTTGAAGAATCGACGGGCGCAGGCGGTATCGGTCCGCGACCACCGTGCCACCACCCGCGGCGAATAGCCCTCACCGCCGACCGTCAGGACGCGCAGCGCGTCGAGGCCCTCGGGCTCCATCGAGGCCACCACCGACGGGGTGAGGAAGGCGTGCGTGATCCCGAGATCGCGCACGAACTCGGCCAGCGGCCGTCCGCCGTACACCTCCTCGGGGGCGAGTGCCAGGGTCGCGCCGACCGGCACGGCGAGCAGCAGTTCGAGTACGGACGCGTCGAAAGTACGTGCGGAGACGCCCAATACCCGCGCGGAGGCGTCGAGGGCGTACCGGTCTCGCTGTGCGGCGGCGACCGCGGCCAGCCCGGCGTGTGCGACCGCCACACCCTTCGGACGGCCGGTCGAACCCGAGGTGTAGACGACATAGGCGGTATTGCCCGGCCGCAGCGTGCCGTGTCGATCCGCGTCGGTCACCGGCGACGACGAGAACCGCTGGATCTCGTCGGCCATCGCCGGGTCGTCGGTGATCGCCCAGGTGACCGTGTCCGGCAGGTTCGCGGCGTGCCGGGTGGTCGTGATGCCCAGCAGTGCATCGGAATCGGCGCACAGGAACCGGCTCCGCTCGATCGGGTAGGCCGGATCCAGGGACAGGAATCCGCCGCCCGCCTTGGTGACGGCCCATACCGCCGACACCCAGCCCGCCGACCTCGGCAGTGCGAGGGCGATCACCGATTCCGGTCCGACGCCACGATGGATCAGCAAGCGCGCCAGCCGGTTCGAGTGTTCGTCGAGTTCGCGATAGGAGATCCGGCGGTCACCGTCCAGCACCGCGACACCGTCCGGGTTGGCGGCCACGGCGGCAGCCAGCAGCATCGGCAGGGTGGCGGGTTCGACAGCGTCCGCGCGCTGGAGATTCTGGAGCAGCGACCGGCGTTCGTCCGGTGCCAGCAGGTTGATGTCGCGCACCCGGACAGTGGGGTCGGCGGTCACCGTGCGCAGTACCCGACGCAGGCGGGCCGCGAGGGCGGTGATCGTGGCGGGGTCGAAAAGGTCGGTGGCATAGCCGATGTCGACCGGCATCGTGCCGTCGGCGGCGGGTTTGCCGGACAGGGTCAGCGACAGGTCGAAGCGTTCGACGCCGAGCTCGACGGGGTACGGGGTCACGTCCACGCCGGACAGCCGGATATCGGCCGGATCGAGATCGTGGAAGGCCAGCATCACCTGGAACAGCGGATGGTGCGCCTGACTGCGCGGCGGGTCCAGCGTCTCCACGACCTGTTCGAACGGCACCTCACCGTGCGCGAAGGCGTCCAGATCCACGGCGCGGACCCGGGTCAGCAGGTCGGCGAAGGTCGCCGACTCCTCGACGCCGGTGCGCAGCACCACCGTGTTGACGAACATGCCGACCACATCGTCGAGCAGCTCCGAGCCACGCCCCGAAACCGGTGTGCCCACGGTGATATCGGTGCTGCCGGACAGCCGGGCGAGCACCACCGTCAGCGCCGCGTGGAACACCATGAACACCGTCGCGCCGCGCTCCTGGGCGAGGGCGTGCAGTGCGGCGGCGGTCTCCGCGTCCACGGCGAATCGGTGGGTCGCGCCCCGGTGCGACGCGACGGCGGGGCGCGGGCGATCGGTCGGCAGCTCCAGGGCCTCGGGCAGCTCCCGCAATTGCCCGCTCCAGTACCGGAGCTGCTGTGCCAGCACCGATTCCGGATCGTTCGCGGAGCCCAGCAGTTCCCGCTGCCACAGCGTGTAGTCCGCGTACTGGACCGGCAACGGCGTCCAATCCGGGTGCCGCCCGGCGCACCTGGCCGCGTAGGCGGTGGCCAGATCACGTGCGAGCGGGGCCATGGAGAAGCCGTCGGCGGCGATGTGGTGCACCGCCATCACCAGGATGTGTGCGTCCCGGTCCACCCGCAGCAGTCGTGCGCGCAGCGGAACCTGTTCGGCCACATCGAATCCCGGGGACATCACTGCGGATACGGCTGCGATGCCACGACCCGGCTCGACGTGCCGGGGCGACAGATCCACATCGACGGCCGCGGTCAGCTCCGCCACCGGGACCACCGACTGGTACGGCACGCCCTCCGCATCCGGATACCGGGTCCGCAGCACCTCGTGCCGGGCCAGCACATCCCACAGCGCGTCCGACAGCGCCGGGACGTCCAGGTCACCGGACAGCGCCAGCGCCAGCGGAAGGCTGTAGGCCGCGGTCTCGGGGGCGAAGCGGTTCACGAACCACATGCGCTGCTGCGCGAACGACAGCGGCACCCGCTCCGGTCGCACCCGCGGGCGCAGGCGCGGTCCGACCGCCGCCGCATCCGAGGCACGCGCGCTCAGCAGTGCGGCCAGCTCCGTCACCGTCGCCGCCTCGAACACGTCCCGGACGCTCACCGCCCTGTCCAGCCGTTCGGCCAGGCGGGCCGCGAACCGGGTGGCGGACAACGAGTTTCCGCCCGAGGCGAAGAAGCCGTCGTCCGCGCCGACGCCGTCGAGGCCCAGTATCTCGGCGAACACGTCCGCGACCATCGCCTCCATCGGCGTGGACGGTGCCCGGTAGCTGGACCGCGCGGTCGCCGGTTCCGGCAGGGCCGCCTTGTTCAGCTTGCCGTTCATCGTCAGCGGCAGTTCGTCCAGCACCATGACGACATCGGGCACCAGGTATCCGGGCAGGCGCTGCCCCACCGCACGCCGCACCTCGGCCGGATTCAGCTCGCCGCCCGTCCCGGCAGCGACATAGGCCACCAGCCGCGCATCGGTTTCGGTATCCGGCGCGTGCACAAGGACCACCGCCCGCTCGACCCCGGGCAGGGCGCACAGGGCCGACTCGATCTCGCCGAGTTCGATGCGCTGCCCGCGCACCTTCACCTGGTGGTCGGAGCGGCCCGCGAAGACCAGAACCCCGGCGTCCGAATCGAATTCGTCCACGTTCCAGCGCACCAGATCGCCCGTGCGGTACAACCGGTCCCCCGCCGTCCCGAAGGGATTCGCGACGAACCGTGCGGCGGTCAGTCCCGCCCGGCCCCGATAGCCCTGTGCCACACCGGGTCCGGACAAATACAGCTCACCGGTGACGCCGTCGGGCACCGGACGCAGCCATGTGTCCAGCACCAGCGCCGACATGCCGCCGAGCACCGACCCCAGGGTCACCGGGTCGCCGGGGCGCAGTTCCGCGCTCCCGGTCACCCAGATGGTCGCCTCGGCCGGGCCGTACAGGTTGTGCACGCGCCGCCGGGCGGCGGCATCGGTGCGCGACCACCGGGAGATCAGGGCGGACGGGCACGCCTCACCGGCGACGGTCAGCACCTCGAGATCGTCGAGGCCGACGGGGTCCAGCGTGCCCGCCACGGACGGGGTGAGCACGGCGTGGCTGATGCGCCGGGTGCGGATCAGCTCGGCCAGTGCCGGGCCGCCGAAGACATCCGGGGGCGCGATCACCAGGGTGCCCGCGCCCGAAACCGCCAGCAGCAGTTCGAAGATCGCCGCGTCGAAGGTGCGAGCGGCCACGCCGAGCACCCGGGCGGCGGGGTGGACGCCCAGGCGGTGCCGCTGCCCGCCGCAGACGCCCGCCAGGCCGGTGTGCGTGACCTCCACGCCCTTCGGCCGGCCGGTGGAACCCGAGGTGTAGACGACGTAGGCGGTGCTGTCCGGGCGCAGCGGGGCGTGGCGCTCCGCGTCGCCGATCGGCGTGGCTGCGCCGGCCTCGATTCCAGCCGCCGTGGCGGGATCGTCCAGCACCAGCCAGGTGACACCGTCCTGCGGCAGTGCTCCGGCGTGCCGGGCGAGGGTAATGCCCACGCGCACTGTGGAATCGGAGCACATGAAGCGATTGCGCTCGAGCGGGTGCGCCGGGTCCAGGGAGAGAAAGCCCGCGCCGGTCTTGGCGATCGCCCACACCGCGAGCACCCATTCCAGCGACCGCGGTACGCCGATCGCGACCGGGGAGTCCGGGCCGAGGCCCGCGCCGATCAGGAAGCGCGCCAGCCGGTTCGAACGCTCGTCGAGGTCGCGGTAGGAGAGCCACCGGTCACCGTCGGCCACCGCTTCGCCGTCGGGGTCGACCGCCACGGCCGACGCCAGCACCTCGGGCAGGGTCGTCATGGGCGTCGTCGCGGCGGCCGCGAGATCGGCGGCGCGGCCGTGCCCCCAGCGCAGCAGTCGCCGCTCGGTCTCCGACAGCGGCTCGATCGCCCGCACCGGGCGGCCCGGATCGACTGTGACGGAACGCAGTATCCGTTCCAGGCGTACGGCCAGCCGTGCGACGGTGGCGGCGTCGAGGGCGTCGGGCCGGTACTGCAGCCGGATCCGCATCCCGCCCTGCACGGTGACGCTGCAGGTGAGCGGGTAGTGCGTGGAGTCGGTCGCGGTGACCCCGGCGAGTTCGAGGTCGCGGCTGTCGGTGAGCGTGCGGATATGGTCCGCGTCAACGGGATACGACTCGAGCACCATGACGGTGTCGAACAGGCTGTCGTGCCCGGTGAGCTCGTGGATATCGGACAACCCGACGTGCTGGTGATCGAGCAGCGCCGCCTGTTCGCCGTGGATGCGCGTCCAGAGCTGGGCGGCGGTCTCGGCCGGATCCAGCCGGATGCGGGTCGCGATCGTGTTCACGAACAGGCCGACAGTGCTGTCCGCGCCGGGCAATTCGCCGGGGCGGCCCGATACCGCCGTACCGAACACCACATCGGTGCGACCGCTGAGCCGGGCCACCAGCAGCGCCCAGGCGGATTGCAGCACCGTGTGCACGGTGACTCCGGCGGCGGCCGCGACCGCGGTCAGCTCCCGCGCCGCGGTGTCGTCGACGGTGAGCCATTCCTCGGCCACCGCGCCCGCGCCGGTTACAGCCGGACCCGCGATCAGCGTCGGTTCGGCACCGTCGAGGGCCCGGCTCCAGGCCGTAGCGGCCGCGTCGTGATCACGAGTCGTCAACCACGCCAGGAAGTCTCGATACGAACCGGGCGCGGCGCCCGCGCCGCCCGCGGCGTAGTGCGTGAACAGGTCGGTGATCAGCAGGGGGTAGGACCAGCCGTCGAGGATGAGATGGTGATTCGTCAGGATCAGCGCCCACCGGTCGCCGCCGAGTTCGGCCAGCACCCAGCGCAGCAGTGGCGGCCGGGACGGATCGAACCGGATCGTCCGCTGCGCGGCGGCCACTTCGGCCAAGGCCGCGTCAGGATCGAGGCGGCCGGTGAGATCGACCTGCTCCCAGGACGATTCGACGTCACCGCACACCACCGCGACCGCTGCACCGCCACCGATGGTGGTGAAGGCCGTGCGCAGGATCGCGTGCCGATCCACCAGCGCGGCCGCGGCCGCGCGCAGCCGCTCACCGTCCAGCAGGCCGTCGAGTCGCAGCACCAACTGTGCGACATAGGCATCCGATTCGGCGGGCGCGGTCAGTCCGGTGTGGAACAGCAGACCGGCCTGCAGCGGGGTCACCGGCCACACGTCGGTCATCGACGGATACGCCCGTTCCAGGGCGTGCACCTCGGACTGTGTCACGGCGACCAGCCCGAAATCGGCGGGGGAATGCCCACCCGCACCGGGGGTTTCGGCGTGCGCGACGATCGCGGTCAGCACCTGGGACCACAGGTCCGCCAGCTCTGTGATCTCCGCCGAGTTCAGCAGGGTGCGCGGGAAGCGGAAGCTGGTGTGGAGGCAGTCGTCGAGCACGAGGGCGGACGCGTCGATCGCGAGCGTCACCGGCAGATCCGGGTCCACGGCCGTCCGCACGCCCGGACCGCCGTCGATCCCGCTGTGCACCAACGGATCCAGGCCGGTGACCCGGCCCAGATAGTTGAAGCCGACACGGCCCGGCATGCGATCGGGCAACGCGCCCGCCGTGTCCGGGTTCAGGTAGCGCAGCAGGCCGTAGCCGATGCCCTTGTCCGGGATCGACCGCAGCGTCTCCTTCACCGACAGCACCGCCGCCGCGACCGCCTCCCCACCGGCGGCCACCTCGGCGACATCGATTCCGGCGAGGTCGAACCGCACGGGGTACAGGGAGGTGAACCAGCCGACCGTCCGCGACAGGTCCGCGCCGGGGACCACGGCTTCCTCGCGGCCGTGCCCTTCCAGCCGCACCAGCACCGACGACTCGTCGATACCCCGGCGTGCGCGCCAGATGCGCAGCGCCACAGTCAGACCCGCCAGCAGCGCGTCGTCCACGCTGCCGTGGAACGCCGCCGGAACGCGGGACAGCAGTGACCGGGTCGCCGATTCGGGCAATACCACGTCCACCTGCTCGAGGGTCGCGGCCGTATCGATTGCGGGGTCCAGTTCCCGGCCGCCCAGCACCGGATCCGGACCCGAGACCATCGACTGCCACCGGCCCAGTTCCGCCACTCGCGCGGGTTCGGTTGCGGCGGTGACCAATCCGTGCGCCCAGCGCCGCATCGACGTGCCCACCGGGTCGAGCCCCGCTCGCGTACCGGCGACCGCCTGGTCGAGGGCGCGCAGCACATCGGGCAGCAGAATCCGCCAGGAGACGCCGTCGACCACCAGGTGGTGCGCCACCGTCAGCAGTCGTCCCGGCGTCTCGGAGGCGGGCTCGAGCCACACGAACCGCACCATCGCGCCGCCGCGCGGATCCAGCGCGCGGACGGCCGAATCGAATTCCGCCGCAGCCACTTCCGCCAGACGTTCGCGGCCGTCCACGGTGTCGGTGGCGATCTCCGGGCCGAGCGTTCGCCGGTGCAGCAGCGCGGCGGCATCCACCGTGCCGGGGGCGTCGACCGTCAGCGACCATTCGCCGCTCGTGTCGCGCACCAGGCGAGAACGCAGCATGTCGTGCCGATCCAGCACCGCGTTCAGCGCCGTGATCACCGCCGACGACTCGATACCGGCCGGCATCGGCAGCATCATGTGCTGCTCGAAATGATCGAAGCCCCTGCCCCACTGCGTCATCCACCGGGCGACCGGCAGCAGCGGCATCTCGCCGAGGCCGCCGCCGGGCAGTTCGGCCACGACATGCGCGGTGTCGGCCGTACGCGCACACCGCGCCAAACCCGCGGCGGTGCGCTGTTCGAAGACATCACGCGGACCGAACACCACACCGCGCGCCCGCGCCCGCGACACCACCTGGATCGAGACGATCGAATCGCCGCCCAGGGCGAAGAAATCATCGTCCGCGCCAACCTGTTCCACGCCGAGCACCTCGGCGAACACCTCGGCCACGAGCTGCTCCACCGGCGAGGACGGCGCCCGGAACTCCCGCGGCGCGAACTCCGGTTCCGGCAGCGCCCGGCGATCGACCTTGCCGGTGCCGGTCAGCGGCAGCTCCGCGAGCACCATCACCACATCGGGAACCATGTACCCGGGCAGACGCGCGCCCAGCGCTTCCCGGACCGCCGCGGGATCCACCGTACTGCCCGCCACCGCCTCCACGTAGGCGACCAGACGCGCACCGGCGGCGGCATCGGCACCGGGCGAGTGCACGATCACGGCGGCCCGCGCGATCTCGTCCAGCCCGCACAGCACGGCCTCGATCTCGCCGGGTTCCAGCCGCTGTCCGCGCAGCTTCAGCTGGAAGTCGGCGCGGCCCACATAGGCCAGTGCGCCTGTCCCCGAACCTGTTCCGGCTCCGGTCCAGCGCACCAGATCCCCCGTGCGGTAGAGCCTGCGCCCCGGTCCGCCGAACGGATCGGCGATGAAGCGGGAGGCCGTCAACCCCGCCCGGCCGCGATATCCGCGTGCCACACCGGCTCCCGAGAGATACAGCTCACCCACCACACCCACCGGCACCGGCCGCAGCCGCGCATCCAATACCAGTGCGCCGATACCCGGGATCGGTCCGCCGATGCCGACCGGCTCGCCGGGCGCGAGTTCGGCGCCGGTCACCCAGATCGAGGCCTCGGCGGGCCCGTACAGGTTGTGCACCCGCCGCCGCCCGGCCGTGTCGGTGCCCGACCATCGCGAAACCAGCTGTGGCCCACACTGATCGCCACCGGTCGCCACCACGCGCAGCGTGTCCAGACCGGCGGGCTCGATCGACAGGGCGACCGCGGGGGTCAGGAAGGCGTGCGTAATGCGCTGCTCGCGCAGCAGATCCCGCAGCGGCTGCCCGCTGTACACCTCCGCCGGCGCCACCACGAGCACGGCCGCGCCCGACACCGCGAGCAGCAGTTCGAGAATGGCCGCGTCGAAGGTGCGCGCGGCGACCGCGGGCACCCGCGAGTCCGCGTCCGCGCCGAAGCGCCGGAGGTGGTCGGCGATCAGTGTCGCGAGTCCGGCATGGGTGACCTCGACGCCCTTGGGCCGCCCGGTCGACCCGGAGGTGTACACCATGTAGGCGGGGTTCTGCGGGCGCAGCGCGGCCCGCCGGAGCCGGTCGGTGACAGCGGTTGTCGGCTGCGCCTCGATCCGGGCGGCCACGGCCGGATCGTCCAGCGCGAGCCAGATCGCACCCTCCGCCGCAAGCTCCGACTCGAACTCGGATGTCGTAATACCCAGGCGGACACCGGAATCCGCGCACACGTACTGGTTGCGCTCACACGGATGCGCCGGGTCGACCGAGAGGAAGGCCGCGCCCGTCTTGGCGATGGCCCACACCGCGAGCACCCATTCCAGCGAACGCGGCACGCCGACCGCGACCACCGACTCGGCACTCGCTCCCCCGTCGATGAGCAAGCGCGCCAAGCGATTCGACCGCTCATCGAGCTCCCGATAGGACAGGCTTCGTTCGCCGTCCACCACCGCGTCCCCGCCGGGGTTGGCGGCCACCGCCGCCGCCAGCAGATCGGGCAGCGTCACCGTGCCCGCGGGCGCGTCCAGACCCGCCAGGCCCCATTCACGGACCAGCGCGCGCCGCTCCGAGCTGGAAAGGATTTCGATGTCGTGCACCGGAACCGCGGGATCCACCGTCACCGCGCGCAGTACGCGCTGCAGGCGGGCGACCAGGGCGGCGATGGTTTCCGCATCGAAAAGATCGGTGGCATAACCGAGTTCGACCGGCATGGTGCCGTCGCGATCGCACGCGTCGGTGAGCGTGAAGGTCAGATCGAAGCGCTCGATACCGGTCTCCGCGCCCGAGGCGGCCACCGCCAGGCCCGGCAGGTCCAACCGGACCGCGTCGAGGTTGTGGAAGGCCAGCATCACCTGGAACAGCGGATGATGGGCCTGGCTGCGCGGCGGATCCAGCGCCTCCACCACCTGCTCGAACGGGGCCTGCGCATGGGCGAAGGCATCCAGGTCGACCTCGCGAACCCGCGCCAGCAGATCGGTGAACGGCAGCGTCTCGTCGATGTCGGTGCGCAGCACCACCGTATTGACGAACATGCCGATCACGTCGTCGAGCAGGGCCGAGCCACGGCCCGAAACCGGCGTTCCCACCGCGATATCGGCGCTGCCGGACAGGCGGGAGAGCACCACCGCCAGCGCCGCGTGGAACACCATGAACACCGTCGCGCCACGCGCCTGGGCCAGCGCGTGCAAGCCCTCGGCCACGCGCGGTTCCAGCACGAAGCGGTGCTTCGCGCCCCGGTGCGACGCCACGGCGGGACGCGGGCGGTCCGTCGGCAACCCGGAGACCTCGGGGATATCGCGCAGTCGCTCGGCCCAGTACCGCAGATGCCGTGCCAGCACCGAATCCGGGTCGGCGACCTCCCCCAGCGAATCCCGCTGCCACAGCGCGAAATCGGCGTACTGCACCGGCATCGGCGGCCACTCCGGTCGCGTCCCGGCACAGCGCGCCGCGTAGGCCGCGCCCAGATCACGCGCGAGTGGGGCCATGGAGAAGCCGTCCGCGTTGATGTGATGCACGACCAGCACCAGCAGGTGGTCCTGCGGCCCGAGCGCCAGCAACCGGGCCCGCAGTGGAATCCGTTCGGCCACATCGAAACCCACCGCCACCAGTGCCGCCAGCGCGCTGTCCGCCTCGGCGGCGGTCACCGCGCGGGGCGTCAGATCCACATCGGCGCAGTCGCTCAGTTCCTCGACCGGGACCACCAGCTGACAGGGCACGCCATCCACGTCCGGGTACCGGGTGCGCAGCACCTCGTGGCGCGACAGCAGATCCCACACCGCCGCCGACAGGGCCGCCGGATCCAGCGCACCGGTCAGCCGCAACACCATCGGAATGCTGTAGGCCACCGACTCGGGGTCGAAGCGGTTGACGAACCACATGCGCTGCTGTGCGTAGGACAGCGGCACCCGCGCCGGGCGCTCCCGCCGGCCGAGTATCGGCCCCGACGACACCTCTCCGGTGTCGGCCACCCGGGCGGCGAGCAGTTCGGCCAAGCCCCGCACCATCGAGGCTTCGAATACGTCGCGCACCGCCACCGGTACGCCGACACCGTCGGTCAGCCGCGCCGCGAGCCGGGTGGCCGAGAGCGAATTGCCGCCCAGCGCGAAGAAATCGTCGTCCACACCGACCTGTTCGACGCCGAGAACCTCCGCGAACACCGTCGCCACGATCTCCTCGAGCGGGGTCGCGGGTGCGCGATAGCAGGCCCGCGCCACCACCGGTTCCGGCAGCGCCGCCTTGTCGATCTTGCCGTTCACCGTCAAGGGGAGGGCGTCCAGCAGCATCACCACCTCGGGCACCATGTAACCCGGCAGCCGCTCGCCGAGGCGCTCGCGCAGCAGCCTGCCGAGTACGCCCGGCGCACACCAGGTCTCGTCCGGCCGCAGCAGCTCCGGCCGGACCCCGGCGGCGCGCGTCTCCGAATCCGACTGCAGCACAGTGCGAATCGCGTAGACGATATGCAGGTCGGTGCCGATCACATTGGGCGACACCTGGGATTCGACGGTGAACCCGTGCTCGCCGAGCAGCTTCTCCACGCAGGCCAGGCGGTCCTCGACATCGTGGACCTCGATCACCATGCGGTCGATGAGCGGCCAGTGCCGGGTCTCGATACCCCGCAGGGCGTCCAGCTCACTGCCCTCGACGTCGATCTTGAGCAGGTCGACGCGCGGGATGCCGTACTCGTCGATGATCCCCGACAGGGTGCGGACCGGCACCTCGACCTGGGAGAAGTCGAGCCGGTCGGTGATCAGCTGATCGACCAGGCCGTCGCCCAGATCCCGGCTCTCCGCCTCGAATTCGTGATGGATGAACGATTCCAGGATCTCGCGCTGCACGGTGCTGTCGGTGCCGCGGCCCGACAGCACCGACATCTCCGGGTAGTAGGTGAAGATGTCGGTGGTCGTCTCCGCGCCGATGGCGCACGGCACCAGGGTGGCGTCCAGATCGTGCAGCGCCGAGTTGGCGGCGTACATGCGGCGCAGCTCGGGCATCGCCTCCACCGCATAGATTTTCAGCGCGGGCGAGGTGCGCTTGGCGAAGATCGAGAACATGCCGACGTGCGAGCCCACATCGACCACGCAGCCCGACTCCGGGATGGACATGCCGCTGCGGCAGTACTCGGCGTTCTCGAAGATCTCCTGGTAGAGGAATTCGATATTGGACCGGTTGCGGCCGACGATCGGCATACCGTTCGGGAGCTCGTGCAGTTCGCCGGGGCCGATCGCGCCGTCACGTTGCAGCCGAAGGCATGTCGCCGCCGCGGGAGCGTGCTGCGGGTCCGGGACGAGGTAGGCGACCAGCTGGGTATCGGCGGCGGCAGCACTGTGGGTGGTGACGACGGCCTGGGCGACGGCGGGCTGGGCGGCCGCCACCGCCTCGATCTCGCCGAGTTCGATGCGGTAGCCGCGAATCTTCACCTGCTCGTCGACACGGCCGAGATATTCGAGCACGCCGGACTCGTTCCAACGCACGAGATCG
Organism: Nocardia acididurans; assembly: GCF_016741815.1. Lineage (GTDB taxonomy): Bacteria > Actinomycetota > Actinomycetes > Mycobacteriales > Mycobacteriaceae > Nocardia > Nocardia acididurans. The sequence goes on from NZ_JAERRJ010000007.1 coordinate 61,576, forward strand.
CCACTGCGGTACAGCCTTCCGCCGCTGCCCGCCGCGTCGAAGGGGTCGGCGACGAACCGCGCGGAGGTCAGGCCCGCGCGATCGTGGTAGCCGCGCGAGACCTGATCGCCCGCCACATACAGTTCGCCCGCGACGCCGACCGGTACCGGCCGCAGCCACGAATCCAGCACGTAGGTCCGCAGATTCGCCAGGGGCACGCCGATCGGGCTGACACCCGGCTCCCCGTTGCGGTGGTCCTGTGTCAGCGGCTGTTTCGTGACGTGCACGGTGGTCTCGGTGATGCCGTACATGTTCACCAGCGCCGGTCCGCCGGGGCGGTCGAGCAGCGGCCAGCCGCGTAACCGCCTGGGGTCCAGGGCTTCTCCGCCGAACACCACCAGGCGCAGGGCGCACCGTTCGTCGTCGATCCCGCGCCTGGTCTCGATCAGGGTGTAGAACGCCGACGGCGTCTGGTTCAGGATGGTCACGCCCTCGTCGACGACCAGCTGCCACAGGTCCGCCGGGGAGTACGCCACCTCGCGCGGCACCACGACCACCCGTCCGCCGTGCAGCAGCGCACCCCAGATCTCCCAGACCGAGAAGTCGAACGCCTGCGAATGACACCACGCCCAGACATCGTCGCGACCGAATTCGCACCAGGGCCGGGTGGCCGCGAACAGGGCGACCGCATTCGCGTGAGTGACGGTGACGCCCTTGGGATTTCCTGTGGTACCCGAGGTGTAGATGACGTACGCGAGGTTGTCCGGACGCGGGCGCACCGGTGCGAAATGCGCGCTGCCACGGCCGATGGCGTCGATGTGCAGTCGTGGCACCGCGACGGTGGCACCCAGGTCAGCGGTGGAGTCGTCGACGAGCACCAGTTCGGGCGCGGCGTCGGCGAGAATGTAGGCGATCCGGTCCGACGGCGAGGCCGGGTCCAACGGCAGATACGCCGCACCCGTCCGCAGAATCGCGAGCATGGCCGTGAGCAACGGGATGCCCTTCGGAAGGGCCACCGCGACAATGCTTTCCGGACCGGCACCGTGCGCCGCGAGCACGCTCGCCCACTCCGTCGCCCGCGCCTGGAACTCCCGGTAGGTGATGCGCTCCGCACCGGCGACGACGGCGACGGCATCCGGGGTCGCCGCCGCCTGCCGTGCGAAGGCGTCGACGAGGGTCACGCCGGAATCGGTCGCCGACGCGGAATCGTTCCACTCCCGCACCACACGCTCGCGTTCCCCGGGCTCGAGCAGGGCGATGTCGCGGATCGGGGTGGCGGGGTCGGCGCTCACCGCGTGTAGGAACGATTCCATGAAGCGCAGGAATCGATGATGGTGGCGCGCAAGCTCTTCCGCCGAGTACAGATTGTGGTTGGCGACGAAGTCCACCCGCGTCGCCCCCGAATCCGTACCCGGGTAGACGCTCACCGACAGATCCGAGACCAGGCCCGGAGTCAGCACCTCCCACTGTCCGGTGAGGGGGCCCAGCATGATTCGCGTATCGAACATCATCATGTCCACGTACGGCCCGAACACCTGCGTCTGCGGGGTCAGCCGGCCCATATCGCGGAACATGTCCTCCTGCCGGTACCGCTGCCGGCGCAACACTTCGATCAGCTGCCGATGCGTGGCCTGGATCAGCGCACCGGCGGTGACCTCCGGCCCCGCCGTCACGCGGAACGGCACGGTATTGGCCAGCATGCCGCCCGAACGCATGGCCGCGGTGGTGACGCGGGCGGTCACCGGCAGGCTGAGCACGACATCCTCGTGATCGGTCATGCGGCCCAGGAACAGGCCGAACACGGCCAGGATGAGCGCGGCCTGATTCGCCGACGTGGCCTTGACCGCGGCGTCGAGCAGCGCACCGGCCGCCGCGGGGAGGTCGCCGCTCACCGAGATCGGGTGCGCGTCGGCCTGACCCGTCTTTCCGGCCAGGCTGACCGGGGCGGGCAGATCGGCCAGCCGAGCCTGCCAGAACTCCCGGTCGGTCGCGAAACGCTCGGAGGCACGGTACTTTTCGTCCTCCGCCACCAGATCCGCCAGCTCCCGGACGCGGACGGCGGCCGGTTCGCGGCCCTCGACCGCGGCGGTGTACAGCTCACCCACCCGGCGCAGCAGCGCCATGGCGGCCAGGGCGTCCATGACGATGTGATGGCCGCGCACGTACCAGAACCAGCGCTCATCGGCCACTCGCAGCAGCGCGGTGGTGATCAGCCGATCCCGCTGCAGATCGACCGGGCGGCCGTACTCCTCGCCCATCCACTCCCGGGCCGCGGCCACCGGATCCGCGGCGGCGCGCAGATCCAGTCGCTCGACCGTCCGGTCCAGCGGCCGGTCCACGGCCTGCAGCACCGTGCCCTCGGATTCGAGTACGCGCAGGCGTCCCGCCCCGAATTCGTCGGCCGCCCGCCAGAACGATTCCGCCAGCAACTCGGCATCGAGGTCACCGCGCAGGTCTATACACAGGGCGTTGGTTATCGGCGTGGCACCGATCAACTGCTGTGCGAACCAGATTCCCTGCTGTGCGGCCGAGAGCGGAAAGGGAAGCGAACGGTGCCCGGTCAATGATGCTCCTGCGTCGGGGAGAACTACTGGGAGAGGTGGACGGTGCGCGCCTTGGCGCTGAGTTCGGCCAGTGCGCCGAGCCCGGTCAGCACCTCGGCGTCGGGGATGCCGAAGTCGATCAGGCAGGCGATCTCGTCGACGCCGATCTCGCGCAGCCGGGTGATCATCGGCAGCGTGGAATCCGGCGTGCCGAACAGGCCGTTGTTGCGGTAGTAGCGCTCGAATGCGAAGTCCAGCACCTTGGCTCGCGATTTCTCGTCCAGATTCTCGAGCGCCTCGGAGCCGCGCCGCCACAGGTCGACCGAATCCTCGAGGTAGCGCTTGAACGGCGCTTCGACGGTTGCGCGCACGGCCGCGTCGGTGTCGCCGACGAAGGTGTGCAGCATGACCGTGACGGTGCCGTCCGCACTGCCGTGGCCGTGCTCGGCGCGCGCCCTGCGATAGGCGCTCAGTTTCTCGGCCAGCTCGTCCACTTCCTGGAACAGCAGGGCGGTCAGGATATTGACCCCCAGCGCCCCGGCCATCTCGAACCGTTCGATGCCGCCGCTGCACGTCAGCCACACCGGCAGCGCGGGCTGGATCGGCGCCGGGAAGATCCGCACCGAGCGCTGCTCGCCCGCACCGTTGGGCAGGGAGATCGGCTCACCGCGCCAGAGTCTCGCCACGGTCTCCATACCCGAGCGGGTGACCTCGACGCGATCGGCGTAGTTGTGGTCGGCCAGCACGAAATCGTCTGCGTTCCAACCGGTTGCGAAGGCGATATCGACCCGCCCGTTCGAGAGGTTGTCGACCACCGACCAGTCCTCGGCGACCCGGACCGGATTGTGCAGCGGCAGCACCACACTGCCCGCGCGGATGCGCACTCGCTCGGTGGTCGCGGCCAGCGCCGCACCCAGCACGGCCGGATTCGGGTAGAGGCCGCCGAAGGAGTGGAAGTGCCGCTCCGGCAACCACATCGCGTGGAAGCCGTGCCGATCCGCGAAGCGGGCGCTCTCCAGCAGCAGGTGGTATCGGCTGTCGGCCCGGCGCTGCGCATCGCTGGAGAAGAACAGCAGGCTGAAGGCCAGCTCGCGGGACGGCAGTGCGGCCGGGGGCGGCGGGGAATCGACCATCGGCACGGATATGTCTGTGCCGCCGCGCATTCCGACCAGTTCCGCGACCTCGGCCAGGCTCAGCCCGTCGAAGATCTGTTCGGCGGTGATCTCCGTGTCGTAGCGCTCCTCCAGGATGGTCATCAATTCCGCCGCCTGGACCGAATTCAATCCCAGCGAGGTGAGCGGCGCGTGCGGATCCACCGCGTCACGCTCGAGCCGATCGGAAACCCAGCCGCTGAAATATTCCAGCACGGTGACATCGCCTACGAACCTGGTCATTTCGCGCTCTCCTGTAATAACGCCGGGGACGAGTACTCCGCGCGCAAACGCTGACGCTGGATTTTGCCGCTGGTGGTCTTGGGGACTTCACCCTTGCCCACGAAGATGATCCGATGCACGCTGATGGCGTGGGCGCGGCTGACCACGTCGCGAATCGAGCCTTCGAGCGCCGCGGCGGTGTCCTGTGCCGGTGGCTCGTTGAGCTCTTGCACGACCATTACGCGGTCTTCGTTGTCGATCTGCGCAGCGAATACCGCGCAACCTCCGGGTCGAAACGTAGGATGATTCGACAGAATTGTGCGCTCGACGTCCTGCGGGAAGATATTGCGACCGTGCACGATCATCAATTCCTTGATGCGTCCGGAAATGTAGAGCTCGCCCTCCGCAACGAAACCCAGATCGCCGGTGCGCAGGTAGTGCGCGCCGTCGCCGTCGGTGATCGTCGCCTCGAACGCGCGTTCGTTCGCGGCGGGTTGGCGCCAATATCCGGCGGTCACGCTCGGGCCGCGCAGCCAGATCTCGCCGACCCGATTCCCGGCGCAGCGCTGTCGCGTCCGCGGGTCCACGATGGCCAGCTCGCAATCGCGCACCGGCCCCATGCTCACCAGCTCACGACCCTCGGTGTCCACGACGGCGACGCCCTGTTCCAGCTCGGCGGTGCGGAAGTGGCGCGACCGCGCGCCCGCACCGGCCGGTCCGCCGTTCACGAACAGTGTGGACTCGGCCAGGCCGTACATGGGGGTGAGGCTGCTCGCGCGAAAACCGTTCTCCGCGAACATCTCCGCGAACCGGCGCAGGATGACCGGATCCACCGGTTCCGCGCCGACGAAGGCCAGCTCCCACCCGCTCAGATCCAGCCCCGCCGCGGCGGCCGGAGACACTCGCTTCAGGCACAGGCCGTAGGCCAGGTTCGGGCCACCCGCCACGACGTGCGGAGTCCCGGAGATGGCGCGCAGCCAGATGAGCGGGTCGCGCAGGAAGGTCATCGGCGACAGCAGGGTGGCGCGACCACCCAGGAACGCGGGCAGCAGGACGCCCTGGATGAGTCCCATGTCGTGAAAGGGCGGCAGCCAGGAGACGATCGAAGTCCGCTGTCCCATAGCGTATTTCGAGGCGATCCGGCCGAGATTGTCGATCAGGTTCCGGTGCAGCACGGTGACGCCCTTGGGCATGCCCGTGGACCCGGAGGTGTACTGCAGGAAGGCGATGTCGTCCGGGCCGGGCGGCGGCCCGGCGAGCGGGTCCGCACCCGAAAGCGCGGCGGCCGAACCACTGTCGATGATCCGGATATCCGGTCCCAGCGACGCCTGGTCGAGCGGCACGATCGCCAGCGGCGCGATGGCCGCCACCGCGCCACTGTCGGCGATGATCGCGCGCAGGGTCTCCACCTGCTGCGCGGACATCGGCAGATGCGCCGCCACCGCGACCCGGCCGCTCACCATGCACGCGAAGAAGGCGTAGACGAAGTCCGGGCCCGGCGGGCACAGCAGCACGACCCGGTCCCCGGGCGCGGTCGCCGCCCGGACCTGGGCGGCCAGACCGCCCACCCGCTCCCATAGCTGCCCGTAATCGACGTCCTCGTCGTCCTGCCGATAGTGCGAGAATCGGTAGGCCCGCTCGCGCGGGGTTTGCGTCACCCGCCTCGACAGGGCTTCCACCAGGGTGGGCGGGTACTGCGCTGAACACTCGAGATCCATCGACACCTCCGCATCGGAAACAACAGGGCGTAGCTGCTGCCCTACCTGAGAGTCATTCGGCGGCGCGCCGCGGACGCCGGGCGTCCGGATGAGAAGTGAAACGGTGGCGGCCGATGCCGGAATCGGACGGCTACATACGAGCCGGGGACCGTCTGCTGGGTGGCGATAGCACTGCCGGGACGACCCGCCCCCAAGGGTCCCGCGAGTTCCTTCGCAGTGCATGCATGCGCCTGGCTCCTCCCGGATCCTCCGACGAAGTAAGCAGCTGAAAGAACAGTCCAATACGCATCCTCGCAGAGTCCGCCGGAGGACACAGCAAAAATCGGGCAAACGTCCCGCGTGTCGGGTACCGACCGGGCGTTTCGCGCGTGTCCTCCCCCGGCACGCCGCCACGCGATGGCATCATCAGCGCCGGGTCGCTCCGCACGTCCGACTTCTCCTCGGGAGGGTGAGGCACAGATGTCGAGCACTGCCACAGAGGTTCTCGATCACGAGGACGACAGCACCCCCGCCGACCACCGCCGACGACCCTGGAAACCCTGGACGCGCATCGCATTCCGCTTCTGTTTCGCCTACTTCGGGCTGCTCTGCATGCTTTTCGCGCAGCTTGTCCTGGTCTTCACCGGACCGCTGTTCGTGCTGCTGGCGGCCGATACCCTCGGCGGGCAGCTGGATTCGATCGACGACGTCGTCCGGACCGTGAGCACCACCGTGTTCCGCACCGAGGTGGCCCCGCTGCGCAAGTCCTACAGCGGCGATCAGGCGGCGATCTGGGTACTCGTGTTCTGCGTACTCGTCACCGCCGTGGCGATCACCGCCGTCTGGTCGATCCTGGATCGGCGGCGACCACGCTACGACCGGCTGTACCGATGGTTCCTCACCGCCGTCCGGCTCTGCCTCGGCGGGCAGATGCTGTTCTACGGCATGGCCAAGGTGATCCCGCTGCAGATGCCGCGACCCACGCTGGTCACGCTGCTGACGCCGTACGGGGATTTCGGGCCGACCGCGGTGCTGTGGAATCAGGTCGGGTCCGTCCCGGTGTACGAAATGCTGCTGGGCGCAGCCGAAGTGGTCGCCGGGCTGCTGCTGTTCATCCCCCGCACCGCCACCGCCGGAGCGCTGCTGAGCCTGGTCAGCCTGCTCCAGGTCTTCGTGCTGAACATGACCTTCGACGTCCCGGTCAAACTGCTGTCGTTCCATCTGGTGCTGATGTGCCTGGTCGTGCTGGCGCCCCAGGCCCGGCGGCTCGCGAACATCCTTGTGCTGGAACGACCTTCCGCACCCGCCACCCAGCCGCCGTTGTTCCGCGGCCGCCGGGCGAACCGCATCGCCGCCACGATCAGCGCCGCACTGGGTCTCTGGGTGCTGGCGGGCGGCGCGCTGATGGCCGCGCAGGGCTACCGCCAGGAAGGCGGCGGCGTCCCGGAGCCGCCGCTCTACGGCATCTGGACCGTCCGGGAGTTCACCCTGGACGGCCAGCCGCTACCACCGCTGACGACGGACGAAACCCGTTGGCAGCGACTGGTATTCGACACTCGAACCACGGCCTTCCAGAAGATGGACGGCAGCTTCGTGCCCGCCGACGCAATCGTCGACCCGGCGACGAGCACCCTCACCCTGACCGGCCCGCCCCACTCCGACTCGGCCCCGCCGAGCCGCCTACCGGCCTACACCTACACATTCACCTTCGAACAACCCGAACCCGACCGGCTCACCCTGCGCGGCCAGGTCGACGGCCGCCCGGCCACCATCTCCCTGCAGCACCTGGACCCCACCACATTTCCCTTGCGCAGCAGGGGATTCCACTGGATCCAGGAGTATCCCTACACCGGCACACTGACCCGCTGACCAGCCCTGCCCACGCGGCGGGCCGGCGCCCCGATCGGCGCCGGCCCCGCGATCCGGAACTATCAGCTCTGCTGCGCGCGCTGACGCGCCTCCTGAGCCTGGGCCGCGGCACGATCCTTCTCCGCCTCCGCCTCATGCTTGGCGGCATCGCGCTGCGACTGGGCCTTGTCCTGCTGGGCGCGGCCCTCCTCGCGCAGATCGTCGCTGCCGAGAATGGCGCCCGCGGCTTCCTTGGCCTTGCCCTTCACGCCCTCGGCCACACCTTCCAGGCCTTCCCGGACTCCATTCTTGTCGTGCTCGGACATGCGATGTACCTCCGACAATCGGATTTCATGGACCTCTGAGGCCTACCCGGCAGTCGATGTCCGAAACGGAGGGTCAGCGGACGCGAGCCCGATCGGCGGCGAGCCGCAGCTCCGTACTCACCGGAATCTCCCCGGCCGACAACGCTTCTCGCAGCCGGGGCACCGCCTCGTCCAGGATGCGTCTGCGCAGGCCGGACAGGTCGGCGGCAGGCAGGGCGGTGACCACCAGATGCAGTTCGGGGCTGCGGGCCGGGCCGGTGAGCCAGGCCGTGACCGAACTCACGGTATCGAAGGATTCGATATCGGCGGCGATCGCCGCGGCCGCCACCGCCGAGGACAGCGTGGTCGCACCGGTCGAATCCGATTCCGCCAGTTGCCATTGCACCGCACGGGGCATGCGGAACCACTGCGCGGCCAGCCAGCGCAGGCACAGGAACGCCACCACGACCGCGGCGGCGATCACCGCGTAGAACACCCAGCGCGGCGGCTCCGCCGTCCCCGGGGTGAGGGCCTCGGAACGGTGCAGGCCGCTGATCCAGCCGCGCTGGGCCGCGACCAGCGCACCGCCCGTGACCAGCAATGTCAGGCCGATCAGGCCGATGAGGACCCGATTGAGCCGCGCCGGGCGGTTGACGGCCGTCATCGGGAGCCTTCGCTCTCGGACAGCCGGCGCAGACTGCGCCGATCGATACCGGCGTCACTGCCGTCCATGGGTTCCAGCGGGACCACCACGGCTCTACCGGGTGTCAGCGCGAGCGCGAGCAGCAGCAGGCCGAGCGCGGCGACGATGATCCCCGCGGTCAGCACCACGGTGTCACCCCAATGGATGTCGTGCAGCCGGGTGGCGACGGTGTCGTAGGAGACGAATTGCCGTGCACCCGAGAGCCTTTGGACCAGCGACACGATGGTCGCGACCGACAGCGCCAGCAGCGCCGCGGCGAGCGCGGTCGCCGTGCCCACCCGCCGCGGCCGCCGGATCACAGCACCCTCCGGCGACCGGATTCCACTGCGGGCGTGACAGATTCGACCACCATGGCGGAGACGGCGATATCCACCCCGGTGACCCGCAATCCGGCGAGTTCGGCCACCCGCGCCATCAGATGCGCGCGGCAGGATTCGGTGACGGCGGCCACCGGCAGCGGATAGCGCACCGGCAGCCGGACCCGCAGCGCGGCCGTGTCCGTGGTCACCACCGCCGACACGTCGACCTGCGGCAGCACCCCGTCCACCTCGGTGGCGGCGCGGGCCGCGATCCGGCGCACGGCCCGCTCGCCGACCGTGGTGGTGCCGGGCAGGTCCAGTGCGACGGTCATCGCCTGCTCCGTTCCTGGACCGCGCGCACCCAGCCGGCCAGATCGATGGAGCCGTCCAGCCAGCGGCCGATCAGCAGGCCCGCGACCGCGAAGACCAGCACGATGGCGAAGGCGCCGAATCCGCCGAAGGCCGCGGCGAATCCGAGCGCGAGACCCGTGAACAGACCGAGCGTAGTGGCGTTCATCTGCGACACCCTCCTCGAATGGGCTTGCTACTGCACGCGATTGCCGGCGGGGGCGGATTCCTCGTCGTCCTCGGGGATGTAGACGTCATTGATATTGATGTTCACCTCGACCACCTCGAGGGCGGTCATCTGCTCGATGGCGGTGATGACATTGCGGCGCACCGCCCGCGCCAATTCCGCGATGGCCACCCCGTATTCGACCACCAGTTCCAGATCGACGGCGGCCTGCTTCTCCCCCACCTCCACCGAAACACCCTGTCCCACACTGGCCGAGGCGCCCGGGATGCGATCGCGGAGCGCGCCGAAGGCCCGTGCCGCGCCGCCGCCCAGGGCGTGCACGCCGCGCACCTCGCGGGCCGCGAGCCCGGCGATCTTCTGCACCACGATATCGGCGATCGAGGTGGTGCCCTGATCGGTCACCAGGCCCTCCGGATGGGCCGAACCATTACGCGCGGCAGGCTTCTGGTCGCTCTGGACGGTCTTGCCGGCCGACTTCTCGGTAGCTGTTCCGGTCATGACTTCCTCCTGGATTCCGTGTCGTCGTACAACTCCTCGACCACCAGGCGCACCGTCGCGGTGGCCCAGGCGGTCTCCTGCAGCAGCGCGCGCACCGCGCCACCGAGCTTTTCCAGTAGTGGCGGAATCGGCAGTTCGCTTGCCGCCACCCGAATCTCGACGAGCGCCGGGGTGAGGTCCACCGCGTAGGACTTACCGCCACGCGGCAGCCACGGCACCGCGTCCAGCCCGAAACCCGTTGCGGGATGCAAACCTTCCACCTCCTCGATCGCGCTGACGATGCTGTCGATCACTTCCGCTTTCGCGGTCACTGCGCCCCCGGTTCGATATCGAGAATGGTCACCGACACCTCGTCGACGGTGACGCCGGTCTGCGCGCGTACGGCCTCGATCACCGCCCGCTGGATCTCCGCGCCGACCGTGGCCGCGCGGCAGTCGGCCCCGAGCGAGACGTCCACCTGCACGGCGAGCGCGCCCGCCGGGGTGCGGCGCACCCGCACACCATCGGCCTTGGCGGCCGAATTCTGCACGCCCAGCAGCTGTTTGCCGCTGCGGGCGAAGGCCGACACCAGGCCGCGCAGCCCCGCCTCGAGCCGGACCACACCCGGCACCTCCGCCGTTGCGCGCGCGGCCACTCCGGCGACCACCGCGTCGGAGATGATGAACTCGCGATCCGACAGCGCCGTCACCTGTCCTTCTCCTGATAGACGTCGGCCACCGTGACGTCCAGGCGACCCAGCAGCAGGCCCGTCCGCGCCGATACCGCGGCGGCCACCCGCTGCCGCACCTGCGGCACGATGCCGTCCAGATGGTCCTCGCCGATCCGCACCGCGATGGACATGGCGACCTGAATGATGTTCTCGCCCTGCGGACCCGTGCCGACGCTGCGGATCCTGCAGCGCCGCGCGCGCACCCCGGGGACCGTGTCGGCGGCGAAGCGCATCACGGTCGCCACCGCCTCCTCGCTGATCTGCACCGAGCCCGCGGGCTCGGTCGGCAGCAGCAGGGTCTGACCGCGCCGCACCTCGGCGCGCACCGCGAACATGATGCGCCCGAACAGATCCGGGGGCGGCGGATCGGGTTCGTCGATCAATTCCTGGGTGGCCGCGCGCAGGGCCAGCAGGCTCTCGCGGGCCGCCCGGCAGTCGCCGCAGCGCGCCTCGTGCGCGTCGGCGCGGCCCTGCTGCACCGCGTCCAGCCGACGCCACACCTGTTCCATGCCGCGCCCGCAGGGCAGCAGGTAGTCCTCGTCGGTCACTGTCGTATCCGTCATCGCCACGCCTTCATCACCTCCGCCAGCTGCACCCGGGCGCGGGCGATCCGCCCACGCACCGCGGTCACATTCGCGCCGACGATCTCGCCGATCTCCTCATAGGAACGGCCGTGCACCTCGCGCAGCAGCCAGCACGCCCGCTGCTCGGGCGTGAGCTCGCCCAGGGCGGCGGTCAGCGCCTTCAGCTGACCGTTGACCTGCACGGCATGGTCGGGGCGGGTATCGGTGCGCACCGACTCCGTGGTCTCGGGATCGACCTCCGCCGCGGGTGTCCGGGCGCGCAGCACGTTCAGGCAGCGGTTGGTGGTGACCCGGTACAGCCATCCGGTGAAGGCGGCGTCGTCCTGCAGCTGGCCCATGCGTCGCCAGGCCGTCAGGAACACGTCCTGCACCACGTCCTCGGCCTCCGCGCGATCCGCCAGCATCCGATCCGCGAGCCGGAACATTGCCCCTTGATAGCGGATGACCAGTTGCTCGAAGGCCCGGACATCGCCGTCGCGCGCCCGGTCGACCAGCGTGGCGTCATCGAGTTCCGCCGCCGGGCCGAATTCCGTACTGGTCACACCGCCTCCTAACCATTCCGTTCTATAGACACGGATGCTCGAGGATCCTCACGCAGCATTATCAGTGATCGTTGTCTCACTGTTTGCTGGTTGGCATTCCCGGCCAGTCGGCGCGCAAACGAACGCACCCGGGAACACCCGGCCCGGATCAGTACAGTGGGGACTCGGAGGTGCCATGGGTTTCGCGAAGAACATCGACCAGTCCTTCGACGCGATCGTCGCCCGCGCGGACGCCCCGATCTGGATCGTCACGGCGACCGCGGGCGAGCGGCAGGCCGGATGTCTGGTCGGCTTCGCGACGCAGGTCAGCATCGAGCCGCGCCGGTTCCTCGTCGGATTGTCCACGGCGAACGACACTTTCACCGTCGCCGCCCAGGCCCGCCATCTCGCCGTTCATCTACTCGGCGAGGAGGGCTTCGCCCTGGCCCAGCTGTTCGGCAGCGAAACCGGCGCGGACCTGAACAAATTCGAGCACTGCGACTGGCGGCCGGGCCCGCACGGGCTCCCGATCCTCGCCGGTGCGGCGGCGTGGTTCACCGGTCGCGTCCTGGCGCGCACGGATCTCGGCGATCACCAGGGATTCGTGCTGAGCCCCACCGCCGCCTCGGATCCCACGCCCGCCACGCGAGGTCTGCGCTACCACGATGTCGCCGACCTCGAACCCGGGCAACCTACAGGCTAACCTCTTCCGTCAACTAACGGTTGACGAGTACCGCATCGTCAACTACTAGTTGACGATATGCGGAATGAACAGCAGCACGTCGTGATCCTCGGCGCCGGTATCGCGGGCTTGGCCGCCGCCCTGCGACTACTCCAGCAGAACTGGCACGTCACCGTGATCGAGCGCGCTCCCGCCCGGCGCAGCGGTGGATACCTGGTGAATCTGCACGGGCCCGGCTTCGACGCCGCCGAGCGACTGGGCCTGCTGCCCGCGCTGAGACCACGGGACATCGGCTTCTTCACCTCGATCCTGGTGCACCCGGACGGACGCGAAAAACTCACCATCCCAGCGGCAGTCGCACAGGCGGCGGTCGGCGACCGGGCGCTGACCCTGTTCCGCGGCGATCTCGAGACCGCACTGTACGAGGCGGTGGCCGACCACGCCGACATCCGATTCGGCGCCGGTGTGCAAGCGGTCGACCAGCACGCCGACCGCGTCGACATCACCCTCACCGACGGCACCGAGCTGCGCGCCGCTCTCCTCATCGGAGCCGACGGCGTGCACTCCCGCCTGCGCGAGCTGGTCTTCGGCCCCGAAACCGAGCATCTGGTGGACCTGGGCCATACGGTGGCAGCCTTCCCGCTCGGACACCTGCCGGACCATGTACCGTCCGGCGTCGGCACGACCTTCCTCGGGCCGGGACGAACCGCCGCGGTCATGAACCTGGGCCCCGGCCGGTCCTCCGCGTTCTTCGCCTACCGCTCCCCCGAACCGAAATCCGAACTGTCCCTCGGCCCCTCGGCCGCGCTCGAGCGGGCCTTCGGCGACCTCGGGGGCGGCGTCGCCGACGCGCTGCGCGAAGTCGCGGCCGATCCGGCCATCGCCTACTTCGACACGGTCGGCCAGATCGTCACCGACCGGTGGAGCCACGGCCGCATCGTGCTGCTCGGCGACTCCGCCTGGTGCGTCACGGTATTCGCCGGGTACGGCGCGGCGCTCGCACTGGACGGCGCGGATCGGCTCGGTGCCGCGATCGCCGCTCGGCCCGAGGACCTCTCGGCCGCGCTCACCGCGTGGGAGGCGGCCATTCGCCCCGAAGTACTCAAGCGACAAGCATTGGCGCGCAAGGGAATCAGCCGATTCGCACCGCCCTCCCGCGCGCATGTGCGGGCCACCGAACTCATGCTCCGCGCCATTGCACTCCCCGGCCTGCGCACCCTCGTGCAGCGGTCCATCCAGCGCGCCAACAACTAGCCCCTACCCGCCGTCGCCGTCCAGACGGCACGCGGCATTGAGCACCATTCGGACGACGACGACAGGAGGACGGCGCTCGCAATCGGATACGGCGCGTCCCCTCCACGCGCCGTGTCCGCCGGTGCCTCCGAAGGAGACCTGCGGGAGGTGAGCGCCCGGAATGACGCGATCAGCGGTCGTAACCACGAATCGCGAAGTAGGCGAAGAACTTCGAATGCGCGCATGCTGCCTCTTGCTCGGTCGGCACCGGGGCATGACGAAACAGCCTGGTACCGGAACAAGCGCGGGCAGGGCCCCAGCGGGGGGCGTCTACAAGGCTCCGGCGGAGCCTGCGCGGGTCTTCCGCCGGTCCGGGAGGGTGGCCAGAGGGGCCAGTCCTCGAAGTGGACACACGGAGTGACCTGACACTAAGCGATCGGCTCAGCGATCGCAATCGACGCCGCCGGTGCGCCCGGCGAGGCGTCACCCGTCCTCGGACTCGACTCCGAGCGGTTCCGCGTGCACCAGCATGAGGCAGATCGAGGTCGATACGGCGGGGTCGATCATGCGCCCGACGAATCGCGAATGCACCCAGCCGCCGGTCAGCGACTTGCTGCGGGTGCGCATGGTGGACCGCACGATCCCCTCCTCGGCGAGCTGGGCCAGCAGTGCCGGAACCCGCATGATGTCCTCGGGATGCAGGCCGGGGGTCTGGCCGGTCGAGACGCCGTGACCGGCCCACTTCGGATAGCCGGTCAGCCATTGCAGCGCGCAGGGCGTCGGCCATCGGGTCTCCACGATGGCCCCGAACATCTCGGTGGTGTCGGTGATCGCCATGGCGACACTGGCATCCAGCAGATCCAGGCCGAGCTCGGCGCGATCCGCGGCGGCGCTCACATCCTGCAGCACGACCCGCACCCGGGAGCCGGACTCGGTGGTCATATGTCGCTGCGCGTAGAGCAGAACACCCACGGCCCCATCGGTTTTGCGGATCACGACCGTCCCCGACGCGACATCGCCGGGGCCGGCGGCGAGCAGCTTCTCCCAGAGCCGGACGAGATCGGTGGTCCGGGCGACGCGCTGGAAGAAGTCCAGTGGCCCATAGACGGCTCGATCGCGTTCGGCATCCGGCACCCCGATGATGTCCAGGAATCCGGTGGTCACGTGCAGACGCGGCGCGCTGTCGGCGACCATCTCCCAGTAGCCGACCGCGCACGGTGCGGCCTTGGTGGAATTCGCGGGATCCGCGCCGGAGACGATCTGCACGGCGTTCACCCCGCCGTCGGGTCCGCAGACCGGCACGGCCAGGTAGGTCGTGCCGGTGTCACCGACGCGGACGGTCGGCTGCGCGCCGCGTTCGACCTCGCGGATCAGGCCTTCGACGAGCGCTTTCTCCTTGCCGCGCAGCACCGACGAGATCCGCCGGAACTCACGTGGACGCCCGTCGGCAGCGACCACCTGGGGTTCGCTGCCGCCGACCAGTTCCACCAGCAGGTCGAGATCGGCCATCCGCCCGCTAGACCAGTTCGCCGATATTGCCGAAGACGCTGTTCAGCTTGGCCTGTCCGTCGGCGAGGTTGTAGGTGACGCAGGCGATGGCGAGCTCACCGGCCATGACCCGCTGCGAGATGGCGGTGGAGCGCTGCATGAGCAGGCGGGCGGTTTCCTCGACGTGGCGAGCCTCGAGCTCGTCGACGGTGGTGAGGCCCTCACGGCGGCCGCGCAGGATGGAGGGGGTCACGCGTTCCACGACACTGCGGATGAACCCGCCGGGTACCTCGCCGTTGTCGAGGGCGTCGATGGTGGCCCGCACCGCGCCGCAGCTGTCGTGACCGAGCACCACGATCAGCGGGACGTTGAGGACCTGCACGCCGTATTCGATCGAGCCGAGCACCGAGCTGTCCACGACATGACCGGCGGTGCGGACCACGAACATGTCACCGAGTCCGCGATCGAAGATGATCTCCGCCGCGACCCGCGAATCACCGCAGCCGAAGAGGATGGCGGAGGGTTGCTGACCGGCGGCGAGCGCGGCGCGATCGGCTGCCCCCTGTCCGGGATGCTGCAGTTCGCCCTTGACGAAACGCTCGTTTCCCTCGCGGAGAGACTTCCAGGCACTGATCGGATTGGAGTGGGGCATGACTCCTATCCTGCACATGAATCGGACACGGTGCGATGTGAGGTTCGCTGCTAGGTGGAAATCCGCTTCATATCGCTGACCAACCAGCGGCCGTCGGGCTGCTCCTCGGCCGTCACCACCGTGGCCGTCAGGGAGACGGCCGGGGTGGGGTCGAGGTCGCTCGAGGTCGACTGCTTGACGTATCCGACGCCGAGGGCGGTGGTGCCGGTGATCGCGCGTAGCCCGCAATTGAATTCGAGCACCTCGCTGCGACTGTTGGTGGTGAACAGATAATTCTGGGTGGCCGATTTGGTATCGATCAATTCCTGGCGGCAGGCCCCCGTCGTGGCGGCGATCGCGCCCGCGAAATAGTCGTCGAGGGTGTTCGGCGCGTAGGTGGAAATATGACTCATGTAGTTGTGGATCGCGTGCAGCGCCGCGATATGACGGCTGCCGATCCGTGCGATCTCCGGGGCCGTGCCCGCCGCGGGCGCGGTCCTGGTGGGGACCGCGCCGAAGTCGTTCGCCGGGGTCGCCGCGGCGGAACCGCCTTGTCCCGCACCGGATTCGGAATCCCGTCCGAGGAACACCGAGCCCACGGCGACCGCGCCCAGCGGCAGCGCGCCCACGAGCGCGGCCAGCTTGCGGCGCGGCATCGTCTTCTTGACCGGCGGCACATCGGGAAACGGGGGCGGCTCCGCCGGCGGGAAGGACAGGGACTCGTTCCGCGGTGAATTCACAAAGATTCCTCACTATCGAGCGGCCACCGCGAGATGCTACCCACCGATTCGAAGCCCGGGGGTGGATGCCCGAATTTCATTCCGATTCCGCGAGCAAATGCCGGAATTGCCCACAATGCCGCTCGCGGTACGGGTTTCGCCGCTCAGCGCGCGGACTCGATCGCCGCGCGCAAACCGGCCTCGGTGGCGACCGCGCGATTGTCGGCCTTCACGCCGTTGATGAAGACCGTCGGCGTCCCCTGAACGTCACCGGCGAGGATCTCCGCGGTGCGCGCACGCAGGTAGGCGTCGTGGGTGCGCGCGGTGATACATTGCGCGACAGCGGGATCGCGATATCCGGCCTGCTCGGCGACGGCGATCAGGGCGTCGTCGGAGAAGCTGGATCCGCCCTCGGCGGGCTGCTGTTCGAACATGGCCTCGAGCCACCGCTGATAGTTCGAGGTACCGTGCGCCGCAACACAGTACGAGGCATTGCCGGCGCGCGAGGAGTACTTGTCGACGGAGGCGCGGTCCAGGAACGTCACGATGTTGTACTCGACCGCGGCGAGGCCGCTGCCCACCACCTCGGCCAGCAGCGCCCCGTTGACGTCCTCGAATCGCTTGCACGCCGGGCACTGCAGGTCCGCCACCACCCGGACGGTGACGGGCGCGTTCGGCGCGCCGACCCGGATGGCCCCGTTGGCGGTCGCGCCCGCGGGCACCGGACCGCTGGGATCGAACCCCGCGGGCAGCGCGGGACCCGCCACCTCGGCGCCGAAACTCCGGCCGGCCAGCACACCCACGACCACACCCAGCGCGACAACCACCACGGCTGCCACACCCACCAGCAGTACGGTCCGTAGCGATCGACCACCGCTCGCCGTTCCCACCACACCACTCCCCTCCACGACAACACCTGGTTCGCGTGGATCATATTGGTCAGGCGAGCAGCGCCTCGGCCGGGTCGGCCACGGCGTCCCGGCGCGAAAGCCGCTTGGCGTACAGGCGATGGATCTCGAGCATGGTGTAGTCCGGTCGCGTGCCGTCGGCGTATCGCACGACCGACAGCAGGTGGGCGTCCACCAGTTCGTCGAGCGCATCCGCCCCGGCTCCGTTCGCCAGACCCGGCAGGGTGACCGTGGTGAACAGCTCCCGGGGTGAGAGGGTGGCTCCCAGGTGGCGCAGGACGGCCGTGGCACACGGTGTCAGCCGATCGACGGAGACATCGATGCTGTGGCTGATATCCAGTGTGCCGTAGCTGTATTCGCGCAGCCGCCGGTCCTCGTCGGACAGCCGGGCGAGTTGCTGGGTGATGGTCCAGCGCGGGCGGGCGGCCAGTCGGGCCGCGACCGCCTGCAGTGCCAGCGGTATGCCCGAACAACATCGGGCCAGCGCGCTGGTGGCCCACTCCTCGGCGCGCACCCGGTCCGCGCCCAGGACCGCCTCGAAGACCTCGACACTCTCCGACATGGGCAGCTCCCGCAGCACCACACGGCGAACACTCGTGGTGCCCACCGCGATTCGGCTGGTGATCAGGGTCGCGCCATTCGGGTCGGAGGTCAGCAGCGGGGCGATCTGCGCATCGGAGGCGGCGTCGTCGAGCACGACCAGCATGCGCCGCCGCGCCACCGCGGCCCGGAAGCGTTCACCGCGGGCCGCCGGATCGGCGGGCACCGGCTCGCCCAGATCGCGCAGCAGCCGCTCCAGCACGACGATCGGATCCACGGGCGTGGCGGTGCACCCGCCCAGACTCACCTGCACGACACCGCCGGGAAACCGGTCGTAGGTCAGCTCGGCCACCCGGGAGGCCAGGGCGGACTTGCCGATTCCCGGTCCGCCGGTGATCAGCACCGGGCGGATGCCGTGCCCGGTGTCCTCGGACAGCGCGTGCCGGACCCGCTCGATATCGGCGGCGCGGCCGCGGAACCAGGTGTGGGCCGGAGATGTCTCGCGCACCAGCGCATCCGAGCGTCTGCGGGACGAGATCGGTACCACGGGTGCGGTTTCCGGCGCGGACTGCCCGCCCAGGAGGCGGCCGTGCAGTGCGCGCAGGCGCGGACTCGGGTCGACGCCCAGCTCGCTCGCGAAGGTCCGGCGCATCCGGTCGTAGTGCGAGAGCGCCTGCGCACCACGGTTGTCCAGGTGATACGCCTCGAGCAGCCGCTCGTGCAGATCCTCGGCCAGCGGGCTCTCGACGAGCGCCTCGCGGATCCCGTCGGCCACCAGTTTGTGATGGCCCTGCCGCAGTTCGGCGTCCGCCCATTCGGTGATGGCCTCGTGCCGCAGCGGAGCCAGACTGTCGCGGAAACGCCGGGCCCAGTCGCTGTCCACCCCGGCCAGGGGTTCCCCACGCCACATGCCCAGCGCCTGGGTCAGCAGCCGGGACCGGACCGGGTCGTCGGCGCGGAGTGCGCGGGCCCGGCCGACCAGTTCGCGGAAGCCGGCCAGATCGACCGCGCCGACGGGAGCGAGCACCCGATATCCACCGTGATCGCGGTGGATATCGACGGGTGTCTCGAAATGCGCGGTCGCCGTGCGCAGAATTCGGCGCAGCCGGGTCATATAGGTGTAGATGGAATTCCGGGCCGATTCCGGTGGGGCGTCCCAGACCCGGTCGACCAGAACATCCATCGATATCGGACGATCGGGTTCGACGAGCAGCGCGGCGAGGATCCCGCGCTGTTTGGCCGGGCCCACATCGACGGTCCTGCCGTCCACCACCAGGTCCACGGACCCCAGAAGTTTGAATTCGATCACGTACTCCACCGAAATCGGGAAATCAAATCCGTGAACACCGCTGTTCATTTGGTGCCGCCGACCCTAGCACGCGAGCCGAAGCGTGGCATGTCCTGTGCGCCACCATTATTCGGGTCTGTGCAACCGCACGACGCCGGAGCGCAGCACGCCGGCGGGCAACGCGCGTGCCGGGCGCAACCACCGGGGCGAGCGCCGCCACCGCGCGGCCGCGCGGAAGATCGACTCCTCGTCCGCGGCGGTCCACCCGTGGAAGAAGCCGGCGCCGTCGGACGGCGCGAAGGCCCACTGCGCGTCACCGAGGTGGCGCCCCATGGTCCGATTGACCAGGCGCAGCATGACCGGTGTCCAGAGATCCGTTATCCACCAGTCGATTCCGGCGATGTACAGGATGTCCGACAGGGTCTGCACCTGGGCGGGTTCCAGATATTGGAGCAGGCCCTCGGTGATCACGAGCGGCTGTCGCGCACCCGCCACGGCGGCCGTGACGAAGGCCTCGCACGCGTCCGGATCGGTGAGGTTCACCGGTTGCCGGAGGAGACGGCACCCGGGTTCGTCGGCGGCCAGCGCCGTATTCTTCGCGGTGACGATCCGCGGCAGATCGGCCTCGAACCACAGCAGATCCGCGGGCAGTTCGAGCCGGTACGGCCGGGTGTCCCAGCCCGCGGCCAGGTTTATCACCCGATCACAACCCGCCGCGAAGGACCGCGCCAGCAGATCATCGATCAATTTCGTGCGCACCACCGGCGGCCAGCCGCTACGGCTGCCGGGAACCGCGACTTTGGCGCTCAGCACCGCCGCGCGCAATTTTCCGGCCAGCCGTTCCGCGATCGGATCGCGGAAAAGCGCGTCGGCCCGCGATGATTCCTCGGCTCGATAGGCCGCCATCCAGATGGCGGTATCCGAGACGTCGAGAATATCCAGCGATGGATCGGTCATATCCCGCATTCCTGTCAGTTCTCCGTCTTTCGCGCCACGCCGATATAGGTGCAGGAAAGATCGCCGGTCTCGCGCATCAGCAGTTTTCCGTGCCGCTTGCCGAAAATGGTGAGACCACGCAGCTTTCCGAGGGTCCGAAGTCCGGCGGCGTCCAAATACGCGTGCAGTTCCGCGGGTTTGATGAAGTCGCGCCACAGGTGCGCGCCCTTGGTGCCGGTCTTCATCAGATGCTCCGGCACCCAGATCATGATGACCCGGGCCCGCAGCGTGCGGTTGATGGTGTCGAAGCAGAACACCCCACCGGGGGCGAGCACCCGCGCGATCTCACTGATCGACCGCGCCGGGTCCACCACGTGCTCGAGGACGTCCACACAGGTCACGATGTCGAAGGACGCATCCGGATACGGCAGGGCCTCCGCACTGCCGACCCGATAGTCGATACTCTTCCCGGTCTGTTCGGCATGACGGCGAGCCGCCTCGATCAGGCGCTCCGAGGGATCCACCCCGGAGACGAGAGCGCCACGCGCGGCGAGGAATTCGGTGGTGAAGCCACCGCCGCACCCCACATCGAGGACCCGTTTCCCGGCCCACTCGCGCACCTGCCTGTCGAAGAAGGCGAAGCGTGGACCCTGAAACGAGGCGAGACCGCTCATCTGCGAATCCTCCGCCCACCAGGATTCGGCGAATTGCCCGAAGAAGTGGTTGTCGATACTGCTCTCACTCATGTCAGACTCGCCTCTCGAGGGTTGCGGCGGGCTCACGCCAGCGCAGACCGTAGGAAATGTGTTTGCGCTCGGCAATCCGATACGCCAGCCTCGGCCAGACCACCCGCTGCACCGTCTCGCGGGTGCGGATCAGCAGCGGATGTTCCACGGCTCCCGCCCGGCCGATCACATAGGCGATCCGCTGCATGGGCGCGGTGCGGCGGCGCCGCTCGGATTCGTAATTCCGCAGCGCCACAACAAGATCGACCGCGCCACCCAGATGCTCGGCGAGCACGAGCGCGTCCTCGAGCGCCTGGCACGCGCCCTGGCCGATATTGAAGGTGATCGGGTGCGCCGCATCGCCCGCCAGCGTCACACGTCCGCGGCCCCAGCGCCGATCGGGCTTGCGGTCGAAGACGTCGTTGCGGATGATCGCCGACTCCGGCGTGGCGGCCAGAATATCCGCGACCGGCGGCATCCAGCCCCGATGGCGTTGTGCGAGGAGGGCTTTCACGTCACCGGTATCCCGGCCACCCGCCGGTCCGTTGGCCACGCTCATCCAGTGCACCCGGCCCGGAGCCACGTCATAGAACGCGAAACGGGTTCCGGGACCGAACAATCCGTAGAAGCTGCCGGACGGAATCAGCGGATGCCGGAGTTCGGCGATGCCGCGCCAGGCGATATGACCGTTGTAGCGCGGCGCGGACGGCCCGAAGAGCAGCGAGCGCACCGTACTGTGCACCCCATCCGCGCCGATGAGCAGATCACCGTGCGCGGTGCCGCCGTCGGACAGCTCCACCCGGACCCCAGCGCCGTCCTGCGCCAGCCCGACCACCCCGGCCCCCGACCGCACGGTGACGGCGGGGTGGCCCGCGGCCAGGGCCGCCATCAGCACCGCGTGCAACGCCGACCGCTGGATCGCCACCGTGGGCGCACCGTAGCGATCGATGAAGTCGGCGACCGGCCACTGCCCGAACAGTTCGCCGCGCCAGGTGCCGAAGTGGCAGATCCGTTGCACCGGTGCGGTTTCCAGCACCCGATCCAGGACGCCGAGGCGCGCCAGAGCCAGGGCGCCGTTGGTCCAGATGTGCAGCCCCGCGCCACCGTCGCGCAGGGATTCGGCGCGTTCGAAGACGCTGCTCGCGATGCCGGCCTGCTGCAGGGCCAGGGCCGTGGCCAAGCCCCCGATTCCGCCGCCCGCGATGAGGACCCTCGGCCGTGCGCTCATCCCCGCTTCCTCCGTTTCCTGCCGAAGAATCCGAGCCCGAGCGCCGCCATCATGCCGTTGTCCACACCGATGGCCCAGCGCTCGGCCATGCGGTATTCCTCCAGCCGCCACACCACCACGCCCCGGAACTCGACCGGCTCCCCGGTCGGCCGCACGCCGAGCAGATCGCCGAGAAACGTTCCGCGCCAGGTGCAATGGATGACGACGTAGTCCTCGTGCGCGCTGGCGGCGTCGATGCTGACGTGCAGATCCGGGAAGGCGCGGCGCAGTCCGGCGATCGTGTACTTGACGCCCGCGATCCCGTCGGGCGCGCCGGGCAGACCGCCGTGGTCGACCACGTCGGTGCGGTAGTGCACATCGCAGACCTCGAACTCGCCGCGATTGACGAAGCGGTCGTACACCTCGCGCACCACCGCGAGATTGCGCTCAGCCGACATGGGCGGTTCCGTTCGGTGTCGGCGCTTCCCAGGTCAGCGTGAGCCCCGCGTACAGGTAGCGGCTGGCTTCGACGGCCAGCAGCGCCACCGTGTCGCCCGGCTGGATGCGCCCGCTCACCCATCCGGCGTCCAGCGCGATCGGCACGGCGGCCGAACCGGTGGCGCCGACATCGGCCAGGTTCTCCACCATGCTCTTGGCCAGCGCGGCCTGATCGGCGGCTGAAACACCGGCTGCGGCGAACTCTTTGGCGAAGTACTCGGCATTGCCCTCGGGCACCACGCAGGCGTCGAGGTCGGCCACCGCCAGTCCGGACCTGGACAGCAGATCCGACAGCCCGGCGGCGAAAACCCGGGGGCCGAACTTCTGCGTGCCGGACACGTCGAGTTTCATCTCCACCAGGCGTTTGCGCCGCACCTGCTCGGCGGCGGGCGCGTGCGTGCCGCCGCCGATGATCTGCATGCCCGGTTTGCGCGCGCCGCCCAGGCATTGCGTGGCGAAGGCGAATTCGCCTGTGGGATCAGCGCTTCCGGGCTCTCCGGCACGCAGTATCTGCGCCCCCGCGCCGTCGCCGAAGGTGTAGACGGTGAGCAGGTCGCGCAACCGCAGCGCGCCGGGATCCTGGCCGATGAACAGCGGCGCGAACAGTGGCGAGATGGCCTCCGCGCCGATCACGACCGCGGTCCGGTACGTGCCGTCGGCGAGCAGCCGGCGGGCGTAGTCGAGCCCCTGCACCGCACCGACGCAGCCCGCCCGGAATTCGATGGCGGCACAGCGTTCCAGCCCCAGTTGCTCCTGGACGTAGGTGACGGTCGCGGGCAGCGGATACTCCGGGCTGGCCGTGGACAGCACTAGCAGATCGATGTCGGCGGCGTCGATCCCGGCGCGAGCGATGGCCTGGCGCGCGGCGGCCACCGCCATGCCCGAGGTGCCGATCCGATGTGCGCCGGTGGCGGGATCGATGAGCCAGTGCCGGCGCAGCACCTGGATCTCGTCGAGGATGTCGGCGGGTAGTTCGCCGCACAGCGCGGCCAGGGTTTCGTTGCCGATCGGATCGCCGGGTAGGTGGGCGCCGGTGGCGAGCAGGGACACGTGACGGGTGTCCGATGAGGTATTCAACACGGGGACAGGTCCTTTCAGCTTGCTGCGGCCAGGCCGACGGCGACCGCCTGCCCTTCGACGCCGCGCGCCAGGGCCAGGGCGCGGCCCGCGGGGGTTTCCCGCGCCGAGCCCGCGACGACATCGAGATCGCACCCGGGTGCGGCGGTCGAGTGGTTCAGCGTCGACGGGACGACGCCGCTGTAGAGCGACAGGGCGGCCGCGGCGACATTCATCGCACCGGCGGCGCCGACCAGGTGGCCGACCTGCGGTTTGCAACTGGTGACCGCGAGCTTTTCCGCCTCGACGCCCAAAGCCGTTCGCAGCGCCCGCATTTCGGAAAGGTCACCGGAGGGCGTCCCGGAGCCGTGGGCGAGCACCCGGTCGAACGGCCCGCGCACGGCGTCGATATCGCGCAGGGCGGCGGCGTCCGTGCGGGCCTGTGCGATCGCGCGCACCAGGCCGCGCCCGTCGGCGGCACAGCCCGGCGCGCGCACGCTGTCGTTGCCCGATCCCACGCCGGTGATCTCGGCGTAGCAGCGCGCGCCACGCGCCAGGGCGTGTTCACGCTCCTCCAGGACCAGCACCACCCCGCCCTCGCCCAGGACCGCGCCGTCATGGTCGCGGTCGAAGGGCCGGCACGCCCGCTCCCCCAGCTCGTTTCGGCGGGTCAGCAGGCCGAGGCCGTCCATCTTGGACATGGCCCACCAGGTGGTCGCGTCATCGCAGCCACCGGCGACGGCGAGATCGGCCTCGCCGCGCCGGATCGCCCGCATGGCCCGGCCGATGGCCATCGCGCCCGCGTCGGCGGCCCCCGCGTAGTAGGCGTTGGGGCCGCGAATGCCGAACATCAGCGAGATGTGGAAGCAGGCGGCGCTCTGCAGGCCCTCGACGTAGATCAGCGGCGGAATCATCGACGGGGCGAGTTCGCCGATGAGCCGGATGCTGGACGCGCTGTCCACATTGCGGATGCCCACGATGCCCGCGATGAGCGGGTCGAGATCGCAGACGTCCTTGTTGCCGCCCAGATACAGCCCGGCGCGCATGCCCAGCGCATCGGTGTCCAGCCCCGCGTCGCCGAGCGCGAGTGCGGCGGCAGCGATACCGAATTGGTCACCGCGCGTGGACATTCGAATTGTGCGCGCTTTCATGTAGCGCGCCGCGTCGAAGTCGGGGATCTCCGCGCCGATCCGGGTGCGCAGCGGTGCGGTGTCGTAGGAGCGCAGCGGCGCGACCCCGCTGCGTCCGTCCACGATCGCGTCCCACGTCGCCGTGACGCCCTCCCCGAGCGCGGTCACCAGGCCGATTCCGGTGATCACCACACGCCGTGTGCTCATGAGCCGACCTTTCCGAGGACGAGGCTGGTGTTGGAGCCACCGAAGGCCAGGGCGTTGACCAGCACCGCGCGCACCGGCATGGCCCGCGCCGTATGCGGTACGTAGTCCAGATCCAAAGCGCGGTCCGGAGTGTCGAGGTTGATGGTGGGCGGCACCAGGGACTCCCGCATGGCGCCCAGACCCGCCACCACGTTCAGGGCCGCCGACGCCGCGGTGAGATGCCCGGCCATGGACTTCGGGGAACTGACCACCAGGCGGTAGGCGTCGTCGCCGAATACCTTTTTGATGGCCCGGGTTTCGGACAGGTCGTTGCCCGGCGTCCCGGTGCCGTGCGCGACCACGTAGTCGATTCCGCCTGTGCCCAGGCCGGATTCGGCGATCGCGCCCTCCATGGCCTCGGTGGCTCCCGCACCGTCGGGCGGGGAATCGGTGATGCGCCAGGCGTTCAGGGTGGAGGAGAAGCCGAGGATCTCGCCGTGCACCCGCGCACCGCGCGCACGCGCCGAGTCGAGATCCTCCAGCACGAACGCGCCCGCGCCCTCACCGAGCACGAATCCGGACCGGTGCGCGTCGAAGGGCCGCGAACCCGCCTGCGGGGCATCGTTGTACTTGTCGGTGAGCGCGCCCAGCACGCCGAAGCCGACGATATCGGCCCACGCGGTCAGCGAGTCGTAGCCGCCCGCCACCATCAGGTCGGCATCGCCCTCCTGCACGAGCCGGAAGGCCTCGCCGAGGGCGTGCCCGGAACCCGCACAGGCCGTATGGATTCCGACCATCGGCCCGGTGGCGCAGAGCAGGCGCGCCATGGCATTGAGCGGCACATTCTGATCACCGGTCAGCACTTCGCCGGGGGCCTGGGTGACGAACGCGTCCGATCGTCCGGAGTCGCTGCGGGCGCGGGCGATTCGCAGCAGCAGTTCGACACTCGGACGCCCCACGCTGGCGCCCATGGCCACACCGCGGCGATCCGGGTCATAGCTGCCCGGCGCCGAATCCGCCAGTCCCGCATCGCGGATCGCCTCGGTCACCGCCGCCAGGCCGAACAGGCCGGGCCGGTTGACCCAGCGGCGGTCCGCCTGCGCGGCGATGGCGGACGCGGGATCGAACTCCTCGGGAACCTGACCGGCGATGCGCACCGGGAACGTGGTGCTGTCGAAGGTGGTCAACCGCCGGATTCCGCTGCGCCCGGCAATGAGGTTCGCCCAGGTGGTCGGCGCGTCGACCCCGAGGGGCGTGACCGCGCCCATCCCGGTGATGACGACGCGCCTGTTCACTGGGCGGCTCCCGCCTCGGCCGGCTGTTCGACCTGCTGCCGGGCCGCCAGCAGATGCACCAGATCCACCAGGTTGCCCACCGTCACCAGGCCCAGCACCTGTTCGCCCCGCAGCGGACGCCCGTTCAGCTGACTGCGATCGAATTGCGGCAGCACCTTTTCCAGGTGCGCCAGACCCACCTCGGTGACGACCTCGTCCTCGTCGCCGAACTCGTCGTCCGGGATGCCGCCCTGCAGCATGGCGGCGACATCGTTGACCGAGATGTCCACCCCGGAGTCGCGGTGGATGCGGAACATGACATCGAGCATGTCGATCGATTCCGCGCCCAATTCGTCGATCAGGGTGGAATCCATGCGGATCTCGTCCTCTTCGACCCCGATGGCGTCCGAGATGGAGGTGAGCACCAGCGCCGTCAGATCGTCGGCATTTCCAGTCATGATGGTCCTAATCTTGTGTAGGGAAACAGAATTCAGCGGTAGGCCCGCACGACCGCCGCCAACCGGCGGCCGTCGTTGGTACTGCGCACGGTCGGCTCGGCCACCGTGCGAGAGGTCAGACCGCTCAGCACCCGCCCCGGTCCGACCTCCAGGTAGTCGGTGATCCCCGCCCGGGCGGCCGCCCCCAGCACGGCCACCCAGCGCACCGGCGCCGCCAGCTGCCTGCACAGCAGCGCACGCGCCTGCGGTCCATCGGTCACGGGCGCGCCGGTGACCGAACTGAACAGCGGCACAACCGGATCCGAGAAATCGATCTCGGCCGTGGCGGCGGTGAACTCCGCCTCGATCACCCGCATCAACGAGCAGTGGAACGGCGCGTCCACCCGCAACTCGACTATCCGCTCGGCCCCGGCCGTCCGGGCACGCTCGGCGACCGCCCGCACCGCCGCGCTCTCCCCGGAGAGCACGGACTGATGCGGTTCGTTGTAGTTGCCGACCTCCGCGATCCCGTTCGTCTCGGCGCACAATCGTTCCAGCACTTCGGCTTCGAGCCCGGAGACCGCCACCATGACCCCCGGCGTCCGCTGCGCCACCCGGGCCATCAGCGTGCCGCGCACTCCGATCAGCCGGACCGCGTCGTCGAATCCGAGCACCCCCGCCGCGACCAGGGCCGCGTACTCGCCCAGGCTGTGCCCGGCCACGGCGTCCACCTCGACGCCCGCCGACCGCAGCACCCCATAGGTCGCCAGGCCGGTCACCGCGATGGCGGGCTGGGCGACCTCGGTCGGGGTGAGGTCCTCGACCGACCCGGTTGTGCACAGCTCGGCCAGCGGCACCCCCAGCAGTTCCCCCGCACGGTCGAAAACCCGTGCGGCGTCCGCGTATTCCTCGATGAGATGAGCCGCCATTCCCGCCCGCTGCGATCCCTGACCGGGGAACATGGCAAGCACCCGCCGCGTCCGCGACGGCACCGCCGAGGTGGTGGAAGCAAGGCTGGAAGTCATGTCCCGACTCTGTCGCCCGCCTCTGGGCGCAGTCCTCGAGCCGACCTCGAGCGGATCTAAACACCCTGCGCAACAGGGTGGTGCGCGATCGCGCACTGATCTCGTACTCCCCGGGGCGGAACCTCGGCGTGATAGGTACGCACCACCAACCCGCTGAAGGCGATGTCAGCCTGCGACCCGGGTGCCACCTAGGTGGGGATTTGTTCCACCTTGGTCCGCGCCGGGTAGTACTCGGGGGTCTGATTCCGCGGGCCGGCGCAACGGATAGTAGGAGGTGTCCAGCACACCAATGGGAGGTCCGATGTCAGTCGCCGCGATCGCGCACTCGACGCCCCGGACCGTGACGGTGTGCACCGAAGACCGGGTGGGACTCGCGGTCGAGGTGTCCGGGCCCCGCGATGCCGCACTGACAGTCGTTCTGCTGCACGGACATTGCGGGCGGAGCGGATCCTGGGTGCAGGTGCGCGATGCGCTGCGGCGGGAGTGCCCGCAGGTCCGGATCGTGTGCTACGACCATCGCGGGCACGGTGATTCGGAAGTGGCCGCGCGGCATACCTACAACCTGGAGCGGCTGGGGCACGACCTGCGGGACGTGCTCGAGGCAGTGGCGCCCGACGGTCCCGTTGTCCTCGTCGGGCATTCGATGGGCGGGATGAGCGCACTGACCTACGTCGGCCAGAACTCGCACGAGGTCGGCGACCGCATCGTCGGGATGGGGCTCATCGCGACCGCGGCGAGCGGGATCGGCGACGCCGGGCTCGGACGGTTCCTCCGCCACCCCGTCATCTCACTGTTCCAGGCTGCGGTCCGATGGGCTCCGGGCCTTATGCATCACGCGAAGCAGTTGGCGGGCAAGGCTTTCGCGCCGATCGTGCGCGCGGCGGAACTCGGCGAACGCACGGTGAGCCCGCAGGTTCTCACCCTCGCGAACGCGATCCACAATCAGACCCCGATCGTGCCGATGGCCGCCTTCCTGGACGCGTTCACCTCCTACGACCGCACCGCCGCCCTGAATGTCCTGTCGAAGATCCCCACCCTGGTGCTCTGCGGCTCCGCCGACCTGATGACCCCGCCGTCGCATTCCATCGCGATGGCCGCCGCGGTCGACTATTCGGACCTGGTTCTGATCGATGGCGCGGGGCACTCGGTGATCATGGAGCAGCCGGCGCAGGTCTCCGACGCGCTGCTGCGCCTCATCGCGCGGGCGAGCGATATCGCGAGCCCGCGCACAAGACTCGCAGCCGCCTGACGGTGCTTCTCGAGTCAAAGGCCGATCACGAGTCCAGCCGCTCGTGAACGAACGCCGCCGCCTGGTCGCGGTAGTCGTTGACGAAGTACGCGAAATGGCCAGGGCTCAACGCATTTCCGAATCCGGCGGCCGGATCGCCACCTTGGCAGACACGGTCGCCCGTCGCGCAGTAGGAGCGCACACGGTCGGTGAATTCGCCGAGCGCGCCGACGGGCAGTGCGGCCGTGCCCGACAGAGCGGGATCGTAGTCGCCGCGGTTGAAGGAGTCTCCGCCGTTGAACAGTGGACTGCCGAACAACGCGATGGCGTCGATCCGTGTGGCAGCCACGTCCGTCAACGCGCTCGGCGTGCGCAGCGTATTACCGATGACCCGGGCGCCCTGCGAATAGCCGAGCAGGACGAGCCGTTGATCCGGGCAGTCCGCCGCGGCCTGGTTCACCAATTCCGTCAGGTTCTCGACGCCGCGCACCGGGCTGTCGGGGACCATCGAGGCGGGATATTCGAGTTCTGTCACCACCGCGCCACGGCCGGAGTCCGCAGCGATCCGGTCGGCCAGCGGGGTCAACAGCCGACTGCCACTCTGCGGTTCGAGCGTCCCACGAACGGTGACGACGCGAACCTGCGCACAACCGGTCGGACCGGCGGACGACTCCGCGGACACCGCCGGAAGAACCGGCAGGGCCAGCGCCGCGGCGACAGTTGCGGTCGAGCACAACAGAATTCGAGATCGTCCGTGCATGCGCCCAATCTATTGCGATCAGCGGCCACACCGCCAGTGCTCCTCGGCAGTATTCGCAAGTAGGGTGACGTCCCGTGGAATCAGACAGCAAGCTGGAGGACTTACGGTCATTGCTCTCATGCGTCGTCGAGAAGCTCGGCGCCGAAAGCCTCACCGAACCCGACCGCGTCGAGCTGGTGGCCCGCGCCGCAGTGGTACAGGACCAGATCGACGCGATCCAGGACGGCATCAACAAGACGCTCCTACCCACGACCACAACACCCGTACCGGAGCCTCCGGACGACCGATTGTTCTGAACCGCCTCCATACACGGATCACGCGAGCTGAGACGGCAGGCCCCGGTCATAGATCGCGAGTATGTCGGTTGCGTTCGACAGCGCGTCGACGACGGACCCGGCTGGGGTGCGGTACAGCTCTCGATAGTCGACCTCGCCGAGTCGAGGATCGACGGGGAATGCGAGCCGTTCCTCATCCAGTGAGAATTCCGCCGCAACATCGGCACGATTGCCGCGCGGGTCTTGCCGGTGCCAGGCGCCCTCGAGGTGTACGGCAACCAGACCGTGCAGAACGTAGCCATCACCATGGATCAAGCGCTGATAGCACAGTGCGGTGGGAATTCCGTTCCCTCGCAGAATCGCGGCAAGCAGATGAGATTTCGCGTAGCAGAGGCCGACTCGCTGGGCGAGAACATCCGACGCCCGGTGATCGAAGAGGCCGCGATCTCCGGGATTCCGGTCGGCTTCTGACGATCGCATCGGCACCGCCGGCCGTTCTCTGCAAGCTCTAAGCCTTCAGGGCCTGCTCCAGGTCCGTCCAGAGATCGTCGGGGTGCTCGATGCCCACGGACAACCGGATCAGGTCGGCGGGAATGGTCGGCACTTCGATGGGCCAGCGGCGGCGGCGCTCGAGCATCGACTCGACGCCGCCGAGGCTGGTGGCGTGCACCCACAGTGTGGTGCTCTCGCAGACTCGCTGTGCGCCTTCGGCGTCGCCGCCGAGCTCGATCGCGAGGATCGCGCCGAAGCCCGACATCTGGGCCGCCGCGCGGGCGTGGCCCGGGTCGTCGGCCAGCCCGGGGTACCGGACCCGGCTGACGCGGGGATGCGCGAGCAGACGCTCGGCGAGCAGGGCGGCGTTGGACTGGGCTCTGTCCAGCCGGAGGGCGAGGGTCCGCAGGCCGCGCAGTCCCAGCCAGGCCTCCATCGGTCCGGGGATCGCGCCGAGGCCGCGGCGTCTGGATTCCAGGGCGGCCCACAGGTTGTCGTTCGCGGTGACGACCGCGCCCAGGACGACGTCCGAGTGGCCGGCGATGAACTTGGTGGCCGAGTGCATCACCGCGTCGGCGCCGCAGGCCAGCGGCTGTTGGAGCAGCGGCGTGGCGAAGGTGTTGTCGACCACGACGGTCGCACCGGCGGCCCGGCCCGCCGCGCACACTGCCGGTAGGTCGGCGACCTCCATCGCCGGATTGGTCGGCGACTCGATCCACAGCAGGTCCGCGCCGGTGACGGCGTCGGACACCTCGGCGGTGTCGGCGATGTCGACGCGTTGCACGTGCAGCCGTCCGGTCGAGGTCTGCTGGTCGAGCAATCCGAGGACGCCGTTGTAGGCGTGCCGCGGGGCGACGACGCGGCCGCCGACGGGAACCAGGTCACAGATCGCCGCGGCGGCCGCCATGCCGGAGGCGAAGGCCAGCCCGCGACCGCCTTCGAGCTCGCCGAGAGTCTGCTCGAACGCCGCCCACGCGTCATTGCCGAACCGCCCGTAGCCGCGGTCGCCGCCGGCGATGTAGGTCGAGCTGAACACCGGTGACTCGCCGAGCGGCGCATTCGGTACGCGTTCGGGTCGTCCGGCGTGCACGACGACGGTGGAGGGATCGAGGTCCTTGATCATGCCCGCGATTGTGTCAGCCGCCACGACATGGAACCCAGCTCAGCTGAAGGTCAGCCTCGCTATCGGGAGAACACTGCCACCAGGAAATCGGATTCGTCGGTGAACGGGCGCAGATCCCAGGTGGAAAGGCGCACATCGCAGTGCAGCCCGGCCTGCGCCGCGTCGGCCAGGAACTGCGCGAACTCATATCCACGATCGGCGCCGAAGCCGACCACCACCCGACCGGTGGGCGCGATGTGGCGGGCGAATCCCTGCAGGACCGCTACGCGGGTGGATGGCGCCAGAAATGTCATGACGTTGCCCGCGCACACGATGACATCGAACTCCGCCGCGATCCCACGTCCCGGGAGATCCAGTTCGGCAAGATCGCCGACCAGCCAGGTCGGGCCGGGATGATCCTGTTCCGCGGCCGCGATCAACACCGGATCGACATCGACCCCGACCACCGTGTGACCGGCCCGGTGCAGATAGCCGCCCACCCGGCCCGGACCGCAGCCGGCGTCCAGCACTCGGCTGCCGCGCGCGAGCATCGCATCGACCATGCGCGCCTCACCGGAGATATCGGTACCCTGAGCCGCCAGCGCCCGGAAACGCTCCACGTACCAGGTCGAATGCGCCGGGTCGGCCGCGGTGAGTTCCTCCCACTGACTCGGGGTACGTCCACTCACGTCTGATCCTCCTCGCTCGGTCCGGTCCCGCTCCACTGTGCCACCGGCTCACCGACAGCGATCCACCGAGCCGGACCCGATGTAGCTGTGACCGCTGTCTCACAGCCTGCTGCGTGATGATTCAGGGATTCGGGTGTCTGAAGAATGTGCTCGTTTCTCTCCCTGGAGGCCGCCGGGAACCTCACCGGCGACGAGGCTCTGCAGGCCGAGGGCAAGGGCGATCAGCTGGCCGTCGGGCTGAAAGATGCCGCCAATGACGTGAAAGAAGCCGTCGGCGACGCCGTCGACAAGGTGAAGAAGAAGTTCGGCACCTAGCCGGAACAGGGACGCCTATCGAGGCGCATCCACTCGTCTGCAGCGCTCACCTCGAGAGGGTGAGAACCCGAAACGCTGGTCGCGTCGCTGGGTTCACCCTCGCGAGGTGAGGCGACGCCTGTACCCGGGCGGGCGGGGCCGCCTAGTCGTGCAGCCGGAGGTGTTCCAGGACGAGGCTACGGACGGGGTCGACATCGGCCAGCAGGCCGTGCCCGGCACCGGGGAGGACCACGGTACGGGCCCCGGCACGCCGCGCGGCCGCCGCTGCCACCGCCGAATCGTGCACCTGGCTCGCCCCGGCCAGTGCGACGAGGGTCGGGACCGGCAGCTGGGTCAGCCCATCCGGCAGGTGCGGATAGACGATCGGCGAGGCCGGGAAGTGTGCGGCTCCGTGCGCGAGCAGATCGAGGTAGGCCTCCACGTGCGCCGGTCCGCTGCCGGGGCTGCCCGGTGCCAGCATCGCGCGGGCTGCCTCGAAGGTGGGGTGCGGGTCGCGGTTTCGGCCCAGCTCCTCGAATTCGGGACTGAGCCCGGCGAAGACCAGGGGCGGGTCGAGCAGGACCAGCCGTCGCACCCGGTCGGGATGGGCGAGGGTGAACCGGAGCGCGAGGTGACCGCCCAGGGACTGGCCGCACAGGTCGGCCGCGGGAAGCCCGAGCAGATCGAAGGTTTCCGCCAGCCAGTCCACGAGATCGTCCATGCTGGTCAAGGCCGCGCCGGTATGCCGGCTGCGGCCCGGCTCGCCCATGGTGTCCACGGCTCGCACGCGATGTTCCTCGGCCAGCGCACCGACGACCGGGTACCACATCCCGGCCGTGCCACCGTATCCGTGCAGCAGGACCAGCGACTGCGCCGCGGCCGGGCCGGTGGAGGTGACCCGTGTCGTTCCGTACCGGCCCGGAAGATCTGCCGTCTCGACCGCTACCGGCCACTGGGCCAGCACCGCGTCGTAGGCCCCGAAATATGTTGCCTCCAGCTCAGGGGTGGCGAAGGTACTCATCGCATCTCCTTTGCAAGTCAGTTGTATTATGTCAGATGTATGGAAACGAAGGGAAGGGGTTCGGGTGCCGAAACAGGTCGACCACCGAGAACGTCGCGAAACCATCGCGCGCGCCCTGTGGCGAGTAGTCGAACAACAAGGCTGGTCCCGCGCGACGATGCGCGAGGTCGCCCGTGAGGCGGATGCCTCCCTGGGACAGGTCCAGCACTACTTCCGTTCCCGGACAGCGATGCTCGTCTTCGCGATGGAATTCGCCGCCGAACAGACCGCACAGCGCGTCACCCAGGGCCTCGACCGTCTCGGCTCACCTCCACACCCGCGAGACGTGCTGCGAGTGACACTCACGGAGATGCTCCCCCTGCACCCCGACGCCCGCGCCACCAGCCGGATGAGCGCCGCCTACACCCTCGAGGCACTCCACGACCCGGAGCTGCACGAGCAGGCCCGCCTCGGACTCCATGACGGCAGAGCACTCACCGAACGCCTGATCAGGCAGGCGATCACCGACGGCCACCTCCCCCCGGATCGTGAACCGGCGATCGAGACGAACCTTCTGCTCGCCCTGACCGGCTTCACCCCGCTGCTCGACTTCGACGTTATCGATCCTCAGGCCGCGCTGGTGGCCATCGATTACTACCTCGACCGACTCTTCGACTGCACCTGAGGCCGCTCGGGAGTCGAATTCGGCGTGCGGGGTACGTATCTCATTCAGATCCGGGTAGCGGTCAGCAAGGGATCGGTTGGTCCACGCCGGGGTCGAGGCGGTTGGCCAGGCGGGTTCGGCGCTCGGCGGAGCCGCGCAGGAATGCGGCGACGTGTTTGCGCAGGCGGGCCTCGCGCGGCGGCGCATCAGGTAGGACGGGAGCCATGGGCAAGGCCGAATTGGCTTGGGCTCGTAGGGCTTTGACGGCCAGATGGCCGGCGATGGGATGCATGTAGATCTCCTGTACGAGTGTCAGCTCCGCATCGGGCCGGTGCTGGAGCGGATGACCAGTTCAGTGGGTAGGACGACGCGGTCTTCGGCATAGGACGGATCCAGGAGCATGCGGCCGAGGAGGCGGCCCTTCTCTCGAATCGGCTGGCGGACGGTGGTGAGCCCGATGCTCTCCGCGGCCGGAATGTCGTCGAACCCGGTGACGGAAATGTCTCGTCCCGGCTCCAAGCCCCGCTGCCGCATCGCCTCGATGACACCGAACGCGAGCACATCGCCTCCGGCGGCGATCGCGGTCGGCCGATCACGGCGATCGAGAGCCACTGCGGCGGCGGCGATTCCGGATTCGACGGAGTTGTGCCCGCCCGACACAACCGTCAGACGAGCGTCTGCCCCGATCCCCTCCCGCAGGCCCTGCATCCGCATTCGCGCGTTGTTGTACAGCGCTGTGGCATCGGTGATCTCGTGCGGCACGGTGGTGGCCCGCCCGGAGTCGACCACCATCGCTATGTGGGTGTGGCCGAGTCTGGCCAGGTACTCGCCGAGTCCACGCATGGCCTCCGCCTCGTCGATCAGCACGCGTCGCCCAGCAGCGATGTGGTCTTCGGTATGCGCGAACGGCAAGCCGCGGTGCGAAATCACCTCGAGGGCAGGATGTCCGGCGTCGACGCAGTAGCCGACGACGCCGTCCACGACGGCATTGC
The DNA here is from genome assembly GCF_016741815.1 of Nocardia acididurans. Classification (GTDB taxonomy): domain Bacteria; phylum Actinomycetota; class Actinomycetes; order Mycobacteriales; family Mycobacteriaceae; genus Nocardia; species Nocardia acididurans. Next base: position 96,629 of record NZ_JAERRJ010000007.1, read on the forward strand.
GCATGGTTTCGACCGATTCGTGCATGGTTTCCTCGTCCGCCCCCGGTTCGTAACGGGCCAACGGGATGAGCAGCAGCCCCGTGCGGGTCCGCTCGGCGATCTCACTCAGCCCCGCGAGCAGCCCGACCGCGAACGGGTCGGAGAACGCGTAGGACAGTTGCTCGGTGAGAAGCAGGCCGATCGCGCCGGCACGGCGGCTGCGCAGTGAACGCGCCGCGGCATGCGGGCCGGAGTAGCCGAGATCGCGCGCCGCCGCGAAAATCCGCTCACGGACGTCGGCCGAGAGCTGATCCGGCTTGTTGTAGGCGTTGGACACTGTCGACATCGAGACGCCGACCGCGGCGGCAACGGACTTCATAGTCGCTCCCGAAGACACCTGTGAGCTCCTCCGCACCGTCTTCTGTATCGTTCTACTAAAACGATACAGAAGACTGCGGGCCAATGCGCAGGGCAAGCGCATCATCAGAACCATCGTTCGTCATCCCGGAACGACGGAGAGAGATTTCGACCAGGCGCTTCAGGTCCAGCGGGCGCCCGAATAATTGTGATCGACAGCCAGATCCACGCGGTCCGGGCGGCCGGTGCCCGAGTCGGCGAGGAAGATCATGCAGCCCTCGACCCGCTGGTCGTCCGCGGTCGGGCTTTCTCCCGGCAGGCACTTGTCGAAGTCGCCCGGCACGGTCAATCGGGCCAGCTGGTTGTCGCCCTGGTACGCCCTGAAGTCGCCATCGGCGGCACCGGCGCCTACCTGCGCATAGTGCACGTAGTACGGGGTCTGCCCGGCGTACTGCGAGGCGTCCTCGAGGGCGGCGAGGTCGGCATTGCTACCGGCCTCGATCCGGATTACGGCTAGGTTGATATGGCCTTCGGTGCCGGGCACCTGGGCCATCTCCCCGAACCGCATCCGCTGGTACTCGGGCCCACATCCCGACAGTGCGAAGAGCCCGGCAATGACCGCCAGCCCGATCATGAAGCGCCGCATGCCAACCTCCGAGATCGGGCTCGACTGTGCGGAATTCAGCGTACCTTTCCATGGATCCGACCTCGAACCGCAGATGCAATGTCCCCCGGGTCGGCACGTACAGCACACATTGATGAGTACCCACCGTGATCTGCGGATTTCCGACGATGTGCCGGTGGCCCTGCGGATCTGTCGGTCCGCGATTGCTCGCCGGGTCATTCGGGTTGGACGAGTCCGGTCTCGTAGGCGTAGACGGCGGCCTGGGTGCGGTCACGTAGCCGCAGTTTGTCGAGGATGCGGGCCACGTGCGTCTTGACGGTCTGGTCCGAGATCACCAGTTCGTGCGCGATCTCGGCGTTGGACAGGCCGCGCGCGACGTGGATGAGGACCTCGGTTTCGCGGGCGGTGAGGTCGGTGGGCCGCGACGCGTCGGCCGCCCGGTGTGCCGCGGGGCGGCGGGTGAACTGCCCGAGCAGCCGGCGGGTCACCGTGGGGGCGAGCATGGCGTCGCCGCGGGCGACCGCTCGGACGGCTTCGGCGAGCAGGTGCGCTGAAGCGTCCTTGAGGAGGAATCCGCTGGCACCCAATCGCAGTGCCGTGTAGACGTATTCGTCGAGATCGAACGTGGTGAGCATGATGATTCGGGCGTTGCTGCCGGTCGCGGCGATGCGGCGGGTGGCTTCCAGTCCGTCGACGCCGGGCATGCGGACATCCATCAGCACGATGTCGGGATGCAGCTGTTCGACCGCGGTAACGGCTTCGAGTCCGTCTGTGGCCTGGCCGACGACTTCGAAGCCGGGCTGGGCGTCGAGCAGTACCACCAGCCCTTCACGGACGAGCCGCTGATCGTCGGCGACCACGATGCGGACAACGCTCATGGCCGCGGCTCCTCGATGGGCAGGCTGGCGTGGACCCGGAACTGGCTGTCGATCATGTCGGCGGTGAGCGTTCCGCCGCACGCCGCTGCCCGCTCGCGCATGCCGATCAGCCCGTGTCCGGCTTCTGGCGTCGCTCCGGATCCGGCTGTCGCGGGGTTGTCGAGGTCGAGGTGAATGTGGCTGTCATCTCGGTGAATTCGCACGGTGAGAGGTGCGCCCGGTGCGTGCCGGACGGCATTGCTGCACGCTTCCTGCACGATCCGGTACATCGTCAACCCGATACCCGCGGGGGTGGCCGAGAAGTCGCCGTTCATGTCCAGCTCGATCGGTGTGCCGGTGGCGCGCACCGATTCGATCAGGGCGGGGATGTCGGGCACGGAAGGTTGTGGCGCCGCACCGGTGTCCTCGGAGCGCAGCACGCCGAGAATCCGGCGCATCTCTCCCATCGCGGTCGCAGCGCTGTCGCGGATAGCGGCGAAAGTTTGTGGCGCGGTATCGGGTTCACGGTATTGGGCGGCTTCGGCCTGAATCGCGATCACCGACATATGGTGTGCCACCACATCGTGCAGTTCTCGCGCGATCCGGGTCCGCTCCTCCAGCAACGCGGCCCGCTGTTGTTCCCGCCGGACCGCCTGCTGTTCAGCACGCAGTCGGCTCTGCGCGGCCGCCAGCGCGCGCAGAGCCGCGCCGGCCACCAGCACGAGCGCCGCCAACACCGTGACCTCGACCAGATCGGCGAGCCATGCGGGCGGGCGAAGCGCAGCGGCGAGCAGGACCGCGATCACCACAGTTCCCACCCAGTAGACAAGGAGGCTGCGCACCGGCGCGTGGAGGGCGAGCATGCCCAGGACCAGCAGGTAGCTGTTGCCCATCGCGTCGACCCACCAGGTCTCGGTCCACCAGGAGGCCAGCACGATCGCGGTAATAGACCCCGCCCAGGCCGGGGAGGGCAGCCGGGCCGCCACCACGAGCGCCAAGGCTTGGGCCAAGGCCAGTCCGATCGCCTGCCGGTTCGACAACCCGGTGTCCGACATCAGGGTATGGAGAACTATCGCGAACATCGCCGCCGCGAACAGCACCAGGATCGCGGACACGCCCGCTCGCCCCCAGCGGGGACGGGATACATCCGCTGCGGTCAACTCGAAAACGCCTGTGCCCATGTCGGAAACCGGTCTCTCCTCCTCGCAGTCAGTCTGCCGCGGCGAAAGTGAGTGTGGCTCACAGGTTTCCGGCAGGGGTTGCCACCTCGGGCTCACAGGTCGATGCGGTCGAACACCCGCCTGGCCATCGACAATGCGCCGAGCGCGCCCGCTACCACGACTGCCAAACGCGGCCAGCCGCCCAATGTTCCCATGATCTGCGGTGCGGCATCCGAACTCTGCGACAGCTTTGCCACGACCGCGCTCGGCGCACCCACCGTCAGCCATTTGTGCAGATCACCGAAAGCCTGCGCGGCGCTGATCTGCGGCACGATGAGATACCCGCCCACCACGGCGACCGCGCCGGCCGAATTGCGCAGCAGCACACCGAAAGCCACACCCGACAGCGCGACCGCAGGGAAACAGCAGACTATCCCGAGAATTCCCGGAAATACCTGTCCGGCAGCGTATTCCGGCGATTCGATCACCGCACGGCCGACGAGATAAGCGGCAGTGGTGGCGACCAACCCGAGCGGGATCGACACGAGCACGACCACCAGCGCCTTCGCGGCCAGTACCAGATCGCGCCGCGGCGACGCCGCCAGTACCGGCCGGATGGTGCCGGACCCGAACTCGGTGGTGACGATCAGCGCGCTCCAGGCCCCGACCACCGCCAGCGCCATCGAAGTGCCGGTCAGCGCCGCACCGAGCACCGTGTCCTCGGGTTCCAGGCTGCCGGTCGAGCCCACCACCGCGGCGAGCAGCGGCGGAATGATCAGTGCCAGCACGGGTAACAGTCGCAGCGTGCGGGCCGAGCGTATTTTGATCAGCTCCGACCGCATCAGGTCGCGCACGATCTCGCCGGTGTGGATGGATGGCAGCGGGGTCGTCATGCGTTCTCCCAGTGTTGATGACGGTACTGCTGGTGTGCGGCCACGAGTTCGGTGAACACGTCCTCCACCGACGCCTGCACCGGAGTCAACTCCTCGAGCACAATGGCGTGTTCGAGCGCCAACCGGCCGATCTCACGCGCCGAAACCCCGCGCACGACGCCGATCTCGCCATGAATATCGGCTCGCGCACCCAGAACAGCCGACAGCACATTCAGCCTTTCCCCGCGCACTCGCACCACGGATTCGCCACGGCGAGAGACGAATTCACCGATCGGCTCGTCGGCGAGCAGTCGGCCGGCCCCGATCACCAGCAGGTGGTCGGCGACCAGTTCCATCTCGCTCATGAGATGACTCGACAGCAGCACGGTGCGGCCCTCGTCGGCCATCGACCGCAGCAACCGCCTGATCCAACGAATGCCCTCGGTGTCCAATCCGTTCATCGGCTCGTCCAGAATCAGCACCCCCGGATCCCCCAGGAGCGCCGCCGCGATTCCGAGTCGCTGACGCATCCCCAGCGAGAACCCGCCGACCCGTCGCCCGGAGACATCGGCCAACCCCACCACGCCCAGCACTTCATCGACCCGCTGACGCCGAATGCCGTTGCCCGCGGCCAGCATTGCCAGATGTGCCGCAGCCGTGCGACCGGCGAGCACATCACCGGCATCCAACACCGCCCCGACGACATGCAGCGACCGCGCCAGATCCCGGAATCGCAGCCCACCAACAGTCACAGTGCCGCGCGTCGGCGTATCGAGCCCCAGAATCAATCGCATGGTCGTCGACTTCCCCGATCCGTTCGGGCCGAGAAATCCGGTCACTCGGCCCGGACCGACGCGGAAGCTCACCTCGTCGACGGCTGCTGTCCGGCCGTAGTGTTTGGTCAAACCCTGCGCGTCGATCACGATTCGACCGTAGGTCCGTGCCGGGTATCCGCACATCACTCCACGGAGCGGCATTCGGATATCCCCCGTACAGGTGATCACGCGCGACTCGCCACCGCTGACAATCGGCCTCGGCTCGACACGGATACACCTATCGGCATCACGTGACTGCATGGACCCCATTCCGGGGCAGATTCGATCCAAGACAATGACTGAAGTAGCGTGCCGTCACATGAGCAATGATCTCGAGGGCAAGGGCGCGCTGGTCAGTGGGGCGAGCCGGGGTATCGGTTTCGCGGTGGCCGCGGAGTTGGTGGGGCGCGGCGCGAATGTGCTGATCACGGCGCGCAAGCAGGACGCTCTGGACGAGGCGGCTGAGAAGCTGCGCGCCCTGGGTGGCGGGAAAGTTGTTGCGGTGGCCGGGAATTCGGGGGATACGGAGGCTCGGGCCGCGCAGGTTGCCACCGCTGTGGCGGAGTTCGGGTCACTGGATGTTCTGGTGAACAATACGGGGATCAATCCGGTGTACGGGTCGCTGATGGATGCTGATCTGGATGCCGTGCGGAAGATCTTCGACGTCAATGTGGTCGCTGCGCTGGGGTATGTGCAGGAGGCTTACAAGGCGTGGATGCGGGATCACGGTGGGGCCGTGGTGAATCTGGCCAGTGTGGCCGGGATTCGGTCTACCGGCGTGATCGGGGCGTATGGGGCTTCGAAGGCGGCGTTGATTCGGCTGACCGAGGAGCTGGCCTGGCAGTTGGGGCCGACGATTCGAGTGAACGCGGTGGCGCCGGGCGTGGTGAAGACCAAGTTCGCGGATGCGCTGTACTCGGCGGATGAAGAGGCGGCGGCCAATGCGTATCCGATGAAGCGGCTGGGTGCGCCGGAGGACGTGGCGGGGCTGGTGGCGTTCCTGGTGTCGGATCAGGCGGCGTGGATCACCGGGGAGACCGTGCGCGTCGACGGTGGCCTGCTGGCTACCGGCGGCATCTGAATCGAGTTGTAGGACAAGCATATCGGCGGGGTCGCGGCGTTGCGCCACGACCCCGCCGATATCTGTCTCAGCGGTCGGCGGGTTCGGTTGCCGCCTGTTTCCGGGAGGCGAGGAGGCTGGTGATGGTGGTGATCACCAGGACGCCGCAGATGACGCCCAAAGACAGCGGGGTGGAGATCTCGGGGGTGTCCACGCCGGACTCGTGCAGTGCGTGCAGCACCAGTTTGACGCCGATGAAGCCGAGGATCACCGACAGGCCGTAGCTGAGGTGCACGAGCTTCTTCAGCAGTCCGCCGAGCAGGAAGTACAGCTGGCGCAGGCCCATCAGCGCGAAGGCGTTGGCGGTGAAGACGATGTAGGGGTCCTGGGTCAGGCCGAAGATCGCCGGGATGGAGTCGAGGGCGAACAGGATGTCGGTGGTGCCGATCGCGAGCATGACAACCATGAGCGGGGTCAGCACCCGCTTGCCGTTGCTCTCGATGAAGAGTTTGGTGCCGTGGTAGCGGTCGGCGACACCGAACTTCTGCTCGATGGACTTCAGTAGCCGGTTCTCTTCGAACTCCTCGTCCTCTTCCTCGGCTCTGGCCTCCTTGATGAGCTTCCACGCGGTGTAGATGAGGAATGCGCCGAAGATGTAGAACACCCACGAGAAGCTGGAGATCATCGCCGCGCCCGCGCCGATGAAGACCGCGCGCAGAGCCAGGGCGATGAGCACGCCGAACAGCAGCACACGCTGCTGCAGGTGCGAGGGCACCGAGAACTTCGCCATGATCAGCACGAAGACGAACAGGTTGTCGACGCTGAGCGACTTCTCGGTAATGAATCCGGCGAAGAACTCGGTCGAGGCTTGCGCTTCGCCGAAGGCGAGCAGGCCCAGGCCGAAGGCGACCGCGAGCGCGATCCACACCACCGTCCAGATGCCGGCTTCGCGCATCGACACGTCGTGGGGTTTGCGGCCGATGAAGAAGTCGGCGGCGATGAGCACCCCTAAGCCGACGACGGTGAGCACCCAAACGGTTAACGAAACATCCACTGCGTACGCCTCCGGGGGCAGATCGCTACAACACCAGCAAACGGGATCGGCCCCACCGCGCTCGAGGCTACGGGGGGCCGCCACCAAGGTAAAGGAATTCCCAAATTTAAGCCAGTGAATGCCCAAGGCTCACCGAAACGATCACGGTGAGCCGAGGCCACGGAACACGCGCCCGGATCGTCTCGCCGCGCGACGCTAGCGGAAGATCAGCGCTCCGAGGGTGTCGCTGTGCCGGTAGCGCAGGTACTTTTCGACGGTTTCGACCGGGACCGCGGTGGTGGCGGTGGCGACCGTGACGACGAGGAACTGTTTCTCGCTGCCGTCCTTCCACTTTCCGGTCTCGAAGTCCGAAATGTAGCTGCCGGGGCGGAGTTTCAGGTCGCCGTCGTCGAATTGGCCACTGGCGGCTTCGGCTTTGGCGGCGTCGGACATGGTGAGCACGAACTGGGTGAGCATGAGCTCACCGCCTTCGGCCTTCCACACCAGTTCGGAGCCGTACTGGCAGCCGAGTCCGGTCATCTTGCCGGCCTCTTCGAAGTTGCCGCAGTCGTTGTAGTCGTTGCCCTTGACCCAGTCGGCCTGCAGGGCGACGTCGCCGAGCTTGAAGTTCCAGAAGTTGCCGTACTCGGTGTAGGAGAACTTCGCGCCCGCCGGTGCCGACCTGGAGGTCGTGGTGGTGGACTTCGTCGTGGTGGGCGCACTGCTCGACGTCGAGGTGGTCGTGGTCGTCGAGGTGGCGATCGCCTGATCGCCGCTGTCCTCGCGGGTTACGAAGACCGCTGCGCCGACCACCGCCGCGAGCACCACGACCACGGCGGCCGCGATGCCCACGATCAGGCCGGTGTTGGACTTCTTCGGCGGTTGCGGATAGCCACCGCCGGGCTGCTGATAGCCGGGCTGCTGGTAGCCGCCCTGCTGCCCATATCCCTGCTGTCCGTCCCATCCGGGCTGCTGCTGTTGCCAGCCGCCGGACTGGTCGGCCGGTTGCCCCGGCCAGCCCTGCTGGGCCGGATACTCCGCGGGCGGCGGTGTCGCGGGCTGATCCCACCAGGTCGGGTTCTCCGGTGGCTGCTGCCCGTGGGCATGGGGATCTCCGCCGTAGCCGGGACCCTGCGGCGGTCCGGGGGGATACGTCATGTAGTCAACCTTTCGCACCGTGCCGGACCCTCCCGACCCGGACAGTCGTTACCAAAGCGTAGGACGGTCGGCCTTCATGATCCAATCACGAGGTGACCTCCGATCTAGTCGTCTGCGGTATGGGCCCGGCCGGGCGGGCCCTGGCCCATCGCGCACTCGCCCATGGGTTATCGGTGACGGTGATCGATCCGCAACCGACACGGCGATGGAATGCGACATACGGGGCATGGGCCGATGAACTTCCCGGCTGGCTGCAGTCGACGGCCATTGCCGTCGACGTGGCGCGCCCCGTCGTCTGGGCTCTCGACCGCGCCGAACTGGATCGCCGCTACGTCGTATTCGATACGACACGGCTGCAGGACTCACTCGACCTCACCGGTGCGCGTGTCGTGCGCGACCGGGTGACCGCGATCGCGCCGCCGTCGCGGTCCGGGTCGACGCTGGATCTACCGTCCGTGCGCTTGGCTTCGGGCGCGGTTCTGCCGGGCGGGCGGATCGTCGACGCGCGGGGCCTACAGCGCTCCCCCGCCCTCGCCGAGCAAACGGCCTTCGGGGTCGTGGTCGAACGCACGCGGTGCGCGGACTCGGACACCCTGTTCATGGACTGGCGGCTCGACAACGGCGCGGCCGAGGACCACCCGCGCTCGTTCCTCTACGCGATCCCGCTCGACGACGACCGGATGCTGTTCGAGGAAACCTGCCTGGCGGGACGCCCCGCACTCGGCATCGGCGAACTCCAGGAGCGCCTCGGCCACCGATTGCGGTCGCGCGGAATAGAACTCACGGGCGACGAGGAGATCGAACGGGTGCGGTTCCCGGTGCACGGCGGCCGACCAGGAGTCGGGACCTTCGGTGCGGCAGGCGGTTTCACCCATCCCGCCACGGGATACAGCGTGGCGGCCGCGCTGCGGCTGACGGATGCGATGGTGTCCGGCGACTCGCTGTGGCCCGCATCGGCCCGAGCTGTGCATCGGCTGCGCCTGGCCGGACTCCGTGCACTGCTGGCGCTGCCGCCCGCACAGCTGCCGGTGTTCTTCGACGCCTTCTTCGCCCTGCCCGTCGACCGGCAGCGCGCCTATCTCTCGGGTCGCGACGACCTGCGCGGTACCGCTGCGGCCATGACGGCCCTGTTCCGGGCGGTGCCGTGGCGGCTGCGCCGGACCATCGCGGCGGCCTCGATGGGCCTGTGACCCAAGCCTTTTCGAACCCTGACATAAAGGTAGCGGCGACCGGACAAGGAATCGGTCGCCGCTACCAGCCGATCTCAGCCGGTAGACGCCATCATTGTCGCTGACCGAGATCGGAGTTCATCACCGTGGCGCGCTAGCGCGCATTCCATCGGCGGGTCAGTGCTTCGGCACCGGATACGCTGAGCGAACCCAGGATTCGCAGTCGCGCGATGCCACCGTCGGGGTAGATGTCGACGCGCACGTGGGTAACCGGGCGTCGTGCGTCCTGCGCCAGACGGAAGCGATGCGGGGTGTCGGGCTGAACGCTGGTGCGCGGCAGCAGTTCGAACCACTCGTCCCCGTCCGCGGGCGGCAGCGCGTCATCACCGGCATGGTCGATGCCGAGCACCCGGAATTCCCCCGGCGAGTTGAATACCAGGTTGGTGGTGTCCAGCTCGATGAGATCCGGAATACCCTGCGCCGCAAGCCGAACCACGGCCCAGTCGTTCCCGTCGTCGCGACGCCGCGCGGTCTCCCAGCCTTCGGCCTGATTACGGGCGAGTCCCGGCGCGAGCATATTGTTCGGCGCGGAGTAGAACCAGTTCGAGCAGCCCGTGATACCCGCGCCGTTCTCCAGCGCGGCCAGGTCGATGGTCAGCCCGGTCAGCAGCGCCGGATCGGGCGTCACCTCACCGTGCACGCGCAGGCGCGCCACACCGCCGTCGGGATGGATATTGAGCCGCACATGGGTGAAGATGCGCTCGTCGGCCACCGGGATCTCGTGCCGGGTGTCCCCGGTGAGCGGGCTGCGCGGCACGATCTCCACCCAGTCGGCCGAATCCAGTTCCGCCACAGTCGGATACCCGGAGATCCGCGCCGCTTCGACCGAGGCGAAGGGCGGGTAGTTGCCCTTGAACCACGCGGTGTCGATCACCACCCCGCGGATGACGCCGGGCATGCCGAGCCGGATCACGGCCCAGTCGTGCCCAAGGCTGCGGCGCCGCCGGGTCTCCCAGCCGTCGTACTCCTGCCCCTTGGGGCCGAAGGTTTCGGCGGAGAAGCGCGGTTCCCACGGGTGGATGAGGTTTTCGCGCTCTTCGAAGGATTCGTCGCTGGCGGCGACCACGGCGGCGCGGTAGCTGCGCAGCGCCAGATCGGGAAGGGTGGTGAAATCCGACATATCTTCTCTCACTAGGGGTTTCGTACGGGCAGGTCTCCGAGCCTGGTGACGGCGATGCGGGTGGCCAACTGCTCGAGCAGATCCGCGGCGTGCAGCATGCACAGCTCGGGATCGGGTTCGATATCGGTGAGCGCGTAGGCGTCCTCGATCCGGAAGCGGCGCAGGGCTTCTCGCGTCACCGTGCGCTGCCCGGACACCGCGATCACCGGCACCTCGGCGCGGGCGGCGGCCCGCGCGACGCCCATGGGGGCCTTGCCCTGCAGGGTCTGGCGGTCCAGGGAGCCCTCGCCGGTGATCACCAGCCGGGCTCCCGCGAGCCGCCTGTCGAAATCGAGTTCCCGCAGCACGAGGTCGATTCCGGGCTCGATGCGCGCGCCGAGGACGGCCAGGGCGGCGTAGCCGACTCCCCCGGCCGCCCCCGCGCCCGGCCGGGAGGACGCGTCCACGCCCAGATCGCGGCGGACCACCTCGGCGAGCCGGGCGAGGCCGCGTTCCAGCTCCTCCACATCGTCCGGGGCCGCGCCCTTCTGCGGCCCGTAGACGTGTGCCGCACCGCGGGTCCCGAGCAGCGGATTGTCCACATCGGAGGCGACCACGATCGGTATCCGGATCAAGCCGTCCACATCGATGCGCTCGAGCCGCTGCAGGGCCACCCCGCCCGGCGGCAACGGTTGCCCGTCGCCGTCGAGCAGGCGCGCACCCAGGGCCGTGAGGATGCCCGCCCCGCCGTCGGTGCACGCACTTCCGCCCAGCCCCAGCACGATTCGCGACGCGCCGCGCAGGACCGCGGTGCGGATGAGCTCACCGGTGCCGAGGCTGGTGGCGGTGCGGGCGGTGACGGGGGTGGGCCGGCCGGGTAGTCGCCGCAGCCCGGAGGCTTCGGCGAGTTCCACCACGGCCGTCTCGCCCCTCATCGCGAACGAGGCGGCCACGGGATTCCCGACCGGCCCGGTGACGCCGGTCTGCAGTCCGGCGAAGCCGGCGGCGACCATGGCGTCCACGGTGCCGTCCCCGCCATCGGCGACCGGGACCGTCACCACGGGAATGTCCGGGCGGGCCCGGCGCAGTCCGGCGGACAGGTGCGAGGCCACCTCGGGGGCGGTGAGCGAGCCTTTGAACTTGTCGGGGGCCACCAGGATGTGGCCCTCCTGCCAGCCGCGCCCGGACGCCCGCCGACCGTGAATCACGGTGTGCTCCCGGCGGATTCGAAGGCGGCCAGCGCGGCGATGGACGTGGGTGCGTCCTCGGTGCTGTCCGCGAGCTCCTCGAATTCGTTGATGCTGTCGATCTCGAGACCCATCGAGACATTGGTGACGCGTTCGAGGATCACCTCGACCAGCACCGGCACCCGGAATTCGGCCATGAGCTTCTTGGCCTCGTCCAGCGCCGCACCGATCCGGTCGGGTTCGGTGACGCGAATCGCCTTGCAGCCCAGTCCCTCCGCCACCCGCAGGTGGTCGACACCGTAGCCGCCGACCTCGGGGCTGTTGATGTTGTCGAAGGACAGCTGCACGTAGTAGTCCATATCGAACTGCCGCTGCGCTTGCCGGATCAACCCGAGGTACGAATTGTTCACCACCACATGGATGTACGGGATGTTGAACTGCGCGCCGACCGCCAATTCCTCGATGAGGAACTGGAAGTCGTAGTCACCCGACAGCGCGACCACGGTCTCGTCGGGCACGGCGGTGGCCACGCCCAGCGCCGCGGGCAGCGTCCAGCCCAGCGGCCCGGCCTGTCCGGCGTTGATCCAGTGCCGCGGCTTGTACACGTGCAGCAGCTGCGCCGCCTGGATCTGTGAGAGCCCGATGGTGGTGACGTAGCGGACGTCGGGTCCGAAGGCCGCGTTCATCTCCTGGTACACCCGCTGCGGTTTGATCGGCACCGCGTCGAAGTGGGTCTTGCGCAACAGGGTTCGCTTGCGATCGCGGCAGCGCTGCGCCCAGTCGCCGCGCTCGGGCAGCCAGCCGTCGCGCGACAGCTCGTAGGCCACCTCGAGCAGTACGCCCAGCGCCGCACCGGCGTCGGAGACCACGCTGTAGTCCGGTGCGAACACCCGGCCGATCTGCGTGGGCTCGACGTCGATGTGCACGAAAGTGCGTCCCTTGGTGTAGGTTTCGACGCCGCCGGTGTGCCGGTTGGCCCACCGGTTGCCGATGCCGAGCACGAAGTCGGCCTCCAGCATGGTGGCGTTGCCGTAGCGGTGCGAGGTCTGCAGTCCGACCATCCCCGCGTGCAGGGCGTGATCGTCGGGGATGGTGCCCCAGCCCATCAGTGTCGGCACCACGGGAATGCCGGTCAGCTCGGCGAATTCGACGAGCAGATCGGCGGCGTCGGCGTTCACGATGCCGCCGCCGGCCACGATCAGCGGCCGTTCGGCGGCCGCCAGCAGCGCCATGATCTTCTCCGCCTGCAACCGGGTGGCGGCGGGGCGGTGCACTTCGAGGGGCTCGTAGCTCTCGATATCGAATTCGATCTCGGCGAGCTGCACGTCGATCGGCAGATCGATGAGCACCGGTCCGGGTCGCCCGGAGCGCATGAGGTGGAACGCCTTCTGGAAGGTGCCCGGCACCTGCGCGGGCTCCATGACCGTGACCGCCCACTTGCTCACCGGCGCGGCGATGGAGGCGATGTCGACGGCCTGGAAATCCTCCTTGTGCAGCTTGGCCACCGGAGCCTGACCCGTGATGCACAGAATCGGAATGGAATCCGCGCTCGCCGAGTACAACCCGGTGATCATGTCCGTGCCCGCGGGGCCGGAGGTACCGATGCACACCCCGATGTTGCCGTGCGCGGCGCGCGTGTACCCCTCGGCCATGTGCGAGGCGGCTTCCACGTGCCGGGCCAGGATGTGCTTGATCCCGCCGTGCGCCCGCATGGCGCTGTAGAACGGGTTGATGGCCGCGCCGGGCAGGCCGAATGCCTGTGTCGCGCCTTCTTTTTCGAGGATCAGAACCGCGGCGTCCACGGTCCGCATGCGTGCCATGTCAGGCCCCTTCCGTCGCGTACGTCAATGTCTTGCGGGCAGGGTGGTGGAGCTGCGGGGCGACACCGGTCGAAAGGCCCGAACCTTCGATCGGCTGCACCGTGCAACGCTCCACCACCCACCCCTCGGGCACACCGACAGCGCAGCCGGTGTGCCCGAACACCAGCCGGGGTACCGCTGTCGTCATGCCCGTTCCTTCCCGGACAGCGCCTCCGCGACCAGCAGTAGCGCGGAGTGGTCCAGGGAGCCGTGACCCATGGCGCGCGCGGCGGCGATCAACTGCGCGGTGAGCGCGCCCATGGGGATGGACACCTCGGCCTGCCGGGCGGCGGCCAGGATGATGCCCATATCCTTGTGATGCAGGTCGATGCGGAAGCCGGGCTGGAAACTGCGCTCCAGCATGGACTTTCGCTTCAGGTCGAGGATCTTGCTGCCGGCCAGGCCGCCGGCCAGCACGTCGAGGCCCTTGGCGGCGTCCGCGCCCAGGTTCTCCATGAGCAGGATCGCCTCGGACACAAGGGCGTAGATACCGCCGACGACCAGCTGATTGGCGGCCTTCACGACCTGGCCCGCGCCGTTCGGGCCGACCAGGGCGATGGTCTTGCCGACCGCGTCGAATACGGCTTCGGCAGCGTCGAAATCGGCTTCCGCACCGCCGACCATGATGGACAGCGTGCCGTTCACCGCGCCGGGCTCGCCACCGCTGACAGGCGCGTCGAGGACCCGCAGGTTCTTCTTCTTGCCTTCGGCCGCAGTCCATTCCGAGGTGGCCGGGGTGACGGTGGAGAAGTCGATATAGAGCGTGCCGGGGGCGGCGTGCTCGAGCACCGTGCCGAAGACGTCGCGGACGTGCTCGTCCTGCGGCAGCATCGTGATGACGATGTCCTTGTCGCGCACCGCTTCCGCGGCACTGCCCGCCGCATTGCCGCCTGCGGCCTTCAGCTTCTCGACCCCGGCCGGGCTGTGGTCGTAGCCGGTGACATCGTGGCCCGCCTGCACCAGATGGCCCGCCATGGGGCCGCCCATGATGCCGAGTCCGACGAATCCGATGGTGCTCACTTGATCCACTCCCAATCCAGTTCGGGGTCTTTGTATTCCAGGCCGATCCAGCCGTCGTATCCGGCGGCGTCGAGCGCGCCGAACAGGGCCTCGAAGTCGAGTTCGCCACTGCCGGGCCGCCCGCGGTTCGGTGAGTCGGCGATCTGCACGTGGCCGAGGTACCCGGCCCAGCTGTCGATGACGCCGGTGAGGTTCTCCCCCATCCGCGCCAGGTGGTAGAGGTCGCACAGGAAGCGCACATTCGGCTGCCCGACCTGTTCGATCACGCGCACTGCGTGTTCGGAGGACACGATCGGATAGGCCGGTGACTCGATCGAGTTCAGCGCTTCGAGCAGTACCGTCGCGCCGATCCGCTGGGCGGCGCGGGCGGCGAGGCCCAGGTTCTCGAGTGCCAGCTCGTCCTGCTTCTCCGGGCTCTCACCGGGAATCCGATTGCCGTACAGCGCGTTCAGCGCCGTGCAGCCGGTGCGTTCGGCAATTCCCACGGTGACGTCGATATTGTCGCGGAAGCGGTTCTGCTCTCCCGGTACGGAAACCAGTCCGCGCCCTTCGGGAATGAGATCGATGAAGTTCAACCCGATGAGTTCGACGCCCGCGTCGCCGATCGCCCGCACGAAGGCGTCGATCTCCTTGTCGCCCGGTACCGGGTCGCCGCCGAAGGGCCACCAGAATTCCACGCCGTCGAATCCGGCCGCTTTGGCGGCCGCCGGTCGTTCCAGCAACGGCAGGTCGGTGAAGAGAATCGAACAATTGACATCGAATTTCCGGGGCGCACCCCCGGTCGTGTATTTCATCGTGTTCCTTCGCGATACGTCGTCCAGCTGCCGAATTCGGTGATGTCGATCAGCTGTGGATACGAGACGGGCGGGCGGCGCAGCACCATGGACAGCACCGACCGGTTGTCGTCGAGTTCGATGACGCCCAACTCCAGTTCCGGCGGTTCGGCCGGCAGCAGGCTGGTGCGCAGCACCTCCATGGGCACGTCGAACAGTTCGCCGGTGATGGGCGCGCCGCCGTCGGAGACGGGATGCAGGCCCGGGAACCGGTCGCCGACCGAGTAGAACCGATATTGCGGCGCGGTGGTCACCTCGCCCGCGAACGGTGCACCCGCCAGCAGATGGTTGAGCGGTCCGCCGCGCATGGCGCCACCGTTCAGGAAAATGAGAGGCATACGAGTTCCTTCCTCCCCGTCGGCCGAAATTATGGTGCGGGTCACACCGCCTGCGATAGCGATGTCAGCACCAAAGGTTCGTGGCGTTTCGGGGCCGATTTCGTAGATTCATCCAGCCGGGTTCAGCGGATGTCGTCGTCGAGCCGTTCACCCAGACCGTCGCGTTCGTCCTCCGCCGCGGCGAAGACCGAGGCGCCCGCGCGATTGCCGAGGGTGATCTCGTTGAACAGCAGGTTGAGCAGAATGGCCACGACGGCGGTCGCGCTGATTCCGGAATGCATGACGACGCGAATCCATTCGGGGAACGCGTCCCAGAATTGCGGTGCGGCAATCGGAATCACGCCGAAGGCCAGCGCTACGCCGACGATCACCATATTCAGGTTGTCGTGGTAGTCGACCCGGGCGAGGGTCCGGATGCCGCTTGCCGCAACGGATCCGAACAGGACCACGGCAGCGCCGCCGAGGACCGGGTACGGGATGGCGGCCACCACCGCACCGATGACGGGCACCAGACCCAGCAGAAGCAGGACGAGACCGCCCATGGCCACCACGAACCTGCTCTTGATACCCGTGAGGGCGACCAGGCCGACATTCTGTGCGAAGGCGCTGCACGGGAAGGTCCCGAACAGCGGCGCCACGGTCGTGGAGGCGATATCGGCGCGCAGGCCCGCGGCAACACGCTTGGAATCCACGTCGCTGCCGACGATTTCGCCGATGGCGAGGATGTCGGCGGTGGTCTCGGTCATGATCACGAGGATCACGATGGTCATGGCGACGATGGCTCCGACTTCGAAGGTCGGTGCGCCCACGGGCAGGATCGGCGGTAGCGCCACCAGTTTCGCGTCGCCGACCTTCGAGAAGTCGGCGTGCCCGGCGAGCGCCGCGACGATCGTACCGACCACCAGGCCGATGAGGATCGACAGCCGGGAGACCGCGCCCTGGAAGACCCGGCTGATCACCAGGATCACCAGCAGCGTCAGGCCCGCGAAGCCGATATTGCCCATCGACCCGTACTCGGGGTGTTTCGAGTCGTTGCCCATGGCCCAGCGCAATGCCACCGGCAGCAGCGACAGCCCGATCACCGTGATGATCGTGCCGGTGACCACCGCCGGGAACAGCCGCACCAGATGGGCGAAGACCGAGGACAGCAGGAGCCCGATCACCCCGGCGACGATGATCGCACCGTATACCGAGCGCAGCCCGTCGCTCTGCGAGATGGTCACCATGGTGGAGACGCTCGCGAACGAAACCCCTTGCACGATGGGCAATCTGCTGCCGAAGTTGCCGATGCCCAGCGTTTGCAACAGTGTCGCGAGCCCCGAGACGAACAGGCCCGCGGTGACCAGCAGCGCCATATCTCCGGCCGAGAGTCCGGCCGCGCCGCCGACGATCAGGGGCGGTGCGATGACACCGCCGTACATGGTGAGGATGTGCTGTGCCCCGTAGGCGACCAGCTGCGGCAGCGGATACCGCTCATCCTCCGGACCGGGACGATGCCGGTACGTGAAGATTTTCATGGAACCGCCTCGCGCTCAACAGAATCCGGGTACCGCGTGCCACGCCGAGCCGGCGTCGGAGGCGTCGTCGCGGTGCACACTGGCCTCGATCAAGCCGTAGGGCCGGTCGGCGGCGATGAACACCTCACCGTTGTTCTCCACGTGGAATGGGCTCAGGTCGACCAGGAAGTGGTGTTTGTTGGGCGCGGAGAACTTGATCTCGGCGACCTCCGTGAACTGTTCCAGCACAGCGCGTCCCATGCTGTAGAGCGTCTGCTGCAGCGCCAGGGAGTGCACGGCCGCGAACTGCCGCAGCAGGGTCGTGCGGATGGCGGCGTAGGACTTGTCCCACTCCACGTCGGTGTGGTCGTAGCGCCAGCGGGCCACCAGTGAGGTGGCGAGAATGCGGTCCTTGGTCGGTTCGAGGGTCGTGTACTTGTCCTCGAAGTAGCCGTGGAACTCCGATCCGGTGGATTTGAACAGCACCAGGTCCTTCAGGCCGGAGACCACGTGCGCCTTGCGGTCGCTGCCGTAGCCGTCCATGTTCACCACGGTGGTGCGCACCTCGCCGCCCGCCCGGATGAACGAATGATCGTGCCCCGCACCGTCGATCGGAATCCGGTTCCAGCCGTACTCCTCGATCTCGATGCGCGCGCCGTCCGCGCCGGGGGTGCGGGAGATGAAGTGATCGGCCAGGGTGAGCGCGAAATCCTCGATCGCCTCCACACCCTTCTCCTTGGCGAAGGCGAAGGCGGTGTTCTTCTGGGTGTCGGTGGTCAGGATGTCCTTCTGGTCGCCGGTGATGTGCGCGTCCTCGAAGCGGCCGCGCAGGGCACTGGAGACATTGAGATCCCGGATGGTGTGCCGGTCGGTGTCCCGGTACACGCGCACGATCCGGTTCTCGGCCTTTCCGTACTGATTCTCTCCCAGCTGGATGGCCATGGCGATCAACTCCCTCGATAGGCGGAACAGGCGAAAGGGCTCAGCAGCAGCGGGACGTGGTGGTGTCCGCTGTCGGGCGGCGTGAAGGTGAGGTCCACGGCCGCGAAGTAGTGGCGCTGCCCGGTGGCGGCGAAGTAGGTCTCGACGTCGAAGCTCAGGCGGTAGCGGCCCGGTTCGAGGGCGTCGGGGCCGAGGTCGCGGATGCGGCCGTCGGCGTCGGTGACGGCTTCGGCGAGCACGCGAGAAGTGGTGTCGCCCAGGTGTTCCAGGCGGACCGGCAGGCCCTGTGCGGGCTTGCCGAGGGCGGCGTCGAGGACGTGGGTGGTGACGGCGCTCATTCGACGATCACCCGTCGCAACCGCAGCAGGGCGATCTTGCGGAGTTCGACGGCCACCACCTCGGCCTCGGTGGCCTCGTCGTTGGACAGGCGCAGCAGCAGCGTCGCGAGGATCTCCGAGGTGGACAGGCCGGTCGCGCAGATCAGGAAGACGCGGTGGAATCGCTTCTCGTACAGGCGGTTCGCCGATTTCAGGTGCGCGACGGTCGCCACGTCGGTTTCGATGCCGGACTGCTCTTCCCGCGACCAGGACGAGCCTCGGCTCGCGCCGGGAGCCTGTTCACCGATGCGTGGATGGGCCGCCACCGCGCGGTCGACATCGGCCGGGGTGAGTGCTCGTGCGGCCTTGTCGGCGGTGGTGAGCAGGCTGTCCAGGTTCGCGTAGGGCCGCGAGTTCAGCAGGGCGTCAACCCAATCGGGGGCATCGCAGCAGTCGAGCAGGGTGGGGCGGAGGAGGCCGGTATCCATACCGTTGAACTCGTCGACAGTGACCATGAGCAGCGCTTTCTCGCATTGCGGAAGTCGTTTTCCGAATACCGAAATCGTGGCACAGGTCACGATGGATCGTCAACAGTTTGTTGAATTTCTGTTGCTGCAGTGTGCGCGCCGGAGGTCGCGATCCGCCCCGGAAATGGCGAAACCCGCTGCTCGGCAGCGGGTTTCACGGACCGGTGCGTCGAGGGGACTCGACAGTGCCGTCAGGATCGGGTGCGGTTCAAGTAGTTGTAGACCGTGAAGCGGGTGACGCCCAGCGCCTCGGCCACCGTCTCGGCGGATCGGCGGTAGCTGAACGCGCCGCGCTCCTCCAGCAGCCGGACCGCGCGCTGCTTCTCCGCGCGCGGCAGATCGGCCAGCGCACCACCGAATTCAGCGGCGACCTCGGAGAGCAGCCGGGCGATGCCGCTCTCGGACTCCCCCTCGGACTCGGCCGCGGCGCTCGGCAACCGCACCCCGGCCAGCGTCTGCCCCTCCCACACCAGCGGGACATCATCGGGCAAACACTCCGCGGCCGGGATGAGCCGCCCTCCGACGCGCGCGAGCAGCGGAGCCACCGTCACCAGCACCGGATGCCCGGCATCCAGCGGCGCGCGCTCACTCATCGACACGCTCGACCTGCAGCGTCACCCGGGACGCGCCATGGTGCAGCGCGATGTCGAGCACCTGCTGCAATGCGGGCAGCAAGACCGCCTCCGGGCCTTCCACCATGGTGCCGAGCGGACCGAATTCACAGGTGAGACCGGAGTTCTCGAGCAGGGCGAGGGTTTCGGTGGCGTGCGGCGGCGGATCGCCCTCGCCGTGAAAGGGTTCGGTGGTGAATTCCGCACGCAGCAGCATGCGCATCAGGCTACCGCCACGTTCCCGCGCGACAGCCCGGTAAACTTCCGCAATCCGGAAAAATCGACAGGGTGGGCCAGTGACCGCAGCGAATACCTCCCGAGGGCGATCGGGCAGCGTGCAATCGATCGAACGCGCCTTCGGCCTGCTGGAAACCATGGCCGACCACGGCGGCATGATGGGTCTCTCGCAGCTGGCCACCGAATCCGGTCTCCCGCTGCCCACCATCCACCGCCTCGTCCGCACGCTCGTGGATCTGGGCTATCTCCATCAGGAACCGTCACGCCAGTACGTGCTGGGCCCCAAGCTGATCAAACTGGGCGAGAGCTCGGCCCGCATGCTCAGTTCCCAGGCCCGCCCCCACCTCACCCGCCTGGTCGACGAACTCGGCGAATCCGCCAATATGGCCATGCTCGACGGCGACCGCATCGTCTACGTGGCCCAGGTTCCCTCCCGCCACTCCATGCGCATGTTCACCGAGGTGGGCCGCCGCGTCCTCCCGCACTGCACCGCCGTCGGCAAGGCCATCCTCGCCGGCATGCCCCCCGACAAGGTCCGAGACCTGTTGCAGCGCACCGGAATGCCCGGCTACACCGACCACACCATCACCGACCCCGCCGAATTCGCCCGCCAACTCGAACACGCCGCCCGCACCGGCTACGCCATGGACGAGGGCGAACAGGAGCTCGGCGTCCGCTGCGTCGCGGTGGCCCTCCCCGAAGCCCCCGCGCGCCTGGCCATTTCGATCTCCGGCCCGGTCGGCCGCATGACCGAAGACCTCGTCGACCGCGCGGTGCCCCTGTTGACCACCGTTGGCCGCGCACTCTCCGACGACCTCCGCTGACCACCCCGATCGACTCACCAGGCGCCGACGAACCACTCCAGCACGGCCAGTGAGATCGCACCGAGCAACGCCACCAGCACGGCAAGGGTCCCGGTCAGCCACCAGCGCAGCCGCGCATCGGCCCCACCGATGCGCGCCGCCAGGAAACCGCCTGCGGCACCGAGGATTCCGAGCACGATCGCGCCACCCAGCACCAGATAGAAAATACTGCCGACCACAGCAGCCCAGGTACTGCCGAACCCGGAGGTATACCCCGACAACGGCACCGGAAAGCGATACACCAGCGCCACGACAGCGGCCGCCACCGGCGCGGCCGCGACAGCGATCAACGCACCCCACCCGGCGTGCCGCCAGGCAAGAGACCTGCTCGACAAGGTATCGGACACCTCCCCGAGCATAGCCACCCGCACTATGCAGCGCGTGGAGCCGTCGGCGCGCGATCAGTACGGCAAGGCAGCCCGCCGCGCAGTGCGTGGAGCCGACGACGCGCGATCAGCACGGCAAGGCAGCCCGCCGCGCAGTGCGTGGAGCCGACGACGCGCGATCAGCACGGCAAGGCAGCCCGCCGCGCAGCGCGTCGAACCGTCGACGCGCGATCAGCACGGCAAGGCAGCCCGCCGCGCAGCGCGTCGAACCGTCGACGCGCGATCAGCACGGCAAGGCCACCCCCGCCGCGCAGCGCGTCGAACCGTCGGCGGGGCGCGCAGCACGGCCAGGCCGCCCGGCGGGATCGGACAGCGTGCCTGAACGAATTTCCATCCAGCGGCCGGGTTGACCGGGTGACAGCGCGGGGCGAGGCCGCGGTTGGACGGGTCTCGCCCCGCGCATCCTCACACCCCGCCGGCGCGAGGCATCCCGCGAGTGCGTTCGGCCGCACTCGCGAGATGGGCTCCGGCCCGGCGCATTCCAGCCGTGGCCGTGGACATCGCAGTGCCCCCGGTCACGGCACTACCTGCGGTCATGGCGCTGCTCGTGGCCGCGGCCTTGCCACGGGCTGTGGCGCTATCGCTCGCGGTGTTCTGTCCGGGCACACCGGGATTCGAGTGGTGGGACCCGCGAGCAGCCTTGGTGACCAGGGCGGCCAGTCCACCGGCGGCGGCCGCGATCACCAGGCCCAGCGGTAGGGCCCACCATTTGGCGGCGGAGCTGGTCCCGGAATCTGTTGCCGCAGTGGCTGATTCGGGAGCCGGGCCACCGGGGGCAGCGCCGGGAGCGGATACGTCCAGGCCGGTCAGCTGGGTGGCGATATCGGGTGGGGTGGTGGCGAATCCGTCGGCGGCGCTCCAGCGGATGTCGACCGGGATGCCGTTCTGGCCCGCGAAGCGCTGGGTGTAGACGCCGTTCTCCACGGTGGTGTCCGAGAGTGGGGCGCCCATCACGCCGTCGGTGGCGTGCAGGTGGGACCAGGCGGTGCGGATGGGGCCGCGGGCCAGCCAGGCGCCGTGCTGCGGGCTCCATTCGATGGTCGCGCCCTCCGGAGCGGAGAATTCGCTGTAGCGGGCGGTGCCCGCGACGGGGGCGTCGGATTCGTCGTTGACCGGGTAGCCGAGGCCCGCGTCGGCTCCGCCCAAGGCCAGGTATTTGTCGAGGATGGCGCCGTACATGACCTTCGCGCCGGTCTCGGGGGAATAGATCATTGTGCCGCCCTGGTAGTTCTGGGCGGCGCCGTCGGGGCCGAAAGCATAGACGGCTCCGATCTTGTGGCCGAGCGGGGAGTTCGCTCCGCCTTTGTCGTCGTAGTGGGCGTCGATGGCGGGACCGGCGTCAGCGGGCTGTGCCGTCGCGACGGGGGTGGCCAGCAGGCCCAGGCCCGCGGCGGCGAACAGTCCGAAGGCCGCGCCGACGCCGAAAACCGTGTTCTTCCAACGTGACATGGGAAGCTCCTTGTCAGGGTCGTCCACGATGGGTGCGGTCAGCGGATGTCGCCCGTCTTGGGCCGGGTGGCGAGGCCGGTGAGGGCCGAGAGCGCCGCGCCGACGAGGCCGCCGCCGCCGACCTGGGCCAGGATCTGGCCGAAGTCCAGTCCGCCGGATGTCGCGGCCTGGATGATGGCGCCGGTGATGCCGCCGCCTGCCGCGCCGATACCGCCGTTGACCAGCGGGCCGAGCGGGTTCCGGGCCCCGCCCACACCGCCGCCGACCGCGCCTCCGAGTACTCCGAGCAGCCATTCCATAGCAACTCCTCCTCGCGTTATCGGATCGAAAAGCTATGCCCTGTCGTTCTTTTCGTCGCGCATGCGGTCCTCGCGCACGCCCTCGGCCTCGATGCGCTCCTTGCGGACGGTGTCGCTGACGGTCTGTTCGTCGGCGACCTCGTCGACCACCAGGCCCACGCGTTCGACGGGCACGGTCTCCTTGTGCGCGGTGACACGGTCGGCGTGCAGCACGATCTCCTGGTCCTGTTCGCCGATGGTGGCGTCGGTGCGGTCGGTGATCGGCTCGCGCACCAGCCGGGCTTCCTCGTGCGTGGTGGGCACGGTGATCGTCTGTTCTTCCTCCACCACGTATTTGTGCAGGCGTGCGGTGCCGGTTTCCTCCCGATCGGTGCCGACGACGAGACGTTCCTCCGAGCGGGTCAGCCCCGCGCCCTGGTCGCCGCCGTAGGTCATGGGTTCTTCTGCTCCGGGCCGGATCCGTTGGCGCGCAGCAGCATTGGTGGCGCCCATCGGGATGGAGCGGCGCTGCCCGCTGCTGTAGTAGGCCATCAGCTCCTGCTCGGCGCGAGGGTCGATGCGCCCGTCGTGTTCGAGGTGCGGCGCGGTGCGGATCTGCTTCTCGGCGTAGGGCACGCGCAGGCTCATATCCTCGGTGCGGTAGCCCGCGCCGTCGAGCGGGATGAGGGTCGGACCGTCGCCCGTGGCGTCCATCATCGCCACCCAGGTCGGTGCTCCGGTCTGATTGTCCAGGTAGAAGTTCTCCACCCGCCCGATCGGTTCGCCGGCGCTGTCGTAGACGGTGGCGCCGATCAGTGACTCCATCGTGGGATTCGCCATGATCTCTCCTAACTGTCGGCAGCACTCGGCGGACGTGTGGGGTCCGATCCGGGTGCTGAATTCAGGAACGATCTACCGAAAATGCGGTGCGATCAGGCGGTACCCGCAACCGATGCGAACAAACTTCCAGCAAACTTGTGAACCGGACATAAGGAAAGCTCCCGGTGGTGCGCGCACTGCCCGCACGCTCCACCGGGAGCTCTCCCCTCATCCTGGATCGTGGTGTTACACAGTCACACCCAGGTGGTCCGGTACCTCGAGATCGGGTAGCGGGCTACTGTCGCGGTGGATGGGGCCGCCACTCATGCCCAGTGGTAGCCCCGATCCACCGCGCCGCAGGGCGACGATCTCGGCGGCGATGGAGACGGCGGTCTCCTCGGGTGTACGGCCGCCGAGATCGAGCCCTATGGGTGACCGCAGTCGCGAGAGTTCGACCTCGGTCACCCCGGCTTCGCGGAGGCGCTGCGCGCGGTCCGCGTGGGTGCGTCGCGATCCCATCGCGCCCACGAACGCCACCGGCAGGCGAAGCGCCACTTCGAGAAGGGGCACATCGAATTTGGCGTCGTGGGTGAGCACGCACAGCACGGTGCGGGCGTCCACGCGGGTGCGGGCGAGATAGCGGTCCGGCCACTCGACCACGACCTCGTCCGCTTCGGGGAAGCGGGCGCGGGTGGCGAAGACCGGGCGGGCATCACAGACGGTGACGTGATAGCCCAGGAACTTGCCGATGCGGGCGACCGCGGCGGCGAAGTCGATGGCGCCGAAGACGATCATCCGCGGCGGTGGCACATGGGATTCCACGAAGACCGTGATCTCCTCGTCGTCGCAGCCGATGGTCCGCAACCCGGTCGCCCCGGCGTCGAGCATGGCCCGCGCCTCGGCGACCACGGTCTCGGAGAACGCCGCGCCGACCGACCACCAGTCGCCCAGGGCCATGGCCGCGCCGGTGCGCACGTCGCGCACCAGCGTCGCCGCGCCCTCGGCCCGCAGCATCGCTTCCAGCGCGGCGCGATTGGCGTCGGCGACCGGCTGCACCAGCACCTCGATGGTGCCGCCGCAGGTGAGTCCGACCGCGAAGGCGTCGGCATCGCTGTAGCCGAAGGTTTCGCGGAGGGTTTCGCCGGTGTCCAGCGCCTCGCGGCACAACTCGTACACCGCGCCCTCGACGCAACCGCCGGAGATGCTGCCGACGACCTCACCGTCGGCGTTCACCGCCAGGGCCGCGCCGACCGGGCGGGGCGCGCTGCCGCCGATCCCGATGATCGAGGCGATGGCGTAGCGCTGGTGTGCCGCATGCCAATTCACCAGTTGTGCCGCGATGTCGCGCATATCAGCCTCCCAGGACCTGTTCGATGGCGGAGATTCCGAAGTAGGCCGCGAACACGAGGCTCACCACCCAGACCAGCCAGTGGACTTCGCGGAATTTGCCGCGCGCGGCCTTGATCACCGCGTACGCGATCAGGCCCGCGCCGACGCCGTTGGTGATCGAGTAGGTGAACGGCATGAGCGCGATGGTCACGAATGCCGGCACCGCGACCTCGAGGTCCTGCCAGTCGATCTTGCGGGCCTGCGTCATCATGAGCGCGCCGACCAGCACCAGGGCCGGAGCCGCGGCCTGGATCGGGACGACAGCGGCCAGCGGCGTGAAAAAGATTGCCGCCAGGAACAATCCGCCGGTGACCACACTCGTGAGTCCGGTACGGGCCCCCTCACCGACGCCCGTAGCCGATTCCACGTAGACCGTGCTGCCCGCACCGCCGCTCGCACCGCCGATGACCTGGGCGACACCGTCGACGGTCAGGATCTTGCCGATACCGGGCATGGTGCCCTTCTCGTCCAGCAGTCCGGCCTCGTCGCAGACGCCGAAGACCGTTCCCATGGCGTCGAAGAAGCCGGTGAGCACGAGGGTGAACAGCACGACCCCGGCCACCAGACCGCCGGCGCGAGCGAAGCCGCCGAACAGGTCGATATTCAGCATCAAACCGAAATCCGGTGCGGCGAAGAAGGATTCGGGGGCCGTGGGTACCACCGCGCCCCACGCCGTGGGTTCGATGGTGGCCACCGAGTTGATGACGACGGCGAGCACCGTCACCACCGCGATGCTGATCAGGATCGCGCCCGGGATCTTGCGGATGAACAGCGCGAGCATGAGCAGCAGGCCGACGGCGAAGATCACCACGGGCCAGCCCTGCAGATGTCCGTCCGCGCCGAGCGTGACCGGCGGGCCGCCGGGCGTGCCGTGGCCGACGACTCCGGAGGAGACCAGGCCGATCATGGCGATGAACATGCCGATGCCGACGCCGATGGCATTCTTCAGGGCGACCGGAATGGCATTGATGATCATGGTTCGCAGACCGGTGGCGGCGAGCACCACGATGATCACGCCCATGAGCACGACCAGGCCGAACGCCTGCGGCCAGGTCATATAGGGCGCCGCCTGGAAGGCGACGACGGGAACGACCCCGAGCCCGGCCGCCAGTGCCAGCGGCACATTGCCCACCAATCCCATGAGGATCGTGGACAATCCGGCCGAGAAGGCGGTGGCGGTGGTGAGCTGCGCGATGCTCAGCTTGTTGCCGTCGATGTCGGCGACTCCGCCGATGATCAACGGAACCAGCAGGATCACATACCCCATCGCCACGAAAGTCGTGATACCGCCGCGGATTTCGCGCGAGACGGTACTGCGCCGGTCACTGATCCGGAAGAACCGGTCCAGTGCCGACCGACTGACGTCGGGGGTAGTAGTCGGGGACTTGGTCTGGGTCATGGCTGCCCTCCTCGGGGCGTAGCCGACCGCCGGTCCGGGCTCTTCATCGCCACATCGATGAACTCCCCGGACCGCGGATTCGGTGTATCGCTGTTGTGGGGTCCCTACCGCGGATTCGGTCTGCCCCTGTTGATCAACTGCTCCGGATGATGTCTTCCGGTCGCACCGGCACCCGGGTGATGTTCCCGGAGCCGCCCCGGTTCCGGCAGGCGTCGCGAATGGCCGCGACGATCGCCGGCGTGGAGGACAGAGTGGGCGGTTCGCCCGCGCCGCGCAGGCCGTAAGGGGCGTGCGGATCGGCGTTTTCGAGAATCTCCAGCTTTTGCGGGGGTGTATCGAGAATCGTGGGGATGAGATAGTCCGTGAAGGACGGGTTTCGTACCTTGCCGTTGGTTACCTGAATTTCCTCCATCACGGCCAGACCCAGTCCCTGAATCGAACCGCCGTGGATCTGGCCCTCGAGGGACAGGCGGTTCATGATCTTGCCGACATCCTGGACCGCGTCCAGCGCAACGACTTTCACCAATCCGAGGTCGGTGTCGACATCCACCACGGCCCGGTGCACGCAGAGCGCGAGCTGGGTGTGGCTGTCACCCTGACCGGTGATCGGATCCATGCCGGTGGTCGGCTTGTGGTGGAATTCGCGGGTCTCCTCGAGGACGTCGTCGCCGAGCACATCCTCGATGGCCGCCATGACCTCACCGGTGTTGGTGACCAGCTTGCCCCCCACCAGTTGCAGGAATTTCGGCGTATCCAGGCGGACCCGCGCCAGCTGCAACAGCCGGTCGCGCACTGCCTCGCACGCCGCCTTCACCGCGCCGCCGGTCATGTAGGTCTGCCGTGAGGCCGACGAGGAGCCGGAGGAGCCCACGCCATTGTCGGCGGGGTGGATGACGACCTTCTCGATGCCGAGTTCGGTGCGCGCGATCTGCGCCTCGACGGTGACCAGGCCCTGGCCCACCTCCGCGCCCGCGGTGTGCACGAGCGCCACCGGTTCGCCGCCGATGATCTCCAAACGCACACGCGCCGTGGAGTAGTCGTCGAAGCCCTCGGAGAAGCAGATGTTCTTGATGCCGACGCCGTAGCCGACGCCGCGCACCACGCCCTCACCATGGGTGGTCTGGGACGCACCGCCGGGCAGGTTGCGGATATCCGAGAAGTCCGTCGGGCCGGGCAATTCCATGGCCTTGGACATCTCGAGCATCTCGGCCATCGGCATCGGCGCGTGCACCAGCTGCCCGGTGGCCAGCTTCGACCCCTGCTTGACGGCATTGACCTGACGTACGGTGACCGGATCCAGGCCCAGCGACAGCGCAACCTTGTCCATCATGGATTCGTGCGCGAAACACGCTTGCACAGCGCCGAATCCGCGCATCGCGCCACACGGCGGATTGTTGGTGTACACCCCGTAGACGTCGATCTCGATATGCGGGATCTCGTACGGCCCCACCGCCAGCGAGGACGCGTTGCCGACCACGTTCTGGGTGGCCGAGGTGTACGCGCCGCCGTCGAGGACGATGAGAACCTTGGCGTAGGTGAGCTTTCCGGTGGCCATGGCGCCGTATTCGTAGCGCATGCGCGCCGGATGCCGGTGCACGTGCCCGAAGAAGGACTCCTCGCGGTTGTACATCATCTTGATGGGCTTGCGGGTGTGCAGCGCCAGCAGGCCGGCGTGGATCTGCATCGAAATATCCTCGCGGCCACCGAAAGCGCCGCCCACACCCGCCATGGTCATCTTGATCTGGTCCTGGGACAGATCCAGGCAGGGCGCGATCTGGGTGAGGTCCCAGTGCAGCCACTGGGTGGCCACGTAGAACTCCAGGCCCTCGTCGGTGGGAATCACCAGACCGGATTCGGGGCCCAGGAACGCCTGGTCCTGAATACCGACCTCGAACTCCTCGGTGACCACCACGGCGGCCAGCTCCCGGCCGACATTGGTGTCGCCGACGCGCACCGGCTGGTGACGGGTGATGCCGCCGCGCTCCTGCACCCGATTGGCCTCCGGATCGGCGACGACCGCCATCGGATCCGTAATCGGTTCCAGCACTTCCCATTCGATCTCGATCGCCATGATGGCACGGCGCGCGATCTCGGGGTGGTCGGCGGCGACCAGCGCGATGGGCTCGCCGTGGTGGCGCACCTCGTCGAAGGCCAGCACCGGCTGATCCCAGGTGTGGTCGAGCCCGTACACCTTGCGGCCGGGCACGTCCTCGTGGGTGAGCACCGCGTGCACGCCGGTCATGGCCAGCGCCTTCGAGATGTCGATGTTGAGGATCTTGGCGCGTGGATGCGGGCTGCGAAGCGTTGCGCCCCACAGCATTCCGTCGATCCACAGGTCCGAGGAGTAGGCGAATTCGCCCTTCACCTTCAGCGTGCCGTCGGGCCGCAGCGGGCTCTCGCCGATGCCGCCGCGACCGGGCGCGGCGACCTCGTGCGGGAAGTTGGTGGTGCGTACGCTCGTCATCGCTGCTCCTGCCGCATGATTCGCTCGCGCGCCGCGACGCCGTTGCGGCCGACCTGGTCGTGCGCGACCGTCTTCAGCTCGTCGTTCTCCACGACGGTGTTGCCGCCGACGAGCAACCGGGCCAGCGGCGGCTGCGGGCCGAACACCAGCGAGCACACCGGATCGGTGAGCGCGGAACGGAATCCGTCGACCTTCCAGATGGCGATGTCGGCGAGCTTGCCGGGCTCCAGGGAGCCGATCTCGTTCTGCCGCCCCAGGTTTCGCGCACCGCCGAGGGTGCCGATCTCGAGGGCCTGGCGGGCGGTGAGCGCCTTGGGACCGTGCACGGCGCGCTGGAACAGCATGGCCTGCCGCATCTCCCCGGCCATCGAGGTCAGTTCGCTCGAGGCCGCGCCGTCCACGCCGAGGCCGACGGGCGCGCCCGCGGCCAGCAGGTCCATCACCCGGGCGATACCCGCGCCGAGGCGGGCGTTCGAGCTCGGGCAGTGCGCCGAGCCGGTGCCGGTGTCGGCGAAGCGGCGAATATCCTTGTCGTGCAGGTGCACCGCGTGCGCGAACCACACGTCGTCGCCGAGCCAGCCCAGCTTCTCCATGTATTCGACAGGCGTGCAACCCATCTGCTCGAGGCAGTGCTCTTCCTCGTCGAGGGTTTCGGCGAGATGGGTGTGCAGGCGCACGCCCTTGTCGCGGGCCAGCGCCGCCGATTCCCGCATGAGCGCCTCGCTCACCGAGAACGGCGAACAGGGGGCCACGGCCACGCGCAACATCGAGTCGAAGGACGCGTCGTGGTACCTGTCGATGGTCTCGGCGGTGTCGGCCAGGATCTCGTCGAGCTGCTCCACCACCTCGTCCGGCGGCAGCCCGCCCTGGGACTGGCCACGGTCCATGGACCCGCGGCAGGGGTGGAAGCGCACGCCGAGCTCCCGCGCGGCCCGCACCTCGGCCTCGAACAGATCGCCACGGCCCTTGGGGAAGACGTAGTGGTGATCGGTGGAGGTGGTGGTGCCGGTCAGCGCCAGCCAGCCCAGGCCCGCCGAGGCAGCGCCGTAGACGACCTCGGCGTCCATGCGCGCCCACAGGCGGTACAGCCCGGTCAGCCACTCGAACAGGGTGGCGTCCTGGTAGAGGCCCTGGGTGGCCCACTGGTAGAGATGGTGGTGGGTGTTCACCAGGCCCGGGGTCACCAGGCAGCCGGTGCCGGAGAGGCGGTCGGCTCCCACCACCGTCGGCGCGGGTCCCGCGCCGAGGGCTTCGATGCGACCGTCGTCACCGACGATCAGATATCCGTCGGGGATCTCCTCGCCCACGACCGGGGCGATATAAGCGTTCTCGATGACGAGCTTGGTCATTTGGCTGCCGCCTTCCGCTCTGCTGCCAGACGTACGGCGTCCAGGATCTTCTCGTAACCGGTGCAGCGGCACAGGTTTCCGGCGAGCGCCTCGCGAATCTCCGCGTCCGACGGGTCCGGAATGCGTTCGATCAGGTCGTGCGCCTGGACCAGGAGCCCCGGCGTACAGAATCCGCACTGGACCGCGCCGCATTCGACGAACGCCTGCTGCATGGGGTCGAGTCGATCCCCATCAGCGAGACCTTCCACCGTGCGAACCGAGCGGTCCTGGACCTGGCCGGCCGCCACCAGACAAGCACAGACAGGAGTGCCGTCGAGATAGACAGTGCATGAACCACATTCACCCTGTTCGCACGCATTCTTGGAACCGGGCAGCCCGACCCGCTCACGCAGCATGTAGAGCAGGGACTCCCCCTCCCAGACGTCGTCGACGATTTCCTCGGAGCCGTTGACATCGAAGGTGATTCGCATCAGGCGGCCCTCCTCTCTGCGGTGTAGTCGGTCCAGGCCCAGCCGAGTGCGCGCCGCGCCATCACCGACAGCGCGTGCTTGCGGTAGTCGGCGGTGCCGCGCACATCGTCGATGGGCTTGGCGGCCTGCGAGACCAGCGCGCCGAATTCGCGCGCCAGCTCCTCGGACAGCGGAATCGGGTTGTCCCAGGGCAGATTCGCGGCCAGGAAGTCCTGCGCCGCGACGGCCCGCAGCGGGGTCGGGCCCGCCGAACCGATACCGGTGCCGACGGTCCTGGTGTCGGTATGCAGGGCGATGGCGAAGGAGCACACCGCGATCACCATGGCGTTGCGGGTGCCGACCTTGGCGAAGTACTGCGGACCCGTGGCCGGCTTCAGCCAGACGGCGCGGATCAGCTCGTCCGGTTCCAGCGCGTTCTTCTTCACCCAGACGTAGAAGTCGTCGATGGGGATCATGCGGGTGCCGCGCGCCGCGGATTCGGCCTCCACCACTGCATTCGCCGCCAGCAGTGCCGGATGCGCGTCACCGGCGGGGGACGCGCCGCCGAGGTTGCCGCCCACCGTGCCGCGATTGCGGATCTGCGGGGAGCCGACGGTGCGCGAGGCTTGGGCCAGACCCGGCAGTTCGCGACCGTACCGGTTGATGATCTTCACGTATGGGACGCCCGAGCCGATGCGCAATTGCCCGTCGGTGCGATCGACGCCGAAGACCTCCCGGCACGGATTCAGATCCAGCACGTAGCCGGGCCGGTGCCGGTCGAAGTTGAGCTCCACCATGACATCCGTGCCGCCCTGGATCGGCACGGCGTCGGGATGTTGCGCCTTGAGCTCCAAGGCGTGCGCCCAGTCGTTGGGTCGGAGGAATTCCATTGCGCCGCTCCCGCTCTCAATCCCACGCCGGTCCGGCGGCCGGCACCTCGCGCACCACCGTGCCCTCGATGAGGCCGTACGGACGATCGGCGGCCCAGAACACCTCGTTGCCGTTGACCTGACCGAACGGGGACAGATCCACTTCGAAGTGATGCTTGTTGGGCAGCTGGAGCTTGACTTCCACAATGTCGGAGACGGTTTCGAGCACGCGCTCCCCCATCTCGAACAACGTCTGCTGCAGGGAGCGACTGTGCGTATCGGCGAAAGCCTGGAGCAGGCAACGCTTCACAACCTCGTAGGACTTGTCCCACTCGATGGTGTCGCCGGTGTGCCGCCACTGCGCGTTCACCTCGGTGGCCAGCACACGGTCGCTGGTCTCCCGCAGCGTGGTGTAGCGGTCCTTGATGAAGCCGTGGAATTCCGAGCCGGTGGTGTTCAGGACCACCAGATCCTTCAGACCCGACACCACCCACGCCTTGCGGCCGTCGTAATGCACTACGGCGGTGCGGGTTTCGCGGCCCGAGCGCACGAACGAATGCGGATGGCTGTTGAGCCCTACCACATTCCGCTCCCAGGTGTATTCCTCCAGCTCCACCCGGGCGTGCCCGATGGTCGGCTGCGAATCCACGAAATGCCGGGCCAGCCGCAGGCCGAAATCCTCCGGCGAGGCGATGCCGTACTCCTTGGCGAACGCGAACACCGTGTTCTTCTGGGTGTCCGTGGGCAGCACCGCACCGTTGTCGCCGGTGTAGTGGACGGCTTCCATCTCGCCCGACAGCGCCACGCTCACGTTCAGATCCCGCAGATCGTGCTTGGCGCCGTTCTTGGTCACCCGGACGACGCGGGTCTCCGCCTTGCCGTAACGATTGGGACCTAGCTTGATCGACATGGTTCAGCTACCTCGATAGGTGGAGAAGGAATAGGGACTCAGCAGCAGCGGCACGTGATAGTGCTGCGCCGGATCGGTGACGGTGAAAGCGATGGTCACCGAGGGGTAGAACGGGCTCAGATCGCCGGTCTCGAAGATCAGGCGGTGCACGCCGGCCGCCGGGGCGGGCAGATCCTTGATGCGTCCGTCGGCGTCGGTCCGGCCCTGCGCGAGCACGGTGCCGACTTCGGCCTCCAGGCGCACCGGCAGATCCGCGGCGGGGCGGCCGGTCGCGGCATTGAGCACATGCGTGGACAGGCTCATAGCAACCCCAGCAGTTTCCGGATCCGCAGGACGGTGATGTCGGCGAGTTCGGCTCGGACGGTTTCTCTTTCGTCCGCCGCCGAGTTGTGCAGCCGGCGATGCAGTTCCGCAAGCATCTCCCCGGCGCTGCGGCCGGTGGCGCGAATCAGGAACACATGCCCGAATCTGTTCTCGTAGGCGATATTTCGCGCAGTGAGCTCATCGAGCACCTCAACCGACGCGGTTGCCGTCCCGGACTGCTCCTGACTGGACCACTGTGCCTCCCGCTGCGAAATCCCGTGCGAGCGAACAGCTTCGGCTCGATCACCGATCCTGGGGTGCGCGGCGAGAGCCTCCTCGATATCCGGCCACTCCAGTTCCCTGATCCCCGCGACCGCGGCCTCCTCGAGACCCAGCTCGCCCAGATAGGGGCGATTGGCCACCATCTTCCGCGCCCAGCGCCGCGACGCACAGCAGGTCAGCAGCTGCGCCTCGGCTTCCTCCAGGGGCAGCGATCCGAGCCATTCCAGGCGACTCGACATCCGACCTCCATCCATTGGCGTGTTGCCCGGTAAGTACACCGGGCACACGTCCAGGACGGCAGGGACGAGACCTCCGAACATGTGGCCTGCTTCACAGCGGGATCTTCGTAGATACATCCAAGCGTGGTAACCGGACGGTCACTCACTGTTAGCGTTGGCAATCATGCGATTGCGCTCCCTGCTCGCCATGAGCGAGATCGGCCTGGAACTCGTCACCGGAGAGGACGAGCTGGAACGCTTCGTACGCTGGGTCGTCACCACCGACATGCTGGACCCCAGCCGATACCTCTCCGGCGGCGAACTCGTGCTCACCGGCATGCAGTGGCGACGCTCACCCGGCGACAGCGAGACCTTCGTGGCCGCGTTGGCCCGAGCCAAGGTCGCCGCGCTCGCGGCCGGTGACGCGCTCTACGGCGAAGCGCCCGACGATATCGTCGAGGCCTGTCGGAAACACCGAATCCCGCTGTTCCGGGTACCCGAGCAGATCGCGTTCGCCACGGTCACCGAGCAGGTCAACCGCAATCTGTCGACCGGGCGGGCCGCGGATCTGGCCGCCATCCTGGATCGGCATCGCAAGCTGGTGTCCGGCGGTGGGCTGGATTCGGTACTCGAACTCATCGACCGCAATCTGGGGTCGCGATGTTGGGTGGTGACCTCCACCGGCCGGGTGGTCGCCGGACCTTCGGAGCTTCCGCCGAAAGCGCTGCGCACGGCTTTTCTGGCCGCCCGGCGACTACCGCACGTGGTCGCCGTCGACGGGACCCGGTACTCGCTGTTCGCGGTCGATCCGGACGGCACCTCACGGGTTGCCGACTGGTTCCTGGTGTTCGAGAGCGACCACAAGGACTGGCCGGAGGAGCGGCGGCTCATCACCGGGGAGCTGGCGGCGGTGGTCTCCCTGGAACGCGCGCGCCAGGACGATCGGCAGAGCGCCGAAGGACGGCTGGCGCAGGAGCTCATCGAACTGATCGTGTCCGACGCCAAGCCCACCGAGATCATCTCGCGGCTCGAGCTCACCGGACTGGGGTTGTCGGACCGCTACCTGGCCGTGGCCGCCACCGCCGACGCGGGCGCGGTCCGGCCCCGCGAACTGCGCGCGCTGCTGCGCGAAATCCTTTACGGCGCAAGCCCTGCCGCCGGAATCGTGGACGGCGAGGCCATCGCGCTGGTGCCGCTCGGCGACGATCCGCACATCGACGACCGCATCCACCGGGCCATCGAAGCCCTCGAACCCGGATTGCAGGGCAGCCGGCTGGCGGTCGGCATCAGCGGCGCGGTCGACGGTGAGGGGTTGCGCGGCGCGGTGGAGGAGGCCCGCTACGCCCGTCGCATGGCCGCCTCCCGCAATCAGATCACCAGCGTGGTCCGGCACGACGAACTCGCCACCCATATGCTGCTGCTGGCCAGCGTCCCCGACGAGGTGCGCCGCATGTTCCGGGTCCGGCTGCTGGACCCGCTCATCAACTACGACAAGGACAATCGCGCCGACCTCGTGCACACGCTGGAAACCTTCCTCGAGGTCTCCGGATCCTGGACCAAATGCGCGGAACTCCTGCACCTGCACGTGAATACGCTGCGCTACCGGATCCAGCGCATCGAGGAACTCACCGAGCGCGATCTGTCCCGGCTGGAGGACCGCGTCGACTTCTTCCTCGCCCTCGCCTTGCGGTGAAAACCCCTGTAGGTCAAGCAATCCGTTGATTGACAGCGGATCGCGGTCCGTGGAGGCTGTTCCCGGCGGCGCAGCAAGCCGTCGATCGTGCCGTTGATTGTGGGGATCTTCTTGCGCGCCAAAACCTTCGGGCCCGTCGCCGGCGTCGGGACACTCCTACTGACGGGACTGACCGTGGCGAGCTGTTCGACCTCCGACACCGGGTCCACGACGGCATCCGCGACCACCCGGCAGTTCACCGCACCGCCCGCGGACTGCGCGGCCGCCACCTCGGTGCGGCCGGTGGCGGACGCGGTACGGCAGTACGCCGGAACGCGCTACGGCGCGGGCGCGGTGTTCACCCCCACCGATCTGTCGGCCGCACCGGGCATGGCCGCGACGCATCTGATCTGCAATGCCCGGTTCGGCGAACTCGCACAGGCGGATTCGAGCTCGGCACTGCGCTACCTGTCGATCTCGTTCACCGTGAACGACTCCCCCGGCGACGCTGCCGCGGCGGCCGCGGACCAGTTCCAGCGCTTCCGCGCGAACGCCCCCGACGAGTTCACCCGAATGGACATCGGCGACGACGCCGACACCCGCGAGCGCCGCGTGGGACCGAACGGAACCGAGGTGCGCACCCGATTCCGGATGAGCAATCTGACCGTGGACGTGATCACCTCGGACCAGGACTACTCGGGTGCCATGCCGGCGGCGGGCGCCGATCCAGAGCTCGCGGCCGCACTGCGCACCGGCGCGGAGGCCGTCGCGCGGGCGCTGGCCGGCGCGATCGGCACCGTGATGCCGGCGCGGTGACTCGGCGCGGGTTGTGTCGGGACTCAGCCGCGACCGAGCAGGGTTCCACCGTTGATCTGCAGGATCTGGCCGGTGGTCCAGCCCGCGTCCGGCGACGCGAGGTAGGCGATACCGGCGGCGATCTCCTCGGGAGTGCCCGCGCGGCCCGCCGGAATCTGCGCGATCCGGTCGGCCGCCAGCTCCGAAGTCAGTCGCTCCGACCAGAATTCGGTATCCGGGACGAATCCCGGGGCCACCACATTGACGGTCACGCCCTGCGGCGCCAACTGCTGCGCGAGACCCAGCGACCAGCCGTGCAGGGCCGCCTTCGCCGCACCGTAGGCGCCCGGACCACGCAGTCCCGCAATGGAACTCACCGAGATGATCCGCCCGCCCGGCCGCCGGATGTGCGGTAGCAGCGCCTCGGTCGCCAGCACGGCGGTGATCACGTTCAGCCGGAAGGTCTCCAGATACGCGTCGGCGAGTCCGGTCAGATCATCCGGCGCGTGTGCGGGGTTGCCGCCCGCATTGTTGACCAGCACATCGAGGCCGTCGCCCGCGAACCGGGCGGCGAGCGCCTCGACCTGGTTGGGAACCGTCAGATCGGCCACGGCGGCGCTGACGCGTTCCGCGCCGATCTCGGTATTGATCTCCTTGGCCGCGGCCTCCAGGATCGGCAGTCGGCGGCCGACGACGACCACCTCGTCGCCCGCACCGGCCAAGCGCCGGGCCACGGCCTTTCCGATTCCGGTTCCACCGCCGGTGACCACTGCGCGTCGCGTCATCGTTCGCCCCTTCTCGGTGAAGTAGTTTCCTATCGAAACTACTCCTCGGAACACGGGTCGCCGGTGTGATGCTCTTCGCGATCGAAACGGTGGCCACCGGGGCGGCGGCACGGTCCGCGCGGCACACGCTGCGGGAAAACCTCTCGGACTCAGCGAGATTCGTCGAGCACCTCGCGCAGGACGCGGGCGAACTCCTCGGGCTTGCCGGGGTAGCCGTACTCGTCGCCCACGAAGCCGCCGTGATGGCTGGGGAACACGGTCGGCTGCTGCTCCAGCAGCGCGGCGAGGCTCTCGACCGTACGGGCGGTGAAAGTACCCGCGGATTCCTCCCCGACGGCGACCACGATGCGCGTCGGAGCGGCCCGCAGGGCGGTGATATCGGGACGGTACGCGGTGACGGCGACGGCGCGTTCCGACAGCAGCGGATCCTCGCGGCCGCCGTCGTCCTCGGACGGCAGGCCGAACATGGCGGGGTCGGCGGCGGGCCGGGCGAACCAGGCGTCGGTGAACTCGCCCTGCCAGGAGGTCATGGCGATGAAGGCGGCCATACCCGCGCCGAATCCCTTGGCCTGGTACGCCTCTCGCACTCCGGTCAGCGCGCGGTCGGCGGCCGCGGCGTCGGGCAGGACGGTGACCAGCGGCGGTTCGTGCGCGACCAGCGTGCGGACATCGCCGGGATGCGCGGTCACCAGCGCCAGAGCGGTGATCGCGCCGCCGCTGCTGGCGAACAGGTCCACCGGGCCCGCACCGAGCTTCTCGACGAGGGCGTGCACATCCTCGGCCTGGACCTCCGGCACACTGTCGGTGCGGCCGTCCCGGCGGGTGCTGCGGCCGAGGCCGCGCGGATCGTAGGTGATCACGGTCCGGTCCGGGAACTGGGCGGCCAGGGCGCGGAAACCGCCGGCGTCCATCGGCTGGCCGATCATGACCAGGGGTGCACGGCCGTCGGCGGTCGGCAGCGGGCCGTGCACGTCGTAGGTGAGGTCGACCTCGGGAAGCGTGAGCACATGTGTCGTCATATCCATGTGGACGCTTCCCGGGCCGAAAACTCATCGGCCCCTGGCGGATTACTCGGTGACAGCTTCGCGCTTCGGCAGCTTCCAGCCCGGACGCGGGAAGTGGCAGGTGTAGCCGTTCGGGTAGCGCAACAGGTAGTCCTGATGCTCGGGCTCGGCCTCCCAGAACGTGGGCGCGGGCGTCACCTCGGTGACCACCTTGCCGGGCCACAGGCCCGACGCCTCGACGTCGGCGATGGTGTCGAGCGCCACCCGCTTCTGCTCGTCATCGGTGTAGAAGATGGCGGACCGGTAGCTGGTCCCGATGTCGTTGCCCTGCCGATCCTTGGTCGTCGGATCGTGGATCTGGAAGAAGAACTCCAGCAGCGCCCGGTAATCCGTCTCCTTCGGGTCGTAGACGATCTCCACCGCCTCCGCGTGCCCCGGATGATTCCGATAGTTCGGGTTGTCATTGGACCCGCCGGTGTAGCCCACCCGGGTCGCCAGCACACCCGGCTGCCTGCGAATCAGGTCCTGCATACCCCAGAAACATCCACCGGCGAGAACAGCAGTACGCGTGTCGGTCACGCTTCCTCCTTCGTTAGG
The DNA here is from genome assembly GCF_016741815.1 of Nocardia acididurans. Lineage (GTDB taxonomy): Bacteria > Actinomycetota > Actinomycetes > Mycobacteriales > Mycobacteriaceae > Nocardia > Nocardia acididurans. Next base: position 134,520 of record NZ_JAERRJ010000007.1, read on the forward strand.
CGTTGGGTACAACCCACGCCACGGCACGGAAGTTCCCTACCCAGGGTACGAATCGGACACGGATATATTCACCGGATGCACTGGGACCAGATGACCGACACCACCGACGACCTACGCCGCCGCGTCACCCGCATGCGCTGCGGCGTGGGTCAGCTGGGCATTCTCGAGTCGATCATCGAAGCGTCCTTCGGCCCCTGGCTCGGCGCGATCGACGCCGACGGCCGCGGCGCCGCCGAACTCCGCATGCACCTGATCGGCCGCTTCCGCCTCACCGCCGTCGTCACCAGCGCGGGCAAATTCAGCCTCATCCAGCTCAACGCGCCCAAGAAGCACGGCGGCGAACGGGTCATCTCGCCCAAGGCAGCCCAGCGCAAAGGCTGGGAGGACGGCGTCGAGATGCCCAAACAGCCGCAGTGGCTCGACTACGTGATGACCTGGGTCGAGGACGCCAGTGCGGTCGTGGACCGCCGGGCCATCCTCGAACATCAGCTGAAAGGCGCGGACCGCCGTCTGCTGTCGCTCAACAACACCCTCGAGGGTCTGCGAGCCAACCTCCGGGAACGAGAGCAGGACCGCGACGCCCTGGCCGCCGAAGTCGCCGCGATCCGCAAAGAACTGCACGCGGAACTCGAAGCCCGAGCCGCCAAGCGCGGCGTGACCTATATCCCGCCCGCACTGGACGACTCGGACCCAGTCGTCGAGCCACTCCCAATCGACGCGAACAGTGTTTTCGGGGAATAACACCGGCCCCGACGGCAGCAGTGTCCGGCGTGCCCGGCCCAGTTCGAAACACTCGACGTCGACCCGGCTAGGGGCGCGGCGGAACTCCCCAGAGATTGCGGATCAGGTTCCAGGGCTGGTCCGGGTCCAGATCGCGGCCTTCGCGTAGCGCGGCGGCGGCCCAGGCGTCGCCCGCGCGGATGACCGCCGCGGTGGCCTGCACCAGGAGATCACGGTCGCATTCGACTGTCACCAGGCCGATTTCGGCCCCATTGTCGACCAGGTCGCGGATCCAGGCGACGAACGTGCTCTGCGCGCCGAGCAGGAAGGCCGGATCGATGAGGGCCAAATCCTCAGGGCGCGTGTCGATGTGGGCACGCAGGCGGAATTCGGCGGCCTTGATCTGCTGCCAGAACTCGGCAGGGGTGGCGACTTTCGTCCAGGGTCCCAGGGCCTCGGTCAGGCGGGCGGCGACTCCGTCCAGGACGGCGCGCAGCAGGTCGTCGCGGCCGTCGAAATAGTTGTAGGCCGAGGACTTCGAGATGCCCGCCGCCGCGATGATCTGGTTGTAGGAGGCGGCCTCGATGCCATCGGCCGCGAAGGCGCGCTGGGCGACATCGAGGATGCGGCGCTGCTCGGCAGTGGGCAGGCGGGTGAAGCGAGGAAGTGGCACGAAAATCATCCTAGGCGAATGCGACCCAATGATGCACACTATCGATGTGTACCATCGGTACACACGAGCGGTTCCAGTCGCCTGGGGAGGCATTATGACAGCATCGGCGAACGCTACGGACGCGGTGATCCAGACCATCGGCCTGCGCAAGACATTCGGGGATTTCACCGCCCTCGACGGCCTCGACCTGCGGGTACACCGCGGCGAGGTACACGGATTCCTCGGACCCAACGGGGCGGGGAAATCCACCACCATCCGGATTCTGCTGGGGCTGATGCGGGCCAGCGGCGGCACCGCCCGGCTCTTCGGACGCGACCCATGGCGCGAGGCCGTCGCACTGCATCGCCGGCTCGCCTACGTGCCCGGCGACGTCTCACTGTGGCCCGGGCTCACCGGCGGCGAATGCCTCGATCTGCTCGCGGCCGCGCACGGCACGCTGGACACGGCCCGGCGCACCGAGCTGATCGAACGGTTCGACCTCGACCCGGGTAAGAAGAGCCAGGACTACTCCAAGGGCAACCGGCAGAAGGTGGCGCTCGTCGCGGCCTTCGCCACCGACAGTGAACTGCTCATCCTCGACGAGCCCACCTCGGGCCTGGATCCCTTGATGGAACAGGTCTTTCAGCAGACCCTCACCGAACGCACCCGAGCCGGCTGCACGGTGCTGCTGTCCAGCCACATCCTCGCCGAGGTGGAAGCACTCGCCGATCGGGTGAGCATCATCCGGCACGGGCGCACCGTCTCCACCGGCACCCTGCACGAACTGCGCCGCCACACCGCCACCCAGGTGCATGCCGTCACCGTCGAAAGTCCTTGCGGTCTGGATACTTCCGCCGAGGTGAGCACCCTCGACATCCACCCCTCGGGCGGGCGCTACAGCGTGTCCTTCAGTGTGAAACCGGCCGCGGTGGATGCCGCGATCGGCGCGCTGCACGCCGCCGGACTGGTCTCGCTCACCGCGAATCCGCCGAGCCTGGACGAACTGTTCCTGCGCAACTACGACAGCGCCGACGCCGAGACCGCGGGGGTGTGACATGGGTGGGTTCTCGACCATGACGGCCCTCTGCTGGCGCGGCAACCGCACCCAGATCCTCTGCTGGACACTGGGATTGGCGGTCGTCTTCGTGGCCACCGCACTGTCCCTGGACAGCATGTACTCCACGCCCGCCGAGCTGGCCACCTACCGCGCGGCCACCGAATCCGGCACAGCACTGTTCGCCATCAACGGAAAGCCCTATGGGCTGGACAATATCGGCGGGGTGATCGCCTACGAGTTCGGATTCATCAGCGCATTGGCCTTCCCGCTCATGGCGATTCACCTGGTGACGCGCATGACCAGGCGCGAGGAGGAATCCGGCCGCGTGGAACTGCTGCGCGCCGGATCCATCGGACGCACCGCCGCCCTCGCCGCCGCGCTCACCGTGGTCGGCGCGGCCCTGCTGGTGATCACCGCAGTCACTGTGGCAACGCTGCTCGCTCTCGATCTGAATCGACAAGGCGCAGTATTGTATTCCTTGTCCATCGCATTGCTGGCCTGGAGTTTCGCCGCGGTCGCGGCCGCCTGCGCGCAGGTCGTCGCAGCCTCCCGCACCGTCACCGCCCTGTGCCTGGCAATCCTGGCGGTCACCTTCCTGGCGCGCGGTGTCGGCGACGTGCGCGGCAACGCGCTCGTGTGGCTCTCACCGATCGGATGGGCCGAGCAGACACAGGCTTTCGGCAATGCGCGCTGGTGGCCGCTCGCCCTGCTCCTGACCTTCACCATCGCCGTGACCGCGCTCGCCGCCCTGCTGGCCGCTCACCGCGACCTCGGCGCAGGCGTCTTCTCCTCCCGGCGCGGACCCCTGGCCGCGTCCCCGATCCTCCTGCAGCCCTTCGGATTCGCTCTGCGCAAACAGCGCGGAGCCATCGCGGCCTGGAGCGTGATCGGCATGCTCGTCGCCCTCGCCTTCGGCGCCCTCACCGATGCCGTACACGAGGCCATCGCCGACAACGAGACCATGCGAACCGCATTCGGCGGCAGTGGCGAGGCCGACGCCTACCTGGCCTTCGTGGTAGTGCTCCTGGCCCTGATAGTCGCGGGCTACGCGGTACAGGCCGTCGGCCGCACGGCCGAAGAAGAACCCGGCAACCGCCTCGAACCCCTGCTGGCCGGATCCCGGAGCCGCACCCGCTGGCTGACCGCCGAGTTCTCGGCAGTCGTCCTCGGCACGATCGTGGTGGCCCTCCTCAGCGGCCTCGCACTCGGCGCGAGCGCGGCCTCCGCCACCGGCGACACCGCCGATTGGACCCGCCTCGCCACGGCCACCCTCGCCTACCTCCCCGCAACCCTTGTCCTCGCCGCAATCCCCTTGGCCCTCTATGGCATTCGCCCAGCCTGGCAGGGCCTGGGCTGGGCCGTCTTCGCCGCCGTGGCCGTCATCGCCACCCTGGCGGACACCCTCCGCCTCCCTCAGTGGACCCGCCACCTGTCCCCCTTCGACTGGGTGGGCCGAGTCCCCCAGGAATCCCTCAACCCCTGGGCTCCGATCCTGTCCCTGCTCCTGGCAGCCGCCCTGGCCACAGCCGGAATCTACGCCTTCACCCGCCGCGACATCCCCACGCATCACCCAGCGACGCCATCCCCTCTGCGTCGCGTCCTGAGGCTCGGCGGAAAGTACCCCCGGTACGGATCGAACGTACGACATGCCGCTTAAGAGGCGGCAGCTCTACCGCTGAGCTACGGAGGTTCAAGGCGGTGGCCGGATTCGAACCGGCGACCTACGGGGTATGAACCCGCCGCGCTACCGAACTGCGCCACACCGCTGCGGAAGACAGAGAACTCGAATCCCAAGCCCGAAGGCTCAATTCCGTTAGCAACGGATTCCGGCGCCCTGGCCGGTTTGTCTCCCAGATGGAAGGTTGAGGAGTCGAACCCCAACGCCGAAACGCCCCTCTGGTGTTCAAGACCAGCTGGCCTCCGCAGGCCGGAACCTTCCATTCACCGCTGTTCGGAAGAACCTGCGGTGGAACAACATTCGCAGAATCGGATGGGGCATCGCAAACCATTTTCCGGGCCGGACTCAGCAGGTCGTAGTTCCGGCCAGGCCCGCGCTGAGCAGGATGGAGTAGCCGCAGGCCATGAAGAGGATTCCCACGGTGAGCAGGGCGGCGGCCAGCCACCCCACTCGGCGATGGTTGATCCACAGGTGGAGCAGGACAAGTACGCCGATCACCAACATGATTGCGCCGCCGATGGATTGGATGTTTCCGATCAGGGCGTAGTCGCGGTCTCGTTGTTCGCGGGAGCCGTGGGGACTCGCGTCGCAGAAGTCCCCGTTGGCGGGCGTGATCAGGTAGCCGGCCAGAAAGATGGTCGGGCCGAGGACGATCGCACCGACGATGTAGAGCAATGCGGGAAGGGCCGGCCTGTTCTTGATCATGGGCATCACGATAGTTATCGGGGGTGTCGCTCCGATGGGCATGGTGTGGAGATTGTGCATGGGTTGCGGCAAACCGACCGGGATGGGCTCACTGCGCTGAAATGTGCTTTGCGCGAACGGGTTTCGCACTGCCGGAGGGGTTCGGCGGATAGACTGGGGAGCCTCGGGGCACAACGGGGTGACCGTTCTTTCCTAGTGCTGGAGCCGCAGAAAGGCCGCGGTGAGGTCAGTGGTGTTCGCAGATTCCCGTCGAAATTCCGATACACGGTTGTGGGCGTCCGGTGCCGTGCAGGGTGGGGCATGGGTCGACCAGGCTCCGATTCCCGGCGCCACCTCGCCGCGAGGGCCCGCGCTCGCGGTATTCCAGCAGCAGTTGCATGCCGCTTGGCGGGCCGATGACAGTTCCAACAGCATCTGGTTCTCGCGCACAGCTGACGGGGAGATGTGGACGGGGCCTTGGAATCTTCCATATGTGGGCACCTCGGAAGCGCCCGCCCTTGCGGCCGTGAATGATTCGGGGGGTGAGCGGCTGTATATCGCATGGAAGGGAGCAGACCGGGATCAGAGTATCTACTGGTCCTCGTCGACCGATGGGCACAAGTGGGAGGATCAGCTGATCCTCGGCGGAGCCGAGACCGCCTGCGCGCCCGCACTGGTGGCGTTTCGCGGTGTGCTGCACGCCTTTTGGCGCGGCGGCGAGCAGGTCGCCCGCTCCAATCAGGGCATCTACATGTCGGTGCGCGGCGACACGGGGTGGAGTGCGCCGGTGGCGCTGCCCGGCATCGCTTCAGCCGAGAGCCCAGCGCCGGCGGCGGTGGGCGACACCCTGTATCTCGCCCACCGCGGCACGCACGCGACCCTGGACAATGACAAATTCATCCGGCTGTGGAGTTCCGGCAATGGGGTCAACTGGGTTTCGCGCGCCAATCCGCCCGACGCCTACTCCGATCTCGCGCCCGCGCTGGCCGCGCACGATGGCAGGCTGCACCTCATCTGGAAGTCGGCGAGCGGGCCGGAGATCTGGTACACGTCCTTCGACGGCGACCACACCTGGCAGCCGCCGTCCCGTGTGGCCGCTTTCGAAACCGGTTGCGCCCCAGCGCTGCACGCCTTCCGCCGGGGTCCCGGGTCGACCGAACTGCAGCTGGGCTGGCGCGGATCGACACTGTGAGACGCTAGCGCAGTTCGGCGTCGGGCAGTGGCGGGGCGGAGCGCCGTGCGGTAGGCAGCACGTCGGTGCTGATCTGTCCTGGTTCACTCATCGGGCGGCTCCCGTCGATGCTGGTCAGGTGGTTGCCGGAACCGGCTTGAACAGCAGGTCGACGGCGATTCGGGCAGACGGGACGAATGGTCGAACGTAGAGTGGGGTCCATGAGGTCCATCTGGAAGGGCTCCATCGCGTTCGGACTCGTGAACGTCCCCGTGAAGGTGTACACCGCCACGGAGGATCACGACATCAAGTTCCACCAGGTGCATGCCGCCGACGGTGGGCGGATCCGCTATGAGCGGGTGTGCACCGTGGACGGGCAGCCCGTGCAGTATTCCGATATCGACAAGGCCTACGAATCTCCCGAGGGTGACCGGGTGATTCTCACCGACGAGGATTTCTCGAAGCTGCCCGCCGCGGAGAAGCACGAGATTCCGGTGCTGCAATTCGTGCCGATCGATCAGATCGATCCGATTCTGTACGACAAGAGCTATTACCTGGAACCGGATTCGAATACCCCGAAGGCGTATGTGCTGCTCGCCAAGACCCTCGAGGAAGTCGACCGGGTGGCGCTGGTGCATTTCACGCTGCGGCAGAAGACCAGGCTGGGCGCCCTGCGGGTGCGGGACGGCGTGCTGGTGCTGCAGACCATGCTGTGGCCGGACGAGGTGCGCGCGGTGGCCTTCGACAAACTCGACGGCGTCGCCGAACCCAAGGCCCAGGAACTGAAGATGGCCGAGACGCTGGTGGAGACGCTCTCGGATGATTTCGACCCGAGCCTGTATGTCGACGAATATCAGATCGAATTGAAGCGGCTCATCGACGAGGCCATCGCCAGCGGCAGCAGCAAGGTGAAGCGTGCGCCGGAAACCGCCGCGCCCGAAATGGATGCCGAGGTCGTGGACCTGGTGGCCGCGCTGCAGCGCAGTCTGGAAGCCTCCGGCCGCAAACCGGCCGCCAAGGCCGCCGCCAAGAAGACCGCGGAAAAGCCCGCCAAGGCCGCGGCGAAGAAGACCACCGCCAAGAAGACCGCGAAGAAGGCTCCGGCGAAACAGGCCACCCGAAAGGGCGCGTAGCGGGCCGCGTGGCTGCCGCCACAGCGGCGGTCATGGATTCGACAAGCCGGGGCATCCGCCTGGCAAACTAGCCGCATGGAATCCGACATAGCCATCGTCCCGATGGGCCTCGGCCATCTGCGTCAGGTCATCGACCTCGGTTACCAGGTGTTCGACACCTCCGCCAAGCCCTACACCTCATGGTCGCTGACCTCGGTGGCCGAGCACCTGGACAGTGCGGGCCGTTCCTGCTGGGTGGCGGTGGATTCGGATCGGGTGGTCGGATTCGTGCTCGCCTCGATGGAATTCGAGCTGCGCGACGACTGGGCGTATCTGGAGTGGATCGCGGTCGATCCGGATATGCAGGGGCGCGGTATCGCCGGTCGGCTCATGACCTCCTGCTGCGACACGCTGTTCAAGCACGGCGCGCGGCGCATCGTCACCGATGTGGAGAACCACAACACGGCCTCGGCGTCGATGATGCGCAAGAACGGTTTCACCGAGGGCACCACGGTCACGCTGTTCGTGCGGCCGAATCCGCAGGAACCGGCCGAGGGGTCCGACGAGCAGATCACGCTCGGGCCGGGCACCAAGCGGGATCTGATCCGGCGTGGACGCATCACCGGCGACGGACGGCACGGGCGGCCGAAGCAGTAGCCGCGCCGATCCGCGGGGCCGGAACCTGTCGGACCCCGCGGCTACGGTGGGGCGCATGACTGTCGTCGATGAGACCATGATCGCCATCACCGAGGCGGTAACCCTTGGGCGGCAAGGGAATACCGATGCCGCACGGGAGGCGCTCACCGCACTGTGGGATTCGATCGGCGCGGCAGGCGATCCGTTCCACCGCTGCACGCTGGCGCACTACCTGGCCGATGTGCAGGAGCACGCGGCCGACGCGCTCACCTGGGATCTGCGCGCACTGGACGCCGCCGACGCGCTCACCGACGACCGTGCCCAGCAGCACGACGCGTCGCTGAGCGTGCGCGGCTTCTATCCGTCGCTGCATCTGAACCTGGCGGACTGCTACCGGCGGCTGGGCGCGTTCGACACCGCCCACCGGCACCTGGCGCAGGCGCGGGACGGCCTCGGCACGCTCGCCGACCGCCCCGAATACGACCAGGGCGTGCGCGCCGGCATCGCGAATGTCGCTGCGGCGCTGGAGAACCGGTCCACCGATCGACTACCCACCAACTGAACCGAGGACGGGCGCACCGGTCTGCCACGGCACGCGGCGGTGGTGGTGGTCCGTGCCCGGGATCGTCCGCGTGCTCAGTCCTCGAGCGCGCGGGCCTGCCCCTCCCGGAAGAATTCCAGCAGCCCCGCCACGGTGCCGACCTCGCTGCGCGGGCGCATGGCTCCGAAGGGCGCGTTCCAGAATTCGCCCCGGCGTCTGGTCCACGGTCCGACGTAGGCGTAGGGGTGCGGATTCTCCCAATCCCCCGGGGAGACACCGAAATTCACCTCGCCCACCGACACCGACAGATCGAAGTGCTCCGGCCACAGCACCGGCTGCTCCGCGGCGAAGCGGCGTAATGCGGTGTCCCCCACCGCGAACCAGTCGTGCATGCGGGCGGCGGCGTCCTCGTCGACGGTGAATGGCTCGTCGGGGTCCATATGCGTGCCCTCGTTGTAGAGCCCGCCGGGCGGTCCGTCGGCTTCGAATCCCGCGGTCTGGGCGAGGTCGCGATAGGTGCCGTGGAGTTTGGTGCGCCCCTGCGGCCACACCAGATCGGTCCCGGTCACCGTGACCGGCCATTTCACGCCGGTGAAGCCACCCAGCACGATGCGCATGCGAATGCTGCCGAAGCGCCGATACTGCGGGCCCGCGATCAGCAGCTCCGCTGCCGCGTGCAACGCGAACCGGGTGTCCTCGTACTTGATGTCGTCCACTCCGAAATCATGGCCGTATCAGCACGGGTAGTGCGGCGAATTCGGTTTGCCCGCAAATGTTGTCCGGCAAAAACATATGCGCCACGCCGGACGTATCCGGCGTGGCGCATATATGGCCTTCGTACAGCTCAGCGTGCGTTGGACGTGCAGGCCGTCATGACCACCCGGGCCCCGGCGCCCTGCGAGGAGCCGAGGTCCAGCTTGCCGCCACCGTTCTTGATGTTGTCGAGGGCGGCCTGTTCGGCCTCCACCCTCGTACCCGCCCAGCCCGCACCGAAGCGCCCGTCGGATGACTGGGACACCGCGCCACAGGCATTGGCGAAATTCACGATGGCGTAACAGTCGCCGCCACCGCACCCGTCGACAGCCGCGGAATCCGCGCCGCCGCTGTTCGTGTAATCCACCGCGTAGGCGACATGGAAGGTACTTCGCGACACCGCGATCGCACCGTACAGATCGCCACCGGCGGCCACGAACCCGTCGTCCGCTGCCGCAGGTCCCGCACCCACTATTGCCGCCAGAGACGACACTGCAAAACCGACACCGGCCTTGTGCAGCAACGACATTCGATTCTCCCAGTGAAGAAGCCCAGTAATCGGTCGAATCATGGCCGAGTGGAACCGATCTGTCCAGTCCGTCGGACCGGCCGTCAGCGGTGCCGTTCGAGCCACTTCTCGGTATCGCCCGACCCGACCGTCCCGGCGCCGCCTCGGCGGCGGGCCTACAGGTCAGACGCGGCGCATGACGGAGACTACCTTACCCAGGATCACCGCTTCGTCGCCGTCGATGACCTGATACGCGGGGTTGCGTGGTTCGAGGTATACGTGCCCGTTGCTGCGGCGGTAGACCTTGACGGTGGCCTCGCCGTCGATCATGGCCGCGACGATCTCGCCGGTGTGGGCTTCCTGCTCCTTGCGCACCACCACGATGTCGCCGTCGCAGATGGCGGCGTCGATCATGGAGTCGCCGCGCACGCGCAGGCCGAAGACGGTTCCCCGACCGACCAGTTCGCGAGGGAGCGAGAGCACGTCGTCGGCATGCTCCTCGGCCAGGATCGGCGTGCCGGCCGCGATATCGCCGACCACCGGCACCGTCACCTGCTCCTCGGACTGCCGCGCCTGCGGTTCGGCGGACTGCAGGAACATCCGTACATCGATCGGCCGCGACATGGTCTCGCTGCGACGCAGAAACCCGCGCTCCTCCAACGCGTTCAGATGCTTCGACACCGACGACGAGGACTTCAGCCCCACCTCGTCCCCGATCTGCCGGGTATTGGGCGGATATCCGTGCCGCACCACATGATCCCGGATCACGCCGAGAATGTGCTGCTGGCGCTCGGGTAGCGTCGAGGTGTCGAGATGCTCATAGTCGTAGTCGTAACCGGTCACCGGGGCATCCTAAGCGGGCCGGTCACTCTCCCCCGGTTCTCGGCGCTCCGCACGACGCGTGTTGCGGCAGAACAAGCGAGATTCCTTTCGCGGGAACCGAATTACGCTGGATGCGGAGAAGCTACCCGAGGAGCAAGTGATGAGTGCTGACGTCACCGCCACCGTCGATGGGCAGAACCGATCCGAACCGGTCACCCGGCAGCAATTGGACGCATGGATCGCGACCATGGAGGAGTTCGTGATCGTCGGACGCGGCGAGAATCCGGACTCTTTCATCCAGGCGCTCGCCTTAGGCGACGAGGAGTACCGGCTCGAGTATCGTTCGGACGCGGTGAAACACATGATGGCCACCTATGTCAGTGGCGCGACACTCCTTTCCCTTCTCCTATGGGACTGGGTGCACGACGACTGGCAGCGCCTCGACGCGCTCGACTGGGAACGCGCGTTCTGACTCGGGGCCGGCCGCGGCCAAAGTTTCTGCCTCAACGCGATGCGGGCCGATCCCCCAGGGGGATCGGCCCGCATCGCGCGTGCTGGTGCGATCAGACGGTGAAGCCGAGGGCGCGCAGTTGCTCGCGGCCGTCTTCAGTGATCTTGTCGGGGCCCCACGGGGGCATCCAGACCCAGTTGATCTGGAGGTCCTCGACCAGGCCGCTGCGGACCAGGGCGTTGCGGGCCTGGTCTTCGATGACGTCGGTGAGGGGGCAGGCCGGGGAGGTGAGGGTCATGTCGATCTTGGCGATCTGGTCCTCGACCTTGAGGCCGTAGACCAGGCCGAGGTCGACGACGTTGATGCCGAGTTCGGGGTCGACCACATCGCGCATGGCTTCCTCGAGATCCTCGAGGTGCTGGATCTCCTCCGCGGTCAGCTCGACGGCCTCGGTCGGCTGTTCGGTGGTGTCACTCATCGGATTTCGTCTCCCCGTTCACGGCTTCGGTAGAAAGCGCGGGCTGCTTGCTCTCCTGTGCGGAGGTTATCCGCACGACGGCGTCCTTGAACGCCATCCAGCCCAGCAGCGCGCATTTCACGCGGGCCGGGTACTTGGCGACGCCGGCGAAGGCGATGCCGTCGCCGATGACGTCCTCATCGCCCTCGACGGTGCCGCGGCTGGTAACCATCTCGTCGAAGGCTTCGACGACCTTCATGGCCTGCTGCAGCGGCAGGCCGATGACCTGGTCGGTGAGCACCGAGGTGGACGCCTGGCTGATCGAGCAGCCCTGGCCGTCGTAGGACACGTCGACCACGTCACCGTTGTCGTCCAGGTGGACGCGCAGGGTCACCTCGTCACCACAGGTGGGGTTGACGTGGTGCACCTCCGCACCGAACGGCTCACGCAGGCCGCGATGGTGCGGGTGCTTGTAGTGGTCCAGGATGACTTCCTGGTACATCTGCTCCATGCGCATGGTTTATGCAACTCCGAAGAAGCTCTGGGCCTTCCGCACGGCGGCGATCAGCGCGTCCACCTCGTCGAGGGTGTTGTAGACGGCGAAGGAGGCACGGGCGGTCGCGGCCACACCGAACTTGCGGTGCAGCGGCCAGGCGCAGTGGTGACCGACGCGGATGGCGACACCCTCGTCGTCGAGGATCTGGCCGACGTCGTGGGCGTGGATGCCATCCACCACGAAAGCGACAGCGCCACCACGGTTCACGGTGTCGGCGGGGCCGACGATGCGGACGCCGTCGATCTTGGAAAGACCTTCGAGGGCCGCGGTGACGAGCGAGTGCTCGTGCGCCGCAACGGCTTCCATGCCGATCTCCTCGAGGTACCGCACGGCGGCACCCAATCCGACGACCTGCGAGGTCATCGGCACACCGGCCTCGAAACGCTGCGGCGGGGCGGCGAAGGTCGAGTGGTCCATGAACACCGTCTCGATCATGGAGCCACCGGTGATGAACGGCGGGGTCTCCTCGAGCAGCGCGTAGCGGCCGTAGAGCACACCGACACCCGACGGGCCGAGCATCTTGTGTCCGGAGAAGGCGGCGAAATCGACGCCCAGCTCGCGGAAGTTCACCGGCATGTGCGGCACCGACTGGCAGGCGTCCAGCACCACCAGCGCGCCGACTTCCTTTGCGTGGCGCACCAATTCGGCCACGGGCGCGATCGCACCGGTCACATTGGACTGGTGGGTGAACGCGACGACCTTGGTGGCGGGCGACAATTCGAGCGAATCGAGGTCGATGCGCCCGTCGTCGGTGATGCCGTACCACTTCAGCGTCGCACCGGTGCGGCGCGCGAGCTCCTGCCACGGAACGAGATTCGCGTGATGCTCGAGCTCGGTGATGACGATCTCGTCGCCGGGGCCCACGTGGTACGGGAACCGGTCGTCGGCGAAGGCGTAGGTCACCAGGTTCAGCGATTCGGTCGCGTTCTTGGTGAAGACGATCTCGTCCGCGCGCACGCCCACGAAGCGGGCGATGTCGGCGCGGGCGCCCTCGTAGGCATCGGTGGCCTCTTCGGCCAGCTGGTGAGCACCACGGTGCACTGCCGCATTGCGCTGGATGAGGAAGTCGCGTTCAGCCTCCAGCACCTCCATGGGCCGCTGCGCGGTGGCACCAGAGTCCAAGTAGACCAAGGGTTTTCCGTCGCGCACCGTGCGGCTCAAGATCGGGAAGTCGGCCCGGATGCGGGCAACGTCCAGAGCGGGCACCGTGGTGGTCATAGTCAAGCTCCTACGGAAGCAGAGGTGAAGCGCACGTAGCCATTCGCGTCGAGTTCGTCGGCCAGCTCGGGGCCGCCCTCGGCCACGATCTTTCCGCCCACGAACACGTGGACGAAGTCGGGCTGGATGTAGCGCAGGATGCGGGTGTAGTGGGTGATCAGCAGTACGCCGCCCGCCGTAGGCTTGCCGGAGCCATCGATCCAGCCCCGCTCCTTGTAACGATTCACACCCTCGGAAACAATCCGCAGCGCGTCGACGTCGAGGCCGGAATCGGTCTCGTCGAGGATGGCGATCTTCGGCTTGAGCAGGCTCAGCTGCAGGATCTCCTGGCGCTTCTTCTCACCGCCGGAGAAGCCCTCGTTGACCGAGCGGTCACTGAAGGCCGCGTCGATCTCGAGTTCGGCCATGTTCTCCTTGACTTCCTTGACCCAGGTGCGCAGCTTGGGGGCCTCACCGCGGATGGCGGTGGCGGCGGTGCGCAGGAAGTTGGAGACCGAGACGCCCGGGACCTCGACGGGGTACTGCATGGCCAGGAACAGACCCGCGCGCGCACGCTCGTCGACGGACATCTCGAGGACGTCCTCACCGTCGAGGGTGATGGAGCCCTGGGTGACGGTGTACTTGGGGTGACCGGCGATGGCGTAGGACAGCGTCGACTTGCCGGAACCGTTGGGGCCCATGATCGCGTGGGTCTCGCCCGACTTCACGGTCAGGTTCACGCCCTTGAGGATCTTGATGGGCTCGCCGTTTTCATCGGGGTTGGCGACCTCGACGTGCAGGTCCTTGATTTCCAGGGTGGTCATCGAATTCGAATTCCTTTGCAGGGAGGGGAAGTTGGTGTCAGACGCCGACAGCGGCGAGCTCGGCCTCGATGGCCGCCTCGAGCCGCTCCCGGACCTCGGGGACCGAAATCTTGAGGATGATCTCGTGGAAGAAGCCGCGCACGACCAGACGTCGCGCCGCCTCCTCCGGAATACCGCGCGAGCGCAGGTAGAACAGCTGCTCGTCATCGAAACGGCCGGTGGCCGCGGCATGTCCGGCGCCCACGATCTCGCCGGTCTCGATCTCCAGGTTCGGCACCGAGTCGGCGCGCGCGCCGTCGGTGAGCACCAGGTTGCGGTTCACCTCATAGGTGTCGGTGCCCTCGGCGGCGGCGCGAATGAGCACATCGCCCACCCACACGGTGTGCGCGTCCGGCTTGTTCGAGGTCGGATCACCCTGCAGCGCACCCTTGTACTGCACGTTGGACTTGCAGTTGGGCTGCGAGTGGTCGACCAGCAGGCGCTGCTCGAAGAACTGACCGTCGTCGGCGAAGTACAGGCCGAGCAGTTCGGCGTCGCCACCCGGACCCGCGTAGCGGACATTGCCGGTCAGGCGCACCACATCGCCACCGAGGGTGACATTGGTGTGGCGCAGGGTGGCGTCACGGCCCAGCTTTGCGTGGTGCGCGGTGACGTGCACGGCGTCGTCGGCCCAGTCCTGGACGATGACGACATTCAGCGCGGCGGAGTCGCCGAGCACGAATTCCACGTTCTCCGCGTAGGTTCCACTGCCGCGCTGGTCGACGACCACGGTGGCGCGGGCGAAGTTGCCCAGGCGCACCTGGAGGTGGCCGTAGGCGACCTTGCCCTCGCCCGGACCGGTGATGGTCACGGTGACCGGCTCGGCCACTTCGGTTTCCGCGCCGACCGACACGATGGTGGCCTGCTCGAAGCCCGAGTACGCCTGTGCGGCAACACGATCGGTGGGCACGCCGCCCTCGCCGAGGCGAGAGTCGTTGCGGTCCACGGTTTCCACCGTCACACCGGCGACCTCGGTCGCCTCAACGGTGGCCTGGCCGTCCCGCACGGCGGTGCCGTCGTGCAGGCCGTTCAACCGGCGCATCGGGGTGAAGCGCCAGGCTTCATCCCGACCCGACGGCACCTCGAAGGCGTTCACGTCGAACGACGCGAACACCTCGCCCTTGTTCACAGCGGGAGTGCGGGACTCAGCGGCCGCAGCGATATTCGCCTCCGGCGAAGTGGCAACGTTCTCGACGGCCATCAGCCGACGGCTCCTTCCATCTGCAGTTCGATCAGGCGGTTCAGCTCGAGCGCGTACTCCATCGGGAGTTCCTTCGCGATCGGCTCGACGAATCCGCGCACCACCATCGCCATGGCCTCGTCCTCGGTGAGACCGCGCGACATCAGGTAGAACAGCTGATCCTCGGACACCTTCGAGACGGTCGCCTCGTGGCCCATGGTCACGTCGTCCTCGCGGATGTCGACGTAGGGGTAGGTGTCGGAGCGAGAGATGTTGTCCACCAGCAGCGCATCACACTTCACGGTCGACTTGGACGCGTACGCGCCCTTGTTGACCTGCACCAGGCCACGGTAGGAGGCACGGCCACCGCCGCGCGCCACCGACTTGGAGATGATGTTCGAGGAGGTGTGCGGCGCCAGGTGCAGCATCTTCGCGCCGGTGTCCTGGTGCTGGCCCTCGCCGGCGAAGGCGATGGAGAGCACCTCGCCCTTGGCGTGCTCACCGGTCATCCACACGGCCGGGTACTTCATGGTGACCTTGGAGCCGATATTGCCGTCGACCCATTCCATGGTCGCGCCCGCCTCGGCCTTGGCCCGCTTGGTGACCAGGTTGTAGACGTTGTTCGACCAGTTCTGAATGGTGGTGTACCGGCAGCGGCCACCCTTCTTCACGATGATCTCCACGACCGCGGAGTGCAGCGAGTCCGACGAGTAGATCGGCGCGGTGCAACCCTCGACATAGTGCACGTAGGCATCCTCGTCGACGATGATCAGCGTGCGCTCGAACTGACCCATGTTCTCGGTGTTGATCCGGAAGTAGGCCTGCAGCGGGATGTCGACGTGCACGCCCGGCGGCACGTAGATGAACGAGCCTCCCGACCACACGGCCGAGTTCAGCGCGGAGAACTTGTTGTCACCCGACGGGATGACCGAGCCGAAGTACTGCTGGAACAGCTCCGGATGCTCCTTGAGACCGGTGTCGGTGTCGAGGAAGATGACGCCCTGCTTCTCCAGATCCTCACGGATGGAGTGGTAGACGACCTCGGACTCGTACTGCGCGGCGACACCGGCGACCAGGCGCTGCTTCTCCGCCTCCGGGATGCCGAGCTTGTCGTAGGTGTTCTTGATGTCCTCGGGCAGTTCCTCCCAGGAGGCGGCCTGCTTCTCCGAGGAGCGCACGAAGTACTTGATGTTGTCGAAGTCGATGCCGTTGAGATCGGAACCCCAGTTGGGCATGGGCTTCTTGTCGAAGATGCGCAGCGCCTTCAGCCGGAAGTCGAGCATCCACTCGGGCTCGCTCTTCTTCGCCGAGATGTCGCGGACGACCTCCTCGGACAGGCCGCGCTTGGCACTGGCACCGGCGACATCCTTGTCGGCCCAGCCGTACTCGTAGGTACCCAGCGACGCGATGGTCTCTTCCTGGGTCAGCGGCTGCGCCTGGTCGGCGGTCGTCGTCATTCGGCACTCCTTCCGGAGTCGTGTGTAGAAGTCGATGCGGGCTGAGCAGCGACAGATCGTGCGTTCTTTTGGGACTTAGCGGCGGTATTCGGTTTGACGGTGGGCATCAGCAACGGCACATGCGTGGTGCACGCGCAGTCGCCGTTGGCGATGGTGGCCAGCCGTTGCACATGCGTGCCGAGAATCTCCCGGAACGCCTCCAACTCGGCGGCGCACAACTCCGGGAACTCCTCGGCGACATGCGACACCGGGCAGTGGTGCTGGCAGATCTGAACGCCCGCACCGACTTTCCGGGTCGATGCGGCGAACCCGGCGTCGGTGAAGGCGTCGGCGATCTCCTCGGCCTTGGCCTCGGTCTCCTCGGACGTGTGTCCTTTCAACCGATCGATGCCCGCGACAATGGTTCCGACCCGCTTACGTGCGAAATCGACGATGGCCTTGTCGCCGCCGATCTCGCGGAGCTGTCGCATCGCGGCACCGGCGAGGTCATCGTAGGCGTGCCCCAACCGGCCCCTGCCGGTGGAGGTCAGCTGATACTGCTTGGCGGGACGGCCGCGGCCGCTCTGCTGCCACTTCGCCGACGTGGTGGCCCGCGCCTCGCCCGACTCGATGAGCGCCTCGAGGTGCCTGCGCACCCCGGCCGGCGTGAGCCCGAGCCGCTCGCCGATGGCGGTGGCGGTAATGGGACCCTCTTCGAGCAGGAGCTTGACGACGGCCTCACGGGTGTGGCCCTCGCCCGCGGGTTCGGGCGCGACAGCAGGCCGGGCGCCCTTCCGGCGCCCGGTGCCTGATCCCGCATTCCGCAAACCCACGGTTTTCACAACACAAGTGTGACGGAATTCCATTCCGCGATCCAGTAAGGTTTGCCTGACTTAACGAGGGCGACCTGCGAGAATGCTCACGGGTGTGACCTGGTGCACTCCGGAACCGATCGAATCGGGCGTATTTACGCAAGCCGACCGCACCGAAAACCCGCCGCGCGTGATCTCCGGCCTAGCCGTGGAAGGGGTCGGCGTCCTGCCCCGGCAGCCACGAGCGACCCGGCTCGGTCCAGCCGTTGGCCTTGATCATCTTCTTCGCCGCGCGCTGATTCCGGCCGATGAGGCGATCCAGGTAGAGGTGGCCGAGCAGGTGATCGGTCTCGTGCTGCAGGCAGCGGGCGAGGTAGCCGGTGCCCTCGACGGCGGTCGGCCTGCCCTCGGCGTCGACGCCCGTCACCTTCGCCCAGTCGGCGCGACCGGTCGGGTACCACTCCCCCGGCACCGACAGGCAGCCCTCGATATCGTCCTCCGGATCGGGCATGGTCTCGGGGATCGCCGAGGTCTCCAGCACCGGGTTCACCACATAGCCGCGCTGCCGTGTCCCACCCACGACGAGGTCGTAGACGAAAACGGCTCGGGGATCGCCGATCTGGTTCGCGGCCAGCCCGGCTCCGCGCGCCGCGGTATTCGTCTCGAAGAGCGTGTCGACGAAAGCGGCCAGCTCCGAATCGAATTCGGTGACGGGGACAGCCGGTGCGGTCAGGCGCGGATCACCGGCGATGAGGATCGGTCGAATTGCCACTCGCACGAGAATAGGCAAGGAAGTCCAGCAGCTCGCGCACCACCTCGCCCGGATTCTCCTCCGGCAGGAAATGACCGCCGCGCAAGGGTTTTCCGCGCAGGTCGGCGGCCCAGCGACCCCAGACGCGCAGCGGGTCGAACCATTCGGCGACCGCGCCCTTCTCATCCCAGAGGGCCAGGACCGGACAGTGGATACGGCGGACGCCCCGGTCGCGGAGGTCGGCGGCGTAGTCGACGGTGGCGGCGGCGCGGTACTCCTCACAGATGGCGCGAATGCCCTGCGGGGTGGCGAAATTGGTGATGTAGGCGGTGCGCAGCGGATCCGGGAAGACAGCGGGATCGGTGGACCAGCTGTCGAGCATGTGATTCACGAAGGTGGACGGGGAGCGCGCGATCAGCGTTTCCGGGATCGGGCGCGGGGCGGCCAGGAAGGTCCACACCCAGTACGCCAGCCAGAGATCGTGATCGCCCACATCGAAAACGTCACCGGTGGGGACGATATCGAGGACGGCCAGGGCCGTGACCACATCGGGGTGGTCCAGGGCCATCCGGTAGGCGCACCGCGCGCCGCGATCGTGACCGGCGACGGCGAAGCGCGGATAACCGAGTTCGGCCATCACCTCGACCTGGTCGGTGGCCAGGGTGCTCATGGCGTACGGCAGGTGATCCGGGGTGCTGGCGGGCTTGCCGCTCGCACCGAAACCGCGCAGGTCCGTGGCGACCACGGTGTGGGAGCGGGCCAGTTCCGGGGCCACGCGATGCCACATCAGATGCGTTTCGGGGATGCCGTGCAGGAGCAGCAGCGGCGGTCCGGAACCGCCTCGGCGACCATGAATCGTGGTGCCGGACACCTGGATATCGAATTCGGAGAACCCGTCGAACATCTGCGCCTTCCTGTGAGCGACGTGTTTTTCTCCGGGTACCCCTCCGGGCCGCCGTCATTCGATGCGGACGGGCCGTTCTCGCGTCAGCGCACGGCGACCAGTTTCAGCGGCCCCTCCAGCAGGGCGTCCACCGAATCGGCGAAGCCGACCGTGCGTGTGGTGACCAGTGCCGGATCGAAGCGACCGGCGGCGACCAGAGCGAGCACGGCGGGAATCGCGGGGCGGACGTGCGCGCGGCCGGTGTGGAAAGTGCAGCAGCGCGAATACATTTCGAACACCGGCAGGGGGACGTCCTGGGTCTGCACGCTCACGCTGGTGCACCAGCCGTCGACGGCGGTGGCGTGCACGGCGGCGACCAGGGCGCGGCGGCCGCCCGCGGCCTCCACGGTGATCGGAAAGCGGCCGACCCTGGCATCAGCCGGACCCTCGATGGCCTCCGCACCGAATTTCGCTGCGATGGACAGTCTTTCGGGGTCGGTGTCGAGGTACACCACACGCGCGGAGTCGAGGGCCACGGCCAGACCGGCGGCGTACAGGCCGATGGACGGTGCGGCCGCGCCGCCGAGCACCAGCACCTCGGCGCCCGGGTCGGCGGCCAATTGCGGTGCCACCGCACGGTATCCGTCCGGGATGTTGTCGCTGGCACTGGCCACGGCCACCGGGTCGACGCCCTCCGGCACGGGGACGAGCATGGCGTCGGCGTGCGGGATCAGGGCCAGATCGGCCCAGAGCCCGCCCCAGTCGAGGCCGCCCATCGGGCCGAGGCCGTAGGTGGACATGAACGGGTGGGCCGTGCAGTTGCCGGTGCGCCCGCGCAGACAGGCCGGGCAGGTGCCGCAGGAGATCTGGAAGGGTACGACCACGCGGTCGCCGACGGCGATCGTGCGCACGGCCTCCCCCACGGCGACCACTTCGGCGACGCCCTCGTGCCCGAACGGGTACGGACCCGGGAGCGGGAACCTGCCGTGCAGGACCGCGGGGTCGATGTCGCAGGTGGCCAGGGCGATCGGGCGGACCACGGCCTGGTCGTTGGATTCGATGGCGGGTTCGGGGGCTTGTTCCCAGCGTAGTGCGCCGGGGCCGTCGAGCATGAGTCGCTGCATCTGCGAGCCTTCGCTAGAACGTTCTTTCCAGACTTCCAGGCTACGGTGAATTCACCTCGGCGGCACCGATTTCCGCCACACTCAACCGGATCAGCCGGGCCATGGCCCGCGACACGGTGTGCAAGGGCTCCTCCGAGCGGCGCACCCGGGCCAGCAGTGTCGCTCCCTCGTAGGCGGCGACCACCGTGGTGGCCAGTTCGAACGCCTCGTCCCGCGGCAGTCCCATCTCGGTGAGCATGTCGGTGAAACCGCCCGCGACCGCGTCGAACGCCGAAACGCAGGCCGCACGTACGGCATCCACGTCACTGCCGCCGTCGAGAGCGGGCGTGCCGACCGGACAGCCCTCCGTCCAGCCCGACTCGGCGAGTTTGGCCGCCATGAAGTCGAACAGCGTTGCCGCCGTGGCGAACACATCCGGCGGGGCTTGACATATCATCCGCCCCACCAGAACTCCCGTACCGGTGATGGCCGAGACGGCGATCTCCTCCTTACCACCCGGAAAGTGGTGGTAGATGGAGCCGTACGGCAGCCCCGCCGCCTCGCTCAACTTCTTCAGACCGAATCCGTGATAGCCGTGCCGGGCCAGCAGACCCGCCGCCGCCATCTCGATACGCCGCTTGGACTCCGAAACCATCAATTCAGAGTATGGGCGGGGTCCGACAACGGCAGCCGGAATCGCGCTATCGGGCGTCGATCCATCCGCTGCGTGGACACCGGATCATGCTTTGACCCAACCTTTCTCGACGAACAGCGGCACGAACTCGACCGGCACGAACAGACGATCCTCCGGCAGTGGGACGTCGAAATACCGTGCGGGCGGGAGCAATCGATCATCGGCGGTGCCCAGGTCGATGACCCAGCGATCCGGGCCGGGCCGGAAACCGGCCGCGCCCTTGCCGACCGTACGAGCCAGGAAACGCAGCTCCGACGGCAGGATGTCCAGCGGATCCTGGCGCGCGAACACGCCCAGCCGCGCCGCCCGCGCCGCCCCCACCGCCTGCCGGGCCCGATTCAGGCCCGGATCCGAAATCGGCTGCCCCGGAACAGGAACCGCCTCCACCATGCCCGGCTGCTTGCGGAACGGATTGATATTGGGCCAGATGAAGTACGGCACCGCCCAGCCACCCGCCAGCATCCGCTCGTTGTAGGTCGGCGGACGCGGCGTGGTCGCCGCCTCGACATTCAAGTACGTGAGGAAACGGCCGTAGCGGTCGAACACATCCGACGCGAACGCCATGAAGAACCGGAAATCGGCGGGCTCGAGCCCGCTCGCCATCCGATCCTGCTCGACGAAACCCTCCAGCGCCCGATGCGCGGCCAGCGCGTGCCGGGCGTGGTTGGCCGCGCAGTCCGGGCCGGTGCGCGCCCGCAGATCCGCCTCCAACTCCGGCGGCAGCGGCGGATCGAAGGGCGGCAAACCGGGGGCGAACGGATCGGTGAGGAATTCCGTCCACGCCGCCGAACCGATGGACGGGAAGGCGTCCGGATTCGCGGGCAGCGAGAAACTCACCTCCGGCGTATCCATTCCCAGGAATCGCGTACTGATATTGCCGATCGGATCGACGGTGACGGTATCGCCGTCGTGCACCGCCTGAGCCACACTCATCGGCTTTCCGGTGGACCCGAGGCCGAGTCCCGCGTGCCCGACGAGAAATCCGGCGCGGCTCTTCTCTACTGCTTTCGCCATGACGATCTCCGAATTGAATTGCCGGCACGAGCCGATCGGCTCGCGGCCGCGGCGAACCGCGTCACCGAATAATCGCTGTCGGGGCGGCAGCCGCAACCGAACCGGGAAGTACGGTCGCGATCGGTTACGCTGACCCGCATGACGGCGGGTGACAGCGATGAGAAGGCCAGCGGGAGTAGCCCATCCGGCGTAATCGCCCACCCCCGTGGACCTCGTCGCAGCGCGGCCGTGCATCGCACCGTGGAACTGGGCCGGCGGCTCATCGGCCTGGACGTCTCACGCGACCACACGGTCGGCGACCTGCACCACGACGAGGCCGCCTCCCAGAGGCTCAACGCCCGGGAGAAAACCCAGTTCGACCGGGTGCGCATGCTCGGGGCGACCGGCTCGGTGATGATGGCCCTGGGCGCGCTCGGACTCGGCGCCCAGCCGACCCTGCAGAACCCGACCTCGGGCAAGGCCCTGTTGGGGCTGCTCGCGCGGACCTACAACGCCACACTGGCCATCACCATGGTCGGCACCGCGGTGGTCATGCTCTCGTGGCTGCTGATGGGACGCTTCGCACTCGGGCTGCCGTCGCGGGGAGTTCGCCGGGTCACCCGCTCGCAGCTGGATCGCACGCTGCTGCTGTGGATCATTCCGCTGTCCATCGCGCCGCCGATGTTCAGCAATGACGTCTACTCGTATCTCGCGCAGGGTGAAATCGCGGCCCGCGGACTCGACCCCTATTCGGTCGGACCGGAACAGGGACTCACCCTCGACAATCCACTGACCAAACAGGTGTCGGGAATCTGGCAGAAAACCCCCGCCCCCTATGGACCGTTATCCCTGTGGATAGGTCGCGGTATCGCGGAGATAACCGGCGACAACATCATCGCCGGGGTGCTCCTGCATCGGCTGGTGGCCCTGCTCGGCGTCGCCTGCATTGTCTGGGCACTGCCGCGACTGGCCCGCCGCTGCGGCGTTTCCAGTGTTGCCGCCCTGTGGCTGGGCGCGGCCAATCCGCTGGTGCTCTTCCATTTGGTCTCCGGCGCGCACAATGAGGCGCTCATGATCGGCCTCATGCTCGTCGGCCTGGAGTTCTGTCTGCGAGCCCTGGATTTCCCTGGGCCACTACGCGGTTCGACCCTGACGCTGTTCCTGGCCGGCGTCACCGTGATCGCCCTGTCGTCCATGGTGAAGATCCCGTCCATGCTCGCCATGGCCTTCGTCTGGATGGCGCTGACGCGATACTGGGGCGGAGGCTGGCGCGCCCTCGTCAGATCCGCGGCCCTCCTCGGCGTGGTGACCGGCTTCGTCACCGTCGCCGTCTGTCTCGCCAGCGGCCTCGGCTTCGGCTGGATCTCCACCCTCACCACCGCCAACGCCGTCCGCAGCTGGATGTCCCTGCCCACCGCCATCGGCGTGGCCACCGCCTTCGGCGGCGTCCTGCTCGGCATCGGCGACCACACCACAGCCCTGCTGAGCCTCACCCGCCCGATCGCAGCGGCGGTGGCCGGCGTCATCGTCCTGCGCATGCTCATAGCCACCTACAACGGCCGCCTGAATCCCGTTGGCGCCCTGGGCGTCTCGTTCGGCTTCGTAGTCCTGCTCTTCCCCGTGGTCCAGCCCTGGTACCTGCTGTGGGGCATAATCCCCCTGGCCGCCTGGGCCAACCGCCCCGCCTTCCGCATCCCGGCAACCGTCGCCTCCGCCGTGGTCAGCGTTTTCCTCATGCCCACCGGCCGCGACATCACCCCCTTCGTCCTCATCTACGCCGCCATCATCACCGTGGTCACCTGCGTCATCCTCATCCTCGCCACCCGCAACTCCCTCCCCTGGCAACACCGCCGCGATCCGAGCGATGACCGGCCGGTAGCGAGCAGCGCGAAACACCACGTCGGTGGGGTGTAGCGTGGGTCACTTCCAGTGACCACCTACGGTGTACATCCGTGACCGCAGCTTCCGTACCCGCCGTACGTGTCGACGGCGTCGTGAAACGCTACGGCGAGACCACCGCGGTCGATGGCATCAGCTTCGAACTCGAACGCGCGCAGGTGCTGGCGTTGCTCGGACCCAATGGGGCCGGGAAGACGACCACCACGGAGATGTGCGAGGGGTTTGTGACTCCGGACGCCGGGAGCGTGCGGGTGCTGGGCCTGGACCCGATCGCCGATTCCGATCGACTACGGCCGCGCATCGGGGTGATGCTGCAGGGGGGCGGGGCCTATCCGGGGTCGCGGGCCGGGGAGATGCTGGATCTGGTGGCGTCGTATTCGGCGGATCCGCTGGATCCGCAGTGGCTGCTGGAGACGCTCGGACTGAGTGAGGCTCGGCGGACGCCGTACCGGCGGTTGTCGGGTGGGCAGCAGCAGCGGTTGGCCTTGGCGTGTGCGCTGGTGGGACGGCCGGAGATCGTGTTCCTGGATGAGCCGACCGCCGGGTTGGACGCGCAGGCGCGGCATCTGGTGTGGGAGCTCATCGACGCGCTGCGACGCGACGGGGTGAGCGTGCTGATGACCACGCACATGATGGACGAGGCCGAGCAGCTCGCGGATCAGCTGGTGATCATCGATCACGGGCAGATCGTGGCGCAGGGCACGCCCAGTGAGGTGACCTCGCACGGGGCCGAGGGGCGACTGGCGTTCCACGCGCCGCCGAAACTCGATCTCTCGCTGCTGGAAGCCGCACTGCCGGAAGGGTTCACGCCGCGCGAGACCTCGCCGGGGTCGTACCTGCTGCAGGGTGACATCACCCCGCAGGTGCTGGCCACCATGACGGCCTGGTGCGCGCGAATCGACGTGCTGCCCACCGATATCCGCATCGACCAGCGCCGGCTGGAAGACGTGTTCCTCGAACTGACCGGACGGGAGCTGCGAGGGTGATCGAGACCGCCAACCGTTTCGCGCCCGGCACCTTCGCCCCGGACCCGCGCCCCACCACGCGGGCGAAGATGCTGGCGGCGCAGACCCGGCTCGAACTGATCCTGTTGCTGCGCAACGGCGAACAGCTGCTGCTGACCATGTTCATTCCGATCACGCTGCTGATCGGGTTGACGCTGCTGCCGTTGCGCGGGCTCGGCGATCATCGCGTGGACAAGGTGGTGCCCGCGGTCATGATGGTCGCCATCATGTCCACGGCGTTCACCGGCCAGGCCATCGCCGTCGGCTTCGACCGGCGTTACGGGGCGCTGAAACGCCTGGGTGCGACACCGCTGCCGCGCTGGGGCATCGTCGCGGGCAAATGCGCGGCCGTGCTGATCGTGGTGGTGCTGCAGTCGATTCTGCTGGGCGGCATCGGTTTCGCGCTCGGCTGGCGGCCGACGATCACCGGGCTGCTGCTCGGCGCGGTCGTGATCGCCCTCGGCACAGCCACATTCGCGGCGCTGGGCCTGCTGCTGGGCGGCACCCTCAAGGCCGAGATCATTCTGGCGCTGGCGAACATCCTCTGGTTCGTCATGCTCGGCATCGGCAGCCTGGTGCTGGTGTCGGAGGACATTCCCAGCGCGGTGAGCCTGATCGCACGCCTCATCCCGTCGGGCGCGCTGGCGGAATGCCTGGATCAGGCCATGCGCAACAGCATCGACTGGTACGGCATCGCGGTCCTGTTGGGCTGGGGCGGCCTCAGCGGCTTCCTGGCCACCCGCTTCTTCCGCTTCGACTGAACACCGACGACGCTGCGTAGTAGGGCGGGTGATCGGGCGATATTCCGCCCCGCTACCATCGGTCCGTGCTATCTCGCGCAATCGAGCGACTCGCCGACCTGTTCCCGCTGCCTTCGCTGCGGGCGCAGCGATGGATCGCCTTCGCGGTCATCCTGACCCAGGCCGGAATCTCGGTGACCGGAGCCATTGTTCGCGTCACCGCGTCCGGACTGGGGTGCCCCACGTGGCCGCAGTGCTTCCCCGGCAGCTTCGTGCCGGTGACCGTGGCCGAGGTGCCGGTGCTGCATCAGGCGGTCGAATTCGGTAACCGCATGCTGACTTTCGTGGTGACGCTGTTCGCCGCGGCCATCGTGCTGGCGGTCGTGCGGGCGCGGCGGCGGCGCGAGGTGATCGCCTACGCGTGGATGATGCCGGGCGGCACCGTGGTGCAGGCCATCATCGGCGGCATCACCGTGCGCACCGGATTGCTGTGGTGGACAGTCGCGGTACACCTGCTCGCCTCCATGGTCATGGTGTGGCTGGCGGTGCTGCTGTACGCGAAGATCAGCGAACCCGATGACGGGGTCGCGGTCGTACAGGTGCCCAAGCCGCTGCGGATCCTGACGGTGATCAGCGGTGTGGCCCTGGCCGCCACACTCATCGCGGGCACGCTGGTCACGGGCGCGGGACCGCACGCGGGCGACAAGAGCCTCGAGCGTCCGGTCGAGCGGTTGCAGGTCGAGATCGTCACCCTGGTGCACCTGCATGCCGAACTGCTTGTCGCGTATCTGTCGCTGCTGGTGGGCCTGGGCTTCGGGCTCGCCGCGATCGGCATGACCAAGGCGATCCGGACGCGCTACATCGTGCTCGTCGCGCTGGTGTGCTCGCAGGCGCTGGTGGGTCTGGTCCAGTACTTCACCGATGTCCCGGCGGCGCTGGTGGCCGTGCACGTCGGCGGCGCGGCGGCCTGCACCGCCGCGACCGCCGCCCTGTGGGCCGCCATGCGCACCCGCGAGTCGGTGCCCGCGCAGATCGCGAAACCCGTCACGGCCTGAATCGGCCACCGGCGGCGAGGATTCCTCTCCCGCCGGTAACCCCGTGTCAGCGCCGGTCGGCGACGACCACGCGTCCGGCGCGCAAGGCGGGCTTGTTGGCGCCCTCGATGCCGATCTCCTGTGCGGCCGTGAGCTGATCCACATCGCTGATCACGCCGAACCCGTACTCGTTCAAGAGATTTCGCATCGGCTCCGGTGTCCACTGGGATCGGGTCGGTTCGTGTGCCATCGGATTGCGGCCGCTGCGCGCCAGAATCAGCGATGCGGCCTTGCGGCCGAGTCCGGCGAGCCGCGACGGCGTCTGATAGGTGAGGATCAACCGGCTGCCGGGCGCACTGTGTTTGGCGATCTCGCCGAGGGTGGCCGCCACCTGCTCGGGCGTCAGGTACATGACGACGCCCTCCCAGATCCAGGTGGTCGGCACGGTCTCGTCGTGGTCGGCCTCGCCCAATCGTGTTCCGAGCGAATCGTGTTCGAAGTCGACCGGCACGTATCGCACCGCGGCCAGGGGCTGCCGCTCCCCCATGCGCTCGCGCTTCTCCCCCTGTGAGGCGGGCTGATCCACCTCGAAGACCTCGACGCTCGCCAGCTCCGGCATGCGCCAGGCGCGCGCGTCCAGCCCGGCGCCGAGTATCACGAGCTGCTGATTCCCCTTCTCGCGCAACGCATCGTCGATGACCACCGTCCGTGCGGCCATCACTTCCGCTGTGGCGGTGAGCAATTCGTATTCCACCGCGTCCGCGAAGCCCTTGGGCTTGGTCCGGGCGCGCACCAGCCCCACGATCCCCCGCTCGTCCTCGGTGAGCAGTTCGACGGCCAGCGGGTCGGCGAATCGTCCCGCCGCCAGCCGCCCATCGGCGGCCGCCCGGCCCTGACACACAAGAATCGCGGTTCTGCTGG
Source organism: Nocardia acididurans (assembly GCF_016741815.1). Classification (GTDB taxonomy): domain Bacteria; phylum Actinomycetota; class Actinomycetes; order Mycobacteriales; family Mycobacteriaceae; genus Nocardia; species Nocardia acididurans. The sequence goes on from NZ_JAERRJ010000007.1 coordinate 161,828, forward strand.
CTCTGCGCTCGGTCATGCCGCCCATTATGTGCGGGTTTTCGATCTTGTGCCCGTACCTATGCCACGGCCAGCAGCAGTCCGGCACCCACCAGTTCGACCAGGAAGAACACCCAGTTCGGATAGAAGGAGGTGCGCTCCTCGAGGACGGCCGCGACGGCCCGGCCCACCGCCATTCCGGCCAGGGCGACCGCCACGGTCACCAGGATGCCGGTGCGCAGCGAATCGTCCCGCGTCGCGGCGAAGACCAGAATTCCGGCCATCGCCACGCCGAAGCCGCCGTACACGGCCCGCACCTCGTAGCGGGCCGCCGGATCCTGGAGTCGAATTCCGAAGGGGCGCACCACGGCCGCGGGAGCCGCCAGGGCGTACACGCCCATCCCGAGGAAGAACAGCGCGGTGATGCTGATGAAAATGACGGGCACCGGTAGCCTCCGTTTCGTGTCGAGCGATGAGGCAAGGATGCCGGGGCCGGGGTCGACGGCGCTTCCGTCAACCTGCTATCCGACGGTGTGGATGTCCGCAGGTCACGCCCTGTACGCGGGACCGGCCCTGGACCTGGAACCACACTCGGGCTCGGTGTGGTGCTTCGCCGTCGGCGTCGACCATCCCTTCACCATCCGGCTCGGCGACGCCGATCGGTTCGACACCACGACCGCGCTGATCCCGCCACGCACCACCCATCAGCTCATCGCGCACGGCGGCCGGATGATCTTCGCCTACCTGGATCCGAGCTCGCACCGCGCGCAGGCGTGCCGGGAGCTGATGACGGACCGGACCCGGGCCGTCGGCGTCGGCCACACCGCCGACCAGCGGCTCCGCGAGCTGGGAGCCACCCTGCTCGCCGCCACCGCCGCGGAGATTCCGATCGACGGTGCGCGCTCGGCCACGGAAACCCTGGGTATCGCGTGGCTCGACCTCGCCGCACCGGCGCTCCAGCAGGTGATGGACGCGCGAATCACGGAGGCGGTCAAGATAATTCACAACGACCCCGCCGCCACGGTCCCGGCCGGTGAACTCGCCGCCCAGGCCGGGCTGTCGGAATCCCGCTTCCTGCACCTGTTCCGGCAGGAGGCGGGCACCAGCCTGCGCCGCTACCGGCAGTGGGCGCGGCTGCTGCACACCGCCACGGTCTTCCTCGCGGGCCACGATTTGACCAGGGCCGCAACCGAAGCCGGATTCGCCAGCCCCTCGCACTTCGCCGACCGGTTCCGGATCACCTTCGGCCTGTCCGCCACCCGCCTGCTCGGTTCGGGCGCGCGTCTGCGCCTGCTGGATCAGGAAAGGAACTGACGCCGAATGTACCTGTGGAGGGTTGAACCGACCCCTCCGCTACCGGAAGAGGTTGTGCAGGTAGGTGTTCGTGTCGGCATAGGTGTCGTCGAGCGCCTGCATGTGGTCGTAGCCCGGGTAGTCGCGGGTGTCGACGCCGACACCGGCGGCCCGCAGGTCCGCGACCTGCTTCCACAACATGGGCGCGGGCACGTCGATGTCGTTGCTGCCCTGCACGATCAGTAGCGGGTGGTCGTAGCCGGTGGTGGGGACGTCGAGAACGGAGCGGGCCATTGCTTCGAAACCACCGTCCGCCAAGGGTTTCGTGAACATATCGGCCATGGAGACCCGCTCGAGCCGGGCCGTCATGTCGTCGTAGCAATACTGCCCGCTGTCGGCGACGATCCGGCGGCCCAGGGGCGTGAGGTAGGCGTCCAGGTCGAAGCCGGGCCGGGCGGCCCGCAGGCCGCCGAGGACGTAGCTCGTGTAGGTCTTCATCCCCGCGGGCAGGATGTCCGGGGTACCCGGACGGCCCAGCAGCAGCAGGGTGTCGGTAATGCTGGCGCCGGGTGCGATGGCAATCGCCCCACGGTAATCCAGCTCCGGAGCGTAGGTGGTGGCCTGGGCCGCGGTGAACAGTGCCGCGTGCCCGCCCTGGGAATGGCCGACCGCCGCCCACCGCGCCGACAGTGACGGGTCGAGTGCTCGCGCGGCGCGAACCAGATCGATCGCGCTGTTCGCGGCCGCGCGCCCGTCGAGGTAGGCGTGCTCGCCCGGGGTGCCGAGCCCGATGTAGTCGGTAGCCGCGACCGCGAAGCCCTGACTCAGCAGGTTCTGCAGGTAGGGGCGGTAGAAGGTGAAGTCGGTGCGGGTGGGCGCGCAGTCGTCGGCGCGCCCGACGGTGCCGTGCTCCCAGGCCACCACCGGCCAGCCGCCCGGCGGCGGAGTTCCGTTCGGCACGAACAGCGCACCCGAGGACAGCGCGGGCTCGCCCAGCGAGTTCTGTGTCCGGTACTCGAGGCGCTTGGCTGCGGCCGCGCCGGGAATCCACTGATCAGCGGCCAGATCGGCGACCGCCGCGCGGGCCCCTGCCGGATCCGCGTGCGCAGGTCCTGAGGCGGTGCACACGACGGCCGCGCCGAACAGTGCGGCGACGACGGCGGGTATCGAACGATTCATGGCGGCTGCTCCTCGGTTCTCGGCAACGCTGTTATGCAACACTGTTGTATGACAGTGTTGCCGGAGAGCCGCGACTTCCGCAAGACCGAAGGGATGTGACATGCCAGTCGAGGTCGACAGCGCCGATCGCCGCCGCCGCATCGGCGAGGCGGGGGTGAGGATCGTCCGCGAGCACGGCGTCGCCGGTCTGACGGTGCGCGCGGTGGCCGCGGCGCTGGGCGGATCCACCAGCCTCATCACCAATTACGTGCGCAACCGCACCCAGCTACTGGATCTCACCCTGGAAACCCTGGTGCACCAATGGGATACCCAGGTCGATGAACTGACCGGAGATGCCGGGCAGCGGTTGCGCCGACTCGCCGAGTGGGCATTGGACTGGAACCGGGACACCGGCCCGACGGTGGCGAAGATCCTGGTCCAGATCCTCGGCGAGAACGCGATCGACGCACAGCGACTGGCCACCCTGCACCACGAACTCGACCGCTTGCGCGGGCGGCTCATCGCGGCCCTGCGCGCCGCGCAGGTACCGGATGCCGACACCGCCGCGGATGTCCTCTACCTCGCCTCCCGCGGCGCGATGATCACCAGCGTGGAGAATCCGGGAGACTGGCCCGCCGAGCGCCTCGCCCGAGCGGCCGACCATCTCGCGCGCACGCTGGCGGCCGGGCCGGACAGCGAAAAGCCCTGGTCAGGAGAGTCGTGACCAGGGCTGCTCGCGGTCTGCTCAGAAGCTCTGCCAGGACGGCTTGTTCTCGACCGCGAAACGGTAGTAGTCGACGGCCTTCAGATTCGCCGCGGCGGCGGGATCCACGATCACCGTGACATGCGGGTGCATCTGCAGAATCGACGCCGGGCAGAACGCCGAGACCGGGCCTTCCACGGCGGCGGCGACGGCTTCAGCCTTGCCCGCGCCGGTGGCGATCATGAGCAGATGGTCCGCGTCGCCGATGGTTCCGAGGCCCTGGGTCAGCACATGGGTGGGCACCTGCGCGAGATCGTCCTCGAAGAAGCGCGCGTTGTCCTCGCGGGTCTTCGGGGTCAGCGTCTTGACCCGGGTGCGCGAGCGCAGCGAGGAACCAGGCTCGTTGAATCCGAGGTGCCCGTTCGCGCCGATTCCGAGGATCTGCACCGACACCGGGCCTTCGTCGGCGATCATCTGCTCGTATTCCGCTGCGGCAGCCGGGATGTCGGCGGCATTGCCGTCGGGGCTGTGCACCAGGTTGTCGGCGAAGTCCACGTGCGAGGTGAATTCGTCGCGAATGAACTGCGCGTAGGACTGCGGATGTCCGGGCGGCAGGCCGATGTACTCGTCGAGCAGAAAGGCGTGCACGCCACGGAAACTCAGGTTCTCCTCGCGATGCTGCCGGATCAGCTCCCGGTACGCGCCCAGCGGTGAGGACCCGGTGGCCAGCCCGATGGCGCGGGCGCCGCGGCGCACATGGTCGGCCATGATGCGGCCGGCCAGCACACCGGCTTCGGCCGCGTTGTCGGTGATCACGAGTTCCATGCGGTTCCGTCCTTGTACACGGTGAGGGGGTTCAAATGGTGGTCGGTGACGAGCACGTCGGCGTGCATGCCGGGGCGCAGCGCGCCGACATGATCGGAGATGCCCAGCAGGCGGGCGGGTGTCGCACAGGCGGCGGTGACCGCGGCGGTGAGATCGACACCGGCGTCGAAGACGGTGCGTCGCAGCACATCCGAGGCCGAGGCGGTGCCGCCCGCGATGGAGCCCTCGCCGTCGGGGTCGTACAGGCGCGAGACGCCGTCCTGCACGACGACGTCCAAACTGCCCAGGTGATAGCGGCCGTCCGCGCATCCGGCGGCGGCCATGGCATCGGTGATGAGGGCCAGGTTCTCGGCTCCGAGGGTGTCGAACACCATGCGGACGGTGCCGTCGGCCAGGTGCACGCCGTCACCGATCACCTCGGCCACCACATCGCCGCGCCCGGCCGCGGCCATGGCGGCGGTGAGGAAATTCGCGTCCCGGTGCGCCAGTTCCGGCATGGCGTTGAACAGGTGGGTGATGGAGACCCGCCAGCCGCGCCGCATGGCATGCACCGAGCGCCGGTAGTCGGCGACCGTATGGCCCAGCGAGAGCACCACATTCGCGGCGGCCAGCACATCGGCGAGCTCGTCGAACTTGGCGGTCTCCGGCGCGATGGTCACCGAGACGATGCGCCCGCCCGCGTAGTCGAGCAGCCGATCCAGCATGCCCGGATCGCCGGGCAGAATGCGCTCGGGATCGTGTGCGCCCCTGCGGTATTCGCTGATGAACGGACCCTCGAGGTGGATTCCGGCGAGCAGCCCGGAGTCGATGGCCGGGGACAGCACGTCGATGCGTTCGCGCAGTTCGGCTTCGGTGGCCGAGACCAGCGAGGCCACCAGGGTGGTGGTCCCGCGCCCGCGATGGAAGTTCGCCGCCGCGGTGACGCCCGCGAGATCGGTTTCCGGGAAACCGAATCCGCCGCCGCCGTGACAGTGCACGTCGATGAGGCCGGGCAGGATCACCACCGGTTCGCGCGGGAGCGGCGGCAGGTCGCCGTCGAAATCCTTTGCGGGCCCGACATAGTCGAGCCGGGGGCCGTCGAAGGACACGACTCCGTCGGCGAGGTCGCCCGCCGCTGCGAGGCTGACGACCCTGCCGCGTAGCGTAGTTCTCAACCGGCTCGCCCCAGGGCGGCGCGGGCCGCCGCGGCGGCGTCGGCGGCGGTGCGGGCCGACAGCACGGCCTGTGCGGCGGCGCGGCACTGGTCGAGGGTGACCCCGGCCAGCGCGGCCCGCACTCCGGCGAGCGAGCGCGGCGCCATGGACAGCGTCTCGACACCGAGACCGACCAGCACACAGGCGAATTCGGGATGCGACGCCGATTCGCCACAGACACCGACCTTCACGCCGTTGGCGGTCGCGCCCTCGACGACCATGGCGATGGTCGCTGCCAGGGCGGGCTGCCACGGATCGTGCAGCGCCGCCACCGCCGAGGACATGCGGTCCGCGCCGAACAGGTACTGCGACAGGTCGTTGGTGCCGATGGAGAAGAAGTCCACCTCCGCGCCGAGATGCGCGGAACGGATTGCCGCGGCGGGAATCTCGATCATGACGCCGCGCGTCTCGAGCCCGGCCTCGCGGGCGCGCCCGGCGAAGTAGTGCGCCTCGTCGACCGTCGCGACCATCGGAGCCATGACCTTGACGCTCGCCCCGGACTCCTGCGCGGCGGCCTCGATGGCGGCCAGCTGGTCGAGCAGCGTCCCCTCATTGACGTTGCTCAACCGCAGTCCGCGCACACCGAGCGCCGGATTCTCCTCCTCGGGGAGGTTCAGGAACGGCAGCGGCTTGTCCGAACCCGCGTCCAGGGTCCGCACCGTGATCGGCCGATCGCCCAGGGCGGCGAAGATCTCCGCGTACTGCCGCGTCTGCTCCTCGACGGTGGGAGCCGAATTGCGGCCCAGGAAAAGGAATTCCGTGCGGAACAGCCCGACGCCCTCCGCGCCGAGTTCCACCGCGAGCCGCGCGTCCGCCACACTGCCCACATTGGCCAGCAGCGGGACGGCGTGTCCGTCGGCGGTCCGCCCCGGCCCGGTCGGCGCGTCTGCCTGCCGGGTACGTTCGGCACGCACTTCCTCGCGACGCCGCTCGTCCGGATCGATCTCGACGCTGCCGGTGCCGCCGTCGAGTACGACCACCGTCCCCTCGGCGATATCCACCGCACCCGGGGCGGCGACCACAGCCGGAATCCCCAGGGCCTTGGCCAGAATCGCGGTGTGCGAGGTGGGTCCGCCCGCCACGGTGAGCAGGCCGACCACCTGCGCCGGATCCAGGGTCACGGTGTCGGCCGGTGCGAGATCCTGCGCGGCGAGCACGAAAGGCTCTGCGCTGTCCGGAATTCCGGGCGGATCGACGCCCAGCAGTTCCGCCACCACGCGCTGCCCGACATCGCGCAGATCCGAGGCGCGTTCGGCCATCATGCCGCCCAGCGCCTTCAACTGCTCCGCGAAATGTTCGACGGCCTCGGTCACCGAATGGGCGGTGGGCCCGCCGATGGTGATGCCGACGCGCACCTGGTCCAGCAGCGACGGATCCTCGGCCAGCGCAGAGGTCATGAAGAGAATGTCGGCGGCCGGTCCCGTCGCCGCGCTCGCCTGGGCGGCGTAGCGCGCGGCGACGGTCTTGAAAGCGGCTTCCGCACGGGCGATTTCGGCTTCGGGGTCACTGCCGGGAGCGTCGTTCGGGCTGGTGGCCGGCGCGGACGCCAGCCACTTCACCGGTCCGAGCGCCACTCCGGGAGCGGCGGCGACCCCGCGCACCTCACGCGTCAAGATCGGTCTCCAGCAGCTCGACCAGCTTGTCGAGTGCGGCGTCGGCCCCGTCCTCGGCGGACAGGGTCACCTTGTCGCCCTGCTTCACGCCCAGGGTCATCACCTGCAACAGGCTACCGGCCGCCACGCCCGGCTTGCCGTCGACCGAAATGGTCACGGGCACGGGCGATTCGGCGGCAGCCTTGGCGAACAGGGCTGCGGGGCGGGCATGGAGTCCGGTCTTGGACGCAACGACAGCGGTGCGAGTGATCATTGTGCGGTGTTCTCCTTCTCGAGTTCGTCGGCTTCGGGTTCCCGGCCGGGTGTCGGCAGGTTCCAGCGCTTGATGATGAAACTGAAGGTCACGTAGTACAGGACCGCGTAGCCGAGTCCGATCGGGATCAGCAGGAGCGGATGGGTCGCCTTACCGAAGTTCAACAGGTAGTCGATGGCTCCGGCGGAGAAGGTGAAACCGTCGTGGATACCGAGCCAATTGGTCAGTGCCAGTGCGGATCCGGTGAAGATCGCGTGGATGAGCAGCAGCGGCCAGGCCACGAAGATGAAGGCGAATTCCAGCGGTTCGGTGATGCCGGTGACGAAGGCGGTCAGACCGGTGGAGAGCATGATGCCGCCGACCATCTTGCGGTTCTCCGGCTTGGCGTTGCGCCAGATGGCCAGCGCCGCGGCGGGCAGGCCGAACATCATGATCGGGAAGAAGCCGGTCATGAAGGTGCCTGCGGTCGGGTCACCGGCCAGGAAGCGCGGGATGTCGCCGTGGACGCCGTTGTAGTCGCCGATGACGAACCACACCACCGAGTTCAGGATGTGGTGCAGGCCCAGCGGCAGCAGCAGGCGGTTGGCGAAGCCGAAGATGCCGCCACCGGCAACGCTGTTGTCCGCCACCGTGTTTCCGAGCCAGGTGAGCCCGGAGTTGAAGGCTGGGTAGATGAACGCCATGACGACGCCGATCACGACGGCCGCGCAGGCGGTCAGAATCGGCACCAGGCGGCGTCCGGAGAAGAAGCCGAGATAGTCGGGCAGTTGGGTGCGATGGAATCTCGTCCACAGCACGGCGGCGGTGATGCCCATGACGATGCCGCCGAGGACACCGAAGTTGATCATCAGTTGGGAGCCCTTGGCGTCCAGCTTGCCCTCCAGCACCACGGGTGACATGGCTTTGAACACGCCGCCCAGGGCCAGGTAGCCCACGACGGCCGCGAGGGCGGTGGAGCCGTCGGATTTCTTCGCCCATCCGATGGCGATGCCGACGGCGAACAGCAGGGGCAGCGCGTCCAGCAGGGCGCCGCCGGCGCCGGCCAGAATGTCCGCCACGGTCTTGGTGGCCGACCAGCGGCCGAGCATGTCGTCTTGTCCTAGGCGCAGCAACAAGCCAGCAGCAGGTAGCGTGGCAATCGGCAGCATGAGGCTGCGGCCGAGCTTCTGCAGTCCGGACAGGTCGATCTTCTTGCGCACGCTCTGGGCGGCATCGGCCATAGCGATGGTCCTCAGTCTGTGAATAGTGTCACCGGCAGGTAAGGTGACTGGTTATAACCAGAGATATACTGGTTATAACCAGTTTTGTCCACTCGGAGCCTACGGAGGAATCATGTCAAAGGTAGATCAAATCGTCGCCGGTCTGGGTGGCGTGGACAACATCATCGAGGTCGAGGGCTGTATAACGCGCCTGCGTGTCGAGGTGAAGGACGCCGGACCGGTGGATGAGAAGGCCCTCAAGGCGGCCGGCGCGCACGGAGTTGTCAAGGCGGGTAACGCCGTTCAGGTCGTGGTCGGGCCGACCGCCGACGCCCTGGCCGAAGACATCAACGATCTGCTCTGAGCCCCGGCGTGAGCACCCAGATCCTGGCGCCGCTGCCCGGCCGCGCCATGCCGCTGTCCGAGGTTCCCGATCCGGTCTTCTCCGCCGAAATGGTGGGGTCCGGCGTCGCGATCGAGCCACTGGACACCGATGAGCAAACAACAGTCATCGCGCCCGTTTCGGGCACCATCGTGAAGTTGCACCCGCATGCCGCCGTCATCGTCTCCGAGGCGGGCGTGGGCGTGCTGCTGCATCTGGGCATCGACACCGTCGGCAAGCCGGACCTGTTCGAGGTCAAGGCCGCCGAGGGCGATCAGGTGGCCGCCGGTGACCCGCTGATCGTCTTCTCCCCCAATGCCGTTCGCCGCCTGGGCCTGTCGGCCGCGGTGCCGGTGGTGGTGATGGACACCGCCCCCGGGTCGGCACAGCAGCCGGCCACCGGGGCGGTCGAGGCGGGAGCGCCGCTCTTCTCGATCTAGTCGTTCTGGCTGTCGCCGGCCGATACCGTCATATAGACCTGGTATCGGTCGGCGCGGTACCAGGACTGGCAGTGCTCGACGCACTTGTCCTTCGAATAGGACATGCGGTCGAAAGCCAGTAGCGGAGAACCGGAATCGGTGCCGAGCCAGCCCGCGTGCCGCTCATCGGCGGCCACCGCGCGCACCGTCTGGTCCGCCCGGTCGATATGACAGTCGAACTTCGCGGCCATCAGCGAGTACAGCGATTTCGTCAGATCCTCGTCGAGCAGGCCGGGCAGCAGATCCTCCCGATACCAGCCGTCGTCGATGGAGATCGGCAGACCGTCGGCCAGGCGCAGCCGAACCAGGTGATACGCCTTCTGATTGGCGTGCAGGCCCAGCGCCGCACTCGACGCGGGCGGCGGCACCGCGTGATCGGTGTGCAGCACCACGGTGGAGGGGGTACGGCCGAGGCGGCGCATATCCTCGCTGAACGAGGCCATGTGCAGCCGGGAGCGCGCCACGCGCTCGGCGACGAAGGTGCCCTTGCCCGGAATGCGGGTGATGACGCCCTCGGATTCCAACTGCCCCAGCACTTCTCGCACCGTCATGCGGCTGACGCGGTAGTCGTCGCACAGCTGGCGTTCACTGGGCAGCATCTCCCCCGGGCGCAACTGCGCACACAGGGTGGTCAGCGCGGAACGCAGCTGCGCCTGCTTGGTCACTCGCCCCTGCACGGCGCCCTCTGGATGTCGTTCACGCTGTCCAGTATTGCCAAAGCGCCGGGGCACACGGCCTCGGGGGACCGTGTCGCGACTACTTCTCGTTGCGCGCCTTGGGGAATCGCTTCTGCTTGGCGACCCAGCCGGCCATCTTCGCCCAGTGGCCCTTGGCCGGGGTGACCTTGGAGATCAGCTCGCGATCCCACTCGTCGGCCTCGGTCAGGCCGTCGACGGTCTCCACGAGCGCCTTGGCGGCCTCCAGGCTGTCGACCACGCGATCGCCGAGCACGCCGTCCTCGCCGACCAGGGTGACGCGGACGCCGACACGGCCGATGGGCTGCAGCACCGCGGTGGCCGAGCCACCGTGCTCGGCGACGAATCCCTTCACGGAATCGACGACGGACGGCGACAGCTGCACGGGTGCCGGGGCGGTGGTAGCGCTCATGCCCTGGAGTTTACCCACGGGTAAGTCAGAGTCCATGATCCGCCGCACACCTCACACCGGGACAGGTGTACAAAAGTCTTCATGCGCGCCATCCAGGTTTCCGAACACGGCGGTCCCGAAGTCCTCACCTACACCGAGGTCCCCGACCCGCAGATCGGCCCCGGGCAGCTCCTCGTCGAAACCGAGGCCATCGGCGTCAACTTCATCGACACCTACATCCGCACCGGACGCTACCCGCAGTCGGTGCCCTACATCCCCGGGTCCGAGGGCACCGGCGTCATCACCGAAATCGGTTCCGGCGTGAGCGATTTCGCCGTCGGTGACCGCGTGGCCTGGGCCGCTGCGCCCGGCAGCTACGCCGAGAAGGTTGTGGTCCCGGCCGCGGTCGCGATCCCGGTGCCCGCGGGCGTCGATGCCCCGGTCGCGGCGTCGATTCTGTTGCAGGGCATGACAGCCCACTATCTGATCAACTCCATCTACCAGCCCGAGCCCGGTGAGACGGTGCTCGTCCACGCGGGCGCGGGCGGTGTGGGCCTGATCCTCACCCAGCTCCTCGCGGCGCGGGATGTCCGGGTCGTCACCACGGTCTCCACCGACGACAAGGAGAAGCTCTCGCGCGAAGCGGGTGCGTCCGAGGTACTGCGTTACGACGACGAAATCCCCGCCCGCGTCAAGGAACTCACCAACGGCGAAGGTGCGGCCGCGGTCTACGACGGCGTCGGAGCGTCCACCTTCGAAGCCAGCCTCGCCTCCCTGCGCGTGCGCGGCATGCTCGCGCTCTTCGGTGGCGCGAGCGGCCCCGTTCCGCCCTTCGATCTGCAGCGGCTGAGCACCTCGGGCTCCCTGTTCGTCACCCGGCCCACCCTGGTCCACTACACCCGGGACCGCGCCGAACTCCTGTGGCGCGCAACCGATATCCTCACCGCCATTGCCGAAGGCACCCTCACCATCCGCGTCGGCGCGGCCTATCCCCTGTCCGAGGCAACCCAGGCGCACACGGATCTCGAATCCCGCCGGACCACCGGTTCCATCGTCTTGCTGCCCTGACTGATGCGGTTCAGTCGATGTCGCGGGCAGTGAGGCCGCGGTAGACGAAGCGGGTGAGCGCGTCCACCGCCTCGGCGTCGGTGAGGTCGACGCTGCCTTCGTCCACGGCCTGGAGCAGGGCGGTGGTCACCAGGAACATGAGGGCGAGGCTGGCGTCGGGGGTGGTGGGCAGCGTCAGGCCCGCGGCGGCGAAGTTGTCGAGGTGGTCGGCCACATCGGCGCGCTGTTCGGTGGCGAAGCGCGTCATCAGGGCGGCGAAGTCGGGGTTCACCAGGGCCGCCTGGGACATGGCGCGGAAGACGGGCCAGTTCTCGCGGGCGGCGGTCCAGTAGCCGTTGATGTGGTGGCGGACGGCGTCGGGGTCGGTGAAATCCGGGTTGTGGTCCTCGGATTCGGCGCGTGTGTCGCCTTCGTCGGCCAGGTCCTTCAGGAGGGATTGGAGCAGTTCCTCTTTGCTCGCGAAGTGGTTGTAGAAGGAGCCCGCGGCGCGGCCGGCCTCGGCGGTGATGTCGGTGATCTTGGTGTTCAGGTAGCCGCGCTCGGCGAAGAGCCGTCGCGCGGCGGCCTTGAGGGCCTGCTCGGTTTCGGCTGACTTCTCGCTGCGGCGTCCGGCCACCTCGTACCACCTCCTTGACAGCGGAAACTACCATCCAGAATACTGAATCCGTATTCAGTGAATTCATATTCAGTTACAGGAGTTGGCATGTCTGCACAGGTACTCATTGCCGGGGCCGGGCCCACAGGGCTCACGCTGGGCATCGACCTGGCGCGCCGCGGCATCGCGGTGCGGGTGGTCGATCGGGCGGAGACGTTCTTCGAAGGATCCCGGGGTGACGGCTTGCAGCCGCGCACGCTGGAGGTGTTCGAGGACCTGGGAGTGCTCGACGCGGTCTTCGCCCAGGGGTGCGGGCAAGCGACCCTGCGGGTGCACCTGGGCGGCGAGTTCCTGATGGAGCGGCGGATGACCGAGACCCGCGCGGCCACCCCGGAGGTGCCGTATCCGAATCCGTGGGTGCTCGGCCAGTCCGATACCGAACGGGTACTGCGGAATCGGCTCGCCGAATTCGGGGTGAAGGTCGAATCCGGCACGGCGGTCACCGATTTCAGCGCGGACGAACACGGGGTCACCGTGTCGCTCGAGCACGGCGGGGCCGCCGAAACCGTGCGGGTGGCATACCTGGTCGGCGCGGATGGCGGGCGCAGCACGGTGCGCAGGAAGCTCGGCATCGCCTTCGCCGGCACCACCGACGAGTCGATTCGGATGCTCCTCGGGGATGTGCGGGCGGACGCGCTCGATCACGACTACGGGTACTGGTTCGCCGAACCCGATTCGCCCATGGACGGTTTCGCCATGTCCCCGCTGCCGGGTGGCCGGAAGTTCCAGTTCGCCGCACCGCTGGCCGGGGATTCCGACGCGAGCCTCGAGGTATTGCAGCAGCATGTGAACCGGCTGTCGCGGCGCACCGACATCGTCTTGAGCGAGCTGTCGTGGGCGACGGTGTGGCGGCCGAATATCCGTCTGGCGGAACGGTTTCGGGACGGTCGGGTGTTCCTCGCCGGAGACGCCGCGCACGCGCATCCGCCGACCGGCGGACAGGGGCTCAACACCGGGGTGCAGGACGCGTACAACCTGGGCTGGAAACTCGAAGCCGCGCTGCGAAATCCGGGCGCGGAAGCGCAGGGGCTGCTGGATACCTACGAGAGCGAGCGGCGCGCGGTGGCGGCGAAGGTGCTCGGATTGAGCAGTGCACTGCTGGATCGCACCGTCGACGGCGACCCGGAGGCGATGGATCGGGAGGGGACCCATCAGCTGGATATCAGCTATCGGAATCTGCTGCCGCAGGATCCGGACGACGCGGGCGAGGGAGTGCGAGCCGGGGATCGCGCACCCGATGCTCCGCTGACCGATGCCGGTGGCACCCCGGTGCGACTGTTCGAGCTGATGCGCGGACCGCAGGCGACGCTGCTCGTCTTCGGCTCGGAGGACGGAACCGGTACCGGCGGTGCGGAACTGGCCGAGACAGCGGTACCCGGCGAACGCCCTGCCCGAATCGTCTCCATCGTCCGCCCGGAAAAGGCCGCCGCCCCGGGTGAATTCATCGACGCCGACGGCCACGCGCGTCGCGCCTACGGAGCGGCCGACGGCACCCGCATCCTCATCCGTCCTGACGGGTATGTCGGATTTCTGCGCCGGTAACCGGCGAGTAATCCCGCCCCGGATGCGACAACCCGCAGACCATGGACAATGATCTTGCTGCCGCGCAAGACGATTCGCCGCGACCGTTCACGACAACGCCGTAAGGTGGTCGCGGCGACCGTTCAGGCGGCCGGAGGGTAGAGGCATCGGTCAGAGGGTGGTTCGGGATGTTGGTGAAGGTCCGCAACGACGACCCGTCGCGGCTGTCGAGCACCGAGCGCACCGTCGTGAACTGGCTCAAATCCTGGAGCGGGCCGCACGCCGTGCCCGGCATCGCCGTAGTGCAGTGCCAGGACGCCGACGTGGTGGTGTGGACGCCGCAGACCTGCGTGGTGGTGGGCGTGCACGGTTTCACCGAACGAGTCACCGGCACCCTCACCTGCGCCCAGGACCAGCCGTGGATGGTGGACGGCAAACCCGCGCCGCTCGACGGTGACGCCAATCCGCTGGAACGGGTGCGGCAGCAAACCGTCGACCTCGCGCACCAACTGCGCTCCGCCCCCGGACGCGAACAGGTGCCGGTGAGCGGACTGGTGCTGCTGGTGCCGCAGCTGGGCAGCCGAGTGAAACTCGAAAAGGGCGCGCTACCAGCTGGAATCGATGTGCTCATCGGGGACGGGCCGTCCTCGCTGCGCGCCTACTTCAAGACGCTGTCCGAGGGCGCGGACCCGTCCTGGGATGCCGCACAGGTCGGGCAGGCGCTCGGCGCGCTCGGATTCGCGGCGGCGGCAAGCTATTCCGACCTGATCGCCGAGGGCTTCTCGCCGCCGGAATCCGCGCGCAACGCGCCCCCGCCGATGTCGGTCGCGCCGACCGTGCGGGTGCCGTCGGTGCCGGTGCAGCCGTACGGGCCGACCGGTCCGGAGGATGCGGCGCAGCCGAAGACCGATGCGCCTGCGCGCGGCGAGTCGGGCAGCGGCGCACCCGCCGCACGACCGGCGTCCGCGGGCGGCGGTGGCCATCCCGGCGGGCAGACCGCTGACACACCGCCGGAAACCCCAGGCGGCCGCCCAGCCGCAAGCCCTGCCGGACAGCAGGTCCCGCCACCGCCCGCCTCCGGACGATCCTCCACTGCCGGGGCCGCCGTGGCCGGAGCGTCCGCCGAGGCGGCAGCTGCCGCTGCCTATCGCGCCGTCGCGGGTACCTCGGAACCGCAGCAGACGACGCCCGCGCCTCCGCACACTCCCCCACCAGCGCAGTCCGGCGGCCTCTCCGGCCTGCTCGGCGGACGCCAGGCAGGCCCGCCCCCGGTCACCCCCGCCACCGGCACACCCGGCGCTCAATCATCCGGTCCCGCCCCGCAATCCGGCCGCCGCTGGAAACTGTTCGGCGGACGCCCCGACCCCGCAGGGGCCAGTCGAGGTCGTGGCCTGTTCGGCGGACGCTCCGACTCCGCGGAAGCCGGCCGAGGTTCTGGCCTGTTCGGCGGACGCTCCGACTCCGCGGAAGCCAGCCGAGGTCCTGGCCAGGTGGGGGGATCGTCCGGTCCGACCACCAGCCCCGGCCGCCGGGGCGGCCTGTTCGGCGGCTCGGGCAGTGGTCGCGGCGGTCTCTTCGGCCGGCGACCCACGGACTCCCGATCAGGCGGGCGCAGTGGAATTTTCAGCTCTCCGGGAGCGGCCGCGGGAGCCGGGTTCGGGGCCGGACTCGCGGGCGGGCGGCCGGGCGCGCCCGCCGCTCCGCAGGCAGGCCCGTACGCCGGTCCCGGCGGACAGCCCCAGTCCGCGCCACCGGGATTCCCGGTATGGCCCGACCGCCGGCCGGGCGAGCGGGTGCCGCGTCGCAGGCGGCGACCGGACCTCATGATCCTCATGGGCCTGATCCTGCTGGCCCTGGTGCTCGCGCTCGCGGTCACCTGCGGATTCGGCGGCACCAGCACGGACGATGATCCGACCCCCGTCGACCGCCGGGGCACCACCTCGGTTCGACAGGGCGATCCGACCACCACCACGGATCCGACCATCCCGAAGACCACCATCGCTCCCCCGTGCTTCCCGCTGCAGCCGTGCTGACGACCCAGGTCGGAGCAGCGGCACGAAAGGCGTACAAACCACCGGTCCGTGCGTAGACTGCATTTCACATCGGGCTGTCCGAGACAGTTTGATCGTCAGGTGTAGCTCGGCGGATTCGGGGGCTCGGGTGGCCGGTAGGCGGGCGCGGATCGTGGTCGTGCTGCTTGCCGTCTTCGGTGTGGTCACGACGCCAGGTCCGGCGCGGACCGAGCCCGCCGTGCAGGTGCGGGCCTTCGAAACACTGTGCACGCCGGATGATCTGGTAGGGATCACCGGACTGGCGACCGTCGGGGATACGGTGTTCGCCACGGTGACGGGCGCGGGCGGAACCCGGGTCGCGGAGCTCGATCTCACGGGATGCGCAGCGCGGCGGTGGCTCGTACTACCGGACGCGACCGCCGATACCGAGGCCGTCGCGGGGCGGATGCCGGGCGGCAGTCCGCAGCTGTGGCTTGCGGACGGGGGTGTGAACCGGCGCGATTCGACGGTCACGCTGACGCGACTCGATACGCGCACCGGAGCCGGTGACGCGTATCGGGTGACGCTGGGCGACGGGGGCACCGCGCGGCATGTGAGCGCGGTGCTGGTCGAGCCGACCGGGCGGCCCGTGGTCGTCACCACCGAATATGGCGGGCGCACAGGTCTTTTCGGGCCACCCAGGACGCGATCGGTGGACGCGCTCGTCGCCGACATGACTTTTCAGCCGCTCGGCGAGGTCGATTTGTCGAGTCGCGGGGAGAGTCCGTTCACCGAGATCGTGCTCGGGGGCACGGTGAACGCGGAGGGCACCGTGGCGGCACTGCGCACCGCCGAATACCTGTACCTGTTCCCGATCTCCGGCGCCGACATCACCGATGCGGTCACCACAGCGCCTCCGATACCGATCCCGATCCCCGATGAAATCAACGGGGAGGCAGTCACCTTCACCGAGAACGGCGATCTGCTGCTCGGCTCGTTCGCCACCGGGGGCCGCGCCGCGCCCCTGCTCGTGTTCCGCAATGCCACCGAATTCGCCTCTCCCCTGCGATCATTCGAACCCGGATGGGCGCAGCAGCTCGAAGAGCTGCTCGGCGTGTGGGCGATCCAGTTCGCACCGTTCTGGTTCGTTCTCGGCTCGTTCCTGTTCGCGTTCTTCCTGTCGGCGGTCACCGGGGTCGCCATCGTCGCCGCCCAGCGCACGCCTACCGCCTTCTCGAAATCTTTCCAGGACTTGGGATTACCCGTGCTTCCGGTGACCCGGCACAGGGGTGTGGCGCGACTGTTCGCCCTGGAAACCGAGACCCGCGGCGAAACATCCACCGTCACGGTGCGCTGGTTCGGGCCCGCGAGCCTCACCATGCGTTTCACGCACGCCCTGTGCGCGGTCATGCTGCGTCCGAGTTTGAACATCCTGGTGGCGCTGGCGAATCTGCTGCGCGCGCCGAAACCGATGCTGGCCATCGGTACCCGGCTGGAGTGGGCCACGCGGATCGTCTTCCCACCGCTGGGAACACATCGCCGGGCGGTGGAATTCGAGCGTTTCCGCGCCGAATGGATCTGGCACGACACCTGTTGCGCGCCCGAGGATCGCGATGCGGTCATCCTCTACTTCCACGGCGGCGGATTCGTCTCGTGCGGACTCAAATTCCCATCGCCGCCTGGTCTCGCGGATCGCGCGCAGCACGGAGACACCGGTCCTGAACGTCGCCTACCGCCAATTGCCGACGGCGCATCTCATCGACGCGGTCGAGGACGGGCTCACCGCCTATCGGCATCTGCTGAATACCGGGTTCGCGGCGGAACGCGTTCTCCTGGGCGGGGATTCGACCGGCGCGGGGCTCGCATTCGCGGTGGCGCTCACCGCCCGCGACCTCGGACTGCCGATACCGGGCGGCGGATTGATCGCCCTGTCCCCCTGGGCCGACTACGATTCCGGCGCACGCCTGAACCACGTCAACAACCACCGGGACCCAGCCCTGTCGGCACAGGCGCTCGCGGTACCGGTGCGCTGGGGGTTCGCTCCGGACGGTGCGATCGACCCGCGCTGGTCCCCGGTCAACCACGACTTCGACGGGCTACCACCGGTTTTGATCCAGGCGGGATCGACCGAGGTCCTGCTGGCAGACGTGGAGCAGCTGGCCCGGCGCTGCGACGAGGCGCATATCGCGTGCACGGTGCAGATCTGGGATCGCGCCGTCCACGTATTCCAGGCAGGCGCGGACGCTCTCCCCGAAGCGCGCTACGCCATCGGCGCGATCGGGGCATTCGCACAGCGTGCCCTGCGACCCACGCCGCCCGAGGAGGCCACCGTGGGCCAGATGAAGGCCCTGCCCTGAGGTCCGGCGGGTGGCCCGCACACCTCGGCCCGCGCGAATTCGACGCGCGGACGGTGGATGATCAATCCAGGAAGCGCAGGACCGAGGGCTCGCCCGCGCCGAGAGCCTCCGCGTGAGCATCGACATTCACGCTATCGCTCAGGGTGTCCCCCTTGTCCAGACGCGCGATCACCCCCGCCTCGGCGTTCTTGATCGCTGCCGCCGCGTCGAGCAGTTCCTCGGCGCGCTCGGGGTCGAGCACGATGACGCCCTCGTCGTCGGCGAGGACCAGGTCGCCGGGCGCGACGCGGACTCCACCGCAGGTCACCGGGATCTGGAGTGCACCGAGGTGGCCGGTGGTGCCGGCCATCGGTGTCACGAACCGGCTGTAGATCGGCAGCGGGCAGTCGCGGACATAGCCGATATCGCGGTAGCCGCCGTCCACGATGATCCCCGCGAGCCCACGCACCACTGCGCCGCGCGCGAAAAGCTCACCGGCGTAAGCGAGTTCCGCTCCCCCGCCATCGACCACGACCACCTCGCCGGGGGATGCCGCTTCGATGGCACGCAGCACTCCGAAGAAGTCGCCGCGGCAGTGGACGGTGAATGCCGGTCCGAGCATCCGGGTTTCGGCGGAGCGGGCGCGAATCCCGCTGTCCAGCACACGAATCGACTTGTCGGCGTCGCAGATCGCGGTGGTGTCCACGGAGCGGAACTTCGTGATCAGGTGATCGATCGACATCGGCGCTGCCTTTCGCGGCTCGGTGTGCGGGATCCGCTGGCATGGTACTGGGTGCCGCCGTTACGCCGCGCCGCCGCGCGCTGATGCGGGTAGGTTGGTCGGCGATCGCGGGAATCGACCGGGGGTGCACCGATGAGTGATCACGTCGCGGAGGCGTTGCGAGTCATGGCCTTTCGTTTCGCGGAGCTGGCTTCGACCGCACCGCCGGATGCACCGGTGTCCGCCACGCCCGGTTGGTCGGTCACCGATGTGCTCGGGCATGTCGCCTCCGAACCCGCCCGGTATCGGGAACTGGCGCTGGGCGGCGGGCAGTGGCCGGCTCGCGCGGCGGATCTGCCGGCCTTCAATGCCGCGCAGATCCGCGATCTGGCCACCCGTGATCCGGAAAAGCTTGCGGCGCAGGTGATCGCGGATACGGATTCGCTGAACGAGGTCATCGCGGGGTTCGGGGGTGAGCCGCGCATGATGATGTTCGACGGCGATCAGCGGATCCGCGCCGACCGGGCTCGGGGCACCCTGCTGGGGGAGTTCGTTGTCCACGGTTACGACATCGCGCGAACCGTTGGCAAACCATGGTTCATCGACCCCGGTCATGTGCCGATCATCATGGATGGTCTCACGCAGGTGATTCCGGGGTGGGTCAACGCGTCCGCGGCGAGTGGGCACACGGCCACCTACGAGTACCGGCTGCGGGGGCTGGGCCACCGGTATCTCTTCTGCTTCCGAGACGGGCGGCTCACGGTGGATCCCGCTGATCCCGGTCCGATCGATACGCGGATCAGTGTCGAGCCGGTCACCGCGCTGCTCCTCAACTACGGCCGGATCTCGCCCTGGTGGCCTGCCCTCACCGGACGTGTCGTGGCGTGGGGTCGTAAGCCGTGGCTCGCGCCGGGGTTCTCGCGGCGATTTCTCCCGGCCTGATTCACGATCGCCCGCGCGCTGCTGCGGGAAGTCCGGCTATCGGCGGGCAATAATCGTGGCATGCGCCGGTTCACGCTCTGTCTGCTTGTCCTGTCCGCGATCGTGGGTGGGCTGACGCCGGGGGTGGCGACTGCCGCGCCCGGGTCGGGGATCGTGGACGTGCGGCCGCTCGGCGGACGGCAGTTCGAGGTGAGCGTGTATTCGGCGGCGATGAATCGGACCATCCCCGTGTGGGTTTCCGCTCCGGACGGTCCCGCGCCCGCGCTGTATCTGCTCAATGCGATCGACGGCGGCGAGGCGGGCGGACCATGGACCAACCGGACCGATGCCGCGCACTTCTTCGCCGACAAACCGGTGACGGTGATCCAGCCGATCGGCGGCCGGGCCTCGCTCTACACCGACTGGGCGGCCGAGGATCCGGCGCTCGGCCGCAACAAGTGGTCGACCTTCCTCATCGATGAACTCCCGGCGGCGCTGGCCGAGCGGTTCGCGCTCACCGGGCGCAATGCTGTTGCGGGAACATCGATGTCGGCGTCCTCGGCACTGGCGCTGGCATTGCAGGCGCCGGGCCGGTATCAGGCGGTGGGCGCGTTCAGCGGATGCCCGCGCACCAATGATCCGCTGGCGCGGGCGGTGGTGCGTTCGCAGCTGCAACTGTTCGGCGCGAATCCCGACAATATGTGGACTCCCGGCGATCCGGCCTGGATAGCCAACGATCCGGTGGTCAATGCCGAACGGCTGCGCGGCGTCGCCCTCTATGTCTCGGCGGGCAACGGCCTGCCCGGCATTCACGACACCCTCGCCGACCCGTCGATCAGCGGTGACCTCCCCCGCCTGACCGACCGGCTGGCCATCGGCGGCGTCATGGAGAGCGTGGTTCGCGACTGCACCCAGCCGTTCACCGATCGGCTCGCCGCACTCGGTATCCCCGCAACCATCGTCTACCGCAGCGGAACTCACGCCTGGCCGTACTGGCAGGACGACCTGCACGACTCCTGGCCGCTGTTCGCGGCGGCTCTCGGGGTGTAGCGGGCACGCTCCCAGCATGGAACAGGTTTTTGACGCTGGCGGCCGGAATCGCGAAGGGCTTCTCGGACAGCATACGGAACCCGCTGTGGTGAAACATATCTCGACGGCACGCTGCGCGCGGTCCTCGCCGAGACCGGGGGCGTCGGCACGCGGCGTTCGTAGGCGCACACGACGATTCGGACCGGCCACTGCTGTGGCCGGTCCGATGGTCGTGGGCGGTGCGGTAATCGGCATTCGTCAGGCGTTCGCGTCCCATTCGAAGCCGTCGAGGTCGGTGAAGGTGCCGGTGTTGCCGCCGACGACGATGCCGTGCGAACCCGAGCCCTCCGGGGAGACGCCGACATCCTTGGCAGCGAACTTGCGGGTGTACATGGCCAGTTGGACCGGCGAGTCGGGCAGGGCGAACTCGACATACTTGCTGCCGAAGCTCTTCGACACCTTCAGGCCGTGCTCGATGTAGTACTGCTTGCTGGCCTTCATATCGTCGACGCCCAGCAGCAGCACGAACCGGTCGACGGTGCGGGAGGAGGGGCCGGTGTTCTTCTTCTGCGAGGTGGTGATCTTCCAGATGGTGCCGTCGGGGCCCTGGATGACGCCGCCGTAGCCCCAGAAGCTCTTCTTGGCCGGTTGCAGGACGGTGAATCCGTTCTGCAGCGCGGAGCCGATCAGATTGTCGGCGGTGCCAGGCTGGTCGACCACCAGGGAGAGCACGAAGCCGCGGAAACCCTCGGAGGCGGCGCGGGCGGGACGGAAGGTGAGTTTGTCGCCGAGGCCGAAGGCGGCTTCGTAGGCGGCGGCGGTGGCGGCCGGGTCGGCGACCTCGAGGCTGACGGTGATTTCGGTGGCGGAGGCGGTGCTGTTTGTCATGCCGATAACGTTAAATTCGGCCCCGGCCTGCGACATCCGTGCTGAATACGGAACGCTCCACGGAATCATCACGGACGTGTTCACGGAGCGGCCCGTGGGCACCTACATCGCAACCTGTCTCGGGCCTTTAGCATTCCTCGAGCAGCGATACAAGATCCCTGGGGCTCGGATTCCGGGGTGCGGGAGCGGCTTCGCGGCGGGGTTGTCGGGCGTCACCAGCCACCAGACTCGTAGCCGTGAAGTTGCGAACGAAGTGGATTGCCGGACTGGCGGTGGTGGCTGTGACCGGCGGCGTGGTCGTCACGCGGGTCGTGAACGACCGCGGCGCGGACTCCCCCGACCCCGATATTGCGATGGTGTGCGACGACCGACGGCCGTCGCGGGTCGACCCGGGCAGCTACGGCATGCAGAATGACGGGACCTTCCTGCATCCCGCGTTGACGTATGTGAACGAGGAAGAACAGCATCCGTTTCCGGGCGGCGGTGAGGACCTGTTCCCCGCGACCGGCGGCTACGACCCGAACACCTACAAATCGGACAATGTGACCGTCGAGGCGCATTACGGGGGTCAGCGGTTCACGCCCGATCCCTTCCATTCCTGGCAGAACATCGTCGATTTCGACGGCCGCCGCTATATGTTCCAGTACGACCGCAGTGAGGCGCGCGTCTACGACATCACCGATGTGAAGAACGTGCGGGTCGTCGAATCACTATCGCGCGCGGACGTGGCGGACGTCGATGGCAACGATGAGGCCGTGGCCGGAAAAGATTGGGCCGCACACGATTTCTGGGGCGCGTCCACCATTCAGTGGAGCGAGAAGTACGGCGGCTACATCATGGTGCAGAGCTTCGAGATGCGGCGGCAGATCCCGTTCTGGCTCGGCGACACACCGGACCACAGCAAGTACGCCTCCCCCGCGGGCGTGGCCGCCGCGCGAGCCGACACGCAGCTCAAGGGCTTCAAGGTCTACAAGCTCAACGGGCCGCGCAAGCAGGACTGGCAGTTGCTCGCGACGGTGAGTACCGATGAACACCAGCAGAATCCGCTCGCCCCGGATTTCAGCAAGCCGCAGCAGGGCTCGGGATCCCTCGATGTGCCGCACTGGGACGGCGGCCGCTACCTGTTCGTCTCGACCGCACCGAGTGACGACTGGTCGCTGCAGGAGTACCCGACCTACCTGTACGCCAACGGTTTTCAGGTGTGGGATATGGCCGACCCCGCCGCGCCGCAGCTGCTCGACACCTGGCATCGCGAGGGCATGGTGCGCGGCGAGGAGGCCGCCTACCGCGCCAACCCGCGCTGCGGCAACCGCACCTCGTGGATGGGTTCGCGCAATCCGCTCTACATTCCGACGCCCATCGAGGAAGGCGGGAAGTACGGGTTCGCGGCCATGGGCGGATTCGGCATGTCCATCATCGACATCTCCGATCCCTCGAACCTGCGCGAGGTGAGCCATCTGGACATCCCCCTGTCGGTATCGGGCACCGAAGCCGACAATGTGGACGTCTCGCAGTTCGAGCGGACCGGCATGGTGTACCTGAGCGGATACCCGCTGTCGGAGGACTGCTATGAGCCGTACAAGGACATCTTCCAGATCGATGCCACCGACCCGGCCAACCCGCGCATCGTCGACCGGCTGCCCCGGCCCACCCCGCCGAAAGAGGCTGCGGTCACCGACTTCTGCCAGCGCGGCGGCAGCTTCGGCCCGAAACGCAGCGGGTACTACACCTCGCCCGGTGACCCGAAGGACGGACTGCTGATCTACGACTTCTACAACGCGGGCGCACAGTTCTTCGACGTCACGGACCCGAAGAAGCCGACGATCGCCGGGTACTTCGCGCCGCCCACCTTCGGGCCCGAGACCGAGGATTGGGCCCGCAGCAATCCGACGCACGGCGTCTATGTGGAGTACGACCGCAAGATCGTCTGGCTGCTGACCAACGACGGCATCTACGCCCTGTCGTCGGAACCGCTGCTGGGCAGGCCGAACCTGGGCGCGCCCACCGAGCCGTTCCGCACCAGCGCCCGCTGACCCGGTCCGGGCCGCCGGTCGAGGGCGGCCGGGCGTGGACTCGGCGGTTCAATGTCGGCACGGCTCGAACCGGGGCGGCACACTGGTGGCATGGAGATCACGTCGGCCGTCGCGGCGGTCCTCGGCGCTTTCGGCCTCTCCGGGGCGGCCGGGCTCAACGCCTGGCTGCCCCTGCTGGCGGTCGGCGCCGCGGATCGGTTCGGCTGGATCGAGCTGGGCGATGCCTACAGCTGGCTGTCGTCGACTCCCGCGCTGATCGTGCTCGCCGTGGTCTTCCTGTTCGATCTCGTCGGCGACAAGATCCCCGCGATCGACTCGGTGCTGCACGGTTTCGGCACGCTGGTGGCTCCGGCCTCGGGTGCGATCCTGTTCGCGGCCGAGACCAGCCTGTCGTCACAGCTGCCGCCCGCCGTCGCCGCCGTTCTCGGCGCGGTCACCGCGGGCAGTGTGCACGCGGGACGTTCGGTGGCGCGGCCGTTCGTGACGGGAACGACCGGGGGCGTGGGGAATCCGGTGGTGTCGACCGCCGAGGACGGCACCTCGCTCGCCCTCACCGTGCTCGCGCTGGCGGTGCCCGTGGTCGCCTTCATCGCGGTGGTGATCCTGCTGATCGTGATGGGCTGGTTGGCATTCCGCGCGGCGCGATGGCTACGCGGCAGGCGGGGCCGCCAGGATCGGACGGATCCGCAGGGCTCGGCCGCTGTCGACCGGTAATCCCTGTCGTCGTTGTGGATCAGTGGGATTCCGGGTGGTCCGCGCGGACGTGCGCACGAATTCCGTGCTGGCCGAACAGGATCAGGAGTTCGACGGCGCCGCCGTCGGCACTGCCCAGCCAGTGCGGGAGCGAGGTGTCGAACTCGGCGGCTTCACCGGCGGGAAGGACGAGGTCGCGTTCGCCGACCACCAGCCGCAGGCGGCCGTTGAGGACGTACAGCCATTCGAAACCGTCATGGGTTTTCAGCGCGGGTTCGAGCGGTTGCGGCTCGGCGGGGATGATCATCTTGAAGGCGTGCACCCCGCCCGGTCGGCGGGACAGCGGCACGAAAACCATGCCCGCGCGTCGGATGGGCTTCAGGTGGATGCGGGGATCGCCGGTGCGGGGCGCGCCGACGAGCTCATCCAGCGGAGTGTCGTAGGCGCGGGCGAGCGGGAGCAGCAATTCCAGCGTCGCGCGGCGTTGACCGCTCTCCAGCCGTGACAGCGTGCTCTCCGATACGCCGGTGCGCACGGCGAGATCGGCGAGCGTGATGCCGCGAGCGCGGCGCAGGGCGCGCAGCCGGGGGCCGACCGCGTCGAGCACCTCATCGGTTTCTCGGTCCATGCGACCAGCTTGCCAAAACCGCAAGAACGCGTGCCACCGCACGCGGGCGGGGGAAACACTGGGGCACATCCCGACCCGGAGGTAGCGCCCATGACCAACGCCCCTGCCCGCACACACCGCGATTCACCGGTGCCCCCGGCGAACCGGCAGGCAGCACGACCGAGCCGCCTCCCGCGCGCTGCCCGTGCGGTCGTCACCCTCGCACTTGCACTGCTGACAGCTCTGGGCTGCTCCCCGGATTCGGCCACGCCCGCCGCTCCCGCCTACGCCGCCGCCACCCAGGGAGATCCGCGGTTCGAGAACACCTTTCGGCACGAGTTCGCCGAAATCGACGGCGTTCGAATGCATTACGTGACCGGTGGCAGCGGTTCACCCGTGGTGCTGATCCACGGCTGGCCGCAGACCTGGTACGGCTGGTGGCCGATCATGCCCGCGCTGGCCGAACACCACACGGTGTACGCCGTCGACCTCCCCGGTCTCGGCGACAGCGTCGGCTCCCCCACCGGCTACGACAAGGCGACGCTGGCCCGCTACGTGCACTCCCTGATCGCCGACCGGCTCGGCATCCAGGACGCCCGCGTGGTGGGCCATGATTTCGGAGCGGCGGTGGCGTTCCAGTACGCCAGCGAATTCCCGGCCGACACCGCCCGCCTCGGCTACCTCGACCTGCCGCTGCCCGGCCCGGCGATCGACGCCGCCACCTACCGGAATATGAGCTGGCACATCGCCTTCCACACACAGCGCCGAGTACCGGAGGCAGTGGTCGGCGACGACGTCCGCGAATACCTGGCCCTGTTCTATCCGCAAGTCTCCTACGGCGGCACAGCTTTCGGCGGAACCTCGACCCGCTCCCCGTTCACCGACGCCGAAATCGATGAATTCGCACGAACATACAGCCGCCCCGAAGCCCTGTCCGCCGGCTTCGAGCTCTACCGCGCCCTGGACCAGGACGTCCGCGACACCACCGCCGCCGCCACGACCACCGTTCCCACCCTGCTCATGACCGCCCAGGGCCAACTCGACCCGGTCCGAGCCACTCTCGCGCCCCGCGTCACCACCATCGTGCGCGCGGTCGACGTACCGAATGCCGGACACTGGCTCGTCGAAGAGAACCCACAATTCGTCACCGCGGAGCTCCTACAGTTCCTCGATTGATCGCTGGCGCGGCACAACACACTCCGATGCAGAATACTTCGACAGATGTCCGCCCCCAGCCTGTTCGACACCCCGGCCCTACACCGACTCCGCGACAGCGAGCGGGTCCTGATCGCCGGGGCACGCGGCGGCTTCGACCTGCTCAGCGGCTTGCCACTGGCCTTCGCACTGCATGAGAGACAGAAGACGGTCTTTCTCGCGAACCTCACCTTCACGCCTGTCACCCGCACCGACGCACCGCAGGTCGCACCGGGGGTATTCGCCGTCGACGCCGCCACCACCGGCTCGCCCGCCTACTTCCCCGAGAGGAGGTGTTCCTGATCCGCAAAGGCGGCCCCGCGGATGTGGCCGCCGCGTACTCATGGCTCGCTCGCGAACTCCGCCTGGATGCCCTGGTCCTCGTCGGCGGCGGCACGGACCTTGGCGTGGACCTTCGACCTCGACGCTGTAGCCACCCGAGTCCGCTACAGCCCCGAGTTAGCCGACGCCACAACGCCCTTCGAGGTAGCCGCTGCCATCGAGGCGTTCCGCGCCCGCATACCCCTACGCCCCAGACGAACCATCCCGGCCTGAGCGCACTACCTCGATCAGCATTCGAAATGGTTCGGCGGCTTCACGTTCGATGCTGGTTCAAATCGTCGAAGAGCCCGTCTCAGGACGCCTGCGTCGAGATTGCCTGGCTCAGTTGCGCCGGGCATGTGGGGGTGCGAGATTCGAAGGATCACTCAGGCGCCGCACTGGTTTTCGGGGCGGCCGAGTGGGGTCGGTTCAGTGCTGCACTTCGGTCAGGGCGATTCGATCTTTGACTGTGGTGCGGTCGCGGCGGCGGACTACCGCCAGGCCGGCGAAGGTGATGTAGAGGTCGCCTCGGGAGCGGATTTCGGCGGGGAGGGTGTTGCCGATGCCCACCACGTCGCGGAGGGTCGGGGGTTGGCCGTCGCTGGGGCGGATTTGGGTGAGGCCGCAGAGGAGTTGGCCGAGGGTGGAGCCGAGCAGGGCTGGGAGGATCACCAGTTGGAGGGGCATGAGGGTCCAGAAGGCTGTTGCCATGGCCGCCTCGTGGGATGTGCCATCGAGGAGTACGGCGGCGGCCAGACCTAGGGCGGGGGTGAGGAACATGATGAGGACGACGTCCAGGGCGGTGGCGGTCGCCTTGCGTAGGTCGCGGGGGGACGGGTAGCGGGGGTCGCCTTCGGCGCCGTGGTATTCGGGGGGTGTGGTGGGGTCGTGGTGGGTGGTGGGGTCGGTTCGGTAGGCGGCGAGGTCTCGGGTGCGGACGACCACGAGGTGGGGTGCGAGGGTGTGGATGCCGCGAATTCGGAAGGGGTGCTTGGGGTGTCGGATCATGGCGCGTGCGATGTCGCGAATGCGGGGGCGGGTCGCGTCGGCGCAGCGGACGACGGTCAGACCGCAGAGGAGTTGGCCGATACTGGCTCCGGCGATACTCGGCAGCAGGAAGAACTGTGCGAAGACCAGAAACAGCAGGATCGGGTAGCCGATCAGCGTCTCGGCCGGTCCGCTGTCGAGTTCCGCGATCAGCAGCCAGAGCACGCCGAAGGTGGCGGCGAGGATCGATACCACGTCGGTGACGCCCGCCAGGACGCTGCGTAGCCTGCGTGGTGACGGGAATCGTGGATCCCCGTCGGCGCCAAGGTAATCCGTGCGCGCCGGGACTCCGCGCGCTCCCCCTCCGAAATTCACCGCGCCATCATGCCACGGTGGCTACTCTGGGACGAGCCCGGTCACCGCGCCTCAGGAACGAGTCGAGCCATGGTGAGTCTGTTCGAGTTCGCCGGGGGCGATGACGCCCTGCATCACCTCGAGGAAATCTTCTACGACAAGGCCCTCGCGGATCCCGTACTGCGCGAGCTGTTTCCGGAGCGGGTTCCCACCTATGTGGATCACCTGACCTGGTTCACCGCTGAATCCTTCGGCGGCCCGGCCCGTTTCACCGAGGAGCTGGGGTTCGCGTACATCATCGAGGTGCATCGCGGGCTGAAGATCACCGATGAGCAGCGGCAGCGGTTCGTCGACGTCTACCTCGCCGCGCTCGACGAGGCGGGCCTGCCGAACGACGAGAAGTTCCGCACCGCCATTCGGGAGCACATCGAATTCGGTTCCCAGGTCGCGCAGCAGAATTCGCACGCCGAGACCGACGCCGAACTGCATCCGCTGCGCGAGGTGCCCCACTGGACCTGGTAGGTCAGCTCCAGCCGAAGAGGGTGTGGCCGATGGTGTCCCAGCCCAGCACCGAGTCCACCGCCAGGCCGCAGAACACCACGGCCAGGTAGTTGTTGGACTGCAGGAACAACCGCAGCGGCTTCACCGATTCGCCCTTGCGGACGCCGGAGTAGAGCTGGTGGGCCATGAGCAGGAACCACGCGCCCGCCACCAATGCCGTTGCGGCGTAGATGACTCCGGAGGCGGGAACCAGGGCGAAGGTGGCCAGCACCGTGAGCCAGGTGTAGATGACGATCTGCTTGGTGACCGTCTGCTCGGTGGCCACCACGGGCAGCATGGGGACGCCCGCCGCGCGGTAGTCCTCCTTGTAGCGCATGGCCAGCGCCCAGGTGTGCGGCGGCGTCCAGAAGAAGATGACCAGGAACAGCACGATCGCCGGCCAGCCGATATTGCCCGTCACCGCGGACCAGCCCACGAGCGCGGGCATGCACCCGGCCGCGCCGCCCCAGACCACGTTCTGCGAGGTGCGCCGCTTCAACCCGAGGGTGTAGACGAACACGTAGAAGAGGATGGTCGCCACGACCAGCGCGCCACTGAGCAGATTCGCCTGCCACCACAGCCAGGCGAAGGACGCCAGGCCCAGCACCACGCC
This sequence comes from Nocardia acididurans, assembly GCF_016741815.1. GTDB lineage: Bacteria > Actinomycetota > Actinomycetes > Mycobacteriales > Mycobacteriaceae > Nocardia > Nocardia acididurans. The sequence continues at coordinate 190,460 of NZ_JAERRJ010000007.1, forward strand.
GAAGACGAACGCGTTGCGCGTCGGCACCGCCTCACGGGCCAAGGGCCGCTTGGAGGTTCGCTTCATCACCTTGTCGATATCGGCATCCGCGACACAGTTGAGCGTGTTCGCGGACGCCGCGCCCATCCAGCCGCCGAACAGCGTGGCCAGGATGAGGCGGATGTCGACGTGGCCGCGGTCGGCCAGCAGCATGGTGGGGATGGTCGCGACGAGCAGCAGCTCGATGACGCGGGGTTTGGTGAGCGCGATGTAGGCGAGTACCCGGCGCGTCACTGTCGACAGCACGCCGTTGCCCGTCACGCGGTCGGCCAGCACCGTTCCGGTGGAGCCGTGAGCCCCGCCGGGTTGTTGCCCAATCCGCACTGTTTCTCCTCGCACGCCGTGCAGTCGATCCGGTCCTAGGAACTAGCAGCGCGCTCTTTCCGCTCGTCGAAGAGCTTTCAGCCCTGCTCGTTACGGAGTCAGGGCCCAGTGCGGCGCGGCCACTACTACACAGAATGGTAGACCCCGCTCGACCGTGGTCTCGTCCAGGTCCGGGTTGGATACGCCGGTCGCGTCGCGCCGGTCACATCGGCGGGGGCTGTTACATGCTCGAGCCGAGGGCATCCGAACTGTCACGAACAGGTCCGCGCGCGGTCACGAGCGGCGACACGTCGGCCGGTGAACGCGGGTTCCGTTCCGGCCGCGATCGAGCGACCTTTAGGGTGGTCGGTGTATCGGTGCGCCTGTCGCACCGGTGATCCACCGCAGCGAACTACCCGCCGCCCACAACCGCATTGTCGACAAGGTCAGGAGAACCTCGGTCGTGTCAGTCACAGACGACATCCGCGCGCTCACTCAGCCGAACCACCCCGCCGACTGGACCGAATTGGACACCAGGGCCGTCGACACGGTTCGTGTCCTGGCCGCCGACGCCGTGCAGAACGCCGGCAACGGACATCCCGGCACCGCAATGAGCTTGGCGCCCTTGGCCTACACCCTCTACCAGCGCGTCATGCGGTTCGATCCGAGCGATCCGCACTGGGTGGGCCGCGACCGCTTCGTGCTGTCCTGTGGACACTCGAGCCTCACCCAGTACATCCAGCTGTACCTGGCGGGTATCGGCCTGGAACTCGACGATCTGGTCAACCTGCGCAAGTGGGGTTCGCTGACCCCGGGTCACCCGGAGTACCGCCACACCGACGGCGTCGAGATCACCACGGGCCCGCTGGGTCAGGGTCTGGCCTCGGCGGTCGGCATGGCGATGGCGGCGCGGCGCGAGCGGGGCCTGTTCGATCCGGCTGCGGCACAGGGCGAGTCGCCGTTCGACCACTTCGTCTATGTGATCGCCTCCGACGGCGACCTGGAAGAGGGTGTCACCTCCGAGGCGTCCTCGCTGGCGGGTACCCAGCAGCTGGGCAACCTGATCGTCTTCTACGACGACAACCGCATCTCCATCGAGGACGACACCCGCATCGCCTTCACCGAGGATGTGGCCGCCCGCTACCGCGCCTACGACTGGCACGTCGTCACCGTCGAGGGCGGCGAGAACGTGACCGCGCTCGAGGCCGCCGTCGCCGAGGCGCAGGCCGTCACCGACAAGCCGTCGATCGTGATCGTGCGGACCATCATCGGCTACCCGGCCCCCAACAAGATGAACACCGGCGCGTCGCACGGCGCCGCGCTGGGTGCCGACGAGGTCGCCGCGACCAAGAAGATCCTGGGCTTCGACCCGGAGAAGAACTTCGAGGTCGGCGACGAGGTCATCGCGCACACCCGCCGTCAGGCCGCCGACCGCGGCCGCGACGCCCGCAAGGCGTGGCAGCAGCAGTACGACGCGTGGGCCTCGGCCAACCCGGAGAACAAGGCGCTGTTCGATCGCCTGCAGGAGCGCCGCCTGCCGCAGGGCTGGGCCGAGTCGCTGCCGACCTGGGATGCCGACCCGAAGGGCATGGCCACCCGCAAGGCGTCGGGCGCGGTGCTCGCCGCGCTCGCGCCGGTGCTGCCGGAACTGTGGGGCGGCTCGGCCGACCTCGCCGAATCCAACAACACCACCATGCCGAACGTGCCGTCCTTCGGCCCGGAGGAGATCTCCACCGCGCACTGGAAGGCCAACCCGTACGGCCGCACCCTGCACTTCGGTGTGCGTGAGCACGCCATGGGCTCGATCCTGAACGGCATCGCGCTGCACGGCCCGACCCGTCCGTACGGTGGCACCTTCCTGGTGTTCTCCGATTACATGCGGCCCGCGGTGCGTCTGGGCGCGCTCATGCGCACCCCGGTCACCTACGTGTGGACGCACGATTCCATCGGCCTCGGCGAGGACGGCCCGACCCATCAGCCGATCGAGCACCTGGCCGCGCTGCGCGCGATCCCGGGTCTGAACGTCGTGCGCCCGGGTGACGCCAACGAGACCTCCTACGCCTGGCGCACCATCCTCGAGCGCGACTCCGCCGAGCGCGAATCGCACTTCCTGGTCTCCGAGCCGCCGCATCAGGACGGCCCGTCCGCGCTGGCCCTGACCCGCCAGGATCTGCCGATCCAGGAGGGCACCAGCTACGAGGGCGTCCGCAAGGGCGGTTACATCCTGGCCGAATCCTCCACCGGCACACCGCAGGTGATCATCATCGCCACCGGTTCGGAATTGCAGCTCGCGGTGAACGCCCGCACTACGCTGGAGGCACAGGGCATCGGCACCCGCGTGGTGTCCATGCCGTGTGTGGAGTGGTTCGACGCGCAGGATCAGTCCTACCGCGACGAGGTGCTGCCGCCTTCGGTGAAGGCGCGGGTCTCGGTGGAGGCCGGTATCGCGGTGCCGTGGTACCGCTTCGTCGGCGACGCCGGTGAAATCGTGTCCATCGAGCACTTCGGCGCCTCGGCCGACTTCAAGACGCTGTTCCGGGAATTCGGCATCACCGCCGACGCCGTCGTCGCCGCTGCCACCCGTTCCCTCGACAAGGTGAAGGGATAAGCCTCATGACTCAGAACACCAACACCGCCGCGCTGAGCGCCGCCGGTGTCTCGGTGTGGCTCGACGACCTCTCGCGCGAGCGCATCAAGTCCGGAAACCTCAAGGGCCTGATCGATTCCCGCAATGTCGTCGGTGTCACCACCAACCCGACCATTTTCCAGGGCGCGCTGTCCAAGGGCCACGACTACGACGCGCAGGTGCGCGAGCTCGCGGCCCGCGGCGCGGACGTGGATTCGGCCATTCGCACCATCACCACCGATGACGTGCGGGCGGCCTGCGATGTGTTCGCCGAGGTCTTCAAGGAGTCCGGCGGCGTCGACGGTCGCGTGTCCATCGAGGTGGATCCGCGCCTGGCATTCGACGAGGACGGCACGGTGGCCCAGGCCATCGAGCTGTGGAAGATCGTGGACCGCCCGAATCTGTTCATCAAGATTCCGGCCACCGAGGCGGGCCTGCCCGCCATCACCCGCGTGATCGCCGAGGGCATCAGCGTGAACGTGACGCTGATCTTCTCGGTGCAGCGGCACATCGCGGTCATGGGCGCGTACCTCGACGGTCTGCTCAATGCCAAGACCGCCGGGCACGATGTCGCCAAGATCCATTCCGTCGCTTCGTTCTTCGTGTCCCGCGTGGACTCCGAGATCGACAAGCGGCTGGAAGCCATCGGCACACCCGAGGCGCTCGCGCTGCGCGGCAAGGCCGGAATCGCCAACGCGCGCTTGGCCTATGGCGCGTACCTGGACGTGTTCGACGGCGGCGAGCACACCTCGCTGTACGCGCGGCTGTCCTCCTCGGACGCGAACAAGCAGCGGCCGCTGTGGGCGTCGACCGGCGTGAAGAACCCGGAGTACCCGGACACCATGTACGTGACCGAGCTGGTCGCGCCCAATACGGTGAACACGCTGCCGGAGAAGACCCTCGAGGCCGTCGCCGACCACGCCGAGATCACCGGGGACACCATCACCCCGAATGTGGCCGACGCGCAGCAGGTCTTCGACGCGCTCACCGCCGTCGGCATCGACCTCGACAATGTTTTCCAGGTCCTCGAGGAAGAGGGCGTTCAGAAGTTCGTCCAGTCCTGGGAAGAGCTGCTCACTGCCACCACCGAGCAGCTGCAGGCGGCGGGAGGCAACTGACGGTGGCAACCGGCGCGGCGACGACGGTCACGACGGGGAACAATCCGCTTCGCGATGGACGCGACAGCCGAGTTCCCCGCATCGCTGGCCCGTGCAGCATGGTGATTTTCGGGGTGACCGGTGACCTGTCGCGGCGCAAGTTGCTGCCGGCCATCTATGACCTGGCGAACCGGGGGCTGCTGCCCCCGGGCTTCGCCCTGGTCGGGTTCGCCCGGCGCGATATGAGCGATGACGACTTCGCTCAGCTCGTGCACGAGTCGATCAGCTCCTCCGCACGCACCCCGTTCCGGGAGGAGGTGTGGCAGCAGCTCAAGGAGGGATTGCGTTTCGTCCAGGGCACTTTCGAGGACGAGGACGGGTTCCACCGGCTGGCCACCACCCTCAAGGATCTGGACCGCGATCGCGGCACCGGCGGGAATATCGCCTTCTACCTGGCGATCCCGCCGACCGAGTTCCCGGTGGTGCTGGATCAGCTCTCCAACAACGGTCTGGCACAACCGACTCCGGAGGCGGGGCAGCCCGCGCCGTGGCGGCGGGTGGTGATCGAGAAGCCCTTCGGGCACGACCTGAAGAGCGCGCAGGATCTGAACGCCCTTGTGAACCGGGTGTTCCCGGAGCGCACGGTGTTCCGCATCGATCACTATCTCGGCAAGGAGACGGTGCAGAACATCCTGGCGCTGCGGTTCGCCAACCAGCTCTGGGATCCCATCTGGAACGCCAACTATGTCGACCATGTGCAGATCACCATGGCCGAGGACATCGGATTGGGCGGGCGCGCAGGCTATTACGACGGTATCGGCGCGGCCCGCGACGTCATCCAGAACCATCTGCTGCAGCTGCTGGCGCTGACGGCGATGGAGGAGCCGGTGAGCTTCCAGCCCAAACAGCTCCAGATCGAGAAGATCAAGGTGCTGTCGGCGACGAAACTGCTTGCACCACTGGACGAGACGACAGCGCGCGGGCAGTACACCTCCGGCTGGCAGGGCAGTGAGCCCGTGGTGGGCCTGCTGCAGGAGGAGGGCTTCGACCCGAACTCGAAGACCGAGACCTATGCCGCCATCACCCTCGCCGTGGAGACGCGGCGCTGGGCGGGGGTGCCGTTCTATCTGCGCACCGGAAAACGCCTGGGCCGCCGCGTCACCGAGATCGCGGTCGTGTTCAAGCGGGCCCCGCATCTGCCGTTCGACCAGACCATGACCGAGGAGCTCGGGCAGAACGCGCTGGTCATCCGGGTGCAACCGGATGAGGGCATCACCATGCGATTCGGGTCCAAGGTGCCCGGCTCGTCCATGGAGGTGCGCGATGTGAACATGGACTTCAGCTACGGCGAAGCCTTCACCGAGGACTCCCCCGAGGCGTACGAGCGGCTCATCCTGGATGTGCTGCTGGGTGTGCCGTCGCTGTTCCCGGTCAACGAGGAGGTCGAATTGTCCTGGCGCATCCTCGATCCCGCACTCGAGCACTGGGCCGCGCACGGCAAGCCCGACCCGTACGAGGCGGGCACCTGGGGTCCGGATTCCGCCGACGAGATGCTCGCGCGCAGCGGGCGGGAATGGCGGCGACCGTGATCATCGATATGCCGGATACGGATACCCGCGAGGTATCCAAGCGGCTCGTCCAGCTGCGCGAGGCCAATGGCGTCGTCACCATGGGGCGCGTGCTCACCCTGGTGGTGTGCACGCTGGACAGCTCCGAGGCCGAGGACGCCATCGACGCGGCCAATGACGCCAGCCGCGAACACCCCTGCCGTGTCATAGTTCTCGCGCGCGGGGACCGCACGGCAGACACCCGCCTGGACGCCCAGATCCGGGTGGGCGGCGATGCCGGGGCGGCCGAGGTGATAGTGCTCCGGCTGCAGGGCGATCTGGTCGCCCACGAGGCGAGCGTGGTCATCCCGTTCCTGCTGCCCGACACCCCCGTGGTGGCGTGGTGGCCGCGCGGCGCGCCGGAGTTCCCGGCCAAGGATTCGGTCGGCAAGCTGGCCACGCGCCGCATCACCGACGCGACCTTCGCGCACGATCCGCAGGCCACCATCAAGAAGCGGCGCAACTCCTATTCCCCCGGTGACACCGATCTGGCGTGGAGCCGGATCACCTACTGGCGGGCACTGCTGGCGGCGGCGCTGGACGAGGCTCCGTTCGAATCGGTTGAGTCCGTGTCGATTTCGGGTCTGCACGATGAACCCGCGCTCGACATGCTGGCAGGCTGGCTGGCCGCGCGGCTGGACTGCCCCGTGGTGCGGCGCACCGGTGAACTCAAGGTGGAGCTGGTACGCCCGACGGTGTCCATCTCCATCGCGCGACCGCAGCTGGGCCGCACGGCCACGCTGACCCGCACCGGCGAGCCCGATCAGCGCTTCGCCCTGGCCCGCCGCGAAACTCGCGACTGCCTGGCCGAAGAGCTGCGCCACCTCGACGCCGACGATATCTACGCCGAGGCGCTCACCGGAATCGAAAGGGTCACCTATGAGTAAGCCCGCCGTCGAAACCTTCACCGGCACAGACGCTCTGGTCGAAGCGGCGGCGGCGCGGTTCGTCGCCGAGGTCGTCGAGGCGCAGCGCCTGCGCGGCTCGGCCTCGGTCGTATTGACCGGCGGCGGCACCGGCATCAAACTGCTGGAGCTGGTGCGGCAGGCCCCCGGTGACATCGACTGGTCAAAGCTCGACATCTTCTGGGGCGACGAGCGTTTCGTGCCCACCGGGGATCCGGACCGCAACGAACTCCAGGCCCGTGCAGCGCTGCTGGACCATGTCCCGGTGGATCCCGCGCGCGTGCATCCCACCGAAACCTCCAGCGGCGACTACCCGGATCCGCTGGAGGCCGCGGGCGAGTACTCGGCCACCGTGCACTCGCATCTGGCCGAGCACGGCGCGTTCGATCTGCATCTGCTCGGGATGGGCGGTGAGGGACACGTGAATTCGCTGTTCCCGCATACCGCCGCGACCCGCGAGGAGCACGAACTCGTTGTCGCGGAGACGAATTCGCCCAAGCCGCCGGCGGTGCGCATCACGCTGACGCTGCCCGCCGTGCGCAAGTCCCGCCACGTCGTGCTGATCGTGTCCGGTGAGGCGAAGGCCGCCGCGGTGGCCGCCGCACTCAATGGGGCCTCGCCCCTGGACATCCCCGCCGCGGGCGCGATCGGCCTCGAGTCGACCACCTGGTTGCTGGATGAGGCCGCCGCCGCGGATCTGCCGCACTAGACACCCTCGCACGCACGGTCGCAGCGCCGCCGAACTCGCGTAGTCCGCTACTCGCGTTCGGCGGCGCTGCCGTTTCTACGGTGATCTCAGCGCCGAACGGTTCGGCGCGCGAGGGGCACGATCATGATCGACATCATCACGTTGCGCGGCACCGGGGAACAGCGCAATTACGACGGCACACCTGCGGGAATGCTGCACGACATCGCCAAACTGCTCGATACGGACAAGTTCTCCTGTTTCGAGCCGGTCTGGCCCGCCGCCATCGGACCGACACCGGATCTGTGGGGGCCGTCCATGGCCACCTCGGTGCGGATCGGTGTCGCGGCCGGGGTGAAGGCCATCCAGGATTCGCCGAATGTGTGCGGATTGCTGACCTACTCGCTGGGCGGGATCGTCGGCAACAAGATCCTCGAAGGGGCGCGCTCGGGGCTGTACAAGAACGCCAACGGCACCCCGCTCGAGATCGCCTTCACCGTCAACGTCGCCAACCCCATGCGACGGGCCGGAGAATCGGTGGGGAATCTGTGCCCGCCGAATCTGTTCGGTCTGCACGGCCAGCGCGGACAGTGGCCGATCGGCATCGATGTCCTCGAGTACGCGAATCCGAACGACATCATCTGCGCCTCCCCCGCCAATTCACCGCTGCGGATCATCGACGTCGGCATCGAACCGTTCTCGTTCATCGAAGGCGCGCGGATCGGCAACGTCACCCCGCTCATCTTCAACGAGCTGCTGCAATTCCTGCAGCACGACCCGGTGGCCAATTTCGAGCGTTACTCGACGGCCGTGCGCGGAGTGCTCGGATATCTGACGCCGTGGCCCGACGGGGAGCACGTGCGCTATTCCGCGCACACCATGCCGGGCACCAGCACAGTGTGGACGACACACGCCGCCGAATACCTGAACGCGAACTACTGACGGCCCCGGCTCCCCGCATCGCCAGGCCCGGCCGAGTCGGGTTCTTCCGGTGGCACGATCCGGTGTTCATGACGCACGAGGCAGATATCAGCGCCGTCATCCTGACCATCGAGGAAGGCTGGACGGCAGTCGACTGGAGTGTCGCGTACAGCAGTGCGATCGAGATGCGCGCCAAGCTGTTCGAGGAGAACACCGTCGTGCGGCGGAGTTGCCGACCGCGAATCATCGCGCACGGCACCAATGTTGGCCGCACGGGATTCACTTCCGGCAGTGTGCACGAGCGGGCGCGTACGGTGTCCGGCAATCGGCCGAATTGCCGTCAAGCGCGAATCCTGCTGTTCAGGGGTGTCTTAGAGTCCGTGTCCACCACCGGATGGTGGTACACCCCGACACAGGAATACCCTTATGCGCGTTCAGTTCTCCCGCCGCCTGTTCACCCTCGCGGCTGCCTTCTCGGCGCTCGTCCTCGCACTACCCGCGACCGCCGCAGCCGCGGGAACCATCGATTTCGCACCGAAAGTCGATTCGCCCTCCGGCGGGTCCTTCCCCTCCTGGGGGCCGGGTCCGTCACCGATCGGCATGATCGGCGCGGATTTCACCGGCGATGGCATCACCGATGTGGTGGCCGCCGATTTCGGCGGTGACGGCCCGATTCTCATGGCGGGCAAGGGCGATGGCACCTTCGCCACCGGCACCCGGGTCGGTTCCGTCGGTCTCGGCTTCGGCGCGGTCGGCGCCGGGGATCTCAATGGCGACGGCAAAACCGATGTGGTGGCTCAAGCCTGGACCACCATCGTCATCTTCCTCAACAATGGCAACGGCACCTTCAAGGTGGGCGAGAAATACACGACTCTCGAAGGCGCACAACAGCAGGTGATCGTCGCCGATGTGAACGGCGACGGGAAACCCGATGTGCTGAGCCTGGTGCCGCTCGGCGTGAAATCCTGGCTCGGCAAGGGCGACGGCACTCTGAAAGCCGGTGACACCGCCCTGATCGCGGGGACCTCGGCCGCCTTCACCGTCGGAAAATTCAACTCCGACAACAACATCGACCTCGCCATCAACAATGATGTGCTGCAGCAGGTGGAGATATTCACCGGCAACGGCGACGGCGGCTTCAGCCGCAAGGGCTCGAGCACCAGCGGATTCATCACCGAGGATGTGCGCGCCGCCGATTTCAACGGCGACGGCATCGACGACGTGGTGACCGCCGACTCGTTCTCCTTCAGCACCACGGTCCTGATCTCCAACGGCCAGGGCGGATTCAAGGCCACCAACCGCGTCAACCTCTCCGGCCTCGGCCCCACCTCCATCGCCGTGGGCGACTTCGACCGCAACGGCACCGTCGACGCGGCCATGTCAGCGGTACTGAGCTCGACCATGGTCGTATTCAGTGGCGCGGGTGACGGCAAGATCAGCAAGGTGGGCGAGTTCAGCGTCACCTCGCAGCCGCAGACCCCGGTCATCGCCGACTTCGACCGCGACGGCAAGGTGGATATCGCGGTGGCGGGCAGCGCCAACGCCGTGTCATTCCTGAAGAACCTCGCCTGACCCACCGCCGGGCCGTCTGCGGCGGCCCGGCTCCCCTGCGGCAGGCGCGCCGAAGGACATTCGGTCTACGGGCGGACCAGGACCGGGCGCGAGGGCTGCGGACGGTGGACGGCGGCGCGGCGGGTGCGCCATTGGACGAAGCGGCCGAACAGTTCGAGGGAGCGGCCGTCGGAGGGGACCGGGCGGACGCGGGTGTTGTGGAAAGCCTGCACCTCCCAGCCGACCGGGGTCCGGCGCAGGACCCAGGTGTTGCGGGAGAGACGGCGCTTCGGGGTGCCCTGCTGCCAGGCGAAAAGTACTGCGCCGGTGGCGTGCACGAGGGCGATGTCGTCGGTGAGGAAGCGGACGGATTCGATGCCGCCCTCCAGGCGGGTGCCGTAGAGCAGGGTGCGGAAGAGTTGGGCGTGCAGGTCACGGATGGCGTCGCGGCCGTGCAGGCGGGTGCCGTCGAAGACCACATAGTCGGCGTCCACGGCGAATTCGGCGGCGTAGGCGTCGGCGTCGTTGCGGGTCCAGGCGTCGGTGGTGCGGTCGATGAGCTCGCGGATGCTGACCTCGTCGGCGCTGCGATCGGACATCGGGTGAATCCTTTCCGGAAGAAGGCTGCTACCTCCATGGTTTCGCCGAAATCCGCGTGCGGCATCGGGATTCACCCCGAGTCACCCCTGATTCCCGAGCAGACCATAGATCGGACCTATGCATGGGTAGGTACGTGCCCGCTACCGGTGCGTTCGCCCGCGCGCGATGGTGGCGATATGACATCGACGACACGTCGGCGGCCCACTCCCCTCCAGTGGCTCGGCTACGCCTGCGGGCGGCGCCTGCCGGATTCGATGCAGGACTGGGTACGCAACGACCTCACCGGAAAACACAACTACGCACGGCATCTCATCCGCGGGATGGCACCGTTCACTCCCCTGTTCGTGGCATTCATGAGCTTCCCCGGCGCACTGTGGCTGCGGTGCGCGATGACCCTGCTCGCGCTGATCCTCGCCCTGTTCTACTGCTCGGCCTACCGCGACTTGAACCGGGCGCACCGGCTGGTACAGCACGGGCTGCCCGCGGATCTGGAGAGCCCGGCCCGGATGCGGGAGCACGCCCTCGAACGAGCGGTCTACGCCGCTAACCATCCCCACTAGCGACCGACCCCGCCTGACCCGCAACCAGCACCGCGGCGGCGGTGATCAGCAGGGCAGGCAGGACGAAGCCCCAGTCCGGGAAGGAAAGCGCCACCGCCAGACCGAACCCCGCCCCGATCACCAACGCCCCGATCCGAGCGGCCGCCCACGGATCCACTGTTCGGTCCGCGGCCATATCACTGAAGAATCGGGTGAACGTGCTCGTCAGATAGGTGGTCGGCGACGACGAGTCCGCCGCCATGACCGTCGCGGACTGCACGCCCATGGCCAGCGACGCCAGGATCAGCACCAGGGTCCGGGCCAGCTGATTGCCGGACAGCGCGACCGCCACGGCGAGAGCCCCGACAAGCAGCGCCTCGACCATCAGACACTGCGAGATCCGGCGAATCCGATGGGCGTCATCGCCCCGGCACCAGCGGGCCGCACCGAGCACGGCCAGCAGATATCCGCCGATGACCGTGAGCGGGCCCGACACCGTCGTCGCCGAAAAGACGGTGGCCACGCCGAGCAGGACGAAATTGCCGGTGAGGACACTCGCGAATACCTGGCCGTGACAGGCGAATATCAGCGCATCCATTGCGCCTGTCGCGGCGGTCAGCAGGATCAGTGGCGAAAGCCCGCCCGGAAACCGCAAGCTACCTGCATGTTTCATCGGCATGCCTGCCACCGTATCGACGCCGGTCTAGAGTTCCAGGGATTTCAGGCTGGTGAGCAGGAAGTCGTTCACCGCGTCCGTGGCCTCGAGCTGGACCAGGTGGCCCGCCGCCGGAACCTCCACCACGGCACGCAGATCGGTGACATTGGCGCGCAGGGTGGCGAGGGGGTCGCGGCCGCTGAAACCCTCCATGTCGGGGTCCTTCTCGCCGTAGAGGAAGAAGGTGGGGACGGTGATCTCGGCGTCGGCGTAGTCGGCGGTGAGTTCCCAGTTGCGGTCCAGGCTGCGATACCAGTTGAGACCGCCGGTGAAGCCGGTGCGTTCGAATTCGGTTGCGAGGGTGTCGAATTCGGCTTCGCTCAGCCACGGCCAGGGGAAGGCGGGGGCGTCGGGGAGCACGTCGAGGTAGCCGAGGCCGGGCGGATTCTTCCAGGTGTCCAGGTAGTGGTAGTCGGCGCTGAGCGAGTAGTAGACGCGGGCCAGGAATTCGCGCGGGCGGGCCGCAAGTTCGGCGTCGGCGACGCCGGGCTGCTGGAAGTAGGACAGGTGCAGGAAGTGGCGTTCGGCCGCGCGCGTCCAGAAGTGGGAGGGCGCTTTGGGCGGGCGCGGGGAGAACGGGTTGTTCAGGACGGCGATGGCGGCCACGCGGTCGGGTGCGCGCAGGGACAGTTCCCACACCAGCTGTGCGCCGAAGTCGAGTCCGACGAAGACCGCGCGCTGCGCGCCGATGTCGTCGAGCAGGGCCAGCAGATCGCCCACGACGGCCTCGTTGGTGAAGGATTCGAGGTCGGCGGGCGACTCTGTGCGACCGTATCCGCGCAGGTCGGGGGCGATGGCGTGGTAGCCCGCGGCGGCCAGGGCCGCGACCTGGCGATGCCACATGAACCCGGTGTGCGGGAACCCGTGACAGAACACGACCGGATACCCGTCACCCTGTTCGGTGACATGCATCCGGATGCCGTTGACTGCCACCATCCGCTGGGTCGATTCCACTACCGCCTCCAATTTCTAGAACACGTTCTTATTTCACGGTAATGTCCAGAGGTCGTGAGCGAAATACCCAAGATTCTGGCCGGACGGGTCGCGGTGGTGACCGGCGCGAGCCGCGGTATCGGCAAGGGCATCGCCCTGGAACTGGGCGCGGCCGGGGCGACCGTGTACGTCACCGGGCGCACCACCACGGCCGGGCACCTGCCGGGCACCGTCGCGGCCACCGCCGCCGAGATCGACGCACTCGGCGGGACCGGCGTGCCGGTGGTGTGCGATCACCACGACGACGCCGCGGTGGAGAAGCTGTTCGCGCAGGTGCGCGAGCAGCACGGGCGACTCGACGTGCTGGTCAACAATGTCTACAACTCCCCCGCCGCGGCCCGCTGGCTCGGACGCAAGTTCTGGGACGTACCCCCGAAGGCATGGGACGAGACCTTCGACATCGGCGTGCGATCGCATTATGTGGCAACGGTTTTCGCCGCGCCGCTGATGATCGAAGGTGACGGGCTGATCGTCAACGTGTCCTCGCCCGGGGCCGAACGGTATATGCACAACGCCGTCTACGGCGTGGGCAAGACGGCCGTCGATCGACTCACCGCCGACTTCGCGCACGATCTCGCCGATACCGGCGTGACGGCGGTATCGCTGTGGCCCGGCATCGTGGATACCGAACTGCTGCAACTGGTTCCGGCCGACGACCAGGGTAGGCGCATTGTCACGCTGCCCGGTGAGGGCAGCTACGACCTCGCCGACGCCGAATCGCCGCGATTCCCCGGCCGCGCCGTCGTGGCGCTGGCCGCCGACCCGGATCGCCGCTCACGCACCGGAAAGCCTTGGAAGGTCGCCGATCTCGCCGAAGCCTACGGATTCACCGACCTCGACGGCCGCATTCCGCGCGCCGACTGACCGAATAGTCCCGACAGACAAAGGAGTACAACCTATGCGCCGCGCTTTCATCGTGGGCGTCAACATGACACCGTTCGTCAAGATCGGTTCCCGCGAGTGGACCTATCCGGAGATGGTCGGCGAGGCCGTCCGCGGTGCGCTGGGCGATGCCGGAATCGAGTACAGCCAGGTGCAGCGCGCCGCGGCCGGCTACGTGTTCCAGCCGTCCGCCGCGGGGCAGCGCGCACTCTACGACGTGGGGCTGACCGGGATTCCGGTGGTGAACGTCAACAACAACTGTGCAACCGGATCCACCGCGCTCATGCTGGCCCGGGAATGGGTGGCCGCCGGGCTGGTCGAGGTGGCGCTCGCCGTCGGCTTCGAGCAGATGACCAAGGAGGCCATGGCGGGCCCGGCGACCAAGCCCAAGGCCACCACCGTGGACGCGCACCTGGGTGTCATGCGCGGGCAGTACGACTTCAGCAACGCGCCCATCACCACGCAGTTCTTCGGCAATGCGGCCATCGAGCACATGAAGCGGTACGGCACCACGCCGGAGCAGCTGGCGGCGGTCGCGGTGAAGAACCACGAGCATTCGACGCGGAATCCGTTGGCGCAGTTCCAGGATGCGTACACCCTGGAGCAGGTGCTCACCGACAAGGCGGTGCACGGGCCGCTCACCCGCTCGCAGTGCTCGCCCATGTCCGATGGCGCGGCGGCCGCGGTCGTGGTGAGCGAGGAGTTCGTGCGGGCGCACGGGCTCGAGGCGCAGGCCATCGAGATCCTGGCGCAGGAACTGGCCACCGACGACGGGACCTCCTTCTCCACCGGGTCCATGATCGATGTGGTGGGTGCGCCCATGACCCGCGCGGCGGCCTCGAAGGTGTTCGCCACGGCCGGAATCGGTGTCGCCGATGTGGACGTGATCGAGCTGCACGACTGCTTCAGCATCAACGAGCTCATCACCTACGAGGCGCTGGGCCTGTGCGGCGAGGGTGAGTCCGGTGCGCTGGTGGAGTCGGGCGCGACCACCTACGGCGGCACCTGGGTGGTGAATCCGTCGGGCGGGTTGATCTCCAAGGGGCATCCGCTGGGGGCGACCGGCCTGGCGCAGGCCACCGAATTGTCCTGGCAGCTGCGCGGACTCGCGGGCGAGCGGCAGGTGCCGGGCGCGCGGACCGCGCTGGCGCACAATCTGGGCCTCGGCGGCGCGGTCGTCGTGAGCCTGTACGCGGCGAACACGCTGTGAGACATCCGACAACCGATATCGACCGCAGAGAGTGGAAAGTGCAATGACCACAATCGATCCCGATACCCGCCTGCGGCTGCCCGTGCACAATGGGCACGCGCTGCTCGCCGGACTGCGGCGGCACAGGAAGGCCCCAGTGCTCACCCTCGGTGACAGCATCCTCACCGGCGCGGACGTGCTCGACGCCATCAGCCGCTATGACGCGGCGTTCGAGGCGCACGGTCTGGTCACCGGGTCGCCGGTCGGCATTCTGGCGCTGAACCGGCCGGAGGTGCTGTTCACCATCGCGGCCGGGCAGATTCGCGGACAGCGGCGTACCGCGCTGCATCCCATCGGCGGGCTGGATGATCACGCCTACGTGCTCACCGACGCCGGAATCACCACGCTCATCCTGGATCCCGTGCCGGCCTTCGTACAGCGGGCACGCGACCTGGTGGATCGGGTGCCGACACTGACCAAGGTGCTCACGCTGGGACCGGTGCCGGACGCGCTGGCCGATGTGGGCGTCGATCTGATCGCGGCCGCCGACTCGTTCGAGCCCCGGCCCATCGAGGCCACCGATCTGCGGCCCGACGACGTCATCTCGATCAGCTACACCGGCGGCACCACCGGCAAGCCCAAGGGCGTCATCGGCACCGCGCAGACCATGTCGGCCATGACGCAGATCCAGCTCTCGGAGTGGGAGTGGCCGAAGCGGCCGAAATTCCTGATCTGCACGCCGCTCTCGCACGCGGGTGCGGCGTTCTTCCTGCCCGTGGTGGTGCTGGGCGGGCAGTGCGTGGTGGTGCCGCGCTTCGACGCCGGAGAAGTGTTGCGCGCCATCGAGGAACACAAGATCTCGGCCACCATGCTGGTGCCGTCCATGCTGTACGCGCTGCTGGACCACCCGGATTCGAAGACGCGCGACCTGTCGTCGCTGGAGACCGTGTACTACGGGGCGTCGGCCATCGACCCGAATCGGTTGCAGGAGGCCATCGATCGGTTCGGGCCGATCTTCGCGCAGTACTTCGGGCAGTCCGAAGCGCCCATGGCGATCAGCTACCTGGCCAAGGAGGAGCACGACAAGGAGCGGCTCACCTCCTGCGGACGGCCCTCCACCGGCGTGCGGGTGGCGCTGCTCGATGCCGAGGACAATGTCGTCGCACCCGGTGAGGTCGGCGAAATCTGTGTCTCCGGAACGCTGCTCGCGGCGGGGTACCTGAACCTGCCGGAGGTGACCGCGGAAACCTTCAAGAACGGGTGGCTGCGCACCGGCGATCTGGCCCGCCAGGACGAGGACGGCTTCCTCTACATTGTCGGCCGGTCCAAGGACATGGTGGTCACCGGTGGGTTCAACGTCTTCCCCCGCGAGGTGGAAGACGTTGTCTCCGAACATCCCAAGGTGCTCAATGTCGCGGTGGTCGGCGTGCCCGACGCGCACTGGGGTGAGGCCGTCACCGCCGTGCTGGTCCTCGACAAGGAGACCGCGGCCGATCCGGCCGCCGTCGAGACCGTGACCGCCGAGATTCAGGCCGCCGTCAAGCAGCGCAAGGGTTCGGTGCAGGTGCCCAAGCATGTGCTGCTGATCGACGAACTCCCGCTCACCGGCCTCGGCAAACCCGACAAGAAGGCCCTGCGCGTGATCGCCCAGGAACGCCTCGGCCTGTGATCGGCCGCGGTACCCGGCCGGGTACCGCTCATGCCTGATCGGCGCTCGGCGGTGCGACGCGTAGGTTTCGCACCAGCCGGGCGCCCCGGCGCAGGCTCTGCACGCCCGTCTCCACGACGGCGCGAGTCACGAAGTGCCCCACCGCCGTTGCCGTGAACACCGCCGCGATGAGCAGCGGCGCCCATTCCCAGGTCAGCGCCAGCACCATTCGCTCGAGTGTGCCGCGCGGCTGCACCACCGGCTCCCAGCTGTTGAGCCGCACCCATCGCCCCAGGAAAACGCCTATGGCACAGAGGAAGTGGACGGCGATGGTGGCCACCGGCCGCCACGCCCCGAACCCGACCCGTTCCAGGAACCGCCCGAACTCGGCCAGCACCAGGTAGTACGCCAGGAACCCGGAGGCGATGAATGCCGCGTACACGGGCAGCACGGTACTCACCACCGGCCCATTGCCATTGGCCTCGATGTCATCGCGCAGATGCACCAGATCGGTCACCACATACGGCGCGTTCGGCAGGAACAGCAGCAGCAATACCGCCCCGCCCCACCACAGGGGAGACCCCGGCAACCGCCGCTCCCCCGCCTGCCCGGTCCGAAAAACCAACAGCGCCAACCCGACCGGAATCCACGCCAGCACGGTGTTCCAGACCATCCAGAACCCGTTGCGCTCCAAGACCCCCGTCAGGCTGGGCCCCACCATCTCCACAACAGCCATGGAAACAATGATGCACAGAATCACCCCGGCACGCCCGTGGTAATCGCTTCTCGCACCCAGCACAAGTCGCCCGGGCGTCGACTCCGACGCCCGGGCGAGAAAACGCTATGTCAGATCAGGCGAACTTGATCTCGAGCCCGATCCCGAGGATCGAGATGAACCAGATGGCGCCGACGAAGATCGTGAGCCGATCGAGGTTCTTCTCCACGACGGTGGAGCCCGACAGGCTCGACTGCACACCGCCACCGAACAGGCTGGACAAACCTCCGCCCTTGGCGCGGTGCAACAGCACCAGCAGCACCAGCAACACGCTGGTGATGATCAGGAGGATATCCAGGAACATCCGCATAGCTGGACAGTGTATGCGGTCGTACGCAAAGCGAGCGAATCGCACCTCCCTCGTCTCGAGGTGAATGCTGCTGCCGGCTCTCGCGGCGGCCCGCCGCGCGCTGAAGCGGGATGAGCCGCGCGAGAGCGAGTGGCTAGCGGCCGGGGCCCTCGACGGCGATGAGGTGGGTGATCTCGTCTTCGCCGATGGTGTATTGGAGGGCGGCCTGTTCGTTGCGTTCGTCCTGGGTGGTGAGGCGGACCAGATGCTGGCGCATGTGTTCGTCCCAGGAGCGGACCACGAAGGCCTCGACATATTGGTCGGCGGCTCCGACGTCGCGGTAGAGGCGCCATTCCATGGCGCCGGTGCGCTGGCGGGAGCGGCCTACCCGGGACATGGCTGCCAGGAAATCGTCGAGGACTTCCTCGGGGACGCGGTAGCGGCGCAGGACCAGGACGGGGCCGTCGGCGGGGTCGGGTTCGGTGACCAGGACGGGTTCGGGCCAGAAGGCAGCGGGGGTGAGGTCGAAGCCGGACGCGTCCTGGCGGACGGGCCACCACAGGATGCTGACCGCGCACAGTGCCAGTAGGGCGGCGGCGATGGTGAGGGCGTCCACTACGCCGAGCGCGTTGGCTACTGCGCCCCACAGCAGGGCACCGATCGCTTGGCCGCCCATGAAGACCAGGGTGTACACCGACATGCCGCGTGCGCGCACCCAGGCCGGAAGCATGAGCAGCATGGTCGAATTCAAGGTGGACATCGCCAGCGGCCAGCCGACACCGGCGACCAGGAGTGCGAGCAGGACGAGCGGTAGCTGATCCACGAGGGTCGAGACCAGGGTGGCTCCGCCGAACAGGACGGCCGACAGCAGCAGCATGCGGGTCGCGGTGAGGCGGGTGCGCAGGGCCGCGAAGGACAGTCCGCCCGCGACCGCGCCGAGACCGAGCGCGCCGAGCATGAGGCCGTAGCCGGAGGACGACAGACCCAGACGGTCGCGCGCCACCACCGGCAGCAGCGCCCACAACGCGCTCGCCGGGACGATGAACAGGATGGCCCGCAACAGGATCCGCCGGATGGCGGGTCCGGAGCGGACGAACCGGAATCCGGCGGCCAGCGCGGCGAAAGGTCGCTCGTGCGGCAGTGATTGCTCGCGCACCGGCCGCCGCCACCACAGCAGCACCGCGACCACACCGATGAAAGAGACGGCGTTCAAAGCGAATACGAATGTCGGACCGGCCAGTGAAACGAGTACACCGGCGATGGCGGGGCCGACCGCGCGAGCGCCGTTGACCGACAAGCCGTTCAAGGCCGACGCCGCCGGAATCTGCTCGCGCGCAACCAGTTCCGGCTGGATGGCCTGCCAGTTCGGCATGGTCAGGGCGGAACCGCAGCCCAGTACGAACAGCAGCCCCAGCAGCACGCCCGGGGAGGTGTGGCCGAGCGCGGTGGTCACCGCCAGCGCCGTGGCGGTCAGCGCCATGGCCGACTGCGCGACCAGCAGCAGCCTGCGCCGATCCACCAGATCGGCCAGCACGCCCGCCGGAATCACCAGCAGCATCACCGGCAGGGTGGTCGCCACCTGCACCAGCGACACCAGCAGCGCGGCATTGGGTTCGTCGACCAGCAGCCACTGCGCGCCCACGGTCTGCATCCAGGTGCCGAGGTTGGAGACCAGCTGCGCGATCCACAGCGCCCGGTAGACCTTGGAGGCGAAGGGCGCCCAGGCCGAGGTATCGACAGGCTCGGAACGTACAGCAGTCACCGCTGAGAGCTTATGCGCCCCACGCCGCCCCGCCCGGACACCCCGGCCCGATCGCAACCCACCACGCCGCCCGTCCGGTCGCCGCGCAGTCGAATTCCGTTGCGGCCGTGCGGCTCCGCAGCCGAGTAGCACCCCGGCTCGACCGTGGCAGCGCAGCCGACCACAGGCCGGGCGGCGTCACAGCGGGTTCCGGCGGCTCCGCAGCCTGGCAACGGCTCGGGCCGGTGACGCTATGGCCGGGTCTGAACCTCGGTGTGCGCCGCGTAGACGGCGAGGATGTCCTCGAGGAGGGTGAGGAGGGTGGCGTCGAAGTCGGGGCGGGGGTAGACGCCGCGGACCACGGCTTCCCCGGAGAAGAGGTAGAGCAGCATGAAGAAGAGGGGTTCGCGCTTCTCGGGCGGGAAGGCGTTGAGGACGCGGGTGTCGTCGAGGGCGGCGACGATGTCGGCGTAGTAGGTCTCGGCGATGGGGGCGATGCGGGCGCGCAGGTCGGCGTCGGAGCGGGCGGCGAGGTAGATCTCGCGCAGGGCGTGGGTGAGGGTGGACTGCTGGGCCTGCCGCAGGAAGCGCAGGGCGGTGTCGAGCGGGTTGTCCTGGGCGCCGAGGTGTTCCATGGTGAGGCGGTAGCCGTCGAGCTGGCGTTCCATGATGTCGGAGGCGGTGCGCACGATCAGGTCGAGGCGGGTGCCGAACTGGCGGAACATGGCCCCGGCGGACAGGCCGGCGCGGCCGCAGATCTCCTGCACGGTGGTGCGCTGGTAGCCGACCTCGCTGATGGCCGCGATGGTGGCGTCGACAAGTTTGCCCACGGTGGCTGCCCGGCGCTGTTCCTGGGTGCGCCGGGGGCGGGATTCGTCGGTCACGACGCATCATCCTGCCGGGTCGTGCGAGCCGGGTCGCAGCGTGGTCCGGGGTGACCGTTGACACAGTGCACAAAGCCGCCTTATTGTCTGGGACGCCATTTAGAAACCAAGCGCTCTCTATCTTAGCGAGCGGGTGTGGGCCGCCGACGCGGCACGGAGGAGTTCGATATGACAGCGGGGACCCGCAGGGCGATCACGCAGGCCGCCCTGGCCGTTGCGGCGGGCGTGGTGGTGGCCGCCTGCCCCATGGTGGCGAATACCGCCGCCGCCCAGGAGGTTCCGGTGCAACCGGCACTCCCCTTCCCGGTGCCGCCCGCCCCGCCGTATCTGGATACGGCCTTCTACCAACCGGATCCGGCCCGCGTCGCCGCGGCCGCACCCGGCGAGATCCTGGCGGCGCGGCAGGTGAATCTGGCCAACCTCTGGCTGATTCCCTTGAATGTGAACGCCTGGCAGCTGTCGTATCGCAGTACCAACACCCGCGGCGAGGCGATCGCGTCGGTGGCGACGGTCATCGTGCCGCATCGCGCGGCCCCGACCGGGCAGCGCGGTCTGGTCTCCTTCCAGATGGCCGAGGATTCGCTGTCGATCAACTGCGCGCCGTCCTACGCCCTGCAGATGGGCACCCTGCCGAATCCGCTGAACCCGGTCATCCCCGCGGAATTCATCGAAGCGCAGGCCATGCTGCAGCTCGGCCACGCCGTGGTCATCCCCGATCACCAGGGCCCGAACGCCGCCTATGCCACCGGCCCGCTGGGCGGCCGCATCACCCTCGACGGCATCCGCGCCGCGCAGAACTTCGCACCCGCCGCGCTGCCGGGCGCCGATACCCGGGTCACGCTGTGGGGCTACTCCGGCGGCGCGATCCCGACCGGGCACGCCGCCGAACTCCAGCCGACCTACGCCCCGGAGATCAACCTCGTCGGCACGGCCGTGGGCGGGCTCATGGCCGATCTGCGCATGGCGCTGGACTACAACAACAGCACCTCCAGCTTCGCGGGCGCGGTGCTGGGCGGGCTGTTCGGTGTGGCCCGCGAGTACCCGGAGCTGAACCAGTTCATCGACCGGTACATGAACCCGCTCGGCAAGGGCCTGCGGGTGCTCCACGAGAACCAGTGCGTGGCACTGCAATTCGCCGGATTCCCATTCGTCAACCTGAAGGGTCTGTTCGACTACCCGGGCGGCGATCCGATGCTGGCCCCGGAACTGCAGCCCATGCTCGACGAACTGACCATGGGCAAGCGCGGCACGCCCTCCTCGCCGATGTTCATCTACGAGTCGCCGTTCGACGAGGCCATGCCGATCAACGCGGTGAACAATCTGTACGACACGTACTGCTCGGATCCGAGCGCGCGCGTCTTCTACACCCGGGATCTGCTGAGTGAACACGGCATCGCCGCGGTGTCGGGCGCGGGCAGCTCGGTCATGTGGCTCAACGACCGGCTCAACGGCATCCCCGCGCCGGAGGGCTGCCGCAATCGGGATGTGCTCAGCACCATCCTCGACCCGGGTGCGCTGCAGGCCTTCGTGAACGCGATCGGTCTGACACTCGCGTCGGCGCTGGGCATGCCGGTCTGATCTCCGTACGATCGGCGACATGTCAGCAACTCGACGGTGGTGTGCGCTGCTCGCCCTGACGGCCGGTGCGCTGGCCGGTTGCTCGTCCGGCGACGACGAGCCCAAGCAGCCGGCCGAAACTCCGATGGGCAAGGCGTACATCTCCACCGAGGTCACGGGGACGCCGATCCCGGGCGGCGGCCCGCTGACCCTGACCTTCGCCGACGACCGGCTCACCGCGAACGCCGGCTGCAATACCGCCACCGGCCCGGTCACCCTCGACGGCGGTACCCTCACCATCGGCGAGATGGCCACCACCATGATGGGCTGTCCGGGCGAGACCGCGGGCGCGGACGGCTGGGTGGACAGTCTGCTGAAGTCCTCCCCCACCTGGAAACTCGACGGCCCGACGCTGACCCTCACCGGCAATGGCGACGGCATCACCGTCACCCTGCTCGACCGCAAGGTGGCGGCCCCGGACAAGCCGCTGACCGGCACCGCCTGGATCGTCTCGGCGCTGCTCACCAAGGACGCGCATGTGCGCTCGCAGACCCTGGACGAGGTCCGCCCGACGCTCACCATCGCTCCCGACGGCAATGTCTCCGGCAATGCCGGGTGCAACTCCATGATCGGCAAGGCGGAGATCGCGGGCAGCTACGTGACCTTCCAGATCGGCACCACCAAGATGGCCTGCGCCCCCGACGTCATGGAGGTCGAGAGTCAGGTGCTGGCGGTGCTCAACGGAAAGACCATCACCACAATCGATTCCAGTCAGCTCACCATCCGCAACGAGACCACCGGCACCGGCCTGGAGCTGCGTGCGGAATAGCTGTCGAAAGCCTGACGCCAGTCGACGCACCCCGCGCCCCCGCACACTATCGTTGCGGCGCACGACGATTCCAGACCGACCTGATATGAGGATGGGTGTATGGCTGAGATTCTGGTTCAGCGAATCGACAGGGTCGCGGTGGTCACCGTGCACAATCCGGAGCGGCGCAACGCGCTCACCCCGGAATTGTCGGCGGAGCTCGCGACCGCGGTCGGTGAGCTCGAGCGAGATTCCGGCGTCCATGCCCTCGTGGTGACCGGAACACCGCCCGCCTTCTGCGCGGGCGCCGATCTGCGGGCGCTGCAAGAGGTTCGCGAGGACGACCTGCGCGCGATCTACTCGGGTTTTCTGGCGGTGGTCCGCTGCGCGCTGCCGACGGTCGCGGCCGTGGGCGGTGCGGCCGTGGGCGCGGGGTTGAATCTCGCACTGGCCGCGGATGTGCGCATCGCCGGACCGCAGGCGCGCTTCGACGCCCGATTCCTGCGCCTGGGAACGCATCCGGGCGGCGGTATGACGTGGATGCTGCAGCGGGCCGTCGGGGCCCAGCGTGCGGCGGCGATGACGCTGTTCAGTGAGGTACTCGACGCCGATGCCGCGCTCGCGGCGGGGCTGGCGCACCGCGTCGTGCCGGGCGATCACGACGCGCTGATCGAGCAGGCGGTGGGTTTCGCGGCCGGGGCGGACCTCGCGCCGCGGTCGCTGGCCATGACGACCAAGGACACCCTGCGCATCACCGAGCGGCTGGATCAGCATGCCGCCGCGGTGGAGGTGGAGATCGAACGCCAGCTGGCATCCATGGGGACGGCAGAGTTCGCAGAGCGGGTGGCACAGGCGCGGCAGCGCTGACATCCGGTCGCGCGAGCGCCGAAATTCGTTGTCGCCGGGGGTGTTCGGGCCGGTAGCGTGCGGCGGCATGAACGAGCAGTTGCTGAATGTGGTGGATGTGGAGGCCACCTGCTGGGAGAAGGCCGCACCGCCCGGAATGCCCAGCGAGATCATCGAGATCGGGCTGTGCGTGCTGAACACCCGCACGCTGGAGCGGGTGGAGAAGCACAGCATCCTGGTGCGGCCCGACCGCTCCACGGTCAGTGAATTCTGCACCCGGCTGACCACTCTCACCGCCGGGCAGGTGGCGACCGGGATCTCCTTCGCGGAGGCGTGCGCCCTGCTGCGCACCGAGTTCCACGCTGATTCGCGACCGTGGGCGAGCTGGGGCGATTACGACCGCAAACAGTTCGAACGGCAGTGCGCGGCGACCGGGGTGCGGTATCCGTTCGGTTCCCGGCACACCAATGCCAAGGTCGCGTTCTCGAACGCGCGCGGCACCCATCGCAGATTCGGCATGGCGGGGGCCCTGGCGATGACAGGATTGCCGTTGGAGGGCACCCATCATCGTGGCGGCGACGACGCCTGGAACATCGCGGCGCTCGTGGCCGACATGATGAAGCGGAGTGCCTGGCCAGGCGACTAGCCGAGAGATGTGAAGTTGCGCCGGAGACGGCGCGCCCACCTCTACTCTGATAGCCCGGCGTACGCGACATATGGGACATATGGGAGGACGTCATCAACGACCGGGAAGCCGAGCTCGACCAGTGGTTTCGCGCGGAGGTGGCCGCGACGACACCCGGGGCCGCACGCGCACAACACGAACCACTCACCCCCGGCCACCCACTGACCGGCGCCCAGTGCCTGGACCTCTTCGACGCCCAGGCCATCGCCCGCCACCTGGACTTCGCCGCCCGCCGCCTCGGCCGGGAGGGGCACGGCTACTACAGCATCGGCTCCTCCGGTCATGAGGGCAATGCGGCCGTGGCGGGCGCGCTGCGCGTGAACGATCCCGCGCTGCTGCACTACCGCTCCGCCGGATTCTTCGTCCAGCGAGCCCGCCGGGTGCCCGGACTGGATCCGATCCGGGACGTACTGCTCGGCGTGGTCGCGGCGGCGGCCGATCCCATCTCCGGCGGCCGGCACAAGGTGTTCGGAAGTAAAGCGGCGCATGTGATTCCGCAGACGTCCACCATCGCCTCACATCTGCCCCGGGCGGTCGGGCTGGCCTTCGCCCTCGAGCGCGCCGCCCAGCTGGGCGTGCCGTGCGAGTGGCCCGCCGACGCGGTGGTGGTGTGCAGTTTCGGGGACGCCTCGGCCAATCATTCGACGGCGGCGGGGGCGATCAACACCGCCGTGCACACCACCCACCTGGGTGTGCCCATGCCGGTGCTGTTCGTCTGCGAGGACAACGGTCTCGGGATCAGCGTGCCCACCCCGCGCACCTGGATCGAGCACGCCTACGGTTCCCGACCCAGCCTGCGCTACTTCGACGCCGACGGCGCGGATCTGCTCGAGGCGTACTCCGCCGCCGAGCAGGCGGCGGAATGGGTTCGGGCACAACGCAAACCGGCATTCCTGCGGCTGCGAACGGTGCGACTGCTCGGGCATGCGGGCTCCGATGTGGAGTCCGCGTACCGCCGCCCCGCCGAGATCGCCGCCGATCTGCGCCGCGATCCGGTCAGCCGCACCGCGCGACTGCTCATCTCCTCGGGTATCGCGACACCCGGCGAACTCCTGCGCCGCTACGACGATCTGGGCGCACGGGTCACCGCGACCGCCGAATCCGTCAGGGACGAAGCGAAATTGACGTCCGCGCCCGCCGTCATGCGGTCACTGGCGGCCAACCGGCCCACCGTGGTGCGCACCGATGCCCTGCGCACCACCGACCGCGCGGGGACCACTCCCCCGGCGCTGACGGCCGAAGACGGTGAGCGAATGACGTTGGCGCAGGCCGTGAATCGCACGCTGGCACAGCTGCTCACCCGCGATCCGGATGTGCTGGTCTTCGGTGAGGACGTGGGACGCAAGGGCGGCGTGTACGGCGTCACCAAGGGGCTGCAGCAGAGCTTCGGGGTGCGCCGGGTCTTCGACACGCTGCTGGACGAGCAGAGTGTCCTGGGTACCGCACTCGGTGCGGCGCTGGCCGGTTTCGTCCCGATTCCGGAGATCCAGTACCTGGCCTATGTGCACAATGCCGAGGATCAGCTCCGCGGCGAAGCGTCCACGCTGTCGTTCTTCTCCGATGCCCAGTACCGCAATCCCCTGGTCGTGCGGATCGCGGGGCTGGCCTATCAGAAGGGGTTCGGCGGGCATTTCCACAACGACAATTCCATTGCGGCGCTGCGGGATATCCCCGGCGTGGTGATCGCCGTGCCCGCGCGGGCCGATGACGCGGCCGCGCTGCTGCGCACCTGTGTCTCGGCCGCGCGCATGGACGGCCGGGTGTGCGTCTTTCTGGAGCCCATCGCGCTGTATCACACCCGGGATCTGCACCGCCCCGGCGACGGCGGCTGGCTCGCCCCGATTTCCGATGTGCGCCATGCGGATATCGGCCGCGCGCGGGTGCACGGCACGGGCACGCATCTCACCATCGTGAGCTTCGCCAACGGCGTGCCGATGAGTCTGCGGGTGGCCAGGAGGCTCGCCGCGCGCGGCGTGCATGCGCGGGTGCTCGACCTGCGCTGGCTGTCGCCGCTGCCGGTGGAGGATCTGCTCGACAACGCCCGCGCCACCGGGCGGGTGCTCATCGCCGACGAGACGCGGCGCAGCGGCGGGGTGTCCGAGGCGGTGTGCGCGGCGCTGCTGGATGCCGGGTTCGAGGGCCGCATCGCTCGCGTGACCAGCGAGGACAGTTTCGTTCCGCTGGGTCCGGCCGCGGCGACCGTGCTGCTGGACGAGGACCGCATCGAGGCGGCGGCCGGAAAATTGCTTGCGGCGCCCTGAGGAATCGAAAACCATTGATATGGAGCAGGAATGGGCGCGGTGAGGGGCCTCACCCATTCCTGCTCGTCATCGACGCCGGTCCGGTCGGCGTCCTCGTGCCGATGAGGGGGCGGCACAAGCTATCTACGTATTACGTACGTAGATAGTATTACCGGATGGGCGCGCTCCCGCGCAAGCCCGAATCAACCACGCAGCGCCAGAGCGGTTTTCGAATCGGTGCGCACGGCGAGATCCGCGGGCGTTCCCTCGAAGAGGATGTGGCCGCCGTGGCGGCCCGGCCCCGGGCCGAGATCGATCACCCAGTCCGCACGCCGGATGACATCGACATTGTGCTCGATGACCACCACCGTATTGCCGGTCTCGACCAGCGTGCCGAGCACCTCGAGCAGGGTGTCGATATCGGAGAGGTGCAGTCCCGTGGTGGGCTCGTCGAGAATGTAGAGCGTATGCCCGCCGTGCCCGGCCAGTTCCCGGGCGATGCGCAGACGCTGACATTCACCGCCCGACAGCGTGCTCAGCGGCTGCCCGAGGCGCAGATAACCCAGCCCGACCTCCGCGACGTGACGCAGCGGGCGGGTCACACCCGGAATCCGAAGTCGCTGGGCGGCTTCGTCGATGGTGAGGTCGTCGATGTCGGCGATGGACAGACCGCCGACCGTGTAGCCCAGCACCTCCGGGGTGAACCGACGGCCGCCACAGGTCTCGCACAGCACCTCCTGGCCGTCCATGAACGCGAGATCGGTGTACACGGCGCCGATCCCCTTGCACGTGGGGCAGGCCCCCGCCGAGTTGGCGCTGAAAAGCGCTGGGCTGACGCCGTTCTCGGCGGCGAAGAGCTTGCGCACGGCGGTCGCGATACCGGTGTAGGTGATCGGGGTGGAGCGGCGATTGGCCGCGACGGGCCGCTGGTCGACGATGGTGGCCGGATGCTGGTCGGCCAGTTCGGCGACCAGGCTGGATTTACCCGCGCCCGCGACACCGGTGAGCACGGTCAGCACACCGGCCGGGATATCGACGCCGACACCGTCGAGGTTGTTGCGGGAGGCGTTCTCGATCCGCAGCTTTCCGGTGGCCCGCCGGGGAGTATGCGAGCGCCGACGGCGGCGCAGGGCATGCCCGGTCGGGGTGTCGGCCTTGCGCAGCTCGGCGAAGCCACCCTGGAACACCACCCGGCCACCGGATGCGCCCGCACCCGGGCCGATTTCGACGATCTCGTCGGCGATGCACAGGACATCGGGGTCGTGTTCGACGACCAGCACCGTATTCCCCTTGTCCCGCAGGCGTTTCAGCAGGGCGGTCATGGATCGCACATCATGGGGGTGCAGGCCCACGGTCGGTTCGTCGAATACGTACAGCATCTCGGTCAGGCTGCTGCCCAGATGCCGGATCGTCTTGATGCGCTGGGATTCTCCGCCCGACACGGTGGTGGTCGGACGCGCCAGCGACAGATAACCGAGCCCGATGTCGGTGAGGGCGGTGAGCCGCTCCCGCAATGCGGCCACCACCGGCGCGACCTTCGGTTCCCGCACGCCCGCAACGAGTTCGACGAGATCCTCGATCTCCATCCGGCTCATCTCGACGATCGTGCGGCCCAGTACGCGAGCCGTGCGCGCCTGCTCCTTCAATCGTTCCCCGCCGCAGTCCGGGCAGGTCTGCGCATGCGTGAACCGCTGCAGCACCTCCTGTTTGCGTTCGGAGGGGTTGTCGGAGGTGAGCAGGTAGATACGTTCGAACCGCTGCACCACACCCTGGTAGTCCCTGGGCAGCTTGCGACCCAGCCGCGCGGCGGCCTCGCCGCCGTACAGCAGGGCGTCCCGCTGCGCGGGCGTCCACTCGCGCAGTGGCGTCTGCGCGTCGAAGGCGCCGATATCGGCGTACTGCCGATACCAGTACTGGCCGTTTCCGAAGCCGGGCAACAGGATCGCGCCCTGCTCCAGCGACTTGTCCAGGTCCAGGAAGGTATTCACGTCGGTGGTCACCCGCTCCCCCAGACCCGAGCAGGTCTGGCACATTCCGGCCGGGTCGTTGAACGAGAAGTGGTTGGACTCACCGACATACGGTTCCGAGACGCGGGAGAAGAGCAGCCGCAGATAGCTGTAGGTGTCGGTGATGGTGCCGACCGTGGAGCGGGCATTGCCGCCGAGGCGTTTCTGATCGATCACCACGACCGGGGACAGGCCGTCGATGGCGTCCACCTCCGGGCGGCTCCAGCGCGGCAGCCGGTTGCGCACGAACGGCGGGTAGGTCTCGTTCACCTGGTAGCCCGCCTCGGCGGCGATGGTGTCGAACACGAGTGAGGATTTGCCCGAACCCGATACCCCGGCGAACACCACCAGGCTGTTGCGCGGTACGTCGATATCGATTCCGCGCAGATTGTTGGTGCGGGCCGCGCGGATCGTGATCGCACGCTGCCGGTGTCCGTTCGCGGGAGGTGCGGTGGTCGTCTCGCGGGCTGTTGTCTTCTCCCGGGCTGTGGTCATATCTCGACGGTAGGTACAGATGCGGCCGGATCCTGACCGCGATTCGGGCCATCATGGATGGCATGCCCGATGTGACGCGCCGGATGCTCTTACTGCTCACGCAATTGCAGACCGGCCGCCGCTTCACCGGTCAGGAGCTGGCGGGGCGGCTCGCCGTCAGCCCCCGCACACTGCGCCGGGATGTGGAGCGGCTGCGCGACTACGGCTACCCGGTGAGCACACAGCCCGGGCCGAGCGGGTTCTATCAGCTGGCGGCCGGGCGCACGCTGCCGCCGCTGGTACTCGACGACGACGAAGCCATCGCGACGCTGGTCGGACTGGCCCTGCTCGGGTCGACCTCGTCGCCGGACCCCGACGAGCGGGCCGGAATCGGTGCGGCCGCCGCACGCGCCTTCGGCAAGATCGATCAGTTCCTGCCGAAACGCCTGCGGCCCAGGGCAACCGCGCTGCGGGCGACGGTGGAGGCCGCGCCGCAGACGGCCCCGGCCGTCGACCCCGAGGCGCTGACCACGCTGGGGCTGGCGGCCTCCCGGCACGAGCTGGTCACCTTCGATTACACCGGTCGCGGGGGTCGTGATTCGCATCGCCGGGTCGAGCCGTATCGGCAGGTTCACCTGCACCTGCGGTGGTATCTGCTGGCCTGGGACACCGAGCGCGCGGACTGGCGCACCTTCCGGCTCGACCGGGTCCGCGACCTCACCACGACCGCGGTTCCGTTCACCCCGCGTCCGCTGCCCGCGCGATCGGCCGCCGACTACCTGCGGGCGGGCATCACAGCGGGCCGGTATCGCGCGGTGGTGACGGTCGCCGCCCCCGCCTCCGAGGTCGCCGACCGGCTGAAGTTCCAGGACTGCGATATCGAATCGCTCGGCCCCGCACGATGCCGGGTGACCGTCTGGGTGGATTCGTTCGAATGGCTGGTGCTCACCCTCGCCTTCCTCGATGTCGACTTCGTCATCGACGAGCCCGCCCAGTTCCGGGCGCGCAGCCGCGAACTCGCGCAGCGGCTGCGTGCCGCCGGTAGCGCGCGGCTAATCTCGCGCTCAGGTTCCGCCCCTACACTCGAGCCCGACCAACGGGAGGAACACTGATGCGACCGCACGCACCAGCGGTTTTCATGCGGGACGGCGACGGGCGAGAATTGCACGCGGCACGATTCGCACCGGGGCGGGTGGTGCGGTGAGCGTCGCGGTCTGTCTGCTGCTGTACGGGTTCGCGGTCGCGGTGCTGGCGCCCCGCATGCTGGTGCGCATCGGATATCAGGGGGCGGCTCCGCGATTGGCGCTGGTCAGCTGGATGACCGCGATCGCCTCGACGGTGGCGGGCTGGCTCGTCGCGGTGGTGCTGCTGCTGGTCGACCTGATCACCCATCGCTGGTCCGACACTCCGCAGCGGTTCCTGGACACCTGCGTCACCCATTTCCACGATGCCGCCGTCGGCCGCTACGGCGCACCGGCGCAGATCGGCCTGCTGCTGCTGTCCGGTCTCACCACCGCCGCGGCGGTCGTGCTGATCACCCGGATCGGCAGCTCCCTGCTGCAGGCCCGCCGCACCACCTTCGAGCACGCGCGCATGGCCCGCCTCGCGGGCCGCCACCATCGCGGACTCGACGCGGTGGTCCTGGACGTCGATGAACCGGCCGCGTATTGCGTTGCGGGCAAACCGGATACGGTCGTGGTGAGCCGCAGCGTCCTGGACGCGCTGGACGAGCGGCATCTCGCGGCGGTGCTCGCGCACGAGCGCGCCCACCTGTCCGGCCGCCACCACCTCATCCTCGCGGTGACCCGCGCCCTGGCCACCGCCCTTCCCCGCGTCACCCTCTTCACCCTCGGCGCACGCGAAGTGGCCCTCCTGCTCGAAATGGTCGCCGACGACTCCGCCGCCCGAATTCACGGCCGCGACACCGTCGTCGCGGCCCTGCTTGCCCTCGGCGGCATCACCACCGACCCCACCACCGGCCCGGTCGGCACCCTCGGCGCGGCCCAGGTCGGTCTGACCGCCCGCATCGAACGCCTGACCGCACCCGCCACCACCGCGGCCCGCACCCGCGTCCAAGCCGCCCTCGCCGCGGCGGCCACCCTGGTCCCCCTGTCCTCGGTGGCCGCCGCGGCGGCGGGAATCGCCCTGTGCGCTTCTGTTTCCGCGTGAGGACGTAGCGACCGTCCGCTGCGGCCGAAGCCGGTCAGCGCGAGCGGATTCCGTGCTCGCGCCGATCGTGGTCGCGCGCGGGCGCACAGGACACGGGCAGGCGGTCGGTCACGAGGTCTCCCGGATCCGGCGGCGGGACAACAGGAATGCGATCGGTATCGGCGTCGCGCGGCTCGGACGGGGTGGTCGGCCGGTCGCCGGTGTCCACACGGGACAGGGCCACGGCGGCGGCCACGCCGATCAGCACGAGGCCCAGCCACACCAGCCAATCCAGATTCACGGCATGGGCCGCACCCAGGACCGCGCCGGTAGCCAGGTTGCCGGCGAGGATGCCGATTCCGACCACCGTGTTGTAGAAACCGTAGTGGGTGGCGACGAGACGGTTGCCCGACAGGGCCACGACGGTATCCATTTCGAAGGGGAACACCGCTGCCGTGCCCACCGCCAGCAGCCCGGCCGCGAGCAGCAGTGCGCCGACCGCCGCACCCGATCCGAACAGTGCGGGCGTGGGAATCAGCGCGATCGGCAGGAAGGACGCCGCGAGCACCGCCATACCCACCACGAGGCTGCGGCCGGTGCCCCAACGCGCCCGGAACCAGCGGGTGATGCGGAGCTGACCGAGTACCGCGACCACGCCCGACACCACGAAGATCGCCGAGGTGACCGTGCGGGAGTGTTCGCCCGCAACGTATTCCGCCTGCAGGGGCAGCGCGAGGTAGACCTGGAAGGACAGGACGTAGGAGCCGATCATGGCGACCGCGAACGCCACGAAGCGCCGATTGGTGACGATGGTGCGCCAATCCTCGAGTACCGAGGCGGGTTCCGCGCGTTCGGCCGCACGGCGGGTGGGCAGGGCGAACAGCTGGGCGATGGTGAGCACGGCGAAGACCACCGCCGCCGCGCCCGCGGTGACGCGGAAGTCCAAGGCCATCAGGGCGAGTCCGACGAGCGGGCCGGCGAGGATTCCGGCCTGATAGAAGATGTTGAAGACCGCGAAGGCCTCCACGCGGCGTTCACCCGCCTCGGCGGCGAGGTAGGCGCGAACCGCGGGATTGAACAGGGCTCCGGCGAATCCCGTTGCGGCCGAGGCGATCAGCAGGCCGGGCAGCGACGATGCGAAGACCAGCAGTGCGAAACCGCCGGTGCGCAAAAGACATCCGGCGACGATGAGGGGTTTGTAGCCGAGCCGGTCGGCGAGGGTGCCGCCCACCAGGAACATGCCCTGCTGGGAGAAGTTGCGCACGCCCAGGACCAGGCCGACCGCCCAGGCGGCCAATCCCAGTGGGCCCGCGAGGTATCCGGCCAGATAGGGCATCAGCATGTAGAAGCCGAGGTTGATGCCGAACTGGTTGATCATGAGCAGTTGGGCGGCGCGGTCGAAGCCGCGGAACTTCGCGAGGACCGTCATGCCGGGTCACCCGCCCTTCCGATGGTGGGGTCCACGACGGTGGCGCAGCGGGTCCAGGTGCGCACCTGGCGCTCCGCCGGGTGGGTGATCGTCTCGGGATCGATGGGCGGCGCGGTGCCGAGCACACCGTGTTCCTCGCAGTAGGAGTCGTTGTAGACGGTATCGAAGTAGCGGTGCGGGCCGTCGGGGAAGACAGCCGCGATGCGGGTGCCGGGTGCGTGCGTGCGCGCGGCCCAGCCCGCCACCAGGGCCACCGCTCCGACGCTCCAGCCGCCGCTGGCGTGATGGGTGGCGGCCAGGGTGCGGCAGGCCCAGACCGCTTCGGCCGGTGCGACCCAGTGGATTTCGGCGAACGCCGGGTAGTCGACATTGCGTGGGTGGATGCTCGAGCCGAGGCCGCGCATGAGGCGTGGCCCGGCGGCCTGCCCGAAGATGGTGGAGGCCACCGTATCCACGCCGATGAGCCGCAGATCCGGATTGACGCGGCGCAGCACGCGGGCCACTCCGGCGGAGTGGCCGCCGGTGCCGACCGCGCACACCAGGATGTCCACGCCGCCGAGCTGATCGACGAGTTCGAGCGCCAGTGATTCGTAGCCATCCACATTGTCGGGATTGGTGTACTGGTCCGGGCACCACGAATCCGGTTCCGCGGCAAGCAGTTCGGCGACGCGATCGCGACGGGCCTGCTGCCAGCCGCCCACCGGATGCGGTTGTGCGACCAGATCGACGCGTGCGCCGTAGGCGGTGAGCATGCGGGCCACGAGGGGCTCTAGTCCGGGATCGGTCACCACCGTCACCGGATGGCGGTAGACCAGCCCGGCCAGGGCCAGACCCAATCCCAGTGTGCCGCTGGTTGATTCGATGATTCTGGCACCGGGTGCGAGGTCACCGCGTTGTTCGGCGCGGCGCACCATGTGCAGGGCGGGCCGGTCCTTCATCCCGCCGGGATTGAATCCCTCGAGTTTGGCCCAGAATCCGCGACCGGCCGGGGCGAGCGGCTCACCGACCCACAGCACCGGTGTATTGCCGACCAGGGCGCGCGGTTCGCGGGCCGCCCCGGGCGCGGCCACCAGCAGTTCTCCGGCGGCGAGGTGGTCCAGCACGAATTTGTCCATGGCAGTTCGCTTTCTGCATCGAAACCACCCACGCGACGGGGTGGTGAGACGTGTGCGGGCAGCGGTCACCGGCCGGCGGGCACAGCACGCCGGCCTGGCGCTGACCGATCAGCGTCGGGCGATACAGAGGCGCGTCAACAGCATTCGGCCGCTGACGACGGAGAGCGGTGGCGGACCGCGGCGCCGGCGTGCCGGTGCGCGCGGTGCGGCGACCAGGAGCAGGACCAGAATCGCCACCAGCAGCATCGGCTGCGGGGGCGGCGGGGTGGTAGCCAGGTGCGGGGTGGCCGAGTGCAGGCGATCGGGCGTATCCGGGGCACAGAACCGCATGCAGTGCTCGTCCGCACCGCCGGTGGAGGTGCCGAGCGCGTCGACGGGCGCGTCCACCAGGACACCGCTCGCATCGACCCACGCGCGCACCGGATTCGGCGCGTGCTCGGAGGCATCGTGCACGCATCCTGCCAGCGGGGCGAGCAGCACCAGAAGCGCGAGCAAGGCAGGCGCCGGACCGACGCGCCACAGCCGCTCCATCAGCTTCACGCCGAATAATCTACTGTCGAACTACGTAGATGTCACGGCCGACAGGCGAGGAAATCAGCGACGGCGTCTCAATCCCGCTTTCCGCGAGTGAATTTGCGCAGCGCCGCGCGCAGGCCCTCGGACTCCTCCGCGCTCATCTGCTCGACGAAATGCGCGAGCACCAGATCCGAGCGGCCTCCGCTGCCCAGTGCCTCGCGCATGAGCCGCGCGCTGTACTCCTCACGGGTCAGGGTGGGCCAGTAGCGGTACGCCTTGCCGACGCGCTCACGCTCGAGCCAGCCCTTGCGGTGCAGATTGTCCATGGTGGACATGACTGTGGTGTAGGCGATCTCGCGTTCACCGGCGAGTTCGTCGTACACCTCGCGGACCGTGGTCTTCTCGTCACGGTCCCAGATTCGCTCGATGACGACCGCTTCGAGGTCGCCGAAGCCACGCGCACCCATGTCGTCTCCCTCAAAACTCACGGACGTCTCATATCGTACGCTCTACGTACGTAGGCAGTAATAGTGCGCCCCTGCGGCCGGGACCGCAACCGGGGCGAACGATCTCGCCACCGGGCCGTACGACCCTACTCCGCGACGCGGTGCCCGGCCTCGCGCAGCACGCCGGACGCCTCCTCCACCCGATGATCGGGCACCAGCACCAGATCCGCGTGATAGGTGGAGGCGACGAAGACCGGGATGGCGGCCTCGGCCAGCGGCCCGACGAGGGCGGCCAGCATGCCGGGCGTGTCCAGGCCGTGCGATCCGTCGCCGTAGAAACCCTTCCACCGCTCGCCGTCACCCCAGGGCGGGGCCTCGCGCACGACGGTGAGCCCTTCGGGCGCGCGCACCAGGGCGACCCACTCGTCGTCCTCCGGGAAGGTGGAATTCGGCAGATGCTCCACCACGAACTGCGAGGGGACGATGCGCACACGCTGACTGCCGGCCATGGCGCAATGCTATTCGCACGGCGGCGATCACCGGACGCGACAGGACCGATACTCGATTTAGTAGATGAGACTAAAATAGGGTGACCGGGAACGCGCCGCGCCGTAGGGTCGCTGAAATGACAAGTAGCGGAAAGACTATCGCCGCGGAGAACGAGCGGATCGCGGATGCGGGCGGCTATACGACACCCGGCGGCGACCACGTCGCCCTCGAGGCGGCGCTGGCCGCCGCGGTGCGCGGGACCGTGTCCTACGCGCCCGGCGACGCGGTGTCGATCGCGCCGACCGGCCCGCTGCGACGCGCGGCCGAGGTGACCGGCGAAGGCAGTATCGCGGCGGCCCGGCGGCTGCACGACGACGGTGGAAAGGCCGTCGCCGTCCTGAATTTCGCGTCCGCGCGCAATCCCGGCGGCGGGTATCTGCGCGGTGCGCGGGCGCAGGAGGAGGATCTGTGCCGCAGCGCGCTGCTCTACCGGTGCCTGCTGCGGGCACCGGATTACTATGCGGCGCACCGGGAGTCGAGCGATCTGCGGTACAGCCACCGGGTGATCTTCTCCCCCGATGTCCCGGTCATCCGGAACGAACGCTACGAGTTGCTCGCCGAGCCGTTCCCGGTGTCGTTCCTGACCTCGCCCGCACCCAATGCCGGACAGCTGGCGCTCCGGTCGAGCGAACCGGTCTCGGTGCGCGAGGTGCTCGCCGAACGCGCCGATCGCGTGCTCGCCATCGCGGCCCGGCACGGCGTGCGCGAGCTGGTGCTGGGCGCGTGGGGCTGCGGCGTGTTCCGCAACGACCCCACGGAGGTGGCCGAGGCGTTCGACCACGCGCTGGCGCATTACGGGGCGGCCTTCGAGCGGGCGGTGTTCGCGGTGTGGGATCGTTCGGCGGTGTCGGCAAACCGGCAGGCATTCGCCGCCCGTTTCCCGGCGACCACCAGGTGAACACCCGGCCACCAGCCGATTACGATCCGACATGTCACCGAATGTTCCCTTTCGGCGGGGCCGGTGTTCACGGCTCTGCCCGGTGAGCATTCCTACCGTTACGTATGAGCTTGTCTCGGCGTCAGTTGTTACGGATGGGTGCCGCGGGCTCGGTGGCGGTACTGGTGGGCACCTCGGCGGTGAGCAGCCGGCGGTTCCCCGCGCCCCGATGGGCCGGGGGCTATCCTTTCGCGCTGGGTGTGGCTTCCGGCGATCCCACGCCCGACGGCGTCGTGCTGTGGACGCGACTGGCTCCCGACCCGCTCGCACCGGACGGCCTCGGCGGCATGCCGCTGCGGCCGGTGACCGTCGACTACGAGGTCGCGCACGACGCCGGATTCCAGCAGATAGTCGCACGCGGAGAAGCCGTCGCGAGCCGGGAGCTCGGGCACAGCGTGCACCCGGAGGTGAGCGGGCTCGAACCGGACCGGTGGTACTACTACCGTTTCCGCGCCGGGTCGGCGATATCGCCGACCGGGCGCACCAGGACCGCACCGGCGGCCGGATCACCCACGGCGCGTATGCGATTCGCCTTCGCCTCCTGTCAGTGCTGGACCTACGGGTACTACACCGCCTACGAGCACATGAGCCGCGAGGATCTGGATCTGGTCGTGCACCTGGGCGACTACACCTATGAGACGCCGTGGGTGCGCGGGCGCGACGGGCTCACGCGGCGTGACGAAGTCACCGGCGAGGCAGTCGATCTCGCCGATTACCGCTTGCGCTACGCACAGGTCAAGGCCGAGGCGCCGCTGCAGGCCGCACATGCCGCCTTCCCGTGGCTGACGACCATGGACGACCATGAGGTGCACAACAATTGGGGCGGGGAATCCCGCGGCCCGGCCATCGACGTCTACGGGATTCCCGCGCTCTTCCGGCGGCGCAAGGCCGCCGCCTTCCAGGCACTCTACGAGCATCAACCGCTGCGCATCGCGCAGCTGCCGTCGGGGCCGAACATCCTGCTGCACAGGCGATACCGGTTCGGGAACCTGGCCGAGATCACCATGCTCGACACCCGGCAGTACCGCGACAAGCAGGCGTGCACCGACGGCAGCGCCACCGCCGACTGCCCGCAGCGCTACGCCACCGACCGCACGCTGCTCGGTGCGCGGCAACGCGATTGGCTGCTCGACGGCTTCCGCGACTCCCCGGCCCGCTGGCAGGTGCTCGGCAATCAGGTCTCCATGAGTCGCAACGACTACGACCCGGGCCCGCCCGACCTGCTGGGCACCGACGCCTGGGACGGCTACGTCGCCGACCGCAACACCGTGCTGGGCGCGGCGGCCGACCGCGGCGTGCCGAACCTGGTGGTCATCACCGGCGACCGCCACGAGAACTGGGCCGCCGACCTGCGCCGCGACCACACCAACCGCGAATCACCGGTCGTGGCGGCCGAATTCATCGGCACCTCGATCAGCAGCGGCGGCAACGGCAGCGACATCACACCCACCGCCCGCGATCTGCTGCGCACCGACGCCGATCTGAAGTTCAGCAACAATCAGCGCGGCTATGTCCGAGTCGAGGTCGATCAGGCCCTGTGGCGCACCGACTTCCGCGTCGTCCCCTACGTGAACCGCCCGGGCGCTCCGATCAGCACCCGCGCCACCTACGTCGTCGAGAACGGCATCCCCGGCACCACCCAGGCGTGGCGTCCCGAACCCGAAGCGCCTGTTACGCCGACCGCCGATCTCGCCCTTCCCGCACGGGACCTGCCGGAACGACGCTGAGGTCCGCTCGAGCCGAACCGTCCCGCCCGCCGCGCTGCGGCGAGCAGGTACGCGAGCCGACGGAGTGGCGGACCCGGCGGATGCCGTCGTCGACCTGATAATCAGCTGGCAAAGCGGCGAACACGGCACTTCGGACCGTCCGGCCGCGTTGATCACGGTAGGACGATCGCAATGCGTCTGGAAGGAAACACGCAATGACCGCTATCGGGACCCTGCTCGGCTGGGTCGTGTCCGTATTCATCCTGTTCATGCTGGCGCGGCTGGTCGTGGACTGGATCGCCGCGCTGAGCCGCGACCCCGCCCCGTGGGTGGGCAAGGTCCGCGAGGTCACCTACAAGGTGACCGAACCCGTGATCGCTCCCGTCCGGCGGATCCTGCCGCCGGTCAACTTCGGGTCGGTGGGTATCGATCTGGCGTTCACGGTGGTGTTCATCGTCGCACTGGTGTTGCGCGCGATCTTCTTCAGTCTGTAATTCCGACGCCCGTACGACACGGCGCGCCGCCGCTGCGGCGTCTACCGTGTCGTATGGGCTTGTCGCGTCGGCAGTTGTTGAGATTCGGGGCCGCCGGATCGGCCGCGGTACTGGTGGGCACCTCCGCGGCGAGCAGCAGCCGCCTGCGCACCCCGCGCCTGCGCGGCGGGGATCCCTTCGCGCTCGGGGTGGCCTCGGGGGATCCGACATCCGACGGGGTGGTGCTGTGGACGCGGCTCGCGCCGGACCCGCTCGCGCTCGACGGGCACGGCGGCATGACCAACGCGCCGGTGACCGTCGAGTACGAGGTGGCGCACGACGAAGGCTTCCGGCAGGTGGCGGCACGCGGAGCAGCGGTCGCCACAAGGGAACTCGCGCACAGCGTGCATCCGGAAGTGAACGGGCTGGCACCGGATCGGTGGTACTACTACCGGTTCCGGGCCGGATCGGCGATCTCGCCGGTGGGCCGCACCCGCACCGCGCCCACGATCGGACAGGCCACCCAACGACTGCGGTTCGCCTTCGCCTCGTGCCAGTCCTGGAGTTCGGGCTACTTCACCGCCTACGACCACATGAGCCGGGAAGACCTCGATCTGGTGGTGCACCTGGGCGATTACATCTACGAGCAGTCCTGGATCCACGCGCGGATCGGCACCGAACCCGATCCGGATCTCGCGGCCGAGGCCACGGATCTCACCGGCTACCGATTGCGCTACGCCCAAGCCAAGGCCGAGGAACCGCTGCGCGCCGCCCATGCGGCGTTCCCGTGGCTGACCACCATGGACGATCACGAGATCGACAACAACTGGGCGGGCGACACTCCTGGGCTGGGGTTCGACATCTACCGTATTCCGCCGCTGTTCCGACGACGGAAGGCGGCGGCCTTCCAGGCCATGTACGAACATCAGCCGCTGCGGATCGCGCAGCTGCCGTCCGGGCCGGACATCCTGCTGCACCGGCGATTCCAGTTCGGGGATCTGGCCGAGATCACCCTGATCGACACCCGCTCGTACCGCACCCGGCAGCCCTGCAACGACGGCAAGGCGGTGGCGGGCTGCGATGCGCGCTATGACACCGATCGCACGATTCTCGGTGCGCGGCAGCGGGATTGGCTGGTCGAAGGGTTCCGCGGCTCACCCGCGAAGTGGCAGGTGATCGGCAACCAGGTGCCCATGGCACGCAGTGACTACGATCCCGGGCCCGGCGACGAACTCGGCACCGACTCCTGGGACGGCTATGTGGCCGACCGCAATACGGTGCTCGGGGCGGCGACCGATCGGGGGGTGCGGAATCTGGTGGTGATCACCGGGGACCGGCACGAGAACGTGGTCGCGGATCTGCGCCGCGACCACAGCGATCCCGAATCACCGGTCGTGGCCTCGGAATTCATCGGGACCTCGATCACCAGCCGGGGTGACGGCACCGATCTCACCCCCGCCGCGCGGCAGTTGCTCGCCGACAATCCGGATCTCAAGTTCTCCAACTCGCAGCGCGGGTACGTGCGGGTCGACGTGGATCACGGACTGTGGCGCAGCGATCTGCGGGTGGTTCCCTACGTGCGGCGCCCCGGCGCGCCGATCCGCACCCGCGCCTCGTTCGTGGTGCGGGACGGGGTGCGCGGGGTGGTCACCGATTCGGTGGCGGCACCGGACACCGATATCACCGTGCTGGGTGGCGGCGGCGGGCGGTGACCCGAAATCAGTTGTGCGTCAGCCGGATCCAGCGGCCGATCGACGGCACACCGGCGGTGTCGACCACGACGACCAGGTACCAGCCGGGCGGCGCGAGGGCGGGGTTCGACGGCATGGTCAGCGTGAGCGTGCCGCCGGGGTCGACCGTGAAGGGCAGATCGATCAGGCGCTGATCATTGTCGGAGGAGTGGGTCGTCGAGGTCGGGTGCAGCAGGCTCGCCTCCCGAAGGTCGCCGGTCGCGGTGGCGGTGAGCGTGCTGCCGTAGCCGGCTTGCTCGGCGTCCAACCGCAGTTCGGGGCGCTCGCCCAGGAAAAGGTAGGGCGGCCAGAAGACTTCGATGCGCAACTCCTCGGTCTTGCGCATCGGATTCGATCCCGCGGTGATCACTTTGCCGTCGGGCATCAGCAGCGCCACCGAGTGGTACAGGCGCGGAATGCGTTGCGGTGCGGTGTGCATCCAGGTTTCGGTGACCGGGTCGAAGACCTCGGCGAATTCCGGTGCGGCATGCGCCATTTCCTCCATGCCCGAGCCACCGGTGGCCAGTACTGTGCGATCGGGCAGGATGACCGCGCAGACGTGCATGCGGGCGTGATGCAGCGGCGGGCCCTGCCGGTAGGCGGGCGTCGGCTCGCTCAGATCCACGATCCGGGTGTCGGCCAAAGCCGGTGCGGGACTGTGCATGTCGTAGCCGCCACCGCCGAGGATCATCACCCGCTGCTGCTGCGCGGGCGGCAGCAGCACACTGGCGGCCTGATTGCGCGAGCCCGGATCGACGAGACCGGGCACCTCGGTGACCGCACCGGTCAGCGGATCCCAGACCGACGGGCGCATACCGTTGTTGCCGCCGTACTGGCCGCCCGCGTAGAAGATGCGGCCGTCGGCCAGCAGGAGCAGGTGGCCGTACATGGGGATGGGGCCGGGAACCGGTAGCTGCGACCAGGTTTCGGTGACCGGGTCGAACAGTTCGGGCGTGGTGGCCAGGAAGCCGTCCGCACCGAGGCCGGACACCGCCACCACCTTGCCGTCCGGCAGCTCGCACAGGGTCGGGTACCAGCGGCCGAAGGCCATGTCCGGCAGCACCTTCCAGTGCGGGTCGGCGGGGTCGAAGAGCAGCGCGTCGCGCAGTCCGTAGAACGGGTCGTACTGCTCGGTGCCGCCGACCGCGAGCAGCCGGCCGTCGGCCAGGAAGGCGTGCCCGGCACAGAACATGTCGATCGGCGTCGACGGGGCATCGAGTCCGGGATTCGGGTAATGCCATACGCGCGTGCGGAATTCGTGCGCGTGATGCTTGTCCGCGTCGTTACCGGAACCCGCGAAGAACAGCACGTCCCCGGTGTGCAGCAGTGCGGCGTGCACCGGGTTGATCTCGGTGCCGAAATCCAGGATGCGCCACACCCCCATGTGCGCGGCGTGCGCCAGCCCGGTATCGAGCGCCACGACCCGCACGTATCCGGCATTGCCGCCCGGCGTGGACTCGATGGTGCACACCACCAGCTCCGGATCACCTGTGGCAGAGGGCAATACGACCACGGCCGCGCCCTGGTTCTCGTCGAATCCCCAGCCCGGGACCTGCGACCACCGGCTCCACCCGTCCACGCAGTGGCCCGAACCGTCCAGCCCCCAGCCGATCGCGTACACCCCGGCATTGCCCTGCTGCGGGTTGTCGACGGCGAAGACGATCAGCTCCGGCCGCCCGTCACCGTCGAGATCGGCCACGGTCATGCCCGCACCCTGGTTCTCCCACCCCCACCATTCGGGCACCGCCACCCACGGTGTCCATTCCGCCACGAACCCGTCCGCGTCGAGCCCCTTGGCCAGCCGGAACTGCCCCGAATTCTGCCCGCCGGGATTGTCGGCGGTCAGCACCACCATGGTGACCTGCCCGTCGACCCGGGTCAGGCAGATATCGGCCCCCTGATTCTCCCAGCCGTACCAGTCCGGGATCTGCCGCCACGGCGACCAGCCGCCGGTGACCGTCCCATCCGCCGCCAGATCCCGCCCGACGCGAAAATACCCCTGGTTCTGCCCCTCCGGATTGTCCACCAGGAACACCACCAGATCCGGCCGCCCGTTCCCGCTCAGATCCGCGACCGCGATCCCCGCGCCCTGGTTCTCCCACCCCCACCAGTCCGGCACGGAAATCCAAGGGCCCCAGTCGTTCACGGTGCCATCCGCCGCCAGCCCGGCGCCAACCCGGTAGTACCCCGCGTTCTGCCCCGGCGGATCGTCCACCATCAGCACCACGACATCGCGCCCGCCCCCGGTCAGATCGGCGAGCGCCACCC
This sequence comes from Nocardia acididurans, assembly GCF_016741815.1. Classification (GTDB taxonomy): domain Bacteria; phylum Actinomycetota; class Actinomycetes; order Mycobacteriales; family Mycobacteriaceae; genus Nocardia; species Nocardia acididurans. The sequence goes on from NZ_JAERRJ010000007.1 coordinate 232,382, forward strand.
CGCAGTCCTGATTGCGCGTCGAAAACCACCCCGGTACGGCAACGAATTCCCCAGCCACTCCCCCATCATGATCGCATCCCCCTCCGCTGCCCACCCGATGTCCGAATATTGGCCCCCACCACCGCCACTCCCGATCAAGGCTGCCGCATCGTCCGCGAGGACGCCGTACTGCTGATCCGCCGCGCCCCCGGAGTCTTCCTGGCCGGACGGTGGGAACTGCCGGGCGGCGGTATCGAACCAGGCGAGCTGCCCGAGCCGCGATGCGACTCGTTTTCGCCCGTCAGTCCAGCACGTGAATTGCGATCGCGCCCTCGGCCAGTGGTTCGACGGTGATCCGGGTCAGGTCGGGTACGTGGACGGTGGGCGCGAAAGCCGCCGCACGTGGACCGACACCGACGACCATGGCTCCGGCGGCCTTTCCCGCGGCGATCCCGGCTTCCGAATCCTCGAAGACCACGCAGTCCGCTGGCGCGACTCCCAATTCTGCAGCGCCTTTCAGGAAGCCCTCCGGATCCGGCTTGCTGACCGAGACCGATTCCGCGGTAATCCTTTTCACAGGCAATGCCAGCCCGGCGGCCCGCATCCGTACCTCCGCGAGCGCCGTGTTGGCCGAGGTGACCAGCGCGTGCGGCAGGTGCGCCACGCTTGCCATGAACGCCTGCGCCCCATCGACCGGGACGACTCCGTCCACACTCACGGTCTCTTCCTCGAGCATGCGGGCGTTCTCGGCGTGGTTGATCTCTACGGGTCGTTCCGGCAGGAACTGCGCCATCGTCGCCCAGCCCTGCCGTCCGTGCGCGACCGCGAGCACGGCGTTCACGTCCAAGCCTTGCTCGGCCGCCCACTGTCCCCACAACCGCTCCACCACGGCATCCGAGTTCACCAGGGTGCCGTCCATGTCGAGCAGCAGGCCGCGAGCTACAAGCGTGGCGATAACCGTCATATACTGGTTATAACCACTTCTGCGGTGTGCTGCAATATGGGATGAATCCCCGAGAGCACTCTGTGCCGGGTATGCGACAGGGCCGGACATCGGGGTTGATGTCCGGCCCTGTCGGGGTGAAAACCGTTACGGCAGTGGGCCGCCCGCGGCGATGGCCGAGAGGGTGGCGAATTCGTCACCCTTCAGCGAGGCACCGCCGACGAGGGCGCCGTCGATATCGGTCTGGCCGACCAGTTCGCCGACGTTCTTGGCGTTGACCGAGCCGCCGTAGAGGACGCGGACGCCCGCGGCCACTTCGGGATTCGCCAGTTCGGCGAGTTCCTTGCGGATGGCGCCGCAGACTTCCTGGGCGTCGGCCGGGGTGGCGACCTTGCCGGTGCCGATGGCCCAGACGGGCTCGTAGGCGATGACGACCTTGGAGATCTCCTCGGCGGTCAGGCCCTTGAGCGAGCCGCGCAGCTGCTCGAGGTTGTACTCGACGTGGGTCTGGGCCTCGCGGATGCCCAGGCCCTCACCGATGCAGACGATCGGGGTGATGCCGTACTCCAGGGCGCGCTTGGCCTTGGCGAGCACGATGTCGTCGGTCTCGTTGTGGTACTGACGACGCTCGGAGTGGCCGACCACGACGAACGAGCAGCCCAGCTTGGCCAGCATGGAACCGCTGATCTCGCCGGTGTAGGCGCCTTCGGCGTGGGTGGACACGTCCTGGGCGCCGTAGGTGATCAGGAGCTTGTCACCCTCGACGAGGGTCTGCACGCTGCGCAGGTCCACGAACGGGGGGATGACCGTGACATCGACCTTGGCGAAGTACTTCTCCGGCAGGGCGAACGCGATCTTCTGCACCAGAGCGATGGCCTCGAGGTGATTGAGGTTCATCTTCCAGTTGCCGGCGATCAGGGGCTTACGTGCCATGCGTCAGTCCTCCAGAACCGAAAGGCCGGGAAGTTCCTTGCCCTCCAGGTATTCCAGCGACGCGCCGCCGCCGGTGGAGATGTGCGAGAAACCGTCGTCGGGCAGGCCGAGCGTGCGCACGGCAGCAGCGGAGTCGCCGCCGCCGACCACGGTGAACGCGCCCTTGGAGGTGGCGGTCGCGATGGCCTCGGCGACCCCGCGGGTGCCCGCCGAGAACTTCTCGAACTCGAACACACCCATGGGGCCGTTCCAGAACACCGTCTTGGCCTCGGTGAGCAGCGCCGAGAAGCGCTTCACCGATTCGGGGCCGATGTCCAGGCCCATCCAGCCGTCCGGAATCTCGTTGGCGGAGACCACCTTCGACTCGGCGTCGGCCGCGAACTTGTCGGCGGCGACGATGTCGACGGGCAGGTGGATCACGTCGGCGAAGGTGTCCAGCAGCTTCTTACAGGTGTCGATCATCTCCTCCTGCAGCAGCGAGGTGCCCACCGAAAGGCCCTGTGCCGCAAGGAAGGTGAAGCACATGCCGCCGCCGATGACCAGCGTGTCGACCTTCGGCGCGAGCGCCTCGATGACCGCCAGCTTGTCGGAGACCTTCGAGCCGCCGAGCACGACCGCGTACGGACGCTCGGAATCGGTGGTGAGCTTCTTCAGCACCTCGGTCTCGGCCGCGACCAGCGTGCCCGCGTAGTGCGGGAGCACCTTGGCGATGTCGTACACCGACGCCTGCTTGCGGTGCACCACACCGAAGCCGTCGGACACGAAAGCGCCGTCGTCGCCGACCAATTCGACCAGCGCGCCCGCCAGCTTGGCGCGCTCGGCGTCGTCCTTGCTGGTCTCGCGGGCGTCGAAGCGGATGTTCTCGAGCAGCATCACATCGCCGTCGGTGAGGCCCTCCGAGCGCGAGAGCGCGTCGTAGCCCACCACGTCACCGGCGAGCTGGACATTGCGGCCCAGCTCCTCGGCCAGCCGCGCCGCGACCGGGGCGAGGGAGAACTTCGGATCCGGCTCACCCTTCGGGCGGCCCAGGTGCGCCATGACGACGACCTTCGCTCCCGCGTCCGAGAGCGCCTTGATGGTCGGCACGGACGCGAGGATGCGGCCCGGATCGGTGATGACGCCGTTGTCGAGGGGAACGTTCAGGTCGGAGCGCACGAGCACGCCCCGGCCCTCGACACCCTCGTTCAGCAGATCCTGGAGTGTCTTGATCGTCATCGGGCTCAGAGGGACTTGCCGACGAGGCCGATGAGGTCGGCGAGGCGGTTGGAGTAGCCCCACTCGTTGTCGTACCAGGAGGCGATCTTGACCTGGTTGTCGATGACCTGGGTCAGCGGCGCGTCGTAGATCGACGAGTGCGGGTCGGTCACGATGTCGGTGGACACGATCGGATCGGTGTTGTACTTCAGGATGCCCTTGAGCGGGCCCTCCGCGGCGGCCTTCATGGCGGCGTTGATCTCGTCGACGGTCGCGGCCTTCTTCAGCACCACGGTCAGGTCGGTGAGCGAACCGGTCGGGACCGGCACGCGCAGCGCGTAACCGTTGAGCTTGCCCTGCAGCTCGGGCAGCACCAGGCCGATGGCCTTGGCGGCGCCGGTGCCGGTGGGCACGATGTTCAGCGCGGCGGCGCGGGCGCGACGCAGATCCTTGTGCGGCGCGTCCTGCAGGTTCTGGTCCTGAGTGTAGGCGTGCACGGTGGTCATGAGGCCGTGCTCGATGCCGAAGGAGTCGTTGAGCACCTTGGCGATCGGGCCCAGGCAGTTGGTGGTGCACGAGGCGTTGGAGATGATGTTCTGCGAGCCGTCGTACTTGTCGTCGTTCACGCCCATCACGATGGTGATGTCCTCGCCGGAGGCGGGGGCGGAGATGATGACCTTCTTGGCGCCGGCGGCCAGGTGGCCCTTCGCCTTGGCGGCGTCGGTGAAGATGCCGGTGGACTCGACGACCACGTCGACATTCAGGTCGGCCCACGGCAGGGCGGACGGGCCCTCCTTGATGGCCAGCGCCTTGATGCGCTGCTCACCGACCACGATGAAGTCACCGTCGACCGAGACGTCCTGCGGCAGGCGACCCAGGATGGAGTCGTACTTCAGCAGGGTCGCGAGAGTCTGGATGTCGGTGAGGTCGTTGACCGCGACGATCTCGATGTCGGTGGTGCCGAGGGCCTTCAGCGCCTCGACGGCCCGGAAGAAGTTACGTCCGATGCGGCCGAAGCCGTTGATACCTACCCGGACAGTCACGTTATCGCTCCTCAGTTGTGTCGCGGAACTTATTCTGTTGCACCCTCACCCTAGACCGTCACGCGAAGGTCACGGACAGGCCCCTCTCACCGCTGCACGGCAGGGTGTGAGCAGGTGGCACAGCCCGTACGGAACGGTCTGCGAGGGTGTGTCGAAACACCGATGGCGTCGCACCTTTTCGAGGTGCGGCGCCATCAGTCGATTATGTCCGATTTCAGGACGGGATCACGCCTCTTCCAACAACTCTGCGGTAACGGCGGATTCGGTGTCCGGCACACCGAGTTCCTTGGCGCGGCGGTCGGCCATCGACAGAAGGCGTCGAATGCGGCCTGCCACAGCGTCTTTCGTCATCGGCGGATCGGCCAGCTGGCCGAGTTCCTCCAGGGAGGCCTGCCGGTGCAGCACACGCAGCTTGCCGGCGGCGGCCAGGTGGTCGGGCACATCCTCGCTCAGTATTTCGAGGGCGCGTTCCACCCGTGCGGCGGCCGCGACAGCGGCGCGGGCCGAACGGCGCAGGTTGGCGTCGTCGAAATTCGCGAGCCGGTTGGCCGTCGCACGCACCTCGCGGCGCATGCGGCGTTCCTCCCAGGTGAGGCGGGTGTCCTGCGCACCCATGCGGGTGAGCAGAGCGCCGATGGCCTCACCGTCGCGCACCACCACACGGTCGGTGCCGCGGACCTCACGGGCCTTGGCCGAGATACCCATGCGGCGGGCCGCGCCCACCAGGGCCAGGGCCGCCTCCGGTCCGGGGCAGCTCACCTCGAGAGCCGAGGACCGGCCCGGTTCGGTGAGCGATCCGTGCGCGAGAAAGGCTCCGCGCCAAGCAGCTTCGGCATCGCCGATGCTGCCGCCGACCACCTGTGCCGGAAGCCCGCGGACGGGACGTCCGCGCACATCCAGCAAGCCGGTCTGGCGGGCGAGTGCCTCACCCTCCTTGGAAACCCGTACCACATACCGGGACGTCTTGCGGAGCCCGCCGGCACCGAGTACGTGCACGTCCGAACCGTATCCGTACAGTTCGAAGATCTCCCGGCGCAGCCGGCGCGCGATGGAACCCATGTCCACCTCGGCCTCGACGATCACGCGACCGCCGACAATGTGCAATCCACCGGCGAACCGCAGTAGCGCGGACAGTTCGGCCTTGCGCGAACTCACCTGAGATACGGTGAGCCGGCTCAGCTCGTCCTTCACTTCCGCTGTCATCGCCACGAGACGCGCTCCTTTCCACCCAATCCGGACCGCACACGTTGGCCCATATGCCGTCCTTCGATTCGAAGCTCTGCCAATTCCGGCCGAGGTTGCCGGATCACCTGATCCAGTGCGGCGGCAAGCTTTCCGGGGTGGTGCCGGTCCGTCCCCGCCTCGGCGACATCAGCGAAGGTTACTCGCGCATTGAGCTGTTCGGCAGCTCTTGCCACATGTTCGCGTTCCCTACCCTCCGGTACGGAACCTGAATCCACCAGAACGTGGTCGACTGTGAAATCCGGTGCGTGCTGGGACAATACATGCAGGTGCCGTTCCGCGGAGAATCCGGCCGTTTCGCCCGGTTCGGCAGCGAGGTTGAGCACCAGCACTTTCCGCGCCCGCGTATGCAGCAACGCTTCGTGCAATTCGGGCACCAGCACATGCGGGATCACACTCGTGAACCAGCTACCGGGCCCGAGCACCACCACATCGGCGTGCTCGATGGCCGAGGTCGCCTCCGGGCAGGCGGGCGGATCCGAAGGGATCAACCGCACCCGGCGCACCTTGCCCGGCGTCGTCGCCACCGCGACTTGCCCACGGATGCAACGGCTTACCCGCGGATCGCCCTCCAGCCCGGCCACATCCGCCTCGATGGTGAGCGCGATCGGCGACATGGGAAGCACCCGGCCGGTGACGCGCAGGATCCGGCCCGCCTCGTCCAGGGCCGCCACCGGGTCGCCGAACTCCTCGGTGAGGCCCGCCAGGATCAGGTTGCCGACCGAATGCCCGGCCAGCGCCCCGGTACCGCCGAAGCGGTGCTGCATGGTGCGCGCCCAGATGCCGTCGGACTCCTCGGCCAGCGCGGCCAGGGCCATTCGTAGATCACCGGGCGGCAGCATGCCGAGTTCGGCGCGCAGGCGTCCGGAGGAGCCGCCGTCGTCGGCGACGGTCACCACCGCCGTGATCTTGCGGGTGAGCCGGCGCGCCGCGGTCAGCGTGGCGTACAGGCCGTGCCCGCCGCCCAGCGCCACGATCGCCGGATTCGTTTCTCGCGCACTCATTCTCGCCCCAAGTCCCGATGGACCACGCGCACCACGTCACCCGATCCGCTGTCTCCGAGTAGCTCGCCCAGCGCCTCGGATATCGCCACACTGCGGTGCTTTCCGCCCGTGCAGCCCACTGCCACGGTCATGTATCGCTTCCCCTCTTGGCGGTAGCCCTCGGTCGTGAGATCCACGAGGTGCCGCGCGGTGCCCAGATAGTCCTGGGCGCCCGGGCGCGACATCACATACTCACTGACCGGGGCATCCTGTCCGGTCTGTTCGCGGAGTTCCGGGACCCAATGCGGATTGGGCAGGAAACGCAAATCCAACACCATATCCGCGTCCAGTGGTACTCCGTACTTGAAACCGAACGATTGGATTGTTAGTTGCAGAGCGCGGGTCGCGCTGCCGCCGTACGCCTCCTCGAGCTTGCGGTGCAATTGGTGGATCGACAGCGCTGTCGTGTCGATGACCAGATCGGCGGCGGTCTTCACCGACGCCAGGCGTTCGCGTTCCGCGGCGATGCCCGCGGTGAGCGTGCCGTCGGCGCTCTCCCCCTGCAGTGGATGCCGGCGCCGCGCGAAGCCGAACCGGCGGATCAGCACATCGTCGGAGGCTTCCAGGAACAGGATCCGGGTACGCACGCCGGCCGCGCGCAGTTGTTCGGTCACGGCCGAGAGATTCCCGGTGAAGAAACGACTACGCACATCCATGACCAGCGCGAGCTTGTGAATGGGCGGATCGGCGCTCTCGCCGAGTTCGACCATGCGGCCGATCAGCGCGGGCGGCAGGTTGTCGGCGACGTAGTAGCCCAGGTCCTCCAGTACGCGGGCGGCGGTGCCGCGACCCGCGCCGGACAGACCGGTGACAACGACGACCTCCACCGGCGAGGCGGCGTCGTCCGACTGCGATAGTTCGCGCCGGGCGTGTGACTGTGGATCATTTTCACCGGTCGACCTACTTGAATTCTCGACCGCATTGTTGGTGGCTTCGACGCGCGTCATGTCCTACCGGGTTCCTTATGGGCTTTCCGACGATCATCCTGCACCGATGCCGTAAAACGCGGTACAAACACGCGCGAGTGGAGATACAGATGTGATTGTCCGGCTCCACCTGCGACTCGGCGTGTCGCGCGACACTGCGCTCGGCGTGTCGCACCCTACCCGGCGGAGCTAGTCGGTGTGCAACCCCGGCTCGCCACTCGGCGCGAGCGCTGCCAGGACCGCCTTGGCGGTGGCCACGCCGATGCCGGGGATCTCGGTGATCTGCTCCACGGTCGCCTCCTTGAGCTTCGCGACCGAGCCGAAGTGCGTGACCAGGGCCGTTTTGCGGGCCTGACCCAGACCGGGCACCGAATCCAGCGCCGATTCGGTCATGCGGCGCGAACGCTTGCTGCGGTGGAAGGTGATGGCGAAGCGGTGCGCCTCGTCGCGAACCCGCTGCAGCAGATACAGCGACTCGCTGGTGCGCGGCATGATGACCGGATCCGGCTCATTGGGCACCCACACCTCCTCCAGACGCTTGGCCAGGCCGATGACCGCGACATCGGTGATGCCGAGCTCGTCGAGCACCTCGGCGGCGGCATTCACCTGCGGGGCGCCGCCGTCGACCACGTACAGGTTGGGCGGGTAGGAGAAGCGACGCGGCTTCCCGGTCCGGGGGTCGATACCGGGAAGTCCGGAACTCAGTGCGTCCGTGTCGTTCTCGAGGTCGGCGGCCTCGGCCGCGTCCATATCGCGGCGCAGTTTGCCGAAGCGGCGGCGCGTCACCTCGGCGATGGAGGCGACGTCGTCGGAGCGGCCGTCGCCCGCGGCCTCCTTGATGGCGTAGTGCCGGTATTCGGTCTTGCGCGGCAGACCGTCCTCGAAGACGACCAGCGAGGCCACCACATCGGTGCCTTGTACGTGCGAAATATCCACACATTCGATTCGCAGCGGGGCGCTGTCCAGATCCAGGGCGTCCTGAATGCCCTGCAGCGCGGCCGAGCGGGCGGTGAGATCGCCCGCGCGCTTCAGCTTGTGTTGTGCGAGAGCCTCTTTCGCATTGCGCTCGACGGTTTCGGCCAGGGCCTTCTTGTCGCCGCGCTGCGGAACCCGCAACTGCACGGCCGAACCGCGCAGCCCCGACAGCCACTGCTGCACCTGCTCGGCGTCATTCGGCAGCGCGGGCACCAGCACCTCACGCGGCACCACCGCGCCGGGCTGGGCCTCACCGGTCTGCGCGGCCACGGCGGTCTGCTCGCCGTAGAACTGGGTGAGGAACTGCTCGACGAGGGCGGGCGCCTCGCCACCGGCCTCCACGGCATCGGGGTTCAGGACGTCACCGGACTTGTCGACCACCCAGCCGCGCTGACCGCGCACCCGGCCGTCGCGAACGTGGAAGATCTGCACCGCGACTTCCAATTCGTCGATAGCGAAGGCGATCACGTCGGCGTCGGTGCCGGTGCCCAGCACCACGGCCTGCTTCTCCAACGCCCGCTTGAGGGCCTGCACATCGTCGCGCAGGCGGGCGGCCAGCTCGAAATCGAGCTCGTCCGAGGCCTCCATCATGCGCTTCTCCAGCTGCTTGACCAGGCGGTCGGTCTTGCCGGAGAGGAAGTCGCAGAAGTCGTCCACGATCTGGCGGTGCTCGGCGGCGCTGACCCGGCCGATGCACGGCGCGGAGCACTTGTCGATGTAGCCGAGCAGGCACGGCCTGCCGATCTGGTTGTGCCGCTTGAAGACTCCCGCCGAACACGTGCGCACCGGGAACACGCGCAGCAGCAGATCCAGGGTTTCGCGGATGGCCCAGGCGTGCGCGTATGGGCCGAAGTACCGGACCCCCTTCTTGCGCGCGCCGCGGTAGACGAAGACGCGGGGATATTCCTCGTCGAGGCTGACCGCGAGCACCGGGTACGACTTGTCGTCGCGGTAGCGCACATTGAAGCGCGGATCGAATTCCTTGATCCAGTTGTATTCCAGCTGTAGGGCTTCCACCTCGGTGGACACCACGGTCCATTCCACGGAGGCGGCGGTGGTGACCATCTGCCGGGTGCGCGGATGCAGCTGGGTGACATCGGCGAAGTACGAGTTCAGCCGACTCCGCAGGCTTTTCGCCTTGCCGACGTAGATGACCCGCTTGTGCGCGTCCCGGAACTTGTACACGCCGGGTTCGACGGGGATGGTGCCGGGAGCGGGCCGGTACGTCGCGGGATCTGCCACGCCACCAGGTTAACGAGCCGCTCCGACAGCTCTCACGAGACCGGTGCCATCCGGGACCGTCCCGGCACCGAAGTACCTCACAAGATCAGCGAACCCAGACAGGAGCCCCATGATCCGCCTTCGCCGCCAGCGCCGGTCCCTCTCGGTCGGGTCCGCCCTCATGATGGCCGCCGCCGCCCTGGTGGCCGTGTCCATGCCGGCGAACGCCGAATCCGAGGACATCTTCGTCTACGGCGACTACCTGCGGCACACCTCCACCCTCATGGTCTGCGCCGGAGCCCAGAGCAGCACGGCCGGCCTCGCCGCCGCGTGATCCGCGCGTAGCCGCGACCGGCGCGGGCGCGCCACCCCTGCGGCGGCGCGGACCGCGCGCGGCCGGGAGTCGTTGTCCGCGAATCGGGTTCGCCACGCCATACGTCGGCGCGCCACGCCGGGACGGCGAAAGCGGTCTTTTACCGTGTCCAGCCGCCGCACCCGGTCAAGATTGGACGATCTGTCCGTGGTTGATCTCCGCATACGAGGGGAGCAGTACTCCATATGTCCCGTCTCCACCCGCGTCACCGGTTCCTCACCCTGAGCTCGGCCCTGTGCCTGGGCGCCGCGCCCTTCGTGGTGGTGGCCGCCCCGACCGCCGCCGCCGATACGGCCTGCCGTATCGACCGCACCCTCGACACCGCCACCTACACCTGCCCCGAAGGCGCGTGGTACGCGGCGGTCGTCCAGTGCCTGGGCACCCGCAAGGTGGGCAACGGCATGCAGTCGCCCACCTACATCGTCGGCGACTCGCCGCGGCCGCATATCCCGATGACCATCGAGTGCACCGGCGACGGCAAGACCGGGGTCGTGCTCAACGCCTGGACCGAAGGCCCCTTCTGATTCGCTGATTCGCGTGGTCGTCCCGTCGGTGACGGGGCGACCACGGATCGCGTCCGTTCAGACCCGCACGCCGGAGGCCACCGCGCCCCGCAACTCCGCCGCCAGATCGCCGCGCTCCCCCACCTCGATGGTGTCGAGTTCCAGCCACTCCGCCATCTCCCGCAGCGCGGCCGCGAGTTCGACTGCGATACGGGCGCTTTCGCGACCGGACTCGGTGAACGCGCCCGGCACCAGCAGTCGCCCGCTCCCCCGCTCGGCCCGCAGATCCACGCGCGCCACCAGTTCGCCGTCCAGCAGGAACGGGAAGACGTAATACCCGTGCACCCGTTTGTGCTCCGGGGTGTAGATCTCGATGCGGTAGTGGAAGTCGAACAGGCGCTCGGTGCGATCCCGGAAGAAGATGAGCGGATCGAACGGGCACAGCAGCGCCGAACCGGTCACCCGGCGCGGGGTGCGCGCGGTGTGATGCAGGTAGGCGGGTTTGTCCCAGCCTTCCACCCTGACCTGTTCGAGCTCGCCCGCCGCCAGGAGATCGGCGATGGCGGGCTCGGTCTGGGGGCGCTTGAGCCGGTAGTAGTCGCGTAGATCGGTTTCGGTGGCCACGCCGTGCGCCGCGGCGGCGCGGCGGACCAGTTCGCGCACGGCGTCTGCCTCGTCGTGTTCGCGCGCCAGCACATCGGCCGGGATGACGCTCTCGGTCAGGTCGTAATGGCGTTGGAAATTCACGCGTTTCGGCACCGTCACCTCACCGGCGGCGAACAGCGCCTCGCACACCACCTTGGTGTCGCTGTAGTTCCAGCCCCAATGATCCTTGGCGCGTGGGCGATCCAGCTCGAGGTGCCGCTCGACCTCGCCCGCCGTGCTGGGGCCGAACTCCTTCAGCACGCTCTTCACATCGTCGGCCAGGTGCGGATTGCGTTCCAGCACCTGCCGCATCCCGTTCCAGCGCCCGTGCCGGTACTGCTCCATACGCCAGCGCATCAGGGGCCAGTCCTGGACCGGAAGCAGGGCGGCTTCGTGCGCCCAGTACTCGATGAGCTGACGCGGGCGCTTGGCGCTGTGACTCCAGGCGAACTCGTCGAGCAGCGCGCGGTCGTAGGCCCCGATGCGCGCGAACATCGGTGCGTAGTGCGCCCGCACCACCGCCGAGACCGAATCCAGCTGGAGCAGCCGCGTATTCTCCAGCACCTTCGCCAGCGTGCGCCGCGTGGGCGGGCCGCTCGGTCTGGTCGCGGCGAAGCCCTGGGCGGCGAGCGCGGTGCGACGCGCCGCGGCGACGGTCAGGGTCGGAATCCCGGTGAGAGAAGTCGGCACACTCGCACCATGCCATGTCCCACCGACACAGAAGTTCGATACATTGGTGTATCGAGTTTCTACGACCCTAGGAAATGGGCATGATCGAGAACCCGGATGTCATCGTCGTCGGAGCCGGGCTGGCCGGGCTCGTCGCCACCTATGAGCTGGTCCAGGCCGGGCGCAAGGTGCTCGTCCTGGATCAGGAGAACCGCGCCAACCTCGGCGGGCAGGCGTTCTGGTCGCTGGGCGGGCTGTTCTTCGTGGACAGTCCCGAGCAGCGGCGGCTGGGGGTGAAGGATTCGCTCGAGCTGGCCATGCAGGACTGGATGGGCTCGGCCGGGTTCGATCGGGAGGACGAGGATCTGTGGGCCCGGCAGTGGGCCAAGGCGTATGTGGAGTTCGCGGCCGCGGAGAAGCGGCAGTATCTGTTCGATCTCGGTTTGCGGGTGACACCGCTGGTCGGCTGGGCCGAGCGGGGCGGCGCGACCGCGGACGGGCACGGGAACTCGGTGCCGCGCTTCCATCTCACCTGGGGCACCGGGCCGGAGGTGGTGCGGGTGTTCCTGGAGCCGGTACTCGCGGCCGAGCAGCGCGGGCAGGTCGGGTTCGCGTTCCGGCATCGGGTGGATCAGCTGGTCACCACCGGCGACGCCGTCACCGGGGTGCGCGGCAGCGTGCTCGAGCCCAGCAGCACCGAGCGGGGCGTGGCATCCTCCCGGGAAGTGGTGGGCGACTTCGAGTTCCAGGCCAAGGCGGTGCTGGTGTCCTCCGGCGGCATCGGCCACAACCATGAGCTGATCCGGCGCAACTGGCCGGTGGACCGGCTGGGTCCGTGCCCGGAGCACATGATCTCGGGCGTGCCCGCGCATGTGGACGGGCGCATGCTGGGGATCACCGAGGCGGCCGGCGGGCGCATCGTGAACCGGGATCGCATGTGGCACTACACCGAAGGCATCCACAACTGGGATCCGGTGTGGCCCGACCACGCCATCCGGATCATTCCGGGACCGTCCTCGCTGTGGTTCGACGCGAATGGAAAGCGGCTGCCCGCACCGTGTTTCCCGGGATTCGACACCAATTCGACGATGAAGGCGATCCTGTCGACCGGATACGACTATTCATGGTTCATTCTCACCCAGTCGATCATCGAGAAGGAGTTCGCGCTCTCGGGATCGGAGCAGAATCCGGATATCACCGGAAAGGACTTGAAACTCACGCTCAAGAGCCGGGTGGCCAAGGGCGCGCCCGGTCCGGTGGAAGCGTTCAAGAAGCACGGCGTGGATTTCGTTGTCGCCGATAATCTCTCGGATCTGGTGGCGGGGATGAACAAGATCGCCCGGGGCCCGCATCTGGATTTCGCCGACATCGAGCGTCAGATCGTGGCGCGCGACCGCGACGCCGAACACAAGTTCAGCAAGGACGCGCAGTTGATGGCGATCGGCAATGCCCGCCGCTACCTGGGCGACAAACTCGGCCGGGTCGCCACCCCGCACCGCATCCTGGATCCGGCGCACGGCCCGCTCATCGCGGTCCGGCTCAACGTTCTCACCCGAAAGACGCTGGGCGGCTTGCAGACCAATCTGGACTCCCAGGTCATGCGCCCCGACGGCAGTCCGTTCGCGGGCCTGTACGCGGCCGGTGAGGTGGCCGGTTTCGGTGGCGGCGGCGTGCACGGCTACAACGCGCTGGAAGGCACCTTCCTCGGCGGCTGCATCTTCTCCGGCCGCGCGGCGGGCCGGGCCATGGCGCGCGCCGCACGCTGACGACCGCCGTCCCGAAATCCGGCCGCACCCCTTGCGCGTGGCCGGATCTCGGGTCTCAGGCCGTGGCTTCGCCGCCCGCGGCCGCGGCGTCCACGGCGGCGAACCAGCTGTAGCAGTCGCGGCGCAGCAGCAGCGCCAGCACGACGCCCGAGGCCATCACCCCGGCCAGCACGGTGAAAGGCCCCACCCCCGTAGGCATTTCGGCCGACACCAGGGTGAGCACACCGAGCAGGGTCTGCGCGCTGGTCAACCCCAGCGCCGCCACCCACACCCAGCGCGAGCGCAACCCGAAAAGCAGTGCGGCCCCGCCGGTTACCCAGGCGGCGAAGAAGTGCCCGAGGCTGCCGAGCAGGCAGTCCAGCCCGCCGATCAGCGCCAGCACACCGTGCACGAGCGCCAAACCCGTTGTCGCCAGCGCCGCCAGCTGCGTTTCGCGCACTTTCACGGGCAGCGCTATCTCGGAACCATCACGGCGCATTGTCCCCACCACCGCGGTGATCCGCTCGAAAAACGAAGCAGGACCACCGTTCTCCGCATCGGCCGACGGGATCTCCACCTCGTCGACCACAGCCGAATGCGTACTCACAGCACTCCTCGTCGAGCATTGTCCGCGACACGCCCCCTGCGAACGCGCCGCCTTGACGCTAACCAGGTGAATGGAGGTCGAACAATCTCCGAAGGACACTTATGGCAATGGACACAGCCGGAAACCTCATCACCGGTTTGTGATCACAGGCACATCACGCGCGGCGACGAGAAGGAAAACGGTTCGCCGTTGAATCGCGAACTCCGTTGTCCGCGCCCGATCCGACGCGCCGCCCGCCGCGAGGCGGTGATGTCCCCTCCACACCACCGACCCCACCGCCCCGGAAACCACCGGTGCATCAATGGTCGGCTGCCGCACCTTCCGGAAACAGCCTGCGCGAACCACTTCGGCCGGGGTGCCTGCACCCTCGGCCCCCTGATTTCGGGGGCACACTCCACTCGGACAAGAACATTGAGGTAGTCGCTTACTCATGTCGCGGGGGCGGCGCGCATGGGATCCTTGGACACTGTGAACGCTTCCGGCGTGAAGGTGGTCGTCGCCGAGGATTCGATGCTCATTCGCGACAGCGTCGTCCGGGCGCTGTCGACGGATTCGTCCATCGAAGTGGTCGGCGTCGCCGCCGATTACGACTCGACGCTGGACATGGTTCACAGACAACGACCCGACATTCTCGTCACCGATGTGCGCATGCCGCCCACCGGCACGGACGAGGGCGTGCGCCTGGCCCGCGAACTGCGCACCCGCCTGCCCGAGACCGGCGTCATCGTGCTGACCCACTACGCCGAATCCGCCTATGCCACGGGCCTGCTCGACGGCGGTTCGGCCGGACGCGGCTACCTGCTCAAGGAGCGCATCGCACGATTCGACCAGCTGCTCAATGCCGTGCACGTGGTCGCCGACGGCGGTTCGGTGCTCGATCCCCTCATCATGGAGGCCCTGCTGCCGAACCGGCGGGACAGCGATCCGCTGCACCGGCTGACCACACGCGAACGGGAGGTGCTCGGTGAGATAGCGCTGGGCGGCAGCAATCAGGTGGTGGCGCGGCGGCTCGGGCTGTCGCAGCGGGCAGTGCAGAAGCACATCAACTCGATCTTCGCCAAGCTCGGCATCACCCTCGATCCCGCCCTGGATCAGCGGGTCACCGCGGTCCTGATGTTCCTTGCCGCGCAACCGAGGTAGGGATGCAGGCACCCTTTCGTACCGTCGGGTGTGCGCGCACCATGGCATCCATGACTGCAGACGTGCGGGTGTGGATCGTCGATGATCGCCCCGCGTTTCGGCGGGTAGCCGCGGCGGTGGTCTCGGCGAGCGCGGGGTTCGTGGTGGCGGGTGAGGCGGCGAGTGGTGAGGATGCGCTCGAACTCATGCGGCGGCGGCACGGCAGCGAGGCCGGCCTGGTGCTGATGGATATCAATATGCCCGGTATCGGCGGGATCGAGGCGACGCGACGGATTCGCGGCCGCCATCCCGAGATGGCGGTGCTGCTCATGTCGACCTACGACACGACCGATCTACCCGAAGAGGTGTCCCAGTGCGGCGCAGGCGGTTACGTACACAAGGAGGCCCTGACCCCGGATCTGCTGAGCCGGTGGTGGCGCCATCTGATTCCGCCGACCGGCTCACGCCTGTTCCGGACCCCACCGCCGAGATAACCCGGAAACGCCTGCGGCAGTTCGTTTTCGCGGCGCTGGCCAATACCGTGTTCCTGCTCGGCCTCGCGCTGCTCATGCTGTGGCTGCGGCCGAACTGGTGGACGGTCACGGTGATCGCGATGCTGCTGGTGGACGGGCTCATCCTGGCCGGGCTGCTGCGACTGGTGCGCGACGGCCGCTTCGCCACCGCCGTGACGACCATCGCTGTGCTGGTGTGGGTTTCGAGTATCGCCTCGTCCTATCTGACGCCGTCCACCCTGTCGCTGCACCTGGTGATGGCGCTGCTGCCCGCGATTTTCGTGGTGCCCTATGTCGCGCGCCGGCGGCTGCCGTGGTTCGCGGGCGTGACGGTGGTCAGTGTGGTGGCCTCGGCGCTGGTCGCCATCCCGGTGATGGAGTATCCCCCGCTGCCCGCGCGCTACGCGATGCTCGCGGGCCTGGCCGCGGTGGCGATCCTGATCATGCTGGTGCTCTGGCACACCGCCGACACCCTCGGCACCGTCGCCCGGTCGGCGCGGAGCAATGCCCAGGCGCTCACCAGCTCCCAGCGGCTGCTGGCCGAACGCGCCGAACAGCTCGCGGCCTCGCGGGCACGGCTGGTGGAGGCCACCGACGCGGAACGTCGTCGGCTGGAACGGGATCTGCACGACGGCGCGCAGCAGCATCTGGTGGCGGTGGCGGTGACGCTGCAACTGGCGCGGCACTGGGCGAACCCGGAGTGCGAGCAGCTGCTCGGTGAGGCGGGCGAGCTGCTGCAGACCGCCATCGCCGAGATCCGGCGGCTCGCGCACGGGCTGTATCCGGTGCTGTTGGCGCAGGGGGGATTACGCGCGGCGCTGCCCGCGGCGGCGGCGCGCTGCCCGATTCCGGTCGAGGTGCACACCGAGGAGCTGGGCCGCTACCGGACCGAGATCGAGACCGCGGTCTACTACTGCTGTCTCGAGGCCCTGCAGAACGCGGCCAAGCACGGCGGACCGCACGCGCGGGTGTCGGTGACGGCCCGCCAGGACGCCCGGACCCTGACCGTCATCGTCGCCGACACCGGGTACGGATTCGATTCCGCGACAACGGGTTCGGGCGCGGGGCTGACGAACATGACCGATCGGCTCGCGGTCATCGGCGGCACGTTGAGCGTGCGCTCCGCGCCGGGCGCGGGCACCCGCGTCACCGCGACCGTGCCCGCCCGGCCACTCGAATCGGCCGGGCGCACAGGCGAATCGGCGGGTGCGCCGCAGTCCGGTCCACCCGCCGCCGCGCAACCGCGCTACTGGTCGTCGGAGGAGATCGGGCGGATCACCGGGAACTCGCCGGTGTAGCCCTCGCGCATCTTGGCGATGGCCAGCACCCGCTTCTTGGCGAAGAACCAGCCGATGGCCAGCGCCGGAACGATGATCACCAGGCTGCCGACGGTCCAGGTGCCGACCGGCTTGTCGAAGGCCATGAGCACCAGCACCGCGAACAAGAACACCAGCGTCGCGATACCGGTGTAGGGCGCACCGGCCATCCGGAACGACGGGCGCTCCATGCGCCCCTGCTTCCACCAGTACCAGAGCTTGAGCTGGCACAGCACGATGGTCGCCCACGAGGCCAGGATGCCCAGCGAGGCCACGTTCAGCACGATCTCGAAGGCCTGCTCGGGCACGATGTAGTTGAGCCAGATGCCGAACAGGGCGATGGCGCTGGTCAGCAGGATGCCGCCGTAGGGCACACCGGCTTTGGACATGCGCGCGGTGAAGGTGGGCGCGGAGCCGTTCATGGCCATCGAGCGCAGGATGCGGCCGGTGGAGTAGAGACCTGCGTTGAGGCTGGACAGCGCCGCGGTGAGCACCACGAAGTTCATGATCGAACCCATGTGCGCCACACCGAGTTTGGAGAAGAAGGTGACGAACGGGCTCTCCCCGGCGGCGTAGTCGGTGTAGGGCAGCAGCAGGGCCAGCAGGATCACCGAACCGCAGTAGAACACCGCGATACGCATGATGACCGAGTTGATGGCGCGCGGCATGATCTTGGCCGGGTTCTCCGTCTCACCGGCGGCGATACCGACCATTTCGACTGCGGCGTAGGCGAATACGACACCGGAGGTGACGGTGATCAGCGGCAGCACGCCGGTGGGGAACCAGCCGCCCGCGTCGGCGACCATGCCGAAACCGGTGGCCTGGCCGTCGATCTCGAAGCGGCCCGCGAAGAAGATGGTGCCGACCACCAGGAAGGTGACCAGGGCGACCACCTTGATCATGGCGGCCCAGAACTCCATCTCACCGAACCACTTCACCGAGACCAGGTTGATGCCGAGCACGATGACCAGTGCGCCCAGCGCCAGAATCCATTGCTGCACAGGCTGGAACGGACCCCAGTAGTGCAGGTAGGTGGCGATGGCGGTGGTGTCGACGATGCCGGTCATGGACCAGTTCAGGAAGTACATCCAGCCGGCTACGAAGGCGGCTTTCTCGCCGAAGAATTCGCGCGCGTAGGAGACGAACGAGCCCGAGGACGGGCGGTGCAGCACCAGTTCGCCCAGGGCGCGCAGAATGAAGAAGACGAAGATGCCGCAGACCAGGTAGACCAGGAACAGCGACGGCCCGGCGCTGTGCAGGCGTCCGCCCGCGCCGAGGAACAGGCCGGTTCCGATGGCACCGCCGATGGCGATCATCTGCAGCTGCCGGGGCTTGAGGGCTTTGTGATACCCGCTGTCCTCGGCAGTGAGGTTCGTGGCCTGTGTCCGGATTTCGGTCATACGCCGGTTAACCCTCCGCAATCGTGTAGTGAGGCGTTGTGAGGTTACCTTGCAATTTGCTGAGAACCACATCGGCTCTCCGACCTGCACGAGAAGGCTGCACAATGCCGTCCGCGACGGTGTCGTGGAGTAATGCATCCCATCAATTGCCGCCTGAGCGCTGAACGTGCTCACCTGCGGCTATTCCAGAATCTGGGCAGTAGCCGACGGTGGCCGGTTGATCAGGGCTGGCGGTATCCGGACAAACCACACCGGTAGAGCGATCAAACCGGCCCTCACCCGGCCGACCGGCGTTAGAGTCCCAGAATGAGGCGCACGCGACGGCACATCTGGGGCGGCGCGGCCGCCACCCTGCTGCTTCTGGTCGGGGCGGCCACGGCCTGCTCCTCCGACAGCGGCGGCGGACACGCGACCTGCACCGCCTCCACCAACGGCACCCTGGTCACCCCGCGCGCGAGCAGCACCGCCACCGCGACGACCACCGCCGACATCCGGCTGCGACCCGAGATCACCAGCGGCTACCGCACCGGCATGACACCGGTGCGCAGCGACACCTTCGCCGTCTCCACCGCCAACCCGCTGGCCACCGAGGCCGCCTGCCGGGTGCTGCGTGACGGCGGCACCGCGGCCGACGCCCTGATCGTGGCGCAGACCGTGCTCGGACTGGTGGAACCGCAGTCCTCCGGTATCGGCGGCGGCGCGTTCCTGCTCTACTACGACAGGGCCGGTGGCACCGTCGACGCCTACGACGGCCGCGAAACCGCCCCGAAGGCCGCCACCCAGGACTACCTGCGCTGGGTCAGCGACGCCGATCGCACCGCGCCGCAACCGAATGCGCGCGCCAGCGGCCGTTCCATCGGCGTACCGGGCGTCCTGCGACTGCTCGAGACCGCCCATCGCGAACACGGAAAACAGCCCTGGGCAGACCTTTTCGGCCCCGCCACCAGCCTCGCCGATCAGGGCTTCCCGATCAGCCCGCGGCTCGCGGCCCAAATCGCGGAATCGGCAAAGGATCTCGCCCGCGACGAGAACGCCCGCACCTACTTCCTGCAGGCCGACGGCACCACCCCCAAGGACGAGGGCACCACCCTGGTGAACCCCGCCTACGCCAAAACCCTCGGCACCCTGGCCACCGACGGCGCGAACGCCTTCTACACCGGAGCCATCGCCGCCGATATCGTCGACGCCACCGCCGACACCACCGGCGGCCGCACCCCGGGCCTGATCTCCCTCGACGATCTGGCGAGCTACGAGACCAAGAAGCGCACCGTGCTGTGCACCCCCTACCGCACCCATCAGGTGTGCGGCATGCCCAACCCGTCCTCCGGCGGCATCACCGTCGCGGCCACCCTCGGCATCCTCTCGAACTTCGATCTGGCCGCGCTGCGCCCCGACGACACCAGCGGCGACGGCACCACCGCCCGCAACGGCGGTGAGCCCAAACCCGAAGCGGTACACCTCATCTCGGAAGCCGAGCGGCTGGCCTACGCCGACCGCGACAAGTACATCGCCGACTCCGATTTCGTCCCGCTGCCCGGCAACTCGCCGCAAACCCTGCTCAACCCCGACTACCTGAAACAGCGCGCGGGCCTGATCAACCCCGATCGCAGCATGGGCACCGCCCAGCCCGGCGATTTCGGCCCCGTCCCGCTCGGCACCGGCCCGCAGCCGCCCGAGCACGGCACCAGCCACATCTCCATCATCGACAGCTACGGCAATGCCGCCACCATGACCACCACCGTCGAATCCGCCTTCGGCTCTTTCCATCTCGTCGACGGCTTCGTCCTCAACAACCAGCTCACCGACTTCGCCGCCGAACCGGTGGGCAAGGACGGCAACCTGGTCGCCAACCGCCTCGAACCCGGCAAACGCCCGCGCAGCTCCATGGCCCCCACCCTCGTCTTCGACCTGAACCCCGACGGCTCCCGCGCCGCCCTCACCCACGTCACCGGCTCCCCCGGCGGCTCGGTCATCATCCAGTTCGTCCTGAAATCCCTTGTCGGCATGCTCGACTGGGGCCTCAACCCGCAGCAGGCCGTCTCCCTCGTCTCCTTCGGCGCGGGCAACTCCCCCACCACCAACGTCGGCGGCGAGAACCCGAATATCGACCCCACCGACGGCGGCAAGAACGACCCCCTCGTCCAAGCCCTGATCGCCAAGGGCCACCAGGTCTCGGTCGCCCCGCAATCCAGCGGCCTGTCCGTCCTGGCCACCGAGAACGACGGCCTCATCGGCGGCGCGGACCCCCGCCGCGAAGGCGCCGTCATGGGCGACACCGAATAGCGCCCGACGACACCGGAGATCGATCAGTTTCGAAGAAGCATCCGTCCCACCTGCGCACTTAGGCTGAGAAACGATCGCACCGCACCCAGACAGGAGGAGACGTGATGAGCGAGGCCAAGAAATCCACCCGCGCCGGCAAGAGCACGCCGTCGGCCTCGTTCTCGGCCGATGAGCGGGCCGCGATGAAGGAGCATGCCGCCGAGCTGAAGAAGGCGGCCCGGCGCGGCAAGACCACCAAGGCCGACGGGGAGGCCGATGTCCAGGCCAAGATCGCGGAGATGCCGGAGCCGGATCGATCGCTGGCCCAGCGAGTGCACCGGGTCGTGCTGAACGCCGCACCCGAGCTGACGCCCAAGACCTGGTACGGCATGCCCGCCTACGCCAAGGACGGCAAGCTCGTGTGCTTCTTCCAGGCCGCGTCCAAATTCCAGGCGCGCTACGCGACCTTCGGCTTCGAGGCCGCCGCCCACCTCGACGACGGCACCATGTGGCCCACCGCCTTCGCCCTCACCGAACTCACCGACGCCGATGCCGCGCGGCTGACCGAGCTGGTGAAGCGGGCCGTCGGCTGACGGATACCGTGAAGGCCGGGTGACCACTCATGGTCACCCGGCCTTCCTCGTGAGACTCAGTTCTCGCCGCTGTACTTCGCGCCCAGTTCACGGAAGCGGTCCATGGCCGCGGCCGCGCGGAGTTTGTCATTGGAGCGGATGGCCATCATCGGCACGTACTCGTCGTGCACGAGTTCCAGCCGCGCCCACGACTTCTTGTCCGGGAAGGAGATGCCGCGGATGTCCTGCCACTGGAAGTGGTTGTCGCTCAGGATGTTCCGCACCTCGACCCCGCGCGCGCCGACCCGCACCCGCGGCCGGCTCAGCAGCAGCACGCCACCGGCCAGCAGCAGGCCGATCAGGCACATGCCGATCTGATCGGCGAACCGGAAGTTCACGCCGGTCGAACCGTTGCGCAGCACGATGCCACCGAAGATGAAGAAGGCGGCGATCACGACGGCCACGATGCGGACGGTGAGAATCGCGTGACGCGGCCGCACTTCCAGATCCCACATCCCGGTGGCGGTCGCGGGATTCGACTGTGCGGCAGGCAATTCGGTCTCCCCGGACATGCGTCAGACCGTCTGGGCGAGCTCGCGCAGGGTGAGCGCGGCGTCCAGGGCCGCCGCGGCAGCCTGCTCGCCCTTGTTCTCGATCGAGCCGGGCAGGCCCGCACGATCCAGGGCCTGCTGCTCGGTGTTCACGGTGAGCACGCCATTGGTGACCGGGGTGCTCTCGTCCAGCGACACCCGGGTCAGCCCGGCGGTCACCGAATCGCAGACGTACTCGAAATGCGGTGTCCCACCACGCACTACAACGCCCAGGGCGACCACGGCGTCATGGGTGCGAGCCAGCGCCTGCGCCACCACCGGCAGCTCCATCGCGCCCGCGACCCGCACCACGGTGATGTCGGCGACCCCCGCGTCGCGTGCGGTCTTCTCGGCATTGGAGACCAGCGCGTCGCAGACCTCGCTGTGCCAGCGCGAGGCCACGATCCCCAGCTTGAGATCCTTGGCATCCGCGAGCTCGAATGTCGGTACGCCCGTACCGCTCATCGGTGTACGCCCTTCCCGTTATCTGTTCGAGGTTGTCTAGTTGGCGGTTTCGCCGAGATCGAGATCGTCCAGACCGACCAGGTCGTGGCCCATCCGATCCCGCTTGGTGCGCAGGTAGTGCAGATTGTGCGAATTCGCGCGCAGCGGCATCGGCACCCGCTCGGTGATGCTCAGACCATAGCCCTCGAGCCCGGCGCGCTTATCCGGATTGTTGGTCAGCAGGCGCATCGACGAGATGCCGAGATCCACGAGAATCTGTGCGCCCGTACCGTAATCGCGCGCGTCGGCGGGCAGGCCCTGCTCGAGATTGGCGTCCACGGTGTCGAGTTTGCGCTCGTCCTGGATCTGGTAGGCCTGCAGCTTGTGCATCAGACCGATACCGCGACCCTCGTGACCACGCATGTAGAGCACGACGCCGCGGCCCTCCTTGGCGACCATCTCGAGCGCGGCGTCCAGCTGCGGGCCGCAGTCGCAGCGCAGCGAACCGAATACATCGCCGGTCAGGCATTCCGAGTGCACGCGCACCAGCACGTCCTCGCCCTTGCCGTTCACGCCGGGGATATCGCCCATCACCAGGGCGACATGCTCGGAGTCGTCGTAGGCGCTGCGGTAGCCCAGTGCCCGGAACTCGCCGTGGCCGGTGGGGATGCGCGCCTCGGCGATGCGCTCGACATGCTTCTCGTGCTTGCGCCGCCAGGCGATCATGTCGGCGATGGAGATGAGCGCCAGATCGTGTTCGTCGGCGAAGATGCGCAGCTCCTCGGTGCGCGCCATATCGCCTTCGTTCTTCTGGCTGACGATCTCGCAGATCACGCCCGCCGGGCTCAGGCCGGCCATGCGCGAGAGATCC
Source organism: Nocardia acididurans (assembly GCF_016741815.1). Classification (GTDB taxonomy): domain Bacteria; phylum Actinomycetota; class Actinomycetes; order Mycobacteriales; family Mycobacteriaceae; genus Nocardia; species Nocardia acididurans. The sequence continues at coordinate 255,509 of NZ_JAERRJ010000007.1, forward strand.
ACGGCGGCCTCGGTGTGGCCGGGGCGGCGTAGGACGCCACCGTCCTTGGCGCGCAACGGAACCACGTGACCCGGACGGGTCAGATCCTCGGCCTTGGCCTGCGGGTCGGCGAGCACGCGCATGGTGGTGGCGCGGTCGGCGGCCGAGATGCCGGTGGTGATGCCCTCGCGGGCGTCCACGGCCACGGTGTAGGCGGTGCCGTGCTTGTCCTGGTTCACCGCGTACATGGGCGGCAGGCCCAGCCGGTCACAGTCCTCACCGGTGAGCGGTACACAGATGTAACCGGAGGTGTAGCGGATCATGAAGGCCACGAGTTCGGGGGTCGCCTTCTCCGCCGCGAAGATGAGGTCGCCCTCGTTCTCACGGCCCTCGTCGTCGACGACGACAACCGCCTTACCGGCGGCGATGTCGGCGACTGCGCGCTCGATGGTGTCGAACCTGGTCACGTCTGTTGTGCTCCATCTCGAATTAGGTGCCTACCTACAGTAAGGCAGTGTCTAATTTGCGCCGCCTCCGGCGTCGCGGGTTCGCGGCCTGCAAGCTCGGTCTTCCCTCCTCCGCTCCCCCGCTTCGCTCCTCCGCTCCGTCAGTCCAGACCGAGCCGGCCGCGAACCTTGCGTGTCAGCCGCGCTGGACGAGCCGTTCGACGTACTTGGCGATCACATCCGCCTCCAGATTCACGACGGTGCCCACCGGCGAGGTGCCGAGGGTGGTGAGTTCGCGGGTGGTCGGGATGAGGGAGACCTCGAACCAGTCCTTGCTGCCGTCGGTGTGGGCATCGTCGGCGACGCCCACGGCGGACACCGTCAGCGAGATACCGTCGACGGTGATCGAGCCCTTCTCGATGACGTAGCGAGCCAGCTTGTCGGGCAGCGAGATTCGCACCACCTCCCAGTTCTCGTGGGGGGTGCGGGCGACGATGACGCCGGTGCCGTCGACGTGGCCCTGCACGATGTGGCCGCCGAGGCGGCTGTTGATCGCCGCGGCGCGCTCGAGGTTCACGCGCGAGCCGACGCCGAGCGCGCCGATGCTGGAGCGATTGAGCGTCTCACCCATGACGTCCACGGTGAAGGTGTCGCCGGCGACCTGCTCGTCCACGACGGTCAGGCAGACGCCGTTGACCGCGATCGAATCACCGTGCCCGGCATCGGAGGTCACCTTGGGGCCGCGGATGGTGAGCCGGGCCGCGTCGGCCAACTGCTCGGTGCCGACGATCTCGCCCAGCTCCTCGACGATGCCTGTGAACATGCCCTGCCTCTCCCTCTCCGAACGGGCCGTGCACCGGCCCACCGCTTGCGCCAACAGCCGCGGTGGCCGGGAGATTCCCCGGGCGCGGCGGCTACTGCCACCAGCCTAACGACGCCGGGTCGTAGGCGACATGTGGCCTTGTTCTCTGGAGAGTTCGATACCGGACATCTTTCGGAATCCGGCGATAGCCGACCATGCATACGCAACATTGTCCGAATTACCCGGAATTGCCAATTGAAAGGTATGCATTTCCCGACTTCCCGAATTGCCGGACGCGTCGCAAACGCCTCGCAGTACCCAATCCACGACTCGCTTACACCAAAATCTTGCGCGGAGACAAAAATGGTCGCAAGATTGTTATGCAGCTGATTCCTACAGTTCAACTTCTCCGCAAGCAGTTCAACGCAGAACCGTCTTCACGCCCCGCCGCCGCCATGGTCGCGGTGTGCATCGCAGCAAGTCAGACCGAAGGAAGGTTGGACCCCGCGCGGGTCGGATCCAGTTGGACATCAACATATTTGGGAGTGCAGCGTGACCACGCTTCTCGATTCGACACTCGAAGTTCGCTGTGTGCAGTACCGTCGCGAATTTCACCTGCCGGCATCGATAGATCCGACGTCACGACACATCCTGCTCGAGATAGGCAGCCGCTACGGCGCCATCACCATGCCGGCCGAACTCGGCGAGCGGGTACAGCAGTGTCTGGCACAGGCCGAACTCGCCGGACCGGTCGTACACCATCCCCGGGCACGACGCTGGACCTTCATCACCGGCCCCGCTCGCGCGGAAGGACTCGGCAAAGCCGAATCCGCCGCGCTGTTCCGCCTCTACGCCACCGTCGCGTGCACCGGAGCACAGGTCGTGCTCCCATCCGCCGACGACGAGCGGACGGGCTACCGCACCTGGATCCAGCCACCCGAGACCGTGAACACGGTCCCGCCGCTGGAATCCGTTATCGAAGCACTGCTACACCGCTGACCGCTCGACCGCGATCACCTTCTGCCGCAAGGCTTCCACGGTCGCGGCCGGGTCCGCAGTGCCGTACACGGCGGAACCGGCGACGAAGCAGTCCACCCCCGCCTCGGCGGCCTGCTCGATGGTGTCCATATTGATGCCGCCGTCGATCTCCACCACCAGGCGCAGCTCGCCGGCATCCACCAGACGGCGCACCTGCTTGGCCTTGTCCAGCACATGCGCGATGAAAGACTGTCCGCCGAAACCGGGTTCGACACTCATCACCAGCAGGGTGTCGAACTCGCGCAGGATCTCCAGGTACGGCTCGATCGGAGTGTTCGGCTTCACCGACAGCCCCGCCTTCGCACCCGCGGCCCGGATATCACGCGCCACCGCGATCGGATTGTCGGTCGCCTCGGCATGGAAGGTGACGTTGTAGGCGCCCGCCTCCGCGTAGCCGGGCGCCCAGCGCTCCGGGTTCTCGATCATGAGGTGGCAGTCCACCGGAATGTCGGTCGCCTTCAGAATGCTCTGCACCACAGGCAGACCCAGCGTCAGATTCGGGACGAAGTGGTTGTCCATCACATCCACGTGCACCCAGTCCGACCCCTCGATGGCCTTCAACTCGCTGGCCAGATTCGCGAAATCGGCGGACAGGATGGACGGGGCGATCATCGGCGCCGGCCGGTGAAAGGGGGAGGAAGAGGTGCACACAGTCGGCAGTGTATCGGCACCCCGTTCGCGACCGGGTAGCGGTCGAACACACCCATTGAGCTGATTGCGGCACGCCGGAATGGGTAGCCTCTTCAGGGTGATCAATATTTCGGCGGAACAAGGGTTGCGCGCCACACCGGTCGAGATCGGTGTCGCGGCATCCGTCTCCCAGTTGCCCATCGTGCGCGGACTCGCCGAAACACTGGTGCTGCTCAGTGATTTCACACTCGACGAAGTCGCCGACATCCGGCTCGCCGTCGACGAGGCCGCCTCCACCGTCATCTCGGTCGCCGCACCCGGCACCACCCTGCAGTGCCGGTTCATCGTCGGCGACACCGATCTCGTGGTCCGCGTCAGCGGCATCGCGAGCACCGAAGGGCTACCGGATCAGCGCAGCTTCGGCTGGCACGTACTGCGGACCCTCACCGATGAAGTGAAAACCGGTCAGGGCCCCTACGATCCCGCGGTCTCCGGATACCCCACGACGGTCGAGTTCCGGCGGGTCCGGGGGAAGGCCTAGTGACGGGCGAGGAAAAAGTGTTCGAATCCCCCGAAGCACCGGAAACCCCGGCCGACCCGGCCCAGCCACAACCCGATCCGCCCGAGGAACGGGACACCACCGACGAAGAAGCCGACGCCGAGGAAACCATCGACGCGGAGGAAGCCGACGAGGTCGCCCGCAGCGTCTCCGGATACGACGACGTCACCGCGCTGTTCGAGGAACTCGCGGCCGTCGGGCCCGACTCGTCTCGGCGCTCGGTGCTGCGGGCCGAACTGATCAACCGGTGCATTCCGCTCGCCGACCACATCGCCCGCAAGTTCAGCGGGCGCGGCGAGCCGTTCGACGATCTCACCCAGGTGGCGCGGGTCGGGCTGGTGCACGCGGTGGACCGATTCGACATCAGCCGCGGATCCAACTTCCTGTCCTTCGCCGTGCCGACCATCATGGGCGAGGTCCGGCGGTACTTCCGCGACAACACCTGGGCCATGCGAGTTCCGCGCCGGGTCAAGGAAACTCACCTGCGCATCGGGTCGGCCATCGACGCGCTGTCGCAACAGCTGGGGCGCTCCCCCACCGCCAAGGAGATCGCGGCCGAACTCGGGATCGATCCGGACGAGGTGACGCAGGCGGTCATCGCGGGAAACGCGTACCAGCCCAGTTCGATCGACGCGGTGTCGGTCGGGCGGGATACCGAGGCGTCGCTGCTCGACACCCTCGGCGAGGAGGAGTCGCAGTTCGACCGGGTCGAGGAGTATGTGGCGATCAGGCCGCTGCTCGCCGGGCTGCCCGAACGGGAACGCCGCATCCTCACCATGCGGTTCTTCGAATCCATGACGCAGACGCAGATCGCTCAGCAGATGGGGATCTCGCAGATGCACGTGTCCCGGATTCTGTCGAAAACCCTTGCGCGGCTGCGGGAGCAATCGGCGCGCGAGTAGCTCCGGTCGCCGGTAGCCCCCCGACCTCCAGGCATTCACCTCCCTGCGGGGTGACATGCGCGCATCCAATGCATAGATGCGCATATCCGCGTGTAGGTATTATTAGCAGATCCGACAATCGGGACGACCTCGGGTTTCGGAGGCGTGAATCGGCCCTGCCCCGCGGCCTGCGGTCGAGCTCCGGCGGCCATTCCCTCCGGCCGCACGGGAGCTCGAACAGGGCCGGTGCTACAGCGGTTTGCGCAGTGCCGCGAGGAACATGGCGTCCGTGCCGTGCCGATGGGGCCACAGCTGCGCGCCCGGACCGTCACCGAGTTCCGGTACGCCAGGCAGCAATTCGCGGGAGTCGAGCTGCTGCGCGCCCGTCCGGCGAGCGACATCGGCCACCACCGACACGGTCTCCGGTAGATGCGGCGAGCAGGTGGAGTACACCACCACGCCCCCGGGCCGCAGCAGATCCCAAGCGGCGGTGAGCAATTCCCGCTGCAGGGTGACCAGCTCCCGCACGTCCGACGGCTGCCGCCGCCAGCGCGCCTCGGGCCGGCGCCGCAGCGCACCGAGACCGGTGCACGGCGCGTCCACGAGAATGCGGTCGTAGCCGGGTTCGAGTCCGCTGTCGCGGCCGTCCGCGACATGAACCTGCACCGGCATACCGTGCGTGGCCTTGCGCACCAGCTCTGCTCGATGCTCGGCCGGTTCCACCGCGTCCACGCGGAACCCGTCGATATCGGCGAGCGCGCCCAGCAGCGCGGTCTTACCGCCCGGTCCGGCACACAGATCCAGCCAGCGGCCACCATCGGGACCGTCGAGCGGCGCACGCGTAACCGCCAGCGCCACAAGCTGACTGCCCTCGTCCTGTACGGCGGCCATACCCTCGCGCACGGGCTCCAGCTTCCCCGGATCCCCACCCTCCAGATACACCGCGTACGGCGACCAGCGGCCTTCCTCCCCACCGGTCACCAAAGCCAGTTCCTCGGCACTGATCTCACCCGGCCGAGCGACGAGATGCACCAGGGGCCGCGCGTCATCGGCCTCCAGCACCTCCTTCAACTCCCCCGCCCGAGCCCCCAGCGCATCCGCGAACGCCTGCGCGATCCACACCGGATGCGCGTACTCGAACGCCATGTGCCCCAACGGATCTTTGGGCGCGAGCTCCTGAACCCACTCCTCGGTCGTTTTCTCCGCGACCCGCCGCAGCACCGCGTTCACGAACCCGGCGCGCCCCTGTCCGAACTCACCGCGCGCCAAGGCCACCGACGTATCGACCGCCGCATGCGCCCCGATCCGAGTCCGCAGCAATTGATAGGTCCCCAGTCGCAGCACATCCAGCAGCGGACCATCGATCTCCTCGACCGACCGCCCGGCCCCCGCCTCGATCACCGCATCCAGCAACCCCAGCGACCGACTGGCTCCGTACGCGAGCTCGGTCGCCAACGCGGCATCGCGGCCGCTGACATGCCGCTCCCGCAGCATCCCCGGCAACACGAGATTCGCGTAGGCATCGCGTTCGCGCACCGCCCGCAGCACATCCCGAGCCACCAGGCGCACCGGATCGCCCGCGTCCCCGCCCCGATTGCCCTGCCGCGCACCACCCTTGGCGTTCCGCTGCGAGGAACCGGAACCACCGGCGGCGGAGTCGCCGCCCCGCCGACGGAATCCGTCGCCGGACGAATCACCGCGGCGCGCTCCCGCGAAACCATTGCTGTCACGATCGCGCGGCGAGCCGCCGCCCGAACGATCCCCGGCCCGAGCACCCCGCTGACCCGAATCGCGCCGATCCGAGCCGGCACCGCGCCGGAATCCTCCGCCGCTGCCGGATCCACGGTCGAAGCCCGCGTCCGAGGTGCGATCGGGTCGCTGATCGCGGTCGGTGCGACGATCGCTGTCCCACTGGCGGCGTGGCGATCCGGACCTCGAGTCGCCGTTGCGGGGACCGGAGGTGTTGCCGCGGCCACGCTCGGTGCCGGAGAAGTTCTTGCGGCCCACTCCCCCATCGGCGCGCGATCGGCCGCTGTCGGAGTAGCCGCCGTTGCGGTTGCCGGTACCGCCGGTGCGGGGGGCTGGGTTTCGGCGGTTGTTGCCGCCTTGGCGCTGATCGCCGGTGCGGCCGTGGGAGGGCTTGCCGCCGCGGCGGTCGTCGTCGTCCCGATCGGGGCGGGTCATCCGATCACCGTGCCGGGCTCCAGGCGGGCGCCGCGAGCCCAGTCGAGGGCGGGCATCATGCGCTTGCCTTGGGGCTGGACTTCCACCAGGCGGACGGCGGTGGTGGCCGTGCCGATGAAGACGCCGGATTTGCGGATGTCGATGGTGGATTCGGGGAGGGATTCCTCCACCAGTTCGACGGGGCCCAGTTTGAGGCGTTTGCCGTCGATTTCGGTCCAGGCGCCGGGGGCGGGGGTGACCGAGCGGATGCGGCGGGAGATGGCGAGGGCGGGCTGATCCCAGCGGATGTGGGCGGAGTCCGATTCGACCTTGGGGGCGTAGGAGATTCCGTCCGGGGACTGCGGGATCGCCTGCAGAGCACCGGCTTCGACGCCGTCGAGGGTGGATTCCAGCAGCTGCGCGCCACTTTCGGCGAGGCGATCCAGCAGGATGCCCGCCGTATCGGTGACACGGACCTTCTCGGTCATGGTGCCGAAGACGGGGCCGGTGTCGAGGCCCTTCTCGATCACGAAGGTGGAGGCGCCGGTGATCTCGTCACCGGCCAGGATGGCCGCCTGCACCGGCGCCGCGCCGCGCCAGGCGGGCAGCAGCGAGAAGTGCAGGTTGATCCAGCCGTGGCGGGGGATGCCGAGCACATTCTCCGGCAGCAGCGCGCCATAGGCCACCACCGGGCAGCAGTCGGGAGCCAATTCGGTGAGCTGCTCGACGAATTCGGGCTCCGAGGGCTTGCGGGGAGTGAACACGGGGATGCCGTGTTCGTCGGCCAGGCGGCCGATGGGCGACCGGGTGACCTTGCGCCCGCGCCCGGCCACCGCGTCCGGCCGGGTCACCACCGCCGCCACCTCGTGCCGCTCCGATTCGATGAGTCGCCGCAGCGACGGCACCGCCGGTTCGGGCGTACCCGCGAAGACCAGACGCATCAGCGACCCCGTTCCTGTGCACCCGCGCCGGCCCGGCGGCGTCCGCCGAGCTCGGAGGCGGCCAGCACTGTGATTCCCTGTGTGAACCAAGACGATTCGCGCAGGGTGCGCATCGCCTCCTTACGCGTGGCCGGTTCCAGCCGCTGCAGGAACAGCACTCCGTCGAGATGATCGGTCTCGTGCTGCACGCAGCGCGCCAGCAGGCCCTCGGCCCGGAATTCCACTGGCGCACCGTCCATGTCGACGCCGCGCGCGATCACCGTCAGCGCGCGCGTGACATCCTCACGCACCCCCGGAATCGAGAGGCAGCCCTCGGGTCCGGTCTGCGTTTCCTCGCCGACCACCTCGAACACCGGGTTGATCAGATGCCCCTGCGCGTCGCCCGTGTCGTACACGAACACCCGCAGCCCGACCCCGATCTGCGGGGCGGCCATGCCGACACCGCCGCTCTCGTACATGGTGTCGGTCAGGTCGGTCACCAGCTGGCGCACCTCCTTGTCGAAGGTCTCGACCTCCGCCGCGCGGGCGCGCAGGATCGGATCGCCGAACAGGCGGACAGGCTGGATGGTCACGGGCAACTCTCCCGGTCGCGGATGAATACGGTCGTCCTATTTTACGGACGACCGGGAGTGCCCTGTTCAGGAATGCGCCGCCAGCACCACTTCGGCGATGCCCGTGCCGAGCGCGACGGGCGCGCACGTGGGTGTCACGGCGTGTGCGGGGTCGAGCGTGTTGACCACCAGCCGCTGCACGAAGGCGTCGTAGACCATATGGAAATGCCCGGTCAGATTGCCCTGGCACAGATCCTGCAGCACCAGGTTGGTGGCCCCGGGACCGTGCAGCGCGATGTTGTCGAAGGGCTGGATCATTTCATCCACGCGGCTGCCGATCGTGGTGTATCGCACATTCGCGACGGTGTCGCCCCCGGCATTGAGCTCGGTGATGAACGGCGCGCCCTGCGCCTGCTGAATGGCCGCCGTCGAGGACGCCAGTTCCGCGATATCGAAGAGAATCGGCAGCTTCTGCGCCACCGGCACCAGCCCGTACATGACGCCGCCGTAGCTGGGTGAGGCCACCCCGACCCACTGGCCGACCTTGGGCGCGCCGCCGAGCTTGTTGATGTAGTAGCGCGACACGCTCGCGCCCTGGGAGAACCCGACGATATCCACCTGGGAGGCCCCGGTCGCCGCGAGCACCTGATCGACGAAAACGCCGATCTGCGCGGAGCTTTCCCAGACATCCTCGGTGCCGTAGGTGGTGGCGCCCGGCTTACCGCCGTAGTTGAGCGCGAACACGCAGAACCCGGCCTCGACGAGCTGCGGTCCGAGCACCGAGAAATCGGAGTATGCCGAGGAATCAGTGCCGTGGGCCAGCACCACCGGGCGCGGATGCGCGGCGGTCGGTTTGCACCCGAAATCGTTGCTGCCCATGGGCGTTGCGTTCGGATGCTCCTCCAGATAGCGCGCCGAGGTCAGATGATCCTGCTGCGGCGGCCCGGATTCGGTGGGCACCACCGGTGCCCGGACCCCGGTCGGCTCGGCGGTCACCGAGCCGACCGGCGTCATGGTCGTCCCGAGGACGACCGTCGCGGCCACTACCCCCGCCGTAGCGAAGCCCCTTATCACGGAGCGGCGCATCCGGCTCCCCCTTTGTCCCAAGCCACAGTCGATCACGTGGCGCGTTTGTGCCATTCCATAATGATCGCTGGTGCGGGAGTGAAATTCCCAGCGGGACGGGGTGTTTCGCGGCCACTACTTTTCGGGTGTGTCGTCTTCGGCGAGGATCCGGTAGAGCGCGCGGCGGGCTTCGGTGAGCACCTCCGCGGCCTTCTCGGCCTGATCCTTGTTGCCGACGGCGGCGACCTGGGCGGCGGCGCCCATGAGCTGGCCGATCAGGCCGCGCAGGTCGAGGGCCTGATCGCCGACGCCGTCCTTGACGTCCTGCCACGGATCGCCGAGCTCGCCCTTGTTGGCCTCGACGTATTCGGTGCCGGATTCGGTGAGTTTGGCGGTCTTGCGGCCGGACACCTTCTCGATGAGTACCAGGCCCTCGTCCTCGAGCTGCGAGAGCGCGGGGTAGATGGAGCCGGGGCTGGGACGCCAGACGTCCTGGCTGCGTTCGCGGATCTGCTGGATCAGCTCGTAGCCGTGCATGGGCCGCTCCTGCAGCAGCAGGAGGATGGCGGCGCGGACGTCACCGCGCCGGCCTCGGCCGCCGCGGCCTCGACCGCGACCGAAGTGCGGGCCGGGCCCGAAACCGGGGCCGAAACCGCCGGGGCCGAATCCACCGGGTCCGAAGTCGGGGCCGTAGCCGCCGCGACCGTGGCGGTGGTGTTCACCGCGCTCCGGGCGCGGGCCGCGACGGAAGCGCGGGTGTTCGGGGCCTTGGGCTTCTTCGGGCCGCTGGCGACGCCAGGGTCCGCGGCCTCTCTCGTTCATGTCCATGTGTTCCATGGTGGTGCCTCCTTCAAGGCTTGTCGTTACTCTTGCTGATATCGACGATATATCGGCAATCTATCCATGACAAGTGTGAAGCGGGACACGAACCGGCCGGTCGCCTCGTTGCGACCGGCCGGATGGGATCAGCTGCCGAGGTTGCGGATCACCTCGAGCAGGGCATCGGGACGATCGGCGGTCGGCAGGGCCTCGACCAGCTCGAAAGCGCAGCCCAGCGCCTTGGCACCGCCATCGGCCTCGAGGCTGTCACCGATCATGAGGGCGTTTTCGGGCTGGATGCCGAGGCGATCCAGGGCCGTGCGGAAGATGAGCGGATCGGGCTTCATGACACCGATTTCGAAGGACAGCGCGAAATCGCCGATATATCGATCCCAGCCGCGCGAGGCGAACGCCGGGCGGATGTCGAAGGCGATATTGCTGACGATGCCCACCTTCAAGCCCTGGGCGTGCAGCGTCTCGAACACCTCGCCGGTATCCGGGTACGGCGTCCAGGCGTAGGGATCGAGCAGTTTCTCGTAGAGCGGGACCGCCGCCGAGTCGGGGACGCCGGACTGCCGCAGCACCTGCACGTATGCCTTGCGATGCAGTTCCGGATCGAGATCCCTGCGCTCCCAGGCGAATTGCCCCTCCTCGTCGAACTCCACGAACTGTTCGACGGGCGCCGTCATGCGCCGCATGATCTCGGCGACCTCGTGCGGGTCGAAGGCGCGGCCGTCGGCGTCGACCAGGTCGACGGAGCGCAGCGCGGATTCCTCCAGACGGAAGACGGTGCCGGAAAAGTCGAAGAGAACAGCCTCGATCGCCATACCGCCAGCCTACCGGCCGTCCAGTACCGGACCGGCTGCGCAAAGCGATAATTCATCAGCTTGTCTGAGGAGTTCTGCTACGGTGGCCGCGTGTCCGACACCGCATTGCTCAGGGTTTCCAGCGTCGACTTCATCCGCAACGGCACTGAGATTCTCGATGGGGTCTCGCTCACCGTGCACACCGGACAGCACTGGGCGCTCCTCGGACCCAATGGCGCCGGCAAGACCACACTGCTGAAGATGCTGGGCGCGTTCGAGCATCCGACACGCGGCACGGTGGAGGTGCTCGGGCATCGGCTCGGCCGGGTCGACATGCGCGAATTGCGTACCGCCATCGGCCATGTCGATCCCCGGCGTACCCCGCGCTCCCCGCTCACCGTGCACGAGTGCGTGCTGACCGGGCTCACCAACACCGCCGAACTCGTGCCGCGCTGGACGGCGACCACCGCACAGCAGGCCGAGGCGGACCGGCTCATCGAGCTCATGGGCCTGGCCCATCGCCGAAATGCCGAGTGGCCCATCCTGTCCCAGGGCGAACGCGGGCGCATGCTCATCGCACGGGCGCTCATGCCCAGCCCGCGCCTGCTACTGCTCGACGAACCCGCCACCGGGCTGGATCTCGCCGGGCGCGAACACCTGCTCGACCGCATCGACGGACTGCAGCGAACCCATCCGGAGCTGGCCTCGGTGCTGGTCACCCATCACATGGAGGAACTGCCGCCCGGCACCACGCACGCAATGCTGTTGCGCGAGGGCCACATTGTCGCCGCCGGGCCGGTGGACGAGGTGCTCACCACCGAGCACGTCAGTGCCTGCTTCGACTATCCGGTGCGGATCGCGCGCACCGGCGGGCGGTGGAGCGTGCACACCGCACAGCACGCCGACGCCTGAAATCGATTCACGCCGCCAGGGCCTCGATCCAGCGCTCGAGCCTATCCCCCTCGGCCGCCATCATGGCGGGATCACGGAAAGTATTGGTGAGCAGGGAGATTCCCTGATAGGCGGCGAACAACGCCACTGCCAGCTCGCGGGCGTCGGCGCGACCCATGGCCGCGAACTGGGCCTGGATCCAGTCCACCAGGCGGCGCATCACCTGCGCGAGTTCCTGTTCCAGGCCGTCGTCGCGCTTGTCGAGCTCGGTGGCCAGACTCCCTGAGGGGCAACCGAACTGGGCGGCCATCTCGCGTTGGTCCACCCAGCCGCGGACGAGCGCCCGGAGGCGTTCGGCGGGGGTGTCGAATTGTTCGAGCGCGCTGAGGATCTCGTGCAGGTTCCGCTCGTGCGCGCCGATGGCGGCCTGGACCAGCTGGTCCTTGGTCTTGAAGTAGTAGTAGACATTGCCGACGGGCACTTCGGCGGCGCGGGCGATGTCGGCGATGGTGGTCTTCTCCACGCCCTGGCGGTAGAAGACGTCGGCGGCCGCGGTGGCCAGCCGCTCACGTTTGCCGGCCGCCGACGCCTTCGCGACTGAGTTAGTCATACGACTCACTATAGACAAGCCCGCCCGATGTGCACTACGGTTCGAGTTAGTCAGCCAACTAACTCAAGGAGTGACAATGATCGTGGTGACCGGAGCTACCGGAAACATCGGGCGCACCCTCGTGCAGACCCTTGCCGACGCCGGCGAGAAGGTGGTCGCCGTCTCGCGCCGCGCGGAGAACGCCGTTCTCCCCGAGGGGGTTTCGCATCGCAGCGCCGACCTGGCCGACCCGGATCAACTGGGATCGGCCGTTGCCGGGGCGGATGCGCTGTTCCTGATGTTCACCGGACCGCAGCTGGTCGAAGGTCCCGACCCGGCCGAGTACTTCGCGCACGCGAAGCGGGCCGGTGTCCGGCGTGTGGTGCTGCTGTCATCGCAGGCGGCGGGCACCCGGCCGGAACTCGGATCACATTCCCGCAGCCGGGCTTTCGAGGTGGCAGCCGAGGAGTCCGGCCTGGAATGGACGGCGCTGCGGCCCAGCGGGTTCTTCTCCAACACCTACGCCTGGGCAGACCCCGTCCGGCAGCAGGGCACGATCTTCTCCCCCTTCGGCGATATCGCCCTGCCTGCCATCGACCCCGCCGATATCGCGGCGGTGGCCGCGGCGGCGTTGCGCGAGGACGGGCACAACGGCCGCGTCTACGAACTGACCGGCCCCGCCCCGATCGCGCCCCGCGCGCAGGCGCGGATCGTGGCGGAAGCCCTCGACAAGCCGGTGCGATTCGTGGAACTCACCCGCGAACAGGCCCGCGAGAACCTGCTGCGCTTCATGCCGCCCGCGGTGGCCGACGGCACGCTCGACATCATCGGTGCACCGCTGCCCGCCGAACTGGCGGTAAGCCCGGCGGTCGAACTGCTCACCGGCCGCGCACCGGCCTCCTACGCACAGTGGGTGGAACGCAATATCGCCGCGTTCCGCTGAACCGAGGACTACGCCGCGGGCACCCAGTTGCCGTGGAAGCCCTGTGGTACCCGGTGCGGCAGGTGGATGCTCGCGACGAATTCGAGGGTTTGGGCGTCCAGGATGGCGAGTTCGCTGCGGTCGGTGGCGGCGTCGTAGATGAAGCCCATGAGTACGCCCTCGTCCTCGGCGGCGTCGGGGGCGGAGGGTTCGAAGACGAACTCGCCCAGGCCCTTTCCGGCGCCGAACGAGCGGCTCAACATGCCGCCGTTCACGAGATCGTGTTTGTACAAGGTGGATTCGCCGGTCAGCCCCTGCCCCACCGACGGGACATAGCCGTAGCGGTGACGTCGGCCGAGCAGGCGTTCGTCGATGCGCGGGAATTCCTGGGCGCGATCGTCGAGGCGGGATTGCCGGACCTTTCCCGCGGACAGGTCCACCTCCCAGCGGTCCAGGGTGGGCGCGCCGTCGTCCGGGCCGGTTTTGTCGGTGTCGAACATCTTCGGGTAGCGGACGACATCCAGGACGATGGTGTCGCCGTCCTCGTAGGCGTTCATGGGGTGGAAGACGTAGCAGGGTTCGATATCGAACCAGCGCACCGAATCCGCCGCGCCGTCACGCCGGAGTACGCCGATTCGCGCGGGGTACTTGGGATTCCAGCTGTAGGGCAGACGGCGATCGCCCGACAGCGACGGTTTGCGGGGTGGGGCGGGGATCGGGACGCGGCCGATCAGGGCCGACAGCAGTAGCCGGGCGGGCAGCCGCAGGGCGCGCGGGACGGTCATCTCGGCGGCCTGTCGTGCGTCGAAGGTGACCGGCAGGTCGTAGAGCACGATGTAGTTCTCGGTGAGCGAGAAGTCGTGCATCATGGGCGCGCCGCCGACCTCGATATCCAGGGTCCGCCGTGCCCGGCCGTCGGTGCCGATCACCGAGTACCGCACCTTGTTGCCGCTGGTGAACGCGTACGACACCGCGTGCAGCTCACCGGTTTCCGGGTCGCGCTTGGGGTGGGCGGTATAGCCGCCGCGCACCGTGCCGTCGAAGTCGCAGGGGCCGACGGTGTCGAGTTCCTCGGTCAGCTCGTAGTTGGTCAGACCCGCCTCGACCAGGGCCAGGGTGCGGCCGGCGTGCCCGATGACATTGGTGTTCGCGCCGATGCCGAAGGCCTGCTCGGCGGTGAAACGCTGCGGTTCGCCCAATGCCAGGGAGGTCACCGGTCCGCGCACCCAGCGGTTGCGGTACCACTCGGCGCGGCCGTCGCGCAGGCGGATGCCGTGCACCATGCCGTCACCGCCGAACCAGTGGTAGAGCTGCGGGTCGATCTCGCCGATGGGGTTGGGCCCGTTGCGCAGGTAGCGGCCGTCGAGATGTTCCGGGATCGAGCCGGTGACCTGCAGTTCGGTGAGTGTGTATTCCTGTTCGAGCGGTGCGAAGCCGCCGTCGAGGTAGCGATTGCCAGTGCCCATATCCGGGTCTCCAAACGGTATAACGCTGTTATGCCGTCTAGAATAACGCTGTTATGGAGGTGTATCAACAGTGAATTCCCGATCCCGGCAGGCACAGCGGCGTGACAGCTCGGCCATGCGCACGGAACTGATCGAGGCGGCCATCCGGCTGCTCGAACAGGACGGACCGGAAGCCCTGCAGACACGGCGGGTCGCGGCGGCGGCCGGTGCGTCGACCATGACCGTGTACACGCATTTCGGCGGAATGACCGGACTGCTGGATGCGGTTGCGGCCGAAGCCTTCTCACGTTTCGGGGCGGCACTGGGCGCGGCCGCGTTCACCGATGATCCGGTCGCCGACTTCTTCGTCATGGGCCGGGCCTACCGTGAGTACGCTCTCGCCAATCCCCAGCGCTATCGCCTCATGTTCGGGCTCACCGCGCCGGGAGCCGGAAAACCGGGGTACGTCATGGATCTCACCACCGAGACGCCCGACGACGCTGTCGGCGCGGACACCTTCGGGCACGCCATCACGGCCGCGGAGCGCATGATCGCGGGCGGGCACATCCGCTCCGATCCGCCGCGTCAGGTCGCCGCCCGGCTGTGGGCGCTGCTGCACGGTGCGATCCTGCTGGAGATGGCAGGCCACTTCGGCGCTGAAGGGCAGAGTGCCGCAACGGTTCTCGGACCGGCCACCTACGACCTGCTGGTCGGCATGGGCGCGAGCCGCGAGCGGCTGGAACAGTCCGCGCTCGAGGCGAACCGGCGGACCGGGAAGGGTGCGGGCTAGGCGGCGGCGTCGAACAGGACGCGCTGGTGCACGGCCTTGCTGAGCGCGGCGGCGCGCGAACGGGTCGGCAGGGCTTCCACATGGGCGAAGTCGCAGCCCAGACCCAGTGCCCCGCCGTCGGCTTCGACGCTGTCGCCGACCATGAGCGCCCGGTCCGGGGCGACGCCCAGATGTTCGAGGGCAGAACGGAAGATTCGCGGATCGGGCTTCGTCGCACCCACTTCGAACGACAGCGTGAAGTGTGTGATGTACCGATCCCAGCCGCGCGAGACGAAGGCGTGGCGCGGATCGAACCCGGTGTTGCTGACGATCGCCACCCGGACACCGCGCTCGGCCAGTGCGGCCAGCACATTGCCGGTATCCGGATACGGCGTCCACGACAGCGGATCCACCACCCGCTGGTACATGCGCCGCGCGGATTCCTCCGGGACGCCCGAACGATGCAGAACCTGCAGGTAGGCGGCGCGATGGTAGGCGGGGTCGAGATCCCGGCGGTCCCAGGCGTATTTGCCCGCCTCGTCGAATTCGACGAGTTGACCGACGGGGTGGGTCATGCGGCGCGTGATCTCGGCGATCTCGTCCGCGTCGAACGCCCGGCCCGCGCTGTCGCACAGGCCCGCGGCGTGGAAAACAGATTCCTCCAGCCGGAACAGGGTTCCGGAGAAGTCGAAAAGTACTGCTTCAGTAACCATGCCACGTCACGGTATTCAGCAAACCGTCGGCAGCCCAGGTTCTTTCCGCTTTTTTGACGGCACTGACCTCGTAAGATGCGTCACGCTACCCGGCTCAGGGGAGATTGCCGGTTACTTGTCAGCCGATATCGATGGGGTCGATCTGCACGCGCAGGGGGCCATCGGAACGGTGACTGCTGCGCACCGCCTGCGCCGCGATGAGCGCCCGCGACAGCGCCGAACCGTGCGCACGATCGATGCGCAGGATCATGCGCTCGACGTCGGCGGGCGTGTCCCCGGAGAAGGGTTTGCGCGCCCCGAACGGCAGCGGCACCGGGCCGAGCACCTCGGTGTCGCCGGGAAGCTTTGCCTCACCGAGCAATTCGGCGATGGTGTCGGTGGTGCCGTCGATCGCCGCGAAACGCACCGACGGCGGGAACCGCACCTCGGTCCGCCCGTCGAGCTCGAATCGCGCGTGCCCCACCGGATCCCAGCGCACCAGCGCCTGCACGGTCGGCAGCGACGGTTCCGCCATGACCAGCACCTGACCGTGCGGGCGCACCAGCGCGGCCGCGGACATCCAGCGCCGCAACGTATCCTCGGCCGCGCGCAGATCGGCCCGGCCCAGCAGCGCCCACCCGTCGAGCAGCAGCGCCACCCCGTAGCCGCCCGGCACGGTCGGTTCCGCACCGATGGTGGAGACCACCACCTGCGGCCCCTCCGGCACTTCGCTCAGCACCGACTTACCGCCCGAACCACGAATGGGCACACCGGGAAACGCGCGACCGAGCTCCTCGGCGGTGCGCACCGCACCGATCACCACGGCCCGCAGCGCCCGAGAACCGCACGAGCCGCAGCGGAACGCCGCCTCGGTGATACCGCACCACCGGCAACTGGGACTGTGCGCGGTCTCGCCCCCGGCGATCCCCCGGTCCCGGGAAGTCGTACGCGGGCCCGGACCGCCCTGCGCGGCAGAACCGCTGTCGGGCAGCGCAAGTGGGCCGTTGCAGTGGCGACAGCGCGCGGGCGTCCGGCATTTCGCACAGGACAGCGCGGGAATGTAACCGCGTCTGGGCACTTGGACCAGCACGGGCGCGCCTTCGGCGAGAGCCTTGCGCGCGGTCAGGAAGGCTTTGCCGGGAATGCGCACCGCCCGCGCGATGGGATCGCGCTCCATGGCCGCTTCGGAGTCGCCCGGCGCACTGATCCGCGGCGTCACCTGCCGCAGTACCGCCCGATCCGCGAGAAGGTCATGCGCCCAACCGGATTCGACAATGGCCTGCGCCTCCGCGGTCCGCGCGAACCCGCCCGCCATGAACGCCGCCCCGGTCTCGTGCGCCCGCAGCATGGCCACCTCACGCGCATGCGAATACGGCGCCCGCGGCTCGGCGTAGGTGTCGTCCCCGTCATCCCAGATGGCGATCAACCCGAGATCCCGCGCGGGCGCGAAAACCGTACTCCGCGTGCCGACCACCACCCGAGCCGTTCCGCGCAGCGCCGCCAGCCACCGCCGATACCGCGCCGTGGGTCCCAGCCCGGCGGCCAGACCGACAGCCGAATCTCCGACCAGCGCAGTACATTCCGCGATAACACGCTCGAGGTCACGCTGATCGGGTACGAGAACGACAGCACTGCGGCCACCGGCCACGGTCACCGCCGCGAGCTCAGCCAGCCGCCGCGCCCAGTTCTCCCCCGGCAGCGCCTGCCACGCCGCGCGCGGCCCCTTCCCCTCGCGCACCGCCCCCAGGAACGACCCGGCGTGCAGATACCGGTCCCACGCGGGAAAGACCTCCGGAATCTCCTGCACCTCAACAGGTTTCGGCTCCTCGGCCTCCGTCTTCGCATGCCGCGGCGGAATCGCCAGCCGCAGCACATCGGCCCGAGTCCCCGCATAACGCGCCGCAACCGCCTCGACGAGCCGCAGAATCTCCGGCGTCAGCACCCGCTCCCCCGACACCACCCGCTCGAGCCGCACCAATTTCCCCGTGTGCTCTGTCTTCTCGAGCCGCTCCAGCACGAACCCGTCGACCAACCGCCCCGAGAACCGGACCCGCACCCGCACCCCGGGCTGCGCCGCCTCATCCATCTCCGGCGGCACCACATAATCGAAATCCCGGTCCAGATGGGCGGGTTCGAGCAGCGGCAGCACCCGCGCGATAGGCCGCTCGACACTCGCCGTCACGACAGAAACGCCTGCCACCGTGCCCCGAGCCGCCGGAACAGACCCGACATCGAACAGCCCGTCTTCCGACGCGCCTGCCTCAGCACCGTCGGGCTCGACGGCAACCGCCGTTTCCCCAGCCACCCGCACTGCTACATCGCCGGTTGGGTGATCGTCGGAATCTTCTACCCAGGGTTGGGATTCGGCCGCCGTGCCACGCGGGGCGTCGACTTCCGCCGACGTGGTGGGCACGGTTCCGAGCGACACCGCGGGTTCCGCCGGAGCGGCTGCCGCAGCAGCGGGCCGCATCTCGCTCGAATTCGCTTCCCCGCCGGCGGATTCGGTATCGGCTGCGGAGTCGAGGGCATCCGTTG
This sequence comes from Nocardia acididurans, assembly GCF_016741815.1. Lineage (GTDB taxonomy): Bacteria > Actinomycetota > Actinomycetes > Mycobacteriales > Mycobacteriaceae > Nocardia > Nocardia acididurans. Next base: position 274,032 of record NZ_JAERRJ010000007.1, read on the forward strand.
GCGCGGGGCCGACGGTATCGCTCACCGGATCGACGGCGGCATCCGGTCGATCGGTGGTACCGGGTTGCGCTGTCTCAGAGCGGGATTCGGTTGCCGGGTGCGACATCGTCTCCTCCTGCTGCGCGGTCACCGGTGCTTCGTCCTCCGACGGGGTCGATACCTCCCATAGCAAGAACGGAATCCTGTACCGGGGCACAGGATTCCGTTGTCTGGCGGGTGTGGCCCGCCGGTCCGGCCGGGCGGGAGCCGAGGCTCCCGGTGGCCGGGTCGTACGTTCTTACAGCCCGGCGGCCGCGCGGAGCTTGTCGGCGCGGTCGGTGCGCTCCCAGGGCAGGTCCACGTCGGTGCGGCCGAAGTGGCCGTAGGCGGCGGTGGGGGCGTAGATCGGGCGGAGCAGGTCGAGGTCGCGGATGATGGCGCCGGGGCGGAGGTCGAAGACTTCGCTGATGGCGGCCGAGATCTTGGACGGGTCGATCTTCTCGGTGCCGAAGGTCTCGACGAACAGGCCGACGGGGGCGGCCTTGCCGATGGCGTAGGCGACCTGGACCTCGGTGCGCTCGGCCAGGCCGGCGGCGACGACGTTCTTGGCGACCCAGCGCATGGCGTAGGCGGCCGAGCGGTCGACCTTCGACGGGTCCTTGCCGGAGAAGGCGCCGCCGCCGTGGCGGGCCATGCCGCCGTAGGTGTCGACGATGATCTTGCGGCCGGTCAGGCCCGCGTCACCCATGGGGCCGCCGAGGACGAACTTGCCGGTCGGGTTGACCAGCAGGCGGACGTTGGAGGTGTCGAGGGGGTTGGGGAGCTCGAGCTCGCCCAGCACCGAGTCGACGACCTTCTCGCGGATATCGGGGGTGAGCAGGTTGTCGAGGTCGATATCGGCGGCGTGCTGGGTGGAGATGACCACGGTGTCCAGCCGGACCGGGATCGAGCCGTCGTATTCGATGGTGACCTGGGTCTTGCCGTCGGGGCGCAGGTACGGCAGTACGCCGGACTTGCGGACCTCGGTGAGGCGGCGAGACAGCTTGTGCGCCAGCGAGATCGGCAGCGGCATGAGCTCCGGGGTCTCGACGGTGGCGTAGCCGAACATCAGTCCCTGGTCGCCCGCGCCCTGACGCGCGATGTCGTCGTCCTCGCCGCCGACGCGGGCCTCGTGCGAATGGTCAACGCCCTGAGCGATATCCGGCGACTGCGCGCCGATGGCGACGTTCACGCCGCAGGACGCGCCGTCGAAACCCTTTGCGGAGGAGTCGTATCCGATCTCCAGGACCTTCTCGCGAACGATGGTCGGGATATCGGCGTAGGCCGAGGTGGTGACCTCACCGGCCACGTGCACCTGACCGGTGGTCACCAGGGTCTCCACCGCGACCCGGCTGCGCGGGTCGGCCGCGAGCAACGCGTCGAGGATGGAATCGCTGATGGCGTCACAGATTTTGTCCGGGTGGCCCTCGGTCACGGACTCACTGGTGAATAGGCGGCTGCCAGACGTGCGCACAGTTGTTCCCTCTCCCTCAACGGGTTTCTCGTATCGGGCCATGACCGTAGCGGACTCCCGCCCGGGCACAACCCTTTGTCTCAGGTTATTCCACTATGTCCAGCACAGGGCCGGTCCCGGCCCGGTGACGGACATATTGTGACTCAGACAGTTACCGTATCGAACGGTCTGTCCGGAACCCTGCGGTGCCGAGGCTTCAGCGGAGCAAGGGGCCGAGTGCGTCGAGCACCCGGCTGGCCAGCAGTGCCTTGGATCCATGATCCAGGGCGATCTCGGTGCCATCGGCGCCGAGCAGCCAACCATCATTATGGTCTACCTCGAAGGCTTTGCCTTCGCCAACGGCGTTGACCACCAGCAGATCACAGCCCTTACGGGCCAATTTGGCTCTCGCATGGGTCAATACATCGGCGTGTTCGTCACCGGTCTCGGCGGCGAATCCGACGATCGCGGTACCGGGCAACTGACCATCACGGCGGGCCTGCACCAGCCCGGCGAGGATGTCGGGGGTTTTGGACAACTCGATCGAATTCGGTTCGCCCGCACCCTTTTTGATCTTCGCCGCGGCCACATTGACCGGCCGGAAGTCGGCGACGGCCGCCGCCATGATCACCGCGTCCGCGCCCAGCGCGTGCTTGTCCACGGCGACCTTGAGCTGCTCGGCGGTGGTCACGTGCACGACCTCGACCGCGGCCGGGGGCTCCAGGCCGATGGTGTTGCCCGCGATGAGGGTCACCTGCGCGCCGCGCTGCGCGGCGACCCGCGCGATGGCGTAGCCCTGCTTGCCCGAACTGCGATTGCCCAGGAACCGCACCGGATCCAGGGGTTCGCGAGTGCCGCCCGCGGACACCACGACGCGCTTGCCCTCGAGATCACGCGGGATCGCGTCGGCGCGCTCCATGAGCAGCGAGGCGAGTCCGAAGATCTCCTCCGGCTCGGGCAGCCGCCCGGCACCGGTATCGGCCCCGGTCAGCCGGCCGTGCGCGGGTTCCATGACGATGGCCCCGTGCCGCCGCAGCGTCTCGACGTTCGCGCGCGTGGCCGGATGCTCCCACATCTCGGTGTGCATGGCCGGGGCGAACAGGACGGGACATCGGGCGGTGAGAAGTGTGGCGGTGAGGAGGTCGTCGGCGCGGCCCTGCGCGGCGCGGGCCATGAGGTCCGCGGTGGCGGGGGCGATGACGACCAGATCGGCTTCCTGGCCGAGGCGCACGTGCGGCACCTCCGGCACATCGGCGAACACGCCCGTATTGACCGGATTACCGGACAGGGCCTCGAAGGTTGCCTTGCCGACGAACTGCAGAGCAGATTCGGTGGGAATGACGCGAACCTCGTGCCCGGTCTCGGTGAACCGGCGCACGAGGTTGCATGCCTTGTATGCGGCGATGCCGCCGCCTACTCCGACGACGATCCGGGTCACCGCACGCTCCGGATGTATGTCGCGCACTGCGCGATGGGAGTCTTCACTACGCCTCCAGCGCCGTCGTTACGTTGTACCGCTCCGAAATCCGAGTAACCCGGATGTCCGGGTATTACTCGCCTTCGGAGTGCTCGAGCAGATCGGCGTGGATCTCACGCATGGCGACCGAGAGCGGCTTCTCCTGCAGACCCGGCTCGACCAGCGGGCCGACGTATTCGAGAATGCCGTCGCCGAGCTGGTTGTAGTAGTCGTTGATCTGCCGGGCCCGCTTGGCCGCGTAGATGACCAGCGCGTACTTGGACGACGTGCGCTCGAGCAGCTCGTCGATCGGCGGGTTGGTGAGGCCGACCGGAGTGTCGTAAGCGGGCACGGTCTTGAGATCACTCACTAGGAGGGCTCCTGCGGGTTGTTCGGAAGGGTTGCGGACCGGCTCCCTTCGAAGAAGAGCCGGTTGTTCGAGGATCACCCCGGAAGGTTCACCGCGAATTTGTGCTAACGAACAACGATACCAATCGCTCGCAGGCGCTGGTCACCTCGTCGTTCACGATGACGATGTCGAACTCGTCACATGCCGCCATCTCGGTCTCGGCGGTTTGCAGCCGACGCTCGATGACCTCGGGCGATTCGGTGCCTCGCGAGGTCAGCCGGGATACCAACTCTTCCCAGCTGGGCGGCGCCAGGAAGACCTGTACGGCCTCCGGCATGGTTTTGCGGATCGAGCGCGCGCCTTCGAGGTCGACCTCGATGAGCATGTGCTGCCCGGCGGCGAGCGCCTCCCGCACAGGTGCGGCCGGGGTGCCCGACCGCTGCAGACCACCGTGGATATCGGCCCATTCGAGGAGCTCGCCCGCCTCGATCATGGCGTCGAACCGCTCGCGGGACACGAAGTGGTAGTCGCGTCCGTCCACCTCACCGGGCCGGGGAGCCCGGGTGGTGGCCGACACACTGAATACCAATTCGGGCAGTCGTTCGCGCACGCAGCGCACGACGGTGGACTTGCCGACGGCCGAGGGGCCGACCAGTACTACCAGTCGACCCTTCCGAGTGTGTGCGACCACCCTCGGATTAATCGACGCTGAAGTCGAAGCGCTGCAGCAGCGCCTTACGCTGCCGGTCGCCCAGGCCGCGCAGACGGCGGGTGGGGGCGATCTCCAGCTCGCTCATGATCTCGGCAGCCTTGACCTTGCCCACCTTCGGCAGGGCCTCGAGCAGAGCCGAAACCTTCATCTTGCCGAGGACTTCGTCCTTCTCGGCATCGGCAAGGACCGTCTTCAGGTCAGTACCGCCACGCTTCAAGCGCTCCTTGAGCTCCGCCCGAGCGCGGCGAGCGGCAGCCGCCTTCTCCAAAGCAGCGGCGCGCTGCTCGTCAGTCAGCTGGGGAAGGGCCACGGTTCCTCCGTCTCATCGTTCATTGCATGATCTACCGCCGGTAACCCGGTGGTCTCAGCGACCGTACCCACGACGCCTCGCGATTGCGAACCCGCCCCCCAGGTCAGCGCGTGATTCCGGGCACGACCAGGGGAGACGGTCGTCGGGGTGGGTTGTCCCGGACCGGCCGCGGCCATACTAGCCCCGGCATCGCGAATGTCCTTGTAGCCAGGGGTTTTTCGGCTCCGGACCGGGGCGCTGGAACGCACGTTCGAGCGGCCGATCGGGCCGTAACCGAGCCGTGATCGTGCGACCTGGAATTTTCTCGGATTCATCGGCGTGTCGCGCATTTTGCGCACCGCGTGTCGCGTATCACGGCGAAGGGATGGGTCACGGTTCGAACAGTGCGCCCGCAGCCCTGAGGCCCGCGAAAACGCACCCTGAACGGCCACTGGGGCGCGAAACCACATCGGTGTAGTTCCCGGTGCCGAGCGAGAGCTCACGGCCCGCAGAACGGCACTGAGCGCTTGTTAGGGGCAATCGCGCCGTTCCACGAACCGTCAAGGGGACTGCGCCGCGCGACTCACCCGGTATCGAATCGAATTGCGGCCGTGGATAGTTCGTGATTACGAATGTCCGATTTCGCCGAAGGCGAACAAGATCACAGTGCCGAAGGCGAACAAGATCACAGTGCCGAAGGCGAACAAGATCACAGTGCCGAAGGCGAACAAGATCAGAGTGCCGAAGGGGCGAGAACGATCAGTTGCCCTGTGCCGCGATGCGGAGTCCCAGGGCCACCATCAGGCTGCCCATGACGGCGTCGAGCGCCCGGCGCACCCGGCGGCGGGTGAACACATGCCGCAGCGCCCCGATACCGACGGCCAGGATCGCGAACCAGGTCAGCGTGACGGTCGTCGCCACCAGCCCCAGCTCGGCCGTACCCAGCAGTGACGGATCCGCGGGCAGGAACTGCGGCACCAGCGCGATGAAGAACACCGCGCACTTGGGATTCAGCAGATTGGTGAGCAGCCCCTGCCGGAACGCGGCCAGCGGCCCGCGCTGTTTCGGCCCGAGCGCCTCGGCGTCGGCGTAGTCGCCGCGCCGGGCGGCCAGCAGCGCCCGCACTCCGAGGTACGCCAGATACCCCGCCCCGACGAGTTTCACCACGGTGTAGGCCATGGCGGAGGCGGCCAGCAGCCCCGCGACACCGATCGCGGTGACCACCGCCCAGCCGAACACCCCCAGCGCAATCCCTGCGGCACAGGCGATTCCGGCGCGACGGCCGGATATCGCCGCATTGCGCACCACGATCACGAAATCCGGTCCGGGAGACATACAGCCGAGCAGGATCACCCCGGCCAACGCGAGAATCTGTGCCGTCGACATCATCGCGCCAGCCTACGACGCCGGGCCCGGCCCGCATCGGTGGATGCGAACCGGGCCCGGAACGTAGGGATCATCGCTGCAGGAACGCGAATTCGCCGGTGAGTTCGGCGACCTTGGCCTGCAGGGCGGACACCGAGGGTCCGACCTTGAGCACCTCACGCGAGACATTGGGCACGACCGCGCCGAGATCGCTGTCGGGCACCAGCTTTCGAATGGAGTCCGCTCCCCCGCCCTGCGCGCCCACGCCCGGCATGAGGATGGGGCCGTTGAGCGAGCCCAGATCGGGCGCTTCGGTGAGCGTCGCGCCGACAACCACGCCGACGGAACCGAATTCGGCCCCGGCATTGGCGGCGGCCGCGTCGTCGACCATGCGCTGGGCGATGGTGCGGCCGTCGGGGCCGGTGATCGTCTGCAGTTCCGCCGCTTCGGGATTCGAGGTGGCGGCCAGCACGAACACGCCACGGTCGTTGGCCTTGGCGAGATCCAATGCCGGTGCGAGCGAACCGAATCCGAGATACGGCGATACCGTCACCGCATCACTGGCCAGCGGTCCGCCGGCCAGCCAGGCGTGCGCATAGGCGTCCATGGTGGAGCCGATGTCACCGCGTTTGGCGTCGGCGAGCACCAGGGTGCCCGCCTCGCGCAGTTCGCCGATGGCCTCCTCCAGCACCAGGATTCCGCCGGAACCATAGGTCTCGAAGAACGCCACCTGCGGCTTGACCAGGGCGACCCGGCCGGCGAACGCCTCGACGCAGGCATCGGTGAAGGCTTTCAGCCCGGCCACGTCCTCGGTCAGACCCCAGGCCCGCAGCAGCGGCGGATGCGGGTCGATACCCACGCACAGCGGACCGTGCTCGCGCATCGCATCCCGCAGCCGCACACCGAATGTCGCCATGTCGTCAGCCTCGCAGGGTCGCGTGGAGTTCCTGCAGGGACCGTACCCCGATGCCGCCGTTGATGGTGGCCTCGATGCCCTGCACGGCCGCCGCCGCACCCTGCACGGTGGTGATGCACGGGATATTGGCACCGACTGCGGCGGTGCGGATCTCGTAGCCGTCCACGCGAGGGCCGTTGTTGCCGTACGGGGTGTTGAACACGATGTCGACGTCGCCGTCCTTGATCATGTCCACGATGCTCGGCGACAGGTCGGAACCCTCAGCCGTGCCGGTGCGACCCTCCGCAAGCTCCGGGTCCGAGTGCTTGCGCACCCGCTCGCAAGGAATTCCGTTACGCCGCAGCATTTCCGCGGTGCCGTCGGTCGCCAGGATCCGGAACCCCAAGTCGTGCAGGCGCTTCACCGGGAACACCATGGCCCGCTTGTCGCGGTTGGCGATGGAGACGAAGGCGGTGCCCTCGGTCGGCAGCGAACCGTACGCGGCGGCCTGCGACTTCGCGAAGGCCGTGCCGAAGTCGGCGTCGATGCCCATGACCTCACCGGTGGACTTCATTTCCGGCGAGAGCAGCGAGTCGATGCCGGAGCCGTCCGGGCGGCGGAAGCGGTGGAACGGAAGCACGGCTTCCTTCACCGCGACCGGGGCGTCGAACGGCGCGTAGCCGCCGTCGCCCTCGGCGGGCAGCAGGCCCTCCTTGCGCAGGTCGGCGATGGTCGCGCCCAGGGCGATCCGCGCGGCCGCCTTGGCGAGCGACACCGCGGTGGCCTTGGAGACGAACGGCACGGTGCGGGAGGCGCGCGGGTTGGCCTCGAGGACGTAGAGCACATCGTCCTTGAGCGCGTACTGCACGTTCAGCAGGCCCTTCACGCCGATGCCCTTGGCCAGCGCGGTGGTGGAGCGGCGCACGGCCTCGATATCGCTGCGGCCCAGGGTGATCGGCGGCAGGGCGCACGCGGAGTCACCGGAGTGGATACCGGCCTCCTCGATGTGCTCCATGACGCCGCCCAGGTAGACCTCGTCGCCGTCACACAGGGCGTCGACGTCGATCTCGATGGCGTCCTCCAGGAACCGGTCGATGAGCACCGGGCGGTCCGGGCTGATCTCGGTGGCGCGGGAGATGTAGCCCTCGAGGGTCTGCTCGTCGTAGACGATCTCCATGCCGCGGCCGCCCAGCACGTAGGACGGGCGCACCAGCACCGGGTAGCCGATCTCGGCGGCGATCTTCTTGGCCTGCGGGAAGGTGGTGGCGGTGCCGTACTTCGGAGCCGGAAGTCCGGCCGCGACAAGGACTTCGCCGAATTCCGCGCGGTCCTCGGCCAGGTCGATGGCGGCCGCGGAGGTGCCGACCACCGGCACGCCGGCGTCGGTGAGCCGCTGCGCGAGGCTCAGCGGGGTCTGGCCGCCGAGCTGGCAGATGACGCCCACGACGGTGCCGGACTCGGTTTCGGCGTGGTACACCTCGAGCACGTCCTCGAAGGTGAGCGGCTCGAAGTAGAGGCGGTCGGCGGTGTCGTAGTCGGTGGAGACGGTCTCCGGGTTGCAGTTGACCATGATGGTCTCGTAGCCCGCGTCCGAAAGCGTCTGCGCCGCATGGACACACGAGTAGTCGAACTCGATGCCCTGGCCGATGCGGTTCGGGCCGGAGCCCAGGATGATGACCTTCTCGCGCTCACGCTGCGGCGCGACCTCGGATTCCGCGGCGGGATCGAGTTCGTAGGCCGAGTAGTGGTACGGGGTCTTGGCCTCGAATTCGGCGGCGCAGGTGTCGACGGTCTTGAACACCGGGCGGATGCCGAGGCGGTGGCGCAGTTCGCGCACGCCGTTCTCGCCCGCGAGTTCCGGTCGGAGAGCGGCGATCTGGCGGTCGGACAGGCCGTAGTGCTTGGCGCGGCGCAGCAGGTCGGCGTCGAGCACGGGGGCGTCGATGACCTGCTGACGCAGCTCGACCAGTCCGGCGACCTCGTCGACGAACCAGGGGTCGATGCCGGACGCCTTCGCGACCTCTTCGACGCTCGCGCCCAGGCGCAGCGCGCGCTCCACCTGGTAGATGCGCCCCTCGGTCGGAACCTTCAGATCGTCGAGAATGGCCTGCACGTCGGTCCATTCACCGTCGGGCAGGGTCCAGAAGCCGGTGGCCTTGGTCTCGAGCGAGCGCAGCACCTTGCCGAGCGCCTCGGAGAAGTTGCGGCCCAGCGACATCGCCTCGCCGACGGACTTCATGGTGGTGGTCAGCGTCGGGTCCGCGCCCACGAACTTCTCGAAGGCGAACCGCGGCGCCTTGACGACCACGTAGTCGAGCGTGGGCTCGAAACAGGCCGGGGTCTCCTTGGTGATGTCGTTGACGATCTCGTCCAGGGTGTAGCCGATGGCCAGCTTGGCGGCGATCTTGGCGATCGGGAAACCCGTTGCCTTGGAAGCCAATGCGGACGAGCGCGACACACGCGGGTTCATCTCGATGACGATCAGGCGACCGTCCTTCGGGTCCACCGCGAACTGGATGTTGCAGCCACCGGTGTCGACGCCGACCTCGCGCAGAATCGCGATGCCGAGGTCGCGCATCTTCTGGTATTCGCGATCGGTGAGGGTCATGGCCGGGGCGACGGTGACCGAGTCACCGGTGTGCACGCCCATCGGGTCCACGTTCTCGATCGAGCAGACGATGACCACATTGTCGTTGCGGTCGCGCATGAGCTCGAGCTCGAATTCCTTCCAGCCCAGGATGGATTCCTCGATGAGCACGTTCGCGGTGGGCGAGGCGGCCAGGCCGCCGCCGGCGATGCGATCGAGATCCTCGTGGTCGTAGGCCATGCCCGAGCCCAGGCCGCCCATGGTGAACGACGGGCGCACGACCACCGGGAAACCCAGTTCCGCAACGGTTTCGCGCACCTCGGCCATGGTGTAGCAGACCTTGGAGCGAGCGCTCTCGCCGCCGACCTTGGCGACGATGTCCTTGAACTTCTGCCGGTCCTCACCGCGCTGGATGGCCTCGAAGTCCGCGCCGATCAGCTCGACGTTGTACTTCTCCAGGATGCCGTTCTCATGCAGTGCGACAGCGCAATTGAGCGCGGTCTGACCGCCCAGGGTCGCGAGGATGGCGTCCGGGCGCTCCTTGGCGATGACCTTCTCGACGAATTCCCAGGTGATGGGTTCCACATAGGTGGAGTCGGCGAATTCGGGGTCGGTCATGATGGTCGCCGGGTTGGAGTTCACCAGCGACACCCGCAGGCCCTCGGACCGCAGCACGCGGCAGGCCTGGGTGCCCGAATAGTCGAACTCACACGCCTGGCCGATGACGATCGGGCCGGAGCCGATCACCAGGATGTGGTTGAGATCGGTACGGCGTGGCATCAGCGTCCCTCCATCAGCATTGCGAAGCGGTCGAACAGGTACGCGGCGTCATGGGGACCGGCGGCCGCCTCCGGGTGGTACTGGACCGAGAAGGCCTTGCCGTTCTGCAGGCGCACGCCCTCGACGGTGCCGTCGTTGGCGCACACGTGGCTGACCTCGGCCTTGCCGAACGGGGTGTCGAACACCTCGCCGCGCTCACCCTCGAGGGCGAAGCCGTGGTTCTGGGCGGTGATCGAGATGCGGCCCGAATGATGTTCGACCACGGGGATATTGATGCCGCGGTGGCCGAACTTCATCTTGTAGGTGTTGCGGCCCAGGGCGCGGCCCAGGATCTGGTTGCCGAAGCAGATGCCGAAGAACGGCAGGCCCTCGCCGAGCACGCCCTTGGTGAGCTCGATGGCGCCGGTCTGGGTGGCCGGGTCGCCGGGACCGTTGGACAGGAACACACCGTTGGGGTCGAGTTCCTTGATCTGGTCGAGGGTGACGTTCGAGGGCACCACGTGCACCCGCATGCCACGCTCGGCGAACATGCGCGGGGTGTTGGACTTGATGCCCAGGTCGACCGCGACCACAGTGAAGCGGTGCTCGCCGACCGGGTCGATGGTGTAGATCTCCTTGGTGGAGACCTCCCCGGCCAGGTCCGCGCCCAGCATGGACTGCTGGCCGTTGACGCGGTCGAGCATCTCCTCGTACTCCGCGAGCGAGTCGCCGGAGAAGATGCCCGCCTTCATCGAGCCGCGGGTGCGCAGGTGCCGCACCAGGGCGCGGGTGTCGATGCCCGCGATGCCGACGATGTTCTGGTTCTCCAGTTCCGCCTGCAGCGTGCGGTTGGCGCGCCAGTTGGAGGCGCGGCGCGCGGGATCGCGGACCGCGTAGCCCGCGACCCAGATCCGCTGCGACTCGTCGTCCTCGTCGTTCCAGCCGGTGTTGCCGATCTGCGGCGCGGTGGCCACCACGATCTGGCGGTCGTAGCTGGGGTCGGTCAGGGTCTCCTGGTAGCCGGTCATCGCGGTGCAGAACACCGCCTCGCCCAGGGTCTGTCCGGTGGCTCCGAAGGTCGTCCCGCGGAATACGCGGCCGTCCTCGAGCACCATCACGGCGTCTTTGTCCCCTATCCCGCCCCGATTGCCGCTGCTCATGCCTCGTCTCCCGTCTTCACGCCGGTCCATGCCGGATATACAGCCTTGTCGTCGCCCCGGAATCCGGTATCCACCTCGGTTCCGGTCGGCAGCTTCCAGCGAATTACCAGCACACCGTCTTCTGTCATTACTTTGCCCGCATGCCCACGCTCGGTGCGCACCGCGGTGATGGATTCGGCGGGAATCCAGATCGGGGCCGTCCCGTCACGCTGCAGCAGGATGCCGCGCTCGAAGCGGGTCATCTCCGCCGTGGCACGGAAGCCCAGGTCGCCCACCGTGATTCGCTGAATCCAGCTGGGCGCCAGAGTGCTGCCGAGGTACAGGCCCGTGGTGGGCTCCAGCAGTTGCGCGCCGCAATCGGCGGGCACCACCGGGAGTTCACCGATCGAGTCGGCCTGTCGTCGGGCCCGCCCGGTCCAGGCGCGGTACATGCCCCACAGGCTCAGCAGGAACAAGGCGAGCAACCCGGCTATCCACAGCCACCGCTCCAGTTCCATCAGATTCCTCCGTGTCCATCTAGGGATGTGCGGGTGGCCCGCGTGGTTACGCGGGCTGCCGCCTCCGGCCACTGACCGCCCATCCCTGGGTTCCCCACCCGCCGGATCACCCGGCGACGACCTTGCCGTCCCGCGCGGTGATCCGGCCGCGCAGGAAGGTGGTGGTCACCTTCGCGGGCAGGGTCATCGATTGGAACGGCGTGTTGTGGGCGATCGACGCGAGTTCCTTCGCCTCGACCGTCCATTCGGTGTCGGGATCGATCAGCACCAGGTTGGCCGGTTCGCCGACCGCGAGGGGGCGGCCCTGATCGTCCAGTCCTACGATGCGCGCCGGGTTCTCGCTCATCACCCGGGCGACGCCGCGCCAGTCCAGCAGGCCGGTGTTGACCATGGTCTCGACGATGATCGAGAGCGCGGTCTCCAGGCCCAGCATGCCGGGACGGGCGGCGGCGAACTCGCAGCACTTGTCCTGTTCGGCGTGCGGCGCGTGATCGGTGGCGACACAGTCGATGACGCCGTCCGCCAGTGCCTGCCGCAGCGCGGCGACATCGGAGCTCTCGCGCAGCGGCGGGTTCACCCGGTTCACCGCGTCGTAGGTCTCCAGTCGCGAGTCGTCCAGCAGCAGGTGGTGCGGGGTCACCTCGGCGGTGATCGAAATCCCCTGCGCCTTGGCCCATTTCAGGAGTTCCACGGTGCCCGCGGTGGAGGCGTGGCAGATGTGCACGCGCGCACCGGCATCGCGGGCCAGCAGCGCGTCGCGCGCCACGATGGACTCCTCGGCGGCGCGCGGCCACCCGGCCAGGCCCAGGCGGGCGGCGTTCGGACCCTCGTGCGCCACCGCGCCCTTGGTGAGCCGCGGCTCCTCCGCGTGCTGGGCGATGAGTACGCCGAGCGAGTTCGAGTACTCCAGCGCGCGGCGCATGATCAGCGGGTCGTAGACGCAGTGGCCGTCGTCGGAGAACATGCGGACCCCGGCCTCACCGGCGGCCATGGTGCCCATCTCGGCCAGCTGCTTGCCCTCGAGCCCGACGGTGACCGCGCCCACCGGGTGCACGTCCACCAGGCCGACCTCGCGCCCGCGCCGCCACACGTGGTCGGTGATGACCACGGAGTCGGCGACCGGGCTGGTGTTGGCCATGGCGAACACCGCCGTGTAACCGCCGAGAGCCGCTGCGGCGGAACCGGTTTCGATGGTCTCGGTGTCCTCGCGGCCCGGCTCGCGCAGATGCGTGTGCAGGTCGATGAAGCCCGGCAGCAGGATCTGGCCCGCGGCGTCGATGACCTCGGCGTCGGCGGCCGTCAGGCCCGCGCCGATCTCACGGATCTCACCGTCGGCGATCAGCACGTCGACCGGATCGCCCTCACCGTAGACCTTGGCGTTCTTGATCAGGATGCTCATGCTGTCTCCTCTCGGTGCGAGCCGTCGGTGTTGCGGTAGCTGCTCACGCGACCACCTCGTCGGTGCCGACCAGCAGGCGGAAGAGCACCGCCATGCGCATGTGCACGCCGTTGTTGACCTGTTGCAGCACAGCTGCTTTGGGGGAATCCGCGACCGCGGAGGCGATTTCCATGCCGCGCAGCATGGGGCCGGGGTGCAGTACCACGGCGTGATCCTCGAGCATGCCCAGGCGGCGTTCGCTCAGCCCGTAGTTGATCGAGTATTCGCGCGCCGACGGGAAGAAGCCGCCGTTCATACGCTCGGCCTGCACGCGCAGCATCATGACCGCGTCCGCGCCGGGGAGTTCGGCGTCGAGTGAATGCGAGACCCGCACCGGCCAGGCTTCCACGCCCACCGGCAGCAGGGTGCGCGGGGCCACCAGGACCACTTCGGCGCCGAGGGTGCTGAGCAGGAAGGCATTCGAGCGCGCCACCCGGCTGTGCAGGATGTCGCCGACCAGCAGCACCCGCTTGCCCTCCAGGTCGCCGAGGCGCTGCCGCAGCGTCAGCGCGTCCAGCAGTGCCTGGGTGGGATGCTCGTGCGTCCCGTCACCGGCGTTGATGATGGCCGGCCCCGGCCCGTTGTAACCGCCTGCGGCCCGGTCCATTTCGGCGAACCAGCGCGCGATCTGGTGTGCCGCACCGGAAGCCGGATGCCGCACGATGAGCGCGTCCGCGCCCGCCGCGTGCAGGGTCAGCGCGGTGTCGCGCAGCGATTCGCCCTTGGAGACAGAGGAACTCGACGCGCTCACATTGATCACGTCGGCGCTCATCCACTTGCCGGCAACCTCGAAGGAAACCCGGGTGCGGGTGGAGTTCTCGAAGAACACGGTCATGACCGTGCGCCCGCGCAGCGTCGGCAGCTTCTTGACCTCGCGGCCCAGCAGCGCCTGCTCGAAGCGTTCGGCCTCGTCCAGCAAACCGTTGGCGGCGACCCGATCCAGATCGGTGACCGACAGCAGATGCTTCACTTGTCCCCCTCCTGACGCAGATACACACCGTCACGACCGTCGTGCTCGCGCAGCAGCACGGAGATGTCCTCGGTGCGCGCGGTGGGCACGTTCTTGCCGACATAGTCGGCGCGGATGGGCAGTTCGCGATGACCGCGATCGATGAGCACCGCGAGCTGCACCGCGCGGGGGCGGCCCAGATCCCGCAGGCCGTCGAGCGCCGAGCGCACGGTGCGGCCCGAGAAGAGCACATCGTCGACCAGCACCACCAGCGCGTCCTCGATACCGCCCTCGGGGACCGAGGTGCGTTCCAGGGGGCGATGCGGGCGGCTGCGCAGATCGTCGCGGTAGAGGGTGATGTCCAGGGAGCCCACGGCGGGGCGGATTCCGGAGAACTCTTCGATGCGTCCGGCCAGACGAGTGGCGAGAGTGGTTCCGCGCGTGGGGATTCCGATGAGCACGACGCGCCCGTGCGAGGCGTCGGCGGAATCGAGGGCGGTCTTCTCGATGATCTGGTGCGCCATGCGCGCGATGGTCCGGCCGACATCCGAATCGGAAAGCAGCTCGCGACCGGCCTCGACCTGTTCGGGATCGTGCCGCTGCGAGTATTCGCCAGCGCTCGACTTGGCGGCCCCGTCTTCGGGCACAGCCATGCCGACCTCCTTCCCCGCCTCACCGGACGGTCCGTTAAAGGATGTCTTTTCGACTGGCAACCCTAGCAGCGCCGGAGAACGCCGCCGTCACCGCACCCCCGCGGCAATCGCCCCGGCGACCAGCGCACCTGCAGATTCAGCACGATGTGCGCGACCGGCCCCGAGCAGAGTGTCAGCTATCTCACAGCTATGATCCGATTCGTTTGGTTTGCATCTGTTCCACCGCCATCAGTCGATGCTGGGAGGATCTTCGATGAACAAACCGCTGGTCTGGGCGATCGCCGCCGCGCTCGTCATCGCCGGGCCACTCGTGGGCGTCGCGGTCCGCAGGCTCGTCGACCGCCTCGCCGCCAAGCTGTCGAGCGATACCCGGGCCGTGCATCGCATGACCTTCGGCCTGCTGCGTGATCTCGCGGTGCCGGTCTGCTCCCTGGGCGGCCTGACCCTCGCCCTGGCCCTGCCGACCGGGCTGCCGTTCTCACCGCGCACCGTCCATCAGATGCTGGAGGCGGCGCTGCTGCTCGCCATCACCTTCTCGGTGGCGCGGCTCGCGGCCGAGGTGGTGACCACCGTGGCGCGGCGGCTGACCGGCATCTCCGGCTCGGTCAGCCTCTTCGGCACCATCACGCGCGTGGTGGTCTTCGTGCTCGGCGTGCTGATCACCCTGGACAGCGTCGGCGTGAAGATCACCCCGCTGCTGGGCGCTCTCGGTATCGGCGCACTGGCCATCGCCCTGGCGCTGGAGGGCACGCTGGCGAATCTCTTTGCGGGCGTGCACATTCTGGCATCGAAGACGGTGAACCCCGGGGATTTCGTGAAGCTCGACACCGGCGAGACCGGCTGGATCTCCGATGTGAACTGGCGGACCACCACCATCCAGGACATCCCGGGAAACTTCATCATCGTGCCGAACCGCAAGTTCGCCGAGGCCATTCTCACCAACTACCACCGCCCGGAACAGGATATGGCCGTGCTGGTCGAGGTGAGCACCAGCTACGGCAGCGACCTCGAACATGTGGAATCGGTGACCATGGACGTAGCGCGGCGAGTGATGAAGGAACTCGACTGCGGATTCGCCGGGGCCGATCCGCGCGTCCGCTTCCACACCTTCGGCGACTCCGGCGTCGAGTTCCGCGTCGTGCTGCGCACCCGCCACTACGAGGACCAATACCTCTTGATCAGCGAATTCATCAAAGCCCTGCACCGCCGTTACCGGGAGGAAGGCATCGTCTTCCCCTTCCCGACGCGCGTACTCGAATTCGCTCCGGACAGCGAGCGTGGATCCCGTTTGCTGGCAGGTCTTCATACACCGTAAACCGATGTGCGATGCTCGGAGGGTGAGCAACGAAGCCGACTTCACCGAACCCGCCCGCGTCACCTTCGCCGGGCACGGCGGTATCGAGATCGCGGGCGAGCGCTGGGGACCCCAGGACGGACCGCTGGTCGTATTCCTACACGGGGGCGGGCAGACCCGGCACTCCTGGAAGGACTCCGGGTTGGCCCTGGCCAAAGCCGGGATGCACGCCGTCCTGCTCGACGCGCGCGGGCACGGCGACAGCGACTGGGCGACCGACGGCGACTACCGACGCGACGCCATGGTCGGCGATCTGCTCAGCGTGCTGGCGCAGCTCGGCAGGCCGGCGTTCGTGGTGGGCGCGAGCATGGGCGGTATCACCGGACTGCTCGCCACCGCCGAACCCGAAGCGGCCGAACGGATCACCGGACTCGTCCTCGTCGACGTGGTGCCGCGGCCCGAACGCGCCGGAGTGGAACGGGTGCTGACCTTCCTCAGCAGTAATCCCGAGGGCTTCGCCAGCCTCGAGGAGGCCGCCGACGCCGTCGCCGCCTACCTGCCGCACCGCCGCCGCCCGCGCAATCCCGAAGGGCTGCAACGCAATCTGCGGCAGCGCCCGGACGGACGCTGGTACTGGCACTGGGATCCGGCCATGATGGCCCGCAGCGGCGTCGGCGAGGACATCGACTTCAACAGCGAGGTCCTCGAGGCCGCCGCGCGGAACCTGCGCATCCCCGTGCTGCTGGTGCGCGGTGCGCTGTCGGACGTGGTCAGCGAGGAGGGCGTGGCCGCCTTCCGCGCCCTGGTTCCCGCGGCCGACTACATCGAGATCGGCAGCGCCGCCCACACCGCGGCCAGCGACGCCAATGACGAATTCACCGACGCGGTGGTCGATTTCGTGCGGTCCCGGTTGCAGGGCTGACACCGGCGCACCCGCCGGACCTCGTCGTCCGGCGGGGCCGCCTCAGCGGGCGGCGTGCGGCGCACCGACACCCGGGTCGATGCGCACCGGACCGTCGGCGGTCGGCGTGATCGGGAAATCGAAGATGGCCGTGGGGATATAGACGGTGGCACACGAGTTCGGAATGTCCACCACCCCGGAGAACCGTCCCTCGATCGGCGCGGCCCCCAGCAGCAGGTACGCCTGCTCGCGGCTGTACCCGAAGTGGGTGAGGTAGTCGATGGCGTGCAGGCACGCGCGTTCGAACGCCAATTGCGAGTCCAGATACCGCTGTTCGCCGTCGAGGGTGACCGACGTGCCGGAGAAGGCCAGGAACTCCGAGTAGACCGGCCCCTCGTTGCCGGGCAGGAACACCGCGTTCTCGTGCACGCCGTACAGCTGCATGCCGTTCTTGATCACATCGACCCGCAGATCGATGAAACCGCCCATTTCGATTGCGCCGCAGAAGGTTATCTCGCCGTCGCCCTGCGAGAAGTGCAGATCGCCCACCGACAGATTCGCGCCCGGCACGAACACCGGATAGAAGACCCGGCTGCCCCGGGTGAGGTTCTTGATGTCCTGATTGCCGCCGTTCTCCCGGGGCGGCGCGGTGCGGGCGGCCTCGGCGGCGATGCGGTCGTACTCCGGACCCGCGAGGGAACCCAGGATGGCGTCGCGCGGTTCGGGCGGCAGCGCCAGCGGCGGCACCCGTTCGGGATCGGTGGCGATGAGCGCGGCCTCGCGAGTGTTCCAGGTACTCAGCAGATCCGCCGAGGACGCGGTACCCATCAACCCCGGGTGCATGATGCCGGTGAACTTCACCCGCGGAATATGGCGTGAGGTGGTGGTGTGCCCGCTGAAGTCCCAGATGGCCTTGTAGGCGTCCGGGAAATGCTCGGTGAGGAAGCCGCCGCCGTTGTCGGTCGGGAAGATGCCGGTGTAGCCCCAGCCCTGGCCGGCCAGGGGACCCGAATCCTCCTGCGGGATGGGGCCGATATCGAGAATGTCGACGATGAGCAGGTCACCGGGTTCCGCGCCCGCCACCGCGAAGGGACCGGACAGGCAGTGCACGGTGGTGAGCGGTGCGTCGCGCACATCCTCGGCGCTGTCGTCGTTGCGGATCGCGCCGTCGAACCATTCCCGCACGTGCACCCGGAATTCGGTGCCGGGCGTGACGGTGGCGACGGGCGCGATATCGGGGTGCCAGCGATTGTGGCCGACGAACTTCTGGTCGGCGAACCGCTTGGTCGAGTCGAGCGGGAAGATCAATTCGGGCATCGATGCCTCCTCGGATCAGTTGCGGGGGAGCTTGCGGTGCAGCGGATTTCGGCTGACGGGACGGCGTGCGCCGGGTGGTGGCGCCGCCACTACCGCCGGTTCGGACGCGGTGCGGGCGGTGCTGTCGAGCAGTCGCATGGCGGTGGTGCCGCCGTGCAGCAGCGCCCCGCCGCCGGGGCGACGCCGGGCCGGTTGCGCGCAGGTCGGGCACGCCACCGCGTCGGGGACGGTGGCGAGGGGATGGAAGCCGTCGAAGTCGCCGCAGTCTCGGCAGCGAAAGTCGTAGCGGGGCAACGGGTCACCTCCGGCATCGGACCCAGAATATTTTCATCCGGGTATATTTCATTTGCCCCACAATACAAAGCGAGGCCGGTCTCACAGTGGAAACCGGCGGATTAATTGCCTGTTACGAGAGCTCGGCCCGGACCTCGAAGCGCAGCAGGTCGGCGCCCGCGACGTACACCGGCTGCGTGGTGTGCGCGCCCCGCACCCGGACCTCGCCGCGTGGACCGTGATAGGTGACCCGGGACGCGCCGGATTCGATGGCGCGCAGATCCAGACTCCGGGCGCTGTCGGCCAGCGCCGCGAACAGCAGCAGGCCCTCGTAGCAGGATTCGCCGATATTGTTCAGGGCCGGGGCGATCGCGCCGAACCGCTCGGCGTAGCGGCTGCCGAAGGCCATACTCTCCGGCGAAACGATGCTCTCGAAATAGCCGCAGGCCGTGAACAATCCGCGGGCGCTGTCCGGACCGCCCGCGTACAGCACATCCTCACCGATCATCATGCTCAGCCGCACCCGGTGCTCATCCAGACCCGCGGCCGCGAAGGCCCGATTGAAGGCGGCGCAGTCCGCGCCGACCATGAACAACAGCACACCGGTCGCGGTGGACTCACCGATCAGGCGCAGCGCGGGCGCGAAATCCCTTCCGCCCAAAGGCACGAACGCCGAGCCGACGACCTCGATATCGGTGCCGTGACTGAATTCCACGGTGGCGCGGGCGGTTTCCCGCGGCCACACGTAATCGTTGCCGATCACACACCAGCGGCGGATGCCGAACTCCGCGCGCATCCAGCGCAGCGCCGGAAACAGTTGCTGCTCCGGGGTTTCCCCGACCATGTAGACCCCGTCACCGCTCTCACCGCCCTCGTAGAAGGTGGTGTACACATACGGCACCCGCCCGGCGGTCCGCGGGGTGATGACCTTGCGGGCGTTGGACAGATGCCAGCCCACCACCCCGTCCACGAGGCCGCGCGAGACCATGTCGTCGATGCGCGCCGCCAGCAGCGGCAGCGGCGCACCGGCGTCGACGGGATGCAGGCGCACACGGCGATCCAGAATGCCGCCCGCCGCGTTGATATCGGCGAGTGCGAGTTCGGCGCAGGCCTCCGCGGACGGGCCGAACATGCCCGCCGGACCGCTCAGCGGAACCACCAGGGCGATGTCCACCGTCTCGCGGGAGGTGTTCGGGCTTCGGGCGGCCACGGACATCACCACCGTAATGCTTGCAAATGAAAACGGATCTCACGGCGTTGTACAGTGCTGACGTGGACGATAGCACCGCGCTCGGCGCACTGGACGATCTGGCGCGACTGGTGCGACGCGCCTCGCAGGAACTGGATCGGGCCATCGCCGGATGCCTCGGCGAAACCTCGGTCGGCCGCTGGCATGTGCTGCACGCGGTCGCCGGCGGCGCGGGGCTGTCCATGTCGCAGCTCGCCGATGCCACACTGCTCAACGCGGCCACGCTCACGCGGCTGATCGACGCCATGATCGCCGACAATCTGGTGCACCGGAAGGTGGACGACACCGACCGGCGGCGTGTCCTGGTCTTTCCGACGCGCCGCGGGGTGCTGACCCACCGGGTCATGGCCGAGGCGCTCACCACGGGCGGGCTCACCGGGCTCGCCGGCAACGCCGGGCTGTCGAAATCCCTTACCGCACTGGTGGATCGGATCTCGGCCACGGAACCCGCGGCGCTGTAGGCGAATACCGCTACCGGCGATCCGAGCCCGGGGTCAGTTCTCCCCCATCGTCCGATCGAGCAGGCGGTCCAGCAGCACCTCCGCCTGCTCCCGGGTGGCCATCCCCGCCAGCACGCCCTGGGTGATCCCCGATGTCGCGACGACGATCAACTCGGCGTCGAGTTCCGCTGTGTCACCGGACTTTCCGTCGCCCCGATAGCGCCGGATCTGTTCCGCGTACGCGGTGATCAGCCAGCGCACCGGGCCGACGCGCTCCGCCACGCTCAGCCCCGCGCCCTCCAGGGCCGCGGCATGGAAGGCAGCCAGGACGAGGGCGTCCTCGTGCCCGGCGTCGTCGAGGGGCATCACCACCGTGCAGACGGCGCGCACGAATTCGCGAGGCTCCGGATCCACACCCAATGCGGTGAGGCGCTGGGCCATTCGCACCCCGGAGTCCTCGACGACGGCCCGGAAGGTGGCGGCCAGCAGTTCGCTCTTGGTGCCGAAGTAGTACTGGATCAGCCGCACCGAGATCCCCGCCGCGGCCGCGATGGACTGGAAGGTCGCCGCATCCATGCCGCCCCCGGCGATGACCTTCCGGGCCACGGTGGTGATCTCGCGCCGCCTCTGATCGTGATCCACCAAGCGGGGCATGGCCTGCGTCTCCTGTCTCATCGATGACCGCGAAAGTCTCGATGGTACGCCCATATCAATTTCATGATACGTTCGTATCATTAACAATCGGACGCATACGGAGGGGTTGGCCATGGCCAAGATCGGGAAGTGGAAGAGCGACGCCGCGAAGGCGAAGGCCATGCGAATCTACGATTCGCTCGAGGAACTGCAGCCCGTGGCGTCGACCGGATTCGACGTCGCCACCTCGTACGGCAGCACACGGGTGCGCAAGTTCGGGTCGGATCCGCGGACTCCCCTGGTGCTCTTCCACCCGATGGGCGGAAACGGCCTGTGCTGGTACCCGATCATCGAGCAGCTGGCCGCGGAACGAACGGTCTACGCACTCGACACCATCGGTGCGCCGGGCCGCAGCGAACAGACCCGGCCCATCACCGCGGCCGCCGACTACGCGGCCTGGATCGAGGACGCGCTGGCCGCCCTCGGCCTGGAACAGGCCCACCTACTCGGCTACTCCGACGGCGCGTGGCGGGCGAGCATGGCCGGGGTGCACAGCTCGCGCCGCCTCGCCAGCCTGACACTCGTCGAACCGGGGGCCGGCATCGTGAAGCCGTCGTGGCGGCTGCTGCTGCGGATGATCCGGGTCGGCGTGAACCCGACTCCGGAGAAGCTGCGGCGGTTCAGCGCGTGGTTCATGCCCGGCGTGGAGCTGTCCGAGGTGGAGATCGAAGGCTCGCTCGCCGCGCTCGGATACCGGCCGCGCACACCATGGCCCGCACCGCTCGAAGACGCCGAGCTGCAATCGATCACAGCACCGACGCTGGTCGTCTACGGCTCCGAATCGGTGTTGCTGAAGGATGCCGAGACGGCCCGCGCGCGAGTGCGCCTGATTCCCGGCGCGGAGTTCGAACTCGTACCCGGCGGGGGCCACGGGCTCCTGTTCCAGGACTCGCACAAGGGCGTGGTCCTGGCGCGCGTCTTCGACTTCATCGCACAGCACGATCAGGCCGAACTCGCGCACTGACCATCGCGGACACCCGACCGGCGCTTCGACTACGACGTCCGATTCACGCGAACGTATGTTCGATCGCCGTGGTAGGTTCGGCGGCATGTCGACACCGCTGCAGGGATCGCTGCTCGATGGATTCGGGGAGATCGAGCTCGGCGCGCTGGACGGAATTCAGCGCACCGAGCTCACGCACGGCGCGTGGGTGGATGTGCTGCCCGGGTGGCTGAGCGGGGCCGACGAGCTGTTCGAACGACTCGCGGCGCACGTGCCGTGGCGGGTGGACCGCCGGAACATGTACGACCGCATGGTGGATGTGCCACGGCTGCTGAGCTTCTACGACGAGTCCCGCGAGCTCCCCGACCCGGTTCTCACCGAGGCGCGCGACGCGTTGAGCGCCCGGTACCGCGACGAACTCGGCGAACCGTTCACCACGGCGGGCCTGTGCTACTACCGCGACGGGAACGACAGCGTCGCCTGGCACGGCGACACCATCGGACGCGGCGCGACCGCCGACACCATGGTGGCCATCATCTCGGTGGGCGCGGCGCGGGCACTGTCGCTGCGTCCGCGCGGCGGCGGGGCGAGTATCCGCTATCCCCTCGGACACGGGGATCTCATCGTCATGGGCGGATCGTGCCAGCGCACCTGGGAGCACGCCGTTCTCAAGACGCGGCGGGCGGTGGGGCCGCGCATCAGCATCCAGTTCCGGCCGCGCGGAGTGCGCTAGACCGTCGGATGGATTCAGCCGGCTTCCTCGGCCGCCAGCGGCCAGCGGTCGATCTCGTTCAGCGGGCCGACCGAGGCCGGGAGCACTGCCAGCGCCTCGGCCCGGTAGTCGCCGGCCAGCCCGGTGCCGGTGCCGAGGCGGTCGGCTTCGGCCAGCCATCCGGTGGCCTGGCGCAGCACCTCGACCGTGGTCACCCGGCCGTCGCCCGGCAGGACCAGACCGCCGATCCGACGGGGCGCGGCCACCGCCGCCGAGCCCAGATGCTGCAGGCAGCGGGCGATTCCCGGCTCGTGGCGCAGAGCGCGGAAGTCGCGCAGCGCGCCCTGCCAGTAGCGGACCGCGCCCTCCGGCTCCTTCCTGGCCCACATCAGCACGCCCATGGTCTCGTAGGCGTGTGCGCGACCGACGGGGTCGATCCCGTTGCGGGTCAAGGCTTCCGCGAGCTCCAGCCGATCCCCGGCGGCGTCGTAACGGCCCTGATGCAGATGGACGACCGCGAGATTCACCAGCGTGGACACCTCACCGGCGACATCGGCGCGGGGCAGCAGCCACCACGCCGACTCGAGGATGCGCTCGGCGGCGGCCAGCCGCCGCTGCACCACCGCCGCGCGCTGGCGGACGGCCGCCGCGCCGGTGAGCGCGGCGGGTGGGCGATAGCGCCGCAGGAAACTCAGCGCGCGCCGATGTTCCCTGCGCGCGGCCAGGCTCGAACGCAGCCGAGCGCCGGAACGCCGCGACGGAGCGTGATGGCCGCGGCTGCGAATTCGCGCCAACTCCCGTGCCGCCGAATCGTTTTCGATCCCCCGCAGCCGCAGCACGGCCTCTGGGAGCGGCGGAACCGTTGCGGTAGGGCCGTTCTCGTCCGCGCCGAGACCGGCGTACCAGGTATCGAGTGCGTCGGCGATGCGAGCCAGATCGCGAATCGTGTTGGCGGGCAATGCCGTGGGTGGACCGCAGTCCACGATCAGGCCGCGCAGCGCCGCGCCCTCCTCCGCGAACCACCCCCGGGCCGCGGCCCCGAGCGCGAAGGTGTCGAGGGCCTTGGCCCAGCGGGTCGCGCGGTCGGCGTGATAGGCGATCAGGGCGGGCAGCGCCGCGGCGCGCATGGCGGCCACCACCACCTCCGGGGCCGGCGGCACCGCGGTGAGCAGGTTGTCCATGCACCGGTAGGCGTCCGGTCCGTCGAGTGCCAGTTCACGGCGCGAGAACAACTCCGCGAGCACGACCGCGGGCGCACCGGGCGGAAGAGTCCAGTCGTCGGTGTCCCGGGCCGGTATCCGCGCGGGCGCTTCCAGCATCGCGCCCAGCATGACCATGAACCCGGTGCGCCGGTACGTCCCGATCGGCAGCTGGCGCAGCACCCGGATCACCGCGCCGATCGCGGCCTGCGGAACCGTGGCGTTGACCCCGGGTGCGGCTCCCGCCCGCGGCGGCGACATGCCTTCGACCGCAACATGTCCCGGCCCCATCAGGTCGGCCAGCAGGTCGGCGTCCCGCGCTCGCCGCCGCCGATCCCGCACGGAGTGCAGCGTCCGGTAGGCCACGTACCCGCCCGCGACCGCGACGATCACCAACGGCAGCCACCGCATCGCCTGGAGAATCCGCTGCACCGCCGGATTGCCGCCGAAGGTGTCGGCCACCAGGGTGCGGGCCAATTCGTAGCAGAGCGCGGTCGCGGCCGCCGAGGCCGTCGCGAGCAGGCCGCGCCACAGCGACGACTTGGGGGTGGCGATCGACAGCGACTGCCCGCTCGGCGGCACCGGCCGGGTCACCGGCGCACCCCGCCGGTGATGCCGGGCACCACCCAGCGCCGCCACGTGCCCAGCAGCAGGAGCACCGGCAGAATCGCCGACAACAGTGCGCCCGCCGCGAGATGGCTTGCGTTCTCGTGGAATTGGCGCGCCTCGCCCCACAGCAACCGGGACCACGGGGACTCACCCACGCCGCCGATCAGCAGACCGACGAAGAAGTCGTTCCACACCTGGACGAACTCCAGGACGGCCACCGCGCCGATCGCCGGGCCGGCCATCTCCCGCAGTCTGCGGCGAATCGTCGCCGGTCGCGCCAAACCGTGCAGCGCGTCGGCGGCGGGCGATTCCGGGGGCGCCAGCAGGGCGGCGCGCAGAATGAGGATCGCGATCGGCAGCCCGGCGGCGGCGTGGACGAAGATCAGCGGAACGCGGCTGTGCGACAGGCCCCAGGTATCCATCAGCAGGCGGATGGGGCCACCGTAGATCTGTGCGGGCATGACCGCCAGGATC
The DNA here is from genome assembly GCF_016741815.1 of Nocardia acididurans. Lineage (GTDB taxonomy): Bacteria > Actinomycetota > Actinomycetes > Mycobacteriales > Mycobacteriaceae > Nocardia > Nocardia acididurans. Next base: position 298,716 of record NZ_JAERRJ010000007.1, read on the forward strand.
ACCGTCATCGGCACGGCGATCCGGGAGATCCATTGTCCGGGAGCGAGTTCGGCCAGCCAGAAGGCGACCGGAACGGCGGCGGTCACCACGACCGCGGTGGCCAGGGCGCTCACCCACAGTGTGGTCTCCAGGGAGCGCCACAGCGCGGCGTCGCTCCACACCCAGCGCAGCCCTTCGACGCCGAAGCCGCCGCGCTGCCGCAGCGCCACGACGAGCAGCCAGCCGATCGGGACGAGCAGCGGCACCATGACGATCAGCAGCCACAGCCGCGACCACCAGGACGGGCGATCCCGCACCGGATCCCGCCGCATGGACGGAGCGGAGGGCCGCGGCCTGCGATAGCGGCGCATATCCGGCTGCAACAGCCAGGCCGTCAACCCGACGAGGACCGCCAGCGGCAGGGCGTAGGCCGCCGCGTCGCCGTCCCCGAATCCGGACCGGCCGGTCAGATACCACCAGTGCACGGTGGCGCTCTCCGCCGCCGGTTGCAGCGGACCGGGCACCGCGATCAGGACGACGTCGAACACCCGCGCCGCCGCGACGCCGACGATCAACCCGAGCATCAGCAGCGTCGGATGCAGCAGTTTGCGCACCTCGTGCAGCATGCGGATCTGGTTGCGCAGCAGACGTATTCGCCTGCGTATCCACCCGTGCCCCGGCGGATCCACCGTGTCGGGGCCGTACACGATCCGCGCCTGCACCGGGTCGGCCTCCAGGCCGATCACGGCCGCCCGCCAGACGCCGGTCAGCGCACCGAGCCAGGTCCAGGCGAAGGCCGAGGCGATCAGCACCGTGAACAGCCACCGGTACTCGCCGACCGAATCCAGTCGCAGCAGTTCCGCGATCTGTTCGAAGATCAGGCGGAAGGCGATGCCCGAGACGAACGCGGAGATGCCGAACGGCAGGATCAGCGGCAGCCAGACCCAGCGCGGACCACGGGTCATCCAGGCGAGCAGCAGCGCGAACAGCACCAGGAACACACCCCACAGCACCCAGCCCAGCGTGCGCACATAGGCCCAGGCGCCCGTCGCGCCGAACTCCGTGAGCACCACCGCGCTCACGATCACCACGCCGAGGACCGACAGCCAGCGCCGCGTCCGGCCCAGCACCGTATCGGCGATTCCGCACAGCACCGCGAGACCGCAACCGGCCACCACCAACGGCCGGGCCGCGACCGCGAGCCAGACCGTCCACCCGGCCGGAACCACCAGCAGGACGGCGATCAGCGCGAGCGCCGGGATCCGGACGGCCCAGCCGAACCAGCGGCGCGGATGATGGCCGGACACCAGCGGGCCCGAGAGTCGTCGCGTGGCCAATTCCATTCGCAGATCTGGTGTTTCGAAGACCCGCGGGTCGAATTCCGGGGTGCTCACCGCGGCCCGCCCGTCCGGAACTCGTCCAGGCGGACCACCACGCGGTCCACCGCGGCGGGCAGTCCGGCGCGCCCCGACTCGGCGATCTCCAGCAGGAAGTCGGTCAGGATGCGACGCAGCCCCCACCGGCCGCCTGCCGAGCCGATCCGGTCCGACAGGTCGAAGCTGGTCCACGAATCCAGCTCCCGCGCAACAGGTTCCAGCAGCGCCGAGTACCGGCGCGCACTGCGCAGATGCGGGGACGAGAAGCCGCCCAGATCGTCGATCCACGTCGTCGCCGCATCCGGAGCGGCGAGTTCGGCCAGCAGCAGGCGGGCATCGTCACCGGCCTCCCGCGTCAGGACCATGACATCACCGCCACCGAGCACCGGCCGGGTGCCGCCGGGGGCAAGCGCGGGGAAGGGCAGCAGGCCGACGCTGCCGGTGCCGCGCCCCGAATCGGTCAGGCTGCGGCGGACATACGGTTCGGCGAAATCCGGTGCGGCGACCATCAACGCGCGACGGCGGTCGAAGACGTCGCGAATCGATGCGGGGAACTGGGTGGTCAAGGCGACGGCGAGGCCGTGCGGGAACGCCGCGGGGTGACTGCACAACTCGCCCAGACGGTGCAGTGCGGCACGCACTTCCGGCCGATCCCACGGCCATCGGATGGTCGCGGTTTCCAATTCGGTGTACACGGACCGTGATTCGGCCTGCAGCAGGTTCTCGAACAGATCGGTGACCACCCAGCTGTCGGCCGCGCCGAAGGCCAGCAGCCGCACACCGGTGGGTTCGAGCGCCGCCATGGCCGTGGGCCAGTCGGCGACGGTCCAGGTGCCCGGATCACCCACACCGTGTGCGGCCAGCGCCTTCTCATGCGTGGCGAAGGTTTGCCTGTCGTACCAGATCAGTGACTTCTGTGCGCTCTTGAACGGCAAGCCGTAGTGGTTGTCGTCGGTGCGTGCCGCACTGCGCCGCAGCGCCCGATCCCAGTGCTGCGCGTAGCACAGCCCGGCCGCGTCCTCCCATAGTGCGGCGTCGATCGCCGGCGGAGAGTGCTTGTCCGCCAGCAGTTCCTGTATTCGCCCGATCTGCGGCAGCATGACGATTTCCGGTGCGGACGCGCCGCGCGCCGAGAACGCTGTGTCGATGTCATCGCCGAGCAGGATCAACCGGGTCTCGCGTCGCATACCCCGGGCGGTGGCGCGCTGCCGGGCGCCGGCCAGCACCGTATCGAAGGCCAGCAATTCGAATCCGCTCCAGGGCACGGCGATTCGCACCGCGTCGCGGTCGCCGAGCAGCACCGTGGGCGCGCAGGCCGTGACGAGCGGGAGCGCCAGTCCCGCCCGCAACAGTGACCTGCGCCTGATTGTCATGCTCCGGTCACGGGCGGCGGGCGAATTCCGGTGCGTGCTCGGGCAATACGCCGCGCGCGATCAGCGTCGGCGGAATGCTGCGGATGATCGGCAGGCGTCGGAAGACCCGCAGCGCCAACGGTGTTTCGCGGGCGTTGGAGATATTCAGTTCGCCCGCGACCGCCGGGCGGATGAAGCGGGCGTGCGCGAGCCGCTGGAAACCCTGGACCGCGACGGTGGGCAGGGTGCGGCGGCGTTGTACGCGGGCCAGGTCGCGGGTGGTGACCGTGCCCGACAGCAGTTTCGGGGCAAGGATTCTCGCGGCCGCCACCCCGTCCTGGATGGCGAGGTTGATGCCGACCCCGCCGACCGGGGACATGGCGTGCGCGGCGTCGCCGATGCACAGCAGGCCGTCGGTGTACCAGCGGTCGAGGCGGTCGAGTTTGACGTCGAGCAGTTTCACCTCGTCCCAGCCCTGCAGGGCTTCGGCGCGGTCGGCCAGCCAGGGCACGGCGTCGGCCATGGGGATGGTGATATCGCTGACCGGACGCTTCTCCCGCACCGCCGGGTCGCTGCCCTTGGCGATGAGGGTGGCGACCTGCCAGTAGTCGCCGCGATCGAGCATGATCGCGACGCGATGCCGGGTGAGCACCGGCACCGCGCCCGCCGGGTCGGTGTCGTTGCGCGGCAACCGGAACCACCACACGTCGAACGGGGTGGCCCAGCGGCGCGAACCCAGACCGGCGGCCAGCCGCAGCGCGGAGGTGCGGCCGTCGCAGGCCACCACCAGATCGGCGTGGATCTCCCCGGCGGTGCCGTCCTTCGCCTGATACCGCACGCCCGACACCGTGCCGTTCGTCCGCAGCAGGTCCACGGCCTCGGTGTTCATGCGCAACCGGAAGGCGGGCTCGGCGTCGGCGGCGCGGGCCAGCAGATCGAGCAGATCCCACTGCGGCACCATCGCGATGTACTTGTGCCGCCCCGGAATATGTTCGAGCGTGGCCACGGTCTGCATGCGACCGGCGATCGGGATCTGCACCGAATTCAACCGGCGCTGCGGCAGTTTCGCGAACTCCTCGCGCAGCCCCAGCTCGTCGAGCAGTTCGAGGGTGGTGGGATGCACGGTGTCCCCGCGAAAATCACGCAGGAAGTCCCCGTGCTTCTCCAGCACCGTCACCTCGACCCCGGCCCGCGCGAGCAGCAGCCCGAGAATCATGCCCGCCGGTCCACCACCGGCGATGAGACAGGTCGTACGTTCCATCGGGCCCACCTCCCGAATCGGCAACCATCCGTTCCCCCGATGGTAGGCCCGAAACACCGGGCGGCAGTGCCCTTCCCGCGAACGGACCTACCGATCCCGGAACAGCACGAAGAAGTACGGCTCCCGCATCCCCCGCAGATCCATCACCCCCAGCAGAGTGTCCTCGTCCACCCTCCGGAAAATGTCGATGATCGGCAGATGGTCGTAGATCATCGCGGCGCCGGACTCACCGCGGAACTCCAGATTCCGCAGCCGTGCCCGCGGCGTCCGCGTACTCAACAGCGGCCGCATCAACCCCAGCGACCTGCGCAGCGGCCGAATAGCCGAGACCGGCACCTTCCCCGCCAGGAACAACGGCACCCGCCGGGGATCCACCGCGAACACCGTCCCGTCCGGCTCCGCGAACAGCAGCGGCTGCACACTGTCGGCGTCGTCGAATTGCTTCCCGTACCAACCGGATTCGACCAGCACGCCCTGCCACGGATGTCCGGTGTCGAGTTCGCGCCCGCGCCAGCGCCCGGTGGTGATCGCCTCCACTCGCGCCGCGGGCAGACTGTCGAACAGTTCCCACGCCTGCTCTGGAGTGCATCCACTCTCGAGCAACATCCCCAGCCGCGCCGCGCCGTCCACGGCCGAATCCTCCGCGCCCACCACGAGCCTCCTCGCACGAGTGAATGACAAACTTCCCATCAAACTATCTCAGCCCCCTGACGCACCACCGCTCGGGCCATCCACTCCACCCCACCCCCACCGAGCCGCAACCGCACCTCCCCCACCGCCCACGCACCAGCGGACGGGGTGATTCCACGCTTTCCGCTGGATATCAGCCCCGATACGCGCATGCTGCCGGCGACGACGTGGTCGCCCTCGGCTTCGACGACCCGGTCACGCGGGTAACCGTTTCCGGCACAGGTGATCTCGATGTACACCTGCTCCTGGGCGATACCACGCCCGGGGCGGATCGGACGTGGGATCTGCGCCGAATGGCACAGGGGCTGCGGGCGCTTCATCTGATCCGAGAGTGGGATGAGGGTATGTGACGATCGACTCGTCCGGATCCCGTTGACCTCGAGTGTGGTTGAGGTATCAAGATCGACTCATGAGCACAGCGAAGAGCGAAGCGCCGGTCATCGCGGACGACAGCGTCGATCACACGGCGGATCGGGCGGCCATCGCGCAGGTCATCCGGAATGTGGAGACCGCGTACAACACCAATGACGCGGAGCTCATGGTGGCGGACCTGGCGGAGAACGCGGTCGTGGGGAATGCGATGGGAGTACTCCAGCGCGGGCGGGAGGCCGTGCTGGAGGCCAGCCGGGCGGGGCTCGCGGGTTTCCTGAAGGATGAGTACGTGCGGTACGAGGTGCTCGAAATCGCTTTCCTGCGACCCGATGTGGCGATCGCGCACAAGGGGGCGCGGGCCACCACCGCCGAGGGGCAGCCCATCGATCGTGACGATGCCATGCGCGCGCTGTACGTCCTGGTGAAGCAGGACGGGCGCTGGTGGGTGAGCGCGCGGCAGAACACCCTGGTCCCGCAGGCCGGTTAGCGGCCTCGGTTCGGTCCCGGCCGGTTCCGTACACCCCCGGCCGGGGCCGAAGCATTACTTTTGGTCTTCTTGACAAGAAAGTTCCCGAAATCGCTGGCGTCTACCGTTTTAGTCGTTTAGCCTAAAACTCATGACGACAGTGCGCGACGCCGCCGGCACGATCGGATCGGCCCGCTCCCCCGAAGACCTCTTCGGCACTGCCGCAAGCGATTCCGCGACCCGGCAGGCCGCACGCCGCCGATACCATCAGCTGGCCCAGCTGGTGCATCCCGATCACGCGGGCGGGACCGCGGGCGACAGTGCGGCTTTCGCGCGGCTCGCCGAGTTGTACCGGGAGTGGCTCGCCCTGGGCACGGAGACGTTCGACCTCATCGGGGCGCACGGCCGGTACACCGTCGGAGCCCTGCACGCCACGGGCTCGGTGGCCGACGTGTACCTCGCGCGCAGCGAGCACGTGGTGAAGATCCCGCGCCGCGCCGCCGCCAACCGCCTGCTCGCCGGCGAACGAAACGCCCTGCGCGACATCGCCGCCGTGGCCGACGACCATCCCTGGTTACGGCCCTATTTCCCCGCTCTCGCCGACACCGTCGATCACCACGACCCGGCCACCGGCGAACACCGCACGATCAATGTGCTGGGCGCGCTCACGGGCGAGTTCGTGACCCTCGACGACGTGCGCATCGCCTACCCCGAGGGCCTCGATCCCCGCGACTACGCCTGGATGCACCGCCGCCTGCTGCGCTGCCTCGCCGGTGCGGCACTGGCGAATTGGGTGCACACCGCGATCTCCCCCGCCAATGTGCTGATCCACCCGCGCCTGCACGGCGTGGTGCTGGCGGGCTGGTCGTTCGCGACCCGCCCCGGCACACCCGCCGCGGCCACCCTCGGCTTCCTCGGCCATCCGCCGGAGATCCGCACCGCCGTGCGCCCCGAAACCGATGTGTACCTGGCACATCGGCTCATGCTCACCATGCTCGGCGACCGCGCGCCGGATCCGTTGCGCGCCTTCGCCTCCGGCTGCCTGCAGGCCGACCCGCGACTGCGGCCCGACGCCGCGTCCCTGCTCGGCGAATTCGACGACCTGCTCGACCGGCTCTACGGGAAGCGCCGCTTCCGGCCGTTCGCGCTCACGAAAGGACAGTGATCACCATGGGTTACGGCCACTGGGACGACAGCGCCTACGATGCCGCGCGCACCTTCCGCGCCGCCCGCGGACTCGACGACTTCGGCTACACCGCGGATATGCGCGCCATCCCCTACGACAGGTGGACCGCGCACCCCTCGCTCGATCCGAAGGGGGTGACGGTCCGCGAATGCCGCGACTCCGACGACCACGGCGAATCCCTGCCCATCGCAGTACTTTTCGATGTCACCGGGTCGATGGGCATGGTGCCGCGCATCATGCAGGAGAAGCTCGGCAAGCTGCACGGGCTGCTGCAGCGCAAGGGCTACGCGGACGATCCGCAGATCCTGTTCGGGGCCATCGGCGACGCCGACAGCGACCGGGTTCCGCTGCAGGTCGGCCAGTTCGAATCCGACAACCGGATGGACGAGCAGCTGCGCCTCATCCTGCTGGAGGGCGGAGGCGGCGGGCAGAAGTCCGAAAGCTATGAACTGGCCGCGTATTTCATGGCCCGGCACATCGCCACCGACGCCTGGGACAAGCGCGGCCGCAAAGGCTACCTGTTCCTGGTCGGCGATGAGCTGAACAAGCCCCGGCTCGGCGCGCGCCACATCCGATCCCGCATCGGAGACGATGTGCACCAGGATATTTCGGTCGAGTCGATCTACCGCGAACTGGCCGACCGCTGGCATGTGCACTACATCCTGCCGAATCAGTCCAGCTACTACCACGATCCCGAGATCGCCGAACACTGGCGGGGCCTGCTCGGCGAACGCTTCCTGCGGCTCGACGATCCCGCGGCGGTGTGCGAGCTCATCGCGCTCACCATCGGCATCAACGAGGACCGCGTGGATCTCGGTGCGGGCCTGGCGGATCTGCGCGATATCGGCTCCATCGGCGAGGCCGACGCCGTCGGCAAGGCCCTCACCCCGCTGGGCAGGGCCGGGCACGGCCGCACCCGCAGCGTGGGCGCACTGCCCGCCGCCACCCGCGGCGACGATGACGTCTGCTTCGGGAACTGAAGGGACACAGCATGTTCGGCGACAGTCACCTGATCGTGGTGGACCTCGGCTTCGGCGACGCAGGCAAGGGCGCCACCGTGGACTGGCTGTGCTCGCCCGAGGCCGGACTGGAGGTGGCGGCCGTGGTGCGCTTCAACGGGGGCGCGCAGGCCGCCCACACCGTGGTCGCGGGCGAACGACAGCACACCTTCCGGCAGTTCGGATCCGGCACGTTCTCGCGGGTGCCGACCCTGCTGTCCCAGCACATGCTGGTGGAGCCGATCGCCCTGGCCGCCGAGGCGCGGGCGCTGACCGCACTCGGCGTCACCGATCCGCTGTCGCTGCTGCACCTCGACGAACGCGCCCTGCTGACCACCCCGATCCACGGGGCCGCCAACCGCTGCCGGGAGGACGCGAGGGGTTCCTCCCGGCACGGTTCGTGCGGTATCGGCATCGGCGAGACCGCGCGCTACGCCCTCGACCACGACGCCCCGCGCGTGGGCGACTGCCTGCGACCGGATGTGCTGCGGCGCAAGCTCCTCGCGCTCGAGGAGCAGTACCGGCCACTGCTCGGGCAGGGCGTACACCGCTACGACCCGATCGACGAACTGATGCAGGTGTACACCGAGTTCGCGCGGGCGGTGCCCATCCTGCCGGGTGATCAGCTGCGTGGCTTCGCCGAGGCGGGCCGCCTGGTGTTCGAGGGCGCGCAGGGGGTGCTCCTCGACGAATGGCGCGGACTGCATCCGTACACCACCTGGTCGACGGTGGAACCGCGCAATGCCCGGGCCATGCTGGCACGCATCGGCGCGCCGAGCCGGGTACTGGGCGTGACCCGCGCGTACCTGACCCGGCACGGCGCGGGACCGTTCCCCACCGAGGATGCGAACCTGGCAATTCCGGAGCCGCACAATCGAATCGGCGTCTACCAGGGCGCGTTCCGGCAGGGTCACCTCGATCCGATCCTGCTGCGCTACGCGGTCGAGGTCTGCGGCGGGATCGACGGCCTCGTCCTCAACCATCTGGATGCCGCGGCCGATATCCGCACGGCCACCGGCTATCTCACCCCCGACGGCTACCTCGACCGGATCGCACCCGGCGAATGGCGGGATCTCGCCCATCAGCAGCGGCTCACCGACCTGCTGACCGCCGCCGTCCCCGTACTCACCGACCGCCCCGCCGATGTGCCCGCGTACCTGGAGCGGGCACTGGGTGTCCCCGTCGTCCTCACCGCCGACGGGCCCGACCGGTCCGCTCGCACACTCCGAGTGCCCACTGCGGCATGATTGTTCGACGTGGAGCAGCAATCCGCAGTATCCCTGGACGTCGTCACCCTGCGCTACGGCCCCGACGACCCCACCCTCACCCTCGGCGTCGCCGCACGCCAGTGGGAGCCCTTCGCCGGTGAACTCGCCCTCCCGGGTGTCCTGCTCGGCCGCGGGGAACGCCTCGTCGCCGCGGCCCGCCGCGCCGTGCACACCAAACTCGGGGCCCCCGAAGCCGCCATCACGGCGGTGGGTCAGCTCGCCACCTTCGACGAACCCAACCGCGATCCGCGCGGACCCACCCTCTCCATCGCCATGTGGGCCGTCGTCGCCGACCACCCCTCCGATGCCACCTGGGTGCCCTTCGACAAGGTCCCGCCGCTGGCCTTCGACCACAACCGCATCATCGAGGCCGCCCGCGAGCTGCTGGCCGGAATGCTGTGGAAGGACCTGACTTTCACCCGGGCCATGGTCGGCGAGGAGTTCCCCGCCACCCGCGCGGTCGAACTCACCACCGCCCTCGACGGCGCGCGCCCCGATCCGGGCAACCTCAACCGCACCCTCGCCGCCTTGCCCGGCCTCACCCGCACCGGAGAACGCGTGCGGGTCAAAGCCACCGGCCGCCCGGCCGCCGTCTGGGCCTTCGACCGCACGGCCTGACGAGAAGGAGCGTCCGCTCCGCTGCTCGGCCTATCGAGCGGGCGCGCCCCGCACGACCGAGCGGACGATGTCCAGTATCGACGCGCGCAGGCGGTCGACCCCACCCGCTCGAGCCACGGTGGCCGCGTACTCCGTGCTGATCATGCTGAGCAGGAGCGGCCCGGCCGTCTCGGCGTCCAGATCCGGGCGGATCTCCCGCAGCAGCGTGGCGACGTGACCGAACCAGGTGCCGTGGATTTCCGCGGTACGCGGGTGCGGGGGTAGCGCGAGGGCGCGGGAGGCGGCCATCAACTCCACGTGATCGGCGGCCATGGTGATCATGGCGTCGACGAAGGCCAGCAGGCGGTCGGGGGCGGGGGCGCCGGGGCCGAGTGGGGGCGGCCCCTCGGTGATGGCGGCCATGAGGGTGAACGCCGGTTCGGCCATGAGTTCGTGGAGCAGGCCCGCGCGGCTGCCGAAGCGGTGGAAGACAGTGCCCTTGCCGACGCCGGCCGCGGCGGCGACGCGGTCCATGGTGACGCCCTCGGCGCCGTGTTCGGCCAGCAGCGCGCTGGTGGCGTCGAGGATCGCGCGCCGGTTGCGCGCCGCGTCGGCCCGTTCTTTTCGCTGTTCAGCGGCCATTTCCTGCACTTTCATTGGCAAAGTTGACCGACGGTCCATATTGTTCAGCAGGCAAGTGGACTGTCAGTCAATTTATGAGGTTATCGTGCAGGCAATCGTAATGACCGCAGTGGGTGGACCCGATGTCCTGGTGGCGCGCGAGGTGCCCACGCCCCAGCCGCAGGCCGGGCAGGTGCTGATCCGCACCGAGGCCGTGCCGGTGCTCTATCCCGAAACCCTGTTGCGCTCGGGAGCTTTCCCCCTCCCCGCGGCGATGCCCCTGGTATTCGGCACCCAGGCAGCCGGAGTGGTGCGCGAAGCCGGGGCGGGCGTCGACACCGGGCTCATCGGTCAACGGGTCCTGGCGGCGAGCAACGCCTTCGGAACCTATGCCGAACAGGTATGCGTCCCAGCCGAATCCGTGACACCGATCCCGGCGGGGCTGTCGTCGATCGATGCCGCGGCGGTCACCATGGGCATGTCGGTCGCCCTGCCCCTGCTGGACACCGCGGCCCTGACCGGCACCGAAACCGTCCTGATCCAAGCCGCGGCAACAGGAATCGGCGGATATCTGACCCAGCTCGCCAAGGAGTTCGGCGCGGCGCGGGTCATCGCCACCGCGGGCGGGCCGGTCAAGGCCGATCGGGCCCGGGAACTCGGCGCGGACGAGGTGATCGATCACACCGATCCCGCCTGGCCCGCCCGCCTGGCCGAAATCCTCGGCGGCACAACGGTGGACGTGGTGTTCGACGCGATCGGCGGCGACAGCGCCCGCATCCTGCTCGACCTCATGACCCCGCTGCGCGGCCGAATGCTCAGCTACGGTTTCCTGTCCGGAGCGCCGGCGCAGGTCACCGCCCTGGATCTGATCATGCGCGGCCTCACCCTCACCGGATGTTCGGGCGCGGCCTGGCTGGCCGGGGTCGACCGGAATCGCGCGGCAGCCCTGGAACGCGCTGCGACAGGATCGATTACGCCGCTGATCGACCGCGTGCTGCCGCTCGCCCAGGCGAACGCGGCCCACCAGCTCATCGCCGACCGCGTGCCGCTCGGCACGATCATCCTGCAGCCGTAGCGAATCGGGCATACGGTCCTCGATCCGCGCAGTCGAGGACCGAACCCGCTGCGAGTCGTACGATGGCGGCCGTGGACTCCGACAACCGGATCGACCTCCTCCGCGCCAACCGCGACAACTGGGATGCGCGAGCCCCCATCCACGCGAACTCGGATTTCTATCGCGGCCGCGACTCCTCCTTCTGGTTCGCCCCCTACGAGTGGGATGTCCTCGGCGATGTCCGCGACCGCGACGTGGTGCACCTGCAATGCCATCTCGGCACCGAGACAATCGAATTCGCGAAACGCGGGGCACGCGCCACCGGCCTGGACTTCTCCGCCGAATCCCTGCGCCACGCCCGCGAACTCGCCGGGGACGCAGTCGAATACGTCTGCGCCGACGTCCACGACGCCGTGGAAGCTCTGCGGCACAGGCAATTCGACATCGTCTACACCGGCAAGGGCGCGCTCTGCTACCTGCCCGACCTGCCCCGCTGGGCCACGGTCCTCGCCGAACTCCTGCGCCCCGGCGGCCTGCTCTACATCGTCGAATTCCATCCCCTGCTGCACGCCCTCGACCCGACTCCGCCGCCCGGCGCCGACCCCGACGCCCTGCTGCTGGCCGACGACTACCTCGAGGGCCGCGGCCCCATACACCGCGACAGCGCCCGAACCTACACCGACGGCCCCGAACTCACCGAAGCCACCGCTGCGCACGAATGGCGGCACGGCCTCGGCGAGGTGATCAACGCCCTGCTGGGCGTGGGCCTGCACATCACCGGCCTGCACGAATCCGACATGCTCCCCTGGCCACGCTGGAAACGGATGCGGCCCACCGACAACGGCTGGTGGCGACTCCCCGCCGCAGACCCCGCGATCCCCCTGCTCTACGGCTTGGCCGCGACGAAACCCGGTCCCCCAGCGCAATCCGGCCGGGCCGTCCCGGGATCCGGCGCGCGCGACGCGCGGCCGCACAGTGGCGAAGGGAAGCCGACGCACCCGTGAGCACCACCGAAATCCTGGTCGCCGCATGCGATCTGCTTCCCCGGGAAGCCTCCGCGACGGGCGGCACCACCGCCGACGTCCGCGCATATCTCGATCACGACGAGTGGGAGGTCGCGCTCGAGTTGCTCGCCGAGCTGGCCGGCACCCATCCGATGCCGGTCGCGTTCTGGGAGCTGCTGCTCACCGCCGCACGCCAGCTGCGGCTGGGCCGCGCCGCCGCCTGGTGTCGCTGGCGGGCCGCCGAATCGCACACCGGCATCCTGCGCTGTGAACTCGCGCTGGTCCCGAATGCCAGGCGCTCGCCGATTCCAGGCGCGGGCACGCTGCGGCCCTTCTGGGATGTCGGCTCCCACGACCCGAATCACGCACGCGCACTGCGCATTGCGGCACTGTGGGTGGAGGATGTGCCGGAACTCGCGCCGGGCGGCACCGCGACGGTGCGGCTGCTGCCGCTGGAGCCGTCGGGCTGGTCACATCTGGTCGTCGGCGACACCATCGCCATGCACGAGGCCCGCCCGGTCGCGGGCACGGCGGTGATTCTCGAAATGCACGGGCCTCAGCCCGTGATCTCCCACTCGTAGACGGTGGGTTCGGAGGCGCCGGTGGTGTGGATGGGGTCGGTCTCGACCAGAGCCTGTGCGGCGGACAGCGATTCGGCCAGCAGGACGTACGCACCGCCGGAGCCGTCGGTGAACTTGCCCGTCTCCACGAGCTGACCCCGGGAACGGACGGCGTCGAGCCACTGCTTGTGCGGCTCGATCACCGTGGAGTCGAAGCGCGGGGTGCGCATGGCCATCACCAGATATTTGCGCACCCTGCGCTACTCCTTCGGAATTACTCGTCCGTGGCGGGGGTGGCGCGGGTCGCGGCCGCGGCGGCACGCACCTGCGGGGCCACCTCGACGACCCGGCCGAGCACGCCGTTGATGAACGACGGCGAATCGTCGGTGGACAGGGCCTTGGCCAGCTCCACGGCCTCGTCGACGGCCACCACCGGCGGCACGTCGTTGGCGTGGAACAACTCCCACACCGCCACGCGCAGAATGGCGCGGTCCACGGCGGGCAGCCGGGACAGCGTCCAATCCTGCAGGTAGGACTCGATGGTGCCGTCCACCCGGTCCAGATCGTCGGCGACGCCTTCGACCAGGACGCGGGTGTAGGGGTTCACCGGGGCCACCGAATCGTCACGCACGGACAGCGAGACGCGTTCGGCGAGGAGTTCCGCGGGGTCGACATCGCGGGCCTCGGCTTCGAAAAGCAGGTCCACGGCGCGGCGGCGGGCCTTGTGGCGCGCGCCGAGCTTCTTGTAGGTCGACTTCTTGTCGGGCTGATCGGCCACGGTCACCATTATCCGCGCGTCAGGAGTTGACGCGGCTGATGTAGGAGCCGTCGCGGGTGTCGATGCGCAGCTTGTCACCCTGGTTGATGAACAGCGGCACCTGCACCTCGGCGCCGGTCTCCACGGTGGCGGGCTTGGTGCCGGCCGAGGAGCGGTCGCCCTGCAGGCCCGGCTCGGTGTGGGTGACGACCACGTCGATGGCGACGGGGAGCTCGACGAACAGCGCCTCACCCTCGTGCATGGCGATCTGCACACCCATGTTCTCCAGCAGGAAGCCGGCATTGCGGCCGAGCAGCTGCTCGCTCAGGTGGATCTGGTCGTAGGTGTCGCCATCCATGAAGATGTAGTCCGAGCCGTCGTGGTACAGGTAGGTCATGTCCCGACGGTCGACGGTGGCGGTCTCGACCTTGACGCCCGCGTTGAAGGTCTTGTCGACGACCTTGCCGGAGACGACGTTCTTCAGCTTGGTGCGCACGAAGGCGGGACCCTTACCCGGCTTCACATGCTGGAACTCGACGATCTGCTGGAGCTGATTGTCGATCTTCAGCACGAGGCCGTTCTTGAAGTCGCTGGTGTCCGCCACTGTCCTCGGATCTCCTACTAGTCGTATACAACCGCGCGTCAGTCGACGACGGTCAGGTCTTTGCTGGTGCGGGTGAGCAGTTCCGGGCCCCCCTTGCGAACCACGAGCGTGTCCTCGATCCGGACGCCGCCGCGGCCTGGGAAGTACACACCTGGCTCGACGGTCACCGCCACGCCATCGAGTAGTGTACCCGTGCCCGTTTTGGCGATTCCGGGCGCTTCATGGATCTGCAGGCCGACACCGTGTCCGAGACCGTGCACGAACAGGTCGCCGTAGCCCGCCGCCTCGATGACCTTGCGCGATGCGGCGTCGACGGCCTTGGTGGCGGCGCCCGGGGCGAGCGCCTCGCGGCCCGCCTGCTGGGAGGCGCGGACCAGTTCGTAGATCTCGCGCTGCCACTCCGAGGCCCGGCCCAGGACATAGGTGCGGGTCATATCGGAGTGGTAGCCGCCGACCACCGCGCCGAAGTCGAGCTTCACGAAATCGCCGGTGGCCAGTACGGCGTCGGTCGGGCGATGGTGCGGGACAGCCGAATTCACGCCGGTCGCCACGATGGTCTCGAAGGAGACGGCCTCGGAGCCGTGCTCGAACATGAGCCATTCGAGTTCCCGGGCCACCTGGCGTTCGGTGCGGCCGGGGCGCAGGCCGCCGCGCTCGATCAGCGTGGCCAGGGCGGCGTCGGCGGCATCGCAGGCCGCGCGCAGCTGGGCGACCTCGTAGCCGTCCTTGACCATGCGCAACTGTTCGACCAGGCCCGGGATGGGCACCAGGTCCAGGCCCGCCTTCAGCGCCTGGAAACCCTGATGCTGGTCGACGGTGACGATATGGCTCTCGAAACCGACCCGGCCGGTCTGCCACTCGCCCGCGATCTCGAGGACGCGGCGGGCGCTGGCGCGGTTGATCTCCGCGCGCAGATCCGGCACCTGCTCGCCGACCTGGGTGATGTAGCGGCCGTCGGTGCAGATGACGGTGCGGTCCTCGCTGCTGTCCCACGCGTAGACCAGCAGGGCGGCATTCGATCCGGTGAATCCGGTGAGATAGCGGATATTGATCAGATCCGTGACCAGTAGCGCGTCGACGCGGTTCTCCACCAGCAGGTCCCGCAGCGATGCCCTTCGCCATGCGTAGTTCGGCCGCGCGCCCGGATCGTGATCAGCAGACATGCGTCCAAGCTACCGCCGACACGCCGCAACACCGACGGCAACACGTGAATGTGGACCGGCGACGAGAAAGCCCGGTTGTTCACATACCAAGCGGTTCTCCACATTTCGCGCTCACGCGGCCCGCCGCGCGCTCCGCGCCGTGATCCTGAATACATGGAAATCGCAGCCCTGCTCCTCCTCGCCGCCTGGTGTGCGGCACTGAGCGTGATCGATCTCCGATCGCGGCGTCTGCCCGACGTCCTCACCCTGCCCGGGGCCGCCGTCATCGCGATATACGGGCTGGCCCAAGGCCGTTGGGCGACGGCCGCGGTCGGCGCGCTACTCCTGGCCGTGCCCTATCTCCTCCTGCACCTCTGCGCGCCGGACGCGCTCGGAGCCGGGGATGTGAAGCTCGCGCTCGGTCTCGGGGCCGCCACCGCGCTGGGTGGGGCGCAGGTCTGGGTGTGGGCGGCACTGGCCGCGCCCGTCCTGACCGCCGCGGCGGGTATCGGGATACTGCTGGCGCACAGGGCTCCCGGCCGGGAAACCGGCCCGGCCCCACTCGCAAGCCGAGCCGGGCCGGCGACCGCGTCGTGGCTGGGCGGCTGCTGGTTCGCCCGTCTCGAGCGAGGGGGCGCTCGGGTGAACCCGCGCACACCGGCAGTCGGTAGCTCAGTGTCGACCACCACCCTCACCTCGCCGCGCGAGCACGAGCCGTCCACCGCGCTACCTCGGGATTCGATTGGTCCGGGCACGCCGGACGGCACCGTCGCGCACGGCCCCGCCATGTGCGTGGCGAGCCTGCTGGCGCTGGTCGTGGTGCCGTAATCGCCGTATGTGCCGGACCATGTGTCCAGCCAAGGCAATTGACATGGAAAGATGTAACCCGTGTTGCGCTGGATAACTGCCGGAGAATCCCATGGCCCTGCTCTCGTCACCATCGTCGAGGGGATGGTGGCCGGTGTCGAGGTGAGCTCCGCCGACGTCGCCGCGCAGCTGGCGCGTCGTCGGCTCGGCTACGGACGCGGCGCGCGCATGAAGTTCGAAGCCGACGTGGTCACCCTGGTCGGCGGCGTGCGCCACGGCCGCACCATGGGCGGCCCGGTCGCGGTCGAGGTCGCCAACTCCGAATGGCCCAAGTGGACCCAGGTCATGTCCGCCGACCCGGTCGACCAGGCCGAACTCGCCGACATGGCCCGCAACGCGCCGCTGACCCGCCCGCGCCCCGGCCATGCCGACTACTCGGGCATGCTCAAGTACGGCTTCGACGATGCCCGCAATGTGCTCGAACGCGCCAGCGCCCGCGAAACCGCCGCCCGCGTCGCCGCCGGCACCATCGCCAAGAACTTCCTGCGCCAGGCCCTCGGCGTCGAGGTCATCTCCCATGTGGTGTCCATCGGCGCGGCCGCCAACACCACCGGCGTGGTCCCGACCGCCACCGATCTCGAGGCCATCGACGCCAGCCAGGTCCGCTGTTTCGACTCCGACGCCGAGGCCGCGATGATCGCCGAGATCGAAGCCGCCAAGAAGGACGGCGACACCCTCGGCGGGGTGGTCGAGGTCGTCATCGAGGGCCTGCCCGTCGGCCTGGGCTCGTTCACCAGCGGCGACGCCCGCCTGGACTCACGACTAGCGGGCGCGCTCATGGGCATTCAGGCCATCAAGGGCGTCGAGGTCGGTGACGGGTTCGAGACCGCCCGCCGCCGCGGCAGCCAGGCCCACGACGAGATGCGCCCCGGCCCCGACGGCGTGCTGCGCTCGACCAACCGCGCCGGCGGCCTCGAGGGCGGCATGACCAACGGCGAACCGCTGCGCGTGCGCGCGGCGATGAAACCGATCTCCACCGTGCCGCGCGCCCTGTCCACCGTCGACATGTCCACCGGCGGCGAGGCCGTGGCCATCCACCAGCGCTCCGATGTCTGCGCCGTCCCGGCCGCCGGTGTCGTCGCCGAGGCCATGGTCGCCCTCGTCGTCGCCCAGGCCGTGCTGGAGAAGTTCGGCGGCGACTCACTGCCCGAAACCGTCGACAACATCAACGCCTACCTCAAGCGCGTCAACGCCCGCCCGCACGTTCCGGGCAACGCACCGCAGTGACCGATGAGACCGATTCGGCGGGACGCCCGGAAGGCGACGTCCCGCCGGATGCGGAGGTAGCCACCGGGGACGACGCGCAGCGGCTATCCGTGGTGCTGGTGGGTCCGCCCGGCGCGGGCAAGTCCACCATCGGCCGCAAGCTGGCGCGCGAGCTCGGGCTGGACCTCTACGACACCGACGCCGGTATCGAGGAGCAGACCGGCCGCACCATTCCGGAGATCTTCGCCGAGGACGGTGAGCCGGAGTTCCGCCGCATCGAGGAACAGGTCGTGCGCGACGCGGTCCTCGCGGGTCACGGCATCATCTCCCTCGGCGGCGGCTCCGTGCTGTCCGCCGCCACCCGCGAACTCCTGCGCGGCCGCACCGTGGTCTATCTGGAAATCAGTGTGGGCGAAGGGCTTCGGCGCACCGGCGCGAGCAGCAACCGCCCCCTGCTCAACGGCGACGACCCGGCCAAGAAGTATCGCGAGCTGATGAAGATCCGTCGCCCCCTCTACCGCGATGTGGCGACGGTCCGCGTCCGCACCGACGGCCGCTCCCCCGGTCGCGTGGTCCGGATGATCCTGACCAAGCTCGGCCTGGAATCCGCTCTCCCCGAAGAGCTTCCGACCCCCGAGCCGATCACCCCGCCCGCCGAGGGCGCGAGCAGATCCCGCTCCCGCCGGCGACGCCGCCGCGGCCGTGGTCGCGGTGACGCCGAGCCCGCCACGAAAGCCACTGCCGCCGAATCGGATACGACCACCGGCGCTCCGGCAGCCGACGGCGACAGCGCCGACCAGCAGGACGCCCCGAAACGCCGCCGCAGCAGGCGATCCCGTCGCCGCGGCCGCGCGTCGGACACCGCGGCGGACACACTCGACACCACGACGAGCACACCGGCCGCCACAGCGGGCACCGGCATCGCCCCGACCGGCGGCGGCACCGCGCCCACCGCGAACGGCGGCGTGGATTCGTCTTCCGCCCAGCACAATGCGGCCGCACCCGCATCCGCTGATCCCGGCGGCTCGGTCACCGACACCCGCAGGCAGTCCGCATCCGGCACCCCGGCCGCCCCGGGAGCCGGTCGTTCCCGCCGCGCCCGCGCCCGCCGCGCCAGGGCGCGCGCCCGACAGCAATCCACCGAGCAGGGTTCGCCGGACACATCGGCAGCTCCGGCACCGAGCGCCACCGGGTCGACCGCATCCACGGCACCCGCACCGGCCCATCCGAATCCCGCCCCGGCGTCAGGCGCAGCGCCATGATTCCAGCGCACCGCCTTGCGCATCGCGACAGCACGCACCGGGATTCACCGCGCCGGTGGGGCATCGGCGCGCACGTGTACGTCATCTCCCCCCGTGCGGGGAGCCCGATACTTCCCCGCCGTGTGGCGGGATCAGTTACGGAGGAGAGCTGCTGATGAGCGAGCCGACCCGCATCGAGGTCCGTACCGCCGACCCGTATCCGGTGATCATCGGGCGGGGATTGCTGACGGATCTGGTCGATGAGGTGACCGGGCAGTCCGGGGTGCGGACGGTGGCGATCTTCCATCAGCCGCCGCTGGCGGAGACCGCCGAGGTGGTGCGGAAGGCGCTGGCCGACAAGGGGATCGACGCGCACCGGGTGGAGATTCCGGACGCCGAGGACGGCAAGGATCTGCAGGTTGCCGGGTTCTGCTGGGAGGTGCTCGGGCGGATCGGGCTCACCCGCAAGGATGTGGTGATCAGCCTCGGCGGTGGCGCTGCCACCGATCTCGCGGGCTTCGTCGCCGCGACCTGGATGCGCGGGGTCAAGATCGTCCACGTGCCCACCACGCTGCTGGCGATGGTGGATGCCGCGGTCGGCGGGAAGACCGGCATCAATACCGAGGCGGGTAAGAACCTGGTCGGCAGCTTCCATGAGCCGACCGCCGTCATGGTGGATCTTGCGACGCTGGAGACGGTGCCGCGCAATGAGATCGTGGCCGGGATGGCCGAGATCATCAAGGCCGGTTTCATCGCCGACCCGGTGATTCTGGAGCTCGTCGAGCGTGATCCCGAGGCCGCGATCGATCCGGCCGGGGAGGTGCTGCCCGAACTCGTGCGCCGCGCCATCCAGGTGAAGGCCGATGTCGTCGCGCAGGATCTCAAGGAGTCGAGCCTGCGGGAGATCCTGAACTACGGGCACACCCTCGGTCATGCCATCGAGCGGCGGGAGCGGTACCGGTGGCGGCACGGCGCGGCTGTGTCGGTCGGCCTGGTGTTCGCGGCCGAGCTGGGCCGCTTGGCCGGACGTCTCGACGACGCCACCGCCGATCGGCACCGCACGATTCTCGCGAGCATCGGCCTGCCGGTCAGCTACGACGCCGACGCGCTGCCGCAGCTGCTGGATGCCATGCAGACCGACAAGAAGACCCAGTCGGGTGTGCTGCGCTTCGTGGTGCTCGACGGTCTGGCCAAGCCGGGCCGCCTCGAGGGCCCGGATCCGTCGCTGCTGGCGGCCGCCTATTCGGCCATCGCCCGCGAGGACCGTCCGGCCGGCGGCGCGATCCTGCTCTGACGGACACCCCTGATACGCGAAGTGCCGCATCCACGAGAGTGGATGCGGCACTTGCCGTTTCAGGTCCCGCCACGGCGGGTCAGACGCCCGCGGTCTCCTTGTTCAGCACCACGGTGTCCGCCGCACCGTCGGACTTCTCGCCATTGCGGCTGACCAGGTAGCGGCCCAGCGCCACACCGGCCACGGCGGGCACGAAGATCAGCAGGATGATGAACGAGGCCGCGGAGGTGACCTCGAACAGCAGTCCGTTGTCGCCCAGGTCGAACTTGGGCACGAAGTCCAGGATCCAGGCCACGACGCCGCTGCCGAGCCCGCCGGCCAGACCGGCGTACAGCCAGCGCATGGTGAGATCGGCGCCGCGATCGGGATCGGCATTGGCCCGGCGGTCGGCCTGCCCGTCCAGCACACCCCAGGTGATGACGGCTGCGAGCAGCACGATCAGGCACAGTATCCGCAGCCAGGAACCGGCGGTCGGCAAATACACCATGGCGAAGCCGAGCACGGTTCGCAGCACCACGGTCAGCGCCCCGAGACCTACGGCACGCAACACCCACGCATTCATGGGGATCACCTTAACCTGTCGCAGTCGATCACAGAATTGAAACCCGTTCCAGAAATTGAATCCGGCGCCGGGCCGCCGGTCACTCGGCCAGCGCGGCGATCATGGCCTCGTGCGGCGCGGGCTTGCCGGTGAACTGCTCGACCTGCCCGTAGGCCTGGTTCAGCAGCATCTCCAGACCGCTGATGACGGTATTGCCCGCCCGGCCGACCGCTTCCGCGAGCGGGGTGGGCCACGGGTTGTAGATGGCGTCGAGGACCACCGGCGCCACCGCGATCGAATCCGCCACGGGCGCAGCACCGGCGGACGGCACCGTGCTGACCACCGCGTCGACATCGGAGCACACGAAAAGCAGTGTCTCCGGGTCGAAGTCGATGACCTCCGCCGAAAGACCAAGGCGCTCGGCCAGATCCAGCGTGTCCGCCGCCCGCCCCCGGTCCCGCGCCACGATGGTCAGCGTATGCGCGCCCAGTTCGGCCAGCGCCAGAATCGCGGGCCGCGCGGTACCGCCCGCGCCGACCACGACCGCCCGCTCGACCTGCTCGACTCCCCCGCCCTGCAGTGCGCCGCGCACGCCGTCCACATCGGTGCAGTCCGCACGCCAGCCGGTGTCGGTGCGCACCAGGGTGTTCGCCGATCCGACCAGTTCGGCCCGGTCGGTGCGCTCGTCGGCGTACTCGAGCGCGGCGACCTTGCCCGGCATGGTCACCGACAGCCCGACCCATTCCGGCCCGAGCCCGTCCACCAGTCCGGGCAGCTGCTCCCCGGTGCATTCGATGCGCTCATAGGTCCAGTCGAGCCCGAGCGCGCGGTAGGCCGCGAGATGCAGTTGCGGCGAACGGGAATGCGAGATCGGGCTGCCCAGTACGGCCGCCTTGCGAATGTCACCGTCCACTGTCGAGAATCCCACTTTCCTGCGCTTTCTTGATGTTTCGCAGGTGCTCGTTGTAATCCTCGGTGAAGTTCGTGGTGCCCTGCTTGTCGATGGTGACGAAGTACAGCCACGGTCCGGCCGCCGGATTCTCCATGGCCTTCAACGCGTCCAGCGACGGCGAGGAGATGGGGGTGGCGGGCAGTCCGGACATGGCGTAGGTGTTCCAGGCCGTCTTGCGGGCCCGGTCGGCGTCGGTGGTGGCCACCTCGGTCTTGTCGAGGGTGTAGTTCACGGTGGAGTCGAACTGCAGCGGCTGGTCGACGGCGAGCCGGTTCACGATCACCCGCGCCACCTTCGACATGTCCTGCGGCAGCGCCTCGCGTTCCACCAGGGAGGCGGCGACCAGCGTGTCGTAGGGGCTGAGCCCGTTGGACTTGCCGGACTGCAGCAGCCCGGTGACCTCGTAGCGGGCCGCGCTCTCGGTGATCAGCTGGTGCAGGATCTGCACCGCGCTGCCGCTGGGGTCGAAGTCCAGGGTGCCCGCGCTGATCAGGCCCTCGATGCGGCGGGTCGGATCGGTGACGGCCTTGACCCGGTCCATGGCCCAGGACGGCACGCCGAGTGCGGACAGATCCGCGGTGGCCCCGGCCTGGTCCAGCTGCTCGTAGGTGACGCACTTGGCGGCGGTGCCGGTGCCGACGCAGCTGGCGTCGGCGATCTTGCGGTAGATGCCCTCCTTGGGCGCGCCGGTGTGCACGTCGCTGGAGTCGTGCAGCTGTCGGCCCTCGGAGATGACCAGGTTGCCGACCCGGGAGTCCTTGCCGACCAGGGCCGTGACGGCTTCGGCGGCGGGGCTGTGGGTGGCGATCGAGTAGTACCCGGGCTGGACCGAGTTCATCCCCGAGTTCTGTACGGCGGCTTCGTAGAAGGCCGCGCTGCTGGCCACCACGCCCTTGTCGTACATGGTCCTGGCGATCTGGGTGGCGGTGTCGCCGTCCTTCACCTGCACGACCGCGAGGGGGCCGGTGGACCCGGCGGCGAAGTCCTCGGGCGGGGTGAAGCGGTTCATGATCTTCATGGCCGCGAAACCGACTGCGCCGACGAACAATACGGCGAACACGCTGGCGATGATCAGCAGGTTGCGACGGCGGCGCTTGCGCTCGGCCGCCTTGCGGGAGGCGACGCGGGACCGCTTGGGCCGGGAGCCGCGGCCGCCGGACTTGGCCCGGCCCCCGCGTTCCCGGTCGCCGCCGCGGCCGCGTGCGGGCCGCTCGGCGGTTTCCTCGCGACGGCCGACCCGCCGGGGTGCGGGCTCCTCGCTACGTCGCGCCGCACCGCGCCGGGGTGCGGGCTCGTCGAGGTATTCGTCCTCGTCGTAGAGCTCGTCGTCGTCGGTGTAGCGCCCCGGCTGACCGGCGTAGCGTCCGTCGTCCTCGGCGAACTGCTCGTCGTCATCGGTGTAGCGCGGGATGACAGTGGTGTCGTCCTCGTAGTCGTCCGCGTCGGCCCAGTCCACGTCGTCCCGGCGATAGCGGCGTTCCGCGTTCTGCCGGTAGCGTTCCTCGGCTCGCGTCCAACGGTCGGTCATGCATCATCCTCGCGCGGCTTCAACTGCGAACTCCGTTCGTCCAACCATCCCTGCAGGATCGATACGGCGGCCGCTTGATCGATGACCTGCCGCTGCCCGCGAGCGCGAACTCCGCTGTCCCGCAACGCGCGTGCAGCAGACACCGTAGTCAAACGTTCGTCGGAAAGTCGCACCGGCACCGGTGCGATCAGGCTCCGCAAACGGCCCGCGAAGGTGGCCGCCAGCTTAGCCGAAGACCCG
Source organism: Nocardia acididurans (assembly GCF_016741815.1). GTDB lineage: Bacteria > Actinomycetota > Actinomycetes > Mycobacteriales > Mycobacteriaceae > Nocardia > Nocardia acididurans. The sequence continues at coordinate 321,872 of NZ_JAERRJ010000007.1, forward strand.
CTCTCCCCGCGTAAGGTGCGCGGCAGGCCGACGATCACTTCCACGGCCTCGTACTCCCGCACAATCTCGGCAATTCTTTCGAGGTCGGGAGCGAGCTCACCGGGGCGCACCTTCTTGGCGCGCGGCACGGTTTCCACGGGCGTGGCGAGAACGCCGTCGGGGTCGCTGGAGGCGACACCGACGCGGACGGTGCCCACATCGATGCCGATACGCCGTCCACGCCCCGGATCATCCTCGCAATTGGGACGATCCGCAGTGAATTGCCGTGGTGATTTATCCGAGGCGGCGCTGTGGCCGCCCGGCGTGTCCGAAGAGTCGGCGGCCATCACCCGGCGAGCTCGGCCACCCGTGCGCGCACCGCGGCCAGACCGGCCTCGATTCCCGAGGGATCCGAGCCCGCGCCCTGCGCCATCTCGGGCTTGCCGCCACCGCGGCCGGAGATGCTCGGGCCGAAGGCACCGACCAGATCACCGGCCTTGAAGCCGAGGTCCTGCGCGGCCTTGGACACTGCCACCACGAACGGCACCTTGCCGTCGGCATTGCCGAGCAGCACCACGATGGCGGGCTCGGAACCCAAGCGGCCCTTGATATCCGACACCAGGGTGCGCAGATCGCCCGCGCCCACGCCCGCCGGCGCGGCCTCGGCCACCAGCAGCACCTTGCCGAGGCGGTGCGCCCGCTCGACGAAACCACCGGCCGACGACAGCACCGCCGCCATCTTGGTGCGCTCGAGTTCCTTCTCGGCCGCCTTGAGCCGCTCGACGAGCTGCTCGACGCGCGCGGGCACCTCCTCCGACGGCACCTTCAGCGAGGACGCCACACCGGCCAGCAGCGCCCGCTCCTTGGCCAGGTACCTGTAGGAGTCCAGGCCCACGAACGCCTCGACACGCCGCACACCGGAACCGACCGACGCCTCACCCAGCAGGGTGATCGGGCCGATCTGCGCGGACGCCTCGACATGCGTGCCGCCGCACAGTTCCATGGAGAACGGTCCGCCGATCTCCACGACGCGCACCTCGTCGCCGTAGTTCTCGCCGAACAGCGCCATCGCGCCCATCTTCTTCGCCGACGGCAGGTCGGTGACGAAGGTGTTCACCGGGAAGTTCTCGGCGACAGCGTCATTGGAGATGGCCTCGATATCGGCCTTCTGCTGTTCGGACAGCTGGCCCTGCCAGTTGAAGTCGAAGCGCAGGTAGCCCGGCTTGTTCATGGAGCCGGCCTGAACGGCGTTGGGGCCCAGCACCTGTCGCAGCGCCGCGTGCACCATGTGGGTGCCGGAGTGGCCCTGGGTCGCGCCGCGCCGCCAGGACGGATCGACCTGCGCGAGCACGGTGTCGCCCTCGACGATCTGGCCCGCCTCGACGGTGGACTTGTGCACCCACAGCTTCTTGGCGATCTTCTGCACGTCGTTGACGTGCACCTTGAGCCCGGCCGAGGACACGATGGAGCCGCGGTCGGCGATCTGGCCGCCGGATTCGGCATAGAGCGGGCTGCGGTCCAGGATGACCTCGACCTCGGAGCCCTCCTCGGCCACCGGCACCCGCACGCCGTCCTTGAGCAGCGCGAGAACCGTTGCCTCGGTGGCGAGTTCGTCGAAGCCGGTGAACTCGGTGGGGCCGCGATCGACGAATTCCTTGTAGATCGACAGGTCGGCGTGCGCGTGCTTGCGCGCGGCGGCGTCGGCCTTGGCGCGGGCGCGCTGCTCGGCCATGAGCGAGCGGAAGCCGTCCTCGTCCACGGAAAGCCCTGCCTCGGAAGCCATTTCGAGGGTCAGGTCGATCGGGAAACCGTAGGTGTCGTGCAGCGTGAACGCCTCGGAACCGGCAAGTGTCTTGCCGCCCTTGGCTTTCACCTCGGAGACCGCGTCGTCGAACAGCTTGGAGCCGGTGTTGAGCGTCTTGAGGAACGCCGTCTCCTCGCCGACCGCCACGGTTTCGATGCGCTTGAAGTCGGTGGCCAGCTCCGGGTACGACGGCGACATGAGCTCGCTGACGACCTTCATGAATTCGGCCATCACCGGCTTGTCGGCGCCGAGCAGACGGGCCGAGCGCACGATCCGGCGCAGCAGGCGGCGCAGCACGTAGCCACGGCCGTCGTTGCCGGGGTTCACGCCGTCGGCGATGAGCATGGCGGAGCTGCGGACGTGGTCGGCGATCACGCGGAAGCGCACGTCGTCGGTGTGCTCGACACCGTAGGAGCGGCCGGTCAGTTCCTCGGCCTTGTCGATGATCGGGCGCAGCAGATCGGTCTCGTAGACGTTCTCCACGCCCTGCAGCAGCATGGCGACGCGCTCGACGCCCATGCCGGTGTCGATGTTCTTCTTGGGCAGGGAGCCGATCGGCGGGAACCCGAGCTTGGGGCTCTGGTCGCCGCGGATGTCCTGCATGAAGACCAGGTTCCAGATCTCCAGGTAGCGATCCTCGTCGGCGACCGGGCCGCCCTCTTTACCGTAGGCGGGGCCGCGGTCGTAGTAGATCTCCGAGCAGGGACCGCCGGGACCGGGCACGCCCATATCCCAGTAGTTGTCCTTGCCGTCACGGAACTGGATGCGCTCCTGCGGAATTCCCGCCACGCGCGCCCAGATCTCGGCGGCCTCCGGATCGGATTCGTAGGCGGTGACCCAGATGCGCTCGGGATCGAACCCGAAGCCGCCGTCCTCCTGCGACTTGGTGATCAGCTCCCAGGCGAGGGTGATGGCCCCCTCCTTGAAGTAGTCACCGAAGGAGAAGTTGCCCGCCATCTGGAAGAACGTATTGTGCCGGGTGGTGACGCCGACCTCTTCGATATCGCCGGTGCGCACGCACTTCTGCACGCTGGTCGCCCGGGAGTAGGGCGGTGCCTCCTGGCCCAGGAAGTACGGCTTGAACTGGACCATGCCCGCATTGACGAACAGCAGGTTGGGGTCGGGCAGGACCAGCGAGGCACTGGGTACCTCGGTGTGTCCGGCACGAACGAAATGCTCCAGGAAGCGCCGTCGAATCTCGTGGGTCTGCACGGGTATCCAGCCTACCGGCTGCGATCCACCGAGTTTCCGCCGACCACCGGGCCGTGGCTACCATCGCCGAAGTGACTGTGATCCCGGACCCATCCCAGCCGTTCCCGCTCCCGCACGCACACCGGACGGTCTTCCTGAAACCGCATGTGGAATCGGAGAACATCGAGGTCGGTGACTACACGTACTTCGATGATCCGGAGTTCGCGACCGAGTTCGAGACCCGCAATGTGCTCTACGCCTTCGGGCCGGAGAAGTTGATCATCGGCAAATACTGCGCGATCGCCACCGGCACCCGGTTCATCATGGCCGGGGCCAATCACGCCACCCAGGGCGTGTCCACCTTCCCGTTCACCATCTTCGGCGGCACCTGGGCCGACGAGACCATGGACATCATCACCTCGATTCCGTCCAAGGGTGACACCGTCGTCGGCAACGACGTGTGGTTCGGCTACAACACGCTGATCATGCCGGGCGTCACCATCGGCGACGGCGCGATCATCGCCACCGGCGCCGTGGTCACCGCGGATGTGCCGCCGTACGCGATCGTCGGCGGCAATCCGGCGCGGGTGGCCAAGCAGCGCTACTCGGATGCGGACGTGGCGCGACTGCTGCGGGCCGCGTGGTGGAACTGGCCCGTCGAGCTCGTCACCGAGCACGTCCGCGCGATCATGAGCGGCACCCCCGCGGAGATCGAGCGGATCGCCCGGGAGAACGGCGTGATCTGAGCCGACTCAGCCGAGGGCGGCCGGTTCCGGTTGCTGCTGTTCCTGCGCCTCGCGCTCGTGTTTCCGCCGCAGGTTCTCGGCCACCTCGGCCTCCCATGCCTCATTGGCCTTGGCGGTGTCGACCTCGAATTCGAAGCGCTGCACCGACTTCGGGTCGATATCGGCGACATCGACGTAGAACTGGTCGTACCAGCGACGCAGCTGGTACACCGGCCCGTCCTCCTCGCAGAGCAGCGGGTTGTCGATCTTCGTCTTGTGCTTCCAGATCTCCACATCCTGCTGGAAGCCGACGCTGACGCCCTCGGCCAGCTGCTCGGCGAAGATCTTGACGTGCTCGTCGGGCAGATCCTTCGGCTTCTCCAGGCTGACGCCCCACATGAGCACGAACGAATCCTGCGTCACGGGATAGTGGCAGTTGATCAGCACCGTCTTGATCTCGAAGCCGCCGTAGTCGTTGAGCATCGGGTTGATCATGTACGACGGCCCGAAGTACGAGGCCTCGGAATCGATCAGCACGTCGATACCGGTTTCGGCGGCCATGCCGATATCGGGACGCCCCTTGGTCACCAGGTACTGCGTGGCGACATGTCCTTCGAAGACATTCTTGAAGAAGGTCGGGAAGGCGTAGTGCACATAGAAGAAGTGCGCCATGTCCACCACGTTGTCGATGATCTCGCGGCAGTTCGCGCCCTCGATGAGGACCGAATTCCACTCCCACGGCGTCCAGCCCTCGGCGAGCTGCTCGATCCCGCTGCCGTCGACGGCGGTGTACGGGCCGATGGCATGCGGAATGGTCACCTCGGGCGGCGGCGGATTGCCCTCGTGGTCGTGCCAGACGAACAGCTGACCGTTGCGCTCGAGGGTGGTCCAGGTGCGGGTGCGGGCGAGCGGCGGAACGCGGCGGGCGTACGGGATCGCCTTGCATTTGCCGTCACCGCCCCAGCGCCAGTCGTGGAACGGGCAGGCGACCTCGTCGCCCTTGATCTCACCCATGGACAGATCGCCGCCGAGATGGCGGCAGTACGCGTCCAGAACCTGCAGTTCGCCCGCGCTGTCGGCGAAGACGACGAGCTTGGTGCCGAAGGCCTTGACCGAGTGCGGCTTCCCGTCGCGGAAGCTCTCGGTCAGACCCAGGCAGTGCCAGCCCCGGGCATACCGGGCGGGCATGGCGCCCACGTCGATCTCCCGGATCTTGCCGCGCGGTCCCGGAGGTTTCGGTACATCCATGGTTGTTCCCTAATTCCGTTGGAGCTACCCGAAGTTGGTACTCGGGTACAGGAATCAGTTGATCATGGACGTCCGCGGATTTCCTGTTTCGAGGCGAGAACCACACTCCGTGGACCACCGCATGCAACCTTGCATACAGCGCCTCGACGCATGGAACTCCTTGCCCGCCAGGCGGCTTCACCCGACGCGTTCCGCCGCGCCGGGTCAGCGGCCGCGAACGATGCGGCGTAGCTTCACCACTCGCGGTCCGACCTCACGCTCGTAGCCGTGGTCGGTGGGATGGTAGTAGTCCGTGCCCACCAATTCGTCCGGCGGATACTGCTGGGCGAGAACACCATCCGGGTGATCGTGCGGATACCGGTAACCCTGCGCGTTGCCGAGCGCGGCGGCCCCGGCGTAGTGCCCGTCACGCAGATGCGGCGGCACCGCACCGGCTTTCCCGGCCGAGATGTCGGCCATGGCCGCGCCGATGCCCTTGATCACCGCACCCGACTTCGGGGCCGTGGCAATGTGAATGGTGGCCTGCGCCAACGCCAGCTGCGCCTCCGGCAACCCCACCAGCTGCACCACCTGCGCGGCGGCGACGGCGGTCTGCAGCGCGGTGGGGTCGGCCATGCCGACCTCCTCGCTGGCCTGAATCATCAAGCGGCGGGCGATGAATCGCGGATCCTCGCCCGCGCTGATCATGCGGGCCAGATAGTGCAGCGCGGCATCGACATCGGAACCGCGCAGCGATTTGATGAAGGCACTGATGACGTCGTAGTGCTGATCGCCCGCGCGGTCGTAGCGCACGGCCGCCTTGTCGACACTGGCCTCCACCAGCTCCACGCCGACCTTGCCGTCCAGCGAGGCTTCGGCCGACGCCTCCAGTGCGGTCAGCGCCCGGCGCGCGTCCCCGCCCGCGATCCGGACGATGTGGTCGTAGGCCGCGTCGGCGATCTCGTACTCCCCCGCCAGCCCGCGCGGGTCGGCGGCGGCGCGCTTGAGCACCGCGCGAATCTCGTCCTCGGTCAACGATTTCAACTGGAGTACCAGCGAACGCGACAGCAGTGCGGACACCACCGAGAAGGACGGGTTCTCCGTGGTCGCGCCGACCAGCAGCACGATGCGGTTCTCGACCGCCGCGAGCAGCGCGTCCTGCTGGGTCTTGGAGAAGCGGTGCACCTCGTCGATGAACAGCACGGTCTGCTCGCCGTGCACGAGGCGGCGGCGCGCCAGATCGATGACCCCGCGTACCTCCTTCACGCCCGCCGACAGCGCCGACAGCGCTTCGAAGCGCCGGCCGGTGGCCTGCGACAGCAGTGAGGCGAGGGTGGTCTTGCCGGTTCCGGGCGGACCGAACAGCAGGACCGAGGCGGCGCCGGAGCCCTCGACCAACCGGCGCAGTGGCGACCCCGGCCCGAGTAGATGCTGCTGCCCGACCACCTCGTCGAGGGTGCGCGGTCGCATGCGGACGGCGAGCGGCGCGAACTTCTCGCCACCCGCCGGTCCGCGCGGCGTGAAGTCCTCGGATACGGCCTCCGCTCCCGGCGCCTCGAACAGCCCATCACTCACGCGCACGACCCTACCGAGCGGGGCCGACACACTTGTGCGTGCGGGCCATCGCGCGGGCGGTCCGGTTAAGGTCTTCCGGTGACCGATCGGAGCATCCGGCAAACCGTCAGCTTCCGCTTTACGAACAATTCATCTGCCCGGTTTGCATTTTGGTCGCTTGATCAGTTGTGATCTCAGCCATGGTTCTCGGTGAGATGATCTCCACCCGCTTCGACCGGCGTGCCGCACTCAAGGGTGGCACCGCCGCGGTGGCGGTGAGCCTGCTCGGCGCCGCGGTCGCGCGCGCCGAGTCCACGGCGTTCCGGCACGGCGTCGCCTCGGGTGATCCACTGCCGAACGCGGTGATCCTCTGGACCCGCGTCACCCCGTCGGAGGACGCGCTGCCCGGCTCCGGCGCGGGCGCGCCCGTCAGCGTGCGCTGGGAGATCGCGAGCGACGAAGCCTTCGGATCTCTCGCGGCCTCCGGAACCCATACGGCCACCGCGGATTCCGACCACACCGTGAAGATCGACGCCACCGGCCTCGCCGCGGATCGCACCTATTTCTACCGCTTCACCGCCCTCGGCCAGACCTCCCCCGTCGGCCGAACCCACACCGCCCCAGCCGATTCCGCCACCCCGGACCGGCTGCGCCTCGGCGTGGTCTCCTGCGCGAACTGGGAAGCCGGATACTTCTCCGCCTACCGCCATCTCGCCGACCGCGGCGATCTGGACGCCATCGTGCACCTGGGCGACTACCTCTACGAGTACCAGCGCGGCGAATACGGCGGCCGCACCGGTTCGGTCCGCTGGCACGAGCCCGCCCACGAGATCGTGAGCCTGGCCGACTACCGAATCCGCCACGCGCAGTACAAGACCGACCCCGACCTGATGACGCTGCACGCGCGGCTGCCGTTCATCTGCACCTGGGACGACCACGAGACCGCCGACAACACCTGGTCGGGCGGCGCGGAGAACCACCAGCCCGCCACCGAGGGCGACTTCGGGATTCGCAAGGCCGCGGCGCTGCAGGCGTACCTGGAATGGATGCCCGTGCGCACCGGCGCGGACCGCCGCCTCTACCGCCGCCTGCGCTTCGGCACCCTCGCCGAACTCTCCATGCTCGATCTGCGCAGCTACCGCAGCGAGGAGGCCGAGGCGGGCGCGGGCTGGCGCGAGATCGACAGCCCGGACCGCACCATCACCGGCAAGGACCAAATGGATTGGGTCCAGGCGGGTTTGGTCTCCGCCCCGGTCACCTGGAAGCTCATCGGCAACCCGGTCATGATCGCGCCCCTGGTCTTCCCGCCCCTGGACCCGGCCGCCTCCGCCGCCTTCACCACCGCCCTGGGCCTGCCCCGGTCCGGCATCCCCGCCAACCCCGACCAGTGGGACGGCTACACCGCGGACCGCACCCGCCTGCTGCGCACCATCACCGACAACAAGGTCTCCGACGTGGTCTTCCTGACCGGAGACATCCACAGCTCCTGGGGCGCGGACGTTCCTCTCGACGCCGCCGCCTACCCGAACGGCCCCACCGCCGGCGTCGAATTCGTCGTCCCCTCGATCACGTCGATGAGCATCGGCGACACCATCGGCGGCGCGCCCCGCACCGCCGCGGTCCCGATCGAGGGCACCGTGAAGGGCATCAACCGCCACCTCCACTACACCGAACTGGACTCCCACGGCTACGGCGTCCTGCACGTCGACGCCGACCAGGCCCAGATGGACTGGTACTACGTCGCCGATGTCGCCGACCCGAATACCGCTGTCCGCCACGGCGCTTCCTACGGCGTCCGCCGCGGCGGCCGCATCGAGCCGCGTGCCACGCCCATGGTCTAGCCACCGCACCGATCCGCTATCGCCGAGTTACCCAACTGTTCAACTGACCAGTATTGCTAGTGGGCGCTTCATCGGGTGTGATCGAATATCGTGCTCCCCCTTTCGATCACACGCGCGGGCATCGACCGTCGCACCGCCCTGAAAACCGGCACCACCGCCGCACTCGCGGGCAGCGCCGCCCTGCTGACCACGGGCCGCGCCGCCGCGGACTCGCCGGTCTTCCGGCACGGCGTCGCCTCGGGCGATCCGCTGCCCACCGGAGTGATGCTCTGGACTCGCGTCACCCCGTCGGAGGACGCGCTGCCCGGCTCCGGTCGCGGCGAGGCCGTCACCGTGCGGTGGGAGATCGCCACCGATGCCGGATTCGGGAGCGTTGCCGCATCGGGAAACCACACGGCCACAGTCGAATCCGACCACACCGTCAAGGTGGACGCGGGCGGGCTCGCCCCGGCCACCGACTATTTCTATCGCTTCACCGCCCTGGGACAGGTCTCACGGATCGGCCGCACCCGCACCGCGCCCGGCGCACAGGACACCCCCGATCGACTGCGGTTCGGGGTGGCGTCCTGCGCCAACTACGAGGAGGGGTGGTTCGCCGCCTACCGGCATCTCGCCGCGCGGGAGGACCTCGACGCCGTCATTCATCTCGGCGACTACCTGTACGAATACGCGCGCGGAGCGCACGCGATCGCGCTGCCCAATGTGCGCCAGCACGATCCGGCGAACGAGATCGTCAGTCTCGCCGACTACCGAATTCGCCACGCGCAGTACAAGACCGACGAACACCTGGCGAACCTGCACGCGCGCGTCCCGTTCATCTGCACCTGGGACGATCACGAGAGCGCCAATGACGCGTGGCGCGGCGGGGCCGAGAACCATTCGCCCGCAACGGAAGGCGATTGGCAGGCGCGCCGGGCCGCCGCGCTGCGCGCCTATCTGGAGTGGATGCCGGTGCGGGCCGTGGGCACCGGCGCGGGCGCACAGCTGTACCGGCGACTGCGGTTCGGCACCCTCGCCGAGCTGTCCATGCTGGATCTGCGCAGCTACCGCGATCAGCAGCTGAAGGTGGGCGCGGGGTGGCGTGAGGTCGAGAATCCGGCGCGCACGCTGACCGGCGCGGCCCAGATGGAGTGGCTCACAGCGGGTCTCACCACCGCCACCGCCCAGTGGAAGCTGGTCGGCACCTCGGTGATGATCGCACCGCTGAACCTGCCGACCCTCGATCCCACCACCGCTCAGGCCTTCGCGAAGACACTGGGCACCCCCGAGTCCGGGCTGCCGGTCAACCTGGACCAGTGGGACGGCTACGCCGCCGACCGGCAGCGACTGTTCACCGCCCTGCGCGACCAGTCCGTCCGCGATGTGGTGTTCCTGACCGGTGACATCCACAGCTCGTGGGCGGCCGACCTGCCGGTCGATGCCGGCGAGTACCCCGCCGGACCCACGGTCGGTGCGGAGTTCGTGGTGCCCTCGGTCTCCATGGGCAGTATCGGCGACTTCACCCATCTGCCGCCGCGCACGGTGTCGGTGGCTCTGGAGAACACCATTCGCGCCATGAACCACCACATGCAGTACGCGGAACTGGATTCGCACGGGTACGGCGTCCTGCACGTGGACAGCACGCAGGCGCAGATGGACTGGTTCTACGTCAGCTCGGTGACCGACCCGAACGCCGGTGTGCGCCACGGCGCGTCGCGGGCGGTGCCGACCGGCGGCCGGATGGAATCGCGCACCGCGCCGATGGCCTGACTCCCGTTCCGAACGGCTGCCCGATAACCGACGAAGGCCGGAATTCGACTGTTTCCCAGTCGAATTCCGGCCTTCGATGGCTCGGGACTATTCCTCCCAGTGCTCCTCGAGCGTGGCCGACACATGTTCGGCGAAGTCGCCGAGGGTGTCGTCACCCGTGCAGCGGGCGTCCTCGGCGAGGGCGGCCCAGCGGTTGATCAGCGCCGCGGAGCGCGGGATCGACAGCCCGTGTTCGCGGGCGGCCGCGATGCGGGTGTGGTCGGCGGGCAGGAACCAGTAGGTGGACAACCAGACCCAGATGAGCCGGGCCTCGAGGATGCGTTCGGCGAGGACGTCGTCGTCGGCCAGGGACGGCCAGACCGCCACCACTTCCGAGCGCCAGGCCTCCACCATCTGCCGGGCGCGTTCGCGGGAGAGCTCGAAGTCGCACAGGCAGCCGGGGAAGGAGACGAGGGCGTAGGCGATGTCGAGGGTGGCGTCGCGGAAACCGCCCCACTCGTAGTCGAGGAACCGCGCGCCCTCCTCGTTGAGGATGACATTGTCGGGGCACAGGTCGGATGGGCTGAACGCGCGATAGCGGCCGGCGGAGAAGAGCCGATTGCCGCGCACGATGCGTTCGGCGATCTCGCCCGGCACCTCGATGCCGAGTTCGCGGCCTAGCATGGCCGGGACTTCGGCGACGGCGGATTCGGCCTGCTGGGCGATGCCGTCGACCCGGTGCACGACGTCGACCCGGCGGAGCAGGGCGACGAAGTCGGCCTCACGCCCGACGGTTGCCGCGTGCATGCGGCCCAGCGCCTGCGCGAAGGCCATGAGGGCGTTGCGCCCGGCGGGTTCGACGTTCGCCTGCAGCACCTGGGTGAGCGACGTGTTCTCCCCCAGGTCGCTGAGGATGAGCAGTCGCTCGGGCAGGCTGTATCCCAGTAGGTACGCGCCGGGCCGGTGGTCGCGGCCGAGGGCGGTGGTGAACTGGTAGGAGACAGCCTCGCGTAGGAAGGCGGAGTCGATACTCGCGACTCCGGGTGCCATGCCTCCGGTGCGTCGCTCCTTCGCTGCCCCGCGCACCTGTTTCACTATGAGGGTGCGAGGAAGTGAAAAAGCGTTCTCCGCAACACGGACGCGTAGAACCGTCGTCCTACCACTGCCGCTGAGTTCCATCGGATCGCTCAGCTTTACCGCAGCACCCATTCGCTTTGTGAGCAACTGTTGTGCCGCGTACACGACTTCGGCGGCGCGTTCGGCCAATAGTGCGGTCATCGGGCTCCAAGTTACTCGCTCCAGGTCACTTTCAGCGAGCGGTTACGCAACCTTTCGCGCGTCTTCCGGCGTGTCTTTGTGAAGGGTTTGCCCACACGGCGCTGGATGCTTGACACGACCGGGACCCTCTAGTTGTCTCATGTTCAACTGCTGTGCGCCACACCGTAAACCGGGAAATGTGAAAGGCTAGCGCCTATGACCGGCACGCCGCCCGCCGCACCGAAAGAACCTTCTGGCGAGAACCCCGCGGGGGAGGGCGGGTACCAGTATCCACCCCGTTCCGGACAGCATCAGAATCCGCAGCAGGAAAACCCCGAGCCCCCACCGCATTCGGCGGGTTCGGGCGCCGCGGGCGCGGGCGGACGGCACGGTATGCCGGGGCTCGCGGGGTATCCGCAGTTCGAGGGCCCGGGTGCGGCGCACTACGGCAGCGAACCGGTGGAACCGCCGCCGCCACTGAATCCCCCCACCGGCGCGCCCGTTTCGTCCGGATACTCCCAATCGGGAGGTCTGCCGCCGCAGGGTGGGTACGCACCCCAGCCGGGGCACACACCGCCGGGTGGGTACCCCCAACAGGGTGGGTACGCACAGCAGGGCGGGTACGCACCGCAGGGCGGTAACCCACAACAGGGCGGGTACCCACCGCAGGGTGCGAACCCGCAGCACGGTGGGTACCCACCCCAAGGTGGTTATCCGCCAGCGGGATCCACGCCGCAGCAGGGCGCGGCCCCGTCCGGAGCAACCCCCGGCGCCCCGCCCGCAGGCGTTCCGCCGCAGGGCGATGCGCCCGCACCGGCCGCGGCACCCGGCTACGACCGAGACCGCCTCGATGTCGGCCGCGCCCTCGGCTACGGTTGGGATCGCTTCCGCCTCAACCCGATTGCGTGGATGGGCATGGTGCTCATCGGCCTGATCGCCTGGCTCATGGTCACCCTGCTGGTGAACCTGCTCGATGTGCAATCCCTCTCCGGGGTGCTGCTGCTGTTCGCCGTGGCCGCCCTGGTGGTGTGGCTGTTGCAGGCGGCCATGATTCGCGGCGCGCTCAGCGAAACCGACGGCACCCCACCGGATTTCCCCACCTTCTTCGCCTTCGACAACGCCGGGCGCGTCCTCGTCACCGCGCTCATCGTGTTCGTCGCCGGACTGGTCGCCTCGCTGGCCTGCGTCTTCCCCGCGGTGATCGTCGGCGTGCTGTGCATGTTCTCGCTGCACTTCGTGATCGACCACGACCTGAGCCCGCTCGAAGCCATCAAGGCCAGCGCCCAGCTGGTCATCCGCAATCCGCTGCCGGTCATCCTGCTGGCGGTCGCGGTACTGGTGATGACCGTCATCGGCGCGCTGCTGTGCGGGCTGGGCCTGCTGGTGGCCGGTCCGGTGTCGGCCATCGCGGTCACCTACGCCTACCGCACCCTCACCGGCGGCCTGGTCGCCTGGACCTGAGCGCCCACCCGATTCGAAAACGACAGTGCCCCCGGTATCGGCCGATACCGGGGGCACTGTCGTGAAGAGCGTTACTTCTTGGCTTCGACGACCGGGTTGCCGTCAGCGTCGAGCTTGGCGTTCAAGCCCGCCTCCTGCCGCTGCTGCAGGGTGATCGGCGTCGGCGCGTCGGTCAGCGGGTCCACGCCGCCACCCGACTTCGGGAAGGCGATGACCTCGCGGATGGAATCCACCCCGGCAAGCAGCGCGGTGATGCGGTCCCAGCCGAAGGCGATGCCGCCCATGGGCGGTGCGCCGAAGGAGAACGCGTCGAGGAGGAAGCCGAACTTCTCCTGCGCCTCGGCCTCGCCGATGCCCATCACCTTGAACACGCGTTCCTGCACGTCACGGCGGTGGATACGGATCGAGCCGCCGCCGATCTCATTGCCGTTGCAGACGATGTCGTAGGCGTAGGCCAGCGCCGCACCCGGATCGGTGTCGAAGGTGGCCAGGTGCTCGGGCTTGGGCGAGGTGAACGCGTGGTGCACCGCGGTCCAGGCCGAATGGCCCAGGGCCACATCGCCGCTCGCGGTGGCGTCGGCGGCCGGCTCGAACATGGGCGCGTCCACGATCCACACGAAGGCCCAGGCGTCGTCGTCGATGAGACCGCACTTGCGCGCGATCTCGCCACGCGCCGCGCCCAGCAGCGCACGGCTGGACTTGGCGTCACCGGCGGCGAAGAACACACAGTCGCCCGGCTCCGCGCCGACCTGCTTGGCCAGACCCTCGCGCTCGGCGTCGGTGAGGTTCTTGGCGACCGGGCCGCCGAGGGTGCCGTCCTCGTTGAAGGTGATGTAGGCCAGGCCCTTGGCGCCGCGCTGCTTGGCCCACTCCTGCCAGGCGTCGAACTGGCGACGCGGCTGCGACGCACCGCCCGGCATGACGACCGCGCCGACGTACGGAGACTGGAACACCCGGAACTGGGTGTCCGCGAAGTACTCCTTCATCTCGGTGATCTCGACACCGAAGCGCAGGTCGGGCTTGTCGGAGCCGTAGCGGCGCATGGCCTCGGCGTAGGTCATGTGCGGGATCGGCGTGGTGATCTCGTGGCCGACCAGCTTCCACAGCGCGACCAGGATGTCCTCGGCCAGCAGGATGACGTCTTCCTGCTCGACGAAGCTCATCTCGATGTCGAGCTGGGTGAACTCGGGCTGGCGGTCGGCGCGGAAGTCCTCGTCGCGGTAGCAGCGCGCGATCTGGTAGTAGCGCTCGATGCCGCCGACCATGAGCAGCTGCTTGAACAGCTGCGGCGACTGCGGCAGTGCGTAGAACTTGCCCGGCTGCAGACGGGCCGGAACCAGGAAGTCGCGCGCGCCCTCGGGGGTGGACCGGGTCATGGTCGGGGTCTCGACCTCGACGAACGCGTGCTTGGCCAGCACCTCGCGGGCGGCGGCGTTCACCTTCGAGCGCAGGCGGATGGCGTGGCCGGGGCCCTCGCGACGCAGGTCGAGGTAGCGGTACTTCAGACGCGCCTCTTCGCCGGGCTCGTCATCGAGCTGGAACGGCAGCGGCGCGGCCTCGTTGAGCACCTCGAGCGCGGTGACGTTGACCTCGATCGCGCCGGTCGGCAGATTCGGGTTCTCGCTGCCCGCCGGGCGGTTCTCGACCACACCGGTGACCTTCACACAGAACTCGTTGCGCAGCTTGTGGGCCTGTTCGGCGGGCTCGCCCTCACGGAAGACGGCCTGCGAAACACCCGACGCATCGCGCAGATCGATGAAGATCACGCCACCGTGGTCTCGCCGCCGGGCCACCCAACCGGTGAGGGTGACGGTCTGACCGGCGTGCTCGCTTCGCAGCGAACCAGCCAAGTGGGTGCGCAGCACGGGATTCCTTTCGACGGATTCGAGCACCGGAGTGTGAACGGGTGCGCCGTACATCGTAGTTAGACACGTTCACCAAGTGGAAACCGATATCCGATCCCCCGTGCCAAGCTGTAGCGGCACGCACCGAACAGCAACGATCCTGACGCACCGAAGGCCCCGATGGGCGACCGCAGACGGGAGTTACCGCAATGACTTTCAACGAGGGCCTGCAGATCGATCCGGATCGGGTGTCGTCCGGCGGCGGGCCGGGCATGGGCGGCGGTATCGCGCTCGGCGGCGGCGCGCTGGGCATCATCGCGTTGATCGCCACACTGCTGCTCGGAGGTGATCCGGGCAGCATTCTCGGCCAGTTCACCGGAGCCGACTCCCAGCAGCAGGGCACCGCGCAGACCCCCGAGCACTGCAAGACCGGCGCGGACGCCAACAAGTACGTCGACTGCCGCGTGGTGCTGACGGTGCAGAGCCTGGACTCGGTGTGGAACACCGAACTGCCCAAGCAGACCCGCAAGCGCTACGTCGAGCCCAAGGTGCAGCTGTTCTCCGGTGTCATCAACACCGGCTGCGGGCGCGCCTCCTCGGCGGTCGGCCCCTTCTACTGCCCCGCCGACCAGACCGCCTACTTCGACACCAGCTTCTTCCAGGAGCTCAAGGACCGCTTCGGCGCGACCGGCGGCCCGCTGGCCGAGGAGTATGTCGTGGCCCACGAGTTCGGCCACCACATCCAGAACCTGCTCGGCGATCTGGGCCGCGCCCAGCGCGATCCGCGGGGCCCCGAATCCGGCGCGGTCCGCACCGAACTGCAGGCCGACTGCTACGCGGGCGTCTGGGCCTACTGGGCCGACAAGCTCCCCGCCCCCGGCTCCAGCGAACCCTTCCTGAAGCCGTTGACCCGCGACCAGATTCGCGACGCCCTCTCCGCCGCCGCGGCCGTCGGCGACGATCACATCCAGAAATCGTCCGGTGCCCGCGTGAATCCCGAAGCCTGGACTCACGGTTCTTCCGAACAGCGCCAGAAGTGGTTCCTCGCCGGCTACCAGACCGGCCAGGTCACCTCCTGCGACACCTACAACGCCCGCGACCTGGACAACCCGCCGACCCTGAAGCTGTGAGCCGAGCTCCGGGTGTGCAGCCGCAGACCACTCCACAACCGAGCCCCCGCCGCGCGTAGCCGAATCACACTGTGGAGCAACCGTTCCGGTGCCGTGCCCGCGTGACGTCGGCGTGCCTTCGGTGACTCGGCGCCGCGCGCGAGGCAGAATCACCGGCGGCGGGCGCGTGCTCGCGAGGGAGCTTGGAGGCGGTTCATGCGGAGCAACGGCGGGCTGGAACTCGGAAGACCGCGCGGCACAGCGCGTTTCAGCGGCACAGCGCGTTTCGGAGGGACAGCGCGCGCGGTCGTGGCACGGCGAGTTGCCGCCGCCGTGCTGGCGGGTGTGATGCTCACGGGCACAGGCGGATTCGCCGCCGCTCAGGAACCGGCCGCACCGACCTCGGTCGCTCCGGTCTCGCCCGTCTCGCCCGCGGCGCCTGCTCCCGCTCCGGTCGCGGTGACCACGCAGTTCATTCTGACCACGCTGCCGAATGCCTGGCAGACGCGCCTGGATCTGAAGCCGGTGCTGGAGGTGCGGTCGGACGGAACCGCCGTCAAGCGGCCCGATGGCGGCACCCAGGAGATCAACGGCACGGTGCCCGCCGCGGCACTCGCCGCGGCGGCCAGTGAGATTCGCGCACTCGCCGCCGCGGATATGGGCACGCCGTCGGTCACCGACCAGGGCGCGGTGATTCTCGACTACATGCCCGCGCCGCCGGATCAGGATGTGCATCTGATCGTCTACGCGCCCACCGTCACCGATGGTCTCACCGAGGAGCAGAAAGCCTCCCGCGCCCGCTTCACCACGGTGTTCGACAGTCTGCTCACCGCATTCGTCGCCGCGTGAGTTCCCGCTGCGGTCAGCGAGCCGATCGCCGACCGCAGCGGATCGCTAACTGACGGTCCAGGTTTCGCGGCCGGTGAGCAGGTGCTGCAGCGAATCCTCGCGCACCGGTTTGCGTTCGGCGGCCGTCTCCAGCTGGGCGCGGACCCCGTCGTCGTAGGTGGGGCGGGAGACGCTGCGGAAGATGCCCGTGACCACGTGGGAGAGATCCTGTTCGGACAGCCGCGAGAGCGCGTAGGCGTATTCGGGATCCTCGGCGTAGGCGTCGTGCACCACGATCTCGGATTCCGCGACCGTGTCGGCGCACACCACGCGCATGCCGAAACCCTGTCGCACGACCGCGAATTCACCGTCCGCGCCGAAGCGGATGGGTTCGCCGTGGTGCAGGCGGATGAGGTGGGATTCGGCGTTCTCCTTGCGGAGCATGTCGAAGGAGCCGTCGTTGAAGATCGGGCAGTCCTGCAGGATCTCCACGAAGGAGGTGCCGCGGTGTTCGGCGGCGGCGCGCAGCACCTCGGTGAGGCCGGCGCGGTCGGAGTCCAGCGCCCGTGCGGCGAAGGT
Organism: Nocardia acididurans; assembly: GCF_016741815.1. Classification (GTDB taxonomy): domain Bacteria; phylum Actinomycetota; class Actinomycetes; order Mycobacteriales; family Mycobacteriaceae; genus Nocardia; species Nocardia acididurans. The sequence continues at coordinate 338,999 of NZ_JAERRJ010000007.1, forward strand.
TGCTTCGGCGCCCAGCGCCACCGACAGCGTGTTGAACGGATGGTCGACCGAGCCCATGGGCGTGGACTTGGTGACCTTCCCGGGTTCCGAGGTCGGTGAGTACTGGCCCTTGGTGAGACCGTAGATCCTGTTGTTGAACAACAGAATCGTCATGTTCACATTGCGCCGCAGGGCGTGGATGAGGTGGTTGCCGCCGATGGAGAGGGCGTCGCCGTCCCCGGTCACCACCCAGACCGACAGGTCCGGGCGGGTCACCGCCAGACCGGTCGCGATGGCGGGCGCACGGCCGTGGATGGAGTGGATCCCGTACGCCTCCAGGTAGTACGGGAACCGGCTCGAGCAGCCGATGCCGGAGACGAACATGAGGTTCTCGCGGCGCAGGCCGAGGTCGGCGAGGAAGCCGCGCACGGTGGCGAGGATGACGTAGTCACCGCAGCCGGGGCACCACCGCACCTCCTGATCGGAGGTGTAGTCCTTGGCTTTCTGGGGGCCGTCGGCATGCGGCACGCCGGACAGCCCGGTGAGCCCGAGATCCGTTCCGACGAGCGGGTTCTCCATGATGGTCATGACTTGCCCCCTGTGGTGCGGTAGGTCGCCCGCGCCCGCGCGGCGAAGGCCTTGCTCTGTTCCATCTCGGCGATGGAACCGTCCAGGGCCGCGTCGATCACGCCGACCAGCTCCTGCGCGGAGAAGGCGGTTCCGGCGACTTTGGTCCACGGCTGGACGTCTACCAGGTATTCGGCGCGGAGCAGCATGGCGAGCTGTCCGCCGTTCATCTCCGGCGCGACGACCGTGCGATACCGGCGCAGGACGTCACCGAGGTTGGCGGGGAAGGGATTCAGATGCCGCAAATGCGCCTGCGCCACCGGAACGCCGCGCCGCCGGGCACGGCGGCACGCCTCACCGATGGGTCCGTAGGAGCTGCCCCATCCGATGAGCAGCAGTTCCGCGCGCCCGTCCGGATCGTCGACCTCGATATCGGGCACGGTGATGCCGTCGATCTTGGCTTGGCGCAACCGGACCATGAGTTCGTGATTGGCCGGATCGTAGGAGATGTTGCCGCTGCCGTCGGCCTTCTCGAGGCCGCCGATGCGGTGCGCGCGACCCTTGGTGCCGGGCACGGCGATCGGGCGCGCGAGGGTTTCGGGATCGCGGGCGTAGGGCTGGAAGTCGTCGCCGTCCTCGCCGTCGGCCTCGAATCCCGGTTCGATGCGCGCCATCTCCGACACCCGCGGAATCGACCACGGTTCGGAGCCGTTGGCGATGGCGCCGTCGGACAGCAGCAGCACCGGTGTGCGGTAGGTGAGCGCGATCCGCGCGGCCTCGACCGCCGCGTCGAAACAGTCGGCGGGAGAACGCGGTGCGATGACGGCCACCGGCGATTCGCCGTTGCGCCCGTAGAGCGCCTGCAGCAGATCGGCCTGCTCGGTCTTGGTGGGCAGACCGGTGGACGGCCCGCCGCGCTGCACATCGATGATGACCAGCGGCAGTTCGGTCATGACGGCCAGGCCGATGGCCTCGCTCTTGAGCGCGAGACCCGGCCCGGAGGTGGAGGTGACGCCGAGCGCGCCGCCGAGGGTGGCCCCCAACGCCGCACCGATTCCGGCGATCTCGTCCTCGGCCTGGAACGTAGTGATGCCGAAGTTCTTGTGCTTGCTCAGTTCGTGCAGGATGTCGGAGGCCGGGGTGATGGGATACGTCCCGAGAAATACCGGCAATCCCGACAATTGGCCCGCAGTGACGAGTCCGTAGGCGAGCGCGGTATTCCCGGTGATCTGCCGATAGGTTCCGGCGGGCAGCGTCGCGGGAGCGACCTCATAGGTCGTCGCGAACGATTCGGTCGTTTCGCCGTAATTCCAGCCTGCCCGGAATGCGAGGATATTCGCTTCGGCCACATCGGGTTTGGCCGCGAATTTCTCCCGCATGAACTGTTCGGTGCCGCCGATGGGCCGCCCGTACATCCAGGACAGCAATCCCAGCGCGAACATATTCTTGGCGCGCTGCCCATCCTTTTTGCCCACACCGGTCGGTTCGGTTGCGGTGAGCGTCAACGACGTCATGGGCACCCGGTGCACCACGAAATCGGACAGAGTGTCATCGGTGAGAGGGTCGCCAGCGTACCCGACCTTGGACAGATTGCGTTTGGAGAACTCGTCGGTATTGACGATGACCGTCGCCCCGCGCGCCAGATCCTCCAGATTCGCCTTCAGCGCCGCGGGATTCATCGCCACCAGCACATCGGGCTGGTCACCCGCGGTGAGGATGTCGTAGTCGGCGATCTGGATCTGGAAGGACGAGACACCGGGCAGCGTGCCCTGGGGCGCACGGATCTCGGCGGGGAAATTGGGCTGGGTGGCAAGATCGTTGCCGAAGGCCGCGGCCTCGTGGGTGAATCTGTCACCGGTGAGCTGCATACCGTCACCGGAGTCGCCCGCGAAGCGAATTACGACCCTTTCCAATTTCTCTGTGGCACCGGCCTTTCCAGCCTGAGCCCCAGCGCTGTCGTCATGCTGCGAAACCATGCGCGTGCATCACTTCCTCGTCGCTGTGAGGTACCAACGCCAAACTACTCCGCCATATTCGCGACACACCCGCGAAGTTAGCGGTTGCACAAGAAATCTCGGCCGGTTTCAGGCGAAAAGAGCCAACTGCCGGTCGGGTGCCGGAGAGTCGCTGACCCGTAGCTCCGGGTTCTCCGGAAGCTCACTGTCGGTAGGACGCTCGCGGTTCAAACGGTATTTCTCCAGCAGCGGCTCGATACGGCCGCGTAGCCACGCAGAATACTCCGGTGTAACCGAAGCTCCGCGACCATACAACTGTCGGTAGCGTCGCAGCAGCGCGGGGTGCTCTTCGGCGAGCCACTCGAGGAACCACCCGCGCGTACTGCCGCGCAGATGCATGGGGAAGGCGGTGACGTGATCGGCCCCGGCGTCGGCGATGGCGGCGAAGAGCTCGTCCAGATGCGCCTTACCGTCGGTGAGGTACGGAATGACCGGAGCCACCATGACATTCACGGCGAATCCGGCATCGGCGAGGGCACGCACCAGCTCCAGCCGTGCGCGCGGCGAGGGCGTACCGTGTTCCAGGCTCTTGTGCAGATCCTCGTCGAGGATGGCGATGGACACCGCCACCTGCACGTCCACCTGCCGCGCGGCCTGGGTGAGCAGCGGCAGGTCCCGGCGCAGCAGGGTGCCCTTGGTGAGAATCGAGAAGGGCGTGCCGGATTCGGTGAGCGCGCCGATGATGCCCGGCATCAGCCGGTAGCGGCCCTCGGCGCGCTGATAGGGATCGGTATTCGTGCCCAGCGCAACGGGTTCCCGCCGCCAGGAGCGCTTGTGCAGCTCCCGGCGCAGGACCGCGGCGACATTGGTCTTGACGACGATCTGCGAGTCGAAATCGTCGCCGGCGTCCAGATCGAGGTACTCGTGCGTGCCGCGCGCGAAACAGTAGCGGCACGCGTGCGAGCACCCGCGCATGGGATTGACCGTCCAGCCGAACGGCAGGCTGTCGCTGTCGACCTTGTTCAGCGCGGACTTACACAACACCTCGTGAAAGGTGATGCCTTCGAACTCGGGGGTCTGTACGCTGCGTACGAAACCGGCACGTTCGAGCCCGGGCAGCGCGCCGTCATCGGCGTCCAAGGTCTGGCTTTGCCACCGCACCACCCAAGTCGAACATGTGTTCTAGCTCGAAGTCAAGCGATACCGCTGTCTCACGCGATCTTCAGCGTGTCGGGCTTGACGGTCTGCCCGTTGTAGAAGGCCACCAGATCGCGCACCGTCTCCTTGGCCGGACGCGGCTGATAGCCGAGTTCCGTTGCGGCCTTGGCGTGTTCGACGATCGGCGCGGACAGCAGCGCGCCCATGGACGCCTTGGACAGCTTGTCGGTGCCGAAGGCGCGCCCGGCGGGCTCGAGCACCGGCATCAGCGCGGCGATCACCTTGGGCGAGATCGCGAAGGCGGGCTTGAGCTTCCCGTTCACCTCGGCCGCGAAGCGGGTGATCTCCAGCATGTTCACGAATTCGCCGCCGAGCAGGTAGTTCTCACCGGTCTTGCCGCGTTCGCCGGCCAGGATCAGGCCCTTGGCCACATCGCGCACGTCGACCAGGTCGAAGCCGCCGCCGATCATCACCGGCACCCGGCCGCGCGCGGCATCCCAGATCACCTTGTTGATGCGGGAGTCGCTGTAGTCGATGGGTCCGTACACACCGGTCGGATTGCAGATGACCGCGTCCAGACCCTCGTCGATCACCTTGCGCAGCTCGATCTCGCCCTGGAACTTCGAGCGGTCGTACACCGGCAGATCCGGATCGATGGACCGCGGCGCACGCTCGTTGATGCGACCGCCACAGCTGTACTGGTTGAACGCGTGGATGGAGCTGGTGTGCACCATGCGCCGCACGCCGACCTCGCGCGCGGCCTCGGCCACGACGCGCACGCCCTCGGTGTTGACCCGCCAGGCCAGATCGTTCTTGTGCGCCAGGGTGATCAGCGCGACCAGATGGTAGACGACCTCCGCGCCGTCGAGCACCGTACGCATCGAGGCGGGGTCGAGCACGTCACCGTTGACCCAGGTGACACCGTCCTGGCTCGTGCTGGGCCGGACGCGATCGATGGCGGTAACCTCGTGACCGCGATCCGTGAGCTGGCGAAGTAGGTTGGTGCCAAGGAACCCGGCGGCGCCGGTGACTGCGACCTTCATGGCATGAAGAATATAGAACTTGTTCTAATTTGCAACACGTTCCAGTTTGAGCCGGGGGTCGGTTCAGGGGTGCGAGAACCAGCCAAGATCGAGAGCTGGACGGCCGGTGGGATATATTCGGCACCGCATGTCCATGACGATTTGGGGGGCACCAGATGGCGAACAATTTTTCGCTCGAAGGCGATGAGGTCCGGGCTGCGGCAACCACCATCAACGGGCTGGCCGTAGACATCTCCGGGGCGGGTAACGGCGATGTCGCCAAGAACGTGGCCAGCATGACCCCCGTGTTCGGCGTCATCGGGGCCGATTTCCTGGCCAGCTTCGCGGTCGCGGAACTGCTGCACAACAAGGACGTCAATGCCCTGGCGAGCAAGTTCACCGCGTTGAGCGAAACCGCCAACAACACCGTCACAGCGGTCGAAACCGAGGACACCGACCAGGCAGCGCAGATCGGAGCGCTGGGATGAAGCCCCTCGATTCCGGCGTGATCGGCGCCAACACCCCCAGCACCCCGGCCGCCGCGCCGCTGCCCACCACGACCGATCTGCGGGTGGGCGGTAACGGCGCGTTCGCCGACCTACCGCTGGGCCAGCTGCCCGCGGAGATGGAGCCCACCGAGGCTCCGGCATTCGTATTGTCCCGCAAGGAGTTCGAGCAGAACGGCGGCTCCGCGATGGGCGGCGGCCTGCCCTCCGGGCTCGGCGGCGGCAACTCCGACAACACCTACGCCGCCTCCGTGCTCGACGGTGCCATCTCCCCCGTCGTCAGCGGCGCGAACAGCGTGTTCTCCGGCGCCCAGGCGGCGCTCACCAATGCGCAGACCGCTGTCACCAACGCACAGACCGCGGTGAACAACATCCCGGCCTCGGTGGATGCCGCGCAGGCCGCGCTGCTGCAGGCCGCCGCCGACGGCATCACCATCCCGGCCGTGTCGACCGAGTCCATCGACGCCGCGCTGCAGAACCTGAACCTGACGTCGCTCACCGACCTGCAGGCCCTGTTCACCCCCTTCCAGGAAATGCTGAGCAGCTTCGGCTCCGGCATCCTGAGCAGCTTCAACCCGGCCACGCTGCTGAGCCAGGGTTCGACGATCATCCAGACCGCGCTGTCGACGGGCAGCAGTGTGCTGTCGAATCTGTCGTCGGTCTGGGAGGGCGATTCCTCCACCTCGGCGCAGAACACCGGTCAGCAGACGGTCGCCAACGGCGAGACCACCACGGTGCAGAACGGCTTCGACCTGTCCGCGATCACCGAGCAGGCCGCCGCCGCCGTGCAGACCGGCAATATTCAGCTCACCGGGATCGTGAACAACTTCATCGCCCAGGCGTCGGCCCTGGTTCCGCTGGCGGTCACCCCCGTCGGCCAGGCCGCGCTGATCGCCTCGGCCACCGAGAATCTCACCGCTGCCGCCTCGGTGGTCAACACCACCCGCGGCACTCTCGCCGGTTACACCGGCCAGGTCAACACCATGATCAGCCAGCTGCTGGGCACCAACGGCCTCAATGCCTCCGAGGTGAGCCAGGCCCTGGTCTCCAGTGGCGAGGATCTGCTGACGGGCGCGCAGTCGCTGCTGTCGAACACCACCACCGACGACAACACGACCAATAACAACAACCCGGGCACCGACAACCCTGTGCTCACCGACACCACCACCGACGACGACACCACCGCGGCCGGAGTCGGCAGTGGTGGTGGAGGCGGCGGGGGCGGCGGTGGTGGTGGCGGCGGCCTGGCCTCGGTCCCCGGCGGCCACGGCTCCTCGATCCCCGGCGGCACGGTCGCGGGCGCGAGCTCCCCCTTCGGCTCCGGCACGACCGCCGCGAGCACAGGTTCGGGCACCGGCACCTCCGGCTTCATGGGCTCCCCCGCCGCCGGCGCGCGCGGTGGCGCGGGCGCGGGCGACGGCGAATTCGCCCGCAACGTCGAACTCGTCAACGAGGAGAACACCCGCGAGTTGCTGGGCGAGGTCCCCAAGACAGTCCCCGACGGCGTCATCGGCGGCCGCTTCGCCAGCGCGGGCACGCCCGCCGAATCCACCTCGGAGAACACCGAGCGCACCTGATCAGAGCAACTGCTCCACCCGTGACAGAGGTGATGCCGCGGTAACCGGTCGGGTATCCCGGTCACCGCGGCATCGGTGGAGGCCGAGAGCGGCTGTACACCCCGCGGGCTCGACCACCGTTCGTGGCGCTCTCTCGTGGCGAGCGCGCGGAACAGAGTATTGAGGCGTCAGACCGCCGCCGGGCGCGTCTTGGCGTCCATGCCGCCGTCGATGACGAACTGCGCGCCGTGGATGAACCCGGCCTGCGGGCCGAGCAGATACGTGATGAGCGAGGCGATTTCGTCCGGGGTGCCGTTGCGGCCGATGGGTGCGGTGAAGTTGCGGATGGCCTCGCCGTAGCGCGGATCGTCGAGCCCGGCCCGCAGCAGCGGGGTGTCCACGCTGCCGGGGGCGACGGTGTTCAGCCGCACGCGGGCCGCGCCCCACTCCTCGGCGCGCTGCCGCACGGCGACGGTGACCGCGTTCTTGGACGACGCGTAGGCGTACTGGCCCGCGAAATCGCCCGCCTGCGCGAAGGACTCGGCCTCGGTGCCGGTGTTGATCGGGTTCTGCTCCCACCTGATATGCGTGGACGCGACCGACGAAACCACCACGGCCGCAGGCGATTCGCCCTTCTGCAGGGCCGGGAACAGAGCGTCGAGGAAGGCGACGGTGGCCCGGTAGTTGATCTCGACCACGAAGTTCGGGTCCGGCACGTGCGGGCCGACGCCGGCGCACAGCACGAGACCGTCGAGCACGCCGCCGGAGCGCTCGAGCACCGCCGCCACGGCGGCCTCCCGGGCGGCCGGGTCGGTCAGGTCGGCGGTGACATCCGCGTTGCGCAGGTCGATGCCGATGACGTCGTGGCCCGCGGCGGTGAGGGCGGCGGCGGTGGCCGCACCGATTCCCGATCCCGATCCGGTGATGGCGATGGTCATGACAGTGATTAGAACAAGCTCCAGATTATCGGGCAAGTCCCAACCCGCACGGTCCCATCTACCGGGACCGGAAAGCCTCCGATAGCATCGCCAACACCACTAGAATCTGTTCTAATTTTCGCACTTGCTCACTGTCGAGAGGACGATCCGATGCGCTTCACCTATGCGGAGGCGATGATCAACCCGGACTACTACATCCCGCTGGCGCAGGCCGCGGAGGCCGCCGGGTTCCACAGCATTACCATCGCCGACAGCATTGCCTACCCGGCCGAATCGGATTCGAAGTACCCGTACACCAAGGACGGCAATCGCGAATTCCTGGACGGCAAGCCGTTCATCGAAACCTTCGTGCTCTCGGCCGCCATCGCCGCGGCGACCACCACGCTACGGCTCACTCCGTTCGTGCTCAAGCTGCCGATCCGCCCACCGGTACTGGTGGCCAAGCAGGCCAGTTCGCTGGCCCGCCTGAGCAACAACCGCTTCGCCCTGGGCGTGGGCATCAGCCCGTGGCCGGAGGACTTCCAGATCATGGGCGTCCCGTTCGAGCGCCGCGGCAAGCGCCTGGACGAGTGCATCGAGATCGTGCAGGGGCTGTCCACCGGCGAGTACTTCGAGTACCACGGCGAGTTCTACGACATCCCGAAGATCAAGCTCACCCCCGCGCCCACCGAACCGCTGCCCATCCTCATCGGCGGGCACAGCGACGCCGCCCTCAAGCGCGCCGTGCGCCTGTGTGACGGCTGGATGCACGCCGGCGGCAATGCCGAGGATCTCGACAAGTACCTGGCGCGCATCGCCGAATTGCGCAGTGAGCGTGACAATCCCCGTGATTTCGAGATCCACGCCGTCTCCCTGGACGCCTACTCCCCCGACGGCGTGAAGCGCCTCGAGGACAAGGGCATCACCGACGCGATCGTGGGCTTCCGCAACTCCTACGCCATGGAAGCCGACACCGAATCCCTCGAGGACAAGATCGCCAAGATCAATTGGTACGGCGAGAACGTGATCGGCAAGCTGAGCTGATCCCGCCGCTCAGGACCGTTTGGCGAAGCCGAGTTCGACCACCGCATCGCGCTCGGCCGCCAGTTCGGCGACGCTGAGATCGATTCGGGCGCGGGAGAATTCGTCGATCTCCAGGTCCGGGACGATGGTGTACTCGCCGTCGGCGCAGGTGACCGGGAACGAGCTGATCAGACCCTCCGGCACGCCGTAGGAACCGTCCGAGGGGACGGCCATGGAGGTCCAGTCGCCGGGCGCGGTGCCCAGCACCCAGTCGTGGATGTGGTCGATGGCGGCGCTGGCCGCACTCGCCGCCGAGGACGCACCGCGCGCCTTGATGATGGCGGTGCCGCGCTGCTGCACGGTGGGAATGAAGTCATCCACCAGCCAGGCCCGGTCGCCGATGGCATCGAGGGCCGGGCGGCCCGCCACGGTGGCGTAGCTGATATCCGGGTACTGGGTCGCGGAATGGTTGCCCCAGATGGCGATTCGCTCGATATCGGCGGCCGCCGCGCCCGTGCGCGCGGCCAGCTGGGCGATGGCGCGATTGTGGTCGAGACGGGTCAGCGCGGTGAAGCGCGCGGCGGGCACGTCGGGCGCGTTGCTCATGGCGATGAAGGCATTGGTATTGGCCGGATTTCCGACCACCAGCACCTTGATGTCCTGTGCCGCATTGGCATTGATGGCCGCGCCCTGATCGGTGAAGATGGGCCCGTTGGCGGCCAGCAGATCACCGCGCTCCATCCCGGCGGTGCGGGGCCGCGCCCCGACCAGCAGCGCGACATTCGCACCCTCGAACCCCACCCACGGATCATCGGCGATGTCGATGGACGACAGCAGCGGAAACGCGCCGTCCTCCAACTCCATGGCCACACCCTCGAGCGAGGCGACGGCGGCGGGAATCTCCAACAGCCGCAACCGAACCGGTGTCTGGGTCCCGAGCAGCGCCCCGGAGGCGATCCGGAACAACAGCCCGTACGCGATCTGCCCGGCGGCGCCGGTCACGGTCACTGTCACGGGTCGGGCGGCACTGCTCACGACGATCTCCTCGCGGTAGACGGACATCCGCCTCCACCCTAACGAGACCTCACCGGCGTACCCCAGCCGTCGTGAGCAACCAGACAGTAGCCTGCGCCGCGGCGCGTGCGTCTAACGCGCGAGTTCGGCGATGTCCTGGTCGCTGAGCACGACCGGCTGCACGGAATCCTTCGCGCGCACCATGCGGGCGGCGCGGTAGAGCGGGCGCTCCTCCGCGTTGGCGTCGCGGGCCTCGGCGCGCAGCTGATGCACGAGCATCGACGACACCGCCAGGGCCGCCGCCAGCGGGCAGGCCGCGAGGGCGTCGGCGAGCTTGCGTAGCCCGAGGATGTGCATCTCGCGTCCGCTGCCGCCGTCGGTGTACATGGCCAGCGGCACGATGCGCGTCTCGGGTCCGGTGGTGACACGCAGTACCACCCGGCTCAGCCGCCCCGGATACACCAGCACCTCCACCCCGGTGGCCGCGGCCAGATCCAGGGTGTGTTCCCCCGACCAGTTCCGCGCGTGGATCACGGTGCCGTCCAGCGACATTCGCCGCCGCTGCGCCGCGACCGCGTACAACGCGGTGGGCGCGCCCAGCACCACGCCCGCGCACAGCGCGATGGGCCAGCTCACGAACAACGCCAGCAGCAGACCGACACCTATGCCGACGCCGAGCGCGGCGAGCGACAGCCGCCGCAGCGCGGGCGCATACATTTCGGGTGCGATGAGATCGAGCCCGACCGGTGTGGCGGGCTGCGTATTCGGCTGTTCAGTCACAGGTGCATTCGTCCGAGTTCGTCTGGGGGCGCGGATACTTGGTCGTCGCGTCGCGCACCGACCGGCACGGTACCAGGATGCCCGCCCCGGCACCGCACTTCGCTACGGTCCGGACCGAACGCAACGCACCACCGGCGGATCGCACCTATCCGGTCTTCCCCGCGACCATCCGACCGAAACATTCCCTGAGCTGCGCTGTCGACACGTTCGGCCTCCCCAACGCTCGGGGAGCTGAGCACAAAGACCTTGCCCGCCTTGGCTTTCGGGAACTCCGGCCGCTATTCGCCCGCGAGGGCGGCGGCGACCTGGGCGACGGCCTCGTCCAGCGGGATCGAGCGCTGTTCGCCGTTGCTCAGGTTCTTCAGGCCGATCTGGCCTTCGGTGACCTCGCGGTCGCCGAGGACGAGGGCGAAGCGCGCGCCGGACTTGTCGGCGGCCTTCATGGCCCCCTTCATCCCGCGCCCGCCGTAGGCGAGGTCGGTGCGGATGCCCGCCGCGCGCAGCTGCGCGGCCAGCGGCACCAGGTGCTGTTTGGCGAGATCGCCGAGCGGCACGCCGAAGACGTCGATGCGCGGCCTGTCGACGGCGGTCTTGCCTTCGGCTTCGAGCGCGAGCACCGTGCGGTCGACGCCGATGCCGAAGCCGATGCCCGAGAGCGGCTGGCCGCCGAGCTGGGCCATCAGTCCGTCGTAGCGGCCGCCGCCGCCGATGCCGGATTGCGCGCCGAGCCCGTCGTGCACGAATTCGAAGGTGGTCTTGGTGTAGTAGTCGAGCCCGCGGACCATGCGCGGGTTCACCACGTACGACATGCCCATGCCGTCGAGGAATCCGAGCACCTGATCGAAGTGCGCCTTGGCCGACTCCGAGAGGTGGTCGATCATGAGCGGCGCGTCGGCCGTCATCTCCTGCACCTCGGCGCGCTTGTCGTCGAGCACGCGCAGCGGGTTGATCTCGGCGCGGCGGCGGGTCTCCTCGTCGAGCGGGAGCTTGAACAGGAAGTCCTGCAACAGTTCTCGATACTGCGGGCGGCAGCTGTCGTCGCCGAGCGAGGTGATCTCGAGCCGGTAGTCCGACAGCCCGAGCGTGCGGAATCCGGTGTCGGCCACCGCGATCACCTCGGCGTCCAGCGCCGGATCGTCGATGCCGATGGCCTCCACGCCGACCTGCTGCAGCTGCCGGTAGCGCCCCTTCTGCGGCCGCTCGTAGCGGAAGAACGGCCCCGCGTAGCACAGCTTCACCGGCAGCTGCCCGCGATCCAGATTGTGTTCGATGACCGCGCGCATGACTCCGGCGGTGCCTTCGGGCCGCAGGGTGAAGCTCTCGCCGTTGCGGTCGGCGAAGGTCCACATCTCTTTGCTGACGACATCGGTCGACTCGCCGACACCCCGGGCGAACAACGCGGTTTCTTCGAAGATCGGCAGTTCGATATGCCCGTAACCAGCCAGACGCGCCGTGCGTACGAGCCCGTCGCGCACGGCGACGAACTCGGCGGACGTGGGCGGCAGATAATCCGGCACACCCCTCGGGGCACTGAAGCTGCTGGTCTTGGTCACGATCATCCAGTTTCCACTACCGCTCCCCCGCAAGTCCAACCAGTATCGTCCCGCTGGTCACGAGGGAATATCTCAGGAACTAGTGGCACACTCCTAACCCGGAAGCAACCGATACGGAGGGATCAGCTAGTGCCGACAAATGAACAGCGACGCGCTGCGGCCAAGAGGAAGCTGGAGCGTCAACTGGCCAATCGGGCCACGCGGGCGCGCAAGCGCAAGCAGATCACCATCGCGGCGACGGCCGCGGGTGTCGTGATCGCGGCCGCGGTGGGTGTCGGCATCTACTACTGGACCCGCCCGGAGCCGCCGAGCTTCTATCGCGCGAGCGCGGAACCGGCGTCCCGCCCGGTGGACAAGCCGAGCGACGACAACCTGCCCAAGGGCACGGTGAAGGCGACCATCGAGACCACTCAGGGTCCGATCACCGTGGATATGGATGCGGACAAGGCGCCCTACACGGTCAACAGTTTCGAGAGCCTGGCGAAGCAGAAGTACTTCGACGGCACCAACTGCCACCGCATGACCAACTCCGAGACGCTGAAGGTACTGCAGTGCGGTGACCCGACGGCGACCGGTCAGGGCGGACCGGGCTACGAGTTCGACAACGAGTACCCCACCACGGATTACCCGGCCGACGATCCGAAGGCGCAGGAGCCGATCGACTACAAGCGCGGCGTGCTGGCGATGGCCAATGCGAACGGCGGCGCGAACGGCGGCATGGGTTCGAACGGTGTCGACGGCCACGGCACCAACGGCAGCCAGTTCTTCATCGTCTACGGCGATTCGAAGCTGCCGCCGCAGTACACCATCTTCGGCACGGTCGACGCGGCCGGCATGGCCACCCTGGACAAGATCGCCGCGGCCGGTATCGCCGGTGGCGCGCAGGACGGCGAACCCGCCTCGCCGGTAACCATCCAGTCGGTTCGAATCGACTGACCAGCACGGTTTTTCGGGCCCGGCGCCCTTCGTGTTCCCCCCGCGGGACACGAGTGGCGCCGGGCCCGTTCCTTTTCCGGTCAGAACCGACCGACGGGGTCAGGGATCCTTCAGAATTAGGCTTCCCTAACCAAAGAAAATCCTGAGTTTTCCGCCATCTGCCGGAAATGTGCGATATATGCTGGATCGCGACCCGCGCGTACGGCGGTATCCAAGTTTTCGCTGGTAACCTCGTAGAACGGAGTACGAGAGGGCGTAGTACAGGCCCACCGGGCAACCCCCACCGGACACGTCCCACGCCTCCCAGTGCTCCCGGTGTCCACGTTTGCAGGCGGGACACCGTCCACGAACCACCGTTCGTGTGGCGATGTCCGTGACGAAGCACCACAATCATCCATAGTGATCACTGCAGCATCGGGGAGCAGGCAATGGCCGAGGAACTCGACGACATCGGCCGCGAAACAGCGGCGATGATGAGGCAAATGTTGCAGCTGGCGACACTTGTCGCGCTGCGAACCCGGGAACGTGGCCAGAAGGAAGCGGAAGCCCGCGTCAAGATTACCGAAGCCCGCCAGAAGGAGGCTCGCGAGCGCCAGCTCCGCGAGGCCGCCAACTCCAAGGCCAAGGATCCGCGCAATGCCGAGCTGAGCCGCATTCTCGAAAAGCCTCCGCTGGACAAGGGTATTTCCCTCGAGAAGGACCGCTTCGCCGCTCAGGCCGAAGCCACGCGAATGGCCGCCACGCAGGCCGCCGTGAACAAATCGCTGGTCCGTCATGACTCGGTGGAACGCAGAACCGCTCTCGCCCAGCATCTTTCACGGATGGGTATCGCGCCCGAACTGGCCGCGGTACGCATGCTGATGGAGGTCGGGCAGGCGCAGTCGGCTGCCGAAGCCGTCCGCGCCCGTGAGCAGGAAGCGACTGTCGCGCAGCGCCGTAGCCGGGAAATGGAAGCCCGAGCACGCGAGCGGGAACGGCAGCGCGAGCTCGAGCGGGTTCGCACACTCTGAGTCCCACACTCCGAGTTTCACCGAAGACCAGACCGGGCGGACCGTAAAAATACGGTCCGCCCCAACGGTTTACCGAGGTTCTTCCACCTCAGCTCGAGAAGTCTCCGATGGCCGGATCCGTGAACATTCCGTGCTGCGGCGACTTCAAGGGCAGCGGGGTCAGCATGTCCTTGTGCCCGTTGCGGACACTGCAGTACTTGAACGGCCCCTTCGGATCGAACAGCCGCGCCATGTGCGGGTCGGCATGGTCCAGGAACCACACGCTCAGGCCGGTCTTCCCGTCCTTGCGGTAGTGCTCCCAGGCGCGCCACATGGCTTCCAGGCGAATGGACGCCTCGGCGTGCTTCCACCATTCCGGGCACCACACGGTGTCACTGATATCGGTGACCTGCCGCCGATACACCAGGCTCAGGTAGTTCTCCACGAACTCGACCACCGTCTGGTAGACCATGGACTGTTCCTGCTCGCTCACAGCGACGGGACCTCCTTGACTGTGCCCGCACCCGGTGCCGGCTCCTTCTTGGTCATCGAGAGGCGCTCGTTGACCAGGTCGATCATCTCGGTCTTCGCCTTGGTGCCGGGCTCGTGCTTCTCGAGGGATTGCAGTACCGCGGTCGAGTACTCGCCCTCCCACCACGGCACGGTCTTGATCAGCACCGCCGGTGTGGCAGAGGAGAATACGATGGCGCGGCCGGTCGGCAGCGTCGCCAGCGAGTTCACGTTGAAGGTCTTGGAGGACCCGAGCGAACGCGAATAGCTCTTGCCGCCTTTGGATTCCGAGACCGACTGCGAGATGGACTCGTATTCGCCGATGGCCTCCGCCCGCTGCTGCAGGAACTGCACATCGTCCACGCCGCTGCCGAGCACCTTGATGTTGGCCGCCGCCCAGAGCGCTTCCATACCGTCCGGTCCCCAGCAGCGCGCGCCCTGCGCCCAGGACTGCAGCACCGTCATCACCACGATGCCGCGAGATCCGAAGTGGCTGTAGTGCTTCGGCAGATCCTTCCAGCGCACCACGTTCGCCGCCTCGTCCAGCACGGCGAGCAGTGGAATGGGCAGCCGCCCGCGCGGCGAGCGGGAAGCCTTGTGCACCGCGACGTCGATGACGGCCTCGATGAACGCGCTCACCAGCGGACCGGCCGAACCGCGGCCCTCCAGCGACAGCGAATACAGCGTGCCATTGCCCTCGATGAACTCGAGTTCGTCGAATTGCTTTCGACCGTCCGGCTTCTGGCTGCCGATCCACCATTTGAGCTTGTCCCGGGCGGCCTTGACTTCCTTGTCGCTGTCCGGGTTCACCCTGCCCTCCGCGATCATGCGGGCCAGATCCTTCTCGACGTCACTCTCGTCGTAGCGCGCCCGCGACTGCACCCAGTGCCGTACCGACGACAGTTTCAGGCAGCGGATCATCTTCTTCGCGGTGCCGAAGATGCCGCCCAGGGTGCGCGGATCGATGTTGTACTGCTGTGCGAGTCCCGAGGCCACGAAGTGGTAGCTGTCGCGGAACTCCGAGGACACGTCGTAACGATCGGTGTTGCGCAGGATTTCGATCGGTTCGGTGTCGAGCGGATTGGTCACCCACTCCCACACCTGGGTGATGGGCCGCCGCGACACCGCCGCGGCCAGGAACAGGCAGGTCAGCAGTTCCTCGGCCTCCTGTGTGAAGTACGAGTCGCTGTCACCGCCGCCGGACGGGCCGTCGGAGCCGTCCGCGAAGTGCCCGGCCAGGCTCGCCGCCCGACCGTCGAAGCCGGGCCGGTGCGGATTGACCCAGGCCAGCGGATCCCAGTACCAGTCCGGCGGTTCGTCGGCCACGCTCTGCGGATCGAAAATCCATGTCTCGCTGCCCCTTTCCTGCCGAACGGCGCGGGTGGCGTCGACCACGTCACGCTTGTTCGAGGTGACCATCGCCGGACCGATGGCCGACAGGATGGCGGGAATGACCCGCGAGGTGGTCTTGCCCTGACGCGGACCCCAGATATCGACCTGCAGGTCCTCGTACGAGCCGTAGAGCATGACATTGTCGGCCACGGACTTGCCGATCGGCACGCCGGGCATGTCATCGCGGCCCAGGCGCATCCCGAGCCGTTCGGCCTTCTCGCGCACACCGGCCTCGGTGAGCGACTTGATCGCGCCACCGCTGCCCATGTAATCGGCCTTGTCGTCCACCGCTAGTCGCCCGATGGTCGCCTTGGCCGCCTTCTTGCGTTTGAAGACCACCCACGCGATGCTCGCGGCGATCACCAGCAGCACGATCACCGTGGACGCGATCGGCCACTTCAGATTGCCGCGCGCCAGATCCAGCCCGATGGCGATCGGGTTGATCGGCGCCTTCTGCCGTGGCGAGGTCAGCAGGCTGCCCAGTTGTATGGCGAGCCACAGGGTTCCGAAGATCGCGAACCCCGCGTAGATCAGATATAGGGTGGTGTCCGGACCGGGGTCGGCCGGATCCTTCACCGGTTTCTTCGCCATCTCTAGCCTCCTGGGATGACCTGTAAGTCGATGCCGCTCAACGGAATTCGTCCAGCAGCCAGCCGCCGGGCGTGCGTACGACGGTGGCGACGACCGTGCTCGAGGGCAGGGGCGCGCGGCGTCCGTCGGGGTATACGACCGTCTGCTCGATGCCGATCTTGTACTGCTGCGTGTCCGGATCGGCGCCCGTCGGCGCCTTCTCCCCGGACGCGAACGCGAAAGCCTCGACGTGTGCGCCGGCCTTGGCCCAGTCGGCCCACTGCAGCGACGCCTTCGGCGTTTCCGCTCCGCTGGGTGGCGTATCCAGTGTACGGATCAGCGTGGGACCCAGCCATTTACGTGCCCGGCGCAGCGCCGAGTCCTGGGTTTCGGTGGCCGGGTACCAGGTGAAGATTTCCTGCAGCGCACGCACCGCGACACCGTCGGCGGTGGTGGGGTCGAGCGCCGGGGCATCCTCCAGCAATCGGGTGGTGGAGGTGGGCGGAGCGAACGTGGTGTAGCCCGAGCCCTCGGAACTGCCGCTGTCGCCACCGCAGGCGGTGGCCAGCATCGCGACGCTCAGCACCAGCATCACCACCTGGATCGCGGGTTGCACCACCGGTTGCACACCGTCCGGTCCGCGCCGGCGGCGCAGCACCGGACCACCCCTCCAGGCTAGTCGCTGGGTCCGACATATGGGCGATACCAGCGGTTTTCCCGGATCGGCGTGTTCATCGACACGGTCGCGGGTCATACGCCCCGCTTGGCGTCGTTGAGGGTCTCGACCAGGGTGCGGTTCATCTCGGCGGCGGCCGCCAGCTGCTGCTGCAGCAGAGCCACCTTGCGGCGCAACGCGATTGCGTCCATGCGTTCCAGCCCAGGGGTTTCCGCGGCACGCACCCAGTTGCGGACGGAGTTGGTGTGCACACCGATCTGGTCGGCGACCACCCGGCATGCCTCGGATTCCGATCTCAGCTTGCCGGTCAGGGCGATGACCTGTTCGACCGCGGCCTGTCGCACCTCCGGCGACACTCTGCGGTAGGACCGGTGCGGCATCATGCGGCACTCCCCTCGTCACCGTTGCCGCCCGCCTCACTGTGGCCGCGACGGTTCGTGGATTCGGTGAACTCGCTGAAACGCTGGTTGGTGTCGTGGATTCCGCTCTCCTTCTCCGAGAGCGTGAACTCCATGTGGAACGGGATGCCGGGGCGGCGGTCCTCACCGATCTTCAGCAGGAACTTACCGGTGCCGGGGGCGGACGGGCGCTGCTGGCCGGGTTTGAGGGCCTCGCCGGTGAGCGCTTGCGGCGCAGACCAACTCGTCACCATGTCCTCCTCGGCGGCGGTGAACGGGACCGTGGAATCCAGGCGCTGGATCTCCTCGGCGGGCAGCGCGCCGAAGATCTTGGCGCGGGCGCGTTCCAGGAAGCCGAGCGCCTTGGCGATGGCAGCCTCGGAACCCAGCGCCTGCAGATCCTTGATGGTGTGGCTGATCATGATCAGCGCGGTGGCGATGCTGCGCTGCAGACGGGTCAGCTCGTCCACGCGGTCGACCATGAAGTCGCCCAGGCCCAGCACCTGCCACAGCTCGTCCATGACCACCTGGAAGTAGCGCTGCGGGCCCAGGCCGGCGTCCGCGAGCACATGCGCGGCCTCCACCGAGGCGAAACCGTCGGCCCAGCAGGCCAGCATGACGGCGGCCTTGAGCTTCTTGTCCCCGTTGGGGATGTGCGAGACGTCGATGCACACCGCCGTGGCGGCGGTGTCGATGGGAGTCGTGGTGTGGCCGTTGAAGATCGCGCCGAACGGGCCCTGGGTGAGCGCGCGCAGCGAGCGGCGCAGGCCCTTGATGGCGTTCTGATATTCGTCGGGATTGTCGGCGCCCGCGTCGAGTTGCAGCTCGTCACCGCCCGCCACGATCACGGCGAGCAGATCGTCCATGATGGGCGGCTTGTCCGGGGTGAACTGGCTGCCCGGCTTGTAGAGGATGCGTAGGCCCGTGGAGATCAGCGTCTCCTCGTAATCGCGGACGCGCGCACCACGAACCAGCTCCACCAGACCGGCCACCAGCGTGACCTGCCGGGCGCGCAACTCCTGCAGCACCTGTGTCTGCAGCGCGGGCATATCGTCGAGCCGCGGCACGATCGACCCGAGCACACCGGCCGCAAGCGGATTGAGCTTGCCGTGGCCGTAACCCAGATCGATGACCTGCCCGCCCACCAGCTCGACCAGCTTGCGATAGTCGGGCTTGACGTCGGCCAGGATCAGCGGCGTGATCCCCTGTGCCACACCGCCGAGCACGATCCGGCGCACCAGCGACGACTTGCCGAAACCGTTGAGCCCCAGCACGAAAAGGCTCGGCGCGGTGATGAAACTGCCGCGCATGAACCAGTTCATCGGGTCGAAGCACACCGGCGCACCCGTATGCAGATGTGACCCCAGCGGCGTCCCGATCAGCGGCGCACCGGCGCCCACCGACCACGGCCACAACCCCGCGACCTGCGCGGTGGTGGCCCGGTACTCCACCGGCCGCCCGATGACGTTCATCCGCCCACCGCCCCCGCCCACATACCCGCGATCGGTGAGTTGCTGTGTGGTCCGGTCGAATTCGTCGAAGCTGCCGTATTCCATCCGCTCCGCGCGCGCCGCGAAGTTCCGCCGCCGCAGATCATCGGTATGCAGCCGGAAGGTGGCCAGCGCGGCCCGGATCCCCTTCCCCTCCCGAGCCGTAACCTCCAGCCGCGCCCGGGTAGCGTCGTCGAGCAGCTTCGGCCCCGACTGCTTCCTCTTGCCCTGCTTGCGCACCGCCACCGGATCGGAAGCCTTCCCCCGCTTCCCCTTCCGCAGCCCGACACCCTCGGTATCGGCAGCCGTCAGCACCGGCTGAGTACTGCGCGTCGTGCGCTTGCGCACCGGCCGCTCACCGGATTCGCCCTCAGCCCGCGGCCGCCGGGACCGCTCCGGCCCACCGGCGCGCCCACCGAGATGCGCCCGATCGGCATCGGTCCGCCTTCCCCGCCCCTGCGCTTCTCCCGCGCGCCTCTCGCCCTCGGCCCGGCGTTCCCGCCCGACCGCCTCGCCCCCACGCACCCGTTCCTGTCCAGTCCGCTTGCTCCGCATCGGATCCCCCTCTCCCCGATCGGCCCCGGCTCCACGACGCCCACGCTCCACCCCGCCGGAACGCCCGCCACCGACTGCCTCGGCCCCGTGCTCGCGCGCCCGACGCCGCGCCGCCGCATCCGAATCCCGCGACCGCGCAACCTCCGAGCGCGTATCCCCACCACGCCCCGCACCGGCCCCACGCACCACATGCCCGGCAGCCTCCGCACCCGGCACCCCGGTCGACGGGGACTCATCGAGCCGAGCAAGCTCCCTGGATCCGCTCGCCCGCACCCCATCCCCACCAGCGGAACTCGCAGCCCGCGACGCCTCGACCTGGCCGCCACCCGCGGCTCCAGCCGAATCCCCCTGCCGCGCACCACTCCCCGCGACATTCCGGCCGCTCGAGTCGTCGGCCGCCCGCCGCAGCGCATCGAGCGGACCAGCCTCGACCGGCTCGCCCGACGGCTCCACCTCAGCGGCGGTTACCGGCAGCTCACCCTGCCCGGACGACTCGGCGTCGCGAGTTCCCACCGCACCGGATTCACCCTGTGCCCGACCGGAATTCGCAGCAACTGAACCGCTGCTCTCGCCCGTATCCTTCGCGCCCGCCTCACCTTCGGGGGCGCCGCTCACCGAATCCGCACGGCTCGCGGAATTCTCGTCCGCCACCCGGTCGGAAACACTTCCGCTCGAACGCCCCTGATCCGGGTCGTCGACATGCGGTGCGGCCTGCCCGGATGCGCCCGCTCCGTCTCGCCCCGAGGTTCGGGACGCGAGCGGTGCGTGACCGGGATCCGTTGCCGCAGACCCAGTCGAGTGCTCGGCGGCCGCCGACGTGCCGCTCTCCGCACCGCCACCGGCCACCTCGGCACGACGGACACCGGTAGACGACTCCGCGGCGGCAGAATCACCCGCAGGCCGGGATTCGACCGAGGCACGGACCGCATCCGCCGACACCGAGCCAACGCTTCGATCGGCATTCGTCGAACCAGGGGACGCCGCAACGCGAGGGGCCGAGGGGGTTGAACCGCTGCGGGCAGAACCGCCTTCCGCGTTCGGCGAATCGGTTCCGGCTGAGGCACGTTCGACAGAAGCATGTTCGACGTCGGTTCGGCCAGTCGCCGGCGCCCCGGGTGATTCGACGGGCTTCTCGACCGGTACCGCAGTGGAGTTTCCGTCCGAGACCGTTCCGCTGTCGGCGATGGCCGCATCGGAAGTCGCTTGCGCACTGGAGGATTCAACGGCGGGGCGCGCGGCGTCCCCGGCCCCGTTGACAGGTCCGGGCGACGCAGTGGTCTGTCCTGCGGCCGAGGCTGCGACAGGTGCGGCGGGATCCGGCTCGAGGCTGGGAAGATTGGGACGACCGGAGCGGGGGCGGCCGAGGGCTCGGGCGCGCTCGAGCTCGGCCATCTCCGCAGCCCGGCGCACTGCGGGCGAATGCTCGGGGAGCCGCGCACCTACTGCTGGACGGTCACTTTCGGTGGCGGTCCCGGCGTCGGGTCGCCCATTCACGCGAGCCGACCCAGCATCCGATTCGACTGCCGAAGCGGCGTCGGCCATGCGCTGCCGTGGGCCGGAACCGGCTACCGGAGTAGCGTCGCCCATGCGCTGCCGTGGGCCGGAACCGGCTACCGGAGTAGCGTCGCCCATGCGCTGCCGTGGGCCGGAACCGGCTGCCGGACCGGAGTTCTCGCCCGCCGGAGGCACGGCCGCGCCGGTGGTCGACTCCGGATGGGTTGTGGCTGCCTCTGCACGGCTCGTACCGGCGGCACCCGTGACCTCAGTGGATTCCCCGGTGGCCGACGATGTGGCCGGGCGGGTGGTGCCGGGGCGGCCGGGGGTGCGGGAGCGCTCCAGCTCGGCCATCTCCGTGGCGGCGCGGCGCGCGGTGGGTGAGGTTTCCGGTGCGTCCTCGGGCGTTCCCGCAGAGCGCGACGCGGTACGGGCGTCGGCGCGGGCCGCGATCTCGGCGGCGGCGCGGCCAGGGGCGTTCAGGGATTCCGCAGCGCGTTCGCGCGCGGTGGTGGATCGAGTGGCTGACGTGTGGCCGGAATCAGCCGGGGTGCCGGTGCGGCGCTCTGTCGTGGCGCGTTCCGAACCGGACGGGCGGCTGCCACCGGAAGCCTTCTCGGCGGCGCGGGCTCGTTCCCGCTCGGCGATTTCGGCGGCGGCACGACCGGGAGCGCTGATCGCCTCGGGCGGGCGGGTACGCGGGGAGCCGACGCCCGGGGCCCGGTTGAGTTCAGGCGCGGTGGTTTCCGAACGGCCTGCGGAGTCCGTGCCACGGCCGAAGCCGCGATCGAGCCCGCGCGCGGAGCCACTGCCGGTGCCGCGCCCAGAGGCATGGTCAGAGCCGCTGCCGGTGCCGCGCCCGGAGCCATGGTCAGAGCCACTGCCGGTGCCGCGCCCGGAGCCATGGCCGCCTCCACTACCACTGCCGCGGCCGGAGCCATCGGTGCCGCGGCCCGTCGCGTGGTCCGCACCGCGACCCGAACCCTGCTCACCGCGACCTGCGGCGTGGTCGGTGTCCCGGTCCGGGCTGCGGTTGATGCCGCGCTCCACGGTCCGTTCGCTGCCGTGGTCGGGGCGGTCGGTGCCGCGGACTCGGGCGCTGGTGGTGCGGGCCGCTATGCGGGCGCGTTCGAGTTCCGCCATTTCGGCGGCGCGGCGTTCGGCGCTCGTCATAGGCGGGGGCGGGGGTTCGGTGGGCTCGGGTTCGAACGGGGTGTCGCGGCGCAGCAGGCGACGGTCCGGGAGGGTGCCGCGGCGGGGGCGGTGTTCGTCACGGACGACGCGCGGAGCCGCCGAGGTCTGGTCGGCCTCGGCGGCGGGGTCGGGGGCTTCGGTCGGGGCGTCGCGGCGGGTGCCGCGACGCGTCGACGCTGAATCCCGTTCCCGGACGGGGGGTTCGAAGTCACGAGCCATGGAGGATCACCCCGCAAGTGCTTTCGGAATGGTGGCGTGTTCGGGCAGGATCACGCCGCAGCCGAGGGAGGCCGCGAAGGCGGCGCCCTGATAGCGGTAGCAGCGGCGGATCTTCAGGCGCGCCTGCGTGGACAGGTCGCGGGTGATGGCCTCGATGCGCGGCAGGTCGCCGCGCAGCGGTTCGGTGATGGTGACCAGCGCGCCGAACCGCGTGACGCCGTGCCCGCGTGCCTGCTCCTCACGAGCCTGCTGGGTGGCGCCGACGCGAATGGTCGCCGAGGCCGAGACCACGCCGCGTTCGCTCTGCTGGGCGACGAGCGCGTTCTTGTAGTCGTCGTCGACGATCTGCGCCGCGTCGCCGGCCGAGTGCGGCCGGTACACGATGGCGATCCGTTTGCGCGGCACTTCGGGATTCGGTGCGAGCAGCCGCTGCAGCACGCGCTCGTCGACCGCGCCCTCGGGCGCCGTGTCCATCTCCCACGTGACGGATCGGCCGCCGTCGTGGATGAAGTGGTCCCACCGCTCCTCGTGCGACACCGGCCCGGCGTCGGCCCAATCCAGTCCGTGCCCGCCGGGCTCGCCCGCCGCCACTTCCAGATCCGCCTGCGAGGCAGGGTCGTAACTGCGCCGGATGAACGAGATCACCTCGTCCGCCGACATCGGCTGCGCCCGCACACCGGCTTCGGCCAGCGCCGCGCAGATGCCGGGCAGTCGCCGTCCGATCTCGACGGCTTCCTCCGCCGGGTTCTTGCGCCGCTCGGCCGTGGTGGCCTTGAACGTGATCGCCACGCGCGGCAGCAGCTGCACCCGCTCCTGCGGCAGCTCGGTCGCCAGCTCGTACATGACCTGCTGCGCCAGATCCGGCGCTTCCGGCCGGGTGATCGCGGAAACCTCGGTGAGCAAACGGTTTCCGGTCTCGGGCACGGTGTCGATCACCGGCACCACGGCCACGATGTCGGAGGTCTGGCCCAGCGACGCCAGGAAGGTGCCCCAGGCCGCGACCCACCGGTCGATCACCGGCTGGTCGACGGCTTCGTGCCCCTGCGGCCAGGCGCGCAGCACCACGGTGTACTGCCCGAATTGGGGTAGGTGGATCATGCCGAAGCTGTATCCGCCCGCGTCGATGCCCTCATAGAGCCGCGAGGGCGCCATGAGTCCCGGCAGCCGGGTGACGCCGCCGGGGATCCGGGAGAACCGGCCGCCGCGATACACGTGCTCGCCCTTGCTGCGGCCGCGCAACCAATGGAACATCATCAATCCCGTCTCATAGCCGGAGCGTCCCCCGGTCCGCCACACCAGTGGAACCATCACGATCACACCGACGCCCGCGACGACGGCGGCCGGTTTGGGTCCGGCCACCAGCGCCACCAGCAGTGCGGTGATCACGACGGCGAAGCCGACCACGGTCTCGCCCCAGCGCAGGCCGAAAAGTCCTGCGCTGCGGGGCTTCTGCCACAGTCCGTACGAGCGGCGCTCGTAGGTGTCGGTCATCGTCATCGCGGAATGGTGCTCCTGCCGAGGTCGGGTGAACGGTTGGCCCAGGTGTCACCGGCGAGATCGCCCATCTTCTCGTCGGCCCGGTTGAGGCTCGACGTGGCGGCCCGCACCTGGGCCGCGCGGTTCGCGGCGCGCGCCGCGCCCGACGGTACTGCGCCGGAGCCTCCGCCCCCGCCGCCACCGGAGGGACTCGCCGCGGCCGCGCCGCCGCCTCCTCCGCCGCCGGGACGCGGCGGCGGGACGGGACGTCCGCCGGTGCCGGGCAGTCCGCGACCGCCCGCGCCGCCCGGCGGTCGCGGTCCGCGACCGGGGCCGACATGTCCGGCGGCGCCGGTGGTCGCCCGCGGCGCGACGGCGCGGGTACCCACCGCACCGAGCGCCGCGACACCCACCAGAGTGCCGGTGGTGGCGGTCAAACCGGAGCCACCGCTGCCGACGATGGCGACCGCCGGGGTGGCCAGGCGCATGAGCGCGGGCAGCACGAACGCCACGCTGCACAGCAGCACGATGGCGACGAGCATGCGCTGTGCCTGATCGGCGTCCGGCAGCGAGCCGGCGGCGGTGAGCTCGTCCACATGTCCGGCGGTGGCGAAGGCGATCATGTACACGATCGCGGCCACCGGCTTGTACAGCATGAACGCGATGATCCAGCCGATCAGTTTCGGGTAGGACTGTTTGCCGGTGTTGGTTCCGGAAGCCGCTGCCGCCAGGGGCAATACACCGGCGGCCACGATCAGCAACCCCTGCCGGACGATCGCCAGCACGATCTGCGCGAGCGCCCCGAGCAGGCCGACGATCGCGATGATCAACACCAGGCCGGGCGAGAATGCCTGCAGCGCAGCGGTTTTCACCATGAGCTCGGCCAGGTTCTTGGCTTCGCCGTTGGTGGAGTCGTTGATCACCCACTCGGAGAACTTGTCCGAGGCCTGGGTACCGGCCACGATCACCGCGCCGAGCATCCACGAGCTGAAGATCACGCGCGCGAACATGCGGAAGGATTCGGTGGCCTCACTGACGGCGGCTCCGCGTCTGGCCTCGGCCAGTTTCGCGCCGGTGAGTATCACCGAGACCATGAGTAGCAGGATCTGCGCTTGATACGTGTAGTCGTTGATCTTGGTGAATAGTGTTCCGCCGTCGCTTATTCGCTCGTTGGGCACCTTCATCCAGAAGGTCAGCGCCAGGATCAGCGCCTCGCCCAGACCGCTCATGAGCGAGTCCACCACCTTGCCGAAGGTGGAGTCCCATGCCTTGTCGCGCACGGCGGACGCGGCGTCGCTCGGGTGCGTGGCGACATTGCCCGCCTTGCACGCTGCCGAGGCCGCGTCGCCGAGGGAGATCCCCGGGATGCCGAGTCCGTCGAGCGAGTCGTGCAACTCGTTGCACGCGTCGTCGAAACCGTAGGTCTGACCGTACGCCACCGTCGGTGTCGCGATCATGACGGTGAACACGACCGCAAGGATCGTGAGCAGCTTCCTCAGCATGTGGTCCACCTCTCGATGGGTCGCAATGCCATTTCAGTCATCACCATTTCGTCCACCCCGCAAGGGAATCGACCTTCTCGGTCTGCGAGGTCTTGGAGGTCGCCGGTTTGAGCCGCCAGTCCCCGGCGTCCCACACCATGATCAATCGCACGGCCGACCACTGCTGCTGGTTGGCGAGCACCGGACCGCGCACCGCCAGGCGCACGATGGCCATGTCGTCCGCGTAGTTCTCGATCTGGAAGGCATCCGGCGCCACCAGGTAGCGGGTCACCTTCTCCGGCTGCTGTTTCGGTAGCCGGTCGTCGGCCAGCGCCTGGTCGTAGGCGGCGATCTGCTGGGCGGACACCCGCACCTGCTTCACGTACAGGTTCCGGTCGGCCGGTCGCGCGTTGAGCCGGTAGGTGATCTGCGCCGCCGCCACCGCCGCACCCTGCGGGGTGTGCGAATAGCCCACGGCCAGACCGTCTTCCAGGCGCGTCGGCCCGTCGGAGGTGGTGAACGGCACCGAGGCCCCGTACACCCGCTGCCAGCCCTGCGGATCGGTGAGCCCGGCCGGCGCGGCGGTCAGCCAGTCCTGGTCCGAGGCCGTGCGCTGCTTCGAGGAGTCCTGCGGAAGCGGTTGCCCCGCAGGGTTGTTCGGGATGTCGACGCGGCGGCCGAACAGGTCGATCTCCGGGGAGGCGAATCCGGTCAGCCCGGAATCTCCCGTAGTCACCTGTCCGCCTTCGACTTTCACCGTCGACGGTTCGTCGTCACGACTGAAGTACACCACCGCGCCGACGATGAGGATCAACACCACCACGGCCGCGGAGGCGATGACGCCGAACGAGACGCGGTCGCGCTCGGGCGACTCCTTCTCGCTCATGATGGCGCCTCCAAGTTTCGTATCCCACTGGACAATTCAGCTGCACACGCCTTTACGTAGGCAGCAGGGCGAGCGCGATCCCGCTGGCCGAACTCGCCATGATGGCGCCCAGCAGGCTCATCACCACCCCGTGCGTCGCGTCGTTCTCGGCCAGGTCGTCGCGGAACGCGTACCAGAGTCTGCCCGCGGACAGGATCATCCAGGCCATGCAGAACAGCAGCACGCACCACAGCAGCCAGTCGATCAGCTGCATGATGGGCCGGATCACGTCGGCCGGCATCTGTTTGTATGCCAGCACGGCCAGGGTGGCGGACATCAGCCGATCGCTGCGTTCATGATCGTGCCCGCACTGGTGGCAATGATCCCACCGATCATGGCTCCCGCCACCATCTTCGGGGATTCCAAACCGCCTCCTGTCCACTTCTCCCACGCGAAGCGGCCGCCCGCGTAGGTGATGCCCATGATTCCCGACAACAGCACGAACCAGGTGAAGTAGCGAACCAGTTTCAACAGCTTGTCCGACGCGGGTGGCGCCTCCGGGGTCGGATTCCCGACCTGAGCGAGGAGGGTGCCGTACGCGTCGTGTACGGCGAGGAGCATGCTCATTGTCTGTCCTTCTCCAAAAGCGAACTGCTAGTAACAATCTCGCCGATGAGCGGTTTGCCCGCAGCATCGGATCCACCGTGCACAGCTAGCGTTCCAACCATTTCCGGACGCCCGGAATACGTTCGCACGCAAAGCATTCCATTCGCATCCATGATCACTCCTCCGAGTCCGGCGCGTCGTTTCGTGGCGTGTCCAGGGCATCCTGGACGGCCGCCAGCAGACCGGCGCCGAGCTCCCGGACTTCGGGCGTAACTTCCTGCAGCGGATCGATTTTGCGCTTCCGCTGGGCGGGCGCCGGATCTCCCGGCGACCACACCGGCAGCTGATCCGATTCCACGAGCGTCCACTCCTCGTGCCACGGCAGCTGCCACACCTGACCGGCCAGCGAACCCACCACGTCGCGGTAGCGCCGGATCTCCGCGGGGATCCGGCCCGGCCGCGCCGCCACCGTCACCAGACCGAGCACATCGCACGGCCCGGCCAGGCCGGCGTGATGCTGGCGCAGCAGGTCGTGGGCGCGGGTCAGGCCGGAGATGGTCTCGCGGGCCACCAGTACGACGAACGGGGATTCGCGGTCGAAGACTCCGGGCCAGCGGCGATACGAATCAGCCGCGGGCGCAAGGACATGCGCGAGCGTGGACGCGCCCGCGCCCCCGTGCACGCCGAGCAGCCACACCAGAGGTGCGCGGCCGGCGCCGGGTACGGGACGGTCCCAAATCGGTGCGCGGCGGGCTTCCGGCGGCGGCACCACACCGGCCGCCAGAGCGGCCTCGGAGGAGGATCGGCGTTCCTTCATGGCTGCGGTCATGATGCCACTCCAGCAAGCAGGCGGCGATACGCACGGCGTGTCTCAGCGGCAAGATTGCTGTGGCGCACCAGCTCTCCGCGTGCCAGGTGCGGGTCGTAGGGAATCTCACGGACGTCCCGAACCCACCCGTCGAGATGTTCCCGCAAATGATCAGCGATTCGGGAGTCGGTGCCCGGCAACTGATGTGACACGACGATCGTGGTATCTCCCACGATTCCACCGCCCTGCCCCTCGCCCGGCGCGCCGAACTGGTCGTCGAGCCACTCCAACGTGACCCGCAGCCGGTTGGCGGCGTCCACGCGAGCCGGAATCGACAGCACCAGTGCGATATCCGCGTCCTCGAGCAGCGGCCGCAGATGCCTCGAGGCGATCGGATTGCCTCCGTCGTATACCGGGGTATACCCGGCGTCGTCGATGGCGCGGGCTACCGTCAGGTAGGTAGCCCGGCGGCGCAGCGGGTCCGGATCGCGCCACAGCAGGCCGATGCCGGAGGTTGCCCGGGACAGACATTCCTTGAGCGGCGCGGGCTCGTTGTCGCCGCGGCCGTAGAGCCAGGACTGCAGGCTGATCGGGCTCAGATGCTCGTCGGCGCCGCGCAGCGCTAGATCACTGCCGGCGGAGGTGGCGTCGACGGCGACGGTCTGCGCGCCGGTGGCGCCGATCTCGCCCGCGATACCCAGTGCGGTCGTGGTGGTTCCGGCGCCGCCGCAACCACCCACGACCAGAATCGGGCGCTGCGCGGGACCGGATTCACCGGAATCCCCACGGCGCTTGCGCAATCGCACCACCGGAGCCTTGGAACGCGCGGCACGACTCGACGATTCGCCCTCCTCGGGCACTTCGTCGAGCCAGCGGCTCCAGTCCTGATCCATTGGTCTCAGCTCTCCTCTAGCCTGCTGGGCTGCCCGCGACAGTTTTATGGTCGCCGATCATCGCGTGGCCGTCATTTCGTTGTACGCCGCGAACTCGCCGCCCGGAACGAAACGGGTTGCCCCGTACAGGGTGCCCAGAGATTGCGCGGTTCCGCCGCCCGAGTTCAGCACATATAGGGCAACTCCGCCCGCGACGGCTAGCAACAACACGGCAACAATGAGGAAAGCGATGGCGAAAAGCCGTCGGCCCGTGGACCGCTCGGTGCGGCCGCTCGACGATGTGTTGTCGTCCAGCGCATCCAGCAGCTCCGAGGCGCGATCCGGGCGCGGCTCGCCGGGTTCATCACTCTCGCTGGGGAATTCCAGCACGGTGGATTCACGGTAGCGCAGTCTCGGTGTGTACGAATCGGACTCGCGATCGGTCATCCAATCCGACCAGGCGCCGCTGAAATGGCTCCGCCGCAGCACGGACTCGGGCAGCGGCGGAATGTCGAACTCGGGTTCGGCGTCCTGGATGTAGTACGGATAGCGGGCCGGACCGTCGGCCGGATCCAGGTCGGCGGCGTCGAAGCCGCTGTCGCCGTTGGCATCCGGGGCGTCCTTCGCCGGGTCCAGCGCGGGATACCAGCGCGACACTTTTTTGTACGACTTCAACATTGCGCGGGGAGCCGCGGCGCCAGGCACGTCCTGCTGCATCGTGGACCCTCTCGGCGGTCGGTTGCTGTCGTCGGTGTCGAACAGTGGTCCCACCGCCGCACGGCCGCATGGCTCGGGCGAGACGGTCCCGATCGGAAATTCTCTCGCATGGACAGGAATCCAACGACTCGACGCGCCGGACAGGTAGTCCTAATAATCCGCGCGCGTGCGCGATAGCAGTGTCCCGACCGGGGCGTGCACACCACGCCGGACCCCAGTCTTCCCCTCCACGGAGAGAGAATCTACATTAACTAGAACTTGTTACAGGAGGTTTTGTGAAGACAGCAGATATCGTCGCGGTGGTCACCGGCGGCGCCTCGGGCCTCGGTGAGGCCACCGTGCGGGAACTGCACGCGGCGGGCGCGAAGGTCGTCATCCTGGATCTTCCCTCGTCGAACGGGAAGACCCTGGTCGAGGAACTCGGTGAGCGCGTGGTGTTTTCGCCCGGCGACGTCACCAGCGAAGCGGACGTCACCGCCGCGCTGGACGCCGCCCAGGCGCTCGGCACTTTGAGAATCGCGGTGAACTGCGCGGGCATCGGCAACGCCGTCAAGACGGTCGGCAAGCAGGGCGCGTTCCCGCTCGATGCCTTCACCAAGATCATCAACGTTAACCTGATCGGCACATTCAACGTGATCCGCCTGGCGGCGGAACGCATCTCGCAGGTCGAGGAAGCCGACGGCGAGCGCGGCGTCATCGTGAACACCGCCTCCGTGGCCGCCTACGACGGCCAGATCGGACAGGCCGCCTACTCGGCGTCCAAGGGCGGCATCGTCGGCCTCACGCTGCCGGTCGCGCGCGACCTGGCCTCGTTCAAGATTCGCGTCATGACCATCGCGCCCGGCCTGTTCCACACGCCGCTGTTCGCCACGCTGCCGGACTCGGCCATCGCCGCGCTCGGCTCGCAGGTGCCGCACCCGGCCCGGCTCGGCGATCCGGCCGAGTACGCCGCGCTGGTCCGCCACATCGTGGAGAACCCGATGCTGAACGGCGAGACCATCCGCCTCGACGGCGCCATCCGGATGGCGCCGCGGTAGTACGCGGTGGTGCGCTGCGGGCCGTGACGACGACCCGCAGCGCACCGGCGTCAGCGCGCGGGGAACTTCTTGATCATGAACTCGCCGAGCACATGTCGGCTGATCTGCGTACCCCAGTCGCCCCAGCCTGCGTCGAAAGCGTGCTCTCCGTAGGGAATCGGCTGCAGCTGATACTGCACCCCCACCGCCTTCAGCCGCTCCACGAGCTCGACGGACTGCGTATAGGGCACCACGTGATCGCGGGTGCCGTGAATGAGCAGGGTGGGCGGCAAGCCCTGCCGCACATAGGTGATCGGCGAAGCGGCCGCGTAGCGATCGGGCACCTGGCCGGGCGTGCCGCCGGTGTAGTCGCGCGCCAGGGTATCGACCTTGCTCACCAGCGCTGGATCCGAGTACATGGCGGCGAGATCGACCGCAGGATAGAAGGCGGCGACCGCTTTGACCGACGTGTCCGGCACCGGGCAGCTCGGCGGCACCTGCTCCCCCGCGTAGGCGGCCATGAGGGCCAGGTTTCCGCCCGCCGAACCGCCGATCACCATCACCCGCTCCGGGTCGACCAGATAGGCCGCGGCGTGCTGTTTCACCCATCCCACAGCGCATTTCACGTCCGCGGGGGCCTCGTTCCAGCGTGGCGGCGGGGAGAGCCGGTAATCGACGGCGAACACCGCGTACCCCCGGTCGTTGAGCCACTGATGCCATTTCGGGCCCTCGCCACGGTCGCCCTCGGCGAAACCGCCGCCGTGCACCCAGACCACGGCCGCGCGGGGCTGCTCCGGGGTTCCCGGCGGCAGCTTCACATCCAGCAGTAGGTCCTTGCCGTCGATCGTGTTGTAGGCGACGCTGCGGCGCTCATCCGGTTTGCCGTTGTTGGAGCCGCCCTTCAGGTAGTCCTTGACCGACAGCGTCGCGCCCGCCCGGTCGGCATCCTGCCAGGAAGCGACCACTGGGAAACCTGCAGCAACCACACCGGCCGCGCAGACGAGAGCGATCAGCACACCGCCCCAACGCATTACGCGCCCGGCCCGGAATCTGGCCAGCAGAGCCAGGCCGGCACCGGCCAACCCCAGTGGGATCAGATACAACCCGTAGTTGCTCACGATCATCGAGAACACCGTGAACTGCTCGGGTATCCGATACCGAGCGATCACGAACATGCACGAACCCATCAGCGCCGCAATCAGGAATGCCGCTGCGGCGAACACCGAGCGAACGATCATGCGCGCTATTAGCGCACGCGGAACCGCCCGCGCCCGGGCGGCACGCCGTACGCCGGGCTCAGAGCGCCGCGAACACGCCGACTGCGAGGATGACCAGACCGGCCATCAGGGTCACCGCACCCGCGAAACCGAAGGGGCCGGTCCACGTCTTGTCGGCGAACTCGTCGTTCACGCCGGTCAGCCAGTTGGCCGTGTCCTTGATGGCGATGAAGACTCCGGAGGCGACGAGAAGGATGGCGGCCGTGGTCTCCCACCAGCTCGACAGCTCCGACATGCGGGCCGCCCACACCAGGCCCAGCAGGATGGCGCCCTGCATGACCGCGCCCACGTGCGCGACGGTGAGATATCGCGGCGTCGGCGGATGGCCCTCCTTCATCCGCATGGCGGTCATCGGAAAGCCGAGCAGCGAACCGTAACCGAGGGTGAGCAGGCCGCCGATGGTGAGAATCTTCTCCGCCGTATTCATAGCGTTTCCCTTCCACTGTGTGTTCACGATAGGCCCCTTGCGAACGGTGCATATCGGAATCGATGGACTGAAACAGAAGTGAAAACGTGCAGTTCACGGCATGTTTCTGCTGGCGTGTCTTGATCGGATCGGCATAGAATTAGCACATGCGTTCGATGGAGGAGGTTGATGTCAGGCTCGGCGACTCGGTCGTCGATACTGCCCTGCGCGCCCTCCTCGATGCTGTGGACGCACTCTGCGCCTTGCCGCTTCCGAGTCATTCCGATGGCAAGGCCGTGGAGTTGTTGCGGGTTACCGAGTATGCGCATCGCAAGCTCACTGCGTTTCGGACGCCTCAGATCGTGGATCTGGCCGAGCGTGGGATCGACAAGCGGGCGGGGGCGGGGTCGATGCCGCTGTATTTGAAGGAGGCCCTGCATCTGTCGAGTGCCGATGCCTACGCGCGCACCCGGGTTGCCGAAGGGTGCGGGCAGTTCCTCACCGCCGAGGGCACACCCCGCCCGGTCGTGTTGGCGCACACCGCTGCCGCGCATGCGGACGGGTTGATCTCGACTGATCACGTGCGGGGAATCGCGCGGGTGATGCAGCGTTTTCCTGACCGGGTCAATGCGGCCGAACGGGAACAGGCCGAACAGATCCTGGCCGGGTACGCCACCCAGGGGTCACCGGACAAGTTGTCGGTCATCGGGAATGCGATCCTGGCGCGGTTGGATCCGGACGGCACGCTCACCGACGTGAAGGATCAGGCACGCATGCGCGGGATCACCCTGGGGCGTCAGCGTGCCGACGGCATGTCACCGATCAGTGGTGAGGTCGATCCGACCCTGCGCGCCTATCTGGATGCGTTCCTGGCCAAGTACGCCCGCCCCGGCATGTGCAACCCCGACGACGACGAAAGCCCTGCGGTCGGTGCCGAATCCGACAACCATGACCTCGTCGACGCCGCCGCACGTGACTGCCGCAGCGTCGCCCAGCGCAACCATGACGCGTTCGTCGCCCTGTTCGCGCCCGGGACGCGGTTGGACAAACTCGGCTCCCATCGCGGGCTGCCGGTGACAGCGATCGTCACCATGACCGTCGATCAGCTCGAATCCGCCTCCGGCGTGGCCACCACCGCCACCGGCGGCACGGTCCCCATCCCGCAGGCGCTGAAGATGGCACAGCATGCGCACCCGCTGCTCGCCCTCATCGACCACGCCGGGGTGCCGTTGTTCCTGGGGCGCAAGCGGTTGGCGTCGGCCGCGCAGCGTCTGGCGCTGTTCGCCGCTGAGCGCGGCTGTACTCGGCCCGGCTGCGATGCTCCCGCCACACTCTCGGCGGTGCACCACATCACCGACTACGCCAAGGGCGGCCGCACCGATCTGCCGAACCTCACCCTGGCATGCGATCGATGCCACGCCCTGGTCAACGACGGACCCGGCGGCTGGAAAACGGTTGTCATGGGCCAGGATTCGGACTATCCGGGCCGCACCGGATGGATCGCGCCACCCCACATCGATCCCACACAGACCCCACGGGTCAACCACCGCCACCACCCCGACGAACTACTCGCTCGAGCGCGCGAGCAGATCAGCGCACGCACCGACGCGGTGATCCGCCAACGGCGACAACGACAACGACAACGACAAAAGAGCCAGAAGTGAAGTACTCGGGGCCTACGTAGCCGAGCCGCTCACGCACGCCTACAGTCCCAGCGGCGTTCGGGAGACAAAGAATAACCCCGCAGTGCTGGTCACTTCGCCTGCCCTACCGGAGTTTCGCTCCCCCATCGCCTGCCGTCATCTCACCTCCCCGACGGGGAGACCGGCCGTGGTCACCTCCACAGACAAACAACAACGAACAAGAACAATGGGGGAGCGAAAGCCGGGTACGGCAGGCGAAGCAACCAGCACTGCGGGGTTATTCTTTTCCTCCCGAACCCCGCTGGAACAGCAACAACAGCGCGCCAACCCGGCTACGTAGGCCCCGAGTACCCCACCTCCCCCACCCTCGGATGCACAACGGCGCCCGGTCCGACCGAACCGAGCGCCGCACGAATCACACTGCGACTCAGCCGAAGTGGCAAACGTAGTGAACCGGCTCAGCCACCTCGATCTGGAAGCTGGAGTTGCCGGGAACATTGAAGGACTCCCCACCCCGATACACCTTGGCCTCGGTTTCACCCGCAAGCGTCACCTTGGCTTCACCCTCAATGAGCTCCATGATCTCCGGAGCACCGGTGTTGAACGTCAGCGTCGCCGGAAGAATGACGCCCACCGACTTGCTGGTACCGTCGGCCAACACAAGATTGTGTGACACGCACTTGCCGTCGAAATAGACGTTGGCCTTCTTGGTGACGGTGACATTCTCGAACGCGGTCATCGACTCTCCTGGTAGTGGATCGGGAGAGGTCAGCCTAACTTCCTGCCGCTACCCCACCGCCGCGAGGGGTGCGGCGGTGAGGGATCGGAAGGCGTCAGGCGGCCGAGGTCACGCGGTAGACGTCGTAGACGCCTTCCACGTTGCGGACCACGTTCAGCAGATGGCCGAGGTGCTTCGGATCGCCCATCTCGAAGGTGAACTTCGAAATGGCAACGCGGTCACCGGAAGTCGTGACCGCCGCCGAGAGGATGTTGACCTTTTCGTCGGCGAGGACCTTGGTGACGTCGGAGAGCAGGCGGGTGCGGTCGAGGGCCTCGATCTGGATGGCGACCAGGAAGACCGATGACGGGGACGGGGCCCATTTGACCTCGATGATGCGTTCCGGCTCGGAGCGCAGCGAATCGGCGTTGGTGCAGTCGGTGCGGTGGACGCTGACCGCGCCGCCGCGCGTCACGAAGCCCATGATCTCGTCGCCGGGGACGGGCGTGCAGCACTTGGCGAGCTTCGAGACCGTGCCGGGGGCACCGGGGATCTCGACGCCCGCGTCACCCGTCGAACGCTGCCGGGAAGGCAGGGTCGAGGGCGTACTGCGTTCTGCCAGTTCGTTTTCGACATCGCTGACCCCGCCGAGCTGGGCCATCAGGCGCTGCACGACGTGGTGGGCCGAGACCTGGTTCTCGCCGACGGCGGCGTACAGCGCCGAGATGTCGGTGTAGTGCAGTTCGTGGGCCAGGGCCGTCATGGCGTCGACGCTCATGAGGCGCTGCAGCGGCAGGCCGGAGCGGCGAACCTCCTTGGAGATCTGCTCCTTGCCCGCCTCGAGGGCCTCCTCACGGCGTTCCTTCGCGAACCACTGCCGGATCTTCGCCTTGGCGCGCGGGGACACCACGAAGTTCGACCAGTCGCGGGACGGGCCCGCGTTCTGGGCCTTCGAGGTGAAGATCTCGACGACCTCACCGTTCTCGAGCTGGCGTTCGAGGGCGACGAGGCGGCCGTTCACCCGCGCGCCGATGCAGCGGTGGCCGACCTCGGTGTGCACGGCATAGGCGAAGTCCACCGGGGTGGACTTCTGCGGAAGCGTGATGACATCGCCCTTGGGGGTGAAGACGAATATCTCGGGCGATTTGAGGTCGAAACGCAGCGACTCCAGGAACTCGGCCGGGTCCGCGGCTTCCCGCTGCCAGTCGAGCAGCTGACGCATCCACGCCATATCGTCGACCTCGGTGGAGTCCTGGGAGTGCTTGCCCTTGGTCTCCTTGTAGCGCCAGTGCGCGGCGATACCGAACTCGGCGGTGCGGTGCATGTCCTGGGTGCGGATCTGCACTTCCAGCGGTTTGCCGTCGGGGCCGACGACGGTTGTGTGCAGGGACTGGTAGACGCCGTAGCGCGGCTGGGCGATGTAGTCCTTGAAGCGGCCGGCCATGGGCTGCCACAGCGAGTGCACGACACCGACGGCCGCGTAGCAGTCGCGCACCTCGTCGCAGAGGATGCGGATGCCGACCAGGTCGTGGATGTCGTCGAAGTCCTTACCCTTGACGATCATCTTCTGGTAGATGGACCAGTAGTGCTTGGGACGGCCCTCGACGATGGCGTTGATGCGGCTCGCCGCCAGCGTGTTGACGATCTCGGCGCGCACCTTGGCCAGGTAGGTGTCGCGCGACGGCGCGCGGTCGGCGACCAGGCGCACGATCTCGTCGTACTTCTTGGGGTGCAGGATCGCGAAGGCGAGGTCCTCGAGCTCCCACTTCACCGTGGCCATACCCAGGCGGTGTGCGAGCGGCGCGATCACCTCGAGGGTTTCGCGCGCCTTCTTGGCCTGCTTCTCCGGCGGCAGGAAGCGCATGGTGCGCATGTTGTGCAGCCGGTCGGCGACCTTGATCACCAGCACGCGCGGATCGCGGGCCATGGCGATGATCATCTTGCGGATGGTCTCGGCCTCGGCGGCCGCACCCAGGTTGACCTTGTCGAGTTTGGTCACGCCGTCGACGAGGTGCGCGACCTCCTGGCCGAACTCGTTGGTGAGCTCGTCCAGCGAGTAGCCGGTGTCCTCGACGGTGTCGTGCAGCAGGGCCGCCACCAGCGTGGTGGTGTCCATGCCGAGTTCGGCGAGGATGTTCGCGACCGCGAGCGGATGCGTGATGTACGGGTCACCCGACTTGCGGAACTGGTGCGCGTGCTTCTCGTCGGCGACGTCGAAAGCCCGTTGCAGCAGAGCCAGATTCGCCTTCGGGTACAGCTCGCGATGCACGGTGGCCAGCGGCTCGAGCACCGGTTTCACCGCGGCGATTCCGCGCTGCCCGGTCATGCGCCGCGCCAGGCGCGCCCGCACGCGACGGGACGCCGACGTCGGCACCGCTGTGGAGTTGTTGCGAGGAGGCGTGCCGGGCGGTGGCGTGGGCTGCGCAGCGTTCGACGCGGCGTCGCCCGATTGCTCGGCGTTCGCCTTCTCCAAATGCTGAGTCATGCCACCACCTCTCCCGGTCTCGACCTGGCTCACCCTATCGGACCGTTCAACCACCCGGACCACCCACTTTAGTCCTGGAAACGTATCTGGACCGGGACGCCGAACGCTGCTGGACCGGTAAGGCCCCGAGCGAGGAAGATTACCCGCTCGAGGGCCGGTCCGGGCCACGTTGCGTCCCGCTTGCTCACCGCTGGTCGACGGGTACATCGACCAGCCCCTCCGCCGACAACTCGACGCGACGGGTCACACCGATATCCGCGAGGAAGTGCGGATCGTGGCTGACCACCACCAGCGCCCCCTGGAAAGCCGCCAGCGCCTCGGTGAGGTGCCGGAGGCTGGGCAGATCCAGGTTGTTGGTGGGCTCGTCGAGCAGCAGCAGCTTCGGCGCCGGATCGGCGAGCAGCAGCATGGCCAGCGCGGCCCGCAATCGCTCGCCGCCGGAGAGCGCCGCGGCGAGCACGTCGGCGTCGCTGCCCCGGAACAGGAAGCGCGCCAATTGTGCTCGGATCCGCTCGGGTTCGGCGTGCGGCGCACTCGCGGCGACATTCTCGAAAACCGTGCGCTGCTCGTCGAAGATGTCGAGGCGCTGCGGCAGCATGCGCCAGGCCACCTTCGGCTGTTCCGCGCGAATGCGGTGCAGCAGTGTGGTTTTCCCGGCCCCGTTGCGACCGGTGAGGGCGATGCGTTCCGGGCCGGTGATCTTCAGGGTCACCGTCGGGCCGTTCGCCAGCACCACGTTCTCCAGGTCGATCACGTCCTGCCCCGGATACAACCGGGTGCCGGGCAGATCGACGCGGATCTCGCGGTCGTCGCGCAACTGCTCCTGCGCCTTGGTGAGCGTGTCCTTCGCGTCGTCGAGTTTGCCGATGTGGTTGTTGCGCAGCTTGCCCGCCGACACCTGGGCCTGCCGTTTGCGTTCGGCCATGATGATTTTCGGCTCACGCTTCTGATCCCACATCTTCTGCCCGTACCGCTGGCGGCGGTCGAGTTTGATGCGGGCCTCGACGAGTTCGCGGGCCTGCTTCTTCACATCGCTGCGCGCGTCGCGGATAGCCGCGCGGGCGGCCTCCTGCTCGATCTCGATGATCCGCTCGTACTCGCTGTAATTGCCGCCGAACAAACGGATTTCGCCCTGCCGGAGTTCGGCGACGGCATCGACGCGCTCCAGCAGTTCCCGATCGTGGCTGACGGTCAGCACCGTGCCGGGGAACTGACCGACGACCTCGTAGAGACGCGCACGCGCCACCGCGTCGAGATTGTTGGTCGGCTCGTCCAGCAGCAGTACATCGGGTTCGGCCAGCAGTTCGGCGACCAGGCCGAGCAGCACCGTCTCGCCACCGGAGAGGGTGTCGAGACGACGGTCGAGCTGCGTGACATCGCCTGCGACATAATGCAATCCGAGTTTGCCGAGCAGCGCCACCGCCTGGCCTTCGACATCCCAGCGGGTGCCGACGACCTCGAAGTCGGATTCACCGCCGTCACCGGATTCGATGCGCTGCAAGGCATTCCGGATATCGGCGATGCCGAGCACCTCGTCGACCCGCTGCCCCGCGGCGAGACCGAGGTCCTGGCGCAGGTAGCCGAGCCGCCCGGGGACGCTCACCGAACCCCGCTGGGGACTCAGTTCAGCCGTGATCAACCGCAGCAGCGTCGATTTGCCCGCGCCGTTGCTCCCGACCAGGCCGAGGTGACCGGGTCCGAGGATGGCGTCGAGACCGTCGAAGACAGGGGTGCCGTCCGGCCACGCGAAGGTGAGATCGGAAAGGGAGACAGAAATAGACATAAACCCTCCTGAGGTGTGCTCGCGAGTGAAGATGCGGCGCGCTAATGCGGGCCACGCAGCGGCGGTTACCTCAGAAGATCAATGTCAGAGCTCCGATCGGACAGGGAAGGGAATGCACCCAAGTTATCCAGGCTAACGAATCTGCGCAAGCACTTATTTCCGTGAACCGGCTCACCGGGAGCCGGGTTCACTGCCCGATGCGCCGCGCCTTCATGCCGTTGAGCAGCGGCACTTCGGCCACGCCCCGGTCGCTTTCGGCGTGCAGCATCTTCCCGTTGCCCAGGTAGATGCCGACCGTCGCGGGACCGCGCGGGCCGAAGGTGCCGAACACCAGATCACCGGCCTTGGCCTTGATCAGCTCCACCTCCGCGCCCCGTTCCCACTGCTGCTCGGCGGTATTGGGCAGGGTGATGGTGCCGCCGCTGGCGGAAAAGACTGCGGCGGTGGTGAATCCGGCCGCGTCGAAGCCGCCGTTGGTCGGACCGGAGGTGCCGCCGCCACCGAAAACATAGGGGGTGCCGATCCATTCGCGTCCGGCCTCGGCGATCTGCGGCCCCAGATCGGCGGCCGCGTCGGGGATGAACCGGCCGCCGCTGGTCACGCTGCGGAAGCTCGCCTCCGCCGCCAGGATTCGCGCGACGTAGGGGCGCGTCTCGCTGAAGTGCGCGGCGTACTGGCTGGGCATGCCGCCCGAGGCGAGGACCGCGCCCTCACCGGCGTTGTAGGCGGCGATGGTCAGCGCGGTGAGGTCGCCGCTCACCTTGCCCTCCTGCATCCAGCCCTTGACGGTGGCGGCGATGGTGCACATGTAGCGCCCCTGGCCGATGATGGCGTCACCGTCGTCCCACACGCTGGCCGAACCGTTGCCGTCCGCGTCGATGACATACGGCTGCCCGTCGGGTGCGAGCGAGCGCGCGGTGCCGGGCAGGAACTGCGCCAGACCCTGCGCGCCGGCCGGGGAGGTCAGCCCGCGCCGGAAACCGGATTCGGCCTGTCCCTGCGCCGCCAGCAGCGAGGCGCTGATCTCCGGGCACAGCGAGCCCGCGCGCCGGTACCAGATCTCGAGTTCGGCGGGCACCTTGCCGGTGGCGAGATTGCCTCCGGCGGTACCGAATCCGTTCTCGCAGTACACCGCCGCGCCCGGGGCGGGCAGGCTCGCGCCGCCCAGCCAGGCGATCGGGTCGACCTGGGAGCCGCCGGTGAGGCGGCCACCCGGCACCACCTCGAAATGCAGGTGCGCACCGGTGGATTGGCCGTTGTTGCCGACATTCGCGATGTGCTGGCCCATCCGCACGACATCGCCGGTGCGCACGAACACGCCGTTGGACCACATGTGCCCGTACACGGTGGAGTACCGCCGCCCGCTCTCGTCGAGCGAGTCGATGATCACCCACTCGCCGAATCCGGAGGCCGGGCCCGCGGCCACCACCAGGCCGTCGGCGGCCGCGTAGATGGGGGTGCCGTCGGAGGCGGCCATATCCACGCCGAGGTGCCCGCCGCCACGCGAGCCGAATACGTCGGAGACGGTGAAAGTTCCTGCTGCCAAAGGGTATTGACGACGACCCAGGCCGTTGAGGCGGCCCGCCTCGTTCACCGCGGCCAGCGACACCTCCGGCGTCGCGCCGGCCGATGTGGCGGTCTGCTCCTTGATGGTGACCTGCACCCGATCGGTGTGGTTGCGGGCGCTGTCGCCGCGATCCTCCATGGGCGTCCAGGCGATGGCCGACGCCGCGGCGGGGGTCCAGCTGCGCTGCTTCCAGATCAGGTAGTCGACCCGGAAGGCGGCGGCGTTCTCCTGCAGGTAGGCGACGATCCGATCACCCTTGGCCTGATCGGCGCCGACGATGAATTCCACTGCGCGCCCGTCCCGATGGTCCGGATAGGAGTCGTCGGTGATCACACCGCGCATATCCATCATCCCGAATTGCGCGACCACACAGCGCAGTGCGCGCAGTGTGCCGTCCCGCAGCCCGGTTTCGGCGGGCGATCCCGTGGCGGGACAGTTGGGTTCGGTGCGCCCGGTGGTGGCCGACACCACCGCCGGTGTGCCGACGCCACAGTTCTCCTCGGTGGCGGGCAGGATGATGACCAGGATCAGCGCCATGAGAGCCAGCGGCAAGCCGAGGCCCACGCCCACAAGGACTTTGGAGTTCACGCCCGAACGCCCATGGCCGCCGCGGTCATCACCCGGACATCATGCCATGCCCGGTCGCCGAAAGACCGGAACGCCAGCTTGTTTCAACCGGTACGCACCGGGCATCCGAGACATATGCCTTATCTCTATCGCACTCAATCCGAGGGTGTCGCAGCCCGCGTCATCGCGGGGATCGGTGGGTTGTTCGCGCTCATCGAGGGTGTGTACATCCTGATGCTGGTGTTCGACGCCGATCAGTCCAATCGGTTCTTCACCTTCATCAAAGGTCTCGCCGAACCCCTCGCGCTGTTCTTCCCCGGTCTGTTCCACACCGGCAACGGTGATCTGGACATCGTGTTGAACTACGGTTTGGCGGCCGTGTTCTGGCTCGTCGTGACCAGCTTCATCGCCCGCCTGGTGGCCCGGTACTGACGGGTGCGGCCGGGTTCGCTTCGTCCGGTCCCACCGAGTGCCGGTACCTGCTCGCTGATTGATACTGCCCAGTCCGCCCAGCCGATAACGACACGCGGTTTCCGCTGGTCGCGACACGGTTGCGGCGGGCGTGGCGACGGCATGTTTCGGGCATATTCCCGTTATGCCGTACGTCGCCCGCAATGAGGCCACCGCCGCGCGCATCATCGCCGGGGTGGGTGCTCTGTTCGCCCTGACCGAGGGCCTGTACATCCTGATGCTGGTGCTGGACGCCGATCAATCCAATCGGTTCTTCCTGTTCATCAAGCAGTTCGCCGAACCCCTGGCACTGTTCTTCCCGGGCCTGTTCCACACCGGCAACGGTGATCTGGACATCGTCCTGAATTACGGTCTGGCGGCGCTGTTCTGGCTGATAGTCAGCGGCGCCGTCGCCAGGATGGTGGCCAAGTGAGCGCCGCGCCCACCACGATCAGAGGTCAGCCGAGGCCAGATCGTAGGCCGTGAGCGCCGCGGAGAACAGCGGCGTGTGCTCGGAGCGGCCGGGATCGTATCCGGTGAGGGCGGCGATGCGATTCAGGCGGTAGTTGAGCGTATTCCGGTGCACCACCAGCGACTCCGCCGCCGCGACCCGATTGTGGTCGTGCGCCAGGTAGGCCCGCAGCGCATCCATCAGATGCGGATGCGGGATGAGCGGAGCCAGCAGATCCAGCAGCCACGCGCGCGCCGGACCGGGCCGCGCGAACTGGTACTGCAGCGCGAGGTCGGCCATCCGGTAGACGCCGGTCGGGCGACCCAGACCGCGCGCCAGCCGCGCGATCTCCCCCGCCTCCTCCGCACGCGCCGGAATCTCGGAAACCACTGTGGCCGTTGCCGTTCCGGCGATCACCCGGACACCGGCGGCGGTGGCGATGCGGGCCACCGCCGAATCCAGCCGGGCCTGCGATTCGGTGGTCGGCACCAGCACCCAGCCCCCGGTGCGATCCAGCAGGGTCAGCGCATGCGGTGAGAGCACGTCGATCTCGCCGTGAATGACGCGCAGCGCCGGCCGCCCGGCCTCCGAGGATTCCACGGTGTCGGCGGTGCGCAGGGCCAGGACGTGATAGCCGCCGAGGGTCAGCCCGAACCGTTCGGCCAGCAGTTCGGCCGGTTTGCCCTGCAGCAGCGCCTGCGCCAGCGTGCGTTTGGCCTCCCGCTGCTCCCAGTGCAGATCCTGGCGTTCGCGCAGATAGGTACCCGCGACACCGGGGATGACCACGCCCAGATAGCGCAGCAGCTGCGGCACGGCGGCGAGCAGCTCGGCCTGACGCTGCGGGGTGTCGGCCGCCCGGCTGAGGAAGTCCCACGCCTCCAGCGCGCCCCGGTGGTAGACCGCGAGCGCCGCGTCGAGCGGAATGCCTTCGCGCGCACGACGGACCGCGACCGCGATCATGTCGTCGAGATCCTCCGGGCGCGGTTCCCGGCCCTCGATGACCAGCCGGACGAACAGGCGCAGGTTCTCCTCGGCACGGCGCACCAGATCCTGTTCCACGACCGTGCGCGGCAGCTGGTCGTAGTCGGGGAACGCCTGCAGTACCGCGGCCACCATCTGCCTGGCCATGTCGGGAATGCACGCGGTGACGAACGCCGGGAATGACTGCTCTGGTTCCTCCAATGAACTACCCACCCCCGCATTGTGGATCCGAACGAACTCTTACGCATCCGAATCATGTGGAACTGGGGATTTTGGCGTGTGCTGCCGGATAAACCTTGTCACTGAGGACAAACCAGCTGTCACAACCCTGATCTCGCGCACACAGACCGCGGCGGCCCCCGCCTGAGACGCTCGAGCCTCACAGTGCGGTGCGCAGAGAGAGACATGATGAACAGACGTGGATGGGGACGGCTGCTCGCGACCGGAATCGCGGTCGGGCTGCTGGTTACGACGGGGCAGGCCGGGTCGACCGCCGAACCGAATCGGGAGGTGCGGGTCGAGCCCGCGCCCGCGGTGACGCTGCCACCGGAATTCGACGAATTCTATTCGCCGCCCGCCGGACTGGTCGCGGACGCGGAACCCGGGGAGATCCTGCGCGCGCGGCGGATCAACCCCGCGTTCTTCGGGCTGATACAGCTGAATATCGACGCCTGGCAGCTGCTCTACCGGACCACCAATTCGTTCGGGGAGCCGATCTCGACCGTCACCACCGTGCTGGTACCCAAGGGGCCCGCACCGGAGGGCGGACGCAAGCTGCTGTCGTATCAGATCGCCGAGGACAGTGCGGCGCAGTACTGTGCGCCGTCGTATGTGATCCAGTCCGGCGCAATACCTTTCGACTATGTGAATGCCGCCGAGGTCATGATCCCCATCGCCGCGGGGATCGGGCAGGGGTGGACGGTGGCGCTGCCGGACTACGAGGGACCGAATTCGTCGTACGGCACCTCACGGCTCAATGCGCAGACGACCCTGGACGGCATCCGGGCGGCGGAGAACTTCGCGCCGGCACAGCTGTCGGGACCGGGGACGCCGACCGCGCTGTGGGGGTATTCGGGCGGAACCGTGCCGTCCTCGTTCGCGGCGGAGATCGCGCAGAATTACGCGCCCGAGCTGAACATCGTGGGCATCGCGGCGGGCGGGGTGGCGGCCGCCGATTTCCCGGCTGCCCTGCGGCACAACAACCGGGGGCTGTACACCGGGTTGGTCATGGGCGTGTTCGCGGGCGTCTCGAACGAGTATCCCGAGGTGCGGGAGCTGCTGCGCAACAGTGTCGTGGACCCGGTGACCAATCTGCTCATCGCCTCCAAGAGCCTGCTGTGCCATCCGATGGGGACCGCGCTGGTGCCGTTCTACGACTATCTGGGCGCGTTCCAGGGGGATCCGTTCGAGCATCCGGCGCTGCGGCGGTTCTTCGCCGAGAACGCGCTGGGGCAGCACACACCGTCGATGCCGGTGTACATCTATCACGCGCAGTACGACGAGATCCTGCCGAACGCGGGGGTGGATCGACTGATCGGCAAGTACTGCGCGGAGGGTGCGCCCAGTGTCGTGTACGAGCGAGAACTGGTGGCGGAGCACATTTCCGGGGTCGCC
Source organism: Nocardia acididurans (assembly GCF_016741815.1). Taxonomy (GTDB): domain Bacteria; phylum Actinomycetota; class Actinomycetes; order Mycobacteriales; family Mycobacteriaceae; genus Nocardia; species Nocardia acididurans. The sequence continues at coordinate 383,235 of NZ_JAERRJ010000007.1, forward strand.
GGGCATATTCCGGGGGCGTTCACGTTCGTGCGGGATCGGCTCAACGGGGTGCCCGCGACCGCCGGGTGCACGATCACCAGTCCGGTGTTCGTGCCGGGCGAACCGCGGTTCTGGCAGGCGATGGCGGAGTTGCTGCCGACCGCCGCACAGGCGCTGATCGGTCAGGCCATCGGCGCGGGTAAGTAGCGCACGAAAAACGGTGGGGTGACGACCATGTCGTCACCCCACCCTCTGGTTCGCAGCTCTCAGAGCTTGACGATCGAGGTCAGCGGATAGCCGCCCTGCTTGTCGCGGCCGTTGAGGAAGCTCAGCTCCAGCACCACCGCTGCCGAGACCACCTCGGCGCCGGCCGCGTGGAACAGTTCCGCGGCTGCCGCGAGGGTGCCGCCGGTGGCGAGCACGTCGTCGAGCAGCAGGACCTTGCGGCCCTTCAGATCGATGCCGTCGGCGGGGATTTCCAGTGCGGCGGAACCGTATTCGAGGGTGTACTCCCGCGAGATGACCGGCGGCGGCAGCTTGCCCGCCTTGCGCACCGCCACCACGCCGGTACCCAATACCGCGGCCACGCCCGCGCCGAGCAGGAAGCCGCGCGCGTCCACGCCCGCCACCAGGTCGGCGTCGGGTGCGCAGGCGGCGAAGCAGTCCAGTACCGCGCGGAAGCCCGCAGAATCGGCGAACACCGGGGTCAGGTCGGCGAAACGCACTCCCGGGGAAGGGAAGTCGTCGTGCCAGCGGGTCAGCTCGTTGACCGCTTCGGCGGCGCGGGCGGCCCGCTCATCGGCGATCTCGGCCGACTCGACCATCTCATGCTTGCTCATCTACACCCACACTCCTCGTCAGCACGCCGTCCGGCGCAACTCACCGCTTCAGCACCCAGCGATCCATATTCCAGCCCGCACCCGCCCGGGTGGGACTGGCGATACCGTTCTCCATGCCGTCGCCGAACGCGATGGTGCGCGGGGTGGCGAACAGCGGGATGGACGGCATCTCGCTCCACAGCAGATTCTCCTGCTCGGTCAGCAGGTTCAGCACGGTGGTCGAGTTGTCCTCCGCCGCAAGCTGATCCGCGATGGCATCGTAGCGGCCGTTGCCGAAGCGGTTGAAATTCAGGCCCTGACCGGTCTTCAGCGCGGCGGTGGCGTCGGTGCCGGTGAGGGAACCGGACGGACCGGGCATGCCCGCGGTGCCGACCAGCATGGCGTCCACCTTGCCCTCGGTGAGCTGGGACGGCGCGAAATCGGGTGTGCCCGCGTCGACCACGGTGATTCCGGCGGGCTTGCACGCCTCGGCGATCATGGTGATCGTCTGCGCGCGCCGCTCGTCGGGCTTGGCGTAGCCGATCCGGATGGTCGGAGCCTGCACTCCCGACGCGCCCAGCGCCTGGGTCGCACCGGCGACATCACCGCCCTTGTACCGGTTCGCCGCCCCGGTGACCGCGTCGTAGTACAGCGAATCCTGCTGGAGGGTGCGGGAATTCAGCGGTCCGGAACCGAGACCGGACTTCGCGTCGAATTCGGGATGCCCCAGCTTGTCGAACAGCGCCTGCCGCGGCGTGCACAGCGCCAGCGCCCGGCGCGCGTCGGTATTGCTGAAGACGCCGCCGGTGCTCAGCACCAACTGCTCGACGCCCCGGCTGGGCAGCGACTCGACGGAGAATCCGCCCAGGCCCACCTCACCGAGCGAGCCCGCGCCGACATCGAGCACGCCGATGGCGTTGTCGGCGACCTTCTTCTTCAGGTCGGCGGTCCGGGGCCACACCACGATGCGCGGCGTCTTGGCCTGATCGCCCCACCACTTGTCGTTCTTCACCAGGACCAGACCGTCCTGGGCGGTGAAGGATTCGATCTTGTACGGCCCCGACGCCGGCAGCACCGACAGATCCAGCTTGCCCGGGGTCAGCGTGAAGCCGTTGTTCCAGAACTCGGCGATGCGCTCGATCGTGCCCGTGTCACCGGACTGGAGGGCATTCACCAGATTGCCGACATTCGCCTGCTTGGCCACCACATGGGCGGGCACCAGCTCGGTCGCGTTGAACAGCGTCTTCCACGGCGAATAGTGCCGGCCCGGCCGGAACACCACGGTGGCGTCCTTGGATCCGGGCTGGCAGTCGACGCGCTCGATATCGCTGTAGCCCGCGGTCGTCGCGGCGTCGAAGAGCGGAACCGGGCCGCCCGGACCGGCTTTGGTGAACCGGCCGCTGCGCGCGGCCCAGGCCAGCACCAGATCGTCACAGGAGGTGGCCACGCCATCGGAGTAGACACCGTCCGCGTTGAGCCGGTACTGGATGGTCTGGGTCTCCCCCGGCACCTCCTTGGCGGTGCCGGTATCGGTGTCGGCGACCGGCTGGCCGTCCGGACCGGTGTAGTAGAACCCGGTCAGCACCCGTGAGAACACCGCTGCCGCACCGGAACTCGCGCCGAGCGTGCTGCCGCCGTTGTAGCTGGCGATCACCGCGTCGACGCCGTAGCCGATGGACGGCACCTGATTCTTGCCCGCGCATCCGGCGACGGCGCCGGCGGCCAGCACCCCGGCCACACCGACGGCCAGGCCGCGACGCAGCATGGCGCCGCGAGCCGTCGTTCCGTCACCGTCACGCGCGCCACCCCGGCGAGGCGTCAAGATTCCACTCCCATCGAAAGATTCAGCTTCCTGCCACCTCGCCCGCGACCCCCGGCGCATGTCAGGGCCTTCTCTTGTGTCGTTTCCCGCTCGGTTTGGCGCCGGGGCGCGGGGCGCCGGCGTCGCGGGTGCGGGGACCGGAGGTCTCGCGGCCGGAGGCGGCGAAACCATTGGCCGCATAACCGGTTTCGGTGCCCGCGTCGCGGGCGGCGGACCGGGAGGCGCGCTGCCCCGCGGCCGTACCGACCCGCGAGGTGGTCGCACCCGAACGCTTGGCGAGCACCTTGCGGGTGTGCGCCGCGACCGGACCGAACCGCTCCTTGATCGACACCAGCAGCGGCACCGCGAAGAAGATCGAGGAGTACGCGCCGACGATCATGCCGACCAGCTGCACCAGCGCCAGATCCTTGAGCGTGCCGACACCGAGCATCCACACCGCGATCACCAGCATGCCGATGATCGGCAGAATGCCGATGACCGTGGTGCTGATGGAACGCATCAGGGTCTGGTTGGCCGCCAGGTTCGCCTGCTCGGCGTAGGTGCGCCGGGTGACGTGCAGGATGCCCTTGGTGTTCTCCTCCACCTTGTCGAACACGACCACGTTGTCGTAGAGCACGTAGCCGAGGATGGTGAGCAGACCGATCACGGCCGCCGGAGTCACCTCGAAACCGACCAGCGAATAGATGCCCGCGGTGACGATCAGGTTGAAGAACAGTGAGGCGATGGCCGCGAACGACATATCCCGCTCGAAGCGGATCGCGATGTACACCATGGTCAGGGCGATGAACACGACCAGCGCGATCAGGGCCTTCTGGGTGATCTGATGTCCCCAGGTCTCACTGATCTCGGCGATGCTGATGGCATTGCGCGTCGACTGGCCGTCGCTGTCCTTCGGATGGAAGGCGTCGAACATGGCGGTCTGCAGCTGATCGGACTGCGCGGTGTCCAGCGTGTCCGAGCGCACCTGGATGGTGGCCGAAGCGCCCGACCCCACCTTCTGCACCGTCACCGGCGCATGGCCGAGGGTGTCGGTGTAGACCTTCTCCACCTGCTCGACCGACACATTGTCGGCGGCCGGGATCTGGATGCGGGTGCCACCGGCGAAGTCGATGCCCAGGGTGAACCCGCGCACCGCGATGCTCAGCAGCGAGATGATGACGAACGCCGCACTCAGCGAGTAGTAGAACTTGCGGCGACTGACGATCTTGAAACCGCCTGTGCCCGTGTACAACCGCTCCAGGAAGCTGTGCTGGGGGGCGTTCGGGGCGGCGTCGACGTAGTCGATGTCGGAATCAACGACGGGATTGCTCATCGTCAGAGCTCCTTACCGGCACCGGCGCCGACAGACGCGGCGGCCTTGCGCTCACGGGCGATCTGCGAGACCACGCCGAGTCCGTTGACCGACGGCTTCGCCCAGAACGGCGACTTCGAGGCCAGCATCATCAGCGGGGCGGTCACCAGATACAGCACGATCACGTCGAGAACGGTGGTGATACCGAGGGTGAAGGCGAAGCCCTTCACCTGACCGGCGGCCAGCATGTACAGCACGGCCGAGGCGATCAGCGACACGGTCTTACCCGACAGGTTGGTGCGCTGGGCACGCTGCCAGCCGCGCGGCACCGCCGAACGGAAGCTGCGACCCTCACGCATCTCGTCCTTGATGCGTTCGAAGAACACCACGAACGAGTCGGCGGTCAGACCGATACCGATGATCAGACCGGCGATACCGGCCAGGTCGAGGGTGAAGTTCAGCCAGCGGCCCAGCAGGATGATCACGCCGTACACGGCCACACCCGCCATGAGCAGCGAGAAACCGGCCAGCAGACCCAGCATGCGGTACACGATCAGGCAGTACAGCAGCACCGCGATCAAACCGATCAGACCCGCGATGAGCGAAGCCTTGAGCGAGTACAGACCCAGTGTGGCCGAGACGGATTCGGCCTCGGAGGTGGTGAACGACAGCGGCAGCGAACCGTACTTCAGCTGATTGGCGAGCTCGGTCGCCGACGCCTTGGTGAAGCTGCCCGAGATCTCGGTATTACCCGCGAATTGGTTGCCGTCGTTGACGCGCGGCGCGCTGACCACCTTCGAGTCGAGGGTGAAGGCCAGCTGCTTGTTGAGGAACTCGTTGGTGAGTTTGCCCCAGGTCTCGGCGCCGCTGGACTTGAAGTCGATGTTGACCGTCCACTGCGGCTGGTTCTGCCGCGGCGCGACCGCCTGCGCGTCCTTGATCTCCTGGCCGTCCAGGCGGGACTTGTCGAGCAGGTAGACGTACTGGCCGTCGGTGGAGCAGGCGACCAGCGGCAGGTTCGGATCGTCGTTGCCCGCCAGCGGATCCGGCTTCGAGCAGTCCAGGGTCAGCATGGCCATCTGCTGGACGGTCGGATCGGTGGACTGCCGGGTCGCCTTGGCGTCGGCGATCTCCTGCTGGGTCTTCTGCTGGTTGGTCAGACCGGGCTTGGCGGGCTCGGTGGTGGGCGGCGTGGCCGGTTCGGTGGTCGGCGCCTCCTCCGTCGGCGGAGCCGGTTCCGTGGTCGGCGCTTCCTCCGTGGTCGGCGCCTGTGCCGGGAACACCCGATTCTGCGGCGCGGGAGCCTCACTCGTCACCGGCGCTTCGTCGGTGGCGGGACTGTCGGTGGCGGGATTGTCCGCGGCCGGCGGCGCGGCGGTGGTGGGCGCGGCCGGGGCCGTGGTGGCGGGCGCGTTCGGCTGGGGCTGTGCGGCTCCCGGCTTCTGCGCCTGAATCACGTTCAGCACCGGGCGGATATAGAGCTTGGCCGTGGTGGCGAGGGTCTTGGCCTGCGAACCACTGTCACCCGGCACGGTGATCACGAGGTTGTCGCCGTCGATCACGACCTCGGAGCCGGAGACGCCGAGCCCGTTCACACGCTGCTCGATGATGTCCTGCGCCCGGCGCAGCGCGTCCTGACTGGGCTTACCGCCGTCGGGAGTGCGCGGGGTGAGCGTGACGCGGGTGCCGCCCTGCAGGTCGATACCGAGTTTCGGGGAGTGACTCTTGTCGCCGGTGAAGAACACCAGACCGAATATCAAAGCCAGCAGCGCTGCGTAGACGCCCAGCAGGCGCCATGGATGCGCCGATCCCTGGGAAGGTGGCACGGTTCGTAATCTCCTAGGCGGGAATCGAGGTGGTCGCGGGCGCACGCCGCAGCGCCACCGGCCGCCGGATCGCGGCGGCCGATGGCGCGCGGGATGTCAGTCCTTGGTCAGCCGCGGGGCGTCACCGGCGGCATCGCCGGTGGATTCGGCCGAGGCAGCCGGGGTGGCGGGAGCCTCGGTGGTTCCGGGCACGGAATCGTCGACGGCCTCTTCCGAGATGCCGGCGGTCGAAGTCTCGGCGTCGTCGTTGCGCACCTCGCGGATCGCGGCACGCGACCAGGTGGTGACGACGTCCTCGGCGATCTCGAGATCGACGCTGGAATCATCGGTCTCGACAACGGTGCCGTACAGCCCCGACGTGGTGATGACCCGGTCGCCGACCTTCAGGTTGTCCTGCATCTCGGTCACCTTCGCCATCTCCCGCTTCTGTCGGCGAACGCCGAGGAACATGGGAATGAGCAGAGCAACCAGAAGCAGTGGCAGCAGAAGGTCCATCGTCGAAGTCAGCCCCTAGTCAGTGGTCGGTTGGGTTGTTACCCAGACAGTCTGCCAGCACAACCTAAGGCAGGGCGCGCCGACTCTCTATCTGAACCTGTCACACCTGCCACGAATCCGCTCACGGCGTAACCGGGTCCACCTCGAGCGCACCTGCCGACCACCTCGATGAGGCCGCGATCCCCGGTGATCCGGCCCCGATCCCGCTCAACAGGGGGTTGTCAGCTGCACGATGACCATCGCCGCCGCGAAGGTGAGGAAAGCGCCTCCCGCGGCTGCGGCCAGCCGCGGTCGACCCGATCCAATTCCCCTGCGCACGAATCGTTTCGACGCGACGGCGGGATCGGCGGCCCCGGTTCGCCGGGCGCGAACCCGGCGGCGGATGAACGCTGTCAGCGCCACGAGAGCAGTCATGACCAGCATGCGTCAACCCCGCTTCAGCCGGCCGTGGCGGTGCGGGCGCCGGAGGCCGCGCTGCGCGCGTGTCCGCGCGGGCGGCCCGGGTCGGTGACCACACCGAAGTCGATGAGGCCGGCGGCGGTGTCGAAGAGCGTGTCCTCGACCGGGCGCATGGTCCAGCCTAGGTCGCGGCGGGCCTTGTCGGAGCTGACGTGTTCCTCGTGGCCGAGGAAGCGGGCGGCGGTCCGGGCGGTGGGGTCGAAGCGGGCGCCGAGGCGGACCAGGACATCGGGCAGGACGCGGGTGGGGACGCGGTAGCGGGTGGCCAGGATGCGGGCCATGTCAGGGAGGGGGAGGAATTCACCGGCGACGATGTAGCGGTTACCGGCCGCGGCGGGCGTCTCCAGGGCGAGGCGGTGGGCGGTGGCGACATCGCGGACGTCGACGGGGCAGAAGCCGATGCGCGGAACCGCGGGGATCTCGCGGGCCATCAGGGCTCGGATCGCGTCGACGGAGGTGCCGACGCCGGCGCGCTGCACGGGGCCGAGGATCATGCCCGGATTGATCACGGCCAGTTCGGTTTCCGGGTGTTCGGCGGCGAAGTCCCAGGCGGCGCGTTCGGCGAGGGTCTTGCTCTTGGGGTAGGGGTCGCAGGCGTCGAGGACCGACCAGTCGTCCTCGGTGCAGCGGTGGTCGTGGCCCATGCGCACGGCGGCGATGGAGGAGGTGAGCACGACGCGTTCCACTCCCCCGGCGGCGGCCGCACGCAGGACGCGCAGCGTGCCGTCCACGGCGGGGCGCACGAGTTCGTCCTCGCGCTTCGGCTCGGCGGCGGGGAAGGGCGAGGCGGCGTGCACGACATAGCGGCAGCCCGCGACGGCCTCGGCCCACCCGGCGTCGGAGGAGAGGTCCGCCTCGACCAGTTCCACGCCGGTGAGGTGTGCGGTGGCGGCGGTTTTCGCGAGCGAGCGCACGGTGCCGCGCACCTCGTACCCGCGCTCGCGGAGGTCGGTGACGATATGGCCGGCGAGGTAACCCGAAACACCGGTCACGAGAACACGATTCGACATGCTTGCCACTCCGATCTAATCACTGTTTAGAATCTGAACAATGTATAGATTCACCGGGCACCCGCTGTCAACCCCTTACGCTCTTCGCATGCCGCCGACGAAGGACCGCTACCACCACGGGGCGCTACGCGAAGAACTGCTGCGCGCCTCCCTGCACCTCATCGAGACCGAGGGGCTGGCGGCGGTGAGCCTGCGCAAGGTGGCGCGCGCGGCGGGGGTCAGTCCAGGGGCGCCCTACCATCACTTCGCCGATCGGTCGGCCCTGCTGGCGGCGCTGAGCAGTCGCGGGTTCGAGCTGCTGCGGGACAGATTGGCGGCAGCCTGCACCTCGGCGGACACCATCATGGGGACGATGATCGCCATGGCTGACGCGTATGTCCGGTTCGCCCGGGAGCAGCCCGCCTACTTCCGGCTCATGTTCCGACCGGAACTCTCCCAGCCGGAGAAGAATCCGGAAACCGAGCACGCGGGCGACGCCGCCTTCGCCGTGCTGGAAGATGCTGTCGCCGAGGCGATTCACGCCGGCGCACTACCCGCCGCCGAGGCCGACACCTTGATCATGGCCTGGTGGGCGATGGCGCACGGGCTCGCTTCCCTGGAGATCGACGGGAAGCTGGTGAAACGCGCCGGCGAGATGGGCACAACGGCCGACGCCTTGGCCGAACGCATCACCCGCCTGTTCGCGGGACTCATCGAAACCGCGCAGCACACGCGCTCCCTGGAATAGCGGAGTTTGCCTGTGCACCGAAAAGTGCTGGGTCGACCGAAAGACACTGGGCCGACCGAAAGACACAGCCGCGGACCCGCGACAAACATGTGGCCGCCCGCTGCCGGCCCCGAAAACACTGTAGGGCGGTACCGGCTCTTTCGAACCGGTACCGCCCCTGCCGACCGTCTCTCCGGGCGAGCCTCGATCAGGCCGTGCGGCCGTAGCTGTAGTCGTCGAGCGGGAAGCTCACGGCGTGCCGGTGCGTGGTGAGGGTGCTGTTCGGGCGTAGCAGCGCCGCCTCACCGTGCTGGTTGAAGTAGTAGCTGCGGGCGGTGCCGCAGTCGCCGTCGTAGAACACCGAGGAGCCGAGCTTGTCGGTGACGGTGTCCAGGAAGCGCTGGTTGGCGTCCTCGGTGACCTCGAAGGTCTGCTCGCCGCGGCGCAGCATCTCACCGAAGAGGCGGCCGATGTGCTTCATCTGCGCCTCGATGGTGGTGAAGTAGGACAGGCCGCTGTAGGAGTACGGGCTGTTGAGGCTCAGGAAGTTCGGGAACTTCGGCACGGTGATGCCCTCGTAGGCCTGGAAGCGGTTGTCGCGCCAGAACTTTCCGAGGTTCACGCCGTCGCGGCCGATGATCTCGATGGCCGGGAAGTTGACGTCCCACAGGTTGAAGCCGGTGGCCAGCACCAGGGTGTCGATCTCGGTCTTGTGGCCGTCGGTGGTGACGATGCCGTCGGGCTCGATGTGGTCGATGGAGTTGGTCTCCAGGCGCACATGCGGCTCGTTGAAGATCTTGAAGTACTTGTTGGAGAAGGTGGGCCGCTTGCAGCCGAAATCGTAGTCCGGCGTCATGGCCTTGCGCGTCTTCTTGTCGCGCAACTGGCTGAACATATGCGCCTTGGCCAGCACGCCCGCGCCCTTGTTGAGCAGCTTGGCTTCCTTGAAGTGCAGCACGCCGACAACCATGAGCGCCTCGAGCATGGTGGTGTTCACCAGGCGGGCGGCCTTCTGGGTGGCGGGCACGCGCTGGAACAGCTTCTGCACGGCCGGCGGGATCTCGAAGTCGACCTTGGGCACCACCCAGATGGCGGTGCGCTGGAAGACGGTGAGTTCGTCGACCTTCTCGGCCAGTTCGGGGGCCAGCTGCACGCCGGTCGCGCCGGTGCCGATGAGCGCGGCCTTGCGGCCGGTCAGGTCGTAGCTGTCGTCCCAGTCCGTGGAGTGGATGATCTTGCCCTGGAAGGTCTCGATACCGGGGAACGGCGGCGTGTAGGGCTGCGACAGGAAGCCGGTGGCGGTGAAAATGTAGCGGGCGGTGAGGGATTCACCGTTCTCGATGGCGACGACCCACTGCTGGTTCTCCTCGTCCCAGCGGGCCCCGCCCACCACGGTGTCGAAGCGCATGCGCCGGCGCAGGTCGTACTTGTCGGCCACGTGCTCGGCGTACTTCTTGAGCTCCGCGCCCGGCGCGAACAGCCGCGACCAGTTCGGGTTGGGCTCGAAGGAGTACGAGTAGGTGACCGAGGCGATGTCCACCGCCAGGCCCGGGTAGTGGTTGACATGCCAGGTGCCGCCGAGATCGTCCTCGCGCTCGAGGATCAGATAGTTGCTCAGACCGAGCCGATCGAGCTCGATGCCCGCGCCCATTCCCCCGAATCCAGCACCGACCACGATGGCGTCGTACTGAGGTGCCACAGCGAACCTCCCTGCAGAATGTGAATCCCTTATCACGGAATGACATCTCATTCCGTTTGTGATCACCGTATCATCGGGGCTGTGACGAAGCCATCCTCGAGAATCGAACGACGCAAGGCAGAACTCCGCCAGGAGATCATCGACACCGCATTCGTGTGCTTCGCCGAGAAGGGCTATCACGCCACCGGGATCGCCGATATCGCCGCCGAGCTGGGCATCGGGCACGGCACCTTCTACCGGTACTTCGCCAACAAGCGCGAGATCATCGACCATGTCATCGACGATGTGGCCGCCCGCATCATCGAGACGCTCGGCACCGAGAACGCACCCGACGCCGCCGACTCGCTCGAGGAGTACCGCGAGCAGACCGAGCGCATCGGGCGCGCGCTCACCCGGATCCTGCTCGAGGACCGCCGCGTGGCGCAGCTGCTGCTGTTCCAGGCCACCGGCATCGACGCGGAACTGACCACCCGGCTGTACGGGCTCATGGACACCGCCGACGCTCTGACCGCCGGATATCTCGAGCACGGCGTGGAACACGGTTACCTGCGTGCCGATCTGGATACCCGCAATACCGCACGCGCGGTGACGGGCATGATCCTCGCCGCCATCCTGCACGGGCTGCGCGATCCCGACGAGATGGAGACCGGCGACCTCACCCAGGCGATCCGGCGGCTGCTCGTGGACGGCATCCGCAAGGACTGAGCGGGCCGACCGGTCAGTGCGTATCAGGCAGGGGCGGCAGCGATTCGGACATGAGCCGATTGGCACAATGACCCGCGTGACCCCCGAAGACGTACGCCGCAAACACTTCGGCAGAGCACCGTTCGGGCACCACGGCTACCACCCCGCCCAGGTGGACGCCTTCTGCGCGCGCATCGCCGACACCATGCTCGGCCTCGACCACCTCACCGCCGCCGATATCCGGCAGATGCACTTCGACGGTGCGCCGCGCGGCAATCGCGGGTACGACCCGGAACAGGTGGACGACTTCCTCGACCACGTGTGCATCGAACTGGAATTCCTGCGGCTGGGGCGGTCTCGCGTGCCCGCCGGGCGGTTCGAGGACACGCTGACCCACGACGATGTGCTGCGCATCCGGTTCTCCGCGCCGCCGAACGGGCTATCCGGGTACCGGGCCGAGGAGGTGGGTGCGTTCCTGGACCGGCTCGCCGCGACGCTGGCGCACCGCACACCGAACGGGCTCACCGCGGACGATGTGCGGCACATGGCTTTTCACACCGCGACGGACGGCGCGCCCGCCTACCATCGCGCCGAGGTGGACGCGTTTCTCGATCTGGTGGCGCAGCAGCTCGAGAAGATGCACTGAGCTCGAGAAGATGCACTGAGGGCTGCCCTATCTCGTTCGATCCCAGGAGGTTCCGATGGTGCTGACTCCGGAAGAGGTCGTCGTCGGACTGTTCGAGCGCACCGCCGCCACGGTGCCCGCCTATCGCACCTTCCTCGCCGAGCACGGTATCGACCCCGCCACGATCGGCTCCGCCGCAGATTTCAGCAAGCTGCCGCTGGTGGACAAGCCGGGGTATCTGCGCCGGTATCCGCTGCCCGAGCTGTGCCGGGACGGGCGGATCGCGGACATGATCGCCATGTCCTCAGGATCGACCGGGGAGCCCACGCCGTGGCCGCGATCGATGGGCGATGAGCAAAGGACCACAGCGCGTTTCGAGCAGGTGTTCCGGGATGGTTTCCAGGCTGCGGAGCGGAGGACGCTGGCCGTGGTGTGCTTCGCACTGGGCACCTGGGTGGGCGGGCTGTACACGCTGGGCTGTGTGCGTGAGCTCGCCGCGCGCGGGTATCCGGTGACGACGGTCGCGCCCGGCAACAACAAGGCCGAGATTCTGCGCGTACTGCCCACTCTCGCACCGCATTTCGATCAGGTGGTGCTGCTCGGCTATCCGCCGTTCCTCAAGGATGTGATCGACTCCGGGCACGCCGAGGGCGTGCCGTGGGTGGACTACCGCATCAAATTGGTCACCGCCGGTGAGGTTTTCAGCGAGGAGTGGCGCACGCTGGTGGCGCAGCGCGCGCACTGCGATCCGCGCACCGATATCGCGTCGCTGTACGGCACCGCCGATGCGGGCGTGCTCGCCAACGAGACTCCACTGTCCGTGGAGATCCGGCGGCTGCTGGCCGCGCGGCCGGAGATCGCCCGCGAGCTCTTCGGCGAATCCCGCCTGCCGACTCTCGTGCAGTACGACCCGTATCACCGCTTCTTCGAAGCGGTCGACGGCACCCTGGTGGTCTCGGCCGACGGCGGAATTCCGTTGGTGCGCTATCACATTGCCGATGAAGGCGGGCTGATCCCGCATCATCGGATGCTCGACTTCCTGCACGCGCACGGCCTGCACCCGCGGACCGAGGGACCGGAGCAGCCCTTCGTCTATGTCTTCGGGCGCAGCCATTTCACGGTGTCGTTCTACGGCGCGAACATCTATCCGGAGAACATCACCGTCGGTCTGGAACGACCCGGCGTCGCGGAACATATCACCGGCAAGTTCGTGCTGGAGGTCGTATCCGACGGCGACGAGGACCGCCACCTGCAGATCAGCGTCGAACTCGCCCCCGGCACAGTCGCTTTCACCGGCCTCGCCACCCGCGTCGCCGACTCCGTGCACGCCGAACTGCTCCGCCTCAACAGCGAGTTCGCACACTATGTGCCCGCGCGCCGCCAGCGGCCCCGGGTGCTGCTGCACCCGCACGGGGATCCGGAGTATTTTCCGCCTGGCGTCAAACACCGGTACACCCGGGCGCCCAGGTAGCTTGGAGATCGCCCCGGATCTCGGCCGACGCTGGAGGAACCATGTGGGACCCGCAGCAATACCTCGTCTTCGACGATCACCGCGCCCGCCCGTACTTCGAGCTGCTGGCGCGGGTCGATGCGAAGAAACCGCGACGGGTGGTCGATCTCGGGTGCGGGCCGGGCAACCTCACGGTTCATCTGCCGCAGCGGTGGCCGGGCGCGGTGATCGAGGCGCTGGATTCCTCACCGGAAATGGTCGCCGCCGCGCGCTCGCGGGGGCTGTCGGCCGGACTCACCGATGTGCGGGAGTGGCGGCCCGCGCCGGACACCGATGTGGTCGTGTGCAATGCGGTACTGCAATGGGTGCCGGGCCATGCGGAGCTGCTGCCCGGATGGGTGCGCGCGCTACCCGCTGGGGCATGGCTGGCCTTCCAGGTGCCGGGGAATTTCGACGCACCCTCGCACCGGGCGATCCGCGAGCTGGCGCACCGGGACGGCTGGCGCGACAAGCTGCGCGACAGCGGGATTCTGGAGCCGCGCGATGTGCTCGACCCCGAGGGGTACGCGCGGGTGCTCACCGCGTCCGGATGTGCGGTGGACGCTTGGGAGACAACGTATCTGCAGGCGCTGAACGGGGATGATCCCGTGTTGGAGTGGGTGACGGGGACCGCGCTGACACCGGTGCGCACCGCGCTGGACGAGCAGGAATGGCAGCGGTTCCGCGCGGAGCTCGCCCCGCTCCTGCGTACCGCCTACCCGCGGCAACCAGACGGGACGACCTGGCTGCCGTTCCGGCGCATCTTCGTGGTCGCGCACAAGTAGCCGCCGTGGCTCACGAGCCCCGCCACCGGATCAACTGTTCACGCGGGTTCTAGTACTCGGTATCAGCGAGGCGCTCGAGCAGTTCCGACCATTCGCTCACAATGCTTTCGGTCATGGCGCGGAAGCGTTCTGCCTCGGCGGGTGTCGTGGTCACGTGAACCATGAGCTCGACACTGCCCGGATGTACCGCCATCAGATCAGCGATGCGGGTGCGGGCCTCGGCTTCGGCCTGCTCCATGGACTGGGCTCGAACGGTACAGCTGAGTTCACCGGGCAGCCCGGTGGCCACCAATGTCCACACCTCCGAATCGTTTTCGGGTGGTGTCGCGGTGGCGAAGAACAAGCGGTCGCGCACTTGCCGGGACGTCGACGACTGAACAGGACGGTCGGGGAGCCAGTGGGTGCGGTGCATGCGCAGACCCTAGCCGCACCGACCGACAACCGGCGAACCCGTCACGGCCGTGTCCGCGACACGGACCGCACAGAACGCCCTGGTCGGTCGTCCACGAGAACCGCACCGCCGCTGGCGGTTTCGCGATACCCGGTACCCGCATCCGCCGGTCCCGGCGGATGCTCGAGGCGTGGCAGGTTGTCAGGCGTTGCGGGCGCGGAAGGCGGCGCTCTTGGAGCGGTTGCCGCAGACGGTCATATCGCACCAGCGGCGGGAGCCGGCGCGGGAGGTGTCGAGGTAGAGGCGGGTGCACCCGTCGCGGCCGCATTCTTTGATCCGCGCGGCGGTGGTGCCGAGCAGTTCGATTGTGGTGCGGGCGATTTCGGCCAGGGCCTGCTCCGCTGTCCCGGCGCGGCGGATGGTGCCGTCAGGGCGGAGGTCGATATCGGGCAGCGAGACCCGCGCGAATCGGTTGACCGCGCGCCGGGCAACGTCGGCGGTCGTGCTGTCCTGCCGCAGGTTCGGGGGCGGCAGCATCGCTCCGTCCTGCCGCACGTCGAACCGGCTCAGGGTCAGGTGGTAGGTGGCTTCGCGGAGGGTTTTGGCCTGCTCGAGCGTGTCGGCGTCCACAGCGGGGGCGCGGTCCAGCAGCCCTGCAGCTACGAACCAGTCACTCAGGTCGGCCGGGGTTGTCAGGGTGTCGGCGAAGTCCGTGCGGCGGGCCTTCACCGTGCCGATGAAGTCCAGAGTGAGGTTGCCGCTGACGAAGGTGAACACGGAGCCATCGTAACCCCCTTGACAGGTTATTCAAGGGAATGCGACGGTGGTAACCAGTTGAGGCGGTTACTGAGGAGGGTCTCGTGGAGAATCGGTTGCTGGAGGTGGCGGGTCCGCCCGCACTGATCTTCATGTGGAGCAGCGCGTTCATCGCGGGAATCATCGGGGTGGGTGCGGCTCCGCCGATGCTGGTGCTGTTCGCGCGATTCGGGATCGCGGGGGTGTTGTTGATCCTGCTGGCCGTGCTGACCCGGGCGGCGTGGCCACGGGGGCGGATGCTCGGGCACGCCGTCGTCGCCGGGCTGCTCATGCAGATGGTGCAGTTCGGGGCGTTCTACACCGCGATGGGCGAGCATGTCTCCGCGGCGGTGATCTCGCTGGTGCAGGGGTTGAGCCCGGTGGTGATCGCGGTATTCGCGGGCGCGCTCGGCGAACGGGTGACGCGGCGGCAGTGGCTCGGCTTCGGAATCGGCGGTGTGGGAGTCGGTTTGGCGGTGGTGGATCAGTCCACGTTCTCGGTCAGCGGGTTGATCCTGTGCGTGGTGGGGTTGGCCGGGCTGTCCCTGGGCACGATCTATCAGAAGCGGTTCACGCCGGGCATCGATCCCCGGACGGGGACGGCCGTCCACGTGGCCGTGAGCGCACCGTTCGCGGGCCTGATCGCCTTGCTGGGCAATGATTTCCACGTCGCCGACGCCGGGCACTTCGCCGGATCCCTGGCCTGGATCGTGCTGGTGAACTCGATGGCGGCGTTCCTGCTGCTCAACACCATGCTGCGGTACTGGGACACCACGCGGGTCGGCCGATACTTCTTCGCCATCCCCGCCGTGACCGCGGCCATGGCCTGGCTGGTGATCGGTGAACCGTTGCCGCCGTTGACCATTGCCGGACTCGCCGTCGGGCTGCTCGGGCTGGTGCTGGCCTCGCGCACTCAGTCGAGCGACAGCAGCCGGGCCGCGTTGTCGTACAACCACTTCCGGGCGACCTCGGGCGAGAGCGGCAGCTCCCGCATCTCCCCCACCAGCTCCGAGGCGGGCCGGTTGATGAGGAAAGCGCCGGTGCCGTAGAGGATCTTGTCGGCGATCGTGGACCGCCCGAAACGCATGAGCGGCTCCCAGCCCGCGCCCGCCGCGGTGAAGTAGCGCGGGCGGTGGGCCGCCAGTTCGAGGTACACGTTCGGATGCTTCCACGCCGTCAGGCACGCCTCCAGCACCCACGGATATCCGGCGTGACTCATGATGAGCGTCAGTTCCGGGTAGCGGCAGGCGATTTCGTCGATGTGGCGGGGGTGGCCGAGGTCGGAGGGCCGGGTGCTGGTCCAGTTGTGCGAGCAGTGCACGCTCACCGGCACCCCGAGTTCGGCGCAGGCCGCGAGAAACGGCTGACAGACCGGGTCGGTGAGCGGACGCCCGATCATGAAGGGCCGCAGCGAAAGTCCCCGGAATCCCCGCTCGGTGATCCAGTGCTCGAACTCCTTCAACGCTCCGTCGGCCAGGACATCCGCGCCCGCGAACGGTATGAACCGATCCGGATACCGGGCCGCCAGTTCGGCCACCACCTCATTGGAGACGAAGGTCTTGCCGCAGGTGGACTTCTCGTCGAATCCGGTGATGAGCGACCAGCGGATCCGCGCGGCGTCGAGATCGGCCAGAATCTCGTCGTCCTCGCGCGTCAGAGCCGGGGCGGCCTGGGCGTACTGCTCCGCGGTGACCCGCATCTTGCTGAAAACGGCCAGATACGAGAGCAATTCGTCGGGCAGATTCGCCCCGACGTGCCGCATGATCCCCCGCGACGGCACGATCGGCGCCCACATGTCGATGACCGGCAGATCCTGGATTCCGTTGTCCGGCTCCATGATCCTCACGGTACTCCGGCCGCCGCCCGGAAGGTACGCCGATAACTGCCCGGGGAGACGCCGATGGCCTCGTGCAGATGCTGCCGCAGGGACGCGCCGGTGGCGAAGCCGACCTCGCTCGCGATGCGGTCGATCGGCATATCGGTGGCCTCGAGCAGCTCCCGGGCCCGGAACACCCGCTGCTGAATGAGCCAGCGCCCCGGGCTCATTCCGACTTCATCGCGGAAGCGGCGGGCGAAGGTGCGGCCGCTCATGCGCGCCTGCGCCGCGAGATCGGCCATGGACACCGGCAGGTGCAGGTTCTCCAGGGCCCACTGCCGGGCGGCGGCGGTGCCCGCGGAGGCCGGCGGCGGCACGGGCTGCTCGATGAACTGCGCCTGCCCGCCCTCCCGCCAGGGCGGGACCACACAGCATCGGGCGACCGAATTGGCCACCTCGCTGCCGTGATCGCGGCGAATCAGATGCAGGCACAGGTCGACTCCGGCGGCTGCGCCCGCCGAGGTCAGGATGTCGCCGTCGTCGACATACAGCACATCCGGATCGAGCCGGATACGCGGGAATCTGCGCCGGAATTCCGCGGTGAAGTTCCAGTGCGTGGTGGCGGGCCGGTCGTCGAGCAGCCCGGCCGCCGCCATCACGATCGCCCCCGTGCAGATGGACACCACGCGCGCTCCCGGCCGAATCCGGGTGAGCGCGTCGGAAATCTCCGGCGGCAGACCGTGATCCAGGATCGACCACACCTCGCATGGCGGGATCACAACAGTATCCGCGGATTCCAGCGCACTGCTGTCGTGGGCGACCGCGATATCGAAGTCGGAGCTGCTGCGCACGGGACGGCCGTCCGGGGAACACGTGACGATCTCGTAGCGCCCACCGGCGGTGCCGAAAACCCGGTTGGGGATGCCGAGCTCGAATGGATACACCCCATCGAGGGCCAGGACCACCACGCGATGAGGTCGCGCACCGTCCGCCTCGGCGCTCGGCGGTCCGGCGACCGGACCGTCCCACGACAGACCGGTCGCTCCTTCGTTCGAGACACTGCCACCCTCCGCGCGCATGGCATGATCCTATCGAATATTGGCTATCCTGCCATTTTCCGGGCGCGGTTCAGGCGGCAATCTGGTCGGCATGAGCCAGAACAACATCACGATTCCGGAGACCATGCGGGCCATCGACCAGGACGTTCTCGGTGGCCCGGAGGTGCTGCACGAGGTCGAGCAGCCCGTGCCGACCCCCGGCCCGAGCGAGATCCTGGTACGGGTCCGCGCCACCGCCCTCAACCCCACCGACTGGAAGCACCGCGCCCTGGCGGGCATGTTCCTCCCCGCGCCGCCGTTCGTGCTGGGCTGGGATGTCTCCGGTGAGGTCGCGGCCGTCGGCCCGGGGGTCACCCTGTTCCACCCCGGCGACGAGGTCTTCGGCATGCTCCCCTACCCGCACGGCCACGGCGCGGCCGCCGAATATGTCACCGGTCCCGCCCGCGCCTTCGCCCGCAAACCGGACAACCTCGATCACGTTCGAGCCGCCGCCATCCCCCTGGCTGCTCTCACCGCCTGGCAGGCCCTGGTCGACACCGCGAATGTGCAAGCGGGCCAACGGGTTCTGATCCACGCGGCCGCCGGCGGCGTCGACCACTTCGCGGTACAGATCGCCAGAGCACGCGGCGCACACGTCATCGGCACCGCGAGCCCGGCCAACCACGACTTCCTCCGCCGCCTCGGCGTCGACGAAGTGATCGACTATCGCACAACCGATTTCACCGAAGCGGTACGCGACGCCGATGTGATCCTGGACCCCATCGACGAAGCCCACGCCCTGCGTTCCCTGCGCTCGCCCCGGAGGCATCCTCGTCTCCATCCGCGCGTTCGGCTCCGATCAGCTCACCAAGGAGGCCGACCGACTCGGCGTGCGCTTCGCGGGCCTGCTCGTCGAGGCCGACCACGCAGGGATGACCGCCCTCGCCGACCTCGCCGAATCCGGCGCCCTCCACCCCGAGATCGCCGCGACCTTCCCACTGTCCGAGGCCGCGAAGGGTCACGCCCTCGGCGATACCAACCGCACCGCAGGCAAGATCGTCCTGACAGTCGACTGATCGACCGCGGGCGGGTCGCAGCCGAGTGGGATGCGGTTCGACCGCCTCACCGACCTACAGCTCCTGAGCCTGTTGCCGCGATGTCGTCCAGCCGACCTCCGTCATTCCGGCATGTATTTGGCCGGAATCTCAGTCGCCATCGTTCGCGCATTCCAGGAATACGCCACCTCCCTTCCCCCGCAGGGAGGGCACACCGTTTTACTCGAAAAGGTCCAGGGTGGGGTGGTTTTCGCGGGCGCGGACCTCGATGGAACCGAAGACCAGGTCGGGGGGTGGGACCAGGCCGAGGTGTTCCCAGGCGGCGGCGGTGGCTACACGGCCGCGGGGGGTGCGGGCCACCAGGCCTGCTCGGACCAGGAAGGGTTCGCAGACTTCTTCGACGGTGGCCGCTTCCTCGCCGACTGCCACGGCCAGGGTCGAAACTCCTACGGGGCCACCGTTGAAGCTGCGGATAAGGGCGGAGAGCACAGCTCGGTCGAGGCGGTCGAGGCCGAGGACGTCCACGTCGTAGACGGCCAGCGCGGCGTGGGCGATTTCAGGGGTGACCAGGCCGTCGGCCTTCACCTCGGCGTAGTCGCGGACGCGGCGCAGCAGGCGGTTGGCGATGCGGGGCGTGCCACGGGAGCGGCCCGCGATCTCCCAGGCGGCGTCGGATTCCAGGCGGACACCCAGGATTCGGGCCGAGCGCTGCAGGATCAGTTGCAGCTCATCGGGTTCGTAGAAATCCATGTGGCCGGTGAAGCCGAAGCGGTCGCGCAGGGGGCCGGTGAGCGCGCCGGAGCGGGTGGTCGCGCCGACCAGGGTGAAGGGGGCGATGTCGAGGGGGATCGAGGTCGCGCCGGGGCCTTTACCGACCACGACGTCTACGCGGAAGTCCTCCATGGCGAGGTAGAGCATTTCCTCGGCGGGGCGGGCCATGCGGTGGATCTCGTCGATGAACAGGACATCGCCTTCGACCAGGTTGCTGAGCATGGCGGCCAGGTCGCCGGCGCGTTCCAGGGCGGGGCCCGAGGTCAGGCGCAGGGCGGTGCCGAGTTCACCGGCGATGATCATGGCCATCGAGGTTTTGCCGAGTCCGGGCGGGCCGGACAGCAGCACGTGATCCGGTGTGCCACCACGCAATTTGGCTCCGCGCAGGACGAGGGCGAGCTGTTCGCGCACGCGCGGCTGGCCGATGAAATCCTCCAGGGATTTCGGCCGCAGGCTGGCTTCGATCTCGCCCTCGGATTGCAGCAGGCTCGCGGTGACGGCGGATTCGGCGGGATCGAACTCGCCGGGACCGTATCCCTCGGGGTTCACCCGCGCGGGATCGAATTCGGCCGCGCCGTCCGCTTCGGGATCGAATTCGGCTGCGCCGTGTTCGGCTGGGTCGTCTTTCATGATCAGCGCCGACCTATCGGTTCTTGCCCAGCAGTGCCAGTGCGGCGCGCAGCGCCTGGCTGGTGTTGGCGTCGGGGTCGTTGACGAGGACCACGTCGACCGCGCCCTCGGCCTGGCGGGCCTGGAAGCCGAGGCCGATGAGCGCGTCCACCACCTGATCGCGAATGGGGGTGACCATGGGCGCGGGGCCGGATCCGGGCGGACCCGATTGCACCGGAACCAGATTCACCTTGTCGCGCAGTTCCACGCACATGCGTTCGGCGCCGCGCTTGCCGACACCGGGGACGCGCGTCAGCGCCGCCACATTGCTTTCGGCGAGGGCTTTGCGCAGGGCTTCGGGTTCCAGTACGGCGAGTACGGCCATGGCCAGTTTCGGGCCGACGCCGGAGACGGTCTGCAAGAGCCCGAACAGGTCTCGGGCTTCGGTGTCGGCGAAGCCGAACAGCGTCTGCGAGTCCTCGCGCACGATCATGGTCGTGTAGAGCCGGGATTCCTCGCCGCGGGTGAGGGTGGCCAGCGTCGCGGGTGTGGCATTGAGCCGGTAGCCGACTCCGGCGGCCTCCAGCACCGCATGGTCGAGTCCGATCTCGAGCACTTCACCGCGTATCGACGCGATCACCGGGGTACCGCCTTCCGTTGCTGGGCAAGCCTTTCCTCGTACAGGCGCCGTTGCGCCGCGGCCATCGCCTCCGCTTTCGCCATGCGGTCGAGCATGGGCGCGCGCCAGCAGTGGCAGATGGCCAGTGCGAGCGCGTCGGCGGCGTCGGCGGGTTTCGGTGCGACGGCGAGCCCGAGGATACGCGTCACCATGGTGGTCACTTGCGCCTTGTCGGCGGAACCGTTTCCGGTGACGGCGGCTTTCACTTGACTGGGGGTGTGGAAGTGCACGGGGATGCCGCGCCGCGCCGCCGCGAGGGCGATGACGCCGCCCGCCTGCGCGGTGGCCATGGCCGTGCGCACATTGTGCTGTGAGAAGACGCGTTCGATGGCGACGACCTCGGGTTTGTGGGTGTCCATCCAGAGTTCGGCGGCGTCGGAGACGCGAAGCAGCCGTTCGGCGAGATCCATATCGGGCGGGGTGCGGACCACATCGACCTGGATCGCGGTGACCTGCCGGCCCACCCCGCCCTCGACCATGCTCAGGCCGCACCGGGTCAGCCCGGGGTCGACGCCCATGACCCGCACCACAACCCCTCTCGCCATACGCGAACAACTGTTCGAGAGCCTACCGGACACGACTACACGATTACACGACCGCCGCCCGACCGGCGCGGCGCGGATCCGCGGGCGGCGACTGCGGCTAAATCCCTTGGGCGAGGAAGGCTTGCAGCGCGTCTTCACTGAACAGGACGAATCGCACTTGTTGGACAGCGGTTTCGGTGGTGCGCGCGATCTCGACCGCGATCCGCGCGCCGTCATCCATCGGCCAGCCGAAGATTCCGGTGGAGATGGCCGGGAACGCGATCGTGCGCGCGCCCAATTCATCTGCCACGCGCAGGGATTCGCGATAGCAGGAAGCCAGCAGCTCCGAACGGTCCTCGGCCGCCGACCATACCGGCCCCACGGTGTGAATCACCCAGCGCGCGGGCAGATTTCCGGCGGTGGTGGCCACGGCCTGCCCGGTCTTCAACCCTTTGCCGTACTGCGAAGCGCGTAGCTTGCGGCATTCGGCGAGAATCTCCGGCCCACCCTTGCGGTGAATCGCGCCGTCCACTCCCCCGCCGCCGAGCAGCGACGAATTGGCGGCGTTCACCACCGCGTCCACCGCCTGCTCGGTGATGTCCCCACGGACCGCGATCAGTTCAGCCATGACCTGGATCCTGCCACTGTTTGCGTCCCCGTCCGCCGGGTAGTTCGGCGACAGGCCCGGTGAGGCGGGCAGCGCGACCTGCGATGTCTCTCGCCGGATCGAGGAAAGGCGATGAGGAGATGGCCACTTTCAATCCCAGCACCACTCGCCGGTGGACTCCGGTGCAGCTGGCCTCGGCCGCGGTCGGGGCAGTATTCCTGCTGGTGGGCGTGCTCGGCTTCATTCCGGGCATCACCACCGACTACGACATGCTCGAATTCGCCGGGCACGAATCGCATGCGAAGCTGCTGGGCGTCTTCCAGGTTTCGGTGCTGCACAACCTCGTTCACGTCGTCTTCGGTCTCGCCGGCCTGGCCGCGAGCAGGACGATTTCGGCCGCGCGCGGATTCCTGATCGGCGGCGGCGTCATCTATCTGATCCTGTGGATCTTCGGCCTGGTGATCGACAAGACCGATGACATCAACTTCGTGCCGCTCAATACCGCCGACGACTGGCTGCACTTCGTGCTCGGCGTGGGCATGATCGCGCTGGGCGTACTGCTGCCCAGGCTCCGGACCGCCAATACGACGCTGCGCTGACACCCAGCCGGTAGAAAGAGAACAGCCGCCCGTAGACATACGGGCGGCTGTTTCGTCGATCGGCAGCTCAGGCGTCGAGCTCGGCGAGCACCTCACTGGAGATGTCGATATTGGTGTAGACATTCTGCACGTCGTCACTGTCCTCGAGCGCGTCCACGAGCTTGAACACCTTGCGCGCCAGGTCGGCGTCGGCGGCCACGGAAACCGAAGGCATGAAGCCGGATTCGGCCGAGTCGTAGTCGATGCCGGCGCCCTGCAGGGCGGTGCGCACCCCGATCAGGTCGGTGGGCTCGGAGATGATCTCGAACTGGTCGCCCAGGTCGTTGATCTCCTCGGCGCCGGCGTCGAGCACGATCTCCAGGAGGTCGTCCTCGCTGCGGCCGTTCTTGTCGAGGGTGATGATGCCCTTGCGCGAGAACAGGTACGACACCGAGCCGACGTCGGCCATATTGCCGCCGTTGCGGGTCATGGCGACGCGGACCTCACCGGCGGCGCGGTTGCGGTTGTCGGTGAGGCATTCGATCAGCACGGCAACACCATTGGGGCCGTAGCCCTCGTACATGATGGTCTGCCAGTCGGCGCCGCCGGCCTCTTCGCCACCGCCGCGCTTGCGGGCGCGCTCGATGTTGTCGTTGGGGACCGAGTTCTTCTTCGCCTTCTGAATGGCATCCCAGAGTGTCGGGTTGCCGTCCGGGTCACCACCGCCGGTCCGCGCCGCCACCTCGATGTTCTTGATCAGCTTCGCGAAGAGCTTGCCGCGCTTGGCGTCGAGGGCAGCCTTCTTGTGCTTGGTGGTGGCCCATTTGGAGTGGCCGCTCATTCCCTACTTCCTCGGTTCAGGGGGCTCGACGGTTCCGGAGAATCGCGCGCCCGCGGACGGACAGCGGGCCCCAGTCTACTGCGACGTGTGATTCACATTTCAGACACCGGCGCGCGGGCGCACCACGGTGTCCACGAACAGTTTGTGTACGCGCAGGTCACCGGTCACCTCGGGGTGGAAGGAGGTGGCCATGACATTGCCCTGTCGCACCGCGACGATGCGACAGGCCGCCGGGCCGGAGGGGACGCGGGCGAGCACCTCCACGCCCTCCCCCGCCCGTTCCACCCAGGGGGCGCGGATGAACACGGCGTGCACCGGTCCGTCCTCGAGGCCGGCGAAATCGAGGGTTGTCTCGAAAGAATCCACCTGGCGGCCGAAAGCATTGCGGCGCACGGTCATATCGATGCCGTGCAGGGGCTGCATATCCGGGCGGGTGTCGAGGACCTCGGAGGCGAGCAGGATCATGCCCGCGCAGGAACCGTAGGCGGGCAGGCCGTCGCGCAGGCGCTGCTTCACGGGCTCGAGCAGATCGAAGACCTCGAGCAGTTTGGAGATCGCGGTGGATTCGCCGCCGGGGATGACGAGGCCGTCGACGGCTGCCAGTTCGGATTCCCGGCGCACGGGGACCGCCTGCGCGCCCGAAGCCGTCAGCGCGTGCACGTGTTCGCGCACGTCACCCTGTAATGCCAGCACACCAATCGTCGGAGTCACACTGGTGATCCTACGATTCGGGGCAGGTGTGGCCCTGCTCACCCACGGCGTCAAGATTGCATCAGGACGTGTGACCGGGTGCGGGACGCGGGCCGACACTCGTCCCTTGTGACCGAAGTTCTTCCCCACTCGGAGCCCGGTTCGAACCCGCGCGTTCCGAACAATGCTGTCCACGATTCCGCCGTACCTCCGCCTCGTCGCGGCCTCACCGTTTCCACCGGACTGGCCGGACTGTCGCTGGACGCCATGGCGTCGGTGTCGTACGGCCCGGAGGCGATCGTGCTGGTACTGGCCGCCGCGGGCGCGGCCGGATTGGGCTTCACACTTCCGGTCACGGCCGCCATCGTGGTGCTGCTGGCTGTGCTCATCGCCTCGTATCGGCAGGTCATCGCCACCTTCCCGAACGGTGGCGGCGCGTACGCGGTGGCCAAGAAGTGGCTCGGACACCGGACCAGCCTGGTGGCGGCGGCCTCGCTCATCGTCGACTATGTCCTCAATGTGGCGGTGTCCATCGCGGCCGGTGTCGCGGCGCTGACCTCCGCGTTCCCGGGGATGCTGCCGTACACGGTGTGGCTGTGCCTGGGCATTCTGGTCGGTATCACCGTGCTCAACCTGTACGGGATTCGCGAGAGCGCGCGGGCGTTCATGGCGCCCACCATCGTGTTCGTGCTCGGCATTCTCACCGTGATCGTCGCGGGCCTGCTGCGCTCGGAACCGGCGAGCGTGGCCACCGGCGCGCAGGTCGTCACCGATGCGCACACCATCGGAATCCTGTTGCTGCTCAAGGCCTTCTCCAGTGGCTGTGCGGCGCTGACCGGCGTCGAGGCCATCGCCAACGCGGTGCCGAGTTTCGCGCAGCCGAAGGTGCGCCGCGCCCAGCGGGCCGAGGTGGCGCTGGGCGTGCTGCTCGGTGTGATGCTGCTCGGGCTGGCGACGCTGATCGAGAAGTTCGAGGTGCATCCGATCGAGGGCACCACCGTGCTGTCGCAGCTCACCGAAGCCGCGCTGGGGCACGGAATCGGTTACTACATCGTGCAATTCGCGACCGTGATCCTGCTGGCGCTGGCGGCCAACACCTCCTACGGCGGGCTGCCGACGCTGACCAAGATCCTGGCCGACGACAACTGCCTGCCGCACCGGTTCGCGGTCACCTCGCCGCGCCAGGTGTACCGCTTCGGCGTCGTGACACTGGGCATTTCGGCGGCCGTACTGCTCATCGCCTCCGAGGGCAATATGAATGCGCTGGTTCCGCTGTTCGCGATCGGCGTGTTCGTGGGCTTCACCATCGCGCAGGTCGGCATGGTGCGGCACTGGCTGGCCACGCACGGGCCCGGCTGGGAGTGGCGGATCGCGCTCAACGGCTTCGGCGCGCTGCTGACCTTCGTGGCCGCGCTCGTCACCACCGCCATGAAGTTCACCGAGGGCGCGTGGCTGATCGTGGTGGTGCTGCCGCTGCTGGTTTTCGGGATGGAACGAATTCGCAAGGCCTACAACCGGATCGACGGCTGCCGTGGCACCGGTTGCGTGCCGGAGGAGCCGCGCGCCACCGAGACCGCCATCGTGGTGCCCGTCTCCGAGGTGTCGGAACTGAGCCGGGAGGCGCTGTCGGCCGCCATGTCACTGGGCCGCGACGTGATCGCCGTGCACGTCTGCCTGCCCGGGGAGAACATGACCCTGTTCACCAAGGAGTGGGAGGCCTGGCATCCCGATGTCCGGCTGATCATGCTGGAGGACGGGGACTCCACGGTCGGCGGACCGGTCGCACGCTATGTGCGGGACAATTTCGAAGGCCGGCGCAAGGTCGTGGTGATCGCCGAGATCGAACCCCCGGCGGGCTGGAATCACGTGCTGCCCAGCCACCGCAGCGACGAACTCGAGAAGGTGCTGCGCAAGATGCCGGACACCGTGGTGTGCCACCTGCGAGTCCAGACTGCCTGATGCCGAGCCCGGCGCCGACGGTGACGAGCCTTCGGCGCCAAGGCGATTCGCGCTACGGGAGGATGATTACGCCGTGCCGGGCGGGAAGGATTCGCCTGGTTCGCGCAGGTTGCGGATCAGGCCCTCCTGCACCACCACCGCGACGAGTTCGCCGCGCTGATTCCAGATGCGGCCCGCGGTGAGCGCGCGGCCGAAGCCCGCGGACGGCGACTGCTGGTCGTAGAGCAGCCAGTCGTCGGCGCGGAAGGAACGCAGGAACCACATGGCGTGATCGAGGGAGGCGTTCTGGGTGGGCTCGTCCGGGTGGATGACCTTGGACGAACCGAGCAGGGTCATATCGCTCATGTACGCCAGGGTGCAGACGTGGAACAGCGGATCGTCCGGCAGCTCGTGGCGGTAGCGGAACCACACCTGCTGCTGGGCGGCCAGACCGTCGCGGCGGGCCACCTCCTCCTGCGGAATGGTGCGGATGTCCCAGTGCTCCCATTCGCGCATGGCCCACAGGCGTTCCGGGCTCATGGAGGTCTTGGCGTCGGGCAGATCCAGCGGCGCGGGCACCACCGGCATCTCGTCCTGATGTTCGGGGCCCTCGTCGCCGATGTGGAAGGACGCCGACATGGTGAAGATGGCCTCGCCGTTTTGCACGCCGGTCACCCGGCGGGTGCAGAAGGAACGGCCGTCCCGGATGCGGTCGACCAGGTAGACGGTCGGCTCCACCGGATTGCCCGGCCGCAGGAAGTACCCGTGCAGTGAATGCACCTGGTATCGCGGATCCACCGTGCGCACTGCCGACACCAGCGCCTGCCCGGCGACCTGTCCGCCGAAGGTGCGCGGCAGCTGCGTCTTCGTCGACGCGCCGCGGAAGATGTCCCGCTCGATCTGCTCGATTTCGAGGGCCTCTTCGATCGTCGCCATGCACCGTCCCTTTCCGGATTGTCGGGCTCAGGCTAACAACCGGCCGCCTTCGGCAACCGCGCGACCTGCCGGAACGGCGGACTGCGCCCGGCCGTACTCCGGACTGCCCGCGCGGCGCGGCGGGCGACGATCAAGAATGCTCTCGTGCCCGAATTCACCGCCATCACACCCGGATCCCTCGCGGAGCTGGTCGCCGAGCGCGCGTTCGGACTGCCCGGCGCCGGCGTGATCGCGATCGACGGCGCGGATGCGGCCGATCCGGTGCCGTTCGCGCACCGGGTGGCGGATCTGGGTGTGCGGTATGGGCGGGAGTCGGGTGTGGTGGCCGTGCACGACTTCATCCGGCCCGCGTCCCTGCGGCTGGAGTTCGGGCACACCGATGAATTGTCGTATCGCACGGCCTGGTTCGACTACGCGGCGCTCGACCGGGAAGTGGTGCAGGCGCTCCGGGAGCGGCAGCGGTGGCTGCCCGCGCTGTGGGACGAACACACCGACCGGTCGGCGCGCGCCCGGCCGCTGGCCGCCCAGCCGAATACCGTGCTGATCCTCGCGGGACCGATGCTGCTCGGGCGCGGGCTGGAGTTCGATCTCACGGTACGGCTGCAGATGTCGGCGGCGGCGCTGCGCCGCCACACGGCCCCGGCCGAACAGTGGACCATTCCCGTTCTGCTGCAGCACGATCAGGAGACCACCGAGCAACCCGACCTCACCGTGCGCTGGGACCACCCCGACCGCCCCGCATTGCGGATCGACTGAGCCCTGGTAGAACCGTTGCGAAAGTCCGATTCTCGAGGGGGTGTCCCGACGGTATGCGCCAGATCCGCACCGTTGAGCTGATTCCGGGCCGATTGTCCGCGCGCATACTGGTCGGCACCACGCCGGGCGGGCGCGAGGTGTGGCTGTACGCCAGCGACGGACTGCAGCGGCTGGGGCAGCGCGAACTCGTGCTGCAGGTGCTGCGCGAGCGACGCGACGCCGAGGACGGGAGCACGGTGCCGAACTACCCGCTCGCGCTCATGACGCTGGCACACCAGGAGGCGAGTGCGGGACGGCCCTTCGAAGCCGGGAAACGCGTACCCGCCGCGGGCGTCGCCGCCAATGAACCCGGCGTCACCGGATATCTGTTCGAGGAACACCCCGACGGCGCGAGCCTGTACCCCGACGGCCTCCCGCCGATCCTGGCCGTCCCGCTGATCGACGACGAATACCAGGTGGCCGACATGTTCGGCCACGCCCGCCTGCTCGCACTGCTCGGCGAACAGGCCCGGGTGTTCCCCTATCCGGCGTACTTCACGCGCCGCCGCCGCGCCGTCCTCGACTTCCGGAAGCACAGCGCCGCAACCAAACTCAACCTCATGCCGATGACGCACACCCCGTGGATCGAGGTGGCGAGCAACCAGACCGAGCTACGCGTCACCGTCACCCCGGACCGCGCCGACTGGCTGGCCTGGCTGCTGCGCGAACACGCCCCGCGCGGCATCGCCCTGCTCACCGCCGCCACCCACAGCGTCGCCCCGCAACGCTTCTACTGGACCCGCGACGGCATCCGCTCCGCCATCAACATCACCGGCACCCGCCCGACCCCCGACACCCTCACCGCCGGCAACTTCCTCATGCTCGTCGTCGCCGAAGGCGCTTCCAGCACAAACCATCTGGAAGACGGCTTCGGCCTGGTCCTGTCCCCCGCCGACCGCGACGCCATCGCCGAAGCCCTGACCCGAGGCCACGAATTCCGCCGCCGCCTGGGCCACACCGAAGTCGTCGTGGGCACCGGCGCCATCGGCCACGCCTCCCCCTTCGGCGCCTACATCGCGACCGACACCTTCCGCCGCCACGAACCGGAGACAGCCGCACCGGCTCCACCCGCGCCACACCCCGACATGGCTGCGACGCAACGGATTCCAGCACGACAGCCGACCCCCGACCCGCCGACGAAGCGGCTCTGGCCCCGCTCGGACCGCACGGCCAAGCAGCAAGCACCGGACCTGCCGCCGCCTCCGCCGCTCTGGCATCCGGACGCTCCCGCCCGCCTCGGCGCCTCCCCCGACAGTCGCCCCTACTGGCAGGACTCGAACCCGCCGCACGCCGCCACCGGTGATGCGGCCACGCAGCGCCTCACCCCACCCGCACCGGTCAACGGCACGCCCCTACCGCAGGCAGTGCAGCGGACGCAGGTGGTGCTGCTGGCGGAGGAGGCGGCGTTCGCCGCGGAACTGTCCGTGGAGGAGCTGACCGCTTTCTGCGATGAGATGTCGCGCATCGTCGACGAGGCGGTGGCGGGTGCGCCCTATCACGACCTCGAACAGCTGGTGGTGGGAGTCGAATTCGCGCCGGAGCGGCCACTGCGGGTCAGCCTCGCCACCAAGGGGAGCTTCCCGAAGCCGGCGGCGCAGGCGCTGGTGAATCGGCTCGACGCGATGACGCCGCCTCGGGTGCGGGAGCGGGTGCTGAGCTTCGAGCTGTGGTTCGCGGCGCTGGGATAGCCGAAGGAGCAGGGTGGATCAGTTACGCGGGCAGCGCATTCTGGTGACGGGGGTGAGCCGTCCCGGCGGGATCGGGGCCGCCATCGCGGAGCATTGTGCGCGGGCGGGTGCGGCGGTGCTGACCCATGGGTTGCCGGAATACGATCGGCAGCAACGATATCCGGATGCGGACGGGCTCGCCGGCAGCAGTGTGGCCGCGCAGCTGCGGGGCGAGGGGCTGGAGGTGTCGGCCCTGCGGGACGGGGATCTGGCCGAGCCCGAGGAACCGGGCCGGATCTTCGCGCAGGTGCGTGACGAGCATGAGATCGTGGACGGGCTGGTCGTCGATCACGCCTACTCCGTGGCGGAGGACTTCGGCGCGTGGACGGCGGCGAATATCGATCGGCACCTCGCGGTGAATGTGCGGGCGAGCATGCTGCTCGTTCAGGAGTTCGCGGCCGCGCTGCCCAAGGGACGCGGGGGTTCGATCGTCTTGCTCACCAGCGGGCAGTATCTCGGGCCCATGGCCGGTGAGATCGCGTATGCGGTGAGCAAGGAGGCGGTGCGCGGTGTCTGCACCCAGGCGTCGGCGGCGCTGGCCCCCAGGGGGATTCGAGTCAACTGCGTGAATCCGGGCCCCACCGATACCGGCTACGCACCCGGGGCGGCGTGGGAACTCGTACGGCAGCGCTTCCCCACGGGCCGCTGGGGCGAACCGCGTGACGCGGCTCGCCTGGTGCGGTTCCTGCTGAGCCCCGATGCCGAGTGGATCACCGGTCAGACCATCGCCGCCGAGGGTGGATTCGTGCGGTGAGGCGGGTGTTCAGGCCGGGAACTCGCGGATGTGCGTGTTGTGGAAGCTGGTGAACAGCCAGGTTCCGTTGGCGCGCACCGCGACTCGGGTCTGAATGGACTGGGGTACCGCGTCGGGTTTCGGTCCGGGGCGCAGCGGCCGGTCCCCTACGGTAATCATGATCGCGATGTCGGGTGCCGGGTATCGGATGGTCAGGGTATCGGGCTCGGCCATGTGGGTGCCCTTCATGAAGCCGTCGAAGCCCTCCTGCATGACCGTGGCGAGTTCGGTTCGGCCACGGATGAATTCGCCGATGACCGAGATGAAGTCGGCGTCCTCGGTGAAGGTCGCGGCGAAGGCGGCGCCGTCGCCGGCCGCCCAGGCGTCGCGCTGCGCCTGGAGTAGGGCGCGCAGCGGCTCCGGGTCGGTGGTGCGGAGAGGTGCTGTCGTCGTTGTCATGGTCTCGACGCTGCCAGGACCCGGTCATGCTCTCAATGACCTCGGAGGTCATGGAGGGCTGCACCCGCGCCGGATACCCTGGCCCGGTGACGGGTTCGGTACCGGAGTCCCCGGTGGGCGCGCTGCTGCGCGAGTGGCGGCAGCGGCGGCGGTTGAGTCAGCTCGATCTGGCGCTGGCGGCCGGCACCTCCGCGCGGCACCTGTCCTGCGTGGAGACCGGGAAGGCGCAGCCGAGCCGGGCCATGGTGCTGAAACTCTGCGAGACCCTCGATGTGCCGCTGCGGGAACGCAATACCGTGCTGCTGGCGGGCGGTTTCGCGCCGGAATATCGGGAGCGCGGCCTCGACGACGCCGAGATGCGTTCGGCGCGAGCGGCATTGGACACCATCCTGGAAAACCACGAACCGTATCCGGCGGTGGTGGTGGACCGGTACTGGAATGTGGTCACCACCAATCGCGCCATGGGCTTGTTCGACAGCGCGGTGCCCGAGGCGCTGCGGGGCCTGCCGCCCAACATGTACCGCTACGCCCTGTATCCGGAGGATCCGGCCGCGCCGGTCCAGCTGGCGAACTATCACGACGTGCGAGAGTTCTTGCTGGAGCGCCTGCTTCGCCAGGTCCAGGCCACCGGTGACCCGGTGCTGCGGGATCTGTACGAGGAGGTGTCGGCGTATCCGATGCCGCCGGAGCCCGAAACCTCCTCCCCCGCAATGCCGTCCACCCCGTTCTCGGTCCCGCTGCGGATCTCCACCCCGCGCGGGGAGCTGCGGGTGTTCAGCACCATGGTCACCTTCGGCGCGCCGTCGGATGTCACACTGTCGGAGCTGGCGATCGAATTGTTCTATCCCCTGGACGATTTCACGGACGAATCCCTGCGCGCGATGTTCGAGCTCACCACTCGCGCGAACTCGGTTTGAAGGTCTCGGTGGGAAAATCGTCGGGCGCGATGCGGCGGGGACGCTCCTGCTCCTCGTCGTCGTCCTTGGCGGGCCAGTAGCGGCTGGCGTACTGCCCGCGGATGCGGCTCAGATCCGGTTCGTCCACATCGGTGATGCCGACCTGCAGCAGCATGAGCATGGTGACCATGCTGACCGCGATGATCAACGGCGTCAGCAGCTGACTGGCCTGGGCTCCCGCGGGCGCGGCGATATGTTCGGCCAGATGCGCGCGCATGGAGAACATGCCCGTGTAGTGCATGCCGCACACCGCGATTCCCATGATGAGCGCCGCCACGATGGTGGCGAGCACCCCGCGCACATGCAGGGCGAACCAGAGCGCGGCGGTGGCCGCGACCACCGCGATCACCAGCGAGAGGAAGACGATCCACGGGTCGTAGCGCACGACCGCATCGGTTTTCATGGCGTACATGCCGGAGTAGTGCATGGCCCCGACCCCGAGCCCGGTGATCGAACCGCCCACCAGCAGGGCGAATACATCCCCGTGCTGATGCACCACGATGGACAGTCCCATCCACACCACCAGCATGGCGATGGCCGCGCTCAGCAGCGTGATGGGGATGTTGTAGCGAATGGTGGTCTCCTGCACCGAGAATCCCAGCATCGCGATGAAATGCATGACCCAGATACCGGTGCCGCCGAGTGCTATCGCCCCCGTGGCGATCCACCCGCCGTGCCCGTTTCCATTGCGCGCCCGCACCATACAGCGCAGCGCCAGCAACGAACCGGTGACGGACATGACGTAGGCGAGTGTGGGGGTCAGCCAGCCATAGGTGAACTGGTCAATCTCCAGCATGCGGACTCCTTGCCAGAATGCTTCGCGTCGACTGTGCCACCGGTGGTTGAGCCGAACATAGCCAGGAATCGCCAGGTAGTAAATTTGCCGCAGTACAATCCGGGAAAAATAGCTGGGTTTGCCGGAAGCTATCCACGCAGGTAGCGCAGCCGTAGCCGGACACGCCCGGAACGAACGGTTCGTGTCAGCGTCCCTTGACGCTCAGCACCCGGCCCGCAACCCGCCCGGCTCGCGCTAGGGACTTATGGCACAAGAAAACCGCCGGACAGTCCCGAAAGACCGTCCGGCGGTTCGCAGTTCGTTGCTTACCGGCGCTTACCAGCCGCGCTCGGCGAGGCGGTGCGGCTGCGGGATCTCCTCGACATTGATGCCGACCATGGCCTCACCCAGGCCGCGCGACACCTTGGCCAGCACGTCCGGGTCGTCGAAGAAGGTGGTGGCCTTGACGACGGCGGCGGCGCGCTGGGCCGGGTTGCCGGACTTGAAGATGCCCGAGCCCACGAAGACGCCCTCGGCGCCGAGCTGCATCATCATGGCGGCGTCGGCAGGGGTGGCGATGCCGCCCGCGGTGAACAGCACGACCGGCAGCTTGCCGGTGGAGGCGACCTCGCGCACCAGCTCGTAGGGGGCCTGCAGTTCCTTGGCGGCCACGTACAGCTCGTCCTCGGGCAGCGAGACCAGGCGGCGGATCTCGTCGCGGATCTTGCGCATGTGGGTGGTGGCGTTGGAGACGTCGCCGGTGCCGGCCTCACCCTTGGAGCGGATCATGGCCGCGCCCTCGGTGATGCGGCGCAGCGCCTCGCCCAGGTTGGTGGCGCCACACACGAACGGCACGGTGAAGGCGAACTTGTCGATGTGGTTCGAGTAGTCGGCCGGGGTCAGCACCTCGGACTCGTCGATGTAGTCGACACCGAGCGACTGCAGGATCTGCGCCTCGACGAAGTGGCCGATGCGGGCCTTGGCCATGACCGGGATGGAGACGGCGTTGATGATGCTGTCGATCATGTCCGGATCGCTCATGCGGGAGACGCCGCCCTGGGCGCGGATGTCGGCGGGAACCCGCTCGAGGGCCATGACGGCGACGGCGCCGGCATCTTCGGCGATCTTGGCCTGCTCCACATTGACGACATCCATGATCACACCGCCCTTCAGCATCTCGGCCATGCCGCGCTTCACGCGGGCGGTGCCGATGGTGGATGTGGTGTCGGGCGTGGTCACGGCAAACTCCTGTGTCATCTGGGCCAATCGGATCGCTCGGAATCGAACACCCCGATTCTAGGCGTCCACACCAGGCCACTTGATAGCCAGTCCGACACCACTGGACTGGTCACCAGCAGCCCAGTAGCGCGGGTCACAGTCGGGCGCGCAAAGCTCTTGCACCAGCGGCTATTTCACTGCAACACCGGCGGAGTCTGGTGACTCAGGCCACCGGCGACAGTTTCAGCACCGTCCCCATGTGCCGGGTCAGCGCGGTCGGGCCGAAGAACTCCACCCGGCCGGTGCGCAGCGCGTGATGCAGCGGGATGCGGCCCAGCCACACCTGGTAGAGCGTGCCCACATCCGAGGTGATGGTGACATCCACCGGGAAGCCGGGGTCGGTATCGCAGACCGAGGCGTCGCCGGATTCCACCACGATCCAGTACCGCTTCGGGTCGTCGGTGAACCGCACGCCGAAGACCTGCCGCTTGCCGGGGAAGGCGGAGGTGTCCAGGCGGGTGTGCATCCACCACACCAGCAGATCCGGATCCAGTTCCTCGGGCATCGGATCGCCGAAGGTCCAGCGCGCACCCCACGCGCCGAGGCCGAACAGGATGGGTTCCAGCTCGCGCCCGGCTTCCGTCAGCAGGTAGCGACTGCCCATCTTTTCCACCAGCCCGGCCTTCTCGAACCGCCGCAGCCGCTTGGTGAGCAGGCTGCGCGAGAGCCCCGGCAGGCCGCGCGCCAGATCGTTGAATCGTGTTGTGCCGGTGCACAGATCACGCAGGATGAGCAGCGACCACCGCTCGCCGAGCAGATCGAGCGCTCGTGAAATCGGACAGTACTGCCCGTAACCGATGGCCGGGTCTTCCATGCATCACCTCGCAGAACAGGTCCATTATGCGGACCGGAAGAGTTCAATTTCTGGACTATCCGGTTATCGCGCCCGTCCCTACCTTTCGAAACATGACGACTTCCGCTCCTGAAACCCGCCCCGCCGACACCGCCCCGGACCCGATCGCGGCGGCCGCCGCCATCGGCGCGGAACTCGCCGAAGGGGTCGCCGACCGCGACCGCTCCGGGGAGATCTCCACCGTCGCCTTCGACCTGCTCCGCTCGGCCGGACTCGCCCGCGCCCTGGTGCCCGCCGAATACGGCGGCGGCGCGGTCACGCACGCCGAGATGGGTGAGATCCTGCGCGAACTCGGCCGCCACGACGCCTCCACGGCGGTGGCCTTCGCCATGCACACGCATCTGGTGGCCACCCAGCTGTGGCGGCACAAGCACGGCATGGACGCCTCCGCGATCTTCGGGAAGGTGTCCGCCGGCGCGATTCTGGTGAGCACGGGCGCGTCGGACTGGGTGGATTCCAACGGCCGGGCCGTCCGGGTGGACGGCGGCTACCGGGTGAGCGCCCGCAAGACCCCGGCCAGCGGCTGCGAGGCGGGCACGATCGTGGTGACCAGTATCCGCTGGGACGACGCGCCCGACGGGCCGCAGGTGCTGCACTGCGCGATCCCGCTCTCGGCCGAGGGCGTCAGCATCGACAAGACCTGGGACACACTGGGTTTGCGCGCCAGCGGCTCGCATACGGTGGTGTTCGAGGATGTGTTCGTGCCCGATGCGGCGGTATCGCTGATCCGGCCCGCCGGGGTGTGGCCGCCGATCCTGAACATCGTGATCGGCGCGGCCATGCCGCTGGTCATGTCCGCCTATCTCGGAATCGCCGACAACGCACTGGAATTGGCGACGACCCTGGCCGCCCAGCGCAGCGACGCGCATCTGGCGAGCCTGGTGGGCGAGCTGGCGAATGCGCACACCACGGCCGCCGATCTGATCAACGCCATGTTCATCGACTCGGACAATCTGCGGTTCGCGGCGACCGACGCGCACGCCGCGCGCATTCTCAGCCGGAAGACCGTGGCCGCGGACGCGCTGATCCAGACCGTGCGGCTGGCCATCGAAATCGTTGGCGGACTGGGCTTCTCACGCGATTACCCGGTGGAGATGTGGTACCGCGACATCCACGGCTGTCTGTTCCATCCGCTGCCGCGCGCCAAGCAGCTCCGATTCACCGGGCATGTGCTGCTGGGCCGCACTCCCCTGGGCTGAGCCGCACCGAGGCGGCCGACCGCTCAGTACCAGCCGTTGGCCTGCCAGAACACCCAGGCGGCATTGGGGCTGCCGTAGCGCTGGCACATGTAGTCGTAGGCCCAGCGGATCTGGGTGACGGGATTGAACGGCCAGTCCAGGCCGTGCGAGGCCATCTTGTGTCCGGGTAGCGCCTGCGGCAGACCGTAGGCGCCGCTGACCGGGTTGACCGCGAAGGTGTTCCAGCTGCTCTCGCGGTCGATGATGGCGTCGAAGGCCAGGAATTGATCCGGCGGGACCATGGCCAGGGCGATGGCCCGCGGCGTCAGGGTGTAGACGCCCAGCATCGCACCCCAGCCGAGGCCGACCAGGCCCGACAGGGACAGGGCGGCGGGCTGGGTCCCATCCGGGCACCCCGGTCCGCAGTCCGCCTCCTGCGCCTGAGCCGTGGCCGCGGCGGCGACCGCCAGCGCGGTGGCCACCGTCACGACGACGGCGAATTTCCCGACACACCGAATCCCCCGCACAATCGAGTGCGGCATGATTGGCACATTCCTTTCGCGTCGACTCGCCTCAGCGCGCGAGGCCGGTCAATTCAGAATGAGCAAATCATCAGCGAATTCGGATGAACCGTATTCCATTCGGCGTGTCGGGGGCCACTGTTCCTACAGTGGCGCAATCACCAGCAATGTCGCCCAATATTCCGCGGCGGATGGACCCAGGTACGGCATCAAGAAGTCGTACAGCAGATAGGACACGAGAACCAATCACCTCCACACAGGGCTTTACCGCATTCGGCACGCGGCAAACCGTCTCCTGCAGCCACGGTAGTGGGTTCGTCGGCTTCTCAGGTGAGCTTGTAGACGTATCTGCTCGTCGGAACCACGTCCAGGTCCACGTGCGCGCCGAAATTCACGACGCTCTCCATCAGCCGGGTGATCCGCCGCTGCAATTCGGCGTCGTCGCCGCCGCTGCCGTAGAAGGCGTGCGGGCTTTCCAATGCCTCCATCGGGAACAATTCCTCGACCAGCGCGTCGACCCGTTTGCCCGGGGTGATCGACTCGGCCACCGTGTTCTGCACGTACCCGAACGTCGCCTGCGTCTCGATGGCGATGGGCGTGTGCAGATCGTGCCACCGGTGCAGCCACTCCTCCCGGGTCAGCTCGGCCGGGATCCGCAGCAGCGCCACATTGGCGAGGGCGTCGGTGCGCACCCCGTCCTCGACCTGGGGCGGCACCAGTGGCCGCCGCTCGTCCACGATCCACCCGTTGAGCTCATCGGCGACCGAACCCAGTGCCGCGGTGACGGTTTCGTGCCCGCCCAGCGTCCGCACCCCGACGATGGCGGAGATCGGCTCGGCATAGGTGCTGTGCCGCAGCTGCGCTCCCGCCACCTCCGCGTCGCGCACGTTCACCTGCAACTCGTAGCCGCCGATATCGGCCAGCCGCTTGCGCAGCTCGGCCCCGTGCAGCCACTCGTCGAGTCCCTCACCCCAGAGGGCGTACATCAGCTTCATTCCCGAAGTCCTTGCCACCGAGCACCATTGGTCGGCCTCACGGTAACCGTGCCGAGCCCCACGGAAGTCCGCTATGACCGAACAGTCCCGACTACTGGACATCCGTCTCAGAATCGGGAACCCGCCCGCCGGTTCCGGGGTCGTAATGGCGGCAGCGGCCCGTGAAGACAACGGACACGACCGGTTTCAGCACCGCGTCGACCGCCGCCGCGTCCAGCGCCGGGCCGGGCCGCATCGACAGCGCGTCGGCGAGCCCGCGGGTCGCGGACAGGATCATGGTCGCCGCCGTGGAACCGTCCACCTCGAGCCGGACTTCGCCGCACTCCTTGCCGTTCTCGATCGCCGTGACGATCCGCCCGTGCAGGTCGGCGGTGGCCCGGTGGGCGAGCTCGGCCAACTCGGCATCGTGCAGCGACAGCAGCCACAGGTTGCGCTCGACGCGGAATTCCACGGTTCGCTCGGCGTCGAGGGGTAGCAGCTCGGTGAGACTCGCGAGCAGCATGGCCGAGATGGGCTCGGCGGCGGCCTCCCCCGCACGGATACGGGCGGCCACGCGCTCGGCACTGCGGCGCAGACAGTCCCGGTAGGAAAACCGCAGCAGCTCATCCTTGTTGGCGAAATAGTGCTGGATCAGCCCGACCGAGATACCGGCCTCGGCGGCGACCCGGGTGAAGGAGACCCGGCCGATCCCCTCGGCGGCCAGCAGGCGCTGGAAGGCGCGCGTCATCAACTCTCGGCGTTGGTCATGGTCGGCGACTCGGGGCACGTGACAACAATATACCCGTATGGTTATCGTTCCAATATGGTCATATTGCTACGGTGCCTGGCGGCGCTGGCCCTCCTGCTTCTGAGCGGATGCGCACCGAAAGGCGAAGCAGCACACCATGGATCGAGCCCGGACGCCGGATCCGAGTTCCAGCGGACCGACGACTTCCTGCGCGAACGCCTGCGCGCCCTGCGCATTCCGGGAGCCGCGTACGCGATCGTCGATACCGGCGGTGTACGGCACACCGGCCTGTTCGGCACCGACGGCGACGGCGCCGCGGTGGGGCAGGACACGCGATTCCTGTGGGGCTCGGTCGCCAAACCGGTCACCGCGACCCTCGTGATGCGGATGGCCGCCGCCGGTGAATTGCGACTGGACGCACCGGTTGTCGCGTACCTGCCCGGCTTCCACACCCGCGATGCCGCGCGATCCGCCCGAATCACCGTGCGCCAGCTGCTGAATCAGACCAGCGGCCTGCCGACGTCCACCCGCCACACCGATTGTGACGATGCCGGGCGGCGGCCCGCGGACGTGCTGCCGGACCTGACCGGCACCTCCCTCACCGGCGAACCCGGTGCCGCGCACCACTATTCGAGCACCAACTACCTGCTGCTGGCCGCCGTCGTGGAGGCTGTCACCAACGCACCGTTCGCCGACGTACTGCGCGCACGGGTACTCGATCCGCTCGGCATGGCCACCGCTGTCACGAGTGCGGAACAGGCGCGCACGGAAGTCCCCCGGGGGCATCGCTATCTGTTCGGCCGCCCGGCCGCCTTCGCCGCCCCGTTCGATCCCGCGGGCGTCGGCTACGGCTACCTCGGCGGAACCGTCACCGATCTCGCCGCCTTCGCCCGAGCCGGGCTGGGCGGCGTACCGCAGATCCTCGGAGATGCCGAGCGGGACAGCATGTTCCGGGGCGATATCGACACCAGTCCGGGGAAGAGCTACGGCCTCGGCTGGCGACGGTGGACCGTCCCCGGAAGCGATACGCCGATGATCTGGCACGGCGGTGCGGCTCCCGGCTATATGGCACAGGTCATCCTGCTCCCGGACCGGGCCGTGGTGCTGATGCTGAACGCGTACGGCACCTTCCAGGAACCACGGCTGCTCGACATCGGCTTCGGACTGGCCGCCGCCACACTCGGCCTGGACCCGCCGTCCGACCCGGCGGATCACACCTACGCGGCGATCCTGGGCGCGCTCGGCGCGGGTGCCGTTCTCCTGATCGCCTTCAGCGTCCGGACCATCGTTGTGCTGCGGCGGCCCAGCCCGGAGGATTCGGCGTGGTACCGGCTCGTCGCGCGGGCCGGAGTACCCCTGCTGCTCCTGGCGGCGCTGCTCTACCTGCTGGGCGTGACACTTCCGGCGTCCTACGGCGTCGAACTGCCCCAATTGCTGCTGTGGGCACCGGATATCGCCGTGCTGACCTACCTCGTTCTGGTGCTCGCAGCCGTCCTGATGCTGCTGCGGATCCTCGACACCGTGCGGCTGTCGGCGCGTCACCTCCGACCACTCCGGGGGGCGGTTGTCCCCGCACAGGTCAGTCCCAGCGATCCAGGACGTAGCGCACGCGAACACCATCCGAGCTGACGCGCACCGTATGGCCGAGTGTGCCGCCGGGGAACAGGAGCAGGCCGCAGACCTCGGCGTCGTCCTTGCCCGCGACCACCGCGTCCCGGGTGTATGCCTCGAGGGTCTTGCGGATCTCGTGGAGTTCGCTTTTCAGGTCCTCGGGGAAGAAACCGGCGCTGCGGGTGTACTGGGTGTCGGTCGCGCCGGCGAGGGCGAGCATCGCGCCGCGCGCTCGACCTGTGCGGTCGGCTCCGGCGCGCCAGGTGGCCGGGTGGCCGACGACGGCCGTCACCTCGCGGTACTCCCCCGGCTTCAGTCCCCAGCGCTCGGCGGGGGAACCGTTGACGTAGAGGTACCAGGTCACCGGGTTGCGCTGATCTCGGCTGTCCCACTGGATGATCGGCGGTGCGCCCGGGTGGACGGCCGTCACCATCGCGCCGAAACTGGTTGTGCCCGAAGGTACTTCGAATTCGATGCGCTCCGCGTCCGGCAGCACGGTGCGCTCGAACTTCTCCCAGGTCATCACCACCGGCTCGGCATCGAGATCGGTGGCGGTCGCGCGCTTTTCGGCCGGGCGGAGATGGCCGAACACACCGTCGCCGCGCGGGCGATCCGGTTGCGGCCGGGGCCGCCACAGCGGGACGACATCGGCGAGCGTGGCGAATCGCCGCTCGAGCGCACCGGCGGCCCGCAATTCGGCGATGACCTTCTCGGCGCGGGCGATCATCGCCGCCGTCGGTGCGGCGGTGGGGCGACGGTACTGCAGCGGGTGCATCTTCTCCGAGAAGCGCTGCTTCACAACGGGATACGGCAGACCGTCGGCGAGATCGGCGAGCAGGGTGCCGATCATGCCGCTCTTGACGTGCGCGAACCCCGCCGGCGCCGTGGCGGCGGCCTGCCAGACGATAGCGTCCCGCCGCCGCTGGGCAGCCTCGCCACGACCGCGAACCTTGTCGAGCCGCTCGTGCACGTCGAGCAGCCAGGTGCCCGCGCCCAAGATGGCGTCGGAGCGATACAGCTGCTCGGTACGCAGCAGGGCCACAGCCTTTTTCACGATGTCGTGCGAATACTCGGCCAGCCCGCGCGCCAGCGTGCCCCGGTCGGCGTTCTTCCCCGCGACATACTGATAGGTGGTCACCAGCGCCGACGGCTGGTGCACGAGCCCGGCGGGCGGGACGAGCGCCAGATGCGTCCACGATCCGCCCTCGGCCCGACCCCACGCGGTCTCCTTCGACCGGAACACCGACGTAATGGGACCGCGCTCAACATGTTCCGCCAGCGCGCCCACCGCCGCGGCGTACTCCGCGGGCACCCGGGCACCACGCCACACCGCGGAGCGGGTCGTCCCGTCCGCGTCCACCACCACCAGTCCGCCGTATCGGCGCATGAAGCTCCGGCAGGTGCCGCAGGCGTTCTCGGCGGCGAGCTCCGGACCGAGCCCGGCCAGAAAGACGTCGAACAACCCCTCGGTATCGACGGTGAACAGCTCCGCGCCCTCGGCGACGGTCTCCTCGAACGCCCGCCCGACGCCCGCCAGAAACCGGTCGTACCCGTCGTCCCCGGGGCGTACGGCACTCCCCGCCGTCTGCATGCTCATGTCGCGAGACTAGCGGCCACGCGCCGCCGATTTCGCCTGCTTTTCGAGCGCTACCCGACCGACGCGGGCGTGGCGATGAAGTCGCGGGTCAGCTCGATGAGGCCGCTGGGGTCGGCGAACCAGTCCATATGGCCCTCACCGGGCACCTCGACCAGGCGGCTGCCCGCGATGGCGGCGTGCAGATCCCGGGAACCCTCGATCGGGATCATGGCATCGTCGGCGAAGCCGATCACCAGGGTGGGCGCGGTGATCTTCGGCAGCAGGGGACGCAGGTCCACCCGCCGTCCGAGGTCGATCTGCCGTCCGATGCCCGCCGGCGGCCATTCGTCGGCCAGGGAGTAGGCCAGGCCCTCGTGGCCGAAGCGGTCCAGTGCGGCGGCGCTGAATCCGGTCAGCGCCGAAAAGCGTTTGAACAGTTCACGATCGGTGTCGAGCAGGGTGGCCCAGGTCCGGAAGTAGTACTGGTCGCGCGGGCCGGTGGAGTGCGCCCAGCCACCGACCAGGATCAGGCTGCGCACCAGGTCGGGGCGGGTCGCCGCGACCGCTGCCGCGGCGACCGCGCCGAGGGAGAACCCGAGCAGGTCCACCGGACCGTCCACCGCGGCCTCGGTCGCCGCGACGACCTGGTCGGCGATCAGGTCGACGGTCAGGTCCGAACCGTCGTCGGTGGTCGCACCGCTGCCACTGACGTTGGGCCGCACCACGGTTCGGCTGTCGGTGAAATGGCCGAACACATTGCCGAAGACCTTCTCGGCGTCACCGCCGGTGCCGTGGACGAGCACCAGGCCCGGGCCCTGACCATCCGCTTCGTAGTGCACCCGGGTGCCGCGGGTCGAGGTGTGAGGCATGACGGACCCTCCTTGTTGAGCCAGCTCTGATAAAGTGAGCGCTAAGATAATTAGCGCTTGCGGATACTGTCAACCCGCTCGTCGCACGGAAATTCCCGGAGGGCCCATGACCGACAGCGTGGCCGCGGTGGTCGAGCAATGGCGGCGAGAACGACCCGATATCGACTTCGCGCCACTCGGCGTCGTCGGGCGGCTCATGCGGATTTCGCGCATGTGGGACAGGGAGATCAAGGACTTCCTGGCCGAACACGGCCTGGAGCCAGGCGAATTCGATGTGCTGTCCACACTGCGCCGCTCCGGCGCGCCCTATGAGCTGAGCGCGGGCACCTTCCTCAAGACCTCGCTGGTCACCACCGGCGCGATCACCCTGCGCGTGGATCGGATGCACGACAAGGGCCTGGTCACGCGCATCCGCGACGAGAAGGACCGGCGCTCGGTCCGGATCCGGCTCACCGACCACGGCCTCGAGGTCATCGACCGCGTGCTGCCGCTGCACATCGCCAATGAGGAACGGCTGCTGAAAGGTCTCGCCCCCGGCGAACGGGATCAGGTGGCCGCCGCGTTGAGCACGCTGCTGGTGTCCTACGGCGATACCGCCGCCCCACCCGCCTGAACCCGAACGCTCAGCGGATGGAGCGGACCTCGGGCTCGGTATCGGTCTCGAGGGCCTTGATCGCTTCGGGGAGCAGCTGATCCAGGTGGTAGGGGTAGACGGTTTCGCCGGAGCCGTCGAGGTCGATGATGTCGCCGGGGGTGCACCATTTGTTGCCGGTGATGGAGCGGCGTTCGATGAAGTCGAGTTTGGCGGGCTTCGGGTCGAAGGTCTTGACGCGCAGGACGAAGAAGAGTTCCTCGGAGCGGATCAGTTCGCCGTTGAAGGGGAAGACGGCCACGCGCCGCCACAGCGGGCCGCGCAGCATGGAGGAGTCGGCGGGGTAGCCGGTTTCCTCGTGGAGTTCGCGAATCGCGGCCTCGCGCAGGGTTTCTCCGGGGTCGATGCCGCCGCCGATGGTGAACCAGAACTGCACGTCGGGGACCTTGGGATCCCGGCCGCGCAGCAGCAGTACCCGGTCCTGTTCGTCGAGCAGGACCACGCGGGCGGAGGTGCGGACGGTGTCGACGTCGAGGCCGGTGGAGGCGGCGGGGGTGACGCGTTCGGCGATCTCGAAGTAGGTGGGCAGCGGGGCGGTGCCGCCGAGATGCAGCCAGCGGACCAGACGGCGCGTGCGCAGGGCGAGGGTGTCGCGGACGGCGTCGTTGTGGAAACGGCGGGCGATGAGGACGCGGGCCTCGGCGTCGGCGAGTTCGGCCACCAGTTGCGGCGGCAGCAGGGCGACGTCCACGGCGGACAGGGCTGCGGCGAGCTGGTTCTCGACGGTTTCGCGGTCGCGCCAGTTGGTGCGTTCGGCGCGGTCGGCCAGTGCGGTCAGGCGGCGGGCCTGTTCGGCGAGTTCGTTGTCGGAGGCCGGTGCGCCGGTGCGGCGGGAGGGGTTGACCGAGCGGTCGGCGGCGCGACCCGCGAGGGTGGTGGCCACCGAGCGGGCCACCACGGCCCGCCGCGCCAGTGCCGCGTCGAGCGCGTGGCGGGCCTGGTCGGTGCGCACGTGCAGGCGGTCCAGGCGATTGGCGGTGGTGTAGGCCCACACGCCGATGGTGATGACGACCGCGGCGATGAGGGAGAGGACCAGAATCCCGGTCGCGGAGAATGTGATCATCCGGCGGTCCTGACACGGACATCGCCGACCGTGACGGTTTCGTAGACGCGCAGGATCTGCTCGGCCACCACCGGCCAATCATATTCGCCGACAACCTGATTGGCGGTGCGGATGAACTCCTCGCGCAATGCGGTGTCGGTGAGCATGCTGTCCAGCGCGGTGGCCAGGCGAGCCGAATCACCCACCGGCACCAGCATTCCGGCGGTGCCGTCGCGCAGTACGCGGCGGAAGGCGTCGAGATCGCTTGCCACCACGGCGGTTCCGGCGGCCATGGCCTCGACCAGCACGATGCCGAAGCTCTCGCCGCCGATGTTCGGGGCGCAGTACACGTCGGCGCTGCGCATGGCCGACGCCTTCTCCGCGTCGGAG
Organism: Nocardia acididurans; assembly: GCF_016741815.1. Classification (GTDB taxonomy): domain Bacteria; phylum Actinomycetota; class Actinomycetes; order Mycobacteriales; family Mycobacteriaceae; genus Nocardia; species Nocardia acididurans. Next base: position 427,327 of record NZ_JAERRJ010000007.1, read on the forward strand.
ACCTGGCCCAGGAAACGCAGATGCCCGGCGTGCTCCCCGGCTTCGCGGCGCAGCCGGTCCTCGTCGCCGCGGCCGACGATCAGGATCTCGATACCGGGGTGGCGGCGCACCAGCTCGGGCAGTGCGCCCAGCAGAATGTCCATGCCCTTGCGAGGTTCGTCGAAACGCCCCAGGAACAGTACGGTTCCGCCCGTGCGCGGGTAACCGTCGAGCAGCGGCGCGTGCGCGAAGGCGGGCACGTCGACCCCATTGGGGATCTCCACGGCGTCACCGCCGAGCGCCTCCACCTGCCAGCGCCGCGCCAGCTCCGACACCGCGATCCGGCCGCTGATCTTCTCGTGGTACGGCCGCAGCACACCCTGAAAAGTGCTGAGCACCAGCGACTTCGTGGTCGAGGTGTGGAAGGTGGCCACGATCGGCCCCTCCGCGATCTTCAACGCCAGCATGGACAGGCTGGGCGCGTTGGGCTCGTGGATGTGCAGCACGTCGAAATCGTTCTCGGCGATCCAGCGGCGGATCCGCGAATACGCGGTGGGCCCGAACGACAGTCGCGCCACCGACCCGTTGTAGGGAATCGCGACCGCGCGCCCGGCCGACACCACATAGTCGGGCAGCGGCGTGTCGTCGGCGGCGGGTGCGAGCACGCTCACCTTGTGGCCGCGCTCGATGAGCACCTGCGCCAATTCCACGACATGCGCCTGAACCCCGCCCGGAACGTCGAACGAATACGGGCAGACCATGCCGATTCTCATAGTGCGCCGTCTCCCCTGAACCCCGCGGTGCCGGTATCGGCTTCCGGCTCCCTGTATCCCAGCGCCTGCTGCGCCGCCTCGATGCGAGCCAGTCGCTCCTGGGACAAGTCACTTTCCCACAGCGGCTGCAGCATGTGCCAGTCGGCGGGGTGGGCGGCGATATTGGCGGCGAACCGGTCGGCCAGCGCCTGGGTCGCCGCCGCGACACCGCCCGAAACGTCGATCGGGGCTTCGGTTTTGAAACCCCAGCCCTCGCGGCCGTCGGGGCCGGTGGTGAACCAGCAGTGCACGGGGATCAGCGCCGCACCGGTTTCGACGGCCAGTTTGGCCGCGCCCGCGGGCATCCAGGTGCGTTCGCCGAAGAACTCGACCGGCACGCCCTTGCCGGTGAGGTCGCGCTCCCCCATCAGGCAGACCACGCGGTTGTCGCGCAGACGGTTCGCCAGCTGCGGGAACGGCGGCTGCTCGCCGCCGCTGAGCGGGAACACCTCGAAGCCGAGGCTTTCCCGGTATTCGACGAACCGCTCGAACAGCGATTCGGGCTTCAGTCGTTCGGCGACGGTCGCGAGCCCACCGTGCTTCTGCACCAGCCATACACCGGCCATATCCCAGTTGCCGGAATGCGGCAGGACCAGCACGGTGCCGCGGCCCGCGGCGATCGAGGCATCGAGGTTCTCGACCTCGTTCACGAACAGCCGTCCGGTGCGCACCATCTCCGCGTGATCCATGGACGGCAGCCGGAACGCCTCCCGCCAGTAGCGGGCATAGGACCGCATGCTGTCGCGAATCAGCGTGTCCGGCACCCGGTCCGGGGTCGTGTCCAGGACGCGGGCCAGATTGCGGCGCAGCTGATTCGGGTGCCCCGCGTGCGCGGCCCGGTTGGCCTTGCGCGACGCGAAATCGGCTCCGGCGTCGAAACCCTTGCGCGCCAGCCCCTCCGGGAGTCCGCGCACCAGCCGCCACCCGGCCGCGTACCCCTTGTCGGTCAACGCGGACGTGAAATCGCTGCTCACTGCTGCGGTGCCTCCGGGGCCTTCGCCACGGGGGCGAGAACGTCGCGTGCCCCGGGCGAATTGCGCACCGCCAGGACCCGCTGGAACACGGTGATGATGCTCAGCACCGCCAGGGCGTACATGGCGGCGTACACGGCATACGACAGCCATTCGATGCCGAAATGCCCTCCGATGCCGGTGAATCCGGCGCCGACGAGCACGATGACCAGGCGGTCCGGGCGCTCGATGAGCCCGCCGTCGGCCGAGAGTCCGCTGGCCTCCGCGCGCGCCTTGGCGTAGGAGATGACCTGTGAGGTCACCAGGACCACCAGGGTCGCCAGGAACAGATGCTTGCTGTTCTCGGTGTACACGGCCCACCAGGCGAGCGCGCCGAAGATGGCGCCGTCGGCCACGCGGTCACACGTGGCGTCCAGCACCGCACCGTATTTCGTGCCACCGCCGCGCGCCCGCGCCATCGCGCCGTCCAGCATGTCGAACATGACGAACAGCCAGATCACCATGGTTCCCCAGAACAGGTGATCGGTCGGAAACAGGGTGACCGCGGCGGCGATCGAGGCGGTGGTGCCGATGAGCGTCATCGCGTCGGGGGTCAGCCCCGTGCTCACCAGTGCCTTCCCCAGGGGGGCAGTCGCTTTGGCGAACGTTTCGCGACCGAAGAAGCTCAGCACGCTACTCGGATTCCTTCCATGCCTGCGCCAACAGCCCGCGCGTCTCGCGCAGCAGCTGCGGCATGACCTTCACTCCGCCGACGACGGTAATGAAGTTCGCGTCGCCGCTCCAGCGCGGCACGATGTGTTGATGCAGGTGATCGGCAAGTGAACCCCCGGCAACACCGCCGAGATTCAAGCCGACATTGAAACCGGCCGGGCGCGACACCTTCTTCATGACGCGAATGGCCTGCTGGGTGAAGGCCATGAGCTCGCTGCTCTCCTCGAGGGTCAGGTCCTCGAGGTTGGCCACCCGGCGGTAGGGCACGACCATCATGTGGCCGGGGTTGTACGGGTACAGGTTGAGCACCGCGTACACCCACTGGCCGCGCGCGATGATCAGGCCGTCCTCGTCCGCCATCTCCGGGATGTCGGTGAAGGGGTGTCCGGACTTCTTGGGCGCGTCGGCGTTTCGCGCCTCCTGCTCGGCGGCCTCACCGGTGATGTACGACATGCGGTACGGCGTCCACAACCGCTGCAGGCGATCGGGTTCCCCGGCACCGCGATCGATGATCGCCGAATCCTGTTGCCCGGCAGCCTCGTTCAGGCCACCAGCAGCCGTACGTTCACTCATGCATCACCCTTGCGGATCTCGAACCCCTCCGCGGTGGGAGAAGCGTTCTCGCGGCGCTGAATCCAGTCGACGACGGTGGCGACAGCGTCCTTGACCGGTACGCCGTTGACCTGCGTGCCGTCGCGGAACCGGAAGCTGACCGCGCCGGCCTCCACGTCGCGCGCACCGGCGAGCAGCATGAACGGCACCTTCTGCGCGGTCTGGTTGAAGATCTTCTTCTGCATGCGGTCGTCGGAGCGGTCGACCTCGGCGCGAATGCCCTGGGCCGCGAGCTCTTCGATGACGGCGTCCAGGTGCTCGGCGAAGGTTTCGGCGACCGGGATGCCGACCACCTGCACCGGCGACAGCCAGGCCGGGAACGCGCCCGCGTAATGCTCGGTGAGCACGCCGAAGAAGCGCTCGATGGAACCGAACAGCGCGCGGTGGATCATGACCGGGCGGTGCTTGGCGCCGTCCGCGCCGGTGTACTCGAGTTCGAAACGCTCGGGCAGGTTGAAGTCGAGCTGAATGGTCGACATCTGCCAGGTGCGGCCCAGCGCGTCCTTGGCCTGCACGGAGATCTTCGGGCCGTAGAAGGCCGCGCCGCCCGGATCCGGCACCAGGTCCAGACCGGAGTCGGTGGCCACCTTGCGCAGGGTTTCGGTGGCCTCCTCCCACAGCTCGTCCGAGCCGACGAACTTCTTCGGGTCCTTGGTGGACAGCTCGAGGTAGAAGTCGTCGAGGCCGTAGTCGCGCAGCAGCGACAGCACGAACTGGAGCGTGGTGGTGAGCTCCGCGTGCATCTGCTCCTTGGTGCAGTAGATGTGCGCGTCGTCCTGCGTCATGCCCCGCACGCGGGTGAGGCCGTGCACCACGCCGGACTTCTCGTAGCGGTACACCGAGCCGAATTCGAACATGCGCAGCGGCAGTTCGCGGTAGGAGCGCCCGCGCGACCGGAAGATCAGGTTGTGCATCGGGCAGTTCATCGGCTTGACGTAGTAGTCCTGGCCGGGCTTGCGGACGGTGCCGTCCTCGTTGAGTTCGGCGTCGAGGTGCATGGCCGGGAACATGCCGTCGCGGTACCAGTCCAGGTGGCCGGAGACCTCGAACAGGTGGCCCTTGGTGATGTGCGGGGTGTTGACGAACTCGTAGCCCGCGGCGATGTGGCGGCGGCGCGAGTAGTCCTCGAGTTCCTTGCGGATGATGCCGCCCTTGGGGTGGAACACCGGCAGACCCGAGCCCAGCTCGTCGGGGAAGGAGAACAGGTCCAGTTCCAGGCCCAGCTTGCGATGGTCGCGCTTCTCGGCCTCGGCCAGCAGGTGCAGGTACTCGTCCTGGGCCTCCTGGGATTCCCAGGCGGTGCCGTAGATGCGCTGCAGATCCTCGCGGGACTGGTCACCGCGCCAGTAGGCGGCCGAGGAGCGGGTCAGCTTGAAGGCCGGAATGTACTTGGTGGTCGGGCAGTGCGGGCCGCGGCACAGATCGCCCCAGATCTTGTCGCCCGAGCGCGGATCGAGGTTGTCGTAGATGGTCAGCTCCGCGCCGCCGACCTCCATGACCTCCGGATCGTCGATACCGGACTTGTCGGAGATGAGCTCGAGCTTGAACGGCTCCTTGGCCAGTTCGACGCGAGCCTCCTCGATGTCGACCACCCGGCGCGAAAACCGCTGCGCGCCTTTGATGATCTTCTTCATCCGGGATTCCAGCTTGGTGAGATCCTCCGGGGTGAACGGCTTGTCCACCTGGAAGTCGTAGTAGAAGCCGTCCTTGATGTAGGGGCCGATACCCAGCTTGGCTTCCGGGAACTCCTGCTGCACGGCCTGGGCCAGCACATGCGCGGCCGAATGCCGGATCACATTGCGGCCGTCCGCGGAATCGGCGGTGACGGCCTCGACCTCGGTGTCGGCCTCGGGTGCCCAGGACAGATCCTTCAGGTTGCCCTCGTCGTCGCGGACGACGATCACCGCGCCCGGACCCTTGTTGGGCAGGTCCGCCTCGCGCAGCGCCGCGCCCGCGGTAGTCCCAGCCGGGACCCGGACGCGGGCGGCTGGGGTCTTCGGGGCTGTGGTGGTCACGGCTGCGCACTCCTTGGCTCGGTCGGTACGGGCTGGGCCCGCTGGCATCGCATGCGGGGACGGTTCCCCACGATCACGGCCGGTCACACCCCGCGCACATGCGTGAAACGGAGAGCTCCGGCGGGCACAACTCTATCGGCACGCCCCGTCAGCCGTGCCAATGGACCGGCCCCCGCCGCGTCGTCGCCGGTGCGGCGACCTGCTCAGCCCTGCGACGCCAGCTCGGCGAGCAGTGTTTCCCGCTGGGCCGCAGGACGTTTCGGGCAACTTGTGCACATTTCGCAGCCGGGGACCTCGAACACCACGCAGCAGGAGATACGGCGTACGAAGGTGCGGCCACCGATATCGGTGAACCGCGGGACGGGCAGGCGTCCGGCGATATCGCGGGCCAGCGCGGCACCGGCCTCCTGATCGCCCGCGTCCAGGGCGCGGTTGCCGATGGCGTCGGCCACGATCGCCCACAGCGAGGCGACGCTCGCCCCGGAGACCTCCGCCACCACCGGTATCACCCGGGACAGCGTGTGCCGCAGGACCGGACCGGTGCCGATCGTCGAGAACGATTCGTGCGCGCCGGAATTTCCGGTGCAGTGCTCCGGATCCGAGCACGGTTCCGGATCCGTACCCGGTTCGAGACGCACACCGGGTGCGAGCTGAACACCGGGCGCGAGCCGCACGGCCGCGCGGGGTTCCGTGGGCGGGGTCTGCGTCTCGGCATCGGGTTCGGTGACCGTCGCGGGATGTGCGTCCGCCTGGTGTACCCGCTCGATGCCGCCGTCGGGCCGCACTTCGAGCGCGAGGCGTTCCAGGGTCGGGTCGATATCGTCCTCGCCCGCGACCCAGGCTTCGATGACCGGGTCCACCAGGGAGGAGGCAGCCATGCACCACCACAGGGTGCCGGAGACGCGGGTGTCCCCCGTCCCCCACGAGATGCCCATTTCGGCGATCCGCTCGCGCAGCCAGTCCGGCCGCAGCAGTTCGGTGCCTGGCACCACGTTCATCCGAACAGCGGGCTGCGCAACCATTCCCATTCGACTCCGATCAGATTCCCGACGACTCCGAACGTTCCGAGCAACCACAGTGTGACGACCACCAGCGCGGCGGTCGCGACCGCGGCGAGTCCGCGCAGCAGGATTCCCTGCGCGCCGAACCAGTCCATGACACGCCGATAGCGCTCACGTGTCCAGTGCAGTGTGCGATGCGCCCAAGCGAATTCGGTGGCCAGGATGCCCAGCCCCGCGAAGACGATCAGCCAGCCCGGTCCGGGGTACGGGATCGCGAGAATGCCGATCACCAGCACCACGGCCCCCAGCACGCCCACCGCGATGCGATAGGCGAGGTTCAGGGTAGGTCGATCGGAGACGAAGCGGCGCAAGGCGCGCCAGTGAACGGTAGGGCTCGACACATTCGCCAGCATAAATGCGAATCGCGGCGGGTGGCTCGGCCCCGCATCCCGGGCGGTCTCTCGCACCTACGGCGTCACTGCGGCCCGCGGCACCGGACCGCCACGGCGCGAAGGCGAACTGACACAACCGAACGCGACCGAAGCCGCCGCGCACCCCCACATCACAGCACCGCCACAGGCGGGCGAGCACCGACTTCGGCGGGGCCTGGACACCCACGCCGCGCGCGGATCGCCACCGCCGTCTGCGTCGCCGCCGGATCATGCTGCGGCGCGGGCGAATACGCGACGAGCGCGGAACCACCTGATGGGATGATTCCGCGCTCGCGGGTCACTTCAGCTCACAGCTCAGTGCGAGTGGGCTCCGACTGCCTCGGCCAGGGCCGATAGGTCGACGTCTGCGATCTCGGCGATGCCGTCCACGCCGACCTCCAGGACTCGGGCGCTGCCGATGTCGAAGAAGAGGCCGGTCACCGTGACGCCGCGCTCGAGCACGGCTCGGCGCACGGCCGGGTGGTGGCGCAGGGTTTCCAGCTGCATGGCGACGTTCACCATGCCGAGCTGGTCGACGGTGCCGAATCCGGCCTCGCCCGCGGCCCAGGCCACCGGGTGACCCTGGCCGAACTGCTCCACGCTGGGGCGGGCGTGCTTGAGCCAGTCGCCCAGGCCGGGGCCGTAGGGCGGCCCGGCGAGGATGGCCTTCATCGCGCCGCAGGACGAATGTCCGCACACCACAACGTGATCCACCTGCAGCTCGTCGAGCGCGAAGACGATGGCCGCTTCGATGGAGCTGTCGCGGCCCTGGGCGGGCACGAGATTGCCGACATTGCGGACGGTGAACAGGTCACCGGGACCGCTGTTGGTGATCACATTGGGCACGATCCGGGAGTCCGCGCAGGTCAGGAAGAGCGAGTGCGGGTTCTGCCCGTTGCGTAGCTCGTCCAGGTGCGGACGCACGACGTGTGCGTGGGTGCGGTGGTAGGCGGCGACGCCGGCGGTGATCGGGTTGTCGTCGTCCTCCTTGCGCCACGGCCGCAGGACATCGTCGAGCAGTCCGCGCGCCCGGCCGCGCACCGGCGGCCCGTCCAGCGCCGCGGCCATGCGCGCGGTGCCGAGCTCCACGTATTCGACTGTGCCGCCGTTGCTCTCGTGCTGACCGGCCCAGTCGTGAATGGCCTCGTAGGCGGCGTGGTCGAGGAAGTCGACGCTCATCTCCACCAGCACGTCGCTGCCCGCGGGCACCTTGGACAGTTGCGCGGACAGTTTGGGCAGCGCCAGGAAGGTGCAGGTGCCGTCGATGCTGACCATCCAGCGGTCGGTCCCCTCGACCGGACCACTGGTGATGGACACCCGCACGACCCGCCACAGCAGCAGCGCGAACGCCAGCAGCAGGCCGATGAGCACGCCCTCGAGCAGGTTCAGGAACACCACGCCCAGCACGGTCACCACGTACACCAGCAGGTCGCCGGTGCGACGCGCGAGCTTGATGTGCGCGAGCTTGACCAGCTGGATGCCGATGACGATGAGCAGACCGGCCAGCGCCGACTTCGGAATCTGCTGCACGAGTCCGGCCAGCGCGACCGAGAACACCAGCACCCAGATGCCGTGCATGAACGCCGACGCCTTGGTGCGCGCTCCGGCCTGCACGTTGGTGGCGCTGCGCACGATCACGCCGGTGACGGGCAGACCGCCCAGCAGTCCGGAGGTCATATTGGCCGCGCCCTGGGCGACGAGTTCCTTGTCGAAATTGGTGCGCGGCCCGGTGTGCATCTTGTCCACGGCGACCGCGGACAGCAGGCTCTCCACACTCGCGATGAGTGCGATGGTCAATACGGCGAGTGCGACCGCGCCCCAGTTACCGCTGGGCACATCGGGCAGCCCGATGGCGTCGAACAGCGATCCGCTCAGGACGATGCGTTCCACATTGCCGGGCAGAATCAGCGAAAGCACGGTCGCGACGAGAATGGCGACCAGCGGTCCCGGAACGACGCGCACCTTGGCGGGCACGTATTTCCAGCCGAGCATGATGGCGATGACCACCGCGCCCAGGAAGAAATCATCCCCGTGCAGGCTGGTGAGTTCACCGGGCAGTTGAATGAGATTCTGCAGCGCGGTGCTGTGCGAGGCCCCTCCGAGTAGCACATGCAACTGCTGCAGAGCGATGGTGATGCCGATGCCCGCCAGCATGGCGTGCACGACCACCGGCGCGATGGCGAGCGCGGCGCGGGCGATGCGGCTCAGACCGAAGACGATCTGCAGGCCGCCCGCGGCGACGGTGATGAAACAGGCTGTCTTCCAGCCGAATTGATTGATGGTCTCGGCCACCACCACGGTCAGGCCGGCGGCGGGACCGCTGACCTGAAGTGGGGATCCTCCGAGCAGGCCGACGACCACACCGCCGACGACGGCCGCGATGAGTCCGGCGGCGACGGGCGCGTCGGAGGCCACCGCGATACCGATCGAAAGCGGTAGTGCGACAAGGAAGACGACTATGGATGCGGGCAGGTCGTGACGTAGCCAGGTATTGAACCGGTCACTGGATCTGCCTGGCGGTGAATCGGTGTCGATGGACATATCGCTCCTCCACCGGGTCCCCCATAGACCCGGGCTGAACTCGAAGTGTCTGCGGGCATTCGAATTTGCGACTGTGGACAGCTTTGGCCACAGACTCACCGGACGAGTGGTGGCAAGGTTAGAAGTAAAGACTTAGCAAAGCCTGAGAAAACCTGAGCCACAATGCAAAACGCGCATGATCCCCTTTCCGATACATCCGTGTATTCGGCATTTGTCAAGCGATCTGGGCCGCGACCGGGCGTTCTACGCCGTCGATCTCCGCGATGCCGTCCACCGTGACCTCGACCACACGCGCCGTCGCGATATCGAAGAACAAACCCGACAGCACCACTCCGCGTTCCTCCACACCCCGCCGCACCACGGGGTGCGCGTACAACGTCTCCAACTGCACCGCCACATTCACCAGCCCGAGCTGATCCACCGGCCCGAAGCCCGCCGCCAGCGCGGCCACGCCCACCGGATGCCCGTCGCGGTAGCGCTCCAGGCTCGGCCGCGCGTGGGCGAGCCACTCGTCGAGCCCCGATCCGGTCACCGCGCCACTCGAAAGCGCTTCCATCGCACCGCATCCCGAATGCCCGCACACCACCACCGACCGCACGTCGAGCTTCTCCAGCGCGTAGATGAGCGCGGCCTCCATGGAGGCGTCGCGGCATCCAGCGGGGATCAGATTGCCGACATTGCGGACCGTGAACAGGTCACCCGGCCCGCTGCTCGTGATCACATTCGGCACCACCCGCGAATCCGCGCAGGTGACGAAGAGCGAGTCCGGTTCCTGACCGTCGCGCAGCACGCCCAGGTGCGGACGGATCAGATGCGCGTGCCCGCGGTGGTAGGCGGCCACGCCCGCGACGATCGGATCGACCTCGGCCCCGGTCCGCCGCCACGGTCCCAGCACCTCGTCGAGCATGTGCCGGGAGTGCCGCCGCGCGGGCGCGCCGTCCGCGGTGTCGGCCATGCGCGCGGAGCCCATCTCCACGAATTCGACTGTGCCGCCGCCGGTCCGGAACTGCTGCACCCACTCCTGGATGGCTTCCTGCGCGGCGTGGTCGAGGTAGTCCACCGTCATCTCGAGGGTGACCTTCGCTCCCGCCGGCACCTTGGCCAATTCCGCCGCGAGCTTGGGCATCGCGAGGAAAGTACAGGTGCCGTCGATGGCGACCCGCCAGCGGCCCAGTTCGATGGCCTGCGCCAGCACCGTCACCCGCACCACCCGCCACAGCAGCAGCGCGAAAGCCAGTGCGAGCCCGACGAGCATGCCCAGCAACAGATTCCAGAACACGACGACGATCACGGTGGCCGCGTACACCACCAGATCACCCGTGCGCTGCGCGCGGCGGATGTGCGCGAGCTTGATGAGCTGGATGCCGACCACGATGAGCAGTCCGGCCAGCGCGGCCTTGGGAATCTGCCGCACCACGCCGACCAGCGCCACCGAGAACAGCAGGATCCACACGCCGTGCAGCATGGTGGAGGCCCGGCTGTGCGCTCCCGCTTTGACATTGGTGATGCTGCGGACGATGACCGCGGCCACCGGCAGCCCGCCGATGGCGCCCGACACCATGTTCGCGGTGCCCTGTCCGATGAGTTCGCGGTCGAGATCGGTTCGGCGCGAGGCGTTCCGGCTCATCCGGTCCACCGCGACCGCCGACAGCAGGGTCTCCACGCTCGCGATGAGGGCGATGGTGACGGCCATCAGCGCCACCGTCGCCCAGCCGCCGTGCGGGAGCGCGGGCAGCCCGATCTCGTCGAGCAGGGTGCCGTCGAGCACGATGCGCTCGACCTGGGTGGGCAGCACCAGCGCCATGAGGGTGGCCACGACGACCGCCACCAGCGGTCCGGGCACCTTGCGCACGGGTGCGGGCAGATACCGCCAGCCGACCAGGATGACGATCACCAGCAGGCCCAGGAACAGGTCGCCCACATGTACCGAGGCCAGTTGCCGGGGCAGGCCCGTAATGCTGTCCCACGACGAGCTCAGCGAATCGCCGCCCATCAGGACGTGGACCTGCTGCAGCGCGATCACCACGCCGATTCCGGCCAGCATGGCGTGCACGACGACGGGTGCGATGGCCAGCGCCCCGCGGGCGATGCGACCGAGTCCGAACAGGATCTGCACGCCGCCCGCCAGTACGGTGATGAAACAGGTGGTGGCCCAGCCGAATTGGTTGATGCACTCGGCGACGACCACGGTCAGGCTGGCGGTGGGCCCGCTCACCTGCAGTGTCGAACCACCGAGCGCACCCGCGACGACACCGCCCACGACCGCCGCGATCAGTCCCGCGGCCACCGGTGCGCCGGCGGCGACGGCGATACCGATGGACAGGGGTAAGGAAACCAGGAACACCACGATCGAGGCAGGCAGATCGTGGCGGACCCGGGCCGCGAGGCCGGGCAGCGACGTCCGTGGAAGCTGTTCGGTGTCGGTGGACATATCTCTCCTTCGCCGAAGTGGCTGTGCCGCTCCGGTTCATCGGTCAACATGTACTGGCATCGAGAGCGAGCGGCGGGCGAGGCTGAGAAAGCACGACGCTATGAAGAACGCCGGTAATCGTAAAGACCAAGCAAAGAAGCTGGAAAGCCTTTGCGAACGATTGGTGCGTTCTGCTATCAAACTGTGACCTGCGCCACTCCAGTGCAACAGCTTGGAAACCTCTTGGTCGAACGTCCGGAAGGTGACACCCGCGCGGGCACGACGGTGCTACCCTCGAACCGCCAAATCGGCTGAAAGCTTAACGGACACAAGGAATTCCGTTCGGGGGGATGCTTTCGTTCCCAAAGAAACGGCTAGTCCCATGATTGTGGTCTTCGTCAAGAACGACATCGATGTCCTCGACTCCGGCTACAAGGACGCACACGACAGCAGCGTCTTCGGCATCCCGTACGCCTACGTCAAATCACTCTGGCCGGCCGCCCGGCTGGAGAAGAAGGAGAACCTCTTCATCACCGCCCACGGCAACAAGAAGCTCATCGGTGACGTCGGCCCCACCCTCGAGCTCGACGCCGGCACCCTGGCCGGGATCATCAAACAGATCATCCCCAGCGGCTACACCGGCGACATCTACATGTCGACCTGCAACTCCTTCGAATACGCCAAGGCGCTGAAGAAGGCACTGGGCGTGGTCACCTCGGGCAGCGACTTCTACGGCACCAAGAAGTCCATCGACTACAAGATCGAAGGCCCGGACGGCTCCAACTGGCACCGCGTGACCGCCTGATCCACGCCACCCCGACGAACCCGGCAAGGAATCACACGCGGTGGCCGGGTTCCCGAAACCAGCCACCCCCGCGCGCGGTCGGCAGGCGGCACAGCGGACCATTGAACTTGCAGTTTCTGAAATTTTGCAGTTTCTGCTAGATTTTCGACCATGGCGGAAGTGACGGGCGGCGAGCCGGAACTCGGGCTGCGGGAACGCAAGAAGCGGCAGACGCGGATCGATCTGTGCATGGCGGCCCGGCGGCTCACGGTCGAACGCGGGCTGGACGCGACGACGACCGATGACATCGCCAAGGCGGTGGGGGTCTCGCCGCGCACCTTCTTCAATTACTACGAAACGAAGCTGGACGCCGTCGTCGGGCCGGTCACCGAGATCGGAACACCCGCCGCGCGTGCGGAATTCATCAGCGGCGGACCCAGCGGCGTGCTCATCGACGATGTGGTCACGCTCTACGCCTCCGGGTACGAACCAGAAGATGAAGTGCGGGAGAGCATTTCGTTCGTCGCGGAGATCATCAAGACCGAGCCGCGGGTCCTGGCCGGATTCATGGCGGCCGGTGCGCAGCACGAGGCGGCGCTGAGCGAGCTGATGACCACGCGCGCCGGCGGCGCGATCTCGGCCGAACTCGCCGGGCTCACCGCGGGACTCATGTCCGCCCTCGCCACCCGGGCCGCGATGTCGCTGGCCACCCATCCTGCTCGGACGCTCGCCGATGCGCTGCGAGCGCAGTGCGCGCTGGCGGCCGAACTGTTCCACCGACCCGACAACAGCTGAGGAGTTGTGCCGATGACCACGACGGCTAGCGCGCCGCCGACCCCGATCGTCCTCACCCAGAAACGCATCTGGCTCATCTTCTCCGCCCTGATCTCAGGCATGTTCCTGGCCAGCCTGGACCAGACCATCGTGGGCACCGCCATGCCGACCATCGTCGGCGAACTCGGCGGCGTCTCCGAAATGGCCTGGACCGCAACGGCCTATCTGCTGGCGACCACCATCGTCATGCCCATCTACGGCAAGTTCGGCGATATGTTCGGCCGCCGCTGGCTGTTCCTGTTCGCCATCGGCGTGTTCACCCTCGCCTCCATCGGCGCGGCGCTGGCCACCGGATTCTGGGAGTTCATCGCCTTCCGCGGCCTGCAGGGCGTGGGCGGCGGCGGCCTGATGATCCTGGCGCAGGCCATCATCGCCGATGTGGTGCCGGCGAAGGATCGCGGCAAGTACATGGCCCCGATGGGCGCGATCTTCGGCATCACCTCGGTGGCCGGGCCGCTGCTCGGCGGATTCTTCGCCGATCACATCGGCTGGCGCTGGTGCTTCTGGATCAACGTGCCGATCGGTATCGCGGCCATGATCGTCGCGTTCCGCTACCTGAGCATCCCCACCCACCGTCCCAAGACCAAGCCCGACTACCTGGGCGTGGTGCTCATGTCGACGGCGACCACCCTGCTCATCCTGCTCACCGACTGGGGCGGTAAGCGCTACGCCTGGGACTCCCCGACCATCCTGACCATGATCGCGGCCCTGGTGCTGGTGGTCGGCGTGTTCATCGTGGTGGAGTCGCGGGCCGAGGAGCCCATGCTGCCGCTATGGCTGTTCCGCAACCGCACCTTCGTGCTGACCTCGGCCATCGGCCTGGTGGTGGGCCTGGTCATGTTCGCGGCCGTCGCGTTCATCCCGACCTACCTGCAAATGGCAACGGGCGCTTCGGCTTCGGTGTCGGGTCTGCTGCTCATTCCGATGATGGTCGGCATGATGGCCACGCTCATCACCTCCATGGCCGCCATCACCAAGACCGGCCGCTACCGGATCTACCCGCCGATCGGCGCGGTGGTGATGGGCCTGGGCATGCTGTGGCTGACCCAGCTCAGCGCGCAGACCTCCATGTGGGTGGTGTCGGGCATGCTGTTCGTGATGGGCGCGGGCCTGGGCCTGATCATGCAGATCATCGTGCTGGTGGTGCAGAACGCGGTCTCCCCCGATCAGATCGGCACCGCGACCAGCGCCAACAACTATTTCCGCGAAATGGGCGGCGCGATCGGCGTCGCGGTGTTCGGCTCGATCTTCACCAACCGCCTGACCGAGGGACTCACCGGCGCGTTCCTGGCGAATCCGGGACAGGCGGCCGGGGTGGATCCGGGTGCGCTGGTGCCGTCGGTGGTCAAGCATCTGCCGGAGCAGTTGCACGATGCCATCGTCGGCGCGTACGTCGACGCCCTGGTGCCCGGCTTCTGGTACCTGCTGCCGGGTGTGGCGGTGGCGTTCCTGCTCGCCCTGTTCATTCCGCAGCTGACGCTGTCGGATGAGGCGGGCATGGTGGCGCGCGGCGAGGCGGTGCTGGCGGAGGAGGATCTGCCGAAAGCGGTGGAGCTGCCGAAAGCGGTGGCCGAGTAGGCCGTTCGGCGACCGGCCAGTAGCCCCGGTGCGGCGCACCGGGGCTGCTCCGGACGGAGGTGGTCCGCGAGTCCGCTGACGTGGCCGGGTGCCGTGACGGTGCCTGTAGGGTGCCCTCATGCGTGTTCGAGTGGGAGTGAATCCTCTGTCAGCGGCCGGTATCCGGCGGTTGGGCGTCGTGTTCGCGGCGGTGCTGGCCGTGCTCACCCTGACGGCGGGCCCGGCCGCCGCGCATGCCGCGCTGTCCGGTAGCGATCCGGCCGAGGGGGCACGGCTCGACGCCGCGCCCGCCGCGGTCACGTTGACCTTCAACGAGAACATCCAGTCCTCGTTCACCACACTGAATATCGTCGGTCCCGACGGTAAGCAGTACGGCCGGGGCGAACCCAGGGCCGCGGGGGCCACCCTGACGGTCGGTTTCGACCCGCAGGCTCCGGCGGGCAGCTATACCGTCGGATACCGGGTGGTTTCCGAGGACGGTCACCCGATCCAGGGCAGCTACGGCTTCGAACTCACTCGCGTGAACACTTCCACTCCCGCCACCACCCCCGCGGACGCCACCGCCCCCGCCGCGCCCACCACCACTGACGAGAACAGCTCCGCCACAGACGATTCCAGCGGCGTGCCGGTCTGGCTCCTCGCGCTCGGCGTCGGCATCGTGCTGATCGCGGGCCTGGGCGTCGTCCTGCTCACCGGCCGGCGCGGCCGCTGAGTCGGCCGATCAGCGGCGGGTGATGGCGCGGGCGACGACGAACGCGGCCACCAGCACCGCACTCATGGTCAGCCAGCTGAGGGTGGCCGGGCGGTGGAACGCCTCGGCGGAGGCCAGCGCGCCCGAGTAGCCGGCCACGACGGAGCCGATGACCGCCACACCCAGGCACTGGCCGACCTGCCGTGAGGTCGAGGCGAGGCTGGACGCGACGCCGGATTGCGCGGCGGGCAGACCCGAGACGGCGGCATTCGTGATGGGCGGGTTGACGATTCCGATGCCCGCGCCGAACAGCGCGTAGCCGAGCAGCAGCGGAATCTGCCCACCGGTATCGAAGGTGAACGTGAGCAGAATCGAGGCCGCGGCGGCGACGACCGTGCCCACCTGCAGGGTGAACCGGGTCCCCCAGCGGGCCACCAGTCGACCGGCGACCGGACCGCCCACCACCATGGCCGCCGCCATGGGGAGCAGTTCCAAGCCCGCGATCACCGGCCGGTCTCCGCGCACCTCCTGCAGATAGAACGTATTGAGGAACAGGAACCCGCCGAGCGCGAAGTAGGCGAGCACCGCGATCACGGTGGCCCCGGACAGTTTCGGTGAGCGGAAGGCGCGCACGTCCACCAGCGGTTCGGGCGTCCGCAACTCCTGCCGGATGAGCAGGGCCAGGCACACCGCCGATCCCGCGAACGCGCCGACCACCATCGGCGACCCCCAACCCCGGTGCGGCGCTTCGATAATCGCGAAGATCAGCAGACCCAGGAATCCGATGACCAGCAGCTGGCCCGGCGGATCCAGTCGCCGCGCCCGATCCGCCCGCGACTGCGGCACGAACACCGCGGTCGCCACCAGCGCGGCCAGGCAGATCGGCACATTGATCCAGAACACGGCCTCCCAGCCGATGCCGTCCACCAGCAGCCCGCCCAGGCACGGCCCGGCCGCGATGCTGACACCGTATGCGCCACTCCAGATTCCGAGCGCGCGCACCCGATCGGCGGGCTGCGCGAAGACATGCGTGACAATGGCCATGGCGGCCGGGCTGAGCATGGAGCCGCCGACCGCCTGCACCATCCGGAAGCCCACCAGCCAGCCCAGCGACGGTGCGAGACTGCACGCCAGCGATCCGGCGGCGAAAATGCCCAGCCCGATCTGGAATACGGTGCGCCGCCCGATCCGATCCCCCAGCGCTCCCGAGAACGTCAGCAGGCACGCCAGCACCAGCGTGTACGAGGCGATGGTCCACTGCGCGCCCGCGATATCGGAGTGCAGATCCCGGCTGATGGCGGGCAGCGCCACATTGAGCGCGGTGGTGTCGAGCCCGGCCACGAGTACCGCGCTGCAGCAGATCACCAGCACCGCGATGCGCCGCCCGGTCCCATAGTCCACCGCTGCCGTCGCCACCACCTCAGCATTCTTACAGCAACCGCCGCCGCTCGATGCGCGCCACGGGCGCGGGAGTTCGCCGAGCCCGTCCGCGGACTAGGTGAGCTCGTGCCCGTGGCGGTATCGGGTGCCGAAGGTGGCGACCAGGTCGGCGACGTGGTCGACGATCTGCTCGCTGTCGCAGACCAGGACGCCGGATTGCCAGGCGGTGATGAGTTCCACGAAGCCGCCGACGCCGATGATGGCGTTCATGTGCAGGTCGGTGGGGTTCTCGGCGGGATCGGCGAACTGCTGGGCGGCGGCCACCACCAGGTCGACGGTGAGGCGCAGGGCGCGGGCGCGGCATTCCTCGAGGGCGGGGCTTCCGGCGTTGTGCAGCAGCAGGATTCGGCCGTAGGCGGGGTCGGCGGCGATGCGGTCGACCACGACGGTGGCGGCCAGGCGGACGATCTCGCGCAGCGGGCGGTCCAGGTTGTGTTCGAAGGCGCGGGTGAGGGCGGCGAGCATATCGTCGCGCACGGACTCCCAGGCGGCGACGAGGAGTTCGTCGCGATCGGTGAAAGCCTCGTAGAAGTAGCGGTCGTTGAGCGAGGTGCGCGCGCAGACGGCGCGGATGGTCACCGCGGTCCAGCCGCCTTCGCGCCACAGGGCCAGTGCGGAGTCGAGGAGTCGCTCGCGGCGTTCGCCGCGTCGTTGCTCCGCACTGCGGCCGCCCCACGTCTTGGTTTTCGCCACGGTTCCCATCTTGACAAGGCCGGGCTGCGAACCCAAACTGGTGACACCCGCAGCCAATGGTGACGGGTGTCACCACTTACTGCGGATCAGGCACGACGCCGTGTACGCCGCAGGAGGTCCGGCATGTCCACAGTGATATCCGAAGCGCAAGGCAGGCAATCGGTTTCGCATCGGCCCAGCCACCGAACCAGCACCCGGATCGCCACCGTCGAGGCCCTCACCATCGGGCTCGATCATCGGGCCGGGTTGATCGGGCGCATCAAAGGCCACGACGTCCTGCGCTTCCGGGCGGGCACCCGGCGCTATGTGGCCCTCGGCCATCCCGACCATGTCGATCAGGTGCTGCACACGGGGCGGCTGAACTTCCACAAGGCGTTCGAATACGAGATCCTGCGCGCCCTGCTCGGCGTCAGCCTGTTCACCGACGAGGACGAATCCTGGCAGCGGCATCGCACCATGCTCAATCCGATGTTCGCCAGACGCCATCTCAACGGACTGCTCGAGCTGATGGCCGAACCCATGCGCGCCGGGGTCGACGCCCTGGACACCGGGGCGGCCCGCCTCGAGCTCGACATGGTGGACGAGATGGTGCGGCTCACCCTGAACGTGGTCGGCAACGCGCTGTTCGGTCAGCAGTTCGGGCATATCGCGGTGCGCATGTCCGGGCTGGTCACCGACGGGCTGCGCTTCGGGGAACGCCTCGAACGGCTCTTCGTCATCGCCGCGCCACCGAAACGGTTGTGGCGCGCCACTTCCCGGGTCGCCTTCACCCCGGTGCCGCTGCCGCCGCCGCTGCGCAAGATCCAGCGCATCGTGCGCACCCTCGACGCCGAGGTGTGGCGGGTGGTCCGGGAGCGCCACGAAAACCCCACGGACAGCCCGGATCTGCTCAACCACCTGCTCACCGCCGCCGGCGAGCAGGGCGGGCTGCCGCTGAAACGCGTACGGGACGAAGCCCTCACCTTCATGCTCGCCGGCCACGAGACCACCGCCAACGCGCTGTCGTGGATGTGGTACCTGCTCGCGCTGCATCCGCGGGCCCGCGACCGGATGCTCGACGAGATCGACACCGTACTGCGCGGCCGCCCGCCGGGCGTCGCGGATCTGCCCCGCCTGACCTGGACCGCCGCCTGCTTCCAGGAGGCCATGCGGTACTACTCCCCCGCCTGGGTGATCCCACGAGTCGCGGTGCGCGACACCGTAATCGACGGCCACCGCATCCGGCGCGGCACCACCGTCATCCTGCCCTCGCACCACATCCACCACGACGACCGGTGGTGGCCGGACCCGGAGCAGTTCGATCCGTCCCGCTTCCTGCCCGGCACGGCGCGCACCCGGCCGCGATCGGCCTACCTGCCCTTCGGCGGCGGCCGCCGGATGTGCATCGGCTCCAGTTTCGCGCTCATGGAAGCCGTTCTGATCACGGCGATCTGGAGTCAGCGCTACGTCTTCGATCTGGTGCCGGGCCACCCCGTCGAACCCGAGGCCACCCTGACCCTGCGCCCGCGCCACGGGCTGCGCATGGTGGCCCGACCGCGCACGCCGATCCGGTGACCGCCGCCCACCGCTACTGCGCGAGTCCGCGCGCTCACAGCGAGCGGGAGATGATCTCCTTCATGATTTCGCTGGTACCACCGTAGATGCGGTTCACCCGCGAACCCACGTACATGTTCGCGATCGGGTACTCCATCATGTAGCCGTAGCCGCCGAACAGCTGCAGGCACTTGTCGACCACCTTGTCGGCGGTCTCGGCGGCGAACAGTTTCGCCATGGACGCCGTCGACGGATCGTTCTTGCCGTCGATGTACTGCGCAATGGCGTAGTCGACAAGGGTTTTGATGGCCAGTGCCTCGGTCTTCACCTCCGCCAGGGTGAAGGCGTTGTGCTGGAACTTGCCGATCGGACGGCCGAACGCCTCGCGTTCCCTGGAGTAGCGCAGCGCCTCCAGCACGGCGGCCTCGGCCAGCGCCGAGCACAGGCTGGCGATGATCAGGCGCTCGCGGGCCAGCTGCTCCATGAGCTGGTAGAAGCCCAGGCCCTCCTGCTCGCCCAGCAGGTTCGCCACCGGCACCCGCATATCCGAGAAGAACAGCTCGCGGGTGTCCTGGCCGTGCTGGCCCATCTTCTCCAGCACGCGGCCGCGTTCGAAGCCCGGCAGATCCTTGGTCTCGGCGACGATGAGCGAGACGCCGGCCGCGCCCTTGGAGGGGTCGGTCTTGGCGACGATCACCAGCAGGTCGCAGTGGGTTCCATTGGAGATGAACGTCTTCGAGCCGTTGATGACGTAGTGGTCGCCCTCGCGGACGGCGGTGGTGCGCACCGACTGCAGATCCGATCCAGTGCCCGGTTCGGTCATGGCGATGGCCAGCACCAGCTCACCGCTGATGATGCCCGGCAGCCACTTCGCGCGCTGCGCCTCGTTGCCGTATTTGTAGACGTAGTGCGACACGATCGGCGAGTGCACCGAGAAGCCGAAGGCATTGTCGTGCGCGTAGATCAGCTCCTCCTGCACGACCGCCTGCAGGCCGAAATCGCCTGCGGCGCCGCCGAATTCCTCGGGCAGATCGAGGCCGAGCAGGCCCGCGTCGCCGGCTTTGTTCCAGAAGTCGCGGTCGACCATGTGCTGCCTGCCCCAGCGCTCGCGGTTGGGCGCGATCTCCTTGCGGAAGAACTCGGCCGCGTGCTTGCGCAGTTCGCGGTGCTGATCGGTCTCCCAGGTGGGACGGTAGTCGGGGAACAGTTCGGACATCGGTGTCTACTTTCCGGAGTTGGTGCGGATTCCGTTGAGCGGCAGGTCGTCCCGGGCCGCGATGGCCTCGAGTTCAGCCATGGTCTTGTCGGCGAAGGCGCGGGCGAAGGCCTCGTGGGTGCCGTCGGCGCCGAAGGTGGCGAGCGCGCCCAGGAAGAAGTGCGGCTCCACCGCGCCCAGGGCCACATGGCCGTCGGCGCATTCGTAGATGCCGTAGCCGGGGAACGCGCCGCCGAGTACGGCCCCCTCGCCCATGAGCCGGTAGTGCACGGCATTGCCCGCCCAGGCGGCGGCCTCCTCGAGCGCCACCCGATACGGTTGTCCGCCACCGGATTCCGCGCGGGCCACCAGGGCGGCCAGGGCGGTGGACACCGCGCGTTCGGCGCCGAGCATATCGGCGACGGGCACGGTGGGCATCTGCGGCGGGGTGAGGGTGCCGTGCACGGCCTGATAGTTCAGATCGTGTCCGGGGATCTCGGGATCGGCTGTGTGGCCGACGATTTCGATGAGTGAGAGCTCCGGGAAGCGCTGCTGCGGCTGCGCCAGGCCCAGGCGGGCCAGGGCGGTCGGGCGCATGGAGGTGATCAGCAGATCGGCGGTGGCGAGCAGTTCGTCGAGTTTGGCGCGGTCGGCCTCCTGCTTCACGTCCAGGGAGACCACGCGCTGATCGGCGATGAGGTTCCGGTACCAGTCGGGCGCGGCGGCCGCGAGCGGGTCACCGGCGGGCGGTTCGACCTTGGTGACGGTCGCGCCGAGCTCGGCCAGCCGGGCGGCGGCCAGGGGGCCGGGCAGGTTGACCGCCAGTGACACGACTTCGATGCCCGCCAGCGGGCGCTTTGCTGGTACCTCCATGCAGCGAACGATACAGTTGTATCGTGAACTAGGTCAACGACCAAACAGACATGGCATCCGACCAGCAATTACTACGAGCAGTAAACTGACCCGCACCACATGACGAGTCGAGGGGCGATGCTGAATCCACGGGCCACCAACGAGGACCTGACCGCGAAGGCACGCATCCGCAATGCCGCCATGGACCTGTTCGCCCAGTACGGCGAATCCCGCGTCTCGCTGCGCGCGGTCGCCGCCGAAGCCTCCGTCACCCTCGGCCTGGTGCAGCACCACTTCAAAACCAAGGCGGGCCTGCGCGACGCGGTCGACCAGCTGGTGAGCGAGTACTTCTATCAAGCGGTGCACTCGATTCCGCCCACCGGCACCGCGACCGAGGTCGCCTCCGCCCGCGACGACGCCGTCCGCCGGATGCTGCGCGACAACCCCGCCGTCGTGAACTACCTGCGCCGCACCATCCTCGAGCCCGAACCCACCCAGCAGAAATTCCTCGAACGCCTGGTGGAGTTGACCCGCAACGAAGTCGTCTCACTCCGCGAATCCGGCCTCGCCTCCACCACCCGCCGCGAATCCACCCAGATCGTGGCGATTCTGGTGCGCCAGTTCGGCGAACTACTCCTCGCCCCCATGATCGATGCGGTCTGGCAGATGGTCTCCGGCCCCGACGACGCCGACAAACCCCACCTCACCATCACCGTCGACGAGTAATCCGGGCAATCGGTGATCATTCGCCCCGCGCGGGTAGTCGCCGAGTATGGAACTCCTCGTCCTACTCGCCATCCCGATCGCCGTGGCCGTCGTGATCCTGCGCCGTAAACGCCGTGGTGAACAGACCGATCCACCGGACACGCCGTACGGGAACCCGCACTGACGTCTCAGCCGCGGATCGCGTCGAGCAGCATGTCCAGGGCTACCGCGACGGACTGTTCGAGCACCTGCGTGGGTTCGCCGTCGAACTGTTCGTGACGGGCCCACTGCCGGGAGCCGTCGTCCACCGCCAGCCAGACCGATCCGGCGGGCTCGCCGTCCTGCGGGTCCGGTCCGCCGACACCGGTCACCGCGACGGCGAGGTCGGCGCCGAGCAGGGAGCGCACGCCGGAAGCCATGGCGCGGGCCGCGGTCTCGGAGACCACCGGGACCTCGGGTACGCCCAGCACCTCGTGCTTGACCTGCGCGCTGTAGGCGATCACGCCGCCCCGCAACCACTCGGCGGAGTCCGGCGCGGCACCGAGCGCGGACGAGAGGGTGCCGCAGGTCAGCGATTCGGCGACCGCCACCCACCACCCGCGCTCGCGGGCAGCGGCGGACAGGCGCCGCGCGTTCTCGGCGATCTCGGGCATCCATCCACGCTACCGGTAGCGGCCGCGCACTCCACCGGACGGCTCAATCCTGTTCCGGCCCCAGCGAGATGCCCCGGCTGGCCAGCCAGGGCAGCGGGTCGACGCGGTCGGTTCCGTTGAGCCACACCTCGAAATGGCAGTGCGGGCCGGTGGAGAAGCCGCGGTTGCCGACGGTGGCGATCTGGTCGCCGGCCAGGACTCGCCGGCCGACGGTGACGGAGGTGGTGTCCACATGGCCGTAGACGGTGATGGTGCCGTCGTCGTGGAGCAGGCGGACCCACATGCCGAATCCGGAGGCGGGTCCGGCGTCGATCACCACACCGTCCTCGACGGCTTCGATGGGGGTGCCGATCGGGGCGGCCACGTCGACGCCGTAATGGGTTACGCCCCAGCGGGCTCCGTACCCGGAGGTGAAGACGCCCTGGGCGAATTTCACGAACAGGGGGCGCAGGCCCGCGGAGGCGCGGGCCGCGTCGTCGGCGGCGAAGTGCTCGCCGTTGCGCAGCAGGTTCTGGATCTGCGCGGAATCCTCGATCGGTGCGGCGGTGAGGATCTCGGGGAAATGCGCGTCGGTGCCGGAGAGCCCGGCCGGGGGCTGCTCGGCGGCCTCGGCCGTCACCTGAGCCGCGCCCAGCGCCTGGATGCCGACGCTCGCGGGGTCGTGCGCGGACGCCTCCTGCATGCCCGCCTGTATCGCCGATACCGCCGCCCCGAACGCGACGGCCGCCATGACCGCGCGCCCCTTCAGCGCGTGCAGCGGCGACGGCCTGCGATGCCTGCCGCGCCGGGTCCCCCGATCCACCGCATCGCCCACCCCGCGAGAATTCCCGGAAGCACTGCCCCGCAACTGAATCGAACCCTCCAACCCGACGCTCCGCGGCGGGTGCGATCCGCGTGCCGCCGCTCGAACCGGCTCCGGTCGCACCTCGCCCTGACTCGGGTCCGGGACCCTACCACCCGAACCTGTGAAGTCCGGGCGCGCCGGTTACGCGTCCCCGGGCGCCAGCGCACGCAGGGTCTGCACATCCAGGTGCAGCTGATCCACGAGTTCGCGGATGGCGAGGGTGAGTCCGGCGGTCTGCTCGCTCATATGCCGGAGCTGTTCGGTGGCAAGCTCGTTGGAGACCGCCGAGGCCAGCAGTTCGGCCAGGTCGTCGTCCATGTCGAGGGCCTGGCGGGCGAGGTCGGCATTGTGCAGTTCGAGGTCGAGCTGTGCGAGGTGGGCGGCGAACTCACGCAATGCGTCGACGCGGCGGCACAGCGTCTGCCACACCATCTCGAGCTGCCGTTTCGCCGAATCCTGGGCGCTGCGAGCGAGTTCGGCGGTGCGGGTGTCACCGGTGGGCGCGACGGCGAGCCGCCGGGCCATGGCGTCGTAGCGGGCGGCGCTGTGCGCGATCTGGCGGACTTCGGCCCGCACGTCGAACTGGGCGCGATGCGGCTGCAGGTAGGCGCTGCGCCACGCGGTACTCGCGGTGACGACATCGACCAGGTGGGCGGCGACGGCCACCAGATCGGCGGCGTCGCGCGGTTCCTCCTGCCCGGATACCAGTGCCCGCGCGCGGATCTCGTCGGCGACGGGCAGGCTGCGGGTGGCCTGCTCGATCGCCGCCAGCTCGGCACCGGTCAGCGTGTGCGGATTCCGCCGCGACAGCAGGTAGGGGGTCGCGATCGCCACCGTGAGCAGCAGCGGGACGAGCACCGTGAGCACGGCCGAGGCCCCGAGCGCCGCCAGCACCACCACACCCAGGAGCCCGAAGATCGGGGCGACGACGGCCATGGTCCGGCCGCGCGCCCCGGTAGCGGAGGCCCGTCCGCGCAGCGCCTCCCGCTTGCGTGCCCGCGCGTTGGCGGCCAGCCCGTGCAGTTCCCGGATATAGCCCGCGTCGGCGTGCCCGAGCGTGGCCTCCCAGATCTTGCCCTGCAGCCGTGCGATTTCCGAGTCCAGCTGCCGCAGGTCGTCCTCGGGCGCCGAGCGCACCGTCTCGTAGTCGGCCGCCGCGCGCCGGCGCAGCTTCTCCTGGAGTTCGGCGGGCAGTGCCTGGACGTCCAGGTACCACAGCCGTCCCCGTTCGATGTACGGCTCGTCCATCCGTGGCACCGGAACCCTCCCCTCCGCACGGAACCGCTTCCCACTGTAGCGATTCCGCGCATTCCGGATACCCTCCGTGTGCTACATCGCCGTCACGCGACTTCGGATCGAGGGAGGGGCGATTCCATGGACGACCGGCCGACCGAACAACTACCGGGTCGGCCACGGCCCTGTCATCTCCGGCACCTATGAGGTCGGCGAGTCCTGTGATCCGAGCGTGTATCTCGGCAAGCTGGCCCGCAGCTCCGATAATCGAGGCGTCATGTGCATGGGCTCGGACGGCAATGGCGAATGGGTCGGTGGCCCCTGACCCGCCTCGTCAGGATGCCCCGCGCGCGGCGGCCAGTTCCGGATAGAACGCCGCGAAGATGCCGAGATCGGTGGCGCGCGGGAAATCCGGGTGGTCGGCGAGATCGCTCAGTGCGCCCAGCGCCTTGCGGCCGTAGTAGGCGCCGCCCTCGACCGGTTGCGGGATCGGGCTGGTGCGGTCGGCCGCAATGGCTTCCAGGTTGCGCTCGAACAGCAACGTGCAGGCGCGCAGGCCCTTCAGCATGATGTCCTGGAACCCGTCGGACGTCGTGATCGGGAACTGTTCGACGTCGAGGATCGCCCCGGTGTCCACTCCGGCGTCGATCTCGTGCAGCGTCGCGCCGTAGGCGGTGTCCCCGTTGAGGATCGCGTGCGCGATGGCCGCCTCGGGCAGGCCGCGATGCCGCGGCAGCAGGCCGTTGTGGATGTTGTAGATGCGCAATCCCTTGCCCAGCAACGGCTCCCGCAGGATCGCGGCATTGTTGACCGAGAAGGCGATGCCGTCGGTGGCGGCGGCGGCCACCTGCTCGGCGGCGGCGTTCACGTCGGCGGTGGCGAGCACCGGCACCCGCCGGTTGCCCGCACTCGCCGCCTGCCCCGCGGGCACCACCACGAGATCGACGGAATACCCTGCGGCGGCAGCGAAATCGACCGCACGCCACAGCAGCGAACCACTTCCGATGAAGATCATGCGCGCACTCCTCCGCTCACCGCGACGGTCACGGCCTCACATACTCGATCCAGGGTCAGGTGGTGGATGAGGCCCTCCACCTGCGCCACGAACGCCTGCTCCCCCGCGCCGCCGACGATGTCACGCGACACCTGCGCGAGCATCTCCACGGTGGCCAGCGAATCGCCGCCCAGCGCGAAGAAGTCGGCGTCCGGCGTGAGATCGGCACTGTCGCAACGCAGGATCCGCGCCCAGATCTCGGCCACCCGCGAGGCGATATCGAGGCCGTCCGCCACCTCGGCGGCGATCCCGTTGTCCGGCACCGGGTCCGGCGCGTCGGCGGAATCCGCGGGCGGGCCGCCGAGCAGTCCGGCCAGGGCGCGGCGATCGGTTTTGCCGTTGCTGGTCAACGGCAGTTCGGCGAGGCGGTGAAAACCGCTGGGGATCATGTAGACCGGCAGCCGCGCGGCCAGGAAATCGCGCAGGGCGCGATCGTCGGGCTGTCCGCCGGTCGCGGTGGGCGCGGGCACCAGGAAGGCGTCCAGCACGTGATCGCTGTGCTCCTCGCGGCGGCGGCTGACGACGGCCGCGGCGGCGATCTCGGGGTGCGATTCCAGGACGCAGCGGATCTCGTCGGGCTCCACCCGGTTGCCGCGAATCTTGACCTGGTGGTCGACGCGGCCGACGAATTCCAGTGTGCCGTCGGAGAGCCGGCGCACCAGATCCCCGGTGCGGTAGGTGCGCTCGCCGTGCACGGTGACGAACCGTTCGGCGGTGAGTTCGGGGCGGTCGAGGTAACCGGCGGCGACCTGCGGGCCGCCCAGATACAGTTCGCCCGCTTCGCCGTCGGGCACCGGGTGACCGGCGGCATCCAGCAGGTGCACGGTCGTACCCGGTGCGGGCAGGCCGATCGGCACCGAGCTCGCACCCGCCACGGGCGCGCCGTCGAGTACCTGCGAGACGCACACCAGGCTGACTTCGGTCGGTCCGTAGCTGTTGACCAGTCGCACGGCGGGGCCGAAGAACTCGCGGACCCGCCGGGCCAGATCCAGGCTCAGTTGTTCGCCGCCGAGCGCCACGGTGTGCACCCGCTCGGGCCGAATATCCTGGCGCAGCAGCACTTCCGCGAGGCTGGGCGTCAGGAACATCGTGTTCGCGCCGTCGGAGCCGAGCATCCGCGACAGGGTGAGGTGGTTGATCTCCCCGGGCACCAGCAGCACCGTGCCGCCCGCGACGGCGGGCGTCACCATCGCCATGCACGCCATATCGGCCGCGGGCGTGTGATAGTGCGCGTACCGGGTCTGCCCAGTGAGCCGGTACCAGTCCCGCGCGGCGCGCAGGTAGTGCACGACCCCGTCGTGGGTGACCCGCACGCCCTTGGGCCGTCCGGTCGACCCGGAGGTGTAGGTCACGTAGGCGACATCGCCCGGCTCAACACCGGCATCGATTGTGTCCGAACAGTTTTCGGGCAGATCCTCCAGCACCAGCACCGGCACCGTGTCGACCACGATGTCGGCGTGCCGACGTTCGACCAGGCATACGCCGACTCCGGAGTCCCGCAGCGTCTGCGTGATCCGCTCGCGCGGATGCTTGGGATCCAGCGGCAGGAACGCGGCTCCGGCCGCGAGGATGCCCCACTGTCCCGCCATCGCGGCCGAGGTCCGGCCCGCCAGGATCGCGACGACATCGCCACGACGGACGCCGTTGTCGCGCAGTACGGCCGCGACGGCGGCCGCGCGCTCCCCCAGCTGCGCGTAGGTGAGTTCCCCGTCCGGCCCGGCGACCGCGATCGCCGCGGGCCGTGCCGCGACCTGCTGCCGCAACACCTCCACCACTGTCGCGGGCGACGTAATCTCCTGGGAACCAGCTGGATTCGGTTCCGCGACCGCGTCGGCGATCTCGTCGAGGAGCCGTTCCAGACGCTCGGCGATTCCCCTGCCGCTGCGGCAGGACACCGTGATCCCGATCGACTGCTCCGATTCGACGATGGCGAAGCTGATCGGCGCGAGCCCGGTGTGCGCGGGGATCGCCACCACGCCGGTCGGCGTGAAATCCGGTCCGGCGAAGTCGTTCAGCGCCACCTTTCCGGCGTGGGAGATGATGGCGGAGCAGAGATTCCGGCCGGTGCGCCTGCCGATGGCCTCGATGCCGCGGATCACCCGCGTGGCTACGGGCACCGGAATCTGTTCCAGCCCCGGGTTTTTCATCTGGTTCAGCTCGTCGCGCCGCATGAGTCCGGCGAGCATGCGGCCGTTGATCTCGCGCCAGCCCTCGCCGGGGCTGGTGTCGAGGAACAGCGGCAGGGTCAGGTTGGCGGTCGAGGCCAGCTCCGGGTCGTGGCGGCGCAGATCCACCGGCACCATCAGGCGGGCCTGCGAACCCGTTGCGGCGGTGACGATCTCACCGATGCGCGCCACGATGGCGGTACCGGTGCCGGGCAGGTTCCGATGCCGCAGCAGGAACGGCCCGCCCGCGACCGGCGCGCCGTGCCCGACGGGTGAGCGGAATCGCATGCGCATGGGCGTCGGCCGTCCCGGTATACCGAGGCGCTGCGCCAGCTCCAGATCCGTGGTGGCGTCCGGCGCACCCGCGGGCGTCTCGCCGCGCAGCACAGCGAAGACGTCCGCGGCCCACATCTGCAGTCCCTTGGCGTCCATGACGCCGTGGAAGGCCCGGAAGATCACGGTGACCGGATCCGCGGTGAGCAGCACCACCTCGCAGTGGGGTGCGTCGGAGAGGTAGTCCGGTCGCGCGATCGGACTGTTCACGACGGGGTCTTCGGTCAGGTGGTCGTAGTCGAGGGGGGTATGCGCCACCGTCCGTACGCGAGGCGTGACCGCGCCCGCCACCCAGTCCTTCCCGGAGCGCACCAGCCGCGCGCCCGGATGCGCCCGCGCCGCGAGGTCGACGGCGTGCTGCAGTCGCCGCGCGTCGAGCGTGCCGGATCCTTCGACCACCACCTGGATCAGGAAGGGCGGGCACACCTCCCGTGCCGATAGATACATCCGTTCGGTGGGCGAGATGCGGCGTCGGAAGGCGCTGCTCAACTGGATCGACTCCTCGGTAAGACAATTCGCGCGGCCAGAAACTCGCGAATCAGTCTAGGGTCGGCGCCCGGCCCGCCCCGGCGTGCGTTTGCTCTCACTCCCCCGCCGACCAGGCGCGATACCGCGGTGTGCGAGACGAAATTCACTCTGTCGCAATCGAATCCACCCCACCTCTTTGGGACGGGGCACAAACTCCGCTACCCGGTCGCTGTGACCGGAATCAAATCGTCGGAACACCCGGGCTCGAGCCAATACGCAAGCCCCCTCGACAGAAACTCTTGCCTTTGCGCCGTTCGGTGATAGTTTTTCTCTATGGTCATTCGACCTGATTATCGTCGCGCATCGAGGGAGATGCCGTGTCCAGGGTTGGGAAAGTAGCCGCCGCGGGTGTTTGCGGGGGAATTCTGGGTATGGTCGCGGGCCTGTTCACTGCGATCCCGGCCACCGCCGAGGCCGCTCCCGGTCCGGTACTGGTCGGCGATACCGCCTATTTCGCCCTGGGCGACTGGAACTGTGCGATCCGAGCGGACGGAACGGTGGGTTGCGACCTCGCCGATCCGGCCGCGTCGATGAATGTGCTGTACGCCGGAATACAGGTTCCGGTCCCGAATGTCCCGGCCATCATCGTGGATTCGAAGACATTGCCGGCCCGGCCGCACTGGGATTCGAACGGCAGTCACACACTGCCGGGCGGAAATCCGGAACTGCCGCGGTTCGCCGCCGTGCACTATCACGACCCGCAGTACTCGTTCACGTACGCGGGCGCGAATTGTCAGATCACCTTCAAGGGTGTGGCTGTGTGCACCTCGATGGGGCACGGATTCAGCCAATGGGGACCAGTCCCGTTCGGATACTGATCCCCATGTCTCACCGTCTACCGGTACCAGACGCCGGAATCCCAAGCGCCGTAGTTCCAGACGTTGAAATCGTAGCGGCTGTGCGCGCCGCCGAAGAGGTAACCCCACCAGCCTGCGGAGGTGTCGCAGATCTGATCGTCACGGTTGCAGACGGTCAGGACGGGGAAACCGCCGAACCAATCGTCCACGCCCGCAAGCGGATAACCGATCAGGTGATTACCGGGAGTCGAGGACAGACCACCCCAGCCGGGCCCGGGAGCGCGCTTGGGGTCCGCCAGCAGAATGGCGTTGGCATTACCGACATCCTGGTGATTGGTCACCCAGGTGTGCACGAGGGCCGCGCCCTCGCTGTGGCCGATCAACCGGATGTGGTCGTCCGGGCACCAGTTGCGGTGCTGCCAGAACAGCCGGTCGATTTCGTTCACTCCCGACATCGGGTCGATGGAGTTGTAGCCCACGGGCTGGTTGACGAAGGGTGCGAATACCGACGAGGTGTTGTCGCCGAGTCCGCCGATACCTATGGCCCAGTCGCCAACACAGTCATCGGCCTGCGCCTTCGGCGTCGCCACATGGGCGACGGAAAGGAGAAGGGCCAACAGTAATGCGGCGAAGAGCGCCGTTGCTCTACGCATGGTCGTGCTTTCTTCATGGTTGTGTCTCCGGGACCGGGCCCGGCTGATCGGTATGTACCCGGAAATTGCTGGCGTTCTTGTTCTGTGTCACAACGGTTGTATCGACCTTGAAACTGTTTGCCGTATCGCGATATTCGGGTGGCTCCGCGGCGGAAAATTATCGGCGTGCTGGGCGAAGCCGAACCCGGTCTACTTCGCGAGGGTCACGAAACCCGTGCGCCCGGAGTGCGACTCGCTTAACCGACTATTTGCACGGCGGCCCGAGTGGCGGCGGCGACCAGAGCATTGTCGGGTTGTGCGTCCTGCTCGGATTTGGTGGTGAGAACGGCGATGACAATGGGGGCGCGGCCGGGCGGCCAGGCAATTGCGACATCGAGTGCCGAACCGTAGGCGGGGCTGCCGGTCTTGTCGCCGACGGTCCAGTCCGCGGGCAGCCCGGCGCGAATGCGGCTGCCGCCGGTGGTGTTCGCGATCAGCCACGATTTCAATTGCGCGCGTTCGGGTTCGGGCAGCGCGTCGCCCACCACGAGAGCGCGGTAGTCGGCGGCCAGCGCGGCGGGGGTCGTGGTGTCGCGCTCGTCGCCCGGGATCGCGGTGTTCAATTCGGTTTCCCAGCGGTCCAGCCGGGTCACGCCGTCACCGAGGGTGCGCAGGTACGCCGTGAATCCGGCGGGACCGTCCAGGAGTTTCAGCAGCTGATTGCCGGCGGTGTTGTCGGACAGGGTGATCGCGGCATGGCACAGTTCGGCGACGGTCATCCCCGAGTCGACATGCTTCTCGGTCTCGGGTGAGTACTCGACGAGTTCGCTTGCGGGATAACGGATCACCTGCTCCCAGTAGCCCGAGGAGAGCGGATGGGCGTCCAGCAGCGCACCGCAGGCCAGGCCCTTGAACGTGGAGGCGATCGGGAAGCGCTCGCCGTCGCGGTAGGCGACGCTGCGGCCGGTGGCCGTGTCCACAGCGTAGACGCCCAGCCGCGCACCGTGTTTCGTCTCCAGGTCGGCGAAGGTCCGCGCGGCGTCCGTCGCGGCGATGGCATTCGACGAGATGGCCACGGTGGTCGAGTCGCCGCCGGAACCGCAGGCGGTGGTCAGCGACAGGGCGGCTACCGACAGCGCGGCAGCGACGAAGCGGCGCGAGGCCGGACGGATTCGGAATGCGGAAGTCACCGTCACAAGACACCACCGACCGGGCATCGGATTCCAATATCGAGCCGCCGCGCGGGCGAGTCGCTCTCCATATCGCCGCAGGTAGTGCCGCACGCGCGCGGCCCGGCATCGGTCCCGGACCGCCGACCGTCCGGCCCGGCGCGATCCTGCTGGTTCAATGACGGTATGGACCTGATCCGCCACCTCCGCTTCTTCGTCGCCGTGGCGGACGAGGGACATTTCGGCCGCGCGGCGACCGCCCTGGACATGACCCAGCCACCGCTGTCCCAGGGCATCCAGCGCTTGGAGAAACATCTGGGCGTGGAGCTGCTGCACCGCACCCGCCAGGGCGCGATGCTCACCTCCGCCGGTTCGCGGCTGCTCCCCCGCGCCCGCCTGCTCGTCGACGACGCCCAGCAACTGCTCGCCGAATCCCAGCGCCTGGCGCAATCGCGCGGCGCGGTGCACTGGGGTGTCACCCCGGCCCTGCCCGGCGCGCTGGTCACCGCCGGGGTGAGCGCCCTGCGGGCGAGCGTCGACTCCGGGGCGGCCGTCTCGACCACGGTGGGGTCGACCGTCGAACTCGTCGGCGAGGTCCGGGCCGGCGTCTGCGATATCGCGGTCATCGAACATCCCGCTCTCGTCGACGGCGTCGAGTCCGGGCCGGTCGTCAAGCTCCCGCGCTGGCTGGTGGTCCCCGCGGACCACCCCGTCGCCGCCGCCGAGCGCCCCACCTTCCCCATGCTGGGCGGGCTGACCTTCGCCCACTCACCGCGGGCCGCGAATCCCCCGGCCTTCGACAGCCTGACCGACCTGTTCCGCGAACGCGGCCTCGACCCCCACCCCGTCCTCGCCGCGGACGACCGCACCCTGTTCGCGGCCGTCGCCGCGGGCACCAGCTTCGCGGTCACCACCACGGCGCCGACCGCGACCCCCGGCATCGCATGGCTGCGCCTGGCACCCCACGCGCTCGCCCTGCGGGCACGGGTCATTCGCCGCCCCGGAGCCGAACCCTTCGCCGCCGCCGTCGACCGCGTGCTCTACCGGGAGCGCATCCGATGAGTGCCGCGCCCTCGACGCGGACTGCTGTCCAGCGGATCCGGGCCGTGTTCGCCGATGCCGGCTGTACCGGGTGGGTACACGCCCGCCGGTGTCCTACCGCCGCAGCGGCAAGTCAGGGCGTGCCTTCCGAACGCACCGCCCACGCCACCGCTGCGGGAACGGGTTCGGGCTCCCTCGCCGCGCTCGGGTCCGCCGCCGAGGTCGATGTCGACGGGCGGGATCGGGTGGTCACCGCGTCGGTGTACAAGCTCCCGCTTTTTCTGGCGTTCTGCCGGGCCGTGGACGCGGGGCGGATCGACCCGTGCTCGCGGCTGACGGTGAATCCGCCCGAATGCACGCCGGGGCCGACGGGGCTTGCGGCACTGCGGGATCCGGTGACGCTGAGCCGGCGGGATCTGGCCGCGTCGATGATGACGGTGTCGGACAACGCGGCCGCGGATATGCTGCTCGGGGAGGTCGGCCTGGCGGCCATCGAGGAGCTGCTGGCCGAGATCGGGCTCCGCGAGACGCGGATCGTGGGCGGCACCGCCGATGTCCATCGCAGCCTGGTGCTCGAAACCGATACCCATTCCACCGCTGAGGCTTTCGCGGCGCTGGCCGACAACGACGAGGCCTGGTCGGTATCGGCCTACGACCCGTCGTACGCGAGTGCGACGACACCGGAGGAGATGACCCGGCTCCTGTGCGCGCTGTGGGGTGGGCAGGTGCTGTCCGCGGAGCAGACGATCTTCGCGCAGAGCGTGATGCGCCAGCAGGTGTGGCAGCATCGGATCTCCTCGGGCTTCGCCCATCGCGGTGTGTCGGTGGCGGGCAAGACCGGCACCATCGGCGTGATCCGCAACGAGGTCGCCATGGTCGAGTTCCCGGGCGAATATCCGATCGCGGTAGCGGTGTTCACGCGCGCGGCGCGCGCCGACCCGAACCTGCCCGTGGTCGACGCGGCCATCGGCGAGGCCGCCCGGATCGCGGTCACCGAACTGCGCCGACCGCTCGACGCGGAGTAGAAAGCCCAGGCGATAGTTAGTAGCGCAAGTGAACTGACTCGCCTACGCTGTCCCCATGACGGAGTGGCAGCCCACGGCATGCATCCTGTGCGAGTGCAATTGCGGCATCCAGGTGCTGCTCGGGCCGGACGGCCGGTCCTTCGAGAAGATCCGCGGCGACAAACTGCATCCCGCCTCGGCCGGATACACCTGTAACAAGGCGCTGCGGCTGGATCACTACCAGAACGGCCGCACCGGGCGGATCAGCACGCCCCTGCGCCGGCGGCCCGATGGCGAGTTCGAGGAAATCGATTGGGAGACCGCGATTTCCGAAGTCACCGCGCGACTGCAGGAGATCCGGCTGCGGCACGGCGGTGAGTCGATCTTCTACTACGGCGGCGGCGGGCAGGCAATCACCTGGGCGGTGCGTACGCGCCCGCGACCATGGCGGCCTTCGGCATGAAGTACCAATCCAGCGCGCTGGCGCAGGAGAAGACCGGCGACTTCTGGGTGGGCGCGCGCATGTTCGGGCATCCGGTGCGCGCGGACGTCGAGCATGCCGAGGTCGCGTTCTTCGTCGGCAAGAATCCCTATCAGTCCCACGGGTTTCCGCGAGCCCGCACGGTGCTCAAGGAGATCGCCAAGGATCCGGATCGCGCCATGATCGTGCTCGATCCCGTGCGCACCGAGACCGCCGAGCTCGCCGATTTTCATCTGCAACTGCGGCCGGGCACCGACGTCTACCTGTTGTCGGCCATGGCGGCGATCCTGGTGCGCGACAACCTGATCGACACCGCGTGGCTGGCCGAGCACGCCCAGGGGCTCGACGAGGTGCTGACCGTGCTGCGCGCGGTGCCCATCGAAAAGTACTGCGCCATCGCCGATGTCGATCCGGAACTGGTGCAGGCGGCGACCCGGCGACTGGCGGCGGCCCGCTCGGTGGCGGCGCTCGAGGATCTCGGCGTGCAGATGAACCGGTACTCGACGGTGGTCAGTTATATCGAGAAGCTGGTCTGGCTGCTCACCGGCAACCTCGGCAAGCCCGGCACCCAGTACGCGTTCACCGGTATGTCCGCCATCGGCCACGATCGCGGCCACGCGGCCGGACAGTGGCCGACCAGCCCGGTGGCGGGCGCGCCCATCATCAGCGGGCTGGTGCCGTGCAATGTGATCACCGAGGAGATCCTCACCGACCATCCGGCGCGATATCGGGCCATGTTCATCGAGAGCAGCAATCCCGTGCACTCGCTGGCGGATTCGGCGCGTATGCGGGCGGCACTGGAATCGCTGGAACTGGTGGTGGTCGTGGATGTGGCCATGACCGAGACGGCGCGGCTGGCCGACTACATCCTGCCCGCGGCAACGCAATTCGAGAAGTACGAGGCCACGTTCTTCAATTTCGACTTCCCGCGCAATATCTTCCACCTGCGGCATCCGGTGCTGCCCGCGCCCGACGGGGTACTGGCCGAACCGGAGATCCACGCGCGGTTGGTCGAAGCCTCGGGCGCGCTGAGCGAGGACGACTACGCGCCGCTGCGGGCCGCGCTCGCGCAGGGGCGCGAGGCGTTCGCCCTGGCGTTCCTGGGCGTGCTCGCCGATCGCGGCAAGGCGAAACTCGCGCCGGTACTGCTGTATCGGACGCTGGGACCGACCCTGCCCGACGGCGCGGCCGCGGCCGCCATGCTGTGGGCGGCGGCCTACAACTGCGCCCGCAAGTTCCCCGAGAGCGTCGAACGCGCCGGCTACGGAACAGGTCTCGAAGCCGGTGAGCGCCTGTTCGAGGCCATTCTCACCGGCAAGCACGGCATCGTGATCACCGAGGACGACTACGAGGTGACCTGGAACCGGCTGCGGGACAACAAGGTCCAGCTCGATATCCCGGAACTGCTGCGGGTGCTGGCCGATCTGCCCGACCTCGACCTCTCCCCCGGCCCGTGGCCGTTCGTGCTGTCGGCGGGCGAGCGCCGCGCGTTCACCGCGAACACCATCGTGCGGGATCCGCAGTGGCGCAAGCGCGACGGCGGCGGGACACTGCGCATGAGCCGCGCCGACGCCGACCGTCTCGGCCTGACCGCGGGGGATCTCGTGCGGGTCAGCACCCGCCGCGGCAGCGTCGAGGTGCCGGTGGACCCCACCGATCGGATGCGCCCCGGTCATCTTGCGCTGCCCAACGGTTTCGGCCTCTCGGTCGCCGACGACACCGGCGCGCAGGTCACCACCGGCGCGGCCCCCAACGAACTCACCGAATTCGACTCCCGCGACGAATGGGTCGGCACCCCGTGGCACAAGTACATCCCGGCCCGGCTGGATACCGTGGACGCATGAAGCGGACGACCTTTGCGAACTGGACGTGCACCGTGGCCCGCACCGTGGACCTCATCGGTGACTGGTGGACGCCCCTGGTGCTGCGCGAAGCCTTCTACGGCGCAAAGCGTTTCGACGAATTCGAGCGCACCCTCGGCCTGAGCCGCAATGTCCTCACCCAGCGCCTGACCCGCCTGGTCGAGGAGGGCCTCCTGGAAAAGGCGCAGTATCAGGACCGCCCGCCCCGCCACGAGTACCGTCTCACCGAGCAGGGCCGTGACTTCTTCCCCGTCATCGCCGCCATGATGGCCTGGGGCGACCGCTGGCTCGCCCCCGACGGCCCCCCGGTGGTCCTGCACCACAGCACCTGCGACCACGACACCCACGCCGAGGTCGTCTGCGCGCACTGCCGCGAACCGCTGCGCCACGCCGACGTCTCCGCCCGCCTGGGACCGGGCTTCCCGGACCGGCATCGCGATATCGCCCTGGCCACCGGCCGATTCAAGGCCCCGGAACCGAGCTAGCCCCCGGAGCCGGAATGCCTCGGGACACCCGGAGGTTCCGGTGAGCATGGACTTCGGCGTACAGGCATTGAACATTCAGGACACCACCGGCCCCGAGGAGACGAAACGGCTTGCCGCGCTGGTGGAATCGCTCGGATATCGGTCGTGGTGGGCCTCCGATCATGTGGTGCTGCCGTCACCGCGGGTGGATCCGTCGCCGTCGGAGCCGACCGAGCAGATCATCGATCCGCTGGTGCATTTGAGTTTCGTGGCAGCCGCGACCTCCCGGCTGGAACTGGGGACCGGGGTGGTGATTCTGCCGCTGCGCAATCCGCTGGTGCTGGCCAAGCAGGCGGCGAGCCTGTCGGTATTGAGTGGCGGGCGGTTCCGGCTCGGTGTCGGGGCCGGATATCTGGAGCCGGAGTTCGAGGCGCTCGGCGTGCCGACCGCGGATCGTGGCCGGCGCACCGATGAATACCTCGATGCGATGGACGCGCTCTGGAATACGCCGAATCCGTCGTTCTCGGGCAAGTACGTGTCGTTCCAGGGTGTCGACGCGCATCCGCGTCCGTCCGGTCTGCGGGTCTACGTCGGCGGGCACAGCCGCGGCGCGCTGCGGCGGGCGGTCACCCGTGCGCACGGATGGTTCGGCATCGGCACGGTCGCCGAGACGAAGGCGAACCTCGACCGGCTCGCCGAGGTGGCGGCCGGTGTCGACCGCCCGGCCGCACTCGGCGCCCTCACGATCACGGTGGCGGCCACCGAGCCGCTGACCCCCTCGGTGGTGCGGCAGTACGAGGATCTCGGCGTCGAGCAGCTGATCATTCACCCGGCCTCGCTGCCGGGTTCCATCGACGAGGTGCTGACCACCCACGCCGCACTCATCGGCTGACCCGCCGCACCTGCGGCCTGGCCCCGGCACTGCTCACGAACTGACGAGCAGTTCCTCCCGCAGCCGCGTCAGCGCCCGATGCTGCATGACCCGCACCGTGTCCGGGCTCAGCCCCATCGCGTCGGCACAGCGTTCCACCGTCCAGCCCAACCCGATTCGCACGAAGAGCAGCGTGTGATAGATCGGCCCGCACGCCTCCAGCACCGCGTCCGACAGCGGCCCGGACGAACCGGCGGGCAGGTCGGCGACCAAGGATTTCATCACGATCTCGCCTCCTTCCAACGCTTTTCAGCCTAGGAACGCGGCAGTTCAGCATTGACAAGGCAATGGATAGAGAATCGATAGAACGCACGCCACCGAACCGATCCGGTCGTCGGCGGCCGCCGAGCCCGCTTCCAACCGTTCTCCAACAGCTTGTTGGCCGATGCCGAACCCGCGCCCCGACAGCGTGTGTTGCCGGGGAGTCCGACCATGGAGATTCCAGGTTCTGGGCGGTGGCGTGACCGGCGGACAGTGACGAGTGCGCGGGTGCTGTGGAACACTCACTGCTGAGGGGTTGCTCGACAGTGGTGGGTGATGGTGAATTCGGGTTCCGGGGATGACGCGCAGTGGCGGCGGTGGCGTCGGCGGCCGCGCTCCGAGGGGCAGTTGCCGACCGGGCGAATAGTGCGCGGTGCCAAGCTCGTTCAGTTGCCGGCGGCGCACGCCGGGCGCGAGATCGCCGGGGTGGGGCGCCGGGTCATGGGGCAGTCGGCGGCGCAGGTGCGTGCGGATATCGAGATGCGTACGGCGCAGCATCTTTTCGAGGTGCTGGGCGAGTTGAAGGGCTGCGCGGCCAAGCTCGGGCAGGTGCTGGCGATTTATCGGAAAGCGTTGCCGCTGGGGTTGGGTGAGCCCTACGGGGAGGCGTTGAGCCGGTTGCAGTATGCCGCGCCCGCCATGCATCCGGCGGTCGTGCATCAGGTGCTGGCGCAGGAGTTCGGTGCCGAATGGCGGGCGTTGTTCCGGGAATTCGAGAATCGGCCCGCGGCTGCGGCCACGATCGGTCAGGTGCATCGCGGCGTGTGGTCCGATGGCACACCGGTGGCGGTGAAGGTCATGTATCCCGGTGCGCGGGAGGCTGTCGCGGCGGATCTGCGGCAGTTGCGGCAGCTGTCGGGGATCCTGGGATCGATCTTCCCCGGCGCGGATATCGGCGCGCTGCTCGACACCCTCGCGCTGTGCGTCGGCACCGAACTCGACTATCCGCGCGAGGCCGCCAACCAGCGCGAATTCGCGCAGGTCTTCGCCGATGATCCCGAGTTCGCCGTGCCGCGGGTGATCGCGCACGGCGAGACAGTGATCGTCGGCGAATGGCTCGCGGGCACACCGCTGTCCAAGGCCATGCCCGCCCTCGGCCCCGCCGAACGCAGCCGCCTGGGTCTGCTGGTGCTGCGTTTCCTCAAGACCGCGTACGGTCGCAGCGGCCGTCTCTACAGCGACGTCCATCCGGGCAATTTCCTCCGGCTCCCCGACGGCCGGCTCGGCATCGTGGATTTCGGAGCCTGCGACACCTACCCCGCGCAGTTCGACACGATCATTGCCGAACTCGCCGACGCGCTGTACGGCGGCAATCCCCAGGCGGTCGTGGAAGCCATGCGCCGCAACGGATTCCTGCGTCCCGGTCAGGATTTCGACCCGGTCGAGCTGACCGCCGCCGTCGCCCCGTTCCTCGATATCCTGCTGCTCCCGGAGTTCCGTCTCGACACCGACTGGCTGCGCGAACGCGTCGATTCCGTCACCGATATCCGGCTGTCCAACGTCTTCCGTCACCTCACCCTGCCGCCGGGCCTGGTTCCGCTCGCCCGCGCGGCCGTCACCGGTCTGGGCATGATGTGCCAGCTCCGCACGGTCGGCCCGGTGCGCGACGAATATCTGGCCTGGCTACCGGAACTCGCCGATGTGGTCCGCCGACACGAGTCCGCCGCACGATAGCCGGGCCGCTCAGCTTCGGGTGGGCACCGGCGGCGACGGGGCGAAGGTGACCGGCAGGGCGGTCAGCGCGCGGTGGAAAGGTCCGGGCCGCCAGGTCAATTCGCTGCGGGTGACCGCGAGGCTGATATCCGGGAGCGCGTCGAGCAGCTGATCGACGGCCTCCTGCGCGATGAGGTAGGCCAGCGAGCTGGCGGGACAGGCGTGCGGGCCCGCACCCCAGGCGAGGTGCGAGCGGTTGCCGGCGAAATCGCCGGTGCGGATGGCGGGGTCGGTGTTGCAGGCCGCCATGCTGATGACGACGGGCTGATGCGCGGGCAGCCAGGTGTCCTCCAGGAAGACGGGCTGGCGCGGAAAACTGATGCAGAAGTTGGCCATCGGCGGATCGTCGAAGAGCACTTCGTCGAGGGCGTCGCGGGTGGCGAGGGTGCCGCCGAGCACGCTGTCGCCGAAGCGGTCGTCCACCAGCATGAGCAGCAGGGTGTTCACGATCAGGTTCTGCTGCGGCTCGATGCCCGCGCCGTAGAGGGTGGCGAGCTGATGCACCATCTCGGTGTCGGTCAGGTTGGCGGGGTGGCGCAGCATGCGGGTGGTGACGTCCTCACCGGGTTCGGCGCGCTTGTGCAGGGTCAGTCGTAGCAGCGCGTCGACGAGCAGCTTGTTGCCCCGCTCCGCGCCGACGCCTTCGAAGACGGCCCGCATGCCCTCGGCCGCCTGTCCGGCGATCTCCACCGGGCAGCCGAGCAGACTGTTGAGCACCTGGAAGGCGAGCGGAAAAGCGTAGTCGCGCACCAGATCCGCGGTTCCCGCCGCACAGAACGAGTTGACCAGCGAGACGGCGACGCGTTCCACGGTGCCCTGCAGCCGGTACCGGTCGATGCCGGTCAGTCCCGCGGTATTGGTCTGCCGGTAGCGGGCGTGCTCATTTCCCGCGTTGCGCAACGCGTTCGGCCGCCACTGCATCATGGGCAGCACCGGGCAGTCGGCGGGCACGCCCTCCTGCCAGACGCGGGGGTCGGCCGGGAAGCGGTCGGGATCGTTGAAAATCTGTACCGCCGTGCGATATCCGAGCACCAGGGTGGCGGGTACTCCGGGCGACAGTTCGACCGGGGCCAGCGCGCCGAACTTCGCGCGCATCTCCCGATACGCCAGATGCGGGTCGGCCGCGAACTCGGGTGTGTACATCGGTACGCGCACACCGGATTCGAAGGAGGCGGCATGCGGATCACGGGCCGCGGGAACGGAAACCGCGGGAACTGACTCTGACATCGAACGAACTCCACGCGGTGAACGACATTCCCCCCGCCGAACACCGCACATCCCGGACGTGGAACGACGTCACCTTACCGACGCGTAAGGCCAGAGGTGTGGATTTCGCCACCAATCCGCTGGGCCGGATCGCTCCGGCCCAGCGGCAGTTGATGTTTCGCCGCGATCAGCCGGCGTCGGCGGCGGACAGCACGCGCTCCTCGGCGACCGTGGACAGTGCCGCGGGCAGCGGATAGGTCGGGTACTCGATCCCC
This sequence comes from Nocardia acididurans, assembly GCF_016741815.1. Taxonomy (GTDB): domain Bacteria; phylum Actinomycetota; class Actinomycetes; order Mycobacteriales; family Mycobacteriaceae; genus Nocardia; species Nocardia acididurans. Next base: position 467,761 of record NZ_JAERRJ010000007.1, read on the forward strand.
GAGATGTACTGCACGGTCCGCACGACCTGGCACGAGTAACCGAATTCGTTGTCGTACCAGACGTAGAGGATGGCGGTGTCGCCCTCGACGATGGTGGCGTTGGCGTCGATGATGGACGCCGCCCGCGAGCCGATGAAGTCGCTGGAGACGACATCGGTGGCGGCGGTGTAGTCCAGGTTGCGGCTCAGCGGACCGGACAGGGAGACGCCGCGCAGGTAGGCCAGCACGTCCTCCTTGGTGGTCTCCCGCTCGAGCTGCAGGTTGAGGATCGCGACCGACACATCCGGCGTGGGGACGCGAATGGAGTTGCCGGTGATCTTGGCCTTGAAGTCCGGCATGGCCTTGGCGACCGCGGAGGCCGCGCCGGTCTCGGTCAGCACCAGGTTGAACGGCGCGGACCGGCCGCGGCGATCGGCCTTGTGGTAGTTGTCCAGCAGGTTCTGGTCATTGGTGAACGAGTGCACCGTCTCCACGTGCCCGCGCAGGATGCCGTACTCGTCGTCCATGGCCTTGAGCGGCGGCACGATGGCGTTGGTGGTGCAGGAGGCGCAGGAGAAGATCTGCTGCGTGACGTCCTGGTCGCGGTGGTTGACGCCGTGCACGATATTCGGCACGTCACCCTTGCCGGGCGCGGTGAGCACGACCTTCGCGATGCCGGGGCGCAGATGCTGTTCGAGCCCGGCGCGGTCGCGCCACTTGCCGGTGTTGTCGATCAGGATGGCGTCGTCGATCCCGTACTCGGTGTAGTCGATCGCGGCCGGGTCGTTGCTGTAGATGAACTTGATGACATTGCCGTTGGCGATGATCGTGTTGTTCTCGGTGTCGACCTTGATGGTGCCGTTGAACTGACCGTGCACCGAGTCCCGGCGCAGCAGCGAGGCCCGCTTCACCAGATCGCCCTCACCGCCCTTGCGCACCACGACGGCCCGCAGCCGCAGCCCGTTGCCGGAGCCGGCCTTCTCGATGAGCAGGCGGGTCACCAGCCGGCCGATGCGGCCGAAGCCGTACAGCACAACATCTTTCGGGCCCGGCGCCTGCGCCTTGCCGCCGATCACGTCGGCCAGGGCGACCGCGGTGAACTCCGCGATGGACAGTCCGCGTCCGTCCACCCGGTAGGCGGTCACCAGCTGGCCGAGGTCGACCTTGCACGGTCCCAGATCCAGTTCGCTGAGCGCCTGCAGGAAGGGCAGGGTCTCGTCCACCGACAGCTCTTCACCCTCGATCTGCCGGGCGAAGCGGTGTGTGCGCAGGATGCTGATGACCGACTTGTTCACCAGCGACCGGCTGTGCAGCAGGATCGTCACACCCTTGGCCCGATACAACGTGCCGATGATGGGAATCATCGCCTCCGCGGCGGCTTCCTGCGCGTTCCAGCGATCGAGCTGTTCGGTATTCAAGACAGGTCCTCGGGTCTCTCGAATTGTGTTCGCCCTTCGATGCTAGTGAGGCCCGAGATTTCACAGAGACCGGATACCCCCTGGTGAGGACGTCCGAGAGCTGCGTCACACGACTTTCACGCCGAGCACCTGGAAACTGCCCGCGCGATAACCGCCCACCAGGCACCCGGTGACCGCACCGGGGCTGATCTCCGGCGGACCGGTCAGGACCTGCAGCATCTTGCCCGAACCGAGCCCTCCGACGATCTTGAGGTTATTGGTCATCTGCTGTCCGAGCGTCCACTCCCAGGACCCGATCACATGGCTGTTCTGTCCGTTGTCCCAGATGACGAGCAGGTCCGCGCGCCCGCCGCGGCTGCCGTAGCAGGTGGCCGCCGGTTCGAAGCTGCTGCCGATGATGGTCCCGACCCCGATATCGGTGGGGCCGCCCTGACAGCCGACCAGGTGCCCGCCGACATTGCTGCCCACCGGCGCCTGCGAACTGCCCGAGTACCCGGGGCCGTTCGCCTGCCAGGTCAGCGTTCCCGCACTGCAGCCACCGGTATCCAAACCCTCGGCTGCCGCGTTCCCGCTGGTGATGACCCCCGCGATCAGGAGGGCCGACGCCCCCGCCGCGCCGAGGGTCGCTCGAAGAATCGACATGTCCCGCACCTCTCTCGTGATCGTCATTGATCGAACTGGAGTGGCAACAACAACATCGTCTTTGGTTCGAGACTAGGCAGCGATGATCTCGTGTGCAATTCGATCAATTGACCATGAGAAGGGTTGAGCGGCCGCAGCCGGGTTATTGCCGAACATGGCAGCCAGGGAGATCTCGATACGGGTGAAGAAGAGCGATTGGCTCGCACTGCGGGACGCGGCCGAATGCGCGGGTATGGGGGTCGAGGCCTATATCGCCTGGAGCGTGCGGCTGCTCGCGCTGCAGGCCCGCGCGGGAGGCGCTGGGCGGCACGGAGTTTCGGCACGCCCCGCACCCGTGCGACGGCGCGCCGCGATTCCCGACGATCCGGAATCGGCGGCGTGGACCGACAGTTTCGCCGAGCGGCTGTCGCATCGGGCCGAGCAGTTCCGCGACGAATGAGCCACGCGGCACGCGCCTACTTGGCGTCGCCGTAGCACTGCACCACCGCCGAGGTGAACGGGAAGCGCACGGGCGTCGGGCCGAAGGCGATCCGGCCCGCGGCGTCGGCCGCCGCGGCGATCATCGCGGCCACCGTGGCGGCTTCCACCTCGGGGCAGTGCACGATCACCTCGTCGTGCTGGAAGAACACCAGTTCGGCGCGCAGCCCGGCCTGTGCCATGGCCTGACGCAGGCCCGCGAGCACCAGCAGCGCCCAATCGGCGGCACTGCCCTGTACGACGAAATTCCGGGTGAACCGGCCCCGCGCGCGGGCGCGGGCGCTGGAACCGTAGTCGGCCGAATCCTCCGGATCGATCGCCTCCGCGGATGCCACCGAGGCCGGGGTGCAGGTGCGGCCCAGCCAGGTTCGCACCAGGCGGCCCTGTTCTCCGGCGGTGGCCGCGTCGTCGACATAGGCGACCGCCGCCGGATAGCGGCGGCGCAGTTCGGCCATATGGGTCAGCGCGTCACCGGAGGTCTGGCCGTAGATCGCGCCCAGCATGGCGATCTTGGCCTGGGCGCGGTCGCCGCCGAAGGCGCGCGCGGCCAGATCCGCGTAGAGGTCCTCGCCGCGCCCGGCCACCTCCATCAGACCCCGATCGCGCGAGATGGCGGCCAGGACACGCGGTTCCATCTGATCGGCGTCGGCGACCACCAGGCTCCAGCCCGGATCGGCGCGGATCGCCTGCCGAACCACCTTCGGAATCTGCAGTGCGCCACCACCATTGGTGGTCCAGCGGCCGGTGACCGTGCCGCCCGGCAGATATTCGGGCCGGAAGCGGCCGTCGTGCACCCACTGTTCGAGCCAGGACCAGCCGTGCGCGGTGTAGAGGCGATAGAGCGATTTGTATTCCAGCAGCGGCGCCACCGCCGGATGGTCGATCTCCTGCAGCTCCCACTTCCGCGTGGAGGACAGTGAAATGCCCACGCGGGCGAAGGCTTTGACGATCTCGGCGGGCAGATCCGGTCGCACCCGCACGCCGTCGCCGAAGGCCCGCGACACCTCCCCCGCCAGCTCCACCATCCGGCGCGGCTCGCCACCCGGAATACGTTCGCCCAGCATGCTTTCCAGCAGTTCCCGATGCACGTCCGCGCGCCAGGGAATGCCGGCGCGGGACATCTCGGCGGCCACCAGCAGGCCCGCGGATTCGGCGGCGAGCAGCAGGCGCATCCGTTCGGGGTGCTCGGTCTTCGCCGTGCGCGCCACCTGGTCCGCGTAAACCTCCAGCAGCGCGGTGAATTCGTCGATCCCGCCCGGTAGCGGCGCCGGGCCGGATTCGAACAGCGAGGGCTGGGTCTCCACCGCGCGCAGCGGGGCGTCGGCGGGGACCGGCAGCCCGTGCAGCCGCGCCCAGGCGGCCGCCAGTGAGCGCGCCTGACCCGACTGCCCTTCCTCGTGCCCGATCAACAGCGCCTCGGCGGCTTCCACGTCGTAGCACCGCTCGACCCGGACCCCGGCCGCCAGCAGCCGCCGGTACATCTCGCATGTCGAGCGCCACACCCAGCGCTCCACCTCGGGCCGGGACCGCACCGCGTCCGCGAGCGAGGCTTCCTCGACCACCGGTCCCGCGGGGCGACCCTCGGTATCGAGCGGACATAGACGCGCACCACCGTCGTCCGTCTCGGTTATCGCCCATCGCATGTGCCAGAGTCTCGCATCAGGCACAGACACATTCGGTCAACCAGGAGTCCGACGCCGTCGTTCGCAATACCGTCCGGGTTGTCCGAAACCGCGCTAGTCTCCCAGGGACCGGCCTGCGGGGAGGTGGGACCCTGGAAACGCTGTGGAACTTCATCGTGCACCGGCGGCATCAGCTGCTGATCGATTCCTATCTCCATGTGTCCGCGGTCGTGCAATCGGTGCTGGTGGCCACCGTCGTCGCGGTCCTGCTCGGGGTGGCGGTGTATCGCAGCGCTCTCGCCTCGGCCCTGGCCACCGCCTCGGCCAGCGCGATTCTCACCGTGCCCTCGTTCGCACTGCTGGGTCTGCTCATCCCGTTCCTGGGACTCGGTGTGGCGCCGACGATTACGGCGCTGGTGCTGTACGCGCTGCTGCCGATTCTGCGCAATACGGTGGTGGGACTGTCGGCCGTGGATCCGACGGTGGTGGACGCGGCGCGCGGGGTCGGCATGAATCGGCTGCAGGTGCTGACGCGCATCGAACTGCCGCTGGCCTGGCCCGCCGTGCTGACCGGCATGCGGGTCAGCACCCAGCTGATCATGGGCATTCTGGCCATCGCCGCGTACGCCAAGGGCCCCGGACTCGGCAATCTCATCTTCTCCGGGCTGGCCCGGCTGGGCAGTCCGAACGCGGTGCCGCAGGCACTGGTCGGCACCGTGCTGATCGTGGTGCTGGCGCTGGTTCTGGACGGGATCTACGTTCTCGTCGGACGTTTCACCACGAGGGGGATCCGTGACTGACAGCGGCGTCGAGATCGTGCTCGACTCGGTCACCAAATACTATCCGGGGCAACCGGATCCGGCCGTCGAGCAGGTCTCGATGCGAATTCCGGCGGGCGAGATCGTGGTGCTGGTCGGCCGATCGGGCTGTGGGAAGACCACCACCATGCGGATGATCAACCGGTTGATCGAACCGAGCTCGGGCACGATCACCATCGGCGGACGCGATGTCACCGCCATGAATCCCGACGAATTGCGCCGGGGCATAGGCTATTCCATTCAGCAGGCCGGACTCTTCCCGCATATGACGGTCGCCCGGAACGTCGCGACCGTGCCGGGCCTGGTGGGCTGGGATCGCAAGCGGATCGCCGCCCGCGTCGACGAGATGCTGGCCCTGGTCGGCCTCGATCCCGGGGTCTTTCGCGACCGCTATCCCCGGCAGCTGTCGGGTGGTCAGCAGCAGCGGGTCGGGGTGGCGCGGGCGTTGGCGGCCGATCCGCCCATCCTGCTGATGGACGAGCCGTTCGGTGCGGTGGACCCGATCACCCGCGGCCTGCTCCAGGACGAACTGCTGCGCCTGCACGCCGAATTGCGCAAGACCGTCGTATTCGTCACCCATGATTTCGACGAGGCGGTGAAGCTCGGCGACCGGATCGCGGTCCTCGGCGATCGCTCCAGCATTCTCCAATACGACACTCCCGCGAGGATTCTCGCCGCTCCGGCCGATGCGACGGTGGCGGACTTCGCCGGGGCGGACGCCTCGCTCAAACAGCTCACGCTGACCCGGGTCCGCGAGGTGGCGCTCGGCGACTGCCCGACCGCCGGCGAGAACGATCCGCCCGATGACCTGCGCGCCGCCCTCGACGACGGTGACTGGGGCCTGGTCCTGGACGCGCGGCGGCGGCCGCTGCGGCGGGTGTCGGCGCCGCAGCTCACGCACGCGAACAGCCTGCGCGACACCGGTTCCCCCGTCGGCCGGACGCTGCCCCTGGAGTCGACCCTGCAGGATGCCCTGGATGCCCTGCTCGCCGACCGCACCGCCACCGCGGTCGTGGTCGGCGAGCAGGGTGAGTATGCGGGCGTCGTGACCATAGACACTCTGGTGGGCCATCTTTCGGATGCGCGCGCCGCAGCGGACTCGCCCGGCCGAACCACCGACAGCGCCGAATCCCGTGGTGCGGTATGACTTCCACGCTGCGCCCCACCGGTGACGCCCGCCCCGCCACCGAACGCCGGGCGGATCGGCTCCGGCTGTTCCTGCAACCGGTGGTGGTGCTCGCGCTGGCGGCGGGCGTGCTGGTGTGGGCGTTCGCCCGCGACCTCACCGCCACCCAGCAGGCGAGCGTGAACGCCGACAATGTCGCCACCGTCACCGGCGAGCACATCCTGATCACCGCGACCGTGATGGCGATCGTCCTGGCCGTCGCGGTGCCGCTGGGCACGCTGCTCACCCGCCCCGGATATCGCCGTCTCGCACCGTTTTTCGTCGGACTGGCGAATATCGGCGCGGCCGCCCCCGCCATCGGCCTGATCGTGCTGTTCTATCTGGCCACCCGCACCACCGGTTTCTGGATCGGGGTCGCGCCCATCGCCTTCTATTCGATCCTGCCGGTGCTGCGCAATACGATCCTCGGCTATCAGCAGGTGGATCGCACGCTGATCGACGCGGGCCGCGGTCAGGGCATGTCGGCGGCAATGGTGTTGCGGCGCATCGAATTCCCGCTCGCCGTGCCCTTCATTCTGGCGGGCCTGCGGACCTCGCTGGTGCTCGCGGTCGGCACCGCCACGCTGTCGTTCCTGGTCAGTGCGGGCGGGCTCGGCATCCTCATCGACACCGGCTACAAGCTGCGCGACAATGTCACCCTGGTGCTGGGCGCGGTGCTGGCGGTGGCGCTGGCGCTGCTGGTCGACTGGCTGGGGGCCCTGGCCGAACGCTACCTCGGACCGAAGGGGTTGCGATGACACCCGTCGCCCGGTTGCGTGGATTCGCCTGCGCCGCAGCGCTGGTGCTCCTGGCCGGGTGCGGTCTGCAGTCCGGTGGCGCGGTCCCGCTGCGCGTCGGCCCCGGCAGTATCGAGCCGGTGCCGGAACTCGACGGCGTCGCGATCACGGTGGGCTCCAAGGATTTCACCGAACAGAACATCCTCGGCTACATCATCGAGTTCGCCCTGTCGGCGGCGGGCGCGAATGTCCGCGACCTCACGAATATCCAGGGCTCCAACAGTGTTCGCGACGCCCAGCTGCACGGGCAGATCGACATCTCCTACGAGTACACCGGCACCGGCTGGATCAACTACCTGGGCAACGAGACGCCCATCCCCGACGAGGTGGCCCAGTTCGAGGCGGTCCGCGACGCCGACCTCGCGGCGCACGGGATCGTCTGGGTGAATATGGCGCCGATGAACAACACCTACGCCATCGCGACCACGCCGCAGACCGGCGTGACCACCATCTCCGGCTACGCCGCCCTGGTCGCCGCGGACCCGAACGCCGCGGCGACCTGCGTCGGCACCGAATTCAACGTGCGCCGCGACGGTTTCCCCGGACTGACCGCCAAATACGGTATCGACGCGGGCCGCGTGCCCAAACAGATCGTTCAGGACGCGATCGTCTACCAGGCGGTCGCCGATGCCCGGCAGTGCCGGTTCGGTTCGGTCGCCGCCACCGACGGGCGTATTCCGGCCCTGGGCCTCCAGTTACTCCGCGACGATCTGGGATTCTTTCCCAAATACAATGCGGCCCTCGTCATGCGCAAGGATTTCGCGGATGCCCACCCGCAGGTGGCCACCATTCTCGCGCCCATCTCCGAATTGCTGACCAACGAGTCCATTACCGAACTCAATCGTCAGGTCGACGTGGATGGGCGTGAACCGGCCGAAGTGGCCCGTGACTGGATGGTGGCCCAGGGATTCGTCAGCGCCCGGTGAATCCGGCGCTACGGATTCGGCTCCCAGCAGGCCAGCGGCGGTCCCGGCGGGTAGAGCAGGGTCCAGCCGATCGCGGCGCCGATGGCCGCGCCGATCAGGGCGCCCGGCAGGGCACTGGCCGTACCGCCGATGACGCCGCCGACCAGTGCGCCGAGCAGGGCGTTGCACTGATGCATCGTCACATCCGGATCCTCGACCGGCGTGACGACGGCGGGTGCGGGATCGACGTTGAGGGGTTCGTCGGCCTGTTGCGCGCCGGCTACGCCGACCGTGGGAATCATGAGGCCGATTGTGATCATCGCGCCTGCTGCACACCGTTTGATTTTCATCGCTCCTTCTTCCCGACCGGTAGAAGTGGCTGTCGAAAAACGAACTCGGCAGTCTTATTCGAGGTACGTCTTATGCGTACCAGATATGATCGACGCTAAACGGTGTTTCAAAAAATTCGTAACCGCCTCGGCGTCGATTCGACATTCGCTCCGAGCGCTAGCGCCTGAGCGGGGCGCGCCAGTCGCCGTGATGAACCGGGCAGCCGCGTCGTGCGCCCCGGCAGACATCGCACGGTTCCCCACCGGCTCGGCCGGTCCCGTCACATTCCTCGCAATCGCGTAGTCCGCGTTGACATTTCGAGCACACAGCACCCTCGGGGGCATCGGCTATCGCGGTCGCCTCCAGCGCGGGGGCGGCCTCCGGGCACGCGGCTCGCGCCAGTCGCAAAGCCGCCCTGGCGGATTCGAGGGTGATCCGGTCCGGATCGATGCCTTCGCGGTCGAACGCCGCTGCCGCCGCGGGCAGGTAGCGATAGCGGTAGGGAATGTTCAGCCGGGCGGCTGCCATCCGGGCCAGTCGCAACGCGGCAATATAGCGGCGGAACAGGCGCTCCTCCCGGGCCGTCCACGACAGGCCCAGTTCGGCCCGCAGGACCGGTTCCAGATTGCCTACGGTCAGCATACGGGTGGCGATGGTTACCACCGGGTCCAGGGCGCGGACCACGGGGCGCAGGCGATCCGGGACGAGTTTCGTCTTCCACAGCCCGGGGCGGGCCAGCCCGATCGTGTACTGGGAGAGCTTGGAGTTCACCAGATCTCGATGCAGGGCATGGTGGAGGTACTCCTCGAATTCGGCGTAGGTGTGCGGCTGGGCGCGGTCGTCCACGCCGAGCATGGAGAACCACTCCTTGGATTCTTCGAAGATCTGCTCCTTCTCCGCGCGGGAGAGCGGTTTCGGGAACAGGCCGAGGTCGCTGGCGCGCAGGATCTGCTCGAAGAAGGTGACGTGCGCCCAGTAGAAGGTTTCGGCGTTGATGGCGTGGTAGGTGCGGCCATTGGGCATATCGCCCTTGATGGACTTGTGGAAATTGCGCACCTGGATGCCGTATCTGCGCGCGGTATCCGGTGCGGCGTAGAGGATTCCGCCGATGGTCTTGGACGAATTGCGGGCGCGCTGGGCGAGCACCTCGTTCGAATGGGAGGAGATCACGACCGAGTGGTCGGAGACGCCCTGGCCCAGTTGCGGCCACATGTTCTCCAGAATGGCGGCGCGCTGGCCCACGGCGGCGGCCAGGAACAGATCGCCGACGTACTTCCAGAGCAGGGAGTCCGGCGGTACCGGGCGTTGGGCGCGGTCCGCGGGGCGCAGGCTGTCGTCGCCGCTGCGCTCGGGGATGCGGGTGCCGGCGTAGAAGACGTTCCTACCCACCACCTGATCGTGTTCGATCATGTCGGTCATTGTTTTCCCTTCCGCCGGGTGCGACCTCACGCCGAGGAAGACCTGGAGACAGATTTGTGTAAACGTTTCATCAGATTGGGCGCGACGCCCCAGCGCACCTCACCGGGCACGGCGGGCGTGACCGGTGCGCAGACCGCGTCGGGATCCCGGCGGCGGACCGTCGCCGGGAATCCGCGGGAAGAGCCGAGCGAGTTCTCGAAGGTCGGCAGGACGTAGCCCGGCGGGATCGTCCACTCGAAATCCCGCAGCAGCGCGTGGAATACGGTCAGAATCTCCATCTGCGCGAAGTACATGCCGATGCATTTGTGCACGCCGCCGCCGAACGGCATCCAGACGCCCCGCTGCTCCGGGTCGTCGCGCCGCTCGATCCGGAATCGGTCGGGATCGAACCGCCGCGCGTCCGGCCAGATCTCGGAATCGGTGTGGTGGCCCCACATGTTCACAATCATGAAGGTGCCCTTGGGAATTCGATGCCCGCCCACGTCGGTGTCGACGACCGCCGTGCGAAACGCCGACGGCACGGGCGGGCGCAACCGCAGCGTCTCCCGCACGATCCGGTCCAGCTCCCCCAGCGACACACGGAGCTCACGACTGTCCAGCACCCGTGCGGCGGACAGTGATTCAGCGCGCGCCCGCTGCTGCCGATCGGGATCCATGGCCAGGTAGTAGGCCATATTCGTCATCGTGATGGTGGAGGTGTCGTGCGCGGCGAACAGGAAGAAGATCATGTGATGGATGATCTCGCTGTCGGTGAAGGGATCGCCGTCGTGCGAGGTCGCATGGCACAGGTGCGCCATCAGATCCGGGGAGCGCACCGCCCGCTTCCCCGGCAGGTACGCGGCGAGGAAGCGGTACAGCGACACCCTTGCCTTCTGCGCACGAACGACATTCCAGTGCACCACCTGATCGAACCATCGGCCCACCTGATCGACGCGCGCGTCGGAGAACTCGCCGCCGACGAAGACCTCCAGGGCGACGCGCATGGCGATCCGCTTGAACAGCACCCGCAGATCCACGCCGTCGCCGACCGGGCACTGGAGGACGGCGGCGCGGATTCGCGGCCCCATCCGGTCCGCGTACTCGGCGATCCGGGTGGGGGTCAGCGCCTGCTGGATCAGCAGTCGATCGTTGCGATGCTCACCGAATTCCCGCTGCAGCAGTGCCTTTCGGAAGAACGGCAGCAGCGCCATAGTCCAGGCCGGCTCGGCCGAGAAGGCTGCCCGCTGGTTCATCGTCACCGCGTGCGCGAGGTCGGCCTCGGTGGTGAGTACGAGTTTGGTGAGCGGCACCCGCAGCAGCGGTCCGTACTTGTGCCGCGCCGGGCCGAACGCGTCGCCCGGGGAACTGCCCGCGAGGATGCGCCAGCCGATCAGGGCCAGATCCCGCGGTGCGACGGCGGGCGCGAGCGGGCGTTGCGGCGCAGCCTGTTCGGGCTCGCCGGGTCGTCGGGTGATCCGCATCGATCCCCCCTTGAGACAACGGGATAAATCTGTTCCTATGGTACAAGCGGGTGTCTGGGTCAGGCAACAGTCGCCGACCGGTCCGCCCGCGGAAGGCCCGGAAGGCGCACGGCCGATGACGTTTGTGATCACCCAATCCTGTTGCGGCGACGCCGGTTGTGTGGCCGTATGCCCGGTGAACTGCATTCACCCCACACCCGGGGAAGCGGGCTTCGCCACGGCGGAGATGCTGTACATCGATCCGGCCAGTTGCATCGACTGCGGCCTGTGCGTCCTCGAATGTCCGGTCGGCGCAATAGCCTCCGAGGATCGCCTCGACGCGCACGGTGCGCGATTCCTGCGGATCAATGCCGACTACTACACCGATCATGATGTGGCGCAGGGACTGTCGCACCATCGGCCACTGCCCGTACCGCGATTCGGGCAGCCGCTGCGGGTGGCGATCGTCGGCGCCGGACCGGCGGGGCTCTACACGGCGGCCGAGTTGCTCACCTACGAAGTGGCGCGGGTCGACGTATTCGATCGGCTTCCCACCCCGCACGGGCTGTTGCGCGCGGGCGTCGCACCGGATCACCCGCTCACCAAATCCGCCGACTCCGCGTTCTCCGCCCTCACCACACATCCCCGATTCCGGTATCTGCTGAATATCGAAGTGGGGACGCATCTTTCGCATCAGGAACTACTGCGGCGGTACGACGCCGTGGTGTACGCGGTGGGCGCACCCGAGAGCAGACGGCTCGGCATCCCCGGCGAAGAGAGCACGCTCGCCGCGACCGACTTCGCCGCCTGGTACAACGGCCATCCCGAGTACGCGGGGCTCGAGGTCGATCTCTCGGGTCGATGCGCGGTCGTCATCGGCAACGGCAATGTGGCCTTGGACGTGGCACGCATACTGCTCACCGATCCGGATCGGCTCGCGGCCACCGAGATCGCCGATCACGCGCTGCATCGATTACGGGACAGCCGGATAGAACAGGTGGAGGTGCTCGGGCGGCGCGAGATCGCGCAGGCGGCCTTCACCATCGGCGAGTTCCTGGCGATGGGCGAGCTGCCCGGCGTGGAGGTCGTCCTCGATCCCGCGGAGCTGGCACTCGATGAACCGACCCGGGCCGCCGAGGCGGCGGGGATCCTCGACAGCACCGTCGCCACCCGGCTGCGCGTGGCACGGGAGTTCGCGGCGCGACCGGTCGGCGGCGGCCGCAAGCGGCTGGTGTTCCGGTTCCTGGTCACACCGCTGGCCGTGACGCGCGCCTGCGGTGTCACCACCCTCTCGCTGGCGCGAAACACGGTGCGGGTCACGGATGGACAGGCGCGGATCGCTGTCACCGACGATATCCGAACGCTCGACGCCGGGCTGGTGGTGCGCGCGGTCGGCAGCCGCGGCCGCGCCGTCCCCGGCGTTCCGTTCGACTCCGCACGCGGCGGCATTCCGAATCACCACGGCCGAGTACTGGACCGGCCCGGCGGAGATCCGCTGCGCGGCGTCTACGTGACAGGCTGGGCCGAGCGCGGAGCGCGCGGCGGCATCGGCCTGAATCGGCACTGCGCCATCGAGACCGCGACCGCGCTGCTGACCGATTTCATCCGCGGCGCGCTGGCCATCCCGCGACTGTCCCCCTCGGATCTGCCGGAACTGGCCGCACGCCGCGGGGCGGAGGTGATCGACAGCGCCGGATGGCAGCGCATCGATACCGCGGAGCAGAACGCCGGCGCGTGCGCCGGGCGGCCGCGCGTGAAACTCGTCGACCCGGCCGACCTGCGCGCGGCGGCGCGCCCCAGCGAAAGCGAGACGAACCCATGAGCACCTCCTCGACCGCGCAGGCACTCACGCTCGCGGAAATCCTGTCCCGGCAACGTCTCTCGTTCCTGGCCGACGGCATCCCCGACGCGGCGGTGCGCCGAGATCGGCTCGATCGGTTGGCCGCCCTGCTGGCCGAGAACGTCGACGAGATCGCGGACGCGCTGCACGCCGACTACGGCTCGCGCCCCCGCTTCTGGACGGTCGCGGGCGAGGTGGGTTTCTGTGTCGCGCAGGCGGCGTACGTGAAATCCCAGCTGTCGCGGTGGATGCGGCCGCGCGGCACGGGCCTGTCCCGAATTCCCGGAATGGCGCAGCAGATTCGGACCGATCCGCGCGGCGTGGCGGGCATCATCGGGCCCTGGAATTTTCCGGTCATGCTCACCATGTCCCCCGCGATCGACGCGCTGGCGGCGGGCAATCGGGTGATGATCCGGCCGTCCTCGGTCACCGCCGGTGTCACCGGCACGCTGGCGCGGCTCGCGCCCCGCTATTTTCCGGTGGCGGAGCTGGCGATCATCTCCCCCGCGCACGGCCGCGGATCCGATTTCTCCGCACTGCGTTTCGACAGTCTGTTCTTCACCGGATCCCCGGAGGTGGGGGCGTCGGTCGCGCGCGATGCGGCGGCCAATCTGGTGCCGGTGACGCTGGAGCTCGGCGGCAAGAATCCGGTCGTGGTCGACCGGGCGGCCGACCCGCGCGCCGCCGCCCGCGCCGTGGCCCGCTGGCGGCTGGGGCACAGCGGGCAGATCTGCCTCTCGCCCGACTACGTGTTCGTCCCCGAGGATATGGCGGACGCGTTCGTCGAGCAGGTGCTGGCGACCTGGCGGTCGGATCTCGCGGCGGGCATCGTGGACAATCCGGAATACACCGCGATCATCAACGACGCCAACTACTCTCGCATCCTCGGTCTGATCGACGACGCGGTCGCCCAGGGGGCCGTGAAGTACGAGGCGGTGCCCGAGTTCGAGAAGCTCCCGGACCCGCTGACCCGCAAGATCGCACCGACCGTGCTGACCGGCGTCACCGCTTCCATGGCCGTCGCCACCACGGAGGTCTTCGGTCCTGTGCTCACCGTGCATCGCTATCACGATCTGACGCAGGCGATCACCCATATCGCGAGCAACGAACTGCCGCTGACCCTCTACTGGTACGGCCCGCGCAACGACAGATTCGACCGGGTGGTGAACGAAACCCGCAGCGGCTCGGTCAATGTCAATGCGTTCATGGCGAATCTGGCCTTCAATACGCCGTTCGGCGGCGTGGGCCGCAGTGGGATGGGCGCTTACCACGGGCATGCCGGATTTCTGACCTTCTCCCAGCAGCGCACCATCGCCGCGCAGCCGGCGTCCGCCCTGTCCACGGCCTTGATGTCACCGAAATACGCTGGGCTGCTGAACTATTCGGTGCGCATGAGCGCCGCCGCACTGACCCGCTACGGTCGGCGACTGGCCCCGCCGCCTCAGTGAACCAGCGGCGCGAGATACCGCTGCGCGAATCCGCGCGCCGATTCCGGATCGAGAATGTCCACCCGGGTGGAGTGGATCTGCAGCAGCGAGCCCACCACCCGCACCATGACCTCCGACACCGTCTCCAATTCCTGTTGCGGCAGCACCGATCCCGCGTGCCGCAGCGTGCCCGCCACCAGCAGCACCGCGTCGTCGAACAGCCGCTGCTCGGTGCCCGCCATCAGATCGATCAGCGTGCCCAGGATCTCGACCTCGGTCGTGAACCAGCGGCGCAGCAGCGGATCTCCGCCGAGCTGCCGCGAGGCCTCCACGAAGGCCTCCACCACCGCGGCCTGTGGTTCGTGGCCTCGCGTCACCGCGGCGAGTCGCGCGCCCAGCTGTTCGAACACCCCGCGCGCCACCCCGAGCAGCAACTCCTCCTTGCTCCGGAAGCGCCGATACAGCGTGCTGCGGCTGACTCCGGCGCGGCGGGCCACCTCGTCCATATTCGCCCGGCGCACCCCCACCTCGGTGAATTCCTGTGTCGCGGCGGCGAGGATCGCGTCCTCCTGCTCCTCGGGCGTAGCGGTACTGCGCAACTGTCGACGCGAAGAGGTCACCACCATCAATCCATTCAACCGCACCCGCGGCCGGTCCTCACAGCACACGCACGAGGCGCTCAGCCGCGGCTTTCCTCGTCCTGATCCAGGTCGACCGGGTCGCGGGCGGCCCATTCCAGGAGCGGGTCGATCTCGAATACCGCGTCGTCGATACCGGCGTGCAGATCGCCCAGTTCGGCGTAGCGGGCGGGGACGGTGGCCATGGTGAAGTCGCGTGGGTCGATGTCGGGAATCTCGCTCCAGCGGACCGGGGTGGAGACGGTGGCCTCGGGGACGCCGCGCACCGAGTACGCCGCCGCGATGGTGTGATCGCGGGCGTTCTGGTTGTAGTCGACGAACAGGTGGCCCGGGTCGCGGTCCTTGCGCCACCAGGCCGTCGTCACCTCGGTGGGGGCTCGGCGTTCCACCTCACGCGCGAAAGCCAGTGCGGCCCTGCGCACCTCCTGGAAACCGTGCGTCGGGTCGATCCGGACGTAGATGTGCAGACCCTTGCCGCCGGAGGTTTTCGGCCAGCCGACCGCGCCCAGTTCGTCGAGCACCTCGTGCACGACGCCGGCCACCCGCTGCACCCGCGACCAGGGGCAGTCGGGCATGGGGTCGAGGTCGATCCGCCATTCGTCGGGAAGTTCGGTGTCGGCGCGGCGAGAGTTCCAGGGATGGAATTCGACCGTGGACATCTGCACCGCCCAGAGGACGTCGGCGAGCTTCTGCACGCACAGCTCGTCGGCCGTACGCCCGTAGCGCGGGAAGTAGAGCTGCACGGTCGGAATCCAGTCCGGAGCACCGTGGGGGATGCGCTTCTGGTGCACCTTGCCGCCGGGCAGGCCCTTCGGGAACCGGTGCAGCATGCACGGCCGCTCGCGCAGCGCGTTCACGATCCCGTCCCCGACGCTCAGGTAGTACTGCGCGAGATCGAGTTTCGTCGCGCCCGTTTCCGGGAAGTAGACGCGATCCGGGTTCGAGACGCGGACAGTGTGCTCGCCGACCTTCAGTTCCACGGCCGGTGAGGCCGACTTACTGGTCACCCGTTCGACGGTACCGGGAAACCGACCCGACGGTGTGCATTCCCGCCACCCCGGTTGATCACTCCGAGATCGGCTATTGCGGCTGTACAGCCGCACACGGCGGCACCGCCGCGGCCCGAGAAAGACCGCAGAAGGGACGAGGGACCATGCGACTGCGGCGAAGCATCATTCACGGCCCCGGATTCACCCGCAGGCGACGCGGGCGCGGATTCTCGTATGCCACCACCGAAGGTTCTCCACTGGCCGACGACGACGCGCTGAAACGTATTCGGGCACTCGCCATTCCACCCGCCTGGCGCGAAGTATGGATATGCCCGCACGCCAACGGGCATATCCAGGCGATCGGGGTCGACAATGCGGGCCGTCGGCAATACCTGTATCACGACCGGTGGCGCAGGGAACGCGATGAGGAGAAATTCGACCGGGTGCTCGAACTGGCCGCGCTGCTCCCGGGTATGCGCGAACAACTGCGGGCCGATCTCGCCCTGCGCGGAGCGGTCCCACACCGGGTGCTGGCGGTGGCGATCACCCTGCTCGATTCGGGTGAATTCCGGTTCGGCGGTGAGGAATACGCCGAGGCGAACGACACCCACGGCGTCGCCACGCTGCTGTGCGAGCACGCGCGGGCATCGGGCTCCGACATCACCTTCGACCACACCGCCAAGGGCGGTATCCGGCACCGCGCCACCCTTCGAGATGATCTGCTCGCCACGGCGATTCGGGCCCTGCGCCACCATCGCCCGGCCTCCGCGCGATTACTCGTCTGCCGTGACGGCGCGACCGAGCACGAAATCCACGCGGACGCGGTCAATTCCCGCTTCCGCGAACTGACCGGAGCAGAATTCAGCGTCAAGGATCTGCACACCTGGCAGGCGACGGTGCTGGCCGCCGCCGATTTCGCCACCCGCGAGCGGCCCGATTCGGCACGCCGGCGCGCCGCGGTGATCAGGCAGGTGATGACGAATGTCGCCGAGGTCCTGGGCAATACGCCGGTCGTCGTCCGCGACTCCTATGTCGATCCACGCGTGGTGCGCGCCTATGAGAACGGCGCCACCATCGCTTCTGTTCTCCGACGCCGGGATTCGGCGGATGAGCGGCGAAACAGGGTGGATCGCGCGGTAATCCGGCTGCTGCGCCGGTCGGGTGCGCAGGGAAACGGAGTTTAGAGTGAGGGAAATGACGGCTGGTGATGGTGCGGAGTTTCTGCGTGGTCGCCCGAGGAACGGAAACTGTGTGGATATCCCGCTGTGTGCCGCTGATGGGACCGGGTTCGATTGCGTGAGTATGGGTTTGGGGTGGGATGCGGTTCGGCGGAGCGCGTTCGGATCGGCACGCCGCGATATCGATCTGAATGCCAGCGCGCTGTTGTTCAGCGGATTCTCGCTGGTGGATGTGGTGTATCACGAGCAGCTGATTTCGCAGGACGGGTCGGTGCGCCACCACGGGGACAGCGTGACCGGTGAGGGGGTGGGCGATATCGAGGTGATCACCGTCGATCTCACCCGGCTCTCGCCGGCTGTCACCTCGGTGTTCCTCCTCGTCACCAGCTACAGCGGCCAGAGCTTCACCGCGGTCGGCAATGCCTTCTGCCGGCTCGTGGACGCCGGATCCGGCGCGGAGATCGTGCGCTACGAACTGAGCGAGCGGCCCAGCACCGGCCTGGTCATGGGCGCGCTGCATCGCAACGACATCGTCTGGCGGTTCCACGAGATCGCCACCGACATCGCCGCCCAGCATCCGGTGGAGGCGGTCGGGGGTCTCACCGACTATCTGCGCGGCTCTCCCTGAACCGTAGGCCCCTCACGGCGGCGCGGATCCCTCGCCCGATACGATCCACAGCTTGTTGGACATTACCGTTCAGCATTGGCGGCGGCGGTCTCCGGAATACTCTCTGATACGAGACCGGCCCGCATCGATCGTTCGAGAAGGGAACGTTCCTCTCCGATGCCGCAGCGCGCAGTGTCCACACCACGCCTCTACGGGCGTACTCAGGAGCGCGACATCTTGGACCGGGTGCTGGAACAAACCCGCGGCGGGCACGGATCGGCGCTCGTGCTGATCGGAGAATCGGGGATCGGGAAGACGACCCTGCTGCGCTACGCGGTGGCCCGGGCCGCGGATTTCCGGGTGCTGGACTGCCGCGGCGTGCCGAGCGAAACCGAACTGGCCTTCGCCGGCCTGCACGAACTGCTCTGGCCGGTGCTCGATCGCATCGAGGACCTGCCCGCCACCCAGGCGGCGGTGCTGCGCGGCGCGCTGGGCCTGGGCGAGCACACCGACGACCGGCTGCTCATCGGCGTCGCGGTGCTGACCCTGCTCTCGGAACTGGCCGACGAGAAACCGGTGCTGGTGGTGATCGACGACCTGCATCTGCTCGACGAACCCAGCCGGAACTGCCTGCGATTCGTGTCGCGGCGGATCACCGAGGAACCCATCGCCATGCTCATCGCGGCCCACCCCGGCACCCTCAACCCGAGCGGCGAGCAGACGCCGCGACTGCCGGTCGGCGGGCTCGACGCCACCAGCGCCGCCCAGCTCGTCACCGCCCACAATCCGGAAATGAGTTCGGCGCGAACGAAACGCCTGATCGAGCTCACCGGCGGAAACCCGCTCGCCCTCCTGGAATTGGGGCGCGGCGCGAGCACCCTGCTCGGCCTCACCGCCGACCGCCATCTCGCCCTCGGCCCACGGCTGCGCGCCTCGTTCGACACCCGGCTGCGCGCCCTGCCGGGCGATGAACGCACCGTCGCCCTGATCGCGGCCGCCGCCGACGGCACGGACGTCGACACCGTGCACAGCGCCGCGATCCTGCTCGGGATCACCGGCGAAAGCTGGTCGGCCGCAGTGAATTCCGACCTGCTGCGGGTCTCCGACGGCCGAATCACGGTGGATCACCCGCTGATTCGCGCGGCGGTGTACGACACCGCCGATCCCGAGCAGCGGCGAGCCGTCCACGCCGCCCTCGCACAGGTCTACGCCGAGCGCGATCCGGACCGGCACGACTGGCATCTCGCGGCCACCGCCGCCCAGCCGGACGAGTCCATCGCCACCACCCTCGACACCGCGGCCGAGCGCGCCTGGTCCCGCGGCGGCGCACTGTCCGCCGCACAGCTCTATCGCCGGGCGGCGGCGCTGTCACCGGATTCGACGGCCGCCGCGAGCCGGCTGGCGCGGGCCGCCCGCGCGGCGTGGGACGGCGGTGATATCGAGTCGGCCCGGGAACTGCTGGCGGTCGCCGACGAGCGCGTCGGCCCCGAGGCGACCGGCGCCGCGGCCGGCGGCCTGGCCGGTCTGCTCCAACTGGGACTGGGCAATCCGGAGCACGCCCGCCGAATGCTGCTGCGGGACGCGGAAACCGCCGAACCACGCTTCCGCGACGAACTGCGGCATCTGGCCCTGCGGGCCGCCTGGGCCATCGGCGAACCGCTCACCCTGGCCATGCTCGCCGACATCGCCGGTCGCACGGCCGACAGCGGAACCCGGCTGCCGCCCCATCGGCTGCCGGTGACCGAGGTCGCGATCGCCCTCGGCGACGAACCGCACGCGCTGCGGTTGTACCGGGAGAGCATCGAGCGCATGCGCACCGAAGGACCGATCAGTTGGCTCGGCTACTCGCTGGCCCAGCAGGCCATCCTGCAGCTCATGACCGGACGCTGGGATTTCGCCATCGCCGACTCGAAGGAAGCGCTGCGCCTGTCCGAGGATTTCGGCGGCGCGCAGACCAATGCCTACTGCTACAACACCATGGGATTCATCGCCGCCCTGCGCGGCGACGAGAAGACCGCGACCGAACTGACCGCCCGAGCCCTGGACTACTCCCTGCCGCGCCGGGCCTACCAGGTCACCGCGACCGCACACTGGTGCCGCGGGCTCGCCGCGCTCGGCGCCGGCCGGCCGGAGGACGCCTTCGGCTGGCTGGACCCCATCGCCACCCCCGGCCACGAGGCCCATCAACCCACCCTCGCGGTGCTCAGCGCGGCCGACGCGGCGGAGGCCGCGGTCCGGCTCGGCCGCCTCGACCGGGCTCGCGCATACCTCGACCTGCTCACCGCGCACGCCGAACTCACCCGCGCCCCCTGGGCATCGGGTGACGCGGCGCGGGTACGCGCCCAGCTGTCGACCGACGCGGAGGCCGAGTCGCTGTTCACTCAGGCCCTGGCCACCATGCCCACCACGCGCGCGTTCACCTATGCCCGCATCCGGTTGCTGTACGGCGAATCGCTGCGTCGGGCCCGCCATCGGCGCGCGGCCCTGGAGCAACTTCGCCTGGCGCACAGCGCATTCGAGCGCTTCGGCGCACGAGCGTGGGCCGAGCGCGCGGCCCGGGAGATCGTCATGGCCGGTGACCGCACGATCGCGGCCGCCGCCCCGCCGGACGCCGATACCGCCGCCCTGCTCACCGCGCAGGAGTTGCAGGTGGCCCGGCTGGCCGCCACCGGTCTGACCAATCGGGAGATCGCGGCACGATTGCTGATCAGCCCGCGCACGGTCGGGCACCATCTGTCGCGCATTTTCGCGAAGCTGGGCCTCGCGGGCCGGGAAGACCTGGCGAACATCGATTTCGAGAACGGCTTCCGGTTGGCACCCTGAGCCGGGCAGCGCCTGCGCACCAGCGCGGATCCAATGACCATCAGGTGAACAGCGGCTATCGCCGGCATAACGAACCCGAGGTCGGGCGGCTATCGTCCGCCTGCCGCCCGTGTGAAGAACGTCATGGTCCACCCGCCCGAAATTGAGGTTGCAGTAAAGTCGCTGGTGGCGGTTGTGAAGTGTCGATACCCGAGCCGGAGGATTCGGTGACCACCTCACAACGAACTTCGATTTGTCCGCGATCGGTGCTGCAGCGTTCCGCTCCGTGCCGTCCGCCCCTGCTCACCTGCGACCCCCTGCCCCGGTCCGAACTCTTCGACCGGCTGGAAACCGTTGTGCCACAGCACGGTGCGCACATCGTGGTCTGCCAGGCCCCGGCCGGAACCGGCAAGACCGTGCTCGTGCAGGACTGGATCGAACGACGGCTGCGCGCGAACGTGCCCGCGACCACCTTCGCCTGGCTCACCGTCACCGAAGCGCTCGATCGGGATCCCGGTCGCCTCCCCGTCGTCGCCGCCGCACTGTGCGAGGCGCTCGGCACCCCGCCGCCGCCCGATCTCAGCACGCCGGTGAACTATGCCGCGTATCTGGTCGAGGCGCTCACCGGCCGCGTCACCCCCACCGTGCTCGTGCTGGACGACGTCCACCTCATCACCGACTCCTTCCTGCTGGCCGGTCTCGAATACCTGGTCCGGCACGCGCCGCACACCGTGACCATCGTGCTGTCGGGCCGGCATCGCCCGCCGCTGCGCTGGCACGCCCTCGACCTCGAGGGGCGGCTGACCCGGATCGGCACGGCCGACCTGGCGCTCACCAGATCCCAAGCGGCGCAACTGTTCCGCCAGCACGGGCGGGCCCTCACCGAGCCCGAACTGGACACCGTCCTGGAGATCACCCAGGGGTGGACGGCCATGGTCCGCCTCGGTGCGCTCCTGATGAGCCGCGACGCGCAGGACAGCGATGCCGGGCTGGCGCTGCTGGCGCGGCCCGCTCCGGGCGTGGCCGACTTCATCGTGGGTGAGCTACTGCACCCACTGCCCGACCACATCGTCGAATTCCTGCTCCGCACAAGCATTCCCGACGCTTTCACCGAGGCCCTCGCCGACGAACTGGTGGGCGCGCGCACCCGCGAGACGCTGGATGAACTGCAGCACAGAGGTTTCCCCTTCACCCGCCGTTCGGAGGGCGGTGAGCTCTGGTTCGTCTATCACCCGCTGGTGCTGGCCTACCTGCGCTCCCGGGCGCAGGCGCACGACGAACTGCCGCAGTTGCGGCGGCGGACCGCGCGGTGGCTCTGCGACGCCGGGCATCCGCTGGCCGCGCTCCCGCATCTGCTGGACCTGATCGACCGGGATCCACTGCGAAAGTTCGTGTGCGACAACGGACTCGGGCTGGTGTTCGACGGCGCGGGTCCGCAGCTGCTCGGTGCGATCGACCGCGCCGGTTCCGGGCTCGCCGACGATCCGTTCGTCTGGCGGCTGCGCGCGGTCGACGCGCTCACCCGCGGCGAGGACCGGGAGGCGCTGGCCTACCTCGATCTGATCCGGTCGCAACCGGCCTCGATCCCCTCGCTCGCGCCGCAGTCCTGGCTCGACGCCATGAAGTTCGCCGTGACCATCGACGCGGTGCTCAACTCCGGCGCGAGCATCGACGATCTCGACACCGAACTCCCCGCGACCGGCAACCTCGACATCGACTGCTACCTCGCCGTCCAGACCGCGAGCGCCATGCTGCTGCGCGGCCGGATCGAACGCGGTGAGGCGCTGCTGCGCTCGGGCATCACCCTCGCCGAACGAACCGGCCGGCATCGCCTGGTCCTGGGCGCGCTGACCCGGCTCACCGTATCGGCGATCTACGCGGGCGCGATCACCACCGCACGCACCCGGGCCGAGAACGCCGTCGAGTACGCGCGCGAACACGATCTGCACGATGCCGCCGACGTCCCGCGCATGCGGCTGGCCATCGCGCTGACCCGCTACGCCCAGGGCGAGGACATCGACACCGCGGGCGTCGCCGAGATCCTGGCGCAGTGGCACGCGTCGGAGCGATCCGGGATGCCGGTCGCCGGACTACCCACCCTGGTCGCCTGCCACTACCTGCTCAGCCGCCGCGACGCGCCCGACCTGTTCGACGCGGTCCATCGCCTGCGCGCGAACCTGATGCAGCTGCTGGCCTGCGATCCGCTGCCGGCGGGCAGTCAGGGCGTAGTGCTGCCCGGCGCCCTCCGGTCGCTGCTGCAACTGCGTGAGATCCAACCGGCGCGGGAACTGCTGGACCGGGCGCGCACGGCGCTCGGCGACACCCCCGAGGTGATTCTGGGCCAGGCCATGCTCGCCGCCACCGAGCAGAAGCCGCGATCGGTGCGGGCGCTGCTGGAACCGCTGCTGCTGCGCGGGTCCGGGCGGATCTACCCGCCGACCGAGGTGTGCGCCTGGCTGCGGTACACCAGCGCCCTGCATCGGCTCGGCCTGCCGTCGAAGGCCGCGCAGGCGCTGGAGACCGCACTGCGGATCGCCGAGCGCGACACGCTGATCTCGCCGTGGCTCGATGTGCCCGAGGCGATCGAGCTGCTGGATATCTACGCCGGGCGATTCGGCCGCCTCGACGCCTTCGCCGACCGGCTGCGCCATCATCCGGCGGCGGTCCGGCACGGTGCGCTGCCGCCGCTCACGGCCTCGGAAACGACTGTGCTGAAACATCTTCCGTCGGGACGCACGACCGGGCAGATCGCGGCGGACCTGGGCGTGTCCATCAATACGGTCAAGACCCACCTGCGCGGCATCTACACCAAGCTGGATGCGAACACCCGGGTACACGCGGTGGAGCGGGCACGGCTGGTCGGCCTGCTGTAGAGCCTTCTCGCGGGAGAGACGAACCGCCTCCGGCGGCGGTTGTGCTGGAAGGGGTTGAAGTACGGTCCTTCTCCCCCGCGGGCTCCGGGCGATCTGTGGGGACATCGACCGGCACAGCCATCCTGGCGTCGTCGCGGCGACGCCACCAGGACATGACCTATACGGCGACCTATACCGCGCGTCGACAGGGGGGTGACCGCGCGCACATTCATGACGTACTGTCTTCACCGATACAAACTGAGACCGTTAGGTCTCACACAGTTGTGTGGAGAGAGTAGGTCGATGAGGACCAGGACATTCGCGGCCCGGATGACGCGGTGGTGCGTCGTGCCGATCAGCGCGCTCACGGCAGTCATGGCACTGGCGACCCCGGCGGGTGCCGAACCGGACGCGCCGGCCACCCCGGCGATCGAGGCGGTGCGGGTGGTGCCGCTGCCGCCGGAACTGGATCCCGGCTTCTACAATCCGCCCGCCGAGGTGGTCGCGGCCACCGCGCCGGGCGCGGTCATCAAGGCGCGGCAGGTGAATGTCGCCAACTTCGGCATCATTCCGCTGAACGTGGACGCCTGGCAGGTGTCCTACCGCTCCAACGACAGCCGGGACGAGCCGATCGCGGCCGTGGCGACGCTCATCAAACCGCGTGGCACGGCGGCGAATCCGCGCAAGCTGCTGTCGGTGCAGATCGCCGAGGACTCCACCCAGGGCTACTGCAGCCCCTCCTATGCGCTGCAACATCTTTCGGTGTCGACCTTCGTGGGCCAGATCGTCGCGCCCGCCGAATTCCTGTTCGCGCAGGCGGCCCTGCAGCGTGGCGAGGCGGTCGTGATCCCCGATCATCAGGGGCCGAACTCCGCGTACGCGGCCGGTCCGCTGGGCGGGCGCATCACCCTGGACGGCATTCGCGCCGCGACCTCGTTCGCGCCGCTCGAGGTGGGCGCCGACTCGCCGGTCGCCATGTACGGCTACTCGGGCGGTTCCATGCCGACCATGCACGCGGCCGAACTGCACAAAACCTATGCGCCGGAACTGAATATCGTCGGCGCGGCGTCCGGCGGCACGGGCGCGGACCTCGGCGCGGCCCTGCTCATGGCCAACAACCAGGCCACCTCCGGACTGGTCTTCGGCGCGGTGACCGGCCTCGCCCGCGAGTACCCGGAATTCGATGCCCTGCTGGATCAGAAGCTCAATCCGCTCGGCCAGGTCCTGCGCGCGGTGAAAGCCCCACTCTGCGTGCAGTATCAGACGGCGCTGCTGCCGTTCCTGAATATCACCGGCCTGATCAACAGTCCGGACCCGTTGCGCGAACCGGCGGTTCAGGCCATGCTCGAGGACACCCGCCTGGGTAAGACCCTGCCCGATATGCCGCTGTTCATCTGGCACTCGCAGTGGGACGAGATCCTCCCGCTGGCCGCGGCCAACCAGATGGTCGACACCTACTGCAAGGATCCCGCCGCCCAGGTCACCTACACCCGTGACGGCGCGAGCGAGCACGTCGTCGCCGAGGTGGTCGGCGGACCCGCCGCCCTCATGTGGCTCTTCGACCGCCTCGACGGCGTCGCCGCGCCGCAGGGCTGCTCCACCACCGATATGCCCACCATGCTCGGCACCCCGGGCGAGCTCGACATGATCGCGAAGACCCTCGGCGAGACCGTCGCCTCCTTCTTCGGCAAGCCGATCGGCGCGGCCTGACCCGCCGACCTCCTCGTCACCACCGAACCCCAGCCGCAATCCGGTTGGGGTTCGGTCGTTTCCGGGGTATGCCGCGGCCCGGCTAGACTCGCGCGATGGGCGCCGACGACACGAACGCCGGTGCGCAAGCCTCCACCGCGGCCGGTCCCGAGTGGTCGGGCACCGCGCTGCTGCGACCGGGACTGCTGCTGCTCGACGTCGACATCGGCACGGCCGCACCGCATTCCCATCACACCGTGCAGATCATGGTGGCCCGCGACGGCGAGTTCGTCCTGGCCGACGCCTCCGGGCGGTCGATGCGCACGCACGCGGCCGTCGTTCCGCCCGATCGGGTGCACGCCATACCCGAGAGCCGCGCCCGCGGGCTGATCATCCACGTCGATCCGGAATCGGCCGACGGACGGCGTCTGATCGACCTGGTCGAGGCCGCCGATGCGGTCGGTGCCTGGTGCCGTGCGGGCGCGGGCGTCGCCGAGAGCCCGGAGTGGTTCCGCGACGGGGAATTCCGACCGGCACTCGTCACCGGGTCCGCCCGCCCGCATCATCCAGCCGTGGCCCGGGCGCTCGCTGTACTCGGCGAGCGCGCCGCGCGTGGGCCGGTCCGGCTCGCCGACCTGGCTCGCGAGGTGCATCTGTCGGAAAGCCGGTTGGCACACCTGTTCACCAGCGAGATGGGGTTGCCGCTGCGGCCCTATGTGCGCTGGGTGCGGCTGCTGCGCGCGGTGGAGCTCGTCGCGGCCGGGCACACGTTCACCGCGGCCGCGCACGGCGCCGGTTTCAGCGACAGCGCTCATCTGAACCGGGTGTGCCGCAGCATGTTCGGTTCGGCGCCATCCCAATTCGATGGCATTCGGTGGCTCGACGAGCAGGATTCGTAGCGCAGCAGGTTTGTTCAAGGCGGATGCGGCCAGGTGGGGCGATGCTGATCGCGACACAGTCGACCGACCGCCGGAGGTGCCGATCATGGCCGCCATGCCATCCCATATCCGAACCGCTTTCGAGTCCGAATTACACAGGGCACGAACAACTTCCGACCTCGACGAGATGTGGCGCGCGCTGGAGCGCGCGCACATCCTGTCGCAGCGGTGGCCGTGGCCGCACACCCGCGCCCACTGGCACATGTTCAGCCTCGCGCTGCGTACCCGGGACCGCCGCGAAGCCCTCGGACAGGCGGTGCGCCTGTCGGGAGCGGGGCTGGCTTCGTCGCTGGGGCGGGTGCCGATCGGCAATACCGGGCGCGCCACGGTGGGAATCATGACGCCCATGCCCATTCCGGATGATCTCGCGCGCATCCTGGGCGAGCCGGCGCCGGGCGGAGTCACTCGAGGCTAGGTACAAGTGAACTTCCGATAGGTGGTCATTGACACGAACAGCGTCTGATGCTTCATTAAGTGAACCTCCGATAGCCATCTTCAGGAGTTGAGCCATGACAGCAAGGACGCTCGTCGCGGGTGTGGGAATGATCCCGTTCACCACCCCGCGCACCTCCGGGACCTATGACGTGATGGGCGAACGCGCGGTGCGCGCGGCGCTCGACGATGCGGGCCTGGACTACACCCGCATCCAGCAGGCGTATGTGGGCTGGGTGTACGGCGATTCGACCTCCGGGCAGGCGGCGCTGTACCGGGTCGGCACCACCGGGATCCCCGTCGTCAACGTCAACAACAACTGTTCGACCGGATCGTCGGCGCTGTTCCTGGCCCGCCAGGCCATCGAGCACGGCGTCGCCGATGTGGTGCTGGCGCTGGACTTCGAGCAGATGCAGCGCGGCGCGCTGGCGCTGGCCTTCACTGATCGGCCGACGCCCATGGACAGCTTCGGGCAGGTCGTCGCGCGGGTGCAGGAGCCCAGCGACGCACCGTTCGCCGCACAGTATTTCGGCGGCGCGGGCCGCGAGTACGCGCAGCGGTACGGGATGGATCCGGCGGTCTTCGCACAGATCGCGGTGAAGGCCCGCCGGCACGCGGCCAACAATCCGTACGCCGTGTTCCGCGATCCGGTGACCGTCGAGGAGGTGCTCGGCTCGCCGCACATCTACGGCCCGCTCACCCGGCTGCAGTGCTGCCCGCCCACCTGCGGCGCGGCCGCGGCGGTGCTGGTGAGCGAGGAGTACGCGCGGGCGCACGGCCTGAAAACCGATGTGGCCGTCGCCGCGCAGGCCATGACCACCGATTCGGCGGCCACCTTCAGCGGCGATTCCATGGTGCGGATCGTGGGCTACGACATGGCCCGCACTGCGGCGCTGCGGGTGTACGAACAGGCGGGCGTCGGCCCCGAGGACATCCGGGTCGTGGAGTTGCACGACTGCTTCACCACCAACGAACTGCTCACCTACGAGGCGCTGGGGCTCACAGCCGAGGGGACCGCGGAGAAGTTCATCGCCGACGGGGACAACACCTACGGCGGGCGGGTGGTCACCAATCCGTCGGGCGGGCTGCTGTCCAAGGGGCATCCGCTGGGCGCGACCGGGCTGGCGCAGTGCGCGGAACTGGTGTGGCAGTTGCGCGGACAGGCCGGGGATCGGCAGGTGCAGGGCGTGAATCTGGCGCTGCAGCACAATATCGGGCTCGGCGGCGCGGCCGTGGTGACCCTCTACGAGAAGGTGGGCTGAGGCAATGTCGTTGGACCCCACCATCATCGGGACCGAGACGC
Source organism: Nocardia acididurans (assembly GCF_016741815.1). Taxonomy (GTDB): domain Bacteria; phylum Actinomycetota; class Actinomycetes; order Mycobacteriales; family Mycobacteriaceae; genus Nocardia; species Nocardia acididurans. The sequence continues at coordinate 495,467 of NZ_JAERRJ010000007.1, forward strand.
CGCCGGTGCGGCTCACCGTCGACGCCGGACGGCTGCGGTTCTTCGCCAAGGCCATCGGTGAGACGAATCCGATCTTCACCGATGAGAAGGCCGCGAAAGCCGCTGGGCACGACCGGCTTCCGGTGCCGCCGACCTTCCTGTTCGCCATCGAGCTGGAGCAGCCGGACTCGTTCGCCTGGCTGGCGAAGCTGGGCGTGGATCTGCGCCGGATCCTGCACGGCGAACAGCGGTTCACCTATCACTCGGTGGCGCACGCCGGTGACACGGTGATCGCCCGCTCGCGGATCAGCGACGTCTACAGCCGCAAGGGGGGCGCGCTGGAGTTCCTGGTCAAGGACACCGCCGTCACCCGCGAGGACGGCAGCGCGGTCGCCGACCTGACCTCGGTCATCGTCATCCGCCGGATCGGAGGCGGGGAATGAGCACCGGCACAGGAGAATTCACGGTCGGATCCACGCTGCCGCCGCTGGCGGCCGGACGGATCACCCGCACCACGCTGGCCCTGTTCGCCGGGGCGTCGGGCGATCACAATCCGATGCACATCGATATCGACTTCGCCCGCTCGGCCGGGCTCGGTGACGTGTTCGCGCACGGCATGCTGTCGATGGCGTTCCTCGGGCGGCTGCTCACCGATTGGTTCGCGCCCGAGGCGATCCTGTCCTACGGGGTGCGCTTCGGGGCCATCACGCCGGTGCTGGCCGAACCCACCGCCACCGCGACGGTTGCCGCCATCGAGGAGGTGGACGGGGAGCGCCGCGCCACCCTCGAGCTGGCCGTCACCCTGCCCGACGGCACCGTCACCCTCACCGGCTCGGCCGTCGTCGCGCTGTAACCCTTTACCGGACAAGGATATTCACCCATGGGAAATCTGGACAACAAGGTCGCCGTCGTCACCGGATCGGGGCGCGGCATCGGCCGGGAGATCGCGCTCAAGTTCGCCGCGCAGGGCGCGCGGGTCGTGGTCAACGATCTGGACGCCGACCCGGCCAAGGAGACCGTCGCCGCCATCGAGGCGCTCGGCGGGCGGGCGGTCGCGGTGCCGGGCAGCGTCACCGACGGCGATTTCGCGCAGCGGTTCATCGGCACGGCCGTGGACGCGTTCGGCGGGCTCGACATCATCGTCAACAATGCGGGCTACACCTGGGATTCGGTAATCCAGAAGATGACCGACGAACAATGGGACGCCATCCTCGACGTGCACCTCAAGGCCCCGTTCCAGATCCTGCGCGCCGCCCAGCCGGTGATCGCGGGACTGGTCAAGCAGGCCAGGGAGGCGGGTGCGGCGGTGCCCTGCCGCAAGGTCGTGAACATCTCCTCCATGGCGGGCACGGGCGGCAATGCGGGACAGGCGAACTACTCCGCGGCCAAGGCGGGCGCGCTCGGGCTGACCCGCGCGCTCGCCAAGGAGTGGGGCCGCTACAACGTGACCGTGAACGCGGTCGCGTTCGGGCTCATCAAGACCCGGCTCACCGCCGCGCCCGCCGACGGATCCAGCACGATCGACATCCAGGGCCGGGAGCTGAAGGTGGGCGTCAATCCCGACCTGCTCGCGGCCATGGAACATATGATCCCGCTGGGCCGTGCGGGCACACCGGCCGAAGCGGCGGGCGCCGTATACCTGCTGTGCACACCGGAATCCGACTATGTCAGCGGGCAGACGCTCATCTGCGGCGGCGGATTCACCATCTGAGATCCGGCGGGCGACGGCACGGTCGCACCGGCGTGCACGGATCGGCCGGATGCTCGCTGTAGCCTGTCGCGAGACGATCATGAGGAGGTGCGGGTGACCGCGAGCCGGACCCGGCGGCCGGAGCGCCCGGCTCGCGGCACCCGCCCCGCCAACCGCCGCGAGCTGATCATCGCGGCGGCGACCGAACTCTATCTGCGCGACGGGTACGCGGCGGTGGCGATGAAGGATGTCGCCGACGCCGTCGCCATCGGGCCCTCCGCACTGTACCGGCACTTCTCCGGTAAGCAGGATCTGCTGTATGCCGTTGTCGCCGAGGCACTCCGGACCGTGGAAGCGGTGCTCGACGAACTGCTCGCCGACCCCGCGGCGGATCCGGCCGACGCCCTCGCGGCCACCATGCTGGCACATCGCGGGGTCGGGGTGATCTGGCGTTCCGAATCCCGGCACCTGGGCCGGGACGCGCGCACCGAACTGCGCCGGCAGCTGCGCGGAATCGTCGCGCGGCTCACCGAGATTCAGCGACTCCGGCGGCCCGAGCTGGATCCGGCGCAGGCCGAATACCTGGCCTGGTGCCTGCTGGCCGTCACCACCAGCGTCTCCTACCATCACCTCGAGCTCCCGGCGGACCGCTTCCTCCGGCTCATCGCCGATCTCTCCCGCGCCGCAACCGCCGTCGCCCTGCCGCCGCTGAGCCCGGCCGCCCGCCACGAACCCGCGCCCGCCTGGTCTCCCAACCGCCGCGAGGCCATCCTGCGCGCCGCCACCCGTCTGTTCGCCCGCGACGGCTTCACCAGCGTCGGCATCGAGGACATCGGGGCGGCCGTCGGCATCGCGGGTCCCAGCGTCTACAACCACTTCTCCAGCAAATCCGACATCCTCACCGCCGCCATGCTGCGCGGCAACGACCTGCTGCGCGCCGATATGATCCGCCGCCTCGACCGCGCCCGCGACGCCGCCGACGCGGCGGACAGCCTCATCACCAGCTACTGCGCCTTCGCCATGGACTACCCCGATCTCATCCGTCTGCTCGTCTCCGAGATCGACCAGCTCCCCCCGGACGACCGCCATGACTCCCGCGTCGCCCAGCACGCCTACATCGACGAATGGTCCCAGCTGCTGCGTGAACTCCATCCCGCCTGGGACCCGACCGAAACCCGCATCCGCGTCCACGCGGCCCTCACGGTGGTCAACGACACCGCCGCCACCGCGCACCTGCGCGCCCTCGAGAACATCGGCACGGCGGCCGTCGCCGTCTGCCGGGCCCTGCTGCGCACCCGCTGAGCACGCGGTATGTCCGCTGACCTGTGACGCCGATCATGAGGATTGCGCGAATCTCGGAGGTGGCGTACCGTCGGATTGTCGCAATCTCGCGGACGTAGGTCGACCGTAGTCCCTCCCCCGAGATTTCTTCCCTCCCGAGTTCGGAACCCGCCGGTGCAGCAGTGCTCCCGTGCCTGTCCACTCGGAATCTCCCGCGGCTCAGCCGCTTTCCTCAACTCTGCGTTCCGAAGGAGCACCCTCATGACAACACTGGAGCCGACACCGGCCCTCGAAACCATCGAAACCCTGGTTCCCGCAACGGGAATCCTCGACCTCAGCGGTCAGAACGCCGCCCTGCGCCGGGACGGATACCTGCCCGGCCCCGGCGACATCCATGTTCCGAACCGCCTGATCCGTGAACACGGCCTGCGCCGCGGCGATCTGGTCGCCGGGCTCGCGCAGCCGAATACCAAGGGCGGCAAGCTTATTCCGCTCGTCCGCGTGGACACCGTGAACGGGCTGCCGCCTGCCGAGATCAAGTTCCGCCCGCGGTTCACCGAGCTGACGCCCATCCACCCGAAGGAGCGCCTGCGGCTGGAGACCACGTCCGGCAAGCTCACCACCCGCGTCACCGACCTGATCATGCCCATCGGCAAGGGGCAGCGCGCCCTTGTCGTGGCCCCGCCCAAGGCGGGCAAAACCTCTGTGCTGCAGGCGATCGCGCACGGTATCGCCGCCAATCATCCTGAAGCGCACCTCATGCTCGTGCTGGTCGGCGAGCGCCCGGAAGAGGTCACCGACCTGTCCCGTGGCGTCCCCGCCGAGGTGATCGCCGCAACCTTCGACGACTCCCCCGCCCAGCAGACCGTACTCGCCGAACTGGCCGTCGAACGCGCCCAGCGCCTCGCCGAACAGGGCCGCGATGTCGTGATCCTGCTGGATTCCCTGACCCGCCTGGCTCGCGCCTACAACCTCACCGGCCACACCTCGGGCCGAATCCTCTCCGGCGGAATGGATTCCGCCGCGCTGCTGCCCCCGAAGAAATTCCTCGGCACGGCCCGCAACTTCGAGGAGGGCGGCTCGGTCACCATCATCGCCACCGCCCTGGTCGAAACCGGCTCGCTCGCGGACACTCTCATCTTCGAGGAGTACAAGGGCACCGGCAACGCCGAACTCAAGCTCGACCGCACGCTGGCGAGCCGGCAGCTGTTCCCCGCCGTCGATATCGCCCGATCCTCCACTCGCCGTGACGAATTGCTGTTCCACCCGGCCGAACGCCAGGCGGTCGACACGCTGCGCCGCACCCTGGCCGAACTCGACGACCAGCGCGCACTCGACCTGCTGCTCGACGGATTGCGCCGCACCGGCAGCAATGCCGAGTTCCTGGCCAACATCATGCGCGGTAGGTGACAGCGACCGAGCCCCCACCCGGCGCGGGGCCGGATGGGGGCTCGTCAGCGACCGGAGGCCGGAAGTTGTTCAGCCTCGGTATTTTTCAGTCAGCGCGGTGCGTTCCGCTCAGCGCAGGTCGAAGCGATCGTTCTCGACGACCTTGACCCAGGCCGCGACGAAGTCGTTCACGAACTTGGCCTGGTTGTCGTCCTGGGCGTAGACCTCGGCGATGGCGCGCAGCACCGAGTGCGAGCCGAAGACGAGGTCGTTGGCGGTGGCGGTGTACTTGCGCTCGCCGGTGGCGCGGTCGACGCCGTCGAAGACGTTCTCCGCGGACTCCGACGCCTTCCACTCCGTCGTCATGTCGAGCAGGTTGACGAAGAAGTCGGTGGTCAAAGTGCCTGGGCGATCGGTGAATACGCCGTGCTCGGAGCCGCCGTAGTTGGCCCCCAGCACCCGCAGGCCGCCGACGAGGACGGTCAGCTCGGGGGCCGTCACGTCGAGCATGTAGGCGCGGTCCAGCAGCAGGCGCTCGAGCGGGGTCTTCTCACCGGGGCGCACGTAGTTGCGGAAGCCGTCGGCGCGCGGTTCGAGCACCGCGAACGACTCCACATCGGTGTTCTCCTGCGTGGCGTCGGTACGACCGGGCGCGAACGGCACGGTGACCTGGTGGCCCGCGTCCGCGGCCGCCTTCTCGATGGCCGCGGAACCGGCCAGGATGATCAGGTCGGCGAGCGAGACCTTCTTGCCGCCGGCCGCGTTGAACTCCTGCTGGATCTGCTCCAATACCGGCAGCACCTTGGCCAGTTCGGCGGGTTCGTTGAGGTCCCAGCTCTTCTGCGGCTCGAGCCGGATGCGCGCGCCGTTCGCGCCACCGCGCATATCGGTGCTGCGGTAGCTGGCCGCCGAGGCCCACGCGGTCTTGACCAGCTGCGCCACCGACAGCCCGGATTCGAGCACCTTGGCCTTGAGCGCCGCGATGTCCTGCTCGCCGATGAGTTCGCCCTCGACGGCGGGAACCGGATCCTGCCACAGCTGCGGCTCCGGGATCCACGGGCCGAGGTAGCGGCTGATCGGGCCCATATCGCGGTGCAGCAGCTTGTACCAGGCCTTGGCGAACGCCTCGGCCAGCTCCTCCGGATGCTCCAGCCAGCGGCTGGTGATGGCCCGGTAGGCCGGATCCTCGCGCAGCGACAGGTCGGTGGTGAGCATGGTGGGCTTGCGCGCCGGGCCGCCGAACGGATCCGGAATGGTGGCCTCGCTGTCCTTGGCCACCCACTGCCAGGCCCCGGCCGGGCTCTTGGTCAGCTCGTACTCGAAGCCGTACAGGTTCTGCAGGAAACCGTTGCCCCACTTGGTCGGAGTGGAGGTCCACACCACCTCGAGACCGGAGGTGATGGCGTCCTTGCCCTTGCCGGTGCCGAACGAGCTCTTCCAGCCCAGGCCCTGCTGTTCGATGGGGGCGGCCTCGGGTTCGGGGCCGACCAGGCCGGCGTCACCGGCGCCGTGGGTCTTGCCGAAGCTGTGGCCGCCGACGATCAGCGCGGCTGTCTCCTCGTCGTTCATGGCCATGCGGCCGAACGTCTCGCGGATGTCGTGCGCGGCGGCGACCGGATCCGGCTGCCCGTTGGGGCCTTCCGGGTTCACGTAGATCAGGCCCATCTGGACCGCGCCGAGCGGGTTGGCCAGATCGCGCTTGCCGCTGTAGCGCTCATCGCCCAGCCAGGTGCCCTCGGGACCCCAGTAGACCTCCTCGGCCTCCCAGATGTCGGGGCGGCCGAAGGCGAAGCCGAAAGTCTTGAAGCCCATGGATTCCAGCGCCACGTTGCCGGCGAACACCAGCAGGTCGGCCCAGGACAGCTTGTTGCCGTACTTCTGCTTGACCGGCCACAGCAGGCGGCGGGCCTTGTCCAGGTTGCCGTTGTCGGGCCAGCTGTTGAGCGGGGCGAAGCGCTGTGCGCCCTGACCGCCGCCGCCGCGTCCGTCGAAGGTCCGGTAGGTGCCGGCCGCGTGCCAGCTCAGCCGGATGAACAGGCCGCCGTAGTTGCCGTAGTCGGCGGGCCACCAGTCCTTGGAGTCGGTGAGGACCGCCGCGACGTCGGCCTTCACGGCCTCGACATCGAGCTTGGCGAATTCCTTTGCGTAGTCGAAGTTCTCGCCGAGCGGGTTGGATTTGGACGAGTGCGCGTGCAGTACCGAGACGTCGATCTGCTCCGGCCACCAGTCCTTGTTGGTGAACGGAGCGTGCGCCTTGGGAGTCGGCGAGGGGATCGCCGGGTTCTCACTCTCGCTGGTGCTGCGGCTGTCGGTCACGACATTCCTTCCTGAATATGTAATCGGGCTGCGATCAGGGACGTTTTGAATTGGCGTGTGACGCCGCACATTCGGGACAGAGTCCCCAGTAGATGACCTCGGCCTCGTCGATCGCGAAGCCCTGGCCGTCGGACGCGGTCAAACACGGCGCCTGGCCGACCGCACAGTCGACGTCGGCGATCCGCCCACACTCCCGGCACACGACATGGTGGTGGTTGTCGCCCACCCTGGTCTCGTACCGCGCCACGGAACCGGAGGGCTGAATGCATCGCAGCAACCCCGCAGCAGTCAGTGTCCGCAAGGAGTCGTACACCGCCTGATGCGACACCGCGGCCAGGTCCGATCGCACCGCCCGAATAATCGAATCGGTATCGGCGTGTGGCTGCGCGTGTACGGCACTCAGCACCGCTACCCGCGGAGCAGTCACCCGGAGCGCGGCGCCGCGCAACATCTGCTGGAACTCCGCGACCGTGGGCACGCCCTGCAGTCTCGTCGCTAATCTGGAATGAGTCAAGCATTAGTTGTGACCCGGGTTACGCGCCCCTCGGGCACACGTCACGGCCCGGCCGCGGCGTGTGGAAGCCAGCAAATGATCAGCGACGGCGTCCCGGATTCAGCCTGATCTCGATATCGTCGGATGCCGCATCCGGCACCTCGGCATCGGTGACCCGCACGCGCAGCGGGCTGCCGGAGCCGGAGTCGACGAAGCGCAACGGCGGGCGGCCACCCTGGAGATACTTGTCGCCCCACTGCATCAGGGACAGGAACACCGGCAGCAGATCCTCCCCGGACTCGGTCAGCCGGTACTCGTCGTGCGCGCGCTTACCCGGATCCTGGTACGGCACACGGGCGATGACCCCGGCGGACTCCAACTGCTTGAGCGCCCGCGAGACGGCGGGGGCGGAGGTGCCGATACGGGTGGCGAAGTCCTCGAATCGGGTTGTGCCGTAGAAGCATTCGCGGACCACGAGGAAGACCGTCTTGGTGCTGAGCAGGTTCAGGACGCGTTCGGCCGAGCAGCCGTCGCCGATCGACCAGGCGCTGCGGTCGCGCAGTTTCTCCTCGAACTCCATAGCCACCTCGCCATTGTAACTAACGCTTGCGTTATCCAGCGGCGGCGTGCTTCCATCTAACTAACGTCATCGTTACCTAGATGGAGGAATGCTGTGGTTGCGGTAGAGGGCAAGGTCGCCGTGGTGACCGGAGGGCGGCGCGGACTGGGCGCGGCACTGGTCGAGGCACTGCTGGCACGCGGGGCGGCGAAGGTCTACGCCACGGCCCGCGCGGCGTACCGGGACGAGCGACCCGCGGTGGTCACCGCCGAACTCGAAGTGCGGGAGGAGGATTCGGTCGCGGCATTGGCCGCGCTCGCCCCGGATGCCGAATTGGTCTTCAACAATGCCGGGGTGCTGCTGCCCGCCGGATTACTCGGTGGAGACTTCGCGGCCATCTCGGAAACGTTCGATGTCAATGTCTTCGGGCCGTTGCGGGTGGCGCGGGCGTTCGCGCCGATTCTCGCCGCCAACGGCGGGGGTGCGCTGGTGAACATGCACTCCGTGCTGTCGTGGCTGGCGGGCAGCGGCGCGTACGGGGCGTCCAAGGCGGCGGCCTGGTCGGTGACCAACTCGCTGCGCATCGAATTGGCGGGACAGCACACCCAGGTGGTCGGGGTGCACGCCGGCTTCATCGATACGGACATGGTGTCCGCGATCCAGCGGCCGAAGGCCACGACCGCCGATATCGCCGCACGGATTCTCGACGGGCTCGAGGCGGGTCGGACGGAGGTGCTGGCCGACGAGGTGAGCGCCGCGGTCAAGACGGCGCTGTCCGGACCGGTCGAGAAGCTGACCTTCGCGGCCGCGGGCTGAACAACCACACCCTCATCGGAAGAGAGACGAAAACCCATGCCCCTGTGGACCGTTCACCACACGCCCGGAATCTTCACCGACACCGAGAAGCACGAACTGGCGGCCCGGATCGCCGACCATTACGAACAGGTGGGACTGCCCCGGTTCTATGTGATCACCCTGTTCCACGAGACCGCGCCGGAGAACTTCTATGTCGGCGGTGAACCCACTCCGGTCGGCGTGCGGGTGACCATCGACCACATCGCACGCCGCAATCCCGATCAGGAGAGCCGCCGCCGCACCACCCAGTGGATCAATCGCATGCTCCAGCCGTCCATGGCACGACATCCCGACCTGCACTGGGAGTTTCATGTCGACGAGACCAGCGAGGAACTCTGGATGATCAACGGCCTGGTGCCGCCGCCGGGCGATTCGGCGGCCGAAAAGCGCTGGGCGAAGCAGAATTCGACGTCGCCCTACTGACCGGCCCGACCGGTCAGAACAGGACGCCCTGGATGCAGGTCCCGGTGACGAGTTCCTTGTCGCCGTAGCGCACGGCGCCCGAATCCCAGTGTGCGCCGAGCCCTTCGACGAAGGATTGCACGGCGCCCAAGTCGGCGCGATCCGCGACCAGGATGAGGGTGCCGTCCTCGGTCACCGAGCCGCCACCCAGCCGGTCTCGTGCGGCGGGATCGGCGAGCAGGGCGTCGTGCAGCCGGGCCACGTCGACGCCGGGCACGCGCACCAGGAATCCGTCGGCCTTCTCGTGCTCGGGCGGCAGGAACGCGATGCCGAGCACGGCTTCCTGCTGATGCCGGATCCGCAGGTCGTCCGCGATCCAGCACAGATTCTCATTGCTGGTGCAGGCCAGTTCGAACCGGCGGGCGGGCTCGTAGGTGATCTGCCGCGAATCCTCCGACCAGAACACCCCGTCCACGGGTTCGGAGTGCACCGCGAGCCCCCACTCCATGATCGCGGTGGCCCGCACCTCCACGTCGAATCCGGTGAGCGGGTCGGCCATGCGCGGATCCGCGGGGTCGGTGATCACATCCCGGTTCGTGGTGGCGAACAGTTCCGCGGTGGGCTGCAGCTGATTCCCGGGCACGCACGGACCGAAGAAGGCGGCGGCGGTGCCCGTTCCCCCGGTGAGCAGCGCGCCGGTGAGCGTGACCACGGCTAGGAGGACGGCGGCGATTCTCGCGGTGATCATTTCGGGCACCACCTCTTTCGAGGGTCGAAACTTCACGAATTCTCGAACGCAATGAGCTGTCCTCGAATTGTATTGCGATCGCACCCCGCGCGGCAGGGTTCGGCCAGGATTCCCTCCCCTGGAACGACCACCCCGGATCCCCCGCCCCGCTACCTCACACCCCGGCCGGCCCCACCCGGCGGGCCACCGACACACAGCGGCCGCAGGCTCGATGAACCTGCGGCCGCGAACTCAGAGGTAAGCCGGTGATGATGGTTGCACCCGCTTTCTTAACGGATCGCCCAGAACAGTGTTCGCGCAATAGGACACCCGCCGGCTCAGCTGGCGTTCCGCGATCCGCTCCACGAGCAGCGGGATGAATTCGCGGACACGGTGGCCGTCGAAATCGCGGTGGATACCGCGGACTTCCTCGCTGACGACGCCTGCCGCCAGGTGGGGGAATTTATCGGCCAGCCGGGCGACGAGCTCGGTGATCTGCAGCTCCTCTTCGCGTGCCGTCATAACTGTTGTCTCGCCTCCATAAGCAAACGATTGAGATCGGCTCTCGTTCGAGCCTCGCTCATTGAGTGTCATATCAACGCGGCGCTTATTCTTCACCGAATTCGCTTCTGGCACAACACGTCGGGCATTCGGCACCACAGGTCCTCGACAAGTGCAAATGTGCCCCTCAAATGAAATTGCACCTGCAATACAGACTGCGATTTCCCGGGGATTCGCACGCCGCGGCGCGGCCACCGCCACCGGTTAGATCCAGCCCTTCTCGCGGGCCTTGAGCGCGGCCTCGTAGCGATTGGAGACGCCAAGTTTGGCCATGGCCGAGGACAGGTAGTTGCGGGTGGTGCCCGGGGACAGATGGGCGCGGCGGGCGATGTCCTCGACCGACGCGCCGTCGAGGGCGTATTCGAGCACATCGGCCTCGCGCGCGGTGAGAACGGAGTCGCCCGCGCTGATGGCCTCGGCGGCGAGTTCCGGATCGACGTATCGGCCGCCGCGATGCACGGTGCGGATCACCTCGGCCAGCGTCGCGGCCGACGTGGTCTTGGGCAGGAAGCCGCGCACGCCCGCGGCGAGCGCGCGTTTGAGATAGCCGGGCCTGCCGTGGCTGGTGACGATCAGGGTGCCGACTCCCGGTGTGAGCCGCTGCAATTCGACAGCGGTCTCGATACCGTCGATACCGGGCAGTTGCAGGTCGATGACGGCCACCGCCCTCGGCCCGTCGGCATCGCGCGCACGCCAGGCGACCAGCAACTCCTCACCCGAACCCACATGCCCGATCACCTCCAGATCGGCCTCGAGCCCGAGCATGGTCGCCAGCGCGACCCGGACGAGGGTCTCGTCGTCCGCCAGGAATACGGGAATCATGCGTTCTCCCACAGTATTTCGAGCACGAACTCCGCATCGGTACCACGCGCGCCGAGGGTCGCGCCGACCGGCGCCAGCCGCTCGGCCAAGCCGCGCAGCCCGGATCGCTCCCCCGGCGGGCCGTGCGGACGGTCATTGCGCAGCGACATCCCCGAGGCCCCGAAGGCCAGCGTCGCGGAGGTGGCCGCCGAGTGCTCGACGATATTGGTCGTCCCCTCGCGCACCACCCAGGCGGCGACCTCGTGAAACCGCGCCGGCACCGCGGCCGGATCACCCTCGACCACGAGTCCGCAGCCCACGGCCGACAGCAGCGACCGCGCACCGGCCACCTCGGTGCGCAGATCGATGCCGCGATAGCCCCGCACCAGGGTGCGCATCTGCCCCATCGACTCGACGGCGAGCGTTTTCACCTCGTCCATCTCGGCGGCCGCGCGCTCGGCCTCCCCGGAGCGTGACAAGGCCGCCGCCAGTTCACTTTTCACCGCGATCGCGGAGAATCCCCGCCCGACGATATCGTGCAGATCCCGCGCGAACCGCAGTCGCTCCTCGGCCACCTGCAGGTCCGCCTCGACCGCCTTCGCCCGGTCCAGTTCCGCGACGACCCGCAGCCCCCACATGGTCAGCAGGGTCGTCCCGACCACGAAACCGCCCACGAGGAAGGTCACCAGCGCGGTGAGGGCTCCGGCGGGCGGCGATGTGCCGAATGCGAGGCCCGTGGCCACGCTGAGACCGAACACGGTCCACCACCGGCGGCGGGCGAACGGCACCACCGAGAACATGGCGAGCACCGCCACATAGATCCCGGTCAGACGGGCTGAGTCGACGACCGGCTCACTCGTCGCCAGCCGGATGGCCACGGCGGAGGCGCCCCACACCACCGCCAGAATCACCGAGGCACAAAGGAATACCCAGCGCCACGGCTGCTTGGGCGGCGACAGGGCGAATTCGGGTTGCAGTTCCACCGCGGCGATCGCCGCGAGACCGGCGACCAGCAGTCCGGCCGCCGACCACACCGTGCCGGCCGTGGCCGCCATCGCGAGGACGGTCACGACCAGACCCATCTGCAGGGTGATCCGGCTGTAGAGCCGGAACTTGGCGGATCCCGGCAGCGCTTGCCACCAGGATGTCACGCTGCTCAACCGCGGTCGTCCCAGCGGAAGCTCTTGCGAGTCAGCACGAATGCCAGGGCCGTCCATATCGCCAGTGTGGCAAACGGCCGCCCGAGTTCGCCGAAGGTGCCCGCGAAGTCGAGCGCCTGCTCGGTGTCCGCGGCGGTGGCCGTCCGCCCTGCCGCGCCGAGGGAGACGAGATCGGAGATGGCGGCGAACGGCGTCCAGTCGGCCGGCTCGGCCAGGCGATCGGGCAGCGCGCCGCGGAAGGATGCGACGCCGAGCATCGCGACCGTTATCACCGGCAGCGAGGTGATCTGCGCGGCCTCGGCATTCTTCGTGACGGCACTGGTCGCCAGCGCCAGCAGCGAGAACAGCACGATTCCGCCGACGATGCCCAGCCCGATCGCGAGCGGGTTCACCGGTGCGGGCGCGCCCGTCCCGTACACCACCGCGGCGACCACGAGTACCGAGGCGATGGTCACCAGCGCGCCGGGCACGGCGGGGGCCGTCTGGATCTGCCAGTCGGCCGCCTCACCCGTACGCAATCGTTTCAGCACACCCTCGCCCCGGCGTGTCGTCACCATCGACAGCACCGAGTAGTACTGCACGAACAACAGGGCGACCAGGGCGATCAGCTCGAAGGTCATCGCCACGGTGGACGCGGTCGGTGCATCGTGGCGGGTGGCAATGGAATACATGGACAGCGAGATGCCGACCGGGAAGAACAGCGCCATCCACACCAGCGTCTTGTTCCGCCGGAACTGCAGATATTCGGCCTTCGCGAGGGCCGTCAGCGGGCGGCGGCGCGAGTTCCGGGCAGGGGTCAGGGTGGTCATCGCAGTGCTCCGATCGATTCGACGGGGGTTCCGGCCGATTCGCTGGCGATATCCAGGAAGACCGATTCGAGGGAGGCGGCGCGGGCTTCGAGCCCGCCCAGCGGCACGCCCTGCTGACGCGCCCACACGAGCAGGTCGAACAGGTGCCCCTGTAGATCATGGGTATCGACCATGACGCGCGCTCCCGCGTCGACCCGCGCGGTGGGCAGGGTCGGCAGCGGCAGCCCGGGGTGATCGAACGCGATCCGCGACGGATGCCCCTCGACGATCTCGCGCAGCGTGCCCGCGCGCACCACCTCGCCCCGGTGCATGATCGCGATCCGATCGGCCAGCGCCTCGGCCTCGTCCAGATAGTGCGTGGTGAGCACCATGGTCACCCCGGATGCCTTGAGATCGGCGAGCAGTTGCCAGGTGCCGCGCCGGCTCTCCGGATCGAGTCCGGTGGTCGGCTCGTCGAGGAACAGCAACCGAGGCTGCCCGAGCAGCGCGCACGCCAGATCGACCCGCCGCTGCTCGCCGCCCGACAGCGAGCCGACCCGGACCTCGGCCCGGTCGACCAGCGCGACCTGCCGAAGCACCTGATCGGCGGTGGTCGGCGCGGTGCATGTCCCCCGCCACATCTCGAGGGTTTCGCGAACGGTCAGCTCGGCGGGCAGTCCCCCGGACTGCAGCATGATGCCGACCTGCGCGCGCACCCGGGCCCGATCCCGCCGCGGATCGAGCCCGAAGATCTCGACCTCGCCCGCCGACGGTGCGGCGAGTCCCTCGAGCAGGTCGAGGGTCGAGGTCTTCCCCGCGCCATTGGTGCCCAGCAGCGCGAAGACCTGCCCCTCCCGCACGCTCAGATCCACTCCCCGTACGGCTTCGAACGCATTCTTGCCCTGCCCGTAGGTCCGGCGCAGACCCCGCGCCGTAATAACCTCGTGCGCAGGCTGATTCGTACTTCTCATGCCTTCAACCCTCGCGGACGCCGCCCGCCGCGAGTAGTAAGCGCAGTCACCGAACTCCGGCGGGTTCCGCATGGGTGAGCCATGACAAATGTCATCGCCGGAGATGCCGGGATCGAGGTTGACCCATACCCGCGGGAGTTTGATCGATCTGCGCTTCCACGCCGATTTGCACGTGGTGCGCCTTTACGGAATCATTACCAAGCAGGTGCTCCGGCGAGTTGCTGTCGCAACCTGACTCCGTACGTCCGTTTCATGGCGAATCGAACCGAGAGGAGCCGCCCGTGGCATTCACGCATCTCGCGTACTCGACAATGTCATACCTCTTTCCCCCGTCTCCGGGCTGCTGACCCGAGCCTTCCCCGCAGCCACTCCACTCCCCCGCACGCCGAAACCGCCTGCACCACCGGCACAACGGCGTCGTACCCGACTGTCGCCACCCCGATCATCGCGGTGCGCCGACGACAGCGCCGCGGACCCTCCCGATCCACGATGACGTCCCGGTAGTTGTTGGCACAGCGGAAAGCCGTTCGGCCCCCGCTGATTTCGTGATGGATGGCGGAAAGATACATGGTGGCACACGACACCGCGCTCGCGCTCATGCAGCTGGGTGCGGTCTTCTTCGGATTGGGATTGCTCGGCAAATTGGCCGCCCGCATCGGAATGTCCCCGATCCCGCTCTATCTCGTCGGCGGCCTGATGTTCGGCAAGGGCGGCCTCATCGAACTGGGCGGCAACGTAGACGAATTCATTCACCTCGCCAGCGAGATAGGCGTGGTCCTGCTCCTACTCCTGCTCGGATTGGAATACAGCGCAAGCGAACTCGTCACCGGCCTGCGCAACTCCTGGGCAGCGGGCGTCCTCGACCTGGTCCTCAACGCCACCCCCGGCATCCTGGTGGCCCTGTGGCTCGGCTGGGGCCTCACCGGCGCGGTGGCGATGGCCGGCGTCACCTACATCTCCTCCTCCGGAATCGTCGCCAAGGTCCTCGCCGACCTCGGCCGCCTGGGCAACCGCGAAACCCCCACCATCCTCTCGATTCTCGTCTTCGAAGACCTGATCATGGCCGCCTACCTCCCGGTCCTCACCGCGGTCCTGGCAGGCGCGGGCTTCCTCGCGGGCATGAAAACCGTTGGTATCGCGCTGACCGCGGTCACCGTCGTCCTGGTCGTAGCCCTCCGCTACGGCAGGTACGTGTCGAAAATCGTCGACAGCGAAGTCCGCGAGATCTTCCTCCTCAAACTCCTCGGCTCAGCCCTGCTGGTAGCAGGCATCGCCTCCTCCCTGCAGGTATCGGCAGCCGTAGGCGCCTTCCTCCTGGGCATCGCCATCTCCGGCTCCACCGCCCACAACGCCACCAAACTCCTCGAACCCCTCCGAGACCTCTTCGCCGCCCTCTTCTTCGTCCTCTTCGGCCTCAGCACCGACCCCCGCAGCATCCCCCCGGTCCTCGCCTGGGCCATAGCCCTGGCCATCACCACCACGGCAGCCAAGCTGTTCACCGGCTGGTGGGCCGCCCGCCGCGCCGGCGCCTCCCGCTACGGCCGCGCCCGAGCCGGCGCCGCCCTCGTAGCCCGAGGCGAATTCTCCATAGTCATCGCGGGCCTAGCCGTCTCCGCCGGCGCGGTCCCCACCGAATTCGCCGCCCTCGCAACCACCTACGTCCTCCTGATGGCCGTCCTCGGCCCGGTGGCCGCCCGCGTAGTCGAGCCCCTCCTCCGAAAATTCGACAACCGCACCCCGTCTCCGCCTGACCAGCGCGTAGAGTTACTACATTGAGGGACAAAGGGATTCGCATGGTCCTCACTGCCCTTCCACCAGGCGGCAGCCATCAGTGAACCGGACAACCGTTGAAGGGCAACGGCAATGGATGAACCGGACTTGTGCAGGTCGTCGGTCAAATCCTGTACGGCACGCGGCGCTACTTCGAACCTGACACCACATGGCGTAGTACTCCTCACCCTGGCCACCGAAAGCTGGGACGGAGCGGAAAGACCACGCGGCGCAATCACTTCGACGACTGCCGCTTCGGTGTGAAAGCCCGACGTCAGCGATTTCCGAGCCAGGTGAGGGCGGCGGCAGTCACATCACCGGACCGAAATCATGGGGTCAGGTCAGGGGAGCGACGCGCAGGAGACGTCGGCTACTGCGCGGAGGCGTTCGGGTGTGGTTCCCAAGCGGCTCAATTGGATCAGGCCCTGGGCTACCACGATGATGTTGGCGCTGAGGGCCGACAGGTCCGTGGTGTCGGAGCCCGGGGTGCGTCGGAGGTGTTCGGCGACAGCCTGTTCCATGGCCGTCGTGGTGATCGTGCCGATGGTGGAGACTTCGGGGATCCTGGTGCCGAGCTGGGCGATACTGTTGATCATCAGGCAGCCGCGGCGGTCCGGGTAGGCGGCGCAGTCGTCGATCACGGCTCGAAGGAGAACCTGGATCCCGGTGCGCGCCGAGCCCGGTGCGGCGGCCAGGGTGTCGCGGATGAAGCGGGTGCGACCGTCGCAGTAGCGCTCGAAGACAGCCAGGAAGAGACCGCGCTTGCTGCCGTAGGCACCGTAGATGCTGCCGTTGCCGATGCCGCTGGCGCGCGAGACGTCCTCGACCGAGGTGCTGTCGAAGCCTTTGGTCCAGAACAGCTCGGTCGCGGCGTCGAGCAAATCCGCTTCGCTGAACTGTCTGGGTCGAGCCATGCGGTCACCGTACCAATCGAAGTGCGAGGTAGCGCACACGGCTTGGTTCTGGAGGCACGCCTCCACAATAATGGTTGACATGTCCAACACTTTCTGTGGTGTGCCCGTTCGACGCATGGGCATCCTGCTCTTCGATGGCGTCAAAACACTCGACTTCGTGGGTCCCGCAGAGGTTTTCGTGGAGGCCAATCAGCGGGTGGCGGGATATGAGGTAGTACTGCTGTCAGTGGACGGGCAGCCGGTGCAGACCTCGATCGGGGCCCGGGTCGAGGTGAGCGCGGCCGCCGCCGAGGCGGGGCGTTTCGACACCGTGATCGTTCCAGGAAGCGAACAGCCACCCGCGAAATTCGTGACGCCCGAGTTGCTCGCTGCGGCCCGGCACCTGTCCTTCCATACGCGGCGACTGACCAGCATCTGCAGCGGCGCGGTCGTCCTGGCCCAGCTGGGCCTGCTCGACGGCCGGCGCGTGACCACCCACTGGAAGTTCGCGGCGGATCTCACCCGGCGGTTCCCGGCGATCAAAGTCGACGCGGACGCGATCTTCGTCCGCGACGGCAACCTGTACAGCTCGGCCGGTGTGGCGGCGGGCATCGATCTCGCACTGGCCTTGGTCGAGGAGGATCACGGCGCCGATGTCGCCCGGCAGGTGGCGCAATTACTGGTGGTTTACATGCAGCGGGCGGGTGGCCAGTCCCAGTTCTCGGCCTCACTGGCCGGTCCCGCACCGCGCAGTCCGCTGGTTCGCAAGGTGGTCGATGTGATCTGCGCGGATCCGGCCTTCCCGCACACCGTGCAGACGCTGGCAGCGCACGCCCAGGTCAGCATCAGGCATCTGACCCGCCTGTTCCGCGCGGAACTGGAACGCTCCCCCGCCGAGTACGTGGCCTTCATCCGCTTCGGCGTCGCACGGGACATGCTGCACGCCGGATACGGCGTCACCGAGGCCGCCATTGCCTCCGGCTACGGCACCAGCGAGGCGCTGCGCCGCGCTTTTATTGCGCGACTGGGCATCTCGCCGCGCAAATACCAGCAGCGATTCCGCTCGACCGGAGTACCCGCGGTACCCGAGCCGATGGAAGCCGTGTCCTGAAACGAGGTTTTCACGGCCGTCCGAGCGGGGCGCACGGTGGGTTGCCGGGAGGAAACTGAATGGGTTGCACCGCAGCATCATTCATTCGACAACGGAGGACGATCGCAATGACCGCAAACCCGCTGGGCATCGCACTGGAACCGGCCGCACAGCAGTTCGTCGAGGCCACCGCGAATCCACCGTATCTCTACCAGCTTCCGCCGGAAGAGGGCCGCAAAGCCGTTGATTCGGTGCAGGATTCACCGATCTTCAAACCGGAGATCGACGAGGAGTGGGTCACAGTGCAGGGCGGCCCGACCGGTTCGGTGCGGGCACGGATCGTCAAGCCGCAGAACGTCACCGGAACACTACCGGTGATCATCTACACGCACGGCGCGGGATGGGTTTTCGGCGACGCGCACACACATGACCGGCTGGTTCGCGATCTGGCCGTCGGCGCGCATGCCGCCGTCGTGTTCCCGGAGTACGACCGCTCCCCCGACGTGCGCTACCCCGTCGCCAATGAGCAGTCCTATCGGATCGCCCAGTGGGTCAGCGCGAATGGCGCCGACAAGGGCCTGGATTCGTCGCGGATCGCCGTCGCGGGCGACTCGGTGGGAGGCAATATGGCGATCGCGTTGACGCTCATGGCCAAGGAACGCGGCGATGTGTCGTTCGTGCAGCAGGTGCTCTTCTACCCCGTCACAGACGCCGCCTTCGACACCGAGTCCTACGAGAAGTTCGCCGACGGCTACTTCCTGACCCGCGAGGGCATGCGGTGGTTCTGGGATCAGTACACCACCAGCGCGCAGGATCGCGCGCAGATCACCGCATCCCCGCTGCGCGCCACCACCGAGCAGCTCACCGGTCTGCCGCCGGCGCTGGTCATCACCGCCGAGAACGACGTGCTGCGCGACGAGGGCGAGGCCTTCGCGGCCAAACTGCGCACCGCCGGAGTGCCGGTGACCCAGGTGCGCTACGGCGGCATCATCCACGATTTCGTCATGGTCAACGCCATGCATGACACATTTGCGGCTAAAGCGGCTGTGGCTCAAGCGATTTCGGTACTGAAGTCCGCCCTGTACCCGGCCTGATCCGTCCCTGCTCTCGAAGGACCGAACTCATGATCACTCCCACCATCGTGCTCGTGCACGGCGCGTTCGCCGACTCCTCCAGTTGGAACGGTGTCATCGAACAGCTTCGTGCCCAAGGCTTTTCCGTCGTGGCCGCAGCGAACCCGCTGCGCGGCCTGGACTCCGACGCCGCTTACATCGCCTCGGTGCTCGACAGCATCGAGGGCCCGATCGTGCTGGCCGGTCACTCCTACGGCGGCAGCGTCATCTCCGTCGCGGCCGCGTCGAAATCCACTGTGACAGCACTGGTTTACATCGCGGCCTTCATCCCCGCCGAAGGCGAGTCCGCCCTCGAACTCACCGACAGGTTCCCCGGCTCGACCCTGGGCCCCACCACACGCTCCACGTCCTACCCGCTGCCCGATGGCGGCACCGGCAC
The DNA here is from genome assembly GCF_016741815.1 of Nocardia acididurans. Lineage (GTDB taxonomy): Bacteria > Actinomycetota > Actinomycetes > Mycobacteriales > Mycobacteriaceae > Nocardia > Nocardia acididurans. The sequence continues at coordinate 514,704 of NZ_JAERRJ010000007.1, forward strand.
CGAACTCCACATCCACCAGGACGAATACCCGCGACAATTCGCCGCCGATGTCCCGGCCCCGGCCGCCGAACTCATGGCGATCACCCAGCGCCCGGTCGCCATCGACGCCCTGCGGCAGCCCGCGACCGCCGCGGCCTGGCGAACCATCCCGTCCTACGCGCTGCTCACCACCGACGACAAGAACATCCCGGTCGAGTCCCAGCGCTTCATGGCCGAGCGCGCCGGTGCCCAGACAGTGGAAGTCGCCGCCTCGCACGCGGTGGCCGTCTCCCAGCCGACCCCGGTCGCCGACCTGATCGCCCTGGCCGCCAAGGCGTAGCCGAGCCCGAGTTGACCGGTCGCGACCAATCTTGACGTTGGGGTATCCCCTCACGAAGAAGGTCCTCGACGGCGGCGAAGGTGTGGGCGGTGAGCCAGAGCCGCCGGGCGTCAGCCGAACGGTTGACCGTCTGGGCTTTCTCATCGCCTGCTTCGACGTCATCGCGGCGCTGGCCTGGATCGGCGCGATGAACACCGGCACCGCGACTGTCAGGCTTGGAAGACGTGCTCCAGGCGCTCGGCCTCCAGAATCCGTGCCGCCCACCCACGCAACTCGCCCGCACTCGCACACCGAACCATAGCGTCGATCTCATCGGGCAAGGTCCCGAATTTCTGCACCAACAGCTCGAGCACAATTTCAGCCCGCCCCCTCGCCTCACCCCGTGCCTCACCGCGAGCCTCACCCTCTGCACGGAGCCGTTCCGCAGTCGACATGATGACCTCCTTCGCATGGGGCCCGAGCCGATAAAAGACAGTTCCCAACTCAGTATCGCTGGTTTCGCCGACACTGAGAATGTACGTCACGACCCACTCCAGAACCTCCGTGCCGCCTGGTGCCGACACGATCGTTTGCAGGTCCTCCACCAGTGGCAACAGTTCAATGGCCAGGCGTTTGTTTCCGGCGGCGATCTTCAACAGCACGAGGAGAACGCGGGTTGCCGGTGGTAGTTCCCGTGCGCAGAGAGCCGACACCGCATGGACGGTGAGGTCGTCGAGTATGAAACGAAAGCGCGGAATCAAGTCACCGAGCGCGTCCAGGGTGAGATGGTCGACGTCGAGTAGCTCCGACAACTCGGTTGGACAATCCCAGTGACGACCGTCCCGGCTCGCGTGGACGACCAACGGGATCACCACCGGCAACGATTTCGTCTTGGGGTGTTCGCGGACGTATCGGTTCCAGATCCCGACCTGGTATTCGAGCATGCGCATCGGCATCAAGGGGTCTGGGCTGCTCTGGTGCTCGATGAGCAGAAAGACGTACGCGTCGTGGTTGTCGATGCGGGTGCGAAACAACAGGTCGCTGTATCGGGACCGCAGTTGCTGAGAAACGAAACTGCACGGCTGCAACTCGAGCGCATCCCAATTCACTCGTGCCGCAACCGCCTTCGGCAGCACTGCCCGCAGCTCTGCGGCAGCGTCCGCAGGCCGAGACAACACCTGACGGAAGTATGCATCATGCGGATTTGACGGCGCGTCAGCCACAATCAGGCAAGCTACCCTCAAAGCAGCTGCGACACGCAGCTTTTCGCGAGGGATCCGATGGTGGAATCGCAGCAGGCAAACAAATCGGCCGGTTCATCGCCATCTGGGATGAACCGGCCGTTCGAGTGGTTCTAGCTGGGATCGAACCAGCGACCCCTCGCGTGTGAAGCGAGTGCTCTCCCGCTGAGCTATAGAACCGGGTCGTGCCGCTTGAAGCGGCTGTCCGGGGCGGGGTTTGGGCTCCGTTCCGGACACGAGAACATTAGCGTGCTCCCCCACCCTTATGGCAAATCGGCAGCTCACGGGTGGGTGATGGCCCTGATTGGGTGGCTGCGTACTGGTCATTCGGAGGGAAAGCGGGTCGTCTCGGAGTTAGGGGATGTTGATGTCTGGAGATCGGTATCTGGAGCGGGCGGGGGCGCGAATCGCGTTCGAGATCAAGGGGTCCGGGGAACCGGTGGTGTATGGGCACGGGGTGTTGTTGAGCCGGGAGGCGGTGCGGGGGCTGGGGTTGTTCGATGTCGATCGGCTGGCGGGTGGGCATCGGTTGCTGGTGTTCGATCAGCGGGGGCATGGGAGGTCCACGGGGCGGGCTGTCGCGCAGGATTACCGGTTCGAGAGTGTGGGGCTGGATCTGTTGGCGCTCATGGATCAGGTCGGGGGTGGGGAACCTGTGGATGTGGTGGGGTCGTCGCTGGGGTGTGCGGCTGCCCTCTGCGCCGCTTCGGCTGCGCCGGGGCGAATTCGCAAGCTGGTGTTGATGATTCCTCCGGCGGCGTGGGAGGAGGGTGTGGCGGCGCGGCGGTGGTATCTCGATTCGGCCGAGCGCATCGAGGCCGGAGGGGCGCAAGGTTGGCGGGAGGAGTTGGCGGGGGCGGAGCCGCTGCCGATCTTCGCGGAATACAGCCAATTCGCGTTCACGCCTGATATTTCCGATGAGCTGGTGGCGTCGGCCCTGCATGGTGTCGGGTTGTCCGATCTGCCGGAGCCCGCGGAGGTGGCGGCGCTCCCGCATCCGGCGCTGGTGCTCGCGTGGGATACCGATCCCTTGCATCCGGTGTCGACGGCGGAGCGGCTCGGTGAGTTGCTGCCGCATTCGATGGTGCATGTCTCGAAGTCGGTGGCGGACATCAAGACTTGGACCGACAGGGTGGTCGAGTTCCTTCAGTGAGGGCAGGGGCGGCGGAGTTGGTTGGCCAGCCAGAGGACGGTGCCGTAGCCGTAGGCGGCGTCGGCGGTGGAGACGAGAGCGGAGCTGGGGAAGATGATGGCGTGGCGCAGGCCCGCGTCGGCGAGGTCGTGCAGGCGGGCGAGGATTTCTCGGGGGGTTCCGATGAGGAGCCATTCGTGGAGAACCTCGTCGGTGACCGCGGCGGTGGCTTCGCGGACTTCGGATTTGGTGAGGCGGTGGGGCATGAGGTCGATGAGGCCTCGAAAGGCTTCGCCGAAGGGGTGTTTCGCGCCCACGCGGGACCAGATGGTGGCGGGGGCGAAGAGGGCGAGGTAGCGGACTGCCGGGGAGCGGAGGATGCGGTGCAGGCCCGCGGGGGTGCGGGCGGTGAGCATGGTGATCATTTGGGCGGGGACGATGGTGGCGGGGTCGCGGCCGGCGGTGCGGGCGGCTGCGTGGACCTGGCGGAGGCGGGTCTCGTATTCGGCGGGGGTTTGGGATTCCCACGGGTACCAGCCGTCTGCGTAGCGGCCGGTGAGGGCGAGCATGCGGGGGCCGTGGGCGCCTATCCAGATCTGTGGGACGCGGCTGGGAGGGGGTTTCAGATCCATTGGGGCGCTGTCGATTCGGTAGTAGCGACCGGAGAAGGTGATGGGGTCTTCGGCGCGCAGCGCGGTGCGCAGGATCTGGAGGGCTTCTTCCAGGCGGCTGACGGGGTGGTCCCAGGTGAAGCCGTAGGGGTCGAGGTTCTCGTGCTCGCCGGAGCCGATGCCGAGGATGGGTGGCGCTTTGGTCATGTGCGCCAGGGTGTTGAAGGTTTGGGCGAGCAGGACGGGGTGGCGGCGGTGCGGGTCGGTGACGCCGACGCCGAGCTGGACACGCCCCGCGCCGGACGCGAGATGGGCCAGCAGCGGAGCGAAGTCGAACTGTTCGTCGGGGCTGCGGATCGCCTTCGCCTGCGGGGTGAAGTCGGTGTCCCAGGCCGCGCGGGGAAACACACTGATCAGATGGTCGGGCGCGAGCAGCGAGTCGAGTTTTCCGAGCCGCGCCATGCGGGTCAGGAAGCGCGCCTGCGCCAGTGGTGGATTGACGCCGATCATGGTGCCTACGGCGAACGGTTTCCGATCGTGCGAGTCCGACACGAGGTCTCCTCTCGACCGGCACGCCTCGAGTCGGCGGGCCCTCACCGATTATCGTGTCGCCCACCCGATCACGGCGGCCGAATGCGATCTTTCGACGCGGCGGCCGGGCTTGGCGTACAGGGCTTTCGGCGGAGGGTCGGGTAGGGTGCGGCGCTATGGCCGATGTGTGGCGAATCGTGCGCGGTCTGGGTCTGGCGATCGCGCTGGCGTTTCTGTTCGAGCTGGGGTTTCTGGTGTGGACCGGGCCGCATCCGGACTGCGCCATCAATGACAGTGTCGGCCCGTGCGGTCTGTGGGATACGGTCCGCACGTATGCCGTTCTGCTGTTGGGTTTCGCGATGCTCATGGGCGTAACCGCCTGGGCCACCTGGATATTGGCGACCTGGGCGGTCCGCCGGATCGTCGCGACCGGTCAGAAGAATCCGAGTTTCTTGGGCGAGTAGGACACCAGCAGGTTCTTGGTTTGCTGGTAGTGGTCGAGCATCATCCTGTGCGTCTCGCGGCCTATGCCGGACTTCTTGTAGCCGCCGAACGCCGCGTGCGCGGGGTAGGCGTGATAGCAATTCGTCCAGACGCGACCGGCTTTGATGCCGCGGCCGAGCCGGTAGGCGGTGTTCGCGTCGCGCGTCCACACGCCAGCGCCGAGGCCGTAGAGGGTGTCATTGGCGAGGGACAGCGCCTGTTCGGTGGTGTCGAAGGTGGTCACCGAGACGACCGGGCCGAAGATCTCCTCCTGGAAGATGCGCATATCGTTGCGGCCCTCGAAGATCGTGGGCTCGATGTAGTACCCGTTGGGCAGCCCCTCGACCTTGCGGACCTCGCCGCCGGTGAGCACCTTCGCGCCCTCCTGC
>NZ_JAERRJ010000070.1 GCF_016741815.1 Nocardia acididurans
CGCGGGTGAGCGATGTCGGCGACCGCAGCAGCTTCGATCGCCGGGTCCATGACATCGACGACCGCGACACCCGTGCCGCCTCGGTCGGCATCGGTCAGTGCCCGCGCCCGCGCCACCTGCTCCCCGCTCGTCAGTAGCGCCGCCGCGCCGGAATCGGCCAGAACGAACCGCACCCGATCATCGGGGTGCGCGACATCGACAGGCACATACCCCGCACCGGTCTTCAACACCGCCAGCACGCTGATCACCGTGTGCGCGGAGCGCGGCAGCAACAGAGCGACCATCCCACCGGCCCGGACCCCGTACTCGGCCATCAATACGCTGGCCAGCCGGCCCGATGCCTCGTCGAGTTCCCGGTAGGTC
>NZ_JAERRJ010000071.1 GCF_016741815.1 Nocardia acididurans
GACCTACCGGGAACTCGACGAGGCATCCGATCGGCTGGCCGGGCTTTTGCTGGAGCAAGGTGTTGCCGTAGGCGATCGAGTGTGCGTGCTGTTGCCGCGCTCGGAGATGGCGGTCGCCACGATCCTGGCGGTGTTGAAGGTCGGTGCGGCGTACGTGCCGATCGATGTGGCTCATCCGGCAGAGCGAATCGGTTTCGTTCTCACCGATTCGACGCCCACGGTGCTGGTGACGACCACGCAGCTGCTGACGCGTGTTCAATCGGTTCTCGAGTCGATCGACTCGCAGGTGGCGGTGCTGGATTCTGTCGATGCAGTGATGGCAGCCGTTCCACCGGCTGTGGTGCCCTATCCCTC
>NZ_JAERRJ010000072.1 GCF_016741815.1 Nocardia acididurans
AGAAACCGCCCTGGCAGCCGTCCCCGGCATCGAACAAGCCGCAGTCCTGGCCCGCGAAGACCAACCAGGCACAAAACAACTGGTCGGCTACGTCACCGGCCGGGTCGACCCCGCCACGGTGCGCGCCGCAGTGGCCGCCCGCCTACCCGAGTACATGGTCCCGGCCGCGGTCGTCGTGCTCGACACACTCCCGCTGACCGTCAACGGCAAACTCGACAAAAAAGCCCTGCCCGCACCAGTATTCGGAGACACACGCACCTACCGCGCACCCACCACACCGACCGAGCAGAACCTCGCCGCGATCTACGCCCGCGTCCTGGGAGTCGAACACGTCGGCATCGACGACTC
>NZ_JAERRJ010000073.1 GCF_016741815.1 Nocardia acididurans
GCGTTCCACACCGAGTACGCGTTGGAAGATCGCGACGAGAATTTCCTGGGCTGGTGTGGAGGGCGCCCGGTAGGTGGTGCCTGGGGTGTATTCGGGTGTGGGCAGGGCACGTTTGTCGAGTTTGCCGTTGACGGTCACAGGGAGCGCGTCCAGGACGACCACGGCCGCCGGGACCATGTATTCGGGTAGTTGTTCCCGTGTGTATCGGCGGATCTGGCTGGGGTCGAGTGCGGTGGTGCTGGTGTCGGGGACGATGTATCCGATCAGTCGGGTGTCGCCGGTGTGGTCTTCGCGGGCCACGACCGCGGCTTGTGACACTCCTGGGTGTGTGGTGAGTGCTGCTTGG
>NZ_JAERRJ010000074.1 GCF_016741815.1 Nocardia acididurans
GCGCTTGTTGGGTTGTTCGGTGAGGTGCTTGGTGTGGATCGGGTCGGTGTCGATGACTCGTTCTTCGATCTGGGTGGCCATTCGCTGTTGGCGACGCGGTTGGTGAGCCGGATTCGGTCGGTGCTCGGTGTGGAGGTTCCTATTCGGGTGGTGTTCGAAGCGCCGACGGTGGCGGGTTTGGCGGTTCGGCTTGATGAGAAGGCGCGGGTGCGGCCTGCGTTGGTGGTTCAGGATCGTCCGGAGTTGTTGCCGTTGTCGTTCGCG
>NZ_JAERRJ010000075.1 GCF_016741815.1 Nocardia acididurans
TCTGACCAGCCGATTTGACTTCTGTTCGTAGCAACACGTAACTTATTCCAGGTCAGAGCGACACGGACACCGACCCGGAGCCCCAAGGGCCTGGGAAACGAGGTTGGACGAGGAGCGCCTGATGATCACACTGGTTCCACCCTGATCAGCGGATTTGGTTCTGCTGCGACGGCTGGGCTAAGCTGTAAAAGTTGCCTCACGAACGAGCGGGACAGAGAGCCCGGGAGTTCGT
>NZ_JAERRJ010000076.1 GCF_016741815.1 Nocardia acididurans
GTCGGTGTCGATGATTCCTTCTTCGATCTCGGCGGCAACTCCCTGTCCGCCATGCGCGTCATCGCAGCCATCCGCCACAGCATGAACCTCGACATCGAGGTCCGGCTGATATTCCAAAACCCCACCATCGCAGGCCTGGCCGGGTCGATGCAGACCGACGCACACCACCGCCGCCGCCTCGCACTGGTAGCCGCGGAGCGCCCGGATATGGTTCCGTTGTCGTTCGCC
>NZ_JAERRJ010000008.1 GCF_016741815.1 Nocardia acididurans
TGTGCCCTCGAGGGTCGCGGCGCGGCCAAACCGGAAACCCAGCTCACTCCCGAAGACGAGGCCGGGCTCGCCGGTGCCTCCGAGGAGCGCCGCGCCACCCTCAACCGCCTGCTGTTCCCCGGCCCCACCGCGGAATTCCTTTCCCACCGTGAGCGTTACGGCGACACCACCGGCCTGTCCGCCAACCAGTTCTTCTACGGCCTCCGGTACGGCGAAGAGCATCGCGTCCAGCTGGAGAAAGGTGTCACCCTGCTCATCGGCCTGGAAGCCATCTCCGAGGCGGACGAGCGCGGCATGCGCACGGTGATGTGCATCCTCAACGGCCAATTGCGTCCGGTGGTGGTGCGCGACCGCTCCATCGCCAGCGAGATCCCCGTCGCCGAGAAGGCCGACAAGAACAACCCGAATCACGTCGCCGCCCCATTCGCAGGCGTGGTGACCCTGGCCGTCAAACAGGGCGATACGGTCGCCGCCGGTGACACCATCGGCACCATCGAGGCCATGAAGATGGAGGCCGCCATCAGCACACCCCGCGCGGGCGTGGTCGGACGCGTCGTCATCGGCCATATCCAGCAGGTCGAGGGCGGCGACCTGCTGGTCGAACTCGAAGGCTCCTGAGCGGATTCGCCGCGGAGGGGCCACGCCGATCGTGGCTCCTCCGTCGCCGCACTGTCACCTCGAGGCGAGATAGGCTTTCCAGCCGCCGAATTCGGTGATGTCGGTGGCGGTGGCGGTGGCGTCGTGGGTGGCGGTGAAACCGACCACGGTGCGGCCGTCCTCGAGTTCTATCGCGGTCAGTGCCATGGGGGCGGGCAGGGCTGTCAGGAAGCGGCCGAGCGCGCCTTCGGACAGGCGGAACAGCTCGCCGAGGATGGGGGCTCCGCGGCCGGGGCCGGTGCGCACCAGGCCCGGTTTGAGGGGGGTGGTGTCCAGGGCGGTCAGGCGGTAGGCGTCGGTGGTGCGGATCGTTCCGGCGAAGCGTGCGCCCAGTTCCTCGAGTTGCCAGTGCAGGGGCTGGTCGCGCAGATGGGCTCCAAAGACCGCCAGTTCCACGCCGCCGGTGACGAGAAGTGGTGCGGGCGTGGTGTGCTGGAGTTGGGCGGCGATATCGATGGCCAGCTGGTCCGCGAAGGCGGGGACGACGATCATGACGCCGAAGGGGTCACCGGCCGCGGTGGGCGCGCCCGGAATCGCCACGGCCGCCATATCGAGCAGATTGCAGAAGTTGGTGTAGGTGCCGAGCCGGCGATTGAGGGTGACAGGGTCGGCCGCTACGGCGGCGAGGGTGGGGTGTTCGGTGGTGGTGGGCAGGAGCAGGCCGTCGAAGGGGGCGAGCAGGGTCGCGGCGGTGGCGCGGGCGCGGGCCAGTGTCTCCAGATCGGTGGCGAAGGCGGGGCCGGTGGTGTCGGCGGCGGCCGAAATGATCGCGGCCACCGTGGGATCGGCTCCGGCGGGCCGGGTGTCGAGGAATTCGCCGACCGCCGCGTAGCGTTCGGCGACGATCGCGCCGTCGTAGAGCAGCAGGGCCGCGTCGAGCAGTGGCGCGATATCGACGGCGTCGATCTTGCAGCCGGCGGCCAGGGCCGCATCGACGGTCCGATCGAACGCGTCGCGGTAGGCGGGGGCCAGCGCGGTGAGGTTCGCGGGGACGGGGACGGCCAGGCGTGCCACGTGGGGGCTCGCGAAACGTACGTCGGCGGGCCAGGTTCGGCTGCGCGGATCGCGCGCGTCGGGTCCGGCCATGACGGCGGCGGTCCGGGTCGCGAGGTCCAGGGTCGCGGCGAAGACGGTGACCGCGTCGAAGTCGGCGCAGGCCGGGACCACACCGTGTGCGGGAATGACACCGAGGGTGGCCTTGAGGCCGACGAGGCCGTGGAAGGCGGCGGGGACGCGGCCGGAACCCGCTGTGTCCGTGCCGATTCCGATGTCGGCGATGCCGAGGGCGACGGCGACCGCGGAGCCGGAGCTCGAGCCGCCGGCGATACGGTCCGGATCGTGCGCGTTGCGGACCGCGCCGTAGGGGCTGCGGGTTCCGACCAGGCCGGTGGCGAACTGGTCCATATTGGTCTTGCCCAGCACGATCGCGCCCGCATCCGCCAAACGGGTTATGGCAGCGGCGGATTCGTCCGGCGTGTAGGCGAATTCGGGGCACGCGGCCGTGGTGGGGAGCCCGGCGACGTCGATATTGTCCTTCACCGCGACGAGCAGTCCGGCCAGCGGCAGCACCGCACCGGAGGCGAGGCGTGCTTCCACCGCGGCGGCTTCGGCGCGCACCGCCTCCTCGGTGCGCAGGCTGATCCAGACTTCGGGTCGATCGGCCTCGGCGATCCGCGCGTAGGCGGCGGCGACACGGGCGGTGGGGGAGAGCCGCAGCGTGCTGGCAGGCTGGTGGCTGGTCATTCAGTCGACTCCGATCACGGCGAGAGGGGTTCCGGGTTCCACGGCGGCGCCGGGTGCGGCGAACACCCGCAGCACTGTGCCGGTGGCCGGACTGGGCACGGGCAGTTCGAGTTTCATGGCTTCCAGCACGGCGACAGGGTCACCGGCGTTCAGTTTGGTTCCGGGCGTGATGTCGACCCGCCACACGTTGCCGACCATGGGCGCGGTGACCACGGTGGCGTCGGCGGGCAGATCCGCGAGCAGGGCGTCGCGCTGATCGGCGACCGGTGGGGCTGCGACGGTGCGATCGAATTCGCCGGCCGCACGCCATGCTCGTTTCTCGGCGTCGAACGCGGCGCTCTGCCGGGATTCGAAGGCGGCGATGGATTCCGCGTTGTCGCGCAGCATGCGCTGATGGTCGGCGAGGGCGAAGGTGCCGTCGCTGACCTCGGCGTCGAATCGTCCGGCCCGCGCGGCGGCCCGGTATTCGAGCAGCTGTTCGGCGGTCACCGGCTCCCACACGATGCGGTCGAAAAAGCGGAACAGCCACGGGATTCCGGCCTCGAAGGGCGGGTTCTGGCGGTAGCTGGACCAGATCGGGACGGTGCGTCCGATGAGCTGATAGCCGCCGGGTGATTCCATCCCGTACACGCACAGGTATTTGCCGCCGATGCCCACCGCGTCCGACGGCGTCCAGGTCCGCGCCGGATTGTATTTGGTGGTGACCAGGCGATGCCGGGGATCGAGCGGAACGGCAAGGGGCGCACCGAGATACACGTCACCGAGCCCGAGTACCAGGTATTCGGCGTCGAAGACGGTGCGGCGCACCTCCTCGACGCTGTCGAGGCCGTTGATGCGCCGGATGAACTCGGTATTGGACGGCAGCCAGGGCGCGGTATCGCGAATGCCGTTGCGATAGCGGTCGATCGCCTCGGCGATGGAGGGGTCGTCGAAGGACAGCGGCAGCCGGATGGTCCGGCTGGGCACCACCAGCTCACCCGTGGCGGGCAGCTGCTCCTCCAGTTCGGTGAGCACGCCCAGCAACCGATACTGCGCCAGCACATCGGGATCGAAGTGGATATGCAGCGAGCGCACACCCGGCGTCACATCGACGATGCCGGGGAGGGCGGTGGCGGCCAGGGCCTGCGCGAGGGCGTGCACGCGCATGCGCAAACCGAGATCGAGCACCCGCTCGCCGTATTCGACGAGAATATTGTCGTCGCCGCCGCGCAGGTAGGCCACCGGCGGCCGATCCGCTCCGGCGGTCACCGTGGCGAGGATGCCGCGATCACGCAGTGCCGCATGCTCTTCGGTGATCGAACCGGTGGCGCGGGCGGCGGAACCGCGCAGTGCGGTGGCGGTCGCGTCGCTGACGGGGTGTGAAGCGGATGGTATCTCCGGGCCGCACCTGCCCCAGCTTCCAGCGCTGCGCGGACACCACGGTCAGCGGGCAGGCGAAACCGCCCAGGCTGGGGCCGTCCGGGCCGAGCAGGATCGGGGTGTCACCCGAGACGTTGAGCGCCCCGACACTGTACGGATTGTCGTGCAGATTCGACGGATGCAGGCCCGCGTCACCGCCGTCGGTGCGCGACCATTCGGGTTTCGGGCCTTCCAAGCGGATGCCGGTGCGGTTGGCGTGGCTGCCCACCCGCCACGAATGCCGGTAGAACTGCGCCATATCCGCGTCGGTGAAGTACGCGGGCGCGGTCTGCGGTCCCTCGCCGACCGCCAGCTCCCAGTCGCGGGTGAACAGCGGTCGATGTGCCGACGGGACCGAGGCCGGCTCGGTGAGTGTATTCGCCTGCACCGCAACAAGACCCAGCACGTCACCGTCGGCCACCGCCCTGCCGGTGACGCCGCCGAAACCGCCGAGGGTGAAGGTCGAGGCGCTGCCGTGGTAGAGCGGCGCGTCGATGCCGCCCTGGACCGCCAGATAGGTGCGCAGTCCGGTATCGGAGGGCGTGCCGATATCGAGCACCGCCCCCGCGTCGAGGGTGACGGGCTCCCACATCGGCACCGCCTCGCTGTCGACGGTGACGAGCGTCGGCGCGCCGGTGACGCAGACGACCGCCGACCCGGAGAAGCGGATGCGCGGACCCTGCAGCGTGCATTCCAACCCGGGCGCTCCGGCCGGATTGCCCACGGCGGTGTTGGCCAGTGTGAACGAGAGGTCGTCCATCGGCCCCGACGGCGGAATCCCGACCTCCCACAACCCGATTCGGCCGGGATGGTCCTGCACGGTGGTCATGGTCCCCGCCCGCAGCACATCCAACCGGCGGCTGGACCACACCAGCTCGGCGAGACTGCCGGTGATGTGCGAGGCGTCGCGCACCACCGGCGCGACGGCCGCGGCCCGCAACTGCGGAAGGTTGGTCTGCACCCCGTAGATCCGGGTCTCGTCCAGCGCCACACTCAGTCGGTCGAAGGCGGCGTCGCGGGCCGGGCCATGGGTGATGACCTTGGCCAGCAGCGGATCATAGAACGCGCTGACCTCGGTGCCCGTCGAGATCCAGGTGTCGACCCGCGCGCCCTCGGCGGGAAAGCCTGCGGCGGTGACCAATCCGGCGCTGGGCCGGTGGTCGTGGCCGGGATCCTCGGCATAGACGCGGGCCTCGACCGCCCACCCGGTGAGCGCGGGCCCGCCCTCGGGAAGAGAGTCCAGCATGCTGGTGTCCCCACCCGCCAGGCGCAGCATCCACGCGACGAGATCCACGCCGGTGATCGCCTCGGTCACCGGATGTTCCACCTGCAGACGGGTATTCATCTCCAGAAACGACGCCTGCTCACGCTCGGTGTCGTAGACGAATTCGGCGGTGCCCGCCGAACGGTAGGCCACCGACCGCGCGAGCGCACGGGAGGTGGCGAGCAGTTGCTCGGTGACCTCGTCGGACAATCCGGGCGCGGGGGCTTCCTCGACGACCTTCTGATTGCGGCGCTGCAGCGAACAATCCCGGGTGCCGAGGCTGATCACCCGGCCGAGCCCGTCCCCGAAAACCTGCACCTCGACATGACGCGCCCGCGCGACGAACCGCTCCAGGAACACCCCCGCGGCGGAGAAATTCGCCACCGCCAGCCGCTGCACCCGCTCGTAGGCGGCCCGCAACTCATCGGCGTCGAAACACGCCTGCATGCCGATACCACCGCCGCCGCCAACGGCTTTCACCATGACCGGGTACCCGATCCGTTCCGCCTCGGCGACGGCGTGATCCACCGACTCCAGGATTCCGCTGCCGGGCACCAGGGGGACGCCCACGGCGCGAGCCGCCTCACGGGCGGTGTGCTTGTCGCCGAAGACCCGCAGCTGCTCCGGTGTCGGGCCCACGAACGCCAGCCCGGCCGCGGCGACCGCGTGCGCGAAATCCGTATTCTCGGAAAGGAATCCGTACCCGGGATGCACGGCCCCCGCGCCCGAGGCCAGCGCGGCGTCGATCACGAGGTCGGCGCGCAGATACGAGTGCGCCGCCGGACCCGGCCCCAGCCGCACCGCGGCATCGGCCAGCCGGACATGCGCCGCACCGAGATCCGCGTCGGAATACACCGCGACGGATTTCAGGCCGAGCGCGCGAGCGCTGCGGATGATGCGACAGGCGATCTCACCGCGATTGGCTATCAACACGGTGTCGAAATTCAAGCTCACCAGCTACTCCTGTTCGGTGGCCATGACCATGGCGACGACGGCGCGCGTCACGCGCTCGGGAACGACGTCCAGTGATTCGCCGATATGTGCGCGCAGCAGCTCACCGGCGCGCGGAAGTCCCTGTGCGAGAACGGCATCTGGGATCGCGAGGTGTCGACATGCCGGTATACGCTATGGACCGGCGGTTTCCTGGCCGTCTCGCCGAGTTGCCGCCGGGTTAGCAACCTGTTGCGCAGGTAACCATCGAGTTAGCAGCGCCTCACCGAGGCCGACCTGACCATCCGGTTGCGTGCCGAAGCGCACGGCGATCTCCTCGTTCTTCCGCTGGCATCGCGGACGGATTTCACGCCGAACGGTGAATAACTCGAAGCGCTGACGAAAGCGCGCATCCTGGACCGGCTCAACCGATCCAGGACCGCCATGTCCCTCGACGGCGCGTCGCGCGCCGGGCAACCCGCCGAGAAAGCCGGGTGATCGCCGGGCGCGGCCGGAGCTGGGACGGCCCTGAGGGTGGTGATTCGGCTCCGGCACTCTGCCGGATCCGCGGGCGTCACGGACAGCGCCGAATACGACGTTTCCGTGCCGACCTCGACAGTCGATGTTGCGCGCTGGAACGCTACTTCTGCGCGCCCGCGTAGGTGACCATGCCGATGTGGCGTGTTGCGGTGAGGGTCAAGCCGTTTCGGGTCATCGCCGCGGTGAGCTGTGCACGGTCGACGAGGGTGACGCCCGAGATCGCCCGCAGGAGGTTCGAACCGCGAGCGAGTGTTCCGAGCGGTCCCGGTCCCGCGGTGGGCGCCATGATCGCGATATGGCCGCCGGGCCGTACGACGCGGGCGAGTTCGCTGACCGCCCGCATCGGATCGGGCATCAGGAAGAGTGCGAGAAAACAGCTTGCGGAATCGAAAGTGTGGTCGGCGAAAGGTAATTCGAGTGCGTCGGCGCGGAGGTAGGCCGCGTTCGGGCTGCGCGTGCCCGCCACCGCCTGTGCCAGCATGGTGGGGGACAGGTCCACGCCGACAGCCAATCCGTCGGAACCGACGACATCGCCGTACCAGTCGGTGAAATTGCCTGGGCCGCAGGCGACATCGAGTACCTTGTCGCCGGTCTTCAGATCCAGCAGACCGCGGGCGAGCGCACGCTCGGAGGCCACCGACCGGCCCAGTAGCAACCGCGTTCCCAACGCTCGCCAGGGGCGATAGATCAGCGGATAGAAGGTGGACTGCATGATGTTCTGGCCGATTCCGGCCGACCGGTTTTCGGCGCCGAGCAGGTTCACGTAACCGGCCGAGATGTCGTAGTCGCCGGTGATGTGTGCGCGGTCGCGGTCGATCAGGTTCGTGAGCTTGCGGGTAGCGTGCGCGGAGCTGCGGTGTGTGGTGTGCGGCATGAGACCTCCTTGTCCGCAGACCACTCTATATCGTCTCAGACAGTAGTGCGGCCCCACTCATCGGACGCTCGACGGCCGGGCGCGGTCATGCGGTCGCGGCGGTCGCGGTCGTGTCGTATTCCCCGGCGTAGAGCCGCCCGGCCACCTCGGCGAGGAGTTCTTGCGATTCCGCCGACAGGTCGCAGGCGGCCGACAGCAACCGGCGCAGGCGCGGGTGCGCGAACAGCTCGGCGACGGCCCTGTCATGGTGCTCCGTCGTCGGGGAGGGGGCGTAGAAGTATTCCTCGTCGACCTCGAAGTAGCGGGCGAGCGCGGTGACGAGCGCATTCGAGGGGGCCGGACGCACCCCGGTGCGCAGTTGCGACAGGTACCCCGGAGATACGGAATGTCCCTGTGCGGCAAGGTCGGCCACCACCTGCAGCGTGGTCAGGGGAGCCTGGGCCGCGCCATAGTTGAGCAGCCAGTCCAGCCGCGCCGCGAAGCGTCGCGAGTGCGGCGCCCGCGTCCGCCGTTCCTGCTCACGCGGGGGTGCGAGGGTCACGCGGGTCATCTCGTCGTTTCTCCGTTTCGTCGGTGATCCGGGGATTCGAGCACAACGGGAGGGCGATGATCAGATACCGGCCGAGGGCGGGGCCCGAGGATTTCCGGACCCCGCCGGTCAGGTCAGGGCCGAAGCGCGTAGGCGAGTTCGCCGAGCTGCCCGAGCGCCTGGTCCAGCAGCCGAGAACCGTGTTCGACCAGTGTCTTTCGCACAGTCCTGGTCATCAGCGGCCCGGCCAGCGCCAGGCTCACCGTTACCGTCGTCCCCGCGACGCTCGGCTCCAGCGTGTACGCGCACGTGCAGCGGACTCCCGCCTGCCCGGTGCCCCGCAGCACGACCCGGGAGGGTTCCGCCAGCGTCTCGACCCGCCAGGCGACCTCCTCGGCCATTCCGTGCAGGAGCACCTCGGAGACGAACACGGCGCCTTCGGCCAGCGAATCGGGTGGACTACCGACGAAGTCGCGGTGCAGTGCGAGCCAATGGTCCCAGGTACCCGGAGAAATGATGGTGCGGAACAACGCCTCCGGGGTCGCGGGCAGTTCCTTGCTGACGGTTATCGTCCCCACGAGATCGACCTCCCGTCGCAGTATCGAATTCGCTGTATTCGAGAGCGGCGGAACCGAATGGGAGTTCGGCCGTTCAACGGGTCGAATGGTGTCGATATCAAAAGAAAGTGATCCTCCGGGCGGGCAAGCGAATGGAAGGGCGGTCGCGTCCGTGCGAATTGCCGACTGCCTCTCGTGCGCTTCCCCCGCGCCGGCGGACCGATCTTGACACATTGAAAACCCCAGCACAACACGGGAATCAGGGCCTGTCGCGCGCGGCCTTGCAAATGAAATCGCATTTACGATCACGTTCGGCCGCTGCTCGCGTCGGCCCGCAACCGATGACGAATCACTGACGAATCGCGAGCGACGGCATGTCGGGCGGCGCCGCGACCCGCCCGCTGGCCAGAATCGGCGGTACGACCGGTGAACGACGGCTTCCTCCGCAGCCTGCCGCCGGTGTCCGGAACACTCGACGAAGGAGTCTCGTGCGCGTATTGCTCACCGGCGCAGCCGGATTCATCGGAGCCCACATTCATCGGAAACTGCGGGACGCGGGGCATGAGGTCGTCGGCATCGACCTCATGCTGGCGGCGGCGCACGGCGGCGAGGCCGAACCCCCGTACGGTGTGGAACGCGTCGACATCCGTGACCCGGAGGGGCTGGACACCTGCCTGCGGGGTGTGGACGCCGTCTGTCATCAGGCGGCGGTCGTGGGCGCGGGAGTCAGCGCCCAGGACGCCCCCGCGTACGCCAGCCACAATGATCTCGGCACCGCGGTGCTGCTGGCGGCGATGGACCGGGCGCGCTGCCGGCACCTGGTGCTGGCCTCGTCCATGGTGGTGTACGGGGAGGGGAGCTACCGGAATTCGCTCGGCGCGGCGGCCGTCCCGCCGTCCCGCCGCATCGCTGATCTGGACGACGGCCGCTTCGATCATCTGGACGCGGCCGGGCAGCCGTTGGCGTGGGATCCGGTGGACGAGGACGCGCCGCTGCGGCCGCGCAGCCTCTACGCGGCGGGCAAGCTCGCGCAGGAGAATTACGCCGCGGCCTGGGCTTTCGCTACCGGTTCGACCGTGACGGCCCTGCGCTACCACAATGTGTACGGCGACCATATGCCCAGGGACACACCGTATTCCGGGGTCGCCGCGATCTTCCGGTCGATGCTGGAGGCGGGCGAATCGCCGCGAGTGTTCGAAGACGGCTGCCAAGCTCGCGATTTCGTGCATGTCAGCGATGTCGCCGCCGCCAACCTGGCCGCTCTGGAGCGTCCGCTGGACGGATTCGTTCCGCTGAATATCGCCTCCGGCCAACCGATTACGATCGGCGAGGTGGCGACCGTACTCGCCGCGGCCCACGGCGGGAAGGCTCCGGTCGTCACCGGGGAGTATCGGGCGGGCGACGTCCGCCACATCGTGGCCAGTCCGGAACGTGCCCGTCGCGCACTGGATTTCACCGCGGCCGTAGCGCCCGCGGCGGGGTTGGCCGACTTCGCGTCCGCACCCCTGCGTGCGGTGGTCGGCCGAGGCGCGCCCGCGTGGCGGTGAGCCACCGGCAGCCGCCGGTCAGGCTCCCGATGCGGTGAGCAGTGGCAGCCGGATCTCGAATCGGGCGCCCTGCTCCCGGTTCTCGACCGTGATCTCACCCTGATGTGCGGCGACGAGCCCGGCGGCGATGGCCAGTCCCATGCCGCTGCTGCTGCCGAGCTCGGCGGCGCCGGGGGAGCGGGCCGACGTGCCGCGATAGGCGACCTCGAAGATTCGGGGCAGGTCGACGGCGGCGATACCGGGTCCGGTGTCCTCGACGCGAGCCCAGGCCCGGCCACCGGTCGCCCCCGCGGTGATGTCGATCTGCCCGCCGGGCGGGGTGTGGGCGATGGCGTTGGCCACGAGGTTGGTGAGCACCCGGGTCAGCGCACGATCACTGCCCATCACGACGAGGCGATCCTCGGGCTGGCGCGCGCGCAGGACGATGCGGGCGCGCTGTGCGGTGGGCTGATTCGCGGCCAGCACCTCGTCGATGAGTTCCCGCAGGTCCAGGGGCTCGAGCGCGAGCCTCAGCGCGCCCGCGTTGATCTTCGACATTTCGAACAGATCGTCCACCATGGCCGAGAGCCGATTGGTTTCGCGCACCACGCGATCGGCGTAGCGCCGCACCTCGTCGTGATCATCGACCACTCCGTCGGACAGGGCTTCGCCCATGGCGCGAATGCCCGCGAGCGGGGTGCGCAGATCGTGGCTCACCCATGCGACCAGTTCGCGCCGCGAGCGTTCGGCGGCGCGCTCCTGCTCCAGCATCTCCTTCTCCCACACCATGGCTCGCGCCTGCGCGCGGCCCAGCAGGACCGCGGCGGGGACGGTCACGGCGGCGACGACACCCAGCACGACGGCGGTCCGGGCGAGAGCGTCGGTGTACATGAGCCCGCTCACCGCGACCACCCCGCTGAGGGTGGCCAGCGTCGGAATCAGCACCAGCACGGCGATACTGGTGGTCATGGCGCGATTTCGGGTGTAGCGCAGCAGCAATGCCCCCAACGCGACCACCGGCAGCGATCCGGCCAGGGCGTAGCCGATCAGCCCGGGGGTATCAGTCGGCACCGGTCGTCTCCTTCCCGGAATCGACACGGCCCCAGGCGTATCCACGCCCCCACACGGTGTCGATGCGATGCGCGGAGCCGAGTTTGGCGCGCAACCGTTTGATGTGCACGGTCACCGTGGACAGGTCGCCGAAGGTCCATCCCCAGACCTCGGCCAGCAACTCGTCGCGGCTGTACACCCGTTGCTGATTGGCCAGCAGGAAGGCCAGCAGGTCGAATTCGCGTGCCGTGAGGTCCA
This sequence comes from Nocardia acididurans, assembly GCF_016741815.1. Lineage (GTDB taxonomy): Bacteria > Actinomycetota > Actinomycetes > Mycobacteriales > Mycobacteriaceae > Nocardia > Nocardia acididurans. Next base: position 11,327 of record NZ_JAERRJ010000008.1, read on the forward strand.
CCGGTGTTCCGGCCACGTACGCGGAGCGAGCCATCGGATTGATTTCGACGGCGCCGCTGCGGTACACCTGTTGCGCGGGCGAACTGGGCCGGGTGCGCCGCAGCACCGAGGCCACCCGCAGCGCGAGCTCCCGCGGGCTGAACGGCTTCGTCACGTAATCGTCTGCGCCGGACTGCAATCCGAGCACCCGATCGTCCTCCTCGCCGAGCGCGGTGAGCAGGATGATGGGAGTGTCGGGGTGTGGACCGGTGCGCACCATGCGGCACAGATCGATGCCGTCCGGCGGCGGCATCATCACATCGAGGATCGCGAGGTCGATGTCGTTGCGCGCCAGCACCTCCGCGGTGTGCGGGCCGTCGGCCGTTTCGACGACCTGCAGGCCGTCGCGTTCGAGATAGCGCCGCACCACCTCTCGGACGACGGGATCGTCATCAGCCACCAGAATGCGCATCGTCATCACCAATTCGTGAGTATCAGATGGTTGAGCAATATCACGCCGATCGCCTGCACCGTCAGCCAGACCCGGACGTCCCGGCGAGGCAGCAGAGCCGTGCCCGCGAGTAACCAGACCTCGAACGGCAACCAGATTCGTTCCGTCTCCGCCTTGCTCAGGCCGCTGAGGTCGGCGAGCGCGATGGTGAGCAGCCCGGCCGCCGCCACGAGCGCGGCCGGCTCGACGGTCGCCCGCCACCGCGCGAGGCGCTCCCGGCCGGACCCGGACGCCGAGCGGGCGGGACCGCCGGGTTCCGGCGACAGCACAGGGGGCAGGCCCAGCCCTCGGAACACCCGGGGCAGCGCCGCCACCACCGCGAGCCCGACCGCGCAGACGGCGGCCGCAAGGTTCGCCCACACCCAGTACGGGTACGGCCGCTCGCTGGCGATGCCCTGGTAATACCGTTCCACCACAAGGTGATAGCCGTCGAACCACCAGAACCCGGCGGCCGTGAACCCCGCCACCACGAGCAGCATCCCAGCCGCCACCAGGGGAACGGGCCGGAACCCGCGCGCGGCGAGCACCGCGAGTGCGGGCACCGCCATGAGCACCAGGCCGTAGCTGAGATACAGGCCGAACCCGAAGGCCAACCCCGCGCCCAGCGCGGCGAACACCCAACCTTCCCGCTGCCTGGTCGCGATCGCCAGCAGCGCCACCGCCCAGGCCGTCACCCCCGCGAACAGGGCATCCGCCGACACCGCGATCCAGATGGCAGCGGGCGCGAGGACGAGGAAAGGCGCTGCCGCGCGGGCGCTTTCCTCCGCGCCGAGCGCGCGCAACGTCACCAGCACCGCGGCGACCGCGCCGGCGCCGACGAACAGGCACAGTGCCGAGGCCCAGGCTCCGCCGCCGAGACCGATACGGTCCAGGAGGACGAAAACCAGCAGTGCGCCCGGCGGGTGGCCCGACACATGGGTGGTCCAGGAATCGGGTTGGAAATCGAGGATGCGATCGGAGAAGCCGCGCAGCATGGCGGCGATATCGGTGACCCCGGCGACCTCGGACAGATATTCGTCGCGTGTCGTGAGACGGCCGGCGAAGCCGCGCTGCCAGCCGTCTATCAGGGCGAGGGCGAAGGCCCACGCCACCGCTGCCAGCCATACCGCAGGCACCAGATTCCGCCACGGCAGGCGTCGCGCGACAGCCGGGCCGCGGACGATCACCAGCGCGGCGATCGCGATCGCGGGTCCCGTACCCCATCCGAGGTGCGGGAGCCATTCACCGAACAGCGGCGCGGCCCCCGCGTAGAGCCGATCCCGCCAGGGCTTGCCCATTATTTGCGGAACAAGTGCGGCGAGGCCGACCAGGGTGGCCGCGCCGAGGACCCAGCTGAACTCGGAGCGGCGCGAGGACCGGAGGGGCAGACGGGTCGCGGACGTGGTGGGCACGGCTACCACCCTAGGCCGCCGCGGCGCGCTCAACCCGCTGATCTGGGCATACGCCCGGCTCCCGTCATACTTTCGTCACCGGTGTCCTGGGCTCGAAACGGGCTGTGTGGTCGTACGGTCGAGCCGTGACCGAATCGAACGAGGAATCCTGCGTCACGGTCGTGATTCCGTGTCGCGATGAAGCCGGTGCCCTGCCGGGCGTACTGTCGGCAATCCCGGCGGGCTACCGGGTGATCGTGGTGGACAACGGATCCGTCGACGCCACCGCCGCCGTCGCCCGCTCGATGGGGGCCACGGTCATCGGTGAATCGGTGCCCGGCTACGGCAGCGCCGTGCACACCGGTGTGCGGGCCGCCCGCACCGGGATCGTGGCCGTACTGGACGGCGACGGTTCCATGGACCCCGGCGAATTGCCCTCCCTGGTGGCGGAATTGCGGCCGGAGGTGGACATGGTCGTGGGCCGGCGTCGCCCCGTCGCGGCGCGTGCGTGGCCGTGGCATGCCCGGCTGGGCAATATCCTGGTGGCCGCGCGGCTGCGGCGACGCTACGGCCTGCCGGTGCACGATATCGCCGCCATGCGGGTCATCCGCCGCGACCGGCTGCTCGCCCTGGGGCCACTGCATCCGCGATCGGGATACCCGCTGGCGCTGCTGGTGGCCGCCGCCGGCGCCGGTGGCGGTTGATCGAACGCGACGTCACCTATCAGCCGAGAACCCATGGCGTATCCAAGGTTTCGGGATCGATTCGCGGTACGGTGCACGCGATCCGGGACTTCTGGAGCGTGCGGTGACCAGGGAGCGCGGCGCGGCGTGCCCGCCCGGGTCCGTAGACGCCGCGGGCGGCGATCGCGGACTGCTGCCGGTGGCGCTGCTCGTCGTCGCCAAGGCGCCCATCGCGGGCTTCGCCAAAACCCGCCTCACGCCGCCGCTGTCACCCCGGGAAGCGGCCCGGGTCGCCGCCGCGTCGTTGCTCGACACCCTCGACGCCGTGCGTGCCACGCCGGTGCGGCACAAGGTGGTGGCCTGGACCGGCAACCTCGCCGACGCCGAGCGCCGTGACGAAATCGCTTCCGCGCTGGCAGATTTCACGGTGGTCCCGCAACGCGGAGCCGGGTTCGCGGTCCGGCTGGCCAACGCGCACGCGGACTGCTTCGCACAGTCCGACGCGGTGTTGCAGATCGGTATGGACACGCCACAGGTGGACGGCGCACTGCTGGGGGCCTGCGCGCGGCGGCTGCTCGAGACCGGTGACGCCGTACTGGGTCCGGCCGCGGACGGCGGCTGGTGGGCGCTGGGGTTGACCGACCCCCGGCCCGCCCGGACCCTCGCCGATGTGCCCATGTCCACCCGGCGAACCGGTGAGATGACACGAGATGCCCTGCGCCGCTGCGGATATCACGTGCACGCGCTGCCGGTGCTGTCCGACGTCGATACCTACCGGGACGCAGTGGCCGTCGCCGGACAGAGTGGCGGCCGTTTCGCGGCCGCACTGCGCGGCTGCGCGGCCGTCGAGGTGCTGACATGAGTTCAGGGCCGTCCCTGCTCCCGCGAGCTCTGGCGGCACGGGTCTCACCCGCGCGCGGCCCCGCGGTGGCCGCCCGCGTTGGGACTGCCCTCGGCGTCGCCATCGCGGTCTGCTTCGTCACCGGCCTGCTGAGTCACTGGATCCAGCACCCTCCCGGCTGGTTCGCCTGGCCCGCCCACCCGGTGTGGCTCTACCGCGTCACGCAGGGCACGCATGTGGTCTCGGGCGTGATCGCCATTCCGCTGCTGCTGGTCAAACTCTGGTCGGTCTACCCGAGACTGTTCGCGCGCCCGCTGCTCGGCGGCCCGCTGCGGCTGCTCGCGCGGGGTTCGATTGCGCTGCTGGTGGGTTCGGTCATCTTCGAGCTGGTGACCGGACTGTTCAACATCGCTCAGGTCTATCCGTGGCGGTTCTTCTTCACCACAACGCATTACGCCATGGCGTACCTCGCGGCCGGTGCGCTCGCGGTGCATCTGGCGGTGAAACTGCCGGTGGTGCGCGACGCCTTCGCACGGGATCCCGGCGCTGACGCCGAGCCCGGGGCCGGAGTGTCGCGGCGGACGGTCCTCGGAGCCGCCGCGTTCGCAGCTGTCGCCGCGGGCTTGTCGGTCGCCGGGCAGAGCGTTTCCTTCCTGCGCTGGGCGGCCGTGCTCGCGCCACGCTCCGGTGAAGGCCCGCAAGGGGTTCCGATCAATCGCACCGCCCTCGAAGCCGGGGTGCGGGACACCGCCACCGCCGCCGACTACCGGCTGACGGTCGTCGTGGGTGAACGCCGTCGCGCGTTCGGCTACACCGATCTGCAGGCCCTGCCGCACCACGAGGCGGTGCTGCCCATCGCCTGCGTGGAGGGCTGGAGTGCGTCGGCGCGCTGGTCCGGAGTGCGCCTGCGGGATCTGCTCGACGCGGTCGGCGACTATCGCGGCGGTGCGGTGCGCTGCACCTCGCTCGAAACGGGCGGCATCTATCGGAGCTCCCTGCTGCCGCGCTCGCACGTGCTGGCCGACGACACGCTGATCGCCCTGCGGCTCAACGGATCCGATCTGACGCTCGATCACGGATACCCGTGCCGTCTGATCGCGCCCAACCGCCCCGGCGTGCTGCAGACCAAATGGCTGGCCACCATCGAGGAGGAACTGCCGTGACCGCGATCCGGATCCTGCTCGTCCTGCTCGGCGTCTGGCTCGCCGGCCTGGGCCTCACCGACCTGCTGCGCATGAACGGCACTGATCTGCTGTCGATCGTATTCTGGTTCGCCGGCGGCATTCTCGTGCACGACGCCGTCTTCGCCCCTTTGTGCGCGGCACTCGGCAGCGCCGGGCGCCGCCGGCTGCCACGCCGCGCCTGGGCTCCACTGGCATGTGGTGCGGTGTGCACGGTCACGCTGATCGCCATCGCCGTGCCCGTACTCGTGCCGGGGGGAGCCAATGCCGACAATCCGACGATTCGGGACCGCCCGTACCTGCTGGGGCTCACAATCGCAGTGGTCACGGTATGGGCGCTGGTAGCCCTGAGCCGGGTCGGATCGCACCTCACCCATCGATCGGAATCCCACTGAAAGGTATACCGCCATGCCCGATTTCAGCGATCTGCGCGCCCTGTTCATCAACTGCACCCTGAAACGGTCGCCCGACCGCAGCAATACCCAGGGACTGATCGACCTGTCGGCCCGCATCATGGAGAAGAACGGCGTCTCGGTCTCCCATATCCGCCCGGTCGACCACCGGATAGCTACCGGCGTCTGGCCGGATATGACCGAACACGGCTGGGAGGTCGACGAGTGGCCCGCCCTGCAACGGCAGGTGATGGATGCCCATATCCTGGTGCTCGCGGGACCGATCTGGCTGGGCGACAACAGCTCTGTGATGAAGCAGGTCATCGAACGTCTCTATGCCAACTCCAGTGTGCTCAACGACGTGGGCCAATACGCCTATTACGGCCGCGTCGGCGGCTGCCTGATCACCGACAACGAGGACGGCATCAAACACTGCGCCATGAACATCCTCTACAGCCTCCAGCACATCGGCTATTCCATTCCGCCGCAAGCCGATGCGGGCTGGATCGGCGAGGCAGGCCCCGGGCCGTCCTATCTCGACCCCGGTTCCGGCGGCCCCGAGAACGACTTCACCAACCGCAACACCACCTTCATGACCTGGAACCTCATGCACCTCGCGCGCATCCTCGTCGACGCGGGTGGCTTCCCCGCGTACGGCAATCAGCGCAGCGAGTGGGATGCCGGCTGCCGCTTCGACTTCGAGAATCCCGAATATCGCTGAGCGGTGAAATCGATTGCCGGACAGCCGGTTACCACGCGCCGATCAGTGGCGCCTCGCGCGCCCGCCGCCGCCATTCCCCGGCGAGGCGATCGAGCCGCCGCGGGTCCGTGATGCCGCGCACGCCCGCGATCCTGTCGTCACGGACCTCCAGAACAGTGACGCCCAGGACCCGGTCGTCGAGTGCGGCCAGCATGGCCGGGCAGCCGTTGACGACGACGGCGTGGATCGAGGGCGAGCCGCCGACGAGTCTGCGCTTGGCCGGTGACGGTTTGAAGGCCCGCATCGCTTCGGCGAGCCGCCGCGGCGTCGTGAACCGGATCAGCGTCTCGGCCAGGCCCAGCCCCAGTCCGGCGGAGTCCGAGAGGCCGGTCGCGTCGTCGGTCAGCAGCGCGATGAGCTGTTCGGTCCGGCCCGAGGCCGCCGCCGTGACGAATGCCTCGACAATGCGGCGCGCGGCGGCCTGGTCGACGTCGGTATTGTTGCCGGCGTTGGTGATTCGACGCCGGGCGCGGTGGATGTGCTGCTGACTCGCGGATTCGGTGATGCCCAGCATCTCGGCGATCTCGGCATGGCTGTACGAAAGGCTTCGTGCAGAACGTATACCGCCCGCGCCACCGGCGACAGACGCTCCATGAGCGTCAGCACCGCCAGGGTCACCGATTCCCGCTGCTCGACCGTATCGGCCGGGCCCAGCATGGGGTCGCCGTCGAGGAGCGGTTCGGGCATCCAGGCGCCGACCGCGCGTTCGCGTCGCGCCTTCGCCGACCGCAGCCGGTCGAGGGCCAGATTGGTGACGACCTTCGTCAGCCAGGCCTCGGGCACCTCGACGTACTGCTGATCGGCGGCCTGCCACCGCAGGAAGGCGTCCTGGACCGTGTCCTCGGCGTCGGCGGCCGAGCCGAGCAGGCGGTAGGCGAGCGAGGCCAGCCGGTTCCGGCTGGCCTCGAAACGCGCCACGGTGGCGGTGTCCATGAGCATGGGCACGACCCTATGCGGTGGCCGTCTCGCGCGAATCCGCGCGGCTGCCGGCCGAGCGGTACCTGTGGTTCGGCTTCCCGAACGTCGGACGGCTGATCGCCCAGGCACTGGTCGCCACGATCGCCGACTTGACCCGGGCCGCCGAGCGCCCGCGCAGCGCCCCGGGCTTCGCCCGCGCGTCCTCGTCGACCAACTGGAAGATCCCGTCCTTGCGACCGAGGCTGATGTGGTTGCCGACATAGGGCAGTGCGCTCGCCTTGATCCCGCGACCGGTCAGGTCTCCGATGATCGTCGCGGCCGCCTGCGTGCCGGTGAATCCCGCTGACGCACAGGACATCGGCAACGGATGGCCGTTCTCCCCGAGGACGAAGACACTGTCCCCGGCGGCGTACACATTCGGATGCGAGACCGAGCGCATCTGCCGGTCGACGGTGATCTGTCCGTTCGGCTCCACCGCGAGACCACTGGCGGCGGCGATCGGGTGGACGGCGAACCCCGCCGCCCACACCGTCGCATCCGCGGCGAAGACGGTGCCGTCGGCGGCCGACGCGCCCGCCGCCGTGACGCGTTCGATCCTGGTGTGCTCGTGGACGGTGATGCCGAAGCGGTCGAAGGCGCGCAGGAGATGACGGCGTGCCTTCGGCCCCAGCCAGCCGCCCAGTTCGCCGCTGGTGGCCAGACCGACCCGAAGCGCCGGATGGGCTTCCGCGATCTCGGTCGCGGCTTCGATCGCGGTCAGGTTGCCGCCGATCACCAGCACCCGTCCGGTCTCGCCCAGCTCGTCGAGGCGGGCGCGCAAACGCAGCGCGGCGGGACGCGCCGCCACGTGGAAGGCGTGCTCGGCGACTCCCGGCACATCGTGGTCGGCGGCGGTACTGCCGAGGGTGTAGAGGAGGGTGTCGTATTCGAGCCGATCGACGCCCGCGTTGTCGGTGACCGTCACGGTCCGGGCGTCGGCGTCGACGCCGGTCACCTTAGCCACCCGAAGCCGAATATCGGTGCCCGCGAACACCTCCGCCAGCGGCCGGTGCGGCAGCTCGTGCCCGGCGGCGAGCTGGTGCAGGCGCAGCCGCTCGACGAAATCGGGTTCGGCGTTGACGACCGTGATCTCGAAGTCGTCGCAGTGCAGCTGACGAGCCAGGTATCCGGCGGTGTAGGCCCCGGCGTATCCGGCTCCGAGAACAACGATGCGGTGCTTCATGATTCGCTCCTGTCTGGTTCGCGTGCTGCTTGAACGAGACAGCCTCCGAATTCCTGACACCCCTCATCGGTGAGCTGGGTCACGTCGGCGGGAGCGCACCGCCGTCGGCCGTCAATACGTCGGTGCTGCCGCGCTGCAAACTGTCATCCCCTGCGTACATCCTTCGGCGGATGCGGCCGAGGGGGTTGTTCGCTGAGGGTGGGGGTATGCGATCACTCGTGCGGTGGGTACTGGTGCCGGTGCTGCTCGCGACCGGGTGCGGCGGGACGACGGCGCAGGATCCGGGAACCACGTGGTCGGCGTGCGCACCGGCGGGCGTCGACGCCGCGGGGCGGAGTTGGGAGTGCGCGGTTGTCCGCGCCCCGCTCGACTACCGCGAGCCGGACGGCGCGTCGATCGATCTCGCTGTCATCCGCAGTCGCACAGCCGATCCCGCGCAACGGCTCGGTTCGCTGGTGTACAACCCCGGCGGGCCGGGCGGTTCGGGATTCGAGACCGTGGCCGCCGCCGCCGCGAAATTCGCCGCCGCACTGGATCGATACGACCTGGTGTCCTGGGATCCACGCGGTGTCGGCCGTAGCGCGCCGGTGGTGTGCGGTGCCGTCGAGTTGCCGGAACGAGTGCCGAGGTCCGATGCGGAATGGGCCGAACTGGACGCGGCCAGTGGACAATTCGCCGACTCCTGCAGCGCCGAATCCGGCCGGCTGCTGCCGCACCTCGGTCTCTTCGACTCCGCCCGCGATATCGATCTGATCCGCGCCGCGCTCGGCGAGGAGACACTGAACTTCCTCGGGGTCTCCTACGGCGGGCAACTGGGCGCCGCCTATGCGACGGTCTTCCCCCACCGGGTCGGGCGGATGGTGCTCGACGCGCCCGGTACACCACTGCGCACGTTCCAGCGCAGCCTGCTCGATCAGGCCGAGGGGAGCGAGGCGGCACTGCGGCGATTCCTCGCGTTCTGCCTGTCGGGGAGCTGCCCGTTGGGTGCGACCGAGCCGGAGGCGCTCGAGCGCGTCGACGCGTTGCTCGCGCAGGCCGATTCCGCGCCCCTGCCGACCGGACGGGAGCCGCTGACTCGCGCGGTGGCGGTGGCCGCCCTCGGTATCGGCCTGGCCGCGCCGGAGATCTGGCCACAGTTGACAACCGCTCTCGCCCTGGCGCTTTCGGGCGACGGCTCCGAATTGATCAGCTACGCGGACCTTTTCACCGGCCGCGCCCCGGACGGTTCGGTCTCCAACTTCGCGGCGATCAATACCGCGGTGAACTGTGCGGACTATCCCGACGTGTACTCCGCCGACCAGATCCGGGCACTGCTGCCGGCTTTCGCCCAGACATCACCCCGCTTCGGCGAACTGACCGGACTCCGCCTGCTCGAATGCACCCACTGGCCCGTGCACGGCGTCGGACGCGACCGCCTCGACGGAACGGGCGCCGCGCCGATCCTGCTCCTCGGCAATCTCGGTGATCCGCAGGCGCGCTACGACTGGGTCCGCGAAGTGGCCGACGCGCTCGCCTCCGGCGTGCTGCTCACCTACGACGGTGTCGGCCACGGCGCCTACGGCGGTGTGAACACCTGCGTGGACGCCGTGGTGAACGCCTACCTCGACGAGGGCACGCTTCCCGCACCGGAAACGCGCTGCTGACCCAGCCCTCGGTGCACGGGCCAGGCGCTCCCCGGCAGACTGAGGGGATGGGTTCTGGTTCGTCAGCTCGGCCGTCGCCCGCGGATCTGGCCGCGGCGCAGGACAAGACCGTGCCCGATGTGATCGGGCCCGGTTTGCGGGTGCTGTTCTGCGGAATCAATCCGGGTTTGTGGTCCGGGGCGACCGGACTTCACTTCGCTCGTCCGGGAAATCGGTTCTGGCCGGCGCTGCATCGGTCCGGTTTCACGCCGCGCCAACTGCGACCCGAGGAGCAGCGCGAACTGCTCGGGCTCGGCATGGGGATCACGAATGTGGCCGCGCGTACGACCGCCAAGGCCGAGCAGTTGACTACCGACGAGCTGCGTGCCGGTGGGCGTGAACTGGTTGAGCGGGTCGAGCGGTATCGGCCGCGTGTGCTGGCCGTACTCGGAATCGGCGCTTACCGCACGGCTTTCGGTCGTCCACGCGCCGCGATCGGTCCCCAATCCGACCGAATCGGCGATACCGCGGTGTGGGTTCTTCCCAATCCCAGCGGCCTCAACGCCCACTACACACTCGACGCCCTGGCCGCTGAATTCCGTGCGCTGCGTGCGGTCGTCGACACCGGTCGCACCGGGTAGCCAGCGGACCCGGAGAATTTCTACCAGCCCCCGGTTCTGGCGGGTGTAGTCGCCTCGTAGTGCGAAGTATGGTTCTGCCGTACCACTTCGAGGAGGTTTCATGGCGGTTGCCGGGCGATTTTCGCGCCTTGGATTGATGGCCGGAATCGTTTCCACCGCTGTGCTTTTCGGCCTCGGCGGCTGGGATCGGCGCTGGATCGCCGATGACGGGTTGACGGTGTTGCGCACCGTGCGCAACCTGCTGGCGGGCAATGGACCCGTCTTCAACGCGGGGGAGCGGGTCGAGGTCAACACCAGTACGGCCTGGACGTACCTGATCTGGTTCTTCAGCTGGGTCACTCGGGCGCGGCTGGAATATGTGGTGCTGGGTCTCGCTCTGGCACTGTCGATTACGGCCATCGTGTTCGCCATGCTCGGTGCGGCCCGGCTGTGGGGAGGCCGGCGGTGGGTACTTCCCGCGGGCGCCCTGGTGTACATCGCGCTGCCGCCGGCGCGGGACTACGCCACGTCGGGGCTCGAATCCGGTCTGGTGATCTGCTGGCTGGCACTGCTGTGGTGGCTGATGATCGGTTGGAGCCGCTCCGAGGAGTCGCGGCCCGCCGGTGTGTACGGCGCGGCGTTCGTCGCCGGTCTGGGTCCGGTGATCCGGCCCGAGATGACGGTGGTGGGAGCGCTTGCGCTGCTGATGATCTGGTGCGCGCCGGTGCCCGGGAACCAGCCGCGCCCGTGGTTGTTCCGGATTCGGCTCGTGGTGGTGGCGGGGCTGGTTCCGGTCGGCTATCAGGTGTGGCGGATGGGCTATTACGGTCTGCCGTACCCGAATACGGCTGTCGCCAAGGACGCGGGCGCGGCGAAGTGGCGGCAGGGGCTGGGCTACCTCTGGAATCTGGTGGGACCGTACTGGTTGTGGGTGCCGATGCTCGCACTCGGTGTGGCGGCACTGGTGGCGGTGTGGTCCCGGTACGGCCTTGTCAGGATCGGCGACGGACCGAAACCCGCTGTGCGTGAGCGGATTCGGAATTGGCGGCGCGCGCTGCGATCCCCGGCCGCCCCGGTCGCGCTGATGCTCGGCAGTGCGGTTCTGCTCACCGGCTACGAAATTCGGGTCGGCGGCGACTTCATGCACGGTCGCATGCTGCTGCCCCCGCTGTTCTGTGCTCTGCTGCCCGTCATGGTGATCCCGCTGAAGCCTGTTGCGGCCCAGGCGAATACCCGCCGCAACCCGAGCCGCACGGTCGTGGCGGCGGCGCTGGCGGTGACCGCGGGCTGGGCGCTGTGTGCCGCGCAGACCACCGCCATCACGACCGGCAACCGAATCACCGCCTCCGGCATCGCCGACGAGCGGGGCTACTACGTGCAGACCACTGGCCGTCAGCACCCGATTCGGGCCGAGGACTACCTGGACTACCCGCGCCTGCGCGCCATGCTACGAATGACATCCCGAAATCCCCACGGCGGCTTGGTGATCAACACTCCATCCTTCACCGACTGGTACCTCGTCCGACCGCCGGCCACGGACACGCCCGGGGGCGCGGGTCACACCCTCTACTACATGAATATCGGCATGATGAGCATGAACACGCCGCTCGGCGTGCGCGTCCTCGATCCGATGGGCCTGGCCTACCCCCTCGCCGCACACACCGCGCGCTTCCCCGACGCGCGCATCGGCCACGACAAGAACCTCGACTCCGACTGGGTGGTCGTCGATTCCGGCGTGCTCGACCACTTCCCGTGGCTGCCTTCCTATCTCGGCCAGGAATGGGTGGACCGCATCCGAACCGCCCTGACCTGTCCGCAAACCCAGGACCTGCTGGCCTCCACCCGCGCGCCCCTCACCGCCGACCGTTTCCTGCGCAACCTCCACCAGTCCCCGACCTACGCCCGCTACCGCATCGACCGGGTCCCGGAGAACGAGATCGCACGCTGCCGCCTGACCGAACCGGCGGGTTCCTCGGGGCCGTGACGTCCTCGGTCAACGCCGTGTTCGGCCGACCTTCGCGGTTTGCTTCAGAGTGCGTACGGGGTGAGCAGGGTGGACTGCCCGGCGTAGGTGGGAGCGCCGTCCTGGTCCTTCGGGAGTGCGGTGAGGCGTTTCCGGCTGGCGATGGCGCGCAAGTACGCCGGGTCGAGACCGTGGTCGCGAAGCTGAGCGTCGGTGAGGGTGATGTGCTGCCAGATCCGGTAGTCACCGAGCTTGCGATGAGCGTCGTTGAGGGCGACCACGGTGGCCAGGAATTTCTCGGCGTAAGGATCGAATTCCATTTCGCGGAGAGGCAATTCGCCCGCTGTGACGGCGGCGGCGATATTGCGCCGCACGCCGTCGGCGAAACGGAACAGATAGACGGCGTGCCGATCGGAGCGTTGGGCCTGTTTGGCGAGAGCGGCGGCGACGGCCGCCTCGTCGTCGGGGCGCAGCAGGTACTCACCGAGGAAGAAGCCGTTGAGATCCTCAGGTTCCAGGACGCTTACATTGAGTTGAATCGCACGCCCGTTCACGGTGAACGACCGCTCGTAGTTGCCCGTCGTGAGGTTGGTCAGGATCTTCTCGATATCAGGCCACATCTGATCGAAGTCCGCCGCGGCCAGATTCTTGTGCGGAGTTCCGGTCAATTTCAGGTGCCGGTAGTACTCGTCCTGCATCCAGCTCGAGATATCCGACCTGAGCTCGAGCCGCTTGGCGAGTTCGGCCGCCGTATTCCGCAGCTGAGATTTCGTGATTCCCATGGCGATCACCCCGAATCATGGTGCAGTTCAACATGGCCAGGATAGGGCGCGGGGCCTGGGGTGATGCCGGTTACGCAGCCGCGTGGCACAGATGGACAGTGTCGAGCCGCGGGGTTGGCTGGTTTGGTGCCGCGTCAGTGTCCCTGCTGGTCGGTGAGGTTCAGCCCTTCCTTGGCTTTGACGCGTTTGTGCTCGAGCAGGATCCATGTGATTCCCGCACCGCCCAGCACCACGGTGGCGATGCCGCCGACGAGGACCCAGCCTTCGAACCCGTAGCCGGCGGCCGTCAGTGTCGCCGCCAAAGCGATGATGGCCAGCGCGCACAGGATGATCCCGGGGATGTTGTAGCCATCCTCGATGCCCTCGCCTGCGTGATTTCTCGTGGTGCGGTGGTGGTCGGGAAACTCGTTGTGCGTCCGGCGCAGCCGACGAAGCGCGGAAGCCGATTGCGGATTCGAGAAGGTCATCACGTCTCCTTCGCTTGTGTGTCATGCCGACTCGATGCCACCCGGCTACCCGCGAGCCTGCGCGATAAACGCCCGGACCCCCTCGGTCGTTCGGTCGCGGGGCCGCCCTGCCGATGGTGGGCGCGAGCCGGAATCGCCCCGCCACCCGGTGCGAGTGCGGGGGAGCGTGGGCGGTGGGCTATCGTTGAGGACATCGAGGAGTGATCTTGCTTGCTCCTGACCGTCGTGGATGATTTCTTTCGCGTCGGCTCCCAGCGGTTACCGCAATTTCCGCACACCGCTGAAGGCTCAGCCCGAACGCTCGAAAGGCAACCCCGAAATCCCATGACGTCTCGTTCATCGAGCCCTGACACTTCGTTCGCCGCCCTCGGCCTCCGGCGCGGGCTGGTCGACAGCCTGTCGGCGAAGGGGGCGACCGCGCCGTTCCCCATTCAGGCGGCCACCCTGCCCGATACCCTCGCCGGTCGTGACGTGCTGGCGCGCGGCAAAACCGGCAGCGGTAAGACCCTGGCCTTCTCCATCCCCATGGTCGAACGGCTCGCGACCGGTGCCGGTGAGCGTGCGCCCGGTCATCCGGCCGGCCTGATCCTGGCCCCGACGCGCGAGCTCGCCACCCAGATCGCCGCCACCCTCGAGCCCCTGGCCGCGACCTGTGGGCTGCGGGTGACGACCATCTTCGGTGGCGTCCCGCAGAACCGGCAGGCGCGGGCGCTGAAGAACGCCGACATCGTGGTCGCGTGCCCCGGCCGCCTGGAAGACCTGATGCGGCAGGGGCTGGTATCGCTGAACTCGGTGCGGATCACCGTGCTCGACGAGGCCGACCACATGGCCGACCTCGGGTTCCTTCCGGGCGTCACCCGCATTCTCGCCGCGACACCCGAGCACGGTCAGCGACTGCTGTTCTCGGCCACGCTCGACAACGGGGTGAACAGGCTGGTCAAGCGGTTCATGCGAAACCCGGTGTCGCACAGCGTCGATGAGGCGCACTCCCCGGTGCCCGCGATGACCCACCACGTCTTCGAGGTCGGCGGCGCGGACACCAAACGCGAGGTTGTGCAGACACTCGCCGCCGGCGCCGGACGTCGAATCCTGTTCATGCGCACCAAACACCATGCGCGCCGGCTCGCCAAACAGCTGACCGCCGCGGGCATCCCCGCCGCCGACCTGCACGGCAATCTCTCGCAGGCCGCCCGTGATCGCAATCTGGCCGCCTTCGCCGACGGCAGTGTGCGCGTCCTGGTCGCCACCGATATCGCGGCCCGCGGCGTCCACGTGGACGACGTCGAACTGGTCGTGCATGTCGACCCGCCGACCGAGCACAAGGCGTACCTGCACCGTTCGGGACGCACCGCACGGGCCGGAAATTCGGGCGACGTGGTGACGATCGTGCTGCTGGATCAGCGCAAGGACGTTGCCACCCTGCTCCGCAAGGCCGGTCTGGACGTCACTCCGCAGCGGGTGACGGCGCATTCGGCGGCGGTCACCGCGCTGGTCGGAGCCGAGGCGGCGCTCGTCGCGCCCCGGAATCCGGCCGCGTCCACCACGCGCCCGGAGAAGCCGGCGGCCCGCCGCGGTTCGGGCGGCGCACAGCGGGCGCGTACGGACAAGCCCCAGACCGCCAGGCGTGAAAAGCCCCGTGGCACCGCAACTCCCACCCGCCGCGGTGCCGGCGCACGGGTGGAGGGGAACCGCCAGACGACGGGCAGCCACGGCGCGTCGAGCACGACCGGCCGACGCTCCAGCACGCCGGACAACAAGCGCGCAGCCGTCAAAACCGGCACTCGCACCGCGGGTTCCGGCGACAGCGCATCCCACGCCGGGGCATCGCGCGGCCGCAGCGCCCGCCCCGCCCGCCGCCGCGGCCGCGACCTCTAGGTCTCGGCAACCCGGCCCATCGGTCTCCCGCGGCCGGAAAGGGTGTATCGGTAGGAGTGATTGGCCGGATCCAGGACGGGTACGCCACCGACAGAAGGTGGTTTGCCTGAATTGCCAGAGTGTTCAGCCGAAGCTCCTGCGGCCTCGTCAACGGCGACGGGGTCTCGCAACGGCGCGAGGGAGCCGATACCAACGGCTGTGGATGTGTATCCCTCCGGCATACCGGGAACCCCCTATCGCAGGGTTGAGGAGCCAGCCCAGTCCTCACGGCGGTACGTCCGCCGGAGGCGCCAGATCCGTGGACGGCGACTTCAGCCGACGCGCAACCCGATCCGAGGGACGCGCAATGACACCATCACGATCATCCGGGCACCTCGTGGTGGCCACACCGGCATCACCTGCCACGACGCCGGTGTGCAGGGTCAGCGGTGACATCGATATCCAGACGGTCTCCGAATTCCGTGCCGCCCTTGGCATGACCCTGAAAGCCGACGCACTCGTAGTCGTCGATCTCAGCGAGGTCACCTTCTGTGGCGTCACCGGCCTGCGCGCCCTCCTCGACGCGCGCGAATGGGCCCTGGACCACAATTCGTCGCTACGGCTCGTGGGATCTCGCTGTGTCCGGCGATTGATCGAAATCGCCGGACTCGCCGACGAATTCGAGATGTCCGCCGGTAGGTGACCACGCTGCGGCTCCCGAATTCGCGAACCCGATGCGTGTCCAGGGTCGGTGAGTCCGATCGCTGTGCCCCGGCGCTTGCGGCAGTGTGCACGCCCGCCGGTTGGGTAGCTCTGAAATGTCGAGGACATCGTTTCAAGAGCGGGGCGATTCGAGAACAGTAGCTAGGAGTTGGCTATGGGAATGCATACGGCCGATCGGCCGCCGCGACTGCCGCAGCCGTGCGGTGATATGTCGGCGGGGATCATTGCCGCGCTGCGGGGCGATGCCGGTACCGGCGTGCCCGCTCCGGCCGACGGCGATCCCTGGGATCGTGACGCGCAGTTGTCGCTGCACACCTGCTATGGCCTGCATTACCGGGGGTTCGAGGATGTGGACCCGGAGTGGGAGTGGGATCCGGGGTTATTGGGTCTGCGCGCGGTGCTGGAACGCCGGTTCCTGGAATGGCTGCGTGCCGAGACCGCCGGGGGCGCGGACCTGGACGCCGAGCTGGACCAGTTGCTCACCGTTCCCGAGGAGGACTCGGGGCTCAGCGCCTTCCTGCGTGATCAGGGCCTGCCGTGGCAGGCGCGCGAGTACTTCGTGCACCGGTCGATCCTGCACCACCAGGAGGCCGACCCCTACGCCTGGCTGATTCCACGACTGCGCGGCGAGGCCAAAGCCGCGTTGGTCGCGGTCGAGTTCGACGAATTCGGGGGCGGGCACGGCGAGCGAATTCACCAGCGGCTCTACGCGGATCTGCTGCGGGGCGCGGGTTTGAACCCCACCTACCTGCGCTATCTGGATGTGGTGCCGACGCAGATGCTTGCGATCGTCACCATGATGTCGCTGTTCGGCCTGCACCGCACGCTGCGCGGCGCGGGCGTCGGGCATTTCGCGGCCGTGGAGATCTCCTCCTCACCCGCGTCGAAACGGATGGTCGACGCCTTGGAACGACTCGAGGCGGATCCGGCGTGCGTGCGGTTCTACCGGGAGCACGTGGAAGCCGACGCCGTCCACGAGCAGCTGATGCGCCGCGGGGTCATCGATGACCTGCTCGCACAGGAACCCGACCTGCGCGAGTCGATGGTCTTCGGCATGCAGGCCACCACGCTGCTCGAAGACCGCTTCACCGAATTCGTGCTCGGACAGTGGCAGGCCGGAAGCAGTTCACTGCTCGCGGACGTGCCGGAGGTCGGGGCGGACGGCGAAACTCTTCGATCCGGAACCGGTTAACCTGCGATTTTCCGGCTATCCCCGGTGAGTGATGTTGATCTGCCCACCGGGCGTCTACCGGCCACAAGCCGACACTCGACTACTGACCCGCGCCTTGACCGAGGCGAAGGTCGCCCGACACAGCCGGGTGCTCGATGTCTGCACCGGCACCGGAGCGCTGGCGCTGGCGGCCGCCCGCGCCGGCGCGGTCTCGGTGACCGCCGTGGACATCTCCCGGGGCGCGCTCTTCTCCGCCTGGGTCAATAGCCGGTTGCGCCGTATGGATATAGCTCTGATTCACGGTGACTTCCGAAACGTTCTGTTGGGCAGGCGGTTCGATATCGTGCTGGCGAATCCGCCGTATGTGCCGACCGGCCGCTCCGATGTGCCGCGCGGCGCCGACCGATCCTGGGACGCGGGCCCCGACGGACGGTCGGCCATCGACTCCCTGTGCCGAATCGCTCCCGAATTGCTTTCCCGCACAGGCTTTATGCTCATGGTCCACTCGGCGCTGTGCGGTGTCGACGACAGCCTCACGCGGCTGCGTGCGAGTGGTTTGAAGGCCGCGGTCGTGGCTCGCGCGGTGATCCCGTTCGGTCCGGTGTTGCGCAGTCGCGCCGCCTGGCTGACCGCCCGCGGCTTCATCCAACCCGGCCAGCTCGACGAGGAACTGGTGGTCATCCGTGCCGACCGACCCCGAAACTGACCGGCGGACAATCACTTACACCGCCGAGGGCCCGGCGCTCATCGAGGGCCCGGTGGAGCTGGTGACCGCCGACGGCCGGACCATCCGCAGCGACCGCTGTCTGGTCGCGCTGTGCCTGTGCCGCCGCTCGTCCATCTATCCCCTCTGTGACACGAGCCACCGTAGGCACCGTCGCACCTCTGACTAGCGCGGGTGTTCCTTTGTGGCCCAACCACATCGTGCGGTCATGGTTGGTCGGCCGGAAACCGGGTATCGGCGGAAACGACCGAACTCGGAAGGATGGGAACTCATGAGCACTCCAGCCACCACCACCCTGCTGACCCAGCTGCGCACGGTCCGCGATCTCACCAATACCGAGATCCAGATCGCGGAAACCCGTATGGCGCAGGCCCGCACGGATGCGGTGCGCCGCGAACTGTCCGAGAACGCCGGCAATGCGCGAGCCCGCGCCGAGGCCGTCGAATCCGCGGTGCGCGAACTCGGTGGCGTCCCCGAACTCGTGGGCCCGTTCCTGGGCCGGGCCGCCGCCGCGGTCAAAGCGGTAGGGGAGCAGGCACAGCCGTTCGACGAGGCCCTGCTCGGCGACCTGCGGCTCGAACATCAACTCCTCGATCGGGCCCGCTACATCAAGGCGCTGGCGACCACCGCACAACGCGCCGATCTGATCGCCCTGGCGGACCGGCTGATCACCGCGCACACCGCGACGGTCGAATGGCTGACCACCGTCCTGGCCGAAGACGCGCTCGGCGGCCCGGCGGCCTTGCGCCGCACACCGTTCCAGGCCGTCGCCGGCACCGTGGTGAAGCTCGCCAGCCTGCCGGTCGCCTGGTCGGCCCGCGGAGTGGACCGTGCGCTCGACGTATTCCGTTCCACCCCACCGGCATTGAACGACCTGCTCAACCGCGGCGCCCGCGCGGGCGAGATCACCGCGAAGACGCTGACGGCGTCCCGTGACGCCGCCCTGGAACGCGCCGAACAGGTCACCCGCCGCGAAGGCGCGGGCACTGCCGCCGAGGGCCTGCATTCGTTCCGCACGGCCACCGGCACCCTGGAGCCGCGCGAACTGCCCATCGACGACTACGAGCAGCTCAATGTCAGCCAAACTGTCGCCGCCATCAAGGAATTGAAGGATCCGGCCGCCGTGCGGGCGGTCCTGGCGTACGAGGAGGCCAACAAGAACCGCAACAGCGTCGTCTCCGCCGCCCAGACCCGGGTCGCCGCCATCGCGAAGGAGGTCACGGGTCTGAACTGACCCTCGGTTGCTCCTGCGATGCCCGCTTCCGAGCGGGCATCGCGTCGTCCGCACTGTGATTCAGCGCCGACGCCGTAGGCGATCGTTATCGCTCTCCAGACGCTGATTGTGCTCGTGCAGATCGGCATTCGCGTCCTCGAGCTGGAGAATCCGGGCGATCGCGGAGAGGTTGACGCCCGTTGCCGCCAACTCGGTGATGCGCCGCAGGCGGGCCAGATCGTCGCCACTGTACCGGCGGGTGCCGCCGGGGCTGCGCGCCGGAGTGAGCAGACCGTGCTGTTCGTACAGACGCAAAGTCTGCACGCTGATCCCGGCGAGCTCGGCCGCCACCGAGATGCCGTAGACGCCGCGTCCGGACTCGGGTAGGTGCGGTTGCTGTGCGGATGTCCCCGAATCGGGCACCATGACTCCTTCTCGCTGTGCGGCAGAAACTCTCAGGCAAGTCCTTGCATCTTCAGTGTAGCGGTGCTACAAGAAATCTATGCTCTGAGCTACAGATAGTCTGTGCTCGCATCCGCATAGAACAGGGAACCTGCCAGGTGGGAGGATTCGTGATGAGCGAGGTCGTGCTGCCGCTCCGTATCGGCCCGACGACCGGGAGTTTCCGTTTCTGGTTCGCCGCCCAGCGGTGGGAATGGTCGCCCGAGCTATACCGTATGCACGGCTACATGCCCGGAGAGATCGAACCGACCACGGAATTGCTGCTGGCACACAAACTTCCGGACGACCGCGAGCACGTCGCGGCCGCCGTCGCCCGTTCCATCGAAGAAGGCGCGCCGTTCTCGAGCCGGCACCGGTTCCTCGACCGGACGGGACAGGAACACACCGTCATGGTCGTCGCCGATCGAATCCTCGACGATGCGGGCGCCGCCGTCGGAACCGCCGGCTTCTACATCGACCTCAGCGACACCCTCGCCACCGCCGAACAGATGACCGTCGACGAACGCCTGCCGGAACTCGTGCAGGCGCGCGCGGTGATCGAACAGGCCAAAGGCGTGCTCATGCGGATGTATCGGATCAGCGCCGAACAGGCCTTCAGCGTCCTCATCTGGCGTTCCCAGGAAACGAATATCAAGCTGCGCGTGCTGGCCGAGCAGCTCATCGAGGAACTCCCGTCGGTGCCGTCCGCCCCCGCGCCCATCGTGGCCGCTTTCGATCACACGCTGCTCACCCTGCACGAGCGAGTACCCGCGCATCGACGTCACTGAATCCGCCGGCACCTCACATTCGGCGCGGCTGTGTCGTCGGACTGTCGGAAGCACAGGGTGGGTGCCGGTAGTGGATCGCGGCCCCGAAAGCTGAACGGAGACACCATGACGTCGAATGATCCTCGGATCAGAGCGTTGCTGGAGGCCCGCGCCGAGGCGCAACGGTCGAAGGATATCGACCGGCTCATGTCGTTCTATGCACCCGACATCGTCTACTACGACGCCGTCGCCCCGCTCCGGTTCACCGGGACCGATGCGGTGCGCCGCAATTTCGTGCGATGGTTCGACGGCTACACCGGTCGCATCGGTTTGGAAACACATGACCTGACCATCGTCACAGCCGACGACGTCGCCTTCGCCAGCATGCTCCACCTCGACTCGGGCGAGCGCCGAGGCGGAATCGAGCTGCCGATCTGGGTGCGGGAAACGGTCTGCCTGCAACGATCCGAGGACACCTGGGCGATCACCCACGAACACATCTCGATTCCCATCAACCCGGCGAACTTTCAAGTCTGGTTCGCGTCGGGGAAGGACGCGCCCGCCCGGCGTGGCGGACGCTCCATCCTCGGTTTGCTTGCGACCAGTCTGCTCACCCGCTTCAGAACCGGCCCCGGCGATCGACGCCGGGTGCGCGGTGTCGTCGCAGGTCAAAGCCCGGTTGAACCGCCTACCGGCGGCGCGGCCCCGACTCACGCAGATGCCGGTTGAAGAATCGGCCGGCCTCCTCGCCCGCGTAGTGCGGGACGCCGGTGTGCCCGCCCATGTTGGCGTACAACGCTTTCTCCGCGGAGCCGAAGGCGTCGAAGAGGTCCAGGGCCTGCTGCCGGTCGTTTCCCTCGTCGTCCCACTGCAGCAGGACGTGCAGGGGAATGGTGACCCGGCGCGCCTCCTCGAGGATGGCGCGGGGAACGAAACTTCCGGCGAACAGGACGGCGGCCGCGATACGTGGATCGACCGCCGCCAGGCGGGTGCCGATGGAGATCACCCCGCCCGAGTATCCGACCGGCCCGCCGATCTCGGGCAGCGCGAGCAGGGCGTCCAGGGTGGCCTGCCATTCCGGGACCGCCCTGTCCACCAGCGGGAGGATGAGCCGGTCGATGATGTCGTCGCCGACCGGACCGCCCGCGGCCAGGGCTCGGCGCAGGTCGGTGAGGGCTTGATCAGCGGCGGCCGACCGGGGTCGGTCGCCGCTCCAGGGCAGTTCGATGGTGGCCACCGCGTAGCCCGCCGCCACGGAGTGCCTGGCCCTGTCCAGCAGCCGCGGGTACGCCTTGCGCAGCCCGAGCGGAGGAGGACTGACCAGAATCAGCGGCAACGGCTGGGTGGCGGATCCGGGTGTCCAGAGGATGCCGGGAATCTCCTCGAGGACGAATTCGCGTTCGAGAAGGTCGTCTTCGTGGCGCTGTTGCGAAATGAATTGCACGGTAGTGCCTTTCGGGAGTGCTGGTGATCGGCGCTCCCGGACGGCGACCTACCGCCCGACCGTGACCCCGGAGGGGAGCACCCATGTCGATACTGTGTACACGGATACCACCTCCTCGTTGCCTGGCACGGCCTCCGGAACGGTAGCAAAGGCCGCGCAGGCTCGCCAACGGGTTTACCGCGCACTCGGGAAATGAGGATTTCACCCCATCGTCCGTGCCGGGCGAATGGGGGATTCGGCCGATGCCGCGGGCTGGTCGCCGACCGTAGTGTTCGGTCATGAGCACTGCGACGACCGAACCGAACGCCACCGGGACAGCCTACCGGCCCCTGCGGGAATCCGAACTGGCGCAGGCTGATTCGATATTCCGGCTCGCTTTCGGCACCTTCATCGGGCTGCCCGATCCCCTGCGGTTCGCCGAGACCGCCGACTGTGTGCGTACCCGCTGGGCGGCCGATCCGCAGGCGGCGTTCGCCGGGCTCGTGAACGGGCGCGTCGCGGGTTCGGTGTTCGCGACCAACTGGGGGAGTGTCGCGTTCCTGGGACCGCTGACCGTGCATCCGGACTATTGGGACCGAGGCTTGGGCTCCCTGCTGATGGAACCGGTGGTGGAGCGCTTCACCGCGTGGGGCGGCACGATGCAGGGGTTGTTCACGTTCGCGCAGAGCCCCAAGCACATCGAGCTCTACCGCAAGTTCGGCTTCTGGCCGCGACATCTCACCGCGATCATGCGCAAACCGGTCCGGCGCGCGGATCCGACGCCGGGCTGGATGGCGTGTTCGGAGCTGTCCGGCGCCGAGGAACCGACCGTGCTGGCCATGTGCCGGGACCTGACCGACGGTGTATACGAGGGGTTGGACCTGTCGGCGGAGCTGACCCGGGCACACCTGCACGGCGAGACGGTGCTGCTCATGGACGGCTGGTCGGTCGTCGGGATGGCGGTCTGTCACCTCGGCGCGGGCACCGAGGCGGGCGAGGATGTCCTGCTGGTGAAGTTCGGCGCCGTGCGCCCCGGGCCGGGCGCCGGCGAGCGATTCGAACGGCTCCTCGACGCCTGCGAGGATCTGGCCGCCGAACGCGGACTCGGCATCGTGGAGGCCGGGACGAACCTCGCGCGCACCGAGGCCTACCGGCGGATGATCGCGCGCGGATTCCGCACCTGTCTGCAGGGTGTCGCGATGCACCGCCTCGATCACCGCGGCTACTCGCACCCCGAGTCCTACGTGATCGACGACTGGCGCTGAACCAGACCGTGCTGGTAGGCGAAGGCCGTGGCGCCGGCCCGCGACGACACATCGATCTTGCTGAAGATATTGCTCAGATGCCGGGACACGGTCTTCTCGCTCAATGAAAGCTTTTGCGCGATAGCCGAATTGGTCATTCCGCTCGCGACGAGACCCAGCACCTCGACCTCCCGCGCGGATAAACCCCCGGGCGCGGGCGCCGGAACACGACCGGCCGCGCCGAGCAGGGCGTCGACCGCCGAGACATCGGGAAGCGCGCCCAACCGGGCGAACATCGCACGACAGGTATCCCATTCCAACCGCGCCGCGTCCTGATCGCCGATGGCGCCGCAGGCCTGGCCGATCAGCCGCCGTGTCCGGGCTGCTTCGTAGGGGATGTCCAGTGCGGTCCAAACCTGCAGTGCGGCACGCAATTCGGGTAGCGCCCCGGCGGGATCTCCCTCGGCCAGCCGCAGCGCCCCGGTGGCTCCCGCCGCGCCCGCGCGGATGACCGGACCCAGCTCGGCCAGGGCGGACAGTTCGGCCACCGCACTGCGGGCGAGCGCCGAATCGCCTGCCGTGGTCGCCAATTCTGCTTGGGCGGCAAGCAGTGTGGCCCGTGCGAGCCGATCGCTGGGCCGTTCGGCCAGGGCGCGGGCCAGCCCGGCCGCGGGCCAGCTCGAGCGACCCGTCGAGATTGCCCGCGAAGAAGTTTCCCTTCGCCTCGGCCATCAGCACATAGCCCAGCGCGAGGCATTCGGGCTCGGCGGCCAACAACCGCTGTGCTCGCGCCAGCCACCCCATGGCGGCGGGCATCTCCCCCCGCAACGCCAGCACCATATGGATCCGGTACGCGCACAGCGCCGCCTCGCGCACCGCACCCGCACGCGCATACAGCGCGTACAGTCCGCTCCGGATCTCGACGCTGCGCTCCGCATACCCGAGCAGGTGGGCGCACTCCGCCAGCACCTCCGAATCGGCCGACTCGAGGACCGCCGAAGCCGCAGCGCGGCTCAGCGCCGCGTAGGCCTCGTCCCACCTGTCCCGCTCGAAGGCATCGCGACCGGATTCGACATCCTCACCCACCCCCAGATCTTCCCACCCCGCCCGACCCCGGCACAGGCTAATCGAGGTCATCCACTACTTCGGCGGATTACGGCAGAAAGACATTCACTACTGATTCCGCTACTTACGATTCCGGTATTCGGCGATTTCGCGCGCGCGGAAATCCATATTGTTGCGGTCGTGGAAGAACGCGAAAACTCCCGCCGTGGCAATGCCCGCGAGGATGAGCGTTGTCATGGTGCCGCCCTTCGTCGTTCGAAAGATCAGTTGGTCCGATCGTAAGCGTAGGATTCACGACTGCCGATCGGCAACGCGATGGGATCCACGGCACACCGGTCGTGAACTGCTCACACCGACCGTTGAATGTGATCTGCGCCGCTGAGAATTCGGTTCGAGTCGGCGTGAATTCCTGGAGTACGCGCTGACACCCGGGATTTCGTCGGCCCTGATTCCGGGTGGTGGCTGAATTGTCTGTGCGGCTGCCGGATGTGCGCTCGCACATCCGGTTCCGGGCCGCGATCAGCGGATGGCGACGACCACCGCGTCGGTGACGGACCGCCAGGCCACGCCGACCTCGGCGAATCCGGCCTCGCGCAGCCGGGCCAGATGCCAGTCCAGCGGCTGCGGCACGCCGGGCTCCCGATTGTCGAAAATTGAACGGCTGGCGGCGAATTCGGCAGTGAGTGCCGAATCCGCGCCGACCTCGACCCACCATTCGTCCCAGTCCCGCGCGCCCGCGGCGCGTGCGTGCTCCTGGTGGGCGCGCTGAATACTCTCGTCGAGCGCGTTGAGCATCGGTGTTTCCGGATCGGGCATATGGTCGGCGTTGATGAATACGCCACCCGGGCGGAGCAGGGGCAGCAGATCGGTGAAGACCTGGGCCAACGGTGCTGGTTGCAGCCAGTGCATGGCGGTTGCGGTCAGCACGGCGTCGAACGGTTCGGCACCCAGTCCGGCTGCCCAGCCCGGCTCTTCCAGATCGGCGGTGACGAATTCGATGCGCTGATCACCGTCGAACGATCCGCGCGCCATCGCGAGCAGCGTCGGATCCCGATCGACCGCCACGGAGGTGGCCTCCGGCAGCCGGGCGAACAGCCTCCGGCTGATCGTGCCTGTCCCGCACGCCAGATCCAGGACCCGCGGCGACTTGCCCCCGCTGGCCTCGACCAGTTCGAGCATCACCCGGAACCGCTCCTCGCGATCCGGCATATACAGTTCCTGCTGCCGATCCCAACTCTGTTGCCAGGCTTCCCAGTTCACGCATCCTCCTGCTCCGATTCGATCCTCCGGCGTGCAGACTAACCCGCTCGAGACCACCTACCGGGATCGCGACACCCGGAGGGCGCTCACCCACGCAGTTGTGGATATTCGGGACTAGTGGGATGAATCTTCCGCGAATGAGGATCTATGATGCTCGCTGTGACGAACCTGCGGATCAGTGAAGCGGCCGCGCTGCTCGGGGTCAGTGATGACACCGTGCGGCGCTGGATCGATCAGGGGCGGCTGAGCGAGGTTCGGCTCGACAGCGGCCGCAAGGGCGTGCGCGGTATCGACCTGGCCGAGCTGCTGCGGACCACCAGCGAGTCGCAGGAGCCGGGATTGACGCCGGCGTCGGCGCGCAATCGGATGCGCGGGATCGTGACCCGTATCGTCAAGGACACGGTGATGGCGCAGGTCGAGATGCAGGCCGGGCCGTTCCGGCTGGTGTCGCTGATCAGCCGGGAATCGGTGGACGAACTCGGACTCGAGGTCGGCAGTATCGCCGTCGCCTCGGTGAAGTCGACCCATGTCGTGGTCGAAGTACCAGAAAGTTGATGAGGATGAAGATGTTCCGTCGTCTCGGCGCGGTCGCGGCCGTGCTCGCCGCCACCGCCGGTCTGGCCGGCTGTGGCTCCGACGACACGAGCGCCGAGCACGGGTCCGATCATGTCGGCGGCACGGTCACCGTGTTCGCGGCGGCGTCGCTGACCGAGACGTTCACCAAGCTCGGCAAGGATTTCGAGGCCGCGCATCCGGGCGTGAAGGTGGTCTACAGCTTCGGCGCGAGCTCCGCACTGGCCGAGCAGATCAAGCAGGGCGCGCCCGCCGACGTGTTCGCCTCGGCGGCGCCTGCCAATATGCAGCAGGTGATAGACGCGGGTGAGGTGACCGGCGAGCCGGTGACGTTCGTGAACAACCGGCTGGAGATCGCGGTGCCCAAGGGCAATCCGGGCAAGATCACCGGCCTGGCCGACTTCGGCCGGGCCGAACCGAAACTGGCACTGTGTGCCGAGCAGGTGCCCTGCGGCGCGGCGGCCAAGAAGGTGTTCGAGACCGCAGGCATCACCCCGCAGCCCGACACCCGCGAGCAGGATGTGAAGGCCGTGCTCACCAAGGTGACCCTCGGTGAGGTCGATGCCGCGCTGGTATACCGCACCGACGTGAAAGCCGCGGGCGACAAGGTCGAGGGCATCGATTTCCCGGAGTCCACCAAGGCCGTCAACACCTACCCGATCGCGCCGCTGGCCAAGGCCCCGAACGCGGCCGCCGCCACGGCGTTCGTCGACTTCATCAAGTCCGATCAGGCCAAGAAGGTGTTCGCCGACGCCGGATTCGAAACCCCGTGAGTCCGTCGGTGACTCACCCCGAGGCCACTCGGTGACCCGAGCCTCGGTGCGGCGGCGGGCAGCACGCGGACGACGACCCCTCGTCCTGGTGCTGCCCGCCGTCTGCGCGCTGGCCTTCCTGATCGTTCCGCTGATCGGGCTGCTGGTGCGGGCACCGTGGCCGACACTGGGGGAGCGGCTCTTCAGCGCCGAAGTAGGTCAGGCCCTGCGGCTTTCGCTGTTCTGCGCGAGCACGGCCACGATCATCTGCCTGCTGCTGGGCATTCCGCTGGCGTGGCTGCTGGCGCGCGCGAATGTGCCTGGGCGCGGGCTGATCCGCGCGCTGGTGACGGTGCCGCTGGTGTTGCCGCCGGTGGTCGGCGGCGTGGCGCTGCTGCTGGTCTTCGGGCGGCGCGGGCTGCTCGGGCACTACCTCTACGACTGGTTCGGGGTGTCACTGCCGTTCACCACCACCGGTGTCATCCTCGCGGAAGCCTTTGTGGCCATGCCGTTTCTGGTGATCTCGGTGGAGGGTGCGCTGCGCGCGGCCGACACCCGCTTCGAGGAGGCGGCGGCCACCCTCGGCGCGTCCGCCTGGTACACCTTCCGCCGCGTCACCCTGCCCTCGGTGCTGCCCGGCGTGATCGCCGGAGCGGTGTTGTGCTGGGCGCGAGCATTGGGCGAATTCGGTGCCACCATCACCTTCGCGGGCAACTTCCCCGGCAAGACCACGACCATGCCGCTGGCGGTCTACCTCGCCCTGGAAACCGATCCGGATGCCGCGATCGTCCTCAGCCTGGTCCTGCTGACGGTATCGGTGGGTGTACTGGTTGCCCTGCGGGAACGCTGGATTCGAGGCGCGGTATGACCCTGCACGCAGACCTGCGCGTCGAGCGCGGAAAGTTCCGCCTCGCTGTCGACATGACCGTCGAACCCGGTGAAGTCGTCGCCCTGCTCGGACCCAACGGGGCCGGAAAGTCCACCGCCCTGCGCGCACTGGCCGGACTGCTCCCGCTCACCGACGGCCGGATCGCGGTCGCCGATCGGATCTGGGACGCGCCACCCGATGTCTTCCTGCCCGCCGAACGCCGCGAGGTCGGCGTCGTCTTCCAGGATTACCTACTGTTCCACCATCTTTCGGCCCTGGAGAACGTGGCCTTCGGCCTGCGCGCCCGCGGCGTCCGCCGCGCCGAGGCCCGCTCGCGCGCCGCAACCTGGCTCGACCGCGTCGGCCTGGCCGACCACGCCCGCAGCACGCCCCGCGCCCTCTCCGGCGGCCAAGCCCAGCGCGTGGCCCTGGCGCGCGCCCTGGCCACCGATCCCCAACTCCTACTGCTCGACGAACCCCTCGCGGCCCTGGACGCCAGCACCCGCCTGCAGGTACGCGCCGACCTGGCCCACCACCTGCGCGATTACACCGGCCACACCGTCCTGGTCACCCACGACCCCCTCGACGCCATGGTGCTCGCCGACCGCCTGATCATCCTCGAGAACGGCGCCGTCGTCCAACAGGGCGCTCCCACCGAGATCGCCCGCCGCCCCCGCTCCGACTATGTGGCGAACCTGGTCGGCCTCAACCTCTTTCGAGGCACAGCCGAGGACGGCCTGGTCACCGTCGACAGCGGCGGCACCCTCACCGTCGCCGATCGAACCTCGGGGCAGGTGTTCCTCGCCTTCCCGCCCACAGCGGTCAGCCTGCACCTCGACCAACCCTCGGGCAGCCCCCGCAACACCTGGCCGGTCACCGTGGCGGGCGTGGAACAACACGCCAACACCACCCGGGTCCGTCTCGACGGCTCGCCCGCCGTCCTGGCCGACATCACCCCGGCAGCCGTCGCGGAGCTTCGCCTGCACCCGGGTATGCGCCTGTGGGCCGCGGTGAAAGCGACCGAGATCCACAGCTATCCGGCCTGAGCGACCAGCACTGTCAGTGCGCTCCGGGTCGACGGACTGCCGCGCAACCCGGGCGGGAAGGTCCTGAAGTTCCAGCTGCGCGACGATCCCTTCGAACCCGTCTCGCGCTGACAGTGCTGTCGAGGGATTCAGTGCGTGATCTCGCGGTAGCCGCTCTTCTGTTTGGCGGCAATGGTTTTCGCCGCGTAGGCGGCGGCCTTGGCCGGATCGCCGTGTCGTTTGGTGCTGACGGTACCCGCAGTGCCGGCTTTGCCGTGCCGGGTGGCGACCGTGTCGAGGGTCGGGTCGGTGCAGATCTCCCAGAACTTGGTGCCGGAGCTTCCGGGTGCCTCGAAGTAGCGGCTGGTGAGTTCGGGGCCGCGCCGCTGGCCGCCGAACAGCATCGTGATCTCGGGGGCGGACTGTTCGAGATGGCGGGCGAAGCCGCTCAGGAAGGATGTCGCGAGGATCCAGGACAGGGACTTCTCCCACCAGGCGTCCATGGGCTGCTGGTCCATGTGGGCGAAGACCCTGTCATCGGAACTCGGTGCGACGGCGGAGAATACGGTGTCGAGGGTGCCGTCGAGGTCCAGCACCAGGGCGCTCAGCGACGAGAGCACCGGCTCCCACGGCGCCGCGTGCGCACCGCCCAGCGCGGCCACATACCGTGCGCCCAGCTGCTGCATCCGTGCTCTGTTGCGGCGGACTTCAGCGGGTGCGAGCAGTCGCATACCGGTGTCCCCGCAGCGCCACTCGGCGTGGCCGACATGCTGCCAGAGGGTACGCAGGCGGGCGGGTAGTGGCGCGCCGAGCTCGGCTTCGAGGGCGGCGATGTCCTCCGGCGCCGCGGGTGCGCCGACCTCCACGCGGAGGTCGTGCAGGCCGGGGGAGTGGGTGGTGAATCCGTGCTCGGCAAGGTATGTCGCGATCTCCGCGAGGGCGTTGACGTGCCAGGCGGCGTCCTGGCGGTCGTCGCGGATCCGGGCGCGAATCCATTCGGCGACAGTCAGTTCCGCGCGCACCCGGTAGCCGTGCCAGGTCACCCACTCCAGGCAGGACAGGCCCGCACCGGCGCGGTACAGGTCCAGTTCCCGGCGTTCGTGTGCCACAGCGTCTTCGGGGACCACCGCGAACCGCAATCGGTCGAAGGCCATGAGCCGCTCGGAGTCGATGTCGGGCAGCTGGAAGGTGCGCATGATCGCCGCCCGGCCCGGGAGATACCACGGATCGGATTCGGTGTGCTTGGCCGCCAGGCCGGTGGCTTTCATTCGGGCGAAGGCGTTCTCGGCGGTGGACGGGTCCGCGAAGACGAGTCCGACGGTGTCGATGCGGCCGTTGTTCGTACCCCACCGGTACACGACGCGGTCGAGATAGCGCACCAGCTCGAGGAATTCGTTGCCCGCCGCGGTCCACAGCAGCGCGCGCTCGGATTGTTCGTTCACCGCGTCGAGGAACTCCCGCATCTCGTAGTAGCCGATCACGCTGGGGCGGAAGGGGTTGTCGCGGAGACCGAATCCATCGAAGGTGTGGAACCCGCCGTCCGGGTCGAGGTACCACACTTCGCCGGTGCTGCGATCGGTGAGCAGGCGTCGCCGAACCGGGGCACCGGCCAACGTGGCGAGGTCGGCATCGCCGATGCGGGTCAGTGCCCGGCCGGTCGCGCGCGCCTGCGCGGAGGTGCCGAGCAGCGCGTCGCGGGCCGAATCAGCCTCTCCTGACAGCGCGTCGGCCAACCGGGTGCGCGGGTCGCCGGTGTCGAGTGGATCGGCCCACGACCGGCCGCGCGAGAGCATATCGGGTTCGGCGGCATCGGCGGCGATCACCGCCCTGCTCGCGTAGGCGGTACGGACCAGGTCGAAGTCGCCGGTCTCGAGCGCCGCGACGATGCCGGTCGAGAGGGCGTACTTGAACACTCGCCGCACCGTGGCGTCCGTGGGAATGGGCCAGGCGCTGATCTCACGCAGCAGTTCGACCCTGGGCGCGGTGGACTTCACGTGGTCGGTGAGCGCATTGGCATAGTGGGCTGCCGCGCGGGCGTCACGCTGGGCGCGCAAGCGCCGCATGATCTCCTGGTGCACCTGCGGCGAGAAGATCTCTCCCAGCGCGTTTCCCATGCGCCAGATGCTGCGCCGTTCGGCGAACACCCGCTCGATCAGTGCGGCGCGCGAGGTCTCGGAATCGCACTGCCGGACAGCGGAATAGAGATTGGCGACCACCTCCCCGAGCTGGTCGTCCTCGGTGCGGCCGTGGCTGAGGACCGGACTGTGGGTGGGATCCGACTCGGCGTAGCGGCGTCCGTAGTCGTCGAGCGCGGCGATGAGGTAGTCCTGTGCGCCCGGATGCCGGAACCGGTAGAGCTGGTGTCCGGCCGCATTGCGTGCGGCGATTCCGGGGTGCGTCGCGACGGTGTCGATCAGCGCGGCCGCCGCGCGCACGGCCTGCTCCGCGGACACGCGCGGCAGCACGCAGTGCTCGGTGTTCGGATTCAACAGCTGCTCGCACAGGGCCTCGACGGTGCTGGCCGGGGCAGGCAGCGCTGCCAGCCGCAACAGCTCGTCGAACACTGCGGGTTCGTGCGCCACCGGTGCCAGGGCGAGACAGGCCGCCTTCTTCAGCTTGTCGTTGGCCATCTCGCCGAGGATGTCGGCGGCATCCGGCTCCGGAGTGTGCTCGAGCAACCGGATGAGCACGGGGACAACGGGATCGGCCACCGTGTCCACGCGGAGGCCCTCGACGGTGCGGGCCCGGTCCTGCGCGGGCAGCTGCCGCAATCCGGTGGCGGCCAGGTCGGCGCGATCGGGATGGGTCCCGGCGAGGATCACGTGCAGAGCCCATGCGATCGCCTCGGCGGGCGACCGATCGATATCCGCGCGTAGCAGAATGCGTTGCGCGACAACCTCTCCGAGGTCGGTACCGTCGAGCTCGGTCAGGACGGCGGTGGGCGCGCTGTCGGCGGCGCGCAGCCGCTCCAGGTAGGCCGACGACGCTTCGGCGGTGATCCAGCGGCGATCGAGCTCGGTGCGAGTCAGCACCGGCTCGGTGCCGCACAATTCGTGAGCCCGCCGCAGCAGGGTCAGGCACGGGCGGCTGTACGGGTCCTTGACCAGCAGCTCCCGGGCCGCCTCGGCGAGTGCCTCGCCATCGCGTATCAACGGCAGGACCGTGGTCACGGCCCACAGCCGGGCCGGCCAGGAACTGTCGGAGACGGGCAGCAGCCGCACGAGCGTGTCCGCGGCCGGGCTGTGGTCGCGCCCGGCGCGCCGATCCGCGTCGGCACGCAGCAATGCCGTGCCCGTCGTCTCGGGCATGCGCGCCAGAACGGCATGCACCTGCTCGATGGTGAGCGCGGCTTCGTCGAGGCCGCCGATGACCCAGCTCGCCCGATCCAAAGGCGTATGGTCCGGGGCCATTTCGAGGGCGATGAGCGCTGCCCGCGCCTGCTCGTCGTCCTCCTCGGCGAGGTGTTCCAGCAGCAGTGCACGGCGGACCCGGAACTCCGGAACCACCGGCACGTCACCGGTGACACCCAATCCGCCGAGGACCTCGGCGAAGGATTCCAGCAGTGCGGGCCGCTGCTCGGCGCGGGCGATCTCGGCCAGGACCCGCGTCCGGTCGGTGTGCTGGGCCAGCAGTGCGGTGTGCAGCAGCCAATAGATGGCCAGATGCGGATCACGGTGCAGCAGTGGCAATTCCACGTCGAGCGCCTTGCCGACCTCCGCGCCCTCCCAGCACGCGCGGAAATGTCGCGCGGCATTCGCGGTCAGGTCCTCGGCCGACTGCATGGGCTTGCCGTGGTGCAGCAGTGGCTGCGCCAGCAGCCAGACCAGCCACTGATAGCGCTGCGCCAGAACGGCACTCGACGGGGCCGGGCCGGTGCCGGCGTCGAACGACAATGGGCGCAGGGCCTCTCGGATCTCGTATTCCGAGCGCGCGTCCTCCTCCGAGGCGGCTCGCGCGAGCTCGGCCCGGTACGCCCGCCAGTCCTCGAAGGACGCGAATCGCGGTTCCAGTTCCCGGGTTTCGTGGTCCTGCCACCACACCCGTCCGTCGCCTCGCGCATCCAGCAGCGTGTAGTCGTCACCCTCGTCGTCGAGGACGACGAAGCCGGTCAGCGATTTGTCGATCGCCCCGAAATACGGGTAGTTGATCGCCAGATGCGCGTCCACGAGCGCGCCGTGATCACCCACCCAGTGCTCGAGCAGCCGGGCGTCGAGCGCGTCGACCACCTCGGCGGGCACGGGAACGCCGAGGTGACGGCAGACGGACTGGTGCAGCTCCATGAATGCTTCCTGATGTCGAAATACGTTGTGCGGGTGCGAAAGATCGATCGCTCGGCACGGGACGCTACCGGGCGGCGGTGACAACAGGGGCGGGCGGGAGCGCGGACCCGCTACGTCGCCGCCGCGGTGGCGCACCGGTTGCCGATGGCCCGCAGGGCGGCAAGGACTTCGGGTGGGCCGTCGACTTCGAAATCGGCATCGATGAAGGTGATGTGAGCGGCGAGGATATGGGCGGTGTCCCCGCCCGCGTGCACGATGCAGGTGTGTTCGTCGACGGGTTCGACGGCAATGCCATCGGGCAGCCAGCCCACCAGATCGGCGGCGGGCAACTGGACGCGCACCTTCGCCCGGTAGCGGAATCGGGCGATGCGACGGCCGGTCGCGACGAAGCCGATCAGGTCGTCGGCCGGGGGTTCGCGCGGGGTGAACCGTGGTCCGGTCGGAATGCGAGGGCGCATGCGGTCGACGCGGAAGGTGCGCCAGTCGGACCGGACGAGATCCCAGGCCACCAGGTACCACCTGCGCCCGGCATAGACCAGCCGGTGCGGCTCGGTGGTGCGGCATTGCTCGGCCGCCTCGTGCGCGCGGTAGTCGAACCGCAGGCGATGCTGATCGCGCACCGCGGCGGCGATGGTCGCCAGCACGTCCGGATCCGCCTCCGCGCCCGAATGATTCGGGATGACGGTGGCGGCCTGCAGGGAATCGATCCGACGGCGCACCCGGGCCGGCAGTACCTGATCGATCTTGGCTTGCGCACGGGTCGAGGCCGCCTCGAAGCCGGATACCGATCCGGGCGCGGCGCCACCCAGACCCAGCACCACCGCGGCCGCCTCGTCCTCATCCAGCAGTAGTGGCGGGAGTTTCGCACCCGGGCCCAGCCGGTACCCGCCGCCCGCACCCGGCGTCGCGTACACCGGATATCCGAGCTCACGCAGTTTGTCGATGTCTCCCCGCACCGTGCGCGGAGAAACCCCCAGCTCATCGACGAGTTCGGGTCCCGACCACGTCGGCCGGGTCTGCAGCAGCGACAGCAGCCGCAGCAGCCGTGCCGAAGTCTTGATCACAAATAGTGAAAGTACCCGAACAATGCGGCAACCAGTCTGCCGCATTGAATGTTCTGCTAGAGGTATGAGCAAGAGCAGCAACGAGATTCGCCCCTTCCGCATCGACATCCCGCAGGCCGATCTGGACTACCTCAACTCCCGCCTCGAGCGGTTCCGCCTCCCGGACGAGCTGCCCGGGATGGGCTGGCAGCTGGGTGTGCCGAAGGACTACCTCACCGAGCTGGTCACCTACTGGCGTCACGACTACGACTGGCGCGCACAGGAGAAACTGCTCAACGAACTGCCCCAGTTCACCACCGAAATCGACGGTCAGAGCGTGCATTTCGTGCACGTCCGCTCACCCGAATCGACCGCGACACCCTTGATCATGACCCACGGCTGGCCCGGATCCTTCGTCGAGTTCCTGGACCTCATCGGCCCGCTGACCGACCCCCGAGCCCACGGCGGCGACCCCGCCGACGCATTCCACCTGGTGCTGCCGTCGATTCCGGGCTACGCCTTCTCCGGCCCCACCGGCGAGGACGGCTGGAACGTCAACCGGGTGGCGCGCGCCTGGTCCGAACTCATGACCCGCCTGGGCTACTCCCGCTACGGCGTGCAGGGCGGCGACTGGGGCTCGGGCATCTCGCAGGAGCTGGCCCGGATCGCCCCCGACCAGGTCATCGGCGTCCACGTCAACTACCTGATGACCTTCCCCTCCGGCATGGACGGCGAACTCGACGACCTCGCGCCCGGCGACTACGCCCGGCTGGCCCTGCTCGAACGCTTCCAGGGCGATTTCGGCGGCTACATGGCCATCCAATCGACCCGCCCGCAAACCCTCGCCTACGGCCTGACCGATTCTCCCGTCGGCCAATTGGCCTGGATCGTAGAGAAATTCAAGGAATGGACCGACTGCACCGACCGGCCCGAGGAAGCCATCGACCGTGACCGCCTCCTGACCAACGTCATGCTGTACTGGCTGACCGGCACCGCGGCCTCCTCGGCCCGCTTCTACTACGAATTCGCCCGATCCATGGCAGCGGGCAACTACCCCTCCCGAATCGAAACCCCCGTGGGCGTAGCGGTTTTCCCGAAGGACATCGTCCTGCCGATCCGCAAACTGGCTGACCGCGACGCCAATGTCGTGCACTGGACCGAGCACCCCCGCGGCGGCCATTTCGCCGCCCTGGAACAACCCGCCGCCCTCATCGACGATATCCGCACCTTCTTCGGAAAAGTGCAGCGCTAGAACACCATTGCGCGGGGCGGGCCGCACCCGCGGCCCGCCCCGCCGCGCACCCCTCAATCCAAACAGAACTCATTCCCCTCGATATCCTGCATCACCAGGCAGGATTCATTCTCCTCATCGGCGGGCAGCAGCCGCACCCGCACCGCCCCGAGCGCCATCAACCGCGCACACTCGGCCTCGAGCGCATCCACCCGCTGCGCCCCAACCAATCCGGTGCCCACCCGCACATCGAGATGCACCCGATTCTTCACCACCTTCCCCTCCGGAACCCGCTGAAAATACAGCCGCGGCCCCACCCCCGTCGGATCCACACAGGCCGTCCCCCTGTGCTCGTACCCCAGCACCGCACTCCAGAACCGAGCAACCCGCTCCGGCTCCGCGCAATCGAACGTGACCTGAACCTGCCGCACCACCGTCATCACTCGAACATAGAATAATGCGATGCCATGACCTTCACGGAAACCGAAATCGGCTACCTGCGGTCACAGCCGCTCGCACGCCTCGCCACCCACACCGCCGCCGGACAACCGGACGTCGTCCCGGTAGCCTTCGAATTCGACGGCACCTACTTCTGGGTCGGCGGCAACGCCACCTTCCCCCGCACCCGCAAAGCCCGCAACGTCGCCGCAGGCAACACCGAAGTAGCCCTGACCATAGACGACCTGCCCTCCCTCGACCCCTTCATAGCGCGCGGCATCCGCGTCTACGGCCGCGCCGAACCACCCATCGAGCGCACCGGCATCGTCGGACCCGGCTACTACCTGCGAATCACCCCCGTCCAGTCGTGGAGTTGGAACCTCGCCGGCGAGCCGGCCGGCGACCAGTGGTACGACACCCGCCACACGTGGCACCGGCAACTGTGAGCTACCGGTCGGCGTGTGCGTCATTGACGCTGTTGGCGCGCTCGATCTCGGCCATGTGATCCTCGGCCCAATCGCGCAGGGCCGCCGGCGGGATCTCCAGGGACAAGCCCAGTTCGGTGAGCCGGTAGTGCACGCGCGGTGGCACCGTCGGCTCCACACGACGTGCGACCAGACCGTCGCGGGCCAGGTTCTGCAGGGTCACCGACAGCATCTTCTGGGAGACACCGGGCAGCAATTGACGTGTGGGGCACTGGGAATCGAACAGATCGCCGCGAACCGGCGCCTTCGCGTGCGCTGAGCGAGTGGTCACCTGGACCTCGAACGGCATTCATGCCAATGTCGCCATAGCCGACTCCGGCCCGGCGATCGTTCTGCTGCACGGGTTTCCGCATACCTGGCGACTCTGGAGCGAGATCATCGGCCCGTTGTCCGCGCACTACCGCGTTATCGCCCCCGACCTGCGCGGGTTCGGCGCCACCACGCGCGCACCGGACAGCTACGACGCCGCCACCCTGGCCGCCGACACAGGCCTTCGGGTGGTGATAGTTCATTGTTTTCTGAATACAGATTCTGATGTACTATTTCGGGTGTGGACGCCTTACTGCACCGGGACGCGCTGGCTCGCTTCGGTCATGCCCTGTCGGATCCGACGCGTACGCAGATTCTGTTGAGTTTGCGGCGGGGGGCGAGTTATCCGTCGGAACTGGCGGAGCGGATCGGGGTTTCCCGGCAGATTCTGTCGAATCATCTTGCGTGCCTGCGGGGGTGCGGGCTGGTGGTGGCGGTGCCGGAGGGGCGGCGGTCGCGCTATGAGCTGGCGGATGTGCGGATCGGGCGCGCGCTCGACGATCTGATGGGGCTGGTGCTGGCGGTGGATCCGGCGTGCTGTGCGGACTCCGCGACGCAGGGGTGCTGTTGATGGTGCAGTGGGTGGGGATGCCGTCCGGGGTGGGGCCGTCGTGGGAGCGGAAGAGGTTGCTGGCCAGTCGTATTCGCTGGTTTGTGGCGGCCACCATCACCTACAACGTGATCGAGGCCGTGATCGCGCTGGGTGAGGGGGCTCGGGCTTCCTCCACCGCGCTGATCGGGTTCGGGCTGGATTCGGTGATCGAGGTGTCCTCGGCTGCCGCGGTCGCCTGGCAGTTCGCCGGACGCGATCCGGAACAGCGGGAGAAGGTCGCGCTGCGGATCATCGCGTTCTCGTTCTTCGCGCTCGCCGCGTACGTCAGCGTCGACGCGGTTCGCGGGCTGCTGGGCGCGGGGGAGGCGCGGCATTCGGCGATCGGTATCGCCCTGGCCGCCGTGAGCCTGGTGGTGATGCCGGTGCTGTCGTGGGCGCAGCGCCGAGCCGGCCGCGAACTCGGATCCGCTTCCGCGGTAGCCGATTCCAAGCAGACGCTGCTGTGCACCTATCTCTCGGCGGTGCTGTTGGTCGGGTTGCTGCTCAACAGTCTGTTCGGCTGGTCGTGGGCCGACCCGATCGCCGCCCTGGTGATCGCGGGCATCGCGGTCAAGGAAGGCGTCAATGCCTGGCGCGGCGACACCTGCTGCCCGTCGCCGGTCGCCGTCGGGGCGAGTGCCGACGCGGCCGCGCACGACTGTGCGTGCTGCGCCGGCTGACCGATCTCAACGATCGTGTTCCGTGGCCGGTGCGAGGGCGATCTCGCCGGTGAACGGTACTGGGCAGGAAGGGATTTCGCTGCAGGAGAGCAGGTCGTCGCAGCCGGCGGCGAGGGTGGCGCGCAGTGTGTCGCGCACGGCGGTCAGCTCGGCGAGCCTGGCGTCCACCTCCGCCAGTTTCGTGGCCGCCCGAGCCCGCAGACCGGTGTCGGGACGTGCGCCCGCGCGGGTGGTTTCGAGCAGGTCGGCGACCTCGACGAGGGTAAAGCCCAGGCGCTGGGCGGCTTTGATGATCCGCACCGTCGTCACCGCCCGCTCCGGGTAGAGGCGATGCCCGCCCAGCGTCCGCTCCGGCTCGGCGAGCAGGCCGCGGCGTTCGTAATAGCGCAGCGTCTGAATGTTCACCCCCGCCGCCGCGGCGACCTCGCTGGTGCGTAACCCCGTACTCATCGCGCGCCGGCCCGGACCGCGAGGGCGTCGAGAACATCCACCCGGGAGTCGGGAACCTCGATGCGCATCACCACGCCGCCCGGTCCGGATTCGACGGTGAAGGCGAAGAACGAACAGCACGCGGCTTCCCGCGCCGCCAGATCCCGTCCGCGGGCTTCGGATTCGGCGCTGAGCCACAGCTCGAGCCGCGTGCGATCCACTCGGTCGGCGCGCTGCACCGCCTCGGCGAAGAACTGCTCGAACTCCGCCACCCGCAGCGGTTGCTCGGCCGTCGGCAGCGTGCACGAGTCCGGTACCCAGTCACCGGCATCACTGGTGGTCATGCTTCCACGGTAAGCCTGTACCCGGGTACCGGATGCAAGAGCCGACGGCCCGAAAAACAGTGCGCTAGCGGATCGTGCCCACGCCGGGGATCAACGGCAGATCCAGCGCGGACACCCATCCGGGTGGGAGCTGGTTGACCGCGGGCACCGCGTTGAGGGCGCGCATGCCGGTGGCCAGGCAGCCCGCGACCGCCGGGGTGCGCCCGGAGCCGTCGGTGAAACGGAACTGGGTCTCCTGGCTGATCGAGGGCGAGCCGACGATGTCGACGCGGTAGACGTCGTCGCGGTGTCCGGCCGGCCAGTCCGGGGCGGCGTCGGCGCCGATGCGGTTCACATGCTCCAGGGTGATGACCTCACGGCCCTGATAGACGCCGTTGATGGTGAACCGGATGGCGGCCACCGTGCCCGCCTTCACCATGCCCTTGGCGGTGGGCCGGTCCTCGGGGGTCACCCATTTCTCCCAGGTGGTGGTGATGTCATCGAGTTCGATGCCCGCGGCGGCCGCGATCATCGGCACGGTCGGACCCCAGGCCATGATCAGCACGTCCGGATATTCCAGCAGCGCTTGGAATTCCGGCGGATGGCCGATGCCCATCTCGAACTCGTAGTCGCCCTCGTACTCGGTGTAGTCGAGCAACTCCGAGGCACGGACGGAGGTGACCTCCCCGCACAGCCCCATGAGCGTCATCGGGAACAGGTCGTTGGCGAAGCCGGGATCGATGCCGGTGGTGAAGCAGGACGCGCCGCCCTCGGCGCAGGCCGCGGTGATGGGGTCACGCCACACATCGGGAGTCTTGTCCATGGCGGGCCACACCCACGGTGTCATGGCGGTCGAGCACACGTCGATACCGGCGCGCAGGAAAGCGCTGATGACGCGGATGTTCTCGTCGGCGAACTGGGCGGTGGGGCCGTAGTGCACGACGGCGTCGGGCCGCAGCGCGATGAGCTCGTCGACCGAATCCGTGGCCAGCACACCGGTTTTCGGCGCGCCGCACAGATCACCCGCGTCCCTGCCGACCTTGTCGGGGTTGCTGACGCCGACCCCCACCAGCTCGAAACGGGGATGGCGCAGGATTTCGGCGAGCACCATCGAGCCGACGACGCCGGTGCCCCACAAGACGATTCGCTTCCTCATGATCGCTCCCGTGCTCATCGGTGGAACTCGCCACAGTCGACGGTCAGCATCTGTCCGGTGACGGCGCTGGCCAGATCGCTGGCCAGGAACAGCGTGGCGCGGGCGACCTCCTCGGGCCAGGCCAGCCGCTGCAGATCGGTGGGTGCGGCCTTCTCCCGATAGATGTCGGCGTGCGTGACACCGGCCTGGCTCGCCAGCCAGTCGAAATAGGCCTTGTTGATGTCCTCGTAGACATAGGACGGCGCGACGCTGTTCACCCGGATGCCGCGCGGGCCGAGTTCGGTGGCCAGCGACGAAGCCAGGTGCTGCAGTGCGCCTTTGGAGAGTTTGTACCCGGAGTACTCGGGCTGCGAACTGTAGGACACGCACGAGTTGAGCATGATGATCGACCCGCCGGTGGCCGCGAGCGCATCCGCGAACAGGGCGGAAAGACGCAGCGGCGCAAAGACATTGGTCTCGTTCACGGTGCGCAGGTGATCGAGCTCGATCTGGGTGATCGGGTTCATCGGCGGAATCGCGAAGGCATTGTTGATCAGGCAGTCGACGCGCCCGTACTCGGCGAGGGTGCGCTCCAGCAGGGACTGCCGCTGCTCCTCGACGGTGATGTCGGCGGGAGCGACCAGAACCGCGCCGCCGTGCGCGCGCACCTGCGCGGCGATGCCGTCGAGCTTGCGTTCGGTGCGGCTCGCCAGCACCAGCTTCGCGCCCATGCGGGCGGCTTCGATGCTCAGCGAATGGCCCAGGCCGGGGCCGACACCGGAAACCACGACGACTTTGTCCTGCAGCAGCGGCACCGGGCGATAGGTCTGCGCGGGTGCGGTGATGGGCGGGGCAGCTGACACGATCGACTCCTCGAGTCCCCAGTCGTTACAGTCTGTAACGACAAATGATGTGACAGACTGTAACGACTTCATACCGTGCGGACAAGGACGAATTTCATGACCGAACGACCCCGGCTGGGCCCGCGTCGCGATCCCGCGGTCGACCGCGCGGTCCTCGACGCCGCGCGCGCCCTGCTGGTCGAAAAGGGTTATGCCGCAACGTCCATCGACGCCATCGCCGCACGTGCCGGGGTGAGCCGGCCGGCCATCTACCGGCGCTGGCCGTCCAAGGCCCATCTCATCGCGAAAGCGGTCTTTCCCGATGTGGGCTTCGATCAGAAGGCTCCCGACCTGGTCGGCGAGATCCGCAAGGTGATCCGGGGGACCGTGCAGCTGTTCGGCTCCGCGGAGGCCCGCGCCGCCATGCCCGGCCTCATGGCCGAGATGCGCCAGGACGCAGGGCTTTACGACAAACTCTCCGCGCGCCTGGACGCCCCCACCCGCGCCGAGCTCGCCGACTATCTCACCGGCGACCAAGCGCACGCCGATGACACCGCGGAGCGTTCGGATCGCGACGCCGACACCGTCCTGGACGCCATCGCCGGTGCGGCGCTGTTCGCCATGTGCATTCGCGATATCGACGATGTCGAAGGCTTCACCGCCTCCCTCGAAGATCTGCTGCTGTACGGAGTCATCGGACTGCGCGGTAGGCAGTCCTAGCCCGCCCGCCCGGATTACGCTGACGGCCATGCTGGTGGGACGCGATGCCGAGCTGGCCGAGATCGACGGGCTGCTGGCCGCGGCGACCTCGGGACACGGTCGGGCGCTGGCGATTCGAGGCGAAGCGGGGATCGGGAAATCGGCGCTGCTCGACCATGCCGCCGCCCGCGCCGCCGGGCAGCTGCGGGTATTGCGCGGTGTCGGAATCGAATCCGAGATCGAACTGGGCTTCGGTGTGCTGCACATGCTGCCGTATCCCTGCGCCGACCGGATCGGGCTGCTGCCGGGACCACAGGCGGCGGCGCTGCGGGCCGCCTTCGGGCAGGCCGAGGCCGAGGAGGTGAATCGGTTCCTGGTCGGGGCCGCCACCTTGACCCTGCTGGCCGAACTGGCCGCCGAGACGCCGACGCTGCTGCTCGTCGACGATGCCCAGTGGGTCGATCAAAGCTCCATGGACGCACTGCTTTTCGCCGCCCGCCGGTTCGGGGCGGATGCGACCGCGATGATCCTGGGGGTGCGCGACACCGCACTGCCCTTCGCCACACCGGGAATCGCGACACTGCGACTGTCCGGGCTGCCGCGCGCCGCCGCCCTCGCACTGCTGGATCGGTGCACGCCGGGTCTCACCGAACCGGGACGCGAGCGGGTCCTGGCGGAATCAGCCGGAAATCCGCTGGCCCTGCGGGAATTGGGTGGCGCGCGGCGGAACGCGGAGATCACCGGGCGGATCGATCCCGGACACGAGGCCGGTCCGATGGCCGTGACCTCCCGGGTGCAGGAGGGATTCCGTACCCAGATCGGCGAACTCCCCACGGGCACAAGAACTCTGCTGCTGATCGCGGCCGCCGACAGCGGCACCGATATCGGCACGGTGCTCGAAGTCGCTGCCCGGCACGGCCTGTCGAACGCGGATCTGGCACCCGCGGAACAGGCCGGACTGGTGACCGCGGACAGCGATCGGCTGGTGTTCCGGCATCCACTGATCCGCGCCGCCGTGTATCGGCATGCGCCGCATCACGAGCGGATCGCCGTGCACGCGAGCTTCGCCGAGGTCCTGACCGCGCCCGGCGATGCCGATCGCCGAGCCTGGCACCTCGCGGCCGCGACCACGCAACCCGATGAACGCGTGGCCGAGGCGCTGGAACAGACCGCGCAGCGCCAGCAGCGCCGCGGCGGCACGATGGCCGTCTCCGCGGCCTACGATCGCGCCGGACGGCTCAGCGTCGACCCCGAACGCAAGGCGCACCGGATCCTGCGGGCCGCGCGCGCCGCCTACGACGCGGGCAATGCGGATCGTGCGACACGGCTGGCGGTGGAAGCCGTATCGCTGACCGGCGACCTCGAAATACACGCCGCCGCAACACATATCCGGGCCCAGGTGGAATACGAGCGGACCTCACCCGCGGCCGATGCCGAACTCAGCCTGCGGGCGGCGGCGCTGATCGCGGACAGCGCACCCGACCGGGCGGCGTTCATGCTCGCGGAGGCGGTCTGCTGCGCCCGCGACGCCGCGGACCGGGATCTGCTGGTGCGGGGGGCCGAACAACTGAAATCCCTTCGGCTACCCGCGAACTCGCCGCTGGGAATCCATGTGGCGGCGCAGATCGCCTGGGCCGACCTGCTCGGCGGAGATCCCGCGCCGGCGGTGGCCGTCATGTCGGCGCAAATCGCCGCGGCCCACGGTGATTCGGTGGACGACCTGCACAAGGTGGTCGCGGCCTTCAGCGGGTTGATGCTGGCCGACGACACGGCCACCGCCGCGATCATGGACGAGTTGATCACCGGCGCGCGGGCGATCGGGCAGCTGCAATGGATTCCCTACGCGCTCGAACTCGCGGCGCTCGCGCACCTGTTCACCGGTTCGTTCGGGGCCGCGAGAGTCGCTGTGGCCGAGGGTATCTCACTCAGTGAAGAACTGGGCATGCCGATCGAGGCCGCCGCGCTGCGGGCGATCGAGGTGTGGCTGCTCGCGGTGAGCGGGGACGCGGCGGGCTGCCGGGCGCTGGCCCGCGAGATCATGCCGGGGTTGTCGGAGACCCATCGCACGCACGCGGCCCTCGCCACCTGGGGCGTAGCGCTCGCCGAACTCGCCGCGGGCGACGCCGACACGGCACTCGATCGGCTCGACAGCGTCTGTGCCGGTCCCGCCGCACACGACTTCCTGATCCGCGCGGTACCCGATCATGTCGAGGCGGCCGTGCGCGGTGGTCATCGCGACCGGGCCGATGAGCACCTGGCGGACTTCGGGCGATGGGCCGACAGTGTGGCAAACCCGTTGGCGGCGGCGCTTTTCCAACGCTGCCGCGCATTGCTGGCCGTCGGCGACGAGGCCGCGCCGCAGTATGCGGCCGCGCTGGCACACCACGACGAGCACGGTGGCCGCTACGACCGCGCCCGAACCCAGCTGCTCTACGGCGAGTGGCTGCGTCGCCGCCGCCGCCGCTCCGATGCGCGCAGCCACCTCCTCGAAGCGCTGGACACCTTCGACAGGCTCGGAGCGCGGCTCTGGGTGGAGCGGGTGCACGCCGAACTCGCCGCGCTCGGCGATCTGCCCGCCGCAGCCCGCCGCACCGACCCGCTGGCACAGCTGACGCCGCAGGAAATCCAGGTGGTTCGACTGGCCGCCGCCGGATACAGCAACCGGGAGATCGGCGCCCGGCTCTTCCTGAGCCCGCGCACCATCGGTCACCACCTGTACAACGCATACCCGAAACTGGGGGTCACCCGGCGTGCCGAACTGGCCCGGCTGGGGTTGGAGGTCTGAGCCGCGTAACCCCGATCCGGGGCCGGATGACCGATCCGCGCCCGGTTCGCACCGCCGGACACCGGTAACTCGACCGATGCGACCGAAAGTGCCTGCGGAATACCGTTTTTCGTGTCAGGAATCCACCAGCACACGAAAGAGACCCGCATGCTCCTCGACAACAAGACCGCAGTCGTCTACGGCGCCGCCGGTTCCATCGGTTCCGCCCTCGCCGCCGGATTCGCCGCCGAAGGCGCGAACTGTTTCCTGGTAGGTCGCACCGCCGCCACCTTGGAGACCGTCGCGGGGAAGATCCGCGCGGACGGCGGCCGGGCCGAAACCGCCGTGGTCGACGCCCTGGACGCCGCCGCGGTGCACGATCATGCCGCCGCCC
Organism: Nocardia acididurans; assembly: GCF_016741815.1. Lineage (GTDB taxonomy): Bacteria > Actinomycetota > Actinomycetes > Mycobacteriales > Mycobacteriaceae > Nocardia > Nocardia acididurans. Next base: position 55,385 of record NZ_JAERRJ010000008.1, read on the forward strand.
TCGTCGAAAAGACCGGCAGCCTGGACATTTCGGTGAACGTCATCTCCCAGGACGCGATCTTCGGGCCGCTGGCAGGCATCCCGGTGACCGATTTCGCGCACTCCATGTCACGGCTCGTCACCTCCCAGCTGATCACCACCCAGGCCGCCGCCAAACATATGGTCGCCCAGGAATCAGGCGTGATCCTGTTCTTCGGCGGCTCCGACTACGCCAGCCGGATGCCCGGCCTGGGCACCGTCCAGATCGGCAGCGACACCATCGAGGCGCTGCGCCGCCAATGGGCCTGCGAACTCGGCCCGCAGAACATCCGCGTGCTCACCCTGCGCACCGGCGGCATCCCCGAATCCCTCCCCGACATCCCGCAGACCGAAGCCGCCAAACAGGCCATGATCGAATCCACCCTGCTCGAGCGCGCCGCCACCTTCGCCGACATCGGCCACGTGGCCGCCTTCGCCGCCTCCGATCGCGCCCGCTCGATCACCGACACCCAGATCGACATCTCCTGCGGCGCATACGCGAACTGACGCGCGCGGCCGAGCGATCATGCGGCGAAGACCGCGCGCAGGACGGACTCGTCGCCGTCGATCTCGATCAGTCCGAGGGCGCGGGCGTCGTCGAGGGTGAGGGCGCCGGCGGCGAGGCCGAGGATGTAGGCGGGATCCGCGCGGACGGTGGCGTCGAGGGCGCTGCCGTCACGCGGGATGACCGCGAAACCGGAAGGGGTGGCGCGGAGCTGATAGGCGGGGTCGGCGATGTCGAGACCTATTGTGGCGGTGGGGCGTTGCGCGATCCTGGCGTCGAGCAGCGCGGGCACGGCGAGGGCGAGCCACTCGGGGCGGAAGGCGTCGCCGTCCGGGCCGCGAAGCATCAGCGGAGTGGACCAGCGGATGAGGCTCTCGATCGGCCCGCGTAGCTCGGCGCCCCACGGGGTGAGGGCGTATTCAACCACTCCGCCCGCGCCCGATAGTCGCCGTTCGAGGACGCCCGCGGCTTCGAGATCGCGCAGGCGGTCGGCGAGCAGGTTGGTCGCGATGCCGGGGAGGCCGTCGATCAGGTCGCGGTAGCGGGCGGGGGCGAGCAGGAGTTGGCGGACGATGAGCAGATTCCATCGGTCGCCGACCACCTCGAGGGAACGGGCGAGGCCGCAGAACTGGCCGTAGCTGCGCATCATGTCCTTCAATCGCTTGAGAATCTCAAGTATGCGTGAGATTCTCAAGTATACCTCGATGCCGAACCCGGAAGGGGTCCACCATGGCCGACACCACCCAGAACGTGCGGCCCGCCTGGGTCGACGACGCACTGTTTCCGTTCGAGAGCAGATTCATCGATATCGACGGGCACAGCGTGCATTACGTCGACGAGGGGTCGGGGCCCACTCTGCTTCTCCTGCACGGCAATCCGACCTGGTCATTCCTGTGGCGCGAGGTGATTCGCGAGTTGCGCGGTGACTTCCGCTGCGTCGCACTGGATTACCCGGGATTCGGGCTGTCGGCGGCGAAGCCCGGGTATCGGTACCTGCCCGAGGAGCACGCGGCGGTGGTCAGGGGCTTCGTCGACGCGCTCGGCCTGCGGGGGGTGACATTGGTCGGGCAGGACTGGGGCGGCCCGATCGGGCTCGCCGCGGCGATACGCCGGCCGGGCGTCTTCGAGCGACTGGTGCTGGCCAACGCCTGGGCATGGCCGGTCACCGGCGATCTCTACTTCGAGGCCTTCGCGCGCATCGCCGGTGGCCCTTTGACGCGCTTGCTGGCCAGGCGGTTCAACCTTGTCGCCAAGGCCTTCATCCCCATGGGCCATCACCGGCGGAAGGTGACCGCGGCGGAAACAACCCACTACCTCCGGGCGCTGGAATCACCTGATCGGCGGCACGCCAGCGCGGTCTTCCCCGGCCGGCTCACCGCCAGCCGGGCCTTCTTCGGCGAAGTGGAGGCCGGTTGCGCCGATCTGGCCGGATTGCCGACCCTGATCGTGTGGGGTGACGCGCAGATCGGTTTCCGCCCTCGGGAGCTCGCGCGCCTGGAAGCGACGTTCCCCCGGCACAAGACCGTGATAGTCGAGGGTGCGGGCCTGTACGTCGAGTCCGATGCGCCCGAGGAGTTCATCGCCGCGATCCGTGACTGGACCGCGGCCCAGCGGGGCTAGCCTCCGCCTACGAAGGCGATCGCGTCCACGGATCAGTTTGCGGCACTGCGGCGTTCGAGCAGGACGGTGTCGCGCCATCGGCCATCGAGTTGGGCGATGCGGTCGCGGACGCCGAGGGTGCGGAAGCCCGCGGAGTGGTGCAGGGCGATGCCCGCGCGGTTCTCGGGGAACAGCGACGTCTGCAGGGTCCAGAATCCGGCCTGGTCCGCGGCGATGACCTGGGTGCGGATCAGGGCCTTGCCGACGCCCCGGCCGCGCATGCCGTCGGTGACGTAGACCGAGGTTTCGGCGACGCCCCGGTGGTGGTCGTGATCGGAGACGGGGGACAGGGCGGCCCAGCCGACCACCTCGCCTTCGATCTCGGCGACCCAGCGGTGCTCGGCGAGCCACGTCGTCTCGAGGGTGTCGCGGGTGGGGGTTTCCGTTTCGAAAGTCGCTGTGCGCGTGGCGATTCCCTCATCGTAGATGCGCAGGACGACGTCCCAGTCGGCGTCGGTGAGGGCGCGGACGGTGACATCGTCGGGGACGTCGTCCGGGCAGCACGGCTGCGGTGGCAGGACGCCCATGACCGCGTCGGCGGCGTGCGGCAGGCCGGTGCAGCAGGCGGGGTTGACCGTGACGACGGTGCTGGTGCGGTCCTTGTGGACCTTCACGAATCCGACCTCGGCGAGTTTGCGGACGTGGTGGGAGACGGTCGGCTGGCCGACGCCGAGCGCTTCGGCGAGTTCGCCGACGGTGATGCCGGCGGGCCGGGTGGCGACGTGGTGCAGCAGGCGGACGCGGGTGGGGTCGGCCAGGCAGGAGAACCAGCTCGCGTAGGTGGTCGCCTCCGCGATCGGGAGCGTGTTCACACGGTGGTCGGTGCGTACGACCGGCATGTCCAGCGACGTCATGGGTTCCACTATATCGATAGGGATCGATGGTTGCGTTCATCGACGACGGTCGATAGAGCTCTCCTCAATAAATCGATACACATCGATGAAAGGAACTCCTATGAACGAGCTGCCCGTGATCGTGGTGGGAGCCGGGCCGATCGGCCTGGCCGCCGCGGCCGAACTGCGTGAGCGCGGACTGCGTGCACTGGTATTCGAACGCGGCGGCGCGGCGGGTGCGGCCGTGGCCGAATGGAACCATGTGCGCACGTTCTCCCGCTGGGCTGAGCTGATCGCGCCCGCCGCCCGCCGACTGCTGGACGGCACCGGATGGGTTGCCCCGCACGCGGATTCGTACCCGACGGGACGGGAATGGGCCGGAGACTACCTGATTCCGCTGGCCGAGGCCCTCGGCGACGACATCGTGCGGCTCGGCGCCGAGGTGGTCGGCGTGGCACGGCGCGGTCGCGACCGGGTCGTGGACGCGGGGCGTGACAGCGAACCGCTGTCGGTGCGTATCCGTCACGCCGACGGTCGCGAGGAACGGGTCCTGGCACGCGCGGTGATCGATGCCTCGGGCACCTGGGGCGGCGCGAACCCGCTCGGCGGCGACGGACTGCCCGCGCTCGGGGAATCCGCTGCCGCCCAAACCATCTCGTATCGGGTGCCGGATCTCGAGGACGCGGCCGAGCGGGCCCGCTATGCCGGGAAGCACACGGTCATCGCGGGTAGCGGGCATTCGGCGCTGGCCGCGATCGTGGCGCTGGCCGGGCTGGCGAAGTCCGAACCCGGCACGCGGATCACCTGGGTGTTGCGACGCGGGGACGTGGGCAACACCTTCGGTGGCGGCAAGGACGACCAACTGCCCGCCCGTGGCGCGCTGGGCCTGCGGGCCAAGCAGGCCCTCGAGGACGGAATGCTCCAGGTGGTGACCGGATTCCGCACCGCCGCAGTCGAACCCGCCCGCGACGGCCGGGTGGCGCTGGTATCGGAGGCCGGTGGCCGGGTCGAGGACGTGGACCGGGTCGTCGTCTTGACCGGATTCCGCCCCGAGCTGTCGTGGCTGTCGGAGATCCGCCTGAACCTGGACCCGGTGCTGCAGGCTCCGGTGGAACTCGCACCGCTGATCGACCCCAACGTGCACTCCTGCGGCACCGTGTATCCGCATGGGGTGAAAGAACTTTCACAACCCGAACCGGGCTTCTACCTGGCGGGAATGAAGAGTTACGGGCGCGCCCCGACCTTCCTGGCGCTCACCGGCTACGAGCAGGTGCGCAGTATCGCGGCCGAGCTGGCGGGCGACCATGAATCCGCCGCGCGCGTCGAATTGACCCTGCCCGACACCGGGGTCTGCGGTGGCGCGGGGGCTTTCGACGAACCCGACGCCGCCATCGCATCCGGCGGCGGCTGTTGCGGTGGCAGCGCCGCCCCGGAACTGATTTCGCTGGGCACGGTGCGCGTCGGCAACTGATCCCACCCATGTTCAACCTCGAAACCACCTCCGGGACCGGCGCTCTCACCCGCACCGGTCTGCGGCGGGTCCTGGCGGTGCTGTGCCTGACCGAGATCACCAGCTGGGGCATCCTGTTCTACGCCTTCCCCGTGCTGGCGGTCTCCATCTCCCGCGACACCGGCTGGTCACTGCCGACCATCACCGCCGCTTTCTCCCTCGGCCAGCTCGCCGCCGCACTCGTCGGAATTCCCGTCGGGCGCATCCTGGATCGCACCGGACCTCGCCTGGTGATGACACTGGGATCGGTCCTCGCCGCGGCGTCCGTGCCGGTGGTGGCGCTCGCCCCGAATCCGGCAGTCTTCTTCACCGGCTGGATCCTCGCGGGCGTGGCCATGGGCGCGACCCTGTATCCGCCGGCCTTCGCCGCCCTGACCCGATGGTGGGGTGAACAGCGGCTGACGGCGCTGATGATCGTGACCCTCGCGGCCGGGCTGGCGAGCACGGTCTTCGCGCCGCTCACCGCCTACCTCGACGCACGCAGTGATTGGCGCACAACCTATCTCGTGCTCGCGGGCATCCTCGCGGTAGTGACCGTCCCCGCGCACGGGTTCGGGCTGCGCGGCCGGTGGCCGCATCCACCAGCGCCCATCCGTGACGACTTCGCCGACCATGCCGTCGTGGCACGCAGTCGCGCCTTCATCATGCTGATGATCACCCTGTGCCTGGCGGCCTTCACCACCGCCGCGGCGGTGTTCAATCTCGTTCCGCTACTGCAGGAACGAGGATTCACCCCGGCGACGGCCGCACTGGCCCTCGGCCTGGGCGGCGCCGGTCAGGTGCTCGGCCGGCTCGGGTACCTGCCGTTGGCGACCCGCGGCAGCGTCACCCTCCGAACGCTGATCATCCTCGCCGCGACCGCCGTCGCGACGGCCATGCTCGGCGTGGTCACCGGTACGGCCGCCTTGATCGCGGTCTCGATCGGCGCCGGTCTGGTGCGCGGCGTACTCACGCTGGTACAGGCCATGGCGATCACCGACCGCTGGGGCGCAACACATTACGGACGCCTCAATGGACTCCTGTCCGCGCCCGTCGTGATCGTGATGGCGCTGGCCCCCTGGGCGGGCACCATCCTGTCGGCCTGGACCGGCAGCTACGCCCACGCCTACCTGGTCCTCGCCGCCATCGCGGCGCTGGCCGTGGTGACCGGAACGGCCACCGGCGTATCGCTCAAACTGTCCAGGACGTGACGATCAGCGGATAGCCGGAGTCAGGACGGCACGATCCGGTGGGGAAGTAGTTCGGCGACGAGATCTGCCACACGCCAGTGGATTTCGTCGCGGATCGGCCGTACAGCCGCCACCGCCCTGCCCGCCGGATCCGCGAGTTCCCAGTCGCGGTAGTCCACGCCCGGAAAATACGGGCAGGTGTCGCCGCACCCCATCGTGATCACGACCGTGGAGGTCTCCACGGCATCCGGGGTCAGGATTCTGGGGGACTGATCCGTAATGTCGATGCCGACCTCGGCCATGGCCTCGATCGCAGCCGGATTGAGACTGTCGGCGGGCACACTGCCCGCCGAGCGGACCTCGATCGCGTCACCGGCCAGATGGGTGAGAAACCCCTGGGCCATCTGTGAGCGGCCGGCGTTGTGGACGCAGACGAACAGCACACTGGGCTTGGAAGCCATTGTCGGAGCGGCCTTTCAGGAAGAGGTGGGGAGGTTTCCGGTGCGCTCGTGCGGCACCGTGACGGCGTCGGCCGTGGCCGCGCTGTCGGGGTAGAGCCAGGTGACGGCTGTCAACCCGAGCGCGGCTCCCAGGACCTGCGCGGCGATGTAGCCAGGCACCGAACCGGGCGCGATCCCGGCGAAGGTGTCGGAGAAGATCCGGCCCACCGTGACCGCCGGATTCGCGAACGAGGTCGAGCTCGTGAACCAGTACGCCGCACCGATATACGCGCCCACTGCCGCCGCGGACAGGGCCGCCCGGCCGCTGCGGGCGAGCGCGAAGATCACCGCGAGCAGCCCGGCCGTCGCCACCACCTCGCCGAGCAGATGGCCGGCGGTGAGGCGGTCGTGGCGGGAGATCTGGATGACACCGAGATCGAACATGGCATTGGCCAGCGCCGCGCCCAGTAGGCCGCCGGCGACCTGCGCGGGAATGTAGCCCGCGAGTTCGATCGCGCGCAGGCCGGTACCGCGCCGCCGCCCCAGGAACCAATCCGCCACCGACACAACGGGATTGAAGTGCGCTCCGGATATCGGGCCGAACACCAGGATGAGCACGGCCAGGCCGAGCGCGGTCGCGGTCGAATTCTCCAGTAGCTGTAATCCGGTCTGACCCGGTGAGAGCTGCTCGGCCGCGATGCCGGAACCGACGACGACGGTCACCAACAGTGCGGTACCGAGGAACTCGGCTACCAGCTTGCGCGTCACCGTGTTCACCCCGCGACGCTCGCGGGCTCGAGCGCCTCGAGCACCAGCGACAGCTGCCGCAACCCGGCTGGTTCGACCCGGTAGTACACCCAGGATCCGCGGCGCTCACTGCTCAGCAATCCCGCTTCGCGCAACACTTTCAGGTGGTGGGAGATGGTCGGCTGGCCGACGTCGAAACCGTCCGACAGGTCGCATACGCAGGCTTCCTGCCCGGCGTGGCTGGCGATCACGCTCAGCAGGCGCAGACGTACCGGATCGGACAGCGCTTTGAACACGACCGCTATCCGCCCGGCGTCGTCGGGGCGTAATGGTTCCCGCACGACGGGTGCGGCCTCGCACGCCGGTTCGCCCACTGTTACCGGGGGCAGTTCTGATTTCGACACCTGTCGATATTGACAGCTGTCGAATCCGTGGGCAAGGCGGGCCGGATTCAGCTGACGATGTAGGCCGGTCGGGCACCGGTGCTGGCGAGTGTGGTCTGGCCCTGGGAGAGGGTGACGGTGAGTTGGCCGCCGGAGCTGCTGGGCAGCACGCGACCGGGGGCGATGAGGTTGCCCGTCCAGTGCTGGAGGGTGCCGTCGCAGTCGACGAGGACGGGGCCGTCGAGCCGGATGGCGATGGGTCCGCCCAGGCCGCCTTCGAACATCTGCTCCAGGGAGCCGTCCACGACGGTGACGCCCGCGGAACCGGCGAGCACGGCGGCGGATGCTGCCGTGGCGAGAAATGCGAGCTGGGGGAGTTTACGGTGAATCATGGTGCGCCTCGATGTGATCGATGATCTCGAGATCTTGATCAGGCCATCATTCCAGTGCCGAATTGGGTCGGCGGGAAATATTGCCGAACCGTTGCCGAAAATGCGGCGCGCGCCACGGAATCAATCCTGGGTCGCCGGGTGAATTCGAATGTGAGACGGGTTGTGCCGCAGTACTATTGGTGCGGGACAAGTGGGTGGTGACGGGCGCTCTGTTCGGTCTCCCCTGGAGGAATCCATGCCCCAGCCCACCCCTCTCGAACAAGCCTTCGCCGATGCGCTGGCCGGAGCCGCTCGACTCGATAAACAAGGGATCCGTCCGGCGGGCGCCGGTGAAATGCGCCCGCGCCGCACCACGACCAATGTCGAACTCGTCAAGAAGTGCGCGGACTTCTACCGCAAGAATCGAACGGTGATGGATCGCGCGGTGGACGACGCCGTGCGGTTCCTGGCATCGCCCGACGGAATCGCGTATGTCAAAGCGCTGGAAGGGTCCTTCGACAGTGCCGAGCCGAATCCGTTGAGCGAGGAGATCGCATCGCAGATACTCACGCACGGCGAATTCCATCTCGCGACGGCACAGCCGCAGGGATTGCGGGGATTCGGCATCGGCGTCTCGGCGGGAGCCAGTGCGGTGGTCGGCGCCCTCGCGGGCGCCGATCTCGTATTCGACTTCAAGGACAGGACCCAGGTGCACGGCCGGGCCTGGGCGGGCCTCTCGGCCAAGGGCGGACTGTCCCTCAGCGCGGGTCTCGAGCTCAGTTTCTGGATCGGTGACAAACCGCTCAGCGGGGCGATCGACGGGTTCCTGGTCGACCTCTATGTCCCGAACCCGGAGTTCAAGTTGGTGGTGTTCATCCGGTTCATGTACATCAACCAGCGGCCGCAGGGCGCGACCGAGTTCGAATTCGCCGGTGTCTCTTTGCAATTCCCGTTCGGAATCGGTTTCCCGTATCGGCTGGACAAGGGCAAGGACGTGGTGCTCGCGGTGTACGCGGCCGCGCAGAAGGCCTGGGACAGAACGCGGCGCGCGACCCTGGACGTCGTCAACAAGGCCAACGGCACGGCGACCATCGCCGTGAAGGAGGTTGCGACGCTGGAGGCGACACTGCACAACACCGGCGACGACATCCCGCTGCGTTCCGGGGCGACCATGACGATCAGCATGCCGCGCTATTTCACCAACGACGATGTCGCCGCGATGAAGATAGAGCTTTCGGGATGGACGGCGTCGACGGTCGTCAGCCCGCTGGGGAATCTGAATGTGGTGCTCACCCTGTCGAAGGATTACACCTGGGACGGCGGCAGTGACCTCTTCTTCCCGATCACCAATGTCGCCAGCAGCAGTCAACCACCCGTCGGCCAGCAATCGAGCCAGGGTCAGATCGGACTCTCCCTGAGCGACACCTCGCTGACGAATCCTATTGTCGCCAACGCTGATTTCGCGCTGGTCTGGGCGAGCTCCTCCGCGACGGTGACATGGTCGACGAATACCCCCGGTTTCAAACTGCTCGGCCCTGCCTCGGGCACTGTCACCGCCTACGCCGACCCGGGATATCAGACGATGACATTGACCACCGCGGTGGATCCCTCCGGCAATACCTGGGTGCTCGGATACCAGTACAACTACAACACCGCCGACCCCACCGCGGTAATACCGCAGATCCGCGCGGTCTGGCAGAGCCAGGATTCGCCGAAAACTCCGAAAACCTATTGGCAGGGCGACGCGGTGACCCCGCAATCGCCCCCAGGAACATCGTCCAAGGCCTACTACACCGGCCTGAACACGAATCCGAATTGGGTGTCGATCACGCCGAAATTCGGTTAGCCGTCGTGGGTGCACCGGGCTCGAGGGAAGGCGAGCCCGGTGCACCGATACGGGCCGATCAGCCCAGCGTGAAACTCGCGGTGCCGCTGATCTGTTCGAGTTCGCGCTGGGAGCCGTCGTCGTAGAGGGTGACGATCGAGGCTTCCACGCGCCCGGCGCCCGGACCCATGCCGAAGCCCGTGATCACGCCGTCGGGGGCCTGCTGAATCTCACCGCGCTCGTTGACCTGGTGCGACTGCCCATTGGTGCGGCCGGTGTCGAGATTGCGCCAGCGCACGGCGACGCGGTAGCGGCTGCAGAATTCGCCGTCCTGGGTGATCCGCACGCGGACGCCGAACTCGCCGGAGCGCGGCTGCGGTACCACTGTGGCATTGATGATCGCGGCGCAGCTGGGGCCGGGGATGCGGGTGAGGGTGGTGGAGAAGATGGTGGCCGCATCGGTGGGGAGCGCGGTGGCGGGACCGGCGACGCCGACCAGGGCCGCCACCACCGAGGTGGCCGCGAGGCCGGCGCGCAGGAACATCGACGGCTTGCGGGCGGGGCGCTGTGTTGTGCTCATGACCACTGCGTCGGTGGTGGCCAGACGATCATTAGCGCAAGCAATCAACCCCAATTTTGGGGGCACTTCCCGTGTTAACGCCGGAAATGCCCAGGGCGACAACTACTCCCGCTCATCATCGGGGTGCAGCAGCCGCTGCGGACCCGCACCGTGCGCGGCGAGGGTGTCGCTCGGGTTGAGGACGTAGCAGCGGCGTAGCGAGAGGCAGCCGCAGCCGATGCAGCCGGTGAGCTCGCGCTGCAGCTGTTCGATTTCGCGGCGGCGCGCCTCCAGATGATCGCTCCAGCGCTTGGCGATTCGATCCCAGTCCCGTTTGCTCGGCATGCGTTCCGCGGGCAGGCCCTCGAAGGCCTCGGCCACCTCGGACAGGGGGATGCCGAGGCGTTTGGCGAACAGCACCAGGGACAGCCGCCGCAGGACGTGGCGCGGGTATCGGCGCTGGTTGCCCGAGGTGCGGACCGAGGCGATCAGGCCCTGATCCTCGTAGAAGCGCACCGCGGACGTAGCGACGCCGGCGCGCTGTGCGAGCTCGCCGATGGTGATCAGATCGGTGGGTGCGGCCATGGACACTCTCTCTTGACTTCAAGTGAGCTTGAAGTTCTAGCGTAGCGCGGGTGACCGCAACATCATCGAAAGCCTCCGCCGCAGCGGCGAATACGCGTGCGAGCGCGGAGCCGGAACCGGACACCGAAGGCGCCGGACGGTGGTCGGAGCTGTTCGCTGGACGGTATCTGGCCACGGTGGCGATCCTCGCGGGCGGTGTGGCGCTCTACGCCATGAACCTGTACTTCACCGCCGCGCTGATGCCCTCCATCGTCGAGGACATCGGCGGTGAACGGTATTACGCGTGGGTGGCGACCGGGTTCCTGATGGCCGCGGTCATCGCCTCCATGCTGGTCAGCAGACTCCTCTCGGTGGGCGGAGCCGCGACCGCCTACCTGGTGGGCTTCCTGGTGTTCGCGGCCGGAGCCGCCGTCAACGTCGTGAGCCCGACCATGGAGGTCCTCATCGTGGGCCGCGTGGTGCAGGGCTTCGGCGGTGGTTTGCTGGCCGGGCTCGGCTACGCCGTCATCAGAACCGCACTGCCGGCGCGGCTCTGGGCGCGAGCGGCCGGACTGGTCTCGGCCATGTGGGGTGTGGGCACGCTCGTCGGCCCGGCGCTGGGTGGCGTCTTCGCCGAACTGGGCCTGTGGCGCTGGGCGTACGGGCTGCTGCTGGCTGTCGCCGTAGTACTGGCCTCGCTCACCCGGAAAGCCTTGCCGCGCACCGCGAAATCCACGGCCCGCCCCAGCCCGATCCCGGTGGTGCCGCTGGTGCTGCTCACCCTCGCGGCGAGCGCGTTCAGCCTCAGCTCCACCGTCGCCCCGGGCGTGGCGACCACCATCGCACTCGTGGTCGGCGCGCTGCTCATCGCGGCGTTCCTGCTCGCGGAGATCACCGGGTCGGTGAGCGTGCTGCCCAAGCTCACCTACACCCGTGGCAGCGGCCTCACATGGATCTACCTCACCGTCGCCGCACTCTGCGCGGGCGTCATGACGGAGAACTTCATTCCCTTGTTCGGGCAGAAACTGGCGGGCCTGACCCCGCTCGCCGCAGGTCTGCTCGGTGCGGCACTGTCCGTCGGATGGGTTGTCGCGCAGCTCTTCAGCGTAAATTTCGCCGCCGCCGGTGCGCGCCGGGCCATTCGCATCGCACCGCTGCTGCTCACCGGCGGCCTGCTCGCCTACGCGCTGACGCAGACCGACGACGCTTCGCCCGCGCTCGTAATCCTCTGGGCGAGTGCGCTGTTCCTCGCCGGCACCGGAATCGGCCTGGCCTTCCCGCATCTGAGCGTCGCCGCCATGAGCAGCACCGACGACCAGGCCGAGGGTGCCAAGGCCGCGGCCGCCCTCAACACCACCCAGCTCATCTCCTACGCGGTGACCTCGGCCATCGCGGGTACCCTCATCCGCCTCGGCGACGACTCCCTGGTCGATTCGGCCCGCCTGATGACGGTCGGCATCGCCGTGCTCACCGCCCTCGGCGTGGCCACCGCCGTGCTCGCGACCCGACGCCGGTAGCCGTCGGCCCGCGAGCTCCGCGGCGCCGAGGTTCGCGGATCGTTTGCGTGGCGGTCCCGGTGGTACCGCCACAGCAGGCGAGACCTCGAGGTGAAGGAGTATGTCGTGGAAACACCCGAGCGGGGACCGGGCCGCCGGGCCGGCGCACTGTCGGTGTTCGACCGATTCGCCAGCAAGGCCAGCGAGTGGGCGTCGCGTGCCGGATTCTTCGTCTTCTGTGTCGTGCTGGTGGTGATCTGGGCGCCGACCATCCTGGTGCTGCCCAGCGTGGACACCTGGCAGCTGGTGATCAACACCGCCACCACGATCATCACCTTCCTGCTGGTGGCATTGCTGCAGAACACCCAGAGCCGCAGCGATGCCGCGATTCAGGAGAAGCTCAACGCGGTCGCGGGCGCGCTGGCCGCCTTCATGGGGGAACTCAGCGCGGAATACCCGGAGCTCGAACGGCACCGCAGCGAGCTGGCCGACGCGGTCGGGCTCGAGCGCCGGGAAGGATCACGGCATCGGTGACGGGACCGCTGCGCTGGTGGACTCGAGGCGGGGGTCGACGGCGGTGGACTCCACGGTGGCGCCGGGCGTGAAGAACAGTTCGACCACCTCGACGATGTCGATATGCCGGTGCCAGTGGCCCTTCGGGACGATGGCGAACTGCCCGGCCGTCAGCGGAATACGGTATCGGTCTGTGGCGGTGAGGATTTCGACGGTGACACTGCCCCGCAGGACCATGAGGAGTTCGTCGGTATCGGGGTGGAGTTCCCAATCCGAGGATTCGAGGCTGTCGCCGTAGTACATGCAGAACGCGGAATCGTTGAACGGGGCGAGTTCGCGGAAATCGAAGGGGTCCAGGGTTTTCGCGAGGTCGAGTGGGTCGTGGCTACGCATGTCGGGATGCTCCGATCGTGGGTGCGACGGGTTCGGGGAGGACGGTGCGGATCATGGCGGCGCAGTGGTCGGCGTCGTCGAGCCAGGGGGTGTGAGCGCCCGGCACGATTTCGAACCGCGCGCCGGGGATCCGCTCGACGGACCGCCTGCCCTGTTCGGGTGGGCAGAACGCGTCCTGCCGGCCCCAGAGGAAGAGCAGCGGCGTGGCGATCCGTGTCAGTTCCGCTGTGGTGAGAATGTTCTCGGGTCGGGGGTCGCGCCCCTGGATCAGACGGCGGATCAGGGCGCGGTAGGAGGCGGCCTGCCCGGGTAGCCGGAGCGGGAGCCGGTGCAGGTCGAGCATGTCGTTCGACATGGCCTGTGCCGCAGCGGATCCCATCGCTTCGGCCAGGGCGATCCGGGCGGCGAATCGGGGGGACGCCAGAGCGGCCAGGCGTTGTTCGATCGGTCCGCGGATCGGGGAGGCCAGTGCCGCCATCGAGGGGATCGGGCGACAGCCCGGCAGTGCCGTGGCGGGTGTGCCCAGGATCGTCGCCTGGGACAGGCGTGCCGGGGCGTCGAGGGACATCGCGAGGGCGAACAGGCCGCCGAGCGAACTACCGATCATCGCCACCCGGGGGAGCTCGAGCGCGTCCAGCGTGCCGGTGACAATACGAACCGCCGATTCGCGGACCGATCGTCCCTGCCAGCGACAGGGAGCGGAGAGGCCGTGGCCGGGCAGCTCGAGCAGGAGATGACGAAATCCGGGCAGGCGTGCGATCAGGGGAGCGAAACCCATCCCCGGTGTCGCGATGCCGTTGACGGAGAGGACGGGCGGCCCGGAACCGATGGTCAGGACGCGCACCCGGACGGACGGATCATCGAGAGTGATCATGTGCTCGCCGATCGTCAGCCCGTAGCTGTCGGCGACGCGCCGCTCGGCCGCCCGGATGCGCGCCTCGAGGGACTGTGCAGTACTCATACCCCCACTGTCGCGATCGGGGCATGCCGGTGTCTTGGAAGAATGTTCCCGCCGCGTCAGTTTCGGGCGAGCGCACCCGGCGTCGTGCCGGCGAACAGCGCGATATCGCGATGCAGATGCGGTTGGTCGGCATACCCGCAGGCCGCGGCGACCCGGGCGGGCGGTGTGCCCGCGAGCAGCAGGTCGAACGCGCGCCGGAAGCGCACCACCATCGCGGCGTGCTTGGGGGTGACGCCGATCTGCGCGGTGAACCTGGACCACAACCGTTTCCGGCTCCACCCGGTGAGTTCGGTGAGCTCCCGCACGGTCACACCGCCCACATCCGTGACGATACGAGCCCAGGCGGCGGCGACCTCGGGATCAGGGCTCCGGCTCGAGTCGCGGTCGATCAGGAAGCGGCTCGTCAGGGCGAATCTGGCTTCCCAGGAATCGGTTTCGGCCAATCGGTCGCGCAGCAGCCGGGCGCGCGCGCCCCAGAGGTGGTCGAGATCGGTCAGGGTGCCGTGTAGTTCACGCGGTGAGACGCCCAATCGGGAGTACGCGGCCAGCGGCGACAAACGCAATTCGACGCATTCGACCCGCGTGGTCCGGATCCGGGGCGTGCCCGGTGACAGTCCGGCGACGACCCCGCCGAAAGCCGGTTCCCCGCAGGCATTCTCGACGGCCAGCGGACTGTCGCCGAACTGGATGACCACCACGACCTCGGGTCGTGCCACGACGTGCATGTCGAGACCGGACGCGGCGTGGTCCCGGAAGCCCGTCATCGAGGCCCCGGCGGCGCTCGCGCGCACGACTTCCCACCCACCGCCCAGTTCTCCGTCGGACACGATCGGTCGCACCCGGTCCAGGCTACGCGGCCCGCGTGCGCCGAGCCGAGAACACTGCGGATGCGGTGCGGCCGCCGGATACCGATGCCGTGGTCCGGCGACCACGCGCCCTGCGGATTCTCACCCGTGACCGCCACCCGCCCGACCTGGCTGCCGCAGCCCGAGCACTGGGCCGCACAGACCGTCGCCGCGCAGGACCGCGACCCTGCCCACCGACACCGTCGCCTGGCTGACCAGCGGTTAGTGCCCGGTTACCGCGGCCAGGGCGGTGCCGAGCGTGTCGTCTCCGGGGGGCCCGCCGAACCGGGCGGCGATGTGATCATCCGGGCGCACCAGGAGCGCGCCGTGTGGGCCGAGACCGCAGTGCGCGGCCTGCGCCACGGACAGCGGTTCGACCCGCAGTGGGTATGCGGCAGTGGATGATTGGGCCGCCGCATATCGTCGCCAACGTGCCGGGTCGGCGGTGAGGACGGTGAACCACTCGCCGCAGGCGTCCAGTGTCGAGCGGCCTGCCGCCACCAGATGCGGAACCCGGCGGCCGGGAGCCGCCGGGTCGGCATCGGAGAACGCGGGTGTCGTGCCGGCCGCGAGCGCGGGTGCTGCGCTTGCTGGTAGCGCGGCATCCGCGCTCGCCGGGGCCGTGTTCTCGGCGAGTACCGCGTCGGAGGCGTAGGCGTAGCCCAGGATCAGTTCCAGCTGGTCGAAGAACCGGTCCGTCCACGGCAATTCGACCTGCTCCGATGCTGTGGAGCCGTGCTGGAGCTGGTCGTGGCGGCGGCGCTGGACCTCGACGGCGCGGCGGGTGTTCGCCACCGCCTGCGCCAGTGTGCGCTCGGCGACCGGATGTCGTTCGGGCTCATAGGTTTCCAGCAGGCCGGGGGCCGCCCAGCCGCGTAGGACGCCCGCCAGCTTCCAGCACAGGTTGTGGACATCGGCGATCCCGGCGTTCATCCCCATACCGCCGAAGACCGGCACGGCGTGCGCCGCGTCACCGGCCAGCAGGATACGTCCGTGTGTGAAGCGCTGGGCGACGAAGGCATTCATCACCCAGTGCTGTAGCCGCAGCACCTCGACCTTCACCTCGGGGCCGGGGCCGAGGGAGCGGCTGATCAGATCGGGCCACTCCGGATCCGATCCCTGCTCGGGAGACGGACCGACCCAGGCCCAGCCGCCCTCGGGATACAGGGGTGCGAACGACCCGCGCGCGGTGAAGTACACACCGGCCGGCTGATCGGCACTCCAGCGCCGCAGATCGGCGTCGAAGACCACGATGGTGAAGCGGCCGAGCGCGCCGGGGCCCGTGGTGCCGATGCCGAGTAGTTGGCGCACAGTGGAATTCGCGCCGTCGGCCGCGAGCACATAGCGGGCGTGCACCCGGGTCGTCCCACCCCCGCGATGGTCGGTGAGCACACCCACGACACCGTCGCCCGCCTCGATCAGGTCGGTGAGCTCGACCCAGAACCGCACCGGCGAGTCGGCCGCGGCGAGCAGTGTCGGTTCCAGCCGGTCCTGTGAGGTGATCACCCCGAGCGCCGGACTCTCGGGAATCGGGGCATTGATGCCGACCATGCCCGCCGTGGCGAAGTCGTGGTCGCGCAGCGTATCCCGGAACCGGATGCGGCCGAACTCCGGCGGGAAGGCCTGCGCGGTGATCGCCTCGGCGACGCCGATCCGCCGGAAGATCTCCATCGAGCGCACGTTCACCAGCCGGGATCGCGGAAACGGCGACAGCCCATCATGTTTCTCGACCAGCAGGGTGCGCACACCCCAGCGGTCCAGCAGCGCCCGCGCGGCCAGCCCCACCGGACCACCGCCGACGA
The DNA here is from genome assembly GCF_016741815.1 of Nocardia acididurans. GTDB lineage: Bacteria > Actinomycetota > Actinomycetes > Mycobacteriales > Mycobacteriaceae > Nocardia > Nocardia acididurans. The sequence continues at coordinate 71,977 of NZ_JAERRJ010000008.1, forward strand.
TCAGTACCTCCACCTCGACGTCCGCCACAGCCATGCCGAACTCCCACCCATTCGGAACAAGCACAGTATCGGAAACCGAACCCCACCCCGAGTTTCGCACTTCCGCACCGGTGCGCGTGGCGAGTTCACACTGTTATCGCCGCGCGACGCTCGCCCGCAACGTGTGATCCAGTTTCCGGACGAACCGGGGCAGGTGCGGATCCGACTCGGGTAGCGCCGCGGCATCCAGCGGCCACCACCGCCCGCCGTCGAACTCGCCGGGATCCAGACTGTAAGCGTGCGAACGGTTTCCGCGAATCACATGCCACAGCGAGATGTCCACGTGCGGCTGCGGGAACGGTACCGCGGTCACCGAGAGGAACAGCGGTCGTTCCCCGACGACATCGAAGCTGCCCTCGATGCCGAGTTCCTCCCGCACCTCACGCTGTGCCGCCGCGAGGGGATGTTCGCCCGGCTCCACATGCCCGCCCATGGGCAGGAACAGTCCGGCTTTGCGATGCATACCCAGATAGATGCCGCGTTCGTCCGGATCCACCAGCACCATGTACGTCACCAGATGCGGTGACGGCGTGACGGGTTCGATGCGCCGGAAGATGTCATCGGTCGAACCGAGCCACGCCAGGGTCTGCGCGATATGGTCCCGCTCCCGCTCGTCCCAGGGCGTGAGGGCGGTGACGAGATCGGCGACGACAGCGGTGGCGGTCTGCATGGCGTGCCACCCTACGCGGCGGGTACGACATCGACCGCCGGGAATGCCGCGCGGGGCGAGTGATCCCGACCGGGACTATCGTCGAGGGCATGGGCGTGATCGGTGAACTGTTCCCGGGCAAGAAGCTGGAAGACGAGAGCGGGCAGAGCGGCGACGGGCAGACGCACCGGCCCCGGCTGGCGCTCGACCTGGATGCCGGGGTGATCCGGCTGTCGCCCCCGGCCGCGCAGCCGGTGGCGGATCAGCCCGCCGACGAGCAGGAGTGAGCCCGGTCCCCTCCGGCGTGCCGCAGGGGCGGAGCTGATCGAACCGCCGTTACGGTTGCTGAGTGATTGCTCTCGTGCTCGGTCTGGTGCTGCTGGGAATCTTCGCGCTGCGCGTGAGCCGGGAGCCGCGGCGCCTCGGCAACGGGATCGTGCTGCTGATCGCGTTGGCGTTCACCATCATCGGGCTGATGGATTCCGAGGACAGCAGCGGGCTGACCTTCGCGGTCGGCGTGGTCATCGTGCTGTCACCGCTCCTCGTGCTGGTGCTGGCCGGATTGCTGATCGCCAACGGCGTGCTCATGGTGCGTCGCGAGGGGCGGCGGGTGGCCAACTTCCTGTCGTTCGGGCTCGGACTGGCCTTGATCGCGCCCTACGTGCTGTTCGTGGTGACCCTGCTGCTCGGCAGCCCCTGGTTCGCGGCAGCCATGGCCTCCATCACGCTGGTGGTCAGCTATATCGGTTTCCTGCTGCTGGCCTTCCTGCTGTATTCCTTCGTCTACCTGAGACTGCCGTATCGGCGTGGGATGGGCGCGATCGTGGTGCACGGGTCCGGATTGATCGGATCGCGGGTGCCGCCGCTGCTGGCGAGCCGCCTGGATCGCGCCCTGCGCGTGTACTCCGCCGAGATCACCGCCGGGCATCGGCCACTGCTGGTCACCAGCGGCGGCAAGGGATCGGACGAGACGGTGGCCGAGGCCGACGCCATGGCCGGATACCTCATCGACCGGGGCCTGCCGGAGACGGCCGTGCTGCGCGAGGACCGCTCCACCACCACCCGCGAAAACCTGCTCTACACCCGGAATCTGCTCGCCCAGCACGGGATCGCCCCGCGAATGGTGCTGGTGACCAGTAACTTTCACGCCCTGCGTACCGCGATCCTCGCGCGCCGAATGGGTTTGGACGCGGCCGTGGTCGGCTCCCGCACCGCGCCCTACTATCTGCCGAGCGCCATCCTGCGGGAATTCGCGGGAATCCTGTTCGAGCACAAGTGGACCAACGCGCTCATCTGCCTGGTCCTCGCGGCCCTGCCGATCCTGGCGCTGCTGGCCATCCCGTCCGATCCGGTGTGGCACGAGGCCCTTCGCGTCTAGGGTGGTTACACAGACTGCTCGTATGCGGCCCGCGTTCCTGCAACGGGGCAGGGCGCGGTGAACCGAAAGGACACCGCATGTCGCTCGCGGAATTGCGCAGCCAGCTGCTGCGCCGCAAACCACTCACCGATATCGACGACGACACACCCGACGACGAACGACTATCCCGGCACCTGGGCCTGTGGCAGCTGACCGCCATCGGTGTCGGCGGCATCATCGGCGCGGGCATCTTCTCCCTGGCCGGATCGGTCGCCAACAAGACCGCCGGACCGGCCGTGCTCATCTCCTTCCTCATCGCCGGTGTGGCCAGCGCCTGCGCGGCGCTCTGCTACGCCGAATTCGCGGGCATGGTGCCCAGGGCCGGATCCGCCTACACCTACGGCTACGTGTCGCTGGGCGAACTCGCGGCCTGGTTCATCGGCTGGGATCTGCTGCTGGAGTACATCGCCGTGGCGGCCGTGGTCGCCATCGGCGTCTCGGGCTACTTCAACTTCCTGCTGGAACAGATCGGGCTGGAACTGCCCGCCTGGATGCTCGGCGCGCCCGATACCGGTGAGGGGCATCGGGTCGACCTGTTCGCCGTGCTGTTCTGCCTCGGCACCGCCTACGTGCTGTCCCGGGGCATCCGCAGCGTGGGCCGCTTCGAGACGGTGTTCGTGGCCATCAAGGTGGCGCTGGTGCTGCTGATCATCGGACTCGGCGTCTTCCACATCAACAGCGCCAACTACAGCCCGTACTTCCCGTACGGCACCGCCGCGGTGTGGACCGGTGCGGCGACGGTGTTCTTCGCCGTCTTCGGCTACGACGCCATGAGCACCGCCGCCGAGGAATCCACCGAGGCGAAAAAGCAACTGCCCAAAGCGATTCTGTACTCGCTGGGCATCGCCATGGTGCTGTACGTGCTGGCCACCCTGGTGCTCACCGGCATGCAGAAGTACACCGAGATCAGCCCCACCAGCGGCTTCTCCACCGCGTTCAAATCGGTGGGGATGCCCGGTGTCGCGAACATCATCGCGGTGGGCGCGATCGTCGGCATCATCACCGTGGTGCTCACCTTCATGCTGGGCGTGACCCGCGTCTGGTACGCCATGAGCCGCGACGGACTGCTGCCGGAGTGGTTCGCGAAAACCCATCCGCAGCGCAAGGTTCCGACCCGCGTCACCTGGATCGTGGGCGTCGCGTCCGCGATCCTGGCCGGGGTGCTGCCCATCAACACCGTGGCCGAGCTGACCAATATCGGCATCCTGATGGCGTTCATCGTGGTGAGCATCTCGGTGATCGTGCTGCGCTACAGCCGGCCCGACGAACCCCGCGAATTCCGGTTGCCGCTCATGCCGGTGGTGCCGGTCGTCGGGATCGGGTTCTCGGTGTATCTCATCTGGTCGCTGCCGTGGGAGACCTGGCTGCGCTTCGGATTCTGGCTGCTGCTCGGATTGATCGTGTACTTCGCGTATTCGCGGACGCACTCGCGGTTGCAGCGCCGGCCCGGCGCGGAGGTCGCCGGAAACGGCTGAGCGGCAGCCGGTTCCGGGACACCTTCACGCACGGGCGGTGCGGGTGAGCACGGCCAGTGCCGCCGCCAGCACCGCCATCCCGCACCACGCGATGAGGGAAAGCCGCTCGCCGAGCACGCAGACACCCAGTACGGCGGCGACTGCCGGCTCGGCGAGGGTCAATGTGGTGGCCGTGGCGACGGTGGTGTGGCGCAGGCCGTATCCGAACAGGCGGTAGGCGAAGAAGGTGGTGAACACCGCCAGATGCAGTGCCACGGCCGCACCGCGCGCAGTGGTGAGCCCGGTGCCGCCGGTGCTCAGCAGCACCGGCAGCACCAGTACGGCGGCGAGCCCGAACATCGCGCCGAGGACGCGATCGGAGGCATGGCCGCGTGTGATGAGCGTGCCGCCGACCAGGGAGTAGACGGCGTAGGTCAAGCCGCCGCAGAGGGCCAGGACCGCGCCGAGCGGGTCGACTGCCGCGTGCTCGCCGCTCGCGGCCGGATTCGATACCAGTACGGCACAACCGATTACGGCCAGTCCGGTGGCGACGGACCAGCGGGCGGTGGGCCTGCCGTGCCCGGTCAGCCAGGCCAGCAGACCGGCGAAGACCGGTGCCGCACCGAGTGCCAGCACCGTGGCGACCGCGACGCCGGTACGCGCCACGGCCGGATAGAAGGTGACCGGATACGCGGCGACCGCGCACGCGCCGAGCACGAGCAGTCGGCGCTCGAAGCCGGTGCAGCGCAAGCGTTTCCCGCGCGCGGTCGCGAAGAGCAGCAGGCCGCCGAGTGCGAGGCCCGCGCAACCCGTTGCGGCGGCGGGTGTTCCGGCCGGGGCGAAGGACGCGGCGGTCCCGGTGGTGCCCCACAGCACGGCAGCGGCGAGGATTCGAGCGGGGCCGTTCCAGGTTGTCGAAACCTCGGCCGGGGAGGGGGTGGTGGCGTGGTGATGCGGCACAGTCGTGCACTCCGTCGTCGAATTCCGGATGAAGGATGGAATCGAAACGGGCGCACGAGAAACCGGCCTGTCCCCGGTACGGAGATCAGCCGAGAGATGCGGCGACGATCAGCCGGTGCGCCCGATCAGGCGGCCGGCGGCGGTGTGACGGTATGCCAGTAGGTACCCACCTGGTCGAGCATAACGGGCGTCGATCCGCGTCGAAGAACATGCGAAGTGCCTCCGAGCGGAGACGAAGAATATTCGATAGAGTCCGGCTGTGAAGAAGGTTCCTTCGGTGCCGGCGCCGAGTGTGCCGCGCCCGCGTCCACCGATCGACGAGATCGACCGGGTGCTGCTCGACCATCTCGCCCGCGACGGCCGCATGACCAACAACGCGCTGGCCGAGGCGGCGGGGATCGCGCCCTCCACCTGCCTGGGGCGGGTGCGCGCCCTGGTGGAACGCGGCGTGATCCGCGGATTCCACGCGGATATCGACCCCGCCGCGCTCGGCCGGGATCTGCAGGCCATGATCGCGGTGCGGGTGCAATCCTCGGCACGCGGCCACCTGGCGCAGTTCGGCGAGCAGATGGGCGCGCTGCCCGAGGTGGAGAACGTCTACTTCATCGCGGGCGCGGACGACTATCTGATCCATGTGGCCACCGCGAATTCCGAAGAGCTGCGCCGATTCGTCCTCGACAATCTCAGTGCGCATCCGGCGGTCGCCTCCACCGAGACGATCCTCATCTTCGAACATCTCCGGCCGGGCGGCGGTCGCACACCCTGAGCTGGTGGCACCGCCGTTCGTCGGTCCGGTGTCAGGCCGCCAGGCTGTGTGCGGCGTAACCGTGCGCTGCCGCAACGGATTCCGACAGCAGAACCCCGTCGTGGGTGCTCAGTCCGGCGGCCAGTCCCGCATCGGCGGCCACGGCGGCGCGCCAGCCCTTGTCGGCCAGGGCCATCGCGTAGGGCAGTGTCGCGTTGGTGAGCGCCACCGTGGAGGTGTGCGGCACCGCGCCGGGCATGTTCGCCACGCAGTAGAAGATCGAATCGTGCACGCGGTAGGTCGGCTCGGCGTGCGTGGTGGCATGCGAGTCGGCGAAGCAGCCGCCCTGGTCGATGGCGATGTCGACCAGCACCGAACCCGGCTTCATCTGCGCGACAAGCTCGTTCGACACCAGGGTGGGGGCCTTCGCGCCGGGGACCAGCACCGCGCCGATCACCAGATCGGCCTCGCGCACCAGATTCTCCACCTCGAGCCGATTCGACATGATGGTGCGGACCTGGCCGTGGTAGAGATCGTCGATCTCGCGCAGGCGGGCGATGTTCAGGTCCAGCACGGTGACCTCGGCGTGCATCCCGTGCGCGACGGCGATGGCATTGCGCCCGGCCACGCCCGCGCCGATCACGACCACCTGCGCGGGGCGCACGCCGGGCACGCCGCCCATGAGCACGCCGCGACCACCGCCGCTGCGCATCAGATGGTATGAACCCGCCTGCGGCGCAAGGCGTCCGGCGACCTCGCTCATGGGGGCGAGCAGCGGCAGGGAGCCGTCGCGGGCGGTGACCGTCTCGTAGGCGAGGGCGGTGATGCCGGAGTTCAGCAGGGCGTCGGTGCACTCCTTGGAGGCGGCCAGATGCAGGTAGGTGAACAGCGTCTGGCCGGCGCGCAGGCGCGAGTATTCCTCGGCGACAGGCTCTTTCACCTTGAGGACCAGATCCGCGATGCCCCAGACCTCGTCGGCGGTGCCGAGTACGCGCGCACCGGCCACGGAGTAGGCGGCATCGTCGAAGGTGGATCCGACGCCCGCGCCGGATTCGATGTACACCTCGTGCCCGCGCGCGACCAGCTCGTGCACACCGGAGGGGGTGCAGGCGACCCGGTACTCGTGGTTCTTGACCTCGCGAGGGATTCCGATCTTCATGCTGTACTCCTGAGCGTCGTCTCGAGCAGTCGGGGCGACCGCCGCTTCTTCTGTTTCGAGTATGAAGTTTCTGCGAGATCATCTCCATATCGCTGAAGAAGATTCTGATGATGAGCTATATGGCGTCGATATGTTCAGCGCTGTGGCGGTCGTCACCGGTGCTCGGTGAATCATCTTCGGCCGCGTCGCGACTACGCCCACAGTGAAATGGACACGCGCCAAACCTGATTCGCCTCGAGAATGAGCGCCATGGACGACATCCTGCTCACCCCTCCGGACGCCGACGAGGTGCATCTGCTGGCCTGTGGCGTCTGCGCCGCGGTCACCGGGGAGGACGGGCTCACCCCGTTGCAGCAGCTGCTGATTCCCGCACTGTTCCTGTCCATGACCGGGCATCCGATCGAACTCGACGCGGTCCGGCCGCTCAGCGCCGAGGAATTCGCGCACCGGCTGGCCCGGCGCAACCGGGTCTTCCGGGAGCGCATCGTGCAGACCATGCTGCTGGCCGCGCTGGTCGTGCGGCCGCTACCGGCCGCCGTCGCCGATCGGCTGCGCGAATACGCCGACGCGCTGGGCGTGGACGACGACATGATCGCGGTCGCGCGCAAGTACGCCGACGGCGCGGTGGATCTCGCCGCCGTCGACTTCGCCCGCAACGGCTACCTGGGCGGGCTCGACCTCAGCCGCCTCGACGCCCTGCACACTCACGACCTCGACACCTCGTGGGGACAGGTCTCCGACGATCCGGCGCTGGCCGGACGCTGGGCCGAACTCGCCGGCCTGCCGGTCGGCACGCTGGGCCGCGGCGTCGCCGACTTCTACCGCGACCGCGGATTCGTCACGCCAGGCAAACCCGGCTCGGCCCCGCCGCTGCTCGCCCAGCACGACTGGGTGCACGTGCTCGCGGGCTACGGAACGACCCTCGAGAACGAGATCGAGGTCTTCGCCTTCATGGCCCGCGCCAACGACGACCCGCGCGCCTTCAGCCTGCTCGCCATGGTGATCTCACTCTTCGAAACCGGCTATCTGCGCGCGGGCGCGGGCCTGTTCGAAGCCAACGAGGGCCATCTGCGCTCGACCGGCATGGCCACCCGCCTCGGCGACGCCATGCGCCGCGGCGCGCTCACCCAGGGCAGTCACGACTTCCTGGACCTGGACTGGTTCACCCTCGCCGACCGCCCGATCACCGTGGTGCGCAACGATATCGGCCTCGTCGCCAAATCCGGGACCGCGGTCGCGGCGGGCTCGGTCGGACCGTGGCAGGCCGGCGGCATCACGCCGTATCAGCTCAACTCCGCCCGCAGCGTCGCCGACAGCGACGGCGTGCCCTACATACCGTGGCAGCCCGACCCATCCCGCGACTGACGGCGGCAGCTCCGGCGCGTCCGCAGCCGGAATCCTCAGGGGCAGTGCACGATTGCGTCCTGGCGCGCGTCGATCCTACCGGGATGGCGCTATGCCGAGCCGAGCAGTTCGAGCATCCCCGCCACCGCGGCGGGCCAGGTGAACTGTTCGGCTCGGGTGCGGGCGGCGAGGCGGCGGCCGTCGGTGGGCATGGCGAGGACGTCGGTGACGGCCTGGGCGAAGGCGTCCGGGTGGTCGGCGGCTACCGCGCCGCAGTCGGCGGTGACGATATCGGCCAGGGCCGAGGAGCGGCTGGCCACCACGGGGGTGCCCGCCGCGAGGGCTTCGAGGGCGGCCAGGCCGAAGGTTTCGTGCGGGCCGGGGGCCAGGGAGACGTCGGCGGTGGCCAGCAGGGTGGCCAAATGCGTTCTGTCGTCGATGAATCCGGTGAAATGCACGCTGGGCAGGCCGTCGTCGAGGTCGGGCAGGGAGCGGGCCCGGCGTTCGAGGGCTTCGCGGCGGGGTCCGTCCCCGGCCACGATGAGCCGGGCGTTGACGCCCTCGCGGCGCAGCGCCCCGATCGCCTCGATACTGCGGTCCACGCGTTTCTCGACCGAGAGCCGCCCGCAGTGCACGAGCAGCGGCCGATCCGCCGCGCCCAGGTCGGTGCGCAGGCGGCGGTCCTGCCGGTGCGGGCTGAACAGGTCCAGATCCACGCCTAGCGGCACCAGTTCCACATTCTCGGCGTCGATGCGCTGGAACTCCTCCCGCGCGAAAGCCGTTGTGCAGACCACGATGTCGTAGTTCTGCGCGGTTCGCCGGTTGGCCGCGTCCGCCGCCCGCCGCGCCATCGGCCCCGGCAGCACCTGGCCCAGCAGCCGATCCAGCCGCTCATGCGAGATCATCACGCTCGCCACCTCCCGGCGGCGCGCCCAGCCGCCGAAACCGCGCAGGGTCAGCCGATCCGACACCTCGAGCACATCCGGGCGCAGCCCGCCCAGCACATCCGCCACCCGGCGCGGATCCGCCGCCCGATAGCCGCCCGTCCACGGAATCGCCATGGCAGGCACCGTGATCCGCACGACGCCGCTGGGCAGCACCTCCTCGCCGGGCCGTGCGCCGGGCACGATCAGCACCACCTCGTGCCCCGCCGCCACATACCCCTCGCCGAGGTGATGCAGTGCGGTGCGCAACCCCCCGGACCGCGGACCGTAGAAATTAGCCAGCTGCACTATGCGCACGGGCCGATCGTGGCAGGGCTACGGGTAACCAACGGCACCCGCACCGCCAATTCCGTGTGAACACCCGCGAAAGAACCGGCCAACCCGGGCGCGAACGCAACTGAGGTCACCTGATGCCTGTTCACCGGGTGCGAGGCGCGCAAACGTTTGTGGCGACAAAGAATCTGTGATCAAGTGGGGGCGGATGCGTGATCCCGGCCATCCGGGAAAGGGGAGATGTATGAGTGCCAGAAGTGAGCTCGAGCGGGAACTGGGTGGGCCTGTCGCCGCGCTCGAGATGTTGTCGGAGTCCGAGATCGCGGACCTGCTGCAGATGTTCAAGGACGCGCAGCGCACCGAGGCGGCCGCCATGGTCGAGGCCGTCGACAAGACGGTGGGCGCGCTGCCCTGGCCGCTGAGCACCGCGGCCAAGAAGATCATGTTCGGCAACAAGCTCGGGTAGGGGAGATGAGCGATCTGGTGACCCGGGCGCAGATCACCCTGCTGTCCCGGACCCTGCACGTATCGGACGACAAGCTGGCCCACCTGGAGAAGCTCGGGGCGGCCAACCTGCACGATCTGCAGGAACGCATGGCGAAAGTCATTTTCGCGCAACACAATGCGACGTTCTCGCGGTTGACGCTGCTGGTGCCGATCATTCCGCTCACCATCTCGCTGCCGCTGGTGCAGCGTATGGTGCCGCCGGTCATGGCCGGGCGCGCGGCGGGCGCCATCGGGGTGGATCATCCGAAGAAGGCCGCCGAGGCGGTCGGCATGCTGAAACCCGCCTACGCCGCGGACGCCGCACCGTATATGGACCCGCACGCCGTCGGGCAGCTCGCCGACGTCGCGCCCGCCGAACCGGTCATGGGGATCATCAACGAGATCCTGCGCCGCCGCGACTACGTGACAGCGGGACCATTCCTCGCCTATGCCACACCGGAATTGGTGCGCGCGGTCGAGGACAGCGTGCACGACGACGAAGGGCTCATCCGGGCCGCGTCCTACGCGTACTCGGGCGAGAACATCAGCGTCATCATCCGGCATCTGCTCGCCGGCAGCGGTAAGCGGATACCGAAGCTGGTGCAGACCATCATCAGCGGCTCCAAGGATCTGCGGCTGGCCGCGCTGTCGGTGTTCGCACGCTGCGACGCCGACGTGGTCGAGGGCATCGGCGACATCCTGTTCGAACTCGGCACGCCGGATGAGATCACCGACCTCGTCTCGGCGTTCATCGCCGACGGCGCGATCCCCGAGACGCTGCGCTTCACCGGGCAGCTGAGCGGCTCGGCCCTGGACAAGCTGGCCGCCACGCCGATCGCCGAGGACCCGGAGGCGATCGACGCGATCGCCGCGGCGGTGCACGGCATCACCGAGGCGGCCGTCTGGCGTGGCCTGCTGGAATTCGGTTCTCGCACCGCACCGGCCGCCGCGCGCCGAATCGGCGGCCAGATCTCGCGTTTCGACGACGACACCCTGGCCCAGCTGCCCGCGCTGGCCACCCAAGCGCAGCTGTGGCCACAGCTGCTGCGCGTACTGGCCGCCGCCGAACCCGACGCGCAGTCGCGGATCGGCGCATCGTGGTCGGCGCTACCGGAATCCGACTGCGCGGAGCTGGAACAGCGGATCAGCGAGCTGGAACTGGACGAGGCGCTGGCCTCACTGACGGCCACGGTGCGCATCTCGCGCTGAGTCCGCGGATCTCGTCCCGAAACACCGAGATGCGTTCGGCGACAGTGGGATCACGTCCGCACGGGAACCGCCTGCGCGGCGGCTCCCGGTGCGGGCGGGATCCGCACCGGGAGACCCGGCCTCGACCCCTCGCGGGTCGAGACCTGCCCCGACCTGTCGCGGGTGCGAGATCTGCACGCCCCGCCACGGGTCCGAGAGCCATTGCCGCTCAGCGCAATTCCTCGATGGTGCGCGCGAACGCGGCGGCGCCGTGCCCGGCCCGGATCTGCCGGTCGATGAGCTCGGCGATCGGTGCGATGAGATCGGTCGCGACCCCGGCATCCCGGGACGCCCGCACGATCGCGTTCACCGCGGCCTGCTGGAATTCCAGATGCTGCACCTCGGCACTGTAGTCGCGGGAATCGATGGCCCCGGCGTATCCCGGAAACCCCTGCGCCATGGCGGTCACCCACGGCACCGCCCGCTGCGCGAACTCCTGCGCGCTGACACCGGCCGAGCTCATCATGGCGGCCCCGTGGAAGAACCCGGCGAACATCATGTACATGCCCGACAGCAGCGAGAAGTCGTAGAGCGCCGCGAGCCCCGGGTCGTCACCGAGGAATTCGGCCGTGCCCAGCAGTTCGAGCGTGGCCCGGTGCGCCTCGAACAGCGCCTTGTCCCCGCTGTAGAGGATCGACGAGGCCGGCGTCCCGATCATCGACGGGACGGCCATGATGCCGCCGTCGAGGAACTCGATACCGTGCTCGTCCGCCCAGCGCGCCAGCTCTCGCGACTCCTCCGGCGCGGTGCTGGTCAGATTGATCAGCCGCTTGCCCCGCAGCTGCGAGACCACCGGATCCAGGGTCTGATGCACCGACGCGTGATCGAGCAGCACCGCGATGATCACCTCACCGTTGTCGATCGCCTCGGCCACCGACCCGGCCCCGACCGCACCGGCGGCCACCAATTCCGCGTCCCGCCCGGCCGTCCGATTCCACACGGTCGCCGACACGCCACCGGTCAGGAAGGTCGCGGCCAGTGCCTTGCCCATCGCGCCGAGCCCGAGCACGGTCACCTGAGTGTTCGTCATTGTGGGACAACTCCTTCGATAGTCGAGATTCATCGGCGCGCGCTGGAATCGAGGTTGCCCGCCCCGGCGTTGCCCCACAAGTACGCACTATTTTCTTTGGTACTGACCAAAAGGTATGTATCGAGCGAGGAGGTTCGACCGGTGGGCGAAAAGAGATCCGGGCCATACATCTGTGGCATCGACTCCGCCATGGATGTGGTCGGCGGCAAGTGGAAAGCCCTCATCCTGTGGGAACTGCAGGCGTACGGCACCCGCCGCTTCGGCGAACTCCGTCGCGGCCTGCCCGGCGTCTCGGAGAAAATGCTCAACCAGCAACTGCGCGAACTGGTCGAGGACGACATCGTCCACCGCGAGATCTACGCGGAGATCCCACCCCGCGTCGAATACTCCCTCACCCCCGAAGGCCAAGCCCTCAACGAGGCCCTGGCCCCCCTCGGCGCCTGGGGCACCCGCCGCAACAAGCGCATCAACGCCGAGAAGGTCATCGTCGAGGTCGCCTGAGCAGGGTTATTCGTGACTGCCCCGAAACGGTTGGCGCTGAGCGGCTTCGGGGCGTAAGACTCATGGTCGTGCGACCGGGTGAGATCTTTGCGGGGTACCGGATTACCGGGGTGCTGGGCGCCGGGGGGATGGGGACCGTGTACCTGGCGCGACATCCGCGCTTGCCGCGCGAGGACGCGGTGAAGGTGCTGTTGCCGGCGGCGAGTGCGGATGAGACGTTCCGGGCGCGGTTCCTGCGCGAGGCGGAACTCGCGGCGCGCCTGCGGCATCCGAATATCGTCACGATCCACGATCGGGGCGAGAACGCCGGCTGCCTGTGGATCGCCATGCAGTATGTGGCCGGGAGTGATGCCGCGGAAGTCGCGCGGAGCGGGGAGCTGCCCGTGTGGCGGGCGGTGCACATCATCGAGGAGGCGGCGCGGGGCCTGGACGCGGCGCACGCGGCAGGGCTGCTGCATCGAGACGTGAAGCCCGCCAATATCTTGATCGCCCAGGGGTCGGCCGGACCCGATCGAGTGCTGGTGACGGACTTCGGAATCGCCCGGGCGGTGGGGGATTCGACGGCGTTGACCGAGGAGGGCGAGGTGCTCGCCACGCTCGCCTATGCCGCACCCGAGCAGATCAGTGCGGGGACGGTCGATCATCGGGCCGATGTGTACGCGCTGGGTGGGACGCTCTACTACCTGCTGACCGGTCGGACACCCTTTCCCCGGCCGACGCCCGCGACGGTGATGTACGCGCACCTCTACGAGCAGGCGCCGCGGCCGTCGCACGAAAAGCCGGGTGTCCCAGGGGAATTCGATGCCGTCATCGCCCGGGCGATGGCCAAGAATCCGGCGGACCGCTACCCGAGCTGTGGCGCGCTGGCGGCTGCCGCGGCGGCCGCATTGCGCGGGGAACGGGAACCGGACATGCCGGTGCGCGTGGAGCCGCTCCCACCCCCGCGGCGCGGCAGACGTCCGGTGACCGTGGTCGCCGTGGTCGCCCTCGTGCTCGCCGTCATCGCCGGAGTCGTGTTCTGGCGCAGGCCCTTCGGGGAGACACCGGCCGCGCCCGCGTCCGCGCAACCCTCACCTACCGTGTCGAATGCACGACCGTGGAGCACCTATCAGTTCGTGGTCGACGCCTTCCCGGACCTGTTGCCCCGCACCCCCTTCGATACCGGATACCGCGGCATCCACTGCACCGCGTTCGCCACCACCAACGAGGACAAAGCCCAGTACGGCGCATCCCCACCGTTGGACAAGGCCCAGACCCTGGCCGCACTGCAGTGTCTGGGCGACCGTGATCCGGTGACGAACCTGATCGTGGCCTGCTACACCGCGCGGAATCCGATGCCGAACACACAGGGCCTGGTGCCGTTCGAAGGAACACCGGCAACCGAAACCTGGACGCGCGCAACGGGTAGCGGTTCGATCATGTGGGGGATGTCCGCCATGTCCGGCACCCTCGGCGGACAGGTCGCACTGTACTTCGACAGCACCACCCGCAATCACTGCCAGATCGCGGTGTTCGGCGATCTGGTCACCGGGCAGGATCTGCGCGACGGGTGGTGGCCGAATGCGCCCATCTGACCGTGCTTTTCGCATGCTTCCCGTGCTGGGTGCACTGCTGTCGGTCGCGCTGCTGGTGAGCGGCTGTGTGATCGACGGCTCGCCCCGTCCGGTGACGCCCGACTTCACCGGCCTCGATCTCGGCGGTTACAGCGGTGAACCGCTCACCATGCCCGCCGAGACCGGGGAAAGCCGAGGCCGCATGGTCGAATCGATCCGCATGTTCGACGTGGCGGTGGCGCCGTCGGCGATCGATTCCGCGCTGCGCTACTACTCGGTGTTCCCGGTGCCGACACCGAATCAGGCGGTCGGCGTGCTCGCCGCCGCCACACGCGCCACGCTCACCGCCAACGGCATGCTGGCCGGAATGAGCTTCGGCGGTCACGACAATCCGACCGGGTGGCCGCAGCTGGGCGTGTCCCGGGCCATGCGGATCACCGTGCTGCGGATGCGCGACGACTCCGCGGCACGTGCGGCCGCGCGAGCGGTGGACGCCGACGACTTCGCCGTCAGTCCCGAGAATGTGGCCGTCACCATCCCCGGATACGCGGACGCGCGCGGACATTGGCGTCCGCGCGTACCGACAGTGGCCGCGACCCTCGCGCACGGCCCCTATGTCGTCACCGTGCTCTCCATTCAGCCGACCACCGATCTGGTGGCACTGACAGCGCCAATCCAGGCTGCCTTCGACGCCGTGCTGCCGAAGCTGGACACCTTCACCCCGACGCCCGCCGACGGGATCGCGGAACTGCCGCTGGATCGGGACGATATGCTCGCCCGCACCCTGCCCGCCGCGCCGGGACAGTGGCCGTACCCCAGCCTGTATCAGGACAACCGCAACAGTCTCGCCGGCTGGGGCGGAGCGCGCTTCGTGACCGGCGTCGTCTACGGCCCGGTCGTCGGAACCACCTGGTTCAACGAGCCGGGCGACAGCGAGATCCTCCCGATCGAGCGGGTGGCGTACGTCGGATTCACCTATGCCGCAAGGTTTCCCGATGCCGCCACCGCGCGCCGCGCCCTCGCGAAACGATCCGGCCCGGTGACCGGCCGCAATCCGGTTGCCGCACCGGGGCACATCCCGGATGCGACCTGTTTCGAGACGCCGGACGTCTCCGATCACGCCCGCGAACGACGCTTCACCTGCCAGATACTCGACGGCCGGTATCTCGCCCGGGTGTACGGCCCCGATCTGGCGACCGCGCATGCCAGGGCGACCGCACAGTACGCATTACTGGTGCGCAGTCGATAGTGTGAGACGCATGGGGGGACTACCGCCCGGAGCGGTCGTCTCGGGATACCAGGTCGTACGACTGATCGCCGCCGGGCGCAGCGGTGAGGTGTACCTGGCCCGCCATCCCCGGCTGCCACGCCACGACGCGGTCAAGGTCCTCGCGGGCATCCGCGCCGATGATCCGCGATTCCGGGCACGATTCCTGCGCGAAGCCGAACTGGCCGCGCGCCTGGACCATCCGAATATCGTCACCGTTCACGACTGCGGCAGCACCAGCGAACTGCTGTGGATCGCCATGGAATTCGTGGATGGATACGATGCCGCGACCCTGATCCGCCGCCACCCCGCAGGCCTCTCACCGGAGCGCGCCGTCGCGCTGGTGACCGCCGCCGCGGCGGGGCTGGACGCCGCCCACCACGCCGGACTGCTGCACCTGGATGTGAAACCCGCCAACCTGCTCATCGAACCCGGCGGCGACCGAGCGGGGGATCGAGTGCTGGTCGCCGACTTCGGAATCGCCCGTGCCGCAGACGAATTCGGAGACGGACCGCAGCGGACGGTGGGAACCCTCGCCTACACCGCGCCCGAACTGATCAGCGGACGGCCCGCCGATCGCCGCTCCGACATCTATTCCCTGGGCTGCACCCTCTACCAGTTGCTCACCGGGCGAGTGCCGTTCCCGCGCGGGAATCCGGCGGCCGTGATGCACGCACATCTCACCGTGGCACCACCACCGCCCAGCACCGTGAGTCCCGCTGTGCCCGTGGCCCTCGACGCGGTGGTGCGAAGCGCGCTCGCCAAGGATCCCGACGACCGCTACGACAGCTGCGGGGCGTTGGCGTGGGCGGCGGGCCGTGCCCTCGAAGCCGCTGCCGATGCCGCCGAAGGCACCCCGCGCGTCGGGGACGCGGGCCGGAACGTCCGGAGAGCCGCGAGTCCGCGGCGTCGGTGGATCCGTGCCGGGCTCGTGGCAGCGGTGCTCGCGGCCGGGACGGCGATCGCGGTGTCGAGAATGTCGTCCCCGGATTCGCCGGGCGCGGCGGTCACCACCGCGCCTGTATCGACCAGTGCGGCAGCTGTATCGAGCTGGGCGGCACACCAATTCGTCGTCGACACTGTCCCGCGGTTGCTTCCCGCCACGCCGAGTGTGGCCGGTTACCAGGGGCTGCGCTGCTCGGCCATCGACGAGCAGGGGCAATCCCTGCCTCTCGATCAGCTCGGACGGCTGGCCCAGCTCATGTGCGGAGGCGATTACCGCCCGGTGCGCGTGCTCCAGGTCCTGTGCAATACCGATCGGACACCGATCGAGCGGCCCGCGACCGGCGAGTTCGCCGCCCAGGAGACCTGGACCCGGTCCAGCGGATCCGGACTCGTCGCCTGGCGCGACAGTACCGACAGCACCGGAAAACCCTACGGGCGCTTGCGAATCTTCTTCGACGAGCCGTCACGCAATTTCTGCGTGGTGGAGGCGCTGGGCGGTGCCGGCGGGCAGGAACTGCACGACGACTGGTGGCCTGGCGCGCCGATCTGATCGGTCACCGGAGCCCGGGGTTGCCCAGCCAGCGGGTCAGGGCTTGCTCGAGGCCGGTGATGTCTGGGGTGTCGGTGGCCCAGGCGATGTGGCCGTCGGGGCGGATGAGCAGGGCTGCGAGGTTGTGGGGGGTGGTGGGTTTGGCGGTGATCTGGTGGAGGCGGTCGGACCAGGGGGTGGTGAGGGTGCGGAGGGTGGGGGAGTCGGTGAGGTCGGCGAGAACCGCTCGGCCGGAGGTGAAGTGGTCGCTGAGGCGGGTGCCGTCGGAGAGGTCGAGGTCGGGGGTTCGTGCGCCGGTCAGGGGGTGGGTGCCCGGTAGGTCGTAGCGGTGCAGGATGCCGGAGATCTTCTTGAGGATTGTGGTCGCGCCGTCGGTGGTGGCGAACAGTTCGGTGGCCAGGGTGCGCAGGGCGCGGGAGCGTGGGTCGGTGCGCATGAGGGCGACCTGGGCTCTGGTCCACTCCAGTACCCAGGCGCCGATGGGGTGGCGTTCGGCGGTGTAGGTGTCGAGGAGGGTGTCGGGGGACAGGCCCCGGACCACCGCGGCGAGCTTCCAGCCGAGGTTCACCGCGTCGCCGATTCCGAGGTTGAGGCCCTGGCCGCCGAAGGGGGAGTGGACGTGGGCGGCGTCGCCGGCCAGCAGGACACGGCCACGGCGGTAGTCGGGGACCTGGCGGGTGTTGTCGGTGAAGCGTGTCGCTGAGTGGATGGCGTTGACACGGACGGAGATTCCGGTGACCGTCTCGATGCTCGCCTCGAGTTCGGCTGGGGTGATCGGGGATTCGCGGTCGGTGGGCGGGCCGTCGAGTTCGACGGTGAGGATGCGGCCGGGAAACGGTCCGTAGGTGTAGATGCCGGTGGGTGTGGTGTTCCAGCCCATCCGGAGCTGCTCGGCGCCGGTCATGTCGGCGATGGCTTGGCGGCCGGTGATTTCGGGGTCCAGGCCGGGGAATTCGAAGCCCGCGCGCTTGCGCACGGTGCTGCGGCCGCCGTCGCAGCCGACCGACCAGGAGGCGCGGATGGTGCGGCCTGCCGCCTCGACGGTGACGCCCACGCCGTCGTCGGTGAAGCCGCTGACCTCGCTGCCGCGTCGAATCTCCACACCCAGTTCGAGCGCGCGCTCGGTCAGGATCGCCTCGATCGCCTGCTGGGGGATCAGGAAGTAGTCCGCGGCCGGACCGAGATCGGCGAAATCCGGATCGTCGAAATCGATCGCCGCGGTGTCGAGCGTGATGCCCGAGAAGTGGCCGCCGGGGGGCCGGTGTCCCGGGGTCGGGATCTTCCCGCCACCGCCGCCGAAGAACTGGCCGACGCTCGCTATCGATTCCTCGTGCACGGCGGCCAGCTTCGGCAGCAGGCCGCGACGGGCGAACGCCTGTGCCGTCGGCACATTGATCGCGCCTGCCTTGACCGTCATATCCGGTTCGGTGAGACGTTCGAGCACCAGGACATCGATCCCGGCGAGCCGCAGTTCGCAGGCCAGCATCAGCCCTACCGGTCCGGCTCCGACCACCACCACATCATGTGCCTCGTTCATGGATACGACTGTGCGCGGCCGCGATCACCCGGCGCTTGCGTCGACTTGCGTCGTCCTTGCGCCGGGTGAGCGCGGGTCGTGCTGGTTGATCACAGTCGTCGCGCGCACCCTCCGTCCGCGCGATGGCCGATCAGCCCCAGCCGCGCGAATCCTGCTTCAGGGCCGTGTCGATGGCCAGACCCGAGGCCACCACCATGGCCAGCAGCGGCTGCGGCAGCGGGCGGTGGATCTGCACCACGTAGTTGTCCGCGGTGGTGAACATGGTCTTGAGCACGCCTTCGAAGGTCTTGGTGATGCGCGCGACCTCCTGATCGGTGTGGTCGTGAATGGCGAAATTCCAGGCCCGCCAGTTCTCGCCGCGAATGCCGCCGATCTTCTGGCCGTTCACCACGAAGGAGAAGTTGATCTTGCCGATCATATTGTCCTGCAGGATCTCCCCGATCGGCCTGCCCTGACCGTCCTCGAGCAGGAACTTCGATTTGAAGACCTTGGCGGGCCGGGTGATCCGCAACTGCGTCTGCCCGTAGGCGTCGCGCAGCTCGAGCTTGTGCGTCATGAACTGGTCGTAGCTGGTGAGGAAGCGCGCGGCCTTCTTCAAGGCGGACTGCCCGACCTGCACCACCGCACCGATCTGACGGCCGTGCTGATCGAAAACGCTGTACTCGTTGGCCATCTCGATGAGCTTGACCTTCTGATTCACCACCAGCACCGGTTCGGTGAACAGCGTCCCGCCACCCGCGTGCGACGGCGCGACCCCGGCCTGCTGCTGCACCTGCCGTTGAATATCGGCGGGATTGTTCGGCCCGCCGAGCTCGAACTCCCATGGGCTGGCGTCACCGCGCTGCTGCTGCGGCGCGTAACCCTGTTGTGCAACCTGCTGATACTGCGGTTGCTGCGCGTACTGCTGTTGCGGTTGCTGCGGTACGGGCTGCTGCGGTGGCACGGTTTGCTGTGCCGATTGCTGTTGCTGCTGGGTGTGTTCGGTCCATTGCGACCCGTCCCACCAGCGCAGAACGGGCGATCCAGGACGTTCGGGGTACCACCCCGGGGATTGACTCATGGGTGCACCCTAGCGGGCGTTGTGAGTATGCACTGAATGCACTTTTCGTCGCATTCGCGCCTCTATGATGGGCGGTCGAACCAGGGGTGACCGGTCGGCAGCGGCCGGGGAAACGGGGAAAGTATGTCCGTCGCAGTCGAATTCACCGCCGACAGGTTGTCACTGCCCCGGTCGTCGCGATGACGGATCTGGTCACCAACGCCCAGCTGGTCCTGCTCGCCCGCACCCTGCACGTCCCCCTGGAACGCATCGCCCACCTCGAAAGACTCGGCGCGCCACGGTTGCATGAACTGCAACAGCGCATGTCGGGCAAACTGTTCGATCAGCACAATCCGGTATTCGACCGGATCAGCTCCCTGGTCCCCATCGTTCCCCTCGGCATCTCGCTGCCCATCGTGCAACGCGTCGTCCCGCCCACCATGACCGGACGCGCCGCCGGCGCCGTCGGCGTCCAGCACCCCAAGAAGGCCGTCGACGCGCTCACCCGGCTCACCGTCGCCTACGCCGCCGACTGCGCACCCTTCCTCGACCCCCGCACGGTCGGCCAGCTCGCCGACGACGCGCCACCCGCGCCCGTCATCGAGATCGTCAACGAACTGCTGCGCCGCCGCGACTACATCACCGCCGGACCGTTCCTCGCCTTCGCCACGCCGGAACTGATCCGCGCCGTCGAAGCGGGCGTGCCCGATGACGAGGGCCTCATCCGCTCCGCCGCCTACGCCTACTCCGGCGAGCACATCAGTGCCATCGTGCGTCAACTGCTGGATGGCAACAGCCGCCGATTACCCGGCCTGCTGCGCACCGTGATCGACGGCTCCAAAGAACTACGGCTGGCGGCGCTCTCGGTCTTCGCGCGCTGCGCCCCCGACGTGATCTCCGACGTCGGCGACATCCTCTTCGACACCGCCCCGCCCTCGGCCATCGCCGACCTCATCAGTACCTTCCTCGGCGCCGGCGCCACCGCGGACATGCTGCGCTTCCTCGGCCAGCTCAGCCCGCCCACCCTGACCCGGCTGGCCCTCAACCCCGTCACCGGCGATATCGCCGAAGACCTCGTCGGCGCGGTCGACGGCAGCAGCGAACTCGCCCTGTGGCGCGGCGTACTCGAACCCCTGGCCCGCACCCCCGAGACCGTGCGCCGCCGCGCGGGAGCCCGTCTGGCCCAACTGGATACCGCCACCCTGGTCCTGCTGCCCGCCATCGCCCAGGCCGCCCGGCTGTGGGCGCCGCTGCTGTGGGTACTCGCCGCCACCGACGTCGACGTCCAAGCCCGACTCGGTGAACTCTGGGCCACCAGCACCCGGCTCGACCCCGACTTCCTGGAACGCCGCATCACCGACCAGCGCCTGGACTCCCTGCTCGCGACACTGACCGCAACATTGCGCGTACTGCGGCCGTTGTGATCGGTGTGATTCGAAAGGCGACAACTGATTTCGCATTGTCCGGGTAACTCGCCGGGGACGTCCGAAATCGGCTCGTTACGTGACCGCCGGCACGCGTGCACGGCGGTGACGGCACTTGGCCGGGCGCTGAAGTCTCGGGGAGGCGGGATGGTAAACAGGTGACGTGTCCGAAACTGGCGAACTCAGCACCTCCCGCGCTGTATCGGAAGTCGTCGACCTGGTCAGCACGCTGATCCGGTTCGACACCTCCAACACCGGCGAACTGGAAACCACCAAGGGCGAACAGGAATGCGCCGAGTGGGTGATAGAGCAGTTGCAGGAGGCCGGGTACACCACCGAATACGTGGAATCCGGAGCGCCCGGTCGCGGCAATGTGTTCGCCCGGCTGAAGGGCGCGGATTCGAGCCGCGGCGCGCTCATGATGCACGGGCACCTCGACGTGGTGCCCGCCGAGGCCGCCGACTGGAGCGTGCACCCGTTCTCCGGGGCCGTGCAGGACGGATACGTGTGGGGCCGCGGCGCGGTCGACATGAAGGATATGGTCGGCATGATGCTGGCCGTCGCCCGGCAGTTCAAGATCGAAGGCACGGTGCCGCCGCGCGATATCGTCTGGGCCTTCCTCGCCGACGAGGAGAACGGCGGACGCTGGGGCTCGCAGTGGCTCGTCGACAACCGGCCCGACCTGTTCGAGGGCATCAGCGAAGCCGTCGGCGAGGTCGGCGGATTCTCGCTCACCGTGCCCCGGCCCGACGGCACCGAGCGACGGCTCTACCTGGTGGAAACCGCGGAAAAAGGCCTGGGCTGGATGCGTTTGCGCGCCAAGGCCCGCGCCGGGCACGGCTCGTTCCTGCACGAGGACAATGCCGTCACCATCCTCGCGTCCGCGGTCGCGCGGATCGGCGCGCACACCTTCCCCCTGGTCGTCTCCGATTCGGTGGCCGAATTCCTGGCCGCAGTCGCCGAGGAATCCGGGCTCGAATTCGATCCGTCCAGCCCGGATATCGAAGGCCAGCTCGCCAAACTCGGCACCATCTCCCGCATCATCGGCGCGACCCTGCG
The DNA here is from genome assembly GCF_016741815.1 of Nocardia acididurans. GTDB lineage: Bacteria > Actinomycetota > Actinomycetes > Mycobacteriales > Mycobacteriaceae > Nocardia > Nocardia acididurans. The sequence continues at coordinate 93,600 of NZ_JAERRJ010000008.1, forward strand.
CGACACCGCCAACCCGACCATGCTGCGCGCGGGCTACAAGGCCAATGTCATCCCGCAGACCGCCGAGGCCGTCATCGACTGCCGCGTGGTGCCGGGCCGCCAGGCCGCCTTCGAACGCGAGATCGACGAACTCATCGGACCCGACGTCGAACGCGAGTGGATCACCAAACTCGACTCCTACGAAACCACTTTCGACGGGCACCTGGTCGACGCCATGAACGACGCCATCCTCGCCCACGACCCGCAGGGCCGCACCGTCCCCTATATGCTCTCCGGCGGCACCGATGCGAAAGCCTTCGCGCGCTTGGGAATTCGCTGCTTCGGCTTCGCGCCGCTGCAACTGCCGCCCGACCTCGACTTCACCGCGCTCTTCCACGGCGTCGACGAGCGGGTGCCGGTGGAATCGCTCGAGTTCGGCACCCGCGTCCTGGAACACTTCCTCCTGAACAGCTGACGACGAAAGGACGGCCTCGTGCCCGACTACACCTACAACCCGTACGCGGCGCTGCCGCAGCTGCCGGAGTTCACCCTCACCTCCACCGACATCACCGAGGGGCAGCCGCTGAAGCTGGATCAGGTCAGCGCGTTCGCCGACTCCAAGGGCAACGACATCTCCCCGCAGCTGTCGTGGTCCGGATTCCCGGAGGGGACCAAGAGTTTCACCGTCACCGTGTACGACCCGGACGCGCCGACCGCGTCGGGGTTCTGGCACTGGGTGGTCGCGAACATCCCGGTGACCACCACCTCGCTGGAGACCGGGGCGAGCGTCAAGCTGCCCGAGGGTGCGGTGACGCTGCGCAACGACACGGGGAAGAACGAGTACGTCGGCGCGTTCCCGCCCGCCGGGCACGGGGCGCATCGATACTTCGTGGTCGTGCACGCGGTGGGGGTGGAGAAGCTCGAGGTCGACGAGAGCGCTTCGCCCGCGTACCTGGGATTCAACCTGTTCCTCAATGCCATCGGGCGGGCGACGCTGATCGCCACGCACGAGGAGAAGTAGCGCTGGGTCTGCTGCGACGCTGACGCCTGTGGCCGCGGAAAAACCGCGGCCACAGGCGTTTCTCTGCTCGCTCGGATATGGGTAATACATACACGGCGATATGCGCATCTACGCATGTGTGTCGCGTTCGGGTTTGTACGCCAGGAGTTACCTCCGGTTGAAACCCGCACAGAGGTGGTGCGGAAACAACTGTGGCCCTGGGCTGTTCGCCCAGGGCCACGGTCTCGAAAGCCGATCAGGACAGGTTGATCACATTGTCCGGAGCAGGCGTGGTGTAGAGCGCGGCGATCTCGGCCGCGTACTTGCTCGCGATGGGGTTGCGCTTGAGCTTGAGGGTCGGGGTCAGCTCGTCGCCGCCCGGCTCCCAGCCGCTGTCGAGGATGACGAAACGCTTGATCTGTTCCACGCGGGACAGTTTCGCGTTCGCCGCGGTGACGGCCGCCTTGATCTCCTCGATGATCTCCGGCCGCGTGGCCAGGGTCTTGAGATCGGCGTCGGGGGTACCCAGAGCCTTGGCCCGCACGACCGCGGTATCGGGATCCAGCACCACCAGCGCGGCGATGAACGGCTTGGCGTCACCGATCGCGACCACCTGACCGACCAGCGAGGACACCGCCTTCACCGAGTTCTCGATATTGGTGGGAGACAGGTTCTTTCCCGCCTCGTTGATGATGAGTTCCTTCTTGCGGTCCACGATGGAGACGTAACCGTCGCCGTCGATGGTGGCCACGTCGCCGGTGTGCAGCCAGCCGTCGGCGTCGATGGCCTCGGCGGTCTTGTCCGGCATCTTGCGGTAGCCGCGGGTGACGATATCGCCCTTGAGCAGCAGCTCGCCGTCCTCGCCGAGGCGAATCTCCACGCCCTGCATGGGAATACCGACCGTGCCCGGCTTGGGCTTGTCGAGCGGGGTGTAGGTGCCGACGCCGGAGGTCTCCGACATGCCCCACACCTCGGTGACGGTGAAGCCGAGGCCCAGCATGTACTCCAGGGTCTCCGGCGGGATGGCGGCCGCGCCCGAGGCGGCGACCTTCAGCTCGTCGAAGCCGAGAGCGTGGCGCAGCTTCGACAGCACCAGCGCGTCGGCCAGCTTGTGCTGGACATCGAGCAGCGCGCCGCGGCCGTTGCCGGCCAGGTCCGCCCGCGCGGCATTGACGCCGACGCCGATGGCCCAGTTGGCGAGCGCCTTCTTCACGCCGCTGGCCTCGGTGGCGAGCTTGGCGTCGATTCCGGCCTTGATCTTCTGCCACACGCGCGGCACACCGAAGAACGCGGTGGGGCGGGCATCGGGCAGGGCGGCCGCGATCTCGCGCGGATCCGGCACGGTGGTCATCTGCACGCCGGTGAACAGGTTGGCGCAGTGGCCCGAAATGCGGTCGGCCACATGGGCGGCCGGCAGGTACGACACAGACCGGTCGTCGATGCCGACCGTGAGCGGTCCGCTGACCAGGCCCACGATCTGCGCCACCACATTGCGGTGGGTCAGCTCGACGCCCTTGGACGGCCCGGTGGTGCCGGAGGTGTAGATCAGCGTCGCCACATCATCGGGTGTGACGGCCCGCCACGCGGCATCGAAATCGAAATCGGCCTTGGGTGCGGCTTCGACCTCGGCGAGGCTGATCGTCCCCTCCGCGGCCCCCTCGACGAGCACGATGTGCTCGAGTTCGACGCCCGCGCCGCGTACCGCGTCGAGGAACACGGGTTCGGTGATGACGACCTTGTTCTCCGCATTGGTGAACAGATGTGTGATCTGCTCGGCGGAGCTGGTGTTGTAGATCGAGAACGGCGTCGCACCCAGGTGTAGCGCCGCGGTGTCCACGAGGTTGAACTCGGGCCGGTTGGTCAGCATGATCCCGACCGTGTCCCCGTGCCCGATCCCCAGCCCGGCGAGCCCGGCCGCGATCACGCGCACCCGCTCCCCATACTCACGCCAGGTGATCTCCTGCGTGCCCCCCACAGTCCGAATCGCCACCTGATCAGGCCGCAGCGTCAGCGTCTCCTGAAACGCCTCCGGCACCGTGAAGACCGTTTTGCCCGATTTGTGCGTATAGCCGATGTCTGTCGTCATAACCCTTTTCCGATTGCCTCTCGCTGTACCGGCCACACGCGCACCCATCCCAACCTGCGCGAACCCCGAAAGACCGAGAGAACGACCAACCCGACTCACGCGATGGCCGCGCGCCCTCTGTGGCGCGGCTCACTCATCGTAGACACAAACCCCCGACTGTGTCGCGGACAACCTTTAACTTTTCATTACGCTCGGTCTCATTGGCGATCGCCGGACTCGGATATCGCTGGGTCGTGACCACCCAACTGCTGCTTGTCCCGCATGTACCGCAGCGCTCGTGCGCTGCGTGGTGCGGTCCGCAACCGCACCTGCCGAACCTCGAGGCCAACCGCGCGTGCGGCCTCGACCTTCGCGGGATTGTTGGTCATCAAGCGCACAGACTGCAGATCCAGATCCTTGACCAGCGACTCCGCCGCCCGCCGGTAACACCGCGAGTCGATGGGGTGCCCCAGCATTCGATAACTGGTGAAGGTGTCGACATCGGCCTCCGCCGCGAGACGTAGCCCCATCGCCTTCACCACGAGCCCCGAGCCGCGTCCCTCCTGCTCGAGATAGAGCAGCACTCCATGCTCTTCCGCCTGGATCATGTCCAGGGCCAACTCCAACTCCGGCCCACAATCGCAATCGTCGGACTGCAGGGCGTCGCCGTAGAGGCATCGCGAATGGATACGGACCAGGCAGCCGTTGCACGGACTACCGAACAGCAGCAGGTGGCCACTGACCTGCTCAGTGTCATCGCGCAGCTCCATTACCTGTACCTGCAACTCCTGGCCCTTGCGGGACAGCGAATGTGCAGTCGCCCGAAGATCTTTCACGGCAGCTCCCGCCGATGTCTCACTTCAGGCAATTATGACCGAAGTGGAAAGCCTTCGATCGCAGGATCTTTCATTCGCTACAGGAGAGAGTTGCTGCGCAACAAACGGATTCGTGTCAGTACACGGCGGCTGGCCCTGGATCCGCAGTAACCGGCCGCCAGGCCTATCGCAGCGGCTGCGGCGGCGATCGCAACCAGGACGGTCGTTCTGCCATCGTCCACGGACGCGTGTGAATTCGCGGGCGAAAGTACACGTGTCTTCTGCGGCGACCATGTGAACTGTGCGCCAACCATGTTGATATCTGTATCCGTCTGGCCCGAAGCGGTGCTCAGAAGCTCGGCGTGGCCAGAGACGCTCGTATCCGGAGGGCCGGGGTTGGCGAGGTCGATCGCACATGCGCTGAGTCCGGTGATCATTGCGATGACAATGACGGCGAAGGTTGCCATGGCCAGGGCATAGCGGAGGCGATGGACCCGCCAGTTCTCAGGCAGGCTATGGCCGCGTTGCTGTCGCTTGGCAGCGAGATACCGTTCGACGGACCGGTTTGGCGGAAGGATGTGCAACGGAACCGATTGGACCCGTAACCCTTCGGATTCGAGAGCGCCGACCTTGTCAGGGTTGTTCGTCAACAATCTGATTGATGTCAGTCCCAAGGCGCTGAGGGTACGGGCTGCTTCGCCATATGTGCGCGAATCGGGAGAGAAGCCCAGCTTCCGATAGCTGGAGAAGGTATCGAGGTGCTCGAGCTGACTGACCCGATAGCCGCGGGCTTTGCCTACCAAACCGGCACCGCGACCTTCCTGCTCGAGATAGAGCAACACGCCGCGCCCAGCGGCCTGGATCATATCGAGTGACGCGTCGAGCTCAGGGCCGCAATCGCAATCGTCCGACCGGAGTGCGTCACCGTAGAGGCATCGCGAATGCACACGGACGAGACAATCGTTGCCGATGTCCCCGAAGACGAGAGCGTGCCCCTGGTTGTTGCCGACCTCCACCACGCTCAGCCGGATATCGCGTCGCCGACGGGTGAACACATGCGTCGTATCTGCGAGCAGGGCGGGGAGCGGCGGGTCGCCTGCAATCGTCACACGGTCCTCCGGAGAGTGGCCGAACACAACACGGCGCTGTGTTAGCCACGTCACCCGGGGCCGTCGGAGATGCTAACCTGCGATCCCTCGTTACGAGAAGTTCGCTACGGCGCGTCATTCTCGGCGCGCTGGAAGTTGAGATGTTCGGGGGGTTTCTGGAACGCGGTTGTGTCTACGGCCGTCATCGACGGCATCAGATCAGGAACGCTCTCGACAGGCTGATCGGAGGCTACGGCCTCGGCCATCACCACGGCGAAGAGGAAGTCATCCGAAGCGACAGCGCCGCCTCCGGTGACCAGCCTGTATGTCAGTGCCGATGAGAAGGCGGACGCGGCACCTGCGAAGCTGGAAAGATCAGCGGCGACGGGAACGACGGCAGGTTCCGCTCCAGCGCGGTGAATTCTGCACTGGAAGCCATCGATGACGCACACGGTGCCCACTCGATGGTCAAGCAGCCACTTGATCACCGTCGCGGTTGGTTCGCCCGGCCATAGTCCGTCCAACTCTCGCGGCGAGCCCACCAGGAAGTCGATGGCGGCAAGGTGTGCAAGCGTCGATTGCCGCAGGCTCCGCGGCGGTGAGACATTGACGATCAACCAGGGCGGTCCGGTGCTGTGACCGCGGGAACGTTTCAGTGTGGCAACGACGTTGAGTACCTGCTCTACGACCTCCGGGGATTGTTCGAAGGTGAGTAACACTACATTCGCGCCCGCGATCGCCTGTCGGTAGGGAGCGCTGTTCAGATCGGCCGCGGTCAAAGCGGTTCGTCCCTCTTTGTCGGCGATGGACGCGTATCCGCCGGCTCGGGGCATCAGTACGGTCGTTACCGGTGTTCGTGCGTTACGCCGCACCTTCACGAGACTGATGTCGACACGGTGCTCGCAGAGATATTCGCGGATTTCCCGGCCGTCATCGTCGTCGCCGATTGCGGCGAGCAGGCGGGCATCTAGACCGAGTCGCGCAAGTGCGACGGCCCGGTTGAGCCCTTTCCCGCCGGGATGTCGACTGATCCTGCCCCATTCCGACATACCCACCTCGGGAATCTGTTCGACTCGGTGGATCTGATCGAATACCGCGTCGCCGACCACGGTGACCGTATTCCATTGCGCACCATCAGGTTCGTAGCCGGATGCCAGCAGCTCGGCAAGCGCGGTGAAGGCGCCGGTCTCGGGTGAGTCGCGTAGGCTGCGGGCCGTGGGCGTCGATGGAATGCGCGCGGCGCCCAAGGTCGTGTGCAACCTGCGCCATTGTCGAGCCAGGGATCGGCGACGGTCACCCAGGTCTGCGGCGTAGAGCTGGTCGAGATCGACGCCCGCCGGCGGATGCTCGCGGAGTAGCTCGAGACACAGTTCGACATCCACGATGAGGCGTTGGGTTACAGGCAGGGTGCGAGCTATCTTGCCGATCAACTCAGGTAACGCCTGCTCCGGTGTCGTCTGGCTCACATGTGCGTGGCGCCGGACGCTGCTCAGTTCGAGAAGCGTCCGGGTGTCGATCTCGGTGCTCTGCAGGCGATCTGGGCTCAAGCCCGATCGCTTGCGTAGACGAATGAGGATGCTGCGCACAGCGACCATGCCGGGGTCCTGCGGCACCATGGCAGACCCGGCTCGCGGGGGTGGGTTGCTAGTAACCATTCAGGCTAAGAATACCCGGTGGTACAGGTTTAGTGAGCTGGAAAAACGTCAATCCCCTTGCGACAACGGCAAATGCCGCACGGTCGACGGCAAATGCCATACTGGGATTGGCGAAATATCGCCCCCACCAGACGGTTCGGGAGGTGCTGGTGATGGGAGTGGTGTTCCTGATTCGGCGGATCCGGCGGGGCAGGCGGGTGGAGTGCGAGCCCGAGGCTGAGCGTGACACCGAAGTGGAGGCCGTGTAGGCGGGCGGACTCGCCTGTCCGGACCTCGACAATTCAACTGCCCTGTCGTCGTATCGCTCGATCCGCGTTCACAATTCGTTGGCAGCGACCGCACCGGCCGATCATGATCATCGATCGGCCGGCTCGAGGCATCCCGGAAAACCGGTTCAATTCGCGACGGCGACACCCCTCACCTCTGGGAGATGTCGTGATCTATGAGAGCAGCCGATCGATCACCAGCAGCCTCAGCTCGGAATGGGCGGACTGCCGGCATGGGCGGGCAGAACCCGCCTGGGAGTTGAGCTGGCGGCCGGAGCCTTTACTGACACGTGAACAGGCCAGGGCCGCAATGGAATTGACCGAGTGGTGCAGTGGGGGAGAGGAGCCTGGGGTGCGAGCCGAGGAGATTGCGGCGCAACTCGGCACCACTGTCCAGCATGTGATGGCGGTGCTGCATCAAAGAATGCTCGAGAGGGGGAGGCCGTGACGATCTTCTACAACGCGGGGTGGATGAGTAGCGATCTCACCGGGGAGGCCGCGCACCAGGAGGGTGGCGGCTGCGAACCACAGTGGCGGTTGAGTTGGTTGCCGGAGCGGCTGGTGTCTCGGGGGCAGGCGGTGGCGGGGATGGAACTCGCGGAGTTCTTTTCCGGTAACCACTGTCAGCGGGATGTGATTGTCGCGGCCCGGGCAATCATCAGTGCCGCGGAATTGGGCATAGCGGTGGGTGAGGCGATGTCGGCACTGCAAGGGCGAAGGTTGCGATGAGAAATTCCGACAAACCGGACGGTGTGCGGAGATTCGATGAAATACCGACCGCTCGGCATTCGATGAAGGTAGCAATATTCGGCGCGGGTGACCGCCGGCGTCAGCAACTAGGCACGGGTGCGCAGAGACCCTGCCACACGTGGGATAGGCCCGAGGAGGACCAGTGACCATCGAATTCAGCACGCGGGCAATGACTAGCGACATCACACCCGAATACGCCGTCCGCTCCCGCGGTTACGGTGAGCCGGGGTGGCGCTTGAGCTGGCTCCCCGAACACCGCCTCACCCGCGAACAGGCCCATGCCGGAATGGAACTGGACGAAATTCTCTCCAACCCCGCCATCGTGTACGACGACGATGCCCATACGCGCGCCGCTGATCGTGCCGCCCGCCTGGGCATCCTGGTCGAGCACGCGGTGATCATGCTCGCCCAGCGCATGGCCGATCGGATGCACGGCGACGGCGACGGCTCGGTCGCCGAGCCGGATACGGAGCCCGAATGGCCCGACTTCACACTCGACGGAAAAATCGCGGCTTGCACACCGGTGAGCTCCGGAGCGCGGTCACGGCACCTATGGGGGTGAGCGAGAACTTCACCCAACGGACCCGGTGTCAGCCGATGCCGAGCGCCCGCGACAGCAGCGAATTGCGGGTTCGCGTGCCACATTTGGCGAGCACCGACTTCACGTGATCGTTGACGGTGTGCTCCGAGAGCACCAATTCCGCTGCCATGCGGCGGGAATCATGTCCGGCTGCGAGCACGCGGGAATCGGCTGCATGGGTTCGTCGGGCGGATTGAGCTGGAACAGCGCGGCGGCGGCCGCCGCCGTCTGCGCCCGCACCCGCAAACCGGGATCGAGGACGATCACGGCGGGACCGATCGGCGGCAGGCCCGCATCCGGTGCGGCGAAAGTGCGGCCGAGGGCATGCCGCAATCCGGTGGTGACGGGACCCGCGAGCGTGGTCAGATGCGCGGTCTCGGCACGATCGAACGCGACGCCGGAGGTGCGCAGCAGTTCGAGAAAACCTCAGCAGCCGTAGCGATCCGCGAAGGCCACCGCGGCGGTATCGAGAACGCCGAGATCGCGGTGCACCTGCTGCCAGACCAGCGACCGCGTCGGATCCCCTGCGGTGAGTTCCAGCAGCGAACGACCGCTGAGCCCGAGCAGCCGATCCCAGCGGTGTATCGGCGTCAGATAGCGGGCCCGGATCAACTCCGGCAGCCGCGGCCACGGTGGGCCGGGCATGTCGGCCAGCGGTGAGGTCGCCACCCGGGTCACCGGATCGGTGAGGGCGAAGACGTACCCGTCGAACGGCAGCGCCCGCCGCAGGTCCGCGAGCACCAGCTCGCGAAACCGTTTCGCGATGTAGCGGTCCCGATCGTGGCGTTCGACCCGGTCGGCCAGTTCCCGTGCGCTCGGCACCGACTCAGTCTAGGAACAGATATCCCCAAGATCCGGGATATGGCGGCAGCCCGATCCGGCCGACACTTCGAAGCACAGCCCAGCAACCGAGGAGGCCGCCATGACCATCAACCTGCACATCGACAACACCGTGCACGACTACGACGCGTGGAAAACCGTGTTCGACAAGTTCGACCGCTTCCGCAGCGAACTCCACGTCCGCTCGTGCCGAGTCTCCCGCCTCCACGACAACCCGGCCCGCGTCCTGATCGGCCTCGGCTTCGACAATCTCGCCGATGCCGAAACCTTCCGCGAGGCACTGCACAAGGTCACCGCCAGCCCGCAATCCCAGGCCCTGCTCGTCTCCCACACGGTGCACGTCGTCGAGATCGTCGATGAGCACATCCCCGGCGCGGCGCTGGCCGGTTGATCGATGACGAACCGCCCGCCGACACACGTCGACGGGCGGTGGTTCGAATCTTGTTGTGCTGAACGCGAATGTGGATCAGGCGCGGGCGGTATGTCCCGCGCCGACGGCGTCCGACAGGCTGGAGTAGCCGTTCGCGCGGAGTTTGTCCGCGAGGCCGCGGTGGATACGGCGGGCCCAGAAGGGGCCGCCGTAGATGAAGCCGGTGAAGCCTTGCAGGAGGGAGGCTCCGGCGAGGATGCGTTCCCAGGCCTGGTCGGCGGTTTCGATGCCGCCTACCGAGATGAGGACGAGTTGGTCGCCTACGCGGGCGTAGAGACGGCGCAGGACCTCGAGGGAGCGGTCGGCTACCGGGGGGCCCGACAGGCCGCCCGCGCCGATGGCTTCGACGTCGATGGCCGGAGTGGCCAGGCCGTCGCGGCGAATGGTGGTGTTGGTGGCCACGATTCCGGCGAGGCCGAGTTCGACGGCCAGGTCGGCGACCGCGTCGATGTCCTCGTCGGAGAGGTCGGGGGCGATCTTGACCAGGACCGGGACCGAGACCTTGTCGAGTACGGCCTGCAGGAGCGGGCGCAGTGAGGCGACCGCCTGCAGGTCGCGCAGGCCGGGGGTGTTCGGCGAGCTGACGTTCACGATCATGAAGTCGGCGAGGGGGCCGAGCAGGCGGGCGCTGGTCGCGTAATCGGTTGCGGCGTCGGCGGGTTCGACCACTTTGGTCTTGCCGATATTGGCGCCGATGGGGATGCCGCCGGGGGAGCGGCGGGCCAGGTGGGCGGCCGCCTGCGCCGCGCCGTGGTTGTTGAAGCCCATGCGGTTGATGAGCGCACGGTCGGCGGGCAGGCGGAACAGGCGGGGCGCCGGATTGCCCGGTTGCGCCTGGGCTGTGACGGTGCCGATCTCGGCGTAGCCGAAGCCGAGCGGGCCCCATGCGTCGGCGCCTTCGGCGTTCTTGTCGAAGCCGGCCGCCAGCCCGAGCGGCGCGGGGAAGTCCACGCCGAAGACCCGGGTGCGCAGGATCGGGTCGTCGGCCACCAGCAGTTTCGCGGTGAGCCGGCGACCGATCCCGAAGCGGGTGGCCAGTTTCATGGCACCGAAAGCAAGATGATGGATACGCTCCGGGGGGAGCAGGAACATCATCTTGAGCAGTAGGGCGTACAGACGCTCGCCTGTACCTGTTTTAACCGCCATGCGGGTTACATCACCGCCTCGGGTGTCGGGGACAACTGGGTGCTCTTGCGGCGGCGTAACAACACGCGACGGCTGCCGTCGGTGTAGGCACGCACCCGCGACAGCTCCCAGCCGCCGTATTCGGCTTGAATCGCGAGCCGCATGGAGGCGGTCACGCGATTCATTTCTCGGGGTAGTCGGAGCGGGACGTATTCCCATTCGTCATCGGCGGCTTCTTCTTCCCAGCTCGCCGGTAGTGTGCGCGTCGCGTGCGCTGAACGTGAGGCCCGAGCCATCACTGCCCTCTCTTCCGCTGGTCCGCGGCGATCCGCTGCAGACCGTCGCCGGTCGCGGAACCCACGAACATGTCCCCGGTGCGGCTGTCGATGGTCACCGAGTCGGGTTGGCGCACCGTCGGGTAGCGCCCCACCTCTACCGGTATACCCGTCGACAGGTCGTAGCCGACGACTTCGTTACTGCCGGTCAGCGTCACCCACGCGGTCTCGGACCGCTGATCGTAGGCGAGTGCGTAGGGCGAAGAGCCTACCGGGAAACGCTGATGCAGAACCAAGGGATCGGCCGTGTAGACCAGCAGCTCGCGGCCCGCGGTATCGGCGACGATGCGCCGGCCGTAGTGATCGCCGATCATGGCGACGGCCCCGTCCCCGGCCCGCAGCGACAGGCCGACGCGCTCGTCGGAGAGGTTCAGTTCGCTGATGAGGGTCTGGCGGCGGTCCAGCACCACCACGTGCTCGTCGGCGGCATCGACCACATCGGCGGAGACCAGACCTGAAATAGTCTGCTGCACAGCACCGTTCGCGTCGAGCAGCAGCACCTTACCGTTGGCCAGCCCGACGACCAGCCCGTCGCCGCGCACCGCGACCGAACGCGCGTCGCCGTCGACGGTGACAGCGGTGGTCCGGCCGGTGGCCACGTCCACGCGCAGCACCTGTCCGGGCAGCGCGACCAGCAGCTCACCGGGTTCGCCCACGGCCAGCGACGCCGCCGACCCACCCAGCGCGACCGGTCGGTCCGCCTTGGTGGCCGGATCGACCAGATGCAGAGTCCGGTCGTCGGTGCCGTGGACCGCGCCGAGTACGCCGGTGGACGGTTCGGAGAGCAGCAATCGGATCGGCGCACTCGCCACGACATCGCCCGCGGGAGCCACCGTGGCAGCCGGCGCGATCGCGGGGGAGGGGGGTTCGATGGTGGGCTTGCCCGACGCGTCGTCCGTGGACGAACATCCGGCGAGCAGAGTCACCGCTGCCATGCCCGCGAGGGCCGAGCGGATCCAGCCGCGACGGCGCATGCAGCGAACTCCTTACCTGCCGACGAAATCATGCGTGCTCCCTAATCTGACCATGCCGACCGGGCGAGCCCGGCGGCCGGGGGTGGCCGTGTCGTCACTTCGTCCCGGGGGAGTACCCAGTCGTATGACGTGACATGCGCATTCGATGCCCGTGTCGGTCGCAGCCGCTACGGTGGATGGTGAACGCAGGCACTTTCTGGGAGTTTCGTTGGAAACCGGCCACACCTCGGGCTTCACCGTCGAAGACGTCACCGTGGGTCGCTACGCGCACGGCTTCGGCAGCACCGGGGACGGGCGCTCATTCGCCTTCCGCACCGTCCGATCGACGCTGACGCTCGAGATCTACCGCCCCGACCTGGACGGCGACGTGCCTTCCGCCGAGGACGTGGTGGCGGTCGCCGAAGCCCCCGTCACCGATATCGACCTCGACGATGAACGCAGCGTGATCGCCCTGGTGCGTGATCTGGTGCCCCAGGCGAGTCCGGTCGCGGCCCCACCGCGGGAGGCCACCACTGTGCGCGCGCTGCTGGGCCGCCTGGGTGCGGTCATCGACGGCATGTGAGCTGCGGCTGGGAATCGAGTGCTGGCGCATGCCATCCAGTTGGAAAGAACATACGTATACGGCCATATGCGCATCTATACATGAATTCCATCCTTATCATCTGTCACGAAAACACCCACTCACCCCAAAACCGCAAATGAGGGGGAAGGGTGCCAAAATGACGGCAAGCAACCGCAGTTCGAGCCCGAGGATGTTCATGGCATTGCGACGACCGGTCATCTCCGTGTTGATTCTCGCCACTCTCACCGCGGTGGTCACCGCCTGCGGCGGAAGCGGTTCCGACGACGCCTCGGTGGACGCGGCCCGTTCCTCGGCCTACGCCGCGTTGAGTTCGTCCTCCGCGGCCGCCGCCGCGACCAGCAGCGCGACCAAACCGCCGCTGCCCACCGCCGCCGAACTCGATGCCCAGATCAAAGCCGCGCTGGACCCGAACCTGCCCGACAGTGAGCGCACCGCGCTCATCGAGGACGGTGAGGCGTTCAAGGACGCCATCCCGGACATGTACAAAGCGCTGCAGGACAATCCGCGCGCTGTCTACGGCGTCAAGGATCCGGTCTTCGACAACCACGACGGCACCCTGACCGCCACGCTGAGCCTGGACAAGGACGGCACCGGCACGAATGTCCGCACCACGGTGGTGCATTTCGTGTCCAAGGACGGCCGCTGGAAGATCTCGCGCACCGATCTGTGCGGCATTCTGCGCTCGGCCGACTACAAGACCGCGGCCTGCGGCTGATGCTCGAAACCGGATCCCTACGGTGGGGGCGTTTCATCCACCGGAACCGGTATCTCGTGTTCGCGCTCTTCGCCCTGGCGGTGCTGGGTTCGGGCTTCTACGGCCGGGATCTCAACGATCACCTGACCCAGGAGGGCTGGTTCGACGAGTCGAGCGAGTCGGTGGCGGCGTCGAAGCTGGCCGATTCGACGTTCGGTCGTGACACCGACAGCGATCTGATCGTCGTGTACTCCGCGCCGGAGGGTAGCAGCTTCGATGACGAGCAGGTGTCGGACGCGGTGGCCGCGGATCTGAATCGGCTGCGCGACAAGTATTCCGATCGCATCCTGAAGGTCGACTCGTATTGGGACGGCGCCCTGATGGGCCAGTTCGCGACCCCGGATCGCCTGCACGCGTTCGCCTCGATCGGTTTGCGCGGCGACGGTGGTACGGACACGGTGAACAATTACATGGCGATCAAGGACGAATTCGGTGCGGGCGCACCGGGTTCGGGCCCGGGTGGCACGACGGTGCAGCTGGCGGGGATGCAGCCGGTGGTGGAGGGCATCAACACCGGGATGCAGAACGATATCGTGCGCGCCGAGTTGATCGCGCTGCCGATCGTGGCGATTCTGCTGTATTTCGTGTTCGGCGGGGTGATCGGTGCGCTGCTGCCGGTGCTGATCGGCGGTATGACGATTCTGGGCACGCAGGGCATCATGCGGATGCTCACGAATCATCTGGAAGTGAATGTGTTCGCTTCCGCCGTGGTGACTCTGGTGAGCCTGGGTTTGGCGATCGACTACGGCTTGTTCGCGGTGACGCGGTTCCGGGAGGAGCTGGCGGCCGGGCGTGGTGTGGAGGAGGCGACGGCGCGCACGGTGGCGACGGCGGGTCGCACGGTGTTGTTCTCGGCGGCGATCATCGCGGTGAGCCTGGGTGCGTTGTTCATCTATCCGAACGGGGTGCTGCGGTCGGTGCCGTTGGGCGGTATCAGTTCGGTGCTGTTGGCGGCGGTGCTGTCGGTGACGGCGTTGCCGGCGGTGTTGTCGATCGTGGGCCGGCGGATCGATCTGTTCGGCTGGCATCGGCTGGCGAGTATCCGTACGGCCGAGCAGATCGACAGCGGGTTCTTTTCGCGGCTGGCGGTTTTCGCGATGCGGAAGCCGTGGCTGGTGATCGTGCCGATCGTGGCGGGTCTGCTGTTGTTGATCGTGCCGTTCCGCAATATCGAGTTCGGTGGGTTGAGTGAGCGGTATCTGGCGGCGGACAATCCGGCGCGGGTGGCGCAGCAGGATTTCGACCGCTGGTTCCCGAGTTTCCGCACCGAGCCGTTGAAGCTGGTGGTGACGGATGCGAACGCGCAGCAGCTCAGTGATATCCGGTTCGAGGCGATGCGGTCGACGGCCGGGTTCATGACGGGCCCGTTCGATCCGGTGGCGCCGACGACGGACGGTGTGACGGTGCTGGCGTCGGGTTTGATCGACAAGCGTGACGCGGACGCGGTGATCGCGCAGTTGCGGGCGATTCCGGATCCGCCGGGGGTGCGGGTGATGGTGGCGGGTGTTCCGGCGTTGGAGCGCGACAGCATTCAGGGTTTGATCAAGGGTTTGCCGCTGCTGGTGGCGATTCTGATCGCGGCGGCGCTGGCGTTGATGTACGCGGCGTTCCGGTCGATCGTGCTGGCGGTGAAGGCCGTGGTGATGAGTGCGTTGAGTTTGGGTGCGACGCTGGGCATTCTGACGTGGATCTTCGTGGAGGGTCACGGGGCGGGGTTGTTCGATTTCACGCCGGGGCCGTTGATGTTCGCGGTGCTGGTGTTGATCGTGACGGTGCTGTTCGGTCTGTCGACGGACTATGAGGTGTTCCTGCAGTCTCGGATGGCGGAGGCGCGGGCGGATGGCGCGCCGCCGCAGGAGGCTATCCGCTACGGCATCGCGCATACCGGTGGCGTGATCACCTCGGCGGCTTTGATTCTGATCGTGGTGACGGGTGCGTTCGGGTTCTCTGATCTGGTGCTGATGAAGTACATCGCATACGGCATGATCGCCGCCCTGGTGTTGGATGCGACGGTGATCCGCATGCTGTTGACGCCCGCGGTGCTGAAGCTGGTGTGGCGGTGAGACCGGTTCGGGCCGAGGGAAACCCTCGGCCCGAACGGTTTTCGATGGTTACACGCCGAACGGTGCGGCGTAGCGGATGATGCCGCTGGGCAGCGGGTCGCCGTGGAGGGCGAGTACCAGCAGGGCGTCGTCGGGGACGTCGACGCTCATCCGGATGCCGTAGCGCGAGGCGGGGCGGAATCCGAAGCGCGGGTAGTACTCGGGGTGCCCGAGTACGGTGACGAATCGTTCCCCCTGTTCGGCGGCCGCGCGCAGTGCGGCGCGAATAACGGCTGTGCCGGCGCCGGTGCGCTGGTGGTCCGGGCGTACCGAGCAGGGTGCCAGGCACAGTGCGGGTTGGTCGCCGATGTGGTTGCGGGTGAGCAGGGCGTGCGCGATGACGGTGCCGTTGTCGTCGGTGGCGACGAGGGAGAGTCCGTCGATCCAGGCCGGGTCGGCGCGGAGTGCGTCGACGAGGTCGGCTTCGTCACGCTGTGCGAAGGCGGCATGGATGATCTCGTATACGGCGGGGGTGTCGGTGTTGTTTTCGGCGCGCGTGTTCCAGTGCTGAATTGCCATGGTGGCAGTGCTCTTTCGAGTCGATGAGGGACCGCAGGGGCGAGCGGTGGGGCTCGTGTGTGCGGTGTGGGGGACGGTCAGGCCGTCACCGGGGAGGATGCGGTGATCCGACGGGCGGCAACGGCTGGTCGCACGGTCATCAACATCAACTCCTGGTCATCGATCGAAGGGGTGGTCTAGCGGCTTCAGCCTACCAGCATTGGAGCAACCGTCCAGTTGTTTGCGTTACCGGCGTACTGGCAGTACCAGCTGCGCGCCTGTGACCGGGTGGTCGAGCACTTCCACCGGATGCCGGTAGACGCGAGTCAGCAGTTCGGTGGTGAGCACTTCGCGCGGTGGCCCGTCGGCGGCGATGCGCCCGGAGTCCAGTACGGCGACTCGGTCGGCGTAGGCGGCGGCTACTCCGAGATCGTGGAGCACCACGACGACCGAGGCGCCCTTTGCCGCGCGTTCACGGGCGAGGGTGAGTACCTGCTCCTGATGTCCGAGATCCAGTGCGGCGGTGGGCTCGTCGAGGAGCAGGGTGGGGGTGTCCTGGGCCAGTACGCGAGCCAGGGCGACCCGGGCGCGTTCTCCGCCGGAGAGTGCGGGGAAGGGCCGGGCTGCGAGGTGGGTGACGTCGGTGGCGGTCATGGCGGCGGCGATGCATTGCTCGTCGCGGTCCTGTCGGTCGGTGTTGGCCCAGGGCGCGCGGCCCATGGCGACGACTTCGCGTGCGGTGAAGGGGAATCCGACGGTGTGTGACTGCGGCAGTACGGCGCGGCGGCGCGCCATATCGAGGGGTGTCCAGTTGGTGAGTGCTCTGCCGTCGAGTTCGACCGTGCCGGAGAGGAGTTCGAGTTCGCCCGCCAACGCTGCCAGCAGTGTGGATTTTCCCGCGCCGTTGGGGCCGACGAGGGCGATGATCTGTCCGGCGCGCACTTCGAAGTCGACACCGTCGAGGATGCGCCGTCCGGCCCCGCGGACGAGTACCGCGTTGCGGGCCCGCAGGGTGGCGGTGCCGGATTCGGGTGGCCGTGGCAGGGCGTGCGATTTGGCGAACAGTGTTGTGAGCGTGCGTTTTCCGCTCATGCCCAGCCTCCCGAACTGGCGCGGGTGCGCCGCAGCAGCCAGAAGAAGAACGGTCCGCCCACCAGTGAGGTGAGCATGCCCAAGGGCAGGTCGGCGTTGTGTACCAGGGAGCGGGCGCCGATATCGGCGGCCAGCAGCACGATCGCGCCCAGGATCGCCGAGAGCGGGATGAGTACCCGGTGGGCGGGTCCGACGAGCATGCGCACCAGGTGCGGCACGATCAGACCGACGAACATGATGACACCGGTGAACGCCACACCGGCGGTGGCCAGTATCGCCACGACCAGGATCACGTTGCGCCGCAATCGTTCCACGTCGACGCCCAGATGCCGGGCAGCGGATTCGCCGAGGGCGAGCAGGTCGAGTTTGGCGGCCATGATGATCGCCGCCGTCACCCCGATCAGCGTGAGTGGCGCGACGACGGCGACGGACTGCCAGGTGGCGCCGTTGAGGCTGCCGAGCTGCCAGAACACGATCTGGTCCCGTGCCGCCGGTGAGGCGGTGAACAGCAGGAACGACAGCAGTCCGGCGGTGAAGGCGTTGATGGCCACACCGGTGAGCACCAGTGTCACGACTTCGGTGCGGCCGTTGGATCGCGCCAGCACATAGACGAGCAGGGTGGTGCCGAGCCCGGCGATGAAGGCGCCGCCCGCCACCGACCAGGCGGCCGCGAATGCCCCGCCGAATACGATGACCGTGCCCGCACCGACCGCCGCACCGGCCGAGACGCCGATGACACCGGGTTCGGCGAGCGGATTGGCGAATACGCCCTGTAGTAGCGCGCCGGCGGTGGCCAGGGCCGCACCGACGAGCATGGCCATCACGACGCGGGGGAAGCGCACTTCCCAGAGGGTCACGTACCCCGCGGGATGTTCGGGCATCGGTCCCCAGTCCAGCCCCATCCGATGGAATACGCTGCCGACCACTTCGGCGAAGCTGGTCGGCACCTGGCCGACCCGGGCCGACACGATCGCGAGCAGCACGAGCGCGGTCACTCCGATTGTGAAGATCAACGCGGTGCGCGACCATCGCCGCGTGCCGGGCGCCGGTTCGGGATCGACCGCGTCGGCTGACATCTCGTGCGGCATAACGGCATGTGTGGCGAGGGCCCGCTCACGGTCGGTGCCGGGCTGGACTGCGGGATCGGTGTGCTCGGGTTTCGGGTGGCCGGGGGCCGGTGTGCCGGATTCGGTCATGCGGCGGGCGTGCCGTAGACGGATTTGGTGAGGGCGGCCAGCACGCGACCGGTGTTGGGGCCGAAGGACAGCAGGACCGAGTCGGCCATGTCGATGACGCGATGGTTCTTGCCCGCGGGGGTCTGGGCGATGCCCGGGATCTTCTCGACGCCGTCGACGCCGCCGACCGAGGACAGTCCGTCGCTCATCACGAGGATGACGTCGGGCGCGGCGGCGATCATGGCTTCGCTGGTGATGGGCAGGAACTGCTCGGTGACTCCGGAGGCGGTGCCCGCGTCGACGCCGCCGATGGCGGAAATGAGCGAGTCCGCGCCGGAACCGGGGCCCGCGATCATGGTGATGGCGGTGGAGCGCAGGTACAGGAAGGCGATGCGCGGTGCGTTGGGCTCGTGCGGGACAGCGTCTTTCGCGGCGTTGATCTCGTCCTGGGTGCGCTGGGCGAGTTTCTTGCCTGTGTCGCTCACCCCGAGAGCGTTGGCGACGGCCTGGATCTGCGGGGCGACCGCGTCGATGGTGCGCTGCGGATCGACGTAGACGGTGGTGATGCCCAGTGCGCGCAGCTGGTCCCGGATCGCCGGCGTCGCGGTGGTGGTGTCGGTGAGGAATACCGTGGGCCGCAGTGCCGCAACAGATTCCACGCTCAGCGTGCCGCCGCCGCTGCTCACGGTGGGCACGTCCGCGACGCCGGGGAAGGCGGCGGAGTTCGACTTGCCGACCAGTTTGGGCCCCAGGCCCAGCGCATAGACGGTCTGTGCGAGCGTCCCGTACCGGTCGACAGCGATGATGCGGCTGGCGTCGGTGACCGTGACCTCGCTGCCGTCGAACGATTTCACCGTCACCGGCAGCACAGGCGTGGGTTCGGGTCCGATCGGCGTGGGGTCGGCGTCGCCGATGCTGGCCGTACTCGGCCCGGTTTGCCCACCGGTTGCGGTGTCGGTGTTGGAGCAGGCGGCACTGCCGGCGACGAGGCTCGCGCCGAGCAGGACGAGCAGCAGCTGCCGGAGGGTGACCGTTCGACCACGCGCGAGGAACCTCATGCAGGTAAGGCTAGCCTCCTCGATCATGGCCGAACCAACCCGGTGCCGCTGATCGATCACCATGTGGCCGCCCCGAATCCGACGTGCGGGAACCTCGCGCCGCACCCGGATCCGGGTGCGCGGGCCGGTGTCGCACGGAAATGACCGTGGCCGGTGTGCCACGGTTTTCCGCGCCGGACGGTCGGCCCAGGTCATTCCGTGCGGGCGCTCACATCGCCCAGTGCCGCGGCGATCGCGCGCGGCAGTTCGAGGGCTTCGGCGGCGAGGATTCCGGTGAGCTGGCCGATGTCGCGCGCCCCGACGAGCATGCTGGCCACGCCGGGCTGATCGCGAATCCAGGCCAGCGCCACCGCGAGTGGGGAGGTGCCCAGTCCGTCGGCGGCGGTGACCACGGCGTCCACGACCCGTACGGCGTGGTCGTCGAGGCGGGCGTTGATCTCGGCGGCGGTGGCCTCGTCGGCGCCGCGGGAGTCGGCGGGGACGCCGTCACGGTATTTGCCGGTGAGGATGCCGCCGGCCAGCGGCGCGGTGGCGATGACGCCGATGCCGTGATGCTGTGCGGCAGGCACGAATTCGTGTTCCACGCCGCGGGCCAGCAGCGAGTACGGGGTCTGGGCGGCGGTGATCGGCGCGGCCGCGGACAAAGTGGCCAGCTGCCAGCCGTCGTAGCCGCGGGCGCCGGCATAGCGGACGCGTCCGGTGCGCACCGCCCAGGAGAGCGTGTCGGCGATCTCCTCGAGGGGGGTGTGCGGATCCCAGGCGGCCACGGTCCACAGGTCGAGGTGGTCGGTGCCGAGCAGGTGCAGGGTCTGGTCGAGCTGGCGCATCATGGTGCGCCGGGAGGCGTCGACGGTCCAGCGGGTGGGCGCGGGCACCGGCCCGGCGGCGGGATCGGTGAGAACCGGTGTGTGCCCGGCGGTTCCGCTGAGCACGAGTTCTTCGCGCCCGATCTCCCCGACGAGTTCGCCGAGAATTCGCTGTGCGGCGCCGTCACCGTAGGCGGGGGAGGTGTCGACCAGCGTGCCGCCCTGCTCGACGAAGGCCTCGAGTTGGGCCGCCGCGTCCTCGGCATCGGTTTCCCTGCCCCACGTGTGGGTGGCCAATCCGAGGCGGGAGACCCGTAGCCCGCTGCGTCCGACCGTCCGCTGTTCCATCACCGCGCATGCACTTCCGTCACATGAGTCAGCCTAAGCGCACATGTCCCACATGCCGTGCTGTACCGGCGGCCCGTGTCTCGGATTCGATGTGGTTCCCCCGTTCATGTTTCGCGCCCGCCCTGTAGGGTCGCTGCGGTGTTCGGGGCGTGCCTGCGGGCATCGGCCGGACACCGCCGCCGCTGGGCGAATTGTCCAGCGGCAGCCGACGATTCGGATTTGGAGGGTGTGTGTGGGCGAGGCGATGACGTGGGTTCAGGCCCTGGTGCTGGGCCTGGTGCAGGGCTTGACGGAGTTTCTGCCGATCTCCTCGTCGGCGCATATGCGCATCGTGTCGGCGGTGTTCTTCGGTGACGACGCGGGCGCGTCGTTCACCGCGGTCACCCAGCTGGGCACCGAGGCCGCGGTGCTGGTGTACTTCGCCAAGGACATCTGGCGGATCCTGCTGGCCTGGTTCGGCGTGAACTGGGAGAAGATCACCGGACGGTCCAAGGTCGCGCAGACCGTGCCGTTGCACGATCAACCCACCCAGGTGCTGCCCGTCTACGACCCGGACATGCCCGGCGGCTACGCCATGGACACCGAACAGCAGCGCCGGCTCGACTACCGGGTGGGCTGGTATGTGATCATCGCCACCATCCCGATCGGCGTGCTCGGATTCCTGTTCAAAGACGAAATCCGTACCGGCGCACGGAATCTGTGGCTGGTGTCCACCATGTTGATCGTGTTCGCGCTGGTGATCGCCGCCGGTGAGTACTACGGCCGCAAACAGCGCCCGATCGAGCAGCTCACCACCCGCGACGGCCTCGTCATGGGCTTCGCGCAATGCCTCGCGCTGATCCCGGGCGTGTCGCGGTCGGGCGCGACATCCACGGCCGGTCTGTTCCTGGGCCTGACTCGTGAAGCCGCCGTGCGGTTCTCGTTCCTGCTGGCCATTCCGGCGGTGCTGGCCTCGGGCCTGTTCAGCCTGCCCGACGCGTTCGAACCCGCCGGTGAGGGCCTCAACGCGTCGGGTCCGCAGATCTTCGTGGCGACCGTGATCTCGTTCGTGGTCGGTTACGCGTCGGTGGCGTGGCTGCTGAAGTTCGTGGCCAAACATTCCCTGGACTGGTTCGTCGGCTACCGCATCATCCTCGGCCTGACGGTGATGGCGCTGCTGGCGACCGGCATCGTCCCCGCGACCTAGACAGTAGGCTGACACGGTGACGGTGATCCTGTTGCGGCACGGCGTATCCACGTCGAACACTGCCCGCACCCTGGCCGGCCGCAGCGCGGGCGTCGATCTGACCGACCGCGGCCGCGACCAAGCCCAGAGCCTGGTGCAGCGGCTGGGTTCGCTGCCCATCGAGCACATCGTGTGCTCGCCGCTGCTGCGCTGCCAGCGCACCGTCGCCCCGCTCGCGGACAAACTCGGCCTCGAAACCGAACCCGACGAACGGCTCCTGGAAGTCGACTACGGTGACTGGACCGGGCGGGCGCTGGCCGAGCTGGTGAGCGAACCGCTGTGGAAGGTCGTGCAGCGGCACGCGTCGGCGGCGGTGTTCCCGGCCGGAGAAGGCTTGGCGCAGGTGCAGTTTCGCGCCGTGACCGCCATCCGGGAACTGGACCGGGCCTTCGCCGGGAAACACGGCAGGGACGTGCTGTGGGTGGCGTGCACGCACGGCGACGTGATCAAGTCGATCATCGCCGACGCGTTCGGCATCCACCTCGACGGCTTCCAGCGCATCGTGGTCGAACCGGCGTCGATCAGCGTCATCAGATACACCCCGACCGCCCCCTACGTGTGGCGGGTGAACGACACCGGTTCGGATCTGACCAGCCTGGCGGCGATTTCGCCACAATCCGGCACCGAGGCCAGGTCGGGGCCGGTACCCGGCGGCGAAACGGGAAACACCGGGAGTACGGATAATGGGGTTGCGGAACGCCCCGATTCTTAAGTGTCGTTGAAAGCTGTCAGGAGGTGCAGATGAGCCGAGCAATCCATATTTTCCGCACCCCCGATCGTTTCGTCGCCGGCACTGTCGGCGAGCCGGGCGACCGCGCTTTCTACCTGCAGGCCGTGCAGGAACCGCGCGTGGTCAGCGTGCTGCTGGAAAAGCAGCAGGTGAAAGTGCTGGCCGATCGGATGGGTTTACTGCTGGACGAAGTCGCGCGCCGCTTCGGCACGCCCGTACCGCCCACCGCGGCCGACGTCGCCGACACCGCGCCGCTGCTCACCCCGATCGACGCCGAATTCCGGGTCGGCACCATGGGATTGGGCTGGGATGCCGACGCGGGCGCGGTGGTGGTCGAATTACTGGCCATCACCGAAACCGAGGTCGACGAATCGGTGGTGCTCGACGACACCGAGGAGGGCCCCGACGCGGTGCGCGTGTTCCTCACCCCGGTGCAGGCGCGCGAGTTCGCGTTGCGGTCGGCGCGGGTGATCGCGGCCGGGCGGCCGCCGTGCCCGCTGTGCGGGGAACCCCTGTCCCCGGCCGGGCACATGTGCGTGCGCACCAACGGCTACAAGCGCGGCGACATCTTCGGCGCCACCGGCACCATCGAGGACTGAGCAGTGAACGACCCGCTATCCGCCGGTGCGATGACGGTGATCGGGCAGGTCACCACCGCCAGCAACGCCACCCTGGTGTGCGAGATCCCCGACGACGCCACGCAGGTGCTGCGCGTGGTGTACAAGCCGGTGCGCGGGGAACGGCCGCTGTGGGACTTCCCCGACGGCACCCTCGCCGGCCGCGAAGTCGCCGCCTACCAGGTGTCGGAAGCCTTGGGGTGGGGCGTGATCCCCGAAACCATCCTGCGCGACGGCCCCTACGGGCCGGGCATGGTGCAACGCTGGATCGACACGCCCGAGGACGGACCCGATCTGGTGGACCTGTGCCCCGTCGGGGAAATCCCCGACGGCTACCGCGAGGTGCTGCGCGCCCTGGACCCCGCCGGCCATCAGGTGTCGCTCGTCCACGCCGAGAACCCCGGGCTGTACCGGATGGCGGTGCTCGACGTCCTGATCAACAACGCCGACCGCAAAGGCGGACACGCCCTGCACGGTGTCGACGGCCGCGTCTACGGCGTCGATCACGGCATCAGCCTGCACAGCGAACCCAAGCTGCGCACCGTGCTGTGGGGCTGGGCCGGAGAGCCCATCGACGACGAATTACTCACCGACATCAAAGCTTTGGTGAAAGCCCTCGCGGGCGAACCGGGTGCGCGACTGCGCGAACTGATCACCGACGCCGAAGTCGACGCCCTCGAAGCGCGCGCCCAGCAACTGCTCGACGAACCCGTCATGCCGCTGCCCACCTCCGCCCGCCCCATCCCGTGGCCCGCATTCTGATCGCTGCGAGCGCAACGGCGAAAACGTTGCCTGCATCATGATTTCAACCATTGACGTGTGCGCATGATTTATTAAGGTCCAGGTCGGAGCCGGTGTGCGCGGCGACGCCACGCACCCGATGACCGGGGCCGCGCGGGGTCGAGGTCGTGCGCCCAGTTAACCTCGAATCATGCAGTCCTGGTCCGATACCGCTGTCCCGACCGTCCCCGGATCCGGACCAGCGTTGCGCTTGTACGACACCGCCGACAAGCAGGTCCGCCCGGTCACCCCCGGCAGCATCGCCACCATGTACGTCTGCGGCATCACCCCCTATGACGCCACCCACCTCGGGCACGCCGCCACCTACCTGACCTTCGACCTGGTCAACCGGCTGTGGCGCGACGCCGGACACGACGTGCACTACGTGCAGAACACCACCGACGTCGACGACCCGCTGTTCGAACGCGCCCAGCGCGACGGCATCGACTGGCGGGAGCTCGGCACCCGCGAGATCAACCTGTTCCGTGAGGACATGGCCGCCCTGCGCGTCATCCCGCCGCGCGACTACATCGGGGCCATCGAATCGGTGCAGGAGGTCGTCGAACTGGTCGACAAACTGCTCGTCACCGGCGCCGCCTATGTGGTCGACGACCCCGAGTACCCCGACATCTACTTCCGGCACGACGCCACCGAGCAGTTCGGTTACGAATCGGGCTACGACCGGGCCACCATGGACCGGTTCTTCGCCGAACGCGGCGGCGATCCCGACCGCAAGGGCAAACGCGACCCCATCGACCCGCTGCTGTGGCGGGTGGAGCGTCCGGGCGAACCGTCCTGGCCGGCGCCGTTCGGGGCGGGACGTCCCGGCTGGCACATCGAGTGTGCGGCGATCGCGCTCAACCGCATCGGCACCGAATTCGATATCCAGGGTGGCGGCAGCGACCTCATCTACCCGCATCACGAATACTCCGCCGCGCACGCCGAAGCACTGGTGAAGGGCCGTCGTTTCGCCCGCCACTACGTGCATGCCGGGCTCATCGGCCTCGACGGCGAGAAGATGTCGAAGTCGCGCGGCAACCTCGTGTTCGTCTCCGCGCTGCGCCGCTCCGGCACCGACCCGGCCGCGATCCGGCTGGGCCTGTTCGCCGGCCACTACCGCGCCGACCGCGAATGGTCCGATGCCGTTCTCGCCGAAGCGCTTTCGCGTCTGGACCGCTGGCGTCAGGCCGCCGCGCTGTCTTCCGGGCCCGCCGCCGAGGACACCGTCGCCCGGCTGCGCCGCCACCTCGCCGACGACCTCGACACCCCGAAAGCCCTTGCCGCCGTGGACAGCTGGGTGCAGCAGGCGCTCGAATACGGTGGCCCCGACACCGCCGCGCCCGGCCTCGTCCGCGACGCCGTCGACGCATTGCTCGGTATCGAGCTCTGAGCGACCGGCTCCGGCCGCACCGTGTGCCCCGCCTGGCATACCCGGCGGGGCACACGGCTGTCCGGGGGTAGTCGCGCCGGTCAGCCGAACACGACGCGCACGATCACCGGCGACTCGCCTTCCAACGGAAAAGCATTCGGCGCGTTGCGGACATAGGAGTTGAAACGGCTCAAACGCTCCGGTGTCGCCGCCGCCACGGTCGCGGTGCCGGTCCGCCACCGGAAACCCTTGCGCAACCGCACCCGCGGATCTGCTTCGATATTGCGCACCCAATCGGCGCGCCGCCCGTGCACCGACAGCAGATCCATCCCCTCGCTGTCACGCGGGCCCGCGCCGAGCGGAATCCGGCGTCGCCGACCGGATCTGCGGCCGGTCGTCTCCAGCAGCACCCACCACGGCGCCAGCGCGGCCAGTACCGAATTGACCGGATTGATGATGTGCCAGAACCGGATCGTGCCGCGAGGTCTCGCATTCGCCACCATGAATCGACCTTAGAACCAGGCCCTCGATCGCGGGCGTCCGGGGATGAACGACGCGCGACGACACCGGCCCTGCCCGACGGCGGCCACCCGGTTTCGGAGAATCCGGTGGGGCTGGCGGGGGTTCCCTGCGCGGTCGGTGATCGCGAGGAATCAACAGACCGCATCGGACCCTAACGTCTCGACGGCGCTGAACAGCGCGAACACACCCCATGCGGTTCGATAACGGTCGCGATGTGGTGCGAGTCACGAATGTTTCCTGGCGACGCACTCGTGTGCGGGTGAGCGGGAGGTCCGCGCCCGCCGGTCGATGACCGGGCGATAACGACGGGTCGTCCCGGGGGTAGTGGCGCAACTGGTCGGGATCCGGCGCTAAGAAGCTCTGCTATCCCCGCCTAGGTCGGCCTTACCCAGAACCGAAAGCCCCGAGGCCGCCATGTCGCATTCATGTTGGGCAGGCTCTCCGCCTCAGCCTCGCCGATTGGTATGAACGAAGGCGATATCGAACGACGGCGAGGGGCCAGTCATGGGGCGGCTTTTCTGTAGTTCAGTGCTCGTCACGAGCGCGCTTCTCGGCACGGTGGCGTGTGCCGGGATGGATCGAGGAGCGGGGGATCATGCGGCGAACCTCGGGTCCGGGCCCGAGTGTTCGGGGCGCTGGTTGCTGGCTAGGGTCGGCTACTCGGACAACGGCACCGCACCGGATCGGAGGCAGGATCCGGTTCGGCGGTTTCTTTTCGACACCGCCGACTCGGTGTGGTGTGCCGGAGTCACCACTGATGATCTGATCGAGACCGCGCGGGCGCTCGTGCTCGCCTTCCCTGAACTGTGTGTGCGTCGGCCCGACCCGCTTCCGGACGACGTGCTGCGTGTAGTCGACAAGGGCACTGGTGGTGGGCCGGTGGCACTGGCCTACCAAGGCTTCGATCTGGGCACCGGCCGCCTCGCGGTGTACGCGCGCTTTGTCACCGCTGCGGCCGATTTCGGATGTTCACCGTGATGGCCAAACCAATGGTGGGCATGCCGCGGACCCTGGACGACAGCCGGTGAGCGTGTGCGGTTCGCATCGATTGCGGTATCGAGAGTGATCACCCCCGATAGACTGTCTGAGACAAGCCTGCAGGAGGTGGGGAATGGCGGAGATGTCGCTTCTGCCGATCGGTGTGGACTACACCGATCTGGCTGCCGGTGAGTCGCGGACACGCTGCTACTCGGCGAACCTCCACGGTACGGACACGCCTCTGGTGCTGTTGCACGGCGCGGGGGCGGACTCGGCGCTGATCAGCTATGCCGGTGTGCTCACGTCGTTCGCGCCGCATCGGCGGGTCGTGGCCCCGGACCTTCCGGGGTACGGTGCGAGTGCCCTGCCACCGGGCGCGGTCCCCGATATCGGGTGGTATGTCGACTGGGTCGAACACCTGTGCCGGGCAATGGGATTGGATCGGATAGACCTGGGCGGGTTATCGCTGGGCGGGTTCATCGCCTTGCAGACCGCCTTGGACCGCCCGGGGTTGGTGCGGCGGCTTGTACTGATCAATCCGGCCGGCCTCAGTGAAACCTTGCCGTGGATGTGGTGGCGCGATGGTTGGCACACCATCCACGGGCCAACCGCGCGGCAGTGCGCGCCTCGGTCGGATTCGGCCGTACCGCAACACGGCTGGGACTTCGGCGCATCGTCCGCAATCGAGCCGCCCTGACCGACGACCTGGTCGACGCGGTCGTGGCCAGCGGGCGACGTCCCGGCGCCGGAGACGCGTTCACCGCCACCCAGCGCGCGATCTTCGACCAAGGCCACCGCGCATGGGATCTGGCTCCCCGCCTCGGTGAACTGTCCGCCCCTACCCTGCTGCTGCATACAATGCGCAGGACTTGGACGCGATGATCGCCGCAGTCTGCCCTGCCAGGGCCGAACCTCTACAGCAACCCTACGAAGGGCAGACTCCGGAACGACTGCTCGCCAAGGACTTCACATCCGACGGCAAGATGATCCTGGACAGCTTCATCAGTCCGGTGACAGTGGGCGATACCGGCAGCGCGACGATCGTGACGCACTACGAGAACGACGAGAAGAACGGTGCAGTGTTGCCGAATCCCCCTTTCAGGCAACATTTCACCAAGCAATCCGGTGAATGGAAGGTGTGTGAGGTCTCGCCAGGCTGATCAGGCGGCACCCGATCCCGGCCCGCTGAGATCCCGGCGAACCGGACTGCGTCACCCCTGTTCCCGGCAACGTGGTTCCTGCGCGACTTGGTGACACTCGCGCGCAGGCACGCCGCGACCGACCGCATCCGAGCAGGCAAAGCACGCCCGCACTCTGGACACCGCCGCGCACCCGACCGGCCACTCCCGGCCACATCTCAAGGCTACGACCACCCAGCCTCAACCCACAGGCCTAGGAACGGACAACGACCTGCGGTTGTCTCCAGGGATTGGAAGCACCCACTCAGGCGTTGGCGGCGGCCTTCGCCGCCGCGGCGATCTCCTGGAAGCGCACCACATTCCCGCCCGCACCCCAGGTGCCCTCGGGCTGCGGATGCACCAGCACCCACACGCGCAGCGCGTCCTCGACCGGCAGGCCCGCGGCGGTGAGAACCTGGTCGGTGACCTCCTTGACCAGTCCGGCGATCCGCCGCTCGGACAGCGCCCCCTCGGGTGCGGTGACATCCACGCGGAAGCGCGGCAGGTCGTCTTCGAGGGCCCCGAACTCGCCGGGCGCGGTCTCCTCGATGCGGACCCACGCCTGCGCGCGGAAGAACGCGTTGTCCGGTGCGTTCTCCCAGCGCAGCAGTGTCGCGGGCAGGGATTTGCGCAGGCTGTCGCGGGTTTCGGCGGTCAGGATCCCGGCGGGCAGGGTCAGCTGGATCATCGGCATGACGTGACTCCTCGATACTCGGTCTATAACGACTGTTATAGAACCCTCACGGTAAGCTATGACGAGCGTTATAGACAAGGAGTGTGCGCATGGCCGACCCTGTGGCCCGCGACCGCATGGTGGCCGGCGCCGCCGATATGATCCGCCGCCGCGGCCTCAACGCCACCAGCGTGCGCGAACTGGCCAAACACGCCTCGGCCCCGCTCGGCTCCACCTACCACTACTTCCCCGGCGGCAAACAGCAACTCGCCGCCGAAGCCGTCACCTTCACCGGCGACCACATCGCGCGACTGCTCACCGAGTATCTGCGCCCCGGCCCGATCGAAGGACTGCGCTCGTTCCTCGCCCTGTGGCGAAAGGTCGTGGAATCCAGCGACTTCCGCGCCGGCTGCCCCGTCCTGGCCGTCTCCGTCGAAGACCTCCCCGACGGCGAATCCGCCCCGCACCAGGCCGCCGCCACCGCCTTCGCGCAATGGACCGCGCTGCTCGCCGCCTCCCTGCGCGAGCACGGCGCAGGCGAGGCCGCCGCCGAATCCACCGCCACCCTCATCGTCGCCGCCGCCGAAGGCGCGATCGCCATGTCCCGCGCCGAACGCAGCACCACACCCATGGACCGTGTCGCCGCCCAACTGGAATCACTCGTCCGCGCCGTCACCACCCCGGCGCAGGGCGGCTGAACCCGCCACCGGCACGACCGGCCGTCGCGAACACGCTGCCGCCGCGATGGACGCAGGGCGTCGCAGCCGCAACGTGCGGTGCGCGAACGGTGACGGGAGTACCCCTGTGCGGTGCCCCTGATTGCGCCACGTTAGCCGCCCTGTCGCCGAGGTCGATGCGGGCTGTCCGTCGGCGCGCCGGTTCAGGCTATTCGAATCACGGTGCGCTGCAAGAATTTCGCAGTCGCATCCGGGTTGCGGCGGGCGGCGGTCGAGGTCGCCGGGTGCGCGTGACCCCTACCGTGCGCCCCGGTGAATCCTGTTGCGGGTGCGGGGGTTCGGCGGACATGCGACTCTGGGGTGGTTCCATCGCGCCATTCCGGAGGTTTCGGGTATGCGATTGATCATGTCGGGGCCACCCGGATCGGGGTTGGTGGCACAGCAGAGTCGTGCGGCCCGCTACTGGCGGATTCCGGCGGTGAGCCTGGGTTCGGCGGTGCGGGACGAGTTGGCCGCCGACTCCGCACTGGGCAGGCAGGCCATCGAATTGTTCGACCGCGGAGCCGAACTCGGTGACGCGCTGCCGGTCGACATCCTGCTCAGCCACCTGGATCGCGTGGATGACGGGCGCGGGTTCGTCCTGCACGGGCTGCCCGCGTCGGTACCGCAGGCCGAACTGCTGGCACGGCGACTCATGATGCGCGGCACACCCCTGCGCGCGGTGCTGCTGCTGGACGAACCGGAGGAGACGACCCTGGCCCGCCTGACCGGACAGGCACGCGCACACGGCGACGAGAGCGGATTCCGGGAACGCCTGGCCCTGTTCGAGACGCTGCGCCGCCCGGTCCTCGAGTTCTACCGCGATCACGCCCGCCAAGGCGGAATCCCCTGCTATTCGGTGTCCGCCGCCGGCAGCGAGGACGAGATATTCGAGCGCATCGTCGCCCTGCTCGAATGAGGGTGCGGCACTGTGCCACCGGCGGCACGAATCACCCCGCCGCGCGCGGTGGAGGTTGCCGGGGCCGCCGTCGGGTCGTGCACGCTGCCGCGCCGGTCGGTGAGAATCCGGTGGCGTGCGCGGTGCGCGCTACCGCCGAGACGTCCTGGGCGACACCGGTTATCCGCGCGGGGCCGAGCACCAGCACCCCGTGCGCGCACGACCAGCGTGAACGCGGGCAGTTCGTCGCGCACCCTCCCGGCCCGCCCCCGATGCCGATACGGTGAGAGTTCGAGGCTCTCATTCTCGACGAGCACTCACCCTCGATGTGGAGGTACGACGGTGACCGCGATGCCCGGTTTCGAGCGGCTGCGCTCGGTGCGCAAACAGATCCGCGCGGGAGGCGAACTGCTCGACGCGGTCCGCAAGGATCCCCGGATCGTGCGCGAACTGATCGCCGGATTCACCGGCCGCCCCGCGCCGGAACCCGCCGTCGAGCTGGGCGAGCACACCCCACCGGCCGCACTCGCCGACTACCCGCGCACCGCGCACGCCCGGCAGCAGATCGACGCCGCGACGGAGCCGGTGCGCGCGTTCCTCGGTGACCTGTCGAAGATCCCGTCCTGGTTCACCTTCCACGCCGGCTGGCGCGAAGACGCCCCCGGACAAGCCGAACCGGGCGTGGAATTCGTGCAGCAGGCGAAATTCATGGGTATCCCGGCGGACCTGCGCTGGACGGTCACCGAGGCCACCGGCGACAGGCTGGGGTTGTCCGGCACCGGACCGCAGGGACTGCACCTCGGCTTCTGGATCACGGTGACACCCAACGCCACCGGATCCACCGTCTACATCGACGCCGGACTGGCCGGGCCGCCGATCGACGGCCCCCTGGGCGGGTCGGTCGCGCGCAGCCTGGGCGAGGCACTGCAGGATTCGCTGGCCGCCCTGCCCGCCGCCCTCGCCGCCGACACCCCCACCGCCGGGCGCACGGCACGAAAAGCCGTGCGGCACAAAGCCACCGGCGCGGTCCTCGCGCCGACGACGCCCGTGCTGGTCGGTGTCGGGCAGGTGGTGGACCGCACCCCCGACCCGGCCTACCCCGATCCCGCGCAACTGGCGGTGCGGGCACTGCGGCGCGCGGCCACCGACGCCGGAGCGGGAGAGAGATTGCTGCGCGACGCCGACGCCGTGTACGCGGTCGCCCCCACCTCCTGGCAGTACCGGGACCTGGGCGCGCTCGTGGCCGCCGCGGTCGGCGCGAACGGGGTGGACACCGTGCAGTCCAGCCCCTTCGGCGGAGACGGCGGGCAACTGGTGCTCAACGAGGCCGCGGCCGCCATCGCCGCCGGCGACTACGACATCGTGCTGGTGACCGGCGCGGAAGCCGGAGCCACCCAGGCCGCCGCCCAGCGCGCCGGCATCACCCCCGACTGGCCGGTGCAGGGCGCGCAGGTGCGGCCGACCCGCACCGTCGGCATCGACAAACCGGCCAACAACGCCGCCGAAACCACCGCGGGCCTGCTCGCCCCGATCAACATGTACGCGCTGCTGGAATCGGCGAACCGGCACACCCTGGGCCGCAGCCCCGACGAGCACGCGCACGCGGTCGCCCAGCTGTGGTCGCGGCTGTCAGCGGTGGCGGCCGCCAACCCGAATGCCTGGCAGCCGCAGGAGTTCTCGGCCGAGCAGATCGCGACCGTCACCGACACCAACCGGATGATCTCCGCGCCCTACACCAAACTCGAATGCGCCAACCTGACCGTCGACATGGCCAGCGGCATCATCGTGTGCAGTGCCGCCGCCGCCGAAGCCGCCGGAATCCCGCAGGAGCAGTGGGTGTTCCTGCACGCGGGCGCCTCCGGCACCGACGAATGGTTCGTCAGCGAACGCGCCGAGCTGGCGGCGTCCCCGGCGATCCGCGCCCTGGGCGCGGCGGTGTTCGCGCACACCGGCATCGCACCCGACGACCTCACCCATGTCGACCTGTACGCGTGCTTCCCGGTGGCCGTGCAGATCGCCGCCCGCGAACTCGGCCTGCCCGCCGACGACCCGAAACGCCCGCTGTCGGTGACCGGCGGGCTGACCTTCGGCGGCGGCCCCGGCAACAACTACGGCGGGCACGCGGTGGCGAGCCTGGTGCAGAAACTGCGCGCCGAGCCCGGCAGTTTCGGGCTGGCGACCTCGCTGGGCTGGTATCTCACCAAACACGCGATCGGCGTGTACTCCACCACCCCGCCGGCCGCCGGCTACCGGCATCTGACCCCGGTGATCGAGCACCCGCCCGCGCGCCCGGCCCGCACCGGCTACGAGGGGCCCGCCGTGGTGGAGGCCTACACCCTGCCCTACGACCGCGACGGAGCACCCGAGGCGGCGATCCTGTCCCTGCTCACCCCGCAGGGGGAGCGAGTCCTGCTGCGCAGCAGCGAATCCCCGCTGCTGGCCGATCTCACCGACCGGGATCTGCTGGGAGTGCCCGTCACCGTCACCGGCGACACCGTGCGGGTCGAGGACACCGCCCGCGTGGCCTTGCCCGCCCCGCCGCCCGCGCCCGTGCTGGTGGAACGCCGCGGACACGTCACGATCATCACCCTCAACCGCCCGCACGCCCGCAACGCCATCGACCTGGCGACCGCGCTGGGCCTGGAACGCGCCATCGACGCCTACGAAGCCGACCCGAACGCGCGCATCGCCATCCTCACCGGCGCGGGCGGATACTTCAGCGCCGGAATGGATCTCAAAGCCGCCGCGCGCGGGGAGGTGCCCGTCACCGAGAAGCGCGGCATCCTCGGGCTGGTCGCCGCGCCGCCCGCCAAACCGCTCATCGCCGCCGTGGAAGGCCCCGCCCTGGCCGGTGGCTGTGAACTGGCGTTGACCGCGGATCTCATTGTGGCCGCCGAGAATTCGACCTTCGGTATCCCGGAGGTGAAGCGCGGCCTGGTCGCCGTCGGCGGCGGGGTGCTGCGGCTGGCGCAACGGCTGCCGCGGGCCATCGCCATGGAGTTGGCGTTGACCGGTGACCCGATCAGCGCGGGCCGGGCCGCCGAACTGGGGCTGATCAACCAGGTCAGTGCGCCGGGACAGGCCCTGCAGGTGGCGTTGGCGCTGGCGGAACGGATCGCGGTGAACGCGCCGCTCAGTATCGACGCGTCCAAGCAGATCATCGAACAATCCCCGGACTGGACGGTCGCCGAAGCCTTTGCCCGGCAGGGACAACTCGCCGCACCCGCCCTGTCCTCCCAGGACGCGGGCGAAGGCATGCGCGCCTTCGTGGAGAAACGCCCGCCTGTGTGGCGCGGCCGCTGACCTTCGGACAGACTCGCGAAAAAACTCGCCGGAAAAAGTCGCGCCGCGATGTCGAGAACCCGGTGGCGGCTCCGTCCCTGAAGTGAAGACGGCCCACCCGGGCCGGACCGAACCAAGGAGAGAACGATGGCCAAGTACCTGCTGCTCAAGCACTACCGGGGCGCCCCGGCCGCGTCGAACAACGTGCCCATGGACCAGTGGACCCCCGAGGAGATCACCGCGCACATCCAGTACATGCAGGATTTCGCCGACCGGCTGGAGAGCACCGGCGAATACGTCGACAGTCAGGCCCTGTCCCCGGAGGGCACCTTCGTGCGCTTCGACGGGGAAGGCCGTCCACCGGTCACCGACGGGCCGTTCGCCGAAACCAAGGATCTCATCGCCGGCTGGATGATCATCGACGTCGACAGCTACGAACGCGCCCTGGAACTGGCCGGTGAACTGTCCGCGGCGCCCGGCGCGGGCGGCGAACCGATCCACGAATGGCTCGAACTGCGGCCGTTCATGCACGCGGCGCCGACCATCACCGAATGACCCGTCATGGATGAGGCGCTGCTGCGCACCCTCACCCCGGCCGTGCTCGCCGTCCTCGTCCGCCGCGGAGCCGATTTCGCGGCGGCCGAGGACGCCGTGCAGGAGGCGCTGATCGAAGCGGTGCGGGCGTGGCCGCAGGATCCGCCACGCGACGCCAAGGGCTGGCTGGTGGCGGTGGCCTGGCGCAAATTTCTCGACGCCACCCGCGCCGACACCTCGCGGCGGCGACGCGAGGAACTCGTCGACGCCGAACCCGCGCCCGGACCCGGTGCGGCCGTGGACGACACCCTGCAGCTGTATTTCCTGTGCGCGCACCCGTCACTGACCCCGGCGTCGGCGGTGGCATTGACCCTGCGCGCGGTGGGCGGACTGACCACCAGGCAGATCGCGCAGGCCTATCTGGTGCCGGAAGCGACCATGGCGCAACGCATCAGCCGCGCCAAGAAAACCGTGGCCGGGGTGCGGTTCGATCAACCCGGCGAGGTGGGCACCGTGCTGCGGGTGCTCTACCTCGTGTTCAACGAGGGCTACACCGGTGATGTCGACCTGGCGGCCGAAGCCATCCGCCTCACCCGGCAACTCGCACGGCAGATCACACACGAGGAGGTGGCCGGGCTGCTGGCGCTCATGCTGCTGCATCACGCGCGCCGCCCGGCCCGCACCCGCGCCGACGGCAGTCTCGTCCCGCTCGCCGAACAGGACCGCGGACGGTGGGACACCCGCCTGATCGCCGAAGGCGTCGACATCCTGCAGGCGGCGCTGGCGCGAGACCGGTTGGGGCAGTACCAGACCCAGGCCGCCATCGCCGCCCTGCACGCCGATGCCCGCTGCGCCGAGGAAACCGACTGGGTGCAGATCGTCGAGTGGTACGACGAACTGCTGCGCTTCACCGACAACCCGGTCACCCGGCTGAACCGGGCGGTCGCGGTCGGCGAAGCCGACGGTCCCCGCGCCGGACTGGCCGCACTGGCCGAACTCGACCCCGACCTGCCCCGCCACACCGCCGCCTCGGCCTACCTGCACGAACACGCCGGTGACACGGCCATCGCGGCGCGCCTCTACGCCGCGGCCGCCCGCACCGCGCACACCCTGGCCGAACGCGACCACCTCACCCGGCAGGCCGCACGACTCAACGCACGACTGCGCGGCTGACCGGGCAGCGCCCTGCGCTAGGAATCGGGGCCGGAGACCGCTGAACCCAGGGCGGTGCACAGGGTTTCGCGCAGCCAGCGTTGGGCGGGGTCGGCGTCGAGGCGGGCGTGCCACAGTTGCACGATGTCGATTTCGGGCAGGGGCGCGGGAATCGGGAACCAGCGCAGGCCCAGGGTGTCACCGTACTGTTCGGCCAGACGTTGCGGCACCAGGCCGACATAGGGGGTCGAGGACACCAGCAGGGCCGCCAGCGCGGAGGTGGGGACCACGGCGGCGACATGACGGTGCAGGCCCGCGGCGGCGAGCGCGTCGTCGAGCGGGCCGCGGGCGCGGCCACGACGGGAGGCCGACACGTGCGGGTGGCGGCACAGCTGCGCGAGCGTGGGAGGGCGATGCCTGCCCAGGGGATTGTCGGCGCGGACGATGCCGACGACGCGTTCGCGGTAGAGCACGGTGGCGCGGATGTCGGGGGCGGTGGGGGTGCTCGCGCCGATGTCGAGGTCCACCGAACCGTCGCGCAGCGCCTCCAGGCTTTCGTTGCCCTCGGGCAGGAAGCGCAGCACCACACCCGGGGCGCGGGCCGCGGTCGCTTCCACGGCGGCGGTCACCAGGGTAGCGGCCACGCCGTCGTTGATGCGAATGGCGAAGGTGCGCTTCAGTGTCGCGGGATCGACGGCACGGTCGGTGCTGATCAGCGCCGACGCCTCCTCCAGCAGGGAGCGCACGCGCGGTGCGGTGCGCAGCGCGAACGGGGTCGGGGCCATCGCGCGACCCGAGCGCACCAGGATCGGGTCACCCATGGCGCGCCGCAACCGGCCCAGGGCGCGGCTGGTCGCCGGGATCGACAGGTGCAGGCGTTCGGCGGCCGCGGTCACGCCGCCTTCGGCGAGCAGCGCGTCGAAGACGCGCAACAGGTTCAGATCCAGCAGCTCGGGCATAGTTGCATCGTATGCAATTCTGGGTTGTCGAAGTTGCGTGGCATGGATATCGCCCAGGTCAATACCGTGCCGACTATGCAAATCAATGTCGCGAACCGCGAGACCGTCACCGCGCCGAGAGCGGCCGGGCCGCGCGGACTGCGCACTGTGATGTGCGCCTGCGTGGTGCTCGTCGTCGGGATGGTCGCCGCGATCAACCTCGCCGTGCCGACTCGAAGGGAAGAGCGCACTGGTGTGGCGCGGCGATCTCGACGATCTCGACGGTCTGCGAGCCGCCGCCGACAACGCCGATGCCGTTGTGCACCTGGGCAACAAACACGACTGGTCCGAC
The DNA here is from genome assembly GCF_016741815.1 of Nocardia acididurans. Classification (GTDB taxonomy): domain Bacteria; phylum Actinomycetota; class Actinomycetes; order Mycobacteriales; family Mycobacteriaceae; genus Nocardia; species Nocardia acididurans. Next base: position 129,862 of record NZ_JAERRJ010000008.1, read on the forward strand.
CCGGCCGAAACCATCCGCTCCGAACGCGCCGCCGTCACCGCACTCGCGGACACCCTGGCCGGCAGCGACCGCCCCCTGCTGCTCGCCTCCGTCCTGTCCGGCCTGGTCCACGACAGACCCGCCGAGGAAACCGACCCCTCCCCGGCGGTCGGCCCCGACTCCCCGCGTGGCGGCTCGGAAAACCTCGCACTCGCCTACGCCGACAAGGGCGTCCGAGTGATCGCGGCCCGATTCGCGCCCTCGGTCCACGGCCCCGGCGACACCGGCTTCCTCGCGAATCTCGTGGCCGCCGCCCGCACCCACCACCGCTCGGCCTACCTCGGCGCGGGCACCACCGCATGGTCAGCCGTACACCGCGGCGACGCGGCCACCCTCATCCGGCTCGCTCTGGACCAGGCCCCGCCCGCCACGATCCTGCACGTCGTCGCCGAACAGGCCGTCACCACCCGCGACATCGCCGAAGCCATCGGGACCAGACTCGACCTGCCCATCGCCTCGATCCCCGCGGACAACGCCGCCACCCACTTCGGATTCGTCGGCCGCTTCCTCGCCCAGGACATGTCCGCCGCCAACACCCACACCCGCCGACTCCTGTCCTGGAACCCGACCGGCCCCACCCTGCTCGACGACATCCGCTCCGGCGCCTATGACCACGCCTGACCTGTCACCGCACACCCACCGGCGTCGTCGGATGTGTTCGCGTGGAAGCGTTCCCGCAGCGACAGGCACGATGAGGATTGTCACGGCAGTGACGGACCACGGGGCCGCACCCGAGCGTGAGGGTCGTGCCATGACCGGGTCACCGCCTGCCGCCTTCCCGCCGGATCCGCACGACACCTTGCCCAACGGAGGGGATTTCGCCGCCGAACGCCTGGCACTGCGGGGGCAGGCGTACGACGCGGAGAGCATCGCGCTGGCGGAGCGGGTGGGTGTGGGGGCGGGATGGCGGTGCGCGGTGAGGGATTCGCTCGCGGTCGGAATGCCGGATACCGCGCGACAGTTCTGTAACGCGTTCTAGTATTGGCGGCGGATCATCGCCGATATCGAAAGGCAGCGCATGCCCGACGGGTTCACTGCCGAAACCCTGCTGACGTTGCACCGGGACGGGCTGACGCTCTCGGCCCGGCATTTCGGGGACCGGGGTGCGCCGCTGGCGGTGGTGCTGCACGGATTTCCCGATACGCCACACAGTTTCGACGGGCTCATCCCGACTCTGCTCGATGCCGGGTATCAGGTGCTCGCGCCGTGGCTGCGCGGGTATACGCACGGGTCGGCGGTGCGTTCGGCACGGTACGACGTGCTCGCGGCAGCCGCCGACATCACGGCCTGGCGCGAGGAGCTCGGGGCGCCGCCGGCTCATCTGATCGGACACGACTGGGGTGCGTTCGTCGCGCTCGTGCTGGCCAAACAGGCTCCCGCGCAGTGGGTTTCGCTGACCATGCTGGCGATACCGCCGTTCGGGGACGGGTTCTTGCCCGCGCTGCTGCCGTTGCTGCCCCGGCAGATGATGATGTCGTTCTACATTCCGATCATGCAGGCGGGGGCGTCGCATCGGCTGCTCACGCGCGCGGACGCGGCGTTCGTGCGGGCACTGTGGCGGCGCTGGTCACCGGGGTGGGAGTTCTCGCAGGCCGACTTCGCGCCCACCGCGGCGGTGTTCACCGATCCGCTGCTGGCCTGGGCGGCGACCCGCTACTACCGGTCGATGCTCGCGCTGCACCGGAGTGCGACACGGGAATTCCATCGGCTGCTGACCGCGCCCGCCGCACCGCTGCCCACGCTGGTGCTGGCGGGTGCGCGCGATGGTGCGTTGTCGGCGAAGCTGCAGCGGCTCGTGGCCGAGGGCGCCGGGGCCGCGCACGCGGAATTGCCGGAGTGCGGGCATTTCCTGCATGCCGAGGATCCTGCCGGGGTGGCCGCGCGGCTGCTGCCGCATCTGGCGGCGGCCGCACACTGACTCGACCCCGGCACGGCGAGACGTCCCGTGCAGGCACTGCGCGCCGCGGCGATCAGCGGGGTCCGGCCACCAGAGTCGGTGGAGTTCGGCTCGGCGCGCCGTGGACGGTCTCAGACGCTGGGCAGGGTCAAGGCGGTGACGGCGTCGGCGAACATGACGTTCTTGATCGCGCCGATGGTGCCGGGATCCTTGGGGCCCAGCGGGGCCAGCTGCGCGAAAGCCGTGTCGGTGACCGCGTTTTCGGCGGCGACGGCATCGACGATGTCGTAGGACAGGGCGTCGGGTCCGCCGAAGCGGCGGCCGGTGGTCATGGACGCCACGGCGGCTTTCGGGGTCAGCTTGGACTGGATCAACGCCGCCATGCCCTTGGTGAACGGGATGCGGATGTCGGCTTCGGGGAAGCAGAAGTAGCCGCGGTCCGCACGCATGACCCGCACATCATGGGCGACGGCGAGCATGGCGCCCGCGCCGAAGGCATGGCCGGGCAGGGCGGCCGCGGTCGGCATCGGGAAGGTGAGCACGCGCGCGAACAGGGCGTGCACCTGCGCCACATACCATTCGGCGCGGTCGCCGTTGGCGCTGAGCCAGTCCAGGTCCAGGCCGTTGGAGTAGAACTTGCCGCCGGCGGTGGTGATCAGGGCGTGCGCGCCGTCGGCGAGGACCGCGTCCAGGTGCTCGTTGATCTCGATGAGAAAGGCGGGGGAGAAGCGGTTCTCGTCGTCGCCGAGATCCAGCACGGCGATCTTGTCACGGTAGGTGAGGGAGGCGGACATCGGTGTCCCTTCATCGATGGGTTACTGCGGTGGCGGACCGATCTCGAGCACGGCGCGCACGGCGGCGCGCAGATGCGCGTGAGCGGTGGGATCAGCGAGCCGGTCGCGGTCGAGCAGGATCGCGGTCGGCAGGTCGACGACACAGGTGGTGATGGTGTCGACGGCCCGGGAGTCCTTGCGGCCCCACAGGTTCAGGGCCAGCTGCTTGAGCATGCCGATCAGGCGGCGGTCGGTAACGGCCAGCTCCGCGGTCACCGTGTCGGGCAGTTCGCCGCCCAGCAGTTCGTTGCGGCGGGCGACGAACATGAGTGTGGTCGACGCCGGGAACCGCCGGGCGAACACCACCGGCGCTTCCGCGGCGGCGATCACCGCGTGCGTGGCATCGCCACCGCAGTCGGCGACGAGTTCGGCCTGCACGTCGAGGAACCGTTGCGCGGCGCGAATCCAGGTGCGCCCCAGCAGTTCCGCCCGAGAGCCGAAAGTGTGGTAAAGCGCCCCGTTCGACATTCCGGTGGCGGCGGCCACGGCGCGGATGGTCACCGCGGCCGCCCCGGAGGCCACCGCGAGCGATTCCGCGGCGTCGAGCACCGTATCCGGATCGTGCGTGCGGGGGCGAGGCATGACCGAACCATAACAGAGCAACTGCTCTGAAATGAAGTGTGGTCCGCGCCACCACCGACGCCACGGACGAATCAGGCCGGAGTCGCGCTCTCGTCCGCCGCGGGCTCCAGCACGCCGTCACCGAGCTCGGGGGAGTACATGCGCTCGATCTCGTCGGCGTACTTCTCCGCGATCGGCTTGCGGCGCAACTTCATCGTCAACGTGACCTCGTCACCGCCGGGCTCCCAGAAGGTCGGCAGCACCACGAACCGTTTGATCTGCTCCACCCGCGACAACCGCGCATTGCCCGCCGCCACCCCGCGCGCGATCTCGGCCACCACGGTCGGATCCGCCGCCAGCGCGGCCGCCGACGCATCCGGCAAACCGCGTTGCGCCGCATACGGTCCCGCCGATTCGGCATCCAGCACGATGAGCGCGGTATTGAACGAGCGCCGATCCCCGATGGTGGCCAGCGCCCCGATCAACGGCGTCGCGGCCTTGATGGTGTTCTCGATATTGGCCGGAGACATGTTCTTGCCCGCCGCGTTGATGATCAATTCCTTCTTGCGGTCCACCACCCGCAGATACCCGTCCGCGTCCTCGGTCACGATATCGCCGGTGTGCAGCCAGCCGTCCGCGTCGAGGGCCTCGACGGTCTTCTCCGGCTCCTTGCGGTACTCGCGCATCACCAGCGGCCCGCGCACCAGGAACTCCCCGTCCTCGGCGATACGAGACTCCAAGCCGGGCAACAACTTCCCGACCGTGCCCAGCCGCGCCTGCTCGGGCGGGCTGACACTGGCCACGCACGTCAGCTCCGACATCCCCCACACCTCCGAGATCGGGATCCCGAGCCCGAAGAAGAACCCGAGCGTCTCCGCCGGAATCGGCGCCGCCCCCGACAGCGCCCACGTCAACTGATCCAGACCCAGCTTCGCGCGCAACTTCGACAACACCAGCTCATCGGCCTTGGCCCACTCCGCGGCCTGCGTATCGTCGAGGGCCGTGCCCGCCAGCTGGGCCGCCGCCTTGCGCCCGGCCACCTCCAGCGCCCACGTCAACGCCTGCTTGCGCGCCGGATCCGGTTCATTGGCCACCGAGAACTCCACCGCCGCTTTGAGTTTCTCCCACACCCGCGGCACCGCACCCCAGATCGTGGGATGCACGTCGGCCAGCGCGGCCGGCAACTGCGTGCGATCGGGCACCACCGTGATCTGAGTGCCGAAAAACTCCTGCAGATACAGCGAGGTCACCCGATCGGCCATATGCGCGGTCGGCAGATAGGAGGTGATGCGATCGCCGAACCGCACCGGCATCACCGACGCGTAAGCACGACACTCGAACGCCAGACTCGCGTGCGTGATCTCCACGCCCTTCGGATTGCCGGTCGTGCCCGAGGTGTAGCAGAGGGTGACGATATCGTCCGCACGCACCGCCCGCCAGGTCGCCTCGAAATCGAAATCGGTGCGCGCCAACGACATCAACTGGGCCACACTCAACGTTCCCGGCACCGGCCGGTCCACGCACACGATCGTCTTCATCGGCACCCCCGCCTCCCGAATCCGCTCCACGTACTGGGCCTCGCAGATCACCACCCGATTCCCGGCATTGGTGAACACATACTCCAACTGCTCGGCCGACAGCGTGTTGTACACCGAGAACGAGGTCGCGCCGGTGTGCTGCGCACCCACCTCCAGCGGATAGAACTCCACCCGGTTGGCCATCATCAACGCCACCGTGTCCCCGCGGCCCACCCCGAGCGCCGCCAATCCGCCGGCCACCGCCCGCACCTGCTCGGCATACTCACCCCAGGTCAACGCATGCGCGCCACCGATCGACCGGACCGCGACCGCGGCCGGATCCACCGCGGCCACCGCCTGGAACGCTGCACAGGACGTATTCGGTTCGCTCATAACCACTCTCGATCCACTCACCGCCGGGCTTTCTCAGACGGTAGATCCCGCACCGGGGTGCCCGTGGCCGAATGCCGCACATCGCACCCGCGCCGATCGTCCTAAGCGACTGTTAGGAAATCCCGGCACCACTTCTGCCGCGCTGTGTCGCCCGCCACAGTGGGTGCGGCACGGACGCGATGCGGCGTCCGCGGAAGGAGAACCCGAAGTGAAAACGACACCACCCGCCGGGGAGCGCCGGGTCGTCGCCAACGTCCTGCGCGGCTCGATCGGCAACCTGGTCGAATGGTACGACTGGTACGTCTACGCCGCGTTCAGCGTGTACTTCGCCAAGGCGTTCTTCCCCGACGGCGACCCCACCGCCCAATTGCTTTCCACCGCAGCGGTATTCGCGGTCGGATTCCTGATGCGGCCACTCGGCGGCTGGGCACTGGGACGCTACGCCGACCGGTTCGGACGCCGCGCCGCACTCACCCTGTCGGTCACCGTCATGGCCGCCGGATCACTGCTCATCGCGCTCACCCCCGGCTACGCCACCATCGGATTGGCCGCCCCGGTGATCCTGCTGCTGGCCCGGCTGCTGCAGGGCCTGTCCGTGGGCGGGGAATACGCCACCAGCGCCACCTACCTGTCCGAAGTCGCCTCCGCGGGCAAACGCGGGTTCTACTCCAGCTTCCAATACGTGACCCTGGTCGCCGGACAGCTCACCGCCCTCGGCGTACAGATCGTGCTGCTGCAATTCCTCACCTCCGAGCAGATGTACTCGTGGGGCTGGCGCATCCCGTTCCTCATCGGCGCCGCCGGCGCGCTCGTGGTCATGGTGCTGCGCCGCGGGATGGAGGAATCGGCGTCGTTCCAAGCCGAAGCCGCCGGGGCACAGTCGAAATCGTCGCGCGGTTCGCTGCGCGTGCTGCTGCAGTACCCGCGCGAATGCCTGCTCGTGGTCGGACTGACCCTCGGCGGCACGGTGGCGTTCTACACCTACACCACCTACATGCAGAAATACATGGTCAACACCTCCGGCATCTCGAAGTCGACCGTCGCCTGGATCAACTTCCTCGCCCTGCTGGTGTTCGTGGTCCTGCAACCCATCGCGGGCGCACTGTCGGACCGCATCGGACGCCGCAGACTCCTCATCTTCTTCGGCGTCACCGGCACCCTGGCCACCGTGCCGCTCATGACCCTCCTCGGCGACACCACCGACCCCGTCCTCGCGTTCGGGCTCATGCTCGGAGCACTGGTCATCATCACCGGCTACACCTCCATCAACGCCATCGTGAAAGCCGAACTGTTCCCCACCCGCATCCGCGCCCTCGGCGTCGGCCTGCCCTATGCGCTCACCGTCGCCATCTTCGGCGGCACCGCCGAAATGATCGCCCTCGCCCTGAAGAAAGCCGGCCACGAATCCCTGTACTTCTGGTACGTGTCCGGCTGCATCCTCATCTCCCTGGCCACCTACTTCTTCATGCGCGAAACCTCCACCGAATCCACCATCGACGCCGACACCGCACCAGCCTCCGCCGAGGAGGCAGCACCAGTTCCGGTGCGCTGACAACGCCGTCAGCGGGAGGGGAGTGGCCCGGGGGAGCGGTTGCCCCGGGCCACGGGAGGGCGGGGGACCGGGTGGTTCCAGCGGAAGAGAGAATCGGGATATGCGGTTGGCGGTGGTCGAGGACGACGACGGAGTGGGCGACGCCCTCGTGGAGGCGTTCACCGCACGCGGACACCACGCCGACCGGATGCGACGCGGCAGCGAAATACTCACCGCCCACCGCGGATACGACGCGGTCGTCCTCGACCTCGGGCTACCCGACGCCGACGGCCTCACCATCCTGCGGCAACTGCGCGAAGTCAGCGGCGTGCCCGTCGTCATCCTCACCGCGCGCAGTGACGAACGCTCCATCGTGCGCGGCCTGCGCAGCGGAGCCGACGACTACGTCATCAAACCCCCGCGCATCGCCGAACTGCTCGCCCGCATCGACAACGTGACACGGCGGCCCCTCGCGGTCCCGGCCGCCACGGCCCGGATCGTGCAGACCGACGACGTCCGCGTCGACCTCGACCGGCGGCGCGTCGACGTCGACGGCGTCGAAATACCGCTCACCACCAAAGAATTCGAACTCGTCGAAGCCCTCGTGGAACGACCCGGCGCGGCCGTGAGCCGACAGCAGCTGATGGACCGCATCTGGGGCGACGCCTTCGTCGCGGTCTCCCGCACCCTCGACGTCCACATGACCGGACTACGCGCCAAACTCGACCGGCCCGGACTCATCACCACCATCCGCGGCTACGGCTACCGCTGGGGCGACTGAATGCGACGCCGACTGCTCGCCGCACTGACCGCCTTCGCCGCACTCGCGGTCCTCGCCTTCGCCGTACCCCTGTGCCTGACCGCCGCGACCAGCCGCACCCAGCAACTCGTCGGCGGACGCACCGGCGACGCCGACCGATTCGCCGCCCTCGCCGTCACCGCCAACAGCCTCGGCGACCGGCGCGGCCTCATCCGCGAAGTCGACCGATACCACCAGCTGTACAACGAACCCGTGCTCATCGTCGACGCCCGCGGCGAACCCGTGGTCAACGCCGGAGTCGACCTCACCGACCCCGCAGTCACCGCGGCCGTCAGCGCCGCCCGCCGCAACCAACGCGCCACCACCCCCGCACGACTCACCCCGTGGGGGACACACAGCGTCCTCATCGCACGCCCCATCGGCAGCGACGTCCACGTCGACGGAGCCGTACTGATCGCCGCCTCCACCCAGACCGCCCGCACCGACATCACCCGCGTCTGGGCAATCGTCGCCGTCGGCGCGCTCGCCGCCATGGCCGTATGCACCGCGCTCGCCCTGCAACTGTCCCGCTGGGTCCTGCGACCACTGGCCGGACTCTCCGACGCCGTCTCCGAACTCACCGCCAGCCTGCCCGCCCCCCGCACACCCGCCACCATGACCCGCCACCACGGCGGACCACCCGAACTACGCGCCGTCGCCCAATCTGTCGACACCATGGCCGCCGCCGTCCGCGACTCCGCCGCCGCCCAACGCCGCCTCGTCGACGACACCGCCCACGCCATGCGAAACCCCCTCGCCGCCTTGACCATCCGCCTCGACTCCCTCGAAGCCGCCATCCCCGAACCCGCCCGCGGCACCTTCCACGGCGCCACCCGCGAAGTCGAACGCCTCACCGGACTCCTCGACGGCCTGCTCACCCTCGCCGTCGCCGAAGGCAACCACTTCGACCTGCCCGCCGCATCCGACACCTGCGACGCCGTCCAGGTCGCCGCCGACCGCGTCGACGCCTGGCACAGCGCCTTCGACACCGCCGGCATGACCCTGCACAGCCAACCCCGCACCACCCACGCCGACACCGCCGTCTCCGCCGACACCCTCGCCCAGATCCTCGACGTGGCACTGAGCAATTCCTGCCGCTACGCCGGGCCCGGAGCCACCACCCGGCTCACCGTCGCCACCAGCCCCGACCGAGTCGAAATCATCCTCACCGACAACGGCGTCGGCGTCTCCGCCACCGAACTCGACCGGCTCACCACCCGCTTCTACCGCGGCAGCTCCGCCGACGGCATCGGCGGCTCCGGCCTCGGCCTGCCCATCGCCGCCGCCCTCACCACCGCCCGCCACGGCACCCTCACCCTCGAAGCCGTGGAACCCCACGGACTGTCCGTCACCATCCGCCTCCCCGCCGCGGAGCAGACATGACCCGCCGATCCCAGTCGCCCGCAGACCTCCCTTCGGCCGGACTCCCTCCCGGTGCCGATGCGATCACACGACGCGGATTCCTCACCCGCACAGCGGCTCTGGCCCTCGCCGCACCCTTCGCGACCACCGCCTGCGCCACCCCGGGCACCGAGGTGACCATCCGGCTCGCGGCAGGGGAGAAGGGCGGCTTCTACCACGCCTTCGCCCAACTCCTCGCCCGCACCGCCGCCACCACCGGCCTGCGCATCGAACCCCTCACCACCGCAGGATCCCTCGACAACCTCGCCCTGCTCGCCCGCGGCGACGCCGACACCGCCCTCATCCTCGCCGACTCCCTCGAAGACAACCCCGACCCACCCCAGGCCATCGGCCGCGTCTACGAGAACTACCTCCAACTCGCCGTCGCCACCGACAGCCCCCTCCACACCGTCGCAGACCTGCGCGGCACCCGCATCAACCTCGGCTCCGCCGGCTCCGGAGCCACCCGCACCGGCGAAAAACTCCTCCGCGCAGCCGATCTCGACCCCACCCAGCTCACCATCACCCACCTACCCCTGCAAGAAGCCGCCACCGCCCTCACCACCGGCACCCTCGACGCCCTCCTCTGGGCAGGCGGCGTCCCCACCCCGGCCCTCACCACCCCCGCCCTGCGCCTGCTCGACCTCGGCACCCTCACCACCCCCATGCGCAACCGCTTCGGCTACCTCTACGACCCCGTCCTCATCCCCGCCGGCACCTACCCCGCCAGCCCCGCCAGCCCCGCCATCCACACCATCGGCGTCGCCAACCTCCTCGTCGCCACCCCCACCCTCCCCGACGACACCGCCACCGCCCTCACCGACGTCCTGCTCCGCCACGCCGACTCCCTCGTCCCCACCGAAGCCGCAGGCACCCAATTCCTCGACGCCCGCTCCCTCATCGGCACCGGCAGCATCCCCCTGCACCCCGGCGCGGCCCACGCCTACCGGACCAACCACGGGTGAACGGTGTCAGCGACAACGACATCCAACGGGGTGGGGGACAGGCCGAACGTACGCTCCGTGTGGCTCGCATCGATCAGATCGGGATACTCCAGGGAATAGAACATTTCGATCAGCTCGGCGATCACCGGATCCTGACTACCCGCCCACGCCAGATCCTGACGGGACTGCGCCGTGAGGAGCGGGGCGCGAACACCGGCCGCCTCGGCGATCCGAGAAGTCAACGCGCGCACCGAGATCGCATGGGACGGCACATGCCAGGGGAGGCCCCAGGAACGGTCGTCCACGGCGACGGTGACCAGCGTGCGGGCCACATCGTCGACATGCGACCAGGTTTTGAGGACATCCAGATCGCCCGGATAGGCGGCGGGGCGACCGGCCAGCACCTCGGGGACCACCACGAGGTTGTAGACCGAACCGGCGCCCGCGCCCAGGAACGCCGACGCACGCACCTCGGTGGCACGCACCCGGCCCGCCTCGTGCGCCGCCAGCGCGTCCAGCCACATCCGCGCTCGCACAGCGCCTTTCACGGAGAAGGGAGCCAACGGGGTCGACTCGGACATCGGGCCGTCCACCAGACCGTAGCCGTAGGTGTTGCTGAGCGCGACATAGCCCGCACCGGTTCGTTCGGCAGCGCTCAGCACGGCCGCGGCCAGGGGCGGGAACTCGGTCGGCCAACGGTCGTAGGGAGCCCACGCGGTATTGATGAGAGTTGCCGCGCCCCGGGTCAATTCGGTCAGCCGATCGGCGTCGGTGACATCGGCGCGCACACGCTCGATCAGCCGATGCTCCGGCCCGCCACCACCGCGGCTGAGCAGGCGAACCTGCTCGCCCCGCTCCGCCAACAACAGCGCCGCACGGCCACCCGTACTCCCGGCACCGGCGATGACATGCAAAGACATGGGGAATCCTCCTGATTCGCGCCACCCGGCGGCGGCGCGGACTCCACCCTGCCGGGCCGCCGCACGGTACGATAGTGGCTGGAATGCCATATATCCCAAGGATCGAGCCACGCATCGAATCGCCGTCCTCGCTGTCCCTCCGGTGACGAACTTCGACCTCTCGATACCCGAATTGCTGTTCCCCGCAGTGCAAATCGACGGCGAACCCGGATACCAGGTCGTCGTCTGCACCGCCGACACCGGCGTGGTGCCGTCCTACTCCGGAGTCCCGGTCGTCATCGACACCGGCCTCGAGGCACTCACCAGCGCCGACACCGTGATCGTCGCCGGAACCGGGGCACGCACCGACGGCGACCCACGAATCCTGCGGGCACTCCGCGACGCGGCACGCAACCGACAGCGCATCGCGTCGATCTGCACCGGCGCATTCGTCCTCGCCCAAGCCGGACTGCTGGACGGCCGACCCGCCACCACCTACTGGCTCTACAGCGACGAGATGCGGCACCGATTCCCGGCGGTACGACTGCAACCCGACGTGCTGTTCGTCGACGACGGAGACATCCTCACCTCAGCGGGAGTCGCCGCCGGACTGGACCTGTGCCTGCACCTCATCCGGCGCGATTACGGTGCGGCCGTAGCGAATACAGTCGGCCGCCTGGGCGTGATCGCCCCGACCCGGCCGGGCGGACAAGCCCAATTCCTCGAAACCCCGTTACCGCCGGAATCCGGAACATCCCTCGCAGACACCCGCGCCTGGGCGCTGGCCCGCCTGGACGAACCCCTGACACTGCGGGAACTCGCCGCCCACGCCCACATGAGCACGCGCACCCTGACCCGGCGCTTCCGAGCGGAAACCGGTGCCAGCCCACTGCAATGGCTGCTGCATCAGCGCGTGGACCGAGCACGAGAACTGCTCGAGGTCACCGATCTGCCGATGGACGATGTAGCCCGGCGATCCGGACTCGGCACCGCAGAATCCCTCCGCCAGCATATGATCCGGCGCAACGGCGTCCCGCCCAGCACCTACCGTGCCACCTTCACCCACCGCAATACGTCACAGTGACGATTTGAGGCCATGAAACGGGACCTAGGGGAGAAGTGCTGAACAAGGGCCATCCCGCCGATTCGAGCCCCGCTCGAGTATTCCAAGCTGATCCGGAAATTTTCCAGCCAGGCGGCGAGATCATGAAAAGTTCCGGAGCGCAGATCAATTCGTCACAGACGCATGCACATGGCGATGTGCCGAACCAGCCGGCGGGCGAGCTCGGGCCGCCGGGTAAGTGCACGCCGAACCGACGTCCAAAGCCGAATGCGCTTGTCGCACAGCAAGATCAACTTCTCCGGCGCCCGTTGTAAGAACGCCGATAATCTACACTATGTCAAGTAGAGCCTTGATCGGTCAGCGCCGGGGCGTCAGCGTGATGGCGCCGATCTCCACTCCACCCAGATACGCCGGTCCCCTGTACCCGCCGTTCCCGTCGCTGACCATGACGACTCGGTGGCCGGGAAACAGGTCCACGTAGCCACCGTCGGGCGTCGAGTGAATTGGGTAGCGGCCGATCAAGACCAGCTCCCCGCCCTCGACGCGGGCGTCGCGTTGCAGGAGCACGATGCCCGACGACCACGTCGTGGATATGTACGTGCCGGGTTCGACGTCGGCGAACGCTTGACCGGTCGTGCCGAAGAGCGTCGCGGCACCCACGGCCGCAGCGGTCACGGCGGTCCGGATCATCACTGTTCTGGCGCGTATGGACATCGTCGTCTCCCTGTCACCGCGGGTAGACAACTCTACGCCTGCCGACCCCGGTTGATCCGGCCGAACGCGGGAAGATCTGCTGTCCCCTGCGTCTGACGTCACGGGAACGGCCCTGCCTGGTGGCAGGGCCGTTCTGTGTTCCGGATCAGCAGGTGGTGGTTACCGGGTCGCCGCGGAAGCGGGCTTCGACGTAGGTCCAAGCTTCGGGGAAGCCGGCTACGGCGGTGGTGAGGTGTTCGGCTATTTCGTAGGGGCGGAAGGTGAGTGGTACTCCCCCGCGGCAATAGCGTTGGGCGACTTCTTCGACGGGGCCGAAGAAGGTCATGGTGTCGTAGCGGCCCTGCCAGAAGAAGGTGGGTGCGGTGGGTAGGTGGTCGTCGTAGCGGAGGCTGTTCTCGCGCAGGACGGTGTGGGCTTCGGGGCTGTTCATGAGGTCTTTGGAGGCGGCGAGTTGTTCGGCGTTGCGGGTGATGCCGTGGAAGAGCAGGAAGCGGCGGCAGGCGTCCTTGGTGAAGTCGCGGAACCAGAGGCCGTTCTCGTTGAGCTGGTCGGAGATGGGGAGCCGGTTGGGGTATTCGCGTTCGAGGCCCATGGCGGCGGCGAAGGCGAGGCCGAAGCCGGGGTGCGGGTCGAAGCCCAGTGCGAGGGCCATTTCTCGCAGGTCGGCGGGGATGCCGCCGGCGACGACCGCGGCGAGTTTCAGGTCGGGTGCGTAGGTGGGTTGCAGGGCTCCGGCCCAGGCGGTGGCCATGCCGCCGCCGGAGTATCCGGCGAGGACGACGGGGGCTTGGGAGAGGCCGAGTTCGGTGACCTTCTGGACGGCTTTGACGCTGTCGAGGGTGACCATGCCGCCGAGGCGGGCGGCGCCGTAGGCGACGGTGGGTCCGAGGTAGTCGGGCATGGAGATGGCCCAGCCGCGTCCGATGGGCAGCATGGCGCCCACGGAGTCCTGGAGTTCACCGTTGAACAGTGAGCGCGATGGACTGCACTGTGTGCCCAGCGAATTGATGAGCGCCTGGTAGGACACCAGGGGCGGGTTCTTGACGCCCTGCGGCATCAGCACGGTGGTGACGGCGAGGATGGGTTTGTTCGCGGAGTTGGTGGACCGGAATGCCACCTGCCAGCCGTCGGTGCCGACGTAGAACCCGGTGTCGATGCGTTTGACGCGGATGACGTCGCCGGGTGCCCGGTCGGCGAGGTCGCCGGGTTCCTGGAAGAACGGGTCAGGGTCGGGTGTGGGGTACAGCGGATTGGCGTTCGCCGGTGTCACCAGCAAACCCATCGAAACAACACACAGCGCCAAGATCAAACTCTTGGCTGCGGCTCTGAACATGCCAACCTTCGGAAACGAGAATTTCACTGGGACTTCGGATCCTGCCCACCGGTCGCCGTTGACCGGTGAAGCAAGCCCCAACGAAAGCTACGGCGGGACGCCCTAGACTTCGCCCCGACGAGGCAATGATCAGGCAACAAACAATCATCGCTGGCGAGAAATGTCAACCCTCACAACGACTCCCCACTTCAGAAGATCAACGTCTCCTGCTCGGTGCGCACCTTCGCGAAGAACCGCGGCCCGATGTCGGGCCCGGAGTGGTTGTAGGCGTTCATGATCGTGGCGACCTCCTCGGCGAGCCTCCGCAGGGCCGGGCTCACCTCCCCCGCCGCGGTCCACCCCCAGTCGCGCGGAATCCTCTCGAGGGTGACGACGATGCTCCCCTCGAACGGCAGGTCCACGGTGAACTCGATGTCCCCGGGCGCATCGGCCACGGGATCGCTGACCGCCAACTCCCCCGCCTGCCCCGCCACCCCGAATCCTTTGCGCGCGAACCGGATATCGTCGCGAATCAATTCCGCGACGGCGTCGAGCCGCTCATGTCGCCCGCCGCGGTGATGCCGCTCCCCGTAGTTGCGCTCCCCCGTCGGCGCCGGCGTGGTCTTGGCCAGGATCCGCTCGAGCATCCGCTGCGCGGCGGCCCGCTCGCTCTCCCCCGTTCGCGGGTGTTCGACGAGTGCCCGAAGCCGGTTGATACGAACGACATTCACGGTGGCTGCCACTCCTGCAGCCTAGACAACGATGATTCCGGCAGCGGCGCTCACGCGGTGTTGCCCTGGCGCAGTTGGTCGGCGCGGGCGAGGACTGCGCGTGCTTCGACCTGGTTGCGGGCGAATTCGGGGGAATCGGGGTCGATGCCGAGGCGGCGCATGGCGCGTTCGGCGAATTCGTCGCGGTGTTCGTAGGCGTGCCGGGCGCCGGGCAGGTCGGCGTCGAGGGCGGCGCGCAGGCGGGCCAGGGCGTACTGGTTCTGCGACATTCCCTGCTGTGCGGCGGCGCGCTGCAGCAGGTACCTGTCGGTCTCGCTGAGGCCCCGGAGGGGAAAGTTTGACGCCATGACGTCATGCTCCGCGTGGTGCGCGGGTGTGGGTCAGCCGTGCAGGTAGCGGACGAGATGCTCGCGTTCGGTTTCGAGTTCGGAGATCTGGCTCTTGACCACGTCGCCGATGCTGACGATGCCGATCATGCGGCCGTCGGCGAGGACGGGCAGGTGGCGGATGCGGTGCTCGGTCATGGTGTGGTTGAGGGTTTCGACGCGGTCGTCCGGCGAGCAGGTGTGGACGGCGGCGGTCATGATGGCCGAGACCGGGCGGTCGAGCAGGTCGGCGCCGTCGACGTGCAGGCGGCGGACGATGTCTCGTTCGGAGACGATGCCGGAGATGAGGACTTCATCGGGTGAGACGATGGCCGCGCCCACGTTCTGGATGGAGAGCACTCTCAGCAGGTCGCGCACTGTGGCATCGGGTGCAATGGTGACGACGCCGCTGCCTTTGCGGCGCAGGATTTCCGAGATTCGCATATGTCCACCGTCCAACCGCTCGGATAGCCGATGCCTATCAGGATCTCGCGTTTCCGAGCGGGTGAACAGCAACGATTCCGAGGTGGTGGCTTAACCCGGAACAAGAGCATCGAGGGCGGCCTCGATGGCGCGGTGGAATGTCGGGTAGGCGTAGATCATTTCGCGCAGGGTGCTGGTGGGGACTTCGGCGTGGACGGCGACGCAGAGGGCGGAGAGCACTTCGCCGCCGTCGGGGCCCATGGACGTGGCGCCGACGAGCACGCCGCGGTCGGCGTCTTCGACGAGTTTGATGAAGCCCTGGTTGCCGGTTTTGTGCAGCCAGCCGCGGGTGGAGTCGGGCAGTGGGGTGAGGCCGACCCGGATGGTCAATCCCTGTGCGCGGGCCTGTTCTTCGGTGAGGCCGACGCCGCCGATCTCGGGATCGGTGAAGGTGACGTGCGGCATGGCATGGTATTCGGCGCCGGTGGTGTGCTGGTTGAGGATGTCGGCGACCGCGATCCGTGACTGGTACATGGAGGTGTGGGTGAACGCGCCGTGTCCGGTGACGTCGCCGATGGCCCACACCTTGTCGGCGGCGCGCAGGCGGTCGTCGACGGGGATGGATTTCGCGGACTCGTCGAGGCCGAGGACGCCGATGCCGAGGGCGGGCAGGTCGATGCGGCGCCCGGTGGCGACCAGCAGCCGCTGGCCGCGCACGGTGGAGTCGTCGTCGAGGTGCACGGTGAAGGTGTGGCCGTCGTGTTCGACGGATCGGGCGCGCGCGCCGGTGCGGACGGTGATGCCTTCGGCGGTGAAGACGTCGGTGAGCAGTGCGGCGGCTTCGGGTTCGTTGTTGGGCACCATCCGGCGTCCGGCGACGACGGTGACTCGGGCGCCGAAGCGGGCGTAGATCTGCGCGAATTCGACACCGACGGGTCCGCCGCCCAGGACGATCAGCGATTCGGGCACCTCGGTGACGGCGACGGCGTCCCGGTTGGTCCAGTACGGGGTGCCGTCGAGGCCGGGCAATCCCGGTATCGCGGGTGCGGTGCCGGGATTGAGCACGATGGCCCGCCCGGCCGCGAAGACCCGCGCGCCGTCCGCGGTGGCCACGGTGACTTCGCCGGGCGCGGTGATTCTCCCCCACCCGCGCACGAAGCGCCCGCCCGCCTTCTCGAATTTCACGACGGCCGCGGTGTCGTCCCAGTTGTCGGTGATTTCGTCGCGGATTCGCGCGGCCACGATCGACCAGTCGGGTGTCACCGTCGCCGTTCCCGCGAGTTCGTGTACGCGCCGCGCCTCGGCCAGCACTCCGGCCGCTCGCACCATCGCCTTGGTGGGAACACAGGCGTAGTAGGGGCATTCGCCGCCGACCAGCCGTCCGTCCACGCCGATCACCGATAACCCGGCCTGCGCCAATCGGGTCGCCGCGTCCTCGCCACCCGGACCCATTCCGACTACTACGACATCCACGTTCTCGGCAGCCATGGCCGCTCCTTTGTTCGCAGGTGTCGTCCACGCTAGTGCGGGCGCGCCCGGCGGTGGCGCAGGAGTGCCCGGCTCAGGTGTGGGGGTCGTAGGTGAACACGCGGCCGCCGAGCAGGATTTGGGTGCCGGGCTCGAGCACCGTGGGGTGGCCGGGCACGGTGCGGGTCCAGTCGGCGCGACCGGGTGGGCGCAGGTGCGTGCCGTTGGCCGAGCCGCGATCCACGACGGTGACATCCCAGTCGAGGAGGCGGATCTCGGCGTGCACGCGGGACATTCCCCCGGAGGCGTCGGGGATGCGGACCGGTTGCGCGCCGTGCCGGATTCGCTCCGAGCGTTCGGGTTCGCGGCCGATGACGAGGTCGGTGGCGAGCGGGTAGGCGGTGCCGTCGTCGAGCAGCAGTGCGCCCAGGGGTGGGCGGGGGCCTTCGGTGGGAACGCAGTCGCCCTGATCCATGCGGACACCGCACACCGTGCAGAACGGCAGCCGAGGGTCGTTGAGATGGCCGCGCGCACACAGGAATCCGCGCACCATCACGGTCGCGACGGGTGCGTCGCCGTGGGCGGGTGTGGACGAGGCGGGGTCGGCCGGCGTGGGAACGGCGGCGGGTGCAACTGTGCGCGGTGTGCGCGAATCGGCCGGCTCCCACGGGGATCCGGCGGGTGTTGCGCTCGGTGCGGCGAGGTCGTGTGGTGGTTCGCGTAGCCACAGCACCGCGCCCGCGCCGGGCATGCGGCCCGCGACCAGGGACCACACGCCCGGTTCGGGTAGTTCCCAGGGGGTTTCGGTGTCGACGAAGATGCCGGCGGCGTGTTCGGGGGCGGGGAAGACGACGCGGTCGACGCTGAATCCGGCGTCGCGGCCGTGCAGGATCTCGTGGTGGTCGTCGCCGTGGAGGAGGGCTGTCACGCCGCCGTGCAGGAAGACGGCCATGCCGCGGGTGCCCGGTGTCAGGACGCCGAATTCGACGGATTCCTCGTCGTCGCGGCTCATCAGCCAGGTGGTTGCCAGGCGCGCGAAGGTGCGTCCGGTGCGGCGGGTTTCGCGCGAGGAGGATTCGCGCACGAGTTTCTCGAGGGTGTCGAGGGTCGCCACCGATTCCGAGCGGGGTGTCACCGGTGCGGGGGTGCGGTGGGCGACCACGACGACGACTCCGTCGATGCGGGCGACCAGGTGCGTGCCGGGCACCACTTCCACGCGTCCTCTCATGGCCCGTGCCTGTCGTGTCGGTGTCGTTCGAATTCCGCGCGGCCCCGGGCGGTCTGCGCCGCGGTGTGCTCTCCCCGCATTTGCCGGATGGTACCGGCCGCGGCCCCGCTCGCGCCTGCCCTCGACATCGTGGGCGGCGTGGGATGTACGACGCGCGAGGCAGTTCCGCCGAACCTGCCACCAGGACTCATATCGAACACGTACCATCCGGTGCGTGGCCGATGCGAAACGTCCCGCCGCGGTGCGGGTCCTCGTGTACAGCAATGATGCCGATACCCGGAGCCAGGTGATGCTGGCCCTGGGCAGGAGGCCGCACCCCGAGTTGCCCCCGATCGAGTATTCGGAGGTGGCGACGGGGCCGATCGTGATCGAGCGGGTCGACGCCCATGATTTCGATCTGCTGATCCTCGACGGTGAGTCCGCGCCGACCGGTGGTCTGGGTCTGGCCAAGCAGCTCAAGGACGAGATCGCCGACTGCCCGCCGATCGTGGTGCTCACCGGTCGGCCCGATGATGCCTGGCTGGCGAATTGGTCGCGGGCCGAGGCGGCGGTCCCCCATCCGCTGGACCCGATTCGCCTGACCGACGCGGTGCTCGGCGTGCTCCGAAATCGCCCTGCGGCTTGATCTTCCGCACCCCTCGCGATTGCGTCTAATCGGTCATAAAAGACCGTTCCGAATTCGATCAAACACCGATCGCGAAACGTCATGTATGGTGTCGGCCGAGTTGTAGTCTGTGCCGTAGCTCACACCGAGTGCGCGGGATGTATGACTGACATGCATCACTGACATCGTCGTTTCCTCATGAGGCGTGGTGTCGGCCCGCGCCTCGGCTCTGCTGCCGTCCGTAGTGCGTCGTCCAGTTCGCAGGAGGGGTAGTGCTGTTGTGAATATCGAGGTGCCGACTCTCGTTCTCGGTGCGGTAGCCGCCGGGTTCGCGGTCTTTTCCATTCTCTTGGCGGCCCTCGTCGGTCCCAAACGCTACAACCGGGCCAAGCTCGAAGCTTATGAATGCGGTATCGAACCCACCCCGCACGCGATTGCGGGCGGTCCGGGAAACGCTGCCGGACAACGCTTTCCGGTGAAGTACTACCTCACCGCCATGTTGTTCATCATCTTCGACATCGAGATCGTGTTCCTCTACCCGTGGGCCGTGCACTTCGACGCACTGGGCCTGTTCGGCCTGGCCGCCATGGCGTTGTTCATCTTCAACGTCTCGGTCGCCTACGCCTACGAGTGGCGGCGCGGCGGCCTCAGCTGGGATTGATCGGCGCCAGGGGGATTTCGTCGTTTCGAGAACACCCCGCGCTCGCGGGGTGTTGAGCCGCACAGGAGAACAAGTCCGATATGGGTCTCGAGGAACAACTGCCCAGTGGTTTCCTGCTGAGCACGGTAGAAGGATTGGCCGGCTATCTGCGCAAGAGTTCGCTGTGGCCGGCGACGTTCGGCCTCGCGTGCTGCGCGATCGAGATGATGGCCACCGGCGGCGGGCGATTCGATATCGCCCGCTTCGGCATGGAGGCGTTCCGCGCCTCCCCGCGCCAGGCCGATCTCATGATCGTCGCGGGCCGGGTCAGCCAGAAGATGGCCCCGGTGCTGCGCCAGGTCTACGACCAGATGACCGAACCGAAATGGGTGCTCGCCATGGGCGTGTGCGCGTCCTCGGGCGGCATGTTCAACAACTACGCCGTCGTGCAGGGCGTCGACCATGTGGTCCCGGTCGACATCTACCTGCCCGGCTGCCCGCCGCGCCCGGAGATGCTGCTCAACGCGATCCTGAAGCTGCACGAGAAGATTCAGGAGATGCCGCTCGGCGTCAACCGCGAAGAGGCGATCCGCGCCGCCGAGGCCGCCGCCCTGGCCAGCACCCCCACCATTCAGCTGAAGGGGCTGCTGCGATGACCTTCGACGCACCGAGCCGTACCGAAAGTCCCCCGGAGGATGCCGTGAAATCGCACGGTGAATCGAACGAGCCCATCGATCCGAAAGCATCCGAGGGGCAGGCCGAAAATGTCTCGCCCACAACGGAATCCGCTGCGCCCGCCGATGAAGTGATCGGCGTGCGCACCGGCATGTTCGGCGTCAGCGGCACCGGCGACACCTCCGGCTACGGCCGTCTGGTGCGCACCGTGGCCCTGCCCGGCGGTAGCGCGCCCCCCTACGGCGGCTACTTCGACGACCTGGTCGCCGATCTGCATGCGGCGCTGGGGGTTCGGTTCCGCGAGGCGATCGAGAAGATCGTGGTGTTCCGGGGCGAGCTCACCCTGCACGTGCACCGTGAGCATCTGCTCGTGGTCGCGAAAACCTTGCGCGACAACGCCGCCCTGCGCTTCGAGCTGTGCCTGGGCGTCAGCGGCGCGCACTACCCGGAGGAGACCGGCCGCGAACTGCACGCGGTCTACCACCTCAACTCCATCACCCACAATCGCCGGGTCCGCGTGGAAGTCTCGGTGCCCGACAACGATCCGCGCCTGCCGTCGCTGTACCCGGTGTACCCCACCACCGACTGGCACGAGCGCGAAACCTACGACTTCTTCGGCATCCTGTTCGACGGTCACCCCTCACTGACCCGGATCGCGATGCCCGACGACTGGCGCGGACACCCCCAGCGCAAGGACTACCCGCTCGGCGGGATCCCGGTCGAGTACAAGGGCGCGCGCATCCCGCCGCCCGACGAGCGGAGGGCCTACTCCTAATGAACGACATCGACACCAGGTCCCGCACCGACAAGCCCGCCCCGCGCGAGATCACGGTGGCCGGCGGCGACTGGGACGAACTCACCGCCGCCCTGGACGGGGCCGCCGAGGAACGCATCGTCGTGAACATGGGCCCGCAGCACCCCTCCACGCACGGGGTGCTGCGCCTGATTCTCGAGATCGAGGGCGAGACCGTCACCGAAGCGCGCTGCGGAATCGGCTACCTGCACACCGGGATCGAGAAGAACCTCGAGTACCGGTCCTGGGTGCAGGGCGTCACCTTCGTCACGCGCATGGACTACCTGTCCCCGTTCTACAACGAGACCGCGTACTGCCTGGGCGTGGAGAAGCTCCTCGACATCACCGACGATATTCCCGAGCGCGCCAGCGTGATTCGCGTGCTGCTCATGGAACTCAACCGCATCTCCTCGCATCTGGTGGCCCTGGCCACCGGCGGCATGGAACTGGGCGCGCTCACGCCCATGCTGTTCGGGTTCCGGGAACGCGAGCTGATCCTCGACGTGTTCGAGAACATCACCGGGCTGCGCATGAACCACGCCTACATCCGGCCCGGCGGCGTCTCCCAGGACCTGCCCGACGACGCCGTGCCCAAGATCCGGGAATTGTTGCAGCTCATGCCGAAACGGCTGCGCGATATGGAACTGCTGCTCAACGAGAACCCGATCTGGAAGGCCCGCACCCGCAACGTCGGCTACCTGGATCTCACCGGCTGCATGGCCCTCGGCATCACCGGCCCCGTCCTGCGGTCCACCGGACTGCCGCACGACCTGCGCAAAGCCCAGCCCTACTGCGGGTACGAGAACTACGAATTCGACGTCATGACCGACACCGGCTGCGACTGCTACGGCCGCTACCACATCCGCGTCAACGAGATGAAGGAATCGCTCAAGATCGTCGAACAGTGCCTCGACAAACTGCGGCCCGGCCCGGTCATGGTGGAGGACAAGAAAATTGCATGGCCTGCCGACCTGCAGTTGGGGCCGGACGGACTCGGCAATTCGCCCAAGCATATCGGCAAGATCATGGGCACCTCCATGGAGGCGCTCATCCACCACTTCAAACTTGTCACCGAGGGCCTGCGCGTTCCGCCCGGCCAGGTGTACACGGCGGTGGAATCCCCGCGCGGCGAACTCGGCGTGCACATGATCAGCGACGGCGGCACCCGCCCCTACCGCGTGCACTACCGCGATCCCTCGTTCACGAATTTGCAGGCGGTGGCGGCGATGTGCGAGGGCGGCATGGTCGCCGACGTCATCGCCGCGGTGGCCAGTATCGATCCAGTGATGGGTGGCGTCGACCGTTAACGCTGCTCCTATCCGAGAACAGAAGCTTTCACGCTCGGACCGCAACCGAT
The DNA here is from genome assembly GCF_016741815.1 of Nocardia acididurans. GTDB lineage: Bacteria > Actinomycetota > Actinomycetes > Mycobacteriales > Mycobacteriaceae > Nocardia > Nocardia acididurans. The sequence continues at coordinate 152,048 of NZ_JAERRJ010000008.1, forward strand.
CCACCCGCCCGAAGGAGGTGACTCGATTGACTGACATCGTCAACACGTGTGTGGCCGCGTTCTGCCACAGCCAGAATCACTCTGGCAGCGTTCCGATCCCGACCGCCGCAATAGCCGCAGTCGCTACATCGGAAAGTTCGTTCGGCGAGTTCGAGTTGCTGCTTGGCTCTCGCGAAACACCTCGAACACGTCATCGTCGTGTATGCGGGCTGTACCAACACCACCTTCCGGCCAGCCCGGATACCACGATTCACCAACTCCCGCTTGGCAAAACCGATGGCTGCATCGGCCGCCTTGCGAGCCAGCGTGGACTTGGCCAAGAACTGAGGTCTGAAGTCCTCCACGGCGATCAAGCTGTGGTGGTCGACAATCCGTTTGGCCCACACTCGGGAATCGTGTCGGCTCTGGTCGATGCCTATACCGGTGTTCTCTCCGGCGCTGGTCACGGGCTCGGCGGACCGGCGGACGACGAACGATGCGTACCAATCGCCCAGCGAATCCTGGTGAACGCGAACGCTCGTAGGTTCGGACGGCAGCCTGCGCGACCAGACCACCGGAACACTGACGCCTTTCGCAAGCATCAGTCGTCCATTTCGGATCGTGAATCCACGTCGCGTGTATTCGAGCGACAACCGAGTGGATTTGCGCGGTTTGAACTTGGGCCAACCTCGGCTCTGAACACTGAACGACTGGGCGAGTGCTTGGGCGTAGGTTCGCAACATCTGCTGTTGCGGGACCTGCGCCCCGTCCCGCAACCACGCACTGCGCGTTCGAGCATCGGTCAGCAGCTTGCTCAGCTTGGAGTACGTCGGCCGTTCACCCGACTGTTGAAGGTAGACGGCCTCGTTCCAGAGGAATCGGCAGCGGTGCCACTCGGCCATCAGCGCAGACTGCGCGGTACGGCCCGGCCGCAACCGAAAGCTATACCGGACAACCTCTTCCATGGTCGACAACCTAGCTGCAACCACCGACAAACCAAGCTGCCACAAGCACCCTGCAAGGAGGATGGCGCAACCGCAGCCTCGCCCATACGGGCGGTACTCGCGCCAAACGACCAATGACCGAAATCCTTCTCAACTTGAGCGTGCGGCCAATTCCGTACCCGCAGGAAGTACATGACCGGCTACAGGTAGAAGCCAAGGTCATCATCGGGCGGTATCCGCACCCGCGTTCGGCGCTGCTTCCCCTTTTGCACCTGGTGCAATCGGTGGAGGGGTACGTGTCGGGTACCGGCATCGAATTCTGTGCCGAGCAACTGGGTTTGACCGATGCCGAGGTGACCGCGGTCGCCACCTTCTACTCCATGTACCGGCGCACACCGACCGGCGACTACCACGTGGGCGTGTGTACGAACACGCTGTGCGCGGTCATGGGCGGGGATCAGATCCTCGCCGAGTTGAAGGACCATCTGGGCATCAAGCACGGGGCGACCACCGCCGACGGCGCGATCACTCTCGAACACATCGAATGCAACGCGGCCTGCGATTTCGCGCCCGTGGTCATGGTCAACTGGGAATTCCTGGACAACCAGACCCCGGAATCGGCCAAGACGCTGGTGGATGCACTGCGCCGCGGCGAAGAAGTGACCGGCAGCCGCAGCGCGATCCCGCTGTGCACGTTCCGCGAGACCGCACGCATTCTCGCGGGCTTCCCCGACCAGCGCCCCGGCGCCACCGACGGGCAGCCCGGACCGGCCACCCTCGCCGGACTGCGTGCGGCCGAACAGGATTCGACTGGAGGCGACAGGTGACACAGACTCTTCCCTCCCCCTCGGGTCTGACGCCGGTCCTGTCCAAATACTGGGCCGACCCGGACTCGTGGACCCTCGCCGCGTACAAGGGGCAGGGCGGGTATCAGGCCCTGCCCAAGGCGCTGCGCATGCCCGCGGACGAAGTCATCGCCACCGTCAAGGACTCCGGACTGCGCGGACGCGGCGGCGCGGGCTTCCCCACCGGCATGAAATGGGGATTCATCCCGCAGGGCCCCGGACCCGACGGCATCACCAAACCGCACTACCTGGTGGTCAACGCCGACGAGTCCGAACCCGGCACGTGCAAAGACATTCCGCTCATGCTGGCCAGCCCGCACACCCTCCTCGAGGGCGTCATCATCGCCAGCTACGCCATCCGCGCCTCGCACGCCTTCATCTACCTGCGCGGCGAGGTGGTGCCGGTGCTGCGCCGGCTGCAGGCCGCGGTCGAACAGGCTTATGCCGCAGGCTATCTCGGCCGCAACATCCAGGGGTCGGGCTACGACCTCGAGGTGGTCGTGCACGCTGGAGCCGGAGCCTACATCTGCGGTGAGGAAACCGCGCTGCTCGACTCCCTCGAGGGCCGCCGCGGTCAGCCGCGCCTGCGCCCGCCGTTCCCCGCCGTCGCCGGTCTCTACGCCTGCCCGACCGTGGTGAACAATGTGGAATCCATCGCGTCGGTTCCGGCGATCATCGCGAACGGCGTCGACTGGTTCCGCGGTTTCGGCACCGAGAAATCCCCCGGCTTCACCCTGTATTCGCTGTCGGGTCACGTGACGCAACCGGGGCAGTACGAAGCGCCCCTCGGAATCACGTTGCGGGAGTTGCTGAATCACGCCGGCGGCATCCGCAAGGGACACACCCTGAAGTTCTGGACCCCGGGCGGCTCCTCCACGCCGATCTTCACCGACGAACACCTCGACGTCCCCCTCGACTACGAGGGCGTGGCCGCCGCCGGATCCATGCTCGGCACCAAAGCCCTGCAGATCTTCGACGACACCACCTGCGTCGTGCGCGCGGTGCTGCGCTGGACCGAGTTCTACGCCCACGAATCCTGCGGCAAATGCACCCCCTGCCGCGAAGGCACCTACTGGCTCGTCCAGCTGCTCGAACGCATCGAGAAAGGCGGCGGCGACGACACCGATCTCGACAAGCTGCTCGACATCGCCGACAACATCAACGGCAAATCGTTCTGCGCCCTCGGGGACGGCGCCGCCAGCCCGATCTTCTCCTCCCTGAAGTACTTCCGCGACGAGTACGCCGACCACATCCGCCTCGGGGCCTGCCCGTTCGATCCGGCCCGGTCCACCGTCTGGGCGCAAGGAGCAGCACGATGACCTCGACAGTCAGCTCGAGCACCAGCGGCGGCCTGAGCCCGGCCGAGAACATGGTGAGCGTCACCATCGACGGCGCGACCGTGTCCGTGCCGCCGGGCACCCTGCTCATCCGCGCCGCCGAACTCCTCGGCATCCAGATCCCGCGCTTCTGCGACCACCCGCTGCTCGACCCGGTGGGCGCGTGCCGCCAATGCCTGGTCGACGTGGAAGGACAACGCAAACCCGTCGCCTCCTGCACCATGACCGTCGCCGACGGCATGGTCGTGCACACCCAGCTCACCTCCCCCGCCGCCGAGAAGGCCCAGGAGGGGGTGATGGAGCTGCTGCTCATCAACCATCCGCTGGATTGCCCGGTGTGCGACAAGGGCGGCGAATGCCCGCTGCAGAACCAGGCCATGTCCAACGGGCGCGCCGAATCCCGCTTCGACGGGGTGAAACGCACCTACCCCAAGCCGATTCCGCTGTCCTCGGCCATCCTGCTCGACCGGGAACGGTGCGTCCTGTGCGCGCGCTGCACCCGGTTCTCCCAGCAGGTCGCCGGTGACCCGTTCATCGAACTCATGGATCGCGGTGCGCTGCAACAGGTCGGCATCGCCGCCGGGGAGCCGATGGACTCCTACTTCTCCGGCAACACCGTGCAGATCTGCCCGGTCGGCGCGTTGACCGGCTCCACCTACCGATTCCGGGCCCGGCCCTTCGATCTCGTGTCCAGCCCGGCGGTGTGCGAGCACTGCGCCTCGGGCTGCGCGCAGCGCACCGACCACCGGCGCGGCAAGGTCATGCGCCGCCTGGCCGGTGACGACCCGCAGGTCAACGAGGAATGGAACTGCGACAAGGGCCGATTCGCCTTCGCCTACGCCACCGAACGCGACCGGCTCACCACCCCGCTGGTGCGCAGCTGGAACGGGCAGCTCGAGCCCGCCTCCTGGTCCGAAGCCATCGCCGCCGCCGCACGCGGGCTGGCCGCGGCGCGCGGCAACGCCGGGGTGCTCGTCGGCGGCCGCGTCACCCTCGAGGACGCCTACGCCTACTCGAAATTCGCGCGAGTCGCGTTGAACACCAACGACATCGACTTCCGCGCCCGCGACCACTCCGCCGAGGAAGCCGACTTCCTCGCCGCGCGCGTGGCCGGGCAGGGCCTCACCGTCGACTACGCGGCCCTCGAACGCGCACCCCTCGTGCTGCTCGCCGGATTCGAAGCCGAAGAGGAATCCCCGATCATCTACCTGCGGCTGCGCAAGGCCGCCCGCAAGACCGGGGCCGGGATCCTGTCGCTCGCACCGTACGAGACGCGGGGCCTGCAGCGCATGTCCGGCACCCTCGTGCCCACCGCGCCCGGCGCGGAACCGCACGTGCTCGAGGCGCTGCGCACCGGGGAAACCACCACCGCCGCACTGGATTCGCGCTGGCTCGCCGATATCAACACCCGGCTGCGCCAGCCCGGCGCGATCATCCTGGCCGGGGAACGGCTCGGCGGCATCCCCGGCGGCCTGTCCGCCGCCGCCCGCCTCGCCAACGACACCGGAGCGATGCTGGCGTGGGTGCCGCGCCGTGCCGGGGAACGCGGAGCCCTCGAGGCCGGAGCCCTGCCGGTGCTGCTGCCCGGTGGCCGCCACGTCGCCGATTCCGTTGCGCGCCATCAGGTCCGCGATGCCTGGGGTGTCGACGAACTGCCCGCCGAGCCCGGCCGCGACACCGCCGCCATCCTCGACGCCGCACCGCATCTGGGTGCGATCCTCGTCGGCGGGGTGGAAGTCGGTGACCTGCCCGACCCGCACGCCGCGCTCACCGCCATCGACGCCGCCAGCTTCGTGGTCTCGATGGAGTTGCGGCGCAGCGATATCAGCGACCGCGCCGATGTCGTGTTCCCCGTCGCCTCGGCCATGGAGAAGACCGGCACCTTCCTCACCTGGGAAGGCCGCCACCGCCAATTCGACGCCGCACTGCGCGATTCCACCGTGCGCCGCGAAGCCGCGCCCCTGGCCGAATACCGGGTCCTCGACGCCATCGCCCACGAGATGGGCATCCGGCTCGGCCTGCCCGACGCCGCCAGCGCCCGCGCCGAACTCGCCGACCTCGGCGTATGGGACGGACCCGCGCCGGCCACCCCCGCGCTCGCCCCGCGGCCCCTCGCGCGCCCGGCCTCGGGTACCGCGGTGCTCTCGGCGTGGCGCATGCTCATCGACCGCGGCCGCGGCCAGGACGGCGAACCCAACCTCGCCGGCACCGCCCGCACCCCCGTGGTCCGGCTGTCCCCGGACACCGCCGCCGAAATCGGCGCCACCACAGGCGATCCCGTGACGGTCGGCAACGATCACGGCCACATCACCCTGCCGCTGGTCATCACCGAGATGCCCGACCGCGTGGTGTGGCTGCCCATGAATTCCCCGGGCTCGGATGTGCTGGTGCAACTGGGCACCACACCCGGCCATATCGTCCGCATTCGACGGGAGGACCACCGTGAGTGACCTGTCCCTGTATCTTTTGGCGGCTGCGCCAGGGGACTACGGCGGCCTCGGCGTCTTCGGACGCGACCCGTGGTGGCTGATCCTGGTCAAATCCGTCGGGATCTTCGTATTCCTGCTGCTCACCCCCATGCTGGCGGTGTACGCGGAACGAAAGATCGTGGCGTTCATGCAGATGCGCGTCGGCCCCAACCGGGTCGGCCCGCGCGGCTCGCTGCAGTCCATCGCCGACGGTGTGAAGATGCTTCTCAAAGAGGACATCATCCCGGCCATCGTGGATAAGCCGATCTTCATTCTGGCCCCGATCATTTCGCTGATCCCCGCCGTCATGGCCTTCGCGGTCATCCCGTTCGGGCCCGAGGTGTCCATGTTCGGGGTGCGCACCCCGCTGCAGCTCACCGATATGCCCGTCGGCGTGCTCTACGTGCTGGCCATGGCCAGTGTCGGCGTGTACGGCATCGTGCTGGCGGGCTGGGCCTCCGGATCCACCTATCCGCTGCTGGGCGGCCTGCGCTCCACCGCGCAGGTCATCTCCTACGAGATCGCCATGGCGCTGTGCTTCGCGGCGGTGTTCCTGCTCTCGGGCACCATGGCCACCTCCGGCATCGTGGAAGCCCAGTACGGCACCTGGTACGTGTTCCTGCTGCTGCCCTCGTTCATGATCTACGCCGTCTCCATGGTCGGTGAGACCAACCGCGCCCCCTTCGACCTGCCCGAGGCCGAAGGCGAACTGGTCGGCGGCTTCCACACCGAATACTCCTCGCTCAAGTTCGCCATGTTCATGATGGCCGAATACATCAACATGGCAACGGTTTCCGCGCTCGCCACCACCCTGTTCTTCGGCGGCTGGCACGCACCGTTCCCGATCAGCCTGTGGGCCGGAGCCAACTCCGGCTGGTGGCCCATGCTGTGGTTCACCCTCAAGGTGTGGACGTTCCTGTTCGTGTTCATCTGGCTGCGCGGCACCCTGCCGCGACTGCGCTACGACCAGTTCATGAACCTGGGCTGGAAGCTGCTCATCCCGGTGTCGCTGGCCTGGGTCATGTTCGTGGCCACCCTGCGCGCGCTCGAGAACGAGGGCTACCACGTGCAGACGCCGGGCATGATCATCGGCGGGGTCGTGGTGGCACTCGTGCTGCTGGGCATGGTGATTCGCGCCGGGCACGCCGGCGACGACCGCACCAAAGCCGCCCCGGACCCCACCGCCACCACCATGTACTCCGATTTCCCGGTGCCGCCCATGCCCGTCGAACCGGCCGCGGCGGGACCGAAACCCGGACTGCTCGAACCGCTCGGCGGGTTCTTCGTCACCGCGGCCACCATGTTCAAGAAGCCCAACACCGAGATGTACCCGGAGGTCAAGACCCCGACCGCCGCGCGCTATCACGGCCGGCACCAACTGAATCGGCATCCCGACGGGCTGGAGAAGTGCATCGGCTGCGAGCTGTGCGCGTGGGCCTGCCCGGCCGACGCCATCTACGTCGAAGGCGCGGACAACACCGAGGAAGCCCGCTACTCACCCGGTGAACGGTACGGGCAGGTGTACCAGATCAACTACCTGCGCTGCATCGGCTGCGGCCTGTGCATCGAAGCCTGCCCCACCCGGGCACTGACCATGACCAACGACTACGAACTGGCCGACGACAATCGCGCCGACCTCATCTACGAGAAGAAGGACCTGCTCGCCGATCTGCAGGCGGGCATGCTCGCCCCGCCGCACGCCATGTATCCCGGCGCGGACGAAGGCTCCTACTACCGCGGTGAAGTCCCCGGCGCGCCGAGCGAACTCGCGGCAGCGGAAGGCGGGAAGCAGTGAACACCCTGAATCTCGCACAGGCCGGGCAGGTCATCACCCACACCTCCACCGGAGAATCCGTGCAGTTCTGGATCCTGTCGGTGGTCGCGGTGCTCGGCGCGCTCGGCATGGTCTGCGCGCGCAAGGCCGTGCACTCGGCGCTGTGCCTGGCCGCCACCATGATCACACTGTCGGCGTTCTACATCGCGCAGAGCGCCCTGTTCCTGGGCATCGTGCAGATCGTCGTCTACACCGGCGCGGTCATGATGCTGTTCCTGTTCGTGCTCATGCTCGTCGGCGTCGACTCCGCCGAATCGCTCCAGGAGACCATCCGCGGGCAGCGCCTGGCCGTGCTCGTGGTCGGTGTCGGGTTCGGCATGCTGCTCATCGCCGCCATCGCACGCGGCATGACCGAACAGTCCGTCGCCACCACCGGACCCGGCCTCGGTGGCGACAACACCGTCGCCGCCCTCGCCGAACTGATCTTCGTGCGCTACGTGTGGGCGTTCGAACTCACCGGCGCGCTGCTGATCACCGCGACCATCGGCGCGATGGTGCTCGCGCACCGGGAACGGTTCGGTCCGCCGACAGATCAGCGGGAACTGTCCAAACAGCGATTCCGGGACGGCACGCGGGTCACCCCGCTGCCCACCCCCGGCGTGTACGCGCGCCACAACGCCGTCGACACCCCCGCCCGGCTGCCCGACGGCTCCTTCGAGGAACTGTCGGTGTCCACCATCCTGCGGCACCGCCGCAACCGCGCCCACGAACAGGCCGCGGTGCTGTCGGTGAGCGACAACGGCAACGGCAACGGGCACGACGCGAATGGCAAGAACGGCAACGACTCCCACGAGGAAGGCTTGCGGTGAACCCGGACAACTATCTGTATCTCTCGGCGCTGCTGTTCACCATCGGCGCCGCCGGTGTGCTGGTGCGCCGCAACGCGATCGTCGTATTCATGTGCATCGAGCTCATGCTCAACGCGGTCAACCTGGCCTTCGTCACCTTCGCCCGCCTGCACGCGAACCTCGACGGCCAGGTGTTCGCCTTCTTCACCATGGTCGTCGCGGCCGCCGAGGTCGTCGTCGGCCTCGCGATCATCATGACCATCTTCCGCGCCCGCCGCTCGACCTCGGTCGACGACGCGAATCTCCTGCGGTACTGACATGGATACCGCACAGATGATGCTGTGGCTGCTGCCCGCCCTGCCGCTCGCCGGGGCCGTGATCCTGCTGCTGGCAGGACGATTCAGCAATGCGTGGGGACACGTCCTCGGGACCGTGATGGCGCTGGGCTCCTTCGGCGTCGCGGCGTGGGCGTTCGTCGAGATGCTCGACCGCGCCGACGCCGACCGGTCGGTCACCCACAGTCTGTTCAGCTGGGTGCCCGTCACCGGACTGCAGGTGGACTTCGCGCTGCAACTCGACCAACTGTCGATGTGCTTCGCGCTGTTGATCACCGGTGTCGGATCGCTCATCCACATCTACTCCATCGGATACATGAGCCATGATCCGGAACGGCGGCGGTTCTTCGCCTACCTCAACCTGTTCCTGGCCGCCATGCTCGTGCTCGTGCTCGCCGGGAACTACCTGGTGCTGTACCTGGGGTGGGAGGGCGTCGGCCTGGCGTCGTATCTGCTGATCGGGTTCTGGTACCAGAAGCCCTCGGCCGCCGCCGCGGCCAAGAAGGCGTTCATCGTCAACCGGGTCGGCGACATGGGGCTGGCCATCGCGTTGATGATCATGTTCGCGACGTTCGGGAGCATCGACTTCGCCACCGTGTTCGGGGCTGCCGACGCCGCGGGCGAAGGGACACTGACCGCGATCGGGTTGCTGCTGCTGCTCGGTGCGTGCGGTAAGTCCGCGCAGGTGCCGCTGCAGTCCTGGCTCGGGGACGCGATGGAGGGCCCGACGCCGGTGTCGGCGCTCATCCACGCGGCCACCATGGTCACCGCGGGCGTGTACCTGATCGCGCGGTCCAATCCGATCTTCGATCTCGCACCCGGTGCCCAGGCGGCCGTCATGGCGGTCGGCGCCATCACGCTGCTGTTCGGTGCGGTCATCGGCTGCGCCAAGGACGACATCAAGAAGGCGCTCGCCGCCTCGACCATGAGTCAGATCGGGTACATGATCCTCGCGGCGGGCCTCGGACCCATCGGCTACGCCGCCGCCATCATGCACCTGCTGACCCACGGATTCTTCAAGGCCGGGCTGTTCCTCGGCGCGGGCTCGGTCATGCACGCCATGGACGACGAAACCGATATGCGACGCTACGGCGGACTGCGCAAACTGCTGCCGATCACCTACGTCACCTTCGGATTCGGCTACCTCGCCATCCTCGGCGTGCCGCCCTTCGCCGGATTCTTCTCCAAGGACCGGATCATCGAAGCCGCCTTCGCGCACGGCGGATTCGCCGGAATCATCACCGGCCTCGCCGCTCTCGTCGGTGCGGGCATCACCGCCTTCTACATGACCCGCGTCATGATCCTCACCTTCTTCGGCGAGAAGCGGTGGAAGGAAGGCACGCATCCGCACGAGGCCCCCGCCTCCATGACCGGCCCGATGATCCTGCTGGCCTTCGGCTCTCTCGCCTCGGGTGCACTGCTGGCATACGGGCACGCACTGCAGAACTGGCTCGAACCCGTCGTCGGCTACCACCACGCCGAACCGGTCATCCCGGTGTGGGCCATCACCTTCTTCGCCCTCGCCGTCGTCGCGGCCGGCGTCTGGGTGGCCTACGACCAGTACGCCAAGCAGACCATCCCCGAAACCGCGCCCGCCGCAACCCCGGTCATCGAAGCCGCCCGCCGCGACCTCTACGGCGACGCGTTCAACGAGGCCGCGTTCATGCGTCCCGGCCAGCACCTGACCCGGTCGCTGGTCTTCGTCGACAACCGCGGCATCGACGGCCTGGTCAATACGACCGCCGCCGTCATCGGCGGCCTGTCGGCCCGGATCCGGCGCGTGCAAACCGGATTCGTGCGCTCCTACGCCCTGTCCATGTTCACCGGCGCGGCCCTGGTGGCCGCCGCCCTGCTGGCGGTGAGGTTGCTTTGAGCGAATATCCCTGGCTGACAACACTGTGGGCGGTGCCGCTCGCCGGAGCGCTGCTGACACTGCTGTTCCCGGCCCGCTGGCAGACCGCCGCGCGCGCCTGGGCGCTGATCGTATCCCTCGGGACACTCGGCGTCGGCATCTATCTCGCCTCCCGGTTCGTGCCCGGCGGCGAACACTTCCAGTTCGTCGAATCCCACCAGTGGATCCCGGCATTCGGTGCGGGCTACACCCTCGGCATCGACGGCATCGCACTCGTCCTGGTGCTGCTCACCGCCGGACTGGTGCCGCTGCTGCTGCTCGCCGGCTGGCGCGACGACCGCGAAGTCGGCTCCGGGCCGCGGGTCGTGCACTACTACGTGGCGCTCACCCTGGTCGTCGAAGCCATGGTGCTCATCTCGTTCGTGGCGCTCGACATCCTGCTGTTCTACGTGTTCTTCGAAGTCATGCTCATCCCGATGTACTTCCTCATCGGCGGATTCGGGCCGCGCGGCACCGATCCGGCACTGCGGCAACAGCGTTCGCGCGCGGCGGTGAAATTCCTGCTCTACAACCTGTTCGGCGGACTCATCATGCTCGCCGCCGTCATCGGGCTCTACGTGCTCACCGCCCGCGAGCAGCTCGGCGCGAACGGCAACGGCACCTTCGACTTCCGGGTCGTCATGGAAGCCGCCAACTCCGGGCAGCTCGGGGCCGGGCCGGTGGTGCTCAACGCGCTGTTCCTCGGCTTCATGTTCGCCTTCGCCGTGAAAGCGCCGCTGTGGCCGCTGCACACCTGGCTCCCCGACGCCGCCGTCGCCGCGACACCGGCCAGCGCGGTGCTCATGATGGCAATCGTCGACAAGGTCGGCACCTTCGGCATGCTGCGCTACTGCCTGCTGCTGTTCCCCACCGCCACCGCCGATTACGCGCCGGTCATCTGCGTGCTTGCGGTCATCGGGATCATCTACGGGGCCCTGCTGGCCATCGGGCAGACCGATGTCATGCGCCTGATCGCCTACACCTCGATCTCGCACTTCGGATTCATCATCCTCGGCATCTTCGCCCTCACCACCCAGGGCGGCACCGGGGCCACGCTGTACATGGTCAACCACGGCATCTCCACCGCCGCACTGTTCCTGATCGCCGGATTCCTGGTCTCGCGCCGGGGAACCCGCGTGATCGCCGAATACGGCGGGGTGCAGAAGGTCGCGCCGATCCTGGCGGGCACCTTCTTCATCGCCGGGCTCGCCACCCTGTCACTGCCGGGACTCGCACCGTTCATCAGCGAATTCCTGGTGCTGGTCGGCACATTCACGCGCTACCCGGTGGCCGCGATCCTCGCCTCCGTGGCGCTGGTGCTGGCGGCGCTGTACGTGCTGTGGATGTACCAGCGCATGATGACCGGTCCGGTGAAGCCGGGCAACGAACGCATCTACGATCTGCTGCCGCGCGAAATGCTCGTGGTGGTGCCGCTCATCGGTGCGCTGCTGTTCCTCGGGGCCTACCCGAAACCCGTGCTCGACGCGGTGGATCCGGCCGTGGCCCGCACCCTCACCACCATCGGACAGCATGATCCGGCGCCGGCCGTCAAGCCGGAAGCCTCGCCCACAGGAGGTACGCACAAGTGAGCGGCACACCCCTGAACCTCGCCGCGGCAGCCGATTCGTGGCTGGCCGCGGCGGTGCCCGCGCCCTCGATCGAATACCGCGCCCTGTCGCCGATGCTCATCGTCTTCGGTGTCGCGGTGGTCATGGTGCTGGTGGAAGCGTTCGCGCCCCGGCGTTCCCGCTACCTGCTGCACCTGATCCTCGGACTGGGCGGCATGGGCGTCGCCCTCGGCGCGGTCATCGGCTTGCGCGGCAGCAACCAGACCGTCGTGGTCGGCGCGGTCGCCGTCGACGGGGTCACCCTGTTCCTGCAGGGCACCATCCTGGTCGTGTCCATCCTCGGGCTGCTGTTCATCGCCGAACGCCGCGCCGACCGGCTGCCCATCGCCAAGGAAGGCCCCGGCACCTGGAGTCTGACCGCCTCGCGCGGGGTCGACGGGTTCACCCCGCAGGCCGCCTCCATGCCCGGCAGCTCCGACGAAATCGCCGCCGCCCGAGCCGGAGTCGCCACCACCGAGGTCTTCCCGCTCACCCTGTTCGCGGTCGCCGGGCTCATGCTCTTCCCGGCCTCCAACGACCTGCTCACCATGTTCATCGCCCTCGAGGTGCTCTCGCTGCCGCTGTATCTGCTGTGCGGGCTGGCCCGGCGGCGGCGGCTGCTCTCGCAGGAGGCGGCGCTGAAATACTTCCTGCTGGGCGCGTTCTCGTCCGCGTTCTTCCTCTACGGGATGGCACTGCTCTACGGCTACGCCGGCACCATCCGCCTGTCCGGTATCGCCGACGCCGTCACCCGCGACACCAGCGATTCGCACACTCTCGCCATCCTGGGCGTGGCCATGCTGGCCGTCGGCCTGCTCTTCAAGATCGGCGCGGTGCCGTTCCAGTCCTGGGTGCCCGACGTCTACCAGGGCGCACCCACCTCGATCACCGCGTTCATGGCCGCCGCCACCAAGATCGCGGCAGTCGGTGCGCTGTTGCGCGTGCTGTACATCGCCGTCCCCGGCCTGCGCGACGACTGGCGGCCGGTGCTCGCGGCCATCGCCATCGCCACCATGGTCGTCGGCGCGGTCATGGCCATCACCCAGACCGATATGAAACGCATGCTCGCGTATTCCGCTGTCGCCCACGCCGGTTTCATTCTCACGGCGCTGGTCGCGGCCAACACCGCGGGCGTCTCCTCGGTCCTGTTCTACCTCGCCGTCTACGGCTTCGGCACCCTCGGCGCATTCGCCGTCGTCAGCCTGGTCCGCGACGAGAACGGCGACGAGGCCACCGCCCTGTCCGCCTGGGCCGGCATGGGCCGCCGCTCCCCCTGGCTGGCCACCATCTTCTCCCTGTTCCTGCTCTCCTTCGCCGGCATCCCCCTCACCTCCGGTTTCATCGCCAAGTTCGCGGTCTTCGAGGCCGCCTCCTCCGGCGGCGCCACCCCCCTGGTGATCGTCGGCGTCATCACCAGCGCCATCGCCGCCTTCTTCTACATCCGCGTCATCGTCCTCATGTTCTTCACCGACGCCCCCGACACCCCACCCACCCTGGTCTCACCCACCCTCACCACCTCGGTCATCGCCCTCACCGCGGCGGCCACCCTCGTCCTCGGCATCTTCCCCCAACCCCTGCTCGACCTCGCCGAGAACGCGGCCACCTTCGCCCGCTGACCCGACCCCCACCCGGGAGGCCCGCCGCACCAGCGGCGGGCCTCCCGCACTTTTCAGAACCCATTGCGGCACAGGACATCCGACGGTAGGACTGAACCGGACGAAGGAGAAGACCCATGACAGCGATAGCCACCTTCGGTGCGATCTCTCTCGACACCGACAACCCCGGTGCACTCGCCCAGTTCTACCGAGCCCTGCTGGACCTCAAACCGATCTACGAATCCACCGACGCGGTAGTCCTGCAGAACGAGCACCTCATGCTCAGCATCGAACGGGTCGAAGAACACATCCGCCCGGACTGGCCCGCCAACCAGATCCCCAAACAAATGCACCTGGACCTGTTCGTCACCGACCTCGACACCGCCGAACACGCCGCGATCGCCTGTGGCGCAACCAAACCCAGCCACCAACCCGCCCCGGACAACTGGCGCGTCCTCCTCGACCCCGCAGGCCACCCCTTCTGTCTGACCCTTCCGCCCGCCGGCCTCTGATCGGGCGGGCGACCGCGCTCGCGTGAGGCCGGGGCCGGCTCCCGTAGGCTCAGGCGCGTGCGTGTACTCGTCACCGGCGCGGCCGGGTATCTGGGCCGGGCGGTGGTTTCGGCGCTCGCCGCGGCCGGGCATGCGCCGATTGCCATGGTGCACAAGCCGAACGCGGAGATCGGCGGGGTTGCGGAGGTGCGCGTTGCGGATCTGCTCGATCCGGATTCGCTGCGCCGCGCGGTGCGCGGGGTCGAGGCGGTGTGTCATCTGGCCGGGCTCGGCAATGCGCGCGAATCGATCGAGGAGCCGCTGCGGTACTACCGGGTGAACACGGCGGGTACGGTCAGCCTGCTCGAGGCCATGGCGGGCGCGGGGGTCCAGACACTCGTCTTCGCCTCCACCGCTGCCATTTACGCGACCGCCGACGGTGTGGCGTTGGGTGAGGACGCCGCGGCCGCACCCGCGCACCCGTATGCGAGCAGCAAGCTGGCGGCGGAATGGGCCATCGACGCGCAGGCGCGCACGGGGGCCGTGGCGGCGACCGTGCTGCGGTTGATGAACCTCACCGGCGGACACGACCCCAACCCGACCCGGCTGATACCGCGAACACTCGCCGCGGCGCTGGGCGACGGCGTGCTCGAGATCAACGGGGACGGCAGCGTGTGCCGCGATTACGTGCACGTCGCCGATGCCGCCGCCGCATGCGTCGCGGCCCTGGACCATCCGGCCGCACCGGGGACGAGCCGCCGCTACAACATCGGCAGCGGGCGCGGCACCAGCATTCTCGATATCGTCGCGGCCGTCGAGCGCGTCACCGGGCGGCCGGTGCCGGTGCGGCACCGGCCCGCAGCGCCGGAAGCGGCCGTGCTCATCGCCGACCCGGCACAGGCGCGGGCCGAACTCGGCTGGACGGCAACGCATTCCGGTATCGACGAGCTGGTGCGCGATACCTGGCGGGCGAGGGGGTGCTGAGCCGTCAGCGGTTCATCTGGAGCCGGACCATGCGTTCGGCGCGCTGCTTCAAGGCCACATTGAGCCGCGCGAACGCCGTGCCGGAATTGTCGATCGCCTCGCGGGTGCAGGGCACCAGCAGGCCGGTGAAGCGGGCGCTGTGCTCGAGCCGGGTGCGGCGGCCGGGCAGCGGGGTGAGGGCGAAACGGTGTTCGCTGTCGAAGATTCCGGGCAGCAGCAGCCGGTTGAGCCAGCTCAGTTCCCGGCAGGGGTCGGCGGTGAGTACTTCGGGGTCGAAGGTCATCTCTTTGGCGTGCGCGGGGACCATGCGCAGGCGCAGCCGGCAGCCGGGCCGCAAATCGCCGACGGCTTCCACGATGAAGGGATTCCAGCGTGGGTATTGATCCAGGTCGGTGAGGACCTGCCAGACGTAGTCGGGCGACGCGTCGATCTCTATGGAGGTGCTGATCTCACGCATGGGGACTTCAACTTTCGAGGAGGGGGTGTGCGATGCGGTGGATGCCATCGCCTGCCCACCCCAGCCAATAAAACGAGACGCGCGTCTCGTTTGTCGAAGTATGCGCCGCTCACGCAGACTTGTCAAAACGCAACGTCTCGTTCTTAGAATGGCTCATGCCGCCGTCTTCCACGCCGAAACCGCGTACTGCCCGCTCCCGCAAGGAGATTCTGGACGCGGCGTTCGAACTCGCGATGGCACACGGGTACGCGAAACTCACCATGGAGGGTGTCGCCGCGCGCGCCCGCGTCGGCAAGCAGACCATCTACCGGTGGTGGCCCTCGAAAGCCGCTCTCGCCCTGGATGTCCTGAACGACCGCATCGGCGCGGCAACCGATTTCCCGGACACCGGTGACATCACCGCCGACCTCACCACCCAGATCACCGCCGTGGCCACGCTGTTCAACAGCCCGATGGCCGGCATCTTCCGCGGTGTCATCGCCGATGCCCAGTCCGACCTGCGCGTAGCCGAGGCCGTGGCCGCCACCTTCCTCGGCCCGCGCGCCGAGGCGTGCGCGCGCCGCCTCGACATCGCGGTCGCCCAGGGCCAGATCCGCGCCGACATCCCGACCGCCGATATGGTCGAACTGCTGTACGGGCCGCTCTACTACCGGGTTCTGCTGCGCGATCTGCCGCTCACCGGCGAGCACGCCCTCGATGTGCTGCGCTCGGTCCTGGGCGGCCTGGCCACCTGACGACGACCTCGGCAGCCCGGCCGCACGACCGTTGCCCACCGGCCGCCGTCGCGGCGGCGGGTACGGTCGACGGCATGGCCGACCTCGACAGCGCGAACGGGCATGCGTACCTGTCGTATCCGGCGCTGGCGCTAGGCATGGCGCGCCTGGTCGATCCAGGATTCCCGGCCGAACTCGCCGCGCGGCAGGACGCCATCGTGGCCGCGTTCGAACGGCGGCTGCTCGCCTCCCCGACCGGGCTGCTGGACACCTTTCCCGGCGAGGCGTATCCGACCGATGTGGCGGCCGTGGCCGCGGCGATCGCGGTGCACGGCCGCGCGACCGAGACCGATCATTCCGCGGTGCTGGCGCACTGGGCGCGGCAGGTGCGCGCCGTGCGGCTCGACGCGGGCACGGGACTCGTGGTGCAGCGCATGGGCCTCGACGGCCGGGCACACGACGCGCCACGGGCGTCGGGCACCGGTTTCGCCGCCTACTTCGCCGGTTTCGCGGATTGAGGAGGACCGGAGCTGGCGGCATGAGAAAACCGAGTGCCGCGCAACGACATTCGGTGTGGCGGCTGATCCGCGTTCCGGTGGTCGCGATCGTCGTGTACCTCGTGCTGCGCCTGATCCTGGCGGGACTGTCCGCGCGGCACAGGTTCGGTTCACCGGACGGGGTGGGCGTGGACTTCCTCGCCGTCAGTGCCGCGGTGGTCGCCCTGCGTGTCCTGCTGCTGGTCGGGCTACCGGCCTACTTCGCCTATCGCCTGGTGTCGTACCTGGTTGCCCGCGCCCTGGATACACGGGACGCGCCGCCCCCACCCGTCGAGGCGGGGCCGACGTAACCGGCCTCAGAGCGAGATCCCGAGCCAGCGCGCGAACGCCCCGAGACTGTCGGAGCGCCGGCGCTCGGCGGCCGCTATGGCGTAGAGCGTTTCGCGCACCGTCGGATGCAGCCGCGTCTGCTGGGGCGCGGTGCGGCGGGCCAGGGTGAGCGCGCGCAGCGCCTGATCGGGATGCCCGGCCAGCACCCAGGCGCGGGCATTGTCCTGCCAGTGGTGCCCGGCGCGAGGCGGTGCGATATCGGCCGGCAGGTGCAGGGCCGCGCCCTCACGGGCCGACTTGCCTGGATCGCCCGCTTCCAGTTCGACGGCGCAGGAATGGATCTCGACATTCCCCGGGCCGAACAGCGTCCCGTAGAGATCGCTCTCGCCCGCCAGCGGCGCGGCCAGCCCGCGCGCCTCGGCGATATGCGCCTGCGCGAGGGCGAGATTGCGGGCGCTCGCGGCGACGATGCCCGCGCGCAGATGCCCGTAGCCGCGCAGCACCTGATCCGGTTCGCTGTCACCGCGAATCGCCGCCAGCCCCTGTTCCACCAGTGCCATGGCCACATCGGTGGACCCGTGCGTCATGAGCAGGCGGGCGCGTTTCATGAGGCTGCGCACCGAGTAGCGCGGATCCTCGGTGCGCGCCGCCGCCCAGTCCAGACGGTCGAGCACCAGCGCGGTCAGCGACGAGTATCCGAGCCGGCCGCACGCGCCCTCGGTGACGATATAGGCCGCGCACAGCATGGCGTAGGCCTGTTCGCGTTCCCGGTCGTCGTGGGCGGCCTCCAGTGCACCGTGCAGTTGCCGAATCAGGCTGGGCAGCAGAGCGAGTGCGTAGCGGGTGCGGTCGCCGCGCAGCGCGGTTTCGATATCGGCCAGTCGTGCACGCAGCGCCGCCGGGTCCGGTGGTTCCAGCGGCCGCACGTAGGGGCCTTCGGCCAGCACCGCGCGTAATTCGGTCAAACCGGCCAAAGGACCGTCTTCTTCGAGGGTGGCGTAATACGGTGTGCCCATCAGATATTCGGGCTCCACGCCGAGCGCGCGGGCGGCGGCGGCCACGAAGCCCGGGGAGGCGGGCTCGCGCCCCTGCTCCACGGCGCGCACCATACTGGCGCTGTATCCCGCCCGATTGGCGAGCTGAGTCTGGGTCAGGCCCGCCAACTTTCGTTCGGCACTGATCCGTTCGCCCACACTCACAAACGCCATGGTGAAGCCAAGCCTCGATCCGGGGCGGGCGCCGCTGCTCCCGCCCGTCGAGCGTAGCGAGATCGCGCGGGGTTCGCGCGCGAATGCGCGGTCGCCGGAGGCTTACTGGCACGAAACTGTCACTCCAGCGGCACCCGAATGTGTGAGGCTCGGTACCCGCCTGAGTTCGACAGATGGTTTGCGGCAACACCCCGTCAGGAGAGCTACACACCATGCGACCCCAACCGGCCGCCATCGGATTCCTCCGGCACGACGTCTCCGGAGCCCAGCAGCAGTGGGACCAGGCGCAGATCCAGCAGCTGGCGCAGCGGCTGGGCTACGACCTGTGCAAGACACTGGTTTTCGGCCCCGAAACCGACCGGCCCCTGCAGCGCGTCCGCACCGCGGTCTCCCGCCTGGCGGCCGAGGCCGTCATCACCCCCAGCCTGGACCACTTCGGCGGCCGCGTCCCCGACGATCTGGTCCGGGTCGCCGACGTCATCACCGTCAGCCCCGAGAACACCTACGCCCGCTGGCTGCTCCCGCCCATCGAGAACCGATGAATTCGCGCCGGCGCGGCGGTCTGCACTGACGGATGAATCGACATTCGGAGGTGGAGCATGTCCGAGCGCCCTGCGCCGCGGCCGACGGTCCTGATCGAGGGCCTGGCACTGGGGGAATCGCCGCGCTGGCACGACGGGAAGCTGTGGTTGTCCGATTGGCTGGCGGGTGAGGTCCTGTCGGTCGCCGCGGACGGGGTCGCGACGGTCGAACTGCGCATGGACGGTGTCCCGTTCTGTTTCGACCCGCTGCCCGACGGCCGGCTGCTGATCGTGTCGAACACCGGCGGGCGCAGGCTGTTACGCCGTGAACCCGGGGGTGAGCTGGTCGTGCACGCCGATCTCACCGGGCTGGCCGACCACCCGTGGAACGAGATCGTGGTCGACGCGCACGGCAACGCCTACCTCAACTGCATCGGCTTCGACATGATGGGCGGGCAGCAGCCCCGGCCCGGGATCCTCGCCGTGGTCACCCCGGACGGTGCGGCCCGCGTCCTGGCCGGTGATCTGCATTTCCCGAACGGCATGGCCCTGACCCCGGACGGGACGGTGCTGATCGTCGCCGAATCGCACGCGAAACGCTTGACCGCCTTCGATATCGCCGCCGACGGCGGGCTGCGCAATCGGCGCGTGTGGGCCGAGATCGACGGCTGTCCCGACGGCATCTGCGTCGACGCCGAGGGTGCGGTGTGGGCGGCCGCCATGGACCGCTGTGTGCGGGTGCACGAGGGCGGCAAGGTCACCGAGGAGGTCGTCCTCGACCGCAGTCCGTTCGCGTGCATGCTGGGCGGGCCCGACGGCGACACGCTGTTCGTGGTGGCCGCGGAATGGCGTGGCGCGGAAGGGATGTCGCCGGATGTCCGGACCGGGCAGGTGCTCACGGTCCGCGCGCCCGCCCCGCACGCCGGTCGGCCCTGAGCGGCGAGCGCGGCCCGGCCGGTGGACCTCCGGCCGGGCCGTCACCGATTCAGTTGTCCTGCAGCACTTCCCGCAGTTTCTTGGCGAAGGCGTCGGGCTGCTCCATGAACCCGCCGTGACCGCCGGGGAACAGGATCGGCTCGATGCCCAGGCGGGCGCCGAGCGCGCGGGAGGTGCGGTCGCAGAACTGGCCCGCGGATTCGTCGCCGATACCGATGACGATCTCGGTGGAGATCCGGCGTAGTCGGTCGATGTCGGGCACGAAGTCGGTGGTGGGCCGGAACTCGTGCAGGAAGAACCGGCGATCGGATTCCAGGGCGTGCGCGTCGCGTTCGCCGCCGAACATTTCCTGCAGGACCGGTTCGGGCAGTGGCAGTTTCGCGATGGCGAAGAACTGCTTGAACGCGCCGAGGGTGTCACCTGACCGGTAGGTGGCGATCATCTGGTCGGCGGCGGCGCTGATCTCGGCGAGGTCGTCGAGCAGTTCGCGCAGCGGCGGTTCGTGCGCGATGATCGCCGACACGAGTTCGGGCCGCGCCTGGGCGAGGGCGAGTGCGGTCACCGCGCCGCCGCTCGAGCCCAGGACCACCGCGCGCCCGGCGTCGACGTGGGTGATGAGCCGTGCCAGGTCGTCGGCCCGCAGCTCGGGAGTCGAATCCTTGTCCGGTTCATCGATTTCGCTGCGTCCCTGCCCGCGCGGGTCGGCGGTGAGCACCGTGTAGTCCGAGGCCAGCAGATCGGCGACGGCGGCGAACGGACCGGAATCCATCGGCGAACCCACCAGCGCGACCAGCGGACCACCGCCGCGGACTTCGTAGTAGAGACGGCCGTCGGGTACGGCGAGGATTCCCGAGGTGACGGGCGCGGTCGAGGTCATGAGGTTTCTCCCTGGCGAGCAGACACGGACACCGCTATCGACGGTACGACCGTCACAGAATCATCGCCGCGATTCGAAAAAGTTGAGGGGCGGGTGCGGGGATGGGCGGGGGTGATGCGGGCCGCTAGAGTTACCCCCGCGCAACTGAGACAAACGTGACAATCCGACCCAATGTGGATCGGCGGGTCGGATTGATTCGCTTGTGCGCGTACGGGGTAGCGTCCATACCGGGTGGTCCGATCCAATTGCGGGGACGCGGCCGGACCGCCTCGACGCAGCACCCACGATCGAGGAGCAACACCCCGGTGAGCACCATCTACACACCGCCCAGCGCGCCCCCACGTCCCTGCCCGCCCTGGTGCGTGGAGGACCACGCCCCGGACGAGCCGGACAGCCGCTGGTCGCACTACGGCAGCCGGATCCCGGTCGCCCTGTCGCTGGAACACTGTGACGCGACGATATTCCTCTACGGCGCGGACGCTTTCGACAACGACGTGCCACGAGACCACGACATCACCATCACCAGCAAGGGCTGGAGCGTGACCCTGAGTCCCGCCGAAGCCCGCGAACTCGGCGCCCTGCTGACCGCCATGGCCGCCAACGCCGAGGAAGCCTGAACCGTCACCGGACCGCCGGCGTGGTAGCGCGCCGGCGCCACCCCGCGCTCGAGGGGCCACCGTTCACGCCGACGACTCACGCGAGCGCCATGCCGGAATCGACAGGTAGGTGACCGCGCGCAGCAGCCATTCCACCGGACCGTAGGGGTGCCGGCGCAGCCACCATGCGCTGCACCACAGTTGGGCCGCGAAGGTCACCAGCGCGAGCAGCACCACGACCACCGGCGGCACCCGATCGGCCAGCGCCAGCCCGTACCCGGTGTAGAGCAGCATGAAGACCACCGACTGCGCGATGTAGTTGGAGGCCGCCATCCGGCCCGCCGGAGCCAGCCGCCCCACCGCGCCCGCCCACCGCGAACGCGTCAGCCACACGATGCCCGCCACATAGCCGAGGGTCAGCAGCGGATTGGCCAGTTGCTGCACTCCCGCCCAGTACCAGGGCAACTCCCCGCGCGCCGTCCACAACACGATGGTCACCAGCGAAACCGGAAGTCCCACACCGAAACCCAGGCGCAGTGCGCGCGGCGTCCAGCGCTCCAGCAGCGCCGCGTCCTCGAACACGCGCCGCTTGCCCGCCGCCATCCCGATCAGGAACATGCCCAGGCTGGTGACGCCCTGCCCGAGCCAGATGAAGATCATGAACAGCGGCCCCAGCCACAGCTGCGTCTCGAACGTCTCCCCGATACCGCCCGTCATCCCGGTGTGGATGCGCTCCACGTCGAACAGCTGCCCCAACCCCGCGAACCCGGCATTGCCGGGAATGAAGGACAGCGCCGAGAACAGCACGTAGAGCACCACTCCCGTGATGAACGCCGGGCGCGGCCCTACCTTGCGCAGCAGCACCAGCAGCACGCACAGGAACGCGTACAGGGTGAGAATGTCGCCCACCCACAGCAGCATCACGTGCGCCAGCCCGATCAGGAACAGCGCGGCGCTGCGGCGCAGTAGGCGCGGCACCGGCCGGGCTCCCGTCCGCTGCGACGCCGCGATCTGCAGGGTGAACGAATACCCGAACAGAAACGCGAACAGCAGATAGAACTTCCCGAGGAACAATCCCTCGAGCACCGCGTACACGAACCGGTCGAACCCGCCGTCGTAGCGCACCGCGGTCGAGTCCCCGCTGCCGAGGAACGCGAACAGCATCGTCCCGACCAGCGTATTGGTGACCAGAATCCCGAACAGCGCGAACCCGCGCACCGTGTCGATCGCACCGATCCGCCGCCCCGCGGCGGCAACGGGGACCGGCGACCCCGCCTGAGTGGACATACCGCCACGCTAGAGCCCGCGACCCCCGCACCGCATCGGCCGTGAGCGTGCCCACCGATGGGACCTCAGCGGTATTGACAGTCCTCCCCGCGAACGACCGGCCGACTCGACGGCGTCAGCGGCCCCGCTGCTCCAGCTCGCCCAGCAGACGCGCCAGCTCGCCCGTGTGCCCGGCGGCTTCGGCCGCGCGGGTCACCGCGGTGAGCTTCTGCTCGTCCCAGGTGTCGAGCGCGAGCAGCCGGTCGAGGCTGTCGGCCGACATCGCGGTGGCCACCGGAATCAGTTCGGCCCAGGCGTTCTCGCGGTGGCAGGACTCGACCAGGTGGGTGAGAATCTCGGGCCCCAGCGCGGCGGTCGCGTCGGCCACCCGGCCCAGGGTCTTGTCGGTGAGGAACTGCATGAAGGTCAGGCCCTCGGCGAAGCGGTCGCGATCGTGCATGGCCTGCACGATGTCGCGGATCCGATCGTCGGACAGGTCCGCGAGCACCACTTCGAAACGATCTGCCACCGAATCCAATTCGGCATTGAATGCCACCAGCAGCAGATCCTCGCCGGTCTCGATATGCGGGACCACGTCGAGCAGTTGACGGTCGGTGGCGGCGACGAGGAAACGCGCCAGGGTCACGTAGTCCTTGCGCGCCAGCAGTTCCCGCATGACCGGGACCAGGATGTCACTGTCGAAGGCCCGCACGATCGGGGTGGCCGCGGCGGGATCCACATGCACCGACACGTCGGCGAGGAAATCCGTGGGCACATGACCGATCAGCGCCACGGCCCGCTCCGGGCTCAGCGAGCTCGCGATCATCCCGCACAGCACCGGGCCGTAGTACCGGGTCGCGATGGCGACGGCGAGCGAATTCGGCACCAGCGCACTGACCTTGGCGAGCCGATCGAACATGGGCCGGTGCCGGGCGTCGAGGGCGGCGTGCATGCCGTGCCGGATCCGGCGGATGGCGGCCGGGTCGCTGTCGAGCAGGAAGGCCAGATCCTCGGCGGGGGTGTGCAACTCGCGCGCGAGTTTGATCACCTCCGCGCGTGCTGCCAGATTCGTCATCGATCGCCTTACGAGAAGAGCATGCGCCGCACTGCCGGGCGGACCAGCCGGGGAACCATGGTGAGTCCGTTGTCGATGGCCTCGTCGAGTTCCCGGTCGCGGGTGTCGCGGGCATGTTCGAACGCGGCCCGCAGTGCGGCGTGGTGTGTGTCGTCGAGATCGCCGAGCGCGTCGAGGTCGGCGCGGGGAATCCGGGTGAGCTCGGTCAACCGGTCAATCTCGGACATATCGGTCACGGTAGCCGAATCGATCTCGGCGCCGGGGCATTTCGGTCAGTTGATCGTGGAACTACACGCGCTCCCAGCCGCGCGCCGGTTTGTGCGCGCCCGGCCCGGACACCGCCCGACTGCGATAGACGATGTAGGGGCGGGTGAGGTACCAGACGGGTGCGGAGAACACGTGCACCAGACGACTGAATGGCCAGAACGCGAACAGCGCGCACGCCGCCAGCACGTGCAGGCGGAACAGCATGGGCGCGGTGGTCATGTACTCGGGCTTCGGCCGGAACGAGAAGATGGAGCGCAGCCACGGGGCGATATCGGCCCGATAGTTGTGCGGATTGCCGGTGAGATTGCCGTAGAGGGTGGCGCTCAGGCCCGCTATCAGGGTGAGGCCCAGCAGGACGTACATGATCTTGTCGTTGCGGGTGGTGGCCGAGAAGACCGATCCGACCGTACGGCGGCGGTAGATGAGAATGATCAGACCCACGACGGTCGCGATTCCGGCGGGAGCGCCCAGCGCGTACGACACCAGATGATAGGTGTGCTCGTTGATGCCGACGGCCTCGGTCCAGCCCTCGGGGATGGCCAAACCGATGACGTGCCCGAAGAATACGACGATCACGCCGTAGTGGAACAGCGGACTGCCCAGGCGCAGCAGCCGGTTCTCGTAGATCTGCGAGGAACGGGTGGTCCAGCCGAACTTGTCGTAGCGGTAGCGCCAGATCAGCCCGACCACGAACGCGGCCAGCGCCGCATAGGGAATCGCCACCCACAGCAGGATGTCGGCGGTGCTCACCGGCTGCGTCATCGTCGGCCTCCTGCGAATGTCGGCATTCCCAATGGTTCTGGCATATAGCTGGGCGGAGCGAAGGGGGCCAGGCCCACGCCCTCGTCGGGCGGCCCGGCGGCGACGAGCCGCGCGACGGCGGCATGCTCGGCACCGCGCAGCGGCGGCAGCGTCGCCGACACCGACTCGAGCACGCCGGTCCACGGTGAGCCGGCGTCACGCAGGGCGAGGCGCATGACCTCCACGCCCGCGCGATGCTCGATCAGCAACTGCTGCCCGGTTTTCGGATGCGCGGCCGCGAATTCCAGCACCACGGCGAGGTGATCGGGCAGTTCGCCGTCGTCGATCAGCAGCCCGTGATCGCGATAGACCTGCTTGAACCGCAGCAGCGCCATCCCGCGTTTGCGCGTGTCACCGTGCGCGAACCAGGTCAGATACGGGCTGAACCGCTTGCGGTGGTCGAAGGTCTCCACGAACGCGGTGGCCAGCGCCAGCGGTTCGCCACCGTCGAGGTATTCCAGCACCGGCTGCAAGGGCGCACCGAGTGCCACCGGCAGCGCGGCAGCCGAACGGCGCAGCAGCGGAAGCGAATCCAGCAGGTCCGCGTCCGGATAGCCGAGCAGCAGCGACTGCACCTGCCAGGCGGTACTGCGGTGGGTGTCGGTGAGTTTCATTTCCGATGCTTCCCGCCGTTGCGGTGACCGTCGCGGTCGGGCATCAGGCCCTCCGGGGTGCCGCGGCCGTCCCAGTTGAGCAGGTTCACCCGGCCCCCGCCCCGCACCGACGAGGTCGAGTCCGCGGTCTGACGGTTCTGCAGCATCCGGAAGTTCTCCACCGCCACCGGCGTCGGCGCGCCCGAGGTCTCGCCGAACGGACCCCAGCCGCCCATGCCCGGCCCGCCGTCGTAGTCGAGACTGCAGTCGGTGGCCAGTTCCTCGAGCCCGTGCGCCTGCTCGGTGTGTGCGGGCGGAATCACGTAGCGCTCATCGTATTTCGCCAGCGCCAGCAGCCGGTACATCTCGTAGACGTCCTCCTCGGACATCCCCACCCTCGCGGCGATCTCGGGCTGGGTGTCGCGGCCCATAGTGATATCGCGCATGTAGCTGCGCATGGCGGCCAGCTTGCGCAGCACATCGTTGACGGGTCCGGTGTCGCCGGCGGTGAACAGTTCGGCCAGATACTCCACCGGAATGCGCAGCGCCTCGATGGCGGCGAAGAGGTTGCCGTGATCCTCGGCGTCGTGGCCGGTGTCGCGCAGCGCGTCCACCACCGGCGAGAGCGGCGGGATGTACCAGACCATGGGCACCGTGCGGTATTCCGGATGCAGCGGCAGCGCCACCCGGTACTTGCTGATCAGCGCGTACACCGGCGAGTTCTGCGCGGCCTGGATCCAGTCGCGGGATATCCCGGCCCGCTCGCATTCGGCGATGATCTCCGGATCGAACGGATCCAGGAACGAATCCCGCTGCGCCGCATACAGATCCTTGTCCTCCGGCGTCGCGGCGACCTCGGCGACCTTATCGGCGTCGTAGAGCATGACGCCGATGTAGCGCAGCCGTCCCACGCAGGTCTCCGCGCACACGGTCGGCAGTCCGACCTCCATGCGCGGGAAGCAGAACGTACATTTCTCGGCCTTGCCGGTCCGGTGATTGAAGTAGATCTTCTTGTACGGGCAGCCCGACACGCACATGCGCCAGCCTCGGCACCTGTCCTGATCCACCAGCACGATGCCGTCCTCTTCGCGCTTGTAGATCGCGCCCGACGGGCACGACGCCATGCACGCCGGGTTCAGGCAGTGCTCGCAGATGCGCGGCAGATAGAACATGAACGTCCGGTCGAACTCGAACTTCACCTTGTCCCCCACCTGCTTCAGCAGCGGGTCCGCGGTGGCGAGTTCCGGTGCGCCCGCGAGATTGTCGTCCCAGTTGGCCGACCAGGTGATCTTGGTGTCCTCACCGGTGATCAGCGACTTGGGCCGCGCCACCGGCGTGTGCTGCTGCAGCGGCGCACTGGTCAGCGTCTCGTAGTCGTAGGTCCACGGCTCGTAGTAGTCCGACAGCTCCGGCAGGATCGGATTGTCGAAGATGGTGAACAGCTTGCGATACCGCCCGCCGCCCCTGAGCTTCAACCGCCCCTTGCGGTCGAGCGTCCACCCGCCCTTCCACTTGGCCTGATCCTCATAGGTGCGCGGATACCCCTGTCCCGGACGGGTTTCCACATTGTTGAACCACACGTACTCGACCCCGGCCCGGTTGGTCCAGGTCTGCTTGCAGGTCACCGAGCAGGTGTGGCAGCCGATGCACTTGTCGAGATTCATCACCATCGCGAGCTGCGCCATGGGTTTCATTTGTAGGAGACCTCCTGGCTGCGACGGCGGATGACCGTCACCTCGTCACGCTGATTGCCGGTCGGGCCGAGATAGTTGAACGCGTAGGACAATTGGGCGTAGCCGCCGATCAGATGGGTGGGCTTGATGAGCAGGCGGGTCAGCGAGTTGTGCATGCCGCCGCG
Source organism: Nocardia acididurans (assembly GCF_016741815.1). Taxonomy (GTDB): domain Bacteria; phylum Actinomycetota; class Actinomycetes; order Mycobacteriales; family Mycobacteriaceae; genus Nocardia; species Nocardia acididurans. Next base: position 179,141 of record NZ_JAERRJ010000008.1, read on the forward strand.
TTTGCCGGAGGTCTCCGCCAGCGGGACGTCGATGAGGCGGTCCTGGGCGTGGTACATGTACACCGTGCCCTCCGGCATGCGGTGCGTGACGACAGCGCGTGCCACCACCACGCCGTTGCGGTTCACCGCCTCGATCCAATCGTTGTCGCGGATACCGAGTTTCGCGGCATCCAGATTCGACATCCAGATGTTCGGGCCGCCGCGCGAGAGGCTCAGCATGAACAGGTTGTCCTGGTATTCGGAGTGGATCGACCACTTGTTGTGCGGGGTCAGGTAGCGCAGCGTCAGACCCTGCGGGCTCTGCGAACCCAGCGTGGGTTCGGCGAACAGCGCGGTCATATTGAGCGGCGGCCGATACACCGGCAGCTGCTCGCCCACCTCGGCCATCCAGTCGTGATCGAGGTAGAAGTGCTGGCGGCCGGTGAGCGTGTGCCAGGGCTTGTGGCGTTCCACATTCACCGTGAACGCCGAGTAGCGGCGGCCACCGGACTCCGAGCCCGACCACTCCGGGGAGGTGATCACCGGCTGCGGCTGCACCTGGGTGTCCTTGAAATGGATCTGCTTGCCCTCGTGCTCGGCGGCCAGATCGGCGAGCTCGGTGCCCGTGCGCTGCTCGAGGGTCTTGAAACCCTGGGTGGCCAGATGACCGTTGGTGGTGCCCGACAGCGCCAGAATCGCCTCGCAGGCGTCGATATCGCGTTTGATCGAGGGCCGGCCGTCGGCGGGTCCGCCGTGCACGATGCCGTTGGCCCGCGCCAGATAGTCGACCTCGCGGCTCACCTCGAAGGTGATGCCCTTGGTGGTCGCGCCGAGCTTCTCCAGCAGCGGACCCAGCGCCTGCATCTTGGCGTGCACGGCGGGGTAGTCGCGCTCCACCACCGTCAGCCGCGGCATGGTCACGCCCGGAATCGGTTCGCACTCACCGGCTTTCCAGTCCTGGACGACACCGTGCGGGTTGGCCATCTCGTCGGGGGTGTCGTGCAGCAGCGGGGTGGCGACCAGATCCTTGCGCACGCCCAGGTGCCGGCGGGCGAGCTTGCTGAACTCCGCGCCGATGGTCATGAAGATGTCCCAGTCGGTGCGCGTCTGCCACGGCGGGGCGATGGCCGGGGAGAACGAGTGCACGAACGGGTGCATATCCGTGGAGGACAGGTCGTGCTTCTCATACCAGGTGGCGGCGGGCAGCACCACATCGGAGAACATGGTGGTGCTGGTCATGCGGAAATCCAGGGTGAGCAGCAGATCCAGCTTGCCGGTGGGGGCGTTCTCGCGCCACACCACATCCTTGGGCCGCTGATCGGCGGGCGCTTCCTCGGCGCGCAGTGAATTGTCCGCGCCGAGCAAATGTTTGAGGATGTACTCGTTGCCCTTGCCGGAGGAGCCGAGCAGGTTCGACCGCCAGATGGTGAGGGTGCGCGGGAAGTTGCGCGGGTTGTCGGGGTCCTCGCAGGCGAACCGCAGCTGACCCGACTTCAGTTGCGACACAATGTGTTCCGCCGGTGCCGCCCCTTCGGCCTCGGCCTCGTCGACCAGGTCCAGGGGATTGCGGTCGAAGGTCGGGAACGACGGCATCCAGCCCATCCGCGCGGACAGCGCGATCAGATCCGCGGTGGTCCTGCCCGCGAAGCGGCCCGTCCCGGTCGTGGTGGTGAGCGCGTCGGCGGGGAACGGGTCGTAGCGGTACTGGTCGGTGTGCAGGTACCAGTAGGCGGTCTGAATCATCTGCCGCGGCGGGCGCGACCAGTCCAGCGCGGAGGCGATCGCGCTGAATCCGGTGATCGGGCGGACCTTCTCCTGCCCGACGTAGTGCGCCCACCCGCCGCCGTTCACGCCCTGACAGCCGGTGAGCGTCACCAGCGCCAGGAACGCGCGATAGATCGTGTCGGAATGGAACCAGTGGTTGGTGCCCGCGCCCATGAGGATCATGGACCGTCCCGTGGATTCCTCCGCGTTGGCGGCGAATTCGCGTCCGATGCGCGCGGCCATGGCCGCCGGAACCCCCGTGATGGCCTCCTGCCACGCGGGCGTGCCCGGCTGCGAGGGATCCTCGTAGCCGCTCGGCCACTCCCCCGGCAGACCCGGGCGTTCCACGCCGTACTGGGCGAGCAGCAGGTCGAAGACCGTGGTCACCAGATGTCCGCCGATGGTGCGGGCCGGGACGCCGCGCACGATCTCCGCGCCCGCGCCGTCACCGGTGTCGAAGCGCGGCAGGCGCACGGTGACCGCGCCCTGCTCACCCATCGACAGCTGCGGCTCCACCCCGTCGAGCAGCAGATTCCATTTGCCCGCGCCCGCCTCGCCGTAGCGGAAGCCCAGGGATCCGTTGGGCACCACCGGTTTTCCGTGCTGATCCAGCAGGACGGTCTTGAAGGCGGCGTTCGGTTCGCCCGCGAAGTCGGGCAGGTCGGCGGCGGTGAGGAACTTGCCGGGCTGGAAGCCGTCGGCGGTCTTGTCCAGGCGCACCAGGAACGGCAGGTCGGTGTACTTGCGCACATACTCCTGGAAGTAGGGCACCTGCCGTTCGACGAAGAACTCGCGCAGGATGACATGGCCCATGGCCATCGCGAGTGCGCCGTCGGTGCCCGGATGCGGGGCGATCCACTCGTCGGCGAACTTGACGTTGTCGGCGTAGTCGGGGGCGATGGAGATGACTTTCTGCCCGCGATACCGGGATTCGACCATCCAGTGCGCGTCGGGGGTGCGGGTCACCGGGACGTTGGAGCCCCACATGACGAGGTAGCCCGCATCCCACCAGTCGCCGGATTCGGGGACGTCGGTCTGGTCGCCGAACACCTGCGGGGAGGCCACCGGCAGGTCGGCGTAGAAGTCGTAGAAGGAGAGCATGGTGCCGCCGATGAGCGACATGAACCGCGACCCGGCGGTGAAGGAGGCCATGGACATGGCCGGAATCGGCGAGAACCCGGCCACGCGATCGGGGCCGTAGGTCTTGATGGTGTGCACCTGGGCGGCCGCGATCATCTCGACGGCCTCGTCCCAACTGGCCCGCACCAGTCCGCCGCGCCCGCGCACGCTCTTGTAGCGGCGTGCGCGTTCCGGGTCGGAGACGATGGATTCCCAGGCCAGCACCGGATCTCCGGTGCGCGCCTTGGCCTCTCGGTACATCTCCAGCAACACCCCGCGCACATACGGATACCGCACGCGCGTGGGCGAATAGGTGTACCAGGAGAAGGCCGCGCCGCGCGGGCAGCCGCGCGGTTCGTAGTCGGGCCGGTCGGGTCCGGGCGAGGGGTAGTCGGTGGCCTGGTTCTCCCAGGTGATGATGCCGTCCTTGACGAACACCTTCCACGAGCACGACCCCGTGCAGTTCACGCCATGGGTCGATCGCACCACTTTGTCGTGCGCCCACCGGTCCCGATAGAAGTCATCGGATTGCCGTCCGCCGCGCAGGTATTCGCTGCGCAGATCCGGCGAGATCTCCGTGCGGGTGAAGAAACGCCGACTGCGGATCAATGCCTCGGTGAGCTCGCCGTCGATCTTGGTGCCATTGCCTCGCGCCATCAACCCCACCTTCCACCGTGATCGGCGGCGTCCCCGTCGCGCGATCGTCTGTCCGAACTCACGAACAGTTGTGGACGCTACCGGCAAATATTCGGCAAATGGCTAATTTCGGAGGTGTCGCCGATTGCGACTCGGCGACTCAGGCAACCCTCACACGGTCTCCGGAACGGTCCGTTCCAGTCGCGCCGCCGAACACACCTCGCTCACCCCGAGCGCGATGGTCAGCAGCCCCACCGACACCGAGAACGCCGTCGACGACCCGAACGGCCCGACCGCCACCACCATCCCCGCCGCCGCCGTACCCAACCCGACGACCTCCGGCCGCCACGAGCCCGGAAAATCGGTCCACGCCGCCGTGATCGCCTGCACCACCCCGCGGATCATCCACCCCATCCCGATCCACAACGCCAGCAACAGAACCCACTGCCCACTGCCGAAGCTCCAGATCGCCAGCAGCAGCGCCACCACGCCCGCGAAGAACTCCAGCACCCGCAGTCCCCCCGCGATATTCGCCCCGAACGCCACGATCAACTGCACCGCCGCGGTGGCCCCCAGCACCAGCCCCGCCAGCGCCCCCGACAACTCCTCCGACTTGTTCGGCCATGCGATGAGCGCCACCCCCAGCAGCACCGAGCACACCCCGACCACCAACAGAGCCTGCCAAGCCCAGTCGGCGAACACGCTGGTACGCCCCTCGATCCGATTGGTGGGCATAGCCCAATGATATGACCGAAACGTCCAACTACCCGTAGCTTTGCCGCTTCGGCATGTCTGCATCGCCTGCACGCCACCGGCATACCCGCGAATCGTGCGGCCGAACGGGCGGTTTCACCGCCGTTAGTGCTTCGTTGGTGGACGCAGAGTCACGGCCTCGACCATCGGTGCAGAACACAGCAACGGTGATCCGAACCGCAGACAGCGCGGGACTGATCAACCCGCAGGAAAGGTAAGAACAATGATCAGTGCACGCAAACCCGGGCTGCGCCGGACCGTCCTGGCCGCGTCGGCCTTCGCACTCGCCGCCGCCGGGATGCAGCTGGGCACCGCCCCGGCGTATGCCGTGGCGGGTCCGACGTCGAAATACGAATGCCGGGACGTGCAGACGCCCGGCAGCCTGTTCCCCGGTGACGAGGTGGCCTGCACCCTGACGGTGAGCACCGCCGGCAACGACACCTTCACCAATGTGGTTGCCGAGGTGACCATTCCGGCCAATACGGTCTACCAGACCGGCGGCACGCTGCAGGGCACGCAGAAGGTCGTGTTCAACCTCGGGGAGATCACCAAGGCCAAGAGCGGCTCGGCCACCCTGACCGTCATGGTCGCCGGGCAGACACCCGCCAACACCGCCATCTCCAGCGAGGCCGTGGTCAAGGGCTTCGCGCCCAACGGCGCCTTCGACACCACCGCGGCGTCGAACACCCTGACCACCACCACGACCGGCACCGGACAGGGCCCGAAGCTCACCGCCAAGGAGGATCGCGCCTCGGTCAACACCTTCGGCCGCGCCGAAACCCCCATCTCCGATCTGGTCGACGCCCCGGCCGGGGTCACCCCCAAGATCGAACTGGTGACCAGCGCCGAACCCAAGAAGGGCTACGTCAACTTCGCCATCATCGACAACGGCCAGAAGATCGCCTGGACCGCCCTGTGCACCGCCACCGCCCAGCAGAACACCGAATCCTTCACCGTCCGTGTCACGGCCCCCGGCCAGACCGCGGTCGACGCCAAGGTAACTGTCCTGCTCGGCAACAACGTGGCCAACCAGGGCCTCGTGCAGCCGGCCGAATGCGCCCTGAAGCCCTGACCCCACCCCCACCGCTCACGCGGACCTGACCAGCGCGGTCGGTGCGGCTCTCCCCGGAGCCGCACCGACCGCGCACGTGTTTGTTCACCGTCACTGAACGCTCGTTGATCGAATCGTCGTTGATCGAGGCCCACGCCGCGGGCGATGTTTGTCAGGTCGCGCCAGCGCCTCGCCGTCCGGCGCGGCGCCGTTCGCGCGTCCGCTCGAGGAAGAAGGACGAGCATGACGGGATACTTCGAACCGCTGACCGTGGGGAAGATCGGGCTGCCGAATCGGCTGGTGATGGGACCGATGACGCGCAGCCGCACACCCGCGGGGGTGGTGACGGAACTGACCGCGCGGTACTACACGCAGCGCGCCGGTGCGGGACTGATCATCTCCGAGGCCACGGGTATCAGCGAGATCGCCCAGGGCTACGCCGATTCGCCGGGCCTGTACACCGACGAGCAGGTGCGGGCGTGGCGGACGGTGACCGACGCGGTGCACGCCGCGGGCGGGCGGATGTTCGCGCAGCTGGTGCACTGCGGGCGAATCGGGCACCCGAGCCTGTACGCCGACGGCGGGCTGCCCGTCGCACCGTCGGCGATCGGCTCCGGGGAGCAGATGTTCACCCCCGAGGGCATGGTGGACCGCCCGGTGCCGCGCGCCCTGACACTCGACGAGATCGCCAGCACGGTAGGCGATTTCGTCACCGCCGCACGCAATGCCGTCGATGCGGGATTCGACGGCGTGGAGCTGCACGCGGCCAACGGCTTTCTGCTGCACCAGTTCCTGGCGGACGGCACCAACCAGCGCACCGACGCCTACGGCGGGACGATCGCCAACCGGATTCGCTTCGTCGTCGAGGTGGTCGGCGCGGTCTCCGACGCGATCGGGCCCGAGCGCGTCGGCCTCCGGGTGTCACCGGGCATCACGTTCAACGGCATGGCAGGCGCGGAGAGTGATACCGCCGAGCTGTACCCGGCGCTGGCGCAGGCACTTTCGGCTGTTCCGCTGGCCTATCTGCACGTCAACGAACTCATCACGCGCGACACCACCCGGCTGATCAGGGCGGCGTGGAACGGCCCGCTGCTGCTGTGCGCCCACCCCACCGCGGAATCGTTCCCGAGCACCCCCGCGATCGGCCGACCCGCGCTGGAAGAGGGGCTGGCGGATGCCCTCGTCCTGGCGGAGCTGTGGCTGGCAAATCCGGATCTGGTCGAGCGGGTGCGCACGGACGGGCCGTACAACACGGCCGACAGGGCGACGTTCTACGGCGGCGATCAGCGCGGCTACACCGACTATCCGACACTGGCCGACTGAGCCTAGCCACCCTCTTCGAAAGGCACTGCGATGCGAGCCCTCGTACATGACCCCACGGCCCCGGGCAGGCTGCGCCTGGCCGCCGCGCCGGATCCGAAACCCACTGCGGCACAGGCATTGATCGAGGTTTCGGCGATCTCCTTCAATTTCGGTGAACTCGCCTACCGTTCGCCGCGCACCCGGCCCGGATACATCTCGGGCTGGGATGCCGCGGGTGTGGTCCGGGAACCGGCCGCCGATGGATCCGGTCCGGCCGCGGGCACCCGGGTGGTGACCTTCGGCTGGGGCGGGGCCTGGGCGGAACTGCGCGCGGTGGACACCAGCGAGCTGGCCGTCGTGCCGGACAGCGTGGATCTGGGTGTCGCGAGCGCACTGCCCGTGGCGGGCGTGACCGCGTTGCAGGCCTGTCGGCGGTTGGGCTCGGTGCTCGGGCGGCGGGTACTGATCACCGGAGCCTCCGGTGGCGTAGGGCGTTTCGCGGTTCAGCTCGCCGCGCTGGCCGGTGCGCACGTGATCGCGTCGGTCGGCAGTACGGCGCGCGCGGTGGGACTGCGCGGACTCGGTGCGGACGAGATCGTCCTCGGCCCGGACGCGCTGTCCGCCCCCGTCTACGGGGTTCTCGACAATGTCGGCGGCGCGCAGCTGGCAACGGCATTCGATCAGCTGGAGGACGACGGCATCGCCGTGGCCATCGGAAAGGCTTCCGGCGAACCGACTGTCATCGACTTCGAGCGGGCCCGCACCAACAGCGCGCGCGGCCGCCTGGAGAACTTCAATGTCGCGACCCCGTTCCGCGACGATCTCGGGGTGCTGCTGCGGCTGCTGGAAACCGGACGCCTGACGACGCAGGTCGGCTGGCGCGGGCCGTGGACGCAGGCCGCCGAGGCCGCCGCGGCCCTGCTCGGCCGCCGGGTCAACGGCAAGGCCGTGCTCGATCTCACCGCCGAAACCGCACCTGTTTCGAAAACCATGCTGTCGGAGGAATTCTCATGACCCGCAATCGCGAAATCCGGCTGGTCTCCTATCCGGTCGGCGCGCCGCGACCCTCGGATTTCGAGTTGGTCACCACCGAGCCGCCCACGCCGGGTGCGGGTCAGATCCTGGTGCGCAATACCTGGATGTCGGTGGATCCGTACATGCGGGAACGGATGTACCAGCCCGAGTCGTATATGCCGATCTACCCTCTTCGCGCCACGCTGGACGGCGCGGCGGTCGGTGAAGTCGTTGCCACACGGTCGGATTCGATTCCGGTCGGTGCGACCGTCGCGCATTTCCTGGGCTGGCGCGAATACGCCGTCCTCGACGCCGCGGACGCGACCGTGCTCGATCTGTCCGTCGCGTCGGCCGAGTCGTTCCTCGGCCCGCTCGGCACCACCGGGCTCACCGCCCATATCGCCGTCACCGAGATCGCACCCGTCCGGCCCGGCGACGTGGTGTTCGTCTCGACCGCCGCGGGCGCGACCGGCAGCATCGCCGGGCAACTCGCACGCAGAGCGGGCGCGGCCACGGTGATCGGTGCGACCGGCGGTGCGCACAAGGCCGAGAAGTTGCGCACCACCTTCGGTTTCGACGCCGCCATCGACTACCAGGCGGGCCCGGTCGCCGAACAGCTCGCGGCCCTCGCACCCGACGGTATCGACGTCTACCTCGATCACGTCGGCGGTGACCACCTGGTCGCGGCCCTCGACGCGCTACGTCCCGGCGGCCGGATCGCGCAGGTCGGCGCCATCAGCGCCTACAACGCCACCGAGCGAATTCCGGGCCCGCACAACCTGTTCCTGCTCGCCGCCAAGGACGCCACGTTGCGCGGCCTGCTCATCACCAGCTACCTGGATCGGTTCCCGCAGTGGATCGGGCAGGCCGGCGCCTGGCTCGCCGACGGTTCACTGCGTGCCGAGACGACCGTGGCCGTGGGAATCGAGCGCGCGCCGCACGCCTTCATCGACCTGATGAACGGCGTGAACATCGGAAAGATGCTGGTGCGCCTCTGAATTCGCGACTATGCCGCAGGTGCGGCGAGGTCGGCGACGACAGCCGCCAGCTGCCGGAGCGGCTCGCTCTCGGCGGCGCTGCGCCACACCAGCGCATAGGGCAGCGGCGGCAGATCGGTGACGGGCAGCCACCGGATGTGCGGTACCGCCCAGTATTCCGTCACGTGCGCGGGGAAGGCGTGCACGATCTCCCCACTGGTCACCAGGTTGATCAGCTCGTCGCTGGTGGTCACGGCGGGCCCGCGCTCGATCGGCCGCCCGCTCGGCGTGACGAACGGCAGGTAGGCCGCCTCCCAGACCGGCGGCATATCGGGACCGACGGCGTGCCGGTAGTCGGCGAACGATTCGACCGATACCGACGGCGCGTCCGCCAGTTCGTGATCCTCGCTGACGGCCAGCCGGCGTTCATCGGTGAACAGCACCGGGCCGACGGTCAGATCGGGTTCCTCGACCGGCAGCCACACCACCAGCGCATCGAAAACCCCGGCACGCAACGCGCCGAACGTGTCGGCGAACGGCGCGCGATGAATGCTCAACGCGCATTCCGGGTGCCGCCCGCGGAACGCGGACCAGTAGTCGCGCAGTGTGCCGGTGTTGAAGGGCAGCAGGCCGACTCGTAGTTCGACGGTCGTGCGGCGGGCCGCCAGTTTGGCGCGCCGCACGCTGTCCTCGAGTTCGAGGTAGACCGGCCGCAGATCACTGCGCAGCTGTTCGCCGACGGCGGTGAGCCGCACGCTGCGATTGGTGCGTTCGAACAACAGCGCACCGATCTGCCGCTCCTGCTTGCGGATCGACTGCGTGATGCTGGCCGGTGTCAGCCGCAATCGTTCGGCGGTGCGCCGGAAGTGCAGTTCCTCGGCCAAGGTCAGAAATATCTCGATATCGCGTAGCTCCACGAAGTCCCTGTCTCGTCAACTCCGCGGTTGCTGCGGCATGCTCGTTCGGTATTGCAGACCGCCCAGTATATGGCCGGGGTTCACCTCAGCCTGCGTCGCGCTCGTAGCGTGCCCGCGCGCGGGCGTGCGAGTCGGAAATCAACTCCAGCAGGGTTTCTCGCGTCGCGGGCCCGGGGTTCACCACCGCCAGCCATCCGGCGCTCTTGTACAGCGGATGGGGTAGCACCGTATCGATGGCGCTCGAGTCGACCTCGGGGATCTCGCGTGGCGAGTACCCGGTCGCCCGGACGAACGCTTCCCGCCCAGCGTGCACATTCACCCGGAAGGCGTCCGGGCGATCCAGTCGCGATCCCGTGTCGTCGGGATAATCCTTCGTCACGATCGTCGCGAACGGCTGAACATTGGTCGGCACCCGCCCATCGGGTGCGTAGTAGAAGAAGGCGTCACCCCAGGCGATCTCCGGCGTGCCGTCGCCCGGTCCCGGCTTCAGTGCCAGTACTCCGTCGAGTCCTTCAAGGAATGCGATGATCTCGTCGATGGTCATGCCTTCATGGTGTCATTGAAGATCCTAAGTAGACTTTGGCACGAAATTGCTGGTGGGCTGGGGAAAAGTCTCAAACCGAGTAGTCGGGCAGCTCGACGCCGTTGAGCGCGCGGTCGATCAGTTCCGCGAACCATTCGGCGTGCGGGTCCATGCTCGTCTCGGCGTCCGCCCCCGGGATCAGGCTGCTCGCGTGCAGCCGCCCGATCTCCTGGTTGGCTTCGACGAACGAGCGCATCCGTTCCTCGTAGGCGGCGAATCCGACCTTCGGGTCCCATCCGGCGGCAGCCAATTCGCCCGCCAGCAGGTACGCGCCGACCAGGGCCAGCCCGGTCCCCTGCCCCGACATCGGCGACGAACTGAACGCCGCGTCCCCCAGCAGCGCCACTCGCCCGCTCGACCAGCTGTCCATCACCACCTGCGCGACCTGATCGAGGTAGAAGTCCGGAGTGTCGGCCAGATGCGCCAGGATCCGCGGAGTCAACCACCCCATCCCCTCCATCCGCTCCCGCAGCAACCTCTTCTGCGCCTCGACGTCCCGGTGGTCGACTTCGAAATCGCCTGCGGCGAAAGAGAATATGGCCATCGCCTGGGTGGCGTCCCGGATCGGCCGCAATCCCGCGGACCGCCCGACCGCCTGATGGTCGATCAGCCAGCGATCGAGCCCGAACTCGTTGGGCACCGTGTAGAAGGCCAGCACCAGCCCGAGATGCCGAACGAACTCCTCGTGCGGCCCGAAAACCATGGCGCGCAACCCCGAATGCAATCCATCCGCTCCCACCACGAGCTCGAATCGCCGCCGATCCCCGCTCGCGAACACCACATCCACCCCGTCGGCGTCCTGCGTCAGCTCGACGACGCGATCCCCGAAGATGTACTCGACCCCCGCACGAGTGTCCTCGTACAGCACCCGCGACAAATCCCCCCGCAGAATCTCGATCTCCGCGATGTACCCGTCGCCCCCATGATCGTCCACGCTGTAACTCTCCAGCACCTGCCCGTCCGCATCCACGGTGCGCGCCCCCGCCGTCTCCGTCCGTGCCGCCCGCACCGCCGCGTCCAACCCCATCCGCCGAATCACCTCCTTGGTGACCCCACGCGCATCCACCGCCTGCCCACCCGGCCGCAACTCCTCTGCCCGCTCCACCACGGTCACCTCGGCCCCGAACCGCCGCAGCCAATGAGCCACCGCGGGCCCCGCGATACTCGCCCCCACCACCAACACCCGGATGCCACTCATAGCGTCTCCACCCATCCGTCCGATTCGTCGCCAGGCAGCGCCGAACACCGCTGCGGCGCATTCAGAACTACCGACGACGCATACGCCCGGAATTCATCGGCACCCCGACAACCGCCCGCCCAGCCGATCCAGTTCGGCGCCGAGCGCTCGGCGCAGTGCCTCGTGCTGCGGCCCGAGCGCGAACCGCGGGTCGGCCCATTTCTCGTCGGGATAACGCCACACCGGCACGCCCACCAGCTCCGCGGGCTCCCACTCGTACCGTGGCCACACATGCGCGTGCAGGAAGGGATCGGTGTTCCCCAGAATCTCCAGATTGACCCGCCGAAAAGCCGAATCCATGCGGCCACAGACCCGTTCGACAGCCTCCCCCACCCGATCCATATCCGACAGGAAGTCGAGACGCCTGCGCCTCGGCCAATCGGAAAGCCGCCGCACCTCTGGCTCATCCGCCAGCAGCACCATATATCCCGGTAGGAACTGCACATCTCCGATCGCCGCGAACCCGGCCGACATCCGCCGCAACACAGTCGGATTCGCGCCGCGCAGCGCACTTCCGATCCGATCGTCCCGAAAATCGCCGGCCATCCCCGCCGCTACCTACCTCGCGAACAATCCAGCTTTCACACTGGCGGTGAAGGCATCCCACTCGTGGGCGGCAAAGGTCAGGGCGGGCCCCGTGGGATGCTTGGAGTCGCGGATGCCTACGCGGCCGTGGGCGAGGTGGGCGATCTCCACGCAGTCCTGGGTGCCGCCGCTGTGGGTGCTCTTGAACCATCGGGGTGCGGAATTCTCACCGTTCACGGTCGTACTCCCTTGCGGCTTGGCGCAGTAGGTCTCGGCTGCGCTGCGGATCCAACGCTACCTGTCGCAGCGCCCGGTGTGCCTCACGATAACGTTCCACCGAGTCGGCGTCGTCGAAATACAGTGCACCGGTGTAGCTTTCGACATACACGACCTCCGGCTCGCCGGAGTCGGCGTCGTCGAAGTTCAATACGCTGAAGGGTCCGCTCAGCTCGCCGAGCGGCACTCCGGCGGTATAGGGCAGGATCCGCAGGGTCACGTTCGGCCTTGTGCTCACGTCCGCGAGATGGCGCAGTTGGGCGGCCATGATCCTGCGATGGCCGACCACACGGTGCACGGCCGATTCGTCGAGGACCACGTCGTAGAGGATCGGCTGCGCACGGCGGTTGACCAGGATCTGCCGGTGCATGCGCATCTCCACGCGCCGAGCAATTTCCGGCTCGCCGGTGCGCGGCAGCGCTTGCTTGATCAGGACGCGGGCGTAGTCCGGAGTTTGCACCAAACCCGGCACCAACTCCTGATAGCTGGTCAGCGATACCGCAGCGGCCTCCAAACCCATGTACACGTCGAAGTTGGCAGGGATGAGGTCACCGTACTCGTGCCACCAGCCCTTCATATTGCCCTGCTGGGCAAGCCCTTTGAGGGCTTCGGTCTCCGTCGCGTCGGCGCCGAGGACTTGGCAGAGCGCTTCGATGTCCCACAGCCGGATTCGGTCGGCCTGTCCGGTTTCGAGGCGTTGCAGGGTAGTCGCCCCACGTTCGATCCGTTTGGCCACCTCGGCGATGGTCATTCCGGACTGCTGTCGCAGTTCTCGCAGGTATCGGCCCAGTTGTCGGCGCGGAACCGTTGAACCCACCTCGGCCATGGCGACACTCCCGAATACGGATGGTGGAACCGGATTTTCTGGATGTGGAAGCCGCCGATCTCGGATGCGACGTCCGGGCCTTGCGGATTGCCTGCTGCGCGAACGGATCAATCTCGTTGGTTGATCCATTTTAGGTTGTCCATGCGAGGTCGCGGGGGTGTTCTGGAGATACGGAACCGCTGTGGCACTGATGATTCGAGGACAACTCATGGGCTGGATCGATGACTATTGCGAGGATTCCTATGTCGAGGGTGAGCGGCGGGCTCGGGGGATCTTGAAGCTGCATGCCTCCTGTGTGCCGCCGTGCCCTCGAATACGAGGGGCGGCTGAATTTCTCGCGCAGGAGGGGTTGGACGGCGGGACGGATTCCCGATTCGGTGTTGATCATCCGGCGGGTCCTCGCCGGTAGAGTCGGGCTGTGATGTTCACCGACCGCGTGGCACGTGCGATCGCGTCGGGAGAGGTGGTTCACGTCTTCCGACGGTGGTCGGTTGCGCGGGTGCGGGCGGGCGGCACACAGCGTACGAGTGCCGGAATCATCGAGATCGTGGCCGTGGAACCGGTTGCGGCAAGCGATATTACGGACGAGGCCGCGCGCGCTGCCGGAGAGCGCGATGCTGCCGCTGTTTTCGCGGCGTTCCGCGGCGCCGCGGCCGACCAGATCTTCCGGATCACCGTCCGCGGTGCCGGTCCCGACGAGCGTGACGCGCTCAGTGAGCGGGCCGTGCTGTCGCAAGCGGAGGTCGCGGAGATCACCGCCGCACTGGCACGGCTGGACAGGGCCAGCCGCCGAGGTCCGTGGACAGCGCCCGTGCTGCGCGCCATCGCCGCGAATGCCAGTCTGCGGGCGGCGGATCTGGCGCTGCTGCTCGACCGGGACAGGGACTCGCTCAAGCTCGACATCCGCAAGCTCAAGAACCTGGGCCTCACGCACAGTCTGGACACCGGCTACCGGATCGCGCCGCGCGGCGCCGCCTACCTGCGCGTCATCGACTGATCACCGTGCACCATCGGCGCGGGCGCGGGCGAACCGTCCGACACCAGCCAGCCGACCGTCCACGCGGTACTGAACAGCCACCCGAGGGCCAGCACGAAAACCGTTACCCGCCATCGTGGCCCACGATCCTTCCAACGCATGCGCACATTCATACCGGAACGGTTTCGCGCGGCTGATTCGCCGTGGTTGAGTGGAGGATGCCGGTTCGGCTCACCGGCGACAAGGCGGATGGTATGGCTCCACCCAGATATTGGCCCATGGCCCCCGGTCGCGTCGTCACCTCCGGATTCGGGCCGCGGCACCCGGGCTTTCACTGGGGCGTCGACTTCGGGCGCGTCGGCGGCAGCGGCAACGAACCCATCTACGCCTCGCAGGGCGGGACGGTCGTCTATTCCGGGGCCGCAACGGGATTCGGCGGTCCGGACCCGGCGGGCTGGCTGGTCGTGGATCATCCGACCGAGGACGGCGGCGGCACCACCGTCTACGGCCACATCATTCGCGAAGTCCCACACGGCGCGCGCGTGGAGGCCGGGCAGCGCATCGGCCGCGTCAACCCGAACCCCATGACCAATGGCGGAGTCGCCCCGCATCTGCATTTCGAATGGCATCGCTACTCCTGGGCGCCGCCCGGGGCCGATCGGTTGAATCCGCTGGCCATGCTCGCCGGGGCGCTCGAACCTCCCGGCCTTTTCGTGGCGTAGGTCACATCGGCTTGAAACTCCACCCGGGTGGAGTTTCTACCGTTTCGGCATCACCAACGAAGGAGTGCGAGCGATGTCGAATTCGGTACGGGACGACGATGTCTGGGCCGCGGTGGCCTCGGAGCGGCGGGCACTGGCCCTGGTCCTGGCGCAGTTCGGGGAAGCGGAATGGGATCAGGAGTCACTGTGTGCGGGATGGCGGGTGCGCGATGTGGTGGCGCACCTGATTCTGGCCACACGAGCCTCCCTGCGCTGGATCCTCGTCAATGTGATTCGCGCGCGCGGAAATATCGCGCGCGGCGCACACGAGACCGCGATCCGGCTGGCGGACGAGACGCCGACCGCCACTTTGCTCGCGCTGTTTCGCGCGACCGCGGATTCCCGGTTCACGCCCCTCGGAACCACCGCCGAGGATCGGTTGATGGATCTGCTGGTCCATATTCAGGACATTGCGATCCCGCTGGGAATCGATTGCGAAATGCCGGTCGCCGCGGCCGAGACGGCGGTGCGTCGGGTGTGGACGATGGGCGCGCCTTTTCACGCGCGGAAACGGTTCGCCGACTACCGATTGATTGCCGAGGACAGCGGGTGGAGCGCCGGGGACGGCACTGCGGTACGCGGAAGTACGGCGGATTTGCTGCTGCTGCTCACCGGGCGGACCGCCACCCTGCATCGACTCGGCGGGCCCGGGGCCGAGCTGCTGCGGGCCGAAGTCGCCGGTGAGGCGGAGCCGGGCTAGTCGCGCCGCCGGGAAGAATTGTGACGCTGCCGGACGCGCGCCCGCTGCGGTCCCGGCTCGGCGGTGGGGTTGACGCCCGGAAAACTCCAGCCGTTGGCGCGGCACAGTTCCAGCAGAAATGCCCGGCGACCACAGGATTCGGTGGTGACGCCGTCGCCCTCGAGGCAGTTGCGGTGAGTCCAGAGCATGGACTCGACTGTGCCGGCGTGCTCCATCGCTTTGTGGAACTCGCCTCGTTCGTGTTTCAGTACGGATGGTTCGAAAGTCATCTGTGCTCACGCTGCCCGTTGCCGGCCCCGGTGCCATCATCCCATACTCGCGTTCGCATGCCTGCGAATCGCATCAAGGGTTGATACATCAATCGCCAAGACTTCGGAAGATGCCTTGGCCCTCAATATCTTCCATCGTCCACAGAATGTCATGATTCGTGGGAGGCGGCCACCTGTTCGGGGCCGACCCAGGAAAGGAATGACACGTCATGACGAATGAGGAATTGACGGTGGCGGTGCTCGGGCCGGGTGGTGTCGGCGGCCTGCTGGCCGCGCTGCTGGCGCGGGCGGGGCATCGGGTGATCTGTCTGGCCAGGAAGGAGACGGTCGAGACGCTGCGCAAGGAGGGAATCCTGGTGCGCAGCGGGCAGTTCGGGGAATTCGCCACCGCTGTGGAGGCGCAGGAGAGTCTGCGGGAACCGGTGGACGCTTGTTTGATCGCGGTCAAACAGACCAGTCTGGACGAGAGCCTCGCACGGGTGCCCGCGACGGCGCTCGGGGACGGACTCGTCGTTCCGCTGCTCAACGGCGTCGAGCATCCGGCACCGCTGCGGGCGCGGTACGGGGCGGACCGGGTGGCTCCGGCGATCATCCGGGTGGAGTCCACCCGAGTCGCGCCCGGAGTGATCGAGCACGGGAGTCCGTTCACCGAGATAGATCTGACCGGAGACGGGGTGCCGCGAGCTCGGCTGGCGGAGTGGGAACTCGCGTTCGGGAAAGCCGGGGTCAGCACCCGGGTACTGGCGGACGAGACAGCGGCACTGTGGGCCAAACTCTCGTTCCTCGCACCGTTCGCGCTACTGACCACCCGCTACACACTCCCCTTGGGAGAGGTGCGAATTCGGCATCGCGACGAGCTGACCGCCCTGGTGGCCGAGGTGAGCGCGGTCAGCCACGCCAGCGGCGGGCCGAACGACCCCGCCCAGGTCCTCGCCCGCTACGACACGTTCCTGCCCGAGGCCCGATCGTCGATGCTGCGCGATGCCGAGGCTGGACGGCCGCTCGAACTCGATGCCATCGGCGGCGCGGTGCTGCGCGCGGGCGCACGACACGGCGTACCCACACCGGTGACCGCGCGCCTGGTCGGCGCGTTGCGCGCGGCCTAGTCGCGGACAGCGGAATCGGCGGTGCGGCGCACCGCGCCACACCGCCTTTCGCACCGCCGCGAGGACCCGGCGCTAGCGCAGCTTGCGGAAGAACTCCCGCACGTCGACGGTCAGCAGATCAGGGGTTTCCATCGCCGCGAAATGCCCGCCGCGATCGAACTCCGACCAGTGCACGACGGTGTTCTGCTTCTCGGCGATCCCGCGAATGACCGAACCGCTGGGGAAGACCGCCACCCCGGTCGGCACCCCCGAATTCGGCAGATCCGCACCCCACTGCTGGGATTCCTTGTACAGCCGCATCGACGACCCGGCCGTATTGGTGAACCACAGCACCGACAGATTGGTCAGCAGCATGTCGCGGTCGATCGAATCGGTCGGAACCTCCGCCGCCGGATCGCAGTAGGTCTTGGCGACATCCACGATCCAGGCCAGCATGGCCGCCGGTGAATCGGACATCGCCGGAGCCAGGGTCTGCGGCCGGGTCGAATGCATGCCCGCGTAGCCCGAGGTCTCGTTGCTGCTCCAATCCTGCAGCGCCGCCAGCTTTTCCCGGTCGCTGTCGCTGTAGCCGGAGCCGTCGTCGTCCCAGGCCGGAATGGTGATCGGATCGTTGAGGTGGACGCCGACCACGTGGCCGGTGTCGATCCGGCCCAGCCCCGGCGCGACGAACGAGCCCGCGTCACCGCCCTGCGTGCCGTACCGCTCGTATCCCAGTTCGGCCATGAGCTTCGCGATCAGCTCGGCGGCACGCTCGGTCGCACCGTCGCCCGGCCTGCGCGTCGGTCCGGAGAAGCCACAGCCCGGCAGGCTCGGAATCACCAGGTGGAAGGCATCTTCCGGATCGCCGCCGTGCGCCCGCGGATCGGTCAGCGGCCCGATCATCTCGGTGAAATCCTCGAACGGCCAGCCGTGGATCAGCACCAGCGGCAGCGCATTCGGCTCGGGTGAGCGCACATGCATGAAGTGCACCTGCTGCCCGTCGATGTCGGCGACGAACTGCGGGAATCGATTCCACCGCGCCTCGTGTGCGCGCCAGTCGTAACCGGTGGCCCAGTACTCGGCGAGCTCGCGGACATAGCCGGTCGGGATGCCGTAGCTCCAGCCGACGCCGGGCAGTTCGTCCGGCCACCGGGTGTTGGCCAGACGGTTGTTCAGATCGTCGATCTCGTGCTGCGGGATATCGATTCGGAAAGGCGCGATGTTCGTCATAGCTCCAAGGTAGGACCCCCTTAGGCCAAGTTCTGTCCTAATGAGATGGCACTCTGAAGGCATGCTCGAAACCTCCGCCCGTCTGCTCCGGCTGCTGTCGCTGCTGCAGACCCATCGCGACTGGTCCGGTGGCGACCTCGCCGATCGCCTGGGCGTCTCCACCCGCACGGTACGTCGCGATATCGACCGCCTGCGTGAGCTCGGCTACCCGGTCGACGCCGTCCAGGGCACCGCCGGCTATCGCCTCGCCGCCGGCACCACCCTCCCTCCGCTGCTGCTCGACGACGAGGAAGCCCTGGCCGTCGCGGTCGGGCTGCGCACCACCGCCGGCGGCACCATCACCGGCATCGAAGAGGCGTCCCTGCGCGCGCTCGCCAAACTCGAGCAGGTGATGCCCTCGCGGCTGCGACATCGGTTGCAGGCGCTGCAACGCAGCATGGTCCCCATCGAGCCCGGCGCACCCCGCGTCGAACCAGACACCCTCCTCGCGCTGTCCGACGCCTGCCACCGGCACGAACGACTGCGCTTCGACTACACCGATCACGCGGGCCGCCGATCCCGCAAGGAAGCCGAACCGCACGCCGTCGTGAACTTCAACCGCCACTGGTACCTGGTCGCCTGGGATCCCACGGCCGGCGACTGGCGCACCTATCGCGTCGACCGCCTCCACCCGCGCATCCCCACCGGACCCCGCTTCACGCCGCGCGAACCGCCCGACGGCGACGTGATCGCCTACCTCTCCCGCCGGCTGTCCATCGACTCCTGGCCCTGCCGCGCCACCGTCACCCTGCACCGCTCGGCCGCCGCACTCGCCGACCGCATCTGGTCGGGCATGGGCGTGCTCGAGGCCGTCGACGACCACAGCTGTCTGCTGCACCTCGGCGCGGACACACCCTGGGCGCTGTCCTGGATGATCACCTCCATCGACACCGACTTCACCGTCACCGGTCCCCCCGAACTCGTCGCCGAGATCGACACCCTGGCCCGCCGCTGCGCCGCGGCCGTGCCGAGGGGATGACCGCTTTTCCCGGTCCGGCCGCCGTCACCGCGTTCTAGGCTGGGAGGCAGGCATTCAGCAGCCCGCCGCGATGCCGCGGCCCATGCGAAGGGATCGTCGTGACCACCGCACTCCCGCCCGGCCCGCCGCTGCCCAGGTCCGTTCAGACCTTCCTGTACGCGAAACAGCGTGGACTGCTGCTGAATTCGGCGGCCCGGCGCTACGGGGACACGTTCACCCTGCGCATGGTGGCACCGTATGCCGATCGCGTGGTGGTGTTCTCGCGGCCGGAGCACATTCGGGAGATCTTCGCCGCCGATCCCGCGGATCTGCATGCCGGGGAAGGCAATCGGCTGCTGGTGCACATCATGGGCGAGCATTCGGTACTGCTGACCGATGAGGCCGAGCACGCGCGGGCGCGGCGATTGCTGATGCCCGCGTTCGCCGGGTCGTCGCTGCGGGGGTATCGCACCCTGGTGGAGGCGGTCGCCAAGGCGCATGTGGATGGGTGGGCGGACGGCTCGACCGTGCACACCCTGGATCGGATGAACGAGCTGACACTCGATGTCATCATGCAGGTGGTGTTCGGGATGACCGACGAGCGGCGGCGTGGCGAACTCGCGCCCCGGCTGCGGCGGATCGTCACCGTGAACCCGCTGGTGTTCTTCGGGTGGAAGTATCCGCGCCTGCAGCAGCACGGGCCGTGGAAACGGTTCCGCGACAATCAGAACGCCATCGACGCCCTGCTGTACGCGGAGATCGGGGAGCGGCGGGCGCATCCGGATCTCGACCGCCGCGCGGACGTGCTGTCCCGGCTGCTGGCGGTGGGAGCGGGCGAGCAGCCCTCGGATACGCCGCTGTCGGACGCGGAACTGCGGGATCAGCTGGTGACCCTGCTGCTGGCCGGGCACGAGACCACCGCGTCGGCGTTGTCGTGGGCCTGCCACGAGCTGGCCGCCGCCCCCGATATCCAGCGGGAAGCGCGGCGGGCGGCGCACGACGGAGACGACAAATACCTCGAGGCGGTCATGAAGGAGTCCATGCGGCGGCGCACGGTCATCGCCGCCACGGGGCGAATGCTGACGCGCGACATGACAATCGGCGGGCTGGACCTGCCACGCGGCACCGTCGTCTCCACCTCGATCCTGCTGGCGCATCGCAGTCCCGGCAATTTCGCCGACGCCGCACGATTCCGGCCGGAGCGCTTCCTGGACGGATCGGTCGGGCCGAACACCTGGCTGCCGTTCGGCGGTGGCGTGCGGCGCTGCCTGGGCGCGGGCTTCTCGCTCATGGAGGGCACGGCGGTGCTGCGGGAGATCCTCACCCGATTCACCCTGCACCTGCCCGCGGACGGACGCACCGAACGCGCCCGTATCCGCAACATCACCCATGTTCCGGCACACGGTGCACGAATCCGGGTGACCGCCAACGACTCTGTCGCCTGAACGGGTCGCCGTTCAGCAAAGGTTCACCGGACGCTACCGCGCACGCCGGCCGCGCGGGCGATACGTTGTCGATCATGGCCCGACCCGGTTACGCCTGCCTGCTCGCCCTGTCCGCCCTCGCCGTGAGCACCGTTCCCGCGCATGCCGACCCGGCCGGGGTGCGGTTACTCGGCGAACAGGTCATCGCGCACGGCGTCGACTTCCAGGGCACCACCGTCGGCGGCCTGTCCGGCATCGACTACGTGGCGCGCACCGGCGAATACGTCCTGCTCAGCGACGACCGCTCCGCCAAGAACCCCGCCCGCTTCTACACCGCGCGAATCCCGCTGGACGGCAACGGACTCGGCCCGGTCACCTTCACGGCGACCCACGCCCTGCGTGCCGCCGACGACGCGACCTACCCGGCCAACTCGGTCGACCCCGAGGAAATCCGCGTCGACCCGTGGACCGGCGACTACTACTGGACCCAGGAGGGCGACCGCACCGACACGGTGCTGGCCGATCCCTCGGTCCGTATCGCCCGCCCCGACGGCGGCTTCGCCGGCGAGCTCCCGATCCCCGGCAACGAACGCATGCGCCCGGATTCGGGCCCGCGCCGCAACGGCGTCCTGGAGGCGGCCACCTTCGCCGCGGGCGGCACCCTGTTCGTCACCGCCGTGGAAAGCTCACTGCTGCAGGACGGTCCGGAGGCCACCGCCGACACCGGCGCGACCACCCGCATCACCGTGCAGGCCCGGTTCGGACCGCTGCTCGCCCAGTACGCCTACCCGCTCGAGCCGGTCTTCGCCCCGGGCGCGGGCGGCAACGGCGTGGCGTCCCTACTCGCCGTCGATTCCCTCGAACCCACCGAATACCTTGTCCTGGAACGCGCTTTCGTCGAAGGCGTCGGCAACAAGATCCGCATCTACGAGATCGACACGAGCGCGGCGACCAATATTCTCGACGCGCCCGCCACCGGCGCGCGTCCGGTGACCAAGCGCCTGCTGGTGGACCTCGCGGACCTCGGCCTGCCCGCCATCGACAATCTGGAAGGCATGACCTGGGGGCCGAACCTCCCGTCGGGGGAACGCACCCTGCTCCTGGTCAGCGACGACAACTTCGCCGACCGGCAGCTCACCCAGCTGATCGTCCTGGCCGTGCGCTGAGCTACGCCGGCGCCTCGGCCCGCGCACCGTTCCCGCCGGCCGCGAACCCCGCGCACTCCGGGCAATCCCGCACCACCGGATGACGGCATTCCAGCAGGTGCGCGAGGAAACGTTCGGTATTGCGCAACACCGCGATTCGCTCCTGGATCTCGCTGCGCTTGTCGGCGACGAGATCTCGGCGATCGGCGTGGTCGGCGGTGCCCAGCCGCCGGATCTGCTCCAGCGACAACCCCGCGCGCTTCAGGATGCGGATCATCCGGACCCGGTCCAAGGTCTGCTCGTCGTAGACGCGATGGCCGGAGGCACTGCGCGGCGGATGCAACAGTCCCATCGACTCCCAGTGCCGCAGCACATGCGCCTCCATCCCGAGAACGGCTGCGGCATCACCGATTCGCAGGAGCTGCGCTGTGGTCACGATTCGCCTCTTTACTTCATGTCGACGTGAAGTATTAACGTTCCACCGATCGCCGCGGCGGCGCAAGCACCGCGGACCGAGAACATGATCGGAGAGTGGCACATGCCCGCATCGGCGCACACCCCCAGCTTGCTCGAATGCTGTTCCGCCGCAGCGGGACTGGTGCACGGCATGGTCCGGCCGAAACCGGCCGACCAGAGGTTCCTGCGTTCGATCACCGACGCCGGGCTGCCCAGCCCGCGCAGCACCGTGCGGGTGCGCGCACTCGAACAGGTGACACGACCGGTACCCACCCCGATGATCGTGGAGGGCCTGTTCACGCCACGGCACATCGGCAATGCCCTGACCACCTTCGTGATCGAACACCCGCAGGCGACCTTCCTCGTCGACCCCAGCGTCTGCGACGACTACCGCCGCCGGGCCATCGCGCAGCTGCCCGGCGTCCTGCGGGCCGTGGTGAGCCCGCCCCCGGGAACCCTGTCCACCGTCGCCGCGCTGGCGAACGAATCCAATTTGCCCGCACCGGATTTCGCACTCCCCACGCATGCCCACTGGGATCATGTGTGCGGGCTGCTGGACCTGCCCGGACTGCCGGTCCACCTGCACCGCGACGAACACCGGTGGATCTCGGCGGGTCCGATCGCACCCGTGGGCGGCGTCCGCGATTCCCTGCTCGACCGTCCCCTCGTCGAATACGACCTCGACGGACCGCCGGTGCTCACCTTCACCCGCAGTCACGACCTGTTCGGCGACGGCAGCGTGATCCTGGTGGATCTGGCCGGGCACACCCCCGGCAGCATCGGGGTTCTCGCACACACCGAACGCGGCTGGATTCTGCTGGCCGGAGACGCCGCCTGGCATCACCTGCAGATCGACGAGATCCGCCAGAAGTCCGGATTCCCGGGCAGTTTGGTTGATTTCGATCGTGAGCTGGCATTCCGGACGCTGCACCGGCTGCATCTGGCCCGGCATACGGCGACGATCATTCCCACCCATGATGCCACCGCGAGCAACACACTGCGAACCACATTGGCCCACAAGGAAATGACAAGGACCCACCAAGCCCCCGGCGGTTCAATGGAGGCATGAAGGGCGACAACGGGCAGCCCATGGTCTATGGGTCCGTCGTGGAATTCGTCGAGAACTATCTGAGCCTGGTCTACCGGCGCGACGTCACCGACCATGCGCGCCGGGTCTGGTGCCCCGAATGGTGGAAACACGCGGAAGCCGTCGCCCGCCTCGATTGCCTGTGGCGGGCCTGGGAATCCCTCCGCACCGATTCCCGCACCGGCTTGAGCATCTGGTTCCTCGATCACGCCGACCCGCACATGGCCGAACTGTTCCACTCCGACGGGCCGTTCAAATTCTGCTCGATCAGCAAGGGACACAGGGACTCTCTGCCACCGCTGCCGGTGAAATCACCGCTGAAGGGACTGTTCAGCGAACCGTTCGTGTAACCGCGCCGACGGTGGTTCCGTAACGCTGATCTCAGTCGCCCCGCGCCGCCGATCATGGCGCGTACCGTGGGCACATGGACCTCACCGTGCGGCCGGCGCAGGCCGCCGACATCCCGGAACTGGGTCGTGTCCTCGGCCTCGCCTTCCAGGACGATCCCATCGCCACCTGGCTCCTCCCCGACGACGCCACCCGAGCACGGCGCAACGGCTACATGTTCGCCACGCTGACCCGCCACCAATTCCTGCGACACGGCGGCGTCGAGGTCGCCGTGGACGACGCCGGGGCCATGGTGGGCGCCGCGGTGTGGGCCTCGCCCGGGACTTGGCACACCTCCCAGCTCACCACGCTGCGGTGCATGCCGGCGCTGGTGCGCGCCTTCCGTGGCAATGTCATGAACGCCGCCAAGATGTCGGAGCGGATGGCCGAACACCATCCGCGCGAACCACATTGGTATCTCGCCTTCATCGGCACGCTGCCCTCGGCGCGCGGCAAGGGCTACGGGCAGGCGCTGCTGAACTCCCGGCTGGACCGGTGCGACGCGGAGGGCGTCCCGGCCTACCTGGAATCCAGCAAGCCCGACAATGTCCCTTACTACGAGCGGTTCGGGTTCGACAAGAGCGGCGAACTCGACGTCACCGAGGGCGGCCCGCCGCTGTGGCCGATGTGGCGCACGCCCCGCTGAGGCGTACGCCCGCGTGACGCTCAGCCCTCGGGGGGAATGTTCTGGTTGAGCTGGAAGACATTCCCCGGATCGAGGCGGCGTTTGAGTGCCACCAGACGCTGCCAGGTCTGCGGGCCGTACGCCTCGCGGACACGGTCCGGACCGTCCTCGCCGAGATGGTTGACGTAACAGCCGCCCGCCGACCACGGCCGCAGCCCCTCCCAGGCGCGCCGGGCCCACTCGCGATGCGGCTCCCCCGCGTCCGCGGCATCCGGCCAGCCCGCGATGAACGTCACCATCGAATCGGCGGAGCGGAAACGGAACGCGGTGTCCCCCTCCGGAACTCGCGCCACCCGGCCACCCAGCACACGCACCAGCACCTGCGACAGCGGTGAGGTCATGGACTCGGCGGCGGCGATCAGCGCGTCGATACCGGCCTCGTCCAACGGTCGCAGCCATTCCGAGCGGGCATAGCAGGCCAGGCCGGGCGGTGCGCCCTCGTCGACCAACGACTGCAGCACGGTGTAGGGCATCGGACCGAACATGTCGACACCGGGCGCGACCGAACGCAGCGGTGCGGTCAACGCCGCACCCTCCGCGAGATCGCCCGTGTACGCCGCGGCCAGGGCAACCACGAGCCGACCCCGCAGCGGCTCGGGGATGAAGGGCGCGGGCGGTGCGGTGATCAGCGCGGCATTGAGCCCCAACGCATCCGGGGCCGTGGCGGCCAGCTCGGCGAAGGCCCGCAGGCCCGCGCGGGCGTGCTCGATCGGATAGATCGCCATCCCGCCGTAGAGGGGCACCGGAATCCGGTTGAGCCGGAAGGTGAATCGGGTGACGATGCCGAAATTGCCGCCGCCGCCCCGCAATCCCCACAGCAGCTCCGGATCGGAGTCGGCGTCCACCTCGAGCACCGCGCCGTCGGCGGTCACCAGTTCGGCGGCGAGAAGATTGTCGCAGGTCAGCCCGTACTGCCGGGACAGCCAGCCGACACCGCCGCCGAGGGTGAGCCCGGCGACGCCGGTATGCGAGATCTCGCCGCCCGGCACGGCCAGCCCGTGCGCCTCGGTGGCCGCGTCGAGTTCGCGCCACAGCACGCCCGGCTCCACCCGCACCCGATCGCCGTCGAGCCGGATGCCCTTCATGGGCGACAGGTCCACCATCAGGCCGCCCTCGCACACGGACAACCCGGGAATGCTGTGCCCGCCACCGCGCACGGCGAGGGGCAGCTCGTGGCGCACCCCGAACCGCACCGCGGCCGCGACATCGGCGGTGCCGTGGCAGGCGGCGATGAACGCGGGCCTGCGGTCTATGGCGCCGTTCCAGACGCGCCGGGCCCGCTCGTATTCCGCGTCGCCGGGTCGCAGCAGGTGGCCCGCGAAGTCCTGGAGCGACGCGTCTCCGGTAATGGTCATGGTGTCCACGGTGCGCGCCGGCGCGGGTGCGCCGCCATCCCCGGAATCGGGGGTCGCCGCGCGGGCCGTCCGAGGCGGATACTGCGATCATGGCCAAAGCCGCGTCCGCAGCAGCGCTCACCGGCGCGATCGAGGAACTGTGCCGCACCACCTCCGGGGCGGTCGCGCTCGAGCGCGCCGTCGCCACCCAGCTCGGCGACTACGTGCCGTTCGACGCCTGGTACGCGCTCACCATCGACCCGGCCTCGCTGCTGCCGACCGGCGGATACCACGAGTCCGGGGTGGCGCTGCACCTCATCCCGCACCTGCTGGAGATCGAGGCGCGCGGGGAGGACGCGCTCACCTGGCCGGCCATGTCGCGGGCCGGGCTGCGCGTGGACACCCTGGATCGGGCCACGGCCGGGGACCGGGAACGCAGCCAGCGCTATCGCGAGGTACTGACGCCCGGCGGCATCGGACAGGAACTGCGCGCCACCTTCACCACCTCTTCGGGGATCTGGGGTGCGCTGATCCTGTTGCGCGGCAGCGATTCTCCCGACTTCAGTGCCGGGGAGGTCCGCGTGATCGAGGAGTCCACCGCCGGGGTGGCCACCGCGCTGCGGCGGGAGATGGTCCTCACCGAGATCGCGCTCGGCGAGTGCCGCAACGGGCCGGGGCTGCTCCTGCTGGACGACTCGCTCGGCATCATCGACGCGACGGCGGGGGCGGCGGCCTGGCTGGCCGAGATCGACGACAGTACCGATGCGGCACACCGGATTCCGTACGCGGTCACCGCGGTCGGGCACCGCGTGCTGGCGGGGGTGACGCCGGTGCGCAGCCGGGTGCGCACCCGCACCGGGCGCTGGCTCACCCTGCACGCGGAACGGCTGCACGCGGACGCGCGCCGGATCTCGGTGATCATCGAACCGGCCCGGCCGGTGGAGATCGCCGAACTGGTGGCCGACGCCTACGGGCTGACCGTGCGGGAGCGGGAGATCGTGCGGCTGCTGACCGGCGGGTACACGCGACGGGAAATCGCCAGGGCGCTAACGCTTTCCAGTCACACCGTGGACGATCACATCAAGAAGATCTTCGGCAAGCTCGAGGTGCGCAGCCGCGCCGAGCTCACGTCGAAGCTGTATTTCGATCAGCACGCGCCCCGCATCGACGCCGACGTTGCCGTCGGCGCCAGCGGGTGGTTCGTGCATTGAGCGGCGCGTCAGCCCTTTTCGGCGATCGCCGCGACAACCAGTTCTTCCCAGCTCGTGAGCGGCTTCTCCTCGACCGAGGGCGAGCCCGGTTCCGGATGCCACTGGCGGCACGGCGTCAGGCCGTCGTCGAGCAGCTTCAGATCGCCGAAGCAGTCGAGGATGCCCTTGTCGTCGCGGAAACGACCGCCGAAGGCCTCCTGGATCTTTCGCTCGGTCGCGGCCGCTTCGCGGGAGACACCGGGGCGGAAGTGTGAAATGTAGACCACGCTGCGGGGCGGGATCTTCTCGGTCCAGAAGCGTACGATCCCGGCCGGGCCCTCTTCGTCCGCCACGAAACTCAGCACCACGCTGAACAGGATGCCGACCGGCTCGTCGAAGTTGATCAGGCGCTGTACGGCGGGGTTCTCGAAAATCTTCTCCGGCTCACGCACGTCGGCCTCGATGACCACGATGCTGTCGTCGATCGCCAGCAGCGCGCGGCCGTGTGCCACGACGAACGGATCGTTGTCCACGTAGACGATCCGGGCTTGCGGATCCCGCTCGCGAATGACCTGGTGAACGTTCGGCTCGGCGGGCAGCCCACATCCCATATCGATCACCTGGTGCACTCCGGCGTCCGCGAGAGCCTTCGCCGCACGGATCATCGCAGACCGGTTGGTGATCGCGAGGGCTTCCGAACCGGGCAGGTCGCTCATGAAAGCGTCGCCGAGCTCCTTGTCCGGCCCGTAATTGTCACGGCCGTCCAGTACGTAGTTGTAAGTGCGTGCGACGCTCGGCCGGGATTGCATAGCGCGCATGGTGTCGATGTTCACCTGTCACCTATACCTTTCGGTGCACCAGCGGTCGGTGATCACACGGGCATCCCGCGGTCCGGCCGAATAACGATCGAAGATCATTCCAGATCGCCCCCGGGCGGTGGAGTGTTTCCAGTTGACGATACCGGTTTCCGCCCAGCAAGCGGAACGGTCTGGCTCGTTCTTTGCAGATGAAATCTCGTCTCCACCACCAGAAACCCACCTCGGAACAACACTCGCTACGATAACCGTCCCCTCCCCTTTGCCCCAGTCCCCCTGCGGATTTCGGCCAACCCGGCATCCGGCTGTCGGTCGAGAGGACCGGTGCGCCCGACCGGCGCGGGAAGCCAGCATTCCTACCGCCGGGTTTCCGGTCGCCGCAGTCTGTTTCGGCTGTGATGCCAGATTCCTTCCAAGCGTGCGAATTCCGGCCATCGCCGTCACGCGCGCCCGTAGTCCTTACCGCGAACAACGAACGGACTTCCGGGGAGTTCATCCGCAGCTCCGGATGGTGCTGGGCCGAGACGATACTCCGGGTACGGCCCCGGCGCGGCAGTTCGAGCAAGCCGCACCGTAAGCCCCCGAAGCTGTACCCCCTGGCGTGTCCGAGACCGGCTTGACCGCCGATCCGGCGGGCTCACGCCGTGGCCTGCTGCCCCTTCGTGGCGACCGGTCGGGCCTGGGCGGCGAGCAGCACATCGAGCTGGCTCTCCGCGCGTTCGGCCCGCGCCAGCGTCTGCGTCCGCGCGTCGTCGAGCGCGGACAGGCGTTCGGCGGCCTCCTGACGCGTCTTCTCCAGCGCGGCAGCACCTTCGGCCCGCACCGCGGCCACATCCTCGGCAGCCACCCGGCGAACCTCGGACAACTCGGACCTGACAGCGTCCAATTCCGCCCGCGCCCGGCGCAGCTCGTCCCGGGTCTCGCTCACCACCTGATTGCGTTCGGCGACAGCCTGTTCCGCCCGCTCGATCGCGCGCTCCGCATCCGCCGCCCGCTGCACGGCCAGATCCCGTTCCGCGCCGGCCGCGGTGATCCGCTGGGTGGCATCCCGGCGCACCTGTTCGCTCTCGGCGGCAGCCTTGGACCGAGCCAGGGTGATCTCCTCCCCGGCCTGCTCCCGAATCCGCTCCACCTCGTCGGCGGCTTCCCTACGCGCGGTGCGGATTTCCGCCTCCGCCTCACTCCGCGCCGCGAACACGTCATCGGCCGCCTGCTTGGTCACGCGCTCCACCTCACGCAGTGCGTCATCCCGCGCCGCCAGCGCCTCCGCGATCCGCGCATCCGCCCCCTCGGCCACCGCCGCGGCATCCTCGGCCGCCTCCTCGGCCGCGGCCCGCGCCTCCTCCGCCTCCCGCCGCCGCTGCTCCGCCGCCACGGTGGCCATCTCCGCCTCGGCGATCCGCCGCGCCGCGTCCGCCTGCACCGCCTGCACCTGCGCCTCGGCCACCGCCGGATCGGCGAGCGTCGACAGCTCGGCCACCGCCGCATTCAGGGTCGCGCCCAACTGATCGGCCACCCCACGGAACTGCACCAGCAGCTCATCGGCGCGCAAACGAGCCACGGTAACCGGACCCTGTTGCGTCACAGTGACGTTCGCAACCGACACTTCCTCCTCGGCCTGCTGCCGTCGCTGCCGCTCCCGCCAAGCCCGCCACCGCGTGTGCTCGGGATGCTCACAGTATTCCGACGGCCGCCCCGGCCCTCCGCCCCGAGTAATCGGTTTCGTACACCCCGGATAGTTGCAAATGCTCGTCACCCGCCAAATCGTAGCGTTGGTTTCGTCATTCCCAACGGAACAACACGAAACGAAACCCAAACCGCCACAACCGATCTCTCGACGTTCTGACCCCCGATAAGTGAACCTTATCGGAGGTCAGGCTTGGCCCCCTCGCTTGAAAACGTTGAGATTAATACGTTTACGTTTGGTTGCGCCAAACGAAACGATACTCCAACGGAACCACTCGAAAAACTGTGCTCGCATGTACGCCCGTACCAATCCGCGTCAATGAGAAGATGGTCGGAACGAGAGAAGGGGTTGGGTGTGGCCGGATCCGAGCGAGTCAACTGGGACCATCTCAAGACGCGGCAGGTGAGTGACGCAGACCGTGATGATCTGCGCGCGGCGCTTGTCGAGCGGGCACGGACCGTCGAACAGAACGGCTGGGAGGCGGTTCGGTCGGAATGGGCGGAGGGCGATCTCGCTGCCGTTGCCTACCTGCTGCAGGATGCCGCCATGCTGGAGGAACTCGACGAGCCCGAGGGGTCGGTGCTGACCCGCTACGCCGGGAATCTGTTCGGGTTCAACGGCGCCCGCAAGGACATTCAGGCCGGGCTGGTCGACACGCAGGCCTGGTTCGCGAAGGCGCGGTCCGAACTTCGGGCTCGCTGATTCAGTAGGGCAGTATGCCGGTGGACCAGAGGAGGCCGGTTTCTATGGTGGCGAAGCAACAAGTAGTCCTCAGCTACTCCGGAATGCCGAGGATGAGGTGGAGTTGCCGGGCCCACCAGCGGATGTGTGCGGCGGTGTCGGGGCCGGTCAGTCCGGCCGTGCGGCGAAAGTCGTTGCCGTAGAGGGAGTCTGTGGCCATCGCCTGATGGAGGGCCGCCACCGCGTGGCGCGTGTCGGCGAGCGAGCTCCCGTCGGGGCGGAGCTTGTGGAGGGCGTCGACGACGGGGGTGAGCATGCCGCTGCCTGGGTCGCGCCAGCCGGCCGCGTGCAGGGCCGCGGCGAGTTCGCCGTAGCCGGTGGCGTAGAGCGAGTGGAGGGATTCGACTAGTTCCAGCAGGTTTGCGCCGCGCCCGAGCCAGGCGGTGAGGACGTCGTCGAGGGCGGTTCGGACTTGGCGGCCGCCGTGACGGAGGAGTTCGGCGAGGAGGGTGTCGCGATTGCGGAAGTGGTGGGTGATCCCGGCGTCGGTCATGCCGACGCGGGTGGCGACCACGCGAACCTGTACTGCCGCTACCCCGCCTTCGGCGAGCAGATCTCTTGCCGCGTCGAGGATTACGCGGCGGGCCTCGTCGGGGGATCTGCGGGTTCTCGGGGTGGTCACCTGTAGAACTTTACCTTGACCTGACAAGGTAAGCGGATCTAGGCTACCTGGACAGATCAAGGTAGGAGGCACGGCGATGGGTGAGATCACGCTCGAGCTGGGCGATGTCACGTTGCGCGGCACGGAAACCGGGGCCGGGCCGACGGTGTTGCTGCTGCACGCGGGGAAGGAACGGCGCGAGGTGTGGACGCCGATCGCGGAACTGCTGGCCCGGGACGGCTGGCGCACCGTCGCCTACGACCAGCGCGGGCACGGGGAGAGCTCGGGACGGCTGTCGACACTGCGCGAGTTCATCGATGACGTCGAGCGAATAGTCGTACGCGAACCCGCGCCGATGGTTGTCGTGGGGGCGTCGCTGGGCGGTTTCGCCGCCATCGGAGCGCTCGCGGAGCCCGCTGTCGCACAGCGGGTTTCCGGTCTGGTGCTGGTGGATGTGGTGCCCGCGCCGGATCTGTATCGGGTGCGGCCCTGGCTCGTCGAGCGCGGCCTGTACGAGCCCGACGCCGCCTTCGCGGAGGACATCATGGCCGCAGGGGCCGAATTGCTGACCACGGCAGCGGCATTGGCGCTGCCGGTGCTGGTCGTGCGCGGCGGGGAGAAGTCACCGCTGCGTGATGCGGACGTGGATCGGTTGTGCGCCGCCAACACTCGCGTGGCCGTCACCCGGGTGCCGGGGGCCGGGCACCTGGTGGCGCGGGATGCTCCGGTGGAGCTGGCGCGGATCCTGTCCGAGCGCGCCGCTGCCTGGCTGCGCCAGGTCAGGCCAGCCACCAGGAGGCGATGAAGACGGCCAGAGCGAGTGCCACGAACACGAACGCCAGCGCCTTCGCCACCTCCGGTCGCCATTTCTGCAGTTGGTCGACTCCCACGACAGCCAGGCCGATGACCACGATCGGCACTATCGCCGGAACGATCAAGGCGAACAGCGGTCCCATGATCCATCCGGCCACCCGGAATGTGCCCCAGGTCGAGCCGAGAGCCAAGGGAATCACGACCGCACCCGCGAATCCGCCGAGCAACCCTTCCCAGGGATCCTCACCGATCCAGGGCACACCGGGAACTCCCCCGCAGTCGAGGATGTCGAGCGTGCACCAGATTCCGAGCACGACGATCGCCAGCACGGTGCCCCAGAGCGCGATTCGGTAGTGCCACGTGCGGACCAGACTCCAATCGACCTGGCGTCCGTGATGCATGGTGGCGGTGGTGACCGCGGCCCAGATCATCCACCTGCGGATGACGCCGGTGCCCGTCTTGGCCATGGCGTCGCGGAAGATGCGGTCGGCCTCGTCACGATTGATGTCCCGGGACGCGATGTAGCCGTAGCCGCGACCCTTGTGCTCCCGCTCATCGTTCTTCCCGAGAACCAGTCCATCGTGCAGGATCGCGGCGGGCAGATGAGCGCCGGTCTTGGGAACCAGCCAGGTGAGAAAGGCCGGCACCGAGGTGAGGTCGGTGGTCCAGTTCTTCAGATCGCCGGGCACACGGATCGGTCCCACTCCGCCCGGGGAGTCGTCGTCGTATCCGATGCGCCGCATCAACCGGAACTCTTCGCGACCGTTCTCGGAGTTGACGCTGCGATCGAGGGCGATGGTGAGATCGGGCAGGGCATCGGGCGGGGGCGCTGCCGGAGATTCGCCCGCGGTGGATTCCCCGACCACCACAGCCTGTGAAGCCAGCTCGGCGGCGGCCTCCCGCGGTGGCGCCTTCCCCGCGTCGTAGAACGGTGTGCCCGACTGCTCTACGTTGAGTTTCATGCCTTCAGCCTGGCACTTTCCGGCGTCCGCGCGGCCATGTCCATCCAACCGCAACACAGGTGAGGCGGGATCGTTTCCCAGTGGGTTGCCAGCGGATTTCCCAGCCGTACCGGTCTGGTTTTCCGGCCGAGGAGAGGACCATGGACTCCAGGCCGGGACTCCCGTACCTGCCCGGGAGCGGCTCCTCGTTTCGGAAGGCTCGCTGCGATGAAGATGCTCGAACTCCCCCGCATCAACCCCTCCACGCTGTGGCGTAACCGCGCCTTCGAAGCCGTGTGGGGTTCGCTCTACAACGCCGGCATCGAACACCGGACGCTGGCCCGCCCGGTCGGCTGGGCGCTGTTCGGCACGGATGCGCGCCTGGTCTATCGCAATCTCGAAGTGCTGCAGGATCTTCCGCCCGGCACGGCGGTACTGGACGTGCCCTGTGGCGGCGGCATCGCCCTGGACGCGCTCCCCCACGATCATCGGCTGCGCTACATCGCCGCCGACATCTCCCCCAGCATGCTCGAGCGCGCCGAGGAGAAGGCGGACCGCCTCGGCCTCACCGATATCGACTTCGTGGAGGCCGACATCCACCGAATGCCGTTCTCCGATGGCCATTTCGATCTCGTGCTCACCCTCAACGGCCTGCACTGCCTGCCCGATCCCGCGGCGGCGGTCCGCGAACTCGCGCGCGTGCTGAAACCCGGCGGCCGCCTGTTCGGCGATTGCATCGTGCGCGGCGCACACCCGCGCGGCACCGTGGCCGCCACGGCGATGGGGCTGGCCGGGGTTTTCGGTCCCGGCGGTACGGCCACCGATCTGGCGCAGTGGTTCGCCGATGCCGGTCTCGACCAGGTGCACCTCGAATTGTCCGGTGCTGTCGCGCATTTCGATGCGCGAAGGCCACTGTGAGTGGTCACGCTCCCGGAGCCGTGCGCATCGGCCGCGACGAGCGATTCTCGACGGGCAGTGGACCATCCCACCGCGCAACCGATCTCGTAGCGCGTCAGACGAACAGGTCCTCGATGTCGCCCGCCGACACCGCCTGCCGGAGCCAGTCGTCGAGCTGGCCGAGTTCGCCGCAGCGCAGGATGCGGGCGCGAATATCGTCGGGCACGGGAATGCCCCGGGCGTCGAGCACGATCAGCACCGAACGCGCCCGACCCTGGATCTTGCCCTTCTGGATCTCCAGCTCCCGGCGCGCTTCGACCGGCAGTGCCGCGTAGACGACGTCGTAGAACATGCCGGCACGGGCTTCACCCACCCGGCTCATACCCGCGAACAGCGTGGACAGCACGTGTTCGGCGCTCGGGCCTTCCGCGTGCGCGATGGACGGCAGCACCGCGCGCTCGGGAATCTCGAGGACGGAGTCGGCGTCGGCCACCGGAATGGTATCCGGGCCGAGCACCAGCGGGCGCAGCACCCAATCGGGGTGGCCCATCGTGATATCGGCCGAACACCATTCGGCGACATCGGATTTCGGCGACACGACCAGCAGATAGGCCGGGCACTTCAGTCGCGACCGCAGCGTGGCGACGAAGGTCGGCCACGACCACCGGCGACTCTCGTCGCGATGCAGCTGCACCTCCACCACGATCCCCGCCACCGGCGTACCCGACTCGTCGATCAGCGCAACAGCGGTATCGCCGAGACATTCCTCCGGTTCGGTACCGGTGCCGTCGCCCGACTCCGCCCGCGCGCCCACATAGGGCGGCAGGGGGATACGAAACACTTCGGCGAGGTAACCGGCCGCCAGCTCGGGCCGGTTCCGGAATAGCTCGACCAAACCTTCATGCAGGTAGGAGGCCACAACATTCGAAGATACAGGGGTTGCGAAAACCTCACTGCCCCTTGTCTGTTTCCACCGGTTCGTCCGAAGTCAGGTGTGCGACACCACCCGCCGCATCCCCTCCCGATACCGTGGCCGGGTGCGCGCCCCCACCCGAGTAGCAACAGCCCTGCTACTAGCCGGAATCACCGCCTACGCCGCAGCCCTGGCCACCCTCGTCCTCACCGGCAACACCGCGATCCGGTACTCCGCCGACACCGACGCCACCCGTCCCCTCTGGATCCTCTGGCTCCCACCCCTGGTCGGCCTGGCCGCCGCGGTCCTGATCCCCCCGCGCACCCCGGCCCCCGACCCCTTCGCCGATACACCACCCCGCACCCTCACCCGCACCACCTGGCTCCTGACAGCCGCCGCCCTGTCCTTCACCCTCGGCATGCACCTGACGGGTGCCACCGACCTCTGGTTCCTCTCCCTCAAACTCCTTCTCCTGCTCGCCTTCCCCTTGGCACTGCATCTCGTGACCTGGCGCGAATGGACCCGCCTGCCCACCCGCTCCCGCTGGTTCCGCCCCACCCCCGCGGTCCTCGCCTACATCCTCACAGTCACGGCCCTGTCCCCCACCTGGACCGCCCCCATCCCCGACCCCCTGACCATCCTCGTAGTCTTCCTCCTGAACGCCGTGCTGGAAGAAGTCTTCTATCGCTTCTGGCTGCAAACCCGCCTGGAATCCCGCTACGGCCGCTGGCCCGCGATCCTGCTCACCAGCCTGCTCTGGTCCTCCTGGCACGCCGCCATCCACCCCATCTCCACCCTGCCCGTCAACCTGGCCGCCGCCACCCTCAACACCGGCATCACCGGCCTCTTCCTCGGCTTCCTCTGGTCCCGCCACCGCAACCCCTGGCTCCTCATCCTCACCCACGCCCTGATCAATGCCCCCGTCATGATGTTCGCCGCCATGCTCTGACCAGGCCCGGGGAGGTTCGGGGAGCGCGAAGGGATCGCCTGTACACGGGACTGGTCGCCTTCGGTGCTGGAAGTAGTGGGGGCGAGGACAACACACCGCGCGGTATGCGAACATATGTTCGTGTCCGGCGGTGAGGTTGGTGGTCTGGGCCGTCCGGAGCGGGCGGCCATTTTGCATGCTGACCTCGACTCCTTCTATGCGTCGGTGGAGCAGCGGGATCGTCCGGGGTTGCGGGGGCGGCCGGTGCTGGTGGGCGGTGGGGTGGTGTTGGCCGCCAGTTATCAGGCGAAGGCGTACGGGGTGCGGACGCCGATGAATGTGCGCGAGGCGTTGCGGTTGTGTCCGGGGGCGATCGTGGTGCCGCCTCGGATGGGGGCCTACTCGGCGGCGAGTCGGGCGGTGTTCGAGATTTTCCGGGATACGACGCCCGAGGTGGAGGGGATTTCCATCGATGAGGCGTTTCTGGATGTGAGTGGGTTGTGGCGGATCGCCGGAGAACCGGTGGCGATTGCGCGGGGGCTGCGCGAGCGGGTGCGCAGGGAGGTGGGGTTGCCGATCTCGGTGGGGGTGGCGCGGACCAAGTTCCTGGCGAAGGTGGCCAGTGCGGTGTCGAAACCCGATGGGCTGCTGGAGGTTCCGGTGGACGGGGAGTTGCGGTTCCTGCATCCGCTGCCGGTGGAACGGCTGTGGGGTGTGGGCGCGGTGACCGCGCGGGAGTTGCGGGAGCGCGGAATTACGACGGTTGGGCAGTTGGCGGAGATGGGTGAGGGGGCGTTGGCGGGAGCACTGGGCCCGGCGGCGGGGCGGCATCTGCACGCGCTGGCGTGGGGGCGGGATCCGCGGCGGGTGGATACGGCGCGGCGGCGGCGGTCCATCGGCGCGCAGCGGGCGCTGGGGCGGCGGGACCGGACCGATGCGGAGATCGAGGCCTATCTGCACGGGCTGGCGGATCGGCTCGGGCATCGGCTGCGCAAGGCGGAGCGAGTGTGCCGAACAGTGGTGTTGCGCTTACGATTCGATGATTTCGGGCGTGCTTCGCGGTCGCATACGCTGCCGGAGGCCACCAATAGCGGGGAGACCATCCTGCGGGCCGCCCGCACGCTGCTGGAGGATGCGCTACCGACCATTCACGAGCGCGGGCTGACACTGATCGGGCTGGCACTCACCAACCTCGACGATGCCGACGTCATGCAGTTGACGCTGCCGTTGGAACCGCGCGCGGAATCCACGCTCGATTCCACGCTGGACGCGCTGCGCGACCGGTTCGGCGCGGGGACCGTCACCCGCGCCGCCCTGTTGAAACGCGGTGAGGGACTGTCGGTCCCGATTCTGCCCGACTGACAGGTCCCGTACTCGCTTCGGTCAGGAATGTCGCGGAATCGCCGTCGAGATCTGGTTGACCAGTCGCCACGGCCGGTCGGCGTCGGCCACGGCCTTGCCGTTGGTGAGCACCGCACCGGACAGCCCGCGCGCCTGATCGGCCCACCCGTACTGCGTCGTCAAACCGCTACGCCCGAAATGAGTTTCGGTTTTCGGGCCGAACTTCGAGCGGCGTCCACCCAGCTCGAATCCCGCGACCGAGACCTTCCCGGCCACGCCCGGAATCCACGGCGCGGGCTGGACGGCGGCCCGCAGATTGTCCGGCCGGATGATCCGCACACCATCCAATTCACCTCCGCGCGCGAGGATCTCGTAGAACCGCGACAGTTCGGCAGCCGTGGTGACGAGATTGCCCGAGGGCAGTTCCGCGGTGAGGAACGCGTCCTGGTCCTCCCGTGCGGTCGGCCCGGACAGCCCGCCGCCGAGCGCCCGCCCCGCCAGATGCCGCCACACCCGCGACGGCCCCGGCCCGACCTTCACACTCGGCACCACCTGGTCGACATCCTCGGGTCGCACGCCGAAGTTGGTCCAGCGGAAGCCCAGTGGATCCAGCACCTGCTCGCGCAGATGCTCCCGCATCCGCTTGCCGGTGGCCCGCTGTACCAGCAGGCGCTGAATCAACCCACTGGTGAGCGCGTGATAGACCCGGAATCGCCCCGGCTTCCAGCTGGGCTTCAGATCCGCCAGGCCCCGCACGGCCAGTTCCTCGTCGAGGACGAGCGCGGTTCCGCTGTAGGGCGGGGTGATGAACGGCACCCCCGCCGAATGCGACAGTACGTCCCCGATGGTGATCCGTTCCTTGCCGTGCGCGGCGAACTCCGGAATGTATTCACACACAGGGTCTTCCAGTGCGAACGCGCCCTGTTCGACCAGCATGAACATCAGCGTCGAGGCCACTCCCTTGGCCGTGGAGAACCCGCAGAACGGCGTCTCCGGCGTCACCGGCACCTTGTCGGCGTCCGGCCCGTCCTTCGGGCCGTTGCCCCACCCGTGCCCGATGGCCCGGTTGAGCAGGATCTTCCCGTCGCGCCGCAGACAGATCTGGATGGCGGGCGTGGTCCCCATCCGGTACCAGTCGCGCACCGACTCCCAGATGGCTTCGACAGCCCGGGGATCCACCCCGGCCGTCGCGGCCTCGTCCTCGTGTCCGACGGTGGTCACGGCGTCCAGATCGGGCCCGATCAGCACCAGCGATGTCGTATTCGAGCTCATCCGACCAGCATAGAGAAGACCAATCGGTAGGCTCCGGCCCCGAGTGAGCGCCGTACGTCCGTGCTTCTCCCCCGCTCCGGCGCGTCGAGGCGTGTCGACGTTTACCCGAGAGCGAACCGGCTATCGCCTCCGATGCCGTGACGCACCCTGGTACGGGTGCGTGCGGATATCCAAGGCACACTGCGGGAAAGGAGTCGACGCCATGGCGGTCTTCGTAGCGGTCGGTCTCGGGGTGAGCGCGGTCGTCTCGGTCCCGGCGATGGTCTTCGGCGGGCTACCGAATCCGAACTATCCACAGCCGGGATACGGATTACCGCCCGGCTGCGTGCTGTTCTGCCCCGCGATCCCCGGGATTCCGGCCGTGCCCGCGCTGCCGGACTGCGCGGTACCGCCCTACGACGACGGCACCGGTTGGACCATGCCACTGAGTCAGGGCGCCTCAGACTCCCCGTTCGGCGTGCTGGGCGAGTGATCCGGCACGCCCCCACGCCCTAGGGCGGTTCTCGTCCTAGGGCTGCGGGACAATCTCGATCATGCTCGAGACTTCCGCCCGATTGCTCCGCCTGCTGTCACTGTTGCAGACGCCTCGCGACTGGACCGGCCGCGAGCTGGCCCAGCGCCTGGATGTCGATATGCGGACCGTTCGCCGCGACATCGACAAGCTGCGCACGCTCGGCTACCCCGTGCACGCCGTCGCGGGCGCGGCCGGATACCGGCTGGGCGCGGGTGCGGTACTGCCGCCGCTGCTGCTCGACGACGACGAAGCCGTCGCTGTCGCAATGGGTTTGCGCACGGCGGCCGGTGGCACCATCGCCGGGATCGAGGACAGTTCCCTGCGTGCGCTGGCCAAGCTCGAGCAGGTGCTCCCCTCGCGGCTGCGGCATCGCATCACCGCGCTGCAGGCGGCCACGGTGACGGTTCCGGCGGGAACCGCTCCCGTCGATCCGGAAACCCTCACCGCCATCGCCGCGGCCATCCGCGATCAGCACCGCCTGCGTTTCGACTACCGAACCCACTCCGGCAGCGATACCCACCGGACCACCGAACCGCACAAACTCGTCCACACGGGCCGGCACTGGTACCTGATCGGCTGGGATGTCGACCGCGACGACTGGCGCACCTACCGCGTGGACCGTCTCCAGCCGCGTATCCCGAACGGACCGCGTTTCGTCCCGCGCGAGGATCCCGGAATCGATCCGGCGGGCTTCGTCTCCCACGGCGTCACCACCGCGCCCTACCGCTATCAGGCCCGCATCACCCTGTACGTGCCCGTCGAAGAGGCCGCGGATCGGATTCCCGCCACGATCGGCGTCCTCGAGGCCGTGGACGCCGACTCCTGCCTGCTGCACACCGGCTCCAACTCGCTCGACGAATTAGCTGTCCACACCGGACTTTTCGGCTTCCGCTTCCGAGTGCACGAACCACCCGAACTCGTCGAGCGCATGCGGGCGCTGGCGAAGCGCTTCACCGAGGCCGTCTCGCCCGGATAGCGCGTCACCCCGGTCCGGCCGCGAGGTGCCGCGTGGCCCTCACGAGGGTGCGGTTCGCGTGAATTCCCAGTCCCTGATCCGGGTTTGCGGAAGGTAGCGCAGGCGGCGGGGCGCGGTACCGATCGCGCCCCGCACGGTGGCGGCATACAGCCCGAAGGCCGCTCGATCGACTGCGCTGGGCCGCGCATCCAGTAGTGCGGCGGCGTCTTCGCGCAGCATCGCGCGGACCGCGAAGCCGGGGAGGACGCCCGGCAGCCAGGCGTCCGGGCGCAGCACCTGCGGCGCGAGTGCGGCTGCCCGGTCGGTGAGGGAAAGTGTTTCGGCGCATTGGGTTTCGAAGTAGTCCGTGAACTCCGCCCAGGTCTCCGGCATGTGCCGGGCGGACACGCCGTAGCTCAGATACCACTCGCAGCATTCCGAATACAGTTGCTCGCGTGCGGGTTCGGTGAGACCGCCGCCGAACAGCTCGATCGAGGCCACGAGGCTGTCGACGTAGGTGGCGTGCTGGAAGAAGAACACCTCGGGATGCAGGGCGTGGTAGCGGCGTCCGCTCGCGTCCTCACCCTTGACGTGTTCGTGCCCGAAGCGGATGACCGTGCGCGGGTCGCGGGCGCTGTAGGCCATGTAGATCATCTGGGAGACCGTGCGTCTCTTGTGCTCCCACAGTCGATTCGACGCGTGCTCGGCCAGCGCGGAGGCGATCACCGGGTGCAGGATCTGCAGGGCGACCGCGCACGGCAGGGTGAGCAGGAAACGCCGGTCGCCGAGGTGACGACGCAGCAGAGCGCCTCGTTGCTCGCCGTGCACAGCCCATCCCCCTTCGGTCATGCCCCCACCCCGGGGCCTGCGTGGCGCGGTGGGAGTCGTCGCAAACGCCGGCCACGCAGGCACCCCGCATCCTGTCCTCGGGTCGCGAGTTGTCGTGGGGTCGTTGACATCTCGCTGGGATCGCGGGGGTTCGAGCATCCGGTGCGATGCTGCGTGGGGCACCACCAGCTCATCACTTCCATTGTCGAACGCTGACAAACATACATGAGATTCACTGCAGTACAGGACGTTTATATAGGCAGAATTGGCATCCACTTAGATTGGCGGCGTTTCCCAAGGCGGACAGCGGGTTCGCGTGCCGTAGGGTCGGGGACATGGCTGAGGCAACGGAATCCGGCGGCGCGGTGATCGCGGTTCCCGACTCGGTGCGCACCGAGCTGCGCCGGGGCGTGCGCAGCGTGCTGGTGGATTCCGCTGCCCTGCAACTGGTCCGGGAGCGCTTCGAGGGCGAGCAGGCGCAGTCGCTGCGCCGCTATCTCGAGGCGTCCCAGTCGGCGAACACGCTGCGCGCCTACCGCACCGACTGGATCGCCTGGGCCGCCTGGTGCGCCGCCGAATCCCGGCAGGCTCTGCCCGCGGACGCCCTCGACGTCGCCGTCTACCTCGCCGCCGCGGCCGACGCCCGCCGCGACGACGGCGAATGGGCGTTCAGCGCAGCCACTCTCGAACGCAAGGCCGCCGCGCTGGCCGCGGTGCACGCGGCCAACGGCCTCCCCTCCCCGACCCGCGCCGACGTCGTCCGCCTCACCCTGCGCGGCATCCGCCGCACCCGCCGCACCCAGCCCAAACGCAAGCGTCCGGTGCTGCTCCACACCCTCGACCAACTGCTCGCCCAGCTTCCCGCCCCCGGCTGGCCCGCCGAACCCGCCCGCCGCCGCGACACCCTGCTGCTGCTCGTCGGTTTCGCGGGGGCCCTGCGCCGCAGCGAGATAGCCGCCCTCCGCATCACCGATGTCACCGTCCACACCGACCACACCACCGGCGAACCGGTGCTCCTGATCGCCCTGCCCACCACCAAAACCGACCCCACCGGCATCAGCGAGCAGCGTGTCGCCCTCCCGCGCGGCCAACGCCCGCACACCTGCCCCGTCTGCGCCTTCGCCGACTGGATCCGCCTGCGTGAGGCCCACCGCACCCACGGCCCCCGCCTCTCGGACTGGCTGGCGGCGAATCCGCCTGCCGCCCAGGACATTCACCGCTGCCATGGCTTCACCGGCACCCGCCTCGCCGAGGACCCCGCCCTCCCCCTGTTCCCCACCATCTCCCGCCACGGCGGCATCGCCTCGACCCCCATGTCCGGCCGTGCCGTAGCCGAACTCGTCAAACGCTACGCCGCCCGCGCGGGCCTCGACCCCGCCCTCTTCTCCGGCCACTCCCTCCGCGCCGGCTTCGCCACTCAGGCCGCCCTCGGCGGTGCCAGCGACCGCGAGATCATGCGCCAGGGCCGCTGGTCCAACCCCCGCACCGTGCACGGCTACATCCGCACCGCGAACCCGTTGGAAGACAACGCGGTAACCAAACTCGGCCTCTGACCCCCTGGAGCGCTCACCCTCTCCACGGGGTGAGGCGTGGCACCCAGGCCGGGACCGCGCGCCGGTACTCGTCGTAGGCGTCACCGAATTGATCACGCAGGGTGGGTTCTTCGTACAGGTAGACGAATCCGGCGACGATCGCGCAGACTGCCGCCGCGTACCAGACCAGGCCGAACCGCGCGAGTACCAGGGCCTGCCCGAGGATTACGGCCACCACCGCCACGTACATCGGGTTGCGCACGTATCGGTAGACTCCGCCGATCACCAGCCGTTCCGTCGGCGCGGCGGGCAGCGGCGTCCCGCGCCCCTCCCGCACGAAACGCGCGAAGGCGTACAGCAGCACCGCGACACCGGCCGCGATCATCGCCACGCCGAGGCTGCTCACCGGGAGCCACCACCGGCCGGTCGGACCGGAGTGCCAGCCGGTGAGCCACCACGGCACGACACCGGCGACCATGCCGGGGGCGAGCACGAACCAGAGTGCGCTGACGACCGTTGCCGAGAGTGTTCGCATGGCACAGCTTCTTTCGAATGTCATCCGCTCATTCGCGCAGGATGCCTGCCTATTATAGGCAGGCATCCTGCGCACCGTCTACGGAGGCGACATGTCCGAAACTTCCACCGCCCCACTGGTCGTGCTGCTGAAGCAGCTCGCCGATCGGATGGTGGGCGAACTGGTCGCGCGACTGCGCGCCGCGGGCTACACCGATATCACGATCGCGCACCACCCGGTCTTCTACAACATCGACCGCGAAGGCACCCGCATCACCGACCTGGCAGCGCGCGCCGGGATGACGCATCAGTCCATGAGCGAACTGGTGGGCGCTCTCGTCGATCTCGGCTACCTGGAACGCGTCCCCGACCCCGCCGACGGCCGCGCCCGCCTGGCGCGTCCGACCCGTCGCGGCCACGCCGCCATCCGCCGGGCGCGCACCGAGATCGCCGACATCGAATCCGCCTGGCTCGACGCCTTCCGCCGCGCCGGGCTCGATCTCGATCTCCGCCCTGTGCTCGCCGCGGCACTTCGCGACCCCGAACCCCGCACCTGAGCGCTACCGGCCGACTGCGCGATCAGGCCGGAATAGGCAGCGGCTCAACGGATTCGAGGCATTCGACGAATTGAGCGACGGCCGGGTTGTCCTCTTCGGCCCGCCAGACCGCGTAGAGGTCGAGGGTGGGTACTGGGTCCAAGAGCTTGACCGCGACGGGGCCGGAGTCCGCGGTACCCAGCCCCATGGACAGGGCCCGCGGGAGCGAGGCGAAGCCGACCACCGGCCGGATGGAGACCATGTGGGCGGTGGCGCCGGGATCGTCGGCGGATTGGCCGACGGTGAGGGCGATGCGGTTCTGGGCGGCGGCGCGGAAGATGGTGTCGTACATGGCCGGGCATTGTTCGCGCGCGAACAGCACGCATTCCTGGCCCTGGAGTTCGGAGAAGGGGACGCCGCCACGTTCGGCCCAGCGGTGCCGGCGGCCCACCAGGGCGACCAGGGGAATGCGATGCAGCATGCGGCGGTAGCGGAAGTCGCCGGTGGTCGGGTGGCCGTAGACGAAGGCGAGGTCGAGGGAGCCGTCGGCCAGGGCGTTGAGCTGCGGGCCGGTTCGCTTCTCCCAGAGCGAGACCTCGATGCCGGGGTGACGGTCGGTGAGGCGGGCCAGAACCTGCGGGAGGACATGCCTGCTGGCGGGGACATTGTAGCCGACGTTCAGGGTCCCGGCGCGGCCCTGGGCGGTGGCGCGGGCGGTGGTCACCGCACGGTCCAGCTGGGCCAGGATCTGCCGGGCCTGGATCTCGAATTCGCGGCCCGCCGCGGTCAATCGCACCTCGTGCGAATTGCGTGCCACCAGTTGGACACCGACCGATTTCTCCAGCTTCTGCAGCTGCGCGCTCAGGCTCGGCTGGCTCAGGTGCAGCCGGCGCGCGGCATGGCCGAAATGCAGCTCCTCCGCGAGTGCGACGAACGAGACCAGATGCCGGAACTCCATGCCATCCCCTCCCTGCGCGTGCCGCTCACGCTAGCCACGCGGGCTAACCGGCGGTGAACACCGAACCCACGGCGGTCGCCGACTCGGTGGCGGGTCGGTGAACCGGGCCGCGGATGGCATGCTGAGAGGCGGTCCGGGATTCCGGTACCGCTGCGAGGAGGGGCATCAACAGTGAAGCGGCACATCGAGTTCCAGCGCCTGCACAATTTCCGCGATCTGGGTGGCTACCGGAGTGCGGACGGCCGGACCGTGCGCTGGCAGGCGCTGTACCGGGCCGACTCCCTCGGCAAACTGGCGGGCACGGACCGGGAGCTCTTCGGTTCCTTGGGAATCCGCACCGTCGTGGACCTCCGCTACCCGTGGGAGATCGACCGGGACGGCGCCGTACCGGATCGAGAGCTGTTGTCCTACGCCAACTTCAGCATCGAGCACCGACCCTACGACCAAGCCGGGACCGATCCCGAGATCGATCCCTGGCGGTTCCTGGCCGACAAGTTCGCGGAGGTCGCGGCGGACGGGGTCGCGGAGATCCGGCAGGCGGTCGAGATGATCGCCACCGCCGACGGCCCCACGGTATTCCACTGCACCTCGGGCAAGGACCGCACCGGACTCCTCGCCGCCCTCCTGCTGACCGCGCTCGATGTCTCCGAGGAGCAGATCCTCGCGGACTTCGCCCTCACC
Source organism: Nocardia acididurans (assembly GCF_016741815.1). Classification (GTDB taxonomy): domain Bacteria; phylum Actinomycetota; class Actinomycetes; order Mycobacteriales; family Mycobacteriaceae; genus Nocardia; species Nocardia acididurans. The sequence goes on from NZ_JAERRJ010000008.1 coordinate 223,292, forward strand.
GAACTCGCCACCGCGCGCTTCGTCGCCGACTGGCACGCCCGCTACGCACCGAAAGTCCTGCGCTGGCCGGGTTACGGCCGCGCGCCCGCCGAGGTGATCCGCCTGGCCCTCGACGACCTCACCGCCACCTACGGCTCGCCGATGCGGTACCTCACCGCACACGCCGGGGTGACCGATTCCGTCATCGAGCAACTGCGCGCGCGGTATCTGGAGGATCAGCGCTCGGAGTAGTCGGGCGGCACCGCCGGCAGTCCCTCACTCGCGCGCAGTTTGTCGGCCATGGTGGTCAGCAGGTTCTGCGATTCCTCGCTCAGGTCGTAGGCCCGCGAGGACAGCCGCCGCAACCCGTAGGCCTGCAACTGGGTCAGCAGCTCCAGATCCTCGTCACTGCGATACGCGTGCCGCCGATGCAGCCTGCTCGCGAAATCCGTTCCCGCCGTGCCCGAGTCGACCACGCCCGCATGGTCCACGATGCTGTCCACCACCGCCTGTGGAATCGCCCGCCGCAAGCGCTGCAGCGTCGGATCCACCAGCGAGGACTGGTCGAGCAGTTCGGCGACGGCGTCGGTGAACTCCTCCCCGGCCACCGGCGGCCGGCCACTGTTGTCCTGCACCATCACTGCTCCTCCTCGGTGAGACCGCGGACCCACTCCTGATCGTGTTTCAGCCGCGCCCACCGCTGTTCGACCGCCTTGACCGACGGCCAGCCGAACAGTTCGGCAATCTCCGCTCCACGCAAACCATTAGCCTTTCCCCACACCAGTCCGCGGTCCCGGTCGCCCAGTTTCGCCAGGCGACTGCGCCAGGCCAGCTCGCCCACCACCGACCCGGCGACGTCGTCGCGAGCCGGTACCAGTTCGAGCACGCTGGGCCCGTCCGCGCCGTATATCGGTAATTCGATGCCGACATACAGTTCGTACAGGTCGCCGTTGCGACGACTCCGGCGGAAATGTTCGACGAAGGCCAGGATGCAGCCACCCACGAAATAGGTTGCGAGGCTGGTGCCTCCGTCGGCGCACCAGCCCTGGCCGTCGAGGGCTTTGCGGCGGAACTTGCCCAGGGCGATGGTGACCGCCTCCTGGACGAAGTCCTCGGCGAGCAGGTTGGCGACGAGTTCGCGTTCCTGCGCGGAGGGATGTAGGGGCATCCCCTTCTTCGCGGCCACGGTGAATATCCATCCTGAGCGCACCCAGGGCCCCAGTACCGCAAGTCCTTGGCGAACCAGCTTGTCCGCCAGCGTCTTCCAGGCTCCGCCTGCGAACCCGGCCTTGCGGACGAGATCGAACAGTTCCCGATCCGCTGTTTCTTCGTCCTGAGCTGTCATAGATCCGGCGTCCTCACCCCGCAACACCATCCTGTCCCGCTGTCGAAGAACGTTATAGGCGTGGCAAATTCGCGGACCCCCTTCCGGCAAACTTCTGGCCGATCCAGTGCGTAAATCCTTCCTTGACAACCGGTTTCACGTAAAGGCAGCATTTACACATGAGTGATACGCAGCACAGAGATCCCGCCGACGAGCGGGCGGTCCTGGCAAAACTGTTGTCCACCAACGCCGAATTCGTGGCCGAGGTACTCGCACCGGCCGAGGGCAGGCCCGCGCCGTCGGTGATGGCGGCACTGCGGGCGGCGCGCAGTCTCGACAGCGTCGTCGATGACGTGCTGCGCTCGCTGGTGCGGCAGGCCCGCGACGAAGGGCGGACGTGGGCCGAGATCGGGGAACTGTTCGGAACCTCGCGACAGGCCGCGTTCCAGCGGTTCGGCGGTGCGAGCGCGAGCGGGATGCCGATCCCGCCGATTCCGCCCATGCCGGAGTTCCCCGACCTGCCGCCCATGCCCACGATGCCACCCATGCCCAAGATGCCGGGCTGGCCCTTCCCGAACCACTGAGTCGAGCGAGACCGGCCATGACGGCGACCATCGTGACCCGCGAACCGGCACCGCCCGTCCGTGCGCATCGGCGACTGCTCGCCGCCGCGCGCTGCCGATTCGCCGAGGATCGCCTCGCCGACGCCGTATCGGCGGGCATCGGCCAGGTCCTGCTGGTGGGCACGGCACTCGATACGTTCTGCGCGCACAACCCGTATCACGGCCTGCGGGTCACGAGGCTCGCTCGCGTCGATGAAACCGGCATGGCCGCAGCGGGTTTCGATACCCGGCAGGCCACGTTCATCATTCACCTGGGCGGGGAGCGCACACCGTCGGCCCTCACCGCGACCACGTGCCGCGTGGCCGCGCTCGCGCCGGGCACCGAACTGATCCTCGACTACCTCCCGGACGTGACTGCGCCGGAGCTTGTCGCGACCATGCTGCGCGACACGGGATTCGCGGTGCTGGAAGATCTGGATCCGCGGACGCTAGCCTGCCGCTATCTCGTACTGCCGGACGACGTGAATCATTCGGCCGAACCTCGCATCGTCCGTGCGCGGGTCCGCCATAATGTCGGGCGGCCGCCCAGTTCGCTTTAGCTGGATCAGGAGTCCCATGCGACCGCACACCCGCCGCCACGTCCTCGCCATCGCCGCCGCCGTGACCGCGCTACTCACGGCCGGAGCCCCCGCGGGCGCGGCACCGGCCCCCGACACCGTGCCCGCCTTCGGCCCGGACTTCCACTGGGGTGTGGCCGCGTCCGGCTTCCAATCCGAAGGCCATGCGCCCGACAGCAATTGGACCCGCTACATCCGATCCCACCCCGACTACGACCGCTACGGCGAGAGCGTCGACTTCTACACCCGCTACGCCTCCGACATCGCGCTGGCGAAGAACCTGGGCGTCAACACCTACCGCATCAGCATCGAATGGGCGCGCGTGCAACCGTGGCCCGGCGCCTGGGACGAGAACGGATTCGCCTTCTACGACAGGGTGATCGCCGCCATCCGCGCGGCGGGCATGCGGCCCATGCTGACCCTGGACCACTGGGTCTACCCCGGCTGGGCCGCCGAACGCGGCGGCTGGCGCAGCCCGGACATGGTCGGGGACTGGCTCACCAACATGCGCCGGGTGGTCGACCGCTACGCCGGCGCCGACCCGCTGTGGGTCACCATCAACGAGCCCGCCGCGTACATGCTCAACGAGGTCCGCAACGGCGGCCTGCCCGCCACCGACCTGCCCGTCATGCAGGTGCGCCTGGCCACCGCGCACAACACGATCTACGACTACATCCACGCCGTGCAGCCGGGCGCGATGGTCACCAGCAATGTGGCCTACATCCCCGCCGCCGACGACATCGTCAACGGACCCATGCTGGACCTGATCGGGAATCGGCTGGACTACATCGGCATCGACTACTACTACGGCATGTCCCCCGCGACGGTCGCGCAGTTCACGGCCTTCGCGCAGTCGGAGCTGTGGAAGCTGCCGCTGGAACCGGACGGAATCTATTACACCCTGCGGCATTTCGCCCGCCAGTTCCCCGGCAAGCCGCTCTACATCGTCGAGAACGGCATGCCCACCGAGAACGGCGCGCCCCGGGCCGACGGCTACACCCGCGCCGACGACCTGCGCGACACCATGTACTGGATCCAGCGCGCGCGGGCCGATGGCATGAACATCATGGGCTACAACTACTGGAGTCTCACCGACAACTACGAATGGGGTTCCTACACACCGCGTTTCGGTCTCTACACCGTGAACGTGCTGACCGACCCCACCCTCACCCGCCATCCCACCGACGGGGTGGACGCCTACCGGCTGATCACCCGTGACGGTGGCGTCCCGGCACACTACCTGCCGACCCGCGTACCGGCCACCTGCTCCCTCGTGGACGCCCTCGCCAGTTGCACCGATCCGGTGACGCTGCCGCGCTGACCCCCGGGTGAATTCGCGCGATCGGCGGCCGAATTCGAGTAGCGGATTACTCGCGTTCCACACCCTCCCACGGCAGGAAACTGGACGCGACGGTGACGTGACCTCGCAGCGAGGGGTGTGGTCGCGGCGCCGTTCCGCTGCCCCGGAAGGGCAGGGGTTCGTGAGTTGCAGAATCGAGGACGCCATGTCTGCCGAAGAGGAACAGTCGCGGTGCGGCTACCGGCCGACTGCCGAACTGGACGGGGATGCCGAGATCGACGAGCGGGCACTGTCCGCCAAGCTCGCCGGGGACGAGACACAGGAGCGACTGGTCGACGCGTGGTTGTGGCCGCTCACCTGGGAGGGCTGAGCGACACGCCTCGCGCTGCGCCGGAGTTTGGCTAACTGCCAGCTACGCTCCGATTCGGGACATTCACGACTCCGTTGTCCCGGAGGAGGAGCTCGATGCGCACCCGGCTACATCGCCTTGTCGTCGCCGGGCTTGCCGTGGCCTCGACGCTGTTGCCCGTCGCCGTGGGATCGGCGACGACCGGACAGAGCGCCGCGGGAAGCGGGCTGGGGGCGGACTTCCTGTGGGGCGTGGCCGCCTCCGGATTCCAATCCGAAGGACATGCGCCCGACAGCAACTGGACGCGCTACATCGAGAACAACCCGGACTGGGACCGCTTCGAGGATTCCGTCGACTTCCGCTCCAAATACCCCAACGACATCGCGCTCGCGGCGGGGCTGGGCGCCAAGGTGTTCCGCATCGGCATCGAATGGGCGCGACTACAGCCGACGGCCGATACCTGGGACGAGAGCGGGTTCGCGTTCTACGAGTCGGTCGTCGACGCCATCATCTCGGCGGGTATGCATCCCATGCTGACCCTCGATCACTGGACCTATCCCGCGTGGGCGCTCGAGCAGGGCGGCTGGCGCAATGCCGGGATGGTGGATCAGTGGCTCGCCAACGCGCGGCTCGTGGTGGACCGGTTCGCCTCCCGAAATCCGGTGTGGGTCACCATCAATGAGCCGGTCGCCTACATCATGCACGAGGTGCGCCAGAACGACACCGATCCCGGGCAGATGCTGGATCGGGTCGCCCAGGCGCACAACAGCATCTACGACTACATCCACCAGGTGCAGCCCGACGCACTGGTCACCAGCAACGTCGGCTACGTCGCGGGCGCCGAGGCCGAGGTGAACGGCCCGCTCATGGACCGGATCGGCGACAAGCTCGACTTCATCGGCGTCGACTACTACTTCGGGTACGAGCCGCCGAAATCCGCGGTCTCGCAGCCCGACGGGTCGCTGCCGCCCGCGGCGGGCATGTGGGAGCTGCCGGTGCGGCCCGAGGGCATCTACTATGCGCTGCAACACTATTCGCACAGGTTCCCGGGCAAGCCGCTGTGGATCATCGAGAACGGGATGCCCACCGAGGACGGGAAGCCGCGCGCCGACGGCTACACCCGCTCACAGCACCTGCGCGACACCGTCTACTGGCTGCAACGGGCCAAGGCAGACGGCATCAATATCGTCGGCTACAACTACTGGAGTATCACCGACAACTACGAATGGGGCTCCTACACACCCCGTTTCGGCCTCTACACCGTCGACGTGCGCAACGATCCGGCCCTGACGCGCCGGCCCACCGAGGCGGTGGACACCTATCGGCAGATCATTGCCGCCAGCGGAGTTCCCCGGGGCTACTCGCCGATTCGCGCGCTGTCGGACTGCGGACTGGTCGACCCGCCCGCCAGCTGCGAATACCCGCTCGCGATTCCCTAGGACGGTGACCAGGCCCCGCCCCCGGACGAGCCGTGCGGGGGCCGTTCAGCTGGAGGCCGGACGTCCGGTGCTTTGGCGGATGAGGCGTTGGGCTCGTTCGCGGTCGGCTCGGATCTGGGTGCGGCGGTTGGCCATTGCTTCGGCGGGTGAGGCGGCGGTGGTGAGCGCCCGGTGGATGGCGTGGGCGTCTTCGAGGGCGTCGCGGGCGCCGATTCCGGCAGCGGGGGTGATGGCGTGATCGGCGTCGCCTATCAGGAGCAGAGGTGGGGTGGGGGCTGCGGCGGGGTCGAGGGGCACGTTGCGGGCATTGGAGACGTGCACCGAATCGGTGTGGGCGAGAAGGGTTTCCAGGAGGGCCCGGTTGGCGGGGGCGGCTTCCAGGATGGTGTCGGACCATTCGGCGAGGGGGCGCAGGCCCAGGTCGTCCGCCGGAAGGGGTGATCGGGGGATGCGGAGGAACCACAGGGCGTTGGTGGTGGGGGTCCACACGTGGCCCAGGGTCGCGCCTTTGCCCTCGGGGGTGATCTCGTCGTAGAAGTGCAGGACCGCTGCCGGGCTGGGCAGGGACAGCGGGTTGGTGGTCATGCCGTAGACGACGATGTCGCCGGCGTAGACGGGGGTGCGGGCGGGGTCGAGGTGGGCGCGGGCGACGGAGTCGATGCCGTCGGCGGCGATGACCAGGGTGTCGGTGAGGGGCAGCGGTGTGGCGTCGGCGGTGTGCAGCACGACGGTGTCGGCCTCAGTCCGGACCTCGGTGACGGTGGTGCCGAAACGGGTTTCGGCGCCGGAGGTTTCGAGGAAGTCGCGCAGGACGGTGATGAGGTCGGCGCGCAGCCAGAAGCGGTGGCCCTGGCCCATGCGGGCGGAGTGGACGCCGACGCTGTTGGTGTAGTCGAGGCCCTGGATGGGCTGGGAGGCGGCGTGCAGGGCGGAGGGGTCGACGCCGAGTGCGGTGAGGGCGGTGTGGGCGCGGTCCTCCATGAAGAGGAACGCGCCGCCGCCGCTGCCGCTGGGCCGCTGCTCGTAGAGGGTGACCTTGTCGCCGCCGCGGGCGAGGGCCGCGGCGAGGGCGGTGCCCGCGATACCGCCGCCGAGAATGGTTGTCGCCACGCTCTGACCTCCTGTGTCGGGCCCGGTTTCGCCGTGCGGTGTCGCGCGCAGCGGGGAACCGTTCTCCGGCACCGGGCTACGGCGTGAGCATGAAGGGCGGGTTCGGGCGTAGTTCTACCACTGCTACCAGATCGCCGTAGGGAACGGCGCCGTTTGCGAGACGATGGGCCATGCGGGCGAAGGCGGTGCGCGCGCCGTACTTGACGCGCATATGGTCCTGGACCTGCGCGGAAATGTTTGTGTCGCTGATGATTCGGGCCAGCCCGTAGTGCTGGCGGGTGCCCAGGGCGGGGCGGCCGCGCCAGTCGCCGGTCTGGATGACGACGCGGCCGTCGTAGGCGAGCTGCTGGGCTTCCTCACTGTAGGAGGAGAGCAGGAAGGCGAGCTGGTCGTGCGGCGCGGGGACCACGAGGTGCGGGGTGATGGCGATCTGGCCGGGTCCGACGGGGCGGGTCACCAGGACGGTTTTGGCATCCCACCACTGCGAGCCCAGATGCCAGGGAGTGCTGCGGGCGAGCGTGCTGGTCGGCGGGACGGCGGGCTGGTACGGGGCGTGTGCGGTGTGCGGTGTCATAGCCTGGTGAACTCCGGAAAACATTGGTGGTCAGCGTTTTCGAATACCGATCACGCGGACACGTGCGGAAGGGGAACCGCGCGCGTCGCTGAGCGCCGAAGCCTGTCCTTGCCCGAGGTAAGTACTCCTCTTCGAGAGTGCCAGAAGTATGCGGAGAGTGCACACACCGCGCCGAGGGGTCTGAATATCCACCCTGACAAGCACGTTCTGCAGGGGTCGCGAATGAAAGTCGGCATGCCGCAGCCGGTTCGGCGCGCGGATGAACTCCACCACAATCAGGGTTGCTGACTAATCGCTGTGACCTGGTTCGGGTCACCCGATATTCGCTGTCGCTTCCGCCGCCCGGCACGGATACTCGATGCAGTTCGGGAGGGGAAAGGACGTGCGATGAGTGACCCGAAGGACCTGCTGCTGGAGGGGGTTGTCGGATCGTTCGCCTACGGGCTGAACACCGCCGACAGCGATGTGGATTATCTGGGCGTGTACGTGGAGCCCACGCGCACCTTCCTCGGCCTGCACCCGCCCACGCGTGATCGCGGCACCCGGCACGGGCGCGACGGCGCGGACGCCACCTATCACGAGGTCGGCAAGGCGATGGGGTTGATCCTGTCCTGCAACCCCACCGCCTCGGAAATCCTGTGGCTCGAGAACTACACGGTCACAACCGATTTCGGCGCGGAGCTGATCAGCCTGCGGTCGAACTTCATGACCGCCGAACGGGTCCGGAACTCCTACTTCGGCTATGCCATGGCGCAGTTCCGCAAGATGCGCAACCGCCGCGAGACCGTGGGCCTGCAGGATCACCGCCTGGCCAAGCACGCGCGCCACACCATGCGCCTGCTGTGGCAGGGCTACGAGCTCTACACCACCGGTGAGCTGAGGATCCGGCTGCCCGATCCCGAACCGTTCTTCGAGTTCGGCCGCCGGATGATGACAGAATCCGGCGAGGCCGCCGCCAAGGCGCTGATCGACGAGTACGAGCGCAAGTTCGACGCCGCGACGCCCGCGCTGCCGAAGCGGCCGAACGAGGCTCCGCTCGAGGATTTTCTGCAGCGCGTGCGCCGCGCGCATCTGGACTAGTGCCCGCTACTGGTCGCGGTATTCCCTTACCGCACGCTCGATTTCGTCCGCGAGCGTCGCGCCGCCGACCTCCCAGGCGGCGGCGCGGAACCGGTCGCGGAAGCGCAGGAGATCGTCGCCGATCCCCTCGCCGCCGTAGAGCGTGGTGGCCGCGTCGCCGAAGGTGTGCACGATCTCGTCGGCCAGTTCGGCCAGCCGCGCGCGAATGAGTTTGCGCAGCGCCCCGGCCAGGGTGATCTCGGTGCCCACGTCGTAGAGGATCAGCGCGCCCTTGAGCATCGGCTCGTCCGGAATCCGCCAGCCGTCGCCGCAGGGCTCGATGTACTGCGCGGTGCGCAGTTCCTCGAGGATCTCGGGCCGCCGGTCCCCCAGCAGTGCGGACAGTTCGTCATCGGTCACGATGACGGCGGGCTGGTCGGCCGACACCGGCTGAATCGGATTGAACACCGTATGCCATTCGCCGCTGGGCGCGTCCGCGGCGAACACCTCGCGGATGGCGTCGAGCCGCAGCCCACGCGCCTGCATGGCCGCGATATCGCGCAGCCGATCCAGATGCTCCCCGGTGTACACCGCCTCCTTGCCCGCGCGTCCGGCCTTGGGCAGCACTCCGAGCGAGTGGTAGTAGCGGATGGTGCGGGCGGGTACGCCGCTCATTTCGGCGAGTTGCGTGCGGCTGTATCTGTCCACGCAGAGCAGCATAGACAGTGTGGTGACCCTTCGTTGACAGTTCCAACTGTCCGCATTAGCGTAACCGCCGCCACACTTGTCGACGACGACCAGGGAGTTTGCGATGACCCAACGCGAGACCGATTTCGACGTGCTCATTGTCGGATCCGGATTCGGCGGCAGTGTCACCGCGCTGCGCCTGGTCGAGAAGGGCTATCGCGTCGGCATCCTGGAGGCGGGCCAGCGCTTCGCCGACGACGAACTGCCCGACACCAGCTGGGATCTGCGCAAGTTCCTGTGGGCGCCCAAGCTCGGCTGCTACGGCATCCAGCGCATCCACCCGCTGCGCGATGTGCTCATCCTCGCGGGCGCAGGCGTGGGCGGCGGCTCACTGAATTATGCGAACACCCTGTATGTGCCGCCGCAGCCGTTCTTCCAGGACGCCCAGTGGCGCGACATCACCGACTGGCGCGACGAGCTCATGCCCTACTACGAGCAGGCGCAGAAGATGCTCGGCGTGGTCCGCAATCCGCACATGACCCCGGCCGACGAGATCTTCAAGCAGGTCGCCGACGATCTGGGCTGCGGCGACACCTTCGTGCAGACCCCGGTCGGCGTGTTCTTCGACGAACCCGGCAAGACCGTCGACGACCCGTACTTCGGCGGTGTCGGCCCGCGCCGCACCGGCTGCATCGAATGCGGCGAGTGCATGACCGGCTGCCGCCACAACGCCAAGAACACCCTGGTCAAGAACTACCTGTACCTGGCGGAAAGGGCCGGGGCGCAGATCTTCCCGATGACCACGGTCACCGCGGTGAAGCCGCTACCCGACGGCACCTGGGATGTGCACACCGAACGCACCGGCGCGTGGATGCGCAAGCAGCCCAAGACTTTCACCGCCGGGCACGTGGTGCTGGCCGCCGGCACCCGCGGCACGCAGCAGTTGCTGTTCGCCATGCGCGACAAGGGCGTGCTGCCCGGACTGTCGGCTCGCCTGGGCGTACTGACCCGCACCAATTCCGAATCCATCGTCGGCGCGGCCGTCCGCAAGGTGAACCCGGATCTGGACTTCACCCGCGGCGTGGCCATCACCTCCTCGATCCACCCCACGCCCGATACCCATATCGAACCGGTCCGCTACGGCAAGGGTTCCAATTCGATGGGCCTGCTGCAGACCCTCATGGTGGACGGCGGCGGCCGGATGCCGCGCTGGCTGCGCTTCCTGTGGACCGCACTGCTGAACCCGTTGACGCTGGTGCAGTTCCTGTCGGTGAAGAACTGGAGTGAGCGCACCATCATCTCGCTGGTGATGCAGCATCTGGACAACTCCATCACCACCTACACCAAGCGCGGACTGTTCGGTCGCAAGCTCACCTCCAAACAGGGCCACGGCGAACCGAATCCGACCTGGATCCCGGCCGGCAACGAGGTCACCCGCGCGGTGGCCGACAAGATCGGCGGCGTCGCGGGCGGCAGCTGGGGCGAGGTGTTCAACATCCCGCTCACCGCGCACTTCCTCGGCGGCGCGGCCATCGGCGCGGATGCGAGCACCGGCGTCATCGACCCGTACCACCGCGTCTACGGCTATCCCACCCTGAGCGTTGTCGACGGCGCGGCGGTCTCCGCCAACCTGGGCGTGAACCCGTCGCTGACCATCACCGCGCAGGCCGAGCGGGCCGCGTCGCTGTGGCCCAACAAGGGCGAGCAGGACCTGCGTCCCGAGCAGGGCACGGGGTACCGGCGTATCGCGCCGATCGCCCCGAATCAGCCGGTGGTTCCGGCGAGCGCCCCGGCGGCGCTGGTGCTGCCGATCGTCGAAATCCGCCGCAGCGGAGCAGAATCCGCGTGACGTCCGGGTCAGCGCGCGTTGACGTGTGAGAAACCCATCGGTGAAGTAGGCGGCGGCACCGCGCCCACGGGCGCGCGGAATTCCTGTAGCGCGGCAAGCACATCCACGTGCCGGGCGGCGTAGCAGCGCACCTGCGGCAGCGCGTGCGCCACCTCGCTGCGCTCGAGCGGTTCGGCGTCGATGTAGCCGACGTGGTCCATGCTCACGCCGAGGGTCTGCGCGATCCGGGTGATAGCGGCGGACTTGCGACCCCAGCCGACCTCGATCACCGCGAAGCGGGTCTGCAGGCCGTGCTTGCGCAGTTGCTCCACCGTCCAGGCCCATTCACCGCGGCTGGCGACCGCGTGCATGACGCCGCGTTCGGCGAGAATTCGCAAGGAGCGCGCGGCATCCGCACGCAACGCCCCGCTGGTCGAGTCGGACACCACGCCGTCCCACAGCGTGTTGTCCACTTCCCAGACAAGACATTTCACAGTCGGTGACATCATCCTGCCTCTACAGTCGTTCCCGACGGCTCCCAGGTTCCGGGACCGCCCCGCGCGTGCCATCGTAGGGTCTGTCTGGGCCACGGTGCCAGCCGTAGCAAATGCGAGACGTTCGAGTTTCAGTGCCCATGATGCAATCATGATCCGAGGGTTGCGGCTGGTGGCGGTGCCCTGAGAGCGATTCACTGCCAGGGAAAGGGGCGAGGCCGATGCGGCTGCGCTGGAAACTATCGGGTGGCCCGTGCGCGATCGCGCTGGCACTGGTACTGACCAGTTGTGGTGCGGCGGAGGAGTCGTCGCCGGTGGTCGTGGGTTCCCTCGAACCCGCGCCCGCCGCCGTCCCCGCGATCCCGACCGCCCAGTCCCCCGCCGCGCAACCCTCCACCGCGTCCAAGGCGATCGCCGATCCGACGCTGCTGAGCACCCCGCCGGTCCCGACCGTGGACCCGTTCGCCGATCAGCCACTCGTCGACCGCACCGAATGGACCGACGCCGTCGACGGACGTCGCCTGCTCGTGTACCCCACCGAGGCGGGGCGGCAGGACACCTTTCCCACGGCGGGTGAGCGCGCCTGGCAGGAGGTGCTCGCACAGTCCCCCGAGGCCGACACTCCCGGAATGCGGGATCAATTCCTCTGCCACTGGGAGTGGGCGCGCGTGGTGGCCCCGAACAAGACCAGCTGGAATCTGGAACCGTGGCGGCCCGCGGTCGGCTACCAGGAGACGGTGAACGCCCTGTGCAACCCCGGCGGCCCCGAACGCTGAGCCAGTAACGAGACGGTACCGACGAAAAGTCTTGCCCGCGAGAACCTTCGAGCGAGCCCGCATTTGTGCGTATCGTTGGTGGCGTCCACGCGTACTCCTCCGGAGGGAGCGGCACGGTGCGGTCCTGTGCGCCGCCATCCTCGGCCGGGCCTGCCCCCGCCCGGGAGACTGTGCTGTCACCGGTACGCCGCTTGTTCCCCGCCCTCGCCGAGACCTCCGACGTCTACCTGGACTCGGCCTCGACCACCCAGAAACCACTGCCGGTCATCGAGGCGGTGCGGCGTTATCACAGTTCGCGCACGGCCAATGCGGGACGCGGCACCTATCCGTGGGCGGGCAGCCTGACCCGCGAGCTGGAGTCGGTCCGGGAGCGCATGGCCGCCTTCATCAACGCCGATCCCGACGAGGTGGTGTTCACCGCCGGCGCGACGGCCGGGCTCAACGCGGTCGCACTGTCCTGGGGGCTGACCGCGCTCGCCGACGGCGACGAGATTCTCTTCAGTCCGCGCGATCATGCATCGAATGTCTTTCCGTGGCAGCATCTGTGCGGCCTGCTGCGCGGATTCGGCCGCAGCATCCGGCTGGTGCCGTATCGGGTGAACGCGTTGGGCGAAGCCGATATCGGCGATATCGAGCGCAAGATCGGGCCGCGCACCCGGATGATCGCGGTGGGACATCTGCATCATGTGTTCGGCGCGCTCACCACCCTCGAAGAGTTGCGCGGCCGCATCGACCCCGATATCGCGCTGTGCTTCGACTGCAGTCAGAGCGGCGGGCACCTGCCGGTCGACGTGCGCGAACTCGACGCCGATTTCGCGATCTTCGCCGCGCACAAGATGTTCGGCGCTCCGGGCACGGGCGTGCTGTACTGCCGTCGCCGCCGCCACGCGGAATTGACGCCGTTCCTGCCGGGCGGCAATTCGGGTGTGACCCTGGGGGAATCGGGTCTGCTGGCGGGTGTCATGCCGCAGCTGATGGAGGGCGGCACCCAGAATCTGCCCGGAATCCTGGCACTCGGTGCGGCGTTGGAGGTGCTCGAGGAGATCGGGCTCGACACCATCGCCACCCACAATCGCGCGCTCACGCAGCGGCTCATCGCCGGACTGCGCCCCGTGCCCGGCCTCGAGTTCCTGCCCGGCCCGGCGCACGCACCCTGTGAAACCGGGTACGGCACAATCTCGTTCACCCTGGACGGGATCAGCACCGGCGATCTCGGATTCGTGCTGAGCGAACTGGGTTTCCTGGTCCGAACCGGCGCACACTGCATTCCTGCCGACACTGCGACGACAGACGAGGATTCGGTGCGGGTGAGCACGCACATCTACAACACCTTCGACGAGATCGACCGCTTCACCGAGTGTGTCGCCACGATTGCCGAGGAGGTCTCATGACGAGCAACATCCCCGAGCCCCGTTACGATCGCCGCGCCGCCTCCCGGGTGCTGGCCGTCCTCGCCCGGCCCGGACTGGCCGGTGGCGCGGTCGCACCGCAGTCGCCGCGGCGCATCGAATACACCTGCGCGCGACTACAACCGGAGCCGGGCTCGCATCTGACCCTGTCGCAGCGGCTGTATCTGGAACGGTTCATGCGGCCCTGCCGGGCCGAACAGGTCACCAGCGCCACCCATCGCATCGCGTGGACCGACAGCGAGGGCATCCCGAACACCGGGCACTTCCATTCCGGCGGGCTGGGGCCGATCATGCCCATCGCCATGCGCGAGACCGTGCTGGCGCTGTGGCGTGCACTCCGTGCAGATACCGGGTTGGCGCAGCGCATTACGGGTTTGACCGACCGGGACCGGGCGGTGCTGGCGGGCACGACCACCGACCACGAACCGCACGACATCTTCCGGGTGGGCATCGAGGCGTGCGGTCGCGCGCTGGCACAGCATGCACTGCTGGCGCGCTGGACCCCCTATCGCACGCCGGCCGAATTCGCGCTCGGCATGCGGGATTCGGGGATCTACAGCGCGGTGGCGACCCGCTGGTACTGGGAGCTGCAGGCGTCCAGCTATCGGCGCGGAATGATCGCGGTCACCCTCGCCACGCAACCCGATGGCACCGTGCGGTATTCGGCCGAAACCGTGGCCACCCTGCGGTCGATGAAGGATTCCACGATCGCGGACGCGCATCGGATCATGCGGCGCGCCACCACCGCCGAGGGCCTGACGGTGACCGAGGCCATCGCCAAGTACCACGACGAACTGGATCTGATCTCGCGCCAGTACGCCCTGCTGCCCCCGGGCACCCGCCCGGCCTGCCTGGCCGCCATGCCGCATCAGCTCGGCGGCGCGCACTACAGCATCCTGCCGCTCGTCGTGGATCGCTTCACCGACCTGTTCACCGGAATCGTCGAACGCCTCGGCATCACCGAGGTCCCCGCGGAAACCGGTTCGGACACCGGGGAACTCAGCGCCGACGAGCAGATCTTCTACGTGCCGGATATGAACTGCCAGCACTGTGTGCGCACCATCACCGGCACCCTGGAGTCGATGAGCATCCGCGTGCACGATATCGATCTGATCAGCAAGCGGGTGACCGCGGAGTTCCGCAGCCCCCGCAACCGGCATCGCGCCTTCGAAGCGCTGCGCGACAGCGGCTACAACCCGACCACGGCCCTGCCCGCGGCGGCCTCCACCGAAAAAGCGGTATGACGGCTGCCGCACCGTCGGGTCTGCCGGCGAAGATTCATCCGCTGGTGCGTGCGTTCCTGGATGCCCCCGGTGCGGTCGAGGACGCCCTGCTGCGGTTCGGGTCGCCCGCGCATCTGGTGTTTCCGCAGGTGTTCACCGACAATCTGGAGCGGCTGCGGGGCGTGCTGGAGGCGCGGGATCCGCGGTATCGGATGTGCTACGCGCACAAGGTGAATCAGTCGCGGGCCTTCGTGCGCACGGCCGAGCGGGCGGGGATCGCGGTCGACGTGGCCTCGGCCGAGGAACTGGGCAGCGCCCTGGCGGCGGGGTTCGGAGCGCAGCGGATCGAGGTGACCGGGCCGAAGGGCGAGTCCCTGCTGCGGTCGCTGGTCGGCGGCGGAACCACGGTCAATATCGACAATGTGTGGGAGTTGCGACGGCTCGCGGAGCTTGCGCGCGAAGACGCGGCGGCGCGGGGTGCGGAGTTCGCCGAAGTCGAGGCGCTGGTGCGGTTGTCGGGGTTCGCGGGCGCGCCGGTCAGCCGGTTCGGGGTGCCGCTGCGGCAACTCGGGGAGGTGCTCGCGGAATTGTCGGCACAGCGGGAGTGGATCACCTTCCGGGGGTTCGCCTTTCACATCGATTCCGGAGAGCTGGCCGAGCGGGTGCGAGCGGTCGACGCCTGTCTGGACGCGACCGAGCGCGCCTATGCCGCGGGTCTCGCGCCGACGGTGCTCAATATCGGCGGCGGATTCCGGCAGGTGTTCACCGCCGACGCGGACGCGTTCGACGACTATGTGATCGCGCTGCGCGAATCGCTGCTCGGACGGGGTGAGCCGATGACGTGGGGTGGGAATACGTTCGGATTCCATATCGACGGCGGTGCCGTGCACGGGATTCCGGTGTTCCACAAGTACGCCAATACCGTGCCCGCCGATCGCATGCTCGCCGAACTGCTCGATACGGGTATGGAGGCGCACGGCGGGCGCACCATCGCGCAGGTGTGCGCGGAGAATCTGCTCGAATTGTGGCTGGAGCCGGGTAAGGCGCTGGTCGATCATGCCGGAATCACGGTGGCGCGGGTCGAATTCGTGAAGGACGCGGCGGACGGCAGCACGCTGGTGCATCTCGATGTCAGCCGCGACACCGTGACGCCCGCCGATCAAGAGGTGATGGTGGATCCGATCCTGGTGCCGAGCGTGACGCATGCCCCCGTGAATTCCGGTGCGGTGGGCGTATTCCTGGCCGGTCGGCTGTGCCTGGAACGGGACCTGGTCACCAATCACAAGGTGTGGCTGCCGCAGCGACCACAACCCGGGGATCTGATCGTTTTCCCCAATACCGCTGCCTATCATATGGATTTGTCGGCAGCGACCGCATCCATGCATCCACTGCCACCGAAACTCGCGGTGACCCGGAATACCGATGGATTCGACGTGTGCCGCGATGTCGACTACCTGCCCTCGGTCGGGGAACGGCACGAGGTGCGATGATGCGCTACGACCACATCACCGAATTGATCGGCAATACCCCTCTGCTGCGCCTGGATCCGGCGGTGCACGGACTGCACAATATCGAGCTTTACGCGAAGCTGGAGTCCTGCAACCCCTTCGGTTCGGTCAAGGATCGCGTGGCCTGGGGCATGATCCGCGACGATCTCGACGAACTCGTCGCCCGCAAACAGACGCTCATCGAGGCGTCGAGCGGCAATACCGCCAAGGCTCTTCGCATCCTCGGCGCGATGCACGGTATCGGCCTGCGGGCCGTGACGAATCGCATCAAGGTGGCCGAGGTGCGCGACCTGCTGCAACTGTTCGCCACCGAAATCGAGGAGCTGCCCGGCCTTTCCGAATGCCCCGATCCCACCGCGCCGAACGACGTCTACTCGGTCATCGAGGCCACCATGGCGAAATCCCCCGCGGCCTGGTTCCATCCCTCGCAGTACACCAGCGAGAAGAATATCGAGGCGCACTACGCGGGCACCGGCCGCGAAATCCACGAGGATCTGGCACGTGACGGGATCACCCGCGTCGACTACCTGATAGGCGGTCTCGGTACCACCGGTTCCACCCGGGGCACCGCCACCTTCCTCCGCAAACACAATCCGGAATTGCGCACCATCGCGGTGGTTTCCGAGCGCGGCGATTTCATCCCCGGTATCCGCTCCGAAACCGAGATGTGGGATGTGGGCCTGTTCCAGCCCGATTTCTACGACCGCATCATCGCCGTCGAGGCGGGCCGGGCGGTGGATGCGACGCTGGCGCTCGCCACCGGGTACGGCGTCCTGGCGGGCCCGACCAGCGGCGCCACCTATGCCGCCGCCCTGGATCAGCTGGCTGCCCTGCGGGTTTCGGCCTCCGATTCCGACCGCCCACTGGTCGCCGTCTTCATCGTCTGCGACCGCCTGGAGCCGTACCTGTCCTATATCCGGAAACGCCGCCCCGAACTCTTCGGCCGCCCGCAGCGCGCCGCGGCCCCCGATGCCCGGGAACTGGCCGAAACCCCGACCCTCACCCCCGATGAGCTCGAGGCCCTCGACCGCACGGCGCGTCCCACCCTGGTGGACACCCGGGGCGCGATGGCCTACCGCATAGCCCATGTCCCCGGTGCGCTCAATATTCGCGATGACCAACTCGACGACATGTTCGCCCAGGGCATCCCGTTCCCCCGTTCGCGCCCGGTGGTTTTCATCTGCCCGGTCGGGGATCTGTCTTTGCGCTTCGCCGCCCTGGCCCGACGCGCCGGCTACGACGCCCACAGCCTGGCGGGCGGTATCACCGCGTGGCGCGATACCGGCAAACCGATGGAGTCCTCGCGCGCCACCTGATTCGCGCTGTCAGTCGAGATCGATGCGGATGGTCAGCATGCGGCCACCGGCGGCCAGGGCGCGCAGGGCGATGCCGTCGAGGCGGTAGCCGGGTCGTCCGCGTCCGAGCAGTTCGTGGCGGGCGTCGGCATCGTCGTCGGGGAGCGGATGCGCGGTGCCGGAGCGCCATTCGAAGCGGAAGCCGTCGCGGAGTCTGGCGGGCCTGGCTTTGACGCGCACGCGTGGGTCGGCCCGGATGTTGTGGACGTAGGCGGCCTGTTCGCCGCGCCCGGCGATGAGCCAGAAGGTGTCGCCCTGTAGTCCGTTCGCGACCGGCAGGGTGCGCTTCAATCCGGTTCGGCGGCCGGTGGTTTCGAGCAGGGCGAAGGTCGGCGGCGCGAAGCCGTAGTTCAGCGAGGCGAGCACGGCCGGTTGAATCACCCGCTGGTTGAGCGCTAGTTGCCAGTCTGCCGGTGCCATCGTCGGTTCCCCCGTCCGTCAGCGGGAGACGAGATGTTCCCGCTGACGGACACGATAGCCAATCCGCCGGACTACAGGGCGATGCAGGCGGAGCCGAGGTTGATGCCGTTGCCCACAGTGACGGGCTGGCGGGTCTGGAAGGTGGCGTTCGGCTGGAACGCGTAGATGTAGGTGATCTTGGTCGAGGAGGGCGTCCAGGTGACGCTGGCGGTGCCGTTGTCGGCGGGCATGGCCTCGGCGAAACCGCTGGGGCCCTGGCCCTCTTCGTAGAAGAACACCGGCTTCGTCTTGTCGTCGACCGTCACCTGGACGGTGTAGGAGCAGCCGGTTCCGTACCGGTGCAGGCCGAGGGTGAAGGACGGCAGGATCCCGATGCTGGTGACGGTGGCGGAGGCCTGCGGGGCGGCGAGAGCGGTCATGCTCGCGGCGACGCCCAGTACGGCCGCACCGGCGACGAGGCGAATTCCTTTGGGTGAGTGAACAGTTCGGGTCATGGTTGATCAAACTACGGTTCGGGCGCGCGGCGAGGTATCAGACAGATGCCCTATTCGGTCACGCCAGAACATGCGCAGGGGGCGCTGGGGCGTACGGCCGTGCGGGCGGCGACCATCTCGGGCATGCGAACGTCGAGCATGTCGCGTTCCGCGTCGGCCAGCTCCTCGCTGAGGTCGACGTAGAAGCCGGACGTGCCGACCGGACGGCCCGCGGCGTCGAAGATGCGGTCGGCGACGACCATGACATTGTGTTCGTTGCCGGACACATCGAGGAAACGGTGCCTGCTGGAGAAGGGCTCGCCCTGGCCGATGGAGCGGGCGATGGCCTCGGCGACGTAGTGCCGGTCCTCCGGATGTTTGTGCGCCAGCAGCAGTTCGGTGGTGGGTTCGATCTCGCCGGGTTCGTAGCCGTGCATGCGGTACACCTCGGGTGACCACTCCCAGCGGCGGGTGGCGAACCAGAACCGGAAACTGCCGACCGCCGGCCGCTCGGCGGCGATGTGGACCCATTCGGGTACGAACTCCGGGGAGGTCTGATCGGTGGGTTCTGCCATGCTCTGATTCTCCACCCCGGTTGTTCCAGCAGCCGGGAATTCGATCGCCGGCTGTGCGATCAGCTGGCGGGTAGCTGCTTTCGCGCCTGCTCAGCGCGTCGCTCGGCGGCGGCGAGGTGCTTCTCGGCGCGATGCAGGGTATCCCGGGCGGACCGCTCGGCGGCGAGAGCGAAACGCCGCTGCGCTTCGGCATCGGCGACTTCGCCGCGCAGGCGGGTCAGGCGGGTTTCGAGCTCGCTCAGCTCCGAGGTGGCGGCCTCCTGCGCGGTGCGGGCCGAAGCCGTTGCCGCACGGGCGGATTCGAGATCGGCCAGGGTCAGTTCGAGCTCCTTCGCCGCCGAGGCTGGATCGGAACGATCGGTGGTCTCGGACGGCGTCACACGTTCGGCGCGGTCTCGGGCCGGGGGCACGGCGACGAGGGCCGCGGGGCCGAAGCCCTCGTAGCTGGCGGCGGCGGCCAGGGTGCCCGCGGCCACCTGATCCGCGATATCGGGGTCGGCGAGGGCGGCCTGCAGGGTGCCGCCGATGTCGCGGAGCACCGACTCGCTGAGGCGCTGCCCGCGCGCCGCCGCGAGGTCGGCGGCCTTGCGGGTGAGGGCGTTGACCACCTGCTGGCGCTGGGTGCCGAGCGCGCGCAGCTGGTCGGCGGACAGCCGCCGCTGGGCGTCGCGCAGTGCGTCACCGAGGTCCAGCAGCGCGCGGATATCGTCGGCCGTCGTGCGGGCCAGCAGGTTCACCGCCCAGGCCGCGACGGTCGGCCGCCGGAGCGTGCCGATGGCGGTGGCCAGCGCCTTGTCCCCGGCGTCGCGTGCCTGCCGGACCCGCTCGGTGCGCGCTGCCACGAACTCCCCGGGCGGTAACCCGTAGAGCTCGGCGACGATCTCCTCGAGCGTCATGGACCCCAGCCTACGATCACCCCTGCCGGGCTTCTTCACGGACGGGCCGCAGCCCGGCCCGGACGCCGTGGGTATCGGCATCGAAATACCGCGCGGTGAAGCTGCCCTCGTATCCGAACACCGGCCCGAGCACGGGGCTGGTGACCGTCACCCGGATCCGGAAGCGCCCGGTCGCGTCGTCGAACGATTCACGGACCTCGGCGCGCGCGTGCAGGGCGTCGGGCATCCGGAAGTCGACCGGGCCCTCCCGGAAGTGCAGATCGCCGGAGCGGATGAGCAGCGACCCGTCCGGTTCCGCGACCGGGTGCAGTTCCGAGGCCAGATGCTGGTGGGTGCCCAGATAGTCGAGCACGCGGTCCCCGCGCGGGTCGAGCACCATCTGCGCGTCGAAGCGCTGCACGCCGCTGGGGAACAGGAACGTGCGCACGAAAGACACCGTCTCCCGCCCGAAAGTGTCACGGTAGGGCACGTTCTCGATGGTGAACGGGATCTCGGTGCCCGAGCGCGACAGCAGGATGTTGCGGGTCGCGCCGAGCGCCAGGAACGGCTTGGTGAACCGGCCGCGCCACACCCGGTGCATGACACCGGTGCCCGTGCAGGCGGTGTTGCTGTCCAGGCCCACCGAGAACCGGCGTTGCAGCTCGGGGTGCAGGCGGTCGAAGTCGGCACCCATCACGGTGCGGAAGATCGCGGTCATGAGGTGGCCTCCAAGGCCGTGAGCAGGGTTGGAGCGGTGGTGCGCGCCGGCGGGCGGCGCAGGCAGCGGCGCGCGGCGGGAGTGTGCCGGGTCGGCGGCAGCAGCACGGCCGCCGCGATCAGCGCGAGCGCCGCGATCCACCCGCTGCTGAGCGAAAAGACAAGCAGCGCAATGCTTGTCACTATCGCAGTGGTTCGCGCGGCGGCATCGGCGACGGCATAGCCCAGGGACCGGCGCGGGCTGATGTCGGCTTCGCACCACAGTCGCAGCCGATCGAAGGACCAGGCGGTGCCCCACCCCATGAGCGGCCGGAACAGGTGGTCGGCGAGTCGCCCGAACCGCCCCCATCGCACGCGGTAGTCGTATCCGGTGGCGAACCGGATGCCCGCGTCGGTGGGCACGTACCGCCAGTACCCGCTCCCCTCCTCGATGATCGAGAGCGGATCACTCGACCGGAACCGCAGCGCCGACACCCGCGTCCCGTCGGCCCGATCGCGTTCTCCCGCACTGATTCCGGTGCCCGCGATGGGCCGCCACGGCAGCACCTTGTTGGCGTACCGGAAGTGCTGTGGCTGCCCGGGTTCCAGTGGCAGATAGTCGATATCGGTGAACCGCACGTCCCAGCGCTGATGCTGTGCCGGGTCCTGCGTGCGTTCCCACAGCAGATCCATCTCGGTCTGGATGACGGTTTCGATGTAGAGCTTTCTCATGTCCGTTCCTCGGTGTCTTCGGCCAGGAAGACTTCGACCGCGTCCTCCCCCTCGGTGCTGTCGTCCCCGCGCAGCCGTTCGGCCAGCACCGGCGCGGGGTGGTCCATCCAGGCGGGCGTGCTGCCGTCCTCGGGCAGCAGCGCGTGCCGTTCGGCGAAACGTTCGGCGAGTTCGCGCATGGATTCGCGCAGTGCGCCGATGACGACGCCCTCGGCGATCCCGGTGAGTTCCTCGAGCAGGGCGCGCACCTGTTCCAGCTGATCGGAGTCGTTGGCGCCCTGCTGGATTCGCGGCCACAGCGTGCGTTCGAAGGCTTCGGCGAAGTCTTCGGAGATGGCGTCGGTGTGTCCGCGCAGTCGCGCGAACTGGTCCAGGACGTCGCCCGGCGAGATGCCGTATTCG
Source organism: Nocardia acididurans (assembly GCF_016741815.1). Taxonomy (GTDB): domain Bacteria; phylum Actinomycetota; class Actinomycetes; order Mycobacteriales; family Mycobacteriaceae; genus Nocardia; species Nocardia acididurans. The sequence continues at coordinate 245,059 of NZ_JAERRJ010000008.1, forward strand.
GTGACGCGCAAGCCGCTCGACAGCGCCCACCGCCGGGTCTGCGGTCGCCCGCGCTGCCAGCGGATCAATCCGGCCCGGGTGGCCTTGCGCAGCAGCGCGGGCCGCATGTCGCGGGCCTTGATGATCTTTCGAATATCGCTGAGCCCCAGGGGAACCCAGTCTTCCGGGCCACCGGGCAACGCCAGCAGGTCCGCCACACTCGCCCCCTGCGCGCGTGCGGTGAGCAGGGCGGCGATCGAGGTGAGCGAGAAGCCGCGTTCCTGCAGGCGTTGCACCAGTTGCAGCCGTTCCAGATGTGAATCGTCATAGCGCACAGCACGTCCCACGCGTCGCGGCGCATGCAACAGACCCCTCGACTGATACATGCGCACCGTGCTGGTCGGCACTCCGACCCGCCCGGCCAGTTCTTCCACACTCAATCCGTTCTCGGCCACGTCACAACTATGACAGTCAGGACTCTGCGAATCAAGACTCTTCTAGTATTTGTTAGAAGAGTCAGAGTTAGAAGGGTCGAAATGGCGGCCCGTCGCATACAGTCCAAGGATGGAGCTGGACAAAACGGCGGAAGGCCGCATCGCCCTGGTCACCGGCGGCGGGCGCGGCATCGGACGAGCGATCTCCCTGGCCCTGGCGGCGCGCGGCGCGGCGGTCGCGGTCAACTGGGCCCGCGATGAACAATCCGCCAAAGACGTTGTGGCGCAGATCGAATCCGACGGCGGGCGGGCCGTGGCCGTGCAGGCCCCGGTACAGGACTTCGAGGCCGTCACGACCATGGTCGATCGCGTCGCCGCCGAACTCGGGCCGATCGACATCCTCGTGCACAACGCGGGCATCGCCAGCCGCGGCAATACGGTCGCGGACACGCCCGTCACCGAGGTGGAGAAACTGCTGGCCGTGCACGCGATCGGCCCGCACCACCTGTCGAAGCTGGTGCTGCCGGGTATGCGCGAGCGTCCGCGCGGCGACATCGTCATGATCAGCAGCGTGGCCGCGCATACGCTGGGGCCGAACGGCGCGCCCTACAACATGGCCAAGACGGCCATGGAGGCGCTGGCCCACACACTCGCGAAAGAGGAAGCGGCACACGGGATTCACGTGAACATCGTGGCCCCGGGACTGGTGGCCACCGAGATGGGTAACCGCCTGACCACCGCGATGACCGGTGGGGCGAAGCGGCAGGCCAGCGATCTGGACGCCGCCTCACCCTTCGGGCACGTATGCCGTCCGGGCGAGATCGCCGACGTGGTGGCGTTTCTGGTGTCTCCGGCGGCCGGATATCTCACCGGTCAGCGCATCGTCGTGGACGGTGGGGCGAGCCCGCACCGTCCGTGACCGGCGATCTCAGGCCTCGGGCCGCGCCAGCAGCACGTGAAAGGGCACCGCTCCCCCGGTGATCGGTTGATCCTCCACGGTGAACCCGGCACGGCCCAGAGCCGCGACGACCTCCGAGACGGGACGCAGCCGGAAGCCATAGGGCGTGAACGGCATCTTCGCCATGGCGTCCGGATCGCCGATGCCGACCACAACCCGGCCCTTGGGCCGCAGCACGCGCGCCAGTTCCGCGCACGCCCCGTCGAGGTCCTCGACGAAGTAGATGGTGTTCGTGGTGACGATAGCGTCGAGACTGTCGGTGTCGAACGGCAATTCGGTCATCGCGCCGGTGAGCAGCCGCAGCCGACCCGCGGCGATCTCGGCGGCGAACCGGCCGCGCGCCCGTTCGAGCATGTCGTCGGCGATCTCGACGCCGTAGACGATCCCGTCGGCGCCGACCCGCTCCAGCAGCAGTGGCAGTCCGACGCCGCCGCCGAACCCGATATCGGCCGCGCTCTCCCCCGGCGCGGGTGCGGCGGCGTCCACCGACGCCTGCACCGCCCACCGGTTCCCGCGATTCAGGACCAATGCGACAACCTTGCCCAATGGCCCGCTCGGATGGCCGAGTTGCCGGGCCACGACCGACATCAAGCGTCCGGCGACAGCATTCATAGCTGGGAGACTAACCGCTCAGGCGCGTGCCGTGAACGGCGCGGACCGACCCCGCAGGGCGATCTCGGCATCGGTGGCGTCAGGGATTTCCGTCTAGGGTCAAGGACAGCGCGGTGCTGGGCCCGAAGATCGCCGAATGGGTGCGGGCCGACGCGTGAGACTCGGCGCCGGTGCGCGGGTATCGCCGCGGTAGCGGTGGCCCGCGCACCGATGCGTGCGCCTAGTCCCTGCCCGCCCTGGTCAACGCGCGAACCGCGGTGCGCCACAGCGCACGTCGGGGTTTCATGACCGTCCTGACGGGGGCTTCGGTGACCGGAGCCGGCCGGGAGAGGTCACGCCGGACGAAGGCGGGGCGGATATCCGGGTCGGGTGGGTCGTAGTACCGATGGAAGGTCGGGGTGAGGCTGGCCGACAGCGGCGGGTTGACCCACGTCCAGTCGGTGGGGCACGACCGGCCCGCGGCCTGCTCGCGCGCGACATGGTCGACGAACTGCCGGGCGACGGTGTGATGGTCGACCAGGTGCACGCGAGATCGCTTGTAGCTGTGCAGAATCGCGCGGCTGAGCTCGATCAGCGCCTGGTCGCGCCAGAGTGTGCGGTCGCTGCTGCGGTCCAGACCCATCCGGTCGGCGATCTCGGGCAGCATGTCGTAGCGGTCGCTGTCGCCGAGGTTGCGGCCGATCTCGGAGGATACGTACCAGCCGTTGAACGGCGCGCAGGCGTAGGTGAGCCCGCCAATTTCCAGGTCCATGTTCGAAACTGCGGGCACCGCATGCCATTTCAGCCCGAGTTCGACGAACCAGTCGTGGTCGGGGTGGTGCAGCGGCACCTCGAGGACGAGTCCTGTCGGCACGTCGAAGCATTCGATGCTCCCGTCCGGTGACTGGATCAGCAGCGGCAGCACGTCGAAGCGGCCGACCGCGCCCTCCCAGCCGTGTTCCTGGGCGAGCGCGGTGAGGTCGACATTGGCCGGATCGCCGACGATTCCCCGGTCCGTGCGGTATCCGGCGTATCGGATGAGTTGCGAGTTGAGGATGCGGAAGCCGCGCCCGTCCGGGCCGAGGGGCGGTCCGATGGTGACGATCGAACGCACCGCTCCCCTATTGGTCGCCAGACGCAGATGTTCCCAGCATTCGGCGGCGATATCCGACGCCGTGGCAGCATTGCGCGCGTCCCGGACATCGAGCGCGCGCCAATGTCTGCGCCCCACACAGCGATCATGATTTCGCCAGGCGAGTTTCGCGCCGATACTCAATTCGTCGAGCGTGTGGCGATATGTTCCGGTGTTTCGCAATTGGCGTGTCGCGGACGCGCCGCGACCGTGCCGTAGTTGCGCGAGTTCGGGTTGTGCGAAGAATTGCGCGCATTCCTCGGCGCGGTCGTCGATCGACACGAATCGAGGTGCCGGCATCGTGTGCGCCGGCGAGTTGCGGTGCGGACAAACAAGATCGGCCGCGGCTACGAGATCAGACTGCGCGGCCACGGTGCGGATCGTCATCGAGCCGGTGCCTCCGTGGGGTCGAGCCGGTGGCAGCCCGCGAGCCCGGCCGCCGAGTCTTCACATCCCCCTCCCGCAGACCAATATCGCATGCCAACGCTCGAGCTTTGCCCGAAATCACCGATAAGAACCAGAACTACGGTCGGCAAATCTCCAGCGACACAGACGATCCGCCCGCTTCGACACGGCCCGGGTCCTATCCTGGTCGCGTTGGCGAGATAAGGATGAGGATCGTCATGGCAATCGGAAAGCCTGAGCTGACAACGGAAATCGGAACCATCGTTCGCAAGATTCGGGCGAGCCGCCACCAGGGGCTCGAAGATCACCGCACCTACCTGCAGGACGAGTTCTACCGCCACTTCACGCTACGCGGAGTCGAACCCAAACCGTCGCTACAACAATTCGAGGATGTCTGGCCCACCATCGACAAGGTCCTGACCGGGACCACCGCGGGCGCGTTCGAGCACCGCTTCGTCTACCGCGGCCAACCGGTCGAGTTGCGAATCCGCATCCCGCTCTACGACGACCTCAACGGCTACTACAGCGCCGCATACCTGCTGACCCCGGCCAGCGAGAAGACCAGCTCCGAACATCTGGCAGCGAAAGGCAAACCGGCCGACCGCGCCGCGGTCTACGGATTCCGGTTCGCCGACAACACCACGGCCCATCTCGCCGAAGCCGTCCAGGCGGGCGAATTGGCGGTGCCCGCCGCCGAATACGACACCTTCACCGCCGAATTCCTCGCCGCGGTCGTGGCCGCCAATGACGCCCTGCGCACCCCGTCCGCACACGGACGCTGGACGCACACCGCCATCACCGACGACCAGCTACGCCACTTCGCACTGGATCCGGTCGCCCTCCGCTCCATCGGCAGCCGCCACCGAAAACGCAAGCTGCCCAGCAACTATCAGGCCGCTCAAACCCTGTCGACCCCGTACAGCTGAACCCGATCAATCGCGGATGAACCAGACCAGGTCGCTCCACCGGCTCCCCCGCGATCCACCGAGCAAAAACCCGTGCGGCTCCGCGATTTCCCGCAGTTCCTCCACGCTCTTCCGATCAGGATCCGGAAAATACTCGAAGAACACCAGCCGCCCACCCGGCTTGATCACCCGCCCCAGCGCCCGCACACACCCCGCCGTATCCGGCACCTCCCCGATCACCGCGGCCAAAAACGCCATATCGAACTGCCCATCCGCGAACGGCAGCCCAGCCCCCGCCTCCCCCGCGTGATACCCCACATTCGAGTACCCGGCCTGATCGAGCTTCCGCCGCGCCTTCTCCAACATCTCCGGCTGCACATCGAACAACTCGAGCCGCCCACGCGGAACCCGCTGCGCCAGCTCAGCACTGAAGAACCCCGGCCCGGGCCCGAGCTCCAGCACCTGCTCATCCCCCGCCAGCTCGAGCCGATCCACAGTCTCCCCGCCACCCCAGATCAACCGTCGCACCGGATTGTCCAGCAGAAAAGCAGCCTGATGCGGGTACGGAAACTCCCCCAATCGCCGAGTCTGCCGCAAAACCGCATCCACCCACGTCGTAGCCATAACACCCTCCCTAGATTTGGTAAGGCTCACCTTACATCCCAATGGTGTTGTGGGCGAGGGGCATTCGTTCGCAACTCACGGCGATGACCGCACGAACCATGGTCTCGAACGCCGCTCAGGTGTCAGTGCTGAATCAAGCCCCCCACTCGGACCGGGGGGACGTGGCCGGTTGCCGGAAGGCTTTGCGCCAGGGTCAAACCGATGTCGACCAACGAGGAACGGCGCAGGCCGTGGATGTCGGCCGCCCTCGATACACACGGCATAGGCAGCCAATCGGAAACTCATCCCGCGGTCTCCGGATCCAGCAGTGATCGAACGGTGGAGCGCACGTGCCACACCAGGTCGAGCCTTAAGGCTTCCTGCAGCGTTGCCCACCTGTGGTCGTCGTGTTCTGCCGGAGCGAGAGTCACCGGGCCGGAGGCGATTTCGATCGCGCGGTAGGTCACCGTGTGGAAGGTGAGTGGGCGTCCGTGGGTGTCGGCGTTCGTATAGTGCGCCAGTTCCTCGGCAACGCTGACACGCAACCCCGCCTCCTCCCATGTCTCGCGAATTGCGGCTTCATCGCACGACTCACCGTCCTCGACGGTGCCGCCGGGCACATCCCACTGGCTACCCAGGTACCGACCAGCTCGTCTTCGGAGCAGCAGAACTTTGTCGCCACGGGAGACCCATGCGTGAGCTACGAACCGGTCTGTGTCACTGTTCATCGGTGTACCAATCCGGTGCCGGTTCGACCGATTGCAGTAGGCCCCAATCGATGAAAGCGAAGTGGTGTCGTGGGCATCCGGTGTCAGGATCGGGTGCTGTCAGAGCGAACACACCTGCCGCACCCCATCCGTCGACGTTGACGACAGGGCCCAGTCCGCAGGATTGCAACTCACCGAGTGTGCAGGACCAAGGCGTCAGGTCGGCGACCGACCCTATCGACGGCTGCGGCATCCCAGGTCTGCGGATCAACTCTGTGAATAGAGAGCGCCCGCGGTGGACCTCCATGAACTCGATCTGCAATCCCGGCCAGAACGACAGATCCCATCGGGCGTATCCGACCTCGCGTTCACCCCAGCGCTCAACCCGCTCCGAAATCGGTGTGCCCCAAGCCGCTACGTACTCGGCAATCGAACGGAACTTGTTCGTCGGTTCGGCGAAGAACCATCGCTTCTCGGCGATCGCGGTATCGATGCGTGTCACACCGATTCGTGCGCGCAGCTCCGCGGCTTGCGCCGGAGCGCTGGTGTTCATGGAGTGAAGCATCGCCAATTGGTAGTCGTGCAGTGTCGTGGCAGCTTCGCCGGCCATCGTCCCTCCCCGTGCCAGATTCGCCCTCGAACCTACCAGCGTGGCCGTTTCACACAGGTGCGGTGCGGGTTGGTCGGCCGCCCAAGCTGCGAGTGCGGATCAGTGCGATACGCATTTGTGACGGGCCGACGTTGCGGCGAACCGGGTCGGGACGATCAACAGGGCCAGGCCGATGATCAGCAGGTAGGCGGCGGCGATGAGGAGGGATTTGAGCATGTGAGCGGCTCCCTGTCCGAGGACGGATTCGCGTCTGCCGCACAGTATTTCAGATCAACCTGCGGTGCGTTCGCCGATCAGGGTGCGGATCAATGAGCGGGCGGGGTCGCCGGCTACGGATTGGCTGGTCAGGATGTCGAAGGCGCGACCGTATACGGCGATCTCGCGGGGCTGGGTGATCGTCATTTCGGCTGTGACGTTTTCTACCATCACCATTTGATTATCGAACAGGGTGAAGTTGGAGAGGGGCACCTGGTATCTCGACATGCTGGGGATGATTCCGATCGTCACTCTCGGCATACCCATGGCGGCAAGCAGTCTGTCCATCTGACCGAGCATTATTTGATCGCTGCCAACGGTTGTTCGGATGGCTTGCTCCGCGATGAGGAAGTGGAAGCTGTGGTCACGCCGGTAGAGAACCTGCTGGCGCTGGAGGCGTTTCGACACACCTGCTTCGATGTCGTCTGGAATGCGATGGAACTCCACTACGCGTCGGAGAACCTCTTCGGCGTAGTCGGCTGTTTGCAGCAGCCCTGGAATCAGGTAAGGGTGAAACACCCGCATGAACTGAGTCTCGGATTCGATTCTCAGAGACGCGTGCTGACGTCTCTTCACACCGGTGCCGAGCACACGGCGCCACTCCAGGTAGGCGCTCTCGATATTGCGGGCGGTCGCGATCAGGTCCGCGACCTGACCCTCCGATCGCGTATGCGCGCACCACGTTCGAATATCCGCGTCAGTGGGTCTGGTCTTCCCGTACTCGATCTTCGAGACCTTCGTTTGATGCCATCCTGCACGGTGTGCCAATTCAGTCCCCGACAGACCTGCATCCAGGCGAAGCTCTCGGAGACGAGCCCCGAGAGCCTCTTTCGCCTCATCCAGTGAATCCGTCACCGCTCGGAGTACTCCGACAACGGAATCGCCATGGACCACACCATCGTCTTCACCGCGTGTACGTACTCCACGATATGAGGATCCGTTGTCACTGCGGCTCCCATCCAACGGTTGGTCACCGGCTCGAAGACGGTGAAGGCGACTACCCGGTCGTCGAACATCCACCAGTCATCTGTTGTCAGGCCACCGGATTCGACGAGATGGCGCGGGAGATACCGTATGTCTTCGCCGGCTTCTCTGTTCAATTCTGCGACGTGCATGGCGTACCGCGTGTAGTCGTTGTGCGGGACGCTCACCACGCGAGCACGATTCACGGACACCCCTCGTCCGGTAGTTTCACGGATGTGTATCAGCCAGGGTTGAAACCATCCGAAATCCTGCGGCTCCCCCGCCAAGAACTTCTTCAGCGGCTCGTAATCAGAGGTGTAGTAGGAGTCCTCGACTTCGAGGTGGAATGCTTCGTGCTGCGCTGCGCGAAACAGGTCGAGAAACGATTCATCCTGCACTAGCAGCACCGTAGAAGGTCCTTTCGAACAAGGGAACTTCGATGCACGTTTCGTCGGGGTAGATATCCGTGCTCGCCGATACCTCGAGGGCAGCGACCGGCGCACCGGACAGGGTGAACGTACCCCGGCCCGTGTCGTTGAGCGTGGCCCCGATGAAGGTGTCGGACAAAGTGAACCCGAGCAGCAGATGTGGAATCTCGACAGTGTTCGGATCGTCGGTTTTCCACCCCTGAACCACATAGGTGTCGTGATCGGTGGCGAAGAGACTCGGGCACCCACCCCCTTCGGTGCCACCCTTGCCAAGGAACCGCAGCCACATGATGAGACCTCCGTTCGATTCCAAGCGCGAACATGCTCGCGCAGAACCGATTATCCCCTGCCGATTCCGCATCTGTATGCAGTTCAGAGAATTCGAGCATGCTCAAGCATGAACATGGACCGCTCCAACGACCACCCCCTACCGTGAGGGTCCGGCACGCGGCCGACGATCTGGGAGGCAGGGCTCGAAATGGATTGGAGCAAAAGACTGTTCACCTTCGCGGGCGGATTCTTGGAGACCAACGCCTACGGCGACGAGTCCGATCACACCGGCGTCTATTTCGAGCACTACGGCACCGGGTACCAGGAGGACCGCCAACCGGACGCGGTGAGGATTCGTTACAAGCCAACTGCTCTCGGCTATATCCGCACCGATGTATCGGGCATCGCGCAACTCTGGGACGAGGCCCAGGTCCGGGCCACAGCTGCCCGTCTCGGGTATGACTTCGCCGAGATGGTTGTTTACGATCCGCGATCGGGCAGGCCGCCATTCGCCCGTTTGAAGTATCAGGCGACCAGGCTCGCGGCTGAGGCTGTAATCGTGCCCAGCCCGGATCATTTCGAGGGCGGGTGTGTTCCCGAGTCGTTGGGGAAGCGACTCGAGGTGATCACTGTTTGGCCCGGGTGAGTCAGGTAAGGGTGGCGATCATGGCGGTGTCGTGTTCGGCGGAGCGGAAGCGGGGGTGGTCGAGGAGGGTGTGCAGGAAGTCGGCTGTGGTGGTGACGGTGGGGCCGGTGATGCGGAGTTCGGTCAGGGCTCTGCGCATTCGGGCGATGGCGGTGTCGCGGTCGGGGCCCAGACGATCACTTTGGCGAGGAGGGAGTCGTAGAGGGCGGGGACTCGGTAGCCGGGGGTGATGTGGGTGTCCAGGCGGACGAAGGGGCCGCCGGGGAGGGTGCATTCGGTGAGTTCGCCTGGGGTGGGGGCGAATTCGCGGGTGGGGTCCTCGGCGTTTATTCGGCATTCCATCGAGACGCCGGTGGGGGTTATGTCGGCTTGTTTGTGGGTCAGGGGGTTGCCTGCCGCTATGTGGAGTTGTTCGGCTACCAGGTCTATGCCGGTGACCATTTCGGTGACCGGGTGTTCCACCTGGAGGCGGCAGTTGACTTCCATGAAGTAGAAGGCGTGGGTGGCGGGGTCGAGGAGGAATTCGAAGGTGCCTGCGCCGATGTAGGAGGAGGCCAGGGCGCCCTGGACCGCCATGGCGCCCATCTCGTCGACGACTTCAGGTGGGACGGCGGGGGCCGGGGATTCTTCGACCAGTTTCTGGTGGCGGCGTTGGAGGGAGCAGTCGCGGGCGCCCAGGTGGATGACGTTGCCGTGGTGGTCGGCGAGGATCTGGATTTCCACGTGGCGGGCGGATTCGAGGTAGCGCTCCACGTAGAGGCGGCCGTCGCCGAACACCGAGAGGGCGGCGGCTCGGGTGCGGGCGAAGGCGTAGGGGAACTCTTTGGGGTCGCGGACTATCGACATGCCTCGGCCGCCGCCGCCCGCTACGGCTTTGATGATGACCGGGTAGCCGATTTCGGTGGCGAAGGCGGCGGCCGCAGCGGGGTCGGTGATGGGGTCGCGGCTGCCGGGGAACAGGGGGAGGCCGGCGTCGAGCATACGGGCGCGGGCGCGGGATTTGTCGCCGAGTTCGGCCATCACCTCGGCGGGGCAGCCGATGAAGGTGATGCCTTCCGCGGCACAGACTTCGGCGAAATCGGGGTCTTCGGAGAGGAAGCCGTAGCCGGGGTGGATGGCGTCGGCGCCGGACATGCGGGCGGCTTCGATGATGCTGGGATGTGCAGGTAGGAGGATTTGGCGGGGCCGGAGCCGATGCTGATCGCCTCGTCGGCGAAGCGGACCACGGCGCTGTCGGCGTCCACCGCAGTGTAGACGGCTACTGTGCGCAGGCTGAGTTCGCGGCAGGTGCGGGCGACGCGCAGGGCGATTTCGCCGCGGTTGGCGATCAGGACTGTGGAGATCACCGGTCGGCCTCGCGGAACAGGATGAGGGGCTGGCCGTATTCGACCGATGTCGCGTCGGGGACGAGGAATTCGGCCACCAGGCCCGCGCGTTCGGCTTCGACGGGGATCATCATCTTCATAGCCTCGACGATGGCGACCTGGCGGCCGGGGGTCACCGCGTCGCCCTCGTCGACGAAGGGTTTCGCGCCGGGCTCGGGGGCACGGTAGAAGACGCCCACGGTGGCGGCGCACAGCACGAAGGTGCCGGGCTCGGCCGCCGACTGGGGCAACACTGTTGTGGCGGTGCCGTTTTCGACTGTTGTGGCAGTGCCGTTTTCGGCGGGACGAGTGATAGCCGAGGAAGCGGGCTCCGCGAGGGTGCGGGGTGTGGTCGTCCCTCGACCGGGTGCGGCGGCCCCGCTGCCGTTGGCCCGGGCATCGCTCGCGACATGAAGATCGGACAGTGCGATCTCACCGTGCGGCCAGGTCACCTCGATCTGCAGGTCGCCCGCCGCCACACGCACCGACAGCGGCGCGCGGTCGACGCGAGCCGCCAGGGCGAGCACGCTGTCGGCCAGGACCGCGACCAGCTCTGTGACGTGATGGGCTGTCGCCACACCGTTGACCGGGAGGTTGTTGGTCGGAGCGCTCATCGCGCATCCTCTCTGCTGGAACGCTTGTCGGCCCCGGCCACGGTGGGCAGCAGGCTGTCCGCACCGAAGCGGCGGTACCGGGCGTGACGGGCGGTGATCAGGGTCATCTGGTCCTGCGGGAGCAGGTCTTCCAGGCTCCAGCGTCGAGGCCACCTCACGCACCTTGACGTCGATGTCGGCGCGGCGCTGCCGCCGCGAACGCAGCGGGAAGCCGATGTTCTTGGCCACGGTCAGATGCGGGTAGAGCGCGTAGCTCTGGAACACCATGGCCAGATCGCGATGCTGCGGCGGCGCATCGGTGATGTCGTTGCCGTCCAGCAGGATTCGCCCGGCGGTGGGCTCCTCCAGGCCGGCGATCAGGCGCAGCAGGGTGGATTTGCCGCAGCCACTGGGGCCGAGCAGAACCAGGAATTCGCCGTCGGCGATATCGAGCGTCACGGCGCTCACCGCATCGGTCGCGCCGAATCGCTTGGCCACCGCGTCGAGGTACAGCCGTGCCACCACTCGCTCCTTCGGGCTGTCGGGTCGCCGGGCGTTGTGGCCCGGCACAGATGTGACGGCCTCAGTCTGGGACGGGCGCATCCGTTTGCGGGGTGGCGATAGACAACGTCAATCGGTCGTATCGAGTCGCCGTCGTCGACGTGTGGGAACGTTGCCGCTCGGTGAGGGTGGATGCCGACGACGGTTCGACTTTCCAGGCGGAGGTGCCGGACATGACCGAGTTGGCGCAGGACCCCAGGACGACCCAGACGACCGGAACGACCGAATTGACTGTGCGCGTGGCGAACCGGCGCGACGAAGCCGACGGCGTGTTCACGCTGGAGCTCACCGCACTCGACGGCGGGGAGCTGCCCGGCTGGGCCGCGGGCGCGCATATCGATGTCGAGGCCGGTCCGGCCGGCGTCCGGCAGTACTCGCTGTGCGGTGATCCCGCCGAGCGGGACCGGTGGCGGATCGCGGTGCTGCACCAGCCCGGCGGCCGCGGCGGATCGGCGTATCTGCACCGGGCCGCGACCCCCGGCTCCGAACTGCGAGTATCTGTGCCGCGCAACAACTTCGAACTGGTGACAGCGCCGGAGTACGTGTTCGTGGCGGGCGGGATCGGGATCACGCCGATACTGCCGATGATCACCGCCGCCCGCGCCGCCGGAGCGCGCTGGCGATTGTTCTACGGTGGCCGCACCCGCGCGCACATGGCCTTCGCCGATCGCCTCGCCGCGCACCCCGAGGTGACGCTGCTGCCACAGGACAGTGACGGGCTGCTGCCGCTCGCGCGGATCCTCGACAGCGCCGGGGCGGCCGCCGTGTACTGCTGCGGACCCGAACCACTGCTGGACGCGGTCGAAAAGGAATGTGCCGCACGGGGTTGCACCGTCCACATCGAACGTTTCACCCCCCGCACCGTGACGGCCGCCCCGAACCGTGCGTTCGAGGTGCGCCTGGCCGGATCCGGCGGCGTCTACCGCGTCGGGGAACGCCGGTCGATCGCCGACGTGCTCATCGCCGCCGGAATCGACGTCATCACCTCCTGCCGGGAGGGCACCTGCGGCACCTGCGAAACCGCGGTCGTCTCCGGCGAGATCGACCACCGCGACTCGGTGCTCACCGCCGCCGAACGCGAGCGCGGCGACACCATGATGCTGTGCGTGTCCCGCGCGCGCTCCGAGGTGCTGGTGCTCGACCTCTGACCCCCGAACACGTTGTCCGGCAGTCGGACAGCGCATGAGAAGAAAGAACAAGGATGAGGAAAACTGCTGCGGCGTCCGCGCTGCTCGCCGCCGCGCTGTGCACCACCGCCGGCGTCGTGGACGCGGCCCCGTTCGCCACCGACACCGGCGTGATCAACTACGCCACGACCAATACCGAGACCCACACCATCATCCGCACCGATGGCGGGTCCATGGTGGTCGAGGACGGTGTGTTCAAGGTCAAGGCCGCCGACGGCACCACCGTCGCGGGCACCGAACTGAAGTTCCGCGTGGACGATTTCGAGTTCCCGATCGCCGCGGACATCGCGGGCAACACCGCCACCCTGACCCCGGAATTCACCACCGAGAAGGCGGTCTACAAGCCGGTCGCGCTGCCCTACGAGGACCAGGCGCCGTGGAAGACCGACTACGAGCGTGAGCAGGCCGCCTGGTCTCGCCTGACCTCCACCATCTCGATGAGCGCCACCATCGGCACCCTGACCGGCGGCCTGGTCGGCGCCGGTGTCGGCTGCATCATCGGTGGCGCCACCATGGCAGGTCTGACCGGTGCGCTGTCGGCGATGTTCGGCGCGCTGCCCGGCGCGGTCATCGGCTGCATCGCCGGTATGGCCGCGATCGGCTTCCTGGGCACCCTGATCGGTCAGATCTTCGTCACCGCTCCGGTCGCGATTCTGGGTGCGGTGCAGTACTTCACCACCATCAACAACGGCACCCTGCGCAAGTAAGGGGAGCAAGCCCGGCGAACCTCTCGCCCGGGGGACGGGGACCCCGCCTGGTCTGCCAGGCGGGGTCTTCCCCTATGCGGTGCCGGGCCGGGCGCTGTCGTGGTCGCGACGGTCGAGCAGCACGATGTGCGGGGCCGTCACCGCGAGGTAGTCGAACAGATCCGTCCAGCCGTGGTTCAGACCCGCGGGCAGCGGGATCAGGTAGGGGTCCGTGCGGCTTTCGTGTGTGACATACAGCGTCAGCCTGCCCCTGTCCGTCTCGCCCAGACCCACCGCGACCTCGCGAATGGTGGCCCAGCCGATGTGATGCTGCCAGCCCTGCGCGCGCATGCCCTGCCGGTCGGCGACCAGAATCGTCGTGCCGCCCACCCTGTGCCGCAGCGCGCGCACCGCGAACACCGCCGAGGCGATGGCGAAAGGCGCGCCGTAGCCGGCCACGACCAGCAGGCCGCCGTCGCCGCTGCGCAGACCCTGTACGACGAGCACCACCGCGGCGGTCGGGAGCACGAGCAGCATCACCATTCCGACGGTGGGCCGCATACGAATTCGCAATTCGGCACCGGCCTCGGCCAGGGCACGCGCCGCCGAGGGCCGGGAATCGTCGGGGCGCACCCGCCGGATCGCCCCCGCACCGGCCCGGCGAATCAACCGATCACGCCGCCGCAGCAGCAGCTGTCCCCCGCCCCCGGCGACCACGAGCACGCCGCCGAGCGCCAGGGTGCTGCCCGCGTTCTCGTGATCCTCGCGCCGCTCGGCCAGTTTCGATTCATAGGTGAAGCTGCCGGAGCGGCTGAAGCACGCGTCGCCGTGCTGCATCACCTTTCCTTCGCAGGTGGGCGCGTCCGAGGGATCGGAGAACATGGCGAAGGCCCCGAAAGCGAGTGCGGCACAGCCCGCGAGCAGCGCGATCACGGTGAGCACGCGCACCGGTCCGAGCATCGACTTCATTGATTCCACTCCGCCCGCCACGAGCGCCGCGCACTCGCGCGGTCACCTTCCGGAGACCAACCATCACGCACGCCAGCCGGTCGGTCAACGCATTCCACGCGCGATTCGACCAGTACCGAAAGACCCGGGTCACCGCGACGGTGAGACGAACGCGTATGCGGGCGAGGCTTTCGACGATGTCACGGTCGAGCCCGCGACGGTTGACTTACAGACATGACAACGAACACCGAAAACCGCACCGCAGTCACCGTCCTCGTCACCGCCGGCACCGGCAAAGTGGGCCGTCGCGTCGCGAACGAGCTGTCCGCCAAGGGAATCGACGTCCGCATCGGCGCACGCTCGGCGCAGCTCCCGTTCGACTGGGACAACCGCGACACCTGGTCCGCCGTCCTCGAGGGTGTGGACGCCGCCTTCCTGATGTACACCCCCGATATCGGCGATCCCCGTGCGGCAGAGACGATTCGGGCCTTCAGCGCGCAGGCCGTGGCGGCCGGGGTGCGGCGGCTGGTGCTGCTGTCGGCGCGCGGGGAAACCCAGGCCGAGCCCGCCGAGGCGGCGGTGCGCGAGAGCGGCGCGGAATGGACTGTGCTGCAGGCGGCCTGGTTCAACCAGAACTTCGACGAGGGCGCGTTCACCGACATGATCCACGGTGGGGCGCTGGCGTTTCCGGCCGGACAGGTCCTCGAACCCTTCGTCGACGCCGAGGATCTGGCCGCCGTGGCGGTGCTCGCGCTCACCCAGGACGGGCACGCGGGCCACACCTATGACCTCACCGGTCCGCGTCTGCTGAGCTTCGGCGATGCCGTGCAGGCCATCGCCGCGGCCACCGGGCGCGAAATCCACTACATCCCCGTCAGCGGCCAGGAATTCGGCGCGGTCCTGAAATCCGAGTTCGGCATGCCCGATCCGGAGGTCGCCGGGATGATCGAGATCTTCGCGACCCTGCTCGACGGCCGCAACGCCCACGTCACCGATACGGTCCGCCGTCTGCTGGGCCGCGACCCGATCGACTTCGCCGACTACGTGCGCGATGCGAGCGCGGCGGGGGCGTGGAAGCTCGGCTGATCGTCCGGGTGCGGATGGTCCTCGGCCGGTGCGGTATTCAAGGTGGCTGCGGGCGCCGCCGGGGTCAGTCGGTGCTCTGCTCGACCGAGACGATCATGCCGGTGGCGGCGTCCACCTGGACCTCGTATTCGTCGCCGGTGCGGGTCAGCACTTCCACCTCCCAGGTCGGGGTGCCGTCGGCCATCTCGAGCTCGACCGATTGCACGGACGCGCCCTGCAGGGCCTGCTGGGCTGCCTCGAGGGCCTGCTGATCGTTGATGGTGACCTCCGCGGTGGGATCGGCCAAGGCCGGGGCGGCGGCCACGGTCACGCCGGCCACGAAGAATACGGCCGCCGACAGGCCCCGCAGGGTGGTGCGGGCGCGACGAGTGCTCGTCGTCATGGCGAAGCTCCTCTCTCGTTCGGTGATGTGTCGGGCCTTTCGCCACCGAGTTACCACCGATTCGCCGGAGCATGCGTATTGAAGCGGGACGTGTTCGGATGCTGGCTCGCCGGAGTCGGTGTGCGGTGGCGGGAAGCGGACCTGGCACGATGATCTTGTGGATTGGGCCTTCGGACTCGTCGTGCTGGTGGCGGGAGCGGTCGCGTTGGCGGCGCTGGCCCGCAGATTCGGGATAGGTGAGCCATTCGTGCTCACCGTGGCGGGGGTGATCGCCTCCTACCTGCCGTTCGTCCCCGAGGTGGATATCGAACCCGAGCTGGTGCTGCTGGGTTTGCTGCCGCCACTGCTGTACACGACGGCCATCCGGACCTCGCTGGTGGATTTCCGGCCCAAGAAGGTGTCGATCACGCTGATGGCGGTCGGGCTGGTGCTGTTCACCGCCTTCGCCGTGGGCGGTGTGGTGTATTGGCTACTGCCCGTGCCGTTTTCGGCGGCCGTCGCGATCGGCGCGGTGGTGGCCCCGCCGGACGCGGTGGCGGCCACGGCGGTCGCGCGCCGGGTGGGGATGCCGCGACGCATCGTGACCCTGCTCGAGGGCGAGTCGCTGTTCAACGACGCCACCGCGCTGACCACGCTGCGCACGGCCATCGCCGCCATGGCGGGAGCCGTCACCATGTGGGAGGCGGGCGGCGACTTCCTCACCGCCGCCGTCGGCGGCGCGGTCATCGGCATCGCGGCGGCGGCGCTGCTGGGATTCGTGCGACGGCGCATCACCGACCCGATGCTCGATACCAGTGTGTCGTTCCTGGCCCCGTGGATCGCCTACCTGCCCGCCGAGGAGGTGCACGCCTCCGGGGTGATCGCGGTGGTGACCTGCGGGCTCATCCTCGGGCACAAAGCGCCGCGCTGGCAGAGCGCGGCATCCCGGATCTCCGAGCACACCAATTGGCGCACAATCCAATTCATCCTCGAGAGCGCGGTATTCCTGCTCATCGGCCTGCAGGTGCGCCATATCGTGGAGGAGGCCTGGCACAGCGATCTGCCGCACGGGCGGCTGCTGCTCACCTGCGCGGTGGTGCTGCTGACGGTGATCGTGGTGCGGCCGCTGTGGGTGTTCCCCACCACCTATATGGCCTGGCATTTCGAGGGGAAACGGCAGGGCAAACCCAAACCGCCGCCCGCGAATATGGCCGTGGTGTCGTGGGCGGGCATGCGCGGTGTGGTGACGCTCGCGGCGGCCCTGCTGCTGCCCGAGGACACACCCGAACGCGCCACCCTGACCCTGCTCGCCGTGGTGGTGGTCGCGGGAACATTGCTGCTGCAGGGTATTTCGCTGCCCTGGCTGGTGCGGGCGCTGAAACTACGCGGCCCCAGCCACGGCGAGGATCTGCTGCAGGAGGCAAACCTGTTGCAGCAGGCCACCTCCGCGGGTTTGCAGGCGCTCGAGGACAACATCTCCGAGGAGACGCCGCCGGATGTGGTGCAGGCGCTGCGCAATCGGGTCGAGTACCGGGCGCGTTCGGCATGGGAGCTGCTGGGCCGCTCGGAATCCCAGCGCGTCACCCCCAGCGGCGAATACCGGCGGCTGCGGCTGGCCATGCTGGCCGCCGAACGCGAAACCGTGCTGGCGGTCAGGGATTCGGGCACCGTCGACCAGGAGGTGTTGCAGCAGGTCATGGCGACCCTCGATCTGGAGGAGTCCACCATCGACCGCATCGAGGAGGCCGCCGACGCCGGAGAACCCTTGGCCGCGCCCAAGACCGGCGGCTGCGAACATCTGCGCGAGGCCCCGCACGTGCGGACCCCCGACACCCCCGACGCGTGCGGCGAATGCCTCGACGAGGGCCTGGTGTGGGTGCACCTGCGCATGTGCCTGAGCTGCGGGCATGTGGCCTGCTGCGATTCATCGGTGGGCAATCACGCCACCAGGCACTTCCATCACAGCGGGCATCCGGTGATGCGCAGTGTGGAGCCGGGCGAGAGCTGGCGCTGGTGCTACGTGGACGAACTCCTCGGATAGCGGCCGAGTTACTCACGATTCCGGATGATCCTGAACCGCGGCGGCTTCCGTAACGAGTAGTCCGTTCCGGGCGTGTCGTTACCCCTGAACGCCGACACTCGGTGGTACGCGCCGGAATTCGGCGCATACCATCACACCGGAATTCCTTGAGGGGATGATCATCATGATCCGGTCCCGCACATCGGCATTCGCCACTCTCACCACCGCCCTGGCCGCCATCGCCGCGGCGCTGGTGCTCGCCGCGCCCAACGCCTCCGCCTTCGTGTGGAGAGTCGACGTCTCCCCCGGCCTCGCGGTCGGCCTGGGCACCTCGCAGTACGGTTCGGGCTGCTCCTACACCGTCACCGTGCAGGGCTGGTCCGGCGATCACGCCTGGCTCTACGACACCGGCGGCTTCGGCACCTTCAACCCGCAGACGGTGACCATCGGCTCCGACGGCCGCGGCACCTCCACCTGGACCCCGCACACCACCGGCTGGCACCGGGTGTGGGCCGATTCCTACTACGGCGGCGCGGGTTCGGACTGGATCAATGTCGGCACCGGCATCAATCTGGGCAGTGCCTGCGTGGTCCTGTAACCATCCACCGGTGCCGGTGTGCGCACGCACCCGGCGCCGGGCACTACCCTGGTCCCGGTGCAGACAGGCCAGCCT
Organism: Nocardia acididurans; assembly: GCF_016741815.1. GTDB lineage: Bacteria > Actinomycetota > Actinomycetes > Mycobacteriales > Mycobacteriaceae > Nocardia > Nocardia acididurans. The sequence continues at coordinate 263,424 of NZ_JAERRJ010000008.1, forward strand.
CCCTCCGACGCCGAACCCCGCATCTGGGGCGGAACGACCCTCACCGAACGCCGTGAGGCGCGCCGCGCCGCGCTGCTCGACGCGGCCCTGGATCTGATCGGCGACTCCGGCGCCGGCGCGGTCACCATGCGCGCGGTCTGCCGCAAGGCCAATCTCACCGACCGCTACTTCTACGAATCCTTCTCCAGCCGAGACGAACTCCTCGACGTCCTCTACCGCCAGATCGCCGACGAGTTCCTCGAGCCCATGACCGCCTTCGCCGTCGGCGACGACCCCACCCGCGACCGCGCCCTGTCCGAAGCCCTGGTCGCCAAGGTGCTCGAGGATCCGCGCAAATCCCGGCTGTTCCTGGTGGAGCCCTACTCCTCCACCGGCCTGGGGCAGACGACGATCGCGGTCATGCCCGCCTTCACCCGCCTGATCCAGGACCACCTGTTCTCCCACATCGACGACCCGGTGCGCCGCCGTGTCGCCGCGGTGACGATGGCATCCGGCAACGCGGGCATGTTCTCGGCCTGGCTCAACGGCACCCTGCGCGCCACCCGCGACCAGATCGTCGACCACCTGGTGGAGACCATCGCCGCCTACCGCTCCATGTATCGCGGCTGAGCGCTCAGTTGCGCGGGGCGGTGAGCCGCAGAGTGCCGACCGACGGGTCGCGCGCCACCGACAGCTCCGCCGGCGATCGAACCTGACCGTGCGGCGTCGTTGAACCGAGTTCGCCCCGCGTCCTATTCGGCCAGCGAGACGAGCGTCCTGTTCGCCGCATCCGGGGCCTCGCACGCCCTGCGCATGCTGAGCAGGGTGATGAATGGGCCGGCCTTGTCCACCTGGGGTTGTTCGGCGATGAGCTGCTGCATCAACGCGATGCCGGTGTCATCGTCGGTGTCCACGGTGCGGAAGGTCGCACACGTCATAGTCGAAACCTGGCTGACGTCCACAGCTGTCGAGGGGTCGACCGAGAGCGCCACACCGATGGCCTGATCGGCTTTGCCGTCGCCGGTGCAGTTCATCTCCGCCCAGCTGACCAGCATCGAACCCATCCGCCGGCCCTCTTCCCACTTCGGATTCTCCGCGACCACCTGAGCCAGGAGTGATTCCTTGTCGGACTGCCCCTTGGTCATGAACACCCCGCACGTGGTCTTCGACGCCACACCCAGGCCGGTGGTCCGATCCGCGGTGGTGGTCACGACGGAGCTGGTCGCCGACGGGCTCGCGGACTCCGTCGTTGCCGACGACCCACATCCGGCCAGCGTTCCGATGAGCGCGACGGCGACAACGGGCATGAGCGCGCGGTTCACAGTTGAATCCCCCTTGGTGCAGCAGATCTCGAAGCGATACTGTGCCGATCTTGGACGAGCACGAGCGTTCTTGTCCAATCACCCCGCCCCGTCGGCGATAACCCGCAGATCGATACGCATTGTGCGGCGGAGGGCCGGTGCCAGTCAGCGTGGTGGCAGGAACCGGTCGTACTCGCCCACACCGACTACGCAGGGAAGTGCGGCGTGCTCGGCCAGTAGCCGCGCCGGGAGGGGCCGCAGGAGCCACATCGCTGATGCCGCAGCAAGTTTCGGATCGACGGTGAGTCGAATGAAACCGGCTGGAGAGATCAGGGCGCGGGCTGCGTTTCGGGCTGACCCGGCGGCGAGGGTTACCGCCGCACCCAATGAATTTCCCACCAGCACGACGTCTTCGAGGCGCGGTCGCCAGGAGTTCATCGAGCACGCGGCCGTACCAGGGAAGCCGCGAACGGCGCGGCCGGTACGCATCGCTGAGCCCTGGCTGGCCGGGTAGATCCACGATCGCGGTCGGCCAACGACTGGAAAATGCCTGTAACCAGGGTAGGACCACGGCCGCATTGAATCCGGTGCCCGGTACGACAACCACGCGCGGAGTTCCGGCACCGGCCGAGGTGAGATGCACCCGGCCCTCGCTGGTTTCGTGGACCGACGTCGTCACCGGAAACGGCGCTCGCGCAATAGTTTCCGCGCACCATTGCTCAATCGCCCGACGGCTTCGCAAGCTCTTGTACACGCCGTGCATCGATTCAGTCTGGCCCTACACGCGCGGCGATGCCTGTTTCGAATAGGTTCGACGCGTGGCTGCGTACTCGGATTTCCCGGCGAGTCTGTCGACTCCGCGTCTTCGGCTGCGGCGCTGGTGTCCCTCGGATGCGGAGGCGTATCGCGCGTTGTGGGCCGAGCGCGATGTGCGGGCCCTGCGCAGGATCGATGCGGATGGGCGGCCGACGGTCGAGGAAGTCCGTGAGTGGTTGGTGGCCAACCCTCTTGATGCCGATCCCGGTCTGGGGTTGCTTCCCATCGCGCTTCGAGACACCGGCGAGTTCATCGGCTACTGCGGTCTGATCGTCGACCGCAGCGGGCGGGTCGACCCGGATCCCGAGCGCGGCGACTCGATCTGGATGACACGCGAACTCGATACGTCAGCTGTGTAGATGCAGGGCCTGCTCGACTTCGATCGCGTCCAGTTCGAGTCCGAGTATTCCGGGTCGTCGGGGTGGGGATCGACGACCGATAGATCTCGACGGGCGGTTCTGGCGGTGGATCGGGTGGGTCACAGTGGTTTGCCTCGAGGTGGCTGGTGGGTGTTTACTCGCAGGCGCAAGGTGCCGTCGTTCGCTGAGGCTCCTTCACGGATACAGGCCGGCGACCGGAAACGTCGAGAGACGCCAATGGTCAGGACAGGCATCCCCGGATTAAGGGGTTGCCCCGACCGGCTCCCGCGGGTGCGGGTTACGCCGTGGAGTGCCGAAGGTCTTACGTGGATGGGTTTGGAGGTGGTTGTCGTGCCGGATCGGCCGGACAGGGTTCCGTTAGCCAATCGTTCACTCGGCGACACTTCCCCAATGCGCTGCGCGGTGTTTGTATCCCGGTAGCGTGCGGATTGCTGGTGCGCCGACCTTTACCGGGAGGGCGTCATGACGACGTGGGAGATGCTGCTTCGGCTGGGTGCCGGAGTGGGGCTGGGCGCGGTGATCGGATTCGAGCGGCAGTACCGGGCGCGGATGGCCGGGCTGCGGACGAATGCGCTCGTCGCGGCCGGTGCGACGCTGTTCGTGCTGCTGTCGGCGCACGGGTTCAGTGGCGGTGACGCCGATCCGACTCGGGTGGCGGCACAGATTGTTTCGGGAATCGGGTTCCTGGGCGCGGGTGTGATCCTGCGCGACGGGTTCAATATTCGCGGGTTGAATACCGCGGCGACGCTGTGGTGTTCGGCCGCGGTGGGGTCGCTGGCGGGTGCGGGAATGTTCTCCACCGCGGCGGCGGGCACCGTGGTGGTGGTCGTGGTGAACACGGCGTTGCGGACCGCGGCGCGGGCGGTGGATCGCCCGCTCGAGGACGGGGTGACCGAGCACGAGGCGCTCTACGCCTTCACCGCCACCACCGACGACGCACACGAGGCGCATGTGCGGGCGCTGCTGGTGCAGGCGTTGAGCCGCACCGACTTCCGGCTGGTGTCGGTGTCGAGTCACGACACCGACCAGGGCAAGGTGCAGGTGCGCGCGGAGCTGACCGGGTATCGGCGCGACGACCGGCAGATGGAGTCGGCGGTGAGCCGGTTGAGCCTGGAACCGTCGGTGACCAGTGTCGGCTGGCGGACGGTGACGCCGACGGAGGCCGATACGTGACCGCGCTGCGGGGTTATCCGTCGCGGGGCGTGCTGGATCGGCCGCGCTCACGCTGGGCCGACGTGGCGGTGTTCCTGGGCGCGGCGGTGCTGATCTGGATCGTGGTGCGGGTGTCGGCGGGCATGGACGTGCCGTTCGACGAGTCGGCGGCGCCGTCGAGTATCGACACCGATCCGGCGCAGCTGCCCTACTATGCGGCGCGGTCGCTGCTGCGCATGTTCCTGGCGCTGGGCCTGTCGATCCTGTTCACGTTCGTATTCGCGACGGCGGCCGCACGGTTGCCGCGCGCGGAGAAGGTCATGCTGCCCGCGCTCGACATTCTGCAGTCGGTGCCGATCCTGGGTTTCCTGTCGGTGACGGTGGCCGGGTTCATCGCCCTGTTCCCGGGCTCGTCGCTGGGGCTGGAGTGCGCGTCGATCTTCGCCATCTTCACCTCGCAGGCCTGGAATATGGCCTTCGCCTTCCACCACAGTCTGGTGTCGCAGCCGCGCGAACTCGACGAGGCGGCCCGGAATCTGAGATTGTCACGCTGGCAACGGTTCTGGCGCGTGGATGTGCCCTCGGGCATGTTCCCGCTGGTGTGGAACGCGATGATGAGCTTCGGCGGCGGCTGGTTCTTCCTGACCGCGTCGGAAGCCATCAGCGTCAGCAATCGCGAGTACGCGCTGCCCGGGATCGGCTCGTATGTGGCCAGCGCGGCCGCCGAATCGGATACCGGCAAGGTGCTGGCGGCCATCGTCACCATGGTGATCGTGGTGGTGGGGTTGAACGTGCTGTTCTGGCGGCCGATCACGGTGTGGGCGGAGCGTTTCCGGGTCGAGGATTCCGAATCCGCCGACGCCCCACGCAGTCTGGTGCTGGACCTGCTGCGCCGCTCCCATATTCCGGGTCTGCTGGCGCGCGTGTTCGGGCCGCTGGTGCATCCGATCGACCGGGCGATGAGCGTGTTCGGGCTGGCCGAGCATCGACTGTATGTGCCCGAATCCCGCAGGCGCGCCGCCGATGTCGTGTTCACGACGGTCGTGGCGGTGGCGCTGGCGGCGGGCGTGTTGTTCATGCTGCGTTATGTCGCGGACACCGTCGGGCTCGCGGAGTTCGCGCATGCGGCGTTCCTCGGCGTGCTCACCCTGGTGCGCGTGATCGTGCTGCTGATCTTCGCCACGCTGATCTGGGTGCCCGTCGGCGTGTGGATCGGGTTGAATCCGCGCGTGTCGCGCCTCGCGCAGCCGATCGTGCAGGTGCTGGCCAGTTTTCCGGCCAACTTCCTGTTCCCGCTGGTGACGGCGGTGCTGGTGGCGACGGGCGCGAGCCTGCAGTGGGCCTCGATCCTGCTGATGGCGCTGGGCGCGCAGTGGTACATCCTGTTCAATGTGATCGCGGGCGCGGCGGCGGTGCCCAATGATCTGCGCGAGGCGTCGGCGAGCCTGCGGCTGCCGCGAAATCTGTGGTGGCGCAAGCTGATCCTGCCCGCCGTCTTCCCCAGCTATGTCACCGGCGCGATCACCGCGGCCGGTGGCGCGTGGAATGCCTCGATCGTGGCCGAGGTCGTGGAGTTCGGGGACACCACGCTCACCGCGAGCGGTCTGGGCGCCTACATCACCGACGCCACCGCCGCCGGTGACGCCCCGAAGATCCTGGTCGGCGTGCTCGTCATGAGCGCCTATGTCGTCGGCTTCAACCGCCTGTTCTGGCGTCGGCTCTACACGCTGGCGCAACGCCGCTACTCACTCTAGGAGGACGCATGACCACCGGCGAGGTCCTCATCGATATCGACGATGTCGGCATGGCGTTCACCGGAGCGGGCGGCGAACGCCTGCATGTGCTCGACCATGTGAATCTGCAATTGCGCGACGGCGAGATCGTGGCGCTGCTGGGCCGCTCCGGGTCGGGCAAGTCGACGCTGCTGCGCACCATCGCCGGACTGCTGGCGCCCACCTCGGGGCAGGTCCGGTATCGCGGCGCACCGTTGACCGGCACCAATCCCGGTGCGGGCCTGGTGTTCCAGTCCTTCGCGCTGATGCCGTGGCTGACCGTGCAGGACAATGTGGAACTGGGGCTGGCCGCGCGCGGGGTGACTCCGCAGGCCCGCCGCCGGCGCGCGCTCGAGGCCATCGACCGCATCGGCCTCGACGGTTTCGAGACCGCCTATCCCAAGGAGCTGTCCGGCGGCATGCGCCAGCGGGTGGGTTTCGCGCGCGCCCTGGTGCTGGAACCGGATCTGCTGCTGATGGACGAGCCGTTCTCGGCGCTGGATGTGCTGACCGCGGAGAACCTGCGCACCGAACTGGTGAACCTGTGGGACACACCGGATTTCCCGACCCGCTGCGTGTGCATCGTGACCCACAATATCGAGGAGGCGGTGCAGCTGGCCGACCGCGTGGTGGTGCTGGGCGCGAATCCGGGCCACATCATCGCCGAGGTGCGGGTGGATCAGCCGCGCCCGCGCAACCGCCGGGCGCCCGGGTTCGCCGCGCTGGTCGACCAGATCTACGGGCTGCTCACCGGCCGTGACGCGGAAACCGTTCCCGCCGAACCGGATTCGGGCACCCCGTTCACCACTCCCCTGCCCGATGCCTCGGTGGGCGGGATCGCGGGTCTGCTCGAGCTGGTCTACGCCAACAGCGGCCGCGCGGATCTGCCGGAGGTCGCCGATGAACTCAACTTCGAGCTCGACGACCTGATGCCGCTCGTGGATGCCGCCGCGATGCTGGGTTTCCTGCTGGTCGACTCCGGTGACGTGATCATGACGAATGTGGGGTCACGGTTCACCACCGCCGACATCCGCACCAGCAAGAACGTTTTCGCGACCCAGGCGCGGCGGCGCGCGCCGCTGGTGCGCACCATCTGCTCGGCGGTGATCGGCTCCTCGGACGGCAGTGTGCGCGCCGATTTCGTGCTGGATCTGCTGCGGCGCGGTTTCTCCGCCGAGGATGCGCGCCGGCAGCTGGAGCTGGCGATCGACTGGGGCCGCTACAGCGAGTTGTACGACTACGACACCGATTCCGGCCGCATCACCGCGGACCCGACCCTGTCGATGTCCTAGCCGGGAGAACACCGGGGATCCTGGCCGGGAGAACACCGAGGGCCGGGCGGCGGGTTCAGCCGCCCCGGCCCCGTACGTGCCCTGCGCGTGCTCAGTGCGCGACGATCGTCGACGCCTCCACGGTTTCCGGGCTGGCCGGTTTGGTGCGCGGCAGGAAGAACGCCGGTATCAGGGTGGCGACGAGCAGGGCAACCGGCACCCAGTAGGTGTGCGCGAAAGCCTGTGCGGCCTGGTCGAATCCGGTTTGCAGGGCATCTCGGCCTCGAGTTTCTCTCCGAGCGCTGGGTCGTAGTTCGAGGCGATGGCCGGATTGGCCAGAGGCCGGTTGTCGAGCAGGTTGGTCAGCACCACTGAAGCGGTTGGGATGCCAAGGGATTCGACTGTTGAATGCGCAGAAATGGCTTCCGGGCGAGCAAACATGACCTAGCATCGAACGCGTGTGCGATGACGAGGGAGTCGGTCGAGTGCGATATACCTATCGCCTGCGGCTCTCGAGCGCTGCCGAACGTAAGTTGCTCACGGAATCAGACCGCTGCCGTTGGGTATGGAATCAATGCGTGGCCGAATCGCGCACAGCACACCAGGCGGGACAGCCAATCGGCGCCGCCCTACTGGACAAGAGGCTTACCGGCTGGCGCGCCGAACGAGACTGGCTGCGAGAGGGCGCGTCCGTGCCGCAGCAGCAGATCATCCGCGACTTCGGCAGATCCCGTGCAAAGGCTTTGAAAGATCTCAAAAACCGTGTGTCCCAGCATCGTCGAACCGGCATGCCCCGTTTCAAGAAGAAGGATCGCACTGAACCAACCCTCAATTACACACGGCGTGGGTTCCGGATCAAGCAGGGCCGCCTGCATCTTGCGGGTGGAATCGTGGTCCGGCCGGTGTGGTCACGAGAACTGCCGGATGTTCCGTCGAGCGTCCGTGTCTACCGTGGCAGCGTTGGACACTGGTATGCCAGCTTCGTCGTCCCCGCTACCTCGGAGCCGCTTCCTACTACGGGAACATCGATCGGCATCGACTGGGGAGTGAAGGAGATCGCCACTACGACCAGCGATGCCCATGATTTGCCCCATCCACGGTACGGGAAGTCCGCCGCCTTGAAGCTCAAGGGTTCTCAGCGACGGATGGCCCGGCGGAAACCGAAACGCGGCCAGCAGGGTTCGCGAGCTTACAAGCATGCGAAACGCCGAACTGCGATCCTGTACAGAAGGCTCGCCAACCAACGCCAGGACACAGCCCGCAAGTGGGCGAAGGCAGTTGTACGAGATTTCGACCAGATCGCGGTAGAAGACTTCCGCCCGAAGTTCCTCAGCCAGACGACGATGGCACGAGCAGCCTCGGATGCGGCGATCGGCGCGACGAAGACCGCGTTGTTGGAAATGGCGCGCAAGCATGGCAGAAAGGTCGTACTCGTACACGCGGCATACACCACAATGGATTGCCGGGCATGCGGTGCAAGAGCCAAGCATCGTCTCCCGCTGTCAGAACGTACCTACACCTGCGCCGAATGCGGTCTCATATCCGCCAGGGATAAGAACTCCGCCGGGGTAATGCTGGTCAGGGCTGGTTTCGTCCCTGTTGGCGTTGATTGTGTCAGCCCTGATCACTCGCCGAGCGGTCAGGCAGCATGAGCCAGGAATCCTCCGCGTTTCAGCGGGGGAGGATTCAAGTCGAGGATCGACATGATCGCCGCGAGATGTCACACGTACGCTGGCCTTTCACCGTGAACCGAAGGACTATCGCGATGCCCGACCCGGTACTGGGAATGACCGGTACGCTCACCTCACCGATCCGCGGCGCGGGAACGCTGGGAGAGGTCCTGATCGCCATTCGAGGGGGAACCGAGCTCTACATCGCGCAATCCGAGGAAGCCCTGCCCGCCGGCGCCGCGGTGCTCGTGGTGGGCGTGCATCCCGGACGGCGCGTGGATGTTGTTGCGTGGGTGCCCCTTCCCGGCGATTGACAGTCGGGGGACATCTCCACCGGAGGTCGGTGGAGATCCCCCACCATCGAGGGGAGTCAGACGTGTTGGGTTATCACGTGCCGGATCCGGACGAGGCGATGCTGGTCAGCGGCGCCAAGGTCAAGGACGACGCACCGTTTCGGGTGGTCATCGGGCGCGGGGCCTGGGTGATGCCGTTCTTCCGCAAGGTGCGGTATCTGTCGCTGGCCATGTTCGAGGCCGAGATCGGCGAACGCTGCGTCACCAAGCAGGCCATCCAGCTGGATGTGCGCGCGGTCATCGCGTTCAAGGTCGCCAACGACACCGTGTCCATCGTCAATGCGGCGCAACGGTTCCTGTCGGAGCAGGAACGCGAGATGTCGGTGCTGACCGGGCGCATCTTCTCCGGCCATCTGCGCTCGATCGTGGGCTCGATGACGGTCGAGGAGATCATCCGTGAACGCCAGAAGCTGGCCGACGAGGTGCTGGTGGCCTCCAAGGTCGAGATGAGCAATATCGGGTTGTGGGTGGACTCCTTCCAGATCCAGTCCATCGACGACGGCAACCTCGGCTACATCACCGCCCTGGCCGCCCCGCACAATGCCGCCGTGCAGCGCGACGCCAAGATCGCCCAGGCCGCCGCCGCGCAGCTGGCCGCCGAGGCCGAACAGGAGTCGGTGCGCAAGCAGGCCGAGTACACGCGGCAGACCGCCATCCTGCGCGCGCAGTATCAGCGCGATATCGATTCCGCCAATGCCCAAGCGGCGCAGGCCGGTCCGCTCGCCCAGGCCGTCGCCCTGCAGGAGGTGCTGACCGCCCAGGCCGAGCAGGCGCGCAAGCAGGCCGAGCTGCGCGAACAGCAGTTGCAGGCCGAAGTGGTGAAACCCGCTGTGGCCGAAGCGGAACGGGTGCGCATCCTGGCCGAGGCCGAAGCCGACCGCACCCGCATCCAGGCCGAGGCGGCCGCGTCCAACAACCGCATCGCCCTGGATCAGCTTCTGATCGAACAACTTCCGGAGATCGTGCGCCAGGCCGCAACGGGGCTGTCGAATGCCAATCTGACTGTGCTCAACGGGCCCGATGGCGTCAGCGAACTGGTGAACGGCATGGTCGGGCAGGGCCTCACCGTCTTCAATTCGTTGCAAAAGGCACTTTCTTCCAACAATGATCATCCTGCGGACTAGAGTTACCGCAGAGGGACGCGGCGACGAGGAGCGGGTGTTTAGGTGTCCATCGGGAAATTGGTGTCGTTCGACAGCTCTCGGGGTTTCGGTTTCATTCGTCCGGAAGACGGTGGGCCGGACGTGTTCGTCCACGTCAACGACATCGGGCTGGACGAGGACGAGCTGCGGCAGGGGCGAGTGTTCGAATTCGATGTGACCGAGGGTGATCGGGGGCCCAAGGCGATCAACCTGGCGTTGGTCGGCCCGGTGGCCGCCGCGCCGGTGCGGCACAACAAGACCAAGGAGCGCACCGGCGCGGGGCAGTTGACGGCGTCCGAGCACAAGCGGCTCATCACCGAACTGCTGCTCGACGCCTCCCCCGCGCTCACGGCCGGCGAGATCCTGACCATCCGCGATCGGCTGACCGCCTTCGCGGATCAGCACGGCTGGATCGAAAACTGACCGGTTCGGATTACGATCTTCTCGGGTGAGCCTACGAACCGAGGAGGTCGGATGGATCTGCCCGTGATGCCGCCGGTCAAACCGATGCTGGCGAAATCGGTGTCGACGCTGCCCCGCGAGGCGGGACTGCTCTACGAGCCGAAATGGGACGGGTTCCGCTGCATCGTGTTCCGCGACGGCGACGAGATCGAACTCGGATCCCGCAACGACAGGCCCTTGACCCGGTACTTCCCCGAATTGGTGGAACTACTGGGCAAGGCGCTGCCGGACAGATGCGTGGTCGACGGCGAGATCGTGGTCGTCACCGAGAACGGCCTGGACTTCGACACGCTGCAGCAGCGACTGCATCCGGCGGCGTCGCGGGTGAACAAGCTGGCGGTGGAGACCCCGGCCTCGTTCGTCGGGTTCGATCTGCTCGCGCTCGGGGACCGGGATCTGACCGAGGAGCCGTTCGCGCAGCGGCGGCGACTGCTCGAGACGGTCCTCGACGGCAGCCTCTCGCGCACGCATCTGACCCCGTTGACCGACGATCCGGACACCGCGCAGGACTGGTTCACCCGGTTCGAGGGCGCCGGATTCGACGGGGTGATGGCCAAGGCTGCGGATCTGCCCTACCTGCAGGACAAGCGGGTCATGTTGAAGATCAAGCACGAGCGCACCGCCGACTGTGTGGTGGCCGGGTTCCGCTGGCACAAGGACGGCGAAGGGGTCGGCTCCCTGCTGCTGGGGCTCTTCGACGAGAACGGCCGGCTCAATCATGTCGGGGTGGCCAGCAGTTTCACCGCCAAACGGCGCAAGGAACTGGTGACCGAACTGGAACCGTTGCGCGCCGACGCCTTGGCGAATCATCCGTGGCGCGAGTGGGCGGACGCGGCGGCGCAGGCCAAGAACGAAGGCAAGATGCCGGGCGGGGTGAGCCGCTGGACCGGCGGCAAGGACCTGTCGTGGGAGCCGCTGCGCACCGAACTTGTCGCCGAGGTGCGGTATGAACATGTCATGGGAGGACGATTGCGGCACGGCGGGCGCCTGGTGCGTTTCCGCAGCGACCGCACTCCGGAATCCTGCACCTACGCCCAGCTCGACGAGGTCGCACCCGCCGAACTCGCCGACATCTTCGCCGAGGCCCGACAATGAGCGCAGCGCTGGAACTCGAGGTGGACGGACGCACCGTCACCATCTCCAATCCGGACAAGATCTACTTCAGCAAACGCGAGGAGACCAAGAAGGATCTGGTCGACTACTACCTCGCGGTGTCGGATCAGATCATGAACACCATCCGGGATCGGCCGGTGCTGCTGGAACGCTATCCTGACGGGGCGAGCGGCAAATCCTGGTTCCAGAAACGGGTGCCGAAATCGGTGCCGGACTGGTTGCAGACCACCGAGGTGTCCACCCCCAACGGCACCGTCAGCGATGCGCTGGTGGCCGCGGATATGGCACATATTCTGTGGGCGGTGAATCTGGGCTGCTTGGGTTTTCACGTCTGGCCCACGCACGCCGACGCCCCGCAGCCGCCGGATTCGCCGCTGGTGTACGACGCGGCGGGCGAACTGCTGCCGCCCACCGGGGTCACCGATGAACTGCGCATCGATCTGGATCCCTCGCCCGGGGTCACCTTCGAGGATCTGCGCGCGGCCGCGGTGCGCGTGCACGAGCTGTGCGGCGAGCTCGGGATCGACGCGCGGGTGAAGACCTCCGGGTCGCGCGGCCTGCACATCTACGTGCTGCTGCAACCGAAGTGGGACGGCTATCAGGTGCGTGACGCGGCGGTGGCGCTGGCGCGCGAACTCGAACGCCGCCATCCCGAGCAGATCACCGCGGCCTGGTGGAAAGAGGAGCGCGGGTCGCGGGTTTTCGTCGATTTCAATCAGAATGCCCCGCACAAAACAGTTTTCGGCGCGTGGTGTGTGCGCCCGAAGGTGGGCGCACAGGTGTCCACCCCCATTTCCTGGGACGCGCTGGCCGAGATCGTGCCCGACGAGCTGACCATCGCCACCGTGCCGGAGCGGGTGCGCGCGCTCGGCGACCCGTGGAGTGACCGTGCGCCGCAAGATATTTCGGCGCTGCTCGACATGTCGGCCAAGGATATGGCCGCCGGTCTGCAGGACGCGCCCTGGCCGCCGGTGTATCCGAAAATGCCCAATGAGCCGCCGCGGGTGCAGCCCAGCAAGGCGCGCAAGAACACCGGGGACTGAGCATCCTCCGGTAAAGAGTGGAGCAACCTCCTTTCTATTACGCCCCGTGCTTGTCAAGATCACGTTATTCTGATGCTCCGATTTCCAAAGGCATTGCACGGCACACTTTCTTGATTCCGCTACCAGGGGGCCGGTCAGCAGAGCAGTCGTGGATCTTCAGCGCGCCGTCGGCGCTTCCGCGATGGATCAACAACCTCAACGGCGATGTGGTTGGCCATCGAACCCGCTTCCGTAGCACCGAATGCCCTTCGCACTCAAGGAATCTCGCGTGTTCGATCACAAGCACGACATGCCCGACCATCCGGCCGAGCTGTCCTCCACCCCGACCGATCTGTCCCTGCTGCTGCGTCCCGCCCCGCCCGGCGCGCCCACCGATGTCATCCCACTGCATCGCGGTGACGGATTCCTGCTGCGCGCCGAAGTGCCACCGGTGCTGGTGGTGGGCAGTTCCGGCGGTGCGGGCGCCACCTCCACCGCACTCGGCATCGCCGCGGCCGCCGCCACCGAATACGGGGAACGCTCCCCGATCGTGGTGGACGCCAGCGCCACCGGCGGCGACCTGGCCCGGCGCGGCTGCGACACCATCGACGCCGCGGGCACCGTGCAGTCCTGGCTCAACCTGTCCCCGCGCGGCCTGGCGCCCTCGGTGCTCGACAGCTGCGGGGAGAACCGCGCCGGGTTCGGTGTGCTGCCGCGCGGACCCGAAGCGCTGCCGCGCCGGGAGAGTTTCACCTCGGTGCAGCGCGATCTGTGGGCGGCGGGCTGCCTGCCCATCTACGACGGCGGCTCCCCGGTGTCCAATCGGCTGCTCGGCCCGCTGCTCTCGGATCCGCGCGTCGGCCTGGTGATCACGCTGGCCGCCCGCGCGGACGCGGTGAACCGGCTCAAACCCGCGCTGATGTGGCTCGACGACAACTACAGCCAATACCACCTGGCCGAATCGGTCATCGTGATCACCCGCCAGCATCGCAGCGACGGCCCCGGCGTCGCCGCCCACGTGCGCACCTACCTCGGCAATTTCGTGCGGGCGGTCACCGAGATCCCCTACGACCCGCACCTGGCCGCCGGTGGCCCGATCACCTGGATCAAACTCACCCACCAAACCCGCAGCGCCTACCGGCAACTGCTGAAACTGCTGCGCTAGGGGTCCGGGCCGCGCGTCCCGGACCGGGGTATTTCCGAACGGTAGGGTCGGGCGGGTGCGTACACCCACGAGACTCCTCGCCCTGTTCGCCGTCTCCACCGTCACCGTGACCGGGTGCGGGCTCGGCGGCGACACGACCACCGAGCGGATGACCGATGTGGCGAACAGCTTCGCCGACGCGCTCAACAACGACGACCCCGCCGCCGCCGCGGCGGTGACCACCGATCCGGCGCAGGCTGCGGCGACCCTCGCCACGGTGTACGACGGCCTGGGCAAGGACGCGCACTTCACCGTGCAGAAGGTGGACAAGGACGCGGGCACCTTCACCCTGGCCGCCACCTGGAAACTGGGCCGCGACGGCACGAACGAATGGTCCTACACCACCACCGGAAAGGCCACGGAAACCGACGACGGGTGGAAGGTGGGCTGGGATCCGGCGACCGTCGCACCGGGCTTGAACGCGGGACCGCTCACCTACAGCGTGACGTACCCGGATCCGGCGCGGATCCTCGACAGCGCCGGTGCGGAACTGATGGGGCAGCAGGTGGTGACCCTGGTGAACCTGGCCCCGGGAGCCGATACCGCCGCGGTGGCCGGACTGCTCGCACCGCTCGCGCCGGGGATCACCGCGGCGTCACTGTCCGCGGATCTGGCTGCCGCGCAAGGCAAGTCGATTACGGCGATCTCGTTGCGGCAGAGCGATATCGCGCCGATCCAGGCGCAGCTCGAAGCGCTGCCGAAGGTGACGCTGTCGGCGCAGACCCGGCTGTTGACCACCGACAAGGCGCTGGCCTCACCGACGCTGTCGGGGCTCTCGGAGCTGTGGCAGCAGCAGGCCGACGCGGCGGCCGGATGGGCGGTGCGCGCGCAGACGGCGAACGGGACCGAACGCGTCGCGGGCCGCGATCCCGCGCCCACCACCGAGATTCGCACCACCCTCGACGTGGGCCTGCAGCAGGCCGCCGAGGCGGCGCTGGCGCCGATCCCGCAGGCGGCGGCGATCGTCGCGATCACGCCGTCGACCGGGAATGTGGTGGCGATGGCCCAGAATTCGGCCGCCGACGCGCAGGGGCCGATCGCGTTGACCGGACTGTATCCGCCGGGATCGACCTTCAAGACGGTGACGGTGTCGGCGGCCTTGCAGGCCGGGACGGTCACCCCGGATTCGATCGTGTCCTGCCCGGGGGTGGCCGATATCGAGGGGCGGCGCATCCCCAACGACAACAACTTCGACCTCGGTAGTGTGCCGCTGCACACGGCGTTCGCGCGGTCCTGCAACACCACCATGGGACGGCTCGCGGTGAACCTGCCCGCCGACGCGCTACCGAACGCGGCCGCACAGCTGGGCTTGGGAATCGACTATGTGACACCGGGTCTCACCACGGTCACCGGCAGCGTCCCCGCCGCCGACACCGCCGCACTGCGGGTGGAGGAGGCCATCGGGCAGGGCAAGGTGACCGCGTCCCCGTTCGGGATGGCGTTGGTGGCGGCGACCCTGGCGCACGGGTCGGTGCAGGCTCCGGCGATCGTGGCCGGACAGCCCGGCAAGGCCGATCGCACTCCCCCGGCGCTGCCGGCCGGGATCGCCGATCAGGTGAAAACCATGATGCGGGAAACGGTTACCGACGGTACGGCGACCGCGCTGCGCGATATTCCGGGGTTGCTGGGCAAGACCGGCACCGCGGAATTCATCGACGACACGCATGCGCACGGCTGGTTCGTGGGCATCGACGGCGATCTGGCGTTCGCGGTGTTCGTCTACGACGCCAACTCCTCGGGTCCGGCGGTGGAGGCGGCGGGACGGATGCTGCGCGCCCGCTGACCGGGGCGCAATCGACGACAAGGTCTCGGCGGCAAGCGAATTCGCTCACCGCCGAGACCTTTCGCGGATCCGGCGTGGGTTGTCCGGTTTCCGGCGCGGGCTATCCGAGGCGTTCGGCCAGGACCGGGGCCAGGGCGCGCAGGGCGGGCAGCGGATCGGCGCCGAGGATCTGCGGGGCCACATGGTTCGCGCCCGCCTTCAGGTGCGCGACGAGCTGGTCGGCGATCTGCTCGACGGTGCCGTGCGCGGCGACGGCGTCGACGAAGCGGTCGCTGCCGGGGGCGGTCAAATCCCCGTCGCCGAAACCGAAGCGGCGCAGGTTGCTGGTGTAGTTGGTCAATCCCAGGTAGAAGCCCAGGGTCTGGCGGGCGGTGGCGCGGGCGCGCTCGGCGTCGGTGTCGAAGACGACCTTGTGCTCGACGGCCAGGGTGGTGTCGGGGCCGAGCAGTTCGCGCACGCTCGCGGTGTGCTCGGGGACGGTCAGGTAGGGCAGCGGACCGGCAGTTCGGTCACCGGCCAGTTTCGCCACGCGCGGACCGAGCGCGGCCAAGGCGCGACCCTGCTTGGGCACCTCCGCGGCATCGAGGGCGTCGAGGTAGTTCACCAGGGCGTCATAGGGTTTGGTGTAGTCGGCGTCGTTCTCACGGTGGCCCGCGCCGATGCCGAGCAGAAAACGGCCGGGGAACTTGTCGTCGAGGCGATGGTAGGTCTCGGCGGCACGCTCGGCGGGGGTGGCCCACACGTTCACGATGCTGGTGGCGACGGTGATGGTGTCCGATCCGGCCAGCAGTTGCTCGTAGCCCTCCCACTCCGCGGCGGGCGACGCGCCCAGCCACACCGTGCCGTAGCCGAGCTGCTCGAGCTCGCGGACCGATTCCGGGGTGAATGCCGAATAACCCTGCCAAACACCGAATTGTCCCAATTGCTGTGTCGTCACCATGTGTGCAGCCAACATCCGGTTCATGATCGGCATTCCCGGCCGCCCACATTCTTTGTGGCGGTCGCGGTGAGCGAGGTCGCAGCGCAATCGAGACGACGGGCGCGGCACCGGGTTGTTACAGTGACATGGTGATCGATACCCGACAGGCGTGGTGGCTGCTCTCGCAGCCCGACTAGTCATGTCCGCGGGCTGTACGCAGCCCGCACGAATCACCCTGTCACAGTGCGGATCTCGTACAGCCCTCCCCAATTCCAGGAGCTGTACCGTGAATTCCTTCACCGCCACCCTCGCCCGCAACGACCAGCTCGCCGCCGAGGTCGCCGCACATCCCGAACTGTTCCGCATCCTCACCGGCGAAAGACCCACCGGCGCACTGCATCTGGGCCACTACTTCGGCACGATCGCCGAACGCGTCCGGCTGCATCGACACGGCGTGGACACCTTCGTCATCCTCGCCGACTATCAGGTGATCACCGACCGCGACGGCATCGGGCAGGTGCGCGACCACGTGCACAACGCGGTCCTCGACTATGTCGCCGCCGGGATCGACCCGGAGCAGGCCACCATCTTCACCCATTCGGCCGTGCCCGCACTCAACCAGCTGATGCTGCCGTTCCTGAGCCTGGTCACCGAGGCCGAACTGCATCGCAATCCCACGGTGAAAGCCGAGGCGGCCGCATCCGGACGGGCATTGAGCGGGCTGCTGCTCACCTATCCGGTGCATCAGGCCGCCGATATCCTCTCCGCGGGCGCGAACCTGGTGCCGGTGGGCAAGGACAACCTCCCGCACATCGAGTTGGCGCGGGTCATCGCACGCCGATTCAACGACCGCTACGGCGAGGTGTTCCCCGAACCGCGGGCCCTGCTCACCACCGCGCCGGAGGTGCCCGGACTCGACGGGCGCAAGATGTCGAAGAGCTACGGCAATGCGATCGGCCTGTCCATGACCGCCGACGAGACCGCGGCCCTCATCCGGCGCGCGCCCACCGACTCACAACGCCACATCACCTTCGATCCGCAGCAGCGGCCCGGCGTCTCGGCGCTACTGACCACCGCGGCCCTCACCACCGGACGCGACGAGCACGACATCGCCGCCGAGATCGGCGACGGCGGCGCGAGCGCCCTCAAACGGTTCACCACCGACGCGGTCAACGAACGCTTCGCCGAACATCGCCGCATTCGCGGCGAACTGGCACTCGATGCCGATTTCGCGAGCCGCGTGCTGCGCGAAGGCAATCGGCGCGTGAACGAGATCGCCGAGCACACCCTCGAGCAGGTTCGCTACGCGATGGGCACGGTGTACTGACATGACCGACGACATGCTGGTGACCTCCCGCTCGGCCGCCGAATATCACGCCATGTTCGATCTGAGTCCCGCCGACGTGGCGGGCTCGGTCCTCGACTGCTGCTCCGGCGGTTCGAGTTTCGCGGCCGAAACCGGGACACGGGTGACCGCGGTCGATCCGATGTACCGCCTCGGCCACGAGGAACTCGCGCAGCGGGTGCGCACCGCGCTGCGTGACGGCGACAGCATGATCGCCGCGCACGCACACCGCTTCGAATGGGGTTTCTACGGCGGCATCGAGCAGCGTCGGCAGATGCGGTACGCGGCCGGAGAACAGTTCATCGCGGACCGCGCGGCACATCCGGACCGCTACGTTGCCGCGGCACTGCCCGAATTGCCGTTCCCGGACGGCAGTTTCGACCTGGTGCTGTGCTCGCATCTGCTGTTCACCTGGTCGGATCGCTTCGACGAGGACTTCCACCGCCGCGCCCTCGCCGAACTGGTGCGCGTCGCTCGCCGCGAGGTGCGCATCTATCCGCTGGTCGTGCAGGCCACGGGTGAACCGGTCGAATTCCTGGATCGGCTGTGCGACGAACTGCGCGCCGCCGGCCACGAGGTCGAATTGCACCCTGTGCCATACCGTTTCCAGCAGGGTGCACACTATGCACTGTGGATCAGGTCCGGTGGGGACTGCGATTCCCGCCCGCAGGTGTAGCCGGACCGGCGGGCAGGAATCGAATCAGAGCTCGCCGTTGACCTTCGGGAAGGTCTGGGTGACCAGCGTGGTCAGCGAATCCGCGAGCAGGGTGTGCACGTGCGGGCGGGCCAGGCTGCCGCGCACGATCCACTCGCGCCCCGCCGCCTTCACCAGACCGCCGTAGCAGCGGACCAGCGCCCGCAGCTCCTCGCTGTGCAGGGAATCGGACAGGCCCATCATCTGCACGACGCGGTCGGCGGCGGCGCTGTCGGCCTCGTCGAGGATGCGCTGCACCTCCGGGTCGTCGCCGATGCCTTCCAGGCCGGTGACCTTCACCCAGGTGGTGCCGTGCTCGCTGATGGTGTCGAGCAGCCACTCCACACTCGCGTCGACCCGCTCCTTGGTGCTGCCGGTGGGCACGAGCATGTGCTCGAGCCGGGGCAGGGTCACCATGCGGCGCACGACCGCCAGGTAGAGGTCGCGCTTGTTGCCGAAATAGTGGTTGATCAGACCGCGTGCGACGCCGGCTCGCTGGGCGAGTTCGGCGGTGGACACGGCCGCGTACGGGCGCTCACCGAACATGTCGATGGCGCACGACAGGATCTGCGCGCGGCGCTCGTCGGGCTCGAGCCGACGGCGACGCGACGGCGCGTCGGCAGACTCGGCCGAGGGGTCGGCGGTCTGCGCGAGCGCGGCGTCGACAGCGCTGCCGGGCATCGGCGGCGTGTCAGTGTTGCCGCCGGGCTTCGGCGGCACTGTGGTGTCAGAGTGAGCGGGCAATGAGATCCTTCATCACCTCGTTGGCGCCCGCGAGGATCCGCAGGACCCGAGCGCCGGTGTACAGCTGGGAAATCGGGTATTCGGTCATGTATCCATAGCCGCCGAACAACTGCAGGCAGCGATCCACCACATTACCGAGTTGATCGGTCAACCAGTACTTCGACATGGCGGCGGTGGGAATGTCCAGCTCACCGCGCAGATGCTTGCTGATGCAGTCGTCGAGGAACACCCGGCCCACCTTCGCGATGGTCGCGCACTCGGCGAGTTCGAACTTGGTGTTCTGCATGGCGAACAGCGGCTTGCCGAACGCCTCACGGCCCTTGGTGTAGTCGACGGTCAGCTTGACCGCGGATTCCGTCATGGCCACCGCGAGAATCGCGGTGACCAGGCGTTCCTGGGCCAGCATCTGCATCATCTGATAGAAGCCCTGGCCCTCGCCGGTGCCCAGCAGGTTCGAGGCGGGCACGCGCAGGCCGTCGAAGAACAGCTCGGCGGTGTCCTGGCCCTTGCCGCCGATCTTGGACAGGATGCGGCCGCGCTTGAAACCGGGGGTGTCGTCGGAGACCTCGGCGAAGATCAGCGAGACACCGGCCGCACCCTGGGCGGGGTCGGTCTTGGCGGCGATGATGATGCCGTCGCACAGCCAGCCGTTGGAGATGAAGATCTTCGAGCCGGTGATGACGTACTCGTCGCCCTCGCGGACCGCGCGGGTCTTGATGGCCTGCAGGTCCGAGCCGGTGCCGGGTTCGGTCATGCCGATGGACAGCAGCATCTCACCGCTGGCGGCTTTGGGCAGCACGCGGCGCTTGAGCTCCTCGGAGCCGAACTCGTGGATGTAGGGGGCGATGATCGAGGAGTGCACCGACATGCCGAGCGAACCGTCACCGGCGTGGGTCTGGGCTTCGATGATGGCCGCCTCGTGGGCGAAAGTGCCGCCGCCGCCACCGTATTCGCTCGGGATGGCCGCGCACAGCAGGCCCAGTTCACCGGCCTTGCGGTAGAGCGCGCGGTCGGGATGACCCTGGGCGATGAACTTCTCCTCGTGGGGCAGCACCTCCTTCTCGAAGAAGGTGGTAGCCAGATCCCGTACTGCCTCGACCTCGTCGTCGCTCCATGCGGGGCGTGCCATCGTCGTATCCTTCGCTTCCCGTGCCGGCCTGCGAACCGGCGCTCACGGGACAAGGGTGCATCGCTATTGGCGCGATGTCAACAGAACGTCAACGATCCGACGACCGGGACTGATTCACCTCGGCGAGGGTCGTGAAGATCGGCGTGTCCGGATTCGCCTCGATACCCTGGCGACGCAGGAAACCGTCGATCATGCCCCAGACCAGCTCGCTCGCACGATCCACGAACTCCACGGTCTGCTCCGGGGTCGGGGTGTGCGAATCCGAGAGCCACAGATCGGTCATGGCGATCACCGCGCCGATCAGCGCGCGCGAGAGATAGTCGATGCCATCGGTGTCGAGCTCCACCGCGTCCGAGACCGTGAGCGCCATCTTGGTCAACCGGCGCGCGGCGTCGCGGCCCAGATCCAGTTGCAGCACACCCGAATCCGCCTGCTGCACCACCGGAGCCTGCCCCAGGAAACGGAAGACGTTGGGGTGCTGCAGGATTCCGTGCGCGTACTGGGTGAACACCTTGTGCAGCGCCGCGCGCGGAGGCTGCAGCATGAGCGTCATATCGCTGCCCGCCGAGGCGAAGGCCAGCCGCGACATGCGGGCCGCGATCTCGGTGAAAAGGTCACCCTTGTCGGCGAACTGGCGATACAGGCGCGGTTTGGTGATACCCGCCTCGCGCGCGATGCCGTCCATGCTCGGGCGCGGACCATCCCGATCGATCACCCGGATCGCCGCGTCCACGATGTCGTCGCGGGTCACCGTCCGCGGGGCCGTTCCGGCACTCATCCGAGCCACCCGCCGAGCCTAGCGTACCGGCAGTACGACGTCACCCCTCCCGTTTCCTCGCATCCTCACCGGGTAGTCGAGTGACAGAGCCCACAACCACCGTCATCCATACGGGATTGATTTCGCGGCGACCGTACTGCCAGTATCGGAACCCGTACCGCCGGTACGCTCCGATCGACCCGGAAAGACGCCGATGTCAGACGCAGCACGTCAGCTCAGCAGCACCCTGCAGGCACCCCTCCCCGACGCCTTCGACCGGCTCTCGGACGCGGACCTCACCGAACTGCACCGCCTCCTCGACACCGCCCAACAGCGCCGCGGCGACAACCTCGACGCCGCCATCGAAACCTCCCTCGACTTCGTGCCGCGCCTCATGCGCCCGGCCGTCAAGAAAGCACTCGGACTGTGAGCGAACACCTCGTCGCCGTCGCCGAAATCACCAAACTCGCGCGACTACTCGGCATCGACGACCCCACCGAACTCGACTTCCTCGCCGACCTGCCACCCGCCGCCATCCGCGAATTCCGGGAACGCGCCACCGACCTGCTCTTCGACCGAGACACCAAGCGACTCAAAGGCGTTGCCTCCGCCAGCAAACTCGTGCCCGTCGCCATCAGCTCCAAAATGGCGGAGAAAGCCTTCGGACCGGTGCTGTGCGCGGCCGTCGCCTCCGCCGTCGAACCCAACCGGGCCATCGACATCGCCAAAACACTGCCCGCCCGATTCCTCGCCGAATGCTCGGTCCAGCTCGACCCCCGACGCACCGCCGCCATCATCGCCGCCGTCCCACCCAAGATGGTGGCCGACGTCGCGCGCGAACTGCTCGCACACGGCGACCACATCACCATGGGACGCTTCGTGCACGTCGTGCCCGAACCCGCCCTGCGCGCCGCCGCACCCATCATGAGCGACGTCGACCTCCTGCGCATCGGATTCCTGCTCGAGGACAAGAGCGCCATCGACAACGTCCTGCACATCGTGTCCGACCGCGTCCCCGGCGTCATCCGCGCCGCCGCCGACCGCGACATGTGGGCCGAAGGCATCGACCTGCTCGACTCCATCGCACCCCACAACCGCGCCTGGATCGGCGACATCACCGCCGGACTCGGCGGCGACGTCCTCGACAAACTCGTCCACGCCGTCCGCGACCTCGACGCCTGGGCCACCCTGCTCCCCATCACCAGCGCCATGAGCCGCGACAGCCTACGCCTGTTCGCCGAACGCCCGGTCGTCCACGAGGAAACCATCCTCACCGCCATCATGGACACCGCACTCGACGGCGGACACTGGGGCAACCTACTCCCGCTCGCACCCCACCTGCCCGACAAACAACTCGCCTTCGTCGCCGCCCGCGTCGCCGACAAATCCGACGAACGCCTCGGCGAACTCATCCGCGAAGCCGACACCGCCGGACTCTGGGACGCCATGATCCCCGTCGCCCTCGCCATGACCGACGACAACCGCCGCCGCCTCGCCGCACTCCCCGTCATGCAGGAACCCGACGTCCTGCGCGCCGTCATCACCAGCACCGCCGAACACGAACTCTGGTCGCAGGCACTACCTCTCGTCGACGCCCTGCCCGACACCACCAAACCCGCACTCGCCTCCTGCATCGGCGACCTCACCCGCGAACAACTGCTCACCGCACTGCTCACCGCCTCCCGCGGCGACAACATCCACACCCTCGTCGACGTCGCCCTCGCCCAGGACCCGCACGGCCGCGCCCGCGTCCTCGACCTCATCGACGGCATGGCCGACCTCGAGGAATTCCTCTCCGCACTGCACCCCGGCACCCCCGACACAGTGTGGAACGCCCTCATCGAAGTCCGCGACGAAATCCCCGCGAACCTCCTCGGCCTGCTCGCCGAACGCGCCCACGAACTCGGCCACGACGACATCGCCGCCCACCTCGAACCCGCCACCGTCGCAGCCGAATAGCCGCGCAGCGAACAGGGCCCGGTCACCACGGTGACCGGGCCCCTGCGCTGTCACCGATCACCTCCGCGCGCGCCGACCCCACGACCGCGTGCTGAACGACCGCCCGGCACCGACACCACCCAGGTGCAGAGCCACCAGCAGCAAACCCAGCACCACCAGCGTGCTCTCGGTGATCTCCCCGAGCGACGCATCGAAAAGGTTGAACAGCAACGCGATACCGAACGACACCGCGGCAGCCAGAGCCAACATGGGAACCTCCTGTTTTCCCTGCTCGGATACCCGATACCAGCGTGCGCAACCGCACACGCGACAATGGAACCCGGCAACCGATCCCCCGCACGAAGGACAGCAGCACCCACCGATGGTCGAGCACAGCAACCCGGCACCCACGTCCGACTCCTCGGCCATCGATCCCGACGAGCTGGCCACCTGCCTGCGCGTCCTCGAACAGGCCGGAAAACTCGACAAGACACACCCGGACTCCATCGCCGTGCAGCGCGCCGTCGGCCACATGTTCAAGAAACTCAAGCAGCGCCGCCGCATCGAAGCCCGCGACGCCGTCTCCGAAGCCGACAAGGCCGTCGTCGCCGCCACCGCCACCGGATCACCCAACCGCATCGACGACGAAACCGCCGGCATCCCGATCAGTTCCAGCACCACCGGAACCGCCACCGCCGGAACGCTCATCCGCCCCCGGCCCTGCTACATCTGCAAGCAGAAATACACCCGCGTCGACGCCTTCTACCACCAACTCTGCCCCGACTGCGCCATCAAGAGCCACGCCAAACGCGACGCCCGCACCGACCTCACCGGCAAACGCGCCCTGCTCACCGGCGGCCGCGCCAAAATCGGCATGTACATCGCACTGCGCCTGCTGCGCGACGGCGCGCACACCACCATCACCACACGCTTCCCCAACGACGCCATCCGCCGCTTCGCCGCCCAGCACGACAGCGCCGACTGGCTGCACCGGCTGCGCATCGTCGGCATCGACCTGCGCGACCCCGCCCAGGTCGTCGCCCTCGCCGACGACATCGCCGCGCAGGGACCCCTCGACATCATCATCAACAACGCCGCACAGACCGTGCGCCGCTCCGCCGGCGCCTACAGCGCACTCGTCGAAGCCGAGAACGGGCCACTGCCCGCGGGCGAGCTACCCGACGTCGTCACCTTCGGCAAAACCATGCAGGCCCACCCCACCGCACTCACCGCGTCCCTGACACCCAGCCTCACCGCGGCCGACATCACCGACCTCGCACTCGTCGCGGGATCGGCCACACCCGAACGCATTTCGGCCGGCGTCGCCATCGACGCGGGCGGACTCGTGCCGGATCTCGCGCACACCAACAGCTGGGTCCAGACCGTCGGCGAAGTCGACGCCACCGAACTACTCGAAGTGCAGCTGTGCAATTCGACCGCGCCGTTCATCCTCATCTCCCGCCTGCGCCCCGCCATGGCCGCGGCCGCCGGCCGCCGCAAGTACGTGGTCAACGTGTCCGCCATGGAAGGCGTCTTCGAACGCGGTTACAAGGGCCCCGGCCACCCGCACACCAATATGGCCAAGGCCGCCCTCAACATGCTCACCCGCACCAGCGCGCGCGAAATGTTCGAAGCCGACGGCATCCTCATGACCGCCGTCGACACCGGCTGGATCACCGACGAGCGCCCGCACTACACCAAGATCCGCCTCGCCGAGGAAGGCTTCCACGCCCCACTCGACCTCGTCGACGGCGCAGCCCGCGTGTACGACCCGATCGTGCGCGGTGAGAACGGCGAAGACCTGTTCGGCTGCTTCCTCAAGGACTACGAACCCTCCAACTGGTAACCGACCCTGCGTCGAGCCAATGCCCCCTCCTCTCGTTGCTGTTTTTGAGGTGAGGGGGCTTTCTTACAGACGGGTCTCTAGATGAGTTTTCATGCATAGATGCGCATAGTGCCGTAACAGTATGTGACTAACAGCACCTGACCAGCGCACCTCGCTTTCCGAGTTGTTGCGTTGGACCGCTCCCGCCTGCCTATCCCCGAACACGCACGGACACAGCGCTGTTCAACACGCAACGAAGGTGCCCACTCCCCCGGTGTCCCGGGAAGGCAGTGATCAACTCACCCGGCGACCGCGGGAAGGGCGCAGCACTACGCCCGACTGCCATGCCTGCTCGATCAGCGCCGGCACGTCGATGTGCCGCAGGCCCATCACCTCGGGGCTGTTCAGCATCTCGTTCACGTGCCGCCGGATCTGGCCCTCGATCATCGCTTCCACCGGAATCACGTACCGCAGGAGATTCGCGAGCGGGTCGCGGGCGTACAGCCGAGTCGACATGTCCGCACGACGAACGGGATCGATCTCCACGCGCAGCGTGCACGGTCGCTGTGGCAGCAGCCGGATCCGGGTCGCCACCATGACGATGGCCGCGAACCGCGACACGATCCCGGCCACCTCGGCCCGCAGGCCGAGGACTATGGGCACTCGGATGCTAATCTCCCGGAAATCATTGGGGCTCGCCACGACTCGCACAGCGCGAGCCCGGCCCTGTGCCGTCACCGACACCAGTCCGCCGGCGCCGATCGGCGGCGGCCTGACATCGATGGTCTCGCCGATCAGTTCGGTGATGACGAGCGCGAGGCGGCCCGGATCGACCGCGGCTCGCAACAGTTGATCAGCGAATTCGATCTCCGAGATATCGGCCGAGCCGACTGGTGTGCTCATGGATCCCGATCCTTCCGACGTTCCCGCCGATACCCGGTTCCCCGCACCTCAATCAGGACCGCGTGGTCTATTCGGTGGTTCGTACGACGCGCAGGGTTCGCAGTTCGGGGTCCGCCGCATCGGGCACGTTCATGCCGGAAGCCTTTCCCGAGACCAGGTATTCGACGACGGCGGTGTCGATCAGTTCACCGGGCACGATGACCGGGATGCCCGGCGGGTAGGGGGTGACCTGTTCGGCGGCGATGTGCCCGGGGGCCTGTTCGATCGGGACGGCCTCGCACTCGCCGAAGAACGCCTCGCGGGGCAACATGACCGAGTCGAGCTGGAGATCGCGGGGGGACGGCAGCCGGATCGCGTGCGCGGCAGGGTCTTTCAGCTGGATCCGCCAGGCGGTCAGACCTTCCACCAGTGCGTCGATCGTGTGCTTGTCGTCCGCGAAGGACAGGGTGGCGAGTATCCGGCGGTGATCGCAGTGACCCAGGTCGATGTGGCGGTGCTCGCGCATCCAGTCGGCGATCTCGTAGCCTGTTGCGCCCGTGTCGGATACATCCATCAGCACCTGCAACCGGTCCAGATCGTGGGATGCCTCCTTGCCGAGCAGCTCGTCCTCCATGACGGTGATGCCCGGGATCCGCGCCAGGTCGGCGCGGGCATGCTCCGCGAGATCCAGTGCCGCGGAGAGTATTTCATGGCCGTGCTGGACCATCTGCCGACGCCAGCCGTCCATGGCCGCGTACAGCAGCACATTGGGGCTGGTGGTCATCAGCAGATCGGCGCACAGCGTCAAACGCTCGCGGTCGACCAGGTCGCCCTGCACGTGGAAGATCGAACCCTGTTCGAAGCCCGCGCCCATCTTGTGCACGCTCACCACGCAGATGTCGGCGCCCGCGTCCATGGCCCAGGTGGGCAGGTCCTCGTGGAAGGGCAGATGCGCACCCCACGCCTCGTCGATGATCAGCGGTTTGCCGTATGCATGGCAGATCGCGGCGATGCTCGCGATATCCGCGCAGGTGCCGTAGGGGCTGGGGCTGACGATGAGCGTACCGGCGGCGTCGGGATGCCGCTCCCACGCCGCACGCACCTGCGCGGGCGAGGGCGGATGCGAGAAGTGCCGTTCGGCATCCCATCTGGGTGGAATCCAGTACGGGTACATGCCGGAGAAGACCAGTCCGGCCACAATCGATTTGTGGCTGTCGCGACCGAGGATCAGGCCCTTGTCGACACCGGCGACGGCGAGCATGGCGGCCTTCACCGACAGCGAACTGCCGCAGGTGGAGAAGAACGCCGACTCCGCGCCGACCGCGTCCGCCATCAGCGCTTCGGCGTCGGCGAGGTGATGCCCGCGAGCCAGCCGGTCGTCCATGCCGGGTGCGGCGAGCACATCGGCGCGCAGCGCGTGACCGAGTACCTCTCGCACGCGAGGGTCCGCGCCCCGGCCCTGCCGATGTCCGGGCGGGGTGAACCCGTACCGGCCCGATCGCCGATACTCGGCCACGGCATCGAGGATCGGTGCTGTCGTGTGGTCCATCGGAATCACTCACCTCCGTGGATGCCCGTGCGGTGTCAGAGAATCGGGCGGCCCCCGGTGACAGCGACCCGCGCACCGGAGATATAGCCGCCCTCGTCGCCGGCGAGCAGCACGTAGGCGGGTGCGAGCTCGGCGGGTTGACCCGCACGGCCCAGCGGTGTGTCGTCACCGAACGCCGCGACCTTCTCCACCGGCATGGTGGATGGGATGAGCGGTGTCCAGACCGGTCCCGGCGCAACACTGTTGACGCGGATGCCGCGCGGACCCAGCAGCTGCGCCAGGCTGGCGGACAGATTCGCGATGGCGGCCTTGGTCGCCGCGTAGGGTGCGAGGGTCGGTGAGGGCATATCGGAGTTCACCGACGAGCTGCCGATGATCGACGACCCTTCCCGCATATACGGAAGCGCGGCTTTGACAAGCGAAAAGTACGCTCCCACATTGACTTTGAAGGTGTAGTCGAATTCTTCCTCGCTGATCTCGCCGAGATCCTCGTGGGTCATCTGATAGGCGGCGTTGCTGACCAGGATGTCGATACGCCCGAACTCTTCGACGGCGGCGGCCACCAGATCGCGACAGTACCCGGAATCGGACAGATCGCCTGGCACGAGCAGGGCGCGCCGGCCCGCGTCCTGCACCAGCTTGCGGACTTCCTCGGCATCATCGTGTTCGTTCAGATACGCGATCACCACATCCGCGCCCTCGCGGGCGTACGCGATGGCGACCGCGCGGCCGATACCGCTGTCCGCGCCGGTGATCAACGCGACCTTGTCGGTCAGCCTGCCGCTGCCGCGATAGGACTGCTCACCGCAATCGGGCGGCGGATTCATCTGCTGCTGTGAGCCCGGCACCGGTTGCTGCTGTTCAGGGAAGCCCATGCGTATCTCCTTCCTGGTCGGTGTGCAGTGCCGCCATACCCTCGGGACGGTCCCGGCAAACGGTCACCCGGACATTGCGAGCGCCGCACAGCAGGCGACAGCGGTCATCGCACCGTGACCACACGGCTGTGCCAGCCGGTCGCGCCATCCGGGAAAGGCGTCGCGCGCTGCTCGGTCTGGCGTTCGCCGGTGCCGTCGGTGGCACGCACGCGCAGGGTGTGGGTGCCCGGGGTGGCGTCCCAGCGCCAGGTCCACTGCCGCCAGGTGTCGACGGAATACTGCGCGGCCAGGATCGCGGGCTGCCAGGGCCGGTCGTCGACCTGGACTTCCACGCCGGTGACACCGCGCCGCTGCGCCCAGGCCACCCCGGCCACGGTCACCGGTCCCGCGTCGACCGTGGCGAACGCCGCGGGCACGTCGATACGGGAGGCGGTCTTGATGGGCGCGCGATCACCCCAGCCGCGCTCGGTCCAGTAGGCGCGGGCGCGATCGAAGCGGGTCACCTCGAGATCGACCACCCATTTGGTGGCGGACACATACCCGTACAGGCCGGGGATGATCAGCCGGGCCGGGTAGCCGTGCGCGATCGGCAGCGGCTCGCCGTTCATGCCGATCGCCAACAGCGCGTCGCGCCCGTCCAGCACCGCGGAAAGCGGTGTGCCCGCGGTGAATCCGTCCACGCTGCGGGACAGCAGCATATCGGCGTCCGGCCGCACGCCCGCGCCCGCGAGCAGATCCGCGAGTGGATAGCCCAGCCACCGGGCGGTACCGGCCAGCTCACCGCCGACCTCGTTGGATACGCAGGTCAGGGTGATGATCCGCTCCACCGGCGTGCGGTCGCGCAGCGAGTCGATATCGAATTCGACTGTGCGATCGACCATTCCGTGAATCCGCAGCCGCCATTCGGCGCTGGTGAGCGCGGGCAGTTGCAGGGCGGTGTCGACCCGGTAGAAGCGTTCGTTCCCGGTCAGAAACGAGGTCAGACCCGCTACCGCAGGCTGGGCCGCGTCCGGCACCGGTGCGGCGGGCGCCGCGCGCGGCAGCAGGAACCGGGCACGGTCGGCCGCCACATCACGCAGCCGGGTGCCCAGCCATCGACCCGTCGCCGCCGTCCCGGCCGCCAGTGCGCCCGCGCCGGCGGCCAGCAGCAGGAACGTGCGACGCGTCATGCCCTCCTCCGCGGGTGCGCGCAGTCCTGGACCGCCGGTGCGCAGAATCCGCAGCGTGAGCACTCCGGCCAGCACACCGGCGACGGCCGGAACCGCGAACCACACGGTGGCTGTGGGCCGCTGCAGGGCCGCGACCGCTGTGAGGCCGCCCAGCGCCACCAGCAGGGCGCTCCCGATCGGGCGGCGGCGTTCGAGCAGGCCCGCCACCGCCGCGCCGATCAGCATCACCACGGCCATGGTCGCGAACAGCGCCTGCTTGTCCCGGCTGCCGAAACGCCGGATGGCGGCGTCCTTCAGCTCGTGCGGGGTGTGATCCACCATGGTCGCCCCGAGCGCGTAGAACGGCGACGCGGCCGGATCGATGAGGACCGCGACCAGGTGACCGACCCCGAGAACGACCGCCGCCGCCAGCACGCCCGACAGGGCGGCCCGGCCGATCCCACTCCGTCGTGGCGGTGAATTCCGTTCGGGGACAGCGCTTGTGGGCCGCGATGTCACCATGGGATCCGCTTTCGCATCGATATGGGCCGGGCTCAGGCGGGCGGCATGAGCACGGTGTCGATCAGGTACACCGTGGCATTGGAGGTTTGCACGCCACCACAGATGACCGAAGCATCGGCGACCTTGATGTCGTCGCCGGAGCGGGTGACGGTCACGTCCGCGCCCTGAACTGTCCGGTGTGTCCCGGCGATCTTGTCAGGCTCGATCCGGCCCGAAACCACGTGATAGGTGAGGATGGAGGTCAGTGTCGCCGAGTCCGTCTTCAGCGAATCTATGGTCGCGGCCGGGATTTTCGCGAACGCGTCATCGGTCGGCGCGAAGACCGTGAACTGGCCGCCATTGAGCGTGTCCACCAGGTTCACCTGCGGATTGAGCTGACCCGATACCGCCGAGACCAGCGTCTTCAGCAGTGGATTGTTGGAGGCGGCCACCGCGACGGGATCCTGCGCCATACCGCTGACCGAACCGGCCCCGGTCGGCACCTGCTCGGCGTACGCCGTGCAACCCGCACCCACCAGGTTCGCGGACGGCGACGTCATGGCGGTCGCCGATGTCGTGGCCTTGCTGGTGGTAGCCGCCGAATCGGACTCGTCGTCCGAACACGCGGTGGCTCCCGCGGTGAGTGCGGTCAAGGCGGCCGCGACGATGATGGTGCGGCGAATCAGTCTCAGTGTCATTGTCTTCCTCCGTGCCGACGGCGCGCGTCGATACCGCGGCCTGTGTGAGTGGGAAGGGATCCGGCCCTCGGCTCTGCCCCTTTCGGCGCTCGGCGTATCCGAGCAGCGCCACAAGGGTTTCGCGGTGCGCGGCCGCCCGGTTTGGTGAATATCGAGATTCTTTTCCCGCCTCGCCGGTGCCGGAAATTCTCGCCCGCGCCACCAAACCGGATCGCCGGGCATATCGAAATCGACGTATGCGCCCTGTTTGCCGCCCCGCACCCCACGCCCGCGTCCCCTTCGACTCCGAGCGAGGCCGTCATGGCTGAGCCACGCGGTGGGCGGGAGGTGGCGGTGATCGGCAGCGGCGCCGCCGGGCTGACGGCCGCTCACGTGCTCGCCAAGCACGATCGAGTCACCCTGTACGAGAAGGACTCCCGGCTCGGCGGGCACGCGCACACCCACGAGCTGGAGTTCGCGCCCGGCCGGCGAGTGCATGTCGACTCCGGATTCATCGTGCACAACGACCGCACCTATCCGACACTTGTGCGCCTGTTCGCCGAACTCGGGGTGCACACGCGCGAAACCGAGATGTCGATGTCGGTGCGCGCGGATCACGCCGGTGTGGAGTACGCCGGGGCGAAGGGGCTCGCGGGGCTGTTCCCCGCCCCGCGCATGCTGCGCGACCCGCGCCACCTGGCGCTACTGGCCCAGGTGCCGCGTTTTCACCGCGCCGCGCGAAACGCCCTGCGGCGGGCCGATTCCGGGATGACCCTGGCGGACTTCCTGGAACGGCACCGGTTCGGCCGGCACTTCACCGAGTTCTTCGTGACCCCGCTGGTGGCGGCGGTGTGGTCGTGCGATCCACGGCTGGCGGCGCGCTATCCGGCGCACTACCTGTTCCGCTTCCTCGACCACCACGGCATGCTCACCGTGTACGGCTCGCCGGTCTGGCGCACCGTGATCGGCGGTTCCGCCCGGTATGTGGAGAAGATCGCCGCCAACCTCGACGAGATCCGCATGGGCACCGCCGTTTCCGCGGTGGCCGAACGCCCGGACGGGGTGCTGGTGATCGAACCCGCCGCCACCCGCCGCTTCGACGCCGTCGTTGTGGCCACCCACCCCCGGCAGGCGCTGGAACTGCTCGCCGACCCCACGCCGCGGCAGCGCGCGGTGCTCGGCGCGATGCCCTACTCGGTGAATCCCGCGCTGCTGCACACCGACGAGTCCGTGCTGCCGCGCACGCGCGGCGCGCGGGCGGCCTGGAACTATCTGGTGCCCGCGGCGGGGTCCCGGGCCGACGGTGTCGTGGTCACCTACGATCTGACCCGGCTGATGGGCCTGGACCATATCGCCGACCGCCGCTTTCTGGTCACCCTGGGCGGCGCGCATCTGATCGACTCGGCACGGGTGCTCGCCGAAATGACCTACGAGCATCCGATATACACACCGGAATCGGTTGCGGCGCAACAGCATCTGCCCGAGCTCGGCACCGATCGAATCGCCTTCGCCGGGGCCTATCACGGGTGGGGGTTCCACGAGGACGCGGCGCTGTCGGGTCTGCGGGCCGCCGAGCGGCTCGGCGGGCACTGGGCCGCAACGCATTCCGGCACGCCGATACAGGTCGCGGTCCGATGAACACGGTGACGCCCGCCCTGTACTTCACCCGGATCAGCCACAACCGGCGGGAACCGATCCGCCATGGGTTCGAATACCGTTCCTACAGCTGGTATTTCGATATCGACAACCCGCCGCAACTCCCGCCGCCACTACGCCCGCTCAGCTATTTTCGCGCCTGCGACCACCTCGACGGGCCCGGTGCCGATCTGCGCACCCGGGTCGGGGCGCTGCTGCGTGCGCACGACATGGACTCCGCCGGGCCGATCACGGTGCTCATGAACGCGCGAGCGCTGGGGTACGTGTTCGATCCCGTCACCTTCTTCTGGTGCCGCGAACCGGGCGGGGCATTGCGCTGCGTGATCGCCGAGGTGCACAACACCTACGGCGAACGGCACGCCTACGTCCTGCACCCCGACGAGCGCGACCGCGCCGAGGTGGGTAAACGCTTCCACGTCTCACCGTTCAACAGCATCGAGGGCCGCTATCTGCTGCGGGTGCCCGAGCCTGCCGACACGCTGTCGATCCGTATCGCGCTGCTGCGGGATCGGCAGCCACCCTTCCACGCCACGGTGACCGGGTACCGGCTGCCCGTCACCCCGCGCACGGTGCTGCGCGCCCACCTGCGCGCCCCGCTCGCCCCCTGGCTGACCACCGCCCGCATCCGCCGCCACGGTCTCGCACTGTGGGCGCGCGGACTTCCGGTGTCCGCGCGGCATCCGGACCGAACCTCGCGAAGGACGACACAGTGACCAGCTCCTGCCTCGACACCCGCCACGACGAACTGCTGCCGCCACCGCCCACCGGCTGGCGGGCTCGGGTGCGCGCAGTGGCCGCCGCCGGGCTCTTCCGGCGTGCGGCCGCCCGGCTGCCGCTGCGCGCCGAGTTCCCGGACGGAACTGTCCTCGGGCGGGGAGCACACCGAGAGCCTTTGCCGCGCATGATCATTCACGATCCCGCCGCTTTCCACGCTCGGCTCGGGCAGTCCGGTCTGATCGGGTTCGGGGAGTCCTACACCGCAGGCGAGTGGACCGCGCCCGACCCGGCGGCGGTACTCACCGTGCTGGCCTGCCAGATGCCGCGACTCGTCCCCGCCGCCCTGCAACGGTTCCGCACCACGGTGCTGCCCAAGCCGCCCGCGGGCGAACTCGGCACGACCGCCAACGCGCGCACCAACATCGAGCATCACTACGACCTGTCCAACGAGCTGTTCCAGCTGTTCCTCGACGACAGCATGACCTACTCCGCGGCCCTGTTCCCCGAGGCCGACCTGGCCGCGAACACCGTTCACTGGGAGCTGCTGCACGATGCCCAGCACCGCAAGATCGACCGCCTGCTCGACGCCGCCGGGGTGCGGGCAGGTAGCCGCGTGCTCGAAATCGGCACCGGGTGGGGCGAATTGGCGGTGCGCGCGGCCGCACGCGGGGCGCTCGTACACTCGGTGACGTTGTCGACGCGGCAGCTGGAGTCGGCGCGGGAGCGCGTCACCGCCGCCGGATACGCCGACCGCGCGCATATCGAACTGTGCGACTACCGCGATATCCGCGGCGAATTCGACGCGATCGTCTCGGTGGAGATGATCGAAGCCGTCGGGTATCGCTACTGGCCCGCCTACTTCGAGTGCCTGGATCGGCTGCTGCGGCCGGGCGGGCGGGTCGCGCTGCAGGCCATCACCATGCCGCACGAGCGGATGCTGGCTACCCGCGACACCTACACCTGGATCCAGAAGTACATCTTCCCGGGCGGTTTCCTGCCCTCGGCCGAGGCCATCGAGGACACCGTCACCCGCGAGACCAGCTTGCGGGTGCGCGCGCGATCCGGGTTCGGGGCGCACTATGCCGAGACGCTGCGCCTGTGGCGCGAACGCTTCGACGCACACGCCGCCGAGATCGACGTGCTCGGCTTCGACGCCCGCTTCCGGCGGCTGTGGCAGTTCTATCTCGCCTACTCCGAGGCCGGATTCCGCTCCGGGTACCTCGACGTCCAGCACATCGTTCTCGACCGACCCGAGGAGCACCCGTGACCGTCGCCCACCGACTCGAAGCCGCGCTGCTGCCCCTGCTGCGCGGACCACTCCCGGTCCGGCTCGACGCCTGGGACGGCAGCACCGCCGGACCGGCCGACGCCCCGCGCGTGGTGCTGGGCAGTGCGCGCGCGGTGCGCCGGATCCTCTGGCGCTCAGCCGAACTCGGCGCGGCACAGGCCTATGTCACCGGCGAGATCGATGTGGACGGCGATCTCGGGCAGACGCTGGGCACCGCGTGGCGCACCGTCGCCGAGCGCGGCATCACCCGGGTCCGTGCCCGCGATGTGGTGCGGCTGGCCGTGACCGCCGCCCGCCTCGGGGCGCTGGGCGCTCCCCCGCCCGCGCCCGACACCCAGGCCCGGATGCGCGGTCGCCGCAACGAACGCACCCGCGACCGCGCCGCCATCGCCCATCACTACGACGCCTCCAACGCCTTCTACGCCCTGCTGCTCGATCCCGCCATGGCCTACTCGTGCGCGTACTTCACGCGCGGCGTGCCCGGCGCTCCCGCCGACCCGGCTTACGGCTTGGCCGAGGCGCAGCGCGACAAGCTCGATCTGGTGTGCCGCAAGCTGGGACTCGCGCCCGGGGCGCGGCTGCTCGACGTGGGCTGCGGCTGGGGGTCGCTGAGCCTGCACGCTGCCGAACACTATGGGGCACAGGTGGAGGCGATCACCATCTCGGCCGCGCAGCAGGAGTTCGTCCGCGCGCGCATCGCCGAACGCGGACTCGACCGGCGGGTACGGGTCCGGCTGCGGGACTACCGGGAGCTCACCGACACCGGATTCGACGCGGTGGCCTCGCTCGAGATGGGCGAGCATGTGGGCGAACGCAATTACCCGCGCTACGCCCGCGCACTGTTCGACGCGGCGGCCCCGGGCGCGCCGGTGCTCGTGCAGCAGATGTCGCGGCGCGGAGCCCATCCCGGCGGCGGCCCGTTCATCGAGGCGTTCATCGCCCCCGATATGGCGATGCGGCCGGTGGGGCAGACCCTGAACCTGTTGGAACAGGCGGGGTTCGAGGTGCGAGACGTCCAGGCGCTGCGCGAGCACTACGTGTGGACGGCCCAGGCCTGGTCGCGGCGGCTCGAACAACGCTGGGACGACGCCGTCGCGATGATCGGGGTACAGGGGGCGCGCACCTGGCGGCTGTATCTCGCGGGCGGGGCGCTCGCCTTCGAACAGGGCCGCATGGGCGTGGACCAGATCCTGCTGCGCCGGCCCGACACCGCGCTGGTGCGGCCGAAAACCGCTGCGCGGGAGCTGGTCTCGTGAACACTTCGACGGCACTGCTCGTTTCCGGTACCGCCGCGCTCGCACTCGCGCTGCTGCACATCGCCACATTCGCCCTCGCTCGCAGGCTCGGCCGCTACAACGTGGTGGACGTCGTCTGGGGGCTGGGATTCGTCCTCGTGGCGCTGTGCGCGGCGGTTTTCGGCGACGGTCCCGCGAGTCGTCGTGCGCTGCTGCTGATCCTGGTGTCGGTGTGGGGAATCCGGTTGAGCCTGCACATGTTCCGGCGCACATCCGGGCACGGCGAGGACCCGCGTTACACCGCACTGCTGGACCGGCACGGTCACACCCCGGGGGTGGCCGTGCGCCGGATCTTCCTCACGCAGGGGCTGGCGCAGTGGTTCATCTCCCTGCCGATCCAGGTCTCGGCCGTGGCCGGTCCGGTGCGCGGGGTGGCGTGGATCGCGATCGCGGCGGGTGTGCTCGTCTGGCTCACCGGTTTCGTCTTCGAGGCCGTCGGCGATCGGCAGCTCGCGAGGTTCCGTGCGGATCCCCGCAATCGCGGCGTCATCATGGATCGCGGGTTGTGGTCGTGGACGCGCCACCCCAACTATTTCGGTGACGCCTGCGTCTGGTGGGGGCTGTGGCTGATCGCGGCCTCGGCCTGGCCCGGCCCGCTGACCGTGCTCTCTCCGCTGCTGATGACCTACGTCCTGGTCCGCGGAACCGGTGCGCGCATGCTCGAACAGGCCATGCGGGATCGCCCCGGCTATCGCGAATACCAGCGGCGCACCGCCTATTTCCTTCCCCGTCCACCCCGGTGAGCTCGCCCTGCGGTTCATCCGAGTTTTCGATGAGTTTCCTATGCACCGACCCAGACCACTAGGCTCCACCTCAGCGACCGCTCCGGAATCGGCCGAGGTAGGCCCCTCCGTGCTCGCGCTCGGAACCGAGACACCGCAGACTGACCCCGATCGATGGAGACGGACCGTCATGGTGGATGATCAGCGCTTTTCGTCGGCATACTCCGGCAGCACCGACGTGAGCACACCCATCTCGGCCCCGGCCTGCCCCACCGACCGGCCTCGCCCCGACGACGAGGTGGCCCGGCGGCTGGCTGGCCTGCTCGCCGCGGTCGGTGCGGGCGATCGGGACGCGTTCACCCAGTTCTATCGCTCCACCCACGATCGCGTCTTCGGGCTCGCGCTGCGGCTGCTGCGCCGGCCGGCCGCCGCCGAGGAGGTCACCCAGGAGATCTACCTGCATGTGTGGAACGCGGCCGATACCTATGACATCCGGCTCGCCAGCCCGATCGGCTGGCTCATGATGCTCACCCATCGCCGCGCCGTCGACCGGATTCGTGTCGAATCCTCGGCCACCAGCCGCGATCTCGCCTACGGTCAGCGTCATCTGGGCCGCGACCACGATATCGTCGCCGAGACCGTGGGCCAGCGGTCCGAGGAACGCGCGGTCGTCGACTGCCTCGCCACGCTCACCACCACGCAGCGCGAGACCCTGGCCCTGGCCTACTACGGTGGCCGCACCTACGCGGAGGTCGCCGAGTTTCTCGGCATTCCGCTCAACACCGTCAAAACCCGCATTCGTGACGGCCTCAAACGCCTGCAGAACTGCCTGACCGGAGCGGTGACCAATGCCTGACATCCACCCCCACGAGGACCTGCTCGAGCTGGCGTTCCCCTACGCCCTCGACGCACTCGACGACACCGACCGCCGCGCGGTCGAGCACCTGCTCGACCGCGCCGACGACGCCACCGCGGCCGAGTTCCGCGCCACCGTCCGCGAGCTGCGCGAAACGCTCGCCGATATGACGACCGTGGACGCGGTTCCCGCACCGCCGAGCGTCGAAGCCGCCCTGTTGCGCGCGCTCGACGAACGAACCACCCTCGACCGCAGCCCTTCCCGCGTGCTGCGCCGGCTGGCCGCAGCGGCGGCTGTCGTGGTGGCCATCGGAATCGGAGTGGGAATCACGGTGGCGCGCAACAACTCCCCCGCCCCCGCCGAGATCACCGCCGAACGCGTCATCACCCATGGCGATACCCGCACCAGCACCACCCCGGTGACCGGCGGCGGCACGATGACCGTCCACACTTCGCGCGAATTGGGCGCGGCCACGGTGGCTTTCGACGCCGTGCCCGCCGCGCCGGACGGCCGGGTCTACCAGATGTGGCTGATCCCCCCGAACGGCACGCCCCGGTCGGCAGGGGTCCTCGCCACCCTGCCCACCGACACCTCCCCCATGCTCGTCCGGACCGGTGACGCCGACCAGGTGGCCATGTCGACCGAACCCCCCGGCGGCTCACCGGCACCTACTGACCCCCGCGTACTCGCCCCTCTGCGCTGACGGAACCGATCCGGCCGTCTGTCCACGTTGGCGATGTCTAATGCACAGATGCGCATATCTACGTTTTCATATTGAATGGCCGCAGCTGATTCGCCCTATCCTGGAGCCATGCTCTATCGGGTGCTGGCGGATGTGACCGCGGGCCTGCACTTCGCGTTCGTGGCCTACGTGGTGGTGGGCGGGTTCCTCGCCTGGCGGTGGCCGCGGACCATCTGGCTACACCTGGCGGCCGTGGGTTGGGGATTCAGCACCGTACTGATCGGAATCGACTGCCCGCTCACCTATGTGGAGGATTGGGCACGGGAACGCGCTGGGCAGGCGGGGTTGCCGCCCAGCGGGTTCATCGACCACTACATCACCGGCGTCATCTATCCGCGGGAATTGCTCGACGAGGTGCGGGTCGGGGTGGCTGTCTGTGTGGTGGCTTCCTGGATCGGGCTGGCCTGGGTGGTGAGGCGGCGGGCGAGCAGGTCCGCTACGGCGGGAACGGTTTCGGGGATGTCCAGGTAGAAGTGGCGGCCTGGGAAGACGGCTGATTCGAAGCCTGCCGTGGTGAAGTCGCGCCACTCCCCCGCCTGCGCCACCGTGGTCGTGGGGTCGTCGGTGCTCACCAGGGCGGTGATCGGGCAGCGCAGTGGGGCGGTGGGGGTGTGGCGGTAGGTTTCCACGGCTCGGTAGTCGGCGCGGACGGCGGGGAGGACGAGTTCGGCCAGGGCGGGTTCGGTGCGGAGGACGGCCAGGGCGGCGGGGTCGTTGGCCAGGCGTTCCAGTTCGGCGATCAACGTGTTGTCGTCGCCTTCGTGGACTCGGCCCGTCTCGTCGAATGATGGTGTGGGACGGCCGGAGACGAACAGGTGGGACGGGGTGCGGCCGGCGGTGTCGAGGCGGCGGGCGGTCTCGTAGGCGACCGTGGCGCCCATGCTGTGGCCGAACAGGGCGATGCGGGTGGTCGCGGGCCAGCGGAGGAGGTCGCGGGCCGTGTGGTCGGCCAGGGCGGTGAATTCGGTGAGGGCGGGTTCGCCGAGGCGGTCTTGGCGGCCGGGGTATTGGACGGCGAATATCGCGGTGCCCGTGGCGAATCGCTGAGCCAGTGGGCGGTAGGCGGTGATCGATCCGCCGCCGGGCGGGAAGCAGACCAGCACGTGCCGGGGGTCCGGGTCGGGGCGCAGTTCGCGCAACCAGGTTGTGCCGGTGAGATTTACCACCACGGAGCGGTCTCCTTCACGGGTTACTGTCGGATTCGTGGATACGAACGCAGCGCTCGTCCGTGACTACGAATCCGGGGTCGGACTGACCCCGTCGAGTATGCCCCTGCCCGATCCGGGCGCGAATCTGGCTGCGACGCTTCCCGTGTGGGCGCTGGCGGGCGGGTCGGTGGCGGCGTTCGCGGCGGCGGCGGAGCGGCGCAGGCTGGCGTGCGGGCTGCAGCCGGTGGAGACCGTGCTCGATCCGGGGCGGATCGCGGCGGCGTTCGCGAGTGACAGGCTGTTCCGTCTCGACGGGGCCGCCATCGAGGGTTTCGCTGAATTGTCCGGTTTCTTCCGGGCTGCGGACGCATGGGTGCGAACGCATGCCAACTATTCGCATCATCGCGCGCGGCTGCTCGCGACACTCGGACTGGCCGAGGACGCCGAGCGCGCCGCGGCGGTCACCCGCATGGCGCAACTGCCCGCCGCCGAGATCGAGGAGCGGGCCGCCGAACTCGGGGCGATTGCGGTGCGGGTGCGCACCGAGCGGGAGTGGGCCGACTCCGCGATGGGCAAGGCCGCCGCGGACGGGCCGGTGGTGGCGGTCGAGCGGCGGCTCGATACGGGTGTCCACGAAACCTCGTCCGCCGCAACACAGATGCTGCCGCTGCGCGGGGTCCGGGTGCTCGATCTGACGCGCGTAATCGCGGGTCCGGTGGCCACCCGCGCCCTCGCGCTGCTGGGCGCGGAGGTGCTGCGGGTGGATCCGCCGCAGCTGCCGGAGATCGAATGGCAGTACCTCGACTCCTGTCAGGGCAAGCGGTCGACGCTGCTGGATCTGCGCCGCGACATGCCGATCTTCCGTGAATTGCTCAGCGCGGCAGATGTTCTCGTCACGGGGTACCGCCCGGGCGCACTGGAGCGGCTCGGCGTGCAGGCCGCCGAGATCCGGCCCGGGATCATCCATGCCACGGTCAGCGCGTGGGGCGAGCGTGGACCCTGGGGTGACCGGCGCGGCTTCGACAGCATTGTGCAGGCCGCGTCCGGAATCTCGTTCGTCGAAGGCGCGCAAGGAAATTCACCCTCCGACGCCCGGCCGGGTGCGCTGCCCGCGCAGGCTCTCGACCACGGCAGCGGATATCTGCTCGCCGCAGGGGTTCTGGACGCCCTCACCGCCCGTGAACAGGACGGTTACGGACGTGATGTGCGAGTTGCGTTGGCGCGCACCGGCTCCTGGCTGCTCGCCGCGGCAGGGCGTGATCCCGACCACGAACCGGCCCGGCCACCCGAGGTTCGCTACACGGTAGCCCACGGGTCCGTTTCGGCCGCCGGACCGGCCTTTTCGGAGTATCCGGACTACTCCTGGCCCGCTCCCCCGTACGGCGCCGACCGCCCGGAATGGGGTCCCCGACCGGACGGTTTGCTGGCCTAGCACAAAACGTCATGTCCATCTGTGCGCACAGTCGCAAGAACATCGGCGAATATGTGAATTCCCTTCGTACAGCCGGTTTTTGTGTCGTTAATAGATGAGATCCTGGAACCGACATCGTCATTACCGACACTTTTGCCGGCATGCGGATGGAGGACGTCATCGTGGACACAACCACTCCCCTTTTTGCCGTCGAGGAGTCCGGCGCGGCCAGGGTGGGACGCAGGGAGTGGACCGGATTGGCGGTGCTCGCTCTGGCTTGCCTGGTGTACTCCATGGACCTCACGGTCCTGCACCTGGCCGTCCCGCAGATCAGCGCCGAGCTCCGCCCCACCAGCTCCCAATTGCTGTGGATCATCGACGTTTACGGGTTTCTCGTGGCCGGGTTACTACTCACCATGGGAACCATCGGGGATCGCATCGGCAGGAGACGACTATTGATGACCGGCGCCGCGGCTTTTGCCGCGGTATCGGTCATCGCGGCGTTCGCGCCCTCGGCGCCGATACTCATCGGCTGCCGGGCGCTGCTGGGGATCGCTGGGGCGACGCTGGCGCCCTCCACGCTGTCGTTGATCTTCACCATGTTTCGCAACCCCGCACAGCGCTCGATCGCGGTCGGCGTGTGGGTCGGCTCGTATTCGGTCGGCGGCTCCATCGGCCCGATGGCCGGCGGGTTCATGCTCGAGCACTTCTGGTGGGGCGCGGTGTTCCTGCTCGCGGTGCCGGTGATGCTGCTGCTCATCGTGCTCGCGCCCCGGGTGCTGCCGGAGTTCCGGGATCCGGAGGCGAGCAAACTGGATCTGCTCAGCGCCCTGCTGTGCACGGGAGCCGTGCTGCTGCTGGTCTTCGGAATGAAGCAGGCGGCCCAGGACGGTCCGGGGACCACCGCGATGCTGGCACTGCTGGCCGGGCTGATGGTCGGCGTGATCTTCGTGCGGCGGCAGTTGCACACGCCCGACCCGATGCTGAATCTCCGGCTGTTCCGGCTGGGCAGTTTTCGCGCGGCCCTGACCATCAATATGGTCGCCATCTTCGTATCGTTCGGGTACTTCCTGTTCATCGGCCAGTATTTCCAGCTGGTGCTGGGCATGTCGCCGATGCGCGCCGGAATCTACACCATCCCGGCCGGATTGGGGTTCATGATCGGCTCACAGCTCGGCCCGCGCATCGTCAAGCATGTGCGCCCGGCCTACCTGATCGGCGTGGGCATGGCCATGGCGGCGGGCGGGCTGTTCCTGCTGACGCGGATCGCGGTGGACGGCGGCGTGGGTCTCACCGTCGCGGCGTCACTGCTCGTATCCTTCGGCCTGGCACCGGTTTTCGGCATCACCACCGAGCTGATCGTGGGCACCGCGCCGCCGGAGCAGGCGGGCGCGGCCTCCGGGCTCGCCGAGACCGGAGCGGAATTCGGTGGCGCGCTAGGTATTTCGATTCTGGGCAGTATCAGTATCGCCCTCTATCGCGGGGAGCTGGCGAATACCCTGCCCTACGGGCTGCGAGAAACCGATGAATCCGCGGTGCGGGACACCCTCGGCGCGGCCATCGAGGTCGCGAACGCGGTGCCCGGAAATCTGGGTACGGCGGTGGCGGACGCGGCCAAGCAGGCCTTTCTCACGGGCATGCATCTGACCTCCGCCATCGCGGCCGGGGCGGCGCTGGTGCTGGCGGTCATCGCCATCGCGCGCCTGCGCCATATTCCGCCGGGGTGAGTCAGCGGCCGCGGAGGGCCTCGATCGCGGTCATCAGGTCCTCTCCCAGGAACGGCTCGGCGCTCGGTGCGAGCAGCGACTGCATGGACAGACCCTGGAACAGGAGGAACAGCATCCGCCCCACCGCGGCGGCCTGCTCGGCGGACAGGTCCGGATACACCCCGCGCAGCGTCTCGGCCATATCGGCGAGCGCCCTGGCCGTCGCGTCGGCCATGTACACCTGCGATTCCGGGTTCCGCGAGATCTGCACGCCGTTCTCCAGGCTCAGCAGCAGCGCCTCGCGATTGTTGTAGGCGACATCGACCAGACCGTTCCAGGTGGCGGCGAGCGCCTCCCACGGTGTGCGGCCCTCGCCCGCGTCCTTGATGGCCGCGTCGATGCCGTCGCCGATCTCGGTGCCGACGCCTTCGGTGAGGGTTTCCATGACCAGGCGGTCCTTGGACCCGAAGTGATATCCGATGGCGGCGAGGCTGACTCCGGCCGCCTGGGCGATATCGCGGGCGGTGACCTTGGCGAGTCCGCGTTCCAGGATGGCTGTGCGCGCCCCCGCCAATAGATCTTCTCGGTTTCCCATAGCCCCACCCTACCAGCGTCTTAGACATTTGTTCTAGACAATCGTGCGAGGGTCTGTTAGACATATGTCTTAGACAGGCGTTCTTCACCGCTAGGGAGTCCGACAATGAGCACCACCACCTCCGCCCTCCGCATCCTCGTCGCCGGTGGCGGCATCGCCGGCAATGCCGTTGCGCTGCAACTGCTTCGCGCCGAAGCGGGCGTCACCGTCGTCGAGCGAGCCGAGGCTCCCCGCCCGGGTGGGCAGGCCGTCGACCTGCGCGGGCCGAGCCGCCGGGTCGCCGAGGCCATGGGCCTGATGGAGGGCATCCGCAAGCACCAGCTCCAGGAGGAGGCTATGGTGCTGGTCGACCGCAAGGGCGCGGAGGTCTACCGCATGGACGCCGACATGTTCGGCGGCAAGGGCCCGGTCGCCGATATCGAGATCAGCCGCGGCGACCTCAACGACGTCCTGCTCACCGAGATCGCCGCCGCCGGAGGCGATCTCGACTACCGCTACGGCGACTGGATCACCGCGCTCGCGCAGGACGACACCGGCGTGGACGTCACCTTCGCCTCCGGCGCCACCGAGCGCTTCGACCTGGTGGTCGCCGCCGACGGCGTGCACTCGGCCACCCGTCGCATGGCCTTCGGCCCCGACGAGGAATTCGCCACCTACCTGGGCGGATACATGTCCTTCTACACCATCCCCTCCCCCGCCGGGGTGGATCCGCACTGGATGACCATGCACGCCCGCCCCAAGGCGTCGGTCGGTGTGCGCGCCGACGCCGATCCGGCCACCTCGAAGGCCATCATCACGCTGCGCACCGAGCAGGATCCGGCACTGCGCCGCGATGTGCCCGCCCAGCAGCAGCTCATCCGCGACATGCTCGCCGACGCGGGCTGGCTCGCCCCGGAGATCCTGGCCGGGATGGCGAATACGCCCGACTTCTACTTCGACGAGCTGGTGCGCATCGATATGCCGACGCTGTCGGCCGGACGCGTGACCCTGCTGGGCGATTCGGGTTTCTGCGGCTCCCCCATGACCGGGATGGGCACCGCCATGGCCATCGTGGGCGCGTACGTCCTCGCGGGCGAGATCGCCGCCACCCCGGGCGATCTCGCGGGGGCGCAGGCCCGCTACGAGGAGATCGTGACGCCGTTCCTGGCCAAGGCCAAGGAGCTGCCCGGCGGCGGCATCAAGATGATGCTGCCCAACACCGAATTCGGGCTCAAGGCCGCACAGCTGATGGGCAAGCTCATGACCACCCGGGTCATGCGCCCGGTCATGATGAAGATGCTGGACCAGACCGAGGACTACGTGCTGCCGGTGTACTGAACGGCGGCGGCTAGTCTCGAATCGTGAAGCGGAAGATCATCATGGACGTCGACACCGGCATCGACGATTCGCTGGCTCTGCTCTACCTGCTGGCCTCCCCCGAGGCCGAGATCGTCGGAATCGCCGCCACCGCGGGCAATGTGGCCGCCGATCGGGTGGCGGCCAACAACCTGGCCTGGCTTGACGTGTGCCGCGCGCCGGATATCGAGGTGGCCCTGGGTGCGGCGCAACCGCTCGCCATCGCACTGCGCACCACCGAGGACACCCACGGGCCACAGGGTGTGGGATACGCCGAATTGCCGGAATCGGCACGGGCGCTGTCGGATCGGTCGGCGGCGCGGATGTGGGTGGAGCTGGTGCGCGCGCATCCCGGCGAGATCGTCGGGCTGTGCACCGGACCGCTCACCAATCTCGCACTCGCGCTGCGGCTCGAGCCGGAACTGCCGACGCTGCTGCACCGGCTGGTGATCATGGGTGGCGCGTTCAACCATCCGGGCAACACCACGCCGACGAATGAATGGAATGTGCACGTGGACCCGGAGGCCGCCAAGGAGGTGTTCGACGCCTTCTCCGCCGCGCCGGCCGATCGGCGGCCGATCGTGTGCGCGCTCGACATCACCGAGACCATCGAGATGTATCCCAAACACCTGGTGGCGCTGGCGGATCGGGCGGGCAGCGTCCCGGCCGAGACGGTCGGGCCGCAGGACGGGCCCGAATGGCGTTCGGCGGCAAGTAATCCGATCATCCGGCATTTCACCGATGCGGTGCGGTTCTACTTCGATTTCCATCTGCTCTACGACCAGGGGTATCTGGCGCATATGCACGATCCGTTCGCGGCGGCCGTCGCCCTGGATCCGGGGCTCGCGGTGACCAGGCCCGCCACGGTCGACGTGGAGCTCGCGGGGACCATCACCCGGGCCACCACGGTGGCCGACTGGGCGGGAATGTGGGAGCGGGAACCCAACGCGGACATCGTGATCGGCACCGACCCCGAGCAGTTCTTCGACCGTCTCGTCACGCGCGTCGGCGATTTCGCCCGCACG
This sequence comes from Nocardia acididurans, assembly GCF_016741815.1. Classification (GTDB taxonomy): domain Bacteria; phylum Actinomycetota; class Actinomycetes; order Mycobacteriales; family Mycobacteriaceae; genus Nocardia; species Nocardia acididurans. The sequence goes on from NZ_JAERRJ010000008.1 coordinate 308,323, forward strand.
CTCTACCCGCCGCAGGAGGCCCGGTGACCCGCGATGCCGACGGTGACTACATCGCCGGACTCCGCGACCGGCTGGGCCTGCCCGGAATCGTCGACATCCATACGCATTTCATGCCCGATCAGGTCATGCGCAAGGTGTGGCAGTACTTCGACGCGGCGGGACCGCTGACGGCCCGCGAATGGCCCATCGTCTACCGCGACGAGGAGCAGGTGCGGCTGAAGACCTTGCGGGGCTTCGGGGTACGGACCTTCACCTCGCTTGTCTACGCCCACAAACCGGATATGGCCGCCTGGCTCAACGAGTGGACCGCCTACTTCGCCGCCCGCACGCCCGATTGCCTGCACACGGCCACGTTCTACCCGGAACATCACGTCGCGTCCTATGCGGAGGCCGCGATCGAGGCCGGAGCCCGGATCTTCAAGGTGCATGTGCAGGTCGGCGGATTCCATCCCGGCGACCCACTGCTGACGGGTGTGTGGGGAAAACTCCAGGAGGCGGGGATACCGGTCCTGATCCACTGCGGATCGGGTCCGGCCCCCGGGCCCTTCACCGGACCGGAGCCCATCGCCGATCTGATGAAGCGCTTCCCGAGGCTGCGGTTGATCATCGCGCATATGGGCGCGCCCGAATACTCCGAGTTCCTGGATATCGCCGCGGCGTACGACAGCGTGCTGTTCGACACCACCATGAACTTCACCGACTTCTTCGAATCCGCGGATCCGTTCCCCGCCACAGAACGCGGCCGGCTGCGGGACTTCGCCGACCGCATTCTGTTCGGCAGCGATTTCCCGAACATCCCCTACACCTACAGCCACGCGCTCTACGCCCTGGAACGCCTGGAACTGGGCGACGACTGGCTGCGCAAGGTCTGCCACGACAACGCGGCCCGGGTATTCGGGCTTCCGGTCAGCTGACGGTTCTGCGCCGGTCCCGCCAGACCAGGGCCGGTTCCACCACCCGTGCGGCGATCGGGCCGAGAATGGCCATCAGCAGCACGTAGGTCGTTGCGAGGGCGGCGAATTCGGAGGGGACCGCGCCCGCCGCGACCGCCAGACCCGCGATGACGATGGAGAATTCGCCGCGCGCCACCAGCGCCGCGCCCGCACGAGCCCGACCGTACTTCGACGAGCCCGCGCGGGCGGCGGCCCACCAACCGGTCGCCACCTTCGTCAGCGTGGTCACCAGCGCGAGCAGCAGCGCCCAGCCCAGGACGGGTGGAATGGTGCGCGGGTCGGTGCTCAGGCCGAACAGCACGAAGAACAGGGCCGCGAACAGATCGCGCAGCGGCTCCAGGATCTTGGTGGCATTGTGCGCCGTCGAATCGGAGATGGCGATGCCGAGCAGGAACGCGCCCACCGCGGCCGAAACCTGCAGCGCGGAGGCCACACCCGCCACCAGCAGCGCCGAACCGAGCAGTTTGAGCAGGAAGATCTCTCGATCGTCGCTGTCGACGATCATGGAGACGAACCGGCCGTAGCGCAGCGCAATGACGAGCACGATGGTGACCGTGGCCAGTGCGATGCCGAGCGTGGTCAGACCGGCGGCGAAGCCGACCCCGGCCAGCACCGCGGTGAGCACCGGCAGGTACGCGGCCATGACCAGATCCTCGAACACCAGAATCGACAGGATGGTCGGGGTTTCGCGGTTGCCCAGGCGCCCCAGATCGCCCAGGACCTTCGCGACGATGCCGGAGGAGGAGATGAAGGTGACACCGGCCATGGCGATCGCACCGGTGAAACCCCAGCCGAGGAACAGCGCCACCGCGACGCCGGGCGTGGCGTTGAGCACCAGGTCGAGTACGCCCGCCGCCCAGGACTTGCGCATGCCGGTGACCAGTTCGCTGGCGCTGTACTCCAATCCGAGCAGCAACAGCAGCAGCACGACGCCGATCTCACTGGCCAGATGGATGAAATCGTCCGCGTGCCGTAATTCGATGACGCCGCCGGTGCCGAATATCAGACCGCCGACCAGGTAGAGCGGGATGGGGGACATACCGATTCGGGCGGCCAGGCGGCCGAGCAGGCCCAAACCGAAGAACACCGCGCCCAGTTGGATCAATGCGAGCGCGGTTTCCTGCGCAACCATCTACTCAGCCGTCCGTCAGGATTCTGGCGGCCGCCGATAGGCCCTCCGCGGTGCCGACAACGATCACCACATCGCCTGCGGTGAACAAGAATTCGGGTCCCGGCGACGGCAGCGCCTGGCCGGCGCGCAGCACCGCGACAATGGAAGCCTTGGTGCGGGTGCGCAGCTGGGTCTCGCCCAGCATGCGGCCGTCGTAGGGTGAACCACCGCGAATGGACAGCTGGCGGGTGGTGATGCCGTCCAGTTCCCGGTGCTCCTCCTGCAGTTGGGCCACCAGTTGCGGGGCGCCCAGCAGGTTGGCCAGGGTGGAGGCTTCTTCGGGGGACAACGGAATCTGTTCCGTCGCATCGGGATTGTCGGGTTTGCTGACGATCAGGTCGAGGGTGCCGTCCTTGTGATCGATGACCCCGACGCGGCGATGCGAGCCGGTCGACTCGAATTCCTTGCGTACCCCGATCCCGGGCAGCGGTGTTACTTCTACGTTCACAGAACCCGACCCTATCGGGAACGGGTCAGCCGTCCACCAGTATCCCCGCGGCGGCCGCCAGCCCCTCCTCGGTGCCGACCACCACCAGAATGTCGCCCGCGGTCAACACGAAGTCGGGTTCCGGCGACGGCACCGGATGTCCGGAGCGCAGTACGGCGACAATGGACGCCTTTGTCCGCGTGCGCATCTGGGAGTCACCGAGGACGCGGCCGTCGTACGGCGAACCGGGCGGCACCGACATCTGACGGGTGATCACTCCGCCCAGTTCCCGATGTTCCTCGCGCAGCTGAGCGACCAGTTGCGGGGCGCCCAGCAGGTTCGCCAGCACCGCCGCCTCCGCGCGCGAGAGCAGGATCCGGTCGACGAGATGCGGTTTTCCCGGCTTGGACACGACCAGTTCGATGGTGCCGTCCCGGTGGTCGATCACCCCGATCCGCCGCTTCGCCCCCTTCAGCGGAAATTCTTTGCGCACACCGATTCCGGGTAGCGGCGTCACCTCTACGTTCACACCTTCAACGGTAGCCATCTCGGACCCGCCGCAAACCAGGCCGGAGGCGGGCGATCCATCGCCCGAGCGACCGATTAGGGACTTTGGACCATGCCCGGAGAGCGGGGTGCGGCGATATGTTGGGTGCACACTCTCCTCGCGGGATCGGATGTGGCCATGATCAATGTGTTTCTCGTCGACGACCATGAGATCGTGCGCCGCGGGCTGATCGATCTGCTCGAGGGCGATCCGGATCTCACGGTGGTCGGGGAGGCCGCGGACGCCGCGCAGGCACTGGCCCGGATTCCCGCGCTACGGCCGGACGTGGCGGTGCTGGATGTGCGGCTGCCGGACGGGAACGGCATCGAGCTGTGCCGGGAGCTGCTGTCCCGCCTGGATGATCTGCGCTGTCTGATCCTGACCTCGTTCACCGACGAGCAGGCCATGCTGGACGCCATCCTGGCCGGGGCCAGCGGGTACGTGGTCAAGGACATCAAGGGGATGGAACTGGCCAAGGCCATCAAGGAGGTCGGCGCGGGCCGGTCGCTGCTCGACAATCGGGCGGCGGCGGTGCTCATGCAGCGGTTGCGGCACAGCACCCAGGCCGACGGCCCGCTGACCGGGCTGACCGACCAGGAACGCAAACTGCTCGATCTGCTGGGCGACGGGCTCACCAACCGGCAGATCGCCGAGCGAATGTTCCTGGCGGAGAAGACCGTCAAGAACTATGTGTCGCGGCTGCTGTCGAAACTCGGGATGGAGCGGCGCACCCAGGCCGCCGTGCTCGCCTCGAAACTGCGCACGGGACAGTCCTCGTCGCGCTAGCCGGATCAGGCGGCGACCGTACCCGACGCGGCCGCCGGGATGAGCATGACCGGAACCGACGCCGTGGCAAGGGTTTCGCGCACGATCCGGGCGCGGCCGGGCCGCAGTTCGCGAGACCAGCTCAGCACGATCATATCGGTGCCGTCGGCGGCGACGTCGGCGATGTGTTCGCCGGGGCCGCCGGCGCGCAGGGTCAGTTCGGGGCAGCGGCCGGGAAAGTACGGGCGGCAGAAGCGGGCCAGGAATCCGCGCTCCCAGCAGGTGCGTTCGTGCGCGGGCTGATCCCAGTGCGCGGGCACGGTGGTCTCGTCGAAGACGTGCAGCACGATGATCTCCACACCGGCGTCGTCGAACAGGCGCACGGTGCGGGCCACCGCGCGCACGGATTCGTCGGTGCCCTCCAGGGGCACCAGCACGCGTTCGACCGCGTAGTCGCCGGATTGCTGCCCGGCGCGGTTGTCGGCCGGGACGACGACGAGCGGAACCGTGCAGCGCCGCAACAACTCCCAGACGCCGTCCGCCGGCTCCACCACGCCTAGGGTGGCTCCCGGTTCGCGCAGGGCGACGAGGAATTCGTCATCGGTCGTCTCCGACGGCAGGGCGTACAGCGGGATGCCCAGCACTTTTTCGAAGGCGGCGGCGACAGCGAGGGCATCGTCTGTCGACCGCACCGGAATGTGGTTCACGAGCGTGGTTCTTTCCTTGCGGGCCACCAGGATTCGCCGCTGACCAGTACCGCCGGGTGGCCTCCGGCGGCCACCTCGATCGGTCCGTCGACGGTGATGCCCACGCCGGTGTGGGTGAGTTCGAGGCGAACGCGGCGGCCCAGGCAGCGGAAGGCGATGCCCAGATGCGGCCAGCGTCGCGGGAGATGCGGGTGGATGCTCAGCACCCCGTCGCGAACCCGCACACCCGCGAAACCGAACAGCATCGCCTGCCAGACACCGCCGAGGGTGGCCATGTGCAGGCCGCCCGCGGTGGAGCCGGTGCGGTCGTCGAGATCCAATCGCAGTGCGGGAACCAGCATGTCGAGCGCCTCGTCGGCGCGCCCCGCCCGCGCCAGCAGCGATGCCATGATGGCGGGCGACAGCGAGGAGCCATGGGTGGTGCGCGGGGCGTAGAACTCCAGATTGGGGATGAGCGAGCCGGGAGCGACCTCGTCGGGCACCAGGTGGTGCAGCATCAGCACATCGGGCTGTTTGATGAGCTGGGAGGCGGTGACCCGGTCGCGGCCCAGCAGTACGTCGGCGGCGACGGGTTGGCGAGTGAGCGCGGGCGCGGTGAGCGGTTCCAGCTCGAAGTATCCGGTGAACTGCTGGTAGCGACCATCGGAATGCAACTGGTCGACGATCCGATGCGACAGCTCCCGCCACTGCTCGAATTCGCGTGCCTCCGCAGGATTCCGGGGCAGGAGCGCGGCGGCACGGCGGAGATTCCAGCGGGCCATCACATTCGTGTAGGCGTTGTCGTCCACGGTCTCGTGATACTCGTCGGGCCCGATCACCCGGTCGATATGCGCCCTGCCGGCGGGGTCGACGCGCACCCGGGAGGCCCAGTAACGCGCGGTCTCCACGATCAGATCGCGCGCCGTGGTCTCCGGGTAGTCGCGACGGCCGGTCCATTCCGCGAAATGATGCACGGCCCAGGCGATATCGGCGGTGATGTGCTCTTCCTCGGTCCCGGTGAGAATGGGAACCGGTGTGCCACCGAGGAATCCGGCCCGCGGTGTCACGTCGACGCCCAGCGCCGCCGATTCCCATGGGAACCGGGCTCCGCGACGGCCTTCGGTGCGCGCGCGTGCCCGCGCGGGGTCGAGCCGGTTCAGGCGGTATCGGATCATGGCCTCGGCGGCATCGGGATCCATGCTCGCCAGTGCGGGCAGCACGTAGATGTCCGTATCCCAGAACACGTGGCCGAGATACCCGCTCCCGGACACCCCACGCGCGCCCACCGCATTGTCGCCGTGTGCGCCCGCGTTGGTCCACAGCTGGAATAGCGCGAACCGAACGGCCAGTTCTTTTTCCGGATCATCGGGCAGGTCGATCCCCACCGTGGCCCACCGCCGCGCCCACGCGCGGCGCTGCTCGGCCAGCAGACCGTCGATCCCGGTCTCCACCGCACGCCGCAGGTCGCGCAGCACTCCCGCGGCAGCCGGGCGGTCCCCCGGATCGGCCGCGGCCACCGCGATCCGCTCCACCCGCTGCCCGCGCGACGTGCCGCTCCGCCACTGATCGGCCGCGGCGACAATGGCGCCGCAGGACGATTCGACGCGAAGTACCCGCCGCGCATGCGGTGAGCCGGACTCCCGTGCCTTCGACATGCCGTGACCCGGCGCCTCCGGGGCCGGTGAATCGATCGGCAGCTCGTGCACTCCGACCTCCGGGTCGACGGGCGGGTCCTCGAGCGGCCTGCCCGGAGTGAGCTGGGCGGCAGCCGATTCGGTGCGGAGTACGAGCACGCCGGGGCGGTCGGCACAGGCGAAACGCAGGCTCCGGAAATCGCCGTCGCGGTCCTCCCGGTGCAGGACACCGGAATACAGGTCGAGTCGCCAGGCGGTGGCGGTGGGTGCGGGGTCGACGCCGATTCCGGTCCAGCGCGGGCCCTCGAGGAGGTGCTGGGCCGGGCCGTCGCCCGCGTAGACGCCCGCGACGAGGATGCCGGGGTGGGTGGCGGGATCGGCTTCCTCTGGCGCGGCGGGTGTTCCGACTCCCCCGGAGCCCATCGTGAAGACGGCCGCGTCGGCCACACTGTGGCGCAGGTCGTTCTCCCGCACCGACCAGCGCGCCTCGCGACTCGTTTCGGTGGTGGTCGGCGCGGTGCTCGCCTCGGCGGTTTCGGGGACCGGATCCCCTGCTGGAGCGGCCACACCTCGATTATCCCGGATATCGGTGCTGGTCGCGAGGATTCAGTACTGCGGACGATCATCCGGTACGTCCGCGCCGGTCTCGCCTTCGAAGGCGGCGAGGGCGGTGGGCAGGGTCGGGTAGAGGCGGTGCTCGCCGATCTGCTCGGTCAGGCCGAAGGCGTCCAGGGCTTCGCGCAGATCCTGTTTGACCCGCGCCATGGCGAAAACCACTCCGCGTGACTCCATTTCAGCGCGCAGCTGGGCGACGGCATCCAGAGCGGTGAGGTCCACTTCGACATTCGCCTCGGCATTGAGGACGAACCATCGCACGGGAGCTCCGTCGTCCGACTGCTCGACCGACAGGAGCGCGCGTCGACGGAAATCTTCCGCGTTGGCGAAGCAGAGCGGAGCGTCGTAACGGTAGATCACCAGTCCGGGAACGAGTTTCGCGTTCGGGTAGTCGTCTACATCATGCATACCCGCCAGTCCGGGAACAAACCCCTGGATGGCGTCGTGGGCGCGGGCGACCCGGCGCAGCAGGTCCAGGATCGACAATCCGATGGCGATGAGCACGCCGTTGAGCACACCGAAGGCGAGGACGGCGACGGTGGTGCTCAGGGCCAGCACGAGCTCACTGCGCCGGAATCGCGCGATGCGGCGGAACTCCTTGACGTCGATCAACCGCAGGGCGGCGTAGACCACCAGCGCACCCAGCGCGGCGGTCGGAAAAGCCGCGAGGATCCCGCGCGCGCCGAACAGCACGATCAGCACCGCGACCAGCGTGACCACCGAATACAGCTGGGTGCGCGCACCCGACACATCGGCGATGGTGGTGCGGCTGCCGCTGCAGCTCACCGGAAAGCCGTGCGACACACCGGCGGCCAGATTGGTCGCGCCCAGCGCCCCGAGTTCGCGATTGGCGTCGACCTGGGTGCCGTGCCGGGTGGCGAATGCGCGTCCGGTGAGGGCGTTGTCGGAGAAGGCCACCAGCGCGATGCCGACGGCGGGCAGCAGCAACCGCACCAGATCCTCGCCCGCCACCGAACTGATACCGGGCACCGGCAGCCCCGACGGGATGGTGCCGACGACGTGAATTCCGTACTGCTGCAGCGAGAACACCGAGACGGCCAGGGTGGCGGCCAGCACCGCCGGCAGTGTCGCGGGCAATTTCGGCACCAGCCAGGCGAGCAGGAGCAGCCCGAGGAGCGTCACCGCCGCGAGCACGGTGGTGGGCCAGTGCCATTCGTCGATCCGGTCCGCGAAGGAGCGCAGCTGGCTGGGGATGGTCTCGCCGTCCACGGGCACACCGGTGAGTTTGCCCAGCTGGCTGGCGATCATGATCCCGGCGGTTCCGGCCAGATAGCCCACCAGCACCGGCTTCGACAGCAGATCGGCGAGCACCCCGAGCCGCGCCACCGCCGCGAGCACGCAGATCACGCCGACCAGCAGGGCGAGGACGGCGGCCAGCGCCGCGTACCGACCGGGATCACCGGCCGCCAGCGGGGCCAGCGCGACCGCGGTCATGAGCGCCGTCGTCGATTCCGGCCCCACCGACAACTGCCGCGAGGTGCCGAGGAAGACGTAGACGGCCAGCGGCCCGAGCACCGCCCACAAACCGACCACAGGGGGCAGCCCGGCCACGGTCGCATAGGCCATGACCTGCGGAATCAGATAGGCGGCGACGGTGATTCCGGCGAGTGCGTCCGAGCGCAGCCAATCCGGCCGGTAGCCGCGGAACTGCGCGAGCCCCGGAAGCAGGCGCACCGCACGGGTTCTCATCGGATCACGCTACCGCGTAGCCACACCCGGCATCGGCTCCGCGCCGACGCCCGTCACCCGCCGCCGGGGTCAGGGCCGTAACGACATGGGCGGCAACACACCCCATCTGCTCATGTACATCAGGATCACGGTCATCGCCCGTGCTGCGACATCCCACCCCATGGCCACCATCTCCTCCGGGCCGCGTGTAGAGATTCGAGCCGTCCGCTGGGGTACGGACCGGCTCACGTCAACCGATCGCGTCACATACCGTCTCTGCGGGATGGGGTACCCCACGGTACGCCGGGCCAACCGACCAGAACGTATGAACGGGAATCCCGCCACCGATCGGTGACAATCAGTACTATGGACTGTAGTAGAGCGGCACGACCAGCCGGTTCGCCGCTCGGAGGGGACAATCATGCAGACCATCACCGTCGAACGCGTCATCGCCGCCCCGCCCGCCGCCGTCTTCGACTGGCTGGCGAACGCGCAGAACTATCCGCGCTCCCGGGTCGTGCTGCGAAACCGCCTGGCGCGCAAGGGCACCGACGCACCGTACGGCCGCGACGCGGTACGGGTCCTGACCTGGGTGATCGGCTGGTTCCGCGAACGCATCACCAGCTACAACCCACCGCACGATTTCGGCTACCTGGTCGAACGCAGCTTCCCGCCGTCCCGGCACGAGGGCGGCGCGCTCACCTTCACCGAGGTCGACGGCGGCACCCGCGTGACCTGGACGACCACCGGGCAGATCGCCGCGCCGTTCGCCGCCGACACGCTCACCAGGCTGCTCATGAAACCGGTGGTCACCTTCGCGTTCGGCGGTGTGCTCGCGGCCGCGGACCGTGAACTATCGAATCGTTAGTGCATCCTCTACCGTGTGCTCATGGTTTCGCGTGGGCTGACGGTGATGAGTGTGCTGGCGTCGGCCGGGGTGGGAGCCGCGCTGCTGACCGGCGTCGCGGACGCCGATACCGGAAGCAGCGGGTCGTGCTCGTGGGGACAGGAACTCTCGCCGCGCACGCTGGACCAGTTCAATGTCGCGTTCCCGGATTCGGCGGCCTCGTACTGGATCCTGCCGTACGAGGTCGGCCCGGATACGAGCATCACTGTCACAGGGACTTTCCCGGACGCGCGCTACATGTCGTTCAATACCTACGACCGGACCCTGAGCAATTTCAGTGCGGGCGGACTGGATTCGGCGCTGCCCGACTCCCGGATCGTCCGGGACGCGGGCGGCGACACCTTCACGGTCACCGTCCGGCCGGATGCGCAAGCGGGACAGGCCAATACACTGCCGCTCGCGCCTTCGGGCGTCACCGGCGGCATCGGCTTCCTGATCTATCGCGTCTACCTGCCGGAGGGCGGCCCGGAGGCCGTGGCACTCCCGTCGGTGACGCTCAACGGCAAGGGAGCCACGCGGACGCTCGGCTCGTGCGTCGGCGGTCCGACGAATGGGGCGATCACCGCCGCGCTCGATGCGATCCCGCAGGTCGGACTCCCCCGCAATCCGACGAGTGCGTTCACCAGGGTCACCGGCGCGGGCTTCTTCCCCAATGGTGACATCGCCTATCTGGCGGCGGGAGTGACCCGGCCCGCCGACGGCCGGGTGATCGTGGTCCGCGGCAAGGCGCCCGCGGTCCCGTCACCCGATATGCGCTACTTCTCGCTCTGCTCCGAGCTGGCCGTGCTGCCCGGCCCGGTCGTGCGCAATACGCTGCCCGACGGCTCGGTGGATGTCGGCTGCCGCGACGACACCCAGACCGCACTCGATGCCTCGGGCAACTACACCTACGTCGTCGCCGACGAGTCGCAACGCGCGGCCGTCGAGGCGATTCCGGGCGCGACCTTCGTACCGTGGTCGCTGGAACATCCGGAGACGAAGCATCTGCTGTTGTTCCGGAACATGCTGCCCGCCGGCGACTTCGCCCCCGCGATCCAGAACGTCGCCCCCGACAGCGGCCCGGCACATGCCGAGGCGCTGATGGGGGCGTACTACCCGCGCACCGCCGAATGCTCGCTCGGCGACCTCGCCGTGGGAGCGTGCCGCTAGCGGGCGTCGAAGGCGCGCAGGATCTCCTCGGCCGCCAGGGCCGGGGTGAGGGAGCCGTCGCGGACCTGCTTCTCCACCTGGGAGCGCAACGATTTCACGTTCGGGTTGTCGGTGAGACGGCGAAGCAGGTTGTCGTGCACCATGGTCCAGGTCCAGTCGACCTGCTGACGGCGGCGCTTCTCGGCGAATTCGCCCGCCTCGGTGAGCACCTGCCGGTGGGTGAGCACCGTATCCCAGAACTTGTCCAGCCCTTGACCGTTCAGGCCGCTCATGGTGAGAACCGGTGGATGCCACAGGGACTCACGCGGATGGATCAGACGCATCGCGCCGGAGAGTTCGCGGGCGGCGGCCTTGGCCTCCAGTTCGTGCTTGCCGTCGGCCTTGTTCACCGCGACCAGGTCGGCCAGTTCCAGGACGCCCTTCTTGATGCCCTGCAGCTGATCGCCGGTGCGGGCGAGGGTGAGGAAGCAGAAGACGTCGACCATATTCGCGACGGTGACCTCGGATTGGCCGACGCCCACGGTCTCCACGAGGATCACGTCGTACCCGGCGGCCTCCATCAGGACGATGGTTTCGCGGGTCGCCTTGGCCACGCCGCCGAGCGTGCCCGCGGTGGGTGACGGGCGGATGTAGGCGTCGCGCTGCACCGACAGCCGCGCCATGCGGGTCTTGTCGCCGAGGATGGAACCGCCGGTGCGCGTGGAGGACGGATCGACCGCCAGCACCGCCACCCGATGGCCCTCGCCGATCAGGTACATGCCCAGCGCGTCGATGAAGGTCGACTTCCCGACACCCGGAACACCGGTGATACCAACACGATTGGACACCACCCGCTCCGCGTCGGGGGTGAGTTTCAGCAGCAGCTGCTGGGCCAGATCGCGGTGGTCGGCGCGGGTGGATTCGACGAGGGTGATGGCGCGGGCCAACGCGGCCCGCTGACCGTCGCGCACCCGCTCGGCGAGGTCGTCGACGTCGATCCGGCGTACAGCCGCGGACTTCGGCGCAGCCGCTCCCCCGCTCACCGCCGTGGATTCACCGCTCACCGAGCCACCGCTCTCCGCAGCCGGACCCCCGGCCGGTGGGCCACTACCCACCGCCCGAGCTCCCGAGCCGCCGCTCTCCGCGCCGGGCCGGGAACGGTTGCCCGGCAACCCGACTCCTGCGGTGGTGCCGAGCCGAGGGTGGATCGCGCCGCCCTCGGCTGCCCATGGCGCGTCGCTCATTCGGCCGCGCCAGTGCCGATCTCGTGGCCGAGAGACGCTCCCAGCTTCTTGATGAGATCGATGGCGGCGTCGGCGATGACGGTGCCGGGCGGGAAGATCGCCGCGGCCCCGGCCTCGCGCAGTTCGTCGAAATCACCGGGCGGGATGACGCCGCCGACGATGACCATGATGTCGGGACGCCCGACATCGGCCAGCGCCTGCCGCAGGGCGGGCACCAGCGTGAGATGGCCAGCGGCCAGCGACGAGACGCCGACGATGTGCACGTCGTTGTCCGCCGCCTGCTGCGCCACCTCTTCGGGAGTCTGGAACAGCGGGCCCACGTCGACGTCCATGCCGAGGTCGGCGAAGGCGGTGGCGATCACCTTCTGGCCGCGGTCGTGGCCGTCCTGGCCCATCTTGGCGACCAGGATGCGGGGGCGGCGGCCCTCGGCCTCGGCGAACGCCTCGACCAGGGAGATGGCCCTGCTGATATTGGTCACCTTGCCGGCCTCCTCACGGTAAACGCCGGAGAGCGTACGGATTTCGGCCTGATGGCGGCCGTAGACCTTCTCCAGCGCGTCGGAGATCTCACCGACGGTGGCCTTGGCGCGCGCGGCGTTGATGGCCAGGGCGAGCAGGTTGTTCTCCATGCCGCCCTCGGAGGAGCTTGCGGCGCGGGTCAGTTCGGCCAGCGCCCGCTCCACCTCGGCCGTATCGCGCTCCGCGCGCAGCTTCACCAGCTTGGCGTTCTGCTCGGCGCGCACGCGCGAGTTCTCGACCTTGAGCACCTCGATCGGGGTGTCTTCCTCGACCTGGTACTTGTTGACGCCGATCACGGGCTGCTGCCCGGTGTCGATGCGCGCCTGGGTGCGCGCGGCGGCCTCTTCGATGCGCAGCTTCGGAATGCCCTCCGAAATCGCCTGTGCCATACCGCCGTGCGCCTCGATCTCGGCGATGTGGGCACGGGCGCGCTCGGCCAGCTGATGGGTGAGCCACTCGACGTAGTACGAGCCGCCCCACGGGTCGGCGGGCCGAGTCGTGTTGGACTCCTGCTGGATCAGCAGCTGGGTGTTGCGGGCGATGCGGGCGGAGAAGTCCGTCGGCAGCGCCAGCGCCTCGTCGAGTGCGTTGGTGTGCAGCGACTGGGTGTGGCCCTGGGTGGCGGCCATGGCCTCCACACACGTGCGCGCCACATTGTTGAATACGTCCTGCGCGGTCAGCGACCAGCCGGAGGTCTGCGAATGTGTGCGCAGGGCAAGCGATTTCGCGCTCTTGGGCTCGAACTTGGCGACCAGCTCGCTCCACAGCAGGCGGCCGGCGCGCAGCTTGGCGACCTCCATGAAGAAGTTCATGCCGATGGCCCAGAAGAACGACAGGCGCGGCGCGAACTTGTCGACCTCCATACCCGCGTCGATACCGGCCTTGATGTACTCCACGCCGTCGGCGAGGGTGTAGGCCAGCTCCAGATCGGCGGTGGCACCGGCCTCCTGGATGTGGTAGCCGGAGATGGAGATGGAGTTGAACTTCGGCATCTTCGCGGAGGTGAAGGCGAAGATGTCGGAGATGATCCGCATCGAGGGCTTGGGCGGGTAGATGTAGGTGTTGCGGACCATGAACTCTTTCAGAATGTCGTTCTGAATGGTTCCGGCCAGCTGCTCGGGCTTGACGCCCTGCTCCTCGGCGGCGACGACGTAGAGCGCCAGGATGGGCAGCACCGCGCCGTTCATGGTCATGGAGACCGAGACCTGGTCCAGCGGAATGTGATCGAACAGTTCCCGCATGTCCAGGATGGAGTCGATGGCCACACCGGCCATGCCGACGTCGCCGGTCACGCGCGGGTGGTCCGAGTCGTAGCCGCGGTGGGTGGCCAGGTCGAAGGCGACCGACAGACCCTTCTGACCCGACTGCAGGTTGCGGCGGTAGAAGGCGTTCGAGTCCGCGGCGGTGGAGAAGCCCGCGTACTGGCGGATCGTCCACGGCTGGTTCACGTACATGGTCGGGTACGGACCGCGCACGAACGGCGCGATACCCGGCACGCTGTCGAGCGGATAGCCTTCGGCCACAATGGCATCGCGGTCGGCCTTGGTGAAAACCGGTGCGACGTCGATACCTTCGGGGGTGGCCCAGTTCAGCTGCTCGGGCGCGTAGTTGTTGGCCGCGGCGGCTTCGGCGACGAAGGACTCCACCGTGGTGGTCTCGGCGCTCGCCTCGACCGGTTCGCCCAGTGGGATCTCGGCGAAATTGCCGATCTGATGCTTGATGTCGCTCATCACTGTGTCCTCTCCGCACGACCGGGGCCCTGCGTGGTTACGCTTCGCTGCCGCCTCCGGGCCTGACCGTTCATGCGGGGGCTCCCAGCTTTTCGAGCAGGCCGGACAGGGCCGCCACCGCGTCCATCCGCGCTGTCACGAAACCGTCCGGACGCTGCGCGCCGGTGAGGTCCGCGACCGCCTTCTCCGGTCCCGCCAGCAGCACGGTGGTGACACCCGCCGCGCGCAGGGCCTCGGTCGCCGCACCGGCTTCCGCGCCGTAGCGGGCGTCGGAACCACACAGGACGGCGAGCGCGACACCGGATTCGGTTGCCGCCGCGCCGATTCCGGCGAGGTCGACCGCTCCCGGGTTGACGGTTTCGATACCGCCCGAGTTGAGCAGGTTGGCGGTGAAGGTGACACGCACATTGTGCTCCGCCACCGGTCCCAGCGGCACCAGCAGGGCCTTGGGGCGCGCGTCGTTAGCGGCCAGATAGGCGTCCGAACGGTTGCGCAGGGCTTCGAAGGCCGCGCCGTAGGCATTGGCCGAGCTGCGCGCGCGAGCCTGCTCCGACAGCGGCTTCTCGCCCAGGTTCGGGAACTCGTTCACGCCCGTGACCGCCAGCTTACGATGCGCCACATCGGAATCGCGCGTGGTCTTGGTCTCGCCGATGCGTTCGGCGAGCAGACCGGACTGCAGCGCGGCCAGGTAGCCGCCCGCCTTCTCGATCTCCTGCATGAACTCCCACGCCTTGGCGGCGAGTTCATCGGTGAGCGATTCCACATACCAGGAACCCGCGCCCGGATCCTGCACGAAGCCCAGGTGTGATTCCTCGAGCAGCAGCAGCTGGGTATTGCGGGCCATACGCTCGGAGAACGCCTTGGACACGTCGAGTTCGCCTGCGGGCAGGGCATTGTCGAACGGCAGCACGGTGACGGTATCCGCGCCGCCGACGCCCGCGCCGAAGGCGGCGAGGGTGGTGCGCAGCATGTTCACCCACGGGTCACGCTGGGTCATCATGGCCGGGGAGGTGACCGCCAGCTGCGGGGCATTGCCGAAGGCGGGCGCGCCGCACACCTGCGCCACCCGGGCCCAGAGACGCCGGGCCGCACGGAACTTGGCGATGGTGGCGAACTGGTCGTCGGTGGCGGCGAGCCGGAATTCCAGCTGGCCCAGCGCATCCGCGATATCCGCGCCCGCGTCGGTGAGCGCGCGCAGGTATTCGAGACCGGCGGCCACGGCCGCACCGAGCTCCTGGGCGTCGGAGGCGCCGTGACTGTGGAAGGCCACGCCGCACACCACGATCGCGCGCACCGTCTCCGGGCGGGCCACCGCCTGCTGGGCCAGCGCGATCGCGCTGTCCAGATCGACGGAGTCGGATCCGGCGAACAGACTGGTGAGCGGGGTCGCGCCCAGCTGCACCCGAATGTCCTTGCGGTTGGCGGCCGCGTAGCCGTCGAGCACCGAGAAGACCTGGGCGGCAGCCTCGTTCGCGTCCTTACCCGCCTCGATCGTGAGCGGGGCCAGGTCGAACAGCAGACCGGCCAGGGCGGCGGGGATCTGCGCCACCGGCACGCCGCGCTCGCCCACGGCCAGCCACAGCGCGCTCACGCCGTTCTCCAGCGCGAACAGAATGTTCTGGTTGACCTCGGCGGCCTCGGGACCGCCGAACTTCTGGCTGACGAACCAGCCGCGATGCACGTCACGGGTGGCGTCACCGCCGCGCACGAACGGGAAAGCGCCCGGCAGCGGCTGCTCGGGCAGCTCGTCACGACGCGTGTAGAGCGGATTGACGGTCAACCCGTCATAGGTCTTGACCGCGAGCAGCTTCTCCGGTTCGTCCGGCAGTTCGGACACATCCACCTTGCGGGCCTTGGCCAGCACCCCGGCGACACCCTTGCGCCAGGCGGCATACTCGGGCACCGAATCGGTGTCCGAGTCTGAAGCAATCGGCATGCTGCTGTTCCTTCTCCCACCCACCAACCGCTTGGTCCGTTTGCAGTGCATTTGCACAGCTCAGCGACCTATTCGGTTAACGAGCATTCCTTGTCTTTCCCCTGATGCTAGCGGGCACTCCCCGATCGCTTCCGCCGAGCATGCACTACCGGCCGGTAACTTGGCAACGCGCCAACAAGCGGGTAAGCCCCCGCACCTCCGCACGACAACCCGCGTGTCGTCGGCGAACACGACACGGCCGGTACCCTGACTCGGTGCCGAACACCCTCCGGATCCGACTGCGCCGACTCCTCGAGCCGCGCACCCTCGCGCTCATCCTCGGCGTCGCAGGGTTGTTCGTGGCCGCCGCGCTCATCCCGCACCCCACCGCCGGCCAGATCCGCGACTGGGCCGATTCCGTCGGCCCCCTGCTGCCCCTGGTGTTTTTCGCACTGCACACCGTCGTCTGCGTCGCCCCCTTTCCCCGCACCATCTTCACCCTCAGCGCGGGCATGCTCTTCGGTCCCGCCCTCGGCCTCACCATCGCCATCGGCGCCACCACGCTCAGCGCCGTGCTGGCCCTGCTCCTGGTCCGCGCCCTGGACCGCGACCACGTCGCCGCCCGCCTCACCCACCCCGCCGTTCAAGCAGTCGACGCCCGCCTGGCGCGCCGCGGCTGGCTCGCGGTCGGCTCCCTGCGCCTCATCTTCTTCGCGCCGTTCTCCGTCGTGAACTATTGCGCCGGACTGTCTTCCGTACGCCTGTGGCCGTACCTGGCAGCCACCTTCCTCGGCATCATCCCCGGCACCATCGGCACCGTGCTCCTGGGCAACGCGCTCACCGGCACCGCATCCACGGGCCAGTGGATCATCACCGGCAGCTGTCTGGCGGTCGGCCTGCTCGGCCTCGCCGTCGACGCCCGCATGCCGGTGGCCGACAGCGAACCGGTGCGCGAGCCGGTATTCGAATCACGCTGATCCAGTAGGTGTTCGCGCCCCTCGCGCGCGGTGATGATCTCCCCGGATGGTTCCGGCTCGGGCCATTGCGGAGGAGATCGACGCCGAGAGGAGTGGTGCACGGGTGACGCGGACATCGACCGTCGCGGTGCCGGACACCGGGATCGGTGGCGGCAGTGCGGATATCGGTGCGGCCGCCCGGAGCGGGCGGCGGTGGCGTCCCGGAGCCGGGGCGGGGCGGCTGCGCGGGGTGGCCGTGCGGGTGGCATCGCTGCTGGTGTTCGTGGCGGTGTGGTGGGCGGTCAGCGCCGCCGGGCTGGTGGACGCGCGATTCCTGCCGGGGCCGGGCGCGGTGTGGGAGGCGTTCGTGCGGGCCAACTCCTGGCATGAGATCGCGCCCGGGGTGCCGCGGGAGGTGCGCGGAGAGCAGAACTACTTCCTGTGGGAGCATCTGGTCGCGAGCCTGCAGCGGATCGCCGTCGGCGCGGGGGCGGCCGTAGCGCTCGGGCCGCCGGTGGGTTTCGTGCTCGGCACGTCGCGGACGGTGAGCGCCATCGTGGAACCGTTCCTCAATTTTCTGCGGATGCTGCCGCCGCTCGGGTACATCGGGCTGCTCATCGTGTGGTTCGGAATCGGGGACACCTCCAAGGTTTGGCTGTTGTTCCTGGCCGCCTTTCCGCCCGTGGTGATCGCGACCATCAGTGGGGTGCAGGGGGTTTCGGCGGATCGGGTCAATGCGGCGCGCTCGCTGGGGGCGAATCGACGGCAGGTGATCACGCGGGTGCTGCTGCCCGCGACCCTGCCGGACGTCATCGGGGGCGTTCGGGTGGCTGTCGGATTCGCGTGGACCACGGTGGTCGCGGCCGAACTCAACAACGGGATACCCGGGATCGGCGGGCTCGCCTATGTGGCGGGCCAGCGGCTGGATACGCCGCTGACCATGGCCTGCGTCATCGTCATCGGGATCACCGCACTCGTATTGGACGCGGTGATCAAGTGGGCCGGCGAGGTCGCCGTGCCCTGGAAAGGAAAAGCGTGAAGCGCACATTCGTGGCAGTGGCGACGGCCGCCGCAATGACGGTGGCCCTGGCGGGCTGCGTGGAGTCGGGGCGCGAGGATCAGTCCCGGGCGACCGGGGAAACCGTGGCATGCCCGGTGGCGGTGGACGAGACCTACACCGGCACAGTGCGGATCGGGTATCAGGACATTCCCAATGGGGATTTGATCGTCAAGGACACCGGGGTGCTGCGAACCTGCCTACCGAACGCGAACATCACGTGGAGCAGGTTCGCGTCCGGGGCGACGGTGATTCAGGCGTTCGGGGCGAACTCGCTCGATCTCGGACTGCTCGGGAGTGCCGCTGCGGCACGGGCGATTTCGGCTCCGCTGCATCTGGACCTGAAGGTGGTGTGGGTGCACGATGTGATCGGGGCGGCGGAATCGCTGGTGGTGAAGGATCCGGCGATCACCTCGGTGGCGGGGTTGCGCGGCAAGAAGATCGCGGTGCCGTTCGCCAGCACCTCGCACTACAGTCTGCTGGGCGCATTGCAGGCGGCCGGCATCGACCGTGAGGTGACGCTGGTGAATCTGCAGCCCGACGCGATCCTGGGCGCGTGGCGGGACAGCGGGATCGACGCGGCGTTCATCTGGGAGCCGACACTGTCGGAGCTCACACGGAACGGGCATGTGGTGACCACCGCGGCCGATACCGCGAAGGCGGGTAAGCCGACCTTCGATCTGGCGGGTGCGCGCGCCGACTTCGTCGCCGCCAATCCGACGTTCTTCGAAGTATGGACGGCCGTACAGAATTGGGCGGTGCGGCAGCTGTCGAGTGATCCGGAGGGCGCTGCCACCCATATCGCCGCACAGCTGGGCATCCCGGTGACGGAGGTGCGCAAGCAGCTGGCCGGATACGTGTTCGTGGATGCCGCCGCGCAGGCCGGTACCGCGTATCTGGGCCGGCAACTCGGCGCGGATCTGCAGAGTTCGGCGCAGTTCCTGTTGAGCCAGGGTGAGGTGCAGGGGCTGGCCGCACCCGAGAAGTACACCGGCGCACCGTATGCCGAGGCCGCGACGGTGGCGGGCGGCCGGTGACCGCGGTGGCGGGAGGGCTCGACCGGGTCGTCCTGACGGGTGTGTCGAAAACCTATGACACCGCTTCCGGTACGGCGGTGGCGCTCTCGTCCACCGATCTGGTCATCGAGCCGGGCGAGTTCGTGAGCATCGTCGGCCCGTCCGGCTGCGGGAAGACCACCCTGCTGCACCTGCTGGGTGGATTCCTGGAACCCAGCGGCGGCGCACTGCGGGTCGGTGCGGACCCGATCGCCGGGCCCGGTCCCGACCGCGGTGTCGTGTTCCAGGCCCCCACGTTGTATCCGTGGCTGTCGGTGCGCGGCAATATCGAGTTCGGGCCGAAATGCCGTGGCGTGGAACGCAAGACGCGCCGCACAGAATCCGACCGGCTGCTCCGGCTGGTCGGGCTGGCGGATTCCGGCGACAAGCGGCCGTACGAACTCTCCGGCGGCATGCAGCAGCGCGCACAGATCGCCCGCGTGCTGGCGAACGATCCGCGCATCATCCTCATGGACGAGCCGTTCGGCGCACTGGACGCCCTCACCCGGGAGAGGCTGCAGGTCGAACTGCTGCGCCTGTGGCGGGAATCCGGGAAAACCATTGTGTTCGTGACGCATTCGGTGGCGGAGGCGGTGTTCCTGTCCACCCGGGTGCTGGTGATGAGTGCCCGCCCCGGCCGTGTCATCGTCGACCGTCGCATCGCGCTGCCCGGTGACGCACCCGACCGGGTCCGCGACCTCGCCGTCACCGCCACGCCCGAGTTCCAGGTGGTGAAAGCCGAACTGGCGCAGGCGATCTACAACGCCTGATCCGCGCGCAGGGAATCCAGCAGACCCTGCTCGGTGGCCTGCTTCAGGCCGCGCCGCGCCATGAACCCGTTGCCGAGCAGCAGCAGCGTCTTGTTCGGGGGCGCGACGAAACCGGCGCGGGTATGCGGCGCGTACAGGGCGTCGCGTCCGGTGACCTCGACCCAGCCGGTGTGCTGACGGGTTTCGAGACCGACCAGCGCGGGCCGATAGGAGTGCGAGAGCAGGCCCGCGCGCCGCCCGCCCTCCGGCGCGGATTTCGGAAGGACCAACCGCAGGCCCTCGGGCGTCGCCCCGGACACGCTCACCGGGAGTACCGCGGGAAACCCGTCGTCCTGACCGTAGGCCAGCAGGTGATGCGGCAGCTTCGCCGCCTGTCTGCCCGCCCGCCCGGCATCCACGCGCGGACCCGTCCCCTTGGCCGGCGGGAACTGCGGCGCGGCATCCTTGGCGGGCAGCGGCTCGCCGTAGACCTCCCGCTCGCTGTTCGCACCCAGGTTGTGCCAGACGACGACGCGATGCACGGCCACGGTGACCAGCACGCGGTCCGCGTAGTAGGCGCTGAGCCAGCGATCCCAGAACGGGCCGCGCCGGGGCGCACCGAGATACGGTGTGGCCTGCTCGCCGATCCGGTCCAGCGTGGCCCGATCCGGCTGCGCATCGAAGGTCGCGGTGCCCTGCACCAGCACGTAGCGGCGATTCAGCGGATCGCCCAGACCGTGCTCGCGGGCGTGGAAGGCCAACGCCACCTTCGGGTTCCGCTTGATCCGCTCCAATTTCTTCCCGAACCCGAGCGAGGTGGTGAAGCCCACCGTGCCGAGTGCGCGGTCGCGCAATCCGATGGGCGCGACGGCTGTCACCACCGCCCCACCGGCGGGCGTGCCGTAGGCGAGGGCGGCGGTCAGGTCGCCGCCGAGGATCTCATCGACCTCGTCGGGCCAGGTCACTGTCATAGTTCGGAGTGTAGGAACGGCCCGCCGCGCCAGCGTCATGTTCGGATCATCGCCCGATAATTCGCGACCCGCGCGGGTGTGCCCGGAAACGGCCGTGAGCCCCTCCCCCGATCGGGAGAGAGGCTCACGAAGCTGGTGCGCGGTGCCTTACAGGTAGGCGCCGCAGTGCGGCCAGGCGCCGGGGCCCTGGCCCGCGAGCACGTTCTCGGCCACGCGGATCTGCTCCTCGCGGCTGGCGTTGGCGGCGTTGCCCGAACCGCCGTAGGCGTTCCAGGTGCTCTGGGTGAACTGGAGGCCGCCGTAGAAGCCGTTGCCGGTGTTGGCGGCCCAGTTGCCGCTGCTCTCGCACTGTGCGACAGCATCCCAGTTGTTCGCGGCCGAGGCGGTCGCGGTGGAGAGCGCGAACGGGACGGACACGAACGCGCCGACGGCCGCGGTGGCCACGAGCATGCGGGTGGTGAGCTTCCGGTTGCGATGCATAAGTCTGATTCCCTGCCTGCGCCCGCCGGCCCGAGCGCGAAGCTTCGGGTCCCCGTCCCCAGGGATGTCGGTTGCGCCTCGAACCGCGGGACGGGCTTGCCGGTATTCGGCGGTTCGAGTGGGCTTCGGCTTTCGATCCGAGCCGTGAACGACCGTAACGGAACAATCACAGCAAATCACGGTGCAATCACATCGGGTTGACAAATTGATATCGACCTTGCTCACGGAGTTTTCGCAGCTGGTACCGGAAGGTGCTCGAATTACAAATGGCCGATTTGCAAACATATTTGTGACGGAGGTCACGTGAAATTTGTGACGCGAGCCGCTAATACAAAATTCACGACAAACGATATATGTGCCCACGGATTGCGCGGGCCCCGGAAAAGCGCGCTGAGCGGGGCACCAGGATCGTGCTGCGCCGAATCATTGCCCCGGCTTCCGCAGGTCGCGATAGTGCCGGGAACGACGTTTCGGCCCGCCCCAGGAGGAACCATGGTCCCCGCCGACGAACCCCGCTCCGGCACCCGTGCCGTCGATCGCGCGATCCAGGTGCTGAACTGCTTCGAGGGCGATGATCCGGAGTTGTCGCTGGTGGAGCTGGCGCAGCTGGCCGCGCTGCCGGTCAGCACCTCGCATCGGCTGGCACAGGCGCTGGTGCGGGGCGGGCTGCTGGAACAGGATTCGTCCACCGACCGCTACCGCATCGGGCACGGGCTGGCCTCACTCGCCCGGCCCGCGCTGACCAGGTTCGGGCTGGATTCGGCCGCGCCGCACCTGTATGCGCTGGCAGCGGGCATCCGGATCACGGTCAGCGTGAGCATGGTCGAGGACCGGGATGCGGTGACGGTGTTCCAGGCGCGACCGCCGGAGTGGTTCTGCCCGAATCAGGTGCCGCGGGCCCGCCAGCCCTTGCGCGACAGCGCGGTGGGGCACGCGCTGCTCGCCTACTCCCCCATGACGGCCATTGCCGAGGAGCATGCGGCACGCCGCGGACCAGCGAGTTCCGACCGGTCGGGTGGATTGCAGACGGATCTGGACCGCGTCCGGCGCATCGGCTTCGCCTCCGAACTCATCGAGACCGAGGATCCGATCCGGTCCGTCGCGGTGCCCATTGTCGGGCGCGACCGCCGGGTCCGCGGCGCGCTCGCCGTGCAGGCGCGCTCGGCCCGGCTCACCGACGATTTGGTGCGCTCCATCGTGCCCGCCATGCGGGTGGCGGCGGGCCGGATCAGCCCGCTGTTCCAGAATTCCAGCGGCGCAGCATAATCCCGCGCCGAATTACGATCACGCTGATTTCCACATCGTGAAATCGCGGTTGCCCGCCCCCGGCGGCGCACAGACCATATGAGCGTACAGATCGCTCAGTTCCCCGCTCCCGCAAAGGATCTCGCCACCATGAAGTACGCCTCGCCCGCCTGTTGTCGCCGCCAGACCGTAACCCGCCGTGCCACAGACGAATTCACCGAAAGAATCGACGATGTTCTCCCACCCCCGCACCACCCGATGGCGGCGCACACTGGCCGTCGCCGTCGCCGTATCCTCCGCGCTGGCAGCGGTCACCGGCTGCACCAGCACTGACGCGGGCACCACCGCCGACGGCCGGACCATCGTGCGCTACCAGGGCGCCACCGGCCAGGTCTCCCCCTTCGAGCTGGCCGCCGACCTCGGCTACTTCACCGAGATCGAGCTGAAGTGGGAGGGCGACACCACCAGCGGACCGGCCAATATCCAGGCCGCCGCCACCAAGCAGATCGAATTCGGCAGCGCGTTCAACGGCGCGGTCGTCAAGCTCATCGCGGGCGGAGCGCAGGTCACCTCCGTACTCAGTTCCTACGGCGCCGACGAGCAGTCCTACACCGGCTATTTCGTCCGCGAGGGCGCGGGAATCACCAGCGCGCGAGATCTCATCGGCAAGAAGGTCGGGGTGAACACCCTTGGCGCGCACCACGAATTCATCACCCGGGAATGGCTGCACCAGAAGGGCCTGACCGCCGACGAGATCAAGCAGGTCCAACTGGTCGTGCTGCCGCCGGCCAATACCGAGGACGCGCTGCGCAACGGGCAGATCGACGCGGCGGCTCTGGGCGGGGTGTTCCGGGAGACCGCCATCGGGCGCGGCGGCATCACCCCGCTCTACACCGACAAGGATCTGTTCGGCCAGTTCTCCTACGGCACTTATGTTTTCCGGAACGACTACCTCGAGCGGCATCCGGAGGCCGTGCGCGATTTCGTCCAGGGCACCGCCCGCGCCAGCCGCTGGCTGCAGGTGACGCCGCGGGACGAGGTGCTGGCACGGTTCAAGGCGATCATCGAGAAGCGCGGTCGCAACGAGAATACGAATCTGCTCCAGTACTGGCGCAGTTCGGGCGTTCCCGTACCGGGCGCGGTGGTCGCCGAGAAGGAATTGCAGATCTGGATCGACTGGCTCGTCCGCAATGGCGAACTGCCCGCGGGCACGTTGACTGCCACGGATCTGTACACCAATCAGGACAACCCGTATTCCAACGGCACCTATCCGCCCGCCGGCGGACCCAGTGGCGAGGCGGTGGCGAAATGAGCGCGACAGCAGTGAAACTCGCACTCAGCGGGGTTCGGAAAGAATTCCCGGTGCGTGGCACGAAAGAGTCGTTCACCGCGATCGAGGACATCAGCGTGGAGGTGCGCGAGGGAGAATTCCTGGTGCTCGTCGGTCCCAGTGGATCCGGTAAATCCACCCTGCTGGACCTCCTGGGCGGTCTCACCAAACCCACCGCCGGGCAATTGCTGCTCGACGGCGCGCCCATTGCCGGGCCCGGTTTGGATCGCGGCATCGTCTTCCAGCAGTATGCGCTGCTGCCGTGGCGCACCGCCCGCACGAATATCGAATTCGGTCTCGAGGCCAAGGGAATTCGCAAGCGGGAACGGAAGCAGATCGCCGAGCACTATCTCGAGCTGGTGGGGCTGGCCGGATTCGGAGACCGGTTTCCGCACGAGCTGTCCGGCGGTATGAAGCAGCGGGTCGCCATCGCGCGCAGTCTGGCCTTCGATCCGGAGGTGCTGCTGATGGACGAGCCGTTCGCGGCGCTGGACGCGCAGACGCGAGAGTCGTTGCAGGATGAGCTGTTGCGGATCTGGCGCACTACGGGAAAGACCATTCTGTTCATTACGCACGGTATCGACGAGGCCGTCTACCTCGGCCAGCGCGTCGCCGTGCTGACCTCACGGCCCGGCCGCATCAAAGCGGTCGTCGACATCGACCTCGAGCGCGACGGCGACGCGGACATCCGTTCCAGCGAGCCGTTCCGCGAATTCCGCCATCACATCTGGTCACTGCTCCACGACGAGGTCGTGCGGGCGCAGGGACTGGAACTCGCCGACTCCGAGCGGAGGGACACCCATGTCTAGCGCACTCGTCGACAGCCCGGTCCGGCTACGGCCCCAGGTCGGCGCGCCGGCCGGTACGACCCCGGTCGAGCCCGCGGCCACCGACCCCAGGGCCGCCCTGCGCATCGCCCGCACCGGCGCGCGGCTGCTGTGGCGGGTGCTCAAACCCGCCGTCGCCTTCGCGGTGTTCCTCGGGATCTGGGAGGCCGCACCCCGAATCGGCCTCGTGGACGAGATCTTCCTGCCGCCGTTCACCACCGTCCTCGAGGCCGCCATCGAACTGATCCGCACCGGTCAGCTCGGCGAACACCTGTCCGCGAGCCTCACCCGCTCGCTGCTCGGGTTCGCCATCGCGGCTTCGGCGGCGATTCCGGTGGGCCTGGCCATCGCCTGGTACCGGCTGGTCTCGGAGTTCCTGAACCCGATCCTGGAGCTGTTCCGCAATACCGCGGCGCTGGCGCTACTGCCGGTCTTCGTGCTCATCCTGGGTATCGGCGAGACATCGAAGATCGCGCTGGTGGTGTACGCCAGCTTCTTCCCGATCCTGCTGAACACCATCACCGGTGTGCGCACGGTCGATCCGCTGCTGATCAAATCGGCCGCCTCCCTGGGGCTCTCGCCGGTGCGGCTGTTCCAGAAGGTGGTGCTGCCCGCCGCGGTGCCGTCCATGTTCACCGGAATCCGGATGGCGGCCTCGGCGTCCATCCTGGTGCTCATCGCCGCCGAAATGGTCGGTGCGCGCGCCGGTCTGGGCTATCTGATCACCGCCGCGCAGCAGAACTTCGAGATTCCCAGCATGTACGCGGGCATTCTCGCCATCTCCCTGGTGGGCCTCACCTTCAACGGGGTGCTGGTCACCATCGAACGCCGGCTGTCGCGGTGGCGCGTACAGTCCGAGCGCTGACTCCTCGAGGACAACCATGTCGAATCCACGGAAGACCTTCCATCTCAACGCCTTTCTGATGGGCGTCGGCCATCACGAGGCCGCCTGGCGGCACCCGCGCACCGAAGAACACCGGGTGCTCGATGTCGAGCACTTCCGCGAGCTGGGCCGGATCGCCGAGCGCGGGACGCTGGACTCGGTGTTCTTCGCCGACGGGCTGGCCGTCGGGCCGCGGATCAAACGCAATGCGCTCGCGGTGTTCGAGCCGGTGACCCTGCTGGCGGCCATCGCCACGGCCACCACGCACGTCGGATTGATCGCCACCGCGTCGACCACCTACAACGAACCGTTCAATCTGGCCCGGAAGTTCGCCTCGCTGGATCACATCAGCGGCGGGCGGGCCGGATGGAATATCGTCACCTCCGGCAGCGAGGACGAGGCGTTCAACTTCGGCTACGACGCGATTCCCGACCATGCGCGCCGCTATGAGCGGGCGCAGGAGTTCGTGGACCTCGCGGTGCGACTGTGGGACAGCTGGGAATCCGCAGCGATCGTGCTCGATCCCGAGACCGGCATCTTCGCCGATCCCGACAGGGTGCACACCCTGGATTACAGCGGTGAACGGTTCCGGGTGCGCGGTCCGCTCAACTCGCCGCGCAGTCCGCAGGGGCGCCCGCTGCTGGTGCAGGCCGGATCCTCGGAGAGCGGCAAGGAATTCGCGGCCCGCTCCGCCGAGGCCGTGTTCACCGCACAGCGCACGATCGAGGAGGGGCAGCGGTTCTACCGCGATCTCAAATCGCGGCTGCCCAGGTACGGGCGCTCCGCCGATGACCTGAAGGTGCTGCCCGGCCTGGTGCCGTTCATCGCCGATACCGAGGCGCAGGCACTGGCGCTCGAGCAGGAGTTCACCGACCTCATCTCCCCCGATTACGCGCTGCGGCAGCTGTCCACGCTACTCGGGGTCGATCTCACCGAGCACGCCCTCGACGCACCCCTGCCGCCGCTACCCGCGGAAAGCGAGATCGAGGGCGGCAAGAGCCGATTCACGCTGGTGAAGGAGCTGGCCGAGAAAGAAGAGCTGACCGTGCGGCAGCTGATCGGCAAGCTCGGCGGCGGGCGCGGACACCGCACCCTCGCGGGCACGCCCGAGCAGATCGCCGACGACCTGCAGGCGTGGTTCGAGGCCGGTGCGGCCGACGGGTTCAACATCATGCCGCCGTATCTGCCCGGCGGGCTGGAGGACTTCGTCGATCGCGTGGTGCCGATTCTCCGGGAGCGCGGTCTGTTCCGCACCGAATACACGGCCACGACCCTGCGCGGTCACTACGGGCTCGAACCGGTGGAAAGTCAGTTCGCGGCGAACGAGATCGCGGCCACGGCCTGAACTTCGCTACGCCGGCGGTTGCTGCCACTGCTGGTTCGGCGGCGGGTTGGTGTGGAAGTTCTGCTGCTGCGGCTCCGGATGCGGGCGCGGCGGCATACCGGCCGGTTCGACCGGGATGCGGGCATCGGCCTCGGCCGCGCGGACGGCACGTTCCGCGGCCGGGTCGGTGGCCGTGTCGAACCAGCCCGCGACCTCGTCGGAGTCGTCCTCGGGGCGTTCGGCGGACTCACCGTCGGGGGTGGGTTCGTAGCGGAAGACGCCGTCCGCGCCCTGGTCGGCGAAGTTGCGGGCGAAACCCTCCAGGGCCTTGCCGAAATCGCTGGGGACGAGCCACACCTTGTTGGCGTCGCCCCGCGCGACCATCGGCAGGGTCTGCATGTATTGGTAGGCAAGCAGTTCCGGGGTGGGCTTGCCGTTCTTGATTGCGGCGAAGACCTTTTCGATGGCCTTGGCCTGGCCCTGCGCCTGCAGGTAGGCGGCGGCCCGCTCGCCCTGGGCGCGCAGGATGCGGGATTGGCGTTCACCTTCCGCACCGAGGATGGCCGACTGCTTCGCGCCCTCGGCGGCCAGGATCTGCGCTTGCTTCTGACCTTCGGCGGTCTTGATGGAGGCCTCGCGCTGGCCCTCGGCGGTGAGGATCATGGCGCGCTTCTCCCGATCGGCCTTCATCTGCTTCTCCATCGACTCCTGGATCGACGGCGGCGGATCGATGGCCTTCAGTTCGACGCGCGAGACCCGCAGACCCCAGCGGCCGGTGGCCTCGTCGAGGACGCCACGCAGCTGACTGTTGATGGCGTCGCGGGAGGTGAGCGTCTCCTCCAGGGTCATGCCGCCGACCACGTTGCGCAGCGTGGTGATCGTCAACTGCTCCACGGCCGCAATGTAATTGCTGATCTCGTAGACCGCGGCCTGCGGACTGGTGACCTGGAAGTAGACCACCGAGTCGATCTGTACGGTCAGGTTGTCCTGGGTGATCACCGGCTGCGGCGGGAACGACACCACCCGCTCGCGCAGATCCACTTTGGCGCGTACCCGGTCGGCGAAGGGCACCAGGAAGGTCAGCTGCCCGGAGACCGTGCGCGAATAGCGGCCCAGCCGTTCGATGACCGCGGCCTCGGCCTGCGGCACCAGGGCCACCGACTTGAGCACCACCACCACGACCAGCAGGATCAGGACGACGGCAACGATGAGTAGGGCCATCAGGGTCCTTTCCATACGACGGCGGTCGCACCGTCGATCTTCATGATGTAGACGGTCGCGCCGACCTCGTAGGCTTCGGCGGGGTCGAACGACCGTGCGCTCCACACCTCGCCGTCCAGCTTCACCCGGCCCCCGTGCCCGTCGACCGCCTCGAGCACGTGCGCCGTCTTACCCGGCAGCGCGGCCGCATTGGTTTGATGCGGCGGCGGAGTCGCGAAGCGGCGCAACAGGAATGGGCGAACCCCCAGCATCAGCACCAGTGCGCTGATACCGAAGACGATCGCGTCGACCCACAGCGGCGGATCGAACACGCCGCTCACACCGGCGGTGGCGAGGGCGGCGGAGCCCAGCATGAGCAGGGTGAGATCACCCGTGAGCATCTCCGCTGCCGCGAGCAGAATCCCCGCGACCAGCCAAACTATTGCGGCCACGTCCTCAACAGTAATCCTTCGTCGCCCCGGCTACCCCGAATCCGACCGCTCTCGCACCCCCGGCGCCGGTGTCGCGCGTTTCACGTGCCGTGGGCGGGGACGCGCCGTGCCGCGCCACCTCGTTTCGCCGCGCGGACGGTACCGTCGTCCCGGTGAGGCGTGACATGTACGGCGGTGACATCTATTCCGGGCACTCCAGGAAGCAGAAACGCGAAGTTCCCCGCGTCGTCGCCGAACGTGACCTCGTCGCCGAGGACGCGGCGACCGGATTCTGCGGCGCCGTAGTCGGATTCGACCGCAGCTACGACGGCGACTTCGTGAAACTCGAGGACGGCGCGGGACGGGTGCGCCTGTTCGCCCTGCGCGAGGCCGCGTTCCTCATCGACGGCCAACCCGTGACACTGGTCAAGCCGACCGCCTCCGCGCCCAGCCGGCCGACCCGCTCGGCCTCGGGTTCCACCCGTGTCGAGGGCCTGCGCGCGCAGGTCGCCAAGGCCAGCCGCATCTGGGTCGAGGGCATTCACGACGCGGCACTCGTCGAACGCGTCTGGGGCCACGACCTGCGCGTCGAAGGCGTGGTCGTCGAACAGCTCGAGGGTCTCGATCACCTCGCCGCCCGGCTCACCGAATTCCGGCCCGGTCCGGGCCGCAAGGTCGGCGTGCTCGTCGACCACCTCGTGACCGGCTCCAAGGAAACCACGCTCACCACCGGCCTCGGCCCGCACGTCATGGTCACCGGCCACCCCTACATCGATGTCTGGCAGGCGGTTCGCCCTGCGGCCCTTGGCATTCCGGCCTGGCCCGAGGTGCCGCGCGGCGAGGACTGGAAAACCGGCATCTGCCGCCGCCTCGGCTGGGGCACGCCCCAGGACGGCTGGCGGCGCGTCTACAACGCCGTGAACTCCTTCCGCGACCTGGAGAGCCCCCTCATCGGCGCCGTCGAACAGCTGATCGACTTTGTCACCGACCCGCAGTAGCCAGCCAGTTATCCTTGTATTCATGAGTTCCCCCAGCGCCTCTCTCACGGTTTGGGCCGGAGCCTGGCTGGCCGGCCGCAGCGCGCCCGACGACGTGCTGGACGCGCTGCGCGCCTGGGCGCCCAGCCAGTCCGTCGCCGCCGGAGATCCGGTCACCGGCGGCCACACCGGCTTGCCCTGGGCCGCGGACGACGACTCCGAACACCTGCCCGGCGCGGGAATCATGGTGCTGCTCAAACTGATTCGCGAGGCGACCGGTACGCCGGGCGCGCAGGTCCGACTGGTGCTGCCGGTGCCGGGTGATGTGCGCGGGCTGCCCATCGGTACCGAATTCGCCTCCGCCGCAACAGAAGCCGGGGAGGGGCTGCTCATCGGCACGCCGGGCGGCGACGGCACCGGGCTGGTACCGCACTGGGCCGATGACGACACCCTGCAGTGGCGGGTCTACGCGACCCCGATTCCGCTGAGCGCCGAACCCGATATGCCGCTCGGGGAAGCGGAGTTCACCATGCGCGAGGCGGTGCGCGATGCCGCCGACGCGCTGCAGCGGTTGCACACCACCCAGCTCGACGCCAACGGCCCGAGCCCGCGCGACCTCATCGAGGACGAACTGGAGGCCAACTCCAAACACACCTACCCGGATTCGATGCCGCTGCGCGCCCGGCGCATCCTCGACACCGCCGATCAGGTCGCGGCCATCCTGACCGTCGCCGAACGCACCCCGGCCTCGGCCCCGACCTCGGCGTCCTCCCTCGCGACCCGCGATTCCCTGCTGCGCCCGCTCTGGAATGCGATCCGGGCCGCGCGCCTGGCGGCGGTCCACGCTCGCTGAGCGGTTCCGCGCCGAATTCCGAAGTACACCCGCACCGGTGGCGCCACGCGGGGACCTGCCCCGCTGCCGCTCGGCCAGCCTGCCCCGCTGCCGCTCGACCGGCCGGCCGCGCTGTGCGAGCGCGATCATCATGGCGTGGCGCGCTCCCCGCTGCTATAACTTGAGTGACCGCTTAATTAATTAATAACTCCAGCGAGGTGGTACGCATGCGCAAGGTCGATCCGGAGCTGCACGCGGCCAAGCGGGAGGCGATCCTCGACGCGGCCGCGGATCTGTTCGGCCGCAACGGCTACGACGCCACCCGCACCGCCGACATCTGCCGGGCGGCCGGGATGAGCACGGGCAATATGTTCCACTACTTCCCCACCAAGCGCGCCGTGCTGCTGGCGGTCGCCGAACGCGACGGGCAGCGCACGGCCGCGGCCCTGGCGGGCATCGCCGAGGCCACCGACATCCGCGCCGCCCTACTCGACACGCTCGAGGCGGTCTGCCACATCGCGGCGGATCGGACGGCCGCCGGGCTCCAGCTCGAGATCTCCGCCGAGGCACAGCGCGATCCGGAACTGGCCGAGCTGTTCCGCACCGGGGACCGCGGCCTGCGCGCGGCGTTCGAAACCGCCCTCGCCGCCGGAATCGGCAGTGGCGCCTTCGATTCCGCCCTCGACCCCGCCCGCACGGCCACCTGGCTGGCCGCCCTGGTCGACGGCGTCTTCGCCCGTGTCGCAGCCGATCCCGAGTTCGACCCCGTCCGCGAGACACCCACCCTGCATCACCTGGCCGCCGCACTGCTGCCCCGCCCCGGGACTGTCGGCATCTAGCCGACCAGGCACCGCATCGCCGCGCAACATCCACCCTGCACGGCCGGTATCCGATATCACCGTCGGAGAAAGGCGCCCCCCATGAGCGCGCTGACACGAATCCTTCACCGCCGCCGGATACGCCGGCTGCTCGCGGCACTGACCGTGGTCCTGGTGACGGCCTGCGCCGCCGTCGCGTGGGTGATTTATCAGAACACCTATGCGCTCCGGGAAGAACGGGTCACGATCACCGGCGGCGTGCAACCGCTGCAGGGTGTGCTCGCCTGGCCGAAACACCGGGACGGACCGACCGGGCTGGTGGTCTTCGTGCACGGCGACGGCCCCGTCGACGCCACCCACGACACCTTCTACCGCCCGATCTGGGAGGCGTTCGCTCGCGCCGGATACGCCTCGCTGTCCTGGGACAAGCCCGGAATCCATGGCGCACCGGGTGATTGGCTAGAGCAGAGCATGCACGATCGCGCCGAGGAGACCATCGCGGCGATCGCGTGGGCGAAGCGGCAACCCGGCATCGACCCCGGGCGCATCGGACTGTGGGGCGCCAGCCAGGCCGGCTGGGTCATGCCCGAGGTGGCCGTCCGGCTGCCGGAGCTGCGTTTCGTCATCGCCGTCGCACCGGCCGTCAACTGGCTGCGGCAGGGCCGCTACAACCTGCTCGCCGAACTCGGCGCGGACGCCGATCCGACGGTGGTGCGGGCCGAATTGGCCCGGCGGAACGAGACTCTCGCATTGCTCGAGGCGGGCGCGCCGTTCGAGCGCTACCGGGATTCCGTCGCGGATGCCGGCGAGATGACCCCGGATCGCTGGCGGTTCATCCTGAAGAACTACACCGCCGACGCGAGCGCCCAGCTCGCGATGCTGCGAGTACCGGTGCTGCTCATCCTCGGCGGGCACGATCGCCATGTGGACGTGGCCGAGACCGAGGCCGAGTACCGGCGACTGCTGCCCGCGCCGCAACGCCTCGAAGTCCGCCATTACCCCGACGCCACGCACGCGATGGTCCGGCACTCCATCGAAAGATCCTCGGCCCGCACCTTTCTGGTGGCGGTGACCGCCCCGCGCTCCCTGTTCGCGACCGGATTTCTCGACGATCAGCGTGCCTATCTGACCCGCCTCCCCTGACCGGTTCGGTCGCGGTGTCCGATTTGTTCAAGACCGCGAACGGCCCTCGCCGTACGGTTCCGGATATGACTGTTGAACTGGATGTGATCGGAATCGTCGTCTCGGATATGGCCGCCTCCGTCGCCTTCTACCGGCGAATCGGACTCGAATTCGAGGAGGGGGCCGAGACCCAGCCGCATACCGAAGCGCGGCTCGGCGGGGGCATGCGGCTCGCCTTGGACAGTGAGGAGACCATTCGATCGTTCCATCCGGACTTCGCGGTGACGCCCGGAGCCGGACGGATCGGATTGGCCTGCCGCTGCGAGCACCCCGCCGCCGTCGACGCGAAGTTCGAGGAACTCGTGGCCGCCGGTTACCACGGTGAACTGAAGCCCTTCGACGCCTTCTGGGGCCAGCGGTACGCGACCGTGCACGACCCGGACGGGAACGGCGTCGATCTGTACGCGCCGCTCGGCTAGCTCAGCCGCGCAGCAGCTGGGTCAGGGACAGGTCGGCGAATTCGCGGACCTCCCTGGACAGATGGGCCTGATCGGCGTAGCCGACGCGCGCGGCCGTGTCCGCGAGGGGGACGCCCGCGCGGGCCAGGGCCAGGGCGCGCTGCATGCGCAGGATGCGCGAGAGGGTCTTCGGCCCATAGCCGAAGGCGGCCAGGGATAGTCGGTGCAGGCGGCGCGGGCCCACCTCGAGTGTGTCCGCGATGGCGGCGACCGATGTCCCGGAACGCAGTGCGGTCACGAGGTGGGCCAGCAGCGGATCGGCGGGATCGGCGCTCGCGGCCCGCCACAGGGCGATGGCCTCCAGACCCACGGCGGGAGTCGCGACCTGCGTCAGGATCTCGGCGGCGTGCCGTACGGCGGCGGGTGACCACACATCGGCGAGTGCCACGCGGGTGTCACGTAACTCGTGTGCCGGAATGCCGAGTAGAGCGGGTGCCGCGCCCGGGGTGAAGCGGATGCCCGCGATCCGGCTGGATGATCCGGCCGTCGGATGATGCGCGCGGGTATCGGGGCCCGCGATCGACAACCGGCCGTCGATCCACAGCAGGTCCATGCAGCCGTCTGGCAGCACCGGGGTGACGGTGTCGACCGCGCCGTCCCGGGCCCACACCACGGCACCGGCCAGACGGGACGGGCGCTCTCGATAGCCTTGCGGCGGATGGATATCGGGCATATGCGCAGGATTCGGGTACTCGTGGCCCGCAAAGGCAGCCCTGTTCGGCACCTCGTGCGTGAACGCATCGCGTGCAACGTTGCATTCACTGCAATCTTGCACACTCTGCCCTCGTGGCGGCATGCTCACGCGACCTTGCGAACCACGTATTCCGGCTTACCCGGCTTCCAGATGACGACCTCCATGACGCCGTCGATGATCTCCACCGCCGACGCGCTGGTGATATCGGCGCCGTAGAAGGGCGAGAACTTCCGGCCGCGCAGATCGAAACCGGTCTCGGCGAAGAGCGCCTCGGCGAACCGCTGATGCAGCGCCTCGTCCTGAATATCGCGCACCTGCCCGAACAGTTTGGCATCGCCGTCACCGACCTGGGTGTCGACCGTGGCGGTGTGCAGGCAGAAGCGCGGATCGCGGGCGAGGTCCTTGAACTTGGTGGTGTCGGGCATCCCGGCCACCCACAGTCCGCCCTCGAAGATGCGCGGTTCCATGGGGCTGATGCGAGGTGAGCCGTCGGCGCGGACGGTGGCCAGCATGCACAGGTTGCCGGCGGCGGCGTGACGGCGTTCGAAGATCTTGGAGATACGCGGTGCGGATTCGGTGAACTCGTTCCAAGACGTCATGACTGCGACGGTACGCCTGGGCGGTGACACTGGTCGGCCGTCAGATCCGCGCGGCCGATTGGTCGAAGGCGAAGACGCCGTCCGGGTCGTAACGCCGGGCGACGCCGCGTAGTCGATCGGCGTTGACGCCGTAATAGGCGCTCGCCCAGTCGGCCAGATCCGGGTCGATGTAGTTCACATAGCCGGTGTTGCCGACGAGTGCGCCGAGGCCGTCTCGGATCTCGGTGACCGTGCGCCGGGCCTCGGGAGTGGTCGCGCCCGCGTAGATCTGGGCCGTCGCGAGCGCGTCACGGTACGGAAAGGCCGTGTCGGTCACACCGATTCGAGTCACGGCTCCGCGCAGGCTGTCCAGCAGGACGTCCACGCCGTCGCGGCCGGTCAGCAGGTCGGTCAACCTCGCGGGTTCGGCCAGCGGGCTCCGCAGCACGCGCGCGGACGCGGTGAACGAGTCGCGGCCCAGGACGCCGCCGTCGGCGTTCCAGTTCGGGCGGCACTGCCGCACCGGGATATTCGTGCACCCGCCGAAATACAGCATCGCCTGCAGATACCCCATGGCGGCGGTGACGCGGGACGACGGCCGGGTGCCGGTGGCGGCGATCAGCTTGTCCAGCACCGGGTTCAGATCCGATTCACCGCCGACGAAGCAGCCGTTGATCCGGCAGCTCGGCGGGCTACCGGCGGAAATGCCCAGCGTGGACCAGAATTCATCGGGCGCCTCGGCGAGGAAGGTCTGCCACCCGCCCAGCACTTCGGTCACCGCGCCTGCCGGGAACTGCAGCTTGCACACCGTGAGATTCGGCATCGCGGTGGTCCGGAAGGTGAATGCGGTGACCACCCCGAAGTTTCCGCCCCCACCGCCGCGCAGCGCCCAATACAGGTCGGGTTCGGAGTCGGCGCTCGCGGTGCGTGCGGTGCCATCGGCGGTCACGATCTGTGCCGAAACCAGGGTGTCGCAGGTCAATCCGTACTTGCCGGTGAGCACGCCGAGTCCGCCGCCGAGCGTGAGGCCCGCGATGCCGACCGTCGGGCACGATCCGGCGGGCAGGCATCGGCCCGCCTCGGCCAATCCCGCGTAGACGTCGATCAGGCGGGCTCCGGCACCGATGACGGCCGTCTCCGCCGAGTGCAAGGCAACGGTGTTCACCGCACTCATGTCGATGATCAAGCCCTGATCCGGCGTGGAGTACCCGGCGTAGCTGTGCCCGCCGCCGCGCGCCGCCACCGGAATGCGTGTCCGCGCGGCCAGTTCGACGCAGGCTTGCACATCGCGCAGGTCCGCACAGCGTGCAATCGCCGCGGGTTGCCGGGTGTCGAACAGCGGGTTGAACGCCAGTTTCGCACTGCCGTAACCGGAGTCGGCGCTGGTGAACAACTCCCCCGTGAGCCGTGTGCGCAGGGCGTTCCAGTCGGTCTGCGGCACGGGCGTTTCCGGCTCCGAGTTCACCCGAGCCACCCCCACTACCGCGCCCGCCATTCCCAATCCTGCCGCCGCCAGCAGGTTTCGCCGACTGATCGCCATCGCGGCGTCCCTCCCCCGAGGACGCGCCGGGCACTCGCCCGGCACAACATGTCACCTCCATGGTGACCATCACGGCACGCGGCCGCCAGGTCACCGGCGTGCGGATTTCAGTCGATGCCGGGTTGCAGCAGCCCGTCCGCCAGGCGTGCCCATTCCGCGAGAACCTGCTTGCGGCGCAGCCGATCCCGGCCCACCATCTCGTCCAGGGTCGCGCCGCGCACCAGGTTGATGGTCAGCCAGAACGCGGATTCGAGTCGTTCGCGCGCGATATCGATGCGCTGCGCGCAGGCGTCGAGCAGTTCGACGGTCAGATCGTGCTGCACCCGCAGCATGTCCCGCCGCAGCTCCCTGTCATTGGCGATGCCGACGTACAACTCCACCGCGGCCTTGCCGAGTTTGCCGGAGAAGGGCGCGGTCACGAACTCCACCAGCACCTCTCCCGAGGACGCCGTCGCGCTCAGATTCCGTGTCCGCCGCTGCAGCGCTTCGCGCTGGCGCTGGGTCAGATGCTCGATGGTCTGCGCGAACAGTTCCTGCCGGGTGTGGAAGTGGTGCAGCTGCGCCCCGCGCGTCACCCCCGCGCGCGCGGTGATATCGGCGATCGACGCGCTCGCGTACCCCACCTCGGCCAGGCTGTCGATGGCGCCGTCCAGCAGCAGGGCCCGCGTGCGCAGGCTCTTCTCCTGATGTTTGTTCGGGGGCAGGCCGGAAACCACGACGTCAGTGTAGCCGCCGGCCAAAATTGCGTGCTGTATTGCACGCAATTGGATGCTGGACGTACTGTGACTCCATGCCCGTCGAACGCCTGCTCCCCACCACCGAGGCTCGCGACCTGATCGAGCTCACCCGCGAGATCGCCGACAAGGTCCTCGAACCGCACGCCGCCGAATACGAGAAGCAGCAGCGATATCCGGACGAGGCGTTCCGTGCGCTCGGCGCGGCCGGGCTGCTGAGCCTGCCGTATCCGGAGGAGTTCGGCGGCGGCGGGCAGCCGTACGAGGTGTACCTGCAGGTGCTCGAGGAACTGGGTGCGCGCTGGGCGGCCGTGGCCGTGGCGGTGAGCGTGCACAGCCTGTCCTGTCACCCGCTGTTCGCGTTCGGCACCGACGAGCAGAAGCAGCGCTGGCTGCCGGAGATGCTGTCCGGGAATCTGGTCGGCGCGTACAGCCTGTCCGAGGAGCACGCCGGATCGGATGCGGCGGCACTGCGCTGCCGGGCCGTCGAAGCCGACGGCGGCTACCGGCTCACCGGCACCAAGGCG
Organism: Nocardia acididurans; assembly: GCF_016741815.1. GTDB lineage: Bacteria > Actinomycetota > Actinomycetes > Mycobacteriales > Mycobacteriaceae > Nocardia > Nocardia acididurans. The sequence goes on from NZ_JAERRJ010000008.1 coordinate 345,101, forward strand.
TGGATCACCAACGGCGGCAAGGCCGACTACTACACCCTGTTCGCCCGCACCGGCGAGGGCTCGCGCGGCATCTCCTGCTTCCTGGTGCCCGCCGACCTCGCGGGCCTGTCCTTCGGCAAGCCCGAGGAGAAGATGGGCCTGCGCGCGGTCCCCACCACCACGGCCGCCTACGACGACGCCTTCCTGCCCGCCGAACGCCTGATCGGCGCTGCCGGACAGGGCCTCCCGATCGCCTTCTCCGCCCTGGACTCCGGCCGACTCGGCATCGCCGCCGTCGCCACCGGCATCGCCCAGCGTGCCCTCGACGACGCCGTCGCCTACGCCAAGGAGCGAGAAGCCTTCGGCCGCCCCATCATCGACCACCAGGGCCTCGGTTTCGTCCTCGCCGACATGGCCGCCGCCGTCGACTCCGCCCGCGCCACCTACCTCGACGCCGCCCGCCGCCGCGACGCTGGCCTGCCCTACTCCCGCCAGGCCAGCGTCGCCAAACTCACCGCCACCGACGCCGCCATGAAGGTCACCACCGACGCCGTCCAGGTCTTCGGCGGCTACGGCTACACCCAGGACTTCCCCGTCGAGCGCTACATGCGCGAAGCCAAGATCACCCAGATCTTCGAGGGCACCAACCAGATCCAGCGCCTGGTCATCGCCCGTAGCCTCGCCAACGGCTGAGCGCCTGCAGTTCCGGTGTGCACAAGAGATCCCGGATCGAGCGGTCTATCCGCTGGATTCGGTGGACAATGCGCCGCAGTTGCCGCGGGATGTCAGGTGGCGCTGCCGAACCAGCGGGTCAGCTGATCGTCGAGCGTGTGCTGGTCGGCGCCGAGCCAGGCCACGTGGCCGTCGGGGCGCAGCAGGACGGCGGGTGCGTCGAGTTCCTCGCTGATGTCGACGACATGGTCGACTCGATCGGACCAGCCGGAGACCGTGAGACCGCCGGTCTGGTCGAGCAGCACGCCCCGGCCCGCGTGCATCAGGTCGTAGAGGTTGCCGTGTTTCAGGGGCAGGTTGCGCAGGCGACGGCCGAGTAGGTCCGGGCCGGCGCCGAAGTCGTAGCGGATGTTCACGGCGATGAGCTTCTCGATCAGATAGCGGGTGACCTCCTCGAAATCCATGAGTTCGGAGAGCAGGCGGCGCACCGACTGCGGGCCCGCCTCGGTGGACATGAGCACGGATTGGGCGCGGGTGTTGTCCAGCACCGCGGCGGCCACCGGATGCCGTTCGGCCTCATAGGAATCCAGCAGTCCGCCCGGCGCCCAGCCCCGTACGGCGGCGGCCAGTTTCCAGCCCAGGTTGAAGGCGTCCTGGATACCGAGGTTGAGTCCCTGCCCGCCCATGGGTGGATGGACGTGCGCGGCGTCTCCGGCCAGCAGGACGCGGCCGTCCCGGTAGCGCTCGGCCTGCCGCGTGGCGTCGGTGAATCGGGACAGCCAGCGGGGTGAGTGCACGCCGAAGTCCGTGCCCGCGTACGCCTTCAGCTGTGCGCGGAACTCGTCGAGAGTGGGAGCGACCGTGCGGTCCTCGCTCACCTGCGCGGCGGGCACGACGACCCGGTAGGTGTCTTCGGTGATCTTGCCGAGGCCGAAGTTCTTGACGGTCGTGCGGATTTCGGCCACCAGGGCGTTCACCTCCGCCACCGGCATGGTCGCCTCCATCTCGCCGAGCAGGGTCTCGGTGCGCGCCGGTTCACCGGGAAAGCCGATGCCGAGCAGTTTGCGCACCGTGCTGCGCCCACCGTCGCATCCGATGAGGTACCGCCCCCGCACCCGGGTTCCGTCGGCCAGCTCGGCCGTCACCCCCGTATCGTCCTGTGCCAGCCCGACCAGTTCGCACCCGCGCCGGACCTCCGCCCCGGCCGCGCGCGCGTGCTCCTCCAGCAGCCGATCGATGATCGTCTGCGGCAGGCCCAGCGTGTACGGGTGTGTGGTGTCCAGCCGCTCCGGCGCGGGTTTGTCGATCGCCGCGAAGAACCCCCGCAGCGGATGGGTCGTTCCCAGTGTGAAGAACGGCTCCAGCATCCCGCGCTGCTCCAGCACCTCCATGGTGCGCGCGTGCACGCCCAGTGCCCGCACGAACTTCGGTTGCTCGGCCTCCTTCTCCAGCACGACCACACGCAGATCGTGCAGTCGCAGTTCACCCGCCAGCATCAGGCCGGTAGGTCCGCCGCCCACGACGATCACATCGAACATGAAGTGCCCCATTCCCTGTTTCCGCAGGTAATCGCTTCCGGCCGACGATTGTGCGCCCTGCCCCGGGCCTTGCCGCAAGCCCCGGGGTGCGATATACGTTGAAGGGGGAGGGAATTCCGGCTCGGTGAAAGCAGGGCTGCGACACCGATTTCTTCGGCTACTCCACCGGCTCGGCGTGAGCGGAACGCCCGCCGCGCACACCCTGATCCCGGGATCGCCGCCAGCCCCGATAGCCGCGATGCGCGGCGAACGCTCCGATGATCGCCACGACGCACCACACGGTGATGGCGGCATAGGCGAGCGGCGCGGACAGATCGCCGATCGACGCACCCAGCGCGGTGTAGACGAACGCGCGGGGCGCGGAGCCGATGAACGCTCCGGCGGCCAACTGCCACAGGGGAATTCCCAACGCGCCGAACGCATAGGAGGACAGTGCGTCCGGAGCGCCGGGGATGAAGCGCTGCCCCACCACCACCCACAGGCCGCGCCGTTCGATCTGCGCGTCGAGGCGATCGGCGCGTTCGGCCCCCAGCAGTCCGCGCGCACTGGATCGTCCGGCTCGACGGCCCAGGAATCCGGAGATCGTCGCGGTCCCGACCGTCGCGCCCAGGGTGACGAACGTTCCCACCAGCGGTCCGAACAGCAGCCCGCTCCCTGCCGCCAGAATCGGTCCCGGCACGAGTATCGCGCCGAGCAGAGCCGATACCAGCGCGTAGACCACCGGTGCGAGCGGTCCCGTCTCCGCGATCAGATCGCGCACGGCACCGACGTCGATCACTCGCGCCACCGCGACGAGATAGAACAGCACGAGCAGGAACGCGATACACAGTGCCAGCCGGACGCCGTGCCGCCACCGTCCGGTCGGGAGTGATTCGCTGTCGCTCATGGTGGGTCAACCATGCCGTACCTCGGCCGCCCGCGCGAATCAGACCCGCGCAGGCCACCGGGAAATCGCTCACAGCGTCCCGACGTGGCTCGCGAGCACAGCACGGATCGTCTCCGGGGACACCGCCCCGTGCGGCGTGACCGCATCCAGCGACAGCCCGGACACCAGCGCCGCCAAGCGGACGGCCTCGAGCCCCGGATCGCCCACACCGACGGCGGCCACCGCGTCCATGAGCACCTGCCGCAGATCCGCGGCCATCCGGCGCACCACGGGTTCGAAGGCCGGACTCAACCGCGAGGCGGCGATCACCTCCATGAGAATGATTGCCTCCCGGTGCCTTTCGGCATCCAGCGGCATCACCTCGTCGAGCACCGCGAGCAGATGCCGTTTCGCGGCATCCCGATCCCCCGCCGTGGGCGCGGCGTGCCGGGTGAGCCGACGGCCCATGCGATCCCCCACCTCGGTGACCACGGCGACGATCAGCGACTCGTGATCGGCGAAGTAGTGCCGCACGGATCCGATGTTCAGCCCCGATTCCGCCGCGACCTTCCGAAAGGTCGCCGCCGCACTACCTCCCGTGACCACGAGCCGCAGCGCGGCCTCGACGATATGACGCCGGCGCGCATCAGCATCCACGTGAACAGGCACCGGGACAGTGTAGAAAACCCGAGCGCTTTTGTATCACACCTGTGATAGAAAAATGGCGTTCCTGATCCGCACACCGAGAGGACCGGCCATGCACGACACCGAGGCCATCGCCGCCAACCGCGCGAACTGGGACGACCGCGCCGAGATCCACGTCCGCTCACGGCTGTACGACGTCGACGGCTTTCTCGCCGACCCCACCCACATCTCTTCCGTTGTGCGCAACGACCTTTCGGTACTCGCACCCCACCTCCCCGGCACCGGGATCGTGGACCGTTCACTGCTGCACCTGCAGTGCCATATCGGCCAGGACACCATCTCCTGGGCTCGCCTCGGCGCGGTCGAGGTGCACGGCCTCGACCTCTCCCCCAACTCCCTCCGGCATGCCGAGCGCCTCGCGCGGGCCGATGGGCGCGACATCACCTGGGTGGAGGCCGACGCGCGCTATGCCTGCGACCGCATCGACCGCCGCTTCGACATCGTGGTCACCAGCGCCGGAACCATCGTGTGGCTCCCCGATCTCACCGACTGGGCTCGGTCCATCCACGATCTCCTCGAGCCCGGCGGACTCTTCCTCATCCGCGACGACCACCCGATTCTGGGCGCGATGGCGTTCCAGCCCTGGGAGATCACCGACGACTACCTCTCCGGTGGCGGCACCCGCACCTACGACGACACGGGCACCTACACCGGCCCGGCGGCCGCCGCGATCGCCCACACCACCGTCCATGAATGGCGTCATGATCTGGCCGAGGTCATCGGCGCACTGCTGCGGGCCGGGCTCCGCATCGAGGCTGTTCACGAACTCCCCTACATGGACTGGCCCGGCCTTCCCGGCCTGATCGCCTGCCCGGAAGGCTGGGCACTGCCCGACGGAGCACCGCGTATTCCACTGAACTTCGCCGTCGTGGCGACACGTCCAGCGGCGCGCCGGGGTGGCGGAGTGTGAAATGCCCCTGAGCGGATTCGGCGTCGCTGCCGGTCCGGATCTCTCCGGCGGGTGATACTGCATGGCGTGAGCGGGTCCGGGAAAGAGCTCGGCGATGATCAGGTACCGGCGTGGGCGCGGCGTACCGCGGGTGAATCGCGGTGGGCGGCGACGGCGGCCGTGGTGGGGATCATGGTGTTGCAGTACTACCTGCCGGGGCAGTTCACGTTCGGGCCGCGGTGGGTGGTGCCGACGGTGGGCTTCACGCTGCTGGTGGTGTTGATCGTGGCGAGTCCGGTGCGGTTGGACCGGGAAGAGGTGTGGCTGCGCAGGTTCAGTTTGTGCCTGGACGCGTTGCTGGGGTTCGCCATGGTGTGGTCGGTGTGGCAGCTGGTGATCGGGCTGATCGACGGCGCGGTGAGCAATGATCCACGGGTGCTGCTCACCACCGGGGCCGGAGTGTGGCTCACCAATGTGCTCGTATTCGGGCTCTGGTATTGGGGATTCGATCGGGGTGGGCCGGCGGCGCGGGCGCACAACCGGCAGCAGTATCCCGATTTTCTTTTCGTACAGATGCAGAATCAGGCGTTGACGGATCCGGAGTGGGAGCCGCAGTTTCCGGATTACCTGTATTTGTCGTTCACGAATGCGACGGCGTTCAGCCCGACCGATGTGATGCCCATGTCCCGGTGGGCCAAGACGCTGATGATGGCGCAGTCCGCCATCGCCTTGGTCACCATGAGTCTCGTCATCGCTCGGGCCATCAACGTCCTGAAATGAATTCTCCTGTGCCGGTTATCGATTCAGCCAGGAGTCGAAGAGCACCAGGACCAGCGCCGCCGCCAGCGCACCCACCGCGAAGGGGGTGGAGGAGGCGATGGTGGCAAGGATCGCGGCAGCTTCCAGCAACGCCAGCACCGGTATCCAGACGAACCAGTCGGGTCGCCCCAGAGCTCTTCTGCGGGGAGGGGTCCCGCCACTGCGTCCACCCTCGCGATACGGACCTTGTTCCCGTCGACCGGGACGGCTACCTACTCTGTCCACCGGCGCAGATTACAGTCACCCGGCCGAGCGCGCGCGACCAGGGAGCGAAATCCCAGTTCACCCTGGGCAACTCGACCTAACGTCCGCTCGGTGCACCCCGCGCGACACCCCTCAGGAGGGGCGGCGAGCCGGCATCTCGCAGCAGCCGGGGGCGCAGGTGTCACCGTTGCGCGTGCAGCCCAGAGCCGGCATGGGGCTCAACTTGGCAGGGGTGGCGGCGGCGAGGTATTCGTCGACGAGGTCGGCGACCATGCGCGCGAAGCGCGGGTCCGGGCCCGGGGTGGCGGTGCGCGCGAAGGCCATATTCAGTTCGGCCGCACGCTCTTTCGCCTCGTTGTCGAGATCCCAGATGACCTCGAGGTGGTCGGAGACGAAGCCGATGGGGCAGATGACGACGGCGTTCACCGCGCGCTCGGCGAGCAGGTCGAGGTGGTCGACGATGTCGGGGTCGAGCCAGGGGATGTGCGGCGGGCCGGAGCGAGACTGCCAGACGACATCGTAGTCGTCGAAACCGGTTGCGGCGGCGCACAATCGGGCGGCTTCCCGGACCTGGCGGCTGTAGAGTTCGCGTTCTTCCGGTGGGCCGGAGGCGATATCGGCCGAGACCGGGATGGAGTGGGCGGTGAAGACCAGCCGCGCACCGGCACGCCGGTCCTCGGGTAGCTCGGCGACGGCCGCGCGAATGGCGTCGGCGAATGCGTCGATGAACAGCGGATGGTCGTAGTACTGACGAAGTTTCACCATATCCGGCGCGTCGGCCACCGCCGCGCGGGCACGCAGGATGTCCTCGTCGTACTGTTTGCAGCCGGAGTAGCCGCCCCACGCGGAAGTGGGAAACACTACGGCGGAACGGATTCCGTCGGCGCGCATGCGTTCGACGGTGTCCTCCACCATCGGATGCCAGTTGCGGTTGCCGAAGTAGACCGGCAATTCGATTCCGCGCGAAGCGAATTCGGCCTCGATCGCCTTGATGATGTCGAGGTTCAGGGCGTTGATGGGTGAGACCCCGCCGAAGTGCAGATAGTGCTGGGCGACTTCGGCGAGGCGCTCGGGCGGCACGCCCCGACCGCGAGTGACGTTCTCCAGGAACGGCATCACGTCCTCGGGGCATTCGGGTCCACCGAAGGACAGTAGGAGCAGTGCGTCTGCGCTGCGAGCCTGATCGGTGGCCCGATCCACGGTGCGTGCCTCCTCAGTTGTCGAACGAGATCAGTTCGCGCCGAAACCCTCGGCGGGGAACCAGGTGTTGTGGCTGGCGCCGCCGTCCACGTAGATGATGGAGCCGGTGGTGCCGGGCAGCCAGTCCGAGAGCATGGTGACGATGGACTTGGCGACCACGGTCGGGTCGTCGACATCCCAGCCGATCGGAGAGGCGCCGTCCCAGTAGGTGTTCAGCATGTTCAGCTGCTTGGCGTCATCGGTGGCGGTGCCCGCGATGGCCTTGGCCGCGAGGGTCTTGATCGGGCCCGCGGCGATCAGGTTGGAGCGAATCCGCTTGGCCTCGCCCACCTCTCGCGCCACGTACCGGTTCACCGACTCGAGCGCGGCCTTGGCGACGCCCATCCAGTTGTAGTACGGCATGGCGGTGCGCGGATCGAAGTCCATGCCCACGATGGAGCCGCCCTCGTTCATGGCGGGGAGCACGGCGCGCGCCAGCGAGGCGTAGGACCACGCCGAGATCTCGAAGGCCTTGGAGGCGTCCGGGCCGGGGCCGTCGAGGAACGGCTTGGCCTCGGGGCCCATCAGGGTGCGCGGGGCGAAGGCGATCGAGTGCAGCACGCCGTCGATGCCCTCGGGCGCGAGCTCACGCAGCTTCTCCGGCAGGACCGCCAGGTCCTCTTCGCTGGTGACGTCCAGGCCGATCGCCGGGGGCACCTCCTGCGGCAGGCGCTTGGCGATCCGGTCGATCAGCCGCAGCCGCTCCGGAATACCGGTGATGATCACCTTCGCGCCCTGCTCCTGCGCGACCGCAGCCGCGTGGAAGGCGATCGACGAGTCGGTGATGATGCCGGTGATGAGGACAGTTTTGCCTTCGAGCAATCCCATGGGTTGGTCGGTTCTCCTCGTTGAAAGGGGGCTTGGGGCTGTCTGATGCGAGGCGGGCCTAGTGGCCCATGCCCATTCCGCCGTCGACCGGAATGATCGCGCCGGACACGTAGCGGGAATCCTCGGAGGCCAGGAAGCTGATCACCGCGGCGACCTCCTCAGGCTGACCGAGGCGCTGCAGCGGGATGAACTTCTTGGCGGTGTCGCGAAGATCGTCGGGCAGTTCCGCGGTCATATCGGTTTCGATGAAGCCGGGCGCGACCACATTCGCGGTGATGTTGCGCGAACCGAGTTCACGGGTTACCGAGCGCGCCAGACCCACCACGCCGGCCTTGGAGGAGGCGTAGTTGATCTGCCCCGGGCCACCGCCCAGACCGACCACCGAACCCAGGAAGATCATGCGGCCCCACTTCGCCCGCAGCATCGCCCGGTTGGCGCGCTTGGCGCAGCGGAAGGCACCGGTGAGGTTGGCATCGATGACGCGGGTGAACTGCTCCTCGCTCATCCGCATGAGCAGCGTGTCATCGGTGATGCCCGCGTTGGCGACGAGCACCTCGACCGGACCCTGGTGCGCCTCGACCTCACTGAACGCCCGATCGACCGATTCCGTATCGGTCACATCGCATTTCACGCCGAAGAGACCCTCCGGCACCCCCGACCCACGGTGAGTCACGGCAACCTTGTGCCCGTCTGCGGCCAGCCGCTGGGCAACCGCGAGGCCGATACCGCGATTGCCGCCCGTGACCAGCACCGAGCGGGATGTGAAGTTCGACATGCGGATCAACCTACCTGGTCCGCCGAGCACGCCACTACCCGACCACCCGCGTTCCCGCCGAGCGTTTTCCGCGCGCGAAGCGGAGGCGGCGTTCCGAATTCGGAACGCCGCCTCCGCATGTCGTGCCTGCCGTCGATCGGGTCGCGGGACTACGGCAGTCGCTGCCGATAGAGCAGTCCGAGCACCACGCCGGTGGTGCTGACCAGCAGCCCGAGCAGCAGCCACGGGCGGCTCGCGTCGCCCATGGTGGTTTCGAAGCCGATCTGCTGTTCGAGCGTGTCGTAGACGGTGGAGAGTTCGGTGAGGCTGGAGGCGCTGTAGAACTGTCCGCCGGACAGGCGCGCCACCTCGCGCATGGCGTCGTCGTCCACGGCCACGGGGACGCGACGCGAACCCTTGCCGTCCTCGCCCGGGATCTCGACCGTGCCGTCGGCGGTGCCGAAGGAGATGGTCGAGATGGGGACCTGTTTCTCCTTCGCGAGCCGCGCGGCCACGTATTCGTGGCGGGGGTTGTCGAAGTCCTCGAAGACCGGAACCGTCTGCTTACCGTCGGACATCAGGATGATGCGCGCGGGCGGTGGCGTTTCCGCGCCGCCGAGCACCGAGGCGAGCGTGTCGATGGCATTGAGCCCGGCGAAGATTCCCTCACCGGTCGCGGTGCGCTGCGCCAGTTTGATGTTGTCGATGGCCGCCTTCACCGCTTCGCGGTTGGTGGTCGGCTGCACCTGGATGGCCGCCGTGCCCGCGAAGGTGACCAGACCGAGGTTGACGCCGGGGTTGAGACCGTCCGCGAATTCCTTGGCCGCCTTCTGCGCGACCATCAGGCGACTGGGGTCGACGTCGGTGGCCTCCATGGACAGCGACACGTCCATGACGAGCATGACGGTGGCCCGGTTGCGGGGCACCTTCTTGGCGGCGGTCGGCCCGGCGGCGGCGATGGTCAGGAACACCATGCCGACCAGCAGCAGCGCGATGGGCACATGCCGCCACGGCCGCGGCTGATTCGGCGCGACCTTCTCCAGCAGCTGCATATTCGAGAACCGCAGCAGATGTTTGCGCCGCCGCCGCTGCGCCAGCACGTAACCCAGTGCGGCCAGCGCGATCACGGCCAGGAAGCCCAGCCACAACACGGACGTGAAGTGCGAAATGCTGAAGGGAACGTTCGAAATGCTCACTGTCGCGGCACCTGTCCGGCATTCGGGGCGCCGAAGGTGTGGCGCCTGGTGGACACGAATCGGACGACATCGGCTATCCAGTCGCGGTCGGTGCGCAGGGACATGACCGGCGCGCCGCAGCTGCGCAGCGCCTGTTCGACCTGACCCCGATGCTTCTGCGCCGCGGCCGCGAAATCCGCACGGAGCGTGGGGGTTACGCTGAATTCGCGGGTGCGTCCGGTTTCCGGGTCGTGCAGCACCACATCGCCCACGTCGGGCAGTTCCAGATCGCGCGGGTCGAGCACCTCCACACCCAGCAGATCGTGGCGGCCGGAGATGGCGCGCAGCGACCGCTGCCAGTCGATATCGCCGAGGAAATCGGAGATCACCACGGCCAGACCGCGTTTGCGCTGCGGCCGGCGCAGGGATTCGATGGCCCCGCGCAGGTCACCGCGCACGCCGTCGCGGGCATGCGGGGTGGTGGCGATCTTGCGCAGCATGGTCTGCGCGTGCACCCGGCCGGTGCGGGCCGGAATGCGAATGAGCTGTTCGCCATTGGCGACGACCGCACCGATCCGATTGCCGCCGCCGCTGGTCAGATGGGTGACCGCGGCCGCGGCGGCAATGGCCAGATCGCGTTTCTCGCACAGCGCGGTGCCGAAGTCGAGGCTGGCCGACAGGTCGATGACCAGCCAGGTCTCCAGCTCGCGGTCGGCGATCATCTGCCGCACGTGCGGGTGGGTGGTGCGGGCGGTGACCGACCAATCCATTTGGCGCACATCGTCACCCGGCTGGTACAGCCGGGCGTCGCCGGGTTCGGAACCCGGGCCGGGGATGAGTCCCAGATGATCACCGTGCAGGACGCCGTCGAGGCGGCGGCGCACGGTGAGCTCGAGGGTTTTCAGCGCCGCCTGCAGCCGGGCGTCGCTGAGCTCCCCCGACCGGAACGAGGGTGGGGCGTGCGTGGCATCGCGGGGTGAGGAGTTCGTCACGGGCGCAACCGAATCCGAATCCGCCCTCACTTGGCCTGCGGCTGGCCGGGTACCCCGGGGAGCTGACCGTTGGGAGCCTGTTGCACGGGCGGCTGCGGGATGCCCTGGCCCTGCGGCACACCGTGCGGGCCCATGGCGGGCGCGGCGGGAGCAGGCATCGGCGCGGGCGCGGGCGCGCCACCGGGGGCGACGGCCTGCGGGGCGACCTGCGGCAGGCCGACGGTCTGCAGTACGCGGCGGATGACCTCGTCGGGGGTGATCTCGTCGGCGAGAGCGTCGTAGGACAGCACCAGGCGGTGGCGCAGCACGTCCGGGATCACCTCGACCACGTCCTGCGGGACGACGTAGTCGCGGCCGCGGATCAGGGCCACGGCGCGCGCGGCGGCGATGATGCCGAGGCTGGCGCGCGGCGAGGCGCCGTAGGAGATCCACCCGGCCACATCGTCGAGCCCGAAGTCGCGGGGCTTACGGGTGGCGGCGATGACGCGCACGACGTAGTCGACCAGCGCGTGGTGCACGAAGGTATTGGCGGCGACCTTCTGCAGGCGCACCAGTTCTTCGGGGTCGAGGATGCGCTTGGCCTCCGGCGGGGTCACGCCCATCCGGTAGATGATCTCGCGTTCCTCTTCCACCGACGGGTAGTCGACGACGACCTTGAACAGGAAGCGGTCGCGCTGCGCCTCGGGCAGCGGGTAGACGCCTTCGCTCTCGATCGGGTTCTGAGTTGCCATGACCAGGAACGGGTTCGGCATCGGGTAGGTCTTGCCGCCGATGGACACGTGCCGCTCGGCCATCACCTCGAGCAATGCGGACTGCACCTTGGCGGGCGCGCGGTTGATCTCGTCGGCGAGCACGAAGTTGGCCACCACCGGGCCGAGTTCGGTGTCGAACTCTTCGCGGCCCTGCCGGTAGATGCGGGTACCGACGAGGTCGGTGGGCACCAGGTCCGGGGTGAACTGGACGCGAGAGAAGCTGCCGCCCACCACTTTTGCGAAGGTTTCCACGGCGAGGGTCTTGGCGATGCCGGGCACGCCCTCGAGCAGCACATGGCCTCGCGCGAGCACACCGACCAGAAGCCGTTCGACCAGCCGATCCTGGCCGACGATCACCCGTTTGACTTCGTAGATCGCCTTTTCCAGGGTCTGGACATCGCGCTCGAGGGTGCTGCTCGCCGGAGCAGGCGCATCCTTCGCCGTGCTCACCCCGGTCACACCGTCAGTCGAAGTCACCAAAATCCCCGCTTTCGCCTCGGTCTCTGTGCGTTCCGACCCAACTATTCCAGGTATCCGCCGCATTTGCCGCACCCGGTCAGGATTGCCGTGTCAGGAATAGGACCGGACGTCTGCCTGTTAAGGTGGTTGACATATCCACCAAAGTGGGATCAGAGGAGAGTGCCGTGCAATTCGGAATCTTTTCCGTCGGCGATGTGACCACCGACCCGACCACCGGGCGCACGCCCAGCGAGGCCGAGCGGATCCAGGCCATGGTCGCGATCGCGTTGAAAGCCGAAGAGGTCGGCCTCGACGTCTTCGCCACCGGAGAGCACCACAATCCGCCGTTCGTCCCCTCCTCGCCGACCACCATGCTCGGCTATGTGGCCGCCAGGACGCAGAATCTGGTGCTGTCCACCGCGACCACGCTCATCACCACCAACGACCCGGTGAAGATCGCCGAGGACTTCGCCATGCTGCAGCATCTGGCCGGCGGCCGGGTCGACCTCATGATGGGGCGCGGCAACACCGGGCCGGTGTACCCGTGGTTCGGCAAGGACATTCGTGACGGCATGCCGCTGGCGGTGGAGAACTACCACCTGCTGCGACGGCTGTGGCGCGAACAGCGCGTGGACTGGCAGGGCAAATTCCGCACTCCCCTGCAGGGATTCACCGCTACGCCCGCACCGCTGGACGGCACGCCGCCGTTCGTCTGGCACGGCTCCATCCGCTCGCCGGAAATCGCGGAGCAGGCCGCCTATTACGGGGACGGGTTCTTCCACAACAACATCTTCTGGAACAAGGAGCACACCCAGCAGATGATCGCGCTGTACCGGCAGCGCTTCGAACACTACGGGCACGGCTCCGCCGACCAGGCCATCGTGGGACTGGGCGGGCAGGTGTTCATGGCCGAGACCGAGGCGGCGGCCAAGAAGTTCTTCCGGCCGTACTTCGACAACGCGCCGGTGTATGGGCACGGCCCGTCGCTCGAGGAGTTCACCGAGCTGACGCCGCTGACCGTGGGCACACCGGAGATGGTCATCGAGCGCACGCTCGGATTCGCCGATTTCGCCGGGGACTATCAGCGCCAGCTGTTCCTGATGGATCACGCCGGACTTCCCCTCGAGGTCGTGCTGGAGCAGATCGAGATCCTGGGCCGCGAGGTGGTTCCGGTGCTGCGCAAGGAATTCGAGCTGCGCCGCCCCGCCGGGGTGCCGAGTGATCCGCCCACCCACGCGTCGCTGGTGGCCGCCGGGCCCGACGCACCGCATCACCTGGTGGAGCCGGCCCGCGCGCGCATCGAGAACGAGACGGAGGCCTGACCGTCATGACCCGTCGCATCGTGGTGCTGACGGCGGGATTGTCCCAGCCGTCGTCCACCCGCCTGCTCGCCGATCAGCTCGCCGCCGCGGTCTCCACCGCGGTCGGCGGGCGGGGTGAGGCCGCGGAGTTCGAGGTCATCGAATTGCGGGATCTGGCAAAGGATCTCGCGGCCACCATCGCCACCGGCGGGTTGGCGACGCCGGAACTGGCGGCGGTCCGCGATCGGGTGTCGGCCGCGGACGGCGTCATCGCGGTGACGCCGGTGTTCACCGCCAGCTACAGCGGACTGTTCAAAATGTTCATCGACCTGCTGGATACCGACGCGCTCAACGGGATGCCGGTGCTCATCGCCGCCACCGCGGGGACGCCCCGGCATGCCCTGGTGCTCGACCACGCCATGCGGCCGCTGTTCAGCTACCTGCGGGCCGTGGTCGTGCCGACCGGCGTGTTCGCCGCCACCGAGGATTTCGGATCGGCCGGGCTGACCGAGCGGATCCACCGGGCGGCCAGCGAATTCGCGGCGCTGGTGGTGGCGGAGGCGACCGGTGTGGGCGGGTTCCTGGGCGAGCACACGCCGCGCAGGCGCACATCGGGCAGCACGCTCAGCGCGCCCACACCGTTCTCCGAGCTCCTGGCCGGGCACACCGGCGAACCGGCGCGCGGACACTGATCGAGCCCGGTCGGGCAGGCGCTTATTCCACGTCCAGGCGCGCCGTCGCCTCGTCGACAATGGCCTGGACGTCGATACCCGCCTCGGCGCGCACGCATGCGGTGTCGTCGTCCTTGTAGTTGAAACCCCAGGTGGGGCCTTTACCGGGCGGGTGCCGCTCCGCCAGGATCCCCAGCACCGGTTCCAGGGCCTCCACCGGGAATTCGACATAGGTGCGCATCTCGACGCGGCGCTCCAGATGCGGCAGCGCCGCGCGCGGCAGTTCGACACCCAGATCCCGCAGGGCGGTGACGATCTCCGAGCGCGTCACGCCCGGGGTCTCGGTCAGCACCCAGCGGCGTGAATCCCACAGTGTCGCAAGGATGAAATGCACCGTGGTGGGGTCACCCGCGCCCAGTGCGAGCGCGATTCCCTCGGCGCGACCGAGGATTTCGTACCAGCGCGGATTGGGGCTGACGGTGTCCACGCCGTCCTCCGCGTCCCCCATCGCGGTCAGCTCGGACTCCACCAGCGCGACGTCGACTCCCGCGCGCTCCAATGCTTTTCGCGCGGTGTCCTCCGGATCGCCGCGCAGGATCCCCAGCAGGGTGTGCTCCACGCCGATCCACGAATGCCCGAGCCGCCGCGCTTCCCCGGCCCCGATCCCCAACAGACTCATGAATCCATACTGCCGTGACCGCGCTCACACCACCATCGAATACCCCTGGACCCCAACCGGTCTCGGTTCAGGCAGAGCGGAATGCGCGGTGGGCTCAGCCCTTCCCGAGCGCCTTGGCCAGCTGCGCCTTGCTCATCTTCGAGCGGCCCTCGATATTGCGCTGCCGCGCCTCGTTGTACAGCTGATCGCGGGTGGGCCCCTTCGGCCCCTTCTTCCCCGACCGCTGCCCGCCACGCTGCTGCGGTGACTTGTCCTGCATCGAACTCCGGCTGGCCGTCTTGGTCTGTCCGGCCTGCGCGCGGTTCTTGTTCACCGTGCGCGCCGCGATCTCCTTGGCGCGCTTCGCACTCGTCCCGCGATCCTCGGCCGAATCGCGGATGTGCTCGTACTGTCGTTCCTGCTTGTCGGTCCATTCCTTGGGCATGGCACACCTCCTGGTCAACCGTGTCCTGAGGCCATACCCGCCCGGTGTGCGGGCAAACCGGCGGCTAGCCGGGCGCGGGGTGGAAAACCGCAGGCAGCCGGGGAATCGGCCGCGTACCTTCGAATGGTGAACAAGGTTCGCACCGAGATCCGGGTCAACGACATCGTCAACCACGTCATCGCGGGCGGCAAGGTGGAGGACGACTACGTGGAGGCCAAATCGCAGTGGCCGAAACCGGAGAAGGCCCGGCAGTTGGCGGCCATGGCGAATGCGGCGGGCGGGCAGCCGATTCTGTGGTTGATCGGCTTGTCCGAGGACCGGCATCTGGTGGTGCCGCTCGATTCCACCGATCCGGCCACCTGGTGGGCCCAGGTGCGATCCCGGTTCGCCCATGACGTGTGCCCGGATCTGAGCGTGCTGAATGTGCCCACCGATCACGGTCGGGTGGTGTGCCTGCAGTTCGAGACCGATCGGGCGCCGTACCTGGTGAAGACGCCGGGCGGCACCGCGACCAGCGAAGTGCCCTGGCGCTCCGGCACTTCCACGCGCACGGCCACCCGCAACGAGCTGTTGTCGCTGCTGAAGTCGGCGACCTCGGTTCCGGAACTCGAACTGCTCGACGGCGGCGCGAACCTGCAGCGTCGCGTGCACCCGCGCGGGCCGGACGAGCTCCCCGATGTCGAGTTCACGCTGCGGTTCGCCATGCACGTCTACATCGACAGCGAACCCGGCAGACAGCTGCTGCTCCCCCGCCACCGCTGGTCGATGACCGTCGCCACCCCGTCCGGTCTCGACTTCACGCCGCGCAGGTTCCGTATCTCGTGCGAGGACGATGCCGCGTCCAGCACATCGCCCGGCGGGCGCACCCACCAGCCCTATCCGCTGGGCGCGACCGCCCGCTCCAGCGGGCTCTACGTGCACGGTGCGGACGTCGTGGAAATCACGGCGTCCAAACGCTTTTCGCGCGACGAGGCCGCGGTGCTCACGGTGGAGCCGTGGCTGGATATCGACCTGCACCTGCCGCTGGGCACCTCCGACCGGGCCGCGCGCGTCAGCGAACGCTTCAACGCCTATCGCGGCACCGGCACCAATTCCGGCATGGTCGCCTGGTGGGACGCGACGATCGACTGACCCGCGTCAGTCCTTGACGACCTGGGTGCCGCCCGCGACATTGTCGTGCCAGCCCTGCCTGGTGGAGCTCATGCTGACGGTGAGCCCGATGCCGATGGCGGCGAAGAACCAGAGGATGCCGCCCACCCACGGGATCAGGTTGAACAGCATGTAGGCGTTGCGCAGCGCCGATTCCTTCACATTCGGTGTGGGCGCTCCCCCGGCCCCGTTGACCCGCAGGCCGAGGATCTTCTTGCCCGGCGTGGCGCCGGTCGCGACCTCGAATACCACGAAGTACAGGAACCCGAACGCCGCGCCGGGCAGGATGGAGATCCAGCTCGGGATATCGGCGACGCGGTCGAGCAGCCAGAACAGGACCGCGCCGATGAGGCCCGCGATGATCCAGTCGATGAACCGGGCGATGGCCCGGACTCCGATTCCCGCGGGCGTGACGCCCACTCGCTGCGCTGGGCTCTGTCCGTAACCACCTGCGGTCATCGTTCCTCCTCATGACGAGCGGCATGTCGAGGATCCCACACCGGGGAATCGCCGGTGCTCGGCTCGGCGAACATTCGCCGAACATCGCATGGCGGTTGTGTTGGCACGCAGGCGATTCCGCCGGTGCGGGTCAGAGGGTGTACACCCCGGTCGGGCCCGCGTGGTAGCCCTTCGCGCCGACGTCGACGGCGAGCTCGCTGCGGGGTTCGCGGCCCGCGCGGACCCGATCGATCATCGATCCGAAGTCGTAGCGCGGGGTCCAGCCCAGGTCGCGGCGGGCGCGGTCGTTGACGTAGACGCGATCGAGGGTGGGGAACATACGCCAGTCCCACCGCCGGTAGTCCGCGGCGATGTCGGGGTACAGGCGCGCCAGGACCGCGGGCGCGTCGACCGCGAGTTCCGCGAGATCACCCGGGAGGAACGGGGTGGTGGCGCTGATGATGTAGCGGCCGAACCCGAGGTCCGGGGCACGTTCGGCGGCCAGCAGATGGGCGTCGACCACATCGGCGAGATCCACCCGCCGGTACAGGAATTCGTTGACCTTGAGGTTGTCGTCGGCGTAGTGGGCGCGTACCTCGTCGCGGTCGTCCTGCTCGGGAAAGAATCGCGAGGTGCGCAGCACGATCACGGGCAGGCCCTGATCACGTGCGGCGAGCTCGCACAGGTCCTCGGCCGCGATCTTGGTGGCGCCGTAGATATTACGGACCACCGGAGGCACCTTCTCGGTGATCCACGCGGCGGGTTGGCCGGGCGCGGGGGTGAGCGCCCGCCCGAAAGCGCTTGTGCTGCTGGTGAACACCAGGCTCTCGACACCGGTGTCGGCGGCGGCTTCGAGCAGGGTCAGCGTGCCGGTCACATTGGTGTCGACGAAGTCCTGCCGCCGGTGCGAGCCGACGTGCGGCTTGTGCAGGGTGGCGGTGTGCAGGACCCGGGTGACGCCGTCGAGTGCGCGCCGCACGACCTCCCGGTCGGTGATGGATCCGGTGATCGTCGTATGCGGCGAGTCGAGCACATCCAGCCCGACCACATCCTGCCCGCGTTCCCGCAGCACCCGGACGAGTGCCTCACCGAGATGCCCCGCGCTGCCCGTAACCAGAAAACGCTCCATGCCCGTTGATCTACCAGCCGCGCCGCAGGCCGACAAGTCAGTTTGCGCCGCAGGCCTTAGCATTCCGATCATGCGTCGCGGCAGAGGGTTACGGGTCCTGGCATGTCTGGTTGTGCTGGGCGCCACCAGCGGATGCGTCGGCGCGGTGGACCGCGCGGACTTCGAGCACGAGATACGCACTCGCGGCGGCGGTTTGGTGAGCGAGCTACCCCGGGCGGCCATCACCGCGTTGAGCGATCGGATCGGCGCCACCGATCTGGAGGCGAACCTCATCCTGCTGACCGCACCGAATTCCACCCAGTTCCGCCTCGTGCTGAACAACCAGCCCGATCAGGTGACCCGATTCCTGTCCGGCGGCGATCCCCTCACCGCCCGGGAACCCACCGTGCGGCTGCGCGTCCGCCCGCCCGACCGGTCCCGGCAGCTCGACGACTATTCCTTCACCCTCGGCGACCTCGGTTCGCCACGCCCGGTGCGGGTTTCCGCCCTCGACGACCTCGACGGCGAGAACTTCGCCGTCAGCGAGGTCCCCGGGCTGTCCCGCATCGAGGACATCGTCGACACCGCCCTGGCCCGCAGCGAGATACCCGACGGCCAGGTCACCGTCCTCGTGGTGAGCCGTTTCGAGCGCGAGATCCGCATCGTCGCCAATATCGTGTCACCTCGCTCGGAGGTGGTCGCCGAATTCGACCGCACCGGCGCTTTCCTTCGAGCACAGCAGGTGTAGCCGATGCCCCGTCCACTCACCGCGGCCCTGTCGACCGGCCTCGTCGCCGGCGCCTTCTCCACCATCGTCCCCGTGGCCGTCTGGCCCGGTGAAGCGAAACTCACCGCACCCCTGTTCTGCCCACCCGGCACCGTCGAACCCATGGTCGTCTCCGACACCTGGCACGACTCCGAGGGCACCTCCACCAACTACACCCTCTACTGCGTAGGAGAACACGGCACCCTCACCAACGAGGGCTTCGCCCTCCCCATGCTCGTCCTGTTCACCGCCCACGTCCTCGTCATCACTGGCATCGTCCTGCTGGCCGCACTGATCAGCCGTGCCCGGCGAGGGCCGGTGGACGCCCTCTGACACCCAGGGCGCGCGCCGCCCTCAGGACCTCGGTACCGGCATCCACTGCTGCGCGATCACACCCAGCGCCTCCCCATCGAGCACGTACATCTCCAGATATCCGCAGGTGGTACAGACGAACTGCCACAGACCGGCAGTGTTGTGCCCCCGCAGGATCCCGCGAAACCCGGGACCGGTGTGCGGCATCACGACGGCGTGCGTATAGTCGCCCAGCCGCAGCCCGTTCTGGGACGCGAAAATCGTGGTAGCCGAGCATTTCGAGCAGATTCCATTGCGCATGCCGCGATCTTGGCACCAGCCCGGCACTGTCGAACGCCGAACGCGACACCGCCCTCACCCCGTGGTGGCGGTGAGGCGCTGCAGGGCGGCGTAGCCGCGGGTACGGGCGGTCGCGGATCAGCTCGACGGCATCCGCGGTGACCTCGATGTCGTTGTGGCCCATGATGATCAACGGTAGCCGTCGCCCGGCCGGGAATTCAGTCGGCCAATTCTTCGAGCAATCCGCCCAGAGCGGTGTGGTCGTCTTCGGTGCCGCGGTGCGGAGCGGCGAACCAGCGTGCGTATTCGGCTATTTCGGAGATCCGCCAGTCGAGTGCGAACAGCTCCACCATCTGTGGGTCGGGGTGCAACTGGTCGTGCGCCACGTTCAGCAGGTCGGCGTAATCGCGTTCGCGTGGTGCGAGAGCCAGGGATTCCCAATCGACCAGCCGCACACCGGCAGCGGTCACGACCTGGTTGTCGTTGTGCGGCTCGCCGTGGGTCGGTACCCACGTGTCCCGTCGGGAGTATGCCGCATCGGCCAGCTCCAGGTAGCGGTCGGTCCAGTGCTGGATCGCGTCGATGCGTCCGGCCATGGCGAGCCGGGCACGCTCCGCCAGCGGGCCGCTCGTCCAAGGCTCGGCGGTGCGGGCTCGCAACTCGTCGGCGAAGCCTGGGCCGACCTGCGGGGTCCAGAATCGCAGGCCCTCGGGCGGGACGGCACGATGTAGAGCATCCAGCGCCAGCACGACGTCGCGAACATGCTGTGGCGCACGGGCCTGCGCCTCGGTGGGGGTGCTCCCCCACAGCCACGGCGTCACGCTCACCGCACCGACCCCGACATCGACCGTGAACTGTCCCGACCGCGCGGGCAGCGGTGCGCACACCACGTCCAACCCCGCCGCGGCCAGCGCCGCCGCGCCGGCGTAGGCGGCTTCCAGAGACGTGGCGGTATGCCGCGGCCCCAGCTGGTCCAACGTGACGAACACCGTGGTGCCCGCACTGACCACTCTCCAATGATGTGCACCGAAACCCCATGGCAGGTAGCGGATATCGCTGACCTCCCGCAACCAATGCGTAGCGACCGCGTGCGCGATCGCCTCGTCACCGATGAACGCAGGACGGGTAAACACAAGATCGGATCTTAGGAGGCACGCGGACAAGGGAGCACGCGAATTTCCGAAGCACAGTCGGTCGCCTTGCCGCGATCGCGATCCACGTTTCCGGCTGTCCGGACCGTGCGATGTCACACTTGCGCACGCCGCATCGTCTACGTCATGAAATGAAAGCAGAGGAAGGAACACCATGTCGGTGAGTGAGGGAACTCGGGACGACCGAGAGGAAGCGACGATCGGTGGGGGCGCATCGCACCCGCCGAAGTGGAAGTTCTGGCTGCTGACGCTGATCGGGTTGTACCCGATGCTGACTGTGCTGATCACTGTCAGCGAACCGCTGCTGGAGGGACTCCCCACGCCGCTGCGACTGGCGTGCATTCTGCCGGTCGCGGTGGCGGCCATGGTGTGGGGAATCATGCCGTTTCTGACCAAACGCTTCGCCGGGTGGTTGGCCCGCTGAGCACTCGGACCGAGCGAAACCACTACACGAGTCGAGGAGGACGGCGTCGCCGACCGATTCACCCAGCGCGTCGCCGGTTGGTAGCCTCGCCCGCTGTGACCGATGGAGAGCGGGTATTCGAGGAGTTCACCTGGATTGCCGCGGGTGAACCGAGTGAGATCGAGGTGGCGCGGATCGAAGGGGCCGTCGGTCTGGTGGCGACGGCATTCGAAGATGTTCTGGCCGAACCGTATTGGCCGATCCTGACGGTGTCGGGTGAGGCGGTGGTGCTGGCATTGCGGGCGGGGCGTTACGTTCTGGGCGGCGAGAGTGTCGAGCTGACCGATGTCGTGCTGGCGGTCGGGCCGAAATTCCTGGTGACCATCTGCGCCGCGGACGCCCCTGTCCGGCAGGCCCTCTCGGACAGCGTGGCCGAGGCCGGGCCGCACGGTGGGTCGCTGGCGGCGTTTCATGCGGCCACCGATGCGGTGATCGACAGCTATCTCGACGTACTGGAGAATCTGGACCGCGATATCAAGCGTGTCGAGCGCGAGGTCTTTTCCAGGGCGCGCGGCAATCCGGTCGAGCGGATCTATCAATTGCGCCGCGCCATAGCGGAATTGGAGCAGGTCGTCGCACCGCTCGGCGATGAACCGCTGGAACGGTTGGCGCGGCGCAGAATTCCGGCGTGGATGAGCGAGGACGCCTACGGCCGCTGGCTGGGGACGGCGGGCCTGAGCGAGATGGATCGGCACGTGCGCGGTATGACCGTCCGGGTGCGGGGCTTGCGAGCCCTGCTCGACAGCATCCTCAGCGCGAACCTCACCCGAGTCGGGTTGCAGCAGAACACCGATATGCGAAAGATCTCGGCCTGGGTGGCGATCGCGGCGATACCCACCATGATCGCCGGCATCTACGGCATGAATTTCGAGCACATGCCCGAACTGTCCTGGAATCTGGGCTACCCCTATGCGCTGATCCTGATCATCACGCTGTGCGGCGTGCTGTACTGGCGACTCCGCAGGAACGACTGGTTATAGCGCCGGGGATGACGACAGCGGGTCGAGGCGATGGTGATCTGCCTCGACCCGCGAATCATGCTCGGTGGTACCGGATCATGTGCCGAGCAGGGCCACGACCTCGTCGAAGGAGGCACCGCCGAGGATGGCGGTGACCGGCAGGTCGCGCTTCAGGTCGACGGCGATTCGCTTGCGGAGGTCGAGGGCTTGCAGGGAGTCCAAGCCCAGGGCCACCAGGGGGGTCGATCCGTCGATTGCCTCGCCCGCGCCGAGGCCCATGACCGTGCGCAGGGCGAATCGCACTCGCTCGGCGGTGGTTCCGTTGTCGGACTGTGCCGGTTCCGCCGGGGTCGACGCCTCGGCCGGTGCGGCCGGGGTGTCGACGGTCGCGGCCGCAGCGGTGGCCGACGAGCCGCCTGCGGCGCGCGGGGTCGCCATGACCGGTGCCGGGATTTCCTCGAGCTCGGTGAACAGCGGAGCGAATCCGTAGACGCCGAACAGTTCGGCGATGCGGGACCAATCCGCTGCCACCACAAGGTGATTGCCCGCCGGCGCGTGGAAGCCGGCTTCGATCGCGGCGGTGGCGTTCATGGGGAACAGCCCCGTGGCGCTGATCGCCGCGAGCGCGTCGGCGTGGTCGGCGCCGACCTCGCGCCACAGACCCCACTGCACCGAGGAGCAGGCGACGCCCGCCGCCCGCCGCCGGGTCGCGGCCACGTCGAGCATGCGGTTGACGGCCGCGTAGAGGAGGTGGCCCCGGCCGCCGATGGTGGCGGACAGCGAGGAGCACAGCAGGATTCGGGCGTCGGAGGCCAGCGGGAGAATGCCGAGGAGGTCGTCGAGCGCGCCCACCTTGGCCGCCACCGCGGCGGCGACCGCCTCCGGGGTGGGGGTGGCCGCGGCGGCGGTGTAGTCGACGGCCGCGTGGATCAGCAGGTCGATCGGGTGCGCGCCGTGCGCGGTCGCGAGGGCCTCGAGCGAACCGGTATCGGTGATATCGGCTGTGCGCACGACGATCTCGGCCGAGGTGTCGCGGGCGATGCGCCGAATCCGTTCGGCGGCTTCGTCATTGCCGCCCGAACGGCTCACCAGGGTGATGCGGGCGGCCCCGGTACGGGCGAAGTGCTCGCAGCAGTCGAGGCCGATCTTGCCGGTGCCGCCGATGATCACGATCTCCCGGGCCGTGACCGGCTCGGTCGAGGTCTCGACGGGGTCGGCGGTGAGGCGTTTGGCGTAGACGCCGTCACCGCGGAAGGCGATCTCGGGTTCGTCGGCGGTGTGGACCGCGCTCAGTACCGCTTTCGCGGCGTCGGGAAGCGCGGCGGCCGCGAGCAGGTCCACGTGCCGGAACGAGACACCGAGGTGTTCGAGTGCCAGGCAACGGAATCCGGCCTGGGCCGCGGCGTGGAACAGATCGGGCTCATCGCCGGGGACGACCGCTTCGCCGCCTGCGGTCACCAGCCAGACGTTCTGCACCCCGTCGAGTGCGGGCAGCCAGGCGGTGGTCGCGAATTCGGCGAACGAGGCCGCGAGATCGCCATCGGCGGGCAGGAATACGACGGCGGTGTCGAAAGCCGTCGCGTCGCCGTCGGATACGATCTTCGCCCCGAATCGCCCGGCTCCGTCGCCGATGGCCGCGATCAGTTCGGCGTTCTCGCCGGACGAATCGATCAGTTTCAGGGTGCGCGGCGGCACCTGGCGACGGCGTTCGAGCCGCACCCACTCCTCACGCGCCCGGAGGGGCGTGGCGGTGAACTCGGCCTCGGCGGCCGGGTCGGTGACGTACTCGAACGGAGCCCACATGGGCTTCGAATTCCATTGGGTATTGGGGAAATCGAGCAGCGGGGGCCGTTTCACGATCGGCCCGGCGCGCAGCGCGCCCCAGGTGTAGTTCGCGTCGTTGACGGCCACCGTGGCGAGGCTGCGGGTGAATTCGCGCAGATCGGTCGCCGTGCGGCGGGAGGTGCCCAGCGTCTGGAATCCCCGGGTGAGGCCGTCCGGCACGGTGGACAGCGTCTCCTGCATGGCCAGCAGCAGAGCCGGATGGTCGGCGATCTCGACGAAGGTGTCCACCTCGGCGGTCGCCTCGGCCACGGCCTGATCGAACCGCACCCGGTTGCGCAGGTTCCAGTACCAGTAGTCGCCCACCGGCAGGTCCGGCGTGATCGGTGCGCCCAGCGTCGCGCCGAAGCAGGTCACGGAGGTGGCCGCGAAGTCCGGGCTGTCGAGCTTGCCGGTCAGGCTGGTGCAGAACTCGTCGCGGAACTTGCTGACGAAGGAGGTGTGCGCCGGGTAGGCGACCCGGATCTCCTTGGCGAAAGTGCCGCGCGCGGTGAGGGTTTCGACGACGTGCAGGATGGCCGACCGGTCACCGGAGATGGCGAGCACGTGGGCGGAGTTCACCACCGACAGCTCGGCCCAGCCGGAGTAGCGCGCCAGCAGCGCCTCGCATTCGTCGCGGTCGACGCCGACCACGGCCATCGAGTACCCCTCGAGACCGAGGCTGTCGACGAGGTTGGCGCGCAGGGTGACCACGCGCACGCCGTCGGCCAGGCTCATCAGTCCCGACACGACCGCGGCGCTGATCTCGCCCTGGCTGTGGCCGACCGTCGCGGCGGGATCCACGCCCGCGGCACGCCACATCGCGGCCAGGCCGATCATCTGCATGAACAGCGCCGGCTGCACGATCTTCACATCGTCGTCGACCTCTTCCTCGGCCAAGATGTAGGCGCGGGGTGAGATGCCGAAGAGTTCGTCGAACACCGCCTGGCATTCGTCGACGGCGGTGCGGAAGGCTTCGGAGTGCTGGTACAGCATGCGGCCCATACCGGGACGCTGACTGCCCTGACCGGGGAAGACGTAGCCGATGCGCCGGGGCTTGGCCGCACCGTCGGAGGCGATGACGCTCGGATGCGGGTCGCCCGCGGCGACCGACTCCAGCGCGGCGAGCAGTTCGGCGCGGTCACCGACCATGGCCAGCGCGCGGTGGCGGCGTGGCGTGCGGGTGCGGAACAGCATGTCCGCGACCGCACCGGGCTGCACGCCGGGATGTTCGCGCAGATAGCCGAGCAGCGCGGTCGCTTCGCGGCGCAGCAGGTCGGGGTGATCCGACGAGAGCAGGACCGGAATCGTGCCGTCGGGAAGCAGATAGCTAGACATGGTTCTCCTGCTCGGGCATGGCGACGATGGCATGCGCGTTGGTGCCCGCGACACCGAACGACGACACCGCTCCGTAGCGCACGCCTGCTCGTGCGTCCCAGCGTTCGAGTTTCGCGGCCAGTCGCAGACCCGAGGAGTCCCAGTCGACGGCGGTGGTGGGGTTGTCGGCGAAGCGGGTCGGCGGGATCTGCCCGTGCATGCCGGACAGCAGCACCTTGATCAGACCCAGCATGCCGGCGGCGGCCTGGGCGTGACCCAGGTTGGACTTCACCGAGCCGAGCAGCGGCGCGGCGTCCGGCGCGGCGCCGTAAACCCGTTGCAGGGCTTGGAGTTCGAGTGGATCGCCGACGGCGGTGCCGGTGCCGTGCCCCTCGATCATGTCGACCAGCGCCGCGTCGATGCCGGCGCGCGCGACGGTCTTGCGGACCAGCCGTTCCTGCGCCTCCGCACTGGGTACCGCGATCGGCGCACGGCCACCGTTGTGGTTGACGCTGGTCGCCAGTACGCGGGCGTAGATGCGGTGGCCCAGTTCGAGCGCTCGTGATTCGCGTTCCACCACCACGACTCCCGCACCCTCGCCCCAGAGGGTGCCGCTCGCGTCGGCGGAGTACGGCTTGCACTGGCCGTCGGTCGACAGCGCGTTCGCCTTGGAGAATTCGAAGAAGCCGCCCGGCGATCCCATGACGCAGACCGCGCCCGCGATCGCCCACTCGCAGTCGCCGTTGCGGATGCCCGCGGCGGCGAGGTGCAGTGCCGACAGCGACGACGCGCACGCGGTGTCGATGGTGAACGACGGCCCGGCCACGTCGAGGGCATGGGAGATGCGCCCCGCCACCGCGCCCAGTGCCATGCCGGTCGCGCGATATCCGTTGTGCTCGTTCACGGTCGACGGCGACGGGCCGTAATCGGTCCACGACGCGCCCATGTACACGCCGACCTCGTCGCCCGCGAGCTCGCCGGGGTTGATGCCGGTGTTCTCGAGCGCCCGCCACGCGGTTCGCATGCCGACGCGCTGCTGCGGATCCATGGCCACGGCCTCGCGCGGTGAGATCCCGAAGAAGGTGGCGTCGAAATCGGCTGCGCCGGTGAGGAAGCCACCGGCGTCGCGCACGGTGCTCCAGCCGTCGTTGTCCTGGGACAGCCGCAGCACCTGGGCGATCGGCCAGCCGCGATCACGCGGGAAGGGGCCGATCAGGTCCTCGGCGTCGGCCAGGGCCTGCCAGTACCGGGACAGGGTCGTCACGCCGCCGGGCGCTTCGACCGCCATCCCGGCGATGACGATCGGATCCTCGGTCATCGCAGGGCCACCGCGGGTTCGGCGTTCAGCAGTTCGGTGATGCCCGCGACCTGCTGGTTCAGGTAGAAGTGGCCGCCGTCGAACATGGTCACCTGCAGCGGCGCGGTGGTGTGGTCCTGCCAGGCGTACAGGTCGCCCATGGTGACGTATTCGTCGTCGCTGCCGCCGAGGGCGTGCATCGGGGCCTGCAGCACAACGTCTTTCGGGCAGGTGTAGCGGTCGAAGGCGGCGTAGTCGGCCTTGAGCGCGGGCAGTGCCATGCGCATCAGGTCACGGTTGCCGAGGATGTTCGCGCCGGTGCCCTCGAGTCCGGCCATATGGTCGAGCAGCGGTTCGTCCTCGGTGGGATGCGGCGGCATCTCGGCGCAGCGCCAGGGTGCGACGGCGCCGGAGACGGCCAGCAGGCGCACCGGGATTCCGGCCTTCTCGATCAGCCGGGTGAATTCGAAGGCCACGATGGACCCCATGCTGTGGCCGAAGATGGTGAGCGGGACGCCGTTGTTCAGCGGCGAGCGCGCGAATTCCTCGAAGGCGCCCGCGGCGACCTCGGCCAGCGTCTCCTTGGGGGTTTCGCGGGCCCGGTCCTGACGGCCGGGGTACTGGAAGACCGCGACGTCGAAGGTGGTGCTCAGGGCCTGGGAGAAGGGCCGATAGGTGGAGGCTCCGCCGCCCGCGTGGGGGCAGATGACCAAGGGGGCCGCGCCCGGGGTGGGTGGTCTGTGGAACTTGCGCATCCATCCGAGGGGGCTCGACATCGGGTTCTCCTGTTCGTCCTCCCCTAGGGAAGGCTAACCTAATTACTGACTAAGGTTATAGCACGTGCCAAATGAGCGCTTGCGTCGCAAGCGAATCCAGCCCGCCTACCAGCGCGGACTCCGGACGCGCACCGAAATCCACCGGCGAGATTGGGTAGGCTAACCTTCTCGAATGGCCATTGCGGCCTGCCGCGCTCGCGGCGCGCGCCGAAAGGATTGGAAGACATGGGGTCCACGCAGACTTCGAGACGGTGGATCCGGCTCGGCATCCTCGCCGTCATCGCGACACTGACCGTCGGCGTCAGCGCGTGCGGATCGGCCGAGGACGAGAGCGGCGGTGCGGGCGCGACGGTCACCGTCCAGCACGCCCGCGGCGAAACCCAGATCACCGGCGCCCCGAAACGCATTGTCGCCCTGGGTAATCAGTGGCTGGACAC
The DNA here is from genome assembly GCF_016741815.1 of Nocardia acididurans. GTDB lineage: Bacteria > Actinomycetota > Actinomycetes > Mycobacteriales > Mycobacteriaceae > Nocardia > Nocardia acididurans. The sequence continues at coordinate 372,319 of NZ_JAERRJ010000008.1, forward strand.
GGTGCTGGCGCTGGATATCACGCCGGTCGGCTACCTCGACAACGTCGCCATCATCGGCGACGGCCGCGCCCCCTGGCAGCCCGACCGCCTCGGCGGCTCGAAGTCCATCTCCAGCACCGGCAATATCGTCGAACAGGTCATCGCGCTCGAACCCGACCTGGTCCTGGTCGACAACTTCATCGCCGACGAGAAGCGCTACGGCGACCTGTCCAAGGTGGTGCCGACCGTGGCGGGCCTGGGCGCGGAGATCACCAGCCCCTGGCAGGATCTGGTCACCACCCTCGGCAAAATCGTGCACGAGCAGGACAAGGCCACCCAGGTGGTGAACGGCCTCAATGCCAAGATCGACGGGCTCGCGGCCGCCAACCCCGGCCTGCGCGGCAAGACCTACGCCAGCACCTGGCTGGGCAGCGCCTCGCAGCTGATGGTGCTGGCCGATCCGAGGGACGGTTCCGGCAAGGTGTTCACCCAGCTGGGCCTGACCATTCCGGCGAATATTCTCGCGCTCCCGGCCAATCAGGGCCGTGCGTCGCTGTCGACCGAGCGGCTCGAGGAGTTGCAGTCCGATCTGCTGCTGGCCGGCTACTCGGGCAACTTCGACGAGAAGTACCGCGCGCTGCCCGGCTACGCGAATCTCCCGGCGGTGCAGAAGGATGCCGTGGTGTTCCTCACGGTTCAGGAGATCACCGTCGTCAATCAGCCGACCGTGCTGACGATCCCCTACATCCTCGACAAGATTTCGCCCGCGCTCGTCAATGCCGCGAAGTGACCACAGGGAAGCCGAGATGTCCGTGAACACCACGTCCACCCGCGACCGGTATGCCCTGCGCGAGGGTGTCACCTGTCTGCTGACCGCCGACGGCGCGCTGCTGCTGGATCCGCCCAAACGCAAGGATCTGCCCGCGCTGTCGCCGAATCGGTTGCAGGCCATGCGAATTCTCAAGGCCGGTCCGCTGGAGGCCGAGCAGGCGGCCGATCCCGACGTCGGGGCCCTGCTCGACGAGCTGACCGCCGAGGGCTGGCTGGCGACCACCGTGCGCGACGGCGACCGGGAGCTGTACACGATCCGGCCGTTCACCACTCCCCCGGCCCGCTCCGCCGACGGCGATCCGCGCCCCGACACACTCTCGAAATTCGCTCTGCTGCACCGGGACAGCGACGGATTCGTGCTCGAGCATCCGCTGTCCTGGTGTGATCTGCGGGTCCACGACGCGCGGGTGCTGGCGCTGCTGGGCGGACAGTCCCCCGCGGATAGCGGCTTGGACCCCGAGCTCGTCGCCCGGCTCGCCCAGGATCTGCGCTGGGGCGGATTCACCGTCGCCGCAACCGATTCCGAGGACGAGCGCTTCACCACCCGCAGCTGGAGCGCCCCGGACCTGTGGTTCCACCGGCGCAGTACGCTCGGCCCCCGCACCCTGACCTGGGAGCACTTCGGCCCGACCAAGTGGGCGAAACCGTCCTTCCCGCAACCGATCGCGCGCAAGCCCGCGTATCCGGGCGAAGCCGTCGCGCTCACCGCGCCGGACCTGGATTCGCTGCGCATCACCGATCCGAGCCTCACCGATGTGCTCGAGGACCGCTACTCCTGCCGCGCGTTCGACGAGGCCGCGCCGATCACCGCCGATCAGCTCGGCGAGCTGCTCTACCGCGCCGCGCGCACCCGTGGCGTGCGTTCGGCGGGCCCCGGCGAGGAGCTCGTGTCCCGGCCCTACCCATCGGGCGGCAGCGTCTACGAACTGGAGATCTACCCGATCATCCGGCATGTGTCCGGCCTGGAATCCGGTATGTACCACTACGATTCGTTCGATCACGTGCTGCGCCCGGTCGCGCCGATCGATTCCCCGGCGGTGCAGAAACTGATCAGCTCCACCTCCGCCACCCTGGCCGACGGCGGTCTGCCGCAGGTGGTCCTGGTGGTCGCCGCCCGCTCCGGTCGCGTCATGTGGACCTATGAGCAGGTGGCCTACGCGAGCATCCTCAAGCATGTGGGCGTGCTCATGCAGACCGTGTATCTCGCCGCCACCGCCATGGGATTGGGCACCTGCGCCCAGGGCTTCAGTGACACCGCGGCGTTCGTCGGCGCGACCGGCGTCGACGAGCTCGAGGAATGCAATGTCGGCAGCATCATCATCGGATCCCCGGCGGCGAACGCCCGCTGAGGCTCGCCCGCTTCCGCGTACCAACAGATCCATCTACCTGAAGGGAGCCATGCCCGATGGAGCACCACGGGACCCCCTATCGACTGGCCCGTGAGCTGCTCGACGCTCCGGAGGCGATCCGCCGGATCCCCGCGCCCGAGCTGCCGGTCTTCGACGCGTCCTTCGCGCTGCGGCTCGCGGACCCGCAGGGCGACGATCCGGCGATGCTGGAGGAGTGGATGGCCCGCCCGCACCTGCTCGAGACCTGGGAGCAGGCGTGGTCGGCCGACCGCCGCCGCCAGGACTGGGAGGCGCAGCTGGCCGGAACCTATTCGCGCCCCTGCATTCTCGCCTTCGACTTCGCCGCGCTCGGGCAGCCCGAACTCGGGGTGCGCGATATCGCCTATGTCGAGCTGTACCGCGCGGCCCGCGACGAGATCGGAAACCTCTACGATTGCGACGGCCACGACGTGGGCGTGCACATCGCCACGGCCGATCCGGCGCTGACCGGGCGCGGTCTCATGTCGGGCTGGCTGCGCGATCTCGGCGCGGCTCTGTTCGCCGCCGAGCCGGAATGCGGCCGGATCCTGCTCGATCCCGATCACCGCAATATCGCGATCCAGCGCGCCATCACCAAGTACGACTGGCGCAAGATCGGCACCTTCGACGTCCGCGTGGACCGCCGAATCGCGTTGTACGCCAAGACTCGTGCCGGAGCGGCGCTGCCGGTGGCCCGGCCGGAGCTGCTGGTATCCGAGGTGTCGGGCACCGCCACCCACTGAGCGAACCCACCACAGCGAACGGCCCCGGTCGATCCTTTCGGATCGGCCGGGGCCGTTCGGTTCTCGCGGTCAGTCCTGCGCGCCCCAGTCGGCCTGCAGCGCGGCCAGCGCGTCGGAATCCAAGCCCGACAACGACATCGGCGCGTGCTCCGCCGCCGGCGCCTCCTCCGCCGGCGGGTTGGCGATCACCTCGTCCACCGCCGCGGCCAGGTCGGCGATGGTGAAGTGCTCGAATACCAGCTGCGGATTGAGCGGCAGGCCCTCCTCGGTGGCGCGCGCGGCCCACTGGATGGCGATGACGCTGTCGCCGCCGAGGCCGAAGAAGCCGTCGTCCCGGGTGATCTCGGTGATCCCGAGCAGTTCCTCCAGGATGGCCACCAGGGTGCGCTCGGTCTCGGTGCGCGGCGGATCGCCCGCGCCCACGTTGTACCAGTCCGCCGCGGCGGCATTCGCCTCGTGCACCACCGAGCGGCTCGAATCCCAGCCCTCCGGAACCACATTCAGTGCGGCGACCGGCACGTCGGCCTGCTCGGCGAACGCCTCGAGCACCCGGGCGAGCACGTCGACGAACACGTCCGCGGTGGCGGCCTCGTACAGGTCCGGGTTCACCACGATGCGCACGGCCAGCTCGCCGTTGTTCATCACGTTGTAGTCGAAGTGGAAATCCATGAAGGACACGTCGTAGTACCCGGCGATGCCGTTCATCACGACCTCCCCGTCACCGCTGAAATCGTGTTCGGAGACCTGATGCCGGAAGTGCATCATCACCTGGAACAGCGGGTTGCGGGCCAGAGACCGTGGCGGATTGAGGGTTTCGACCAGCCGCTCGAACGGCACGCCCTGCTTGCTGATGGCGTCCAGGGAGGCCTCGCGCACCCGGTCGAGCACCACGCGCGGGGTGGGTTCGCCGGACAGGTCGTTGCGCAGCACGACCACATTGGCGAACAGGCCGATCAGTTCGTCGGTGGCCTCGCCGATACGGTTGGCCACCGCCGCGCCGATCGCCAGATCCTCGCCACCGCCGAGCGCGTTCAGCACCACCGCGCTGACGGCCTGGAACAGCATGAACTCGGTGACGCTGGTCTCCTCGGCCAGTACCCGCAGCCGATCCCAGGTCGCGGCGGAGACGGTCCGCGCGGCGCTGACACCGTTGCGGCCCAGCACCGGTGGACGCGGCTTGTCGTGCGCGACCGCGATCTCATCCGGCAGCCCGGACAGGGCGTCACGCCAGTAGTCGAGTTGCGCCTGCCCGTACGCGCTCACCTGGCGATCCGCGCCGCGATCGAAGATCTCCCGCTGCCACAGGGCGAAATCGGCGAACTGGATGGCCAATTCGGTCCACTCCGGCGCCTGCCCGCGCACTCGCGCCCGGTAGGCGCGGGTGAGGTCCTCGACGAAGATCTGGCAGGACCGGCGGTCGGCGATGATGTGATGCATCAGGATCGACAGCACATGGGTCTGCGGACCGACGGCCAGCAGGCGCAGCTTCAGCAGCGCCTCGGAACCCAGGTCGAACACGTAGGCGGCGTCGGCGTCGAGTTCCGCGCGCAGCCGCTCGGGGTCGGAGCCGATGTCCTCCAGCGGCACCTCGATCGACTCGAACGGGTGGATCAGCTGGTACGGATTGCCTTCGTGCTCAGGGAACGTGGTGCGCAGCGACTCGTGCCGCGCCACCACGTCGTCGAGCGCCGCGCGCAGGGCCGCGATATCCAGCGGGCCGTCGAAACGCACCGGGTAGGTGACGTTCTCACCGTCGATGGCGCCCTCGAGCCGCCGCTGCAGCCAGTACGCGCGCTGCGAGTAGGACAGCGGCAGGTACTCGGGGCGCGTGCGCCCGCCCAGCTCGGGCCGGGTCGCGGTCTGCGGCAGCGCGGCCGCCTCCGCCGCCGCGCCGATCTCGCTGAATTCGTCGATGTCGATACCGAATTCGCTGCGGAACGCCGCGACCAGATGCGCCGCGAGCCCGGTGACCGTCGGCTTGTCGAAGGGCACCCGCATATCGATCTCGATGCCGAACTCGGCCCGGATCATGGTGATCAGCCGCGCCGCGAGCAGTGAGTGACCGCCCAGATCGAAGAAGGAATCGTCCGCGCCGATGGTGTCGCGTTCGAACAGGCTGCCGTACAGGCCCGCCAGCCGGATCTCGGTAGGCGTTGCGGGAGCGCGGTATTCGCGTGCCACCGCCAGTTCCGGCGCGGGCAGCGCACGCTTGTCGAGTTTGCCGTGCGCGGTCAGCGGGATCTCGTCGATCAGCGTGAACGCCGAGGGCACCAGGTGTGCGGGCAGCACCGCCTCGAGGCCGGTGCGCACGGTATCCAGATCCAGCGTGACCTCCGGTTCGGCCACCACGTAGGCGGCCAGGATCGGACCGGAGATCTCGTGCTCGGCGACGATGACCACGCAGTGCGCGACACCCGGGCGCGCGCTGATCGCCGCCTCCACCTCACCGAGTTCGATGCGGTAGCCGCGGATCTTGACCTGCTCGTCGGCGCGGCCGATGAATTCGAGCGCACCGTCGGCGTCGCGGCGGGCCAGGTCGCCCGTGCGGTAGAGCCGCCCGCCCGGCGCGAACGGATCGGCCACGAAGCGTTCGGCGCTCTGACCCGCACGGCCGAGGTAGCCGCGCGCCAATTGCGCACCGCCGAGGTAGATTTCGCCGACCACGCCGTCCGGCACCAGCTGCAGTGCGCTGTCGAGCAGGTAGGCGGTCACGTTCTGGTTCGGGTTGCCGATGGAGACGATCCCCGCGCCCTGCGGACCGGCGATATCGCGGTGGGTGGAGCACACCACGGCCTCGGTGGGACCGTAGTGATTGCGCAGAGTCGCGTCGAAGACTCCGGCGAACCGGTCGGCGACCTCGCCGGGCAGCGCCTCACCGCCGACGACGACGCGGCGCACCGACCGCAGATCGCTCACGCCCGGCAGCAGCAGGAAGGTGGCGAGCATGGACGGCACCATGTGCAGCACCGAGACCTCGTGGCGGGCAACGAATTCGGTGATGTAGTCCAGATCGCGGAAGGCGTTCGGCTTCGGCACGACCACGGTCGCGCCGCTGATCAGCGGGACGAAGATATCGGCGAGCGAGGCGTCGAAGCTCACCGAGGTCGACTGCATCATGCGATCGGCGGGCGTCAGGCCCCACTGGGCCTGGAAGCCGATCAGGTGTTCGGCAATCGCGTTGTGCGGCACCGGAACACCCTTGGGCTTACCGGTCGAGCCCGAGGTGTAGATGACGTAGGCGATATTCGACGGCCGCAGCGGGCGCGTGCGGTCCGCGTCGGCCGGGTCCTGGTCGGAGAGCTCGGCGGCGTCCTGCTCCACCGCGGCGAGCGCCGCCGCGTCCAGCACCAGCGCGGGGGCGGCGTCGTCGAGCAGGTACTCGATGCGGTCGCTCGGGTAGGCCGGGTCGATCGGCAGGTAGGCCGCGCCCGCGCGCAGCACGGCCAGCGCGGCGACGACGAATTCGACCGAGGTCGTCATGCGCAGTGCGACAACGGTTTCCGGTCCGGCCTCGCGTGCGATCAGCCAGTGGGACAGCCGGTTCACCCGCTGTCCCAGCTCGCGGTAGGTCAGCCGCTCGGTATCCGAGACGAGCGCCTCGGCGTCGGGCGTGGCGGCGATCTGCGCGGCCAGCAGATCGACGATGGTGGTGGCGTTGTCGTCGACCCGCGGACCCGAGGAGCGCTCGAGAATACGCGCGTGATCGCCGTCGCGCAGGATGTTCACCGTGCGCAGCGGCCGCTCCGGCTCGGCGAGCGCGCGATCGAGCAGCTGCGCGTAGTTGTCGAGCAGGTCCGCGATGAGATCGCCGTCGAGTTCGTCGACCAGGTAGGTGGCCTCGACCCGCACGCCCGCGTCGTCGAGCACGACCATCAGGCCGAGTTCTTCCTGTCCGACAGCGGTGCCGTAGGGCAGTTCCTCGGCGACCACACCGGGCAGGTCGAAGCGGTTGGCGTCACCGCGGACGCTGAAGCTCAGCTGGACGAGGTTGGCCAGCGCGTCGCGGCCGCCGCTGCGTTCGGCGCCGATCGTGCGGATCACCCGGTCGATACCGACATGCTGGTGACCGAACGCGCCCGCGCTGGTGTCGCGCGTGCCATCGACCAGCTCGGTGAAGGACATGGCCGGATCGGGCGTGGACCGCACCAGCACGGTGTTGCCGAAGTAGCCGATCAGCGCCTGCGAGGCATTGTCGCGCCGGTTGGTCACCGGCACCGATACGAGGAAATCCGTTGCGGCCGTGTAGCGCTGGACGAGCGCCTGGTACGCGCTCAGCAGCACGGTGAACGGGGTCGCGGAGCGGGCGCGGGCGAACTCGCCGACCCGGTCCATCAGACCGGCGGGCAGCTCACGCACCCGGCGATCGGCCTTCGAGGAGCGCGAGAGTGCGCGCGTGCCGGGCAGATCCACCCGTGACGGCACGGGAGTCAGTGCGCCGCGCCAGAATTCGATATCGGCCTCGGATTCGGTGGCGGCGGCGGCCCCGGTCTCGACGTCGATGTACTGGGCGGTCAACGGGGGCAGGGCATTCGCGTCCGCGCCGCGGTAGAGGTGGTTGATCTCGGTGAAGAACACCGGCCACGAGCTGTCGTCCCAGCCGATGTGATGCGCGACCAGCACCAGGATGTGTTCGGCCGCGTCGGTGCGCAGCAGGGTCGCCCGCAGCGGCGCGTCGGCGGAAAGACTGAACGGGCGCGCGAATTCACGCTGGATCAGTGCGGGCAGGCGCTGCTCGCGGGTGGCCTGCGGCAGGGCGGTCATATCGTGCTGTTTGAACGCGGCACCGGCGTCGGCCGAGGCGATCTGGTACGGCTCGCCGTCCTCGCCGACGTGGTAGGTGGTGCGCAGGACCTCGTGGCGGGCGCTGAGCGTCTCGAACGCCTGACGCAGCCGATCCGCGTCGAGCTCACCGGTGAGCCGGTAGGCCACGCACACGTTCATGGCGGTGTCGGCCGGGTCGAGGTTCTGCACGAACCAGATCCGCCGCTGCGCCGCCGACAGCGGACTGGGCGCGCCCGGGTCCCGCGCCGGAACCGGTTCGGGCGCGGCGGCTTTGAGCTGCTGCTCCCGCAGGCGCTGCTGGAGCAGCTGCTTGCGACGCTCGAGCACGGTCTGGGCTGTGTCCTCTGGCATGGCGGTCCTTCGAATCGAAGCGGGTCAGGGAAGTCCGGGTGTTACGCGGTGGGCAGGGCCCGGTCCGCGGTGAGCGCGGTGTGCAGGGTGGTCACCGCCGTGGTCAGCAGCTGGGCGAGCCGTTCGACCTCGGCCGCGGTCAGCACGGTGTCGCTCCAGCGCAGCAGCGCCACCAGCTGCGGGCCGTCCGGCCCGGCGTGCACGCCGCAGATGACGTCGAGGGCCTGGCGCACCGGGAAATCCGGTTCGGGAGCCAGCGGGAGCCGGGTCAGCAGATCCAGATCGGCCACCGGGGCCCACGGCCGGTTCGCGCCGGCGAGGTCCATCCGGCCGAGGAAGTCGAACAGCACCTGGGGTTCGGGTGCGGCGGCGAGCTCGGGGACGGCGGCCTGATAGCGCAGCAGACCGTAGTCGGCGCCATTGTTGGGGACGGCCGCGACCTCGCGCGCGATCGTGTCGAGCAGCTGCCGGACGCGGGCCGGATCCCGCTGTGCCGCAGCGATGTCCAGGCTCTCGGCACCGGCCGCGAAGCGGGCCGGGAAGATACTGGTGAACCAGCCGACGGTGCGGGTGGTGTCGATATCGTCGCCGAGTACGGCATCCTCGCGGCCGTGGCCCTCGATGGCCAGGTACGCGCCGCCGGAGGGGTCCTCCCCGCGTTCGGTGCGCCAGGTCGCCAGCGTCAGGGCGACCGCCGCCAGCAGGAATTCGCGCAGTCCGGTCTGCTCGTCGCCGAGGGCGGCCAGGAGATCGACCGTGCGGGCCGAGTCGACGGCGACCGGGTGGACGCGGTGGCTGCCGCTCACGTCCTGGGCCGGGTCGGCCTTGCGCGCGCCCAGCGCCGGATCCGCACCGGTGGTGCGGGAGATCCAGTAATCCCGTTGTGCGGCAACGTCCTCGTGGCCCGCGCGGGTACGCATCCGGTCGGCCCAGGTGCGGTAGCGGGTGAATTCCGCGGGCGGTGCGATCTCAGCCACGACACCGGCGGCGGCCCCCGCGACCCGCGACCAGCTCTCCTCGAGGTCGGCGCAGATGATGTGCCAGGACACCGGGTCCACCGCGAGGTGGTGGATGGTCAGCAGCAGCAGGTCGGGACCGTCGGCGCGGGCGAACCACACCGCCCGCATCAGCTCACCCGACAGCGGATCGATCTCGCCCGCAACCTTGTCGGCGTGTTCGGCGAGCAGGTCCGCGACCGCGCCGGGCACGGCGACCCGCGTCAGCAGCGCCTCGGCCGAGACGGTCCCGGGCTCGCGCGTGCGCACGTCGTAGCCGGTGGCGGTCTCCACGAACTTGGCGCGCAGCAGATCGTGACCGTCCAGCAGCGCCTGCAGGACGGCGGTCAGGCGCGGCTGGTCCACGCCCGCGGGCAGTTCGAGCAGGGTGCTCAACGACAGTCGCCGGTAGCCGCCGTGCTCGTGCATCCACGACAGGATCGGCACCTCGCCGACCGGGCCGTACCCGTCGTCGGTCGCGACCGGACCGGCTTCGGCGCTCGCGTCGACGCGGGCAGCCAGGTCACGAATTGTGCTCGCGCCCAGCACCATCCGCGGGGTGACCACGATCTGCTTGCGACGCAGGGCGTTCACCAGCGAGATGGCCACGATGCTGTCCAGGCCGAGTTCGATCAGATCGGCCTCGACGCTGGGCTCCGCGCCGCCGGTCAGTTCGGCGATCGTGGCGCACAGCGCGCGTTCGGTGTCGGTGGCCGGAAGCACCACAGCGGTCTGGGTTTCGAAGGCCCGCACCGCCAGCGCCTGCAGCACGCGCGCGTCGAGTTTGCCATTGCTGTTGGTGGGCAGGACGTCGACGCCCAGGATGCGGTGCGGTGTCATGTAGGACGGAAGGCGCTGTGCCAGACCCTTTTTCAACACCTCGTCGGCGGGGTCGATCCCGGTGACGAAGGCGACCAGCACCGGTCCGGACGGGCGACGCACCACCAGCACGGCGGCGGTTTCCACGCCGGGCTGATCCAGCAGCGCCGATTCGATCTCGCCCAGCTCGATGCGGTAGCCGCGAATCTTGACCTGGTCGTCGGCGCGACCCAGGTACAGCAGCGTCCCGGTCCGGCTGCGCCGCACCAGATCTCCGGTGCGGTACATGCGGGACCCCGTGGCGAACGGATTCGCCACGAACCGGTCGGCGGTCTGCGCGAACCGGCCCACGTAGCCGCGGGTGGTCTGGCCACCGGCCAGGTAGAGCTCACCGACCACGCCGTCGGGGACCGGGCGCAGATGCGAATCGAGCACGTAGGCGGCGGTACCGATATTGGGAACGCCGATGGTGGGGGTGGCGCGCGGGTCGTGCACCGAGGCGACCACAGCTTCGACGGTGGTCTCGGTCGGCCCGTAGCAGTTGTAGACGGCGGTATCGGGCATGGCGCACAACTGTTTCCACAGCGCGGGGCCGATCGCCTCGCCGCCGAGGGCGAGCACCGCCAGCGGCGCGGCCTCCCCGCCCAGTCCGGCGGCGGACAGCTGCGCGAACATCGACGGCGTGGTGTCGATCATGTCGACGCCGTGCCGCGCGATACCCGAGACCAGGCCCTGGGCGTCGCGCATGTCCTCCGCGCCGAACAGGTGGACGCGGTGCCCGTCGAACAGGCCGATCTGCGGCTGCCAGGACGCGTCGAAGCTCAGCGACCAGGCGTGCGCGATGGTCAGCGGGCGACCCAGGCGGGCGACCGCCGGACGGTACACGCGCTCGCGGTGATCACCGAAGTAGGCGCTCACGGCGGAGTGGGTTCCGATGACGCCCTTGGGTTCTCCGGTCGAGCCGGAGGTGAAGATCAGGTAGGCGGCGCTGTCGGCCGGCACCGGGACCGCCGCGGTGAGCGGCTGATCGGCGACCAGGTCCGCGTACCCGACGATGCCCTGCTCGACCTCGGGAGCGTCCACCGGCGCGCCGTCGACCACGATCATCCGCGAGCGGGACTGGCGCACAATGGATTCCACGCGGCTGCCGGGCAGGCCCGGGTCGATGGGCACGTATGCCGCGCCCGCCGCCTGCACCGCGAGAATCGCGATCAGGGCGCGCGCGGTGCGCGGCATGGCCAGCGCCACCACGTCTTCCGCGCCGATACCCCGGGCGACCAGGCCCGCCGCGACGCGCAGGACGGCGTCGGACAGCTCGCGGTAGGTGTAGCGCTCGGTGGCGGTGGTCAGCGCGAGCGCGTCCGGGGTCGCGGCGACCTGCCGCGCGAACAGCTCCGGCACCGTCGCACCGTCGACATCCTCGGCCACCGCGCGGCCCGGCTGCGGATGTTCCTGCGGCAGCAGCACATCCAGGGCGGCGCGGCCCCGGTCGCCGAGTTCCGGGAGCTGCTCGAGCACCGCGATCACGCGTGCGCCGACATCCGCGCCGGACAGTTCACCGAGCATGGCGTCGACCGATTCGGTCACCACGGCCAGTTCACCGTCTAGCACGTAGGACACCACGGCCAGCGGGTAGTGGGTCATGCTCTCCGAGGCGATGGGCCGGAAGCCGGTGCCGTCGGCGGCGGCGATGGGACGCAGCACATCCGCGACCGGCGCGTTCTCGAAGACGAACAGCGTGTCGAACAGTGCGCCGCGGCCGCTTTCGCGCTGGATCTGCGAGAGGCTGACATAGCCGATATCGCGCATGGGCGCGGCTTCCCGCTGGAGCGCGGCGAGCGCCCGGCCCACCCCGCCCTCGACGGCATCCAGGGCATCGAGGCGGACGCGCGCCGGAACGGTGTTGATGAACAGGCCGATCATCGTCTCGACGCCGGGCAGATCGTCGGGGCGGCCGGACACCGTGGTGCCGAAGACGACATCGTCGCGATCGGTGAGGCGGCCGAGCACAACCGCCCACGCGTACTGCACCACCGTGTTCATGGTGAGCCCGTTGGCGCGCGCCCACTGCTGCAGGCGTTCGGTGGCGGCGGCGTCGAGGGTCTGCTTGTCGATCGTCGGCACGATCGTATTCACTTCGGAGTCGGCGCGATCGGCGAGCAACAGCGGCTCGGCCTCTGCCAGATAGTCCGACCAGCTGCGCAGGGTGGCCGCGTTGTCGCGGGCGGCCAGCCAGCCGATGTAGTCGCGGTAGGGGCGCGGGGCGGTCAGCGCGGCGGGCGAGCCGCCGGCGGAGTACATGGCGAACAGTTCCCGGAAGAACACGCCCAGCGACCAGCCGTCCATGAGGATGTGGTGGGCGGTGAGGATCATCCGGTGGGTACCGTCGTGCAGGGCGACCAGCACGATGCGCATGACCGGACCGGCGGCCAGGTCGAAACCGCGGCGCGACTCCGATTCGCGGATGGCCTCGAATTCCCGTGCGTCGGCGCTCCGTTCGAACCAGGGCAGCTGCGCCGCGGCGGGGATGATCTGCACCGGCTTGGGCACGTTGCGATCCCAGAAGGCGGCGCGCAGATTGGCGTGCCTGCGCAGGATCTCCTCGGCACTGCGTCGCAGCACCGCCGCGTCCAGCGGTCCGGTGATCTCGACGACGAACTGCATGAGGTACAGATCGCCCTCGCCCGCGACCTTGGCCAGCGAGAACAGGCCCTCCTGCAGGGGGCTCAGCGCCAGCACGTCCTCGATCTTGGGTGGTGTCGCGGGCTTGCCGGTGGGTCCGCTGCCGGAGGTGGTGGATTCAGATGGCAGCGGCACGAGAGCAAACTCCTGGCAGACAAGTCAACGTGGACAGCTGTCGCGGGCGAATTCGCCTGCGACATGCCCGGTTACGCCGCCGTCCCCGGTGGGGGTCGGGCACACGTTAAACCAAGGCAAGCCTACTATAGGGAAGGCTCACCTTACTAGCTACACGGGGGCTGCCGTGACGGTCGGCGCCAGCGACTTCACAAATACAGTACCTTTGCCTAGCCTTACCTAAATGCGCGATGGAACGCTGTGGCGTACTGGTTGCGCCCAACGGATCCCGAGATCGGAGTACCCAGATGAGCAGTAAGAGAATTCGTTTCGGCGCCCTCGCCTTCGCCGCCGCGGCAGTGCTGGGAACCGTCGGTTCGGTGACCACCGCGACCGTCGCGAACGCCGCCCCGGCCTTCTCCCCCATGCGCGCGCAAGCTCCCAGCACCGGCGAACTGCGCTCGGGCCTGGCAGTCGCGTTCAACGCCAACGCCTCCCGTGCCGCACGCGCCGCCGAGCTGGAAGGCGGCGAGTCCGGCCTGCCCGCCTTCGACCGCGCGGCCATGCTGATCTCGATCGCCCCCGCCAGCTGGCGCTGGGACGTGACCGGTCCGGTCACCCAGAACGGCGACGTCACCTCCGCCGTGCTCTACACCGCCACCGACGGATACGAGCCGTGGACCTTCGACGTCACCTGGAAGCTCATCGACGGGAAGTGGAAGTTCAGCCGCGAATCGACCTGCACCATCGCGAATTTCGTGGGCGCGTCCTGCTGAGTTCGAGAATGTGATCTTCGCCGCGCGGGCGGAGATCAGCGCGAACGGCCCGCCGAATCGGCGGGCCGTTCTGCTGTGTCCCGGCACCGATTATTCGACCGCCAACACCTGCTCGTCGGTCATCGCGGCGATATCCAGGTACAGCTGCGCGACCGCTTCGAGCCGATCCGGATGTCCCAGTTCGGTTTCGCGGGCCAGCAGACGCTGGGCCAGTACCGCCACCGTGCGGCCGATCAACAGATCGCCCACGAGGGCGTGATCGACATCGAGCCACTCCCGCACCCGCGCGACCGTGGTGGTCGCGAGCACCGAATCACCACCCGCGCTGAAGAAGTCGTCGTTCGGGCCGATCCGCTCGACGTTCAGCACCTCGGCCACGATCGCACACAGGGCGCGTTCCAGGTCGGTGCGCGGTTCGGCATCCAGATCGTCGGACGCCGACGGTGCGAGCAGCGCGGTCACCGCGCGGCGGTCGAGTTTCCCGTTGGCGGTCAACGGCATCTGCTCCAGCAGTTCCACGCGCGTGGGAATCATGTAGCCGGGCAGCACATCCGGGAGCGTGGCGAGCAGTTCGTCCGCGGTGCCGTCGAATCCGGCCACGGCGGCCACCAGGCGCGGCGCACTCGTCCCGACGATCGCCGCGACGGCGTGCCGGACACCCGGGGCGGCGCGCAGCGCACTCTCGACCTCACCGAGCTCCACCCGGTACCCGCGGATCTGCACCTGATGGTCTGCGCGACCGAGGAATTCGATGGTGCCGTCCGGCCAGTACCGGGCCATGTCACCGGTGCGGTACCAGCGCAGGCCCTGGTATTCGACGAACCGCTCGGCGGTCTTCTCCGGATCGTTGCGGTAACCGGCGGCGACATTCGCGCCGCCGACCCAGAATTCGCCGGGCACCCAGTCCGGGCAGTCCCGCCCGGCCGAACTCACCACGCGGCAGCGCACATTGCGCAGCGGGACGCCGAACGGCACCGTGCGCCAGTGCGCGGGCGGATCCGAGACCTCGCAGATGGTGTTGTGGATCGAGGTCTCGGTGGCCCCGCCCAGACCCGAGAAGCGAGCGCCGGGAACCTGTTTCGCCAACCGGCGGGCCAGATCCGCACCCACCCAGTCGCCGCCGAGGGTCACCGCGCGCAGGGAATCGCCGAGGGTGTCGCCGCCGATCTCCAGGATCATGTCCAGCATGCTGGGCACGCAGTTGAGGATCGACACCCGGTGCGCGCGCAGCAGTTCCACCCAGCTGGTGGCCTCCTCCCGCTGGCGGGCGGTCACCGAGACGATCGAGCCGCCGACGGCGAACATGCCGAAGATGTCGTACACCGAGGCATCGAATTCCAAGGCGGACAGGGCCAATACGCGGTCCCGGTGATCGACGTCGAACCAGATGTTGACCGCGTCGATGGTGTTCATCGCGCCGCTATGCGGGACGTCGACGCCCTTGGGGACGCCGGTGGAGCCGGAGGTGAACAGCACGTACGCGATCGACGACGGATCCGGGAGCACCGGCTCCGCCAGCGGTTCGGCATGCATGCGCGCCTGCGACAGCGGAATACACCGCACCTGCGCGTCACCCATATCGCGGCCGTCCGCGACCAGGGCGGCCACCACCTCACCGGTGCGCAGGATCTCCGCCCGCCGCTTCACCGGCTGGTCGAATCCGATCGGCACGTAGGTCGCGCCCGCCGCCAGCACGCCCGCGACGGCGAGAATCTGCTCCGGCCCCTTGGGGAGCTGCACGGCGACGGTATCGCCCGGCACCACGCCCGCGGCGCGCAGCTCGCCCGCGACCGCGAGGGCCTGGTCGGCCAGTTCACGGTAGCTCCAGCCACCGTCGACACCGTCGATGGTCCACACCACCGCCGGGGAGTCCGGCGTGCTCGCGGCGTGCTCGAACAGTCCGGTGTGCAGGGCGCGCCCGGAGACCGGGCCGTCGGTGGCGTTCACCGCCGCGCGAACCTTGCTCTGTTCCAACGGCAGTCGCACCGCCGCTTCGGCCGCCCAGCCGGACTCGTCGGCCAGACGCGCGACGGCCGCGGTGTAGGTGGCGAACATATCGGCGACCATGCCCTCGGGGAATGCCGACTCACGGACGTCCCAGTTCAGCAGCAGGCCGCCGCGCACCTCGGTCACCTGTGCGTCCAGCAGCACCTGCGGTCCCTGCGAGATGATCCAGACCGGCTCGCCGAAGGTGTCGGTCACCGAGTCGGCGAACAGCTCACCCAGGTTCAGCGCACTCGTGTAGACCACGGGCGCGAGCACCGGCTCACCCCGGTAACGGCCCAGGTCGCGCAGCACCTCGAGGCCGGAATAGGCAGTGTGCGAAGCGCTTTCGTGCATGGTGCGCTGCAGCTGGCGG
This sequence comes from Nocardia acididurans, assembly GCF_016741815.1. Taxonomy (GTDB): domain Bacteria; phylum Actinomycetota; class Actinomycetes; order Mycobacteriales; family Mycobacteriaceae; genus Nocardia; species Nocardia acididurans. The sequence goes on from NZ_JAERRJ010000008.1 coordinate 388,117, forward strand.
GCGCGGTCGGCCACGGTCACATCGGCGGAGACGTCGACCTCGAGCATGATCGAGGAGGTGAAGTCGCCGATCACCCGATCGATATCGGTGGAGACCGGTTCCCGGTGGAACAGCGGCACATTCAGCAGGAAGCGGCTCTGCGCCGACCAGCCGCCGATGGTGTCGGCGAAGACGGCCGCCAGGGCCATGGCCGGGGTGATGCCGCGCGCGTGCGCCGCGTCCAGCAGGCGCTGTTTGGCCTCGGCCTCGAGCCAGTAGTTGTAGCGCACGGTGCGGTGCGGGTCGGTGCGCTCCGACACCGGAATGGTGGGAAGTTCCGGGGCAGAAGGCATTTCGGTGAGCCGGTCCTGCCACCAGGCGCGGTCGCGTTCGCGCGCCTGCGCATCGGCGGTGCGCTCGGTGCGGTAGCGCCGGTAGCTGTAGCTCTCCGGTGTCAGCATGCCGCCGTGGTAGAGCTCGGCCAGATCCGAGATCAGCACCCGGTAGCTCATCGCGTCACCGGCGAGCATGTCCACATCGAGGTGCAGGCGGGTGCGACCGTCCGGCAGCAGGGTCAGGGCGATGTCGAGCACCTGGCCGTCCTCGATGGCCAAGCGCTGGTGAGTCTTCTCCTCGCGCAGTCGTTCCAGCTCGTTGCCGGCCTCGGCCTCGGACCGGTCCCGCAGATCGACCAGCTGGTAGGTCGGGCGACCCGGCGCGTTCATCGTCTGCTGGGTGCCGTCGGGTAGGAATCGGGTGCGCAGCATGGGGTGCGCGGCGACCAGTGCGTCGGCCGCCTGCTCGAACCGCACCGGATCGACTCCGGCACCGTCGAATTCGACGTAGAGGTGCGCGGCGACGCCACCGAGATCCTGTTCGTCGGCGCGGCCGATCCAGTAGGCGTGCTGCATGGTCGCCATCGGGAACGGCTCGAACTCGGCGTCGTCCGCGGGTGCCGACGGCGGCGAATCCTGTTGGGTGACGGTATTTTCCGGCTCGGCGACGGGGGCGGCGGCTTCCGGCCCCCCGAGCAGGTTCGCCCACTCGGCGACGGTCGGCGACTGTGCGAGCTGCGCGAAGTTGATATCGGCGCCGCGCTTGCGCCATCCGCCCGCGAGTTTCATGGTCCGGATGGAGTCCAGGCCCAGCTGGATCAGGTCGGCGTCATCGGCGATCTCGGCGGCGGGAATTCCCAGCTGCGCGGCGATCGCCTCGCGGATCTCGCCCGGACCGATCAGCGAACCGGCCCGGGTGCCCGCCGAACGAGCCGATCCGTCACCCATACCCTGTGCTGGCTCCATGTGCCGCTTTCACTCCTTGTGCGCCACCCGCCGATCGTTGGCGGGCCTGATATCTCTGCCATCAGACTAACCCACCAACAAAGGTTTGCCTTACCTAGCTTCCCGGCGACAGGGCCAATCCGCCCAGGAGGTCGTGTACGAGGCGCTGCGCCTGCGCGCGAGCCTGCCGCGGATCGTCGTTCTCGGTGATGTGCAGGGACAGTTCGGTGAGCGCGCCGTAGAAGGCGGCCGCGATGAGCTCGGCGGGATGGGTGCGGATCAGGCCCGCTTCCAGCAGGGTCCGTACCGCGTCGACGATCAGGCCGCCGAGATGGCGCTGGTCCAGCTCACGCCAGCGCTGCCAGCCCAGGCCGATCGGCCCCTGGAGCAGGACGATGTGGCGATATCCCGGTTCGGCGCAGATGTCGAGGAACTCCGCCACACCCCGGTCGACCCGGTCGAAGGGTTCGGACGCCGATTCGATGGCCGCGCGAATGCGTTGCGCCGCACGGCTTTCCAAGTCATCGACCACCGCCTCGAAGAGGCCGCGCTTACCGTCGAAGTGGTGGTAGAGCGCGCCGCGGGTCAACCCGGCGGCACGGACCAGTTCCTCCGCGGCCAGGTCGGCGTAGTCGCGTTCGGCGAACAGGCGGCCGGCGGCTTCGAGCAGGGCCTGCCGGGTGTTCTCCGCATACCTCCCGCGAAAGGATTCCATACAGAATGAATATCACATACAGTCTGTATGTCAGATACACGTTGTATGAAAGCCGGTTGCCATGGAGAAGTCAGTGGAAGTCGTCGTGATCGGGGCCGGAATCGCGGGCCTGGTCGCCGCCCGGGATCTCGCCCGCGGCGGGGCCGAGGTGCTCGTCCTCGAGGCGCGCGATCGCGTCGGCGGGCGGCTGCTGAACGAGGAGTTGCCCGGCGGCGCACCCATCGAGGTCGGTGGCCAGTGGGTCGGGCCGGGGCAGGACAGAATTCAGGCGTTGATCGACGAACTCGGCCTGAAAACCTTCCCCACCTACGACGAGGGCCGCCATATCGCCGAAATCGGCACGGGGCGTTCGGAATACCTGGGTCGCATTCCCAAGCTGAACCCCGTGGCGCTGGCCGACTTCGCCCAACTGCAATGGCGGCTGGACCGGCTCGCCCGCCGGGTGCCGACCACCGAACCCTGGCGGGCCGAGCGCGCGGCCGAGCTCGACGCGCAGACCTTCGCCAGCTGGCTGCAACGCGCCGGGCACACCGATGGGGGACGCAGCTTTCTCCGGGTGATCACCGAGGCCGTCTTCTCCGCCGAACCGGAAGACCTTTCCGCACTGTGGGCGGCGTTCTACATCAATGCCGCGGGCGGGGTCGACGCGCTGATCAACACCCGGGGCGGCGCACAGCAGGACCGCATCGCCGGGGGCTCGCAGACCATCGCGGTGCGGTTGGCCGAGGAGCTCGGAGACCGGGTCGTCCTCGACGCGCCGGTCACCGATATCGATTGGGACGCAGCGGGAGTCAGGGTGAGCGCGGGCGCGCTGACGGTGCGCGCCCGTCACGCCGTCGTCGCCGTGCCGCCACCGCTCGCCGCCCGCATCCGCTACTCCCCCGGGCTGCCGGGTGATCGCGACCAGCTCATCCAGCGCATGCCGATGGGCCGGGTCATCAAGTTCAATGTCGTCTACGACGAACCGTTCTGGCGCCGTGCGGGTTTGAGCGGTCAGGCCAACAGCGACCAGCGCGCGCTGGGCACCGTCTTCGACAACACACTGCCCGAGAATTCGCCCGGCGTGCTCGTCGGCTTCTTCGAAGGCCGCCACGCCGATATCGGTTCCCGACTGTCCGCCGCCGACCGCCGCGCCCGGGTATTGGACGACCTGGCGGGGTACTTCGGACCGCAGGCGCGCGAACCCATCGCCTTCATCGAAAGAGATTGGGCCGAAGAGGAATTCAGTCGCGGGTGCTACGGCGCGTTCACCACACCCGGCGCCCTCACCCGGTTCGGCCCCGCCCTGCGCGCACCGGTCGGTCCGCTGCACTGGGCGGGCACCGAGACCGCTACGCGCTGGGCCGGGTATATGGACGGCGCCGCGGAATCCGGGCACCGGGTCGCCCGCGAGATACTTAGGTTTGACTAACCTAATACCGCGACGTAGCGTACTGGACGCTATCGCAGGTAGCCGAGCTGCGACCGTCCCGAAAGCCCGCGGAGGAAGTGTCATGAAGACAATCGCCGGAGTGTTCGCCACCCTGGGCATGGCCGTGCTCCTCACGGTCGGCATCGCCGCTCCCGCGCACGCGGACCGCTCGGTCCGGGACGCGGTCGTCGCGGATCTCTATCTCCGGGACGCGGATCCGTCCCTCGACGCGATCGCCGGGCAGTTCGCGGCGCTGTGGAACCCGAACCTGCCGATCAGCGCGAAACAGGAGGTCAGCTACCACGGCTCGACCGTCGGCCCGGCGCTGCAGGGCATTCTGTCCCAGGGCGGGATGTACGACTTCCTGTCCATTCAGCTGCGCGCGACCACGAAGAACATCACCGGCAACACCATGACCGCGGGCATGTCCGGGGTGATGGCGGGCTTCCCGGCCTCGAGCGGCAGCTACAGCTACATCCGCGAGGACGGCCTGTGGAAGGTCGACTGGAAGGCCACCTGCGCGGCCATGGGCGGCTGCACCGGCAACCCCGACTTCGGATACTGATCCACGGTCGATGACGCGATCACCGATGATCCAGGTTTCCGGCATATCCAAGCGATTCGGTGACAAGGTCGCGGTCAGCGAGGTCAGTTTCGACGCCGCCGGAGGCTCGATCACCTACCTGCTCGGGCCCAACGGCGCGGGCAAATCCACGACCATGCGCATGATCGCCGGGCTCACCGCACCCGATGCGGGCACGGTGCGGATCAACGACCGGCCGCTGCGCGAACTCACCCACACCATGCGGGCGGTTCGCTTCAACCTCGACACCTTCGCCCGGAACCCGAGGCACACGGCGAAACAGCATCTGACCTGGCAGGCGCGCCTGGGCGGCATCCCCGTCACCGACGTCGAGGAGGTGCTCGCGCGCGTGGGCCTGTCCGAGGTGAAAGACCGTCTGGTGGGGCGTTTTTCGCTCGGCATGCTGCAGCGGCTCGGCATCGCGACCGCGCTGCTGGGCGATCCGGAAACCATCGTCCTCGACGAACCGGACAACGGCCTCGATGTCGACGGCATCCTGTGGCTGCGCGAACTCCTGACCGGACTGGCCCGGCGCGGGCGCACCCTGCTCGTCGCCTCCCACAATCTGACCGAGGTCGACATCACCGCCGATCGCATCGTGATCATTGGCCGCGGGCGGATCCTGTCCGATGCCGACCGCGACGAAACCGTCGCGCTCGGATCCGGCCCGCGCCCCCTCGAATCCGCCTACCTGAACATCACGCGCGGCAGCGTCGAATACGCCGGTGCCGGTGAGGCGAAACAGTGACCACGACAACACATCTGATCCGAGCGGTTCGCAGCGAGTGGGCCAAGCTCTCCTGGCGCGACCCGCTGTGGCTCGCGATCGTCCCGATCGCCATCCTGCTGCCGGTCGCCCTGAATGCGAGCCTGGCGTTGGCCACCCGGATGAACAAGGTCAACGGCGCGGGCGGCATGGACACCAACAACGCCGGCTACTGGGTGATGGTCTTCTCGACGATCATCCTCATGTCCGCGGGCGTCTCCTCGCTCAGCAACGAATTCAAGTACGCCACAGCTGAATTGGCGTACACCACCCAGCCCCGCCGCTGGCTGCTGCCCACCGCGAAACTGATCGTCTTCGGCCTCGTCGCCGCCACGGCCACCCTGGCCACCACCCTCATCCTCCTGGCCGGCTTCCCCACCGTCTTCCCCGACGTGTGGGGCCGGGTCGACCTCACCTCCCCACCCGGACTCCGCCTGCTGTGGGCACTCCCGTTCTTCGCCTTCGCCGTCACCACCCTCGGTCTCGGCCTGGCCGCCCTGATCCCCCGCCCCGGCGTCGTGGTCGGCGCGATCCTGCTCTGGAAGTTCGGCATAGAAACCTTCTCCGCCATGCTCCCCCTGAAGATCGCCAACATCGTCCAGCAGTGGATGCCCTTCAAGAACGGCGAACTCGGCGCCGGCCAATACCCCACCATCCGCCCCGCCTTCGGCAGCCCCACCGGCGCCCTCGCCTACTTCGCCCTGATCGCCGCAACAGTCTTCGTACTCGGAACAATCCGCCTCTCCCGCCGAGACCTCACCACCGACTGAACCAGCCGAAACCGCTGCGGCACAGACGTTTCCACAACCCACCGAGCCGGTGTGGTTAGGATGGCGGGCATGGCGAGTGGTCTTGATCAGACCCTGGCTACATCGACGACACTGGCACAGCAATTGGCCGAGTCAGCCTGGTAGCAACACGATTCCACCGTCGACAGCCACGAATCTCGTTGAAGGACAACACCCATGACAGACGGCAACGAACCCGCAGTGCGCTACTTCGCATTGATCGACGATGAGCGAGGCTACCCCGATGGGGTGCGTGCCCGCCGGTTCACCGGGCTTGTACGCCGAATCGCCACCCGGCCGATCCCGACCGACGAAGCGCTCGGCAGGGACTTCACCTGGGGCCCAACCGAATATCTCCGCCGCTACAACCCCGGGACGGACGAGCCTCACGAGGAGATCTCCGCTGAGACAGCCGAGCGGTTCATAGCGAGTTGGCGATCCTCGTGAGCGACCGGCGAGACAAACGGAAGCGCAGCAGCTGTTTGCCCGGTCTGAGTTGTATGCCCGACTCAGTCGGGTGTCAGAGCGCGTGCGCCGGGCATGGCCCCGTCCGAACAGGCTTGTAGGCGGCGTAGGCAGGACGCTGGGCCGACCAGGCTGCCACGTCATCAATCCACATGGACTGTCGGACACTGGAAATGGATTGTCCAGAGACATACGGGCTGGTGTTTGGAAGTATGTGGTCGGCGGTGTGGTGGGTCGACATAATCCTGAGGCCGTCGAAGCACAGCGCCAGGCGCAGAACGAGATTCGTGCGCCGCCACACGGAGCAGTCAGGTTGATATGAGCGAAGAGCCGACCACCATCGAACTCGACGAGGCCGTCTTCACCGGACCTCCCAAGACCCTGGCCGGCGGCCTGGTCAAAGCCGTGCGGCCCCGCCAGTGGGTGAAGAACGTCCTGGTGCTGGCCGCGCCGCTGGCCGCGGGCACGATTCCGAGCACCGACACCTTTGCCATCTCAGATCTCACCCGCGATCTGTACATCGGCATCGCATTCGTGGCGTTCTGCCTGGCAGCGTCGGGTATCTATCTGGTCAACGACTCGCTCGACGTGGAGGCCGACCGAGCGCATCCGACCAAACGCTTCCGCCCGATTGCCGCCGGCGTGGTTCCGGTGCGTCTGGCCTACGCGCTGGCGGTGGTGCTGCTGACCGCCTCGATCCTGATCTCGTTCGTGGCGACATGGCAATTGGCCGTGGTGATGGCTGCCTACATCGGCATCCAGCTGGCCTACTGTTTCGGTCTCAAACATCAGGCGGTGCTCGACGTCTGCATCGTGTCCTCGGGCTTCCTGTTGCGCGCGATCGCCGGTGGCGCGGCGGCGAGTATCCCTCTGTCGCAATGGTTCCTGCTGATCGCGGCCTTCGGCTCGCTGTTCATGGCCGCGGGCAAACGCTACGCCGAGTTGAAGATCGCGCTCGATACCGGTGCCAAGATTCGCAAGTCGCTGCAGTACTACACGCCCACCTATCTGCGCTTCGTCTGGACCCTGTCGGGCACCGCGGTCGTGATCTTCTACGGGCTGTGGGCGTTCGAGGCCGACCACGAGAACAATCCGTGGTTCGCGATCTCGATGGTTCCCTTCACGATCTGCATCCTGCGTTACGCGGTCGACGTCGATCGCGGCGCAGCCGGTGAACCCGAGGAGATCGTGCTGGGCGACCGTACTCTGCAGCTGTTGGCCGCGCTGTGTGTCACAACAGCCGGCGTGGCCGTCTACCTCACCTGAGCAGGCACACGCGGCACCACCCACCACGTGCCTTTCTCGTTCACGAGCGGTTGTGAAGGCACGGGGAGTCAGTGCGATTGAACTTGTTGAATGAGTTCGATCCAGATGCCGTCGGGGTCTTCTATGATCGCGAATCGGGTTCCGCTCTCGTCGGCCATGATCGGCGTGACAAACGAGGTCTCGACGGTAGCCAGGCGTTCGACGATCGCCTGGAGATCATCGACGTCGACGCTGACCCAGCGCAACCCGGTTGCGGCGGGCGGGCCGCCGGCAGGATTGTGGGCCGGGGCAGAGATACCTTCGGCGAGTTTCAGGACCGCAGCGCCGATCCGGAAGCGATGCAACACGATTCCCGAGGTGACCAGCGGGACTTCGTAGTTCACGCCCAGGACTTCTCGATAGAAGTGCATGCTTCGCCTCAGGTCGCGCGGGGTGATTCCCACCTGGAGGCTGTTGTCGACGAATCCGGGCATAGTGACGCTCCTTTTCGTACTCCTCAAGTCACCGATGGGTGACTTAATTCAAGTAGCTATCGAGTAGCTGCAAGTCAACGGAGTGTGACTTGTGCTGGATCACATGGCCGACAAGGATCCGCCCCGACGCCGCAATGCCGGAAGGACGCGCTCCGACCTGCTGGCGGCGGCGGTGGACCGGCTCGCGCACTACGGGTACGACCGCACCTCGGTACGCGACGTCGCACACGACGCCGGTGTCGATCCCGCACTGGTGTACCGGTATTTCGGCACCAAGGACGCCTTGTTCGAGGAAGCCGTTCGCCACCGTGGCGGCATCGATGTACGGCAGTGCGACTCGCTCGACCAGAGCGTTCGCGTCATCCTCGATCACCTCACCACCGCGTCCGACTCCACGTCGATCGATCAGCTGACACTGCTGTTGCATTCGGCCAGCCATGACGAGGCCGTGCGATTGCTGCGCGACCGCCTGCACATCGATTTCAACGACGGACTCGCGGCGCAGCTATCAGGCACGGACGCCGAGTTACGTGCTGAACTGATCGCGAGCCTGGTACTGGGCGTCACGCTCCTGCGAGGCACCCTCCATACACGCGCGATCGAGGCCGCAGCACCAGAGCAACTGCGCTTCTACCTCGAGAAAGCGATCTGCAGCCTGGCGGACGAACCCACCGACCCACCCCACTGACGCAGTCGGACCCGATTCTCTGGCGGTCCGGACTTGCACCACCGGTTGAACGCAGGTCACGCCACGTGGGTCGGTCAACACGGCCGTTGGACGGTTCAGCGGAGCGCTTTCAGCTCCCTTGGCGGAAACAGATTGTGCCCCATTGGAATCCGGCTCCGATGGCGGAGAGGAGGAAGGTGTCTCCGGGGTGGATGCGGTGTTCGGCGCGGGCCTGATGCAATGCGGTGAAGACGCCGGCGGAGCCGGTGTTGCCGAGTGTGTCCAGGGTGATCGGGGCCCGTCGCATCGGTACGCCGAGGTCGGTCATGGCGGCGGTGAGGATGTTGAGGTTGGCCTGGTGCAGGAAGAAGTGGTCGATCTCGGTGACGGCGAGGGCGGCGCGGGCGGCGGCGGTGCGGATGCTGTGCGGGAGGCGGCTCGTGGCTGTCTCCCAGACCGTGCGGCCGTCCATGCGGAGGAAGTGCTCTCGGGCGGCGACGGTGTGCACGCTGGTCGGTAGGCGGGAGCCGCCGGCGCGGATCTCCACGCTGTGGGACAGCTGGGATCCGAAGTCCCAGGACAGAATTCCGGCGTCGGGGGTTTCGGTGCGGGTCAGTACGATGGCGGCTGCCGCGTCGCCGAAGAAGACGCCGGTGGTGCGGTTGCCCGGATCTGTGACGCGGGAGGCGCAGTCGGCGGCGATGACCAGTACCGCGTGCGCGGAGACGTGCAGCAGATGGGCGGCCAGCAGTATCGCCTGCAGGCCGTTCGCGCAGGCGGCCTGGGTGATGTCGATCGGCAATGCGCGCAGGGCGCCGATGCGTTCCTTGACCATCAGCGCTGTCGATGGCAGCGGCTGGTCGTAGGTGTAGGTCGCGACGATGACGGCGTCGAGTTCACTCGGCGAGATTCCCGCATCGGCGAGCGCCGACGGGGCAGCGGCGACACACATATCCGAGACCGCCAGTTCCGGTGCGAGCCTTCGGCGTTCACGGATGCCGGTGCGGCTGACGATCCACTCGGCGGATGTGTCCAGTGTCCTGGTGAGTTCGGTATTGGTGACCACGGTGGCGGGCAGATGAACGCTCGAGCCCGACACTGTCACCGGCAGCGGACGGGCGTCCGGCGTCCGAACCGCCGAGGAACGCGGTTGATCGACCGTGCAGGGGGCCCTCACGCGCGAACTCCGTCGTTCGTGGTGGCGGTGTTGAATTCGGGACTGATCAGGTGGTCGAGGTCTACATAGAATCGCCCTGAGCCGCAGGGGGTTCCGAGCAGGATCCGGCGGGCGGCCGCGGTGACGAGTGCACCGCCGAGCGCCACGTCGGAGGCCAATTGCGGCCAGCTGCTGAGGGTTCGGCCGATTTCCCCGAAGGAGGCGGCGAGTTCGGGGCTGATGCGCTCAGGATCGACCATCGCGAGGATGAGATCGGCCTTGGCCTGAGCGGTGAGCTCGTGCAGATCGGCGGCGCGCAGGTCACCGATCCGGCCGTGCAGCAGCGGCCGATCGGGTTCGAGGTCGAAGCGTTCGATGTCGAGCATGCCCCGGTCGTTGCAGTCCATGATCACCGGAATGCCCAGTGCGCGTGCGTATTCCCGGGCCGCGACCTTGATGTAGGGGGTGTCGCATTCCTCGACGAGCAGATCGATCGGAGTCCCGTCGCCGTGGAAGAACTCGGTCATGGTGTCGTCGGTGAGCCCGGTCGTGATGATCTCGATGTCCAGATACGGGTCGATCTCGTACATCTGGCGCGCGCACAGCACCGCCTTGCCGAGGCCCACGTGGTGCACGCCCGCGCGGAGCCGGTTCATATTCGACAGGCTCACCTCGTCGAAATCGGCGAGCCGGAACGCGCCGCCCACGCCCTCGAGCGCCAGGGTGACGGCGGCGCTGTTCCCGACCGACAGTCCGATGATTCCGATCCGGTGGTCGCGCAGCCGACGTTGCTGGGGGCGTTGGAGTTTCGGACGGTTGCGGTCGGCGCGGACGAGCCGGAACTCCTCGCGCGGCAGGACATGCACCAATCGGCCCGACCAGGGATACCAGAACCAGCTGCCGTAGGCCCACGGCTCGACACCGGCCAGTTGTTCGTCGATCTTGCGCTCGAGTTCCGGACCGGTGTAGCACTGATCCGGTTCGCGGCAACCGATCAGCTCCGCCAGCTGGGTGTCGATGGTGTCGTACACCGCGGTGACCTGATCCGATTCGAGCAGCGCGGTCAGCGCCGCGTAGTCGGCGGCGTGAACGGGTTCGAGCAGCACCGGCTGCCAGACATCGGGATCCACGGTGCCGGCCGAGGTGAGAATCGCTGGCGCGGGCGGATTTTCGAGCTGCTCCGGCAACCGGGCGGCGGGGTCATCCGGCACGAGCGCCGGGAATCGGTGGCGCAGGGTGGCCACCAGATCGGTGTACTCCCCCGCGCCGTCGGCTGTCCGATGCAGCAGGATCACCACATCCTCGGTGTATCGCTCGACATAGCACCGTGTTCCGGGGACCGGATGGAATCCGAACCGTCCGTGGAACCGGTCCTGGCCGTCCTTCGTTCCGGACGTGCCGATCATGAGCTTCGCTCCGAGATGGTGCGCCGCGGCGATCGCGAGGGCGTTCAGATACACGCCCAGCCCGAGTTTGCGCGCTCGATGCTCGACCACGAGGCGGCTGTGTTCGTAGGTCTCGGCGACATCGGCGCCTTCGGTTGCGAGCAACTGCCGGTATCGCTGATCGCCCAGATGCGCGCGGGACTGGAACAGTTCAGCCGTCTCCGGAGTCGAGAGGCGAATATAGCCCAGCACCGACCCTAGGGGATGCCGCCGGGCGATGAAATGCCATGCGCCGTAGTCCAATTCCTGGTCGTCGACATGTGAGCCCGCGGCGTCGCGGAACTCCGGGCGCCTGCCGTTGTCGTACAGGATGCGAGCGCGCAGTTCTCGTAACCAGCCCACCTGATCCGCGTGATCGCCGTTCCGCGGTATCTGGAACGCCGAAACATGCCACGGCACATCATGATCACGGTTATGGAGATCACGTCGTGCGATGGACATGCGAGATCCGCCAGCTGCCGACACGGCAAAGATCCTTTCCGAGAACTCGTTTCGCTGAGGGTGGGTGACTGCGGCCCAGCGCGATGGATGGCTTCCGAGGGAGCCCGAGCGGCTCCACCGCGCTGGTCTCTCACCCGCGAGGTTATGTAGCTAGATATTAGCTGACATAGGAATTGAGCACCGTAGGTCCGCTCTGCGGCGCGGCGCGAGTCCCGCGAGATCGCGCCGAAAATAGCTCAATTTGGCCCAAAACAGTCGAGTTGAGTGAGCAATCAACTGATTTGCCATTAGTTTGCTGTCGCGTGGCTGCGGTATTGGCCGAATTTAGTCTGTTGCTGTCACACCGAGGCGTCGCCGGTCTCGAGCCAGGCCATGGCCGCCGCGGTCAAGGCGGTGACACCGCAACCGATCGTGGGTTCGGCGAGCGGCGCGAAGTACGGCGAGTGATTCATCGGGATGTCGGCCTCGACGGTCCCCCGCTCTTGTGCCGCCGCGACTTTCGCGGGATCGGCACCGCCGAAGAACCAGAACGACAACGGCGCACCGGCGGCCTCCGCCAGGATGCCGACGTCCTCGCTGGCGGGGAACGCCCCCATCTCGAGCACCCGCTCGGACCCGAGTGCGGAACACAGCGCGGCGCGAGTCTTGTCCAGTGCGACAACATCGTTCACGGTGACGGGTAGTCGGGTCAGGTATTCGATCGTCGGCGCCCGGTCCGCACCCGCGGCCTCCGCCTCGGCGCGCACGATCCGCCGCACCGCCTCGAGCACGCGGGCCCGCACCTCGGCCGAATACGTGCGAACGCTCAGACCGAGTTGGGCCTCCTCGGCGATGATGTTCTCCTTCGTGCCCGCATGCAATGTGCCCACGGTGACAACCGCCTGCTCCGTCGCGGCGATCTCGCGGGACACGATGGTCTGCAGGCGCAAGACGGTGGCCGCGGCCAGCACGATCGGATCGACCGTCGTCTCCGGACGCGAGCCGTGTCCGCCGCGACCGTGCAGGGTGACCATCAGACTGTCATTGGCGGACAGGATCGCACCCGCGCGAGTCGCCACGGTACCCGCCGCAATCGGCAGGACATGCTGCGCCAGCACGATTTCCGGCTTGCCGAAGCGCTCGAACAACCCGTCGTCGACCATCGCCTGCGCACCGGCGCCGATCTCCTCGGCAGGCTGGAACACGCCCAGCACGGTCCCCGACCAGCGATCCCGCGACGCCGCCAGCAGATCCAGCGCGCCGAGCAGACAGACGGTGTGCATATCGTGCCCGCAGGCATGCATGATCGGTTGACCGCTGTCCGGATCGATGGCGACCGAGGCATACGGCAGACCGGTCTGTTCGCGAATCGGCAGCGCGTCCATGTCTGCGCGCAGCAGAATCAGCGGACCGGGGCCGTTCGCCAGCCGAGCGACCACCCCCGTCCCCCCGACACCCTCGGTGACCTCATACCCCAGCGCCTTCGCGCGCCGCGCGACCAGCGACGCGGTGCGGTACTCGGCGAAGGACAGCTCCGGATGCGCATGCAGGTCTCGATACAGTTCCGCCAGGTCGGCGGTGCGACGGGCGACGCGACTCTTGATCGGCGGCACACTCCCAATGATCCACCGCCCGACGCAGAACAGGACGCTTTCCCTGTTTTCTCGTTGATAGCGGAGGCCGAAGAACCAGCCTGTCTCCTAGCTCGTGTGCTTCTTCGTAGAGCGTGCCGCTCAGTAAGCCGCGACTGCTCCATCGAGTGCGGCCTGCAGTTCCTCCCGAGCCAGGTCCGTGATGTCGGCGGGTAGTGCCGGCAGTTCGCCGACCGGCCGCCCGAAATAGAAGCTGGCCGACCGGACATCCGCCTTGCTCAGTTCGGCGGCAGGATCGGGCCGGGGGCCATAACTGAGTCCGAGACTGACCAGCACCGGATCCGCACCGCGTTCGCGAGCACGACAGACGAAATGCCCGATACCGCCGCCGAGCTCGAGCACCCGCGTGTGGTCGACATAGTTGCAGGTGCCCTCGGGGAACAGTGCGATGCTGTCGCCCCGCGTCAGAACCATGGCACAGGTGTCGATCAACCGTTCCGACGCGGCGTTGACCGAGTAGCTCTCATGGTCCTTGCTGCGAAAAACCGGCATACCGCCCATCATGTCGAGCGTGCCCCGCATCTTGGCGTCGGCGAAGACTTCATGCTTGGCCAGCACCCTGGTGTGCCCGATGACGGGGCGCAACGGACTGCGCCAGGCCGCCGCGCTCACCGTGTAGGGGTCCTTCTCTGACAGGTGATTGATCGAGATGACCAGCGGCCGCCCCGCGGAGATGAAATCCCGCAACTCCTTCCGCGCTCCCACCGCATATCCCACCCTCGGCTGGAAGCGACGCCCGAGCAACCAGTACGCCAACTTCGCCTTCACCAGATTCTGCCGATGATCGCGGTAGTAGTCGTACACGGCGTCAGAGTTTTCGAGGGTGACCTCGGGCGGTTCCATATTCACAGCGTATCGCCAGCGAATGAGGCGATCTGGCCACCCGGGACGACCGGGGGCAGTGGCCACAGTGAAACAAGATCGGATCGAGCGAGGAGGAACAGCCGTGCGTGGACGTACCCGAGCCAACCGAGGAGTCCGACTGCCTCGTGGCGATTATCTCACGATGAGAAGGCACTCAGGCTGACACGCCGACACGCTGCGCGAATTCTCGAAGCGCGGTCCGCCGATCATGTTGCAGGAGAACACCGACCACTGTCCGCAGCAGGGTCTGATAGCGCACCCATTCCTTGCCGACCACACGCTCCGCGGTCAGCAACAGGTCGAGTGCGAGCTGATACTGGCCCAGTTGGACCGCCGCGGCGGCCTTGTCGACCAGATGCCTGCCCTGAGCCACCGGGGTCAGCCCGAGGCCGCGATTGGGCATCGCCTTGGCGGCGTGCATGGCCTCGGCGAATCGCTCATTCGAAATATTGATATCCACCGTCTGCATGACCTGCTGGCTGGGCCCGAAGTCCGACTCGTACCACTTGGTGTCACGACCGATCCGTGCGGCAACCGCTCCAGCCTCCTCGGTCAGCGCAAGCGCCTCGTGAACTCGCTGGCCGCGACCGGCTGCGGTCGCGCCTTGCAATAGGAGGGCACCATGGACGGCCAAATTCTGTTCCGATGCAGCACCATTGGGCTCGATCGATGCGGCGGCTTGCAACGCGACCGCGTGGGCTTCTTCATGGCGACCCGATACGAGGAGCTGCCAGGAAACGCTGCCGCGCAACGCGGCAAGCAACAGCTCGTCGTTGCCTTTCTCCGCTGCGGCGAGTGCGTCACGGATCGCGATGGACGCGAGATCCGGCTGCCCGAAGTGCACCAACGCGCACCCCGCCACCCAATTGATTCTCGCGAGATACTCATGCGCCGAAGGGATTTCATTGCCCTGCGCCGCATGCGCAGCCGCCCGTACCCGAGTAATCCCTGACGGCAGCAAGCCCGCCAGCAGCTCGAACCTCCCGAACGAGTACGCACCCCACGCTCTGTCGACAGTCCGCTCCGCATCCGACAATGACACCTGCAGTGCCTCGTCCGAGCCCTGCATCAGGTCATCCACCGGCGTGAGCGCCCGGCGGATCGCCACGATTCCGGCAGCCGGATCGGTCGAGGGCAGGCTCTTCTTGGTACCGAGCAGATCTCGTATATCGACGTCGAGCGCCGCCGCGATCCGCTGCAGCACCGGGATGGACGGCGTCCTCTTGTCCTGCTCGATCTGGGAGACCATCGACTTACTGATCCCGACCAGTTCCGCGAGCTGTCCCTGTGTGAGCGCCCTACCGCGCCGGTGCTTGATGCGTTCGCCGAGTGACTCTTCCATACCTGATTCCTTCGGCTGGTTGCCCCCGGTTTCGAGCGTACTGACACCACGGCCCCGAGGTCACACCCTCAGTGTTACCGCCACTGTGGCGCGCAGATTTAGCGTCATATGGCCCGACGCCGACACGGCCACCAGGCCCCGGCGTCGGGTGTACTCCAAAGCCGTTCCAGGGAAACGGAGAACACCCGACATGGAAATCATCGTTGCCGCCATAGCCCTCGCGCTAGTGCTGATCCTGGTTTGCGCCCACACGTTTCCGAGCGCGGACCGCGTTCCCCGCAAACCGCGGCTCACCGTCGCCGATATCCAAGCGCGCCTGGCGGCGGAATCGCCACGCGACCACATACCCGCAAGCCACGGGTGGTGAGCCGTGGCATTCACCGAATCCGAAGCGAAAGTCCTTGGCGCACTGTCGATTCTCGACCCATCCCAAGCGTTGACCATGCGGCAGCTGTGCCGCGCGACCGGCCTCCCCGATACCTCGATCACCCGGCCCGTCTACCGCGAATACCTCGGAGCCCGCCCATGACCACCTACGTCGTCGGATTCCTGCGCAAGGACATCTCCGGAGAATCCTGGGCAGCGGACCAGGACAACATCCACGCCCTCGCCGCCCAGTACGGATGGTCGATTGTTCTTCTCTACTACGGCGATTCGGACCGCCCCGGCGGCGCGGTGATCAACCGGCTGATGAACCTCGCCTACAACGAAGGCGTCAACGAGATAATCGCCCCCAGCGCAACACATTTCGACGATGGCGATATCTCGGCACTGATCAAGTTCGCAGACGTCATCTGCGCCGACACCGGCGTCAGGTACACCATCCCCCTCGATGGCGATCCAGCCGACAGTTGACGGCGCCCGCTACCGAACCTCGATCCGCGCCGGCTCGGGCAGCGACTGCCGTCGTCACTTGCCGCCCAATGCATGCGCTACAGCTCGGCCTCGGCCTTGATGCCCTCCAGGGTCTGGCGCATTCCTGCCCGCAAGGTTGCGGTGAACGCCTCGTATCCGCCCAGATACGTCTCGGTGAGGTTCTTCGACAGGGGCGAGATTCCGTCCGGGGTGTCCCGGCGCTGCGTGAGCAGTGTGCCACCCGGCTCGGTCCGCTCCAGCTGGAACGTCCAGACCACCCAGTTCTCCTCGATTCGGAAGGCGAGTTCCCGCTGGGCGGTATGGCGCACGATTTCACCGTGTGTCGTCCACTCTCGACCCGATTCACTGTTGAGGTTCGTGAACTGCGTGCCCACCGCGATCTCGTGATAGCCCTTGCGGAACCTCGTCGACAGCACCTGGGGACTCCAATTCGGCATCCGGCGAACGTCTTCGACGAGCGCCCAGACACGGTCGATCGGCGCATCGATCTCGATGCGGTCCTCCAGGATCGGCTGCTCGTCACCCGTTTCCGACATTTCGGACTCCTGACTATGCGATCGTTCGGTCGTACTCTTCCGCGTCCGACCGTAATGGAGACCCACGATTCACGTCCAGTCGGTCGTATAAAGTTGCCGCATGATCGCCGCACCCCACACCGACGGCCGCCGCGCGCGAGGTGACGCGACACGACGCACAGCCGCACGCAAAGCCGCCGAGATCGCGACCACACACGGACTCGACGCGATCACCGTGGGCGCACTCGCTTCAGCGACCGGGCTGAGCAAGAGCGGGATCCTCACGGTTTTTCCCAATCGCGAGGCAATCCAGGTCGCGGCCGTCGCCGAAGCGCGACGCATCTATCGGGAAACCGTCATCGCCCCCGTGTGGGATCGCGAGCCCGGCACACCCCGGCTGCGCGCACTCATCGACTCCTGGATGGCGTACCTGAAGGCCGGCGTCTTTCCCGGCGGGTGCTTCGTTTCGGCGACATCGGTCGAATACGGCCACCGCGAAGGCCCAGTGGCGGACGCGGTACGAAAACTCAAGCGCGAGTGGCTCCATCTGCTCGAGACCGAGTTCACCGCAGCCGGGTCCACCGCTCCCGCCGCGGATGCCTTCCAGCTCGACGCCTTGCTCACGGCCGGCAACGTCCGACGTGAATTGTTCAGCGATGACACAGAATTGGACACCGCGCGCGAACTCGCCCTCAAAGTCCTGGGGTAGCACGCAATCGACGAAATATGCCTGCACCTGCGATCGCGCCCGGATTCCGACGACCAGGAAGCGACTCCCCACATCATGGCTAAGGTCAGGCGGCGATACGGACCGCGTAGGGCATGATGCCGTCTTCTCGGACGGGGGAAACGCGGACCACCTCACCGGATTGGGGGGCTTCGACCATTTTGCCACTGCCCAGGTAGAGGGCGACGTGCTGGGAGCCGCCGGGGCCCCAGAAGAGCATGTCGCCTCGTTCGCGTTCGGAGACGGGAACCCTTGTGCCCATGGTGTATTGGTAGCCGCTGTAGTGCGGGAGGGAGACGCCTATGCCGGCGAAAGCGTAGATCATGAGGCCGGAGCAGTCGAAGCCGACCTTGCCGTAGTCGCCGTAGCTGTCGGCTACGCCGCCGTCGCGGATGCCGAGGGTGGGGCCGTCTTCGTCGCCGCCGCCCCAGGCGTAGTCGATGTCCAGTTGGGACATGGCTCGGTCTACGACTATTTCGACCAGTTCGGAACGGGAACCGGTGGCGCGGTTGGGTTGTTGGCCGTAGCGAGGGTTGGGGGCGGAGTTGTTGAGATCGGTGTGGGGGCGGTGGGTTTGGGCCGCTTCGGCGGCTCGGTCGTTGGAGGCGCGGTCGACGGAGACGCGGGCGGCGGCCGCCGCGGCGGCGGCTCGGGCGGCGGCTTCGTCGGCCAGGCGCTGCTGATCCCAGGCGAGGTAGGCGTCGCGCTGGCCTTGGAGTCCTACGACGTTGGCGCGGGCGGCATCCAGACGCTGCTGGGCCGAATCTCGCTGGGCGACAAGGGTGGTTCGGACGGCGTTCTGCTGGTCCAGTTCGGATTGGGCTGCTACTACGGCGTTTTGGGCTTCGGTTTTCTTGAGTTCGGCGTCGGCCGCGGCGGCGTCGGCTACCTGCTGGGCCTGTTTGGCCGCCGAGGTGCGGTTGGCCTGGTCGACCTGGGCGCGGCGGAGGCCGTCGACGACGTCCTTCTGATTGCGGGAGGCGATGGTGAGCCATTGCGCGCGGGCCAGGACGGTGTCGGCGTCGGGGGCGGCCAGGTAGGTGAGCAGGGAATTGGACGCGGGACGCATGTAGACCTGGGCGGCGTACTCGTCGAATTCCTTGTGCGCCACCTCGACCTGCGCGCCGGAGTCGGCCAGGTCGCGCTGGCAGGTGATCACCGCGGCGGCCGCGGCATCGGCGGCGGTGCGGGCGACCTGGAGGTCCACGAGCGCCTTGTTGACGGCTTCGCGGCGGGCGGCGACCGCGTCGTCGAGTTGGCGCAGTTGCTGTTCGGCGGCGGCGACCTGGTTGATGAGGGTGCCGACCTCGCCGACTCCGGCATCGACCTGCGCGCCCGCGTCGGCGATCTCGCTATCGCTCGGATTGGGAGGCGGTGGGGGTACGGCGCGGCCGGTGGTCATGCCGATCGCGAGTGCGGTCAGCACGACCAGCAACTCCACAGCGATTCGAGTCGGTCGTCCCCGCCGTTTCGCCGGTTGTCGCATCACACCTCCCTGGATCCGGCAGCGGCCCGGGGAAGGTGGCGTTGTCGCACGTCATCGGGCGACCTCTATCTCATGGGCCTCAGTAGCTACATTCCGAAACATCGGAATCCGAGAGCCCTCCCGACACTTCTTCCCCATCAGTGCCTTGCGAAACCGTACGACACTTCCGGGAAAGCGTGAGTCAGCCACGCCAGAGAGACCCGGCAATAATTCAGACGTTGCCGGGCAGTTGCTACTCGCTGGCTAAGAATTGACGGTCGCGCGCCGCGACTTCACCACGTACAGACCGGCGACCACCGCGATCAACCCGGCCAGCAGGATCAGCGTGATGGTCGTCCAGGACAGACCCTCCGGCTGCTCGAGCCGATCCACGAAGATCTGCACCGCCTCGACCGTGTGATCGGGGTTGCGGTACTTCGCCGGATCCTCGGCCCACTCCAGCTTGGCGCGGGTGAACTGATCGCTCGCGGTGCCGATCCAGTCGTCGCTGAAGACCGCGACCGTGCCGCCCTCGACCTTGAACACCTCGTTGGCCACATCCCGCAGATTGGCCTCGATACCCGGATTGCCCTGGATCACCACGAGATTCAGGTCTATACCGTGCTCACGGGCATCGGCGACGATCGCTGCCAGCTTCTCCTGATCGCGGCCCTTGGGGGCGGCGACACCGTCGGAGGCGAGATCAGCGATGATTGCCTTCAGGTCGGTGTTCGGCGGTAGCTCTGCCGCCATGGGCGTGAATACCGAGGTGCGCGAGACGGTCACGCACGGAGAGTACGCGACCACTTGTCACATCACCTCACCATGGCGCGCGGAACGCGCCGCCGATCGTGTAAACCACCCTCCCGATGCGCTCACAGGACAAGCGTACTGTTAGGGTTGGAAAACGGACGAGGCCCCGCGCTTCGACGAGTCATCGGCACAGCCCCGCCGGTGGCCATCCCATTCACAGACGAGTGGAGCTGAACGTGACAAGTATCGATACCTTCGGCGCCAAAGGCACCCTCGAGGTCGGAAGCAACTCTTACGAGATCTTCCGCCTCGCGGCCGTGCCCGGCACCGAGAAGCTGCCCTACGCCCTGAAGGTGCTGGCGGAGAACCTGCTTCGCACCGAGGACGGCGCGAACATCACCGCCGACCAGATCCGCGCCCTGGCCAACTGGGACCCGAACGCCCAGCCGGACACCGAAATCCAGTTCACGCCCGCCCGCGTGATCATGCAGGACTTCACCGGCGTGCCCTGCATCGTCGACCTCGCCACCATGCGTGAGGCCGTCACCACCCTCGGCGGCGACCCGAACAAGGTCAACCCGCTCTCCCCCGCCGACATGGTCATCGACCACTCGGTCATCCTCGACGTCTTCGGCCGCGCCGACGCCCTCGAGCGCAACGTCGACCTCGAGTACGAGCGCAACGGCGAGCGCTACCAGTTCCTGCGCTGGGGCCAGGGCGCCTTCGACGACTTCAAGGTCGTCCCGCCGGGCGTCGGCATCGTCCACCAGGTGAACATCGAATACCTGGCCCCCACCATCATGGTCCGCAACGGCCAGGCCTACCCCGACACCTGCGTCGGCACCGACTCGCACACCACCATGGTCAACGGCCTGGGCGTGCTGGGCTGGGGCGTCGGCGGCATCGAGGCCGAGGCCGCCATGCTGGGCCAGCCGGTCTCCATGCTGATCCCGCGCGTCGTCGGCTTCAAGCTGACCGGTGAGATCCAGCCCGGCGTGACCGCCACCGACGTCGTGCTCACCGTCACCGACATGCTGCGCAAGCACGGTGTGGTCGGCAAGTTCGTCGAGTTCTACGGCAAGGGCGTGGCCGAGGTTCCGCTGGCCAACCGCGCCACCCTGGGCAACATGAGCCCCGAGTTCGGTTCCACCGCCGCGATCTTCCCGATCGACGAGGAGACCATCAACTACCTGCGCCTCACCGGCCGCAGCGACGAGCAGCTCGCACTCGTCGAGGCGTACGCCAAGGAGCAGGGCCTGTGGCACAACGCCGACAACGAGCCGCAGTACTCGGAGTACCTGGAGCTGGACCTGGGCACCGTGGTGCCGTCCATCGCCGGCCCGAAGCGCCCGCAGGACCGAATCCTGCTGTCGGAGAGCAAGAGCGCGTTCCGCAAGGACATCACCAGCTACACCAGCGACCCGGCCCCGCACACCCAGCTGGACGAGGCCATCGCCGAGTCCTTCCCGGCCAGCGATCCGGCCGAGCTGGACTTCGCCGACGACTCCGCGGCCATCCCGACCGCCGCCAACGGCAGCAACGGCCGTCCGTCCAAGCCGGTGAAGGTCTCCGATCCCGAGCGCGGTGACTTCGTGCTCGACCACGGTGCCGTCGTGGTCGCGGGCATCACCTCCTGCACCAACACCTCGAACCCGTCGGTCATGCTGGGCGCGGCCCTGCTGGCGCGCAACGCGGTCGAAAAGGGCCTGTCCTCCAAGCCGTGGGTGAAGACCAACATGGCCCCGGGCTCGCAGGTCGTCGCCGACTACTACGAGAAGGCCGGCCTGTGGCCGTACCTCGAGAAGCTCGGCTTCTACGTGGGCGGCTTCGGCTGCACCACCTGCATCGGCAACACCGGTCCGCTGCCGGAGGAGATCTCCAAGGCGATCAACGACAACGACCTCTCGGTCACCGCCGTGCTGTCCGGTAACCGCAACTTCGAGGGTCGCATCTCCCCCGACGTGAAGATGAACTACCTGGCCTCCCCGCCGCTGGTCATCGCGTACGCGCTCGCGGGCACCATGGACTTCGACTTCGAGACCGACGCCCTGGGTCAGGACAAGGACGGCAACGACGTCTTCCTGAAGGACATCTGGCCGTCCGCGCAGGAGATCGACGACACCATCAAGTCGGCCATCTCGCGGGACATGTTCACCAAGTCCTACGCCACCGTCTTCGACGGCGACCAGCGTTGGCAGGGTCTGAACACCCCCGAGGGCGACACCTTCGCGTGGGACGAGAACTCGACCTACGTCCGCAAGGCGCCGTACTTCGACGGTATGCAGATGGAGCCGAGCCCGGTCACCGACATCAAGGGCGCGCGCGTCCTGGCGCTGCTGGGCGACTCGGTCACCACCGACCACATCTCCCCGGCCGGTCCGATCAAGCCGGGCACCCCGGCCGCGCAGTACCTCGACTCGCACGGCGTCGAGCGCAAGGACTACAACTCCCTGGGCTCGCGTCGCGGTAACCACGAGGTCATGATCCGCGGCACCTTCGCCAACATCCGGCTGCGCAACCAGCTGCTGGACGACGTCTCGGGCGGTTACACCCGCGACTTCACCCAGGACGGCGGCCCGCAGGCGTTCATCTACGACGCCTCGCAGAACTACCAGGCCGCGGGCATCCCGCTGGTCGTGCTGGGCGGCAAGGAGTACGGTTCGGGTTCCTCGCGTGACTGGGCCGCCAAGGGCACCAGCCTGCTGGGCGTGAAGGCCGTCATCGTCGAGTCGTTCGAGCGCATCCACCGCTCCAACCTCATCGGCATGGGCGTCGTCCCGCTGCAGTTCCCGGCCGGCGAGTCCGCCAAGTCGCTGGGCCTGGACGGCACCGAGGTCTTCGACATCGAGGGCATCACCAAGCTGAACGAGGGTGTGACTCCGAAGACTCTGAAGGTGACCGCCACCAAGGAGAACGGCGAGAAGGTCGAATTCGACGCGGTCGTCCGCATCGATACGCCCGGTGAGGCCGACTACTACCGCAACGGTGGCATCCTGCAGTTCGTGCTGCGCAATATGATCCGCGGCTAGGAACTGCTGCACCGCTCGGTTGTGAAGGGCTGTTTCACCGCCGAGTAGTGGTGGCAGGCAATGGTTTTCGCCACTGCCTGCCACGCGGTCCGCTCGGATCGCTTCGCTCGTCGCTCGTGCGGGATCTCCATACTGGTCGCAAGATCGGTAAGGAGATCCCGCACAACACGTTTCGGAGGAGTCCAGTGCCCAAGGTCAGTGACGACCACCTCGCCGCCCGGCGCGGCCAGATTCTCGACGGCGCCCGGCGCTGCTTCGCCGAATTCGGCTACGAAGGTGCGACAGTGCGTCGTCTCGAGGAGGCGACCGGCCTGTCCCGCGGCGCGATCTTCCATCACTTCCGCGACAAGGACGCGCTGTTCCTTGCCCTCGCCCAGGAGGACGCCGGCCGGATGGCCGAGGTCGCGGCCACCCAGGGCCTGATCCAGGTGATGCGCGATATGCTCGCCCACCCCGAGGAATTCGACTGGCTCGGCACCCGCCTCGAGATCGCCCGCCGCCTGCGCAACGATCCCGAATTCCGCGCCAACTGGGAAGAGCGCTCCACCGAACTCACCGCCGCCACCGTGGCCCGCCTGGAACGCCGCAAGGCCGCGGGCGCGCTGCGCGACGACGTCCCCACCGAGGTCATCCTCGGCTACCTGGACCTCATCCTGGACGGCCTCATCGCCCGCATCGCCTCCGGCCACGCCAACGACAACCTCGAGGCCGTGCTCGATCTGGTGGAAGCCTCTGTGCGGCGCAAGAATTGACGGGTCTCGCCGGTGTCGAATCCGGCGCGCAGAATCCCCTGCGCCGCAGCGTTTTCCGTCCGGTCGCGGCGCGTTCCGCCCGGTAGCGAGCCAGCGTGGACCCACGGACCTTCCCGCTCCCGCCGAGGCATTTGGCTCGAGCTGCGGGCAACCCCTGACTCGGGTCAGCGAAGCCGGAACGATTGCGGCCATGACTCAGATCGCCCTCTCCCCCGATCAGGTGGTGGCCCTGCGCTACCGCGACCCGGAACCGACCGCGCCCGCGGAGTGGAATCCGGTGCTGCACGTCCTGCACGATCATCGGTCGGTGCGCCGCTACCTGCCCGATCCGATATCGGATGAGGTACTGCGCCTGCTGATCTCGGCCGCTCAATCCGCGCCGACCTCGTCGAATCTGCAGGTGTGGAGTGTGATCGCGGTGCGTGATCCCGAGCGCAAGGCGCGGCTGGCCACCCTGGCCGGCGATCAGGAGCACATCCGGCAGGCCCCGGTGCTGCTGGTGTGGACCGCCGATCTGGCCCGGCTGCGCGGCCTGGCCGCCGACCGCGGGGTTCCGCTCGACGGCGCGGACTATCTGGAATCGAGCTATGTGGCGTTCCTGGATGCCGCGCTGGCCGCGCAGAACGCGCTCGTAGCCGCCGAATCGCTGGGGCTGGGCACCGTGTACATCGGCGCGATCCGCAACAACCCCGAGCAGGTGGCCGCTGAATTGGCGCTGCCGCCGGGGGTTTTCGCGGTGGTCGGGCTGGTGGTGGGCACGCCGGATCCCGGTGAGGGCGCCCGCGTGAAACCGCGTCTGCCGCAGGCCGCCGTGCTGCACGAGGAGGTCTACCGGGCCGATGCGCGGCACGCGCATATCGCGGAGTACGAATCCCGGATCGCGGCGTTCTACGCCGAGCAGGATCTCGCGCATTCGTGGTCGGAGCGGGTGCTCACGCGGCTCGGATCGGCCGCGGCGCTCCATGGCCGGGATCGGTTGCGTGATCAGCTTCCCGCACAGGGGTTTCCGCTGCACTGAGATTCGACCGGGCGTCCGGTTCTCAACCATGTTGTCGCACAACGACGTACCGTCGGATGTATGGCCGGACTCGTGCTCGGACCGGTGCTGCGGCATGTGGACGCGACATCGGCAACCGTCTGGGTGGAAACCGACAGCGCGTGCGAAGTGGAGGTGCTGGACTCCCGGGCGCGCACCTTCCAGGTCGGTGACCTGCATTTCGCACTCGTGTGCGTCACCGGCCTGGAACCGGACTCGTCGGTCCCGTATCAGGTGCGGCTCGACGGCGTAACCGTCTGGCCCGAACCCGATTCGGCGTTCCCGCCCTGCCGGATCCGCACGGGGCAGGTGCGGCGCATCATCTTCGGATCCTGCCGGGCCGCCAAAGCCACGCCCGGCGTACTCGAGGCCGACAAGGTCGGACCGGACGCACTGGACGCCTACGCCGTGCGCATGGCCGAACTACCCGAACCCCGGTGGCCGGACGCCCTGCTGCTGCTCGGCGATCAGGTGTACGCCGACCAGCCCACCCCGCAGTTGCGAGAGTGGCTGGCGCAGCGGCGTTCCGGCGACGATCCCGAGGACGAGGTGGTGTCGTTCCGCGAATACGCCGAGCTGTACCACGAGTCCTGGTCGGATCCGGAGATCCGCTGGCTGATGTCGACGGTGCCGACCTCCATGATCTTCGACGACCACGATGTGCGCGACGACTGGAACACCTCACGCGCCTGGCGGCAGCAGATGGAGCGGAAACCGTGGTGGCACCGGCGGATTCGCGCGGGGCTGGCCTCCTACTGGGTGTATCAGCATCTCGGAAACCTGGATCCGCAGCAACTGCAGGACGATTCGCTCTACCAGCAGGTGCTGAAGGCGGATCGAGAGGTCGGGGACCTGCTCGAGGAGTTCGCCGCCGCGGCGGACCGGGAGGCCGACGGGCGCAAACCGTTCCGCTGGAGCTACCGCCGCGACTTCGGCCGAATCCGCCTGCTGGTCATCGACACTCGCAATGGCCGGATACTCGACGGTCAGCGGCTCATGGTCGGCGCGGCGGAATTCGACTGGATCGAGGACAACGCGCAGGGCGACTACGACCATCTGCTGATCGGCTCGTCTCTCCCCTGGCTCATGCCGATCGCCGTGAGCCATCTGCAATCGCTGAACGAACGCGCGGCGAGCCTGCCCGGATGGCGGGGGCGGCTCGGCGAAAAGCTCAGGCAGGCCGCCGATCTGGAGCACTGGCCGGCCTTCCGCGCCTCCTTCCACCGGCTGGCGGCGCTCATCGCCCGGGTGGCCCGCACACCCGGTGCGCCCGCCACCGTCTGTGTCCTCTCGGGCGACGTGCACCACAGCTACGCGGCCAGGGCGGTCTACGACACGGAGACGAAATCCGCTGTGCTGCAGCTCGTCTGCTCGCCCGTGCACAACGATCCGCCGAAGGCGTTCCGCCTGCTGTTCAAGCTGTCGTGGTCCACGCCGCTGGCCGCCGCGCTGCGACGGCTGGCGACCCGGCGCGGCATCCCGCCCGACCCGGTGCGATGGCATCGGGTCAGCGGCCCGCACTTCGGCAATTCCATCGCGACCCTCGACATCGCGGGTCGCTCCTGCCGGTTCTCACTGGAGACAGCGCTTCCGGATGCGGGCCTGATCCACATCACCGAGATCGAGCTGACCGACCCGCAGGGCGTCGCGCGGGTCTAGCTCGCCAGCTACCGAGAATTCTCGGCGGACTCCAGATCGGCGAGCAGCGCCCGGACCAGACGGTCGAGGTCACGTCGGTCCTGCGGCGACAGCACCGCCAGCAGCCGGGTTTCGTTCTCGACATGATCGGTCACCACGACATCGATCACCTCCAGGCCGCGATCGGTCAACCCCACCTTGATCGCGCGCCGATCCCCCGCATCCGCGAGCCGGCGCACCAGACCCGCCGACTCCAGCCGGTCCAGCCGGCCGGTCATACCCGCCCGCGAGAGCATGAGCGTATCGGCGAGCACCGAGGGGTTGAGCTCGTACGGCTCACCCGAACGTCGCAGTGCCGCAAGCACATCGAACTCACCACGCTGTAGGCCGTGTGCCGCGAACACCTCCTCGATGCGCTTGCCCGCCACGATCGAGAGCCTGCCCAGGCGGCCGATGATGGCCATGGCCTCGAGGTCGAGGTCCGGCCGCTCGCGCCGCCACTGCGCGGCGATGGTGTCCACCGCGTCCGAGTTCGTCTCACCCATGGACAGCATCTTATTCGATGGCATATAGTTCGGTAGCGAATTATCAAGCATCGAACAGTTCGGAGTCCGATATGAACACCGCTTCCCGCCCGGCCGTCATCCGCCAGCCGCACGAGGCCGAGACCCTCGGCAATGACGCGGTGACCGTCCGCCTGCTCATCGACTCCCAGGAGGCGGGCGGTGCGGCCAGCACGCTCGAGGTCACCATGCGGCAGGGCGCGGACGGCGCCGCCCCGCACTACCACACCCGCTCCGACGAGCTGTTCTATGTGGCCGAGGGCGAATTGCAGGTGCTGGCCGGGGATCGCATCGTCACCGTGAGTGCGGGCGGGTCGATCATCGTGCCGAAATTCATGCCGCACGCCTTCGGCGCTACGCCGGACAGCGGCGCGCGCATCATGATCGCGCTCATGCCCGGCGTCGAGCGGTTCGAGTACTTCCGCATCCTGGACCGAATCGGCCGGGGCGAGGCCACGCTCGCCGATCTCGCCGCGGCGCAGGAGGAGTTCGACAACCACTTCGTGGACGCGCCCGAGTGGTGGCGCGAGCGGACCGCGAACCGGCGCTGAACCGCGCGGCCGCCTTCGCGACCTGGCCGACCCCGCCCCGCACCGCATATATTGTCTGGGACAGTTTGCGACGCGGCGAACGAGGACCTCATGAGCAATCCACCCACCAGCGGCAATTCCACCCTGACCATCGAATTGGGCGGATCCAGTGCGCTGACCAGAATTCTCTACGCCGTACTGCGGCCCACGGTCGCACCGGTCATCGGCGCGCTCGCGACGGCCGCGCTACGGCTGCCGTATCGCTCGCGAAATGTGTTCGCGGTCAGCAGTTTCACCGACGCCCCGGCCGCAATCCTGCTGCCACCGCGCGGCACCCGGCGAAAACTCGTGAAATTCAAGGACTTCCGTGCCGAGTGGGTGTGGCCCCGGACCGTCCCGAGTCCGCTCGACCGGCCGGATGCCGCGATCATCTACTTCCACGGCGGGGTCTACGCCGCCGGCGGACTCAACTCACATCGCCGCCTGGTCGCGAAAATCGCTCGGGCCAGCGGCATTCCGGTGTTCAACGTGCACTATCGGATGATGCCCGCCCCGCTCACCGACACCATCGAGGACGCGCTCACCGCCTATCGGCATCTACTTGACAGCGGCATCCCGGCCGATCGCATCATCGTCTCCGGCGACTCGGCCGGCGGTGGGCTGTCGTTCCTGTTGGCGCTGCGCGTGCGCGACCTCGGCCTGCCCGTGCCGGGCGGGATATCGGTGATCGCGCCCTGGTCGAATATGGACAATACGGCCAAGGAGAAGCATCCCAACGCCGCCCTCGATCAAGCGCTGCCCGGACACCTGTGGCGGGCCTTCGTCGAGTGGGGTATCGCGGTGGACGGCATGGTCGATCCCGCGTGGTCGGCGGTGAATCACGATTTCGCCGGCCTGCCGCCGGTCCTGATCCAGGTGGGCTCGACCGAGAGCCTGCGCCCGGATTCCGAGGAGCTCGCCCAGCGCTGCGCGGACGCGGGCATACCGTGCCGCTTGCAGTTGTGGGATCGGGCGCTGCACGTCTTCCAGGCGGGGTCGGATCTGCTACCCGACGCACGGGTGGCGATCCACGACATGGGCGCGTTCAACCGCTCGGTCCTGGAGTCGGCCGCCCGGCCGTGAGGAGGTGCGGCCGACGCCGCGCCAACCTTGCGCAAAATGTGCACGGACAACTGCGGTGGCAATAGCCAAGCAATCGCCGATTGTGCCGGAGACCACGGGGAATATCGGAATACCGGCCGGTAGGGGATCGTTGGCGGAGGCATGGCATTCTCCGTCCCCGTCACCGTCCGCGGCTATGAGCTCGACATCAACGGCCACCTGAACCAGGCCGTCTACCTGCAGTACGCCGAACATGCCCGCTGGGAGATGATGCGTGCGGCCGGCGTGCCGGGTGAGAAGATGATCGCCTCGGGCGTCGGCCCGGTGGTGCTGGAGAACAACATCAAGTATTTCCGCGAGTTGCATCTCGGTGACGAAGTCACGGTG
Organism: Nocardia acididurans; assembly: GCF_016741815.1. Taxonomy (GTDB): domain Bacteria; phylum Actinomycetota; class Actinomycetes; order Mycobacteriales; family Mycobacteriaceae; genus Nocardia; species Nocardia acididurans. The sequence continues at coordinate 416,761 of NZ_JAERRJ010000008.1, forward strand.
AGCTGCGAATTCGAGTGGTCGGGCGGTAAGGCGTTCACCATGCGCCAGGAGATCACCAAACTGGACGGGACCGTATCCGCGCAGGTGACAGTCATCGCGGGGGTGATGGACCTGCAGGCCCGCAAGCTCGTCGCCGATCCGCGCGAGGCGTTCCTGGCGCTCGCCGAGTCGCCCGAGGTGTTCGGTCTGTAACCGTTCCGGTAACGGAGCGAAAAACTTTCGGCCGTAGCGTATTACGCCGCCCCGGCAAGGTTTGCCGGGGCGGCTGAAATCTTTCGTTGCGAGCCGGACATGCTGTGTCGCGGGATATGATTCAGATCACGCTCGGCCCCGCAGCAAATCCCGAGCAGATCGGAGTTCAGCATGACCGGCGCCCTCCGCCCACCCACATCCGCCACCGTAGGTTCCACCGCGCCACCGCTATCCGGCTATCTTGTGGCATCCACCGACCGGGATATCAGCGTGCGCGTTTCCGACGGCACCTGGACCTTCCGGCGCACCGATGTCCTCTCCCTCACCGATTGGGAATCTGCGGCAGCACAAGGAATCTGCGAGGAAAGACCCGTTCTGGTGCGGGTGCGCACCGGCACCGTCGCCGATTTCACCCAGCGCCGCCGGGTGGAACTCACCGAACGGCCCTTAACCCTCCCGCAGGACCACACGCCCGCCCGCGGTGACGAAGAACTGCAGCGGCTCACCGAATCCTGGGCGCGCACGCTGGAGATCACCACCCGCCCCGGCGTCGGCGGCTCCACCATGACCTGCTGCCAGACCCGCTCGCACAACGGTAGCGACGACGGCGCCGCCTGCGACAGCCTGGACTGACGGGTTTCACGGATGGCCGCCCGGACAACGGGTTCGGTGCTCATCGTCACCGAGGCCGACGATCTCCACGGCGACGCACTCGCCGTCACGCTGCGGAAGCACCACGCGCTCAGCGCGATTCGACTCGACATGCGCGACTTTCCGCGCGAGAACGGCACTTTCCGTCTGGGGCGGGAGGGCACCAGCCGCAGCCTCTCCCATGTGCTCGGCCTCGACGACGTCACCGCCGTGTGGTGGCGCAGGCCGCAGCCCTGCGATGTACCGGGCAGTCTGCACGCCGAGGACGACGCCTACCGCCGCGCGGAATGCGATGGCTTCCTCCAGGGTTTGCTGTGGTCCATGCCCGCACTGTGGGTGAACGACCCCGGCGCCGACCGCACCGCCAACCGAAAGATCGTGCAGCTGGAGACGGCCTACCGGGCCGGATTCGCCGTGCCGGAAACGCTCATCACCAATGATGTGGAGGAGGCGCACGCCTTCCTCGACGCCCGACATGGTCCGGTCGTCTACAAGCGCACGGGCACCGGCCGCGGCACGTTCACCGAGACGCGGGTGGTCACCGCGTCCGATCTCGACCGGCTGCCCACGATCCGCAACTCCCCCACCACGTTTCAGGACTACATCCACGCCGAATGCGATCTACGGGTGGTGTGGGTGGACGGGATCGAGTGGGTGGTGCGCATCGACTCGCAAGCCGGTGTGGGACGGGTGGATTCGCGCCTGGACACCTCGGTCCCGTTCACTGCGGACCGGCTGCCCGCCTCGGTCAGCAAGTCCTTGACCACGCTGATGGGCGCGCTCGGGCTGGCTTTCGGCGTCATCGATCTGCGGGTCGGCCTCGACGGCGAGTTCTGGTTCCTGGAGGTGAACCCGCAGGGGCAGTTCGCCTACCTCGAAATCAAAACCGGCCTGCCGATTTTCGAGAGCCTCGCCAACCTGCTGGTGCTCGGCGACGGAACCGTCACCACCCGCTGAGCCGCGAAACCCCGCGCGAAACCCTCAGCCGTCGAGCAGTTCTCACTACCCGCAACCCGTAATGTCTTCCAGAACAGCTGAACACGGAACCTCCCAGGAGCCTTGGACCCGTAACCCGAGCAGTCCCTGGGGGTTCGGGGGCGGGGCTCCTGGGAGTTCCGCGAGTGGAAAACCCTTACTTGCTACTGGCTTTCGCCGACTTCCGCCGGTTCGCCCCACCACGACTGCGGAGTTGCACATGCGACTCCACGAGGACGTTGTGGATGAAACCGTACGATCTCCCGGTTTCCCGGGCTAGCGACCGGATGCTCGCTCCGGCCTCGTACTGCTTCTTGAGCTGGGATTGCAGGCGGTCTCGCGACTTTCCGGTGACGCGCGTGCCCTTCCCCAATACGGCTTTACCCTGTGTGGGCCTGTCACTCATGACTTCCTCCGAGTCGCCGTGGGCGCCTCATTCCAGGCTAAACACTCGGAGGCATGTGATCAATGAATCATTGTGATTAGCATCACGCGAGTTGGATCAACTCGAGGTAGTCCTGCGACCAGTGGTCCTCGGTGCCGTCCGGGAGCATGATGACGCGCTCGGGGTTGAGGGCCTCGGCCGCACCCGGGTCGTGGGTCACCAGCACCACCGCGCCGGCGTAACTGCGCAGCGCGTCGAGCACCTGCTCACGCGAGATGGGGTCGAGGTTGTTCGTAGGTTCGTCCAGCAGAAGGACATTCGCGGCCGAGGACACCAGGCCCGCCAGCGCCAGACGGGTCTTCTCACCACCGGAGAGCGTGCCCGCGGGCTGTTCCAGCTGTGGGCCGGAGAACATGAACGCACCGAGCAGTCCGCGCAGATCCTGTTCTCCCGCATCGGGAGCCGCGTGCCGGATGTTCTCCCACACCGTGGCCTGATCGTCGAGCGTGTCGTGCTCCTGCGCGAAATAGCCCACCTTCAAACCATGTCCGGGTTCGATCTCGCCCGCGGACAGCTGTTCGACACCGGCGAGCAGGCGCAGCAGCGTGGTCTTACCGGCACCGTTGAGGCCGAGCACCACGACGCGACTGCCGCGGTCGATGGCCAGGTCCACACCCGCGAAGATCTCCAGCGAGCCGTACATCTTGGTGAGGTTCTTGGCCATGAGCGGCGTCCTGCCGCAGGCGGCGGGCTCGGGGAACTTGATGCGCGCCACCTTGTCGGCCACGCGGATCTCGTCCGCCTCGGCCAGCATTCGCTCGGCGCGCTTCATCATGTTCTGCGCCGCAACGGCTTTGGTGGCCTTCGCGCCGAGCTTGGCGGCCTGCTGTTTGAGCGCGGACGCCTTCTTCTCGGCATTGGCGCGCTCGCGCCGGCGGCGCTGTTCGTCGGTGGCGCGGGCGTCGAGGTACTTCTTCCAGCCCATGTTGTAGATGTCGGCCTCACCGCGCACGGCGTCGAGGAACCACACCTTGTTCACCACGTCACCGAGCAGTTCCACATCGTGGGAGATGACGATGAGCCCGCCGTCGTGGTTCTGCAGGAATCCGCGCAGCCAGGTGATGGAGTCGGCGTCGAGGTGGTTGGTCGGCTCGTCGAGCAGCAGGGTCGTATCCGACTTGCCGCCGCTGCCGTCGGAGGCCGCGAACAGGATGCGCGCCAACTCGATTCGCCGGCGCTGACCACCGGACAGCGTCCGCAGCTGCTGCCCCAGCACCCGATCGGGCAGGCCCAGGCTGTTGCAGATCCGCGCCGCTTCGCTCTCGGCCACGTACCCGCCGAGCGCCGAGAACCGGTCCTCGAGCCGCCCGTAGGCGCGCACGGCCTTCTCGCGTTCGGCGTCGTCGGCGACCTCGGCCATGATGGCCTGCTGCTTCTCCATATCGCGCAGCAGTTTGTCCAGCCCGCGCGCCGACAGCACCCGATCCCGCCCGAGCACATCGAGGTTGCCCTCGCGCGGATCCTGCGGCAAATACCCCAAATCTCCGGACCGGATCACCTTGCCCGCGTAAGGTTCACCCTCACCGGCCAGAATCCGCAGCGTAGTGGTCTTGCCCGCACCGTTGCGCCCCACCAGCCCGATCCGATCACCGGCCTGCACCCGCAGCGCCGACCCCGGCGCCGTCAGCAGGGTGCGGACTCCGGCCCGGACCTCCAGGTCGGTCGCGGTGATCACAAGCGTCTCCTCGCAGCAGTGGGTACCGATGGTCAACCGGTCGATTGTGCGCCCGATCGACACACAGAACCACCGATTTTACCTGTGACGTCGGAAACCCCGAGCCCTGGGCTCCCGGTCATCCCCCGAAACCCCTCATCCCGGTCAGATCGGCCCGAGCCACGGCCGCGTCGAGCGAACACCCCCGTCAATACCGCCGACCACCAGCCCCAGGCTTGGATCAGGCGGCGCGGTGTACGCGGCCCCGGGCGACGAGTTCGATGGTGACTGCGACAGCGCATGATTGGGCCAGGAGCAGGCCGAACAGCACCAGGAGCTGGACGGCGGCGGCTTGTACCGCCGATCCGCTGGCGACCAGGACGCCGACGAATGCGCCTGGCAGGGTGACCAATCCGACCGTTCGCGTTTGATCGACGCCGGGGAGCAGGGCGTCGGCGGCGGTCGGGCGGATCACTTCGAGTCGGGCTTCGCGGTCGGTGAATCCGAGGCTCGCGGCCGCCTCGACTTCGCCGTGGCGGTCGCCGAGGGTGTCCAGGGCGCGCCTGGCGGCCAGGGAGGTCGCGGTCATGGTGCCGCCCAGGATGATTCCGCCGATCGGTACCACCGTCACGCCGGTCAGTGGGACGACGCCGCTGATCAGGATTGCGGGCAGGGTTGCGGACAGGCCCGCGCCGTGGCTGACGATCAGCCAGAGGGCCGATCGGCCGGCGCGGGCGCGGCGGGCCGCGGTGAGGACCGCGGCCCCGAACATCACCGTCAGCACCAGCGCCGACGACCACAGGTGCGCCAGTGCCGCGGCGAGGATGAGGGCGACGGCACCCAACTGCAGTACGGCGCGTAGTGCGGCCCGCGGCGCGATGGTGACCGGTCCGAGGTGCGCCATCCGGTAGACGACCGCCGCACCACCCACCAGGACCGCGCACAGTGCGGCCAGCTGGAGGCTCGGGATCGCCGTCGCGTTCACGGCTCACCCGTCACTCGCGAGTCGCGCCGCGGTGGCGGCGGCCTACCCGTTGATCCTCGAAACTCGAAGGGAGGCACGGTAGTCGGACTGCGCGATGTCATCCTCCCACTCCCTTGGGCCGGGTTCGAGGTCGATGAGCTGGACGCGGTAGCCCTCGAGGTCGGCTTCCTGGGGATCGAGGGTGATATGCAGGTCGCGTTCCGCCACAACAGGATCGACGGTCATCGTGAGTGAGACGATGGCGTCGCCCGCCCAGGCGCAGTCGACGTCGGCGGGACAGCGGCTGTCCTTGCTCACTTCGCGGAGCAGCACCGAGATCCGGCCGTCGTCGAGGTGCGCGGTACTGCCCACGGCGAGCGTGAACACACTGCCCAATTCGACGTTCACCGACTTCGGGGGCTGATCGATCGGCCCGCAACCGGCCAGGGCGACGAGCACCACCGGCATACCCCACCGTGTGAATCGTTTTCCTCCCATACCTCAGACTGCCACAGCCTTCTCGATGCCCCGAGGACCCCGATCCCACCGGCATCACCCCCGGCTACGCCCGGGCAGATTGCTGCCGAGGTCTACTCGCGGTCGGCGAAGAGTGCCGGGTCGGCGTAGCGCGGGTCGCGGTCGAGGTGCGCCGATTCGTCTGCGCCCTCGGGTGATTCCTCCACTCGCGCGAGTTCCCGTACCAGGTCGTAGAAGCGCTGCTCGGCCGGTCGGAGGCCCGCGATCGCAGCGGCCAGGTCGACCTCGGGGGTGAATCTCGCACCGGCCGGACCGACCGACAGGGTCGACAGCCAGCCCTGCCAGTCCGCCTCCCGCAGGCTCCCGCTGGTCTCGGCCCAGAACAGCACCGTGCTCGGTTCGGTGTCGGAACTGAGTTTCCCGGCCGCCGCGAACATGGGCAGCAGGGTGTAGATATTGGATTCGCAGAAGCCGAAGTGCATGAGGTACGCCTCGAGCGCGCCGTCGCGGTGGCCGACGATGTAGGTCAGCCCGTAGCCGCCGTCGTCGATGCAGTCGGCGAGGTATTCGCGTGGGGTGATGCCGGTTTCGGCGTGCTGCCACGCCGGAGCCTTGCCGTTCCAGTACCAGCCGTCGAATACCGCGCCGGGATTGGCGATTTCACCGGGCTCGGGGGCCGGGGTGTCGAGCCAGCGTTCGAAATCGGCGCGGGTCATGGGAATTCGAGTGGCCAGCAGGAAGCTGTCGGACACAACCGACTCCTTGTCTCGGGAGAGCGCCGCATGCGCCCGTCGGAGATCCTAGGCAGCGTCGAAGATTTGTTCGATATTCGTTCACTGTGACCGGTCTCACAATTCGCGGGGTTGCCCCCGGTCGGGGCGGGCGTGCCCGCGCCGGCGAACGCTCGATCTTGTTTGAGGATCCTTGAGCCTGGGTAACGGTTTCTTTCGTGCGAAGGCCTCGGCGCTTCGGCACCGAGGCGGAACTGATGAGGGTCCGTCCTGCGGGCTGGGAAGGCAGGCACGATGACGAAACCGAATACGGCGGAGTTTCCGCTGCGAAGATCGGTCGCCGCCTCGGCAATGGGGAACGCGACCGAATGGTTCGACTACGGCGTGTACGCGGCGACCGCGACATATTTGACGGCGGCGTTCTTCCCCGGGGAGCTGGGAACGCTGGGCACCATGCTGGGCTTCGCCGTGTCGTTCGTGCTGCGGCCGCTGGGCGGCATGGTCTGGGGTCCGCTGGGCGACCGGATCGGCCGTAAAGCCGTGCTGGCCACCACGATTCTGCTGATGGCGGTGGCCACCGGCGCGATCGGCGTGCTGCCGACCCACGCCGCGGCGGGCTGGCTGGCTCCCGTGCTGCTCATCGGGCTGCGCGTCGTGCAGGGTTTCTCCACCGGCGGTGAATACGGCGGCGCGGCAACCTATCTCGCCGAGTGCGCCAATGACCGCAAGCGCGGTTTCCTGGGCAGCTTCCTCGAATTCGGTACGCTCGCGGGCTTTGTCGGTGGTTCCGCGGTGGTGCTGGCCTGCCAGCTCGCCCTGGGCTCGGAAGCCATGTACGCCTGGGGCTGGCGCATCCCGTTCCTGCTCGCCCTGCCGCTGGGCGTGATCGGCTGGTACCTGCGCAATCGGCTCGACGAATCGCCGGTGTTCACCGAGATCGCCGACCAGGACACTCCCCCGGCCGGTCTGCGCGTGGTGCTGACAACCTACCGCCGTGAGGTGCTGACGCTCGCGGGCCTGGTCATCGCCCTCAACGTGGTGAACTACACGCTGCTCACCTATCAGCCGACCTACCTGCAGAAGACCATCGGCATGGGCGAATCCGCCACCACCGCCATGATGCTCATCGGCCAGCTGGTGATGATGGTGTCGCTGCCGTTCTTCGGCCGCCTGTCCGACCGGGTGGGCCGCAGGCTGCTGTGGCTGGTCTCGCTCATCGGCCTGACCGTGCTGGCGGTGCCGATGTATCAGCTCATGGGCCAGGGAACCGCCTGGGCCATCATCGGATTCGTGGTGCTGGGCCTGTTCTACGTGCCGCAGCTGTCCACCATCAGTTCCACGTTCCCGGCCATCTTCCCCACGCATGTGCGCTACGCCGGATTCGCGTTCGGCTACAACATCTCCACGGCGGCGTTCGGCGGCACCGCGCCGCTGATCAACGAGGCGGTGATCGAGAACACCGGCTGGAGCCTGTTCCCGGCCGTCTACATGGTGGGTGCGTCGCTCATCGGCCTGGTCGCGGTCGCGTTCCTGCGCGAGACCGCGGGTACCTCGTTGCGCGGCACCGAGATTCCGGAGGCGGATGCGGAATTGGAGCCGGTGCTCGCCTCGCCGCTGCCCGGTCAGGTGCCGCGGTCGGCGGTGTGATCCGTCGCGGAACACGCGCGCGACCGGCGTCTCGTTTCGATAACGCGAGAACGGGTACGCCACTGAAGTCGGATGTTCGACAAGCGAGCGAGGAGCTGAGATGCGCAGCGCTGAAACGAACCGATCAGACCACCGCCGTGATGCCTACGACGACATCGAACCGTGGTTCGAGAAGCTGGCCGCCCTGGCGCCCGATGACCCGCATCGGGCCCAGCTGCGCGAGGAGATCATCGGTACCTGTCTCCCGCTGGCCGAGCACATCGCCCGACGCTTCGCCGGGCGCGGCGAGGATCTGGCCGATCTCCAGCAGATCGCCACCGTGGGCCTGGTGCTCGCGGTGGACCGCTTCGATGTCACGCGCGGTTCCACCTTCGTGTCCTTCGCCGTCCCGACCGTGATGGGCGAGGTGCGCCGCCATTTCCGCGATCACACCTGGGCGGTGCGGGTTCCCCGGCGCACCAAGGAGATTCAACTCACCATCGGCCCCGCGGTCGAGAAACTCACCCAGCAGCTGCAGCGCATGCCCACCGCCCGCGAGATCGCCGACGAACTCGACGTGGACCTGCTGGAGGTGACACGAGCCCTGATCGCGGGCAACGCCTACAAGGCCGACTCCCTCGATTCCGCCACCCGCGGCGACGGCGAATACGCCTCGTCCGCGGTGATGGCCTCCCTCGGCGCCGAGGAACCGTGCTACCGGCTGCTCGAGGACGCCATGGTGGTGCGTCCCCTCATCGCCGCCCTGCCCGCGCGCGAACGCAAGGTCCTGATCATGCGCTTCTACCAGCACATGACCCAGAACCAGATCGCCGACCGCCTCGGCGTCTCCCAGATGCAGGTCTCCCGCATTCTGGCCGCGACCCTGGCGAAACTGCGCAAGCAGGCTCTCGGCGAGGCGCGCGCGGCCTGAGCTCACTGCCAGGTCGCGGTCTCCGGGTCGACGCCGTGCGCGCGGGCATTGGCGTCGATGATGTCGCGCAGCCAGGCCGTGAGGCCGGGTTGCCTGCCATCGTAGTAGTCGGCGTAGCCGGGCTCGGTGACATATCTGCGGCCTATGCAGACATGCATCGCGTGGCTGCAGTCGAAGTATCTGCCGATCGAGGCCCGGTGCTGTTCGGCCAGCAGGTCGGCGTATTCGCTGCCGGGCACGACGCCGGCGCGGCAGGCCTCGGCCAGGGCGGCCTCGAGGTCGCGCACGTCGTCGGCGACCTCCTGCCACTCGGCGGCGGATCGAGACGCGGCGCGCTCGGCGTACTGCGTCCACTCGGGAGTGTCGCCCCAGCGCCGGCGTGCCTCGTCGACCCGGGCCGGCTGCCAGTCCTTTCCGAATATCCGGATCTGTTCGTCGGCGGACAGCAGAAGGCCCGACTGCCGTGCCTCGATCATGCGATCCAGCGCTTCGCTCATCCGCTGGAGTTCGGTGACGCGTTCGCGCACCTGGTCCCGCTGCTGGATCAGCGAGTCCAGCGCGGTGGAGGACGGTGCGTCGAGTAGCGCCGCGATGTCGTTGAGCGCAACGCCCAGTTCCCGATAGATCAGTACGCGATGCGTGCGGGCGAGATCGGCGGCCGTGTACAGGCGGTAGCCGGAACCCGTGCGCTCGGACGGGCTGACCAGGCCGATCGAATCCCAGTGATGCAGCGCGCGAATCGTGACGCCGACGAGTGCCGCGACGGCACCGACGGTGAGCCCGTCGGTGCCGTCGAACGCTGGGTCGGTCATGCCGTCCAGTCTGGCAGCCGTACCGGACGCGGACCGCGGGGCCACTGCCCTATTCCGGTGCCGTGATGCCGACGGACCGCAGATAGGCGGCCTCCGGGCTGTCCGGATCCCATGGTCGCGCGGCTGTCATGATCACCCGCGTGTGCTCCGGTGTGCGGACCTCCAATTCCACGGAGTTCCAGGGCATCCGGCGCGGGCCGGTGGTGGATCCGGGCCGCAGCCGCTCGCAGGCGGCCGCGATCTCCTCGAGCTGGTTCAGTACGCAGGAGAAGCTCACCGTCAGGTCCGGCGTTCCGGCCCTCGGATCGCCGGGCACGAGCAGCACGTCCTGAAATGCCCAGCGCCGCAGGTGAGTCAGCTGTCCCGGCACGGTGAACAGATCGAAGAAGCCGAGGCCGTGCACCCAGAAGTCCACGGACGCTTCGAGATCGGTGGTCGGCGCGGTGACGAACATGGGCATGCCGTAGAGGCCCCGGAACTGTTCCGGGGCTTGCGCGTCGAGCGCGGGCGTCGGTACCGGGCTGATGTCGAAGGCGGGGTAGGTGTCTGTCATGAGGCCATCGTGGAGCCTCACGCAACGTCAGGGTCAAATGGCGGCCGCTGTGGCGGGCACCGCACCGCCGGTGAGTTCGACCGAGCGCAGCCGGTCGGCGATCTCGGTGGCCGGGTGGGCGAGGACGAGTTCGTCGGCGCCGATGGAGGCAGCGAATTCGGCCAGGTAGGCGTGTACATCGTCGCGGGTGCCGACGGCCGTGTACTTGGTCATGGCGTTGAGCTGCGCGCCCTGCGGGGAGACGAGCAGCGCGTCGATCTCGTCGTCGGAGAAGTCGACGCCGGCCGCGCCGCGCTTGATGAAGGCGCGCGCCCGCGCCCGGTAGGCGATCTTCTTCTGTTCGGCGGCCGCCTCGAAGGTTTCGGCGGCGAAGACGTTCAGGGCCGCCATCACGTACGGCTCGGCCTGCTGCTCCGAGGGTTTGAAGGTGTCGCGGTAGACGTCGACGGCCTCGTGCAGGGCGTCGGGTGCGAAGTGCGAGGCGAAGGCGTAGGGCAGGCCGAGGTATCCGGCGAGCTGCGCCCCGAACAACGACGAGCCCAGAATGTACAGCGGCACAATGCCTTCCGCGCGCGGTACGGCCTGCACCCCGGGTACCCGCGACTTGCCGCTCAGATATCCCTGGAGCTCGAGCACATCATTGGGGAAGGCGTCCGCGGTCTCGTTGGTCCGCCGCAGCGCGCGCAGCGTGGTCTGATCGCTGCCCGGCGCACGCCCGAGCCCGAGGTCGATGCGGCCCGGATGCAGCGTTTCCAGGGTCCCGAACTGTTCGGCGATCACCAGCGGCGAATGGTTGGGCAGCATGATGCCGCCCGCGCCCAGCCGGATGCTCTCGGTGTGATTGGCGACGTGCGCGATGAGCACACTGGTCGCACTGGATGCGATGGACTTCATATTGTGGTGCTCGGCGTACCAGACCCGGCGATATCCGCTGCGTTCCGCGGTCTGCGCCAGCCTGACGCTGTTGTCGAAACTCTCGCGCGCGGTCTGACCGCGGTTGACAGTCGCCAGGTCGAGGAGGGAGAGCGCGGTGGTCATACGGTCGCCTTTCGAGATCGGTGCACGGACTTCACCGATGGCAACGCACGAACCCCCGATTTCAGTTCTTCGCCGTGCGAACGGTCAGCCGCGGGCGTCGGTGCGGGCCGCCACGCGCGGTCCGATGAGCGCGAGCGCGGTCTCCACCGCCACCTCGGTGATGCTGGTGACGGGCTGCCCGGCCTCGATGGTGGAGGCGATGAGTTCGCGGAATCCGCCGTAGAGGATGGTGGCCATCTGCCGGGTCGGCGGATGCAGTTCGGCGGATTGGAATTTCGGTGAGGCGGTGAGGTTTTCGATGAGCCCGATGAATGCCTCGGCCTCCTCGTGATGCTGCCGGCGCGCGCTGTCGCCCATGGCGGGCGATTCCCGGATCCAGGCCAGGCTGATGGTCAGATCCTCCTCCGAGGAGGCGATCCAGGCGGCCACGGCCTGCCGGATCTGCACCTGCCAGGCCGCGTCCGCGTCGACGGCGGCGTAGATGCGTTCGACGGTGCGCCGGTTCCACTCCGACAGCACCGCGATGAAGCAGTCCTGCTTGCTGCTGAAGTGTTCGTAGAAGGTGCGCCGCGAGGTGCGCGCGTGGCGCACCACGTCGGCGACGGTAGTGTCCCGGTAGCCGCGTTCGCGCAGGGCCTCGACCATGCCGTCGAGGAGGCGTCGCCGGAACGCGGATTCCGGCGACGTGTCGGCGATACTCGGTGGCGCGGGTTCGGCACGGGTCACGACGTCAGCGTAGTTGCCTGCTGCGGACGGCCGATCTCGCGAACCGCATGGTGCCGTCCTCGATGCGCCCGTGCCGCAGGGTCACCACGTCCTGGGCGTAGTTCATGCCGAGCCGCCACGGTGAGCGGGATCCGGCCTTGGGGAACTCGGCCATACTGCGCAGTACGTATCCGGCCTGGAAGTCGAGCAGCGGTTGCTCGGTGATGCCCGGATCGGGCCACGGCGTGGCGTGGGTGTACCCGTTGGCGTCCATATGCCGCAGCAGCCGGCACACGAATTCGCTGACCAGGTCGGCCTTCAGTGTCCAGGAGGCGTTGGTGTAGCCGATGGTGAAGGCGAAGTTGGGCAGCCCGCCCAGCATCATGCCCTTGTAGGCCATGGTCGAGGGGAGATCGACCGGCTTGCCGTCGACCGTGAACTCGATGCCGCCGAGCGCCAGCAGTTGCAGGCCGGTGGCGGTGACCACGATGTCGGCCTCGAGTTCGCGACCGGATGCCAGGCGGATGCCGTGCGCGGTGAAACGCTCGATGCGATCGGTCACCACCGAGGCCGCGCCCGAGCCGATGGATCGGAACAGGTCGGCGTCGGGCACCAGGCACAGCCGCTGATCCCACGGCCCATAGCTGGGTTTGAAGTGGACGTCCACGTCGTATCCGGCGGGCAGCTGTTTGATGGTCTCTTTGCGGAAGAACTCGCGCATCATCCGCGGTCGCCGTTTGCTCAGCTGGTAGATCAGCGTGCTGATGGCGACGTTCTTCCACCGGGTGAGGGTGTAGGCGCGGCGCGGACCGAGCAGCTCCCGCAACCGGTTGGCGATGGGGTCCTCGGTGGGCGCGGTCATGATGTAGGTGGGCGAGCGCTGCAGCATGGTGACGTGCGCGGCCGAATCCGCCAGGGCGGGAACGAGAGTCACGGCGGTGGCCCCGCTGCCGATCACCACCACGCGCTTGCCCGCGTAGTCCAGGTCCAGCGGCCAGTGCTGCGGATGCACCACCTGTCCGCGGAATTCGCCGAGGCCCGCGAAGTCCGGGGTGTATCCCTGCTCGTAGCGGTAGTAGCCGCTGCACACGTGCAAGAATGCGCAGGTGAGGGTTTCGCTCTCCCCGTCGTGGTCTACGCGGACCGTCCAGCGCGCCTCGTCGCTGGACCATTCCGCGCCGATCACCTTGTGCCCGTAGCGGATTCGCCGGTCGATGCCCGCTTCGGCGGCCGTGTCGCGCACGTAGCGCAGGATGGACGGCCCGTCGGCGATGGCCTTGGTGTCGGTCCACGGCCGGAATCGGTAGCCGAGGGTGTGCATATCGGAGTCCGAGCGCACGCCCGGATACCGGAACAGATCCCAGGTGCCGCCGATCGCGTCGCGCGCCTCCAGGATCGCGTAGCCGCGCTGCGGGAACGCCTCCTGCAGGTGGCGGGCCGCGCCGATGCCGGACAGGCCCGCGCCGACGATGAGGACGTCGAAATGTTCGCTCAAGGCTTGGCTCCCTTGCTGCCGCGTGCCCGGATCGCGCGTTCGACCAGCCCGATCACGCTGAGGTAGTGGGTGGGGGTGATCCGCGCCAGCGCGTCGATGAGATAGGCGTCCGGGCCGACCAGAATGCGGGCCTTCCCGCGTTCCACGCCCCGGCAGATCACCTCGGCCGCCTTGTCGGGCGTGGTGAGGGTGACCGCGTCGAATTCGGCGGCCATTTGTTCATGGGTGCGGCCCTTGCCCTCCGGATCTTTCCGCACCCGGGCGTTACGCGCGATATTCGTCTTGATGCCGCCCGGATGCACGGTCACCGCGGAGACACCGGTGCCCTTCAGCTCCTGCCGCAGTGCCTCGGTGAAGCCGCGCACCGCGAATTTCGCCGCACAGTAGGCACTTTCGTAGGGCACGCCGATGAGCCCGTACACGCTGGAGGTGTTCACGACGACGCCCTGGTCCTGTTCGACCAGCAGCGGCAGGAAGGCCCGCGTCCCGTTGACGACGCCCTCGAAGTTGATCTGCCGCAGCCATTCGTCGTCCTCGGGCACGGCGTCGAGCACCGAGGAGGCCAGGGCCACACCGGCATTGTTGAACACCGCCGCCAGGGGCGCGTCGATCCAGTCGCGCACCTCACCGGCGAAGGCGTGCTGATCGGCGGCGTCGCGGACGTCGAGCACCCGGGTGAGCACCGGGCCGTCGAGCGAGTCCGCCGTCTGCTTCAGCCCGGCCTCGTCGATATCGGCGATGGCCACCGGAGACCCTGTGCGGGAGAGGAATTGGGCGAGACTGCGGCCGATTCCGGAGGCCGCGCCGGTGATCATCACGGGTCGGCCGGACAGTGGCCTGGCATTAGCGGACATCGCTGCTCCTCGCCGCGGTGCGAATGTGGTCGTCGATGAGGTCGGTCAGAATCGGCCAGAGCCCGGCGGGCAGATCGTGGCCCATGCCCGGCACGGTGCGCAGCCGCGCGCCGGGGATGGCGCGGGCGGTGGCCGCTCCCCCGCTCGGGCTCACCATCAGGTCGCGGTCGCCGTGGACGACCAGCGTCGGCGTGGTGATGCTCCGCATCTCCCGAGTCCTGTTGCCGGACTTGAAGATCGCGCCGAGCTGGCGGCCGACCCCGGCGGCGGGGCGTTCGTCGCGGTCCCAGGTGAGCGCGGCGGCGGCGCGCACCACGTGCTCGTCGAACGGGTACCCGGCGGCCGAGATGTGCCGGTAGATGCGCACCGCGGAGTCGATGTGCTCGTCGCGGGTGCGGGCGGGCGGCGCGAACATGAGCCGCCAGGTGGACAGCGCGGGGCGGCCGAGTCGCAGTGCGCCCGTGGTGGACATGACCGAGGTCAGCGACCGGACGCGGCCGGGATCGCGGGCGGCGATGGTCTGCCCGATCATGCCGCCCATGGACATGCCGACGATATGCGTGGACTCCACACCCAGCACATCCAGCAATCCGACTGTGTCCCTTGCCATGTCACCGATGTCGTACTGTTCGGGCGCCCAGTGCCGCCGCAGCAGGTCGACCGGTCCGGGCGGCCGGAATCGCGCATGCGTCGAGCGGCCGACATCCCGGTTGTCGAAACGGATCACCTGGTAGCCGCGGTCGATCAGCAAGCGGCACAGGCCATCCGGCCACTCGTGGTACTGCTGGCCGAGTCCGGCGATGAACAGCAGCGGCACCCCGTTCTCGTCGCCGGATCGCTCATAGGACAGCGTGATTCCCCGGCCGACCTCGGCGAGTTGCTCGCTCATGCGGTCACCTCGGCCGACCGCGCCGCAGCACCGCCCCGCCGCGCGGATCCGGTGGCGGCTTCCCCGTCCGCGCCCACGTCCGGCCGGGCCGTGCGGCGGCGCACGATCGCGCGGCCCTTCTTGGCGGGCACCAGCGCGACGCCGCGGAAGTGGGTGCGTTCCTCGGGCGCGTCGGTGGTTTCGAGGGTGAAATCCCGCAGCAGCGTGCGCAATACGACATTCAGTTCCATGGTGGCGAAGGACGCGCCGATGCAGCGCCGCGCGCCGCCGCCGAACGGGATCCAGGTCCAGGTGTTGGGCCGTACGCCGAGGAACCGGTCCGGGTCGAAGGCACGCGGGTTCGGGAACAGTTCCGCGCTGTCGTGCATCCCGCGAATGCTGACGAAGACCGTCTGCCCGCGCGGCAGCGTCCAGCGGCCCAGTTCGAAGGATTCGGCGCAGATCTTGCGCGCGGTGAAATCGATGACCGGCCGCACCCGCTGCACCTCCACCAGGGTGGCCTCGCGCAGTTCCGATCCGCCCGCGTCGACCTCGGCGACCAAGCGGCGCAACAGTTCCGGATGCCGGCGCAAGCGTTCGACGGTCCACGCCAGGGTGGTGGCGGTGGTCTCGTGCCCGGCGGTGAGCAGGGTGAGCAGTTCGTCGGAGATATGGCCGCGGGTCATGGGTGAGCCGTCCTCGTAGCGGGACTGGATCATCATGGCGAGGACGTCGTTGCGGTCGGCGAGGCCGGGGTCGGCGGCGGTGCGCTCGATCAGGCGGGCCACGATCTCGTCGTATTCGCGGCGGTAGCGGGCGAATCGGGCCCACGGACCGTAGCTGCCGAGGAAGCCGCGCGGCACCGGCAGCGCCGCCAGCGCCGAGCCGATCAATACCAGTTTCGGTAGCAGCGTGCGCAATTGGTCGAATTCCGCGCCCTCCGCGCCGAAGACCGCGCGCAGGATCACATTCAGCGTGATCCGCGACATCGAGTCCATGGTGGGGAATTCCCGGCCGTGCGGCCAGGTCGCCATCTCGCGGATCGCTTCTTCCTCGATGAGCTGTTCGTAGACCGCGAGGCGGCGGCCGTGGAAGGGCGGGGTCAGCAGCTTGCGCTGCTTGCGATGCTGATCGCCCTTCAGGGAGAACAGCGACCCGGGTCCGAGGAATTCGCCGAGGTTCACCTCGATGGTGTCCACCTGATCGGTCGGCGCGGTGAACAGCGCCTTCACTTCGGCGGGATCGGACAGGACGACGGCCGATCCGAATCGCGGCACCGAGACCACGAACGCGGATCCGTACTTTTCGTGCCAGCCTCGCCAGGTGCGCGTGCGCGCCACCATGATCTGCAGTCCTTGGACGAAGCCGGGCGTCCTCGGACCGTCGGGAAGTTTCGCAGTGGTCATAGCCACCCCTCACCGTGGTACTCCTGTGTACCAGCAGAACGGTACGCGCACGTACCACGGTGTGGCAAGGGTCACTTTCGCGGCGGCCGAAGGGCTTTCGACCTGGGGATGTCCGAATTCGGAAGGTCTGGCGAACGCTCAGTTACGGAATATTGTCCTCGTCCGCGGGTGGCACCGCGGGCTCGGGCAGCGGTCCCGTCGCGGCGTCGATCTGCTCGCTGAGATAGCGCAGGATCACCGTGGCCATGGCCGCCACCGGCACGGCGAGGAACGCGCCGACGATGCCGTACAGCGAACCGCCCACGGTGATGGCCAGCAGCACCACCACGGCGTGCATCTGCATACTGCGGCTCTGCAGAACCGGTTGCAGCACATTGCCTTCCAGCTGCTGCACGATGAGGATGATGGCCAGCACGATGAGCGCGGTCGTCACACCCTTCGACACCAGCGCCACCAGCACGGCCAGCGCGCCGGCCACGAACGCGCCGACGATCGGCACGAAGCCGCCGAGGAAGGTGAGCACGGTCAGCACCGCCGCGAGCGGAATGTCGAGCACCACCAGGCCGATGCCGATGAAGAACGCGTCGATCAGGCTGACCAGGGCCTGCGTGCGGATGAAGCCGCCGAGGGTGATCCAGACCCGGTTCAGCACCTCCTCGACATGGCCGCCGCCGCGGCTGCCGATGAGCGTGTGCAGCCAGGGCAGCAGCTTCGGCCCGTCCTTGACGAAGAAGAAGGCCAGCATGAGCACCAGGAACAGGGTCACGATGCCGGAGGTCGCGGTGCTGACGCCGCTGAACACGCCGGTGGCGATGCGCTCGGCGCTCGATTGCAGCCGCTGCACGAGCGCGTCGACCGCCGAATCCAGTTGCTCCTGACGGATGTTCAGCGGCGGGCCCTGCAGCCAGTCGCGCACCCGGTTGATGCCCTCGGTGGACTGGTCGGCCAGATCGGGGGCCTGATCCACCACCGATGGGACGATGAGTGCGATCACACCGGCGAGCACGCCGATCAGGCCGACCGTGGTGGTGGCGGCCGCCGCGCCGGGCGGGAATCCGTGTTCGCGCAGCCAGCGGGTGGGCGGCCACAGCACCGTCGCGACCACCAGCGCCAGCGCCATGGGCAGGATCGCCACCCATAGCTTGGCCATGAGGAATCCGAGCACCCACGCGCCGGCCGCGATGGCGACTATCGCGATGGACCACTTTGCGAGCCACAGGATTCCGTTCCCGATCACCGTGCCGCGATCGGGTTTCGGCGAGTCGGGCGTGGCCTTCCCGCGGTCGGGGTCGGCCTTCGGCTCGGTGGTGGGTTCGTTCTGGGGCTCGCTCACGCCCCACAGTCTGGCACGATCACGCCTCTGATCCCGGGATCCGGGCGTTCCGGGCGACGACACCGGATGCCCGGGGACCGCCGCCGACCAGTGCCGACGGTAACGTGAACAGTTGGTCCGCCTGAGTTTGCCGACCGGTAACCCTTTTGTGAAACAACGGACGTCGAACCGCTGGGCAGCTTTTTCTGAGAGGTGGGTAGGACGTGATGTCGCAGCCGCAGGCCGATACCGCGGTGGCACGGAACCTGATGCTGCGGGCGGAATTCGCGCCGCCCGCGCGCACCCTGGTCGACATTCTGGCCGCGACCGCCTCGGCATATCCGGACGCGCCCGCCATCGACGACGGCGAGGCGGTGCTCACCTACGCCGAACTGCTCGCCGAAATCGACCACGAAGTCGGCAGACTGGCCGCAGCGGGCGTCCGCCCCGGCGACCGCGTCGGCGTGCGCATGCCCTCGGGCACCCGCGCCCTCTACGTGACCATCCTCGCCGTCCTGCACGCCGGTGCGGCCTACGTCCCCGTCGACGCCGACGACCCCGACGAGCGCGCCCGCCTCGTCTTCGGCGAAGCCCGCGTCAGCGCGATCGTCACCGGTGACGGAATCCGTCCGGGCACCGCGACCGGGGATGACGAAAGTACGGTCACCACACCCGGATACGGCGATCCGGCAACCGAAGCAGGCACGGCCGCCGCCGCGGCGCGGCAGGAGTCGGGTCCGGCCGCAGCGCGTCCCGCCACCGCCGACGACGCGTGGATCATCTTCACCTCCGGTTCCACGGGGACGCCGAAAGGCGTTGCGGTGACCCATCGCAACGCGGCCGCGTTCGTGGACGCGGAGGCGCGGCTGTTCCTGCAGCGCGACCCCATCGGGCCGGGCGATCGGGTGCTGGCGGGGTTGTCGGTGGCCTTCGACGCCTCGTGCGAGGAGATGTGGCTGGCGTGGCGGAACGGGGCCTGCCTGGTGCCCGCGCCGCGCGCACTGGTGCGGACGGGCGCGGATCTGGGGCCGTGGCTGGTGCGGCGGGAGATCAGCGTCGTGTCCACGGTGCCGACGCTGGCGGCGACCTGGCCCGCCGAGGCGCTGGATTCGGTGCGGCTGCTCATCTTCGGCGGGGAGGCGGTGCCGCCGGAATTGGCCGAGCGCCTGGCGGGCGGCGCGGATTCCGAACGCGAGGTGTGGAATACCTACGGGCCGACCGAGGCCACCGTGGTGGCATGTGCCGCGCTGTTGCACGGGTCGTTCCCGGTGCGGATCGGCCTGCCGCTGGACGGCTGGGATCTCACGGTGATCGACGCCGCCGGAAATCCGGTGGGCGAGGGCGAATCCGGGGAACTGGTAATCGGCGGCGTCGGGCTGGCCCGGTATCTGGATCCGGCCAAGGATGCCGAGAAGTACGCCCCGCTGCCGTCCGTCGGCTGGGAAAGGGCCTATCGCAGTGGCGATCTGGTGCGCAACGACAGCGCCGGGCTGGTGTTCCTCGGGCGGGCCGACGATCAGATCAAACTCGGTGGCCGCCGGATCGAACTCGGTGAGATCGACAATGCGCTCCAGCACCTGCCCGGGGTGACCGGGGCTGCCGCCGCGATTCGAAGCACCAAGGCGGGCAACAAGATTCTCGTCGGCTACCTGACCGGACCGGATGCCGACTACGACCTCGCCAAGGCCAGAGCCATTCTCGGGGAGGAACTTCCGGCTCCGCTGGTCCCCCGCCTGGCCGTCGTCGCCGAACTGCCGACCCGCACCTCCGGCAAGGTCGATCGCGACGCGCTGCCCTGGCCGCTGCCCAAAGCCGGTGCGGCGGAGGCCGAAGCCGGTCTCACCGCCACCGAGCAGTGGGTGGCGGGCCTCTGGGATTCGATCCTCGGGGCCGAGGTCAACGATCCGAAGGCCGACTTCTTCGATCTGGGCGGCGGTTCGCTGGCCGCCGCGCAACTGGTGACCGCGCTGCGCGAACGCAACCCGCGCATCACCGTCGCCGACCTCTACGACCATCCCCGGCTCGGCGCGCTGGCCGAGATGATCGACGCGAGCGCGCCCACGGTCGCCGTGCGGGAGCGCGTCGTACAGCCGGTTCCGCGCAGCGCCCAGCTGTTCCAGGTGCTGGCCACGATTCCACTGACCACACTCACCGGCCTGCAGTGGCTGACCTGGCTGGCCATCGTCGGCAATATCGCCGCCTGGTCGGGGTCGCTGCCCTGGCTGCCGCATCTGTCGTGGTGGTGGGCGCTCATCGCCTTCCTGCTGTTCATCTCGCCACCGGGCCGCATGGCGCTGTGCATCATCGGTTCCCGGGTACTGCTGCGCGGCGTCGAGGCGGGCAGCTACCCGCGCGGCGGTCTCGTCCATCTGCGGTTGTGGACCGCCGTGCGGCTCTCCGAGGCCAGTGGCGCCGAAAACCTGTCCGGCGCACCGTGGATGGTCCCGTTCGCACGGGCGCTGGGCGCGCGCATCGGCAAGGGCGTCGACCTGCACACCCTGCCGCCGGTGACGGGCATGCTCGTGCTCGGCGACGGCTGCAGTGTGGAACCCGAGGTCGATCTGTCCGGCTACTGGATCGACGGCGACCTGGTGCACATCGGCCCGATCAGCATCGGCCCCGGCGCGGTCGTCGGCGCGCGCTCGATCCTGCTGCCCGGCACCAGGATCGGCAAGAACGCCGAGATCGCGCCCGGTTCCTCGGTATCCGGCAAGGTCAAGGGCGAACAGGAGTGGGCGGGCTCCCCGGCGGTGAAAGTCGGTAAGGCGCAGCATCGCTGGCCCGATCACACGCCCGCGCGGGCCACGCACTGGGTGGCGATCTTCGGCATCACCTCGATGGTGCTGGCCGCCGTGCCGATCCTCGGACTCGGCGCGGGCGGCGCGTTCATCGCCTGGTGGATTCGCGATACCGCCACGCTCGGTGCGGCTTTCGGGCGAGCCTTCGCGATCCTGCCGGTG
Source organism: Nocardia acididurans (assembly GCF_016741815.1). Lineage (GTDB taxonomy): Bacteria > Actinomycetota > Actinomycetes > Mycobacteriales > Mycobacteriaceae > Nocardia > Nocardia acididurans. The sequence goes on from NZ_JAERRJ010000008.1 coordinate 437,410, forward strand.
GCGATGCTGCTCAGCCTGGGCGTCTACGCGGTGGTGACGGTGCTCGCCGTGCGGCTGTTCAGCATCGGCCTCACCGAGGGTTATCACCCGGTGCGCAGCCGGGTCGGCTGGCAGGCGTGGTCCACCGAACGGCTGCTGGATTCCGCGCGCACCTTCCTGTTCCCGCTGTATGCCAGTCTGCTGACACCGATCTGGCTGCGCCTGCTGGGCGCGAAGGTGGGCAAGCGGGTGGAGGCGTCCACGGTGCTGCTGCTGCCGAAGTTCACCACGGTCGCCGACGGCGCGTTCCTCGCCGACGACACCATGATCGCCAGTTACGAACTCGGCGGCGGCTGGCTGCGCATCGGTGAGGCGAAGGTGGGAAAGCGTGCGTTCCTGGGCAATTCGGGGATGACCGCGCCCGGTCGCCGGGTGCCGAAGAACGGTCTGGTGGCGGTGCTCTCGGCCGCGCCGTCGAAGGCCAAGGCGGGGTCGTCGTGGCTGGGCAGTCCGCCGGTGCGCCTGCGACGGGCGGCCGAATCCGCCGATACCGCACGCACATTCGATCCACCGCCGCGGTTGCGCATCGCCCGCGCCGTCGTGGAGACCTGCCGGTTGATCCCGGTGCTGGTGACCTTCGCCATCGGGCTCGGGGTGTTGTTCGCGCTGGCGTGGCTGGCCCGTGAGCTGGGGCATCTGCCCGCCGCACTGCTCAGCGGTCTGGTGCTGATGGTGGCGGGCGCGGTGGCGGGCGCGTCCTCGGTGATGGCGAAATGGCTGCTGGTGGGCCGTATCCGGGCCGAGGAGCATCCGCTGTGGAGTTCGTTCGTGTGGCGCAACGAGGTGGCCGACACCTTCGTGGAACATGTGGCGGCACCGTGGTTCGCACGGGCGGCCACCGGAACCGCCGTACTCAATGTGTGGTTGCGCGGACTCGGCGCGACGATCGGGCGCGGGGTATGGTGCGAGTCCTATTGGCTGCCGGAGGCCGACCTGGTGACTCTCGGTGATGGTGCGACCGTGGAGCGGGGGTGTGTGGTGCAGACCCATCTCTTCCACGACCGGATCATGGCGATGGACACCGTAACCCTCGGCGCGGGAGCCACTCTCGGCCCGCACTGCGTGGCCCTGCCGGCGTCGAGCCTGGGCGCGGGAGCCACGGTCGGACCGGCTTCGCTTGTCATGCGCGGTGATTCGGTGCCGCCGTCCACCCGCTGGTGGGGTAACCCGATCGCACCGTGGCCGGGTGATACGAAGGAGGAGCGCTGATGGTGAACCCGTTCGAAGACGCTCCCATCGATGATTACCTGCCGCAGAACGGGAATCGCGGCTATCGGGTATCGCGCTACGACCTCGAGCTCGCGTACCGCGTCTCCAGCAACAGGCTGGCGGGCCGCGCCGAGATCACCGCGGTGTCGCTGGGCAGCCGGGACCGCTTCGCCTTCGACCTCTCGCAGGCACTCGGTGTCTCCAAGGTGTTCGTCAATGGCGCGAAGGCCGCGAAATATGTGCACCAGCGCGGCAAATTGGTGATCACGCCGCCGCAGAAGATCCCCGCCGGTGGTGCGCTCGTCGTGGCCGTGCACTACGCGGGCGTCCCCAAGCCGGTGCGCGGCCCGTGGGGTGAGGTCGGCTGGGAAGAGCTCACCGAGGGCGCGCTGGTCGCCAGTCAGCCCAATGGCGCGGCGTCCTGGTTCCCCTGCGACGATCATCCGAGTTCCAAAGCCAGCTACCGCATTTCGATCACCACCGACTCGCCGTTCTACGCCCTGGCCAACGGCACCCTGACCCACAAGCAGACCAAGGCCAGTCAGACCACCTGGGTCTACGAGCAGCCCGAACCCATGTCCACCTACCTGGCCACCATCCAGATCGGCCCCTACCGCAAACACCGTCTCGAGGCCCCGCGCGGCATGGTCCCCATGCACGCCGTCCTCCCGAGTCGCCTGCGCGCCGACTTCGATCATGATTTCGCCCGGCAGCCCGACATGATGGCCCTGTTCATCGAGAAGTTCGGCCCCTACCCGTTCGAGGCGTACACCGTCGTGGTCACCGACGACGACCTCGAGATACCCATCGAGGCCCAGGGCCTCTCCACCTTCGGCGCGAACCACTGCGACGGCGACCGCAGCTCCGAACGACTGGTAGCCCACGAACTGGCTCACCAGTGGTTCGGCAACAGCCTCACCATCCGCCAGTGGCGCGATATCTGGCTGCACGAAGGTTTCGCCTGTTACGCCGAATGGCTCTGGTCCGAAGCCTCGGGCGGGTCCACAGCCGACCATCAGGCGCGCGCGGCCCGGCACAACCTGTCGCGGCTGCCCCAGGATCTGATCATCGCGGACCCGGGTCCGACCCACATGTTCGACGACCGCCTGTACAAGCGCGGTGCGCTGACCCTGCACGCCCTGCGACTGCGGCTGGGCGACCGGCCGTTCTTCGACCTCCTGCGCGCGTGGACCACGCTGCACCGCCATTCCTCGGTGACCACCGACGACTTCACCGCGCTCGCGGCGAATTACAGCGAGACCCCGCTGCGCGACCTGTGGATCGCGTGGCTGCACAGCAAGCCGCTCCCCGCACTCGACTGACCCGTCCGAGCAGCCGGGCGCGGAGCGTCTCGGACCTCATCGAGAGTCCGCCGCAACCCCCGGAACAACCGTACCCACGGCTGCACCGCGATATCCCCCAGCTCCGCGCCCTCCATCAGAAAATCCGCCGCCCCCGCCGATCCCCCTCCGCCACCGCAGCAACCAACGCTTCACCCCGCCGAGCAAGATCATCCAACATGCCGGGGATCCTCCCACCCTCACCCCAGCCACGCCCTGATCACCTCGAAGTCCGCCACCCGCAACCCGATGCGCGGATCGACCCGGTGCAGCAGCGCCCGGCCGCCGTGGTTCGCCGCGACCCACTCCCGATCACTGTCCCGGATCTCGTCGTCGACCCAGACGAACGCGCCACCCGCCGCCCGATCGACCAAAGCTCGTGTCTTCCAGTGCAATCCGAACCACGCGTCGATGCCGTCGTCCGGTGTATCCGGCCACTGCATGACGGGCAGGGTGGGCAGGCCCAGGATCGGCGTCAGGTGGAGATTCGCCTCGTCCATCCATGTCGTGGCCCACACCAGTTCGCAGGGCAGTGCGCGGAGCAGCGGACCCAGGTGCGGATCAACGGTTTTCGCGTTCGGGCCGCCGAAGGGGAGCAGGGGGCCGTCGACGTCGAGGAACAGGAGTGGGCGGAGGGTGGAAGGGGTCATCGGCGCACGATATCGGGTCGGAATCGTTGCCGCAGAAGGTGTCACAGGGGTCTGTTAGCTTTGGTCCCGTCGCGCCGAGGGGAGTGCGCGACTCTCGACATCGAAAGGAAAGCCACTTCATGAAACTGGTCATCGCTGGAGCGTTCATCGCACTCGCCGCCGCCGTCGGAGCCGGAACCGCGGAGGCGCGCGCGTACGCCCCGGACACGGTGATTTTGAGGTCCCCCGATGGGGCTCTCACCATGACGTACGGGGCGTATGTCGAGTGGCTCACCGAGAACGCGGCCACGGTCGGCCCCGAAGTCCAGCAGGCCGGCGGGTGCGTGGCCTACGTCAACCAGCAGAACATAAAGAAGCCCCGCGCGAAGGAGGCGCAGCCGCTCGGCGCCGATCCGTATATCGCAGGATGCCAGGAGGCGCTGGGCCTGTAGGCCGGTCTCGCCTCGTGCCCGCCGCTCAGAGGCGGCGGAAACGGGCGAGCCAGGCGGCGACGTCCACGCGGCCGTCGTGCTGTTCGAGGTAGGCGGCGGCTTCCGCGACCGGTGCGGTGACGCGGCCGCGGTACCTGGTGGGCAGCAGTTCCTCCAATTGCCAACCGTCGGTGAAGGATTCGCGGATCAGGGTGTCGCTGATCCGCGGGCCGATGCCGGGTTCGCGATCGGAGAGGGCCAGCAGGTGCAGGGTCGCACCGGGTTTGGCGACGGCGTGCAGACTGCGGACGTAGGCGGCGCGAGCATCGGGAGCCTCGCCGAAGACGTGGAAGAGGGCGCTGTCGATGATCGTGTCGAAGCCGTCGGGGTAGTCGGCGAGGGCGGGGGACGCAGCCAGGTCCAGGGCATCAGCCACGTCGAGGCGGGCGGCGGGAACACCCTGGGCCGCCGCGTTGGCGCGAGCTTGGTCGATGGCGCGGGGTGAGTGGTCGATGCCGTGCACGCTGTAGCCGAGGCGGGTGAGCAGGATCGTGTGTTCGCCTGCGCCGCAACCGGGGTCGAGGACGCGGCCACGGATCCAGCCGGCGCGTTCGAGCTCGACAATGGCGGGTTGGGGAGCGCCGATCACCCAGGGGGCGGTGTCGTCGTCGTATACGGAATCCCAGAATTCTGCCGGTCGTGTCATGACTCCAGGGTGGGGGCTCAACCCAGGTTGAGGTCAAGGGCCTTGCCACGGCGGATGCGTGGCGCGGCCACCGTCCATGCGGCCGCCAGCAGCACGAATCCGTAGACGATGAGGTAGTCGTTCATCAGGATCGGGCCGATGGTCCACCACGGCGGGTAGAGGAAGAGGCCGATGGAGACATAGGTGTCGTCCCAGCGGTACGGCCAGGCCGCCGAGGCCGCGTAGAGGGCGACGGCGGCGATCCACCAGCTCGGCCGGGTCTGCGCCTTGTGCACGAGCAGCACCAGCAGGGGCACGAACCACACCCAGTGATGACTCCACGAGAACGGGGACACCGCGCAGGCGGTCAGGCCCGCGAGGGTGACGGCGAAGAGTCGATCACCGTGGCGTTCCAGGGCCGCCACCAGGGTGAGGCTCACGCCCGCAACGGTTCCCGCGATCAGCAGCCACAGCCAGGTGGGCGCGGCACCGTCGCTCAGGTGCGCGAGGGTGCCGCGCAGTGACTGGTTGGACGGGTGGGTGTCGGGTGCGATGCGATCGGATTTCAGGAAGGTCGACAGCCAATACTGCCGCGAATCCGCAGGGAGGATGATCCAGGCGACGACGATCGTGGCGGCGAAGGTCGCCGCCGCGGTCAGAGCGGTCCGCCACTGCCGCAGCACCAGGTACTGCACGATGAAATAGCCTGGTACCAGCTTGATTCCAGCCGCCAGCCCGGTGCCGATCCCGCGTAATCGGCTGTCCTCGGCGCGGGAGAAGTCCCACAGGACGAGCACCATCAGCATCAGATTGATCTGCCCGTAGTAGAACGTGGTGCGCACCGGCTCCAGGAAGACGCACGAAAACGCCAGCAGCGCCGAGATTCCCGTGAGCCAGGTGCTCGGCCGGTAGCCGAGGATCTTCCAGCACAGCAGAATTGCCGTGAACAGGGCGAGCATGTTCACCGCGAGCCAGAGCGGGCTCAGATACGTCCACGGCACCACCGCCACCGGGATGAACGCCAGCGCCGAGAACGGCGTATAGGTGTAGAGCAGTCCGCGCAAAGTCGGTGTCGTATAGAGCGGTTCGCCGTGCAGCGCTCGTTCGGCCCCGTCGCGGTAGATGTGCGCGTCCAGTCCGCCGACCAGGATTCCGGCCCTGTCCAGCCAGGGATCGACGGTCGTGAACAGCAGGGCCACCGCGACCACCGCACCGACAGCGAGTGCGACGAGCGTTGGCCGAGAACGGGAAACCTCCAACGATCGCGCAACCACCACAACTGGTTACCCTACGTAAGGAATTTTATCCCATAGTTCCAGAAAGCCTGTGATGTCGGGTACATCCGGTAACCACCAGGTGCGATATCGCTAGATCTGTGCCTGAGCCCTCGACAGCCGCACGGCCGCGACCACCATCACACTCACGGCCAGCACCACCACCGCCGTCCCCACCGGCCCGCTGCGCAACCGCTCGTCCAGTACCGTCATCCCCAGAAATGCCGCGCCCAAAGGCTCGGCGACGGTGAACGCGGGCAGCGACGCCGACAGCGCACCCGCCTGATACGCCCGCTGCTGCAGATACAACCCCAGCACCCCGGTCACGACCAATCCATAGGTCTGCCAACCGCGCAACGCCGCACCCGCGTCGTGTTCGAACAGCTGCGTCACATGCTCGGTCAACGCCGCCGAGATGCCGAACAGCAGCCCGGCCGCGGTGCCCAGCAGCAGCGCCCGCAACGCCGCCTGGCGGACGCCGAACGCGACCACCACGGCGACCACGACCGCACCGAGCAGAAAACCCATGGGCCCCAGCCATTCTCGCCAGGACGCGTCGGCCACCCCCTCGGTCGGATCGCCGACCACCAGGAACACCGCGAGCGCCACCGACAGCGCGGCCGCCTGACCCCACATGCGCCGCGTCACCGCCCGCCCGCTGTACCGCGCGGCCAGGGGAAGCGCGAAAACCAAGGAGCTCACCAGAATCGGCTGCACCACCAGCACCGAACCCAGCGCCAGTGCGGCCACCTGGAAACCGAAACCTCCAGCGTCGCCGATGATTCCGGCCCACCACCGCGGATTGCGCACCAGTTGCGCGAGCAGCGCCTCACCCTCGGGTACCTCCGAGGCGGCCCGCTGCTGCGCCACCGCGGACACCGCGAACAGCATCGCGCCGAGGAAGGCGCACGCCACGGCCGCCAGCGGAAGATTGGGCATCCGCTCAGTCTGCCGCAGACTCGCCGGGCTCCCGCGCACCATCCGCACGGCACGCCGGACCGGTCATCTGACCTGCTGCGATCCACCGATTCACATCCGGAAAAGGTGCGATGATGTTGCTCGGAGATCGCGCGACGAGTGCGCGCCGGACCCGTTACGTCTCATCGCGGTTCATCGACTCGAGGAAAGGGGGATCCGGCATGGCCAAGCCGGTCTCGACCTCACGGCTGGCGCGAGGTTCGAAACTCGGTGCGGTGGTCGCCGGTCAGGCCGTGCGCAAGCGCCGCACCAAACTGTTCATGATCGGCCGCTCCGCCGAGGCCCGCGCCCGCCTCGCCGACGAATCGGTGCTGCGCATGGCCGATCAACTGGTGCGCGTGCTGGGCGAGATGAAGGGCCTGGCCATGAAACTGGGCCAGTTGCTCTCCCTGCTCGATATGGAACTGGTGCCGCCCCGCCATCGCGACGCCTTCCAGCAGCGACTGTCGGTGCTGTTCGACCATGCCCCCACGGTGGCGTTCGAGGATATGCGCCGGGTGATCGAGGAGGATCGCGGCGCACCGCTGGCCGAGCTGTTCGCGGACTTCGATCCGGAGCCCCTGGCCGCCGCCTCCATCGGGCAGGTCTATCGCGCAAGGCTTTTCGACGGCACCGAGGTGGCGGTCAAGGTGCAGTACCCGGGCGTGGATCTGGCGGTGCGCGCCGATCTGCGCAATCTCGGCCTGCTGCGCATCATGATTCAGCAGGCGCTGCCCGGTTTCACCCCCGCCGTCTTCGACGAGTTCCGCAACAGCTTCGAGAACGAACTCGATTACGCCGTCGAGGCGCGCACCCAGCAGCATGTGGCCGCCGTGTACGCCGATCACCCGTTCATCACTGTGCCGCAGGCTTTTCCGGAGCACAGCAGCCGCCGGGTGCTGGTCACCGAGTTCTCCCCCGGTATCGATTTCGACGCCGTGCGCGCCCTCCCCGATATCGAACGCGACCGCATCGGCGAGATCATCTACCGCTTCTACGTGGGTTCGTGTTTCGAGCTCGCCGAGTTCTGCGGCGACCCGCATCCCGGCAATATCCTGCTGCGTGACGACGGCAAGGTGGTGTTCCTCGATTTCGGCTTGTTCAAGCGAATGGCGCAGGAGCACATCACCTTCGAAGCCACCTGCCTGCGCGCCGCCGCCGAGGATCGCAGCCAGGATCTGTACGAGCTCATGATCGACCGCGGCATCATCCAGTATCCGGCGGCGGTGACGCCCGAGGAGTGCTACGACTACATCCTGTCCGCGGCCGAGTGGATGCTGGTCGACGAGAAACTCACGATCACACCGGAATTGGCCTCGGGCGCGCTGTTGCACGCCATCGACCCGCGCCAGCCGGAATCCGCCGGTATGCGTCGCCAGAATCTGCCGCCGGAGCATCTGTTCTCGCGCCGCGTCGGGTTCTGGACCTGCGGTGTCCTGGGGCAACTGCGGGCCACCGCGAACTGGAACACGATGACCCGGGAATGGCTGTACGGTGCCGAGCCGGTCACCGAACTCGGTCTGGCGCACCGTGATTGGCTGCGCGGGCGGCCACCTGCGGCCGATCCGCACTGAGCGGGTGTCGCGCCCGGCCCGGGGTTTGTCCGGGCGCGACACGCCTATCCCACCGGTCCGGCGATCAGCGACGCCCGGCCCTGACGCGTCTGCCCGTACGCGTCGGTCCACTGCACGGTCACCGGATCACCGGGGTGGGAGGTATCCATCGCGGCGGTCAGCGCGGTCGGCGAATCGATGCCGCGCCCGTTCACCGTGGTGATGACATCGCCCGGCGCGAGGCCCAGCTGTTCGGCGGGCGTGCCCGCCACCACCTGCCGCACCACGGCCCCCGCGCCCTGTCCATCGCTGACGGCCGCGCCGAGCAGCGCGGTGGGCCCGATGTGCACGGTGCCGGAGGCTTGCCCGGTCTCGATATCGTGCGCGATGCTCAGCGCCTGCTGGATCGGGATGGCGAATCCGACGCCGCCGCCCGAACCCAGGCCCTGGAAGCGGTAGCCCGTCGATGCGGCGGTATCCATGCCGATGACCTCACCGGCGGTGTCGATGAGCGCGCCGCCGGAATCACCGGGCCGGATGTTCGCGGCCACCTGGACGAGTCCGTGCAGCTGTTCGGCACTGCCCGCCGCGTCGTCACTGGCGGTGATGTCCTGGTTCAGCGCCGTGACCCGGCCGGGCGAGACACTCGGCGCGCCGCCCACGCCACCGGCATTGCCGATTCCGGCCACCCGGTCACCCACGGCCACCGATCCGGAGTTCCCGATCTTGGCGGTGGGTAGGTCGGAGGCCCCGGACAGCTGCAGCAGCGCCACATCCTCGGACCGGTCGTAGCCGAGCACGGTGGCCCGGTAGGTCTGCCCGGTGCCGATATCGGTGACGGACAGGTCGGTCGCACCCTCCACCACGTGATTGTTGGTGAGCACCTTGCCATCCGAGGTCAGCACGATGCCGGTGCCCGCGGATCCCGCGCCCTGCAGCCCCAGATCGGCGTTGATATCCACCAGTCCCGGCGCGGCCTGCTGGGCGGCGAGCGAAATATCCTGGAAGTCGGCGGGTTTCGCGGTGGCTGTGGTGGCCGAGGATTGCTGGTGCTCCCCGCCGACGGCAGTCGCCGCCGCCGCGTTCACCGCGCCGAGCTCGAATCCTATGGAGGCGATGCCGATGGCGAGGGCCACACCGCTCGCCCCGGCCACCCATCGCAGGCCCTTGCGGTCGAAACGCGGCCTGCGCGGCTCGGGTCCGGACCCGTTTCCGGGCATCTGCGTCTGCTCACCTCGCTGCGGCTGCTGAGTCATGTTGACCAGACAAGCCGAGTCTGCTGAGAAGTTGCTGATGCCCGCCCACGGCTTTTGCTGATAGCTCGGCAAGGCTACGTCGGGACGATCAGCCCCGCGAGATGGTCGTGCGCGACGTGCGCGTGCAGCCGCACACCCGTGACCAGCGTGTCGTCGTCGACGTAGAAGTGCGGATTGTGGTTCATGAACATGCCACGCCCGCCCGGGGTGGGAACAGGCACGCCGGCGACGAGATCCAGTTGGACGTCCTGCACGCCGAGGGTCACATACAGTCCGCCGTACCTGTTGACGAACTCCGAGACGTCGTCATATCCGAGGGTGGGTGGAATCGGCAGCACCCGCTCGGCCCCCGCGACCCGGCGGAAGGTCGGCAACGCGGGATCCATCCACTCCTGGAGATTGCGGACGGCGGGCACATCCTGCAGATAGTCGACGGCCGCCGCACAGTTGTAGGCCTGCGCGGTATGCGTGGCCAGGGTCGCCAACCGCTGCTGCACCTGCGCCATATCGGTTTCGACGGTGCAGCGGATGGTGCCCCACAGCGTCACCTGCTGCCCGATGATGTTGAACCGGCCCACGTCCTGCACATGCCCGATGGTGACGGTGACCGGGTCGAAAGCATTGAGCTGCCGGTAGATCTGGCCGATGCCGGTCAGGATCGCGCCCGCCGCGGGCATGGGGTCGATGCCCATCCACGGGGTGGAGCCGTGCACCTGCTGACCGGTGATCACGATCTTCACCAGGCAGGACGCGCCGAACTGGTTGCCGACGCGATACCCGATGCAGCCCTTGGGAAGTGGCACCACATGGAATCCGAAGACCATACTCGGCGCGGGATTCTCGAGCGCGTTCTCCGCGAGCATCGCGCTCGCGCCGCCCCGCTCGTCCACCGGCGGGCCCTCCTCGGCGGGCTGGAACACGAAAAGCACTGTGCCGGGCAGTTCTTCACGCGCTCCCGCGAGCACGGTGGCCGCGCCCATGAGCATCGCGGTGTGGGCGTCGTGCCCGCAGGCGTGCGAGACCGGGAACGGGCCGCCGGGATAGTCCTCGTCCACCACCTGCGAGGCGAATGGCACGCCGCACAGATCCGGCACGGGCAGGGCGTCGGTGTCCGCCCGCAACGCGATGATCCGGTCGCCGGGGCGACCGCCCTTCAGCACCCCCACCACGCCGTGCCCGGCGATCCCGGTCCGCACCTCGTCCAGTTTCAGGTCGGTGAGATGGTCGGCGACGAGTGTCGCGGTGTTCGATTCCCGATTCGACAGTTCGGGATGCTGGTGCAGATGCCGCCGCCAGGCCACCACCTGGTCGGCCACCTGCTGCGCGCGGGAATCCAGTTCGCCGTAGATCGCATCGGTGCTCATCAGGAACTCCATTCCATGGGTTACCTTGGCGCATGACCTCGCGAGGATGAATGCTCACACCTCTGCCACGGTAGCCCCTAGGTCGCCTGCTCACCGCGACCACGCTGCGGCCTGCTCGCTGAGCTCGGGAAAGCAGCGTTCCAGCAGTTCGAGCATGATCGCGGGTGCGGTGGACGCGCCCGGTGACGCGCCCAGCAGTCCCGCGATGGTGCCGTCCGCGCCGGTGACCAGTTCCGTTCCGAAGGTCAGCACCCCGACTCGCCGGGGATCCGGTATCACCAGCTGCGCCCGCTGACCGGCTTGGATCAGCTCCCAGTCGGCTGGATCCGCACCCGGGTAGAACCGTTGCAGCGCAGCGAATTTGCGGGTGCGCGTGGCGAGCAGCTGCCCGATCAGATAGCCGACGAGTCCGAGATTCTGGACGGCCGCGGCGAGCAGGACCACCAGATTGCGCCGGCGCAGCGTGGTGAACAGGTCGATGCGGCGGCCGTGCTTCAACAGTCTCGTGCTGAAAGTGGCGTAGGGGCCGAACAGCAACGATTCCTCTCCACCGACGACACGTTTGTCCAAGTGCGGCACCGACATCGGCGGTGCGCCGAGTGCGGCCTGGCCGTAGATCTTCGCGTCGTGCCGCGCCACCAGTTCCGGATCGGCGGTCCGCAGGAACTGCGCGCCGAACGGAAACACCGCATAACCGCGCACCTCGGGAATTCCGGCCCGCTGCAACAGTTTCAACGCGTACCCGCCCGCGCCGACGAAGACGAATCGAGCCCGGACCGTGAACCGCGCGTCGGTGTTCCGGTCCCGCCCGGTCACCGTCCAGATCCCGTCGGTGTCGCGGCGCAGTCCGGTCACCTCCCGGCCGAGCCGGATCCGTGCCCCGGCGGCGCACATGGTGGCGGCCAGCGCGCGGGTCAGCGCCCCGAAGTCGATATCGGTGCCGCCCTCGTAGCGGGTCGCCGCCATGGGCTCACCGGGTGCGCGGCCCGCCATGACCAACGGAGCCCATTCGGCGATGACCGCGGGATCCTCGGTGTATCGCATATCCGCGAACAACGGTAGCGCGCACAAGGTTTCGAACCTGCGGCGTAGGTAGGCGACGTCACGTTCACCGAAGACCACATCCATGTGCGGCGTCGGATTGACGACAGTCGCCGAGTCCGCGCTATCCCCCGCCTCCACGAGCTCCGCCCAGAACCGGCGGGACAGCTGGAACATCTCGGCGACCTGTACCGCCTTGGCCGGGTCGTCGGGATCGGGCATGTAGTTCAGTTCGCACAGGCCCGAATGCCCGGTTCCCGCATTGTTCCACGGGTTCGAACTCTCCTGCGCGATATCCCCGAGCCGCTCGAACAGCACCATCGACCGATCCGGCCGCAGTCTGGCCAGCATGGCCCCGAGCGTGGCCGACATGATGCCGCCGCCGATCAGGACGGTATCGATAATCTGCTGTGCGTCATCGGCTTTCGTGATCCGTGCGGAATGATTCGCCATGCTGATGCCTCCCCGGTGTGGTGTCGAGGTCATCGTCACGCCGGATGAACTCATCCGTCTACTAGCAGTTCCGGCGGATTATCATCCAGATATGGATGATTCGCCCTCGGCCCAGGTGGAGGCGCTCGCACCACTGCTGGCCGCATTCGACGCGGCCGCCGATGCGGGGCACATCACACGGGCCGCGCAGCGGCTGGGTGTGCCGCAGTCGTCACTGAGCCGCCGATTGAAGGCGGTGGAGAAAACGGTTGGGGTGCAGTTGTTTCAACCGGTCGGGCGGGGCATCGCGCTCACGCCCGCGGGCCGGGAACTGTTCGGCCGGACCCGTGATCTGGTCCGGGCGCTCGATGACGCCGTGAGCGTGGTGCGCAGCAATGCCGACCCCGACAGTGGGCTGGTGCGGTTCGGTTTCCCGCTCACCCTCGGCCCGGTCAGCATTCCGGCGCTGCTGGCCGACTTCCATGCCGCCGCGCCCCGCATCCGGCTGCACCTGGTGCAGGCGCACGGTGAGGCGCTGGCAGATATGGTGCGAGACGGTCGACTGGACCTGGCGGTCATGATACCGCCGCCCGCCGATCTACCGTCGATTGTGCTGGGCCGCCAGGCGATTCACCTCTATGCCGCCCCCGCGCATCCCCTCGCCGCGCGTGATGCGGTGGACCTCACGGAGCTGGCGGGCGAGTCGTTCATCGCGAATCCGCCCAGCTATCACCTGCGCCGTCTGCTCGATTCCTGGTGCGCCGAGGCCGGTTACGTTCCGGAGGTGGTTTTCGAGATCACCGAGTTCGACACCCTCCGCGCCCTCGTGGCGCACGGCCTCGGCATCGCACTACTGCCCGAACCCGAGACACCACACCCTCAGCTGCGCCGAATTCCCCTGCGCACCGGGCGTTCCCGCGAGATCGGGCTCGCCACCGGCAACCACCGCCCGACGCCCGCGGTGTCTCGCCTGCACGAGTTCATCGCGACAAGGGTGTAGCTGGCCGCACCCCGGTTCGGGAGTTCGCACTGGTGACCCGCTGTGGCGCGGGACGGTGGAATCGGGGGGTGGTCGATGAACAGGTACGGGAACGTCCGGTCGCGGTGGCGAATCCGGTGGGGGTGACGGCATTCTTGATGATCGCGTTCGGGGTGTCCTGGGCGTGGTTGCTGTGTGCCGTGGTGTGGCTGGGGTTCTCGGTGGTGAATCCGATTGTCCAGTTGCCGATGGGGATGGCGCCCGCGATGGCGGCGGTGGTCGTCCGGCGGTGGGTGACCGGGGAGGGGTTCGCGGATTCCGGGTCGGCGCTGCGGTTCCGGGAGAATCGACGGTGGTTCGCGGCGGCCTGGCTGGGTCCGGTCGGCCTGACCGCGGCCAGTTTCGCGGTGGCGGTGGCCGCGGGTGTGTGGCACGTGGACTGGGGAGTGCCGGCCCTGGGGCTGCTGCCCGTCCTGCTGATCGCGGTGATCGTGCTGATGCCGATCTACTGGGGCGAGGAGTTCGGCTGGACGAGTTATCTACGGCCGCGGCTGTTTCCGGGACGTCCGCTCGCCTCCGTCGTAGCCACCGGCCTCATCTGGGCGGTGTGGCACTTCCCGCTGGCGTTCGTCGGCTACGTGCACTTCGGCAATACCGCTGTGGGACTGGCCATCTGGACCGTCTCGTTCCTGGGCCAGGAGGTGATCCTGGCGTGGCTGTATCTGCGCAGCGGCAGTATCTGGACCGCGAGCCTGGCGCACGCGGGCAACAATATGGTGCTTTCGCTGCTGATCGGCGAGTTGATGGCTGAGCGGGTGGGCGACACCATGGTCACCGCCCTGCTGGGTGCGCCGATCGCGGCGGTGGCGGTGTGGCTGGTGGCCACCGGGCGGCTCGGCCGGGCTGCCGCCGCGGCCGAGTCCACCCGGTAGCGCACCGGATGTCGCGAATTACTAGACGTTGACGCCGAAGTCGCGAGCGATACCCGTCAGGCCCGAGGCGTAGCCCTGGCCGATGGCACGGAACTTCCACTCCGCGCCGTTGCGGTACAGCTCGCCGAAGACCATGGCGGTCTCGGTGGAGGCGTCCTCGGACAGGTCGTAGCGGGCGAGCTCGGTGCCGTTGGCGCGGTCGACAACCCGGATGTAGGCGTTGCGGACCTGGCCGAAGCTCTGGCCACGGGTGTCGGCGTCGTACACCGAGACCGGGAAGATGATGGACTCGATGGTGGGCGGGGTGGCGGCCAGGTCGACATTGATGACCTCGTCGTCGCCCTCACCCTCGCCGGTGCGGTTGTCGCCGGCGTGCTCGATGGAGCCCTCCGGGGACTTCTTGTTGTTGAAGAACACGAAGTGCGCATCCGAGACGACCTTCTTGTCGCCGCCCAGCGCGATGGCGCTGGCGTCCAGGTCGAAGTCGGCGCCGGTGGTGGTGCGCAGATCCCAGCCCAGGCCGACCGCCACCGCGGTCAGACCGGGAGCCGCCTTCGTCAGCGAGACGTTGCCGCCCTTGGTCAGACTGACACCCATAGATCTCTCTCCTTTGTGATCATCATTCCGACGGCTGTGCTCCGCCCCCGGTATTCCACCAAGCAGTCTGCCAGGTCGGACCAACCGGTGTGCTGGAGTGCGCTATTCGCGCAGCCCAGCACGCTCGAGGGTGGTGCGGGCGCCCACCGGTTCCGGAGACCGACAGCCGCACGCCCGCCGGAACCCGCAGTGTGCGACCTGCCGGATCCGGTTTCAGTTGTGCTGGGCCGCACTCGCTTTCTTCGGGATCAGCGCGGCCAGCACACCGGCGGCCAGGGCCGCGCCCGCCGCCAGCACCATGACGATGCGGAAGGCGTTCTGCGCGGGCAGTTCGACAGGGCCGAGCGTCATGGTGAGCTGGGCCAGGATCACGCCCGCCACCGCGCTGGCCACCGAGGTGCCGATGGCGCGCATGAGGGTGTTGAGGGCATTGGCGGCGGCGGTCTCGGTCACCGGTACGGCGGACATGATCAGGGCCGGGATCGCACCGTAGGCCAGGCCAATGCCCGCACCGATGACGCACGACATGAGCACCAGACCCCAGATGCTGGACATCAATTCGAGCCCCAGGCCGTAGCCTGCCGCCACCACCAGCGCACCGATCAGCAGTGCGACGCGCGGGCCGCGGGCGGCGGAGATGCGGGCCGAGAACGGGGCGGCGATCATCATGACCAGACCGGAGGGCGCCATCACCAGGCCGACGCTCATCATGGAGCGGCCCAGGCCATAGCCCGTCGCCTCGGGCAGCTGCAGCACCTGCGGAATCACCAGGGACTGGGCGAACATGGCGAATCCGAAGACCGCCGACGCGATATTGGTGAGCAGCACCTGCTTTCGCAGGGTGGTGCGCAGATCCACCAGGGGCTCGGCCACTTTCAGCTCCCAGCGGCCCCATACCGGCAGTGCGACGGCGGCCGCGGCGAACAGGCCGAGGGTGAGCGCGCTCCCCCATCCCCAGCTCGCGCCCTTGGACACCGCGAGCAGCAGGCAGATCAGCGCCGCCGAAAGCAGCAGTGCGCCAAGGGCGTCGAAGCGACCACCGGTGCGCTGCGCGGATTCCGGTACCAGGGCCACCACCAGAACAGTGACCACCGCGCCCAGCGCCGCCGACGTCCAGAACAGCACATGCCAGTCGGTGTGCTCGGCCAGGAACGCGGCCGCGGGCAGCCCCAGCGCGCCGCCGACGCCGAGGGACGCGCTCATCAGCGCGGTTGCCGCCGCCAGCCGTTCGACCGGGAGTTCGTCGCGCATGATGCTGATACCCAACGGGATCACGCCCGCGGCCATCCCCTGCAGGGCACGCCCGCACACCATCGGCACCAGACTGTCGCTCACCGCGCACAGGGTCGATCCGGCGACCAGCAGCACCAGGCTCACCAGCAGCATGCGGCGTTTGCCGTACATATCGCCGAGCCGTCCGGCCACCGGCGTGGCGACGGCACCGGCCAGCAGGGTCGCGGTGATCGCCCACGAGGCGTCGGCCGCCGAGGCGCCGAGCAGGTGCGGCAGTTGCGGGATCAGGGGGATGACGAGGGTCTGCATGAGCGAGACCACGATTCCGGCCGCGGCCAGCACGCCGACGATCACGGTACTGCTGCGCGGCGGCGTGGAAACCCCGGTTTCGGTGGTGACTGTGGACATGGTCGAGTACATTAAAGCGACTGATTGAATTCAGTCAACTGCTTTAGAACAGTGGAGGTGCGGCCGTCCGACATGCCGAAATCTGTACGATGTTCCTCAACCATGAGCGGCAAAACAGCGACCTCCAGCACCCGGGCACCCCGCCCCGACCGGGCCACCAGCACCCGCGAAGCCATCCTGACCGCGGCCGAACAACTCTTCGCCGAACAGGGCGTCTTCGCCATCTCCAACCGGCAGGTGAGCGAAGCGGCCGGGCAGGGCAACAACGCGGCTGTCGGCTACCACTTCGGCACCAAGGCCGATCTGGTGCGCGCGATCGTCCGCAAGCACAACGCCTTCGTCGAGGCCGACCGCGAACGCCTGCTCACCGAATACGCGGGCTCCACGGCCATCCGCGACTGGGTCACCTGCCTGATCCGCCCCACCACCGACCATCTCGCCACCCTCGGCAACCCCAGCTACTACGCCCGCTTCTGCGCCCAGGTCATGACCGACCCCACCCTGCGGCCCATCCTCTACACCGAGGCCCTCACCTCACCCGCCCTGCAGCGCACCCTCGAATCCTGGGACGCCTGCTTCCCCACGCTGCCACCCGAAATCCGCTCACAGCGAAGGGATTTCGGTCGCCTGCTGCTCGTGCACGGATGCGCCGAATACGAACGCACGCTCGCCGAGGGCTCCCCCACCCCGCACCCCACCTGGCAGGCCTTCGGCGCCAACCTCATCGACGCCACCGTGGCCATCTACCAGGCGCCACTCACCCCGGAATCCCGCTGACGGTTACGCGTCGCCCTGATTGCGGCGGCGTTCCTCTTCCTGCTGACGGGCGGTTTCCTGGCGACGTGCTTCCGCCCGCTGCTGTTCGGCGCGTTCGCGCAGCCCACGCAGGAATTCTTCGTCGGCGGCGGGGTCCTGCGGGACGTAGCGGCCGGGCCGGTCGTATTCGGAGAACGTCGAGTTCGAGCGCGGACGCGCCTCGTGCACCGGGCGGCCGAGGAACAGCCACAGCAGTGCGCCGACGGTTGGGAGCAGAATCACGACCACCAGCCAGCCCACCTTCGGCAGATGCCGGATGCCCCCTTCGGGGCTGGTGATGATGTCGATCAGGCAGTAGACCCACAGGCCGAGCGTGATCAGTGCGACGACGGCGTACTGCATCGGTGGATTCTCCTCGACTGTCCCCCACGGGCCCTGAACTGGGCCGACGGGAAATTCTAGCAAGGGGTGCCGGGAGCGGGCGATCCCTGCCTCGCACGAGTAGGGTCGCGCGGGTGTCGACGATTGCATTCCTCGGACTGGGGCGAATGGGGTCCGGTATGGCCGCGCGACTGCTGGGCGCCGGACACGAGGTGCGGGTCTACAACCGCTCGCCGGACAAGGCGTCCGACCTGATAGCGGGCGGGGCGATCGCGGCCCGTTCACCCCGCGACGCGGCCGACGGCGCCCAGGCCATCGTCTCGATGGTGGCCGACGACGCGGCCTCGCGCGCGGTGTGGCTCGGCGACAACGGCGCCCTGGCAGGCGATTTCGCTCGCGCGGCCTTCGCTGTCGAATGCTCGACCCTGTCCCGGCCCTGGGTGCTGGAGCTCGCGAAACACGCGGCCGCGCAAGGGCTCCGCTATCTGGACTCCCCTGTCACCGGCCTGCCCGAGGCCGCGGCGGCCGGTGCGCTCACCCTTTTCCTGGGAGCCCGCGACGATGATCTGGCGGCCGCCCGGCCGCTGTTGGAACCGTTGTGCACCAGGATCATTCGCTTCGGTGAGGTGGGGGCGGGCACCGCCTACAAGCTGATCCAGAATCTGTTCGGCTCCATCCAGATCGCGGCCACCGCCGAGGCCCTGCGCACGGCCGAGCTGGCCGGTCTCGACCTGCCCACCGTCGTCGACGCCCTGTCCCGCAGCGTCTCCGCCAGCCCCACCGTGATCCGTGTCGGCAATCTCATGCTCGACGGTGTCCACGATCGCGACATCACCTTCACCGCCGCACTGCGGCTCAAGGACACGCGAATCGGCGTCGAACAGGCCGATGCCGTCAATGCGCCCACCCCGCTCGGCCACGCCGCACTCGAGCATTTCCACCGGCTCGTCGCCGCGGGGTACGACACCCTGAACGAAACCAAATTGCTCGATCTGCTCCGCGAATGAGCCCGCTACCGGCCGGGTTCAGTCCTTCCAGCCGCTGCCGTCGACGACGATATCCCAGCTGAACGGCAGCAGTTCGGGATGGCGTAGCCGCAGGATCTCACCGGCGAGACTCCCGGGCGGAGCCTTGTGCGGGTGCGCGGTCGCCTGCCGTTCGATGACGGCGGTGAGCGCGCGGGTGCCGCCCAGTCGTGGATAGGCGTCGTGCACCAGATCGGCGAAGCCCGCGGGGAAGTCGTCCGGACCACCGGCGACGTCGAATCCGATGCCGGACACGGCGATCCAGATCGCGGCCGGCCTACGCCTGCGGTAGACGGGGGAATCGCTGAAGCCGCTGGTGTGGGCGGCGATCGCATCCCAGACGATGTCCACGCGCTCATCGGCGACGCCGTGCGCCTCCAGGAAACCGGCGGCGGCATCCGCGCCTTCCAGTTCGAATCGCTGTGGGCCGGAGGCGGTTTCGGCCAGGCCGAGATCGTGCAGGGCGCAGATGAGGAACATGGTCTCCTCGTCGTAGTCCGTGCCCGGTCGCAGACCCTGCGCGGCGGCGTGGGCGCGGCCGAACAGGAATCCGCGCAGACTGTGGTTGCGGATCGAGGGTTCCAGTTCGCCGGCGATCAGGCGCTGGGCGGCGAGCGCGAGTGGGGTATCCGGGAATGCCAAGGGGTGCATGAGATATCTCCGGTCAGTGTGCGCCGGGGCGCACGATCATGAGGACGACGACCACCGTCCACAGCAGGTTGTAGATGCCGGCGAGCATGCCGAGGGTGCGCAAACGCTTTCCGGTATCCGGCTTTTCGAGGGCTTCGCGCTGCATGGGGTGGATGAACACGGCCAGGATGCCGCCCGCGACGAAGGTGAGGGCCATGGCGATGGTGATCCAGATTTCGGCCATCCGGCCCTGGACGGCCGCCAGCACGATGCCGATCACCGGGACGATGAGCGCGAGGACCGCGTAGTTGCCGGTGATGCGGTGGAATGCCTTGGCCACGGCCACATTTCGGTCCGGCGCGGGTGGGCCGTCACCGACCACGGTGACCGGTGCGTAGCGCGGGAACAGACTCGCGGCGACAGCCGAACCGCCGACGAAGATGATTCCGGCCAGCACGTGGATCGACAGCAGCACATTCTGCACGAGAAACCTCCAACCTTCAGACTGCCTGAAGCATAGCCCTAACTTTCAACTTGGCTGAAGGTTGTGCGAAGGTTCACCGGAACTCAGCGCTCCGGGAGGTCAGGAGACGGTGCGTCCGAGGAAGGCCGCGACGACCGTGTCGCCGATCTGCCGCAGCACCGGATCCGCGGCGGCGCCGAACATCGCCTCGTCCACCTCGGCGACCACCTTCTCCGCGGCCATCAGCAGTCGCCGGCCCTTCGGCGTGAGTTCGATGGTCGAGGCCGAACCCGCGCGGGCCGTGCGATCGCGCACCAGACCGGCGGCCACCATGCCCTTGATCGCGCTGTGCACGCTCTGCACGCTGATCGCGCCCATGCGCGCGAGATCGCTGAACGAGGCTCCGGGCAGGCTCGCGATATGACCGAGCACCGCGAGCTTGGCGACCGTGAGCTGCAGCGGGGCCAGGGCCGCGCCGAGTTCGGCCTCGACCCGATGCGCCACCGTCAGCACCAGGATGGAGGCACTGGCGGGCGGTGGTGCGGGGCGCTCGTTCTCGGTGGTCACCGCACCAGTTTCCCGCATCCGGCCGGCAGCAGGCCGTCCACGATGGCCGTGAGTCCCCTCAGATGCGAATCGCGCAGGTTGAGTTCGTTCCAGCGCGGTGCGACCGACGCGAGGTGCGGGTAGACGCCGGTGGTCAGTTCCACCATGGCCTCGTTGCCGTAGACCGGGGCCGCGCGCGCCCGGCGGCGAGCGCTGTTCACGCGGATGATCAGGTTGCCGACGATGTAGTACCAGAGCGTGTGATACACGTCGACGGCTTCCTCGGGCGTACACCCGCACTCCACCGCCGCGCCGATCATGGATTCGACGAACCAGAGCGCCGCGGGCGCGAAAAGGTCTCCGGCGGTGAGGACTTCGACGATCCAAGCGCGTTCGCTGAGCAGTTCGTAGAGCAGGATCGCCGTCGCGAGGCAGCGCTCGCGGGGGTCGGCGGGCAGTTCCGGATGCGGGATCTGACGGGCATGCGCCTCGAGCACCCGCAACAGCAGTTCGTCCTTGTCGCGCACGTGGTAGTACAGCGCCATCGGCGCGGCTCCCAGGCCGGTCGCCAGACGGCGCATCGAGAGCTTCTCGGGCCCTTCGGCTTCCAGGATGCGGTCGGCGGCGTCGACGATCGCCTCCAGGGACAGGCGCGGCGGTCTGCCGCTGCGTTTCCCACGCTCTCCGGCTGCGGTCATTGGTCCATCCTCCACGATTCGCCGATTGCCGTTGACGACGGCCCACTTGCCGCGTAACCATATTCGTACGCGTACGAAAAAGGAATGGGAGTCCGATGAACGCCGTCGACCTCGCCGAGGCGAGACCACAACCGGCATCGCCGCCACCGCGCGCCGAACCCGGGTCCGCACCGCGCACCGCCCACCTGCTGCGCCCCTACGCGGGCAGCCTCACCGCGGTGGTCATCCTGCAGATCGTCGGCGCGCTCGCCGGGCTGGCTCCCCTGCTGGCGGTGGTCGAACTCGGTCGAATCCTGTTGTCGCCCGCGCCGATCGAGCACGATCGCGTCTGGCTGACGGTGGGCGTGGGCGCGGCCGGGCTGCTCGTCCGGCTGGTGTGCACGGGCGCGTCCTCCGGCGTCGGGCATCTGCTCGACACCCGGGTGCAGCTGGCCGTGCGCAGGCAGCTGGCCGCACAGCTGGGCCGGGTGCCGATCGGCTGGTTCTCCCGCCGCCGCACCGGAGAACTGGCGAAGGTGGTGGGCGAGGACGTGAGTGCGGTGCATCCGGTCGTCGCCCACACCCCGAGCGAGCTGGTGTCGGCGTTCGTGGTGCCGCTGGTGTCGCTGGTCTACCTGTTCACCGTCGACTGGCGACTCACGCTCATCACCCTGATTCCCGTGGCGCTGGCCGTGGCGCTGGTTCCACTCATGATGGTTCCGGCCCGGGTGCTCGAGCAGCAGGCCTTCGATACCGCCATGGGGCGGATCGCCGATGCCGCGATCGAATTCGTGCAGGGCATCTCGGTGGTCAAGGCGTTCGGCGGATCCGGTCGGGTGCATCACAAATTCCGCACCGCCACCGACGATTTCGCCGACAAGTTCTATCGGTTCGTGCGCGGGGTGTCGGCGATCGCGGCGGGCATGCAGCTGGCCCTGTCCCCGCCGTTCGTGCTGCTGGTCGTGCTGACCGGGGGCACGGTGCTGATCACCGGCGGCTCGCTCGCCCCGGCCGATCTGCTGCCCTTCCTGCTGCTGGGCCTGGGGTTGACCGCGCCGGTGGCGGCGCTCGGCCACGGATTCGACGATCTGCAGGCGGCGGGACGAGCACTCGGGCGCATCCGGGAGGTGCTGGCGGAACCGCCGCTCCCGGAACCCGCCGATCCGGTTGCGGCGCAGGGATATCGGGTGGAGCTGCGCGATGTGCGCTTCGGCTACGACGCCGATCGCGAGGTGTTGCGCGGTATCGATCTGGTACTCGAGCCGGGTACCGTCACCGCGCTGGTGGGCCCGTCCGGCAGCGGTAAATCCACACTGGTGCAGCTGCTTCCGCGCTTCTTCGATCCCACGCACGGGTCGATCCGGCTCGGCGGCGTGGAACTGCGCGATCTGGGCAGCCGCGAGCTGTACCGGCAGGTGTCCTTCGTCTTCCAGGATGTGCGCCTGCTGCGCGCCTCGGTCGCCGACAATATCGCGCTGGCGGTGCCGCACGCCGGACGGGACGAGGTGATGCGAGCGGCCCGCCGCGCCGATATCCACGATCGGATTCTCGAACTCCCCCAGGGCTACGACACCGTACTCGGCGCGGGCACCGACCTGTCCGGAGGTGAGGCGCAACGGATTTCGCTCGCCCGCGCGCTGCTCTCGGACGCACCCGTGCTGGTGCTGGACGAGGCCACCGCCTTCGCCGACCCGCGCACCGAACAGGCCGTGCGCCGGACGCTGTCCACCCTGGCCGGCGAGCGCACCCTGCTGATCATCGCGCACCGCCTGGAGACCATCGCCGATGCCGACACTGTGGTGGTGCTCGAACACGGGCAGATCGTCGAACGCGGCCGCCCCGCCGACCTGCTCACCCGCGACGGACAATTCGCCGCCCTCTGGCGATCCCACCGGGCCGCCCTGGCCGGCCACCTCGACACCCCCGGCACCGCACCGCGAGGAGATGACCACCGATGATCCGCATGCTGCTCCGCGTCCTCGGCGACGAGTACGCCCCGCCGGTGCGCCGCACCATCACCCTCATGACCGTGACCGCCGTGGTCGAGGGCCTGTCCTATGCGCTGCTGGTCCCCATCCTGCGCGAACTGTTCGGCGCCGACCCCGCCGCCGCGCGGCCCTGGCTGCTCGCCTTCGCCGCCGCCTGCACGCTCTACGCCGTCCTGCGCTACCGCAGCGATCTGTCCGGCTTCCGGGTCGGCACCACCCTGCTGCGCGGCGTCTACCACCGTCTCGGCGATCACCTGGCCCGGCTTCCGCTGGGCTGGTTCAACTCCGGACGCGTGGGCGAGGTCTCCACCCTCGCCAGTCACGGTGTGCTGCAGGCGATGAGCGTGCTCGCCCATCTGCTCGCCCCGCTGATCTCCGCCGCCGTCACACCGCTGACCATCGTCGTGGTCATGCTCGCCTACAACTGGCAGCTGGGCCTGGCCGCGCTGGCCGCCGCCCCGATCGTGGTGGCGGTCCAGCTCTGGGCGGGCCGATCCATGGCGGCCACCGACGCCGAACGCCATGCCCGCGACCGCGAGGCCACCGGCCGCGTGATCGAATACCTGCAGGCCCAACCGGTGCTGCGGGCGGGCGGGCGCACGGTCGAACGCTTCGATCTGCTCGACGACGCCCTGCACGACCTGCAACGCGCTTCCCGCCGCTCGGCGCTGTCGGCCCTGCCGGGCGTGATCGGCTCGGCCCTCACGGTGCAGGCGATCTTCACCGCCCTGCTGACCCTGGGCGCCTACCTCGCCCTCGGCGGAAATATCGGCGCGGCAGAGCTTCTGGCCGTTCTGGTCCTGGCCGCGCGCTGCGCCGATCCGCTGCTGTCGCTGGCGGAAATGGCCGGCGCGGTCCGCAGTGCCCGCGCGCAGCTGGTGCGCCTGGACATCCTCCTGCACACCGAACCGCTGCCGGAGCCGGATCATCCGATCCGCCCCGCCCGGTACGACCTCGAATTCGACTCCGTCACTTTCGAACACGGCGATCGCACGGTGGTCGAGCAGCTGTCGCTGACGGTGGCGGAGGGCCGCCGCCTGGCCATCGTGGGGCCGTCCGGGGCGGGCAAAACCACACTCCTGCAACTGATCGCGCGTTTCCACGATGTCACCGCGGGCGCGGTTCGGATCGGCGGCGTGGACGTCCGCGACATTACTACCACCGACCTCATGTCCCAGATCGCCATCGTCTTCCAGAACGTCTATCTGTTCGACGGCACCATCGAGGAGAACATCCGCCTGGGCCGCCCCGACGCCACCGACGCCGAGGTTCGCGCCGCGGCCACCGCGGCCCGCCTAGACGAGGTCATCGACCGCCTGCCCGGCGGCTGGTCGGCCCACGTGGGCGAGGGCGGCGCCCTGCTGTCCGGTGGTGAGCGCCAACGTGTTTCGATAGCCCGCGCCCTCCTCAAAGACGCCGCGATCGTCCTGCTGGACGAGGTCACCTCCGCCCTCGACCCGGTGAACGAGGCGGCGGTACACGAGGGCATCGAACGCCTGATGCGAGGCCGGACCGTCGTGATGGTGGCGCACCGGCCGCGCTCGGTCCACCGCGCCGATCACGTCATCTTCCTCACCGACGGCGCCATCGCCGCCGCGGGCACCCACACCGAACTGCTGACCACCGACACCCGCTACGCCGAGTTCTGGGGTGCCTCGACAGCGACCGGCCACGCGGATCTGTCCGACGCCCGGGGTACGTTGTCGATGCCCCGCGTCGGACGGGGTTCGCCCCTGTGAAAGGCCCCGCACGTGAGTTCGCCTGGCGCCCAGATGTTCCCGCCGCCCCAGCACCCTCCCTTCACGGTGACACAACCGCGCCCCGCCGGATTGGGCATCCGGCTGGGATCCCGGCTGATCGATCTCGTCTTCGGGGCGCTGATCATGGCGGCGGGCAATTTCGCGATCCTCATCGTCGCGGCCATCATCGACGGCGCCGAATCCGAGAACTGGGGTGCCGCACTGGCGGTCAACATGATCGTCGCGCCGATCCTCTACGAATGGATCCAGTTGGCGCTCTACGGAAAGACTCTCGGCAAGCGCGTGCTCGGCCTGCACGTGGTGCGCACCGACGGCAGCCCCCTGTCCTGGTCACTCGCCGGAGTGCGCGCCCTCCTCAACGCCCCCTACGTCTCCTACCTCCTACTGCTCTTCATCCTCCCGCTGATCAACCTCGCCTTCATGCTGGCCGACTCATCACAGCGGCGCGGGATGCACTCCCGAGCGACCGACACCCTCGTCATGGATGTGCGCCCCCGGATCGTGTACCCACCCGCACCCATGAATTCCCCTGCCGCCGAAGCAAGCTGACGCTCGCCGCCACCTGGCGGCGGCGGAGGTGAAGGGCTCGTTGATGGTCGTGAAGTACTCGGCTACACCGACATTTCGCGACCTGGGGAATGCCGGAGGCGGCGCATCGTGAACCCGTCAAATGGGACTGCTGCACAGGTAGGTGACAGCTGC
>NZ_JAERRJ010000009.1 GCF_016741815.1 Nocardia acididurans
CCAGCGTCGGCGCGGTGTAATAGATTGTGACACCGTACTTTTCGATGATCTCCCAGTGCCGGTGCTCGTTCGGGAAATTCGGGGTGCCCTCGTAGACCACCTGGGTCACGCGGTTCGACAGCGGTCCGTACACGATGTACGAATGCCCGGTCACCCAGCCGATATCGGCGGTGCACCAGTACACGTCCTGCCCGGCCTTGTGATCGAACACGTAGTGGTGTGTGTACGAGGTCTGGGTCAGATAGCCGCCGGAGGTGTGCAGGATGCCCTTGGGCTTCCCGGTGGTGCCGGAGGTGTAGAGGATGAACAGCGGATGCTCGGAGTCGAACGCCTGCGCCTCGTGCTCGGGCGATGCCAGGGAAACCGTTTCGTCCCACCAGATATCGCGGCCCTCGGTCCACGGCACGTCGAGGCCGGTGCGCCGTACGACCAGCACGTGCTCGACACTCTTCGCGCCGCCGTCGGCCGAGAGTGCCTCGTCCACAGCGGTTTTCAGCGGCGCCGCGGTGCCGCGCCGCCACTGCCCGTCGGTGGTGATGACGAGTTTGGCCTCGGCGTCGTCCACGCGCTGGCGCAGCGCGCTCGGCGAGAATCCGGCGAACACCACGGAGTGGGTGAGGCCCAGGCGCGCGCTGGCCAGGATGGCCACGATCGCTTCGGGCACCATCGGCATGTAGATGGCGACCCGGTCCCCGGCAACCAGCCCCAGCCCGGTCATGTAGTTGGCGGCGCGCGAAACCTCGGCCAGCAGTTCGGCATAGGTGATGTCGCGGGAGTCGCCGGGCTCGCCCTCCCAGTGGATGGCGACCTGGTCGCCGTATCCGTCCAGCACATGCCGGTCGACGCAGTTGTAGGCGACATTCAGTTTGCCGTCGACGAACCAGCGGGCGAAGGGCGCGTCGTCCCAGTCGAGGACGCGCGTCCACGGCTGCGCCCAGTGCAGGCGGCCGGCCTGCTCGGCCCAGAACGCCTCCCGATCCGTGGCGGCCCGATCGTAGAGAGACGCGTCGCCGTTGGCGGCGGCCGCGAACTCAGCGCTCGGTGGATACGCATCCAGGTGATCGGCTGTGTCGGTCATCTCGTCTCTTCTTCTCTCGCTTGCTCTGCTCGTTTGTCCGCAGGCTGGTCCGGCCCCGGGGTGACCGTGGCCACTTCGACACTAACGGACTGTGATCTGCACCGGGCCTGCCCTGCCCGATAGGTCCCACTCGCCGGATCGTGACGGGTTTCACCCGATCCGGCGCGGAACCCTGCGAGCAACCGTTCGGGTCGCTATCGTCGGCCTAGCGTTGCAGCACGTCTATGACCGAACCGTGAACGAAAATCGGGAGCGCCGGTGGACCACGGGAAAACATTCGCCCGGTCCGGCCGGGCCGCCGTAGCGGCGGTGGTCGCCGCGCTGCTCCTCGCGGGCGCGCTGACCGGATGCACCATCAAACCCGCCTACGGGGACATGATCGCCGTCAACGGATCCGAACCACAGAATCCGCTGGTGCCGTCCAACACCAACGAGAACGGCGGCGGGCGCGTCGTGGACCGGCTGTTCGCGGGCCTGCGCTACATCGACAACAAGGGCATGCTGCACGACGAGGTCGCGCAGTCCATCGAGACCACTGACCAGCAGCATTTCCTGATCCGGCTCAAGCCGGGATGGACCTTCAGCGACGGATCGAAGGTCACCGCACGGTCTTTCGTGGACGCCTGGAACTACGGGGCGCTCATCACCAACGCCCAGCTACAGAGCTACACCTACTCGCCCATCGTCGGATTCACCGACGTGCAGGCGGATCCGCCACGCGCACAGACCATGTCGGGTTTGCGAGTGATCGACGACCTCACCTTCACCGTCGACCTCGTCGCCCCCACCATCGACTTCCGCACCCGACTGGCGTACGCGCCGTTCTATCCGCTGCCGGAGGTCGCCTTCCGCGATATGGCGGCATTCGGGCAGCGGCCGATCGGCAACGGCCCCTACCGATTCGCCGACGGCAACGCCTGGCAGCACGACGTGCAGCTCACCGTCGTGCCCAACGAGAGCTACCGGGGCGGCCGCCCGCCCCGCAACAAGGGCCTGACCTTCGTCTTCTACTCCAGCTACGACTCCGCCTACTCGGATCTGCTGTCGGACAACCTGGATGTGCTCGACACCATCCCCGACAGCGCGCTGACCGTCTTCAAAGCGGATCTGGGGGACCGAGCCGTCCAGGCTCCCACCGCGCAGAACCAATGGATCGGCATCCAGCCCAATGTGCCGCACTTCAGCGGCGAGGAGGGGCGACTGCGCGCCTACGCCATCTCCATGGCCATCGACCGGGAAGCCATCGGGCAGAAGATCTTCCGGGGCAGCCGGGTGCCCGCCCGCGACTACACCTCGCGCGTGCTGCCCGGCTACAACGGCGACCTGCCGGGTTCGCAGGTACTCGACTTCAACCCCGACGAAGCCCGGCGAATGTGGGCGCGCGCCAACGAGATCGCACCGTGGAGCGGCAGGTTCGAGATCTCCTACAACGCCGACGGCGGGCACCAGGCCTGGGTCGACGCGCTGGCCAACAGCATTCGCAACACGCTCGGCATCGAAGCCGTCGGCGCACCGTATCCGACCTTCAAGCAACTGCGCGACAAGGTGGTGAGCCGCACCGTCGGCACGCCGTTCCGCTACGGCTGGCAGGGCGACTACCCGACCATGCTGCAGTTCCTGGAACCCGGCTTCCTGTCCACCTCGGAAACCAACGACGTGGAATACCGGAACCCGGAATACGACCGGCTCATCGCGGCGGCGGAAGCCGCTCCCACCGAACAGGACTCGTGGCGGCTGGTGGGTGAGGCGCAGTCGGTGCTGCTGCGCGACCTGCCCACCATCCCGATCTTCGACTACATCAACTCGGCCGGTTACTCCAAGCGGGTGGACAACGTCACCATCTGCTGGAACGGGCTCGCCGACTTCGAGAACCTCGAACTGAAATGAGCTGCGGCGCAGCACGATCGGAGGTGACGGCGTGGCCTGGTACATAGTGCGGCGGCTGCTGCAGATGATCCCGGTGTTCTTCGGCGCGACCCTGCTCATCTACTACCTGATCTACAAGGTGACCGGCGGCTCGGTGACCGCGCTGGCCGGGCAGCGCACCCTCACACCCGCGCTGGAAGCCCAGTTGAAAGCCAGATACGGGCTGGATCAAGGGTTCTGGGCGCAGTACTGGCACTATCTGAAGGGCATCTTCACCTTCGACCTCGGCACCTCGTACTCCGGGCGGCCGGTGAAAGACGTCCTGGCGCAGGCCTTTCCGATCACCCTGCGGCTCGCGCTGCTGGCCGTCTTCTTCGAATCCCTGTTCGGAATCGTGTTCGGCGTGATCGCCGGACTGCGCAAGGGCGGCTGGTTCGACTCGACCATGCTGGTGGCCAGCCTGATCGTGATCGCCATGCCCATCTTCGTGATCGGCTTCCTGGCACAGTTCCTGTTCGGCGTGAAATGGGGGATAGCGCCCGTCACCGTCGGCTCCGACGTCAGCATTCCGCGGCTCATCGTGCCCGCCCTGGTGCTCGCCTCGCTGTCGTTCGCCTACGTGCTGCGGCTGACGCGAAACTCGGTGGCGGAGAACAAGGACGCCGACTTCGTGCGCACCGCCACCGCCAAGGGGCTGTCGCGGCGGCGGGTGGTGGTCGTGCACATTCTGCGGAACTCGCTCATCCCGGTGATCACCTTCGTCGGCGCGGATCTGGGCGCGCTCATGGGCGGCGCCATCGTCACCGAGGGCATCTTCAACATCCCCGGCGTGGGCGGCACCCTCTACCAGGCCGTCGTCCGCGGCGAAGCGCCGACCGTGGTGTCCTTCGTGACCGCGCTCATCGTCGTCTTTCTCATCTCGAACCTGATCGTGGACCTGCTCTACGCCGTGCTCGACCCACGGATCCGCTATGCCTGACGAGGAGCGCGGAATGCTCGACAAACAAGCGCCGCAGGGGAACTCGCGGCCCGGACAGCAACGCTGGGTCGCCCCGCCCGACGAGGTCGAAGTGGTGGCCACCGACCGGGTGGACGTGCACGGCACACCCGCCGGATTCTGGGGCTCGGCCTGGCGGGAACTGCGGCGCAAACCACTGTTCCTCGTCGCCGCCGGGATCATCCTGCTGGTGGTGCTGGTGGCCGCGTTCCCCGGACTGTTCACCGGACAGGATCCGCGATACTGCTCCGTCGACTTCAGCCTCGCGCCGCCGAGCCGCGAACACTGGTTCGGCTACGACCTGCAGGGCTGCGACATCTACGCGCGCACCATCTACGGCGCGCGCGCCTCGGTGCTCACCGGAGTCGGGGCCACCCTGCTGTTCCTACTGGTCGGCGGAACACTGGGAGCGCTCGCGGGATTCTATGGGGGACCGCTGGATTCGATCATCTCCCGGATCGCGGAGGTGGTGTACGCGATCCCGCTCATGCTCGCCGCCATCGTGATCATGCAGCTGGCGGAGGACCGGACCATCTGGATGGTGATCCTGATCCTGGCGGCCTTCACCTGGCCGCAGGTGGCGCGCATCGCCCGCGGCGCGGTCATCTCCGCCAAGGGCAGCGACTACGTGCCCGCCGCCGAGGCGCTCGGCGTGTCCCGGTTCCGGATCCTGCTGCGGCACATCATCCCCAACGCCATCGGGCCGGTGATCGTGGTGACCACCATCTGGCTCGGAGTATTCATCGTCACCGAGGCGACACTGTCCTTCCTCGGCGTCGGACTGCCGCCCACCGAGGTGTCCTGGGGCGCGGATATCGCTGCGGGACAACGGCAATTGCGGGCGGGATCACTCATCCTGTTCTATCCGGCGACGGCGCTGGCGCTCACCGTGCTCGGCTTCATCATGCTCGGCGACGCACTGCGGGACGCGCTCGACCCGAAGGGAAGGCGGCGATGACCGAACCACTGCTCGAAATCCGGGACCTGAACGTGGCTTTCGGCACGGGGGAGCGGAGCGTGAACGCCGTGCGCGGGGTGGATCTCACCGTGTATCCGGGGCAGACCGTGGCCATCGTCGGCGAATCCGGGTCCGGGAAATCCACCACCGCGCACGCTGTCATCGGCCTGCTGCCCGGGGCGGGACGGATCGCGTCGGGACGAATCCTGTTCGACGGCAAGGATCTCGCGCGGGCCTCCGCCGCCGACCTGGTCGCGGTGCGCGGCAACGGCATCGGATTCGTGCCGCAGGACCCCATGTCCAACCTGGACCCGGTGTGGAAGGTCGGCTACCAGATCACCGAAACCCTGGCGGCCAACGGCATCGCACGCGGGCGAGCCGCCCGGCAGCGGGCCGTGGAACTGCTCGCGGAAGCCGGCATCCCCGACGCCGAACGACGGATCAACCAGTACCCGCACGAGTTCTCGGGCGGCATGCGGCAGCGGGCGCTCATCGCCATCGGACTGTCCGCGCGCCCGAAACTGCTCATCGCCGACGAACCCACCTCGGCGCTCGACGTCACCGTGCAGCGGCAGATCCTCGACCACATCGACGGGCTCA
Source organism: Nocardia acididurans (assembly GCF_016741815.1). Taxonomy (GTDB): domain Bacteria; phylum Actinomycetota; class Actinomycetes; order Mycobacteriales; family Mycobacteriaceae; genus Nocardia; species Nocardia acididurans. The sequence continues at coordinate 5,500 of NZ_JAERRJ010000009.1, forward strand.
CCGCCGAACTCGGCACCGCCGTCCTGCTCATCACCCACGACCTCGGACTGGCCGCCGAACGCGCCGAACACCTCGTGGTCATGTATCGCGGGCGCGTCGTGGAATCCGGTCCGGCCCTGGACATTCTGCGCGATCCACAGCACGAGTACACCCGCCGGCTGGTCGACGCCGCACCCTCGCTCGCCTCACAGCGACTGTCCGCCGTCCGCACCCGGGAACGCATCCGCGAACTCGCCGAAGACGTTGCCGCGGCAGAGGTTTCCAGCGACGTCCCCGACGACATCCTGGTGGCCGACGGACTCACCAAGCGCTACCGCATCCGCGGCTCGGTGCCCTGGAAGCACACCGAACTCGCCGCCGCCGAAGACGTCTCCTTCCGGCTGCGCCGCGGCACCACCACCGCCATCGTCGGCGAATCCGGTTCCGGCAAAACAACAGTCGCCCAGATGGTGCTCGGCCTGCTCGCCCCCACCTCCGGCTCGGTCACTTTCGACGGCCGCGAAGTCGCCCACCTCGCCCGCCACGACCGCATGCCCTTCCGCCGCCGCGTCCAGCCCATCTTCCAGAACCCCTACGGCTCCCTGGACCCCACCTACTCCATCCACCGCACCATCGCCGAACCCCTGCGCACCCACAAGATCGGCACCCGCCCCGAACAGGACACCCGCGTCCGCGAACTCCTCGACCTGGTGGCCCTGCCGTCGAGCGTCGCCGCCCGCTACCCGGGCGAACTCTCCGGCGGCCAACGCCAACGCGTCGCCATAGCCCGCGCCCTCGCCCTCTCACCCGAACTGGTCGTCTGCGACGAAGCCGTCTCCGCCCTCGACGTACTGGTCCAAGCCCAGATCCTGAACCTGCTCAACGAACTCCAGGCCGAACTGGGCCTCTCCTACCTCTTCATCACCCACGACCTGGCCGTAGTCCGCCAGATCGCCGACAACGTCGTCGTCATGCAACAGGGTCGAGTGGTCGAATCCGCCTCCACCACAGCCGTATTCGACTCCCCGCAGTCCGAATACACCCAGCGCCTCCTGGACGCCATTCCCGGCCGGGATCTGCTGGTGAGCTGAGGGCAGCACTCATGAACGGAACGAGCCGGCGCGGTGTCGCGCCGACCACGCCCGCACAACCGCGCCGGACCGCGGTCTGAGTTGCCGGGCACGCTCGCCGAGCCGCGCCGGACCGCGGTCTGAGTTGCCGACCACGCTCGCCGAGCCGCGCCGGACCGCGGTCTGAGTTGCCGACCACGCTCGCCGAGCCGCGCCGGACCGCGGTCTGGGTTGCCGGGCACGCTCGCTGAACCGAGCGGAGCGCTGGTCTGCGAAGACAGTGGCCGTAGCGTCGCCGTCGGTCCCCGGACCAGCGGTCGCAGTGGCGCGCGGTGCACGGCATTCTCGGCGTGGACGCGGCCGAGGCGCTGGCGGACGCGGTCCGGGGCGTCGGTAGCCTGGTCTTTCGTGACCGACCCGCTGCAGCCCCTCGTCGACCTACCCGGCGTGCGCGAAGCCGCCGACAAGGCCCGCGACGCACTCGCCGAAGTGCATCGCCACAAGACGAACCGCCGCGGCTGGCCCACCACCGCCGCCGAAGCCGCCGTTCGCGCGGCCCGCTCCTCCGCCGCCATCGAAGGCGGCACCATCGACCTCCCCGCCGACGGCAATGTCGAAGACCCCATCCTCGCGGGCGCCCTGCGCGTCGGCCAGGCGCTCGACGGTGAAGCCCTCACCAACCTGGTGGGCGTCTGGCAGCGCGCCCCCCTCCAGGCGCTGGCCCGCCTCCACCTCCTCGCCGCCGCCGACATGGTCGAAGACCATCAACTCCTCGGCCGCCCCCGCAACGTCCCCGGCGTAGCCGAACGCCTCGACCTGCTCACCCAGACCATCACCACCACCAAGGCCCCCGCCCCCGTGGTCGCCGCCGTAGTTCACGGAGAGCTATTGGCGCTCAAGCCATTCGGCACCGGTGACGGAATAGTCGCACGCGCCGCCTCCCGCCTCGTCGCGGTGTCCAGCGGCCTCGACCCCCACAGCCTCGGCGTCCCCGAAGTCTTCTGGCTCCGCCGCCGCCAGGCCTACCTCGACGCCTCCGCCTCCTTCGGCATGGGCACCCCCGAAGGCGTAGGCGGCTGGGTCATCTTCACCTGCGGCGCTCTGGAAGACGGCGCCCGAGAAGCCCGCTCCATCGCAGACGCCGCCGCCGGGTAAACACCTCTTAACACCCTGTGCGGCACAGGGTTCGGATACGAAGGCCTCAGCAGCCCGGGATCGGGAGTCCGGGAGCCGGTACCCCGGCGCACTGGAAGTTCGGGGCGGCCAGGGCCGAAGCCCCTGAGAGCGCGGGCTTTCGCGGTCGGGGTTCAGTGACGAAGGCCCTTGACGGCGTAGCGTTCCGGGATTGAGGAGTCGGGCCGAAGCCCCCTGACAGCGCAGCGCGTCCGTGGTTGGGATTCGGGGGCGAGCGCAGCGTCCGCGGGTGGGGGTTCGGGGCGAGCGCAGCGTCTGCGGGTGGGGGTTCGGGGGCGGAGCCCCTGAGGGGCAGGGGAGTCGTCCCCCGCACGTCAAAGCGGGCGGCGTTGTCGCTGATGCGACCTCACCGCCCGCTAGCACGGACTACCCGGTTACCAAGCGTGCTGTTCGGGTTGTGATTTTCGGCCTCGGCGAGCTCTCCGGGCTTCGTCGGTTCATCCCCGCATCTCGTGCGAGGCTCCCGCCGTCGAAACCGCGGATAACGCAGGCCCACAACACTCGTGCCCTTGTCGCGGCGTGCTCCGCGTGGGTGCCTGGTGTCCGTGCTGGGAAGGGTGGGATGGGAGAACGAACCTTCTCTTCCGATCCGATCTTGGCCTTCCGTCCTTCCGTGCAATCCATTGTTACTCTGTGAGCGCCCTCACATCAAGAGCTGGGGAAACTTTCAAATACTCGGCGTGTCGCGCTTTTCTGACACTCGGGCGTTTCGTGTTGTTCCGGCATTCCGCCCGGCTACCGTTTCCGCCGCAGCAGCCGATAACTCAGCGCACCCGCGGCCACCGCCCCGAGCCCCACCGCCACACTCGCCGCCACCGTCGTCGTCGACGGCGCCGGCAGCCGCGCCCACAGCGACACCGGGTTCTCGAACGTCAGCACCGGCCACCCGCGCGCGACGGCTTCCTTGCGCAACGCCCGATCCGGGTTCACCGCCGTCGGATGCCCGACCGCGCTCAGCATCGGCAGATCGGTGACCGAATCGGAGTACGCGTAGCACCGCTCCAGATCGTAACCATGTTCGGCCGCAAGCTTTTCCATGGCCTGGACTTTGCCCTCGCCATAGCAGTAGAACTCGACTTCGCCTGTGTACCTGTTGTTTTCGACGACCATGCGGGTGGCGGCCACATGATCCGCGCCCAGCGCCGCGGCGATCGGCCCCACCACCTCCTCGCCGGACGCGGACACGATGATCACCTCGTGTCCCCGAATCCGGTGGTCCGCAATGAGATCCGCGGCTTCGGCGTAGATGAGCGGGTCCACGATGTCGTGCAGCGTCTCGGCCACCACGGACCGCACCTGCTCCACATCCCAGCCCGCGCACATCCTGGTGAGGTGTTCGCGCATGCGCTCCATCTGATCGTGGTCCGCGCCGGAGAGCAGGAACAGGAAATGGGCGTAGCTGCTCTCCAGGACGGCGCGCCGGCTGAGCAGTCCCTGGTCGAGGAAGGGCTTGCTGAACACGAAGGCGCTCGACCTGGCGATCACCGTTTTGTCGAGATCGAAGAAGGCGGCGACTCGTCCGCGCTCGGCTGTCACGCAGTCCAGGATATGTTTCGCCGGCGTCCGGCGGGCATCGTGGCGCGTTTGCCCGGGTTTGCCGGACGGAAGCCGGGCCCTATCGGCGGGAAAAAGACTCGCCCGGCGGACTTGCAATCCTGGCGGGGCTTGGGTGTAGTATCGCAATTACCTGGACATGGTCCAGGCGCGTTCAGCCCGACCCCCCGGGGCTGAACCCGACGGCCCCAGCCTCCTCCCCCCCCGGCTGGGGCCGTCCTCTATTTCCGGACAGTTCGGTCCGACCTCTTTCGGCCCCGCAGTTGTGAACAGCCGATGGGTTATCCCCAATCGCCGAAGACCCTCTTCCGACACGCTTTCCGCAGGATCACTCTGACCTGCATGAACTTCGACGCCCCCGGCGCAGCTCCGGCTCTCGCCTCGCTCACCGACCCGCGCCTGCACGAGGAGGTCCGCCGCATCGCCGCGGCTGCCGACCGCTCGCTGGCCGAACACCCCGCACCCGTGGGCCGCCACACCTGGACCACCGCACCCGTCATAGTTCTCGACACCGCCGCCGCCCGGCAGTGCATTTCCGCCGACTGCCCGCGTCGCCCGGGAATTCTCCTGGTAACAGATACCGACCCGGGTTTGCTCGACTGGCAGACCGCCGCCGAAATCGGCGCGGAACAAGTCCTGTCCCTGCCCGCGTCGTCGGACGCCCTCATCGCGGCCTTCACCGCGCACGACCACCGCACTCGCGACGACGGCGTCGTGGTCGCGGTCGCCGGAGCTGTCGGCGGCTCCGGCGCATCCGTCCTGGCCGCCGCGGTGGCCCTCACCGCCGCCACCCGCTTCCGCGACCGCACCTTGTTGATGGACGCGGCCCCCTACGGCGGGGGCATCGACCTGCTGCTCGGCCTCGAATCCGCTCCGGGGCTCCGCTGGGCCGACCTCACCATCGAAGCGGGGCGCGTATCGGCCGACGCCCTGCACGAAGCCCTTCCCGCGGTATCGGGTGTGACGGTCCTCTCCTGCGGAAAAGGCTCCACCGCAACAGAACTCACTCCCACCGCGGTCCATTCGGTGCTGGAGGCCGGTCGCTCTGCGGGCGATCTGGTGGTCTGCGACCTTTCCGCCGAACGCGGCCCCCATGCCACCCAGATCCTCGACGCATCCGATCTGGTGATCCTCACCGTCTCTGCTCACCTGCGCGCCATAGCCGCCGCGGAGTCGGCGGCTTCCCGTCTCCGCTCCCGAAATACCAACGTCCGCTTGATAGTTCGCGGCCCGGCTCCGGGTGGCCTCCGTGCTTCCGAGATCGCTGATTCTCTCGGGCTTCCGCTCCTCGCGGCAGTGCGCCCCCAGCCCGGCCTCGCAGACCGCCTCGAACGCTGCGGTCTCACCGTCCGCCGCCGCGGCCCGTTGCGCACCGCCGCGGAGGCGGTTCTGAATGCCCTCGTATCCGCCGATTCCCTCCCGTCCAGCCCGTCCGCCGCGCGCCGTCCGCAGCGTCCTGCCCCGCATCGCCCGCAGTGGCACCCGGCTCATTCCGAGCCTCGAATCCCCTTGCGCCCCTTTGTCGCAGGCGCCGCCGACACCGCCGCAGGTGTGCGATGACCCGGCCGAACCCGATTCGCCAGATGCCTCTGATGGCTCAGCTGGTCGCTACTCCAGCGGATTCGGAATCCGATCCCGCCGTGGCAGTGCTCGCCATGTCCGGATCGCGGACGGACCGAGGCGGCGCGTGGCGGGCTTCGAGGCGAGTGGGGCACGAGTTCGGACGGGGGTTCCGGTGAGCGGCTTGGTCACGTCGGAGCTGCTGGATCGCGTGCGGGAGCGGCTTGCGGAAGGTGCGGGTGATCCGGATCCGGCGCAGGTGGCGGCGGCTATCCGGGCGGAGGCCGGCGGGGTGCTCGGTGATACCGATCTGCTGCGGGCATTGCGGCTGCTGCAGACGGAATTGACCGGCGCCGGGGTGCTGGAGCCACTGCTGCACGATCCGGAGGTCGCCGATGTGCTGGTGACCGCACCGGATGCGGTGTGGGTGGATCGTGGCCGCGGCCTGTTCCGCACGGCTGTCCGATTCGCGGACGAGGCCGCGGTGCGCCGGTTGGCGCAGCGTCTGGCACTGGCGGCGGGCCGCCGCCTCGACGACGCTCAGCCCTGGGTGGACGGCCGCCTCCCGGGAACCGAAGCAGCCCTGGGTGATTCGTTCGGCGTCCGATTGCACGCGATGCTCTCGCCGATCGCTCATGCCGGTACCTGCCTGTCCCTGCGGGTTCTCCGCCCGGCCTCCCAAGGCTTGGACGCGCTGGCAGCCGCCGGCGCCATCCCCGCCGAGGCGAAGGTCCTGCTCGAGCGCATCATCCGAGCTCGCCTCGCATTCCTGGTGGTGGGCGGCACGGGCGCGGGAAAAACTACGCTACTCGCCGCCCTGCTCGCGAAAGTTCCTGCCGCCGAACGCATCATCTGCGTGGAGGACGCCGCCGAACTGGCTCCGCCGCATCCTCATGTGGTCCGCCTGGTCGCCCGCCCCGCGAATGTCGAAGGCGCAGGCGAGGTCACGGTCCGCGACCTGGTTCGACAAGCCCTCCGCATGCGCCCCGATCGCATTGTCGTGGGCGAGGTCAGAGGTCCGGAAGTGGTCGACCTGCTGACCGCCCTGAACACCGGTCATGACGGCGGCGCGGGCACAGTCCACGCCAACTCCCCGCGCGAAGTCCCCGCCCGCCTGGAGGCATTGGCTGCCCTCGGCGGCATGTCCCGCACGGCCCTGCACAGCCAGCTGGCGGCCGCCATACAGGTGGTCCTCCACGTCCATCGCCGCCCCGACGGCACCCGCACCCTCCAGGAAATAGGCGTGGTCACCCGCGCCAACGGTGAGGTCGACATCGCTCCCGCCTGGTCCGCCAATTCCACCCCAACCCGGGGCGCGGCACTTCTCACCACTCTCCTCGACGAAAGGACCGACCGATGACACCCGGGCCGACCGCCCTCCGACTACGCCGATCGTCGCGTGCCGCGGTACCTGAATCACCGGTGAACCTCATACCTGCCCGGTACTTCGAATCAAAGCCGGGTACGCCGCACCTCGTGCATCGCGGTGGCTGCCGTGCCGACGCCTCTCCCGAGCGGGGTCGTCGAGACGCCGCCGCGGGTAGAGGCGACGCCACACCGCACTTCTTCTGTCCCGAAGTTGTAAGCCAGTTCGCTCATACGAAAGGACCTGTCGATGACCGTGCCCTCGCCCCGCCCAGAGCCGGGAGCTCCCGCCGCCCAGCCCGATTGCGCCCCAGCCGCACTCACTCCGACACCACCGGGCGTGACGCCGTTCCGCGGACCGCCTCCCCCGAGCATTGCTCCACCCGAAATAGCCTCCCCCACAAGCAGTCCTGGTGGCGGCACAGTCAACCGCCGGGTCTACAACACCGCTGGCGCCTCACCTGTCGAGCTCGGCATCACGCGGAAGGTGGGCGGCGCTCCGGGCCGGTGCCACCGGCAGAGTCGAAGCGAGTCAGCTTGGCGAAGACCTCCGATCCGGTTGCCGCACCGGCACATCCGTCCGGCGAAGTCTCCGGTGTGCGGGGCGGTTCCCCTCGTCCGGCGCATGGTTCGCGGCTGGGTCGTATCCCCGCACCGTCATCAGGACCTGCGTCCACAGCTGCTGGATCCTCGCCTTCATCACCTGGGACTCGTCCCGTACCAGTTGATCTCAGCAAGCAGGTGGTGGACGGATCAGGCTCCGCCCCTGGCTCCTGCGGTGTCAGACGATGCTCGGCACACGCTGACAGCCGGTCATCCAGCGCCAATTCCGCCGGGATCTGCTGTCCCCAGGATGGGAGCGGTGTGACGCGTGATCCGTCGAGCCTGCCCCGCACAAGGTCGGTGCCTGCGTGGCGGGCCGTTCAGCCATGCGATAGGGAGCGGTGGTGACGATCCGGTGAGGCTTGCGGGGGTGGCTGGTCATATCGAATTCGCGCTGGTCTGTACCGCACTCGCCCTGCTGGTGGCGCCGGTACCGGCCGCCCGCCGGCGGTTCACGCGAGTGTACGGCCGCAGCCGGGTGCGAAAGTGCCGGACCGCCTGGTTGATTCGTCTGGGGGTCGGGGCAGGTTTGCCGACTCTGCTCCTGCTGGGTGCGGGCCCGATGATCGCGGCGACTCTGGCGTCGGCGACGTTCGTGGTCCGGCGCGGGCGCGCTGCGCGAGAGGCCCGGCGCAAGGCCGAAAGTGTCCGGCTGCTGGAGGGATTGGAGACCGTGATCAGCGAGCTCCGAGTCGGCGCTCATCCGAGCGCGGCGGCCGAGGCGGCTGCCCGGGAGATCGCTGTCGCCGATGCCATGCGAGGGACACCCGATGGAAGCCCGGTCCCTGGAGAGCCGCTCAGGGTTGCCGGCGGTAGGGCTGCCGTGGGCGGGCTCCCCCATGGGGTCGGCGCGCGGATATCGCCCGGCGTGACTGCTGCCGGTGGCTCCGCCGGTGATGTCGCGCGCGCCTTCTCGGTGAGTGCCGCGCGAAGCCGACTCGGCGGCTCCGGCGCCGAGGCCCTGCGCCGCCCGGACAGCGTGGTGGCGGTGGAGCTCTCGCGACTCGCGGAGGCGTGGCAGGTTGCCGAGAGTCATGGTCTGGCGCTCGCGGAGTTGTTGGCGGCGGCACGAGCAGACCTGCAGGGGCGCAACAGGTTCCGTGAACGTACGCGCGCAGCCCTCGCGGGTGCGCGGGCGACCGCCGCGGTGTTGGCGGGCCTGCCGCTGCTCGGGGTGGGCTTGGGGCAACTGATGGGCGCCGCGCCACTGCTGGTGCTGTTCGATTCGGCGGCAGGCACCCTCCTGCTCCCCCTGGGGGTCGGTCTGGCCTGTGCCGGCCTGTTGTGGACGGACGCCATCACCGCCCGGGTACTGCGATGAGCACCGCCTCGCACCACCCGCATCGAACACCTCGGAGCGGCCGCCGTCAGCCACTGCGGCCCCGGCGGCAACAGGCCGTGAGACCCAGCCGACCAGGCGGTCAGGCTGGGGCGCTCGGCTTCGAGTCGATGGCTGCGGCATCGGCCGGATCTGCGGTGCTCCGGAGTTGTCGGCTCGTTTGACAGGTACTGCTGTGGGATTCCGGGCGGCTCGGGTCCGGCGGGCATGTCGGGGAAAGGCTTTGCGATGTACCACCTTTCGGTCGCTCTGGTGCTCGTGGCGGTGGCTGTTCTGCTGGCTCCCGGCCGCACCGGTGCGCTGCGGCGGTTGCGGGGAACCCACCGGGCGCGGCTCGGAAGTGTTCGCGGCGTGCGGGATTCGGGTGGGGCGGCCGATCCGATGGCGGCGGCGGGGGCGCTGGATCTGTTCGCCGCGTGCCTGCGTGCGGGTCTGCCCGCGGCTGCGGCGGCCGGTGCTGTCGCCGGTGGCGCGCCCGAACCGCTGGGCGCTGTGCTGCGCCGCGCCGCGGATCTGTTGTCGCTCGGGGCGGATCCGGTGACCGCGTGGGAGCAGGCGGCTTCCGGTTGCGCGGACGAGACGGTGGGAGCGCTGGTGCGGATGGTGCGGCGTTCGGCGCGGTCGGGGGCGGGCCTGGCGGGTGGTGTCACCGAGTTGGCCGAGCAGCGCCGGTCCGCGGTGGAGGATGCGGCGGCGGCTCGCGCCGAGCGGGCCGGGGTGCTGCTCGGCGGGCCGCTGGGTTTGTGTTTTCTGCCGGCGTTCGTGTGCCTCGGGATCGTGCCGGTGGTGATCGGCCTGGCCGGTCGTGTGCTCGGGGGTGGCCTGCTGTGAGCGGCCGGGGGTGGGCCGGCGCGGGTGTTCCGCGCCGGTGTGAGGACGGCGCGGGTGGTCCGTGCCGGTGTGACAGCGGCGCGGACCGTCTGTGCCGGAGTGTGGAGAGGAGTGACTGTGCGATCTGTGGTGCGGAATGTCGGAGTGGAACTGCGTGCGCGCGTGCTGCTGGCGGCGGCGGGGGAGGAGGGGATGAGTACGGCCGAGTACGCGATCGGCACGATTGCGGCGGCGGCCTTCGGTGCCGTGCTGTATTCGGTGGTGACCGGCGACAGCATCGTCAACGCGCTGACGCGGATCATCGACAAGGCGTTGTCGACCTCGGTCGGGTGAGGCCGAGCGGGTGTCACCCGGGTGGTGACCGGGGTATGGCGACCGTCGAGGCGGCCATCGCGCTGGTCGCATTGGTCGCGGTGCTGATCGCGTGTGTCGGGATGGTGCTGGCGGCGTCGGCACAGGTGCGCTGTGTCGACGCCGCTCGCGAGGCCGCACGGCTGGCCGCGCGGGGAGACGAGGCGCGGGCCGTATCGGTGGCGCGGCAGGTGGCACCGCCCGGGGCCGTGGTCACCGTGCGCGCCGAACATGAGCTGGTGGTCGCGGTGGTGACCGCTCGGACGCCACTGCTGCCGCTGTCACTGCGCGCGGAGGCGGTGGCTGCCCGGGAACCGGAGGGTGAGCCGTGACATCTCGCCGTACCCGCACCCGCACAGACGCGGGCGGTGTGACTCCGGCCGCATGTCTGGGGCTGCTGGCTCTGTTGGCCATGTCACTACTGATCGGACAGGTGGGGGTGGCGGCGGTGGGTCGTCACCACGCCCAGTCGGCGGCGGATCTGGCCGCACTGGCTGCGGCGGGTGCGCTCGATCAGGGTGCGGCGGCCGGGTGTGCCCGGGCCGGTGAGATCGCTCGCCGCATGGGTGTGCGGGTGGTCGATTGTGTGGTCGCCGAGTGGGATGTGACCGTCACCGTGGAGGCTCGGATGTCACTCGGTCTACTGGGCGAGCGACCGGTTCGTACGATGGCACGGGCAGGCCCGGCCGGAGATACCGACTAGCGAAGTCGGATACGACTAACTCGTACCGAGCGGTTGGTTAGAAATTCGATGGCGCACGCCACACCGCGTGTCGATCAATACCGAATTCCGATCAAAGTGGTAGGCGATTAGTTTGGCCGCCGATCACATTCCAATTCGTTCCTTAAGGTCGAATGGAATGAATGCACAGGTAAATGCGGTAGCGACATTATCGAACGGAGCAACCCTCCAGTTAACAGGATCACATCCCTTTTTAATCGGCTGAGCGGTTCACACCGCACGACTCGGGTGGCAGTGCCCGGCACCTCGCCCGATACCGCCCAGTTGCCGCGTGCCTACCAGTTGGTCGGGTGTCGCCGTGATGTCGCTCAGGAGACGGCGGCATCACGGTTCGGAAGCGCCCTCGTCATCATCGCCCAGCTCCGCCAGCACTTCGGCCAGCAGGCGTCCCGCACCGGCCTTGTCCAGCGGATTGTTGCCGTTCCCGCACTTCGGTGACTGTACGCAGGACGGGCACCCGCTCGCACATCCGCAGGATCGGATGGCCGCGAGCGTCGCCGTCAGCCAGTGCCGCAGCCGCGCGAATCCGCGCTCGGCGAAACCGGCTCCACCGGGATGCCCGTCGTAGACGAACACCGTGGGCAGCCCGGTGTCGGGATGTTCGGCGATGGACACTCCGCCGATATCCCATCGATCGCAGGTCGCCACCAGCGGAAGCATCCCGATGGCCGCGTGCTCGGCCGCATGCAGTGCCCCGGCCACGTGCTTGGCGTCGATTCCGGCCCGCCGCAACAACTCCGGCGTGACCGTGTAGAACACGGCCCGGGTGGGCAGGGTCTGGGCGGGCATGTCCAGCGACACCATGTCGAGCACTTCACCGCTGGGCAGCCTGCGCAGATACCCGATGACCTGCCGTGTCACGAACACCCGGCCCAGTGCCGTGGTGACCGTGCCGTGCACGCGCTCCTCGGTCACCTCCTCGATCTCGAGGGCGGTCACGGCTCGCGCGCTGGTCGTCCAACCAGGCGTTTCGGCGTGTACCAGCGCGATGCCCTCGTCCAGATCGAGTTCGTCGACCACATAGCTCTCGCCCTGGTGCAGGTGCACGGCCCCGGGATGCAGGGTGGCCGGCGCCCGCCCGGCGTCGGTGGTGCCGAGCATCCGGCCGGTCTCGCTCTCGACGATGGCGACGGCCGCGCCTATGCCTCCGCGCACGTCCACCGCATCGTGCGGGTGTGAGTCCGCAGTGACGAACCACCGCGCCGACCCGTCCCGCCCCGCACCCGGCCGCCGCCGGATCACGCCCTGGCGCGCGAGCCCCGAAAGCAGCTCCCACGCACCGTAATCCAGCACTTCGGCATCGGTGAGCGGCTGTTCCATGGCCGCGCACAGCAGGTGCGGACCGAGCACGTACGGGTTGTGCGGGTCGGTGATGCTGGCCTCCATAGGCCGCCCCAGCAGCGCTTCGGGATGGTGCACGAGATAGGTGTCGAGCGGGTCGTCCCGGGCGATGAGCAGCACCAACGATCCCTGGGTGCGCCGCCCGGCGCGCCCGGCCTGTTGCCAGAACGAGGCGACGGTCCCCGGGTACCCGGCCACCACGACGGCGTCCAGTCCGGCGATGTCCACGCCCAGTTCGAGGGCGTTCGTGGTGGCCGCACCCAGCAGCGATCCCTCCGACAGCGCGGTCTCCAGCGCCCGCCGATCCTCCGCGAGGTACCCCGATCGGTAGGCCGCGATGCGTTCCGGCAGTGCGGTATCCACCTCCGCGAGCAGTCGCCGGGTATCCATCGCGATGAGTTCCGCGCCCCGCCGCGACCGCACGAAGGTGAGTGTCCGCGCCCCCTCGGCCACGAGTTCGGCCATGACCTTCGCGGCCTCGGCCCCCGCGGATCGCCGGATCGCGGCACCGTTTTCGCCGGTCAGGCCCCCGCCGACCAGTGGCGGCTCCCACAGCGCCACGGTCCGCGCGCCCTGGGGCGACCCGTCCTCGGTGACCGCGGTGCACGGTGCGCCGATGAGTTTCGAGGCCGTATGCGCGGGGTCGCTCGTGGTGGCCGAGCACAGCACGAACACCGGGTCGGCTCCGTACCGCTGGGCCATGCGCCGGAGTCGGCGCAGCACCAGGGCCACGTGGGAGCCGAATACGCCCCGGTAGGTATGGCATTCGTCGACCACCACATAGCGCAGCTGTCGCAGCAGCCGGCCCCAGCGCTCGTGGGAGCGCAGCATGCCCAGGTGCAGCATGTCCGGATTGGTGAATACCCACCGGGAGTTGGCGCGTACCCACTGCCGTATCTCCTGCGGTGTGTCCCCGTCGTAGGGGGCGGGGTGAATCCCGCGCAACGGGTCGGCATCGGTGAGTTCGGTGGCCATCCGCAACTGGTCGGCACCCAGCGCTTTGGTGGGCGACAGGTACAGCGCGGTGGCCCGCGGATCCTGCTGCAGGGCTGTCAGCACCGGCATCTGGTAGGCCAGCGACTTCCCCGAAGCCGTCCCGGTGCTCAGCACAACATGCCCGCCACCTGCGGCGATGTCCGCAGCCCTGGTCTGGTGCGCCCAGGGTGCGTCGACCCCGATGCCCTGTACCGCGGCGCGCACGTCCGCGGATATCCATTCGGGCCATTCCGTGACCTGGGCGGCCCGTGGCGGTAGCTCTCGTACATGGGTGAGGCGCGGGTCACCGGCGTCGAAGCTGGTTAGGACACGATTCAGCAACGATTGACCGTAGCTGGGGTCGCAGGCTATTTCAGACCGGTCCGTATGGTCGGTGGCTTTCATCGAACCGACACCTCGACACGCACACGGGGTGCGAACGGTGTGTGCCTCCACAGGTCTACCTGCCATTTCACTACAGAGTAGCGACCTGGCTCACACCCGGTTTGCCAGATGCTCGCTCTGTTATTCGGAAGCAAACCAACTTCGAGTACGGATTTGGGCATTACGCCCCTCACCTGCACATTCGCAAGATCAACTTTTTTGCAAATTGTGGGTAACTCGGCTGTTGAATTGCGCGAAGACATGGTTCACTGGTTCCTGGTCGCAAGCTTCTGTGTTCGAGGGACGGATCCAAAGTCCAAACCATCAGCAGGATCGATGTTGCGAACGGTGTACTGGGTGCTTTCCTGCAGGGGGAACAGAGTACAGCGGTCTCAACGGACCCGGTGGACGAACCTACTTGTCCGCCGTTCCGGTATGGAAAGAGAAGGAACAGAATGGCACAGGGAACTGTGAAGTGGTTCAACGCGGAGAAGGGGTTCGGCTTCATCGCGCCCGAGGACGGCTCCGCTGACGTCTTCGTCCACTACTCCGAGATCCAGGGAACGGGCTTCCGCACCCTCGAGGAGAACCAGAAGGTCGAATTCGAGGTCGGCCAGGGCACCAAGGGCCCGCAGGCCACTGGTGTTCGCGCGCTCTGATAGCGGGCCTACCCCATAAGGTTCCGTCCCCCATCGCCACCCGGCGGTGGGGGACGACCCATATCTGGACCCATTACACTCGATCACAACCCGGGGCCACATCGCCGCTGCAGCCGAGACGCAGCCATTGAACAGGGTATAAACGTTGCTGGCAGCGATATCAGTAGTCGCCGCCGCTTGCCCCAGCCGCGTATCGCGCGCACCAGCGCCGCGCGGATCGACAGGAAAGGTGTGTTCGCCGGTGGCAACACGAGACCGCGGTGCAGCGCCGAATTCAGCACCCGACCAGGGCCGTAACCTGCGTCGTCTCGTGATCGTGGAGTCGCCGACGAAGGCCAAGAAGATCGCGCCCTATCTGGGCCGCGGCTATGTCGTCGAGGCGTCCGTCGGTCATATTCGCGACCTGCCGCGTGGTGCGGCGGATGTACCCGCGAAATATAAGGGACAGCAGTGGGCCCGCCTCGGCGTCGACGTCGACAACGACTTCGAGCCCATCTACGTGGTCAGCCCGGATAAGAAGGCCAAGGTCGGCGAGCTGAAGAGCCTGCTCGCCGATGCCGACGAGCTCTACCTCGCCACCGACCCCGACCGCGAGGGCGAGGCCATCGCGTGGCATCTGCTGGAGACGCTGAAGCCGAAGGTGCCGGTCCGGCGCATGGTGTTCCACGAGATCACCGAGTCCGCGATCCAGGCCGCCGCGGCCGACACGCGCGAACTGGACAAGGATCTGGTCGACGCGCAGGAGACGCGGCGCATCCTGGACCGGTTGTACGGCTACGAAGTGTCGCCGGTGCTGTGGAAGAAGGTCATGCCGCGGTTGTCGGCGGGCCGTGTGCAGTCCGTGGCGACTCGCGTCATCGTGCAGCGCGAGCGGGAGCGCATGGCGTTCCGGTCCGCGGAGTACTGGGATATCGCGGCCAAGCTCGACGCGGGCGATCAGGGCGAGGGAAACCCGCGGGTCTTCGGCGCGCGCCTGGTCACCGTCAACGGTTCCCGGGTGGCGAGCGGGCGCGACTTCGGATCCGACGGGCAGTTGAAGTCCGCGTCCGGCGTGGTCGTGCTGGATGCCGGCTATGCCCAGCGGCTCGCGGAATCGCTGAACGGGGTGGATTTCACCGTCAGCTCGGTCGAGTCCAAGCCGTACACGCGCAAGCCGTACGCGCCGTTCATGACCTCGACGTTGCAGCAGGAGGCGGCGCGCAAGCTGCGCTTCACCTCCGAGCGCACCATGCGGGTGGCGCAGCGACTGTACGAAAACGGCTACATCACCTACATGCGTACCGACTCGACCACGCTGTCGGATTCCGCGATCCAGGCGGCGCGGGCGCAGGCGACGCAGCTGTACGGCGCGGAGTACGTGAGCCCGACGCCGCGGCAGTACACCCGCAAGGTGAAGAACGCGCAGGAGGCACACGAGGCGATCCGCCCCTCCGGTGACGTGTTCATGACGCCGGGCCAGCTGCATTCGCGGGTCGACAATGACGAGTTCCGCCTGTACGAGCTGATCTGGCAGCGCACGGTGGCCTCGCAGATGCAGGACGCGCGCGGCACCACGCTGACGGTCCGGGTCACCGGTAACGCGACCTCCGGTGAGGAGTGCGTGTTCTCGGCGTCGGGCCGGACCATCACCTTCGCGGGCTTCCTGAAGGCGTACGTGGAGAGTGTCGACGAGGAGGCGGGCGGCCAGTCCGACGACGCCGAGTCGCGCCTGCCCGCGTTGACCGAGGGCCAGGGCGTGTCGGCGGTGGAGCTGGCGCCGGACGGGCACACCACCAATCCGCCGCCGCGATTCACCGAAGCGTCGCTGATCAAGACGTTGGAAGAGCTCGGCATCGGCCGCCCTTCCACGTACTCCTCGATCATCAAGACGATTCTCGATCGCGGGTACGTGTACAAGCGCGGTAGCGCGCTGGTGCCGTCGTGGGTGGCGTTCGCGGTGATCGGTCTGCTGGAGGCGCACTTCGGGCGGCTGGTGGACTTCGACTTCACCGCGGCCATGGAGGATGATCTCGACGCCATCGCAGGTGGCCGCGAGCAGCGCGGAAACTGGTTGTCCTCCTTCTATTTCGGTGGCGATCACGGTGCCGACGGTTCGGTGGCTCGCGAGGGCGGCCTCAAGCGCATGGTCGGGGATCGTCTCGACGGGATCGATGCGCGAGAAGTCAACTCCATCAAGCTTTTCAGCGATGACGAGGGCCGCGACGTGGTGGTCCGGGTCGGCAAGTTCGGCCCGTACCTGGAGCGTATGGTCGTCAATCCCGATGACCCGCAAGGGGATCCGGTGTCGCAGCGGGCGAACCTGCCCGATGAGCTGCCGCCGGACGAACTGACCCCGGAGGTCGCGGAGAAGCTGTTCGCGACGCCGCAGGAGGGTCGCTCGCTGGGTGTGGATCCGGCGACCGGGCACGAAATCGTCGCCAAGGAAGGACGTTTCGGTCCGTACGTGACCGAGATCCTGCCGGAGCCGGCGGAGGAGCCGGAGGCGAAGAAGTCCGCGAAGAAGGTGGCCGCGCCCAAGCCGCGCACCGGATCTCTGTTCAAATCCATGGATTTGGGCACGATCACGCTCGACGACGCGTTGAAGCTGCTGTCGCTGCCGCGTGTGGTGGGTGTGGATCCCGAGTCGAACGCGGAGATCACCGCGCAGAACGGGCGCTATGGCCCGTATCTGAAGAAGGGCACCGATTCGCGGTCGCTCACCGGTGAGGATCAGATCTTCACGGTGACGCTGGAGGAGGCGCTCAAGATCTACGCGGAGCCCAAGCGGCGCGGCGGGCAGTCGGCCAGTGCGCCGCCGCTGCGGGAGCTGGGTGTGGATCCGGTGTCGGAGAAGCCGATGGTGATCAAGGACGGCCGGTTCGGTCCGTATGTCACCGACGGCGAGACCAATGCCAGCCTGCGCAAGGGCGACGAGGTCGAGTCGATCACCGACGAGCGGGCTTCCGAGCTGCTGGCGGATCGGCGGGCACGCGGTCCGGTGAAGAAGACGGCCAAGAAGACCGCGAAGAAGGCGCCCGCGAAGAAGGCCGCGGCGTCGGCGACCAAGGTGGTCAAGAAGGCGGCGGCGAAGAAGGCGGCGGCCAAGACGGCCGACGGGTTGACGACGAAGAAGGCCGCGGCGAAGAAGACGGCCGCCAAGAAGACCGCTTCCGCCAAGTCCTGACCGTTTTCCGCCGAGGGGTCCTCTCCGTCGGTGCCTTCCCGTAGCTTGTCACCACGGGAAACGCACCAGCGGAAGGACTTTCGATGACCGATCGGGAGCGCGAGGACCTCATCACCCATATGGCCGATCAGCGCAGGCTGTTCCAGATCACCGTGCGCGGCATCGACGACGATCAGGCCCGGCAGCGCACCACGGTCAGTGAGCTGACCCTGGGCGGGTTGCTCCATCACATCATCGCCACCGAACGGCACTGGACGACCGTGCTCATCGAACGGGACGAGACCGCGGAATTCGATGTGTCCGAACTGGATTCGGCGCATCGCATGGCTCCGGAGGAGACGGTTTCGGGTCTGCTCGCGGAGTGGGACGCGCTCGCCGATCAGACCGAGAAGCTGATCCGCGAGCTCGACAGCTTCGACGCCCGGGTTCCGATTCCGACCGCGCCGTGGGCGCCGGAGCGGCAGTACTGGCCGGTGCGGCATGTGCTGTACAACCTCTTCCGTGAGTTCGCCCACCACAGCGGTCATGCCGACATCATCCGGGAGGCGCTGGACGGCGCGAACACCACGCAGCAGCGGGTCTGATCCGGCGCGTCGGAGGGTCGGGCCGGAGCGTCGGTCCGGCTGTCGGTGCCGGCCGCTAGGGTGTACGACGTGGCGGGTGTCTTCGATCGACTGGTCGGCCAGGATGCGGTCGAGTCCGAACTGACCGCTGCCGCGGTGGCCGCGCGGGGCGGGGCGGGTTCGTCCTCGGCAATGACGCATTCGTGGCTGTTCACCGGGCCGCCCGGTTCGGGGCGTTCGGTGGCCGCGGTGTGTTTCGCGGCGGCGCTGCAGTGCACCGATCCGGAGCAGCCGGGTTGCGGGCGCTGTCACGCGTGCACCACCGTCATGGCCGGAACGCACGGTGACGTGCGCCGCGTAGTCCCCGAGGGCCTGAGTATCGGCACCAAGGAGATGCGCGAGATCGTGCAGGTGGCCTCGCGCCGCCCGAGTACCGGCCGCTGGCAGGTCGTCGTCGTGGAAGATGCCGACCGCCTCACCGAAGCCGCCGGCAATGTGCTGCTCAAGGTGGTCGAAGAGCCCCCGGAGCGCACCGTCTTCCTGCTGTGCGCCCCCTCGGTCGACCCCGAGGACATCTCGATCACCCTCCGATCCCGCTGCCGCCACGTGCATTTGGCGTCCCCGTCGGTCGAGGCCGTGGCGCGTGTCCTGCACGAGACCCACGGTTTGGACGCGAAAACCGCCCAGTGGGCCGCCTCCATCAGCGGCGGCCACGTCGGCCGCGCCCGCCGCCTCGCCACCGACGACGACGCCCGCGCCCGCCGCAAGAAGGCCCTGGCCCTGGTGGCCGCCACCGCCCGCCCCGCGGCCGCCTACGCCGCCGCCGACGACCTGGTGAAATCCGCCGACGACGAGGCCAAACAGGTCAGCGCCGAACGAGACGAGAAGGAACGCGACGAACTCGCGGTCGCCCTCGGCGCGGGCGGCACCGGCAAGGGCGCGGCCTCCGCGACCCGCGGTTCGGCGGGCGCTCTCAAGGAACTCGAGAAACGCCAGAAGTCCCGCGCCACCCGCACCGGCCGTGACGCGCTGGACCGCGCGCTGATCGACGTCGCCGGCCTCTATCGTGACGCCCTGGCCGTCCGCTTCGGCGCCGCGACCGCCGACTCCAAGTCCGGCGTGGCCCTCACCCACCCCGACATGGCCGACCAGATCCGCGAACTCGCCGAGGACATCCGCCCCGAGGGCCTGCTCCGCTCGATCGAGGCCGTCCTGGACTGCCGCGAAGCCCTCGACACCAACGTCAAACCCCGCTTCGCCGTCGCGGCCATGGTCGCAACCCTCATGGCCGCCCGCTCCTCCTGACCCGTGGACCCTTTCATTACGAGTGAACTGCTCCACGGACCGGCCACCGCGGTCGTCCGGGCAGGCAGGAGGACCGTCGGCGTGATCACGACCACGCGTTTTCGCGATCCGGGCGCGAGACGATAGACTCGCACCGCCGGAAGGCACGCCGCCTTAGCTCAGTCGGTAGAGCGCTTCACTCGTAATGAAAAGGTCGGGGGTTCGATTCCCCCAGGCGGCTCCACTCCCTTCATGGATCAGGCTCGGCTTTGTGCCGGGCCTTTTTCTTTGCGCGGGGGTGCGGGAAGTTGGGTTCGGGGTGAGGGGAACCCTGGGCGGGGATAATGGGATTTGCGAGTCTGACTGTGTGGGAACCGGTGCGGGGCTTGGGTGTTCGGATGTCTCGTGCGGGTGGGCTGGAGTTTTCCGTTTTCCGAGACCAGGGCAGGGTGCCGCATGACCGCTGTTTCCGTGCACGCCGGGGGCGTGTTCGATTCTGTTGCCGAGGCTGTCGGTAATACGCCGCTGGTGCGGTTGAACCGGGTGGTGGATGACATTCGGGCGACGGTGTACGTGAAGCTCGAGTATCTGAATCCTGGTGGGAGCGTGAAGGATCGGGCTGCTCGGGGGATGCTGCTGGCGGCCGAGGAGGCGGGCGCGCTACGGGCGGGCGGGACGGTGGTGGAGGCCAGTTCGGGGAATACCGGGCTGGGGCTGGCGGCGTTGGCGGCCGCGCGCGGGTATCGCAGCGTGGTGGTGGTGCCGGACCGGGTGAGTCCGGAGAAGATCGCGCTGCTGCGGGCCTACGGGGCGGAGGTGCATCTCACGCCGGGGTTGCGGCCGGTGGGGCATCCCGAGCATCTGCGGAGTGTGGCGCTGCGGCTCACGGAGGAGATTCCGGGGGCCTGGTTCGCGGGGCAGTACGACAATCCTGCCAATCCGGCGGCGCACCGGGTTACCACCGGGCCGGAGATCTGGGCTCAAACCGGTGGGCGCATAACGCATTTCGTGGCGGGGGTCGGCACCGGGGGGACGATTACGGGTACCGGGTCCTATTTGAAGGAGGCATCCGGCGGGGCGGTTCGGGTGATCGGCGCGGATCCGGAGACTTCGGTGTACGGCGGTGGCGACGGGCGGATCTGGTACGTCGAGGCGGTCGGGCACTTCCGGCATCCGGAGACCGAGCCGGATCTGTGGCCGGAGTCGTACGACCCGGAGGTGGTGGACGGGGTCGAGAGCATTCCGGACGCGGAGGCCATCGCGCTGCTGCACCGCATCGCACGGGAGGAGGGGCTGCTGCTGGGCGGGTCGTCGGGGACGGCCGTCGCGGCGGCGCTGCGCACCGCGCGGGAACTCGGGCCGGACGATGTGGTGGTCGTCATCGCACCGGATTCCGGCCGGGCCTACCTGTCGAAGTACTACAACGATGAATGGCTGGGCGCGTTGGGATTTCCGCTCACCGCGCCCGGAGCGGAACACACTGTCGGAGCGGCGCTGGGTGACCCGGCCCGGTTGCCGCCGCCGGTGGTGGTGCCGTCCGGAGCGACGGTCGGCGAGGCGCGGGAGCAGCTCCGACGGTTCCCCGTGCTGCCGGTGTTGTTGCAGCGCAAGGCAACCGGTCCCGTGGTGGCGGCCGAGCTCCTCGGTGCGGTGAGCGCGTCCGGCCTGGCGGACGCGCCCGCCGCCGATCCGGTGACGGCGCACCTCGCCCCCGCCCTACCTGTGGTGGGAACGACCGAACCCCTGGCACGTGCGGTGGCGCGCACAGCCGGGCACACCGGTCCGATCCTCCTGGCGGACCGAGGGCAGGTCGTCGCCGTCATCGATACCTTGGCTGTGCCCGCGGAGCAGCCTGCTGGTCCAGCCGTCGGCTGACGATCCGCCGCAAGGGATTACAGGTCCGGGATGGGGAGGTCCAGGTTGGGGCGTTCGATGCCGCCGTCGACCTCGATGACCTTGCCGGTGATGTAGCCGCCGGCGCGGGAGCTGAGGTAGACGATGGCGGCGGCGATTTCCCAGGGTTCGCCGAGGCGGCCGAGCGGAGTGACCGATTCCATCGAAGCCTTGATTTCCGGTTGCTGGGCAACGACATCCAGGGCGGAGGTGAGGACCGAGCCGACGGCGATGGCGTTCACGCGGATGCGGGGGGAGAGGTCGGTGGCGGCGAGGCGGGTCCAGTGGGCGAGAGCGGCTTTGGCGGTGCCGTAGGCGAGGAAGCCGCGGCCCGCGGTGCGGCCCATCATGGAGGTGATGTTGACGACCGAGCCGCCGCCGGATTTCAGCAGGTGCGGGACGGCCGCGCGAGTGAGGGCGTGGGCGGTGGAGACGTTGAAACGAAAAGCCTCTTCGAGGAATTCGGGGGTGGTGGTGAGGAAGGTGTTGGGCATGGTGCCGCCGACATTGTTGACGACGATGTCGATGCGGCCGAGTTCGGCGGCGGCCGTTTCGGCGAAGGCGGTGACGGCGGAGAGGTCGGACAGGTCGCAGGGGACGGTGACGGCGCGGCGGCCGAGCGCGCGGATCTTGCCCGCGACCTCGTCGAGCTGGGTGGCGGTGCGGGCGGCGAGGGCCACGTCGGCGCCCGCTTCGGCGAGGGCCAGGGCGGTGGCGGCGCCGATGCCGCGGCCGGCTCCGGTGACGAGGGCGACGCGGCCGTCCAGGCGGAAGGTGTCGAGGATCATCAGGGGTGTTCTCCTTCGAGCGACTGGTCGTGACGGTGGTCACAAGCAGTTTTTAGAACACGTTCCTATCACTCGGGGCGATGAACTGGAAGCGCCGGTCCCACGCGGCTACCGTTGAGCGCGTGGACACCGCGTCAGCTCCCGTGAGCCAACCTCCAGCCCGGTCTCGGTGGCTCACCGCCGGGCTGCCGTTGCTCACCGGCGGCGCGGTGGCCGGAGTGCTGGCGGTGCTGCACTTCCGGGACCCACATGAGCAGGGCTCGTACGGGGTGTGCCCGTTCTATGAGCTGACCGGCTGGTGGTGCCCGGGCTGTGGCGGCCTGCGGGGGCTGCACAATCTCACCGACGGCCGGATCATCGATGCCGTGCACAGCAATATCCTGCTGGTGCCGCTGCTGCTGGGATTCCTTGCGTGGTGGGGGAATTGGACGATCAAGGGCTGGCGCGGGCAGTCGCTGCCGCCGCTGCCCAGGATCCTGCCGAGGTCGGCGCTGTGGATCACCGCGATCCTGCTGGTGGCCTTCACGGTGGTGCGGAACACGCCCTACGGGACCTGGCTCGCACCGGTCTGAGCAGCGGCGGCGTGGCTGTCGGAGTGAGCACGCCGCGCGGGGGCATGCTCTTCCTATGAGTGATTCCCTGAAGGAACGAGTACGCGCGAAGCTACTGCGGCAGCTGGCCGAGGACGGGCCGGACCCGGAGCAGGATGATGTGCGGCATGTTTCGGTCCAGGACGATCTGGACATCTTGAACGCCGTCGCGGACGACGATCCCTTGATCGAGGAACTCGCCGCCCGCTATCTCGTGCCGTAACCCGAGTCTCAGTGTTCTCAGGGCTTTGCCCCGAACCCCACCGCAGTCGAGAAGTCAGAACGCGCAGGGCGCGCCGCCCTCGCTGCCCCTGCCGAACGGGCGGGTTTCCGGCACCGGGTTCCAATGCCCTTCGGTGCGTGCGTAATCCCAGCCCGGCCCCTTCTCCACCAGTGTGGAGATCGCGTCGATGAGCCGGTCCACGTCGGCGGCGGTGGTGCCGAGGCCGATGCTGGCTCGCAGGGCCGCGTCCACGCCGAGGCGCGACAGCAGCGGGTGCGCGCAGAAGCGGCCGTCGCGGACGCCGATGCCGTGTTCGGCGGAGAGATACGCGGCGACCTGGCCGGGTTCGAATCCGTCGACGGTGAAGGCGACGATGCCGACGGCGTCGGTGCTGTCGCGCCAGATGCGCAGGAAGTTCACGCCGGGAACGGTTTTCAGGCCGTAGCGCAGGCGATGGGTGAGGTACTGCTCGTGCTCGGTGACGGTGGTCGCGTCGAGTTCGGTGAGTGCGTCGCAGGCGGCGGCCAGCGCGGCGACGCCGAGGACGTTCGGGGAGCCGGCCTCGTGCCGCTGCGGCGCGGGCGCCCATTCGACGCTGTCGGCGGTGACGGAGCGGACCGCGCCGCCGCCCGCCAGGTACGGTTCGGCGGCGTCGAGCCAGTCGCGGCGGCCGACGAGTACGCCCGCGCCGAACGGCGCGTACGCCTTGTGGCCGGAGAAGGCCAGGTAGTCGATGCCGGTGGTGCGCAGGTCGATGCGGCGGTGCGGGGCCAGTTGGGCGGCGTCGACGAGGACGCGGGTGCCGCACTGGTGCGCGATCCAGGCCAGGCGCTCCAATGGGAGCAGTTCGCCGGTCACATTGGATGCGCCCGTAATCGCAAGCAGTGCAGCGGGTTTCGAGCAGAGTTCGGCGACGAGCCGCTGGATGGTCTCCTCGATGGTGTCGGCGACCGGGACCACGCGGCGGCCGTGCCGCTGCCAGGGCAGGAAGTTGGCGTGGTGTTCCACGTCGAGGACCACGGTGTCGCCGGGTACGCAGGAGGCGAGCAGGTTGAGCGAGTCGGTGGTGTTGCGGGTGAACACGACGACCTGGTCGTCGGCGGCGTTCAGGAAGCGGGCGACCGAACCGCGGGCGGATTCGTAGCAGTCGGTGGACACGCGGGAGGCGTAGCCCGCGCCGCGGTGCACGCTGGCGTAGAACGGCAGCAACTCCTGTACGCGGTCGGTGACCTGCGCCAATGCCGGTGCGCTGGCGGCATAGTCGAAGTTGGCGTAGGTGGTGGTGCCGCCCTGGACGAGGGGCACCTGGAGATCACAACCGGAAACCTCGGCGAGGGGGGCACAGGTCTGGTCGGCGAAAGCGGTCATCACGAAATCCCGTCGGCTCATGGGACGCGCGATCAGAAAGGGGTGATCGAGTGTCCGCGCTTGCCGCGCCCAAGTCGGGCTACGGCCTGGTCGTCACCCGGAGCACCCCACCGCGGAGGAGGGTTGCCGACCAGCGAGCCGGGGCTTTGCGCTGGCACTCATGACCTGGTTGCCGAGATTTGCAGATGTGTCGGGCTCTTGTCAACCCCGCCGCGAAAATCCATCGAAAGTTGGATCCGGTGGGTCGCAAAGTTCGTTTCGCGGGAACGTTGCTGTAGCTAACCTTGGTAATTGAGGTTAGGGTAGCCAAAGTAGGGCGCCCGAGAGGTGAAAGAGGTTGCTCCCATGCCGTTGAAGACTGACACCGTGGACACCAAGACGCCGTTCTCGACGCTCATCCGGACCGCCACCGAGCAGCAGCACAATGAGGCCGAGCACTCCACCTTCATGCGTGACATGCTCACCGGAAACCTTGGTGTGCAGGCTTTTTACCGCTACACCGCGCAGCTGTGGTTCGTCTACGACGCGCTGGAGAAGCACTCCGCGGCCCTCGCCGCCGACCCGGTCGCCGGGCCGTTCGTGCGCTCGGAGCTGGACCGGCTGGCGGCCATCGAACTCGATCTCGCCTACCTCGGCGGCCCGAACTGGCGCGACGAGCTCGTCGCGCTGCCATCGACCGCCGCCTACGCCGCCCGCGTCGAGGAGTGCGCGCGCACCTGGCCGGCCGGGTACGTGGTGCATCACTACACCCGCTACCTGGGCGATCTCTCGGGCGGACAGGTGATTCGCGGAACCGCCGAGAAGCTGTGGGATCTGCCCAAGAAGGGCGACGGCGTGCGGTTCTACGTCTTCGACGCGATCACGAATCCCGCCGCGTTCAAACGGGATTACCGCGAGAACCTGGACCGGATGCCCATCGACGGGCCCGAGGTCGATCGGGTGCTCGACGAGGCGCGGCTGGCATTCACCATGAACACCACGATGTTCCAGGAACTGGGCGCGGAATTCAGCGCGCGAAACTGAATTCCGGTCGCGCCCAGGGGGCCGTCGGCCGGTATTCATCATCAGGGCCGGTCGGCGGGCTCTCCCCCTTGTCGGTGGACTGTGTTCTCATGGGTGGGTGAGCCTGCCGCTGCTGTTGAGTTTCATCGGGCTGTGCGTACTGCTGTCCATCACGCCCGGCCCGGATTCCTTTCTGGTGCTGCGGTTTTCGATGTCCGGGCCGCGTCCGGCCATCGCCGCGGCGATGGGGTCCGCGCTCGGGGGCATCGTGTGGGCGGTGGTGGTCGCGGCGGGGGTGGCGGCGCTGCTCGAGCAGTCGGCCACGGCCTATCGGGCGTTGAAGGTGATCGGCGGGCTCTACCTGGTGTATCTGGGGGTGCGGGCGCTGCTCGCGCATCGGCGCGGAAAGGCTTCGGCCGCAGTCGAATCGGATGCTCCCGGCGCGCGGGCGAAGGGTGATTCGGTTCGCTCGGCATTCGCTGCCGGATTGCTGTCGTGCATGTTCAATCCCAAGGTGGGTTTGTTCTATCTCGCGGTGCTGCCGCAGTTCCTGACCGAGGTCACCTTCGCGAACACGCTCACCCTCGGGGCGATCGAATCCGCCATCGCCGCAATCGAAATGGTGCTGCTAGCCATGGCCGCTTCCCGCGCGGTGGCGCTGTTGAAGCGGCCGAAGGTGCGCGATCGGCTGGAGCAGGCGAGCGCGGCCATCCTGGCGGCGCTGGGCATCGGCACCGCCACCTCCGCGGCCTGACCGGAGCGCGCCGGGAGAATCAGTCCGCGATCTCGGCGCGGTGGTAGACGCCGTTGTAGTAGACCAGCGGGCCGACCGCCGGAGCGTCCTGCGTGTTGTCGTGCACCCGGGTGACCAGCCCGACCACCAGCGTGTGATCGCCGATCGGCAGCAACTGGTAGACGGTGGCGCGCACCCAGATGGGCGTGCCGTGCAGGATCGGCTCGCCGGTGTCCAGGGTGGTCCACAGCGAGCGATCGGTGAAGCGCTCGGCGGCGTCCCGGCTGAAGCGCTGGGCCAGATGCTTCTGATGCTGGCCGAGGAAGTGCACGACCAGCGAATCGGCGCGCAGCATGGCGTCGCGGCTGGAGGAGGTCTCGGCGATATTGAACGAGATGAGCGGCGGATCGGCGGACAGCGACGCGAAGGAGGTGGCGGTGAAACCGACGGGCCCGTTCTCGGAGTTCAGCGTGACGATGGTGACGCCCGCCGGATAGTGCCGCATGGCGGAGCGATACTGCTGCGCGGTGATGCCGCTCAGGTCATCGGGCACATGTAGCTCGGCGCCGGATGTCTCGGAATCAGTCACGCAACGAACCTACGTCGTTCGCTGCCCGAATATTCCGGGCTGTGCGAAATCGCTCAGCGATCCGACACTCAATCGACATCGATGGCCAGGCCCGCCGTGATGCGGACCAGCTCGCCGAAGGTGGTGCGGAACAGGGTGTTCGGGTGGCCGCCCGCCGCCCACAGCTCCGGATGATGCGACAGCGCGTTGTCGACGAAGGTGGGCAGGTTGGTGGGATGGCCCAGTGGAGCCACCCCGCCGATGGGTTGCCCGGTGACCTCGCGGACCATGGCCGCGGGTGCGCGGGTGAGAGTGCCCTCCAGCCGCTTCCCGGTATCGGCCAGGTTCACCTGGTGCGCGCCGGACACCAATAGCAGGACGGGATCCTCGTCGAGCAGGAAGACCAGGGACTTGGTGATGGCTCCGACATCCACGCCGAGCGCCTGAGCTGCTGCTTCGGCGGTGTGCGTGGGATTGGGTTGCGTGACGATCACCCCGTGGTGGCCGCGCTGGATCAAGGTGTCGGAAACCTTCGTCGCGATCGGCGGCAGCAGGGACCTGCGCATGCCACCAAGAGTAGAGCGATTGCGGATCATGTGCCGGGTTTCAATACTCTGGATAACCCTCCTCCGGACCGAGCATCTGCGCGATCCGGGCACGGGTGATCCGTGACAGTTCGGCGATCGTGTGCTCCGAAACGTTGTCGTGGGCACAGGAATCGAAGGTTCGCGCCAGATCCACCGCCGACAGGGCGTGCAGTTCGGCCGCCGCGGCGGTGTGCAGGGAGGCGTGGCCGGGGTAGGGCCTGCCGTCCGCGATCTTGGATGCCCAGGTGACATTGCAGCAGCATTCGTACAGGGCGTGGATCGCGCGGGCGCGGGAGAGGGAATTGAAGCGGTCGAGGCCGATTCCGTGGTGCATCAACATCGGAACCCCCACACGGGAGAAGCATCTTGTGGACGCAATAATCGTCCGTCCCGCGGCCTGCTGGAAACCAGTGGGGGACAGCAGATTTAGCACAGCGTTTACACCCGGGTACGGAACCGCGCAAACCGCCGATACGCTGGACCGATGACCGATTGGAAGGCTTTCGAAGTCGAGAGCAAGGACCACGTCGCGACGGTGACGCTGACCGGCCCGGGCAAGGGCAATGCCATGGGACCGGACTTCTGGCGCGAGCTGCCGCTCATCTTCGGCGAACTCGACGCCGACCCGGAGGTGCGGGCCATCGTGCTCACCGGCGCGGGCAAGCACTTCTCCTACGGGCTGGACCTGCCCGCCATGAGCCCGCTGTTCGGGCCGCTGCTGCGTGACAAGGCCCTGGCCGCGCCGCGCACCACCTTCCTCAAGGGCGTGCGGGATATGCAGGCTTCGGTCACCGCGGTCGCCGACTGCACCAAGCCGGTGATCGCGGCGGTGTCCGGCTGGTGCATCGGCGGTGGGCTGGATCTGATCGCGGCCGCCGATATCCGGCTGGCCAGCGCGGACGCCAAGTTCAGCCTGCGCGAGGCGAAGGTCGCGATCGTCGCCGACATCGGGTCGCTGCACCGGCTGCCGGGGATCATCGGCGAGGGGCACCTGCGTGAGCTCGCCTACACGGGCAAGGACATCGACGCCGCCCGCGCCGAGAAGATCGGCCTGGTCAATGACGTGTACGCGGATCAGCAGGCGGTGCTGGACGCGGCGTACGCGCTGGCGCGCGAGATCGCCGAGAACCCGCCGCTGGTGGTGCAGGGCATCAAGGATGTGCTGGATCAGCCCAAGGCCGGCAAGGTGGCGGACGGACTGCGCTATGTGTCGGCGTGGAACGCGGCCTTCCTGCCGTCGGAGGATCTGACCGAGGCGATCCAGGCGGTCTTCGAGAAGCGTCCGCCGCGTTTCCAGGGGAAGTAGTAACAACTCTTGTAGCTCTCAGGGGCTTCGCCCCCCGAACCCCAACCGCGGAGCGTTGTGCTCTCCGGCTTCGCCCCCGAACCCCCAACCGCGGAGTGCTGTGCTCTCGGGCTTCGTCCCGAACCCTGGACAGCGAAGGGCCGCGTTTCGGGGGCGGGGGCGAAAATCCGTTGCGGGCTTCGGGTTCCGGCCTATCGTGAGGCGGGGGACCTGGAGGTTCGGCGATGGCTACATCAGAGGTGACCGAATCCACCGGTGAGGGTGGTTTCACGCACCGGCAGATCATGGTGATTCTCAGTGGTCTGCTGCTCGGCATTCTGCTCGCGGCCCTCGATCAGACCATTGTGTCGACGGCCATCCGCACCATCGCCGATGATCTCGACGGTTACGCGCTACAGGCTTGGGCCACAACGGCTTACCTGATCACCGCGACGCTGGCGACGCCGTTGTACGGGAAGCTCTCGGATATGTACGGGCGCAAGCCCTTCTATCTGGCGGCCATTTCGATATTCCTGGCGGGTTCGCTGCTGTGCACGTTCGCGCAATCCATGTACGAGCTGGCGGCCTGTCGCGCGGTGCAGGGGCTGGGCGCGGGCGGGCTCATGTCGCTGGCGCTCACGATTGTTGGCGATATCGTGAGCCCCCGCGAAAGGGCCAGGTATCAGGGCTATTTCCTGGCCGTGTTCGGCACCTCGAGTGTGCTCGGGCCGCTGCTGGGCGGTCTGTTCGCCGGGCAGGACAGCATTCTCGGGATTTCCGGGTGGCGCTGGGTGTTCCTGGTGAACGTGCCGCTGGGCCTGTTCGCGCTGCTGGTGGTCTCGCGGGTGCTGCGACTGCCGAGACCGGTGAGATCCCGTGACCGCGTGGACTATTGGGGTGCGCTGGTGTTGGCGCTGGGCATCACGCCGCTGCTGATCGTCGCCGAGCAGGGTCGTGAATGGGGCTGGGGGAGTGCGCGTTCGGTGTGCTGCTACCTCATCGGCGGGGTCGCGGTGCCGGCGTTCCTCGCGATCGAGGCGAAACTCGGTGACGCGGCGTTGATTCCATTGCGCATCTTCCGGAACAGAACCTTCGCGCTGGGTGTGGTGATCTCGTTCGTGGTGGGCGCGGGCATGTTCGGTGGAATCCTGTTGATGCCACAGTATTTGCAGGTGGTGCGGGGTGCGAGCCCTGTGCTGGGCGGTTTGCAGATGATTCCGATGGTGCTCGGCATCATGATCGGCTCGATCATTTCCGGCCAATTGATCTCGCGCACCGGGCATTACCGCGTCTATACGATTCTCGGTGCGGCCATGATCACCCTCGGCCTGTTCCTGATGCACTATCTGCGCGCCGACACCGCGTTCTGGATCGTGGCCGCGTTCATGCTGTGCGTGGGATTCGGGCTCGGGAATCTCATGCAGCCGCTCATTCTCGCGCTGCAGAATACGTTGCCGCCCAAGGATATGGGTGTCTCCACCGGTGCCGCGACCTTCTTCCGGCAGATCGGCGGCACGCTGGGCGCAGCGGTGTTCCTGTCGATCCTGTTCACCCGGCTCGCACCCGAGATCGAGTCGGAACTCGTTGCGGCGGGGCAGAATCCGGACGGCGCGGAGCGGGTGCTCGTCGACAGCTCGGTGATCCAGCAGTTGAATCCGGCGCTGGCACAGCCGTTCCGGGCAGGTTTCGCGAACTCGCTGTCCACGGTGTTCCTGACCAGTTCGGCGGTGACCGCGGTGGCGCTGCTGCTGGTGCTCTTCTGGAAAGAGGTGCCGCTGCGCACCACCGCGGGACTCACCGCGCCGCGGGAGTAGCGGGGGCTGTCAGTGGCCGCCCTGCTCCTTCAGCCGGGCGTACGCCTCGGTGACCAGGGTTTCGGCCTTCTCGCGGCCTTCCCAGCCCTCGACCTTGACCCACTTGCCGGGCTCCAGGTCCTTGTAGCGCTCGAAGAAGTGCGCGATCTCCTTGCGCTGGAACTCCGGGATGTCCTCGACGTCCTGGATGTGATCCCAGCGCTTGTCCTTGTTCGGGACCGCGACCAGCTTCTCGTCGGTGCCGGCCTCGTCGCTCATGATCAGCACGCCGACGGGACGGGCCTCGACCAGCACGCCCGGGAACACGGGCTCGGGCAGCAGGACCATGCAGTCCAGCGGATCGCCGTCGCCGCCCAGGGTGTTCTCGATGTATCCGTAGTCGGCCGGGTACATCATCGGGGTGTAGAGGTAGCGGTCCAGCCGCACCCGCCCGGTCTCGTGATCGACCTCGTACTTGTTGCGCTGACCCCGGGGGATCTCGATGGTGACGTCGAACTCCACGTCATCTCCTTCTTCGTTGGCCTATGGCTGCCGACTCGCCAGCTCGTTCTGAGGAACGACTGCGCAACGAGGATAGTGTGGACGGCGGGCGCATGGGTTCGGCAGGGACGCCCGGGGCATTCCCCTGCCACAGGTATCAGGGAGACAGCTGCACGTGGCAGGCGGGAACAAGCAGAACATCGGGGGTCTGGAAGCCAAGCGACGGCGGCGCACCTGGATTGTCGTGACATCCGCGCTGGTCGTGGTGGCGGTCGCGGCCACCGCCGTGGTGCTCACCGTGAAACCGTGGACCGAGGAGTTCAAGCACGGGGGATTGACCGTCGCCGCGCCGCCCTCGCCGGTGAAGGCCCTGCCGCAGGTGCAGCCCGCGCCCTCGACCGCGCCGGTGCCCAGTAAGGCGGGGCTCGCGGCCGCGCTGGCCGGGGTCGCCGCCAATCCCGATCTCGGGGTGTTCGCGGCCTCGGTGTCCGACGGCGAGACCGGCGAGGTGCTGTGGACCCTCGATGCCGACAAGCCGCAGATTCCGGCATCCAATGCGAAGGTCGTGCTCACCGCGGCCGCGCTGCTCGCCCTGCCGCCGGACCACCGGGTGACCACGAAGGTGGTGACCGGGTCCGCGCCCGGCGAGCTGGTGCTCGTGGGTGGTGGCGACCCGACCATCACCAATCAGCCGGACGGCAAGGGCTACTACCCGGACGGGCCGCGGCTGTCGGATCTGGTGGCGCAGATCAAGAATTCGGGTAGGCCGGTCGACAGCATCGTGGTCGACACCTCGCTGTACTCGGGCTCGAATATGGCGCAGGGCTGGGACTTCCGGGATGTCGCGGGCGGTTCCATCGCGCCCATCGACCCGGTGATGATCGACGGCGGGCGGCTCGAACCACTGGTCGAGTATTCGCCGCGCACCGAGACTCCCGCGGTGGACGCCGGTCGGCAGCTGGCGGTGGCCCTGGGCATCGATCCGGCCCGCGTGCGGCTGGGGAACGCGCCGCAGGGTTCCACGCAGGTGGCGGCCGTGCGGTCCGCGCCGCTGAAGGATCGGCTGCGCGACATGATGGTGCACTCCGACGATGTGCTCGCCGAGACCATCGCCCGCGAGATCGCGCAGGCCACCGGCAACGAGCTGTCCTTCGCGGGCGCGGTGACCGGCATCGTCGCCACCCTGCGGGCCGCCGGATTCGATATGACCGGTGTCACCCTGCTGGACGGCAGCGGGCTCTCGGTGGACGATCTGCTGCCGCCGCGGCTGCTCGACCACATCGTGGCCGTCGCCGCCCTGCCCAACACCACTGTGGGACAGGGTGATTCGCATGCCCCGGACCCGCTAGCCGACCTGCTCGACTACCTGCCCGTGGCCGGGGCGACCGGTTCGCTGGCAGGCCGCTACACGGTGCGCGATCGTGACGGTGCGGGCTGGGTTCGCGCCAAGACCGGAACTCTCGATGTGGCAAGCTCGTTGGTGGGATATGTGCTGGATCGCGATGGGCGCGTACTCACTTTCGCGTTGATGTCGAACCAGCGGCTCCCGGAGGCGAGCCGCCCCGCGTTGGACGCCATCGCCGCCACACTGCGCAATTGCGGATGCTCCTGACGGGTGGATGAACATGACCGGACCCGAACACCATTCGGCCCACGCGGATCAGCCGGGCGGCGGTGAATTGCTGGTGAGCGAGCCGCGTAAGAAGGGGCCCGGCCTCACCGGATCCGTCGACTGGAATCTCGCCGCCCGCACCGGTGCGGCGCTGGTGCCCGCCGGGCCGCGCGTCACCCGGTATTCGGCCGAGCAGGCGGTCCTCGAGCTGGCCGAGGCGTCCAAGCGGGCCGAGGGGCCGGTGCGTGAGGTCAGCCGGTTGATCGATGATTCCCCGGTGCCCGATGCCCGGGTCGTGGACCGGCCGGGCTGGATTCAGGCCGCCGCGGACTCCATGGCGCAGCTCACCGGCACCGGCGCGGAGTCGGGGCAGGGAAGGTTCGTCGGGAAGCCGGCGGGCGTGCAGGCGGGCGCGATGCTGGCCTTCCTGTCGACGGCGATCCTCGGGCAGTACGACCCGTTCAGCGGTCCCGACGGCACGTTGCTGCTGGTCGCGCCCAACATCATGGCGGTGGAACGCGCACTCGGCGTGCCGCCCAGCGACTTTCGACTATGGGTGTGCCTGCACGAGGTCACCCATCGCGTGCAGTTCTCCTCCGCGCCGTGGCTGGCGGAGTACATGCGCACCAATGTCGACACCCTCGGCGAGGTCGGCGACGAGCCGCTGGCCGATATGCTCGGCCGCCTGGTCGAGGCGGTGCGTGACCGCCGACGCGGTATCGAGGATCCGGCGGGCGGCGTGATCGGCCTGCTGCGCGCCACCCAGCCCGAGGCCCAGCGCGACGCCCTGGACCGGCTGCTCATGCTCGGCACGCTGCTCGAAGGCCACGCCGACCACATCATGGACGCGGTCGGCCCCGCCGTCGTGCCCTCGGTGACCCGCATCCGCGCCGCCTTCGACCAGCGTCGCAAGCGCCCCGCCAACCCGGTGCAGCGACTGCTGCGCGCGCTGCTCGGCATGGACGCGAAGATCGCGCAGTACGTGCGCGGCAAGAAGTTCGTGGACGAAGTGGTGGCGACGGTCGGCATGGACGCGTTCAACACGGTCTGGACCGACAGCGAAACCCTGCCCCGCACAGACGAAATCAACGATCCGCAACGCTGGGTGACGCGCGTCCTGGGCTGAGCGCTCACGAACCCGTCGAAGCCGGGCACGCTGAGAGCGGAATCCACTGCTGCCAATCAACTGGGAGCGCGATGTCGCGCTGGGAGCGCGGTGCCCGCCGCCGCCGCGTGACACGATCGGGGGGTGAACGATCGACCCCGGCTGCCGGAGACGCGCGCCGCGCTGGAGATGCGGCGTGCCGTGCGCGCGTGGCTGGGCCGCTACGCACCCGGCGGTGTGGTGGCGGTGGCGCTGTCCGGTGGGGCCGATTCGCTGGCGTTGACCGCGACGGCCGTCGTCGAGGCCGAGGTGGTGGATGCGCTCGTCGTGGATCACGGGTTGCAGGAGGGGTCCGCGGCGGTCGCGGCCGCGGCGGCTGCCGCGGCTCTGCGGCTGGGGTGTCGTTCGGCGCGGGTGCTGACGGTGGCGGTCGGCCGCGCGGGTGGTCTCGAAGCGGCGGCGCGGCGGGCGCGGTACGCGGCGCTGGACGCCGCGCGCGGGGGCGTGCCGGTTCTGCTCGGCCACACCCTCGACGATCAGGCCGAAACAGTGCTGCTCGGTTTGGGGCGGGGTTCCGGTGGCAGGTCGATCCAGGGCATGGCCGAGTTCGCCGAGCCGTGGGGTCGCCCGCTGCTCGGTGTGCGGCGGAGCGTGGCCCGGCAGCTGTGCGCGGATCTGGGTGTCGAGCCGTGGGAGGACCCGCACAACAGTGCGCCCGAGTTCACCCGGGTGCGCCTGCGGTCGGAGGTGCTGCCGCTGCTGGAGGAGGTGCTCGGTGGCGGGGTCGCCGGCGCGCTGGCTCGTACCGCCGCGCAGCTGCGCGAGGACGGCGTCCTCCTCGATGCGCTCGCCGGAAAGTTGCTGGCTGCCGCCCGCGATGGCAGCGCGCTGGATCTCGAGACGCTCGCCACTGCGGACCCGGCGCTGCGGCGGCGCGTCATTCGCGCGTGGTTGCTCGAGGGTGGCGCAAAATCATTGACGGACAGCAACTTACGGGCCGTCGAAGCGCTGGTCACGGATTGGCGGGGGCAGGGCGGGGTGGCCGTGGGTGGTTCGGCCGGTGGGAGCAGGTTGGTTGCCGCGCGGGAACATGGCAGGCTCATACTGGGTCCGGAGCAGTCCGCGCCCGGGTTGGATGGACACCATCACTGAAGGGAAACCCACGCACGTGTACGGGGACGACATCGCGTCGGTGCTGATCAGCGAAGACCAGATCGCGGAAAAGATCGACGAGATCGCGGACTTGGTTGCCAAGCGGTATCCGGCCGGGGCTCCCGAGGGCGACCTGCTGCTGGTGGGCGTGCTCAAGGGCGCCATCTTCTTCATGACGGATCTGGCCAAGCGGCTCACCATTCCGACCCAGATGGAGTTCATGGCGGTCTCCTCCTACGGGTCCTCGACGTCCTCCTCGGGCGTCGTGCGGATCATGAAGGATCTCGACAAGGACATCGCGGGCCGCAATGTGCTGATCGTCGAGGACATCATCGACTCCGGTCTCACGCTGTCGTGGCTGCTGCGCAACCTGAAGAGCCGCAATCCCGCGTCGCTCGAGGTCGTGACCCTGCTGCGCAAGCCCGACGCGCTGCGCACCCAGGTGGATGTCATGCACGTGGGCTTCGACATCCCGAACGAGTTCGTGGTCGGCTACGGCCTGGACTACGCCGAGCGCTACCGCGATCTGCCGTACATCGGCACTCTCGACCCGAAGGTCTACGGGGGTAAGTAGCACCCGCCCGGGCCGCGTCCCGAGGGCGTTCTCGAAGCCGTCTGCCGAGTCCGGCGGGCGGCTTTCGGCTTGTGTGTGACGAAACTCACTGATGCTGTTCAGTCCTTCGTGCGAAGGTTGCCGGGTGCTGTTGCTGGAAATCCGCGCGGCCGCCGGGCGGCATCCGGCCGGTCAGGGGCGTGGTCTGGGTTACTGCTGGTCAGCTGACCTTATGAGTCCGGCGTGGGCGGTTCACGGCATTGGCCAGGAATTCGCGGATCCGGTTACAGGAATGTTTCCGGGAAGCCCTATGCTGTCTGCAACAAACCTGACGGCTGTTTTAAACCCGGATAGCAAACTTTCGGGTCGGATACGGCTGGAAATTCAAGACCGATTCTGATAGCAAGGGGCTATGGACCCGCATTTGCGCGACCTGCGGTATTTCGTCGCCGTCGCTGAGGAACTTCATTTCACGAACGCCGCCCAGCGGCTGCACATCGCACAACCCACCCTGTCACGGCAGATCCGCCAGCTGGAGCGTCAGCTGGATGTCGTGCTGTTCGACCGCAACCAGCGCAGTGTGGCTCTGACCGTCGCGGGCAAGGAACTGCTCGAGGGCGCCCGCAAGATCCTGGAACTCTGGGAGGTCACCAATGTGGCCCTCCAGGAGGCGGGCGAGGTGCTGCGCGTCGGCATCCAGTCCTCCATCGGGCGCGGGCTGATCACCGACCTGGAGTCGGCCAGCGGGCATCGGCTCGCCCTGCACTCCGCGTCCTGGACCGACCCGTCCTCCGGCCTGGCCGGGCGGCAGGCGGACCTGGCCCTCATGTGGCTGCCGGTACCCGACACCAGCCGCTACCGCTGGCAGGTGCTGCGCACCGAGCCGCGCTGGGTGCTGCTGCCGGAGAACCACGCCCTGGCCAACCAGGAGACCATCGACTTCGCGGACCTCGCGGACGAGCCGTTCATCGCCATGCCCGCCGAAGCCGGTGCGGCCCGCGACTTCTGGCTCGGCGCGGACTCCCGTTCCGGCCGGCAGGCCAAGATCGGCGCGGAAGCGGCCACGGCCGAAGAGCGCCTCGAAGCCGTCAGCCTCGGCCTGGGCGTCTGCCTCCTCGCGGAGAACAACGTGCCCATGTACCGCTGGCCCGGTCTCACCGCCCGCCCCGTCACCGGCCTCGCCCCGTGCGAGCTGGCCGTGGCCTGGCGCGCGGACGACGACCGCCCGACCATCCTCGAATTCGCGGCCCGCGTGCTCGACGGTGGATTCGCGGACAACCGGGAGCTCCCTCGCGTCTCCGAGGCCGCGGCGCACGTCTGAGTGCCGTGAGCGGCGGCACCGTGTCGGAGGTGGTGCCGCCACGCGATGAGCGCGCGTGCGCGCGAAGACCGGAAAACGATGCCGCCCGGCCTGTTTCGACAGGCCGGGCGGCATCGCTGTTTTTCCAGGGCGTGCGCGTCGTTCCAGCCCGCTGAGTCGGAATCCGCCGCGGTGTCAGCGCTGCCCGAGGAGATAGCGCTGCACGGTGGGGCCGAGCCAGGCGATGACCTCCTCGGGGGTCATCGCGGCCACGGGTGGCAGGGCGAGGATGTAGCGGCACAGGGCCAGGCCGAGCATCTGGGTGCCGACCAGTCCCGCGCGGGTCGCGGCCTCGGCCGGATCGACGCTGCGTGACAGCAGCATCGGCATCACCTGGCCGCTGAAGATGGCGCGCATCTTGTCGGCCGCGCCCTCGTTGGTGACGGCCGCGCGCAGCAGGGCGGGCAGGGTTTCGTCGGATTCCCAGCGGTGGACCGCGAAGGTCACCAGGGCCGTGCCCAGTTCGGCTTCCGGGGTGGCGTCGAAATTCGGTAGCTGCAGATCGAATTCGGCGGCGAGGGCGAAGAGTTTGTCCTTGGAGCCGAAGTAGCGCATGACCATGGCCGGGTCGATCTCCGCGTCGGCGGCGATGGCCCGGATGGTGGCGCGGTCGTAGCCGTCGCGGGCGAAGCGTTCCCGGGCGGCGGCGAGGATCGCGGCGCGCGTGGTATCGGACCTCCGGGTTCGTTCCGTCGTCATGTCAACGAGTGTAGGCCAACAAGTGTTGACCAACCGGCGGGGTGGGCTTACGCTTGTCAACAAGCGTTGGCCAACACATGTTGGCAATCTTGAAAGCGTTGGAGGACATGATGATTCCCTCGACAACCGATGTCCTGATCGTCGGCGGCGGCCCCACCGGCCTGCTGCTCGCGGGCGACCTCGCCCGCGCCGGAGTCGCCGCGACCCTGGTGGAGAAGCACGCGCACGGCTCGGACCTCACCCGCGCCTTCGCCGTGCACGCCCGCACCCTGGAGCAGTTCGACGCCCGCGGCATCGCCGAGCAGGTGCTCGACGGCGGCGCCACCATCGACAAGCTGCGCCTGTTCGGCCGCGTCGACATCGACCTCGGCGCACAGCTCGACGGCCGCTTCCCCTACCTGCTGATCACGCCGCAAACCCACGTCGAGGACGTCCTGCGCAAGCGCGCGACCGAACTCGGCGCGAACCTGGTGACCGGAGCCGAGCTGATCGACTTCACCGATACCGGCGACGGCGTCGAAGCCGTTGTGCGATACCAGGATTCGCAGCGGACGGTGCGGTCGCGGTACCTGGTCGGCGCGGACGGCTACCGCAGCCGCGTGCGCGAGGTGCTGGGCCTGGAGTTCCCGGGCAGATCGGTGCTGAAGTCCATCATGCTCGCCGATGTGCGGCTCAGCGCACCACCGCAGAATGTACTGACGGTCAACGGCGTCGGTGACGCCTTCGCGTTCATCGCGCCGTTCGGTGACGGCTGGTACCGGATCTTCGCGTGGAACCGCGCCAACCAGCTGCCCGACACCGAACCGGTCGATCTCGAGGAACTGCGCGACGTCACGACCCGGGCTCTCGGCACCGATTTCGGGATGCACGACCCGCGCTGGATGTCGCGCTTCCACAGTGACGAACGGCAGGTGGAGCACTACCGGACGGGCCGGGTGTTCCTGGCCGGAGACGCCGCGCACGTGCATTCGCCCGCGGGCGGCCAGGGCATGAACACCGGTCTGCAGGACGCGGCCAATCTGGGCTGGAAGCTGGCGGCCGCGGTCCAGGGCTGGGCGCCGGACAGCCTGCTCGACACCTACCACGCCGAGCGGCACCCGGTGGGGCGGGAGGTGCTGCGCAGCAGCGGCGCGATCATTCGCGGGGCCATGCTCGAATCGAAGGTCGGTCGCCTGGTGCGCAATGTCCTTGCCGGGGGCGCGCTTTCGCTGCCTCCCGTCGCGCACAAGGCCGCGGGGACCATCTCCGGCATCGGCTTCGCCTACCCCCGCCCGAGCGGCGCGGACCATCTGGTCGGCACCCGCGCCGCGGACATCCCCCTCATCGGGGAGACTCCGCGCCTCTACGAAGCGCTGCGCGAGGGCGAACTCGTCCTGGTGACACCCGGCCCGGTGCGTGAGGACGGGCAGCCGGGGCACGTCGTGGTCGTCGCCGCCGCGGATCCGGAACAGCGTCCGATGCTGATCCGGCCCGATGGCTACATCGCCTGGGTCGGCGCACCCGGAGACACCGATGCCGAAGCAGCCCTTGCGGAGTGGCTCCGAACGGTCTGACCGCACCCGCATCCGGGTATGCCGTCCCCCGTCATTCCGCTGGGATGACGAGGGACGGCTGCTGGGGTGAAGCCGGGGTGATGGGGGACGGTCGCCGGGCGAGGGGTGGGTCAGGGGGCGGTGCGGCGCCAGGGGTGGGCGGATTCGAGTTGGGCTGCCAGGCGCAGGAGGGTGGATTCGCTGCCCGGGGGGCCGACGAGTTGGGCGGCGAGCGGGGTGCCGGTGCGGGTGTGGGTGCCCATGGGGACGGTGAGGGCGGGCCAGCCGACCAGATTCCAGAGCGGGGTGAAGGGCGAATAGCTGGCGTTGGCAACGACATTCGCGAGCCAGGGGAGGTTGTGCCAGGCGCGGGCGCGCGGCGGCGGGGTGGCCAGGGTGGGGGTGATGACCACGTCGTGGTGGTCGAAGTAGTCGAGCAGGCGGGCTTCGATGCGGTCCACCTGGGAGGCGCGGATCAGGCCCGCTTTGCGGACGAGGTTGCCTGCGGTGATGTGGGCGCGGGTGCGGCGTTGCAGGCGGTCCGGGTGGGGGACGCTGCCCGCTTCGCGGGCGGCATTGGCGACCCAGCGCAGCAGCAGGGCGGAAGTCGCGCCCTGGTAGGGGAGTTCGGCGATGTCGACCGTGTGCCCGGCGGCGGCGAAGGCGGTGGCGGCCCGGCGGGCGGCGGCGCTCCAGGCGCGGTCCACCCGGGCGAGCGGGGTGGGCGGTGCGGTGGCCACGCCGATGCGCAGGGTGGGCGGGGTTTCCAGATCCGCGAGGGCGGGTTGGTCGGCGAGGACCGAGAGCATGAGGGCGGCGTCGGCGACTGTCGTTGCCAGGACGCCGTTTTCGGCCATCCCGCCCCAGTCGTCGAGGCCGACTTCGGCAGGCACCAGGCCCCGTCCGGGTTTGACGCCGACCACGCCGCAGCAGGCGGCGGGGATGCGCACCGAGCCGAGTCCGTCGTTGCCGTGTGCGATGGGCACCATGCCGGAGCCGACGGCGGCGCCGGAGCCGCCGGAGGAGCCGCCGGCGCTGTAGCGAGTGTTCCAGGGACTGCGGGTGATTCGCCCGGGCTCGTCGGTGACGCCCCAGAGGCCGAATTCGGGAACCGTGGTCAGGCCGACGACGACCGCGCCGGCCGAGCGTAGTCGTCGTACCACCGGATGGTCGGCCGCGGCGGGAGTGTCCGGGCCCGCGAGCGATCCGGCCCGCGTCACCTCACCGGCCACATCGATATTGTTCTTCACCGCGATCGGCACGCCGGCCAGCGGCAGTACGTCCAGATCCGGGCGGTCGGCGAGCGCGCGGGCCTCGGTTCGCGCGGCGTCCGCGCGAACCTTGCTGAACGCGTTCACTTTCCGATCGAGGGTCTGGATCCGGTCGAGTACGGCGTCCACCACCTGCTCGGGGGTGAGTACGCCGTTCTGTACGGCGGCCGCGATTCCGATCGCGGTGCTGGTATCGGCCGGCGGGCGCGCTTCGCCCGAAATGTCGGAATCGGCCGCATAGCTTGCCACCGCTACCTCCTCGGTGGGTCGAACATCGACAGCCGATGCGGTGGGAAGCTCGGCCGGACCGGGCGTGATCGGGTGGGCGCTGGGCTCCACCACGGGTGCGGTGCCATCGGCCAGCGCGGTGCCCTCGTCGTACATGCTGGTGTTTCCCCCGTCGCCTCGTGTCGAAATCGGGTGATCCGCTCGTGAGCCGCAAGTTATCATTCCCGCTGTTGCTCGGGGATGATGGTTGTCGGGTGTGGCGGATTTTATCTGCGGCATTCATGGATCGACAGTGCGGATTCGGATGTATCCGCGCCGGGCCGGATGGGTGCGGACATGACTTCTGGTTCCTACCACCGTTCCGGCCGTGATTCGGCCGGAAGGGAATTCGGTGCGGTCGCCGCCTTCGCGGCGGCCTGGGACGCGGGCACGGACCCGCCCCGGATCGCCGACTATCTGCCCGATGCCACCACCCTGCGCCGCGATGCGCTGATCGAGCTCGTCCGCGTCGATATGCGGCATCGCTGGCTGCGGCGGCCCGGTGTGCCGCCGGGGGAGCGAACCCGCAAACGGCTGAGCGAATACTGTTCCGAATTCCCCGAACTCGCACCGGGTGATCTGCCCGCCGGGCTGGTGTACGAGGAATTCGTCATCCGCCGCCACAGCGGTGAACGCGTCGACCCCCGCGACTGCCTGCGCGAATACCCGCAGCAGGCCGAGGCGCTGCGCGAACTGCTGAACGCCGACGACGAGGACCAGAGCACCCGCCGCGCCGCGCTCGACGAATCCACCCTGGGGCGGACCGCACTCGGCGACTCGACCCGCGTGGGTCCGCCGCTCGACGAATCGACCTGGTTCGGGGCCGCGCCGGACGAGCTCACCCGGCTGGGCGGACCGGCCGATGAGTCGACGCGCGCGGGCACACCGCCGGACGACTCGACGCATCCGGGGGGCACACCGGACGATTCGACGCATCCGGGGGGCACACCGGACGATTCGACGCATCCGGGGGGCACACCGGACGACTCGACGCGGGCGGGCCTGCCCGGCAGTGACACCACCCGGGTGCCGGATCCCAGTGATCTCACC
Source organism: Nocardia acididurans (assembly GCF_016741815.1). Classification (GTDB taxonomy): domain Bacteria; phylum Actinomycetota; class Actinomycetes; order Mycobacteriales; family Mycobacteriaceae; genus Nocardia; species Nocardia acididurans. The sequence continues at coordinate 46,389 of NZ_JAERRJ010000009.1, forward strand.
CAGCACGTCGATCCCACCGGCGTCACCGCGCCCGATCCGACTCGCGCCACCGGGGGCGGGCTGTCCACTCCCGATACCGGCACGCTGCTGGACCGTATCGAAATCGGCCAGCGCATCGATGATTTCGATCTGCTGACCAGTCTGGGCAGCGGGGCCTTCGCCAGGGTGTTCCTGGCGCGGCAGCGGTCGCTGCAGCGGCTGGTGGCGGTGAAGATCTCCGCGGATCACGGGACCGAGCCGCAGACGCTGGCGCAACTGGATCACGACTACATCGTGCGGGTTTTCGATCAGCGGCTGATGTCGGGGGTGCGCACCGAGAGCGGGCGGCGACTGCGCCTGCTGTACATGCAGTTCCTGCCGGGCGGGACGCTGCTCGGGGTGCTGCGGTGGGTGCGCGCCACGCCCGCCGCCGACCGCAGCGGGCAACTGCTGCTCGACGCCGTGGACGCCGCCATGGAGGAGAAGGGCGAGATCCGGCCCACCGACTCCAGCGTGCGCGCGGAGATCGCGGGTCTGAGCTGGCCGGAAACCGTTGCCTGGCTGGGTCGCCGGCTCGCCGAGGCGCTCGATTACGCGGACGGGCACGGCGTCCTGCACCGCGATGTGAAACCGGCGAACGTCCTGCTCACCGCCGAAGCCGTTCCGAAGCTGGCTGATTTCAATATCAGTTTCAGCCGGAACCTGGACGGCGCCAGCCCCGTCTCCTACTTCGGCGGCTCGCTGTCCTACATGTCGCCCGAACAGCTCGAAGCCTGCCATCCGGCCACCGCCCGCACCGCCGCCGACCTCGACACCCGCGCCGACATCTTCTCCCTCGGCGTGGTGCTGTGGGAACTGCTCACCGGCGCAAAACCTTTCGACGACAGCACCGCCGGACCGGGCGACCACGGCGACCGCACCACCCTGGAAGCCATGCTGGCCCGCCGCCGCACCGGCGTCGAGACCGCCGCCCTCGACCGCGTCCCGCCCGACTGCCCGGCCGCCCTGCGCCGTGTCCTGCTCACCTGCCTCGCGCCCGATCGCGAGCAGCGCTGGAGCAGCGGCAACGCCCTCGCCAAACAGCTCGAACTGTGCCTGGACGAACGCGCCCGCGACCTGGTCGACCCGCCGCCGGACAGCTGGCGGATCAGATTGCGGCGCTGGATGATCCCGCTGGTCACCGCCTTCGTCGCGATCCCCAGCGGACTGAGCTCGCTGTACAACATCGCGCACAACGACCAGCTCATCGTGAGCCGCCTGTCCGAGGAGGCGATGCGCACCTTCACCCTGGTCACCCTGGTGGTGAACGGCCTGTTCTTCCCCATCGGCACCGCGGCCATCGCCTACCTGTGCCGGTACGTGATCCTGGTGCCGCGCGGACTACGCAAGGGCCGCGACTTCTCGCCGGAGATGCTGCGCCGCGCCCGCGCCGACGTCCTACTGTGCGGGGAACGCATTGCGTTCGTGGTGTTCTCGCTGTGGGTGCTGGCCGGGCTCACCTTCCCGGTCGCCATGCAGCTCACGGCCGGGGATCTGCCGACCCGCAGCATGGTGCACTTCCTGGCGTCCATGGTGGTGTGCGGGGCCATCGCCGTCGCCTACCCGTTCTTCCTGGTCACCTTCTACCTGGTGCGCTGCATCTATCCGATGTTCCTGCGGCACGGGGAAATCAGTGCCGAGGACTACGTCTGGCTGCACCGGCTCGGCAACCGCTGCATCACCTACCTCGCCATCGCGGCCTCGGTGCCGCTGCTCGCGGTGGCCAGCGTGACCTTCCTGCCGCCCGCCGACATTCCGCTGGTGATCGGGGCCGTGCGCGTGCTCAGCGTGGGCGGGATCCTCGCCTTCGTCGGCGTGTACGCGCTGTTCCGCGCGCTGGAGGCGGATCTGCACGCGCTGGAACGGGTGGTCGCGCCCGGAAACACCGTGCGGGACAACGGGAAAAGTCTCGGGTAGCCGGTGGTCAGCGAACTATCCGCGGCCCGATTCGGCGCCGAATGGGAATCCGCCCTGCGCGGGGCCGCCGAGCCGCCCACGCTCGCGCACTATCTGCCCGACGGGCCGGAACTCCGGCTGGCGGTACTGGTGGACCTGCTGCGGATCGATCTGCGACAGCGGCGACTGCGGCGCGGTATGGACAAGCGGATCGCCGAATACCGTGCGGAGTTTCCCGAACTCGCGCACAGTCCGCACTACGCGGATCTGGTGTGCGACGAGTACCTGGTGCGCAGCCGGTACCGGCCGGTCGACCTCGAGGCATTCACCGCCGAGTACCCGGAGGTCGCCACCGAGATCCGGCAGCGCCTCACCGCGGCGAACCAGCAGCCGCCGGAGCCGCCCAGCCTGCCCGACAGCATCGAAACCGGCCGTCGCCTGGACGATTTCGACCTGTTCACCGATCTCGGCGGCACCGCGGCCAGCCGCATGTTCCTGGCCCGGCAGCGCTCCATGCAGCGCCTGGTCGCGGTGCGCGTGGAGGCCGACACCGGCGGCGACTCCGTCACCGTCGCACAGCTGGACCATCCGTACATCGTGCGCGTCTTCGACCAGCGCCGGCTCGACGACGAGACCGGCGGAAATCCGTTGCGGCTGCTGTCCATGCAGTTCATCGCGGGCGGAACGCTGCGGGATGTGCTGCGGCGGGTCCGGGCCACACCTGTCGCACAGCGCGACGGGCAACTGCTGCTGGACGCCGTGGACGCGGCCGTGGAGGACAAGGGCGAGGTCCGGCCCACCGACTCCCGCATCCGGGCGGAGGTGGCCGGACTGAGCTGGCCGGAAGCCATCGCGTGGCTGGGCCGCCGCCTCGCCGAAGCCCTCGAGTACGCCGACGGGCACGGCATGCTGCATCAGGACGTGCGGCCCGACAATGTGCTGCTCACCGCGGAAGCCGTGCCGAAGCTCGCCGACTTCGGCATCGGATTGCGGCGGAACCGGGAATGGAACGGCCTCCCGTCGTCGAATGCCTACGCCTCGCCCGAACAGCTCGAACTCTGGCATCCCGACCGCGGCCGCAGCGCCGCCGATCTCGACATCCGTTCCGACATCTTCTCCCTCGGCGTGGTGCTGTGGGAATTGCTCACCGGCGCACTGCCTTTCGACGAGACCGCCGATGCGAACGGGGAATCGGGGGACCTCGACAGCAGGCTCGCCCGCCGCCGCGCCGGCGTCGGCGTGCGCGCACGCGACCGGGTGCCGCCGGACTGCCCCGCCGCACTGCTCCGGGTCCTGCTCACCTGCCTGGAGGCCGATCGCGATCGCCGCTGGGACAACCCCGCCCGGCTCGCCGAACAGTTCGAACTGTGCCTGGACGAGCACGCACGGGCGCTGGTGGATCCGCCGCCGGACAGTCTGCGGGTGCGGTTGCGGCGCTGGAGCGTACTGCTGGTGGCCCTCGCCGTGCTGATCCCGAACGGGGTGGTGGCGGTCTACAACGTGCACGTCAATCGGGTGCTCATCGCCGACCGGCTGCCGGACAACGCGCAGCGGGCGTTCGAGGCCATGATCGGGCTGGTGAATTCGGTGCTGTTCCCACTCGGCGCGGCGGTTCTGGTGTTTTTGTGCCGCTATACGATTCGGGTATTCCTGGGTCTGCCGCGCGGCCGCGAATACGATCTGGCGACATTTCGCCGGGCCCGCGCCGATACGCTCCGAATGGGCGACCGGGTGGTCGCGGTGGTGCTGCCGCTGTGGGTGCTGGCCGGGCTCACGGCGTCGATAGTGTTGAACGTGTTGTCCGGCGGGCTGCCGGTGTCGGTCTCGGTGCACTTCGCCATATCGCAGACGGTGTGCGGGGCGATCGCGGTCGTGTATCCGTTCTTCCTGGTCGTGTTCTATCTGCTGCGCTGTGTTTATCCGATGTTCCTGCGGCACGGTGAGATCAGTGAATCGGATGCGGTGTGGCTGCGCCGGTTGGAGCGGCGCAGCGGCGTCTATCTGGCGGTGGCGGCGTGCATTCCGCTGTTCGCGGTGCTCGGCGTGACGTTCCTGCCGCCCGCGGATCTGGCGCTGGTGGTGGTGGACGTCCGGATCATGGCTATCGGGAGCATCGTGGCATTTCTGGTGTCCTATGGACTTTTTCGCGCGATCGTGGCCGATGTGCGCGCGCTGCGACGGGTGGTGGCTCCGGAATTCAGTAGGGTTGGTGCGTGATCCGACCCCATCGTGTCGAAACCTCGTTGGCGGAATTGGCGGCGCGTATTCGACGGCGTGCTGACGGACAGTCCGGTCGGTTCGTGCTCGGTGTGGCAGGCCCGCCCGGAGCCGGAAAATCCACCCTCGCCAGAGGAATTCGCGACGAACTCAATATCGCCGCCGGACACGCCCGCGCCGAAGTCGCGCCCATGGACGGATTCCACCTCACCAACGCGCAATTGCGCGCCATGGGCGACCTCGCCCGCAAAGGCGAACCCGACACCTTCGACACCGCCGGATACGTCGAATCACTACGGCTGCTGCGCGAAAGCCCCCTCGGCGTCACCGTGCCCTGGCCCACCTACTCCCGTGAACTCCACGAACCCGTCCCCGGCGGCGCGGTGTTCGACCGGCAGACCATCGTCGTCACCGAGGGCAACTACCTGCTCCTCGACGAAGGCAAATGGGCCGACGTGCGACCGCTGCTGGACGAAGCCTGGTACCTCGACGTGCCCCGGCCCATCATCGAGAAACGCTTGCTGCGCAGGCATATTCGCGGCGGGCGCACGGCGGGGGACGCGCGGGCCAAGGTCGAGAACAGCGACATGCTGAACGCGCGGCTGGTCGAGCACACGCGATCACGGGCCGACCTGGTGCTGCGCAAATACGGCACCGGGTACCGGATCGACTGACGGGCAACGGCTTTCGGAGGTGCTGGACGACTCCGCTAGGCGTCACCGGTAGCGGCGCGCCAGTGCCGCATCCACTCGCGCGTTCCGAGGTAACGGCAGGAGAAGGTGGCGACCTCGGCCGCGTGGCGTAGCGCGGTGGGGAAATCCTCGCCCCGCTCGTGGAAGTGGCAGAACGCGCCGTGCAGGATGTCGCCCGCGCCGAGCGTGTCCACGATGTGCGCGTCCGTGTCCAGGACGCCCGCGTGCGCGTCCGTGTCCACGGCGTCCGCGCCGGTGTTCGAGACCGGTATCGCGCCGCGTGCGTCGGTGGTGGCCCAGCGGATGGGCCGAGCGCCATCGGTCACCGCCACCGCACGCGGGCCGCAGGCGAGCACGAAGTCGAGCAGCGCCCCGACGTCGCCGGGCGGCAGTTCCGGTGGCGTGAACGAACTCGAGCAGAGAGCGAAGTCGATCAGCGGCAACAGCTTCCGGTGCTCCGGCCGCCAGCGGCCGCCGTCCAGCACCACGGGAACTCCGGAATCTTTCGCCATCCCGGCGGCCTGCACGGCCAACTCCGGATAGTGCCCGTCCACCAGCAGCACACGGGCTCCGGCGAGGAGACGGCCCTCGGCCAGCTCCCGGTGGCCGCTGGTGCGCGAATCATCCAGGGACACGATCGTTCTGCTCCCCGACTCCCGCGCGACCACGATCGACGACACCGGCGGCCGCTGCTCCGGATCCAGCGCCTGATCCCACACCTCGATGCCGAACTCCCGCAGATCGGCGCGAATCGGCTGGGTCAGCGGATGCGTGCCGAGCACAGTGGCCAGCTTCGCGCCGCCGCGCGCCAGGAAGGCGTACGCCACAGCCGCATTCGCGGCCGGACCGCCCGCCGCCATGAACATGTCCGCGGCTCGGGTCTTGCTGTCCTCGGCCGGATAGATCTCGACCGCGTACGCGATATCGAGCGTGGTCAAACCGACGAAAGTGGCACCGGTACCCATTCGGAGAACATACCGGGGGTTCGGCGCCCGGTTAGGCTGAGGAAGGCAGTCGGGAGGAACGCTATGGAATTGGCCAAAGGGGCGAACGCGCCGCTCGCGGTGAGCGACGTACTCGTGGAGATCACCGCGGGCGTGACGGTGGATGTGGCGGCACTGCTGCTCACCGTCGATGGAAAAGTCCGCTCCGACAACGACTTCATCTTCTACAACCAGCCGCAGGGGCCGGGGGTCACGGCGCAACCGCCCAACCGGATCCGCGTGGTCCCCGCCCAGGTGCCCGCTGATATCGAAAAGATTGCTGTCACAGCGAGTCTCGATGCGGGCGTGAACTGGGGGCAGGCCGGTCCGCCGCGCGTCGCCGTGCTCGACGCGGCCACCGGAAACACCCTCGCCACCTTCACCCCCACCGGCCTGAGCACCGAAACCGCCCTGGTAGCCGCCGAAATCTATCGCCGCCAGGGCACCTGGAAGGTCCGCGCCGTCGGCCAGGGCTACACCAACGGATTAGCAGGCATCGCAACCGATTTCGGCATCAGCGTCGACGACGCCCCCGCCGCCCCACCCCAGTCGGCGCAAGGCTTCCCGCCGCCGTCCCCATACCCATCCTCACCTCCCCCGCCGCCGGGCTATGCGCCTCCCCCACAGCCGGGTTACGCGTCTCCGGCTCAGCCCGGCTACGCGCCTCCGCCGTCCCCACCGGGTTACGCGCAGCCGGGGTATGCGCCGCCCCCTTCGCCGCCCGGTGCCGAGCCGGTGCAGACGGCCAAGTTCGGGCAGCCGACGGTGAGTTTGGACAAGGGGCGGGTTTCGTTGCGTAAGAACGAGACCGTGTCGCTGACCAAGCAGGGGACGCCGCCGCTGACCCGGGTGCGGATGGCGCTGGGCTGGGATCCCACGCCGGGCGGTCCGCGCATCGACCTGGACGCCTCGGTGATCGCCTACGACGCGAACGGGAAGAAGCTGGCCAATGTGTACTTCCTGAAGCAGTCGGCCTTCCACGGGGCGATCTCGCACTCCGGGGACAATCTCACCGGGCGCGGGGAGGGCGACGACGAGATCATCTCGGTCGATCTCATGGCATTGCCGCCGGAGGTGTACGCGCTTGTCTTCACGGTGAATTCGTTCTCCGAGCACAAGTTCGACCGGGTGTCCCGGGCGTTCTGCCGGTTGGTCGACGACACCACCAATGCGGAGCTGGTGCGGTTCGAGCTGTCCCAGGGTGAACCGCGCACCGGCGTCTTCCTGAGCATGCTCACGCGCGGCCCGGCGGGCTGGAACATGACCGGTCTCGGCGAATACGAGAACGGCGCGACCGTCAAGAAGATGGTCGATCCGGGTAAGCGGTTCGTGCTGGCCGCTCGCTAGCGGGACGCGAACGGGGCCGCGGCCGAAGGGATTTCGGCTGCGGCCCCGCTCATTGCCAGGATGTTATTCGCCGCGCACCCGCGACTCGTACGCCTTGCGGCTGTCGCTGTCGACATCGTCGAGGAACGCCCGCTGCGAGCCCAGCGCCCGGCCCAGCGCATCCCCGACCGCCTCCGGCAGCAGCCTGACCACCTGCGCCAGCAGCCCGGCCACCGCGGTCACCCGCACCTTGGACTTCGGCTCCACGATCAGCTTGGCGATGGCGTCCGCGATCTCCTCCGGCTCGGCCGGCTTGAGCAGCGACGGCAGCGAAACCCCGGATCCCAGTTCGGTTTTCGTCAGCGTCGGCAGCACCGACGAGAAGCGCAGCCCGGTGCCCCGGTACTCCTCGCGCAGCGTGTCGGTGAACCCGAGCACGGCGTGCTTGCTGGCGTTGTAGGTGGCCAGGCCCGGAATATGCGATTCACCCGCCAGTGACGCGATATTGATGACCTGCCCGCGCCCGCGCGGCAGCATGCGCGCGATGGCCAGCTTCGACCCGAGGATCACGCCGTACACATTGATGTCGAGAATGCGCCGGGTGATGGCGTCCGGCTCGTCCACCAGCCGCCCGGTCGGCATGATCCCGGCATTGTTGATGAGCACGTCGATCGGCCCGAGCCGGCGCTCCACCTCGTCCAGGAACGCCTCGAACGACTGCTGATCGGTGACATCGAGCCGGTCGTACAGGTCGAAGCCCCTGGCCGTGCCGGACTCCTTCACCGTCGTCTCGTCGATATCGCCGATGGCGATCTTCGCGCCCAGCGCCTGCAGCGCGGTGGCGGTGGCCAGGCCGATGCCGCGGGCGCCGCCCGTGATCACCACGACCTTGCCGGAAATCGCACTGAAGTCGGTCATATTCACTTACCCCCGGTAATGGTCTTGTACACGTCCTGGAACCCGAGCCGCCGCATACCGCGCGCACCCGCCGCCCGCATGGCCGACATGGCGAAGGTCAGCTTGGCGGGGGAGTACGGGAACCACAGCATTTCCTTGGTCTGCGTGGGCAGCAGCGGCTTGGTGATGGCCTGCTGACGGCAGTACTTGCGCACCCCGTTCGGACCGCCCCACCGCGCGCCGACACCCGACAGCCCCCAGCCGCCCATGGGCAGCGCGAAGCTGAACATGTTGGAGAACACGTCGTTGATGTTCACCGCGCCCGCATTCAGCTGGCGCGCAATGCGTTCCGCGCGATCCTTGTCGCCGGACCACACCGACGCGGACAGGCCGTAGATCGAATCATTGGCCAGCCGAACGGCTTCCGCCTCATCGGCCACCTTCATCACCGGCAGCGTCGGACCGAAGGTCTCCTCGGTCATACAGGTCATGGAGTGATCCACGTCCGCCAGCACGGTCGGCTGGAACAGCGTGCCCACACCCGTGCGCTTACCGCCGGTGAGCAAGCGCGCGCCCGCCTCGATGGCCTGCTCCACATGCTCGGCCACGATGCGGGCCTGGTTCTCGTTGGCCATCGCGCCGACCTCGTTGCGCGGTTCGCGGCCGTCCACGCCCTGCCGGATCTCGTTCACGGCGGCGGTCAGCTTCTTCAGGAACTCTTCGTAGACAGGCGCCTCCACGTAGACGCGCTCCACGGAGATGCACACCTGACCCGCGTTGAACATGCCGCCGAAGGCGATACCGTGCGCGGCGCGGTCCAGGTCGGCGTCGGCCAGCACGATGGCCGGATCCTTGCCGCCGAGCTCCAGGCTGTACGGGATCATGCGTTCCACGCAGGCCGCGGCGATGCGGCGGCCGGTGGCGGTGGAACCGGTGAACTGCACGTAGTCGACATTGTTCACCACGGCCGCGCCGGTCTCACCCGCGCCGGTGACGACCGCGAACACCGGCGGCGCGCCGATCTCACGCCAGCCGCGCGCCAGTTCGAGGGCCGAAAGCGGGGTCACCTCGGAGGGTTTCAGCAGTACGGCCGCACCCGCCGCCAGCGCCGGGATCACATCGATGACCGGCATGGCCAGCGGGAAGTTCCACGGCGTGATCACACCCACCACCGGGTACGGGCGGAACACGGTGGTCAGCGTCTTCACCCGGGCGAGCGGGCTGTGCGGCGAAGGATGGTCGTCCGCAAGGAATTTCGCGGCGCGGCGCGCGTAGTAGCCGGTGAGGTCCACCGAGAACGCGGGGTCGATCAGCGAGTCGACGCGCGACTTGCCGGTCTCGGACTGGAGGACGTCGGCCAGGTGATCGGTGTTGTCGATCAGCCAGTCCTGCAGCTTGAGCAGCCACTCCTTGCGGCCCTCGGGACCGATGGCCTCCCACTCCGGCTGGAACAGGCGCAGCTCGCGCACCTTCGCCGCGACCTCGTCGGCCGAATCGATCGGCACCGTGGCGGTGAGCGCACCCGTCGCGGGATTGCGGACCTCGAACTCGGTGGGCGGCGCGGCCACGGCGACCTTGGCCGGTGCGGCCTCGACGGTCTCGGCGGGCGCTGCCTCCGCTGCCTTCGCAGGCGCGGCCTTGGCGGCTGCCGGGGTGGTCTTGCGCTTCGGTGCGGTCTTCCGGGCAGGGGCCTTCCGGGCGGGCCCGGGTTCGGTATTCGTCACGATTGCTCTCCCACGTGCGCTACGTTGCGGCCGTGAGCTGTGTGACAGCTCACGAACTATGATCGTGGCACAAGATTTCGTGACATTCTTGGCTCAATAATTCAAGTATTCCGGACGGTTTTGTGCTCCCGGAACAAATTGAGGACGACGCCATGACACTTTCCGCGAATTCTACGGAGGTTCGGCAGTGGATCGCCGATTTCGTCGCGGAAACCCTGCGCACCGACAGCCTCGAAGACGTGGTAACCACCCTCGACAACGCCATCATCGCCCGCGTCCCCGAACTCGCCGACCGCGATATGCGCCGTGATCTGGAAGCCAGCACCCGCGCCCACGCCCTCGAAATGCTCGGCGGCCTCAACCAGGACCACATGGCCTACCCGGTCCCCGAGGAAGCGCACGCCTTCGCCCGCACCATCGCCCGGCGCGGCTACGACCTGCGCGTGCTGCTGCGCATCTACAGCCTCGGGCACGAGGCCGTCATCGACTACATGAGCGCCGTCATCGATCAGCGCCGCCTGCCGCAGGAGGTCGAAAAGGCCGTCCTGCTCCGGCTTTTCGACCGCTCGACCCGCTGGGTCGGCACCTCGGTGGAGGCGCTCACCGGCACCTACATGGAGGAGCGCGAACGCGGCCTGCGCGCCGCCCTCAACCGCCGCAGCGAAATCGTGCGCGCCCTGCTGGACGGCAGCGACCTCGATATCGAGGAAGCCTCCGCCCGGCTCGGCTACCGGTTGAGCGGACGACATCTCGCCCTCGTCCTGTGGACCGACGAGGATCAGGCCTGGCCCGGCGGCATCACCACGCGCGCCGACGGCGACACCGCCGACATGTTCGAACGCGTCGTCACCCGCATCGCGAGCGCCGTCGACGGTGACGGCATCCTGACGGTGGCCTCCGGCGCCAGCTCGCTGTGGGCCTGGATCGCCGTCTCCGACGACACCGTGCCCCCGCCCGCCGCCGACTGGCCCGTCGACGCGCCCGTCCGCATCACCGCGGGCATACCCGCCCCCGGCCTCACCGGTTTCCGGCGCGGCCACCGCGAGGCCGTGGCCGCCCGCCAGGTGGCCGAACGCGCACAGCCGAATTCGGCCCGCGTCCTGCACTACCCCGATGTCGAGGTGGCCTACCTGGCCGGCGCCGACGAGGACGCCATGCGCGCCCTCGTCGAACGCGAACTGGGTCCCCTCGCGGACCCCGGCCCGCAGGCCGCCCGCCTGCGGGAAACCCTGCACGCCTATCTGCGCGCCAATCGCAGTCCGGACACCGCCGCGAAAACCCTAGGCGTCCACAAGAACACCGTGCGATACCGAATTCAGCGCATAGAAGAACTACTCGATCACTCCATCGACCACCGCGGCGCCCGCCTGGAAATCGCGCTCGACTGTGTGGCCGTCTACGGCGTGTAGGCCGTAACTCAGCTCGCGTCCGGAACTTCCCTGATCCCCCGCCGCTCCGGCGGCTCGGGCGGCGCGGGCAGTCCGCGCTGCGGCAACTCCGCCAGTAATTCCGTGGTCGCGGCCGCGATAACGGCCACCGCCTTGTCCACCGCCGCCTTCGTGTTCGTGGTCAGCCCCGACACTCCACCGATCGTCCGCACGTATTCCTGTGCGGCCGCAAAGATTTCCTGCTCTGTAGCCGGAGGATTCAACCCCCGCAGAACATGGATGTTCCTACCCATGCCAGCAGAGGGTAGCGTCCAGTTTCCTTGCGTGACAGGGCGAAAATCCGCCACCGCCCCGAGAGCCCCCCAGTACCACCCCAGCAACCCATAAATCCCCGACATTCAAGTTCGCAGCCCGCCTCGATTCTGGACTGACGGAGCGGGGGAGCGAAGCGGAGGAGCGGAGGAGGGAAGAATCGAGGTAACAGGGCTGCGAACCCGCCGGAGCGAAGCGGAGGCAAATTAAACAGAGTTGGGACACAATCGTGGTATGCCAGCCCGCGACGTTCCGACGCTGACGACCTTCCCCTACCCGGAGCTCGACCAACGCGAGGACGACCACTGGTCCGGCGCGCAGGTTTCCGATGAAGAGCTGCGCGCGCTATCGCTCGGCGGTTTCTATTCCGCGCGGTGGGATGCCTTCCACGACGCGCTGCTGCTCGGGCCGGAGCGGGAGCATCCGCTCGGGGATCGCCGTGAGCTCGCCATCGATACGCTGACCGGGGCGTGGGGGATCACCGACGGCACCGAGGCCATGGCATCCATGGAGCAATTGCTGGAGGGCATGCACGGGCCGCTGTACGCGCTGGTGCACCCGCTCGTCATGGCGGCCATCAACTCCCCTGAACGGGATCGGTTCGGCGAACGCGCCGACCGGCACCGGGCGTTCCTGCGTCAGGTCGGGTCGTTCCGCGGTATGGAGAATCCCGAAGCGCTGGTGCGTGATTACGACATCTGGTCGCAGGCCATCAAGCTGGGGCTCACCGAACATCTGGTGCGTCCGCTGCCCACCGACATCCAGGCGTGGGATCTCGCCCGCGTGGTCGCGGTGGCCCGCATGGCCTATACCGCCGGATACCTCGAGGCCGATGTGGCCTGGGACTACCTCATGCGGGCCCTGCCGCCCGCGCAGCGCAAGTACCGCAATTGGCGGCAGTTCGGTGACGCCTACCTCGCCGGCTGGACCTACTGGCAGGCCTGCGAGGACCTCGCCGAACTCAAGTCCGGCGGCGTCGATCGGCGGATGGAACTGCTGCGCCTGTGGACTCGGCCGACCAGTCCGTGGCGTCGAATCGACCTGCAGCCCAAAGAAGAGGAACCGGCCGAGGGCTGAATCTCTCGCCGCGGGCATCGAAAACGACGGGCATCGAAAACTCGTCTCCGGCGGGCACCGGCAAACCGGTCCTGCCGGGGGTACGGGGGCTGCGCGCCCCTGACCTCGGTCCGGTCCGCGCCGCTGACCTCAGTCCGGCAGGGACCGGAGAATTCCGCGCCCGTACCGCTGGAATTGCGCGTCGTCGACCATGCCGAGTGAATGCCGCTCGACGAGCAGTTCCCACTCCGCGTAGAGCTTCGCCACGCCCGGATCCGCGGGACCGGCCGCGCCATCGGCGGATTCGCGTTGAATGGCGAAATTCAGTCCGCCCGCGATCCGGTCGATATCGGTGCGATCCTCACCGGTGAAGTACCAGGTCTGATTACCGTCGTTGACCTCGACGCCGTATTCGCCCGGGGCCAAACCGGATTCGTCGGTGGTGCGGGCCCACAGCAGCGCCGCCACGGGTAGCTCGTGTGCGAAACGCTTGGTCGAACCCAGCGACACGAAGATCAACCGCGTGGTGGTGACGGCCAGTACGCCCGTGCCCTTGGCGGCCGGGGGCCGCGCGGTGACCACCGCGGTCTCCAGCACGTACTCCTCCGGCGTGACATACCGATGCAGTGCCGCCACAGCCGTTTTCGAATCCCGGCGCGGGGTCATCCGCCGCAGGGCCCGATCCACGTCGGCGCGGGTGGGACCGGTACGACCCCAGGACGGGGTGGGCGGGGTCAGATCCGGGGATGCGACATCGAGCCGCTGCGTGGCCAGGATCTGGCTGTTGATCCGCTCGACGATGACCGTCGCGGCGGGCACGTCGTGCTCGGCGATCAGGACGGGCAGCGGGGTCCGGTCGGCGGGAACGCCGGTGAGCACCGGGGTGGGATAGCGGAGATAGATCTCGATGACGACCGCGTCATCGGCGCGCCGGTTCAACCGCACCTTGAGAAGCTCGGCGACCGGCACGTCGAGTACGCGCTCGCCGTCCGTTCCGGGCCGCAGCACCGTCAACCGCCCGTTGCCATGACGCACAATCGCTGTGGGTGTCCGTAGCTCGACTATGTCCATACCCCCTGCGCTCTGTTGTGTCGTCCCTCACGATGGAACGACCATGCCATGATTGTGACCACTCGGTCCGACACCAGGGGGTGATCGTCCCGACGTGTTGCCGCAGATGGTCGGGGAACCACCCGCGTTCTCCAGCCGTTTACCTGTCGAACTGCATTAACTGCTGAACTGCGCGATGTAACGACTCGACCCTACGGGGTAACGTGGCTTGTCCGCATCCGTTCGCCGGAACGGGCGCGCCACCAAGCATCGCAGGCATGCTCTGCTGTTGAAGGACCCGGACACACCCCCCGGAAAGGACTGGCCCGCCGGCCGACGCTCTATGAACCGCAAGACTGTGTTCCGCAACCTGGCGATAGTCGCGGGGTTCCTCCTCGTGATCTATCTGGTCAGCATCTTCAGTGATGACACGCGCGGCTGGCAGAAGGTCGACACGTCGGTGGCGCTCTCCCAGCTCCAGGACAAGTCCAATGTCAAGTCTGTTCAGATCGACGACAAAGAACAGCAGCTGCGTATCACCCTGAACAACGGGAACGACGCAACCGACGGCAAAACTCAGATCCTGGCCAAATACCCCGGGGGCGGCGAGATCTCGCAGGAGATCTTCAATGCCGCGAACGCCACCGGCGCGAAGGTCAACACCAGCGTGAAACAGGATTCCTGGCTCAGCCAGATCCTGCTCTTCATGCTGCCCATGATCATTCTGCTGGGTCTGTTCATCTTCGTCATGGCCCGCATGCAGGGCGGCGGCCGCGGCGGCATGATGGGCTTCGGCAAGTCGAAGGCCAAGCAGCTGTCCAAGGACATGCCCAAGACCACCTTCGCCGATGTGGCGGGCGCGGACGAGGCCGTCGAAGAGCTGTACGAGATCAAGGACTTCCTCCAGAACCCTTCGCGCTACCAGCAATTGGGCGCGAAGATCCCGAAGGGCGTTCTCCTGTACGGCCCGCCCGGCACCGGTAAGACGCTGCTCGCGCGTGCCGTCGCCGGTGAGGCCGGGGTGCCGTTCTTCACCATCTCCGGTTCCGACTTCGTCGAGATGTTCGTGGGTGTCGGCGCGTCCCGCGTCCGCGACCTGTTCGACCAGGCCAAGCAGAACAGCCCCTGCATCATCTTCGTGGACGAGATCGACGCGGTCGGCCGCCAGCGCGGCGCGGGCCTCGGCGGCGGCCACGACGAGCGTGAGCAGACGCTGAACCAGCTGCTCGTCGAGATGGACGGCTTCGGTGAGCGCACCGGCGTCATCATCATCGCGGCCACCAACCGGCCCGACATCCTCGATCCCGCGCTGCTGCGCCCGGGTCGTTTCGACCGGCAGATCCCCGTGGGCAACCCGGATCTCGCGGGTCGCCGCTCGATCCTGCAGGTGCACTCCAAGGGCAAGCCGATCGCGCCCGACGCCGACCTCGAGGGTCTGGCCAAGCGCACCGTCGGCATGTCCGGCGCGGACCTCGCCAATGTCATCAACGAGGCCGCACTGCTCACCGCGCGTGAGCACGGCACCGTGATTACCGGTGCGGCCCTTGAAGAGTCGGTCGACCGCGTCATCGGCGGCCCCCGGCGCAAGTCCCGCATCATCAGCGAGCACGAGAAGAAGATCACCGCCTATCACGAGGCCGGCCACACCCTGGCCGCCTGGGCGATGCCGGATATCGAGCCCGTCTACAAGGTCACCATCCTGGCGCGCGGCCGCACCGGCGGTCACGCCATGACCGTGCCCGAGGACGACAAGGGCCTGATGACGCGCTCGGAAATGATTGCGCGCCTGGTCTTCGCGATGGGCGGCCGTGCCGCCGAGGAGCTCGTCTTCCACGAGCCCACCACCGGCGCGTCCTCCGATATCGACCAGGCCACCAAGACCGCGCGCGCCATGGTCACCGAATACGGCATGAGCGCCCGCCTCGGCGCGGTGCGCTACGGCCAGGAGCAGGGCGACCCGTTCCTGGGCCGCTCCATGGGCATGAGCTCGGACTACTCGCACGAGGTCGCCCGCGAGATCGACGAGGAGGTGCGCAACCTCATCGAGGCCGCGCACACCGAGGCGTGGTCGGTGCTCAACGAGTACCGCGACGAACTCGACGCCCTCGCCACCGCGCTGCTCGAGAAGGAGACCCTGCACCGCAAGGAACTCGAGCAGGTTCTCGCGACCGTCGAAAAGCGCCCGCGCATCACGGCTTTCAACGATTTCGGTGATCGCGTGCCGTCCGACCGCCCGCCGGTGAAGACGCCGCGCGAACTGGCCGCCGAACGCGGTGAGCCGTGGCCGGAGGAGCCGGTGCGTCCGGTGCGCGCCGCGCAGCCCGCACCCGCCAACGGCGGCTACGGCAGCCCGGATCCCGGTTACGCCGCCCCGCAGCCCGGCTACGGCTACCCGGCGCCCGCGCCCGCGGGCTACCCGGTGCCGTCCTCGGGCGGCGGTTACCCGCAGCGCGGGGGCACGCACGGTTCGCGTCCCGACTACGGCGCTCCCGCCGGCTGGTCCGCTCCGGGCTGGCCGCCGCAGGACGACGAGCAGCCCGCCCCCACCCAGGGTGGTCAGCGTCCGGCGTACGGCGGGTGGGCTCCCGGTGGCGGTTCCCGCTACCAGCAGCCGCCGGAGTACGGCCAGCAGCCGGACTACGGTCAGCCCGCCCAGCAGCCCGACCCGGCGCACGGCGACGACGACAAGAACGACTGGGACGGACCGAACGGTCGCCGCTGACCACGGTCCGGATACCCTCATAGGGTTCGCGATCCGAGCCATTCGGGCCAGTGGACCGTGACGGTTCCACCGTCGCGACAGCAAGACGGTTCGCGGCCCGGCTCGGTCCGGCTCGACCTCGGGATGCCTGAGCGTTTCGAGGCCGGGCGGACCGGGTTTTCGGCGGCCGCGAATGCCGCCCGACGGTGCGGCAATTCAACAAGGAGGTGTCGCTTGTCGGCCAACAACCGTGTCGTCTCCGGCCCGATCGCGCTCGACACCGGTCGGCCGTTCGATCAGGAGCGTGCCGAAGCCGCCGTGCGGGAACTGCTGCTCGCGGTCGGCGAGAACCCGGATCGTCCCGGGCTCGCCGATACCCCGGCCCGCGTCGCGCGGGCCTACAAGGAAATGTTCGCGGGTCTCTACACCGACCCCTCGGAGGTGCTCAACACCACCTTCGACGAGGGGCATCAGGAACTCGTCCTGGTCCGCGACATCCCGATGTACTCCACCTGTGAACACCACCTGGTGGCCTTCCACGGCGTCGCGCACGTCGGCTACATCCCCGGCCCGCACGGCCGCGTCACCGGCCTGTCCAAACTGGCCCGCCTGGTCGACCTCTACGCCAAGCGCCCGCAGGTGCAGGAACGCCTCACCTCGCAGATCGCCGACGCCGTCATGAAGAAGCTCGACCCGCGCGGCGCCATCGTCGTCGTCGAGGCCGAACATCTATGCATGGCCATGCGCGGCATCCGCAAGCCCGGCGCGAGCACCACCACCTCGGCGGTGCGCGGCCTGCTGCAGACGAACGCCGCCTCGCGCGCCGAGGCCCTGGACCTCATCCTCCGGAAGTGACTGTGTTCAATTTGTCCTCCGCTTCGCTCCGGACGGGTTCGCGGCCCTGTTACCCCGATTCTTCCCTCCTCCGCTCCTCCGCTTCGCTCCCCCGCTCCGTCAGTCCAGAATCGGGGCGGGCCGCGAACCTGCGGGGGCTGGGTCGGGGGGAGCGGTGACTTCACGCCTGCTGCAGCCGCGCGGGGGGCGCTCCTGCGTGGTGATGGGGGTTGTGAACGTCACCAGTGACTCGTTTTCCGACGGGGGGCGGTATCTGGATCCGAGTCTGGCGGTGGCGCACGGGTTGGAGCTGTACGCCATGGGCGCGGATATCGTCGATGTGGGCGGTGAGTCCACGCGGCCCGGTGCGGCGCGGGTGGACCCGGAAATCGAAGCGGCGCGGGTGGTTCCGGTGATCCGGGAGCTCGCGGCGGCGGGCGTGCCGACCAGTGTGGACACCATGCGGGCGAGCGTCGCCGAGGCGGCGCTGGCGGCGGGCGTGACCATGGTCAACGACGTGTCCGGCGGCCGCGCCGACGCCGATATGGTGAAAGTTGTTGCCGCGGCACGGGTTCCGTGGATTCTCATGCACTGGCGCGCGGACGCCGACTTCCGGCACCTGGGCGCGGCCGAAAACTACGACGATGTCGTGGATGAGGTGTGGGCCGAGCTGCGCGTGCAGGTGGAGCTGGCCATGGCGGGCGGTGTCGAATACGACAACCTGATCCTCGATCCCGGGCTCGGCTTCGCCAAGAACGCCGAGCACAACTGGGAGCTGCTGGCCGGACTGTTCTACGGCGACTCCGCGCTGCGGAACGCGGGGCTGCCCATCCTGATCGGGGCCTCGCGCAAGCGGTTCCTGGGGTCGCTGCTGAGCGACGCCGACGGTCCGCGCCCGCCCGGCGGCCGCGAGACCGCCACGGCCACCATCTCCGCGCTCGCCGCCGAGCACGGCGCCTGGGGTGTCCGCGTGCACGATGTGCGCGCCTCCCTGGACGCCATCGCCGTGGCCGATGCGAGCCTGCGGGCCGCCGCGCGCCGGCGCGAGAAGTCCTCGGACGATCGACAGGGAGCCCGCCGATGAGCACCGACCGCATCGAACTGCGCGGCCTGCGCATCTTCGGCCATCACGGCGTCTTCGACTTCGAGAAACGCGACGGCCAGGAATTCGTGGTCGACGTGACGCTGTGGACGAACTTCGCCGCGGCCGCGAAATCCGATGACATCGCCGACACCGTCCACTACGGCGAGCTGGCCGACGAGGTCGTGCGCATCGTGTCCGGGGAACCGCGGAATCTGATCGAGACCGTGGTGTCCGAGATCGCCGACGAGATCATGACCGACCTGCGGGTCGACGCCGTGGAAGTGGTGCTGCACAAGCCTTCCGCGCCGATTCCGCATACCTTCGAAGATGTCCGCGTGGTCACGTCCCGTCGTCGCGAACCGGAGGAGTAGGTGAGTCGGGTAGTCCTGTCGATCGGATCCAATCTCGGCGATCGGCTCGCACATCTGCGCAGTGTGGTGCAGGCGCTGGGTCCGCGCCTGCGGGCGGTGTCGTCGGTGTATTCGACGCCGCCGTGGGGTGGCGTGCCGCAGCAGGACTACCTGAACGCGGTCCTCGTCGCCGACGATCCGGGCCTGGAGCCCAGCGACTGGCTGAAACTCGGTCAGCAGCTGGAGCAGGCCGCCGAGCGGGTGCGGGAAATTCGCTGGGGCGCAAGAACTCTCGATGTCGACGTGGTGCAGGCGATGCAGGCGCGCGGTACCGGGCGGGTGGCGGTGCGCAGTGCCGATCCGACCCTGACGCTGCCGCATCCGCAGGCGCACAACCGGGCGTTCGTGCTGGTGCCGTGGCTGGAGGTGGAGCCGGACGCGGTCCTCGAGGTGGCCGGTGCGAGCCGCCCGATCGGCGAATTCCTGGCCGCGCTGGATGCCGCCGAGGTGGCGGGCGTGCGGCGCACCGAGTTCACCCTGGGCTGGGTGTCGTGAAGCCGACCCGGGTGCTGGACCTGTGCCTGAACGTGCTGCTGGCCGCGTTCGTGGCGTGGGTCGCCACCAATGCGGCGTATTCGAGTTTCCCGCCGATCTCGGTGTTCTCCGGGGCGTCGCTGCTGCCGGTGGCGGTGCTGGAGGTGGTGCTCGCCTTCGTGATTCGCGCGCGCGTGGAGAACCGGGGGATCGGGGACAGCTCCCGGCAGTTGCATCCGATCACGGCCGCGCGGGCGGTGGCGCTGGCCAAGGCGTCGGCGCAGGTGGGGTCGCTGGTCGGCGGTATCTGGCTGGGGTTCCTGGTGTGGCTGCTGCCGCGGCGCTCGGATCTGAGTGCGGCGGCCGCGGATACGCCGGGTGCGGTGGTGGGGTTGATCGCGGGGCTGGCGTTGGTGGCGGCGGCATTGTGGCTGGAATATTGCTGCCGGGCGCCGATTGATCCGCCCGATGAGGCAGCTACTTCCTAGCTAACGGATTCGCCGTGATCACTCCCAAGGTGAAGGCCATAGTCCGGAGATCACGCTACGCTGGCTGACATGGTTTCACCCTCCCGTAGCAGTGCTTCCCGTCGACGGCGGGAGGACGCGGGAAAGTTCTTCACCGGCGTGCTGCTTCTTCTCGGTCTGGTAGCCAGTATTTTTCTGGTCTTCAGCGACAACGTGCAAATGGTGCGCGTCGGGCTGGTGGCGGCGCTGTGGGCGGCCGTTATCGGAGCCCTGGCCGCGACCCGTTTTCGCAGGGAGTCGGCCATAGACAAAGCGAAAGTGGGCGACCTGCAAAAGGTCTACCAACTCCAGCTGGAACGCGAGGTTGCTGCCCGCCGCGAATACGAACTCGGCGTGGAAGCGCGCGTCCGCAAGGAAATCGGCGCCGACGCCGAGGAAATGGCGGCCCTGCGCGCCGAACTCACCGTCCTCCGCGAAAGCCTGCAGCGACTCTTCGACGGCGACCTGCCGTTCGACCGCCCCGCCCTGCACGCGGATGCCGTTCGCGTCCAAGAACTTCCGGCCCGCGACATCCCCGCCGCCGCCCGCGCGGCGAACGGTAACTGGCCCGACGCCGACTCCGGCGAACCCTGGGATCCCTGGGCTTCCCCGTCCCACGACGAGGTCCGCAGCCGGGTGACCCCCGTCTTCGATGACGGCCACCCCGAGCCCCCCGTCTTCGCCACCCCCTATGACGACCCGGTCACCGCCGAAACCGCCATCGTCGTGACGGAGATCGTCGAGAAGACCGAACGCGTCGAAGTCCGCCACGAATATCGCGCCGACCCCGAGCCGGCCGCCACCCAGGAACCCCTCACCGAGGTCCCCTGGTTCGAATCGGAGATCCCCGCCGGCAACACCCCCACCGAACCCGAGGTCCCCCGCACCCCCGCCGCCAACGGCAACAGCGCGAACGGCAACGGCAAGCCCCACCCCGAGGCGACCCCGAGCCCAGTGCCGGGCACGTCCACCCCCATGGGCACCGCCAGCGCCCGCCGGCGCCGCCGCGCCGACGAGGACACCGACGCCTCGGCGCCCCGCCTCTCGGTGGCCGAGATCATGGCCAACCTCCGCTCGGAGTCCGGCAACTGAGCTGAGCGGGGAGCTCGAACTCGCGTCGTCTCGGCGTGCGGTGCGGTGCACGCCGCGAGTGGTTCATCCCACAGAGCGTGGCCCAGGCGAATCGGGCCGGATATTCTCGGGCGGTAACGTCCGGTACCCGCCACGCGGGACTGGAACGACTTTCGAGAGGACAAGGGTGACCTCGGACAAGGATGTCTGCGGAACCGACCCTGCGCCTGCACGACTGACGGTGGGAATCGTCTCGGCGGGACGCGTCGGATCCGCTCTGGGTGTGGCACTCGAACGTGCCGGGCATGTCGTATTCGGCGTTTCCGCGATTTCGGACGCGTCGGTGCGCCGTGCCGAGACCCGGCTTCCCGATTCGCGAATCCTGCCCGCCGAAGAGGTGGCCGCGCGCAGCGAGCTGCTGATCCTCGCGGTGCCGGACAGCGAACTGGCCGGGCTGATCTCGGGTCTGGCCTCCTCGGGCGCGGTGCGTCCGGGCACGATCGTGGCGCACACCTCGGGCGCGAACGGCGTCGGCGTTCTCGCGCCGCTCACCGAACTCGGCGTGCTGCCGCTGGCGATCCATCCGGCCATGACGTTCACCGGCCACGACGAGGATGTGGCCCGCCTGGCGAACGCCTGCTTCGGCATCACCGCCGCCGACGAGATCGGTTACGCCATCGCGCAATCGCTGGTGATCGAGATGGGCGGCGAACCGGTGAAGGTGACCGAGGAGCATCGCACCCTCTACCACGCGGCCCTCGCGCACGGCAGCAATCACCTGGTCACGCTGATCGTGGACGCGGTGGAAGCCCTGCGCGCCGCCCTCGCCGGCCCGGGTCTGATGGGTCAGCAGGTGGTGGACGATCAGCCCAACGGCCTGGCCGAACGCATGCTGGCCCCGCTCGCCTCGGCCGCCCTCGACAATGCCCTGCGCCGCGGCCCGGCCGCGCTGACCGGTCCGGTGGCGCGCGGCGATGTGGCCGCCGTTGCCGCGCATCTGAATTCGCTCGAATCCCTCGATCCGAAACTGGCCGCCGGATACCGCGCGCTCTCCCTGCGCAGCGCCGAGCGGGCTCGCACCAATCCTGATCTGATCCACCTCCTGGAAGGACCCGGGGTGAGCGGTCAGGTCCGGAGGCGGCAGCGGAGCGTAACCACGGAGGACCCCGATCAGCCCGAGAAAGGACACTGATGGACCCGAAGCTTCGTGGCACCTACAAGCGCGGTGAGTTGACGGTGCTGCACGATCCGGCCGTGGTCACCAAGGTCGTGGACGCCCTGCGCGCGGTCGGCCGCAAGGTCGCGCTGGTGCCCACCATGGGCGCCCTGCACGAGGGCCATCTGCAGCTGGTGCGGGAGGCCAAGCGCCACAATCAGGTCATCGTGGTCTCGATCTTCGTGAACCCGCTGCAGTTCGGCGCGAACGAGGATCTGGACAAGTACCCCCGCACCCTCGACGCCGATGTGGAACTGCTGCGCGCCGAGGGCGTGGAGCTGGTCTTCGCGCCGAGCGCCAACGACATGTACCCGGACGGCCCCCGCACCACCGTGCAGCCCGGCCCGCTCGGCGACGAACTCGAAGGCGCGGTCCGCCCCGGCCATTTCGCGGGCGTGCTCACCGTGGTGGCGAAGCTGTTCCAGATCTGCCGCCCGCACGAGGCGTTCTTCGGCGAGAAGGACTACCAGCAGCTGACCCTCATCCGGCAGATGGTCCGCGACCTGAACTTCGATCTGAGGATCGTCCCGGTCGCCACCGTCCGCGAGCCGGACGGCCTGGCCCTGTCCTCGCGCAACCGCTTCCTGGACGCGGAGCAGCGCGAGCTGGCCGCCACCCTGTCGGCGGCGCTCGTCGCGGGCCGCCATGTCGCCGGGCTCGGCCCGGACGCGGTGCTGAACGCCGCGCACGAGGTGCTGCGGACCGCGCCCGCCATCGAACTCGACTATGTGGCCCTGCGCCGCTCCGATCTCGGTGAGGTGGAGGCGAGCGGCAATGCCCGCCTGCTGGTCGCCGCCCGCGTGGGCACGACCCGCCTCATCGACAACATGCCCGTCGTCATCGGAGTCCCGATGGACGGCCACCCGACCACCCCCGACCAGCCCGCCCAGGCATCTGTTTAAGGAGGCGACGACGATGTTGCGCACCATGATGAAGTCGAAGATCCACCGCGCCACGGTGACTCACGCCGACCTGCACTATGTGGGCTCGGTGACGGTCGATCAGGATCTGCTGGACGCCGCCGATCTGCTCGAGGGCGAGCAGGTCTGCATCGTCGACATCGACAACGGCGCCCGCCTGGAAACCTATGTGATCGCGGGCGAGCGCGGTTCCGGCGTCATCGGAATCAACGGCGCCGCAGCGCATCTCGTGCATCCCGGTGATCTGGTCATTCTCATCGCCTACGGCATGATGGACGAGGCGGAGCTGAAGGAGTACAGCCCGCGCGTGGTGTTCGTCGACGAACGCAACCGGCAGGTGGAGCTGGGTTCGGACCCCGCGCACGCCCCCGAGGGTTCCGGTCTGACCTCCCCGCGCTCGCTGTCCTTCGCCTAGATCCTTCGCCTCGATCGGAGGGTGGTGCGGCAATGCTGCTGACCATCGACGTTCGCAACACCAGTATCGAACTGGGCCTGTTCACCGGTTCCGGCGATCACGCCAAACTGGCGAAACAGTGGCGAATGCACACGAATCCGCTGATGACGGCGGATGAGTTCGCCATGCAGGTGCGCGGTCTCATCGGCGCGGACGCCGAGCAGGTGACGGGTGTGGCGGCGCTGTCCACGGTGCCGCCGGTGCTGCGTGAACTGCGCGAGATGCTGTCCCGCTACTGGGGTCACGTCTCGCATGTGGTGGTGGAACCCGGTGTGCGCACCGGCATTCCGCTGCTGGTCGACAATCCGAAGGAGGTCGGCGCGGACCGCATCGTGAATTGCCTTGCGGCATATCACCGTTTCAAGAATCCGTCGATCGTGGTGGATTTCGGCAGCGCCATCTGCGTGGATCTGGTGTCGGCCAAGGGCGAGTTCCTGGGCGGCATCATCGCGCCCGGGGTGGAGATCTCGATGGAGGCGCTGGTGGAGCGCACGGCCCTGCGCCGCGCCGAGCTCGCCCGCCCGCGTTCGGTGATCGGCAAGAACAGCGCGGAGTGCATGCAGTCGGGCGCGATCTTCGGGTTCGCGGGGCTGGTGGACGGTCTCATCGACCGGATCCGCGACGAGTTCGACGCGTTCTCCGGTGAAGATGTGTCCATCGTGGCCACGGGTGCGAGTGCGCCGCTGATCGTGCCGGAGTCGGAGACCATCGACCATCACGAACCGCATCTGACCTTGGATGGCCTGCGTCTGGTCTATGAGCGCAACCAGTTGCGCCGCACTCGTTGATAGGGGTGGGCGGCCCGGAGGGTCTCGGTTGAAGGGTGGCGGTGGGCGACGGGTGGGCGAGACCGTCAGGTTTGTGATCCAGTCGTCGCCGGGGGCCTCTGTTGCTCCGTGGCGAACCACTGTTAAACTCGCGCTCGTGTATTTCCGCATGAGCACCCAGGAGTGTTGTCGAGGCTGATTCGCCTCGACGGTCGTCGAGGCTTCGTATAGCCCCCGACCATTTACACAATTCCTGGAGTTTCGCTCATGCGTTCCTCTTTACTTTCCCTTTCTGTCGATGATGCGGCCCATGCCCGCGGTGCCTCCCGGCTGCTGCCCGAGGTGACCGAGCGGGCCACCGCCTCGGCTCTCCCGACCCGGCTGCGCCCCGCCGACCTGCTGCGTCTCACCGATGAGGGCGCCGAGGACGTACTGGCCGGCCGCTACGATCACCTGCTCCCGCCGGACGGGCTGTGGCCCACCGAAAAGCGCTGGGCCGCACGGCTCATCGCCGACGAAGAGGTGGATCTGTGGCTCATCTCCTGGGTGCCGGAGAAATCCACCGAACTGCACGACCACGCCGGTTCGCTGGGCGCGCTGACCGTTCTCTCCGGCGCGCTCAACGAATTCCGCTGGAACGGCACCGAATTGCGGCGGCGCACCCTCGCCGCCGGTGATCAGGCTTCTTTCCCGCTCGGCTGGGTGCACGACGTGGTGCGCGCCCCCGCCGAGGAGGCCGGCCTCGTCGGCCCGCTCGACCCCACCCTCAGCGTGCACGCGTATTCCCCGCCGCTCACCGCCATGTCCTATTACGAGGTCACCGGCCACGGCACGCTGCGGCGCACCCGTTCCGTCCTGACCGATCAGCCCGAAGGCGAACTCGAATGACCCACATGACGATCGACGGCATGCTCACCCAGGCGCGTTCGGCGCTGCGCCGCCTGCTGCCGGTGGAATTGCCGCAGGCCATCGCCCAGGGCGCGATTCTGGTGGATATTCGCCCGCAGGCGCAGCGCCAGCGCGAAGGCACCATTCCGGGCGCGCTCGTGATCGAGCGAAATGTCCTGGAATGGCGGTTGGATCCGACCAGTTCGGCGCGTTTGGCGCTGGCCTCGGACCATGATGTGGAATGGATCATCGTGTGCTCCGAGGGTTACACCTCGAGTCTTGCGGCCGCCTCGCTGCAGCAGTTGGGACTGCATCGCGCCACCGATCTGATCGGCGGTTACCACGCGTTGAAAGCGGCCGGTTTGTTGACTGTCGCCGCGACGGCTCCGCACTTCGAGCGGGAAGTCGCCACCCTCGCCTGGGTGTAGGTTCGTTTCCCCGGGCGGCGGAAAAATAGGTTTCCGCCGCCCAGTAGGCTAGAACCCCGTGAGCACCCCAACCCCCTCTTCTACCGGTGGCAACAAGGCATCTGCAGGGCAAACGCGCGCGGCCGCGCCCGTCGAGCAGGATGTCCCGGAGCAGATGCGGATTCGCCGGGAGAAGCGGGAGCGGTTGCTGGCGGAGGGCCGTGAGGCCTATCCGGTGGTGGTGCCGCGAACCCATACCCTGGCCGAAATTCGCGCCCAGTACCCCGATCTGGAGCCGGGTACCGAGACGGGCGTACAGGCCGGTGTCGCCGGTCGCGTCATTTTCATGCGCAATACCGGCAAGCTCTGCTTCGCCACGCTGCAGGAGGGCGACGGCACCAAGTTGCAGGCGATGATCAGCCTGAACGGTGTCGGCGCGGATTCCCTGGCGGCCTGGAAGGCCGATGTGGACCTCGGTGACTTCGTTTTCGTGCACGGTGAGGTGATCTCCTCCCGCACCGGCGAATTGAGCGTCATGGCCGATTCCTGGGACATGGCGGCCAAGTCGCTGCGTCCGCTGCCGGTGGCGCACAAGGAGATGAGCGAGGAGTCGCGCGTCCGCCAGCGCTATGTCGACCTGGTGGTGAACGAGGACGCCCGCACCATGGCGCGCACCCGCGTTAAGGTCATGCGCGCGCTGCGAAATGCCTTGGAGCGCAGGGACTTCCTGGAGATCGAGACGCCGATGCTGCAGACCCTGCACGGTGGCGCCGCGGCCCGTCCGTTCGTGACGCACTCCAACGCCCTCGACATGGAGTTGTTCCTGCGCATCGCGCCGGAGCTGTTCCTCAAGCGCGCGGTGGTCGGCGGTATCGAGAAGGTCTTCGAGATCAACCGGAACTTCCGTAACGAGGGTTCGGACTCCACGCATTCGCCGGAGTTCGCAATGCTGGAAACCTACGAGGCGTACGGCACCTACGATGATTCCGCGAAGATGACTCGGGAATTGATCCAGGAAGTCGCGCAGGAGGTGTTCGGTACTCAGGTGGTGACGCTCGCCGACGGCACCGAATACGATCTGTCGGGCGAGTGGGCGACCGTCGAGATGTACCCCTCGCTGTCGGAGTCGATCGGTGTGGAGGTCACTCCGGAAACGACCGTCCAGGAATTGCTGGCGCTCGCTGATCGCGTGGGTCTGGAAATTCCGCAGGACAAGGGCTACGGTCACGGCAAACTCGTAGAGGAACTTTGGGAGCATGTGTACGGCGACAAGCTGTACGCACCGACTTTCGTCCGCGACTTCCCGGTGGAGACGTCGCCGCTCACGCGCCAGCATCGGAGCAAGCCCGGGGTTACCGAGAAGTGGGACCTCTACGTGCGCGGCTTCGAACTCGCCACGGGCTATTCGGAACTCGTGGATCCGGTGATCCAGCGGGAACGCTTCGTGGATCAGGCGCGTTTGGCCGCGGCCGGTGATGACGAGGCCATGCGCCTGGACGAGGACTTCCTCGCCGCGATGGAGCACGGTATGCCGCCTACGACCGGAACCGGTATGGGTATGGATCGTTTGCTGATGGCCCTGACTGGCTTGGGAATCCGGGAAACGATACTCTTTCCAATTGTGCGTCCAACGGCTCGTTGAGTTCGCTGGATTGCATTGCCGATCCCCGTTCTGGGACTATCGGAATTCGCGGTATTCTGGCGTCGGGTAATCGGCCTGACTATGCGGGTCGCACGATTTCGAGAGGACGTTCATCTCATGGCAAAGAAGGTCACCGTTAGCTTGATCGACGATGTCGACGGTGAGTCCATCGCGGACGAGACCATCGAGTTCGCTATCGATGGCGTCTCGTACGAGATCGACTTGTCGACGGACAATGCGGCCAGGCTGCGGGAAGGGCTCGAGCCCTGGGTTTCCAACGCGCGCCGGGTCAGCGGTCGCCGGCGTGTCAAGGCCGCTCCGGCCGGGGCTGCCGGGCCCAAGAGCCGGGTCTCGATCGATCGTGAACAAAGCGCGGCGATTCGCGAATGGGCTCGCCGTAATGGCCACAAGGTTTCGGCTCG
Source organism: Nocardia acididurans (assembly GCF_016741815.1). Classification (GTDB taxonomy): domain Bacteria; phylum Actinomycetota; class Actinomycetes; order Mycobacteriales; family Mycobacteriaceae; genus Nocardia; species Nocardia acididurans. Next base: position 73,744 of record NZ_JAERRJ010000009.1, read on the forward strand.
TGGACGTATCTCGGCGGACATCACCGAGGCTTACAACAAGGCTGCGGCGAAGAACTAGTGCTCTTTGCGACTGCCGCTCGGGTGTTTCGTGCGTGCCCGGGCGGCAGTGGTTTATTCATACGCTTTGCGTATAACTGTCATGGGTAGTGCATGCCCATCTGTAAGGTGCGATCTTGCTCGTGCCCGAAGCGCCAGGCACCATTAAAGTGTGCGAACGATGTCACTGGCTGGGTCTAGGGAAGAGGTATCGGCGCAGTGACCGCATTCAACACTTCGTTCTTGCGAGTCAAAGACCATGAGGGGCGTCAGCACGAGCTGATGCTGACCTCCGATCAGCCCCGCATCACCATCGGCCGTTCGCCGCAGGCCGACCTGTCGCTGTTCTGGGATGTCGAGGTCTCGCGGCTGCACGCGACGGCCGAATATCTGGGCGCACACTGGACCATCGTCGACGACGGGCTCTCGCGCAACGGCACCTTCGTGAACGGTGACAGGCTGGTCGGCCGTCACCGCCTGCAGCCCGGCGACGTGATCCGCATGGGCACCTCGCGGGTCACCTTCCACGACTTCTCCAATGTCCCAGGCGATATCACGCAGACCTCCACGGGCGGCCTGCCCACACTGCGCTCGCTCACCGAAACCCAGCGCTCGGTGCTGATCGCCCTGTGCCGCCCGCTGCGCGGCAACGACGGCTTCGCCTCGCCCGCTTCGAATCAGCAGATCGCGGCCGAACTCTTCCTGAGCGTGGACGCCATCAAGACCCATCTGCGTGCCCTGTTCGCCAAGTTCGGCGTCGAGGATCTGCCGCAGAACCAGAAGCGGGTCCGCCTGGCCAATCTGGCCCTGCAGTCCGGCGTCATCTCCGAACGCGATCTCTGATCCGAGTCTTTCATCGCGCAAGCCCCGAATCTCCGGGGCTCGTGGACGCTCGCTGATGTGCGTAAGCGTTTCAGCGATGGAGACTCCCGGCCCCGGGCGGTTGACTGTATTCAGTTGATCGCCACGGGATTCGGGCGACAAAGCCAGTCAAGGAGATCGATATGTTCGCGCTTCGCATTGCCGCTCTGGTGGCGGCGACCCTGTCCACGGGTCTGATCGCGGGGTTGTTCTACGGCTACGCCAACTCGGTCATGCCCGCGCTGAACCGCACCGACGACCGCGTGCTGATCGACGTGATGCAGAAGATCAACGTGGTGATCATCAACCCGGTGTTCATGATCGGGTTCCTGGGCACGGTCGGTTTCAGCGTGCTGGCCGCGGCTCTGCATCTGGGCAAGGACGTCCGCGCCACGCTGATCTGGATCATCGTGGCCCTGGTGATCAATGTGATCGCCTTCGGCGTCACCTCGGGTCTGAACGTCCCGCTCAACAACCAGTTGGAGGCGGCCGGTGACGTGAGCGGGATCGCCGATCTGGCGGCTGTGCGCGCCCAGTTCGAGGCCGACTGGGTGAAGTGGAACATCCTGCGCGCGGTGCTGCACACGGCCGCCTTCCTGGTGCTGTGCGGTGCGCTGTTCGTGGCGGGCATGCAGCGCGGCGAGGAGAAGTCGGCGGCCCCGCAGGCGACCTACGGCACGCAGCAGAATTTCAGTAACACGTTGTAATAGTTACCCACCGGTACACCCTCTACCTGGAACGCGTTCCGGCTACATTGCCGGAACGCGTTCTATTTTTGGAGGGGTCATGCCACGTGCGCCGCAGCGCCGCGCGCCCGGGTTCCTACTGCTCACGACGGTTCTCGCCGTCCTGTGCACGGCGTTGGGCGGCACCGCCCGCGCCGAGTATCCGGTCGACTACAACTTCTTCGCGGGCATCCCGTACGAGCTCGCCGACCCCGGCGGCTCCCTGCCCGGATCCAACGACTGGTCCTGCCGCCCCTCCGCCGCGCACCCGAATCCCGTGGTCCTGCTGCACGGCACCGCCGGTGGCGCACAGACCAATTGGGGCGCGTACGTCCCGCTGCTGGCCAACGAGGGCTACTGCGTCTACGCCCTCAACTACGGCGCGCTGGACGTGCCGTGGCCGCTGAAAGCGATGGGCGGTATGCGCCCGGTGCCCGAAAGTGCCCAGGAGGTGGCGGTTTTCGTGGACCGCGTGCTCGCGGCCACCGGCGCGGCCAAGGTGGATTTCATCGGCCACTCCCAGGGCAGCCTGGTCGGCAACTACTTCGTCAAGCGCCTCGGCGGCGCCGACCTGGTGGAGAAATTCGTCTCCATCGCCGGACCCTGGCTCGGCGCGTACGGCGAACAGATGAACCTGTGGCGCACCATCGGGCAGCGCCTGGGCGTCGACGCCGACACCCTGGACGCCGGCGTCTCCGGCGGCATCTGCTTCGGCTGCTCGCAGATCATCGGCGGCTCCACCTTCCTCGCGGCGCTCAACGGCGACGGCGTCTATGCCCCGAACGTGGCCTACACCAATATCGCCACCGTCTACGACGAGATCGCCTACCCGTACACCAGCGGTCTGGTCGAGGCGCCCAACGCGGTGAACATCGTGGTGCAGGACGGTTGCCCGTCCGACTTCTCCGAGCATCTGGCCATTGCCGGCAGCCCGCGCGCGGCCGCCTACGCGCTCAACGCCCTCGACCCGGCGCACCCGCGACCGGTCCCCTGCGAGTTCATCCCGCCCTTCACCGGGTAGAACATCTCCTGTTCGCTGTGGGCGTAGCCGGGTGGGAAACGATCCCGGCTACAGGCCCGTTATGGATGAATGAGTCATGTTGTCGCCTGTTCGCAATAGGGTGGACGGACGACGTGCGTGACCCCTGCCAACTAGAGTGGAGGCGGGGGATGCAACCCCAGGGCTTCATGGCAGGCTGGCGTCAGTCATAGGCACTGAAGCGCCGGATGCCGTTGATAGCGGAGCAGGAAGTGAGGGAGCGATGTTCGAGAGGTTCACCGACCGTGCACGGCGGGTCGTTGTCCTGGCCCAAGAAGAAGCCCGGATGCTCAACCACAACTACATCGGCACCGAGCACATCCTGCTTGGCCTCATCCACGAGGGTGAGGGTGTCGCCGCGAAGTCGCTGGAGTCTCTGGGGATTTCGCTGGAGGGTGTGCGTTCGCAGGTAGAGGAGATCATCGGTCAGGGCCAGCAGGCTCCGTCCGGTCACATCCCCTTCACGCCGCGGGCCAAGAAGGTGCTGGAGCTGTCGCTGCGCGAGGCGCTGCAGCTCGGCCACAACTACATCGGCACCGAGCACATTCTGCTCGGCCTGATCCGCGAGGGTGAGGGCGTCGCGGCGCAGGTGCTGGTCAAGCTGGGCGCGGATCTGAACCGCGTGCGCCAGCAGGTCATCCAGCTGCTGTCCGGATACCAGGGCAAGGAGCCGGTCGAATCCGGCACCCGTGGCGAGACGGGCACCCCGTCCACCTCGCTGGTGCTGGACCAGTTCGGCCGCAACCTGACCCAGGCCGCCCTCGAGGGCAAGCTCGACCCGGTCATCGGCCGCTCGAAGGAAATCGAGCGCGTGATGCAGGTGCTGAGCCGCCGCACCAAGAACAACCCGGTCCTGATCGGTGAGCCCGGCGTCGGTAAGACCGCCGTCGTGGAGGGTCTCGCTCAGGCCATCGTCAACGGCGAGGTGCCGGAGACGCTCAAGGACAAGCAGCTCTACACCCTCGACCTGGGTTCCCTGGTCGCGGGCAGCCGCTACCGCGGTGATTTCGAGGAGCGCCTGAAGAAGGTGCTCAAGGAGATCAACACCCGCGGCGACATCATCCTGTTCATCGACGAGCTGCACACCCTGGTGGGTGCGGGCGCGGCCGAGGGCGCGATCGACGCGGCCTCCATCCTGAAGCCCAAGCTGGCGCGCGGTGAGCTGCAGACCATCGGCGCCACCACCCTCGACGAGTACCGCAAGTACATCGAGAAGGACGCCGCGCTGGAGCGTCGTTTCCAGCCGGTGCAGGTCGGCGAGCCCACGGTCGAGCACACCATCAACATCCTGAAGGGTCTGCGCGACCGGTACGAGGCGCATCACCGCGTCTCGATCACCGACGCCGCGCTGGTCGCGGCGGCCACCCTGGCCGACCGCTACATCAACGACCGCTTCCTGCCGGACAAGGCCATCGACCTGATCGACGAGGCCGGCGCCCGCATGCGCATCCGCCGCATGACCGCGCCGCCGGACCTGCGCGAGTTCGACGACAAGATCGCCGACGCCCGCCGCGAGAAGGAAAGCGCCATCGACGCGCAGGACTTCGAGAAGGCCGCGCGCCTGCGCGACAAGGAGAAGCAGCTCGTCGCGAAGCGTCAGGAACGCGAAAAGCAGTGGCGCTCCGGTGATCTGGACGTCGTGGCCGAGGTCGACGACGAGCAGATCGCAGAGGTGCTGGCCAACTGGACCGGTATCCCGGTGTTCAAGCTCACCGAGGAGGAGACCACCCGTCTGCTCCGCATGGAGGAGGAGCTGCACAAGCGGATCATCGGCCAGGAGGACGCGGTCAAGGCCGTCTCCAAGGCCATCCGCCGCACGCGTGCCGGTCTGAAGGATCCGAAGCGTCCCTCGGGCTCGTTCATCTTCGCCGGTCCGTCCGGTGTCGGTAAGACCGAGCTGTCGAAGGCGCTGGCCAACTTCCTGTTCGGCGACGACGACGCGCTCATCCAGATCGATATGGGCGAGTTCCACGACCGCTTCACCGCCTCGCGGCTGTTCGGTGCCCCTCCGGGCTACGTCGGCTACGAGGAGGGCGGCCAGCTCACCGAGAAGGTGCGCCGCAAGCCGTTCTCGGTGGTGCTGTTCGACGAGATCGAGAAGGCCCACCAGGAGATCTACAACACCCTGTTGCAGGTCCTCGAGGACGGTCGCCTCACCGACGGCCAGGGCCGCACGGTCGACTTCAAGAACACGGTGCTGATCTTCACCTCGAACCTCGGCACGCAGGACATCTCGAAGGCGGTCGGCCTGGGCTTCACCCAGTCGAACAACGAGGGCTCGAACTACGAGCGGATGAAGCTCAAGGTCAACGACGAGCTGAAGAAGCACTTCCGCCCCGAGTTCCTCAACCGCATCGACGACGTGATCGTCTTCCACCAGCTCACCCAGGATCAGATCATCCAGATGGTGGACCTGATGATCGGCCGCGTCGCCAAGCAGCTGAAGAACAAGGACATGGAGATCGAGCTGGCTCCGCAGGCGAAGAGCCTGCTGGCCAAGCGTGGCTTCGATCCGGTGCTCGGCGCGCGCCCGCTGCGTCGCACCATCCAGCGCGAGATCGAGGACCAGCTGTCGGAGAAGATCCTCTTCGGCGAGCTCGGCGCCGGTCAGGTCGTCGTGGTGGATGTCGAGAACTGGGACGGCGAAGGCCAGGGCGAGGCGGCGAAGTTCACCTTCACGCCCAAGGCCAAGCTGACCAAGAAGGAGAACCCGGTCGAGGACAAGCCGGTCGTCGCCGCGGTCGGTGACGCCCCGGCCGCCGCCTCCGGCGAGTAATCCGGAACGGTCCGCGAGACAACGGAAGCCCCGCTCACCTGCCGAGGTGGGCGGGGCTTCCGGCTGTTCGCGCGACAATATCGGACCGAAAATGAATGGCGCCCGGTCCGGGTCCGCGCGGATGCTCGAACGAGTCATCCGACGAAAGGGGCCATATGCTCACCGACAGTCAGATAGCGGATTTCATTACCGGCGGATTCGTGAAGCTGGAGAACGCCTTTCCCGCCGACATGGCCGCGGCCGGACTCGAAATCCTGTGGAAGGCAACCGGATGCGATCCGGACGATCCGGCCACGTGGACCCAGCCGGTCCACCGTTTCCCCGATTTCGCCATGCCCCCGTTCGTGCGGGCCGCGAATACGCCCGTGCTGCGTGCGGCTTTCGATCAGCTGGTGGGTAAGGGCCGCTGGTTCCCGCGGAACAGTCTCGGCGGTTTCGTGATCCGCTTCCCCAGCGATGCCGCGCCCGGCGACGACGGTTGGCATGTCGACGCCAGCTTCCCCAGCGACGATCCCGATGCCGAGCCGTTCGACTACCTGCGGTGGCGGGTCAATCTGTATTCCAGGGGCCGAGGCCTGCTGATGCTTTTCCTGTTCTCGGATGTGGCCGAAGGCGATGCCCCGACCCGCATCCGGGTGGGTTCCCATCTGCGCGTAGCGAAGTCCTTGCAGCCGTTGGGCGACCGCGGTGCGGCGGTCGCTTCCGCACTCATGATCGAGGCGTACGACGCGACGGCGGATCTGCCCGAGGTCTACGCCACCGGTGCGGCCGGCACCGTCTACCTCTGCCATCCCTTCCTGGTGCACGCGGGTCAGGCGCATCACGGCCGCAATCCGCGCTTCCTGGCGCAGCCGCCGCTGCAGGTGCCGGAGCCGGCCGTCCTGGATCGCCCGGATGGCGCGTATTCGCCTGTGGAGCAGGCTATTCGGCTGGGCCTGGCGGGCTGATGCTCAGCCACCGGCTGATGCTCGCTGGCTGAGGTTTACCGGTGACCCGGGTTCACCAGTGGTCGCGGTGGATCACCTCGGCGGCGGGCCGCCGCGAGGTGGGTCCGAGCTTCCCGCGAGGCCAGCCCACCGGAATGATCGCGTAGGTTTGCACTGCCTTCGGAATGTCCAGGGCCGCTTTGAATTCCGATTCGAGCATGAGGTGCCAGGTGGTGATGGTCGCGCCGAGCCCCAGGGTGCGTGCGGCCAGCAGCAGGTTCTGTACGGCCGGATAGGTGCTGGCCGCCCCGCCGAGCCGGGTCGCGTTCGGCATATTGCGCAGGACGGTCAGCGCGCGGCGCGGGCCCAGCCGCAGCAGGGTGGCCATGATGTGGCGGGCCTGTTCGCGGAAGGCGGCCGCGTGTTCGGACGGGTCGTAGCAGGCGACGATGAGTGCGGGCGTCTCATGGAAGTGATCGCGCTGATAGAGCAGTGCGGCCCCGAGCCGCTCCTGCATCTCCGCCGTCGTGCCGGGCGGCCGGATCCCCCCGAAGGCCTCGATGTAGAAGGTGCTGATCTCGCGCCACAGCTCCGCCACTTTCGAGATTCGCGCCCGGTCGGTGACAACCACGAAGCGGAAGCTCTGCGCGTTCCCGCCGCTGGGCGCCCAGGTGGCGGCTTCGATGAGCTGGGTGAGCACATCCTCGGGCACGGGATCGGGCCGGAGTCGTCGCATCGCGCGCATGGTGCGCATGATCTCGAAGACGGGCGCGTCCGCGCCCAGGGCGACGGGGGACCGTTCGGGCTTCGCCATGGCGTGCTCCCGCGAAAATCGTTGGTGCGCAGAAGAATACCGACCGTCAGCGGATCGATTGCCGGAAACGGCCGGTGCTGCCGCTGACCGGGATTGTCAGTGGCGGGAGTCGCTCAGCGACCGAACGGGTTTCATGACGAATCCCAGCGCCCCCAGCACCGCGAAGGCGTGCCCGAACAGGAGGCCGTAGTAGCCGCCGGGCAGCACCGGATCGGCGAGCCAGGCGATGAGCGCCCCGGCGGCGAATCCGGCCCACGCGCCGATCACGCCGCCGAGCACCGACCGTGGCGCGGGCCCGTGTTGCAGGATCACCCCGGTGACGACTCCGACCGCCAGGCCGATCATCGTGATCGTCAACCCGGGCACCAGCATGTCCGTTCTCCGTTCCGTGAGCGTGCGTGTCCACACTCGACCCTGCCGCAGCGGTGCCGTCCGAGGCATCGGGGAGCAACCGGAGACGCACCCTGATTTCAGCGGAACCGGGCCAGTACGGGAGCGAAGGCCGCGGCCAGGTCGCCCGGCACGAGCAACTCGTCGATGCCGTACTTCTCGCGGCGGTGCTCGAGGAGTTCGGCCGCCGCGCCGGGGTCGCCGGGCAGGATGGCCGCCGCGTTCGCCTCGCGCAGTCCGTCGAGGGTGACGCCCATGAACTTGCTCATGTAGACCGGCAATTGGTCACCGACGGCGACGAGCTGCAGGCTGAACCCGACGGGCCGGTCGGTGTGGGCGCGCACGGTGGCGACGATCTCGGCGAGCTCGTTCTCGGTGGCGACCGGCTGGACGGCGAGGTGGACGCGATCGGCGAGTTCGGCGGCGGTGGCGAGCATCCGGGGGCCGGAAGCCGCGATCACGATGGGCGGCACCGGTTTCGCGGCGGCGCGGACGGCCACGATGGTGTCCACCATCCGCTGTCGCCGCTGCCCGGCCGAGCCCCACTGCTCGCCGAGCGCCTCGGCCTCCCGCTGCGCGTCGGGCCGCCCGGTGCCGATGCCGAGTTCGAACCGCCCATCCGAAAGCAGCTGCAGCGCCGCCGTTTCGCGTGCGGTGGCGGCGGGGTGCCGCAGCGGCGCGGCAATGACATTGGGGCGCAGCCGCAGTGTTGTGGTGACGGCGGCGGCCGCCGCGAGTGCGGGGAAGGGTGAGGTCGTGTGCAGGGTGTCGGGCAGCAGTACGGTTCGGTACCCCTGCTCTTCGGCCCGCTGGACGTCGCGCACCCAGTCGGAGCCGGAGCGGGGCGTGAGGACGATTCCGAAGTTCATGCTCATGCTTCGAGCATCCGCCGCCCGGATTGTCGCCGAATCGGCTTCGAGTCTCTGATCCGGCTACGCCTGTATACGTATGTCCGCGGGGAGCCGCCTGGATTGCAAGGTTTTCTCCCGGTCCGTCATAAGCGCCGGAGCGTAGCGTCGGAAGTGCTCATGACTACCGCTCGGGGGTTCGCGCAGTGACAAATCCAGATCTCACACTCATAGCGGTCCTGGTGGACCGCTCCGGCTCGATGCAGCACATCAAGTCGGACACCGAGGGCGGTTTCGCCGCCTACATGGACCAGCAGCGTCAGGTCCCGAAACGTATCGAGGTGACCCTCGCCCAGTTCGACACCGAATACGACCTCCGCTACGCCAACCGCCCCCTCGATCAGGTCCCCCCGCTCGAGCTGCTGCCGCGTGGCATGACCGCCCTCTACGATGCGGTGGGCCGCCTGGTCACCGACGTGGGCGCGGAACTGGCCGCCCGCCCCGACGACGCCCGCCCCGGCACGGTGGTCGTCGTGGTCCTCACCGACGGTCACGAGAACTCCAGCAGGGAGTGGTCGCACGCGGCGGTGAAATCCCTGATCACCCAGCAGCAGGACGTCTACAACTGGAACTTCCTGTTCCTCGGCGCCAATATGGACGCCGTGGCGATCGGCACCGGCATGGGCGTCGCCCCGGGCAGTTCCATCACCTATTCCGCAGGCGCCAAAGGCGTTTCCGGCGTCTTCCGCGCCGCCTCCGCCTACACCGCCCGCCTTCAGGCCGCCGCGCCCGGCGCCCGCCTCGTGGACGGCTTCACCGACGAGGAACGCGAACAATCCAACCCCGGCCACTGAGCCGGCGTCGTCAGCCCAGGTAGCTGACCGCGCCCGAACCCCTGGCGGTGGCGAATTCGAAGAACTCCACCAGGCTTTCGTACGCCTCACGCACGTAATCGAAGGCGAAATCGGTGTCGGTCCAGATACCGGGGTAGACGTCTGCCTCCTCCATGCGGTCCGGATCGTAGTGTGCGGCGAGCTGTTCGAACGAGATGGCGCGTAGCTTCGCGGCGGTGGACGAGACCAGCACGAGCGGCCAGGGGATCGGCGTGCCCTCCGCGTAGTCGTCGTCGATGCCGTACAGCAGGTCGATATCCGTTCCGGCGGCTTCGAGGAGATAGCGCAGGCCGTCCCAGGCCTTGTCCAGGTCACCGCCGGGTTCGCCGGCGCGGTCCAGACTCATCAGAAAGTCGTTCTGCTGCTGTGGGTCTCGCTGCAAACCCAGTACCTCTTGCAGTTCTTCCGGGGAGACCCGGGTGAAACTGAGATACATGCCCATGTGGACGCCCCCTCTTCGGCACCATGACCTTCGACCGTCAATGTAGCCGGGCGGGCCGACAGGTCACTGCCAGCCGGGGCGGACCAGACCGGATTCGTAGGCCATGACCACCAGTTGAGTGCGGTCGCGGGCGTTGAGTTTCACCAGGATTCGGCTCACGTGGGTGCGGGCCGTGGCGGGACTCATATAGAGCCGCTCGGCTATTTCGGCATTGGTGAGGCCCTCGGCGACGAGGGTCATCACCTCGCGCTCACGGTCGGTGAGGCCCGAGAGTTCGGCTACCGGAGCGGGTTTGGCGTGCGTGGCGAATTCGGCGACCAGACGCCTGGTGACGCCGGGGGAGAGCAGGGCGTCACCGGCCGCGACCACACGGACGGCTTTCACCAGGTCCGCGGGTTCGGTGTGTTTCACGAGGAAACCCGTTGCGCCGGAACGCATGGCCTCGAAGACGTATTCGTCGAGCTCGAACGTGGTGAGGACGACCACCCGCACCTCGGCCAGGGCGGGGTCGGCGGCGATGGCGCGGGTGGCGGCGAGGCCGTCGAGCAGGGGCATACGGATATCCATGAGCACCACATCGGGGGTCAGCTCCCGGGCCAGCGCCACCGCCTGTTCCCCGTTGTCGGCTTCACCCACTACCTCGATATCGTCCTGCGCGTCGAGCAGGGCGACGAAGCCCGCGCGGACCAGCGCCTGATCGTCGGCGATGACAACTCGTACTGTCACTGGGCCTCCCGTTCTCGGCCTCGGTTTTCGAAGCCGCGCGTTCGGATCTCGAAGTTACGCAGCGGGTTCCGGATGTGCCAGGTGGACCGGCAGCCGCGCCTCCACATGGAAGCCGCCGTCCGGTTTGGGTTCGGCGAGCAGGCGGCCGCCCAGCGCGGCGGCGCGTTCGCTCATGCCGACGATGCCGTGCCCGCCGCCCGCGGGGACCACGGCGGGAGTTGCGGCCGGGCGCGTGTTGTCGATGGCGAGGAACAACCGCTCCGGTGAATAGCGCACGGTGACAAGCACACTCGCGCCGGGCGCGTGCCGCACCACGTTGGTGAGCGATTCCTGCACGATGCGCGCCGCCGCCACATCCACCACCGAGGGCAGCCGCTGGGGCACCCCGGTGACGATGGTGCGCACCTCGAGCCCGGCGCGGCGGGCGGGCAGGATCAGTCCCTCGATCTCGCTGATGCGCACTGTCGGCGCGGTCGGGGCGGGGACCGTGGCGGTGCCGGAGCGGATGGATCGCAGCAGCGCGTTGACCTCGCCGAGCGCGTCCTTGCTGGCGGATTTGATGGCGGCCAGCGAGGTCGCGGCCTGTTCCGGCCTGCGGTCGATGAGTTCCAGCGCCACCGAGGACTGCACATTGATGAGCGAGAGACTGTGCGCGAGCACATCGTGCAACTCGCGCGCGATGGCGAGCCGCTCCTCACTGGCCCGGTGCTCGCGTTCGGCGAGCTCGCGGGCGCGTTCGGCCTGTTCGCGTTCCCGTTCGGCCTGTTCGTTGCGCCGGGCCTCCGTCTCGCGTTCCCGCCGCGCCGCGATGGCGAGCCGGCGCTGCCGGATGCCCTCCGCGATGGCGATCAGCACGATCAGCCAGGCCAGCAGCCCGAACTGCTGCCACACATTGCCCTCGTAGCCGCGCAGGCCCGGCACCGGCCACACCATGAGCAGATAGCCGACGCCGACCAAAGGGTAAGTGCGCCAGCGGGATCCGACGACCCCGGCGGTGAGGAAGGCGATCACCAGCGAGATGAACATCGGCCCGTACCCGTAGCCGATGAGCAGGTAGGCGGCGCAGGCGGCCAGCACGCCGTAGAACACCTCGTACGGGTAGCGCCGTCGCACCACGAGCAGGATCGGCCCGGCCACGAGCAGCGCGTATCCCAGCCAGTCCAGACTGCGCAGACCCGTCTGATGCTGGTTGGCCATCGTCCCGCCGCCGAGCTGTATCACGGCGACCACCAGTGCCAACAGCGCATCCCACCGCTGTGCGGCCTTCAACCCCATAGCTGCACGGTAGCGCCGTACACCCTCGCACGGGAGCACGTCGGCCCGAAATACGTCCAGATACGTACGACTGTTCACGCGCCGGGACGGATGTTCCCGACCAGGTCGAAGCGGATTCTTGAACCCATGAACGAAGCAGCGTCCACCAGCGACGATCGCGAGCCCGCCGTGGTTACGCGGCCTGCCGGCTCCGGGCTCGACGCACTCGCCACAGTTGTCACGACCGACCGGTTGACCAAACGCTACGGCCCCCACATCGCCGTGGATGCCGTGAGCATGAGCGTCCGGCGCGGTGAGATCTACGGATTCCTCGGCCCGAACGGGGCGGGCAAGACCACCACGCTGCGCATGCTGGTCGGTTTGATTCGCCCGTCCGAGGGCACGGCGACGGTGCTCGGCAAGCGGCCCGGCGACCCGGAAGCGTTGCGCCGCATGGGGGTTCTCATCGAGGGGCCGGGTTTCTACCCCTACCTGTCCGGCCGCGACAACCTGCGGGTGATGGCCCGCTATCGCGGCGTCGCGGACACCGGTGTGGAGCAGGCCCTGCATCGGGTCGCCCTCGATGCCCGTGGCGATGACAGATTCCGCACCTACTCCCTCGGCATGAAGCAGCGCCTCGGTGTCGCCGCGGCCCTGCTCGGTCACCCCGACCTGCTGATTCTCGACGAACCCACGAACGGCCTGGATCCGGCGGGGATGGCCGAGATGCGGGAGCTCATCACCGGTTTGGCCGCCGACGGGCACACCGTCGTGCTGTCCAGTCACCTGCTCAGCGAAGTGCAGGAGATCTGCGACCGCGTCGGCGTCATCTCCGGCGGCGTCCTGCTCGCCGAATCCACGGTGCGTGAATTGCGCGGCGCCGCATCGCTTTTCCTGCGCGCCGAACCCCTCGAACTGGCCTTCCCCGCAGTGCGCCGCGTGGTGGGGGACCGGTCCGCGCTGCTGACCGCCACCGGCATCAGAGTCGATGCCGGCGTGGCAAAGGCGCCCGCGGTGGCGCGCGCGGTGATCGAGGCGGGCGCGGATCTGCTGGAACTGCGCACCGATGAGAAGTCCCTGGAAGAAGTGTTTTTCGAGATGACGGAGACGGCGAAATGACCGATCTGCTGGCAAGCACCCGCGCGGAACTGCTGCGCCTGCGCAAGTGGCCCGCGTTCTGGATCGTCCTCGGTACGTGGATCCTGCTGAACCTGACGTTCGCGTACCTGTTCAACTACCTGGCCTACACGACCGGCGACAGTTCCCGCATGTCCGACGGTCAGCCGCGAGAAGTGCTGCTGCAGTTGATGCTTCCGTCCGCCGTGCCCGAGGTCTTCACGCAGGGCATGGCCATGTTCGGCGGTGCGCTGATGCTGGTGCTGGGTGCGCTCGCGGTGGGCAGCGGCTACGGCTGGGGCAGTTGGAAAACCGTGCTCACGCAAGGCCCTTCGCGAGCTGCCGCCATCGGCGGTGTGGTGATCAGCCTGGCGCTGACCGTGATCGCCCTGGTGGCAGTGGCTTTCGTTATCGACACCGGGGTCGCGGCCCTGATCGCCTCGACCGAGGGGCAGCCCCTGACCCTCCCGGCGGTGAGCAGAATCCTGCTCGGAATCCTCACGGGCTCGGTCATTCTCGGTATGTGGACCCTCGCCGGTGCGGTGATCGGCGCGATCGCCCGCAGCCCCGCCCTCGCCGTGGGCCTGGGCCTGGTGTGGGTGCTGGTGGTGGAGAACCTGCTGCGCGGAGTGGCCGGAATCTTCTCTCCCATAAAGACTCTCACCGACTACATGCCGGGTACGGCTGCCGGATCCCTGGCCGGGTCGCTGCGCACCACGGGCGGCCCTGCCACCCCGGGAGTACTGGATGTGCTGACCCGCACCGAGTCGCTGATCGTGCTGGCGGCCTACATCGCGGCCTTCGCGGCGGGCACGGTGCTTCTGATCCGCCGCCGGGACATGGTCTAACCCAGCACGCCGTAGGCCAGCCTGCCGAGCGCGGTCTTGATCTCCTCCGAGGTCAGGCCGCGCTCGCGCTGTTGCCGGTACACCTCGGCCGCGAGTGGTGCGAGGAGCGGATCCACGAGTGAATCGGGTTCCGGCACACCGGCTTCGGTGAGCAGGGTGCGCACGTGCACGACCCAGAACCGGTATGCCCCGGTGGCGAAGCGCGCCCCGCCGGTCTCCGCGCCGAGGACGAGATTCGCGTGGGTGTCGAGTAGGTCGATCATGGCGGCGTAGAACGCGGCCAGCCGTTGAGCGGGCGGTGCGCCCGGCCCGAGCGGGGGTTCGCCCCGCAGCAGTTGTTCCTGGAGCGCGCGCTCGTGTTCGTCGAGCAGTGCGACGGCGATGGAGCCCACGTCGGGATACCGGCGGTAGAGCGTGCCGCGTCCGACGCCCGCGGCCTTGGCGATGTCGTCCATGGTGACCGTGCGCGGGTCGCGGGTGGCGAACAGTCCGGCGGCGGCGTCCAGGATCTTGGCCCGGTTGCGGGCGGCGTCCGCGCGTTCCGCGGGTGCTGTCCCGGGTGCCGGCGGTTGGCCGAGCAGCGGCAGATCGGCGGATTTCATGAGGTCACTGTAGCCCGGAAAACTATAAGTGGACAAACTGTCCACTTGTTCTCTACCGTGGCGATCAGCAAAACGGACACAATGTCCACTTGATTGGAGAGCTTGATCATGACCACCCTGCTGCACCTCGACGCGAGCGCCCGCCGCAACTCCCTCAGCCGTGAGGTGGGCGCCGCCTTCGCCACCGCCTGGCGCGCACAGCATCCCGAGGGCGGCTACCTCCACCGCGATCTCGCCGCCGACCCGATCCCGTTCATCGGCGAAGGCTGGGCGCAACTGTGCGACCGCGTCCTGGCGCAGCCGGTCACCGACCTGGATCGGCTCGCGGAACTGGTCGACTCGCCGGAGCAGGCGCGCGCGTGGGCGATCATCGAACCCCTGCTGGCCGAGGTCCGCGCCGCCGACGTGGTGCTCATCGGCACCCCCATGTACAACTACTCGATCCCGGCCGGTCTCAAGGCGTGGCTGGATCAGATCACCTTCCCGCGAATGTCGCTGGCCCCCAGGCGCTTCGTGGTCGCCACGGCCCGCGGCGGCGCGTACTCGCCCGGCACGCCCAAGGCGGGCTACGACTACCAGGAGCGCTACCTGCGCGACTTCTTCGTCGGTCACTTCGCCGTCGAGGACACCGTGTTCATCAATGCGGAGCTGGCCAATTCCCGGCAGGATCCGGCGCTGGCGCACCTGCGCGCCAAGCACGACGAATCCTTCGCCGCCGCCCTCGCCGCCGCCCGCGCACTCGGCAAGGAGTACTGAAATGCCCTGGCTCATCCTGGGTTTGGCCGGTCTGGTGGAGATCGCCTGGTCGCAATCCATCAAACCGACACAGAATTTCACCAAACCGCTGGCCACCCTGATCTGCCTGGCGCTCATGGCGGGCGCGGTGTTCCTGCTCTCGGTGGCCATGCAGTCGCTGCCGGTCGGCACCGCCTACGCCGTGTTCACCGGCATCGGCGCGGTCGGCGCGATCACCATCGGCATCGTCGTGCAGAAGGATCCGTTCTCGGCCGGGCGCGTGCTCGCCCTGGCCATGATCATCGGCGGCATCGTGCTCGCTCACGCCACCAATCCCGAATGACGGGCCGGACGGCCGGTATCGTCCACGCGCATGGACGTCGCACCTGTTCGGCCTCCCGATCTTTCCCAGCGGCCCTTCTTCCTGGCCGTGGAGCGGATCATGGCGGCCTCGCCGGACGAGCTCTACCGCATGTGCACCCGCGAACTCGGACTCTGGTTCGCCGATCCGGGTTCGGTGCTCATGCACAAGCCCGCGGTGAACGAGCCCTTCTTCTTCACCGCGGGCGGCGGGCACCCGCACTACGGCCGCTACCTGCGCCTACTACCCGAGCGCCTCATGGAGGTCACCTGGGTGACCGGCGAAGGCGGCACCGAGGGCGCGGAAACCGTTCTCACCATTGAATTCTCGGCGCACGGCGCGGGCACGGCCCTGCTGCTCACACACGCCGGATTCCCGAACGCCGCCGCTCGCGACCGCCACGAGAAGGCCTGGCCGAAAGTGCTGGAGCAGCTGGACCAGCGCGCCACCGCCGTCGTGTGAAGCGGGGTAGGTTCGTGCCGTACAGCTTCCGAAGTCGAAAGGACGAAGATGCCCACACGTAGCGCACGCACCGCTTGGACCGGTGGCCTGCAGGACGGTTCGGGTCAGGTCGAACTGGTCAGCTCGGGCGTCGGCAAGTACGACGTGTCGTTCCCGAAGCGCTCGGCCGACAATGCCGACGGCACCACCAGCCCGGAAGAGCTGATCGCCGCTGCGCACTCCTCCTGCTACTCGATGGCCCTGTCGGCGCAGATCGGCAATGCCGGCGGCACCCCGCAGAGCCTGGATGTCACCGCCGACGTCACCCTCGGCCCGGATCCGGCCGGCGGTTTTCGCATCTCCAAGATCAAGCTGACCGTGGTCGGCCGCGCCGCGGGCATCGACGAGGCGGGCTTCCTGGCCGCCGCCGAGGCCGCCAAGGCGGGCTGCCCGGTGTCCAAGGCTCTCACCGGTGTCGACGACATCGAACTGGACGCCACCTTCGAGGCGTAGCCCCACGCTCGGGAGGGCTCTCAGGGGCTTCGCCCCGACCCCGGTCCCATCGTGGTGGTCCCCGGCTGATTCTTTGGTTAGCCGGGGACTAACTCTTTCGTCTACTTCTTGCCCGGATAGGGGAAATAGGCTGGCTTCGAACCTGTTTCCGCAGTTAGTTTCGAGATCGTGGTCGAAACCCTGGCTGAGAAGACGGAAACCGGAAATTCGCTGCCGCGTGTGCTCGCACTCGATGCGGCCCGTGGGCTCGCGGTGCTCGGCATGTTCGCCGTACACGTCGGCCCGCAGGGCGATATGCCCGGCGCATCCTGGCTGACCGTTTTCGCGGGCCGCTCGGCCGCCCTGTTCGCGGTGCTCGCGGGCGTCTCGCTCGCACTGCTGTCCGGTGGCGACCGCCCCTATACGGGAATCGCCGCCCGCCGCAGCGTCGTTCGCATCGCCTCGCGCGCGGTCCTCATCGCGCTGCTGGGCCTCGCGCTGGCGCAACTGCATTCCGGCATCGGGATCATGCTCATCCTGGCCTACTACGGCCTCTACTTCCTGCTCGCGCTGCCGCTGCTGCGCCTGTCCGCCCGGACGCTCGCGATCCTGGCCGCGGCGTGGGCGGTCGCGGGCCCCGTCGCGTCGTACCTGATCCGAAGCCACATGGACCAGAACAGTTTCGGCGGCAACCCGACCTTCGAGATGCTCACCTCGTGGTCCGGCGTCCGCGAGGCCGTCGAGATGCTGGTGCTCACCGGCGGGTACCCCGCGATCACCTGGATGCCGTTCGTGCTCGCCGGTATGGCATTGGGCCGCTGGGGAATCCGCGCCGCCCGTCCGCTGCCGCTCGCGGCCACGGGCGCGGGCCTGGCGCTGCTCGGCTACGGCGGATCATGGTTGCTGCAGCATCCCTTCGGCGGCCGCGCCCACCTGATCGACATGCTCACCGGCGTGCTGGCCGGGAACGACATACCGGATCTCGATCCGGGCAAGCTCGTCGACGCGGGCAGTTTCGGCGCACCGCCCACCACGAGCTGGTGGTGGCTGACGGTCGACACCCCGCACAGCGGCACCCCGTTCGAGATCGTGGGGGCGATCGGCGTGGCCTTCCTGGTGATCGGCGTCCTGCTGGCCGTGGTCCCGCGCGCCGGAATCCTGTTGCGGCCCTTGATCGCCGCGGGCTCGTGCGCGCTGAGCCTCTACATCCTGCAGGCGATGGCGGTCAGCGTCCTGGTGCCGATCCCCGACGAGGAGGCGATCGAACTGCCGACCGGCATCCACGCCCCCGGCTGGCCCCTGCTGGCTCTCCTGGCGCTCGGCTCCTTGACCCTGGCGACGCTGTGGCGCAGCGTCTTCCGCCGCGGCCCGGCGGAATGGCTGCTGCACCGGATCACCCTCGGAATCACGAACCGGGTTGTGCCCGTTGACCGGTAGCGAACTCGGCCGGCGCGGGTGCGGCACCGCCGTTCCCGTCCGGACCGGATAACTCGCGCGCTCTCCGAAAATCCTTCTCGACCTGCGTTTTTCGGTCGTTGATCGACCGGATCGGGTCGATCGCCCCCTGGTTCGCCGACCTCGGATCCCTACGCTCGGATCAGCACCGAACAGGTGGATCCAGAGGGGGAATGTCATGGGGGCAACGGCGACCGTAGGCGTGCCGGAAAAAGCGCGGCAGGCCGATTCACTACCGCGGGTACTCGCACTGGACGCGGCACGCGGTATCGCGGTGCTCGGCATGTTCGTGGTTCACACGGGGCCGAACGCGAGCTTCTCGGACCAGGCATCGTGGCTGCGATTTTTCGAAGGCCGATCCTCGGCGCTGTTCGCCGTGCTCGCCGGAGTATCGGTGGCACTGCTGTCCGGCGGCGACCGGCCCACCCACGACCGCACCCGGCGGGGCGCGCTCCGCATCGCCGTGCGCGCGGTGCTCCTCGTGCTGCTGGGACTCGCACTGGCGCACCTGCGTTCGGGTATCGGCGTCATGATCATCCTGGCCTACTACGGCCTCTACTTTCTGTGCACGCTGCCGCTGCTGCGATTGCGGGCGCGGAGCCTGGCGCTGATCGCGCTGGTGTGGGCGATCGCCGGACCCATCGCATCATTTCTGATCCGCGAGCGGATAGCGGAAAGCTATCTCGGAAATCCGGCCTTCGACATGTTCGGGACGCTCGAGGGACTGCGGAATCTGGCCGTGGAATTGCTGCTCACCGGTGTCTACCCGGTCCTGACCTGGATGCCGTTCGTCCTCGCCGGAATGGCCCTGGGCCGCATCGGAATCCGCACGGTACGACCGATCGCGGTACTCGCGGCGGGCGCCGTGCTCGCCCTCCTCGGACACGGCGGATCCTGGGTGGCGCAGCAGCTGCTGGGTGGCCGCGCGCACCTGATCGCGGCGCTCGTGCCCGAGTACGCCGAGTACGGGTTCACCGACGCCGACCTGGACGCCATGCTCTCCATCGGCAGTCTCGGAACCGTGTCCACCGACAGCTGGTGGTGGCTGACGATCGACGCGCCACACAGCGGGACGCCATTCGACATTTTCGCCGTGACCGGTGCGGCCCTCCTGGTGACGGGCGTGCTGCTGCTGATCACTCCCCGCGCGGGAGTCGTGCTGCGGCCCTTGATCAGTGCCGGATCCTGCGCGCTGTCGCTCTACATCCTGCACCTGGTGGCGCTCTGGGCGCTGGTGCCGGTGCCGGACTACAGCGATCTCGAGAACCTGCCCCCGCTGCCCGGCGGCATCCACGCGCCCGGGTGGTCGCTGCTGGCCCTGGTGGCGATCGGCGCGCTGGTCCTGGCGACCCTGTGGCGCAACGTATTCCGGCGGGGTCCGGCGGAATGGCTGCTCCACAGGGTCAGCCTGGGTATTACGAAACGGGCTGTGCCTGCTTCCGAGTAGCGAACTCGGTCAGCGCCGCGAAGGCCAGACCGAGCGAGATCCACAGCGTGGCGGTTTCGGCCAGCGAGGCCACCCGGAACTCCCACAGCAGGCTCGGCGGGAAGTCGGACTTCACCTCGTTGATCCCCGGCAGCAGGATGTAGCCGATCGCCGTGATGAGTACGAAGGCCGCCACACCGGCGATCAAACGCACTGTGTCCGGCTGCTTTTCGAGCAGCCTGTACACGTACACGCCGATGCCGACCGCCGCGAAACCGAGCAGCACGGCGGCCACCCACAACCAGGTGCGGTCGTTGATGGTCTCCGGATCGCCGACGGCGGGCGGATTGGCCGGATACTTGAAGAACGGCACCAGCACGATGGCCAGCCAGCCGCCGAGAGCCAGGCCCAGGACGAGCTTCGGCCCCGACAGCGTGGTGAACCGGCGTGCCCAACCGGCGGCGGTCGCCAGGAGCGCGCCGAAGGCGAGACCCGCCAGGGCGAGCGCCAGGAACTGGCCGCGCTTCTGGTCGGGACGGCTCACCGTGGCTTCGTCTTCCTCACCGTGCGAATGACCGGCGGCTTCCGCGGCGCCGTCCGAATGCCCCTCACCGGCAGTCGGCGCAGCGGCCTGAGCCTCTTCGATGGCGATGGCGGCGTCGATCTTCGGCTCGCCGACGAAGTATCCGACGGTGGCGGCGAGCAGGCCGGCGATGAGGCCGGCCAGCAAGCCACGCAGCAACAGGGTTTTGAGCGAACCTGTCAGTTCAGCCGTGTCACTCAGTGGCACGGCACACCCAGCAGGTGTCGTCCGTCGTGCATGAGCTCGTGCATGAACATGCCGCTGCGCGAGATCGCACCCTGATCGAAGCCGACCAGGTACAGCGTGAGCAAGGCGAAGAGCACGACAGCCGCGGAAACGAGCAGCGCCTTGAGGGCGTCGCCTTCCCGGCTGGGGGAGTGGACGGTAGCCATTCGAGCCTCCTTGCGGGATTTCGCGTCCCGCCGAGATGGGTGCGACGGTGGCCGGTGTCTGGCTCTCCGGGCACCCGACCTGACTCGAAATGCTTGGATCACAGTGGCGCGACCGCCCCGGATTCCCACCGGGTTACACGTCACCGTCGCTTACTTCACTCCGAAGAGTGACATCCAGGCTGGCTCGACGTCAATATGAGGCCCTATCAGGCGTTCTTGGCCGCCACGTCGAGGACGACCTCGAATTCCAGCAGGGATGCGCCGGTGGAGACCGGCTTGCGATCCGAGCCCGCGTGCGCGGCGCGGGCGGGGCCGTCGCGCCAGGCCGCGAAGGAATCCTCGGAATCCCACTGCGTCACCACGAAGTAGCGGTTGTCGCCCGCGACGGGACGCAGGAGCTGGAAGCCGAGGAACCCGGGCGAGTTCTCCACGGCGTGAGCGCGCGCGGCGAACCGGCTCTCCAACTCGGGGCCCGCACCCTCGGGAACCTCGATTGCATTGATCTTGACGACTGCCATGCGCACGAATGTACTCCCCGGAAGTAGACGTATCGTCGGGGTGATGTTGTACGACGAAGGCGGCACGGGCGCACCGATTCTGCTGCTGCACGGGTTGATGGGCAGTGCCCGCACCTGGCGGTCGCAGCTGGACTGGCTGCGTGAATTCGGGCATATCTACACGTTCGACGCGGCGGGGCACGGTAGGCCCGTGCCCGCCGAACTCACCACCGAGGCCTTCGTGGCCGATCTCGCCGAGGCCACCTCGGTGATCTCGGAACCCATGATCGTGATCGGTCACTCGATGGGTGCGCTGCACGGATGGGTCTATGCCGCAACGCATCCCGAACGGGTGCGGGCCCTCGTGGTGGAGGACATCGCCCCGGATTTCCAAGGCCGGACCGCCGCGAACTGGGCGGCCATGATCGAAGCCTGGCCGCAGCCGTTTCCGGACGAGCAGGCGATGCTGGACTTCTTCGGACCGGTCGCCGGACGCTATTTCCTCGACTCCTTCGCGCACGGTCCCGACGGCTATCGCCTGCACGGCGAGGTCCCGACCTTCCGCGATATCTCCGAGGAGTGGGGCACGCGCGATTTCTGGGGGCAGTGGAAGTCGATCACGGTTCCGGCGCTGCTCATCGAGGGCGAGCACACCATCACCCCGCCGGGGCAGATGGCCGAGATGGCCGCGGTCCACCCGGACGCCCGGCACGTCGTGATCCCGGATGCCGGGCATCTCGTGCACGACGATCAACCCGTCGCCTACCGGGCCGAAGTCGAGAATTTTCTGCGCCGCGTCCTCATTTGAGGGCGGGTGCCTTCAGTCGGTCGGGGGTGGCGTCGTATGCTCGGCTCGAACGCCAGCCCCGAACGAATGGGACCAACGATGATCGACTTCGCGATTCCTGCCGACCTCGCCGCCGAACGTGATCGGGTCAGGCAGTTCGTCATCGACAAGATCGTTCCCTTCGAGCGCGATCCACGCCTCACCGCGCACGGCCCGAACGACGAACTGCGCCAGGAACTGGTCGAATTGGCGCGCGCCGAGAACCTGCTCACCGTGCAGGCCCCGAAGGAACTGGGCGGCCGCGGCCTCACCCACGTCGAGCAGGCCGTGCTGTACGAGGCGTCGGGCTGGTCCACCCTCGGCCCGGTCGCCATGAACTGCGCCGCCCCGGACGAGGGCAATATGTTCCTGCTCTCCAAGATCGCCAACGCCGAGCAGACCAAGCAGTACCTGCAGCCGGTCATCGACGGCCACCAGCGTTCCGTCTTCGCCATGACCGAACCCGGCGGCGCGGGCTCCGACCCCAACCAGCTCGCCACCGAAGCCACCTTCGACGGCGAGAACTTCACCGTCAACGGCCGCAAATGGCTGATCACCGGCGCGGACGGCGCGAAGACCTGGATCATCATGGCCCGGCTGGCGGCCAACCCGCACCTGCCCGAGGGCCCGACCCTGTTCATCACCGACGGCGACCAGCCCGGCATCGTCATCGAGCGAATCATGAACACCATGGACCGCAACTACGTCGGCGGCCACGCGGTGGTGAACTTCGACAACCTGGTGCTGCCCAAGGAATCCGTGCTCGGCGAGACCGGCCAGGCCCTGCGCTACGCCCAGCTGCGCCTGGCCCCCGCCCGCCTCACCCACTGCATGCGCTGGCTCGGCGCGGCCGAACGCGCGCAGTCCATCGCCATCGACTACGCCAAGACCCGCACCGCCTTCGGCAAGCCCATCGGCGAACACCAGGGCGTCTCGTTCATGCTGGCCGACAATGAGATCGCCCTGCACCAGTGCCGCCTCACCATCTGGCACGCCTGCTGGCTCATGGACCAGGGCGAGAAGGCCCGCCACGAATCCTCCATCGCCAAGTCCTACGTCTCCGAGGAACTGTTCAAGGTCACCGACCGCTGCGTCCAGGTGCTCGGCGGCATCGGCATCTCCGACGAGACCGTCGTAGAAATGATCTTCCGCGACATGCGCGCCTTCCGCCTCTACGACGGCCCCACCGAGGTCCACAAGTACGCCATCGGCCGCCAACTGCTGCGCTGAGAAAATCCGAACTCTCCGGGCTACGTTTGGTGACGACTGATTTCGAAAGGTCCGGGTAACTCGTCGGGTACGTCCGAAATTGGGTTCGTACCCGACCGCCGGCACGCGAAAGTAACGGTCAACGGCATTCAGCTGGGCGCAGAAGGCCCGGGGAGGCGGGGGAGTGACTAGGATTCGTGCGCATGAGTTCGGAATTGCACGTGGACGTCTCCGGGGGAGTCGCCGTGCTCACGCTCAATCGGCCCGCCCAGCAGAACGCGCTCACTCCGGCGATGGCGTCGGAACTCGGTGCGGCGCTACGGCGTTGCGACAACGACGACGCGATCGGGGCGGTCGTCATCACCGGGACGCCGCCGGCGTTCTGTGCGGGGGCGGATCTTTCGTTGAAGGTGGGCGAGGTCAACGGCCTCATCGATCCGCCGCCGTTCCGCATCCGGAAACCGGTCATCGCGGCCGTGAACGGACATGCCGTGGGGATCGGGCTGGAGATCGCCCTGCAGTGCGATCTGCGGTATTTCGCCGAGGACGCCGTCTACGGCCTGAACCAGGTGCGCCGCGGCGCACTGGCCGACGGCTACGCGCACTGGACCCTGCCCCGCCTGATCGGCAGCGCCAATGCCGCCGACCTGCTGCTCACCGGCCGCACCTTCGACGGGTACGAGGCCAGGGCGCTCGGCCTGGCCAACAGCTCCCTGGACGCGAGTGAGGTGCTGCCCACGGCACTCGCGGTGGCCCACGACATCGCGCACGGCTCCGCGCCGCTGCCCGTCGCCCTGTCCAAGCGGCTGCTTTGGGAAGCCCCCACCATGACCCCGGAAACGGTGGGCCGCTTGGAAACCGAGCTCAACGACTACGTCGCCAAGAGCTCCGACGGCGGCGAGGGCGTGGCCGCGCTCAAGGACCGCCGCCAGCCCAAGTGGACCGGCAGCGTCAGCGCCGAATGGCCCGCCTGGGATGCCGTCACCGACGGCAAACGCCCCGGCCTGGACTGACCGCACCGTGCTCCGGCGGTCACTCGCCGATGAGCACCAGCACGTACAGGAACGCGGTGAAGATCATCAGGAAGGTCCCCGCGATCCCCGCGATATAGCCCACCATCACCTGGGTCCGCCCGCCGAGCGCACCCCCGGACGCGTCGATCTCGTTGAGCGCCCGCCGCCCCAGCACCCAGGCGATCGGCCCGGTGATCCCACAGCAGAACAAACTCAACACCCCGAGCAGCAACACGGTTGTCGCATAGCCGTGTTCGACCGGAGACCCGATGGGCTGCGCAGGTATGACCACAGGCCGATTTTACGATCGCAACCCGCCTGCGAGCAGGGTGACGCGCGGATTTTGCTGGGGCACTTCATTCATCGTGCGCCATCGCCTACCGGTCGCCACCCGCCGCGCGGAGTTTCACCACGTCGGCGGGTGTCAGGCAACTTCGTTGGCGCGCAACCGTATTCGTCCCGGATCAGCTGCGGCGCTGACGCGCCGCCTCGGCGAGTACGACGCCCGCGGCGACCGAGGCGTTCAGCGATTCGACCGGGCCCGCCATCGGGATGCTCAGGATGGTGTCGCAGGTTTCGCGAACGAGACGGGACAGGCCCTTGCCCTCGGACCCGACGACGATGACAGTCGGTGCGCTGCCGTCGAATTCGTCGAGGGTGGTGTCGCCGCCCGCGTCCAGGCCCACGATCTGGTAGCCGCGATTGGCCCAATCCTTCAGCGTGCGAGTGAGATTCGTGGCGCGCGCGACAGGCAGCCGGGCGGCCGCACCCGCACTGGTGCGCCATGCGACGGCGGTGACGCCCGCGCTGCGGCGCTGCGGGATGACCACGCCCTGCCCGCCGAACGCGGCGACCGACCGCACGACCGCGCCGAGGTTGCGCGGGTCGGTGATGTTGTCGAGCGCGACCAGCAGACCGGGCTCGCCGCCCGCGCGGGCACGCTCCACCAGATCATCGGGGTGCGCGTAGCGGTACGGCGGCACCTGCAGGGCCAGGCCCTGGTGCATGCCGTTGTGGCTCAGCTTGTCCAGATCGGTGCGCGGCACCTCGAGGATGGAGATGCCGGTGTCGGCGGCGATCTTCACGGCCTCGGTGAGCCGGTCGTCGTTCTCCGTGCCGACGGCAACGTACAGCGCGGTCGCGGGCACACCGGCGCGCAGGCACTCGACGACCGGGTTGCGGCCGAGTACCAGCTCCGGCCCCTCGCCGTCCTTCCGGTTGACCGCGGGCCGCGCGGCATTGCGGCTGCGCGTGGTGGCGGTCTTCGCCTCCGCCTTGGCTTTCGCCCGCGCCCGCTTGGCCGCCGGGTGGTAGGTGCGGTCCTCCGCCTTGGGCGTATTGCCCTTGCCTTCCAGCCCGCGTCGCCGCACGCCGCCCGATCCGACGGTCTGCCCCTTCTTGCTGCCCGCCTTGCGGGTCGCGCCGCGTCGCTGCGAATTGCCTGCCATTACTTCGCCTTCCGTATCACGCGGTCATCCCGCATCGAGTCCGGTCGCGGGAGAACCCGCGCACCATCGATCATGCGGGAAACCTGCATCCGGTCGGCGCAGCAACCGGCTGCGCCCCTGTCATCTGTCGCGCCACGAGGTGACGCCACGCCCGGCACTGGGCCGGATCGCACTCCTTCGCACCGCCGCTCGGCGGGGCCGCGCCCGCACCGCCGTGCGAGCGAAACCCCGCTGCGGCGCGGATGGGTGTGATTCCGCCGGGGCGGAATCACACCGTCAATCCTTGGCGAGCGACCATTCCGCTCCCTTGGCAGTATCGGTCACTTCGATGCCCGCTGCCTTCAGCCGGTCGCGGACCGCGTCGGCGGTGGCCCAGTCCTTGGTGGCGCGGGCCTCCTGACGGCGCAGCAACTCGGCGTTGATGAGCACGTCGAGGGCTTCCAGCGCGGATGAGGAATCGGCGGGGGTCACCCAGTGCGCGTCGAGCGGATCCACGCCGAGGATGCCGAGCATGGCCCGGACCTGACCGGCCAGGGTGCGGGCCTGCTCGAGCTGACCGCCTTCGACGGCCCGGTTGCCCTCGTGCACGAGCCGGTGGATCTCGGCCAGCGCCTTGGGCACCGCGAGATCATCGTCGATCGCGTCGGCGAACGCCGGAGTCCAGTCGCCGACCGGCACCTCACCCGCCCGCTCGGCCACGCGCAGCACGAACGCCTCGATCCGCTGGTACGCGGCGGCCGCCTCGGTGAGCGCCTGATCCGAGTACTCCAGCATGGACCGGTAGTGCGCGCTGCCCAGGTAGTAGCGCAGCTCGACCGCCCGCACACCCACCCGCTCCAGCACATTGCGGATGGTCAGCACATTGCCCAGCGACTTGGACATCTTCTCGCCGCTCATGGTCACCCAGCCGTTGTGCAGCCAGTAGCGGGCGAACCCGTCCCCGGCGGCCTTGGACTGCGCGATCTCGTTCTCGTGATGCGGGAAGACCAGATCCATTCCACCGCAATGGATATCGAATTCCGGTCCGAGATAGAACTCGGCCATGGCGGAGCATTCCAGATGCCAGCCCGGCCGCCCCGGACCCCACGGCGACGGCCAGCTCGGCTCACCCGGTTTGGCGGCCTTCCACAGCGTGAAGTCGCGCTGATCCTTCTTGCCGGTGCCCGCGCTCTCACCCTGGTGCACGTCGTCGAGCTTGTGGCCGGACAGCTGCCCGTAGTCCGGGTAGCTCAGCACGTCGAAGTACACGTTCCCCTCGGACGGGTACGCGTGTCCCTTGTCGATGAGCCGCTGCATCATGTCCACCATCTGCGTGATGTGCCCGGTGGCCCGCGGTTCCGCGGACGGCGGCAGCACGCCGAGGGTGTCGTAGGCGCGGTCGAACGCCCGCTCGTGGGTGGCGGCCCACTCCCACCACGGCCGGCCGTGCTCGACGGCCTTGTTCAGGATCTTGTCGTCGATATCGGTGACATTGCGGATGAAGGCCACATCGAAACCGTTGGCGGCCAGCCACCGTCGCAGCACGTCGAAGGCGACGCCGGAGCGCACATGGCCGATGTGGGGTTCACCCTGCACGGTCGCGCCACACAGGTACACCGAAGCGTGGCCGGGGACCAGCGGAGTGAACTCACGCAGGGTCCGCGTCTCGGTGTCGAAAAGGCGCAGAGTCACGACAGGGCATCCTAGCTTGTGGGAAATGGCGGTTTACGGGCGGATACGGCTTTTCTCACAGCCGCGGGCCGTATTCGTCGAAGAGTTATCGCGGGATGGTTCAGGAGCGACAACACAGTAGGGCTGTGGCAACCGCTGCCACGCCCTCCCCGCGGCCGGTGAGACCCAGGCCGTCGGTGGTGGTGCCGGAGACCGACACCGGTGCGCCGAGCAATTCGCCCAGCACTTCCTGCGCTTCGGCGCGGCGCGGGCCGATTTTGGGCCGATTGCCGATCACCTGTACAGAGGCATTGACGGTTGTATAGCCCTCTTGCTCTATGAGCCGTCGCACTTCTTTCAGCATGGCCGCGCCGGAAACACCTTCCCATTCCGGGCGACCGGTACCGAATACCGCGCCGACATCACCGAGACCGGCAGCCGACAAGAGCGCGTCGCAGAGCGCGTGCGCGGCGACATCGCCATCGGAATGTCCGGCGCAGCCGCTGTCACCGTCGAAGAGGAGTCCGGCCATCCAGCAGGGGCGTCCGGGTTCGATCGGATGCACATCGCTGCCGATGCCGACACGCAGGGCGGTGGGGTCGATCATCGCGTCGCCACCGCCTCCCGGGAATCGGCGGAATTCCCGCCCTGTGCCACAAGTGTATTGGCGAGCACAAGGTCCAGGGGAGTCGTGATTTTGAAAGCCATCGCAGCACCGGTCACCGTGTGCACGGTAGTGCCCAGCAATTCCACCAGGCCCGCATCGTCGGTCGCCTGGGTGCCGGTGGCGTAGGCCGCGCGCAGCACCTGCGCGTCGAAACCCTGCGGAGTCTGGACGGCCCGCAGTCCGGAGCGATCCGGTGTTCCGGTCACCGCGCCCGCGGCGTCCACGGATTTGATGGTGTCGGTGACCGGCAGGGCCGGCACCACGGCCCGTGCACCCGCGCGCAGCGCGTCGACCACCCGGGTGACGAGCTCGGGCGGGGTGAGGGCGCGGGCGGCATCGTGCACGAGCACGTAGGAGGCGTCCGGCGCGGCGTCGAGCCCGGCGCGGACGGAATCGGTGCGCTCGGCTCCACCGGGAACCACATGCACCGGAAGATCGGTCACCGGCAGCAGGGCGCGGGTCTCGTCGACGAGTTCGGCGGGCACCATAACCACAACCTCGTCGACGGACCCGGAATCGATGAGTCCCTGTACTGCCAGTGCGAGCATGGGACTGCCGCCGACGTGGACGAAGGCCTTCGGCTTGTTTTCACCCAGGCGAACACCCATACCGGCGGCAGGTACCAGCGCTACGACACGACTGCTGTCGTGCGTGTTGCTCACGGTCAGGAAGCCGCGGCGAGAACCTCGTCGAGCAGGGTCTCGGCTTTCACGTCGTCGGTGCCCTCGGCGAGCGCGAGCTCACCGACGAGAATCTGGCGAGCCTTGGCGAGCATGCGCTTCTCACCGGCGGACAGGCCACGATCCTGCTCACGACGCCACAGGTCGCGGACGACCTCGGCCACCTTGTTCACATCGCCGGAGGCGAGCTTCTCGAGGTTGGCCTTGTAGCGGCGAGACCAGTTGGTCGGCTCCTCGGTGTGGGGAGCGCGCAGCACCTGGAAGACTCGGTCCAAGCCCTCCTGGCCGACGACGTCGCGGACGCCCACGTACTCGGCGTTCTCCGCGGGAACCCGAACGGTCAGGTCGCCTTGAGCGACCTTCAGGACCAGATACTCCTTTTGTACACCCTTGATGGTGCGGGTTTCGATAGCTTCGATCAGCGCCGCTCCGTGGTGGGGGTAAACGACGGTGTCTCCGACCTTAAAAATCATGTGTCCCGTGCCCCTTTCGATGTTCACAGTTTAACATGCGACTCGGTAACGGCGCGATCAACGGCGCAGGTCAGGGCCACAACGAGCCAGCGGCGGGGGTTGACAGAACGCGAATCGTGTGCATCTTGTTGTGGCATAACGGGATAGCGTTCTCTAAGCTTCGCGCGCATATGTGAAGGGGCTCAACGCATAAGCAATCAGGCTGTGCCCAATTTGTCCTCCGCTTCGCTACGGACGGGTTCGCGGCCCTAATGTCTCGTTCTTCCCTCCTCCGCTCCTCCGCTGCGCTCCCCCGCTCCGTCAGTCCAGAACGAGACGGCCGCGAACCTCGAGTGCGCGCTGCGATACCGCCCCGGCGGCGGGCGTGGGAACCGACGCATTACTCTCATTGACTACTACTCTCCATAGTGGAGTTAGCCCGGTCGACATGGAGGACAACCCGTGACTGCCCTGAAAGCCACCACTGCGTCGAAAGCGCGCCGGCATGCCGTGACAGTTGCCGCACTCGCCGCGGGCGCGGTGCTCACCCTGTCGGGTTGTGGCGCCGGACAGATCTCGCAGACCGCCGACCAGGTGGCCGCCGTCAACGGCAACAACGCCAACGTCGGCCAGGTGGATCTGCGCGATGTGCGCTTCCTGCTGCCGCAGACCGAGGAGTACCGCAACGCCAAGGGCGGCAAGGCCGTTCTCGCGTTCAGCGCCGTCAACTTCAGTGAGGGCACCACCGACAAGCTGGTCCGCATCGAGTCCGAACTGGGCACGGTCACGCTCAACGGCGAAACCTCGATCAAGCCGCAGACCACCCTCGTCTCCGACCTCTCCACCGGCGCGGCGGAGCAGGCCGAGGAGCACGGCACCGATACGCACGGGGCCGACTCGCACGGCGCGACCACCACCTCCCCGGCCGCCCCGGCCACCCCCGCCGCCGATCAGGGCGCGGACCCGGACAAGAAGCCGCTGCTCGTCGAGGTCACCGGCCTGACCAAGGATGTCACCCCCGGCCTCACCTATCCGGTCACGTTCATCTTCGAGAAGGCCGGCACCGTGGTCGTGAACGTCCCGGTCGACGCCGGCCCGGACCTCGAGCGCAAGGAATCCCCGAACGCCGGCGCCGAGGCCCCCAAGGGCGGCGGCCACTGAGCCGAGCTCGAAACCCTCTCTCCCGCACCCGCTTCGGTCCACCGAGGCGGGTGCGGCGTTTTCGCACACTGCCGCGAACACGCCCGCGGCGAAGCGGAAGGCAAAAACGTCAGTGCGCGTGGTTAGGCTGCCGGGCGTGGCCAAGGTGAAATCGCTGTACCGGTGCGCGGATTGCACGCACGAGGTCGCCAAGTGGGTGGGGCGGTGTCCCTCGTGCGGCGGGTGGGGAACGATCGAGGAGGCGGCGGTGTCGTCGACGGCGGTGGCCGTCGGGCGGCGGGCCATGCTGCCGAGCACGGCGGCCACGCCGATCTCGAGTATCGATTCGAAGAAAACCCAGGCGCGGTCCACGGGCGTGTCCGAACTCGACCGGGTGCTGGGCGGCGGCATCGTGCCGGGTTCGGTGGTGCTGCTGTCGGGCGAGCCGGGTGTCGGCAAGTCGACGCTGTTGCTCGAGGTGGCGCATCGGTGGGCGCGGGCGCGTGACGAGATCGCGCTGTACGTGACGGCCGAGGAGTCGGCGGGCCAGGTGCGGTTGCGCGCCGATCGTACGGGCGCGGTGCACGAGAAGGTCTATCTCGCGGCCGAATCCGATCTGGCCACGATCCTCGGGCATGTCGAGCAGGTGCGGCCGACCCTGTTGGTGGTCGACTCGGTGCAGACCATGCTGGCCGGTGACGCGGACGGCGTGATCGGCGGCGTCACCCAGGTGCGCACGGTGACGGCCGCGCTCACCTCTTTGGCCAAGGCGAGCGGCGTGTCCGTCCTGCTGGTCGGTCATGTCACCAAGGACGGCGCGGTCGCGGGCCCGCGCACGCTCGAGCACCTGGTCGACGTGGTGCTGCAGTTCGAGGGCGACAAGCATTCCGCGTTGCGCATGGTGCGCGGCATCAAGAACCGTTTCGGCAGCACCGACGAGGTGGGCTGTTTCGAGATGCAGGAGCACGGCATCGTCTGCGTCGACGATCCCTCGGGTCTGTTCCTGCACCACCGTGGCGCGGCGGTGCCGGGCACCGCGGTCACGGTCGCCATGGACGGCAAACGTCCCATGCTGGGCGAGGTCCAGGGCCTCACCGTTGACACCCAGGCCCCGGCGCCCCGCCGCGCGGTCAGCGGCCTCGATTTCAACCGGGTGGCCATGGTGCTCGCGGTTCTGCAGAGCCGCGGCGGCGTCTATGTCGGCAAGCAGGACGTCTACGCCGCCACCGTCGGCGGCATGCGCCTCACCGAGCCCGCCGCGGATCTGGCCGTCGCTCTGGCCATCGCGAGCGCCAGCATGGACCGCGCGCTACCCAGCGGCATGATCGTCCTCGGCGAGGTGGGCCTCGCGGGCGAGGTCCGTCAGGTCACCGGCCTGACCCGCCGCCTCGCCGAAGCCGAACGCCTCGGCTTCACCGAAGCCCTGGTGCCACCCGGTGTCGAGCGCGCGGGTCGCAAGATGACACTGCGGGAGGTCTCGGATCTCGGTGCGGCTCTTGCCGTTACGGGCCTGCGTGCGCGGCGGCGGCCGCGCGCCGAGCCCGCCGAGATGGCGGAGTGAGGTGGGCGGCTGTTCGTGCCGCGTCGCACTGGTGGAGAGTATGGGGCGTGAGGACCGGGGGGTCGGCTTCGTTCGCGGTGGCGGGCGGGCCGCACGCGGGTCGGGGAAACGACAGGAGGCCGCTGCGGCGGCATGACGCGAAGGTGGGTCTGATGACGGTCGGGGGATCGCGTGGACTGAGGTGCCGGATCGGAGCGCGGGCGTAATGGCCGGGCGCTGGATGAGCGGGCTGCTGGGCCGCTCGGGGACCGTGGTGCCACGGGACGGGGATTCCGGTGTGGTGCAGGAGCGTTCCGGGGAGGCGGAGCGCGATGTGATCGCGCGGCTGGTGCCCGGGACGCAGCTGCGCGACGGCGTCGACCGGATCCTGCTGGCGGGTACCGGCGGGCTGGTGGTGCTCGGCTACGACGAGCGGGTGGAGCGGATCTGCGACGGCGGGTTCGAGCTGGACGCCGAGTTCGCGCCGACGCGGCTGCGGGAACTGTCGAAAATGGATGGGGCCGTGGTGCTCTCGGCCGACGGATCGCGGATCGTGCGGGCCAATGTGCATCTGGTGCCCGATCCCGCGCTGCCGACGGTGGAGTCCGGCACCCGGCACAAGGCAGCCGAGCGGACAGCCGCGCTGACCGGATATCCGGTGGTGTCGGTGAGTGCCTCGACCGGCCTGGTGACCGTATACGTGGGCGGCGCACGGCATCTCGTGCAGCCGTCGGCGGTGATTCTGACGCGGGCCAATCAGGCCATGGCCACGCTGCAGCGCTACCGCTCCCGCCTGGACGAGGTGACGCGTCGCCTGTCGGCGCTCGAGGTGGAGGATCTGGCCGCCCTGCGCGATGTGCTCACGGTGGTGCACTGCCTGGAGCTCATGCGCCGCACGGCCGGTGAGATCGAACAGGATGTGCTGGAACTGGGTGTGGACGGCCGCCAGCTCGCCCTGCAGTTGAGCGAATTGGTCGCCGACACCGAGAATCTGCGCCGTCTGCTGGCACGCGACTATCTGGTCGGCGAGGCCGCGGGGGAGGCCCAGGCGGATCGCGCTCTGACCCGCCTGGATGCCCTGGCCGAGCCGGATCTGCTCGAATTGGCGAATCTGGCTCCGCCGCTGGGCTATCCGGCCACCATCGAGGCGTTGGACACGGCGGTCGGCCCGCGCGGTTACCGGCTCATCGCCCAGATCCCGCGGGTGCCCTTCCGTAAGGTCGAACCTCTGGTGGCCGCGTTCGGGACACTACGCGCCCTCCTGGAGGCCGCACAGGCCGATCTGGAGGGCGTGGACGGCGTGAACGCCCAACTGGCGCGCCGTATTCGCGAGGGCCTCACCCGCCTGGGCGAGCACGGCTACGCCTGACCGGCGCGACCGGTCGGGCACGCTCACGAGATGTTGAACGGCTCCGGATTGCTGCGGACCGAACCCAGCTGTGCGGTAACGACATACGCGCCCGGCGGTACCGGCACGCGCTCGCCCGCGCAGCTCGGCTGCGACGAGGTGCCGGTCCAGGTGACCCGGAAGAACGCCTGCTGTCCCGCGGTGAGCGTGCGCAGATCGGACGGTCCCTCCGGGTAGCAGTCGGTGCTGGCCCACATGCGGCGCTGCCCGTCCAGGGATTGCACGGTCACCTGCTGCAGCGCGCTGCCCATATCGCGTTCGCAGGTGGCGCTGGAGATGTTGGTGATGACGATGCCGAATACCGGCTGCTCCCCGGCCTTGTAGGTGGGCTGCTCCGGATTCACCTTCACCGCCAGTGACTGGTCCGGGCACTGCTTGCCCTGCCCGGCCGGCGCGGCGCTCGGGCTCGCGCTGCTGCCCGACGGATTGGCTCCGCTCGATTCCGGTGCTCCCGACGAGCTTCCGGCCGCCTTGTGCGTGGCGGACGTGCTCGCCGCCCCGTCGGCCTTCTTCTCGTCCCCGCCACCGCCGCGCAGCACCGCGACGGCCACCCAGATCACCAGTACGAGCGCGACCGTCAGCACGCCGATCGCGAGCAGGCGTCGGCGCCAGTAGATTTCCGGCGGCAGTGGTCCAGTCGGTTCCAGCACGCTGACAACGGTAAGGGCACGGTCCGGCGCATCCGGCGCAGGGTCTCGGCGTGTCGGAGGTGAAACAGCCGACCCGCCAGGTACATTTCCCCGCTCTGCCGCGCCCACCGGCGCGAACCCCGCGAACCCTCTACGGCCCCAACATCTTCGGGACTTGCTCCGCCTCGTGCCCACCCCGTCCGGGGTGGGCACGAGCGCTACGGGAGTTTCCCGGAACTAGACGATCTCGCCGATATTGCCGATGACGCGGTTGAGTTTGATCTGTCCTTCGCCGAGGTTGTAGGTGACGCAGGCGATGGCGCATTCGCCGGTGGCGACGCGCTGGGAGATGATCATCGACCGCTGCATGAGCAGGCGCGCGGTCTCCTCAACGTGGCGGGCCTCGAGCTCGTCGACGGAGGTGAGCCCCTCGCGGCGGCCGAGCAGGATGGACGGGGTGACCCGCTCGACCACGCTGCGGATGAACCCGCCGGGCACATTCCCGTTGTCGAGGGCGTCGATGGTCGCGCCGACCGCGCCGCAGCTGTCGTGGCCGAGCACCACGATCAGCGGCACGTTGAGCACGTGCACGCCGTATTCGATGGATCCGAGCACCGAGGAGTCGATGACATGCCCCGCGGTGCGGACCACGAACATCTCGCCGAGCCCCTGGTCGAAGATGATCTCCGCGGCGACGCGGGAGTCGCCGCAGCCGAACAGGATTGCCGAGGGCTGCTGCCCCTTCACGAGTTTCGCCCGGTCGGCGGCCCCCTGGCTAGGGTGCTGCAACGTGCCGTTGACGAAGCGCTCGTTACCTTCACGCAGGGATTTCCAGGCACTGATCGGGTTGGATTGCGGCATGCGTCCCATTTTCCATACGAGGTCGGTTACCGGCGAGTCCGTGAAGTTACGGTCCGGCAAAGACCCGCTGGCCGGCCATCCCGACCTGCGGTGAGCAACCAGGCGGAACGACCACCTGGACCCCGTCCACTGTTCCGTATAGTGACAGCTGATTTCGTGGGGGCCGGGTAACTCGTCGGGAACGTCCACAATCGCAGGCGAACCCGACTGCCGGCACGCACATGGGACTGGCGACGGCTCTGCGCCGGGCGCAGGAGGCACGGGGAGGCGGGACCGCTGGACAGCGACACCCTCATCGATTGGTATGGCGAGACGGCCCGCGACCTGCCCTGGCGGCGGCCGGGAGTCACCGCCTGGCAGATCTTGATGAGCGAGATCATGCTCCAGCAGACCCCCGTCGTCCGCGTCGAACCGATCTGGCGCGAATGGGTGGCCCGCTGGCCCGTGCCGTCCGCGATGGCGGCCGCCCCGCAGGGTGATGTGCTGCGCGCCTGGGGCAAGCTCGGCTACCCGCGGCGCGCGCTCCGCCTGCACGAGTGCGCGCAGGTGCTGGCCCGCGACCACGGTGACGAGGTCCCCGCCGATGTCGAGGTCCTGCTGAGTCTCCCCGGCATCGGCGCCTACACCGCCCGCGCCGTGGCCTGTTTCGCCTACGGCCAGCGAGTTCCCGTGGTGGACACCAATGTCCGCCGCGTGGTGGCCCGCGCCGTGCACGGCAAGGCCGAAGCGGGCAACCCCGCCGCCCGCGACCTGGTGGAAACCGAGGCCCTGCTCCCGGCTCAGATCAAGCGCGCGGCGGTCTTCTCCGCCGCCCTCATGGAACTGGGCGCGACGGTCTGCACCGCCCGCAACCCCGACTGCGCCCGCTGCCCGCTCCCGTCCTGCGCCTGGGTGACGGCGGGCCGCCCGGCCTCGGAAGTGGTTCGCCGCGTGCAGAAGTACGAGGGCACCGACCGCCAGGCGCGCGGTCGTCTGCTGGACGTCCTGCGCGACGCGCACGGCCCCGTCGAGCGAATCCGCCTGGACCTGGCCTGGACTCGCGATCCGGGCCAGCGCGACCGCGCCCTCGACTCGCTTCTCGTCGACGGTCTGATCGAGCAGACCGCGGAAGGGCTCTTCGCGCTCGCCGGTGAAGGCGGCGCGGGGGTCTGAGTTCCGGAATGGCGGGCGGCTGTCCGGCAGGTGCCGCAGCGCACCCCGTCGAGGCAGGACGAGGGGGCGTCGCCTCGGACGGGATGCGCGCGGATGCGATCTGCCGCCCCTCATGCGACAGATCGTGGACCTCCCCGGTGGGGGTGGTGGTCAGGCGGCGACGAGTACCCGGCGCCGGTTCCGGGTGCGCGAGCCGATTACCCGGCACACCAGGTAGATGGCGAACGAGATGGTGGTGACGAAGGTCGAGATCGGCACGCCGGGCGCGAGCGACAGCAGGATGCCGCCCACCGCGGCGGTTTCCGCGAAGACGATCGCGAGTACGGTGGCGCGCACCGGATTCGCGGTGAGCTGCGCCGCCGCGGCGGCGGGCGTGATCAGCAGTGACAGCACCAGCAGCGCGCCGACGATCTGCACGCCGAAGGCAGCGGTCACGCCGAGCAGCACGGCGAACACGATGGACAGCGCGCGCACCGGAACCCCGCGCGCCACCGCCACTTCCGGGTCGGTGCTGGCGAACAGCAGCGGCCGGTAGACGGCGGCGAGCACCACGAGGACGGCGGCGGTGCAGGTGGCCAGCATGCCGAGCCCGTTGTAGCCGACGCTCGCGACCTGCCCGGTGAGCAGCGAGAACTTCGATCCCGCGCGTTCGGGGCCGAGCCACAGGAACAGCACCGAGAGCCCGAGCCCGAAGGACAGCACCACGGCGATCACCGAATCACGTTCGCGGGCACGGGATCCCAGCACGCCGAAGAGTACGGCCGCCACGACCGACCCGGCGATGGCCCCGAATCCGACCCCGATCCCCGCGAGCAGCGCCGCGGCGGCTCCGGTGAGCGACAGTTCGCTGGTGCCGTGCACGGCGAACGACATCTGCCTGCTGACGATGAGCGGCCCGATGGCCCCGGCCAGCAGCCCGAGCAGGGCGGCGGCGATCACCGCCTGCTGGACGAAGTCGTACCCCAAAAGGTGTGCGGTCGTGGAGAAGTCGAGCATCTTGCCGAATACATCGGCGAGCTTGTCGTTCATGCGGTGTCCTTTCGGGCATGCACGGGGCGCTGCGTGGTGACGCTCCGCTGCCGCCTCCGCGCCTGACCGTTCATGCCCGCACCTCGTCGTCGCCGTGGCAGTGCCCGCCGGCGGTGCCGAGCGCGTCCATGACGTCCCCGGTGCCGACGACGACCAGTCGTCCGCGCACGCGCAGGACGTCGACCTCGGTGCCGTAGAGCCGCGACAGCACCTCGGAGGTCATGACCTCGTCCGGCGTGCCGATCTCGAACTTCCCGTCGACCAGGTACAGCACCCGATCCACCAGCGGCAGAATCGGATTGATCTCGTGGGTCACGAACAGCACCGCGGTGCCGTGCGACCGCCGCCGCTTGTCGATGAGTTCGGACACCAGTCGCTGGTTGGCGAGGTCGAGGCTGAGCAGCGGTTCGTCGCACAGCAGGACGCGCGGATCGCCGACGAGGGCCTGTGCGACGCGCAGCCGCTGCTGTTCCCCGCCGGACATGACATCCACCGGCGAGTGCGCGAATTTCTCCGCGCCGACGGCCGCGATGGCTTCCGCCACTTTGCGTTTGCGTTCCTTGCGTCCGCGCAGTCCGAGTCCCCACCGGTGCCCGTCGACGCCGAGTCCGACGAGATCGACTCCGCGCAATTGCACGCCGGCTTCGAATGTCTTCTGCTGCGGCACATATCCGATATCGGGATTTCCCGCGCGCGCGGGTTTTCCGGCGATTTCCGCGGTGCCGCCGCTGAGCGAATTCTGGCCGAGCAGAACTTTCAGCATCGATGTCTTGCCGGACCCGTTGGGCCCCAATACCGCAATGAATTCACCGGGCTGGATTTCCAGATCCAGTCCCTGCCACAGGGTTCGGTCGCCGAATGCCAGCCCGGCGTCGGATAGTCGCACCACCGGTGCGCGGGTGTCCGGGCGCACCGGTTCCGGGATGTCGTCCGTGGCTGCTGGGATCACGCTGTGCACAGGCATGTTCATGTCGTCGGCGGTCGCGCGAATTCCCGGCGCGAGGGTCGGCTTCGGGTTCATGATGGTGCTCCCGGGGGCTGGCATGGTGTGGTGTTATCCCAGTGCCTTGGCGAGCGCCGTAGCGTTGGCGGTCATCCACTGCACGTAGGTCTGGCCCTCGGGGAGGGTTTCGGTGACGTTCACGACGGGGATCCCGTTGGCCTCGGCGGTCTTGCGGAGGTCTTCGGTGATCTTGCTCTCGGTCTGGATGTTGTAGACGAGGGCGCGAACCTGCTTGCCGTTCAACAGGTCTCGCACGGCCGCGACGTCGGCGGGGGCGGGGTCGGTCTCCTGTTCGACGGCTTCCTGGAAGCCGTGCGGGGTGCGGTCGTCGGCCTTGGCGGCGACGAGCATGTAGTAGGCGAGCGGCTCGGTCTGCAGGACCGGCTGGTTCGGGTGTTCGGCGGCGATCGTCGCGGTGACGGCCTCGATGCCCGCGAGCTGTGCGGTGAAGTCGGCGGCGCGCCTGCTGTAGTCGTCCTTGTGCGCGGGGTCGATCTCGCCGAGCTGTTCGGCGATGTGCTCGGCGACCTCACCGGCGACGTGCGCGTCGTACCAGACGTGTTCGTTGCCGTGCGCGTGATCGTGGCCGCCGGTGGCGGGGGCCGCGGTGATGGTCGCGCCGCCGTGTGAGTGCTCGTCGGCGAGTTCGACGGCGTTGACGGTCTTCTTGTTCTTGCCCGCGATGGCCTTGTCGATGAATTCGTCGTAGCCGCCGCCGTTGTAGACGACGAGCCCGGCGTCGCTGATCTTGGCGGCGTCGACGGGGGACAGCTCGAAGGAGTGCGGGTCGACGGTCGGGTCGTTGATGATCGACTCGACCTTCACGCCGGAGCCCGCGACCGTCTTGGCGATATCGCCCCACACGTTGGTGGATGCCACGACCGTCAGCTCATCGGATCCATTGTTTCCCCCGCACGCGGTGAGCGTGGCGACGGCGGCTAGCCCTGCGGCGAAGCAGGCGAATCCTCGAGCAGTTCTGGCGGTCACGCGGGTTACTCCTGAACAAGAACAAGCCAAACGAAAACGATTGCCATTTGAATGTAGCGCACGTGTCCAGGAGCTTCCGAATCCCGACCGCTCGGTTGTGAGGCGGGCCACCCTGCCGCGAATTCGTGACCGAAACAGCGAGCGGCCCCCGCGAACGTTCAGTTCGCGGGGGCCGCAAGACTTTTCGGTCCGGGGTGCGGACCTACGTCAGGGCCGCGACCGGCTGGCTGAGCAATTGCGCGCAGCGCAGCAGGCCGAGGTGGCTGTAGGCCTGGGGATGGTTGCCCAGGGAGCGTTCGGCGACGGGGTCGTACTCCTCGCTCAGCAGGCCGGTCGGGCCCGCGGCGGCGACGAGCTGGGTGAAGAGCGCTTCCGCGTCCTCACGCCGCCCGATCAACAGGTAGGCCTCGACGAGCCAGGCGGCACACAGGTGGAAGCCGCCTTCCCCGCCGGGCAGGCCGTCGTCGTGGTGGTACCGGTAGACGGTGGCGCCGCTGCGCAGTTCGGCCTCGGTGGCCACGACGGTGGCGGCGAACCGCGGATCGGACGGGTCGATCAGACCGCTCAGGCCGATGTGCAGGGTGGCGGCGTCCAGGTCGGTGCCGTCGTAGGCCGCGGTGTAGGACTGGACCTCGTCGTTCCAGCCTTCGGCCTTCACCTCCTCCGCGATGGTGTCGCGCAGTTTCTCCCAGTCCGGGTCGACGCCGCGACCGAACTGACGGGCCAGGGTGATCGCCCGGTCGGCGGTCAGCCAGCCCATGACCTTCGAGTACACGTGGTGGCGCGGATTGCCGCGGATCTCCCAGATGCCGTGGTCGGGTTCGCGCCAGCGCCGCTGCACGGCGGAGACCATGGCGTGCACGAGCTCCCAATCCGCGTCCGGCAGCGCCTTCTTCGCATCGGTGATGCCCTTGCGCTCGCGGGCGTGCGCGAGCTGGGAGATGAGGTCCACGATGGGACCGAACACGTCCAGCTGCACCTGCATGTTCGCCGCGTTGCCGACGCGCACCGGCCGCGATCCGGCGTAGCCGGGCAGCTGGTCGATGACGGCCTCGGGCGGCAGGGTTTCGCCGTAGAGGGTGTAGAGCGGATGCAGCCGCTCGGGTCCGGGCAGGGTTTCCAGCACCCGGTGCACCCAGGCCAGCAGGTCTTCGGCTTCGCCGAGCGAGCCGAGCGACACCAGCGCGGACGCGGTGAGTGAGGCGTCGCGCAGCCAGCAGTAGCGGTAGTCCCAGTTGCGCACGCCGCCGATGTCCTCGGGCAGCGAGGTGGTGGCCGCCGCCAGGATGGATCCGGAGGGTGCGTGCACGAGTCCGCGCAGGGTGAGTGCGGACCGCTTCATGAGGTCGGGTTTGAGCGGCGGCAGTTCGAGCGAGCGCGCCCACCCGGCCCAGTACCGTTCGGCTTCGCGCCGCCGGTCCGCCTCGGGGGTCATGGCGGGGGCGAGATCGGAGGTGCCGCAGCGCAATTCGAGGACGATGGGGCCCTGTCGCGGATCCACGACGGCGCGGGCGGTGTGATGGTTGCCCTCGTCGACGATCTCCCATTCGACGCCGGGGGAGCGCAGCACCATGGGGTCGTTGGTGCCCTGCACGATGAGCCCGGACGGGTCGCGCACGATGCGCACCGGAACCTGCCCGAATTCGGGCCGGGGTGCGAAGGTGACGACCGCTTTGGCGTCGCCGGTGATGACGCGGGTGAGGTCGGTGCGTTCGGGCACCACGTCGTGCGGCAGGTAATCGACGACCTGCAGGCTGGCCCACCGGGTTTCGGCGGTCATGGTGCCGTCGACATACCGCTGGGACAGCGGCAGGCCGGCGCGTTCGGGCTGGATGGTGAAGTGCCCGGCTCCCGGCCCGCCCAGCAGGTGGGCGAAGACGGCGGCGGAGTCGGGTTCCGGATGGCACAGCCAGGTGACCGTTCCGTCCGGTGTGACAAGGGCTTTGGAGCGCGGGCTGGCCAGCATGGTCAGCCGTTCGATGCGCGGGGCGGACGCGCCGGCGAGCCAGGTGCGTCGTTCCTCGAGCAGGTAGGCGAGGGCGCGCGAGACGTCCTCGGTGCTGGCGACGCGGTATTTGGCGAGTGATTCGCCGTCGCCGACCTTGATGCCGACATCGGGGCCGGACAGACGTGTGAACGCCTTTTCGTCGGTGACGTCGTCGCCGATGAAGACGGCGGCCGACGCGCCCTGCTGATGCCGGACGATATCGAGCGCCGCGCCCTTGTCGGTTTCCACGACCGCGAGTTCGATGACCTCTTTACCTTCGGTCACCTGTACGCCGACCCAGCTCGCCGGACCTTGACGCACCTGAACCAGTGCGCGGCGGCCGATCTCGGGGCTGGCGTTGCGGACATGCAGGGCAACGGAAGCCGGTTTCACCTCGACGGTCGCACCCGGATTGTCCTGTGCGATCTGCGTGAGCGTCGACTGGACTTCCTGATGCAACTGCTTGGCGTCGTTGTCGATGGCGTGCACGAAGCCGACATCGAATTCCGAACCGTGACTTCCGATCAGCTGCACCTCGACGGGCAGCCGGGAGAGTGCCGCGAGATCTCGTAGGGCTCGGCCGGAGATCACGGCGGCGGTAGTTCCGGTGAGTCCGGCGAGCGCGCGCAGCGCACTGACGGACTCCCTGTGGGGATAGGCCTTCGCGGGGTCGGAAACGATGGGCGCGATGGTCCCGTCGTAGTCCGATGCGACCAGCAGCCGAGGCACTCGGGCGATGGCTGCCAACGCACGGCGAAGTTCGAGTGGCAAATCCTGTGCGCTCACGCATCCAACCTAATGATCGGAGGAGATTTTTCAGGGCGCGAGTGATGCTACTGGGTAGAGATTGCCCACTTGTTCTGGCGGTGATACATAGCGTTTACAGGACACTTGCACACCGTTCACCGAATGTGTGATCTTCAACCCGTCCAGGCCCCTGAACAGCTGAAACAGCAACGGCCGCCCACTCTCCGGGGGTGGGCGGCCGTTGCGCACAACCGAGCGAACGCCCGGCGTGCGAACTACAGCGGGGGAGTCGCTACTCCTTGTTGCCGATCAGCAGATCGACCGTCAGCTCCAGGCGCTCGGTCACATCGGTGGCCGACGCCCGGCGGGTCAGCCAGGCCACCAGGTTGGACAACCACACGTCGGAGATGACTCGGGCGATGGCCAATTCGCGGTCGGTGGGGGTCTCGTCCGAGAGCGCCCGCGCGAAGAACCGGTCCATCACCTTGCCGACGCGATCGACCTCGGCGGCCGCGGAGGCGTCGGCGAACATGAACGCTCGCGTCATGGCCTCGGTCAGCAGCGGATCGCGCTGCATGGCCCGGGTGACCTGGGTCAGCAGCAGGTGCATGCGCTCCTGAGGCGTGTTGCCCGCCAACGGCTTGCGACGGCCTTCGAACTGCTCGAATTCGCGGGCCAGCGCGGACACCAGCAGGTGCACCTTGGACGGGAAGTATCGGTACAGCGTGCCGACGGCGACATCCGCGCGTTCGGCGACCGCGCGCATCTGGACCGCGTCGTACCCACCCTTGGAGGCCAGCGCGAGCGTCGCGTCGAGGATCCGTTTGCGCCGGTCGCGCTGGGCGGCGGAGCTCAGATCCTCCTCGCTGAGGGTGGTCACGGGCGCGGTGCGCGCGGCGGCTACCCCATCGGCGGCCTGCGATCGGGAGGGACTGGCCATCGGTTGAAAGTCCTTTCCTGGATACGAGTTCGTACCGCGACCGGGCGGCGCTTGACTTACGCCCGGCTGGAACATTAGAACATGTTCTAGGAGCTGAAGTCACGCCGGAAAGGCGGTATGGAGTGTGACCATAGCCACCACTGACGAGCATAAAGCCGTTCAGGAGTCGATGCGCGGATGGGCCGCGGCAGTGCGCCCAATTGCAACAATGCGAACCGGTGCACCGGAATATTGGCGCGAATACTGGTCGCGCCTGGCCGATCTCGGAATTTTCCGGGTGGCGGTTCCGGAGGAGACGGGCGGGGCCGGTGGTTCCGTCGGTGATCTGGCCGTTCTGGTGGAGCAGGCGGCGCATGATCTGGTCGGCGGACCGGTGCTCT
Source organism: Nocardia acididurans (assembly GCF_016741815.1). Taxonomy (GTDB): domain Bacteria; phylum Actinomycetota; class Actinomycetes; order Mycobacteriales; family Mycobacteriaceae; genus Nocardia; species Nocardia acididurans. The sequence continues at coordinate 116,170 of NZ_JAERRJ010000009.1, forward strand.
CGACTGCGCTGGCGGGGCTCGTCGCGGGCGAGATGCTCGACGAGAATACGCCGTGCGGGGTGGGCCTCGGGGCCGAAATCGCAATATCCGGAGGTGAATCCGATCTCACCCTGACGGGTGAATGGGATTTCGTGACCGGTGCCGCACCCGGCGCCGCCGTCCTGCTGCCGCTTCGCGACGGTGACCGGCGGCTCTGGGCTCTGATCGACGCCGATGCGCCGGGTCTGCGGGTGGAGCCGCTGGACACCATCGACCGGAGCGTGCCGCTGGCCCGCGTCGTGTGCGCGGATGTCGCTGTGGCCCAGGACCGCGTCTTCGAACCGGCCCAGGATGTCCGCGATCTCGCGGCGGTGCTGCTGGCCGCCGAGGCCGCGGGCATCGCGGGCTGGTGCCTGGAGACGGCGGTCGAATACGCCAAGGTGCGTGAACAATTCGGTAAGAAGATCGGCGAATTCCAAGCGGTCAAACATATTTGCGCGTGGATGCTGTGCCGGGCCGAACAGATTCGCGCCGTGGCCGCCGATGCCGCGCACGCCGTGGACTCCGGGAGTTCGGAACTCGCGCTGTCGGCGGCTGTGGCGCTGGCGGTTTCGCTGGACGCCGCGGTCGAGACCGCGAAGGACTGCATTCAGGTGCTGGGTGGAATCGGTTTCACCTGGGAACATGACGCGCATCTGTATTTGCGCCGGGCCACCGCGCTGCGTCAGCTGGTGGGCGGCAGCGCGCACTGGCGGGCTCGCGTCGCCGAGCTGACCTACGCCGGTCAGCGGCGTTCGGTCGGCGTCGGCCTGGACACGGATTCCGATGCGGCCGAGGGCGACTCGGCCTGGGATTCGCTCGGCATCGACGCGGCCGAGGCCGCGGTGCTGGCGGCGGATCTGGCCAAGATCGCGGCCCTGCCGGTCGAGCAGCAGCGTGACGCGCTGGCCGAGTCGGGCCTGCTGGCCTCGCACTGGCCGGCCCCCTACGGGCGGGGCGCGGGCCCGATCCTGCGGACCTGGCTCGACGATCAGGTCCGCAAGGCCGGTATCGAGCTGCCGGAGTTGGCCATCGCCAACTGGGCCATTCCGACGCTGCTGCAGTGGGGTACCGCCGAGCAGATCGAGCGGTTCGCCCTGCCAACGCTCACCGGCGAGGTGATCTGGTGCCAGCTGTTCTCCGAGCCCGGCGCGGGTTCGGATCTGGCGGCGCTGCGCACGGTCGCCGAGCGGGTCGAGGGCGGGTGGAAGCTGCGCGGCCAGAAGGTGTGGACCTCGCTCGCGGACAAGGCGACGTGGGGTATCTGCCTGGCGCGCACCGACGCCGACGCGCCCAAGCACAGGGGCATCAGCTACTTCCTGGTCGATATGAAGAGTGCCGGGCTGGATATCCGGCCGCTGGTGGAGATCACCGGCGAGGCGCGTTTCAACGAGGTGTTCCTGGACGATGTCTTCGTGCCGGACGAATGCTTGGTCGGCACACTCGGAAATGGTTGGAAGATCGCACGTTCCACTTTGTCTGCCGAACGCGTCGCCATGGGCGGCAAGGGAATCGGCGACGAATTGGAGAAGCTGATCTCCGCCGCGCCGAAGTCCGGCCCGGGTGCGGAATTGGTCGCGGACCGGCTCGGCGGACTTATTGCCGAGTCAATAGCTGGAACTTTGCTGGAAGCCCGAGCTGCCCAAAAGCTGCTCAGCGGCGGCGATCCCGGCCCGCAGAGTAGTGTGCGCAAGCTGGTCGGTGTGCGGCACCGGCAGGCGGTAGCCGAATTTGCCGTCGAATTGTCCGGTGCGGCGGGTGCTCTGGAAACCGAAGTGGTGAAAGAATTCCTGCTCACGCGCTGTTTGTCGATCGCGGGCGGTACTGAGCAGATTCTGTTGACCGTCGCCGGTGAACGAATTCTCGGACTACCGCGCGAATCGCACGGCTGAGTCCACACTTCAACCGGGAGCATGGAATGGACTTCACCAGGGACGAGAGCCAAGACGCTGTCGCCGAGGTTGTCGTAAGTTTGCTGGAACGCGAAAGTGCGCGCGATATCGCACTGTGGCCGGTAATCGCGGAGAGCGGTCTGCTGGCCGTGCCGCTGCCCGAGCGCTTCGGCGGCGACGATATGGGCCTGGCCGAGGTGTCGGCCATGCTCACCGAGCTGGCCACCGACGCCGTGCAGACCCCGGCGCTGAGCACGCTCGGCTTCGGCGTGCTGCCGCTGCTGGCCATCGGCGTGCCGGATGCCGTGGCGGAGAAGGTGTTTCCCGCCGTCGCGGAGGGCGCGGTGCTGACCGCCGCCCTGCACGAGACGGGCTCCCCGTTCACCGTGAAGCCGGACACCGTGGCCGTCGCCGACGGCGCGACCGTGCGAGTCACCGGTCACAAGATCGCCGTGCCGTACGCGGACACCGCGCGCTGGATCCTGGTGCCCACCGATCAGGGCATCGCGATCGTGGACGGTGAGGCCCCCGGCATCACCCGCACCGCGAGCCCGAGTTCCGATGGCGTGCCGGAGTTCTCGCTCCAGTTCGACCAGGTGCAGATCCCGGCCGAGCAGCTGCTGCCGGACGGCCTGGCCGACCTGCACCGCTACGCGCTGGCCTCGATCGGCTCGGTGGCGGACGGTCTGCTCAAGGGCGTGATCGCGCTGACCGCCGAGCATGTCCGCACCCGTCAGCAGTTCGGCCGCCCGCTGGCCGAATTCCAGGCGGTGGCCCAGCAGATCGCCGACGTCTACGTGGTCTCGCGTACCCTGCACGCGGCCGCGCTGTCGGCCAACTGGGCGCTCGCGCAAGAGGATCCGACCGCCGAGCACCGCGAGCGCACCGACGACGACCTGGACGTGCTCGCCTACACCGTCGCCTCCGAGCTACCCGCGGCCCTGCAGAAGTGTCATCACCTGCACGGCGGCATCGGCGTGGACGTCACGCATCCGCTGCACCGCTACTACTCACAGGCCAAGGACATCGCCCGCTGGCTGGGCGGCGAATCGTTTCGGCTGGACCGACTTGGAGCAAGATGTTCATCGACCTAACCCCTGAGCAGAAGCAACTCCGGGACGAATTGCGTTCGTACTTCACCGGTCTCGTGACTCCCGAAGAGGAGGCCGAGATGCTGGTGAACCGCCACGGCGACGCCTATCGCGCGGTGGTGAAGCGGATGGGCTCCGACGGCTGGCTCGGCGTGGGCTGGCCCAAGGAGTACGGCGGCCAGGGCTTCGGGCCGGTCGAACAGCAGATCTTCTACAACGAGGCCGTCCGCGCGGATGTGCCGGTGCCGCTGGTCACGCTGCTGACCGTCGGCCCGGCCCTGCAGTCCTTCGGCACCGACGAGCAGAAGCAGAAGTTCCTGCCCGGAATCCTTACCGGCGACGTGCATTTCGCCATCGGCTACTCCGAGCCGGAGGCCGGCACCGACCTCGCGGCCCTGCGCACCAGCGCGGTCAAGGACGCGAACGGCGACTGGATCGTCAACGGGCAGAAGATCTTCACCACGGGCGCGCACGAGGCCGACTTCGTCTGGCTGGCCGTGCGCACCGGCACGGTGGAGTCGCGGCACCGCGGCATCACGATCCTCATCGTCGACACCACCGATCCGGGCTACTCCTGGACCCCGATCATCACCGCCGACGGCGCGCACCACACCAACGCCACCTACTTCGACAATGTCCGCGTCCCCGCGAACATGATCGTCGGCGAGGAGAACGGCGGCTGGAAGCTCATCACCACCCAGCTCAATCACGAGCGGGTGAGCCTGGGCCCGTCCGGCAAGATCGACCAGCTCTACCACCGCGTGCGCGACTGGGCGCAGCGCCAGGGCGTGCTCGGCGAGGCCGACGTGCGCCGCTCGCTGGGCCGCCTGCACGCCATGGTGCGGTTGAACGAACTGCTGAACTGGCAGGTGGCCTCCAATATGGAGCGCCCCGACGCGGCCCCGGCCGATGTCATCGCCGATGCCTCCGCCACCAAGGTGTACTCCACCGAGGCGCTGCAGGAGGCCGGTCGCCTGGCCGAGGAGATCGTGGGCCGCTTCGGCGATCCCGCCTCGCCCGAGACCGCGGAACTGCTGGTCTGGCTGGACAAGCGCACCAAGCAGAACCTGGTGGTCACCTTCGGCGGCGGCGTGAACGAAGTCATGCGTGAGCTGATCGCCCAGATGGGTCTCAGCCTGCCGCGCGTCCCCAGATAGGAGTGTCCTTGTGACGCAGAGCTATACGGCCGATGACATCCGCGCCGCCGTCGAGAAGATGAAGGCGGCGGGGGAGTCCGCGCCGCGGGCGGGACGCGATCCGGTCAACCAGCCCATGATCAACAACTGGGTCGAGGCCCTCGGCGACGCCAACCCCATCTATGTGGACGAGGCCGCGGCGCAGGCGGCCGGGCACCCCGGCGTCGTCGCGCCGCCCGCCATGGCGCAGGTGTGGACCATGCTGGGGCTGGGCGGTGTGCGCGCCGACGACGATCCGATGACGCTGACCAACCAGCTGTTCGACGACGCCGGGTTCACCTCCGTGGTCGCCACCAACTGCGAGCAGACCTACCACCGCTACCTGCAGATCGGTGAGCAGGTGACGGTGCGCTCCAGCATCGAGGAACTGGTGGGGCCCAAGAAGACCGGGCTCGGCGAGGGCTGGTTCACCACCTACCGCACCAACTGGTACGTGGGTGAAGAGCTGGTCACCGAAATGCTGTTCCGCATGCTGAAGTTCGCGCCCGGCACCGGTGCGCAGCAGGCCGCGCCGGACACCGCGAAGTCTGAGGATCTCGCCAAGCGCGTTCGCCCCACAGTTTCCCGGGACACTGACTTCTTCTGGGAGGGAACGAAACTCGGCGAGCTCCGCATTCAGCGTATGCCAGACGGGACGTTGCGGCATCCTCCCGTGCCCGCGCTGTGGAAGGACCACACCGAGCAGAGCGACTATGTCGTGGCCTCCGGTCGCGGCACCGTCTTCAGCTTCGTCGTGCACCACGCGCCGAAGGTGCCGGGCCGGCAACTGCCGTATGTGGTGGCCCTGGTCGAGCTCGAGGAAGGCGTCCGCATGCTCGGTGAGCTGCGTGGCATCGACCCGTCCGAGGTCGAGGTCGGGCTCTCCGTGGAGGCCGGTTTCGAGGCCATCGACGACGACAACACCGTGCCCTATTGGAAGGCCATCCGATGACCGCCACCGTCGAGCCGGCCGCTGTGCAGGTCGGAACAGTCTTGCCCGAGTTGGTGATTCACGCCGACACCACCTTCGTGGTCAGCTCGGCGCTGGCGACCCGCGACTTCCAGGACGTGCACCACGATCCGGCGAAGGCCGTGGAGCGCGGCTCCAAGACCATCTTCGTCAATATCCTCACCGACACCGGTCTGGTGCAGCGCTTCGTCACCGACTGGGCGGGCCCCCGCGCCATCGTGAAGAAGATCGCGCTGCGCCTGGGCGTGCCGCTCTACGCCGGTGACACCCTGACGCTGTCGGGCACGGTGTCGGCCATCGACGGCGAGGACATCACCATCGACGTGGTCGGCCGGGACAGCCTCGGCGACCACATCACGGCGAAAGCCGTCATCTCCCTGCAGGAGGCACGCCCGTGAAGGGTCTGAGCGGGCGCGCGGCCATCGTCGGCATCGGCGCCACCGATTTCTCCAAGGACTCCGGCCGCAGCGAATTGCGTTTGGCCGCAGAGGCGGTCACCGCCGCCATCGCGGACGCGGGCCTGACTCCGGCCGACGTGGACGGCCTGACGACCTTCACCATGGACACCAACACGCAGGCCGCCGTGGCCCGCGCCTCCGGTATCCCGAGCCTGAAGTTCTTCAGCAACATCCCCTTCGGCGGCGGCGCGGCCGCGGCCACGGTGCAGCAGGCCGCCATGGCCGTGGCGACCGGCATCGCGGATGTCGTTGTGGCATACCGGGCATTCAACGAGCGCTCCGGAAACCGCTTCGGCCAGTTCGCAACCCACCTCGCCACCGGCAACCCGAGCTCCTCGGGCGTCGACAACGCCTTCTCCTACACCCACGGCCTCGGCACCCCCGCCGCCCAGGTCGCCATGGTCGCCCGCCGCTACATGCACGTATACGGCGCGCGCAGTGAGGATTTCGGTCGCATCGCGGTAGCCGACCGCAAACACGCCGCGGTGAACCCGGCCGCCCACTTCTACGGCAAGCCCATCACCCTGGAAGACCACCAGTCCTCCCGCTGGATCGCTGAACCCCTGCATCTGCTCGACTGCTGCCAGGAAACCGACGGCGGCGTCGCCATCGTGGTGACGAGTGCCGAACGCGCCAGGGACCTCCCCAACAAGCCCGCCGTAATCGTCGGCGCCGCACAGGGTTCCGGCGCCGACCAGTACGTCATGACCAGCTACTACCGCGACGCCATGACCGGCCTCCCGGAAATGCGCCTGGTCGGCGAGCAGCTCTGGGCGCAGAGCGGCCTGGGCCCGCAGGACATGCAGGCCGCCATCCTCTACGACCACTTCACCCCGTTCGTGCTCATGCAGCTGGAAGAACTGGGCTTCTGCGGTCGAGGCGAAGCCAAGGACTTCATCAAGGACGGCGCCATCGAACTAGGCGGCAAACTCCCCCTCAACACGCACGGCGGCCAACTCGGCGAGGCCTACATCCACGGCATGAACGGCATAGCCGAAGGCGTCCGCCAAATCCGCGGCACCTCCGTCAACCAGGTCGAAAACCTGCAACACATCCTGGTCACAGCCGGAACCGGCGTCCCCACCTCGGGCCTGGTACTCAGCGCCAACTGAGGTCGTCCCCGCGGGCATTGTCAGTCGATACTGCCCTGCGGGGCGACCCAGATATGCGGTTGCCGCGTCACGGTCGCGATGTGCTCGAAGTCGGCGTCGTAGTGGACCAGGACCGCGCCGTGGAATTCGGCGACGGCCGCGGTCATGAGGTCGATGATTCCCGCTGCCCGGTGCAGGCCCTGGCGTGCCATCAGCAGTTGGACTTCGCGTGCGCGGTCGGCGATGGACTCGTTGATCGGCAGGTTCACGTACAGAGATCGGCGACGCTGGGCGATGTTCTGGACATCGGCGAGGCTGCGGCCGGAGTATCCGGCTTCGAGATCGACTGTCACACAGGTGGCGGCTGCTCGATCGGCGATCAACCCGGTGAGCACATTTCGCACCGCTTCGTGTCGCACCCGCGCGGCGGCCGACGTATCGATGAGGTGCAGGCGGAGTGGGGTCGGGTCGGTCACCGCCGGGCCTTGGTCATGACTTCCGGATCATCGATATCCGGCCCGAGCCCGATGCCGTAGGGATCGTTGAGGATTTGTTCGATGCGGCGTCGCCGCTGGGCGACGAACTCCAGCGCCGCGTTGACCGTGTCCTTCTTGGTCGTCGTGCCGAGCTCCTTGGCAGCCAGGGCGAGGGCCTCGTCGTTCAGGTCGATCATCGTCTTCATATGTCTCACGATATGTCTCCAGATATATGTCCAGCAATATCATCAGGCATTCGGAACGGTCCAGAGTCCGGACGGGTTTCGGTTTCCGGCTCGGTCTTCGGGCGTAGATTGGGCAGGATCTCGATGTGAGGAAGGGGGTCGGGGCGATGTTGCAGGATCGGCTGAGCGAGCTCACGGCTGCGCACAGGGCTCTGGTCTACGGTGAGCCGTATGAGACCTCCGATGGGTCGACGGTCATCACGGTGACGGGCGGGCTCTTCCATCCGCGGCCGCTGGGTGTCTTCGTGGTGCACGGTGGTGAGGTGAAATGGGAAGCGGCGGTGGATGATACGCGGATCGCGTTGCTCGGTATCCTGACCGGGCTCATCGCGGCCGCGTTCGCTACCGCGGCGGTGTTCAAGCGGCCGCCGTGGCCGGATCTGCGGATCACTCAGCGGCTTTGAGCTGAACTGTCAGTGCGCTCGCCAGTTGATCGACGCTGGCGGGCGTTCCCGGTGCGAGGGTGGTGCGGTAGCCGGCGAAGCGGTCGAAGACCAGGCCCTCCAGCACTGCGATGAAATCGGCTGCGGCCGTGTCCGGTTCGTCTGCGCCCAGGAGGGCGAAGAGTCCGGTGGCGCGCTCGTGTGAGAACAGGCAGCCGACGAGTTTCGCGTGCAGTTCCGGATCTCCGAGCAGATCGATGATGAGCGCGTGTCGCGCGATCAGATGGTTGCGGCGGCGCGTCAATAGCTGATCCAGCCACGCGGCGATGCCCTGTGCGAGGCCCTCGGGGTCGACGGTCGCGGGCATTTCGAGGTTTCCGGCGGTGAAATCCGTGCGTGAGCGGGTGGCGATGCGGTCGACCACGGCCTCGACGAGGGCGCGTTTGGTGCGGAAGTAGTACGAGGCCGAGCCGGGCGGCAATTCCAGGACGGTGTCCAGTGCGCGGTGTGTGAGGGACCGAAGTCCTTGGGTCGCAATCAGATCGATGGCGCTGTCGACGATCAGGGTGCGCCGGTCGGGTGTGGAGGTGGTCACTTCGGGTTCCTTACGTCGGCTCGATCCTCTACAACTATAGAGGAAGCTCTACGGATGTAGAGGACGAAGGAGGCTCCGATGGAAACCCGCGACGTGGTGCTGGACGCGGATCAGCGGATCGCGGCGGACCGGTTGGCCGCCATCGCGGCGCGGGTCGGGAAGCGCTGGCATCGTCCACGTGGGCTGTACCTCTGGGGCGGGCCCGGACGCGGCAAGACCATGCTGATGGATCGCTTCTATGCCGCCGTCGCGTCGAAGCACAAGCGCCGCTTCCATTTCCACAGCTTCTTCGCCCAGCTGAACGCGGCCATCCACGAGTACGGCACCCTCGACAAGGCGGCGGACTCCCTGCTGGGCGGCGTCGATCTGGTCTGCTTCGACGAGTTCCACGTGCACGACTCGGGTGACGCCCGGCTGGTCTCCCGGCTGCTGGACCATCTCTTCGCGCGGCACATCACGCTGGTGGTCACCTCCAACTACCCGCCCGCCGACCTGCTGCCGAATCCGCTGTTCCACCCCATGTTCGAGCCGACCATCGACCGCATCCTGGAGCACCTGGACGTGCTCTCGGTGAACGGCCCGCAGGACTACCGCCGTCTCGGCGGCAAGCACACCGGTTTCGCGGCGGGGGAGTACGTGGTCGGCGCGTGCCCGGTGACCGGCTCCGCGCAGGTGCCCGTCGCCCACCGGCTGCTGAACGCCCGGGTGGCCGAGAACGGTTCGCTCACGGTCGATTTCGCGGAGCTCTGCGGAATTCCGGTGTCGGCGGCCGATTTCCTGGAGCTCGCGCGCACCTACACCCGTTGGACGGTCTGCGAGGTGCCCGCACTGTCCGATGTCCCCGCGGACTGGGTGATGCGCTTCGTGAATCTGGTGGACGTCCTCTACGACACGGATCATCCGCTGTCGCTCTACGCTGCGGTTCCGCTGGCGTGCCTGGCCGGCCGAATTGCTTACGTTCCAGATCTGTACCGAGCCATCAGCCGCCTGTCCGAGCTCACCCCCGCACAGCTGCCCCGATTCATCGGTGGTGCCTCAGGTTCGCGGCCCGCCTCGATTCTGGACTGACGGAGCGGGGGAGCGAAGCGGAGGAGCGGAGGAGGGAAGAATCGAGGTAACAGGGCCGCGAACACGCCGGAGCGAAGCGGAGGCAAATTAAACACAGCTTCATGTGCCGTCTACGCGCACGGGGTTCGGTGTTGCTACCCACTCCTTAACGTGCAGTCAGGAGGCAGCACCGAACCGGAGGGGACCGATGCGAATCCGCGATCAGGTAAGAGGTCCCGCACCGCGGCGGCCGAGCCACCCTGGCGCCCGGCTACGAGTGCTGGTCGTCGCCGAGAGCTTTCTTCCCCAGGTGAACGGCGTCACCAACTCCGTACGCCGGGTACTGGATCATCTGGCGGCCAAGGGACACGAAGCCGTCCTGATGGCTCCCACCGGGCCCGCCAAGTACGCCGGATTCCATGTGCACGTGGTGCGCGGAGCCCGGCTCCCGTTCTACCGTGACTTCCGCATCGGCCTGGAGACCCGCCGCAGACTGCGCGGGATCATGCGCGAATTCCAGCCCGACGTCGTGCATATCGCCTCGCCCGCCACCCTGGGCTATCAGGCCGCACGGGTGGCGGCGGAGCTGGACGTGCCGACCGTGGCCATCTACCAGACCGATCTGGTGGGTTTCGCCGAACGCTACGACCTGCCGGCCGGCGTCCGCGCCATGGCCGCGCTCACCCGGCGTATCCACCTGCAGGTGGACCGCACCCTGGCGCCCTCGACCGCGAGCCTGCGCCAGCTGGAGCTGATGGGCATTCCGGGACTGTCCCGCTGGCCGCGCGGTGTCGATCTGCAGCAGTTCGATCCGGCCCGCCGCTCGGAAGCCCTGCGCGCCCGGCTCGCACCCCACGGTGAGCTGCTGGTCGGCTATATCGGCCGCCTCGCACCGGAGAAGGAACTCGAACTGCTCGCGCACCTGCGCACCGTCGGCGGCATCCGCCTGGTGATCGTGGGCGGCGGCCCGGAGGAGAAGCGCCTGCGCAAACTCCTGCCGGACGCGGCCTTCCTGGGCGTGCTGCACGGCGACGAACTGGCCGCCGCGTACGCCTCCCTGGACGTCTTCGTGCACACCGGCCGCCACGAAACCTATTGCCAGGCAGCGCAGGAGGCGCTCGCCTCCGGCGTCCCGGTGGTGGCTCCGGCGTCGGGCGGCCCGATCGACGTGGTCACCCCGGGCACCGGCTTCCTCTACCCGCCCGGTGACGCCGACGCCATGGTGAACCTGGTGCGGCGTCTGGTCTCCGATCCCGCACTGCGCGCCAAGACGGCCGATGCCGCCCATCGCAGCGTGCAGGACCGCTCCTGGGACGCGGTCAACAACCTGCTGATCCGCCACTACCGCGACGTGATCGCCGAGCGCCGCTCCGACGGCCGGCTCACCAAGGAGGCATCCTGATGCTGCGAATTTCCGTGATAGGCACCGGATATCTGGGCGCCACGCATGCCGCGGGCATGGCCGAACTCGGTTTCGAGGTGCTCGGCGTCGACAACGATCCGGCCAAGGCCGCCGCGCTGGCCGCGGGCCGGGTGCCGTTCCACGAGCCCGAGCTGCCCGAACTGCTTGCCGGGCACGTGCACTCGGGGCGGCTGCGGTTCGGCACCTCCCTGGTGGAGGCGGCCCGCTTCGCCGACATCCATTTCCTGTGTGTGGGAACGCCTCCCGGCCGCAACGGCGCGGCGGATCTGTCGCAGCTGTACTCCGCGCTCGAGGGTCTGGTGCCGCATCTGACCCGCAACTGTCTGATCGTCGGCAAGTCGACGGTGCCGGTAGGGACCGCCGAGGCGCTCACCGCCCGCATCGCCGAGCTTGCGCCGCAGGGTATTTCGGTGGATCTGGCATGGAACCCGGAATTCCTGCGCGAGGGTCACGCCGTCTTCGACACCCTGCACCCGAATCGCCTGGTCTTCGGCGTCACCACGCCGGACGCGGAATGGGCGTTGCGCCAGGTGTATTCGACCCCGATCGCGGACGGCTCCCCGGTGGTGGTCACCAACCTGCCCACCGCCGAGCTGATCAAGGTCTCCGCGAACGCCTTTCTGGCGACGAAGATCTCGTTCATCAACGCCATGGCCGAACTGTGCGAGCTCACCGGCGCGGATGTCACCCTGCTGGCCGACGCCCTCGGCCACGACGATCGCATCGGCCGCAAATTCCTCGGCGCCGGACTGGGTTACGGTGGCGGCTGCCTGCCGAAGGACATCCGCGCCCTGATCGCGCGCGCCGGTGAACTGGGCGCGGGCGAGGCGGTCGAATTCCTGCGCGATGTCGACACCGTGAATCAGCGTCGCCGCGAGCGCGTGGTCCGCGACACCCTGAACCTGGTGCGCGCCACCGGAAACGCGCGTCCTCGCGTGGGCATCCTGGGTGCGGCCTTCAAACCGCTCTCCGACGACGTCCGCGACTCTCCGGCCCTGGATGTGGCCAAGCGCCTGCACAGCGCGGGTGTGGAGGTGAGCGTGTACGACCCGGCCGCCACCAATCCGGCGCGCGCGGTCGCCCCGCAGTTGATCTACACGGCCACCGCCGCCGCGGCGCTGCACGAGGCGGATGTGGTCCTGCATCTCACCGAGTGGTCCGAGTTCCGGGACCTGGACCCGGTTTTCCTGCGCACGGTGGCGCGTGGCGGCGTCATCATCGACGCCCGCAACACCCTGGACCCGGAACCGTGGCTCGCCGCGGGCTGGGATTTCCGCGCCTTCGGCCGCCTGGTCGAACGCCGCACCACCCCCTCCCTGGCCTTCCCGCTCCCGGATTCGGTTCCCGTGCAGCCGAATCCCGCGTCCGAGCCGGCGCGGGCACTGGTCACGCCGTCGCCGCTCACCCGGCTGCGTTCGCGCGTCCGCCGGACCGCCTGAATGCGTCGTGCCCGGCCCCTGCCTCGGGTGCCGGGCACGACGTCTCGGGGATCACTCGCACCCAGGGCATGACATTTCATGCCGCGGACGCGGAGCGCCGGCTCCGAACGTCGTGCGGGAGTGCGTCATTGGGGCGCGACCGCGACTGATCCGGGTTCGTCATAGATCCTCACCGCGCGCCGCGCGGGATTGTGCGTGCGCACAGCTGATTCCTGGCACATTCGGTCATGAGCGACAAGCCGCTGATTTATGTGTCATCTGCATGTAACCGGCGTTCGCGATTTTCGTCCCGACGGACCGCTTGGCATGTAACTATGTGCCTGATTTTGCAGAAACTCCGGTTGGGGGTGATCGTGACTGGGGTGGGGACGGTGGTCTCGCGCGCGACCGCATTGCTCGCGCTGCTGATGTTCGCCGTCTTCGCGCTGCGCGGATACATTCCGGGCACCGGCGGTCCACCCGCCCCGCGCACGCCCTCGGCCGTGGCCATCGCCCTCATGCCGGTCCTGCTGCTGGTCTCGATCGTGATCCTGGTGGCAGGCGTGATCAACAGCCAGCATCGGCTGCCGCTGGCCATGCCCGAACCCGACCGGGACGCCGACCGCCGCTCGTGGAAGCTCGGCGGCCTCGGCCTGCTGATCCTCATCGGGCTGGCCGCCGTCGCCTTGGCGCTCACCGCGCTGATCTCGGTGTATCTGGTCGGCCCCGGCAACGAGGAGCGATCGGGAACCGGGGTCGCGACCCAGGCGCCGTCGGAAACCACCGGTGCGCCCGTGCATTCCGTCGAACCGGCGACCGATATCGTCTCGGCCCCCGCCCTCACCGGAACCGCGCTGCTGATCGTGGCGATCGGCGCGACCGTGCTGGTGCTGGTGGCCATGACCGGTCTGGTGGTGGTCGCGGTGAGCTCGACGCGCCGTCCCGCCAAGGCCGCCGGCCTGCTGCCGCCCGCGAAGAAGACCGAGGCGGTCTCACTGGCCAAGGTCGCGGAGATGGGCCTGGCGGCCATGATCGCGCCCGGCCAGGACCCGCGCACCGCCATCATCGCCTGTTACGTGGCCATGGAGAGCGGTCTGGCCCAGGCCCGTGAGGTCGCGCCGCTGGTCTCCGACACCCCGTCGGAGGTGCTGGCCCGCGCCTTCGATCGCGGCTTCCTGCACGATGCCTCGGCGCGGGAACTGGTGGCGCTGTTCGAGGAGGCGCGGTTCAGCCCGCACTCCATGCTGGAGTGGCAGCGGATGCGGGCCGAGCAGCTGCTGCGTATCGTATTGGCTGACCTGCAGGGGGTCGCGGCATGAAAGATGTTGTCGCAGTGCGGGTCCCGGGCAATCGAACGGGGGTTCGGCGATGAACCGGCTGGTGATCGTGATCGGCGCGGTGCTGCTGGTCGGGGCGGCGGAACTCGTCGTCCTGGACAAGGCCCGCGAATCACTGCTCGTGGTGGCGGGTATCCCGGTGGCGGGTGCGCTCGTCCTGCTGATCTGGTCGCTGCTGGAACGTGCCCGCCGCCTGCAGAGGGAACCGGAGGACAACGAAATCGACAACGGGCCGGCGGAGATGCTGCACCGCTGGCAGGCGCGGGCCACCATGCTCGCCGACCGCGCCGACGGCACCCGCGCCGACTGGGACCGGCATCTGCGGCCGCTGCTGGCCAAGGAATTCGAGCTCACCAGCGGGCATCGGATGGCCAAGAACCGGCGCGCCACCGAGCAGGCCGGGCAGCTGCTGTTCGGACCGGAACTGTGGCGCTGGGTGGATCCCGCCAATGCGGCGCTGCGTGATCAGTCGAATCCGGCGCCGGGGCGACCCGCGCTGGACGAGATCCTGCGCCGCCTCCAGAACATGTGAAACGGGTTGAGATGCGAGAAATGACATGACATCACCGATGGATGTGACCATCAAGCGCACCGAGGCCGTGCTGCGGGAAATGTCGCGGGTCGTGGTCGGCAAGCGGGACGAACTGCAGCTGATCATGATCGCCGTGCTGTCCGGCGGGCACATCCTCATCGAGGATCTGCCCGGACTGGGCAAGACCCTCATCGCGCGCTCGTTCGCGTCGGCCCTCGGCCTGAACTTCACCCGCGTGCAGTTCACGCCGGATCTGCTGCCCGCGGACCTGATCGGCTCCACCATCTACGACATGCATTCGGGCCGTTTCAGTTTCCGCCGCGGCCCGGTGTTCACGAATATGCTGCTGGCCGACGAGGTCAACCGCACCCCGCCCAAGACGCAGGCCGCCCTGCTGGAGGCCATGGCCGAGGGCCAGGTCTCCATCGACGGTGAAACCTTCCTGCTGCCACAGCCTTTCGTGGTCATGGCCACCGACAACCCGATCGAGTACGAGGGCACCTACCCGCTGCCCGAAGCCCAGCTCGACCGCTTCGCCCTCCAACTGCGCCTCGGCTACCTCTCCGAACAGGACGAGATGCAGATGATCCGCCGCCGCCTGGAACGCGGCGCGCAGACCCCGCAGGTGGGCCAGGTGGTCGACGCCGACGGTCTGCTCGAGATGCGCCAGACCGTCGAATACGTGACCGTGCACCCCGACGTCGTCGGCTACGTGGTCTCCCTCGCCGCCGCCACCCGCAACCACCCCCAGGTCGAAGTCGGCGCCTCCCCCCGAGCCGAACTCGACCTCGTCCAAATGGCCCGCGCCCGAGCCCTTCTCAACGCCCGCGACTACGTGGTCCCCGAGGACGTGAAGGCGCTCGCCATCCCCGCCATGGCCCACCGCATCACCCTGCGCCCCGAAATGTGGGTCCGCCGCATCCGCGGCGAGGACGTCATAGCCGAACTCCTGCGCCGCCTCCCCGTCCCGCGCGCCACCCCCGCGTGAGCTGCCCGTGATGCGTTCCGCAATGCGCTCCCCTCGTGGTGCCGGGCTGACGACGGTGTCGCACTCGGAGGTGAGCGCCGATGAAGCATCGTGATGTCAGTGCGGCGGTCGAGGTCGAATTGCGCTGGCGGCCCGCGCCGTTGGTGTTCATGCTGGCCGCGGTGTCCGCGCCCGCGCTGGTGCTGGCGATCATCCTCGGGCAGTGGCAACTGGTGGTGTTCGCCGCGCCGATGATCGGGGTGCTGGCCAGTGCGCCGCTGCAGCAGTCGCGGACGCGGATCCAGGTGGACGGGGCGGGGGTGCTGCGCTGCTTCGAGACCGAGGAGGTGGAGCTGGCCGCCGCGGCGTTCGTGGAATCGGGACATGCGTTGCTGCGCTTGCATTCCGAGCCGATTCACGGCATGGAGGTGCGGGTCGAGGAGGCGGTGGATTCCGGGCCCGCGCCGGCCGGGCTGCGGCAGTCGCTGTCCGCGTCGCGGTGGGGCAGGTATCCGGTGCCGGTGCGGGTGACCGCGTTGAATCCGGCCGGGCTGGCGGTGGCGTCGGCACGCTTGTCGGCGGGGGACGTGTACGTGTACCCGATCGCCGATCCGCAGCGAACCCGGTTGCCGCGCACCGAACTTCCGGAGCGCATCGGCATGCATCTCACGCGCAGGCACGGGCCGGGCGTGGAGTTCGCCGATGTTCGCGCCTACGCGCCCGGTGATCAGCTGCGCACCGTGAACTGGGCGGTGAGCGCCCGGCGCGGGCGGCTCTTCGTGACCGAGCGCTTCACCAACCGTGCGGCGGATGTCGTTGTGCTGGTGGACACTTCGCTGCAGGCTCCCGGCCCGGCCTCGGAATCCCTGGAATTGTCGGTGCGCGGCGCGGCCCAGGTGGCGCAGTCCGCGCTGCAGGCCGGTGACCGCACCGCCGTTGTGTGCCTCGGCAAGTCGCCGCGCTGGCTGCGTCCCGATATCGGCCGCCGCCAGTTCTATCGCATCGTCGACACCGTCCTGGACGTGGGCGACGAGCACATCGCCACCGTCGGCACCCTGGCCCCGCACGCGGCCGTCCCGATCGGCGCGGTCGTGGTGGCCTTCTCCACTCTGCTCGACACCCAATTCGCGCTGTCGCTCATCGATCTGCGCAAGCGCGGGCACGTCGTGGTGGTGGTCGACGTGCTGCGCGGCACGCCGTTCGGGCCGGGGCTGGACCCCACGCTGGCCCGCATGTGGCAGCTGGAACGCAGTTCCATGTATCGCGATATGGGCACCGTCGGCGTGGATATCGTCGCCTGGCCCGAGGACGCCCGCCTGGATCAGGTCATGCGCCTGCTGCCCGAACACCGCCGTACGGTCCGGGTGCGCCGATGACCCGATTCCTGGCCGTCCTGTCCGGCCTGCTGCTGGCCTTCGCCGTCACCCTCGTCGAACCGTGGCCCGCGCTGCCCGCCCTGATCCTGGTGATGGCGGGCTGGCGGTGGCGGGTGTGTGCCGTCGGCGCGGTGCTGGTGGCCCTCGGCACGCTCGCCTTCGCCGATACGGGCGCACTGGTCGCGGGGTCGATCGGCCTGGTAGCGACCACATATCTGCTGAATACGGCCACCGTCTCGGCCCCGGTCGGCGTGGTCCCCACCACGATCCCGTCGGTGGGCGGGGCACTGGTCTTCACGGTGGCCGCCGGCGTCGCGACGCTGCTGCCGACCGGACTGGCGTGGATCCCCGTCGCCGCCCCGATCGCGGTGATCTTGCTGTACGCCTTGGTGATCCGGGGCCTGGCCGACGACCGGCCCGCCGCGCCGGTGGCCCCCGCCCCGCCCGAATGACGTGTCATCCTGGCCGTTATCCGGCGCGGGTGGCCCGATTTCGGCGGACATTCCGACATTTCAGGCGAATTCCGGCCAGGGGTGTGCAAATCGCCGGATAATTCGGTGTCGATCGTCCGGGGCCTCTGATTCACTCTCCGCATGGACGACGCACGACTGATCAAGACCTCGAAGCGGCTGTCCTATCACCTGCGCCACGCCCCGGGGGAGATAGGACTGGAGCCCGACGCGGCGGGCTGGGTGGGCGTGAGCGAGTTGCTCGCGGGCCTCGCGGGGGCGGGACGAAACCTCAGCCGCGCCGATCTGGACGAGGTGGTCGCTCGAAACGACAAGCGCCGCTTCGAATTCGACGTCTCCGGCACGCGCATCCGCGCCAGCCAGGGCCACAGCATCGACGTCGAACTCGACTATCAGGTCTCCGTCGCACCGGACCTGCTCTATCACGGCACGGTGGCCTCGGTCCTGGGCCTGATCCACGCCGAAGGCCTGAAACCCATGCGGCGGCACGCCGTTCACCTCTCGGCGAGCTACGAGACCGCCGTGCGGGTCGGCGCGCGGCGCGGAAAGCCCGTGGTGCTGACCGTCGATGCCGCCGCCATGCAGCGCGACGGCTACGAATTCCACGTCAGCACCAACGGTGTCTGGCTGGTCGCCGCGGTACCGCCGGCCTATCTAGCCCCGTTTACTGCAGGGCAGGAGGCATCCGGCACGGTTTGATGCGCCCCGCGTCCACCAGCACTCGGAACGCCGAGGCTTTGCGGGGGCATTCGGCGACCGGGCAGTCGCGGTGCCGCTGCATGGTGCGGTGCGCCTCCTGCACGGTGAGCTCGTGATCGGGCGCTTGATGCGACCAGGTCGCGGGGTCGGAGAGCGCGGCGGGGGAGTCCGCCGGAGATGCGCTGCGCTCGTTGATGATTCGTTCGCGAATCCGATCCACCGACAATCTGTCCGGATCGCGCCGAGGTTGCAGGCTCACGATGGTGACACTCATGATCGCGAGCATTGCGAGGGTGGCCGTGAACACTTGCCAGGCGGCCATTGGTTCACCTTCTCCGTGTTTCGGTTGTAGAGGGCCTATCGGGTGTAGTTCGCTAGACATTCACTGTATGACCGAAATTGAGGTTTCCGCCAGTGTTTCGCAGGTCAGAAACAGGCGAATTTCGGCCTATTTCAGGAACTTACCTGCCGGTTTCGGGGTTCCGTACGCCGAAAGTTTGCGAAGATTCCCCAGTGACGGACGGTCTCGCGCAACTTCGCTCCATCACCAGTGCGGCCCTGCTGGTCGAATTCGCCAGAGGCCGCGACATCCCCCTGAAGGCCCTCTTACGCGATACCGGAATCCGCGAACCCGATCTGATCGATTCCACCGCGGAGATCACCCTCGGCCAGGAGCTGGCCCTCATGCGCAATGTCGTCACCGGTGTCGGCGACGAACCCGGCATGGGGCTCATGGCCGGCCTGCTCTGCCATCCACCCAGCCTCGGCGTCCTCGGATTCGCCCTGATGAGCTGCCCCACCGTCCGCGAGGCGGTCGGCCTGGCCCTGCGCTACGCCGACCTCTCCTTCACCGTGGCCCGCCACACCCTGGTCCTCAACGAGAACGAGGCCTCCATCGTCCGCGACGACAGCGCCGTCCCCCGGGGGGTGCGCCGCTTCGCCGTGGAACGCGATGTGGCCGCCATCTGGACCATCCAGCAGGACGTCATGCCCATGCGGCCACCCATCACCCGGGTCGCGGTCGCCTTCCCGCCGCATCCGGTCTACGAGATGTTCGGCGCCATGCTCGGCGTGGAGGAGGTGGTGTTCAACGCCCCGCGCTCGGTGGTCACCGGCCCGCTCAACATCCAGGATCTCCAACTGCCGCAAGCGAATTCGGCCACCGCGCGCTTCTACGAACAGCAGTGCGCCGACCTCGTGCAGCGCCGCAAACGCCGCCTGGGCATCAGCGGCCAGGTCCGCAAACTCCTCATCACCCGCGGCGGCATCGCCGACCAGGCCCGCATCGCCGCGGATCTCGACATCAGCGTCCGCACCCTGCGCCGCCGCCTCGCCGACGAAGGCACCACCTTCCGCGAATTGACCACGGAGACAGTCGGTCTGATCGCCGAGGAGCTACTCATCACCGGAATGACGGTGGAGCAGGCCGCGGTTCGCCTCGGCTACGCCAGCGTCTCTGCCTTCACCTCGGCGTTCCGCTCCTGGAAGGGGCAGTCCCCGGGCCAGTTCGCGCGGGAGAACCGGGGCCGGGTCTCGGCCCGGGTCTCCTGACCGGGTGTCACACCGGGTTGAGGCCCGGACGTCCATCCTCGATGACGAAAGAGGCCCTGGTCTCCACCGGCGCGCCTTCCCTGGAGACATAGGGCACGGCCCGGAAATCCGCTCGCACCTCGCGCGGGCTGATCCGGGTCCGCACATAGCCGCGGCGATTGTTGAAGAACCGGATGTGCGGGTTGCCGGGCAGCACCGCCTCCACATCCGGCCGCGATTCGGTCCCGTCGCCGCCACTGGTGATCGACGTGGCCACCAGCTCGGTCCCGAGCGTGGCCGAGCCCGGATCGTCCCAGCGCTGCTTGATGTCCGCCGCCCACGCGGCATGCACATCCCCGGTCAGCACAACAGGATTGCGCACCTTCGCGTCCACCCATCCCTGCACCACCCGATCCCGATTCGCGGCATACCCGTCCCACGCGTCGAGATTGTTCTTCTCACCGGCCCCCGGGTCCAGATCCAGCTGTGCGAAGAACACCTGCTGCCCCAGCACATCCCAGCGCGCCCGGGACTCCCGGAAGCCGTCCAGCAGCCAGCGCTCCTGTTCGGCTCCGGTGATGCTGCGCGCACCGTCGGTGCGCGCCGGGCAGCTCTTCAACCCGTCCCCGCACGCTTGATCATCCCGGTACTGCCGGGTGTCGAGCATGTGAAAAGTAGCCAGATCGCCCCAGTGCAGCCGCCGATACAGCTGCAGCGCACCATCGTTCGGCATCGACGACTTCCGCAGCGGCATGTTCTCGTAGTACGCCTGGAAAGCCGCCGCCCGCCGCCGCGCGAACTCCGGCTGCGGAATCTCCGGCTTCTCGTACACCAGGTTCGCCCAGTTGTTGTCGACCTCATGGTCGTCCCACACCACCGCCCACGGCGCGATCGCATGCGCCGCTTGCAGATCCGCGTCCGTCTTGTACTGTGCGTGCCGCTGCCGATAGTTGGCGAGCGTCTCCGTCTCCGGCCCCGCATGCCCGCGCGGATTCCCCTCCGGCAGCGTGTACACCCCCGCCTGATACTCGTAGATGTAATCCCCAAGGTGCAGAACGAGATCCGGATGTTCCTCGGCCAGCCGCCGATAGGCCGTGAAGTACCCGTGTTCGTACTGCGAGCAGGACACGAAGCACATCGTCATCTCGCCACCGGTCCCACTCCCGTTGTCCGGCAACCCCGTCCCCCGCGCCGGCGCGGTCCGAGTCCGCCCCGCTGGCGACACCTGCCCCTCGGCCCGGAACCGATAGAAGTACTCCGCCCCGGACGACAGCCCCTCCACCTCCACATGCACGCTGTGCGCGGATTCCGCTGCGGCATCCACACTCCCGCGGCGCAGCACCTTCCGGAACTGCTCGTCCTCCGCCAGCTCCCACTCCACCGCCACCACCCGCCCCGGCATCCCGCCGAGCCCATCCTCGGCAAGCGGCTGCGGCGCGAGCCGAGTCCACAACACCACCCCATCGGAAGTCGGTTCCCCCGAAGCCACCCCTAGCGTGAACGGCTCCGCGAGCGCGGTCTTCTTCGTGCGCCCACACCCCGCGGCCAGCAATCCGAGCGCGGCAACCCCACCCACCAGCGCGTCACGTCGAGAGATCCCACCGGACATAGCCCATCCCTTCTCGCAATCACCCCATCGCACCATCGCAGAGTGACAACCCCGCCGCACCTGAACGAACACTTCCCATTCGCCGCGGGATCTGCTGGGGGGCCGCCGTCCGGGCCGGCTGCTCCTGAGCGGTCAGGCAGCGGGGCGGGCGTGGCGGCGGTATCGGCCGGGGGCCAGACCGTATTCGCGTTTGAAGGCTTTGCCGAAGGCGAATTCGGAGGTGTAGCCGCACCGGGTGGCCACCGTGCTGACGGGGAGGTCGTCTTCGCGGAGGAGGCGGGCGGCGGTGGTGAGACGCCAGCGGGTGAGATAGGCGAGTGGGGGTTCGCCGACCATGGTGGTGAAGCGTTTGGCGAAGGCCGCTCGGGACAGGCCGGAGCGGTCCGCGAGGGATTGCACCGTCCAGGGGGTGGCGGGAGACTCGTGCATGGCTTCGAGGGCGGGGGAGATCGCCGAATCCTTCAGGGCGGCAGCCCATCCCACCGTTTCGGAGGCGGGCTGGTCTTCGATCCAGGCGCGGAGGATGTAGAGCAGCAGGGAGTCGATCAGGGCGGGGACTATGCCGCCGGTGCCGATGCGGGGGTTGTCGAGCTCCGCGCCCAGCAGGTGGATGGCGGCGGCCAGTTCGGGATGGCGGCCGTGGCGGGCGGGGAGGTGGATGAATTCGGGGAGTTGACGCAGCAGCGGGTGGGGGCGCGCGCCGTCCAGGTGGTAGTTGCCGCACAGGAGGCTGGTGCGCGGGCCGTCGCCGCCCAGGGAGACCGCGCCCACCGGTGGCTTCGCGATGTACTGCTCCGGAGTGGGGAGGTGCGCGGGGGTGTCGGGGTGGTCGGCGAGGATGTGACCGGCGCCGTCACGGATGAAGATGACATCGCCCGGGCCGAGGGCGATGGGGGTGGAATCCTTGTCGGACAGGATGATCCAGCAGGTGCCGTGCAGGACGACGTGGAAGCCCGCGCCGAGAACCTCGGGCAGCAGCATGGCCCACGGGGCGCGGCCGTCGGTGCGCACCGAGGACGGCGCGCCGGTGCGCATCGAGGCCAGCGCCTCCGTGAGGACATCCATTCCTGTTCTCCTGCTCTGGTATTCGCGGATGCCGAGGACCGGCCGCCGCGCCGTGTTCAGTCTTCGCGCACCGCGAGAACGACCTTGCCGACCGCTCGGCCGGAGCCGACGATCTCGTGGGCTCGGCCCGCCTCTTCCAAGGGGAAGCTCGCGGAGACGTGCGGGCGCAGCCTGCCCGCGTCCACCAGCTCCGAAATCGCTTCCAGCGCGGCGTAATCCGGTTCCACCGAGACGCCGGCGAAACGGCGGCCCGCGGCCCGTACGGCGGCGGCGCGTTCCGGGTTCATATGCTCCATGATGCTCACCAGGATGCCGCCCGGCTTCAGTACCCGCACCGATCGTTCACCGTCGGCATTGGAGTCGAGGACGATATCCAGATCGCTCAGCACCTCGGTGTAATCCGTGGTGCGGTAGTCGATTACCTCGTCCGCGCCCAGCGAGCGCACGAAGTCGTGCTTGGCCGCGCTGGCCAGGGCGATCACGTAAGCCCCACGGGCCTTGGCGATCTGGACGGCGAGGTGGCCGACGCCGCCCGCCGCACGGTGAACGAGCACCCGATCGCCGGGGCCGACATTCGCCTTGTCGACCAGGCCCTGCCAGGCGGTCAGCGCGGCCAGCGGCAGGGCGGCGGCCTCGATGTGGTTGAGCGACTCGGGTTTCCGCGCCACCTGCCGGGACGGCGTGGCCACGTATTCGGCGTACCCGGTGGCGGCGCGCGGGAAGAACGGCATCCCGAACACCTCCTCGCCGATCTCGTAGCGCGCACCCGGCCCCACGGCCTCGACCACGCCGGAGATATCCCAGCCGACACCGAACGGCGGCGCGCCCAGCAGCGGGAGGTAGCCCGCCCGCACGGCCACGTCGACCGGGTTCACGCCGCTGGCGTGCACTCGCACGAGCACCTCGCCCGACAGCAGTTCCGGCTTCTCGACCTCCGCGACCTCGAGCACCTCGGGGCCGCCGACCGTCTTCTGAATCACCGCGCGCATTGCCTGCTCCCTAGCCTTCATTCCGTTGAACTTGTTGCCGTCAACGTTAGAAAGCCGCAGGAAGACTTTGAATGCCTTCGAGTCTCCAGTTTTTGTCTCTACGTCTTCGAGTGCAGACTACAGCCCCAGGGCGGCTTTCAGTTCCGCATTGGTCGGCTCGACCAGCACCGTCCCGCCCGGCAGCACGATGACCGGAATGTTCTTCCGCCCGGAGAGCTCGACGGCCCGCGCCCGCGCCGCCTCGTCGTGTTCGACGTCCACCTCGGTGAAGGCCACCTTGTTCTCCCGTAGCCAGGTCTTCGCGCGGCGGCAATCTCCGCACCAGTCGGCCCCGTACAGCACGATGTCGTCCATGCCGATCGACAGTAGAGGACCGGCCGCGCGGTTCCCTCGGCCCAACCCTCAGACGCCGGTCACCGCGCCCTCATAGTGCGGTAACAGTCGGGCCGTAGGGTCATGGCATGTCCAAACTCGAGCGCATCGTGTTCGACCCGGAAGTCTGCGGCGGCAGACCGGTGATCCGCGGTTCGCGGTACCCGGTGGATTTGCTGCTGGACCTGCTGTCGGTGGGCCTGCCGGTCACCGAAATCCTCGACGACCATCCCGAACTGAACGCCGACGACATCCTCGCCGTCATCGAATACGGCGTGCTCGGCGCGTACCGGCGCTCGTTGGTCCCTCATTAGAAACTGATTCGCTCCCGGCGGGAACCTGTGTGCAACTTCCCAACCAGCACAAGGAATCCCACCGTGAAGCTCTCGACCACCGCCGCCGCAGCCCTCGCCGTCGCCGCCGGCGCGAGCCTGTTCGCCCTCCCGGCCGCACCGGCCGCAGCGCTCACCAACTGCGAGGTCGACACCGCCGCCCTCGCCCTGAACCAGGACGAGCCCGACGTCTTCGACGCCATCAACGTCATGCGCGCCGAAGCGGGCCTGCCGGCTGTGACCCACAGCGAGGTGCTCGCCCGCCCGTCCGAATGGGCCAGCAATGACAGCGCCGACCGCGGCCGGGCCCCCGCCGATCACATCGACACCCTGGGCCGCGGCATCCAGACCCGGTTCACCGAATGCGGTGTCCCCGCGGCCTCCGCCATCGCCGAAATCAACTACTACGGCACCTCCGGCAACCCCACCGACGCCATGAACTTCTGGGCCAATTCGCCCACCCACAAGGCGATCATCCTCGACGGCGGCCTCACCCAGGTAGGCGTCTCCGCCATCTCCCAGAACGGCAGCCGCTACTGGACCGTCACCTTCGCCTCGGGCGTCTCCGGCGGCACGGGCGGCACGCAACTCCCCGCCTCGACCACCCGCGACAACCTCACCGCCGCCCAGCACCAGGCCGCCTTCGACGACCTGACCGCCCAGGGCTACCGCCTCACCGACATCACCGCCACCGACGGCGGCGACCCCCGCTACTCCAGCACCTGGACCCGCAACGACGGCCGCTCCTGGCAGGCCCGCCACGGCCTGGACTCCGCCGCCTACCAGTCCGCCTTCGACGACCTGAACAACCAGGGCTACCGCCTCACCCTGGTCCGCGGCTACGAGGTGAACGGCTCCTCCCGCTTCGTCGGCATCTGGGAGCAGAACGACGGCCGCCGCTGGCAGGCAGGCCACGACATGACGGTCACCGACTACAACAGCCGCACAACCCTGTTCACCCACCAGGGCTACACCCTGGTCCACGAGCACTACTACACCGTCCACGGCGAAACCCGCGTAGCCGCCATCTGGAACGGCTGACCACCCGGCCTACCCCGCGAAGGTCAGCCTCCGGCAACAGGATCACGAAACGGGACCGGGCCGGGACCGCTGGTGCGGTCCCGGCCCGGCCGGTTGCCCCCGAAGCTGGTTGTCCCTCCGAGCTCAGGCGGCTAACCCAGGGTAACAACCGGACATATCACGCGGTGGCGGTTGCCTCACGCTGCAGTTCCAGGGCGATGTCGATGAGCTGATCCTCCTGGCCGCCGACGAGTTTGCGCTTGCCGGCGCGGACGAGCATTTCGGCGGCGGAGACGCCGTAGCGCTCGGCCTGGCGTTCGGCGTGACGGAGGAAGGAGGAGTAGACGCCGGCGTAGCCCATCATGAGGGCCTGGCGGTCGAGCAGGCACTCGGACGGCATGGCCGGGCGGACCACGTCTTCCGCGGCGTCGGTGACGGCGAAGAAGTCGACGCCGGTCTTGATGCCGAGCTTGTCGCAGACGCCGATGAACGCCTCGACGGGCAGGTTGCCCGCGCCCGCACCGAAGCGGCGTGCGGAGCCGTCGATCTGGGTGGCTCCCGCGCGGACGGCGTACACGGAGTTGGCGACGGCGAGGCCGAGGTTCTCGTGACCGTGGAAGCCGACCTGAGCGTCGTTGCCGAGTTCGGCGACCAGAGCGGAGACGCGGTCCGAAACCTGCTCCAGGACAAGCGCGCCCGCCGAGTCCACCACGTAGACGCACTGGCAGCCCGCGTCGGCCATGATGCGGGCCTGCTTGGCCAGGTTCTCCGGGGTGGTGGAGTGGGCCATCATGAGGAAGCCGACCGTCTCCAGGCCGAGATCCCGTGCGAGGCCGAAGTGCTGGATGGAGACGTCGGCCTCGGTGCAGTGGGTGGCGATGCGGCAGATGCTCGCGCCGTTGTCCTGCGAGATCTTGATGTCTTCCTTGACGCCGACACCGGGCAGCATGAGGAAGGCGATCTTGGCCTGCTTGGCGGTCTCCGCGGCGGCCTTGATCAGTTCCTGCTCAGGGGTTTTGGAGAACCCGTAGTTGAACGAGGAACCGCCGAGGCCGTCACCGTGCGTGACCTCGATGACCGGGACGCCCGAACCATCCAGGGCGGCAACGATATTGCGCACCTCGTCCACGGTGAACTGGTGGCGCTTGTGATGCGAGCCGTCACGCAGCGAGGTGTCGGTGACGCGGACGTCGAGTTCGCCCGAGAAGGGCTTCAGGATATTGCTCATTGATGAAACTCCTTACACCCGAGCGGAGATGATCTGGTCGGCCAGCACGTCGCCCACGCGGGTGGCGGCGGCGGTCATGATGTCGAGGTTGCCCGCGTACGGCGGCAGGAAGTCGCCCGCGCCCTCGACCTCGACGAAGATCGACACCTTCGCCATGCCACCCGAAACCAGTGACGGATCGTCGAACTGCGGGTCGTTGAGCAGTCGGTAGCCTGGCACGTACTCCTGGATGGACTTCTCCATGCGGAAGATGCTGTCCGCGATGGCATCCCGATCGGCGTCCTCGGGGATGGCGCAGAAGATGGTGTCGCGCATGATCATCGGCGGCTCGGCCGGGTTCAGGATGATGATGGCCTTGCCGCGCTCCGCGCCGCCGATGGTCTCGACGCCCTTGGAGGTGGTCTTGGTGAACTCGTCGATGTTCGCGCGGGTACCGGGACCGGCCGACACCGAGGACACCGACGCCACGATCTCGGCGTACTGCACCGGCACGACGCGGGAGACGGCCGCCACCATGGGAATCGTGGCCTGGCCACCGCAGGTGATCATGTTGACGTTCGGCGCGTCCCGCAGCGAGTCCAGGTTCACCGGCGGAATCACCGCCGGGCCGACCGCGGCCGGGGTGAGGTCGACGGCGCGGATGCCCGCGGCCTCGTACTTCGGCGCGTACGCGCGGTGCACGTAGGCGGAGGTGGCCTCGAACAGCAGGTCCGGCTTCTCATCCAGGGCGAGCAGCCAGTCCGCGCCCTCGGCGGAAGTCTCCAGACCCAGCCCGCGCGCCCGCTTCAGGCCCTCGGAATCAGGGTCGATGCCGATCATCCAGCGCGGCTCGATCTTCTCCGAGCGCAGCAGCTTGTAGAGCAGATCGGTGCTGATATTGCCGGACCCCACGATCGCGGCGGTGACTTTGCTGGTCACGTTGTTCTCCTACTCGACGAGGTTCAGCTGAAACGGCTGTGTCATTCGAAACGAAGGTGGACGGAACCGAGTCCGGCGAACTCGGCGGTGAAGTCGTCACCCGGGCGGGCGTCGATGGCGCGGGTGCAGGAGCCGGGCAGCACGATGTCGCCCTTCTTCAGGCGCACGCCGAAGGAGGCCACCTTGCGGGCCAGCCACGCCACCGCGATGGTCGGATCACCGAGCACGGCGTCCGAGCGGCCCTCGGCCACGACCTCGCCATTGCGGGTCAGCACGGCGTCGATCTTCTTGATGTCCAGCTCATGCGGCGCGACCCGCTCGGGCCCGAGCACCCAGCCCGCGGAGGAGGCGTTGTCCGCGATGGTGTCGCAGAGCCCGATCTTCCACTCCTTGATGCGGGTGTCGATGAGCTCGATGGCGGGCGCGTACGCGACGGTCGCCGCGAGCACATCCGCCTCGGTGCAGTCCTCGCCCGGCAGATCCGCGCCGAGCACGAAGCCGACCTCGACCTCGACCCGCGGGTACAGGTACTTGGACGTATCCACCGGAACGTCTTCGAAGACTTCCATTTCCGCGAGCAGGTGCCCGTAGTCCGGCTCGTCCACGCCCATCATCTTCTGCATGGCCTCGGAGGAGAGCCCCACCTTGTGGCCGATGACGCGTGAACCGCTGTTCACGCGCCCGCGAATATTGATGAGCTGGATCTCGTAGGCATCGACCACGTCGATGCCGGGATGCCGGGCGACCAGCGGGTCCAGCGGCACGCGGTCGCGCTCGGCGACGGCGAGTTCGGTTGCCAGTTCACTCCGTAGCGCGTCGGTCAGCACGCTGTGTTCCTTCCATAGAGGGCAAGGCCGATGGCCGTAGCGGTAACAAGCCTAGAAACTGAAACGAGTTTTTGTGAAGAACATCGCGTCAGTGGTCCCATCTGCCAGACCAACATAGACCAAACCAGGATTGATTCTATAACGTGTTCTACATGACTGATCGGGATTACGACGTGGTGGTGGTCGGCAGCGGTGCCGCCGGTATGACCGCCGCCCTCACCGCTGCTCACAACGGTCTGCGCGTGGTGCTCATCGAAAAGGCCGCTCACTACGGCGGATCCACCGCCCGCTCGGGTGGCGGCGTATGGATTCCGGGCAACAAAGCGCTCAAGGCCGCCGGTCGTCCCGATGACCGTGAACAAGCCCGCACCTACCTGCACAGCATCATCGGAGACGTGGTGCCCAAGGAGCGGATCGACACCTACATCGACCGCGGCGCGGAAGCCTTCGACTTCGTGCTCGAGCACAGCCCGCTGCAGATGAAGTGGGTCCCCGGCTACTCCGACTACTACCCGGAGGCCCCGGGTGGTCTGGCCGACGGCCGCTCGTGTGAACCGAAGCCGTTCAACGCCAAGATCCTCGGCGACGAGCGCTTCAACCTGGAACCGCCGTACGCCAAGGCGCCGCTGAACGTGGTCGTCATGCAGGCCGACTTCGTACGGTTGAACCTGATCAAGCGTCACCCCAAGGGCATCATGCGCGCCATGCGCGTCGGCGCGCGCACCTACCTGGCCAAGTGGACCGGCAAGCACATCCTCGGCATGGGCCAGGCCATCATCGCCGCCATGCGCAAGGGGCTCATGGACGCGAATGTGCCGGTGCTGCTGGAAACCCCGATGACCAAGCTGATCACCGACGAGACCGGCCGGGTCACCGGTGTCGAAGCCGTGCACAAGGGTGAAACCGTCGTGTTCAACGCCCGCTACGGCGTGGTGCTGGGCAGCGGCGGCTTCGAGCACAACGCGGAGATGCGCACCAAGTACCAGCGCCAGCCCATCACCACCGAGTGGACCACGGGCGCGGTCGCCAACACCGGCGACGGCATCATCGCGGGCATGGAGGCGGGCGGCGCGGTCGACTTCATGGAGGACGCCTGGTGGGGGCCGACCATCTTCAAGGGCGGCAAGCCGTGGTTCGCGCTCGCGGAGCGCAACCTTCCAGGAACCATCATGGTGAACGCCGACGGCAAGCGATTCGGGAATGAGTCCGCTCCTTACGTCGAGGCTGTGCACACCATGTACGGCGGCGAATATGGACAGGGTGAAGGACCGGGCGAGAACATCCCCGCCTGGCTGGTGTTCGACCAGCGCTACCGGAACCGCTACATCTTCGCCGGATTGCAGCCCGGCCAGCGGATTCCGTCCCGGTGGATGGAAAACGACTACATCGTCAAGGCGGACACCCTCGAGGAACTGGCCGCCAAGATCGGCGTCCCCGTCGAGAACCTGACAGCAACCGTCCAGCGTTTCAACGGCTTCGCCGCCACCGGCAAGGACGAGGACTACGGTCGCGGCAACAGCCACTACGACCGCTACTACGGCGACCCGACCGTGAAGCCCAACCCCTGCCTCGCCGCACTGGTGCAGGGCCCCTTCTACGCGGCCAAGATGGTCCCCGGCGACCTCGGCACCAAGGGCGGCCTGGTGGCCGACACCTCCGGCCGCGTCGAGCGTGAGGACGGCACGATCATCGACGGCCTCTACGCCTCCGGCAACTGCGCCACCCCCGCCATGGGCCACACCTACGCCGGACCGGGCGCGACCATCGGCCCCGCCATCACCTTCGCCTACCTGGCCGTCCTCGATATCGCCGAGAAGGCGAAGCAGGAGCAGGCCGCGGCGAGCAAGGCGTCCTGAACCGTCCCAACCCGGTTCAGGATCGGGTCGGGCGCGGACACAGGTCACGTTGGAGCCCTCGCCCGGCCCACACCCCCGCACCGGCGCTGTACCCATTACCCCGGCGCCGGTGCGGGACCCACAATCGAATCAGTCCCGCCGAGCGGGCCGACGGCTTGCGCCGGTTGATCGCCGCGCCGCACTATCGGCCCCGAGCGCGGGTCTCCCCGCGGGCACCCGTGGGTGAGCGCCCACCGACCTCACGAGGAGAGCTTCATGCCCATCGATCCGAGCATCGCCCTAGGCGCGCAACTGGAGTCCATCGACTTCGCCTGGACCCCCACCGACGTCCAGCACTACAACCTCGCCCTGGGCGCGGGCGCCCGCTGGACCGACCCCGCCGAACTGCGCTACCTCGACGACCGCAACCCCCAGGTCCTCCCCACCTTCGCCACGGTCGCCCCCTTCTTCCACGAGACCGAACCCCCGAAGGTCCAGTTCCCCGGCATCGACATCGACCTGGCCAAGGTCGTGCACGGCAGCCAGGAAGTCGTTGTCCACCAGCCCATCCCGTCCTCCGGCAAGGCCACCTTCGAACGCCGCATCAGCGAAATCTGGGACAAAGGCTCGGCCGCCGTCATCTGGCAGGAGCACACCGCCACCTCCTCGGACGGCGAACTCCTTTGGACCGCACGCTCTTCCATCTTTGCGAAAGGTGAAGGCGGCTTCGGCGGCGACCGCGGCCCCAGCTCGAAATCCGAACTCCCGGACCGCGCCCCGGATTTCGACATCCTCACCCCCACCCTCCCCCAGCAGGCCCTCCTCTACCGCATGTGCGGCGACCGCAACCCCCTGCACTCGGACCCCGAATTCGCCCGCGCCGCAGGCTTCCCCAACCCGATCATGCACGGCCTGGGCACCTACGGCCTCATCTGCAAGGCAGCCACCGACGCAGTCCTGGACTCCGACGCCTCCCGAGTAAAGGGTTTTCGCACCCGCTTCGCCGGCGTCCTCTACCCCGGCGAAACCCTCCACTCCCGCATCTGGAAGACCGCCGAAGGCGAACTCACCATCACGGTCACCGTCGTCGAACGCGAAGAGTCCCCGGTCCTCGCAGACGTAGTCCTCACCTACGCCTGACCGGTTGCCTTCGAGCGCCGCGCTTGGGTTGTGTCGAACGGGCCGCGTAGGCGTCGAGCCAACTCGGGGTCGGAGTAGACCTCCGCAGTAGATTGCCATTCGCGCAGAGCCCGCGAGAACGGCAGCAGCAGACCGGTTTCCGCACCTGCGAGCAGGTGATCCAGCAGCTCCTCGACGCACTGTGGCCGTGCGTCAATGGGAAGCCAGACCAGCCATGGGAGCTCCTCGGCGAACACTTCTTCGGCCAGGGCGCGGTTCGCTTTCGCGACGATCGCGAGCGAACGAGCGGCGAGGCCGAGTCCTTTGACCATCGCTTCGAAGCGCTCCGACCTCATGAGTACGAGGTTCTCCGCATCCCTCCGCTCGAGTATCACGTCAGCGTCATCCAACGCCGGAAACACGCTGGTCTGTTTGTTGATCAGCGTTGAGAACGGGAAAGTGCGGGTCGCCATGCCGCCATGGTATTCGAATACTTCGAAACTAGTTCGAAACTAGTTCGAAAGTTTGAGGCAGGCCTCTCGCGGGCTGTGACCGGGTAGCGCAGCCCGCAAATCACCGGCTTGCCGTGGCAGATGGACGGGGTGGAGGCCCGGTAACAACTTGACCAGTGCTGATGATCGTTTTTGGGTCATGGCGATATCATGAATGCGATAACGGGCGCATCCAGTCGGAGGTAGCATATGCGTACAACGATCGACCTAGCGGATGACTGGGAAGAGGCTGCAAAGGTGCTCGGAACCGAAGGTAAGACCGCAACTGTCAACGCTGCCATCAGCCGTGTGATCGCCGAACACCGGCGCGGTGAGGCCGCCAGCATTCTGGCCAGCGTGGAGCTCGACCTCGACGACGAGACCATGCGGGAGGCGTGGGCGTGAGCACTGCGGCGATCTATCTCGCCGATAAGAGCGCCCACGCGCAGCGCAGCCACAGCGAGATCGCTGCCAAGCGGTTGGACCGCGAAATCCGTAGTGGTCGTCTAGCTGTCTGCGAGATCGTTGCTCTCGAGCTACTCTATTCAGCTCGCAACCCTGGCGACTACGAGCGAGTCAACACCGCGCTCTCAGCGTTGCCGTGGGTGCACACCGGTCGCGAGGAGATGGAGCGTGCGCTCGAAGTGCAGCGGCTGCTTGCCAGGAAGGGGCAACACCGCCGCCCTCTTCCGGATCTCATCATCGCCGCTACCGCAGAACTTTCGGGACTGACAGTCCTGCACTATGACCACGACTTCGACCTGATCGCTGAAATCACAGGGCAACCGGTCGAATGGATCGTTGCTCGTGGAACGGGCGGCTAGCCAACGATAGATGTAGATGGGGCCCGGCACTCGATTGCCGGGCCCCATCTGCGGCTAGAGCCAGGTGTCCAAAGTGGTTGTGGTGAGGAAGTGTTCGAGGTCTGCGCGCCAGGGGGCGGGGGTGGACTTCTCGGGTTCTATGGCGGTGTATTGGCCTCGGTAGAAGAGCAGGGGCCTGTCGGAGTCGGTGGACTCCGACAGGGCCTGGACTCGGCCGATCACTATGTAGTGGTCGCCGCCGTCGACGACGTTGGCCACTGTGCACTGGAGTGTGGCCAGGGCGCCGTCGAGGATTGGGAGGTTGAGATCCGAGGTGTGCCAGTCGATTCCGCCGAACTTGTCGGGTTCTCGGGAGCCGAAGCGGGCGCACACCGGCTGCTGTTCTTCTGCGAGGACGTTGACGCAGAAGCTGCCGTTCTTTTCTATAGCCGCCCAGGAACGGGATTCCTTGGTGGGGCAGAAGAGGATGAGCGGCGGGTCGAGGGAGAGGGCGGCGAACGATTGGCAGGCGAAGCCGATCGGCGCGCCATCTTCGTCGAAGGTGGTGATGACGGTGATGCCGGTGCAGAAGCTGCCCAGCACATTGCGGAATGCGCGGGGGTCGATCGCCGGGTCGGTCGTGGTCAAATCGTTCGCCCCCATGTCATTTGAAGCCGACGGTGAAGTCGTGGCCCCACAGGGAGACCGCGGTGGATTCGCGGGCGATCCAGGAGTGGTCTTCGACTTCCAGTCCCTCGCAACCGAATTCGATGTCGAAGCCGCCGGGGGTCTTCATGTAGAAGGACAGCATCTTGTCGTTGATGTGGCGGCCGAGGGTGGCCGACATCTTGACCTTCTTGCGGTTGGCGCGGTCCAGGCAGAGGCCGACGTCGTCGGAGTTCTCCACCTCGACCATGAGGTGCACGATGCCGGTCGGGTTGGGCAGCGGCAGGAAGGCGAGCGCGTGGTGGCGCGGGTTGCAGCCGTAGAAGCGCAGCCAGGCCGGGTCGCCGTCCGCCGGGCGGCCGACGATCTGCGGAGGCAGCCGCATGGAGTCGCGCAGCCGGAAACCGAGCACGCCCTGGTAGAACTCCTGGGCGGCGGCATCGTCGTTGCAGGTGAGGACGACGTGGCCCAAGCCCTGCTCCTCGGTCACGAACTTGTGGCCGTACGGGCTGACGAAGCGGCGGGCCAGGTACTGCATGCCGTAGAAGGCTTCGAGCGTGTTGCCGGAGGGATCCTCGAAGCTGATCATGCCTTCGACGCGGCGCTCGGTGAGCTCCTCCTTGGTGCCCTCCTTGAACGGCACCCCGTGCGTGTTCAGCGTCTCCCGAAGCTCTTGCAGCGCAGGCGCGTCCGCGACCTCCCAGCCCGAGACCTGCAGCCGGTCCTTCTCACCGGGCACGATCACCAGGCGCGCCGAGAACTCGTCCATGCGCAGGTACAGGTGGTCCTTGTTCGGACCGTCCCCCTCCATCATGCCGAGCACCTTGAGCCCGTACTCGCGCCAGGCCGCCATATCGGTGGCCTCGATGCGCATGTATCCGAGCGAACGAATACCCATGCTCACTTCTCCTTGACGCCGAGCAGGAAGTCCGTTGCCAGGCGGTTGAATTCGTGGAACTTCTCCAGCTGCGCCCAGTGCCCGCAGCCGCCGAACACATGCAGCTGGACTCGCGGCACCATCTTCAGTGCTACGAGCGCGCCGTCGATCGGGTTCACCCGGTCTTCACGGCCCCAGATCATGAGTACAGGCTGCCGCAGTTTGTAGGCGTCGCGCCAGATCATGCCCTTGGCGAAATCGGCTCCGGCGAAGGACTTTCCCATGGCGCGGGTGGCGGCGAGCGCTTCGGGGGTGGACGCCGAAGCGAACCGCTCTTCGATCAGTTCCGGTGTGATCAGCGATTGATCGAACACCATGATCCGCAGGAACGCCTCCAGGTTCTCCTTCGTGGGCTCGAAGTTGAACCGCGACAGCGCTTTCACGCCCTCGGTGGGATCCGGCGCGAACAGGTTGGTGCTCAACCCACCCGGACCCATGAGCACCAGCTTGCCCGCGCGATCCGGGAAGTCCAGCGCGAACCGGGTGGCGGTGCCGCCGCCGAGCGAATTGCCCAGCAGGTGAACGCGTTCGGTGATGCCCAGGGTGTCCAGCAGATCCTTCAGCGCGGTCGAACTGTGCACGAAGTACTGCGGGTGATCGACCGGCTTGTCGGACAGCCCGAAGCCCGGCTGATCCACGGCGATAACGTGAAAGTCCTTCGCCAGCACCGGAATGTTCTTGGCGAAGTTCGACCACGACGAGGCCCCCGGCCCGCCGCCGTGCAGCAGCACGATGGTGGGCCCGTTGCCGACGCCGGCCTCGTGGTAGTGCAGCTTCAGATCCTCGCGGACCTGCGCGTACTTGGAGGTGGACTCGAAGGTGAGCTCTGCGACGGAGGTCATCGGCTACACCATCGTGTCGGTGATCGGCAGCCCGAAGGCGTGCGTGCCGTACATGACATAGGCGCGTTCGGCGTCGTTGGCCGCGTGCACCCGGCCCGCGTGTGCGTCACGCCAGAAGCGCTGCAGCGGAGTGCCGTTGGCGAGCGCGGTCGCACCCGAGGCCTCGAACAGCCGGTCGATGGAGGCGACGGCGCGGCCCGTGGCGCGCACCTGATCGCGGCGCGCGCTGGCGCGCAGGTCGAACGGAACGTCCTTGCCCGCCACCAGCAGTGCGTATTCATCGGCCACATTGCCCGACAACTGACGCCACGCGGCGTCGATATCGGAGGCGGCCTCGGCGATGCGCACCTTGCCGAACGGATCGTCCTTGGCCTTCTCGCCCGCGTAGGCGGCGCGCAGGCGCTTGCCCTGGTGCTCGACGTGGGCTTCGTACGCGCCGTACGCCATACCCACGATCGGGGTGGAGATGGTGGTGGGATGGATTGTGCCCCAAGGCATCTTGTACACCGGGTCGGTGTTCTGCTCCAGGCCGGGCGCGCTCAGCTCGCTCATGGCGCGGAAGCTCAGGAACCGGTGCCGGGGCACGAACACGTCCTTCACCTTGATGGTGTTGGATCCGGTGCCGCGCAGCCCGACCACATGCCACACGTCGTCGATGTTGTACTCGGTCCGCGGGATCAGGAAGGAACCGAAGTCGACCGGCTTGCCGTCCTTGATGACCGGTCCGCCCACGACCACCCAGTCGCAGTGATCGGAGCCGGAGGACCAGGCCCACGCACCGTTGACGATGTAGCCGCTCTTGTCCTCGGTGAGCACGCCCGCGCCCATGGGCGCGTAGGAGGAGGAGATCCGCACATCGGTGTCCTCGCCCCACACCTCTTCCTGCGCACGCTGATCGAACAGCGCGAGGTGCCAGTTGTGCACGCCGACGATGCCGGCCACCCAGCCGGTGGAACCGCAGGCGGAGGCGATCTTGCGGACGGTGTCGTAGAAGACGACGGGGTCGCCGGCGTGGCCGCCCCACTGGCGCGGCTGCAGCAGTTTGAAGAATCCGGTCTCCTGCAGGTCCTTGACGGACTCCTCGGGGAGTTTGCGCAGGTCTTCTGCCTCCTGCGCGCGTTCGCGCAGTGTGGGCAGCAGCGCCTCGACCCGCTCAACTACTTCTTGCGTCATCTCGCCAGTTGCTCCTGCCTGGTGCGTGCGTCTTCCGACGTCTGGTAAGCGGTTCTACTTGCCCCTGAGAGTAGAACACGTTCCTATTCCAGTCCAGAATCCGGTTCATTTCCTGCGCGGACGGCCCCCATCCTGGTAGTTGGTGCAATCGCTGGCATCTTGTCGCGTCATTTTGTAACGTGTTCTAGTACTTCCAAGGAGGATGAACGATGTCGACAACCCCGCCAGGGCCCCGCGGAAAGGTCCGTGAGATCGACGTGGGCAGCATGCCCACCCGGTATGCCCGGGGCTGGCATTGCCTGGGTCTGGCCAAAACCTTCCGCGACGGAAAGCCGCACTCGGTCAACGCGTTCGGCACCAAGCTGGTCATATTCGCCGACAGCAAGGGCGATTTGAAGATCCTCGACGGGTATTGCCGGCATCTCGGCGGCGACCTGTCCATGGGTGAGATCAAGGGTGACACCGTCGCCTGCCCGTTCCACGACTGGCGCTGGGGCGGCGACGGCAAATGCAAGGCGATCCCGTACGCGCGCCGCGTGCCCCCGCTGGCCCGCACCCGCGCGTGGACCACCCTCGAGCGCAACGGCCAGCTGTTCGTCTGGCACGACCACGAGGGCAACCCGCCGCCGGACGACATCACCATCCCGTATATCGACGGCGCGTTCACCAACGCCGACGGCAGCGGCCTGGAGTCGATCAGCGACGGCTGGACCGACTGGACCTGGAACTCGATGCTCATCGAAGGCGCGAACTGCCGCGAGATCATCGACAACGTCGTGGACATGGCGCACTTCTTCTACATCCACTACGCGTTCCCGACGTTCTTCAAGAACGTCTTCGAGGGTCATATCGCCACCCAGTACCTGAACAGCAAGAGCCGCCCCGACATCGGCATGGCCGCCAAGTCCGGCGTGGACACGCTGCTCGAGTCGGAGGCGTCGTACTTCGGCCCGTCCTACATGATCAACCCGCTGCTCAACAGCTACAACGGGTACGAGGTCAAGACGACCCTGATCAACTGCCACTACCCGGTGACGCAGGACTCGTTCATGCTCATGTGGGGCGTCACGCTGGAGAAGCCGAAGGGTCTGCCGGAATCGCAGGCCGAGAGCTTCGCCAAGAAGATGACCGAGGGCGTCTCCGAGGGCTTCCTGCAGGACGTCGAGATCTGGAAGCACAAGTCCAAGATCGAGAACCCGCTGCTCACCGAGGAGGACGGCCCGGTCTACCAGTTGCGCCGCTGGTACGACCAGTTCTACGTGGACGTCGCCGACGTGGACCCGAAGTCCACGCAGCGCTTCGAATTCGAGGTCGACACCGCCAAGGCCAATGTGGCCTGGGAAGCTGAGGTCGCCGAGAACCTGCGCAAGAAGCGCGAGGCGGACGAGGCCAAGGCGGCGGAAGCACAGGAGGCGGGAGTCTGATGACCAGCTGGGCGAAAGCACCGGATTTCGCGGACCGTCCCGAACGGCGCGAGGAAGTGCGCGCCCAGACAGTCCTCGACAAAGAGCACTACATGGAGTCGGGCTTCACGCCCATCGGCTGCCGCACCTGCGGCACCGAGGTGCTCGTGCGCAAGCACAGCAGCCATCAGCGGACCATGCAGTGGACGGTCAACCCGGCCGACCACTGCCCGGTGTTCCGCGAAATGGCCGCCGCCGGACCGGTTTTCGGCAAGCCCGACACCTGCCCCAACCTGGAGAAGACCATCGATCACGCCCTCGCCGAGGGACTGCTCGAGATCGACGACTGAACGCGGCTCAATCCATTCGGAAATCCGCGAAGTCGAAGCCCGGCGCGACCACACAGCTCACCAGCACGTGCTGATCGCCCGCCGGGCGGGCGGCCTGTGACACCCCACCCGGGACCACCGCCTGGGGCCGATGCCCCTGCGCGACATCGGGTCCGAGGATGATCTCCTCACCCCCGATGTTCAGCAGCAGGGGCCCGCCCTGATGCCAGAACCAGATCTCGTCCGAGGCCACCGTATGTGGCGCGGACTTCTCACCCGGAAGCAGCAAGAAGTAGATGGCGGTCGCGCTCGCGCGCTTGCCGTCGTAGCCGTCCGGCTCGAATTCCACTGTGCTGCGCCAGGTTTCCCGATACCAGCCGCCCTCCGGGTGGGGCTGCAGATCCAATTCCACGGCGAGTTCCGGGCGATCATCGCTCATGGCCCCAACGTACCCGCCGAATCTTCGCCGCGCGGGACGTATTCAGGCGCGCGCCGGTGCCTCGCCGATGCCGAAGGTGATGCCGTGCGGGGCCAGGGCATTCAGGAAATCCTCCGGATCGAAGGCTTCGGCCGGAGCCAGCGCGCCGGGTTTCGCCACGCCCGTGCCCAGTCGCGCCGCCACCTCGACCGCCATGATGGCCGAATCGCGGTAGGAGTCGACGCCGCTGAGCAGGCCCCGCACCACCGCGCCGTCCGCACCATAGGTGTCGACGATCAGGTAGTAGCGCAGATCGGAATCCGGTGTGTCGGGCATGGCTTCGATTGCCTCGGCGGTGAATCCGCTCAGATGTCCCAGGATCGTGGCATCCAACGCGCCCGCGACGTAGGAGACATCCGAATGCCGGGGAATGGTGAGCACCGAGGACTGCGGGAACTTGCCGACCGCGGTGGGCGCGGCCGCACCGGGGAACACCATCTCGGTGTACCTGGTGGCCGGACCCGTGCGGAATTCGCCATTCTCGTAGTGGAATCCGCCGTCGCGGAACGAATCCAGGTTGGCGAGAACCGTTTTCGCGCTCCCCTTGGAACCGTGGCCGCCGCTCAGGCTCAGGTGACTGATCACCAGTTCGGCGGGGCCCTGCACCCGACGGGTGGTGAGGTAGGCGAGCAGGTCGCCGGACAGGTTGTTGTCGGTGATGCCGGAGACCACCGTGACACCGGCCGCCTCGGCGCGGGTGTTGTAGTCGTTCAGGACCTTTCGCAGGAAATTCTGCTCGCCGGAGGTGTCGGTGTAGTGCGCGCCCGCCGCGATGGCTGCGGCCAGCACCGCCTCGCCGAAGTCGATGAACGCGGCCAGGCCGCTGATCACCACATCCGCGCCGGTGAAGGCGGCGACCAGGGCGGCGTGATCGTTCAGGTCGGCGACGCGGATCTCGGCGTCGGGCAACCCGGCCGCCTCGGCGGCGGCGCGCAGGCGATCGGCATTGCGGCCCACCAGGATCGGGGTGAAGGCGCGGCGGCGGAGCTCACCGAGGATGTAGCCGCCGGTGTGGCCGGTGGCTCCGTAGACGGCGACGGTGGGGGACTGGGTGCTGATCTGCTTCGTCATGCCTAGAACATTAGGGTCGAGAAGTGAGCGTATGAATGGCTGTAATGCTCACCTGTATGCCTGAAACGCTCATACTTCGAGCTGTACGGTGTACCTCGTGGACATTCTCAGCGAGACCATCGCGGCCATCCGCACCGGCAGGCCCGCCTACGGGCTGTTCGTCCGGCATGCGCCCTGGGGGCGTCGCTATCCCGTCGTGCGCGGGGCCGGATTCCACGTGGTGCTGCAGGGTTCGTGCTGGGTGCTCACCCCGGGAGCGGAACCGTTCGCGCTCGGTGCGGGGGACGTGCTCTTCATGCCGCGCGGTGCGGACCACGATCTGGTCGACCAGCCGGGCACTCCGATCACGGAGGTGGCCGTGCCCGGTGAACCGCGCGAGATCGTCGGTCCGGGGGTGCGGACCGCGCTGGTGTGCGGGGCCTACGAGCTGGGCAGGCAGCGCAGTCATCCGCTGCTCGACGAGCTACCCGAATTCGTCCATCTCCCAGCGCGTCCCGGCCGTCATCCGGCCCTGCGATCGGCCGTCGATCTGCTCGCGGGGGAGATCGCGGAACCGAGTCTCGGGACGGACGCGGTCATTCCCGCGCTGCTGGACACGTTACTGCTCTACATCCTGCGCGCCTGGTTCGCCGAACACGCCGACACCGCCACCGGATGGGCGGGCGCGTTCACCGATCCCGCGGTCGCGGCGGCGCTGCGCGTCATCCACGACGATCCCGCCCACGCCTGGACGGTCCCCGAACTCGGTGCGGTGGCGGGTGTTTCGCGGGCCACGCTGGCCCGGCGGTTCACCGCCACCGTCGGCGAACCGCCGCTGTCGTATCTCACCCGCTGGCGGCTGCTCACCGCCGCGCGGCTGCTGCGCGAATCCGACACACCGCTCGCCGGGGTGGCCCGCAAGGTCGGCTATCAATCCGAGTTCGCCTTCGCCAAAGCTTTCAAACGCGAATACGGTTCGGCCCCAGGGCAATACCGGCGCACCGCCGATAGCCCGGACACGGTGGCCGTCTGATCGCATCGGCGACCGGGTGGCGAAGGCTGGGAAGACTGTACTTTCGGGGGTGCGTGGCCGGTGGCCGAGCGGCCGTGGCGGGCCTACGCTCGGGGGAATGGACTGGCGCGAGCACAGTGGACCGATCGGAGTTCTCACCGGGGCGGGCATCTCCACCGACTCCGGCATACCGGACTTCCGTGGGCCCCGAGGGGTGTGGACGAAAGATCCGATCGCGGAACTGCTCTCGACCTACCAGAACTATGTCGCCGATCCGGAGCTACGAGTGCGCGCCTGGCTGGCGCGCCGCGACAATCCCGCCTGGCAGGCCCGGCCGAATCCGGCGCACGAGGCGCTGGTGCGGCTCGCCGAATCGGGCCGTGAGGTCGGCATCATCACCCAGAACATCGACCGGCTGCATCAGCGCGCGGGTTCGAAGACCGTGGTGGAGATCCACGGCAATATGTTCGAAGTCGTCTGCGTCGACTGCGAATTCGAGACCACCATGCGCGCCACCCTGGACAGGGTGGCGGCCGGTGAACCCGATCCGGCGTGCCCGGCCTGCGGCGGCATCCTCAAGGCGGCCACCATCATGTTCGGTCAGCAGCTGGACCCGGGATCCATTCGCGCCGCGGTGGAGATCGCCGAATCCAGTGCGATCTTCGTGGCGGTCGGCACCTCGCTGCAGGTCGAGCCGGCGGCATCCATGTGCGCGGTCGCGGTGGACGCCGGGGCGCGCCTGGTCATCGTGAATGCCGAGCCGACGCCGTACGACGAATACGCCAGTGAGATCGTGCGGGATCCCATCGGTGACGCGCTGCCGCGCCTGGTGGACGAGATTCTGGCGGTTTGAGGTTCGGCGTCCCGCCGATCGGGCACACTTGCGTCATCCCCTGCAACAGGGTAGGCAAACCTAAGCCGTTGGGTGCCGGGTGTGAAGCGAGGGGACGATATGAACCTGTCGAGACGTCAGCTGTTCCAGGCCGGCGGCGGGCTGACCCTCGCCGCACTGCTCGCGGCCTGCGGCGGCAACGACAACGGCGCTGTCACGGTCGTTTCCGGGCCACCCCGACCCGGCGGAACCCTGCGCGTGGGCGCGCTCGGGCGACCCGGGGCCATCGTCCGCGACCCGCACGGCTCACAGGCCAACGAGAGCGACTACCTGATCCTCAGCCTGCAGTTCGACACCCTCACTGTGCCCGGCGCCGAGACCATCACCGCACCGCGACTGGCCACCGCCTGGCAGGGCTCCGAGGACCTGCGCACCTGGCGGTTCACCCTCGCCTCCGGCGCGACCTTCCACGACGGCAGGCCGGTCACCGCCGCCGACGTGGTGTACTCGCTGCGCCGCCTGCGCAATACGCCCGCGGGCGCGTCCCGCCTGCCCGGCATCCGCCCGGAGAACATCACCGCCGACGGCGCCGGCACCGTCGTGCTCGTCTCCGACTACCCGAATGCCGAACTGCCGCAACTGACCCGGCTCACCACCTTCGTGATCCCCGACGGCACCACCGACGCGGGGATCGAATCCGCCTCCGGCACCGGCCCGTTCAAGCTCGACTGGTTTCGTGGCGGCAATGCCCGGCTGGTGCGCAACGAGAACTGGCACGGCGGCCAGGTGTATCTCGACGCCATCGAGGTCTCCATCTTCGAAAGCCCGCAGGCCATGGCCACCGCCCTGCTCGCCGGCCAGATCGACCTCGCCTCCAACGTGGGCGCGGTCGCCGCACGGACGGCCAAGAGCCGCAAGGACATCCAGACCATCCAGCGCAAGAACGACATGGCCATGCCGATCGTCATGCGCACCGCCGCGGGCAGCCCCTTCGCCGACGCCCGCGTCCGCGAGGCGCTGCGCCTGAGTGTCGACCGCCCGGCCATGGTGGCGCAGGTCCTCTCCGGCTACGGCACCATCGGCAACGACATCCTCGGCACCGGCGACCCGTCCTACGACCGCGCCATAACCCAGCGCACCCGCGACATCGCCAAGGCCAAAACCCTGCTCGCCGAAGCTGGTTTCGACACCGGCAAGACCTATCGCCTCTACACCACAGAGGACATCGCGGGCCTCGCCGAATCGGCCACCCTGTTCGCGACCCAGGTCCGCGAATCCGGCATCAGTATCGACGTCGTCAAACAGGAATCCGGCACCTTCTGGGACAACACCTGGCAGAAAGCCGACCTCTACACCACCTATTGGGGCACCAACGACTCCGTCCTGTTCTTCGCCAGTAAGACCATGCTCTCCGACAGCGGCCAGAACGAATCCGCTTGGAACGACCCGGAATTCGACGCCGCCTACCGCGCCGCCGTAGCCACCGCCGACCCCGCCGCGCGCACCGATCTCCTGCATCAGCTCCAGCGCATCCAACACACCCGCTCCGGCTACCTCCTGTGGGGCATGGCCGACGGCATAGACCTCGCCACCACTCCCGTCCAAGGCCTCCCCACCCTCCCCGGCTACGGCAGAGTCCAACTGGAACGCACATGGCTGGCGACCTGAGGCCCGGCGATACCGCACCCGGACCCATTGAACCCGAACCGATTTCACCGGAATCGGGACTTGCGGCACCCGCGGGAACGGCGGCGGGCAAGGAGACTTCATCCGCATCCGCGTCGGCGAGCTCGACAACTCCGGCGGCCGTGCCGCGACGGGCGAACCCTTCTGCTGTGGCTCTGCCACCAGCGGAAGCCGGTGCGGGGCGCGGTATGTCGACCGAAACTTCGCCCGGATCGGCGCGGCGGCCGATGGAGTGGACGAGCGCTGTGCGGTTCGGATCCACCCTCGTGAAGCGTGCCCTGCTGCTGACGGCGCTGCTCGCGCTGATCTTCGTGGCCGTGGATCTACTGCCAGGGGACGCGGCGGGGGCTGCCGCCGAGCGCGGCGAGAGCGCGGCGGACACCGCGCGTCGCCGCGCCGTGCTGGGCTTGGATCGTCCTGTGCTGGAACGGTTCTGGGACTGGATCAGCGGACTACCGACCGGTGACCTCGGCACCTCCGCGCGCGGTGTTCCCGTTACCGAGCTGATCTCCGGTCCCTTCCCGAACACCCTGCTGCTGGGCGGAATCGCACTCCTGCTGACCGCCGCCCTCGCCTTGACGCTCGGCTGCTGGGCGGCGCTGCGGCCGGGTGGTGCGGTTGATCGCGTCATCTCCGGTCTGGCTACCGCGACGCTGGCCCTTCCGGAATTCGTTGTGGCCGTGGCACTCGCCGCGATTCTGTCGCTGTGGGCCGGTTGGCTCCCGGCCGTCACCCTCACCGACGCCACGGGCAGCCCCACTGACTGGAGCATGCTGGTGCTGCCGGTGCTGGCGCTCACCGTTCCCCAAACCGGGTGGAACATCCGCATCGTGCGCGCCGCCCTGGCCGACGAGGCGCGCGAACCGCATGTCGAAGCCGCGGTGCTGGACGGCCTTGCGCCACAACGCATTCTGTTTCGCCATGTGCTTCCGGGCGCTCTCCCGGCCGTGGTCACCGGTCTCGCCACCTCCACCGGCATGCTGCTCGGCGGGGCGGTCGTGGTCGAAACGGTGTTCAACTACCCCGGTGTCGGCTCGGTCCTCGCCTCCGCCGTGGCCGATCGCGACGCCCCGCTGATC
Source organism: Nocardia acididurans (assembly GCF_016741815.1). GTDB lineage: Bacteria > Actinomycetota > Actinomycetes > Mycobacteriales > Mycobacteriaceae > Nocardia > Nocardia acididurans. Next base: position 159,458 of record NZ_JAERRJ010000009.1, read on the forward strand.
GCCGGTGTGGCCGCACTCACCGGTGCGGTGATCACCCTGCTCCTGCTGGCCGCCGACCTCGTCCGTGACGCACTGTCAGGAGTCCGCCGATGACCCCGGTTCCCGACCGGAGCGAGGCGTCGACTCCATCGCCCGCAAGGTCCACGACTGGTGCCGGAACGGCTCAGCGGAGCGGAATCGGCTCGGCGGCAGGTGGATCCGGGCGTCGTCGCGTCGCCGCCGTGGTGCGGCTGCTGCCCGCACTGCTGCTCGTCGGAGCGGCGCTGCTCGGTCCGTGGTTCGCTCCACATGCCGTCGATGTTCCGGTGACGGGGCCCTATGCGGAACCGAGTGCGGTGGCTCCGCTGGGCGGGGATCTGCTCGGGCGGGATGTGTTGAGCCGGGTGCTCGCGGGCGGGTGGGATCTGGTGGTTTCCGCACTGGTCGCGGCGGTTCTGGTCACCGGGCTCGCGGCGGTGCTCGGGGCGGCCGGGGCGTTGCGGCCCGGTTTCGGGCGTGTGCTGGATCGTGCCGCCGATCTGCTGATTCTGCTGCCCGCGGTGCTCGGTCTGCTGGTCGTCGCCATGGCGTGGCGGGATGGTGGCCGTCCCGCCATCGTCGTCGCCGCGGTGGTGCTGGGTGTGCCGTACGCGGTCCGTCTGGTGGCCGGGGCCGCCGCACCGGTGGCTGCCTCCGGATATGTGGAGGCCGCCGCGGCGGGCGGTGAACGCCTGGGCCACCTGATCTTCCGCGAGGTACTGCCGAACCTGCGCGCCACCCTGCTGGCCCTGTTCGGTCTGCGCTTCGTCGCCGCCGTCTACATCGTCGCCACGGCGGGCTTCCTCCAGATCGGCCCGCAACCGCCCGCCGCCGACTGGGCCCTCATGATTCGCGAGAACGGCCCCGGCATCATGCTCAACCCCTGGCCGGTCATCGCCCCGAGCATCCTCATCGGCTTGCTCGCCATGAGCGTCAACCTCGCCGCGTCGGCCCTCGCACCCCAGCTCGGCCGCAAGGCGGTGAGTCTTCGATGAGTGTCGGCCGGGCGCAGTCGGCGGCGATCCAGGTGGAGGGGCTCACCATCGCGGCCGAGGACGGTCGTCTTCTGCTGCGGGACACGACTTTTCGTGCCTTGGAGGGGAGGGTGCTCGCGCTCACGGGTGCATCGGGAGCGGGCAAGACGACCCTGCTGCGGGCGGTGACGGGTTGGTTGCCGCCGGGGACGGTACGGACCGGCGGGCGGGTGCGGGTGCTGGGGGAGGACGTGTTCGAGCTGGACGAACGCGGGGTGCGTGAACTACGGCGCAGGAGGATCGCCTACGTCGGACAGGATCCCGGTGCGGCGCTCAATCCGCGCATGCGGGTGCGGTCCCTCGTTCGCGAGCTCACGAACGAAAAGACCGATCCGGCAGTACTTCTCGCCGACGTTCGGCTTCCATCCGACGCAAGCCTTCTCGCGGCCCGGCCACGCGGGCTCTCCGGCGGCCAGCAGCGGCGCGTGGCCATCGCCCGCGCCCTGGCCCGCCGCCCCGAGGTGCTGCTGCTCGACGAACCGACGGCCGGGCTGCATCCCGGCCTCCGGGACGAGATCGGCGACCTGCTGCTCGAACTCGCCCGCGCCCGTGGACTCGCCGTCGTATTGGCCTGTCACGACCTCGAACTCGTTGAGCGCATCGCGGATGACGTAGTGCACCTGACACCTTCGCGGGTGCCGGTCGGCACCGCCGGGCCGCAGGAGCGCCGCCCCCGGACCGGTGAAGCGTGCGTCGCACCCAACGGCACCGCCGGGCCACAGGAGCACCGCTCCCGGACCGGTGAAGCGTGCGTCGCACCCATCGGTACTGCCAGGCCGCAGGAGCGCCGTCTTCGGACCGGCGAAGCAGGGGTCGCACCCATCGGCCGCCTCATCACCCCGGCCGAACCTTCCGACGCGCCCACGATCGAAGTGGCCCCCTCCTCTGAAGGCGCTCAGAGCACCCCCGCCAGCGGTGGCGCGGACTCCGGTGACAGCACGCACCCCACGGAGAGCGCGGGGGCCGGATTCGATACGCGACAGCCTGTTCTCGCGGTACGCGGACTGTATGCGCGGTTCGCGGACAGCGGCGTCGAGGTGCTGCGGGATATCGCGCTCGCGGTGGGGACCGCCGAAGCCGTGGGGATCGTCGGGCCTTCCGGATCGGGGAAGACGACTCTGGCGCGGGTCATCGTGGGGTTGCAGCCGGCGGAGCGTGGAGTGGTGGTGCTCGACGGGGCGGAGCTGCGGGGCGAGTCGCGACGACGGAGCCGGGAGGAGCGGCGACGGGTGCAGCTGGTGCCGCAGAATCCGTTGGGCGCGTTGAATCCGAGCCGGACCGTCGGGGCGACGCTCGCCCGGCCGTTGCGGCTGCACCGCCGGTGTGCACGGGGCGAGACCGCCGCACGGGTGACGGAGCTGCTGGCGGCCGTGCATCTGGAACCCGGCTTCGCGCAGCGGTTTCCGCACGAGTTGTCGGGTGGGCAGCGGCAGCGGGTGGCCATCGCGCGGGCGCTGGCGGCAGAGCCCGATGTGCTGATCTGTGACGAGGTGACCTCGGCCCTGGACGGGCCGACCGCCGACGCGATCATGGATCTGCTCGCGGAGCTGCGGGAGCTGCACCGGCTGGCGCTGGTGGTGATCGCACACGATCTGCCGCTCATCGCCGACCGCACCGATACCGTGGCGGTGCTCGATTCCGGTCGAGTGGTCGAATTCGGCGGCACCGCCGAGGTTTTCGCGGATCCGGCACACGAGGTGACGCGGGCGCTACTGTCCCGTGCGCCGGTCACCGCCTGACCGGGAAGCGACTACCGCCTAGCTGAACGGTGACTTCGGCCGCTCCTGGAGTTCGCCGTCGATATAGATGTCGACCTTCTCGTTGTAGAAGCAGGCCATACCCGCAATCTTCTGGCTCTCCGGCAGCGGCGTCCGGTATGTCCAGACAATGTCCGGATACTCGTTCTCGCCGACCCGCACGCTCCAGTACGCGGCCTTTCCCTTGTAGGGGCACTGGGATTCGGTGGTCGAGGGTCGCAGCAGGTCCATGCGCACATCGGTCAGCGGCAGGTAATACCGTGCGGGCAGGCCGGTTTCGAACAGGATGCTGGGGCGGCGCGAGTCCGCGACGGTGACGCCGTCGACCTCCACGCGAATGTGGCGGGAACTGGCCAGGATGTCGACCCGGCTGTACGGGTCGCGCGGGTGCACGTAGATGGGTTCGTCCTCCTCGAACCACTGGTCCATGGCATCGAATTCGATGCGCACCAGATCCCGGAGTTCGCTGACGGGCGAGTCGAGGAAGCGCACCGCGGCCCCGAACGCGGTCGAATTGTCGACCAGCACATCGAATTCCGTGCCGTCGCCGCGCGAACTGGAGCGGTGCGTCTTTCCGGACGGTTCGAGTTTGGCGGTGAGATCCGCGGCGGGGAGGTAATACGTGGGGAAGTAGGGATGCTCCCAGACCAGGACCGGCCGGGTGGTGTCGGCGACCAGATGGCCGCCCAGGTAGGTGCGAACCCGCTTGGCGCAGGATTCGACGCGGACGGTAGCGGGCTTCGTCTCGCTCATACCCTCCGACGGTACGCCGGGGTCTCGCGACCCAGATCACACCTCGGTTTTTGGGCGCATGACCAGGACCGTTATGGTGTTGGCGCAACATTGTGGCAAACAGTGAGGAAGTGGCTGTCAGATGCCGGACGAGAACGTCCAGACACAGGACGGGGACGTCGCCGCGCACCAGGGTCTCCGGACCGGACTGCGCCGCCGTCATATGACGATGATCGCCATCGGCGGTGCGATCGGCGCGGGACTCTTCGTCGGCAGCGGCTCGGTCATCCAGACCGCCGGACCCGCCGCGATCCTCTCCTACGCCGCCGCCGGACTCCTCGTGCTGTGCGTGCTGCGTGCCCTCGGCGAGATGGTCGTCGCCCGCCCGGTCGCGGGCTCGCTGGCCGAATACGCGCGCATGTCCATGGGCCCGTTCGCCGGATTCCTGGTCGGCTGGCTCTACTGGTACCTGTACGTGGTGCTCGTCGGCGCGGAAGCCGTTGCGGGAGCGGCGATCCTGGGCCAGTGGATCGACCTCGACCAGTGGGTCCTGTCCGCCGGCCTGCTCATCGTCATGACCGCCGTGAACCTGATCTCGGTCAAATCCTTCGGTGAGTTCGAATTCTGGTTCGCCTCCATCAAGGTCGTGGCCATCGTGCTGTTCCTGGTGGTCGGCATCGCCTGGGTGACCGGCCTGTGGCCCGACTCCGAACCCGGCTTCCACAACCTGACCGCCTTCGGCGGCTTCGCCCCCAATGGCGTGAGCGGCATCTTCTCGGCCATCGTGGTGGTCATGTTCGCCTTCGGCGGCACCGAGATCGTCAGCATGGCCGCCGCCGAATCCAAGGAGCCCGGCCGCGAGGTGGCCCGCGCCACCAACAACGTGCTGTGGCGCGTCGGCATCTTCTACGTGGCCTCGATCTTCCTGGTCGTCACCATCCTGCCGTGGAATGACGCCAAGGTCCTGACCAGCCCGTTCGTCAGCACCCTGGACCGCATCGGCATCCCGGCGGCGGGCACGATCATGCAGGTGGTCATCCTGACCGCGGTGCTGTCGGTGCTGAACTCGGCCATCTACGTCTCCTCCCGCATGCTCTACGTGCTCACCCGCGACGGCGACGCGCCCGCCTCCCTGGTGAAGCTGAACAAGCGCGGCGTCCCGGCGCGCGCGGTCCTGCTCGGCACGGTCGCCGCCTGGGGCGCGGTCATCGCCTCCTACATCTCCCCGGACAAGGTCTTCACCTTCCTGGTGAACTCCATCGGCGTGATCCTGGCCTTCGTCTACGTGGCCATCATGTTCTCCCAGCTGCGCCTGCGCTCCCGCCTGCGCCGCGAGGACCCGTCCGCCCTGACCTACCGCATGTGGGGCTACCCGTACCTGTCCTGGCTGGTCGTCGTAGCCATCGGCGTCGTCTTCGTCGCCATGGCCCGCAACCCCGACCAGCGCAACCAACTGATCGCCTCCACGGTGAGCCTGCTCTTCGTAGCGGCCCTGTACCCCCTGCGCGCCAAGTTCGGCCGCAAGCCCCCGGTACGTGAGGTCGAGATCCTGCACCACTGACCCGAATACCACTGCGCCACACCACAGCTCGCACCGAACCAGGCGATTCCGGACCCCATGCTGATCTGGACTTGCTCGACCGGTGGTTGAGTCGATCGATCATGGTCGGCACCGCGGCTGAGTTGCTGGAGGGCGGCGAAATGCCACTCAACGCCGAGCGGTCCGCGCACGGTGAGTGCGCGGACCGCTCGGTTGCAGGGGAAACGGAGTTCTAGGCCGGTCGTGCCAGCGGGTGTGCGGGGGTGCCGAACAGTTGTGCGTCGCCGTGGGCGCGCTTGAAGAACAGATGCGCGTCGTGCTCCCAGGTGATGGCGATACCGCCGTGCATCTGCACAGTCTCCGACACCACCGAGTTCAGTGTGGCGATGGCGTGCAGTCGCGCGGCGGCGATGTCGACCGCCTCGGCGGACCCGTCGGCCAGACCCGAAACAGCCAGGTACACCAGCGAACGCGCCGACTCCACCAGTACGTACATATCCGCCATGCGATGCTTCAACGCCTGGAAGCTGCCGATGGGCCGCCCGAACTGCACGCGGGACTTGCTGTACTCCACGGTCATGTCCAAGCACCGCTCGGCCGCGCCGAGCTGCTCGGCAGCCACTGCGGCCCAGGCGATTTCCCGCAACCGGGCGATATCGACCGGACCGAGCGCGCGAGCCTCGACCGACGCGAAGTCGATCGTGGTCAGGCGACGAGTCGGATCCATGGGCGGCACGGCGGTCCGGGTAACGCCCTCGGCATTTCCGTCGACCTCGAACAGGCCGTCGGCGGTCACCACGAGCAGAGTGTCGGCATAGGTGCCGTCGAGCACGTAATGCGCCGTCCCGGAAAGCTTTCCGCCGTCCGCACGGACCCCGAACGAATCCCAGCCGCTCGCCCCGGCCCAGCACACCGCGAGCGTGCGCGCACCCTCTGCGACCTCGGGCAGCAGCCGCGCACTCGCCTCGGCGTTCCCGGCCAGCAGCACCGCCTGCACACCCAGCACGGCGGACCCGAGCATCGGCGGCGAGGCAAGCGTGCGCCCCAATTCCTCGACCACGAGCAGGGATTCGACCAGTCCGACGCCCACGCCCCCGAATTCCTCCGGAATGGCGAGCGCCGCAACCCCGACCTGCTCGCACAGCAGCGTCCACAACTGCTCGTCGTACCCGCGCTCACCCTCGAGCCCGCGCCGCATGGCCGCACTGTCCCCGTGCTTGGCCAGCACGGCGCGGACGGTGCTGGCGAGTTCCTGCTGTTCGGCGGTGATGGTCATGCGTCGGCTCCGATGAGGTCGAAGTGCAGCGTGCTCGCGGGGCGAGACGGATGCGAGGTTTCGGAATGGTTGTGGTGGCGGGCCGAAGCCGGCCGCCCGCACGCAGCGCCACCGCTCGGACCGGTGAATTCGGTGAGCCGGGCGGTGATACTCCGGAAGCGGGCGGGCCGGATCATGCGGCCGTGCCCGATTCCGCGCGCAGGGCGGCGGCGATCCGTGAGCGGTGCAGATCCGGTGTGCCCCAGGCGGACCGCAGTGCGGTGACCTTGGTCAGCCACAGGGACAGGTCGCATTCGGCGGTGTAGCCGATCGCGCCGTGCACCTGGAGGGCGATGCGGGCGGCCTGGTAGGCGGCTTCGCCGGCGGCCAGTTTGGCGGCGGAGACGTCGCGGGCCCGGGTGGTGGCGTCCGTGCCGTCCTGGAGCGTCAACGCGGCACGGTAGAGCAGCGGCTGCGCCATCTCCAGGCCGATGAGCACATTGGCCAGGTGGTGCTTGATGGACTGGTAGCGGCCGATGGGGGTGCCGAACTGCTGGCGCTGCTTCACGTACTCGACGCTGGTGTCCAGCAGGGCGCGGCCCGCGCCCAGCAGCTGCGCCGCGGCAGCGAGAGCGGCTGTGTCGAAAGCGGTTTCGACGGCCTCGCGCACGCCCGCGCCCTCGGCCAGGATGTCGCCCTGGTGCACCGCGAACAGGCGGCGGGCGGCGTCGATCGAGGTCACCTGCTCGTCGACCACCGCCACCGAGAGCCGGTCGCCCTCGGCCAGCAGCACCAGGTCGGCGATATCGGCGTCCAACGCGAGGACCGTCCCCGATGCCGCCGAACCGGCCGAGACCGCCGAGGCGGTGGCCAGGCCCAGGGTGCCGAGCTTCGCGCCCTCGGCGAGCTCCGGGAGTCGCGCGGCGGCGAGTGCCGAATCCGGAAGTGCCTGCAGCAGAGCCGGAATCGCGGCGGCGGTCTCCACCAGCGGTCCGGGCACGGCGGCCCGGCCGATCTCGGTGAAGGCCACGATCAGCTCGACCGGACCCGCGCCGAAGCCGCCGTTGTCCTCGGTGATGGTCAGGCCCAGCGCGCCCGCCTCGGCGAGCTGGCCGATGAGCGCCTTGCCCGCGGCGGAATCGCCCGCGCCCCAGGCGCGTACGACGCCGGGCGTCTTGGCGGACTCGCCGATCTTGCGCAGGCTGGCGGCGAAATCGTTCTGTTCTGCGGTCAATGCGAATCGCATGTCGTCGTCCTCCGGGTGGCTATCGCGGCAGGCCGAGCAGGCGTTCGGCGATGATGTTGCGCTGAATCTCGTTGGTGCCCGCGTAGATCGGGCCCGCGAGCGAGAACAGGTAGCCGTCGGTCCAGGCCGACTCCTGTTCGGCGGCCGCGCCGTGCAGATCGAGCGCGGTCTCGTGCATGGCGATATCGAGCTCGGACCAGAACACCTTGTTCATCGAGGATTCCGCGCCCAGCTGACCGCCGTCGGCCAGGCGGGTGACAGTGGCCCAGGTGTTGAGGCGGTAGGCCTCCGCGCCGACCCAGGCGTCCACCACGCGGTCACGCACGGCGGTGTCGGTCTCGGAACCGACTGTGCGCCACAGGTCGATGAGCTTGGCGGCGGTGGCGTTGAACCGGCCGGGGCTGCGCAGCGACAGGCCGCGCTCATTGCTGGAGGTGGCCATGGCGACCTTCCAGCCGTTGTTGGCCTCACCGATCACATCGGCGTCCGGCACGAACACATTGTCGAGGAAGATCTCCGCGAACCCGGGCTCGCCGTCCAGCTGCGGGATCGGCCGCACGGTGACGCCCTCGGCGGTCAGCGGGAACATCAGGTAGGTGAGCCCGCGGTGCCGCTCGGCCTCCGGATCGCTGCGGAACAGGCCGAAGCCCCAATCCGCGTAGGAGGCACGGGAACTCCACGTCTTCTGCCCGTTGAGAATCCACCCGCCATCGGTGCGCTTGGCGGTGGAGCGGATACCCGCGAGGTCGCTACCGGCCTCGGGCTCCGACCAGGCCTGCGCCCAGATGTCCTCGGCGCGCGCCATTCTGGGCAGGATCCGGGCCAGCTGCTCCGGCGAACCGTGCTCGAAGAGCGTCGGCGCGAGCAGGAAGATGCCGTTCTGCGAGACGCGTCCGGGCGCACCGGCGGCGTAGTACTCCTCCTCGAAGACCACCCATTCGGTCAGCGAGGCGTCCCGCCCGCCGTACTCGGCGGGCCAGGCCACACAGGACAGCCGGGCGTCGGCCAGCTTGGCCTCCCACGCCCGGTGCGCCTCGAACCCCTCGGCCGAGTCCATGGACGGCAGGGGAGTGGCGGGCACGTTGGCGGCCAGGAACTCCCGGACTTCCTTCCGGAATTCCTCGGTCTTGCTGTCGAATTCGAGATCCACCTACTCGGCCCCGTTCTGCTGTGTCGTGGTCGCCGTGGCCTTCATGGACTTGGCGTTCATGCCGCCGAGCGAGTCCGCTCCGACCTCGGCGTTGTGGGCGTGCGCGAAGTGATGCAGCCCGAAGACGGAATCCATGCCGGCGCGCATGCCCATCAGGTCCTCGCACTGGTTGACGGCCTTCTTGGCGAGCGCCAGCCCGAATTGCGGCATGGCCGAGATCTTCTCGGCCAGCGCGAACGTTTCGGTCTCCAGGTTCTCCCGCGCCACAACGCGATTCACCATGCCCCACTCGTACGCCTCGGCGGCGGTGAAGCGGTCACCGGTGAACAGGATCTCCTTGGCCCGGCGCGGACCCAGCACCCACGGGTGCGCGAAGTACTCGACACCCGGGATGCCCATCCGCACAACGGGATCGGAGAAGAACGCGTCCTCGGAGGCCACGATCATGTCGCACGACCAGGCCAGCATGAGCGCGCCCGCGATGCACGCGCCCTGCACCATGGCGATGGTCGGCTTGGGGATCTCCCGCCAGCGGCGGCACATGCCCAGGTACACCTCGGATTCGCGCGCGAACCGCTGGTCGCCGCCGGGCCGGTCCACATGGTCCCACCACAGCGCGGCCTTGTTCTCGTACGAGATGTGATGATCGCGGCCAGGAGTGCCGATATCGTGCCCGGCGCTGAAATGCTTTCCCGCGCCGCCCAATACGATCACCTTGACCTCGGCGTCCTCGACGGCCCGCGTGAATGCGGCGTCGAGCGCGTAGGTCATGACCGAGTTCTGCGCATTGCGGTAGTCCGGCCGGTTCAGCGTGACGACCGCTACGGGTCCGCGCTTCTCGTACAGGACGACCTCGCCCTCGTCCGGGACCGCTCCCAGTTCCTGGCTCATGCCGTCTCCTCACGTAGTTGCCGCTTCAGTACCTTGCCCGCCGCGCTGTAGGGCAGCGCGTCGCGGAACTCGACGAACCGCGGGACCTTGTAGTTGGCGAGCAGCTTCTTGGCATGCGCCACAACATCTTCGGTGGTCAGTTCGGCCCCCGGCTTGCGCACCACGTACGCCTTGCCGACCTCGCCCATGCGCTCGTCCGGCACCCCGATGACCGCGCTCTCGGCGACTCCGGTCAGCCGGGCCAGCGCCTGTTCGATCTCGGCGGGATACACGTTGAAGCCGCCGGAGATGTACATGTCCTTGAGCCGGTCGGTGATCTTGATGTAGCCGCGTTCGTCGATCACCGCCACGTCACCGGTGTGCAGCCACCCGTCCGGATCGATGGTGGCGGCGGTGGCCTGCGGATCGTCCAGGTAGCCGAGCATGATCTGCGAACTGCGCAGCAGCAGTTCGCCATTGTCGGCCAGCTTGGTCTCGAACCCGTCGATGGCCCGGCCGCAGGTGTTCGCGATGGTCTCCGCGGAATCCTCGGGACGGCACATGGTGCCGAAGCCACCGGATTCGGTCTGCCCGTACGCGGTCAGCACCACCTCGAAATCCAGTTCACCGCGCATTCTTTCGATGAGCACCACGGGCACGGTGGCCGCGCCGGTGACGGCGACGCGCAGCGAGGACAGGTCGGCCTGCGCCCGCGCGGGATGTTCGAGAATGGTCTGGAAGATCGTGGGCGGCCCGGTGAGCACGGTGATCTGCTCATCGGCCACCAGCCGCATGGTCTCCGGCACGTCGAAGGTGATCTGCGGGACGATGGTCGCGCGGGTCACCAGGCACGCGAGAATGCCCGCCTTGTAGCCGAAGCTGTGGAAGAACGGCGGCACCACCAGGTACCGGTCCGTGCTGTTCAGCGTGGCGCAGTCGACCCAGGCCCGCGCGCTGGTCAGCGCATTGGTGTGCGGGATGAGCACGCCCTTGCTGCGCCCGGTGGTGCCGGAGGTGAAGAGGATGTCCGAGACATCTTCGGGCCGAACGGATTCCGCGCGTGCGATGGCGTCCTCGAGGCTGACGGCCTCGGCCAGCTTCGGCAGTTCGTCCCAGCCGATGGCGTTCTCGACCGCCGCGTCCCGGTCACCGGGAATGACGATGATCGTCTCGATGGCGAGTTCCGGTGCGTCGGCCCGCAATTCGGCCAGTCGATCGCGCCCCAGGAAATCGCCCACGATGAACAGCGCCTTGGCTTCGACCCGCGCCAGCACGTCGGCGGCTTCGTCGGCCACGTACCGGGTGTTCAGCGGCACGATGACCGCGCCCACGTAGTGGGTGGCCAGTGCCGCGGTGACCCAGTGATGGGTGTTGGGAGCCCAGATGCCGATCCGGTCGCCGCGCTGGAGGCCGCGTGCGAGCAGCACACGGGCAGTCTCACGGACCGAGTCGAGCAGTTGTGCCCAGCTCAGCCGCACGGCACCGTCGAACACGGCGGGTGCGTCACCGTGGGTGTCCACGGCGGCGTGCAGCGCGAGCGGTGTGGTCTGCGGTGGGGATGTCACGGGGTCTCCGAGCGTCCGAGAACGGGTCTAACAAAGCAAGTGCTTGGTAGGTTACTCTACGGAGGTGAGCATGATCCAGACCCCCGAACCGGCCAGCGGGATCAGCGCTGCCGAGGACGCGAAGTTCCGCTCCGACGTGCGGGAATGGCTGGCCGAAACCCTGAACGGCGAGTTCCGTGAACTGCGCGGTCTGGGCGGACCGGGCCGCGAGCACGAAGCCTTCGACGAGCGCCTCGAATGGGACCGCCACCTCGCCGCCGCCGGCTGGACCTGCCTGGGCTGGCCCAAGGAGTGGGGCGGCCGCGACGCCACACTGCGGCAGCAGGTCATCTTCCACGAGGAGTACGCCAAGGCCGACGCGCCCAGCCGGGTCTCGCACCTGGGTGAGGAACTGCTCGGCCCGACCGTGCTGGCCTTCGGCACCGAGGAACAGAAGAAGCGATTCCTGCCGGGCATCAAGAACGTCACCGAACTGTGGTGCCAAGGCTATTCGGAGCCCGGCGCGGGCTCGGACCTCGCCGCCGTCACCACCTCCGCCTACCTGGACGGCGACGAGTGGTCGATCTCCGGGCAGAAGATCTGGACCTCGCTGGCACACCTGTCCGACTGGTGCTTCGTGGTCGCGCGCACCGAGAAGGGGTCGACCCGGCATCACGGCCTGTCCTATCTGCTCGTGCCCATGAAGCAGCCGGGCGTCGAGGTGCGGCCGATCATCCAGCTCACCGGGACCGCCGAATTCAACGAGGTCTTCTTCGACAACGCCCGCACCGCGGCCGATCTCGTGGTCGGGCAGCCCGGCGACGGCTGGAAGGTCGCCATGGGCACGCTGACCTTCGAGCGCGGCATCTCCACGGTCGGCCAGCAGATCCGCTACGCGCGTGAGCTTTCCGATCTGGAGGCCGTGGCCCGCAAGCTCGGCGCACTCGAAAACCCGGTCATCGCGGATCGTTTCGACAAGATGCTGGTCGGGCTGCGGGTGCTGCGCGCCCACGTGCTGCGCACTCTGGAGTCCGGTCACGACGGGGCCACCGTCGACGCCCGCACCGCCGCCGGTTCGGCCTCGGTCACCAAGCTGCTGTGGGCCAACTGGCATCGCGAGCTGGGCGAACTGGCCATGGATGTGCTCGGCGCACCCGGCCTGATCGCCGACGCCCCGGGCGACGATCTCAATGCCTGGCAGCGACTTTTCCTGTTCAGCCGTGCCGACACCATCTACGGCGGCTCGAACGAAGTGCAGCGCAACATCATCTCCGAGCGCGTGCTCGGACTTCCCCGAGAGGCTCGTCCGTGAGTGACCTTTCCATCGCCCCCGAGATCACTCCGGGGCACAATCTGCTGGCCGGCAAGGTCGCCGTGGTGACCGCCGCCGCGGGCACCGGCATCGGTTCGGCAACCGCGCGCCGCCTGCTCTCCGAGGGCGCGGATGTACTCGTCTCCGATTGGCACGAGCGTCGCCTGAAGGAGACCGAGGAGGCGCTGAAGGCCGAATTCCCGGATCGTCGAATCGCTTCCGTGCCCTGCGATGTGAGCAGCACCGAGCAGGTGGATCAGCTCATCGCGCAGGCCGTGCAGGCCATGAGCCGCATCGACATCATGGTCAACAATGCGGGCCTGGGTGGTGAGACGCCGGTCGTGGATATGACCGACGAGCAGTGGGACAAGGTTCTCGACATCACGTTGAACGGCACATTCCGCGCGACCCGGGCCGTGCTCAAGTACTTCCGCGAGGCCGGGCACGGCGGCGTGATCGTCAACAACGCGAGCGTGCTCGGCTGGCGTGCCCAGCACGGGCAGGCGCACTACGCGGCCGCCAAGGCGGGCGTGATGGCACTGACGCGCTGCTCCGCTGTCGAGGCGGCCGAGTACGGTGTGCGCATCAATGCCGTGGCTCCGTCCATCGCGCGGCACGCCTTCCTGGACAAGGTCACCTCGGGTGAGCTACTCGATCGGCTCGCCGCGGGTGAGGCTTTCGGCCGCGCCGCCGAACCGTGGGAGGTGGCCGCGACCATCGCCATGCTGGCGAGCGACTACACCACGTACCTGACCGGTGAAGTGGTTTCCATTTCGAGTCAGCGCGCCTGATTTATGGCGTTCGCCCGATTTCGAAATCGGGCGTGCGTAATTCGAGCGCCCGGGTAGTGCGGAGTGTCCGCATCATCCGGGCGTTTCGTCGTTCCGGCGGTGGTCACAGGGGGTGCGTGCATGCCCATATTTCTTGCGGCGAAAAATGCCGGGGACACGTTACCCCTGGTTGTGCAATCCTGGTTTAGGCCGGTTCCGCAAAGCGAAGGGCGCGACCCATGGGTCCGGAACGCCGACAAGAACAAGCCCCCGAAGAACTGGAACTCGAGCTCGTGCGCGAGGTCGTCCTGGCACGCCGCAGGCTCGATAATGTCGTCATGGCCGCACTCACCCTGGGTGCGGAATTACTCGATCACGATTCCGAACGCGCCACCGCCATGCGTGCGGCACAGATTCTGGAACAGCACGCCGTGGACGAGGGCGATGTGGTTCGCGACCCGCGAGCCGCACTGCGCAGCGACATGATTCGAGACCGCGAACGCGCCCGGCGACTCGGACTCTCCCGAGAGAACGGGCACGGAGTCACCGCGGCCGAAAGACACCGCCGAAAACAGACCGCCCTACTCTGTGAAGTGCGCGCCGACCTTCTGGAAGTAGTGCGGCGCTGTCGCGGAATGCGCTACGACCGCGCCGCCTTCGCCGACGGCATCGCACAGGGATTATGCGCCGCCACAGACAAATTGGTCATCGGCGCCGATATGGAGACCTACCGCGCCTGGCAGCGCGGCATGGTCCTCAAGATCAGCGAAGAACCCGACGGCGCCGGCCCGCCCCGCGCCATGGCCACAGTCGACGCCGGCCCCGGCCGCGGCCCCCTGACCGTCGAATGGGACAGCCCCGAAAGACGCTTGGCCCTCGTAGCCCGCATGGCCCGCGCAGGCATATCGCCCGTCGTCATCTGCGACCGCCTACTAGCCGACCTCTCCGTCTCCTCACCCCTCCGCTACAGCGTGCGCTGACGCGGCCGTGGGCCAGGAGCGGGCCTGAGGCCCTGGGGGTGTTGGTGGTTGGGGTTCGGGGGCGAAGCCCCTGAGAGGCCCAGGGAGGGCTGGTGGTTGGGGTTCGGGAAGCGAAGCCCCATGAGAGGCCCAGGGAGGGGCTGGTGGTTGAGGGTTCGGGGGCGAAGCCTCTGAGAGGCCCAGGGGGCTGGTGGTTGGGGTGCGGGGGCGAAGCCCCTGCGAGGTCCGGGGAGGTGTTGGTGGTTGGGGGGTTCGGGGGCGAAGCCCCTGAGAGGCCCCGGAGAGTTGGGGCTACCCTCGACCAAGCAAACGCTTGGTTGTATATTGGCCTGGTGACCCAACCAGACTCTTCGAAGTCCGCACGCCGTAGCGAGCTGCTCGGGCTGGCCGCCACCCTGTTCGCCGAACGCGGACTGCGCGCGACCACCGTCCGGGATATTGCCGACGCGGCGGGGATTCTATCGGGGAGTCTCTACCACCACTTCGATTCGAAAGAAGCGATGGTGGACGAGATCCTGCGTGGGTTCCTCGACGACCTGTTCGCCCGGTATCGGGAGATCGTCGGCTCGGGCCTGAGCGCCCGCGACACCCTCGAAGCCCTCGTGATCGCCTCCTACGAATCCTTCGACCGCTCGCACGCCGCCGTCGCCATCTACCAGGCCGAGGCCAAACGCCTCAGCGCCACACCGCGTTTCAACTACATCGCCGAGTACAACAAGGAGTTCCGCGAGCTCTGGCACCAGGTGCTCACCAACGGTGTCGCCGACGGCAGCTTCCGCTCCGAACTCGATATCGAACTGGCCTACCGGTTCCTGCGCGACACCGTGTGGGTGTCGGTGCGCTGGTACCAGCCCGGTGGCCGCATCACGGTCGACAGCCTCGCCAAGCAGTACCTCACCATCGTGCTCGACGGGCTCACCACCCCGAATTCGCGCGCATAGCAGTAGGAGTTCCCGATATGTCTGCACCGTCCCGCCGCCAGTACGCACCCATGCGCGAGGCGTATGTCATCGACGCCGTGCGCACCCCGGTCGGCAAGCGCGGCGGCGCGCTCGCCTCGGTGCATCCGGCCGATCTGGGCGCCGCCGCACTGCGGGGCCTGATGGGCCGCAACAAGATCGACCCGAAACATGTCGACGATGTGGTGTTCGGCTGCTGCGACACCATCGGCCCGCAGGCCGGAAATATCGCTCGCACAGCGTGGTTGGCCGCCGGCTACCCGGAATCCGTTCCGGGCGTGACGGTCGACCGCCAGTGCGGCTCCTCGCAGCAGTCGGTCACCTTCGGCGCGCAGGCCATCATGTCCGGCACGTCCGAGGTGATCGTCGCGGGCGGCGTGCAGAACATGAGCGCCATCCCGATCTCCGCCGCCATGCTCGCGGGCCAGACCTACGGCTTCGACTCGCCCTTCGTCGGAGCCGAGGGCTGGGACCACCGCTACGGCACCGGCGAAGTCTCCCAGTTCAATTCGGCCACCATGATCGCCGAGAAGTGGGACATCTCCCGCCGCGAGATGGAGGAGTGGGCGCTCCGCTCGCACGACCGCGCCCGCAAGGCCATCGCCGAGGGCAAGTTCGATCGCGAAATCGTTCCGGTGGGTGATTTCTGGATCGACGAGGGCCCGCGCGAGACCAGCCTCGAGAAGATGGCCGGCCTGCAGCCCCTCGCCGAGGGCAGCCGCATCACCGCCGCCCTCGCCAGCCAGATCTCCGACGGCGCGAGCGCCACCCTGCTCGCGTCCGACTGGGCGGTCGAGGAATACGGCCTGACCCCGCGCGCCCGCATCCACCATGTGAGCGCCCGTGGCGCGGACCCGATCTACATGCTCACCGCGCCGATCCCGGCCACCAAGTGGGCTCTGGAGAAGACCGGCCTCACCATCGACGACATGGACGTCATCGAGATCAACGAGGCCTTCGCCTCGGTTGTCCTGGCCTGGATCAAGGAGACCGGCGCCGACCCGGAGAAGGTCAACCGCAACGGCGGCGCGATCGCCCTCGGCCACCCCCTGGGAGCCACCGGCGCGAAACTGTTCTCCACCTTGCTCAATGAGCTGGAGCGCGTGAACGGCCGCTACGGCCTGCTCACCATCTGTGAGGGTGGCGGCACCGCCAACGTCACCATCATCGAGCGCCTCGGCTGATTCCGGCACGTATTTCCGGAGGCCGTGCACCAGTCCGGTGCACGGCCTCCGTGCGTCTCTGGCCCGACCTTTTCACCACTCGGCTTCGTTATCGGCGCAGCCGTCGCGGGTGGCACCATGCACGTGCCGATCTTCGGTGATATTCCGCCGGTCAGTGAAGAGGAGAGCCATGCGAATCATCCGGGCCGTACCCCTCGGCCTCGGCCTGCTGGCGGTCGCGTCATGCGGAACGACGGAAGGAACGGGTGTGGACGAAAATCTGACCCTGGAGCAGGCGCAGAGCCGATCCCTCCAGTACATGACCGAGACTCTTTCCGAACTGCCCGCCGGTGCCTACCTGTCGAGCGTGCATCCGCAATCCCCTGACGGGCGCGGGTTTTCCCGGGGGAGCATCGTCGGCTGCGACGACAAGGCCTCGAAAACGGGTGGCCCGGTGAACTTCGGCCTCAACTACTGGGTGCTCGGCCTGCCGTCCGGCTCGGGTGACCGACATGTCGACACCGTCGTGCAGTCATGGGAGGACAAGGGCATGCGAGTCGTGAAGCGGCGGGGCGAACCCGGCAGCGACTACGACGTGTACGTGGACTCCACGGACGGCTATCGGCTGGTCGCCGGGCGCAATACGGGAAACGACGTCTACCTCACCGTTTCGTCGCCGTGCTTTCCGCGACCGGCGCCGAAAACGGATGTCGACACCATGCCGTCCGTCGTGAACCACCCCTAGGGAGCTGAATCCGATGTCGGTCGAGCGGCGGTTCGAGGAGCTGGGTCAGAAGGCTCGGCGGGTGCAGGAGGCCGTCGAGCAGGTGCGCGGGTGCGCCACCGTGCCGGGGGTGCGGATCGAGGTGGGTGCGGACGGTCGCATCACCGGCTTGGACGTGGGGAATCCGCAGCTGGCACAGGCGATTTCGGAGGCCCACGCGCGAGCGCTGCGACATGCGGGGGAGCAGGTGGGAGACCTGCGGCGGGAGCTCGCCGACGACCCGATGGTGGTGTCGATGACCCGCCGCCTGCTCGCGGAAGAGGTTGCGGCAGAAGCGGAATCGCATACCCCCACCGCCGCGCCGCCGGGACGCGAGCTCGCCGCGCCCCTCCCGGAACCCGAGCCCTTCAACGAGTTCGAGGATCCGGACTACGAGAATCCCTACGCCCTCCCACCGGATGTGCAGCGGCGGTACGGACTGCGCTGAGTCAGCGCCCGCTGATCGGGTAGCTATGTCGTGCAAGGTTTTTCGCTTGATCTCGGTGAGCAGGTCGAGGTCGGGGAGATCGGACCATTCGGGGCCGAGCAGACGCGGGAGGTCGTGGTAGTGGATCGCCGCTTCGTCCAGTCCGAGGGTGCGGCAGGCTTCGAGTAGGTCGGCGTTCAAGTACCCGGCCACGGCGAGTTCGATGCCGCGCTGAGCTGTCACGTCCCGGGCCAGCCGGATGGCGGATATCAGGCCGGGGGACGGGGCGACGCCGTCGACTTTGGCCCGGGCACGGGCGGTGACGAGGGAGGAGAGATCGTTCGCGCCGATTACGGGCGTTCGCGGAACTGTGCTGGTCTGGAACCCGCGTGGGGTTGCGAAGCTGTCGGTTTGCCCGAACTACGATGTCCGGGATCGTTTCCCGGACTCAGGAGAAAGCGGGCTGTTATGGATCTGGGTGTCCGCTGGACGCTGCACGGGGACGGGCGTACGCCCGCTCCGGGCGTTGTGGTGAAACCGGATGAGCGGCTGTCGTGGCCGCGCACCGCCGGATTGGGTGCACAGCATGTGGTGGCCATGTTCGGCGCCAGTTTCGTCGCGCCGGTGCTGATGGGCTTGGACCCGAACCTCGCCATCATGATGTCGGGCGTCGCGACGATAGTGTTCCTGCTCGCCACTCGCGGCAAAGTGCCCAGCTATCTGGGTTGTTCGCTGTCCTTCGTCGGGGTCGCGGCGGTCATCCGGGCTCAGGGCGGCAGCAGTGCGACGGTCACCGGCGCGTGTCTCGCGGTCGGTGCGGCGCTGTTCCTCATCGGTCTGGCGGTGCAGAAGTTCGGCGCCCGCATCATCCACGCCGCCATGCCGCCGGTGGTGACCGGCGCGGTGGTCATGTTGATCGGCTTCAACCTGGCCCCCGTGACCGCTTCCACCTACTGGCCCCAGGACCAGTGGACGGCCCTGCTGGTCATGCTCTTCACCGGTCTGGCCGTGGTCGGCCTGCGCGGATTCTGGTCGCGCATAGCCATTTTCCTCGGTTTGATCTTCGGTTACGGCATCTCCTGGCTCTTCGACCGCCTCTTCGGCAAGATCCACTCCGCCGACGGCTCCGGCGCGGTCACCGACCACTGGCGTCTGGACCTGTCCGGCGTGGGCAAGGCGGACTGGATCGGCCTCCCCACCCTGCACGCCCCCTCCTTCGAGTGGTCGGCCATCCTCGTCGCGCTCCCCGTGGTCATCGCCCTGGTCGCCGAGAACGCGGGCCACGTCAAAGCGGTAGGCGAGATCACCGGCACGTCCCTCGACAACAAACTCGGCACGGCGATCGCTGCGGACGGCGCGGCCTCCATGCTCTCCACGGCCGTGGGCGGCCCCCCGAACACCACCTACTCTGAGAACATCGGCGTCATGGCCGCTACCCGCGTGTACTCGACGGCGGCCTATTGGGCCGCAGCGGCTTTCGCCCTCCTCTTCGGCCTCTGCCCCAAATTCGGCGCGGTGGTCGCCGCCATTCCCGGCGGCGTCCTGGGCGGCATCACCGTCATCCTCTACGGCATGATCGGCCTGCTCGGCGCGCAGATCTGGACCAACGCCAGGGTCGACCTCCGCAATCCCCTGAACCTGGTCCCCGCCGCGGCCGGCCTCATCATCGGCATCGGCAATGTGAGCATGAAGTTCACCGACACCTTCACCCTCAGCGGCATCGCCCTGGGCACCCTCGTGGTCATCACCGGCTACCACGCCCTGCGCCTGTTCGCACCGGCCCACTACAAGGTCGAAGAGCCCCTCCTGGACGAGGGCACCTCCTCCTACGACGAGCCCACCGACACGAGCAAGAAGTAGCGTTCGAGTCCACAGTTGCAGTCGCAATCGCTGGATCGTCCCCGACTGTTTGCTCCCGGTTCAACCTGCGGCAGGCTCGGTCAAGGCGTCGACCGAGTAGGGCAGGGGGAGGATGTGCCAGGAGTGATCGGGGGAGTAGGCGGGGTGCTGGGACGCGTTGGGGTCGGCGGCGAGGCCTTCGACGCGGGTGCGGTGGGTGTCGGTCGAGGGGATGGAGTCGGTGTAGCGGTAGTGCAGGTGGCCGTGGAAAAGGATGGTGGGGTGCAGGGTTTCGACGAGGCGTTGGACGCGGTCCTGGTTGGGGAAGCATTCGGGTTTGTTCTTGCGGTTGAACTTGGGGGATGAGGCCCGCGGTTTGTCGTGGGTGAGCAGGATGTCCACGGGTGAGCTGTCGGCTTCCAGGAGGTCGTCGAGTTCCTGGTCGGTCATCTCCTCTTCGGGGAACCAGAGGGTGCCGGTGGTGACGCGCTGTCTGCGGGAACCGGTGAGGTCGTCGCGGCGGGCCTCGCGGGCCAGGCGCCAGTGCTTGTCGGTGGAGTAGGCGCCACCGAAGGCGGCGAAAGTGGTGTCGTCCCAGGTCCAGCGGTGGCCGCGCGGGGCGTAGCGGACGAATTTGCGGCAGAGCAGGAAGCCCTCGTCGTCGCGGCGTTCGCTGTAGTACTCGTGCAGCAGGGAGCTCTTGTCGTGGTTGCCGTCGAGGAAGTAGACGGTGACGCCGGCCTTGCGGGCGGCCTTGTTGACCACGTCGAAGTAACGACGGCCGGAGGGGATGTGCTCCCAGGCGCCGAAATCGCCCACCGCGAAGATCTTCTCGCAGTCGTTGCGCACCGCGACCTGCAGCAGCGCCAGCGCGTGGCTGGAGTTGCCGTGTAGATCTCCGACAATCAGGACATTCCCCATGGGGCCATGGTCGCAGCCGGGAGAGCTCCTGGCACATCTATTTCGTCGTGGCACGTAAGTGGCTGTCCGGGGCGCGCGGCCCGGAGCCGGGCGACGAGACCCGACCTTCCCGCCGCGCCGGAACTAGGCTGACCGCATGAGTTCTGTTTTGGTGACCGGCGCGGCCCGGGGGATCGGCAAGGCCATCAGCCTGCGGCTGGCGCAGGACGGCTGGCAGGTCTACGCCGGTGTCCGCAACCTGTCCGACGGTGAGGCGCTGGCGGCGCAGGATTCCCGCATCACGCCGGTGCTGTTGGATGTCACCGACGCCAAGCATGTCGCCGCCCTCGACGAGGTGTTGCCCGCGGACCTGACCGCGGTGGTCAACAATGCGGGCATCGTCGAGGACGGGCCGGTCGAACTGCTCGATCTGGACGCGCTGCGCACCCAGTTCGAGGTGAACGTCTTCGGCGCGTTGGCCGTCACGCAGGCGGTGCTGCCGCGGCTGCGGTCCACGCGCGGCCGGATCGTGTTCATCTCCTCGCTCAGCGGACGCATCGCCACACCCGGCACGGGCGCCTACAACTCCTCCAAGTTCGCGCTGGAGGGCCTGGTCGACGCGCTGCGAATCGAACTGCGGCCGTGGGGGATTCGCACCTCGCTGGTGGAACCCGGCCCGATCGACACCGATCTGTGGACCGGCGCGACGCAGATGGTCGACGACACCATCGCCCGGCTCACCCCGGAGCAGCAGGCGCTCTACGGCGGCCACCTGCGCGGACTGCGCACCATGTCCGAGCGGGTTCCCAAGATCACCGCCCCGGTGGAGACCGTGGTGAACGACGTCGGGAAGGCGCTCACCGCGAGCCGTCCCAAGGCGCGGTACGTGGTCGGGCTCGCGGGCAAGGCGCAGCTGATCGCCGCGAGCCTCACCCCGACGCCGGTGCTGGACTTCGTTCTTGGCTTGGCCTCCGGAGTGCCGCGCAAGAAGTAGGCCGCGTTCCGTCACGGCGGTCGCCGGGCTTCCGCGTGGAAACCGGCCCGGAACGCGCGGAAGCCGCCCCCGGGCGAGAGGTTCCGGGGACGGCCCGTGCACAACCGAGGTTCGCGGTCGTGCGAACGGATCGGACATGGTGGTCCGAATCCGTTGGAGTGCGCGGGGATTGTGTCCACCGCGCGGTTCGAGGGCGCTGCGGGGCGTACTTCCGCAGCGCTCGAGGGGAATTGGTCAGGCTGTGGCTGACTCCGTATCCGCCACACGGTATTTCGCGAGGCCGTCGATGCGTTCCACGGCTTCCTCGATGATCCGGTCGATGAGCTCCTGGCAGGTCGGAAGATCCTCGATGATGCCCGCCACCTGACCCGAGGCCAGCACGCCCGCCTGCGTATTGCCTTCCACCAGACCGGCTTTCAGCAGCATCGGGGTATTCGCACCCATGACCACCTGGGACCAGGTGAGATCCTTGTGCTTGCGGGTGTTGAGCCCCTCTTTGGCCATGGTCGTCCACTTCATACCGGTCATGCTCTTGAACTTGGCGGCGTTGACCAGCGCCGCGACCAGACCCCGGGTGCGACCCGAATGTTCCAGCTTCTCGACCAGCTCCGTCTTCAGCACGCGGTGCGGCATGCCGTCGACCTTGGTGGAGACGACGGTGTCCTGTAGCCCGCGCTGCAGGTACTCCTGCTTCACCGAATCCGGCACGCTGCTGTCCTGGGTGAGCAGGAAGCGGGTGCCCATGGCGACACCGGCCGCACCGTAGGACAGCGCCGCGGCCAGGCCACGGCCGTCGAAGAAGCCGCCACCGGCGACCACCGGAATATCCACCGCGTCGAGCACCGACGGCAGCAGCAGAGTCGTTGCGACGGAACCGGTATGACCGCCGCCCTCACCGCCCTGCACGATCACGGCGTCCGCGCCCCAGGACGCCACCTTCACCGCATGCTTGGCGGCGCCGATGGACGGCATGACCACCACGCCGTTGTCCTTGAGCCGCGCGATGAGCTCCTTCTTGGGAGCCAGCGCGAACGAGGCCACCTTCACGCCCTCGCGGATCATCATCTCGATTCGGTCCGGGGCGTCCGACAGGTCGGCACGGATGTTCACGCCGAACGGCTTGTCGGTCTTCGCCTTCGTCTTGGCGATGGCCACCTCGAGTTCGTCGAGGTTCATGGTGGCCGAGGCCAAAATGCCCAGCCCGCCCGCGTTCGCGGTGGCGGCGACCAGGCCCGGACCGGCGACCCAGCCCATGCCGGTCTGCACGATCGGATGCTCGATGCCGACCAGTTCGGTCAGCGGCGTCCGCAGCCGCGCGGTCATGCCTGCACTTCCTTCTCACGGAAGCCCTTGGGATCGAGCACCGTCCGGATGATGGTGAGCTCTTCCTCGGTGGGCCAACGGGTTTCGCCCGCTTCGGCCAGCCCGGCCACCTCGAAGGAGGTGTTCTCGGCGACCTCGTCGGCGGTCACGCCCGGGTGCAGCGACAGCGCGCGCATGGTGTGATCCGGGCCGTTGTAGTCGAAGACGCCCAGGTTCGACACCACGCGATGCAGGTGGTGGAACCGGAAGGCCGGATTCTCGGGATCGATCTTGTCGTAACCGATGCCGGAGACGATATCGACCGAGTCCCCGAACACCCGCCTGTTGTGCTTGGGCACGAAGTAGCTGGTGGCGTGGTTGATGGTGTTGCCCGGCGCGCCGCGCACACCGAACATCTGCCGCGACGGCTGCTGCAGCGGACCGAAGGCCGACAGGTTCTGATTGCCGTACCTATCGAGCTGATTCGCGCCCATCACCACGTGCCTGCGGCCGGACGCGACCACGTCGAACACCTTGGAGAACGGAATCCAGCCCTCGATCGGAGCCTTCCCGCCGATGGCCGGAACCTCGGCGAAGAACAGCGCCTCACCGTCGGACAGCAGCAGATCCGGTTCGAAGGTCAGCCGCGCCAGTCGCGCACCGATGGTGGTGACGGTGGACATCGGGCTGGCCATGATCTCGCCCGCGCCCCGGAAGATCTCGGCCGCCGCGACGACGCAGACCTCGGCCCGGGTGATGGGCCCACCCGTCGCCCGACCACCACCCCTCGTGGAATCGCCCTGCGATGCTGTGATGTTCTCGCTCATTTCTGCTGCTCCTCGGCGAAAGCCTGGACGGCGGCCTGGTATTCGGCTTCCGAGACGTCCAGGTAGCGGGCCTTGAACTCGGCCCACGACTCGGGCGTCTTGGCGGCCTCCACATAGTGGCGCTGGAACTTCTCGTCGCGGCCGTAGCTGCCGGAGAAGGTGAAGTGCGCGCCGCCGGGGGCCTCGACCACGCCGTCGACCATCATGCGGTTGAGGATGATCGCCTGCTGCGGAACGGCTTTCACCAGTTCCTCGGTCTCGACGAGCTGATCCACCGACAGGTAGCGCTTCTCGGCGGAGAGCATGTAGAGATCATCGAAGTACGGGTCGACGCCGGTGTAGGCGGCATTGCCGTGCTTGTCGCCCAGATCCAGGTGCACGAAGGCGGCATCCAGGTTGAGCGCGGGCATGGCGACGAGGGTCTCGGTCTTGCCGTCGGTCGGGTACGGCGACTCGACGGTCTTCAGTTCGCCCTCCCAGAAATCGATGACGGCAGAACCCAATCCGGCGCGGATGGGCAGGAACGGCAGGCGGGCGGCGGCGGCCTGCAGGCCGCACTTCACCATGCCCTCGTCCATTTCGCGCACGGTGATCGCGCCCTCGGTGCGCGCCTTGGCGAACCACGGGTCGTAGAACGGCGCGGAGTCCAGGGATACGAAGCCGTAGTACGCCTTTCGCACCTTGCCGGCCGAGCACAGCAGGCCCAGATCCGGTCCGCCATAGGTGACGACCGTCAAATCCTTGATATCCGAACGCAGAATCGCGCGGACCAGGGCCAGCGGCTTGCGCCGGGAGCCCCAGCCGCCGAGACCGATGGTCATCCCGCTGCGCAGTTCGCCGACGACCTCGTCGAGCGACATTCGCTTGTCGCGCATGGCTTTTACTTCTCCTTCTTCTGCGCGGCGATATCGTCGTCGAAGCGCGCCCGGATCTCATCGGCGACACCCGCGAGGTTGAGCTCCATGGTGAAACCCTGCTCGTAGCGGTAGGACCGGTGCACGTCCTGCACGTCGATGCCGTTCAGCGCCCGCTTGGCGGCGCGGATCACGCGGCCGTCCTTGTTGGCGATGTTCTTGGCGACTTCCATTGCGGCGGCGTCGAGTTCGGCGCGCGGCACCACCTTGAACACCGAGCCGTAGTGGTGCAGCTGCTGCGCGGTGAGGGTGCCCGCGGTGTAGAACATGGTGCGCATCAGATGCTGGGGGACCAGTCGCGCGAGATGGGTGGCCGCGCCGAGCGCCCCGCGATCGACTTCGGGCAGACCGAAAGTCGCGTCATCCGAAGCCACGATCACATCCGAATTACCGACCAGGCCGATGCCGCCGCCGAGGCAGAAGCCGTTGACGGCGGTGACCACGGGGACCTGGCAGTCGTAGACGGCGGCGAAGGCCTCGAAGCAACCGTGGTTGGCCCGGATCAGCTTGGTGTGGCCGACGTCGGCGTTCATCTCCTTGATGTCGACACCGGCGTTGAAGCCGCGACCTTCGGCGCGCAGTACGACGACCCGGGTCTCCGGGTTGCGGCCGGCTTCGCGGATGGCGTCGGCCAGGGCGAACCAGCCGTCCGACGGCAGGGCGTTGACCGGCGGGTAGTCGACAGTGACGACTTCGACGCCCTCGGTTTCGGTGTGACGGTTGATCCCCATCGAATGTCCCATCGTTGGCAAAACAAGCAAGTGCTTGGTAGGTTAGCACGGTGGCAATCGAAGTGAACCTCTCCGGTTCTGTGGTCCTGGTGACCGGTGGCGTGCGGGGAGTCGGCGCGGGAATCTCCCGGGTTTTCCTGGACGCCGGAGCAACCGTGGTGGCGTGCGCGCGCCGCCCCGCGGACGAACCCGTCGCGAGCAGTGGGCGGGAGATCGACTTCCTGCCCTGCGATGTGCGCGACCCCGAATCGGTGCGCGGTCTCATCGACGCGATCGTCGAGAAGTACGGGCGGCTCGACACCGTGGTGAACAACGCCGGTGGCGCGCCCTTCGCCTTGGCCGCCGACGCCAGCGCCAACTTCCACTCCAAAATCGTGCAGCTGAACCTGCTCGCGCCCCTGCTGGTCTCGCAGGTCGCCAACGAGGTGATGCAGAAGCAGGAGTCCGGCGGCTCGATCGTGATGATCTCCAGCGTGAGCGGCCACCGGGCGTCCCCGGGCACCGCCGCCTACGGTGCGGCGAAAGCCGGTGTGGACAGCCTGGTTTCGTCGTTGGCCGTCGAGTGGGCGCCCAAGGTCCGGGTGAACTCGGTCATCTGCGGCATGGTCGAGACCGAGAGTTCGCATCTGCACTACGGCGACGAGGACGGTGTCGCCGCAGTCAGCAGCACGGTTCCGCTGGGCCGCATGGCCGCCCCCGAGGACATCGGCCACACCGCCGCCTTCCTCGCCTCCCCGCTGGCCGCCTACATCAGCGGCGGTGCGCTCGTGGTGCACGGTGGCGGCGAGAAGCCCGCCTTCCTCGAAGCGTCGACCGCGGATGTCCCCGCCGTCGCAGGCGGCCGCTGACACCGCGGCCACGAGCCCTTCCCTCTTCCGGGGATGTCGGGGGCGCAGCCCCCGAATTCCCTCCTCTCACTCATCAGCGAGGTATTCGATATGACCGACAACAAGATCTGCGACGGCCGCGTGGTCATCGTGACCGGTGCGGGCCGGGGTATCGGGCGGGCGCATGCGCTGGCCTTCGCCGCCGCGGGTGCGAAGGTCGTGGTGAACGACCTCGGGGCCGAGCTGGATGGCGCGCCGAGCCCGGATTCGCCGGCCGCGCAGGTGGTCGAGGAGATCAAGGCGCTCGGTGGCGAGGCCGTGGTGAACGGTGACGACATCTCCGACTGGGAGGGTGCGCGGCGGCTCATCGCGAGTGCCGTCGAGGCGTTCGGGCGGCTGGACGTGCTGGTGAACAATGCCGGTATCGTCCGCGACCGCATGCTCGTCAACCTCGGTGAGGACGAGTGGGACGCCGTCATCAAGGTGCACCTGAAGGGCCATTTCGCGCCCATGCGGCATGCCGCCGAGTACTGGCGCAACGAGGCCAAGGCGGGCCGGACCCCCGAGGCGCGCATCATCAACACCAGTTCGGGCGCGGGCCTGCTGGGCAGCGTCGGCCAGGGCAACTACTCGGCCGCCAAGGCCGGTATCGCGGGTCTGACCCTCACGGCCTCAGCCGAATTCGCGCGGTACGGCATCACCGTGAACGCGATCGCCCCCGCGGCGCGCACCCGGATGACCGAGACGGTGTTCGCGGACATGATGGCGGCTCCGGAGGACGGCTTCGACGCCATGGCCCCGGAAAACGTTTCGCCGCTGGTGGTCTGGCTGGGTTCGGCCGATTCCGCCGGTGTCACGGGTCGCATGTTCGAGGTCGAGGGTGGCAAGGTGACCGTGGCCGACGGCTGGCGGCACGGCGCGTCCATCGATCGCGGTGCGCGCTGGGAGCCGGCCGAGCTGGGTCCGGTGGTGCGCGATCTGCTGGGTAAGGCCACCACCCCGGAGCCGGTCTACGGAGCCTGATCTCCGGTCGCGGCAGCTACTTTCATCGCCGGTATCCCACTGGGATACCGGCGATGCTTGCTTTCCGGACATCTCCGTCATCCTGATCGAGCGCAGAATGTGATGCAATACACACGCGGCGCTGAAAGCCTCTGACCTGCTGATGTTTTGCTGTCCGTTAAGTCCGCATTGAGGGTCTTGGACCAGCGATATCGGTGACTGGTGAGGCTCCTGATGGGTGTGAGGCATTGGGCAAATGCCCAATTGCGCTGGGGCTCTTGTTCATATCCGGTACATCGGGTGGTTGGCAGGCGTACGGTTTGTAAGCACCCCTAATGCCACCAAGACTTGTGCGGGCCGGCCTGGTGGCCGTTACTATGACCGCGTTCCGCAAAGGTCCGGCAATCGGGGCGACCGGGCTCTACCGCTCCAGCCTGCCTGGCGGGTTGGACTTCCCACACCGGGTGGGGACGAAAAGCCGACTGCGCAAAACTCGATGAGGGGATGGCTGTCGCATGATCTTTGGTCGTGCATTGCGCTTGGTGGCAGTGACCGCAGCTGTCGCCGGTTCGGCGATGCTCGGGCCGGTCACCGCCGATGCGCAGCCCGGCGGCCTCGACCTGGAGCCCGCGCCCGCGAGCGACGACCCGGCCCTGAGCGTGCCCGTGCCGCAGGCCGCCGCCCCCGGGCAGGTGAACGGCGCTCCGGGCCAGGTGAACGGCATCGCCCCCGGACAGGCCGGTGGCGCGATCCCCGTCAATCCCGTCGCCGGGCCCGATGACGTCCTCGCCGCCTTGCTCGGTCTCGGCGCGGCCGGAACCGGTTCGGCCGCACTGGGTTCGGCCGCGGTCGGCTCCGCCGGAATCGGAGGGCTGCTCGGCACCGGTTCCGCCGCAGTGGGTTCGGCCGGTGCGACGACAGGCTCCGCCGTGCTCGGCACCGGTTCGGCCGGACTCGCCACCGGCTCCACGGCTCTCGGAACCGGTTCGGCGGCAGTGGGTTCCGCCGGTGCGGGCACCGGATCGGCGCTGGGCTCGGCTGCGGTGGGTACGGGCTCCGCACTCGGCTCGGCGGGCGCCGGTACGGGTTCGGCTCTTGGCTCCGCCGGTATCGGCACCGGCTCGGTGCTCGGAACCGGTTCGGCCGCAGTGGGTTCCGCTGGTCTCGGCGCTCTCGCTCTGCTCTTCGGCACCGGCTCGGCCGGTATCGGCTCCGCCGCCGTCGGTTCCGCGGCGGTCGGCTCCGCGGGTCTGGCCGCCCTCTGTACCGGTTCGGCCGCCGTCGGTTCCGCCGGTATCGGTTCTGCTGCCCTGGGTTCCGCTGCGGGTGGCTCTGCCGCCGCGGGTTCCGCCGCCACCGGTTCGGGAGTCGGTTCCGCCGGTGTCGGTTCGGCCGAAGCCGGTTCCGCCGCAGTGGGTTCGGCGGCCGTGGGCTCGGCCGGTGTCGGTTCCGCGGCCGTCTGCGCCTCACCGCTGCTTCTGCTGCTGTTGATTCCGCCGCCCGAGCCGGAGGTACCCGCGATCCCGCTGGAGATCCCGCAGCCGCCCGCGGCTCCGGCGATTCCGGCGCCGGTCGTGCCGGTGGTGGCTCCGGAGGCTCCCGCCCCGGAACCGGAACCGGCGGCCGCGCCGCCACCTCCGCCACCGACTCCTGTTCTGGCACAACCGATGCCGCAGGTGCGGCCGACCTCGAGCGACAGCCCGCTGCCGCCCATCAAGGTGCTGTCGGTGATCGGCGGCCTGGTGGCGTTGACGCTGGTGGGTGCGGGCTCGGGTGCGGTGAGCTTCCAGAGTGCGTCGGCGGCGCAGGGGCGCATCGACGCCGCGCGGGCCGCGTTCTTCGGACCGAGGCTGTGAGGGGACCGCGATGACCGAGAGCAAGGCTCATAGCATCGGGTCCTACCGCCGGGTGGCGGCGGCGGTGGACGCCGTGTGCGCGGTGGCGGCCGATTTCGACGCCACCACCCTCGACGAGGTGGTGCTCGCCATCTCCGCCGAGCGGCGTCGGCCCATCGAAATCGCCAGTGCCCAACTGGGTCCCGGCGTCTGCGGTCAGCGCCGCAGCTATCCCGACCGGGATGTGATCGTGCTGGCCACCTCGCTGCCCAGCCGCGACCACACCCTCGCGCACGAGCTCGGCCACATCGTCTTCGACCATCCGGGCGAGGCGGCGACCGAGGTGGTGCTCGAAGCCAGCGATGATCTCATCGCCTACATGCTCAGCCAGCGCGCCCACCAGAAGGTCGTCGACCTGGGCGAGGACGAGCAGTGCGAATGGGAGGCGGAGACCTTCGCGAGCATGCTCATGACCCGACTGCGTGTGTTCAACAGCCGGGGCGCAGGCGTCTCGGTCCTTCGATTCGACGAGGCACTCGGATGACCGAGTCAGGCCCCGGAGGCGGCAGCGTGCGTAACCACGGAGGGGCCCTCGGACATCCGCAGGAGGGCGCGGCATGATGTTCTGGTTGACGGCCATGTTGGTCTGGATGGCGGCCGGGGCGCGAGTGGGCCGGGTGCTGGTGAAACCGGCGACTACCGCGCGGGTCGCGATCGTGGTGGCGGTGGCCGCGGTGGCGGCCGCGGTGACCATCGCGATTCCGGATGTCGCTGTGGCAGTGGATCATGCGGCGAAGAACGGCATCCGCGGGCAGTGGTTGTCCGATCGGGCGACCACCTCGGCGTGGATTCTCTTCGCTACCGCCACTTCGGTGGTGGCGGCCGCCGCGTGGCCGGTGGTCTCGCGCCGGAATCTGCGGCAGATCGCCTGGATGATCTACGCGGGCGGCGCCATCGCCATGGCGCTGACACTGCTGTGGTCCATCACCTTCGGCTGGGTGATCGTGCTGCTGGAGTCGCTGTTCATCGTGGTCACCGGCGTGCGCAATCTGGACTGGACCACCCTGGGCCGTGGTATCGCCCTGTATTCCTCGGGCACCGCGCTGGTGGGAGTTCTTGCGGCACTGTCGATTCGGCGTGACGTCATGGATATGCCGATGGCGCGCCCCGGCGCCGAGGACTGGTTCTGGCCGGCGTGGCTGGTGGCGAGCCTGCTCATCGCGGTCGGCGCGGTGTGGATCGTCATCGAGATGTGGTGGCGAGCCCGCCTGCTGCTGAAGCAGATTCGCACCCTGCACCGGGTGCTGATCGGCCGCTTCCCGGAGGTGGTGGCCAAGGATCAGACCGGATCGGCCACACAGCTCAAGGCTTCCGATCAAGTGGCGCAGATCATGGACGCGCTCTATCTGCAGTCGGGTGGCGGTATGGAGCTGGCCGCGGCGGGCGCCCCGCCCGAGTCGGTGACCGAGCGGGCCGAGCGGGTGGCCCGGTGGGCGCGCAATCCGTTCGGCGACGTTCTCATCGACGGCCGTTGGATCGCGCCGCCGCCGGGTGTGGGTCCGCGCGGGTGGGTCCAGGCGATTGCCCGCGCCTTCGACGCGGAGGCTTCGAGCGGTACTCCGACCGCGAGCCGTAGCGCCGCACAACGCTGAGTACAGATGTCGCTGCGGGGCCGAGTGGGATGTCCGCGAGGCCCCTGCGCGCAGATCTCGGGAAGATCAACATCGATAGGTTGAACCCCGTGGAACTATGGGGTTGACACCGACACAATTCGTACCGGCCGGTCCGTCTCTTTTGTGTCGGATTACGAATGTCGCAATTGCGCCGGGCTATACGCGGCACAGTATTCGAATCGTCGTTTTGGTGCATTCGCCGCGAAACGCGCACAGCACTCATAACGACATAGTGCACAAACTCGTTGGTTTGTGTCCCGGTGTGACCCGGGCATGGCAACGCCAGGATTGTGCATAGTGCACCAGGCGCAGCGTCGTACGCCACATGGCCTCAGCGCCCTGAGACCGGTGCAACACACTTCACCCGAGCCGAATGGATCAGTGGGTCGGGGACGCGGCCCTGCAAGCCGCGCCCCGGCCCGCTCCTGGTACGGCCTGGAGCAGTCCTGTTACAAACCAACACAGTGCGGCCTCCGAGCTAGCCGCACTGTGTTGCCTTGAGACGGGGCCTATTCCGTGCCGTCCGGAGGAATTTCGGGCAGGCCTTCGCTTGCCCGAAGCTTCTCCGCCATGGAGGTGAGGAGGTTCTGAGATTCTTCGGAGAGGTCGAACGCCCTGCTCGACAACCGACGAAGTCCGTAGCCCTGCAGCTGGGACAGCAGCTCGAGATCGTGATCGATCTTCGCCGCGTAGATGTCGTTGAAGAAGTAGTCCGGTTTGACCTTGAAGAACTTCGCCAGAGCAGCCACCGTCTCGTCGGACGGATTCGTGCGCTGTCCCGACCGCAACTGCGAGAGATACGGTTTCGAGATCGGATGGCCTGAGGCCGTAAGCGCAGCCGCCACCTCTGCGTTGGTGTGCGGCTTTCGCCCGGGGGGATGCACGGTTTCGAACAGCTTGTTCAGCCGCGCCGCGAAATCAGCCATTGTGAGCCGCCCAATTCCCTTCGCTGTACTAACAGTCGTTATCTCGGATACGTATCATTGATATTAGCGGCTCAGTAACTGAAAACCTACGCCTGATTCGCGATTTCCTTGAAGCTTCTAGGCGGTGATCCTGTGAAGCGTCCGTGGCTTGGGCGTTTGCGGGCCACCCCCACGGTTCTTGCCGAGCGCTTAATGGTGCCGGTTCTGGCCCGTCGCGAGGGTCTTCCCGGACGGGCCGCCAGTAACCATAAGATAGCTGACGTCTCATCTTCTTGTCTGTACCGGAGATTGTGTGGTGTACGCCACTTTTCGCGGCGCCTGGGATGAACGTTCAACCTGGCCGCAACGGACCCCAACTGGCCCAAAATGATTGAAACGGCTACAACCTCTCGATGATGGTTCCCGTCGCGAGTGCGCCACCGCAGCACATGAGGATCATGGCGGTGCTCTTGTCCGACCGCTCGAGTTCGTGCAAAGCCGTTGTGATCAACCGCGATCCGGTGCTGCCGACCGGATGGCCGAGCGCGATCGCGCCGCCGTTCACGTTCACCCGGTCGAAGTCGGGCTTGTGCACGTTGGCCCAGGACAGCACGACCGAGGCGAAAGCCTCGTTGATTTCGAACAGATCGATGTCGTTGATGCTCATACCGGTCCGCTCGAGCAAGCGCTCGCACGCCTGTACCGGTCCGTCCAAATGGAATTCGGGCTCGCCGCCGACCAGGCACTGCGCCACGATGCGAGCGCGCGGGCGCAAACCCTCACGCTCGGCGGCCTTTTCATCCATCAGCAGCACCGCCGCCGCGCCGTCGGACACCTGAGAGGAGGTGCCGGCGGTGTGAATTCCGCCCTCCAGCACCGGCTTCAGCTTGGCCAGGCCCTCGCGGGTGGTCTCGCGCAGTCCCTGATCGCGCGTGACATCCATGGTCTCGCCGGTGAGTTCGCCCTCCTTGGTCACCTGCGGGGCATCCTTGATGGTGAGCACCTCGCGGTCGAACCGGCCTTCGGCCCACGCCTGCGCGGCCAGGCGCTGCGAGCGCTCGCCCAGCTCCTCGACATCGTCGCGAGTAATGCCGCGCCGCTTGGCAATTCGCTCCGCGGCCCCGAACTGGTCGGGCATGTCCAGGTTCCACGACGCGGGGCGGCGCGGACCGGCGTGCGTTCCGACGTTGGCGCCCAACGGAACATGGCTCATGGACTCGATGCCGCAGGCCAGGCCGACCTCGATCGCGCCCGTGGCGATGAGGCCCGCGACCAGGCCCGCGGCCTGCTGCGCCGAACCGCACTGATTGTCGATGGTGACCGCGCCGGTCTGCCACGGCAGCCCCGCGTGCAGCCAGGCGGTGCGGGTGACATTGTTCGACTGCTCGCCCACCTGCATGACGCAGCCGCCGATGACCTGCTCGACCAGGGCCGGGTTGAGCTCGGCCCGCTCCAGTACGCCCTTCTGGGCCGCGCCCAGCAGTTCGGCGGCGTGCAGCCCGGCCAGCCAGCCGTTGCGCTTGCCGATCGGAGTGCGGCCGGCCTCGACGATGACGGGTGTACCCATTGGTTTCCTTCCGACGCGGAACTGCAACGAGTTCCTTAGAGGTAACTTAGGCCGCTTAACGGCTCCTTCCCTAGTTTTACCGCCTATGCTTCAATAGCGGTAGAACGTGTTTCAGTTAGACGAAGGAGTCAACTGGTGGTGGATACGCATGCCCGGCCCGATGTGCCGGACGGATTCGACGTCACCGACCCCGATCTCTGGGCCCAGCGCGTGCCCGTCGACGAATTCACCGAACTCCGTAAAGCGGCTCCCATCTGGTGGAATGCCAAGTCTCCCGAGAAGGGCGGCTTCCAGGACGACGGCTTCTGGGTGGTGAGCAAGCACGCCGACGTGAAGGAGGTCTCACGCCGCAGCGACGTCTTCTCCACCTACGAGAACACCGCCATCCCGCGTTTCAACGACGAGATCACCCGCGAGCAGATCGAGATGCAGCGCTTCGTGCTGCTGAACAAGGACGCTCCGGAGCACACCAAGCTTCGCAAGATCATCTCCAAGGGCTTCACGCCGCGCGTCATCAACGGCATGCGCGCCGAGCTGAAGGATCGCGCCGAGAAGATCGTCAAGGCCGCTGTCGAATCCGGTTCGGGCGATTTCGTCGAGCAGGTCGCCGCCGAGCTCCCGCTGCAGGCCATCGCCGACCTCATCGGCGTGCCGCAGGAGGACCGGATGAAGCTGTTCCGCTGGTCCAACGAGATGACCAGCTACGACGATCCCGACAGTGATGTCGATCCGATGGTCGCCTCCACCGAGATCCTCGGCTACTCCTGGCAGATGGCCGAGGCCCGCAAGGCCTGCCCCGCCAATGACATCGTCACCGAGCTCGTGCAGGCCGAAATCGACGGTGAGGCACTGTCTTCCGAGGAATTCGGCTTCTTCGTCATGATGCTGGCCGTGGCCGGCAACGAGACCACCCGCAATGCCACCACGCACGGGATGCTCGCGTTCATGGAGAACCCGGAGCAGTGGGAGCTTTTCAAGAGGGAACGCCCGAAAACCGCTGCGGACGAGATCATTCGGTGGGCGACGCCGGTGAGCATGTTCCAGCGCACCGCCCTCGAGGACACCGAGCTGTCGGGTGTGCAGATCAAGAAGGGCCAGCGCGTCATCCTGCTGTACCGCTCGGCCAACTTCGACGAAGAGGTCTTCGAGGACCCCTTCACCTTCGACATCACGCGCCAGGACAACCCGCACCTGTCCTTCGGCGGCACCGGCGCGCACTTCTGCATCGGCGCGAATCTGGCACGTCTGGAAGTCGACCTGATCTTCAACGCCATTGCCGACCACATGCCGGACATCAGCGCGCTGGGTGATCCCAAGCGGCTGCGTTCGGGCTGGTTGAACGGGGTGAAGGAACTGCAGGTGGATTACACCGGCGGGTGCCCTGTAAAGCACTGACCCACAACGCATTGCGGCGAGCGTCCGGATACTGGACGCTCGCTTTATTTTGTCACCGTGACGGGGCGCAACGAAAAGGCGGGCGACCGGAAACCCGGTCGCCCGCCTTGCCCTTCGGACCCCAACCGAAAGATCTAGGCCGGTTTCATCGTCGCCATGGCTCGCTCCGTCTCCCAGAACGCCCGCAGCGCAAGGATTTTGCCGTCCTCGGCCACCCGGTAGGTGAACACGCCCTCGGCGTCGATGATCTGGCCGCCCATGGTGGTGCGAATGCGGCCGGTGAAGGCCACCTCACCACCGCAGGCGAAGGAGTCGTCGAAGAGGAACTCGATGGACTCGGTGGGGGCGATCGCCTTGTCCCAGAACGCCGCAATAGCTTCCGGGCCGCGATGGCCCTTGCCCTCGGGGTCGAAGAAGGACGGGCCCACCGGGTCCTCGACGATGCCGTCGGCGGCGAACAGCGCGACCCAGGCGGCCTTGTCCTTGGCACGCACCGCGGCCTGCGAGGCGAACCCGGCGACCCGCGCCGGATGCTCGGTGGTCGTCGTCATGACGGCTGCTCGCTTCCCACGACCCACATCGAAAAGTACTGTGAGCCACCACCGTACGCATGTCCGAACGCCTTGCGGGCGTTTTCGACCTGGTAGTCGCCGGCCCGGCCCATGACCTGCTTGGCGGCCTCGGCGAAACGGATCATGCCGGACGCGCCGATCGGGTTGGACGAGAGCACGCCACCCGACGGATTCACGGGAAGCTTTCCGCCGATGGCGGTTTCGCCCGCATCGGTGAGCTTCCAGCCCTCGCCCTCCGGCATGAAGCCGAGGTTCTCCAGCCACATCGGCTCGAACCAGGAGAAGGGGACGTAGATCTCGGCCGCGTCGATCTCCTCCAGCGGATTGGTGATCCCGGCCTGCTTCCACAGCGCGGCGGCCGCGGCCTGCCCGGCCTTCGGGTTCACCTGATCGCGCCCGGCGTAGGCGAGCGGTTCGGTGCGCATGGCGGTGCCGTGAATCCACGCCACCTTCTTGCCCTGCGCCTCAACGGCTTTCGCCGAGGCTTCGTCGCCGATCACGATGGCGCACGCGCCGTCCGAGGACGGGCAGGTCTCGTCGAACCGGATGGGATCCCACAGCATCTGCGAGGCCATCACCGACTCCATGGTGATATCGGGCTGCTGCAGATGGGCGAACGGGTTCTTCGCGCCGTTACGGCGATCCTTCACCGCCACCATGGCGCCGATGTGCAGCGGCGCGTTGGCGCGGCGGATGTAGGCGCGCACGTGCGGGGCGAAGTAGCCGCCCGCGCCCGCGCCGACCGGCATGGTGAAGGGCACCGGATTCGACAGCGCCCACATGGCATTGGATTCCGACTGCTTCTCCCAGGCGATGGCAAGCACCTTGCCGTGCACGCCGCCCTGCACCATGTTCGCGGCCACCACGCCGGTGGAGCCGCCGACCGAGCCCGCGGTGTGCACGCGCAGCAGCGGCTTACCCGTCGCGCCCAGGGCGTCGGCGAGGAAGAGCTCCGGCATCATGGAGCCCTCGAAGAAGTCGGGGGCCTTGCCGACCACCACCGCGTCGATCTCGGCCATGGTCAGACCGGAATCGGCGAGGGCGCGGTCGATGGCCTCCCGGACCATGCCCGCCATGGACACGTCCGACCGCTTGGTCACATGATGAGTTTGTCCGGTGCCGAGCACCGCGGCGGGGAGTGTCAGCCCACCCGTCGCCCGACCGCCACCCCCCACCGAATCGCTGCGCGATGCTGTGCTCATTTTGCCTCCAGAGTGGCGACGAGGTTCTGCTGCAAGGCGGGACCGGAACTGGCGTGTGCCAGTGCACGATTCGCATTGCCGTTGAAGATTTCCCGGGCGGCGAAGCCGATGCGCTCCAGGCCCGCGGCGAACATCGGATTACCGGACAGCGCGCCGCCGGACGGATTGATCCGGGTGGAGCCGTTCAGGCCGAGCGCCTCCTTGAGGATGACCTCCTCGTGGCTGTACTGCGCGTGCAGCTCGGCCACGTCGAAATCGGTTGCGCCACCGTTGATCGCGGCCTTGGCGGCACGCGCGGTGGAGTCCGAGACGGTCAGGTCGCGAGCGCCCAGCACCGGGGTGTCGATGTAGTGCGCCATACCGGTCAGCCAGGCCGGGCGATCGGTCAGCTCGCGGGCGCGGTCGCCCACGGCCAGCACGATGGCCGCCGCGCCGTCGGTGATCGGCGCGATGTCGTGGGCCCGGAACGGATTCGCCACATAGTCCGCGGCCAGCAGCTTGTCGACATCGGTCTCGGTGCGCGCGGTGGCGGAGGCTCCGATGCGGGCGGCGTCGGCCGCACTGCGCGCGGCGATCTCGGCCATGTCGCGCTCGGTCCAGCGGCCCGCGTCCAGGCCCGCGCGGGCCTGCAACCCGGCCATGGAGACGGCGTCCGGCCACAGCGGCGCGACCAGGTACGGATCGGTCTGCAGGGTCAGCACCTGCCGCAGGGTGCCCGCCGACGGCTTCCCGAAGCCGTACACCAGGGCCGTCTGCGCCTGTCCGGAGCGCAGTTTCACCCACGCCTCGTACAGTGCCCACGCCGCGTCCATCTCCACGTGCGACTCGTTGATCGGCGGCACCGCGCCGATGGAGTCGATCGCGGAGATGAACGAGAAGGCGCGCCCGGCAAGGTAATCCGAGGAACCCGAGCACCAGAAGTCGATATCGGACTTGGTGATGCCGAGCTTCTCGTACAGCTCGGTGAAGCACGGCGCGAGCATCTCCACGCCATTGGTGGTGCCGAAGGTCTCCGGCACGTGCGGTGCGTGGGCGAAACCCACCACCGCGATATCGGTTGCGTTGTAGGTCAACGTGATCAGCCCTTAGAGGTGGTGCGCGAAGGAGTCGAACTCGGCATCGGGTTCGCCGGTGGGGCGGAAGTGGTCGATATTGCCGATGGACAGGCCCCACTCCTCGCGCGGCTTCCAGACGGCCTCGACGCGCAGACCCATGCGGACCTCGCTGGCATCCAGGCCCAGCACCAGGTGCAGGAACGGAATGTCCGCGCCGTCGAGCAGGATGTAGGCCGCCACGTACGGGGGCTTGATGCGCTGGCCCATGAACGGCACGTTCACGATGCAGAAGGTGGTGACGATGCCCTTGTCGGACACCTCGACGTAGTCGTCGGTCGGCTCGCCGGTGCGCGGGTCCGCGCCGCGCGGCGGGAAGTACACCTTGCCGTCCATCTTGGCGCGCGCGCCCAGCAGGCGGCCCTCCATGATGGCCTTCAGGAATTCGCCTTCCTGCGGCGCGGCGGTGTGCTTGAAGGACAGGTCGACGGGCGTGATGAGCCCGGTCACCGCATCGCCGCCGTCGCCGGAATAGGTTGGGGCCTGCGAGGTTTCGCCCGGTTCGAAGCATGCGATGTCGTGGATGTCGCCGGTGCGCTCGGCCGCCCAGCGGGCGCGCACCCGCAGGCCGGTCGAGATTTCGTCCGGTGCGGCCACGTCCACCGCGTGCAGGATCGAGGTGTCGGCCCCGTCCAGTTTGATCAGCGCGTAGGCGAACGGCCGGTCGAAGGGCTGGCCCGGCAGCGGCTCGGCCACCCAGGACCAGGTCTGCACGGTGCCCACGTCGGCGACGTCGACGAAATCCGTCAGCGCCTCCGAGGTTTTCGGGTCGTATTCGGCCGGCGGCACGATGACCCGCCCGTCCGAGCCTCGCACGCCGACGACCTTGCCGGAACGCAGTCCGGTGAGGAACCGTCCGATGGTCGGTCCGGTGGAGCGGGTGTAGTCGAATTGCATCCGCAGCGGTGCGGACAGTATCTCGGTGTTCCCCAGAGTCACGAGATCGAGTAGAACAGGTTCTAAGAACGGTCGCAAGAGTCAGCTCTACAAGGGTCATGTTCCTGCCAACCCCACAGGTGGGGGAGCACGGGAGCGGACGCCCGGTCCCGAAGGAAGGACGCCACATGCGTTTCGGTTTGCAACTCGGATATTGGGGCGCGCAACCGCCCGCCAACGCGCCGGAGTTGATCAAGGCCGCCGAGGAGGCCGGATTCGACGCGGTGTTCACCGCCGAGTCCTGGGGATCGGACGCCTTCACGCCCCTGGCCTGGTGGGGTTCGGACACCACGCGGCTGCGGCTCGGCACCTCGGTGGTGCAGCTGTCGGCGCGCACGCCCACGGCCACCGCCATGGCGGCCCTGAGCCTCGATCACCTCAGTGGCGGCAGAGCGATTCTGGGACTCGGCGTTTCGGGCCCGCAGGTGGTGGAGGGCTGGTACGGCCAGCCGTTCGCCAAGCCGCTCGCCCGGACCCGCGAATACGTCGACATCGTGCGGCAGGTGCTGGCTCGCGAGGGCAAGGTGACCAGTGCCGGGCCGCACTATCCGCTGCCGTTCAACGGTGCGGGCGCGAGTGGCCTGGGCAAGCCGCTCAAGTCGATCACGCATCCGCTGCGTGCGGATCTGCCGATCTGGCTGGGCGCCGAGGGCCCGAAGAACGTGGCCCTCACCGCCGAGATCGCCGACGGCTGGCTGGCCATCTACTACACGCCGCGACTGGCCGATATGTACAACGAGTGGCTCGACGAGGGCTTCGCGCGCCCGGGCGCCCGGCGTTCGCGGGAGGACTTCGAAATCGCGGCTACCGCACAGGTTGTCATCACCGAGGATCCGGAGGCGGCGCTGGCCTACCTGCGGCCGGTGATGGCGCTCTACATCGGCGGCATGGGCGCGGAGGATATGAACTTCCACGCGCAGGTGTACCGCCGCATGGGCTACGGCGAGCAGGTCGACGAGATCACCCGGCTGTTCCGCTCGGATCGCAAAGAGGATGCGGCCAA
The DNA here is from genome assembly GCF_016741815.1 of Nocardia acididurans. Classification (GTDB taxonomy): domain Bacteria; phylum Actinomycetota; class Actinomycetes; order Mycobacteriales; family Mycobacteriaceae; genus Nocardia; species Nocardia acididurans. Next base: position 198,514 of record NZ_JAERRJ010000009.1, read on the forward strand.
GGCGGTTCCGGACGAGCTCATCCACGACACCATGATCATCGGCAACGAGGCGCACGTGCGCGAGCAGCTGAAGGTGTGGGAGTCCGCGGGCGTCACCATGCTGCTGGTGGGCGTGCGCGATCTCGATCAGATGGCCAAGCTGCGGCCGATCATCGAGGCCGAGAACGCCGCGAACCAGCGGTAGAACCTGTTTCGAATTCTGAACCCGCCCGGAATGGTCCGGGCGGGTTTTCCGCCGTGGTATTCCCTTTCGGCATACTTGGCCGTAATCTGTGGCGGGGGACACATCCGGTCGATCGACCAAGAAAAATCTGTGGCTTGTCACACACAAGAACACGTTCTATTTTACCTGTGTGAGCTACAACATTGCGGACCTTGTCGAACACACCATCGACCTCATGCCGGAACGCGTCGCGCTCGCCGATGACACCCGTTCGGTGACCTACGCCCAGCTGGAGGACCGGGCCAACCGGCTCGCCCACTACCTGCAGGAACAGGGCGTGAAGCCGGGTGACAAGGTTGGCGTGTACTCGCGCAACACGATCGAGGCCGTCGAGGCGCTCGTCGCGATTTTCAAAGCGCGCGCGGTCATGATCAACGTGAACTACCGGTACGTCGAGAACGAGTTGCAATACATCTTCAGCAACTCCGACATGGTGGCTCTCATTCACGAGCGCCGCTACGCCGACAAGGTGGCCAATACGCTGCCGAACGTCCCCGGCGTGAAAACCGTCATCGCCGTCGAGGACGGCACCGATCTGCCGCTGGGTGAGGGCACCGTCGAATACGAGGCGGCCATCGCCTCCCAGCACGGCGAGCGCGACTTCGAGGAGCGCTCCTCCGACGACATCATGATGATCTACACCGGTGGCACCACCGGCCTGCCCAAGGGCGTCATGTGGCGGCAGGAGGACTGGTGGCGCGTGCTCGGCGGCGGCATCAACTTCTACACCGGCGAATTCATCCAGGACGAGTGGGAGCAGGCCAAGGGCGGCGCGAGCGGCAACTCGCCGATGGTGCGCTACCCCATCCCGCCGCTGATCCACGGCGGCTCGTTCACCGCCACGCTGCACAGCCTGTTCGACGGCGGCAAGGCCGTCATGCTGCCGGAGTTCTCCGGGCACAACGTCTGGCAGGCCATCGACCGGCACGGCGTGAACATGATCTTTATTACCGGTGACGCCATGGCCCAGCCCATGCTCGCCGCGCTGGCCGAAGGCAACCCGGAAACCGGTGCGCCGTACCAGCATTCGAGCCTGTGGGTGCTGGCCTCCAGTGCCGCGCTGTTCTCGCCCACGCTCAAGGACCAGTTCATCGAGAAGTTCCCGAACGCGCTCATCACCGACTCCATCGGCTCCTCGGAGACCGGGTTCGGCGGTCTGTCGGTGGCCACCAAGGGCACCACGCACACCGGCGGCCCGCGCGTGAAGATCGACGGGTCCACCCAGGTCATCGATGACGAGGGCAATCCGGTCGAGCCGGGATCCGGCAAGGTCGGCCTGCTCGCGCGCAGCGGCAACATTCCGGTCGGGTACTACAACGACCCGGTCAAGACCGCGGAAACCTTCAAGACCTTCAACGGGATTCGCTACTCCATCCCCGGCGACTTCGCCCGCGTGGAGGAGGACGGGACCGTCACCATGCTGGGCCGCGGCTCGGTGTCCATCAACTCCGGTGGCGAAAAGATCTACCCCGAAGAGGTCGAGGGCGCGCTCAAGGCGCATCCCGAGGTGTTCGACGCGCTCGTGGTCGGCGTGCCGGACGAGCGCTGGGGCCAGCGGGTCTGCGCGGTCGTGCAGTGCCGCGGCGAGGTGCGGCCGACGCTCGAGGAACTGCGTCCCGTGCTGAGCCAGGAGATCTCCTCCTACAAGATGCCGCGCAGCCTGTGGTTCGTGGACGAGATCAAGCGCAGCCCGGCCGGCAAGCCCGACTACAAGTGGGCCAAGGCGCAGACCGAGGCGCGCGACGCCGACGAGTGAGGCCGATGTGAAAGTTGTGCCCGCCTGTTGCGAAACAGGCGGGCACCCATCGTTTTCGGGTGGTGTTTCTTGTCGGTCGGCTGTGCAAGAGTGGTCGGCATGAGCGAGCGCAGCGAGCGAATCACGAACACAGCGCGCGTCGCGCATGCCGGCGCCGAGCGCAGCGAGGTGTCGGCATGAGCGACACGGCAGGCCGGTCCACCACCATTACGGACGACGTATTGCGCTCCTTCGAGGGGCACCGGCGCGAGCTGTGCGCTTACGCCTACCGCATGCTCGGCTCCTCCTTCGAGGCCGAGGACGCGGTACAGGAAACCTTCACCCGGGCCTGGAAGTCCTACGACTCGTTCGAGGGCCGCTCCAGCGTCCGTTCCTGGCTCTACAAGATCACCACCAATGTCTGTCTGGACATGCTGGACGGTCCGCAGCGCCGGGCCAGACCGATGGACCTCAACGGTCCCTCCACACCCGACTCCCCGCTCCCCATGCCCGAGCCGGATTACGTCTGGGTTGAACCCATCCCGAACGGCCTCGCCTTCGGCGCGGACCCGGCCGAGGCCGCCAGCACCAAAGACACTCTGCGCCTTGCCTTCGTCGCCGCCGTGCAGCATCTGCCGGCCACCCAGCGCGCCATACTCATCATGCGCGAGGTGCTGCGCTTCTCGGCCAGCGAAACCGCCGACATGCTCAATGTCTCCCCGGCCTCGGTGAACAGCGCCCTGCAGCGCGCCCGCGCCACCATGTCCAAGGTGCAGGACGTCTCCACGATCTCCGACGTCTACGACGAGGCAGACGAGCAGCAGCGCAAACTGGTCGACGATTTCGTCAAGGCCTTCGAGTCCTACGACATGAACGCCCTCACCGCCCTGCTGAAAGCCGATGTGGCACTGTCCATGCCGCCGATCCCGCTCTGGGTGTCCGGCCCGGCGAACGTGGCCGCCTTCATGCTCGGCCACGGTCACGCCTGCCGCAATTCCCGTATGGTTCCGGTCGGCGTCAACGGCATGGCCGGCTTCGCCCACTACAAGCCGCACCCCGAAGAGCCGGGTCTGTGGACCCCCTGGTCCATCACTGTGCTGGAATTGGATGGCGACAAGGTCTCCGGCCTCAACTTCTTCCTCGACACCGAAAAGCTTTTCCCGCTCTTCGGTTTGGCGATGGAATACCGGGAAAACTAAGGCCGGGAGCCCCTACGGAGACCACGCCGCCGCGCACGGTGGAGCACCGGGGTGGTCCGGTGCAGCGCGGCGGCATGCGTGACGGCCCGCCGGGAAGCAATTCCCGGCGGGCCGTTCATGTTTCACCGCAGGTGAGGTACTGTGCGGACACGGTAGGACCGCGTAGTGATGGAGGTGCGGTGGCCCGGACCGAATCCGATCTGGCTGAACTGCTGACACATTCGCGGAATCTGCTGGATATCGCCCTCTCCGACATGATCGGATCGCAGCGCACCGCCGACGCGGTCACACCCCTGTGGCCGGACGAGCGGTGGGGCACCGACCTCGAGCACATGCTCGCCAACGCCCGGCACGAGGCCATCCTGGCCATTTCCGGTCCGGTCCGGCACGAGCCGGAATACGGTGCGGGCAAGGTCCTGCTGCACGAACTGCACGACGCGGGCACCAAGGTGCGCTTGCTCCTCTCCCCGGACTACGTGCGCAGCCGCGAGCAGCGCGCCACCCCCACCCGCTTCGCCGTCAACTCGCAGATCCGCGTCACCGACACCGACTTCTGCAACACCGTCATCATCGACCGCCGGGTGGCCGCACTGTGGGCGCACACCGCCGACCGGCAGCCGCGCGGCGTCCTGGTCACCGAACCCACCCTGCTCGGCGTGATCCACCAGTTCGCCACCAAGACCTGGTCCACCGCCCGCCGCCTGCGCGACCACCTCGACGCGGACGACGCGGCGCTGGGTGAGAACGCGCTCGCGGTCATCCGCTATCTCAACGAGGGCCTGATCGACGAGGTGGCGGCCCGCCGGCTCGCGGTCTCGGTCCGCACCTATCGCCGCTACGTCGCCGACATCATGGACCGCCTCGGCGTCACCACCCGCTTCCAACTCGGTGCCCGAGCCCGAGAACTCGGGCTGCTCAGCTGATTTCAGCGCGGAGCGACCGCCGCGTCCGCATGTGCGGCGGCATATCGCTTCGCTGCCGCGTAGTTCGCCTTGCCGCTGGGCTGACGTGTCACCTCGTCGACGATCCAATAGCGCCGGGGCGCTTTGTATCCGGCAATCCGGGACCGCACATGCGTGTCCACCTCGCGCAGATCCAGGGTCGCTCCCGCCCGAGGTTGCACGATGGCCGCCACGCCCTGACCGAACCGTGCGTCGGATACTCCGATAACCAAGGCGTCGAACACATTCGGATGCGAGGTGAGCGCGCCCTCCACCTCCTCGGGAAAGACCTTCTCGCCGCCGGTGTTGATGCACTCCGAGCCGCGGCCCAGCAGAGTGACGGTGCCGTCCGCCTCGTAGCGGGCATAGTCGCCCGGCACCACGTACCGTTGGCCCGCCACCTCCACGAAGATGGTCGCGGACTTCTCGGGATCCTTGTAATAGCCGAGCGGGACATGGCCGGTGCGTGCCATGCGGCCGATCGCGCCCGGTGCGGGCGGCACCAGGTTTCCGTCGTCGTCGATCAACGCGGACTGCGCCCCGAACTTCACCCTGGGGCCCTGGGAATGATCGGCGTCCCTGGTGACCACGGACAGGCCGGTGCTACCGCTCTCCGAGGAACCGACGACATCGGTGATGAACAGATTCGGGAACAGGTCCAAGTACTGCTGTTTCAACGACTGGGAGAACAGGGCGGCCTGGCTGGTGAACGCCCACAGCGACGAGGTGTCGTAGGCGGTCTCCCGGTAGGCGTCCAGTAGCGGCCGGGCCATGGCATCGCCGACCACGGCCAGCACGTTCACCCGATGCCGCTGCACCGTCCGCCACACCTCGTGGGCGTCGAACCTGGGCACGAAAACGATGGTGCCGCCGGAGTTGAGTGTGATGAACGCGGCCCACTGCGCCGCGCCGTGGATCAGCGGGGCCAGTGGGGCCATGACGATTCCGGCGGGGGAGTTCTTCGCGGTGTTCGCGAGCTCCCATTCGTCGGCCACGTATTCGCCGGTGACATGGTTGATGCCGCCGCCGAGGCTGCGCCAGACGTCCTCATGGGTCCACATCACGCCTTTGGGCATGCCCGTGGTGCCGCCGGTGTAGAGGATGTAGAGGTCGTCGGAGGCGCGCTGTTCGAAATCGCGTTCGGGGGACCCGGCGGCCAGGGCGTCGGCATAGGCGACGCCGCCGAAACGGGTGTAGTCGAGTCCCGAATCATCATCCACGACAACGAATTCCGTGAGCTTCGGACAGGCGTGGGCGATCTCCGCAACCACCTCGGAGTAGGTGCGCTCATGGATGAGCGCCTTCAGGTCGGCGTTGTCGGCGATGTAGCGCACCTCCTCGGCCACGTAGCGGTAGTTCACCGATACCGCGACCGCGCGCAGCTTGTAGGCCGCGAGCATCGTCTCCAGCGCCTCGATGGAGTTGCGCGAGTACACGCCGACATGGTCGCCACGCCCGATTCCCTTGGCGGACAAGTGATGTGCGAGGCGGTTCGCACGCTGGTCGAGTTCTCGGTAGGTGACCTGCCGGTCGCCGCAGATGACGGCTATCCGATCCGGTACCGCGTCCACTGCATGTTCGAAAAGGTCTGCGACATTGAGAGCCATGCGGTTCACCCTGGCAGCGCGTGAACGGGTGGAGAACGGAAAAGCCCTGGCAGGAAAGGGTCAGTGACGACAGGAAGTGGTCAGGGCAGCGCTCGGCCCGCCGAATTGTTCGGCGGGCCGGGGGTTTTCGGGGGTCAGTTGGTGCCGGGGTAGTCCATGAAGAAGGGCTCCCACTGGTGGCCGTCGGGGTCGAGGAAGGTGCGGCCGTGCATGCCTACCTGGGCTTCCTGGGCTCGCTTGTCGGTGTTGATCTCTTCGGTGCCGCCGGCTTGCAGGGCGGCTTCGGTGAGGGTGTCCACTTCGGCGGCGCTGCCGAGGGCGACCGCGTAGGCGGCGGTCACGGTGGCCTTGGTGTCGCCGATGGGGCGGGGGGAGAAGGTGGTGAAGAAGTCGTGGGTCAGCAGCATGAGGCAGATGTTGTCGTCGACCACGATGCAGGCGGCGTTGCCGTCGGTGAAGTCCTGGTTCACCTTCCAGCCCAGCGCCTCGTAGAAGGCCTTCGACCGGTCCAGGTCGGAGACGGGGAGGTTGATGAAGATCATCTTGCTGGCCATGGTGGCTCGTCCTTTCCTTCCGCAATCCCATTGCGTGTTCATCGGTGTCATGGGTGAGGACGGGGCGTGCGTGGAAAACTCATCGGTTATGCGGCACTGTGGTCTGTGACACATCATTTGCGCATCGCCCGGTGGCGGGTCGGGGCGGCATGCAAGAGTGGCTGTTGGGAGGTGCCTGATGAAGAACAGCTACCTGGTCGCGCTCACCGGCGGCGGCGGGACGGTACCGCCGGAGCTGGGCGTGGTGCGCCGCCTCGTCGAGCGCGGGCACCGGGTCACCGTGCTCGCCGAGGAATCCATGGCCGCCGAGGTGGCCGCCACCGGTGCGCGGTTGCGCGCCCGTGCGGGTGTGGGTTTCGCCGCCGACACCGCTGATGAGATCGACAGTGCGGCACCGGATTTCGTACTCACCTCCGGTCATGCGTTCGGGGCCATGGTGGCCGCGCAGAGCCGGGGGATCCCGTTCGTCGTGCTCATGCCGGGCATCTACCCGCTGCCGGTCGAGGGCACGCCGCCGCCCGGCTCCGGATTCGGGCGGGCGCTGGGGTCGCTGAGCCGGACCCGCGACAGCGTCGTGGGCTCGCTCGTGCAGCGCCGCTGGGATCAGGAACTGCTGCCGAAACTCAACGATCTGCGCGCCGGATTCGGGTTGGAACGGCTGGCGCACTATCGCGATCAGGTGCAGCTGGCGCATCGGCAGCTCGTATTGTCCAGTGCCGCATTCGATTTCCCGGCGCAGTGGCCCGATGGTGTGCGATTCACCGGGCCGGTGCTGGACGATCCGCCCTGGGCCCGCGATAGCGAGTGGGCCGTGCCCGAGGGTGGCGATCCGCTGGTGCTGGTCTCGCTGTCCTCCGCCTTCGGGCACCGCACCGACACGCTGCGGCGGGTGGCCGATGCGCTCGGCAGGCTTCCCGTGCGCGGTGTCATCACCACCGGCCCCGCGGTCGAGCCCGCCGATATCTCCGCACCTGCCAATGTGTCCGTGCTGCGGGGCGCTCCGCACCGTCAGGTCATGCGCCACGCCGCCCTGGTCGTGACGCACGGCGGCCACGCCACCCTCATGAAGGGCTTCGCCGCCGACCTGCCCGCCCTGGTCCTGCCGCACGATCGGGAGGGTGCCGACAACGCCGCCCGCGTCCGCGCCCACAGTGCCGGAATCGTCTTGCCCCGCACGGCATCTCCGCATCGCATAGCCCGCGCCGTGCAGCGCCTGCTCCGCAGTCCTGCCCACTACCGTGCCGCCGCGCACCTCGGCCGCGCCATTCGCGACGACGCCGCCGGTGATCAGCTCCTGCGCGAACTCGAACCGACGGGAGATCATCCAGGCGTGCTGCCGGAGCGTATCTTTCCGGTCCGCGAATTCGAATCCTGACCGCCCGCCCCCGAATTCGGCTGTCCGATTTCCGAGCGTCTCCCGCGCGGCGAGTACGGATCCGGATTACCGTGACCGCATGGATTTCCTGGCAGTCCTGCGCACCGAGCTCACCACCTTCGGCGGTCTGATCACCCCTGACGCCGATCTCGCGGCCCCCGTCCCCACCTGTGGCGACTGGACCTTCTACGACCTCGTCGACCATATGGGCCAGGGCAACCTCTGGGTGGTCACCGCCGTGGCCGAGAACCGCGGCGACTTCCAGGGCCCACCCGCCCCGAAGGACGCCACCGACCTGCGTGCCTGGTACGACGAAACCGCCGACGCCATCCTCGAATCCCTCTCGGCGGCACCGGAAACCCCCGCCTGGACCTTCACCCGCCTGCTCCCGCGCAACGTAGCCTTCTGGCGTCGCCGCCGCGCCCAGGAAACCCTCATGCACCGCTGGGACGCCCAGAACGCCCTCGGCACCCCGCAACCCTTCGACCCGGCGCTCGCCGACGACGGCATCACCGAGATCTTCGAAATGTTCGCCCAGCGCATGATCGACCGCGGCCTCGCCACCGCCCCCGCCACCGCCCTGCGCGTCCGCAGCACCGACACCGACCGCACCTGGACCTACGGCCCCGGCGACGCCGTCACCGAAATCTCGGCCACCGCATCCGATCTGCTGCTCGCCCTCTGGCAGCGCATCCCCACCTCCGCCCTCACTTGGGAGGGCGACCGCCCCGCCGGCGAGAAGGTCCTGGCCGGGCCCCTCGTCCCCTGACTTCCGGTATGACGAAAGTCGTGTCTACTGATTGTCTACTCGGTAGAATCCGGGTATGACTGATGCTCGGACGTCGATCAAGACAACGGTGGCGACTCGGGACAAACTAAATGCCCTGACTCCCAAGGGGCGGACCATGGAGGACACTCTGCGGATGCTCATCGCCGAGCACGAGTCACGGCGGATGCGTCAGCGAATGGCCTGGGAGGCGCGGCTCGAACGCGCGCAAGCCGATCCGCAGGCCGTTGTCTGGGCCGAGCGGGAGGCCGACCGATTGGCCAAGTACCTCGAGGATCGCCAGGCGGGTGGACGGTGACAGGATTCGTTGTGGACGACACCATCATCCACGCGTACTCCCATGGTTCGAACGTCGCTGCCCACCTGATCGCGAGCCTGGCCGCCCGGGATATCAGAGCTTCGTTCGCCGCTGTGGCTCTCGCGGTCGCCGAGGCGGAATTGTCGGAGGAGCAGTGCGATGAGATCAGCGGCGTCATCGACCATCTGGAGTCGTTGTCGCTGGAACCGCTGTCGGATGCCGAGGAGGTCTTCGAACTCTCGAGGATCATCGGGGTGATGGGCGATCCACAGGATGTGGCCGCAGCGCACATCATCTATACCGCGAAGCGTTTCGACTGGCCGATCATCACGGTGGACCGAGCACGGTGGAAGCCGGTCGCGGCCAGGCTGCCATGGGCGCTCGAGCTGGTCGAGCTCTCCGAACCCGGGGCATGAGAAGAGAACGGCAGCAGCACCTTTCGGGGCTGCCGCCGTTCCCCGGTGGTACTACTGCGCGGCCAGCTGCGCGCCGAGGGCGCGGAGGTGGTCGGTGGCGCCGCCGAGGGCGAACTCGTTGTGTTTGGCGGCGGTGAAGTACTGGTTGACGATGTGGTCGCGGTCGATGCCTACGCCGCCGTGGATGTGGACGACGGTGTGGGAGACGCGGTGGCCTGCCTCGGCTGCCCAGTATTTGGCGGTGTGGATTTCGGCGGTGGCGTCCAGGCCTTCCGAGAGACGCCAGGCGGCCTGTTGGACGGCGAGGCGGACGCCCTGGACGTCGATGTAGGCGTCGGCGAGGCGCTGGGCTACGGCTTGGAAGCTGCCGATCTTGCGGGCGAACTGTTCGCGTTCGCGGGCGTAGTCGGCTACCAGTTCGAGGCCCTTTTCCAGGGTGCCGAGCTGCTGGGCGGCGAGGGCGAACCAGGCGCGTTCCAGGAGCCAGGTGAGGATTTCCGGGCCCTGGTCGAGGGTGGCGATCAATTCGGCGGGGGCGCCGGCGAATTCGATCTCGGCCTCGGGGGAGCGGTCGGTGACGATCTGGTCGGAGATGTGGACGGCGGGGTCGGACGGGTCGACCAGGAAGACCGCGGCGACGCCGTTCACGGTGGCGGGCACCAGGATTCGGGCGGCCTGGCGGGCGTAGGGGACGGTGGTCTTGAGGCCGGTGATGCGCCAGGAGCCGTTCTCGTCGGCGGTGGTGACGGGGTTGGCGGGCTCCCAGTTGCGTTCCTCGCTCAGGGCCGCGGTGAGGATGATCTCGCCGGTGGCGGCCTGAGAAGCCAAGGCGCGCTGGGATTCCGAGCCGAACTTCGCCAGCGCGCCCGCGCCCAGCACGATCGACCACAGGTAGGGGACCGCGGCCACGGACTTGCCGAGCTCGCGCAGGATGGCGGCCTGCTCGAGGACGCCGAAATCGCTGCCGCCCACCGACTCCGGGAGTGCGGCGGACAGCACGCCGGTCTCGGCGAGCGAGGCCCACAGCGCTTCGTCGAAGCGCACGGTGGGGTTGCCGTCGGCGGCGGTGTTCTTGTCGAGTTCACGCAGCTTGTCGGCGGTGACCAGCTTGCCGGTCACGTCGGCGGTGAGGCGGGCCAGATCCTGCTGGGCCTCGGTGAGAGTGAAATCCATTGGAGTTACCTGGCTTTCGAAATCAGCGGGCGGCCGGGGGCTGCTTCAGGGCGGTCATGGCGATGATGTCGCGCTGCACCTCGTTGGTGCCGCCGCCGAAGGTGAGGATCAGGCAGGCGCGGTGCATGCGCTCGAGCCGCCCGCGCAGCTGCGCGCCCGGCGAATCCTGGCGCAGGTAGGCCTGCGGCCCCAGCACCTCCATGAGGGTGCGGTAGGCCTCGGTGGCCAGTTCGGTGCCGTACACCTTGCAGGAGGAGGCGTCCCACGGCCGCGGCGCGGCATCCCCGCCCGCGTCGGCGCGCGAGGCGACCTCCCAGTTCAGCAGCTTGAGGTACTCCACCTTGGCGTGCACCTTGGCCAGCGCGAGCTGCACCCACTCCTGGTCGATGACGCGGGAACCGTTGGAGTTCTTGGTGTTGCGCGCCCACTCGGTGGTCTGCGCGACGGCCAGCGCCAGCGGCGCGGAGGAGGTCAGCGCGACCCGCTCATGGTTGAGCTGGTTGGTGACCAGCGACCAGCCGCCGTTCTCCGGCCCGACCATGTCGGAGTTCTTGACCCGCACGTCCTGGTAGTAGGTGGCGGAGGTGTCCGGCCCGGCCATGGTGTGCACGGGCGTCCACGAGAAGCCCTCGGCCGTGGTGGGCACGATGAACATCGAGATGCCCTTGTGCTTCTTGGCATTCGGATCGGTGCGGGCGGCCAGCCAGATGTAGTCGGCGTAGGCGATGAGGGAGGTCCACATCTTCTGCCCGTTGATGATCCAGTCGTCGCCGTCGCGCACCGCGGTGGTGCGCAGCGAGGCCAGGTCGGTGCCCGCGCCGGGTTCGGAATATCCGATGGCGAAATGCAATTCGCCCGCCGCGATCTTCGGCAGGAAGAATTTCTTCTGCTCTTCGGTGCCGTAGTGCATGATCGTCGGCGCGACCGAGTTGATGGTCAGGAACGGCACCGGCGCGCCCGCGATGGCGGCCTCGTCGGTGAAGATCAGCTGATCCATGGTGGAGCGGTCCTGGCCGCCGTACTCCTTCGGCCAGCCGAGCGCGAGCCAGCCGTCGCGCCCCATTTCGGCGACGACCTCGCGGTACACATTGCCCGAACCGTATTCGCCGGTCTGGGCCGAAAGGGCCTCGCGCCGTTCGGGAGTGATCAGTTTGGCGAAGTAGTCACGCAGCTCAGCACGAAGCTGTTCCTGTTGCGGCGTGTAGGCGATCCGCATGGTAGGTACCCCTAGCCTGAAGTTTCAGAGTTCTGCGCATCATCGCACAGGGGGTGGAACTTGTTCCAGTATGAGGGTCCCCTAAGCCCATTTCGACTACCTCGTAAAGCACTTGCTTGTTACTCTCGGGCCATACCTGCGGTTAAGGAGTCACCAATGAAGGTCACCGTTGATTTCGACCAGTGCGAAGCGAACGGCATCTGTGTCGGAATCGCCCCTGAAGTCTTCGATCTCGATGACGACGACCAGCTGCACGTCCTCGTCGACGAGGTGCCGAAGGCGGATGAGCACGACGTGAAGACTGCGGTCGCGCAGTGCCCCAAAGCGGCGCTGAAGCTCGCCTGAATCGATGCTTGCCCGCGAAGTGGAACACGTTCTAGAGTCGGCCCGGTGAGCGATTCTGATGTGAGTCTTGCCGGCCGGGTTGCCATCGTCACCGGAGCCGGTGCGGGCCTGGGCCGGGCCGAAGCCCTCGAACTGGCCCGGGCCGGAGCGTCCGTCGTGGTGAACGACCTTGCCGAAAACGACGCCGTCAGCGCAACCCTCGCCGATATCCGCGCGCTGGGTGCCAAGGCGGAGTTCGTGGCGGGCAGCATCGCCGAACGGTCCACCGCCGATGCCCTGATCAGCACCGCCGAGCAGGCCTTCGGCGGGCTGGACATCGTGGTCAACAATGCCGGGATCACCCGGGACAAGATGCTGTTCAACATGTCCGACGAGGATTTCGACGCCGTCGTCGCGGTGCACCTGCGCGGACATTTCCTGCTGACCCGCAATGCCGGGTCGTACTGGCGCGGCAAGTCCAAGGAGACGGGTGCGCCGGTGTACGGTCGCATCATCAACACCTCCTCGGAGGCGGGCCTGCTCGGACCTGAGGGTCAGGCGAACTACGGCGCCGCCAAGGCCGGTATCACCGCGCTGACGCTGTCGGCCTCGCGGGCACTGTCGCGTTTCGGCGTGACCGCCAATGCCATTGCCCCGCGCGCTCGGACCTCCATGACCGAGAAGGTCTTCTCCGCGGCGCCCGAAGAGGGCCCGGATCCGCTGTCGCCCGATCATGTCGCGCGCCTGGTGGCCTACCTGGCTTCGCCGGCGGCCGAGGCCGTCAGCGGGCAGCTCTTCGTCGTCTACGGCCCGATGGTGGCCCTCATGGCCGCGCCGGTGGTGGAGCAGCGCTTCGACGCCGAGGGCGAGTGGACGACCGAGGGTCTGGCCGCCACCCTGGGCGGCTATTTCGCGGACCGTCCGGCGAACGCGACGTTTTCCGCGTCCTCGCTGATGGATCTCGGCTGATAGGACAGATCCGCCAAACTCGCCGTCACGGGCGTTTTTACTCCGTCCAGCGGTTGATCATGGGATCGATCGTTGGTAGGAAGGATCAAACTATGTGTGTGTGGCGCCTCACAAGGGCGTCACGCGCATACCGTCGGTCATGGGATGAACATGTTCTCGTTTCTGGACAGTTGTTCAGAAAGATTGCCTGTTCATAAGGCCGAAACCTACCCGAACTAGACGAGAACGTGTTCTAATCTTGAAGCGGGACCGAGATCACATTCAGATCTCGGGTGCTATAGCTAGGCAGGGGCAGGAGGAATAGCGGGAATGAATGAAGTCCTTGCCGTACCGCTGCGGGCGGTCGGAGGGTTCTTCGAACTCGCCGGTGCTGTCGCTCGCGCTGCGGTGCGGCCCCCGTTCCAACGACGGGAATTCATCGATCAGGCCTGGTTCATTGCCCGGGTTTCCATCTTTCCGACCCTATTGGTCGCGATTCCGTTCACCGTCCTGGTGAGCTTCACACTCAACATCCTGCTCCGGGAGATCGGCGCGGCCGACCTGTCCGGGGCCGGTGCGGCTTTCGGCGCGATCACCCAGATCGGCCCGATGGTCACCGTGCTCATCGTGGCCGGCGCGGGCGCCACCGCGATCTGCGCCGACCTCGGCGCACGCACCATCCGCGAGGAGATCGACGCCATGCGCGTGCTGGGCATCGACCCGGTGCAGCGGCTCGTCGTCCCCCGCGTGCTCGCCTCCATGTTCGTGGCGGCACTGCTCAACGGCCTGGTGTCGGCCATCGGCATCCTGGGCGGCTTCATCTTCTCCGTCTTCCTGCAGGACGTGAATCCGGGCGCTTTCGTCAACGGCATCACCCTGCTGACCCATCTGCCCGAGGTGATCATCTCCGAGGTGAAGGCCATGTTGTTCGGACTCTGCGCCGGACTGGTCGCCTGCTATCTGGGGCTGAACGTGAAGGGCGGTCCGAAGAGCGTCGGCGACGCGGTGAATCAGACCGTCGTTTTCGCGTTCATGGCTTTGTTCGTCATCAATGTCGTGGCAACCGCCGTTTCCATCAAGTTCGCGGTGCGGTGATCTCATGGCTTTCGTGATTCAATCCCGGTTCCCGCGAGTGACGCGGCGTGCCCAGAAGGTCTCGGACGGACTGGATTCCGTCGGCAAGCACGCGGTCTTCTACGCGCAGTCCATCGCCTCGGTACCGAAGGCGCTGGTGCACTACCGCACCGAGACCATCCGGCTCATCGCCGAGATCTCCATGGGCACAGGCGCACTCGCGGTCATCGGCGGCACCGTCGTGATCGTCGGCTTCCTGACGCTCGCGGCCGGCGGCACCATCGCCGTGCAGGGCTACAGCTCACTCGGCAATATCGGCGTCGAGGCCCTGACCGGCTTCTTCGCCGCCTTCATCAACGTTCGCATTGCGGCGCCGGTGATTTCGGGCATCGGCCTGGCGGCGACACTGGGCGCGGGCACCACCGCGCAACTCGGGGCCATGCGCGTCTCCGAGGAGATCGACGCACTCGAGGTCATGGCCATCCGGCCGGTGCCCTTCCTCGTCGGCACGCGGCTGCTGGCCGGCATGCTCGCGGTCATTCCGCTGTACTCGCTGGCGGTCATCGCCTCGTTCATCGCGAGTCGCTTTGCGACCGTGGTGATCTACGGGCAGTCAGCTGGTGTGTACGACCACTACTTCGAAACCTTCCTGATTCCCAGCGACATTCTCTGGTCGTTCGCGCAGGCGATCTTCATGGCCATCGCGGTCATGTTGATCCACACTTACTACGGTTTCCACGCCGCGGGTGGTCCCGTGGGCGTCGGTGTCGCGGTAGGCAATGCGGTGCGCGCGTCCCTGATCGCCGTCGTCATGGTGACGCTGTTGATGTCGCTCGCCATCTACGGCACTTCCGGCAATTTCCATCTCTCCGGGTAGGGCGGCGGCATGGTTCAAGAACGTGAGAGGGTGCAGAGTCCGATCGGCTCGCCCTTCATCGAAAAGCAAAGACCCAAAAGGGCTTCGGAACAGGGCTGGTTCATCAAGCTCGCCGGCCTGGGGTTGGTCCTCGGGCTGGTCGCGGTCGTCGCGATCTGCCTGGTCATGTTCGCGGGCGGCTTCGAGAACACCGTCAAGGTGACCGTGGCAGCCCCGCGCAGCGGCCTGGTGCTGGACCCGGACGCCAAGGTGAAGATCCGCGGCGTCGAGATCGGCAAGGTCTCGGGCATCACCACCACCTCGTCCGGTGCGCAGATCGAATTGGCCTTGGACCCGGACAAATTGAAGATGGTCCCGGCCAATGCCCTGGTGGATATCAAGTCCACCACGGTGTTCGGTGCGAAGTACATCAACTTCATCTCGCCGGACAACCCGTCGTCGGATTCGCTGCGGCCGGGTGCGGTCGTTCAGGCCGATGACGTGACGGTCGAATTCAATACGCTCTTCCAGCATCTCAACGATGTGCTCCTCAAGGTGGAGCCGGAGAAGCTGAACGCCACGCTGACCGCGCTGGGCACGGCCCTGGACGGGCGCGGTGAGAAGCTGGGCCAGCTGCTGGCCGACAGTGACGCGTACCTGCGCGACATCAACCCGAGCCTGCCCGACCTGCGCCGCGATCTGCAGATCTCGGTCGGCGTGACCAACCTGTACGCCGACACCATCCCGGATCTGTTGCGCACCACCGACAATATGACGGTCACCGGCGGCACCATCGTCGACGAGTCCGCCAATTTCGACCGGGTGCTGCTCGAGCTCATCGGCCTGTCCAACCAGACCGGCGCGGTGCTGAACGAGAACGCCGATCCGCTGATCAGCTCGCTGAACCTGTTGCGCCCCACCACCGATCTGCTCAACGAGTACAGCCCGGCGCTGTACTGCCTGGTGGTCGGATCGGCCGACGCGCTGCCGGTCGGCAACCGCATCTTCGGCGGTGACGGCCCCTACGTGACGCTGAACGCCGGCTTCATGCCCGGCGGCACGCCGTACGAGTACCCGAAGGATCTGCCGAAGGTGAACGCCACCGGTGGCCCGCACTGCGAGAACATTCTCGATCGGCAGCCGGGCAGCCACTCCAACTACCTCGTCACCGACACCACCGAGGGCTATGTGTGGACTCCGCCGACCGGCACGAGTCTCAACGGGCCCAAGGTCTTCCAGTACTTGTTCGCGGGAATGCCGGGGGTGCCCAACCCATGAGGATCAAACCGCACGCGAGCACCGTGAAACTGGGGATCTTCACCCTGGTCATGGTGCTGGTCCTCGCCGGGCTGGGGGTGATCTTCAGCCAGATGCGCTTCTCCCGCTCGACCAGCTACCACGCGATCTTCACCAGCTCCTCCGGCATGCTGCCGGGCGCGAAGGTGCGCATCGCCGGTGTGCCGGTGGGCTCGGTGGAGCGGGTGTACGTCAAGAACAATCAGGCGTACGTCGACTTCGACATCGATCGTGAGTACCGCGTCTACGCCAGCACCCAGGCCGCCATCCGCTACGAAAACCTCGTGGGCGACCGGTATCTGGAGCTGCTGGACGGACCGGGCAGCGCGCAGCCGCTGAAGGAAGGGGCCACCATCGGCCTCGACCGGACCAAGCCCGCACTCGATCTGGATATGCTGCTCGGCGGCTTCAAACCGCTGCTGCGGGGCCTGAATCCGCAGCAGGTGAACGATCTGACCGGGGCCCTGCTGCAGGTGTTCCAGGGTCAGGGCGGCACGCTGGTCACCCTGCTGAACAGCTCCGGCTCCTTCAGCAAGACCCTCGCCGATCGGGATGCCCTGATCGGTAGCGTGATCAACAACCTGAACACCGTGCTCGGCACCATCGACGAGCACAATCAGGAGTTCTCGACCACGCTGAACGAATTGCAGCGTCTGGTCAGCGGTCTCGCCGAGGACAAGGATCCGATCGGCGCCGCGCTGCCCCGATTGGCCGGAGCCACCGGCGATCTCACCGGCCTGCTGCAGGAGGTTCGTCCGGATCTCAAGTCGGATATCGAGCATCTGGGCCGCCTGGCGACCAATCTCGACAACTCCAGCGGTGAGCTCCAGTACGTCCTGGATCTGCTGCCCGAGACCTACAAGAAGCTGATTCGGATCGGGTCCTACGGTTCGTTCCTCAACATGTACGTCTGTGGCGCGCATTTCCTCGTCACCGCGCCGGACGGCAGCACCCAGCGGATCAACGCACCGGGTGCGGACAGGGACGGAAGGTGCGCCCGGTGAACGGAACACGCTCCCCGCTGATCAATATCGGCGTCGTCGGCATCGTGCTGTGCGTGACGATCTGCCTGACCGCGCTCCAGTTCGACCGGTTGCCGTTCGTCCGGGCCGGCGCGGAATTCAATGCCTACTTCGCCGACGCGGGTGGCCTGCTGCCGGGTGATCCCGTGCAGGTCGCCGGTGTGCGCACCGGCCGCGTCGAAGAGGTGGAGCTGGACGGCGCCAAGGTGAAGGTCCGCTTCACCCTGGACGAGAACATCGTGCTGGGCGGCAGCACCTCCGCGGCCATCAAGACCAATACGCTGCTGGGCCGCAAGTCGCTGGAGGTGACACCGGCCGGAAGCGGAGCCATCCGCAAGGACGACGTGATTCCGCTGGACCGCACCACGTCGCCGTACTCGCTGACCGACGCGTTGAGCGAGCTGACGACGACGGTGCAGGGGCTCGACACCGATCAGGTGAACCGGACCCTGGACACGCTGTCGGAGGCGTTCACCGACACCCCCGGCCCGCTGCGTTCGGCGCTGGACGGCATCACCGCGCTCTCCAAGAGCCTCAATACCCGTGACGACGCGCTGCTGCAGTTGCTCGGCCGCGCCCAGAACGTCACCTCGGTGCTGGGCGAGCGTGCGGCGCAGATCAATTCGCTGCTGGTCGACGGCAACAGCCTGCTCGGCGAGCTAGACGCCCGCCGCGCCGCGATCAGTCAGCTGATCGTGTACGTGAACGGATTGGCCCAGCAGCTCAGCGGTTTCGTCGCCGACAACGAGGAACAGCTGAAACCGACTCTGGACAAACTGAATTCGGTGTTGGAGCTGCTGCAGAACAACCGGGACAACATCAGCAAGGCCCTCATCGATCTGGGTCCGTTCGCGGGCGCGCTCGGTGAGCAGGTCGGCAGCGGGCCGTACTTCCAGGCGTACCTGGCCAATGGTTCCGGCAAGATGCTGCAGGTGCTGGTCGACGCCATGGTGTGGCCGGAGCATCTGCCCGACGCGCTGCGCGAGTGGCTGAACCCGCTGCCCTCGATCCAACCCGCGATTGTGGAGCCGCCGCGATGAACGCAATTCGAAAGGTGCCGCGCACGGCTCGCTTGATCGCCGTGGCGCTGGTGGTGGCGCTGGCCGGTTGGCTGGCCTACACGGTGCTCTCCGATATCGGCAAGAAGCACATCACCGTCGCCTTCCCCTCCACCGTCGGCCTGTACGCCGGCGACGAGGTCCGGGTGCTGGGTGTGAAGGTCGGCACGATCGATTCGATCGAACCCGGCAAGAACGGCGTGACCGTCGAGCTCACCGTGGACCGCGGCATCGATCTGCCCGCCGACGCCAAGGCCGTGATCGTGTCGCCGTCGCTGGTGACGGCGCGCTTCATCCAGCTCGCTCCGGCCTACACCACCGGCCCGAAGATGGGTGACAACGCCACGATTCCGGAGAACCGCACCGCGATTCCGGTGGAGTGGGACGACATCAAGGCCGAGCTGACCAAGCTGGCCACCGCGCTGGGCCCGATCGGCGAGGACGACAAGGGTTCCTTCGGCCGGGCCATCGACACCGCGGCGGCGAACCTGGGCAACGGCAATGCCGAGGCGTTCCGGTCCACGCTGCGGGAGCTGTCCAGCACGCTGCAGACCCTCTCCGACGGCCGGACCGATCTGTTCGGCACCATCAAGAACCTGCAGAAGTTCGTCGACGTGCTGTCCAAGTCCAATGAGCAGATCGTGCAGTTCGGCGGCCGATTGGCCTCGGTCTCCTCGGTGCTGGCGAATGTGTCCACCGATCTGGGCACGGGGCTGGACAGCCTCGACAGCGCGATCGTCGATGTGAAGCGATTCCTGGACTCGCGCGGCGACCAGCTCACCGAGAGTGTGGAGCGGCTGTCCGAGGTCACCCAGAACCTCGCCGATCACCGGCCCGAACTCGAGCGCGTCCTGCACTCCGGTCCGACCGCGCTGGTGAACTTCTACCAGCTCTACAAGCCGGCGCAGGGCACCCTCACCGGCACCCTCGCGGCGCCCAACTTCGCCAACCCGATCGCCTTCCTGTGTGGTGCGGTCGAGGCGGTCGAGATCAACGACGCGCAGAAGAGCGCCGACCTGTGCAAGCAGTACCTGGGACCGGTGTTGAACTCCCTCGCGATGAATTACCCTCCGCTGCTGCTCAATCCCGCGACGCAGCAGAACGCCTTCCCCGACCAGCTCATCTACAGCACGCCCGACGTGGCGGCTCGGGCGCAGCCGGGCGCTCCGGCGACCAGCATCACCGACCTGCTCATCCCCGGAGGTGGACAATGATGAGCCGCCGAATTCGCCTGGCGGGCATGACGATCGGACTGGTCGCCGTGCTCGGGGTGAGCGGATGCCAGTGGGACGGCCTGAACTCGCTGCCGCTGCCCGGTGCCGAGGGCACCGGGGAGGGCTCCTGGCAGGTCCGCATCCAGATGCCGAATGTGACCATGCTGACCCCGAATTCACCGGTGAAGGTGAACGACGTGTCCGTCGGCACGGTCCGGAAGATCGAGGTCGAGGACTGGCACGCGCTGGTCACCGTGAGCCTCGAGAAGGGCGTGGAACTGCCCGCGAACGCCGTCGCGCGCGTCGGCCAGACCAGCCTGCTGGGCAGTAATCACCTGGAGCTCGACGCGCCGGAAGGTGAACCGGCACAGGGCCGTTTGCAGGACGGAGACGTGATCCCGCTGTCGCGGGCGGGTGCGTTCCCGACCACCGAGCAGACGCTGTCCTCGCTGTCGGTGGTGCTCAACGGCGGTGGCATGTCCCAGGTGGAGACCATCACCCGGGAGCTCAACGCCACCTTCACCGGCCGCACCGACGCCATCCGCGATCTGCTGCCGCAGTTGACCGAGCTCACCACGACCCTGGATCAGCAGACCGGCGACATCATCGCCGCCATGGCCGGGCTGGACCGTTTCGGCGGCGTGCTCGCGCAGCAGAAGGATCAGGTCGCGGCCGCGATCACCACCATCCATCCGGCCCTGACGGTGCTCGCCGATCGCCGGGTCAACATCACCAATGCCATTACCTCCCTTGCTGATCTGAGCGATGTCGTGCAGCGGATCATCGACGAGGGCGGCGACAGCCTGAAGGCGAATGTGGCGAATCTGGAGCCGGCGCTGAAGTCGCTGGCCGACACCGGCGGCAAGCTCGCCGAATCGCTGCAGTGGCTGCTGACGTTCCCGTTCCCGATCAAGAACATCGACAAGGTCATCAAGGGCGACTACATGAACCTGTGGATGACCGCGGATCTCACCGCGTCTCGCCTGGATTCCAACTTCCTGACCGGCACCGCGCTCGGCGGCAGCCTGGGTGGCGTGCAGTCCACCCTCGGTCTGGGAATCGGGGTGCCCGCCACGGCGATGGGAACCGGTGACCCGCTCACCGACCCGTACAAGAACCCGGCCGAGACCACCGCGCCGGAGCCGAGTATCCCAGGGCTGCCTCCGATTCCGGGTCTGCCCGCGATTCCGGGGCTCACCGTGCCCGCCGACGGACAGGGGGGTACCGGACAGTGAAACTCACGAAGTTCGTCAAGGTTCAGCTGGCCATCTTCTCGGTGCTGACCGTGATCGGCCTGACCGTCATGGGCGGCAGCTATGTGGGCATCCCCGCCATGTTCGGCATCGGGAGATACACCGTCACAGTCGAATTGGCGGCGACGGGTGGTCTCTACGAGACGGCGAACGTGGCCTATCGCGGCACCAATGTCGGCAAGGTGAACGAGGTGCGGCTCACCCCCAAGGGAGTCGCCGCCGAGCTGTCCATCGACAGCGACTTCAAGATCCCCGGCGATATCGACGCGTACGTCAAGAGCGTCTCGGCCGTCGGTGAACAGTACGTCGATCTGGTGCCCGCGAAGGACCCGAAAGGCGCGAATCTGCAGGATGGTTCGGTGATCCCGGTGGAGCGCACCAAGCTCCCGCAGGACGTCGGCGCCATGCTCGATCAGGCCGACCGGCTGCTGTCCACGGTCGCCGACACCAAGCTGCAGGAGGTCATCCAGGCCGCCTTCACCGCCTTCGACGGAGCCGGTCCGGAACTGCAGCGGTTCATCGACTCGGCCTCGCTGCTCGTGCAGGAGGCCAAGGCGAACACCCAGCCGACCAAGGATCTGCTGGCGCAGCTCGGCCCGCTGCTGGACACCCAGAACCAGTCCGAGGACGCCATCCGCAGCTGGACCCAGGATCTGGCCACGGTGACAGACCAACTGCGCGAACATGATCCGGCGCTGCGGTCGCTGCTGCAGAACGCGCCGACCACGGTGCAGAAGGTCAACCAGACCTTCCAGGACCTGAAGCCGACCCTGCCGATCCTGCTCGCCAATATGATCAGCGTGGGCCAGGTGGGCGTCACCTATCACGCCGGTATCGAACAGATCCTGGTGATCTACCCGCCGCTGCTCTCGGCTCTGCTCACCGCGATTCGCGGTCCGACCGAATACGGCGCCCGGGTCGACTTCATGCTCGGCCTGAACGATCCGCCGGGCTGCACCACCGGCTTCATCTCACCCGACGACCGGCGGTCGCCGGCCGATCTGACCCAGATTCCCACCCCCGACAATCTGTACTGCAAGGTTGCGCAGAACGCCAAGGAGGCCGTGCGCGGTATCCGCAATACGCCGTGTATGGAGGTGCCGGGCAAGCGGGCGCCGACTCCGGAACTGTGCCGTGACCCGCAGGGTTACGTGCCGCTCGGCAACAACCCGCCGTTCGGCCCGCCGCAGCCTGTTGACAACGAGGGCAACCCGACCAGTAACCTGCTGGGTAACCAGACAGCCCCCTTCATCGGGCACGCCGATCCGGCCACCGGCACCTATGTCGGACCTGATGGCAGTGTGATCCGACAAGGGAATATCAACCCAGATGGTTCCACCAGGGTGCCGTCGAGCTGGCAGGAAATGCTTCAGGAGCCAACGCGATGAGCGAAACCACAGCAAATCGAAGCCGCACTCGGCGGCGTGTTCAGCGGCAGGCCGGTCCGCCGGCCGACGGTGATCAGGCCGCGGTCGAAGTCCGCACCTCGGCGGTTGCCGTGGCGGACAACGAAGCCGTGGTCGCCGAGGCTTCGGATGCTGTGGTTTCGACCGAAAAGGCCGCGGCGGAGAAACCCGAGCTGACGAAGGCTGAGCCGAAGAAGGCTGCGGCTCCGGCGGTTTCGCCCGCGCCGAAGTCGCGGTCGAAGTTCGACCCGCGCCGGGCGTTCGACGGGCTCGACCGGGTGGGCACGGTGGCCGCCGTGGTCGCGCTGCTGTCGGCGCTGCTGCTCATCGGCTCCGGGGGCGTGTTCTTCTATCACCAGAACCGGGCGGACGCGCTGAACGACCGTCGCGCGGAATACATTCAGGTCGCCAAGCAGGCGTACCTGGACCTGGCCACCGTCAAGGACAGCACGGCCGGTGCGGACATCGATCGGCTGATCGCGGCCGCGGGCGGCTCCCTCAAGGACGAGTACGCGCAGAACCGCGAGCTGTTCAAGCAGATCTTCGAGCAGATGAAGATCGACTCCAGCGGCACCATCCTCGCCGCCGCCATCGAATCCAGTGACGAGGATTCGGCCAGCGTGCTGCTGCTCGCGCGGCAGACGGTATCCAATACCGCCACCAACGGTCCCGTGCAGAAGGACTACCGCATGCGGATTCACGTGCAACAGGAAGGCGATACCCTGACCGCCACCTCCGTGGAGTTCGTGCCGTGAAATTCGACAAGCGCTCCCTCCTCATCGGCTCCGCCGCAATCCTTTTCATCGCGGCGGTCACCGCCGCCGCACTGACCGGCTGGGGTTTCTGGTCCGACCGGCAGGCCGAGCAGAATCGCGCCGGCGCGGTCGACGCCGCCCAGCGCACCGTGGAGGCCCTGTTCTCCTACGACTACAACACCGTCGACCACGAATTGCCCAGGGCAGCGGAGAATCTCACCAGCGACTATCGCGACTCCTACAAGCAGGTGACCGAGCAGCAGGCCATTCCGGCGGCGAAGGAGCAGAAGCTCACCGTCCGCACCACCGTGCAGGCGACCGGCGTGATCGAGACCTCGCGGACGCATGCCACCGTCCTGGTCTTCAGCAACCAGCTGTTCAAACGTGCCGATGCGGCCGAGGAAACCCTCAGCGGCTCGCGCCTGCAGGTCGAACTGGCCAAGGAGGACGGGCGCTGGCTCGTCTCGAACATCACGCCGGTCTGATCTCCGGCTGAACCACCCGAAACGCGCGCGGCGGATGCCGCGCGCGTTTTTGTTTTCTCTGCAGTATGAAATCTGTTGTGCGCTAAAACATTCAGACCAAGCGGTATTGAAAGACGTTAAGTAACAGTAACTTTCACTGAAATCGTTCTTGACACCAACTGGAACCGGTTCTAGATTTGGCGTCGGGAGGGATTCGATGACTACGTCTTATCTGCTGGGTGGGCATATTCCGCTCGCCGATTCATCCGTCCGGGAATTTCACGACAGATTTCCCTTGATTCGCCGCTCGTATGAACAGACCTCCGAGTGGACCGGACTTTCCGTGTCGGATCTGCTGGGCGGCGGTCGCCGGGCGGGCCGCGAAGAACTGCACGCCTTCGACGGATTGCGGCAGGCCGCGCTGATCGTCGGAATGCACGACGTGCTGGCGGAATACGGTGTGCACCCCGACGCCGTCGGCGGAATAAGCCTCGGCGGATTGATCGGCGCGGGTCTCGCCGGCGCGGTCGACCGCCGGGATCTGTTCGACATGCTGCACCACCACCGGCTCGTCCCACCGCGTCCGGCAGGCGAACGTCCGCAGGGAATGGCCGTCGCGGCATTGCGACTGGGCGACGATCCGCGGAAGTATTACGGAGAGCATCGTCCCGGGGTGTATCTCGCCGCCGACTACGACGCGGCATACGGCGGCGACGTGCACGTGATCGTGCTGTCCGGCTACGCCGACGCCCTCGAGGAGCTGGTGGCCGAGCATCCGCGTCAGATGCAGATGCTGGACGAGTATCCCGGCGCGTTCCACAGTCCGCTCGCGCAGTACGCCTCGGACTTCATCGCGCCCTATGTCGCGGGTATGACCATCCGGGATCCCGAGATCATGCTGCTCTCCCCGCATGAGGCGGGCGCGGTGATGACCGCGGACTCGGTGCGGGATTTCTTCGTGCACAACCACGTTCGCCAGGTGGGCGTCAAAGCGCTGATGACGGAGGTCGAGCGCATCGGCACCACCACGGTGGTGGGGCTGGGGCCGGGCCTGCCGCAGGGGCTGGTCGTGGAACCGCTGACCATGACGCTGATACTCACGCCCGATGAGCTGGAGGCGGCCGGAAAGGTCCTGACGGCGTGAAGAAATCGCTGTACGCGCTCGGTGAACTACCACCCGTCGGACATATTCCGGAGAAGATGCTGGCATCGGTTGTCCGACCCGAGCGGTACGGCGAGCCGATCGACGCATTCCGTGAGGAAGTCGTCGATGTGCCGTCCATCGGGCCGAACGAAGTACTCGTCTACGTCATGGCCGCGGGCATCAATTTCAACAATGTCTGGGCGGCCCGCGGCATTCCGCTGGATGTTGTCGCGGCCCGCCGAAAACGCGGCGCCGCAGAGGATTTCCATATCGGCGGATCGGAGGGCTCGGGAATCGTCTGGGCGGTCGGCGACCGAGTCGGCAATGTCGCGGTCGGCGACGAAGTGGTGCTGTCCTCGTGTATCTGGGACGAATCGGCCGCCGATATCAGAATGGGTGCCGATCCCATGACCTCGTCGAGCCAGAGCGTGTGGGGCTACGAGGAGAACTACGGTTCCTTCGCGCAATTCACGGTGGTCCGCGACTATCAATGCCATCCCAAGCCGGAAAGGCTCTCCTGGGCCGAAGCCGCCGCATTCATTCTGACCGGCGCCACCGCGTATCGGCAGCTGCTGGGCTGGTATCCGAATGTGGTGCGGCCCGGCGACCCGGTACTGATCTGGGGCGGCGCGGGCGGCCTCGGTTCCATGGCCATACAGATCGCGCGAACCTACGGCGGCCGCCCCGTCGCGGTCGTGTCCAGTGCGGAGCGGGAGAAATACTGTAAAGACCTGGGCGCCAACGGAGTTGTGAACCGGCGCGAGTTCTCGCACTGGGGACGCCTCCCGGATATCGGCGACCAGGACGCCATGGCGCGGTGGTTCGCCGAAGTCCGCCGATTCGGCGCCGCGTACTGGGAAGCGCTCGGCGCCAAGCGTTCTCCCCGGATCGTGCTCGAGCATTCGGGCCAGGACACCATTCCGACGTCGATCTACCTGTGCGACAACGCGGGCATGGTGGTCATCTGCGGCGGGACCACCGGATACAACGCGGATGTCGACCTGCGATACCTGTGGATGCGGCAGAAGCGGTTGCAGGGTTCGCATTTCGCGAACCTGCAGCAGTGCCGGGCCATTACCGAGCTGATCGCGAGCGGTGATGTCGATCCGTGCCTGTCCCGGGTCGGCACGTTCGCCGAAATCGGAAAAATGCATCAGCTGATGTGTGACAACCAGCAGCCGCCCGGAAATATGGCGGTGCTGGTCAACGGGGGGTTGTCGTGACAGGTCTGGTACAGCCGGACGATTCGATCGCCGTGATCGGCCGAGCCGACCGGCCCGCCGACGGACCGGAAGGGTTCGACGCGGAGTTCTTCGGGATCAGCGCCGAGGACGCCGCGGCCATGGACCGGCGGCACTGGTCTATGCTCGAAATGAGCTGGGAGGCAGTGGAAGTCGCTGGAATCGACCCGATGGAACTGCGCGGCGGTGATATCGGGGTCTTCCTCGGCGCGGCGGGCGGCGGGCACAGCGTCATCGCACGGGCGCTGGATCTGCGCGGCCCCGCGCTGAGCATCGACACCGAGGCTGCCGCACCGGCGGCCGTGGATCTGGCGGTGCGCGCACTCGCGGCGGGGGAATGTTCGCTCGCCCTGGTCGGCGCGGAGTCGTCGATGCTGCTGCTGGAACGACTGCCCGACGCCCATCGCAACGGCCACCGGGTGCTGGAGCTGGTGCACGGCGCGGCAGTGCCGCCCGCGCCGCCGATCACCCTCGCCGCTCCCGGACAGCGTGTGCCGCTGGTGGTCTGGCCGATCTCCGGGAAGACGCCCGAGGCGCTGACCGCACAGGCCGCGCGGCTGGCCGACCACGTCCGCGCGCATCCGGAATTCAGCGGGCGCGAGGTAGGCCACGCGCTGACCACCACGCGCAGCACCTTCGACCATCGTGCGGTGGTGCTGGGTCGCAATCGCGTCGAACTGCTCGCCGCGCTGGACGCCATGGCGGAGGGCAGGCCGGACGGGCCGACCCGCGGCCACGCCACCTCCGGCCGCCGGATCATGTTCGTCTTTCCCGGACAGGGTCAGCAGTACGCCGGGATGGCCGCCCAGCTGTTGCGCGAATCCCCGGTCTTCGCAGCGAAAATCGCGGAGGTCGACGCCGCACTGTCGGAGTTCGTCGATTGGTCGCTGATCGATGTGCTGAACGAGGCCGACGGCGCACCGACCCTGGAGCGGGTCGACGTGGTGCAGCCCGCGCTCTTCGCGACCATGATTTCGCTGGCGGCACTGTGGAATTCACTGGGCATCGAGCCCGCCGCGGTACTGGGGCACTCACAGGGCGAGGTGGCCGCCGCGTATGTCGCGGGCGCGCTGACGCTGCGGGATGCCGTCCGGATCGTCGCGCTGCGCAGCAAGCTGCTCCGCGAACTGGACGGCACCGGCGGCATGGCCTCCATCAATGCCCCCGTCGCCCGCGTGCGTGCGCTGATGGCCGATATCGACGACCTCTACATCGCCGCGGTCAATTCCCCCGGCACCACGGTGGTCGCGGGCGGCATCTCCGGCCTGTCCCGCATCCTCGCATCGTGTGCGCGAGAAACCTTGCGGGCCAGGAAGGTTCCGGCCTCCTGCGCCGGACATACACCCCACGTCGACGTCCTGCGCGAGCGGCTCGATGCCGCGGTGGCCCCGATCACCGCTCGGACAGCCGATCTTCGCTTCTTCTCTACCGTCACCGGGAGCGAGCTGGACAGCCGGGAACTCGGGCCGGACTACTGGTTCCGGAACCTGCGTGAACCGGTGCGGTTCGAGGAGGGTTTCCGGGCTGCCGCCGAGGCCGGGTTCGACGCCTTCTTGGAGATGAGCGCGACTCCGGTACTGACCGCCGCCATGTTCGAATCGCTCGGTGACGCAGCCGATTCCGCGGTTGTCGTCGGATCGCTCAAGCGTGACGACGCGGGTATCCGGCGACTGCTCACCTCCGTCTCCGAAGCCCATGTGCGCGGTGTGACCCCGGACTGGGCGGCCATCTATCCGGTCGGCTCCGCGAACCCGATCACCCTGCCCACCTACGCTTTCCAGCGCCGCGTGTACACGCCGTCCGGCGTCTCCGGTGCGCGTGGCGACGAGCCCGGCGGCCTCGGCCTGGTCACGGCCGGGCACCCGCTGCTCGGCGCGGTGGTCGAGCGGCCCGGCGGCGACGGGTTCCAATTCCTCACCGGTGTCTCGGTCGAAACCCATTCCTGGCTGGCCGATTACACGGTGCACGGCACCGCCGTCCTGCCCGCCGCGGCCCTGCTGGAACTGGCGCTGCACGTCGGCGACCGGCTCGGGGTGCCACGGGTGGCGAAGCTGACCGTGCACAGCCCGGTCGCGGTGCCCGCCGACGGTGCGGTCGATCTCCAGGTTGTCGTAGGCGAGTTCCAGGACGCCGCGCGTACGGTGGCCGTCTACTCGCGCCCTACGGGCTCGGGTGCTCCGCTGGGCCGGAGCCGGTGGATGCTGCACGCCGACGGTGTCCTCACACCGCCCGAGACCGCGGCCGCCGACACCCACGGGTTGAGCGTGTGGCCGCCGGTCGGCGCGGAACCGGTACCGGAACCCGGGCTGGTGTACGAGGACCTGGCGGAGCTGGGTTTCCGGCACGGTCCGGCCTTCCGGGGTATGAAAGCGCTCTGGCGGCGCGGCGCGGATATCTTCGCCGAGGTCGCGGTGCCCGGCGTGGTGGCCGACGCGGAGCGGTACGGGCTGCATCCGGCGCTGCTGGACGCGGCCGTGCAACCCGTCGGCGCGGCCGCGACACCGCTGCCGTCCGCACCGGACTCGGTCCGGATGCCGATCGCATGGGAGAACGTCGAACTGCGCGTGACCGGCGCGCGGGCCGCGCGGGTGCGCTTGACCTCCGGCAGCGCCGACCACAGCAATTGGGCGCTCGCCGACGCTGCCGGGCAGATCATCGCGACCGGCGCGGTGCGGGTGGGTGAGGTCTCGCTGCGGGACAGCGCCGCGCACGCGGATTCCGGTATGCGGGAATCGCTGTACGACGTGGGATGGTCGGCCGTTCAGGCTTGGCGTCGGCGTTATTGCGCCGGGCCGGGAGAGTGGGTCATCGTCGGTGATCAGCCGTCCGGCGTGCGCGACTCCGCCGGGCTCATGACCTACCCGGATCTCGACTCGCTGTACAGCGCAGCGGATTCTGGAGCCGCAGTGCCGAAGGTCGTGCTGCTTTCCCGGTGTGCCGCCGCCCGCGCCGAGCCGGGCGCGGAGCCGGTCGGCCGGGTCCGCGACGAACTGGCGGCAATGCTGGCGCTGGGCCGAACCTGGTTGGCGACGGAGCGATTCGCCGACACCAAGCTGGTAATCCTCACCACCGGTGTCCACGCGGTCGAACCCACCGACGACGTCTCGGATCTGATCGGACCGGCGGTGTGGGCCATGGTGCGCAGCGCACAGGCGGAATACCGGGATCGGATCCTGCAACTCGATATCGACGGTGCCGGGATCAGCCTCGACCAGCTCACCAGTGCGCTGCGGCTCGACGAGCCCGAACTGGCATTGCGGCAGGGCCAATTCTTCGCCAGGAGAATTCGTTCCGGCGTCGACGGCACGGATGGCGCGCCGCTGACCGGGCCCTGGCGGCTGGTCTTTCCGGCCTCGACCGACAATACGGCGGCGCCGCTGGTGGATCTCGACGTCTCGACCACACCCGGCGTCCACCCGCTTCCGGACGCCGAACCCGCGTTCCACACTGTCGCAACGCCACTCGGTGCGGAACGGGCGCTCGGCGCGGAACCCGCGCCCGGTGCTGTGCTGGTCGCACTGCGCGCGGCCGGAACGTCCGTGGCGGTCGGTGCGATGGATTCCGGGTCGTCTCGGATGTTCGAGGCGGCGGGCATCGTGGTCGCGGCCGGCCCGGATTCCGGCGAATTCACCAGGGGCGACCGAGTATTCGGACTCGTCGACGAGATCGCCGCGACGGTGACGGCCGATCACCGGCTGCTCGCGCGCGTGCCCGCGGACTGGTCGTTCGCGGAGGCCGCGGCCGCGCCGGTGGCCTATCTGACGGCTCTGCGGGCGCTGCGCGAGAGCGCTGCGGCCCAGCCGGGGGAGACGGTGCTCGTGCACGCGGCCACCGGGGCGGTCGGCACCGCCGCGGTGAACCTGGCACGGCATCTCGGCTTGGAGGTGTTCGCGACCGCGAGTAAATCCAAGTGGGATGTGCTGCGGCGCAGGGGTTTGCGCGAAGACCGCATCGCGGATTCGCGGTCGGCGGATTTCGTGAAGCGGTTCACGAGCGAGCGTGGCATCGATGTCGTGCTGAATCTGCTGCCCGACACCTTCACCCGGGATTCGCTCGGGCTGCTGTCCAGCACGGGCCGGTTCGTCGAGATCGCCCGGGATGTCGTGCACGATGCCGATGCGGTCCGGGCCGAGTACGGCGTTTCCTATTCATCCTTCGAACTCGGAGCGCTCACCCCGGATGCGCTGGGGGACAGTCTCTCCGAGCTGTCGGCGCTGTTCGCCGACGGCGCGCTCGCTCCGCTGCCGCTGACCCGTTTCGATGTGCGGCAGGCGTGCGCCGCCCTGCGCTGCCGGACCGAGGGCAGGCATATCGGCAGGGTGGTGCTCACCTGGCCGTCGGCCTTCGATCCGGAACGCACCGTGCTGATCACCGGGGGCACCGGTGTGATCGGCGGGATCATCGCCCGCCACCTCGTGGCCGAGTACGGCGCCAGACATCTGCTGCTCACCAGCCGCAGCGGACCCACCGCCGCCGGAATCGAGGAGCTGACAGCGGAATTGAGCGCGGCGGGCGCCGAAGTGACGGTCGCGGCCTGCGATGCGAGCGATCGTGACGCGCTGGCGGCGGTGATCGCCGAGGTGCCCGCGGCGCATCCGATCGGCGCGGTGATCCATCTGGCGGCGGTACTCTCCGACGCGACCTTCGCGACGCTCACCGAAGCCCAGCTGGACACCGTGCTGCGGGCCAAGGTCGACGGAGCCTGGCATCTGCACGAACTCACCCGGCACCTGGATCTGTCGATGTTCGTGCTGTTCTCCTCCGCGTCGGGCGCGCTCGGCGTCGCCGGTCAGGCCAATTACGGTGCGGCCAACGTATTTCTGGACAGCCTCGCCCGCCTGCGGCATCGCCGGGGGCTGCCCGCGACCGCCATGGCCTGGGGTCTGTGGGCGCAGGACACCTCCAATACCGGCTACCTCGACGACAATCGCCGGGCCCGCATCGGCCGCATGGGCCTCACCCCGATGCCCACCGCGGACGCGCTGGAACTGTTCGACGCCGGACTGCGGACCGGCGAACCGTACGTGGTGCCGATCGGGCTGGACCTGGCGCAGTTGCGCGCGGGCGGGCCGAACGACGAACTGCCCCCGTTCTTCCACGAACTACCGGATGCCCGGCCGCAGGTCACATCTCAGGTGGATGAGCCGGCGGAGCTGGTGCGGCGACTGGCGGGGCTGGATCCCGGCGCACAGCACGAGGCGGTGATCGAGCTGTTCAAGACGCCGGTCGCGATCGTGCTCGGCTACGCCGCACCCGATGCGGTGGACCCGGATCGCGAATTCGCCAGGATGGGCCTGGATTCCCTCGGCTCGATCGAACTCGGTGCGCGGCTGCGGGCGCTCACGGGGGTGCGGCTGGGCAACGCTGTGATCTTCCAGCATCCGACCGTGCGACTGCTCGCCCGGCACGTGCTGGACCAGATCGCGCCGCGCGCGGCCGAACTCGCCGATCCCATCATCGCCGAGGTCGAACTGCTGCTCGACCGTCTCGTCGCCGTGCACGGCGGGGAACCGGTGCCCGAGGAGCTCGTAGCACGTCTGAACGGATCCCTGGCGCGGCTGCGCGAGGCCACGGCATGAGCGCCCGCGAAGCCGTCGCGATCGTCGGCATGGCGGGCCGGTTCCCCGGCGCACCGGACATCGACGCACTGTGGGAGCTGCTGAACTCCGGCGGCGACGCCATCGGGCCGGTACCCGCGCAACGCTGGGACGCCGACGCACCGCTGGACCGCGACAAGCGGATCCAGCCGGTCGGCGGATTCGTCGACGGCGTGGACGAATTCGACGCGGCGTTCTTCGGGGTGTCACCGCGCGAGGCCGCCGATATCGATCCGCAGCAGCGCCTCCTCCTCGA
The DNA here is from genome assembly GCF_016741815.1 of Nocardia acididurans. Taxonomy (GTDB): domain Bacteria; phylum Actinomycetota; class Actinomycetes; order Mycobacteriales; family Mycobacteriaceae; genus Nocardia; species Nocardia acididurans. The sequence continues at coordinate 229,946 of NZ_JAERRJ010000009.1, forward strand.
AACTGCCTGGCGCGCACTGGAGGACGGCCGGATCGCACCGGATGGCCTGCGCGGCAGCCGAACCGGGGTATACATCGGCGCGTCCTGGCACGACTACGAGATCCTGCGCAAGCACCGGGGATTGGGCGCGAGCCAGCACAGCGCGGTCGGCGCCGCACTCGATGTCATCGCCTCCCGGCTGTCCTACACGCTCGGTCTGACGGGGCCCAGCATGACCGTCGAGACCGGATGTTCCTCGGCGCTGGTCGGACTCGACCTGGCGGTGCGGGCCATCCGGTCGGGAGATATCGACGCGGCGCTGGTCGGCGGCGTGAATCTGATTCTGGCGCCGGATGTTTCGGTCGGGCTGACGCATTTCGGCGGGCTGTCCGGGAACGGCCGGTGTGCGGCCTTCGGCGCGGAGGCGGACGGTTTCGTCCGAGGTGAGGGCGTGATCGCCGTCTACCTCAAACCGCTGCGGGCGGCCCTGCGCGACGGTGACCGGGTGCGGGCGGTCGTGGTGGAGAGCGTCGTCAACAACGACGGCGGCGGCGAGAGCCTGGTGACGCCCAGTATCGACGGTCAGCGCGATCTGCTGCGGCGGGCATACTCGGACAACGGATTCGATGTCGACCGGCTCGCCTACGTCGAAGCCCACGGAACCGGCACGCGCCGCGGCGATCCCATCGAGGCGACCGCGCTCGGGGAGATGCTGGGCGCCACGCGCGGTGCGGACAGCGGACCACTGCTGCTCGGCTCGATCAAGACCAATATCGGGCATCTGGAATCCGCGGCGGGGATCGCCGGACTGGTCAAGGCCGTCCTGTGTCTCGAACACGGCACAGTGCCGCCGAGCCTGCACTCCGGAACACTGAATCCCGACATCTCCTTCGACGATCTCAACCTGCGGGTGGTGCACGAGCACACCGCGCTACCGCCCGGCAGCGATGTCCATATCGGGGTGAATTCCTTCGGATGGGGCGGCACCAACGCCCACGTCGTCCTGCGCCGTGCGGCTGACGAACGCACCACACACGCGGTCGACGAGCGCACCGCATTCGACGGGCTCGGGTTCGTGCCGGTGTCGGCGCACACACCGGCCGCCCTGCGGCAGCGGTGCCTGGACATCGCGGATCTGCTGGAGTCCGGGGCGAGCCGGGCGGATGAGCTCACCTCGGCGCTGGCGCTGCGATCCCCGGCGCTCTCGTTGCGCAGTGCCGTGCTGGGCGGCGATTCCGCCGAACTGGCCGCCGCGCTGCGCCGTCACGCCGACGACCCGGAGGCCGAGCACCCGGCGGTACTGTCCGGCCGGGCGGGTGAAACCGGCCGTGTCGCTTTCGTTTTCCCGGGGCAGGGTAGCCAGTGGCACGGTCTGAGTGCCGGGCTCTACGGCTGGGATCCGGCCTTCACCGAGACTGTGGACGCGTGCGCCGCGGCGTTGAAGCCCTATGTCGAATGGGATCCTTTCGCGATTCTGTCCGGCGCGGCCGGACCGGAGTGGCTCGACCACGTCGATCAGGTGCAGCCGGTGCTGTGGGCGCTGTCGCTGGGCATCGCGGCCGTCTGGCGGCGGGCGGGCATCGCCCCGGATGTCGTGATCGGCCACAGCCAGGGCGAGATCGGGGCGGCCACGGTGGCCGGACTGTTGAGTCTCGACGATGCCGCGCGCATCGTGGCCCGGCGCAGCGCCCTGCTGCGTTCGGTCGCGGGGACCGGCCGCATGCTGGCCGTCGAGCTGCCCGTCGCCGAAATCCCGGAAGCCATCGCCGGATTCGAGGATCTCGTCGCACTGGCCGTGCACAACGGGCCGACCTCGTGCGTGCTCTCCGGTGCGGCCGACGCCATCGAGGCGCTGAGCGAGATACTCTCGGCCGACGGCGTGTTCTGCCGCATGGTCCAGGTGGACTACGCCTCACACAGTCCGGGCATGGCCGCACTGCGTGGCCCGCTGCGGGCCGAACTCAGCGGTGTCGCGCCGCTGCCCGGCACCGTGGAAATGATGTCCACGGTCGGGGTGACCATCGTGACCGCCGACGATCTCGGCGGCGACTACTGGGTGGAAAACCTCTGCAGGCCGGTACTTTTCGCCGACGCCATGACGGCGCTGTTCGAATCCGGCGTCACCCATGTGATCGAGATCAGCCCGCATCCGGTGCTGCTGCCCGCCCTCGAGCAGTTGGCCGGTGCGCGCGCCGACCCGCCGGTCGCGCTGCCGTCGTTCCACCGGGACCGCGACCCCCTCGACGAGATACGCCGCAGCCGGGCCCGCGCCTTCGTGGCCGGACTGCGACCCTTCGGCGTCGCCGTCGACACCGGTGTGGCGCTGCCGCCGTATCCGCTACGCCCGCAGTCACACTGGCTTCCGGACGCGCGTCCGGCCGTCCTTCCGGGATCGGACGCGTCGCGAGTCCCGGTGTACCCCAGCCGGTTCGAGTCCGGTGTCTGGCAGGCCACCGTGATCGTCGATTCGGAAACGATGCCCTGGCTGGCCGATCACAAGGTCGGCACCGCGACGGTGGTGCCGGGCGCGATGATGGCGGCGCTCGCCCTCGCGGTGACCGGCACCCACCTCGGTACCCGCCCGGCGGGACTCGCGGGACTGCGCCTGGTCCAGATGCTCACCCTCGGCGATGCGCCCATGCGACTGGAAATCACGCTGCGCCAGGAGTTCTCGGCCGGGGCGCGCTTCGACATCGCCTCGCTGAACGCCGACACGAACAGCTGGACGACGCACGCGCACGGGCGCGCCCTGTCCGTGCCGGAAAGTTCCGGCCCGCCCGAGCCGTTCCCGTTCGGACCCGATGAACCCGCTCCGGGTACGCCGGTGCCCGTCGTGGATTTCTACGCGGCCTGTTCCCGGCGTGGCGTGACCTACGGCCCGGATTTCCAAGGGGTGCGCGAACTTCGGCGCTGGCAGGATGCCACCGGTTCGTATGTACTCGCCAGGATCGGCCTCGGTGACCGCGCCCGCGCGCACACCCGTCCTGGGGAACTGCACGCCACGCTCCTGGACTGCGCCATGCAGACCGCACTGGCCCTGTTCGACGACGACCGCACCGTCCTGCCCGCCGGGATCGGCGAACTGCTCCTGGACGCCGATCCGGCCGGATACGTCGACGCCGCATGGGCGTATGCGATCCAGCGCTCGGACAGCACGGCCGATATCCACCTCTTCGACGACCGGCACGCACCGCTCGCCCGCATCCTGGGCTTGGAGCTCCTGCTGCTGGAGGACGAACGTGCAGAGGCGCGGTCGCACGAACGCGAGCTGACCTTCACCTGGCATTCGAGCGAGCATGCTGAAAATGACCGGCCTGCAAGCAGTTTCATTCTGGCAGGCGATGCCCAGGCAAGCCGCGCGCTGGCCGCGGTGCTGCGCCACCGTGGTGCGGCCGTCGCAGGCGCAGCGATTGCGGGTTCAGCCGTTGCGGGTGCGGCGGTCGGGGGTGCGGCGGTTGCCGACGCGGCGGGCGTGGAGTGCGGCGTAGCCGACGGCTCCGGCGTCTCCGGGCCGCCCGCCACGGTGGTATTCCTCGCACCCTCCGCTCGCTCGGGTCTCGACGCACAGCGCCGCGGCCTCCTCGAACTCGGTGAACTGGCGAGTTCGTACGTTCGGATGACCGCCGCGCCGCCGCGCCTGGTCGTGGTGACAACGGCGGGCCAGGCGGTGGACGCCTCCGAGCGGCCGGATCCCGGCGGCGCTCTGTATTGGGGATTCGTCCGAGTCCTGCGCCGCGAGCATCCCGAACTGTCCGCTGCTCTCATCGATCTGCCGGACTCGCGCGACGGCGTCGACCAGGATCGTCTGTTCGAGTCCTGCGCGGCGGAGCTACTCACCGGCGCGGGTGGGGAGGATCAGGTCGCGTTGCGCCTCGAGCGCCGGCACTCCGAGCGCCTCGAACCGGAGGGGGATGCGGAGCCGCTCACGGGTGTGGGTGTCGAGGGCCGGGTAGCGCGGTGCCGCGTCGGCCGCTATGTCGGACGGCTCGAGCAGGGGGAGCGGCGGCAGAACGCTGCGGTGACACAGCCTTGGCGGTCGGCGGCGCAGCCCTTCCGGCTCGATGTGACGGCTGGATTCGGCTGGGACGGACTGCGATTCCGGCCGCTGGAGGTGCGAGCGCCGGGACCGGGTGAGGTGCTGATCGAAATCGATTCGGCCGCAGCAGATGTCGCGAGGATGGAGGGCGGCTTTCGCGGCGACACGTCAGGGCCGGATCCGCTCGGCCTCGAATGCGCGGGTGTGGTGCGTGCCGTCGGACCCGGGGTGACCGATCGGGCTGCGGGCGATCGTGTGGTGGGTTGCGGGTTCGGTGCGCTGGCAACGCATCTCACGGTGCGCGCCGATCACACCCAGAAGATTCCGGACACCATGGACTCCGAGGTCGCCGCGGCCGTGTCGATGGCGGCGACCGCCGCGTGGTACGCCCTCGTCACGCTGGGCCGCTTGACGGCGGCGGAGACCGTGCTGATCCAGTCCGGCGGTGGTGGTTCGGATTTGGCTGCGATCGGGGTCGCGCGCGGTATCGGGGCGCGGATCATCGCCACGGCCGGTTCCGCCGAGCGACGGGAGTGCCTGCGCGAGTACGGCGTCGAGCAGGTCTTCGATTCCGGGGGTCCGAACTGGGTGGACGAGGTCCGGGCGGTGACCGGCGGGCGGGGTGTCGACGTCGTGTTCGACTCGGGCACCGACCGGGCGATCGATCTCGGTATCGAGGTGCTCGCCGAGGACGGCCGTTTCCTCGCGGTCGGTGCACGCGAGGGGTATGTGGGCCGCCGACTCGGACTGGATGCGTTCGCGAAGGGAATCAGCCTCGCCGCAGTCGATCTCGCCGGATTGATGGTGCGCCGCCCCGAGCGGTTCGCCACGGCATTGCGCGAGGTCTGGGAGCGGATCGGCACCGGCGAGCTCGCGCCCGTGCCGATCACGGTGCACGACTTTGCCGACGCCGCCACCGCCCTGCGGAACGCGACCCACGGCGAGCACCCGGGCGCACTGGTCCTCATCGGACCCGCGAAAGTGACCGACATCGCGCCGGATCCCCTGCCGGACGGCAGGTTTCGGACGAACGGCACCTACGTCATCACCGGCGGTCACGGCGCGCTCGGCCGCAGCCTGGCCGATCACCTGATCGCCCGCGGCGCGGGCGCGGTGGCGCTGATCGGACGCACCAGGCAACCGGACGGCGCAGGCTGGTCACCCGGGGCCGGATCAGAGACGCGGCAGCGGCCGGATGCCGTGGTCCGCAGTTATCAGGCGGATGTATCCGACGCGGAATCACTTGCCGCCGTCTTGGATTCGATTCGCGCCGAGTTGCCGCCGTTGCGCGGGGTGTTCCACGCCGCGGGCATCCTCGACGACGCCACCATCCTCGGGCTGGACGCGGACCGACTGGAGCGGGTGCTGCGGCCGAAGATCGACGGCGCGCGGCATCTGGACGAGCTCACCGCCGCGGACAATCTGGATCTGTTCGTGCTGTTCTCGTCTGCCGCCGCATTGATCGGCAGCCCGGGGCAGTGCGCGTACGCGGCGGCCAATGCCTATCTCGACGCGCTCGCCCAGGCTCGCAGGCATGCGGGCCGGCCCGGACTGAGCATGCAGTGGGGCTTCTTCGCCGAGGTGGGTTTGGCGGCCACTGATGACATGCGACGTGATCGGCTGCTCGACCACGGGATTTCGAGTTACACCACGGAGGAGGCGTGGGCCGCCCTGGACACCTTCCTCACCGAGGACCGCAGTGTGGTCGGATACATGTCGTTCGACCCCCGGCGGTGGTTCGACGCGTATCCCGACGCCGCCGCCCAGTCCAGCTGGCAGCTGCTGCGACAGCGCGGCGCGGAGGAGTCGGCGGGGGCGGCCCGCGGTGAGTTCCACACCGCGTTCGCGGCCGCCGACGCCGCCGAGCGCCATGTCCTGGTGCGGGACAGAATCACCGAGGTGGCCGCGCGCGTGCTCCGCATGGCACCGGACGAGCTCGATCCCCGCACGCCCTTCAAAGCGCTCGGCGTCGATTCGCTCATGAGCCTGGAACTGCGCAATCGGCTGGAATCCGCTTTCGCACTGCGGTTCTCACCCACCCTGCTCTGGACCTACGGCACCGCCGAGACGCTGGCCGGTGCGATCGGCGAGCGGCTCGTCGCACGGTCTCAGGCCTAGGTGCTCGCGGCCGACACGAACTCAGGAGACATGACCATGGACAACCCGACTCCGAGCGAGGCCGGTGGCGCGGCCCTGCGCCGGGCCACCGACACCATCCGGCAGCTGCGGGCACAACTGGCACAGCAGCAGGCAGGCGGACCCGTCGCGATCGTCGGCGCGGGCCTGCGGCTCGCGGGCGGCATCACGGATCTGGACGGCTACTGGGCGGCCCTCGCCGCGGGCCGCAGCCTGATCACCGAGATGCCCCGGCATCGCCGCTGGCCGTTCGAGGACGAATGGGAATTCCTGCCCGCACGAGGCAGTTTCGTCGACGACGCCCTCGACTTCGATCCCGGCTTCTTCGGCATCAGCCCGCGTGCCGCGCAGGCCATGGACCCGCAGCACCGCATGCTGCTGGAGGTGACCTGGGAGGCGTTGGCGCACGCCGGAATTCGGCCCGAAGCGGTGCTGGGCGAGTCGGTGAGCGCCTTCGTCGGCATCACCGGCCGCCACGACTACGCCGACTGGGCCCGAGAGCGGATGGACGCGCACTGGGCACTGGGTCTCGGTCACCAGTTCGCCGCCGGTCGGCTCGCCTACCATTTCGGATTCACCGGCGCCGCGGTCACTTTCGACAGTGCGTGCTCGTCGTCCCTGGTGGCGGTCCATCACGCGGTCGGCGCGCTGCGGCGTGGCGAATCCGAGATCGCGGTGGCGGGCGGGGTCAATCTCATGCTGGCCCCGGGCTCCACCGAGGTGATCAACCAGACCGGAGCCCTCGCGCCCGACGGGCTGTGCAAGACCTTCGACGCCCGCGCCAACGGCTATGTGCGGGGCGAGGGCTGTGCCATGATCGTCCTGAAACGCCTGGCCGACGCCGAACGCGACAACGACCGGATCCTGGGCGTCATCCACGGCACCGCCGTCAATCAGGATGGTCGTTCCTCGGGTTTCACCGCGCCCAACGCGGATGCGCAGCGCCGGGTCATCGAAGCCGCGCTGGCCGACGCCGGCTGCAAACCCGAACAGATCGGACTGCTCGAAGCGCACGGCACCGGCACCTCCCTCGGGGATCCGATCGAGGTGAGCGCCATCGTCGCCGCGCTGAGCTCGCGCAACGGCGGCAAGCCGCTGCATGTGGGCTCGGTGAAGACCAACCTCGGTCACCTCGAGGCCGCCTCGGGAGTGGTCGGGCTGCTCAAGGCGATGCTGTGCGTCCGGGAACGCACGGTGCCGCCGGTCGCGCATTTCCACACCCTGAATCCGCGAATCGACCTGGAGGGCACCGACATCCGGATCTCCGGTCATGCCGCGCCCTGGTCGATCGACGAATCCGGGCCGCTCGCCGGAGTGAGCTCGTTCGGCGTCATCGGCACCAACGCGCACGCCGTCGTGGGCCCCGCCCCGGAGCGCCGCACCGCCACCGTCGCGGGAGCCGAGATCCCGCGCCCCGGCTGGCATCGCGTCACCTGTGTTCCGGGCCATCTCGGCACGCCCCCGCCTGTCACTCCGAGTCCGGTCTGAAAACCATTCCTGCACAGAGCACTTCATACAGAGAGGTATGCGCGGTGGTCGCACTCTTCACGCTTGCCGACGGTGTCTACACACCGACGGAGCTGGCTGCCAGCCCCTGGGATCAGTCACAGGTGAGCGGCACCGCCATCTGCGGTCTGCTCGCCCGTGCTGCCGAAACACACGCTCCGACAGGCCCTTTCGTACCGGCAAGGTTCACCGTGGATCTCTTCCGGCCGGTGCTCGCCGAACCGATCCAGGTCCGCGGTGCGGTGACGCGCGACGGCAGGCGGGTCCGAGTCGTCGACGTCGCGATCGTGCAGCGGGACGAGATCCGCGCCCGCGCGACGGTGATGCACCTGGTCGCGGGGCTGGAGCCCACCGGGCAGGTGTGGCAGCCCGGGCACGAACTGCCCACGCCCGAGCGGAATCCGGATCGCGGCGAATGGGATGACATGTTCCTGCTGAAATCCGGAGACGCGCCGTGGACGGCCGAGTTCGTCGCCGGTTTGAACGACGAGCGGAAATGCGTGTGGCACCGCGCCGTGCCCCTGGTGGCGGGCGAGCCCAATTCGCCCTTCCAGATCGCCGCCTACGTCGCCGACACGGCGAATATGGTGTGCAACTGGGGAACTCACGGCATCGGCTACATCAACTGCGATGTGACCATGACGCTGTCGCGCCTGCCCGCGGGCGACGAGGTGGGGCTGCAAGCCCAGGACCGGGTCGCGGCCAATGGCGTCGCGCTCGCCGCCGCCACCATGTACGACCGGAGCGGACCGCTGGGATTCTGTGTCGCCACCGGGATCTCGAATGTGCGCCGTCCGGTGGATCCGGCGGTTTTCGCCGCCGAGCAGACATCGAACTGGACATCCGCCTCGCTGCACTCGTGACGCCGGGCGGCCACAGACCGGAACGGACGAGAGGGACCGTCATGCGGATCGCGTACACACCGCGGCAAGAGGAACTACGAGCCGAACTGCGCGAATACTTCGCCCGGCTGATCACCCCGGAGCGGCGCGCGGCGCTCATCGTGGAGACCGGCGAATACGGCGAGGGTGATGTCTACCGCGAGGTGATCGCCGAGATGGGCCGCGACGGCTGGCTCGCGCTCGGCTGGCCGGAGGAGTACGGCGGTCAGGACCGCCCGGTCATGGATCAGCTGATCTTCAGCGACGAGGCCGCCGTCGCGGCCGTGCCAGTGCCCTTCCTGACCATCAACACGGTGGGGCCGATGATCATGCGCCATGGCAGCGCCGAACAGAAGAAGTTCTTCCTGCCCAGGATCGCGGCGGGCGAATTGCATTTCTCCATCGGCTATTCCGAGCCCGGCGCGGGTACCGACCTGGCTTCGCTGCGCACCACCGCGGTGCGGGACGGCGACGACTGGATCATCAACGGGCAGAAGATGTGGACCTCGCTGATCAGTTACGCCGACTACGTGTGGCTGGCGGCCCGCACCGCCCCGGATGCCGAAAAGCACAGCGGCATTTCGATGTTCATCGTGCCCACCTCGGCCGAGGGCTTCTCGTGGACGCCCGTGCACACCATGGCCGGGCCGGATACCTCGGCGACCTACTACCAGGACGTGCGGGTCGCGGACACCGATATGGTCGGCCCGGAGAACGGCGGCTGGGGGTTGATCGTCGACCAGCTCAACCACGAGCGGGTCGCCCTCGCCGGAGCCGGGCATCTCACCATGGCCCTGCAGCACACCGTCGACTGGGCACGGAACACCAGGACAGCGGCCGGTTCCCGGGTCATCGACAGCGAATGGGTCCAACTGCATCTGGCCCGGGTGCAGGCCCGGACCGAATATCTGAAGCTGCTGAACTGGGAGATCGCCGCGCGCGCCGACGTGGGGGGAACTGCCGCACCACGCCCGTGGGACGCCTCCTCCTGCAAGGTGTACGGGACCGAACTCGCCACCGAGGCCTACCGGCTGCTCATGGAGGTGCTCGGCCCGCAGGCGTACCTGCGGACCGACTCGGCGGGCGCGGCGCTGTTCGGCGTCCTCGAGCGACTGCACCGCGCCAGTCTCATCATGACCTTCGGCGGCGGCACCAACGAGGTCCAGCGCGACATCATCGCCATGTTCGCCCTCGGCCAGCCGCCCTCGCTGCGCTGACCCGGAATTAGTCAGAGTCGCAAGGGATGCTTACCCGATCGAGCCACGACGCTCGCCCCGTAGCGGAGGATTTCAGGGCCGGTGAACTCCGGCTCGGTGGAGCCGGACAGCGCGATGCGAGCACCGCACAGGACGGCCGCGCCCATCGCCGCCGTCATATCCGGATCATGCAGCGCCCCTGCGCAATACAGGGTGTCGCGGTAGTCGAGGCCACTCGACAGCCCTGCCGACAGCACGCGAGAGTGCCACTGCCGGTTGGTGATTCGCTCGACGGCCGGTCCCGCCGCGGTGTGGGTGACCGTGACGAACGCCGGCTGCTCGGCCGTGCCGGCGTTCGGCGTGTACCACCGCGGGAGTCGCACGGCGTCAGGGTCGACGGCATCCAGGTCGATGACATCGCGGGCCGGAAGGCCGGGCAGTGCGGGGTCCGCGATCACCGAGTCGATGCCGGACAACCCCATCGCGGTGGCCAGATCGCCATCCGCGGGCAGCAGCACCGCCACCGCGCCGAGCCGGGACAGCGCCGCCATCGAGAACAGGGCGGCGGGCCGCGCGGACATCACCACGCCCACCTGCGCACCGGGCCGGATCCCCGCACCGATCAGCGTCCGTACCACCCGGTCGACCTGCTCGTTCACCGCGACCTCGGATATCGCCCGCCCGTCGTGGAGCAGCAGATCCCGGGTGGAGGTGCGCGCGCCCAGGGCGCGACCGAGCGAAACCCTGGTGTCCGGCAGTATCCGCCCGGCCCGCGGTGGGCGCGGTGGCGCGAACAGCAGTCGCTGCGCCCGGGTTCGGTTCCGGGGCGGGCGCGTGCCGGGGTCGGTCATGACGGAGACGGTGTCCGGCAGCGCGCCGTCGCCGTGCGCCCAGTTCAGCCATCCGGCCACGGTGGGCCAGGTGATCGTCGCGGCATGTCGCCCGGCCACCAGCTTGTAGTGGCCCGCGTCCACGCTCACCTCGTACACGGGTGCGTTCCGCGCGGCATGTTCGATGCCGCGCACCGACGCGCCCGGCGCGAGCTGATCCCGCAGACCGACGACACCCAGGATCGGGCAGGACACCTCGCTCATGTCCAGCACCCGGCCGTCGACCACGAACCCGCCCGACCAGAGCCGGTTGCCGATGGCGAACTGGCGCAACAGATCCGAGGCAGCGGGGCCGGGATAGCCGATCCGGCCCTCACCCGCCATGAACCGCCGATGCCGTTCCGCGACCGGATCGCTCGGGACGTCGCCGGGATTGCGCAGGCCGCGCAGGCGATTGCGCAGCGAGCTCACCGGATCGACCAGGTCCCACCAGATCTTCAGGACCGTATCGGTGATCCTGGCCCCCTCGCGCACGGTTTCCGCGAAGTGGTTCGCCACCCGCGGTCCGAACGGCAGCCCGGCGGCGGTCCAGTCCACCATGCTGCCGATGCCCACCAGGCTCGCGAGACCGGCGCCGCCGCGGTGGGCGGCGGTCAGGTAGCCGAACATGCCGCCCTGGCAGTAACCCACGAGGTGGATGTCCCCGCCGGTCCGCTCCCGCATCGTGTCCACGGCGGCGGAGACGGCCAGCACGTGATCGTCCAGGGTCCGGGTCCAGCCGCCCTCTTCCGTTGCGGGCGAACCGAAGTCGATCACCCAGGGGTCGATGCCGGCCCGGTGCAGCGCTGCCACCGGGCCGTCGGCGGTATCGAGGTCGAAGACCTCTGCGCTCATCATGAGCGGAGGGATCAGCAGCGCGGCCGGGCCGTGGACCGGCTGTCGCTCGGGAAAGTAGCGCCGGAGCCGGTACATCGGGCGGGCTTCGGCGACGGCAAACGGGCTGGTGATGTGATCCATCGAACTCCCCAGTGGATGGGTTGGCGCGCAACGCTTTCGGTGATACCCCCGTGCGCTTCAGATAGAACGAGTTCTAGCAAAATTCCGGACGATGGTCTATATCTGGTTGATCACAACGTATTTCGTTGTCAAATACCTGTATCAACAACAGGAACACGTTATAACCTCAATCCGCTTGCTGGTGTGGGGTGGAGTAATCGGGCGGCGAAGATGGTTGAGCCGCAACATTTTTGCGCGATGAAGCGCGGTATTTATGAAACAGATTGGCGGAGAAGCTTTCTCGTTTCGTCCGCCGGTGGGAGGGACGATGGAAACGTTGCGGTGCCCGGTACACCCGTACCCGTCGCAGTCATCACGATCACTGAACCTGGACCCTGTCATGGACGAGGTGCGGTCCGGCGGCGGCATCGGCCGCGTGCAGTACCCGTACGGCGATGTGGCCTGGCTGGTCACCGGGTACGAGGATGTGCGAACCGTCTACTCGCAGAAGGCGTTCAGCAGGACCGGCATGTCGCAGGATTCCGCGCCGCGGCTCACCGCCGGCCTGCTGCTCCAGGGCGGCATCGGCAGCCTGGACGACAGCATCCACCTGAAGCTGCGTCGGGTCATCGGCCGGGAACTGACCAGTGCCCGCATGACGTCGCTGCGGGCCGCCACCGCAGCGCTCATGGGCCGCCGACTGGCCGAACTGGCCGCGACCGGGGGCGGCGACTACGTATCCGTTGTCGCCAAACCGTTCTCGCTCAATGTGCTCGGGGAACTGGTCGGCATACCCGAGTCCGATCAGCCCGACGTGGGCGCCTGGGTGAGTGCGCTGCTGTCGGACGCCTCCGCCTCCGAGGCGGGAGCGCGCGATGCGCAGGCCGCGCTGGAGGACCTCGGCAGGTACGTACTGAAACTACTCGCCGCCCGAAAGGCCGACCCGGCGGCGGATTTCGTCTCCGATCTGATTCGCCACGGCGCGGATCTGGAGAAGTGGGAGATCGTCACCGTTGTCTTCGCACTGGTTGTCGGCGGCTACGAATCCTCCGCGCATATGCTCGGCAAGGTCATTCTCCGCCTGCTGCTGAGCCCCGGACTGTGGACCGAACTCCGCGAGTCGCCGGAACGCATTCCCGCGGCGGTGGACGAACTGCTCCGCACCATCACCCTGGCCGGCGGCGAAGGACTGCCGTGGCGGGTCCGCGAACCCGTCCGGCTCGGCGGCGTGGATATGGCGCCCGGCGACTACGTGGTCCCCGCCATCGGCGCGGCCAACCTCGACGCGAGCGTGTACCCCGACCCGGAGCGCATCGATACCGCGCGAAATGCGAAGCCGCACATGGCGTTCGGCTACGGGACGCGCTACTGTCTGGGCTCCCCGGTGGCCCGCATGGAGCTGGAGGTGGGCATCGGAGCCCTGCTGCGCGACTACCCCGACGCCAGGCTCGCGGTACCACCCGAGCAGGTGCCGTGGCAGAGCGGCACAGCGGTATGGCAGCTGGCCGAACTGCCGATCATCCTGTGAAAGCCGTCGGAATCCTGCGCACCGGCGCATACGTGCCGCCCACCGAAGTCGGCAACGACCGTATCGCGCAGTGGGCGCACACCACCCCCGAATGGATACACGAGCGCACCGGCGTGGCCACCCGCCGCTATGCGGACGACACCGCGACCACCGCGGGCCTCGCACACGCGGCCGCACTCGACCTGCTCGGACCGGACCGGGCGCACTGGCCGCGCATCGGCGGCATCATCGTCGCCACCTCGACCGGTGACCAACCACAGCCCGCGACCGCCGCCACGCTGCAACACGAACTGGGACTCGGTGGAATACCCGCCTTCGACGTCAACTCGGTCTGCGTCGGATACCTGTTCGCGCTGACGGTCGCCGCCGGACTGTGCGAACGCGGCGGTGATCGGGACGGCCCGCTGCTGGTGGCCGCGACCGACATCTACTCCCGCATCATGAACCGGACCGACCGCACCACGGTGAGCCTGTTCGGCGACGGCGCGGGCGCGACCCTGGTCGGTCCGGTGCCCGCGGGATACGGCCTGCATGCGAGCCGGCTCGTCACCGACGGCGAATTACGTGCCCTGGTAGAGGTTCCCGCGACCGATCGGCTGTTCCGGATGGACGGCCGCGCGGTCCGCGACTATGTGCTCACCACCCTGCCCAAGATCATCGACGAGGCCCTGGGCGAATCCGGGCTCACCCTCGCCGACATGGACCGGATCATCCTGCACCAGGCCAACACCCGGCTGCTGGAAGCCTGCGTCCGCGAGCTCGGCGTGGATCCGGCGCGCGTGCCACTGACCGCGCCCCGCTACGGGAACACGGGCGCGGCGTCCATACCGCTGACCCTGCACGCCTCCCATCTGGAACGCCCGCTGCAGCGGGGTGAACGCCTGCTCCTCGCAGGCGTCGGCGGCGGCATGAGCGCCGGGGCGGTGGTGCTGACGTGGTACTGACCGTCATGAGATCGAAAGGCAGGCAATGAAACTCGAAGGCAGGGCCGTCGTCGTGACCGGCGCGACCCAGGGGCTCGGCTTCGCCATCGCGAGCCAGATGCTCGCCGAGGGCGCCGCGGTGATGTGCGCTGCGCGCACCGCAGGGAACTTCCAGGCGCTGAAGGAACAGTTCCCCGACCGGGCGCTGTTCCAGTCCGCCGACGTCACGGATCCGGACGCGGTGGAGCGACTGATGCGGGCCGCCGTGGAATCCTTCGGCGGGCTCGATGTCGTGGTCGCCAATGCCGGGGTGAGCCGCGACGGCCGGATCGAACATCTCGCCCCGGGCGACTGGGATGCCATGGTCGCCACCAACCTGACCGGAACCTTCCTGTGCACCCGGGCCGCGGTCCCGCACATGCGCGAACGCGGCGGGGTGATCATCAATATGTCCTCCTCCATGGCGAGCCGGGTGGCCGTCGGCGCGGCCGGTTACAGCGCCACCAAGGCCGCCATCGAGATGTTCACCAGAACCAGCGCGATCGAGCTGGGGCAGTACCGGATCCGGGTCAACGCGCTCGCACCCGGCATTCTCGACGCCGGTATGGGCGGGCGGCTCGCGGAGCACGAACGCGTGTGGGCGGCCTATCGCAAACGATTCGCACTGGGCCGCGCCGGTGCGGTGACCGAGGCCGCGCGGGCGGCCGTATTCCTCGCCTCCGCTGACGCCTCGTACGTCAACGGGGCGGTTCTCGACGTCAACGGAGGTTTGATGTGGGCCTGAACGATCAACGCAACAACCCGTTCACCGAACCCGAGCGGGAGAAACTCATAGCCCTGGGCCGAAAGCATGTGCTGGGCATGGAATTCACCGATGCGGAGCAGGTGTGGATCAGCTCCGGAATGGAACATCTGCTGCTGCACACCGTGGGCCGGCGCAGCGGCCGGGCGCACAAGGTCGCGCTGCCCTTCTGGGTCGACGGTGACGGGCACCGGGTGGTGGTCGCGTCCTTCGTCGGCGCGCCGCAGCATCCGGCCTGGTACTGGAACCTCACCGACGCCGACGCCAACGGCAAGGTGCTCGTGAAACTGCGGACCGGGGAGGTGTGGGTGCGGCCGGAGATCCTCGACGGGGCCGAATACCGGGAGCTGTGGGCGGCATTGACCGCCGACCGGGAGTTCTACCGCGACTACCAGTCCCGGACCGAACGGCGGATTCCGCTGGTACGGCTGCGTGAACTGTGAGCGAGACGAATTCGGCTGCGCTGGACGGTGTTCCGGCCACCGCACTGTGGATCCTGTGGAGCCGAGCGGTCGAATCCGCGCGGGCCGACTCGGAATTCAGCGATCCACTGGCCGAGCAGCTGTGCGCGGCCATCGACTTCGACTACTCGACCTTCGGCAGCCCGCGCCAGACCCAGGTGCTGCGCGCCCTCGCCATCGACACCGAAATCCGCCGCTTCCAGCATGATTCACCCGGCGGGACCGTGGTCGCGCTGGGCGAGGGATTGCAGACCACCTATTGGCGACTCGGGGAGCCGGAGTTGAACTGGCTGTCGGTGGACCTCCCGGAGATGATCGCACTGCGTGAGCGGCTGCTGCCCGCCGCGCCTCGGGTGCGCAACCTCGCGCTCTCCGCGCTGGACCGCTCCTGGTTCGACGCCGTCGATACCCGGGAGGTGCTCATCACCGCCGAGGGGCTGTTCATGTACCTGGAGCCGGACGACGTGTACGCACTCATCGGCGATATGGCGCAGCGGTTTCCGGGCGCGAGCGTCATCTTCGACGCGCTGCCGCCCTCCTTCACGCAGCGCACCGCCGAGGGCAGGACCATCGCCCGCGGCTCCGACTACGTGATACCGCCCATGCCGTTCGGTCTCACGGTGCCCGAGGCGCGCGCACTGCCGCAACGGATTCCAGGGGTCACCGGTTATCGCGAACTTCCCATGGCGGCGGGCCGCGGCTGGTGCCATCCGGCGCTGCTCGGCCTGCACCGGCGGCTGCCGCTGCTGCGCGACCACCGGCATTTCATCGCCCAGCTGAGCTTCGAATGACCCGGCCTCCCCGGTAGCCGGGCGCTCGGGTGGTCGACGCCGTCAAGCCCACTTAAGGTTCTCTTGGCAAACAGAACTGCGACCGGCCAGGGGAACATCAAGTGGGTAACAAGGCGCTGCCGTGGACCGCGGCCGACATTCCGGAGCTGAGCGGGCGCACCGCCGTCGTGACCGGAGCCAGTGCGGGGCTCGGGTTGGAGACGGCGCGGATGCTCGCCGAGCGGGGGGCACGGGTCGTCATGGCCTGCCGCAATGCCGAAAAGGCAGCGGGGGCGGTGGAATTCGTGCGGCAGACCGCGCCGACGGCCGAATTGCCGGTGCTGGAACTGGATCTGACGTCGCTGGAATCGGTGCGGGCGGCGGCCGCACGGTTGCCTCAGCTGGTCGAGCGGGTCGATCTGCTGATCAACAATGCGGGCACCATGAATCAGCGGCGGCTCGTCACCGTGGACGGGTTCGAGAACACCTTCGCCACCAATCATCTCGGGCCTTTCGCGTTCACCGGGCTGGTGCTGGATCTGGTGCTGGCCGCGCCCGGCGCGCGCATCGTCACCGTGGCCAGCGCGATGGCCGAGACGCGCAAGTCGCCGCTGGATCTCGATGATCTCGCCTTCGAGCAGCGCCGGTACCGGACCATGACCGCCTACGCGCAGTCCAAGCTCGCGAATCTGATGTTCACACAGGAACTGCAGCGGAAGCTCAACGGTACGGATGTCGAATTGTGCGCGGTCGCAGCGCATCCCGGTATCGCGGTGACCGAGTTCACGCGTAATCTGCCCGCGTCCGCGCGGTGGCTCGCGCATCCCTCGGTGCAGTGGCTGTTCAATCCGATTCAGCAGACGGCCACCATGGGCGCGCTGCCCACCCTGCGGGCTGCCGTCGATCCCGGGGTGCGCGGCGGTGAATTCTTCGGACCGGCAGGGAAATTCAAGGGGTTCCCGGTGCCGCTCGAACTGACCGGGCAGGCGTCCGACCCGGTGGTGTCCGATGCGCTGTGGGCGGCCTCGGAGAAACTCACCGGCGTCGTGTTCCGCATCGGCGAGGAGATGACCTCCGAATCCGCGTGAGGGCGCGGGCGCGCGGGAGCCGTGCTCGCGCATCGGACCGGGCGCGCGTGGGCGAGTGGACCGTGGGCCGGTCTGTGCGTGACGGGTGGGTTGCGGAGACCCGGTTGACAGCATAAGGGTTGCCTACGCTGGCATTGGGTCGCCGCGCCGGAGATCTGGATCCGGTCCGGCTGGTGCTCGGCGGCACCATGCTCCAATTGGTGCTCGTCTCCTGGACTTCCGCGATCATGCTGCTCAGCGAGCGCACCCTCGACGAGGCCCGCTTCTGGCTCGCGGGCTCCATCGCCGAACGCGATCTCGGCACCCTGCTTCCGCTGGTCCCCACCCTGCTCATCGGCGCGATCACGGCGCTCGCCATCGCACCCGCGCTCAACGCGCTCGCCCTCGGTGACGAAGCCGCTACCGCCCTCGGCCTCCCGGTCTCGCGAATTCGCCTGGCGGGCATGGTCGCCGTGGTCCTGCTGGCGGGCTCCGCCGTGGCCGTGGCCGGCCCGATCGCCTTCATCGGCCTCGGCGCACCCCACCTGGTCCGGCTGGTCACCGGCGGTGACCACCGCCTCCTGCTCCCCGGCTGCCTCATCGCGGGCCCGATCCTGATCCTCACCGCCGACATCATCGGCCGGCTCATCGCCCGCCCCTCCGAAGTGGAGGTCGGCATCGTCACCGCCTTCCTCGGCGCGATCCTGCTCGCAGTCCTGGCCCGCCGGAAGGAAAACCGATGAGCAACAAGCCTTCCCACGGGAGTCCTCCCCATCCTTCCGACACCTCCCGCCGTGATTCCGGACTCGGAGGGATGTTCTGTCTGCCGGACCCGACCGCCGCGACGCCGCCGGTGAGTTCTCTTGTCCGGCAACGGCGGAAGGTGCTCGCGCTCGGCGTCGGATGTGCGGCCCTGCTGGCCGTGCTGGCGACCATCGCGCTCGTGGCCGGTGAGATCGCGATGTCGGTGCCCACCGGGCTGTCCGCGGCCTTCGGGATCGGGGACGCGGGGGATGTGTATGTGGTGCAGCAGTTCCGGGCGCCTCGGCTGGTGGCCGGGATTGTCGCCGGGGCGGGACTGGCGCTGGCGGGCGCGATCCTGCAGCGCTTGTTCCGCAATCCACTCGCCTCACCGGATGTCATGGGCGTGACCGGCGGTGCCTCGCTCGGGGTCGTGCTGATCCTCGCCTTCGGGGCGAGTCAGGTGCTGATTCCGTTCGGCGCGCTCCTCGGTGGCGTATTCGCGGGAGTGCTGCTCATCCTGCTCGGGAGCCGGGCGGGACTGCCGGTCGCGCGGCTGGTGCTGGTCGGGCTGGCCGTGCAGGCGGGACTGGCGGCGGCGGTGAATCTGTTCGTGGTGCGGTTCCCCAAGGAGCTGGCCTCCTCGGCGACACAGTGGACGGTCGGCTCGCTGTACGGACGCACCTGGCCCGAGGTGCAGGGCGCCGCGCTCGCCAGTGCGGTCGTGCTGGTGCTGGTGTTCGTGCAGTACCGGACGCTGGCGACACTGGACCTCGGCGACGAATCCGCGGGCGCGCTGGGCATCACGGTATCCCGCGCGCGGATCCGGCTGCTCATGACAGCCGTCGTGCTGGCCGCGCTGGCGGCGGCCGTGGCCGGGCCCATCAGCTTCGTGGCGCTGGCCGTCCCGCAGCTGGTGCGGATGCTCGTCGGAGCGCCCACCGCCGCATCGCTTTTCGTCACCGGCCTGCTGGGCGCGACGCTGTTGGTCGGTTGTGACCTGGTGGCACAGCATCTTTCGCCGGTGAACGTGCCGGTCGGCATCGTCACCGCCACCGTCGGCGCGCCCTGGCTGCTGATACTCATGCTGCGCGAGAGCAGCCCGGCCCATCGGAGGACCGCATGAGCACGAACAGCCTCGCCACCCGGGGCCTGGCCCTGCACTACGGTGAGCGGGCCGTCATCGACGGACTGGATCTGGAACTACCCGGCGGCGCGGTCACCGCCATCGTCGGACCCAACGCCTGCGGCAAATCCACACTGCTGAAAACGCTTTCGCGATTGCTGCAGCCCTCGGACGGCGCGGTCACCCTCGACGGCGCGGATATCCATCGAATGTCGGCACGCGCCCTGGCGCTGAGGCTGGGACTGCTGCCGCAGCAGCCCATCACGCCCGAGGCCATCACCGTCGAAGCGCTGGTGCGCCTGGGTCGCTATCCGCATCAGCGGCTGCTGCGGCCCTGGTCCGCCGAGGACCAGTCGGCCGTCGACGAGGCCCTGCGGCGCACCGGCACCACCGAACTGCGCGACCGGCAGGTGGATCGGCTCTCCGGTGGGCAGCGCCAAAGAGTCTGGATCGCACTGGCTCTCGCCCAGGACACCGACCTGCTGCTGCTCGACGAACCCACCACCTTCCTGGACCTGCGCCACCAACTCGACGTCCTCGACCTGGTCGCCGAACTGCACGCCGACTCCGGCCGCACCGTGATCATGGTGCTGCACGACCTCGGCCAGGCCGCCCGCTACGCCGACCACCTGGTCGTTCTGCACGACGGCAGGCTGGCCGCCGCGGGACCGCCCGCCGACGTCCTCGACGCCGATCTGGTGCGCACCGTCTTCGGCGTCGACTGCCGTGTCATTCCCGACCCGGAAACCGGTACGCCGCTGGTGATTCCGACGCGCCGCGGCGCGCGTTCCCGCTGACCCCACAACACCCACGAAACGAGGACGAACCATGTCCAGACGACGATTCCGCAGGTCCGGAGCCGGTCGCGTCACCGCCGCGCTGGCGGCCGCCGCCATCGGCCTCGCGGGGCTGACCGCCTGCGGATCCGGCACCGGCGCAACCGATTCCGGCGTATCGGTGGCGGGACGAGGGGAGTTCCCGCGCACCCTCGACACCGTCATGGGGCAGGTGACCATTCCGAAGGCCCCGCAGCGGGTCGTCGTGCTCGACACCGCGGAACTGGACTCCACCACCCTGCTCGGCGTCAAGCCGGTCGGCGCGGTCGTCCCGCACACCAAGACCAAGGGCGGCTTCCCGGACTACCTGGGGGACAAGACCGAAGGCATCACCGATGTCGGCCCGCTGCTGGAGCCGAATCTGGAGCGCATCGCGTCGCTCAAGCCCGATCTCATCCTGTCGTCGAAGGTCCGGCACGAGAAGATCTACGACAAGCTGGCGGGCATCGCGCCCACGGTGTTCACCGAGACCACCGGCAGCACCTGGAAGGCCAACCTCCTCGTGCACGGTAAGGCGCTCGGGCTCGACCAGCAGGCCGCCGACGCGCTGCGCGCCTACGAGGGCCGCGCCCGCGCCCTCGGCGACCAGATCCGCGCCGCGAACAACGGTGTGGTGCCGTCTGTTTCGGTGATCCGCTTCCTGGCCGGGCCGACGCGGCTCTACCTGAGCAACTCCTACAGCGGCACCGTCATGGCCGATATCGGGCTGGCACGGCCGGACGTGCAGATCTCCACCGATCCCAAGAAGATCATGCAGGAGGTCAGCGCCGAGCAAATCGACCTGGCCGATGCCAACCTGATCTTCGTGGCCACCATCGAGGATCCGAGCAAGACCGAAAAAGACGCTGTCACAACCAGTCCCGTCTGGAAGGACCTGCGCGCGGTGCGCGACGGCAAGGTCTTCCAGGTGCCGGACGAGACCTGGATGTCGGGCATAGGCATCCAGGCCGCCGACCGGATGCTCGCCGACGTCGCCACGGCGACCGGGGTGAAGTAGCCCGTTCCCGGAAAACGAATACCCCGCCGGACTGCCCGGCGGGGTATTCGCTCGTATTCGGTTGCGGGAGAATCAGTCCCGCAGGCCCGGATCCACATCGTCGTCGGTGAGCAGTGCGCTGCCCGCCACCCGATCCTGTGCCAGCGCGTCCAGGAAGGCCCGTGCCCACCGGTCCACATCGTGGGTGAGCACCTGACGGCGCAGCGAACGCATCCGCCGCCGCCTGGTCTCCCGATCGTCCTCCAGCGCCCCGGTGAGGGCTTCCTTCACGCTCTCCAGGTCGTGCGGATTGCACAGGTAGGACTGCCGCAATTCCGCTGCCGCACCGGTGAACTCGCTCAACACCAGCGCGCCGCTCAAGCCGCCCTGGCAGGCCACGTACTCCTTGGCCACCAGGTTCATGCCGTCACGCAGCGGCGTCACCACCATGACATCGGCGGCCACGAAGAACGAGATCAGCTCGTCGCGCGGGATCGGCCGGTGCAGGTAGTGCACGACCGGATAACCCACCCGGGAGAACTCGCCGTTGATCCGGCCCACCTGACGTTCGATATCCCCGCGCATCTGCTTGTAGGACTCGACGCGCTCCCGGCTCGGTGTGGCCAGCTGCACCATCACCGTCTCCTCCGGATTCACCCGGCCCTCGTGCAGCAGCTCCTCGAGCGCGGCGAGGCGGATGTCGATGCCCTTGGTGTAGTCCAGACGGTCGACGCCCAGCAGGATGTTCTTCGGATTACCAAGCTCCGCACGGATTTTCGCGGCACGCTCGCGCACGGTGCGCCGCCGCGAGTACTCGTCCAGCTCGGTCGAGGTGATGGAGATCGGGAACGCGCCCACCCGCACGGTGCGGAAACCCACCTGCACCACACCGAGTTTCGAGCGGACGCCCACATTGCCGCGCGAAGTCGGCTGTCCGGCAAGCCTTCTCGCCAGATACAGGAAGTTCTGCGCGCCGCCGGGCAGATGGAAACCGATCAGATCCGCGCCCAGCAGACCCTCGACGATCTCGGTGCGCCACGGCATCTGCATGAACAGTTCCACCGGCGGGAACGGAATGTGCAGGAAGAAGCCGATGGTCAGATCCGGTCGCAGCATGCGCAGCATCTTGGGCACCAGCTGCAGCTGATAGTCCTGCACCCAGACGGTCGCGCCCTCGGCGGCCACCTTCGCGGTGTACTCCGCGAAGCGGCGGTTCACCTGCACGTACGCCTGCCACCAGGTGCGGTCGTACACCGGCCGCACGATCACATCGTGATACAGCGGCCACAGCGTGGCATTGGAGAAGCCCTCGTAGTAGTCGGCGACCTCATCCGAGGACAGCGGAACCGGATGCAGCTCCAGCCCGTCCTCGACGATCGGGTCGATCTCCACATCGGGAACGCCGGCCCAGCCGACCCACGCCCCCTTGTTGTTGCGCAGCACCGGCTCCAGTGCGGTCACCAGACCGCCGGGACTGCGCTTCCATCGTGTGGTGCCATCGGGGAGTTTTTCCAGGTCGACCGGTAGCCGGTTCGCGACGACGACGAATCCGGAGCCGGAGCCTTCCGGGTTCACGGGTCATTCGCCTCGCGAGTTCGGGCCGATACCCAGCATCGACAGCAGCATGCGGCACTCGTCGGCATCCGCGGCGTACGCGGCCACGACACGCTGGGCCTGGCGGGCGGTCTCGTCGGCGAGCGGTTCCAGATCGTCGTCCGCGATGTCGTTGGCGGTGCTCTTCGCGGCCATAATCAAGTCCTCTCGGGGAAGTCAGCCTAGGTCTCGAGAGTCCATCGTATCTGCCAGGCATTTCCGGCATGTTCTCTCGGGGCGCAGCGTGCCCGGACCGCAATGCTCCGAAACGCCCGCGCGACCAATACCTATACGGTGAGAGTGCACTTGTTCCAACCGATGAAGGGGTCGCTGCCATGCCGTTGGCCACGGTGAACGGAATCTCGCTGAACTACCAGGTCAAGGGAGACCGGTCCAAAGGCACCGACGTCAAGGGAGCCGGGCCGCTGGTCGTCATGATCATGGGAACGGGCAGCCCGGGGCGGGTGTGGGAGCTGCACCAGGTGCCCGCGCTGGTCGCGGCCGGCTACCGGGTCTGCACCTTCGACAATCGCGGTATCGCGCCCTCCTTCGAATCGCCGAACGGCATCCACATCGACGATCTCGTGCGCGACACCGCCGGGCTCATCGAATTCCTCGGCGAGGGACCGGCCCTGGTGGTCGGTCAGTCCATGGGCTCGCGGGTGGCGCAGGAACTCGCGCTGGCCCGGCCGGACCTGGTGCGCAAGGCCGTCTTCCTGGCCGGGCACGGTCGCCTCGACCAGTTCCAGAAGACGCTCTCGCTCGGCGAATACGATCTCGACGTGAGCGGGGTGCAGCTGCCGCCCAAGTACGAGGCCGCGCTGACCGCGATCATGAACATCTCCCCGGCCACCATGGCCGATCCCAACAAAGCCCGTGACTGGCTGGACCTGTTCGAATTCACCGGCGGCCCGGTCACGCCGGGCGTGCGCGCGCAGCGTCGCATGGACCACGATTTCGAGCGGCTCACCGCCTACCGCGGCATCAAAGTTCCGTGCCTGTCCGTCGGTTTCGCCGATGACCGGATGATCCCGCCCTACCTGTCACGCGAGGTGGCCGAGGCCATTCCGGGCGGCCGCTACCAGGAGGTTCCCGACGCCGGGCACTTCGGCTACCTGGAGCAGCCGGAGACCGTCAACAAGCTGCTGCTGGAATTCTTCGCGGCGTGATGCTGAAGGTAACCACCAACTCGTAACGCCCGCCTTGCTAGGGTCCATATCAACGTCGGGGGTTCGTTGCAGCGCTGTGGTGCCTCACCTCAGCTTCTGGGCGATCCGTCTACGTCCCGTACACAGCGCCAGTATCCAGTGAGGTGAAATGAGCACCAATCCCTTCGATGATGAAGACGGCCGGTTCTTCGTCCTTGTCAACGACGAGGAGCAGCATTCCCTGTGGCCGGCTTTCGCCGAGGTCCCGGCGGGTTGGCGAGTCGTGTTCGGCGAGGACAGCCGGGCCGCCTGCGTCGAGTACGTAGAGAAGAACTGGACGGACATGCGTCCCAAGAGCCTGCGCGATGCCATGGCCGCCGACGACGCGGCCCGTCAGGCGGCGCAGTCCTGATCTTCGCGGTCGACCCGATACTGCGCAGGAACGGTTCCCGAATGCGGCGCGCGGACACCCGCGCCCGCATTCGGACCGACCTGGCACGCATCGGCTCAACCCGGTGAACTCCGGCTTTCCGCGCAGCCGGTGCACCTGGTTATGATGAACACCGCTTCCGCCTCCTTAGCTCAGTGGTAGAGCACCGCTCTTGTAAAGCGAAGGTCGTCAGTTCAATCCTGACAGGGGGCTCCACCGGCTCGAGGGCACAGCTTTCCCTGTGCCCTCGAGCCATTTCGGTTCCTGCTTCTCCGCACACTCGATGAGCATCGGCCCGAAAACCGGATGGGCGGCCAGCGCCGCGAGACTCTCCTCCGCCTCGGCATGGCGGACCCAGCCCGTCACATCCAGATAGCCGCGGACATCCACCTCCGCGATCGGGATGCCATGGGCCACCAGCGCTTCCATCACACGAAGGTCTATGCCGTGGCCGGACATCTTGCCGCCGTTGGGATGTACGGGATCGCCGTCCGCGATCAGCGCGGCGGCCATCCGCGGAATCAACTCCAGCAGCGGGCGTGGCCACAGCGCGGGTGGCCAGGTGGCTCGCCGCTTCTCGACGATTCCGGACCAGCGCGGGAATCCGATGGTGCGCGACAGCCAGCCGGCTCGTCCGTCCGCCGGGAGAATCCGCGCATCGCCCCGGCCCGTCAGGGCGTCGGTGACACCGCAGTCGACGAGCAACTCCAGCCACCAGCCGTCGATGCCCTTGGCTGTGGGCAGTAGATCGAGCAGCACGCCGCGTGCCCGGGTCGACTCCCGAGCCATCCGCACGAGCGTGCCGCGCCACGCCTTCCAGACCCCGAGTGGCGCATGCCGAGTGGGCCAGAGCGGCAACAACTGCTCCAGCAGCACGCGGGTGACCTCGAACTGATCGGCCCCGGCCGCTCGGACCATTCGATTCAGATCCCGTGGCAGTTGGCCGCCCGGCACCGCACCCGCTCGGGTGGCGGTGACGGTCCGTGCGATGAAGGCGATCAGGGCAGCCGATTCGCCGCGGGCGGCCGCGAATCCGACCGGGGGAACGGGCCCGCTGTCCCGCCACGGCAGGCTGTGCGCCCCGACGCCGAGTTCACCCACATGGAGGCCGCCGTCCTCACCTGTCCAACCGTGCGCGCGCAGGTCGGCCGGGTCGGCGACGCGGAACACCTCGCGCAGCACCCTGACGGTGGCGGCGGCGATGATCCGGCAGGTCTCGGGACCGGGTGCGCCTGCGGATAGCCGCCAGTATCGGACGTAGGTGGCGGGATCCGGTGCGGCCCAGCCGAGTTCGCGCAGTCGGCGCATGTCGGCCTCCGACAGGTGCCGCTCCGGTTCCACGGTCACCTCGTTCGAGCTCGCGTCGGCGAACAGCTCGTCGCCGTCGCGCGTGATCGTCACGAAATGGTTGGTATCGCCGAACCGGTCGTACCCGTTGGCCTCGAGGGTGAGCCGCAGCTCGATTTCGCTCGCCAGCAGCGTGCACAATCTGTCCTCGAAAGCCGCCCAGTTGTCGCCTGTCTCGGGCTGCGCGAAAGCCACTGTCCCCCCACATAAATCGCGGCTCTATGAGCCGGTGCCGCATTGTGCGGGACATACTCGCATGCCGCACCGACCGAATGGCGGATGGAGCTGGTGCGGCCGTGACTGTTGCCACAAAGGTTGCTCCGGATTGTCCTGAGACGCTTGGATCGGCTGTGTCAGACAGTCGGTCAATTGGGTCCTGGGGGAGTTGTAGTGGCACGTCATCGTTTGCGTACCAAGAAGATCGGTCGAGGGGCGGTGCTGGGGGCTTTGCCGCTGGCGGTGTCGCTGACCTGTGCGGGTCTGGCTTCGGCTGATCCGGTCGAGCGGGCTGGGTATACCGAGGTGGAGGCCACGGGGTTCGCGCCGGGGCAGCCGATTTTCGTGGCCGCTCAGGCCGTCGCGGGAACCGCGCTCGAAGCTGTGGCGCCGGTGGCAGAAGTCGGCACGCCGGTGGTTGAAGTTGCCGCGCCGGTGGCTGATGTTGCCGTGGCGGAGCCGGTTGCGGCTGATCCGAACAAGATTGGGCAGGCGGCGCTGGCCGGGGCCGGGATCGGGGCGGCGGTCGCGGGGATTCCGGCCGCGGCTGTTGGTGCGGTCGTGGGTGGAGTGATCGGTGCGGGAATTGGTGTGGGCGCCGGGCTCGCGGTGGCCGGGGCGGGTACCGCGCTGGTGGCTTCGCTGACCGTGCTCGGGACCTGCCTGCCGGTCGCCACCTGCTTGATTTCGCTGCCCGCGCTGGCGGCGGAGTTCGCGGCCGCCGTGCCGATCGCCGGTGGGGCGATGGTCGCGGGTGGTGTGATCGGTGCGGGAATCGGTGGAGTCATCGGCGCGGGCGTGGCCGGTATTCCGGCCGCCGGGGTCGGTGCGCTCGTGGGCGCCGGGATCGGTGCCGGTGCGGGTGCGGCCGGACTGGTGCCGTAATCGGCCGGTGCCGTAGGCGCGGAATGTGATCGCTCGAGGGTGCGGGGGTTACTCCGTGCCCTCGAGGCGTTTCCGGGGTAGGGAGGTCGTTCCCAGGAAACTCCCAGCGGGAGCCCAGGAAGGGCTGGGGTGTGGGACAGAATATGAGGTCATGACAGGTGTGCCCGCGCGTGAACCCGAGGCCAGAGTGCTGGTGGTCGATGATGAGCCGATGATCGTCGAGTTGCTGACGGTCAGTTTGCGGTATCAGGGGTTCGAGGTGGCGAGTGCGGCCGGGGGGACCGAGGGGCTGGACAAGGCGAAGACGTTCAAGCCGGATGCGCTCATCGTGGATGTGATGATGCCGGGGATGGACGGGTTCGGGCTGCTGCGTCGGCTGCGGGCCGACGGGATCGACGCGCCGGTGCTGTTCCTCACCGCCCGCGACGAGGTGGAGGACAAGGTCACCGGGCTCACGCTGGGGGCGGACGACTATGTGACCAAGCCCTTTTCGCTGGAAGAAGTCGTTGCCCGGCTGCGGGTGATCCTGCGGCGGTCGGGGCGGGTCGCGCCGGAGACCAAGTCGTCGCGGTTGAGATTCGCGGATATCGAGCTCGACGACGATACGCACGAGGTGTGGAAGGCGGGGGAGGCGGTCGCGCTGTCGCCCACCGAGTTCACGCTGCTGCGGTACTTCCTGGTGAACGTGGGCACGGTGCTGAGCAAGCCGCGGATCCTGGATCACGTGTGGCGCTACGACTTCGGCGGTGAGGTCGGGGTGGTCGAGACCTATGTGTCGTATCTGCGCAAGAAGGTCGACACCGGGCCGGATCGGCTGATCCACACGCTGCGCGGGGTGGGATATGTGATGCGGGAGCCGAATCGCGGCCGGTCGGGCGTGCAGTGAACGTCGCGGGCACGCGGCGGCGGCTGACCGATCGGTCCGCGGCCATACCGCTGCGGACCACGCTGGTGCTGGCGCTGCTCGCGCTGTCGGGGGTCGGGCTGCTGGTCTTCGGGATCGCGGTGACCTCGGCCATGAACCGGGTGCTCATCGACGGGGTGGACAAGCAGCTGAGCGAGGCCGCGCACACGTGGGCCGCGCCGGGAGCCCCGCCGCCGGGACCACTGCCGGTGCGGGAGCGCCCGCCCACGCTGTTCTACGTGAAGGTGTACGACGCTGAGGGCAGGCAGGTGCTGCATCTGCCCGCGGGGACGCATGTGCCGGAGCTGCCGGAGGACCTCGGGCGGCACGCCGTCACCGTCGGCTCGGTGGGGGACGCCTCGGTGAAGTGGCGGGCGCTGCGGATCGAGAACCCCTCGGGCTCCAGCACCGTCGCGCTGCGGCTGGACGCCACCACCTCCATCATCGACCGGCTGGTTGCGCTGCAGCTGGTGATCGGCACCATGGTGCTGGTGGCGCTGGCCGTCATCGCGCGACTGGTGATCAGCCGCAGCCTGAAACCGCTGCGGCAGGTGGAGGAGACCGCCGCCGCCATCGCGGGCGGGGATCTGCATCGGCGAGTTCCGGTGCGCGGCAATGACACCGAGGTCGATCACCTGTCGCAGTCGCTGAACACCATGCTGCATCAGATCCAGCAGGCGTTCGCCACCACCGAGGCGTCCGAGGAGGCGGCGCGGCGCTCCGAGGCCAAGATGCGGCGGTTCGTCGCGGACGCGAGTCATGAACTGCGGACGCCGCTTACGACCATCAAGGGGTTCTCGGAGCTGTACCGGCAGGGCGCGATCGACGATGCCGCCATGGTGATGGACCGCATCGAGCACGAGTCGAAACGTATGGGGCTCTTGGTCGAAGACCTGCTCATGCTGGCGCGACTGGACGCCCAGCGGCCGGTGGAGCGACGGCCCGTGGATCTGCTCACCCTGGCCAGTGACGCCGTGCACGGGGCGCGGGCGGTCGCCGCGGTCCAGCATCCGGACGGGCCCGCGCGGCCCATCGATCTCCAGATCGCTTCCGGCGAAGGCACATTGGAGTTGCTCGGCGACGAGGCGAGGCT
Organism: Nocardia acididurans; assembly: GCF_016741815.1. Lineage (GTDB taxonomy): Bacteria > Actinomycetota > Actinomycetes > Mycobacteriales > Mycobacteriaceae > Nocardia > Nocardia acididurans. The sequence continues at coordinate 258,352 of NZ_JAERRJ010000009.1, forward strand.
GCGGCAGGTGCTCGCCAACCTGGTCAACAACGCGCTCGTGCACACACCCGCCGACGCCGCCGTGACGGTGCGGCTCACCCCCGCCGAACAGCACGTGCTGCTGGAGGTCGCCGACACCGGGCCGGGGTTGAAAGCCGAACAGGCGGAACGGGTTTTCGAGAGGTTCTATCGCACCGACAGCTCCCGCACCCGGGGCAGCGGCGGCGGCACCGGGCTGGGACTGTCCATCGTGCAGGCGCTGGTCACCGCGCACGGCGGCACGGTCTCGGTGACCAGCACGCCGGGAGCGGGCACCACCTTCACGGTGCGCCTGCCCCGGACGCCCGGCTGAGAAGGCTTGTCAGGCAGGCACGTTCGCGCCGAAACCCAGATCGCGCAGGGCCTGCTTGATCTTGGCCTGGGCCTCGTCGAGGGATTCCTTGCTCGGATCCGGGTCCGCGCCGGTGATATCGAAATCACCGAGCTCGAAGGCCGGGAACACATGGATGTGCAGGTGCGGCACCTCCAAGCCCGCGATGAGCAGGCCCGCGCGCGGGGCATCCCATGCCGCCCGCAGCGCCTGCCCGATCCGCTGGGCCACGGTGGTCATGCGCGCGAAGGTATCCGGATCGACGTCCTGCCACTGGTCGATCTCCTTGCGCGGCACCACCAGCGTGTGCCCCTGCGTCACCGGGGCGATGGTCAGGAAGGCGACGAATTCGTCGTCCTCCCAGACGAACCGGCCCGGCAGCTGACCGTTGATGATTGCGGAGAAAACGGAAGCCATGCCCCGGACATTACGCGCATCACACGGCCACGAAGTGCGACAGGATGCCCTGCACCTCGTAGATGTCGACCTGCCGGTTGAAGCGCTTCTGAATGGGCTGCGGCGCGCCCGCGATATAGATCGCCAGCTCGGCGTCCAGATCGAAGGTGCCCGCGGTTTCCACCGCGAAATGCGTGATCGCGCGGTAGGGGATGGAGTGGTACTCCACCTTCTTGCCGGTCAAACCCTGCTTGTCGATCAGGATCAACCGCTTGTTCGTGAACAGCATGGCGTCGCGCACCAGCAGGTACGCCGCGTACACCTGCTCCTGCTGGCCGAGTAGCCGCCCGTACTCCTGCTGTGCCGCCCCCGCGTCGATGCGTCCGGCATTGCCCATGATCCCGTCGATCAAGCCCATGGCTCGCACTTCCTCACAGTGATTCGCGGTGATCGCCGTTGCGATCCATCATCCCCGGCATACCCGCTTACGGTGGACGAACTCTTCATGACTTCTCGGGGGCTTCGCCCCCGACCCCCAAGATCGAAGGCAGAACGCGGGCCACGAACAGCCCGGAGCGCAGCGGAGGGCAAATAAACACTGCTCTAAGCTGTTGGCCGTGCGCGTACTCGTCATCGGTTCCGGAGCCCGTGAACATGCCCTCGCCCTCGCCCTGCGCCGCGATCCGTCGGTGGACGCGCTGTTCGTCGCGCCCGGCAATGCGGGCATCGCCCAGCATGCCGAGGTGCGGGCGGTGGACGCCTCCTCCGGCGAGGCCGTCGTCGCGCTGGCGCAGGAGCTGAACGTGGACCTCGTGGTGATCGGGCCCGAGGTGCCGCTGGTGCTCGGCGTCGCCGACGCCGTGCGGGCCGCCGGGATCGCCGCGTTCGGGCCGTCGGCGGCCGCCGCGCGGATCGAAGGGTCCAAGGCGTTCGCCAAGGATGTGATGAACGCGGCCGGGGTGAAGACCGCGCACAGTGAAATCGTGGATCATCCGGGCGAATTGGATGCCGCGCTGGATCGGTTCGGGCCGACCTGGGTCGTGAAGGACGACGGGCTGGCCGCCGGCAAGGGCGTCGTGGTGACGCCGGACCGGTCGGTCGCCCGCGATCACGGGGCCGAACTGCTGGAGAACGGGCATCCGGTGCTGCTGGAGTCCTTCCTCGACGGGCCCGAGGTGTCGCTGTTCTGCCTCGTCGACGGCGAGACCGTGGTGCCGCTGCTGCCCGCACAGGACCACAAGCGCGTCGGCGACGGGGACACCGGGCCCAACACCGGCGGCATGGGCGCGTACACGCCGCTGCCGTGGCTGCCCGAGGAAACCCTCACCGCCATCGTCGAGGATGTCGTGAAACCCGTTGCGGCCGAGATGGTCCGGCGCGGCGTGCCGTTCAGCGGCCTGCTGTACGCGGGCCTCGCCATCGGGCAGGCCGGACCCGCCGTCGTCGAATTCAACTGCCGCTTCGGCGATCCCGAGACCCAGGCCGTGCTCGCCATGCTGGACAGCCCGCTCGGCGAACTGCTGTACGCCACCGCCACCGGCACCCTCGACCAGGTCGCCGCACCGCGCTGGAAGGACGGCTCCGCCGTCACCGTCGTGCTGGCCGCCGAGAACTACCCGGGCCGCCCGCGCTCCGGCGACGTCATCAGCGGAGCCGAATCCACCGGCACCGGAACCGAATCCGAGGTGCTGCACGCGGGCACCGCGCAGCGCGAGGACGGCGCGCTGGTCTCGGCGGGCGGGCGCGTGCTCGCCATCGTCGGCCAGGGCAAGGATCTCGCCGAGGCGCGCAAGAACGCCTACGACCGGCTCGCGGGCATCAAACTGCCCGGCGGCCACTTCCGCAGCGATATCGCCCTCGCCGCCACCGAGGGGCGCATCACGGTGCCGTCCCCGGCGTAGGTTCGAAGACCGAAATGTAGGCCCACCCGCGAATTCGCCGGTGGGCCTACGTCATTCCGGCGTGCTGCTGGCCGGAATCCGCAGCGGCCGTGTGGATTCCGGCCGAAGCATGCCGGAATGACGGGGCGCGGCTCAGGTGAGTGAGAGGCCGTGCAGCGCCAGCCAGCGCTGCGGATCGACCTTCTGACCCTCCATGACGATCTCGAAGTGCAGATGCGGCCCGGTGGAGTCACCACGGTTGCCGACACGCGCGATCTGCATACCGGCGGGCACCCGCTCGCCCACCGACACGAAGAAGTCGTACATATGCCCGTAGATGGCGATACTGCCGTCATCGTGCCGGATGCGCACCCACAGCCCGAACCCCTGCGCCGGCCCGGCTTCGATGACGGTGCCCGCCGCCACCGAATAGATCGGCGAACCCAGCGGCGCGGCGATATCGATCCCCGAGTGGAACGTCCCCCAGCGCGGCCCGAACCCCGAGGTGAACGCCCCGATCGCGGGGAGCACGTAATTCCCCGCCCCGGGGAGCACGAAGGTATTGCTGTTCCCGCCGGTGATCCACGGCTGATATTCACCCGCGACGGCAGCCGCGGCTTCGGCCTTCGCCCGCTCCAAGGTGTTGCGCGCGGCAGCCGCAACCACGGCCTGCTCACGCAGCCGCTCACCGTTGTTGATGGCGTCCAGGTATCGCTTGGTGGTCTCCGTCGAAGCCTGTACCTGCAACGGATAAGCCACCGGAACCCGCACCGCCACACCGGGACTCGCGGACGCGTCCAGCGGTATCAATCCGAGGGAGGAGTCGGCCCCCGCGAACACCACCACCGCCGTCATCCCCGCGATCAGCGCACGATGCTTGATCGCCCATTCGCGCGCCAGCGGAGCATGCAGCCGATATTCGTCCCGCCCCTTGCGCGCCAGCTCCTCGAGGTCGGCGCGCGACCGAGGCCGCCGCTGCCACAGGTCGACCCCGCGCTCGCGCACGGCGGGAGCCTGCTCGCGCACCCACGCCACGGCCCGCGCCGCTGCCTGCTTCCCCCGCGCCGCGGACTCGCGCGGCGAGGGGCTGTCGGCAGCTGCCAATTGGGTCCGCAGCCCCGGCGTGAACGTGCCGCCGACGGTCCGGAACCGCTGCCTCCGCCCGCGCGGAATTTCCTTCCCCGCGCCATGCTCGTCCGCTTCGCCGTCCGTGCGACCGGCGTTGCCGTTGCCGCTGACCTGGGCTTCGGGGGGTGGCTGCTGGTTGGTGGCTGTGGTCGGCTGGTCGGTGGTGGGGTCGGGGGGCGGGGTGGTGCGGGCTTGGTTGCGGGGGCGGCGCTGGGCCGTTCCCGTGGTGCGTCCCCCCGGCGCGCGCCGCTTGTCAGGCATTCCACCGACCATTCGGGGACAGGCGGGGGAGCGGGTGCTCTACCGTCTGTCGGGTGCGTATCGAATCTCGCCGGTCGACCATTCCACCTTTTTACGTGATGGACGTCTGGAAAGCAGCAGCTGAACGGGCACGAACCCACGGGGATGTGCTGGTGCTGGCGGCCGGGCAGCCGTCCACGCCCGCGCCGCGGGCGGTGTTGCGGGCTACGCGGGAGGCCATGGACTCCGAATTGCTGGGATACACCGAGACTTTCGGGATTCTGGCATTGCGGGAGGCCATCGCGGGGCATCACCGGGATGTCTACGGGGTTGCGGTGGAGGCCGATGATGTCGTCGTGACCACCGGGTCGTCGGGCGCGTTCACCTTGATCTTCCTGGCGGCCTTCGACGCGGGGGACACCGTGGTGGTGGCGCGGCCCGGGTATCCGGCGTACCGCAACACGCTGACGGCGCTCGGGTGCGAGGTCGTGGAATTGGACTGCGGGCCCGAGACCCGGTTCCAGCCGACCGTGGCCATGCTGGAGGCGCTGCCGGAAGCGCCCGCGGGGCTGATCGTGGCCAGCCCGGCCAATCCGACCGGCACCATGATCGACCCGGAAGAGCTTGCGGCACTGGCCCGCTGGTGCGACGCGCACGGCACGCTGTTGATCTCCGACGAGATCTATCACGGCATCGTGTACGACGACACCGAGCCGACGGCATCCGCCTGGGAAACCTCCCGCGAATCCGTGGTCATCGGATCGGTGTCGAAATACTTCTCCATGACGGGCTGGCGGCTGGGCTGGATGCTGGTCCCGGAATCGCTGCGCCCGGCGCTGCAGCGGCTGGCCTCGAATATGACCGTGTGCCCACCCGCCATCTCGCAGTACGCGGCCGTGCACGCCTTCGGCGCCGAGGCCAAGGAAGAACTCGACGGGCATGTGCGCCGCTACGCCGCCAACCGGCAACTGCTGTTGTCCGGCCTGCCGAAACTCGGCATCACCGATCTGGCCCCGGCCGACGGCGCGTTCTACGCCTACGCGGATATCGCGCATCTGACCGATGATTCGATGCGCTGGTGTCAGGATCTGCTCGCTCACACCGGCGTCGCACTGGCTCCCGGCATAGACTTCGACACCGTGAACGGCCTTCACACAGTTCGCTTCTCGTTCGCCGGAGCCGGCTCCGATATCGAAGAAGCGCTGGACCGGTTGGAACGCTATATGGCGTGATCTGGCAAGACTTTCCGGACTTGCCTCCGAGCTCGCGCGGATGGGGTACAAAAGCTGTAATGCGATTCCGCACGGCTCGTCCGATTGCCCTTCCGAACTGGAATCACCACAGATCGCACAGATTTGGCACGAATCAAACGATGATGACCGGCACGACTGGCACGATTGCACAGTGACCACAGCGACGACCCCGAAAGGCGAACGGCGTCGCCAAGCGCTGGTTTCAGCCGCCGCCGAGCTACTGCTCGAGGGCGGCTTCGAAGCGGTACGGCACCGCTCGGTGGCGACCAGGGCGGATCTGCCGCTCGCCTCGACCACCTACTACTTCGAATCCCTCGAGGATCTGATCGCCCGCGCGGTCGAATTCTCCGGAAACGCCGAACTCGACGCCATGCGCCGCCGCGTCGGCGAGGTGACGCACCGCCGCCGCGGCGCGGAAGCCACCGTCGATCTGGTGCTCGATCTGCTGGTCGGCCCCGACCAGCACGACGAGGACGCGCGCGGGCAGCTCATCGCCCGCTACGAGCGCTCGGTGGCCTCGGCCCGGCATCCGGAGCTACGCGAAGTCCAGCTCCGACTACGCGCCCAGCTCGAGGAGCTGCTGGCCGATGTACTGCGACGGTCCGATCGGGTGGTACGGACCGAACAGATACGCCGGCTGGTGGCGGTGGTGGACGGGGCGGTCGTGACCGCGCTCAGCGAACTCGACCCGCAACCCCGCCGCATGGCGAGGGGCGCACTGCTCGAGGTCATCGACATCGTCGCGCCTCCCGCCTAGAGAGTTGGATCAACTCTCGAAACTCTCAGGGGTTCCACCCCTGAAACCCCAATGCCCGGGGGAGGCGGGACTCTCCGGGGTTTCGCCCTGAAACCCCAATGCCCGGGGGAGGCGGGACTCTCCGGGGTTTCGCCCTGAAACCCTGACCTCCAAGTTCGCGGCCCGCCCCGATTCTGGACTGACGGAGCGGGGGAGCGAAGCGGAGGAGCGGAGGAGGGAAGAATCGGGGTCACGAGGGCCGCGAACCGCCGGAGCGAAGCGGAGGCAAATAAGCACAGTAAACTGGCACAACGTGACCCTTGTGCCTAACGTCCTCGCCACTCGCTATGCCTCTCCGCAGCTCGTACAGCTGTGGTCTCCGGAGAACAAGATTGTTCTGGAGCGGCGGCTGTGGCTGGAGGTGCTGCGGGCGCAGGGGGAGCTGGGCATCGAGGTGCCCGCCGGGGTTGTCGAGGACTACGAGCGGGTCATCGACCAGGTCGATCTGGCCTCGATCGCCGAGCGGGAGCGGGTTACGCGGCATGACGTGAAGGCGCGTATCGAGGAGTTCAACGCGCTCGCCGGGCATGAGCATGTGCACAAGGGCATGACCTCTCGCGACCTCACCGAGAACGTCGAGCAACTGCAGATCCGGCTGTCGCTCGAACATGTCTACGCGCACGGTGTCGCCATCGCGGCGCGGCTGGCGGAGCGGGCCACGCAGTACCAGCCGCTGGTGATGGCGGGGCGCTCGCACAATGTCGCCGCGCAGGCCACCACGCTGGGCAAGCGGTTCGCCTCGGCGGCCGACGAGCTGCTGATCGCGCTGACCCGGCTGCGCGAGCTGATCGACCGGTACCCGCTGCGCGGCATCAAGGGCCCGATGGGCACCGCGCAGGACATGCTGGATCTGCTCGGCGGTGACGCCGCGAAGCTGGCGCAGCTGGAGCAGAAGGTGGCGCACCACCTCGGCTTCAAGAACGTCTTCACCAGTGTCGGGCAGGTGTACCCGCGCTCGCTGGACCACGACGTGATCTCCACGCTGGTCCAAATCGGTGCGGGCCCTTCGTCTTTCGCGCACACCATCCGCCTGATGGCGGGCCACGAGCTGGTGACCGAGGGCTTCCAGCCCGGCCAGGTCGGCTCCTCGGCCATGCCGCACAAGATGAACACCCGTTCCGCCGAGCGGGTCAACGGCCTGCAGGTGGTGCTGCGCGGCTACGGCTCCATGGCGGCCGAGCTGGCGGGCGCGCAGTGGAACGAGGGTGACGTGTTCTGCTCGGTGGTGCGCCGGGTCGCGCTGCCGGACGCCTTCTTCGCTGTCGACGGCATGATGGAGACCTTCCTGACCATCCTCGCGGAGTTCGGCGCGTACCCGGCCGTCATCGACCGCGAACTCAACCGGTACCTGCCGTTCCTGGCCACCACCCGCATCCTGATGGCCGCGGTGCGCGCTGGCGTCGGTCGTGAGACCGCGCACGAGGTCATCAAGGAGCACGCGGTGGCCGTGGCGCTGGCCATGCGCGAGCAGGGCCGCGAGCCCGACCTGCTGGACCGCCTGGCCGCCGACGACCGCATGCCGCTGGATCGGGCCGCGCTCGACGCCGCGCTCGCCGACCGCTCCGCCTTCATCGGCGCGGCCGAGGCGCAGACCCGCGAGGTCGTGGCCCAGGTGCAGAAGCTGGTGGACGCCAACCCGGAGGCGGCCCGCTACACCCCGTCGCCGATCCTCTAGGGAGAGTACGGCTCTCGGGCCCGGCTCCGGATGGAGCCGGGCGCGATCGAGTTGGGGCGGCGGGATTTTCCGCCGCTAGGCTCGCCGCATGAATCCGTACACGATCTTCGCCGATATCGTTGCCGGGCGCGCACCTTCGAGCAAGGTGTACGAGGACGATGATGTGCTGGCGTTCATGGACATTCGGCCGTTCACACCCGGGCACCTGCTGGTGATCCCGAAGATTCCCGCGCGAAGTCTGTCGGAATTGGATCCCGCGGTGGGCGGCAAGCTGTTTCAGGTGGGGCAGCAGCTGGCGGCCGCGCTGCGCACCTCCGAGGTGGGTGCGGACGGCGTGAACTTCTTTCTCGCGGACGGGGTGACCGCGGGGCAGGAGGTTTTCCACGTGCATCTGCATGTGATTCCGCGCACCCCGGGGGACGGGTTCGGTCTGCGTGGTCGGCCCACGACTCTGCCGCGCGCGGACCTCGACTACCTGGCCGGATCCATCCGTGGTGCGCTGGATAGAAACGGCAATAATTCATAGCAGATCCGCATTACCATATGCGTACCGTATGGTTTGCCAGCGACACGCCAATTCCGGAAACTTCCTCGGGGCCACTGGTTCGTGAGTTACGTTTGAATGCGATTGTGGTGGGCTGATGGAGGTGGGGACATGCGTAGAAGAGTCGTTGCCGCAGCGGTTTTCGCGATTGCCGCCGGTTTGCTGTGTCCGGTTGTCACGTCACCGGCAAACGCTCGGGCCGCGACAGTGCTACGCGTGGACGAGCTGAGCGCCACCCGCTCGGCCCTCTTCATCGACTCCGCCGCCATGGGCCGCACCATCCAGGTCCAGGTGCTGCATCCGGCCGGCGGCGGCTCCCGGCCCACCTACTATCTGCTCGACGGGCTCGATCCCGGTGCGACACAGAGCACCTGGACCAACGCCACCGACGCCGAGCCGTTCTTCAGCGGTAAGAACGTGAACGTGGTGCTGCCGATGGGCGGCCAGGCCAGCTACTACACCGACTGGATCGCCGACGACCCGAAGTTCGGCCGCTACAAGTGGGAAACCTTTCTGGCAGAAGAACTTCCGCCGATCATCGACGGCTACTTCAACGGTAACGGCGTGAACGCCATCGGCGGGCTGTCCATGGGCGGCAACGCGGCTTTCACACTGGCGGTACGGCATCCGAACCTCTACACCGCCGTCGCCGGATACAGCGCCTGCCCCGATACCTCGATAGCCCAGGGAGCCATGCTGTTCTCGATCGCCAACCGTGGCGGCAACCCCTTCAACATGTGGGGCGGCACCACGAGTTCCGCCTGGGCCGAACACAATCCGGCCGTTCTCGCGGATCGCCTGCGCGGCAAGACGATCTACCTGTCCACCGGCACCGGTTTCCCCGGCCCGCACGAGCTGGAGATCAAACCGCAGCTGCCGGAGAACATCTTCTTCGGCGGACCCATCGAATTCGGGGTCAACGGCTGCGTCACGTCCTTCGAGGGCCGCCTCAAATCACTCGGCATCCCCGCGCGCATCGACTACAGCCCCGTGGGCACCCACTCCTGGTCCTACTGGCAGGACACCCTGCACCAGTCCTGGCCCACCATCGGCGGGGCCATCGGCGCGTAACCGACGGCCGCCGCACGCCTGGAACGTGATCTCCGGGATTACGTTCCAGGGCGGTTGAATTCGCCGTCCTTCGCCCCGGCGACGAAGGCCGCCCACTCGCCGGGGGTGAAGATCAGGACGGGGCCTTCGGGGTTGCGGGAATCGCGCAGGGCGATATTTCCGCTGGTGAGAAACGCTATCTCGACGCCGTCGGCATTGTCGTCGCTACGCCGCCAGACGGCGTCCGGATCGATTTCGCGGTTCTTGACTTCCACTCGAACTCCTGTGCGCTGCGGCAGTACTGGACGGTGATGTGGATCGCATTCATGATGCCAGGGTTTGTGCGGCCTCCGGATCGGATATTCCATTCTGTGTCAGCGGAAGGAGGTATGGTGCGCACGCCATGGCATCAACAGCGGGCAGCCCCCATCTCCGACAGCTGTGAGATGGTTCCCGAACGGTTCACGGTGGAACTGGCTCACAGCATCCTCCGGATCCATCGAAGTTGCCCGACAGATCAATGCGCTCGCCGTAAAGCGGCGGTGTTCTTTCTCTATGAGCAGCGGCAGCCCAGCACGGGGCGGGCGCGCCGCCGCTAGCCGCGTGCCGTGCCCCTACCGCTGTTGTACGCGCGGTGCCCGCGGCCGTCGCCGAAGCAGGACGGCGGCCGTCACCACGAGCACCGACGCACCGGTCACCACCAGTACGTAACCCGCGGGCAGGCCCAGGATTTCGACGCGTTCGGTGCGGTACACGACATGCCGGAAGTCGCCCCCGGGACTGGGGATGAAGCTGAAGTCGGTGGTGATCGCGCCGGGATCGTGGATGCGGCTGGACAATTCGGTCAGATAGTCGTTGCCGTTCGCGCTCAGCGCGCGCAGATCGGCATCCACCGGATCGGTCACGCGGCCCGCGAAATCGGTGTCCACGTCGTGGCGTCCCGCGTCCTGATCCCCGCGCATCATCCGCTGGTTGTGCAGGACGTACAGCCGGATGTCCTGGGTTCCCTTGGCGGCCTGCGACATTCGCATCGGGTACACCAGCCGCGGTGAGTCGAAGGTCAGCCGTACCGGATCCAGCGTGCCGCCCAGGGCGGTCGAGCCGGTGAGCCGCATGGCCACGAAGGACCAGCCCTCGCTGAGATACGGCTGCAGGGTGGCGAGCACCTCGTCCCGCATGACATAGCCGTTGCCGCCGAGCCACTGCCGCACGCCGGTCAGGTCGCCGCCGCTGAGCGTGGTGGCCTCCAGCGGGCCGAGCTGCACCCGGTCCAGCACGACCGGGGCACCACCCGGCGCGCTCGCGTTGGGCATGCCACCCGCTCCGTCCGCCGAGCCCAGTTCGATCTCGGGGAACCACTCGTAGCGGACAACCTCCTCCGGTGCGGTGATCTCACGCAGCTCGTCGAAGGTCGCCGCGGTGCCCGAAGTGACGGTGGCGGGTGCGGGCGTCGGAACGATCAGCGCCGCGCTATCGGTGCTGCTCTCCAGGGACAACCGCATGAGAATCGTCTCCCGGCCGCCGTCCAGGCTGATCACGGCCGTTTCGTCGGAGACGGCCGCCCGCTGCCCCACGGGCACCGCCATGCCTCCGCACGCACACGCCGAAGCCGGTGTCGCCAAGCCGATTCCCCCCGCGCCGGCCACGGTGGCGACCACCGCGAGCAGGCGCGCTGTCCTACGCAACAGCATGGCGCGAGCCTACGCGTGTTCGCTCTGCGCGACATCCGGGTGCGCGAGGCCATGGGTAAGCGGCCCCGGGTGCGGGCGTCCCACTAACGTGGAGCGCATGGCTCTTGACAGTGGTAGCACGACCACCAACCCCGGCGTGGCAGTCTCCGCGCCGATCGCCAAGACGGTGCCGAGCGAACGCGTGCACCACGGCGACGTCTTCGTCGACGAGTACGAGTGGCTGCGGGACAAGGAGAATCCCGAGGTCATCGCGTATCTGGAGGCGGAGAACGCGTTTACGGATTCGCAGACGGAGAAGTTGCGGCCGCTGCGGGAGAAGATCTTCGACGAGATCAAGGCCCGCACCCAGGAAACCGATCTGTCGGTCCCCACCCGGATGGGCGACTACTGGTACTACTCGCGCAGTTTCGAGGGCAAGCAGTACGGCGTGCACTGCCGCGTCCGGGTCGCCGGCCCGGACGACTGGACTCCGCCGCAGCTCGAGGTCGGCGTGGCCGTCGAGGGCGAGCAGGTGCTGCTCGACTCCAACGAGCTGGCCGAGGGTCACGACTTCTTCTCCCTGGGCGCGTTCTCCCTCAGCCACGCCGGTGACCTGCTGGCCTACTCGGTCGACACCGTCGGCGACGAGCGCTATGTGCTGCGTTTCAAGAATCTGGAGACCGGCGCGATCCTCGAGGACGAGATCCCGGGCACCGCGCCCGGCGCGACCTGGTCGCTGGACGGCACGCACGTCTTCTATCAGACGGTCGACGAATCCTGGCGGCCCGACACCGTGTGGCGGCACCGGCTCGGCACCGCCAAGGACGCCGACGTCAAGGTCTTCCACGAGCCGGACGAGCGCTACTGGGTGAGCATCGGCGCGACCCGCTCGGAGAAGTACCTGGTGGTGTGGGTCGGCTCCAAGATCACCAGCGAGGGCTGGATCCTGGAGTCCGACAATCCCGAGGGCGAGTTCCGCGTCCTCATCCCGCGCCGCGAGGGCGTCGAGTACTCGGCCGAGCACGCCGTCATCGGCGGCGAGGACAAGCTGCTCATCATGCACAACGACGTGGTCGACAGCGTGAAGGCGGAGAACTTCGTGCTCGCCGAGGCCCCGGTCGCCGATCCGGCGAATATGCGCATCCTCATCGGCCACCGCGACGACGTGCGGCTCGAGGATGTCGACGCCTTCTCCGACAAGCTGGTGCTGTCCTACCGCAAGGAGGCGCTGCCGCGCGTCGCGGTGTGGCCGCTGACCGCCGACGGCTACGGCGACCTGAAGGAGATCGACTTCGATCTCGCGCTGTTCTCGGCCGGTCTGGGTTCCAACCCGGAGTGGGAGCAGCCCACCCTGCGCATGGGCGTCACCTCGTTCATCACCCCGATGCGGGTGTACGACTACATACCCGGCACGGGTGAGCTGCTGCTGCGCAAGGAGCAGCCGGTGCTCGGCGGCTACAACCCCGAAGACTATGTGCAGCAGCGGGATTGGGCGGTGGCCGCGGACGGCACCCGGATCCCGGTCTCCCTCGTGGTGCGCCGCGACGCCGCGCCCGGCCCGAAACCGTTGCTGCTCTACGGCTACGGCTCCTACGAGGCCAGCATCGACCCCGGCTTCTCGGTGGCGCGACTGTCCATGCTCGATCGCGGCATGGTCTTCGCGGTCGCGCACGTGCGCGGCGGCGGCGAGATGGGCCGCCTCTGGTACGAGCACGGCAAGACCCTCACCAAGAAGAACACCTTCACCGACTTCGTCTCCTGCGCACGGCATCTCATCGATTCCGGGGTCACCGCCGCGGATCGCATGATCGCCGACGGCGGCAGCGCGGGCGGCCTGCTGGTGGGCGCGGTGGCCAACCTCGCGCCGGAGCTGTTCGCGGGCATCCTCGCGAACGTCCCCTTCGTGGACCCGCTGACCTCCATCCTCGACCCGTCCCTCCCGCTCACCGTCATCGAATGGGACGAGTGGGGTAACCCGTTGGAGGACAAGGAAGTCTACGACTACATGAAGTCCTACTCGCCGTACGAGAACGTCGAGGCCAAGGACTATCCGGCCATCCTCGCCATCACCAGCCTCAACGACACGCGCGTGCTGTACGTGGAGCCGGCCAAGTGGGTGGCGAAACTGCGCGCCACCAAGACCGGGCACTCGCAGCTCCTGCTCAAGACGGAGATGAGTGCCGGTCACGGCGGCGTCAGCGGTCGTTACGAGAAGTGGAAGGAAGTCGCCTTCGAATTCGCCTGGGTCCTCGACACCGTGGGTGTCTCGGACCTCTGACGAATCACCGGGTGGTCGCCGGAGTTTTCAGGTGTGAGGTGTCGGCGCTCGGTCCGAGCGCCTTCGCCTTCACCTCGTCCGGCGGGATCCAGGACGGCTTCTTCATGCGCTCGATGATCAGCGGCACCGCGCTGAACACGATCGCGCCGCCCGCCACCAGTGCGATATAGGTGGCCGGGCTGCCGATGGGCAGCTGCGACGGTGGCACGAACGCCAGAATGAAGGCGAAAGCCACTGCCGCCGCGATCATGATGGCCGCCGGATAGCCCTTGGCCGGATCCTTCAGCTCGGTCGAATGCACGCCCTGGGACTCCACACCGGCGAAGTTGAGCAGGATGCCCGCGAGGAACGCCAGGCCGGAAAGCCCGGCGATATAGGGGAAGAACCGCGGCGAATCGTGCCCGTCGTGTACGGCGGTGACGGCCGGATCAGTGGTGTGCTCCCAGCCGATGGAATGCCCGGTGGCGATCCACCAGACGAAGACCAGCACCAGGATGATGCCCGGCAGCGCCGTGCCCGGCAGGAATCCGGCGCGGGTCACCTTCAGCGCGAACTGGTTGCTGACGAAGGCCACCAGCGTGCACAGCCAGAACGCCGCGATGGCGAAAACGCCCACGTAGATATGGTTTTGGGCGAGATCGGGCCGGTCGAACGCGAACGCGACGCCCGCGGCGGCGAAGCTCATACCGGTCGGATAGAAGACGATCACCTGGATCCAGGACAGGAAGATGATCGCGAAGCCGACCCGGTCGTCGCCGCGTGCTTGCCGCTCACGAGCGGGCCTTGACGGTTTTGCTCGGCACCTTGGCCGTCGCATTGTGCGTGAACCCGCCGGCCTCGGCCTTGGTGAGCGGCTTGGACCTCGGATTGCGTTGCAGCTGTTCGATACTGCGTTGCACATCGCACAGCAGCAGATCGATGATGTCGATGCTGAACCCGTGCCGCAGCACCGCGCGCATGATGGTCTCGTCCTGCCGGTCGGCGGGCAGCGGGTACGCGGCGATCAACCAGCCGCGCGTGCGCAGCCGATCCGACAGGTCGTAGAGGTTGAATCCGGCATCGGGATCCTTCAGAAACCAGGAGACAGCGGTGATTCCGCGCTTCGGGTCGCCGTCGTGGATCATCTCGAAGTGGCCGAGCTCCCGCAGCCCCTTCGCCAAATGCTGCGAGACCCGGTAGATCTGCTCCTGAACGCGGGAGTAGCCGGTGCGGCCGAGCCGGATGAAGTCGTAGTACTGGGTGATCACCTGACTGCCGGGGCGGGAGAAGTTCAGGTTGAAGGTGGCCATGCTGCCGCCGAGATAGTCGACATCGAAGATGAGGTCCTCCGGCAGGTCGGCGGCTTCGCGCCAGATCGCCCAGCCCGCGCCGAGCGGTGCCAGGCCGGTCTTGTGCCCGGAGGCGTTGATGGACTTCACGCGCGGCAGCCGGAAATCCCACACCACCTCCGGCGCGCAGAACGGGGCCAGGAAGCCGCCGCTGGCGGCATCGACGTGGATCGGGATGTCCAGGCCGGTCTTCGCCTGAATATCGTCCAGCGCCTTGCTGATTCCCGCCACGTCCTCGAACAGCCCGGTGAAGGTCTGCCCGAAGGTGGGCACCACCATGATGGTGTTCTCGTCCACGTACCGCGCGATGTCGTCGGGATGCATGGTGAGCCGGTCGCCGCGCAGCGGTACCTGCCGGATCTCGACGTCGAAGTAGCGCGCGAATTTCTCCCAGCACACCTGCACCGGCCCGCACACGAAGTTGGGCACGCCCTTGCCGCCGCGCTTGCGCCAGCGGAATTTGGCGGCCAGTCCGCCCAGCATGGCGGCCTCGCTGGATCCGGTGGTGGAGGTGCCGAGCGTCGTGGCCGCGTCGGGGGAGTGCCACAGGTCGGCGATCATGCGCACGCAGCGCCGCTCCAGCTCGGCGGTCTGCGGGTATTCGTCCTTGTCGACGATGTTCTTGTCGAGGGATTCGTTCATGAGGCGGCGGGCCTGGTCGTCGACCCAGGTGGTGCAGAAGGTGGCCAGGTTCATCCGGGAGACGCCGTCGAGCATGAGTTCGTCGTGTACGACCTGGTAGGCGACCGTGGGGTACATCTCGGTGGCGGGGAAATCGCCCTTCGGGGCGGTATGCCGCAAACCGGCCATGGCGAAGATGTCGTCGGATTCCACTGAGTCGGGCACAAATGCCTCCGGTGTAGTTCGCGGCGAACGGTTGCTGTTCAGCAGGTGCAGCTCTACAACACTCCGAAACGAATTGGATCACACACCGTTTCGTAATGATCTGAAGGTTGCTGAACGGTTACTATCCGGATTTATGGACTATCGGCATGTCATGGAGCAAGTGATGTCCGACATGGCGCCGCATATCGGTGATGGCAACGTCGCCGACTACATTCCCGATCTCGCCCGTGTGGATCCCAACCAGTTCGGTTTCATCGTCGCCACCGTTGATGGACAGGTCTTCTCCGCAGGTGACGCGCATATTCTCGGCGCCGACAGCAACCATGCCCGGCACGGGGGCGCGCTCGAAAACTTCGCGCAGACAGGCGGTTTCTCCATTTTCTGAGCCCCGCGGTTCCGATGCTCGTATTCCCGGAAAGGACAGGCATGGCCGGCACGGTCACCAAATCGGCGACGGCAACCACCTACATCTCCTGGATCACCCTGGCGCTCATGACCACCAGCTCGGTGGCCAGCCTGCGCGCCGCACCCACCATGGCCGTCTACGGCCTGGCCTGCGTCTTCCTGTATCTGCTGCCCGCGCTGCTGTTCCTGCTGCCCACCGCGTTCGTGGCGGCCGAACTGGCGTCGGGATGGACGGGCGGCGTGTACAAGTGGGTCGGCGAAGGCATCTCGAAGCGGATGGGGTTCCTGGCGGTGTGGTGCCAGTTCGCCATGACCATCTTCTACTACCCGAGCCTGTTGGCTTATGTGGCAAGCACTTTCGCCTACATCATCAATCCCGCGCTGGCCGCCAACGGCGTGTACGTGGCCATCGTCATCATCACCATCTACTGGATGGCGGTGTTCGTCTCCTCGCAGGGCACCAAAACCGTTGCGGGACTGTCGAGTATGGGGTTGATCATCGGCACGCTGATTCCCGGTGCGCTGCTGGTGATCCTGGGCTTGGTCTTCCTGGCGCAGGGCAATGCCTCCGCCGCGCCGATGGACGCCGGACATCTGCTCCCGGCCTGGACCGGGCTCGCCAGCCTGGTGCTCATCGTCAACAACTTCCTGTCCTACGCGGGCATGGAGATGAACGCGGTGCACGTGTCCTCGCTGAAGGATCCGGGCAAGGAATACCCGAAGGCCATGGCGGTGGCGGTCTGCCTGGTGCTGGCCATCTTCATCATTCCCGCCGTGGTGATCAGCTGGGTGGTGCCGTCCAAGAACCTGAGCCTCACAGCCGGTGTCATGCAGGCCTTCGACGGGTTCTTCCAGCATTTCCACATCGGATTCCTGACCCCGGTGCTGGGCGTCATGCTGGTGGCGGCGGCGCTGGGCGGCATGCTCACCTGGCTGGCCGGGCCGTCCAAGGGACTCATCGCCATCGGGCGGCAGGAAGGGTATCTGCCGCCGGTGCTCACCCGCGTGAACAAGCATGGGGTGCAGCAGAACATGCTGGTGGCGCAGGGCGTGGTGACCACGGGGCTGGCGCTGCTCTACGCGTTCATCCCGGACGTGTCCAGCGCCTACTGGATTCTGTCGGTGATCACCACGCAGGTGTATCTGATCATGTACGTGCTCATGTTCATCGCCGCGATTCGCCTGCGCCGCAACCAGCCCGACCATCCGCGCGGATATCGCGCACCCGCCCTGGTGGCGCTGTGCGGGCTCGGCACCGCCTCCTCGATCGCGGCCTTCCTCATCGGGTTCGTGCCGCCCTCGCAGTACGGCAGCGGCAGCGCGCTCGGATACTTCCTCATCATCGGACTCGGCATGGGCATCGTCGGCCTGCTGATTCCATTCCTGTTCCTGAAATTCCGCAAGCCGGAATGGAAGTCGGAACTGCCGGAAGGAGCCCTGGCATGACGGAACCGCATCCCGGTGCGCCGGAAGCGAATCGGCGCATCGTGTACTGGTCGGTGGCGCTGGTGCTGGTGGCCATCGCGATCTCCGGAGTGATCATCTTCGAACGGGATCGCGACAGTGACGAATCCCTGCGACGGGCGGAAGTGCTGCACTCCAGACTGACTCAGGCCGGAATCGCCGCGCCCGAACCGCAGGTGATCGCGGACTCCCTGGGGGAGGACGGCGGACTGGTGTGTCAGGATCCCGATTCGCCGCTGATCAAGGCGCGCTACCAGGCGGCCATCAGCAATGGCGCGAGCGGTCCCGGCAATCGGCCGGTCATCGCCGACACCGATGTGTTCACCGCCACCGCGCTGGCCATCGAAACCTATTGTCCGGAGCGGCTTGCCGCCTATCTCGAGGAAACCGGAACGTTGAAGAAGGCGGACACGGTTAAACCTGACGACACCTCGGACCGGAACTGACACAGGAGCTGGAATGACCGGAAAACCCGCAGTCACAGACGATTCGCTCACCGCCGCCCTGCGCGCGGCCGTGCGAGAGCTCATGCCGCAGGCGAAAAATGATCTCACCGAACTGGTTTCGTACAAATCGGTGTACGACGCCCGGCAGTTCCCCGTCGAGGAGTGCGTGAAGACCGCGCGGTGGGTGTCGGACGCTTTCGTCGCCGAAGGGCTCACCGATGCCGGACTGCACGAGACGCCCGACGGCAGCAATGTGGTGGTGGCGCGGTACCCGGCCCCGGCCGGGAAGCCCACCATCATGCTCTACTGCCACTACGACGTGCAGCCGCCCCTGGATGATTCGGCCTGGCATACGCCGGTCTGGCAGCTCACCGAGCAGGACGGCCGCTGGTACGGGCGCGGCGCGGCCGACTGCAAGGGCAATATCGTCATGCACCTGGTCGCCCTGCGCGCATTGCGGAAGGTGCTGGGCGACAAGGGCTTCCCGGTCGGGCTCACCCTGGTCTCGGAGGGCTCCGAGGAGCAGGGCACCGGCGGCCTGGAACAGTTCGTCCCGGACAATGTGGACCTGCTCCGCTCCGACACCATCCTCATGTGCGACACCGGCAACTTCGCCGTCGGCATCCCCACCTTCACCGAAACCCTGCGCGGCAATGTGAACGTGGTCGTCACTATCGAAACCCTCAGCAGCCCCATGCATTCCGGCATGTTCGGCGGCGCGGCCCCCGACGCGCTGGCGGCGCTCATCCACCTGCTCGCCACCCTGCGCGACGCCGACGGCAACACCACCATCAACGGGCTCACCAACACCCAGGTGTGGGACGGCGTCCAATACCCGCCCGCCACCTTCCGCGCCGACGCCAACGTGCTCCCCGGCGTGGATCTGGTCGGCAGCGGCACCGTCGCCGACATGCTCTGGGCGCGACCGGCATTGACGGTCCTCGGCATCGACGCGCCGAAGGTGGTCGGTTCCTCCGCCGCCATCCAGCCCAAGGCCGCGGCCCGCCTGAACCTCCGCATCCCGCCGGGCCAGAACCCCCAGGAGGCCCTGACCCTCCTCACCGCCCACCTGGAGAAGCACACCCCCTGGCACGCCAGGGTGACCGTGGACCCCGAAGCGGTCGGCGCTCCCTTCAAATCAGCCGCGGGCGGCCCCGCCCGCACCGCCATGGAGGCCGCCCTCGCCGCCGCCTACGGCCGCCCCGCCACCACCGAAGGCCAGGGCGGCGCCATCCCCCTCTGCAACGTCTTCGCCGACACCTACCCCAAAGCCGAGATCATGCTCATGGGCGTGGAAGAACCGAAATGCCTCATCCACGCCCCCAACGAAAGCGTCGACCCCACCGAAATCGAGAACATGGCCCTCGCCGAAGCCCTCTTCCTCGCCTCCTTCGCCGACAGCTGACCCGCGCGCCCTCTGTCCGGCCGAGCCGTCAGCGGTTCGGCCGTTCGGTCGGCTGGGCCGTCAGCGGTTCGGTGAGGTGGAGCGGCAGGCGGGGCAGCGGCGCAGGCCGGAGGAGTGCGGGGTGTGGATTCCCGCGCGGATGGTGGTGACCAGATCCGGGGCGGGGATATCCCAGTCCGGCCCACCGGCCTTGGACTCCTCGGCGCGGTCCGCGCCGCCGGTGCCGCGCTGCTCGAGCGCCAGGCACACGATCCACAGCAGGGGTGCGATACCGCCGGCCAGGTAGAGGATCCAGCCGGGCAGGCTCAGCCATTCCATGGCCGAGTAGCCCGGCTCCGCACCGGGATTCGGGCCGGGTCGCGGGTGGAACAGGTGCAGGAGGCCGAGGGGGAGTCGTGCGGCGAACACCGTCCAGGCCAGGCCGAGGTTCAGCGACCAGAACGAGAGGGTCGCGAGCCGGTTCGGCCATTTCGCGTCCGGGATCATGTAGCGCGCGCAGCACAGCGTCAGCGCGCAGGCGAGCATGCCGTAGGTGCCGATCGCGGTGGCCTGCGCCTGCGCGGTGGCGAGCGCGGGGCCGACCCCGGAGCGGGCGATGATCGGCAGGCCGAAGGCGAAGCCGAAAACGCCCGCTCCCAGGAGATTCCAGCAACCCGCGGCGGCGAGGAACAGCAGTGCCGTGCGATGCGGGAAACGGGTGCGCGACCGTGCCGCGTGCAGGGCGGCGCGGCGTGGGAACCGCCATGCCGCGACCGCCAGCACCGCCAGCGGCACGGCCGCGAGCGTGGTGAGCACGGCATCGCAGGCCATGGCCGCGTCGGTGCCGAACGGCGTCGCCGCTGCCCCGGTGGCCGCACCGGCGGTGCCGGAGGCGGCTGCTCCGGGGAGGTTCGCTGCCGCGGTGGACGTTCCACCGAACAGCTGGTCGGCGACGCTCACCGCGCTGCTCGCCAGATACAGCGCGACACTCGACGCGCTGGCCACCACCGCGATTCGCTCCCGCACCGCGCCCAGCAGGACGAGCAGGCAGGCGACCAGCGCGGTGACGAAGGGGCTCAGGATGTTCTCCGGCCAGGAGTGCGCGAAGCCGGACCGGACGGCTTCACCGGCCGCGAAGGCGTCGCCGGGCCAGGACAGCGGATCGCCGGTGAGTCCGCCCGGCCACACCAGGGCCGTCGCGTAGGTCAGCGGGACGGTGAGCGCCGCCAGGAAGAACAGCCACGGCAGCGCCCGATCGCGCGAATTGATCAGGCGGTAGCGCAGGCCGCGCCACAGCAGCACGGTCCAGGCGGTGAGCGCGGCGAGCAGCAGGGGCGGCCAGAGTCGCAGGCCGCCCGCGCCGATCGCGCCGTACAGCACCACCGCGAGCACACCGAGCAGGGCGTACGCCGCCGCGCCCTGACCGCGAGGTTCCCGGCGAGAGATCAACGGGGACAGGAAGATTCCGGCCGCCAGCACCGCCGCCAGCACCCCGGCCGACGCCAGATGCCTGCTCCACTCCGGTGGGATGGCGACGGGCAGGGCCGCGACACCGAGCAGGATGAGAGCGGCCGCGAAATACCAACGGGCGCACCGTTGCCCGGGTGTCAGCGGCGCATCTCCCGGTTGCCGGAAGAACAGTGCCGTTCCCGCCGGGACCGGTCGGCGGGTACCGCCGCCCCAGCGGGTGAGGGCGATGTGGCACAGGGCGAGCAGCAGCGGGAGGGCCAGTAACGCGGTCACGGTCCAGGCGAGGGCGCTCGGGTCGATGTACATCTGCGCGGATGCGTGATTCAGGGTCACTTCGATCCTCCCGCTCGCTGTCCGAACTCGCCGATCGTCACCTGCGTCACTCGATTCCCGACTGTATCGCTTGATTCGTCCGCAATTGCGTAGCAAACTCGGATGTCAAAACTGCACGACTGACCGATTGCACAATCCGGCTACCGCCTAGGAGATGCGCGTGTCCGTCTATCTGTATCGGTGGGGGAAGTTCGCCTATCGGCGCAAGTGGATCGTTCTGCCCGTATGGATCGCCCTGTGGCTGGTGCTGGGCATACTCGGGTTCAGTCTGCAGAAGCCGATGAGCAATGCCTTCGACATCCCGAACCTGCCGTCCGAGCGGGCCACGGAGATCCTGGACAAGCATTTTCCGGGCATGTCGCAGGCATACGCGTTCGACGCCGTCACCGGCGTCTACGTGATCGGTGCGCCCGCCGGGACGAAATTGACCGACGAGAACAATCTCCGAGCGGTGCAAGCCCTCGTGACCAAGCTCGACGAGCTGAATATCGTCGATCACAGCAAACCGCTGGCCGACCCCATCGAGGCCGCTCGGGAAATGGGCTGCCTCGACGGTGACCGCACCTCCGGCGCCTTCATCTCCAAGTGCAGTAATGCCCCGCTGAACGTCCTGAATCAGCAGCATCCGGATTCGGTCGCGGTGCTCAGCGTTCCGTTCACCATCAAGAATTTCGCCGATATCACCGCCGACGATCGCAAGGCGGCCTACGACGTGGCCGATCAGGCCCGCCAGGCCGGACTGACGGTGGAGCTGTCCGGCACCATCGCCATGGAGCAGGAGCAGCCCAGCGGTAAGGCCGAAATGGTCGGCATGTTCTTCGCATTCCTGGTGATGATCGTGTCCTTCGGCGCGATCGTGGCCGCCTTCGTGCCCATCCTCACCGCGCTCGTCGGTCTCGGTGCGGCCACCTCGGTGATCTTCCTCGGCACCTCGGTGCTCGAGATCCCGAGCTTCACCACCTTCCTGGCCTCCATGATCGGCATCGCGCTGTCCATCGACTACGCGCTGTTCATCGTCTCCCGCTACAAACATGAACTGTCCGTGCAGGATTCACCGGAGGAGGCCGCGGGCGTCGCGCTCGGCACGGCCGGATCCGCCGTGGTGTTCGCGGGCCTCACCGTCATCATCGCGCTGGTCGGCCTGAGTATCGTCGGCGTCCGCTTCCTGACCTTCATGGGTCTCGGCGGCGCGGTGGCCGCGGCCTTCGCGGTCCTGGTGGCGCTGACCCTCATGCCCGCGCTGCTGGGCGCGTTCGGCCGGTTCCTGTTCAAGCCGAAGCTGCCGTTCATCGCCCAGCATGATCCGGAGGACGACACCGCGATCACCAACGGCGGCCGGGTCGCCGCACTCATCGGCCGCATGCCCGCCGTCACCCTGATCCTGAGCATCGTCGTGCTCGGCCTGCTCGCACTGCCCGCCCTGAACATGAATCTCGGTCTGCCGGGCGAGGATTCGCTGCCCAAGACCTCGACTGCCCGCAAAGCCTACGAACTGCGCACCGAGGGGTTCGGCGTCGGCAGCAACGGCGTCCTGCAGGTCGCGGTCGACCTGTCGAACACCCCGGCCGAGAATCGCGAGGCGGCCGTCACCGCGCTGCGCGACAAACTCGACTCTTATCCGGACATGAACTACGTGACCGAACCGACCTGGAGCGAGGACAGGGCGGGCGCGACGTTCGAGGGCGTGCCCAAGACCGGGCCCAACGACCAGCAGACCAAGGATCTGGTGCGCGATGCCCGCGACGCGGAATCGCAATTCGAATCCCAGTACGGCATGGCGTACGGAATCACCGGCACCACAGCCATTTACGCCGATATCGACCATGTGCTGCTCGGCAAGATCGTGCCCTACCTGGCCATTGTGGCCGGTGCGGCGTTCCTGCTGCTGATCGCCGTCTTCCGGTCGATTCTGGTGCCATTGACGGCCGCGCTCGGCTTCCTGCTGTCCATGGGCGCCACCTTCGGCGCGACCGTGCTCATCTTCCAGGAGGGCGCGTTCGGTCTGGTCTCCGAACCGCGGCCGATCATCAGCTTCCTCCCGATCATGTTGATCGGCTTGGTCTTCGGCCTCGCCATGGACTACCAGGTGTTCCTGGTGACCCGCATGCGCGAGGAATACGTGCACGGGGAGCGGCCCAAGGAGGCCATGGTGAAGGGCTACCACCACGGCGCTCGCGTGGTTACCTCGGCCGCCGTCATCATGATCTTCGTCTTCGGCTCCTTCATCATGGAGGGCGATGTCAGCGCCAAATCCATGGGCTTCGCCCTGGCCGCGGGCGTGCTGTTCGACGCCTTCCTGGTGCGCATGATCCTGATCCCGTCGCTGCTCGTGCTCATGGGCGACGCGGCCTGGTGGATGCCGAAGTGGCTGAGCCGGATCGTGCCCGACATCGACGTCGAGGGTGCGAAGCTGCGCGAGCTGCAACGGCACGAGGCCGAGAAGGAGAAGGTGTTTACAGGTTGACATTTGATGTAGATCTGTAAAACTCAAGGGCGTTTTGCGGTCATCCGGAGAGAGGGACGCCAATGACCGAGTCCGCCCGCACGGCGCTCGACCTGCTGCGCGACAGCAGTCAATTCCAGTGGTACGTGATTCCACTGCTGCTGCTCGTCATCTACATCTATGCCACCGAGGTCGAGCGCCGGAACTGGAACGTTCTGTTCGCGGGCATCGCCCTGTGGGGCGTCGACCTGTTCAACGAGATCTGGAACTCGATCGTCTTCCACGCCACCGGTCGCGCCCCCGTCTGGGGCGCGACCGGGCCGACGGCGTACCAGCTGCTCATCGGATTGAACATCGAGATCTGCTTCATGTTCGCCATCATGGGCGTGACCGCGGCGAAGATGCTGCCGCCCAAGGAAACCCGCATCTTCGGGCTGCCCAACCGGCCGGTGCTCATCGCCCTCAACTCCGCCGCCGCGGTGGGCGTCGAGGTGCTGCTGAACAAGGCCGGGGTGCTCACCTGGGAATGGTCCTGGTGGCAGCCGAGCTTCCCGTTCCTCATCTGGCTCATCGGGTACGTGCCGTTCTTCGCGGCCTGCTTCTTCGTGCACGATCTGCCGACCGTGAAGGCGAAAGTCATTGCGGTGGGCGCGATCCTGGGCGTGGACGCGGTGGCGATCGGAATCTTCGGAGCGATGGGGTGGCTGTGATGCGAGCGGGTAATGTCAAGCGTGGAGTCGTCGGCCTGGTGGCCGGAGTGGTATTCGCCGGGCTGACAACGTTTTCCGGAGCCTCGGCGGAGACCGGCGGCTGCGGCCTGGTCGGCACCGTCGGCACGCCCGAGATCGGCGTGGACGATACGAACGCCGGACTGGAGACGCTGCCCGCCGCGGAAATCGCGCTGCCCGAACAGATCTACTTCCGCACCTCCACCGAATCGTTCAACCGGCGCTGGTCCTTCGCCGCCCGGGACGGCCGGATCTACGTGAAAGAAGCCGCCGCCCAGGGTGGTTGGCGCAGCCTCCCGCTGCCCGGCTGCATGGAGGGCCGGATCGCCGGCGTCTCCGCCGACGACGACGAGGTCATGGCCATCGACCGCGACGGCTGGTTCTTCACCATGGACCACGCGCTCAGCGCGCCGAAGGACTGGAACTGGAGCACCCGCTACGGCACCCCGCTGTGGACCGGAGCCGGAAACACCCTGCCCGCGGGCACTCTCGACTGGACCTGGTCGGTGCTCTCGCCCAACGAGGATCACGTCTGGCGGGATACAGCGGGCAACGACCACCCCGTCGGCGGGGCCAAGGTGTCGCATGTCTTCGCCCTCGTCGACGGCGGCTGCCGCATCGCCTACGTGGATCCGTGGCTGCCGGTCGACCACAGCTATGAGCTCGCCACCCCGGCGAACGGCCGCTTCCGGGCGGTGAAGCTGTCCACCAGCGCCTCGACCACCCTGGTGGTCAACCGATTCGGCGATCTGTACACGCGGCTCTACGACTTCGACATCTCCGGCGCGGACAAGGTCTTCTTCCGGTACTCGTACGAGGATCAGCGCGGACTGCGCGAAGCGCCCGACATGCTGTCGGAGCGGGTGGATTCCGGCACCGCCGCCATCCAGCTCCCGGCCCCGGACTGGGTGCGCCAGCCCAAGGTGCCCGGTGAGATCACCGACCGCATCTCGGTGCACAAGACCGGAATCGGTTCGGACGCACGGGAACTGCGGATCGAGGGCGAGAGCGGCGGGCGCACCGGCTACTGGGTGAAGCAGCTCACCGACGCCGCGTGGCGGTTCGTGGCCACCGATCAGCCGTTGGCCGGGACCAGGCTGGAGAACACCGCCGCCGATCATTCGATCGACGAGTCCATCCAGCCCTCGCCGTACAGCTACGCGGGCCGGTCCGCGGCGGGCTGGACCGCGACGGTGGCCAACTTCGACATCTCCAACACCCCGACCACGCTGCGCGTGGATGTCGGGAACGGTGAACGGCTGGATCTGATCCTGCACATGGTCGACGGCCTGCGGCAGCTGCCGCAGCAGCGCGGCATCGGCACCCAGGCGCGGCGCTTCGACGGCACCGTCGAAGTGCCCGGCGACATCCTGGGTTCGCTTGCCACGCAACCCGATTCGATCCGGCAGTTCGTCACCTCGACGCTCGGCGGCAGGCGGTTCACCGATACCGCCGTCGACGTCACGGTGCGCGAATTCCGGATCGACGGGCTGAGCGTGACGCTGGGCCGGTCCTGAAAGACGGTCCGGCCGATCAGAATTCGGCGTTGTCCTCGGCCTGGATGACCTTGAACTCCGTATTGGCCGGGCCCATTTCGTTCAGGCGACCGAAATAGATGCCCTGCGCCTGCGGCTCGATGATGCCGTAGTGGATGGGGAAGGCGATGCGCGGATTCACCGCGCGCAGGTAATCCACCGCCTCGCTGATCCGCATCCACGGCGCGACGGCGGGCAGGGCGAGCACGCCCACCGGTACCGGCGGCACCCACAGCGAGTCGCCCGGATGCACCAGCTGCGCCGGATCGTCGGGGGTGCCAAGCTGGAAGACGGTGTTGTCGACGACCGGGATCTCCGGGTGGATCACCGCGTGCCGGCCACCGCCGCCGGTGACCTGGACATCGCCGACCTTCAAGACATTTCCGGCATGCACGGCCTCCCACGGCTCCCCGCGCTGCATCGCCGTCTGCGGATCCGACAGCAGCCGCGCCCGCGGATTCGCCTCGATCAACGCCTCGATCCGATTCGGGCAGATGTGATCGGGATGCTGATGCGTCACCGCGATCGCGTCCAGCCCCGTGATGCCCTCGAACCCGTGCGAGAACGTGCCCGGATCGAAGAGGATCTTGCTCCCGTTCAGCTCAACCAGAATGCATGAGTGTCCGAAATGGGCTATGCGCATGCTTGCAACGGTAGTCCCGAGGCTGCCATCGCGCTCCTGCCCCGCCGGACCGGGCCGCTGCCCCCGCCGGTGTGGCGCAGCGCACGTCGGGGCCACCCGGCGGCACCGCGCAGGTCAGCGCCGACTACCCTGATCAGCGAAACCCCCGCTCGGCTGCATGTGTCTCCGAGCGCCGCCCCACCAGCTGAGGAGCAACGCGTGGCACGTGTCGTGGTCGAGGTGATGCCGAAGGCCGAAATCCTGGATCCGCAGGGACAGGCCATCGTCGGCGCGCTGGGGCGCCTGGGTCACCCGGGAATCTCGGATGTGCGGCAGGGCAAGCGATTCGAACTCGATGTCGCCGACAATGTGAGCGACGACGAACTCGCGCAGATCGCCGAATCGCTGCTCGCCAACACCGTCATCGAGGACTGGAAGGTCGTCCGGCTGTGACCGCACGCATCGGAGTCATCACCTTCCCTGGCACGCTCGACGACGTCGACGCCGCCCGCGCGGCCAAGCTGGCCGGGGCCGAGGCCGTGTCGCTGTGGCACGCCGACGCCGACCTCAAGGGTGTCGACGCGGTCATCGTGCCGGGCGGCTTCTCCTACGGCGACTACCTGCGCTGCGGGGCCATCGCACGGTTCGCGCCCGTCATGGGCGAGGTCGTGAAGGCCGCCGAGCAGGGGATGCCGGTGCTCGGCATCTGCAACGGCTTCCAGATCCTGTGCGAGGCCGGGCTGCTGCCGGGCGCGCTCACCCGCAACGAGGGGCTGCACTTCATCTGCCGCGACCAGTGGCTGACCGTGGAGGGCACCGATACCGCGTGGACCTCGCGGTACGAGCCGGGTGCGCAGATCCTCATCCCGCTGAAGTCGGGTGAGGGGCGCTACCAGGCTTCGGAGTCCGTGCTCGACGAGCTGGAAGGTGAAGGCCGCGTGGTCTTCCGCTACTCCGGCGACAACCCGAACGGGTCGCAGCGTGGGATCGCGGGCATCTCCTCGGCCAATGGCCGGGTGGTGGGGCTCATGCCGCATCCCGAGCACTCCACCGAGGCGCTCACCGGGCCGAGTGACGACGGGCTGGGCATGTTCCTGTCGGTGCTCGACGCGCTGGTTTCTGCCTGAACGAGGCAGAGGGTGAAGGGGGCTTCGCCCCCCAAACCCCCATTGGGGCAAGCCCCAAACCCCTGGCTGGGGCTGAGCCTCAAACCCTTGACAGGATCTTCAGCTGATCCGGTCCAGGATCTCGAACTCGACCCCCTCGGCGCGGGCGATGTAACCGGGTAACACCACCTGGTTGCCATCGAATCCGATTGTGCCCGAGGGGGTTTCGAGTATCGCGCCATTGTCTACGGCGGCGTGGACCTGGCGGACGTCCAGGGAGTTGGCGGCCTGGGCCATGGCGCAGAGGGTTCTGACCGCCTCGTATTCGGTATTGCTGAAGTTGGTGAGGGCGGGGGCGAACTCGCCGTGCAGTCGCCGGTAGCGCTCCAGGCGGTCCTTGCCTTCGGCTCCGTTGACGAAGAAGCTCGACGGCACGTAGAGATTCCGGTTCGCCTTGCGGCCCGCGGCCAGCAGGACGTTCTCGTCCACGGCCGGGCTCACCCGCAGTTGCCGTTCGTCGCGGCCGATCTTGGCGAACTGCTTGTTGAAGCGGGCCACATCCGCGCCGACCAGCAGCACGATCACCCCGTCCACCAGATCCAGCCGGGGATCGGACAGGAAGCCCTCGAAATCCTGGGTGCCCATGGGCACGAACTGCTCCAGGGGCAGGAACCGTTCCAGATCCGCGGCCCCGCGATGCCCGAGCTCGTCGCGCACGGCGTCGGCGGTCCGGCGCGGCCACACGTAGTCGTTGCCGATGATGGCCCAGCGGCGCGCGCCCAGCTCCCGTTTCAGCCAGCGCAGCGCGGGCAGAATCTGCCGCCCCGGATTCGAGCCGATCAGGAAAAGACCAGGTGGAGACTGTTCCACGCCCTCGTGATCGGTGGCGAACAGGTACGGCACCCGCCCCGCGATGGCCGCCGTCACCGCACTGCGCACCGCCGAGGTGTGCCAGCCGGTGATCGCGTGCACCATCCCGGTCGCCAGCAGCGCCGACACTTCCCGTGCCACTTCCGCCGGATCCCGGCCGCCGTCGATGTGCGTCACCCGTAATTCCCGGCCGAGAATTCCTGTGCCGCCGTTGATTTCTCGAACGGCCAGAGAAATGGCCGCCTCGCACGAGGGCGCGAAGATACCGCCCGGCCCCTGCTGCGGCACTATGTTGAGGATCTCGATACAGTTCTCGGGATTCCCGCCGAACGGGGTCATCGGATACCCTTCCCCTCGTTCGATGGAATTTGGACGGGCGGGAATTATGGCGACAATTCTAGGTGGAATTTCCACCCTGCATGGTGCACTGAGGGCCGCGGAGCGCAGTTGGCTTCGTCACCTCGACGCCGCTTTGTGTGCCAGACGCCTGACACCCGACCAGTGGTGCATGCTCACCAACCTCTCCAGTGACATCGGCATCACCATGAGCGAATTGGCGCACCGCGCGCAACTGCCGCCCTCCTCCGCCACCCGGCACGCCGACCACCTGGCCGAACGTGGACTCATCTTCCGCGTCGCCGCCGCCGACGACCGCCGCCGCATCCTCATCGGATTGAGCCGCCGCGGCGTCGAACTCGTCGAAGAGGTACGCGCCGAAGAGATGCGCGCCGAAGCCGAACTGCGCCGCACCCTCGGCGGCGGCGACTACGCCGAACTGCTGCGACTTCTCGAACAGGTCACCCGGTCAGCACCGTGAGGTCGACCCCGTCGGCGCGCGCGATGCGCACCGGCCGCAGGATCTGATCGTCCCAGAACCGGAATTCGCCGGGCACGCCCTCGAATACCGAGCGCGCGTGCAGCGCACTGTGAATCCGCGGCACCGCGGGCGAGCCCACCGCCTCCACCAGCGCCGCCAGCGCGTGCACCGACAGATACGACCCGTACGCGAAACGGCCCACCGCGGGCGGAATCTCGCGATACCACTGCCCGTAGCGGTCGCGCAGCGCCCGGCTGTCCGCCCGATCCGGCAGCGAACTCGACGCCACGAACACATTCCGGTTGGCATCCGGGCCGCTGGCCAGCAGCACATCCTCGTCGAAGGCCGGACCCACCCGCACCTGACGTTCGGCCCGGCCGGTCGCCGCGAACGCGCGATTGAATCGAATGGCGTCGGCACTGGTCATGACGATCAGCAGGCCGTCGGCCAGATCCAGCAACCGATCGGTGAGCACCGGCTCGAAATCCCGGCTGCCCATCGGGATCGAGTATTCGGCGAACACCACATGCGGCGGAGCCAGCAGCCGCCGCAGGATCGCCGCGAACCGCCAGGCCCACTCGTAGTCGCTGACCACCAGAACCCAACGGTGCAGGCCGTATTCGCGATACAGCCAGCGCACCACGTGATAGGTGAGCGCGCCCGGATGCTCGGCGATCATGAAGGTGCCCGGCTGATACGGGGCCAGCCCGTCGTGTCCGTAGCCGAACAGGCACGGGGTGCGGCCCGCGACCGCGCGCAT
The DNA here is from genome assembly GCF_016741815.1 of Nocardia acididurans. GTDB lineage: Bacteria > Actinomycetota > Actinomycetes > Mycobacteriales > Mycobacteriaceae > Nocardia > Nocardia acididurans. Next base: position 288,168 of record NZ_JAERRJ010000009.1, read on the forward strand.
CACGGCCAGCCGATCGGGGCTGGGCGGATTGCCGGTGACCGCGCGCACCAGGCCGGTCGACACCAGCGCCGACACCTCCCGGCCCAGCAGTATCGGGTCGCCGCCGCCGTCCAGCACGGTCAGACAGGCTTCGCGGCCGAGAATTCCGTCGGAGGAATTGATTTCGCCGACCGCCAGGCGCGCCAGCGCTTCACAGGACGGCCCGTACATCGCGGCATGGCCCCGCGTGGGCGCGATGTGCAGGATATCGAACGAGTCACCCAGCTCCCCGGACTGCCGCACGGTATTCACCCCTCCCGCCGGGCACGAACCCGGGTACAGGAACGTGAACTGATTGTATGCCCGCGACACCTTCGGAGTTCGGGGATCGAAATCCCATTTCCGGTGACTTCCCTCGAAATCCTTTAATTACCAGCGGAACCCGTTTACCGCGCCACGCCCGCGCGGCCCAGGTGCCACCGCGCGACGGAAACTGAACCGGACATGCTTAGGATCTGGTCATGCCAGTTGCCGAGACCACCGCTACTGCCGCCGGACTGTGTGAATTCATCGATGCCTCCCCGTCGCCGTTCCATGTGTGCCGCACGGTGGCGGCCGAACTCGACGACCACGGATTCACCCGGCTCTCCGAATCCGCGCCCTGGCCCTCCAACAGCGCCGGACGCTATTACGTGGTGCGCAGCGGATCCCTGGTCGCCTGGGCCGACGGCGGCCCCGGCGCGCCCACCGGATTCCGCACCGGACAGGCCACCCCGTTCCGGGTGGTCGGCGCGCACACGGACAGCCCCAACCTGCGCGTGAAACAGCATCCGGACCTGGCCGTGGCGGGCTGGCAGATGGTCGGGCTCGAACCCTACGGCGGGGCCTGGCTCAACTCCTGGCTCGACCGCGACCTCGGCATCTCCGGGCGGCTGTCGGTGCGCGACGGAAATGTGGTGCGGGAGCGGCTGATTCGCATCGACGAACCGATCCTGCGGGTGCCGCAGCTGGCCATCCACCTGTCCGAGGACCGGGGCGGGGTGAAACTGGATCCGCAGCGGCACGTCAACGCCGTGTGGGGGATCGGCGGGGAACCGCGCTCGTTCATGGCCTTCATCGCCGAACGCTCCGGCATCGAACCGGCCGCCGTGCTCGGCTGGGAACTCATGACCCACGACCTGGTGCCGTCCAAGCTCATCGGCCGCGACCTGGATCTGGTGTCCGCGCCGCGCCTCGACAATCAAGGGACCTGCTACGCGGGCCTGCGCGCCTTCCTCGCCGCCGTCGCCGAACCCGGTGCGGCGGTGCCGGTGCTCGCCATGTTCGACCACGAGGAGGTCGGCAGCCAATCCGACCGGGGAGCCCAATCCGGTTTACTGCCCACGGTTCTGGAGCGCATCGTCCTCACCCGCGGCGGCGGCCGCGCCGAATACCTCGCCGCCCTGGCCGGATCCGTCTGTGCCTCAGGCGATATGGCGCATGCCACCCACCCCAACTACCCCGACCGGCACGAGCCCGCGCACCGTATCGAGGTCAATGGCGGACCGGTGCTGAAGGTCAACCAGAACCTGCGCTACGCCACCGACGCGGCCGGGGCCGGAGCCTTCGCGCTCGCCTGCTCCCAGGCCGACGTCCCGCTGCAGCGCTACGTCCACCGCGCCGACCTCCCCTGCGGCTCCACCATCGGTCCCATGACAGCGGCCCGCACCGGCATGCCCACCGTCGACGTGGGCGCAGCCCAGCTGGCCATGCACTCGGCCCGGGAAATGATGGGCGCGGCCGATATTCCCGCCTACGCCGCGGCACTCGCCGCCTTCCTCACCCCGGAGCCGCCGCGCTAGACCGCGCATCGCGGCAACGCGCCCCTCGTCATTCCAGCGTGCTTTTGGCTGGAATCCACATCCGCCGCAGTGGATCCCGGCCAAAAGCATGCCGAGATGACGAGGGCGGCCACCGTGGTATGACGAGGGCGACCACAGCGGTATGGCCAGGCCGGGTGGCAGGTCAGGCCGGTTGCTGCGCGGGCTTCGAGGGCTGCGGGTGATAGGTGAGCGCTGCCACCACGAAGATCGCCATGGTGAACAGGACGTAGCTGCTGCCGAGGATCTGTTCCCACCAGGACCAGTCGAGTTCGCGGTCCTTGTCGTGGGGGAGGACCCACTGCGGGCCGACGGCGAACATGACGAAGGCGAAGCCGACCGCGCCGGTGAACCAGCGGCTGCGGCGGCCGTTCGCGATGGCGTCGGCGGCCACGATGAGCGCGGGGGCGATCCAGACCCAGTGGTGCGACCACGAGACTGGCGAAATCAGCAGCACCGTAGCGGCATTCACCATCAGCGCGGCGGCGTCCGCGCCGATCGAGAACAGGCGTTTCATCCAGATCGCCGCCAGCGCGACCGCCACTGCGGACAGACCCAGCCAGATCAGGGTGGCGGCCGAATCGGAGACGCCGAGGCGGAAGGCGAAACCCTTCAGGGACTGATTGCCGGCGTAGAAGGGCGGGCCGATGCGGCCGGTGTCCAGCAACGTGTCGAACCAGTACTTCGGCGAATCCTTCGGGAAGACCGCCCATCCCACCGCCACCGCGCCGATGGTCGCGCCGATCAGCGTGGCCGCGCCGCGCCAATCCCGGCGCAGCACGAAGTAGAGCAGGTATCCGGCGGGCGTCAGCTTCACCGACACCGCGATGCCGATCAGCATGCCGCGCGGCCAGAATGGCTTGCGCACCAGGCAATCCAGGGTGATGGCGGCCATCAGCACCAGGTTGATCTGACCGAAGTTGAAGGTCTGCCGCAGCGGCTCCAGCAATTGGAAGATCGCGACCGAGCCGATCACCAGCGCGAGCCGGGTGGGCCGATCCATGCTGGGCCGCAGCCGATCCAGCACCACCCACAGCGTGATGCCCAGGGACAGCACCGAAGTCGCCAGCACCACCCATTCGGCGACCGCCAGCGGCATCAGCGCCAGTGGCGCGAAGAACAGCGCGGCCAGCGGGGGATAGGTGAACGGCAGCCCGATCCCCATCACCTGCGGCATGGGCCCGTACAGGTCCTTGCTGTCCAGCCACGCCCGCGCGCCGTTGCGGTACACCTGTAGATCGATGTAGCCGTACCAGAACCTGGCCAGATAACTGACTATCGCGGATACCGCGAACAGGCCGATCGCGATCGCCAGCAATTCGAGCTGCCTACGCGTCAAACCTGCAAAACCTTCTGATGCGGTCGCGGGCTTCTCCGCCGGATCCGCAAGCCCGGATCGATCGCTCACATCGCACAGAGTAGCTGTACCGCCTCCCCGAACCTTCTGCGCGCGGCCGGGTGCCGCCGACACTTGTGCACGCGTGCCGCCGGTTGGGTGCCGAATCCATTGTGGTCGTACCCGGTGAGTTACCCGGACCTCGCGAAATCAGTTGTCGCCTATCGCATCGATGTGCTCGAGCACACAGTCGCGGGTAGGCCGAAGTAGCGATTACGCAGGCAACTAGACTCACCCTCGTATCTCGCCGATATCCAGCCATGCCGGTTCTCGGTCCTGACCTGCCCGGCCGAAAGGACTCTGGTATTCCCGTGACCAGCCACGTCGATACCGTCAGCAACGCCACGGCCACCCCGGACACGGCACAGCCCTACAAGGAACTCGGCCTCAAGGACGACGAGTACGCCCGGATCAAGGAGATCCTCGGCCGCCGGCCCACCGACGCCGAGCTCGCCATGTACTCGGTGATGTGGTCCGAGCACTGCTCGTACAAGTCCTCGAAGGTGCACCTGCGCTACTTCGGTGAGACCACCACCGACGAGATGAAGAAGTCGATGCTCGCCGGTATCGGCGAGAACGCGGGCGTGGTGGACATCGGCGACGGCTGGGCGGTCACCTTCAAGGTGGAATCGCACAACCACCCGTCCTACGTCGAGCCCTATCAGGGTGCGGCCACCGGCGTCGGCGGCATCGTCCGCGACATCATGGCCATGGGCGCGCGCCCGATCGCCGTCATGGACCAGCTGCGCTTCGGCGCGGCCGACCACCCGGACACCCGGCGCGTGGTCGACGGCGTGGTGCGCGGCGTCGGCGGCTACGGCAACTCGCTCGGCCTGCCGAATGTCGGCGGCGAGACCGTATTCGACGCCTCCTACCAGGGCAACCCGCTCGTCAACGCGCTGTGCGCGGGCGTCATGCGGGTCGAGGACCTGCACCTGGCCTTCGCTTCGGGCAAGGGCAACAAGATCATTCTGTTTGGTGCGCGCACCGGTCTCGACGGCATCGGCGGCGTCTCCGTCCTCGCCTCGGACACCTTCTCCGGCGACGAGACCGCCGCGGGCCGCAAGAAGCTGCCCAGCGTCCAGGTCGGCGACCCGTTCACCGAGAAGGTGCTCATCGAGTGCTGTCTCGAGCTCTACCACGCCGGACTCGTGGTCGGCATCCAGGACCTCGGCGGCGCCGGCCTGTCCTGCGCCACTTCGGAATTGGCCGCTGCCGGTGACGGCGGCATGCACATCGACCTCGACCAGGTGCCGCTGCGCGCCGCCAATATGACTCCCGCCGAAATCCTTTCGAGCGAGTCGCAGGAGCGCATGTGCGCGGTCGTCACCCCCGAGAACGTGGACGCCTTCATGGCCGTCTGCAAGAAGTGGGACACCACCGCCACCGTCATCGGTGAGGTCACCGACGGCGAGCACCTCGTCATCACCTGGCACGGCGAAACCGTCGTCGACGTGCCGCCGCGCACCGTCGCCCACCAGGGCCCGGTGTACGAGCGCCCGGTCGAGCGGCCCGCCGATCAGGACGCGCTGAACGCGGATTCCGCTGCGCGCCTGAACCGTCCGCAGACCGCCGACGAACTGCGCGCCACCCTGCTGAAGATGATCTCCAGCCCGCAGCTGTGCTCCAAGAAGTGGATCACCGAGCAGTACGACCGCTACGTGCGCGGCAACACCGTGCTCGCCGAGCACGCCGACGCCGGTGTCATCCGCATCGACGAGGAGACCGGGCGCGGCATCGCGCTCGCCACCGACGCCTCGGGCCGCTACACCAAGCTCGACCCGTACACCGGTGCGCAGCTGGCGCTGGCCGAAGCCTTCCGCAATGTCGCCACCACCGGTGCGACCCCGAAGGCCGTCACCAACTGCCTCAACTTCGGTTCGCCGGAGGATCCGGGCGTCATGTGGCAGTTCCAGCAGGCCGTGCGCGGTCTCGCGGACGGCTGTGTGGCCCTGGGCATTCCGGTCACCGGCGGCAACGTCTCCTTCTACAACCAGACCGGCCAGACCGCCATCCTCCCGACCCCGGTGGTGGGCGTGCTCGGCGTCATCGACGACGTGCACCGCCGCATCCCCACCGGTCTCGGCCTGGAGCCCGGCGAAACCCTGATCCTGCTCGGCGAAACCCACGACGAACTCGACGGCTCCATCTGGGCGCAGGTCGAGCACGACCACCTCGGCGGCCTGCCGCCCAAGGTCGACTTCGCCCGCGAACAGGCCCTCGCGGAAATCCTCGCCATCGGCTCCAAGGACGGCATGATCTCCGCCGCCCACGACCTCTCCGAGGGCGGCCTCATCCAGACCGTCGTCGAAGCCGCACTGGCCGGCGAAACCGGTTGCCGCGTCCTGCTTCCCGAAGGCGCGGACCCGTTCGTCACCCTCTTCTCCGAATCCGCGGGCCGCGTCCTGGTGGCCGTACCGCGCTCGGAGGAAATCCGCTTCACCCAGATGCTCGACGCCCGCTCCATGCCGTGGACCCGCATCGGCGTCGTCGATCAGGGCTCGGACTCCCTCGAGGTACAGGGCCAGTTCTCCATCACCCTGGAAGAACTGCGCACCGCCCACGAGAGCACCCTCCCCGCCCTCTTCGGCGGCGACCACTGAGATAGCCGACCCCTTCGCCCGCCGCGCCCCAGAATCGGGCTCGGCGGGCGAAGCCGTTTCAGCAGCGGAATTCGCCTACGTCTCAGCGCCGCGCGGCGTGCTCGGCGATTCTCGTGAACACCTGGCCGAGTTCGAGGTTGTGCTTGCGCAGTTCGTCCACGGGCAGCTCGTCGGCATTCAACAGCATCGCCAGCAGCAGATGCTCGATTCCGGTCTCGGTCGTGCCGCCGTGCTCGGCTATCCGGTTCGCGGAGTTGAGCAGCCGAACCAGTTCGGGGGCGAGTGGCCGTGGTTCGATCACTGTCCGTTCCTCTCGCAAACGGCTTGCGCCGCAACGGTGCGGTGATGGATTTCCTCGGGCCATACCGTGATCACGGCGGCCACGCTCCCTACCTCCGTGGGCACGGTGCCTCCGAGGTGAGCAAGGCTCGGAACGATGACAGCATCGACCTTCAGCCGTGTGATCGACACCCGCAACCGGTGCACGGGCCTATCGGTTCCCGCGCCGAAAACGATCGTCTTCCGCAGGTCGTAGCCGAATTTCGCTGCGGTGCTGCGGATATGGTTCTCCTCCCAGGATTGCTGACATCCGGAGATATCACTGCGGAGGAAACCGACCGCGCTGGGCCGATCGAACATGATCACCACCCCCGGCTCATCGGTATGGACGGCCTCGGCGACTCAGCCGCGAGTCGCGCCTGAATGGCGGCGACGGTCAGCCGACCGGATCGGCGCGTAGTTCTCTCCGCGCGGATGGATGTTGAGGCCGCCAGGATGAGCATTAGAGCGAGAAGTGCGACTGCCGCGATGGTTTTCATATCGAGTGTCCTCCGGCTCATTAAGGGCAGCTCTATTGGAGCACCTCTCGGCTGCGCATGGCAATAGAGCTGGTTCTATTTGGCTGTATCTCTCAACTCTGGAAATATGGCTACTCTTAATTAGGACTGCATGCGGCATGGTGAAGAGAGGGCACCCAAGCGACATGAGCGGATACCGAGAAGTAGCGGCCCACCTGCGCGAAGCCATCAATCGAGGCGAGTCCCTGCCCGGAGCGACGCTTCCCAGGCAGGAGGAGTTGGCCAGTCGTTACGGCGTGAACATCAAAACGATCCGCAAGGCAGTGAACTTGCTGGAAGCGGAGGGGCTTGTCACCGCGATTCGTCGGCGCGGGACCGTCGTTCGGGAACGGCCGCCCATGCGTCGGATGGGCGTGGAACGGTACTCGAAGAAGAAGTGGAAGTACGGCGATACGGTCGCATTCATCGCCGACCGCGAGGCATCCGACCGACCGTGGCAGCGAAGCGACCAAACACAGACCGTTGCCTTGGTTGAGGCAGACGCAGAAGTGGCGGAAGCCTATGGGCTGGAGCCGAATTCGCCGATATACGAGCGAGCGCGCACCGTACGGGACGCTGGACGGCCAACGCATACGCTCACGAGCTACTACCTTCCAAAGATTGTCGAGGGCACACCGCTGGTGGACCCAACGCCGGGCCCTGCAGGTCGGGGCGGCGGCTTTGAAGTGCTCACGTTGCAGGGCTACGAACCCGACCACATGTCGGAAACGATCTTCGCGCGGATGCCCACTCCCGATGAGGCGGATGGCTTGGAACTGCCCGCCGGTGAGCCTGTCATGATCCTCACGCGCCGTACCTATACCTCGAATGATGTCCTGATCGAGTTCGCCCGCGGGGTGCATGCGGCATCTCGCTTCTCATGGACGTACGACTTCACACTGCCCGAGTAGAGGAGCAGCCGATGCCCATGGCGACCGTGCCTGCGGAATACCGCACAGCTGTGGAATGCCTCTGGGACTACAACCAGATGCATCAGGAGCCACGCCCCGTCGATGTCGGAATTGGACTCGGTGGCCACGACATCGGCGTCGCGACCTACGCTGCGGATCTCTATCGGGCGGGTGCCTTCCCGTTGATCGTGTTCACGGGCGCGAACGCACCGACGACCGTGGGCCGATTCCCGCGCGGCGAGGCGGTGCACTTCCGTGAGCGGGCCATCGAGCTGGGAGTGCCGGCGGAGGCGATCCTGGTCGAGCCCGAAGCGACGAATACGGGGGACAACATCGAACTCACTCGTGCTCTGCTCGGCGAGCGGGGCTACTTGGACTCGATCAAGTCGGTGATGCTGATTTCCCGGCCCTATCAGCAGCGCCGCAGCTATGCCATCTGCCGGAAGCGATGGCCCGAAGTGGAAGTGGTCTGCGGATCTCTCCCGCTGGAACTCGATGACTATGTGGCGAGAATCGGCGATGTCGATCGTGTCATCAACATGCTTGTCGGCGACACTCAGCGGATTTGGGTCTATCCCGAAAAGGGATGGGCCGTAGAGCAAGCCGTGCCTTCCGACGTTCGGGCCGCGTTCACATCCCTGGTCGAGGCGGGATTTGTTCGGCGGCTGCTCCTTGGATGACCCATCTCGACGATTGACCGGAACAATGGCTGATTGCTGAAAGGTTGCTATTGTTGCCGGTCGGTGGTTCACGGAAGCATCGAGGAGGCGTTGTGGGGCTTGCTTACCTGCGGTCGGATGCGGATCGGGCGTTCGGGGTCGGGACGGGGAGAGTTGTTTTGCGTGAGGGGCTGTCCGCGGTGGGGGATATGGCCGGGGCGGTACGGGCGGGGCGTGGGTGGAGTCGGGTGCGGGCTCCGTACTGGATGGCGAGGCGATTTCTGGGTGCGGCTGGGCGGCCGTTGTCGGACGACGCGCTGATTCGGCTGGAGTTCGCTGTTCCGGGTGGGAGCGCGCCGATCATGGTGCGCCGCAACCAGAGTGACCTGCTCATTCTGTGGCAGATCTTTCTGCGGCGGTTCTATGAGCTGGACCGCGTGTACGCGCTGCGAACCCGGATCGACAGCCTGGACACCATTGTCGACCTGGGCGGCAACACCGGTCAGGCCGCAGCCTATCTGACCGCTCGCTATCGGCCGCGACGGCTGCTGACCGTGGAGCCGATCGACGAGAGTCGCGCCGTGCTGCAACGTAATCGGGAGCTGTCAGGGCTGGACTGGATCGTGGAGGACTGTGCGGTCGGGGGCCGCGAGGGCGAGCTCGAATTCGCCGTCAGTGAATTCTGGGACACGTGCACCGCGGTCCCGGAGGTGTTCGAATTGCGACGGCAGCGGCCCTGGCGGTTGGAGAATCAGTTGGAGCTCCCGCCCCGAAAGGTGACCGCGCGCACCGTCGGTGAGCTGTTGGAGCGGCACGGCATCACCCACGTCGACCTGCTGAAGGTCGATGTGGAGGGCAGCGAGGTCGATATCTTCGCCGCGCCGCAGCCGTGGATGCGACAGGTCGACCGGGTGGTGCTGGAAGTCCACGACAAGTACATCGACGGCGACATCGTTCGAAACACCATGAAGCAAGCCGGATTCCACCGTATCGCGCCACGGCTCCCCGATCCGCCGGGCTTCAATCCGGTGGAGCTGTACTGGCGCGACGGACTGCCCGAGTGATCCCCGCCCGCCCGGCCGCCATCGTGTTCGACTGCGACGGAACCCTTGCCGATACCCACGATTGCGTCCGCGGGGCCGTCGACCAGATCTTCGAGCGGCGCGGACGCCGCTGTCCCGACGCCCTCGCCGCGGCGGCGACCAGCGGACTGGGATTGACCGCGCTGCAAACACTGATCGCGGACGCGCTGGACACCTCGGCACCGGACATCGGTGACGAACTCCTGGCCGCGCTGATCGAGGCCGTGCCGCGCACCGCGACCGCGCTCACCGGCGCGGTCGAACTCGTCACCGCCGCCGCGGCGGTCCGCCCGGTCGCGATAGCCAGCAATTCACCCAGGGCGCTGCTCGACGCCACACTCGCGCACACCCGGCTGGCGGGCCTCGCGCACCTCACCCTGGCCGGTGACGAGGTGGCGGCCCCGAAACCCGCCCCCGACCTCTATCGCACAGCCTGCGCGCGGCTCGGCGCGCTGCCGGTTGCGGCGGTGGCGTTCGAGGACAGCGCCATCGGGGTCGCCGCCGCCCGCGCCGCGGGGCTCACTGTCATCGGCGTCGGCGCAGCGGCGGATTCCCTGTCCGCCCACGCCCACCATCGCCACCTCACCGATCCGGCGATCCGCCGGTGGGTCGACGACATCGGTGCGGATCGGTGCGCTGGGTGAAACCGAACCGCCCCCGAACAGGGTTCACCCCGCCAGGTCCGTACCCCTCGTACCGGACCTGGCGGGGTGGTGTGGGCCGGGTGGTCAGCCCGGCATCTTGAAGGGGTCGTGGTCGGCCATGAGCTTTTCCATGCGGGCCTCGTCGATGCGGCTGTTCACCTTGCTCGACTCGTGTTGATCGCGAACTACTTTCGCGAGGGTGAAGGTGCTGCTGACCAGGAACAGGCCGGTCATGAGCAGAAAACCACGCTGCCAGATATCCAGTGGCAGGTAGATGATGCCGATGATGGTGGCGGAGAAGGAGATTCCGAAGGCGATTGCCGCTTGGGCCAGAAATGCGTTGGTGCTCTTGGTGGTTGCGCCCGAAGTGCTCATGGGTCAGAAGTCTGTCGATCAGCGCCGCTCCGCGACCGGGTATGACTACTCGAGTGCCGTGCGTAGATGTCGTAACCGACACGCCGGAGTCGTAGCGGCTCTCACATACCGAGGTCCACGGTTTCGGGCGCGGGGCCGCCATACTGGACCGGTGCTTGACACCGCCCGCGTCCTGACGCGGCTGCGCGCTCGCGGAGCCGTGTATTTCAAGCACGGCAAAGGCAAGCGGGTCGGGGCCGTCATCCGGCGGGCCGAGGAGATCATCGACCTCAACCACACCGGCCTGGTCGTGGCCACCATCTTCTTCGCCTGGTCGGTGACGCCGTCGCTGGTGCCGCGCGACTGGCTGTTCCAGGGGTTGATCTCCGGCATCAATGCCGCGCTCGGGTACGGGGTCGGCTGCATTCTGCAGTGGCTGTTCTACAAGTGGATCCGGCCGCAGCTGACCATGATCGGCACCCCGCCGGTGCTGGTGCGCGATCTCGTGAAGATCGCGATCGTGCTGTCCTGCATTCTGTTCGCCGCCTACATGCTGGTCATGTCCGCCGACTGGCAGCGCGAGATCTACAGCCTCATGGGTATGGAGGGCACCAGCCGCGCCGCCTACCTGCGCACCGGCGGACTGAGCCTGCTGGTCGGCGTCATCGTGGTGGCCGTGTATCGCACGCTGCGGGAACTGGTGCGGTTCATCGCCCGTCAGCTCAGCCGGTGGGTGAAGGTGCCGCCCACGCTCGCGCCCGCCACGGGGGCGCTGCTGCTCACCATTCTCATCGTCACCCTGTTCAACGGCGTGGCCACGAGTGCCTTCTTCTCGGTCGCCAACTCGGCGTTCAGCGTCCGCAACGACACCAAGAGCGATTTCGCGCGGCAGCCGACCCTGCCCGAACGCTCCGGCAGCCCGCAGTCGCTGGCCAAATGGGAGACCCTCGGATTCGAGGGCCGCTGGTTCGTCGCGCATGGGCCGGACCCGCTGTTGATCTCCGCGCTCACCGGAAAGCCCGCGCGCGAACCGATCCGGGTGTACGTGGGGCTCGAATCCGGTGGGCGCGAGATGACCCAGGAGCAGCTGGCCGTCGCCGAACTCGAGCGCACCGGGGCCTTCGACCGCAAGGTGCTGGTCATCGTCACCACCACCGGCACCGGCTGGGTGAACTCCATGAGCGCGGCCGCGCTCGAGTACATGTACGGCGGCGACACCGCCATCCTGGCCTCCCAGTACTCGTATCTGCCCAGCGTGCTGTCCTTCCTCGCCGACCGCCAGAAGGTGGCGGTCGCGGGCAAGAAGATGTTCGACGCGGTGTACGAGCGCTGGTCCTCGCGACCCGAGAACGCCCGCCCCAAACTGCTGGTCTACGGCGAGAGCCTGGGCTCCCAGGGCTCCGAATCCGCCTTCACCGGCCTCGCGGATCTGCGTTCCAAGGTGAACGGCGCGCTCTGGGTCGGCCCGCCCAACTCCAACCGGCTCTGGGAGCAGTTCGTCTCCCGCCGCGACCCCGGCACCCGCGAGGTGGACCCCATCTACGCCGACGGTCTGGTGGTCCGCTTCGCCGCCCAGGCCGCCGACCTGGAGAAGCCGTCCCCGGACTGGCGCTATCCCCGCATCGTCTACCTCATGCACCCGTCGGACCCCATCGTCTGGTGGTCCCCTGATCTCCTGTCCTCCCAACCGGATTGGCTCTCCGAACCGCGCGGCTCCGACGTCTCCAGCCAGATGCGCTGGTGGCCCTTCGTCACCTTCTGGCAGGTCGCGGCCGACCTCACCAACGCCCAGGGCGTCTCCGACGGCCACGGCCACCGCTACGGCTCCCTCGTCCTCGACGGCTGGGCCGCCATCGCCCCACCCGAGGACTGGACCCCCGAACTCCGCGAAAAGATCCGCGTCCAGATCGAATTGGCCGAGGATTTCGAACGCGTGGTCAAGTAACCGATGCCGACCCCGCTGAAACTGGCGAAAGCGACTGCGGCAGCGGCACTTCCACTGGCCTGGGCAAACTACGCCCTGCCCGCCCTCGGCCTGCGTATCCGCGGCCGCAGCGCCGCCAACGCCACCGCGGCCACGATCTACGCGACGGTCTTCCACGGCACACCGAACTGGCTGTCCACGCGCGGTCTCCGGACCGGTGGCAGCGCCGCCGCACTCATCCTCACCGGATACGGTGTGGCCCTGTCCATTCCATCCGTCCGGCGACACCTGGCAGAGTTGGACCGCAGCCCCGAGGTGTCCCACGCCGAATGGGCGAGCACCCACATCCCCGGCGGCACCGTCTACAGCGAGGAACTCGTCTACCGCGCCACCCTGAACCCGATCCTGGACGACACCTTCGGCGACCACGGAAAGTGGCTGGGCGCACTGGTTTTCGGATTCGCCCACATTCAACCGGCGCGCTCCGTCGGCGATCCGGTCCCGGCCACCGTCGCGGTCACCGCCCTCGCCGGCCTCGCCTTCGACGAACTCCGCTGCCGCACCGGCAGCGCTACCGCTCCCGCCCTGGCGCATCTGGCGCTGAACGCAGGAGGCGCACTGGCCCCCGCCGTCGCCCGGCGCATCGAACACATCCGCACGGTCCGCATGGGCGCCTCGTGGCGCGGCTGGCGCTTCCGCAACCGGTAGCTCCACCCGGCGATATCGCCCACAGCGGCGGGGTCAGCGCGGAATGCTTCGGTGCAGGTCGGTGGCTGCTCGAATCACCAGTGCGGCAAGGAGAAACGCGAGGGCGTTGACGACCACGTCGGTGAGGAGGCCGATCCATTCCAGGTGGGTGCGATCCCAGTCGCCTGTCCGGTAATTGCGGACGGAGAAGGGGTAGGGGTAGCCACGCACGATCGTGTCCACGCTGCGGCAGCACCAGTGGTGGTGGCTGATGAACCAGGTCGCGGCGGTGAGCACCGCACCGGCCGGAACGGCGACGGCCCACAGTGATCGAGGCAGCGGGCGCGCGACCAGCAGCGCCAGGCAGGCCACCGTGCCGAACAGCGGGGTGAGGAAGAACCGGCCCTCGGGAGATACCAGCGGGTTGCCGCCCATCGGGAAATCGAACCAGCCCTCCGGATGCTTGTCCGGATCCTGGTGGTACACGCTCGAATACGCTCTGGCGCACAGCATCATCACGGCGAGCCACGCGGCCGTCACCACGAGCCGGTAGCCCGTCCGGCTTCGGGCGAACGCCGAGATTCGACGCATCGTGACCGCGTCGCGAAACCATGCCATGCTCACCACGGCCCCTCCCCGTAACCTCGCTCCCCGCACCATAACCGCCGGGCATCGCATATCGGCGTCGGTGCGCGGCGGTAGCCTCGCTGACGTGGCACGACAGGCGAAGGTGGATCCGGGGGAATTGCGGGCCGCGGTGGCGGCCGTGGGGGAGTGGCTGCGGGACGAGTCGGTGGAGAAGCCGGAGCGGGCCGTGGTGGCGGCTGCGGTGCGGGCGACCGCGCGGACACTGGCCGGGGATGCGCCGGGTGGGTCGGTCGAGGTGCGGGTGCCGCCGTTCGTGGCGGTGCAGTGCATCGAGGGGCCTCGGCATACGCGGGGGACGCCGCCGAATGTGGTGGAGACCGATGCTCGGACGTGGTTGCTGCTCGCGACGGGGCTGCTGGCGTTCGACGCCGCGCTGGAGGCAGGGGTGCTGACGGCTTCGGGTTCGCGGGCCGGCGAGGTCGCGCGATGGCTGCCGATCGCCCAGATATGAAGCGGCGCAGGTGACCTGGGGCCGCCTGCGCCGGGACATCGGGTGGGTCAGGGTTGGACGGCGGGCTCCCCGCGGTCGTTGACGGGCTTGCGCTCCAAGCCTTTTCGATCGTAGAAGGACGTGATGAGCAGGCCGAAGACGACGCCGATGGTCAGGCCGAGGGCTGCCATCCAGAAGCCTCGGGTCAGGCCGGCCTGACCGCTGCCGTCGAAGTAGAGGATGGCTCGGGTGCCCAGGAAGACCTGGTGCATGGGTTCGAAATTGGCGAGCCAGCCGAAGTACTTGGGGGTGGCCTCGATCGGGACCGTGCCGCCCGAGGACGGCAGGCCCAGGATGATGAAGATGATCAGGTTGATGATCAGGCCCGCCGTGCCCACGGCCGCCAGGATCGAGGTGCAGGTGACGCCCACCGCGATGATGACGAACGCGCCGTAGAGGAACAGGGCCAACGGTTTCGAGAAGGGCATGCCCAGCCATCTGCCGATGCCCATGAGCGCACCGGACACCAGGATCGCCATCACCACCACCGCCGCCCACTTGATCAGCAGTGTCTTCACGCGCGAGATCGGGGTGCGCGGGAAATGCAGATACCACGGCCCCCACTCGGTGGGCAGGAAGCCCAGGGCCGAATCGATCAGCTGGTGAATGATCATCGCGCCCACCATGCCGACAAGCAGAAGCAGCAGGCTGTAGAAGAACGCCGTCAGACCCTCGCCGGAACCACCCGGCAGCGGCCAGAACTGCTCGACCACCAGGTTCAGCGGGTTGGCCAGCGCGATCCGGGTGGCCGCGCTCAACTCCGGTGCGGGCGGCCCGCCCGGCGGCGGTGTGAGCTGCTGGTTCACCTGCGCGGTCAGTTGCTGTCCGACCTGCTTGTCCACCTGGGTGAGCGCTTCCTCACCGAACTTCTGCACGATCGCCGTCGCGAAGGCGCCCGTGCGCGGATTGGTTTGCAGTGTCAGCACCGGCTGCGAGATCTCGCCGGGCACCACACTGCCCACGCCGAGAATGCCGAGCCGCTTGGAGAAGTCGCTCGGGATGATGATGGTGCCGTACACCTGTGCGTTCTGCATCTGCAGCTGCGCCTCGTTGATGCCGAGCTCGCGCAGGTCGATCTTGTCGGCCGGTACGGCCTGCTTCAAGCCGTCCGCGACCTGATCGCCGAAGTTGACATGCTTGACGGTCCCGTCGGCGCCCGTTATGTCGTCGCCCACATCCTGATTCACCAGCGCGATCGGGAAATCATGCAGGTTCTTCTCCGGATCGACGACATAGTCCAGGTACATGACGCCGAGCAGCGAGGCCAGCAGCGTGACGACCACGATCGGAAACGCCCACTTGAGCGGTGTCAGGCGGCGCGGTGGACGGGGTTCCGAGGTCTCAGTCGTCGTCACGTTCGAAAGCTAACAGCAAACGGCTCGCCAACAGCGTTATCCCAGCGGTGGGTTGTTATGTGAATACCCGTACTATGGGTCTCGCCCCCCGCCCGCCGAACAGGGAGCAAACGGTGACACTGCCCCCCGACGCCACCACCCCCGACCAGGACGAGAACGAACCCCGCGAGGAATGCGGAGTCTTCGGAGTCTGGGCGCCGGGCGAGGATGTGGCCAAGCTCACGTACTACGGACTCTACGCACTACAGCATCGCGGTCAGGAGGCGGCCGGTATCGCCGTCGCCGACGGTTCGCAGGTGCTGGTGTTCAAGGATCTCGGCCTGGTCAGCCAGGTCTTCGATGAACAGACCCTCGCGGCGATGCCCGGCCATGTGGCCGTGGGTCACTGCCGCTACTCCACCACCGGATCCACCACCTGGGAGAACGCGCAGCCGATCTTCCGCACCACCGCGGTGGGCACCGGACTCGCCCTGGGCCACAACGGAAATCTGGTCAATACGGCCGAATTGTCCGCGCGCGCACGGGAACTCGGACTCATCAGCGGACGCCTCGCCGGGAATCTCGGCGCGACCTCCGACTCCGATGTGATGACCGCGCTGCTCGCGCACGCGGCCGCCGACAAGAGCATCGAGCAGGCCGCCATGGAGCTGCTGCCGACGCTGCGCGGCGCCTTCTGCCTCACCTTCATGGACGAGCAGACGCTGTACGCCGCCCGTGATCCGTGGGGCATCCGGCCGCTGTGCCTGGGCCGTCTGGACCGCGGCTGGGTGGTCGCCAGCGAAACCGCGGCACTCGATATCGTCGGCGCCTCCTTCGTGCGCGAGATCGAGCCGGGCGAACTGCTGGCGATCGACGCCGACGGTGTGCGGTCGATGCGTTTCGCCAACCCCGAACCCAAGGGCTGCGTCTTCGAATTCGTGTACCTGGCGCGCCCCGACTCGACCATCTCCGGTCGTTCGGTGCACGCCACCCGCGTGGATATCGGCCGTCGGCTCGCCAAGGAGCATCCGGTCGAGGCCGATCTGGTCATCCCGGTTCCGGAATCCGGCACCCCGGCCGCGGTCGGGTACGCGCAGGGCTCGGGCGTGCCCTACGGCCAGGGTCTGATGAAGAACGCCTACGTGGGCCGCACCTTCATCCAGCCCAGCCAGACCATCCGCCAGCTCGGCATCCGGCTCAAACTGAACCCGCTGCGCGAGGTCATCCGCGGTAAGCGGCTCATCGTGGTCGACGACTCCATCGTGCGCGGCAACACCCAGCGCGCCTTGATCCGCATGCTGCGGGAGGCGGGCGCGCTGGAGATCCACGTGCGCATCGCCTCGCCGCCGGTCAAGTGGCCGTGCTTCTACGGCATCGACTTCGCCTCGCGGGCGGAGCTGATCGCCAACGGCGCGGGACCCGATGGCATCGAAGGCGATTCGCTCGACGAGATGGTGGAGGGGGTGCGCCGCTCCATCGGCGCGGACAGCCTCGGCTACATCTCCATCGACAGCATGATCGCGGCCACCGAACAGCCGCGCACGCGTCTGTGCGCCGCCTGCTTCGACGGCGAGTACCCGATCGGCCTGCCCACCGAGGCTGCCATCGGCAAGAACCTCTTGGAGGGCATGCTCAATGGCGCGAGCCAGACCGAGCTGCTCGCCGACAACGCCAACGCGAGCGCGCTGAGCCGTCCGTAACCGCTCGAGCTCTCCTGTGCCCCGCCCCCTTCCGGGGGCGGGGCACAGTTGTTTCAGAAGGGGGTTACCGGCGGCGGAAACGCGGCGGGGCATTGTCGGATTCGGGGGAGGTTTTCCGGTGCCGCCGGGCAGCCGATGGGCGTGTCGTTTACGTCCGGGCGTGTCGCGAAAATTGGTTTGCTGGAATGAAACTGGTCCGTCTCATTGAATGAGACACGGCTCCGCTCGAGTGGTTATAACCGCTGGCAAGAGCCCGCAGGCCACGGGGTCGCGGGAGAGAAGCGGGCCGAATCCCCTGTCGCACTTGGGTCATCGTCTCCGTCGGGAAAATGACCGATATGTGATCCGTTTGTTCGTAAACGCAACACACCGGCAACGCCACGCCGATACTGTGCCCAGCCAAACGGAGTTCAGGCGGTGCGTCCGCGGCCTGTGATCCAGGCCGCCGTACCGTGTGTCGAGAGCGGGGCAGTGATGCGCGCGAAAAGTGTTGCGGCGATTGGATTCGCCGCGCTGACGGTGCTAGCAGTGGCGGGATGTGGTGCGGGCAGAACCGGCGAGGGAGGTGGAGGGGCGGGCCTGGTCATCGGGACCACCGACAAGATCTTCACCCTCGACCCGGCCGCGGCCTACGAAAACGGTTCCCTCGCAGTGGAAACGCAGGTCTATTCATTCCTGCTCAACTTCGCTCCGGGCAAGACCACCCCGGAGCCGGACGCGGCCGAGAAGTGTGAATTCAGCACACCGACCGTCTACACCTGCAAACTCAAGCCGAACCTGAAGTTCGCCAACGGAAACCCGTTGACCGCCAACAGCGTCAAGTTCTCCTTCGACCGCATGGTGGGCATCAACGACCCCAACGGCCCGGCCGTACTGCTCACCAACCTCGCCAAGACCGACGTGGTCGACGAGCTCACGGTGAACTTCACCCTCAAGGTCGCCAACGACCAGACCTTCCCGTCCGTGCTGCCCACCCAGGCCGGCCCCATCGTCGACGAGAAGGTGTTCCCCGCGGACCGGGTGCTGGGCGACGACGAGGTCTGGAAGGCGCAGCCCTTCTCCGGCCCGTACACCATCACCAGCTACGACAAGAACAAGCTCGTCGAATACGAGGCCAACCCGGACTACAACGGCCTGTTCGGCGCACCCAAGACCAAGACCGTCTCCGCGAAATACTATGAGAGCCCGGAGAATCTGAAGCTCGACGTGCAGAACGGGGCCATCGACGTGGCCTACCGCTCGCTCAGCCCCACCGATATCGCCTCGCTGCGCAACGACCCCAAGGTGACCGTGCACGACGGGCCCGGCGGCGAACTGCGGTACATGGTGTTCAACCTGAACACCATGCCCGGCGACACCCCGGCGCAGAAACTCGCCGTCCGCAAGGCCGTCGCCTCCAGCATCGACCGGGATGCCCTGTCGCAGAACGTGTACGAGGGCACCTTCACCCCCGCCTACTCCTCGGTCCCGCAGGGCGTCGAGGGCGCGACCGAACCGTTCAAGGACATCTACGGCGCCAAGCCGAATCGCGACGCCGCGGCCAAGTTCCTGTCCGACGCGGGCGTCACCACACCGGTGCAGATCAACCTGCAGTACAACCCGGATCACTACGGCGACACCAGCTCCGAGGAATACGCCGCCATCAAGACCCAACTCGAAGCCACCGGCCTGTTCCGCGTGAACCTGCAGTCCACGGAGTGGGTGAGCTACCAGAAGGAACGCGTCCAGGACGCCTACCCGGTGTTCCAGCTCGGCTGGTTCCCCGACTTCCCCGACGCCGACAACTACCTGACACCGTTCTTCGCGCCGAACAACTTCCTGCAGAACCACTTCGACGTGCCCGCCATCACCGCGCAGCTCACCGCCGAGGCCACCGAATCCGACCCGGCCAAGCGCAAGGCCATCCTCGCGCAGGTACAGCGGGACATGGCCGCCGACCACATCTCCATCATTCCGCTGCTGTCCGGCAAGAACATCGCCGTAGCGGGCACCGGGGTCCAGGGCGTCGCCAGCACCCTGGATCCGTCGTTCAAGTTCCGGTACGGCGTACTGAGCAAGTGAGCGACGCCGTCAAGGACCGCGGGCCGGAAACCCCGGCCCGCAGTCGTCGCACGCTCCCGCGAATCGCACTGCCGGGAGCCGACTCTCGCTACGGGGCGCTGCTGCGATACCTCGGTATCCGGCTCGCGCTGATCCCGGTCACGGCCTGGATCCTGGTGACCATCGTGTTCGTCATGCTGCGCGTCATCGGCGACCCCATCACCGCCTCCATGGGCGGGCGCATGAGCGCCGAGCAGATCGAGATCCGCAAGGAGGCCGCCGGGCTGAATCGCCCACTGCACGTGCAGTATTGGGAGTACATCAGCGGCCTCGCCCGCGGCGACTTCGGATACACGCAGAACAAGCGGGCGGTCAGCGACGTCATCGTCACCTACGGGGCCGCCACCGCCGAACTGGTGTTCTGGGCGCTGCTCGTCGCCTTCGCCGTCGGCATCCCGCTCGGCAGATACGCTGCCACACGCCGGGATTCGGCCGCCGACGTCGGACTGCGGCTGTTCGGCATCCTCGCCTACGCCGCACCCGTGTTCTTCGTGGGCCTGCTGCTCAAACTGCTGTTCGCGGTGAAACTCGGGTGGCTGCCCGTCTCCGGGCGGGCCAGCCCGGCCGTCGAACTGCAGCTGCAGCACGTGTCACCCAAGACCAATGTGATGGTGATCGACGCAATCCTGTACGGCGACATGGGAAATCTGGTCGACGTGCTGAAACACGCGGTGCTGCCCGCGCTCGCGCTCGGACTGCTCACTGCGGGGGTGTTCCTGCGGCTGGTGCGGATCAATCTGATCCAGACCCTGCGCAGCGACTACGTGGATGCCGCACTGGCACGCGGGGTTTCGCGGCGGATGGTCACCCGCCGCCACGCCTTCCGCAACGCGCTCATCCCCGTCGTCACCGTCATGGGGCTGCAGATCGCCATGCTGCTCGGCGGCGCGGTGCTCACCGAGCGCACCTTCGAATGGAAGGGCCTGGGCAACGAACTCGCGCTCTACATCGGGCAGCGGGACTTCCTGGCCATCCAGGGCATCGTCGCCTTCATCGCGATCCTGGTCGCGGTGATGAGCTTCTTCGTCGACGTCATCGTCGCCATGATCGACCCGAGGGTGAGGTTCTGATGGCCACGCCGGAAGTACTCGTCGAACCCGCCGCGCTGCCGCCGGTGCCGCCCCGGCGCGGCCTGCCCGGGCTGCGCCTGTTCGCCATGACCGCCGGATTACAGCGCGTCACACTGATTTTCGGGCTCGCGCTGGTGGCGGTGTTCGTCTTCATCGCCGTCTTCGCGCCGCTGCTCGCGCCCTACGGGCTGGCGCAGAACAATGTCGACGGCACCCAGTTCGCGAAACTGGAGCCGCCGTCGGCGGAACACCTGTTCGGGACCTCGGTCCGGCAGGAGGATGTGCTCTCCCGCGTGCTGTACGGGGCGCGCACGGCGCTGGCGGTCATCGCCATCTCACTGGTGCTGTCGCTGTTCGTCGGCGTCCCACTGGGATTGGTGTCCGGCTACGTCGGGCGCTGGCTCGATCGCGTGCTCGTACTCGTCATGGACGCCATGTACGGATTCCCGTCGCTGCTGCTCGCCATCGTCGTATCCGTCGCGGTGGCGGGCGGGGAATCCAGTGCCGCGGGCGGCATCATGGCGGCGGCCATCGCCATCACCGTCATCTTCGTACCGCAGTACTTCCGGGTGACGCGCAATGCCACCATCGCCGTCAAACACGAACCGTATGTGGACGCCGCGCGTGTCACCGGGGCGGGCACGGCGCGAATCCTGTTCCGGCACATCCTCGCCAACGTCACCCAGTCGCTGCCCGTGATCATCACGCTCAACGGCGCGGAAGCCATCCTGACGCTGGCCGGACTCGGCTTCCTCGGCTTCGGCATCGAACCGACCCAGGCCGCCGAATGGGGCTACGACCTCAACAAGGCACTCGGCGACGTGTCCAACGGCATCTGGTGGACCAGCGTCTACCCGGGCCTGGCCATCGTCATCGTGGTGCTCGGAATGACCCTGGTGGGTGAAAGTCTCAACGAGGTGCTCAACCCGTTGCTGCGCACCCGCCGCGGGGTGACCGCCGTCGTGGGCGTGACCGTGCCGGCGGGCACGGCCACGGCGGCGGATCTCGAAGTCGCCGCCGCCCTGGATCAGGCGGTCGAGGAAAAGGAGGCCCGAGCTGATGAGTGAGCAAGCGGCACCGGCGCTTTCGGTGAAGGGCCTTTCGGTCACCTTCGCCACCGACGCCGGGCCCGTCAACGCCGTGTGCTCGGTGTCGTACCAGGTGTTCCCCGGCGAGGTGCTCGCCGTCGTCGGGGAATCCGGGTCCGGGAAATCGGTGAGCTCGCGCACCGCCATCGGGCTGCTGCCGCCGACCGCGCAGGTACGGGGGCTGGTCACGCTCGGCACCGACAAGATCACGTCGATGAGCGAGAAACAGCTCACCGCGGTGCGCGGGGGAGCGATCTCCATGGTGTTCCAGGAGCCCGGCAGTGCGCTGGACCCGCTGTACACCGTCGGATATCAGATCTCGGAAGCCCTTCGCGCGCACCGGGACATGAAGAAGAAGCAGGCGCGGGCGCGGGCCGTCGAACTGCTGCGGATGGTCGGACTGCCCGATCCGGACGAGCGGGTCGACTACTACCCGCATCAACTCTCCGGCGGGCAGAAGCAGCGCGTCATGATCGCCATCGCCATCGCCTGCGAACCCAAGGTGATCATCGCCGACGAACCCACCACCGCACTCGACGTGACCGTGCAGGCCGAAATCCTGGAACTGCTGCGGGATCTGCGCGATCGCATCGGCAGCGCCATCGTGCTCATCACCCACAACATGGGCGTGGTCGCCGATCTCGCGGACCGCGTCGTGGTGATGCGCGCGGGGGAGGTGGTCGAGGAAGCACCCGTCGACGAACTCTTCGCCAACCCGCGACACGAGTACACCCGGGCGTTGCTCGCGGCCGTTCCGCACCTGGGCGCGAGCAGGATTCGCGATCAGGTGACGGCCGTGACATGCGCGACCGAACCCGCCGCGGACGACAGGCCGGTACTGGCGAAGGCGGTCCCGCCGGTGCCCGACGCGCCGGTGCTCGACATCGCCGACCTGGTGGTCGAATTCCACGGTGCGCTGGGCCGCACCGCCTTTCGCGCAGTCGACGCGGTGAACCTCACCATCGGGCGGGGCGAAACCCTCGGCCTGGTGGGCGAATCCGGCTCCGGGAAATCCACCATCGGCCGGTGCGTGGCGGGACTGCAGCGCGCCACCTCCGGCGCGATCCGGGTGCAGGGCGTGGACATCGCGCGCATGTCGGAGAAACAGCTCCGGCCGATGCGCAAGCGGCTGGGTTTCGTGTTCCAGGATCCGGCCACCTCGCTCAACCCGCGCCTCACCGTCGGCGACTGCGTGGCCGAACCGCTCATCGTGCACCGCACCCTCACCGGGACGGCCCTGCGCGAGCGCGTCCGCCATCTCCTCGACGACGTCCAACTCCCCGCCGGCACCGAGAAGCGCTACCCACACGAATTGTCCGGCGGGCAGCGACAGCGCGTCAGCCTCGCCCGCGCCCTCGTCCTCAACCCGGATCTGCTCATCGCCGACGAGCCGACAAGCGCCCTGGACGTCTCCGTCCAGGCGAAGGTCCTCGAGCTCTTCGCCCAACTCCAAGCCGAATGCGGATGGGCGTGTCTGTTCATCAGCCACGACCTCGCCGTCGTCGACCAACTCGCCGACCGCATCGCCGTGCTGTGCCGCGGCGCGGTCGTCGAACAGGGCACCCGCGACGAGATCCTGCGACACCCCACCGAGGAGTACACCCGCCGCCTCGTAGCCGCTGTTCCCGTGCCGGACCCGATCGAACAACGCCGTCGCCGCACCGAATCCGCCGCGTTGTTCACCGCTGATCACACCGCTTGACACCGATACGAGTGCAGAGGCGTTATTCGGCTCAGGTACCGTGAGCAGGCAACTATCCAACGAATCGGCTTGGAGTTCTCCCCCAACATGACTGAACAGACACCCAGTGCGGCCGGTGCCTCGTACGCGGCGGCCGGAGTGGATATCGAGGCCGGCGACCGGGCAGTCGAACTGTTCGCGCCACTGGCCAAGAAGGCCTCCCGGCCCGAAGTACAGGGTGGACTCGGCGGATTCGCCGGACTGTTCGCACTGAAGGGCGGGTACAAGGAGCCGTTGCTGGCCTCCTCCACCGACGGCGTCGGCACCAAGATCGCCGTCGCCCAGGCGCTCGACAAGCACGACACCATCGGCCTCGACCTGGTCGCCATGGTCGTCGACGACCTCGTGGTGTGCGGCGCCGAACCGCTGTTCCTGCAGGACTACATCGCCGTCGGCAAGGTCGTCCCCGAGCGGGTCGCCCAGATCGTCGCGGGCATCGCCGAAGGCTGCGTGCAGGCTGGTTGCGCCCTGCTCGGTGGCGAGACCGCCGAGCACCCCGGCCTCATGGGCCCGGACGACTACGACATCTCCGGCACCGGTGTCGGCGTCGTGGAAGCCGACGCCGTGCTCGGCCCCGACCGCGTCCGCCCCGGCGACGTCGTCATCGCCATGGGCGCCTCGGGCCTGCACTCCAACGGCTACTCGCTGGCCCGCAAGGTGCTGCTCGACATCGACCGCATGTCCCTCACCGGGCACGTCGAGGAATTCGGCCGCACCCTCGGCGAGGAACTGCTCGAGCCCACCAAGATCTACGCCAAGGACTGCCTGGCCCTCATCGCCGAAACCGACGTGCGCACCTTCAGCCACGTCACCGGCGGCGGCCTCGCCGCCAACCTGGCCCGCGTCCTGCCCGCCGGCCTGGTCGCCGAACTCGACCGCGGCACCTGGAACCCGGCCCCCGTCTTCAAGATGATCGCCCAGCGCGGCCGCGTCGAGCGCGCCGAAATGGAGAAGACCTTCAACATGGGCGTCGGCATGGTCGCCGTCGTGGCCCCCGAGGACGCCGACCGCGCCCTGGCCGTCCTCACCGCCCGCCACATCGACTGCTGGACCCTCGGCACGGTCAAGAAGGCCAAGGACGCCGACGCCGCCCGCGCCGTCCTACTGGGCGACCACCCGCGCTTCTGAGCAAACGCAATCCGGCCCCGACCACTCGAAAGTGGCCGGGGCCGGACTGCGTTCGGCGTGCGGTTCCAGCGGTGCGGTGCAGGAGATCCGAGTGCAGAGCATCGCACTCGACAGTGGGTGCACCACAGGGGGATTCGGGCTTTGTGGCCCGGATGTCCCGAATGCGAGCACGGCTCAGGGGAATCGCGGATGGTGCCCGAGAGTCCTGGGAGCGTGCGTCCCAGGGGGTTCGGGGGCGCAGCCCCTGAGGATCCCGGGAGTGGGATGTGCACCAAGTTGCCCGCCCGGTGAGGGGCGGGGCGTGGTGTTCTACAGCAAGCCTTCGAATGGGCCGTGCTCGGTGCTTTCCAACGTGTTAAAGGGGAGGCCTGTCACGGCCTCCCCTTTACAACGTCGATGAATCCGAGTCAGCGGCGCCAGTCGTCGTAGTCGTTGTCGTCGTTCCAGCTCGACAGCGAATCGTCCGCGTCTTGCTCGTCGGAGACCTTCACACCGCCCAATGGTGAGTCGGTGGAGCTACCCGACAGCTCGCGCTGAAGGCTCGCGAAGTCGGTCGATGGCGAGCTGTACTTGAGCTCACGTGCGACCTTGGTCTGCTTTGCCTTAGCCCGGCCACGGCCCATGGCTGACCCCCTCGCGTCACTGCGGGGCGGCCTGGGGTGGGTTGGCGGCCCCGTTCGAATTAATAATCTTCCTGACAGACACTTTAGCGTGTGTCTCGCGGTCGCGCTTCCAGGAGTGGGTGAGAAACCATCGAAGTGCCGCCCCGGGCCCTGCGGGACCGGGGTCGAGGAAGCTCCGAGCGGGGGTTACAGCACCCCGGGAATCGCCCGGATTATGCCGACTCGGGCGCCGCCACCCAGCACCGCGGGAGTCGCCAGTTCCGCATGGGCATCGGTCCATTCGACGCCCATACGCTGCAACAGCGCGAGTGTGAGGGGCAGCCGCGCGCGGTCCGCGCCGTCGTCGATCTTGTAGGCGAACGATGAGCCGTCGGGCAACGCGCCCGCATGCACACCGTCCGCGCCGATTTTGCACACCAGACCCGGAGTCGCCGTCATCACGCGCAGATCCGGGCCGTCCGTGCCGGAAATCACTCGCGGATGCGCGCGAATCGCATCCGCCACCCGGCGTTCCGGGGTATCCGAGGGGGCTGTCGCCAGCGTCGCGTACGCGCGGGCCAGATTCACCAGCGACACCGGCACGATCGGCAGGCCGCAGCCGTCGATACCGAGATCCGTCTCCGGCTCACCGGTGACATCGGCGATCGTGTCCAGCACCGCGCGCTGCAGCGGGTGCGCGGTGTCCAGGTAGCCGCGGGTCGGCCAGCCGTTGATGCTGCAGGTCGCGAGCATGGCGGCGTGCTTGCCCGAGCAGTTCATGTAGACGCGGCGGGCCGCCTTGCCGCGCTCGTGACCGGCCAGCGCCTGGGCGCGAGCCTGCTCGTCGAAGGGCAGATCCGGCGGGCACTCCAGCTCGTCCTCGGTGAAACCGAAACGATCCAGCAGGCGCTGCACCAGCTCCACGTGATCCGGCTCGCCGAAATGCGAGGCCGTCGCAATGGCCAGCTCGGCGTCGTCGACCGGCTCGAAACCATTGCGCAGCAGGGTCAGCGCCTGCATCGGCTTGTTGGTGGACCGCGGGAAGATCGGGCCGTGCACCGCGCCGACCTCCACGACCGGCTCGCCGCTCGGATCCAGCACCACCGCCGAACCGCGATGCACGCACTCCCGGAAGCCGGAGCGCACCACCTCGACCAGATCCACGCTCATGCCTGAACCCCCTGCGCGCGGGCCGCGTTCGCGTGACGGCGGCGGTGCCGGTCGATCTGCATGCGCACATCGTCGGAGAGGGTGGGCTCCGACGCCAGCAGCAGATCCAGGCGCTCCGGGTCGGTGCCCGTGAACAGGTCTCGCACGGTGATGCCGTGCGCGGGCGTGTGCACGATCCGGACCTCGTCGCCCGCGCCGATCGCGCCCTCGGTCAGCACACGGAAGTACGCGCCCGTATCCGATTGCAGGGTGAAGCGTCTCACCCACTGGTGCTCGCCGGTGCGCCACTGGAACGTGGCGCACGGGACGCGCGGCGCGGACACCTCCAGCAGGGTGTCGCCGATGGCCCAGCGCGCGCCGACAACGGCGTCGCTCACGGGAAGCCCACGCAGGCGCAGGTTTTCACCGAACCAGCCCGCGGGCAGGTCGCGGCCCAGTTCACTCGCCCAGCGCTGGGCGTCCTCCTCGGCGTAGGCGTACACGGCCTGGTGCACGCCGCCGTGATGTTTGGTGTCGCAGACGTGATCACCCTCGAGACCCAGCCCGCGCACCGGAACCCGGTGCGGCACGGGACGTTTGTCGATGGCCGTGCGGCCCACCTTCGACGAGCGCGCGGGCACCTCGAGTTCGGCGTGCACCACGCACACCGCCAGCACCTGCCCGATCACCGGCCGCGCAGCTTCTCGACGGCGAGCCGGCCCGCTTGCGGCTCGTCATGGGAGGGAACGGAATCCGCGTCGATGGCGGCCGCGCACGGGCCCGCCTCCAGCGCGGTGTCGGCGGGGATGTTGCGCTTGATCAGAGCCAGGGCGATCGGGCCGAGTTCGTAGTGGTCGACCACGGTGCCCAGGACGCCCACCGTGCGGCCACCCGCCGTCACCGGGGTGCCCGGCTCCGGGCGGGAGTCGTTGGAACCGTCCAGGTGCAGCAGCACCAGATGCCGGGGCGGCTTGCCCAGATTGTGTACGCGGGCCACCGTCTCCTGACCGCGGTAGCAGCCCTTGTTCAGGTGCACGGCGCCGAATTCGGCCGGGCCGCCGATCCAGTTCACCTCGTGCGGAATCGTGCGGTCGTCGGTGTCCACGCCGATGCGCGGCCGCAGCGCCGCCACCCGCAGCGCCTCGAAGGTCCAGCTGCCCGCCGGTTCGGCGCCGGCCGCACGCAGCCGCGTCCACCAGGTGACCAGCTGATCGCGGGGCACGACCAGATCGAAGGAATCCGCTGTGGGCCACGGCATCCGGCGGAGGAATCCGCCGCCCGGCAGCGCGAGGGCGCGATTCGTCTCGGGAAGGCTTGCCACGCCCAGGGTTTCGATGAGCTCGGCGGTGCGGGGACCGAGCACGCTCAGCACCGCGTGATCGGCGGCGGCGACCGGCTTGGCATCGGCCCAGAAGACCATCTTCTGCAGGAAGTCCAGCAGCGCCTGCCCGCGCTCGGCCTCGGTGTCGATCCAGACCGTCCCGTCCAGGTCGGTCAGCACGAAGTGGTGCTGCACCCGCCCGTTGAGATCGAGATCCAGATTCTCGGTGGACTCACCGTCGCGCAGATCGGCCACGGCCTGACTGGAGATGGTATGCAGCCACGACAGCCGCTCTTTCCCGGTGATGGCGATGACGAATCGATGCGACCGATCCACCACCGCGACCCGCTGGACCGCGGCACGCTGCTCGCCGAGCGGATCACCGTAATGCCAGGCGACTGCGGCATCGGGTGACCCGGGCAGCCCCGCGACAGCCCCTGGAACCTGAAGAATCGGACTGGGTGCAACCTCGAAGGACACAAGACCACAGTACTGGTGCTCGGTTCGGCGGTTGCGACCCCACATACCGCTGGAGCCGTCAAGTGCTGCATACAGCCCGGTCACGGCCGTTTCGGACGTGGTGAGACCGCTCCACCCCGGAAAGACGAGGGCCGAAGCGCGGCCGAGACGGCGAACCCTCGCGCCCGGAGAATCGCAACCCCGCTGCTGGAAAGCCCTGGGCCAGCACACGGAAGGTCCAGGGCCAGCGAGCGGAAGCCCTGGACCAGCGCACCGTCATGGTTCGCGGCCGTCTCGATTCTGGACTGACGGAGCGGGGGAGCGAAGCGGAGGAGCGGAGGAGGGAAGAATCGAGACTCCAGGGCCGCGAACCCGCCCGGAGCGAAGCGGAGGGCAAATAAAACACAGTAGGGTCACGGGCATGGTGGAACGAGTTCTGGTGACACTCGACGGCGCGATCCGGGATCCGGACGCGCCGTTGCTGTATGCGGACGATATCGGTGTGCTGCGGGGCGACGGGGTATTCGAGACCGTGCTCGTGCGCAATGGGGAAGCGTGTGCGCTGGAGTTGCATCTGGCGCGACTACGGAAGTCCGCGGAGGCCCTGGAACTGCCCGCGCCGGACCTCGATGCCTGGCGGCTGGCCATCTGGACGGCGGTCGAGGAGTGGGGCGCAGACAGCGAGGGTTTGCTGCGCCTGGTGCTCACGCGCGGGCGCGACAGTGAGCTGGGACAGGCCGGCCACCGTCCAGCAAACGCCAGCGGGGACCTGGCGGGCGGGCAGCCGATCGGGACCTCCTACGTCCTGGTCCTGCCCGTTCCGGAGCGCGTGAAAAAGGCGCGCACCGAAGGCGTTTCGGTCATCACGCTGTCGCGCGGCATCTCGGTGGACCTGGCGCAGGCCGCGCCCTGGCAGCTGATGGGCGCGAAAACGCTGTCCTACGCGATGAATATGTCCGCGCTGCGGTTCGCGCACCGGATGGGCGCCGACGACGTCATCTTCACCAGCACCGAGCATCGCGTCCTCGAGGGTCCGCGCTCGACAGTCGTTGTGGCGCGGGACAATCAGCTCATCACGCCGCCCGCCAAGATCGGCGTGCTGCCCGGCACCACCCAGCGGGCGTTCTTCGCCCAGGCCGAGAAGGCGGGCTGGGAATGCAGATACGAGCCGCTGTTCACCGCCGACCTGATCACCGCCGACAGCGTGTGGATGCTGTCCAGCGTCACCCTCGCGGCCCGGGTCAACTCCCTGGACGGATTGCGAATGTCCGCGCCGGACAACGCCGCCGAGATCATCGAACTCGTGGAGAAGGGAATCGCGCAGCCCGGCAGCATCGCCGACTGGTAGCCGGTCGCCCGGCCTCCCCGCCTGACCCGCACCGGGTGAAATCGCAGCATCACCCGGTGTGTCGATCGGGATGTGCGTCACAAGTCAGCAAACCTCTGGCACGTTGTGGTGCGTCACATGTTGATCTCATACCCGGTGCGCGTAATGTCGGGTACTACGTCATGTCGTAGATCGGCAGGGAGGTCGGATGAGCGTCGTCGATGTTGCTCGCTGGCAATTCGGAATCACCACCGTTTATCACTTCATCTTCGTACCGCTCACCATCGGACTCGCCCCGCTCGTCGCGGGTATGCAGACCGCCTGGGTGGTCACGGGCAAGGAGCACTGGAAGCGACTCACCAAGTTCTTCGGGAAACTCTTCCTGATCAACTTCGCCCTCGGCGTCGCCACCGGCATCGTGCAGGAATTCCAATTCGGCATGGGCTGGAGCGAATACTCCCGCTTCGTCGGAGACGTCTTCGGCGCACCGCTCGCCATGGAGGCGCTGGTCGCCTTCTTCATGGAATCCACCTTCCTCGGCCTGTGGATCTTCGGCTGGGACCGACTGCCGAAAAAGGTGCACCTGGCGTGCATCTGGCTCGTCGCCATCGGCGTGAACGCGTCGGCGTACTTCATCATCGCCGCCAACTCGTTCATGCAGCATCCCGTCGGCGCGAAATACAACCCGGAGACGGGACGCGCTGAGCTGCACAGCATTTGGGAGGTCATCACCAATGTGACCACCCTCGCCGCCTTCCCGCACGTGGTCGCCGGCGCATTCCTCAC
Organism: Nocardia acididurans; assembly: GCF_016741815.1. Lineage (GTDB taxonomy): Bacteria > Actinomycetota > Actinomycetes > Mycobacteriales > Mycobacteriaceae > Nocardia > Nocardia acididurans. Next base: position 318,045 of record NZ_JAERRJ010000009.1, read on the forward strand.
CTCGGGCACGTTCGTCGCGGGCATCGCTGGCTGGTGGATGGTGCGCCGGGTGCGGCAGAGCCAGCAGAACGGCGACACCACGCACATCGACGAAGCCCGCACGATGTGGCGTCCGGTCGCCAAACTCGGCATGTGGGTGATCGTGTTCTCCGCCGTCGCCCTCGCCATCACCGGCGACATCCAGGGCAAGCTCATGTTCAAACAGCAGCCCATGAAGATGGCGTCCGCGGAATCGTTGTGCCACACCGAAACCGACCCGGACTTCTCCGTCCTCACCGTCGGCACGCACAACAACTGCGACAGCGTCGACCACCTCATCGAAGTGCCCTACGTGCTGCCGTTCCTCGCCGAAGGCAAGATCGACGGCGTCACCCTGCAGGGCGTCAACGACCTCCAGGCCGAATACAACGCGAAATACGGTCCCGGCGACTACCGGCCCAACCTGTTCGTCACCTACTGGACCTTCCGCGCCATGATCACCTGGATGGCCGGATCGCTCCTGCTCGTGGCAGCCGGACTGTGGGTGCTGCGCCGCGGGCGGGTGCCAGACCAGAAATGGTTCGCCTGGCTGTCCCTGCTGGCCATCGCGACACCGTTCCTCGGCAACAGCGCGGGCTGGGTGTTCACCGAAATGGGGCGTCAGCCCTGGGTCGTCGCGCCCAACCCCACCGGTGACCCGAACATCCACATGACGGTGCAGCAGGGCGTGTCCGGAGTGTCCGCGGGCACCATCCTCACCTCGCTGATCGTGTTTACGCTGCTCTACGGCATCCTCGCGATCGCCTGGTTCTACCTCATGAAGCGGTACGTGGTCGAAGGACCCGAACCCGCGCCCACCGACGACGACACCCCGAAGATGACCGGGGAGCCCGTCGAGAAGCTTTCCTTCGCCTACTAGGAGACTCGCGATGAGCCTGCAAGTGTTCTGGTTTCTGCTGGTCGCCGTGCTCTTCATCGGGTACTTCGTGCTGGAGGGCTTCGACTACGGCGTCGGCATGCTGATGCCCATCATCGGGCGCAAGTCCGAAGTGAAGAAACGCGTCGTGCTCAACACCATCGGACCGGTGTGGGACGGCAACGAGGTGTGGCTGCTCACCGCCGGTGGCGCCATGTTCGCGGCCTTCCCCGAGTGGTACGCCAGCCTGTTCTCCGGGTTCTACCTGGCGCTGCTGCTGATCCTCGTCGGGCTGATCGCCCGCGCCTGCGCCATCGAATGGCGCAGCAAGATCAACGACGACAAGTGGCGGCGCTGGTGCGACGTCGGCATCGGGCTCGGCTCCTGGATCCCCGCGCTCGCCTGGGGTCTGGCGTTCGCCAACATCGTGCACGGGGTGAAACTCAACGAGAAGCGGCAGATCGAAGGCAACCTGTTCGACCTGCTGCACCCGTACGCGCTGCTCGGCGGACTCACCACGCTGCTGCTGTTCCTGCTGCACGGGGCCATCTTCATCAGCCTCAAGACCGGCGGCGAGGTGCGCGACGACGCCCAGGCCATCATCCGCAAGATCTTCGTGCCGACCGCGCTCGTGGTGGCGGTCTTCGGGATCTGGACCCAGCTCGCCTACGGCAACGGCTGGACCTGGATTCCGTTGGTGGCGGCCGTGATCGGGCTCGTGATCGCCGGATTCGCGGCCACCCAGGGACGGGACGGCTGGGCCTTCACCGGCACCGCGCTGACCATCCTGGCGGCCACGGCGCTGCTGTTCGGATCGCTGTTCCCGAACGTGCTGCCCTCCACCATCGACGCGGCCTACAGCCTCAGCGTCGACGGCCGGGACGGCACGATCAGCGCCTCCTCCACGCATTACACGCTCGTGGTCATGAGCTGGGTCGCGGTGGTCATGGTGCCGCTCGTGCTCTGCTACCAGGCCTGGACGTACTGGGTGTTCCGCAAGCGCCTCACCATGGAACAGATTCCGGCGCCCATCGGACTCCCGCTGGAATCAGCGAAGAAGTAAGCCCATGGCTCGACCGGTGGATCCGCGCCTGTGGCGGCACGCACGCTCGGCACGCAGGTATCTGGCATTGAGCGTGACGCTGTCGCTGACGACCACACTCTGCATCGTGGTCGCGGCCCTGGCCCTGGCGCGGGTCCTGGCCGGTGTGATCACCGAGCCGGGACACCGGGACATCGGTTCCTGGACAACGGAACTGATCGTGTTCACCGTCGCGGTCGCGATCCGGATCGCCGCCACCTGGTGGCAGTCCCGGCTCGCGCACCGCGCCGGGGCGCAGGTGGTCGCCGAACTGGAGACGGCGGTCGTGGCCGCCGGAGCCGCCCTGCCGCCCCGCGAACTGGAGTCCCGCAGAACCGAATTGGCGGTGGTGGCGGGTAACGGGCTGGGTGGCCTGCGTCCCTACCTCGCGGGATACCTTCCCGCCCTGCTGCTCTCGCTGCTGGTGCCGCCGATCGTGCTGGCGGTCATCCTCACCCACGATCTGGTCTCGGGCCTGATCATCGTGGTCACCCTGCCGCTGATTCCGATCTTCATGATCCTCATCGGCCTGCTCACCAAGGGCCGCGCCGAACAGACCCTGACGGCCACCACCCGCCTGTCCGACCAACTCCTCGACCTCTTCGCGGGCATGCCCACCCTGCGCGCCCTCGGCCGCGAATCCGGCCACCGGGAAGACGGTGCCGCGCAGCAGGATCCGGCAACTTCTCACAAGGCGGCCGACGCGCGCTCCTCCATGAGCCCCCGCGTCTCGACGCTCGGCGACACCCTGCGCACCCGCACCATGTCGGCCCTGCGCATCGCCTTCCTCTCCTCCATGGTGCTGGAAATGCTCGCCACCCTCTGCGTGGCTCTCGTTGCGGTTTCCATCGGCATGCGCCTCGTCTTCGGCAACATGGGCCTCTACGCGGGCCTCGTCGCGCTCATCCTCGCCCCCGAGGTCTACCTTCCGCTCCGCATGGTGGGCGAACGTTTCCACGCCGCCCAGGACGGAATGGCCGCCGCCGACAAGGCTTTCGCGATCCTCGACCCGAAGTCCGGGGCATCGGCCACTCCGGCGAGTGAAACACCCGACCCTGCGCCGGCCTCGGCTCCCGCTCGCCGCGCCGCAGTGGTCGGCGGAGAATCCGTGCGCCCCATAGAGATTCACGACCTCGCCGTGGCGGCCCGCGACGGATTCGCCCCTGACGGCCTCTCGGCAATACTCCGGCCCGGCGCGGTCACCGTCCTCACCGGCCCCAACGGCTGCGGCAAATCCACTGTCCTGCAGGCGATACTGGGCCTGATCACCCCCGAGCGCGGCGTGGTGACCGTGGACGGAACCCCCGTCCCCGACCTGGACCCCGACCTCTGGTGGTCCCACATCGCCTGGCTCCCGCAGCGCCCCGTTCTGCTGCCCGGCACCCTGCGCGCCAACCTCGAACTCCTGGGCGCGCCCGCGAACCCCGAAGACCTCGCGAAGGCAACCACCGCAACCGGATTCGACGACGTGCTGGCCGACCTCCCCGACGGCTGGGACACCCTCGTCGGCGTCGGCGGAACCGGCCTGTCCCTGGGCCAGCGTCAGCGTCTGGCGCTCACCCGCACCCTGGCGGCACCCCGCCCCATCCTCCTGCTGGACGAGCCCACCGCCCACCTCGACGAGGCCGCCGAGACAACCGTTCTCACCGCGCTGCGCGACCGCGCCCGCGCCGGGGCAACCGTAGTGATCGTGGCCCACCGCCCCACCGTCCTCGCCGTCGCCGACCACATCATCGAGGTCCGCGCCGCCGCAGCCGTGCCGATGCCGGCGGAGCCCTCCGACGAGCCGACCGGCGATACCGCCGACGACGCGGAGCGTGTACAACAGCCACCCGCCGATCCGGCCGAACCAGGCCCCGGTGTACCGGCCGCTGCGGAGGTGAATGCGCGATGAAGGCTGTGCTGCGGGACTTTCGGCGGATTCGGGGGCTGCTCGAGTTGTCGCCGGGGCGGATGACCGTGTCGGTGTTCTGGGGGGTGCTGGCGCTCGGGAGTGGGCTGGGGTTGGCGGCGCTGGCGGCGTGGTTGATCGCGCGGGCGTGGGAGATGCCGCCGGTGCTGGATCTGACCATTGCGGTGGTTACTGTTCGGGCGCTGGGGATTTCGCGGGGGTTGTGCCGGTATCTGGAGCGGCTGGCTACGCACGATGTGGCATTGCGGGCCATGACGACCGCGCGGACCACCACCTACCGGGCCTTGGCGGCCGCCGATATCTGGCGGCCCCGGCGGGCGGGTTCCGGTTCCGGAGGCGCGGAGTTCGGAGGGGGTGCCAGCGGAGCTCCCATCGGATCGGATCTCGGCGGGCGTGCCAGCGGAGCTGCCAGCGGATCGGATCTCGGGGAACGACAGGGAGATCCGACTCAGCTGCGGCGCGGTGAACTGCTGGGCCGGGTCATGAACGACATCGATGATCTCGGGGCCGTGGTGGTGCGGGCGTTCGTGCCCATCGCGGTGGCGGTTGTGCTGGCGGTGTTCGCGATCGGGCTGCTGGCGCCGATCTCGATTCCGGCCGCGCTGATTCTGGCTGCGGCGCTGGGTGTTTCGGGGATTCTCGCGCCGTGGCTGTCGGCGCGGGCGGCGCGGGACGCCGAACGTGCCGTACGGGACGACCGGACAGCATTCACCAGCGAGGCGCTGACCGTGCTCGATCACGCGCCCGAGTTGCGGGTGGCGGGGCGGCTGGACGCGGCTCTCGCGGAGGCGAATCGGGCCGGACGGCGGGCCGTCGCGGCGGAGGATCGCGCCGCTTCGCACAGTGCGTGGGCGGCGGCCGCCGTGCCCTTGTCCATCGGGGTCAGCGTGCTGGCTTCGCTGCTCATCGGCATCGTGCTCTACGGGAACGGGAACGTCGTGCCCACAGCCGGATTCCAGACGATTCCCGGGGGCGGGATCTCACCCATGGCGTTCACGGTGCTGGTGCTGCTGCCGCTGTCGGCGTTCGAGGCTGTCGGCGTGCTGCCCGCCGCCGCGCAGGCGCTCACCAACGGGCGGGCGGCGCTGCGGCGGCTGGACCGGCTGGAGCGGCCGGAAACCGAACGGCCGCAGGTGAATCTGCCGGAGTTGCCGGAGGGGCGGCGGATCGCCGTGGTCGGGCCGAGCGGGGCGGGGAAGACCACACTGCTCATGGCCTGGGCGGGACTGTTCGACACTCCGCGCGCCGGGGTCACCTTCTTCGCCGAGGACGCCCATATCTTCGGGACCACGGTGCTGGAGAACCTGCGGGTCGTGCGCGGGGATGTCAGCGAGCGGGAGGCCGAGGACGCGCTGCGGGCGGTCGGGGCGGGGGAGTGGCTGGACTCGCTGCCGGAGGGCGTGCGGACCGATCTCGTCGGGGGCGCGGCGGCTGTTTCGGGTGGACAGCGGCGGCGGATGCTGCTGGCGAGGGCGCTGCTGTCCCCGGCGCGCGTATTGTTGCTGGACGAGCCGACCGAACATCTCGAGGCCGACGCCGGGGCCGAGCTGCTGCGGCGGTTGCTGGACGAGTCGAGCGGGCTGGTGGAACGGGGGCGCACGGTTGTGGTTGTCACGCACCAGCTTCCGGCGGACCATCGGGCGGACACCGTGGTGCGCGTGGCGGGGAACGGTGACGTCGAAGTCGAGCGTCTTATTCCCGCAAACCCGATCTGACCTGGGATTTCGCCGTCCGGGAAAATACGTTGCCGCACCCGGGGACCGCGACTAAGTTCGTGAGTACACAGAAGGGAGGTGGTCGAAGAAATGGTTATTTCTAGGACGCGTGAGGTGGCTGCCAGCTAGGCGCCACGCTGCAAAACGGATCTCCGTTAGCGCGAAACGCCTAGCGAATCCAAGGTAGTCACCCGGCCCCCGAGTCCCTGATCTTGTCCGATCAGGATCGCGTGAGTTGCATCCGCGATACCGACTCGGGGGTCGCTCCATTTCCACCCGGAAACGAAGAAACCCGCTGCCGGGCAGCGGGTTTCGAAGTGTCTAGCCGATGTAGCGTTGGAGGCGCGCCGAGAGTCGCGGCTCCAGCGCGCCGTCGGCGGCGATGCGCTCCTCCACGTACCCGAGGTCTCCGCCCTCGACGATGCCGTAGAGCCGCTTGGCTCCGCCGACCACCACGCCGGACTGCGAGCGGATCACCACATCGGTGGCGAGCTCCCAGGAGGACTGGGTCAGCGCCTGGCCGTAGAACAGCTCCACGATGCCGGACGAATGCGTGAGCAGCAGCTCCAGCACCTCGTCGTCACCGTCGATACCGACCCGCCAGAAGCCGCTCTCGCGCAGATCCGGGCCGGCGTACTTGCCGTCGGAGTCGAGCTTCCAGGAGCGCGCCTCCCAGGTCAGGTAGTCGCCACCGTCGTGCGAGACGATGATCTGCTGACCGAAGCGGTAGTCGCCGGAGTCGGGTTCGTTGCCTTCGCCCTCACCGCGCCACACGCCCACGAGGGGTAGCAGCGCGAGCATGGAGGAGCTCAGGTCGGGGCCGAGGCGGAGGTTGGCGGTGTCCTCCGGCAGCGGCAGGCCGTCGAGCGAGGGGATATTGCGCACGCTGGTGTTCTTGGCGCGCTCGACAGCCTCGGCGACCGCCTGGTCGCCACTGCGGCGTACCGCAGTGCTGTCTTCCCCGTTTTCGTTGTTCTCGCTCGCCGGCTCTGTCACGACTCGGTGAACAACCGGTAGGCGACGTACCCGGCGAACCAGGCAATCAGCACCGAGACGAGGACCAGCAGAATCTCGAAGAATTGCACCACGTTCGCGAGTCTAATCCGCATTGCCCGCAGACATGAAAACGGCCCCGGGAAAATGAATCCCGGGGCCGTTTCGCGTGTTTCGCGTTACTTCGCGACGGTCACATCCACCGAGTGGATGCCGGCGCCCTCGGGCGCGACCTCGGCCGAACCGTTGCCGGACGCCGACAGCGCTCGGATGGTCCAGGTGCCCGGCGCCGCGAAGAAGCGGAAGTCACCGGTGCCGGAGGCGACAACCTCGGCGGTGAAATCGCCGTTGCCGTCGAGCAGGCGCACGAACGCGCCACCGACGGTCTGGCCGTCAGCGGTCAGGACGCGGCCGGTGATGACCGTTTCCTTCTCGACGTCGACGTTGGCCGGAATGGCCTGACCCTGGGTAGGTGCTGCACACATGTTTGATTACGCTCCCAACTCGATCGGTGCACCGACGAGGGAGCCGTACTCGGTCCAGCTCCCGTCGTAGTTCTTGACGTTCTTGTGGCCCAGCAGCTCCTGCAGCACGAACCAGGTGTGCGAGGAACGCTCACCGATGCGGCAGTAGGCGATGGTCTCCTTCTCGCCGTCCAGACCGGCATCCTTGTACAGCTGCGCCAGCTCGGCGTCGCTCTTGAAGGTGCCGTCCTCGTTCGCGGCCTTGGACCACGGCACGTTGATCGCGCCCGGGATGTGGCCGGGACGCTGCGACTGCTCCTGCGGCAGGTGGGCCGGGGCCAGGATCTTGCCGGAGAACTCGTCGGGCGAGCGCACGTCGACCAGGTTCTTGTTGCCGATGGCGGCGATGGCGTCGTCGCGGAAGGCGCGGATGGCCAGGTCCTGCTCCGAAGCCTTGTAGGCGGTGGCCGGGCGCACCTTGACGTCCTTGACCAGCGGGCGGCCGTCCAGCTCCCACTTCTTGCGGCCGCCGTCGAGCAGCTTCACGTCCTGGTGGCCGTAGAGCTTGAAGTACCAGTAGGCGTAGGCCGCGAACCAGTTGTTGTTGCCGCCGTAGAGCACGACGGTGTCGTCGTTGCCGATGCCGCGGGCCGACAGCAGATCCGAGAACTGCTCACGGTTCACGAAGTCGCGGCGAACCTGATCCTGCAGGTCCTTCTTCCAGTCGAGGCGCACGGCGCCCTCGATGTGGCCCAGGTCGTAAGCCGAGGTGTCCTCATCGACCTCTACGAGGACGACGCCCGGGGTGTTCAGGTTCTCTTCGACCCAGTCTGCGGAGACCAGGACATCGGAGCGAGCCATTGTGTTCCTTTCGAGGTGGCGGGTGCCGGTGTCAGGCGGTGGGATGGGGGTTGGTCGGCGCGGTCTTCAACCGCGAGACGAGCGGATAGATCTTGCAGCCCAGGCAGATGCCGAAGGCGGCGTTGAGGAAGGCCGCGAACAAGGCGAAACCGGCGAAAACGGCACCGATCACGGAATTGCCCGCGGCATAACCCAGGACGCCGATCACGGCGAACACCAGGCCGACCAACTGCGCGAACCGCAGCGGCGCAACAGGTTCCACCTCGGGGGCGGGACCGATCTTGGGCGCGACGAAGGTCGCGAAGAGGCGGCCGTAGGGGCTGCGGCGCGGACCGTAGGCGGCGCCGAGCGCGAACACGACGGCCTGCAGGGCCAGCAGCACGGTGGCGGCCGGAACGGAGAAGGTGGCGATGATCAGCACGAGCGCCAGAACGGCGGTGGTGATCCAGGCGGCGAAGCGGGGGCCGCGCACATCGACCTGTCCGGTCGGGGCGGTGGTGGAATTTTGTGTACTACCGGGTGTATTCGGGTTCGACATGGGGGTGTGCTCCTGCGCTGAAGGACTATTGGCCAGATCGCCGGAGGATCAGACGATCTCTCGTACGGCGGACGAATCCGGTCGGCGCGTCAGGGAAGAAGACGTGTTAAGGGCCGACCGGCTAGCGGCACAGGCAGCAACAACCACCGAGGCGGCACAGGTCTACCGTGCGGCGTCGGGTGAGCATCAGCTCGCGGTTGGTTTGCACGAGAGGGAGTTTACCCAATTTTCGGGGGAAATTGGACCCGGGGCCCGTAATGCTGGTCACTCGACCGCCTCGGAGTCGGTCAAAGCACCCAGTGACGTGCGCAAATCCGCGGCCTTCGGAACGCCGGAAATGCGGTACTTCTCCTGTCCTACGGCGTCGAAGACGAACGTGGTGGGCAGTGAGAGCACGTTCAGCTCACGCGCCAGCGCCGGATTCGCGTCGATGTCGATCTCGATGTCCAGCGGCGGCCGGGGCGCGGCGGCCAGCTCGGCGACGACGCCCGACACCACGCGGCGCACCGCCGCGCACGGGCCGCACCAGTCCGCCGAGAAGTGCAGCACCGCGGGCAGACCGGCGATCAGCCCGGCGTCGGCGAGCAATTGCGCCCTGCCCGCGGCCTTTTCGGGGACCGGTTGCGGCGAGTCGGTATGCCGGAGGCGGCCCTCGTTGCGGCGCAACAGGATTCCCACGCCGATCGCTCCCGCGACCGCCGCGACCAGTGCGCCGATCGCGATCACGGCTGCTGTAGCCGATCCAGATCGAGGGTGACGTTCTTGGCGGTGCCCTCCACGATGATCTGCCCGCCCAGCGCGCGCACCTTGGTCGGCTGGATGCCGAACGGCAGGGCGCGGGTGTCGATGGTGCGGGTGAAATAGGCCAGCACCGTGGCCTTGTCGGCCTCGGGGACCTCCTCGGCCTTCTCCGCCTCGGGCACCACCGCGGCCGGGGTCGAGGTGGTGTCACGGTAGATGTCGGTGGCGATGATGTGCACCTGATCGCCGTCGAGCCGCAGTTCGGCCAGCACGCTCACCACCTTCTTCTTGGGGGCGTTCGAACTCGAGGAGGCGGTCGCGGTGTTGTCGTTCTCGGTGACCGGCGGGATGGTGCCGACCAGCCGGATCAGGCCCGGCTTCAACGGCGTGCTGGTGATGCCGGAACCGCCCGAACCGCCCGAACCATCGGACTTGTCCGCCGGCGGGCCCAGCACCTGCAGATCCGGAATCTTGAAGAGCTGACCCATTTCCACGGGTTCGATGCGCATGGTGGCCTGCACCTCGTCCACGGGCACGCTGTTCACGGCCCCGTCCACCAGATCGCCCACCGGCAGCCGCACCCCGTACAGATCGGCCTCGATGGTGATGTCGCCGGGGATGTCGGCCTGGACGGCGCGGGCGCGGATCTTGACCTTCTCGTATTCACCGTCGGCCGCCTGCGACACGAACGGCGACAGCACGGACTCGTGGAAGGTGACCTCGGGGTCGGCCTTGAGATCCGATCCGGTCCGCAGCAGTCGCGACACCCGATACTCGGAATACGCGGCCACGCCGAAGTCGAGCACGACAGCCAGCCCTGCCAGGCAGAGCAGCCCGATGATCAGCCTTCGGAAGTACATAAACCAACCCTAGTAGTTCAGGACCGCCATCAAGGTTCGCGGCCGTCTCGATTCTGGACTGACGGAGCGGGGGAGCGAAGCGGAGGAGCGGAGGAGGGAAGAATCGAGACTCCAGGGCCGCGAACCCGCCCGGAGCGAAGCGGAGGGCAATCAAGTACAGATAGCCGGGCTGTGATGCGCCGCCCGGATTGCGTGGTCTTCCGCAACTACGCGCTAATGTATGCATCGACTTACCTGTGATGACGAGCATGCGGGTGTGGCTGACAGCGCGGTAGCCATACACATGCCAGATGGGATGGAGGGCCCCCATGGAGCTGCTCCTGCTGACCTCCGACCCCAATCCTGAGTCGGTGCTGCCGTCGCTGGCGCTGCTGCCGCACCACGTGCGACCCGCGCCCACCGAGGTGGCCTCGCTGCTGGAGGCCGGTTCCGCGGATGTGGCACTGGTCGACGCCCGCACCGATCTGGCCGCCGCGCGCGGCCTGTGCCGTTTGCTGGGCAGCACCGGATCCTCCGTGCCGGTGGTCGCGGTGCTCACCGAGGGCGGCCTGGTGGCCGTCAACGCGGACTGGGGACTGGACGACATCCTGCTGCCGGGTACCGGACCCGCCGAACTCGACGCCCGCCTGCGCCTGCTGGTCGCCCGCAACGGCGGCGTGGCCAGCCCGGAGAACACCGGCAAGATCACCCTGGGTGAGCTGGTGATCGACGAGGGCACCTACACCGCGCGGCTGCGCGGCCGCCCGCTCGACCTCACCTACAAGGAATTCGAACTCCTCAAGTACCTCGCGCAGCACGCCGGCCGGGTCTTCACCCGCGCCCAGCTGCTGCAGGAGGTCTGGGGATACGACTTCTTCGGCGGCACCCGCACCGTGGACGTGCACGTGCGGCGGTTGCGCGCCAAACTCGGCAGTGAATACGAGTCGCTCATCGGTACGGTCCGCAACGTCGGCTACAAGGCGGTGCGCCCGGCGCGCACCTCTGGCGGCAAGGGCGAGACGGTCACCTTCCCCGATGCGGACGACACCGGCGATACCGAATTGACCACGGCGAACGGCACTTTCTAGATGATTTCGGAGCGGCAGCCGGGTATGCGGCTGCGGGAGCTCGGCTGGGTCCGGCAGCTGCCGGACGCGGTCGCGCGGCAGACACAGACCATCATCGAGCGGGCGACCGCGGCCGATGGGGTGGCACCCGTCTCCGAACAGGCCGTGCTGTCACTGAGCGCGGAATCCGAGGCGTGGCATCACTGTGTGCCCGATGCCTCGGGTGCGGGTGTGGCCGGATACGTGAATCTCGTTCCCTCCCATGGCGGTCATCCGGCGATGGCCGAGGTGGTCGTGGATCCGGCGGCGCGCGGCCGCGGTGTGGGCACCGAGCTGGTGCGCGCGGCGTTCGAGGCGGGCGGTCGGGGCGCGCGGATCTGGGCGCATGGTGATCTGCCGCCCGCGAAGGCGGTGGCGGCGCGGCTGAAGCTGTCGGTGGCGCGCGAGCTGTGGCAGATGCGCCGCGATCTCGCTAACTCTGAGCTACCGGAATTGCGGGTGCCCGAGGGGCTCGAATTGCGTACTTACGCAGGGCCTTCCGATGACGCCGAAATCCTGCGGGTGAACGGCGAAGCCTTCTCCTGGCATCCCGAACAGGGTGCGTGGAGCGAACGCGATATCGAAATCCGCCGCAACGAGTCCTGGTTCGACCCGAAGGGTCTGTTCATCGCCGTCGATCCGGCCGCGCCGGACAAGATCCTCGGCTTCCACTGGACCAAGATCCACTACGACGAGAACCCGCACATCGGAGAGGTTTACGTCGTCGGCGTCGACCCGTCCGCGCAGGGTCGCGGGCTCGGTCGCCTGCTCACCCTCGCGGGTCTGCACTATCTGCGGGACCGGGAACTGGGTCAGGTGCTGCTCTACACCGAGGCCGACAACACGGCCGCGGTTCACACCTATACGAAGCTCGGCTTCGAACGCTTCCACGTAGACGTGGCCTACGCCATATCCCCGTAGCCCTCCGCCCGCCCCAAGGTTCGCGGCCGTCTCGATTCTGGACTGACGGAGCGGGGGAGCGAAGCGGAGGAGCGGAGGAGGGAAGAATCGAGACCTCAGGGCCGCGAACCCGCCCGAAGCGAAGCGTAGGGCAATAGATTTAGCAACTGTGCGGCAAATGTCACATATCGTGCAGCGCAATCGGGGTGGGTTGTTCATCTCCCGTTCACCTGCCCTGGTCCAACTGTCAACCGTGCGCCCTTACGTTGCTTGTGGGCGGTAGACGCTGCCCGGTGTGCTAGTTCGCAGCGAACGGCCGCCACCCAGCGCCCGTCCGACCGTTGAGGGGTCGGGCGTGCAGATCGTGATTCCCGGAGGAATAGGTGAATCTCAAGCGCAGCACCACCGTGTTCGGTGCGCTGATCGCGGCCGGTGCCATGACGCTCACGGCGTGTGGCAGTGACGACAACACCGCCGAGACCGGCAACGTGGCCAAGGTCGACGTCGCCTGCGGCGGCAAGAAGGCTCTGAAGGCCAGCGGCTCGTCGGCTCAGAAGAACGCGATGGACCGTTTCGTCGCCGCCTACGAGGCCAACTGCGACGGCTTCAAGCTGGACTACACCTCCTCGGGCTCCGGCGCCGGCGTGAAGGAATTCCTCGGCGGCCAGACCGATTTCGCGGGCTCCGACTCGCCGCTGGACGCCAAGAAGGACGAGGTCAAGCAGGCCGCCGACCGCTGTGGCGCCCCGGCCTGGAACCTGCCCACCGTGTTCGGTCCGATCGCCGTGACCTACAACATCCCCGGCGTCACCGACCTCGTGCTCGACGCGCCGACCCTGGCCAAGATCTTCAACGGCACCATCACCTCCTGGGACGACGTCGCCATCAAGGCGCTCAACCAGAAGGCCGCTCTGCCGGCCGAGAAGATCGCCGTGATCTTCCGCTCGGACGAGTCGGGCACCACCGACAACTTCCAGAAGTACCTGACCGCCGCCTCCGACGGCGCGTGGACCCAGAACGCGGGCAAGGCCTTCAACGGCGGCGTCGGCGAGGGCGCCAAGGGCAACGAGGGCACCTCGGCCGCGGTGAAGAACACCAAGTTCGCCATCACCTACAACGAGTGGTCGTTCGCGAAGGCGCAGGGGCTGTCCATCACCCGCCTGCTGACCGTCGCCACCTCCAACGACCCGAAGCCGGTCGAGCTGAACGCGGACTCCGCGGGCAAGGCCATCGACGGCGTGAAGATCTCGGGTGAGGGCAACGACCTGGTCCTGGATCTCTCCTCGATCTACAAGCCGACCACGGCCGGCGCCTACCCGATCGTGATGCCGACCTACGAGATCGTCTGCTCCAAGTACAGCGACGCCGACACCGCCAAGGCTGTCAAGGCGTTCCTGCTGTCCGCGGTGGGCAACGGTCAGAACGGTCTGGCGGACGCCGGCTACGTGCCGATCCCGGAGAAGTTCAAGACCAAGCTGACCACGGCCGTCAACGCCATCTCCTGATCGACTGATCGATAAAGAACCATGACCGTGCACGATCAATCAGCGTCCGCGAACCGGTCGGTACCGACCGGTCCGCGGGGCAGCCAGCCGCCGGGGGATACTGCGCTCATGCCGACCGATCTCACCAAGAAGCCGGAAGCTCCGGAACCGAAGGGCCCCGCGCCCACGGCGAAGGACTCCGGCGGCCGGGGCCAGAAGAAGTTCGGCGCGGAATTCGTCTTCCGTTCGGCGGCCACGGCCGCCGGGGCGATCATTGTCGCCGCCATCGCGCTCATCGCACTGTTCCTGCTGGTGCGGGCCGTCCCGTCACTGGCGGCCAATGAGGCGAACTTCTTCACCAGCACCGAATTCAACACCTCCGATGCCAACCATCTGCGATTCGGCATCAAGGACCTGTTCACGGTCACGGTGCTGAGCTCGGTGTTCGCGCTGGTGCTCGCGGTGCCGATCGGCGTCGGCATCGCGCTGTTCCTCACGCAGTACGCGCCCAAGGCGCTGGCCCGCCCGTTCTCCATGCTGGTGGACCTGCTCGCGGCGGTGCCGTCGATCGTGTTCGGTCTGTGGGGCTACCTGGTCCTGGCTCCGGAAACGGAGCCGTTCCAGCGCTTCCTGAACGAGAAGCTCGGCTGGTTCTTCCTGTTCTCCGACGGCAATGTCTCCATCGCCGGCGGCGGCACGATCTTCGTCGCCGGCCTGGTGCTGGCGGTCATGATCCTGCCGATCATCACCTCGGTGAGCCGTGAGGTGTTCGGCCTGACGCCGCGCGCGCACATCGAGGCCGCGCAGGCGCTGGGCGCCACCAAGTGGGAGGTCGTGCGCATGACGGTGCTGCCGTACGGCCGCTCCGGCGTGATCGCGGGCTCCATGCTGGGCCTGGGCCGCGCGCTCGGTGAGACCATCGCCGTGCTCGTGGTGCTGCGCACCTCGTCGCAGGCCGCGCACTGGTCGCTGTTCGACGGCGGCTACACCTTCGCCTCCAAGATCGCCGCTGCCGCGGCGGAATTCAGCTCGAAGCTGCCGACCGGCGCCTACATCGCCGCGGGCTTCGTGCTGTTCGCTCTGACCTTCATCGTCAACGCACTGGCCCGGCTGGTCGCCGGCGGGAAGGTGAACGGATGACCGCCACACTCGACAAGCCGGTCAAGGCCCCGACCTTCCGGCATGTCAGCACCGCTCGCCGGATCAAGAACAACCTCGCCACCGTGGTGGTGTGGGTGTGCTTCGTGATCGCGCTGATCCCGCTGCTGTGGGTGCTCTACACCGTGATCGAAAGGGGTGGGGAGGCAATCCTTTCCGCCGACTGGTGGGTCAAGTCGCAGAAGGGTGTGCTGCCCGAGCAGAACGCGGGCGGCGTCTACCACGCCATCTACGGCACCATCGTGCAGTCCGCGGTGGCTGCGGTCATCGCGGTGCCGCTGGGCATCATGGCCGCGGTCTACCTGGTGGAATACGGTCGCGGCTGGCTGGCCAAGACCACCACCTTCATGGTGGACATCCTGGCCGGTGTGCCGTCCATCGTCGCGGCGCTGTTCATCTTCGCGCTGTGGATCGCCACGATGGGCTTCCCGCAGAGCGCGTTCGCGGTGTCGCTGGCGCTGGTGCTGCTCATGCTGCCGGTGGTGGTGCGCAGTACCGAGGAGATGCTCAAGCTGGTCCCGGACGAGTTGCGGGAAGCCTCCTACGCACTCGGGATCCCGAAGTGGAAAACCATTGTGCGGATCGTGGTTCCGACCGCCGCGCCCGGCATGATCTCCGGCATCCTGCTCTCGATCGCCCGCGTCATGGGTGAGACCGCGCCGGTGCTGGTGCTCGTCGGCTACTCGAAGTCGATCAACTTCAATATCGCCGACGGCAATATGGCCTCGCTGCCGCTGCTCATGTACCAGGAGCTGGCGAACCCGGAGGAGGCCGGCCGACTGCGCGTGTGGGGTGCCGCCCTCACCCTGATCCTTCTCATCGCGCTGCTGTATGCCGCGGCCGCCGGTGTCAACAAGCTGCTCACGCGGAACCGATAGAGCGAACGGAAACTACTCATGGCCAAGCGGATCGACATCAAAGACCTGAACATCTTCTACGGCAAGTTCCACGCCGTGGCCGATGTGGCGCTGACCGTGCTGCCGCGTAGCGTGACCGCGTTCATCGGTCCGTCGGGCTGCGGCAAGTCCACGGTGCTGCGTTCGCTCAACCGCATGCACGAGGTGACCCCGGAGGCCCGCGTCGAGGGCGCGGTGCTGCTGGACGGCGAGGACATCTACGGGGCCCAGGTGGACCCGGTGGGCGTGCGCCGCACCATCGGCATGGTGTTCCAGCGTCCGAACCCGTTCCCCACCATGTCGATTCGCGACAATGTGGTGGCGGGGCTGAAGCTGCAGGGCGTGCGCGGCAAGGCGCAGCTCGATGAGGTGGCCGAGCGCTCGCTGCGCGGCGCGAATCTGTGGAACGAGGTCAAGGACCGGCTGGACAAGCCGGGCGGCGGGCTCTCGGGTGGTCAGCAGCAGCGTCTGTGCATCGCGCGGGCGATCGCTGTTTCCCCGGATGTGCTGCTCATGGACGAGCCGTGTTCGGCGCTCGACCCGATCTCGACGCTGGCGATCGAGGATCTGATCTCCGAGCTGAAGAAGGAGTACACGATCGTCATCGTCACGCACAACATGCAGCAGGCCGCGCGTGTGAGTGACCAGACGGCGTTCTTCAACCTGGAGGCCCAGGGCAAGCCGGGTCGCCTGATCGAGATCGACGAGACCGAGAAGATCTTCTCGAACCCGTCGCAGAAGGCCACCGAGGACTACATCTCGGGTCGCTTCGGCTAGGCCGCGCACGGAGTTCTCGCGACCCCGGCCCGTATGGGCCGGGGTCGCTTTTTTGTGTCGTTCGTCATACGCGAATCCGACCACGGGATGATTGTGTGCAACTGACAGTCACAGTTAGTCTGACTCGGTAAACCGATCGGTCTAGTTGGGAGGTGTCGGATGACGGTGTCAATGGCGAGCCGGGTTTCCGGACGAACCGTGCAGGGGCTGAGCAAACAGGGGCGGATCGCCGCCCTGATTGCCATCTGCCTCGCGGAACTGCTCGTAGTGCTCGACAACACGCTCGTGAACGTGGCGCTGCCATCCATGGCGGTGCAGCTGCAGGCCGATATGAGCGGCCTGCAGTGGATCGTCGACGCCTTCACCCTGGCGTTCTCCGGACTCCTGCTGGCCATGGGACATCTAGGGGACCGGTACGGCCGGCGCAAATTCATGATCATCGGCCTGACCGGTGTGGCCGTCATGTCCATGGCGGGCGCGCTGGCCTCCGGACTCGGCCAGGTCATCGCCGCCCGCGCGGGCATGGGCGTCTTCGCGGCCGTGGTCTTCCCGGCCACCCTGGCGCTGCTCACCAATATCTTCACCGAGGCGCGCGAGCGGGCCGCGGCCATCGCGCTGTGGACGGCCATGGCCGGTATCGCCATCGCCGTCGGGCCGACGGTCGGCGGCTGGCTGCTGGAGTACTTCTCCTGGCATTCGGTGTTCTGGATCAACGTGCCGGTGGCGCTGATCGCCATCGCGGCGGTGCTGCTCACCACGCCGGAATCCCGTGCGGAACACGTGGATCGGCTCGACTGGGTCGGCATCGTGCTGTCGCTGGCCGGTATCACCATGCTGGTGTGGTCGATCATCGAAGCGCCCAAGCACGGCTGGTTCTCCACCCAGAGCGTCATCGCCTACGCGCTGGCGGCGCTGGTGCTCGCGGCCTTCGTGGCGTGGGAGCTGCGCGTGAAAACGCCTGTGCTGAACATGAATCTGTTCCGCATCCGCCGATTCGCGGTGCCCGCCATGGCGATCACCGTGTCGTACTTCTGCGCGTTCGGATTCCTGTTCCTGATCACCCAGTACTTCCAGGGTGTGAAGGAGCTGTCACCGCTCCAATTCGGCATCCACTCACTGCCTTTCGCGGTGGCGGTGGGTATCGGCGCGCCGCTCGCCACGCTGCTGGCACAGCGGCTGGGCACCACGGTCATGATCGTGAGCGGCATGCTGATCCTGGCGGTGGCCATGTACATCGCGGGGCAGACGACGCCGGAGACGCCGTACCTGGGCCCGGTGGTGCTGTCCATGATCCTGATGGGCATCGGATTCGCGGTGGTGCAGGGGCCGGCCACCGAATCCATCATGGGCTCGGTGCCTTTGGCGGAGGCGGGGGCGGGCTCGGCGGTGAACGACACCACCCGTGAGGTCGGCGGCGCGCTCGGCGTCGCGCTGCTGGGCTCGATCATGACGTCGATCTACAGCAGCAGGATCAGCGAGCGGATCGAGTCGATTCCGAAGCAGATCATGAGCGATCAGCAGAAGGAGCTGGCGAGCAATACGCCCATCAGCGTCCTGGAGATCGTCAAGGCGCCGGTGAATCCGCTACTCGCCCAGGCGAAGACGGATCTCATCTACGCGATGAAGGTCGCGGCCATGCAGGGCGCGCAGGCGGCCTCGTACGTCGCGGTGGGCGTGCTCGTGGTCGCCGCCTTCGTCGTGGCCGTCACGCTGCCCTGGAAGCCGGAACGCAACCGCTCCATCCTGCTGTCCTGGCGCGACAAGGACTGAGTGAGAGCCGACGAGGCCCCCCGCACACAGGTGCGGGGGGCCTCGTCGCACAAGGGGTTTCAGGGGCGAAGCCCTGAGATGCCCCTGGAGAGTTAGATGGACTCTTTCTCGGAGTCCGGATCCGGCGGCAGCACGCCGGTGACGAGGAAGACCACCCGGCGGCCGATCTCGACGGCGTGGTCGGCGAACCGCTCGTAGTAGCGGCCCAGCAGTGCGACGTCGACGGCCGAGGCCACGCCGTGGTCCCATTCGCGATCCATGATCAGCGTGAACAGGTGCTTGCGCAGATCGTCCATCGCCTCGTCGTCGTCGTTGAGCTTGGCGGCCCGCTCGGGATCGCGGGTCTCGAGCACCTCCTTGGCGGCGGCGCCCATCTTCACCGCGATGCGACCCATCTCGGCGAAGTAGCTGTTGACGGCCTCCGGCACGGCGTGCGCGGGGAAGCGGCGGCGGGTCATCTTGGCGACGTGCAGCGCCAGGACGCCCATGCGGTTCACGTCCGAGACGATCTGGATGGCACTGACCACCTGCCGCAGATCACCGGCGACCGGTGCCTGCAGCGCGAGCAGTGCGAACGCCTTCTCCTCGGCGAGCTGGATCATCTCCGCGATCCGGTCGTACTCGGTGATCACCTGCTCCGCGAGCTCGAGGTCGGCGTTCAGCAGCGAGTTGGTTGCCCGCTCCATCGCCGACCCGGCGAGCCCGGCCATGCCACCGAGGAGATCGGCGAGCTCGGCCATTTGTTCGTTGTAGATGACACGCATGAAACTAGACACTAGTAGGGCCTGCTGACCAAGTCACCAACGGTAGGTAAAACCTGGGTGCTGGTCTGTACGGGCAGCTCCCGGCCCGCCTACTTGCAGGTGTCGTCGGCGGCGTTCACGTGCTCCAGGTCGGACGGGAGTGTGACGGGCGCCGCACCGGCGACCTCGGTCGGCGCGTCCGGCAGGGTCTGTCCGAAGGCCGTGGGCGTCTTGATGGTTCCGGCGTAGTCGCTGCCGAGCACCACTTCCACGATGCTGCCCATGCCGGTGGTGAACTCCAGGGTCGAGCCCGGGATGGAGCTGGCGACGGTGGCCGCGGCCGCCTCCTGCCCGCTGGAGTAGCGGACCTTGGTCTTGCTGGAGGTGCCCTCGGCGAAGTTGCCGGTGCTGTAGATCTGGAAGCCCTGGTTCGACAGTTTGGTGGCCGCGGTGGCGGCGACGCCGCCGATGCCGGAACCGTTGGACACCTGCACCGAGACCGTGGAGGGATCTACGGCCAGCAGCTTGGGCTTGTCCGCCGGGGCCGATGTCGTGGTGGCGGGTTCGTCGTTCTTCTTCTCACCCGGCAGCGGCTGATCGTTGCGGACCGCGCTGAAGATGGCCTTGATATCGGATTCGCGCGGAATCTCGTTGCCGTAGGAGGTGGTTCCGGCGGTGGGCACGGTGAGGAAGGTGATGGCTCCGGCGTCCACCTTGCGCAGCGACTGGCCCAGCGTCAGCAGGTCCTTGGTGTCGGTGTCTTTGTCCATCCAGGAGTGCTGGGCGAAGGCGTCGATGAAGCCGTTGAGCTTGCCGAGGTCGAACAGCACCTTGTTGGACAGGGCCCCGCGCAGCAGCGAGGACAGGAAACGCTGCTGGCGGCTGATGCGGTCGTAGTCGCTGCGTTCCTCGCCGACGACGTGGCGGGCGCGCACGTAGTCCAGGGCGGTGGAGCCGTTGACGACCTGCTTGCCCGGGTCGGTGAGGATGGTGCCGAGCATTTCGTCGACGAGCGGTTTGGCGGTGCACACCTCGACGCCGCCGATAGTGTCGACCATGGTCTCGAATCCGGCGAAGTCGATGCCGATGAAGTGGTTGATGCGCATGCCGGAGATCTTCTGGATCACGCTGGTGAGGCATTTCGGGCCGCCCAGCGCGTAGACCGCGTTCAGCTTGTCGCCGATGGCGGACGGGAAGGATTCGCCGGTGTACTTGGCCTTCTCGTTGTCCCAGCCCTCGCAGACCGGGCGGGTGACGTCGAGGTCGCGGGGGAAGGAGACGGCGACGACGCGGTCCCGCTTCTCCGGGATGTTGACAAGCATGACGGTGTCGGCGCGCGCGCCCTCGGCGTCGTCGGTGGTGCCCGCGCCGAGGCTGGAGTTCACGCCCGCGCGGGTGTCGGTGCCGACGATGAGGAAGGTCTCCTGGCCGTACTGGGCGTTGGCGTCGACGATGTCCTCGGAGTTCGGGTCCAGCGCGTTCACCTGGGTGAAGTTGTTGTCCTTCGCCTTCAGGTAGCTCCAGGCCCCGCCGGTGATGAGCAGTGCGATCACGGAGAAGACGACGGCGGTGGAGCGGGCGGCGAGCTTCATCCGCTTGGTGCGGCGCCGGCGTCCGGCGGCCAAGCGGGACAGGGGTTTCGCGCCGACGGCGGCGGGCAGTGCGGTGGTCGGATAGTCCGCGGGGGAGGCGACGGGCGCGGGCGTGGGGGCCTTGGCGCGTTCGGCGCGCGGGGCCGGGGGGATCACCGGTAGCTCTTCGGTGACGGGATCGGCCGGGGCCGCCGGGCGGTGAGAACCGTTGGTGGCGGGCGCTTCCGGGGCTACCGCTCGGCGTGCGCCGGTGTCGGCGGGGGCGGGGCGGCGGGAGCCGTTGGTGTGCGGGGGCTCGGTGTCGGCGGGGCGGCGAGATCCGTTGGCGGCGGGCTGTTCCGGCGCTACGGCGCGGCGGGAGCCGGTTTCGGGCCAGCCTGCCGAGTTGGCGGGGGCGGGCTGGTCGTCGGGTTCGGCGCGGCGGCGACGGCGGGTCTTGCGTTCGCTGTCGACGCGTTCGACCAAGTCCTGCACCGAGATCGGCGCGGAGCCGGGGGCGGCGTTGTCCGTGTGCCGGCTGCGCCGGCCCGTGCGCGACTGAGCTTCGTCGTCCGCGGGGTAGCGCTCCCACGGGGCGAGACCTCCGGGCCGTGGCGTACGCCCGTACCGATCGTCACCCACCAACGAACCTCACTTTGCTATTCGATGCCGACCGCCATGATAACGATTCCGCCACGATGGACCACTCGAACCGAAATGGACTGGAGCAACCGCCCCCAAGATTCTGATGCGAACTGCGGCTCTCCGGGGTTAGGGAAAGCCGATTTGTGGGTTGCATCTCTATGTCGAAGTCGCGACATCGCCAGGATTTGTTCGAACAAATGTGCGGAAATGTCGAAATCGGTTCGGCGAGCCGGTTATCCGCCGCTGTGCATGACGTCGGCCGCGGTGGGGACGGAATCGTCCTCCGGATCGTCCAGCCAGCCGTCCGGCAGAGCCACCTTCACCTGCGGCGATCCCTGCCGACCGCGCGGCCCGGTGGCCTCGTCGACGGGGAACGGCACGCTCGGATCGAGTTGTCCGACAAGGTCTTCGATCTGGGTCAGGCTGGAGACGGTGGCGAATTTGCGCCGTAGGTCCGAACCGATCGGGAAGCCCATGAAGTACCACGCCATGTGCTTGCGAATATCGCGCATGGCTTTGTCCGCGCCGTCGTGTTCCACGAGCAGGGCGGCATGCCGCAGCAGAATCTCGCCGACTCTGCCGAGGGTCGGTCCGGTGGGAATGGGTTCGCCGCGCAATGCGGCCGACAGTTCGGCGAACAGCCACGGCCGCCCGAGGCAGCCGCGTCCGACAACGACTCCGTCGCAACCGGTTTCGTCCATCATCCGCAGGGCGTCGGCGGCGGTGAAGATATCGCCGTTGCCGAGCACCGGAATGGTGGTGACGGCTTCCTTGAGCCGTGCGATATGGCTCCAGTCGGCCTGCCCGGAGTACAGCTGCGCCGCGGTGCGCGCGTGCAGGGCGACACCGGCCGCGCCCTCGGCCTCGGCGATGCGCCCGGTGTCGAGGTAGGTGTGGTGCTCGTCGTCGATGCCGATCCGGAATTTGAAGGTGACCGGCACGTCCCCGGCCGCGCTCACCATCTCGCGCACGATATTGGCGAACAGCCGCCGCTTGTAGGGCAGCGCGGACCCGCCGCCGAGCCGGGTCACCTTCTTGACCGGGCAGCCGAGGTTCATGTCGATGTGGTCGGCCCAGCCTTCGCCGACGACGATGCGCACGGCCTCGCCGAGGGTTTTGGGATCCACGCCGTAGAGCTGCATCGAGCGCGGGCTCTCGTCGGGCCCGAACGACATCATGTGCAGCGTCTTCTCGTTGCGCTCCACCACGGCGCGCGCGGTGATCATCTCGCACACGTACAGCGATGTGGCGCTGCCGAATTCGCGGCACAGCGTGCGGAAGGCGACATTGGTGATGCCTGCCATCGGCGCCAGCACGACCGCCGGGTCGACCTGGTAGGGGCCGATCCGCAGGGCGGTCTTGGCGGCTTCGAGCGAGGCAGTCACGCCCTCCAGTGTCGCATCAACGCGAAAGTGCGCCGGAACACACCGGCGCACTTTCGGCTATGCGAGGTTTCAGGCGTTGGTGAGTTCCTTCTCCCGCTTGGCGGCTTCGCGGGCCAGCATGCGGTCGCGCTGCTCTTCGAACTTCACGACGTCCTTGCCGAGCTTCTCGAGGAACAGGCCCAGGCGTTCGCGGGTCTGTTCGCCGCGGGCGGTGAAGTCGTCGCGTTCGAAGATGCGCCACTTCTTGAGGACCGGGTTGACCACCTCTTCGAGGTGCTGGCGCAGGTCGTAGATGCCGTGCTTGGCCATCAGCACGCCGTTGCGCCGGAAGTTGGGCATACCCGCACCCGGCATCTGGAAGTTCTCCAGGATGAGGGTGATGGCCTCGATGGCCTGGTCGGGCGAGAGGTCCAGGGCCGCGCCGCACATGTTGCGGTAGAAGATCATGTGCAGGTTCTCGTCGGCGGCGATGCGCTGCAGCATGCGGTCGGCGATCGGGTCGTCGCAGACCTTGCCGGTGTTGCGGTGCGAGACGCGGGTGGCCAGTTCCTGGAAGGTCACATAGGCCACCGAGTAGAGGAACCCGGCGTTGCCGAGGTCTTCGAGTTGTTCGGTGGGGGAGGCGAATCCGTTGGTCATGTGGATCATGCGCGCCTGTTCGAGGGCGACCGGATCCACGCCGCGGGTGACCACGAGGTAGTCGCGCATGACGATGCCGTGGCGGTTCTCCTCGGCGGTCCAGCGGCCGACCCAGGTGCCCCAGGCTCCGTCCTGGGAGAAGTTCTCGGCGATCTCCCGGTGGTAGGACGGCAGATTGTCCTCGGTGAGCAGGTTGGTGATCATGGCCGCCTTGGCCAGTTCACTCAGCTTCGACTGCGAGGGATCCCAGTCGATGCCGCCCATGGCGGCGAAGTTGCGGCCCTCGTCCCACGGCACGTAGTCGTGCGGGTGCCATTCCTTGGCCAGTGACAGGTGGCGGTTGACGTTCTCCTCGGCAACCGGCTCCAACTCCGTCAGTAGCTCGAGTTGAGTCAGATCCTTTGCCATACATACGCCCTTCGTGTGATGCGAACTTGCTGTATCCCTCGCTGGCCTGCCGCCGCGGCCCATACCTTACGTCACCGTAGGGTGATGTGAAACTCATGCGGTCCCCATTGCGGGGTCAGTGAGAGATGTCATATGGGTCGGCATCCTTGCCGAACGGTTACGGCTCGCAGCGATGTCTCTATCGCTGCGAGCCGTAGTTCGTTAGCCGCACACCGGAATTCGGTGCCTTCTCACTTCTTGCCGCCGAGCAGGCCGCCCAGCACATTGCCGAGGACGCCGCCGGCGTTCTGTCCGACCGCCTTGCCGAGCACGTCGGCGAGGCCGCCACCGCCCTTGCCGCCCCCGGTGGCTCCGCTGAGCAGTCCGCCGAGGATGTCGCCGAGGCCGCCGCCGCTCGCCTGCGTTCCGCTGCTGGCCGCGGCGCCGCCGCCGAGGGCCTTCTTGCTCAGGTAGGCGAGCACGATCGGGGCGAGCATGGGAAGCAGTTTGGCCATCAGGTCCTGGGCGTTGCCGCCGCCGACATTGCCGAGGGCGCTGATGACGGTGTTCTTCTCGGCGCCGAAGGTCTGGTCGACGATCTGGCTGCCCTGGGTGGTGTCGACCTGTTCGATGTCGACGCCGCCGTCGAGGAGGGTGGCCGGCTGGTTGGCGACCTCGCCTTCCAGGTTCAGGCCGACTTCGGGGTTGCCGGCCTGTGCCTGGAAGCCGCCGAGTAGCACGGGAATTGCCGCATTGATCGCTGTGGTCGCGGTTGCTTCGTCAACTCCGAGCTTGTTGGCGATCTGCGCGACCGGCACGTTGGAGAGCAGGTCATCGAAGGAAGTCATGAACTCCGCCTGAGGTGATGGGTTCCCGGATTTGCCCTAACGAGGCAACGGTAGGGGAAATCCGGACAGATTGCCACAGATTCGCGGATGTGGCGAGGGGTCCGGATGTAGGATCCGGACCCCTCGTCCATTGTGCCCCCACCAGGGCTCGAACCTGGGACCTGCGGATTAAAAGTCCGTAGCTCTACCAACTGAGCTATAGGGGCGCGGGCCACAGTGTAGTGTGCCGCGCCCGCAAGTGTTAAACGAGTATCCGATTGTGTTCGGTGAGTGGACATTTGCGCAGGTCATCCGGTTTGCCCGGGGGTGATGGGGGCTTGCTCCGGGCGCGCCGCCGGGAGGTGGCTCCCGGGCGGGCCGATCTTTTTCCGGCGTCCGGGTGGGGGGACCGGTCGGTGTCTGCGGGGACGCGCACGGGGTACTGACCGGTTCGATGGGCGGCACGGGTGAAACGGACTCGGGGTTTCGCGGCGGCGTTCGGGGTGTCGCGCGAATGAAGACCCGGCGTGAGGATCCATGGTGCGTTCCCGGCCGCCGAGTGCTCCGGAACGGCCCCGGCAATCGCGTTGCCACGCAGTTTGTTTCGTTTGTACCGGGTGCGAATATCATCCAATGGTGATGTGTGGCAACCTTTTTGGTGCGGGAGGTGGGGCCGGGCGGGCGTTCGCGCGTGGGCGTGGACGGCGTCTCGGGGATGATGCCGCGCCGACGGGGGTGAACCGGAGGGGAGTGCCGCGCGTGCCGAACATCGATGGGATATGGGCGAATTCGTCTTTTCGGACCAATCGCCCAGTGGGTAACTGGGTAATTGCGGCGTGTGTAAGGGGGCGGTCTGGCTAACTGACTTTCCGGTACACCTCACGCAGGGAGGACTTTCCGGGTACGGTGACCGACTGGTGAATTCCCGAAGAACCGGGATTGCCCCGGCGGCAGGGGATTCGGCTTATCGTTGATGTGCCCGAACGTGTCGCGACCGGTCTGGCCGATCGCGGCTCCAACAGATGAAGCTGCGGGAGGCGGATCCAGACGACGAGATTGCCCGGATGCGCACCCCCTGCGGCGCACCCGGGCGGGAAAAACTATACCAGTTGGTGTGTTTCAAGTTTTTCGCGCTTTTTCGTACCAAAAGTTTGGTAATTAGGGCATCAGCCCGCCTTGAAGTATTTGAAAGACACGTAACTCGCGTCGACGGTAGCCCAAAGGGTCCGCGACGGTAGCTAGCTTCGGAGGCGTTTCGAGCATGGCACGGCAGCAAGAGCGGGCCCGCCGGACACGCGCGGCGATCATCAGGTCCGCCGCCGTTGAGTTCGGGAAGAGCGGCTATGCCGCTGCATCGCTCAACCGCATATTGGAAGGTTCACGCGCCACCAAGGGCGCCATGTACTTTCATTTCGATTCCAAGGAGGATCTGGCACGGGCAGTTCTGGAAGCGGCGGTCGACCGCTACCGCGCCTCCACCGAAAGATGGCTCGGCAGAGGCGATCTCGGCCCGCTGGACGTTCTGCACGGCATGATCGACGAGATCGCGCTGCGCTTGGAGAACGACATCATCATCCAGGCCGAGTTCCGGCTCATCATCGAGCCGGAGTTCTACCGCGACATCCAAGCCGGCGGCGGCCGCATCCTCGGGCGGTCCATCCGGCTGCTCGCGGTGCGTGCCATCGAGCACAAGCAGTTGCGCGCCGACGCCGACCCGGACCGCTTCACGCGGACCATCGCGGCGGCGCTGGCGGGTCAGCGCTACATCACCGATGTGCTCGGCGGCCCGGTGGATCTGCGCTCCCGTTTCGCCGAGGCGCTCGAGGTGGTCATCGAGGCCACCGCGACACCGGAGTGGGCCGAGGAGTTCAAGCGCGGCGGCTGGAAGGTGGCGGCACGGCTGGAAGATCTCAATTTGGCGCTGTGACCAGCAGATTTGGGATTAGAGCGGAAGCTGTCATAAGCTATCTCCGCTCCCAACGGAAGCCGTTGAGCAAACGGTCCAGAGAAATCTGGCGGGCCCCCTTCGTCTAGCGGCCTAGGACGCCGCCCTTTCAAGGCGGTAGCGCGGGTTCGAATCCCGTAGGGGGTACCAGTAGTGGCAACACTACTGGCGGAGCAAGCAAGGCCCTGTGGCGCAGTTGGTTAGCGCGCCGCCCTGTCACGGCGGAGGTCGCGGGTTCGAGTCCCGTCAGGGTCGCAAGACACAAGTTTGGCATTCGAATGGGTGCCTTTCGGCCAGGTAGCTCAGTTGGTACGAGCGTCCGCCTGAAAAGCGGAAGGTCGCCGGTTCGATCCCGGCCTTGGCCACCAGATTCGGAGAAGCCCGCACCGGTAGGTGCGGGCTTTTTCGTGTGTCCGGACCTACCGGCCTGATCTTGGTGCCACCATGGAGGCATGGCTGATTCCGATGACCAGGCGTGGTACTACGACCTCACCACCCATCAGGCGGTCCAGGGCAAGCAGGGCTGGGTGAACGACCGGATGGGCCCGTATCCCGACAAGGCAACGGCCGAAAGGGCTTTGGAGATCGCGCGGGCGCGCAACAAGGCCGCGGACACCGAGGACGACTGACGGTCGTGTGATCGCCCGTACATCACGCGTGGTGCGCTCATACGCCACTCAGTTCCATCAAGTACGGTTTCGGAGCAAGTAGTGACCGAAGCGCGCGGGAGGGCGAGGCCTTGAAGGTGACCGTGGTGGTGCCGACCTACAACGAGCGGGAGAACCTGCCCGTGGCGGTGGAGCGTCTGACCGCGCTACCGGTGGCGGACCTGCATGTGCTGGTCGTGGACGACAACTCGCCGGATGGCACCGGTGAGGTCGCCGACAAGCTGGCGGCCGACCTGCCGAATCAGGTGAGCGTGCTGCACCGTACCGAAAAGGACGGGCTCGGGCGCGCTTACATCGCCGGCATCACCAAGGCGCTCGACGAGGGCGCGGACGTGGTGATCCAGATGGACGCCGACCTCTCGCATCCGGCCGAGGTGATCCCGGCCATGCTGGAGAAGCTCGAGACCACCGACGCGGGCGTCGTGCTCGGAAGCCGTTATGTTCCCGGCGGTTCCACCGCCGAGGAGTGGAAGTGGTACCGCAAGGCGCTCTCGGCCTGGGCCAACTTCTACGTGAATCTGATTCTGCGCCTGGGCGTCAAGGACGCCACCGCCGGTTTCAAGGCGTGGAAGGCCGATACGCTGCGCGCCATCGACGTGGCCTCCATCAAGTCGAACGGCTACTCGTTCCAGGTGGAGATGAACTACCGCACGGTCAAGAAGGGCATCGCCATCGCCGAGGTGCCGATCCGCTTCGAGGAGCGCACCCTGGGCGCGTCCAAGATGAGCCTCAAGGTGCAGCTGGAGTCTGCGGCCATGCCGTGGAAGCTCCTGTTCGGCCGTCAGGTCTGAAACTCACTCTGAGATCTCGTGCCCGCGACCCTGCGGGTCGCGGGGCACAGAGGGAAGAAGTTATTCGCTTTCGGGCCAGTGCAGCAGGGTGTCGGTGAACAGCTGCCGCACCCGCTCGATGTCGGCGTCCATCTGGGCGGGATCCCAGCCGCTCACGTCGATGGGCGATAGCACCGCCACGTCGACGACGCCTTTGCGCACGATTGCCGAATTGCGCCAGGCGATTTCGCCCGCGTTGCGGATGACCACCGGGATGATCGGGACTCCGGCCTGGATGGCGATGTGGAACGCGCCCTTCTTGAAGGGGCCGATGCGCGGGGTGAGCGAGCGGGTGCCCTCCGGTGCGATCACCACCGACAGTCCGCCCCGGAGGGTTTCGACCACCGGCGTGAGCGCGGCCTTGGCGGCCGTGGTGTCGGCGCGGTCGATGAAGGTGACCTCGACCAGGCGCATGAGCGGGCCGAACACCGGGTTCTTGGTGACCTCCTTCTTGGCGATGCCGGTGAATCCGGTGCCGAGCACCTCGGCCAGCACCACGATGTCGAATTGGCTCTGGTGGTTGAAGAGGAAGACGGCGGGCCGTGGGGCGCGGGCGTTCTCGGCTCCGGCCACGCGGACCTTCACACCGCTGCCGCGCAGGGTGGAGTCGGCGGCGAAGGTCATCATCGAATCCGCCATCTGGCGGCGCTGTTTCGTGTGCGCCTTGGCGGCGACCCCGACCAGCGCGCCGCCCAGCAGCCCGCCGAAGCCGCCGAGAGTGCGCGCGTAGTCGGTGGCCCTGGGTTCCTGCCGGGGCCGGAAATGCAGGACGGGCCAGTCCTTTTCGGCGGCCTCCAGCACCACGCGCGGATCCGGGTTGACGGCTACCGGATGTCCGGCGAGCTGCAGCAGCGGCAGGTCGGGTGCGGCGTCGGCGTAGACGCGGACGTCGGCGAGCTCGATATCTCGTGCGGCCAGGAACCGGCGGACGGCCTCGGCTTTGCCGTTGCGCCACAGGGGTTTTCCATCCACGTGCCCGGTGAGCACGCCGTCGGCGACGCTCATGGTGGTGCACAGCACGTTCGGGATGCCGAGTTCGGTGGCGACCGGCTGCACCTGGTACCGGGTGAGCGAGCTGACCAGCAGCAGGGTGTGTCCGGCGGCCTCGTGCTCGCGGATGAGCCGCCACGCCTCCGGGTACACGTGCCCGTGCACGGACTGCTGGAACAGTTGCGCCCCCAGCTCTTCCAGCTCGGTTTCGCGGATGCCCGCCCAGGTGTGCATGGCGAACTGCAGGAACCGCTCGTATTCGCCCTCGCTGCGCGCCCCGCGGATGGAGCCGAGCATGGTGGCGGTGAGCACCCGATTTCCGGTGCGCCGCCCCATGATTCGGCTCATGAGCGGCGGCGGGTTGAATCCGGCCACCACGGTGCCGCCGAAGTCGAAGACGGCGGCGCTGCCCGGTCCGCGTGGCCCGGTGCGGATGGCGGCGATGGCGTCGTCGAGTTCCGTTGCGCCGATGGGCTGTTGCGTGATGCCGACTCCGGGGCGGAGTCGCCGGCGCGGCCGGGTGCCCTCCGCGACGCCGGATGCCCGATGGCTCATAGCGCGTCCAGCCGGTTGGACGGATCCAGGACCGCGGCCCGGGAGATGCGGGCGCTGATATCGCGCAGTTCCGCGGCGAAGCGGATGCGCCGTGCGGTCAGGTCGAATGGGTCGTCGCCGCTGAGCAGTCCGTGGTTGTCCGCGAGTTTCAGTGCGCTGCCGAACAATTCGGAGGAGACGGATTCGGGGCTGTGCAGCCGCTGCTGCAGCAGCATCTGTTTGCCGACCTGGAGGCATTCGTCGATGAACACCTTCTTGTCGAGCGCCTGGGCTGGGTCGCGTGCGGCGAGCCGTTCGGCCACCACGAGTTGCGCGTCGAAGAAGGAGCGGAGCACGCGGTGCGCCATCATGAAGCCGGATCCCGCGAGTTGGGCCAGGACGTCCGCGCCGACGGTGCCCGCGGCGGTGCGCCGATGCCACTGCTGGTCCACCAGCAGCATTTCCGTGGTGAGCTGGCTGGTGAACTCGGTGCGCTCGGGGAAGAAGAACTCGAATTTGAGCAGATCCCGCAGCCGGTAGGCGGCCTCCCAGCCGGCCCGCAGCTGATCACCCTCCGGTGCTTCGACGGCGGTGAGCACGGCCAGTTCCAGGATGGCCCGGTTGACGAACCAGTGCACGGCGCTGTTGCGGTAGAACGCGGCTTCCAGGTGCGCGCCCGCGTTGATGGAGTACACCGGTTCCAGCCCGCCGCGGTACACGGTGACGACCTTGGCGACGGCGAGCTGTTCGAGCACCACCGCGAGCCCGTGATCGTCACGGAGCGTGGCGAGTTCGCCGCGCGGCAGGTTCCGGCCCTCCAGGTAGCCGAGGACGGGTGCGATGGCGGTGCGCAGTTCGTCGCGGGTGAGGGCGCGCTCGTGCACGCCGAGCAGCACCAGGGTGGTGAGGGCGTTCACGGTGACCGGGGTGACCTCGTTGATGCCGACCGCGACCTCGAAGGCGAGCCGCTGCACCGCGCGATGCTCGAGTTCGAGCAGTTCGTCCTCGGCGGTGATGCCGTGCGCCTGGAGTGGATCCCCGTGTGCGGCAAGGCGTTCCCGTGCCGACAGCGGGGTCCCGAAGCGCACGTACACGTGCCCGGCGGAGTGCTGCTGGTTGCGCACGTACTGGGCCAGCCAGGTGAGCCCCTCGGGTTTCTTGCTGCCGCCGGTCTGTTCGTCGGCGATGGCCCCGATCTCGTTGAGCCGCTCGTAGGTGATGGAGACGGGCACCAGCATGACGTCGTCGATGCGTTTCGAACGCAGGGCCGCCGCAAGGTAGTTCAGCAGGCCGTAGCGGGGTGGCCGGAGTTTGCCGGTGCGGGTGCGCCCGCCCTCGAAGTACCACTCCAGGTTGAATCGTTTGGCGAGCAGGTAGGCGAAATATTCTTCGACGACGGCCTTGTACACCTCGTCGTCGCCGAAACTGCGCCGGATGAACACGGTTCCGGTGCGCCGCGCGATGGGTCCGAGCGGCCAGAAGCTGAGGTTGGCCCCGCCGACGACGTGGTTGGGCGGGAAGTCGTTGCGCGCCAGGATGTCTCCGAGCACGAAGGCGTCCACGTAGGAGCGGTGCGAGGGCAGGAACACCAGTGGATAGCGCCGGTTGAGGGTGCGCAGCCGGTCCAGGCCGTTCTCCTCGGAGTCGACTTTCCAGGTGGACGCGTGGATGGGGCGCATGGCCTGGGTGAACAGGTCCGACACCAATCGGCTCTGCGCCGCGACGAGTTCGCGCAGCGCCTTCTCCGCGCGCCGGTGCACATCGCGGACGGGGACGCCGGTGGCTTCGGCGATGGTGTCGAGCCGCCGCAGGAATTCGCGCGAGTCGAGGATTTCCTCGGCGACCAGTCGCGGCACCTTGTACCGGTCGCCGATGACCGCGCGTTCGGCGCGTTCCAGGGCGACGATGCCCGCGCGAACGATGGCGCGCGCGAAGGCTTCCGGTGCGGCGACGGTGCCGGGATTGTTGGCGCGCAGCTCGCTCAGCCGGGCGGGCTGCCCGGTGAGCACCAGATGCCGGTCGGGTGCTTTCCGCACCAGCCGCCGCTGCAGAAACTTGTTGGGTTTGCGCGGGTTCGACAGGGTCGCGAGGTCGGTGAAGGTGGTGCGCCGCACGCCGTCTCGTTCGGGCGGCAGCCACAGCACGCGTACGGGCACCACGAGTGGGTCGTCGACCCGGCCGACGAGGCGGTCGGCCACGGCCTCGGGGTCGAGGTCGAGCTGGGTGACGGGTGCGCTGGTGCCGAACTCCTGCGCGATCCCGCCTTCACTGAGCCAGTTGCCGACGAGTTCGCGTTCGACGCGGCTGGTGGCGTCGACGAGGGCGACGACCGATCCGGGGGTGGTGCCGGCTTCTGGGAGCCGACTGTCGTGGTCGAGCATGGTCGTATCCCTCCGCACACACGTGGTGACGATCTCCATTCAAGCCGAAAACCGGTGTGGTGCGGGGCGGAACATGGGGAGGATTTCGCGGCGGGTCTTCGTGATGTAATCGGCTCCCGCCTGCTGCGCCATGCAGGGCTAGGTAATGCTAACCTCACTCACTAAGTTAGGTAAGCGTAACCTTGGAGGACCTGGTGTCGGCTACGGACGAGCGAGTGCGGCTGGAGTTTGCGAACAGTCCGGCGGCACTGTCCCCAGCACGGGTCACCGACCCCGTCGCGGCCATGGCGGCCCTCGCCGCATCGGATCGCTTCGGCGAGTACGTGGTGTACGAGAAGCCAGGCGCGTGGGTGTTCGCCGCGGACCCCGTCGGCAGCGTCGAACTCGACGCCGACGAACTGCGCGTCACCTGGGGCGGCGACACCACCCGCGGGCCGTGGACCGGCAGCCCCGCACAGGTCGTCGACACCGCGCTGGCCGGCCTCCCCGTCGGCCGCCGCAATGCCTACGGCTGGATCGGATTCGAATTCTGCGCCTGGTACCTGGGCGCGACCGAACACGTGCACCCGCGAGCCACCGTGGCGCAGATCATGATTCCGCGCATCGAGGTGCGCATGGACTCGAGCGGGATCCAGATCTCCGGGGCCACCACCGACGAGGCCGGGGACATCCTGGCGCTGATCGGCTCCGCGCAGGGCAAGGCCCTGCCCGTCCCGCATCCGGTGGACATCGGCATCGACCCGACCGGCTATCCGGAGCGCGTCGCCACCGCAGTCGCCGAGATCAACGCCGGCAAGTACCAGAAGGTCATCCTGTCCCGGAAGGTGGATCTGCCCTTCGCCGTGGACATTCCGGCCACCTACCGGCTGGGCCGGGCCAACAACACCCCCGCGCGCTCGTTCCTGCTGCGCCTGGGCGGCCTGGAGGCCGCCGGGTTCAGTCCGGAACTGGTGGCCTCGGTGGACCGCGACCGCGTGGTCACCACCGAACCGCTGGCCGGCACCCGCGCCTTCGGCCGCGGCTCGGACCTCGACATGGCCGCGCGCGCCGATCTGATCAGCGACCCCAAGGAGATTGTCGAGCACGCCATTTCGGTGCAGACCTCCTTCGCCGAGATCGCCACCGTCGCCGAACCCGACACCACCGCCGTCTCCGATTTCATGGCCGTGCGGGAACGCGGCAGCGTGCAGCATCTGGCCTCCACCGTGCGCGGCCGGCTGGCCGCCGACCGCAGCCCGTGGGACGCGCTGCAGGTGCTGTTCCCCTCGGTGACGGCCTCCGGCATCCCGAAGGCGGGCGGCGTGGACGCGGTGTTCCGCCTCGACCACGATCAGCGCGGCCTGTACTCCGGTGCGGTGGTGACGGTTTCGCCGGACGGCGAACTCGAGGCCACCCTCGTGCTGCGCGCCGTCTACCAGACCTCGACCGGCGCGTGGCTGCGCGCGGGCGCGGGCGTGGTGGGGCAGTCGCGGCCCGAGCGCGAGTTCGAGGAGACATGCGAGAAGCTGGGCAGCGTCGCGCCCTACGTGGTCAAGGCCTGAGATACCTCGAGGGTCTGCGCCGTAGCCGGCGCGGGCCTTCGATCCCGTCAGCTCACCGGGAAATCGATGCCGGTGAGCTCCTCGGCGAGTTTCCACAGCAGCCGCATGGTCTTCTCGTCGCGGGCCGCGCCGCTGGTGCCCACCCGGCCGGGCGGGCCGCTCCAGCCGAACCATTCGGACGGGCCGTAGTAGCCGCCGGGTTCCACGGCGGCCGTGGCGGCGTACACCGAGTGCAGCGCGCCCGCCGCCGAGCTCTGCGCGATCAACCGGTTGCCCAGGTTGATGAGGGACTCGAGCAGGTTCTCGGTCTTGGAATTGATGTCGGTGGCCGCGTATCCCGGATGCGCGGCCACCGCCAGTTTCCGCGATCCGGCCGCCAGTAATCGGCGCTGGAGTTCGGTGGTGAATTGCAGCAGAGCGAGTTTCGACTGCGCGTACGCCCCGAAGCGGGAGTAGGCGCGCCGCTCCCAATTCAGGTCGTCCAGGTCGATCCGGCCTATGTGATGCGTCACGCTGGACACGTTCACGACGCGGTCGGCGATGCGGTCGAGCAGCAGCGCGGTGAGCGCGAAATGGCCGAGAAAGTTCGTGCCGATCTGCAGTTCGAAACCATCGGCGGTGTGGCTCTTGGGCACCGCCATGACACCGGCGTTGTTGACGAGCACATCGGCTCCCTCCACCGAGTCGGCGAATCGCCGGATGGAGGCCAGGTCGGCCAGATCCAGGGCGCGCACCTGCACCGTGCCGTCGATGGTCTTGGCCACCGCCTGCGCCTTGATCTCGTTGCGGCAGGCCATGATCACCGTCGCGCCCGCGCCGGCCAGGGCGCGAGCGGTGGCCGCGCCGAGGCCGCTGGTGGCTCCCGTGACGACATGTGTGCGTCCGGTCTGGTCAGGGATATCCGCTGCGTTCCACCCACCCATACGAGAACTCTAGGACGTGTGACCGATATCGGCAGCCCGCGAGCGTGGCCTCAGGCTCCGCGCAACGCCTTCTTGTCGATCTTGCCGACCGCGGTGATCGGCAGGCTGTCGGCCTGACGCAGCACATCGGGCAGCTTGTAGGTGGCCAGGCCGCGGTCGGTGAGGAACGTCTTGATCTGCGCCAGTGTGGGCATGTCACCCTCGACCACCAGTACGGCGCAAGCCTTTTCGCCGAGCGCGGCATCGGGCAGGCCCACGGCGGCGGCGTGCCGGACGCCCGGGTAGGCGAGCAGGTGCTCCTCGAGCTCGTCGCAGGAGATGTTCTCGCCGCCGCGGTTGATCACATCCTTGATGCGACCGGACACCACCAGGTGACCCGACGGCAGCCGGCGCACCAGATCGCCGCTGCGGTAGTAGCCGTCCGGGGTGAAGGCGCGCGAATTGTGTTCCGGCGCACGGTAGTAGCCGCGCAGCGTGTACGGGCCGCGGGTGAGCAGCTCGCCCTCCTCGCCGTCGGCCACGTCGTTGCCGTCGCCGTCCACGACCCGGACCTCGTCGGCCGGGGAGAGCGGGCGGCCCTGCGTGGTGGTGATCAGCTCGTCGGAGTCGTCGAGGCGGGTGTAGTTGAGCAGGCCCTCCGCCATGCCGAACACCTGCTGCAGTTTCGCGCCCAGCGCCGGGGTCACCTCGACCGCGTTCACCTCGGCCAGGCGCGCGCCGCCGACCTGGAGCAGCCGCAGCGTGGACAGGTCGGCCTCCTCCCATTCGGTTGCGGCGCACCAGAGCTGGGCCAGCGGCGGCACCAGCGCGGTGACGGTCACGCCGTACTTCTCGATGGCCGCGAAGGCGTTCTCCGGGCTCGGGTCGAGGGTGAAGGTGACCGCGCCGCCGGTGGCCACCGTGCCGAGGATGCCGGGGCAGGCGAGCGGGAAGTTGTGTGCGGCGGGCAGTGTCGCGAGATACACGTCGCGCGGGCCGAGCCCGCACACCTCGGCGCTGGCCTTCGCGTTGTAGGCGTAGTCGTTGTGCGTGCGCGCGATGAGCTTCGGCAGCCCCGTGGTGCCGCCGGACACCAGCATGAGCGCGATATCGTTCGCGTCCACCTCGGGCAGCGAATCGCCCTCGGCGGCCACGGAATTCAGATCTGTGAACGCACCGGGATCGCCCAGCACCAGCACATGCTCCAGGGTGGGCACGGCGGCGGCGACCTCACCGGCCAGCGCACGGTAGTCGAAATCGCCCAGCCGGTCCGCGATCAGATAGGCGACGGCGCCGGAAAGCCTTGTCAGATGCTCGATCTCGGCTCGCCGATGCGCGGGCAGCGTGAGCACCGGAATGATTCCGGCGCGCAGCAGCCCGAACAGCACCCGCAGGAACTCCGGCACATTGGGCAGCTGCACCACCACGCGGTCGCCCGGCGTCAGCCCGAGCGCCAGGAAGCCGTGCGCGGTGCGATCGGCGGCGGCGTCGAGTTCGGCGTAGGTGAGGCTGCCGTCGGCGGTGACCAGTGCGGTGGCCTCGGGCCACTGCCGGGCGGCGGTCCGCAGCAGTTCGCCGAGCGGTGCTCCGGCCCAGTACCCGGCCGCGCGGTACTGCTCGGCCAGATCGGCGGGGAAGGGTACGAAGCCGTCGCGGTGGTCCTGGGCGGCAGTGGTCGGGGAAGTCACGTCTGGCCTCACGCTTCGAGCAGGTTGATGAACGGTCCTGCTGAATAGGTTAGGCAACCCTATCCCATGGCGACAGTCCGCCCCGGAAAAACGCGACGGCCCCGCACCCTGACCGGTGCGGGGCCGTGCCTGCGCGCGCGGACGGTCACTCGAGGACCGGGCAGTCGCCCTTCAGGATCCCCAGATCGTGGAACAGCTGATAGCAGGACGGATTGTCCGGCAGGTACCAGTGCAGGCCCGCCAGGCAGAACACCGCCACCAGATTGATCACGATGACGATCCCGGCGAACCACAGCGCCAGCCTGCCGATCAGCTCGTGCAGCCCGCCGGTCGGAATCCGGGTGGCCGCCGTCTCGGCGGAGAAGGCCAGCACCACGCCGATGGTGGCGATCGCCGCGACGAACAGGATCCACGCCCACACGTACAGGTGCAGGCCGAGCACCGCGCCGCCGTAGCCCTTGTCGCCGGGCAGGATGTGCAGCATGGTCTGCCGCCAGGAGGCGAAGCCGCCGCCGAAGCAGGCCACGATGCACAGGCCCCAGCCGGTCATGTAGTCGCGGCGGGAGATGGTGCCCGCCATGCCTTTTCGCACGATGAACGCGCCGCCGAGGACGGCCAGGGTCATGAAGTTGCGCTGCACCATGCACAGCGGGCACGGGTAGTCCCAGGTGCCGAACTGCACGGCCAGGCCGCCGCAGACGACGCCGGTCCAGCCGACCACGAAGATGACGGCCAGCCAGTACTGCACCTGTCCGAGGGCGCCGGTGCGCGGTGCGGTCGCGGTGTCGTTCGTCGCGGCGGTCACCAGGTGAGTCCCAGTCCGAGGCCGCTGGTGATGTGATGCCGCAGCAGCAGGCCGGTCAGGATCAGCACGACCCACCACGACGCCAGGACGACGCGGCGCGAACTTTGTCGGTAGATCAACACCAGAACCGCCAGCAAACCAGCCCAAATTATGGTGTCCATGGTCGCGGACGCTACCGCTTGCGCAGGTCATAGCAAGTTAATGCACTGTGGACACGCCGTCGTCGGTGCCCGTAACGGTGATTGGCAATCTCTCGGCACGGGCGCGCGGGCGGTGTGGCGCACTCGGGTTCACGGCGAGACCGCCCGGTCCCGCTCCCGCGCCCCTAGACTCGGTCGGGTGAGTGGTTGGGACATCTCCGACATCCCGGATCAGAGCGGGCGGACGTTCATCGTCACCGGCGCCAACAGCGGACTGGGCGCGGTCACCGCCCGGGCGCTCGCGGGGGCGGGCGCGCAGGTGATCATGGCCTGCCGCAACGAGTTGAAGGGCCGATCCGTCGCGAGCGAGATCGGCGCGGGCGTCGCGGTGCGCCGCCTCGACCTCGCCGACCTGTCCTCGGTGCGCGAATTCGCCGACGGCGTCGACGCGGCCGATGTGCTGATCAACAATGCCGGCATCATGGCCGTGCCGCAGGGTCGCACCGCCGACGGCTTCGAAATGCAGGTCG
Organism: Nocardia acididurans; assembly: GCF_016741815.1. Lineage (GTDB taxonomy): Bacteria > Actinomycetota > Actinomycetes > Mycobacteriales > Mycobacteriaceae > Nocardia > Nocardia acididurans. The sequence continues at coordinate 355,326 of NZ_JAERRJ010000009.1, forward strand.
GCACAAACCATCTCGGCCACTTCGCACTGACCGGGCTGCTGCTCGACAAGATCCGCGACCGCGTGGTCACGGTGTCCAGTGGCGCGCACGCCATGGGCCGCATCGACCTCGAGGACCTGAACTGGGAGCGGCGCGCCTATCAGCGCTGGGCCGCCTACGGGCAGTCGAAGCTGGCCAACCTCATGTTCGCCTACGAATTGCAACGCCGGCTCACCGCGGCGGGCTCCGCCAAGCTGTCCGTCGCCGCGCACCCCGGCTACGCCGCCACCGAATTGCAGTCGCACACCGAGTCCATCCAGGACCGGTTCATGGCCATCGGCAACAAGCTGTTCGCGCAGAGCGCCGAAATGGGCGCGCTGCCAACACTGTTCGCCGCCACCACCGAGGTGGAACCGGGAACCTACTACGGCCCCACCGGATTCCGCGGCCTGCGCGGCCACCCGGGCCGCAGCGGTTCCACCGCCGCCTCCCGGGACGAGATGACGGCGCGGCGGCTGTGGGAGCTGTCCGAACAGCTCACCAAGGTCAACTACCCTTTCCTGCGGAAGTAGCCTGGAATTCGCTGAAATGTAACGGATTTACGCGTGCGAGAAAGCCAATACGCTGGGACGCATGAGCATTCCGCATGACCGCCGCGAGCAGCTGGAGAAGATCCAGCAGGGCCTGCTGCAGGGGGAACAGATCCTGGCGGTCTACGACGCCATCGGCGTGGGCACCGGATTCCTCGGGCTCACCGACCGTCGCGTCATCATCCAGGACAATTCCTTCGTCGGTAAGAAAGTCGCCATCACCAGCGTCCCCTATTCGCGGATCAGCAGTGTGAGCGTCATCTCCAACAAATCCTTCGCGGGCGCCTTCTTCTCCTCCGGGCATATCGCGATCAGCACCGGCCACCACACCTACGAGGTCGAATTCCGCGGCGATCAGAAGGCTCGCCACGTGCACGACGTGATCCTGCACTACATCGCCAGGTAGTTGCCGCAGTGTCGCACGCCACACTCTTGTTCTGTCATTTCTGGTACAGTCCCCGGCATGCAGCGCGTGTATTTCTGGTTTAGCCAGCCGGCCCCGGGTGGGCCTGGCGGCGTGAACCTGCGCTGACCTCCCACCCCGAGCCGGAAGAACACAGACCGGCTCCCAAGGGTTTTCGAATTCTTCCGCGTGGGCCGGCCTGAGAAAAGGAACCCACGATCATGACCCTCGCCGCCGATCTCGACAGGCATGCCGACCTCGACGACCAGCGCACGCTCAATGTGAGCCCGCTACGCTCGCCCGCCGATATCCGCGGCGTGCACCCCATCGACGACACCCTCGCCGATGTCGTGCGCGCCGGCCGCAAGGCCACCGTCGACGTGCTGAACGGCGACGACGACCGCCTGATGGTCATCGTCGGCCCGTGCTCGGTGCACGATCCCGAAGCCGCCATGGACTACGCCCGCCGCTTGGCGGCCAAGTCCGCCGAACTCTCCGACCGGCTGCACGTCGTCATGCGCGTCTACTTCGAGAAGCCGCGCACCACGCTGGGCTGGAAGGGTCTGATCAACGACCCGCACCTGGACGGCTCCTTCGACATCAACACCGGCCTGGACCTGGGCCGCCGGCTGCTCGTCGACATCACCGGCCTGGGTCTGCCGGTGGCCTGTGAGTTCCTCGATCCCATTACGCCGCAGTACATCTCGGATCTGGTGTCGTACGGCGCCATCGGCGCGCGCACCGCCGCCAGCCAGGTGCACCGGCAGCTGTCGAGCGCGCTGTCCATGCCGGTCGGCATCAAGAACGGCACCGACGGCGACGTGCAGGTCGCGGTGGACGGCGTGCGCGCCGCGGCCGCCAGCCACGTGTTCCCCGGCACCGACCTCGACGGTCGCTCCGCGCTCATCCGCACCGCCGGCAACCCGGACTGCCACGTCATCCTGCGCGGCGGCAGCAACGGCACCAACTACGACGCCGCCTCCTGCGCGGAAGCCCTGCTCCGCCTGGAGAAGTCGTCGCTGGCGCAGCGCCTCGTGGTGGACGCCTCACACGGCAACAGCAACAAGGACCACAACAAGCAGGTCGACGTGGTCACCGATATCGCCGAGCGCATCGCCGCCGGCGAGCGCACCGTCGTCGGCCTCATGATGGAGAGCTTCCTCGTCGCGGGCCGCCAGGACCTCACCCTGGGCAAGTCCGAGGACCTCACCTACGGCCAGTCCATCACCGACGCCTGCCTCGACTGGGAGGTCACCGCCGCCCAGCTCGACCGCCTCGCCGACGCCGTCACCGCCCGTCGCGGCTAGGTCGCGACCACACAGAGCAGGTCGCCCGAGGACACGGTCCGGGTCGTGAAACCCGCCTCCGTCAAGTAACCGATCAGCTTGGCGGAGGCGGGTTTCGGGCTTTCCGAGGGACCGTCGGGGTCGCCGTAGCCGTAGACCAGATACAGCGAGCCGTCCGGCGCGAGCAACTCCCGGACGACGGCCAGCGCCGCGGTGGGGCGGGCCGTCCAGAAGAGATTCACATTGACGGCCAGGATCTTGGTGAAACCGCCCGGCCCGAGCTTCCCCGGGAGGGCATCGTCCAGGGCCGCCGTCAGCAACCGGACACGCCCCGAATCGACCAGGGCCGCATGCTTTTTCGCCGATCGCGTGACGGCGGTCTCGGACTTGTCGACGGCCACCACCTCGCCGGACTTCAGCCTGGCCGCCAGATACGCGACCGAGGGGCTCGAACCGGCCCCGATCTCCAGGACGCGATCGTCCGGGCCGACCCGCATGGTGTCGGCGATCCACTCGAATCTGTTGTCGCTCGCCATGATCGGTGCTCCTAGACGTCGTCGGGCCAGTCCCGGGCCGGAGTGGAGGGATCGGTGGCCAGGCGGCCCGCGATCCAGATGTCGCGGCGCACACCGCGCTGCAGGCCGCCGCCGCGTAGCAGGCCCTCGTAGCGGAAGCCGGCGCGGCGCGCCACCGCCGCCGAGGCGTGATTGCCGGTGAAGGCCCGCCATTCGATGCGCTGGAATCCGAACAGGGCCGGATCGAAACCGGCGGTGCAGACCAACTCGACCGCCCGGGTCATGAGGCCGCGGCCGCGCACCGCGCTCGAGAGCCAGAAGCCGATCTCGGCGGCATCGCTGTCACGGTGGACGTCGGGGGTGCCCAGGCCGATCATGCCGACCACCGGGCCGTCCGCCGCCGGGCGCAGCGCCCAGGTGGGGCGGCGGCTCGCCCAGCCCGGGGTGACGATGTCGTAGACGAACTTCTCGGCGTCGGCGCGGCGGTAGGGGACCGGCATGGTGGTCCATTCGCCGAGTGAGGGCTCCTGGCAGCGGGCGGTGATGGCGTCGATATCGGGCGCCGCGGGCGGCGACAACCACAGCGTTCCGTCGGTCAGGGTCTGCGCGTCCTCCATCGAGTCATGCTGACATGGAATCGCCGGTGGGCGCATGAGGTTTCCCGGCGCGGGCGCCTCCGGATCCGCGGTGCGGCGACGGCGACCGGAGGTTCCGGGACCGGTGACGGTCGTCCGGGACACTGGCCGTAGGATCGATGCGATGGTTGCCGCTCTTCTCGCCGACTTGTTCGAATCCCATCGGCCGCATCTGCTCTCGGTGGGCTATCGGCTGACGGGCAGCGTCACCGACGCCGAGGACGCGGTGCAGGAGAGCTGGTTACGCCTCGCCGTCGCCCGCCAGCACGAGATCGAGGATCTGCGCGCCTGGCTCACCACCGTCGTCAGCCACATCTGCCTGGACCGGCTGCGCAGCGCCACCGCCCGCCGCGAACGCTATGTGGGGCAATGGCTTCCGGAACCCGTCGTCACCTCGGCGCTGCCCTCCAGCACCCCCGATCCACTGGCCGCCGTCGTCCGCAGGCAGGACGCCCGCCTGGCCGCCCTGGTCGTGCTGGACACCCTGACCCCGCCGCAGCGGATCGCCTTCGTCCTGCACGACGGATTCGCGGTGCCGTTCGAGGAGATAGGCGGCATCCTCGGCGTAACCGCCGACGCCGCACGCCAATTGGCGGTGCGGGCACGCAAAGCCGCTGCGCGCGCACCGGAACCGGTGACCGACGACGAGCACAATGCCGCCGTGCAACTGCTGATCGAAGCCCTCTACAAGGGTGATGTGGATGCCGTTGTGGCAGCACTGCATCCGGAGGTGCGCACCATCGGCGACGCGGGCGGCACCACCGCCACCGCCATCAATGTGGTCGAGGGCGTGGAGAAGAACGCCCGCCTGTGGCTGGGCCTCAAACGCAAATACGGCCTCGACGACGTCACCGCCATCGGCCCCGGCGAATTCGAACTCGTCCTCGTCAACGGCCAGCTCGGCCTGCTCGTCCACGAACGCGCCCCGCGCGACGGCTACCCGGGCTCACCGCTGCGCGTCTACGCCTTCACCGTCCGTGACGGCCAGGTCTGGAGCATCTACGACCTGGTCAACCCCGCCAAGCTCACCGGCATCCGGCTGCCCGCCGACCGCCCGGACGCCTTCGGCTCGCACTGAAACCATTTCCGCTGGTGGACTATCCTCCGGACATGCCCTCCACACCGACTGTCGCCCGGCTGCGGCCCTTCGCCTCGACGATCTTCGCCGAGATGACCGAACTCGCTGTCAAGCACGGCGCGGTCAATCTCGGGCAGGGGTTTCCCGACTCCGACGGCCCGGCGGGCATGCTCGAGGTGGCGCGGCAGGCCATCGCGGACGGATTCAACCAGTACCCGCCCGGGCGCGGGGTGCCCGCGCTGCGGCAGGCCGTGGCCGCTGATCGCGCGCGGCGGTACGGGACGCACTACGACCCGGACAGTCAGGTGCTCGTCACCGTCGGTGCGACCGAGGCCATCGCCGCGACAATTCTCGGGCTGGTGGAACCGGGCGACGAGGTGGTGCTCATCGAGCCCTACTACGACTCCTACGCCGCCGCCATCGCCCTCGCGGGGGCACAGCGCCGCACCGCGCGGCTGGTGCCCGAGGGTGACGGGTTCGCCCTCGACCTGGACAGCCTGCGCGCCGCCATCACCCCGAAAACCCGTATGCTGCTGGTGAATTCACCGCACAATCCGACCGGCACCGTGCTCTCGCGCGCCGACCTCACCGCCATCGCGGAACTCGCGATCGAACACGATCTCTACGTCATGTCCGACGAGGCGTACGAGCACCTCGCCTTCGACGGCCACCAGCACATCAGCATCGCCACCCTGCCCGGCATGTTCGAGCGCACCGTCGTGATCTCCAGTGCCGCCAAGACTTTCAGCGTCACCGGCTGGAAGATCGGCTGGGCCTGCGCGCCCGCGCCGCTGCTCGACGCCGTCCTGGCCGCCAAACAGTTCCTCACCTTCGTCGGCGGCGGCCCCTTCCAGCCCGCCGTCGCCCACGCCCTGCAGCACGAACAGCAGTGGGTCGCCGCCCTCCGGGACACCCTCGCCGACAAGCGACTTCGCCTCTCGGCCGCCCTCGCCGACGCCGGCTTCGCTGTGAAACGCAGTGACGGAACCTATTTCGTCTGCGCCGACATCACCCCCCTCGGCGCGACCGACGCCTACGCCTTCTGCCGCGAACTCCCCGAACGCCTCGGCGTCGCCGCCGTCCCCGTCAGCGTCTTCGCCGACGACAAAGCCTCCTGGAATCACCTGGTGCGCTTCACCTTCTGCAAGAAGGAGGAGACCATCGCCGAAGGCGTACGCCGCCTCCGCGCGGGCGTCCGCGTCGGCTGATCAGCCCGCGCCCGTAGACGGTCGCCTCTGGGCGGCCGCGTCTCTCGGCGGCTGCCCCGGAATGACGGGTAGGGGTATCCGCCTCAAGCGGGCACTGGGCGAGCACGGTCGGTGGCTACCAGCGCCGCCATCGCGCCCAGCACCGTGCCGGTGACCGCGCGCTGGGCACGCAGCCACAGCGGCCGTCCGGCGAGGAACGTCGCCACCATGCCCGCGCTCAGCACGATCAGTCCGTTCACGGTGACGGCCACGGCGATCTGCACCGCGCCCAGGCCCAGGCTCTGCAACCACACCCGGCCGTGTTCGGGCACCACGAATTGCGGGATCAGCGCCATGTACATGATCGCGATCTTGGGATTCAGCAGGTTCGTCACCAGGCCCATGGTGAACAGGCGGCGGGTGGGGTCGGCGGGCAGCTCCTCGGGGGCGAAGGGCGAGATCCCGCCCGGCCGTAGCGTTTTCCAGGCCAGCCAGAGCAGATACGCCGCGCCCGCGAGCTTCAGCGTCAGGTACAGCGCGGGGACCATGGCGAAGACCGCAGTGATCCCCGCGGCCGCCGCGACCAGGTAGACGAGGAACCCCGCCAGCACCCCGGCCAGGGAGACCAGGCCCGCCCGGCGGCCCTGCGACACGGTGCGGGAGACCAGGTACATCATGTTCGGGCCGGGCGTCAGCACCATGCCCAGCGCCGCCACCGCCACACCCAGCACCGCAGTCGTCTCGATCATGCCTTCGATGCTGCTCGGTCATGTGCTGCCCTGTCGCGGGCCAGTGGAGCAGTACTGGACCGCGCCGCCGCGTCCAGTCGCGCCTAGGTGCGCAGCGAGCCCGGGTACAGGTACTCGTCGGCGGGTGGTTCCTCGCGATCCAGCCAGGCATCGAAGAATCCGGTCAGGTCCTGCTCCGTTCGTGACTGCACGAATTTCCGGAACTCCGGCATGGAGGCGTTCCCGAAGGCGTTCTTGTTCACGAATTCGTGGATCGCGGGGAAGAACACCTCGTCGCCGATGGTGCGGCGCAGCGCGTGCAGGAACAGCGGGCCGCGGTAGTAGACCGAGGTGAATTCCCTGTCCACACCCGGATTCTGCAGCGGCACCTGCCAGAACTTGGGGTTGTCGTAGTACTCGGCCAGCGTGCTGCGGTACTCGGCGTCCACGTCCAGGCCCTCTTTGCGTTCGGGCCAGAGGTAGTCGGCGGTGTAGCTGGCGAAGCATTCGTTCAGGCAGATGTCGGACCACTGCTTGATCGACATGGAATCGCCCCACCACTGGTGCGCGATCTCGTGCACGACCGTCTGCAGATCCGTCCACGGCGCGTAGATGGGCCGCGACTGGGTCTCCAGCGAGAACTGGAGTTCGGTGTCCACGTAGATGCCGCCCGCTACATCGAATCGGTACGGGCCGTACAGCTCCTCGGAGAAGTCCAGGATCTCCGGCAGCCGCAGTTCCAGTTCCTTGGCGTCGAGCGCGTCGGGGGCGAAGGCGCTCAGCAGCGGAGTTCCGTTGGCGCGCACCTGATCCAGGAATTCGAACTTGTCGATGGCGATGGTGGTGAGATATCCGATGATCGGCTGCCGCATCTCCCAGTCGGTGGTGCGGTTCGGGCCGTTCACGACGTCGCGCGTCTTCAGGCCGTTCGACATCACCTCCCACTCCGCGGGCACCGTGGCGTGCAGCGCGAAAGTCGCCTTGTCGAGCGGCGTGTCGTTGAGCGGGTACCAGCTGGTGGCCGAATGTGGTTCGCCCGCAACGAAAGCGCCGCCGGTGGGGGAGAGCACCCAGCCCTCGCCGTCGGTGCCGGTCACCTCGCCCGCGTACTCCACCCGCACCGAGAACGGCAGGCCGGGCAGCAGCGGGATCAGCGGCGTGATCACCAGTTCGTGCTCGTCGGTGCGGTCGAACCAGGCGGGCATATCGTTCACCGACACCTTGGTGACCTGCGGGCCGCTGTAATCGAGGTTGAACACGCGCAGCAGCTGGGTGGCCACGGCGTCCACGCGGGTGGCGCCGGTGAGCTGACGGGTGGGCGGGTCGTACCCGATGGTGACGTCGTAGTGCGTGGCGTCGTAGCCGCCGTTGCCGTCCAGCGGATAGTAGGGATCACCGAGGCCGGGCGCGCCCACCGTCGGATCGGCCGGATCCGCCTGCGCGGGAGCCGCTCCCACACCGGCGAGCAGTACCGCGCTCACCGCCGCGTACCGCCACCAGCCGCGCCTGATATCCCGTGCCCCGAACAAGAATTCCGCCCCTTCCCGCCTGCCGTCGATGCGCCGATGCTAGCCGCCGCCGGGCCCGGAACCCGTCCCCGAGCCCCGGCTGCGTGTTGCGCGACCTCAGTGACTGTTGCCCGAGACCGCCACGCTCGCACCCAGGCCGATGATCATGACGCCGCCCGCGCCGCCGACCGCGTCCAGCCGCTTCGGGGACCGCGCGAACCAGCTGCGCGCCGACCCTGCCGCCAGCGCCCACGCGCTGTCGGACACCAGGGCGATGGCCAGGAAGATCAACCCGAGAATCATCAGCTGCACCGGCATGAGCCCGCTCGCGGGATCCACGAACTGCGGCAGCACCGCGGAGAAGAAGACGATGGCCTTCGGATTGGTGAGTCCCACCAGCACCGACTGCCGGAAGGCGCGGCGGTTGTGCGCGGCCTCGGCGCTGGTGCCCAGGGCCTCTCGCAGCGATCGCCGCTCCCGGATCGCCTGGATGCCGATGTACATCAGATACAGCGCACCCGCGAGTTTCACGACGGTGAGCGCGACGGCGGATGCCTGCAGGATCGCGCCGAGCCCGGCGGCCACCAGGATCAGCACGCCCAGCACCCCGATGGAGTGCCCCAGCACCGACAGCAGTGCGGCCCGGCGACCGGCGGACAGTGCCCGGCCGATCACGAAAAGCACACCGGGACCGGGAATTACGATGAGGACCACTGCGGCGACGAGAAACGCCAGCAGGTTCGCGGCGGGTATCATCGACCCAGTCTATGCCCGCACCGCAAGGCGGTTTCCGGGCGCTATCGCCGGAGCTCTTCGGGTAGCTGCTGTGGATCGAGCAGCAGCCGCTTGGCATCCACCCGCCGCACCTTGGCCGCCAGGTCCAGATTGTCGGTGAGCAGCTTCCACTCGACCTCGCGGATGGACTGCCGGGCGTTCTCGATGATGTTGAGGTCGCGGGTGCCCCACGCGATGGGCATGGTGCTCACCGACTGCCACAGTTCCCCGACCGCGGCGGGCGCGCGGTCGATGCGCACCGTCACCGCCGGAACCCGCTCGCCGGTCTGGGCGCGATGGCCGGGCAGGGTGCGGACCGTGCGGGTGATGAGCGCGTAGCGCGGCCCGTCGGCATTCGGCTTGGCCAGATCCACCAGGGCCAGCAGGATGGTGCCGCGCTTGGAGGTCTCCGACACCACGGCGGGCACGAGTTCGCCTGTGGCGTACAGCTTGTCGACGCGCCCGCGATGCGGCGTCCACAGCCCGATGAACAGTGAGGTGGCCGCGCCCAGCGCGAAGGCCACGGCCAGCAGGTACGACCACGGATGATTCAGCCACACCAGGAAGGCGGTGCCGAGCCACAGCACGGCGGCCACGGTCATCGCCGCGATCCGCAGCCGCCGCAGATCGGCGACGACTTCGTTGACCGCCCGGGCATGCTCACGGTCCACCGCGAATTCGAAGCGTCGCACGTGCGTCCCTCCCGCCTTATGGAGGCAAATCCTCCACTTTCTATCCTATCGTCGGCCCGAGTAGGTCGTCCGCATCGGTGATGCGATAGGCATACCCCTGCTCGGCCAGGAAACGCTGCCGGTGCGCGGCGTATTCGGCATCCAGCGTGTCACGCGCGACAACTGAATAAAAATGCGCCTGACCGCCGTCCTGCTTGGGCCGCAGCAGCCGCCCCAGCCGCTGCGCCTCCTCCTGTCGTGACCCGAAGGTGCCCGAAACCTGCACGGCCACAGACGCTTCCGGCAGGTCGATGGAGAAGTTGGCGACCTTCGACACCACCAGCACCGGAATCTCCCCGCGCCGGAAGGCGTCGAACAGCTCCTCGCGCTCCCTGGTGCGGGTGGAACCCTGGATGACCGGGGCGTTCAAATGCTCGCCCAGCTCCTCGAGCTGATCCAGATACGCGCCGATCACCAGGCTCGGGGCGTCCTTGTGCTTGGCCAGAATCGATTCCACCACAGGCAGTTTCGTGCGTGCGGTGGAGCACAGCTTGTAGCGCTCCTCCGGTTCGGCGGTGGCGTAGGCCATGCGCTCGGCATCGGTGAGCGTCACCCGCACCTCGACACAGTCGGCGGGGGCGATCCAGCCCTGCGCCTCGATGTCCTTCCACGGCGCGTCGTAGCGCTTGGGGCCGATGAGCGAGAAGACATCGCCCTCACGGCCGTCCTCGCGGACCAGGGTGGCCGTCAGGCCGAGGCGGCGGCGGGACTGCAGATCGGCGGTCATCCGGAAGACGGGCGCGGGCAGCAGATGCACCTCGTCGTAGATGACCAGGCCCCAGTCGCGGCTGTCGAACAGCTCCAGATGCCGGTACTCGCCCTTGGTCTTGCGGGTGATGACCTGATAGGTGGCGATGGTGACCGGGCGGATCTCCTTGCGCTCACCCGAGTACTCGCCGATCTCGTCCTCGGTGAGCGAGGTGCGCGCGAGCAGCTCACGCCGCCACTGCCGGCCCGCCACCGTATTGGTGACCAGGATCAGCGTGGTCGCCTTGGCCTTGGCCATGGCCGCCGCGCCCACCATGGTCTTGCCCGCGCCGCAGGGCAGCACCACGACGCCCGAGCCGCCCGCCCAGAACGAGTCGGCGGCCATCTCCTGATAGTCGCGCAGCTGCCAGTGGCCGCCCGCGTAGTCCAGGTCGATCTGATGCGCCTCGCCGTCGACATAGCCCGCCAGGTCCTCGGCGGGCCAGCCGATCTTCAGCAGCATCTGCTTGATCCGCCCGCGCTCGGACGGATGCACCACCACGGTGTCGTCGTCGATGCGCGCGCCCAGCATCGGCGCGATCTTCTTGTGCCGCAACACTTCTTCGAGGACGGCGCGGTCCAGGCTGATCAGGGTGAGACCGTGCGCGGGATGCTTCACCAGCTGCAGCCGGCCGTAGCGGGCCATGGTGTCGACGATGTCCACCAGCAGCGGCTGCGGCACCGCGTACCGCGAGAACTTGACCAGCGCGTCCACCACCTGCTCGGCGTCGTGCCCCGCGGCGCGCGCGTTCCACAGCGCCAGCGGGGTGATGCGGTAGGTGTGCACGTGCTCGGGCGCGCGTTCCAGTTCGGCGAACGGCGCGATGGCCTGCCGTGCGGCGTCGGCCGACTCGTGGTCGACCTCGAGCAGCAGCGTCTTGTCACTCTGAACGATCAGCGGACCGTCGGTCATCGCACCTCCAGGAATGTCCGGGCCCGAGCGGGCCGTGGTCCATTGTTCCTGATGACACCGACAGTGCGGGGCGGTGAATTCCGCGAAAACGGTCAAGACCCGAGTTCCTGTGGCTACTATCACCCAAAACTGGACAGGTGACCATGTTGATACGTGCGAAACGATGGCTGGCGGGTGCGGCGACGGTGGGCTGCGCACTCATGACGGTGCCCGGGACGACGGCCCAGGCGGCCCCCGACGCTCCGGCGGCGAACCTCCGGATCGAGGGCTCCCGCTTCGTGGACGAGTACGGGCGGGTCGTGCTGCTGCACGGCGTCAACAATGTCGACAAGGACGCGCCCTACGTGGAACTCGGCGACGGTTTCACCCTCACCGAACAGGACGCGGCGCTGCTCGCGGGGCACGGCTTCAACACCGTGCGGCTCGGGGTCTCCTTCGACGGGCTGATGCCGACGCGCGGCATCGTCGACACGGCGTACCTGGACCGGGTGGCCGCCGTGGTGGACACCTTGGCGCAGTACGGAATTCACACCCTGCTCGACAACCACCAGGACGGGCTGTCGGAACTGTGGGACGGCAACGGCTTCCCGGAATGGGCGCTGACGACCCGGCCGGGAGCGGGAGAACCCAATCCCGGATTCCCGCTCTACTACCTCATGCCGAGCATGAACCTGGGCTGGGATGAGGTGTGGGACAACAACAACGGCGTCCTGGACTACCTCGGTCAGGCGCTGGGCGCACTCGCCGCCCGGCTCGACGGGCACGCCGGAGTACTCGGCATCGAGCTCATGAACGAGCCCTGGCCGGGGACCGCGTTCCTGTCCTGCTTCCCCGACGGCTGCCCCGGCTTCGACACGAAATATCAAGCGGCCATGCAGAAGCTGACCGATGCGGTGCGCGCCCGCGACGGCGACATCCCGGTGTTCTGGGAGCCGAACGTGACCTGGAACGAGACCATGCCGTCGAATCTGGGCAGGAATCCGCCGATCACCTCACCCGGCATCGCCTTCGCGCCGCACGACTACTGCATTCCGAGCCAGTTGGCCATCTATCTGGGACTGCCGGCCTTCCTGCGTGGGCTGTGCTCGGTGCAGCAGGACAAGACCTGGGGCAATATCGACTCGTTCAGCGCGCGGACGGGGATACCGACGCTGGTCACCGAATTCGGCGACGGCGACGCGAGCGTGCTGGCACAGACGCTGCGGCGCGCCGATGAGCGGTTCATCGGCTGGCAGTACTGGCACTACGCGTCACGGTTCGGGGCGGGCGGGCCGCGGCCGGACCCGTTCCTCGGGGAGCTCGGGTGGGAACTCGTGCGGACCTACCCACAGGCCACCGCGGGCACGCCGGGCCGCATGATCTTCGATTCGGCGACCGGCGACTTCGCCTACCGCTACACGCCGCGTGCGGCGGCGAAACCCACCGAGATCTATGTGTCCGATCTGCACTATCCGGACGGCTACCGGGTGCGGGTGGACGGCGGCGTGGTCACCTCGGCGGCGGGGGCCCGGGTGGTCACCGTCGAGGCGAGTTCCGCGCTGCCGGTGACCGTGCACATCGAGCGGCCCGGTTCGCCGGGCGCGACGCTGCCCGGCGATTCCGCCGGAACGGGATCCGCTGGATCGGGGTCGGCCGGAACGGGATCCGCCGGAACCGGTTCGGCGGGAACGGGTTCGGTGGGAACCGCGTCCTCCGGGCAGTAACGAGCAGATGTGAAAAGCGTATGTAACGCGCGAACCGCCGCGCACGAACTCAGTGCAGAGCGCCACAATTGGTCGGTTGCCCAGATTAATGTCGAGAGGGATAACTCGTGAACACAAGCCTCGCACTCCTTGCCCAGATGCTCGGCACCCTCAGCAAGCTCACCCTGTCGGGACTCAACGGGATGTACCTGTACAACGTGCTCTGAGAATCGTTTGCGGCGCTGATGCGGTCGCTGCTGGTCGAAGGGTATTCTCACCGCGTTCACGGCAGCCGTGAATTGTTCGGTGAGAAAGGTTTTCGCTAGTGAAGTTCGCAGGAACGAGGCTGGTAACCCGCCTCGGGCTCGCCCTCGTGGCGGTGGCCGTGCCGGCCGTGACCGGGTGTTCCATGATCAAGGACGCCAGCAAGTCCGATACCGCGAAGGCGGCGGTCGGCGACTGCATCAACGTGCTCGAAGGGGCGTCGGCCAAGACCGAACCGGTCGACTGCTCCTCCGAGAAGGCCGTCTACAAGGTCATGCAGGTATTCGATTCGACGACCACCTGCAAGGAGGGCTACACCTCCTACGAGGAGACGCTGAACGGCGGCACCACCGCGTTCCTGTGCCTGGCGCCGAACCTCAAGGAAGGCGTCTGCTACAACGAGAACCCGAGCACCGGCTACCGGTTCGTCGACTGCACCGCCCCGGAAGCCTCCTTCAAGGTGACCAAGCGCATCGACGGCAAGGCCGACGAATTCGAGTGCGCCAGCGCCGACGCCGTGAACTTCATCGTGGTCCCGGACCCGGCCACCACCTTCTGCCTCGGCACCGCCAAGGCCTGATCCCCACTCTCGGGAGGGCTCTCAGGGGCTTCGCCCCCGAACCCCCCGAGCCGGGCCGCCGGGAGCGCTCTCGGAATTCTCGCTTTCGCGTGTCCGGGCTAGTCGACCAGGGTGACCGACGCGATCCGGTGCAGGGTGAAGTGACGGATCGAGTCGGTTACCGGGTCACGGGCGTCGAGTTGGCCGCCGCCGACCCGGACCGGTTCGACCACGCGCTGGGAGGCGACGCCCTGGGCGTCGACGTAGCTGATGTGGACCGAGCGGCGGGTGCGGGCGGCCAGCTGGAGCAGGTTCAGGGTGGCCGCGGTGTTGGTGCGGGAACCATCGGTCCGGATGGTCTGGCCGCCACGGGTTTTCGCGGCGCGATCGCTGGCGCGGAGTTCGGATACCAGGGACCGCAGTTGTTCCGTGGTAGGCGGATTGGGCCGCCAGGGCTGTTTCTGGTTGGCGCGGGCGGAGATTCGCGCACCGCGCGGGCGCAGGTCGACTATCGCGCCGGAGGAATCCTCACCGGCGGGGCTGAAGCCCGCCGCACGCAGGTGTTCGAGGACCTCGCCGAGCGGAGCCTGTGAGATCGCGACCGTGGGCGCCACCGCGCGCAGGGCCAGCTGCCCCGCGACGGGGGCCGCCAGCACCTCGGCGAGCAGCGCGGGATCCTCACTGCGGACGAAGGATTGAGCCATGCCCGCCCGCAGGCGGCCGTGCCTGCGGGCCACATCGTCGATGAGGTAGGTCAGTGACTGCGGCACCGGCGTGCGGGAGTGGGTGGTGAACAGGTGGTGCAGTTCGGCAGCGGTGGCCCCGGCATCCAGGGCGCGGCGCACCGAGGCTTCGGAGATGCGGTAAACCGTTGCGGCGCCCGCGGATTCGACATCCGCGACCAGCGAGACCCGATCCTGGAGTTCGGGGGTGAGCGGGCCGGGCGCGATCACCGTCAGATCCGCCTGCACCAGCACGTGATCCACCGGTTCCGGCAGCGCGTTCGCCATCTCGGATTCGGCGTCCTCCTGGCTGCCGTGCAGCAGCGCGCGGCCCGCGGAGGTGACCGCGCCCCGCGCCACCAGGCCCAGCGTCTCCGCTTCGGCCAGCGTGCGTTCCACCGATTCCAGCCGGAAGTGCCGCCGCCAGCGCGGTTGCCGCCAGGCCAGCACCCGCGCCAGATCGGCGGCGGAAACCTCGGTGCCGGAAGGGTATTCGGCCAGCAGGCCGAGAATCGCGCGGCGGTCACGGACGGCGTGCACGGTGCGTAGCTCACCCGACAGCGCCGCCAGGGGCTTGTCGTTGGCGTCGCGCATGCCGATCATCCACGGGAACCGGTCGAGCTCCAGCCAGGCCTGCGCCAGCACCACCCAGCGGCGCGGCGGCACCACGGCCAGCCAGGCGTCCGCGGTGGTGGTGGGCGCCCAGTAGTCGTCGGCGCTGTCCACCTCCGGCATGGGCTCGGGCGCGCCCTTGTCGAGCAGTCGTGCGGCGGAAAGGATTTCGGCGAGCAGTCCGAGCCGGGTCTCGTCGATGCCGGTCTGCTTGGCGACGCGGCGCAGCTCCCGCACGCCGAGGCCACCGGAACGCAGCGCGGGCGCGGGCCCCTGCCCGAGCGCCTCCAGCACGGAGGCGCTGTGCCGCAACAGTTCTCCCACCTCACCGGCCGCGGCGGCGTTCACATCGGCGGGGGAGTGCTTCTTGATGTCGGTGTGCGGCGGCGTCAGCGCGTGCGGATCGGTGACGGGTTCGCGCCGCAGGATCTGCCCGACCGAGACCGGCAGCTCCACGGTCTCCTCGTCGATCCAGTTCAGCAGTCGCAGTGCCAGCAGCCGCTGCACCGGCCGGTCCTCGGGGGTGCCCGGCGCGGCGTCTCGGCTGCGCCCGCGCGGCCCGGTGGCGGCCAGCTTCTCCAGCAGCCCGCGCTCCTGCGGATTGCATTGCGCGAGCGCGGTTTCGATCTCGGGTTCGGTGAGGGCGTCCGGCAGCTCGGTGGTGCTGCCCAGCGGCCACGGCAGCGCCTCCTGTGCGGCCGTGGCCACCCGCAGCGCCTTGTCCGGTCCCCACACGATGGCCCGTGCGCGCAGCCGGGCCACCGCGGCGTCGACGGCGGCCTTCGGAACCCGGTCGGCCAGCAGCTTGCGCAGTCGCGTCAGGGCGAGCGGTTCGGGCGTGCGCGGATCGCCGCCCTGGATGACGAGCGTCTCGATGACCGCGAAATCGAGCGTGTCCAGTTCATCGGTGGCACGCAGCACCGAGGCGCGCTGTTCGACCCGCCCCGCCAGCACCGCCATCGAGGCGGGCAGCGGCACGGCCAGATCCGGCCGCAGCTGCAGCAGCGTCACGAGTTCCTCGTCGCCGCGCGTGGCCAGCCAGTCGGCGAGCGTGGGCTCGGCCGCGGCAGCCTTACCGGCCTTGCCCGGCTCGGCGGAGGTGACGGTTTCGGTCACGTCAGGCACCTTGCCCTTGGTGTTTCGCGGGTCTGCTCAACGGCCGTACTGGACCGGATCGACCGGGCGGGGGCGACAGCCCTTCGGAACGCGGCGACGGACGCTCGGACGGATTCCACCAGCCCAGGCTAGGCCCCGGTGTGGACGGGCCGCAGCCCAGTGCCGTGAGAACGCCGCGGGGTGTCCTGGGGCACAGCAGCTCGACGGCCGCCACGGCAACCCGGCTCGCGATGCGGAGCCCGGCGGTTGCGCGGCGGCCGTCGGAAACACAGCCACGCCGTCGACCGCATGGGTGGGTGCGGGACCTACCGGTTGATGACGGTGTGCGGGTGGACGTACGGCAGCTGGTCGGCCGGCAGCGGGAACTCGGTGTCCTCGCCGTAGGGGGACAGGTTGCCGGAGCGCGTCGAGGAGAGCTCGGTGACGGCGTGCTCGCCATTGGGCAGCTGCGGCCAGCCGTTGTCGACGTACGGTTTCTTCGATTTGTTCACCACGCGCTCATTCTGGCATGCGGGGGTCGGTACCGCCGTGTCCGGCACCCGGAAGTTTGCCCGGCGCACGGTGATCCGCGAGCAACAACCACCCCGAACACGCGAAAGCCCCGCATCGCCAGTGATGCGGGGCTTTCACGCAGCGCGAACTGCAGGGGGTTCCTAGTTGGGCAGGAGGCCCTTGTTCGCCTGGTAGAAGTTCACGAGGGTGGGGTCGAGCTGGCCGTTGGCCTTGGCCCCGTTGATGAAGTCGAGCACCGGCTGCGGCAGGTTGATGCCGTTCTGCTGGGCGACCTCCACGGCGCGATCCACAGCCTGGAAGACCTCCTGGCTGCCACCGTCGGTGGCCTGCGTGGCGCCCGGGGCGGGGTTCCACTTCGGGGTCTCGGTCAGGGGCGCGGTGCGCTCGGTGGGACCGCTGGTGAGGCCGAGGCTCGAGGAGCAGGAGGGCCAGGCGCCCCAGCCCTGCGAGGCGAGGACCTTCTCGGCGATCACGATCTGCTGTTCGCGGGTGGCCTGGTTGGCGCTGGCCGCGAACTCGCCGCCGCCGTGGGCCCGCCAGGTGCTGGGCGAGAACTGCAGGCCGCCCTGGTATCCGTTGCCGGTGTTGATCTGCCAGTTACCGCCGGCTTCGCACTGTGCGAGGCGATCCCAGTCGGAGTCGGGTGCCGCGCTGGCGTTTCCGGCCAGGGCCACTCCGGCTCCACCGATGATCGCGCCCGTCAGGGCGACCTTGGCGGCGGTACGACCGGTGTTACTCGGCTTGCGATGGCGTCCACTCATGTTCGGGTCGTTCCTCTCGTACGCGTCTACGAGGCCGACTACCGGGGTCGAACTGAGAGGTCGTCCGGCCCGGCGCACCGAGTGCGCTGTTCCTCGTCCTCGCCCCTGGATCCAGTTGGGGGTCCGTACCCGCGGGGCGAGGTGCGATGCGGCGGGCCGGTGGCGCCGGGCTGACCCGGCTGGTGAGAGACATTACGTCGACTCCCGCGAAAAATCTCTATTTGGTAACCGACGTGTCTGTCCGGGACGCGAACCGGCGCAACGGGTTCCGCTTAGCGTCTGCGCAGGTGGTCACGGCGAGTCTCGCGCGATAGGGGTCTGACACCGCTCCGTGACCTCCTCGTTATGTGACGAAGATCACAGGCATGGCCGGGTAACGAACGGGGCAATCAGTGTGTCGCGCCGGGCGCGGCGACACCGATCACCGTGCCCGGCGACCAGACCACAGCGCGAACGTCACCGACCCCAGGAAGCCGAGCGCGGTTCCGCCCATCGCCACCAGGTACAGCCAGACGCCGGGCTTCGCGTCGGTCGCCAGACCGATCACGAAAATTGCCAGCACCGCCAGCAATCCCGCTGCGAACAAGGCGAGTGACGCGTAGAGCAGCCAGCTTCCGGACCTGCGGGACGGCTGCTGCGAGGGAGTGTCGGACACCTCCAGACCGTAAAACTGATGTGCTCGCGCTATTCACACCGGGGTAGACTCGATGGCAATCGCGTCCTGCATACCTGTGTGGGGCGCGTTCTTTTCGCAAGCAGAAAGGTTGCGGACCGAACGGTCCGAAGCCACGACTGTGCCCGGGTCCGCCCGGGCATCGAATTATGAACGGGTGAGCGCAGTGCCGACCGGCAAGGTGAAGTGGTACGACGTCGAAAAGGGCTTCGGCTTCCTTTCCCAGGATGAGGGTGAGGACGTCTACGTTCGATCGTCGGCGCTGCCCGAGGGTGTCGAGGCGCTCAAGCCCGGGCAGCGGGTGGAATTCGGAATGGCCGCGGGCCGTCGCGGACCGCAGGCGCTCAGCCTCAAACTGCTCGAAACCCCTTCCCTGCGAAACAGTTCCGAGCGCGGGGAACGCGGCGAGCGGGGCGGCCGCGGCAAGGGCGCCGACGGCGCGCCCATCCAGCGCAAGTCGGCCGACGAACTGCACGGCCTGATCGGCGACCTGATCACCCTGCTGGAGACCAAGGTTCAGCCGGATCTGCGCCGCGGCAAGTACCCCGACCGCAAGACCTCCCAGCGCATCGCCGAGGTCGTGCGCGGCGTCGCGCGCGAGCTCGACCACTAGGTCGCGGCGAAAACGCTTCCAGGACAAGCGAAAGGGCTCCGTGAGCGGTTGTGCTCACGGGGCCCTTTCGCGATGTCCGCGCCGAGCGTGCCCCGCTCGGTGACCGGGCTTCGGCGCGACGCTCAGGCGGCTACGCGCACCGACCACGCGGCGTGCGGGATGTAGCCCTCTTCACCGGTTGCCATGTCCCGCGCCAGAATCGGCAGATCCAGCTCGACGCCGACCAGCGGCAGCTCCTGCAGCGACGGGATGCGGATCGCGCTCGGCGACTTCTTCACCGTCTTGAAACCGGTCCAGCTCAGCTCGCGGTGCTCGGTCTCGAAATCGCTCTTGGTGAACTGCTGGCGCACCAGCCTGCCGTCCGGCGTCTGGTAGACGGCGGTCAGCAGCCACGGCGCGTTCACCACCTGCTTGGGCAGCGACAGCTGCAACGGGTATCCGCCCGGGATGTTCAGTTCGGCGGACGTGCCGGTGCGGCATTCGGTTCCCTCGGAGCACACGACGCCGTCGGGCAGTTGCTCGGCCGCGATGTCGGCCGGCAGCACCAGGCAGTCCTGCATGCGGGTGTTGCAGTACATGTACGGCTCCACCACGACCGACCTGCCGTACGCGTAAGCGGTGATATCCGGTTCGTGCTCCGGCGCGTCGCGGACCGCGAGGGCGACGACGGCGGCGACGGCTGCCACGAAAACCAGCAGTGCCGCTCCCGCTAGCGCGGCGATGGTGCGGGCGTTGGGTGTGCTCACCGGTAAGGGTTCCTGTCCGTCAGGGGGTGGCTTCCCCGAGCCGTTGAGCGCCGGGGATCTCCTGCTTCGCATGCTGTGGTCGATTGCCACCCAAACCGGGCAGCAGCGAATGACCACGGTAGCTGACCACCGTTTGGATCAAACCGAGCGCCATGACACCGGCGACGATGGCGAAACCCTTCCACCAGACGGTGGGCAGCAGCACGCCCATCGCGCCGCCGAGCACCCAGGACAGCTGCAGCACCGTCTCCGAACGGCCGAAACCGGAGGCGATGGATTCCGGCGGCAGATCGTCCTGGATGGAGGCGTCCAGCGACACCTTCGCCAGCGCGCTCGCACCCGCCGCGACCAGGGTGGCGACCGCCGCGCCGATCAGATTGCCGAAGACCGCGGCCAGGGCGGCGATGGCCACACAGCCGATGGTGCACAGCAGCACGATCAGCGTCGGGCGGCCGAGTTTCATGCGCGCGCCGGTGGCATTGCCCACGAAATTGCCGATGGCGGCGGCCGCGCCGACCACGCCGAGCATGGCGGCCTGCTGCACCGGGCGATGCTCGGTGGCCTTCGCGACGAAGGCCACATAGAAGGTGAGGAAGCCGGTGAGGACGCGAATGGTGCCGTTGCCCCACAGGCCCGTCACCACCGAACGGCCCAGGGGCTGACGGCGTTTCTTCGCCGGGACGTCGGTGGCCTTGGCCGGGTCGAGGACCTCGGTGTGCTTGTCGTCGCCGTGATAGGACAGCGTCGCGGGCACCTCGCCCTCGGTCACCTCCACCCAGGACGGAATGTGCAGGCTCAGATACGCACCCGCCGCCGCCAGCACCGCCGCGAACAGCAGCGCGCCGGTGGATCCGGTCGCGATGGCGATGAGCCCGGCCACGCCGCCCGCGCCCAGCGTGCCGCCCACCAGACCGAAGACGGTGAGCCGGGAGTTGGTGCGCACCAGGTCGATTCCCGGTGGCAGGACGCGTGGCGTCACCGCGCTCTTGAGCACCGAGAACGATTTGCTGAGGATCATCATGCAGAGCGCGAGCGGATACAGCGCCCAGTTGTCGATATTGAAGATCAGCAGCAGCGCGATGAAAATGCGCAGCCCGAACGATCCGGCCAGCGCCAGCCTGCGCCCGCGCTGTAGTCGATCGAGCATGGGCCCCACGAACGGCGCGATCACCGCGAACGGCGCGATGGTGATCAGCAGGTAGAGGGCCACCTTGCCCTTGGATTCGGCGGTGGCGCTGGCGAAGAACAGCGTATTGGCGAGCGCCACGGCGATGGCCGCGTCGGTCGCGAAATTCGCCATGGTCGCGTACACCAGCGAGGTGAGCCCGGATTCCTCCGCGCCGTCGGCCTTCGCCGCGCGCTGGAAGGTCGCGAACCCGCGCTCGGTGAGTTCGATACTGCGTCGCGCCGCCACCCGCGTCACGGTCAGTTTCCGCGGCGGCTTGTGTAGTCCCGGATTCGACGGCGCGTCCTGCTCACCCACGGCGTCCTGCGAATTCGCCTGCGGGTGCGCGTCTTCGGGTTCGGTGGTCGGCCACGGCTGCGTGGTACCCGCTGCGCCCTTGCGCATGCGCGGATCCTGCGGTGGCGCGCTGCCCGGCTCCTCGGCGGAGCGCTGCTGCCACCGCGATCCGGTGACCCGGGTCTGCTGGGTGTCGGCGGGCGGGGATTCCATCGGCCGGGTCGGCGGGCGGCGCGCCAGGAACTCCGGTACGTCCGGTTCGTCGCCGCGCGGCGGTTGCGGCCTGGCCGCGGGCCGGTTGGCGGGCGGGTACCGGTCGTAGCCGGGGTGCCGATCGATGAGGGGAGACTCCTCGTCGCCCCACCGACCGGGGTCGGCGCCTGGGTCACGGGGAGCTGTCACGCCCCCAATTCTTGCAGTGTCGAACGACTGCGGCGCGACTACCGCCGGTGTGGCCCGCCACAAACCCTCATTCGGGGACGAACCGGACCTCGTAGGAGGTGGGCCAGTTCTTGCCGGTGAGGAGGAAGCGGTCGGTGCCGGGGACGGCGGCGATGCCGTTGAGGACGTCGGCGCCGGCGGGGCGGGAGCCGCGCGGGAGCAGGCCGGAGGCGTCGATGACGGCCAGCACCGCGCCGGATTCGGGGTCGATGCGCAGGATGGTGTCGGAGGGCCAGGCGTTGGCGTAGACGGAACCGTCGGGGGCGCAGTCGAGTTCGTTGAGGCGGGTGTCACCGTGGGAGGTGAGGGTGACGGTGCGGACCGGGGCGAAGGTGTCCGGATCACGGAAGGTGAGGGTGTCGGTGCCGTTGCTCATGACGACCTGGTTGTTGCGGGTGCACAGGCCCCAGCCCTCGCCGTCGTAGCCGGTGCGGCGTAGTTCGGCGAGGGTGCCCGGGTCGCGGGCGATGGCGATGCCCTCGGTGTAGGTGACCTGCCACAGGATTGTTCCGGTGTTGGTGATGCCCTCGCCGAACAGGGGCGCGGGGAGGTCGGCGCGGGTCAGGGGCGTGCCGTCGGCGGCCGTGGTCTGGATGAAGGAGCGGCCGGACAGGCCGGTGCTCTCGTAGAGAATTCCGTCGTGGAATTCCAGGCCCTCGGTGAACGCGGAGGTGTCGTGCGGGCGTTCGGCGACCACCTCGACCCGCATACGCGGCGTGTCGTCTGGTTTGCCGCATCCGGCCGTGGCGGCTGCCAGTCCCAGGGCTGTGGTCAGCGCGATCGAGACGGTCGCTACCGGTGCGCGGCGATTGCGTTCCATACGGCAAAATGTAGGGCGTGAGCGCGGTTGGAGTTTCGGAGTCCGGAGTGCGGCCGATCCTGGCGGAGGCTGTGGAGCTGGCCCGCCGTGCTCTGCTGGAGCTGGAACCTGTGGGTGTGGGCGCACATCTCGGCGTGACCGCCGAGGACGATGCCGCCGCCACCCACCACTTCCAGGCCACCCTGCCCGGCTATCACGGCTGGCAGTGGGCGGTCGTCGTGGCCGCGCCGCCGGAGGCGACCCACGCCACGGTGAGCGAGTCGGCCCTGCTGCCGGGCCCCGACGCCCTGGTGGCCCCCGACTTCCTGCCCTGGGATCAGCGCATCCGCCCCGGCGACCTCGCCCCCGGCGACCTGCTGGCCCCGCCCGCCGACGACCCCCGCCTGGTCCCCGGCTACATGATCACCGGCGACCCCATCGTCGACGACACCGCGACCGCCCTCGGCCTCGGCCGCTCCCAGGTCCTGTCCCGCGAGGGCCGCGAGGAAGCAGCCGACCGCTGGTTCTCCGAATTCGGCCCCGACACCGATATGGCCCGCGCCGCCCCCTCCACCTGCGGCGTCTGCGGCTTCTTCGTCCCCCTGGCCGGTTCCCTCCAGGCCGCGTTCGGCGTCTGCGCCAACGCCATGGGCGCCGACGGCCGCGTGGTCCACGTCGCCTACGGCTGCGGCGCGCACTCCGACACGGTCGTCCCCACCGGCAGCGGCTCCCCGCTCTACGAGGCCTACGACGACGCCGCTGTGGAAATCGTCCCCGCCGAGGAATTCCGCAAACCCGAACCCGCCGCCGAGACGATCGCCGACGGCGCAGCGGCAGCACCGGAAGCCACCCCCACCATCGCCGCGGACATCGCTGCGGCCGAGACGCCGGAAGCCGCTGTGGCCGAAACCGCTTCGGTGGTCGTTCCCGCGCCGGAATCCGATGCGCGGGTCGCCGACGCGGCACCGGCGGGCACCCTGTTCGACCTCGACGACGCCGACGCCCGCAATACCGACGCCTGGGTCGTCACCGCGGTCAAGGTGGAGTCCGAGGCGGCCGAGCCCGGAGCCGCGGAAACCCGCTAGGCGGACCTGATTCACCGGCCGCGCCCGGTCCCTTGCTCGCCGGGCGTCACGGCGGCGTCGTCCCGGCTTCCACCCGTATTCGAAACCGGCTGATCCCGTCCGGTGAGACCCACCGGCGTCGACTGTGGGTTCGCCGGGTCCGGTGGGTACGGTCTCGGGGCGAGTGATGCTGTGACTAGCGGCGTGGTATCGGCCGGAAGAGGTGTGGGATGAGCATGGGTGATCCGTTCGGTACCGCTGAGCTGCGGGCGGGAGTGGTTGCGGCGTGGCGGGATTCGCCCACCCGGTTGCGGGAGGACGCTGCCACCGAGGCCGATCTGGTGCGGGCGGGGTACCGGGATCGGGTGCTGACCGAGCTCGCGCAGAACGCCGCGGACGCCGCCGCGAAAGCGGGGGTTCCGGGGTTCGTCGCCGTGTGGCTGGACGGGCATACGCTGCACATCGCGAATACCGGGGTGGGGCTGGATGTTTCGGGCGTGCACGCGCTGACCGCGCTGCGCGCCTCCGCGAAGGGAGCGGGTGACGCCGCGGTCGGGCAGTTCGGCGTGGGGTTCACCGCCGTGCTGAGTGTTTCCGATGAGGTCGAATTCCGGTCCGCGAGTGGGTCGGTGCGGTTCTCGCGGGAGGAGACGTGGGCGGCGCTCCGCGCCGAGGGCATCAAGATTCCGGAAGGGGTCGAGGATTTCCGGCCGCCCGCACTGCGCCTGGCCTGGCCGCTCGACGCGGCCCCGGCGAGCGGATTCGACAGTGAGATCGTGCTGACACTGCGGGCCGAGGTGGATTCCGCCGCCCTGCTGGCCGGGATGCGGGCGGAAGCCGTCGATCTGCTGCTGGAACTGCCCGTGCTGCAACGTATCCGGATCGGCGCGGACGAACTCGTCAGCACGGTGCGGGATCTCGGCGCGGAGGACATCCACGGCGCGGCGGCGACGGATCGAACCGACGCCCTCGACGCGGCCCTGGCGGCCCTGCCGGACCCGGACCTGGGAGCCGTATCGGCTCTGATGGACCCGGATTCGGGAGCCACATCGACGCCGGCGGGCGCGGACCTGGGGGCCGCGCCGGGCCTCGCGGGCGCGGACCTGGGGGCCGCGCCGGGCCTCGCGGGCGCGGATTCGACCACCCCGGCCGCGAGGACCGCATCGACTGCCGAGGGCGACAGCGGCGTGGTTCAGCTGGATCTGCTGTCCATGGGCGAAGACGAGACGGATACGCCGCGGTCGTCCGCGAGCCGCGTGGCGGAGCCGGAACAGCCGACCACGGCCGGGGGGCTCGGCGGCCGGCATCTGCCTGATGCCGCCGCCCCCGGGGCCCGGGGTTCGTTCGCGGGCACGGGAACTCCCGGGCTGCAGGAGCTGCGGATCACGGGTGATGAAGCGGGCGAACAGATTTGGTGGCAGTACCGGACCGGCCGGGCCCGGTGGCTGGTGCCGGTGCGGGACGGGCGCGCGGTGGCCGCCCGCCCGGATGTGCTGCGCGCGCCGACCCGATCGGACGAGGAGTTGTCGCTGCCCGCGATACTGATCGCGGACGTGCCGATGCAGCCCGATCGGCGGCGGCTGCTGCCCGGGGCGCGAGTGGCCGAATTGGCTTCGGGGTACGCGGAATTCGCACGGGCACTGCCGATCCGGGATCGACTGGTGCTGGTGCCCGCGCCGGGCTTCGCGCGCAGCGAGGTGGACGGGCTGCTGCGTGAGGCGCTGGTCGCGGAACTGCGCGCGGGGGAGTGGCTTCCGGTCGTCGGCGGCGCGGCGGCGCCCGGCGCGAGTAGCCGCCTGCCGGGTGAACCGGTGCTCGCCGACGAGATGGTGCGCGCTGATGATGTGGTGCGCATGGGCGAGACGGCGCGCGCTGACGATGTGGTGCGCGTGGGCGAGACGGTGCGCGCTGATGATGTGGTTCTCGCGGGCGATGCGGAGCGCGCCGGCGCTGCGGCGCAGCGACCGCCGTCACGGCCGGCCGCCGGTACCGCGGGCGATGGCGGTCATGCGGCCACCAGCGCCGTTCCGGTCGCGGCGGAGTCCGCTGTCTGGTCCGCCGCTCCCGGGCGGGTGAGTGTGTTCACCGGCGTGACAGTCGAATTGGCGCCGTTGCTGGCGGAATTGGTTGGTCCGCTGGTGATTCCGGAACTGTCCGGCCGGGCGCTCGCCGATGCGCTGGCGGTGCTGGATGTGCACCGGATCGGGCTGGCGCGGATCGCGGAGCTGTCGGGGAGCCTGGAACGGGAACCGCAGTGGTGGTATTCGCTGTACGACGCACTGGACTCGTTCGTCACCGATCCGCTGGCGGTGGAGGAGCTGGGGGCGCTGGCGGTACCCCTCACGGACGGCCGGACGGTGACCGGGCCGCGCACCACGGTGCTGGACGATCATCTGGAGTCGGCGATTCCGGTGCACTGGGCGCGGCTGGTGCATCCGGAGGCGGCGCACGAGCTGCTGGGCCGGTTGGGGGCGCGACCGGCGACCTCGGCCGATCTGCTGAATGATCCTGCGCTGCAGGCGCATCTGGAGGACGACCCGGCCGATCCCGATACCGTGGATTCGGTGCTGGCCCTGGCCGCGCACGCCGATGCCGCGCCGGGTGAACTGCCCTCCTGGCTCGGCCTGATCGAATTGCCGGACGAGACGGGCGAATTGCTGCCCGCCGATGAACTGCTGCTGCCCGGCGCACCGCTGAGCCGGGTGCTGGTGGCCGATTCGCCGTTCGGCACGATCGCCGCCGACGCCGTGGAACGCTATGGCGCGCAGGCCCTGCGGGCCGTGGGCGTGGGCTGGGGCTTCACCCTGGTGGGCGAGGAGGACCCCACCGGCCCGGATCATCACCTGGACGACGAGGAGTCCTGGTGGGATTCGCTGGCCGAGGATCCGCCGCACCTGCTCGCCGTGCGCGACCTGGATCTGGTGGACGACGCCGAATGGCCGGAAGCGTTGCGGCTGCTGCTGTCCGAGGAGACCACCCGTCCCCTGCTGGCCGATCGGGACGGTTACACCGCCTGGTGGTTGCGCCATCACGCGCATATCGACGGCATCACACTGGGTCTCATGCGGCATCCGGAGGATCGCCTGTGGGCGGGTCTGCTCCCGCAGCTCCCGGGTTTCGCCGAACCGGATCTGACGGTGCTGCGCGGTGTGCTCGCCGCCCCGCAGGAGCTGAACGCGCAGCTGGCCGAGGAACTGCTGGACGCCCTCGCCGATCCGGCGAAAATCCCTGGCCCGGAAGCGATTTCGCTCACCTACCAGCTGCTTGCCGAAACCGTGGCCGCCGGTCGCCTGGATGTGGAGGACGTGGTGCTCCCGGACAAGGTTCGCGCCATCTCCGGTGCGGTGATCGACGCCGCCGACGCCCTGGTCCTGGACGAGGCGCATTTCGGGCCGGCCCTGCCCGCCGGCCGTCTGGTGGTGGGCGATATCGATTCCGCGCACGATCTGGCGGATCTGCTCAATCTGCCCGTGGTGTCGCAGGCCGTCACCGCCGAGGTGGTCGGCGCGGGCCGCGAAACCACCTGGGCCGCCGACCCGCTCGGTGTCCTGCTCGGCCTGCAGTTCGGTTCGTCCACGCGCACGGGCGATCTCGTCGTCCACGATGATCTGCGGGTGCGGTTGTCGGGCGCGTACGAGGGCACGGTCGCCGTGTCCTGGTGGGAGGACGGCGACGTCACGCATGTGCAGGCCCAGCCTCGGCTCGTTTGATCAGAGCGGAAGGCCCGCGCCGGAACTGTTCCGGCGCGGGCCTTTTCGGTTCGGGGAGGCGGTGCTCAGGCCGAGTGCGTGGCGACCATGGCGGCGAGGACGTCGAGCTGCTCGCGTACGGCGGCGCTGTCGTTGTCGACGAGCCAGCGCAGCACGATGCCGTCGATGGCGGCGAGCATGAAGCGGCTCAGGGTGCCGACGGAGGTGTTCCACGAGCAGCCGGTGGCTTCGCGGGCGTGCTCGAGGATGTCGGCGACGGTGGAGTCGTTGAACGTGTACTGCTCGCGGGCGATGGCGAGTTTTGCCGGAGTTGTTTCACCTTCGCGGAGTGCGTAGGTGGTGGTTTCGTAGGTGAGTAGTTGTCGTTCCGGTGTGGCTTCGATGTTGAGCCACATGAGTTCCAGTCCGGCGCGCACCAATTTTTGAAGCGCTTCTTTTCCAGTTCCGACGTCCTGCCAAACCGCTTCGTTGGCATCGACGGAATCGCGCAATTCCATCGAGAGGGCCTTGACCAGCTCTGTCATGAGCTGATCCTTATTTTCGAAACAGTAATGCACCACACCGAGGGAAACACCGGCTGCCTGCGCGACATCGCGGGTGGTAACCCCTGCCACGCCCTTTTTTTCGGCAAGGCCGATGGCTGCCTCGATAAGGTGGGCCCGTCGTTCTTCGACGCTCAATCGGGAGGACACTCCGCAGAGTTAAGCGTCAAGTAAGCGCGCAGTCAATTCGCACGCTCCGAAAATCTAGACTGGACGGATGTCCAGTTGCGTGGTTCGATCCCAGACAAGACGTGAGGAGGCGCGAATGGTGCTGTCTGACAACGCAACGGGCGACCCGGCCGTGAGCTCGGCGGTTTCGCGCCGGACCGTGCTCGCCGGCGCGGCGGCGGGTACGGCCGCACTGGCCGTCGCGAGCACCGCCGCGGTGCCCGCGACACCCGCGCGCGCGGAAGGATCGGATTTCCGTATCGGAGTGGGCATTTCCGACATCACCGGTCCCGCCGCCGAATGCGGCATGATGGGCTATTCGCAATTCGGGCAGGACACCGCCGGAATCCACCTGCGCCCCCGCGCCCGCGCCTACGTCCTCGCGACCGCGCAGCGCCGCATCGCCTACGTGGTCGCCGACAACGGCATGATCTTCCAATCCGTGCACCGCGGCGTGATGCAGGAACTGGCCCGGCGTTTCGGCGACACCTACACCGAGCAGAACGTCCTGCTCACCGCCACGCACTCGCACGCCACCTGCGGCGGGTCGGCCCACGACTACGCCTACAACCTCTCCATCCTCGGCTTCCAGCAGCAGGTGTACGACGCCGAGGTGAACGGCATCGTCGAGGCCATCGCCGCCGCGGACGCCGACCTCGCGCCCGGCACCCTCGCGCTCGGGCGCGCCGAATTGCACGACGCCAGCGTCAACCGCTCCCGAATCGCCTTCGACCGCAATCCCGAAGCGGATAAACAGCATTTCCCGAATGCCATCGACCCGGCCGTCACCGTGCTCTCGTTCCGCAAAGGCGGCAGGCAGGTCGGCGCCATCACCTGGTTCGCCACCCACAACACCTCCATGAGCAACACGAACCGGCTCATCAGCGGCGACAACAAGGGCTACGCCTCCTTCGCCTTCGAACACGGTGAACACGGCGTGCGCTACCTCGACGGCGCGGATTTCGTGGCCGCCTTCGCGCAGACCAACTCCGGCGACATGTCACCGAACCTGAACCTGTCGCCCACCTCCGGTCCGACCGAGAACGAATTCGACAACACCCGGATCATCGGCGAACGCCAATATCACGCGGGCAAAGCCGCTCTCGCCGCCGCGAGCCCGATGAACGGCGGCATCGACAGCCTGCTCTGCTACATCGACCTGTCGAATATCGCCGTGGACGGACGCTGGACGCCGCACGGTCAGCCGCGCACCACCGCCCCGGCCTGCGCGGGAGTATCGCTCATCGCGGGCAGTATCGAGGACGGTCCGGGTCTGCCCGGCGTCCCGATCCCCGAGGGTGTGCGAAATCCGTTCGTGGACGCGCTAGGTGGCGCGAGCCAGCCCGTGCCGGACTGGCTCGCCGATGCGCAGGCGCCCAAGGTGGTCGTCGCTCCGCTGGGCCTCATGCCGCCCGCGGCCTGGGTGCCGAGTGTGGTGCCGATTCAGCTGGTTCGCCTCGGCGATCTCTATCTGGCCTGTGGCGGAGCGGAATTCACCATCGTCGCGGGATTGCGCATCCGCCGGGCGGTGGCCGCCGCCGTGGGCGTCCCGCTCGAGAATGTGCTCCTGCAGGGTTACGCCAACGCCTACCACCAATACGTCACCACCCCCGAGGAATACGACGCCCAGCAGTACGAGGGTGGCTCAACCCTGTACGGCCGCTACACGTTGTGCGCCTACCAGCAGGAATTCGACCGCCTCGCAACGGCTTTCGCCGCCCGCCAGTCGATACCGCGCGGCCCCGCGCCCCGCGACCTCTCGAATACGCAGCCCAATCTCGTTGCGGCCCCGGGTCCGGACGCCGTGCTGCCCGGCCGCGCCTTCGGCGATGTCCTCACCGGTCCCGCCCCCGCCTACGCGCGCGGCGAGCAGGCCGCCGTCGAATTCCTGTCCGCCCACCCGAAACACGGCACCCGCCGCAACGGCACCTTCCTGGAAATCCAGCGCGCCACCGGATCCGGCTGGACCCGCGTGGCCAACGAGGGCGAATGGGACGTCAAGTTCTACTGGTCCCGCCCCGCCGCGAACGTCTCCGCGGCCCGCTTCACCTGGGACATCCCCGCCGACGCCACCCCCGGCCGCTACCGCTTCCAGCACTACGCCGACCAGCTCGCCGCCGACGGCACCGTGCATCCCTTCACGGGCACCAGCCCCGAGTTCGACATCACCTGACCCGACTCCGGGCCATCGAGATCAGGGAGAGCCGGGGTGGGAATATGCCGAAATTCCCACCCGGCTCTCCCTCATCGGTTCAGAGGCCGAGTTGGGCGCCCTTGTCGCCGCGGCGGGCCGAGCGGCGTTGCAGCGCGAAGATCGAGTAGGCGAGCAGGCCCACACCCATGCCCATCAGGCAGACGGGGCGGGCGGTGGCCCAGGCGTCGTTGAGGAAGACCGCGATCGTCGCGATCAGGAAGCCGAGACTGCCGATGGCGAGTACCGGGCGCGGGTCGGTGAAGCGCGGCGGGATCTCCGGGACGGGGGGAGTCGCGGGATTGGTCACGGGTTCAGGGTAGTGGGTCGGCCGGCGGCATGCGGGGCATGAGCGGGGCCTTGCGTACCGGTAGGTTCGCCACCTGGGGCGGAAATGGATCTTGCGTGGTGGGACGGTGTGGGGCGGAGCGCGCGAACAGGCGACTCGTGCGCGAACGTTCCCGTATCGTTTGCCTCTGTGACAACGCCTTCCGACATTCGAGCGCTCGCCGGTGACCTCTCACTGGCGGTGGTGCGCTTGACGCGACATCTGCGAGGCAGGCGCGCCGATGCCCAGATTTCGCTGACCCAGCTGTCGGCGCTCGCGACCCTGAATCGGGACGGCGCCATGACGCCGGGCGCGCTGGCCGCCAAGGAGCGGGTGCAGCCGCCGTCCATGACCCGGGTCATCGCCTCGCTGTCCGACCTGGATCTGGTGGAGCGCAAGCCGCACCCCACCGACGGCAGGCAGATCATCGTGTCGCTGTCGGAGGCCGGGCGCGCCCTCATCGCCGACGAGACCCACGCCCGCGAAGCGTGGATGACCGAGCAGCTCGCCACCCTGCGCCCCGATCAGCTGAAGGTGCTGAACGAGGCCGTCGGCATCATGAAGCAGATCGTCGACGAGTCGGAGTGACGATCAGGCTGGCACGCGCTGGCCGAAAGCGCGGTCGCTGGGGACGATTTCGCGGCCCAGGGGGAACAGTGAGATCGGGATGAGCTTGAGGTTCGCCCAGGCGAAGGGGAGGCCGATGATCGTGATGGCCAGGGCGATGCTGGTGGTGAGATGTCCCAGTGCCAGCCACCAGCCGGCGACGATCACCCAGATGATGTTGCCGATCAGCGACCCCGCGCCGGCGGTGGGTTTCTCCACCGCTTCGCGGCCGAAGGGCCACAGCACATAGCCGGCGATCCGGAACGACGCGATTCCGAACGGGATGGTGACGATCAGGATGCAGCAGATGATTCCGGCGATCACGTATCCGATCGCCATCCAGAATCCGGCCAGCACGAGCCACAGGACGTTCAGGACCAACCGGATCGCGCTCATATTTCCAGCATGCCAGCCCGGCCGCTCGGCGACCACCAACGCCGAGTGACCGGTCGGTGTGAATACCGCACAGTGCGGGTACGGCATCGTGAAACGCCCTGTTCAGCGTCCCGCTGCGAATTCGATCACTGCTAACGTCACGCTATTGCGGCACTACGCAGCTCTTACTGATTTTCATGGACGTGGTGGAAGGCGGGAGCACATGGTGGGCAATCGAATGCGACTGCGAGCGGGCGCGACCGCACTGGCACTGGCCGCGGGTGCGCTCACGGCCTGCGGCGACGACTCCGATTCCGCGCCCACCCCGACCACCATCCCGATCGACGCGGGCGCGGGTCCCGCCCGCAATCCCTATCTGGCGGCGGACAAGTACTCCGTCACCCACATCGACCCCGCGAACACCGACAGCTTCCCGGATCCCGTGCCGCGCGGCACTTTTCACATCGATCCCGCGCAGATGCCCAGGGTGCCGGGCGGTCCCGTGAACGTCATGACCCTGGCCTCGACCTCCCCGGACCACCGCTGGGTCTCCTCCACCTCCGGCCCGCGCTACGTCGATGTCTCCGGCGGCGGCTTCCGCCAGGTCGCGTCCCTGGATACCCCGGGCGTACAACCGATTTCGACGCAGGCCTTGGATCGGGTCGTCGACGGGCAGTACACCGACACCGGGCAGATCTCCGACGCCATCCGGCAGAACTGGAACGGCGTCGACTCCGAGCGCATCGGCAACGGCATCTACAGCGTGGTCGACAAGGACAACCGGCTCTACTACGTCAACCAGCGCGCCGAACTGTTCGTCTTCGGCCTGAAGAACAAGAATCGGCCCGAGGACGGCATCGAGATCCTGGCCCGCCGCGACTTCGTGCCGCTGCTCACCGACAGTCCGACCACGCTCGGCACCCCGGAGATCATCGTCGGGGTCGGCATGACCTACGACGGGCACCTGGTGGTGCTGGGTTCGCGCTCGCTCTACGTGCTTGAGCGGAGCCTGCGCGGCGATCCGGAACGCCTGCGGGTCTCCGACAACGAGACCGTCTCGAACTCCATGGCCATCGACCCGTTCGGCGGCATCTACTTCGCCTCCGACAAGGTCATGCGCAAGGTTGTGTGGAAGGACGGGGAGCTGTCCACCGACACCGCGGACGGGGCGTGGGCCGCGCCCTACGACTACGGGCGGCAGCCGCCGAGTGTGAAGTTCGGGATCGGCACCGGGTCCACTCCGGCGCTGATGGGCTGGGGTGACGACGAACTGGTGGTGCTCACCGACGGCGCCGACCACATGAAGCTGGTCGCGTTCTGGCGCAACGAGATTCCCGACTATGCGCAGCCGGTGGAAGGCGCGCGATCGCCGCGTATCGCGGGGCAGATCCCGGTGACCGCCGGGCTGCGCGAGCCGCTGCCCGAGTTCATCCAGTCCGAGCAGTCGGTGACGGTGCAGGGTTACGGCGCGTTCGTGGTGCAGGATGTCGGCGCGGCGAGCTCCCAGGACCGGCTGGTCGATCTGCTGGCCATCGGCCCGGTGTCCGCGCCCGCGTACGGCGTGCAGCGATTCGAATGGGATCCCATTGCCCACCGGTGGAATTCGGTGTGGGAGCGGGGTGACGTGATGTCCGGGTCCATGGTGCCCGGCGTATCCACCACCACGGGAACGGTTTTCGTCAACGGCTACTACCCGGCAGACGGGTGGGAGGTCACCGGCATGGACTGGCACACCGGAGAAACCGTGCACCGCACCATTTTCGGTCGCACCAACCGCGGTAATGCGTCCTACTCGCAATGCGAGGCCTTCCCGAACGGCGACCTGCTGTTCAACAGCATCTCCGGGCCGTTCCGGGTCAAGATCTCCGAAAAGTAATACCCCCGCGCCGTTCCGGTGAACGGCGCGGGCGCGCTGTCAGAAGAACCAGCCCAGTTCCGGGTCGCGTTCGGTGGCGAAGGCGTCGTCGAAGGCGCGCAGCGTGGCCGCGTCCTTCACCTGGATCCGGTTGGCGGCGGCGAAGTTCCGGGCCCGATGCCCGCCGAAGTACAGGCCGCCGAGCACGTCGATGCCGAGTTCCAGATCGGCGGCGCGGTCGGTGCGCTCGCATGCGGCCACGCCGTCGCGCACCCGCAGGGCGAAGCTGCCGCCCGCGTTCCGGAACGGATCATCCACGGCCACAACCACATCCAGGTCAGAACGGTAGCTCCGGGCGGTGAGCGCGGCCGGAACGTCCATGACACGCGTCCACAGGCTGTCGTAGCGGTGCGTGAACTTCACCAGGCGCGGGTTGGTCACCAGATAGGGCAGCGGATCGTCGTCGGCGATATCGGCTTCCACCTTGGTCACCAGATCCATGCTGAGCAGCACCCGCCACAGCGCGATGTGCGCCTCGGCGGTGACGGCGCGGAATTCGTCCACGCGCAACAGGTTCTCGCCCTCGTCCTTCCACTGCCGCCGGTACAGCACGTAACCGTCGGGATGGGTGAGCACGAACAGGGTGGTCGCGCCGTCGCGATAGCGTTCCGGATCGCCGAACCAGATGTTCCAGTTGGCGTCCGGGCGGACCTGCCCGCCGGGGGTGAGCCGCCGCCACCGGTCGTAGACCTCGCGGATGTGCGGCTTGGCCTCGTCCAGGGTCGCGATGCTCACCCCGCCGGGATCCGGTGTGCCGGGCCGGAATTCGGCGCGGCGCGGGTCGATCTCGACCTCGTTGGAATAGATGGAGGTGCTGTAGCCGAAGCGGCCGTAGATGGTGCCCTCGCTGGCGGTGAACATGGTCAACGGGACGCCCTCGGCTTCGGTGCGCTCGTGCTGAGCGGTGTAGAGGGCACGCAGGATGCCGCGCCGCCGGTGGGTGGGGGCGACGGTGACCGAGGAGACGCCCGCGGCCTGCACGGTGTTGTCACCCGGGACGGTGACGGTCATGGTGCGGTCGACGGTGTGGCCGACGACCCGAGCGCCGTCGACCGCGACGATCGCGCGTTCGATGGGAAACAGATCGGGGATGTGATCTTTCTCGGGCTGGTCGTAGCGTGTACCGAAGGCGGTTTCCGCCAGGTTCACGATCTGGGACCAGTCGTCCTTGGTGGCCGAGCGCACGGTGATGCCATTCATAGCCATGCCCCGGACGATGCCACGGACGCGCCGTGTTCCGCATCTGAATATTCCGGGCGAGTCGCCAGTGAAGGCCACCTGTCACCCCCTCCGTGGCAGGTGACCTTCACACCGATCACTATGCCGAGGGGCGCTGATGAATCGCTTATGAACCGCTAATGCCCCGAACCCCCGCATCGAAAAACCCGCTCTCTCGCATTGCGAGAGAGCGGGTTTCGTGGTTTCGCGATCAGCGGGTCTGGATGCCGTTGTAGTCGCGGGCTTCGTAGCCGGTGTAGATCTGGCGCGGGCGGCCGATCTTCAGCGGCTCGCGGTGCATTTCGCGCCAGTGGGCGATCCAGCCCGGCAGGCGGCCCATGGCGAAGAGCACGGTGAACATGCGGGTGGGGAAGCCCATGGCCCGGTAGATGACGCCGGTGTAGAAGTCGACGTTCGGGTACAGGCGACGCTCGATGAAGTAATCGTCGGTGAGCGCGGCCTCTTCGAGGGCCTTGGCGATGTCGAGCAGCTGGTCGTCGCCGCCGATCTTCGACAGGATCGAGTCGGCGACCTTCTTGACCAGCATGGCGCGCGGGTCGTAGTTGCGGTAGACGCGGTGCCCGAAGCCCATGAGCTTCACGCCGTCTTCCTTGTTCTTGACCTTGCGCACGAACTCCTTGACGTCGCCGCCCTGCGCCTTGATGTCGTCGAGCATCTCGAGCACGGCCTGGTTCGCGCCGCCGTGCAGCGGGCCCCAGAGCGCGTTGATGCCGCCGGAGACGGAGGTGAACAGGTTGGCGTCGGACGAACCGACAAGGCGCACAGTCGAAGTGGAGCAGTTCTGCTCGTGGTCGGCGTGCAGGATGAGCAGCATGTCCAGCGCCGCGGCGACCTCGGGGTCGACCTCGTACGGCTCGGCCGGGAAGCCGAAGGTCATGCGCAGGAAGTTCTCGACCAGGCTCAGCGAGTTGTCCGGGTACAGGAACGGCTGGCCGACCGACTTCTTGTAGGCGTAGGCCGCGATGGTGGGCAGCTTGGCCAGCAGTCGGATGGTGGACAGCTCGACCTGCTCGGGATCGCGCGGGTCCAGCGAGTCCTGGTAGTACGCGGACAGCGCGTTCACCGCGGAGGACAGCACCGGCATCGGGTGCGCGTTGCGCGGGAAGCCGTCGAAGAACCGCTTCAGATCCTCGTGCAGCAGGGTGTGCCGGCGGATCCGGTTGGTGAAGTCGTCGAGCTGGGCCTGGGTCGGCAGCTCGCCGTAGATGAGCAGGTAGGAGACCTCGATGAAGGTCGACTTCTCCGCCAGCTGCTCGATCGGGTAGCCGCGGTAGCGCAGGATGCCCGCTTCACCGTCGATGTAGGTGATCGCCGACTTGGTCGACGCGGTGTTCATGAAGCCGGGGTCGTAGGTCACGTACCCGGTGCTGGCGAGCAGCTTGCCCAGGTCGATTCCGTCATTGCCCTCGGAAGCCTTGGCAACGGTCATCGGGTACTCGCCGCCGGGGTACGACAAGACCGGCTTGGCGTCGTCGTCGACGTTGATGATGTTCTCAGCGGGCACGGAAGGATCCCTCTCAGGCTTGAAACCGTAGGCACAGGACGCGGTCGGCGTACGGTGCGCTTGCCTGAAGGCTAGTCGCTGTCCGGTTGGCCCCACTAATGAGGGTCGGCGTTTGCTACCTCACAGTCACATGACAACGAGGTGAGGCGCGGCGCGGTTCTGTGCTAGTGCCGTGAACCGCGACCGCGCCCCTGGTCAGTCGCTATGGGCAGGGCCTGCCCGGAACTGTGATCAGTACTCGTTGCAGACGGACTTCAGGATGGTGGAGTCGTGGTGCACGCGGGCGTTGTCCTCTGCCTCCCAGCGGGTGTCGCCGTAGCGGCCGTTGTACTCGCGGGCGAACTTGGAGTGCGAGACCGCGCCGCAGCCGGTGAAGGACACGAGGACCTCGCAGTTGGGTCCGTGGCACTGGTTCATCGCGGCGGCCTTGGCCTCGTCCTTGGTCGGGTAGTTCCAGGCCGAACCCATGGCGCCGTCGTCGGCGACGGCGATCGCGCCCCAGAGGGTCGGCGCGGCGTTGGCGGAAGCGGGAACCAGGACCGGAGCGATGGCGAGGCCGGCAACGGCGAGGGTGGAAAGGATGATCTTGCGCATGGTGGTAATTCCCCCGTATGGAATCAATTTGTCGGGATTGACCGTGTTCAGGTCGCGTGGACTCTAGCGTCAGTTTCCGTTGCCGGACAAGGAGAAAACTAGCGCGACTCACCTGTGAAAGATCTTGGAACTTCCTTAAAATGCCAGGTCAAGCCGTCTGTGGAACTGAGTGCGCCTGAGCCACGCGGTACCGCACGAAGGCGGGGAAAGCCAATGCCGACAGCATCATCCCGATAACCACCAGCGCGCCGCCACCCGCGGCCGCCGCCGCGGTACCGACCGCCGCCGCCGCGAAACCGTGTGCCACATCGCCGATCCTGGGACCGCCCGCGACCACCACGATGAACACGCCCTGCAACCGTCCGCGCATCTCGTCGGTGGCCACCGACTGCAGCATGGTGGTGCGCAGCGCCGCCGAGAACATGTCCACCGCACCGCCGAAAGCCAAGCAGGCGAACGCGATCCACAGCGCCACCGTGACGCTCAGCGCATGTCCGGCCGCGCCGACCGCCAGCCCGAACCCGACCATGCCCAGACCCCACAGCACGATCAGCCAGATCACCGCCAGGCCCTGCTGGCGAATCCTGGTGAGCCAGCCGGAGAAGACGCCGCCCAGCACCGCGCCCACCGACATGGCCGCGAACAGCAGCCCCAGCGCGTGACCCGAGCTCGCGGTATCGCCGAAACTGTCCTGCGCGATCTGCGGGAACAGTGCGCGCGGCATGCCGAACACCATGGCCACCACATCGACGGCGAAGGACGCCAACAGGATTCGCTGTGTAGCCAGGTAGACGAAGCCGTCCGCCACCTCGCGCAGCCCGGCGCGGCGGGTGTCGCCGGTGGGCGGAATGGGCGGGAGCTTCCAGATGGCCCACAGCGTGGCCAGCAGCGCGATGGCATCGAGCAGATACAGCAGGGCCAGGCCGCTGACCGGGATCAGCATGCCCGCCACCACGGGTCCGGCGATGGCGCCGAACTGCACGACCGTCATGCTCAGCGAATTCGCCGCGGGCAGTTGATGTTCCTCGAGCAGCCGGGGATAGATGGCGGCGCGGGCGGGCTGGTTCACCGCGAAGAACGCCTGCTGGACGGCGAACAGCACCAGGATCAGCCACGGGCTGTTCACCCCGGCGGCGGCCTGCGCCCAGAAGGCCAGCGCGGTGACGCCGGTGCCCGCGCTGGTGATCAGCAGCAGTGTGCGGCGGTCCATGGCGTCAGCGAGCGCGCCGCCCCACAGGCCGAACACCACCAGCGGCACCAGGCCGAACAGTCCGGCCAGACCGACATAGGACGAGCTGTGCGTGATGTCGTACAGCTGCTTGGGTACCGCTACGACCGACAGCTGCGCCCCGATGACGGTGACGATCCCGGTGGTCCACAAGCGTCTGAAGTCGGGATGCCGGAGCGGGGTGATGTCGGCGAGCAATTTCACTGACAGGAGATTAGCGGGGTGAATAGTGGTCCGACGAGGATTTTCCGGTGATTCATCCCACGATTCAGACTCTTGCCCTGCGGTTTCAGGGCTGCAGGCGCTCGACCTTCATCGCGCCCACATCCGTGTTCCCCGGCTCCACGCTCACCCGGATCCGGTTGTGCATGCGGCTGCGCCGCCCCTGCCAGAACTCCAGGAACTCCGGCTGCAACAGGAACCCGCCCCAGAACGGCGGCACCGGAATCTCCTCGACCTCGGCGAAACGCGCAGTGACAGCGGTCAATTGACGATCCAGCTCGGCCCGCGAGGCGATCGGGCGGGACTGCTCCGAGGCCCACGCACCCAGCTGCGAACCACGCGGGCGCGAATGCCAGTACAGCGCCGTGACCTCGGGTTCCACCGGCCGCACCGGTCCGCGCACGATGATCTGCCGCCCGAGTGCGGGCCAGACGAAGGTCGCCGACGCGTACGGGGTCGCCAGCAACTGCCGGCCCTTCGACGAGTCGTAATTCGTGTAAAAAGTCACACCCTCCGGGGAGAGCCCTTTGCACAGCACGGTCCGCGAGGCCGGGCGCGGGCCCGATTCGGTGACCTCCACGGTGGCCAGCACCATGGCGTTCGAGTCGGTGATCCCGGCGCTAGTCGCATGCTCTATCCAGTTGCGCAGCAACGGTTCCCAGCCGTCGGAGAGCCAGCTCTCGTCCAGGTCCGTTTCGATGCCCGGATGGTTGTCTCCGGCGTCCACGCCGTACTCGACGCGCAGGGCCGCGATATCGAGGTCGACGGTGACATCGTGCGCCTCCGGCGCAGTGGCGGAATTCTCCTGGTCACCCATGGGCCAGACGTTACTCCGGGGTAATCCGAGCGTTAAGGTCTTAGTTGATCGGCGTGGCCGCTCATCGATCGAGCGGCCCGATTTGCAAGGAGAGTCACAACATGA
Source organism: Nocardia acididurans (assembly GCF_016741815.1). Classification (GTDB taxonomy): domain Bacteria; phylum Actinomycetota; class Actinomycetes; order Mycobacteriales; family Mycobacteriaceae; genus Nocardia; species Nocardia acididurans. The sequence goes on from NZ_JAERRJ010000009.1 coordinate 393,971, forward strand.
CTGCCAGCGCTGCGGTTCCCAGCTCAGCCGTCCCCGCCGACTTCGTCAGCGGTCTCGAAGGCGTGGTGGCCTTCACCACCGACATCGCCGAACCGGACAAGGACGGTGGCGCACTGCGGTACCGCGGCGTCGACATCGAGGACCTGGTCGGCAACCGGGTCACCTTCGGCGATGTGTGGGCGCTGCTGGTCGACGGCGAATTCGGCCGCGGCCTACCGCCGGCCGAGCCGTTCCCGCTGCCGGTGCACACCGGCGACGTGCGCGTCGACGTGCAGGCCGGCCTGGCCATGCTCGCCCCGATCTGGGGATACGAGCCGCTGCTCGACATCGACGACGACACCGCCCGCGAGAACCTCGCGCGGGCCTCGGTCATGGCGCTCTCCTATGTCGCCCAGTCGGCGCGCGGCATCTACCAGCCCGCCGTGCCGCAGAAGAAGATCGACGAGTGCACCACCATTACCGAGCGGTTCATGACCCGCTGGAAGGGTGACCCGGACCCCAAGCACATCGAGGCCATCGACGCCTACTGGGTGTCGGCCGCCGAGCACGGCATGAACGCCTCCACCTTCACCGCCCGCGTCATCGCCTCCACCGGCGCGGATGTGGCGGCCTCGCTGTCCGGCGCCATCGGCGCGATGTCGGGTCCGCTGCACGGCGGCGCTCCCGCGCGCGTACTGCCCATGATCGAAGAGGTCGAGAAGTCCGGCGACGCACGGGCTCTGGTCAAGGGCATCCTGGACCGCAAAGAAAAGCTGATGGGTTTCGGGCACCGCGTGTACCGCGCCCAGGACCCGCGCGCCAAGGTGCTGCGCGAGACCGCCAAGCGCCTGGACGCCCCGCGCTACGAGGTCGCCGCCGCGCTGGAGCAGGCCGCGCTCGCCGAACTGCGCGAGCGTCGCCCGGACCGCGCCATCGAGACCAATGTCGAGTTCTGGGCCGCGGTCATCCTCGACTTCGCCGAGGTACCGGCGCACATGATGCCCGCCATGTTCACCTGTGGCCGCACCGCCGGCTGGTGTGCGCACATCCTGGAGCAGAAGAAGCTCGGCAAGCTGGTGCGCCCGGCCGCCATCTACACCGGCCCGGCGCCGCGCAAGCCGGAGACGGTGGTCGGCTGGGAGACCGTCGTCCGCAAGTGAGCCGGTAACGAGCCGGTAGCCGCGCTCGGAAGACTGGACAAACGGTGAATCCCACCCCTGGTTTCGGGGGTGGGATTCTCGTAACCTGCACCGGTGCTCGACGCAGGACTGCCGCGGCGCCGCTTCCTGGCCGCGGGCGCGGCCTTGGCCGCAGGATTGACGGCCACCGGATACGGTGTGGCGAACGGTAATTCGGCCGGCCGTGTACTGGATCCGCTGCGGCGCAGCTTCGATTCGAATCCGGTACCGGTCCGCATGCCCTTCATCACCGCGCCGCCCGATGCCGTCGCCGCCGAGTACGCGGGCCGCCAACCCGCGGCCTGGGGTGCGGCGCTGCCCGGCATCAAGACCGGAATTCCCTCCCACGCAAAGCGTTTCGCGCTCACCTTCGATGCCTGCGGCGGGCCCGGCAACAATGACGTCGACGAGAACCTGCTGAGTTTTCTTGTTGCCCAGCAGATTCCGGCCACCCTGTTCCTCAACAAACGCTGGATCGACGCGAACCCGGCCCGCGCCGCCCAACTGGCCGCCAACCCGCAGTTCGAACTCGCCAACCACGGCACCGCCCACAAGCCGCTGTCCGTGACCGGCCGCGCCGCCTACGAGATCAAGGGCACCGCGACGGTACGCGAGGCGGTCGACGAGGTCTGGGCCAATCACGAACGCCTGACCGCCCTCACCGGTCACCCCCCACGCTTCTTCCGCCCCGGCACCGCCCACTACGACGACATCGCCGTCGCCATCACCACCGCCCTCGGCGAAACCCCCCTCGGCTACACCCTCAACGCCGACTACGGCGCCACCTCCACCGCCGCCCAGGTCAACGCCGCCATGCTCACCGCCGAACCCGGCGGCATCGCCCTCGCCCACATGCACCGCCCCCGCTCCGGCACCGCCGCGGGCATGTACCAGGCCCTCCCGGCCCTGCGCGCCAACGGTTTCGAATTCGTGAAGGTGCCCTAGGTCAGCTCTCCCGCGACGCCGTCCAGTCGATGGCGACAGATTCGCCGCGGTCGACGGTGAAGAAGGCCGCCTCCAGGTGGCGGCCGAGGTCCACCAGTTCGAGCGCCGACAAGGGGACGGGCTGAACTATGCGGACCCGCCAGGGGGAGGGTTCGTCCCAGGCGTGCAGTTCCAGGTCCAGGCGCATCACCGGATCGTCGTGGCCGGTGTAGTCGGCCGCGACCGGGGTGGCGGACAGGACGGTGGCACGGGCGCGGCGGCCGTCGCTGAGAATCTTGGCGATCCCGGTGCGGGTGGTCTCCTCGGGCGACGGGACGTAGAGGACCACACGATCGTGGTCGCCGGGGTCGAGGCGGCAGGCGATCACATCACCGGGCTGCATCCATTCGAGATCCGCGGTGCTCACCCGCTGGCGGACCCGGGTCTCGTAGGCATGATGGCCCTCGCGTTGGATCCGCACCCAGAACTCGTGGCCGTAGGCCGGGTTCGCGTCGGCGGCGCTGGGTCCGGCGGCGGGCGCGGGCAGGGCGTCGCGGCGGCTGTCGCGGGGCCTACCCGCCGCGGTGGTGTTCGGACCCGGCCCTTTCACGCTGGAGCGGACGCTGAGAATCGTTGCCACGCCCTCGGCCCCGTGCATGAGCAGTTCGCGGCGGGCGGCGTCGTCGAGGGCGGGGCCGCGGCGGGTGAGGCCGCGCGAACCGAACTGGGAGGACAGGCGGGTGAGCAGGCTCGGGCGGGGGCGCGGGGGAGTTGCCGGATCGCGTTGCGCGGAGCCGGGATTCGCCGGGGCGGCGGACGGGGCGGCGGTGGCGCCGGGTCTGTCGTGCGCGGCCATGTTCATGGCGGTAAACCGTAATGGTTGTGTGGGAAGCGCCACAGCGATACTCGCGGTTTGCCGTAAACCGTGGTCGGAATGTTTTTGCGGGGCTACCCACTGAATTCATGGGCTGACCCGTCCCCCTATTCTTGTCGCCATGACCTCTGCGTTCCCGACCATCCCCGACGATCTCAAGCCCGCCGACGGACGGTTCGGCTGCGGACCCTCCAAGGTGCGTCCCGAACAGCTTCAGTCCCTGGTGGATACCGGCGCTTCGGTGTTCGGCACCTCCCACCGGCAGAAGCCGGTCAAGGATGTGGTGGCCCGGGTGCGCTCCGGCCTGCGCGAATTGTTCGCGCTGCCGGACGGTTACGAGGTCGTGCTGGGCAACGGCGGCACCACCGCGTTCTGGGACGCCGCCGCCTTCGGCCTGATCCGCGAGAAGTCGCTGCACCTGAGCAACGGCGAGTTCTCCTCCAAGTTCGCCTCGGTCGCCAAGGGCAACCCGTTCATCGGCGACCCGATCGTCATCAAGAGCGAGCCGGGCGACGCGCCCGAGCCCACCTCGGACCCGTCGGTCGACCTCATCGGCTGGGCGCACAACGAGACCTCCACCGGTGTGGCCATTCCGGTGTCGCGTCCGGCCGGCTCGGAGAACGCGCTGATCGCCATCGACGCCACCTCCGGCGCGGGCGGTCTGCCGGTGAACATCGCCGACTCGGATGTCTACTACTTCGCGCCGCAGAAGTGCTTCGCCGCCGACGGCGGTCTGTGGATCGCGCTCATGAGCCCCAAGGCGCTGGAGCGCGTCGAGGAGATCAAGAACTCGGGCCGCTGGGTGCCGGAGTTCCTGTCGCTGCCGATCGCCATCGACAACTCCACCAAGGACCAGACCTACAACACCCCGGCGCTCGCGACGCTGTTGCTGTTCGCCAACCAGATCGAGTGGCTCAATGGCAACGGCGGTCTCGACTGGGCCGTCAAGCGCACCGCCGATTCCTCCTCGCGCCTGTACTCGTGGGCCGAGACCAGCGAGTTCGCCACCCCGTTCGTGCAGAACCCGGCGCTGCGCTCGCAGGTCGTCGGCACCATCGACTTCGCCGAGGGCGTGGATGCGGCGCAGGTGGCGAAGGTGCTGCGTGCCAATGGAATCGTCGACACCGAGCCGTACCGTAAGCTGGGCCGTAACCAGCTGCGCGTGGGCATGTTCCCGGCCATCGACCCCGAGGACGTGTCGCAGCTGACCCGCTGCATCGACTGGGTCGTCGAGAAGCTCGGCTGATACCGAAACGTGGCCTCGCGCAGTGACTTGCGCGAGGCCAAACCAGACACACTATGCGGCGCGGGAGTCCAGTATTGGATTTCCGCGCCGCGTGTCTTGCCCCATGATTAACAGAAGTGCACTACTGTTCCAGATCGTGGGCGGTGTCGCGAGGCCAGTGCAGTTGTGATCGTCGGTGCGGCTGTGAGTGACGCAGCGATAAGGAGGTAACGGTGCGTGAACTTCGAGTAATCGGATTGACGCCCGATTCCGCGCACATCGTGTGCATCGATACCGAGAACGGTCAGAAGTACCGCCTCGCAGCGGATGACAAGCTGCGTGCCGCCGCCCGTGGAGACCTTGCCCGATTCGGCCAGATCGAAATCGAAACGGAAGCCACGATGCGCCCTCGCGATATCCAGGCTCGTATCCGTGCCGGTGCTTCGGTGGAACAGGTGACCGAAGAGTCCGGCATGCCCGCCTCCCGCGTGGAGCGGTTCGCGTACCCCGTCCTGCTGGAACGCGCGCGCGCCGCGGAACTCGCGCAGAAGGCGCATCCGGTCCGCAACGACGGCCCCGCCGTGGAAACCCTCATCGACATCGTGGCTGCCGCGTTCACCGAGCGCGGCCACAATATCGAGGTCGCCGAGTGGGACGCCTGGAAGGACGAGAAGGGCTACTGGGTGGCCCAATTGCAGTGGCAGGCCGGGCGTTCGGTGATCGCCGCGCACTGGCGCTACCAGCCCGACGCGCACGGCGGCTCCGTGGTGCCGCTCGACGATCCCGCCTCCGACCTCATCGACCCCGATTTCGGACGCGCGCTGCGCGGCCTGGCGAGCATCCTGCCGGACCAGACGCAGGCGCCCGCGCCGGAGCCCACCCCGGCGCCCGCACCGCGTGAGGAGCGCGCCGAGTACCTCGAGTCGACGCCCGCCCGCGCCACGAATCAGCAGACGCTGGACGGGTATTTCGAGCAGCGCGCCGCCGTCGGCGCGGACACCGTGCCGGTCCCGGCGGCCGTCGCTCCGGCGCCCGCCGCCCCGGCCCCGGCGAAAGAGCCGGTGACCCCGGCACATTCGACCTCCGCGGCTACGGCGTCCGCTCCGGCCCCCGCGCCCGCCGCCGAGACCGCCCCGGCCGCTCCGGCCACCGAACCCGCCGCGCCCGCGCAGCCCGCCGCAAAGCAGAACGCGCCCAAGGGCAATCGCAACAAGCGCGGCGGCAAGGCCCCCATGCCGTCGTGGGAGGACGTGCTCCTAGGCGTCCGCAGCTCCGGCCACTGAGTTTCGCCGCGCGTTTCGGTATCCCGGCCTGTCTCCGGCCGGGATACCCGACGATGTTTCGGATGCCTGATGTTTGCTGTTCACCCGAAACTGTTGCCCGCAGATAGCCGATGACCCCTGCTCGGCGCATGGATAACCAGCTGGATGCGGAAAACCGCCTGTTGGCACCGCATCCCGCGCACGCTGACCGTTTCGTCCGAACCGGTCTTCCGCCGACACGCTCGCCGCGCGCGGAACGCGCTAGCGTAACAGCGCCATTTCGGCCCTGACAGGGGTAGATTTTGTACTGGTGGCGGTGAATGTCGGGGTCGTTCCACACCGACGCCGGCTGACAGCCACCGAATGTTGCTCAAGAGTTGCCAACTTGGGTCGCAATCACTTCGGGAGGTGCCGTGCCATCCACCGTGTCAGCCCTCTGGTACGTCGACGCCCCCGATCCCGTCGCCGTCCTGCGCGAACACCCCGGCCCCGACCCCGAAGCCGCCTGGGCGCTCGCCCGCCAGCTCAATCCCGGCCGCGATGTGGTGCCCGCCGCCTCCGGAACCATGAAGGTGTGGGCCGGGCCCGACCCCGAATCCGTCTACATCGGTTGCTATCCCGGCGTCACCGTCGTCTGCTCCACCCAGGCCGCACTGCCGCGCCCCACCAAACTGCCGGAGCTGCTGGTACGCCCGCTCGCCTCCGAGCACACCTACCTGATCGCCTACGACCTCTCCCTCGGCTGGGGCGCGTTCGCGCATTGGGAGCGTGGCGAATTCCGCCGCTCCTTCAGCGCGACCCGCGTCAACATCCTGGAGGACGAGGGTCTGCCGCTGGTGTGGGAGCGCGAATACTGGGCGGGGGAGCACCCCATCGAACTGGCCCCGGGCGAAATCCCCGACCCGCAGCTACTGCCCTTCGACCCACCCGGCTTCGCCGACGCCGCCAATCAGGAATGGCTCGGATTCCGCTATCGCGGCAAGGTGTCCGAGGACGCCCTGCTGCCCGAGCAGATCGAGGTCTGCGGATTCTCCCTGTTCCCCAAGGGCGAGGCCCCGCCCATCGAGCAACCCGTGGTCGAACCCCGGGTCGACCACACCGGCAAACGCGGCCTGCTGCGCTGGCTCCGCGGCAAGGATTCCCCCGCCTCTCCGCGCCTCTAGCCCCGGCAAAGGCCCGCGACCGGTGTGCCGACCCGACTCACGATCGCCGGCTAGGCGATCAGCGTCGACAGCCCCTTGACCAGCAGCGCCGCCCAGCCCAGCGCCACGCCCGCGACGAGGCCGACGATCACCCAGCGGGTCACCGGGGCGAAGCGCCAGCGCCACGCCGAGGGGGCCGCGCCGCCCACCGCGACCACGTTCACCGCAACCGCCAGCAGCGGATGGATTTCGGCCAGTGCCGCGCCGAAGGCGAAGATGGCGGTGGCGGCCAGCAGGGCGACGAAGGCCGCCACCACGATGCCCGAGGCCCACGGGGTGGGCTCGGAGTAGCCGTATCCGTACGGTCCGTCCGGCGGATGGGTCACTGTGCTGGTCCTTTGCTGGCGCGGGTCCGCGATCACTGCGCGCGCACCCGTTCGTAGAAGGCCATGGCGGCTGCGGTGGCTACGTTAAGCGAATCGGTGCCCGGTGTCATGGGGATGCGGGCGCGGATGTCGCTGGCCGACATGGTCTCCTCGGTGAGGCCGGGGCCCTCCGCGCCGAGCAGCAGCGCCACCCTCTCGCCGGTCATGGCGGTGGCGAGGGTGTCCGCCTTCGGGTTCGGGGTCAGCGCGATGATCTGGAAACCGTTGTCGCGCAACAGGTTCAGACCCTCCGGGAATGGTGGCAGGGTGGCGAAGGGGATCCGCAGCACATGTCCCATGGACACCCGCACGGCGCGCCGGTACAGCGGGTCCGAGCAGCGGTCCCCGAACAGCACCGCGTCCGCGCCGAGCCCGGCCGCGTTGCGGAAGATCGAGCCGATGTTCTCGTGATCGTTCACGCCCTCCAGCACCGCGACGGTCCGCGCGCCGGTGAGCACCTGCGCGGCGGAGAGCTCGGCGGGGCGGCGCGCCGCGGCCAGCACGCCGCGATTCAGATGGAATCCGACGATCTCGGCCATCACCTCGGCGCTCGCGCGGTAGTACGGCAGGTCGACGCCCGCGAGGTCGTCGGTCAGCTGCTCATAGCGTTTGCCGACCCCGAGCAGTGCGGACGGGGTGAATCGCGAGGTCAGCATGCGTTGCACCACCACCACGCCCTCGGCGATCACCAATCCTTTTCCGCCCGGCAGGTCGGGTCGGCGGTCGGCGTTGTTGAGGTCGCGGAAGTCGGCGACCCGCGGGTCGGCGGGGTCGTCGATGTCGATCACTACAGCCACGAACATCCATCCTGCCGTTGTCGCCGTGCACGCCCCGCCCCGGGCTGTGCCACGCTGCGAGATTGCAGGGCCTAAGGTGATCTCGACCCGATTCCCGTAATCGAAGGACAGCGAGGACAGCCCATGACCAAGCCCGTGATCGAGATTTCCGAGGGCCCCGCCCCCACCGAGCTGGTGGTCGAGGACATCATCGTCGGCGACGGCGCCGAGGCCAAGCCGGGCGATCGCGTCGAGGTCCACTACGTGGGCGTCGAGTACGGCACCACCGATGAGTTCGACTCCTCGTGGAAGCGCGGCGAGTCCATCACCTTCCCGCTGAGCGGCCTCATCCAGGGCTGGCAGGACGGCATCCCCGGCATGAAGGTCGGCGGCCGCCGCAAGCTCACCATCCCGCCGCTGCAGGCCTACGGCCCCGCCGGCGCCGGCCACCCCCTCTCCGGCCGCACCCTGGTCTTCGTCATCGACCTGATCAACGTGGGCTGACGAAGCCCCACTCTCGGGAGGGCTCTCAGGGGCTCCGCCCCCGAACCCCCGTGACCCGGGCGGGTTCGGGGCAGAGCCCCATCCTCCGAAGACACGTGCCCGCCGCGCGATTCGCGCGGCGGGCACGGTCGTTTCCGGGTGTTCTAGGTTCGCACCACGATGGTGTTCATGATCTTGTCGGCGAAGGTCTGCTTCTTCGCGTCCCAGATCGGCCAGAAGTAGCCGATGTAGCAGGGGAGACTGTCGACGATGTGGCAGAGGCGGCGCAGGAAGGCGTAGCCGAAGCCGAGGGGTTGGCCGTCGGCCTCGCGGACCAGGCGGATGTTGACGAACTTCTTGCCGGGCGTCTGGCCGGTCTTGCCTTCCAGGTAGATGAGGTAGAGGCCGCCGGCGAGCGCGACCAGAGCGCCCAGCGTGACCAGGAGGACGCCCGCGCCGGACAGCCCGCCCGAGCAAGAGGTGCTGGAGTAGCCGGGGCCGGAGTCGGTGACGCAGTCCATGTCCTCGGAGCCGACGATGAAGCCGAGGGCGTAGAGGATGCCGGCCGGTATGCCGACGATGACCGTGTCGATGAGGAAGGCGCCGACCCTGGTCAGCCAGCTCGCGTAGGGCGGGCTGACATAGGGGTGCATGGGCGCCTGGTAGCCGCCGGGAATATTGGAACCAGGCGGTGGCGTGGGGTATCCGGGTGGTGTCTGTGGGTAACCACCCGGGTTCGGGTATTCGGGCGGTCGCTGCTGCGAGTACGGATCGTTCGGGTTGCTCATGGTTTTCTCCGATGCGAACTCGGGTGTTCTGCTTCCCGATTGTCCGCGTGACCCATCGAATTCGGGCTGGAAACGGGCTAACCCACCACGGCGTTCATGATCGTGCCCGCACTGGTCGCCGTCGCGCCGCCGATCATGGCGTTGGCCACCATCTTGGGTGAAGCGGACCCGCCGCCCCATTTCTCCCAGGCGAACCGCCCGCCGCCGTAGGTGATGGCCGCGATGCCGGACATCTGGGCGAACCAGGTGAAGTACCGGAACATCTTCATCATTTTGTCGGCCATGGGCGGTGTTTCCGCGGTGGGGTTGCCGATCTGGGCCAGAACCGTGCCATACATGTCGTGCGCGGCCAGCATCATGCTCACGATCGTTTCCTCTCCCGTACCGAAGGTCGCAGATGGTGAAAACGGGTCGATTAGAGCAATTCGGGCATCATTTTATCCCGGCGAACCGCCGATTGTTGCTGATTATTTGCGAACGATGTCGACCGGATCCGTCAGCGCCGTCGCGATCACCGACTGCTGCGCCACCCCGCGCTGCGGGATCGTATTGAGCGCCTGCGTGGCCTGCTGCCCCAGCGTCGTGGTCACCGACTGCAACTGCGACACGCCCGAGGTGAGCGCCGTCATGGCCGCCAGCAACTGCGTGCTCGCCTGATCCGCGATGCTCGGAATGCTCTCCGCCAGCGCCGCACCCTGATTCAGCTGCGCCGCCGCGTCCCCGAGCCGGCTCGCGGCGTCCCGCAGCAACTGCCCGATCTGCGTGTCGTCGGTGACCACGGTCCCGGTCAGCTCCCCGAACCCGGCCAGCTGCGAGGTGGCCTGATTCGCCACGACCTGCAAGCCCTCCAGCTGCCCGATGGCATTGGCGAGCTGCGGATCACCCGCGAACGGCAGCCCGCGCAGCAGCGGCAGCACGATATTCAGCCCGCTGCTCAATCCGTTCGCCGCCTGCGAGACCTGCCCGATCGTCACCCCGGTCGAATCCAGCGCCGTGGCAAGCTCGTTCGCCTGCGTGGTGGCCGCCGTCAGCGTCGCGTTCAGCGCGTCGATCCCCGAAGTCAACTGGCTCGCACCGGATTTCGCCGATTCCAGGAAGGCCAGCATCTGATCGGCCCCGGACTCGAACTGCCCCGCCCCCTCGGCGGCCGCGTTCACGCCCGCGCTGAGCAGTTGCGAGGTGAACGCCACCTGCGAGATCGACCCGCGCGCCGAATTCATGGTGGCGAACAGCGAATCCAGTCCGGCCGCGCTGATCCGCCGGGTCACCTCGTTGACCGCGTCGTTCACCAGGTACGGGTCGGCCCGGTCGTTGGTGGCGACGGTGACCTGCGCCCGCTGCGGCTGGTCGGTGGCGAGCGAGGTGATGGAGCTGGACAGGTCGGTGGGCAGGGTGATGACCGCGGCGTAGTCGGCGGTGCTCGCCTCGTCGACCGCCTCCCACTCCCGGCTTCCGCTGTCCTGCAACGCGGTCACGATCTTCGCCCCCATGGGCCCGGTGTCGCCGTTGATGAGGGCGATACCGGTCGGCGCGTCGGCCGCCCACCGCAGATAACCGACGGCGCCCGCGCCGACCGCGGCCGCGAGCAGCAGAACGAACAGGGCCCAGCGGGTACGTTTTCCGGTCACCCCACAGACCGTACGGGTACGGATTGACGTGGGCGTTGGCGTTTCTCTGAGAGTTCGATAAAGAGCGGGGCGGTCGGACTCAGTGCTGCCGCAGGTCGAGCGGTTCGGTCACAGGCGCGCTGCGATCCGGCAGCACCAGTACCAGTCGCACGCCGCCGAGCTGCCCGTCGTCGAAATAGGCGCGGCCGCCGTGCAATTGAGCCTGCTGCGCCACCAGCGCCAGGCCCAGTCCGGAGCCGCCCTTGCTGGCCCGGCTGCCCCGGAAGAACCGCTCGAACACCGCGCGCCGCTCCCCGGGCGGGATGCCCGCGCCGTTGTCGTCGATGGATATCACTATGTACCCGTTGGGATCTCGATGCGCGGACACCAGCGCCTCGGTGGCCTTGCCGTGCCGCGCGGAGTTGGTGAGCGCGTTGTCCACGGCCAGCCGCAGCCCGGTGGGCAGCCCGCGCGTGACCAGTTCGCCCTCGACGTTCAACCGCACCTTCAGCTCCGGGAAGTGCCGCATGGCGTCGTGCGCGGCGGCATCGCAGAGTTCGGCCACATCGGTGTCCACGTGATCGCGTTCGCTGGTGAGGTCCCCGCGCGCCAGGCGTTCCAGCGCCGAGAGGGTGGACTCCACGCGATTCTGGCTGCGATGCAGGTCGGCCAGGATTTCGGTGCGCTGCGCCTCGTCCAGGTCCAGGGTGCGCAGCACCTCGAGATCGGTGCGCATGGCGGTGAGCGGGGTGCGCAGTTCGTGTGCGGAGACGGCGGCGAAATCCCGCGCGGTCTCCAGCGCGGCCGCGGTCTGCGCCTGCGCGCGGTCGAGCCGCTCCAGCATCATATTGACGGCCTCGGCGAGTTTCTCCGCCTCCATGACGCCTGAACCGTCAACGGGCAGTGGGGTTCCCGAGTCCTCGGTGGGATCGCGCCGGTCCACCTGGCGGGTGAGGTGCACGATGGGGCGGACGGCCCGGCCGCCGAACAGCCAGCCGAGTCCGGCCGCCGCGGCCACCGCCGCAACCGCCGACAGCAGCACGAAGCGCCGCTGCGCCGCGGTCTGCTCCTCGGTCTGCGTCATCGAAATACCCATGGACACAACACGTCCCGCGGGCTGGTTCTCGCTGGTGGTGAGAACCCGGTAGGTGTCCCCGTCCACCGTGACGGTGTGGTTTCCCTCCGGAAGCACCGGCAGCTGCACCGAGGTGCTCGCCATGGAGCCGTCCGCGTTGCGCACGGTCATGGCCATGCTCTTGTGCGGCACCACGCCGAGCACGGTCACCGAGATCACCGGCTCGATGAGCGCGATCTGTGAGGCGACCCGGAGCTGCTGGTCGGCCTGGGTCAGATTGTTGCGTTCGATGGCGTAGATGGTGATCCAACTCAGTACGGCCACAATGATTGTCGCGCCCAGCGCGGCCGCGGCCGCGACGCGCGTGCGCAGTGAATAGGAGCGCCGCCGCCTGGATTCTTCGCGAGCGTTCATGGCCGCGTCTCCCTCGGTGTGAAATCACCTGCGGTGTAAGTCATTTGGGTGCGCGCAAAACGAATCCCACGCCGCGGATGGTGTGCAGCAGGCGCGGCGTTCCATCCGTCTCGAGTTTGCGGCGCAGATAGCCGACGAATACGTCGACCACATTCGTATCGGCGGCGAAGTCGTAACCCCACACCAATTCGAGCAGCCGTTCCCGGCTCAACACCACTCCGGCACTGCGCGCGAGAGTGGAGAGGAGTTCGAATTCCCTTTTGGTGAGCTCGATTTCGCGTCCGTGCAACAGTGCGCGATATCCGGCGACATCGACGTCGAGCGGTCCGACGCTGATCGCGCCCGGAATGGCGGTCGCGGGTGTGTCGGTGCGTCGCCGCAGCAGCGCCTTGATCCGCGCCACCAGTTCCGCGAGGACGAACGGCTTCACCAGATAGTCGTCGGCCCCGGATTCGAGTCCGGCGATCCGGTCGTCCACCGAACTGCGCGCCGACAGCACACAGATGGGCACCTCGTTGCCCATGGCCCGCAGCGCGGTCACCACGCCCGCCCCGTCCAGGACGGGCATATTCATATCGAGGACCACCGCGTCCGGCGACTGTTCACTCACACAGCGCAGTGCCGCACCGCCGTCGCGGGCGATCAGAACCTTGAAACCGGACAGCCGGAGCCCGCGCTCAACCGACGCGAGCACATCCTCGTCATCATCGACGACGAGGACAGTGGGTAGCGCTGTGTCCAATGTGCCCTCCGCTTCGCTCCGGTCAGGTTCGCGGCCCTGCAAGCTCGGTCTTCCCTCCTCCGCTCCTCCGCTTCGCTCCCCCGCTCCGTCAGTCCAGACCGAGCCGGGCCGCGAACTTGGGAGTTGTCCTCCCAAGTATCGCGCTACCTCCGTCAGTAGTTGTGGCAGGAGTCGGCGACCTGCTGGATGGCCGCGGCGATTCCATTGGCGTTCGGGTTCGTGTTGGCCTGGTCGGCGACGCCCGGGTTGTCGCGCAGGTAGGCCTGGAATTCGGCCTGGCGCTGTTCGACGGGCTGATCGAACTTCGCCTTCAGTTCGGCCTTCTGATCCGGGTTCTGGTCGAGGATCGACGCGAGCGCCGGGGCCTTGTCGTGCAGTGCGGCGTCGACCTGCGCGAAGCTGCACGTCGAATTGAGCAGCGGCGCGGCCAGATCCAGCGGTCCGGCGGAGGCGGTGGCGGGGACCAGCGCGAATGCGATGGTGGCGAGGGCACCGGCTCCGAGAGCGGTGGCGATCCGGCGATTACGGACGAGACTCATGCATCGGCCTTTCATCAGGGGACCCAGTCGAGTGGGTGGCGCGGAATCCGCGCCCGCCCGACGCTAAAGCACCCGCATGGGATACCCGTGTGTGATGTCTGAGAGTTCTTTGAGGGTGGCCCGACTCGGCCGCGATGCCGGAGATATCAGTCGGTGGCGGCGGGGTCGCCGGTGACCTTGGGGATCGATCCGGTCGGCGGCTCGATGCGCCGGATCGGCATGGTGGGGACCGACGCGGCCTCGGCGGCGGCGATCCTCTCCTTATCTTCTATGAGGGTGACCGCGTCGCGGATCTGTTTCTCCAGGGTGGGCAGCATGCCCGCGTCCTCGATGGTGGGCGGCACCTCGAAGGCCTCACCCGCGGCGATCTGACGCATGGTGCGGCGCAGGATCTTTCCGGAGCGGGTCTTGGGCAGCGCGGTCACCGCGACCACGTCGTAGAGGGTGGCGATGGCGCCGACCCGTTCGCGCACCCGCTGGATGACCTCACTGCGCAGCTGTTCGGCGTCCATGTCGATGCCCGCCTTGAGCACCACGTATCCGATGGGCCGTTGGCCCTTCAGTTCATCGGGGATGCCGATGACCGCGGTTTCGGCGACCGCCGGATGCCCGGAGATGGCGGCTTCGATTCCGCCGGCCGAGAGCCGGTGCCCGGCCATATTGATGACGTCGTCGCTGCGCCCGAGGACATAGAGGTACCCGTCCTCGTCGAAGTATCCGGAGTCGCCGGTCAGGTAGTGGCCCGGATAGGCGGAGAGATAGGACCTTTCGAACCGTTCGTCGTCGCGCCACAGTGTGGTCAGCGTGCCGGGCGGCAGCGGCAGCCCGATGACGATATTGCCCTCGGTATTGGGCGCGACCGCATTGCCCTCCGAATCCAGCACCCGCAGCCGGTAGCCCGGCACGGGCACCGAGGCGGATCCGGGCTTGATCGGAAGTTGTTGCAGCCCCAGCGGGTTCGCGCAGATCGGCCAGCCGGTCTCGGTCTGCCACCAGTGGTCGACCACCGGGCAGTCGGCGCGGTCGGCGAGCAGGGTGCCGGTGGCCCACTCGTAGGTGGCCGGATCGAGGCGTTCGCCCGCGCAGAACAGTGCGCGCAGGCTCGAAAGATCGTGGCGGCGTGCGGTTTCGGCCTGCGGGTCGGCGCGGCGGATGGCGCGCAGGGCGGTCGGCGCGGTGAACATGACGTGCACCTTGTAGTCGTCGATCAGCCGCCAGAAGGTGCCGGCGTCGGGGGTGCCGATCGGCTTGCCCTCGTAGAGAACTGTCGTCGCGCCCACCAGCAGTGGCGCGTACACGATGTAGGAGTGCCCGACGACCCAGCCGATATCGGAGGTCGTGCACATGACCTGTCCGGGGCCGACGTCGTAGATATTGCGCATGGACCAGGCCATGGACACCGCGTGCCCGCCGTTGTCGCGCACCACGCCCTTGGGTTTCCCGGTGGTGCCGGACGTATAGAGGATGTACAGCGGATCGGTGGCGGCCAGCGAGACCGGGTCGGCGGGTTCGGCGTCGCGGACGGCGTCGTCCCAGTCGAGCCAGCGGGCGGCCACGGTCGCCGAGGAGGCGGGCAGGATCTCGGTGGCGGGCTGTTCGGCGGAGAAGCGGATGGCCGGAAAGCCGTCGCGCTGTTTCACCAGGACCGTGCGGGGTGCGGTGGTGGTGGCGAGGTCGAGGGCGGCCAGCACGATGGGCGGGTATTCGATGCGGCGTCCGGGTTCGAGGCCGCCGGAGGCTGTGATTATCAGCACGGGCTGGGCGTCGTCGATGCGGGCGGCGAGTTCGTGGGCGGCGAATCCACCGAAGACGACGGAGTGCACGGCGCCGATGCGGGCGCAGGCGAGCATGGCGATGACGGCTTCGGGAATCATCGGCATATATATGACGACGCGATCACCGGTCTTGACGCCCAATCGCACCATGGATCCGGCAAATCGGGCGACTTCGTCCAGCAACTGGCGATATGTGTAGATCCGCCTGGCGCCCGTCATAGCCGAGTCGTATATTAGGGCGGGCTGATCGGCGCGACCCCCCTCTTGACCGGTGGATCGGTCCTCCGGGGATGTGATCTCGCGCACATGGCGATCCAGTGCGTTGTAGGAGGTGTTGAGGCGAGCATCCGGAAACCAGCGAGCAGTCGGGCGCGGCGCGGGGTCGAGAATCTGGGTCGGAGGCACGTCCCAGCTGATGTATTCGGCCGCGGTGCGCCAGAACTCCGAGGGATCGACCAGGCTCAGTTGATACGCCGGTCGGTACTCCTGCTTCGCGTTCAACCCGGTGACTCCCTAGCTCCGCATCGATGCCCGCCTCGATAGATCAGCCTGATTGTGGCAGACTTCACGCGACGTCCGGGCGGACGCCGCGACCTTTGATTTTGCCTGGAATTGGCAGGTCAGCGACCGGTGGTTGCCAAGAAGTCACACAAGAAGTTATTGATCCGTTAGAATCGCATGTCACATATTTCGGCCGTCATGGACGCAATTTCTCGGCCAGCCGCAGTTCTCGGTCAGCTCTGCCTGTCGAGCCCCGCGTGCGATCGCGGAGGCTCGCTGTTGGTTCGTGGCTGGGGCCAGTTTGGAAAGTGAGTGGGAGATGCGTGACGCCGCTAGGTCCGGCAGCACGAAGCGCTGGGCGCTGAGCAATTGGGACCTGCGATGGAAGGTGACGGCGGTTCTCGCCGTGCCGCTGCTGGTCGCCGTCGTGCTGGGTGCGTCCAGGATCTCGGCCGAGTTCGCGGAGTCGAGCCGTTTGTCGACCGCGGTCGACCATGTCGGGGTGATCCCGGCGATCACCGGTCTGTCCGCCGCGGCCGCCCAGGTCGCCTCGGGTCAGTCGGTCATGCTCGGCCCGACCCAGTCGATCACCTCCGAACCGGAGCTCGCCAAGCTCGACTCCGCCATCGGATTCGCCGAGAAGGCCGCACCGCGGCTGAGCGATATCCCGAGCGCGCGCGCCGCGCTGGACAAGATGATCGTCACCGCCAAGGCCATCCGGGCACAGGGGCTGGCCCCGTCCAAGACGGTCGCCGACGCGATCAATCAGGTCGAGGACATCCGCAGCAACTCGGTCCGCACCGTGGAACAGATCGTCGCCACCGTGTCCGACCGCCAGGTCGACGCCTCCAAGCTGAAGATGGTCGACTCGCTCAACACCCGTGCGGTGATGGTGAGCGAGATCGGTGGTTTCGCCGAGGCGCTACGCGGCAACGCGAAGGACGGTATTCGCGAGATCCAGATCGCGGTGGCCGCCGAGCGTCAGATGCTGGGCGTGCTGCAGCACCGCTTCAACGACGGTGACCCGATCATCGCCGAGCTGTTCCGTCAGGTGGACACCCGTATCCAGCTGACCTCGGGCGCGCAGTCGAGCGCCGGCGCGCTGCCGGTCTCGGAGTTGAAGGACTCGCTCGAGGCGAGCCTGAACAAGTACCAGTCGATCGTGAACGACACCACCAAGGAGATCACCGGCCGGGTGGACGATCTGGCGAGCACCGCTCGCTCGGACGCGATCCGCTACTCGATCATCGTGGTGGCCACCATCCTGGGCGCGCTCGCACTCGCCGTGCTGATCGCGCGCGCCATGATCGTGCCGCTGCGCCGCCTGCGCCTTGCCGCGCTGCGCGTCGCCGAATACGACCTCGCGCAGGAGGTCTCCGCGCTGCGTGACGGCGCCGACCCCGAAGACGTGCCGCTGGAACCGATGCCGGTGCACACCGAGGAGGAGATCGGCCAGCTCGCCCGCGCCGTCGACGACATCCACGGGCAGGCGCTGCGCCTGGCCGCCGACCAGGCCGCCATGCGTAGCCAGGTCAACGACATGTTCGAGACCCTGGCCCGGCGCTCGAAGTCCCTTGTCGACCATCAGCTCTCGCTCATCGAGGCGATGGAGTACGACGAGAAGGACCCGCGCCTGCTCGAAAACCTGTTCCGCCTGGACCATCTCGCCGCGCGTATGCGCCGTAACGGTGACAACCTGCTGATTCTGGCCGGTACCACCAAGCAGCGCCGCGGTAAGGCCGCGCCGGTCGAGATCGCCGACGTGCTGCGCGCCGCCATCTCCGAGGTGGAGGACTACGAACGCGTCAAACTGGGTGCGACCCCGCGTGGTTCGCTGGTCGAGCCCGCCGCCTCCGATCTCGCGCACCTGTTCGCCGAGCTCCTCGACAACGCGCTCCGGGCCTCTCCGCCGGAGACGGACGTGAAGTTCACCTTCGCGCAGGCGCACGATCAGGGTCTGCTGATCGAGGTCTCCGATCGCGGTATCGGTATGCCGCCGGCCGAGATGGCCGAGATCAACCGCAAGCTGGAATCCGCCGCCGAGGTCGGTCCGGACACCGCCCGCCACATGGGTCTGTTCGTGGTCGGCCGCCTCGCGGAGCGGCACGGTCTGACGGTGCGGCTGCGGCCGACCCTGGACTCGGCCCGCGATCCCGGCGTCACCGTGACGGTGCACGTGCCCAAGCCGCTGATCGTCGCCGCGGGCGGCGGTCTGTCGGTGCCGCCGCAGGCGGCCCCGCCCGCTCCGGCGCCGCAGGGCGCTCCGCAGGGTGCGGGCACGCAGGCCGGTGCGCCGTCCTCCATGCAGATGCGTGCGGTCACCCGCACCGCCACCGGCAATGTCATGGTCACCGTGGATCCGGGTGTGAGCGGGCCGATTCCGGCTCCGGGCACCCCGGGTGCGCCGTCCGCGCCCGCTCCGGCGGCCGCGAGCGCCGCCACCGGTCTGCCCCAGCGGCAGGCGGGCGGGGCAGCGCCCACCGGTCTGCCGCAGCGGTCGCCGGGTGATGCCGCGGCCCAGAGTGGTCTGCCGGTGCGGCAGCCGGGTGTGAACGGTCCGACCGTCAAGCACACGGTGGCCGGTCCGGGTGGGGCTCGTCCGGGCCTACCCCAGCGGGATCCGGGTGCGAATCAGCCGGTCGCCCTGCAGGGGCAGCCGGGTGGCGGTGGTCTGCCGCAGCGTGCGCCGGGCGAGGGCCCGGCCCAGCCTCGGGGCGGTCTGGCCGCCAATATGTTGAAGCGTCAGCAGGGTCAGGGTGGCGGTCTGCCGCCACGGCCGGGTGCGCCCGAGCCGGGTCTGCCCCCGCGTGGTCCGGGCGGTCTGCCGCCGCGCGATCCGTCGGGTGCGCTGCCGCAGCGTGATGCCGCCGAGGGCGGTCTGCCCTCGCGTGATGGCGCCAATGGTCTTCCCGCACGCGGTGATTCGGCGGCCGGTGGCCTGCCGACCCGTCAGCCGGGCGCGAACGGCGCCCCGGGCCGCGAGCCGGGCGTGGGTCAGCCGCCGCGTGGCGGTTCGGCGCCGCGGACGGCCGCCGGTGGGCTGCCGACCCGCGAGCCGGGTGCCAATGGCGCTCCCGCGCGGGGCGACTCGGGCCGCAACGGCGTGCCGCCACGTGACGCGGGCGCTCCGGGTGAGGGCCTGCCGCAGCGCGGTGCCCTGCCGCAGCGTGGCGACGCTCCCGCGGGCGGTCTGCCGCCGCGCGGCGAGGACGCCGGTGGTCTGCCGCCGCGGGGCGCGGGTCGCGATGCCGCGGGTGGCGGTCTGCCGCAGCGGGATTCGGCCGGTGGCCTGCCGCAGCGCGGCGGCGCGGCGCAGTCGGGTGCCGCCTCGGGCGGTCTCCCGCAGCGCGGTGACGCCGCGAACGGTCTGCCGCAGCGTGACGGCGGCGCGGCCGGTGGTCTCCCGCAACGTGATTCGGCCGGTGGCTTGCCGCAGCGCGGCGATGCTCTGGGTGGTCTGCCCCAGCGTGGCGAGGCGGCCGGTGGTCTCCCGCAGCGTGGTGATGCCCTGGGTGGTCTGCCCCAGCGTGGCGAGGCCGCAGGCGGTCTGCCCCAGCGTGGTGAGGCCGCGGGCGGTCTGCCGCAGCGTGGTGACGCCGCGAACGGTCTGCCGCAGCGTGGTTCGGCTGCGAACGGTCTGCCGCAGCGTGGTGACGCCCCCAATGGTCTGCCGCAGCGGGATACGGGTCGGCACGGTTTGCCGCCGCGTGAGGGTGCCAATGGTCTGCCGCAGCGCGGTGAGGCCGCCGGTGGCCTGCCGCGTCGGGCGCCGGGTGGAAACGGTGCGCCGCAGCCGGATTCGGCGCTGGGTGGCGGTCTGCCGCAGCGCGGCGCGACCGGGCTGCCGCAGCGGGATCCGGGTGCGGGTCTGCCGCAGCGGCCCGAGCCGCTGCCGGGTGTCGGTCTGCCGCAGGGTGATTCGAGTGCCGGTGGTGACCCCCGTGATCGCGGGCGGCACAGCTTCCGCTCGAATCCGCAGAAGGCCGCGTCGTTCTTCCAGACCAGGCTGCAGCCGGCCGGTGAGTCGGAGGCCACTTTGGGCACACCGATTTTCGCTGAGATGATGTCGGCGTGGTTGTCCGATCCCAATGCCGACCGGTCCCAAGTGGCCGCTTCCTTCGAATCACCGGGAGATGAGGGCTGGCAGGCCGCGCAGCGGGTCAACGAGACGCGCGCCGAGAAGCGTACGGCGGCAGGTCTGCCGCAGCGCGATCCCGGTAACCGACTTGTGCCCGGCGGTGTGACCGGTTCGGCTGACAGAACACCCGCTCGCGACCCAGAATCCATCAGGTCGAGTTTGAGTCGCCATCAGCAGGGCGTCCGGGACGGCCGCGCAATGAAAGCTATGAACCTAACCGGAGATAAAGGAGACCGATGAACCCCGATCTAGGTGGTACGAAGCGTCAGCTGGATTGGCTGGTTTCGAATTTCGCCAATGAGGTTCCCGGCGTCGCGCACGCCGTGCTCGTTTCGGCGGACGGCCTTTTGATGGCCGCGAGCGCACAGCTTCCCGTTGACCGTGCAGAGCAGCTGTCCGCGGTGACCGCGGGCCTGGCGAGCCTGTCCGTCGGTGTCTCGAACCTGTTCGAGGGCGGCACCGTCCTGCAGTCGGTGGTCGAGATGGAACACGGCTACCTACTGCTGATGGCGGTCGGCGACGGCTCCTACCTCGCGGTGCTCACCAACACGTCCTGCGATATCGGACAGGTGGGCTACGAAATGGCGTTGTTGGTCGAGCGAGTGGGCCAGACAGTTCAGGCCACACCTCGCGTCACGATGGGTTCCTGATGGCGGGATGGACATAGACAACGAACGCGTTGGGAGCGCTGAACCCAGCCTGGTTCGCCCGTATTCACTGACGGCCGGTCGGACCCGGCCGAAGGTGGAGCTGGCGTTGGAGGCGCTCGTCGCATCGCATCCGGTCGCCCTCGAGCGGCAGTTCGAACTCACCAACATCGAGACGTCCATCGTTGAGTTGTGCAGAGAATCGCCGTCTGTCGCCGAGGTCGCCGCGCGCCTGGGCATCCCGATCGGGGTGGCTCGGGTGCTGGTCGCCGACTTGATCGAAGCCGGCCACGTGAGGGTTTCGGCGACTTTGAAAGACGATTCCAGCGACGATGAACGTCGCGAGCTGATCGAAAGGGTTCTCAGTGGACTCCGGCGTATTTGATTCGACGACACAGGTCGACACACGCACGAGCAAGCCGACTTCGGCGAAGATCGTGGTGGCCGGTGGCTTCGGTGTAGGCAAGACCACGTTGGTCGGTGCCGTCTCGGAGATCGTCCCGCTGCGCACCGAAGCTTTGGTGACCAATGCCAGTGTCGGCGTGGACTCCCTCACGGGAGTTCCGTCGAAGGCCACCACCACGGTGGCCATGGACTTCGGCCGTATCAGCCTGGCCGATGATCTGGTGCTGTACCTGTTCGGCACCCCGGGTCAGTACCGCTTCTGGTTCATGTGGGACGACCTGATCCGGGGCGCCATCGGCGCGGTGGTGCTGGTCGACACCCGCCGGTTGGAGGACAGTTTCGCCGCCGTCGATTACTTCGAGGCGCGGAACCTACCCTTCCTGGTGGCCATCAACGAATTCGATGATGCGCCACGGTATCCGGTCGAGGACATCCGCCAGGCCCTGGCCATTCCGGCCGATGTCCCGATCATGTCGATCGACGCCCGCCGCCGGGATCCGGTGAAGCAGGCGCTGGTCGCGGTAACCGAGTACGCGCTGCGCAAGGTTGTGCAGGGCTACTGAGTTGAATTGCGGCGGCTTCGCCGCCGCGGTTCGCGGCCCTGTAACCTCGGTTCTTCCCTCCTCCGCTCCTCCGCTTCGCTCCCCCGCTCCGTCAGTCCAGAACCGAGGGCGGGCCGCGAACTCGAAGGTGGATCGGTCCGACGCGTGAGCGCGGCGGGAGTGCCGAAGGTACAGGCCGGATAAGCTCGCGCCCGTGAAGATGTCGGCGCGTGAGCTGTTGGGCGAATTGCTCGATCCCGGTTCCTTCGTGAGCTGGGATCGCCCCCCGGTCGCTGTCGACGCGGATCCCGAGTACGCGGCGGAGTTGATGGTCGCCGCGACAGCGGCGGGCACCGACGAGTCGGTGCTCACCGGTGCGGGTCTGCTGCGCGGGCGGCGGGTTGCCGTCATCGCGTGTGAATTCGCTTTTCTCGCAGGATCGGTGGGCGTGGCCGCCGCGGAGCGCATCGTCGCCGCGGTCGAGCGCGCCACCGAACTGGGTTTGCCCCTGCTCGCGTCGCCGACCTCCGGCGGTACCCGAATGCAGGAGGGCACAGTCGCTTTCGTGCAGATGGTGAAGATCGCCGGTGCGGTGGCCGCGCACCGGGCAGCCGGGCATCCGTATCTGGTGTACCTGCGCAATCCGACCATGGGTGGGGTGTTCGCCTCGTGGGGTTCGTTGGGGCACATGACCTTTGCCGAGCCCGGCGCGTTGATCGGATTCCTGGGTCCGCGGGTCTACCGGGCGCTGTACGGCCGAGATTTTCCGGAGGGCGTGCAGACCGCCGAAAACCTTTACGCGAGTGGGGTTATCGACGGCGTGGTGCCCGTGCCGGTGTTCCGTCGCATCGCGCACCGGGCGCTCAACGTGCTCTGCGGGTCGCCCGCGGAGCCGCCGATGGCCGAGCGTGATCCCAAGGAATTCGGCAGGGGCACAGGAGTATTCGCTGCCGGTCACGAACTGTATGGGCCTGCCCTGCGAGAGGGCGGCGATGTTCCGGCGTGGCAGTCGGTTCTGATCTCCCGGCGTGCCGACCGCCCCGGTATCCGCGAGCTGCTGCGCCATGTCACCGATCGAGTCCCGTTGTCCGGCACCGGTCAGGGCGAATCCGATCGCACCGTGGTGCATGCCCTGGCCATGCTGCGCGGTCAGCCCTGCGTGGTATTCGGTCACGACCGGGCGGGCCAGTCGCCCGACAACACCATGGGCCCGGCCGCCCTGCGCGAGGCCCGCCGCGCCATGGCGCTGGCCGCCGAGCTGCACGTTCCCCTGGTCCTGGTGATCGATACCGCCGGGGCCGCGCTCTCGCGCGAAGCGGAGGAGCGGGGTCTGGCTCCCGAGATCGCCCGCTGCATAGCCGATCTCGTCACCCTGGACACCCCCACGGTCTCGGTCCTCCTCGGCCAGGGCACCGGCGGCGGCGCGCTCGCCCTGCTCCCCGCCGACCGCGTGCTGGCCGCCGCCAACGGCTGGCTGGCCCCGCTCCCGCCCGAGGGTGCGAGCGCGATCGTCCACCGCGACACCGGGCACGCCCCGAAACTGGCCGCGTCGCAGCGTATTCGTGCGGTGGATCTCCAGGAGGACGGCATCGTCGATCGCATCGTCCCCGAGTATCCGGACGCCGCCGACGAGCCCATCGACTTCGCCCGCCGCATGGTGGCCGCGATCGCCGCCGAGGTGGCGACCCTGCGCACAGAGCCTGCCGAGACCCTGCGCGCCGCCCGGCACCTGCGCTATCGCCGTCTCGGCCTGAACTGATCGGTCCTATTGCCCACCGGCCGGTTCACGCCTTCGGATCGGGCGGGCAGAGCTCGAGCACCAGCCCCGGCATCTCGGTGAAGGCGTGGGTGCCCTCCTGCGTGCGCAGTGCGGCGATGAGTTCACGCATGGCCGGCCCGCCGGGCACGCCCACCTCCAGCAGGGTGTCCTGCATCAGTGCGGGCCGCCGGAACTGGGTGACCGCCACGAAAAGCACGGCGTGATCCCCGGATTGAACGACGAGGGGTTCGCTGTGTGGGAGCCGCC
This sequence comes from Nocardia acididurans, assembly GCF_016741815.1. Classification (GTDB taxonomy): domain Bacteria; phylum Actinomycetota; class Actinomycetes; order Mycobacteriales; family Mycobacteriaceae; genus Nocardia; species Nocardia acididurans. The sequence goes on from NZ_JAERRJ010000009.1 coordinate 417,438, forward strand.
CGGGCAGCACGTCGGCGATGGCGGTCGCCCGCCGTGCGTCCAGGCGCAGCACGGTCGAGTCCGATTCGAGCTCCCATTCGACCAGGGACACACCGACCCAGCCCGTGCTGGACCCGTCACGTTCGCTTCCGGCCGCCACCGCGGCGGCCGTCTCCGGATCGTCCAGCAGGGATGCCCGCTCGATATCGCTGACGTACAACGGAATTCGCGGCGCGAGGGTTTCGAGCAGCCGTTCGGTGTTCCACAGGCTCGCGGCCCGGTGTTCGTCGGTGGTGAGCCCGACCACCTGAAGGAACCGCACATAGCCGTGCGGCGTCGCGATGGTGCCCAGTTCGGGATCCCGCGTGAAGGCGATGGGCTGCACTGCCGGGTCCTCGGCGGCGTGCGGCCCGTTCACGGTCATGATCTGGCCCGGCTCGAACTGGTGGCCGGTGCGGCACGTATGCCATCCCAGGTCCTGCAGCATGGTCATCGCCCACTCGGGCGGGGTGGTCTCGTCCGCAGCCCGGGCGAGCCGGAAGGTGAATTCGTATCCCCACCCGGACCATTCCGGGTTCCGGGATCGCTTGTCGTACAGCTCGCTCATGCCGTACGAGACGAAATGCCAGTGCGGTACCGGTTCGGTGCGGGCGTACACGCTGATCCCGTCGAGCGGATCCGGCCCGCGGTCCCTCCACTTCACCTCCGCCCGCCACCGGTGCGGTTCGGCGTCCCCGTAGATCTGTGCCAGCGCGTTGTCGATGGCCGCCCAGCCGGGCGCGTCGTACTGGATGGTCTCTTCTCTCCCCATGGTTGAAAGTTATCCGATTCACAGCGGATTGACCTCGGTCGATGGTGGTCCGGTGCAGGTTGACGTGCCCGTCGTGCGCTTCTACTTTCGATGTAGTGACCTACCGCCAAGAATCCAGCGATATTCCAGCAATCGTCCTAGGTGACGGACATGTCATGCCCAAGCTCGGATTCGGCGCGTACAAGGTTGCCGGTGCGCAGGCCGAGGGGATCATCACCAAAGCGTTGGAGGTCGGGTACCGGAGTATCGATACGGCGTCGCTGTACGAGAACGAGGAGGAAGTGGGGCGGGCCATCCGGGAATCGGGGTTGCCGCGCGATGAGGTTTTCGTCACCACCAAGCTGTGGAATTCGGATCATGGCTACGACTCGGCAATGCGTGCTTTCGATGCCAGTCTGAAGCGGCTGGGGCTGGATTTCGTGGATCTGTATCTGATCCACTGGCCGCTGCCCGCGACCGATCTGTATGTCGACACGTTCCGGGCGTTGCAGTCCCTCAAGCGGCAGGGACGGGTGGTGTCGATCGGTGTCTCGAACTTCAATCGCTCGCATCTGGAGCGGGTGATCGGTGAGACCGGGGAGATCCCGGTGGTCAATCAGATCGAGTTGCACCCGTATTTCGCGCAGAACGAGCTACGCGCCTTCCACGCCGCGCACGGCATCGTCACCGAGGCATGGAGTCCGCTGGGCCGCGGCGCGGAGTTCAACGACTCCGTAATCATCGCTCTCGCGGACAAACTCGGCCGCACCCCGGCACAGATCATTCTCCGCTGGCATATGCAGCTCGGCAACGTCGCAATTCCCAAGTCCGCCACGCCTTCTCGGATGAAGGAGAATCTCGCGGTCTTCGATTTCGAGCTCACCGGCCGCGAGATGACCCAGATCACCACCCTGGACAAGGGCGCCCGGCAGGGCGGTGACCCGGACACCCTCGATCTGGACGCGCCGGCCTGAGGCCCGGTCTCAGCCGATGATCTCGCCGGTTTCCTCGCCGTACTGATCGCGCATGGCGGTGGGCTGGATGTCCACCGTCAGCGCGGGCAGGGCGCGGAAGGTTCGCCGTCCTGCCACGGAGGTCAGCGCGGCGGTGAACTCTTCGATCGCGGCGGCGGGAATACCGAGTTCCAGCGCGTGGTCCTCGACGAGGGTCGAGTGGAATTCGGCCGCGGGGACGAAGCGGAGCAGCCGGTCCTCGCCCTCGAGCACCAGTGGTTTGCCGTGCGGGAGTCGCCCGCGCAGGGTGTCGGCGATGGCGGGAGCCTGAAGGGCGCCCAGCCGCAGGATGGTGTGGTCGCCGGTGCGTTCCCACTCGACATTCGGCACGTAGAGCAGTCCCGCGCTGGACCCGTCCCGCTCGACGCCGGCGTGCACCGCTGCGGCGACGGCCGGGTCCGCGAGCAGGGACTCGCGGTGAATATCGGTGACGTACAGCGGGATTCGCGGTCCCAGCACCTCCAGCAGCTGCTCGGTGCGCCATTGCCGGGCGGCTTCGTACTCGTCGAAGGTGAGTCCGGCGATCTGCAGGAATTCGACGCGCCCGTGCGGTGTCTCGATGGCGCCGAGTTCGGGGTCGGTGAGGAAGGCGAGGGCGCGGATCGTGCAGTCCTCGCGGTCGGCGGCGATGGGGCCGTTGGTGTTGATGTGGTGTCCGGCTTCGAACCAGTTGCCGGAGTTGAAGACGTAGCGGGCGAGGTTCTGCAGCATACTGGCGGCCCAGACCGGCGGCGTCTGTTCCTCGGGATCGCGGGCCAGCCGGAAGGTGAATTCGAAGCCCCAGCCGGACTCGTCCGGGTTCTCCGATTCCTTGCTGTACAGCTCGCTCATGCCGTAGGACACGTAGTGCCAGTGCGGTACCGGTTCGGTGCGCTCGTAGGCGCTCACGCCGTCGAGGGGGTCGGGTCCGCCCAGCGCGAAGCTGATCATGGTGCCCCAGTGGTAGGGCTCGGCGTCGCCGTAGAGGCGGGCGAGCGCGGTGTCGATCGCCGTCCAGCCGGGGGACTCGTCTTCGATCAGTTCGTCTGTAGCCATGGAAACCGACCCTAGGGTGGCCCAAACACCTTGTCATCCTTGATTTTCGGGACGAGGCCCTCGGGTGGCGCGCAGGCCGAGGTGGGTGGCGAGTTCGACGGCGGCGGCGCGGCCTGCCCGGTTCGCGCCGATGGTGCTGGAGGACGGGCCGTAGCCGATCAGATGGATGCGGGGGTCGGCGGCGACCTGGGTGGCGAGCTGTCCGGTCATGGTGATGCCGCCGCCGGGGCCGCGCAGGCGGAGCGGGGCGAGGTGGTCGAGGGAGCTGCGGAAGCCGGTGGCCCAGAGGATGACGTCGGCGGGCTGGAAGCTGCCATCGGCCCAGCGGATGCCGTCGGGTTCGATGTGGTCGAACATGGGTTTGCGGTCGAGGACGCCGCGCGCGCGGGCGGCTTTGACGCGGTCGTCGTTGCTCAGGCCGGTCACCGAGACCACCGAGCCGGGGGGCAGGCCGCGCCGGACGCGGTCTTCGACGATGGCGACCGCCGCGCGGCCGTCCTCGGGCGCGAATTGCCCGTCGCGGAAGAGGGGTTCGCGCCTGGTCACCCAGGTTGTGGTGGTCACCTTGGATATCTCGTCCAGGAGTTGGATCGCGGTGATGCCGCCGCCGACCACGACCACGTGCCTGCCCGCGAACTCGGCTGCCGTGCGGTAGTCGTGCGCGTGCAGTTGCCGTCCGGCGAAGGTGTCCGCGCCGCGGTAGTACGGGATGAATGGTTTGTCCCAGGTGCCGGTCGCGTTGATCAATCCGCGCACGCGGTAGGTCTCGCCCGGCCCCGTGGCAGGCGTGGGCTCGGCCTCCCCGTTGGCGGCGGCGTTGCTGTCGGGCCGGGTTTCGGCGTGCAGCAGCCCGTCGACGGCTTCGTTGGGGCAGGTGGCGGGGGTGGCGCGGTCGCAGACCACGGTGACCGATACCGGCCGCTGCACGCGCAGGTCGAAGCGTTTCTCGTAGAGGTCGAAGTAGTGCGGGACCGCGGTGGCGGCCTGCGCCTGCTCGGATCCGGGCGGCAGGGTTTCGGCGAATTCCATGCCGGGCAGGTCGTGGATCCGGTTGACGGTGTCCAAAGTCAGTGAGGGCCAGCGGAATTGCCAGGCGCCGCCGGGTGCGGGGGAGTGGTCGAGGATGAGGAAGTCGCGTTCGGGTTCGAGCCCGAGGCGGCGCAGGTGGTAGCCGACGGAGAGGCCGGCCTGGCCCGCTCCGATGACGAGGATGTCCACATCGGGTGTCGCACTCACGTGGCCGACAGTACCCAGCGTGCACCGGGGTATTTGTTGACCGGTCGGTAGGGAACGCCGCGTCGGATCGGGAGGTCCTGGTCGGTCGCGCTTACAGTGAATGCCGACAATCAGCACGGTGGAGGGGCAGGGACATGCTCGGAGTGAGCCGCGATGGCGATGTGGTCACCATCGAACTACAGCGTCCGGAGCGCCGGAACGCGCTGAACGACCAGATGGTCGTGCGGATCAAGGGAGCGGTCGAGGAGGCCGCCGCGTCGGCGCGGGCGATCGTGCTCACCGGTCAGGGCCCGATCTTCAGCGCGGGCGCGGACCTGGACGGCATCTATTCGGACAATTTCCTCGAAGCGCTGCTCAGCATGCTGCGCACCATCGAGGAGGCCCCGGTGCCGGTGATCGCCGCCGTCAACGGCGGCGCGCTGGGCGCGGGCGTACAGCTGACCCTGGCCGCCGACCTGCGCGTCATGGAGGAGGACTCCTTCCTCGCCATCCCCGCCGCGAAACTCGGTGTCACCGTTGACCCTTGGACGGTCCGCCGCCTCTCCGCCCTGATCGGCGCGGGCCCCGCCCGCACCATTCTCCTGGGCGCCGAACGGGTTTCCGCCAAGGACGCCTACTCCTACGGTTTCGCCAACAAGATCGGCGACCTGGCCGACGCCCAAGCCTGGGCCGCCCAGATCGCCCAGCTGGCCCCCCTCACCCTGAAGCACCTCAAACTGGTCTTCAACGACGACGGTTCCCGGGGCACCGAAACCCCTGCCCAGCAGGCGGCCCTGGCCGCCGCCTGGTCCAGCGCGGATGCCCAGGAGGCCCGGGTCGCCCGCCAGGAGAAGCGAACCCCCAGGTTCGTGGGACGATGAAGAACACACGGCGCGCGTCCGCGATTTCGCGGAAACTGGTGGGTATGGGAGCTGGTGCGTTCGGAATTTCCTGGGTGGTGCGGGCGGCGTGGGGCATCCCGTCCGCGATGGGCGCGTCGATTTCGGCGATCGCGCCTACCGCCAGAGGTGCCACCACGTATCGGAACAAGCAGTTTCACAACACCGAGCCGAGTAGTCAGATCGCTGCCGGGTCGGGGGCGGGGCTGCTGTATCAGCTGGTGACGCAGCGGAACAATGGGCGGCCGCCGGGGCCGATTCCGCTGGAGACGCCGGTGCTGCCGGAGCAGGCGGCGGATCTGGCGGTCACCTGGTACGGGCATGCGTCCTGTCTGGTGGAGGTGGACGGGTATCGGGTGCTGACCGATCCGGTGTGGAGCGAGCGGGTTTCGCCGTCGCCGCTGGTGGGTCCGGCCCGGTTGCATCCGGTGCCGACGCCGTTGGACGCGCTGCCGTCGATCGACGCGGTGCTCATCTCGCACGATCACTACGACCATCTGGATCGCGACACCGTCACCGAGCTGGTGCGGTTGCAGGAGTGCGTGTTCATCGTGCCGATCGGGATCGGCGCGCATCTGCGGCACTGGGATGTCCCGGTCGAGCGGATCGTCGAATTGGATTGGGCCGCTTCGGTTTCGCTGTCCGAGCTGGAGCGCGATCGCGGTGACGGCACCGATCTGGTGATCACCTGTTCGGAGGCCAGGCATTTCTCCGGGCGCGGTCTGGTGCGCAACACCACGCTGTGGGCGTCCTGGTCCATCACGGGTCCGACGCGGCGGGTGTACTTCGGCGGCGACACCGGCTACACCAAGGCGTTCGCGGAGGCGGGTGCGCGGCTGGGCCCGTTCGATCTGACGCTGCTGCCCATCGGCGCGTACGACAAGGCGTGGCCGGATGTGCACATGAATCCGGAGGAGGCGGTGCGCGCACACGCCGATCTGTGTGTCGGCGACGCGGGGTACGGCCTGCTGGTGCCGATTCACTGGGCCACCTTCAATCTGGCCTTCCACGGCTGGTCGGAGCCGGTGCGCCGGATGGTGGCGGCGGCGCGCGAGGCGGGCACCGAGGTCGCCGTGCCGAAGCCGGGACAGCGGATCGACCCGATTGGCCTCCCACCACGGGATACGTGGTGGGAAGATGTTCGCCATTGACCGAGGACCGAGTGTGAAGGAGCACGGCTGTGAGCTTGTTGGACACGCTCAAGGGATTGGTTGGCAAGGGCAAGGATGTCGCGGCCCAGAACGCCGAGAAGATTGAGCAGGCGGTAGACAAGGCCGGATCGGTCATCGACCAGAAGACCGGCGGGAAGTACTCGTCCCAGATCGAGAAGGGCACCGAGGCGGTCAAGAACGCCATTCCGGAGAACACCCCCGCCGCTGCGGCTCCGGCGGAGGCGGCCCCGGCCGAGCCCGCGCCCGCGGAACCGGCCCCCGCGCCGGAGCCCGCTCCGGCGGAAGCCGTGGCCGAGCCCGCCCCGGAGCCGGCTCCCGAGCCGGCCCCGAATCCGGAGGACAAGCCGCAGGCCTGATCTCGTATCGTCGGCGCGGGCCGTCCGGTCCGGTGGATTTCCGCCGGTCGCCGGGTGGCCCGCTCTTCTTTTGGGGGACCGGGTATTTCGGTGGATGCGCCGAGCTCCCGGAAGTTGTCGGCGCTCGCAACTAGACTGCTGTCATGAGTTCCCGGCGTAGTTTCGGGGGTATCGAGGTTGGGCTCACCAACCTCGACAAGGTGCTGTATCCCGCCACGGGAACCACCAAAGGTGAAGTGATCGACTATTTCACGGCCATCGGCCCGGCCCTGCTGCCGCATATCGCGCAGCGCCCGGTGACGCGCAAACGCTGGCCGAATGGTGTCGAGGAGTCCTCGTTCTTCGAGAAGCATCTGCCCGATCACGCGCCGAAGTGGCTGGCGCGCCGCACCATTGAACATTCCGACCGGACGGTGGTGTACCCCCTCATCGACAACGAGGCGGGTATGGCCTGGCTCGGCCAGCAGGCGGCACTGGAACTGCATGTGCCGCAATGGCGTTTCGACGGCGCGGAGATGGGGCCGATCACCCGCCTGGTCTTCGATCTGGATCCCGGTCCGGGCGCGGGTCTGCCGCAGTGCGCGGAGGTGGCGCTCATCCTGCGCGATGTGGTGCGCGAGGTGGGGTTGGAGGCGTATCCGGTCACCAGTGGCAGCAAGGGAATTCACGTCTACGTCCGGCTCGATCGGGAACTCGGCCCGAACGGCGCGTCCGCCATCGCCAAGCAGGTGGCCACCAGCCTGCAGACCTTGCACCCCGAGCTGGTCACGGCCACCATGGCGAAATCCGCTCGCACCAACAAGGTTTTCCTGGACTGGAGCCAGAACAACCCCGCCAAGACCACCATCGCCCCGTACTCCCTGCGCGGCCGCGCCGAACCGTGGGTGGCGGCCCCGCGCACCTGGGACGAGATCGAGTCCCGGAAGAAGCTGCGGCACTTGCACTTCGAGGAGGTGCTGCGGCGCTGGCACGAGCAGGGCGATCTGCTCGCGGGGTTGGACGAGCCGCTGCCCGAGCCGAAAGAGGCTGAGCCGGAAGAGGCTGAGCAGGCCGGGGCCGAGCAGGGGACGGACGGATCCCGGGCCGGGCCGGATCGCCTCGACACCTACCGCGCCAAGCGGGACGCGGGCCGCACACCCGAACCCGTTCCGGCCACCGCGCCCACCCCCGGGCCGGGCAATCGCTATGTGGTGCAGCAGCATCGGGCGCGCCGCCTGCACTGGGATGTGCGTCTGGAGCGCGACGGCGTCCTGGTGTCCTGGGCCGTGCCGAAGGGTCCGCCCACCGACACCCACGAGAACCGCCTGGCCGTGCACACCGAGGATCATCCGCTGGAATACCTGGAGTTCCACGGCACGATTCCCAAGGGCGAGTACGGCGCCGGTGAGATGACCATCTGGGATTCCGGCACCTACGACACCGAGAAGTGGCGCGACGACGAGGTCATCGTGCGCTTCCACGGCGAGCGGCTGGACGGTCGCTACGCGCTCATCCAGACCAATGGCAATCAGTGGCTCATGCACCTGATGAAGGACCAGTCGGTTCCGGAAGGCAATGGCGCGCAGACCTATTCGGCGTCGAAGGGGAATGCGCCGTTCCCGCACGGGCTGAGCCCCATGCTCGCGACGCCCGGCGACGTCTCCACCCTGTCCGCCGACGACTGGGCCTTCGAGACCAAGTGGGACGGCTTCCGCCTGATCGCCGAGATCGAGGGCGGCGCGGTCACCCTGCACAGTCGCGCCGGTCATGTGGTGACGGGCCGCTATCCCGGCGTCGCGAGCCTGGGCGAGGAGCTGTCGGATCACCGTGTCGTGCTCGACGGCGAAGCGGTGGTGTTCGACGATCACGGCGGCGCGAATCTCGGTCTGCTGCGCGCGGATTCGAACAATGCGGTGTTCGTGGCCTTCGACATCCTCTATCTGGACGGCACCTCGCTGGTGCGCAAGCGCTACGAGGACCGCCGCCGGGTGCTCGAGGCCCTGGCCGCGCGCGCCCCGTCGCTGGAAGTGCCCGCGCGCCTGGAGGGTTCGGGCGCGCAGGCGCTGCGCTTCAGCCAGGAGCACGGCATGGAGGGCGTGGTCGCGAAACGCCGCGACTCGGTGTACCTGCCGGGTAAGCGCGGTCAATCCTGGCTCAAGACCCGCAACTGGCGCACCCTGCAGGTGGTGGTGGGCGGCTACCGCAGTTCGCGGAATCGGCAGTTCGCCTCGCTGCTGGTGGGTGTGCCGCACGATGGCGAGCTGTACTACCTCGGCCGGGTCGGCACCGGTTTCAGCGAGCAGGAGATGACCGAGCTGTCCTCGCGACTACGCCGCTTGGAACGTAAGACCAGCCCGTTCGGCAACGAGCTCAGCGTCGAGGAGCGCAAGGAGGCGGTGTGGGTGACGCCCAAACTCACCGGCACCGTGCGCTTCATGAACTGGACCGAGGCCGGACGCCTCTGGCATCCGGCGTGGATTCCGGCCTCGGACTGAGGGTTTCGGCTAGGCGGGCTTCTCCAGCAGCGGCGTGATGGTGTCCACGTCGGTGACCAGGGTGTGCCCCTGGAAGGCGAAATCGTCCCAGGCGCGGGCCATCGCGGGTTCGTCGCGGCCACCGACGGCGTCGCGCACCACGATCGGAATGAACCCCAGATCGGTGCCGTGGGTGACAGTCGGCGCGATGCCGATCTCTAGTGCGACGCCGGTGATGGCGTACGCCCCGATGCCCAGATCGCGCAGGGTGGAGGCGAGCGGTGTGCCCTCGAAAGCCGACATGGACGTCTTGTCGAAGACGATCTCGCCTTCCTGCGGCTGGAGTTCGGGCACCAGCTGGAACCCGGGCGTATCCCGCTGCAGGATGGGATGCACGGCCTCTACGGAGTCCACGCCCTGCCAGCTCATGGCCATCCGCAGCGCGAACGTGCCCATGAGCCGCTTGGGCAGGAACATGTGCCGCAGGAAGATGATCGGGTACCCGCCGCGCCGCGCGGCCTCCACCACTTTGACGACCTGCTCGATGATCTGCGGCCCATGCTCGAGCTGCCCGAGTACCCCGACCTGCATGTCATAGACGATCAGTGCCATGCGCCCCGGCGCACACACATCCTCGAGCGTTTCCGGAATGTCCAGTCCGTTTCCGCGCCGCATCACACGCTCCTCCGCCTCTCCGTGACTTCAGCGCACAGCTGAGAGCCGTTCACCGCCATGCACGCGTGCCGCGGGCATCGACCTGATCCATTCAGGGGGTACCCGGCGAGTTACCCGGATCCATGCGGAGATCAGTCGTCACCTTCCCGAATCCGAGCACGGTGGTCGTACCGGCATATCCTATGTCCGATTTTCATTGCGCGGCAGTCGGTTTCGCCCGCAACGCTCCGGCTACGACACGCGCAGGGCGTTGACCTGGAGTGATAGCCGCAGTAACTTGGGTGATCCGATGCGCCGGAGTAGAGGTCGGCGCGATCTGCGAGCCCGTAGTGCCTGGAGCGTCGGTGATAGGACGCTGGAGGCGTGATGCGGCGGGATGGCGCATGGTTCGGGGGATTCGCATGGAATTTTGCGGGAGGTTCGCCGAATTTCGGAGTGCAGCCGACCCTTCGATCCCGCTGGCGCATAGGGCTCATCGCGCTGGTGATGCTGGCCGCGGCGGTGCTCGTCATTCCGGTGACCCGGGCCGACATCCCCTATCCCGACGATGACCCGTTCTACGCGCAGCCCGCGAATCTGAGCGCGTACGCCGAGGGCGCGGTGCTGAATTCGCGTCCCATCTCGGTGCTGGGGTTGCCGCTGCCGGTGGCGGGCTGGCAGGTGCAGTACCGCACCACGGATTCGGCGGGCGATCCTGTCGCCGATATGACCACCGTGCTGTCCCCGCTGCTGCCGTGGCTGGGTCCGGGTACCCGGCCGCTGGTCACCTATCAGGTGGCCGAGGACAGTCTGGGCACCCGCTGCGCGCCGTCGTTCGCGCTGCGCGGCGGCCGCGACTGGTCCATTGTGAACACCCTGCTGGATGTGCCGTTCCTGGCGGAGATGCTGCGTCGCGGCTGGGCGGTGGTGGTCTCCGACTACGAGGGCCCGCAGTCGCGTTTCTTCGACGGCGTGAATTCCGGCCGGGCCGTGCTGGACGGGGTGCGGGCCGCGAAATCCTTCCCGCCGCTGGGGATCACGGATTCCAGCCCGCTGGGCGCGTGGGGGTATTCGGGTGGCGCGTTCGCCACGCTGTGGGCCATGCAGCTGCGGGAGGACTACGCGCCGGAGCTGTGGTTCGCGGGTGTGGCCTCCGGCGGGGTGCCGTCCGATATCCCCGCCATCGCCCGGGGCGCGGACGGCAGTGTGCAGGCGGGGCTGACCATGCTGATGGTCATCGCCATGGCGCGCAACGAATATGGCGTCGGCATTCCGGATCTGCTCAACGATGCCGGACGCGAGATGCTGGTTCGGGAGTCCGCGGCCTGCGGCTCGGATCTGGTGGCGCGCTACGCCTATCGGCAGGTGGACGAGTTCGCGGTGGATCCGGGCCTGCTGTGGCATCCGGTGTTCACCGCCGCCGTGGCGCGGCAGGAGTTGGGCGGCAATGCCCCCGATGTGCCGCTGTACCTGTATCACAGCACCACCGACGACGTCATTCCCATCGCGGGTTACGACGGTCTGGTGGCGCGCTATTGCGCTCTGGGAGCGAATGTTTCGGCGCTGCGTTCGGCGGTGCCGGGGCACAATCCGGCCGCGGTGCTGGAGTCGGTGGGCGCGATGAACTATCTGGGTGATCGGTTCGCGGGTGTGCCCGCGCCGTCCGGCTGCACCGTGCGGTAGTCGCAAGGGGGCGCGTCATCCCACTGCTGGGATGCGCGCCCCGCTTATGGCAACCGATTGGCTACCTTACTATTTGGCCCACTGGGTGGTTCCCGGCGCGGCCAGCAGCGTGCCGATGAGGCCGAAGCCCGCGATGACCAGAGCCGGGCCGCCGACCACGAGGGTGCCGATGATGCCGCCGAGGGTGGCGCCGGCGATGACGGTTCCGATTCCGGCGGGTCCGCCCGCGAAGCCGAGCAGCCCGACCACCGCGCCGATGCCGAGGCCGAGCAGGCTGCCGATGGCGGTGGCGATGCCGAACTGGCTGGCGAAGTTCTCCTGTGCGGCGAGATTCTCGGCGGGCGAGGCGACCTCGCGCACGGCCGGGCGCGCGGTGGAGGCGTCGCGGACGGCGGTGATCTCGAGCGTGCTGCCGTCACCGCTGACCGCGTACGGCAGCGCGTACTCCAGGTCGCCGTCGCGCAGCGACAGCGGCAGGGTGACCAGGGTGTTGCCGGCGTTGTCGTTGACGCTCACGGCGCCGCCGGAGACGGCGAAGCTACCGTTGGTGAGCTTGGTGACCACGGTGTTTCCGACGAGCTTCGATTCGTAGCTCACGTCCGGGGTTTCGGCGTGTGCGGTGCCCGCACCGGCGATTGCCACGGCCGTGACGACGGGCGCGGCAATGGCAGTGATCTTGCGCAGCATGGTGTTTCCAATCTTCATCAGGTTTCCGGCGCAACGCATTGCTCACACGAGCGATTCCCTCCCTGTGAGCCGTGTCGGCCGGATGAGGAAAGGCTGCTTGACCCCCTCGACCACATACGTTAGCGCCAGGTACCGACTTGTCGGAAAATTTTCGACTCGAGTGTCGATCAAATCAGCAGGTCGACACCGACGCCCAGCACGCACACCAGCGCCACCACGGTGAGCGCCACCGCATCGCGCCGGCCGGGCGACCACGGGCGTGCTGTCAGTTCGCCGGTGCCGCCGCGGGTGGTGATGGCCTCGCCGAGTTCGCCCGCCCGCCGGGTGGATACGGCCATGGCGGCGGTGAGGATGTCCACGAGCGGGTTCTCGGTGGCGAGCGCGAGCAGTGAGTCCTTCGGCCGCAGTTTGCGGGCGGCGCGCAGGATCCGCATCTCCTCGAGCAGCAGCGGCAGCCCGCGCAGGGTCAGCGCCACCACCACCGCCCATTCGTCCACCGGAATCCGATGCCGGACGCCGTTGCGCGTCCACCCGATTCGCTTCAGCGGCGCGGCGAGCTTGGCCAGCGCGGGCGCGACCTCGCCCATGGGGGTGGTCCACGCGATCAGGAAGGAGGCGAACAGCAGCACGAAGCCGAACAGCACCACGCGCGCGTACCGATCCAGCGCGGACGGGCCCACCGGCAGGTTGATCAGCGCCCCGATGAGGATGCCCAGCCACACCCACCACGGAAACCGCGGCATGGTGCCCAGGGGAAGCCGGGCCAGCAACCACACGGCGACCAGCAGGGCGATGCTGAATCCGATCATCCACCAGGACGGCCAGAACATCAGCAGCACGCTCACGGCGAAGGCCGAGATCATCTTGGTGCCCGCCCACAGCCGGTGCACGACACTGTCGACCGGAACCTCGCGCAGGATCACGGCGCTCATCGGTTGCCGCCCTTCAGGAGAATCGAGTGCTGTTCTGGCGCAAGGCGGTTCATCGCGACCCTCCATTGACGCCGGGCACGGGTACGACAGCCGCGGGCGCGGTGGCTGTTTCGAGGATGCGACCCTCGCGCAGGTGGACGGTCCGGTCGCACACCGCGGCCATATCCGAGACATCGTGCGATATGACGATCAGCGTGAGCCCGGAATCGCGTAGTCGCGCAAGGAGTTCCACCACGCCCGCGCGGCCCTCCGGATCCAGTCCGGCGAGCGGTTCGTCCAGCACCACCACCTGCGGGCGGCTCGCGACGATGGCCGCGAGCACCACGCGCTTGGCCTGCCCGCCGGACAGCGATTCGATGGAGCGTGACGCCAGCGCCCGGTCCAGGCCGACCGCGTCGAGGGCGCGGGCGACGGCGGTGGAACCGCGCCCGCCCCAGTCCTCGATCTCCTCGCCGACGGTCTGGCGCTGCAATTGCAGCCGGGAGTGCTGGAAGGCCAGCTGCACGGACCCGATTCGCTTGTGCGCCGGGTGTTTTCCGGTGAGCTCGTGCAGTTCGCACGCGCCCGCGGTGGGGGTGATCAGGCCGGCCATGATCCAGGCCAGCGTGGACTTGCCGGATCCGTTGCCGCCCACCACGAGCAGCGCCTCACCCTTGCGCACGGTCAGGTCGACGCCGTGCAGGGCGGGCGCCTCCCACGGGGTGCCCCGGTTGTAGGTGTGCCGGACGTCGCGCAGTTCCAGCACGGTGTCGCCCATGGGCCGCCGCCGCGCGTCGCGCACCGGGCGCGGCCACGCGGGCAGGTGGTCGACCGAGCGTCCGCGTTCCAGGTGCACGACGCGATCCGCCGCCACGGCATCGGCTTCGTGATGGGTGACCAGCACGACGGCCATGGCGTGCCGGCGCGGCAGATCCGCCAGCAGCGCCACCAGATCTCGCCGTCCCTCGGGATCGATCATGGAGGTGGCCTCGTCGGCGAGGAGCAGGGTGGGTTGCCGGGCCAGGGCGGCGGCCACCGCGAGCCGCTGCTGCTGGCCGCCGGACAGGGTGGCGGTCTCGCGGCCGCCCATGCCGCCGAGCCCGACTTCGTCGAGGAGCCCGTCGATGTCGACCTGTGCGGCGTCCGCGGTGGGCAGGCCCCACACCACGTCGTCGGCGACGAGGACGCCCAGGGTCTGACTTTCCGGGCGCTGCAACACCATCGCGGTGCCGCCGCGCAGCCCGAGTCCGGCCGAACCGGGGCGGGCGACGCTGCCGTAGGTGGGCGCGCGGCCGGCGAGAAGTCGTGTGAGCGTGGACTTTCCGGAGCCGTTGTGGCCCACCACCGCCACGAATTCGCCGACCTCGACGGTCAGGTCGATGCCCGAGAGCGCGTCGGCGCGCGCCCCGGGATAGCGAAAGGTGGCCTCCCGCAACGTGACCGGCAGCGGTGCGACCGGGCGGTCGTCGGGTGGCGCGTCGAGCAGATCGTCACGGCCGGGCAGCCAGGTGAGCCGGTCCAGCACCGATCCGAGCACGTACCAGGACACGATTCCGCTGAGCACGACCAGCACGACCACGCCGCCGCCGATCCACACCCACCACCAGTCCAGCATGCGTTCGGTGAAGTCGGCGACCGCCCGCCCCAGTGATTCGGTCGCGCCGTAACTCGCCGCGATCTCCTCGACGCCGCGCGCGGTATTCCGGATACTGTCGAACAGCAGTTGGCGTGACCGGGAGAACAGCAGCAGCATTCCGACGGAGACCAATGCCCCCAGCAGTCCGGCCAGCACAGACAGACCGAGCACCGCGAGGATTCCGCCGTGCCGCCGCTTGACCACGCCGATGATCCCGCCGACCACGGCGATGCCCACCACATTGGCCGCCGGCACCAGTCCCGCGGCCACGAAGGTGACCATCGTCCCGGCCACCGTCGCGGTCACCATGGACCGCACCCGCTGCCGGTAGGCCAGCAGCCCCATCGGCACCGCCGCCACGAACTGCAGGGCCGCCGCGAACGGCACCAGCGACCCCACCGTCACCAGTGCGACGGTCGCCCCGCCCAGCACGGCGCCATTGGCCAACTCGATCGGCCGCAATGGCCCGCGCTCGAAAACGGTCACGCGTACCAGTCTGCCGTGTGCGCACCCGAAGGTGCGTACACCGCACTACTCCGACAGTTCGGGAACGTGCGCCCGGTCCGCCTCCCGGGGTTCAGGGGCCAAGCCCCTGCGAGCCCGAGAGTTCCGTCTCCCTTCAGCTTGCAATCATGCGCAACTATGCATAGGTTTGTTCCTCGTGGGACATGATCATTCGCACGGCATCGCTCCTGAGAGCGCGTCCGGCAAATACCTGAGCCGGCTCGTGATGTCGCTGGGCATCGCGGTCGTCTTCATGGCGACCGAATTCATCGTCGCCTTCGTCACCGGCTCGCTCGCGCTGCTCTCCGACGCCGCGCACATGCTCACCGACGTGGTCGGCATCGCCATGGCCCTGTCGGCCATCCTGCTGGCCAAGCGCAGCCGCCCCACCTACACCCGCACCTTCGGCTACTACCGCGCCGAAGTCCTTGCGGCCCTGGCGAATGCGGTCCTGCTCTTCGGCGTCGCCATCTACGTCCTCTACGAGGCCATCGCCCGCATCGGCGAGCCCCCGGAGGTCCCCGGCTGGCCCGTCCTGATCGTGGGCGCGCTGGGCCTGGTGGCCAATATCGTCTCCTTCCTGCTGCTGCGCTCCGGCGCGCAGGAGAGCCTGAACATCCGCGGCGCGTACCTGGAAGTGTTCGCCGACATGATCGGCTCGTTCGGCGTGCTGATCTCCGCGGCCATCACCCTCACCACGGGCTGGCGCTACGCCGACATGATCATCGGCGTCGCCATCGGCTTCTGGGTGCTGCCCCGCACCTGGGTGCTGGCGCGCCGCTCGCTGCGAATCCTGTTCCAGCACAGCCCCGAGGGCATGGACGTGGAGCAGATCGCCACCGCCCTGCAGGCCGTCCCCGGCGTCTCCGACGTCCACGACCTGCACGTCTGGACCCTCACCTCCGGTATGGAGGTGGCCTCGGCGCACATCACCGTCATGAAGGACCACTCCGGTGACGAGGTGCTGCGCGCCGCCCAGCACGTACTGGCCCACGACTTCCACATCGAGCACGCGACCCTGCAGGTGGAGGGCGAGGATTCGGCCCGCCGCTGCGAGGAGCTCAGCTGGTAGCGCGCGGGCGCGTGGCGTGCGTACGCCACAGCCTCAGGGCGTGCGGGTCAGCTCGAAGTCGGTGAGCCGCACCTTGCGCGTGCGCCGCCGGTAACTGCGGGTGGTTCCCGGCCAGTTGTTGGTGATCCGCCCGGACGCCGTCCGATACCAGCTGGTGCAGAAGTTCCACGGTGTCTTGGCCAGTCGCTCCTGCAGCGCGGTGTTGAATGCCCGCTCGGTCCGCGCTTTCACCTCCAGCGTGTGCCCCGGGTGTTCGCCCAGCACCTGCACGGCATGCCGGATGTAGCGCGCCTGCGACTCGATCATGTAGATGATCGACCCCACACCGAGATTCGTGTTCGGCCCGTACACCAGGAACATATTCGGGAAGTGCGGCACCGTGATTCCGAGGTGCGCGTGCGCCCCGTCCGCCCACTCGTCGGCGAGAGTGCGCCCGCCTCGCCCGCGAATCTTCATGGGCCACAGGAATTCCGTGCCCTTGAACCCGGTCCCGTAGATGATCACGTCGACCTCGTGCACGACCCCGTCGGCGGTCCGCACCCCCTCCGGCACGATCTCGCTGATGGCGGTGGTCTCCACCCGCACGTTGGGCTCGGTGAGCGCCGGATAGTAGTCGTTGGAGAACAGCCCCCGCTTGCATCCGATCGGATAGTCGGGAGTCAGCTTGGCCCGCAACACCGGATCGGTGACCTGCTCCTCCAGATGCCGTTGCGCGATGCCCGACACCACCCGCACGATCCCCGGGAACTCCACCAGCCCCAGCGCCACCGTCTCCCCGATGCCCCACCACCAGAACCGTTCCGCCGCGGGCAATCCCGGAACGTGCAACAGCACCCGCTGATGCACGGGTTTGTAATCGGTGTCGAACTTCGGCAGCACCCAGGCGGCGGTCCGCTGAAACAGGGTGAGCCGCTCCACCTTCGGCTGGATCTCCGGCACGTACTGAATCGCGCTGGCCCCGGTGCCGATACAGGCCACCCGCTTGCCCGCGAGCTCCACCCCGTGATCCCACAGCGCCGAGTGGAACGAGTCTCCCGCGAAGCGCTCGATCCCCGCGATCGCGGGCATGGCGGGCCGCGACAGCTGCCCGACCGCCGAGATCAGCACATCGGCGGTCCGAGCGGACCCGTCGGCGGTCCGCACCGTCCACCGCCCACTCTCGTCCTCGAATTCGCATTCGACGACCTCGGCCCCGAACTCGATCGACTTCAACAGCCCGTGCCGCTCCGCCACCCCGCGCATGTACTCCCAGATGTCCTCCCGCCCCGAATACCGCTGCCGCCACTCGGGCTTCGGCTCCTTCGAGAACGAATACAGCGGCGAGGGCACATCACAGGCCGCCCCCGGGTACGTGTTCTCCCGCCACACCCCGCCCAGGTCCCCCGCCCGCTCCAGAATGGTGAATTCCCGGAACCCGTTGCGCTGCAATTCGATAGCCATTCCGAGGCCCCCGAACCCGGCCCCGATGATGATGATCGACGGCATGTGCTCCTCCTCGCAGCGGACACTGCTTCCACTGTAGGAGTGAGGGACCGGTCCTCACATCATCTCGGCCCGAATTCCGGTGACTACGCGAGCGGGGGAGCTGGTCCCGGCGAATCCGCACTGTTTCCAATTGAGGTTTTCGGCCATACTCTGGTGGTATGAGCAGGGTGCAGGAGGCGGGGATTCGCGACTGGGATTTCCCACGCGGAATCGCGAGTGTGGCGCTCATGGTGGGGTATGCGGGCGAGCAGGGGGTGCCCCAGGCGCGCATGCTCGAGGGGAGCGGGCTGGCCGCCGCGCAACTGGCGGATCCGGACGCGCAGATCGACGCGCGCACCGAATTGGCGGTGATCCGGAATCTGGTGCGGGAGTTGGGGGATCGGCCGAATCTGGGACTGCAGGTGGGGCGGCGGTATCGGATCACCACGTTCGGCATCTTCGGATTCGCCTGTGTCAGCAGTCCGACGCTGGGGGAGGCGATCGCGTTCGCTCTGCGGTATCTGGAGCTGAGTTTCACCTTCTGTATTCCGGTTGCCCGCTGGCGGCCGGGTGAGTTCGTCGCGCGGATTCATGATGAGCGCGTGCCGGCGGATGTGCGCCGATTTCTGGTGGAGCGGGACGTGTCGGCCATGCATCAGGTGCTGTGCGACCTCATGGGCCACCGGGTGGAATTGATCCGCGCCGACTTCGATTTCCCCGCGCCCGACGATATCGAGCCGTACCTCGAAATCTACGGCCTACGACCGCATTTCGAGCAGCCGCACAATCTGTTCACGCTGGATCCGATGGTGCTGGAGAAGCCGCTGCCGCAGGCCAACGAGCACACCTGGGCCATGTGCCTGGCGCAGTGCCGCGAGCTGGTGTCGCGGCGGCGGGCCCGCACGGGTATCGCGGCGGAGGTGCGCGGCCTGCTGGTGCCGCGCGGCGGTATCGACGGTTTCGCGCAGCCACCCGGAATCGATGCGGTGGCAAAGGATCTCAATATGAGCACGCGCACCCTGCGCAGGCATCTGGATGCGGCGGGGACCAGCTATCGCGCCCTGCTGGACGAGGTCCGCCGCGCGCTGGCGGAGGAGATGCTCACCGCCACACCGCTTTCGGTGAGCGATGTGGCCATCCGGCTCGGTTACGCGGAGGCGTCCACCTTCATCCACGCCTTCAAGAGGTGGACGGGCACAACGCCTTCCGCCTACCGCCGGGCCGCGGTCACTCCTGGGGTTCGCTGAGCCATCCGCCCATGGCGATGGGCCGGAACGTCGAGAGCAGCCGCCCGTCCCGCACGGAATGGAAGATCAGCGAGGGATCGGGCGCGAAGTCGATGGGCACGTGTCCCGGTGCGGCCGTTTCCCATTCGCAGCCGATGGTGGAGGAGACGCTGGGCGCGACGATCAGCGGCTTACCCGCGAAGCTGGTGACCAGGCCGGAGTGCACGTGCCCGGTGATCACCCCCGCGATGCGGTGATCGCCCGCCACGATGTCGGCCAGTCGTTCCGGATTGGTGAGCCGGATGTGGTCGACCACGGTGCTGTGCACGGGAACCGGCGGGTGATGCAGGCCGATCAGCACGGTCTCGTCCGCGGGCGCGGCGGCGAGCAGTTCGGCCAGGAAGTCGTAGGTCTCGTCCTCGAGCAGGCCCTCCGGCTTGCCGGGAATGCTGGAGTCGAGCAGGGCCAGGGTGAGCCCGTTGACGCTGTGCGACTGGTTGATGGGCGCGTAGGACGGCTCCTCGCCGTAGAGCACGGTGCGCATATTGCCGCGGTCGTCGTGATTGCCCGGCAGGATCAGCACCGGGATATCGGCGGTGAGCGCCGCGCGGGCCTGCCGGTACTCCTCGATCTCGCCCTCGTCGGCGATATCCCCGGTGACGACGATGACGTCGGGCCTGGTCGGCAGGTCTGCGATGAAGGCCATCACCCGTTCGGCGCGTTCCACATTGCGTGCGGCCATGTTGAAGTGGGTGTCACTGAGGTGTGCCAGCAGAACCATCGCTGTTCGCTTTCTGTGTAGGGCCGCATCGTTGCGCCCGAACGCGACCACGCGCCCCGCGGTCACGCCATCAGGCTAGATGACCTGCCCGTATGCGGTCTCGGTGAGACTCGCCACCGAATATAGCGATAGGGCATCAATGCCTGTCCGCGGTGGCGCGGCTCATGAGTTCGGATGCGGTGCCGAGTATTTGCCCGGGAGTGTCGGTCAGGGGTTCGCCGCCGATCTGCCAGAAGTCCGCGCCGGGCGCGGCCTCCAGATCCAGGACCGCGGGGGAGCGCCACGGTGCGTCGAGTCTCAGCCGCCACGAATGGAGATACGTGCGCTGGTGCGTTCCGGATCTGTCGAACAGCGGATCGCCCACGATGGCGTGCCCGATCCAGGCCAGGTGCACGCGAATCTGATGCCGGCGGCCGGTGATCGGGCGCAGTGCGAGCACGGTGTGGCCGGACGTGCGCGCCACGGTGACGAATTCGGTGACCGACGGATAGTTCTTGCCCGCCGCCACATCCGACTCGTCGACCCGCCAGGTGTCGCCGGCACGGCGAATGCTCTCGCGGGGCGCGGCGATCCGCACCCGATTCTTGCGCCCCACGCTCAGCGGCAGGTCGATGACGCCGCGTTCGGGCAGCTCACCCGCTTCGACGACCGCCAGATACGCCTTCTCGGCGGTCCGCTTGTTGAACTGCCGCGTCAGCTGTCCGTGCGCGGTCAGCTCCTTGGCGAGCAGCACCAGCCCGGAGGTCACCTTGTCGATGCGGTGCACCGGGTACAGCGTCTCGCCCTGCCCGGCGGCGAGCTCCACGATGTCGGTGTCGTGGCGCTCGCCGGTGACCGAGATTCCGGCGGGCTTGTTCAGGGCCAGCACCGCCTCGTCTTCGAGGAGCAGGCACTGTTTCCGCAGTTCGGGCCAACGCGATTCCACCCGGACCAGGGTAGTGAACGGCTAGGCGGTCGCTGCTTCCAGCTCGGCCAGGCCGGCCTCCAGCAGATCGGGGAACCGATCGAGATCGGGCACGGTGCGACGGCAGCCGACGAGACCGAAATCGAGGTGATCGCCATTGGTGGTGAGGGTGATGTTCATGGCCTGCGAGTCGAACGGAATCGACAGCGGATAGTTGGCGTCCAGCCGCGCGCCCTGCATATAGACCGGCTTGCGCGGCCCCGGCACGTTCGAGATCACCAGATTGAACGGCACCCGCGGCATCCCGTCGAGGCCCGGCAGCTGCGTCAGCCCCAGCGGCGACATGAGCAGCGCCGACAGCGCGATGGCCTCCAGCTTCGGCAGCTGCGTGAAGACCTGCTTGGTATCGCGCATGGAGGTGCTGATGGCCGTCAGCCGCCGCGCCGGATCCGCGATGTGCGTGTTCAGATTCGCCAGGCAGGCGGCCACCATATTGCCTTCGGAGCTGTCGGCCTCGGCGGCGCTGCGCACATTGACCGGCACCATGGCGATCAGCGGCTCGTCCGGCAGGGCGTCGTGTTCGAGCAGGTAAGCGCGCAGCGCGGCGGCGCTCATGGCCAGCACGACATCGTTGACGGTCGCCCCGGTGGCGCGCCGCACGGCATTGACCCGTTCGATCGGCCAGGACCGCACCGCGATACGCCGCGCCCCGCCGATGGGCACGTTGAACATGGTGCGCGGCGCGGACATCGGCAGCGTGAGCCTGCCGTCCACCGCGCCCCGCAGCGGCGCGGCGATCGATCGCGTGCTGCGCAGGATGCCCGGGACCGCCTTGCGTAGTTGCTGCCAAGGGTTTTCGGCTTCGGCGGGTTCGCGGTCGACGGGCGGCAGCCCCCACGGCACGCGGACCCGGGTGTCGAACGGGTCCTCGGTGAGGGTGCGCAGCAGCAGTCGCATGGCCGAGACGCCGTCGATGAGCGCGTGGTGCATCTTCATGTAGACGGCGAAGCGGCCGTCGTCCAGCCCCTCGATGAGCCGGCCCTCCCACAGCGGCCGGTGCCGGTCCAGCAGGGTGCCGTGCAGTCGTTCGGTGAGATCCAGCAGATCCGCCATGCCGCCCGGTGCGGGCAGGGCGCAGCGGCGCAGGTGGTACTGCAGATCCACTTTTTCGGCGTGCGACCAGGCGATGCTGGAGAAGCCGCCGAAGGTGCGGCTGGGGTGCCGCCGGTAGCGGGTGCGCACCTCGTCGACGGCGGCCATATCGCGGTACAGGGTGCGGGTGAAGTCGGGGGCGGCGTCGGCGGGAGGTTCGAACAGTTGCAGTCCGCCGACGTGCATGGGGTGTTCGCGGGATTCGAATGCCAGGAAGATCGCGTCGATCGGGTTCAGAAGATCCATCGGTTTCGCCTATGCCGGTGGGAGCAAGGATGCCCAGTTGTGTACGGTCCGGCGACGCTGCCCCCCGCGGCCTGAAATGTGAATCAGGTTATCACTCTGGGGGATACGAAGGACATGCTGATCGTGGTGCGGCGACCGTGCGTGAAGGGGTGCACCCGGTGCAGGGTGGTGGCGGCGCGCAGCAGATAGAGGTCGCCCGGGACGAGTTCCCAGGAGTGGATGGGGTTGCGGGTGAGGGTGCGGTACACACCGCCTTCGAGGGGCTGGTCCCGCCGGGTGTGCGCGACCGTCTGCACGAAGCCTCCGGCCGCCAGCTCCGGGCATTCGACGATCAGGACGAGTTCGAAAGGGTAATCGGCCCAACGCCATTGGTCGGGCGGGTCGTCGTGATGGCGGCGGCGCACCGCGTAGCCGTGCGGCGGCGGGCCGGGCCGGACCTCCTCGGCGGCTACGTCGGATAGCTTGTGCCACAACATTTCACAGTTGTAGAGCTGCGGTATCCAGTTGCCGTGCGCGGTGACCTCGCGATGCGACAGGTCGACGGAGTGGGGTGTTTCTCCCTCGGGCGGTGTGTTCCACTGCCGGTGCTGATCGATCAGGGCCAGCGCCTCGGCCGCGAGGCTGCGTTTCACCCGGTGCGGCAGCAGATAGCCGAGCCGCGCGATTCCGGTCTCGGCCAAGCGGTCTCGCCCGTGACGCAGGGCTGCGGGATCTACTGCGGCCAGGTGTTTGCGGGCCACGTCGAGTGTGCTGTGGAACTGCACGATCTCGATTGTAATCCCTTGTCGTACAACGATTGTGGATTCGATCACGGCATTCGATCACGATCGGGGCACGCCGCCCCCGGCGCCGGCTTCGATTCGAACCCGTGACCTGCTGTTTTCGGCGCGTCGGACGGCCGGTGCGACCCCCTGGGCGGTAGCTTGAAATTCGCTATGGGCGACTACGGGCATGAGCTGAGGTTCGGGATCTTCGTTCCGCCCGAGGCGGCGCGGGAACGGTCGCTGCTGCGGCTGATCCGGCTGTCCGACGAGATCGGGCTGGAAGTGCTGGCGGTACAGGATCATCCGTATCAACCCGCCTTCCTCGACACCTGGACCCTGCTGTCCTACGTCGCGGCGACCACCCGCAACATCACCCTGCTCCCGGCGGTAGCCAATCTGCCGCTGCGCCCGCCCGCCGTACTCGCGCGCAGTGTCACCACCCTCGACATCCTCAGCGGCGGCCGGATCGAACTCGGACTGGGCGCGGGCGCGTTCTGGGATGCCATCGACGCCATGGGTGGTGAGAAGCGCACCCCGGGGCAGGCTCTGCGGGCCTTGCGGGAGGCGATCACCGTCATCCGGGCGCTGTGGGGTGAGGGCCGGCCGGTCGTCGACGGTGAGTTCTATCGGCTGCGGGGCGCGAAAGCCGGTCCGCCGCCGCCCCGCCGGGTGGGCATCTGGCTGGGCGTGTACGGCCCGAAAGCCCTGCGCCTGGCGGGTGAGCTGGCCGACGGCTGGCTCGGCGGCTACACCTACGCGCCGCCCGACATGCTGTCGCGGCTGATGAACGGCATCGACACCGGCGCGCGGGAGGCCGGGCGGGTGCCGGGCCTGATCCGCCGCGCCTATGTCATCGACCCGTCCATGACCGTGCAGCAGTTGACCGAGGTCGCGCTCGCCGACGGCATCAGCGAATTCCTGCTGCCCGTGGCTCCGGACGGGGAGTGGGAGACGCAGCGGTACGCGGCCGAGACGGCTCCGGCGGTGCGCGCGGCCGTAGCCGCGGCGCGGGTGTGACCGTGCCCGGCGCGGAGGTGACGGCGCTGCTCACGCGGTATCCGGCGGTAATCCAGAGTCCTGGCTGTTCGGTTCGGAGTGTTCTCTGCCAGAATCGAATTGCTGTGAGTACGCTAGGCGCCGATCAACGCAGGTTCCGGAGCGGGTAACACGAGCTGCGGACCGTCTTCGAGGAGGATGTGGTGACTGCCGTAGCTCCCAAGCCGGAACCGGAATTGCAGGCCCAACGGCCTTATCCGCCCCGCCTGGGTCCCAAGGGCTCGTTCATCTACAAGGCCGTGACGACCACCGACCCCAAGGTGCTCGGCGTCATGTACCTGACCACCGCTATCTCGTTCTTCATGATCGGTGGCCTGATGGCCCTGCTCATGCGCGGCGAGCTGGCGCGCCCGGGTATGCAGTTCCTGTCCACGGAGCAGTTCAATCAGCTGTTCACCATGCACGGCACGATCATGCTGCTGTTCTACGCGACGGCCATCGTGTTCGGTTTCGCGAACCTGGTGCTGCCCTTGCAGATCGGCGCGCCCGACGTGGCGTTCCCGCGTCTGAACGCCTTCAGCTACTGGCTGTACCTGTTCGGCGCGACCATGGCGACGGCCGGTTTCATCACCCCCGGCGGCGCGGCCGACTTCGGCTGGACCGCCTACACCCCGCTGTCGGACATGGTGCATTCCCCGGGTGTCGGCGCTGATCTCTGGATTCTGGGCCTGGCGGTCTCGGGTCTGGGCACCATCCTCGGCGGCGTCAACATGATCACCACGGTGGTCTGCCTGCGCTGCCCGGGCATGACCCTGTTCCGGATGCCGATCTTCACCTGGAACATCATGATCACCAGCATCCTGGTGCTGCTGGCCTTCCCGATCCTCACGGCGGCCTTGTTCGCGCTGGCCTACGACCGGCATCTGGGCGGCCACATCTACGACCCGTCCAGCGGCGGCTCGCTCCTCTACCAGCATCTGTTCTGGTACTTCGGGCACCCCGAGGTGTACATCATCGCGCTGCCGTTCTTCGGCATCGTGTCGGAGATCTACCCGGTCTTCTCGCGCAAGCCGATCTTCGGCTACACCACGCTCGTTTACGCGACGATGGCCATCGCGGCGCTGTCGATCGCGGTGTGGGCGCATCACATGTACGCGACCGGT